>NZ_BMVG01000011.1 GCF_014650595.1 Streptomyces alanosinicus
CACCCCCGAGCCCGGCCCACCCCTCACCTAGAGCCGCCTCGGGCTGCACCAGGGGCGCGGGCAACTGCGCGCCGAGCCAGACCGCACCCGCACCCCTTCAGGCGGAACCTTCAGCCCGGTCCCTCCCCCTCATGAAGACACCCGGGCTGCACCAGGGGCGCGCGGAACTGCGCGCCCAGCCGCAACGCACCCGCACCCGCCGCCGACGCCCCCGCACCCCCTTACGCGGAAGCCTCCGACTTACGCGCTTACGCGGAAACCTCCGACCGGTCCCCGCCCCACAACGTGTGGAACGACCCCTCCCGGTCCACCCGCCGATACGTGTGCGCCCCGAAGAAGTCCCGCTGCCCCTGCGTAAGCGCCGCAGGCAACCGCTCCGCCCGCAACGCGTCGTAGTACGCCAGCGCCGCCGCGAACCCGGGCGTCGGCACACCCTGCCGCACCGCCGCGATCACCACCTCACGCCAGTCGTCCTGCGCCCCCGCGATCTCCCGCGCGAACGCCTCGTCCGACAGCAGGCTCGGCAGATCGGCGCGGGCGTCGTACGCCGCGCGGATACGGTCCAGGAACGCCGCCCGGATGATGCAGCCGCCCCGCCAGATCGAGGACACCGCGCCGAGGTCGATGTCCCAGCCGTACTCCTCGCTGCCCGCGGCGATCTCGTGGAAGCCCTGCGTGTACGACACGATCTTCGACGCGTACAGCGCCTGCTCCACCCGGTCGGCGAAGGCCGCCGCCTCCTCCTTGCCCAGCGGCACCGCCTTCGGCCCCGCCAGCCCCTGCGAGGCCTCGCGGAGCTTCGCGTGGCCCGACAGCGAGCGCGCGAAGACCGCCTCGGCGATGCCGGACACGGGAACGCCCAGGTCGAGCGCGATCTGGACCGTCCAGCGGCCCGTGCCCTTCTGCTCCGCCTGGTCCACCACCACATCCACGAACGGCTTGCCCGTCGCCGCGTCCACGTGCGACAGCACCTCCGCCGTGATCTCGATCAGGTACGAGTCGAGCCGGCCCGTGTTCCAGGTGCGGAAGATCTCCGCGATCTCGACGGGGGAGTATCCGGCGACATCGCGCAGCAGCTGGTAGGCCTCGCCGATCAGCTGCATGTCGGCGTACTCGATGCCGTTGTGCACCATCTTCACGAAGTGCCCGGCGCCGTCGGGGCCCACATGCGTCACACAGGGCGCGCCGTCCTTCGCCTTCGCGGAGATCTTCTCCAGCATCGGGCCGAGCGAGTCGTACGACTCCTTCGGGCCGCCCGGCATGATGCTCGGCCCGTGCAGCGCGCCCTCCTCGCCGCCGGAGACACCCATGCCGACGAAGTGGATGCCCTGCTCGCGCAGCGCCTTCTCCCGGCGCCGGGTGTCCGCGAAGTGCGCGTTGCCACCGTCGATGATCATGTCACCGGGCTCCAGCAACGGTGCGAACTCCTCGATCACGGCGTCCGTCGGACCGCCCGCCTTCACCATGATCACCAGGCGGCGCGGACGCTCCAGGGCCGCCACGAACTCCTCCGCGGTCTCGGCCGCGATGAAGTCGCCCTCGCTCCCGAACTCCTCCACCAGCGCCTTGGTCCGGGCCGCCGTACGGTTGTGCACGGCGACCGTGTATCCGTTCCGGGCGAAGTTCCGGGCGAGATTGCGGCCCATGACCGCGAGCCCCGTGACACCGATCTGCGCTGAAGTGCTCATACCGCCTGCTCCCTAGCTGCCTCGTGACTACGGCTCCATCAGTACGGGCCCGTCAGGCCCGAGGACCCGTCGGCAAGCTCCCGCCTGCCCATCCTGACCTGCCGCCCTGGCGAGCGCACATCCGACCCGCCACGCATGGGTACGCAAGCACACCGCCCTCGGCCTCAGTCTCCGGCGATTCGGGCCAAGAACGGGCCGTTCCCGGCCACTTGGGCGCCGTGGCGGCTGGATTTCCGTCTTGTCATGGCCTGTTCGCGGCGCTTAGTTTTGCCCCTCCTGACGCTTGCCGAGGGGAAGTCGGACATGGCCGTACGCGGTCGGCACCGCCGGTACCAGCCCAACAGGATCAACCGAGCCTCACTCACCGTCACGGCGAGCGGCGCCGGACTCGCGATCCCCCTGGTCGCCGCCGGTACGGCCGACGCGGCCGACGCCTCCGCCTGGAACAAGGTCGCCGCCTGCGAGTCCAGCGGCAACTGGAGCATCAACACCGGCAACGGCTACTACGGCGGGCTGCAGTTCACCCAGTCCACCTGGGAGGCCTACGGCGGCACCCGGTACGCGCCGCGCGCCGACCTCGCGACCAGGGACCAGCAGATCGCCGTCGCCGAGCAGGTCCTCGACGGGCAGGGCCCCGGCGCCTGGCCGGTGTGCTCGGTGCGCGCCGGACTCACCCGGGGCGACGCCGCCCCCGGCCGGCACGCGGGGAGCACGCACACCGACAGTGCCGCGACCCGGCCCGTGACAGCCGGGAAGAAGAGTTCCGTACGGGACGTGAAGCCACAGACCACCCCCCAGTCCCGGGCCGGCCGGGCCGAGATGTACACCGTGGTGCACGGGGACACCCTGTCCGGGATCGCCGACGAGCACCACGTACACGGCGGCTGGCGCGGACTCTACGCAGGCAACCGCACGACCATCGGCGCCGACCCCGACCTGATACTGCCGGGCCAGCGGCTCAGCCTGCACGGCATGGCCGCCACCCGGTCCCCCGACACCAAGTCCCCGAAGCGCAAGGCCCCTTCGGAGCACAAGGCCGCACCGCGGCGGACCACCGGCACCGGCCGCACGCTCGTCGCGCCGGTCGACGCGCCCATCGGCACCGGCTACCACGCCGCGGGCTCGCACTGGTCGAAGGGCTACCACACCGGCGTCGACTTCCTCGTGCCGACCGGCACCTCCGTGCAGGCCGCCGAGGCCGGGCAGGTGGTGGCCGCGGGCTGGGGCGGCGCGTACGGCTACGAGGTGGTGATCCGGCACGCCGACGGCCGTTACACCCAGTACGGCCATCTGTCGGCCATCGCCGTGCGGACCGGGCAGAGCGTCGGCACCGGCCAGCGCATCGGCCGTTCCGGCGCCACCGGAAACGTCACCGGCCCGCACCTGCACTTCGAGGTGCGGACCGGACCCGGCTTCGGCACGGACATCGACCCGCTCGCCTATCTGCGGGCCGGCGGCGTCAGGATCTGACCCACGTACGGCGGTCGTCCAGGACCGGCAGCGGCACCTGGACGCCCGCCGTCGACGCGGCGCACGACGCGGGGAGTTCCCGGCCGGCCGGCGGTTCACCACCGTCGCCGGCCTCCCCGCTGCCGCCCGGTGCCGTGGCGAGCAGGTCCCGCAGCCCGGGCTCGTCGAGCACACCGGCGGAGTCCGGCACACCGTCGCGGTCCAGCACACCGTCGCCGTCGGGCACACCGTCGGTCTCGGGCGACGCGGCCGGCGCGGCCCGCTCCGCCTCGTCCCGCGCCGCCGTCCGCTGCTGCGGCAGGCCCGGGAGCGACTCCGCCCCGGTGCCGGCCGGTGCGGCATCGGGCCCGGCCGGGTCCGGGAGGGACGGCTCCCCGCCGCGCCCCATCCGCTCCGTCGTCAGCATGACCAGACCGCCCGCCGCCACCACCGCGCAGCACAGGGCGAGCACGGTGCCGGTGGTGCCGTAGCGGAACGTCTCGCCGAACATCAGGATGCCGACCGCCGCCGCCAGCACCGGATTGACCACGGTGAGCGTGGCCAGCGGGGCGGCGAGGCCGCCGCCCCGGTAAGCGGCCTGCGACAGCACCACACCGCCGGCCGCGAACAGGGCGACCGCGGCGAGCGAGGGAAGGTCGCCCAGGTCGATGCCGTGGGTCCAGTCCTCGGCGACGGTCTTGGTGAACACCGAGGACATGCCGAACGCTATGCCGGAGGCGGTGGCGAGCAGCACGCTGCGCACCGCCGGGTGCCGGTGCGCGGCCAGGCCCGCGCACACGAGGCCCACGACCGCGCCGCCCGTGACCAGCGCGACCGCGATCCGCTGGGCCGTGTCGAGGGAGTGGGTGTCGGAGGAGCCGACCAGGGACAGCAGTCCGGCGAGGCCCACGGTGGCCATGACCGCGCCGCGCCAGGCGGTCGCCCCGGCGCGGCGGCCGACGAACAGCGCCGCCATCGGCAGCGCGAAGACAATGGTCAGCGCGCCGAGCGGCTGGACCAGGCTCAGCGGACCGTAGGCGAGCGCCACCACATGCAGCACTCCGCCGAGGGCGTTGAGGGCCAGCGCCCCCCACCAGCTCGGCCGGCGCACCGGCAGGTACGCGCTGCCGGGGGAGGACACCGCCACCCGCTCCTGCACGATCGCGCCGGCCGCGTAGGCGAGGGCGGACACGAAGGACAGGACCACGGACAACGCGAGGGCGCTCATCCGCGTCTCCTCTGCGTGCCGAGGACTCTGGCCCGGCGCGGCGTACGGTCGGATTCCATGGCCAACACTCTGCCCGCCCGCGCCCTTTCCGTCGTCGTCCCTGAGCACGCCATGCGTCCTACTACCGATGGAGTACACCGGCTGCGCGATCATCCTCGGGACGGGTGACGCGAGGTCGGACACCCCCGGTGCCGGCCGGCCAACGGGCCTGGTACGAGTACATGTCGTGGACCTCGACCCCGCTCTCGCCGCCCTCCGCCCGCTCGGCGGATTCTTCGTCCTGCGCACCTGTCCGGGCCCCGCCGGATCCGCCGGCGTGTCCGACCCCGGCCGGCCGCCGACACTCGCGCAGACCTACGAACGGGTGACACCGGACGCCTCCCCCGACGCCCTGGCGGTGCGGGTGGCCACGGTCGCGGACCGGCTGCGCACCGCCGAGCCGCGCGTCGCCGCCTCCCTCGCACAGCAGGGCCTGGCCGCCCGGCTGTGGTCGGCGGCCCTCGGCTGCGCCGTCCTGTACGACGCCGTGCCCGACCTCGGCCCGCGCCTGCTGCGCTGGGACCCCCGCGCCGCCGCCCCCGACGACCTGTACCTGACCGAGCTGCACCCGCTGCCCGGCGACGCCGCCACCCTCGCCGCCACCGTGCTGCAGGGACATCTGCAACCCCTGGGAGACACCCTGAGCGCCCGCTTCGGCTGCGCGCCCGGACTGCTGTGGGGCAACGCCGCCTCCGCACTCGCCGGAGCGGCCGGGCAACTGGACCGCTGGGCCCGCGTGCACGGCCGTACCGACGTGGCGGCGCGGGCCGGGGCCCTGACGGACGAACTCCTCGCCCACCCCCTGCTGCGCCCCACCGGCACCCGTGACGGCACCGCCTTCCGCCGCCGCAGCTGCTGCCTGTACTACCGGGTGCCCGGCGGCGGGGTCTGCGGCGACTGCTGCTTCACCCGCCCGCCACGCTCTTCCCCGGGCGCCGCATCTGGGTGACCATGAAGGGAACCTGCCGCCGGGACAAGGGGGTTGTCGGGTGCGAGTGGCACTGCTGACCCGGGAATACCCCCCGGACGTGTACGGCGGCGCGGGCGTCCATGTCGAGTTCCTCGCCCGCGAGCTGACCTCGCTGGTCGACCTGGAGGTGCACTGCTGGGGTGAGGGACGCGGTGTCGGAGTGGTGCGCCACCGCCCCTGGTCCGCGCTCGACGACGCCAACGACGCGCTGCGCACCTTCTCCGTGGACCTGTCCGTCGCCGCCGCCCTCCGGGGCCGCGAACTCGTCCACTCCCACACCTGGTACGCCAATCTCGCCGGTCACCTCGCCAAGCTGCTGCACGGCGTCCCGCACGTGGTCACCGCGCACTCGCTGGAGCCGCTGCGCCCCTGGAAGGCCGAGCAACTGGGCGGTGGATACGCCCTGTCGAGCTGGGCCGAACGCACCGCCGTCGAGGCGGCCGACGCCGTGATCGCCGTGTCCGGCGCCATGCGCGAGGACATCCTCGCCTGCTATCCCGCGCTCGACCCGGCCGCCGTACACATCGTGCACAACGGCATCGACACCCGCCTCTACCGCCCCGACCACGGCACGGACGCCCT
Source organism: Streptomyces alanosinicus (assembly GCF_014650595.1). Classification (GTDB taxonomy): domain Bacteria; phylum Actinomycetota; class Actinomycetes; order Streptomycetales; family Streptomycetaceae; genus Streptomyces; species Streptomyces alanosinicus. Next base: position 5,957 of record NZ_BMVG01000011.1, read on the forward strand.
CACCCGGCACGGCATCGACCCGAGCCGCCCGTACGTCCTGTTCGTCGGCCGGATCACCCGCCAGAAGGGCGTGCCCCATCTGCTGCGCGCCGCACGCCGCATCGACCCCGGCGCCCAGGTCGTGCTCTGCGCGGGCGCGCCCGACACCCCGGAGATCGACCGGGAGTTCCGGGAGCTGTACGAGGAGCTGAGCCGGGCCCGCGCGGGCGTGTTCTGGATCCCGCGGATGCTGCCGCGGCCGGAGGTCGTCCAACTCCTCACACACGCCGCCGTGTTGGTGTGCCCCTCGGTGTACGAACCGCTCGGCATCGTCAACCTGGAGGCGATGGCCTGCGGCACCCCGGTCGTGGCCTCGCGGGTCGGCGGCATCCCGGAGGTCGTGGACCACACACGCACCGGCCTCCTGGTCGCCCCGGACGACGACAGCGAGGTCTTCGAGGCGGGCCTCGCCGCCGCCCTGGACGCTGTACTCGGCGACCCCGCAGGGGCCCGGCGGATGGGGGAGGCCGGACGGGAGCGTGCGGTCGGCGAGTTCGGCTGGGACGCGGTGGCCCGGCGCACGGCCGCGCTGTACGAGGAGATCCGCAAGCAGGCATAGCCCCGTCCGCCCGGGGGCAGCCATCGTTCGACCAGGGTGAGGGGAGCGGCCATGCGTCGTGGAGGACCTTCGGTGCTGGGGATCGTACTGGCGGGCGGGGAGGGCAAGCGCCTGATGCCGCTGACCGCGGACCGCGCCAAACCGGCCGTCACCTTCGGCGGCACCTACCGTCTCGTCGACTTCGTCCTGTCCAACCTCGTCAACGCCGACATCCTGCGCATCTGCGTACTGACCCAGTACAAGTCGCACTCGCTGGACCGGCACATCACCACCACCTGGCGGATGTCCAGCCTGCTCGGCAACTACGTCACACCGGTCCCGGCCCAGCAGCGGCTCGGCCCGCGCTGGTACCTGGGCAGCGCCGACGCGCTGCTGCAGTCCCTGAACCTGGTCCACGACGAACAGCCCGAGTACGTGGCCGTGTTCGGCGCCGACCACGTGTACCGCATGGATCCGCGGCAGATGCTCCGCCAGCACATCGAGGACGGCGCGGGTGTGACGGTGGCCGGCATCCGGGTGCCGCGCGCGCAGTCCGCGTCGTTCGGGGTGATCACCCCGGGCCCGGACGGGCACGGCGTGGAACGCTTCCTGGAGAAGCCCGCCGACCCTCCGGGTCTGCCGGACGACCCCGAGACCGTCTTCGCCTCGATGGGCAACTACATCTTCACCACCAAGACCCTCGTCGAGGCGCTGCACCGGGACGCCGAGGACGAGCAGTCGGTGCACGACATGGGCGGCTCGATCCTGCCCCAGCTCACCGCGCGCGGCGAGGCCCGGCTGTACGACTTCGGCGACAATCACGTGCCCGGCGAGACCACCCGTGACCAGGGCTACTGGCGGGACGTGGGCACCCTCGACGCCTACTACGAGGCACATATGGACCTGATCGCCGAGCGCCCCGCCTTCAACCTCTACAACCGCCAGTGGCCCATCTACACCCACTCGGGCCAGCTCTCCCCGGCGCGCTTCAGCGCGGGCGGCATCGCGGGCGAGTCCATCATCAGCGCGGGCTGCCTGATCCGCGGTCAGGTCACCCGGTCGGTGCTCTCCCCGGGCGCCCGGGTCGACCCGGGCGCGGTGGTCCAGGGCTCGGTCCTGCACGACAACGTGCGCATCGGCCGGGGCGCGGTGGTCCGCGGCGCCGTCCTGGACAAGAACGTGGAGGTCCCGCCCGGCGCGACCATCGGCGTCAACCCGGAACGGGATGCCGAGCTGTACACGGTCTCCAAGGGCGGTGTGATCGCGCTGGGCAAGGGGCAGCGGGTCTCCTAGGGCCGCTCCGGCGACCGGATAGGCCCGCTCCGGCGGCCGGGCGATAGGGTCCGCGGATGCGATGTTGGATATGCGGGTCGGCCCGGCTCAGCCCCGTCGGTGAGCTGACCTCGGGGGAGCGGGCGTTCGAGCGGCTGCGGCTGAAGTTCCGCCGGCCGGGGTTCTTCAAGCCCCAGCCGGAGTTCGAGGCCTCGCGTGCGCGTGCCTGCCGCGACTGCGGGGCCCTGTTCCCCTTCCTCACGGAGTACGACCGGCGGGAACTCGACGCGGCGGCCGACGACCTGGCCGAGGCCGACGACGCGGCCCCTTACCACTACGGACCGTCCGACAGCACGGGCTGACGGAGCGTCACCGATCGTGCTCCGGCGCGCGCGACGCGTATGACGTGATAGCCGTACCTTGCCCGGATTTGGGTCGTTCGACCTTCAGGATGCAGACAACGATGTCGAACCTGCGGAGGTCATCCGACATGAGAGGGACCCGGCGTACGCGGCTGTGCCTGGCCGGGGTGATGGCAGCGTCCGCGCTGATCGCCACCCCCGCCGCACCGGCCGCCGAGCGGACCGACGGCCACCTCGCCGATCTGGTCAACCCCTTCATCGGGAGTCAGAACGAGGGCAACACCTTCCCCGGCGCGGCCGTGCCCTTCGGCATGGTGCAGCTGTCCCCGGACACCGGGCACATGACCGGCTACGACTACACGCAGAACCGGATCCGTGGCTTCTCCCTGGTGCATCTCTCGGGCGTCGGCTGCCGCCTCGGCGGCGACCTGCCCGTGCTGCCCACCACCGGTGACGTCACACAGACGGACTACACCAAGTACGCGGCCGGATACTCGCACCAGGACGAGGCGGCCGGCCCCGGCTACTACCGGGTCGGCCTCGCCTCCGGCATCCGTGCCGAGCTGACCGCGACCGAGCGCACCGGTGTGCAGCGCTACACCTTCCCCGCCACCGACAAGGCCAACGTCCTGCTGAACGCGGCCCAGTCGCTGCACAAGGCGGTCTCCAGCTCCGTCGAGATCCTCGACAACCGCACCGTGCGCACCGAGATCACCGGGCACGGCTTCTGCCGGGACACCGGCCCCTACTCCCTCTACACCATCACCCGCTTCAGCCGGCCCTTCACCGCGTACGGCACCTGGAACGGCCAGACCGTCACCCCGGGCTCGCGCACCGGACCCGGCGGCGCCTACGTCCGCTTCGACACCACCAAGGACCGTACGGTCGAGGCGACGACCTCGATGTCGTACGTCGACGCGCGCGGCGCCGCCGGGAACCTGGGCGCCGAGGGCGGCAAGTCCTTCGACGCCGTACGCGAGCGGGCCCGCGAGGAGTGGGAGAAGCGGCTGGCGAGCGTCCAGGTGCGCGGTGGCACGGACACGCTGCGCCGGACCTTCTACTCCTCGCTGTACCGGTCCTTCCTCGCACCGAACATCGGCGGCGACAGCGACGGCCGCTACTTCGGCTGGGACCGCCGGATCCACCACGCCGACGGGTTCACGTACTACCAGAACTGGTCGCTGTGGGACACCTACCGCACCCAGGCCCAGCTCCTCGCGCTGCTCGCACCGCGCGAGGCCCGGGACATGGCCCGGTCCGTCGTCGCCATCGACGAGGACGGCGGCTGGCTGCCCAAGTGGGGCTACGGCCCGGTCGAGACGAACATCATGAGCGGTGACCCGGTCACCCCGTTCCTGACGACGGCCTATCAGATGGGCCTGCTGAAGGGGATCGAGGAGCGGACCTACCGGGCGCTGAAGAAGAACGCCGACGGGGTCCCGCCGAGGGGCAACCCGGGCATCGGCCGGGAGGCCAACACCGAGTACCTCGCACACGGCTTCGCCCCCTTCGACAAGGACCGGGCGTACGCCAAGATGGGCGACTCCGACTACCACCACGGCGCCTCGGTCACCCTGGAGTACGCGCTCGCCGACGCCATGCTGGCCCAGATGGCCCGCGGGCTCGGCCACCAGGCGGACGCCGCCCGCTATGCCGCCCGCGCCCAGAACTACCGCAACATCTTCGACCCGAGCACCGGGTTCTTCCGCGCCCGTGACGCCTCCGGCGCCTTCACCGGCTCGGCCGATCCGACGGCCGGCGCCGGGTTCCACGAGGGCACCGCCTGGCAGTACCAGTGGCTCGTGCCGCAGGACGTGCCCGGCATGGTCCGGCTCATCGGCGGCGAACGCAAGGCCAACGACCGGCTGGACTCCTTCTTCGCCTACGACAAGCTGCTGGCCGACCCCGCGAAGGCCGCCCGCGAGTCGTGGGTGCACGGCAACGCCTACGCGTACTACAACGCGGACAAGTACAACCCGATGAACGAGCCCGACCTCATTGCGCCGTACACCTACCTCGCCACCGGCCAGCCGTGGAAGACCACCGACGTGGTGCACGCGGCCCTGACCCTGTTCACCGACGGGCCCACCGGCATGACGGGCAACGACGACCTCGGCACGATGTCCGCCTGGAACGTGCTGTCGTCCATCGGGCTCTTCCCGATCCAGCCGGGCTACGACACCTGGGGCCTGTCCACCCCCGTCTTCGACCGCGTCGACCTCACCCTGGACCGCCAGTACTGGCCGAACGGCACGCTGACGATCGCCACACCCGGCACCTCCGCCACCGACCGCTACATCCAGTCCGTCCGCACCGACGGAAAGGCCCACGGGCAGACCTATCTGACGACGGGTGCGCTGCGTTCGCTGCGCTCGCTCGCGTTCACGGTCGGCCCGCGCCCGTCTGAGTGGGGTACGTCACCCAAGGCGGCGCAGCCCGTTCTGAAGTGACCTCACGTATCACTGGGTCCCGCCCCTTTTGCAGGGGCGGGACTTAATCTGCTGTTAACTGAGCGTAGCCTGATCATACTTGACCGTAATCAGCTCGCGGGGATTCACTGCGAAGGTCTGCAGATCCACCCGTCGACGCGTGAGGCAAGCCCTTGACTTCCGACCTGCTCGCTCCACTCGACCTGGCGTTCTGGAACATCGAGTCCGAGCGGCATCCCATGCACCTCGGCGCGCTCGGCGTCTTCGGCGCCCACTCGCCGACGGCCGGCGCCCATGCCGCCGATCTGCTGGCCGCCCGCGCCGCCGCCGTACCCGGGCTGCGGCTGCGCATCCGCGACGTCTGGCAGCCGCTCGCCTTCGGCAGCGCCGCCCGGGAGAGCGACCCGGACTTCGATCCGCTGAACCATGTCCGGCTGCACGCCCCGACCGCCGACTTCCACGCGGTCGCCGGCCGGCTCATGGAACGCCCGCTGGAGCGCGGCCGGCCACCGTGGGAGGCCCATGTGATGCCCGGCGAGGACGGGGTGTCCTTCGCCGTGCTGTTCAAGTTCCACCACGCCCTCGCCGACGGACTGCGCGCACTGAAACTCGCCGCCGGTGTCCTCGACCCGGTGGACCTGCCCGAGCGGCGGGCGCCTCGCGCCATCGAGCCGCCGCGCGGCCTGCTGCCCGAGATGCGCAAACTGCCGGGGCTGCTCCCCGGCCTGGTCAGGGGCGCGCTGTCCGACGCGAGCCGGGCCCTGGACATCGGCGCCTCCCTCGCCCGCTCCACCCTCGGCATGCGGACCGTCTCCGCGCTGACGGCGCCGTCCAGCGGCACCCGCCGCACCGCCGGGGTCGTCGTCGACATCGACGATGTGCACCGGGTGCGCAAGACCGTCGGCGGCACCGTGAACGACGTGCTCATCGCCGTCGTCGCCGGCGCCCTGCGCCGCTGGCTGGACGAGCGCGGCGACGGCAGCAAGGGGGTGGCGCCCCGCGCGCTCGTCCCCGTCTCCCGGCGTCGCCCGCGCACCGCCCATCCGCAGGGCAACCGGCTCTCCGGCTATCTGATACGGCTGCCGGTGGACGAGCCCGACCCGCTGCGCCGTCTCGACACCGTGCGCACCGCGATGATCCGCAACAAGGACGCGGGGCCCAACCGGGGGGCCGGCGCCGTCGCCCTGCTCGCCGACCATGTCCCGGCCCTCGGCCACCGGCTCGGCGGGCCGCTCGTCGGCCACGCCGCCCGGCTGTGGTTCGACATCCTCGTCACCAGCGTGCCGCTGCCGGGGCTCGGGCTGCGGCTCGGCGGACACGAACTGCGAGAGGTCTATCCGTTCGCCCCGCTCGCGCCCGGACAGGCGCTGGCGATCGCGATCTCGACGTATCGCGGCCGGGTGCACTACGGGATCGTCGCCGACGGCCGGGCCGTGCCGGACCTCGACCGGCTCGCGTACGCGGTGTCCGCCGAGCTGTCCACGTTGCTCGCCGCCTGCGGGGGCTGAAGCCCCTGGGGTCCCACCCGTACCACTGTCGCCGGCGTGTACGGGTGGCCCCCGTGGACGCGGTTTGGTCCCAGGCCCAGCCCTCCGTAAAATTCCCTGTTCGAAAGCGGGCGCGAGTCGGAGCGCCGCGCAGGTGATCAGGGAAACGGCAGCGCGATGACGGTGACAGAGGACGGCCCCACGGCCACGGACGAGGTCGTGTACGGCCCCGGCATCGATCCCGAGCGCCTGGCCGTCTGCCTGAGCGTGCTCGATGAACTCGACACGCTGGAGGTCGACCACCCGGACGCCATCGCGGTGCGCCGGGCCACGGCCGGCATCTACCGCACGGTCAAGCAGCGCCGCCGCCAGGAGCGCCGGGCCGCCAAGACCGCCCACGACAAGGCGGTCACCGAGGCCACCGCGACCGGCTCCGCCGAGCGCATCGACGACGAGACGGAGGGCCTGCTGCCCTCCTCCAAGATCGATGAGGGAAAGATCGCGGGCATACTCCAGCGCCCGCGCTCCTGCTACACCTGCAAGACCCGCTACGTCGAGGTCGACTACTTCTACCACCAGCTCTGTCCGGACTGCGCCCATATGAACCGGGCCAAGCGCGAGGCCCGCACCGACCTCACCGGCAAGCGCGCCCTGCTCACCGGCGGCCGCGCCAAGATCGGCATGTACATCGCGCTGCGGCTGCTGCGCGACGGCGCGCACACCACCATCACCACGCGCTTCCCCAAGGACGCCATCCGCCGCTTCACGGCGATGGAGGACTCGGCGGACTGGATCCACCAGCTGGAGGTCGTCGGCATCGACCTGCGCGACCCCGCGCAGGCCGTGGCGCTGGCCGAGCAGGTCACCGAGGCGGGTCCGCTCGACATCCTGATCAACAACGCGACCCAGACCGTGCGCCGCCTGCCCTCGGCGTACGCGGCCCTGGTCGACGGCGAGAGCGCCCCGCTGCCCGCCGGTGAGCTCCCCGCCCACCATGTCATCGGCGCCTTCAACTCGGGCGCCGTCGACGGCATCGCCGCGCTGCCCATCGGCACCAGCGGCCTGGACGCGCAGAAGGTCGCCGACCTCGCGCTCGTCGCGGGCCACGCCAGTGTCGCCCGGCACATCGAGGGCACCGCCATCGACGCGGGCGGCCTGGTCCCGGACGTCGTCGACTCCAACACCTGGGTGCAGACCATCGACCAGATCTCTCCGGTCGAACTGCTGGAGACCCAGCTGTGCAACTACACCTCGCCGTTCATCCTGATCAGCGCCCTGCGCCCGGCCATGGCCGATGCCGCGAAGAAGGCGGCCAGCGGGCGCGCCTACGTCGTCAACGTCTCCGCGATGGAGGGCGTCTTCGGCCGCGGGTACAAGGGCGCCGGGCACCCGAACACCAACGCCGCGAAGGCCGCCATGAACATGGTCACCCGGACCAGTGCCCAGGAGATGTTCGCCACCGACGGCATCCTCATGACCTCCGTCGACACCGGCTGGATCACCGACGAGCGCCCGCACTACGACAAACTGCGCCTCGCCGAGGAGGGCTTCCACGCCCCGCTGGACCTGGTCGACGGCGCCGCCCGCGTCTACGACCCGATCGTGCGCGGCGAGACGGGCGACGACCTGTACGGCGTCTTCCTGAAGGACTACGCGCCCGGCAAGTGGTGACCCGGCCCGATCCGACGGCCGGCGCGACGGCCCTGGTACGGGCCCTTCGGGGCCGACGCGTGGCCGTCTCGGTCTGACCTCAGTCGACGGCGCCCAGCCGTGAATGGCGGGCCGCCACCAGCTCCAGCACCGTGCGCCAGTCCTCCAGGACGCCCGCGTCGAAGCCCGTCGTGCGGCTCTCCTCGTCGGCCTGGCGCAGCCGCAGCACATCGTCGTCGGCGGGACCCGCGTCCCCGCGTACCAGACGGAACACCCGCTCCCCGAGCAGGGTGCGCACCGCCTCGGCCGCGCTGAGCGGCCGGGCCTCCTCGTCGCCCGGACTCAGCACCGGTCCGATGCCGTGCACCAGCCCCGCGACCTGGAGCTCCTTGTCGGCGGGGCGCCTGCGGCGCAGCAGCGCGGCCGTTCTCAGCGCGTGCTGGTGCCGTCCGGCGTACAGCAGATCCATCAGCTCCTCGACGCTGCGCAGCTCCATGCGTCAGTCCTTCCGCGAGACAGCCGTTCCCGCTCATCAGCAGATCATGGCCACCTTGCGGTCCGGCCAACGGCACCTGAACTGAGCCACATGGAGGCCGAGTGGGTGAATCGCTCCCGCGGCCGGGTGAGCGGCGCATGGCAAATAGCCTCATATTGGGAGGCCTTGGGAGGCAAAAGACTTCTCATAGTTACACCTTGTTTGCACTCCCGATCGAGCGCACCCCCGCTCATTTGGGTAATCTGGAGGGGCGGACAGCAGGACCGGGTCCCACCCAGACCCACCGTTCGTACCGGCGCCACCGCGTCCGAACTGGCCTTCGAACCAGACCCGAGCGGGCGTTGAGTGCCGTGGCGCAGGCTGTCCGGCATGCCCTCGAGGGTGACCGACACATAAGGAGTGCGCGGTGACACCGGAGAAGACGAATCGCGAGCAGCGCCCCAAGGAACGCACGGAGCGCCTGGGCCGACGGCCCGGGGAACTCGGCAGCCTCGACGTGTGGGCCCGGTCCGCCCCCATCCGCCTCGCGGGATACGAGGACGACCTCGCCGAGCCCCACATCCTGCCCAGCGTGGACTGACCTGCAAGGGCTCAGGAGGAGGGGCTCAGGACGAGGCCCTCGGGCGGCAGGGACTCAGTGTCCGCCATCGACGGCAGGGACTCAGAAGCCCGCCATCGACGCCGTCCGCTGCCACGGGCGCCGCTTCTCCAGCTCCTCCGCCAGCCCCAGCAGCACATCCTCCGCGCCCGGGCGCCCGACGAGCTGTACGGCGCAGGGCGCGCCCGAGGGCAGGGTGCCGAGCGGGACCGTCATGGCGGGCCAGCCGGTCAGGTTCCAGGGCGGGGTGAACGGGGTGTACGTGTTGGCGAGGAGGTTGCGCAGCCAGCCACGCTCGTGCAGCGGGCCGGCCGCGGGCGAGCGGCGGGCCAGGGCCGGGGTGAGCAGCACATCGTGCTCGGTGAAGAACGGCGTCATCCGGGCGCGCAACCGCTCGCGGGCGTCGCCGGCCTTGACCGAGGAGACGAACCGCCGGCCCAGCGCCGCGTGCACCCGGGTCCGCCGGGCCAGCCGCGCCGGGTCCAGCCCCTCGGCGTCCATGGCGGTGCCCGCCGTCCAGTGCCGCAGCGAGGTCACCCCGAGCGAGGGCGGATAGGGCGGCTCGGCCCGCCGCACCTGGTGCCCGCCCCGCGCCAGCACTCCGGCCGCCTCGCGGACCGCGTTCGTATACGACCGGTGCACGCCCACCCCGGGGAGCGGACTGCGCAGGGCCACCGCGACCCGCAGCGACACCGCCTCCCCGGTCCGGGGCAGGGCGCCGTCCGCGAGCACGTCCAGCATCAGCCGCAGGTCCGCGACGGTGGTGGCCAGCGCACCGTTCTCCGCCATGCCGAACCAGTCGCCGTTGCCGATCTGGGCCGGTATCACCCCGTGCCCCGGCTTCAGCGTGACCAGTCCGCAGTTCGCGGCCGGGATACGCAGTGAGCCCATCCCGTCGTTGCCGAGGGCGACCGGCACCAGTCCCGCCGCGACCGCGGCCGCGCTGCCGCCGGAGGAGCCGCCCGCCGTGCGGGAGAGGTCCCACGGGTTGCGGGTCGTGCCGTACACGCCCTCCGTGGTGCCGAAGACACACAGCTCGGGCACGTTCGTCAGGCCGACGACCACCGCGCCGGCCGCCCGCAGCCGGGCCACCGTGACATGATCCTCGGCGGCCGGGGTGTCCGGGGTGGCGGCGGAGCCGTCGCGACGGGACTCGCCGCGCACCGCCAGATTGTCCTTGACCGCCACGGGAACGCCCGCGAGCGGCAGTTCGGACAGGTCGGCACGGGCCGCCAGCTCGTCGGCCTCGGCGAGCGCCGCCCGGCCCCGCACCGTGCGGAACGCCCCGATCCGTCCGTCGAGCCGCTCGATCCGCGCGAGGCACCCGGCCACCACCTCCCGTGGGGTGACCTCCTTGGCGCGTACGGCGGCGGCTGTCTCGGCGGCGGTCCGCCCGGACCAGTCACCCACGGGCACTCCTCGCTCGGTCGTCGGCTACTCGCCGGTATGCGTCACGGCGCAGGGAGAACTGTGCCCGGTCGGGCGCGGTACGTCGAGAGGCCTTTCGCGGCAGCGCAGCGATCGTCCGATCAATGCGTCAAGTACGGCCCTCCGCAGCCCCGTTGACAGCCTCGCGGCCGCCGCACAATCATCAGAGGTCCGATGAATCGGAGTTAATGGGAGCCGCTCATGAGCACGTGTCCCAGACGTCTGATCCTGGGCGCGGCAGCGGGTGCGACCGCCGCGACCGCCCTGCCGCTCACCGCCACGACCGCCGCGCGGGCCGCCGACCGGCAGGAACCGTCGACCGCCGACCGGAAGGGACCGTGGGCCGCCGTCCCCGATCCGGTGCCTGTCCCGCTCGACGCCCTCTACGACAACGACGGCGTCGACACCGCCTCCGCCCGCGGCGGCGACTTCGACGGCTCCGGCTACACCTTCCCCGGCGAGGAACTCCCCGCCGGCCGGGTCGAGGTGGGCGGCGTACCCTTCCGGTTCCCTGCCCCGGCCGCGGGCACCCGCAACAACGTCGTGGCCCTCGGCCAGCGCCTCGACCTGCCCAAGGGCCGCTATCTGTCGGCCTTCTTCCTCACCGCGGCCAGCTATGGCGACGTCTCCGGCACCGCCACCGTGCACTACGCCGACGGTACGACCACGAGCGCCGGCCTCGGCGGCGCCGACTGGTACGCGGCGGGCGGCCCGCTGTCGGCGCCGTACCGCTACCGGCCCGACGGCGGCAAGGACGAGCACCGCGTCGGCATCGGTGTCTCGGAGATCTGGCTCGACCCGCGCCGGGAGGCCATCGCCGTCACGCTTCCCGTCACCAACCCCGCCGTCGCGGACAAGGCGTCCCTGCACATCTTCGCCCTCAGTCTGCAACCCGTCGCCGAGGGGCGCGCGTTGGCCCTGCGCGGCCCGCACTCCACCGCCTCCCTTCTCGAACCGTCGGGTGCGCAGAGCGTGGAGGCCACCGTCGTCAACGCGGGCACCGTCGCCGTACTGGCCGCGGACGGCGTCTCGGTGACCGTGGACGCCCCGGGCGCCCGCACGGTCCAGCCGGCCCGGATCCGCCGTCTCGACCCCGGCGAACAGGCCCGCGTCCGCGTCGGCATCCGCAACGGTCCCGGCACGGCACCGGGCACCCGCGCCGGCGGCACGGTCACGGTCACCGGCCGAGGGGCACAAGCGGCCGCGGAAGAGGCGATGCTGACCCTCGGCACCGCCGACTACCAGCCCACCGAGACCTCCCTCGCCGCCCACCAGGCGCCGTACTGGTTCCAGGGAGCCAAGTTCGGGATCTTCATCCACTGGGGTGTCTACTCGGTGCCCGCCTGGTCACCGGTGGGCAAGCAGTACGCCGAGTGGTACTGGGACCATATGCAGGACCCGGCGGGCGCGGTGTACGCCTACCACCGGGACACCTATGGCGAGGACTTCGCCTACGACGACTTCATCCCCCGTTTCACCGCCGAGCGGTTCGACCCGCGGGCCTGGGTGGAGCTGTTCCGGGACGCGGGCGCCCAGTACCACGTCCTGACCTCCAAGCATCACGAGGGCTTCGCCCTGTGGGACACCAAGGTCTCCGACCGCAACGCCGTGCGCATGGGCCCCCGCAGGGACCTGCTGAGGGAACTGTTCGAGGCGAGCCGACGCTACACCCCGGAACTCCACCGGGGCCTGTACTTCTCCATGCCCGAATGGTTCAACCCGGACAACCCCTGGACGGGGCACGCCCCGCGCAACCCGTACACCCTCCGGCCGGTGCCGTACACCGGCTACACGGCGGGCAAGGACTACGTCCACGACTACCAGGCCGCGCAGCTGCTCGAACTGATCCATGGCTACGACCCCGAGATCATCTGGTGCGACATCGGCGGTGTGAACGACAGCGTCCATGTCCTCGCCGAGTACTTCAACCACGCCAAGAACCGGGCGCGTCCGGTCGATGTCACGGTCGACGACCGCTCCGGCACCGCCTTCCACGACTTCACGACACCCGAGTACACGACGTACGCCGACACGGTCGTCGCCAAGTGGGAGGCCAGCCGGGGCCTGGACCCGTTCTCCTACGGCTACAACCAGGCGACGCCCGACTCCGCGTACATGAGTGCGGAGCAGGTCGTGCACAGCCTCGTCGACATCGTCTCGAAGAACGGCAACTTCCTCCTCGACATCGGCCCGCGCGCCGACGGCACCATCCCCGAGATCATGCAGACCCGGCTGCGGGAGACGGGCGCGTGGCTGAAGACCAACGGGGAGGCGATCTACGACACCACCTACTGGTCGCGGATGGCCCAGCTCGGCGACGACCTGCGGTTCACCGTGCGCCCGGACGAGGCCTTCTACATCCACTCGCTCGTCGCACCCGGCCCGAAGCTCACCGTCGAGGCCCCGGTGCCGGTGCGCCCCGGCGACAAGGTGACGATGCTCGGCCATGACCGGCCGCTGACCTGGACGGTCACGGGCGGCGCACTCGTGGTCGACGTACCGGAGGCGGCCCGCAGGGCGGGCCGGTACGCATGGGTGTTCAAGGTGGAGTGGCGGGTCACGGGGTGACGGGGCGCTCGAAGAAGGTCTCCAGCACCACGGTGGCCTGGGTGCCGCTGACTCCCTCGATCGCGTAGATACGGCGCAGCACGTCCTGGAGCTGCTGCGTCGTGGCGGTCCTGACCTTGACCAGGACCGAGGCGCTTCCGGCGATGACATGCGCCTCCTGGATCTCCGGGACGGCGGCGAACCGGTCGCCGGAATCGCCCACCCAGCGGGTCGAGTCCACCATGACGAAGGCGAGCACGTCCCGTCCGACGGCGGCGGGATCGACCTCGACGGTCGTCCGGCGGATGACGCCCCGCTCGCGCAGCTTGCGCACGCGTTCATGGGTCGCCCCGGCGGACAGCCCCACGGCCTCGCCGAGTGCGGCGTAGGGCCTCGACGCGTCCTGCTGGAGAAGCTCAAGCAACTGCCGGTCGATGTCGTCCAATGGATGTCCTTCGGTGTTGTGGTTGATTTGCCGAATCTCATTCTGCATAGTTTGGATTTCTCAGATCAACATTCAGATCGATGGGTGAGGGTGACGAGTATGCCCGGTGAGCAGCCGCAGCTGTACGAGATTCTTGACGACCGGTTCCGCACGGGCCGGTGCCATGCGGGTGACTCCCGGCTGGAGACCCTCTTCGAGGGCTGCCGCTGGGCCGAGGGTCCCCTCTATGTCCCGGCCGGGCGGTACCTGCTCTGGAGCGACATCCCCAATGACCGTCTGCTGCGCTGGGACGAGACCACCGGGACGGTCGGTGTCTTCCGCTCGTCCGCAGGTCATCCCAACGGCAACACCCTGGACCGCGAGGGCCGCCTCATCACCTGCGAGCAGGGCAACCGCCGGGTCACCCGCACCGAACACGACGGCTCCGTCACCGTGATCGCCGACCGCTTCCAGGGCAGGAGGTTCAACAGCCCGAACGACGCCGCGGTGAGGTCCGACGGCTCGATCTGGTTCTCCGACCCCGACTTCGGGATCACCACCGACTACGAGGGCCACCGGGCCGAGAGCGAGATCGGCGCCTGCAACGTCTACCGCGCGGACCCGGGCACCGGCGAGGTGCGGCTGGTCGCCGACGGCTTTCAGGGCCCCAACGGCCTGGTCTTCTCCCTGGACGAACGCCGGCTGTTCGTCTCGGACAGCAGGGCCAACCACATCCGTGTCTTCGACGTCCAGGGCGACGGCACCCTCACCGACGGCGGGATCTTCGCCGAGTGCAAGACCGGTAACTTCGACAACATCCGCTTCGATAGCGACGGCCGGCTCTGGGCCGCCGCCATGCACGGCGGCGTGCACTGCTACGACCCGGACAGCACCCTGCTCGGGCGCCTCCTGGTCCCGGAGGTCGTGGCCAACATCCGCTTCGGCGGCGCCAAGCGGAACCGCATGTTCATCGCCGCCGACACGACGCTCTACTCGCTTGTCATGTCGGTCACCGGCACCCCGCCGCTGCCGACCGCGCCCCGCCCGTCCTGACCCCTGCTCCCCGGACCGCGGGCACGGCGACCGGTGCTGCCCCGCCCCGTGAGCCGTGGCATCGGCACGCCCACCGACCGGGCCGGGTGTCCGTCCAGCAGTGACATCAGCTCGCGGGCGGCCGTCCGGCCGAACTCGGCGCTGTCCCGGGACAGCGCCGACAGCCGAGGTGTGACCATGCGGCACAGCGCCGAATCCTCCCAGGACACGACCGACACGTCCCGCGGGACGCGGAAGCCGAGTTCGGCCGCCGCCGCGAGGCCCGCCACGGCCATCACATCGTTGTCGTAGATCAGCGCGGTCGGGGGCGGACAGGCGCCGAGCACCCGGCGGGTCACGGCGGCGCCCTCCGCATCCGAGTAGTCGGTGGTCACCGAGCTGACCTCGGTGAGACCGCGGCGCTCCGACTCCGCCCGCAGCGTGGTGATACGGCGCTGGGTGTGCGCGAGGCCCGGCAGGCCCGCGATGTGCACGATCCGGCGGTGGCCCAGCGCCGTCAACTCGTCGACCACCGACGCCATCGCGCCCGCGTCGTCCGCCCACACCGTCGACAGCTCGGGATGGCGCTCGTCGGGCGCGCCGCCGATCACCACGGCGGGCAGACCGAGTTCGTCCAGCAGACCGGGGCGGGGGTCGTCGGCGCGCGGGTCGACCACCAGGACGCCGTCGACCCGGTGTTCCGCCCACCAGCGGCGGTAGACCGCGCATTCGTCGGCCACGTTCTCCACGACCTGGAACAGCAGCCCCAGATGCCGTTCGGCGAGCACCTCCTGGATGCCGGAGACGAGCTGGAGGAAGAAGGAGTCGACGCCCAGGGTGTGCGCGGGACGGGCGAGGACGAAGCCGACCGTGGCCACGCCCTCGCCGGACAGGGCGCGGGCGGCCGTGCTGGGCCGCCAGCCGAGCTGCTCGGCGACCCGGCGGACCCGGGCGCGGGTGGCCTCGGAGACACCGGGGCGGTCGTTGAGCGCGAACGAGACGGCGCTCTCGGAGACTCCGGCCCGCCGGGCGATGTCCTTCATCGTGGGCCGGCGTGCGGGGGACCGTTTGGGCGGCACGTCCCGCCCCCTTCCTGACGGTGCTCGCTAATGCGCTTGAGTGTCAAGACCCTAAAGCGCATTAGCCATTCGTGACAAGTATCCGATCGAACTTCTCTGACCTGCACTAATGAACACCGATTTTCTTTAGCTCGCACGTCCGTTGACTTTTTCCGAAGGGCCCGTGCATGGTCTCTTCCGCCGCCAACAGCCCGACACAGCAAGGGAGCCGTGTCACCGTGCCCATGCCCCGCAGAGCCCTCGCCGCCGCTGCCGTCGCCCTCGTCCTGCCGCTGAGCGCCTGCGGTTCGGGCGGGGACGAGGGCGGCTCGACCGACGCCTCCGGAAAGGTCGAGGGCGACATCACCTTCCAGACCTGGAACCTGCGCGCGAACTTCACGCCGTACTTCGACCGGCTCATCGCCGCCTTCGAGAAGAAGTACCCCGGCACCCATGTGAAATGGATCGACCAGCCCGCCGAGGGCTACGCCGACAAACTCAGCGCCGACGCCGGCGGCGGCACCCTGCCCGATGTCGTCAACGTCTCCCCGGACCTCGTCGCGCCCCTCGCCAAGGCCGGCCTGGCCATGGACCTGGACAAGGCCGCCGGAAAGTACCGGCCCGAGTATCTGGACGGCGCCTGGGCCAGCCACCAGGTGCCGGGCATGAGCGGCACCTACGCCTTCCCCTGGTATCTGAACACCGGCCCGCTCTTCTACAACAAGGCGCTGTTCACCGAGGCCGGACTGAACCCCGGCCGGCCGCCGAAGACCTACGGTGAACTCTTCGCCGGCGCCCTGCGGATGGCGAGCAAGAGCGGCGGCAAGGTCGCCACCCTCGCCAACGTGCCCACGATCGAGGACTTCGGACGCTACGGCGTCACCCTGATGGACAAGCAGGGCACCGCGTTCGCCTTCAACGACACCAAGGGCGTCGAACTCCTCACCAGATACAAGGAGTTGTACGACGCCAAGGCGCTCGATCCGCAGGCGCTGACCGCGACCCCGGAGTCCTCCGGCAAGAAGTTCCTCACCGGCGCCGTCGCCATGAACCCCGGCAGCGCCCTCGACCTCGACAACTTCAAGAAGAACGCGCCGAGCCTGTACCGGAACATCGGCATCACGGACCAGATCACCAGCACCGGGCACGTCAACATGTACGTGATGGGCGTGATGGTCAACGCGCACACCAGGCACACCCCGGCCGCGGTCGCCTTCGCGCACTTCGTCACCGACGCGCAGAACCAGATGTCCTTCGCGAAGAAGGTCGCCATCTTCCCGAGCACCGCCGGCTCCCTGAACGACCCGTACTTCACCAGGGAGGACGGCACCGACGAGACCCGCGTGCGCATCGCGGCCGCCAAGTCCCTGAAAAGCGCCGTCAATTACACGCCCGTGCTGTTCAGCGACCAGATGAAGACCGCGCTGCGCAACGAGGTGGCCAAGGCGCTCCAGGGCAGGGAGAGTCCCAAGCAGGCACTCGACAACGCTGTCAACGCCGCCGACCGCCTCCTCCGGCAGGGCTGACCCGCCATGGCCGTTTCCGTCCGTATCAGACGCCAACTTCCCACCAGTCCATGGCTGTTCGCCGCCCCCGGGCTGCTCGTCACCGGCGCGTTCGTGCTGTACCCGTTCGTCTCCACTCTGGTGAACTCCTTCACCGACCGCCGCACCCTGCTCCCCGGGCGTTTCGTGGGCCTCGCCAACTTCCGCGAACTGCTCCACGACGACATGTTCTGGACCGGGCTGCGCAACAGCACCCTGTACATCGCCGGGGTCGTACCCGCCCTCGTCGTCCTGCCGCTGCTGCTCGCGCTGCTGGTGCAGAAGAACATCCCCGGCATCACCTTCTTCCGTTCCGCCTTCTACACCCCGGTCGTCGCCTCGATCGTGGTCGTCGGGCTGATCTGGGTGTGGCTGCTGGACGAACGCGGCCTGGTCAACTCGCTGCTGGAGACCATCGGGATCGGCCGGGTCGGCTTCCTCAGCGACCAGTGGCTGCTCCTGCTGAGCGCGATGGCCGTCACGGTGTGGAAGGGCCTGGGCTACTACATGGTCATTTATCTGGCGGCACTCGCGAACGTGCCCCGTGAACTGCACGAAGCCGCCTCCGTGGACGGCGCCGGACCCGTCCGCCGCTTCTTCTCGGTCACCGTGCCCGCCGTGCGCTCCACCATGGTGCTGGTCGCCGCGCTCTCCTCGGTCGCCGCGTTCAAGGTGTTCTCCGAGGTGTACCTCATGGCCGGCCCGACCGGCGGCCCCGCCGGCGAGGACACCACCCTCGTCATGCTCGTCCAGCGCACCGGCACCGGCCTGACCGGCCGCGTCGGCTACGCCTCCGCCCTCTCCGTCGTCGTGTTCGCCGTCACCGTCGCGCTCATGCTGCTCGTCCTGCGCGCCGACCGCAGGGACGAGTCATGAGCGCGCTGGACGTCCGACAGAGGGTACGGCCCGAGCCGCCCGGCACCGCGCGGCGCGAGCCACGCGTCACCGACGAACACGGCCGCCGTGTCCGCGCCGGCGAACTGGCCTGGCGCTATCTGCTGCTCCTCGCCGTCCTCGCCCTCACCGTCGGCCCGTTCCTCTGGCAGCTGTCCACCTCTCTCAGGGGCCCCACCGAGGACATCTACCACTCGCCGCCGAGCTTCCTGCCCGCCCGTCCCACCCTGCACAACTACACGCGGGTCGCCGACACCATCCCCGTCTGGGACTACGCCCTGAACTCCCTGAAGGTCGCCACGGCCAACATCGTCACCAACTGTGTCGGCTCGGCGCTCGCCGGCTACGCCCTGGCCCGGCTGCGCTTTCCCGGCCGGCGCGTGACCACGCTGGTCTTCGTGCTCGCGATGCTCGTTCCGGTCGAGGGCATCGTCATCGCCCAGTTCACCACCATGCGCGAACTCGGCCTGAACAACACCCTCATCGGTGTCGTGCTCCCCGGCGCGGTCGGCGCGATGAACGTCCTGCTGATGCGGAACGCCTTCCGCGGCCTGCCGTACGAGATAGAGGAGGCGGCCTACGTCGACGGCGCCGACGTCTGGCAGCGCTTCCTGCGCATCGCGCTGCCCTCGGTGAAGGGCACGCTGGCCGTCGTCGCGATCTTCGCCTTCATGGGCGCCTGGGACGACTTCCTGTGGCCGCTGATCGTGCTCAGCGACCCGTCCAAGTTCACCCTCACCATCGGCCTGAACTATCTGCACGGCACCTTCGCCGACGACGAACGGCTCGTCGCCGCCGGCACCGTGATCGCCGTCGCCCCGCTCATCGCCCTCTTCGCCTGTCTGCAGCGGTACTTCTTCCGCGGCGTCGGCGAGGGCGCCGTCAAGGGCTGAACACCCTGATCCCGCAAGGACACTTCATGCCTGCTGCCGTGCGCTTCGGCGTCAACTACACCCCGAGCGAGGGGTGGTTCCACCACTGGCTCGACTTCGACCTCGACTCCGTGCGCGCCGACCTCGACGCGATCGCCGCGCTCGGCCTCGACCACATCCGCGTCTTCCCGCTGTGGCCCTACTTCCAGCCCAACCGCACCCTGATCCGCCCGCGCGCCGTCGAGCAGCTCGTGGACCTCGCCGACGCGGCGGCCGAACGCGGCCTGGACGTCAGCGTCGACGGTCTGCAGGGCCACCTGAGCAGCTTCGACTTCCTGCCCGCCTGGACCCGCACCTGGCACCGGCGCAACCTCTTCACCGACCCGGAGGCGGTCGAGGGCCAGGCCGCCTATCTGCGCACCCTCGCCGCCGCCCTCGCCGACCGGCCGAACTTCATCGGCATGACCGTCGGCAACGAGGTCAACCAGTTCGCCGCCGCCCCCCACCCCGACCCCGACCGCGTCACCCCGCAGGAAGCCGAGCGGTGGCTCGTGCGGATGCTGGCGGCCTGCGCCGACGGCGCCCCGGACCGGCTCCATCTGCACGCCTCCTACGACGTCGCCTGGTACCAGGACGACCAGCCCTTCACCCCCGGCCACTCCGCCCGGCTCGGCGATGTCACCGCCGTGCACTCCTGGGTGTTCAACGGTACCGCCCAGCGCCACGGCCGCACCTCCGTGCAGGCCGAACACCACGCCGCCTATCTCGTCGAGCTGAGCAAGGCCTGGGCGGACGCACCCCACCGGCCGGTGTGGCTGCAGGAGGTCGGCGCACCCGCACCGCTCGTGCCCGCCGAGCACGCCGCCGCCTTCACCGAGGCCACCGTCACCCACGCCCTCGACTGCCCCGGCCTGTGGGGCATCACCTGGTGGTGCTCGTACGACGTCTCGCGCGAGCTCGCCGACTTCCCCGAACTCGAATACGGGCTCGGCCTGTTCACCAACGACCGCGCGCCCAAGGACATCGCCCGCGTGCTGGCCGGCGCGGCGCGCCGGACCCATGAGACCCCGGCGGTACGCACCACGGCCCTCGCCGTACCCGACGAGCCGGCCCGGCGCTCCCGGTGCGCCCCCGGCGGCAGCGTCTTCGACGCCTACTTCCGGCTCGTCGCCGACGGCGCCCGCCCCACCACCGTCCTCGACTCGCGCGCGGACGACAAGGACCACCTCGCCGCCCGCGGCATCACCGAAGTCGTCACTCCCGACCAGGTACTCCCCACCCCGCACGGAGGCACCCGCTCGTGAACCCCGGCAGACGCACGGTTCGAACCGCGCGCGGCGGGGGAGCTGTACAACGCCTCGAACCCCGTGACCGTCACCCACACCTGGTAACCACCCGGAACCCGTAACCGCGCAGGGAGCACCCGCATGCATGACGACCGCACTCTGGTGGAAGCCCGCCTCAGGCGCGTCCTCGACGAACGCATCCGCCCCGCCGTGTATCCCGAGTCCGTGCCGCTGCGGGTCGCCGTCTGGCACGCGCCCGGCGAGCCCGTACCGGTCGCGGAAGGACTGGCCGCCGAGCCGGAGCCCGTCGAGGTCGGCGCCCGCTGGGGTGCTCCCTGGGGCACGAGCTGGTTCCGGGTGACCGGGACCGTGCCCGAGGCATGGGCGGGGAGGACCGTCGAGGCGCTGCTCGACCTGGGCTTCGACGAGAACATGCCCGGCTTCCAGTGCGAGGGCCTCGTATACCGCCCCGACGGCACCCCGGTGAAGGGCCTCAACCCGCGCAACCAGTGGGTACGGGTCGGCACCCCGGCGGCCGGCGGGGAGGAGGTGGTCCTGCACATCGAGGCCGCCTCCAACCCGGTCATCCTCGACTACCACCCCTTCCTGCCCACCCGGCTCGGCGACAAGGACACCGCCGGGCACGAGCCGCAGTACACGCTCACCCGCATGGACCTCGCCGTGTTCGACGAGACCGTCTGGCAGCTGGTCATGGACCTGGAGGTGCTCGGCGAGCTGATGGCCGAGCTGCCGGCGGACGCCGCGCGCCGGTACGACATCCTGCGCGCGGTCGAGCGGGCCCTGGACGCCGTCGACCTGCAGGACGTGAACGGCACCGCGGACCGGGCCCGGCGGCAGCTCACCACCGTGCTCGCGTCCCCCGCCGTGCCGTCCGCGCACCGCGTCAGCGCCGTCGGGCACGCGCACATCGACTCGGCCTGGCTGTGGCCGCTGCGGGAGACGGTCCGCAAGGTGGCCCGTACGACCTCCAACATGACCGCGCTGATCGAGGACGAGCCGGAGTTCGTCTTCGCCATGTCGCAGGCGCAGCAGTGGGCGTGGGTGAAGGAGCACCGGCCCGAGGTGTGGGCGCGGGTGCGGAAGGCCGTCGCCGAAGGGCGGTTCGTGCCGGCCGGCGGGATGTGGGTGGAGTCGGACACCAACATGCCGGGCTCGGAGGCGATGGCCCGGCAGTTCGTGCACGGCAAACGCTTCTTCCTCGACGAGTTCGGCATCGAGAACGAGGAGGCGTGGCTGCCGGACACCTTCGGCTTCGCCGCGGGCCTGCCCCAGATCATCAAGGCGGCGGGCTCGAAGTGGCTGCTCACGCAGAAGATCTCCTGGTCGCGGACGAACACGTTCCCGCACCACACCTTCTGGTGGGAGGGCATCGACGGCACCCGGATCTTCACCCACTTCCCGCCCGTCGACACCTACAACTGCTCCATGAAGGGCAGTGAACTCGCCCACGCAGCACGCAACTTCAAGGACAAGGGCCGGGCCCGGCACTCCCTCGCGCCCACCGGCTGGGGCGACGGAGGCGGCGGCACCACCCGCGAGATGGTCGCCAAGGCGGCCCGGCTGCGCGACCTCGAAGGCTCGCCGGCCGTCGCCTGGGAGACACCCCGCGCCTTCTTCCGGAAGGCCGAGGCCGAGTACCCGCAGCCGCCCGTCTGGGTCGGCGAGCTGTACCTCGAACTGCACCGTGCGACGCTCACCAGCCAGGCGAAGACCAAGCAGGGCAACCGGCGCAGCGAACACCTGCTGCGGGAGGCCGAGCTGTGGGCCGCCACGGCGGCCGTACGCACCGGATTCCCCTACCCGTACGAGGACCTGGACCGCATCTGGAAGACGGTCCTGCTGCACCAGTTCCACGACATCCTGCCCGGCTCGTCCATCGCCTGGGTGCACCGCGAGGCACGGGCGACGTACGAGCGGATCGCCGCGGAACTGGACGAGATCATCGGCGCCGCCCAGCGCGCGCTCGCCGGCCCGGGGGACGGGGAGCTGGTCTTCAACGCGGCGCCGCACCACCGCGCCGGGATCCCGGCCGGCGGGGCCGGCGCGGAGCCGCGACCGCGGGGAACGAGTCTCACCCCACGGGACGACGGCGGATTCATCCTGGCCAACGGCCTCCTCCGGGTCGGGATCGACGCCCGGGGACTGATCGTCTCCGCCTACGACATCCGGGCCGGCCGCGAGACCGTCGCCCCCGGCAAAGCCGCGGGACTCCTCCAGCTCCACCAGGACTTCCCGAACATGTGGGACGCCTGGGACGTGGACGAGTTCTACCGGAACACGGTCACGGACCTCACGGACGCGCAGGAGGTGACGGCCGGCGAGGACGGCACATCGGTGCGGATCACGCGCTCCTTCGGCGACTCCCGCGTCACCCAGGTGCTGTCCCTGCCGCACGGCGAGCGGTGCCTGGTGATCGACACCGAGGTCGACTGGCACGAGACGGAGAAGTTCCTCAAACTGGCCTTCCCGCTCGATCTGCACGCCGAACGGTACGCTTCAGAAACCCAGTTCGGCCACGTCCACCGCCCCACCCACACCAACACCTCCTGGGAGGCGGCCAAGTTCGAGGCGTGCAACCACCGCTTCGTCCACCTGGAGGAACCCGGCTGGGGTGTGGCCCTCGTCAACGACTCGACGTACGGCCACGACGTCACCCGCACCGTCCGCACCGACGCCGACCACGGTACGACGACCACGGTCCGCGCCTCCCTCCTGCGCGCCCCGCGCTTCCCCGACCCCGAGACCGACCAGGGCGTCCACCGCTTCCGACACGCGCTCGTACCGGGCGCGGGCATCGGGGACGCGATCCGCGAGGGCTGGCGGATCAACCAGCCGGAACGCCGGCTGACCGGCGCCCATGAGGTGGCCCCGCTGGTCACCGTGGACAACGACGCCGTGGTCGTCACGGCCGTGAAGCTGGCCGACGACGGCAGCGGGGATGTGGTGGTCCGCTTCCACGAGGCCCACGGGGGCCGGGCCCGCGCGACACTCACGGCGAGCTTCGAGGTGGCGGAGGTGACGGCGACGGACCTGTTGGAGCGGCCCCTGCCGGAGGCGCTGGAACACCTCGCCAACAGCGTCCAACTACGCCTGAGGCCCTTCGAGTTGGTGACGTTGCGGCTCAGTCGGGCCTGAGTCGGGCCCGCAGCCACTCCTCCACCTCACCCACATGCGCGGCCGCCGCCGCACGCGCCGCCTCCGGATCCCGGGCCACCAGCGCCCGGTGGATGGCGGCGTGTTCGCGGCGCGTACGCGCGAACGCCCCCTCCTCCTGGTACCCGCGCCACACCCGGGCCCGGAAGGTACGCGACGACAGGCCCTCCAGGATCGCGGCCATGGTCTCGTTGCCCGCCGCGCCGGCGATCTCGCGGTGGAACGCGAGATCGTGGGCGAGGATCTCCTCGGGATCGTCGGTGGCGTTCATGGCCGTGAGGTGCTTCTCCACCTCGGCGAGCCGGTCGGCCGTGATCCGCGCGGCGGCCAGCGCCGTCGCCGTCGACTCCAGGATCCGGCGCACCTCCAGCAGCTCCACCAGCCGCGGCCCCCGGGACAGGTCCGCGACCACCCCGAACGTCTCCAGCAGGTCGCCGGCCTCCAGCGCGGTGACGTAGATCCCGGAGCCGTGCCGGGCCTCCAGGACGCCCAGCACCGTGAGCGCGCGGATCGCCTCCCGCATCGAGCTGCGCGAGATACCGAGCTGTACGGCGAGGTCGCGCTCGGTGGGCAGCCGCTGGCCCGGCTCCAGCCGGCCCCCGGCGATCATCGCCTTGATCTCCTCGATGGCGCGCTGGGTCACCGTGCCCTTCTGCGGGGCTTCCTCGTCCACGCCACTCCTCCAGTCACCCGGTGCCGACGTCCGGTCACCCGGTGCGGCGCAGTCTAGCCAGCCAAGTGGTCCGACCACTACAGGTCGTCAGCCGGGTCTTTCGCTGCACGAGGGTGTTGTCACGGCCTATTGGTCTGATAAGTATGCGGCGTCTGCTCGAACACCCTCGACGAGGAGCCGCGAGATGCCCGCCAGCACGGTCGGAAAGCGCAGCAGGTCCCGGATCATCGGCGTGGCGGCCCTGGCCGCCGGCGCCTCCCTCATGCTCGCCGCCTGCGGCAGCACCAAGGACACCGCGAGCACGGGCAGCGGCGGCACCGGCAAGGTCGGCGTGATCCTGCCGCTGCTGACCTCGCCGTTCTGGCAGTCGTACAACGACTATGTGCCCAAGAAGGCCACGTCGGAGGGTGTCGAGGTACTGAAGACGGTCAACTCCAACAGCGACCCCTCGCAGCAGATCACCGACATCGACAACGAACTCAACCAGGGCGTCAAGGGGCTGGTCGTCGCCCCCCTCGACAGCGCCGCCATCCAGGCCGGACTCGACCAGGCCGAACGCAAGGGCGTCCCCGTGGTCACGGTGGACGTCGCGCCCGACAAGGGCAAGGTCGCCATGGTGGTGCGCGCCGACAACGTGGCCTACGGCGAGAAGGCCTGCGACTACCTGGGACAGCACGTGAGCAGCGGCAAGGTCGTGCAGGTCATGGGCGACCTGGCCTCGGTCAACGGCCGGGACCGCTCCGCCGCCTTCCGCTCCTGCGTGAAGAAGAAGTACCCGAAGCTCAAGGTGCTGGAGATCCCGGCCAAGTGGGAGTCCGACACGGCCGCCGCCAAACTGGACACCCTGCTGGGCGCCAACCCCGACATCAAGGGCATCTACCTCCAGGCGGGCGGTGTCTACCTCGCGCCGACCCTGCAGACCCTGAAGTCCAAGCACCTGCTGAAACCGGCCGGACAGCAGGGCCATATCGCCATCGTCTCCAACGACGGCATCCCGCAGGAGTTCGACGCCATCCGCAAGGGCCAGATCGACGCCACGGTCTCCCAGCCCGCCGACGCCTACGCCCAGTACGGCCTGTACTACATCAAGGCGGCGATGGCCGGGAAGACGTTCAGGCCAGGACCGACCGACCACGGCTCCACGATCGTGAAGCTGCCGAACGGCATCCTGGAGGACCAGCTGCCCGCGCCGCTGGTCACCAAGGCCGACGTCGACGACCCCAAGCTGTGGGGCAACACGGTCAAATGAGTACGCCGCTTGTGCAAGCCGAGGGCATCGTCAAACGCTACGGCCCCACCCTCGCCCTCGCCGACGGACGGCTCACCGTGCGGCCCGGCGAGTCCCACGCCCTGGTCGGCCGCAACGGCGCCGGCAAGTCCACCCTGGTCAACGTCCTCACCGGTCTTCAGGCCCCGGACGCGGGCACCGTCCGCTTCGACGGCGAGCCCGCGCCCCCGCTCACCGACCGCGACGCCTGGCGCCGCAAGGTGGCCTGCGTGTACCAGAAACCGACGGTCGTCCCGGAGCTGACCGTCGCCGAGAACCTGTTCCTCAACCGGCAGCCCACCGGCCGCGGCCTCATCAGCTGGCGCCGGCTGCGCCGCGAGGCCGCCGGCCTGCTCGACACCTGGGACGTGCGCGTCGACCCGGAGGCCCGCACCGCCGACCTCCGCGTCGAGGACCGCCAAATGGTGGAGATCGCACGGGCGTTGAGCTTCGGCGCCCGCTTCATCGTGCTGGACGAACCCACCGCCCAGCTCGACAACCGGGAGATCGAGCGGCTCTTCACCCGGATGCGCTCCCTGCAGGACTCCGGTGTCACCTTCCTGTTCATCTCGCACCACCTCCAGGAGGTGTACGAGGTCTGCCAGACGGTCACCGTGCTGCGCGACGCCCGCTGGATCACCACCGCACCCGTCGCCGACCTGCCGAAGGCGGCGCTGGTGGAGGCCATGGCGGGGGAGTCCCCGGCCCAACAGGCCGTTCGGAACAGATCGGTTGCCACCGGCTCTCCCGTCCTGCTGGAGGCACACGGGCTCACCTCGCCGGCGTACGACGGCGTCGACCTCACCGTCCGCCGCGGCGAGGTCGTCGGACTCGCCGGCTCCAGCGGCAGTGGCAAGACCGAGCTGGCCGAGTCCTTCGCCGGACTGCACACCCCGACCGGCGGAACCGCTCAACTCGACGGTGAGGGGCTGTCGTTCGGGGATGTACGAGCTGCTCTGCGGGCCGGGATCGGCTGTGTGCCACGCGACCGGCACGAGCAGGGGCTGGTGTCCGCCATGAGCATCGGCGACAACGCCACGCTGAGCGTGCTGGACCGGCTCGGCAGGGCCGGTTTCGTCGCCACCGACGCACGCCGCCGCTTCGCCGCCGAGCTGATCGACCGCCTCGACATCCACGCCTCAGGCCCCGACCAGCCCGTGTCCGACCTGTCCGGCGGCAACGCCCAGAAGGTCGTCATGGCCCGTGCCCTCGCCCGCGACCCGCGTCTGCTGGTGCTGATCAACCCCACCGCCGGGGTCGATGTGAAGTCCAAGGAGTCGCTGCTCGCCCGCATGGACAGCGCCCGCGACGACGGCACCGCCGTGCTCGTCGTCTCCGACGAACTCGACGACCTGCGCCGCTGCGACCGGGTCCTCGTCCTCTTCCACGGCCGTGTCGTCGCCGAGCACCCGGCCGGCTGGCGCGACCACGAGCTGATCGCCTCCATCGAAGGAGTTGACCATGGCTGACACCCGGGCAGCCCCGCCGCTCGCACCCCCGAAGACCCCCGACGCCCGCTCGGCCCGGACCGTCCTGCTCCGCCGCGCCCGTGAACTCGCCCTGGTCCCGGCCCTGTTGCTGCTCATGGTGCTCGGCGCCATGGTCAACGACTCGTTCCTCACCGAGCGCAACCTCATCTCCATCCTCGGCGCCTCCGCCGCGCTCGCGATGGTCGTGCTCGCCGAGTCCCTCGTACTGATCACCGGCAGGTTCGACCTGTCCCTGGAGTCGGTCGTCGGCATCGCCCCCGCCGTCGGCGCCCTGCTGGTGCTGCCCGCCGCCCAGTCCGGCTGGGGCACCACCTGGCCCGCCGCGCTCGCCCTGGTGGCGATCCCCCTGGTCGGCGCCGTCATCGGCGCCTTCAACGGCGTCCTCGTCGTGAAGTTCCGGCTCAACGCCTTCATCGTCACGCTCGCGATGCTCATCGTGCTGCGCGGCCTGCTGGTCGGCGCCACCAAGGGCAAGACCCTGTTCGGCATGCCCGACAGCTTCTCCTCCCTGGCCACCACCACCTTCCTCAACGTGCCCATGTCGGTGTGGCTCGCCGCGATCGCCTTCGCCGTCACCGGGTTCGTCCTGAAGTACCACCGCACCGGCCGCGCCCTGTACGCCATCGGCGGCAACGCGGACGCGGCCCGCGCGGCCGGGGTCCGGGTGGACCGCGTCATGCTCGGCGTGTACGTCGTCGCGGGCGTGCTCGCCTCCGTCGGCGGCCTGCTGCAGACCGGCTACGTCGGCGCGATCAGCGCCAACCAGGGCCAGAACATGATCTTCACCGTGTTCGCGGCCGCGGTGATCGGCGGCATCAGCCTGGACGGCGGCAAGGGCACCATGTTCGGCGCGCTGACCGGCGTACTCCTCCTGGGCGTCGTACAGAACCTGCTCACCCTCGCCCAGGTCCCGTCGTTCTGGATCCAGGCCATCTACGGCGGGATCATCCTCGTCGCCCTGGTGATCGCCCGCGTCACCACGGGCCGCGCCCAGGACTGAGGATCCTCAGGGCTCCCTACGACCGAAAGGACTTCAGTGTCCCAGGCCCCCGCCCGCGTCACCGCGGTCGACACCCACGACATCCGTTTCCCCACCTCGCGCGAGCTGGACGGCTCCGACGCGATGAACCCCGACCCCGACTACTCGGCGGCCTATGTCGTGCTGCGCACCGACGCCGCCGACGGGCACGAGGGACACGGGTTCGTGTTCACCATCGGGCGGGGCAACGACGTCCAGGTCGCCGCGATCCACGCGCTACGGGACCATGTGCTCGGCCGGGACGTGGCCGGGCTGTGCGCCGACCCCGGCTCGCTCTTCCGCGATCTGATCGGCGACAGCCAGCTGCGCTGGCTCGGCCCCGAGAAGGGCGTGATGCACATGGCGATCGGGGCCGTCGTCAACGCCGTCTGGGACCTCGCCGCCCGGCGGGCCGGCAAGCCGCTGTGGCAGCTGCTCGCCGACGCCGAACCGGAGTGGCTGGTCGGGCAGATCGACTTCCGCTACATCGCGGACGCGCTCAGCCCCGAGGAGGCCCTCGGTCTGCTGCGGCGGGGCAGGCAAGGCATGGCGGAACGCCGGGCGCGGCTGCTGGCTCGCGGCTACCCCGCCTACACCACCTCCCCGGGCTGGCTCGGCTACGACGACGACAAGCTGAGCCGGCTCGCCGCGCAGGCCGTCACCGACGGCTTCACCCAGATCAAGCTGAAGGTCGGCGCCGACCTCGACGACGACATCCGGCGCTGCCGGGTCGCCCGCGCCGTCATCGGGCCGGACATCCGGCTCGCCGTCGACGCCAACCAGCGCTGGAACGTGGACGAGGCGATCCGCTGGACCCGGGCCCTCGCCGAGTTCGGCCCGTACTGGATCGAGGAGCCCACCAGCCCCGACGACGTCCTCGGCCATGCGGCGATCCGCCGCGCGGTGGCCCCGGTGAAGGTCGCCACCGGGGAACATGTGCACAACCGGATCGTGTTCAAGCAGCTGCTGCAGGCGGACGCCCTGGACATCGTGCAGATCGACGCGGCCCGCGTCGCCGGCGTCAACGAGAACCTCGCCATCCTGCTGCTCGCCGCCAAGTTCGGCGTCCCCGTCTGCCCGCACGCGGGCGGGGTCGGCCTGTGCGAACTCGTCCAGCACCTGTCGATGTTCGACTACCTGGCCGTCTCGGGCACCACCGAGGACCGGGTCATCGAGTACGTCGACCACCTCCACGAGCACTTCGTCACCCCGGTCGTCATCCGCGACGGCCACTACACCGCACCCACCGCGCCCGGCTTCTGTGCCGCCCTGCGCCCGGAGTCCCTCGCGCGGTACACCTTCCCCGGCGGCACCTACTGGGCCGCCGACCCCGACACCCAGAAGGGACAGGCCGCATGAGCGACTTCGAGGGCCTGAGGGCCCTGGTCACCGGCGGCGCGTCCGGCATCGGCCGGGCCACCGCCGAGCTCCTCGCCGCCCGCGGGGCCAAGGTCGCCGTCCTCGACCGGGACCCGGCGGACGTCGACAAGCCGCTCCTCGCCCACTGCGCCGACGTCACCGACGACACCTCGGTGCGGGCCGCCGTCGAGCGGGCCGCCGAGGACCTCGGCGGCCTGGACGTCCTGGTCAACAACGCCGGGATCGGCGCCCAGGGCACCATCGAGGACAACGACGACGCCGAGTGGCAACGCGTCTTCGATGTCAACGTCCTCGGGATCGTCCGCACCACCCGCGCCGCCCTTCCCCATCTGCGCCGCTCCTCGCACGCGGCGGTCGTCAACACCTGTTCGATCGCGGCCACCGCAGGCCTGCCCCAGCGTGCCCTGTACAGCGCCGCGAAAGGCGCCGTGTACTCCCTGACCCTCGCCATGGCCGCCGACCACGTCCGCGAAGGCATCCGCGTCAACTGCGTCAACCCCGGTACGGTCGACACCCCATGGGTCGGCCGGCTGCTGGCCGCGGCCCCTGACCCGGCCGCCGAACGCGCCGCCCTGGAAGCCCGCCAGCCCACCGGGCGGCTGGTCACCGCCGCCGAAGTGGCCGCCGCCATCGCCTACTTGGCCGGCCCGCAGTCCGGCGCCACCACCGGCACCGCCCTCGCCGTCGACGGCGGCATGCAGGGCCTCAGGCTGCGACCGGCGGGCCGATGAGGACGCTCGGCCGCAGCGGCGTCGAGGTCAGCCCGCTCGGCTTCGGCGCCGCGCCGCTCGGCAACCTCTACACCCCGCTGGACGACGAGCAGGCAGGGCAGGCCCTGGCGGCCGCCTGGCAGCGGGGCATCCGGTACTTCGACACGGCCCCGCACTACGGACTCGGCCTGTCCGAACGCCGGCTCGGCGCGGCCCTGCGGCCGTACGACCGCGCCCACTACACGGTCTCCACCAAGGTGGGCCGCCGGCTCGAACCCGCCGCCGGCCCGGGCGACGACCTCGCCCACGGGTTCGCCGTACCCGCCACCCACCGGCGGGTGTGGGACTTCAGCGCCGACGGCGTCCGGCGCACCCTGGAGGCGAGCCTTGCCCGGCTCGGCCTGGACCGCGTCGACGTCGTCTATCTGCACGACCCCGACGACCACGCCGAGCAGGCCTTCCGCGAGGGCTACCCGGCCCTGGAGGGGCTCCGCGCCGAAGGCGTCGTCGGCGCGATCGGCGCGGGCATGAACCAGACGGGGATGCTCACCCGGTTCGTCCGCGACACCGACGTGGACGTGGTCCTGTGCGCGGGCCGATACACCCTCCTCGACCAGAGCGCCGGCACCGAGCTGCTGCCCGCGGCCGCCGAGCGCGGGGTGTCGGTGGTCCTCGGCGGCGTCTTCAACTCGGGCCTGCTGGCGGACCCGAGGCCCGGGGCGACGTACGACTACACCCGTGCGCCACAGGAGTTGCTGGACCGCGCCCTGCGGATGCGGGCGGTCGCCGAGCGGTACGGCACCACCCTGCGCGCCGCCGCCCTCGCCTTCGCCGCCGCCCACCCGGCCGTCGCCTGTGTCCTGACCGGCCTCCGCTCCGCTGCCCAGGCCCACGACAGCGCCGACCAGTTCGCGGCCCCGGTCCCGGCGGAGTTCTGGCGGGAGCTGCGCGAGTCCGGCCTGCTGCCCCGTGAGGAGGGCCCGTCATGAGAGTCGCCCCGCACACCAAGGTCCGCCCCGACCGCATCGCCGCCTACGAGGCCGCCCACCGGGAGGTCCCCGAGGAACTGACCACGGCCATCCGCGCCGCAGGCGCCACCTCCTGGACCATCTGGCGCAGCGGAAGCGACCTGTTCCACCTGCTGGAGTGCGAGGACTGCGCGCGCCTGATCGCCGAACTGGAGCAGCTGCCGGTGAACGTGGCCTGGCAGGCGCGCATGGCCGAGCTGCTCGACGTCGTGCACGACTACTCGCGCGGCGGTGCCGGCGCCGGGCTGCCCGTCGTCCGGGAGCTGCCGTGACCGTCGACGCCCACCACCACGTCTGGGACCTCTCCGTACGGGACCAGGACTGGATCCCCGAACACAGCCCGCTC
This sequence comes from Streptomyces alanosinicus, assembly GCF_014650595.1. GTDB lineage: Bacteria > Actinomycetota > Actinomycetes > Streptomycetales > Streptomycetaceae > Streptomyces > Streptomyces alanosinicus. The sequence continues at coordinate 36,999 of NZ_BMVG01000011.1, forward strand.
AGACGCGACTTCACCCTCGCCGACCTCGCTCCCGAGGCGCGGGCGGCCGGAGCCGCCCGCACCGTCCTCGTCCAGACGGTCACCGTGCCCGAGGAGACCCCCGAGTTCCTCGCCCTGGCCGCCGCACACGAGCTGATCGCCGGCGTCGTCGGACGTACACCGGGGCCTGACCGCACTCGCGGACGCGGGCCTCGTGTACGACCTCGTCGTCCTGCCCCGTCAGCTCCCGGCCTGTGTGACGGCGGCCGCGTCGCTCCCGTACCTCACCTTCGTCCTCGACCACCTCGGCAAACCCCCGATCGCCTCCGGCGCCCTCGAACCGTGGGCCACCGCGCTGCGCGCCCTCGCCGCCCTGCCCAACACCGCCGGCAAGCTCTCCGGACTCGTCACGGAGGCCGACCTCGCCTCCTGGACCGTCGCCGGCCTGCGCCCGTACACCGACACCGCCCTGGAGGCCTTCGGGCCGGACCGTCTGATGTTCGGCTCGGACTGGCCGGTCTGCACACAGACCGCGACGTACACCCAAGTCCTAGATATGACACGGGAGTTGACGGCGGTCCTCGACGCCCCGGAGTGCTCGGCCGTCTACGAGGACACCGCGCGGCGCGTCTACAACCTCCGGTGAGCGGCGGCGTAATCGTCCACGGTGGTCACCGGCGTCCCCTTCCCTTGGCTCCGCGCCGGGGGTCGGTTCTCGCCGCTCACGTTGGGATGTGAGGGTCGGGGAGTGGGCGCAGGCGGATAGGGGGAACCAGGTCTCGGACGTATTCCCGGTGCCAGCAGGCATGCGTCTCTCGCAGCTCCTGCCACGTCGTGAAGCGGTACCGGTAGAGACGCGCGCGCACGAACGCCGGAGGGTGGTCGGGGAAGGGGTTGTGCCGGATCAGGCGCAGCGTGTCGCGGTCGTTGAGCAGGAGTCGCAGGACGAAGCCGTCGAACCAGGGGACGCCGTATTCGGGGGAGAGGGCTACAAACCAGAGCAACCAGTCAAGCCTCAAGTGATAGGGCGCGAACTGGCGCGGCCACCGCCGCGGCTCGCTGGGCTTGCCGTGGAAGCTGTACTCCTGCCACACCGCATCGGCGGGAACGTCCTGGTCAGCGCGCTCAAGCACCCGGTAGCCCTGGTTGCCTCGCTCCTTGTACCAATCCGCCTGGTGCCGGTCCAGGCGCAGATGGTAGGGAGCGGCGTCGTCCGTCGTGCCCTCGACCGCCACCTCGTAACGGACCCGGCTGACGCTGCCGAACGCGCCGTAGGTGTTCACCAGGTGCAGCGGGTCGAAGGAGCGGTTCATCACCTGCCGGCGGGAGATCATGTTCGTCACCGGGTGGTAGCTGAGGACGACCAGCAGCGCGGCGAGCGCGAGCACCACGACCTCGTACCACAGCGGGGCCGCCGGCACGGCCGGCGCCGAGCCGGGGATCCGCAGCGCGGACAGGGCCAGCACGATGGTGATCCAGTTCAGCCAGGAGAAGTTGCCGGACAGCACCAGCCACAGCTGGGTGACGATCATCAGCGCGGCGGCGGCCGAGGCGATCGGCTGCGGCGTGAACAGCAGCACCGGCACGACGAGTTGGGTGAGGTGGTTGGCGGCCACCTCCGCCCGGTGCAGCGGCCTCGGCAGATGGTGGAAGAACCAGCTCAGTGGGCCCGGCATCGGCTGTGTCTCATGGTGGTAGTACAGGCAGGTCAGCGTCCGCCAGCACGTGTCGCCCCGCAGCTTGATCAGCCCGGCGCCGAACTCGACCCGGAACAGGATCCAGCGCAGCAGGAACAGCACCAGGACCGGCGGCGCCACCTCGTCGTTGCCGAGGAACGCGGCCAGGAAGCCCGTCTCCAGCAGCAGCGACTCCCAGCCGAACGCGTACCAGGTCTGGCCGACGTTGACGACCGACAGATACAGCGCCCACGGTGCCAGCCACAGCAGGATCCCGGCCCACAGCGGCAGCAGCGAGTCCGCGCCGGCGAGCAGCGCCGCGGACACCGCGCAGCCGGACCAGGCGCAGCCCGCGAAGAAGCGGTCGGAGTAGTGCAGCTGGAACAGGCTCGGGGCGCGCGCGAAGGGGATCCGTGCCACGAAGCGGGGGATCGGCAGCATGCCCCGCTCGCCCAGCAGGGCCCGGAACTGCAAGGCCGCCGTCAGGAACGCGACCAGGTACACGGCCGCCAGCGCCCGCTGGAAGACCAGCCGGCACAGCCAGTAGTCGGCAGCGGTGAACCAGTCCACGGCTGTGCGCGCCCTTCGTCACGGCCAAACCGCCGGTGTCGTCTTCATCATGGCTCCCCCCGAGTTGCCAGCCAAACCGGCGCAAGGCACACAATAGGGAGAAGTCACCCACAGTGTTGCGGAGTGTACGGTGCGGATACCCATCGGATCCACCGGATCCACCGGATCCATCGTCCTCGCCTGGGCCCTCTCGATGGCGTTCCTCGTCGCCGGCTGCGCCCGCCCCGGCGTCAAAGAGGCCCGGATGGGCGAGGACGTCTATCTCCTCCCCGCCGCGGCGCGTGGCCCCGACCCCTTCACCGGCTCCACGGTCACGGCGACCACCGCGCCGACGGCCCCCGGCACGGGCAGCGCCGACCCCACCGCGCCCCCGCCCACCGGCACGGCCGACCCCACCGCCCCCGCGACCCAGCGCGTCAGCTCCACGAGACCGCCCGTCGCCGCCTCCTCCCGGCCCGCGCTGCCCGCCGCGCTGGTCGCCGCGCCCCTGCGGTCGGTACGCGTGCTGTCCGGCGCGACCCCCGGCCTCTACAGCGGCACCCCGCGCGTCGCTGGCTGTGACGTCGAGCGGCAGCTCGGGTATCTGACGGCGGACCCCACCAGAGCCGCCGCCTTCGCCCGCGCGGCCGGCGTCTTGGGCGGCGGCCTGCCCGGCTTTCTGCACGGTCTGACCCCGGTCGTGCTGCGCGCCGACACCCGGGTCACCAGCCACGGCTACCGCGGCGGGGAGACGGCCGGCTACCAGGCCGTGCTCCAGGCCGGCACCGCCGTCCTGGTCGACGACCGGGGCGTGCCCCGGGTGCGCTGCGCCTGCGGCAACCCGCTGGGCTCGCCCGAGCCGACCCACGGGGGCTTCGGCGCCCGGGGCAGCGCCTGGTCCGGCTACCGGCCGGGCCAGGTGATCGCGGTGACCCCGGCGCCACGGGCCGTCACCAGCTTCACGATCGTCAATGTCGAGACCCGCACCTGGATCGAACGCCGGATCGGCCACGACGTACGCGACGACCATGTCGTACCGGCGCCCGCCTGGGCCACCGGCGCACCCCACGACACGACCGCCCCCAGCGACACGGCCTCCGCACCACCGGAGAGCTCCCCGGCCGTTCCGCAGCGGACCGGGCCGGGCCCCTCTGCCGGCACGACCGGCGGCCCACGCGTGAGCCCGACCGGCACCGGCACCGTCACTCCGACGGCCCCGGGCCTGCCCGCCGGGCGGAGCACCTCGGCCCCCGGTACCACCGACCCGTGGGCCCTGCCGTCGTTCGGTCTCATGCCGGGCACGCCCGGCCTCGCGGACACGCCCTTCGGGACCGACCCGTTCGACGGGATCGGCCTGCCCGACCTCCCTGCCCCGCCCGGCGGCTGAGCCCCCGGAACCGGCCCCCGCACGCCCGGGACCGCACCGGACGATCAGGTCGAAGATTCCGGTGAATCCTGGCAAGGTGGGCCCATGGCAGACCGGGGAGCGAGTGCCATGTCACTCCCGGAGGACTGGCCCGCCCACCCGGACCCGATCCTGGCGCTCAACGGGATGGGCACCTTCGACTGGGACCTGGACACGGGCCTGTTCCACATGGACGCCCAGGCGTACCAGGTGTTCGACCTGCTGCCCGAGGAATTCGACGGACGCCCCCGGTCCCTGGCCGTACGGGTACCGCCGCCGGAGGCGGCCCGGCTGGACGCCGTCGTGGCGCGGGCCATCAAGGACGGCAGCGAGAACTACGGCACCTACTTCCGCATCCGCCGCCGTGACGGCACCCCGCGCTGGACCCACACCCAGGGCTACATCCGGCGGGACGACACCGGCCGCCCGCGCCGGGTCGTCGGGATCGTCCGCGACGCCACCGGGGAACTCGCCGACAGCGCGGCCCGCAGCCTGCGCGCCGCCCACGACGAGGCGTTCCGCCAGCAGACCAACATCGTGCAGATCGTCTCGGCGGCACTCGCCCACGCCCGTACCGTCCGCGACGTCATCGACGTCCTGAAGGACACCCACGGCATCCGCCGCCTCGGCGCCACCAGCCTGGTGATGGGTCTGGTGGAGGCGAGCCGTATCCGTCTGGTCGCCGAGGCCCCCGTCGGCAGCTTCGTGCCCGCCAGCCAGGTGAACCGCATCGACGAGCCGTACCCCATGAGCGAGGTCGTGCGCACGCTCCTGCCGCGCTTCATCGAGTCCCCGGAGGAGTTCGCCGAGGGCTACCCGGTCCTCTGGCCGCACCTGACCGGTCTGCACATCACCTCGGCCGCCTATCTGCCGCTGATCGCGCAGGCCCGCCCGATCGGCGCGATGGGCCTGCTCTACGCCGACCGGCGCGGCTTCTCCGCCGAGGAGCGCGCCGTCCTGGTCGCGCTCGGCAGCAGCATCGCGCAGAGCCTGCAGCGCGCCATGCTCTACGAGCAGGAGAAAGACCTTGCCCAGGGCCTCCAGCAGGCCATGCTGCCCCGCACCATCCCGAGCGTCCGCGGTGCCGACATCGCCGTCCGCTACCGCGCCGCCACGGCCGGGGGCACCCTCGGCCGGGACATCGGCGGCGACTGGTACGACCTGATCCCGCTGCCCGGCGGCCGGGTCGGCGCGGTCATCGGCGACGTCCAGGGCCATGACACCCACGCCGCCGCCGTCATGGGGCAGTTGCGGATCGTGCTGCGTGCCTACGCCGCCGAGGGACACACCCCGGCCACCGTGATGGCCCGCGCCTCCGTCTTCCTGCACGAACTCGACACCGACCGCTTCGCCACCTGCCTGTACGCCGAGGCCGACCTGTCCACCGGGGTCGTCCAGGCGGTCCGCGCCGGGCACATCGACCCGCTGATCCGGCACAGCGACGGCACCTGCAGCCGGGTGCCGGTCGAGGGCGGGCTGCCGCTCGGCCTGTCCGCCGAGTTCAGCCGGCTGGAGTATCCCGTCTCCACCCTGGAACTCGACCCCGGCCACACCCTGCTGCTGTGCACCGACGGGCTGGTCGAGAAGCCCGGCGCGGACCTCGACGACGGCATGCGCCGGCTGACGGCACTCGTCACGGACGGCCCGGACGATGTGCGCGCGCTGGCCGACCGGCTGATCCAGCTGGCCGAGGAACGCGGCGGCGACGACGACGTGGCGCTGCTCCTGCTGCGCCGCCGCGCCCCGGAGGCCGCGCGGGCCGGCGGCCGGCTCCAGCAGCATGTGGCCCCCGGCGACCCGGAAGCCCTGACCCACGCCCGGCACATGATCCGCGCCGCGGTCCGCCGCTGGGGCGCGGGCGAGCGCGCCGACGAGATCGAGCTGGCCGCCGACGAGCTGATCACCAACGCGCTGATGCACACCGAGGGCTCCGCGATCGTGACCCTGCGGGCGATCGACGACGGGGAGCGCAGGCTGCGCATCGAGGTCGAGGACTCCTCCAGCGCCCTGCCGCGCCGCCGGGAGGCGGGCGAGGACGGCGTCTCCGGCCGGGGCCTGCTTCTCGTGGACCGGCTCGCCGACGCCTGGGGCGTGGAGGCGCGCGGCGGCGGCAAAGCGGTGTGGTGCGAGTTCCGCCCGGACGGCTGACAGGGCTCGCCCGGCCTTGTCAGTGCCCGGTGGCACTCTGGACGTATGCCGGAACTGCCCGAGGTCGAAGCGCTCAAGGACTTCCTCACCGAGCACCTGGTCGGCCATGAGGTCGTCCGGGTGCTGCCGGTCGCCATCAGCGTGCTGAAGACGTACGACCCTCCCGTCGGCGCGTTCGAGGGCAGCGAGGTCACCGCCGTGTACCGGCACGGGAAGTTCCTCGACATCGAGGGCAGCGCCGGTCTGCACTTCGTCACCCATCTCGCCCGCGCCGGCTGGCTGCACTGGCGGGACCGGTTGCCGGACGGCTCGCCCAGGCCGGGCAAGGGGCCGCTGGCGCTGCGGGTGGCGCTGGAGACCGGCGAGGGCTTCGACCTCACCGAGGCCGGCACCCAAAAGCGCCTCGCGGTGTATGTCGTCCGCGATCCGCGGCAGGTCGAGGGCATCGCCCGCCTCGGCCCGGACCCGCTCGCCGCCGGCTTCGACGAGGAGCGCTTCGCTGCGCTGTTGGGGGACGAGAGACGCCGGCTGAAGGGCGCGCTGCGCGACCAGTCGCTGATCGCGGGCGTCGGCAACGCCTACAGCGACGAGATCCTGCACGCCGCGAAGATGTCCCCGTTCAAGCTCGCCGCCTCGCTGACCCCGGACGAGACCCACCGGCTCTACACGGCACTGCGTGACACGCTCACCGAGGCCGTCGAGCGCTCCCGGGGGGTGGCCGCCGGACGGCTGAAGGCCGAGAAGAAGAGCGGTCTGCGGGTGCACGGCCGGACCGGCGAGCCCTGCCCGGTGTGCGGCGACACCGTCCGCGAGGTCTCCTTCAGCGACTCCTCGCTGCAGTACTGCGCGACCTGCCAGACGGGCGGCAAGCCCCTGGCGGACCGCAGACTGTCCCGGCTGCTGAAGTGATTCCCCGCCGACGTCACTGCGGCGCCTCGACGGACACCAGCCGCTGTCCGTCCGTGGTGCGCACCTCGTAGCGGTCGATCTGGTCGCGGTGCATCGTGGAGGATCCGAGCGCGGTGAAGGAGCTGGAGCCGTGGCCGGTTTCGGTCCAGGTGCCGGCGATCTGCTCGGAGCCGTCGCGGCCCACTACGACGAGGCGGCAGCTGTGCGGGCCGGTGGCGTCCTTCACCCGCAGCAGCAGACGGCTGCCGCTGTCCCCGTCGTCGGCCGTGACCTCGGCCCACACCCCGGTCCCCGGATCCGTCGCCGCGGTGATGTGGGCGGCCGGCTCCCCACGGCCGGCGAAGGCCACGACGCCCGGACCGGCCACGGCCAGCACCACCGAGGCGGCCAGGCCGTACAGGAAGCGCCGGCGGCGCACCCGGTGCCGGTGCGCGACCTCGCCGAGCAGCCGCTCCAGCAGCCGGGGACCGGGCTGGGACATGGGGTGCACAAAGCGCGGCGTGGCGCGGCGGTACAGCATCAACTGCCGTGTGGCCGGTCCGAATTCGGTCACCTGTGCCGCGCACTGAGCGCACTCCATGAGGTGGTCCTCGAAGCGGAAGGCCTCCGCCTCGTCCAGCACGCCGAGCGCGTACGCGCCGACGTCGCGATGCCTTTCCAGGGACCTCATGCCGAATCCTCGTGCCGATGGGTGCGGGTGGGGTTACTCCGTGCACCCACCCGTACGCAGCCGACAGCCGAATCACTCAAGCCACCCACAGAATCCGGGAGAGGAGATTCGGAGCGGCCCGGCCGGCGGATTGGTCCGATTTCGAGAAACCTCAGAAAAGATGGATCGCCAGATGCCCGAGGGGCAGCCCGAGCCGCCAGGCCGGGGTCCACACCTTCGGCCCGTCGTCCTCGCCGGCCGGCGCTCCGCCGCCCGGCACCGCGTCCAGATCCGGCGCGAGCAGCTCGGTCTCCTCCAGCCAGCGCCAGGCGTCCGCGGCGAGGGCCAGATCGGGGGAGGGGGTGCCGGACCGCTCGGCCGCGTCGGCCAGCTCGGTCATGCGCTCGCGCACCCAGTCCCGCCAGGGCTGGTCGTAGGCGGTCAGCGACAGCCAGTTCTCCAGCTGGGAGATCACCCGGATGCCGGACAGCTCCCCGTCGGTGTCGGACAGGAAGACGGTCAGCGCCAGGGCGTCCCGCCCGGCCCGGAACTCGAAGGACGTCGGCGGCATCAGATCGCCGGTGCGCAGCAGCTCGTCGGCGATGTACTCGGCGTACAACCAGGCCATGGGGACGGCCAGTTCACCGCCGTCGGTGCCGTCCGTGCTCTCGTGCCCTCTGTGCAGCATCCCTTCCTGCCCTTCCTCCGGTACGTGCGCGTCGCCCGAATTCCCGGGCCCGGCCCCCGCCCGGAACGCGGATGAGGACAGCCCATTGCCCGAACGGGGGCCACAGCAAGGCGCTTTACCGAGGTTTGACCAGGCCGACGGTTTCAGTACAGGTCGGCCGCATAACCCGGAAGGACCCGGCGCAGCGCGCGCAGCGCGTAGAACGCGCGGGATTTCACGGTACCGGGTGGAACGCCCAGGGTCTGCGCCGCTTCCGCCACACTGGCCCCGCGGAAATACACGAGTACCAGGACGTCACGGTGTTCCCGCGTGAGTGTCTTCACAGCCTCCCGGACATCGAGCGTGGCGGCGGCCCGTTCGGCGTGATCGGCGGCCACCCGCGCGGTCTCGGGGATCTCGTCGCCGGTCTCCGGCGGCCGGGCCAGCCGGGCCCGCCGGGCGTCGATGGCGAGCCGCCGGGCGACCGTCAGCAGCCACGGCCGTACGGAGTCGAAGTCGTCGGCGTGCAGCGCCTCGGGATGCTGCCAGGCGCGCACCAGGGTCTCCTGGACGAGGTCCTCGGCGCGCTGCCGGTCCCCGTCGCAGAGCCTGAGCAACAGGGTGAACAGCGGTCCGCCGTGCTCGCGCTGGAGCGCGGCCAGTTCGTGCTCGGCGGTCGTCGTCCGGTGGGTCGGTGTCACGGTCCCGTGGATGAGTGAGGTTCCGGCCGTCATGGCCGTATGGCAGCACAGGGCGCGGCCGGGGAACAGAGCGCGTGCACGGCTGCGCGGTGACCGGTCGATCGTGTCGGTGAAGCTCGCTCACGCGCTCGGGCGGGTGCTCGCGCGAGCGCTCGGTCGCGGGGTCCGGCACGGCGCCGGATGGGCTAACGAGCCCGCTCGGGTTGTTTATCCGACAAGCAAGATTCGTACCCATATGCCCGTCACGGTTTTGTCGGTAAATACGACATTCCTGGGGTGAGCTGATGATCGGACGCAGACAACAGGTGGCCCTGGCCTTCACCGCCGTCCTCGCGGCCGGGGCCGCCTGCCAGAACCACGCGCGCGAGGAGTCCGGGCACGCGGCCCCGTCCGGGTCCGCCACCGCCCGTGGCTTCACCCTCGTCGCGACCGGTGACGTCCTGCCGCACACCTCCGTCATCGACCGGGCGGCCTACGACTCCGGCGAGGGCGGCTTCGACTTCCGGCCCATGCTCTCCGGCGTCCAGCCGGTGGTCTCCCGCGCCGATCTGGCGCTGTGTCACATGGAGACCGTCTACGGCGCCGACGGCCAGTACTCGGGCTTCCCCTCCTTCAAATCACCCCCGCAGATCGCCCAGGGCCTCGTCGCGACCGGCTACGACGGCTGTTCCACCGCGTCCAACCACTCCCTGGACGACGGCACCGCCGGCATCCGCCGCACCCTGGACGCCATGGACCGGGCCGGGCTCCGGCACGCCGGCACCGCCCGCACCGAGGCCGAGTCCCGCTCGGTCACGATCCTCAAGGCCGGCCCCGCCAGGGTCGCGCATCTCGCGTACACCTTCGGCGGCGACGTCCGGCCGCCCGCCGGCCGGCCCTGGGCCGTGAGCCACATCGACGCGGGGCGGATCATCGCCGACGCGCGCGCCGCCCGGAAGGCCGGTGCCGACGTGGTCGTGGTCTCGGTGCACTGGGGCACCGAGTGGCAGGAGGAGCCGGACCGACTGCAGGTCGGCCTCGCCCAGCGGCTCACCGCCGCCGCCACCGACGGCCGCCCGGACATCGATCTCATCCTCGGCACCCACGCCCATGTCCCGCAGGCCTACGAGAAGGTCAACGGCACCTGGGTGATCTACGGCATGGGCGATCAGATCGCCGGGCAGATGTACAACGCGCAAGGCGTCCGGGACCCGCGGGGCAACGAGTCCACCATCGGCCGCTTCACCTTCGCCCCGCCCGTGCGGCCGGGCGACCGCTGGGAGGTCCGCAAGGCCGAGTTCATCCCGCAGCTGTACGACCTCGACGCCGGCCGGGTGGTGGACGTCAACCGGGCCATCGCCGACGGCGCCGGTCTGGAGGGGGTGCGCGACCGCATCCGGGACGTGGTGCTCAGCCGCGGAGCCGCCAAGGACGGCCTGGTCATGGGGGAGTGATCACTCGGCGGTCGCCCGCCCGGCCAGCGCCGAGCGCTGGTAGGAGTAGCCGAAGTAGATCACGCAGCCGACCACGAACCACACCGCGAACCGCACCCAGGTCTCCCACTGCAGGAACGTGATCAGCCAGATCGAGAAGACCACACCCAGCGCGGGCACCACGGGCATGCCCGGTGTGCGGAAGGTGCGCGGCAGCTCGGGCTGGCGGTAGCGCAGCACGATCACCGCCGTGCACACCACCACGAACGCCAGCAGGATGCCGATGTTGGTCAGCTCGGCCGCCGAGCCGATCGGCACGAACCCGGCGATGGCGGCCGAGCCCGCTCCGACGATCCAGGTCACCCGGGTCGGCACATGGCGCGTCGGGTGCGTCTTGGCGAACCACCTGGGCAGCAGCCCGTCCCGGGACATCGAGAACCACACCCGGGTGACACCCAGCATGAACGTGAACATCACCGTGAGGATGCCGATGATCGCGCCCACCGCGATCACATCCGCGAGGCCGGTCAGCCCGACCGACTTGAACGCCGTCGCGAAGCCGCTCTCCTTGTCGATGTCCTTGTAGTTCTGCATGCCCGTCAGCACCAGACAGGCCGCCACGTACAGCACCATCGAGATGGCGAGCGAGTAGAGGATCGCCTTCGGCATGTGCCGCTGGGCGTCCTTGGACTCCTCGGCCGCCGTCGACATCGCGTCGTAGCCGAACACCGCGAAGAACACGGTCGCCGCGCCGGTGAAGGCGCCGCCGACGCCGTACGGGAAGAACGGGTGGTAGTTCGCCGTGTCGATGTGGAACACGCCCACCCCGATCACCAGCAGCACCACCAGCACCTTCAGGGCCACGACGACCGTCTCGAAGCGGGCCGCGCTGCGGATGCCCAGGTTCAGCAGCCAGGCGATCAGCAGGCACAGGATCGCCGCGAACAGGTCGACGCGGTGCCCGTCCCCGGTGCCGGGCGCGCCCAGCATCCAGTGCGGCAGGTTCGCGCCCATCTCCTCGACCAGGAAGCCGAAATAACCCGAGATGCCGATCGCCACCACCGCCACGATCGCGGTGTACTCCAGCAGCAGGTCCCAGCCGATGAACCAGCCCGCGAACTCGCCGAGCACCGCATAGCCGTAGGTGTACGCCGATCCCGCCTTCGGGATCAGCCCGGCGAACTCGGCGTACGACAGCGCCGCACAGGCGCTCGCCACACCGGCGATGAGGAACGACACCAGCACCGCGGGCCCGGCCGTGCCGTTCGCCACCGTGCCGGCCAGCGTGAAGATACCCGCGCCGATGATGCCGCCCACGCCGATCGCGGTGAGCTGCCACAGGCCGAGCGACCGTTCGAGCCGGGGGCCCTCGCCGACCTCGGTCTCCTCGATGTGCTCGATGGGTTTGCGGCGGAGAATCCCCTCACCCGCGCGGAGCTTGGCCATGCGTCTCACCTCTTCGCCGAAGGCAACGGCTGACGGCGGATCATGATGGCTCAGGGGCGTCACGGACGGAAGACGCCACGCAAGCCCAGGAAGGAGTCCAGGTGCCGGCGGCGGCGCGCAGGGACCAGACCTCGGCCAGATGGGTGCGGAGCGCGGCGAGCGCCGGGTGCGGGTCGGCGGCGGACCACAGGAGGCAGTGCGGGTAGACGGGGGTCGGGTCGACCAGCGGGATACGGCGCAGATCATGGCCGGCCGGCCAGGTCAGCCGGAGCCGCTCCGTGACGAGGGTCGCCAGCGTGTCGGAGCCGGCGACCGCGTCCTGCACCGCCCCGGTGAAGTTGGCGCCCCGGGAGTCGATGGTGAGGCCGAACTCGGCGGCGAGCGAGGCGTAGTAGGCGGCCCACTCGGTGCCTTCCACGATGCCCGGCATCCAGATCCGGTGCCCGGCCAGCTGCCCGGGTGTGACCGAGCGGTGGCCGGCCAGGGCGTGCCCCGGGCCGGTGAGCAGCTGGACCGGCTCGTCGTACACCCGCGCGGCCTCCACGCCCCTGGGCAGCGGCCGGCCGGGCATGGCGACGGCGCGGAAGGACGCGTCGATCGTCCCGGAGCGCAGGGCGGTGAGCGCCGAGTCCACGTCGAAGAGCGTGACGACGTCCAGGGCGATGTCCGGGTGCGCCTCGTGGAAGCCGCGCAGCAGCGCCGCCGGGGCGAGCCGCGCGCCGATCACGTCGACCCGCAGAGCGCGCCGCCGTGGCCGTACCGAGGCGGTCGCGCGCTCCTCGGCCAGCAGCAGCTCGCGCGCGTGCGGCAGGAAGGTCCGGCCGTCGGCGGTCAGGCCGGCACCCCGGGCGGTCCGGGTGAACAGCCGCACCCCCAGCTCCTTCTCCAGCGCGGCGATCCGCTTGGAGACGGCCTGCTGGGTGACCGCGAGCACCGCCGCGGCCTCCTGGAACTGGCCCGAGTCGGCCACCGTGACGAAGGTGCGCACTGCCTTGAGATCCACCTCGTCACCGTACAACCGCTGGTTGTGGCAGGTGGCCCCTGGGTTGTTTGATTCCGCAGCCACCTGCACGTTTTCATGTCCCGGGGCAACGGGAGGATATGCATGGGACGGCGGTTCGGGTGGCTGTGGGCCGCCTACTCGGTGAGTGCGCTCGGTACGTATCTCGCCTTCGACGCGTTCTCGGTGATCGCCGTGGTCGCGCTGCACGCCGGGCCGGCCGAGGTGGCGCTGCTCGCCGCGACCGGGCCCGCGGTGGGTGCCGTGCTGGCGGTGCCGCTGGGGCCGTGGATGGAGTTCCGGCGCAAGCGGCCGGTGATGATGGGGATGGACCTGGTCAGGTTCGCCGCGCTGCTGACCGTGCCCGCCGCCTACGCGCTCGGCGGACTCGGCCTCGGTCAGCTGCTGCTCGTCTCCATGACCGTGGCCGCGGCCGACATCGCGTTCAACGCGGCGTCCGGTGCCTTCCTGAAGACGCTCGTGCCGGCCGACGGGCTGCTCGGTGCGAACGCCCGGTTCGAGTCCACGAACTGGACCGCCCTGGTCCTCGGGCCGCCCCTCGGCGGCGCCGCGATCGGCCTGTTCGGTCCCGTCACGACGGTCGTGGCGAACGCGGTCAGCTTTCTGCTGTCGGCCCTGGGCATCAGGGCCGTCGGCGGCGGCGAGCCGCGCCCCGGGCGCACCGGCGCCGAACGCCTGCGGGCCGCCGACCTGCTCGACGGCTGGCGGCACATCCTCACCAGCCCGGCCCTGCGGCCGCTGTTCTTCAACAACCTCGCCGCCAACGCCCTGATCATGGTCGCCGTCCCGCCGCTGGCCGTCCTCATGCTCGGCCCGCTCGGCTTCGCCCCCTGGCAGTACGGTCTCGCCTTCGCCGTGCCCTGCCTCGGCGGCCTCCTCGGCTCACGCGTGGCGCGCCCGCTGGTCGCCCGGTACGGGCAGCAGCGGGTGCTGCGCACCGCGGGCACCCTGCGCGTCGTCTGGCCGCTGGGGCTGGCCTTCGTCCGGCCCGGTCCGCCCGGCCTGCTGCTGGTGATGGCCCTGGAGCTCGGCGTGATCACCTGCTCGGCCGTCTACAGCCCGGTGTCCGCCACCCGCCGCCTGGAGCGCACCCCGAACGACCGGGTCGCCCGCACCCTGTCCGCCTGGTCGATCACCGGCAAGGCCACCACGGCCGCCCTGACCGCCCTGTGGGGCCTGCTGGCGAGCCTCACCGGACCGCGCACCGCCATCGCCCTCGCCGGAGTCCTGCTGCTCGCGACCCCGCTCCTGCTCCTGCGCGAGCCTCGGGAGGCTACGGCACCACCGTCACCGGCCAGCGTCCCGCCTTCACCAGCCGCACCGCCACAGAGCCGATGATCCGGTGCCCGGCCTGCTCCGAGGCGCCCACGACCACCGCGTCCGCCGTCAGCTCGTCGGCCGCCTTGACCAGGCCGTTGTAGGGGTCGCCGCGGAAGGTGTGGAACTCCCAGCGCACCTCGAATATCCCCTTGACCCGCTCGGCCGCCTCCCGGATGTAGGCGACCAGGTCCTCGGCGATCTCGTCGGTCGTCTCCGCCACCGGCGCCCCGAGCGCCGCGCCGGCCGCCAGCACCGGCTGCACGTACACCACGGCCAGCAGCGCGTGCTGCCGCCGGGCGAGCCCGCCCGCGTACGCCGCGGCACGCAGCGAGGAGTCGGAGCCGTCCACCCCGACCACGATGACCTTCGGTCCGTCCGTACCCCGCTCGAACCCCGAGTGCGAGGGCGAGTGCTGCTCGTGCTGTTCCGTCACGGCGTGAGGCTATCGGAACCGGCCCTTCCCCCGGCGGCGCGGGGCCGTTCCGCGCCGGTTGGACACGGCCGCCCGGGCAGCCGGGCGCCGGCTCGACGGGCGAGGCGGGCGCCCGCTTCCTACAGTCGACATCATGACCGTCAGCGCGGAGCCCGCCGCACCGAGGGACCCCACGGCCCCGCTACGCCCGCCCGCCGCCGGGCGGCTCGGCTGGGTGCCCGAGGCCTTCGCGACGCTCTTCGCCGCACTCGGCCTGCTGTGCGCACTGATCGCGCTCATCGAACCGCTGCGGCGCCTGCTCCGCCCGGTCGCCCGCACCCTCGACGCGCTGTTGGTGCCCATCAGCGCCAACCTGGCCTACGCCGTCTTCCTGTTCCTGCTGGCCGCCGCCACCGCCGCCCGCAAGAAGGTCGCCTGGTGGCTGGTCGTCGTCTATCTGGGCCTGCTGTGCCTCACCGACATCCTCGGCGTGGCCCTTCGCCAGTACGCCGCGTCGCTGCCGTCCCTGGTGCTGTGCGGCCTGCTGCTGCTTCTGCTCGTCGTGGCCCGCGGGGAGTTCTACGCCGCCTCCCGCCGCGGCGCCCTGTGGCGGGCCATCGGCGTCCTGCTGGCCGGGCTCGCCGCGGCGATCCTGCTGGGCTGGGGCCTCGTCATGCTGTTCCCGGGCACGCTGCCGGCGAACGAGCATCTGGTCTGGGCGGCCGACCGGGTCCTCGGCGGACTCTTCCCGTCCAGCACCTTCTCCGGCCGCCCGCCCCGCCGGGTCACCTTCGTGCTCGGCCTGTTCGGCGCCCTCGCCCTGCTCAACGCGGCCGCCGCGCTCTTCCGTTCCCAGCGCCTGGAAGCAGCACTGCACGACGACGAGGAAGCCCGCATCCGCGCCCTCCTCAAGGCCTACGGCGCCCGGGACTCCCTCGGCTACTTCGCCACCCGCCGCGACAAGGCCGTCGTCTTCTCACCCAGCGGCAAGGCCGCCGTCACCTACCGCGTCGAGGCCGGCGTCTGCCTCGCCAGCGGCGATCCCGTCGGCGACCCGGAGGCCTGGCCGCACGCCATCGCCACCTGGCTGGACCTGGCCCGCCGCTACGCCTGGGCGCCCGCCGTGATGGGCGCCTCCGAGGACGGCGCCCGCGCCTACGCCCGCGCCGGCCTCGGTGCCCTCCAGCTCGGCGACGAGGCGATCGTGCACGTGGCCGCCTTCGACCTCGACGGCCGTGACATGCGGGTGACCCGGCAGGCCGTGCACCGCGTCCGCCGCACCGGCGCCACCTGCCGCATCCGCCGGCACGCCACCCTCACCGAACACGAGATGGAGGAGATCGTCGACAAGGCCGACGCCTGGCGCGACACCGAGACCGAACGCGGCTTCTCCATGGCCCTGGACCGGCTCGGCGACCCCGCCGACGGGGACTGCCTGCTCGTGGAGGCCCTCGGCGAGGACGGCCGGCTCCTCGCCCTGCTGTCCTTCGTGCCCTGGGGCCGCGACGGCGTCTCCCTGGACCTGATGCGCCGTGACCGCGCCGCCCCGAACGGCGTCATGGAGTTCATGGCCGCCGAACTGTGCGCCGCCGCCCCCAAGCTGGGGGTACGCCGGATCTCGCTGAACTTCGCCGTCTTCCGGTCCGTCTTCGAGGAGGGCGCCCGGATCGGCGCCGGACCCGTCCTGCGTCTCTGGCGCCGGCTGCTGCTGTTCTTCTCCCGCTGGTGGCAACTGGAGGCCCTGTACCGCTCCAACGCCAAATACCACCCGGAGTGGTACCCGCGGTTCATCTGCTACGGCGACACCGGTTCCCTCGCCCGCATCGGCCTCGCCTCCGGCATCGCCGAAGGCTTCGTCTCCGTACCGTCGTTGCGCAAACTCTGGGGAAAGGGGCACCCGAAGACCGGGCAGCGGCCCGCCACCACCCACGGGCTGCCGTCCCTGACGGCGCTCGGCCTCGACGGAGGGGACCAGGCCGGGCCGGCCGCCCCGGACGCGGGCCTGCCCGACCAGGTCCGCGTCCGCCACCGCAAGCTCGACCGGCTGCGCGCCGGCGGCACCGACCCCTACCCGGTCGGCGTCCTGGCCCCCACCCACGCCCTCGCCGACGTGCCCCCCGGTGAGGAGGTCACCGTGGCCGGACGGCTCATGCTGGTCCGCGACTTCGGCGGCATCGTCTTCGCCGTGCTGCGGGACTGGTCCGGCGACCACCAGATCGCCCTCACCCGAAGCACCTCGGGCGCCGCCCTCGGCCGCTTCACCGCCGGCACCGACATCGGCGACCACATCACCGCCACCGGCCGGGCCGGCCTCAGCGACCGCGGCGAACCCACCGTCTTCGTCACCGACTGGCAGCTCACCGGCAAGTGCCTGCGCCCGCTGCCCGACAAACGCCGGGGCCTTGCCGACCCCGAGGCACGCGTCCGCCGCCGCTATCTCGACCTCGCCACCAGCCCCGCCGCCCGCGCCGTGCTCCGGGCCCGCTCCACCGCCGTACAGGCCCTGCGCCAGGGCCTGCTGGACCGCGGCTACGTGGAGGTCGAGACCCCGATGCTCCAGCAGATCCACGGCGGCGCCAACGCCCGCCCCTTCACCACCCACATCAACGCCTACGACCTCGACCTGTATCTGCGCATCGCCCCCGAGCTGTATCTGAAGCGGCTGTGCGTCGGCGGCCTGGAGAAGGTCTTCGAGCTGGGCCGCACCTTCCGCAACGAGGGCGTCTCCTACAAGCACAACCCCGAGTTCACGATGCTGGAGGCCTACCAGGCGTACGCCGACTACGACGTCATGCTCGACCTCACCCGCGAGCTGATCCAGGGCGCGGCGACCGCCGCCTTCGGCTCCCCGGTGGCCCGCAAGGACGGGCAGGAGTACGACATCTCCGGGCAGTGGCCGGTCAGGACGGTGTACGGCGCGATCTCCGAGGCGCTGGGGGAGGAGATCGGCCCCGGCACCGAACTGCTGCGGCTGCACCGGCTGTGCGACCGGGCCGGGGTGCCGTACACCGCCGACGACGGCCCCGGGGACATCGCCCTGGAGATGTACGAGCGGCTCGTCGAGGACCGCACCCGGCTGCCCACCTTCTACAAGGACTTCCCGACCGGTGTCTCACCGCTGACCCGGCAGCACCGCACCGACCCGCGGCTCGCCGAACGCTGGGACCTCGTCGCCTTCGGCACCGAACTCGGCACCGCCTACTCGGAGTTGACCGACCCCGTGGAACAACGCCGACGGCTCACCGCACAGTCGCTGCTGGCCGCCGGCGGCGACCCGGAGGCCATGGAACTGGACGAGGACTTCCTGCAGGCCCTGGAGTACGCGATGCCCCCGACCGGCGGCCTCGGCATCGGCGTCGACCGCCTCGTGATGTTCCTCACCGGCCTGACGATCCGCGAGACCCTGCCGTTCCCCCTGGTGCGCCACCGCTGACGGCACATGCCGCTCGGTGACCGCTGTCCGGACCCCCGAGTGGCCGACCGGGACCGTGCCCGTGCTCCGCCGTCCGGGTGTAATCCCACCGCCGCACCGGTGTCGCGGTGGTGCGCCGGAGTTCGGTGGGGCGACTGATGAGTCATGCAGAAGGATCATTTCTTCACGCGGCGCCGGATGCTCCTCGCCGGCGCCGCCGCTCTGGGCGCCGCGGGTACCGGTGGAGCGGTTCTGGCGGGCGTCGGCGAGAAGACCTCAGGGACCGCCGCGGCCCCCGCGCCCGTGCCCGGTCCGCAGGCCCGGCCGGCGCTCAAGGGATCCGCCTTCCGGCTCCAGCCGCTCACCGGTGACGGACCGCCGCACACCCCGGCGCACCGGCTGAAGGTCCGCGAGGAACCCATCCTGCGGATCTCCGGGCGCGGCCGGCACATGATGCTGACCTTCGACGACGGCCCCAACCCGGACTACACCCCGCACATCCTGGACACCCTCGCCAAGTACGACGTGCGCGCGATGTTCTTCGTGTGCGGGGAATGCGTCGCCGACTACCGGGAACTGGTGGCACGGATGGCCGACGAAGGCCATGTCGTCGGCAACCACACCTGGACGCATCCGCTGCTGACGACCCTCAACCGCAAGGAGATCCACTCCGAGATGGCGCGCACGAGCGACATCATCGAGGACACCTACGGCGAGCGCCCGCAGTGGTTCCGCGCACCCTACGGCGCCTGGAACCGGGCCGCGTTCCAGCTGGGCGCCGAGATGGGCATGGAGCCGATGGCCTGGACGGTCGACACCACCGACTGGATGGAGCCCGGCACGGACACCATCACCGACCGGGTCGAGAGCGGCGCCGCCCCCGGGGTCGTGGTGCTCTCCCACGACGCCGGGGGCGACCGCTCGCAGACCGTTCACGCCATCCATGAATGGCTGCCCTATCTCATCGACTCCGGATATCACCTGACGGTCCCGCGCCGCCGCCTGTGACGCCTTTCCGGATCAGTTCACCGCGACCAGGCGGGCGAAGGCGACGACGTTCCCGTCGTAACCGTTCCGCTTGGAGAATCCGCCGCCGCAGGTGATGACCCGCAACTCCGCAGTTCCCTTCGAGCGGTACACGCGGTCGCCCGGGAAGCCGCTCTTGGAGAAGACCTCGACGCCATAGGTCTCGAACACCGCGGTCTTCCCGTCCTTGCGCAGCACCTCGATCCGGTTCCCCTTCTTCAGGGCCCCGAGTCCGTAGAACACGGCAGGGCCGCGCTGGTTGTCGACGTGTCCCACGATGACGGCGGTGCCCTTCTCGCCGGGGGAGACCGCGCCCGTGAACCAGCCCGCCAGATTGGGGTTGTCCGGCGGCGGCGCGGTGACCCAGCCGTCGGTGTTCAGACCGACGGGCATCACCGGAGCGTTCACCTGGATCGCGGGGATCCGGACCCGGTCGACGGCGGAGAACGCGAGCGGCGCCGCGGCCGCGGAGAGGGTGCCCGTGCCGGTACGGGTGTCCGGGGCCACCGCCGAAGCGGGCTGCGGCGGACCGGCGTCGAACTCGCCCGAACCGTTGCGCATGAGCGCCACGCCGGTCAGCAGCAGAAGCGCTATCACGCCCCACGGGGCGCGTCTGCGCCGCCGCTCCTCCTCTTTGGCCAGCTCGGCCAGCTCGAACGCGGACATCCGCCATTCCTCCTCGACGCGGTCGCCACCACCTCCAACGCGCATGGGAAAACGCTAAGTCCCGTGCGCGCGGCGGGCGACGGGGCAAGTGGCGAACGGGTGGCCGGGGGCCTTGGTGGTGCGCCATCCGAGTTGCCATTCCCAGGATTTTTCTGACACTCCGTGACCTGCGGCAATATCCGATTGTGTGCTTTTCGTCCGGCGTGTTGCCTCACCAGGACGGACGATTCTCGACATGCGGGCGTGTTCCGCGCGCCCGAGTGTCGTCCCGGGAGGTGTTCTCTCGCCGATCGCCCGGGGACAGGCCCCCGGCTGCCTCCCGCGGAGGATCACATGCGAAACCAACGTGCCCTGGTGGCCGCGTGCGCCGCGGTCGCGGCGCTCGGGCTCGCTGTCCCTGTGGCCGTCGCGGACGGCATGGGCAACGACAACGGAATGTCAGTCGACAACGCGGGGTTCGGCAACGGCGGCGGCCCGACCGACAACCACGGGGGCGGAGACCCGGGCAACAGCAGCTTCAGCGGCAGCTTCAGCATCCACGGTCACTTCGACGACAACGGCAACCGTGGCTCCGACGGCGGCCGGGGCGACGGCGGCCACGGGGACGGCGGCCGTGACGCGGGCCGCGGGGACGACTTCGGGGGCCAGGGCGGCGGCGACCAGGGCGGTCGTGGTGACGACTTCGGGGGCCGGGACGGCGACCAGGGCGGACGCGGCGATGACTTCGGGGGCCGGGACGGCGGCCCGCGCAGCGTCGTCGCCACGCCCCATGTGATCGCGAGCGGCGCCCCCCTCACCGTCACCGTGAGCGGCTGCCGCGGCGGCACCGTCTCCTCCCGCGCCTTTCCCACCACCCAGCTGAACCCGTTCCGTGACGACACGGGGCGGGCGCACACCCGCATCGACCACGACGCCCGTCCCGGCCGGTACGACATCACGATCCACTGCGACGGCCGGTCGCTCACCCGCCCGGGCGCGTTCACCGTGCTCGGCGGGGTCCAGGGCGGAATCGGCGGCGGCATCACCTCCGGCGCCACCCCGACCGACATGGCGATCGGCGCCGGACTCGTCGCCTCGGCGTTCATCGGGGGCGGCCTGTTCTGGCTGCGCCGCCGGCGCGAGAAGGGGATCTGACCCACAGGGCGTACAAGGCGATCGCCCCGGTCCCTGACGGGAACCGGGGCGATCGCCGTCCGGCGGGAGAGCGGTCGCACGGCGAGCGCGCGGCCGCGGCCGGGCGACTATCCGGTGACCCCCGGGAACATGTTCAGAAACGGTTCCGCGGTCACCGCGATGCCTCGGCTGTACGGCGCATCGAAGTCCCAGATGAGGAACAGCATGAACGCGATCGTCGCCGAGAACAGCCCGGCCAGGATCAGTTCGCGCCTGGTGCGCCGGATCTGCAGCGCGAACACCATGCCGACGGTGACCACCGCCCCGGCGAGCAGGCCCCACCACACGACCGACGGCATGGTGGCCCCGGTGGAGTCGGCACGGGCGTTGCGCGCCTGGTCGGCGGCGGACATCTGGTCCAGCAGCGGCTGGTAGGCCTGCGCCTGGAAGTCGTTCTTCGGCTGGTAGTCGGTGACGTCCTGGCGGACCTTCTGCAGCAGCTGCGCGCCACGGCCGGTCACGTGCTCGTCGGCCGACATCGTCCGCCACTCGTGGTCCACGACGTAGCCGACATAGGCGTTGACATCGTCCCGGATCCTGTCACGGACGTCCGCCGGATACACCCGGACCCGCTCGGAGATCTCGTGCAGCGCCTGGGCCTCGCTCTGCACATAGTCCTGCGCGGCGCTGCGGGCCTCCCACACGCCGGCGATGGCCAGGCCCAGCACGATGGCGTACACGACGCCGATCCACATGGTCATGTACTCGATGACGTCCGGGGTGTCATTGGGATCCTCGTCCTCGGGCGCCCGTTTGTGCCGCATGAGGGTGACGGTCACCACGACGGCACAGGCCGCAAGCATCGCGAGGACGAGAACAAGCCAATCCGGCAACGGATACCTCCAGAAGATGAGCCGGCCCACGCGTCAGCGCGGGCGCAGGGCCGCGACGGCGACGATCGCCGGAACGGTGATGAGCAGGACATAGGTGACCGGAGTGGTGTGGCCGGGCGCGGCGTGTGCGACGGGATGCGGGTGGTACGCCGGATAGGTCACCCGGGCCGTCAGGGTGTGCGGCGTGGGCGTCGGCCTGGGGGTCTGGGTGGGCGTCGGCGCGGGGGTGGGTGTCGGTGCCGGCCGCGGGGACGGCGGAGCCGGGGCGGGCCGGGCCGGCGGCTTCGGCACCGGAGTGGGCTTCGGCACCGGGCGCGGCGTCGGTGTCGGCGTCGGTGTCGCCGTCGGTTCCGGCCGAGGCGGTGGCGGTGGCGGCGGGGGTGGCGGTTTCGGCGTCGGGGTCGGCGAAGGCCGGCACGGCGGCAGGGTGAAGCCCGGCCAGGGCCGTGGTGTCGGCCAGTGGCGGTCGCCTGCGTAGGCCACCGCCGCGCTGCCGTCCGGGCCCGCCGAGGCGTACGCGCAGGCGTCGGCCGACGCGACCCCGACCGGGCAGCCCACCAGGGTCCAGGTCAGCGCCGCCAGGGCCAACACCCGTACGGCGGGCGGATATCGGGTCGGTTCGGGTCCATGCACGACGAAGATCATGGGGTGTGGAACCCGGTCGTACGCCGTAGCGCGGCGGTATTGCTCCGAAGGAGGGACATACCGCGATCAATGGTTTGACGCGGTGAGCGATCCGATGGGCGTGCTCCGCACATCTGTACGGGCCGCGTGGGGTCCGGAAAGAATTTCCGGAGGAACTTCCCCGCCCGTTGAACACTCCGGCCCCCGCGGTGCGTATCCATGGCCGTGCGGCGGCGCGGCAGGCGCTGCAACATCCAGGCGAATATGGGGAGTTGGACATGAAGACCTCCTGGCGGACCGCCTCACTGGTGGCCACAGCCGCTTCGGTGCTGGCGCTGACGACGGCGTGCGGTCAGGACAACGGCACCACCCCGGCATCGGCGGCCCAGAACGTCGGGGCCACCGCGCCCGCGGGCAGCCCGACCACCGGCGCCGGAGTCGGCACCGGCACGAGCGCGGGCAACGGCTACGGCGCCGACGGCAGTCAGAGCTCCGGCTCCCCGTCCCCGGCCGCCCCCGCGGGCAAGCTGACCGTGGCCGCCAACCCCGACCTCGGCAGTGTGCTCACCGACGGCTCCGGCCTCACCCTGTACCGGTTCGACGCGGACACTGCCAATCCGCCCAAGTCGAACTGTGCCGGCGCCTGCGCGACCACCTGGCCGCCGGTGCCCGCCGACGACGCCGCCGCCGGCGCCGGCATCGACAAGGCGCTGCTGGGCGAGGTCACCCGCGCCGACGGCACCAAGCAGCTCACGGTCGGCGGCTGGCCCGCCTACCGTTACGTCAAGGACGTCAACGCCGGTGACGTCAACGGCCAGGGCGTGGGCGGCAAGTGGTTCGCGCTCGCCCCCAACGGCAAGAAGGCCTCCCTGGCCGCGCAGCCGGGACTGTCCGTCCGCAAGGACCCCAAGCTCGGCGACATCGTCGTGGACAAGAACGGCAGGACGGTCTACCGCTTCCTGAAGGACAAGGCCTGGCCGAAGTCCGTCTCGAACTGCACCGGAGCCTGCCTGGAGAAGTGGCCGGCGGTCGCTCCGGTCAAGGCGGAGGACACCCAGGGCGTCAAGAAGAAGGGCCTGATGGGCTTCACCCGCCCCGACGGCACCAAGCAGATGACCGTGAACTGCTGGCCGGTCTACACCTTCTCCGGGGACAAGGCCCCCGGCGACACCAACGGTCAGGGCGTGGGCGGCACGTGGTACGCCGTCTCGCCCGACGGCAAGCCGGTCGGCGCACCGGGCAACTAGATCACCTCCCCAGGGTCGATCGCCCCGCCCGACCCGGAGCGCCACCGAAGGTCCGCCCCCTCCGCACCGCACGGAGGGGGCGGACCGTTGTGCATGGAGGGGTGCCTCGGTGGGGAGGAGCAGCCCAAGCGCGCACCGGCATCACACAACGGGGTCGTACGGGCACTTGCCGCAGGCAGTGGCGGGGAACGGACGGTCAATTTCCGGTTTGGGTCGCTCCGTTGGCGGGCGATCAGTAGCCTCAGCTCGAACACCGGATCGCCTGTCCCTGTCGCCTACCCCTGGGAGAGATATATGGAGCGCCCCGCCTGGGCCCCCCGGAGCATCGACATCTCGGTGCCGAGCGTCTCGCGGATCTACGACTATTACCTGGGCGGTTCGCACAACTTCGAGGTGGACCGGGACGCGGCCCGCAAGGCGATGGAGTTCCTGCCGGGGCTGCCGAAGATCATGCAGGCCAACCGGGCGTTCATGCGCCGCGCCGTGCGGTTCGCGGCAGACCGGGGCATCACCCAGTACCTGGACGTCGGCTCCGGCATCCCGACGTTCGGCAATGTCCACGAGCTGGCCCAGTCGGCCGTACCCGGCGCCCATGTGCTCTACGTCGACAACGACCCGGTCGCCGTCGCGCACAGCCAGGCCGTGCTGGCGGGCAACGACATCGCGGACGTGGTCGCGGCGGACCTGCGCAAGCCGCAGGAGATCCTCTCCAGCCCCCAGCGGGAGCGACTGATCGACCTGAACCGTCCGGTCGCCCTGCTCCTCGTTGCCATACTGCACTTCGTGGAAGACGCGGACGATCCCTACGGTGCGGTGGCCGAGCTGAGCGAGGCCCTCGCGCCCGGCAGCCTGTTGATCCTCACCCATGCCTCGTACGAGGGAATCCCGGTGCCTGCCGAGCGGGCCGAGGGCGCGGTGGACGTATACAAGGACATTCGCAACCCGCTGATCATGCGCTCGCGCGACGAGATCGCGCGGTTCTTCGAGGGGTACGACATGGTGGAACCGGGACTGGTGCCGATGCCGCACTGGCGGCCGGAGTCGGCGCCGGAGGACGAGGATCCGTTCGCCTTCTCCGGATTCGCCGGCGTGGGGCGTACGGCGTGAGGGCGGAGCCGGACGGGCCGGAGGACAGACTGCGCCGGTTCACGACGATCTGGAGCCGGGCCGTCTACCCCGTGACCTCCACGTCGCGGACCCGCGCGGAGTTCGAGGAAGAACTCCTTCCGCTCGCACGCCGGTTGAGCGAGCTGCTGCGGGCCCGCGGCTTCGACGCGGACGGCGCGAAGGCGGTCGGCGCCGCGCTGGTCGGCGCGCACTGCACCGACCCCGAGGCGCTCACCCGGACCCTGGACTGCGTCGACGCCTATCTGGTGCTGTACTGCGCCGAGGACGGCCCCCAGGACCAGCCGCGGATGCGCTCCTCGCGGTTGCAGCACGCGATGGCCGCCGGGTACGCGCAGGCGCTGCGCGAGCGGACGCTCGTGGAGCAGGAGGCCATCGCCCAGGCCGCGTTGCAGGCCCAGGGCGTGGTCGCGCAGGCGCTGCACGCCAGCGAGGCCCGCTTCCGCGCGGTCTTCGAGGGCGCGGCCATAGGGATCGGCATCGCCGACCTCGACGGCAACATCCTGCAGGTCAACGAGGCGCTGCTGCGCATGTTCGGGCTCTCCTCGCACATCCTGCGCGACCGCCGTGTGCAGGACTGGGTGCATCCCGAGGACGCCCCGCAGACCTGGAGGCTCTACGAGGAACTCGTCCGCGGCGACCGCGAGCACTACCACCTCGAAAAGGCCTTCAACCGCCCCGACGGCACCGTGCTGTGGACCAATCTGACGGTCTCCCTGCTGCGCGACGCCGACGGCGCCCCGCAGTACCAGCTCGCCCTCATGGAGGACACCACCGAGCGCAGGCTGCTCAACCTCCGGCTGCGCTACGAGGCGACGCACGACGCCCTCACCGGGCTGCCCAACCGCACGCTGTTCTTCGAGCGCCTGGAGAAGGTGCTGGCCGCGGGCGAGGGACAGCGTTTCGGGCTGTGCTACCTCGACCTGGACGGCTTCAAGACCGTCAACGACAGCCTCGGGCACGCGGCCGGCGACCGGCTGCTGGTGGAGGTCGCCGACCGGCTCCAGTCCTGTGCCACCGCACCCGGCGAGATGGTCGCCCGGCTCGGCGGCGACGAGTTCGTGGCCCTGACCACCGGTCCGGGCACCGAGCGCGCGGTGGACGAACTCGCCGAGCGCATCATGAACGCCCTGATCACCCCGATCAGCATCGACGGCCGGGATCTGATGGTGCGCGGCAGCCTCGGCATCGTGGAGGGCCCGGCCGGTGAGCGCACGGCGGCGGAAGTGCTGCGCAGCGCCGACATCACCATGTACCGGGCGAAGTCGGCGGGCGGCAACCGCTCCGAACTCGCCGACCCGGAGGCGGACGCCCGCGCCATCACCCGCCACGGCCTCACCACGGCCCTTCCCACGGCCCTGGAGCGCGGCGAGTTCTTCATCGAGTACCAGCCGCTGGTCCACCTCGGCGACGGCAGTGTGCGCGGCGCCGAGGCCCTGGTCCGCTGGCTGCACCCGCAGCACGGAGTGCTCGGCCCCGACCGCTTCATCCCGCTCGCCGAGCACACCGGTCTGATCGTCCCGCTCGGCCGCTGGGTGCTGGAGGAGTCCATCCGCCAGGCCCGCGCCTGGCGGGAACGCCACGGCGAGGAGACGGCCGCCGGTCCGCTGCGCATCAACGTCAACCTGTCGCCGTGCCAGCTCACGCATCCGGGTCTGGTGCAGGACACCGTCGACATCCTGGAGCGGGCGGGTGTCGCTCCGGAGGCGCTGTGTCTGGAGGTCACCGAGTCCGCGCTCATCGGGGCCGACGACGATCTGCTCAAACCCCTGCGCCGGCTCGCCGAGATGGGCGTCGACATCGCCCTGGACGACTTCGGCACCGGTTACTCCAACCTGGCCAACCTGCGCCGGCTGCCGGTGAGCATCCTCAAGCTGGACCGCTCCTTCACCCAGGGCATGCAGCAGTTCCCCGCCGACCCCGTCGACCTGAAGATCGTCGAGGGGATCGTCACCCTCGCCCACAGCCTCGACCTCGCGGTCACCGTCGAGGGTGTGGAGACCGGCGCCCAGGCCGAGCAGTTGCGGATACTGGGCTGCGACACGGCCCAGGGCTGGTACTACGCCCGCCCCGGCCCACCGGAGCGACTGCACGACCTGGCACTGGTGGACGCGACGGGGTGAGCTCTTCGGGGACGGGTGACGCATCCCTTCACTGCCGCACGGGCTCGGCGTCCGCCTCGCCCGGGCGCAGGTTTTCGGCCACGGCGGTGGCCGCACGGACCAGTGCCGCCGTGGCCGTCGAACGGGACTGCTGGGGCCAGGCGATCGTCAGGACCGCCGGGAGCGCGTCCGGGACGGGCCGGTAGACGACGCCCGGGCGGGGGTAGCGGGCGGCGACGGAGGCCGGCAGCAGGGTGACCAACTCGCCCAGCGCGGCGAGCGTGAGCAGTTGGGCGAGATCATGGACCCCCTGCCGGACCTCCTCCAGGAACCGGTGCAGATCACCGGCGCGCAGGCCCAGGTCGGCGAGCGACAGACGGTCGCGCGCGGCGAGCGGATGCGTCGCGCCGAGCACGGCGACGCGCGGCTCGCCGGTCAGCGTCTCGCAGTCGAGTCCGGTGTGGTCGAACGGCTCGTGGACCAGCGCCGCGTCGGCCTCCCCGCGCCGCAGCAGCCCCGGCAGCTCCTGCCAACCGCCCAGGCGTACCGTCACCGGGACCGCGGTGGGCAGAGCGGCGTAGTGCTCCAGGATCGGCTCCAGCAGCCCCGACTCCCCGTCGGCCTTGATCGCCAGCACCAGTCCGGTCCCCGGGCCGGCGGCGCGCTGGGCCCGGCGCCCGGCGGCCTGAAGGGCGTCCAGCGCGACCTGCGCCTCGGCGAGGAGGACCTCGCCGGCCCGGGTCAGCGCCACATGGTGTGTGGTGCGCTCGAACAGGGTGACGCCGAGCTCGGTCTCCAGCCGGCGGATCGCCCGGGACAGCGGCGGTGGGGAGATGCCGAGCCGCGCGGCGGCACGGGCGAAGTTGAGTTCCTCGGCGACGGCGACGAAATAGCGCAACGGGCCGGATTCCACGGCTTCCCCCTGCCCTCGGTATTGCCCTGAGGGTAACAACCGTGAGCCGGGCGATCCTTCAGTTCCCCGGCCCCACAGGGCAGTCTCGATCACGTAATCCGCGCCCTGCCCACGGGAGTTGCCATGATCCTCGTCACCACGCCGACCGGCCATATCGGCGGCCAGGTCCTCGACTCGCTCCTCGACGCGGGGGAGGCGGCGGGAGAGATCCGCGTGATCGTCCGCGACCCCGCGCGGCTGTCCCCGTACGTGCGCGCCCGCGTCGACGTCGTCCCCGGATCACATGCCGACCCCGATGTCGCCGCCAAGGCGTGCGCGGGGGCCGACCGGGTGTTCTGGCTGGTGCCCCCGACGCCCGCCGCGCGGAGCGTGGCGGGCCACTTCCGCGCGTTCACCGGGCCGCTCGTCGAGGCGGTGGTGAACCAGGACGTCGAGCGCGTCGTCGCCGTCTCCACCCTGGGCCGCGGTGTCGCCGAGCACGCCGGTCAGATCTCGGCCTCGCTCGCCATGGACGACGTGATCCGGGCGACGGGCGTCCACTACCGGGCGCTCTGCCCGCCGTACCTCATGGAGAACCTGCTCCACCTGGCCGTGTCGATACGCGACGAGGGTGTGATCACCATGGCGGCGCCCGGCGACCAGGTCCTGCGCACCTGTGCCACCCGTGACATCGGCGTCACGGCGGCGCGGCTGCTGCTGGACGGCTCCTGGACCGGTCAGGACGACATCCCGCTGGTGGGGCCCGACGAGCTGACCCCCGAGGGCATGGCGGCGGTCGTGTCCGCGGTGCTGGACAGACCGGTTGCCTTCCGGGAGATCAGCGGCGCGGAGTACAAGGCGACGCTGATGCGGTACGGGGCGAGCGAGGACTGGGCGCAGGGGCTGGCCGATCTCGCGGCCGCGACCACCGGGCAGGGCTTCTACGGCAGCATGGCGCCGAGCACGCCGCACACCGCGCCCACGTCCCTGCGCCGCTGGTGCGAGGAGGTGCTCAAGCCCGCCGTCCTCTGCTGACCCCGTCGTCCTCTGCTGATCCCGTCGTTCTTGGCTGACGCCGGGGCGCGCCCCGGTCACTGCTCCAGCAGCATCCGCTGCAACTCCCGGGCGGCCCGGGGCGGAGCGACGTCACTGCGGTGGGCCAGCGCGATGGCCCGGTGCAGCCCCGGCCGGGCCAGCGGAGTGACCCGCAACCCGCGCCCGGCCCGCGTCGCCACCATGCGCGGTACGACGGCCACGCCGAGCCCCGCCCGGACGAAACCGAGGACCGCGTCCATCTCGCCGCCCTCCACCGCGAAGTCCGGTTCGAAACCCTCGGCACGACAGGCCGCCACGGTCAGTTCCCGCAGGTCGTAGCCGTGCCGGAACATCACCAGGCGCTCGCCCTCCAGATCGGCGATGCGCACCACCCGCCCGCCCCGGCCGGGCGCCGGCGCCTCCGGTGAGGACACCACGACCAGGTCCTCCCGCAGCAGCTCCACCGTGGTGAGCGCCGGCGCCGGCGTCGGCAGGGGCAGCACGATCAGAGCGAGGTCCAGCGCGCCCCGGGCCAGTTCCCGCACCAGGTCGTGCGAACCGCCCTCCTCGATCAGCAGCTGGATGCCGGGATAGCGGTCGTGGAACGCGCGCAGCACATCCGGCAGCAGCCCCGTGCACAGGCTCGGTGTCGCCCCCAGCCGTACCCGGCCCCGCCGCAGCTGCACCAGTTCCAGCACCTCGTGGCGGGCCGTGTCCGCGTCGGCCAGGATCCGCCGGGCCAGCGGCAGCAGCGCCTCACCGGCGTCGGTGAGGCTGATGTTGCCCCGGGCGCGCAGGAACAGATCCGCGCCCAGCTCCCGCTCCAGCGCCTTGATCTGCTGGGACAGTGAGGGCTGGGCGACATGCACCAGTTCCGCGGCGCGGGTGAAGTGCCGGGTCTCGGCTACGGCGACGAAGTACTGAAGTTGCTGGAACTGCATGGTGTCACGATAGCTTCCGGCTATGGAAACGAGCTGGACCATGTCTTGGACTGATCGGGTCCTCCGGCCCTAGCGTGCGTGCCATGGCTCTGGCAACGCGGACGGACCGACGGCCGTCCATGGCGCGCACGATGTGGGACTCCTCCGTCGGCAAGAAGACAGTGATGGCCGTCAGCGGCCTGATCATGCTGCTCTACCTGGTGGCGCACATGATCGGCAATCTGAAGATCTACTTCGGAGCGGGCGAGTTCAACCACTACGCCCACTGGCTGCGCACCGTCGGCGAACCCTTCATGCACTACGAGTGGACGCTCTGGCTCATCCGGATCGTGCTCGTCGTCGCCGTGGTCGCCCACGCCACGTCCGCGTACCAGCTCAGCCGCCGCGACATCAAGGCACGGCCCAGCAAGTACGTGCACAGCAAGCCCCGGGCGAGCTACGCCACCCGCACCATGCGCTGGGGCGGCGTCATCCTCGGTCTGTTCATCGTCTGGCACGTCCTCGACCTGACCACCGGCACCGTGCACCCCGGACACTTCCAGCACGGGCACGCGTACCAGAACGTCGTCGGCGACTTCTCGCACTGGTACAGCAACGTCATCTACATCGTCGCCATGCTCGCGCTCGGCCTGCACATCCGGCACGGCTTCTGGAGCGCCGCACAGACCCTCGGCGTCGGCAGCCGGGCCCGCGACCGCGCCCTGAAGACCGTCGCCAACGTCCTCGCGCTGCTGCTCACGGCCGGTTTCATCGCCGTACCCGTGGGCGTCATGACCGGAGTGGTGAGCTGACATGACCGAATACCTGAACTACGCGACGGGCGAGCCGGTCGCCGACACCAAGGCCCCGGCCGGCCCGGTCGGCGAGCGCTGGGACACGCGCCGCTTCGAGGCCAAGCTGGTCAACCCGGCCAACCGGCGCAAGCACACGATCATCGTCGTCGGCACCGGCCTCGCGGGCGGCTCGGCGGGCGCGACCCTGGCCGAACAGGGCTACCACGTCGTCCAGTTCTGTTATCAGGACTCCCCGCGCCGCGCCCACTCCATCGCCGCGCAGGGCGGCATCAACGCGGCGAAGAACTACCGCAACGACGGCGACTCGATCCACCGGCTGTTCTACGACACCGTCAAGGGCGGCGACTTCCGCGCCCGCGAGTCCAATGTGCACCGCCTCGCCCAGATCTCGGTCGAGATCATCGACCAGTGCGTGGCCCAGGGCGTGCCCTTCGCCCGCGAGTACGGCGGCCTGCTCGACACCCGCTCCTTCGGCGGTGTCCAGGTCTCCCGCACCTTCTACGCCCGCGGCCAGACGGGCCAGCAGCTGCTGCTCGGCGCCTACCAGGCCCTCAGCAGGCAGATCGCCGCCGGGAACGTGGAGATGCATCCGCGCACCGAGATGCTCGACCTGATCGTCGTGGACGGGCGGGCGCGCGGGATCGTGGCCCGCGATCTGGTCACGGGCCGTATCGACACCTACTTCGCGGACGCCGTCGTCCTCGCCAGCGGCGGATACGGCAATGTCTTCTATCTGTCGACCAACGCCATGAACTCCAACGCGACCGCCGTCTGGCGGGCGCACCGGCGCGGCGCGTACTTCGCCAACCCCTGCTTCACGCAGATCCATCCGACATGCATCCCGCGCACCGGCGACCACCAGTCCAAGCTGACGCTGATGAGCGAGTCGCTGCGCAACGACGGCCGGATCTGGGTGCCCAGGGCCAAGGGCGACACCCGCCCCGCGCACCAGATCCCCGAGGACGAGCGCGACTACTACCTGGAGCGCATCTACCCGTCCTTCGGCAACCTGGTCCCGCGGGACATCGCCTCCCGCGCCGCGAAGAACGTCTGCGACGAGGGCCGGGGCGTGGGCCCCGGCGGTCAGGGCGTCTACCTGGACTTCGCCGACGCGATCCGGCGCATGGGCCGCAAGGCGGTCGAGGCGAAGTACGGCAACCTCTTCGACATGTACCAGCGGATCACCGACGAGGATCCGTACGAGGTGCCGATGCGGATCTACCCGGCCGTGCACTACACGATGGGCGGCCTGTGGGTCGACTACGACCTGCAGACCACCGTTCCGGGTCTGTTCGCGATCGGCGAGGCCAACTTCTCCGACCACGGGGCCAACCGGCTCGGTGCCTCCGCGCTGATGCAGGGCCTCGCCGACGGCTACTTCGTGCTGCCCGCCACCATCAACGACTATCTCGCCCGCAACCCGCACCAGGACCCGGTCACCGCCGAACACCCCGCCGTCCGGGAGGTCCTGGCCGAGACCGAGGACCGGCTGGGCAGGCTGCTGAAGGCGGCGGGAGACCGCACCCCGGACTCCTTCCACCGGGAACTGGGCGAGCTGATGTGGGAGTTCTGCGGCATGGCCCGCACCGACTCCGGGCTGCGCAAGGCCCTGGAGCGCATCCCGCAGATCCGCGAGGAGTTCTGGCGGCGCATCAAGGTGCCCGGCACCGGCGAGGAGTTCAACCAGTCGCTGGAGAAGGCCAACCGGATCGTCGACTATCTGGAGCTGGCCGAGCTGATGTGCCTCGACGCGCTGCACCGCGCCGAGTCCTGCGGCGGCCACTTCCGCGAGGAGTCCCAGACCGCGGACGGCGAAGCCGCCCGCAGGGACGAGGAGTTCGGCTACGCGGCCGCGTGGGAGTTCACCGGCACGAGCACCGCTCCCGTCCTGCACAAGGAAGACCTGGTCTTCGAGTACGTCCACCCCACCCAGCGGAGCTACGCATGAAGCTCACCCTGCGCGTCTGGCGGCAGCGCGACGCCGGCGCCGAAGGCGCCATGTCCACATACGAGGTGGACGGCATCTCGTCCGACATGTCCTTCCTGGAGATGCTGGACGTCCTCAACGAACAGCTCATCCTCTCCGGCGAGGACCCGGTCGCCTTCGACCACGACTGCCGCGAGGGCATCTGCGGCGCGTGCTCGCTCGTCATCAACGGCGACGCGCACGGACCCGAGCGCACCACCACCTGCCAGCTGCACATGCGGTCCTTCCAGGACGGCGACACGATCGACATCGAGCCGTGGCGGGCCGCCGCCTTCCCGGTGATCAAGGATCTGGTCGTCGACCGGTCCGCGTTCGACCGGATCATCCAGGCCGGCGGCTACGTCACCGCCCCCACCGGGGCCGCGCCGGAGGCGCACGCCACACCGGTCCCGAAGGCCGACGCCGACTTCGCGTTCGAGCACGCGGAGTGCATCGGCTGCGGGGCCTGCGTGGCCGCCTGCCCCAACGGTGCGGCGATGCTGTTCACCTCCGCCAAGGTCAACCATCTGAACGTGCTGCCCCAGGGGGCGCCCGAGCGGGAGACCCGGGTGCTGGACATGGTCGGGCAGATGGACGCGGAGGGCTTCGGCGGGTGCACGCTGACCGGCGAGTGCGCGACGGCCTGCCCCAAGGGGATCCCGCTGGTGTCCATCACCCGGATGAACAAGGAGTGGCTGCGGGCCACCCGGAAGGCGGGAAAGCGGTAGCGCACCGCTGACCAGCAGACGTTCGCCACGACAACAGGGGGCGGACGGGCGGGGCCGGGAGCGGTGCTCTTCCCGGCCCCGTCTGGCATCCCCTTGATCGCGGGACCCCGGCGTTCAACATCCCCACATCCTCTCTCCCGGCACAGGTCACGTGCCGGTCAACCGGCGTCGGAAGAACAGGAAGGGCGGACCGTACGCGCGGTCCACCGCCGTCGCCGAACCGGCCCGTGACCAGGAGAGAGCCATGACCGGCGTTTCCACCCTCGACCGCCCCCGACAGCCCGCGGCACCGACCCGCTACACCGTGACCCTCGCCCGTGACGAGGACGACGTGCGGGCCGCGCAGCGGCTGCGGCACGACGTCTTCGCCGGCGAGATGGGGGCCCTGCTGGCCACCCCGCAGCCGGGCCTCGACATCGACGCCTTCGACGCCTACTGCGACCACCTGATGGTGCGCGACACCATGACCGGCCAGGTCGTCGGCACCTACCGGCTGCTGCCGCCGGAGCGGGCCTCGGTCGCCGGACGGCTGTACTCGGAGGGCGAGTTCGAGCTGGGCGCGCTCGACGCGATCCGGCCCGGCCTGGTCGAGGTCGGCCGCTCCTGCGTGCACCCCGACCACCGCGACGGCGCCGTCATCAGCCTGATCTGGGCCGGGATAGCGCGCTACATGGTCGACCGCGGGCACGAGTGGCTGGCGGGCTGCTGCTCGGTGCCGCTCGCCGACGGCGGCACCCTCGCGACGGCCACCTGGGAACGGGTCCGCGCCAAGCACCTGGCCCCCGCCGAGTACCGGGTACGGCCGCTGCTGCCGTGGGTCCCGAACACCGAGGCCCCGGCCGGACACACCGACCTGCCCGCCCTGCTCCGCGGCTATCTGCGCCTCGGCGCCTGGGTGTGCGGCGAGCCCTCCCACGACCCGGACTTCGGGGTCGCCGACCTGTACGTGCTGCTGTCGATGCGCCGGGTGAACGCGCGCTATCTGCGGCACTTCCTCTCGCTCGTGCCGGCCTGATGAGCGTCTGGCTGCCCAGCGCGCCCTGCACCCCGGGCGCCTGTGTGGAGCAGGCGCCCGCCGCCGCGGCCGTACCCCGTGCCGTGCTGCGGCTGACCGCGGTGGCGGTCGTGGTGCTGGCCGGCGTCATGCTGATGCCGCTCGGCAGGAGGATCCCCGCCGAGTGGGTCAGATGGTGGTGCCGGACGATCGTACGGGCCATCGGGGTCCAGGTCCGCACGGCCGGCGCCGCCGCACCGGCCGGCGGACTGCTGCTGGTCGCCAACCATGTGTCATGGCTGGACATCCCGCTGCTGACCGCCGTACGGCCCGCCCGGATGCTCGCCAAGACCGAGATCCGGCAGTGGCCGGTGGCGGGCGCGCTGGTCGCGCGCGGCGGGGCCCTGTTCATCGAGCGGGACCGGCTGCGCGCGCTGCCCGAGACCGTCGCCCGGATCGCCGGGGCGCTGCGCCAGGGCGCGGCCGTGGCCGCGTTCCCGGAGGGCAGCACCTGGTGCGGCCGGGCCCACGGCCGCTTCCACCGGGCCGTGTTCCAGGCCGCCCTCGACGCGGGCGTGCCCGTGCAGCCGGTGCGGCTGCGCTACACACAAGAGGGCGGTACGGCCAGTACGGCCCCCGCGTTCGTCGGCGAGGACACCCTGCTGGCCTCCCTGTGGCGGGTGGCCCGTACCCGGGGCCTGATCGCCGAGGTGGAGATCCGGCCGGTGATACCGCCCGGCACCCACCCCGATCGCCGTGCGCTGGCGGCCGCGGCCCAGCCGGTCGCGTCCGCACCGGCGTGGACTCATGCGGCGCTCCTGGGCAGGGCCCGGGAAGGGGCGTCGGTCGTCCGCGGGTCCGTCGTGGCTGGTCGGGCCCCCATGGCGGAGCCATATAGTCGGGCCCCATGGCGGAGCCATATATGTGATACGGCCTCGCGTCCCTTCGAGCGCTACGGCATCACCCGCGCCAGATAAGGCGCTGTCGCACTCCCCGCCGTCGAGGCGACCCGCTCCGGCGGGCCGGCTGCCACGATCCGCCCGCCCCGGTCACCCCCGCCGGGGCCCAGGTCGATGACCCAGTCCGCGCCCGCGACCACCGTCATGTCGTGCTCGACGACCACGACCGTGTGCCCGGCGTCGACCAGCCCGTGCAGCCGGTCCATCAGCACCTCCACGTCGGCGGGGTGCAGCCCGGTCGTCGGTTCGTCCAGCAGATAGAGGGTGTGGCCGCGCCGGCCGCGCTGCAGCTCGCTCGCCAGCTTGATCCGCTGGGCCTCGCCGCCGGACAGCTCGGTCGCCGGCTGCCCGAGCCGCAGATAGCCGAGGCCGACGTCGAGCAGGGTGCGCAGACTGCGGGCGGCGGCCGGGATGTCGGCGAAGAAGTCCGCCGCGGCCTCCACGGTCAGATCGAGCACCTCGGCGATGTTCCGCTCCCGGTACGCCACGTGCAGCGTCTCGGGGTTGTAGCGGGCACCGCCGCAGTCCGGGCAGGGCGCGTACGTGCTCGGCAGGAACAGCAGCTCCACGCTGACGAACCCCTCGCCCTGACAGGTCTCGCAGCGCCCTCCGGCCACGTTGAAGGAGAAGCGGCCGACCCCGTATCCGCGTGCCGCCGCCTCCTCGGTGCCGGCGAACACCTTGCGGACGACGTCGAACAGGCCGGTGTAGGTGGCCAGATTGGAGCGCGGGGTGCGCCCGATCGGCCGCTGGTCGACCCGCACCAGCCGGTCCACCCCCGGCGGCTCCTGCTCCAGCGCGCCGATCAGCGTGGACTTTCCCGATCCGGAGACCCCGGTGACGGCGGTGAACGCGCCGAGCGGGAACTCGGCCGTCACCCCGCGCAGGTTGTGCCGGGTCACCGGCCCCACCGTCAACCAGCCGCGCGGCACGCGGACTTCACGCGCCGGACCGGGCGACTCGTCGAAGAGGAACGCGGCCGTCGCCGACTCCGCCACCGACGCCAGCTCGGCAGGCGGCCCGCTGTACAGCACACGTCCGCCGTGCTCGCCCGCGCCGGGGCCGACGTCCACCAGCCAGTCGGCGCCGCGCACCACCTCCAGGTGATGCTCCACCACGAACACCGAGTTACCCGCGGCCTTCAGCCGGTCCAGCACCGTCAGCAGGGCCTCGGTGTCCGCCGGATGCAGGCCGGCGGACGGCTCGTCCAGCACGTACACCACACCGAACAGCCCGGACCGCAACTGCGTGGCGAGTCGCAGCCGTTGCAGCTCGCCCGTGGACAGCGTCGGGGTGGAGCGGTCCAGGCTCAGATAGCCGAGGCCCAGCTCGACCACGGGCGCGATCCGGGACTTCAGATCCCCGGTGAGGACCCGGGCGGTCTCGTCGCCGCCGTCGAGCAGCCCGGCGAGGTCGGTCAGCGCCAGCGCGGCCAGTTCGGCGATGGTCCGGCCGCCGAAGGTCACCGCGAGCGCCTCGGGCCGCAGCCGGCTGCCCGCGCACACCGGACAGGGCGCGCTGGTCAGAAACCGCTCCGCCTTCGCCCGCAGCGACGCTGACCTGGTGTCCGAGAACGTCTTGAGCACATAGCGCCGGGCG
Source organism: Streptomyces alanosinicus (assembly GCF_014650595.1). GTDB lineage: Bacteria > Actinomycetota > Actinomycetes > Streptomycetales > Streptomycetaceae > Streptomyces > Streptomyces alanosinicus. Next base: position 73,409 of record NZ_BMVG01000011.1, read on the forward strand.
CTCATGTACGTGCCCTGGTACGGCCGTTGGATGCGGTCCGCGTCCCGGACCGGATGCACGGTGACGACCGGCTGCTCGTCCGTGAACAGGATCCACTCCCGCGCCTTCGCGGGCAGCTCGCGCCAGGGCCGGTCCACGTCGTGGCCGAGCGTGTCGAGGATGTCCCGCAGGTTCTTGCCCTGCCAGGCGCCGGGCCAGGCGGCGATGGCGCCCTCACGGATGGACAGCGCGGGATCCGGGACCAGCAACTCCTCGGCGGTGTCGTGCACGTGGCCCAGGCCATGGCACTGCGGGCACGCGCCGGCCGCCGTGTTCGGCGAGAACGCGTCCGAATCGAGCCGCCGCGCCCCCGGAGGATACGTTCCGGCACGGGAGAACAGCATGCGCAGCGAGTTGGAGAGATTGGTGACCGTGCCGACCGAGGAGCGGGAGGTGGGGGCCGCGCGGCGCTGCTGCAGCGACACCGCCGGCGGCAGTCCGCTGATCTCACCGACCTTGGGCGCCCCGACCTGGTGGATCAGCCGGCGCGCGTACGGCGCGACCGACTCGAAGTACCGCCGCTGCGCCTCGGCGTAGATCGTGCCGAACGCCAGGGAGGACTTCCCCGAGCCGGACACGCCGGTGAACACGGCCAGGGCGTCGCGGGGGATGTCGACGTCGACGCCTTTGAGATTGTGCTCGCGCGCGCCGCGGACGCGGACGTACTGGTCCTGAGGGCTGTGCATAGGCGCACAACTCTATCCGCGCCCGTGGGCCGCTACTGCGGAGGGTTGTCCTGGCGATTGCGGTCGATGAACTCGTCCGCCGACTTCTGCGCGGTGTCCACCTGGGAGCGGTACGTGCCCTGGGTCCGCTCGTCGATCATGTCGCCTGCCTTGTCGACGCCCTGCTTGGCCTGGTCCTCGTGGCCCTTGAGCATCTGCTTCAGCTTGTCCATCACGGACATGGCAGCCCTCCTCATCGCTTGAGGCTTCCCCTCCCAGGGTCACCGCCCCGGCGACCGTGCGCATCTCGGAGCCGTCAGCGTCCCGGCGTGACCAGCGCGGCGAGCCGGCGGAAGGAGTCCAGCAGGGCCGTACGGTCATGGCTGCTGGTGGTGACCAGGACCTCGTCGGCGCCCGTTTCCTTCAGCACCGTCTCCAGCTCGTGGGCGACCCGGTCCGCGGTGCCGGCGATGTGCCCGGCGAGCCCGGACTCGTACAAGTCCCGCTCCTTCGCGGTCATCGGGCGGGTCTCGATCTCCTCGGCGGGGGCCAGCGGCGGGAAGGTGCCATGGGTGCGCGCGTACGCCATCGACCAGGCCTCCGGGACCAGCAGCCGGCGCGCCTCCTGCTCGGTGCCGGCGACCGCGACCGTTCCCGAGATCACGACGTACGGCTCGGACGCCCAGGGGGAGGGGCGGAACAGCGAGCGGTACCGGTCGATGCCGCGCAGCATCTTCTCGCGGCCGCGCAGATCACCGATCACCATCGGCAGCCCCGCGCGGGCCGCGATCTGCGCGCCCTCGCCCATGGCCAGCACGAACGGCGGCACCCGCAGTCCCTCGGCGGGCCGTGCCCGCACCCCGGTCGGCGAGGTGCCCGCGAACCAGCCGAGCAGCTCGCCGAGCTGAGCCGCGAAGTCCCCGGCGTCGTCCTTGTCCCGGCCCAGGGCCTTGCGCACCCCGTCGGTGAAGCCGACGGACCGCCCGAGACCCATGTCGATCCGGCCCGGGAACAGGGACTCCAGGACGCCGAACTGCTCGGCGACGACCAGCGGTCGGTGATTGGGCAGCATCACCCCGCCGGTGCCGACCCGGATCGTGCGGGTGGCCGCGGCGACCGCCGCGGCGAGCACGGTCGGCGCGGACCCGGCGACGCCCGGCACACCGTGGTGCTCGGACACCCAGAGACGGTGATAGCCGAGCGCCTCCGCCTCCCGGGCCAGCGCGACGGTGTCCCGCAGGGCCTCGGCGGGCGGATGCCCCTCGCGGGTGCGCGAGCGGTCGAGGAGGGAGAACCGGGTCCGGGCGATCACTGTGCTGCTCACGCAGGGTTCAACGCCCTGACGGGCGGGGGATTCCCGGTCACCCGGTGTCAGGACCCGGCCACCGGCCGCCGCCCCCGTACGGCGCCTGACCGAGCTGCCCCGCGCCTGGCTAAGGTGACCCCGTGACCGACAGCAAGCAGCGTCCGCTCGCCGTGTTCGACCTCGACAACACCCTGGCCGACACCGGGCATCGGCAGCACTTCCTCGAAGCCCGGCCGAGGGACTGGGCCGGGTTCTTCGCCGCCGCGCCCGTGGACCCGCCGCTCGCCGAGGGCGTCGCGCTGGCCGTGGAGAGCGCCGGCGCCTGCGAGATCGTCTATCTCACCGGCCGCCCCGAACGATGCCGGCGCGACACGCTGGACTGGCTCGCCGCGCACGGGTTGCCCGAGGGGCGGGTGCACATGCGGGGCAATGCCGACCGCAGGCCCGCCCGGTTCACCAAGCTGGAGATCCTCCGCCGGCTCGCCCGGGACCGCGAGATCCGGGTCCTCGTGGACGACGACGAACTCGTCTGCGACGACGCCGAACGCGCCGGGTTCCGCGTCGTACGGGCCCGCTGGGCCGCGAAGTCCGAGGCCCTTCAGGAGGCGCAGGAGCGGGAGGGCCGTACCTGACGCCGGTGGCAGGTACGGCGCTCGTCGTGGAGGCGCCAAAGACGCCGAGCGGCCGGGTCAGTCCCCGTCCTCGATACGGAAGCCCACCTTCAGCCCCACCTGGTAGTGCTCGATCCGCCCGTTCTCGATCTGGCCGCGGACCTGGGTCACCTCGAACCAGTCCAGGTTGCGCACGGTCTGGTCGGCGCGCGCGATGCCGTTGCGGATGGCCTGGTCGATGCCCTCGTGCGAGGTGCCGACGATCTCGGTGACCCGGTAGGTGTGGTTCGACATGAGGGTGCTCCTCTCGTTGCACGCCGTACTCCACCGTGCCCCATCCCCGCTCCGCCCGCACGGTGTCCCGCAGATACCGGGGCAGCCCTTGACCTCTGCATTGGTCCATACCAAAATCCAGCACACCCGTACGAGCCGTGCCGCTCGTCCCCCCACGTCGGGCCCCCACCCCTGTCCGCACCCCCTGCCAGACAGAACAGGACCCCTCGTGAGACGTCGTCTGCTCGCCCTCGTGTGTGTCACCGGTTCCCTCCTGAGCGCCTGCGGGATGCTCCCGGGCGCGCACGAGCGCACGACCGTCACCGTGTGGGTGATGAAGGACAGCGCGTCCAAGGACTTTCTCCGGCGCTTCACCGAGGACTTCGAACGCACCCACAAGGACCTGCGCCTCGACATCCGCGTCCAGGACTGGACCGGCATCGTCGACAAGGTCCGCAAGGCCCTCAAGGGCGACTCCGGCGACGGACCCGACGTCATCGAGGTCGGCAACACCCAGGTGCCGCTCTACGCGGACGGCGGCCGGCTCGCCGACCTCACCCTGGAGTCGATGCGCGACTGGGATCAGGACGCCTGGCTGCCCGCGCTCGCCGAGCCCGGCAGGGACGGCAACGCGCAGTACGGCATCCCCTGGTACGCGGCGAACCGCGTCGTCATCTACCGCAAGGACCTGTTCGAGGCGGCCGGCCTCACCCGGGTGCCGCGGACCCGCGCGGAGTGGCTGGCCGACACCCGGCAGCTCAACTCCCATGGCAACCAGGGCATTTACCTCGCCGGACAGGACTGGTACACGCTCTCGGGGTTCATCTGGGACGAGGGCGGCGACCTCGCCCAGCGGAAGGACTACAAGTGGAAGGGCACCCTCGACGCCCCGGCCGCGCTGCGCGGCATGGACTTCTACCGGCGGCTGCAGGCGCTGGGCGCGGGACCGGCGGGCGCCGACGAGGAACATCCGCCCCAGGCCGGGGTGTTCGCCGGCGGCAAGGTGGCGCAGATCGTCGCCGTACCGGGGCTCGCCCGGTCGATCGTGCGGCAGAACCCGGGCCTGCAGGGCAAGCTGGGCTTCTTCCCCGTGCCGGGAAAGAGCGCCGCGCGGCCCGGCACCGTGTTCACCGGCGGCTCCGACCTCGTCGTCCCCGGCAACACCAAGGACCAGTTCGCCGCCACCGCCGTCGTCGGGGCGCTCACCGGAGCACAGTGGGACACCGAACTCGCCCGCACCATGAACTATGTGCCCAACAAGACCGCGCTGGCACGCGCCGTCGCGGGTGAGGAGGGGATCGCCGCCATGGCCGCGGGCGCGGCACACGGCCGGGCGACCCCCAGCACCCCTCAGTGGGCCGACGTCGAGGCCGACAACCCGGTCAAGGAGTACATGACCCGGGTGCTGGACGGAGCCGACCCGGCGGCCGAGGCCCGTCGGGCCTCGGCCAGGATCACCGAGCAGCTCACCCCGGACGTCTGACTCAGCGCACCACGCTCAGAGACAGCGCGAAGCGGTCCTGCGCGTCCGTCCACCAGTGGGTCAACTCCAGGTCGGCGGCGGCCAGTTCGGCGCTCACTCCGTCCTTGCGGAACTTGGCCGACACCTCGGTGCGCATCTCCTCGCCCGCCGCGAAGTCCACGGCGAGATCCAGGGCGGGGACCTTCACGGTCTGCGCGACCCGCGAGCGCAGCCGCATCTCGATCCACTCCTGCCCGGCGTCCCACAGCGCCACGTGGTCGAAGGCGTCCGGGTCGAAGTCGGCCCCGAGTTCACGGTCGACGACGGCCAGCACGTTCTTGTTGAACGCGGCCGTCACCCCGGCCGCGTCGTCGTACGCCCGGACCAGCACCCGCTCGTCCTTGACCAGGTCGGTGCCGAGCAGCAGCCCGTCGCCGGGCGCGAGCAGCGAGCGCACGGAGGACAGGAACTTCGCCCGCTCGTCCGGCAGCAGATTGCCGATCGTGCCGCCGAGGAACGCCACCAGCCGGGGACCGGGGGTGGCGGGCAGGGCGAGCGGGGCCGTGAAGTCGGCGATCAGCGCATGGACTTCGAGCTCCGGGCGGGCCTCGACAAGGGCCTGCCCGGCCTGGGTGAGCGCGCTCTCGCTGACGTCGACGGGGACGTACACGGAGGGCATGAGCGCGTCGAGGAGATAGCGGGTCTTCTCCGAGGAGCCCGAGCCGAGTTCGATCAGCGTCCGGGCACCGCTGGCCGCGGTGATCTCACCGGACCGGGTGGCGAGGATCTCCCGCTCGGCACGGGTGGGGTAGTACTCGGGCAGTTCGGTGATCTGCTCGAACAGGTCGCTGCCGCGCGCGTCGTAGAACCACTTGGGCGGCAGCCACTTGGGCTGGACGGTCAGGCCGTGCCGGACGTCGGCGCGCAGCGCGGCGTCGGTCGCGTCCTCGGGGAGGGTGCGGGTGACAAGCAGGGGGCTCACGTACAGGGCTCCTTCGATGATGGGGGCGCCCCCGCTCGCGCGGAGTCGAGAGTGGGGGAGGACGCCGGACTCTCCAGCGGGGCGAGCAGCACGCCGGAGCGGCTCGCGGTGAGCACGGTGCGGTCGGGGACCTCCTGCCAGAGCGGGTCGTCGTCGTACGGCTCGGAGGCGACGACCGCGCTCAGGCCGGGCTCCGTGCGGAACCAGAGGCTGTCGCCCCAGGCCGTGGCGGCGATCGTCGCGCCGTCGGTCAACAGCAGGTTGAGCCGGGAGGCCGGGGCCGCCCCCGCCAGCAGGCGCACTGTTTCCCCGAGGGCCCGGCCGGGTTCGTCCCCCGAACGCAGCCGGTGCAGGACCAGCGCCCAGACGAACGCCGAGTCGGTACGGGCCTCCAGCGACAGCAGCTCCACCGGGGGCAGCCCGGACGCCAGCGGGGCCGCCGAGTCGGGCCAGCCCGCGACCGCGCCGTTGTGGCTGAACAGCCACCGCCCGGAGGCGAAGGGCGCCGCGGCCGCCTCGCCGTCCGCACCCGCGAGCGTCGCGTCCCGTACGGCGGCGAGCACGGCGCCGGAGCGCACCACCCGGGCCAGATCGGCGAAGGACAGGTCGGCCCAGACCGGCCCGGCCCGCCGGTAGCGCGCCGGGACGGGGTCGTCGGGGGCGTACCAGCCGACCCCGAACCCATCGGCGTTGACGGTGCCGTAGCGCTGCCGCCGGGGTGCCCATGACTGGCGCACCAGGCTGTGCTCGGGCTCCGCGAGAACGCGGCCGAGCGGCTCCTCGGGCCCCACATAGGCCAGATGACGGCACATCAGACGGCCTCCGGGCGGGCGGTGCGGAACCCGGAGAAGATCTGCCGCCGGACCGGGTAGTCCCAGTTGCGGAACGTGCCCCGGCAGGCCACCGCGTCCACGGCGAACGAACCGCCGCGCAGCACCTTGTGCTCCGGGCCGAAGAACACCTCCGAGTACTCCTTGTACGGGAAGGCCCGGAAGCCCGGGTACGGCAGGAAGTCGCTCGCCGTCCACTCCCACACATCACCGATCAACTGGCGTACACCCAGCGGCGACTCACCCTTCGGGTAGCTGCCGGCGGGGGCGGGCCGAAGATGCCGCTGGCCCAGGTTGGCGTGCTCCGGGGCCGGGTCCGCGTCACCCCACGGGTAGCGCGTCGAGCGGCCGGTGGCCGGGTCGTGCCGGGCGGCCTTCTCCCACTCGGTCTCGGTGGGCAGCCGGCGCCCGGCCCAGCGGGCATAGGCGTCCGCCTCGTACCAGCACACGTGCAGCACCGGCTCGTCGGGCGGGACCGCCTCCGTCACCCCGAAGCGGCGGCGCAGCCACTGGTCGCCGTCGCGCCGCCAGTACAGCGGCGCCGTGATCGAGTGCCGGCGGATGTGCGCCCAGCCCTCCGGCGTCCACCAGCGCTCGGTGGTGTAGCCGCCGTCCTCGATGAACGCCTGGTACGCCGCGTTCGTCACCGGAGTGGTGTCGATCCAGAACGGCGCCACCTCCCGGACGTGCGCCGGGCGTTCGTTGTCCAGCGCCCAGGGCTCGGCCGAGGTGCCCATCGTGAACGGGCCGCCGGGGACCAGGACTTCGGCCGGGCCGGTGAACAACGGGGCCGGCTCCGGGTCCGGGGCGGTCAGGGCCTGCGGGCCCGTTCTCAGCTGATGGGTGATCAACATGGTCTCGTCGTGCTGCTGTTCGTGCTGCGCGATCATCCCGAAGGCGAACCCGGCCTCGGTCAGCCGGGAGCCGTGGAAGTCCGCGCCCCCCAGCAGGTCCATGACCCGGCCGCGCACCTCGGCCGCGTAGTGGCGGGCCTCGGCGGGCGCCAGCAGCGGCAACGACGGCCGCTCGGCCCGTGGATGCTCGAAGGCGTCGTACAGGCGGTCTATCTCGGGCCGCATGGCGTCCCGGCCGCCGACCGCCCGCAGCAGCCACAGCTCCTCCTGGTTGCCGATGTGCGCGAGGTCCCACACCAGCGGGGACATCAACGGCGAGTGCTGGGCCGTGAGGTCCGGGTCCTCGACACAGCTGGTGAGCAGCGTGGTGCGGTCGCGGGCGGTGGTGAGCGACAGCAGCGCCCGCTCGCGCAGCGCCTCGGTGTCCGCCTCGGTCGTCGTGGTGTCGGTCTCGGGGGCGGTCATGTGCGGATGTCCTTCCCATGGGCGGTGGGGGTGCCCCCGGTTCGGCCGGGCCGGTGCGGCGGCGGATCGCCGCCGCCCAGCCGGTCCAGCAGGTCGTCGGCCGGGCAGCGGCTCCGGGCGACATAGCGGTCCCGGTACGCGGCCACCGCCTCCGTTATCTCGGCGGTGGCGCCGATCCGGGGCAGGGCCTCCAGCGCCGCCGCGAAGCACACATCGGCGGCCTCGCGCAGCTCCGGGTCGGCGAGGCCGAGGCGTGCCGCGTCGGTCCACAGGGGGTTGTGCGGGGCGGGCAGGTTCAGGGCCCGCTCCGCGAGCGGTTTCACGCTCCGGTACGCCGTCTCGGCGGCCTGCGGATCGTCGAACAGCGCCGCCGTCACCGCGAGCGGCACGATCCAGCCGTCGTCACCGGGCTGCGCGTCGATCATGCGCAGCTCCAGATGGCCGCGCGGCCGGACCGGCGGGAACAGGGTGGTGAGGTGATACTCCAGGTCCGCCCGGGTGGGCGGCCGGGGCGAGCGGGAACGCGTCCACTCCCGGAAGGTGAGCCCCTCCGGTACGTCCCACGGCCCGCTGTCCCGTCGTACACACATCACCGGCGAGTCCAGCACATGCCGGGCCCAGGCGGCCCGTGGCTCGCCGTCCAGCGGGGGAGCGCCCGCGCGGCCGGCGCCGATCTCCAGCCACATCAGCTGCCGGCTGGACTGCCAGCCCGTGGGCTCACGGCCGATCAGCGGGGAGTTGGCGAACGCGGCCACCAGGACCGCCCCCAGCTGATGGGCCAGCCACCAGCGGCGCGCGTGTCCGAGCGGACCGGGTTCCTCATGGCCGGCGTCCACGCACACCTGCACGGAGGCGGAGGCGCACATCATGTGCCGGCCCGCAGGACCGGTGCGGTCCAGGCACGTCTCCATCGCGTCGTAGCGCGGTTCGTGCAGGAACCTGCGGGGCGTGTGCCAGGGGTCGTGGCCGATGCCGACCAGGCCGAGACCCTCTGTGGCGAGGACGGCGCGGACGCTGTCCAGGTCGGCGGAGACCGTGCCTATGCACTCCATCAGGGAGGCGGCGGGCGGCGAACTGAGCTCCAGCTGGCCGCCGGGTTCCACGGTGAGCGGCGACCGCAGGGGCACGGAGCGCAGTGCCGCGTAGACCGTTTCGAGTCGTTCGGGTGTCACGGGGAGCTGCGGCGCGCGCAGCTCATGGATCAGCCACTCCAGTTCGACACCGAGCGCGCGGGGCGGCCCGGTCTTGAAGCAGATGCCCCGGACCAGGGCCTCCACCTCGGGTTCGGTGACGGCGGTGCGGTGGTCCGTACAGTCGCCACCGTCACTCTGTGCATCGGACATGTCGGGATCCTCCTGAGATTCCACCATGCCACCGGCCCGGTTCGTTCGTCGGTTCGTTCGCCGGGCCGGGCAGACATGCGTTCCACCCAAGACCCTCTCGCCGATTCGCACAAGGGTGCCCCCGTGGGCGTTCGGGTTCGGTCATCTCCGTTTCCGTATGCGTTCTCCGGGCCGTCGCGGGGGCGGAAACTCCGTTGCACGCCCTCACCAGCATCGCCCAGGATGAGTGCATGAGCACAACGGGGGAAACCGCGCCGGCCGCGGGTACGGCGTCGACGGGGGTGGCGCCGTGAGCGCGCGCCTGCGCGGGATCGCCGCGGAGACGGAAGAGATCGTCGCGGCGCGCCGCTATCGCACGGCGGACGGCCGGGAGGTGCCCCTCGGCGCGCAGACCGAGGCCGCGCGGGCCGGCACGCGGATGTACGGCCCCGCGCCGGTGCCGGTGCCCACGCACGCGGACGTGGAGCCGTTCTTCGAGGTCACGGCCGAGAGCAGCCTGGAGGCCGCCCGCCGGCTGGCCGACGCCCCGGTCGCGGTCCTCAACTTCGCCTCAGCCCGCAATCCGGGCGGCGGCTATCTGAACGGCGCGCAGGCCCAGGAGGAGGCCCTGTGCCGCGCCTCCGCGCTGTACACCTGCCTGCTGGGCGTCCGGGAGTTCTACGACCACCACCGCGCCCACCGCGACCCGTTCTACACGGACCGGGTGATCCATTCCCCGGCCGTCCCGGTCTTCCGTGACGACCGGGGCCGGCTGCTGGCCGAGCCGTATCGCGCGGGCTTCCTGACCGCGGCCGCCCCCAACGCGGGGGTCGTACGGCGTACGGCACCGCAGCGCGCCGCCGAACTGCCCGGAGCCCTCGCCGTACGGGCGGAGCGGGTGCTGGAGACGGCCGCCGCCCACGGCTATGGCCGGCTGGTGCTCGGCGCCTGGGGGTGCGGAGTGTTCCAGAACGACCCGGACCAGGTCGCGGGCGCGTTCCGGGCGCTGCTCGGCCCCGGCGGCCGGTTCGCCCGCACCTTCGAGCACGTGGTGTTCGGAGTGCTGGACCGGACGCCGGGAGCGACGGTCCGGGAGGCCTTCGTACGGGCGTTCCCGGCCGGTCTGTCCACGGCTACGCCGTGACAGGCGTCAGGTCCAGCCGTAGCGCTCGTGCAGCCGCTGCCGGACGAGGTTGAACCGCATCCGGTCCAGCGCGCACGCCTCGCGCCGCATGCCCTCCTCGTGCAACCGCAGCACGCGGTCCACATCCACCCACGAGTCCCGGTCCGACCGGTCCCACGGCCCGCTGCCGATCGCCACATAGTCCCGGTCGCCGTCATGGCGCTTGCTGGTCAGCTGTACGGCGAGGAAGGTGCCGGCCGCCTCCCGGGCGACGACCAGCACCGGGCGGTCCTTGCCCCGCCCGTCGTTCTCCTCGAACGGCACCCAGGTCCACACGATCTCGCCGGGGTCGGGGTCGCCGTCGTGGGCCGGGGAGTACTCGGTGCGCACCCGGCCGACCTCGCGCGGCTCGGCCTCGGTGGTCGCATGGCGGCCGTACCGGCCGGGGACGTTCTCATCGGTATACGTGGTCACGGAGGCACCCTAGTCGGCGGCCATCGGCGTGCAAGGGGCGCCTGTCGTGCGAGCGTTGCGCCGGTGGGTGAGACCGCCGCAGTGGGCGCCGGGGGCGTGGCAGGGGGGTGGTCAGGGGCCCGGCCGCATGCCGATCTGTATGCCCGGCCGGCGTCGGTGCACGGTCACATACGTCAGTCCCGTCGCGCCGGCGGTGATGCTGCGCGGCGCGCCGTGCGGCAGCCAGGCCAGGGTGCCCTCGCCGAGCGGCCGGGGTGCGTCGCCGGGACCCCGGCCGAGCACGCCGTCCCCGGCGACGACCAGGACCAGCACGTCCAGCTGAGTCTCGGTGTGAGCCGTGATCCGCTCGCCCGGAGCGATCCTCACCACGTTGGCGTCGAGCTGCCGCCCGCTCTCGGCCAGCTTCCGCAGCACTCCGCCGGGCAGCGGCGGGGCCTCGGCCAGCGCGCGGGCGTCACACAGTACGCGGGCATCCGCCGGGGTGGGCCTGGCCGGCCCGGGTCCGGCCGCGGACGGCGACGGCATCTGGTATTTCCCCTCGGCTTGCGCGCTGCTCGTCCCACACCTGCCCACGGCTTGCCCGGCTTGCCCCTGGCTGAGCCGATCGCCGACGCGGAACTCGCCCGTCCGGCCGCCGCCCACCCCCGCATCGTGCCCGGCCACGACGGACCGGCTGCCCGCGACGCGCGGCCGCGAACCCGAACCCCCCGGTGAACTCCTGACCAGTCGTCAGGCGGCCCGCGGTGCCGTGGCCGGGCGCGGCGGCCAGAGCTCGTGCCAGCGCAGCTCCGCCTCCAGCTGGGCGGCGAGGGACACCAGCAGCGGTTCGCCGGCGGCGGGGCCGAGCAGCTGCGCACCCACCGGCAGCCCGTCCCCGACGAACCCGGCGGGTACGTTCACCCCCGGCCAGCCCAGCACGTTCCACGGCCAGGCGTACGGACAGGCGGCGATCATCGCGCGGTCCGTGGCCGGCCCGCGCAGCCCGTACAGGGCGCCGATCCGGGGCGGGGGAGCGGCCGTCGTGGGCGCGAGGATCACGTCGTAACGCGCGAAGAACCGGCCGATCCGCCGGTGCAGCACCGCCTCCGCGCGCCGGGCCGCCCGCAGCGGGGCGCCGCCGAGCAGCCGGCCGAGCCGCGCCGCGTCCCGGGTGCGCGGATCCAGCAGCGCCGGATCGGGGGTCTCCCGGACCCGCTCGGCGATACCGGCGGTGGCGCGCGGCACGAAGGTCAGCCCGATCTGCCCGTACGGCGGATCGGCCTCCTCCACGTCATGCCCCAACTCGGCCAATTTCTCCGCGAGTTCGACGACCCGGGCGCGGATCTCCGGATGCAGCCGGGCCGGTACGGCGGTGAACGGGGGCTTGAGGGACAGAGCGATGCGCAGCCGGCCCGGGTCGCGGCCGGCCGCGTCCGCCACCGTCAGGGCGGCCGGCCGGTGCGGATCACGGGCGTGGTTGCCGCTCGCCGCGTCCAGCAGCAGGGCAGCGTCGGCCACCGTCCGGGCGAGGGTGCCGTTGACCGTGATGCCCTGGAAGGACTCCCCGTGCGGCCAGGTCGAGATCCGGCCGCGCTGCGGCTTGATGCCGATCAGACCGGTCCACGACGCCGGTATGCGCACCGAGCCGGCGCCGTCGGAGCCGAGCGCGGCGGGGACGAGCCCGGCCGCGACGGCGGCGGCCGAGCCCCCGGACGAACCCCCGGGCGTGTGCCCGGTGTGCCATGGATTGCGGGTGTCCCCGAACGCCGGTCCCTCGGTGAACGGCCACTGCCCCAGCTCGCAGGTGTTCGTCTTGCCGACGATCACCGCACCGGCCGCGCGCAGCCGCCGTACCGCCTCGCCGTCCTCGGTGACCGGTGCGAACGCGCCCGGACAGCCGAACGCGGTCGGCTCCCCGGCCACGTCCATGTCGTCCTTCACCGCCACCGGCACCCCGAGCAGCGGGCGTCGCACCCCGGATGCCAACTCCCGGTCGGCGGCGTCCGCTTCGGCGAGCGCGGCCTCGGCCCGCACGATCCGGAAGGCGTTCAGGGTCCCCTGGGTGGCCTCGATCCGGGCCAGCGCCCGCTCCACCAGCGCCCGCGAGGTCACCTCCCCCTCGGCGAGCGCACGGCGCGTCGGCAGGAGTCCGGCGGCACGGTCGGGCGTCATGGACGAGCACCTCCGGGAAACTCCGGGAACCCCGGGGGTCCCCGGGAACGATGTCTACCGAACGGTAACGTCGGAATCCGGTGGCCGTACGGGTTTCGCCGGGACGTCCTCGGGTGCCGGGGCCGATGTCCGGCAGGTCAGCAACGCCGCGCCCGCGTCGCCGCCTTCCTGGTCCGCGCTCCCATGTGCCGGAGCAGGCCCAGCCCCGTCAGCAGTGCGACCAGCGCGCACACCCCGGACCAGCCGTACCGTCCGTACGCGCGGGCGGCGAGCCAGGAACCGAGGCCGCCGCCGAGGTACGCGCACGTCATGTAGGCGGTGTTGAGGCGACTGCGGACGTCCGCGGCGAGGGCGTAGACGCGCACCTGGTTGGCGACCATGCCGGACTGCATCCCGACGTCCAGCAGCAGCGTGCCCGTCACCAGGGCCAGCACCCCGGGGGTGCCGCCGACGCCGCCGAGGGCGAGGGCCGGCGCGGACACCAGGACCAGCACAAAGCACACCAGGTTCACCGGGTCCGGCCCCCGCCGGTCCACCAGCCGCCCCGCGACCGGCGTGACGAGCATCGTCACCGCGTTGACCAGCGCCAGCAGTCCGACCGCGTCGGCCCCGAGCCCGTACACCGGGCCCGTCAGCAGCAGCGCCACGCCGGTCCACGCCGCGGAGAAACCGGCGAACACCGTCGCCTGGTAGAAGGAGGAACGGCGCAGGTCCGACTCGCCGAGCAGCAGCCGGACCGGCTCGGCCAGCAGCCGGGCGTAGCGCTGCCGGGACGGCGCGGCGAGGGGCGGGAGCGCCCGGGCCAGCAGCAGCGCGACCAGAAAGGTGAGCAGGGCCGCCAGGACGTACGGAGCCCGCCAGCCCAGCCGGTCCGCGAGGGCGCCCCCGGCCGTGCGGGAGAGCAGCATCCCGGCGAGGGCACCGCTCAGCAGCGTGCCGCCGACCACGCCCCGCCGCTCGGCGGGGACCAGTCCGGCGGCCAGCGGACCGGCCAGCGGGGCGATCACCGTGGCCGTGCCGACCAGCGCGCTCGCCCCGAGCAGCGGCGGCAGCCCGGGCGCGGCGGCAGCGGCGCACAGGCCGGTGCCGGTCACCAGGAGCAGGGTGACCAGCAGCGGGCGGGGCGGCAGCCGGTCGCCGAGCGGGACCAGCAGGAAGACGCCCACCGCGTAGCCGAACTGGGTCGCGGTCACCACGCCGGCCGCCGTGCCGGGGGAGACACCGAGGCCCGCCGCCACGAGCGGGGCGACGGCCTGCGGGAAGTACACATTGCCGACCGCCACCCCGCAGGCCACTGCCAGCGAGGCGACGAGGAGGGAGGACCCGGGCGCACGCGCGGTACGCTGCCCGGTGTGGTGATCCGTCATGTGCCGAAGTCCACGCCCCGCGCGGACGGTTGGCGAAGGATGTAGGCGGGAGCTTAATGATCAGCTTCCGGCTCGGGGTCGACGACCTGACCGACACCCGGTTCGCCATCTCCCCGCTCGGCGAGCTGATGGAGAGCCTGCGCGTCCTGCGCGCCCCGGCCCTGCACCCCCTGCACCGCGACTGGCGCCGCACCGTGCTCGCCGCCCTCGCCCCCGCCGATCTGCCCCTGCTGTCCGCCCTGGTCGGCCCCACCCTCGCGCTGCCCGACTTCCTGACCCCGCGGCCCCTCGTCCACGCGCCCGCGTTCGCCGAGGAGCTGACCGTCGTACGGGCCACGCCGGCTGAGGTCGTACGCCGCGATCTGCGCGCCGCGCACGCCCCGCGCCCGCACCCCGGCGTGCTGCGGCAGGCCGACGAGCCCGGTGACGGCCCGGTGCTCGAACTCCTCGACGCCCTCTGCGCGTTGCTGCTGCGCTACTGGCGGACGGCCCTGGAGCCGCACTGGCCGCGGATCCGGCTCGTCCTGGAGGCCGACATCACGCACCGCGCGGGACAGCTGGCCACCGGCGGCGCGCGCTCGCTGTTCTCCGCTCTGCACCCGAACCTCGGCTGGCGGGACGGAGTGCTCACGGTCGAGAAGATGATCGGCCGGCACACGGTGGACGGCGCCGGGCGGGGGCTGCGGCTGGTCCCCTCGGTGTTCGCGCACAAGCCGGCGCCCCCGATCAGCGCCGAGGCACCGCCGATGCTGGCCTATCCGGGCCGGGGTGCGGCGACCCTGTGGGAACCGGCGCCCGCGCCCGACGCCTCCGCACTCACCGCCCTGCTCGGCGCACCCCGGACGACCCTGCTGCGGATGCTCGCGGAACCCCTGCCCACGGTGGAACTCGCCCGCCGGCTCGGCGTGACACCGAGCGCCGTCTCCCAGCATCTGCGCGTGCTGGCCGCCACGGGCCTGGTCACCCGCGTACGGGACGGCCGCCGCGTCCTGTACCGCCGCAGCGCACTGGCCGAACAGCTGACGACGGCCTGACCGGCGCGTGCGCACGGGAAGCGGCCGGGGAGTGCGGACGTGGAGGCGACGAGGGTGGGACATGCGAAGGGGCCGGACGGATCCGGCCCCTTCGTGGTGGGTGCGGCTCAGGCGGCCGTGGCCTCGCCCACGTTGCCGTGCAGACGGGCGACGACCTCGGTCAGCTGCGCGGCGACCTCGGCGTCGTCGACCGGGTGGGTCTCGGCGAAGCGGGTCATCGAACCCGGGATGGACAGCTTGATGTCCTCGATCACCTTGCCGCCGGCGATGCCCACGGCCTTGCGGGTGTCGTCCTGCGCCCACACGCCGCCGTACTGGCCGAAGGCGGTGCCGATCACGGCGACGGGCTTGCCGCCGAAGGCGCCGGCGCCGTAGGGGCGGGACAGCCAGTCGATGGCGTTCTTCAGGACGGCCGGGATGGTGCCGTTGTACTCCGGGGAGAAGAGCAGGAAGGCGTCGACGCCCTGCGCGGCCTCACGCAGCTTCGCGGCGGCGGCCGGCACACCGCCCTCGACGTCGATGTCCTCGTTGTAGAAGGGGACGTCGGCCAGGCCCTCGAACAGCACGACCTCGGCGCCCTCCGGGGCGAGCTTGACGGCCGCCTCGGCGAGCTGGCGGTTGTGCGAACCGGCGCGGAGGCTGCCGACGAGCGCGAGGATGCGAACAGACATGAGAACTCCAAAGAGGCTGAAACAACGCTGTTACGATCCGGACCTGGGTCCGTTTAAGTTTCTATCACCCCAAACGGACCACGGTCCAGTTTTGTTCCCGATGCTTTACGCTGTCTTCATGTCCCGCGCCCTGCCGCCCTTCCCGCCGCCTCAGGAGCCCTTCGACACACCCCAGTTGCTCGAAGTCGGCACGGCGCCCGAGGAGCCGTACCTGCGTGCCGACGCGGCGCGCAACCGGGCCCGGCTGCTGGAGGCCGCCGCCCGGCTGATCGCGGAGCACGGGGTGGCCGGGGTCACCATGGAGGCCGTGGCCGCGGCGGCCGACGTGGGCAAGGGGACCGTCTTTCGCCGCTTCGGCGACCGCACGGGACTGCTGATGGCCCTGCTCGACCACTCGGACCGCACGCTGCAGGCCGACTTCATGGGCGGGCCCCCGCCGCTGGGGCCCGGGGCGCCGCCCCTGGAGCGCCTGCGGGCCTTCGGCGTGGCGGTGCTGTACCGCTATGCCGAGCAGCTCGACCTCCTGCTGGCCGCGCAGACGGAACCCACCCGCAGGCTCTCCCACCCGGCGGTCGGCGCACTGCGCACGCATGTGACGATGCTGCTGCGGCAGATCGTGCCGGACGCCGACTGCGAGCTGCTGGCGCAGACCCTGCTCGCCTCTCTCGATCCGGCGGTGATCCACCACCAGACCCGGCAGTGCGGGATGCCCATGGAACGGCTGGAGGCGGGCTGGACCGACCTGGTCGCCCGGGTGACCGGAACCCGGCCGTCCCACTGAGCGGGCTGCCGCGCCGCCCCCGCCCGGCTGCTGATCCGAACGCCGGTCACCCGCAGGCCGGGGCCTCCTGGGTTTCCTGGTCCGGCCGGCCCGCGAACACGTCGAGCAGTCCCTGCGGACTGTCCGCGCGGAACAGCAGCGCGGTGTTTCGCGCCGACTCCGCGGCGGACACCTCGGCGCGCCGGAACATCCGGTCCTCGTAGGCGGCCAGCGCGGCCTCGGTGTCGCCGGGACGCGCGGCGAGCGCGAGGCCCAGTTCGGCGCCGTCGAGCAGCGCCAGATTGGCGCCCTCGCCGGCGAACGGCGACATCAGATGGGCCGCGTCCCCGAGCAGCGTGACCCCGGGCACCCGCTCCCAGCGGTGACCGACCGGCAGGGCGTGGATCCGCCGGGGCACGAGCGCGCCGTCCGCGTCCGTGACCAGGGCCCGCAGGCTCTCGTGCCAGCCGTCGTACTCCTTGAGTACGGCCGCCCTGGCCGCCTCCGGGTCGCCGAAGTCGATGCCGTCCAGCCAGTCCTCCGGGGCCACGACGGCCGCGTACACATGCAGGCTGCCGTCCGTCTCGCGGTGCGCGAGGAGACCCCGGCCCGCGCCGAGCGCGAAGAGCATCCCGCCGCCGACGACCGCCGCGCTCGCCGGATGGCGCAGATCCGCATCCCGCAGATCGGCCTCGACGAAGGACACGCCCGTGTACGCGGGCCGGGCGGGGGAGAGCAGCGGGCGGATCCGGGACCAGGCGCCGTCCGCGCCGACCAGCAGATCCGTGGTGAACGCGGTGCCGTCCGCGAGCGTCACCTCGTGCCGGCCGTCGCCGAGGGGGCGGGCGTCGGTGACCTTGGCGCCCCAGTGGACCGTGTCCTCGGGCAGCGAGCCGAGCAGCAGGTCCCGCAGATCGCCGCGGTCGATCTCGGGCCGGCCGCCGGTACCGTCGTCCTCATGGGCGAGCCAGACGGTGCCCTGCCGGTCCAGGACGCGCGTCGCCTCGCCGCCCGGGTGGACGCGCCGCAGGAACTCCTCGTGCAGCGCGGCGGCTCGCAGCGCCTCCTGGCCGGAGTCGTCATGGATGTCGAGCATGCCGCCCTGGACCCGGGCGGCCGGCGAGGGCTCCAGGTCGAACAGGGCGGCCGCCGCGCCGTTCACGTGCAGGACCCGGGCGAGCGTGAGCCCGCCGAGACCGGCGCCGACGACGGCGACCGGGTAGTGGGGAGAGCGGGTGGTCATGCGGGCCTCCTGGCAGGGCGGTCGGGTACGGCGGTGTGCTCGATGCCGTTGATCAGGGTCCGGACGGCCCACGACAGGCGGGCCTCGGGGGCGCCGGAGAGCAGCGCGTCGGCGCTCGCGGCGATGTGCGGATAGATGCCGGCCGGCGCCTCGCGGACGGCGTGGGACAGGGCCTGCAGGTCGCCCGGGGCCCCTTCCCCGGCGTGCTCGGCGGCCGTCGCGGCGGCGTGCTGCAGCAGCAGGTCGACGCCCCACGCGGCCTGCGCGCGCGGCACTCCGCCCGATGCGAGCAGCTCCAGCAGGGTCTCGATCAGCCGCAGATAGTGCGGGCCGCTCGGCCACGCGGTCAGCGCCGAGCGGGCGAGACTCGGATGCTCCAGGAGCATCGCGGTGTATCCGGTGAGCACCGCCTCCAGCCGCTCCCGCCAGTCGCCCTCGGCCGGGGCGGGGGGCACCGTGCCGAGCAGCTCGTCCAGGACGGCCGCGTGCAGCTCGTCGGTGTTGCGGACGTAGACGTACAGCGAGGCCGGGCCGGTGTCCAGTTCCTGTGCCAGCCGCCGCATGGTCACCTTGCGCAGTCCTTCCGCGCGCAGGATCGCGACGGCGGCGGCGACGATGCTTTCCCGGCTCAGGGCGGGCTTGGCGGGGCGCTCGCGGCGGGAGCGGGGAGAAGCGGTCATGGGTCCACCGTAACGAACATGTTCGTAGCGAACAAGTACGTGACGAACGTGTTCGTCGGAGAGAGTGTGTGGCCCGGTGCGGGCCCCGATTTCGTGCAAGGGTGAACCACGTCGCCCCGCCGGTTCCCGGCCCCCGCCCCTCTGCCAAGATGCGGTCTGTCATGGTGCAGATACCGAACACGCCCACGAGTGCCGATGTGGCCCGCCTGGCCGGCGTCTCGCGCGCGACCGTGTCCTACGTCCTCAACAACACCAGCGCCGTACGGATCAGCGAACCGACGCGGCGGCGCGTTCACGAAGCCGCGCGCGAACTGGGGTACGTGCCCCACGCCGCCGCCCGCAGCCTGCGCGCCGGACACAGCCGTATGGTCCTCATGCCCGCCCCGGCGATCCCTGTGGGCCCCCTGTACAGCGGATTCCTCAACGAACTCCAGTGGGCGCTGGGGCGGCTCGACTACACCGTCGTGCAGTACGGCACCGTCGGCCTCCTGGGCGACGAGGCCGCCCGCGCCTGGGCGGAGCTGCGGCCCGTCGCCGTCCTGGTGCCCGGCGCGGAACTCGGGCCGCAGGGCGTCCGCGTCCTCAAGCGCTCCGGCGCCCGAGCCGTCGTCACCCTCGGCCCCGAACGCGTCGACGGCGCCCATGCCCTGCTGATGGACCACGACACCGTCGGCCGGTGCGCGGCCGCCCACCTCTACGAAGGGGGCCGACGCCGGATCGGTGTCGTGGTGCCCGAGGAGTCGGGTCTGGAGGCCTACTCACGGCCCCGGCTCGCCGGGGTGCGCCAGGCGCTCTCCGGCACCGACGCCGCCGTGACGGAGCTGCCGCTCGCCTACACCGAGGAATCCGCCGCCCGACTCGCCGCGGGCTGGCGGGAGTCGGGACTGGACGCGGTGTTCGCCTACAACGACGAGTACGCGA
The DNA here is from genome assembly GCF_014650595.1 of Streptomyces alanosinicus. GTDB lineage: Bacteria > Actinomycetota > Actinomycetes > Streptomycetales > Streptomycetaceae > Streptomyces > Streptomyces alanosinicus. The sequence goes on from NZ_BMVG01000011.1 coordinate 92,642, forward strand.
TGCTCCTGATGCGCGCCCTGCAGGACGAGGGGCTGCGCGTCCCCGAGGACGTGGCCCTGATCGGCGCCGACGACCTGATGCTCGGCCGGCTGCTGCGGCCCCGCCTGAGCACGGTCCATATCGAACTGCCCTCGGGCCGCGACCTGGCCGAACTGGTCGACCGTGCGGTACGCGACCCGGGCGGTGAGCCGGAGGTGCACAAGGTGCTGGGCGCCTCGGTGGTGCGGCGCGAGTCCAGCTGACGGCCGTACGCACGGGGCGCCGGACCCGCCGCGGGTGCTACTGGGCGGTGCCCTCCTGCGCGTGCTGAGCCTGGGCCTGCTGGGCCGCGATGCTCTTGTGCACCTCGTCCATGTCCAGCCCGCGGGCCTGCCCGATGAGGTCGGCCAGGGCGGGCTCGGGCAGGGCGCCCGGCTGGGCGAAGACGGCGACCTTGTCGCGGACGATCATCAGCGTCGGGATCGACTGGATGCCGAAGGCCTGGGCCAGCTCCGGCTGGGCCTCGGTGTCCACCTTGCCGAAGACGAGGTCCGGGTTGTCCGCGGCGGCCTTCTCGTACACCGGCGCGAACTGCCGGCACGGCCCGCACCAGGCAGCCCAGAAATCGATGAGAACGAAATCGTTCTCGCTGACCGTCTGGTCGAAGTTGTCCTTGGTCAGCTCCACGGTGCTGCTCATGGCGTGAGTCCCTCTTCCTGTGTGGGGTGTGCCGACGGCGCAAACACGGTCGCCGGGCCGCCTATTCCACACGTGTATGTGCATGTCCCGCGCGTGTACCCATGTGGCCGTCGCGCACACCACCCACCAGACTGACCCCATGACGGAAACGGAATCCATCGCGTACGACGTCGTGGTGCTCGGGGCCGGTCCCGTGGGGGAGAACGTCGCCGACCGCACCCGTGCGGCCGGCCTCACCACGGCGATCGTGGAGAGCGAACTCGTCGGCGGCGAGTGCTCGTACTGGGCGTGCATGCCCAGCAAGGCGCTGCTGCGGCCGGTGATCGCCCAGGCGGACGCCCGCCGCCTGCCCGGCCTCGCCCCGGCGGTCCAGGGCCCGCTCGACACCCCGGCCGTCCTGGCCCGCCGGAACGACTACGCCTCCCACTGGAAGGACGACGGCCAGGCCGCCTGGGTGCACGGCATCGGCGCCGACCTCTACCGCGGCCACGGGCGCCTCGCGGGCCCCCGCACGGTCACCGTGACCGGTGCCGACGGCACGGTCACCACCCTCACCGCCCGGCACGCCGTCGCGGTCGCCACCGGCACCCGCGCCCAACTGCCCGACCTGCCCCATCTCGCCGGGGTGAAGCCCTGGACCAGCCGCGAGGCCACCAGCGCGCAGGCCGCCCCGGGCCGGCTGATCGTCGTCGGCGGCGGTGTCGTCGCCACCGAGATGGCCACCGCCTGGCAGGCCCTCGGCTCCCGGGTCACCCTGCTGGTCCGTGGCAAGGGCCTGCTGAACCGCATGGAGCCGTTCGCCGGGGAACTGGTCGCCGAGGCACTCGCCGAATCCGGCGTCGACGTCCGCACCGGCACCTCCGTGGAGTCCGTCACCCGCGAGAACGGCACCGTCGTGGCCGTCACCGCCGGCGGTGACCGCGTCGAGGCCGACGAGATCCTCTTCGCCACCGGCCGCGTCCCGCACACCGACGACATCGGTCTCGACACCGTCGGCCTGACCCCCGGCTCCTGGCTGGAGGCCGACGACACCCTCCGCGTCACCGGCACCGACTGGCTGTACGCGGTCGGCGACGTCAACCACCGCGCCCTCCTCACCCACCAGGGCAAGTACCAGGCCCGGATCGCGGGCGCCGCCATCGCCGCCCGCGCGGCCGGCGACCCCGTGGTGCACGAGCCCTGGGGCCCCCATGTGGCCACCGCCGACCACCACGCCGTACCCCAGGTCGTCTTCACCGACCCCGAGGCCGCCGCGGTCGGGCTCTCCCTCGCCGAGGCCGAACAGGCCGGCCACCGGGTCCGCGCCGTCGACGTCGAGTTCTCCTCCGTCGCGGGCGCCGGCCTGTACGGCGACGGATACAACGGCCGCGCCCGGATGGTCGTGGACCTGGAGGACGAGACCCTGCGCGGGGTCACCTTCGTCGGCCCCGGCGTCGGCGAACTCATCCACTCCGCCACCGTCGCCGTCGCCGGCCGGGTCCCGGTCAGCAGGCTGTGGCACGCGGTCCCGTCCTACCCGACGCTGAGCGAGGTGTGGCTGCGGCTGCTGGAGGCCTACCGCGACAACTGACGTGCTGCTTACGGCAGTTCGAAGCCGAGGGCGTCGGCCGCCGCCTCGGGCGTCGGCCGGTTCCACAGGGCGGCGACCGCCTCGTTCGTGGACAGCGAGCGCAGTTCGGCGCGGTCCAGGTAGAGCATGCCGTCCAGGTGGTCCGTCTCGTGCTGCACGATACGGGCGGGCCACCCGGTGAACACCTCGTCCAGCGCATGGCCCCGCTCGTCCTCGCCGCGCAGCCGCACTTCGGTGTGCCGGGCCACCACCGCCTGCCAGCCCGGCACGCTCAGACAGCCCTCGAAGAACGCGGCACGCGCACTGCCCACCGGCTCGTACACCGGGTTCACCAGGACGCGGAACGGCTGCGGGACGCGCCCCCGGGCCACCGCCACCTCCTCGGGCACCGGCGCCGGATCCTCGATGACCGCGATCCGCAGGGGTACACCCACCTGCGGCGCGGCAAGACCCACGCCGGGCGCGGCGTGCATGGTGGCGCGCAGGGCCTCGACGAAGCGGGCGAGCAGGGCGGGGCCGAGCTGACCGTCGTACGGCTCGGCGCCGCGCCGCAGCACCGGCTGCCCGGCGGCGACGATGGGCAAGGTGCCGCCCGCGGCGAGGAGTTCCTCGACCCGTTCGGCGAGCGGCGCGTGATCAGAGGGAGGTGCCATCGCGTCAGCATGCCATGCCACCCCCGCACTCCCTGTGGCACACCTCACCAACACCCCGGGGAACTCAGCCGCTTCGCGGCCCGACCACTGGACCGCCAGCGCTTCCGCACCGAGTCCCCCGGGGAAGCCTCCCCATGACCGCCGCTCCCTCGCCCGCCCCGACCGAGGCCTCCCGCCCCGCGGCTAGGGCCTGTCCGGCGGATCCTGTCGCGGACGCGGGGGGCGGTGCGCCCATCTGCTGCGTTGTCGTCGGTCGTCAACTCCCCCACGCTCGACTGCTCCCCCACGCTCGACTGCTCCCCCACGCTCGACTTCGCTCGCGCGGGGGGACCCCCACCGCGGGGGCGCCCCCATCGCGTCGACTCCCTCCTCCGCCTTGCAGCTGGACGCTCCGCCCCCCGCTCACCTGCGCCGATGAGGCACCGTCACTTTCCCGCGACCTGATCCGCCGGACAGGCCCTAGGGGCCGCTGGGCACCCCTGCGCCCGCTGGTCCTGCGCCTGCACTTCTACGCCGGGTGTCCTCGTCGCCCCGTTCCTGCTGGTCGCCGCAGTCACGGGACTGCTGTACGCGGGCTCGTTCCAGGCCGAGGAACTCGTCTACGGCCATGAGCTGACCGTCCCCGCCGGGACGACCGAACTGCCCCTCTCCGCCCAGGTCGCCGCCCGCACGGCCCACCCCGAAGGCACCGTCGCGGCCGTACGCCCCGCACCCGAGGCCGGCGCCACCCGGGTGCTGCTGTCCGGCGTCCCGGGTGTCGACCCCGAGCACACTCGCGCCGTGTTCGTCGACCCCAGCACCGGCCGGGTGCGCGGCTCCTTCGAACAGTACGGTGCGACCGGCGCGCTGCCCCTGCGCACCTGGATCGACGGACTCCACCGCGATCTGCGCCTCGGCGACACCGGCCGCCTCTACAGCGAACTGGCCGCCAGCTGACTGTGGGTGATCACGGCCGACGGGCTGGTGCTCTGGCTCTCCCGCCGCCGCGCCCCGCGCACGGTCCGTGGCACCAGCGGGCGGCGCCGCACCCTCCTCGGCCAGGCCACCCCGTCCGTCTCCGCGTCCGTGACCGGCGGCGAGCACGCGGGCCACGCCGCGGCGGCCGGTTCCGGGGGCGGCGCCGCACCCGGCGTGGGCCTGGACAAGGTGCTGGCCGCGGCCCGCGCCAAGGGCCTCGGCGACCCCGTCGAGATCGTGCCGCCGGCCGACGCCCACAGCGCGTACGTCGTCCGGCAGATACAGCATGTGGTGGCAGCGCGGACGCGGCTCCGCCTTCGGCCGGCCCCTGCCACGCGGAGCCTGGGCCGAGGTGCCGCCGTACATCCTGGTCCCCGCGCTCGCGGCCGTCGCCGTGCTCGGCTGGTTCGTGCCGCTGCTCGGCATCCCGCTGGCCGCGTTCCTCGCCGTCGACATCGCCCTCGGCGAGCTGGCACACCGCCGCGGACGCCGGACCTAGGGGGCGCGCCGCAGGGGACAGCGCGGTCCGGCACGCCGGTCCGAGAAGAAGACGGGGCACCAGAAGAAGACCGGGCACCAGAAGAAGACCGGGCACGAGAAGAAGACCGGGCACGAGGGACGGCCGTAGCACGGACAGGGGGCGCGGTCGTACGGAAGACTGACCGCCCATGGGGGTCTTCGTCTTCCTGCCACTGGTGCTCCCGCTGTCCGCCTGGCCGGTCGCCCGGCTCGGCGAGACACGGCTGCATCCGCGTACCGCGACGCGGCTGCTGACGGCGGTGGCGGTCGTCATGGCCATGTGCAGCACCCTCTGCCTGGCCCTGGTCATGGCCGTCGGCACCGCCCAGCTGCCCGGCAACCCCCTCCCGGACGCCTGGTCCGACCCGCGGGTGCGGGCCGCCGTCCCGTACGACGAGATCGCCGGCCGGGCCGCCATCTGCGCGCTCACCCTGGTCGTGGCCGCCTGTGCCCGCACCCTGCTGCGGCACCGCCGGGTCATCCGCCGGACCCACCGCGCCCTGGGCCCCGGCCCGGGTACCTCCCGTACGAGGGCGAGGGTGAGGACGAGGGCGAGGGTGAGGGTGAGGACGAGGGCCAAGAGTCGGCACACCGACGGGACGCACCTGGCGCCGTGGACGGCGGGAGCCCGGCGGCCCGGCCCGGCCGCGCGGCCGGGGCAGGGGCCGGGGCCGACGGTCGCGGTTCTGCCCGACGGCGCGCCGTACGCCTACGCCCTGCCCGGCGGCCGGGGCCGGATCGTCGTCAGCACCGCACTGCTGGCCGGGCTCGCTCCCGGCGAGCGGCGTGCCCTGTTCGCCCACGAACGCGCCCATCTGAGGGCCGGCCACCACCGCCATCTGCTCGCCGCGCATCTCGCCGCCCGCGCCAACCCGTTCCTGCGCCCGCTGCGCACCGCCGTCCTCTACACGGCCGAGCGCTGGGCGGACGAGGAGGCCGCCCGCACGGTCGGCGACCGGCGTACCGTCGCCCGCGCCATCGGCCGGGCGGCACTGTTGTCCGCCGATACCCCCGGGCCCACCCTCGCCGCGCTCGCGGCCACCGGTCCCGTGCCGCGCCGGGTGGCGGCGCTGCTGGCCCCCGCGCCCATGGCCCGCACCTGGCCGCCGGCCTGCACCCCGGTCGGCCTCGCCGCCTGGGGCGCCGCCGCCGGGGCGCTGGTGTCCGCGATGTCGTCGGCGAACTCCGCCGTCACCCTGTATCTGATCCTGCACGCGACGGCCTCGATGTGACCCGGCTCATCGACCCGGCTCACTCCTGCGGGAAGTCGCCCGCCAGCGCCGAGGCGATCCTCAGATGCCGCTCCGCCTCCTCGTGCCGGGCCTGCCGCTGGAGCGTACGGCCCAGCATCAGCCGGGCGTAGTGCTCCACCGGGTCACGCTCCACGATGATCCGCAACTCGGCTTCCGCGCGGCGCAGTTGGGCCGAGTGGTAGTAGGCGCGGGCCAGCAGCAGCCGGGGTCCGGTCTGCTCCGGAACCTCCTCGACCAGCCCGCTCAGCACCCGCGCCGCGCCCGCGTAGTCCTTCGCGTCGAAGAACTGCTGCGCGCGCTCCCAGCGCTCGGCCGGTGTGCCGTGGTCGTAGTACGTGGTCTCCACTTGCGTCCCCACTTGAGTCTCTACTTGCGTCCCCGCTTGCGTCTCCACTCGTGACCTCCTTCGGCGGCCACAACTGAACGCGTTCGTTAAATATTCCACTAACCCCCTGAAGGCAAGATCAATTACCCGAAAGTCCATCCATCCGTTCGCGGAAAGCCCTTTCATGGAGCCTTCGGCCCGCCATCCTCTCGCTCGGTCACGGATGTGCTGACCGGACGAGCGGACCATCGACTGGAGGACCCCATGCCCCGAACCCCCGGCAGGAACAGGCCGCGCCACCTCGGCAGAGCGGCTGTCGTCGCCGGCAGTGCCGCCGCCCTCGCCGTCGCCCTGTCGGGCAGCGCGTCCGCGGGCGTGCTGCAGAACCTGCCCGAGAACGCGACCCAGTTGGAGAGGTCCTTCGAGCCCGTGTACGACTACGACACGGACAGCTGCTACCCGGCGGCCGCCATCGATCCGGCCGGCAACCTCAACGGCGGTCTCAAGCCGACCGGTTCGATCACCGGCGAGTGCCGCGGCGGCCACCTCGGCCACGCCGACACCTACGCGCGGTCCAAGTGCAACAACGGCTGGTGCGGCATCATCTACGCCAGCTACTTCGAGAAGGACGAGGCCTCACCGGGCATCGGCCACCGGCACGACTGGGAGTGCATGGTCGTCTGGGTCAGGCAGGGCGCGGACACCCCGTCGTATCTGTCCGCCTCGCGGCACGGCGGCTTCAGCACCCACCCGATCGCCGAGGTCCCGATGAGCGGCCCGCGGGTCGAGGCGGTCTACCACAAGGACGGCGCGGGCACCCACGCCTTCCGCTTCGCCAAGTGGGGCGAGACGCCGGAGAACGACACCGGCGCGTGGCACCAGGAGAACCTGCTCAGCTGGGACACCATGACATCGAACCTGCGCGGCATCCTGAACGCCTCGGACTGGGGCGACGCCAACTTCCCCCTCCAGGACGCCAAGTTCGCCGGCCACCTGAACAAGGCCAAGCCGAGCGACATCACCTTCGACCCGTACGCCTGACGGCCCTAGGGCCTGTCCGGCGGATCCTGTCGCGGACGCGGGGGCCGGCACGCCCATCTGCGGCGTTGCGGTCACTCGTGCGGCGTTGCGGTCACTCGCCGACTCCCCCACGCTCGACTTCGCTCGCGCGGGGGGACCCCCCACCGCGGGGGCACCCTCATCGCGTCGACTCATTCCTCCGCCTTGCAGCTGGACGCACCAGCCCCCGCTCACCTGCGCCGATGAGGCGCCGTCACTTTCCCGCGACCTGATCCGCCGGACAGGCCCTAGTCCGTCAGGTCGATCACCGCGGACACGGCGAGACGGGGATCGGGGGGTTCGGCGGCCTGTCCGTGCGTCATGGCCAGGACTCGGTCAGGCAGCGCGGGCAGCGGCCGCTCGTCGGGGTGCCGGGCGGCGAGGTCGGCGAAGGACGGGCGGGGAAGCATGGGCGGTCCGTCAGCGATACGCGCACGCTCCGGCGTGCTGCCGGGCGTCGCGCGGTCGTCGGAAACGGGTCGCCGCTCCGTGCGCTGTCCGGCCCCGCCCTGGGAACGAGCGGTGTCGCGCGCCGCGGACCGCGCCCATGAGAGATCGTGGAGGCCGCCGTCGTCCAGCGTCGTGACCGCCGCATAGGCGGCCTCCAGGCTGCTTCGGTCTCGGCTCGGCTCGTCACAGAAGATCCTGTGCCACGGCCGGCTTTGATCCCGCGCGTACCTCGGGCCCAGCCGGGGATCGAGCAGCACGGCCCGCACCGTGTGGGCGGATACGACGGTGCACCCGAGCTGGGACTGCGCGCCGCGTCCGTGACGGCAGTCGAAGACATTCCCCTCCAGGTGGGAGGGGACCCAATTCCGGTGGTTGTAGAAGACGTAGGCAGGCAGACAGCCCGACGCCTCCGCGTCCTCCACGAGCAGCTCGCTCTGCAGGCGGCCACTGCCTCGCACGGTGTGCTTCAGCGTGTAACTGCCGCCGCGCTTCATGCGTTTGGCCTGCACCCGCATGCCGAAGCCCTGCCCTCCGGAGTGGAACCACCACTCGAAGTCGGCTCCGTTCCGGGCCTCTTGCGCGCGAGGGAACTCATGGATGAGGACGCGGTCCTGGTGCCGTCGGCGAATGTTGCGCAGGTTGGACTTGGTGAACTCCTCCTCGTTCGCGGGCGCTCCATGGAAATGGTCCAGGGCGAGCCACTCGAACGTCTGCGTCGCGCAGGCGCGCAGGGTGCGGCACAGGGAGTCCGGGGGAGTGGAATCCCGGACCGCTCCTGTCTCCGCAACCCGATCGATCTTGATGCCGCAGCGTGGGCAGTAGCTGAACCGGCGGTCCAGTTCGTGTCCGCAGCACAACATCGGTCCCCCTGACCCCGAGCATCGAGCAGCGACCAGCCTAGGCCCTGACACGGACGGCACCATGGACAAGTGACGTTTCCTGCACGATTATCTGCAGAATCAAGCATGTTCTTGCATGGACTCGTACGGACCCTGTCACGCAGCTCTCAGGCCCCCTTCGTCGAAGGAGATGCGCCATGCTCGGACGACTCCGCGGACTCGGACTGCTTCTCGCGGTCTCCTGCCTCGCTCTCGGCCTCCCCGCGGCCCTGCCCGCGCAGGCCCGGGCGAGCGGTGAGCCCCCGGCGGCCGCCCCGCCGAGGATGACCGCCACCGCGGGCGGACTCGCGCTCACCGTCCCACCGAGTGGCCACGCCCCCGGCTACGTTCTCGATGTGACGACCGCTCAACTGGGACTGACCACCAGACGCTCCGGCACATCCGTACTGGCCACCGCGGCCGGCGACACCGGCGCCCTGCGCTTCCGCCTCGGCGGCGAATGGCAGCACGCGACCGAGGTCACCGGCTGGACCTGGCGCGGCGGCACCCTGACCCTCACCGCCGACACGACCGCCGAAGGCGTCACCGTGCAGGCCAGGATCACACCGTCCGCCGACCGCTACGCGCTTGAGTGGAACGTGCAGGGCGCGGCCCCCGACCGGCTGGGCCTCGCCTACGACCTGAAATCCGCCGGCCACTGGTACGGCCATGGCGAGGCCGAGACCCCGCAGGGCGGACCCGGCACCGACCAGCCGTGGCCGCTCGACAGCGGTGAGGTCGTCCACCCGGCCTTCGGTCCGGCGTCGTACGACATGATCGATCCCTTCTGGTACACCTCCAGCGCGACCGGGCTGCGGGTGGACACCGGGCATGTCATGGATGTCTCGGTCAACGCCGGCAAGGACGGGCTCGGCCGCTTCGACATCCGGTCCGCCGAGCCCTACAAGGCGACCGTCTTCGTGGAGTCCACCCCGCTGGAGGTCTACCGCGACTACGTCGGCATCGTCGGCAAGCCCGCCAAGAGCGACGCGACGTACGAGCAGTACGCCACACCGGTGTGGAACTCCTGGGCGCAGTTCTACACCCACGTCGACCAGGCCCGGCTCCTGGACTACGCCCGGGACCTGCACGACAACGGCCTCGGCGGCCACACGCTCCAGCTCGACGACAAATGGGAGTCCGACTACGGGAACATGACCTTCGACGCGAAGGCCTACCCGGACCCCAAGGCCATGTCCGACAAGATCCACGAGCTCGGTTTCGGCTTCGGCCTCTGGGTCACCCTCTGGATCAACCTGGACTCCGACCAGTACCGGTACGCCGCCGACCACGGCTATCTGCTCAAGGACGCGGCCGACCCGGCGAAACCGTGCACGGTCACCTGGTGGAACGGCACCGCGGGCATCGTCGACCTCGCCAACCCCGACGCCAGGGCCTGGTACGTGGGACGACTCGACAAGCTGATGGGCACCTACGGCATCGACGGCCTGAAGTTCGACACCCGCTTCTTCGACGACACATGCGCCCCGCACGACGGCTACCGGCCCACCGACTACCAGCGGCTCGGCGCCGAACTCGCCGACCGCTACGACCTCCAGGGCGTCGGCATCCGCGTCCACTGGGACACCACCGCCCACCGCGCCGGATTCGTCACCCGGCAGGTGGACAAGGGCACCGGCTGGAACTCCCTGCGCGCCTCCGTCACCCAGAACCTCGCGCTGTCCACGATCGGCTACCCCTTCGTCACCACCGACATGATCGGCGGCTCCAGCAGCGAGCCCCCGCCGAGCAAGCAGGTCCTGGTCCGCTGGGCCCAGTCCGCCGCCCTCCAGCCACTGATGTACTCCTCCACCTCGCCCGTGGACACCATCGACGTGACGACGGGCAAGAAGGTCGTCTACGACCGCGAGACCATCGATCTCTACCGGCAGGCGGTCGCCCGCCACGAACGGCTCGCGCCCTACATCTGGGACCAGGTCCGGCAGACCCTGAAGACCGGCGACCCGATCATGCGTCCGCTGTTCTTCGACTACCCGCAGGACGAGGCGGCCTACACGATCACCGACGAGTGGATGCTCGGCCCGGCCGTCCTCGCCGCCCCGCAGCTCACCGACGAGGCCACCCGCACCGTCCGTCTTCCGCCCGGAGTCTGGTACGACGTCGGTCACGGCACGGTGATCCACGGTCCCAGGACCCTCCCCGGCTACGCCACCCCGCTCGGCGTCACCCCCGTGTTCGTGAACCTCGGGGCGAAGGGCGCCGCCAAGGCCCTGCGCGCGTTCCGGGACCCCGACATCCCGCCCGCCCCTTCGAAGACGACGACCAAGTGACCCGTTCCGGAGGGACGTTCATGGCAAGGCACCGTCACGGCACCAACGGTACCAACGGCGTCACCCGCAGAGGCGTCCTCGCCGGCGCCCTCGTCCTCAGGGGCGCAGCCCTGCCGGCCCGCCCGTGGGAGGCGTACGCGGCCGACGACCCGGCACCCGCCGCGGCCGCGCTGCGGCGGCTGCTGCCCGCGCACCACGACCAGTTCACGCTGCGGCCGCTCGCCGCGGACGGCGCGGATCACTTCCGGGTCACCGGCCGCACCGGCCGGATCACCGTCGAGGGCACCGGCCCCGCCGTCCTCCTCACCGCCGTCCACACCTATCTGCGGCGCGCCCTGCATGCCTCGTTCTCCTGGACCGGCGACCAGCTCGCGCTGCCCCGCCTGCTCCCCGCCCCCGCCCCCGCCGAGGAACTCACCGGCAGGGCGAACGTGCCCCACCGGTTCGTCCTCAACGACACCGACGAGGGCTACACCGGTCCCTACCGCGACTGGGACACCTGGCAACGCGAGCTGGACGTCCTCGCCGCGCACGGCATCAACCGCGTCCTCGTCTACGTGGGCGCCGACGCCGTGTACTACGACACGTTCCGCCGCTTCGCCTACACCGACACCGAGCTGCGGTCATGGATCCCGGCCCCGGCCCACCAGCCGTGGTGGCTGCTGCAGAACATGTCGGGCTTCGGCGGCCCGGTCTCGCGCCGGCTCATCGAGCGGCGGGCGGAGCTGGCGCGGCGGATCGTGGACCGGGCGCGGGAACTGGGCATGACGCCGGTGCTGCCCGGCTATTTCGGCACGGTCCCCGCGGGCTTCCCCGCCCGGCACGGAGGGGACGCGAGGGTGGTGCCACAGGGGGACTGGGTCGGTTTCGAACGGCCCGACTGGCTCGACCCGCGCACCACGGCCTTCGCCGACGTGGCGGCCGCCTTCTACCGAGCCCAGTCGGACCGCTTCGGCGACAGCACGATGTACAAGATGGACCTGCTGCACGAGGGCGGCACCGCGGGCGACGTACCGGTGGGCGACGCCGCCCGGGCGGTCGAGGCGGCCCTGCGGCGGGCACACCCCGGCGCGGTCTGGGCCATCCTCGGCTGGCAGACCAACCCGCCGCGCGCCCTGCTGGACGCCGTCGACAAGACCCGCATGCTGATCGTCGACGGGCTCTCCGACCGCTTCCCGACGGTCACCGACCGCGAGCGTGACTGGGGCGGCACCCCCTACGCCTACGGCAGCATCTGGAACTTCGGCGGCCACACCGCGATCGGCGCCAACGCCCCCGACTGGGTGGAGTGGTACCCCACGTGGCGTGACAAGCCGGGCAGCCGCCTGGCCGGGGTCGCGGCGATGCCCGAGGCCTCCGACAACAACGCGCCCGCCCTCGCCCTGCTCACCGACCTGGCGTGGACGCCCGGCACGATCGACCTGGACGACTGGTTCGCCGCCTACTCCGTCTCCCGCTACGGCGGCACGGACCGGCACACGGCCGCCGCCTGGCGCACGCTGCGCGCCACCGCCTACGGCACGCGGCGCACGGACTCCTGGAGCGAGGCCCCGGACGGCCTCTTCGGCGCCCGCCCGAGCCTGACCGCGACCAGGGCCGCCTCCTGGAGCCCGGAGGCCGCCCGCTACGACACCACCGCCTTCGACGCCGCGCTGAGCGAACTCCTCGACGTACGCGAGGAGTTGAGGGGGAGTGCCGCGTACCGGTACGACATCGTGGACGTCGCCCGTCAGGTCCTGTCCAACCGTAGCCGGCTGCTGCTCCCGCAGCTCAAGGCGGCCCACGACATCGGCGACACGGACCTGTTCGGCACCCTGACCCGCACCTGGCTGTCCTGGATGGACCTGCTGGACGACCTGCTGGCGACGTCCCGGCCCCATCTGCTGGGCCGCTGGCTGGCACAGGCGCGGGCCTGGGGCGCGGACACCGCCGAGAAGGACCGCCTGGAGTACGACGCCCGGTCGATCCTCACCACCTGGGGCGGCCGGGCGAGCAGCGAGGCGGGCCTGCACGACTACGCCAACCGTGAGTGGGCGGGCCTGGTCGGCGGCCTCTATCGCACCCGCTGGCAGACGTATTTCGACACTCTGTCATCCGGCGAGGACCCGGCCACGATCGACTGGTTCGCCCTCGAAGACGCCTGGGCGCACGCCCACGAGACATATCCGACCGAGCCCCACGGGTCGCCGTACGCCCTGGCCTGCCGGGTGCGGGACGTCCTGGCGGACACCCCGTACCAGTCCACGCTGACCGCGGTGGCCGACCGGGACGCGGTGGCCGCGGACCGCCCGGCCGTCGTGACGCTCGCCCTCACCCACCGCAACGGATTCGCACCGGCACGCGAGGTGACCCTCTTCCTGAAGGTCCCCGCCGGCCTCACCGCGCGCCCCCTCGACCCGGTACGGGTGGCGGCGCTCGCCCCCGGCGCCGCACACACCGCCCGCTTCGAACTCCGCCCGGCCGGGGCCGGCGGCACCCCGGTCGGCCGGCTCGTCGCGGTGGCGACCGGGCGGGGCGGCGGCAGGGCGGTGGCCCCGGTACGGCCGGCGGTGGCCTCCGGAGGGTGAGCGGCAGCCGCCGCCACGGCCGGACGAGGGCGCACGCACACAAGTAAGTCAAGCCTTACCTTCTCGGGAATGTGGTCGCACAGTGGAGGCCCTCGACGAGCGAGAGGGTGGCTACCGGTGCGGTGGGACGGCGGCGGAGCGGTGCGTCAGACGGAGGCGGAGCAGTGTCATGTGCCCGCCGCGTACCGGCTCCTGGACGAGCGGCTCGTGGACGCGAGAGCACAGCTGGCGGACGTGCTGCGGACCCGGGCCGACGGTCGGGGCGAGACGCATGCGCGTGAGGTGGCCGCGGGCCGGCTGGCCGGGCAGGTCCACCGGCTCGAAGGGGCCGAGGAGGGACTGGTCTTCGGCCGGATCGACCGCGCGGACGGCATGGTGCTGCGCCTCGGGCGGCTGGGCCTGCACACGCAGGAGTGCGAGACACCTCTGGTGGTGGACTGGCGGGCGGAGGCGGCCCGGCCGTTCTACGAGGCGACGCCGCTGCGTCCGCTGGGGTTGCGGCGCCGCCGCCATCTGCGGGTCCGGGGCCGCCGTGAGCGATGAACTCCTGGACGGCTCGTCGCCGGCCGAGGAGGACGTCGTCGGCGACGGACCGCTGGCGCACGCGCTGGAGGCCGGACGGACCGGGACGATGCAGGCCGCGGTGGCGCCCCTCCAGGCCGAACAGGACGCGATCGTGCGTTCCGCGCACCGCGGGGTGACGGTCGTACAAGGCGGCCCCGGCACCGGCAGGACGGTGGTCGCGCTGCACCGGGCCGCCTACGTCCTGTACGCGTTCCCGCGCGTGGCCGAGCAGGGCGTGCTGGTCCTCGGCCCGAACGCACGGTTCCTCGACTACATCGGCCAGGTCCTGCCCTCCCTGGGGGAGAACGACGCGGTCCTGTCGACCTGCCCCGGCCTCGCACCCGTGACCCGTACCGCGGTGGAGCCACCGGAAGCGGCCCGGACCAAGGGAAGAGGCGAGTGGGCCGAGGTGCTCGCGGCCGTCGTGCGCTCCCGCCAGGCTCCGGCCGGAGACTTCGCCGTACAGGTGGGACAGGAACGGGTCCGTCTCACGGACGAGGAGGTGGCCGGGGCACGCGAGGCGGCCGCCACCAGCGGTCTGGCGCACAACCCCGCCAGGGAACTGTTCAAGCGCCACCTGGCCGACCAGGTCACCGCGGCGCTGGAGCGCGCCATGGCCGCCGCGCTGGAGGACATCGACACCGAGGTCGCGCAGAGCACGGGCCTCGACCTCGACAAGGCCGTCGCGGCCGATCTGCGCGCCCTCGGCCTCGACGGCACGCCAACTGCCGTACCCTGCACGGAGTTCGACGCGGACGCCGTCCGGGCCGGGCTGCTCGACGACGCCGAGGTCGACCGCGCCGTGGAGACCCTGTGGCCGCGGCTGAGCGCCGGCCCCCTGGTGCACGGCCTCCTCGCGGACGCCGACGCCCTGGCCCGTCACCTGCCGTCGCTGACCGACCGGGAACGCTCCCGGCTGACGCGCACCCCAGGGCCGGCTGGACCGACGCCGACGCGGCGCTGCTGGACGAGGCCGCGGCCCTGGTGGAGGGCCCGGCCGAACGCACCTTCGGGCATGTCGTGGTCGACGAGGCCCAGGAACTGACGGCCATGCAGTGGCACATGGTCCTCAGACGGTGTCCGTCCCGGTCGATGACCCTCGTCGGCGACTTCGCCCAGGCCGGCCCCACGACGACGGCGCACGACTGGGCCGAGGCGCTACGGCCGCACATCGGCACCAGGTACGCGCTGCACACCCTGACCGTCAGCTACCGCAGCACCCACGAGATCCTGTCCGCCGTCCGCGCCCTGCGCACACGGATCGCCCCCGGCCACGCACCGAGCCGCGCGCTGCGCCACGGCCCGGTCCCGCGCGAGTTCACCGCCGGCGCGGACGAACTGGCCGACGCCCTGGCGGCGGAGCTGCGCAGCCAGGCGAGCGCACACCCGGGCGACCTGCTCGCGGTGGTCTGCGCGGACACCACGGCGGCCCGACTGACGGCCGCCGGGATCGATCAGCGGGCCCGTGTCGTGCCGGTCTCCCAAGCCCGCGGCCTGGAGTTCGACGCCGTGGTCGTCATCGACCCGCCGGAGATCGTCGCGGCCCGCCCGGCCGGCGAACGCGACCTGTACGTCGCCCTCACCCGCGCCACCAAGCGGCTCTGCACCCTCCACGTGCCCCCTCGTCCGGCCGGCGCTCACCACGCGTCGCACTGAGCGGGCCGCCGCGACTTTCGTCGTGGTCACGGCTGGCCGGCCGGCTACCAAAGTCGCGGCCCCGCAGACCGGAGGACGACGCGGGACCGGCGGTGCCGGTGCCAGCCTGAAGCCATGAGCGATGAGATGTCCCGCAGGGCGTTCACCGGCACGGCGGCGGCCGTCGCGGCGGGCCTGGCCCTGCCCGGCCCGACGGCCCACGGGGAAAGACACCGGGTCGACGCCCTGCTGGCGCGGATGTCTGTGGCCGACAAGATCGCCCAGCTGAACATGCCGGTCTGCCTGCCCGAAGAACTCCTCGGCGACTCCCCGGACCCGACGGGCACGCCGAAGGACCGGGAGGCCTACGTCCGCGGTGCGACCGTCGTCGGCGAGAAGGGCGACCGGCTCACGCTCGGCCCCGGCGGAGGCTTCTTCGGCCTGGTCAACCAGAGCCTGTCCGGTTCCGTCGAGGTGCCCCACCCGCTGACCCCCCGCCAACAGGCCGAGCAGCACAACCATCTGCAGCGCCTGGCGCGCACCACCCGCCTCGGAGTGCCGCTGCTGCAGATCAGCGAGGGCACCCATGGCTCACTGGGCCCCGGCTCGACCGTCTTCCCCGAAGGGCTCGCGCTGGGCGCCACCTTCGATCCGGAGCTGATCGGCCGGGTGTACCGGGCCGTGGCCAGGGAAGCCCGCGCGGTCGGCATCCACGCCCTGAGCACCATCATGGCCGAGCTCAACCGCGATCCACGCTACGGCCGTGGCATCTGGTCGTTCAGCGAGGACCCCTACCTCACCGGGCGCATCGTCGCAGCGCTCGTCCCGGCGATGCAGGGCGACGACCTCGCCTGCGAGGAGTCGGTGGTCGTCTCGCTGTGCACCTTCCCCATGGAGGCCCCCAACACCGGCGGGCTGGAGACCAGCCCGGTCGAGATCGGCAAGCGGACGTTCCGCCAGGTGCACCTGGAGCCATGGCGGGCCGGGTTCACGGAGGCCGGCGCGCTGATGACGGAGGCGAGCGAGCAGACCATCGACGGTCTGGTGGTGCACGGCTCACCCCGCTATCTCACCGACCTGCTCCGCGACGAACTGCGCTTCCGTGGTGTGGTCATCGGCAACGACGTCCGCGGCCTGGTCCGTGAGCAGGTGGCGGACACCTCCCGTGCGGCGGCCGGGCTGGCCCTGCGGGCCGGTGTGGACGTCAGCCTGTCATGGGACGAGATCTACCTCGACCAGCTGGCCGCCGCCGTGCGCGAGGGGACGGTGGACGAAGCGCTGCTCGACCGCGCCGTGCGCCGGGTGCTGACCCTGAAGGAGCGCCTCGGACTCTTCGAGGACCCCTACGTCGATCCGGACCGGGCCGAACGGGTGGTGAACGGCCCGGCGCACCGCCGGCTCGCCCTGGAGGCCGCCCGCTCCTGCCTCGTCCTGCTCAAGAACGAGGGAGAACTGCTGCCGCTGTCCAGAGACCGGGTGCGTACGCTGGCGCTGATCGGCCCGAACGCCGACGACAGCCTGAATCTGCTGGGGGAGTACAACGCGTTCCCCACCCTGCATCCCGTCCCCTCGATCCGGGAGGCGCTGCAGGAGCTGGTCGGCGACGACGTCCGCATCGTGCACGTCCGCGGCTGCGCTGTCACCGGCACCGACACCTCCGGCTTCGCGGCGGCCCGTGCCGCGGCGCGGCAGGCGGATGTGACGGTCGTGGTGGTCGGCGAGCAGACGAAGGGCGGCTACTTCTCGCCCGACCGCACCGACGGAGAGCTGAAGGACACCGCCTCGCTGGATCTGACCGGCGTCCAGGAACAGCTGCTGCGCGAGCTGCACGCGACGGGTACGCCCACCGTCGCCGTGGTCGTCACCGGCCGGGCGCTGTCGCTGCGCTGGGCGGCCGAGCACCTGCCCGCGCTGCTGATCGCCTGGCTGCCCGGCGAAGCCGGCGGACGGGCACTGGCACAGGCGCTGTTCGGCGACACCGAGCCGACCGGCCGCCTGCCCGTCACCTTCCCCCGTCGTGTGGGCCAACTGCCCATGTCCTACGACCAGAAGCGCGCCCGGGCGCACGCGGACGCCTATGTCGACCTGCCGTCCAGCCCGCTGTTCGAGTTCGGCGCGGGCCGTGGCTACAGCAGCTTCCGCTACGACCGGCTCCGGCTGACCCACGCACGCATCGGGACCGACGGCACCACCCGGGCCCTGGTCGACATCACCAACACCGGACCGCGGGCCGGCACCGAGGTGGTGCAGCTGTATGTCACCGACAACCAGGCGTCGGTGTCCCTGCCGTACATCCGGCTGCGCGGGGTGCGCAAGGTGCGGGTCGGGCCCGGCGAGCGGGTGACAGTGGCCTTCGACCTGTCGGCACGCCGCGATCTCACCCTGGTGGACGACCGGATGCGGACCGTCGTCGAGCCGGGCACGTTCGACATCAAGGTCGGCAGCTCCTCGGCACACATCCACCAGCGGGTGACCCTCACCGTCACCTGACCGACGCGGGAGGCAGGGCGAGGAGCGTCAGCGGACCTTGACGTTCACGGTCGGGGTGACCCACCGCAGGACGAGGTCGTGCTTCCCGTGGAGATCCTTCTCATAGAGCGCGCCACGGAACTGCAGTGTGCCGCGCTGCCGCGCCGTCACCCAGACGTCGGCGGAACCGCCCAGGCCGATGCCTCCGCGGGCGCACTTGACCGTGTGCCAGGGGCCCTTGCCCGGACGCTGCTGGATACAGAACCTCTGGAACCTGTCCTCGTCGTTCGCGGCGTCCCCCTTCACATGGACGCGCGCACCGGCCTTCACGGTGTGCGGGCTCGCCGCGAAGTCATAACTGATCTTCGCCGAGGCGGCCGTGGCACCGAGTCCCAGCGCGGACAGGCCTACCGCCGCCACGACGGCGGCCCGCACGGTGTGCCGGTGGACCGTGGATATCATCCTGTTCCCCCTTCGGGTGTCTACACCCTGACAGACGGGGAGGCGGGCGAACGCGTTGTCCTGACGCATATAACCGTTCGACAAATTCCTGGGTTTCTCCAGGTCAGCGCACCGTCGCCGGAGAAGACTCTGATCACCCGCATCGAGCAGGGCCTGGACTTCCTCGGCTGGCATATCCAGCGCCACCGGAAACCAGGCACCAACCGGTATTACGGCTACACTACCCGGCCAAGAAGGCCCTGCGGGCCATCATGGCCAAGGTCAAGACGCTCTGCCGAGAGGTCGGTACGAACCAGCCGCTCGACGCCCTACTTGCCCGGATCAATCCGGCAGTGCGGGGTTGGTGCGCCTGCTTCCGGCCCGGGGTGTCCTTCGCGACCTTCTCCTACCTGCGCAACTACATGTGGCACACGGTGTGGAGATGGGTTCAGCGCAAGCACCCAAGACGGGCCGGAGGAAGATCTTCAGCCGCTACTGCGGCCGCAGATCATGGTGGACCGGGGAGACCCGGGAACTGTTCAACCCGATCACGCTGGGCACCACTCGCTACCGCTACCGGGGCCTGACGATTCCCACCCCCTGGGACGCCACGGGATGAGAGCAACCACCACGAACCCCTTCGGGGCTTGTGGAGAGCCGGGTGCGGTGCCAAGTCGCATGCCCGGTTCGGGAAGCGGCTCCGGGGGAACGGGCCGGTCGAAAGACCGGAACCGCGCCCCGAACCGACTTCACCAGCCACGCCACCGAGTGCTCCGCTGCCCCCTGGTTGCTCACTGCCGCCCTGCTCGTGCTGCGCCCTGCAAAGGTGGCGCGGGGTGCAGCACGAGTGGCGCTGCTCAGGGCAGGGGGACAGTCACCGTGGCTTTTACGCAGGCCAAGCCCTCGTCGTCGTCGGTGTACGCGTCGGCGAAGACTGAGTAGGTGCCCGGTGGAGTGTTGTTGGCGAAGAAGTCACCGTAGTAGATGGGCAGTGAAACCTGCCCGGCTTCGACGGGCAGCTGGACCGGAGCATCGTGATCCTTGAGTTGCTCGCCGAGGTCGAGCGTGGTGCTGATGAGCCGGATAAGCCCGTACTTCACGGTGACCTTAACGTAGGCCCCCTCATGCACAGCTTTCTGAAGGTTTCCGTGCACTGTGATGACGAGTGGCTTCCCCTTCTCCAGAGGTGCGGGCTCGACGGTGATGCTGTCGGGCTTCAGAATGTAGCTGTCGTCCGAGCAGTCCTCGGCCGGCCAACTCTCCGCCGCGGCCCGAGCTGTTTGCTGCGTCGCGCACGGTCTTGGTGGCGGCAGCGGCGTGCGCTGCCCCCGTGAGCGATGCAGCCAGGAGCAGACTCAGTGCCCCCGATGCCACTACGCCAAGCCGTCGTGAAATCCTCATCCGGCAATCCCTCCCGCGTCGATCTCAGATGATCGGCAGGACACTGCCCAACGCACTGCACGCGCCACCATCCCGTTCGGGTGACACCGGCGCTCGCGTCCCCAAGGCTGCGCCGGAGTGAGCGGCTCAATCGCACTGCGGGCCAACTATGAGGCTCAGAGAGGCCAACTGAGCAGTCCGGCCGCCCGGGTGATGTCCGACAGGCCGGTTAGCGTCGGCTGAATGGATCACATGACCGACAAGGACACGCCCCGGCGCGTTGAAATCACCGCGAAGGGCGATCGAGCCGACGTCGAGATCGACGGCACCCGGATAGATCCGCGTGCCGTCAAAGCGTACTCCGTCAGCCACTTCGCCGGACACCGGCCGCAGGTCCTGCTGCACGTCGCCGATCGCGACGACGCCCAGTGGTCCGGGCTGGCCCGCGTCGCCGTGGCCGACCTCCCCGACCCCGGCCCGGCCGCAATGGTCACCAAGCGGGATTCGGGTTGTTCGACATGTACTTCCTGGTCGAGCAAGTGCTGAGGGCCCATCGTTCGGGCGTGATCGAGTGCCGCTGTGACCACGTGGGGCAGGCTTCCACCTCGCACGGCACCCCTTGCGTGAACGTGCTCGGGCTCACCGAAGAGCTATGAGAACTACAGGTACTCGACCAGCCACCAGGTCGTCATCGACGCCGACACCCGGCTCGTCGTCGCCGTCGGCCGACCACTGCCCGGCAACCGCAATGACTGCAAGGCACGGGAACTGTCCGGCGCAAAGGGCGCGGTCGGCAAGACGACCGTGATCGCGGACGGCGGCTACCGGGGCACCGGCCTGGTCATCCCGCACCGTCGCGAGCGCGGCCGGGCCGAACTCCCGGCCTGGAAAGAGGAACACAACGCATCCCACCGAAAGGTCCGCGCCCGCGTCGAGCACGTTTTCGCCCGGATGCAGGGCTGGAAGATCCTTCGCGACTGCCGACTGAAAGGCGACGGCGTCCACCACGCCATGCTCGGTTCTCGGCCCCTCCTGGCCGATCCGCAATGTCCCCTGAGTATCCCCGTCCCCGGCTGCGGTAACCCTTGAGGGCTGCGGACCTAGATGCGCGGGCCGGGACTTCCGTCAGATCCGGGGGCAAGTGCTATCGCCTTGGCGTGGGCGGGCCGAGGCCAACCGTGCACCGGGCAGGGGTAGCGGTCCGCGGGACGGGTATTGCGGGCAGCAGTCCAGCCGCGCCTCGTGCGGTCGTGTTTCGTCCGGTCGGGCGGAATGCCCGCCACACCGGCGCCGTACGGGGAACAGTCGTATATCCACCCCTTAGATTCCGGGGCATGAATTCAGCTGATCATGTAACTGCCGACCGTCGAGGCTTCCTCACCGCCGCGGGGGCCGCCGCGCTCGTGGCGGGTGCCTGGTGGGCGGCGCCCTCGAAGACGTATGCGGCCGATGCCTCGCTACCACGCACGGGGCAGGAGATCCGGTGCTCCAGCACGGCACGCGGGGTGGTGCTGCGCACCCTGGCCGGGTCGGGCACCGCCGACATCGACTGCACGATGCGGCTGCGTGTCGAGGCCGACCCCGCCGACTCGGGCAGGTCTTGCCGACTGCGGGTGCTGGAACACCGGATGCAGGGCGAAAGCGCCCGGTTCGGCCGGATCACCATCACCGAGGAGGCCGACCCCCGCTCGCTCCCGGCCAGCACTCTGCGCTTGGCCGACACCAAGGCACCGCGCTATGAACTGCGCCTGGTCTGCCCCCGCCTCACCGTCGAGGTCGAACACGTGCTGCCGGGGCTCCTGGGCCTGGGCGCCTTGGGGGGAGGGCCGGTGACGCTCACCACCACCGAACCGCTGGTCCTGGAGAACGACCGCCTCACCAGCTGGGAGCTGCACCGCCAAGCCCTTGCCTCGAAGAACCCGGTCGGCCTGGCACTCGCCGGTCTGCCGAGGACGGCTGTCGCCACCATCGAGCCGTTCACCGTGCTGGCCGAGCACACCGAGCACTCCTGACGCGAGCATCGGTCCCGAAGGGTCCGCTGGGGCCGGCGCTGCGGAGTGCGGTTTCGGCGCGGCCGTGGAGGAGAAGGATGACGTTGCGTCAGAACTTTGTCGGAAACCGGCTGAAGGAGCCGCGCATGCCGCACATCGAGCTCGGCAATGACCTGCCCGGGATCGTGTCGCTGTTCGCCTTCCGACCCGAGACGGCCGCACCGCTGAGCGAGCTGGCCGAGGTCCTGCTGCGCGGGCCCAGCGCCTTGAGCCAGGGCGAGCGGGAGCTGATCGCCGCCCGGGTCTCCCACCTCAACAGCTGCTCATTCTGTACCGACTCCCACGCCGCGTTCGCCGCCGCCCAGCTGGACCAGGGCATGTCCTTGGTCGACCAGGTCCGCACCGACCCGGCCGCAGCGCCCGTCTCCGACAAGCTCAAGGCCCTGCTCGCCGTGGCCGATGCGGTTCAGGAAGGCGGCCGCGCGGTCACCGACGAGCACATCAAGACAGCCCGTGCCGCCGGGGCGACGGACAGAGAGATCCACGACACCGTCCTGATCGCGGCGGCGTTCTGCATGTACAACCGCTATGTCGACGGCCTGGCAACCACCGTCCCCGACCAGTCCGCCGCGTACACCGAGATGGCGGAACACATCACCACCCACGGCTACCGCGGTGCCGTGCCCCTCCAACCCTGACGGCCTGACGGGTGAGCACCTGCGGGAAGGCACCGATGGCGCCCGCTACGGGCGGTCAGAGGTGACCTGCCACCAAGTCGGCTACCTCTGTGCCGAGTTTCCGGCCGACGCGGTTGTCGAGAGAGGTGTGCTGGCCGGACCGTACCCGGCTGAGCCACGCTTCGGTGGCGGCGACTTGGAGGCCGGCAAAGGTTCGGGTGATGCCTTTCGATGTCACTGAGAGATGGGCTCCGGCACTATGAACAACCTCTCCTTCGGCAACGACCACGTGCACTACTACGAGACCGTGGCCTCCGGCTCCGGTAGGGATGGAGGAGTTCCGCGTCCGTGAGGGCAGTGGGGGCGCGGGCCGCTGGCGCGGCGGATGCGGCGTGGAACGCCGGATCCGCTTCCTGGACCGATGACCGTCGCAGTCGTCTCCGGCCACCGCCGCATCCCGCCCTACGGCATGGACGGGGGCCGCCCCGGTGCTCTCGGCGAAAACCTCATCGCACGCGCGGACGGCACGACCACACCCCTGCGCGGCTGCGACGCGGCTGACGTCGTCGCCGGGGACAGGCTCGTCATCCGCACTCCCGGCGGAGGCGGATACGGCCCGACCGAGGAGACATCGCTCCAGCACACGACTGACGACTGATCCACAGTTCGCGTCACGCCGGTCGTCCGGTTGGAACCGTTCGAGGGATCCACGGCCGGCACCCCTCGCCGGCCAGCCAGGAACAAGCGCGCCCCCGTCGAGCTCGGGGCATGGGCTTCAGCTCAAGCCAGAGCCGTAGGTTTGTTCGTCGAGGTGCTCGGCGAGCCGGAGAAGCACGGGCAGTGCCTCCGCGATCACCGCGCGCTCGGTGTCGTCGAGGCCGGCGTAGGCGGTATCCATGGGATCTTTGTGGGTTCTGGTCCAGGTGGCGAGCCTCTCGCGGCCGGCAGCGGTGAGGGTGACGACGGAGGACCGATGGTTGACCGGGTCGACGTCACGCGCGACCAGCCCGGCGCCGACTATCCGGCTGATCAGTCCACTGACCGTGCTGGGTGCCAGGTGCCGGCGGGCGGTCAGGTCACTGATGTGCGCGGGAGAGTGTTCCCGTAGTACCTGGAGCACCTCGACCTGGGCCATGGGGAGAGTCTCCCGCGGATAGTCCGTGCGGATCATCGAGGAGTGCAGCGCGCGATGCAGCCGGGTGATGGTCTCGGTGAGCAGTCGGGCGTTCGGCTCTTGCCCGGCGGGACGGAGCGGGGAGGCCCCGGAGTTGGGTCGCGCAGACATGGAGCCAGGGTATCCGGGCCGTGCTCGGGTACGGCTCCGCCGTATCTGGATCCAACGCCGTGTCGGGCCGGCTCACGACACCTGCTCCAGTACCCCCGCCCGAGCACATCGCGGCCGGTCGATCACCGAGGAGGAGTGCGAACCTCCGGCTCTGGACGCGCAGGGGGCAATGACGCGTTGACGGCGTGGTCTTCGCCTTTCCCGTCCGCCTGGCTGCGTTCCTGGCGCAGGACGTCGAGGACGACGGTGTGGCGCGAGCAACGGCATCCAGGTCCACGTCCGGAGCCAGGGTCTTGTCCCGGGCGTGGACGGCGAGGATCGCGGCCCGCTCGGCCTGGTTGGGCAGCGGCACGGTGACCTGGCGGTCGAAGCGCCCCGGGCGCAGCAGGGCCGGGTCGAGGGCGTCGGGCCGGTTGGTGGCGGCGAGGACGACGATGCCGCTGGACTGGTCGAAGCCGTCCATCTCGGACAGCAGCTGGTTGAGGGTCTGCTCGCGCTCGTCGTTGCCGCCCAATCGTGCCCCGCCGTTGCGACGTGACCCGAGCGCGTCGATCTCGTCGATGAAGATGATCGACGGTGCGCGTTTGCGGGCCTGGTCGAACAGGTCGCGCACCCGGGAGGCACCGACCCCGACGAACATCTCCACGAACGCGGAGCCGGTCATGGACAAGAACGGCACGTCCGCCTCGCCGGCAACCGCTCGCGCGAAGAGGGTCTTGCCGGTACCGGGTGGCCCTACCATGATCACGCCACGGGGACCTTTGGCGCCTGCGGCGGTGTACCGGGCGGGATTGCGCAGGAAGTCGACGACCTCGCTGATCTCCTGCTTGACCCCGTCGTAGCCGGCGATGTCGTCGAAGCCGGTGGTGGGCCGCTCCGCCTCGATGATCTTCGCCCGTGAGCGTCCGATGGCGCTCGGTCCGCCGGTCAGCGGCCCTGCGGCCCGGCGTCCCATCCACACGAAGAAGCCGATCAGCAGCAGGAACGGCAGGAACGAGAAGAGCACGGACAACCATGTTGCCGCCTCCGCTGCTGCTCTGGCTGGCTTTGATCTGCACATGATGGGAGGTCAGGTGCTGCTGCAACTGAGCCCCGGTGCCCAGCGCGGTGGGGAGCTGGGTGGTGAACCTCGTGCCGTCCTTCAGGGTGCCGCTGACCGCTCCCTTGTCGTTGATGTCGACCGTCTGCACCTGGCTGGCACCGACCTTGCCGACGAAGTCGCTGTAGGACAGTGACGTCGTGTGCGGCTCGGAGCGGGCGTGCGAGAGCAGCAGGACGACGACGAGTGTCATGACGAGTGTCATCAGGATCCACCAGAACATCCACCGTCCGCCGAGCGGCTGCGGTTGTCGGGACGGAGGCGCGGGCGGTTCGCGCGGCGGCCCGGGCTTGGCGGGCGGCGACAGGTGCCGGTGCACGGCCCCGGCCGCGGTGCTGTCCGGTCGCAAGGTGCGCGACCTCGTGCACGCCCGCCGGACCGTCGTGGTTCACCCCGAGAACCCCCTTCCACGGGCGGCAGCCGTGATGACGCAGGAGCACCTCGACGCACTGCCGGTCACGGATCCGCACGGACGCCTGGTCGGCCTCCTCACGGCCCGGACTACGTCGCCTCAGCTGCGGGTTTGGACGGGCCGAGCCAAGCCCGTCGGCCAGCGCCCCACACGGGCGACCTTGCCCGGGCTGGCGCCTCACCGCGCAGCACGGGAACGCGGAATCGTCATTCCGTAGCGCGCCGCGCAGGAGGGCCGCTCGGACCCGAGAGCGCCTCGCGGCCCGGTGTCGTCGGCCTTTGTGCGGTGGCGGGCGGGCGCACAATGAGTTCATGACGGGTCGCTGGCAGTTCTGGATCGACCGGGGCGGCACCTTCACCGATGTCGTGGCGGTGACCCCCGAGGCCGGGGTGGTCAGCCGCAAGCTGCTGTCCGAGCGCCCGGAGGCGTACCGGGACGCGGCGGTCGCCGGGATCCGGCAGGTGCTGGAGCTGGAGCCGGATGAGTCGATTCCGGCCGACCGGATCGAGGTGGTGAAGATGGGCACCACCGTCGCCACCAACGCGCTGCTGACCCACACCGGCGAGCCGACCGTCCTGGTCACCACCCGGGGTTTCGGGGACGCCCTGCGCATCGCCTACCAGAACCGGCCGCGCATCTTCGACCGCCGCATTCTGCTCCCGCGGGCCCTGTACGACCGGGTGATCGAGGTGGAGGAGCGGATCGGCGCGCACGGCGAGCCGGTCCGCCCGCTCCATCTGGACGGCGCCCGCGATGCGCTGCGGGCGGCGTACGAGGAGGGGTATCGCAGCGCCGCGGTCGTCTTTCTGCACGGCTATCGTCACCCCGGCCATGAGGCCGCCGTCGCCGAGGCCGCCCGAGCGATCGGCTTTCCACAGGTCAGCTGCTCGCACGAGGTCAGCCCGCTGATCAAGTTGGTGCCGCGCGGTGACACCACGGTGGTGGACGCCTACCTCTCGCCCATCCTGCGCCGCTATGTCGACCAGGTGGCGAGCGAACTGCAGGGCGTGCGGCTGATGTTCATGCAGTCCGGGGGCGGTCTGCGCGAGGCCGGGCATTTCCGGGGCAAGGACGCCGTGCTCTCCGGCCCGGCCGGCGGCGTCGTCGGCATGGCGCGGGCCGCGACCCGGGCCGGCTGCGGCAGGGCGATCGGGTTCGACATGGGCGGCACCTCCACCGACGTCTCCCACTTCGCGGGCGAGATCGAGCGGGTGCTGGGCACGCAGGTGGCCGGGGTGCGCATGACCGCGCCGATGACCGACATCCACACCGTCGCCGCGGGCGGCGGCTCCATCCTGCACTTCGACGGCATGCGCTACCGCGTCGGCCCCGACTCGGCCGGTGCGGACCCCGGCCCGGTCTGCTACCGGCGGGGCGGGCCGCTGACCGTCACCGATGCCAACGTCATGCTCGGCCGCATTCAACCCGCCTTCTTCCCCCGGGTGTTCGGCAAGGCAGGCGACCGGATGCTGGACGGCGAGGCGGTCCGCGCCCGCTTCGCCGATCTCGCCGAACAGACCGCCATCGCGACCGGTGAGCGCCGCAGTCCGGAGGAGGTCGCGGCGGGCTTCCTCGACATCGCCGTCCTCAACATCGCGGGCGCCGTCAAGAAGATCTCCGTCCAGCGCGGCCGCGACATCACCCGCTACGGGCTGGTCAGCTTCGGCGGTGCGGGCGGCCAGGTGGCGTGCGCGGTCGCCGACCGGCTCGGCATCGACACCGTCCTGGTCCCGCCGCTGGCGGGAGTGCTCTCCGCGTACGGCATCGGCATGGCCGACGCGGTCGCGCTGCGCGAACGCTCCGTCGAGGCCCCGCTCGATGCGCCGGAGACGGCCGCCCGCGTCACGGCCGTACGCGCCGAACTGGAGCAACGGGCCCGCGCACAGCTGTGCGAGGACGGCGTGCCGCAGGAAACCGTGCGCACCACCGCCCGCGCGCTGCTGCGCTACGAGGGCACCGACTTCTCCCTGCCCGTCGCGCTGGACACGGCCGACCGTATGCGGGCCTCGTTCGAACGCGATCACCAGGACCGCTACGGCTTCACCATGAACAAGCCACTGGTCGTCGAGGCCGTCGCCGCCGAGGCAACCGGTTCCTCCGGCCCGCCCACCACCGACACGGTGACCGCCCCGTCCCCGCGGCACGGCCCGCTGCGCCCGGCCGCCACGGTGGAGATGTTCACCCAGGGCCGCCGGCAGCCCACCCGCCTGTTCCGCCGCGAGGACCTCCGCCCCGGCGACAACGTCAAGGGCCCGGCGATCATCGCCGAACCGGACGCGACCACCGTCGTCGACCCCGACTGGCGGGCCACCGCCGACACCCACGGCGACCTCCTCCTGACCCGCTCGCGGCCCCGCCCGTCCCGTGTCGCGGTCGGCACCAGCGTCGACCCGGTGATGCTGGAGGTCTTCAACAACCTCTTCATGTCCGTAGCCGAGCAGATGGGCGTCCGGCTGCAGAGCACCGCCCACTCGGTCAACATCAAGGAACGCCTCGACTTCTCCTGCGCCCTGTTCGACCCGGCGGGCAACCTCATCGCCAACGCGCCCCACATCCCCGTCCACCTGGGGTCGATGGGCGAGTCCATCAAGGAGGTGCTGCGCCGCAACACCGGCTCGCTGCAGCCCGGCGACGTCTACGCCATCAACGACCCGTACCACGGCGGCACCCACCTGCCCGACATCACCGTCGTCACCCCGGTCTTCGACGAACCGGGCGAACGTCTCCTTTTCCTCGTCGCCTCGCGCGGCCACCACGCCGAGATCGGCGGCATCAGCCCCGGATCCATGCCCGCCTTCAGCACCACCATCGACGAGGAAGGCGTCCTGTTCGACAACTGGCTGCTCGTGCGCGACGGCCACTTCCGCGAGAGCGAAACCCGCAATCTGCTGACGACCGCCCGCTACCCGTCGCGCGACCCGGACACCAACCTCGCCGATCTGCGCGCCCAGATCGCCGCCAACAACAAGGGCATCCGCGAACTGCGGGCGATGATCGGCCAGTTCGGTCTCGACGTCGTCCACGCCTACATGCGGCACGTCCAGGACAACGCCGAGGAATCGGTGCGTCGCATCATCGCCACCCTCCACGACGGCGAGTACCGCTATGAGACGGACAACGGCGCCGTCATCCAGGTCGCCCAGCGCGTCGACCACGCATCCCGCAGCGCCGTACTGGACTTCACCGGAACCTCACCCCAGCAGCCAGGCAACACCAACGCCCCCACGTCCGTCGTCATGGCGGCCGTGCTGTATGTCTTCCGCACCCTGGTCGCAGACGACATCCCCCTCAACAGTGGCTGCCTGAAGCCCCTGGACGTCCGAATCCCCGACGGCTGCATGCTCGCGCCCGTCCACCCGGCCGCCACTGTCGCCGGCAACGTCGAGACATCCCAGGCCGTCACCGGCGCCCTGTACGCCGTGCTGGGCGCCCAGGCAGAGGGCTCCGGCACCATGAACAACCTCTCCTTCGGCAACGACCACGTGCAGTACTACGAGACCGTGGCCTCCGGCTCCGGCGCAGGCGAAGGCTTCGACGGCGCGGACGCCGTCCAGACCCATATGACCAACTCCCGCCTCACCGACGCCGAGATCCTGGAATGGCGCTACCCGGTACGGGTGGAGGAGTTCCGTATCCGTGCGGGCAGCGGGGGCGCCGGCCGCTGGCGCGGCGGGTGCGGCGTCGAACGTCGGCTCCGCTTCCTGGAACCGATGACCCTCGCGGTCGTCTCCGGCCACCGCCGCATCCCGCCCTACGGCATGGCCGGCGGCCACCCCGGCGCCCTCGGCGAAAACCTCATCGAACGCGCTGACGGCACGACCACACCCCTGCGCGGATACGACACGGCAGACGTCACCGCCGAAGACACACTCGTCATCCGCACTCCGGGCGGAGGCGGATACGGCCCGACCTCGGAGCCGGCGCGACGGCACAGCACTGGCGACTGATGCCCAGCCTGCGCCATTCACCAGGCCGGCCAGGCTCGTTCGAGAGGATGCACGGCCCGGTTGGCCCTCATCGGCGAACCGGGCACAAGCCCGCGCGGTGCCGCGCTCGCCCAGTCCTGCGCATCCGTCACGGACAGCCACTTCCCCACCGGCACCCACGGCGTGGTGGGCGGGATTGCAAGTTTCCGCCGCACTGACGCGTAGGCGACCAGGAGCGGCAGAGCCTACAGGCTTCAGTGAGTACGGGCTCATGGCTGTGTCAGTGTCCGTGGATGTCGTTTCGACATGAGTTCGGGAGTCAGGTGAAGCACTGGCGGTTGAGCGATGTCACTGTGAAGTGATGTCGCTCGAAGCTCAGACACCCGAACCGGGGGTTCGGTGAAGCGCGGTTTCTGATGTCTCTGTGCCGCTCAGGGAGCCGCCCCAGGCCCCTTGCGGTGTGGGACTGCTGGGAGACTCGCCGGGTGAGCGACGTGAACGAGATCTCCTGCAAGTCCCTGCTGCGCCGGGGCTTCGTGCTGGAATACGTGACCTTGGGCTGGAACGTGGTCGGCATTGTGGTGCTGGCCGTGGCGGCGGTTGCGGCGAAGTCAGTGGCGCTGACCGGGTTCGGCCTGGATTCCCTGATCGAGATCGGCGCCTCGACTGTGGTGATCTGGGAGTTGTCCGGCACTGGTGAGGACAGGCAGCGCCGTGCCCTGCGGCTGATCGGTGCCGGGTTCGCGTTGTTGGCGGCGTATCTGCTGGTGCAGTCGACGTGGGTCCTGGCCAGCGGTTTCCGTCCGCATCACTCGCCGCTGGGGATCGTGTGGACTGCGGTGACCGCGGTGGTGATGTTCACTCTGGCTTTCGGCAAGGCCCGCACCGGTGCCGCACTGGACAACCCGGTGCTGAAGACGGAGGGCCGGGTCACCCTGATCGACGGGCTGCTGGCCGCCGCGGTGCTGCTCGGTCTGGTTCTCAACGCCCTGGCCGGGTTGTGGTGGGCGGATCCGGCCGCCAGCTATGTGCTGGTGTACTACGCAGTGGGAGAAGTGAAAGAGATCTTCGGAGACCGCTGAAAGCGATCTGACAGCCCTCCAACCGAGGAAAATGCCGTAGATGTCCTCCCAGAACGCTCCCTCCAGCCCATCACAGGAACAGCTGATCCAGGACGTTCTTGCCTGCTTCGACGCCTATGCCGGCTGAGGGGACGACGCGACAGCGTTCTCGACTCCGCCCGTCCCTCCCCGCAGGAGGAAAGTCGCGCCTTTGATGACCTCTGGCAGGCGATCACGCAGCTGCGCGGCACCGTCCAGGCAGGCGAACAGTGACCCGACCTGTGTGCTCTTGGGTCGACGATGGCCGCGCCGAGCAGCGCGAAGGCCCGAAGGGGGGAGCGAGAGGGGAGGGGAGGGGGGAAACCGGTCAGACGATCCGGCGGACGTCGAGAACGTCCGGACGCCACTCGGCGAGGGCCGAGTTCTTGACCACGTCCTCCTCCACGGGCACCGCGCGTCTGAGCCGGACAGCCGAACTTCTCCCTCCGAGGGGCAAACGCGTCCCGACTGGCTGTGACTCAGCAGAGCCTCGCGCCTCGGGTGTGAAGGAGCACGTATTACGACGCGGGGCCTGCGCCCAGACAAGTACGAGTCCAGTAGGTTCCTGCCGTGTCGCTCTCCGGGCAGGCGGAGGTGGCATCGGGTTTGTTGGAACCGTGCAAACGGGGTTTGTCAGTAAAGTCAGCATTGAGTCAGCATCAGTCCGATCAAAGCTGACAACGGATGCCGGCTCAGCGCACCCGGCCGCGCGGTTTCAGCGGCACAGAGGGAAGCTCCGGTGCCGCCAACCGATCCCCGTCGTACCCTTTCACTTCCCCAAATCTCGACCCGCTCATCCACTCCTCCCGGGCCTGTTTGATGTCGTCCTGCGTACGCCCTACGAAGTTCCACCACATATCACGGATTCGGCGGTTCTTCCCAGGTCAGAGGTATCGAAGACCCTCGGGCGTCAGCAAAAGGTCAGCGTCGGACGCCGAGGAGTCAGCACGACATGGCGGCACGCACGCTCGCACGCGGTATGGGCACTTTCTTCAAGGACTGCGAACACCCTGAGTCCCGTTGGTCGAAGTGCCGGCACGAGTACAAGATCCGGTATCGCAACGCGGCGGGCAGGCAGACGGAGGAGGCCGGCTTCGCGACGCAGGACAGGGCCATCGAGCGCCTGTTGGAGATCTACAACGAGAAGAAGGCGGCTGCGTCGCGGTCCCAGTCGAAGGCGGAGCGCATCCAGAAGTACGGGACGATGCGGTTCGAGGAGTATGTCGAGGAGTGGAAGGCCGGGCAACGGCATCTGGCGTCTCGTCGCTCCGGCACCTCGACTCGCTCCTGCTGCACCACCTTTACCCGGCGCTGGCCAGCCGGAGGATGAACTCCTTCGACCACAAGGTGGTCGACGGCTTCATCCGCACGCTGGAGCGCGCGGGAGCAGGACTGGCCACTCAGGCCAACGCCTTCGACAAGCTGCGCGCGATCCTCCTGGATGCGCATCGCCTCGGCATCTACTCCGAGAACCCGGTGGCAGGGGTCAAGCCGCCGCAGTACGACCCGGCTCGTGCGGTGATCCCGTCCCTCGAACAACTGCGCGCGATACGAACCGCCGGCGACGACGCGTTCATGTTGATCGTCGACCTGATGAGCGGCTGCGGCCTGCGGAATGGCGAGGCGGCTGCGGTGAACCTCAAGAACATCGTCGCCGACGACGTGTACCGGATCACCGAGCAGGTCATCCTCTCGACTCGCCAGTACGGGCCGCTCAAACACCGCAAGGCAGGGGAGTACCGTGACGTGCCCCTACCCGCACGGATCAGGCGGACGATCGAGTGGTATGCCGAGAAGTACGGCACTATGGACGTCTACCTGCTGCGTCAGCCGACCGACCCCGGCAAGCCGTATCCGCACTGGGGGATGGACAACCAGTGGCGCCGGATCAGGGCGTCGGGCGAGGTGGACGTCCCGCAGGGGATGGTCCTCTACGGGAACCGTCACTTCTACGCCTCGAACTGCCTGAGCAACGGCATCCCGATCACGGACGTTGCCGAGTGGATGGGGCACAAGAGCGTCGACGTCACCTTCAAGATCTATCGGCACCTCTTGCCGGGATCGATCGGCAAGGCGGCCCAGGTGCTGGACATGGCACTTGCGGCCTGACACGGCAACGAGTCCTGGCCGCGCCGGCGGCCAGGACTCGAGCGTGAGTGAGGGCTCATCCGAGCTTCTGCTGCTGAGCCCAGGCCTGCACATCGCTGATCTTGAACTGCAGCTTCGCGCTGCGACCGCGCCCGAACTTGTAGGGAACGAGCCCGAGTTTCGGTGCGTCTCGGTACACCCATGTGATCGACATGTTCAGGTACTGGGCGGTCTGCTTGACGTTCATGAACTGGGTGGGCATGCACGGTCCTTAGAGATCAAAGGTGTCAGGAACGTCCGAGCTTCCGTTGCAGCACGCGGTTTGGGTGGGCCGTGGATCAAGTGGTAGAGAAACGCTCCACGTGATCGCCTGGCTGCAACCGGTCGGCCTCCCGGGTGAGCGATCCGAGCGGCCGCAACTAGGTGGAGGGGGCTTCGACCTGCAGGTTCTTCTCTGCTGGTGGTACACCTGCCCACACCACGCTGACTTGCGCGAATAGGTGTTGAAGGTGAAGGTCCAGTGTCGGAGTTCCTGGTACGCGTATGGTCGGGATCTTGGCCTCAGCTGTGATCACCGGCGACCGTGCCGGGACTCGTGCTGGCTGTCATGGGGAAATGCACTGCCAGCGCGGTGGCCGGGGTGCAGGCGAATGGCAAGTGAGGCCCTGAAGCGTGGCGTGAAGGTGAGGCGTGGACGCTAGTGCCGTGACCGGAATGCTTCACCGGAGTGGTGCCATGTGTTTCTCAAGACGGGGGTGTGAGCGGAGCCAGCGTGGTGGGTTGCACCGCGTCGGCTGCGGCCGATCCGCGCAGGAGTTCGGTCAGGTCGTGGGGGCGTGCCTGCTCGGTGGTCGGAGTCGCTGCTGTGATGCGGTCCAGCCGGAAGCCCCGGCCGGCCTGTCGCGTGTGGCACCAGGCGATGAGGTACCACCGGCCGTCGGCGGTGAGCAGTCCGGCCGGTTCCACCAGGCGCTCGCTTTCGCGTCCTGCGGCGTCGGTGTAGGACAGCCGCAGGACCGTGTGGGTGGTGAGGGCCTGTTCCACGGCGGTGCGGACTGCGGCGTCGGAGGGCGCGGGCAGCGCAACGATCCGTGTGGCCAGTTGCTGTGCCGCCGCTGAGGCGGGGCCGGTCATCGAGGCCGCGATCTTCTGGGCTGCGGTGCGGGCCGCCCCGGCGTACGGGGCGAAGGCGTCGGTCGCGGCGAGGGCGACGGCCAGGGCCGAGGCTTCCTCGGCGGTGAAGTGGATGGGGGGCAGGGTCATGGCCGGGTCGATGGACCAGCCCCCGCCGCGTCCCGGTGTGGTGCGCACCGGGACGCCGGTCTCCATCAGTGCCTGGAGGTCGCGCTGCACCGTGCGCGTGCTCACCTCGAGGTGCGCGGCGAGCGCCGCGACTGTCAGCGGCCGCGGCGCCACCGCGCGCAACTCTTCCACCAGCGCGTACAGCCGGGCGGTGCGGTTCATGCCGGCGACGCTACCGGCCCGTGGTGGACAGGAAGTGCCGTTCGCGGCGCTGTTCCCGTTCGGTGATGGTCAGCGGGAAGAGGGTGAAGCCGTGCATGGCGCCGGCGACGACGCCCAGCTGCACGGGCGCGCCCGCCGCTTGCCACCGCCCGGCCAGGAACAGCGAGTCGTCCCGCAGTGGATCTTCGCTGCCGACGACGATCCGGGCGGGCGGCAGACCTGCAAGGTCGGCGAACAGCGGTGAGACCTCGGGGGCACGGCGCTGTTCCGCGTCCATGCCGGGGGTGACCAGCTCATAGGTGCGCCGTAGGGTGTCGGTGTTGCTCAGCAGCCGCTTGGAGCCGAACGATCGCTGGCTGGGTGTCATCGACAGGTCGTAGGGGCCAAAGAGCAGGTGGGCGGCCCGGAAGGCGCCGGTGATGCCGTGCCGGTCGCGAAGGCGCAGCAGCGTCACGACGCTGAGGTGGGCGCCGGCCGATTCACCGCCGATCAGCAGTCGCTCGGTGCCGAACTCGGTCGCGGCGTGCTTCACCAGCCACCGGGCGGCCGCTTCGCAGTCGTCGGGTCCGGCGGGGAAGGGGTGCTCCGGTGCGAGGCGGTAGTCCACGCTGATCACGGCGAGCCGGGTCTGCTCGGCCAGTCGCCACAGTCTTTCGTCCTGCCCGTCCGCGGAGCCGAACGTCCAGCCGCCTCCGTGGAAGTGCAGGTACACGCCGTCAACGTGCTCCGGGACGAAGACGCGTACCTTCACCCCGCCCTCAACGACGCGGTCTTGGCCCTGCGGCAGTCGCACCGGTGGCGTGTCGCCGCCGAGCCGGTTGCGCCGCAGGGCGGCCAGCATGGTTGCATCGGGCGTCTCCTCGCGCGCCGGGCGGCTCGCGGCCGTGGCCTTGAATTGCTTGTTGAATGCCAGGGTTTCGGCGAGGCAGTCCTCATCGGTGATCGTCATGCGTCGACCATCGCAGCCGTCCGCGACAACACCCTGTCACCGTTTACCGGTGACCCGCGTCACGTTCCTGTTGTCATTCCTGCCGCATCACCATCCAGCCCTGCTCGTGAGAATCCCTGCTGCGTGCCGGCTGGATGGGGCGAGGTGTCCGATTAACGAGGGGAGGCCGGGATGGAACAACCGGTCCGGGCCCGGTGGTTGTCCGACGAGGAGGAACAGAAGCTGCAACGGATCGTGCGCCGCGGCAGCACGAACGCGGTCCGCTACCGCAGAGCGCTGATCGTGCTGGCCTCGGCCGGCGGGAACACAGCTCCGGTCATCGCCCGGCTCATGCAGGCCGACGAGGACACGGTCCGCGACGTGATCCACGCCTTCAACGACAAGGGGCTGGCCTGCCTGGATCCTCGGTGGGCGGGAGGCCGTCCCCGCCTGCTCGCCGGTGACGACGAGGACTTCGTCGTGCAGACCGCGGCCACCCGCCTGGGTGTGCTCGGCCTGCCGTTCACCCGCTGGTCCATCCGGAAACTCGCCGCCTACCTACGCAAAGCCCCGGGACGGTGCATACGGATCGGCCGCGAGGCCCTGCGGACGCTGCTGCTCCGGCACCAGATCACCTTCCAGCACACGAAGACGTGGAAGGAGTCGCCCGACCCCGAGCGGGACACCAAGCTGGACCGCATCGAGGAGGTGCTGGAGCACTTCCCGGACCGCGTGCTCGCGGCCACCAGCGCCGAGGCGCAGCTGCTGTGCCAGCGGGCGTTCTCGCGCCGGATTGGGGCGGTGTCGACGATGGCGTTCGGCAACAACCCGGTGTCGATGAAGTACCGCGGGCTGCTGAGGCTGACCAAACGCGGCCCGTCGAACGAGGACGGCTGGAAGTACCAGCTCCTGTACCAGGGGGCGATGGGCGGGCACACGCTCGCTGACGCCTTTGGGATGTGGGCGATGCGGTGGAGCGCCCGGACCACGACGACGCAGACGGGAGTCTGACCATGGACGAGACCAGCCAGCTTGCCCCGCCGCAGATGGTGCAGGGTGACCCTCGCACTCTGATGCTGCTGGACGTCAACGCGCGCTACCTGCCTCACGAGCAGTTCCGCCAGCTGGTGGCGAACTCCAGCGGGACGGGCACCTGACCTCGACGCCGCTGGTGTGGAACGACGCCGGCAGCGGGCGGCTGATCGTGCTGTCCGGCAACCACCGCACGCTCGCGGCCATCGAGGTCGGCCTGCCCCAGATCTGGTGGATGCAGATAGAGGAGCCGCTGCCCCGCCAGCGGCAGATCGCACTCCAGCTCTCTCATAACGCCATTGCGGGCCAGGATGACCCGGCGATCCTGAAGGAGCTGTACGACGAGCTGGAGTCGGTGGAGTGGCGCCAGTACACGGGCCTGGACGACAAGTCCCTCGACCTGCTGGAGAAGGTGGACGTCGCTTCGCTGGGTGAGGCGAACCTCGACTTCGCCAGCGTGCAGTTGATGTTCCTGCCTGATGAGCTGGAGCGTGCGGAGGCCGCGTTCGATGCTGCGTGGTCCACGGCTTCCGCGGATCAGCGGTGGGTGGCTGGGCTGGAGCAGTACGAGCCGGTTCTCGATGCGCTGGAGACGTCGCGGGCCGCGTACAAGATCGGCAACAGCGCGACCGCGCTCGGCGTGATCCTCACCGTGTTCGAGCGGCATCTCGGCGAGCTGGCCGTGGGATGGTTTGACGCGGGCACGGCCGAGCCCACCCGGGCGGGGACTGCACCGCTGGAGACGGTGTTCGGCGTGCGGGAGATCCCGGTTGAGACCGCGGCCGCCGTACGAGCAGTGATCGACTGCTTGGTTCGCGAGGGCAACGTGCCGGAGTCGGAGCCATGGCGTGCCCTGGACGTCCTGATGTCGAGACGTGAGACGGGTAAAACGATGCCAAGCCGGAACGGCGCGTCGTGAGTGATCGCGCGGCGAGCACCGCCCTCACGCTGGTGGGGACGACGTGTCACCGAAAGGACATCACCTGCCGCGAGACGGAACACCCCCGCGTCGGCGGGACGGACACCCAGCTCACCCGCGTCGTGCAGTTCGAGGACGGAACACCCCCGCGTCGGCGGGACGGACGCCGTCTTCGCCCCGTACACAGGTCACCAGCGTCTCGCCCGCCATCACTGCCGACTTCGAACTCGTCACCGTACCGGTGGGTCTGACAGCGGGTTCGGCGGAACCAGTGACCGCAGCCCGCCCTCGGGCACGATCATGGCGGCATCTGCTATCCCCTTGGGAGGGAATCCGCGATGTCCAGGAAGAAGCCGGCCCGCAAGCTGATGGCGGGCCCGGACCGTGGCAAGGTCGCCGCCGGGCTGAAGGCCCAGTACGAGGGCGGTGCTTCCATCCGCTCGAGCGCCGAGGCCACGAATCGCTCCTACGGTGGCGTGCACCGCCTCCTCGCCACCACGGGTGTGACCTTTCACCCCCGTGGTGGCGAGATGCGGAAGTAGGCGGACAACAATTGACGCTCCGGTAACCCCGAAGCACCCGTAGCCGTTGAGGTCTGCGGCATCAGCGAGGCATCCCTTTCGGCATCGCCGCCTCGTGGCCGCAGCCGGCCGCCGGACCGGACGGTCAAGGTTGGGCCCCGCCGGTCCGGCAGCTACCGCACCAGCAGGTTGCGCAGAGCTCGTACTGCGTCGTTCGGCAGCCAGTGAGACGTGTGGGGGCGCTCGCCAGTGGAGAGGTGCGCGTCTCGTGAGCCCGCGCGGGAGGTGTGTCGGGCTTGCGGGGGCGCACTTCGTAGATCGTGTACGCGTCCAACCGGTGCCGATACGCCTTCCTGATCAGGTGTTTGACCTGCACAGTTATGGAACTGATTCAGGTTGCGTCTGCGGCCTGTCGTCAGGGTTCGCGCTGTTGCCGGTGCCCGGATGCAAGGGGTTGCCATGGCCCGCAAGACCATTGCTGCAGAACCGTTGCTGCCCTCTGTGGCGCAGGACCCGGCGGTAATCAGAGAACTGCCTGCGCACCGGCTTGGTGAACTGGCCTCTGAAATCCGCCGGTTCCTGGTGGAGAAGGTGTGCGCGAATGGCGGCCATTTGGGCCCGAATCTGGGCGTGGTGGAACTCACGCTGGCACTGCACCGGGTGTTCGACTCCCCGCGCGACAGCCTGGTCTTCGACACCGGTCACCAGGCCTACGTGCACAAGATCCTGACTGGTCGTCACAAGGAGTTCGACGCGTTGCGGCAGGCGGGGGGTCTTTCCGGGTATCCGTCGCGCGCCGAGTCGGAGCATGATCTGGTGGATAACTCGCATGCCTCCACGGCTCTTTCCTACGCCGATGGTCTGGCCAAGGCCCGCCAGCTGGCCGGGGAGGGCGACCGTGCGGTGGTGGCCGTCGTGGGGGACGGTGCGCTGACCGGCGGGCTGGCCTTCGAGGCGTTGAACAACCTTGGGGGCGCGAAGGACCGGCCGGTGATGGTGGTGCTGAACGACAACGGCCGCTCGTATGCCCCCACGACCGGGGCACTGGCCGCACACCTGGAGCAGCTGAGGATCGGTGGAGGTCTGGGGGCCTGCCGCAATGTTTTCACCGATCTGGGTTTCGCCTACTTCGGTCCCGTCGACGGCCACGACATCGCAGAGGTGGAGCGGGTGTTGCGCCGGGCGAGGGCGATGCGCCGGCCCGTCGTGGTGCATGTGGTGACGGTCAAGGGCAAGGACTACCCGCCTGCTGAACAAGACGTCGCGGATTGCCTGCATGCGGTAGGCGCCGTGGATCCGGCCACCGGCCGCCCCCTCCCTTCCGCGCCCGGGGCGGCCGGTACGAAGGCGGGCCCGTCCCGCAAGTCCTGGACAGATGTGTTCTCCCATGCCGTGCTCGACCTTGCTGCGGCGCGGGACGACATCGTTGCCCTCACCGCCGCCATGCTGCGTCCCACCGGCCTGCACCGGATGCAGGAGCGTTTCCCGGAGCGGGTGTTCGATGTGGGGATCGCCGAGCAGCACGCGGTCACTTCGGCCGCCGGTCTGGCGATGGGCGGCCTGCGCCCCGTCGTCGCCGTCTACGCCACATTCTTGAACCGGCCTTCGATCAGGTGCTGATGGATGTGGCGCTGCACCGGCTGCCGGTGACGTTTGTCCTGGACCGGGCCGGGGTGACCGGCCCGG
Source organism: Streptomyces alanosinicus (assembly GCF_014650595.1). Taxonomy (GTDB): domain Bacteria; phylum Actinomycetota; class Actinomycetes; order Streptomycetales; family Streptomycetaceae; genus Streptomyces; species Streptomyces alanosinicus. Next base: position 131,459 of record NZ_BMVG01000011.1, read on the forward strand.
ATGGTGCGTCGCATCACGGCATGTGGGACCTGTCGGTGTTCTCCCATGTGCCCGGCTTGCAGATCGCCGCCCCGCGCGATGCCGCACGCTTGACGGAACTCCTGACCGAGGCGGCCGGTGTGGACGACGGCCCGACCCTGCTCCGCTTTCTCAAGGGCAGCATCCCGTCCGATCTGCCCGTGGTGGAGCGGGTCGACGGGGTGGACAACATCCACCGCAGCCCGGCCGGCACACGCGATGTGCTGGTGGTGGCTGTGGGCCCGATGGTCCATCCGGCGTGTGAAGCGGCAACGAGGCTTCAGGAGTTGGGAGTCGGTGTCACGGTGGTGGATCCGCGCTGGGTACTGCCCGTCTCTGCCGCACTGGTGGATGTGGCGGTACGGCACAAGATGGTGGTCACCATCGAGGATGGTCTGCGCGAGGGCGGGGTGGGCACGGCGGTGCTCCACGCCCTCCAGGAAGCACAACATTCCCTCCTGGTGATACGGCTGGGCCTGCGAAGGATGTTCCTCGACCACGGAGAGCGGCCCCATCTCCTCAAAGAGGCAGGCCTGAGCGCCGAGGGCATCGTCAACGCGGTGCTGGGCGCCCGCACCCGCAACTACTCTCTGCTTCCGGATGCGGCGGGCGTTCCCGCCCAGCGCCTCGCGCCCGTCCCACGCCCGGCCACCCCCGCCTCCAGGAGCGTGTGATGAGCACGATCGAACTCGGCCTGCCCACCATCCAGGCCCCACAGATCCCGGGGCGTCGCCGCCCGACCCGCCAACTGCGCGTCGGGTCGGTGCCCATCGGCGGCGGCGCCCAGGTGTCCGTCCAGACCATGACCACCACCAACACCGCCGACGTAGATGCCACGTTGCAGGAGATCGCCGCGGTCACCGCCGCCGACTGCGACATCGTCCGCGTCGCCGTTCCCTCCCAGGACGACGCCGATGCCCTCCCCGCGATCGTCGCGAAGTCCTCGATCCCTGTGATCGCGGACATCCACTTCCAGCCCCGGTACGTCTTTGCCGTCCTCGATGCCGGCAGCGCAGGCGTGCGGGTCAACCCCGGTAACATCAAGAAGTTCGACGACCAGGTTGCCGCGATCGGCGCGGCGGCCGGGGTGTCGATCCGCATCGGCGTGAATGCCAGCACACTGGATCCGCGGCTGCTCGCCAAGCACGGCCGGGCCACGCCCGAGGCGCTGGTGGAGTCCGCGCTGTGGGAGTGCTCCTTGTTCGAGGAGCACGGCTTCACCGACATCAAGATTGCGGTCAAGTACCACGACCCCCGAACGATGATCACGGCGAACCGGCTGTTGGCGAGCCGCTGCGACTACCCCCTGCACCTGGGCGTCACCGAAGCAGGCCCAGCCTTCCAAGGGGCGATCAAATCGGCCGTCGCCTTCGGGATCCTCCTCGCCGACGGCATCGGCGACACCATCCGCGTCTCCCTGTCCACCGACCCCGTCGAACAGGTCAAGGCGGGCTGTCACATTCTGTCCGGCCTAGGGCTGCGGCCGCGGAAACTGGAGATCGTCTCCTGCCCCGGGTGCGGCCGCCTCCAAGTTGACATCCACCGTCTCGCCTCCCAGGCGGAGGCCGCCTTCGACGGATTCCCGCACCCGCTGCGCGTCGCCGTCACGGGGTGCGTGGTGAACGGGCCCGGTGAGGCCCGCGAAGCCGACCTAGGGGTGTCCTGCGGCAACGGCAAAGGCCAGATCTTCCGCAAAGGCAAAGTACTGCGCACCGTCCCCGAAACACAGATCGTCGAGACGCTGCTCAAGGAGGCCCTGGCCCTGAGCGAGACGGAAACGGAGAGCGTGACATGACAGCCACGACCACGCCTGGCGCTTTGGACCCGGCAGATGTCCGCACCAGAGTCGACGACGTGCTGGGGAGGTTCCTCGACGAACAGGAACACACCAGCTCCCTTCCGGAAATGGCGTTGTTCACCGAGGTGCTGCGCCGGATGCTGGACGGCGGCAAGCGGATCCGTCCGCTGCTGTGCGTCACCGGATGGCAGGCCGTACGCGAGCAGGCGCCGCCAGAGACGGTGATGCACGTGGCAGCCTCGCTGGAGCTGTTCCATGCCTTCGCGCTCATCCACGACGACATCATGGATCGCTCGGCCACCCGCCGCGGACAGCCATCCGCACACAGGGTCCTGGCAGCCCGGCACGCCCACCGCCCCGACGCTGACCTGCTGGGCGTCAACGCCGCCATCCTGCTGGGAGATCTGGCCTTCGGCTGGTCGTACGAACTTCTGCACGAGCCCATCCTGCCTGCCCAGCAGATGCTGGTGGTATGGCCGCTGCTCAACGCGCTGCGTGCGGAGACCTTGATCGGCCAGTACCTGGATCTCCGCGCCAGCCGCACCCACCAGCACCCTGATCCCGACACCGCTTGGCGCATCGTCCGCTACAAGACAGCGAAGTACACCTTCGAGCGTCCCCTCCAACTGGGTGCGGTACTCGCCGGGGCCACTCCCCATCAGCTGCGTACGCTCAGTGCCTACGCGCTGCCGCTGGGCGAGGCGTTCCAACTGCGCGACGACTTGCTGGGGGTCTTCGGTGACCCCGCTCGCACAGGCAAGTCCACCCTGGATGATCTCCGTGAGGGCAAGCACACCATGCTCTGTGCTCTGGCTCTCGAGCGGGCCGATGGCGAACAGGCCAAGACGCTGCGCGCTCTGATCGGAGACCCGGACCTGGACACCGACGGCGCGGACCGGATCCGCACCATCCTTGTGGCCACTGGAGCCAGAGACGCCGTGGAGGAAGCTGTCAAGGAGCGCGCCCAACGAGCCCTGCGCGCGCTCGACGGCACCCTCCTCCAACCCGGTGCCGACATCCTGCTGCGTCAGATCGCCACGACCGCCTCCAGCCGGGATTCCTGAGGCTCACACCCGCTCAGACGCGGCACGGCGCCACACCCCAGTCTGGAAAGAAGGGACGACAGTGCCCAAGGACCCGCCAGCAAAGACCAGCCAGTACGAGGCCGTCATCTTCGATTTCGACGGGACCCTGTTCGACACAGCGGATATGCACATCGAAACGGCCCGCACCACGCTGTTGGAAGCCGGACTGGCCGTCTCTGTGGAGTGGCTGCGGTCCGCCCCGCTTTCAGACCCGGCCGAGCTGCGCCGAAAGCTGCGCAGCGACTTCGACTGGACCCCGCCATTCTCCGACGAGGAGATGCTGGCTCGTGGAACACGCAACTGGCGCACGGTCATCACCCATGCCGTGCCCGTCCCGACGGTGGTGGACCTGGCGCGTGTGGCAGCCGTGTCGAGTCCGGTTGCGGTGGCGTCCTCCAACGACAGCAAGGCCATCAGTCGGGCACTGGACCGCAATGGCCTTGGCATGCTCTTCTCCGCCGTCGTGGGCCGCGGCGACGTGACGCACCTCAAGCCGGCCCCGGACGCCTTCCTCCTGGCTGCGGCACGCCTGGGGGTGGAGCCGGCGCGCTGTCTGGCATACGAAAACAGTGATGAGGGCGTCACGGCGGCCCTGGCCGCCGGCATGGACGTCGTCGATGTGCGGACGATGACGGTGACCACACCGGAGAGATCCAGCAGCACGGCCGACCAACGTGACGCGTTGAGTGCGCTGCCCGTGGCCGGACACGAGCGAGGGACGGACCACGGCAGCGGTGCCTCCGTGGCAGAGCACGACGCGTTGATCAAGGCCCTCACATTCCTCGCCGACGAGAAACACGGGCACGACGGGTACGGTGCTCAGCTGGCCGTCGACCCGCTGTTCAAACAGATCATCCCGAGGCAGGAAGCACGATCCTTCCTGCGCGAGCGCCACGGTGTCGAAGTGGGCTTCGACCTCGGGCGTGAAGCGTCCGGAGCAGGCTTGGCACTGGCGCACGTGCCGCCCGAAGCCGACGAAGGACACGCCCTGTCCGCCCGGCTGGCCCCCTGGGTGCACTCGGCCAGGCGCGGTAGACGCTACTGCTTCTTCCCCGACAACCCGCAGTTCGCCGCCGACACCGACTGCACCTCTGTCGCGTTGATGGGACTGTTCACCCACGGGCTGCTCTCCGAGGGTGAACTGCGCGTCGGCATAGCCCAGTTGCTGTCCTCGGCTACGCCACCAGGCCCTTCAGAACCAGCGCGGGACACCGACCCGGACGAATGGCCAGGCGTCTTCCAGGTCTACTGGGAAGACGGAGAGGAACCACAGGCCTGGCCACGCGGCCGCAAACACGATGCCGTCGTCTGCGCCAACATCCTCTACACCCTCGATCTCTCGCCTGCCGGGGTCGACTCCTCGGACGCCCGCGTCCAGGCGACGGTGGCGTACCTCGCCGACCACCTCACCTCCGGCGGCTTCCTCTCGGGAACCCGGTACTACCCCGCCCCGGAAGCCTGCCTGCACGCCGTATCCCGCTTGTGCGCACGCTCGCGGTACTACGCCCGCCACCTCAGCACCCCACTGCACGACGCCTTCACCTCCCCAGGCCTGCAAGGGATCCCGGACGGCGAGAACGGTCCGCTCAACCTTGCCCTGCGGATCATCACAGCCGACAACCTTGGCCTCGCCCATGACCAAGCCCGCCAACGCACACTCCTGCTGGCACAACAACGGCCTGACGGCTCGTGGCCGGCCTGCGCCTACTACCGGCTCGGCCGTCTGCCCTTCCACTTCGGTTCACCCGTCCTCACGACCGCTTTCGCCGTGGCGGCTCTCCACGGCTGACGGCACGTCCCCACCTGCCCCAGCCCCCGGACCGGAGCAAACCCCGTCCCAACCACCCGCCCCCCCAGAGCGCCAGGAGCGACATGTCCCTCCCGACCGAGCCCCCACTCACCAGCTACCCGCCCGCCCCATGGCACGCCAGCGGCCAGATCTGGTGCGCTCTGCTGACCTCACGCTCTCCCCTCAAGTCACCGCTGACGACCTGCCTGATCCCCCACACCCTTGCGGCCCTGCTCATCCGCTACCAGGAAGGAGCCCTGCGCTACGACGAGTTCGCGCTCGTCTCCGTTCAACGCCGCGGACACCGCATCGGTCTGTGGACCCACTGCATCTGGGTCGACAGCGCGACCGCCCTGTGGGGCGGGCGGCAGATCTGGGGAATCCCCAAGCAGATGGCCCACTTCACCTGGACGAACAACACAGTGGCCGTCAGCGACGCCGACGGCCCACTGGCCGAACTGTCCTTCACCCCGCGGGTAAGCGTCCACACACCGTTCGTCGTGCGGTTCAACGCCTTCGGGCAGCGCGACCGCGCGCTGCTCCTCGCCTCTAGTCAGGCGAGCGGCCGCCTCCGGCCGGGCCGGGCCACGATCACCCAGTGGGTCGACCGCCTGCCCGCCCTCGCACACACCCGGCAACGCCTCGCCCTGATCGCGGAGTCCGCGAAGATCGCCGTGCACCGGCCCAGACACCTGGGGCACGTCCCGACCGAGCCTCACAGCGGAGTATGACCAATGGGCAGCCCCTCTCCTCACCCACTCGCAGGACGCACCTGCCTGGTCACCGGAGCCGGGTCAGGCGTTGGCCAAGCCATCGCCACGGCCTTCGCCGACGCAGGAGCACGGGTCTGGGGGTGCGACATCAACCCGAACAACCTGGCTACCACCCGCAGCCAACTCGCCCGCAGCCAAGCTCCCACAGCCGTCACCCTCGAACGGGTGGACGTCACCGACCGGTCGGCCGTCGAACAGTGGATCGCCACCGCCCACGAAGCCACCGGGCGGATCGACGTGCTCGTCAACAACGCCGCCTTCGTCAGCTGGGCAGATGTGACCGACGCATCTGTCGCCGACGCCGAACGCACCATGCGCACCGCCTACGACGCCATGGTCTACGCCGTCACCGCTGGCCTGCCGACCATGCTCGCTGCCGGAAGGGGACACATCATCACCATCGGCTCCTCCGCCGGCCGCATCTACGCACCCGGCCCGTCAGCCGCCTACGCCGCCGCCAAAGCAGCCCAGGAGGCCTACACCCGAATCCTCCAGCTCGAACTCGCCCCAACCCCCGTCCACGCCACCCTCGTCAGACCCGGCGTCATCACCGGAACCCAATTCTTCGGCGACCACGTCCCCTCATCCCGCCTGCCCCGCCTCGCCGACTTCCTCCCCACCACCACCGCTCCACACGTCGCAACCGCCGTCACCGCCGCCGTCCTCAGGCCCCGCAACACCATCGACCTTCCCCGCTACCTCCCGCTCGCCTACCTGGCCCACGCCGTGGCCCCAAGAACCCTGCAGCGACTGGCGCAAGTCGGCGGCCCATCTCGCCGTGACTTCGGTGCCCGTGAACCAACCGGCAGATGAACTACCCCACCACGTTCACAGCCGACGGCAACAGGTATGACCCGCCGAACTCAGACCACACATCTGCAGGGGTGACACATGTCGGACAACTTGATGCTGCAGAGCCTGGGCTTTGACATCGGGGTCGCACTGTCGGGGCTCTTCTGGACCATCGCGTACGTACTCATCATCCGGCAGGGGTTCCGCGACAAGACGTACGGCATGCCAGTCGTTGCCCTGTGCGGGAACATCTCCTGGGAGTTCACCGTCGCTTTCATCGCCCCTCTCCCGGGCATCCTGCAGACGATCTCGTATGTATGGTTCTTCATCGACACGGTGATCGTCTACCAGGTGCTCCGCTACGGCCCGTCGCAGTTCCCCGGGATCTCCCCACGCCTGTTCTACGGGATGTTCGGCCTGACCCTTGTAGCGGCGTTCTTCGGAATCCTGCTGCTGAACCAGATGTTTCACCGGTACTACCACGACAACTGGGCCATCTACACAGGCTTTGCTGACGCCCTGATGATGGCAGGGCTCTTCCTGTCCATGCTTCACAACCGCTCCTCCACATCGGGCCAGTCTGTCCCGATCGCGGTCTGCATGTTTCTCGGCAACGCCACCTCGATCGCCTGGTTGGTCACGCCACCACCCCAACTGGAAGGCTCCGCTCTGCAGGTGTACCTGATCGGCGCGACCACCACACTCAACCTCATCTATGGCATCGCGCTATGGCGTGTAAGGGGGCGTATCAACGCCGTCGACTTCGCCGCGGTGTAGTCGGCTCGTCGTCGACGGGTTCGGGTCTGGCTGCAGGTGAACGGCACCGGCCCGCGCGGCAAGAAGGGTGAGCCGGGCGAGCCGTTCCACCCCGAGCCGATGGTCACGGTGCCCTGCCAGTGCGGGAAGTAGACGTTCATGGTCATCCTCGATACGCCGTACCGGCTCGTCGGCCTGAGCGGCGCCGACCCGGTGTCCGGCGAGCACTACCCCGAGACCGAGGGCGGCCGGTGGGGCATCGGCGGCCGCTCCGCCTGGGCCCGCCTCGCCTACGCCGACGGCCGCACCGTGTTCACCGTCGCCCGCTGCGACGAGGAACCCGGCGACACCTTCGTGCCCGCCTCGCGTACGTACGCGGTCGGCTGCCTCAGCAGCGTGCTGCAGAGCCGCGGGCGGCCGGGCCGGATGATCGCGGTCCACGGCACCACCGAGACCGCGGTCCTCACCGTGGACGACGTCGACGTCGAGTACCCCGCCTTGCGGGCGTACGCGCAGGGCTCGTACTGGTGGGACGCCCGCGCCCGCCTCGCCTGGCTGATCGCCGGACTGCGGCGCCGACCCGGCACCCTGCCGTATCGGCAGGCCGTACCCATGGGCCCGTACGAAGCACTCGCCGTGCACCTTGACGACGACCGGGTCATCGCCGTCACCCAGCCCACCGAGATGCCCGTCCCGGCCTTGCGTACGTACGCCCCCAAGGCGCCGGGACAGCCCGCCCGCGGCGGGTCACCGGCGCGGGCGGGCAGCTGACCCGGCCTCTACCCGGCGGCAGCTACGGTCGGCTGTGCGGGCGGCCGCCCGTCGTGTTCGGCGCGAACCTCACCCGCGGCCGCCCGCACCAGCCGTCGGCCCGGTCTGCGCGGTCGAGGCGTCATCGGGTGCGCTGCGCGGGCCGGGCACCGTGGGCAGGCTGATGTCGAGCCGGTTGCTCATGTCGAGTTCGAAGCGCCCGTATGGATTCACGTGGGTCCAGAACAGCGGGGACAGGGCCCGCCGGTCGACGTCGGTGAGCTTGTCGGCCCACTTCGGCTCGGCCAGGATCTCTTGCAGCAGCAGCGTATTGACGTGCACGAGCGCCGACTGCAGGAGGTGCAGGGCGAGCATGGAGACCTCCTGGCTCTCCTTGTCGTCCCCGGTCAGGTCGCCGTCCTTGCCGTAGAACAGATCGTGGTTCGCGGAGTTCCAGTTCTCCACGACCTGCAGCCCGTCATTGATCTCACGCCTGAGCTCGGCATCGGCGAGGTAGTCGCAGATGAACGCCGTCCTGACCGCCCGCCCCAACTCCTCGATCGCCTGATATGTGGGGTGCTTGGGGCCGCCGCGAGTGAAGCGCCGCAGTACCTGCTCGGCCTCTGCGGTGCCCAGGTGGAGCGCGGTGGTGTACTTGACGATCTGGTCGTACTGCTGGCGGATCAGCTCCCAGTCGATCGTCTTCTTCGACAACACCGGCCCCAGACGTGGCCAGGTGTCATCCTCACCGGTCGCCGGCCGGTACAGCCGGGCGGACCCGACGTTCTTCAGCCTCGGGAGCAGGTTGAAGCCGAGCATGTGGGCGAACGCGAACCCGACGATCGAGGCACCATGCGTATCGGTGTACGGCCGGTCGACAACCATCTCGGTGCAGTGCCGCAGCACGCCCTCGATCATCGCCGCGACCTCGGAGGCGGAACAGGACTTCAGCTGGCTGTAGACACACACCGACTTCCGCTCCACATGCCAATAGATCATGACTCCCGGGCCCCGGTAGCGCTGGTGCCACTCGGTCGTGAAATTCGATGACCAGGAGCCGAACTTCTTGCTGTCGCTCGCGCATGCGGTGCCCTCGCCCCACCACTGCTCGTCGCGGGCAGTGAAGGTGGCGTTCACCAACTTCACCAGGCCGGCCCTCATGTTGGCCCGGTTGACGAACAGGTGCCGGGTACGGCGCAGCACGGCTTCCGTTTCACCGTGCTTGCCGGTGGCCGTGACCCGCTCGATCCCCATGTTCGTGCCCAGCGCAAAGAGCACCAACAAAAGCCGGCGGCGCAGCACCGCCTTCGGGGTCGCCTCCCTCGTGGCCACCGACACGAACTCGTCGGTGAAGTCGGTGGCGAACTCGGCCTCCTTGAGGATGTCGAGCAGGTCGATGGTGCCCCACCGGCGCTGGATCTCCGTCTTCAGGGCGGTGAGGTTCTCCGGTTCCTCCTGCTTGCCCAGCGGCGACACCTTGATCCACGGCTCGCCACGCTTGCTGGTGATCTCCACCCCGCCCGTCATGCCGAGTTCCAAGGCGGTGTCGAAGCGGGTCAGCGCGTCGCGGAGCTTCTTCTCCAGTGCGTCGGTGAACGCCGTGGCATCCAGCGGCTGGCGGATCGCGTCGTAGTGCACATCACGGTTGTCGTCGAAGTCCGGCGGCAGGTCGTCTTCCGGGTTGCGCCACCGGTTCGCGCCCACCACCCATATCTCCCGCCGCCGCAGCGCGTCCCGCAGCGACACCAGAACGCACAGCTCGTAAGGGATGCGCTCCACGCGGCCCTTGTCGTCGACGACGGCCTTGCGCCACTGGTCAGGCACCACCTTGTCCAGCGGGATCTTCTCCGCCTCGTCGAAGTACGCCTCTTCCGCGATCGGCTGGTCCAGATACCGCTTGAGCAGGTCGATCGCGTCCATCACCGGCCGGTACACGGTGTTGTTGCTCTTCAACTCCAGCGCGTTCAACAACGGCTTGAGCATCCGGCGCCAGTGCCCCGAGTACGACGAACGCAACACCGTACGCACCCGGGCCCGGTAGCGGGCCTCATTCGCCTTCGCCTCCGCCGCCAGAGCCTTGAGCGTGGTCTCACCGGCCACCGGATAGATCACCTTGCGCACCGTGCCCTGCGGCTGCGCGATGGCCGCCTCCGCCAGACGCAGAAGGATGCCCTCCTTGCCGCGGACCTTCTTGAGTTCCTTGATGAACTCGCCCTCGACCTTCTTCTCCGCCCGCGTGTTGATCTTCTGCACCAGCTGGATGAACAACTCCACCAGCGTGTCCGTGATCTCCGTCTACCGCACGTGGCAGAGCGTGGACAGCAGCGCGTAGCGCACCGGCGTCTTCATCGCCCGCAGATCGGAGGGGTACTCCTTGGAGGCACGGGCCCGCCAGGCCGCGACCTGCTTCTCCGAGACATCCGAGAAAAGCTCCGGCGGCATCTCCAGCTTGCGCACGCGCTGCAGCTTGGTGATCTCACCGAGCAGGCTCTCCAGCCCGAGCCCCGCCGGGTCCTCCTTCAACTCGGTGAAGAACGTCTGCCCGCCGCCGACACTGCTCTTGCCCTCACAGTCCTCGCTGTCGTCCTCCGCGACCAGGTCGTCGAGCCTCGACCGCGTCGCGGCCGATAACCGCTCCGTCGTGCTCCGGCAGAACCCGTCCTCAAACGTGCTGACCGCCGAACCCACCAAGCGGCCCACCTGCCCCGGCGCCGGCGGCTCCATCCGGTCATTGCGGCACCGGGCCACCACCGCCTCCGCCAACCGCTCCCGCGACAGCTCCACCGGGCACAACTCCGAGGCCAGCCACTGAGCCAGCTGGACCTGGTCCTCCTCGCTGCAGATCCGGAACCCGTACGCATCCCGGATCTCCACCCGGTGCCGCTTGATGGCCCGGCCCGTCCAGTCGTACGCCGCCCACTCCTCGGCAGGCACCTTCACCTGCTGCGCGACATACGACACCGCCGACGCCGGCACCTCCGCGGCAGCCTCCGGGAAACGCGCCTCGACCTCGAAAAACTTCAGCATCAGCCCGAAGCCCAACCGGTTCGCTCCGGACTTGTTCCGCAACTTCGCCATGTCGTCTTCGAGTAGCGTCCAGACCTCGATCAGGTCCTCCGACTCCCACTGCTGCCGCATGTGCCCCTCCTGCCTCAACTGTCAGTGACAGTCGTCACCCTGAGACAGGACCCCACCCCGCAAGAACCCCCAAAACGCAAGCGCCAACAGGCGCCACCCCTCGCCACACCATTACGTACCGCTACTTGTCACTTCGCCGTAGCTTCGGGAGCGCAGGGCCGATAACCCATGACCGGCCGCTCATGCGTTGGTTCCTCGATCGTGCCGTAAATCGGTGGCGCAGGTGTACATCGCTCCCGCTCGGACTCCGCAGTTGGCGCACATGGCCCTCAAAGTGGCTACTCCGTAAGTCAGTTCTCCATCTACCAGCGGGCCTGCGTTGTATTGTCGTGCTGCTTATCTCTTCCGGGCGTTGGCCCGCACCTTCCAGCTGGGGTGCGCGGACTACCCCTAGCGCCGCGGGACGCGATCCCGCATCGTCGGCCTCCGGGCCGGGAAGGGAGCCACCGTCTTGAGGCGCAAGCTCCGAGATTGGTGGCGGATCCACGTTCGGCAGCACGTCTCTTCGGAGCGTGTGTGCGCGACTTGCGAGGTCTTCCTCGTGGGCGCGTGGCTCTACGAGCACTGCCCGTGGGTCTGAAGCGTGTGAGCCCCAGCTGAGCAGCGAACTCAGCTGAGGCCCACGTCACCACCACGGCCCCGTCCTCGTGGTCCGGCCCGTCGCATGGGCAGGGAGGGCGGGGCCTCTGGTCTTCTCGTATCGCTAAACGTTGTCAAGTAATACGAGACAAGACGTTGAGAGCGTACCTGAATGGGGCGAGCAATGCTCAGGACTTGTGGATCGGTCTCGGGAGAGTGCTTCGCGAAAGGCGGAGGGCGTACCTTCCCGAGTGATCGACTCAAGGTCACCGAGTAGACCCGCGTTGCAGCGCGGGTTGGGAAGGGTGAAGTAGGCCGCCGACGAGGTGCCCGGGGCTCGGGTCCTTTTCCGACGGCCCCTTCCCGAACCGGGCGTGCGGCTTATGACCGGTGAAACGGCGCACCACGCCCGTGCTCAGCGTAGTCAACATCGACGGAACCACCGAGACCGGATCCCTGATGGACGACATCGTCCGCGAGGGTGCCCGGCGAATGCTCGCCGCGGCCCTGGAGGCCGAAGTCAACCAGTACATAGCCGAGTTGGTTGGTGAGCGGGACGAGGCCGGCCGCCGTCTGGTGGTCCGCAATGGCCATCATCGAGAACGGACGGTGACCACCGCCGCCGGGCCGGTCGCGGTGAAGGTGCCCCGCGTGAACGACAGGCGCGTCGACGTGGAGACCGGTGAGCGCAAGCGGTTCTCGTCGAAGATCCTTGCGCCGTGGTGCCGCAAGTCCCCGAAGATCAGCGAGGTCCTGCCCCTGCTCTACCTCCACGGACTGTCCTCCGGGGATTTCGTGCCCGCGATGGAGCAGTTCCTGGGCTCCTCGGCCGGCCTTTCGCTGGCAACGGTGACCCGGCTGACGAAGCAGTGGACCGACGACCACACTGCCTTCCAGGCCCGCGGCCTGTCGGATTCCGACTACGTCTACGTGTGGGCCGAAGGGGTCCACCCCAAGGTCCGCCTCGGCCAGGCCCACTCCTGCGTCCTGGTCCTCATGGGCGTGCGCCCCGACGGCCGCAAGGAACTCATCGCCCTGGCCGAGGGGCTGCGCGAATCGACCGAGTCATGGACGGATCTGCTGCGTGACTGCCGCCGACGAGGCATGCACGATCCCGCACTCGTGGTCGGTGACGGCGCGATGGGCCTGTGGAAGGCCCTCGCAGACGTGTTTCCGCAGGCCAGGCACCAGAGGTGCTGGGTTCACAAGGTCCGCAATGTCATGAACGCGCTACCGAAGTCGACTCAGCCCGGCGCGAAGAAGGCCCTGCAGGAGATCTACAACGCCGAGGACCGCGACCACGCCGAGAAGGCGATCAAGGACTTCGAGCGCACCTACGGAGCGAAGTGGCCGAAAGCGGCCAAGAAGGTCACCTGCGAGACCGACGAGCTCCTCGCGTTCTACGGCTTCCCCGCGGAACACTGGGTGCACCTGCGCACGACAAATCCCATCGAGAGCACTTTCAGCACCGTGAAGTTGCGGACCAAAGTCACCCGCGGAGCCGGCAGTTCGGCCGCGGCCCTGGCGATGGTGTTCAAGCTCGCCGGGTCCGCCCAGACCCGCTGGCGCGCGATCACAGCACCCCACCTCGTCCCCCTCGTCCGCACCGGCACCCGCTTCAAGAACGGTCACCTCGTCGAACGCCCCGAAGCCACCGCAGCCTGAACAACCCCGCTGATCACGCACCCTGAGCGTTGTGTCAGGGCGCTGAAAACTGGATCATCGAGCCGTGGCCCGTCATGAACTGTGGATGGAAGAGCTGCTCAGCTTCCTGCTGATGCGACTTGACGAAACCGGCTTTGAGCAGCTCGTTGCCCACGAGCCCAAGCGGATGGCGGCTACCTACCTTGAGACGGCCGGGGGCCGATGCGAGCAACGGGCGAGATACTTCACCGGCTGCGATACCTGCTGTCAACTGCTGCCACCTGACTCGCTCTACTACTACGCCGAAGCATGGCCCTGCCAGGCTGTACGGTCCCTGGCGCTGCCGTTCGCCGGCGACCCGGAATACGCCGAGGCATGGAGACCTGAGTACGCCATGCTGGCCTCCGGAAAATTCATCCACCCCGAACAGGAAGAAGCTCGTCACCGCATCCTGAGATGTCAGAACCCTCGATCCACAGGTCTTGACAATATCTCGAATGGGGCGTCGCAATAACATAGTTTGCAGGCGTCGAGTCACCGCGCCGACGGTGCGGCAGGATGCATGCGGCCCCTGATACCCGTGAGATCTTGATGTGGCTTCGACCTCGTCGCGTCGGCCGCAGCGGCTGGCCCATCTAACCTTGGTCCGTGCAGGTGGCCGGGATTCGGTGGCGCATGGGGAGAAGGAAGGCCAGCCGGTGGTTGACCGGTGCGTCGTCGACACCTGGGAGCGCCGGGACGGTGAGTCCCGTCAGGCGTTCGAGGCGTTCGCCGCATATCGCGATCTGGGTCCGGCTCGGAGTGTCACGAAGGTGTGGCTTTGTCCACGAGATCGGACAGCAGTTGTTCATTACTTCGGACAGCGCTCTGGTGGGGCTCTCGATTCGAACAGCCAGCAACCGCAACGGGTGCCAGGGGACGAATACAGCCCGCCTCCTCGATGGTCTTGGCATGCTCACCGGACGTCAGCTGTGCGGACGTCCGTGACTGCCTTGCCTGCCGCTCGGCGCGAGCGGCAGGCAGGCGGCGGTCCAGCGGGCCGCAGGCTCAGCTCAGGCTCGCAGAGGAGGGGCCGAGCCTTTCGATGACCTCGCGCATCTCCTCTTCGTCGGCCTCGTAGACCGTCTCACCCATACGCGGGTCTCGTGCGTGGAGGGTGTGGATGAGTGGCCCGTTGGGCGCTCCAAGGTGGACGAGGGAGGCCGACGGGCCGTGGACGGCGCGCTCGGTGCCGGGGCGGGCGGTGAGGTCGATGCGGCTGACGACGCCGGGGGTGACCCAGACGGTCGCTTGTTCCAGGCGCCCCAGAATCTGGAGGTGGAAGTGCCCGCACAGGATGAGCTGAACGTCGGTCCCGCGGATCGTGTCGGCAAGCTCTGCGCTGTTCTGCAGGCCGAGCGCCCGCTGAACGCCGACGTCCAGGGCGACCGGCGGGTGGTGGAAGGCCAGAACAGTGCCGAGCGGTGCCGGGGTGGTCAGTAGTTCGCGGAGCCAGTCGAGTTGGCCGCCGTCGAGTCGACCGTAGCCCTTGCCCGGAACGAGCGTGTCCAGGGTGATCAGTCGCCATCCCTTGAGGCTGCTTGCCCCCGCCCGCTCACCGGCGGCTCCCTCATACACGGCCTCGGGCTGGGCGTGGCCGCTTCCCAGCACGTCCGCGAATGCGGTGCGCTCGTCGTGGTTGCCGGTGGCGAAGAAGACGTTGGCCCCGCGTCGGCCGGCGTAGTCGGACAGGAGCTCACGCGCCCGCGCATACGCTTCGTGGGAGCCGTCGTCCGCGACGTCGCCGGTGACCACCACCGCGTCGAGGTCGTGCAGATGGCCCAGTTCGGTCAGCAGACGGCGGAGTGCCGCACTGCCGTCGGCCCCGTCGGCGTCAGGGCCACCGGACCGGTCGAGATGGGTGTCAGAGAGATGCAAGATCCGCATCGTCCGAAGTTAGCCTCGGGTGTTCGGCCGAGCCATGGCTTTTCTCGCAATGCGGTCCCGTCCAAGCCGGTTCCTGGCTGCCCCGCGCATGAAATCGAACGGTGACGGGGCTGGGCGCTGTCCGAAGTGCTGAACAACTGCTGCCCAATCTCGTGTACAGAACCAAAGGTGGCACGGGAGTTGGATAAATCTCGCACGCTGTTGGGCCGGTGGTCGCGTCAGTACGCGTGGGTGATGCGGGCGGCGGCGTACGACCGTGAGCAGGATCGGCTGTTCCTTGCCGAGCAGGCGCATGCGCGACGGGAGATCGCCTGCAGGCACGCGAAGCTGGCCCAGGCTGTGCAGAGCAAGGCTGTGGCGCGGCTTCAGGCTCTCGACCCTCGTGAGCTGTCGCCGTCTGACCTGTTGCGGTACATCCAGGTGGCGGCGGAGATCGAGCGGCGGGCGGTCGGCGAGGCACCGTCGGCGGCCGGTACGGCGGTGGCTCCGGAGCAGGGTGGGGACGTTGCTGGCTTGACGGATGAGGAGCGTCGGGCCCGGATGGATCAGCTGCGGCGGGAGCTGGAGCGACGTCTGGCCGAGGGTGCGCAGTGATCCGGGGGCGGGCGAAGCGCCAGATGATCGAGAGTTTCACCGACCCGTCGGTGATGAGCCTGGAACAGCTGAAGGCCGAGGTCGCCGAGCTGGTGCGCGCCGATGAGCTGTCGGCGCGCCGGTGGGCGTGCGAGGTGCCGGGCTGTGACGGCCTGCCGCATGAGGGATGGCGGCACCATCACGCTCGCGCGGCGCAGCGGCAGCCGTCGTGGCTGTGGACGGTGTGGATGCTGCTCACCGGGCGCGGCTGGGGGAAGAGTCGTACGGCGGCGGAGGCGGTCCGGGAGTGGGCGAAGACGCCCGGGTTGCAGATCGCTGTGGTCGCCAAGAACGCCACCCTGGTGCGTGACATCTGCTTCGACTCCCCGAAGTCCGGGCTGCTGTCGGTCATCCCGCCGGAGGATGTGGCGAAGTACAACTCGTCGCTGGGGGAGACGACGCTGCGGTTGAAGAACGGCACGCTGATACACGGGTTCGGTGCGGAGACGCCAGACAACCTGCGTGGCTGGGCCTTCGACAAGGCCTGGTGCGACGAGTACGCCGCCTGGTCCCGGCATACCGCGCAAGAGGTGTACGACATGATCTGGTTCTGCCTGCGCGAGGCGGACACCCCCCAGGTCGTCATCTCCACGACGCCGAAGCCACTGCCCCACGTGAAGCGGCTCGTCGAACGTGGTCGCAACCAGGAAAAGGCGCACAGGGAAGGCGGAGAAGCGCCCCGAGTAGTGCTCACGCGCGGCCACATGCGAGAGAACGACGCCAACCTGTCGTCGGCGGCGCGGGCGGAGCTGGAGGAGGAGTACGCCGACACCCGCCTCTGACGGCAGGAGCTGTCGGGTGAGCTGTTGGAGGATGTGGAGGGTGCGCTGTGGAAGGGCTGGATGCTGGAGGTCGAGGGCTTCCGGCCCCGGCCCGAGCATCTGCCAGACCTTCAGAGGGTGGTCGTCGCGGTCGATCGCCTGATGGCAGAGATGAACCCGCACCCGAACGTTCACCCTGACGCGACCGCGTTCCGGGATCCGATCGCGCTGGCTGCTGCCCTGGCCCGCCTGGGGCCAGCCGCTCATGCTCGTACGCGGACGATCACCCGGCATCACGCGATGCTGCTGCGGGTGCGTATCCAGCGCAACGCCTCCGGCAGGCCGGGACCGAACGTGATCACCGGCCAGTACCGGGCCTCCTGGGAGGTGCGGATGAGCACCAGCGGCGGGCACGTGACCGCCGATGTGTTCACCGATGCTCCGCAGGCGCGCCGGTTGGAGTACGGCTTCGTCGGCGTCGATGCGCTCGGCCGTCACTACCGGCAGCCGCCGTACCTGCACGTCGAGCCCGCCTTCCGGCAGACCGAGGCTGGTTTCGTCCAGGCCCTGGAGGACGGAGTGCTGCCGTGAGCCTGGCCCGTCTACCGGTGACCCGGGCACTGGCCATGCTCATCGAGCAGGCCACCGGCCGCCCCTGCGGCGTGGCCGAACTACCCCGCGCACGTACGGAGTCGGGCGAGTGGAACCCTACCGCCGCGCCGTACACCATCCTCGATTCGCTGCCGAGTGCGTTCACCGGGCCGCCCCTGTGGGACTGGCACGCGGATGCGGCTTGGACGTACCAGGTGACCTCGGTCGGTGAGCGCGGGGACCAGGTGCAGTGGCTGGCCGACCGGGTACGTGCCGGCGTCGTCGGCCGCAGCGGCGGCCGCTGGACCCACCACCTGCGAGTTCCCCAAGCCCGGGTTATCGACCGGGAGTTGGACCACGACGCCGGAGGAGAGACCTCCGTGTCGGCGGCAGGCGCTATCGTGTCCTACGTACAGCGGTTCACGATCACCGTGACCCCAGCCTGAAGACCCGTTCTTCGGCTCCTCACCGCGGAGGCCCGCGCGGACGCTAGGCCCCAGGCCAGGCGAACCCCCTTTTGAACTCAAGGGGCAGGGCCTCGACTTGGGACGCTGCCCCGGAAGCGGGAGCGGACCTGTGTCCCTGAACAAGCCGTCCAGGAAGCCCGTCCAGACCCGGTTCCTGCGGCGCGGCATCTCCAAGATCTACTGGCTGAAGAAGATCAGTGATCCGAAGCGGCCTGCCCGCACGGAGCTGTCCGAGCCGAACCGGTTCGACCTGACCAGCGCAGTGTCGGACATCGAGGGCTGGGCGCTGACGAACGAGCCGATCGAGACCCCCGACATGGGGACCACCTTCAACTCCTCGATCCCCGGCAACGACAAGGCCGACAACAGCTCGCTGACCTTCTACGAGGACCGGTTCAGCGACGCCATCGAACAGGAACTGCCCAAGGGCGCCCAGGGCTACATCGTCCTGCTCCACAAGGGTGACATCCCCGGCTCCCGCTCGGTCGACGTCTTCCCCGTACAGGTCGCCACCCGAGCTGCGACTTACAGCACCGGGAACGAGGCCGCGAAGTTCAAGGTCGACTTCACCATCACCGACGTCCCCTCCCTCGACAGCCCGGTGCCCGAGACGATCCGCCCGATCCCTCTGCCCCACCCGGCGGAGGACTGCGAAGACGAGCACGGGCACGACCACCACGAGCACGGTGAGCACGTCGACGTGACCGTCGTGGCCGCCACCGCGACCGCGGCGGCAGCCACCGTGCACGAGAACAGCGACGAGGACTGAGCGTGTCGCGCCCCGCACCGGCCAAGCGCCCGCCGTCCCCTTCCACCGCCGCCGCGAGGTCGGCGGCGGAGGGGGCATGGGCGGCCAAGATGGAACGCCTGCGCGGCCGTGCCCGGCCGCAGAACCGGCTGCGCATCTGCGACGACGACCGGCTACGGCAGCAGTTCGAGGAGGCCCGGGAGACGGCCGCTCGCGCTCTCCTGCTGGCTGACGCCAGCCCCGGCGACGAGCGGGGTACCCAGCATGCTGCCGAAGCCACGGTCGCTCTGGAGGAGGCCCGCGCGGCGCTGGACGACGCCTCCGACTTCCTCACCTTTCTCGCCCTGCCCCGCCCGGTGCTGGAGGAGCTGATCTCCCAACACCCGCCGACGGAGGAGCAGGCCGGCGAGGGCTCAGTGTTCAACCCGGACACCTTCCCGGCCGCGCTGATCGCCGCGGCGTCCTTCGACGGCATGAACCAGGCCGAGGCCGCCGAGCTGCTGAACAGCTGGTCGGCGCCCGACGCGAACATGCTGTGGGAGGCCGCCTGGTCCGTGCAGCAGGAAACCCGGGTGGAGCTGGGAAAAGACTGAGCCGCGACGCTCAGCTGCGTGCCGAGCTGGAGCTGTGCGAGAAGTTCCGGATCCCGCACTCGCAGTTCCTCGGTGGCGACGGCCGCTGGACGGAGCTGGACCGGGCGAAGGCGCTGGCGTGGGCGCAGTGGCAGCGGTCGGTGTGTCCTGAGTGCCACACCCGGCTTCAGGAGTGGGACCCCGAGCGCGGCGGTGACCCGCACGCCTACGTCCTGCGGCCAGCACCTCGGCGGCTGAGGTGCGTTGCCGCTCGGTGGGGTGTATCGCGAGTAAAGATCAGTATGTCCGGACGGGAAGCGATGCCAGCCCGCGAACAAGACGAGTGCGCCGCCAATCCAGTTGATCAGGCGGTGCAGCAAGCCGGATTCCGGGAAACCGAGTCAGTACCGCTCGCAGGGCGATCTCCGCCTCGGCCTTGGCCAGGGGAGCGCCGACACAGCGGTGGATGCCGTGGCCGAAGCTGAGATGAGCGGCGGCATCTCGGTCCAAGTCGAGCAGGTCCGGCGACGGGAACCGCTCCGGGTCGCGGTTGGCGGCTCCAAGAGCGACCAGCACCGGGACGCCGGCCGGGATGTCGGTGCCGCCGAGTGTGATGGCCTCCGTGGTGAACCGGAAGGTGGCCGTGCTGACGGGGGAATCGAACCGAAGCAGCTCGTCCAGCACGGCTGGGACATCGTCCGGATTCTTCCGAAGGCGATCCAGCTCGGCAGGGTGCTGGAGCAGCGCCAGGGCGGCGTTGCCGAGGAAGTTGGTGGTGGTCTCGTGTCCGGCCACAAGCAACAGCACGGCCAGAGAGACCAGCTCTTCCTCGCTCAGATGGTCGTCTCCGTCGCGAGCCGAGATGAGCCGGTCAAGAAGAGAGCCACCGGGGTCCAGGCGTTTGGCGGCGATGAGGTTCGTCATGTAGTCGGCCATGGAATGCGAGGCCGCGTCGATGACGTCGGGCTTGCCTGCCGCGAACAGCTCCCCGGACCAGCGCTGGACGTCGGGCCGGTCTCCCTCTGGGACTCCGAGCAGCTCACAGATCACGATGACCGGCAGCGGCACCGCCAGGCCGGACACGAAGTCGAACTGCTCGCCGGCGGGCCACTGATCCAGTAGCTCGTCGGTGACCTGGGCAATGAACGGACGCAGCTCCGCGACGGCCCCGGTCGTGAACGCCTTGGTCACCAGTTTGCGCAGCCGGGTGTGCTGGGGTGGGTCGCTGGCCAGCATGGTGTGCGCCACCGCAGGGTGCAGGCGACGCCGTGACCCCTTGCCCGCGAAGAAGGCGGCCGTGTCTTTCGAGAGCCGAGCGTCGCCGAGTGCTTCCCTCGCTTCCGCGTAGCCGGTGACCAGGTAGCTGATGTGCCCACCGGACCCGGTGGGTACGGGCTGCACCGGGCACCTGGACCGCATGGACGCATAGGTGGGGTAGGGGTCCTGGAGGAAGCGAGGATCCTGAGTCGGGTCGGTCATGCTTTCAGGCTCCAACCGGTTCTGGTTGGCCGTCATCGGCGACACGCCCAACACGATGCGTGTAAGCGTTGGTCACCAGGAGGAGCCACTCGGTGTCCGCACGGAGGTCCTTGCGGGAGGCGGCCTCCGCCGACGGTAGGGCAACCTCGTCTGCGAACTGGCCGGTCTTGAAGGCGGCCAGCGCTGCCTTCACGACAGTCGCTTCGACGGCGGTGGCCCCTTCCTCAGTTCCGGCATCGAAAGTCCTCTGGGCCATCTCCTGCACTCTGCGGGACCGGTAGGGGCGAAGGGCGAGGATGCCGTCACTGAGTGCGCTTTCTCTCACCCTCCCATGTATACGCCGGGCTGGAAAGTCTCAGCTCAGCGCACTCGACCTCGCGCCTTCAGCGGCACCGGCGGCAGCTCCGGCGCAGGCAGCGGATCCCCGTCGTACCCCTTCACAACCCCGAATCTCGACCCGCTCATCCACTCCTCCCGGGCCTGTTTGATATCGTCCTGCGTGCGCCCGACGAAGTTCCACCACATGATCAGCTCCTCGGCGAACGGCTCGCCGCCCAGCAGCATGATCCCGGCGTCCGACTCGGCGCGCAGCGGCAGTTCGGAGCGCCCGCAGCCGAGGTAGAGCATCGAACCGGGGAGCACGGGCACGCCGTCCACATGGACCTCGCCGGACATGGCCAGCACGCCGTACTCGAAGTCGGGCTCCAGCGGCAGCCGTACATCCGTGCCCCGGGCGAGGGTGAGATCGGCGCCGACGATCGGGGTGTACGTCGTACCGGGCGAGGTGGAGCCGTCGAGGTCGCCGAGGATCACCGTGGCGGTCAGGCCGGGCGCGGTCACCGTGGGCAGGTCCGGGTGGTGCTCGAACCGCGGCTCGGTGTCGCGGTGTTCGTCGGGCAGCGCGACCCACAGCTGGGCGCCGTGGAGGAAGCGGGCGTGCGGACGCGGGCTCTCCTCGGAGTGGCTGATCGCCCGGCCGGAGGTCATCAGACCCAGCTGCCGGGGCCGGATCGTCTGCAGGCTGCCGGTCGAGTCGCGGTGCAGTACCTCGCCCTCGTGCAGCCAGCTGACCGTCTGCAGACCGATGTGCGGATGCGGCGGGACCTGCATGCCGGGCTCGTCGGCGATGTCGTCCGGGCCGTAGTGGTCGACGAAGGCCCATGCGCCGATCATCCGGCGGCCGAGGTTCGGCAGCAGCCGGCGCACCTCGGTCGACTCGCCCAGCTTCACATGACGGGGGCTCAGCAGTTCGCGGACCGGCTCGGCCACGACGAATCCACGGCCACCGCAGGCACTGGGCACGGGCGCCCGGTCAAGATTGCTCATGGCGCCCAACTTAGCGGGGCGGACGGCGTACCGGTGAGTGCGGAAACGCCGTTTTTTCCTGGTAAGTCAATCAACCGACTTACCGACGGCCGGCAGGCGCGGTGCGAACGGCGCGGGTCGCTCAGGGTCAGGGCTGCGATGCGTTCGGGGTGGGCTGGGCCGTGGTCGGGGGCACCGGGCTCGGTACGGGGGACGGCGTGCCGGTCGCCGGGCGTGGCGGGCGGGCCGGCTCGGCCGGACGGGAGGGGGCGCCGCCGCGCACGCTGAAGAACACCAGCGCGGCCATGGCGGCCAGCGCCAGCACACCCACCACGACCCGGCGCAGCACCAACCGGCGGGGCCGTACCGCGTCGGTCGGCGGGCGCAGCGGACGCAGGTCGCCGGGGCCCACGGACTGTGCCCGCGCGGCCAGCGCCGCTCGCAGCCGCTCTTCGAGCAGCGCCTCTTCGATCCCCGTACCGGAACCGTTCATCGCGGCTCCTCCAGCCGTCGGCCGAGCGCGTCCAGGGCGCGGCTGGCCGTGGACTTGACGGCGCCCCGTGACAGGCCGAGCGTCTCGGCGATCTCGGCCTCGCTCAGATGCGACCAGTAGCGCAGCACCAGCACCTCCCGCTGCCGCCGGGTCAGGGTGCGCAGCGCGGCCAGCACCTCCCGGTGCTCCTCGTGCAGCAGCACGTCCTCCTCCGGGGCGGGCGCGTGCCCCTCCGGCGCGGGGGTGTGGGCCCGTACGGTCCTGCGCCTGCGCAGCACCGAGCGGGCCGCGTTGATCACGCTGGTGCGCAGATACGCCTCCGGGTCGTCGAGGGAGGCGAGCCGGTGACCGTGCCGGCGGAAGAGCGCGGTGAAGGCGTCCTGGACGACGTCCTCGGCGGTCGGCAGGTCGTCCACCAGCAGCACCGCCAGCCGGACCAGGGAGAGCCGGCGGTGGTGGTACAACTCCTCGATCCCGGGCTGCTGTTCGGCCGCGGAGAGCGGGAGTGCGCCGGTGCCGCCGGCCGTACCGGCCGTACCGGCAGTCGCGGCCGGATCGGACGACGGATGCGTGCGGGCGCGGGCGAGGACACGGGCGCGCAGGGAGCGGGTGAGGCGCCGCCAAGGCGCGGGGCGCGGCTCGCAGCCGGCCGCCCGGCCCCAGGGCAGGGCCGCCGGCGCCGTCGGAGGTGGTGCTGTCGTCATGGGTCTCCCGGAGCCGGGAGCGGGTGCCGCCGGGCGACGACCCGCTTCCGGCCCCTGGCTCGATGGTGCTGCTCAGCGGTGCTGCTCAGCGGTGCTGCTCAGCGGTGCCGGCGTGGCGGGGCCGTGGTGCGCGCGATGCCCGGGCCGCACCGGTGCCGGCACGGGGCTCGGGGTGGCGTGCGTGGGCGCCGACGGTACGGGGCCCGGGGCCGGCCCGCGTCGGAGCCGGCACCGGCACCGCGGTGGCCGGCACCGGAGAGGGGGTCGCGGTGCGGAGCGGTGAGGGGACGGGGGAGGGCACGGGGGAGGGCACGGGGGAGGGGGTAGCCGTGCGGACGGGTGACGGCACCGGGGATGGGGTCGCCATGTGGACCGGGGGCGGCGTGGCGGACGGGGTCGCGTGGCTGCCGGTCTGGGCCGCCTGGGCGGTCACGGTGCCGGCGATCGCCAGGGCCGCGCCCACGGCGGAGACCCCCAGGACGGCATGGAGCCTCGTGGCACGGCTGGGGCGGGATGCACGGTGTGCGGACATGGGTTCCTTCGGTCGTTCGGGGTCGGACATCTGGTCGAAGTGGAGGCCTCCACCCCGACAGGTCCGATCCCGAACGAGGTTGCAGCCGGCGACCGGGAAATTTTCCTCGCTTAGCCCTCGCTTGGCCCAGCTTCTGCGGCGACGTGGCTGACATCGTTGTCCCCGAATCGAATGGCGGTGCGCGGGTACGCGGCCGACGATGGAGGCCTGGGGTACCAGGCCGGAAGAAGGAGGGCACCGTCATGCTGGAAGTGAAGACGGTCGAGAAGCCGGACGAACGGCGCGACTTCCCCCGCGGCCACCTCGAAGCCCTGCATCTGACGGGCCTCGACTTCGCGGTGGGCACCTTCGAACCCGGGTGGCGCTGGTCGGAGTCCGTGGCTCCGATCGCGGGCACCGCGAGCTGCATGGTCCCGCACAACGGATATGTGGTGCAGGGCCGTATGCATCTCCGTATGGACGACGGCGGCGAGGCCGAGGTGGGCCCCGGCGACGTCTTCGTGTGCCCGCCGGGCCACGACGCCTGGGTCGTGGGCGACGAGCAGGTCGTGGTGTACGACTTCGCCGGGACCATGGCGAACGAGTACGCGAAGGGCTGAGAGCCGAAAGACGGGCCGACCCCGCCGCGGTCACGCCTCGAACGCGACCGCGCCCCCCTCGGCGAAGGCGACCGCGTCCTGGTGGCCGAAGAGGCCGGGCAGGCCGCCGGTGTGGAGGAACACGGTCTTCTCGCCCGGCCGGACGTCACCGTCGCGGACGGCCGCGTGCAGCCCGGCGAGGGCCCGGCCTGTGTAGACGGGGTCGAGCACGAGGCCCTCGGTGCGGGCGGCCAGCCGGAGCGCCTCCGCGGCCGGGCCGGTCAGCGTCGCGTACCCGGCGCCCACCTGGTCCCGGCGCACCCGCAGCCCCTCGGCCGTGACCTCCCGCGTGGTCAGCGGTGCCGCGAACTGCGCCACGGCGGCCGCCGGATCGGCCAGGGCGCCCACGTCGACGCCGAGCACCGCTTCGGTGCCGAGGGCCGCGACCAGTCCGGCCATGGTGCCGCCCGAGCCGAGCGCGACCACTGCCGTGCGCAGCCCGGGCACCTGCGCGTCCAGTTCCTCGCCGCAGCGCACATAGCCCCGGGCGCCCGGCACGCTCGACCCGCCGAACGGGATCAGCGCCGGTCGGGCACCTCCGGCCCGCAGCCGTGCGCACACCTCGTCCGCCGCCGCGTCCAGCCCCGCCCGGTCGACGTCGCCCGCCCAGGCGAGACGCGCTCCGAACAGCCCGTCCAGCGCGAGGTTCCCGGACCGGGAGGCGCCCGGCGACCCGCGCAGCACGAGGACGGCGGCAAGGCCCAGCCGGGCGGCCGCGGCGGCGGTCAGCCGGGCGTGGTTGCTCTGCGGGGCGCCCGTGGTCACCAGGGTGTCCGCACCTTCGGCGAGAGCCGCGCCCGCCGTCCACTCCAGCTTGCGGACCTTGTTCCCGCCGCCGCCCAGCCCCGTCAGGTCGTCCCGCTTGATCCACAGATCCTCGGGGCCGAGCCCGAGCGCGGCGGCGAGCCGGGGCGCCGGTTCGACGGGCGTGGGGAAGGTGCCGAGCGATGCGGGGGAGTGGCTCATGGCGTACGTCCTTCGGTGCGGATCAGGCGCGGAGCGCGGGCGTTCGGCACCAGTCGATCACACCGGCAGCAGCCGGGCGATCAGTGCGCCGAGCTGACGGGCCGTACGGCACTCGTGCATCTCGGCCAGATCGGCATAGGCGGGCGCGGCCGAGTCACCGGTGCCCCACTGCGCGCGCGGCTCGGGGTTCAGCCAGTACACCCGGCGGGCCCGCCGGGCGACCTCGCGCACGGCGGCCAGGTTCGGGTCGCTCATGTTCGTCCGGGCGTCCCCGAGGACGAACACCGTCGTGCGCGGCCCCACCGCGTCGACGTACCGCTCCGCGAACTCGCCCAGGGCGACGCCGTAGTCGCTGCTGCCGTGCCAGCCGGTGAGCGTGGCCTCCGCGCGGATCCGGGCGCTCAGCCCGTCGGGGTCGGCGCGCCCATGGCCGAGCAGGCCGGTCACCTCGTCCAGCCGGTTGACGAAGGCGAACACGCGAACCTTGCTGAACTGGTCGTGCAGCGCCTGCACCAGGAGCATCGTGAAGTCCGAGAAGCCGGAGACCGAGCCGGACACATCGCAGAGCAGCACCAGTTCGGGGCGGACGGGCCTGCGCCGGCGCAGCACCGGCCGCATCGGCACGCCGCCCGTGGACAGCGAGGAACGCAGGGTGCGGCGCAGGTCGACCGTGCCGCGCGCGGCACGGCGGCGGCGCGCGGCCAGCCGGGTGGCCAGTTTCCGGGCGAGCGGCTGAACCGCCCTGCGCAGCTCGGCCAGTTGGTCCCGGCCGGCGAACAGGAAGTCCACCCGGTCGGCGGTGGGCAGAACGCCGCGCCGGGCGATCTCGTCCCGTCCGCGCCGCTCGGCGACCCGCCGCCGCGCCTCTGTCCCGACCATCCGCCGGAACGCCTCGATCCGGCGCCGGATCTCGTCGTCCAGCAGCCGGTCGGCGAAGTCGGCACCGCCGCCGTCCCGGCCCCGCACATCCGCCCGCACCCGCGCCAACAGGGTCTGCGGACGCAGCCGTTCGAGGGTCTGGTACGCCGAGAAGCCGTCGGAGCCCGGTGAACTGCCGTATCCGCCCATGCCGTCGACCGCTTCGGCCGCCAACCGGGCCATCATCGCCTGGTCGTCGGCCGCCAGTGCCTCGGCCAGCCGGTCACGCAGCGCGTCCCGGTCCGGGCCGGAGCCCTCAAGACCACCGACCGCACGCGGGAAGTACAGATCGAAGACCGGATCGAACACCGCCCGCTGACCCGGGCCGTGCAGCAGTGTCGCGGCCAGCCCCTCGCGCAGCAGCTCCCGGTCCGTAAGGCCCAGCGCCTCCACCGCGCGGGCCGCGTCCACGCTCTCGCCGGTGCCGATCCGCACGCCGTGCGCGCGCAGTGCCCCGACCAGGCCGGTGATGCGGTCGGCGACCTCGGTCACAGCGCGTCCAGGTCGAGTTTCGCCGCCGCCTTCTGGATGTCGTCCTGATGCTTCAGGATCACCCCGAGACTGTCCCGTACGACCGTCTCGTCCAGGGTGTCGGCGCCCAGGGCCAGCAGGGTGTGCGCCCAGTCGACGGTCTCGGCGACGGAGGGCGCCTTGCGCAGGTCCATCGCGCGCAGCGCCCCCACCACCCGGACCACCGACTCGGTCAGCGCCGCGCCGAGGCCCGGCACCTTCAGCCGGACGATCCGCCGCTCCAGCTCCTCCTCGGGGAAGCCGATGTGCAGGAACAGACAGCGCCGGCGCAGCGCCTCGGACAGCTCCCGGCCGGCGTTGGAGGTGAGCACGACGAACGGGCGGCGGGTCGCGGTGACCGTGCCCAGCTCCGGGACCGTGATCTGGAAGTCGCTGAGCACCTCCAGCAGCAGCCCCTCCATCTCGACGTCGGCCTTGTCGGTCTCGTCGATCAGCAGCACCGTCGGCTCGTCACCGCGGATCGCGGTCAGCAGCGGGCGCGGGAGCAGGAACTCCTCGCTGAAGATGTCGGTGCGGGTCTCGTCCCAGCTCTCGTCGCGCCCGGCGCTGATCCGCAGCAGTTGCTTGGCGTGGTTCCACTCGTACAGCGCCCGGGACTCGTCCACGCCCTCGTAGCACTGCAGTCGTACCAGCCGGGCCCCGGCCACCTGGGCGACGGCCTTGGCCAGCTCGGTCTTTCCGACCCCGGCGGGGCCCTCGACCAGCAGCGGCTTGCCCAGCCGGCCGGCGAGGAAAACGGTCGTGGCGACGGCGGGCGAGGCCAGATAGCCGGTCTCGGCGAGGCGGGCGGAGACGTCGTCGACGGACGTGAACAACGGGGCCTCCGGTGGGTCGGGAACCGTGTCCGGTCTCCTATCTAAGCGCTTGTTCACCGACTCTGTCACGTGGTTCCGGCCGAGCCCGCCGGGGCGCGGAGTGATATACACCGATCGGTTTCCTTTCGTCCGTGCTCCGGCTAACCTCGTTGCATGGCCTCCACAGACAAGCTGTCCCCGCGTGACCGGCTGCTCGACGCGGCGGCGCGGCTCTCCTATCGCGACGGCGTCTCCGTCGGCATCGAAGCACTGTGCCGGGAGGCGGGCGTCTCCAAGCGGTCGATGTACCAGTTCTTCGACAGCAAGGACGCGATGCTGGCCGCCAGCCTGGAGCAGCGCGTCCCCGGGTACGACGCCCAGCTCGCGCACCCCGACCCGCGGTCCGCGTCCCCGCGCGAGCGCGTCCTGCACGTCTTCGGACGCCTGGAGCGGGCCTCCGTGTCCGCCGACTACCACGGCTGCCCCTACCTCGCCGTCCTGGTGGAGCTGAAGAACCCCGAGCACCCGGCGAGCATCGTGGCCCGCACGGTCAAGGAACGGCTGGCCGAGACCTTCCGCGCCGAGGCGGAGCGCGGCGGCGCCCGCGACCCCGAGCTGCTCGCCCGCCAGCTCGTGCTGGTCTTCGACGGCGCCAGCGCCCGGGCCGGAGCCGGAGTGGAACGCCTGGACGACGGACTCGCCACGAAGACGGTGACGGCACTGCTGGACGCGGCGGGCATGGAGTAGGCGCCCCGAAGGGGCGTCGAAGGGGCGTGCCGAAGGGCGCGGGGCGGCTTCGGCATGCGGCTGCCGCCGCGTGGGCGCGAGCAGCCACGACGGCCCGCGGACGACAGGCGGCCCAGCACGGCGGCTGCGCGCGGAGCGCCCCGTACGGGCCAGCACAACGCGCCGATCCGCTCGCCCGGCCGGTCCAATGAAACAGTGACCGCGCCCCCGGACGACTGCCTCGCGCGCAACGAATGGATCTGCGGCGCCTATATCGGCAGCCGCCGCCAGATCCTCCTCGACGCGGTCCTCCAGCACCTCCAGCTGACCGTCCTGTCCGTCCTCATCGGCCTGGCGCTCGCCCTGCCGCTCGCGGTGCTGGCCCGCCGCTGGGGCTGGGCCGCCGGCCCGGTCCTCGCCCTCACGACGATCCTCTACACGATCCCGTCCCTGGCGATGTTCTCCCTGCTCCTGCCCCTGTACGGCCTCTCCGCCACGCTCGTCGTCGCCGGGCTCGTGCTGTACTCGCTGACCCTGCTCGTCCGGAACATCCTCGCGGGCCTGCGCGCGGTCCCCGAGGAGACCCGGCAGGCCGCCCGCGGCCTCGGCTACGGCCCCGTCCGCGTGCTGCTCACCGTGGAACTGCCCCTCGCCCTGCCCGCCGCGATGGCCGGCCTGCGGATCGCCACCGTCTCGGCGGTCTCCCTGGTCACGGTCGGCGCGATCGTCGGCTTCGGTGGACTCGGCAACCTCATCTACGCGGGCATGAACACCTACTTCAAGGCCCAGGTGCTCACCGCGTCCGTGCTGTGCGTGCTGATCGCCGTCGCCGCCGACCTGTTCCTGCTGGGCCTGCAGTGGCTGATCACGCCCTGGACGAGGGCGGGCCGCGCCCGCGTGCCCGCACGCCGAGCGCGGGCGCGCACGGAGGCGAGCCGGGTATGAGCGGCTTCTCCGCGAAGGCGGGCCGCGCATGAACACGCTCACCGCGGCCTGGCACTGGCTCACCGACCCCGCGCACTGGTCCGGCGACGACGGCATCGGGCACCGGCTGCTGCAGCACCTCGCCCTCACCGTCGTCTGTCTCGTCATCAGCTGTGTGATCGCGCTCCCGGTCGCCCTGGTCCTGGGCCACCTCGGCAAGGGCGGCGCGCTCGCCGTCAACCTCTCCAACATCGGCCGGGCCGTCCCCACCTTCGCCGTCCTGGTGCTGCTGCTCCTCACCCCGGTCGGGAAGTGGGGCGAGGGACCCACGGTGGTGGCCCTGGTGCTGTTCGCCGTACCCCCGCTGCTCACCAACGCCTACGTCGGCATGCGCGAGGTCGACCGGGGTGTCGTCCAGGCGGCCCGGGGCATGGGGATGACCGGACGGCAGATGCTGCTGCGCGTGGAGCTGCCCCTCGCCCTGCCGCTGGTCATGACGGGGGTGCGGATCGCCGCCGTCCAGCTCGTCGCCACCGCCACCATCGCCGCGCTCGCGGGCGGCGGCGGGCTCGGCCGGATCATCACCGCCGGCTTCAACCTCGCCAGTACGCCGCAGGTGGTCGCGGGCGCCCTGCTCGTCGCCCTGTTCGCACTCGTCGTCGAGGGCGTCTTCGAGATCGCCGAGCGACTGGCACCCAGCTGGGCGAGGGGCGGCCGATGAGAAGAGTCCTCCCGGTGCTCCTGCTCCTCGCCCTCACCGCCTGCTCCACCGGCCCCTCCCTGGAGAACCGCGGCGCGGTCACGGCGCCGCCCGGCGACAGCCACCACCTGACGATCGGCTCGGCCGGCTTCACCGAGAGCGATCTGCTCGCCCAGATGTACGCCCAGCTGCTGGACCAGGCCGGCTACAAGACCTCGATCCTCACCGTCGCCAACCGTGAGCTGTACGAACCGGCCCTGGAGTCCGGCCAGATCGATGTCGTGCCCGAGTACGCGGCCACCTTCGCCGACTGGCTGAACGCCAAGACCCACGGCGCCGACGCCGAGCCCGCAGGCTCACCCGACCTCGACGCCACGATGAAGGCCCTGCGCGCGCTGGCCACACCCCGCGGGCTCACCGTCCTGCCGCCCGGCCGCGCCGTCGACCAGAACGCCTTCGCGGTCGGCGCCGCCTACGCCCGGCAGCACCACCTGAGGACGCTCAGCGACCTCGGCGCCTCGGGGCTGAGGGTACGCCTCGCGGCCGGCGACGAATGCGTCCAACGGCCGTACTGCGAACCGGGGTTGAAGAAGGTCTACGGCATCGATATCACCGGTGTCGACCCCAAGGGCGTCGGCACCACTCAGGCCAAGCGGGCCGTGCAGAGCGGGCAGGACCAGATGGTGCTGACCACGTCCACGGACGCCACACTGGACCAGTTCGGGCTGGTGCTCCTCGCCGACGACAGGCATCTGCAGAACGCCGACTACATCGTCCCGGTCGTCAACCGCTCCCGCGCGGGCAGCGAGGGCGTGACGAAGGCGCTCGGCAGGCTCAACGACGTACTGACGACGGCCGACCTGGCCACCATGAACGAGCAGGTCGACAGCTGGCGACGGCTCGCCTCGGACGTCGCCGGCGGCTACCTGAAGGACAAGGGCCTGCTGAAGTGACCAGAGCCGGCTGAAACGACCGGGGCCGTCGCGGCGACGCCTGCTCAGGCGTCCGACACCGAGTCGAAGGACACCTGACCCCGCGCCACGCCCCGCGCGTCCGCGTCCACCGAGCGGCGCAGCGCCTCGTGCAGCTTCGCCGGGGTGAGCACGCCGAGGAAGCGCGCGCCGTCCACCACCGCGACCCACCCGGCGTCGTACTGGAGCATCACCCCGAACGCCTGCTTCAGCGGTGTGCCCACTGGCACCCACGCGGTCATCCGGTGGGTCAGCTCCCCGACCGTGCCGCCCGCCGTCAGCTCGTCGATGCCGACCCAGCCGCGCAGATCGCCGTCCGCGTCGAGGACGACGGCCCAGCGGGCGCGCTCGGCCCGCAGCCGCTCGACGGCCCGTTCGGCGGGCTCGTCCAGCCGGGCCACCGGAGGCTGTTCCAGGTCGTCCGGCTCGATCGTGGTGACCGACAGCCGTTTCAGCCCCCGGTCGGCGCCCACGAAGGAGGCCACGTACGGGGTCGCGGGCGCCCCGAGCACGGTGCCCGGCGTGTCGAACTGCTCGATCCGGCCCTGCCCGTACACGGCGATCCGGTCGCCGAGCCGGACGGCCTCCTCGATGTCGTGCGTCACCAGCAGCACCGTCTTGCGCACCGCCGCCTGCATCCGCAGGAACTCGTCCTGCAACTGCTCGCGCACCACCGGGTCGACCGCGCCGAACGGCTCGTCCATCAGCAGCACCGGCGGATCCGCGGCGAGCGCCCGCGCCACCCCGACCCGCTGCCGCTGCCCGCCGGAGAGCTGCTCGGGATAGCGCGTCCCGTACGTCGTCGGGTCGAGCCCCACCAGATCCAGCAGCTCGGCGGCGCGTGCCCGGGCCTTCGCCCGCTTCCAGCCGAGCAGCGCGGGCACGGTCGCGGTGTTGTCCAGGACGGTGCGGTGCGGGAAGAGGCCGACCTGCTGGATGACGTACCCGATACGGCGGCGCAGCCGCACCGGGTCGACGGTGGCGATGTCCGCGCCCTCGACGAAGATCCGGCCGGCGGACGGCTCGATCAGCCGGTTCACCATCATCATGGTCGTCGTCTTGCCGCAGCCGGACGGGCCGACGAGCGTGACCAGCTCACCCTCGGCCACCTCGAAGGAGAGGTCGTCCACGGCCGTCGTACCGTCCGGATACCGCTTGGTGACCTGCTCGAACCGGATCATTCCCTCACGCTAACGGCGCCGCCCGCGGCCTGCTCGCCGGTGCGGTGAAACGGGTCAACCGGGGGGAGGAGAGAGCAATCCGGGCATGCCGCGTCAGCCGAGCAGGATCACTTCCAGAGTGCGCGGACCGTGCACGCCCTCCACCCGGTCCAGTTCGATGTCGCTGGTGGCCGACGGACCCGAGATCCAGGTCAACGGGCGGGCCGGATCGAGGCGTTCGAGGGCCTGCGGCACCGAGGACACCACCTGCCCGGGTACCCGGACGACACAGAGGTGATGGTCGGGGACGAGCGAGATACGGCGCCGGCCCTGGTCGGGGGAGCCGTCCAGGACGATCGTGCCGGTCTCGGCGATCGCCACCGCACAGCCCGTCACCACGCTGTCCACCTCGTCGAGCCGCTGCGGTGTGCTCTCCGCGCGGTCCTCGACCCGCACCACGTCGGCGGCCGACAGCCACTCGGGCGGCAGACCGGGCGGCTCCAGCACCTGGCGGGAACCGCGCCCGGCCAGCAGCCGCGCCACCAGGTCCGGCAGCTCCCCGGCGCCGCAGCGGTGCACGATCGCCCGGTAGTCCGCGAGGTTCTCGGCCAGCAGCTCCACGGTCTGCCCGGTCGTGCGGTGCCCGTGCTCGGGCAGATAGTCCCGGCCCACGGCCTCCTCGTACGGCCCGTTGTGCGGGGTCACATCGGCGAGCGCCCGCCGCACCCGGCCCAGTACCCGGTCCCTGCTGCTCACTTGGAACTGTCCTTTCCGCCGTGTGTGCGCTGCCACCAGTCCCGGAACGGCTCGGCCGGTACGGCCGGCAGCTCCCGGGTGCCGCTCCACGCCCGGCCCGGGCCCGGCAGCGTACGCGGGTGCAGCCGGCGGGTGCGGGAGACGAGCCGCTGGCCGGCGCCCAGGACGCCGGGGCGGGCGAACGCCCAGCGCGCCGCGCGCATGGCCGCCCGCTCGGCCGCATGCCCCTTGGCCGGCTTCAGCAGCACCTTGTTGCCCTGCCGCACCGCGGGACCGCCCTGCACCACCCGCTCGCGCAGATGCACCAGCACCTCGGGGATGTCGATGGCGACCGGGCACACCTCGTAGCAGGCGCCGCACAGACTCGACGCGTACGGCAGCGAGGCGTCGATCTCGCTCGCGGTGCCCCGGAGTTGGGGGCTGAGGATCGCGCCGATCGGGCCCGGGTAGACCGAGCCGTAGGCGTGCCCGCCGGCCCGCTCGTAGACGGGACACACGTTCAGGCAGGCCGAGCAGCGGATGCAGGCGAGGGCCTGGCGGCCGACCTGGTCGGCGAGGGTGTCGGTGCGGCCGTTGTCGAGCAGCACCAGATGGAAGGTCTGCGGCCCGTCGCCGTCCGTCGTCCCGGTCCACATGCTCGTGTACGGGTTCATCCGCTCGGCGGTGGAGGAGCGGGGCAGGGTCTGCAGGAAGACCTCCAGGTCCCGCCACGTCGGTACCACCTTCTCGATGCCCACCACCGAGATCAGTGTCCGAGGAAGCGTCAGACACATCCGGCCGTTGCCCTCGGACTCCACCACCACCAGGGTGCCGGTCTCGGCGACCATGAAGTTGGCGCCGGAGATGCCGACCTCGGCGCGCAGGAACTTCTCCCGCAGGTGCAGCCGCGCGGCCTCGGCGAGTTCGGCGGGCGTGTCGGTGAGGCCCTCGGGAGCCGGGCGGCCCCACGCGCCCATCTCCGTACGGAAGATGTCCCGGATCTCACCGCGGTTGCGATGGATCGCCGGCACCAGGATGTGCGAGGGCCGGTCCTTGCCCAACTGCACGATCAGCTCGGCGAGATCGGTCTCATAGGCGCGGATGCCCTCGGCCTCCAGGGCCTCGTTGAGCCCGATCTCCTGCGTGGCCATCGACTTGACCTTGACGACCTCCGACTCGCCGGTCTCCTTGACCAGATCGGCGACGATCCGGTTGGCCTCGTCCGCGTCGGCCGCCCAGTGGACCGTGCCGCCCGCCGCCGTGACCGACTCCTCCAACTGCACCAGATAGCGGTCGAGATGGCGCAGTGTGTGGTCCTTGATCCGGCGGCCCGCCTCGCGCAGCGCCGGCCAGTCGTCCAACTCGGCCACCGCGCGGGCCCGTTTGGCGCGGATGGTGTGGGTCGCGTGCCGCAGGTTCGCGCGCAGGGTGGGATTGTGCACGGCCTCGTGCGCGGCCTTCGGAAAGGCCGGCATGCCGACGAACGTCCCGCTCATACGGCAGGTTCCTCCTCCGTGCTCGCCAGGATCTCCGCGATGTGCACCGGCCGCATGGCGGTGCGCAGCCGGCTCATGGTGCCACCGATGTGCATCAGACAGGAGTTGTCGGCCGCGCACAGCACCGACGCGCCCGTCGACTCGGCACTGCGCACCTTGTCCGCGCCCATCGCCGCCGACACCTCCGCGTTCTTCACCGCGAACGTGCCCCCGAACCCACAGCACTCCTCGGCGCCCGGCAGCTCGACCAGCTCCAGCCCCTTGACCGCCCCGAGCAGTCGGCGCGGCCGGTCGCCCAGGCCGAGGGAGCGCAGGCCGTGACAGGTCGGATGGTAGGTGACCTTGTGCGGGTACCAGGCGCCGACGTCCGTCACCCCGAGCACGTCCACCAGGAACTCCGTCAGTTCGTACGTCTTCGGCACCACCGGCGCCAGCGTCCGCGCCAGGGCGTCCCCGCGTCCCTCGGCCCATGCCCGCTCACCCAGCCGCGGATACAGCTCCCGCACCATCGCCCCGCAGGACCCGGACGGGGTTACGATCGCGTCGTAGGGAGCGAAGACATCGGAGAAGTGCCGGGCCAGCGGCTCGGCCTCATGTCGATAGCCCGTGTTGTAGTGCGCCTGTCCGCAGCAGCTCTGACCCCTCGGGAAATCGACGTCGACACCCAGTTTGGTCAGCAGTTTCACCACGGCACGACCGGTGTCCGGATACAGCGTGTCGTTGACACAGGTCAGGAACAGGGCGACACGCATCACGGCTCCTCGGGATCGGTCATCGGATGAGTGCAGGGTAGTCGGCGGAATCCACCGTGGGGAGAGCGCCGCTATGGTCTGGCGAGCCGTGCCTCGGCCGCCCGCCGGCGCGCGCCGTCGCCACGGGGTGCGTACCGGGTCAGCGGCTGGGTACGGGCGAGCAGTGCGCGCATCGCGGGGAGGTCGCCGGCCCGCCCCCGCGCGCGGGCCTGGACCAGCACATGGCCGAGGGCCGCCGCCTCCGTCGCGCCGGCCACCACGGGCAGCCCGCAGGCATCGGCGGTCAGCTGGCACAGCAGCGCGTCACGGGTGCCGCCCCCGACGAGATACACCACGTCCACCGGGTGATCGGCCAGCCGCCGCGTGTCCGCGACGGCCCGCCGGTGGGCGAGGGCCAGCGAGTCCAGGACGCACCGGGTGACCTCCGCCCGGGTCACCGGCACCGGCTGCCCCGACATCCGGCACGCCTCGGCGATCCGCTCCGGCATCCGCCCCGGCGCCAGGAACGCGGTGTCCCCGGCGTCCACCACCGAGCGCAACGCGCACGCCGCGGCGACCTCGCGCAGCAGCAACCCCAAGTCCGGCTCGCCCCAAGCCCGTTGGCACTCCTGGAGCAGCCACAGCCCCATGATGTTGCGCAGGTACCGGACCGTGCCGTCGAGCCCCAGCTCATTGGTGAAGTTCGCGGCCCGGCTCTCCTCGGTGAGCACCGGAGCGGTCAGCTCCAGCCCCGCCAGGGACCAGGTGCCGGTGCAGATGTACGCGAAGCGCGCACCGGTCGCCGGGACGGCGGCCACGGCCGAGGCGGTGTCGTGCGAGCCGACGGCCGTCACCGGCACCGGACCGGTCAGCCCCGTCTCCTGCAGCACCTCCGCCCGCAGCAGCCCGGCCGGATCGCCGGGCCGGCGCAGCGGCGCGAACAGCGCGAGGTCGACACCGAGCCGCTCGGCGATGTCGTACGACCAGGTCCGCGTCCGCGGGTCGATCAGCTGGGTGGTGGAGGCATTGGTCAGCTCGGTGCCGTGCTCGCCGGTCAGCCAGTACGCCAGCAGATCCGGGATCAGCAACAGCCGCTCCGCCTGCGCGAGTCGCACGGTGGACCGGGCGGCGGCGAGCTGGTACAGGGTGTTGAACGGCGCGTACTGGATGCCCGTCGCCGCGTACAGCTCCTCGGCCGGCACGGCCGCCCACACCTTCTCCGCGACGCCCTCCGTCCGGCTGTCGCGATAGTGCACCGGGTTGCCCAGCAGAGCCCCGTCGGCGTCCAGCAGCCCGTAGTCGACGGCCCAGCCGTCGACGCCCACGGAGTCCACCGGGCCCGCCGCCCGCAGCCCGTCAAGGACACCGCCGTACAGCGCGAGCACATCCCAGCGCAGTCCCTCCGGGAGCCGCACCGGCCGGTTGGGGAACCGATGCACCTCGCTCAGCTCCAGGAGGTCCGGCCCCACCCGGCCGACCATCACCCGCCCGCTGGCGGCGCCCAGATCGACCGCGGCGTACGCCTGCGGGCCCGCGCTCATCGCAGGAACGCGGCCGCCACACCCGCGTCGACCGGGATGTGCAGCCCCGTGGTGTGCGTGAGGTCGCCGCCCGTGAGCGCGAAGACGGCGGCGGCGACATGCTCGGGCAGCACCTCACGCTTCAGGATCGTGCGCTGCGCATAGAACGCGCCGAGCTCCTCCTCCGGCACCCCGTACACCGCGGCCCGCCGCGCACCCCAGCCGCCCGCGAAGATGCCCGAGCCGCGCACCACACCGTCCGGGTCGACCCCGTTGACCCGGATCCCGTGCGCACCCAACTCAGCGGCGAGCAGCAGTACTTGATGAGCCTGGTCGGCCTTGGCCGCCGAGTAGGCGATGTTGTCCGGACCGGCGAACACGGCGTTCTTGGAGGCGATGTACACGACGTCACCGCCCAGCCCCTGCGCGGTCACCACCCGCGCCGCCTCCCGCGACACGAGGAAGGACCCGCGGGCCATGATGTCGTGCTGGAGGTCCCAGTCCCGCACCGATGTCTCCAGCAGCGGCTTGGAGAGGGAGATCCCGGCGTTGTTCACGACGAGGTCGACCCCGCCGAAGGCGAGCACGGCCGCCCGGAACGCTTCGGCGATCTGCTCCTCGTCGGTGACGTCCACGGTGACGGCGACGGCCTGGTCCGGCCCGCCCAGCTCCTCGGCGACAGCCGTGGCGCTCTCGCCGTTCCGATCGGCGACCACGGCACACGCCCCCTCGGCCACCAGCCGGTGCGCGATCGCCTTCCCGATGCCGCTGCCGGCCCCCGTGACGAAGGCGACCCGCGTCGCCAACGCCTTCGCCCTCGGCATCCGCCGCAGCTCGGCCTCCTCCAACGACCACTGTTCGATACAGACAGTGGGCGTAGGCGGTGCCCCAGTCCGGCACATCGGTCGTGTAGAACGCCGGCTCGAACAGCTTGTACTCCAGCAGCATCCGCTGCCCCTCGCCGAGCCGCCCGTACACCTCGGCCAGCCCCTCCGCCAGCCGGTCCTGCCGCGCCCGGATGTCGTCCTGGCCGGGACAGTTCGTACCGTCGGCGAACCACAGCTTCAGATCCCGTGACCCGGTCGCGTCCATGATGTCGACGCACTCCAGGAGACGGGCGAGGGCCTTGCGCCGTACCGCCGCGTCCGGATGGCAGATGCTGCCGAGCCGGTAGTCGTCGTCCTGGAAGGTGTTGGAGTTGATCGCGCCAGCCGCAGCCGCGCTCCTCGGCGTACTCCGCGAGTGCCGTGTAGTCCTCGACCCGGTCCCAGGGGATGTGCAGCGCCACGGTCGGGGCCACGCCGGTGAACTCATGCACCTTCGCCGCGTCCTGGAGCTTCTCGAACGGATCGCGGGGCACTCCGGCCTGGGTGAACACCTTGAACCGGGGCCCCGAGTTCCCGTACGCCCACGACGGCGTCTCGACGGCCTGGGCCTTGAGCGCGGCCTTCACCGCGGCGAGGTCGGTCACGGCAGGACTCCTGGTGGTGTCGGGGTGACGACGGAGTATGTGAAGGAGTATGCGGATGAGTATGTGAAACGATTCAGAACCGCAAGCCAGGGGCCTTCCGGAGAGGTGTCAAGCGGTCCGGCCAACCCTCTTGCCCGTGACTCCACAGTGACCTTTGGGTGTCGAAACTTCTTCGATACGGCCCCATTGACGCGCCCCGGCCGCGGCGTCTACGGTCCCGGCAATCCAGTTGAAAGCTTTCATGGCGCGGTGAGGCCCTCGTGGTGCTTCTGCCGGTGTCGCCGGGTGAAGCGGACGAAACTGCCGCTCTTCGCCCTGCCGGCGTGACGGTAGTGGGAAATTCCCCCGCCGCCCCTCGTCCCCTGGAGGTCTTCGCCCGATGGCCCAGTCGGTGGGTATCAAGGACGTCGCCCGCGCCGCCGGAGTGTCGGTCGGCACGGTCTCGAACGTCATCAACCGTCCGGACACCGTCGCCGGCGAGACCCGGGCCAGGGTGCCGTCCGCGATCGAACGGCTCGGCTATGTCCGCAGCGAGTCCGCGCGCCAGCTGCGCGCGGGCCGCAGCCGGATCATGGGCCTGCTCGTGCTCGACATGGGCAACCCGTTCTTCGTGGACGTGGCGCGGGGCGCGGAGCGGGCGGCCCGCGAGGCCGGGCTCGGCGTGATGGTGTGCAACAGCGCGCAGAACGCCGCCGAGGAGGCCGAGTACCTGTCCCTGTTCGCCGAGCAGCGGGTGCGCGGAGTGCTGCTCACCCCGGCCGACGCCACCGGCCGTACCATCGCGGCCTTCCGCCGGCACAACATCCCGTTCGTGCTGGTCGACCGGGTCGCCGAGGGCACGAGCGAATGCTCGGTGTCCGTGGACGACGTGGCCGGCGGCGCCCTCGCGCTCCGTCATCTGGTGGACGCCGGGCACCGCTCCCTCGCCTACGTCAGCGGACCGCCCGGCCTCAACCAGGTCCGGGACCGCCGCACCGGAGCGCTGAACGCCCTCGCCGAGGCCGGGCTCGGCCAGGATGCGCTGCGCGAACTGCCCACCGAGCGCCTCGACGTGGCCGCGGGCCGGGACGCGGGCGCCCGTCTGCTGGGTCTCGCCGACCGTCCCACCGCCGTCTTCTGCGCCAACGACCTGCTGGCCCTCGGTGTGCTGCAGGCCCTGTACGCGGCCGGCGTCGCCGTGCCGGACGACCTGGCCATCGTCGGCTACGACGACATCGAGTTCGCCGCGGCGGCCGCCGTACCGCTGACCTCCGTACGGCAGCCCGCCGTCACCCTGGGCGCCCTCGCCGCCGAACTGCTGCTGGAGGAGACCGAGCGGCACGGGGGCGGGCCGGCCCATGAGCACCGCCGGGTGGTGCTCCAGCCGGAGCTGGTGGTCCGCCGCTCCAGCCTCGTCGCACGCTGCCCCTGAAGCTGACCGCGAGTTCAGTAAAAATCCATGATCCCCGGGGTCGGCGCGCGGCCGCTCTTGTGCTCAACTGGGAGGCGTCCGTGCCGTCCGTCCCAGGAGACCCGTTGAGCCTCAGCTACCGTCAGCCCGGCGTCATCCTCACCGACCGCCGCTTCACCGTCCCCCTCGACCACGCCGACCCGGACGGCGAGACCATCGAGCTGTACGCCCGTGAGGCGGTCGCGAGCGACAAGGCCGGGCAGGAACTGCCGTGGCTGCTGTATCTGCAGGGCGGTCCCGGCTTCGGGGCGAATCGTTTCGTCGGACGTCAGGCCTGGCTCGACCGGGCCCTTGCGGACTACCGCGTCCTGCTGCTCGACCAGCGCGGCACCGGCAGTTCCACCCCCGCCACCCGGCAGACGCTCCCCCTGCGCGGCGGCCCGGCCGAGCAGGCCGGCTACCTCAGCCGGTTCCGCGCCGACGCCATCGTCCGGGACTGCGAGGCCATCCGCCCCGAGGTCACCGGCGGCGCCCCGTGGACCGTGCTCGGCCAGAGCTTCGGCGGCTTCTGCACGGTGTCGTACCTCTCCCTCGCCCCCGAGGGCCTCACCACCGCCGTCGTCACCGGGGGCCTGCCCGCCCTGCGCGCCCACGCCGACGACGTCTACCGCGCGGCCTACCCGCGCATCGAACGCAAGGTCACCGCGCACTACGCCCGCTACCCGCAGGACATCGAGCGGGCCCGCCGTATCGCCGACCACCTGCTGACCCACGACGTGATCCTGCCGAACGGCTACCGGTTCACCGTCGAGGCCTTCCAGTCCCTCGGCCTGATGCTCGGCGCGAGCGACGGCAGCCACCGGCTGCACCACCTCCTGGAGGACGCCTTCGTCCGCACACCGGGCGGTCCGGAGCTGTCCGACGCCTTCCAGGAGCAGGCCCAGTCCCTGCTGTCGTACGCCGCACACCCCCTCTACGCCCTCGTCCACGAGTCGATCTACGGCCAGGACGCCCGGCCCACCGACTGGGCCGCCGAGCGGGTCCGCGCCGAATTCCCCCAGTTCGACGCGGCGAAGGCCCTCGCCGGCGATGCCCCCGTGCTGTTCACCGGGGAGAGCGTCCACCCCTGGATGTTCGAGACCGACCCGGCGCTGCGCCCCCTGCGCGACACCGCCGACCTGCTCGCCGCCCGCACCGACTGGCAGCCCCTGTACGACCCCGCCCGCCTCGCCGCCAACGAGGTCCCGGTCGCCGCCGCGATCTACCACGACGACATGTACGTCGACACCGGGCACTCCCTGGAGACCGCCCGCGCGATCCGGGGCCTGCGCACCTGGGTCACCGACGAGTTCGAGCACGACGGTCTGCGCGCGGGCGCGCCCAGGGTCCTGGACCGGCTGTTGTCGTTGGCGCGGGACGAGGTGTGACGCCGGGCCGCGCGCAGCGCCCGTAGGCTGTCGTATGTGTCAGACCAGCCAGACCAGACAGATCAGACAGCGGGCGCCGGGGGCGGCGTGGAACTGCGCGGGGACTGTGCACAGTGCTTCGGCTTGTGCTGTGTCGCCCTGCCCTTCGCCGCCTCCACCGACTTCGCGCTGAACAAGCCGGCCGGGAAACCGTGCCCGAACCTCCAGGGCGACCACCGCTGCGGCATTCACGCCGACCTGCGGAAGAAGGGGTTCACCGGCTGCACGGTCTACGACTGCTTCGGCGCCGGACAGAAGGTCTCGCAGATCACCTTCGGCGGGCAGGACTGGCGCACGGGGTCCGGGGAGCACGCGCGCCGGATGTTCGATGTGTTCCCGGTGGTGCGGCAATTGCACGAGCTGCTGTGGTATCTGACCGAGGCGCTCGGACTGTCCGCCGCCGGCCCCGTCCATGCGGACCTGCGGCGGGCGCTTCAGGAGACCGAGCGGCTGACCCTGCGGAGCCCCGGGGAACTGGCCGAGCTGGATGTGGACGCGCACCGCCGGCAGGTCAATGTGCTGCTGCTGCGGACCAGCGAACTGGTCCGGGCAGGCGCCGGCGGCGGTGCGGGCGGGAAGGGCGGGCGGAAGGCCGGGAGCAAGGGCAAGGACCGGCGCGGCGCGGATCTCATCGGGGCCCGGCTGCGGGGCGCCGATCTGCGCGGGGCGAGTCTGCGCGGCGCGTATCTGATCGCCGCCGATCTCACCGGTGCCGATCTGCGCGACGCGGACATGATCGGCGCGGATCTGCGCGACGCCGACCTGACCGACGCGGACCTCACCGGGGCGTTCTTCCTGACTCAGCCCCAGCTGAACGCTGCGCGGGGCAGTGCCGGGACCCGGTTGCCGGAGTCAGTCAGTCGGCCGGTGCACTGGGCAGCGGGACGCTGACACCGTTGGTTCCGCCGGGGGTGCGGCAACGGGGGAGTGCCGCGATGTGTCCTCGTTCGTCTGTGGGTCCGTTGTGGCTTGTCGCGCCCGCGCGGCGGTAGCCGCATGTCCGGCGCAGTCCCGCGCCCCTTGGCGGCGTTGTTCCAACCCCAGTCGCAAGCCCTCCGGCATCACGGTCAGACGTTCGGTCACGCTCAGCGAGTAGGCCGGGTCAGAGTGCAGGTCGTAGCGGCGCAGCAGCAGGCCGAGGACCAGGGTGGCCTCGTGCAGGGCGAACTGGCGGCCGATGCAGGCCCGTGCGCCGGTACCGAACGGCTTGAAGGTGTGCGGGGGCCGGGACCGTACGGCCTGTGCGTCGAAGCGGTCCGGGTCGAACCGCTCGGCGCCTTCGCCCCACACCTCGGGGTCGCGGTGCAGCATCGGCGTCAGCACCAGCGCCCAGGCGCCCCGGAGCATCGGATGGTCGTCGGCGAGCACGGTGTCGTGCCGGGCCTCGCGGGCGAAGGCCGGGGCGGTCGGCCACAGCCGCAGTGACTCGTCCAGCACCCGGCGGACGTAACGCAACTTGGCGACCTGGTCGTATCCGGGCTCGGCGGTGTCGCCCCAGACCCGGTCCACCTCCGCGCGGGCGCGGGCGGCGATCTCGGGATGCCGGGCCAGGTAGTACAGGGCGAAGGACAGCGCGCCCGAGGTGGTCTCATGGCCCGCGACCAGGAACGTGATCACCTGCCTGCGGACGTTCTCCGCCGACAGTCTCTCGCCGGTCTCCGGGTGGGCCGTCTCCAGCATCCGGTCCAGGAGGTCGCCGTCCCCGCGGCCCGAGCGGCGCCGGTCCGCGACCAGGTCGTCGACCGTGCGGTTGAGATGGGCCATGTCGGCCGCGTTGCGCCGGGCGGCGGCACGCAGCACCAGCGGGGCCAGCGGCGTCGGCACGCTGTTCAGGCGCTGGGCGTAGGTGAGCGTGCCGACCATCGCGGTGACGAAGGGGTGCGGCCGGTCCCGCTCGAAGGAGCCGAAGTCATGCCCGAACCCGGTCCGCGCGATCGTCTCCAGGGTCAGTTTGGTCATGTCGCCGGGCACGTCCACCGTGCGCCCGGCCGCCGCCTCACGGTCCCAGTGATCGGTCAGCCGCCCGGCGACCGCCAGCATCATGCCGTGGTAGCCGGCCATGGCCTCCCGGCTGAAGCCGGGCGCCAGGACGTCATGCGCCAGCTGCCAGTTGGGCTCGTGGTTGTAGGCGGTGAACAGTCCGTCCCCGGCGACGGGCCGCAGATTGGCCACGCCGAGACCGACATGCTTGGCGAACCGGGACTCGTCGGCCAGGTCCGCGGCCTGCCGCGCCCCCCAGACGAACACGAACTCCTTGCCGAAGGCCCGCCGCCGGAAGACCGGTCCCAGCTCGCGCGCGATGCGCATCGAGTCCTGCACGGGCGTGCGCCGGTCGACGCCGAGCACATCGCCGAGCAGCGGCAGCCGGCGCGGCGGATGCGGGATGCGGCGCAGTTCGGGCCAGCCCTGCTCGGCGCTGCGGAAACCCTTCGGCAGGCCCGGGTCCGTCCGCTGCGTGGTCTCCGTCGTCTGCGCCATGACGCCGATCTCCCGCCGTGTTGTACGTGGGTTCAATAACCGGTTTCAGTCTGGGCCGCTTGTTGAATCCACGTCAAGTAAAGTGACGCCATGCCCGTGAACCAGGGGGAGCGTGCCCGGCGCAGACTCAGCACCGGGGAACGCCGTGAGCAGTTGCTGTCGGTCGGGGCGAAGCTGTTCTCGGAGAGCCCCTACGACGACGTCCGGATCGAGCGGGTCGCCGAGATCGCCGGGGTCTCCCGCGGGCTGCTGTACCACTACTTCCCGACCAAGCGGGACTTCTTCGCGGCGGTCGTCGAGCGCGAGAGCGAGCGGATGCTGCGCATGACGGCGGCCGTGCCCGGTGTGCCGGTGCGCGAACAGCTCGGCGCCGGCCTCGACACCTATCTCGGCTACGTCCAGGCCCATGCCCACGGCTTCCGCGCCTTCCATCGCGCCGACGCCGCCGGCGACCAGGCCGTACGCCGGGTCTATCAGCGGGCCCTGGCGGCCCAGGAGCGGCAGATCCTGGCCGCGCTGGCCGCCGACCCCGAGCTCGGCCCCGTCCTGGAGGGTGCCCCGCAGGTGCGGCTGGCCGTGCGCGGCTGGCTCGCCTTCACCACGGCCGTGTGCCTGGAGTGGCTGCGCGAGGGCGAGTTGACCCGCGAGCAGGTGCGCGACCTGTGCGCGCGGGCGCTGTTGGGTGTCATCGTCTGACTCCTGCCGCCGGTGGGAGGTGGTTGGCGTGCGCCCCGATCTCCGATAAGTTAGGCAAGGCTTACCTAAGGAGGTCTCGGGATGGGTGACACGCAGGACTGGACGGCCGCACCCGGCGCGGCGGAACGGGCACGCTCGGTGCTGGCCGCCGCCTGGTCGTGTGCGGTGACCGCGGACGGCGCACGCGAGGAGTA
This sequence comes from Streptomyces alanosinicus, assembly GCF_014650595.1. Lineage (GTDB taxonomy): Bacteria > Actinomycetota > Actinomycetes > Streptomycetales > Streptomycetaceae > Streptomyces > Streptomyces alanosinicus. The sequence goes on from NZ_BMVG01000011.1 coordinate 175,297, forward strand.
CGTCGGCGCGCACACCGTGACCGACGACGGCGCCGTACGACTGGCGGTGCCCGACGACAGCGCCCTGCTCACGGCGGCCGTCTGTGCCCCGCGTCAAGAGCCCTCCGCCGTACTGGAGTTCGCCGACGTGGCGCCCGTGCCGGTGCGCGGCCGGATCCGGTCCCGGCTCTATCTCGCCGGCTGGTTCGCCCCGGACCGCGGCACCCTGCTGTTCCGGCCCACGCGGGTGGTGCTGCGGCAGCCCTCCGGAGCCGTGGTCATCGACCTCGGCGAGTTCGCCGCCGCGCGGCCCGACCCGCTCGCCGAGGCCGAGGCCCGGCTGCTCACCCACCTCGCCGACGCCCACCCGGACGCCGTGGAGCGGCTGACCCGCCTCGTCCGGCCGGAGAGCCTGCACGCCGTGACCCGGGTGCTGCCCCTCGCCGTCGACCGGCACGGACTGACCCTGCGCATCGAGCGCACCCGCGCCCACGGCGACGTACGCCTGCCCTTCCACGCACCCGCCGACGACGTCGCCCAGCTCACCGAGCGCATGCACGCCCTGCTGGCCCAGGCCGGCGCGGCCGCCTGCCCCCGGGCCCTACAGCGGCAGCGCGCAGACGGCGACGGGTGAGGCGAACGGCTCGCCGGCCGGCCGGAGTTCACCGCTCGCCGGGTCCACCTGGAAGACGGTGACCGTGCTCGAGCGCTGGTTCGCCGCGAACAGCAGCCCGCCGTCCGGCGAGAGGGCGATCTGCCGTGGGAAGTCCCCGCCCACCGGCACCGTGCCCAGCAGCCGCAGCCCGGCGCCGTCGGCCTCGATCGCATAGCGCGCGATGCTGTTGGCGCCCCGGTTGGCCAGGAACGCGTACCCGCCGTCCGCCGTCACCGCGAACTGCGCCGGGTGGTTGGTGCCGCCGCCCGAGCCCGAGGACTGCGGGTCGCCGATCGTCAGCCGGCCGGTGCCGGGATCGTAGGCGCAGACGGCGACCGTGTCGTCCACTTCATTGGCCAGATAGGCGTGCCGGCCGCCCGGATGAAAAGTCAGATGGCGCGGCCCCGCCCCGGGCCGGGTGTGCGCCTGCGCCACCTCCGTCAGGGTGCCCTTCGCCTGGTCGAGGCGGTAGCTGTAGACCGTGTCCGTGCCGAGATCGACCGCGAGGACATGACCGCCGTCGGGAGCGGTGATGAACTGGTGCGCGTGCGGCCCGTCCTGCCCCGGACCCGGCGCCGGGCTGCTGTGCGTGACCAGGTCGGTGCGCTCGCCGAGGGCACCCGAGGCGTCGATCGGATGCACGGCGACACTGCCCGACCCGTAGTTGGCGCTCAGCAGCCAGTGCCCGCCGGGGTGCACCGACAGATGGCAGGGGCCCGCTCCGCCCGTGCCGCGGGCGCCGAGGATCCGCCGGTCGGCGAGGCGTACGGCGCTCACACCGCCGTCCTGCCGCTCGTCCACCGCGTACAGCGTGCGGCCGTCCGGGTGCACCGCGAGATATGACGGGTCGGGGACCCCGGTGAGCGTGCCGGAGCCGGTGATCCGGCCGGTCCCAGGGTCGTAGGTGGCCAGTCCGATGCCGGTGCCGCCGCCGTCGACCGAGGTGTAGGTGCCGAGGTGGAGGGGCCGGGGGCCGGCCTGGCGGCGGGGCGGTGCGGCGGCCCGCGGGGCGTCGGCCGGCGTCGCGGAACCGGCCGGCGGGGCCACCGGGGTCGGCACCGTCACCACCGCCGCCGCGCCCGCCACGGCCCCGACGAACCGGCGTCTGCTCCAGCTCCGGTCCCTCGACTCCGCCTCCGTGTCCATACCGCACCTCAGGTCGCCGACCGTCCCGCTCATGACAGCCACCTTGGCCCTGCGGGCGGTCAAGGGCAAGTACGGCAACGGACGTTGCGCATCACGCAACGCGCGCCATCACGCGCCGTCGTCCGACGTGCGTCACCACTCGCCGTCCTCCACCGGCCTGCCCGGCGCGTCCTTCAGCGGGGTCACCTGGCCCGCGGACGGCGGCTGCCACGGGTCCAGGTCGTCCCCGAGCCACTCGCCGACCGGCTTGACCGCCTCCAGGGTGTCCGAGGGGGCCAGATCCCCGGCATCGGCGTCGTAGTAGTCGTACCAGGGCAGTCCCGCGCTGGTGTACGCCGCCCGGTCGACCGGCGAGGGCGGGGGTGCCTCGCCGGTGATGCGCCGCCACTGGGGAGGGGTGACCAGGTGCACGAACACACGACCCGCGGGCTGCTCGGACCAGTCCGTCGGCGGCCGGTCGTCCTGGTAGACCTCCTGGCGCATGGTGCCGCCGACGCCGAGACCCATGGCGGCACCGCCGAACCGCGGCGCGCCCGGGGCGGACGCCGTCATCGCCATCGGCGCGCCGTACCCGCCCACGGGTCCGGTCGTCATGGCCCTGCACCGCTCCCGCTCCCTGGCCAGCTCCTGCTCCCGTCGGCGCCACTGTGTGAGGAGGGGCTCGCGCAGCGCGAACGACTGGAGCTGCACCCCGCCCCACACCTCCTCGCCGGTGACCTGGCCCTCCACCGTCGCCCCGAGTCCCAGCGGCACCGCGACGAACTGGCGGACGGTGCCCTTGCCGGAGTTGATGCCGTCCAGCCAGGGCTGGCGGGGCAGCACCACGTAGTTCTGCGGATCCCGGGCGAGCCGGTCGCTCCAGGGCCGGCCGGACACCGCACACACCTTGCCGACGCCCACCTGGAGGGCGGCCGGCTCCGTCGTGCCGGTGAAGCTCAGCCACATCGCCTCACGCAGATACACCGGCAGCATCACACCACCGCGCGCCCGCCACTCCTCGGGAACGGTGTCCGCGTGGTCCGCGACCCGCCGGACCGGGAACTCGCCCAGTCCCGGCGGCAGCGGATGCGTGCCCGTCTCCGGCAGCCGCAGTGTGCGGATGAACCGCACCGCCGCCCCGCCCGGCAACTGCAGGGTGTTCCCGTCGATCCGCACTCCGGAACCGGCCATCCGGTCGTCCCCCTCATGTCGCTCCGGCATCGCAACGCCCACCGTCCGTGGGAACGTTCATCCTCACCGAGAACGCTCACCGAGCCCCGTACGGTTCCGCCACAGCTCCTCCTGCACCCCGAGCCGTTCCCGCAGCCGGGTCATCCGGGGCAGCTTCGCCCGCTGCTCGCGCGAGACCCGGTCCAGCTCCTCCAGCAGGCGCCGGGCACGGTGCTCGGTGTTCAGCTCGTCGACGATCCGGGTCGTCTCGGTCAGCACGGCACCGAGCAGCTGCCAGTTGGCCCAGTCCTTGGCGACCTCCTCCCGCAGCAGCTCCGCCAGCCGGTCCCGGGTGCCCGCCGCCGTATGCAGTTCGGCGGACAGACGCGCCTCCGCCGACTCCGCGTTCTCGCTCAGATGAGTGGTGACCAGGACCGCGAAGCTGACCACCGCGTCACCGATCTCCGACAGCAGCTGCTCCACGGTGGCCCCGACCCGGGGCGGGAACAGGTCCTCGGACCCGCGTGCCTTCGCCAGGTCCGTGACGGACCTGGCGAGCACCCTGAGGACCACCGTGCAGATCTCCAGCGTGTCCAGACCCGTGCGCAGCACCACCCGGTGCAGCAGCCCCTCCCTGACCCGCGGATTGAGCCGCAGGCTGTCCTCGGCCTGCCGCAGCGAGGCGTCCACATGGGCGATGTGCTGGTCCAGCCGGCGTGCCTCGTGCAGCCGCTCGGCCGCCCGCTCCCAGGGGATCCGGCCCGCGGCCTCCTCACCCATCCGCAGCATCAACTGCCGTACCCGGCGGGCCAGGTCCTCGATCGAGCGGCCCGCCTCGTCCACCCACACCGGTGGCGGAAGCAGCAGATTGCAGGCCGTCCCGACCACCGCGCCGATCAGTGTCTCCACGATGCGCGCCCAGGCGGTGAAGCCGACGGTGGTGACCCCGAGGACCAGCATGGCGCTGATCGCCACCTCGGCCACGTACTCGTCGACCCGCACCAGATGCCCGACGGTCAGCGAGGCCACGATCAGCAGCGCGAGGCTCCACCACGTCAGCCCCACCAGCACGCTGAAGACGATCGCGACCAGCACCCCGGCCACGACCGAGTTCACCCGGCGGATGCCGTTGGTCAGGGTGGCGTAGAAGGTCACCTGGACGACCAGCAGCGCGGTCAGGGGCGCGGTGAGCGGCGCCGGCTCGGGGCTCAGCCGCAGGGCGATGACATAGGCGATCGTCGCCGCCGTCGCCGACCGCAGCGTCTGGACCACCACCGGCTCCCGGCGGCGCCCCAGCAGGCGCAGCAGCCCCGCGGTCCCCTTGCGTACGTCGTGCATCCCTTGGCTTGTTCCCGCTCCCCGGGCGCGTCGAACACCGAGCGTCAGATGTACAGCCTGTCGAGGAACGCCGACAGATTGCCCGTCGTACGGGCTATCTGCTCCTCGACCGTCAGGGTCTCCTCGAACCGGCTGCCGGACTCCGGCACCTTCCTGCCGCGCACATAGAGCGAACATGCCAGGTCGGTGCACATGTACAGGCCCACCGAGTTGCCCTCGCGGCCCGCCACGCCCGCTTTCCGTGCCGCCATCAGCGTCACCCCGCCACCGGGATGCGTGGTCAGACAGAGCGAGCACATGCTGCGGTGCAGAAATCCCCGCCGCGCGGTCTGGAAACGCAGGGCCACGCCCACGGGCCGGTCGTCGCGTACCGTGACCAGATAGCTGCGGTCGGGCGCGCCCGGATCCCGCCAGCCGAGGAAGTCAAGGTCGTCCCATGGACGTTCGCCGAGGTCCCGCGGGACCGTCAGCCGCTTGGCCTCGCCCTTGGAGCAGTTGACGAAGCAGTTGCGGATGTCCTGCTCGGTGAGCGATCTCATGGGGGGATTCCTTCCGGATACGTGGCTGTGAACATGTACACAGCCGTGAACCTAGTGGGTCTAGGTTCACGGCTAGCCTACGTAGCCATGGGAAGGGCGGGCCAATGGATTTCCGCGGACGGCAGGCCTCACCCCGGCGAGTCGGCCGTCCTCGCCTCCGGTGGCCACACCCCCGGCGCCAGCACCCCCAACGCGTAGGCGCGGGCCACCAGTTCGGTGCGGTTGGCCGCATGCCAGCGGGCCGAGAGGCGCCGTAGGTGGTAGGTGACGCCGTCCTTGCTCAGGCCCAGTTCGCGGCCGGCGCCGGCCGTGGTGGCGCCGGCCGCCAGCAGGGCCAGCACCCGGCCCTCCACCGGTGTGACCCGCACCGGCTCCGGCCCCGGCGGCGGGGACGCGCCGTGCACCCGCAGCATCACCAGCAGGGCCGGGGTCTCGTCCACGCTGTCGCTGACCGGGTCCGCCGTCAGTTCCCCGAGGCGTTCGGTCCCGTCGGGCGCCCGCCAGCGCACCGAGACCTGGTAGCGGGAGCGGTGCCGCAGCCGCAGCGCCTCGGCGATCCGCTCCACCTGGCCCGACTCCTCGGGGCGGAACAGGTCCAGTACGTCCTGGCCGCGCAGCCCTCCCGGCGTCGTACCGCACTCGGCCGCCATCGCGGGATTGGCCAGCACCACCAGGCCGTACACATCGCACACCGCGACCGGCACCGACACCCGGTCGAAGAGCGTCAGCGCCCGGTTGCGCCATACGACCCCGTCGGCCCGCCCCGTGTCCACGGCCACCTCCCGAAGTATCGAGTCACCCTCTCATCCAAGACGTGGATCCAGGTCAGCGGCAAACCGTACGCCCCGAGGACACCGGCGCCGGGGCCGCGCAAGGCCCGCGACCAAGATGTGACTGCACGATGGTGTAGTGCGCCGGAGCGGGTGCGCCCCGTGGGTCCACCACCCTGGAACCCAGTGCTCCGTTACCGCGAAAGGCAGTTGTCGCGCCATGCCCCCCACCGCACTGCACCCCGATCCGGCCGGAACCCTGCCCGGTGTCCCCGTCGTGGACATCACCGCCACCGGACCCGGACACACCCCCATGCAGCAGATCATGGGCCTGATGCGCGCCCACGGACCGGTGTTCGTGCGCCGGCTGCACGGCCGGGACGTGCTGTTCGTCGCCGACGCCGACCTGGTCGCGGACCTCGCTGACGAGGAGCGGTTCGCCAAGCACATCGGGCCCGCCCTGGAGAACGTGCGGGAATTCGCCGCCGACGGCCTGTTCACCGCGTACAACGACGAGCCCAACTGGGCCAAGGCGCACGACATCCTGATGCCCGCCTTCGCGCTCGGCTCGATGCGCACCTACCACCCGGTGATGCTCCAGGTGGCCCGCCGGCTCATCGGCTCCTGGGACCACGCGGCCCGGGACGGGCGGGCCGTGAACGTGCCCGACGACATGACCCGGATGACCCTCGACACCATCGGACTGGCCGGGTTCGGCTACGACTTCGGCTCCTTCGCCCGCAGCGAGCCGCACCCCTTCGTGGAGGCGATGGTCCGCTGCCTGGAGTGGAGCATGAACCGCCTGGCCCGCACCCCGGGCGAGGACGACTCCGCCGCCGACGCGGCCTTCCGGACGGACGCCGGCTATCTCGCCCAGGTCGTGGACGAGGTCATCGCCTCCCGCGCCGGCACCGACCAGAGCGGCGCCGAGGACCTGCTCGGACTGATGCTGAGCGCGCCGCATCCCGCCGACGGCACCACCCTGGACGCGGCCAACATCCGCAACCAGGTCATCACCTTCCTGATCGCCGGCCATGAGACGACCTCCGGCGCGATGTCCTTCGCCCTGTACTACCTCGCCAAGCATCCGGCCGTGCTCCGGCTGGTGCAGCGCGAGGCCGACGCGCTGTGGGGCGACGCGACCGACCCCGAGCCGTCGTACGACGACATCGGCCGGCTCACCTACACCCGGCAGGTCCTCAACGAGGCGCTCCGGCTGTGGCCGACGGCCGCCGCCTTCAGCCGGCACGCCCGCAAGGACACCCTGCTCGGCGGCCGGATCCCGCTCCGGGCCGGCCAGGCCGTCACCGTGGTCGCCCCGATGCTGCACCGGCAGCCGGTGTGGGGCGACAACCCGGAGCTGTTCGACCCCGAGCGGTTCACCGCACAGGCCGAGGCGGCCCGCCCGGTGCACGCCTTCAAGCCGTTCGGCACCGGTGAACGCGCCTGCATCGGGCGGCAGTTCGCGTTGCACGAGGCGACCATGCTGCTCGCCATGCTGGTCCACCGCTACCGGCTGCACGAGGACGCCGACTACCGGCTCACCGTGAAGGAGACCCTCACCCTCAAGCCCGAGGGCCTCACCCTCACGCTCACCCCGCGCACCCCCGCCGACCGCGTCCACGCCCCGCTGCCCGGGGCCGCCGTGGCCCCGTCCGAAACGACGGCCGCCGCGGACACCCTCCCCGCCCGCGTCCGGCCCGGCACCAGCGCCCTCTTCCTGCACGGCAGCAACTACGGCACCTGCCGTGCCTTCGCCGCCCAGCTCGCCGACGAGGCCGCCGCCGTGGGCTGCGCCACCGAGGTCGCGGCCCTGGACGCCTACGCGGAGGGACTGCCCGCCGACCGGCCCGTCGTCATCACCGCCGCCTCCTACAACGGCCGCCCCACCGACGACGCCACCGCCTTCACCGCCTGGCTCGACGGCACCCCCGACCTGACCGGTGTGACCTACGCCGTCCTCGGCGTCGGCGACCGCAACTGGGCCGCCACCTACCAGCAGGTGCCCACCCGCGTCGACGCCCGCCTCGCCGAACTGGGCGCCACCCGGCTGACCGACCGGGCCGCCGCCGACGCCTCCGGCGATCTCACCGGCGCCGTCCGGGAGTTCACGGCCCGGCTGCGCACCGCACTGCTGACGGAGTACGGCGACCCCGACGCCGCGCCGCAGACCACCGCCGACCCCGCCCACGCCTATGAGGTCCGCACGCTGGACGACGGCCCGCTGGACGCCCTCGCCGCCCGGCACGAGCTGGTGCCGATGGCCGTGACCGAGGCGTACGACCTGACCGCGCCGGGCCACCCGCGCACCAAGCGGTTCCTGCGCGTCGCCCTGCCCGAGGGCGTCACCTACCGCACCGCCGACCATCTGACCGTCCTGCCGGCCAACGCACCGCGGCTGGTGGACCGCGCCGTCGCCGCGTTCGGCCTCGACCCCGACGCCGTGCTCGACATCCGCGCCACCCGCCCGCGGCGCGACAATCTCGCCGTGGACCGCCCGCTGTCTGTACGGCAACTCCTCACCCACCACGTCGAGTTGCAGGAGCATCCGACGGCACGCCAGCTGACCCTGCTCGCCGAGGCCAACCCCTGCCCGCCCGAGCGCGCCGCCCTCGCCGCCCTGACCGGTGACGATCCGCGCACCCTGGTCGAACTGGCCGAGGACCACCCCGCGCTGCGCGGCGCGCTCGACTGGCCGGCGCTGCTCGACGTGCTGACCCCGCTGCGGCCCCGCCACTACTCGGTCTCCTCCTCGCCGGCCGTCGACCCGCGCCACGCGGACCTGATGGTCTCCGTCCTCGACGCCCCCGCCCGCTCCGGCCGCGGCCGCTACCGCGGCACCGGATCCGGCCACCTCGCCTCCCTCGGGGCCGGCGACACGATCCACGCCCGGATCCAGCCCTGCCGCGAGGCCTTCCGGATCGACGGCTCGGGGCCGGTCGTGATGGTGGCCGCCGGCACCGGACTCGCCCCGTTCCGCGGCGCCGTCGCCGACCGCGCCGCGGCCCGCGCCATGGGCCGCCAACTTCCGCCCGCTGTGCTGTACTTCGGCTGTGACGCCCCCGACGCCGACTTCCTGCACGCCGGGGAGCTGCGGGCCGCCGAGGCGGCCGGCGCCGTCTCGCTGCGCCCGGCCTTCAGCGCCGCCCCCGAGAACGGCGCCGCCTTCGTGCAGCACCGCATCGCCGCCGAGGCCGACGAGATCGGGGAACTGCTGGACGCCGGCGCCCGGGTGTACGTCTGCGGCGACGGCGCCCGGATGGCCCCCGGCGTCCGGGCGGCGTTCCGCACGCTGTACCGGGAACGCACCGCCGGCAGCGACGAGGCGGCGGCCGAGCGCTGGCTCGACTCGCTCGTGACGGACGGGCGTTATGTCGAGGACGTGTACGCGGCGGGCTGAGCCGCGCCACACACACGCTCTGGCACCTCATGGACCGCCCCGTGCCCCTCGTGGCGCGGGGCGGCCCCGGCTCCGCTTAGCTCAGATCGTGAACTAAGGCGTGGAGGAATATCGCGTTCCGGCTGTCCGAAGGGGTATGTTGCAGGTCGGGCAGGGTTCGTGAAGGGAGCCGTATGGCGGCGCGTAACGGGCGCACGGTGCGCGATCTCAGGCGGGGCAACCGCACGGAGGTGCTGCAGAAGCTGTACTTCGACGGCCCCCTCAGCCGCTTCGAGCTGGGCCCGGCCACCGGCCTCAGCTCCGGCTCGGTCAGCAACGTGGTCGCCGATCTGGTCGCGGACGGCCTGGTCGAGGAGGCCGGCAGCGTCGACTCCGACGGCGGCCGGCCCCGCACCCTGCTGCGCGTCGCCCCGCAGAGCGGCCAGCTGATCGGCGTCGACGTCGGCGAAACCCGGGTCCGCGTCGAGCTGTTCGATCTGGCCCTGACCGAACTCGCCCGCACCGAACGCCGGCTGAGCCCGCAGGGGTACGACGTCGAGGTGATCGCCGGTCATATCCGCGACGGCGTCGCCGAGGTCCTCGGCGCGGCGCAGGCCGCGCCCGAGCGGCTGCTCGGCGTCGGTGTCGGCGTCCCCGGCATCGTCGAGCACACCCCGGAGCGGGGCGCCGTCGTGCACGGACAGACCATCGGCTGGGACGCGGTCCCGCTGGAGCGGCTGCTCCGCTCGGCCTCCCGGCTCCCCGACGAGATCCCGTATTTCATCGACAACGGCGCCAAGACCCTCGGCCAGGCCGAGATGTGGTTCGGCGCGGGCCGCGGCGCCCGCAACGCCGTCGTCGTGCTCTTCGGCTCCGGCGTCGGCGCCTGCGTGGTCACCCCGGAGGTGGAGCACGGACGGGCCGTCGAGTGGGGCCATCTGACGGTACGGGTGCGCGGGCGCCGCTGCCGCTGCGGCGCGCCCGGCTGCCTGGAGGCCTACGCGGGCGCCGAGTCGCTGCTGGCCCGCTGGCGCGAGGCGGGCGGCCGGCCGCCCGGGGACACCGACGAGGAGACCGCGCTCACCGCGATGCTCGCCGCCGCCTACCCGGCCGAGGGCACCGCGCCCGACCCGGTCGCGCTGGCCGTCCTGGAGGAGACCGCCGAGTACCTCGGCGCCGGCCTGTCCGACCTGATCAACCTCTTCCAGCCCGAGCGGATCCTGATCGGCGGCTGGGCCGGGCTCCAGCTCGGCACCCGCTTCCTGCCCGCCGTACGCCGCCATGCGACGACGTACGCGCTGCGCCATCCGGCCGACAGGGTGAGCATCGACCTCGGCCGGCTCGGTCCGGACGCGGTCACCGTGGGCGCCGCGATCCTGCCGCTGGCCGAGTTCTTCGGCAGCGGCGGCCGCCGCCCGGAGCCGGTCGCCGAGGACCGCCCGCCCGCCTGGCGTGCGGCGCTCCGGCAGCGGGCGCCGCGCTGAGCGGACCGCGCGCCCGGCCATGACATGGCAGGTAATCGACCCGTGCGCGGGACCCGGGGAGTATCGGGGATGTCAGCGCGACCGAGCAGCGTCGCACCTGGTTCCGACCGCCCGAGGAGGCACCCCATGCCGTACTTCGAGAGCCCCGTCGACGGCACCCGACTGCACTACGCCGACCACGGCCCCGCCACCGGGCCCGTCGCCGTCTTCGTCTCCAGCGCCTACATGGGGCACGAGATGTGGGAGTACCAGATGCTGCCCCTCGCGGAGGCCGGTTACCGCTGTGTCGCCCTGGACCGGCGCGGCCACGGCCGCTCCGACGACGTCTGGTCCGGCTACGACCTCGACACCCTCGCCGACGACGTACACGGTCTGCTCGACCACCTCGACCTGCGCGACGTCACCCTCATCGGCCACTCGGTCGGCACCGGTGAGGTGATCCGCTGTGTGACCCGGCACGGCCGGGCCCGGGTGGCCCGCGTCGCGCTCGTCGCCGGTGTCAGCCCCGGGACCGTCCGCTCGCCGGGCACCCCGGACGGCCTGGACCCCCAGGTCGTGCGGGCCGACGACGAGCTGTTCCGGCGGGACCGGGCCGGGTACTTCACCGCCCTGGCCGACGACTTCTTCGCCGTCCACCTGCCCGGCAACCAGGTGTCGGCGCCGTACGTCCGCTACATGATCGACCGCTGCCTGGTCGCCACCCCGCGGGCCGCGAACGGCATCCGGGCCGTGGTGGCCGCGCTCGACCTGGCCGGCGAGCTGCCCGCGCTGGACCTTCCGGTGCTGGTCGTGCACGGCACCCATGACACCTCGGCGCCGCTGGCCGGCACCGGTGAGCGCGCGGCGCGGCTGCTGCCGGACGCCACCTTGAAGGTGTACGAGAACGCCGGCCACGGCCTGTTCGCCACGCACGCCGCCCGGCTCACGGCCGATCTGCGGGAGTTCCTGGACGCCGGGGCCGTCCGCGCCGCCGAGCCGGCCATTGCCGGTGCCGGACGCCCCTGAACACGAACCGGCGCCGGACGGCCCCGGACGGAGAAGGGCCCCGGCCGCGACGGGGGAATCACGGCCGGGGCGGTCCGGGGGCCTTCGCTTTGTTCAACGGGCAATCACTCCGCGGTGTTCCGCGACCGTACATGACCTGCGTCACCCTGAGTGATCGCGGTCCGGGCGGTCCCGGACGCGTCAGGCGGGTGCCGCGCGCGCCGGCACCCGGCCCTCGTGGGTCCAGGCCAGCAACTCGTCGGCGGACCAGGTGGTCACCACCCGCTCGGCGGGCACCGCGCACTCCTCGGCGCGGGCGCAGCCGAGGATCTGCCAGTCCAGCTGTCCGGGCGCGTGCGCGTCGGTGTCGACGGAGAACAGCACCCCCGCCGCCACCGCCCGGCGCAGCAGCCGGCGAGGCGGGTCCAGCCGCTCGGGCCGGCTGTTGATCTCCACGGCCGTACCGGACTCGGCGCAGGCGGCGAACACCGCGTCCGCGTCGAACTCCGACTCCGGCCGCCTCCGTCCCGTCACCAGGCGCCCGGTGCAGTGTCCGAGGACATCGGCGTGCGGATCACGTACGGCGGCCACCATCCGGCGGGTCATCGAGCGGGCGTCCATCCGCAGCTTGGAGTGCACGGACACCACGACCACGTCCAGCCGCGCCAGCAGCTCCGGCTCCTGGTCCAGCGAGCCGTCCTCCAGGATGTCGCACTCGATCCCGGTGAGCAGCCGGAACGGCGCCCACCGCGCATTCAGCTCCGCCACCGCCGCCAGCTGCTCCCGCAGCCGCTGTGCCGACAGCCCGCGAGCCACGGTCAGCCGCGGGGAGTGATCGGTGAGGGCGGTCCACTCATGGCCGAGCGCGGCCGCCGCCCGCCCCATCTCCTCGATCGGACTCCCTCCGTCGGACCAGTCCGAATGGGTGTGACAGTCCCCGCGCAGACGCGCCCGCAGCCCGGCCCCGGCGCCGTCGGCGGGCGCGGCCGGGCTCTCCTCCTCCAGGTCACGCAGATAGCCGGGCACCTCCCCGGCCAGCGCCTCCCGCACCACCTGCGCGGTCTTCGGCCCGATGCCCCGCAGTGCCTCCAGGCTCCCGTTCGCCGCCCGCTCGGCGACCTCGCCCTCGGGCAGCGCGGCCAGCGTGCGGGCGGCGGTACGGAAGGCTCTCACCCGGTAGGTGGGCGCGAGCGACCGTTCCAGCAGGAAGGCGATCCGGTCGAGGGCGGCGACGGGTTCCACACCATCACGGTGGCACGACGAGCCCCGAGGGGCGCGGGAGCGCCGTCGATCTTCAGGCCGGCTCCGGTGGACGACTCGTCGGAGCCGGATGCGTTCTACGCTCTATTCCATGACCGAACAAGGAGTTCCGCACATCTCCCATCCGCGGGTCCTGGTGCTCGGTGTGTGCCAGGGCAAACCGGGCGAGCCGCCCTTCCGGATCATGGAGATCGACGGTCAGGTGATCGGTGCGGCCAGGCACGTGACCGACGTACTGGAGACCGCCGCCTCGTACGGCATCACGATCCATGACATGGACGACCCGGACCTGGTCCGCTGGGTCGGCGGGGACAAGTACACCTGGACACTGCACTGAGCCACCCGGACGCCGCGGCACCGCGCCCGGTCCGGCTCAGCCGACGGTCCACTTCTGGTTGGCGCCGCCCGTGCACGTCCAGATCTGCAGACGGGTGCCGTTGGCCGAGGTGTTCCCGGTCGCGTCGAGGCACTTGTCCGCCTGCGGGTTGACGATGTCGTGCGCCCCGGTGACCGTCCACTTCTGGTTCGGGCCGCCGGTGCAGTCCCACAGCTGGACGGTCGAGCCGTCGGCCGTGCCGTTGCCCGTGACGTCCAGGCACTTGCCGAGCGCCCGGATCGTGCCGTCGGAGCCGGCCGTCCAGTTCTGCGCGGACGTGCCGTTGCAGTCGTAGAGCTGCACGGGTGTGCCGTTCGCGGTGTTCGCGCCTGCCACGTCCACGCACATGCCGGCCAGGCCGCGTATCGGCATCCCGGCCGCGCTGTTGCTCGTCGTCACCGACACCGAGTCCACCACCAGCGCCTGCGGGAACCGAGTGCTGCCGTCGGGGTCGCCGGGCCAGTAGCCGCCGACGGCCAGGTTCAGGATCAGGAAGAACGGCTTGTTGTCGAAGACCCACGTCCTGCCGCCGAGATCGGCGGGGGTACGCCGCTCGTAGACGTTGCCGTCCACGGACCAGGTGATCGAGCCGGGCGACCAGTCCACGGCGAAGGTGTGGAAGGCGTCCGCGAAGGCCTGGCCGTTCGGCAGCGAGTAGGCCGCGCCGATGCCGCCGGAGCCGGAGTAGCCGGGGCCGTGGATGGTGCCGTGCACGGTCGAGGGCTCGAAGCCGACGTTCTCCATCACGTCGATCTCGCCCGAGTCCGGCCAGTTCACGGGCGTGCCGAGCATCCAGAACGCGGGCCACATGCCCTGCCCTCGGGGGATCTTCATCCGCGCCTCGACATGCCCGTACCGGGCGTTGAACTTGCCGGCCGTGTTCAGCCGGGCCGAGGTGTACTGGCAGGAGCCGTACCAGCACCGGTAGTCGGCCGGGTTCTCCTTGCGGGCCGTGATCACCAGGTGGCCCTGGCCGTCCAGGGCGGCGTTGTCCGTCCCGGAGGTGTAGTACTCCCGCTCGTGGTTGTTGACGTTGTCCCCGGTTTCCGTCGTCCACTTCGAGGAGTCGACGGCGGAGCCCGCGGGCCCGTCGAAGCTGTCGGAGAACGTGCTGACGGTCGCCGCCGCCGGCACGGCGGTCTGCGCCCGCGCCGGACCGACGACGGCGGCGCCGACGAGTGCCGCGGACAGGGCGGCGAGGAGGCATCTGCGAGGCAGGCGTGGGGAGGCCATGGCTCTCCGTTCGGCGTGGGGGATGTGATGCCTCTTGATTTAAGGAGTGAGAAAAGAGGGCGTCAATACCCTGGTACGGACCTATTGCTGATGGTCCGTCAGTCAAGACGTCGGCCGGTGCCGTGCTGCGCGGTGGGCCCGCCGGTAGCATGACGGCCCTGACCGTGATGATCAGGCGAGGAGCGCATCGTGCGAGACATCGCTGTCTTCAGCGGCAACGCCCATCCCGATCTGGCCCGCGAGGTCTGTGCCCACCTCGGGGTGCCGCTCAGCCCCACCCGGATCAGCCGGTTCGCCAACGACTGTCTGGGGGTGCAGCTGCAGGCCAACTGCCGGGAGCGGGACGTCTTCCTGATCCAGCCGCTGGTCCGGCCGGTGCAGGAGCACCTGGTGGAGCTGCTGCTGATGTGCGACGCCGCGCGCGGCGCCTCCGCCGCCCGGATCACCGTCGTCATGCCGCACTACTCCTACGCCCGTTCCGACAAGAAGGACGCGCCGCGCATCTCCATCGGCGGCCGGCTGGTCGCCGATCTGCTCGTGGCGGCGGGCGCCGGCCGGGTGCTCGCCATGACCTTGCACTCCCCGCAGGTGCATGGCTTCTTCTCGGTGCCGGTCGACCATCTGAACGCGTTGCGTGAACTCGCCGCGCACTTTCGCCGGTACGACCTCAGCCACACCACGGTCGTCTCGCCGGACCTCGGCAACGCCAAGGAGGCCGCCGCCTTCGCCCGGCTCGTCGGCGCCCAGGTGGCGGCCGGCGCCAAGCAGCGGTTCGCGGGCGACCGGGTGAGCATCAGCTCCGTCATCGGCGATGTCACCGGCCGGGACGTCATCGTGCTGGACGACGAGATCGCCAAGGGCAGCACCGTGCTCGAACTGCTGGGCAAGCTGCGCGAGTCGGGGGTGCGGTCGGTGCGGGTGGCGTGCACGCACGGGCTGTTCGCCGCCGGCGCGCTGAAGCGGCTGAGCGAGCAGCCGGACGTGCTGGAGATCGTCTGCACCAACACCGTGCCGGTCCCGGTGGACGGCGAGCCCACCGAGAAGCTGCGGGTCCTCTCGATCGCCCCGGCGCTCGCGGAGGCGGTACGGCGCATTCACAACGGTGAATCCGTGAGCGCCCTGTTCGAGCAGTCGTAGCGGCATCGGCCCCTCGGAGGGGGCCCGCGGGTCAGAGCGAGCCGGACGCGGCCCCGGACCGGGCCAGGGCGGCCTCCAGCGTGGGTTGCGGGGGCAGCAGCCGCGACAGACCGGTGACCCGGAAGACGCGCAGGGTCAGCGGGTGCGCGCACACCAGCTGCAGCTGCCCGCCGCCGTCCAGCACCCGGGCACGGGCCCGGTACAGCAGTCGCAGCCCCGAGCAGTCGAAGAACTCCACCGGCCGCAGGTCGATGACGACCCGTGCGCCGGGCCGGCCGGTGACCCGGTCCAGCGACGGGCCGATCTCCGTCGCCGAGAGCAGATCGATCTCGCCCCGCAACTCCAGCACCGTGTGCGCCCGGTGCTCGTACACACGGAGGTGACAGGTGAGCGGGCAAGGCTCGTCCCGCACGACGGCTTCACCTCCCACCCGCGCCCGGACGTCGGTCTCCCGATCGTCAAGTTACCCTCGATGGAAGGAATTTGAGCATGTTCGATTGACATATGTCTGCGAGTTTGGCGCTTGCTGCTCGGTACTGTCCGGTAACCGTGCTTCGCCGGCCGGCGGGAACGCCCCGGCCGGCGGGCCTGCCGACGGTCGTTCCGGCAGGCCCGCTGCATCATTCCGCGCTGTACACCCGCTCGCCGCCCACATAGGTGAGCGCCACGGACGTCTGCGCGATCTCCTCCGGCGGTCCGGCGAACGGATCGCGGTCCAGCACCACCAGATCGGCGAGCGCCCCGACGGCCACCCGGCCGGTGTCGTCCAGATGGTTCACGTACGCCGAGCCGGCCGTGTACGCGCGCAGCGCGTCCGCGAGGCCCAGCCGCTCCCCGGGCAGGAACACCGGCCGGTCGCCGCCCGGCTCCACCCGGTTGACCGCGACATGGATGCCCTGCAGCGGGTCGGGGCTGCTCACCGGCCAGTCACTGCCGGCCGCGAGCCGCGCCCCCGAGCGCAGCAGTGCCCCGAACGGGTACTGCCAGGCGGCCCGTTCGGCCCCGAGGAAGGGGATCGTCAGCTCGTCCATCTGCGGCTCGTGCGCGGCCCACAGCGGCTGGATGTTCGCGGTGGCGCCGAGCCGCGCGAAGCGGGGCACATCGGCCGGGTGCACGACCTGCAGATGCGCCAGATGCGGCCGGGTGTCGCTCGGCCCGTTCGCGGCACGGGCCGCCTCGACCGCGTCCAGCGCGTCGCGTACGGCGCGGTCGCCCAGCGCGTGGAAGTGACACTGGAAGCCGAGGGCATCCAACTCCGTCACGAACGCGGGCAGTCGGGCCGGGTCGATGAAGCTCTTGCCGCGGTTGGCGGTCGCGCACCCGCACCGGTCCAGATAGGGGTCGAGCAGCGCGGCCGTGTGGTTCTCGGCGACCCCGTCCAGCATCAGCTTCACCGTGCCCGCCCGGAACCGGCCCTGGCCGAACTCCGCCCGCCTGTCGACCAGTTCGGGGATCTGCTCGGCGCCGCGCTCCCGGTCCCACCACAGCGCGCCCACCACCCGCGCGGTGAGCGAGCCGTCCCGCGCCGCCGTGCGGTACGCCTCGGCCGGGTCGTCCATCCCGAGGAAGTCGCCGACCAGCGCGTCCTGCCAGGCGGTGATGCCGAGCGCGTGCAGATGCCGCTGGGCGTGCAGCAGCGCGGCCAGGCGGTCGGCCGGCGTGGCGGGCGGGGTGAGCCGGCCCACCAGCTGCATCGCACCCTCCTGCAGCGTGCCGCTCGGCTCCCCGGAGGCGTCCCGCTCGATCCGCCCGTCGGCCGGGTCGGGCGTGTCCCGGTCGATACCGGCGAGTTCGAGCGCCCGGCTGTTGACCCAGGCGCCGTGGTGATCCCGGTTGGGCAGATACACCGGCCGGTCCGGTACGACCGCGTCCAGCAGCTCCTTCGCCGGCGTACCGCCCGCGAACGCCTCCATCGACCAGCCGCCGCCCAGGATCCACTCCCGCTCCGGATGGGCGTCGGCGTACGCCCGGACGGCGGCCACGCTCTCCGCGGCCGTCGTCCGGCGGGTCAGATCGCACTGGGCCAGCTCCAGTCCGGCAGGCACCGGATGGATGTGCGCGTCCTGGAAGCCGGGCAGCAGCAGCCGCCCCGCGAGATCGACCACCTCCGTGCCCGGCCCGGCCAGCTCGCGCAGCTCGGCGCCGCCGACGGCGGTGATGCGGCCGCCGGTGACGGCGACGGCGGTGGCGCCGCGGCCTTCGGGGCCTGCGGGTCCTTCGGGGGTGAGGACGGGGCCGCCGGTGAACAGCAGATCAGCGTGCATGGTGTCTTTCCTGGTCGGTCAGTGGGAAGTGGTGAGCAGTTCGGGGGAGTCGGCGTCGGTGCCCGCGCCGGTGCGGAAGTACGGCGACCTGCGCACCCACTTGGCCCAGCCGGCGACCACGAACCCGGAGGTGATCATCGCGATCGGCATGAGCAGCAGGAACCAGCCGTTGTCCGCCCGCAGTTCCAGATGGTCGGCGGAGTCGTAGAAGGACCAGGCGAGATAGCCGCCGAGCCCCAGCAGGGCCAGCGCGCTGAGCGCCGGCAGCACCACCGCCCGTACGCCCTGCCACCGGTCCTGGCGCAGCAGCGCGCGAAAGCGTACGGCGGCCGCCAGCGCGGTGAGCGCGTAGGACACGGCGACGACGATGCCGACGGCGTTCACGACCGCGTCGATCATGTCGGCGAGCCGCGGGATCACCAGCGCGCCCGCCGCCACCGCGATCGACAGTGCCCCGATCAGCAGCGTCCCGGCCGCCGGAGTCCCGTACCGGGCGCTGATCTTGGACCACACCGGTCCGAGGGTACGGTCCCGGCTCATCGCGAACATCCCGCGCGCCGTCGGGATGACCCCGGCCTGCAGCGAGGCCACCGCCGAGAACATCAGGGCGACCAGCGGCAGCGCGGCCAGCGGCTGGTCGGCCAGCCGGTCCCCGTAGTACGCGAGTCCCTGTGCACCGTGTCCCGCCAACTCGCCCGGGGACAGCACCCGTTGGAAGGCGATGGCGCCCAGCAGGAACAGCCCGAGCATCGTCACCAGGGTGATCGTCCCGGCCCGGGAGGCGTCCCGGGGGTCGCGTACCTCCTCGTTGACGGTGAACGCGGCCTCGAAACCCCAGTAGCAGAACACCGACAGCAGCAGCCCCTGCGCCAGCGCGGTCGCCGAGGGGATCGCGAACGGGTCGAACCAGGACAGACTGAAGGAGTGCGGGCCGGTGACGATGCCATAGCCGCAGAACCCGAGCAGGACGAGGTACTCGAAGACCAGCAGCCCGGTCTGCAGCCGGGCCGCCGTGCGCACACCGGTCACGGCGGTCAGCGTGACGGCGACCAGGACGACGATGCCCAGCGCCGTCGTCTGCGCGGTCGAGTCCGGATCGAGGCCGAGCGAGCCGATCCGGTGCAGCCCCGCCTCCCCGGCCAGCTGGAGCAGCGCCGACCCGGTGACCGCCGTGGTGTACGCGAGAAACGCCACGCTCGCCACGAAGTTCACCCAGCCGACCATGAAGCCGAGCCACGGGCTGAGCGAACGGCCCACCCACACATAGCCGTTGCCCGCGTTGGGCTCCACCCGGTTCAGCCGTGAGTAGGCCCCGGCGATACCGAGGACGGGCAGGAACGCCAGCAGCATGATGGCCGGCAGATGCGGGCCGACCACGCCCGCGGTCACCCCCAGCCCGATGCCGATGCTGGTCGTGGCGGCCGTGCTGGAGGCGGCGACGGCGACGCCGTCCACCACGCTCAGGGACTTGCGCAGCTCGGGCCGCGCGGGTGGATCCACTCCGAAGGGTCTGTCGCTCATGCCGGTTCTCCGCTCGCACCGCGGGGGCCCCGGTCGGCCCCGGTGACCGGAAATGAAACTGCCGGGGTGCTTATCAGGTCAACGGTGTTGTCGTAAGGTGCCGGAC
Source organism: Streptomyces alanosinicus (assembly GCF_014650595.1). GTDB lineage: Bacteria > Actinomycetota > Actinomycetes > Streptomycetales > Streptomycetaceae > Streptomyces > Streptomyces alanosinicus. The sequence continues at coordinate 194,617 of NZ_BMVG01000011.1, forward strand.
ACGAAGCCGGACACGAAGCCGGGCGCGAACCAGGGAGGCCCCATGACCGACCGCGTCGTCCCCGACGCCGCGCGGCAGCGCCGCCGCCCCACCAAGCAGGGCGTCGTGCTGTCCGAGGAGCTGATCGTCGCCACCGCCCTGCGGCTGATCGAGGAACACGGCGCCGACGCCCTCTCCGTACGCCGCCTCGGCCGGGCCCTCGGCGCCGACCCCAGCTCCCTGTACCGGTACTTCCGGCACACCGACGACCTCATGCTGGCCATCGCCGACGAACTGATCGGCCGTACCCTGGGGGTCTGGCGGCCGACCGGCGACTGGGTGGCCGACCTGCGCGAACTCGGCCTCCGTATGCACGCGGGCGCCCTCGCGCACCCCCGGGCGGCGATGCTCAGCGCCCACCGCGTCACCGGGCGCGCACATGAGATCCAGGCCGTGGAGAGCATGCTCGGCGTGCTCCGCCGGGCCGGGTTCCCGGACCCCGAGGCGGTGCGGATCTACCACGCCTTCATCGACCAGTCCCTCGCCTTCGGCGCCCTGGACTCCGCGTGCACCGCCCTGCCGCGGGCCGCGCGCGAGGCCGAGGCGGAGGTGTGGCGCAGCACCTACGGCCGGCTGCCCGCCGGCACCCATCCGCATATCGCGGCCACCGCACCCCATCTCGTCGCCGCCATGCGGACCAGCTCCTATCCGGCCGCCCTCGACCTGCTCCTCGCGGCCGCGCGGACACGCCTCGATCACCTGCGCGCGGGGACCGCGGACTGACGTCCACACTGGACGGGACCCGTATCCCGAGGAGGCCGCACGCCATGACCCCACCGCCCGCCCGCACCCTCGCGGAGCGCCAGAAGGACACCCTCCACCGGCTGGAGCACGACGTCGACGTCTGGGTCGCCACCGCCGCCCCCGACGGCGGCGTTCCCCATCTCGTGCCCCTGTCCTTCGTGTGGGACGGCGCCACGCTGCTGATCGCCACCCCGGCCGAAAGCCCGACCGGCCGCAATCTCGTGGCCACGGGCCGGGCCCGTCTCGGCCTCGGCCCGACACGGGACGTCGTCGTGATCGAGGGCGTCGTCCAGGCGGTGACCCCGGAGGACCTCCCCGAGGAGGACGCCGAGGTCTTCGCCGGGCAGACCGGCTTCGATCCCCGCCGGCTCGCCACCCCCTACCTCTACTTCAGGATCCTCCCGCAGCGCGTCCAGGCCTGGCGCGAGGAGAACGAGCTGAGGGGCCGGGAGCTGATGCACAAGGGGGTGTGGCTGCTCGCCGACTGACGGGGCCCGTAACCTCCTAGGGCTCAACCGTGCCCCTCCGCGCACGCCACAGGCGACCGAATACCGCCGTCCGGCCGGTCGCCGGCCGAACATTTCCGGCCGCCGGAACACGCCCGCCCGGCTCGCCGCCGGGCCGGCCGCGCCCGCGCACGAAAAAGGGCCCCGCCGCGACGGGGGAACGCGGCGGGGCCTGACGCACGGGTGCCCGTACCGAGGCGGGTTCACACCTGCCCGGCGCGGATTCTTCCGAGAACCGGCCGGTTCCCGGCGCGAATCAGCTCCCGGCGAGGGGTTCCAGCACGAAGACCGGGATCGTCCGCGAGGTCTTCTTCTGGTAGTCGGCGTACGGCGGATACGCGGCGACGGCCCGGTCCCACCAGCGGGCCTTCTCCTCGCCGGTGATCTCACGGGCCCTCATGTCCTGCTTGACCGGCCCGTCCTGGAGCTCGACATGCGGATCGGAGGTGATGTTGAAGTACCACACCGGGTGCTTGGGCGCGCCGCCCAGCGAGGCGACCACCGCGTACGTCCCCTCGTGCTCCACCCGCATCAGCGGTGTCTTGCGGATCTTCCCGCTCTTCGCGCCCCGCGTGGTGAGCACGATCACCGGCATCCCGGTGTCCAGGAGTGTCGTGCCCTTCGTCCCACCGGAGCTCTCGTACAGCTCGACCTGCTCGCGCACCCACTGCGTCGGGCTGGGCTCGTACTCGCCCTCAAGAGGCATGGGATCCGTCCCCTTCGTCGGTCCAACAGGTGTCTGGCACCGGTATTCAACACCGGTCGCCCGGCGCATCTTCCGTATCGCGGATCGGCTGGGCCGATGAGGTGATGACCTCCGGGGCCCTCGCGCCGGCGCCGAAGCCGCCGCGCACGTCCGGGCACCGGCCGGAATTCGTCCCTCCGCCCCCTTCGCTTCGGCCAGATCACCCGGTTGGCCGAACTGGCCGAACTTGAGGTCGACCCATAGATGCCCGAGGCATCTAATAAAGATCGGCACGACGCACTTCTTCGTCTGCGAGGTCTTTCCATGACGGATCTGACGGACATCACCGGCCCGGCACACCAGGCCGACCCCGTCGCCTTCCCACAGGACCGCACCTGCCCTTACCACCCGCCCACCGGATACCAGCCGCTGCGCGACGGGCGATCCCTGTCCCGCGTCACCCTGTTCGACGGCCGCGAGGTCTGGGCCGTCACCGCACACGCCACCGCCCGCGCCCTGCTCTCCGACCCCCGTCTGTCCAGCGACCGCCGCCACCCCGACTTCCCCGTCCCCGCCGCGCGGTTCGCCGCTGTCCGCGACCGGGGGGTGGCCCTGCTCGGCGAGGACGATCCCGAACACAACCGGCAGCGGCGGATGATGATCCCGTCGTTCACCGTCAAACGCGCGACCGAGCTGCGCCCATGGATCCAGCGGACCGTGGACGGCCTGCTGGACACGATGATCGCCCAGGGGGCGCCCGCCGACCTGGTCTCCGCCTTCGCGCTGCCCGTGCCGTCGATGGTGATCTGCGGACTGCTCGGAGTGCCCTACACCGACCACGAGTTCTTCGAGGAACAGTCCCGCCGGCTGCTGCGCGGCCGCACGGCCGCCGAGGCCACCGACGCCCGCGAACGCCTGGACGCGTACCTCTCGGGTCTCATCGACGACAAGGCGCGCCAGGCCGAGCCGGGCGACGGCATCCTCGACGAACTCGTCCACCATCAGCTGCGGGACGGCTCCGTGAGCCACGCCGAACTCGTGTCGCTGGCCCTCATCCTGCTGGTCGCGGGCCATGAGACGACCGCCAACATGATCTCCCTCGGCACCTACACCCTGCTCCAGCACCCCGACCGGCTGGCCGAGCTGCGCGCCGACCCGGCGCTGCTGCCCGCCGCCGTCGAGGAGCTGATGCGGATGCTGTCCATCGCGGAGGGAATGCAGCGGGTCGCGCTGGAGGACATCGAGATCGCCGGCACCACGATCCGGGCCGGCGAGGGCGTGCTCTTCTCCACCTCGGTGATCAACCGCGATCCGACCCGCTACGAGGCCCCCGACACCCTGGACTTCCACCGCTCCGCCCGCCACCATGTCGCGTTCGGCTTCGGGATCCACCAGTGCCTGGGGCAGAACCTGGCCCGTGCGGAGCTGGAGATCGCCCTGGGCAGCCTGCTGGCCCGGCTGCCCCGGTTGCGCCTCGCCATCCCGGCCGACGAGGTCCGCTTCAAACGCGGCGACACGATCCAGGGGATGCTGGAACTCCCCGTGACCTGGTAAGAGGCTCTGCTCATGCACATCGACATCGACAAGGACGTCTGTATCGGCGCGGGCCAGTGCGCCCTGGCCGCGCCGGGCGTCTTCACCCAGGACGACGACGGCTTCAGTGCCCTGCTGCCCGGACGTGAGGACGGCGCCGGCGACCCCATGGTCCGGGAGGCGGCCCGAGCCTGCCCGGTGAGCGCGATCAGGCTGTCGGAGCCGGCCGGCTGAGCCCGTCCCGGCCGGCGGCCGCCACCAGGGTCCGCGCCGCCTCGCGGGCCTCGGCCGCCGGCCGGGTGCTCCCGGTGATCCCCGCCGTCACCATGGCGCCCTCGGCGAGCAGGAACAGCGGTCCGGTGAGCGCGGCCGGCAGATCGGCCTCGGCCACCAGGGTGTCGAGGTAGTCCCGGAACGCCTCCTTGTGCGCGCGCACCTGCTCGGCCACCAGCTCCGACGTGGCGCCCAGCTCGCCGTGGACATTGATCCAGGCGCAGCCGCGGAACCCGGGTTCGCCGAACCACTCCTCCAGCCAGTCGAACACGGCCGGGATCCGCTCCCGTGCCTCCGGCTGCCGCGCCACCCGCGCGGCCAGGCGCCCGCGCCAGCGTTCGTCCCGCCGCGCCAGATACGCCGCGACCAGCTGTTCCTTGGCGGGGAAGAGCTGGTACAGGCGCTTGAGCGAGAGGCCCGACGTGCCGCGCAGTTCGTCCATGCCCACGCAACTCACGCCACGGGCGTAGTACAGCTCCTCGGCGGCGTCGAGCGCCCGGTCCCGGGCGGCCGCGCTGTCCATCGGCGACACCATCACTCCTCGATCACTCCGCGATGCGCTCCTTGACGAGAGAACGAGCGTTCTCCTACGGTAGCAGCCATCTGGAGAACGCTCGTTCTCCCTTGCTGTGCAAGCCCAGGAGGAGACCATGGCCGACCGCCCGCCCCTGCCGCCGTTCACCCGCGAGAGCGCCGCCCGGAAGGTCCAGGCCGCCGAGGACGCCTGGAACACCCGCGACCCGCACCAGGTGGCTCTCGCCTACTCCGAGGACTCGGTCTGGCGCAACCGCGACACCTTCGTCACCGGCCGCGCCGAGATCGTCGCGTTCCTCACCGCCAAGTGGCGGCGCGAGCGGGAGTACGCCCTGCGCAAGGACCTGTGGGCCTTCGACGGCAACCGCATCGCCGTCCGCTTCCAGTACGAGTGCCGCGACACCGACGGCCGGTGCTGGCGCTCCTACGGCAACGAACTGTGGGAGTTCGACGAGCACGGCCTGATGACCCGGAGGGAGGCCAGCATCAACGACGTACCCATCGAGGAGACACAGCGCCGCATCCACGGGCCCCGCCCCGAGGCCGAACGAGGGGAGTCCTTCCCGCTTCAGTAGGGTTCCGGGATGACCGAACAGGCCGGGAAACCCTTTCTCTACGTCGTCGTGTGCGCCGCCGGGATCGCCGCGGGCGTCGGCGAGCTGATCACCGCCGCCCAGGAACGGCACTGGGAGGTCGGCGTCATCGCCACACCGGTCGCCATGGGCGGCTTCTTCGACACCGCGGCCGTCGAGGCACGGACGGGCCGCCCCGTCCGCTCGGCCTGGCGCACCCCGGCCGATCCCCGCCCCTTCCCGCCGCCGGACGCCGTCGTGGTGGCGCCGGCCACCTTCAACACCGTCAACAAGTGGGCGGCCGGCATCGCCGACACCCTCGCCCTCGGCACCCTGTGCGAGGCCGTGGGCCTGGGAGTACCCGTCGCCGTACTGCCGTGTGTCGCCGGCGCGCTGGCCGCCCATCCGGCCTACCGGGACAGCCTGGAGCGGCTGCGCAAGATGGGCGTGCGCCTCGGTGACGCGTACACCGGTGAAGACCGGCCGGACGGCGGCCGGCCGGACTTCGCCTGGCAGCGGGCGCTGGACCTGCTCTAGGGCGTGTTGCGAAAGTCCCGTCGTCCGCCCGGAGGGCGGCAGGCGGGACTTTCGCAACACGCCCTAGGCCCTGCCCCCGGGGGAACCCGTCGTGGCCGCGGGGACGAGGGGCCGCCCGGCGGACCATGCCGCGGGTGCGGGGGCTACTCGCAGGTCAGCGTCGGTCCCGCCAGCATGTTGCCGGTGAACATGTCCTGGCCCTTCGGCACCCAGTAGCCGAGCTTGGACACCACCGTGGAGCACTTCGCCCCCACGGTGTAGTTGATCTTGAGCGTCTCCGGGTGGCCGGGCTGCAGTTCGGTCACCGTGCAGTCGATGGAGTGCGCCAGCCGGGTCTTCGACGGGTAACGGCCCACCAGCGGGTTGACGCAGCGCTGGTCGGCCGTGCTGATCCGCAGCCCGGAGCCCTCCTCGCCGATCATCCCCAGCCGCGCGTCGCCGTCGCCCTCGTCGCTCTCCCGGCGGATCGTGTAGGTCACGGTGGTGGTGGCGTTGCGCCGCAGCACGGTCCGGTCGACGGTGACGGCGTGCGTGACCTTCGCCTTGGGCGCGGTCAGCGACACCGTGGCCTGCACCGTGCCCTTCAGGTCCACACCCGCGGGCGTCGACCGCACATGCACGGTGGCGCCGAGGTCGTAGGTGCCAGGGCCCGGGTAGAGGCCCGAGCCGGGCAGCGCGCCCGAGCCCGTCGTCTTGCCGGACTTACGGGCGGTCCAGGTGCCCTCGGTGCGGCAGGCGTAGCGGACCCGGGTACGGCCGATCCGGCAGGTGGCCGGGGCCGTGATGCTGAATCTCGGGGAGCCGGTGTCCGCGCACAGGCTGACATCGGCCCGTTCGCCGTGCGCACCGTGCAGCGTGCCGGCGAGCGCGCACAGCGTGGCCGGGGCCTCCGGAGCCGGCGCGGGGGCGGGGTGCCCCCAGGCGGGGGTGACGAGGGCCAGCGGCAGCAGCGCTGCTCCGGCCAGAGTTCTCAAGGTGGTGGGGCGAGAGAGCACCGCGGTTCCTCCGGACGGCCGAGACCGGCCGGATGCCGGTCGTCTGCGCCGAGGATGAGCCGACAGCACGACGCTCGTCGGGCTCCCACGCCGGACGCTCACCTGGGGGCAGTAATACAAACGCCCGGTCGGCACTGCCCCGAAGGGGCGTGCGGCTCACGAAGAGGGCGCCTCGGCACTCTCGGCGGAGCGGCGGACGTATCCCCTGCTTCCCGGTGTGGACACGTCCCGGTCCCGGCGGACGATGCTCAGCCGGTGGTTCCAGCGCGCGAGTGCCGAGCGCAGCCCGGAGTCGGTGTACTCGATGTCCACGACCCGGTCGTCGAACGCCTTCGCGTACACCCCGCACTCGTCGTACTGCCCGCACTCCTCCGTCACCGCGAAGTCCAGCCCGGCGCGCCCTCGCACACCGGCCAACTCGGCGGTGTTCTTCTGCGCGATGGCCAGGTGCCGGGTGTGCGCGTGCCGGGACAGCAGAGCCATGAACGCGGTCGCGTCGGCGCCGCTGAGCAGATGACGGGAGCGGGTGTAGCTGTCGTAGTTGTCCGGCTCGACGGCGTCGAAGCCCTTCTTCGCGCAGCCGTCGATCCACTGGTTCACGCGCTCGGCCACCCGCTCCCGCTTGGCCGGGGTGCCGATGTCGAGCAGCGCCTCGTTCCAGTCCTCGTCGATGACGGCCCGGCCGTGCGCGTCGCGCAGCAGCAGGCCGGCCGGCCAGGAGGAGCGCTCCTCGGGCTGGGCCTGGAAGGCGTTGACGTAGCAGATGTTGTACAGGCCGGGGGCGGGGGAGTCGGAGCGGTCGCGGCTGACGATCCGTACCCCCTTCGGCGGGGGATAGGCCCCCCCGATCTGGTAGTCGAAGCCGGCGCCGCGCGGCGGCAGCCGCACCGCGGCGGGCTTCGCCGAACTGCCGCTGCCCTTGCCGCTGGAGGTGTCCGAGCCCTCCGAGCCGCCGACGCCGCAGCCGGCCAGCGCCGAAAAGGTGACGATCAGGGTCGCTGCCAGGGCGCCCGCGGCTCTCGTGGGGCCCGCGGCGCGGAGAACACCCTTGGGGGCCACGTCCGCTCCATCCTGCGCACGCCGGGCGGCGCGGCACGGCTCAGGATCAAATCGCCCGCGTACGTGAGTCGTCAAGTCGGCGCCGGGCCGCGTCGTAGGCTCGTCGCAGACCATCGTCCCGAAGGCAGGAGCAGCAACGATGCAGTACGTGAAGCTCGGTTCGACGGGCCTGGACGTGTCGCGGATCTGTCTGGGCTGCATGACCTACGGCCTGCCCGACCGCGGTGTCCACGAGTGGACCCTCGACGAGGAGGCGTCCCGTCCGCTCATCCGGCAGGCGCTGGAGGCGGGCATCAACTTCTTCGACACCGCCAACATCTACTCCGACGGCACCAGCGAGGAGATCGTCGGCAAGGCCCTGCGCGACTTCGCGAACCGCGACGAGGTGGTGCTGGCCACCAAGCTCAACGGCCGGATGCGGCCGGGGCCCAACGGGGCCGGGCTGTCCCGCAAGGCCGTCATGACCGAGATCGACCACAGTCTGCGCCGCCTCGGCACCGACTACGTCGACCTCTACCAGATCCACCGCTACGACCACACCACCCCCGTCGAGGAGACCATGGAGGCGCTGCACGACCTGGTCAAGGCGGGCAAGGTCCGCTACCTCGGGGCGAGTTCGATGTACGCGTGGGAGTTCGCCAAGCTGCAGTACACGGCGGAGCGGCACGGCTGGACGAAGTTCGTGTCCATGCAGAACCACTACAACCTCCTCTACCGCGAGGAGGAGCGGGAGATGCTGCCGCTCTGCGCGGACCAGGGCGTCGGTGTGTTGCCGTGGAGCCCGCTCGCCCGGGGCCGGCTCGCCCGCGACTGGGGCACGGTGACCGAGCGCAGCGCCAACGACAACTTCGGCGGCCGGCTGTACCTGGACAGCGACCGCTCGATCGTCGAGGCGGTCACCCGTATCGCGAACGACCGGGGCGTGCCCCGCGCCCAGGTGGCCCTCGCCTGGCTGCTGCACCGGGACACGGTGGCGGCCCCCATCGTGGGCGCCGCCAAACCGCACCACATCGAGGACGCGGCGGCCGCGGTCGACCTGGAACTGACGGAGAAGGAGATCGAGGAACTGGAGCAGCCCTACACCCCCCATCGGATCAGCGGCCACTGAACCAACCCGAAGGGGCGCGGAGCCCTGTCCGTCAGCGGCTCCGCCACGGGGCGCGACCAGCCCCGGACCATGCACCCGAAACCGGCCGAACCCGCGGACGCCCTAGGGCGTGTCGCGAAAGTCCCGCCTGCCGCCCGACGCCTGGCACGCACTCTCGCCGCACCGGGCGAAAACCCACGTACAACCAGTACGAGGGCTTCCGCCCGGCACTCCCCCAGCCTCCGGCCGGGGGGACCCCCAGAGCACGCGCCGGACGCCGCTCGGCCCGCCCTCCGGGCGGACGACGGGACTTTCGCAACACGCCCTAGTGCGGGCCGTGCGGCAGGAACTCCGTGCCGCACGGCCCCGCCCCCTCGCTCTGCGGCAGTGGCATCCGCTCTCCGGACATCGTCAGCGTCCGGTAGTGCGCTCCGATCCGCTCGGCCGAACGGCCCACATAGTGCCCGATGAACGAGCGCCGGAAGCGGTCGGCCGTGCGGTTGGGTCCGGAGCCGTGCACCAGGCTGCCGTTGAAGAACAAGACGTCACCCGGCGCCAGATCCACCGGAACGGGGGTCAGTCCGGCCGGCGGCGGAACGTACTCGCGGGCGAACGAGACGTCCTCGTCGGCGAGTTCGGGACAGAACAGGTCCATCCGGTGGGTGCCCGGGACGACCTCCAGGCCGCCGTTGTCCCGGTCGATCGGCTCACAGGCCAGCCACGCCGCCACACAGGTGCCCGGCTCGACCCGCAGATAGAAGTTGTCCTGGTGCAGCGCCTGTCCGCGCGCCCCCGGCGGCTTGAAGTAGAACATGCTCTGCGCGGCCAGCACCTCCTCCCCGAACAGCACCTCCAGCACGGCCCGCAGCCGGGTGTCCAGCAGGAACTCCCGGGCGACGGCGCTGAATTCGTGCGGATGCATCACCCGCGGATACCGGCGCAGCGGATCGGGGTCGGCCGGGCGGGGCCGGAAGTGTCCCGGCACCGGGCCGGCCGCGTGCAGCGCGTCGAACGCGGCGCACAGCCGCTCGGTCTCCGCCAGGGCGAACAGTTCCCGCAGGACGATGAACCCCTCCTCCTCGAACCGTTGCCGCAGTGCCTCGGGCCGGCCGGCGTCGCTGTCCGTGGCTGTCATGTGTCCGCTCCTGCGCTGACGGGATCGGGTGGTCACTCACCTGCCACGCTAGGACGAAGCGCCCGACGGGAGGATGCCTGTGCGTGCTGACGACCTGCCCGTGACGGCTGCCGCCGCCGACCCGTCCCCGCCGCCCGGACCGGTGGTGACGGGCCGCTACGACCAGGGGCCGGGCTACGGCGTGAACCGACCCGGCGGCTCGGACAGCTGGCTGTTCACCTTCACCCTCGGCGGGTGCGGACTGCTCCGTCAGGGTGGTGCCCGGGCCCGCGTCGGCGCCGGGGATCTGGTGGTGCTCGCTCCGGGCACCGCCCACCGCTACACCGTGGCGCCCGGCGTCGGGCGCTGGCGGTTCTGGTGGACGCACTGCCGGGCCCGGCCCTCCTGGACGCCCTGGCTCGCCCCCTATGCCGTGTCCGACGGCCTGTACGCCGTGCCGGCCGTGCCCGGCGCCCTGTACGAGCGGATCGACGCGGCGTTCGGGCGGATGCTCGCCGACGCCCGCCAAGACGCCCGCGGACCGGCCGGGAGCGCCCCGTCCGCGCCGGACCCTGTGGCCGTGGCGCACGGCGGCCCGGCGCGGGAACTGGCCCTGTGCGCGCTGGAGGAGGTCGTGCTGCTCGCCGCCGGCGCCCGGACGGCGCCGGCCGCTCCGGGCCGGACACCGCGGCCGGCACCGGACACGGACGCCCGGGTGCGCCGGGCCGAGGAGCTGATCGCCGCCGACCCAGGAGCCGCGCACACCGTCCGCTCACTCGCCGAGAGCGTCGCGCTGTCCCCGTCCCGGTTCGCGCACCTGTTCACCCTGTGCACCGGCCGGTCCCCGATGCGGGCCCTGCGCGAGGCCCGGCTGCGGCACGCGGCCCGGCTGCTGGAGGTCACCGACCTGACGGTGGAGCGGGTGGCCGCGGCCTCCGGATTCATCAGCCCCTTCCACTTCAGCCGGGTTTTCCGGGAACGTTACGGAGTGCCGCCCGGCACCTACCGGGCGGGCGAACGGCGGTAAGGGAAGAAAAGGGCCCACCTGAATTCGCGTCAATAAGAAAACCAGTCACACGCGATTGTCGATTATCGAAAGATCCCTTGTTCGGGCGTGTGTGACTGTGCAAAAGTGTGTGCCGTCGGCGTGCGGACGGATCATATTTCCCGCTCTTGCGCCAGGTCGCTCCCCGTACACCCCCCACGCTTCAAAAGAGCCGCCTCAGGTGGACGTTCGAGCAGCCCACCACTCTTCCGTATCGCTTGGTATGGACTAATTTCGTTATCACGTCTGGAGGAATGCAGTCGTGAATGAGGCAGGCCTGTCGGACGAGCGGCTGAGTGCCGAGCTGAAGAAGTGGACGGGCGGGACACCGGCGCTCCATCCCGTCGGTGAACTTCTCGACCGGCACTGGGGAGCGGCCTTCGCCTACGCCCGGCTGTGCGCGGACGGGACGCGAGCCGCCGGCATGCTCACCACCGCCGCCTTCACCCGGCTCTTCGGGGAGTCGCTCCGGCAGGCGGGCCCGACCGCCGCCTGGCGGCCCCAGGTGCTGGTCACGGTCCGCCGGATCGCGGCCGAGTGGGACACCGACGGCCGCCGGGAACTCCTCCACCCGCTGCTGCGGTCCGGCGACGGCGGCGAGCGTGCCGCCGCCCGGCTGCTGCCGCCGCCCGGCAGGCGCCAACTGTCCCGCGCGTTCCAGCGGGTGCCCCCGACCAGCCGTGCCGTGCTGTGGCACACGGAGGTCGAGGCCGAACCGCTCGCCGTACCCGCCGCCCTGCTCGGCCTGGACGAGGAGGACACCCGTATCGAGCTGCGCCGGGCCCGGGAACGGCTGCGCGAGGAGTGCCTCCAGGTCCACCGCGAAGTCGCCCCCGACACCGAGTGCCGGCGCTATCTGCGGATGCTCGATGTGACGTACCGGCGCGGCGGCGTCGACCTCGACCCGGATCTGCGCGCGCATCTGGGCGGCTGCGGCCACTGCGGCCGGACCGCGGACCAACTCGCCGCGTTCAACACGGGACTGGGGCTCGCGCTCGCCGAGGCGGTCCTCGGCTGGGGCGCCCACGCCTATGTGGAGTCCCGGGCGAGCCGCGCCGAACACCCGGCCGAACCGGCTCCGCAGCCCCCGACGGTCACCCCGTCACCCGACGCGGCCGCCCCGGCCGCCGCGCGCACCCGCCGCCGAGGCGCCACCGGTCCGCTCCGCCGGCCCCGCTCCGCCCCCGCAGGCGCGGCGGCCGGCACCGGTGAGACCGTCGCGCCCGGCCGCTCGGCCCGTCGTGCCGCCCGCGCCCGGCGGACCCGACGCCGCCAACTCGCCCTGGCCGTAGGCACCGTGAGCGGACTGGTCGTGGTGCCCCTGGTGCTGTGGTCGGTGCTCGGCTCCGGGGGCGGCGCGGCCCCGGCCGGCGGCGGCGCGTCCTCGCCGGCGCCGGGCAAGGGCACCGCCACCGCCGGCACCTCGTCCTGGTCCGGTGCGAGCACGGCCGGTCAGGGTGCCGTACACGGCCGGCTGCACAATCTCGCCTCCGGGCTGTGTATCGGCGTCGTCGGGAAGAAGGCCGTCAACGGCGCCGAGACCGAACTCGCCGCCTGCTCCACGACACCCAGCCAGCAGTGGACGTACGAGAGCGACGGACGCCTGCGCAACTCCGCCGCTCCCGAGCTGTGCCTGGACTCCCACCTCGGCTACTCGGTCGTCCTCGCCCCCTGCTCGGCCACCGGGAAGGCCGCGCGGAACATCCGCTACGACTTCACGCTCCAGGGCGCCCTGATACCCCGCTGGAACCAGGAACTGGCCCTCACCCCGGCCGCCACCGACGGCTCCGGTGCCCTGGTCCTGAAGAACCGCGCCATCGGCGCCGACCAGCGCTGGACCGTCGACACGGCCAGGCCCGAACTGCAGATGCAGAACGTCGACTGGGGCAGCGGCAAAGCGTCACCGACCGCCACCGCCCACCGGACACCACCCGCGCCGACGCCCACCCCCAAGGCCTCCACGGCCACGTCCGCCCCGCCCCCCGCCCCGAAGCCGTCGGCCACCGTCGCAGATCCGGCGCCTGCGCCGTCCGCCACGGTCGCCCCGTGCACCGCTTACCCGTCCTCCTGCGGCTACGGCGGCGGGGGCTACGGGGGTGGCGGGTACGGAGGCTGGCGCCGCCACCGCTGAAGACGCGGTATGCGCCCATGAGGACAGACCTTCGCGTACCGGTCAGGAGGTCTGGCTGCCCGCCGCTCCCAGGAACTCCGCCCAGCCGCCGACCGGGGCCTGTCCGGGGACGAGCGTGCGCAGCTTGCGCAGCATCGCCGGGTCCTGCGCCTCCAGCCAGTGCACGAGCTGCTTGAACGACACGAAGCGCACATCGTCGCCGTACGCGGCCATCTTCCCGATGGCCTCCTCCACGGCGTCCATGTAGATGCCGCCGTTCCAGCGCTCGAAGTGGTTGCCGATGAAGAAGGGCGCGCGGTTGGTCGTGTAGGCGCGCTGGAAACCGGCCACATAGGCGTCACGGGCCTGGGAGCGCCAGGCGGCGTACTGGGCGCGGTCGCCGTTCGGGTTGCCGGCGGACTGGTTGAACATCATGTTGTAGTCCATCGACAGGACCTGGAAGTTGTGCCCGGGGAACGGTACGGACTGCAGCGGGAAGTCCCAGATCTTGCCGCCCTGCACTTTGCCCGGCCAGATCTGCAGTCCGCCGGGGGAGCTGGCGTCGTACTTCCAGCCGAGTGCCGCGGCCGTGGGCAGCAGGTTGGACTGGCCCTCCAGGCAGGGGGTGCGGCCGCCCATCAGCTCCTTGTCGTAGTCGAAGGGCAGCGGTTCGAGGTCCGTGAAGCCGGTGTTGGTCTTCCACTGCTTCACAAAGCTCTTGGCCTGGTCTATCTCGCTGCGCCACTCGGCCGGGGACCAGTTGCGCACGCCGTCCGCGCCGCAGAAGTGCCCGTTGAAGTGGGTGCCTATCTCATGGCCCTCCAGCCAGGCCGCACGGACCTGCTGCAGGGTGGCGTGGATGTGCCGGTCGGCGAGATAGCCGATGGCGGAGGTGCCGACGGGGTGCTGCGGCGGACGGTACAGGTGCTTCTTGGACTCGGGCAGGGCGTAGATGCCGCTGAGGAAGAAGGTCATCTTGGCGCCGTGGTCCGCGGCCACCTTGCGGAACCGGGAGAACAGGCCGTTGCTCAGCTCGCCCGCGCCGTCCCAGGAGAACACCACGAACTGCGGGGGCTTCTGGCCCGGCTTCAGCCGCTCGGGCGTCGGCTGGTGCGGCTGGGCGCCGGTGTCCGCGGTGGAGCCGTCACCGATCGGCTTCGCCTTGGCCTGGGCGGTGCCCTTGCCGTCCGGGTCAGGGTCGCCGACCGAGAGGCCGGTGCCGGAGGAGCACGCGGCCAGCGTGCCCAGGGCGCCCGCGGCCGCGCCCGCTGTCAGCACCCGCCTGCGTGAGATCCCGCTCATCTTGTCCCCGATTTCCTGTCACGGCCCTTGCTGGGCCTGCTCGCCGGTGTGGGTCGACGGGTTCGATGACGGGAGCCGAAGGAAAGATCGGGGCCGGGGATGCCTGTTGCCGTCCTGTGACAGTTGTGGCGCGGTCATGACGAACCCCGCTGTCCGGGGTGGGGAACAGCGGGGTTCTAGGGGTGTTTCGGGTGGTTCGTAACTGGTCAGGGAGCGGTGCCGGGGCTGAGCACCGACAGGAAGACGGACGAGGAGTTGCCGGAGACGGGCACCGCCCCGCCCGACCACGCGACCCTCAGCGAGTCCTTCTCGTTCGGCGGCGTGACCAGCAGCGCGGCCGGGGTGGCCGTCTCGGCGCCGCTGACACCGGGGTTGGAATAGGTCAGCCCGGCCCAGGCGCTCTGCCCCGGCCTGAGAGTGATCGTCGTCGGGGAGCCCGACTCACGCCGGGGGTCCGGGCCGAGCTGGGTGCCGGAGCCGTTCACGAACGCCGCGCCGGCATAGCCGTGCAGGGTGCAGGTGCGGCCGGACCTGTTGGTCAGGACGACCGGGAAGTTCTCCTGGCCGGCGCCCGGGTCGTTGCGGCCCACCGAGGCGCTCAGCTCGGAGGTGTGGCAGCGGCTGCTCACCGGGACGGTGGTCGCGGCGCCCCCTCCGCCGCCCGCGGTGGGGGTCGCCTTCGAGGCGCCGGGGGACGAGGGGGCGCCGGCGGGTGCCGAGGCCGTCGAGGCCGGGGCGGAGGTGCCGGGCGCCGGGCTCTTCGTGCCGTCCGTCGCCGGCGCGGCCGTACCCGAGGCCGTGACCGGCGGGTTGCTGTGGACGTCGTGGCCGTTGCCGCAGGCGGTCAGGAGGCCCAGCACGGCGACCGTGCCCACGAGCAGGGCCCCGTGCCGCGCGGACCGGGGGGTGTTCACCATGTCGATCGACGCTCCTGGTTGTTCATGGCACGCGACGGACCGCGTACCTACGGCACCGAGTGCGCCGTCATCACACTCCGATGCGCGCGGCCCCGGAAAAGTTCGGCACACGCTGGAATCTCTTCCCCTCCGTGACCGCATGCAGGCGCCCGTCAGGTCACGCTCAGCGAACGGAGTATGTCCTCGGTCGCGTCCTTGTCGCCCCGCTCGCGCACCTGTACGTACACCTGAGGCTGCGCCGTGCCGTCCGCCGGGTTCAGCGCGGACTCCGTGACCGAGCCGCCGTCCGGGCAGCCGCTCCAGGCCCGCACCAGACCGTGCCAGTCGCCGTCGGCGAAACTCCGGCTGCCGGAGAAGCGGCAGCCGGAGTGGGCGAGCGCCTTGACCCGCTCCGTGACGTCGCCGTGTTCGCTCAGCCCGACGAACACGCCGTCCACGGCCGCCCCCAGATCGGGCCATCGGCTCAGGTCGTCGGCGACCACCAGCCCGGGTTCGTGCCCCTTGGCGAGCCCGAGCGCGCCCGGGTCCCAGCCGGAGTCCCGCAGCTCCTGGCGCCAGCCCGCCGGTACCTCGACGACCACCCGCCCCGTCGAGTCCGTCACCCGCGCCTGGTCCGCGGAGCCGCCGCGGTGCAGCAGCACGGTCACCCCGGCCGCGGCCGCCGCCGCGGCGAGCAGCGCGGCGAGGGACAGCGTCACCGCGTTCAGCCGGCCGCGTACGCCGTCGAGGCGCCGGGCGGGCCGCAGCGACGGCGTCCCCGCCGCCAGCCGGTCCAGCTCATCGGCGAACGCCTGGGCGCCGGGCCAGCGCCGCGCCCGGTCCGGCTCCAGCGCGCGCAGCAGCGCCCGCTCCACGTCCTCCCCGAGGCCCGGCCGCAGCCGCCCCGGCGGTACGACCCGGCCCGGCAGGCCCGGCACACTGCCCGTGACCAGCTCATAGCCGACCGCGCCCAGGCTGTAGACGTCCGCCCGCTCGTCGATGCCCTCACCGGGCTCGGCCTGCTCCGGCGGCTGATAGCCCGCCGAGCCCGCGGCCAGCGTGAGCACCGACGCCTGCGCGAGGCTCTTGGCCAGGCCCAGGTCGGCCAGCAGCACCCGCCGGGTGCCGTCCCGGGCGGTGTGCAGCAGCACGTTCGTCGGCTTGATGTCGCGGTGCACGATGCCCGCCTCGTGCAGCGCGGCGGCGGCCCGCGCGGCCTCGGCGGTCAGCGCGAGCGCGTGGCCGACCGGCAGCGGGCCGCCCGTCAGCAGGTCGGCGAGGGTGCCGCCGTCGGCGTACTCCATCACGAAATACGGCCTGCCGTCGGGCAGTTCACCGATGTCGTAGACCTGCACCACGCGGCCCGAGCCGGCCCGGCGCAGCAGCCGGGCCTCGGACAGGAAGCGGTCCCTGATATCGAGCCGGTGGGCCCAGTTCTCGGCGAGGACCTTCACCGCGACCTGAGCCTGCAGCTCGTCGTCGTGGGCGAGCCACACCGTGGCGAAGGCGCCGGTGCCCAGCGGACGTTCGAGGCGGTAGCGGCCGATCCGCTCCAGGGAGTGCATACGACTATCATGCCTGGCCTGAGATCGACTCGAAGGAGGACCCTTCCGTGCAGGACCAGGCGCCGGTGGAAGACCTCGCCCGGCGGGCCGCCGTCGGCGACAGCGCGGCTCTGGACCGGCTGCTGCACGAGATCCGGCCGGAGGTGGTGCGCCGCTGCGGCCGTTTCCTGCCGTGCCGCGAGGACGCCGAGGAGGCCGCCCAGGACGTGCTGTTCCAGGTGGCCCGGCACATCTCCCGCTTCGAGGGCCGCAGCCGCTTCAGCACCTGGCTGTACACGGTGGTCGCCAACTGCTGCCGGCAGAAGTACCGTGAGCTGAAGCGGCGGGCCGCCGAGCAGCCGGCCGCCGCGATCGAGCCCTCGTACGCGGTGGACCCGCGCACCACCAGCGTCATCGCCGGTTCCCGGGTGGATCTGCTGGACGCGCTGGACCGGCTGGAGCGGACCCATCCGCATCTGGTCGCTCCGCTGGTCTACCGGGACATCTGCCAGCTGGACTACGCCGAGGTCGCCGAGCGCGTCGGCATCCCGCTCGGCACCCTCAAATCCCGTCTGCACGAGGCCCGCAAACAGGTACGGCCCTGGCTCGCGGGCGGCTGACCGGCCCCGCCGCCGGTGCGGACCGGGACGTGCCCGGGATGCAGCGGGGGCGCCCCGGCGCTTCCATGGAGGGCGGCGAGATCTCCCGGGCCATGGACCGTCGGGGGGCCGCTTCTCGGGCCCGGGGTACACACACTCGGCTGCCGCCTTCCGGACTCGGGCAAGACGAAACTCACCTGTTCGCTGGTCCGGCACCGACATCGCGCCCGGCTACCGGTCCTCCTCGTAGAGCGGCAGCTCCGCCCAGATCGTCTTGCCCTCCGGGGTGTGCCGGCTGCCCCAGCGCTGGGTGAGCTGAGCGACCAGCAGCAGGCCCCGGCCGCCCTCGTCGAAGGTCTTGGCCCGGCGCAGATGCGGGGCGGTGGGGCTGGTGTCGGACACCTCGCAGATCAGTGTGGCCGCGTCATGGATCAGCCGCAGCCGGATGGGGTGGGCACCGTACCGGATGGCGTTGGTGACCAGCTCGCTGACCACCAGCTCCGTCGTGAACGCGGCCTCGCTCAGCCCCCACGTGTCCAGCTGCTCCACGGCCTGCTTGCGGATCAGCGCCACCAGCGCCGGGTCCGCCGGGATGTCCCAGGTCGTCACCCGGGAGACGGGCAGCACCCGGGTCCGGGCCAGCAGCAGCGCCACGTCGTCGGCGGCGCCGCCCGGCGGCAGCAGGGCGTGCAGGACCCGGTCGCAGGTCTCGTCGAGGGAGGCCGTGTGCCCGGCGAGCACCTCGTACAGCCGCGCGCGGCCGGCGTCCCCGTCCCGCTCCCGGGACAGCACGAGACCGTCGGTGTACAGGGCGAGGACGGTGCCCTCGGGCAGTTCCAGCTCGGCCGACTCGAAGGGCAGCCCGCCCAGGCCGAGCGGGGGACCGGCGGGCAGGTCCAGCAGCTGCGGCCGCTCGCCCGGCCGCAGCAGCACCGGCGGGGGGTGCCCGGCGCGGGCCAGGGTGCAGTGCCGGGACACCGGGTCGTAGACGGCGTACAGGCAGGTCGCGCCGACCTCGCCGGGGCTGCCCTCGCCGCCGGACTCCTCCGACAGCCGGACCACCAGGTCGTCCAGATGGGTGAGCAGCTCGTCCGGGGCCAGGTCGATGTCGGCGAGGGTGCGTACGGCGGTGCGCAGCCGGCCCATGGTCGCCGAGGCCTCGACGCCGTGCCCGACCACGTCCCCGACGACCAGCGCGACCCGCATCCCGGACAGCGGGATCACGTCGAACCAGTCGCCGCCCACCCCGGTCCGCGCGGCCGGCAGATAGCGGGAGGAGGCCTCCAGAGCGGCCGTGCGCGGCAGGGTGCGGGGCAGCAGGCTGCGCTGGAGCGTGAGCGCGGTGTCCCGTTCCCGGGAGTAGCGGCGGGCGTTGTCGATGCAGACGGCGGCCCGGGTGGTGATCTCCTCGGCGAGCAGCCGGTCGTCGGCGGCGAACGGGTCGGCGCGCCGGTGACGTGTGAAGACCGCCACGCCGAGGGTCAGCCCGCGGGCCTGGATCGGCACCGACATCGAGGAGTGGATGCCGAATCTGCGCACCCGCTCGCCCCGCGCGGTGCCCCAGGCCAGCCAGGGCAGCATGTCTCCCGGGGCGACCGAGGAGATGATCGTGTGGCCCACGGCCATCGAGTCCGCCTGGGGGGAGCCGGCCGGGTACTCCTCGGTGTGCCCGGGGGCCAGCACCGCCTCCGGCACTCCGTCGAGGACCGACCGATGGGCGGCCCGGCGCAGGGTGACCGGCGCGGAAAGGCGGGCCGGGGGCTCACCGCCGTAGTCCTGCGGGTCCAGCAGGTCGATGGTGACGAAGTCGGCGAGCGCGGGCACGCACACCTCCGCCAGCTCCTCGGCCGTTCGGGTCACGTCGAGCGTGCTGCCGATGCGCACGCTCGCCTCGTTCACCAGCTGCAGCCGCTGCCGGGCGCGGTGGTTGTCGGTGATGTCGTGCGCGGCCAGACACACTCCGCGCACCCGGCCCCGCGCGTCCCTGACCGGGGCCATCCGGGCGAGCCAGGCGTGGGCGGCGCGGCCCTCGCCGCCGGCGTGCACGGAGGTCTGCACGTCCAGTGGCTGCCCCGTGGTCAGCACCCGGAGCATGCCCTGTTCCAGTTCCTCGCTGTCCGGGCGGCCGCCGATCTCCGCGAGCCGCAGCCCGCGCAGCCGCTCCCGCGGCAGCCCGATGACGTCGGCCATCGCGTCGTTCATCCGGCGCAGCCGCAGCGCGTCGTCGTACACGGCGACCGCGCACGGTGACTGGACCAGGCCCGCCTCGGCGAGCGGATCGTCCGCGCCGGGCGGCCCGTCGCCGGTCAGCGGGGTGACGACGAGCCAGCCGCCGCCGTGTCCGTCGTGCGGCGGCCGGCGGTGGGCGAGCAGCCAGACCGGGACGGTACGGCCGTCGCGGTGGCGCAGTCCGACCGTTCCCTCCCAGCGGGCGCCCGTGGGCGGCGCCGGGGGGCCGTCCCCGGCCAGGAGCCGGGCGGCGGGGCGGCCCAGGACGGTCTGTGCCGGGTGGCCGAGCAGCCGGCGCGCGCCTTCGTTCCACTCGACCAGTGTTCCGTCGTCGTCGATGACAGCCCGGGCCGTCGCCGCCTCGTCGAACGGATAGACCCGGCTCATCGTCGCCGCTCCCAAGCGCACACTCACAGTGAACAGGTGGCACCTCTCGTGTTCCAGCGTAGTGCTTCGGGGACTGCCGTGAATCACCATCCGTGCCCGCGCTGCCGGTCGGTCGAACACAGTCAAAGGGACGATCCGGTCGATCTGCCGCAGACGGCGTACGCGTGCTGCCGGACCCTTGACGATCGCGTGTGGCGGACCGTCAGAATCTGTTTGTTCACGATCAGTTGTGAGTACTTCTGCGTCTTGATGAGGGAGAGCCGCCATGACGGTCACTCGCCGATCGGTTCTGGTCGCCGCCACCGCGACGCCCGCGACCGGAGCGCTGCTGAACATGCAGGCGCCGCCCGCCGGCGCCGCCGAGGCGTCCGCCGGCGTCACCGGACGCCGGATCGTGCCCCTGCGGGACGGCTGGCGCTTCGCGGCGGTCAACCTGGACGACATCACCGACCCGACCGGCGCCTACGCGCGCGCCGCCGATCCCGGCTACGACGACTCCGCCTGGCGCGAGGTCGCCGTCCCGCACGACTGGAGCATCGAGCAGACCCCGACCACCGACCACGGCACCACCGCCGGCACCGGCTTCCTGCCGGGCGGCCTCGGCTGGTACCGGCTCGCCTTCACCCTCCCGCCCGCGTACGCGGGCAAGCGCGTCTCGGTGGAGTTCGACGGCGTCTACATGGACGCCTACGTCTACTGCAACGGCACCCAGATCGGCCACCACCCCTACGGCTACACGGGCTTCGCCCTCGACCTCACCGGCCATGTGCACACCGACGGCAGCACCCCCGACGTGCTCGCGGTCAAGGTGCAGAACCGGCTGCCGAGCAGCCGCTGGTACTCCGGCAGCGGCATCTACCGCGAGGCCCGGCTCGTCATCACCGAACCGGTGCACGTGGCCCGCTGGGGCACCCGGGTCAGCACGCCCGAGGTCTCCGCCGGCAGCGCCCTGGTCCGGGTGGCGACGACGGTGCTGAACGAGTCCGGCACCGGCACGGACGTACAGATCCTGTCCCGGATCACCGGCCCCGACGGCCGCACCCTCGCCCGCACGGCCAGCACCGCCGCCGTCTCCGGCCAGGCCACCGAGACCCATGAACTGACCGTCGCCGAACCCCTGTTGTGGGACTTCGCGACCCCGGAACACCGCTACACCCTGCACACCGAACTGCGCGTCGCGGGCCGCACCACGGACGCGTACGAGACCCCCTTCGGCATCCGCAGCTACCGCTTCGACCCCGACGAGGGCTTCTCGCTCAACGGCACCCACACCAAGATCAAGGGCGTCGACCTGCATCACGACCAGGGCGCGCTCGGCGCCGCGATCAGCGTCGACGCGGTCCGCAGACAGATGCAGATCATGAAGTCGATGGGCGTCAACGCCCTGCGCACCTCCCACAACCCGCCCTCGCCGCAGATGATCCAGGTCTGCGAGGAGCTGGGCATCGTGATGATGGTCGAGGCCTTCGACTGCTGGCGCACCGGCAAGACCGCATACGACTACGGCCGGTTCTTCGACGAGTGGTGCGAGAAGGACGCCACCGAGATGGTGCTCGCCGCCCGCAACTCACCGGCCGTCGTCCTGTGGTCCATCGGCAACGAGATCCCCGACTCCACCTCCACCGCCGGGCTCGCCATGGCCGACCGGATCATCGGCGCCGTCAAGGCCGCCGACGACACCCGCCCGGTGGTCATCGGCTCGGACAAGTACCACGGGGTGCCCGCCACCGGCTCTCCGGCCGACCGGATGCTCGCCAAACTCGACGGCCTCGGCCTGAACTACAACACCGCCAAGTCGGTCGACGCCCTGCACGCCGCCCACCCCCATCTGTTCCTCTTCGAGTCCGAGTCCTCCTCGGAGACCTCGACCCGGGGCGCGTACCAGGAGCCGGAGCACCTCAACACCGGCGAGAACCACACCCCCGGCAGGCGCGAGACGTCCTCCTACGACAACAACCTCGCCTCCTGGACGATGAGCGGCGAGTACGGGCACAAGAAGGACCGGGACCGGAAGTGGTTCGCGGGGCAGTTCCTGTGGTCGGGCATCGACTACATCGGCGAGCCGACCCCGTACGACGTCTTCCCGGTCAAGGCGTCCTTCTTCGGCGCGGTCGACACGGCCGGCTTCCCGAAGGACATGTACCACCTGTTCAAGAGCCAGTGGACGACCGAGCCGATGGTCCATCTGCTGCCGATGAGCTGGAACCACGAGGAGCTCGGCGAGGGCGCCACGGTCGAGGTCTGGGCGTACGCGAACGTGCCCTCGGTCGAGCTGTTCCTGAACGGGGAGTCGCTCGGTGTGCGGGAGTTCGACGTCAAGCGGACCACCGACGGGCGCTCCTACCTGGAGACCACCGAGGCCACCGGCGACGACAAGACCTTCACCGACGGCCCCTACCCGGGCAGCTAC
The DNA here is from genome assembly GCF_014650595.1 of Streptomyces alanosinicus. GTDB lineage: Bacteria > Actinomycetota > Actinomycetes > Streptomycetales > Streptomycetaceae > Streptomyces > Streptomyces alanosinicus. The sequence goes on from NZ_BMVG01000011.1 coordinate 216,817, forward strand.
ACGAGTCCGAACGGCAGCGCGGGCAAGCTGCATCTGACCTGGAAGGTGCCGTTCCGGCCGGGCGAGCTGAAGGCCGTGGCCCGGCGCGGCGGCAAGGTCGTCGCCACCGATGTGCTGCGCACGGCCGGCGCCGCGCACGCGGTGCGCCTCACCGCCGACCGCACCTCGCTCGCCGCCGACGGCCGTTCCCTGGCCTTCGTCACCGCCGAGATCGTCGACGCACACGGTGTGCCGGTGCCCGATGCCGGCCACCTGATCACCTTCGACGTCACCGGCGGCTCCCTGGCCGGCGTCGACAACGGCCGCGAGGAGAGCGCCGAGCGCTACCAGGCGAGCACCCGCACCGCGTTCCACGGCAAGGCCCTCGCCATCGTCCGCTCCGGGACGCGGCCGGGAGCCCTGAAGGTCACCGCGCACGCGGACGGCCTGCGCGCCGGCACGGCGAGCGTGCGCACCACCCCGGCGTCCGAGACCTCCCGCACCCCGGCGGCCGCCTTCGGGCCCCACCACCCCGAACCGGTGAACTACCCCTACGCGGACGCCAGTTACTCCGGAAGCCCGGACACCCTGCCCGCCGCGATGCTGGACGGCGACCCGGCCACCGGCTGGTCCAACGCCTTCGCCAAGCCGGCCACCGCGCTGCTGCCCGCGTTCGACGGGGCACGCACGACGGACTGGGTGTCGGTCGACTTCGGCCGCGACCGCACCTTCGACCACGTGGCCGTCTCCTTCACCGTGGACACCACGCATGCGCTGCCCGCGCGGGCCGAGGTGGCGGTCTGGGACGGCCGTGCCTACGTGCCGGTGACCGACGCGAGGACGGACTGGGCCACCGCGTCGGACACCCCGACCGTGATCACCTTCGCCGCACTGCGCGGCTCCCGGCTGCGCCTGACCCTGACCAGCGCCCACCCGGGCGAGCCGAAGGGGGCGGTACGGATCAGCCGGCTCGACGTCTAGGGCCTGTCGCCGGACTCCCGTCGTCCGCCCGGAGGGACGGCGGGATTCGGACATGGCCCTCGTACCCCGTAGGTACCGGGAGGAAGGGCACCTGACCTGGGGATATTTACGGGTAAGTACCCGCACGGTACCGTAGGGGGTATGCCAGCTCTCAATGTGGAGTTCAGTGAGCGGGAACTCGAGGATCTGCGGCAGATCGCCAAGGAGCGCGGTACGTCGATGAAGGCCCTCGTGCGCGAGGCCGCCGCCGCCGACATAGCCCGGCACCGGGCCCTGCAGGAAGGCGCCGAGGCCTTCCGGAAGTTCTTCGCCACGCACGCCGAGGAGTTCGCGGCGGCCTTCCCCGACGATGAACCCCCCGCGAAGGACGAGGCCGCCTGACGCATGCCCTCCGTCATCCATATCGACGTCCCCTGGCTGCTCCAGCGCCACGAGGAGGTCCTGCCCGACCAGCCCTCGGTCGACGACTTCTCCGCGCTGGTCGCCGCCGTCGCCCGGCACCGCGTCGACCCGCCCCGGCTCGGGGTGGACTCCGACCCGGCCTGGCGGGCCGCCGCCCTGCTGCACACCCTCGCCGTCCTCAAGCCGCTGCCCGCCGCCAACGCGCGCTTCGCCTGTGCGACCGCCGTGGCCTACATGTTCGTCAGCGGCGTCGGCATCGACCCGCCCTACGGCGCCCTCGTCGACCTCGCCCGCGATCTGATCTCGGGCAAGACCGATGTGTACGGCGCGGCCGACCGGCTGCGCTCCTGGCAGATCTGAGCCTGCCCCGGCCGGCGGGGGAAGCCGCCGGAAGCGTGCGCGCGCCCGCCGGTGTGTGCGTACGCTTCACGCGGGGCGCATGAAATGCCGAAAAGCGGCCGCACGGGACCAGGGCGGGAACCGATTTCTGACTTTCTTTCAAAGCAGCCGATGTTGTGCGGTTTCCTTGTTGCTCGTGAGGAAGTTGTGCAAGGGTTGTAATGCTCGTGTGGGGGGTACAATGCCGGGTTCTTCCCGCAGTTGCGGAACTTCACCGGCCGAACGCCGGCCCATTCCCCTCCCTCCGCGCGGCAGAGGTACGCATCGACGCAAGCCGCACCAAAGGAATCCGCTCAGTGTCCACCCCCCACCCCCCTCGCCCTCCCTATCCGCCGCCCGGCGGAGACCCGGGGGAGCCCGACGCATCGCTCGCCGGCCCGCTGCGGGCCGGTTCCGACGCGGAGGCCTCCCGGTCCGCCGCCCTGCTGATGGCCCGGCACTGGCAGCCGGCGCAGGACTACGCGGTCGTCTGCCTGGCCCTGTCCGGGCCGCTCGCGCACATGGTCACCGCCACCGCCTTCCACCAGGTCCTCGGCCGGCTCGCCCTCGGCGAACCCGCCGAGGCGCTGCGTCCCCGGCTGCTCGTGGCAGTCCGGGACACGGTCGTCAACTGGTCCGCCGCCGACCACATCACCGCCGTACTGCCCGGACTCGGCAAACCCGCCGGGGGCCGCGGCATGCGCGCCGCGAAGACCCTGATACCGGAAAACCGCGCCCTCTCCGACCGCTCATTCCACGCCCTTCCCCGCCCGGAACAGACGCTGTTGTGGCACATCGAGGTCGAGGCCGAACCGATAACCGTTCCCGCCGGACTGCTCGGCGTCGACACCGACGGCGCGGCGGTCGCGCTGGAACAGGCGCGCGAGAAATTCCGGGAGGGCCTGGTACGTGCCCACCGGGAACTCGCGCCCGGCACGGAATGCCGCTACTACAACCGTTTGCTGGACGTTCCGATCCGCCGTGGCGGCGCGCTGCTGCCCGATGTCCAGGAGCATCTGTCCGCCTGCTCCTACTGCCGGCACGCCGCCGAGCAACTCGGCCACACCGACGCCGCGTTGGGAGTGCTGCTCGCCGAGGCGGTGCTCGGCTGGGGTGCCCGCCGCTACCTCGAATCCCGACCCGGCCGCCGCCCCGGCCCCGCCCGTGGCGGCTCCCGGCGCTCGGGCGGCCGGCGGCGCGGCGGTGACAAGCCCGGCCTGTTCGCCGGTGCCACCCTGCCCGGCGCGCGGCGGCGCGGCGAGGGCCGGTCCCGGGTCCGCACCCCGGGCTCCCGCGGCAGGCGCCGCGCCGGGGACGAGCCCGGACCACTCGCCCGGATCCCCGGGACCGCCTGGTCCTCCCGGACGCTGCTCACCGGAGTCGGCGTGGCCTCGGCCGGACTGCTCGCGACCGTCCTCGCCCTCAGCCTGTGGCCGGAGGGCGGCGACGGCACCGACCCGGTCGCCTCCGCCGGCGCCGCCACCGGCCGGCCCGCGCCGCCGTCCGCCACGCGCCCCGGCACCGCGGCGCTGCCCGCCACCGGTCGCCCCGGCCGGCTGCGCAACGCCGCCGCCGACCTGTGCCTGGACATCAAGGGCACACCGAAGGCCGGGGCGGGCGCGGTGCTCGCCGGCTGCTCCACGGCACCCACCCAGCAGTGGACGTACGACGCCGACGGACTGCTGCGCAGTGCGGCCGGCTCGGGGCTGTGCCTGGACTCGCACGCCGACGCGGGCGTGGTGATCCTCGGCAGCTGTGCCGGCGCCGGTTCGAAGCGGGCCGACGACGTGCGCTACGACGTCACCGTCCAGGGCGAGTTGCTGCCCCGCTGGGACCGCACCCTCGCCCTCGCCACCACCGCCGAGAGCGTGGGCGCCGACCTCGTGGCCAAGGTCCGGGACGGCTCCACCGGGCAGCGCTGGGTGACCGACGCGTCCTCGGCGAGCCCCGGCTCCCTCTCGGTCGCGGGCACGGACCCCTCCGCCCGCCCCCGGCGCACCCCCGCGCGGTGATCACTTCGTGAACACAAGGAGTCATGAAGGGGCTTGAGGGGGTCAGAGTCGGAATGTTTCAGGACGATTAACGAAGCGCCGATTTTCGGCCATCGGGCGCGGCTGCGACCGCTGGACCCGCGTAGTTACTGGGTCACAGTGTGTGGATTCCGTGACTTCACGCCACTGCTTCAACACGAAAGGTTACCGAAATCCATGTGTGCGATGTGAGTTTCGACGGCGGACTCGGCAGAGTGGCGCTCGCCGCTCCGGTGCCCGACCGGGCCCGAGCCGGTACCTCAACTGTTCGAGCGGAAGGATGCACACAATGCGGAACACCGCGCGCTGGGCAGCGGCCCTCGGCCTCACGGCCGCTGCCGTCTGCGGACCCCTGACCGGGGCCGCCGTCGCTGCACCGGGTGCCGCCCCGTCGTCGCTCTACGCCCCCTCGGCGCTGGTCCTCACCACGGGCCACGGCAGCGACGCGGCCACGGCCACACCTGAGCGCGCCGTCACCCTGAGCTGCGCGCCCACGGCCTCCGGCACTCACCCCGCCGCCGACCAGGCGTGCGCCCAACTGCAGGGCATCGGCGGCGACCTCGCCGCCCTGAAGCCGGCCCCCGGCGTCTGGTGCACGAAGCTGTACAACCCGGTGGTCGTCACCGTGCAGGGTGTCTGGCAGGGCAAGCGCGTCGCCTACGAGAGCACCTTCGGCAACGCGTGCGAGAGGGACTCCATGGGCGGCGTCTTCGCCTTCTAAAGACCGCGGGATCGCAGAGGTCTCCGCATACGCCGGATCAGGTCCGCAACTGGGGAGTGCGGCCCCTGCTGCGGGGTACCTGCGATCTCGCACCGGGGCCGACGGGCGGAGTGGGGCCGCCCGCCGGTTTCCGGGCACACAGCCGCTCCCTGGGGAGGCCCGTGGGGGGCCTTCCCGGGGGGCGGCGAAAAACCACCGGTTTCGTCCGGTGTCCATGACCTTGGGCCGGTGACTCGTGTCGCACCAGGGCCGACGGCGATCGCGCCGCCGGGCACGGAGAGCGACGCGTACCCGGTCCCGCGGCGCCCCTCAGGTGCCCTGCCAGGGGGTGCGCCGGGGCCACCAGGGCGGCACCGCCCGCCGGTAGCGCTCGTAGTCGGCCCCGAAGCGGCGCAGCAGCCCCGGCTCCTCGTACCGGCGGACGTAGACCCGGAGCAGCACCCAGGCGCCGGCGGCACAGCCCGAACAGCACCGGCCGGGCGAGCAACAGGCCCTGCCCGGCGAGCACGGCGACGACCGCGAGGTAGATCGGATTGCGCACATACCGGTAGGCGCCGCTCACCACCAGCCGCGCGGGCGGCGCGACCGGCGCCGGGGTGCCCCGTCCCTCCAGGGCGAACCTGGCGTAGGCCGCCAGGATCACGGCCGTACCGGCCGCCAGAGGCACCAGACCCAGCAGGCGCGGCGGCAGCGGCCAGTGGCCGGTGCGCCAGCCGCCGGTCAGCCACCACGGCAGCAGGACGGCTCCGCAACCCGCCGCCAGGACCAGGAACAGGGCGCTGCCGAGCACCGCCGTCGCCTTGCGCACACCTTCACCATGACAGGCCGAGGGGCCGCCGTCTCCCTGCGGACGGCGGCCCCTCGGGCCCGGAACCCGGCTGTCACATGTGGACGACCGGGGCGGCTTCCGCGTCCTGCGCCGGCACCCCGCGCCGGTAGAGCAGGAAGGCGATCAGCGCGCCGGCGGCGAAGAAGCCCGCGGACCACCAGAAGGCGGTCGTGTAGCTTTGGATCGTCGCCTGGGCCTGCACCAGCTTGCTGGTGGCGTCGCGGCCGGAGAGGTAGTCGGTGGCGGCGCTCGCCGCGAGGGTGTTCAGCAGGGCCGTACCGATCGAACCGCCCACCTGCTGCATGGCGTTGACGGTCGCGGAGGCCACACCCGCGTCCTCGGCCGCGACCCCGCCGGTGGCCAGCTGCATGGCCGGCGGCATGACCATGCCGAGGCCGACGCCGATCACGATCAGCTGCGGCAGCACCGCGCTCGCGTAGTGCGAGCCAACGCCGATACCGGTCAGCCAGGCCATACCGGCCGTGGCGATCGCGAAGCCCAGCGGGATGACCGCCTTGGGGCCGATCCGGGGCAGCAGGACCGTGGTGCCCAGCTGCGCGGTCACCATCAGCGCGCCGACCATCGGCAGGAACGCCACACCGGTCCTGGTGGGGCTGAAGCCGAGGTTGAGCTGGAGGTAGTAGGTCAGGAAGAGGAACACGCCGAACATGCCCGCGCCGGTGATCAGCACCGCGAGGAAGGAGGCCGCGCGGTCGCGGTCGAGCAGGATGCGCAGCGGCAGCAGCGGGTGCGCGGCCCGGGTCTGCCACCAGGCGAAGGCCGCCAGCAGCACACCGCCCGCGATCAGGAAGCCCCAGGTCAGCGGCGAACCCCAGTCGTGTGTCTCGGCGTTGGAGAAGCCGTAGACCAGCGTGAACAGACCGGCGGCGACAAGGACCGTGCCCGGCACGTCCAGCTTGGCGTTCGCGGCGTCACGGTGGTTGCTGAGCAGGATCCAGCCGCCCGCGAAGGCGACGACCGCGATGGCCACGTTCACGTACAGGGTCCAGCGCCAGTCGAGCGCGTCGGTCAGCACCCCGCCGAGCAGCAGGCCCACGGCACCGCCGGCACCGGCGATCGCGCCGTACACGCTGAAGGCGCGGGCCCGTTCCCGGGCGTCGGTGAACGTGGTGTTGAGCAGCGAGAGCGCGGCGGGCGCGAGGAGCGCGCCGAAGGCACCCTGCAGGGCGCGCGCGACGACCAGCATGGTGAAGCCGTTCGCGGCGCCGCCGAGCGCGGAGGCCGCGGCGAAGCCGACGACCCCGACGAGGAAGGCGGGCTTACGGCCGAACAGGTCGGCGATCCGGCCGCCGAGCAGCAGCAGGGAGGCGAAGGCGAGGGCGTACGCCGTCACGATCCACTGCCGGCTGCCGTCGGAGAACCCGAGGTCGGTCTGGGCGGACGGCAGGGCGATGTTCACGATGGTGGCGTCGAGGACCACCATCAGCTGGGCTATGGCGACGACCGCGAGGATCCACCACCGCTTCGGTGACACCGCCGGCTGCTCGACCCCGGTCACCCCCGTTCGGGAGCCTTCGGGCAGGGTCTTCTGGGACATGGGGAACCACTCCAGGGAAAGTCGTTCGAGTGCAGGGAATGTGCCGCTTCTTGTCGAAACAGCTGGACGAAAGGAACCCGTAAACGAAACTGTTTCGTACACATCGAGGTTAGAGTACGTCCAGCGAAACGGCAACGTTTCGTTTCGTCTCGCGGGTGAGATCGGCATGAATTCCTTGACGGGCATATAACTGTCGAGGCATATTCGCTGTATGTCCGATGCCGCGCTCTGGTCCGCCCTCGCCGACCCCCACCGCCGGGCGATCGTCGCGCTCCTGCTGGAACGCCCCCGGCCCGTCGGGGAGATCGCCGAGGCCTGCGGACTGAGCCAGCCGAGCACGTCCAAGCATCTGAAGGTGCTGCGCGAGGCGGGCCTGGTCCGGGTCCGGCAGGACGCACAGCGTCGCGTCCACGCCCTCGACCCGGCGCCGATCGCCGCCCTCGACGCCTGGCTGGAGCCCTACCGCAGGCTGTGGAACCGCAGCCTGGACGCCCTGGGCCGGCGCCTGGACGAGACGTCGGACGCCCCCCGGCACCCCCCACCACCGAAGGACTGAGACACCATGCCCGTCGACCTCACCGGCACCTATCTCACCCTGGACGACGGCCGGCCCGCCGTCCGGTTCAGCCGTGTCTACGACCACCCGGCGGACCGCGTCTGGCAGTTCGTCACCGATCCCGACGAACTGGAGCAGTGGTTCCCCTTCCGCGCCGAGATGGAGCTGCGTCCCGGCGGCACCATCCGGTTCAGCGGCGACCCGAACGTGCCCGACTTCACCGGCCGCGTGCTCGCCTTCGACCCGCCCCGGCACCTGTCCTTCGCGTGGGGCGGCGACGAACTCCGCTTCGACCTGGAAGCCGTCGGCGACCGGCGCACCCGGTTCACGCTCACCAACGTCCTCGGCGAGGCGGACACCGCCGCCCGCAACGGCGCCGGCTGGGAGGTCTGCCTGTCCGCACTCGACGCCAGGGCACGCGGCGAGCGCTTCGAGGGCCCGCACGCCGGGCCGAGCGGACCCTGGAAGGAGTTCTACGCCGGCTACCTCGACGCCGGTGTCCCCTCCGGCGCCCCCGTACCGGGCCTGGACTGACCACACCGGGCCCGACCGCTCGCCGGGTCCGGTCCTTCGGCGGGACGCACGCCCTTCTGCCACCGGGTGGCCGGGCGTACGGTCGTAAGGCCGGCCCCCGCTCGCGCACAGGTCGCGGCGGCTCCGCCGTGCACGGAGTTCCAGTGTGTGGCGCCCTGGAGACACCGCGAAGGTTCGCTCCCGGAGTTCGCGAGCCCGTGCCCCACGTCGCAGCGAGGTCGTCACCATGTCCCACACCCCGCCTCCCGCAGGACCGTCGAACCGCACCGGGCCGGTCGCGACCTCCGGCCCGGCGGGCTCCGTTCTCCCCTCCGCCGGGAGCCGCCCGGGCCCGGGCGGCACGGCCCTGGTGACGGGTGCCTCCTCGGGCATCGGTGCCGCCGTCGCCCGCCGGCTGGCCGCCGAGGGAGGCTGGCGGCTGGTGCTGAACGGACGGGACGCCACACGCCTGGCGCAGGTGGCCGCCCCGCTCGGCGCCCTGGCCGTCCCGGCGGACCTGACCCGGCCGGGCACCGACCGTCTGCTGACCGATCTCGTCCTGGACCACGCCGGCCGGCTGGACCTGCTGGTGGCGAGCGCGGGCGTGGGCTGGGCCGGTGACTTCACGGGCATGCCCCGAGCCCGAATCGACGAGATCATCTGCGTCGACCTGCTGGCCACCGTGCACCTCGTGCGCGCCCTCCTGCCCCACATGGTCGCGGCCGGATCGGGCCGCATCGTGCTCATCGGATCCGTCGCGGGCAGCGTCGGCGTGCGCGGCGAGGCCGTCTACTCCGCCGCCAAGGCCGCACTGGCCGCCTTCGCCGACGCCCTGCGCTATGAGCTGCGTGGCACCGGGGTGGGCGTCAGCCATGTGATCCCCGGCGCCGTCGACACGCCCTTCTTCGAACGGCGCGGCGCCCCCTACCCCCGCACCTGGCCGCGGCCGGTGCCGCCCGAGCGGGTGGCCGACGCCGTCCGGACGGCCGTCCTGCACGGCCGGGACGAGGTGTACGTCCCCGGCTGGCTGCGCCTTCCGGCCCGGGTGCGCGGCGTCGCACCCGGCCTCTACCGGCATCTCGCCGCCCGCTTCGGGTGACCGGCCATGACCGCCGTCACCGTGCTGCTCGCCCTGCTCGCCGCCCTCACCAACGCCTCCGCGTCCGTGCTCCAGCGCCGCGCCGCCGTACAGGAACCGTACGAGGACGGTCCGGCCGGTGGGGCGGGCTCCGCCGTGCGCAGGCTCGGTCGGCTGCTGCGGCGCCCCTTCTGGCTGGCGGGGGCCGCGCTGCTCGCGGTCTCCGGGCTGCTGCAGGCCGGGGCGCTGGCCGTGGGCGGTCTCTCCCTGGTCCAGCCCCTGCTCGCCACCGAGCTGCTGTTCACCCTGGTCGTCGGCAGCGTGGTCTTCCGGCGGCGCCCCGGCGGGGGCACCTGGCTGGCCTTCGCCGCCCTCGCCGCCGGGCTCGCCCTCTTCCTGCTGGCGGCCGCCCCGGGCGCGGGCCGGCCGACCGCGCCGCCGCGGGCCTGGCTGCTGGGCGGCGGCGGGGCGCTCGGCGCCGTCGTCCTCCTCGTGGCCCTCGCCCGCCCGATGCGGGGCGCACCCCGCGCCGCCCTGCTCGGGCTGGCCTCCGCCGTGTGCTTCGCCACCACCGCCGCGCTGCTCAAGGAGGCCGTGGGCAGGCTCGGACACGGGCCGGCGGCGATGTTCGCCCACTGGTCGCCGTACGCCACGGCCGGCGCCGGACTCGTCGCGTTCCTGCTGCTGCAGAGCGCGTTCGGCGCCGGCTCGCTCACCGCCTCCCAGCCCGCGCTCACCCTCGGCGACGCGCTCACCAGCGTCGTCCTCGGCTGGGTGCTGTTCGCCGAGACCGTCCACCTCGGGCTGCGCGTGCTGCCGGAGGCCGTCGGAGTGGCGCTGATCGGGGCGGGCAGTGTCGGGCTGGCCCGGGCAGCGGCCGCCGGACGGGAGTGGGACACGTCCGCGCGGGACGGTGCCGGGAGCCGCCCGCATCGAGTACACCGGTGAGAACGCGACAGGAAGGCAGACCGGCGATGTCCCTCATGCCCGGCCGTCCGGGGCGGACGGCGGCCCTCCTGGTGCCGGCCGTCGCCGCCGCGCACATCGGACCGGCGGCGACCTGGCTCCCCGGCGTACGCCTGCTGCTGTGCCCGCGCCTCGCCGGCGTCGGCCCCCCTCGGCACATCGCGCTGACCTTCGACGACGGCCCCGATCCCGCGTCCACGCCGCGCTTTCTCGACACGCTGGACGAACTGGGGGTGCGCGCGACGTTCTTCGTGCTCGGCGAGCACGTGGTACGTCATCCGGCGCTGGTCCGGGAGACCGCCCGGCGGGGACACGAACTCGCGGTGCACGGCTGGACGCACGACCGCCCCTGGCGCCCCGCCCCCGCCCGGGACGCCGAGCAGGTCGCCCGGACCGTCCGCGCGCTGCGGGACGTCTGCGGCCACCGCCCGCTGTGGTACCGCCCGCCCTACGGGATCCTCACCTCCGGGCGGTGGCTGGCCGCACGGCGGGCCGGGCTGCGGCCGGTGCTGTGGTCGGCGTGGGGCAAGGACTGGACCGCCGAGGCCACCCCGGCGTCCGTGCGGGCCCGGGTCGCGGCCGATCTGCGCGGCGGCGGCACCGTCCTGCTGCACGACTCCGACCGGCTCGCGGCCCCCGGCTGCTGGCGCGCGACCCTCGGCGCCCTGCCCGGCCTGATCCGCGACTGCCGGGAGGCCGGCCTCACGCTCGGCCCCTTGCGCGAACACGGCCCACCGCCCCAGGGATACCGGCACGGGCCGACGCCTTGTCCGTGACGGCACGGGCCGACGCCTTGTCCGTGACGGCACGGGCCGACGCCTCGTTCATGACGGCGTGGGCCGACACTTCGTCCATGATGGCTTGGGCCGATGCCTCGTCCAGACGGTATTGGCCGATGCCTCGTCCATGACGGCACGGAGCCTGCGCCTGGGGCAGAAGCCAACCCCTGCGTCCGGGGCGGGATCCGGCCTCTGCGTCCCGGGTCGGACCGGGCCTCTGCGCCCGCGCCAGCCCCGGCCCCTGCGGCCGGGGTGGAATCCGGCGCCTGCGGTCGGGCAGACGCGGCCTCTGCGCCCGAGTCAGACTTCGGCGCCTGCGGTCGGGGTGGAATCCGGCTCCTGCGCCCGGGGCAGACGCGGCCCCTGCGCCCCGCGCCAGCCCCGGCTCCCGCGGCCCGGGGTCAGACCCCGGCCACACACGTCACTGGATCCCGCCCCGGGCGCCCGGGGCGGGATTCAGCCTCTGCGCCCGAGTCAGACTTCGGCGCCTGCGGTCGGGGCAGAAGCCAACCCCTGCCTCCGGGGCGGGATCCGGCCTCTGCGTCCGGGCCAGAGCCCGGCCTCTGCGTCCGGGCCAGAGCCCGGCCTCTG
>NZ_BMVG01000012.1 GCF_014650595.1 Streptomyces alanosinicus
GGGGTGGCACGACCGGGACTGGACGACAACTTCTTCGCACTCGGCGGCCACTCACTCCTCGTCACACAGCTGGCGGCCAAGCTCACCTCCGCGCTGGGGGTCGGCGTAGGCGTCCGGCTCATCCACATGAACCCGATGCTGGGGAATCTGTGCCGAGCCATCGAAGCGGCGGAGCCCGAAGGGGCACTCCCGTCCGGTGGGAGCTCCGCAGCGCGGGGAGATGACAGTGTCTCCCTCGAACGGATCCCACCGTGCCCCGTCACCCGCCTCCGGTCGCATCGGCTCGACACGGCCGTGCTCGACGGACTGCTGGCCCCGGTGGACGCCGCAGCGGTCACCTACGTCCCCGACGCGTGGCTGCGCGGCGCGCGCATTCCGGAGACGGTCTGGCAGGACGAGTTCGAGGCACCGGGCGCGCTGCTGGCACACATCTTCGACACGGCGGTCGGCCGCATCGGACTGGTCGTCGCGCCCATCGGCTCCGCCGGACTGTACGACGACCCCGCCCGAACGGCGGCGATCACCAAGCGCGCGATCCACCGGGCCGCCGAACTGGGTGCCCGTGCCGTGTCACTGACGGGGCTGCTGCCCTCCGCCACGGAATACGGCCGTACGGTGGCCGAAGCGATCCACGACGGGCCCGCCCCGGTGCGGGTCACCACCGGGCACGCGGCGACCGCGACGGCCGTGGCGCTCACCACGATGGACGCGTTGAAACGGTTGGAACGTCCCGTCGGCCGGGAGACGCTGTGCGTTCTCGGCGTCGGGTCCATCGGAACGTCGAGCGTGCGGCTCCTGGTCGATGCGGGGCACCATCCGGGTCAGCTCGTGCTCTGCGACCTGTTCAGCAAGCGTGAGGCACTCGCCCGGGAGATCCGCACCCTGCGGGATCTGGGGTACGCCGGTGACATCCGCGTAGCCGTGACGTCCGGTGCCGCGCCCGCCGAGGCATACCAGGCCGACGTCGTCATCGGCGCGGTCAATGTGCCGGACGTCCTCGATGTCGCCGCGGTGCGGGCCGGCACGGTGGTCGTCGATGATTCCTTCCCCCGCTGCTTCGACGCGACGGCAGCCGTCGGCCGGATGAGCCAGGCGGGCGACGCACTGTTCATCGAGGCGGGCTTGGTGAGCGCCCCTCAAGCGCTCGACGAGGTGCGGTACCTCCCCGACTGGCTGAAGCCCTTGGTGGGGAACGAGCCACCGCGGAGGCTGCCTCACGAAATCATGGGCTGCGTGGCCGCGTCAGGACTCGTCGCCACTCACCCGGACGTGGGCGCCTCGATCGGCGCGGTGACCCGGGAACAGGCCCGCGGCCATCTGGAGCGCCTGACCCGGCTCGGCTTCAGCGCAGCCACGCCGCAGTGCGACGGATATCTCGTACCGGACGCGGTGTTCGCCCGCATACAGGAGCTGGGAGCGCGCCGATGAACGGCTCCCCCTCAGGGCTGCCCTGCCGCCATGCGCTGTCGCACGGCCTCGTAGGTGAAGAGCGCGGCCGACACCGCGACGTTGAGCGAATCCACCTGACCGAACATCGGGATCTTCGCCCTGCTGTGGGCACCCGTCATCCACGCGTCCGACAGACCGTACTTCTCGCTGCCGACCGCGATCGCGGTCGGCCCGGTCATGTCGAACTCGGTCATCAGGACGTCCGTGTCGGGAGTGGCGGCGACGACCCGCACCGAGTTCTTCGCCAGCCAGTCCATGACCTCGTCGGAGGCGGCCGAGGCGACGGGTACGGAGAAGACCGTGCCCTTGCTCGCCCGGATGACGTTGGGGTTCCCCCAGTCGGTGACGGCATCGGCGGAGACGACCGCGGTCACTCCGGCCGCGTCTGCGGTACGGAGCATCGAGCCAAGGTTGCCGGGCTTCTCCACGCCCTCACAGACGAGAATGAGCGCCTGCGGCCCCACATCGATGTGCGAGAGCTCCGTCTCGATGCTCGGCACCACGGCGAGCCAACCGTCCGGCCCCTCACGATAGGCGGCCTTGTCGAATGCCTGCTGGCTGAGGCTGAACAGGGCGGTGCCGAGTTCCGCGGACCGTGCCAAGACGTTTCTCGGGTCCTTGCCACCGGTCAGCGCGGGGCAGAAATAAAGATCGCGAGGGCGTACTCCGGCCCGCAGCGCGAGGTCCAGTTCCTCATACCCCTCGACCAGGGTCACTCCGGAGCCATGCCGGCTTCGGCGGCGTCGCAGCGTGACGAGTTCCTTGATGCGGGGATTGCTCGGACTGGAAATCTCCATGGGCGAACCACCCGGCGAGATGGATGGCATAGGCGATGGGAGTCACGGTGCCTTTCGGCCTCCGGTCCTCTGCCCCCTTCCTCTTTGCGCTGCACACGGTGGTGGCCAGCCTACCCGACCGGTCAGCCACCTGCTTCACCGTCACCAACAGCTCGGCAGCCACGGTGGAGTGCGAGTGGTCAGGCAACTACCGGCGGCCCGAGGCGCCTGTCCCGAGGAGGGGGTCGACCGTTCGGCTGCGATGGAGCCTCTCGCGTTCGTCGTCACCCCAGTAAGGAGCATCCTGTGCCCGCTACAGAAACCCAATCTCGACATGACGGTGCCGGTTCGAATCCGACCGGTCCGGAATTCCTCGTGGTCGTGAACGACGAGGAGCAGTATTCGATATGGAATTCACTGCGCCCGGTACCCGGCGGCTGGCGGGCCGAAGGGACGCGTGGCTCCAAGGAAGCATGCCTGGAGCACATAGACCGTGTATGGACGGACATGCGTCCGCGTAGCGTGCGGGACACCGAAGGGGGTGACCATTGATGTCCGAGGCGGTCGCCATATCCCAGGAGCACGGCATCTCCGTATTCCAGGTCGATGACCAGGGTGCGGAAACACTGAATATTGCAGCCGTGGCACGGATTTTCCGCAGCGACCTCCGGAAAATCGCGGCCGAATCCGGGGCAGTGCTTGTCCGGGGCCTCGGTCCGCTGACCGTCGATGACTTCTCGAAGGCAGCCGAACACCTTCTCGATGTCGTCGTACGCGACAACGGCGAACATGAGCCGGCCAACGACACAGGAGACGTGCAGACTCCCGTCCCGTACGACGCCGGCCGAAAGCTCCTCTGGCACAACGAGAACTCGTTCAACCATCGATGGCCGCTCCTGCTGTTGTTCAGTGCCGAGCTGCCGGCCGCCGACGGTGGCCAGACCCCCCTGGCCGATGCCCGTCGGATGCTCGAGGTCCTCGACCCCGGTCTGGTCCGGCGTTTCCGGGACCGCGGCGTGGCCTATCTGCGGACGTACGGTTCCGGAGTCGGCCGCAGCTGGCAGAGCGTGTTCCACACGGAGTCGAGGTCGGAGGCCGAGGCCCGCTGTCGGCGCGAGGGCATCGGATTCCAGTGGGGAACCGACGGGACCCTCCGCACCCGGGCCGTGCGCCCCGCCGTGGTGGAGCACCCCCTGACGGGTCAGCTGTCCTGGTTCGCCCAGGCCCAGCACTGGCACCCCAGCTGCCTGGACGACGAGACCAGGGAAGCCGTGCTCAGCGTCTACGCGCCGGACGAACTGCCCCGGGACTGCCGCTACGGAGACGGCTCGGTCATCGAGGGTGCCGTCATGGAAGAGATCCTTCACGCCTACCAGAGCATCGAGCGGACGTTCGACTGGGTGAAGGGAGACGTGCTCATCGTGGACAACGTGGCCTCCGCCCACGCGAGAAACCCCTACACCCCGCCACGCCGCCTTCTGGTGGCCATGGGCGACGAGTACGAGTTCACGGGGCCGACGGCCGCCGCCGTGCGAAAGGCGGGATCATGACGGCGGTGCGAGAGGCGGTGGCCCGTTTCGCGGAAGAGACACCTCAGGCACCCGCCGTGCGCCTGGGAACCGACGAACTCGGCTATGCGGCGCTCGACCGGCGCAGCCGGGCGATCACCGCGCGGCTGCGGAAACGAGGCATCTCGGAGGGGGACCGGGTCGTGGTCCACATGGCCCGCGGTCTGTCGCTCCTGCCCACGGTCCTCGGCGTGTCGGGTGCGGGCGCCGCGTTCGTCCCGGTGGACGCGCGTACCCCCGCGCGACGCGTGCGCTGGATAGCCGAGGACTGCCGGGCTGCCCTCGCGGTCACGGACCGGTCCACCGAGGCGAACCTCCGGGGGCTCACCGGTGTGCCTTCGCTCCGCGCCGACGATCTGCTCGACGACATCGAGGAGCCCCGGCGGCACCCCGAGGACCGGAGTACCGGACTCGCCTATGTCCTCTATACCTCCGGGTCCACCGGCACTCCCAAGGGCGTCGCCGTTCGCACCGACGCGATGACGGAGTACCTCGACTGGGCGCGCACCGCGTACCAGATGGCTGACGGCACCGGGGCGCCCCTGTTCACCTCGATCGGTTTCGACGCCACGTTGACCACCTTGCTCGGGCCGCTCCTGGCCGGCCGTACGGTCACGGTGGTGCCGGAGGACGGCGGGGACGAACTCTTCCAACTGGCCGACCTGCTGCGGGGTGAGCCCGACTTCAGCTTTCTGAAGGCCACACCCCAGCACGTCGATCTGCTGGCCGACATCCTCGGCTCCACCGCGCTCGGCCGGGCGACCCGGCGCCTCATCGTCGGTGGGGACGCACTGCGCGCCCGCACGGTGCGCAGATGGCACCAGGTCTGTCCGTCCGTCCCGGTGGTCAACGAGTACGGCCCGACCGAAACCGTGGTGGGCTGCACCGCTTTCACCGTCACGCCGGATGAGGTGTCCACGCTGCCGGACGATGTGCCCATCGGCGATGCCATCGGCGCCACACGGATCTACCTCCTGTCGGAGGCCGGAGAGCCGGTACCGCCCGGCGGGACGGGAGAGATCTTCGTCGGCGGACCCAGCGCTCAGAACGTCTACCTGGGTCGCCCCGGCCTCACGGCGGAGCGGTTCCTGCCTGACCCCTGGGGAAGCCCGGGGAGCCGCATGTACCGGACCGGAGACCTCGGCCGCTACGACTCCGCCGGACGACTGGTCTACCGGGGACGGACGGACGATCAGGTGAAGATCCGAGGTATCCGGCTCGAACTGGGCGAGGTCGAGGCCGGGATCACAGCCTGTTCCGGAGTCGCCGACGCCTGCGTCGTGAGCTGGCGGGACGACGACGGCACGGCGGTGCTGGGGGCCGTGGTCGTGGGCCAGGACACCGATACGGTGCTCGCCGAGCTCCGCGAAAGGCTGCCCGCCCACGCGATTCCCCAGCGTCTGGTACGGCTGGCCGCCGTCCCGCTCAACCGCCATGGCAAGGCCGACCGCGCGGCCGTCACCGACACCCTGCGGGCGGAGTCCGGCGCGGCCGCGGGCGCTGCCGGCGACGACGAGGTCCAGAAGCTGGTGGCGCGGACCATGGCGGAGGTGCTGGGCTGCCCGGACCTCGCTCCCGACGACGACTTCTTCGGCCGCGGCGGAGACTCCATGCTGAGCATCCGGCTCGTGGCCAAGCTGCGCAACGCGGGATTCGCGCTCTACCCGCGCGATGTCGTGGCCGCGCCGACCCCGGCCCTGCTCGCGGCCGTGCTCTCCCCCGAGCCGGAGAACGAGCCGGGGCCACGCGTGCCGACGGCCGGGGAAACCGTCGAACTGACGCCTGTCCAGCGTCAGTTCTTCTCGCTGGACCTGCCGAACCCCTCTCACTGGAACCAGAATGTGCTGATCAGAGTGGAGGCCGGCCTGCCATGGTCGCGCTTCGAGACAGCGGCTCGATCCGCGTTCGCCGGGCGCGATGTGCTCCAGTACCGCTACCGGCGGACCGCGGACGGATGGCAGCAGACGTACGTCGGCGGCGCCCCGGCAGTCACGGTCGAAGAAGTCGTCCCCACAGCGACCGGGGCCGACCCGCTGGACGGGGCCGTGCGTGCCGCCAACGCGACGCTGGACATCGGCGACGGCCCGCTGGCCAAGGCCGTGCTGATCCGCGGCCCTGAAGCCGATCACGTCCTCCTGGTCGCACACCATCTCGTGGTCGACGCCGTCTCCTGGACGATTCTCCTCGACGATCTCGTGACGTCCTACCGGCTGGGCGCGGAGGATCCCGCGCGGACGAAACGTGTCCCTGCTCGCGGCGGTGACTTCGCGCGCTGGGCTGCCGCGCTGGGCGAGTTCGCGCGGCGTCCGGAAGTGAGCGCACGCCGGTCCGCCTGGGACGGCATACCGGCGCCGTCCACCGGCGGGCTCGGAGGACCGGCGATCGCTGCGGCGCCCGATGACTACGCCTTCGAGCGGCGCCGGCCGGGCGGCCTCGACTCGGAGGAGACCCGCCGGGTCGAGCGTGCGGGCGAGGCCGGCAACCTCAAGCTCCAGGAAGTGCTGCTGGCGGCGGCCGCCCGTGCGCTGAGCGAGGTGTTCGGCGACGATGTGCTCCGCCTCGATGTGGAGAGCCACGGCCGGACCGACGGACTCGGCGAGCTCGATGTCAGCCGGACCATGGGGTGGTTCACTTCGGTGTTCCCGGTCGCGCTTTCCGGTGGACAAGCCCTCTCCGAGCTCCTCGACCGGGCCCGCCGCGCACTGCGCGAGCAGCCTTGGGACGGAATCGACTTCGGGATATCGCGCCCAGGGCCGCACGGCGAGGGACCGGATCGTTCACCGGTGCTGTTCAACTTCCTGGGCAGAACGGAACGGACCGTCGCCGCCGATCTCGGCTGGACCCTGGTGGACCCGCCACTGGGCGTTCAGGTACCGCCGGCCGGCCGGCGCCCGTACCCGCTGGAACTCCAGGCCCGGGTCGTCGACGGCGCCCTGACCTGGCACTGGGTGCACGGTCGGCACCAGGCGGCGGAAACCGTCGACAAGCTTTCCGGGCGACTGCGCGAGGCACTGCTGGCCTGTGCCGAGGAACTCGACAGGAGCCGGACGCTGCAATTCGAGGCCAGCGGTCTGCCCGCCGACGAACTCGGCGCGCTGCTCGCCGGATTCGGGCACAGCGGTGAGTCCGACGGAGGTGAGAGCCGGTGACCGGCGCCGTCGAGGACGTCCACCCCCTCGCACCGCCCCAGGCGGGTGTGCTGCTGCGGTGCCTCACCGAACCCGAACCCGGCCTGTACGTCGTCCAGATGCGCTTCGAGCTCACCGGGGCGGTGCACGTGGGACGGCTGCAGGCGGCCTGGACGGAGATGGTCCGCCGGCACCCTGTTCTGCGGTCCGCTGTGGTCTGGGAGGGAGTGTCCCACCCGGTCCAGGTCGTGGTCCCGCCCTCCGGCCTGACGGTGCCGGTGGACGTGTTCGACGTCCGTGACGTGGCGGCGGGCGACCGCGCCGCGGCGGTCCAGGACATCCTGCGGGAGGACAGGGTACGTGGGTTCGACCTGACCCGTGCCCCCCTCATGCGCGTGCTCCTCGTCCAACTCGGTGAGCAGCTCTGGGAGATGGTCTGGACACATCACCACGTCATCCTCGACGGGTGGAGCGCCGCCCACGTCGTGGCCGAGCTGTGGCAGTGCTACGGCGGGCACGACGCGCCTGCCGCGAAGCGGCCCGCCTTCCGGGACTACACGGCCGCCGTCGCCGCCAAGGCCGCCCTGTCGCGCGAGGCGAACACGCGGTACTGGACCGGCGTCGTCCGTCCGCACAGCGGTCGGCGGCCCCTGCTCGACGAGGAGAACCTGCCGCGCTCCCACTGGGCTCCCGACATCTGGTCCGAGCGTGAACACCCGGTACCCGATGACCGGCTGCAGCCCTGGCTGAACGCGGCGCGCCGCCATCGCGTCAGCCTGCCGACGCTGCTCCAGGCGGGCTGGGCACTGACTCTTCGCACGCGTGGACTGGGCCCCGACGAGGTGACGTACGGTCTTGTGACGTCGACCCGCACGGACGTGCCCGACGGCACGGAAGTGGTGGGCATGTGCGTGACATCCGTGCCCCAAAGGGTGGTCATGGATCCCGGCGTGGATGTCTCGGCATGGCTGCGTCGCGTCGCCGGCGACACGGCCGCGGCGGAGGAACACGCCTGCGTCAATCCGGCCGACCATCGGCTGTGGAGTGGCGGTGACACCACGGCCGAGCCGTTCCGCTGTCTTCTCGCCATCGAGAACTATCCCCAGGAGGCGCTGCTCACCCGGGTCGAGACCGATGGAATCGGATGCCGCTACCTGGGCGTCCGCGAGTCGACGAACTATGCCCTGACCGCCGGGGTACCCGCCGGATCCCCGAAACGGCTCAAGCTGACCTTCGACACCAGACGGGTCCGCGCCGAGAGGGTGGTGGCGCTGCTGGACCTGTGGCACACGGCTGTCGATCTGCTCTGCGCCGAGGAACCCTGCACGCTGGGTGATGTCCTCGCCGCCTTGGATCAAAGGGGTGCCGGCCCGGACAACAGCGGATCGAGCGTGCTGTCCCTGATCGCCGGCCAGGTTGCGGCCCTGCCCGGGGCAGTGGCCGTCTCGGACGCCGTGGGCAGCCTCACCTTCCACGATCTGGACGCCGCCGCGGACCGCGTCGCCGCATGGTTGTGCGCGCGGGGAACCGTTCCCGGCGAGCGCGTGGGGGTCATGGCCGGCAGCTCCCGTCTGACGGTCGCCGCCGCACTCGGCGCCCTGCGCGCGGGAGCAGCGTACGTCCCCGTGGACCCCCGTCATCCAGCGCCGTACCGGGCCGCCGTGGTGGCCGACGCGGGGGTGCGTCTGGTGCTGTCATCGGCTCGCCGATGCCTTCCCGAACTGCCGGGTGCGACCGTGCTGTACGTCCCGGACATCCTGTCCGCTCCCGAGACTCCGGTCGTGCCGTCGCCCCCCGGGGGGCGCCGCACGGAAGCGGAGGCCGAGGCGTGCGTCGCCTACACGTCCGGCACCGCCCACGCGCCGGTCGGGGTCTCCTACTCGCACAGTGACCTCACGGCCGCGCTGAAGGACATGGCCGAGCTGCTGGACACCGGCCCCGGGGAGACCTGGGCGCCGCTCCATTCACTCGCACGCGCCGCCGCACCCTGGGAATGGTGGGCACCCCTTGCCCACGGTGGGCGGTTGCTCCTGCCACCGGCGGTGGTCGAGTCGCTGCCGGAGACGGCCGCTCGGCTTGTCGAAGAGCGGGTGTCGGTCGTGATGGCGGCACCGGCCGAGGTGGAGACCGTACGCCGGCTGATCCGCCGCTCGGCGTCCTGGCCCGGTCCACGGGGTCTTCGCACGCTGGTGAACGGGCGCGGCCCGGCCGATGCCGATCTGCGCGGATGGCGTGCCGAGGGCTTGCCGAGCGGAGTGCGTCTGGCGAGCCTTTATGCCCCGGCCGGAACGGGAGCCGCCCTGGCCCGTCTCCTCACCCCCGCCGACCTGGCGGACGAGGGTGGCGCGGCGGCTCTGGGACACCCGGGGCCGGGCACGGCGGTCGTGGTCCTGGGACCCGCCGGCGAACCCGTGAGCCCGGACGCCGTCGGCGAACTTCACCTCGGCGCACGCACGCTGCTGCCCACCGGGGATCTCGTCCGGGTTTCCGCCGACGGGCTGCTCACGATGACCGGCCGTGCGGACGACCGGGTCCCTGTACGGGGTGTCCTCGTCCGGCCCGAGGACGTGGAGACCCTGATCAAGGAGACCTGTCCCGAAGTCGCCGACTGCCGGGTGGCGGTACCCCCCGCGGAAGCGGACGCACCGCCGTCCCCGACGGCGGAGGGGGACGGTCTGGTGGCCTGTCTGGTCCCCAAGGAGCCGTTCTCCCAAGGCCCCGCACAGCGTGTCGCCGTGGAGCGCGCACTCCTGCGCGCCCTGCGGTCCCGGTTGCCCGAGACCTCGGTGCCGACCGCGCTGCGCTGGGCGGAGTTCCCCGCCGCCCTGGACGGCCGTACTGCGGTGGACATCGAGTCGGCTGCTGCTCTCCGGGCGGCTTCCACCCCGTCCGGCGCCCAGGACCGCAAGGACATCGAGGACGAGATCACCTCGGTATGGGGGGCCGTCCTGGATGTCCCGGACGTGCCGTTGGATGCCCGTTTCTTCGACCTGGGCGGCAACTCTCTGCTCCTGTTCAAAGTGCTGACGCTGTTGAGAAGGAAGGGGTGGAACGGCTTGACCATGGCCGACCTCTTTGCCTGCCCCACCCCCCGGGGCCTGGCCGACCATCTGCCGGCCCTCCGGGGAAGGGGACCGGCTACCCCCGAACCCCCTGTTCCGGACAGGGCCGCGGAGACCGAAAGCCGCCAGGTCGCACGAGGCCGCCTGGCCGACCGAAGGCGCAGGGGCCGTTCATGAGCGAGGCTGTACGGATGGAGATGGGGAACCTTCCTCCCAACGCTGTGGCCGTCACAGGAATGTCGGGACGCTTTCCCGGCGCGCAGAGCATCGACGAGCTGTGGCGGGCGCTGCGCGAGGGCCGCGAACTGATCAGCTTCTTCGATCGCCGAGAACTGCTGGACCTCGGTGTGCCCGCCGCGGACGTCGACGACCTCGGCTATGTGGCGGCTCGGGGAGCGCTCGACGCACCCCTGGCGTTCGACGCGAGCTTCTTCGGATACAGCGCCCGGGAAGCCGAACTGATGGACCCTCAGCAGCGCCTGATCCTGGAGACGGCATGGCACGTCGCCGAAGACGCCGGTTGTCGACTCGCCGACATCGACGGGCGTGTCGGTGTGTTCGCGGCCGCCGCACCACCCACGTATCTATCGGTCTTCCAACAGCCCAAGGAGGCCGGCGGGCTGGAGATCCAGCTCGGCAACGACACCGACTTCGCAGCGTCCAGGGTCTCCTACAAGCTTGACCTGAACGGGCCCAGCGTCTCGGTGGCCACGGCGTGTTCCTCGGGGCTCGCCGTCGTCCACCTGGCCTGTCAGAGCCTGCTGTCGGGTGATTCCGACGTGGCCCTGGCGGTCGCGGCCTCGGTGCGCTTCCCCGCGGACAGAGGGCTGCTGCGCGGCGCCGACTCGATCCTGTCGCCCGACGGGCATTGCCGTGCCTTCGGTGCCGACGCCGACGGCACCGTCGAGGCGGACGGCGCGGTCGGCGTCCTGCTCAAGCGGCTCGAGGACGCCGTGGACGACCGCGATCACATCTACGCCGTGATCCGTGGGTCCGCCATGGGCAACGACGGCGCCCATCGGGTCGGGTTCACCGCTCCGGGCGCGCGCGGACAGCAGTCCGTGCTCGCCGAGGCCCTGCGGTTCGCCGATGTCCGACCCGAGGATGTCGGGTACGTGGAGGCGCACGGCACGGGTACACCCCTGGGCGACCCGATCGAGATGCGCGCCATGGCCGGTGTCTACGGCACGGCCGAGCGGACCGAGCCCTGCCGGGTGGGATCCCTCAAGTCGAATCTGGGTCATCTCAACCATGCGAGCGGTATGGCTGGACTGGTCAAGGCGGTCCTCTGCCTGCGGCACCGGGAGTTCGTGCCGACCCTGCACACGGACCGTGTGAACCCGGAACTGGACCTGGCCGACGGACGGTTGAGGATTCAGCGGGAGCGGGAGCCCTGGCCGGAGGCGGCCGTGCCACGGACGGCGGCGGTCAGCTCGTTCGGCATGGGCGGGACCAATGTCCACATGATCGTCTCCGAGGCGCCCGCCGTTCCGGCGTCGGCATCGGGGTCCCGCCCGGCGCAGGCGGTGATCCTGCCCCTTTCGGCGCGGTCGGGTCCCGCCCTGGAGGAGGCCCGGGCCCGGCTGGCGGCGTGGTTGCGCGCCCATGGGGACACGGCATCACTCGCGGACGTCGCCCACACCCTGCAGACGGGGCGCACCGCGTTCCCCCACCGGGCCGCCGTCGTCTGCCGTACAAAGGATGAGGCCATCGCGGCTCTCGACCGGCCGGCCGAGCCGGTGCTCCGGCCGGGTTCCATGAACCGTGACCGCGTCGTGGCGTTCCTCTTTCCCGGACAGGGGGCGCAGCGGCCCGGCATGGCGCGCGCCCTGTACCGGTCCGCGCCGGTCTTCCGTGCCGTCCTGGACGAGTGCCTCGAATACGCCCGGCGAGAACCGGGGCTGGAATCGCTACGGGCACTGCTTCTCGACGAGGACGTGCCCATGGATGCGGAGCTGCGGCGGACAGCCTTGGCCCAGCCGGCGCTCTTCGCCGTCGAGTACGCCATGGCCCGGCAGTGGATGGCTCACGGGGTCCTGCCCGGCGCCATGCTTGGCCACAGCGTCGGCGAGTTCGTCGCCGCCTGTGTGGCGGGGGTGTTCTCCGCCGAGGACGCGATGCGCCTGGTCGCCCGGCGCGGCCGACTGGTGCAGTCCGTTGAGCCCGGCGGAATGTCGGCGGTCAGGCTCCCCGAAGAGGAGGTGTCCGCCGCTCTCGGCGAGCTGCGCGGGTGGGAGTTCAGCGCGTACAACGCCGTCGACCAGTGCGTCATCAGCGCGCCGTTCGGCGTGCTCGAGTCCGCCGAGGAGGCGCTGCGGGCCCATGGCGCGGTCACGACCCGCCTGAAGGTCAGTCACGCCTTCCACTCCCGGTCCGTCGAGCCGGTGCTCGAGCAGTTCGCGCGGGAGGTCGAGCGCACGGCGCGCCACCAACCGCGGTACGCGTATCTGACCAATGTCACGGGGAACTGGATCACGCCGGAGGAGGCGACCTCGGTCGACCACTGGGTCCGCCACCTGCGGGAGCCGGTGCGGTTCGGGCCGGCGCTCAGCACCGTCAAGGAGGCGCTGGACCCGGTGTTCCTGCACCTGGGGCCGGGTACCTCGGTGGGCGACCTCGCCCGCGGCGCCGGAGCGGACCAGGTCGTCTTCGGCCTCGGGCGCGGTGAGCGGGAGGACACCCGGCAGGCTTCCCTCGCCGCCCTCTGGACGGCGGGCGCACGGATCGACTGGCCGTCCCTGGCCGGCCCGGATTCGCGCCGCGTGAGCCTGCCCGGATATCCGTTCCAACGGCAGGTGTTCGCCCTCCCGCTCCGTGGCTCGGCACCGGCCGCTCCGCCCGCGGCGGACAGCGAACGGCTCCCGGTCCACCGGTGGTTCTACGCCGAGACATGGGCACCGTCCGTCGAACTGCCCCTGCCTTCGGACCGGCTGGCCGGCCAACTCCCGGAGCGCTGGGCCGTGGTCGGGGGTGGGCAGGTCGCGGACGCTCTCGCGGAGCTGGGCAGGTCCTGGGGCAAGCGGGTGACCGCCCTCGGCTCAGTCGCGGGCCCGGACGGCGAGGCCCTCGCGAGCGCCGAGCCTGAACTCGTCCTGACCGTCGTCGAGAACGACGGAGCGGATGGGGAGAGCCGACTGCACGGCGCGGACGGGGCGACACGGGCGCCGGGCCCGGAGCTCTCCGGAGTGCGTGACGTCATGACGATCGTCCGTCTGCTCGCCGAGGGCGAGCAGCGGTCGGCGGCACGGGTGCTCGCGCTCGCCGTGAGCGACGAAGCTCAGGGCGAGTCCGCGGCAGGACCCCCCGGTCCACCGAACGGCGCCGCGCTCGTCGCTGCCGCCAGAGTGCTCGATCAGGAGAATCCCGGCGTTACGGTGTCGGCCCTCCCCGTGGCCCGGTACGGGGCGCCCGCCTCGCAGGTGGCCGTCAGAGCGCTGCGCCGGCTGGTGGACGGCAGGGACGACGACGCGGTGCTGGTCGGCGAGAGGCGTCTGCGGCGGCTGATCGAACCGCTGGAGCTGCCTGCCGACGCGCTTCCGCCGACCCGGCTGAAACGACGAGGTGTTTATGTGATCACGGGCGGCCTGGGTCGGATCGGGCTGCGCATGGCCTCCTATCTGGCCCGTCACCACGAGGCCCGGCTGGTTCTCGTGGGGCGCCGCACGGTACCGCTTCGCTCGGAATGGCCCTCGGTCCTCGCGGATCCATCGCATCCATGCCACGGACTGGTGGGCGAGTTCACGCGCTGGGAGAAGGAGGGCGCCCATGTCACTCCCGTCAGCGCCGATGTGACCAGCATGGACTCGCTGGCCCGAGCGTGGGACGAGGCCGAGTCGGCGTACGGGCGGGTGGACGGCGTGGTGCACGCGGCGGGCCTGTCGGATGCCGACGCCTTCCCGCTGGCGCGGGACACGGACGGTGAACTCGCCGCGCGGCACCGGAAGGTCAAGTCGGAGGGCGCTCTCCATCTTGCCGCGCTCGCCGCTGACCGCCGCCCCGACTTCGTCCTCGCTCTGTCGTCGTTGTCGACGGTGCTGGGTGGTCTGGGTTTCAGTGCCTACGCCGCTGCGAGCGCTGCCATGGAGTCGGTCTGCGCGTCCGCCTCAGGCGACCTTCCCGTGGAGTGGTGCGCGGTCCGGCTGGACGGCTGGGAGGACAAGGAGGGCGGCGGTGCCGTCTTCCGTCGGCGCGTCGCGGACGTCATCAGGGACGACGACGCCGATGAGTTGTTCGACGTCCTCTTCCGGCTGCTGCCGCTCGGTGTCGTCATGGTGTCGACGACCGACCTGCCGGCGAGGCTCGCCGGCCGCAAGGTGGCCATGGCGGCCGACGAGGACGAGCGGCAGGGGAAGGAGGACCAGGCTCCTGCCGAGAGCTTCCGCTATCCCCGACCGGCTCTGTCCACGCCGTACCGCGAGCCGGGTGACGAGTTCGAGGGCTTCCTCGTCGGAGTGTTCTCGGAACTCCTGCGCACGGAGGGGATAGGAGTCGACGACGACTTCTTCGAACTGGGCGGTCATTCCCTCCTCGCCATGAGCATGGTGGACCGGCTGCGCACGGAGCTCGGCCTGGACATCGGGCTCCGCGTCCTGTTCGAGGCACCGACAGCCGCCCAGCTGGCGCAGTCTGTTGAAGCGCTGCTCAGGGAATCGGAGACCGCGTAATGATGGATGTCGTCATTCTGTGCGGAGGTCGCGGGACCCGCCTCTTCCCGGCCACCGCGACACTGCCGAAGCTGCTGGTCCCCATCGGCCCCCGCACGATGCTGGAACTCTTGATCGCGCACCTGGAAGGGCAGGGCATCCAGCGCGTGATCCTCTGCGCGGGCTACCGCGCCTCGGAGATCATCTCGTTCCTCACCGAGCGCTCGGTCGAACCCGTCCGGGAGCTCGGCGACGGAGACCTCGGAGCGGTGGTCCGGGGCCCCCGCGGCCGTCCGGTCGAAGTGGTCGCCGCCGACACGGGACTCGACGTACCGACCGGGGCCCGCATTCACCGGATATCGCCGTATCTGCGCAGTCAGGAGTGCATGGTCGTCTACGGTGACGTCCTCGGCGACGTAGCGGTCGATCGGCTGCTCCACCACCATCGCTGGCGATGCAAGTCCGTCACCGTGACCACCGCCAAGGCGCGGTCGCCCTTCGGGCATGTGATCGTCGGCGAGCAGGGGCAGGTGCGGGCCTTCCAGGAGAAGCCGGTTCTGACCGACCCGGTCAACATCGGTTTCATGGTGCTGGACCGGACGGTGGTGGCGGACGAACTCAATCCCCACTCGGGTCAGTTGGAGGAGGATCTGCTGCGCAGGCTGGCGGTCGACGGACAGCTGTCGGCGTTCGAGCACGACGGACACTTCGAGAAGATGGACACACTCGCCGACCGCGAGCGGCTGGAGGGTCTCTGGAAACAGGGGGAACTGGATTGGCTGACAGCGCCGGTCTCGGACCTGGCGACGACGCTGTGACAGCGCTTCCCGCGACCGTCGCGATAGCAGGCACCGGGACCGCGGGTGACCTGCTCCCCTTGTTGGCGATCGGGCGTCGGCTGGTGGCTCTGGGGCATGCCGTCACGTTCATCACCCATGCCCCGTACCGGGAAAGGGCACAGTCGGCGGGGCTGCGCTTCGTGGCCCTGGACACGGAGGAGGAATACGCGGCCCTGCTGGCGGACTCGGCGGAGCTGGTGGGCGGAAACCACGATCTGGACCTGGTGGAAGGGACAACCGGCTGGTACCACAGCCCGGAGCGCAAGCTCCGGGAGTACCAGGCCGTGGCCGACTGTGTGTCGGACCGCGACGCCGTGGTCATCGGCCGCTATCTGAGCGCTGCTCCGGCGATGGCGGCGGCTGAGGCGTGCGGCGCACGTGGTGCCTGGTCACTGGTCTCGCCGCACGCCTTGCAGGAGGGCGTCGCCACACAGGCGCTCCACGGCGCGCGCAAGCTCGATGCCCTGAACACCGACCGGAAGCTCTTCGGGCTCCCGCCTGTCGAGGACTGGCTCGACTGGACGGAGCGGGTGGCGGTCAAAGTCGGGCTCTGGCCGGACTGGTTCGCGCCCGACGTGAACGAGTGGCCGAGGCTGTTCCGCACCGGATTTCCCTGCGACGCCTCGGAGTCCGGCGCCCTTCCGGAGGAGGTCTGGGAGTTCCTGTCCGCCGGGGAACCACCGGTGCTGATCACCGGGGGGACCGGTCGGATGCTGGTCTCCAACTTCTTCGAGTCGGCGGTCAACGGCGTGCTGCGGGTGGGTGCCCGGGCGATTGTCGTCAATCGGCATCTGCGCCGGCCTCTGCACTGGCCCGAGGGGCAAGTGCTGGTCCAGCCGCAGTTGCCCTTTCCGGCCCTGATGCGGCATCTGAGCGCCATCGCACATCATGGCGGTATCGGTACGTGTGCCCGAGCCCTGGAGTGCGGCGTGCCGCAGGTGGTTCTCGCGGAGGGCGTCGACCGACCGGACAACGCCGCCCGGCTGAGACGCCTGGGGGTGGCGATCGATGTGCCCGGCCCTTCCTGGACGGCTTCGACGATCGCCGACGCCCTGCGCGTTCTGGCGGAGACACCGTCGGTGCGTTCGGCGAGCGAGGAGGCGGTCCTGCGGCTGCGCGGTGTGGACGCGGCCGATCAGGCGGCCCGGCTGGTCGCGGCGCACCCGTGGTGAGCCCCGGCCAGCCGGTGTTTCCCGGACCGCCGCGGCGGTCCGGGACCGTCAGACCCTGGCTTCGATATAAATCGACTCGTCCCGCCGGTCCGCGCGGTCGTGATCCGCCATTTCGGGGACGGAGCTGTCCTGGTATTCGCGCACTTCGATCCCTTCGGCATCGAAACCGGAGGCCGTCAGAGCATATCGGAGTTCAGCCTCGTCGTAGATCCATCGATGGCCCCAGAGGTAGAATATCTGGTTCATCATGAAAGCCTTGCGTTTCGGCATGGGGGGACGTGCGCCCATCGTGTGCATTTCCTCGCGGTGAGTGGCGTAGAAATCTCCCCCCAGATAGCCGTTCACATATTTCCCGAGATCGGGTGTGGTAAGGCGAAGGATTCCTCCAGGGGCCAGGACGCGTCGGACTTCCCTGAGCCAGCGAATGCCGTCCGGCAGCGTCAGGTGTTCGATCATGTGCTCGGAGTAGGCCCAGTCGAAACAGCCGTCTTCCAGCGGGAAGGGCTTCGAGGCGTCCATTTCCAGGTAGTACAGCCGGTTGTCGATACGCGAGACGCAATCGGGTCGGCTCACGGCGGTGTCGGACTCGGCACGGAACATGTCCGTGTTCAGGAATGCCGGAGCAAGCCGCCATGAACAACCGAACTGGATACCTCGGATGCCAAGTCCGGAAAGCTGCTCTCGGGTGAAGCGGGAGCTTTCGAGAACCCCTTCCAGATGCTCGCAGCGCAGCGGTGCAGGAGTTTCCGGTTCTGCTTCGCGCCAATCCCACGTGTAAGCGTCCATGCGGCGATCATACATAGCGGTCGCAGATTTCGATATGCGCCGGAGTGATTTAGCTCGAGAAACGGCTGCGGGAACAATGTCCGGTTTTCTTCAGCAACAGCGACAGGTCGGCGGCTCGCGTTCCGAGCGCTCCCCACCGGACTCGTCCAGTGCCGCGTCATCGGCCCCGGACGTCGAAGAAGCTCAGGCAGCCCTCGCAGTCAGGAAGCGCTTGAGCGCGTCGAGCCAAGCGGTGTTGCCGTTACCGTGCGGGCCCCCTCCCCACAGGACGACGGCATTGGTGGCCTTGCTGCAGGCTTGGAGCTCGTACGACCACAGCACTGGAGGCACATACCGCCCGGATCCCGGTCGGTCTCGGTACTGAGGTCACAGGAACGGGTACACGGGTTTGCCAGGGGGCGATCTGCTTCGCCTCGGCGCGAGCCTGGTCGAGCCGGTGCTGCCAGCCGGCCTCGCTGTCCGTCGAGCTGGTGTGGAGACCGGGAAGGAAGACATCCTCGTGCGCCGCGAGGGCGCGGCCCAACGGGTAGTACCTGCGGCTGATGTTGCCGAGCAGGTCCCAGAAGCCGATCTGCTTGTGCGGGGCGGCTTCACGCGTCCACGTCAGCAAGGTCGACAGTTTCCGGAAGCGGCGCCTGGCCACCTCCGGTTTGCCCGCCACTTTGCGTTGGTTGCCAGCGCCTCACACCGACCCCACCCCGCGCACCGACGTCCGACCGCCCTCAAGCCGCAGGGTTTGAGCGGGCCAAGGTCGCCCCGTCCAAGGGCGACGGGCGGCAGGCGCAGGAACACAGCGCGCTCCACTCCATGGTGATCCGGAAACAGGTCGAACGAAGTGTCATGTCCGGAGTAACGGCAGGTCAGGAGCCCGCCCGGGAGAATGCGGACGACAGGCCAGTGTGCGTTACGGGCGATGCGGGCGCTACGTGCGCACGTCTGACGGGCGTCAGTGCGGTCCGCCTGGCCATCCGCCACGCGTCTGCAGGCTTTCGGGGCTGACGCCCACCGATGTCTCGCACCACAGCCCCACGAAAGGCAGAATCGTCCTACTGGCCTCACGCGCGACCACACACCTCGACAACGTCGTGTTACGAGCTCTACACCGAGAGGCGGTTGGCCAATTCGCGGCGCAGGCAGCGAATGGTCCGGCCGGAAAGTCTCCTCCACCAGATCGGAGAAGAAGTCGTCCTCGATCGACGTAGCCCGATGGACAGCGGCTTCCTCGCCTACGCGCAGCTCGAGGCGAGACCACCCGGCCCGGAACGTGAGGGAAACAGCGAACCGGTCGGTCGAATCAGAGAGCCGCAGTTCCTCGCCTCATCCTGCGCCGGTTGCTTCTCCTGCCGGTTCTGCCACGGACGCGCAGTGGGTCAGCAATGCGGAGATGAGGCCGTCGATGACTCGGTAGCGTACGATCCGGCCGTCCTTCTCGCCTTGTACGACGCCTGCTGCCCGCAGCAGGCGCAGGGCCTGGGACACGGCGGTGTCCCGCATCCCGGTGGCGACGGCTAGGTCGGAGACAGCGATGGGGCCCGCCTCGTGGAGGGCCAGCAGCAGGGACAGGCGCCCGGGATCGGAGAGCAGGGAGAAGCGGTCGGCCCAGGCCCGTACTCGCTCGGGCTCGCCGACTGCGGCGATGGCGTCGCAGACCCGGTGGCCGTCGATGGTCCGCTGTCCGGCACGTTCCGCGGGGACGAGATGCATGTACGCATCATCGCAGTCGCCGACTCGGGCCTCGATATCTGCTCAGTTGTGCAGCCTTGCAGGTTCAACCTTCGGCCTTCTAGGGTGAGCGGGCCGTGGTGTTCGGGAAGACCGGTGACAGCCCCTCAGGGGCTCAGTCCGGAGCGGCCCTCGCCACTGTGATCGGGGAGTTCCCGCCTCATGCATTGCCACTGGCCTCGCGGCCGGGAAGGCAGGGGCGGGCGCGGTGACCCGTCAGCCAGGAGACCGGCCACGGCAGCACGAAGCTGATCCACGAGGTGCTGGAGCGTGACCGTATGACCCTGTCCTCAGGTGTGCCTGAAACCGCCGCCGCCCCGTCGTTCCGCTGGCGGCGCGAGGACACCGTCCGAACCGCCGGCCTGCTGGCCGTGATCGTCGCCCTGCACGTGGTCGCCTTCGGGATCCTCTTCCTGCTCGTCACGCCGCATCACTACGAGGTCGGCTCCAAGGCGTTCGGGGTCGGCCTGGGCATCACGGCGTACACCCTCGGGATGCGGCACGCATTCGACGCCGATCACATCGCCGCGATCGACAACACCACCCGCAAGCTGATGGCCGATGGCAAGCGGCCGGTGTCGGTGGGGTTCTGGTTCGCGCTCGGGCACTCCAGTGTGGTGGTCGCCATGGCCGCGCTGGTCGCCGGCGGGGCGAAGCTCGCCGGGACCCTGATGAACGACGGCTCGCGCACCCACCAGGTCCTCGGCACGGTGGGTACTACGGTCTCCGGCAGCTTCCTGTACCTCATCGCCGCCCTCAACCTCGTGGCGCTGTTCGGCATCGCCCGCGTCTTCAGGGCGATGCGGGCCGGACAGTACGACGAGGCCGAGCTGGAGGCCCACCTCGACTCACGTGGTTTCATGAACCGCCTCCTGGGCCGGCTCACCAAGTCCATCCGCCGGCCCGGCCAGATGTTCCCGCTCGGCTTCCTCTTCGGCATCGGCTTCGACACCACGACCGAGGTGCTTCTCCTCGCCCTGGCCGGCAACGGCGCCGCCGCGGGCCTGCCCTGGTACGCGATCCTGTGCCTGCCCCTGCTCTTCGCCGCCGGTATGAGCCTGTTCGACACCCTCGACGGCACGTTCATGAACTTCGCCTACCAGTGGGCGTTCTCCAACCCCGTCCGCAAGGTGTTCTACAACCTCACCATCACCGGCCTGTCCATCGCGGTGGCCTTCTTCGTCGGCACGATCGAGCTGGTCGGGGTGCTGCACGACAAGTTCGGCCTGAGCGACGGGATCTCCGACTGGATCGCGGGCCTGAACCTCGACAACGTCGGCTACGTCATCGTCGGCCTGTTCGTGGTCGTCTGGGCCGTGGCCATCGCGTACTGGCGCCTGGCCAAGGTCGAAGAGCGCTGGAGCGCCCGCACCGCGGACAGCGGCTGACAGCACGCCGTACTGCCGTTACTTCGCCGTGGAAGGATCACCGGCAAGCCGCCCGGCTCTGGTCGAAGTGACTGTCCTTGCCGCCTTGCCGGACCAGTCGACCCGTCCGGGCGGCTTCGGCCCGGGGCATGAGGGCCCAGGTCCCGTCGGTGCGGCGCAGGGCGGCGGAGTGCCAGGGGGTCGTCCAGGCGTCCGGGGCGTCGAGGAGGCGGATGCCGAATTTCGGGGCGCCGATGGGCTGGGGGTGGATGGAGAGGCGTACGGCGCGGGGGTGCTGTTCGGCGATCAGGTCGCCCCAGGCGCGGCTGCGCTGGATGACGCCGTAGGCCCGTTGCCTGCAGGCGCGTTGGAGGGCGGAGCGGGTGCCGGTCCAGTCGGCGGTGTCCTCGACGAGGAAGCGGGTGATGCCCCGGTAGAGGGCGAGGGCCTGGCTGTCGGATCGGATCTCGGCACGGAGGGCCTCCAGGGTGGGGGCGTAGCGCTCGTGGACGTGGCTGCGTTTCGCGTCGTGCGGGAGGTCGCCGAGGACGTCGCGCAGGTCGAAGACGGACAGTCTGTGCAGGCCCATCCGGCCTATCTGTGTGCGTAGGTCGTCGGCATAGGCGTCGATGTGGTCGTCGGGGACGCCGATGAGGTCGCCGAAGACGTGGCCGTCGGAGCAGATGATCACGCGGGCGCCGGGCGGATAGATCCGTTCAATCTTGGTGCACAGGGTGTTCAGGAAAGTCAGGGAGAGGCGTTCGCCCTGGTCGGGGAGGTGGCCGAGGACCTTGGCCGGGTTGGGGGACTTGCAGGGGAAGCCGGGCAGCGTGAAGACGATGGGGGCGCCGTCGCGTACGAATGCGTCGATGCGGCGCAGCTGATGCGGGAACGCTTGCGCGGGAACGCGAACGGGAGCGGGGACGGGGTCGGTCGTGCGGTGGTGGGGCAGGAGCAGGTTCAGGATTTCGGTGCCGATGCGGGTGGGAAGGGTGTCCGGCGCGGTCGTCAGGGGCATGTCGCCTCTCCTGGAGAACGAGGAAGTACGAGGGCACGTCGACATGGCGCCGTGGCGAGAGTGGAAGCCAAGCGCCTTGGGTCGGTGGGCGTGGGTCAGCCGGGGCCGGGTCGGCTGGTGTGGTCCGACCCGGTCAGCGGTACGTCGGTGTCAGAGGCGTCGGTCGTAGCCGACGGTGAGGTGGTTGGTGCCGCGGCCGAGGACGGCCGGGATCCACTCGATGTCCTCGTCTCTGGCGGTCAGATGGAGGCCGGGCAGGCGGGCGAGGAGGGTGCCGAGGGCGACCTGGAGTTCGGCACGGGCGAGGGCGGCGCCGGGGCAGAAGTGGATGCCGTGGCCGAAAGCGAGGTGGGGGTTGGGCGAGCGGTCGAAGTCCAGGGTGTCCGGGGCGGGGAAGCGGCGCGGGTCGCGGTTGGCCGCGCACAGGGAGACGATCACCGAGTCGCCGCCGGGGACGCGCGTGCCGTGCAGGTCGCTGTCCTGGTCGAAGAAGCGCCAGGTGGTGAGTTCGAAGGCGCTGTCGTAGCGCAGGAGTTCCTCGACGGCGCTGGGCAGCAGGTCCGGGTCGTCGCGCAGGCGGGCGAGCTGGTCCGGGTGGCGGAAGAGGGCGATCAGGGCGGTGGTGATCTGGTTGGTGACCGGCTCCTGGCCCGCGACGAGGAGCTGGAAGATCATCGAGTCCAGCTCTTCCTGCGACAGTTCGCGGCGGTCACGGGCCACGACGAGGCGGCTGAGCAGGTCGTCGTCCCAGTGCTCTCGCTTGTGGCACACGACATCCGAGATGTAGCTCTGCAGGCCGTGCAGGCGTGCCTCGTAGAGGGGGCGTCCGGGGTCGGTGGGGCCGACCGGCTGGACGACCTTGCCCCAGTCGCGGTCGAAGCGGGCTGCCAGTTCCTGTGGGAGGCCGATGACTTCGGCGAGGACCTGGAAGGGGAAGTGGGCGGCGAAGCCGGTGACGAGGTCCGCGGGGCCGTGCTCCGGCAGTGCGTCGACGAGGGTGTCGGCCAGTTCCTGGAAGCGGGGGCGGAGCTGCTCGATGCGGCGCGGGGTGAAGGCGTCCGTCACGAAGCGGCGCATCCGGGTGTGCTCGGGCGGGTCCTGGTGGAGGAGGTGGACCTGGAGCTGGGAGTGCTGCGGCTCGGGCATGATCGAGGCGCGGGCGCGCCAGCGGTCGTTGCCTCGGTCGTGGTTCTTGCCGAGGCGATCGTCGTTCAGCGCGGCGTGGGCGGCGTCGTAGCCGGTGACGAGCCAGGCTCGGACGCCGCTGGGGAAGAGGACCCGGTGGACAGGGCCGGTCTCGCGCATCTGCTCGTACAGGGGGTAGGGGTTGCTCTTGTACGGGCAGCCCATCAGCGGCACCGGGTCGGGCAAGGTGTCCGGGTCTGCGGCCGGCTGGTGTTCCTGGAGGGTCATGGGGAGGCTCCTCAGAGGGCGAGTTCGGGCCGGTAGTGGTCCAGCCAGAGGGCGAGGTCGACGACGCGTTCGAGGCGCAGGCGGTGGCCCCACTCCAGTCGTTCGGGCGGGGTGTCGAGACAGGGCTTGATGCGGGTCTCGTCGGCGAGGGCGCGGACCTGTTCGGTGGCGAGGGCGTCGCGGGCCAGCTGCTGCAGGCCGCGGTTGTAGTCGGGGTGGTGGGTGGCCGGGTAGTGGTTCTTGGGGCGGTACAGGACCGAGTCCGGAGCGAGGCCGGCGCCCATCGCGCGCAGGAGGCTCTTCTCGCGGCCGTCGAAGTTCTTCAGCGCCCAGGGGGTGGTGAAGGCGTACTCGACGAGCCGGTGGTCGCAGTACGGGACGCGGACCTCCAGGCCCTGGGCCATGCTGAGGCGGTCCTTGCGGTGGAGGAGCTGGCGCAGCCAGCGGGTCAGGGACAGGTGCTGCATCTCGCGTTGGCGGTGCTCGGCGGGGGTCTCGCCGTCGAGATGCGGTACGGCGGCCAGGGCGGCGCGGTAGGTGTCGTCGCGGAACTCGCTGATGCGCAGGTCGAGTTCGGGGTTGAGAGGCATGGCGGCCTCGTCGCCCGTCACCAGCAGCCACGGGAAGGTTTCTGCGGCCAGGGCCTTCGGGTTGTGGAACCAGGGGTAGCCGCCGAAGACCTCGTCGGCCGCCTCGCCGGAGAGGGCGACGGTGGAGTGCCGGCGGATCTCGCCGAACAGCAGGTACAGCGAGGTGTCCATGTCGCCGACACCGATGGGCGAGTCCCTGGCCACGACGACTGCCTTGCGGTGCTCCGGATCGAGCAGGGCGCGCGGGTCGAGGACGACGGTGCTGTGGTCGGTACCGATGAAGGCGCCGGCTTCGATGGCGTACGGGGTGTCGTGGCCGGTGCGCAGGACGTCGCCGGTGAACTGTTCCGCCTGGTCGCTGTAGTCGACGGCGTAGGAGCGGATCCGGGCGTCCGGGCCTTCGCGCAGGCGGAGTTCGTCGGCGAGCAGGGCGGTCAGGACGGTGGAGTCGATGCCGCCGGAGAGCAGGCTGCACAGCGGGACGTCCGCTTCGAGCTGGCTGCGGGCCGCGGCACCGACCAGGGCGCGGATCCGCTCGATGGCCGCGTCCTGGTCGTCGGTGTGGTCGGCGGCTTCCAGCTGCCAGTAGCGGCGTTCGCGGATGCCGGCCCGGTCCAGGACGAGCACCCCGCCCGGCTCGACCTCCCGGATCCCGGACCACACCGTCGGACCGGTGTTGAACAGCAGGCTGTACGCCTCCCGCAGCCCGTCCGCGTCCACCCGCGGCCGGATCTCCGGGTGGGCGAACAGCGCCTTCGGTTCGGAGGCGAAGGCGAGGCCGCCGTCGACAGCGGCCCAGAACAGGGGCTTCACCCCGAGCCGGTCGCGGACCAGGAGCAGCCGCTGGGCGCGCTCGTCCCAGACGGCGAAGGCGAACATGCCCTCCAGGTGCTCGGCCACCGCCTCTCCCCACTCGGTGTACGCGCGCAGCACGACCTCGGTGTCACTGCGCGTGTGGAAGACATGGCCCCGGGAGTGCAGTTCGGTACGCAGCTCGTGGTGGTTGTAGACCTCGCCGCTGTACGTGAGCACGAGGTCCGGCTGGTCGGGCCGGTCGGTCATCGGCTGTACGCCGCCTTGGAGGTCGATGACGGCCAGTCGGCGGTGGCCGATCGCGGCCCGCTCGCCGAGCCAGACGCCGTCGGCGTCGGGGCCGCGCGGGGCGAGGGTGGCGGTCATGGCCTCGATGACCGGGGCCTGGGTACGGGCGTCGCTGTGGAAGGACGCCCAGCCGGTGATTCCGCACATGGGAGACGACTCCTCGGTCAGGGGTGGTGGGCGGCGGGAGCCGCGTCGGTTGACATCTCTCGCACGGGCGCCGACCTGCGTCCTTGCAGTGCGAGCAGGGGTACGGCGATACAGGCGGCGACTGCCGCCAGGGTCAGCCCGGCCGTCACGCCGTCGTCGCCTCCGGCCAGGCCCCAGGCCGCAGTGGCCAGGGCCGGGCCGAGGGTGAAGCCGAGGCTGCGGGCCAGCTGTACGGAGGAGCCCACGGTCGCCGTGCGGTCCGGTGGGGCGGCGCCCATGACGAGGGCCTGGGTGGGGCCGCCGTTCAGGCCCATGCCGAGGCCGGCCAGCGCCAGCCGCCAGGCCACACCCACCGGTGACCAATCGCCCCCCAGCGGAACAAGGAGGAGCAGACCGGCGGCGGTGAGGGCGGCACCGATGACCGCCACCGGCCGGGCCCCAGACCGATCGGCGAGGCGACCGCCAACCGGACCGGCCAGCCCCATGCCGAGCGGGAAGGCGAGCACGGTCAGCCCGGTCGTGGTGGCGCTGACACCGTCGTCGCGCTGGAGGTGCAGGGCGACGACGTAGTGCATCGCCGCGAACCCGACCGCCAGCGCCAGCACCGCCGTATGCGCCCGGAACAGCCCCGCCGCCCGCAGTACGCCGACCAGCGGACGGCCGCCGGGCCCCCTCAGCCACCACCACAACGGCGGTACGGCGGCGAGCGCGAGCACCAGCCACCCGCGGCTTCGCGACGCCAGGGTCAGCGCCAGCAGCACGGCGGCCACCCCGGAACCCACCAGCACGGCATCCGCCGCCGACCGCCGGTCGGGCAGGCGCAGGTCCCCGTCCCGCGGCATCGCCCTCCACGCCACGACCAGGGCGAGCAGACAGAAGGGGATCTTGACCAGGAAGACGGCGCGCCAGCCCAGGTGGTCCAGCAGCAGTCCGCCCACCGCCGGGCCGGTCACCGCGCCCAGCGGGCCCAGCGTCGCGGGCACGCTCATGGCCCGCCCGCGCAGTTGCGGCCGTACCGAACGCAGGGCGAGAACCGGCATCAGCACGAAGAGCACGGCCCCGAACGCGCCCTGGGCGAGGCGGGCGGCGATCAGCCAGGACGCCCAGGGTGCGGCAGCCGCCAGCGCGCTGCACAGACCGAAGCCCGCGGTCGCGACCAGCAGGGCGGAGCGCATCCCGACCCCGTCCAGCCACCGGCCGACAGGCAACAGCAAAGCCACCACGGGCAGTTGATAACCCAGGACCGCCCACTGGGCGGTCGCGGCGGAGACGTGCAGACCGTCGGCGATGTCCGCCAGGGCCACGTTGACGATGTTCATGTCGAGCATCGCCACGAACGACAGCAGGCCGGCCACGGCAACGAGCAGCCAGCGGTCGTCACCGCCGACGGGTATGCGGCCGGGCTGTTCCGAACCGGGACTGTGGCGTGTCACCGTTGCCGCCCCTCACGGTCGTGGGTGGGCTGCCGGACGGCAGCCTCGTCCCACAAGTCGGACGGGATCGCACACTAGTTCCCGGGCGCGTCCGAAAATCATGGCGGGCAGGCTGAAACTGCCCGCGCCGATCAGTCGCGGCCGCCGCCGCGTGGTGCCTTGCCCGACACGGCCGACTCCATCAACAGGTACAGCAACGCGCAGAGGATCAGCCCGGCGGCACAGCCGACAGCCGCACCGAACGCTCCATCGACGACGGAGCCCAGCCGGCCGTACCCGGCGACAAGAACGGCCGCAGTGGCCGCGAGCAACGGCCAGGCTCCCCCGTTGATCCGCGCATCCGTACGCCACGCCAAAGTCGAGTCCGCATCCAGGAGTTGTGCCATGGACCAGAAGCAGTACAACGTCAGGGGAATGAGCTGCGAGCACTGCGCGGCGCGTTCATCCCTGGGTTGGTGACTCCATCGGCACTGCCGTCGGTGCCTCGTCCGCCGGCGTCCGGTGGTCGAAGGCGATGAGCGGGTCACCGGTCAGGGGATGGTCGACCACCGCCGCTCGCACCCCGAACACCTCCGCCATCAGCGCGGGCGTGAGGACTTCCCGCGGCGTCCCGGAGGCGACGACCGCTCCCCCGTGCAGGACGTGGAGGCGGTCGCACACGGAGGCGGCGGCGTTGAGGTCGTGCAGCGACACCAGGGTCGTACGGCGCTGGGCGCGCAGGAGGGCGAGCAGATCGACCTGGTGACGGATGTCGAGGTGGTTGGTCGGCTCGTCCAGCACCAGGATGTCCGGCTTCTGGGCGAACGCCCTTGCCAGCAGGACGCGTTGGCGTTCACCACCGGAGAGGGCCGTGAAGCGGCGACCGGCCTGTTCCGCCATGCCGACGTCGGTGAGTGCCTGCGCGACGATGTCCCGGTCGGCGCCGTCCTCCCCGGCGAAGGCCCGCTTGTAGGGCGTACGGCCCATGGCGACGACCTCGCGGACAGTCAGTTCGAAGTCGCTCCCGCGCTCCTGCGGCAGGGCCGCCACGTGCCGAGCCGACTGGAGCGCGGTCATCTGACGGAGGTCGGTGCCGGCGAGCAGGACCCGCCCGGCGGTGGGCTTGAGGTGCCGGTAGACGGTGCGCAGGAGTGTGGACTTGCCGCTGCCGTTCGGGCCGACCAGGCCGGTGATCTCGCCCTCGGCCGCGACGAGATGGGCACCCGCGACGACCGTGCGGCCCGCGTAGGCGACGGACAGGTCTTCAATCTCGATCCTCAACTACCGCTCCCCAGACGCCGGTCCAGCAGATACAGCAGGGCCGGAGCCCCCAGCAGCGAGGTCACGACGCCCACCGGCAGCTCCTGCGTGTCCATCGCCGTACGGCACACGATGTCGACCACCACCAGCAGCAGGGCGCCGAAGAGGGCGGAGACCGGCAGGAGGCGTCGGTGGTCGCCGCCGACGACCAGGCGGCAGGCGTGCGGCACCATCAGCGCGACGAACGCGATCGCGCCGGAGACGGCCACCAGGACACCGGTCAGCACGCTGGTCACGGTGAACAGCTCGCGGCGCAGCCGGGTGACGTCGATGCCGAGTCCGGCGGCCGTCTCGTCGCCCATCAGCAGGGCGTTCAGGCCCCGGGCGCGCGCCTGCAGCCACAGCAGCGCGACGGGCACGGCGACGGCGGGCACCGCGAGCAGCTCCCAGGTCGCTCCGCTCAGGCTGCCCATGAGCCAGAACAGGACGCTGTGGGTCTGCTGCTCGTCGCCGGCCTGCAGCACCAGGTAGCTGGTGAACCCGGAGAGGAACTGGCCGATCGCGACCCCGGCCAGCACCAGCCGCAGCGGCGCGAAGCCTCCGCCACGCCGGGCCACCGCCCACACCAGCGCGAACGTCGCCAGCGCGCCGGCAAAAGCCGCCCCGGACAACCCCAGTCCCAGTGCCCCGCCCGCGCCGAGGCCGAGGACGATCGCGGCGACCGCGCCGAGGGAGGCGCCGTTGGAGATGCCCAGCAGGTAGGGGTCGGCCAGCGGGTTGCGCACCAGCGCCTGTACGGCCGTACCGACGACACCGAGTCCCGCGCCGACGAGGGCGGCGAGCAGGGCACGCGGGACACGGAGCTGCCAGATGATGAGGTCGTCCGTGCCGGGGCGTGGCGCCTCACCGGACAGCCGCCGCCACACCACGCTCCAGACCTCGCCGGGCG
The DNA here is from genome assembly GCF_014650595.1 of Streptomyces alanosinicus. Classification (GTDB taxonomy): domain Bacteria; phylum Actinomycetota; class Actinomycetes; order Streptomycetales; family Streptomycetaceae; genus Streptomyces; species Streptomyces alanosinicus. The sequence goes on from NZ_BMVG01000012.1 coordinate 28,403, forward strand.
CGATGGACGTCGAACCCCAGGCCACGGCCGCCGTCAGCGCGGCCACCAGCGCCACGGCCAGAACCGCCGCCAGCGGACCGGCGGGCAGGCTGCCGCGCTCCTCCGCAGCTGCGGCTTTCCGGCGCATCAGGGTGAAGGCCACGATCAGGCGACCTTGCCCGGGTAGAGGGTCCTGGCGATCTCCTCGACCGTGTCGGCGTTATCGACTCCGGCGATGGTGGTCTGCTCGGAACCGATGCGCAGGTAGTGGCCTTCCTCGACCGCCTTAAGGCCCTTGGTGGCGGGGTTGGACTTCAGCCATTGCTCGGCCTCGTCGAACGCCTTCTTGTCGGCCGCCTCGCTGCCGCGGTTGCGGACGCCGAGCTGGATCCAGTCGGGGTTCTTGGCGATGACGTCCTCCCAGCCGACCTGCTTGTAGTCGCCGTCGCAGTCGGCGAAGACGTTGCGGGCGCCGGCCAGGGTGATCACGGCGTTGGCGACCTGGCGGTTGCAGGTGACACTGGGCTGCTTGGTACCGGCGTCGTAGTCGAAGAAGAAGTACGTCGGCCGCTTGCTCTCCGCCGTGCCGCCGACCGCCTTCTGGACGGCGGCCACCTTCTCCTTCATGCCGGCGACGAGTTTCTGTGCCTGAGCGCTCGTGCCCGTGACCGCGCCGAGGGAGGTGATGTCGGCCTCGACAGCGGACAGGTCGGTCACCGGCCTCTTGCTCTGGGCGGCGCAGGCGGTGGACTTCAGGTAGATGTGCTTGATCCCGGCCGCCTGGAACTCCTCCGCCGTCGGCGCGTCGCCCATCCCTCCGCCGCCCATGCTTCCCATGGAGGCGAAGGTGTCGATGTAGAGGTCGGCGCCGGAGCCGAGCAGCTTCTCCTTCGGGATCACGGTCTGGCCGAGCACCTTGACCTTCTGCGCCTGTGCGTCGAGCGCGCCGGGCAGCGTGCCCTTGCCGGGCGGGAAGCCGGTGCCGATCACCTGGTCGCCGACGCCGAGGCGCAGCAGCAGCTCCAGGCTGGAGGCGTTGCTGGTGACGATCCTTTTCGGGGCGCTGGAGAAGGTGGTCTTGGCGCCCGTGCAGTCGGTGACGGACACCGGGTAGCCGCCGGACGCCGCCTTCCCGGCCTGCTTCGCGTTCCCGTCCGCCGTGTCCTTCCCCCCGCCGCCGCAGCCCGCCACCAGCAGGCCGCCCATGACGACGGCCGCGGTTCCGCCCCACACACGAGAACGCATCGAACAACTCCCGGATCCACTCGGTACACAGGCGAGCATTCGCCACCCGCTCCAGTAGTCGGAGCGAAGGTGCCCCGAGTTCCCGGCCAGTTGGCAATCCGGCTCAGGTGAACCGCTCCCGGTACTCCGGTGGCGAGGGTGCCGGTGCCGTTCTTCCAGCCGGCACCGGCACCCTCCTGGCACTCAGGCCGCCAGCGCGGCGGGCTGGTCCGCTTCGTCCAACAGGTCCATCAGCGTCGCGCGGGCGCGAGCCACGCGGGAGCGGACCGTGCCGATCGGGCAGTCGCTCACCTCGGCGGCCTCCGCATAGGGCAGGCCGAGCAGCTGCGTGAGGGTGAACGCTTCCCGACGGTCGTCGGGCAGCGAGGCCAGCAGATCGAGCAGGGCGATGCCGTCGTCGAAGCCGGGCAGGTCGCACGGCTGGGCCAGTTCGGCGGCCAGTTGCCAGTCCGGTACGTGCGACAGCCGGGGGCGGGCGGCAGCGTACCGGTAGCTGTCGATCACCGCGCGGCGGGCGATGGACAGCAGCCAGGCCCGCGCCGAGGAACGCCCCTCGAAGCGGTGCAGGCTGCCGAGCGCGCGCAGGAACGTGTCCTGCGCCAGATCGTCCACCGCCTGGGGATCGCCGCACAGATGGGCGACATAGCGCTGGACGTCCCGGTGCAGGGCGCCCACGAACTGCTCGACCGCGACCGCGTCACCGCCCCGGGCTGCCAGCGCCCATGCGGTGATCGATTCGTCGAGCGCCGCCGACTTGTCGCCCGCTCGGCCGCCTTCGGCGCGCGGGGTGGGCAGGGCAGAGGTCATCACCTGGTGTCCTTCTCGGGTCAACCGTGATCCGGACCAGGGCACGCCGAAGCGCGCGGTCCGGTGAAAGTGGGAGAGACGGCCCTACGGCATCGCTGCGGCGCTACAGCGCCTGTGCGGTCGTACGGCCGTGGCCCGAGGCGCACACCGGCAGCCGGTCAGCCTCGGGAAACCAGCTGTCTTCAGACGACAGCCGTCCCCACGGGCGGACCCCGAGATGTGATCGCGTGGACGAGAAGGAGGAGACGCGGCGCCCGGTCCGGGCGGCGGCGCCGCAGGTGGACGCGCGGGCGGTCCGGGGTGGCGGGCAGGGCGAGCAGCAACCGCAGCGGCGCCGCCAGCCACCCGGCCGTCGCCCGCAGGATCCGGAAGGCGGCCTTCTCGCCGTAGGCCAGCCACAGGCCGCACAGCACCGCGGCGAGCAGGTGGGCGGCGAGCATGCCGAACGACGACGAACCGCCGTCCATGGAGTGCCCCATGTGATCCATGGGGCTCATGCCCGTGTGGCCCCTATGCATGGCGCCCGTTTCCATGGAGCCCATGCCCATGGAGCCCATGCCGCCCATGTCCATGGAGGCCGAGCCGCCTGACGTGCCGGACGCCGACTGGGCGTAGGAGAACGCCTCGTGGAGCACGGTCTGGGCGGCGACCACCACCGTCACGATCAACGGCAGCCCGCGCTCACGCCCCGCCAGGCACCAGCCCACGGCCCCGGTCACGGCCCCGCCGGCGGCCAGCGCCCACGCGGGCACATCAGCGCCGGACATCAGGACGTGGCCCAGGGCAGCGAGCAGCACGCACATGGCCGCGAACACCGCGGCCCGTATCGCGCGAGCACACCACCCTGCTGTCATGGCGCCTCATCCTCGCATCCGGGCTTCGGTCGTCATGCGTGGGTACGGACATCCACGGGGGACCGTACTCAATCCGCAAGGTGTGATCCAGCCCACGACAACTGACTGGAACTCGACGACACTCTGCCCCGACGTCCAGGAGAGAATCCCTGTGCCCTCAGGGCGGGCGATCATGGATCGCTGTCGCTCGGGTGGCTCACGACAGCGATCGTCTCGACCGGCGCGCTGCGCTCGAAGTGCAGCGTGAACGGCACGAGGTCACCCGCCCGCCAGTCGGCCTCGGCCTGCAGCGTCACGTCCACACCGCGTGGCGACATGGACAACTCGCCGCCCGCGGGGACGGTGGCCGAGGTCACGTCGGCCTTGTAGGCGGCCCGGCCGCCCAGCATGCGGTGCCCGCTGAGGGTGATCCGGCCGCGCGTGGCGGTGGACGTCACGTTCACCAGCCGGTCGTCCGCGCCACCGACGTTGGCGATGTCGAAGAGCGCCGCGGTGTCCGTGCTGTCCCCGTACGGCAGCAGGACCCGCCCGTTCGAGACGGTGATCCGGGCCGGGCTGCCCGCCCTCCCGGCCCCGGTCCAGGTCGTCAGCCCGCCCAGGGCGAGGCTGCACGCGGCCACGGGCGCGAGCGCGGCGAGGAGGGTGTCGGTCAGCCGGCGGCGCGTGGGTCGCCAGAGGTTCCGCTCGGTCATCGGGTTCGCCTCCGGGCGGGAGCGGGCGAGGGCTGCCAGGCGCGCAGCCGCAGGCTGTTGCCCACGACCAGCAGCGAACTCACCGACATCGCCGCCGCGGCGAGCATCGGATTGAGCAGGCCGACCATGGCCAGCGGCACGGTCACGACGTTGTAACCGAAGGCCCAGACGAGGTTGGCCCGGATCGTGCCCAGCGTGCGCCGGGCGAGCCGGACCGCGTCCGCCAACGCGTCGATGTCCCCGCGTACCAGCGTCACGTCGGCGGCCCCGATGGCCACGTCCGTGCCGCTGCCCATGGCGATGCCCAGGTCGGCTCCGGCCAGGGCTGCGGCGTCGTTCACTCCGTCGCCGATGACCGCGACACGGTAACCCTGCTCCTGCAGGTCCCGTACGAGGGCGGCCTTGGTCTCTGGTGTGCAGCGGGCGTGCACCTCGTCGATGCCCAGGGCTGCGGCCACGGCCTGCGCGGGTGCCTCACGGTCACCGGTGGCGAGCACCGGCCGCACGCCGAGGCGCCGCAGCCGGTCCACGGCCCGGTAGCTTCCGGGCCGTACGACGTCCCCGACCTCGATCAGGGCGTCGGCCACACCGTCCACCCGGACCAGGACGGGCGTGTGGGCGGCGGCCTCGGCCACCCGCAGCGCGTCTGCCAGGGCGGCGGGCAACTCGTCGTCCGGAGCCAGGACTTCCACCAGCCGGCCCTCGATCCGGCCGCGCACGCCCCGCCCCGGCAGGGCGGCGAACTCGCTCACCTCCGGCACGGGCCCCTCGGGGAGTTCCCGCCGGGCGTATGCGGCGATCGCCCGGCCAAGGGGATGCTCCGAGCCGTGCTCGACAGCACCGGCCAGCCGCACCAGCGCCTCCTCGCCCAGTCCGTCGGGTACGGCCGTGACCCGGGCGACGGTCATGTGACCGGAGGTGAGCGTGCCGGTCTTGTCCAGGACGACCGTGTCGAGGTGCTGGAGCCCCTCCAGAGTCTGGGGTCCGCTGACGAGGACGCCCAGTTGGGCACCACGGCCGGTGGCGGCCATCAGCGCGGTCGGCGTGGCCAGGCCGAGCGCGCACGGGCAGGCCACGACGAGGACGGCCACGCACGCGGTGACGGCGGCCTGCGGGTCGGCTCCGGCACCGAGCCAGAAGCCGAGGCAGGTGACGGCCAGCGCGAGCACCACGGGCACGAACACCCCGGCCACCGTGTCCGCCAGCCTCTGCGCCCGCGCCTTGCCGGCCTGGGCCTCGGTCACCAGCCGGGTGATCCGGGCGAGCTGGGTGTCGGCACCGACGGCCGTGGCTTCGACCAGCAGCAGCCCGCCGGCGTTGACGGCGCCGCCGACCACCGCCGAACCCGGCCCGACCTCGACCGGCTCACTCTCCCCGGTGACCAAGGACAGATCGACGGCCGAACTCCCCTCCACCACCTGCCCGTCAGTGGCCACCCGCTCCCCCGGCCGTACGACGAAGACCTGCCCCGCCCTCAACCGCTCCACAGGAACATGCCGTTCCTCGTTGCCTACGCGGATCGTCACTTCCTTGGCGGCGAGTTGGGCCAGCGACCTGAGCACCGCCCCGGTCCCGCGCCGGGCTCGGGCCTCCAGGAAGCGCCCCGCCAGGACGAACAGCGGGACACCGACGGCCGCTTCGAGATAGAGATGCGCCGCGCCGTCCGAAGCCGAGGGCACCAAAGTGAACGGCATCCGCATACCGGGCTCTCCGGCACCGCCGAGGAAGAGCGCGTACGCAGACCAGGAGAACGACGCCACCACACCCAGCGACACCAGGGTGTCCATGGTCGCCGCCGCATGCCGCAGCCCACGCGCCGCACGCGCATGGAAGGGCAACGCGCCCCACACGGCGACCGGCGCGGCCAGCGCGAAGCACAGCCACTGCCAGTTGCGGAACTGCAGCGCGGGCACCATCGACAGCACGAGCACCGGCAGCGCGAGCAGCGCGGTGGTCAGCAGCCGATCCCGCTCCTGGCGAGCGTCCTCGGATGCGCCCGCGTCCTTGCCCTCGCGCGTCTCGGGCGGCTCGGGCGGCTCGGGCAGGGCAGCCGTGTAGCCGGCCTTCTCGACGGCGGCGACGAGTTCCTCGGGGCTGATCCGCGGCGGGTGGCTCACACGCGCCCGCCCGGTGGCCAGATTGACCGTCGCCGTCACCCCGTCCAGCTTGCCGAGCTTCTTCTCGACGCGCCTCACACAGGCCGCGCAGGTCATCCCGCCGACCGTCAGGTCGGTCGTCAGCGACTCGGCGGCGGCCACCGGTTCTCCGCTCATCAGTGGCCACCCCCGTGCATGTCCCCCATGTCATCCGTGCCACCACCCCCGCCGGGATCGCCGTCACCCCGGCTCGTGCCGGTGCCGTGCATGCCGGGCGCGACGGGCCCTGCGGCGGCACCGACGACGTACGACACCGTGAACATCAGCGCCAGCAGGAGAAGGAATCCGCACAGGGCGGGCGGAGGCACCAGCTTCCGCAACACCGCACCCGCGCCGGAGGGGATTTGCCGGGACTCGTCCATCAACCGCGTCTCCAGATCACGTCGCACGGCGTCGGTCGGATCGCGCCGTACTGCATCAGGAGTCGGGGCCGCCGGGGGTCGAGTTCCGGAACAACGTTGTGGTCCGCGTCACGTAAGGGACAACTGTGCCCGAGGCCCGCAGCGACGGAATGCCGCCCTGCCGACGGCTACCGTCGGCAGGGCCGGTGCGCTACTCTGCCCGGGATCCGGCGGAACGGCCGCGCACGACGGCAAAACCCGCCGCTGCCAGGCCCAGCACGCCGACGACCAGCCCGGCGATGCCGAGCCCGCGGGCGGTCGAGTCGCTGGCCGAGGCGGTCGACTTGACGCTCTCGGAGCCCTTCGAACCCGCCGCCGAGGCGGTCGAAGCACCAGCGCCGTCCCCCGCGCCCTTGGCGGTGAGCTTGAGCACGGGTGCCGGGTTCTCCGGCTGCTGGCCGCCCTGTGTCTCCTCGATCCAGCGGACGATCTTGCCGTCGGAGTACGTCTGAAGGGTCTTGAAGGTCAGCTGGCCGGTGTCGTCGGGCAGCTGACCGAAGGCGACGTTGAAGTCTTCGTACTGCCCGGGTGCGATCTTCCCGCCGCTGAAGGTGATCTCCGAGACGGCGTCGGTGATAGTGCCGTCGTCCGTCTTGACAGGGGTCTTGAGCTTGGTGTTGGTGACCTTGGCGGTCCAGCCGTCCTGCGGGTGGACGAGGACGCCGAGGACGGGGTGGTCGGTGGGCAGAAAGACTGGACCTGGGTGGTGGAGGCGTTGTCCTCCTCGTTGGGGACGCGGAAGGTCAGGACGCCGTCGGTGGCGCCCTTGGCGTAGCTGTCGGGGTGGACGGTGACGTGCGCGGAGGCGACGCCCGCAGCAGCGGGGGTCAGATCGCGTACGACATCCCCATCGGCGGCCCCCGCCGGTGAACGGCGTACCTCAGCCGTACCTGCCGCAACTCGACGCCGCACCGGGCACGCAGACGCCCAATGGGACGCGCCGGGTCGGTGAGACTCGGCGCCGTAGCCGCCAGCAGGTGAGCAATTTCGACGCCGGAGCCGTCGGAGTTCTGCTGTCAGACCATGCCCCTGCGACCGAGTAGCCCCCTCTGCCAGATCCTTGATCGCGTCGAGGCGGTGTTCCCGCTGGGTGGCGAGGGTGTCCATCCACCGCGTTGTCCGCCTCAGTGGTTGAAGGTCGGCTTCGTAGCGGACCTCTCGTCCGGCCCGGTGGGCGCGTACCAGTCCGGCGCGGTCGAGGACTGCCAGGTGTTCGGCCACCGCCTGGCGGGTGATGGGGAGGCTTGCCGCCAGGGACGTCGAGGTCGCGGCGCCTTCGCGGGCAAGGACGGCCAGGACTTCTCGGCGGATCGGGTCGGCCAGGGCCACCAGGACGTCATCGGGGGCCTGTTCGCCCTCGGTGGTGCGGGTCATACCGTGGTCTGTTCGCAGTCCGCGCCCAGTTGGTCGAGCTTGCCGGGCCGGTTCCGGCTGTTGGCGCGGTGCCGGTCGGTGGCCTCGTCGGTGGGCAGTCCGAGGTGCGCGAAGCCGCTTTCGACCATGGTGAGGCGGGTGCCTCCTATGGAGTCGTCTTCGGTCACGGTGAACTCGACCAGAGCGGCGTTGGAGTCGTCCGGCTCCTCGCCAGCGGCTCCTTGGGGCCACTGCCAGGACAGGACGCGCGGCGGCTCGACCGTCTGGATACGGGCGGGAATGACGCCGCCGAGGAAAGCGGGCTCGCTCAGCACGGACCAGACCCGTTCTCTGGAGGCATTGATCAGGATGGCGCGTTCGAACGGCGCTGCTTGGGTCCCGCCAAGCTTCGAGCACTCACTGCTCATTCCGTCAGGAGTTCCAAGTGTCCGCCGCACGCACCTCCCCGCCACCACGCCTGAGCCTCAGAAGTCCACGGTCGTGCAGGGCATGGGCCGACCGCCAGTCGCCCGGTTCCCAGGCCGCGGGATCTTCACCAGCCGCGAACCGTTCGAGAAGCGCGCGTTGCCGATGGTTCAGAGCGGACCACCGATGCACGAACACCAGCCCACACCGCACATCATGTGCACGCACAAAATCGCAGGTCAGGAGCCCTTAGCCACCGGCTCAAGGATGGCAACACACTCCACATGATGCGTCATAGGAAACAGATCGAACGCCCGAAGCGTCCGCACCCGGTACCCGCCCTCCCTGAAGTACCCCAAGTCCCTGGCCAGCGCAGCGGGATCGCAGGCGACGTAGGCGATGCGGCGGGCGTTCAGGGAGGTGAGGTGGGTGACGGTCTGGCGGCCGGCGCCGGCGCGGGGTGGGTCGAGGACGATCAGGTCGACCTCCGTGATGCCCGTCCGTGGCAGCACCGACTCGACCTTGCCCTGCTCGATGCGGACCCGCGGGAAGTCGGCGAGGTTGTGCCGCGCGTCCTCGACCGCGCGCTTGCCGGACTCGATGCCGAGGACCGCGCCCTTCTCGCCGAGGCGGTCGGCCAGGGCGCCGGCGAAGAGGCCGACACCGCAGTAGAGGTCCAGGGCCATCTCGCCCTTGCGCGGGAGCAGGCCCTGCATGACCGCCGTCACCAGGGTGTCGGCCGCCTTCGGGTGGACCTGCCAGAAGCCGCCGTTTCCGACGCGGTGGGTGCGCCCGTCGGCGCGTTCGCGGACGAACGGGCGGCCGTGGACGCGGTGGATGCCGCCGTCCTTCTCGTCGACCCGGAGGACGGAGACCGGCTTGTCCAGTTCCACCAGCGGGAGGCGGGCGCCGGGTCGCGGTGTCAGGATCACCTGGCGGTCCTGGGAGCCCGTCGCCGCGATCGCCTCGACCGACTCCATGCCGGTCCAGTCGCGCCGCTCGATGCCCAGCTCGCTGACGCCCTCCGCCGCGATCATGCAGTGGTCGATCCGCTCGATCTCGTGCGAGCGGTGGCGGCGCAGGCCCGCGTGGCCCTCCGCGTCGACGGCGTACTGGACCCGGGTACGCCACTGCGGGACCTCGCCCGCGGGCAGCTTGTCGCCCTCGGCCGGCATGACCGTGCCGTCCCAGCCGGCCTCCTCGGGGGTGAGGCCCGCGAGCCGTTCCAGCTGTTCGGCGATCACCTCGCCCTTGAGGCGGCGCTGGGCGCCCGGCTTGGCGTGCTGCCAGTCGCAGCCGCCGCAGCGGCCGGGGCCGGCGAAGGGGCAGGGGGCCTCGACGCGGTCCTTGGAAGCCTCCAGGATCCGTACGGCATCCGCGCGCAGGAAGCGGGCGCCCTCCTCGCCGTCCGTCACCCGGGCCACCACCCGCTCCCCCGGCAGCGCGTGCCGGACGAACAGCACCTGGCCCTCGGCGGTGCGGGCGATGCAGTGGCCGCCGTGGGCGACGGGGCCGATCTCGACCTCGTGCTCCTCGCCCACCAGAGACTTCGTCGGTTCTGTCTGCATGGCGGGGTGACTCCAGATCCAGAAAGGGAAACGGCCGCAAACCGGTGGGCCTGACAACAGCCCACCAGTCTACGGCCTCGCCGCCCCGGCTCAGTCCTCGCCGCCCCGCCTCAGTCCTCGGCGGCCGCGGCTCCCCCGGTCCGCAGTCCTCTGCGGAGACGGTTCAGTCCTTCGCGACCGACGGCTCCTTGGCCCGCTCCGCCGCCGGCCCCCGCCGGACGGCGCCCGGTGCGCTCCACTCCTGCCGCTTACGGGCACGCAGCTTGGCCGCCTCCGACGAGGCCAGCTGGTAGGGCACGGACGTGACCATCACGCCGGGCGTGAAGAGGAGGCGGCCCTTCAGGCGCAGGGCGCTCTGGTTGTGCAGCAGATGCTCGTACCAGTGGCCGACCACGTACTCCGGGATGATCACCGAGATCGCGTCGCGCGGGGACTCCTTGCGCAGGTTCTTGACGTACTCGATCACCGGGCGGGTGACCTCGCGGTACGGCGAGTCCAGCACCTTGAGCGGTACGTCGATGCCGCGCCGCTCCCACTCCTCGCGCAGCGCCTTGGTCTCGGCCGGGTCGACGTTGACGGTGAGCGCCTCCAGGCCGTGCGAGCGCATCAGCTTGGCGTAGGCCAGGGCGCGCAGGGTGGGGCGGTGGATCTTCGAGATCAGCACGACCGAGTGGACACGGGACGGGCGGACCAGGTCGTCGTCCAGGTCGTCGTCCGGCGCCTCGGGGGCCGAGATCTCGTCGGCGACGCGGTCGTAGTGCTTCCGGATCGCGGTCATCGTCGCGTAGAAGATGCACATGCCGAGCAGGGCCACCCAGGCGCCGTGCGTGAACTTGGTGACCAGGACGACGACCAGCACCAGGCCGGTGAAGAAGGCGCCGAACGTGTTGATCGCGCGGGAGCGGATCATGCGGCTGCGCTTGGCCGGGTCCTTCTCGACCGCCAGGTGCCGGTTCCAGTGCCGGACCATGCCGGTCTGGCTGAGCGTGAAGGACACGAACACGCCGACGATGTACAGCTGGATGAGACGGGTCGAGTCCGCGCCGTAGATGACCGTCAGCAGGGCCGCGGCGCCGGCCAGCAGCACGATGCCGTTGGAGAAGGCGAGCCGGTCGCCGCGGGTGTGCAGCTGGCGCGGCAGATAGCGGTCCTGGGCGAGGATCGAGCCGAGCAGCGGGAAGCCGTTGTACGCCGTGTTGGCGGCCAGGAAGAGGACCAGGGCCGTCGCGGCCGCCAGCAGCACGAAGAGGAAGCTGCCCTTGCCGAAGACGGCCTCGGCGACCTGGGAGATCACCGGGTTCTGCACATATCCGGAACCGATCGGCACGCCGCCCCGGATCAGGTCGGTGGCCGGGTTCTCGGCCATGCGGACCTTGGTCGTCATGGCGAGCGCGATGATGCCGCAGAACATGGTGACGGCGAGCCCGCCCATCAGCGCGAGCGTGGTCGCCGCGTTCTTCGACTTGGGCTTGCGGAAGGCCGGGACGCCGTTGGAGATCGCCTCGACACCGGTCAGCGCGGCACAGCCGGAGGAGAAGGCGCGCAGCAGCAGGAAGACGAGGGCGAAGCCGGCCAGGCCCTGGTGCTCGGCCTTGATCTCGTAAGCCGCCGTCGGAGCGCGCATGGTGTCGCCGAGGACCAGGCCCCGGAACGCACCCCACGCGATCATGACGAAGACGCCGCCGACGAACACGTACGTCGGGATCGCGAAGAGCTTGCCCGACTCCTTCACACCGCGCAGGTTCATCAGCGTGAGCAGGACGATCACGGCGGTCGCGCACAGCACCTTGTGCTCGATCACGAACGGGACCGCGGAGCCGAGGTTCTCGATGCCGGAGGCGATGGAGACGGCGACGGTGAGGACGTAGTCCACGAGCAGGGCGCTGGCCACGGTCAGGCCCGCTCTGGGGCCCAGGTTGGTGGTCGCGACCTCGTAGTCGCCGCCGCCGCTCGGGTACGCGTGCACGTTCTGCCGGTAGGAGGCGACCACGGTGAACATCAGCACGACGACCGCGACGGCGATCCAGGGGCTGAAGTGGTACGCCGACACGCCCGCGACGGACAGGACCAGCAGGACCTCACCAGGAGCGTAAGCGACGGAGGACAGCGGGTCGGAGGCGAAGACGGGGAGTGCGATGCGCTTCGGCAGGAGCGTTTCACCCAGCCGGTCACTGCGCAGTGCGCGCCCGATCAGGATCCGTTTGGGCACGTCGGTCAGTTTGGACACGACAGAGGATCGTACGGCTTCGAACAGGAACTGGCCCACCCGGTGTCCGACATCTGCCTCACGAGTGAAATCAGGGGCGTGCGGAACTGCGGATTCCGTGGTCCGCGCGCTCCCCGTGCCTAGATGGCAGACCCGCCCGTCATCGCACCTCGGAGGTCCCATGCCGGCGACCGCGGAGCTGATCGGGGCGACGCTCGCCCTTCTCGGCCTCGGAATCCTGACCCTGTGCAGCGTGCGCAGCATCACGCGGCGACGCCCGCCGCCGGTGATCACCCCGTTCGCCGACGCGGACCGCTGACACACCGTCGGCACGGACCGCTGACACCCCGCTGACACGGACCGCTGACGCTGCCCACACGCATGATCGCTGACCGTGATCACGGCGAACCGGCGCACGGGGGTGCCCACCCCCCGGCGCTCGTGTGTAGCTTTGGGCGTCGGTCTGAGACCCTGATGCTGAGCAGTAACTTTTGGACACCGGAAGGACGGTCGTGCACATCGTCATCATGGGCTGCGGAAGAGTGGGTTCCGCTCTTGCCCAGACCCTGGAGCAACAGGGCCACACGGTCGCCGTGATCGACCAGGACCCCACCGCCTTCCGCCGGCTGGGCCCCGGATTCGGCGGTCGCCGGGTCACCGGTGTCGGCTTCGACCAGGACACGCTGCGCGAGGCGGGCATCGAGGAGGCCGGTGCCTTCGCCGCCGTCTCCAGCGGTGACAACTCCAACATCATCTCCGCCCGGGTGGCCCGGGAGATGTTCGGCGTGGAGAACGTCGCGGCCCGTATCTACGACCCGCGCCGCGCCGAGGTCTACCAGCGTCTGGGCATCCCCACCGTGGCGACGGTGCGCTGGACCGCCGACCAGATGCTGCGCCGCCTGCTGCCGTCGGGTGCCGAGCCGCTGTGGCGCGACCCCACCGGCGGGGTCCAGCTCGCCGAGGTCCACGCCAGCGCCCAGTGGGTGGGCCACAAGATCAGCAAGCTGCAGGAGGAGACGGGCGTCCGCGTGGCGTTCCTGACCCGCCTCGGCGAGGCGATCCTGCCGACCTCGCAGACGGTTCTGCAGGAAGGCGACCTGGTGCACGTGATGATGCGGACCGACGACGTGGACAAGGTCGAAGCCGCGTTCGCCCAGGGTCCGGAAGAGGAGGGCGGTCACTGATGAGGGTCGCCATTGCCGGAGCCGGCGCCGTCGGCCGCTCGATCGCGGGCGAGCTGCTGGAGAACGGCCACGAGGTCCTGCTCATCGACAAGGCCCCGACCGCCATCTCGGTGGAGCGGGTGCCCCAGGCGGAGTGGCTGCTGGCCGACGCCTGTGAGATCACGTCCCTGGACGAGGCGGCGCTGCAGCGCTGCAACGTCGTGATCGCCGCGACCGGCGACGACAAGGTCAACCTGGTGGTCTCGCTGCTGGCCAAGACGGAGTACGGCGTCCCGCGCGTCGTCGCCCGCGTCAACAACCCCAAGAACGAGTGGCTGTTCAACGAGGCCTGGGGCGTGGACGTGGCCGTCTCCACCCCGCGCCTGATGTCCGCCCTCGTCGAGGAGGCGGTGAGCGTCGGCGACCTCGTCCGGCTGCTCCGCTTCAGCCACGGCGACGCCAATCTCGTCGAGCTGACCCTGCCCGAGGAGTCGGCCCTGGCCGGCACCCAGGTCGGCACGGTGGAGTGGCCCGAGGACACCTCCCTGGTCACGATCATCCGCGGCACCCGTGTGCTGACCCCCTCCAAGGAGGACTCCCTGGAGGCGGGCGACGAACTCCTCTTCGTGGCCGCGCAGGCCAGGGAGGAGCAGTTGGAGGAACTGCTGTCGGTGCGGCGGGAAGAGAGCTGACCCGGACGGAAAAGGGCGCCCCTGGCAGCAGGGGCGCCCTTCGTCGTCGTACGACCGCTGGCTACGTGTCTGCGGTCGCTGTCTACACGTCCCTGCGGTGCCGTCCGCCGGACGCGTCACCACCCTCGGCGGCCAGCGCGGCCTTGCGCTCCTCGGCCGCCTTCTCCTCCGCCTCCATCTCCGCGAACACGTCGATCGGCGCGGGCGCCTTCGCCAGGAAGACCCAGGTCAGCCAGACCGCCAGCAGGAACGGCGGGATCTTCAGGGCGACCAGGACCCAGCCGAGCCTGGCGGTGTCGGACCACCAGTAGAGCGGGAAGAGGACCGCGCACTTGGCGAGCAGGATCAGGCCCCAGGCCCAACTGGCCTTCGCATAGGCCTTCTTGCGACCGGGGTTGCGGGTGCGCCAGGAGAGGTTCTCCTTGAAGACCGGGCCGAGGATGAGGCCGATCAGCGGCACACCGGCGAGGGTGGTGACGATGTACGCCAGCGCCAGGCCCAGCGTGTAGAGCATGCCGGGGAGGTAGAAGTCCTTGGCGTTGCCGGTGAACATCGCGAAGACGACACCGAAGGCCACCCCGAACACACCGCTGAAGGCGTGCTTGACGGTGTCCTTCATGGCCAGCCGGACCACGACCAGGACCAGCGAGACGACCAGGGCGGCGATCGCCGCCACATGCAGGTTCTTGTTGACCGTGAAGATCGCGACGAAGAGCAGGCCCGGCACGACCGTCTCGACCATGCCGCGGACGCCGCCGAACGCCTCGAACAGGGCCGCCTCGGTCACCGCCCGGGCGTCGTCGGTCTGCGCCTGACCGGCTTCTTCGGTCGGCTTGTCGAGGGACGTCACCGGCTACTCCCGTCCGAGGGGTCGCAGTTCGTACTTGGGGTTGAACAGCACCCGGCGGCCCCGGCTCATGGAGATCCGGCCCGATGCGATCAGCTTGCGCCCCGGTTCTATGCCCACGATGGAACGCCTGCCGAGCCACACCACGTCGAGCGCGGCGGAGCCGTCGAACAGCTCGGCCTCCAGGGCCGGAACCCCGGCACGCGGACGCAAGGTGACCGTGCGCAAGGTACCAGTTACGGTGACGATCTGCCGGTCGTGGCAGTCGCCGATCTTCGTGCAGCCCGCCGTCTCGGCGTCCTCGCGCAGCTCCTCGGACTCCAGGTCCTCCTGCGACGAGGAGAGCCGGTCGAGCATGCGCCGGAACCGGCCGGCCGGCTTTTCGGAACGAGGAACAGCACTCATACCTGAAGCGTACCGGGGCACACCGACACCGCCGTAGCGCAGCTCACTTCCGGGTGGCTGCCCCGCCCGCCGCCGTGATCCCCCCGCTCACTTCTCGAACCGGTACCCCATGCCCGGCTCGGTGATGAAGTGCTTCGGGTGCGAGGGGTCCGTCTCCAGCTTGCGGCGCAGCTGGGCCATGTACACGCGCAGGTAGTTCGTCTCGGTCCCGTACGACGGCCCCCACACCTCCTGCAGCAGCTGCTTCTGGCTGACCAGCCGGCCGGTGTTGCGGACCAGGACCTCCAGCAGATGCCACTCGGTGGGGGTGAGCCGGACGTCCCTGCCGGCGCGGTTGACCTTCTTGGCGGCCAGGTCGACGGTGAAGCCCTCGGTCTCGACGGTCGTCAGATCGTCCTCGCCGGGCCCGACCGGCTCGGCCCGGCGCACGGCGGCCCGCAGCCGGGCCAGCAGCTCGTCCATGCCGAAGGGCTTGGTGACGTAGTCGTCGGCGCCCGCGTCGAGCGCCTCCACCTTCTCGTCGGAGGAATGCCGGGCGGACAGCACCAGGATCGGCACACGCGTCCAGCCGCGCAGGCCCTTGATCACCTCGACGCCGTCCATGTCGGGCAGTCCCAGGTCGAGCACGACCGCGTCGGGGTGGCGGGAGGCGGCGAGTTCGAGGGCGGTCCTGCCGTCGGGGGCCGCGTCCACCTCGTACTTGCGTGCCTTGAGGTTGATCACGAGGGCGCGCACGATCTGCGGCTCGTCGTCGACCACGAGCACCCGGGTCATAGGGTCTGCCTTTCTGGTTCTGCGAAGTCCTCCCCGGCGGGAGGTTCTGCTCCGGCCCGGCCTACGGGAGGCGGCTCGGGACGGCCGGCCGCCGCGCGGAGGCTGAGGACCATGGTGAGTCCGCCGCCCGGTGTGTCCTCGGCGTCGAGGGTGCCGCCCATGGCCTCCGCGAAGCCCCGGGCGACCGCGAGACCGAGCCCGACCCCGGCACCGCGCGGAGCGTCACCGTACCGCTGGAACGGCTCGAAGATGCGGTCCTTGGCCTCGTCCGGCACGCCCGGACCGCGGTCCACGACGCGCACCTCGACCCGGTCGGCCATGGCGCTGGCGGAGACCAGTACGGGCCGTCCGTACGGGCTGTACTTGACGGCGTTCTCCACCAGGTTGGCCACGGACCGCTCCAGCAGCCCGGGGTCGACCTCGACCATCGGCAGGGTCTCGGGGATCTCCAGCTCGACGCTGTCCTCGGGTACGCCGCCCAGGGCCATCGGAACCACCTCGTCCACGTCGATCTCACGGATCAGCGGGGTGACCGTGCCGGTCTGCAGCCGGGACATGTCGAGGAGGTTGCCCACGAGGTGGTCGAGCCGGTCGGCGCCTTCCTCGATGCCTCCCAGCAGCTCCGCCTGATCCTCCTCGGACCAGGCCACGTCGTCGGAGCGCAGCGAGGTGACGGCGGCCTTGATGCCGGCGAGCGGGGTACGCAGATCATGGCTGACGGCAGCCAGCAGGGCGGTGCGGATGCGATTGCCCTCGGCCAGTGTGCGGGCCCGGTCGGCCTCCTCCTGCAAACGCCTGCGGTCGAGGGCGACGGCGGCCTGCGCGGCGAAGGCGGCGAGCACCCGGCGGTCCTCGGCGGGCAGCACCCGGCCGGTGAGCCCGAGCGCCATGTGGTCGCCGATGGGCATGTCGACGTCGGCGTCCTCGGGCCGCTCCAGCGGGCGCCCGAACCCGGCGCGTCCGGCGCAGGTCCACGGCTCGACGTCGCTCGCCCGTTCCAGCAGCGCGGCCGACTCCATCCCGAAGGTCTCCCGGACCCGCTCCAGCAGCTCCTCCAGGCTGGTCTCGCCGCGCAGCACGTTCCCGGCGAGGAAGGAGAGGATCTCGGACTCGGCGCGCAGCCTGGCCGCCTGATGGGTGCGCCGGGCCGCGAGGTCCACCACCGAGGCCACCGACACGGCGACGCACAGGAAGATCACGATGGCGACGATGTTGTTCGGGTCGGCGATCGTCCACTTGTGCAGCGGCGGTGTGTAGTAGTAGTTCAGCAGCAGCGAGCCGAAGGCCACCGAGGCCAGTGCGGGCAGCAGGCCGCCGAGCAGGGCCGCCGCGACCGTGACGGCCAGGAACAGCAGCATGTCGTTGGCGAGGCCGACATCGACGGCGTTCAGCAGCACCGCCAGCGCGACCGGGCCGCCGAGCCCGACGAGCCAGCCCGAGATGATCCGGGTCCGGCCGAGCCGGGCGCCGCGGGCGACGGGCAGTCCGCGGCCCTTGGCGACCTCGTCGTGGGTGACGATGTGGACGTCGAGGTCGGGGCCTGACTCGCGGGCGACCGTGGAGCCGACGCCGGGCCCGAAGACGTACTGCCAGGCCTTGCGGCGCGAGGAGCCCAGCACGATCTGGGTGGCGTTCACGCCGCGCGCGAAGTCCAGCAGGGCTGCCGGTATGTCGTCGCCGACGACATGGTGGAAGGTGCCGCCGAGGTCCTCCACGAGGGTGCGCTGGACGGCCAGCTCCTTCGGCGAGGCCGAGGTGAGGCCGTCGCTGCGGGCTATGTAGACGGCGAGCACCTCGCCGCCCGCGCCCTTCTCGGCGAGGCGCGCGGCACGCCGTATCAGGGTGCGGCCCTCGGGGCCGCCGGTCAGCCCGACCACGATCCGCTCGCGGGAGCCCCAGATCTTGGAGACCCGGTGCTCGCTGCGGTAGGCGTTCAGGTACTCGTCGACCCGGTCGGCGACCCACAGCAGGGCCAGCTCGCGCAGGGCGGTGAGGTTGCCGGGCCGGAAGTAGTTGGACAGGGCCGCGTCGACCTTGTCGGGCTTGTAGATGTTGCCGTGCGCCATCCGGCGGCGCAGCGCCTGGGGCGACATGTCGACCAGCTCGATCTGGTCGGCCCGCCGTACCACCTCGTCCGGGACGGTCTCCTGCTGCCGCACCCCGGTGATCGACTCCACGACGTCGCCGAGTGATTCCAGGTGCTGGATGTTGACGGTGGAGATCACGTCGATGCCGGCGGCGAGCAGTTCCTCGACGTCCTGCCACCGCTTGGCGTTGCGCGAGCCGGGGATGTTGGTGTGGGCGAGTTCGTCCACCAGGGCGACGGCGGGCGCCCGGCGCAGTACGGCGTCGATGTCCATCTCGCTGAAGACCGTGTCCCGGTACTCCAGCTGCTTGCGCGGCATCTGTTCCAGGCCGTGCAGCATCACCTCGGTGCGCTGCCGCGCGTGGTGCTCCACGAAGCCCACGACACAGTCGGTGCCCCGCTCCACGCGGCGATGTGCCTCGGAGAGCATGGCGTAGGTCTTGCCCACGCCAGGTGCCGCGCCGAGGTATATCCGAAGCTTGCCGCGTGTCATGGCTCCATTGTCTTCCCGTAACTGCTGCCTACGCAGCGTCGACCTTACGGCCACCATTCGCGGCAAAGGGGGACAGGGGGTGGGCAGGGGGCAACTTTGACACAACCCTGATGAGCCGCCCGCCCCGCCGGACACCCCTGCCGAACTGCTGGTTCAGTGCTCGACGAGCTCGCCGTCGCGCAGTTCCAGCACCCGGTCGGCCAGGTCCAGCAGGGTCGCGTCGTGGCTGGCGACCACAGCGGACGGCGGACCGTCCGGCTCGGCCGCGGCCGGCTCCCCGCCGCGGACGACGGCCCGCAGCAGTTCCATGACGGCGGGCCCGGTCCCGGCGTCGAGCCGGCCGGTCGGTTCGTCGGCGATGAGCAGGGCCGGGCGGTTGGCGAGGGCATGGGCGACGGCCACCCTCCCCGAGTGCCTCAAGGGCCTGGGGGCACCCCCAGTGCTGGCCGCCGGACAGCTCGCCGGGCCGCAGTCCCGCGTGGCCGGCCGGCCCGACCAGGGAGAGCAGCAGCTCCACGCGTTCTTCGCGTTCACGCGGGCCGGCCCTGCGCAGCCCCAGCAGCTCGCTCTCCGCCGGCTCCCCCAGCTCCCGCCCGTCCACCTCGACCCGCCCCCGGTCGGGTGCGTCGAGGCCGCCGACGATGTTCAGCAGGGTGGTCTTGCCGGCTCCGGAGCGCCCCTTGAGCGCGACGAGTTCACCCCGCCGCGCTCAAGGGAGACCCCGCGCAGGGCATGGACGGCGGCCGGAGCCCGCCCGTAGGACTTGTGGACGTCCTCGACCCGCACCATGACGTCGGTCACCACGTGTGCCATGTCGCCTCGCCGGTCCACCGAGCGCCAGTATGACGCGCCCTCCCCGGGGGACGCCCCCCCTTGGCGCGCGCCACGAGAAAACGGGCCGTACCCCTCGAAGGTACGGCCCGTCCCCAGCTGCTGTAGCCGTCAGCGCACCTCGGTGATCTCCGGTCCACGCTGCAGCTGCCCCATGCCGCCGGAGAAGCGCGAGCCCTCCTCCTGCTGGACGCCCTCGGGGACCATCTGGGCGTCGTTGGGCAGCTTCAGGACGATCGGGTCGCGGGGCGCCATCGGGCCCTCACCACGGACGACGACCGTGTCGCGGAAGATCTGCTCCAGCAGCCCGGCGGCCTGCGGCTGCACCGCGCCCTGGCCGGAGATCACCCCGCGCAGGAACCAGCGCGGGCCGTCCACACCGACGAACCGTACGACCTGGAAGCCGCCGGTGCCGTCCGGCAGCTGCACCGGCACCTGGGCGCGCAGTTCCCAGCCGAGGGTGCCCTCGACCTCGTCGACGATGCCACCCTGCTGGGTGATGCCGGAGGCGATCTCCTCGCGGACCTCACCCCAGATGCCCTCGCGCTTGGGCGCGGCGAACGCCTGCAGCTGCACGGCGCTGTCACGCAGCACGACGGTCGCGGCGACGATCGCGTCACCGGCGACCTCGACCCGCAGCTCCATCCCGTCCACGCCGGGGACGAACAGGCCGCCGAGGTCCACCCGGCCCTCGGCCGGGTCGCGCACCTCGGTGCTGTCCCACGGTCCGTCGGGCCGGGGCTCGGGCTCCAGCCGGACGCGCGCGCGCTCGCCCTCTTCCACTGCCTCTTCCTCGTCCGCCTCGGTGCCGACGCTGTCGACGACCTGCTCGGCCTCGCCGGCCGCGTCCTCGGCGGCACCCTTCTTGTTGCGACGTCCGAACACGTCACTGTCCTTCCCGGTCGGATACGACCGAAGCGTATCGATTCCCACCCGTCGAACCGCCATCGGCGGCCCGACCGCTTGTGCCGCTCTCGTCGCCCACCGCGGCATGGCCACCGGTGGACCCGAAGCCCCCTTCGGCCCGCGCCGAGCCGGGAAGTTCCGCCACCTCCTGGAAGCGGACCCTCTCGACCTGCTGGACGACCAGTTGGGCGATCCGGTCGAAGCGCTCGAACCGCACGCTGTCGTGCGGGTCGAGATTCACCACGATCACCTTGATCTCCCCACGGTACCCGGCATCAACCGTCCCCGGGGCATTCACCAGGGCGACACCGCAGCGGGCGGCGAGGCCGGAGCGAGGATGTACGAAGGCCGCGTACCCCTCGGGCAGGGCGATCGACACCCCCGTGGGCAGGACGGCCCGTTCGCCGGGCTTCAGCTCGCACGGCTCGGTGGTGCGCAGATCGGCCCCGGCGTCCCCGGGGTGCTCGTACGCCGGAAGCGGTACGTCCGGATCAACGCGCCGGAGCAGCACGTTCAGGGGGTCACGGCTCACGGGTTCACCTCGAAGGCGCGGGCACGGCGGAGCTGGTCCGGGTCGCTCATGGCGGCCTGGATCTCCTCCTGGCGGCCGTGGTCGATGAAGTGGTCGACCTTGACCTCGATGAAGAGGGCCTCGGCCCGGACGGCGACGGGTCCGTCGGGGCCGCCGATGCGGCCGGTGGCGGCGGAGTAGATCTTCCGCCCGGCGACGGCGGTCACCTCGGCCTCCAGATGCAGCACGGTGCCCACCGGGACCGGCCGCACGAAGTCGGTCTCCAGCCGGCCGGTGACGGCGATGGTGCGCAGCAGCCAGTTCAGCGAGCCGAGCGTCTCGTCCAGGGCCGAGGTCAGCACTCCGCCGTGGGCGAGGCCCGGGGCGCCCTGGTGGGCGGGCTGGACGGTGAACTCGGCGGTCAGCGCGACCCCTTCGCCGGCCCGTGCCTCCAGGTGCAGCCCGTGCGGCTGCCCGGGACCACAACCGAAACAGTGTTCGTAGTGGGCACCCAGAAGTTCCCCGGGCGCGGGCGCGTCGGGGTGCCGTACCGGTTTCACCGCGTCGGCGGGAGGCTGAAGACGTGCGGAACTACCACTCACAGCCGCAGACCTTACCCGCCCACCCGTCACCCACCACCGCCCTGCTCGACAGCGCTCCGCACTGACACCCCTTGCCCACCCGTCACCCACCACCGCCCTGCTCGACAGCGCTCCGCGCCGCCCGCCCCGACTCCGGCCGACCGCGGATCCCGTGCCAAGCTTGGCCCCATGCAGCTCTCCGCCACCCCCTACGAAGAACGCCTCACCGCCCCGCGCTCGTGGTGGCTGATCAGCTTCCTCGTGGGCGTCTCGTGCGCCCTGATCCTGCTCCCCTTCGGCACCCTGCCGCTGCTCGGCGGCCTGGTGGGCGGTACGGCCATGGCGGCGGTGGTCGCCAGCGCGTACGGCTCCCCGCGCATCCGTGTCGTCGGTGACTCGCTGATCGCGGGCGAGGCGAAGATCCCCGTGTCGGCGCTGGGCGGGTCCGAGGTGCTGGACGCGGAGGAGGCCCGCGCCTGGCGGACGTACAAGGCGGACACCCGCGCCTTCCTGCTGCTGCGCGCCTACATCCCCATGGCGCTGAAGGTGGAGGTCACGGATCCGCAGGATCCGACGCCGTACCTGTACCTGTCGACGCGGGAGCCGGAGCGGCTGGCGGCGGCGATCGAGGCGGCGCGCAAGGCGAACGCCTAGAGGCCTTGTGGGGAGCGGCTAGAGCCCTTCGGGGAAGCCGCGCACCGGCAGCGGCTCCGCCGGTTTCTCCAGCGGCGGAAGCTCCGCCAGCTCCGCCCAGGGGACCTGGATCGTGCGCAGGTCGGCCCGGACATGGGCGGCGAGCCTCTTGGTGTCCCGGCGGTTCATGACCGCGCCGACCGCCGCGCCCACCATGAACGGCATGAGGTTGGGCAGGTCACGGACCACGCGCTTCATGATCTGCTGACGCAGTTCGCGCTTCATGTGGCCGCCGAGTGCCACGTCGTACGTCGACGGCTTCAGCACGTCGATCCCGCGCTCCCCCGACCAGGAGGACAGATACGCGGTGCTGCGGGTCTTCAGGTTCCCCGGCGGGCGTACGCCGTAGACCTCGTGGAGTTCGGCGACGAGCTTCAGCTCGATCGCGGCGACCCCGGTGATCTCCGCGGCCAGCTCGGTCGGCATGGCCGGCGGCACGGGCAGCATCGCCGCCGCTCCGATCCCGGCTCCCACCGTCGAGGTGGCGGCCGCCGCGCCCGCCACGAGCTTGTCGGCGAGTTCTTCGGGCCCGAGGCCCGGGAACTGCCGACGCAGGGTGGCGAGGTCACGTACGGGCACACGCGGGGCGATGTCGATGATGCGGTCCGCGAGGTAGGACAGACCCGCGCGGGCCCCGCTGCCGCCCCTGCGGACCCCTTCCCGGGCCAGCTCCCGGGCTTTGTCACGCATCACCGCAGCCCGTCGCCGAGCGACGGGCGCGGGCTGCGTCACCGGCACCGGATGGTCAGCCCGGTCGGTCGCCGGTTCGAACGGGGCCACCGCTCCCGGTGAGCCCCGCTCGTCGTCACGCGCGTCGTGCGAGCCGTCGGACGGCTCTTCGTCCGCCTTTCCCAGGGAGAAGCGGCGCTTCCTCGGAGGGGTCGAGCCAGTCATGGCCGACCCGACCTCAGTCGCAGTCGCGGCAGATCGGCTGACCGTTCTTCTCACGGGCCAGCTGGCTGCGGTGGTGCACCAGGAAGCAGCTCATGCAGGTGAACTCGTCCTGCTGCTTGGGCAGCACCCGGACGGCCAGCTCCTCGTTCGAAAGGTCGGCGCCGGGCAGCTCAAGGCCCTCTGCGGCCTCGAACTCGTCGACGTCCACCGCCGAAGTGGACTTGTCGTTCCGCCGAGCCTTCAGCTCTTCCAGACTGTCCGAGTCGACGTCGTCGTCGGTCTTGCGTGGAGTGTCGTAATCGGTTGCCATATCGCTCTCCCCCTCTGGGTGTCTGCGGTGTCTCCAGCGCACGTAACGCGTGAGAGGCCGGACTTGTGCCCGACCTGAGGCGGAGATTTTGCCTCACATCAAGGTCTGTTACTCAATCGACACCCAATCCGATCTCTCAAGAGTGATCGACTTGGATGGCGCTGAGGACCGTACACGGTTCGAATGTCGCACCTCAAAGGCGCCTCACCGTGTACTTCCCGTGATCAAGAGCCCTGAAAACCAGGACTTTCCCGGCTTTCCGGCATGTTTCATGATCACGGAGAGTACATGGCCGAAAATCCGTCCATGTGATCGATCACACAACTGGAAGCCCATTCGGCGGCTGAAAAATTCCGCGCGAAGCGAACATCCCTCGCGTGTGTCGACCCCGGATCACTACGGCCTGGTTGCCTTTCACAGCGGCAGAGTGACCCGCATCACGAGACCGCCGCCCTCGCGGGGCTGCGCCACGATGTGGCCGCCGTGCGCGCGGGCCACGGACCGGACGATGGACAGGCCGAGGCCCACACCCTTGTCGCTGCCCGTACGCTCCGTGCGGAGCCGCCTGAAGGGCTCGAAGAGGTTGTCCACCTCGTACGCAGGCACCACCGGACCGGTGTTCGTGACCGTGAGGACAGCCTGCCCGTGCTGGACCTCTGTGTCGACCTGAACCCAGCCGGCCTCGGCGACGTTGTAGCGCACCGCGTTCTGCACCAGGTTCAGGGCGATCCGCTCCAGCAGCACGCCGTTGCCCTGCACCACGGCGGGCTTGCGCTCGCCGCGGATCTTCACGCCCTTGGCCTCGGCCTCGGCGTGCACCTGGTCGACGGCCTGGGTGGCGACCTCGGCCAGGTCGACCGGCCCCCGCTCGACGATCTGGTTGTCGCTGCGGGCGAGCAGCAGCAGGCCCTCCACCAGCTGCTCGCTGCGCTCATTGGTGGCCAGCAGGGTCTTGCCGAGCTGCTGCAGCTCCACCGGGGCGTGCGGGTCCGAGAGATGGACCTCCAGCAGCGTGCGGTTGATCGCGAGCGGGGTGCGCAGCTCGTGCGAGGCGTTGCCCACGAAGCGCTGCTGGGCGGTGAAGGCCCGCTGCAGCCGCTCCAGCATGTCGTCGAAGGTGTCCGCCAGCTCCTTCAGCTCGTCGTCCGGGCCGTCCAGCTCGATCCTTCGGGACAGGTCGGAGCCGGCGACCTGGCGGGCGGTGCGGGTGATCCGGCCCAGCGGGGACAGCACCCGGCCGGCCATCGCGTAGCCGAAGGCGAAGGCGATCACGGCGAGGCCCAGCAGGGCCAGCAGCGAGCGGCTGAGCAGGTCGTCCAGGGCCGCCTGACGCTGCTGGTCCACGCAGTGTGCGATCGCCTCGTTGAAGTCCGACAGCGGCAGCGTGCTGGAGTTGATCGCGGTGATCGCCGGGCAGTTGTCGCTGGAGACCCGGATGTTCGTCCCGCCGATGATCTTGAACAGCGGCTGGTTGCCGGTGCTGATGGCCTGTGCGGCCAGCAGGTAGATGATCGACAGCAGCAGGATGCCGGCGATCAGGAACATGCCGCCGTACAGCAGGGTGAGCCGTATGCGGATGGTGGGGCGCAGCCACGGGAAGGGGGGCTGTGCCCTCCTGGGGTCCCAGGTGGGCTTCGGCGGGGCCTGGGGCGCTGCGGGTGTCGCGGCCATGGCGGATCAGATCCGGTAGCCGGAGCCGGGGACGGTGACGATCACCGGTGGCTCGCCGAGCTTGCGGCGCAGGGTCATCACCGTGACGCGCACGACGTTGGTGAACGGGTCGGTGTTCTCGTCCCAGGCCTTCTCCAGCAGCTGCTCGGCCGAGACGACCGCGCCCTCGCTGCGCATGAGCACCTCCAGCACCGCGAACTCCTTGGGCGCGAGCTGGATCTCCTTGCCCTCGCGGAAGACCTCGCGACGGTTGGGGTCGAGCTTGATCCCGGCGCGCTCCAGGACGGGCGGCAGGGGCACGCTCGTACGGCGGCCGAGAGCGCGCACGCGCGCGATCAGCTCGCTGAACGCGAAGGGCTTGGGCAGATAGTCGTCGGCGCCGATCTCCAAGCCCTCGACCCGGTCACTGACGTCGCCGGAGGCCGTGAGCATGAGCACGCGCGTGGGCATGCCCAGCTCGACGATCTTGCGGCAGACGTCGTCGCCGTGCACGAGCGGGAGGTCGCGGTCGAGGACGACCACGTCATAGTCGTTGACGCCGATGCGCTCCAGGGCGGCCGCACCGTCGTACACGACGTCGACGGCCATGGCCTCCCGGCGCAGTCCGGTGGCCACCGCATCGGCGAGCAGCTGCTCGTCCTCGACGACGAGTACGCGCACGTCGCAAGTCCTTCCTCTGTCCGCCCGCGGGGCGCGGCGTGCGCGCGTGCGGGCAGGGGTGTTCGTGGGGTGTGACCTCCATCCTGCCCTTTTCAGCCGTAAGTCGGCTGTAAGGCGGGTTGCGGGCCGCATGGATCCGCGCTCCGGGGGAGGAATACGAGATTTTCTCCTCCGGTTGAGGTTTCCGGGCAGGGGAGCCAGGGGAGGACGGCTTTACACCCCGCGATCACGCTCTGCATGTGCCGCAGCACCATGCGGTACATGGCGATCCGCTTCGGCAGAGTGGACGCGGGTGTCCGGCACCGTCGCCGCCCGGCAGGGCAGCGCTGGGCACCTGTGAGAGATGTGATCGCCCCTTTCCCAACCGGCACACCCCCGTGCCACCGACCCACGACCCTGGACGAGGGGGCGCAGCATGGACGCTTTCACCGCAGGACTTCTGCAGCGCATAAGGGCGACCGAGTCCGACCTGTCGCGGGCTCGCGACGAGGGTGACGACTTCCTTGTCGAGGTGGAGCAGGCAGAGCTCGACGACCTGCGACGCCTCGCCGCCGAACACGGTGTGGAGGTCGGCGCGCACCGCGTCTGATCGGCCCGTAGAGCGCACCAGCGGGACCCCCGGCGAATCCAGCGCCGGGGGTCCTGCGCGTTCCGATCCTCTTCCCGGCCGCGACGGCCCTCAGACGCGACAGCTCTCAGACACGACGGCCCTCAGACACGACGGTCCTCGGACTCGACGGCTCTCAGACACGACGGCGGGAACCGGCGGTGTCGAACCCGACTCGACTCCCGCTCAGTCGTGCCATGCCCCGAACTCCTCCAGCAGGCCCTGCAGCGGCTCGAAGACGCCCGGCGACCCGGCGACGGTGAGATCCCGGGACGGACCTTCCCCGTGCCGGCCGCCGACCAGCGCACCGGCCTCCCGGGCGATCAGGTCACCGGCGGCGAAGTCCCATGCGTTGAGCCCCCGTTCGTAGTACCCGTCGAGCCGGCCGCAGGCCACGTCGCACAGGTCGACCGCCGCCGAGCCGCTGCGCCGGATGTCCCGCAGCAGCGGGATCAGCCGGCCGGCCACCTCGGCCTGGTGGGCGCGGACCTCGGCCACGTAGTTGAAGCCGGTGGAGACCAGGGCCTGGTCCAGCGGGGGCGCGGGGCGGCAGGCGAGCGCCCGCTCGCCCTCCCAGGCACCGGTGGCCCACGCGCCGCCACCGCGCACGGCGTGATACGTCTCGCCGCGCATCGGAGCCGCGACGACCCCGGCGACCGTCTCGCCGTCCTGCTCGGCCGCGATGGACACCGCCCAGGTCGGCAGGCCGTAGAGGTAGTTCACGGTGCCGTCGAGGGGGTCGATCACCCAGCGGATGCCGCTGGTGCCCTCGCTGGAGGCGCCCTCCTCGCCGAGGAAGCCGTCGTCGGGACGCCGGCCGGAGATCAGGTCGGTGATCAGTTTCTCGGCCGCGATGTCCATCTCGGTGACGACGTCGATCGGGCTCGACTTCGTCCTCGCCACGGCCAGGTCGGCCGGGCGGCCGTCCCGCAGCAGCTCTCCGGCCCGGCGGGCGGCCTCCTGGGCCAGCTCCAGCAGTTCCCGGTGCAGGGCGTCGGTCACGGGGCTCCTCATGCGTAGGGGCTGTCGGCACCGGCGGCGGCCGGGCGCGGGGCGCGGGCCGGGCAGCAGCCGACCGGGCAGAGGTTGTGGGACGGGCCGAGGGCACCCAGTGCGCAGGGGGTGACCTCCTGGCCGCGCTCCACGGCGGCGCGCTCGGTGATCAGCTCGCGCACCGCGGCGGCGAACCTCGGGTCGGCGCCCACGGTGGCCGAGCGGCGCACGGGCAGGCTCAGTTCCGCGGCCTTGGCCTCGGCCTCGGTGTCGAGGTCGTAGAGGACCTCCATGTGGTCCGAGACGAAGCCGATGGGGGCCATGACGACGGCCGGGACGCCCGCCGCGTGCCGCTCCTCCAGGTGGTCGCAGATGTCCGGCTCCAGCCACGGGATGTGCGGGGCGCCGGAACGCGACTGGTAGACGAGGCGCCAGGGGTGGTCGATGCCGGTGCGCTCACGGACCGCGTCGGCGATCAGCTCGGCCACGTCCAGGTGCTGTTCGACATAGGCGCCGCCCTCGCCGTGGGCCTCGACGGGGCCGGAGGTGTCGGCGGCGGAGGTCGGGATGGAGTGCGTGGTGAAGGCGATGTGGGCGCCCGCGCGGACGTCCTCGGGGAGGTCGGCGAGGGAGCGCAGCACGCCGTCGATCATGGGCTCGACGAAGCCGGGGTGGTTGAAGTAGTGCCGCAGCTTGTCGATCCTGGGCGGTTCGAGACCCTCGGCCCGCAGCGTGGCCAGTGCGTCGGCGAGGTTCTCGCGGTACTGCCGGCAGCCCGAGTAGGAGGCGTAGGCGCTGGTGGTGAGGACCAGGATGCGGCGGCGGCCGTCGGCGGCCATCTCGCGCAGGGTGTCCGTCAGATACGGCGCCCAGTTGCGGTTGCCCCAGTAGACCGGCAGGTCCAGGCCGTGTTCGGCGAAGTCCTTGCGCAGGGCGTCCAGCAGGGCGCGATTCTGGTCGTTGATGGGGCTGACCCCGCCGAACAGGAAGTAGTGTTGCCCGACTTCCTTCAGGCGTTCCTTCGGAATGCCGCGCCCGCGTGTGACGTTCTCCAGGAAGGGGACCACGTCGTCCGGGCCTTCGGGGCCGCCGAAGGAGAGCAGGAGCAGGGCGTCGTACGGGGTGGCATCGAGCGCGTCTGGCATGTCTCGATCCTGCCACCCGCCTCTGACAGCCGGGGAACAGCAGGGTGACGAGTCGGGTTCCAGTGGGTTTAGCCCGGTTTTTCCCGCCGTCATCCGGGGTGCAATTAGGGTCACCTAACTCGTAAGCTGTATCAGCCGCATTCGCGCCTTACCGAGCCGTCCCGGAGACCACGTGCCCAGCCCCTACAGAGCCCTGTTCGCCGAGCCCGGCACCAAGGCGTTCTCCGTCGCGGGATTTCTCGGCCGGATGCCGCTGTCGATGATGGGCATCGGCGTGGTCACGATGGTCTCCCAGCTGACCGGGCGCTACGGACTCGCGGGCGCGCTGTCGGCCACCATCGCGCTGGCCGCCGCGGCGATCGGACCCCAGATATCCCGGCTGGTCGACCGGCACGGACAGCGCCGGGTGCTGCGCCCCGCGACCCTGGTGGCGCTCACGGCGGCGGCCGGGCTGCTGCTCGCCGCGCACTGGTCGTGGCCGGACTGGGTGCTGTTCGTGTGCGCGGCCGGGATCGGCTCGGTGCCGAGCCTCGGCGCGATGGTCCGGGCCCGCTGGGCGGCGCTGTACCGGGGCACCGAGAAGCTGCACACCGCCTACTCGTTCGAGTCGGTCGTCGACGAGATCTGCTTCATCTTCGGCCCGATCATCTCCATCGGGCTGTCCACCGTCTGGTTCCCGGAGGCCGGGCCGCTGCTCGCCGCCTGTTTCCTGGCGGCCGGCGTCTTCTGGCTCACTTCCCAGCGCGCCACCGAGCCGGCGCCGCACCCGCGCGAGCAGCACGGCGGTGGTACGGCGCTGCGCTCGGCGGGGCTGCAGGTACTGGTGGGCACTTTCGCGGCGACGGGCGCGATCTTCGGATCGGTGGACGTGGTCACCGTCGCCTTCGCCGACGAGCGCGGCCACAAGGGCGCGGCGAGCGTCGTGCTGGCGCTGTACGCGGCCGGTTCCTGCGTGGCCGGGGTGGTCTTCGGACTGCTGCGCTTCGCCGGAGCACCGGAACGCCGCTGGCTACTGGGCGTGGCGGCCATGGCCGTGAGTATGATCCCCCTCCTACTGGTCGGAAACCTGCCGCTTCTGGCCGTGGCGCTGTTCGTTGCGGGGCTGTCCATCGCACCGACGATGATCACGACGATGTCCCTCATCGAAGAGCACGTACCTCGCGCGAAGCTCACCGAGGGCATGACCTGGGTGAGCACCGGCCTCGCGGTCGGGGTCGCGCTCGGCTCGTCCGTGGCCGGCTGGGTCATCGACGCGGCCGGGGCGCGGGCCGGGTACGGGGTTCCGGCCGTGTCCGGGGCCGCCGCGGTCGCGGTGGGTTTCCTCGGGTACCGCCGGCTGCGCAGGCCGGCCGCGGGTCGGGGAGGCACCGTTGAGCAGCACGGCGAACGGGAAGAACGGCACCTGGCGTAACTGGGGCGGTAACGTCTCCGCCCGGCCCGCCCGGCAGGTCGCGCCGGCGTCCGTGGAGGAACTGGCCGCGGCGGTGCGCCGGGCCGCCGAGGACGGCCTGAAGGTGAAGGCGGTCGGGACCGGGCACTCCTTCACATCGATCGCCGCGACCGACGGTGTATTGATCCGCCCTCAACTGTTGACCGGTATCCGCAATATCGACCGAGAAGCCATGACCGTCACGGTCGAGGCCGGCACTCCGCTCAAGCGACTCAACGCGGCGCTGGCGCGCGAGGGTCTGTCGCTCACCAACATGGGCGACATCATGGAGCAGACCGTCTCCGGGGCCACGAGTACCGGCACGCACGGCACGGGCCGTGAGTCCGCCTCCATCGCCGCCCAGATCAAAGGCCTCGAACTCGTCACGGCGGACGGTTCGGTGCTCACCTGCTCCGAGAAGGGGACCGAGGAAGAGCGCGCGGTCTTCGCGGCCGCCCGCACAGGCCTCGGCGCCCTCGGCATCGTCACCGCGATCACCTTCGCCGTGGAGCCGCTGTTCCTGCTGACCGCGCGCGAGGAACCGATGCCGTTCGATCGGGTTCTCAATGAGTTCGATCAACTGTGGGCGGAGAACGAGCACTTCGAGTTCTACTGGTTCCCGCACACCGGCAGCACCAACACCAAGCGCAACAACCGCAGCGCCGGACCCGAGCGGCCCGTGGGACAGGTGGCCGGCTGGATCGAGGACGAGTTCCTCTCCAACGGTGTCTTCCAGGTGGCCCAGTGGGTCGGCCGCGCCGCCCCCGCGGCCGTCCCCGCCATCGCGCAGATCTCCAGCAAGGCCCTGTCCGCACGGACGTACACGGACATCCCGTACAAGGTGTTCACCTCGCCGCGCCGGGTGCGTTTCGTGGAGATGGAGTACGCCGTCCCGCGCGCCGCCCTGGTGGAGACGCTGCGCGAGCTGAGGACCATGGTGGAGCACTCGGGGCTGCGCGTCAGCTTCCCCGTCGAGGTGCGCACCGCCCCGGCCGACGACATCACCCTGTCCACCGCCTCCGGCCGGGACAGCGCCTACATCGCCGTCCATATGTTCCGGGGCACGCCGTACCAGGCCTACTTCACCGCGGCCGAGCGGATCTTCACCGCGCACGAGGGCCGGCCGCACTGGGGCAAGGTGCACACCCGGGACGCCGAGTACTTCGCGCGCGTGTATCCGCGCTTCGGCGAGTTCACTGCGCTGAGGGACCGCCTTGACCCGGAACGGCTGTTCCAGAACGACTACTTGCGGAGGGTTCTGGGGGCGTAGGCGTCGTGGCGGACCCGCTGGGCGTGGGGGTCGGCGACGGGCTCGGGCCGTCGCTCGGTTCCCCGCCCGGGGAGTCGCCGGGCGTCGGGGGCGGCGTGCTGTGGGCCGTACCACCGCCTGAGTCGGGCGTGCCTGCGGGGGGCGACGCGCCCGAAGGAGGCCGTGTCTCATCGGACTTGGCCGGGGAGTCGGGGGTGGAGGGGGACGAGCGCCGTCCGGTGAAGGCGTCACCGACCGTCGTCCCCGCGCCGCCGCTGAAGGTGCTGTCGGACACCAGCTCGTACGTCGTGATCCCGGCCATGGTGACCCCGAACACCAGGGCTGCCGCGACCACCGGCCGCCGCCAGCTCCTGAGACGCGCACGGTAGACGGTGCCCTCGGTGAACTCGCCCGGCGACAGTGGCACTTGGTGATCAGCGGGGCGAGGCGTGACCGTCGCCTCCTTCAGCTGCTCCCCGGTCCGCTTGAAGAAGTGCTGGAACAGCGTGCCCCCGCAGGTGGCGACGATGCTGACGACTCCCGCGCCGAGGATCGTGCCGTACACCCCGAAGTACGAGGCCAGTTTGGCCGCCACGACCGCCGCCAGGGCGCTGCCCGCGACCTGGGGGACGCTCAGGTCGATCCGTTTGCGACCCTGATCGGGCGTTTCACGCATACCCGGAACTTCCCTGCCTTCCCCGTACTTGATCGACATTGGCCAACCGACTGCACGAGATAGGGACGTACAGTCGAAACCATTAGTTCCGTTTCTGGGGATTACGTGAACTTCGCCACGTTCATGATCGGCAAAACCGGTTGCCAGAGGCCGAGTCGACACCCTTGTCGCCACTCTTACGAGAAGTTGGGCGGCGCGCCCATCCACGCACATGGTCCAAATGGAGTACTGTTGCGAGCCCTGGGTCCGGTCTCCCACCAGGGTGTCCGCGGCCTTGCAGGACCGCCGGGAGGGGGGCTAGTTGCACAGGGTGATGGAGTTGGTCACTTTGCGTTGCGAACAGGTAACCGTGCCATAACGGCGACCCAGGGCCCGCGCCCGACACGCCGGGCAACTCGGCAAGGTTGTGGCAGGCTGCACCCGGGCAGGCCACACTCGACTAGCGGAAGCAGCGACGCACGTGACGTCGGCAGGCACCACCCGGGAGGTCCCCATGCCCGAACTGCGTGTCGTGGCCGTCTCGAATGACGGCACACGGCTGGTGCTCAAAGCTGCCGACTCAACGGAGTACACGCTTCCGATCGACGAACGTCTCCGCGCCGCCGTGCGCGGCGACCGGCCGCGCCTCGGCCAGATCGAGATCGAGGTCGAGAGCCATCTGCGCCCGCGCGACATCCAGGCGCGTATACGTGCCGGTGCCACCGCGGAAGAGGTCGCCCAGCTCGCCGGCATCTCCGTCGACCGGGTACGACGCTTCGAGGGCCCCGTGCTGGCCGAGCGCGCCTTCATGGCCGAGCGCGCCCGCAAGACCCCCGTGCGCCGCCCCGGCGAGAACTCCGGTCCGCAGCTCGGCGAGGCCGTCCAGGAGCGGCTGTTGCTGCGCGGCGCCGACAAGGACTCCGTGCAGTGGGACTCCTGGCGCCGCGACGACGGCACCTGGGAGGTCCTCCTCGTCTACCTGGTGGCGGGCGAACCGCACTCGGCGAGCTGGACGTACGACCCGCCCCGGCGGCTCGTACAGGCCGTGGACGACGAGGCGCGCTCGCTCATCGGCGAGTCCGACGACCTCGCCGTGCCCGAGCCGAGCTTCCCGTTCGTCCCGCGCATCGCCCGGCTCCCGCGCGAGCGCTCGATGGACCGGGCGCTCGACCGGAGCGAGCGGGAGCGGCCGAGCCTGCCCGCGCAGTCGTCCGAGCCCGCCGAGGAGAGCACGGGCGAACGCGACTCGCTGACCAGCCTGTTGGAGGCCGTACCGAGCTTCCGGGGCGACCTGGTCGTTCCGGAGCGCCCGGCGGAGACGCCGGAGGAGCCCGCCGAGGAACCGGCGGCCGAGGAACCACCGGCCCCCGCCGCCTCAGCCGGTTCGGCCTACGCGGACGTCCTCATGCCCCGCTCCGTGGGCAGCCACCGCGACCGGCTCATCGGCGCCACCGACCGGCAGGCCGAGGCCGACGGCGTCCGCCCCGGCCGCCGTGCCGCGGTGCCGAGCTGGGACGAGATCGTGTTCGGCACGCGCCGCAAGAAGCAGGAGTAAGCGGCCGCACGGAAACGGAAAGTGGGGGCACGCGTGCGTGCCCCCACATCCCTGTGCCGTCACGGCGAAGCCGCCGCCCGGCTGCCGCTACTGCGGATCCGCGCCCACCGCCACCGGCCGGGACGGGTCCGAGGACCACTCGGACCAGGAACCGACGTACAGGGCCGCCGGAATGCCGGCCACCGCGAGCGCGAGGACCTCATGGGCGCCGGACACGCCCGATCCGCAGTACACGCCCACCTCGGTGTCCGCGGACACGCCGAGGGCCTTGAAGCGGTCCGCCAGCTCCGCCGCGGGCAGGAAGCGCCCGTCGGTGTCCACGTTCTCCGTCGTCGGCGCCGACACCGCGCCCGGGATGTGCCCGCCGACCCGGTCGATCGGCTCCACCTCACCGCGGTACCGCTCCCCCGCCCGCGCGTCCAGCAGCACGCCCGCGCGGGCCAGCTCCGCGGCCCCGTCCGCGTGCAGCAGCCCCGCGGCGGCGGGCGCCGGGTGGAAGTCGCCCTCGGCCGGCTCCGACACCCGCGTGGACAGCTCGCCCCGCCAGGACGGCAAGCCGCCGTCGAGGACCCGTACATCCGGGTGACCCGTCCAGCGCAGCAGCCACCAGGCACGCGCGGCCGCCCAGCCCTGACCGCCGTCGTACACCACGACCGGCCGGCCGGCCGACACACCCGCTCGGCGCATCGCGGCACCGAACTCCGCGAGGTCCGGCAGCGGATGCCGGCCGTGTTCGCCGGGCGCGCCGGCCAGTTCCCGGTCCAGGTCGACGAAGACCGCGCCGGGGATGTGCCCGGCCGCGTACTCGGCCCGCCCGTCGAAGGCCGGCGCGCCCGCCGCCTTCGCCGTGCTCAGCTGCCAGCGAACGTCCAGCAGTACCGGCGGGCGGCCTCCGGTCAGCTCTTGTGCGAGTTCGGTTGCGGTGATGATGGCTCTCATGGCGTCCATCCATACGCCAGGGGTGGCCGCGGCGTCCAGGTCCGACTACTCTGCTCGGCCGGACAGGCTCGATCACGAGGCGTATGGGATCGAGCACGTGCTGTACAGCCGACGGACATCCGCCGGCCATCGTCAGGAAGTGGCGAAAGACGGCAGATCGGGCATCCTCCCGGAGGTACCGCCGGGCGGCGGCGCGGCATCGCAGGCGGCGTCGTGAAGGATGCCGGCACCGGCACGGGCGTACCCGCCGCCGGCGTGGACACCCCTTCGGGGAGCGGAAGCGACACGGCCACCGCGAGGGGCCGGGGAGAGAGTGATCGATGACCGAGGCACGGGAGCCGGCCGGGCCGCACGCGCGGCGCGCGCCCGGCACACCCTGCTGGGTGAGCCTGATGGCGCACGGGCTGTCCGCCACCGAGGAGTTCTACGGTGAGCTGTTCGGCTGGGAGTTCCGGCCGGGCCCGCAGCAGCTCGGCCCGTATGTGCGGGCGCTGCTCGACGGGCACGAGGTGGCGGGCATGGGCCAGCTGCCGCCGGACCGCCGGCTGCCGCTCGCCTGGACGCCCTACCTCGCCTCGGACGACGTGGACCGGACGGCGGAAGCGGTACGGCTGTGCGGCGGCACGGTGGCGGTCGGCCCGCTGGACGCCGCCGAGGCCGGGCGGATCGCCATCGCCGCGGACCCCTCCGGGGCCGTCTTCGGCATCTGGCAGGGCGCCGCGCACCCCGGCACCACGATCACCGGCGTGCCCGGGACGCCGGCGTGGAACGAACTGGTGACCTTCGAGACCGAGAGCGTCTCCAAGTTCTACGCGACGGTGTTCGGCTATGAGCGCGAGCCCGTGGTGTCCGCCGACTTCGACTATGTGACCCTGCTCCTCGGCGGCCGTCCGGTGGCCGGACTGCACGGCGTGGGCCATGGCCTGCCGCGTGACCGCGGACCGCACTGGAAGACGTACTTCGAGGTCGCCGACGTCGATGCGACGGTGCTCCAGGTCGCGGATCTCGGCGGCCAGGTCGTCCGGCGGCCGCAGGACAGCCCGCACGGGCGGGTGGCGACGGTGGCGGACCCGGAGGGCGCGGAGTTCTCGGTGATCCAGAACCCGCACTGAGCTTGACTCTGTCGGGGGCCTTGACGGTCGAGGTCGGCTGCCGGGGGTTCGCCGGGACTTCGGCCGGGGGATTCCCTGCTGGTCCAGGAAGGTCTGGAAGGCGGTCGGCGGTCTCGGGGAAGAGGTTTCCTCGGTCACTGACCGGCCGCTGAGTCGTTCGCGCACCGCGGCCAGGCAGTGGGTGGAATCGGTGCGCTGCGTGGTGCGCACGGAAATCGGCCAGGACACTGTGGCGGAACCCCGGACCGTCCAGCTCCATGGCCATGGCGTATTTGAAGTCGATCCGGCAGCGGACCGCCTCGGCGGCCTGCCGGTCGGACAGGCCGAGCAGGAACTGCAGCACGCAGACGGTGGCCAGTTGAGCAAGCGAGAGGCCCGGACGCCCGTCGCGTGGGTACCAGTCGGCGAAGTCCCGTCGTGCCACAGCCCGTCCAGCCGGTAGCGCACCCATATCGCCGTCGTGCCGCCCGGGTTGCTCGCCCGCGCGACCTGCGCGGTCACAGGCGGGACTCGCTCACCGGAACGCGGGCGGAGGGACAATGGGCACCTCGGCAGCTGCATCGGTCATCGGAACCACCCGAGCATGCCTGTCGACCATGCTGCCGCACCCGAAACTCCGAGATCCCCGACAGAATCAAGCCAGCGCCGCGAATTGTGTCCACCGCCGGCCATGGAGGCTGCTTCGTTGTTGGTCCTCGCGGGTCACCTGACGCCGCGCTGCGCCTACGACGCCGTCAGCGCCGCGGCACGGACCGCCATGGACCTGCCCCGGACGCCGATCGAGGCCGGAGCTCCCCCGGAACTGCCGGTGGTACGGGCGGATACCCTGGCCGACGCCATGGCGGGCGCCGGGCGGGCCGTGTGGTGTTCCATCGGGGCCGCCTCGTCTGCCGTACCCGCCACGAACGGGTCTTCCCGCGGAGACGCCCGGCGCCCACGTCGCCGGGTGAGCACGGGGCCGGGCAGCGCGCTCAGACCACGGGGGACCGGTCCGTGCGCGCCGTGCGACCGAGTTGCTGGGCCTCCTCCAGCGTGCGGGCCCTCCGCAGCGGGGAGAACGTCAGCCAGAACGACACGACGAGGTAGGACAGCCCGACGGCCCACAGGGCCGTGCCGGCAGACAGGGCGTCGGCCAGGGCACCACCGACGACCGCACCCAGAGGCAGCGTGCCCAGAGCGACCAGGCGATAGCTTGCGGTCACCGAGCCGATCCGATGCTCCGGTGGAATGGCCTGCCGCAGGCTCACGGCGAACACGTTGAAGAGGGCCACGCCGAAGCCGTTCAGCATCATGGCGACCGACGCGAGCACGGCGACGTACACGCCGGCCTGGCTGACGACCGGGACGAGCAGCAGGCCGAGCGCCGCCAGCACCGCCCCCAGGGCCAGCATGCCGCCGACGGCCCACCGCCTGGTGAGCCGGTTGGCGGTGAGCGAACCGATCAGGGCACCCACGCTGCCGATACCGGTGATCACGCCCACGGTGGTGCCGCTCATGCCGAGCCCGCGGACGGCGAACACCAGGAACACGGTGAGGAAGGCCTTCTCGTGCAGGTTCGACAGACCGGCCTGGACACACAGGTCCCGGATCGGCCGCAGTGACCAGGTGTAACGCAGCCCGGAGCCGATCGACTTCAGCGCCGACTCACGGGGCTGCTCAGGGGCCTTGACACCCCGCAGCAGCAGACCGCTGATCGCGGCACCGGCGCAGCACGCGGCCGCCACCGTCAGGGTGGGCGACAACCCCAGCCTGCCGACGAGGAAGCCGGCCGCGGCCGGACCGGCGAGTGTGCTGACCGAGTACGTCGCCTGATGCAGACCGTTGGCCGCGGCGATGGAGTCCAGCGGCAGGATCCTGGGCAGCGTGGACTGGTAGGCGACCTCGTAGAAGACGGTGGCAACACCGATGACTGCGGCCACGACGACGAGTTGGCCGAAACTCAGCCCGCCGGTCGCCTGGAAGGCGCCCAGCGCTGCCAGCGCCGCACCCTGGACAAGGGTCGAGGTGACGAGGGTCCGGCGCGGCGGATATCGGTCGACCATGACACCGGCGATCAGCGAGAGCGCCACGACGGGGACGAACTGCACCGCCGAGACGAGTCCCACCCCCGTGCCGTCGGCGTGGAGGTACGTGACCGCGATCAGAGGAAGGAGAAAGCTCGTCAGCTGTCCACCGAAATGTGCAGAGGTTTCCCCGAGCCAGATATTTCGGAAATCTTTGTGCCCCACAAGCAGGATTCGGGTATCCCTGTCGAACACGGCCACTCCAACCCCTGGTCAAACTCTTTGCGAAAAAGTCATGACAACGCTAGCACGAGCCACTCCGGTCCGCTAGCGTGAGGCAGTATCACTGTTCCAGCCCGTTTTAGGCGAACCGGAGGCGAGGAATGTACGACCATTGTGGACTTACCGACGAGGAAATCAGCCTGCTCCCCTCCGAGGAAGATGTCCGGATTTATTCGGAGCGCGGCTGGTATCTGTCCGAGAAGCTGCTCACGGACGGCGAAGCGGACGCTCTGACCGAGGCCAGTGAGCGCTATTTCGCAGGTGAGCGTGATCGTGCCCTTCCCAGTCGACCGGACAGACTGGCTGACTGGACGCCTGCGGACGGCGACATCCAGCGCAACAACGACTATGTCCACTACCAGGATGAAACCATCGGGAAGATACTACGGAAGCCCATCATCGGGGCTGTCGCGGCACGCTTGGCACAGTCGCCTGAAATACGCGTTTTCCAGGCGACGCTAATCTACAAGCCGCCGATCCCCGATGAGAACTCCAACATTGTTTCCTGGCACTTCGACAAGTATTTCTGGCCGACCTGCTCCTCAGATCACATGCTGACCGCTTTCATTCCGTTCCACGACTGCACGGAGGAGTCGGGGACGATCACGATGGTGAACGGAAGTCATCACTGGCGGAATCGGCACGGCGCTTCGAGGCCGCTTGGTGACCCACAGGACGTGGAACGCGCGTATCTCCTGAATGGTGACGCGGAGCGAAACGGTGCCACGGTGGAGAAGGTCCCGGTGCACATTCCGAAGGGGCACATGACCTTCCACCACTGTCTCCTTTATCACGGCAGCGGCGCCAATCGCAGTCCCCGACCCCGCCAGGCCATCTCGTTTCACCTCCAGGACGGGACGAACGCCTACCGCGACCACACTCTGTCGGACGGCCGGCAGGAGCCTTACAAGCACGACTCCCTGGTCCGCAGGACTCCCGACGGCCGACCCGACTACTCCGACCCGGAATTCTGTCCGGTGCTGTGGCCCGTCCGGGCGACCGACGGCCAGACCCCCGTCACAGGGGAGTGACGCGGCTCAGGTCCCACTCCTCGTCGCTCATGCCGCCACCCGCCTCCTCCCGTACCGTGTCGGCGAGGGCCTGGTCCGCCACCGTGTCGCGCCGCAGCCCGGCGGTCGCGGTGGCGGGCAGCGGGACGACGGCCGCCCACAGCGGATGCAGCGACGCCCCCCGGTGCACCTTCGCCTTGAGGGCCGAGGGTCCGAGGTGGAGCGTGGTCATACCACGGCGCTCCATGTGGTGAATCGGCTCGTAGTACACGGCGTTGAAGTACTCGTACGCGTTCCGTGTCCTCGCGTAGTCGAAGCCGGCCACCCGGGCGTAGAAGGTGTCTCGCCAGGCGAAGCACAGGCTTGCGCCTGCCAGCTCTCCCTTCTCGTCGACGCAGCGGAACACCGTGCTCAGGTCGTCCAGGAAGCGCGCCTGGACGGTCAGGAAGGTGTGGATCTCCGCAGGGTCGAGGGCGGCGTTGTAGCGGTCCATGGTCTGGCCGACCAGCGGCGCGAATTCGTCCACGCAGGCGGAGAGCGAGGCCGTCTCCATGTGCAGCCCGGAGTCCGCGAAGCGCCGGATCTCGTACTCGCGCTTGCGGACGTTGCGGCCGAGCAGAGCGCGGTAGGACTCGAAGGTACCGCCGTCGTTGTGCACCACGGCCTCGGCGGCCCGCAGCTGTGCTCGCACCTCGAAGCGACCTGCCAGCAGCCGGAGACTGTCCGTGGTGAGGAAGTCGAAGAGCAGTGCGTCGCAGCCCAGCGCGACGGCCCGCTCCGCGGCACCCGCGACCAGGGCGTCGAGTGCCTCGCCCGCCACGCCGGGATCCTTCGGCAGCAAGAACTCGTTGTGGTAGCCGGTGCGCGTACCCAGTCGGAGCACGCTGCGGCCCTCGGCCACGTCCGGCGGCGGCGGTGCGTTCTCGGCCGGGAAGTCGTAGTACGGCGTCCCAGCGAGGAGTTCGCCGTCGGCCCAGGCCGTGAGGTACCCCGGGGCGGCGAAGTCGGGCCGTTCCTGTCCGCGCAGCCAGGCGTGGCTCTGGTAGAAGCGACTGCCCGGTACGAGCGCGTCCCAGGCGTCCCGATCGATGTCGTCGATCGATTCGAAGTGCTTCACATCAGGCATGTGCGCTTCCTCCCCTTGCTCACAGCAGCCAGTCGTCGGTGTTCAGCCCGCCCACCACGAAACGGCCGTACTCGGCGCCGAACGCCTCCACTTCCTTCCGGTTGCGTTCGCGGACCTTGTTCCCGTCCGCTGCCAGCGGCCGGTCCACTCCCACGAACACGCTGTACAGGGGGTGAGGCTGGGCTCCGCGCGCCAGCTTGGCCTGGAAGGTACCGAGACCGAGGTGGATCGCCCGCACGGTGCGGCCGACGCCCGACGCGATGGAGTGGTAGAAGACCAGGTTGAAATAGTCGGCCACG
Organism: Streptomyces alanosinicus; assembly: GCF_014650595.1. Classification (GTDB taxonomy): domain Bacteria; phylum Actinomycetota; class Actinomycetes; order Streptomycetales; family Streptomycetaceae; genus Streptomyces; species Streptomyces alanosinicus. Next base: position 68,011 of record NZ_BMVG01000012.1, read on the forward strand.
TTGGGCACCGAGTAGTCGAAACCGGCCACGCGCGCGTACAGCGTGTCGCCGTGCCGGTACCGCAGCGCGAAACCGACGGGGTGTCCGGCGTCCTCGGCCAGCAGCAGCGTGCTGCGATCGCCGAGGTGGCGGCCTTGCCGGTCGTACACGGCAGCCGCGCGCTCCTCGCCGTAGTCGTGTCCGTGCCTGCGCATCAGCGCGCTGTTGAGCGGGGCGATCTCCTTGACCACCTCGGGCAGCGAGACCTCCCGGATCGTCCGCCCGCTGCGTTCGAAGTCCCTTCTCTCGCGCCGGGCCCGTGGCCGTCGGCCGGCCGGCAGCCAGGCCAGGTAGTCGTCCAGGTCCTGCCAGAGCTCGACGGGCACCACGGTCTCCACATCGTGGTAGAGCAGCACGGCTCCGTCGTCGGCGTGGGCCGCGGCGACTTCCAGGGCCTCCGCCCTGGGCAGGTAGTAGTAGCCGAGCACGCTCGCTCCGGCTGTCCGGGCAAAGCCGAGGGTCTGCGCCGTGAGGGCGTGCACCGCCGCCGATCGTTCCTGCGCCGTCACGCCGTCCCGGCCCGGTAGTTGACCGCGGAACTCCGACCAGCCCGCGCCCAACGCCATGGGCCGGGAACCGAGATGGGCGTGGCGCTCGTCGCTGATCAGACCGACGAGCAGGTCGGCGGGGGTGTAGAGCGCGTGCGGCGGCCGCGCGAACGCGTACGCCTCGACCCCGGCGGTCGGCGCTCCCCGCTCGTCACGCGCCAGCAGACAGCGGGCTGAGGCCCCGGGCGGCAGCTCCTCCGCGCGTACGCCGACGAAGCCGCTGCTGGAGTAGATCGTCCCGCCGATCGTCAGAGCGTCCCATTCCGCCGCCGGAAGCTGGTCGACGGTGTCGTACGAGGAGACGTGCATGGGGAAACTCCAGGAAGCGATCGGATGTGTGTAGGACGAAACTGCGCCGGGGATCATTTCAGCAGAGAGTGCACATCGCTGTCGCGCGCGTGCAGGAGCAGGACGTCGGTGGAGCTGAGCCGTTCGAACAGCCTCTGGTTGGCCACCCGTTGGGAATCGTGCACCTTCACGGCGTACCAGAGGATGGACCGGGGGCCGATGACGGACCACAACGTCTCCCTGACACCGCCCCAGAGCTCCTCACGGCGTACCCAGCGCCGAACGGTACGGCGCAGCAGCCGCGGCCAGCTGACGCGAAGGGGCGGATCCGTCCACACCACGCAGTCGGCCCGATGCGCGAACGCGTCGACACTCTCGGCGAACTGACCATCGATGATCCAGCGGTCCGCGGCCAGTTCCCGTTCGACGCCGGCCAGGAACTCCGCCGTGGGCACCGGGGTCCAGGCCGGCCCCCAGAACAGGGCGTCGAGCGTGACGGGCTCCACGCCACGCCGCTCGGCGAGGGCACGGGCAAGGGTCGACTTGCCGCAGCCGGGACCGCCCACGATCCAGACCCGGTCGGCCTCCGTAAGGCTCTTCACACGTGGCACAGGCACTTCCCCTCCAGCCAGGCGGCCACGCCGTCGTCGTCATTGCGTGCGGTCAGGGCGTCGGCGACCTCCCGTACGTCCATACTCGCGTTCGCGACGGCCACTCCGAGGCCCGCGGCCGCGAGCAGTTCCATGTCGTTGGGCGCGTCACCGAAGGCGACGACCCGGTCCCAGCCGATGCCGAGGCAGGCGAGGACCGAGGCGACCGCGGACACCTTGTCCGCCTCCGGGGCCGACGCCTCGTGCAGTCCCGGTCCCGAAGAGGTCCAGCGCACCGCGTCCCAGGCACCATGCGGGGGCGGTGACTCGCCGGGGTCGGCGTGCACCATCAGACACAGCACGGGCGAGTCGTCCGGCACGTCGTCGACGTGCCGGGCCGTCCCCGGACCGCTCGCCAGGATGTCGGGCCAGTCAGGACCGAGCAGCCGGTCGTGCTCCCGGTCCACGGCCCAGGGACGCCGGCCGAGCGCCGCGATCTCGGCGCGGACCGTGGCAGGGGTCATCGCCCGGATCCGCCGTACGCCACCGCTGTCCAGGTCGCTGACGACAGCGCCGTTGGACGACACCAGGAAGGCGCCCAGACCGGACAGGGCGGACAGGAGCCGACGGGCGGACCAGGCCGGGCGGGCCGTCGCGAAGACGAGGCGGCTCCCCTGGGCGGCGGCCGCGCGCAACGCCGCCACCGTACGCTCGCTCAGCAACCCGTCCGGCAGCAGCAGCGTGCCGTCGAGATCGCTGACCACAACGGCCGGGCGGCTGCCCCCACGGGTGCGGGGACAGCCGCCTAGATGCGTGCCGGCCACGGTGGTCACTGCTCCTTCGCCGGCTCGCGGGGCGGCGGCATGCGATGGGTGATCGCGGCCGCGTACCGGTGGTAGTGCCACTGCTCGTAGCCCAGGTGGCTCTCGCCGCGGACGCCCAGGTCGGCGTTCTCGAACAGTTCCCAGCCGGGCCGTGTGACGATCCGCTCCATCTCGGCGGCGGTCGGGTAGTAGCCGCAGCCGCGCTCGTCGTCGTTGAGTCCGATCAGCCACTCGCCGAAGAAGATGCCGCCCGGGGCGACCATGTCCATGGCGTGATGGACGAGGGCCTCCATCGTGTGGGCGCGGTTGGGCGGCATCGACCACAGGCCGCTGCCCAGCACCAGTTGGAAGTCGCCCTCGGCGGGCAGGGTCATGTAGTCCTGCTCCACGATCGTGCACCGGTCCGTCAGGCCTTCGGCGGTGAGCCGCTCGCGCAGGCCCACGATGTCGTGGTGGCCGTCGACGAGGTCCAGTTCGCCCCCGTCGAGGAACATCTCGTCGCACTCCACGCCGACGACCTCCCAGCCGGCTCTCAGCAGCGGCAGGGCGAACTTCCCGTCGGACACGCCCAGTACGCAGGCGCGCGGCCGGACGCGGCGCGCGTACTCGCCCAGCGGGATGTAGCGGGCCAGAGCGGGGAAATAGGAGAAGTAGTCTCCCCAGTAACTCTTGCGATCGACGTCAAGCACGCGCCCTCCCACGGCCGTTGTCGGTGATGCCGGTCATGCCGCCGCCTCGGTGTCCGCCTCGGCCGCGTTGTTACGGACGGTGCCCCACCGCGCGGCCGCGGACTTGTGGATGTACCAGATGTCGTCTTCGGTGAGCAGCCGGGAGACGACCTCTGGATACGCCTCCTCGAAGTACGTGTAAGGAGGCCGGTTGTCCTTGCGCGAGTGATAGTCCAGGCGGTCCCGAGCATGTGCGGCTGTGATCGCCGTGCCCGGGTGATAGGTGAGGATGTTGGGGCTCGCCATGACGAGCAGGTCGTCATCGATCAGCCGGCCGATCTCCTCGATCGTCTCTTCGATGGTCTCCCGGCACTCGCCGTCGAGCCCGAAGAGGACCGAGCTGCCGACCCGGATGCCGTGGCCCCGGATGGTCGTCAGCGCCTCGCGCACCTTGCTCACCCAGGCCTCCGGGTTGCGGCGCAGCAGGTTCTTGCCCACGTGGGCCATCACTCGCTGCGCCATGCTCTCGATGCCGATGTAGATGTAGGTGCAGCCACTGCGGCGCATCAGTTCGAGTCCGGAGCGCACCTCGTCGGCCTTGGCGCGGTTGAGCACCACGTCGACGGTGAGCTGTGCGCCCCACTCGAAGGGAGCACCGCCCGGCAGGTCCGTGTCCTGGCGCAGCAGATCCTGGCAGAACTCCGTGATGGCTTTCCAGTTCCCGCCCCAGAACACCGGGTCGTCGAAGAACACGGCTTCAGCACCCCAGTCCATGAGCCGGCGGACGCGCTGCGCCACATGCTCGGTCTCGCGCACCGCGAAGCGGGTGGGCCTGTTGGAGACCTGGATGCTCTCCGAGCAGAAGGTGCATTTGAAGGGGCAGGAGTCCAGCGTCATCATGTGCGCTGTCCTGCTGCCCTGGGGGTGGGTGCCGGCCTCGGTGAAGATGCCGAAGCGGGCACGGATGGAGAACGCCTCGTACGGCGACGGAAGTTCGGCCGAGTTGAGTCGCTCGCCCCTCACCGGCACCACCACCGCCTCACCGGGGCAGAAGCCGACGATCGTGCCCGCACCGCGCAGTGGCTCGTCGGCGCCCGCCACCAGTGGAAGGGCGTCGAGCACCTCGGCGTTGTCGGTCGGGCCGAAGCCAGGCGTGATGGTCAGCGAGAGGGCGCGCAGCAGCAGGTCGAGCAGTGGTGCGCCGTCACCGGCGACCACGAAGTCGACGACCTGACCTGCGCGGCCGTCGCGGACGACCTCAACCGTGCTGCTCCAGGAGAACTCCGCCGTGCCGTCGGCGTCGCGGTACCGAATCGTTTCGTCGGCGTGCCGGCCGCCGAGAACGACGACGCATCGCGGCGCGTGGACCTTGGCCAGCTCGGCCATCTCCAGGGCGTACCGGTGCGCCGCCGACACCGCGCTGAGCAGGAGAACCCTGGGCTGGAGCGATCGGAGCTCGGCGATGAACCGCTCTCGGGCCACCTCGTCCCAGATACGGGGGTCGAAGACGTGACCGTCGGTGGTCCGGCTGTCGGCGATCAGTTGGCTCCGGGGCCCGTTCGCGCTTCGACGGTAGTCGTCGTCCGGGTAGTCCCCCCAGTCCGGGCAGACGTCGTCGAGGGACGGCTCCTCGGGCAGTCCCCGGTGCAGACGGGTCACCGACCGTTGGATAGTGAGGGCCAGTGCCGAGTACAGACACATGGGATCACCGGGATAGGCGACCTCGCCGCCTCTGCTGGTCGCCACCGGGACCAGCGCCGCCATGACCGGGTAGGTCATCCGGGCGGCCTGGTCCGGATGCGCTTCGAAGAGCTGACGCCGCCGAACAACACGTTCCGTCAGCTTGCCGCCGGGCTCGGCCGCATCCGGACAGTTCGGCTCCAGTGGGGTATGAACCGTTGTCCTCACGTGGGATCCTCCGCCGCGATCAGATCGCGGCGATGAGGTTCGCGACGCCGCTGCTGGATGCCGGGCTGGTCACGAGTGACGTCTTGTCACCCAGCTTGCGGTAGGCGTGCGTGGCCAGACAGGCTCGGGCCACGTCGGCGAACTCGGTGTTCGCCTTGCGCGTGGCGACCTCGTCCACAGCGGAGACATCACCCGACTGGGCAGCGCGCCGAAGCCGCTGCTCGAAGTCGATGAGTTCGCGCGCGACCTCCTGGCCGCCGTCCGGGGTACCCGGGAACGAGGGCAGCGCCACCGCTTCCGCCGGTTCTTCGGCGATCTTCCGGGCCACGTCCACCTCGTTCTCGTAGAAGTGGAATGTGCCCGACTGGTGGATGTACGGACCGCTGGGGACGCTCAGCAGCGAAGCCGCGTACTGCTGCATGCCCATGAACAGGAAGGCGTCGTACGGCAGGACCGTCAACGCCTGCTGGGCCCGCATGACGGTGATCCAGGTGAGCGCGCCGTCCCGGAGGAAGAGGTGGACGCCCACGGCACACGGGTACTCCCGCGACTGGCGGAAGTTGTCCTCGGGCTCCAGCACCAGGGCGAACGCACGCCGGTGGGCGGGGTCCCGCTCGATACGGCCGACAACTTCCTTGAGCTGGTTCCCCTTGGAGGTCAGCAGCCGGTGCCCGAAGGCGCCGCTCAGGGTGTGTTGGTCGTCGGAGTACTCATGGGCACCACGGCGGTAGTACGCCGGCGTGTCCACGTCGTTGCGACCGTCCAGGGACCAGGCGAGCAGGCCGAAACAGTAGGAGAGATTGACCGGAAGGTGCGGGGTGACTGCGAGACAGGAGGTCGGGTCGGCGATGCGGCTCTGGTAGGCCAGAAGTTCGCGGTACGGGCGGTCATTCCGGCCGAAGTCCGAGGCCTTGGACAGCGGATCGCGCACCGAGGCAACTTTACTGCCGTCGACAAGTACGTTCCGCAGCCCTGCTGTGTACGAATCCGCAAAGGATTGATAATTTCCCATGACACCGTCCCCGTTCTCACGATTGACGAAAAACTCGCCACCCCACGCCGAAACGGGACAAAGGGGCGCATGCGGCGAGCTCGGTTTCGATCAAGTAGAGCGTCGCAATTCTTCATTTGTCAACGGCGTTTCGCCATCCATCGAGCGGGGTAAGGCAGCCCCCAGTCGGACACAAGTCAGGTATTGACACGAGCAACGCGCATTCTGGATGATGGCCGACAGCGAAGTGCTTGGCCGGTACACGGGGGTGATAGTGCAGGTGATGGGCTCAATCTCGTTAAAATCTTGGCATATCTCTCCACGTTGGCGTATTGGGAGCGGCACGGCAATTATCGCCATCACCTATGGGGGGCTAATTTCAGCCAAACCCGACTCCGTGCACGGCGGAGTGGGCGGTCCGGCCGCCCTTCTGGCGTTGTGCGGCTACGCTCTCGGGGCGATGCTGATCGTCTCCGGCGCCATGGCAGAGCTGCCGACGACGACCGTGGCGCTGATCCCTGTGGCGATCACCATCAATATCGTGATGGGAAAGATCGTCTACTTCAGCGGCCTGCCACTCCAACTCGACTCGATCGGCACCGTGCTCGTCGGTATCCTGGCCGGACCTGCCGCAGGCGCGGCCACGGGTGCGCTGGCCAGCATCGTCGTCGGAATGACCATCACTCCCGGAGCTCTGCCCTACGCGGTCACCGCCGCCCTGATCGGTTTCGTCGCGGGAATGCTGGCGCGGGCCGGCTGGTTCCGGCGCGTCCCGACCTCCCTGCTCGCGGGGGGTGTGATCGGCGTGGCCGCCGGCGTGGTCTCCGCCCCCATTACTGCCTTCGTCTTCGGTAACGCAGGTGGATCGGTGGGGCAATCAGTGGTCATCGCGACGTTTCAGGCCTACGGAAACAGCATGCTGAAGGCCGCCAGTCTGCAAGGGCTGGTCGCGGATCCCCTGGACAAGGCGCTGACCGTGGCACTGGCCCTGACTCTGCTGGCGGGCCTTCCTCCGGGCTACGTCCACCGTTTCCCGTTTGTTCAGCGGCATGGCGTGCTGACGGTTCGCCACCCAGCGTCGAATAGAGCGTGACCGCATGGATATGTCCTCGCACGCTGTCGGCGACTCGCCCGTGCATCGCCTGAATCCCCTCACGAAGCTGGTTTTCGCGGTCACGGTGACCGTATCCGCATTCGCCTTCACCATGATCTGGTGGCCGCCATTGCTCTTCTGTGTCGCGATAGTCCCCATGGTGATCGTTTCGGGAACGCAGCGTAAATTTTTCCCGACGTTTCTCGCTCTGTGGGTTCCCGTCGCCCTCACGGTCTGTCTGATGCAGGGATTCTTTTATCCCGGCGCTCACCGGGTGGTGGCTGGAATTGGCCCTCTGGAATTGAAGTACGAGGGCCTGGTTTTTGCCACCCAGACAGCCCTGCGGGTCATGGTGCTCATGGGGGGATTTTTCTTGCTTCTCCTCACCACCCGCCCCGGCACGATGATGAGCGCGATGACACAGCGCGGCATGTCTCCGAAGACGGTCTACGTCGTCTCGGCCGCCTTGCAGATCGCGCCTGCCCTCGCCGGCCGAGCACAGGGAATCATGCACGCTCAGCAGGCGCGCGGCCTGTCGGTCACAGGGTTGCGTGGCCGGGTCCGGGCTCTGGTTCCCATGGCCGGGCCGCTGATCCTCGGCGCCCTCACCGACGTAGGGGACCGCGCGGTGGCCATGGAGACCCGGGGATTCGGCACCACGCGCCATTGCACGTATCTGACCGAGGTGCCGGACAGCACGGCACAGCGTGCAGCCCGGGCCGCCATGGAGCTCTGCGCGCTCACCGCTGTCGTCGCCAACGTACTCGGAGTGCTCCGGTGATCGAATTCAGGGATTTCTCCCTCACCTATCCGACCGGCTCCCGGCCCGCCCTCCAGAAGATCGATTTCATCGTGCCGCGTGGTCAGATCTGCGCCGTCGTCGGTGCGGACGGCGCAGGCAAGAGCACACTCGCCGGAGTGATCAGCGGAGTGGTCCCGCACATGACCGGCGGCGAGACCACGGGGTGGGCGCGGATCGGCAGCCGGATGCTGGCGGAGACTCCGGCGTCCGAACTGGTCGGAGAAGTCGCCCTGGTCATGCAGAATCCGTTCAATCAGCTGTCGGGAGCACGGTTCTCACTGCGCGAGGAAATCGCCTTCGGTCTGGAGAACCTCGGCGTCGACCGGGCCGAGATGGTTCGGCGGGTCGAGCAGGTCATGGCCGACCTGAGGCTCACCGCCCTCGCAGACCTGTCCCCCTACGAGATGTCCGGCGGGCAGCAGCAACTTCTGGCCATCGGATCGGCGTTGGTGATGAGGCCGGCCGTCATGGTGCTCGACGAACCGACCTCCCAGTTGGACGCGGTGGGGGCCGGCGTGGTGTTCGACGCGCTGGAGACCCTGCGGACGCAGGGCGTCACCGTCATCCTGTTCGAGCACCGGATGGAACGGCCGGCCCGGTGCGTGGACCGTGTCCTGGTCCTGGACGAGGGACGGATCGCCGCCGACGGGCAGCCGGACGACGTCCTCACCGACCCGCGGCTCGCCGACTGGGGCGTGGCCCCACTGCGCTACACGACGGCCGCACGACAGGCCGTCGAGCGCGGCCTGTGGGAGGCGGACCGTCCGCTGCCCGTGACCCTGGAAGCGGCCGCGGAGGGGTTCGACGCCGCGCTGAAGGGCGCGAGAACCGCCGGAGGCCTGTGATGGTGCTGCACATCGATTCCCTGGTCCATCGCTACCCGAACGGAATGACCGCGCTCGCAGGCGTCTCGCTGACCGTCAAGGCCGGCGAACGTGTGGCGGTCGTGGGTCCCAACGGGGCGGGCAAGAGCACACTGGCCCGACATCTGATAGGTATCGCCCGCCCCACGTCAGGGAGGGTCGAGGTGAACGGCCGCGATGCCGCCGGGCTCGGGATCGCCGATCTGGCCCGGAGCGTGGGCTTCGTGTTCCAGAACCCGGACGCCCAACTGCACGCCGCCACGGTGGCCAAGGAAGTCGGCTTCGGCCCTCGCAACCTCGGTTTCCCCGCAGACCGCCGGACGGCCCTTACGGAGTGGGCACTACGGGTCACCGGCCTGACCGGCGAAGCGGACAGCCACCCACGCCATCTGTCGTTCGGCGGACGCAAACGGGTCGCCCTCGCCTCAGTCCTTGCGATGGACACGCCCATCATCGTGCTGGACGAGCCCACCACCGGCCAGGACCACCGCTCCGTCACGCTGCTCGAAGAGCTCCTGAGGGGTCTGCACTCCCAGGGAAAGACGATCATCGCCATCACCCATGACACGGACTTCTGCGCGGAGAACTTCGACCGGGTCGTCGTCCTCGCCGAAGGCCGCGTGCAATGGGACGGTCCGGTGGAGCACTGGCTGGAGGGAGCCGTCGACCCGCCCGTATCCGCCTTCGAGCAGCCCCAGATAACCCGGCTCGGCCAACGACTCGGTTGGCCGACCCCCGTGGTCACGGTCGACGGCTTCCTTGACCGACTGACCGATCATGCCAGCAGCGCCGACTGACAGCCGGCCGGGGCGTGGATCTCATCGTGGCGGACGGTCAGGTCGACCGATCCGTTGGCGAGCAGGCCGGTTCCGGCGGCGAGCGCGGCACCTCGGTGCACGGAACGGGCGGCCAACCGCCCACCGGTCTCGAACTGTGGTTCTCCCAGGTCATGTACGGTGGCGGACACTGTCGAAACATCAGGAGCGTCCCGTTATGTCCCAGGAACTGCGCGCCGTCGACTGGACGGGAACCGGACTCGCGCTGCTCGACCAGACACAACTGCCGCACCGCACCGGGACGGTGAACGTCCAGGATGTGGACACACTGGTGGACGCGATCCGGCGGCTCGTGGTGCGCGGCGCTCCCGCGATCGGGGCGGCGGGCGCCTACGGCGTCGCCCTCGCGTTGCTCCAGGGCGAGCGGGAGGGCTGGAGCAAGGCCGAGGTGCGCACGGCCGTGGCCCGCATACGCGAGGCCCGTCCGACCGCGGTCAACCTGATGGTGTGCGTGGACCGGGTCATGACCCGCTTCGCCGACGGCCTCGGCGCCGTGCTGGAGGAGGCCGCCGCCGTCCAGCGCGAAGACGTCGAGGCCAACCGGGCGATGGGAGCGTTCGGCGCCGACTGGCTGCTGAAGAAGGCCCGCGAGGACCGGCCGCTGAGGATCCTCACCCACTGCAACACGGGCGCGCTGGCCACGGCCGGCTGGGGCACGGCGCTCGGCGTCATCCGCGAACTGCACGCGCGCGGACGCCTGGAGGTCGTCTACGCGGACGAGACGCGCCCGCTGCTCCAGGGCTCCCGGCTGACCGCCTGGGAACTCGTCCAGGAGGGCATCCCGCACTACGTGCAGGCCGACGGAGCGGCCGCCGGTACCGTCCTGCGCGGCGAGGTCGACGCGGCGATCGTCGGCGCCGACCGGATCGCCGCCAACGGCGACACGGCGAACAAGGTGGGCACGGTGGGCGTGGCTCTGGCGTGCGCCTACGCCGGGATCCCGTTCCTGGTGGCGGCGCCGACGACGACGGTCGACCTGGCGACGGCGACCGGCGACGACATCCACATCGAACTCCGCGGCGAGGACGAGATACTGGAGTGGGCAGGCGTCCGCACGGCTCCGGCCGGGTCGCGCGGCCACAATCCGGCGTTCGACGTGACGCCGGGCCGACTGGTGACGGCACTGGTGACGGAGCGGGGCGTGCTGGAGGTGTCGGCAGGGGAGCTGCCCGGGAACCGACTGCCCTGAAAAACGGCGACGGCCACGGCTGAACCCGCCGAAGGCCGCGGCCGGCCGGCCGCGGCCTTCGGCGGGTTTCATCGCCGCGTCAGCTCCAACTCCAGCAGCCACTCCACGACTTCCGTGTGGTGCCGGGCCTGCCGTGGATCGGCGCCCCAGGCGTACAGCCCGTGCCCGGCCACGACGACCGCCGGCATTCGCGGATCCCTTGCCGCCTCCAGCCGGTCCCCGAGCACCTTCATGTCCTGGCTGTTGCCGATGACCGGCAGTGTCACCTCGACGTCATGGGCCGGCTGTCCGACGCCCTTGAGCATCTCCAGGTCCTTGAAGACGATCCCGCCCGGCTGCCGGTGCCCCATCGCCACCGAGGCCACGGTGTGCACGTGCACCACCGCACCCGCGCCCGTCAGCGCGGCCACGCGCGCGTGCAGCTCGGCCTCCGCCGACGGCCTGCCCCCGTTCACGGCGGTTCCCTGCCCGTCGACCAACACCACGTCCGCAGCCGTCAGTTCACCCTTGTCGTGGCCGCTCGCGGTTACCGCGAGCCGCAGCGGGTCCCGGGAGAGCACCACGGACAGGTTGCCGGACGTGCCGCGCATCCAGCCGAAGGAGGCGAACCGGACGGACTCGGCGGCGAGGACCGCCCCCGCCTCTTGGAGGCCGGATGCGGTGATGTCTGCGGTCATGCGGTGCTCCTGGTCGTGCCGACGCTGATCTCGTCGAAAGTCCCCGCCTGCGCGTGGTCGCCGACGCCCTGCTCGTAGTACGGCTCTCCGGGCCGCCGGATCCCGACCGTGTGCCAGCCCGCAGCGCGGGCTGCGTCCAGTTCGCCGGGACGGTCGGAGAGGAACAGGAGCCGCTCGGGCACGAGACCCGTCGACTCCGCGATACGGCGGTACGACTCCGGCTCCTGCTTGGGACCGGCGTTCCCGGTGTCGTACAGGCCGAGGACCAGGGGCAGCAGGTCCCCGTCGGAGGTCGAGGAGAACCACGCTCGCTGGGCCGCCACCGACCCGGACGAGTAGACGTACAGCCGCAGGCCCGCCGCGTGCCAGGCACGCAGGGCCGGTACGACGTCGTCGTAGAAGTGCGAGACGAGGTCTCCCCGCGCGAAGCCCTCCGACCAGATCAGGCCCTGAAGGGTCTTCAACGGGGTCGCCTTGCGGTCCTCGTCGAGCCAGGCGCCCAGGGTCTTCTCCACCGCGGCCGCGTCGGCATGCGGGTCGCCGGTCAGCTCGCGGACCTGCGCGACCGCCCGTGCCACCTCCGGATCACCGCTCCGCTCGGCGAGCAGCGCCGCGAAGCGAGCGCGCGAGTACGGGTACAGCACGTCCACGACGAACCCTGTGGCGCTCGTGGTGCCCTCGATGTCGAGCACCACGGCGTCCACGTCGAAGTGCAGCGTCACCGGGCGCCCTTGTCCGCCTCGTACCCGGCCGCGATCGTGTCGTGGTCCGGGAAGCGGAAGGAGATGGCCGAGCCGGTGAAATTGCCGATCCAGCCGTCCTCCTCGTGGAAGAAGCGGATCGCGGTGAACGACGGCTTCGTGCCCATGTCGAACCAGTGTGTGGTGCCGCGCGGCACGCCCAGCAGGTCGCCCTTCTCGCAGAGCACCGCGTGCACCTCACCGTTCACGTGCAGGTAGAAGATGCCGGAGCCGGAGACGAAGAAGCGGACCTCGTCATCGTCGTCGTGGGTGTGCTCCTGCAGGAACTTCTCCCGCGCGGCCTTCGCCTTCGCCGGGTACTCGGGATCGTCGCTCGGGTGCAGGCCGAGGACGTCGACCGTGGTGAAGCCCTCCTCGGCGTTCAGCTTGTCGATCTCGGGGCCGTACGCGGCGAACACGGTCTGGCTGTCGGCGTCGAACGGCACGTCCTCGCGGACCGGCCACTGCTCGTAGCGCACACCGAGCGGCTTGAGGGCCTCCGCGATCTCGGCGGGGTCCGAGGTTCGGCGGACCAGGGTCTCGGGGCCCGACTCGGACCAGGTCGTCAGCAGGGTCATGGAGGCAACTCCTGGAGAAGGGAGGGAAGTCCGGCTACCGAGACACGCACGCATCGGACGGGAGGAAGAGCGAGAAAAGCGAGGCGGAGCGCGTCAGCCGCGATGGTAACTCGCGTCGTGATGCCGGCCGTGTACGACCAAGTTGCTGTCTCGATTATTGAGGGCCGAGCAGTGAGCCCTTTCCAACCCTGGATGATGAGGGCGGGATCGGTGGCTGGGCGGAAGTCGGTGGACATCGCAGCGTGCGAGTGCGCCTGCCGCTCCTGAGGTCGGTGCGGTGGCGAAGGATGCGCACCGCGGGCGGTGACGTCCTTCCGCGGCAGTGACCGCAGGTGGCGTTGCGGTTCGGGCATAGGGCCGGCCACGCGGCGAGGTCCGAGCTGCGAGCTGGTCCTTTTCCGCGTGGCCCCCCTCCGGACCGCACCGGACGTGCGTGCTTACCGTTCGGTCCCTTCAAGCAGCCACATCATCAACCTCTACCACGTCGGCCTCAAGGCACTCCGTCGCGCCGCCGGGCAGCCCCTTGCTGCTCACACCGTCGCCGAACCCGACGTCACCCGAGGCAACCGGCAGCACGTCGGGGGACAACGCCACTGCCCGAGCCGCGGCGCTCGTCATCCGCCTGCGGTGGTGGCGTCGGCACAGCACCTCGTACCCCACGTCCTCCGTCGGCCGGTTCACGTCTCCGACCACGACCTGCTCGCCCTCGACCACCATCTCCCCGCCCACCGTCCGCGCGTTGTGCGTCGCCCGGGCACCGCACCAGCACATCGCCTCGACCTGCAGCGTCTCCAGCCGGTCGGCCAGCTCGATCAGCCGCTGGGAGCCGGGGAAGAGCCGGGTACGGAAGTCGGTGGTGATACCGAACGCGAAGACGTCCAGATCCAGATCATCGACGATGCGGGCCAGCTGGTCGATCTGCTCCGGCGCAAGGAACTGTGCCTCGTCCACGATCACGTAGTCGACCTTTCCGCCCCGCGACAGCTGCTCCACCACATAGCCGTACAGATCCCGGCCCGGGCCCGCCTCCACCGCCTCGGTCACCAACCCCAGCCGCGACGACAGCTTCCCCTCCCCCGCACGGTCGTCTCGCGTGAAGATCACACCCTGGAGTCCCCTGGCCGACCGGTTATGGCCGATTTGCAGCGCCAAAGTCGACTTCCCGCAGTCCATCGTTCCGGAGAAGAACACCAGCTCGGGCATGAGGAGTTGAGCACCTTTCGGTGAGTGGTCGGGGCAGGGGGCGTCAGGAACGTACTTCGAGCAGCGGGACCAGCTGCTCGGCGGGCGTCATCGAGCCATGGTTGCCGACCAGCGCCGACTCCTTCGGCTCCCGCTCGGTGGCGATGATCAGGACGTCGTCGTGCGCGGCCGCGATCACGTCGCCGAGCCGGGCGTACACCCGCTCGTCGATCCGCGGCCCGAACCAGCCCGCCGCGATCGCCTCGTCCCGCGAGGCCACCCAGAACTGCTCCCCGAGCACCTCGCGCCAGACGGTCAGTACGTCGCTCTCGGCGCCCGGCACCGCGTACACATGCCGCGCCCGCCCCTCGCCGCCCAGCAGGGCGACCCCGGCGCGCAGCTCCCAGTCCGTGTCGAAGTCGATGCGGTGCTCGTCGTCGAACGGGACGTCGACCATGCCGTGGTCGGCGGTGACGTAGAGCGCGCTGCGCGGCGGCAGTTGCTCGGCCAGGCGCTGGGCGAGCCGGTCGACGTACATCAGCTGGCCGCGCCAGGTGTCGGAGGCGACGCCGTAGCGGTGTCCGGCGCCGTCCAGCTCGGAGTAGTACGTGTAGACCAGCGAGCGGTCCCCTGCGGCCAGTTGCCCGGCCGCGAGGTCCATGCGGTCCTCGCCGCTCAGCCGGCCGTGGAAGCCGCCGCCGCTCAGCGCGATCTTGGTGAGCGGGGTGTGCTCGAAGGCGGGCGAGGTCACCTGCGCGGTGTGCACTCCGGCCGCGTGGGCCAGCTGGAAGACCGTGGGATACGGCTGCCAGGAGTGCGGGTCGGTGTACGGCTGCCAGCGGAGCTGGTTCATCAGCCCGCCGGTGGCCGGGTCGCGCACGGTGTAGCCGGGCAGGCCGTGGGCGCCGGGCGGCAGGCCGGTGCCGACGGAGGCCAGGGAGGTCGCGGTGGTCGCCGGGTAGCCGGCGGTGAGCGGGCGGCCGGTGCCGCCGCGCGAGCTGCCGAGCAGCGAGTTCAGGAAGGGGGCCTCGTCGGGGTGGGCCTTCAGCTGTTCCCAGCCGAGCCCGTCGACCAGGAAGACACAGACCCGGTCGGCCGCGGTCAGTTCCCCGATCGTGGCCCTCGGGCCGGGGACGCCCAGGCCGGCGGCCAGGGTGGGCAGCAGGTCGGCGAGGGAGCCGGTGCCGTACTCGGGCAGCGGCGCGGTGTGCAGGGCGAGGGGTTCCGGGTGGTCCCAGGCGGAGAGCTGGGACATCAGCGGGTGGTGTCCGCGGTCGCCTCCGAGATGGCCTGCGCGAAGGCGAGCGCCTGGCGCACCGTCTCCGGGCCGTCCCCGGCCTCGCTGACGCGCAGGCTGAGGTCGTCCGCCGTGGAGCTGCCCGTGTAGCCGTGGTCGGCGTCGCAGTTGGGGTCGCCGCAGGCGGCGGGCTCCAGGTCGATGCGGCTCACCGCACCCCAGCCGATGGTCAGCACGATCTCGCGGGGCAGTGTGCCCGGCTTGTACTGCTCGGGGTTCGCGACCACGCGGCTGACCACGACCGAGGAGATCCGGCCGAGCTTCACGGACTCGGTGGAGGTGGTGGCGTACGGCGTCGGGGAGGTGCTGTCGGCGGCCTGCTCGTCGGTGTGGCTGACGATGAAGCGGTTGCCGGTGAGGACCAGCACCGTCACATGCCGGCGGACCTCGTTCTGGTCGAACGTGGTCTCCTGATGGACCAGGTACGACCGGATGGGCTCGCCGCCCACAGCGGCCTCCACCGCCTCGGCCACGAGGGCCGGGTAGTAGCCGCTGCGCTCGATCGCCGCGCGCAGCCCCTGGGTCGTCGTACTGGTCTTGGCCATGGCGTCCATCCTAATCCGTGGGCAAGGGGGGTCCAGGCCAGTCGCCGAGACCGGACGCGGCCTGCCCACGCGCTTTCCCCTCCCCTCCCCTCCCCTCACTCAGTACGCCGGCATCGTGCGCGGACCCAGGTCGTCGCGGGCGGGCGGCGGCGCGAGCCGTACCGTCGCGCCGAGGACGCTCACGCCGTGCGGGGCGACGACGACCGGCTCCAGGGTGACCGCGACCACCTCCGGGTGGTCGTCGACCAGCCGGGACACCCGCAGCAGCAGCTCCTCCAGCGCCGGGGTGTCCACGGGGGTGGAGCCGCGCCAGCCGAACAGCAGTGGTGCCGTGCGGATCGACCGCACCAGCGAGGTCGCCTCCCGGTCGGTGACCGGGACGAGCCGGTGCGCCATGTCCCCGAGCAGTTGCGAGGCGGCCCCGGCGAGCCCGAAGGACAGCACGGCCCCGGCCGCCGGATCGATCACCGCGCGTACGACGGTGTCGACGCCGCGCGGTGCCATGCCCTGCACCACCGGCCGCAGCTCTTCCGGTCTCCCGAACAGCTCCGTCAACTCGGCGTAGGCCCGGCGCAGTTGCTCCTCGTCCGCGAGGTCCAGGCGTACGCCGCCGAGGTCGGCGCGGTGCCTGAGGTGCGGGGCGGTGGCCTTGAGGGCGACCGGGTAGCCGAGGGCGCGGGCGGCCTCGCCGGCGGCGTCGGGGGTGAGGGCGGGCAGCGCGCGCCGCACGGAGATGCCGTATGCGCCGAGCAGGTCGCAGATCTCCGCGCCGGAGATCGTGAACCCTTCCCCGCGCGCGAGCAGCGCACCGATCAGCCGCGCGGCCCCCTTCTCGTCGATGTCCTCGTACTCGGGCACCTTCCCCGGGTCCATGGCCTCCCGCCGCCACTGCCCGTACCGAACGGCTTCGGCGAGCGCCCGCACCGCGCGTTCGGCGGCGGGGTAGGCGGGGATGAGCCGGGTGCCTTCAGGGGGGCTCGCCACGGCGGAGGGGCCGGCTTGGGCGTCGGCTGCCGCGGCGGCCTTCGCGGGTACCGCCACCGCGGTGCCGAGTGCCTTCTCGACGGCCTGCGGTGCCGTGCTCGCCGCTGCCGACAACGCCTCGGCAAGCCCCCCGAGCTCCACATGCACCACCAGCACCGGCTTGCCGGGCACCGCGGCCGCCGCGGACCTCAACGCCTCAGCCAGCTCCGCGTCCCCGGGCGACGCTTCCCCGATGGCGGGGATCGCCGTCACCACGACGGAGTCGCACGTGTCGTCGGCCAGGGCCCGCGCCAGCGCCCCGTGGAAGCCCTCCGCGGTCGCCCCGGTCGTCAGGTCCAGCGGCCGTGACGGGCGCAGGCCCTCGGCGAGACAGCGGTCGTACGTCAGCGCGCCCAGCGATTCGGAGTTGCCCAGGATCGCCACCCTGGGCCCGGCGGGCAACGGCTGGCGCGCGAGCAGCAGCCCCGCGTCGACCAGCTCCGTGATGGTGTCGACCCGGATCACCCCGGTCTGGCGCAGCAGCGCGGAGACGGTGGCGGGCGGCAGCCGGGTCGCCCGGACCGCGTGTCCCTGGGGCACGGACCCGACGCCCTGCACGACGACCAGCGGCTTGGCCGCCGCCGTCCGCCGGGCGAGGCGGGTGAACTTGCGGGGGTTGCCGATGGACTCCAGGTACATGAGGGCGACGTCGGTCTCCGGGTCGTCGTACCAGTACTGGAGTACGTCGTTGCCGGAGACGTCCGCACGGTTGCCGGCGGAGACGAACGTGGACACGCCCGTGACCCCGGTGACCCCTCCGCCGCGCCGGTGCAGCCGGGAGAGCAGGGCGATACCGATGGCGCCGGACTGGGCGAACATCCCGATGCGGCCGGGGCGGGGCATCTCCGGGGCCAGGGAGGCGTTCAGCCGGACGTCCGCCGCGGTGTTGATGATCCCGAAGGCGTTCGGGCCGATGATCCGCATGCCGTACGCGCGCGCGTGGCGCACCAGCGCCCGCTGCCGCTCGCGCCCCTCGGGCCCGCTCTCGGCGTATCCGGAGGAGAGCACGACGAGCCCCTGCACCCCGTGCTCACCGCACTCCGCGACCACCGCCGGCACATGATCGGCCGGTACGGCGACGACGGCGAGGTCGACGGGGTCCTCGATGTCCCGCACAGAGCGGTACGCCGGCACCCCGTCGATCTCCTTCAGGCCCTCGGGGAAGGCCGCGTTCACGGCGTGCAGCCGGCCGCCGTAGCCGGCGCCCCGGATGTTGCCGAGGACGCTGCGGCCGACCCCGCCGGGGGCGCGGCCGACGCCGACGACCGCCACGGAGCCGGGCGCGAGCAGCCGTCGGACCGAGCGGGCCTCGGCGCGCTGCTCCCGGGCGCGCTGCACGGCGAGGGAGCGATCGGTGGGTTCGAGGTCGAATTCCAGCCGGACGACACCGTCCTCGAAGCTGCGCTTCTGGGTGTAGCCGGCGTCCGTGAACACCTTGATCATCTTGGTGTTCGCGGGCAGCACCTCGGCGGCGAAGCGGCGGATGCCGCGCTCGCGGGCGACGGCCGCGATGTGCTCCAGCAGCGCGGAGGCGACGCCGCGGCCCTGGTGCGCGTCCTGCACGAGGAAGGCGACCTCGGCCTCGTCGGCGGGCGCGGAGGCGGGCATGCCGTCGGCGCCGATGCGGTCGTAGCGTACGGTGGCGATGAACTCGCCGCCGATGGTGGCCGCGAGTCCCACCCGGTCCACAAAGTCGTGGTGCGTGAAGCGGTGGACGTCCTTGGCGGACAGGCGTGGGTACGGCGCGAAGAAGCGGTAGTACTTCGACTCGGCCGAGACCTGCTCGTAGAAGCTGACCAGGCGGTCGGCGTCATCAACGGTGATGGGCCGGATGCGCGCGGTGCCGCCGTCGCGCAGCACCACGTCCGCCTCCCAGTGGGCGGGGTACTCGTGCCGGTCCTGCCGGTCCGCCGGGCTCTGCATGGGCCCCAGAGTACGGCTCGCGTACGACAACGGCGCGGGGCAGTCTGTGGGGGACGTAGGTCGGACCGAGGCCGCGGTCCGACGGCACTCCGGAACAGGACGAAGGTCCGATCCGGGCATGCTTCACGATATGGGAAACTGGTCTAGACAACCCTGAAGACTGAAGGGCAGCAACACATGGCTGAGCGCCGCGTCAACGTCGGCTGGGCCGAGGGTCTCCACGCCCGCCCCGCTTCCATCTTCGTCCGAGCCGCCACGGCCGCAGGCGTCCCGGTGACGATCGCCAAG
The DNA here is from genome assembly GCF_014650595.1 of Streptomyces alanosinicus. Lineage (GTDB taxonomy): Bacteria > Actinomycetota > Actinomycetes > Streptomycetales > Streptomycetaceae > Streptomyces > Streptomyces alanosinicus. Next base: position 86,903 of record NZ_BMVG01000012.1, read on the forward strand.
GCTGACGGCAACCCCGTCAACGCGGCCTCCATGCTGGCCGTCCTGGGCCTGGGCGCCCAGGGTGGCGAGGAGATCGTCCTCGCCTCCGACGCCGAGGGCGCGGACGCCGCCCTCGACCGTCTGGCGAAGCTGGTCTCCGAGGGCCTTGAGGAACTGCCCGAGACCGTCTGAGCATCGGACGCACGGACATGACGGAGCCGCGCCGCCCTTTTCGGGCGGCGCGGCTCCGCGCTTTCCGAGCCCATTGCGCGCACACCGGAATTTCCGCAGCGGAAATACACCGCCGCCGAATATCCCTTCTTTGTATACGGCGACCGTGTTAATGCCGAAGGCCCGACATGTTTACGGCGTGTTGCGAAGTCCTCACACGCTCCGCGGCCCCGGGAAATCGCAGCCGGTGCGCGGCCGTCGCGCGCTCGGTGTGCAGCGCCGTGACCGCCCGCGCGCGCTCACCGTCGCCGCGCGCCACCGCGTCGACGATGGCACCGTGCTCCGCCCAGGAGTCCACCGGGCTCGGCGACGTCTCCACCGCGTACATCCAGGCGATCTTGTGGCGCAGCTGGGTGAGCATCGTGGTCAACGAGGGGCTGCAGCAGGCCTGGGCGAGGGTCTCGTGGAACCAGCCGCCGAGTGAGCGCAGATCCTCGCTGTGTCCCCGCCTGGCCCGCTCCTGGCCCAGCCTGACCAGGCCGCGCAGTACCTTCAGATGGGCCTCCGAGCGTCGCTGCGCGGCTCGGGCGGCGCCGAGCGGTTCCAGGAGCATGCGCATGTCCAGCAGGTCGGCGGCCTCCTGCTCGGTCGGCTCGGCCACGCACGCGCCCGCGTGCCGGCGGGTCACCACGAAACCCTCCGCCTCCAGGGTGCGCAGGGCCTCGCGGACGGGGACGCGCGAGACGCCGTAGCGGCGGGCCAGGACTTCCTCGGTGAGGCGGCCGCCGCGCGCGTGGACTCCGGCGACGATGTCGTCCCGGATCGCCGTGCATACCGAGTGCGCCGGAATACGCATGACCGACCTCCGCCTTAATCCCCGTGAAACGCCGACGATGGACGCCTGTTCCGTGACTCTATTCCAAGGCGCCGGAATTTCCGACGGCGGGCCGTAATCCATGGATATTTTTTGGTCACTCCGCCCGGCGCGCAGCACGCAAAACGGCGAAAGCCCCGGCTCGGTGAGCCGGGGCCTCGGATACCGCGTATACGCCGGTTCAGACGTCCACGCCGTGCTTACGGAGGTAGGCGACGGGGTCGACGTCCGAGCCGTAGTCGGGGGTCGTACGGGCCTCGAAGTGGAGGTGCGGTCCGGTGACGTTGCCGGTGGCGCCGGACAGGCCGATCTGCTGGCCCGGGGTGACCTGCTGGCCGGCCGAGACGCCGATCGACGACAGGTGACCGTACTGGGTGTACATGCCGTCGGCCATGCGGATCACGATCTGGTTGCCGTACGCCCCGCCCCAGCCGGTCGAGACGACGGTGCCCATGCCGACCGCGTGGACGGGTGTGCCGCTGGCCGCATGGAAGTCGATACCGGTGTGCGAGCCGGAGGACCACAGGGAGCTGCTGGCCTTGTAGCCCGTGGAGACATAGGAGTCCGCGATCGGGACGACGAACGCGTTCAGGCGCTCGCGCTCGGCCGCGCGGGCCGCACTTGCCTTGGCCGCGCGCTCCTGCCTGGCCCGTTCCGCCGCCGCCTTGGCCGCGGCCTGCTCGGCCGCCTTCTGCTCGGCGGCCTGCTTCTGGGCGGCGGCCTGCGCGTCGATGTGCTCGGCGATGTCGTCGCCGACGGTGATCACCGGGGTGAGGCCGGTCTGCTCGACGGTGTTCTCGGCGGCGGACGCCGGGGACATCGCGAGGGTGCTGATGACGCCGGTGGTGGTGAGGGCCGCGACACCGGCCGCCTGAGCGGTGGTGCGCTTGACCCGGCCGGGCTTGCGGTGCTTCCCGGTGGCGCACATGAACGCCATGAAGTGGCTGGTCCTTTCCTTCCCTCTCGCCTACCGGGTTAGCTGACGGGTTCGGAGCAGGAAGGTCTCCTACGGGCCCCCTCGCGACACGCGCGGGCGCCCGATTCACCCCAGGGACTGCGTGGGTCCCCGGCTCCCCTGGCTCGCGCCGTACGGGGACTCGGCGATGGCTGTCCGGTGCCGCGGGTGCGGCGCACTGCCTACTGACGAACAGCCTGGACGACGCTACGGAAGCCCGGATTCCAATCCCAAACGGATCCGGGCTTTTGTAGTGCATCCCACAGGGCAGACAGGCAACCTCCGCCGCAAATCGGACATCTGGGGAAGGGAGTCGAGCAACGGGGCCCTGACGGCCCGTAGGTCGTCAGGGCCCCGCGCGCGCAACGTTCGCGCATACGGCGTCCGCTCATGCGGCGTCCGCGTGTGCTACTCCGCGGACACGACGGTGACTTCGCCGATGCCGAGCGCCTCCACCGGCGCCTTGATCTCGGCGGCGTCACCGACGAGGACGGTCACCAGCCGGTCCACCGGGAACGCGTTCACGACGGCCGCCGTGGCCTCCACCGTGCCCGTCACGGCCAGCTGCTGATACAGCGTCGCCTGGAAGTCGTCGGGCAGATACTGCTCGACCTGGTCCGCCAGCGTGCTCGCGACAGCCGCCGCGGTCTCGTACTTCAGCGGCGCCACCCCGACGAGGTTCTGCACCGCGACGTCCCGCTCGGCGTCGGTCAGGCCGTCCGCGGCGAGGGTGCGCAGCACCTTCCACAGGTCGTCCAGCGCCGGGCCGGTGTTGGGGGTGTCCACGGAGCCGCTGATGGCGAGCATCGAGGCACCCGTGGCCCCGCCGGGGGACGCGGGCGCGGAGCGCAGGACCTGGCCGAACGCGCGCACACCGTAGGTGTAGCCCTTCTCCTCGCGCAGGACGCGGTCCAGGCGGGAGGTGAGGGTGCCGCCGAGGCAGTACGTGCCGAGCACCTGGGCGGGCCACACGCGGTCGTGCCGGTCGGAGCCGACACGGCCGATGAGCAACTGCGTCTGCACGGCGCCGGGGCGGTCGACGATGACCACGCGGCCGGTGTCGTCGGCGGTCACCGGCGGCACGGGCCGCGGCTCGCCCGGGGTGCCGGTCCAGGCGCCCAGGGTGTCGCCGAGCAGCGCGTCCAGGTCGACACCGGTGAGATCACCGACGACGACCGCGGTGGCCGTCGCCGGGCGTACATGCCGGTCGTAGAAGGCGCGTACGGCGACGGCGTCGATCTTCTCGACCGTCTCCTCGGTGCCCTGGCGCGGGCGCGACATGCGCGAGGTCTGCGGGAACAGTTCCTTGGACAGTTCCTTGGCGGCCCGGCGGGAGGGGTTGGCCAGCTCGTGCGGGATCTCGTCCAGGCGGTTGCGGACCAGCCGCTCGACCTCGCTCTCGGCGAAGGCCGGGGCGCGCAGGGCGTCGGCGAGCAGACCGAGGCCCTTGGCCAGCCGGGAGGCGGGCACCTCCAGGCTGAGGCGGACGCCCGGGTGGTCGGCGTGCGCGTCGAGCGTGGCGCCCGCGCGCTCCAGCTCGGCGGCGAACTCCTCGGCGGAGTGCTGGTCGGTGCCCTCCGAGAAGGCCCGCGCCATGATCGTGGCGACGCCGTCCAGGCCGGCCGGCTCGGCGTCCAGGGGGGCGTCCAGCAGCACCTCCACGGCGACGACCTGCTGGCCGGGACGGTGGCAGCGCAGCACCGTCAGGCCGTTGTCGAGCGCGGCCCGCTCGGGCGCCGGGAACGCCCACGGCTTGGCCTCGCCGGGCTGTGGCTGGGGGTGGAAGTCCATCGTGGCGAGCTCGGTCACTTGGCCGTCTCCTCGTTCTCGTTTCCGGCCTCTACGGTCGCTTCCTGCTCCGGGTCCTCAGGGACGTCGGCGTCGGGGGCTGCTTCCGGGGACTTCGGTTCGTAGACCAGGACCGCGCGGTTGTCGGGGCGCAGACGGGCCTTGGCGACCTCCTGGACCTCCTTCGGGGTCACCTCCAGGACGCGCTGGACGGCGGTGAGGGCGAGCTGCGGGTCGCCGAACAGGACGGCGAACCGGCACAGTTCGTCGGCGCGGCCGGCGACCGTACCGAGCCGGTCCAGCCACTCGCGCTCCAACTGGGCCTGGGCGCGCTCCATTTCCTCGGGCGTGGGGCCCTCCTCGGCGAACCGGGCCAGCTCCTCGTCGATGGCGGCCTCGATGACCGGCACCTCGACGTCACCGGAGGTCTTCACGTCCAGCCAGCCCATGGAGGGCGCGCCGGCGAGGCGCAGCAGGCCGAAGCCGGCCGCGACGGCCGTACGGTCACGGCGCACCAGCCGGTTGTACAGGCGGGAGGACTCACCGCCGCCGAGGACGGTCAGGGCGAGGTCGGCCGCGTCGCACGCGCGCGTGCCGTCCTGCGGGAGCCGGTAGGCGGCCATCAGGGCGCGCGCCGGGACCTCCTCCACGACGACCTCGCGCTTCTGCTCGCCGATGACGTCCGGCAGGGAGCCGTCGCGGGGGGCGGGCTTGCCGTCGTGCGCGGAGACCGAGCCGAAGTACTTCTCGACCCAGGCGAGGGTCTGCACCGGGTCGATGTCGCCGACCACGGAGAGGACCGCGTTGTTCGGCGCGTAGTAGGTGCGGAAGAACTGGCGGGCGTCCTCCAGGGTCGCCGCGTCCAGGTCCGCCATCGAGCCGATCGGCGTGTGGTGGTAGGGGTGGCCCTCCGGGTACGACAGGCCGGTCAGCTTCTCGAACGCGGTGCCGTAGGGCACGTTGTCGTAGCGCTGGCGGCGTTCGTTCTTGACCACGTCCCGCTGGTTCTCCATGGACTCGTCGTCCAGGGCGGCCAGCAGCGAACCCATGCGGTCGGCCTCCAGCCAGAGCGCGAGTTCGAGCTGGTGGGCGGGCATGGTCTCGAAGTAGTTGGTGCGCTCGAAGCTGGTGGTGCCGTTGAGCGAGCCGCCGGCGCCCTGTACGAGCTCGAAGTGACCGTTGCCCTTGACCTGGGCCGAGCCCTGGAACATCAGGTGCTCGAAAAGGTGAGCCAGGCCGGTACGTCCCTTGACTTCATGGCGGGAGCCGACGTCGTACCAGAGACAGACCGCCGCCACCGGGGTCAGGTGGTCCTCGGAGAGCACCACGCGCAGACCGTTGGCCAGGCGGTGCTCGGTCGCTGTCAGGCCCCCGGAGCCTGCCTCGGCTGTGGTCGTGTGACCCATGGGCATGTACGTCCCTTCGCGAGCGGAGGCGGTTGTGCACACCGCGGTTTTCCTGCCGTTCCTGCCACTGTATGCAACACGTGGGGGGCGTCGGCGAAGTTCCCGCGGGACGTACGCCCACAGCGATCGCGCGGCGTCCCCGCGTCCGCCCCGCGGCGGCCCGCGGATGCCTTCCGGACACCGCCGGGACCTTCTGGGACCGGGTCGTGGCACGGGTTGTCAGTGCCGCGGTCCACAATGGTCGGCGTCAGATCCGTCAATCGCTTCAGCAAGGAGCCGGCAGCGATGGCCCGCCGCAGCACGAAGACCCCGCCGCCCGACGACTCGTTCGAGGAGAGGATCCTCGACATCGACGTCGTGGACGAGATGCGTGGCTCCTACCTCGAGTACGCGTACTCGGTCATCTACTCGCGCGCCCTGCCGGACGCCCGTGACGGCCTCAAGCCGGTGCACCGCCGCATCGTCTATCAGATGAACGAGATGGGCGTCCGCCCGGACCGCGCCTATGTGAAGTGCGCGCGTGTCGTCGGCGAGGTCATGGGCAAGCTGCACCCGCACGGCGACGCGTCGATCTACGACGCCCTGGTGCGCATGGCCCAGCCGTTCTCCATGCGCGTGCCGCTGGTCGACGGCCACGGCAACTTCGGCTCGCTGGGCAATGACGACCCGCCCGCCGCGATGCGGTACACCGAGTGCCGCATGGCCGAGGCGACGAGCCTGATGACCGAGTCGATCGATGAGGACACGGTCGATTTCGCGCCCAACTACGACGGCCAGGAGCGGGAGCCGGTGGCGCTGCCCGCCGCTTTCCCCAACCTGCTGGTGAACGGCTCCTCGGGGATCGCGGTCGGCATGGCGACGAACATGCCGCCGCACAACCTGGGCGAGGTCATCGCTGCCGCCCGCCACCTGGTCCGGTATCCGAACGCGGACCTGGACGCGCTGATGAAGCACGTCCCGGGCCCCGACCTGCCCACCGGCGGCCGGATCGTCGGCCTGGACGGCATCCGCGACGCGTACGCGACCGGCCGCGGCACGTTCAAGATGCGCGCGACGGTGTCCGTGGAGACCGTGACCGCCCGCCGCAAGGGCCTCGTCGTCACCGAGCTTCCCTTCACGGTCGGCCCCGAGAAGGTCATCGCGAAGATCAAGGACATGGTCAACGCGAAGAAGATCCAGGGCATCGCCGACGTCAAGGACCTCACCGACCGCGAGCACGGCCTGCGCCTGGTCATCGAGATCAAGAACGGCTTCGTGCCGGAGGCGATCCTGGAGCAGCTGTACAAGCTGACTCCGATGGAGGAGACCTTCGGCATCAACAACGTGGCGCTGGTGGACGGCCAGCCGCTCACGCTGGGCCTGAAGGAGCTGCTGGAGGTCTATCTCGACCACCGCTTCGACGTCGTGCGGCGCCGCAGCGAGTACCGTCGCGGCAAGCGCCGCGACCGGCTGCACCTGGTCGAGGGCCTGCTCACCGCGCTGGTCGACATCGACGAGGTCATCCGGCTGATCCGGTCCAGCGAGAACTCCGCGCAGGCCAAGGAGCGCCTGATGGAGCGCTTCTCGCTGAGCGACGTGCAGACGCAGTACATCCTCGACACGCCGCTGCGCCGGCTCACCAAGTACGACCGCATCGAGCTGGAGGCGGAGAAGGACCGGCTCACCGCGGAGATCGAGGAGCTGACCCGGATCCTGGAGTCCGACGCGGAGCTGCGCAAGCTCGTCTCGGCCGAACTGGCCGCCGTGGCCAAGAAGTTCGGCACCGACCGGCGTACGGTCCTGCTGGAGTCCGCGGGCACCCCGGTGGCCGCCGTGCCGCTGCAGGTCGCCGACGACCCGTGCCGGGTGCTGCTGTCCTCGACGGGTCTGCTGGCCCGTACGGCGACCGACGAGGCGTTCCCGGAGCAGAAGGGCGCCAAGCGCGCCAAGCACGACCTGATCGCCTCCGCGGTGCCGGCGACCGCGCGCGGCGAGATCGGCGCGGTGACCTCGACGGGCCGGCTGCTGCGGGTCAACGTGGTCGACCTGCCCCAGCTGCCGGAGGCCACGGGGGCGCCGAACCTCTCGGGAGGCGCGCCGCTGACGGAATTCGTCTCCCTGGAGGACGACGAGACGGTGGTCTGCCTGACCACGCTGGACGAGTCGTCGCCCGGCCTCGCCCTCGGCACCGAGCAGGGTGTCGTCAAGCGTGTGGTGCCCGACTACCCGTCCAACAAGGACGAGTTGGAGGTCATCACCCTCAAGGAGGGCGACCGGATCGTCGGCGCGGTGGAGCTGCGTACCGGCGAGGAGGACCTGGTCTTCATCACCGATGACGCGCAGCTGCTGCGGTTCCAGGCGTCCATCGTGCGTCCGCAGGGCCGCCCGGCGGGCGGTATGGCGGGCGTCAAGCTCACCGAGGGCGCGAAGGTCATCTCCTTCACGGCCGTCGACCCGGCGGTCGACGCGGTGGTGTTCACGGTGGCGGGCTCGCGCGGCACGCTGGACGACTCGGTGCAGACGACGGCCAAGCTGACCCCGTTCGACCAGTACCCGCGCAAGGGCCGGGCCACGGGCGGCGTGCGCTGCCAGCGGTTCCTGAAGGGCGAGGACTGTCTGTCGGTGGCCTGGGCGGGCCCGGCTCCGGCACGCGCGGCGCAGAGGAACGGCACGCCGGTCGACCTCCCGGAGCTGGACCCGCGCCGGGACGGCTCGGGCACGTCACTGCCGAAGACGGTGTCCGTGGTCGCCGGGCCGGTGTTCTAGGCGGGCGGATCTTCCAGGTCTGGGTCTTCCAGGTCCGGATCTTCCACGCTGAGGGCGGGCGGATCTTCCAGGTCCGCGTCGTCCGGGCCCTGTACGTAGCGCAGGACGCCCCACATGCCGTGCTCGTCGGCGTGTGGGGCGTCGTTCTTGCACGCCTCCAGTTCCTTGCCGAGGGCACCGGCGTCGATCCCGGAGCCGATCAGGACGAGCTGGGTGAGACGGGCGTCGGCGGACGGCCAGGGCTCGGGGTGGAAGCGCAGGAACCGGCCGACGGCGTGGACGGCGTACCGGTTGACGGGATCGTGGGGTCCGAAGCCGACGTACCCCTTGATCCGGTACAGCCCCTCCGGGCGGCTGTCCAGGAACCGCATCAGCCTGCGGGGGTCCATCGGCAGGTCGGCGACGAAGGACAGGCTGTCGTAGCCGGCGTGCAGATGGCCGGTGTGCGCGTCGTCGTCCCCGGTGTGCTCGTGGACGTCATGGAGGTCGTCGAAGGACAGCTGCCCGATCCGCTCCTCGTTCGGCTTGCAGTCGAAGAGGAACTCCGGGTCGATCCGGCCGTAGGTGGCGGGGACGACCGCGGCACGGTCCGTGAGGGACCGCACCAGGCCCAGTACGCGCTCGCTGTCCGCGGCCCGGTCGAGTTTGTTGACGACCACCAGGTCGGCGAGGGCCAGATGCCGGTCGATCTCGGGGTGCCGGGCCCGGGTGTCGTCGAACTCGGCGGCGTCCACGACCTCGACCAGGCCGCCGTAGACGACCCTCTCCTGCTCGCTGGCCAGCACCATCCGCACGAGTTCCTGCGGTTCGGCGAGCCCGCTGGCCTCGATGACGATCACGTCGATGCCGGTGTCCGGGGCGGCGAGCCGGTCCAGGTAGAGGTCGAGTTCGCTCGCGTCGACGGCGCAGCACAGGCAGCCGTTGCCGAGCGAGACGGTCGAGTCGCCGAGGGCGCCCGCGACGGCCATGGCGTCGATCTCGATGGCGCCGAAGTCGTTGACGATCGCCCCGATCCGGCTGCCGCCGCTGCGGTGCAGGAGGTGGTTGAGGAGCGTGGTCTTCCCGGAGCCCAGGAATCCGGCGAGCACGATGACCGGAATCCGCGGACCGCTGCTGTTCCCCAACGGGTGACCTCTCTCATGTGGACCGGGCGGGTCCGGTGGACCGGATCGACCGGGTGGACCGACTGCCGGACCAGCATAAGAGGGATGTTCCGTCGGCTCGCGACGGTCAGCGCACGGCCGGTACCGGGACCGGCGGCCGGGGTCCCACATATCGCGCCACGGGCCTGATGATCTTCGAGTCGGCCGCCTGCTCCAGGATGTTGGCGCTCCAGCCCACCACCCGCGCGGCGGCGAAGGTGGGGGTGAACATCTCGCGGGGCAGACCGCAGAGTTCCATGACCACTCCGGCGTAGAACTCGACGTTGGTGTGGAGTTCACGGCCGGGCTTCAGCTCGGTGAGGATCGTCTCGACACGGCGCTCGACCTCCACCGCGAAGTCCACCCGCGGACCGCCGAAGCCGAGGGCGATCTCGCGCAGCATCCGCGAACGGGGGTCCTCCGTGCGGTAGATGGCGTGCCCGAAGCCCATGATCCGGTCCCCGGCGAGGACCCGCTCACGTATCCAGGGGTCGATCCGCTCCGGCGTGCCGATGGCGTCCAGGGTGTCCAGGGCCCGGCTGGGCGCGCCTCCGTGCAGCGGCCCCGACAGCGCGCCGACGGCTCCGGTCAGACAGGCCGCCACATCGGCACCGGTGGAGGCGATGACACGGGCGGTGAAGGTTGATGCATTGAATCCATGATCAATGGTTGAGATCAGGTATTGCTCGACCGCACGGGCCCGCCGCGGCTCGGGCTCCTCTCCGGCCAGCATGTACAGGTAGTTGGCCGCGTACGGGAGATCCTCGCGCGGCTCGACCGGATCGAGGCCCTGCCCCAGCCGGTACAGCGCGGTGAGCAGTGTGGGTACGGCCGCGCAGACGGCCACGGTGTCGGCGCGGCGCCGGTCCGCGTCGATGTCGTACACCGGTCGCAGCCCCCGCGCCGAGCCCAGCAGCGACAGTGCCGTGCGCAGCCCGGACAGCGGGCCGGAGAGCCGGCTCGCCGCGGCGATCGCGGGCAGTGCCGCCCGGACCTCCTCGGGCAGCCGCCGCAGCTCCGCGGTCTGCGCCGTGAAGGCGGCGCGGCGCTCCGCGTCCGGCAGCGTGCCGTGGACCAGGAGATGCCAGACGTCCTCGAACCCACGGGTCTGCGCGAGTTCGACCGCCGAGTACTGGCGGTAGTGGTAGAAGCCCTCCCGCCCCCGGACGTCGCCGATCTCGGTCTCGGTGACGACGACGCCGGCGAGACCGCGCGGAGCGTCGATGAGTGGGGTTGAGGTCCTGTTGATGGCCATGGTTCTCCTTCCCTGGACTTGATCCGACTGTCCATGCTTGACTACTTTTCTGTCAATGTTGATTTGATCAATGCACGCAATCAAGACGTGCAGAGGCGGCTACGGTGACCCCCATGCGTGATCACGAACCCGTTCCCGGCCGTCCCGGGCGAAGGCTGACGACCAAGGAGACCGCCGAACTGCTCGGTGTGAAGCCGGAGACGGTGTACGCGTACGTGAGCCGCGGCCTGCTCACCAGCAGACGCGAGCCCGGCGGCCGCGCCAGCACCTTCGAGACCAAGGAGGTCGAGGCCCTCGCCCGGCGCCACCGGCGCGAAGCGGCGACGAGCCCCGGTTCCGGCGGGGATCTGTCCGTCCGGACCCGCATCACGCTGATCGACCGGGACCGGTACTACTTCCGGGGTGTGGACGCCGTGGAGCTGGCCCTGCGTCACTCCTACGAGGAGGTCGCGGAGTGGCTGTGGACGGGGCGGCTGGCCGAAGGCGTCGCCTTCACCGCGCCCGGTCCCGTCCTCGACGTCGCCCGCCGCGCGGTGAACGCGCTGTCCGAGCACGCCTCCCCCGCCGACCGGCTGCGCGTGGCGGCGATCGCCGCGGCGGCCGAGGACCCGCTGCGCTTCGACCTGTCCGAGGACTCCGTGCTGAACACCGCGCGGATCCTCATCCCCACGCTCGTCTCCGCACTGCCGCCGGCCCTGTACGCCCCCAAGGACGACGGCCCACTCGCCCACCGGCTGTGGACCCGGCTGACCGGCCGCCCCGCCGACGAGGCGTCCCTGCACGTCCTGGACACCGCGCTCGCCCTGCTCGCCGACCACGACCTGGCCGCCTCCACGCTCGCGGTCCGCGTCGCCGCATCGGCCCGTGCCCACGCCTACGCGGCCGTCTCGGCCGGGCTCGGCGTCCTGGAGGGCCCGCTGCACGGCGCCGCGAGCGGTATAGCCCACCGCATGCTCCTCGACGTGCTCGACCAGGGCACGGCGGTCCCCGTGATCGCCGACGAGCTGCGCGCCGGCCGCCGGGTCCCCGGGCTCGGCCACCGGCTGTACAGCGGCGAGGACCCCCGTGCGCGCGTGCTGTTCGGCCTGCTGGAGCAGGTCCCGCGCGCGGAGTCGGCCCTGCTGGCCGCCCGGGACATCGTCGCCACGACCGCCCGGCACACCCCGCTGCACGCCAACGTCGACCTGGCCCTCGCGGTGTTCACCGCCTCCAGCGGCATGGACGCCACGGCCGGCGAGACGATCTTCGCCGTCGCCCGGACGGCAGGCTGGATCGCGCACGCTCTGGAGGAGTACGGCGAACGCCCTCTGCGCATGCGCCCCGTCGGCCACTACGTCGGCGCACGGCCCCCGCAGCCGCTCCCGGCGGCGGGAGACGGCCCGCATCCGCCTTCCCGCCCGGAGTAGTTCCCGTCCGGAGCGGTTCCGGCCCGGAGCAGTTCCCGCCTGGAGTAGGACATGACGACGGCCGGAAGTCGCCCCAGAGAGAGTCAGGTTAGGCTCACCTCTGTGAGTAGGTGCGCGACCGTCTCCCGGAGCCTCGACGAGCCCGTTTCCGGTACGGCGGCCACGGCGACGACGTGGCTGCTGCTGGAACAGCCCGGCCCGTGGGGCGTGAAGGCGCTCACTTCGAGCCACCTGGACCCCGTACTGGGCCGGGCGCTGGAGACGGCCGCCGAGGGGACCGGCGTACGCGTCGCCCTCATCCGGCGCCCCGGGCGCCACGCCGACCCCGGCAGGCCCGCCGTCCGGCAGGTGTACGCCGCCCACACCGTGCCGGGCCGCGTATGGCTGCACAGCGCGACCACCCGCGATCCGCGGCGGCTGCTCGGCCTCGACTTCGCCGCCCTCGGAGCGGGTGACCACCGTTCCTTCGGCACCGCGCTCGGCGGGCGCCCGCACTGCGGCGACCCGCTCGCGCTCGTGTGCACCAACGGAAAGCGCGACCGCTGCTGCGCCCTGCTGGGCCGCCCCCTCGCCACCGAACTGGCCGCATCGGGCGTGCACGGCGTCTGGGAGGTCACCCATCTGGGTGGACATCGCTTCTCGCCGACGGTGCTCGTCCTGCCGTACGGCTATGCCTACGGCCGCGCCGAGGCGCACACCGTCAAGGAGGCGCTGCACGCCGTCAAGGAGGGGCGTGTGGTGGTCGAGGGGTGCCGCGGCTGCTCGGCCTGGGAGCGGCCCGGCCAGGCGGCCGAGATGGCCGTCCGCTCGACCGCGGGCGAATACCGCGCGGGTGTGCTGAGCGTCGTACGGACCGAGGGCGCCGCCCCGCGCTGGGAGGTCACCGTCAGGCACGCCGACGGCCGCCGCTGGCGGGTGACCGTGGCGCAGGGCGCGTCGCTGCCGCCCCGCCAGGAGAGCTGCGGCGCGGGGGTGCTGGGCACGCCCGCGCGAATGGACGTCGTGGCCGTGCGCGAGCTGCGGCCGACGGCACTCGCGAGCTGAGCGGCGGAGTCCGGCAGAAACGGCTGCTCCTTTCGCGAACAAGAACGGCCGCCCCCTCAACAACAAGAACGGCTGGCTGTTTCACAACAAGAACGGCTGCCTCTTTCAAGAATCGGTCAAGAGATCCCCACCACACCCTCTGGGGCGTGTCGCGTCTTCCCACGTACCGTCGTGCGTATGAGCCCCACTCCCCCCGCACGCCGTCTGCGGCTCGGACTGCCCCGGCGGGCGTTCTCGCAGGTGCTGCTGATGCAGGTGGCGATTGCCGCGGGGGTCGCCGTGCTCGCGACCGGGCTGTTCCTCGCGCCGCTCAGCAAGCAGCTGGACCACGAGGCGATGCGCAGGGCGCTGGCCATCGCGCAGACCACGGCGCAGGACCCGCAGATCGCCGAGGGCGTCCTGACCACTCCGCCGACCGGCGACGGCCCGGTGCAGAAGGAGGCCGAGCGGATCCGGAAGGCCACGCACGCCGAGTACATCGTGGTGCTGGACCGGCGATGGATCCGCTGGTCGCACCCCACCCCGAGCGAGATCGGCCACAAGGTCTCCACCAGCCCCAGGGACGCCTTGGAGGGCAAGGAGGTCATGGAGATCGACAAGGGCACCCTGGCCCGCTCCGCGCGCGGCAAGGTACCGCTCTACGACGCCCACCACCGCATCATCGGGGCGGTGTCGGTCGGCATCGCCTACGACAGTGTGCGGGCGCGGCTGATCAGTGCGATCCCCGGCCTGCTCGCCTACGCCGGCGGCGCTCTCGCGGTGGGCGCGCTGGCCGCCTGGCTGATCTCCCGCCGGGTCCAGCGGCAGACCCGGGACCTGGCCTTCTCCGATATCTCGGCGCTGCTCGCGGAGCGCGAGGCGATGCTGCACGGCATCCGGGAGGGCGTGGTCGCGCTCGACCGGGGCGGCCGTGTCCGCCTGCTGAACGACGAGGCGCGCCGGCTGCTGGGCATCGGCGACGAGGCCGTCGGCCTCACCCTCGACGAGGCGCTCGGCGCGGGCCGTACGACGGACGTCCTGGCCGGCCGGGTGACCGGCACCGATCTGCTCACTGTGCGCGGCCAGCGGGTGCTGATCGCCAACCGCATGCCGACCGGCGACGGCGGTGCCGTGGCCACCCTGCGCGACCGCACCGAACTGGAGCAGCTGGGGCGCGAACTCGACTCCACGCGCGGGCTGATCGACGCGCTGCGCGCCCAGGACCACGAGCACGCCAACCGCATGCACACCCTGCTCGGACTGCTGGAACTGCAGATGTACGACGACGCCGTGGAGTTCGTCGGCGAGGTGGTCGGAGACCACCGGGCCACCGCCGAGCAGGTCACGGAGAAGATCCACGATCCCCTGCTGGCCGCGCTGCTGGTCGGCAAGGCGACCGTCGCGGCCGAGCGCGGCGTCGCGCTGTGGGTGTCGGAGCGCACCCGGCTGCCGGACCGGCTGATCGATCCGCGAGGTCTGGTCACGGTGGTGGGCAATCTGGTGGACAACGCGTTGGACGCGGTCGCCGGCACCGTGCACGCGCGCGTGGAGGTCGAGTTGCGCACCGAGGGCCGTACGGTCGTCCTCAGGGTGTGCGACACGGGCCCCGGGATCCCGGCCGAGCAGCGGGAGTCGGTCTTCACCGAGGGGTGGTCCACGAAGGAGCCGCCCGCGCACGGCAAGCGCGGCATCGGACTGTCGCTGGTGCGCCGGCTCGCCGAACGGCAGGGCGGGAGCGCGACGGTGAGCGCGGCGCACGGCGGTGGCGCGGAGTTCACCGTGGTCCTTCCGGAGGCGCTGACCGAGCCGGAACCGGAACCGGCGGCGCCCGGAGAGTCCCCCGAACCCGGCGCCGGCGCCGGCGCCGCCACCGCCACCGCCACCGTTACCGCCACCGTTACCGAGGAGGAGGCGCGATGATCGAGGTCCTGGTCGTGGACGACGACATCCGCGTCGCCCAGGTCAACGCCGCGTACGTGGAGAAGGTCCCGGGCTTCCGCGTGGCCGGCGAGGCGCACAGCGCGGCCGAGGCGCTGCGCCAGGTGGAGACGCTGCCCCGGCTGGACCTGATCCTCATGGATCACTATCTGCCCGACGACACCGGGCTCGCGGTCGTCCGGGAGATGCGCAGGCGCGGCCACCAGGCCGACGTGATCATGGTGACGGCGGCGCGGGATGTGACGACCGTCCAGGCCGCGATGCGCCAAGGGGCTCTGCAGTATCTGGTGAAACCGTTCGCCTTCGCCGGTCTGCGCGCCAAGCTGGAGGCGTACGCCGAGCTGCGGCGCACCCTGGACGGCGGCGGTGAGGCCGAGCAGGCGCAGGTGGACCGCATCTTCGGCGCCCTGTCCGCGCGGTCGGATCCCGGGCTGCCCAAGGGGCACTCCCCGACGACGGCCGAGCTGGTCCGCCAGGCGCTGATGAGCGCCGAAGGGCCGCTGTCCGCCCAGGAGATCGCCGAGCGGACGGGGGTGAGCCGGCAGACCGCGCAGCGTTATCTGAAGCTCCTGGAGCGCAGTGGGCGGGCCCGGCTGACCCTCAAGTACGGCGACGCGGGCCGCCCGGAACACCGTTACGTGTGGGCGACCCGCGGCTGAACACACCTCATACGGTGGTCACTTGGCCGCCTTGACGAACTCGGTCGTGTAGGTCTTGCTCAGGTCGACCTTGGCGTTCTTGATGGCGGTGTTGAACGACTTGAGCACCTTCTCGACGGTCTCGGGGCCGCCCTCGGGCATCACGCCGTCGTCGGTGAACATGGGCAGGGTGCTCTTGATGGCCTGTGTGTAGAGCGCCTTGTCGCCCTGGGAGTAGTCGGCGGGCATCTTGGCGGCGATCTCGTCGGCGCTGTGGGTGGACATCCACTTGAGCGTCTTGACGAACGCATTGACCAACTTCTGGACGGTGTCCTTGTGTCCATTGACCCAGTCCGTCTGCATGTACAGACTTGACGACGGGTACGGCCCGCCCAGCGCCTGCCGCGAACCCTCGGGGGTACGCATGTCGAGGAGGACCTTCCCCGCCTTCTTGTCGAGGATCGTCGCGACGGTCGGGTCGGTGGTCATGCCGCCGTCGATCGCGCCCTTCTGGAGGGCCGCGACGAAGGTCGGCCCGGCGCCGACCGAGACCGGTGTGAACTCGCTGACGTCGACGCCGTTCTTGACCGCGAGGTACTTGGTGAGGAAGTCGGTGGACGAACCGAGGCTGGTCACGCCCAGCTTGCGGCCCTTGAAGTCCTTGGGTGACGTGATGTCGCCGGCGGCCTTGTCCGCGACCACCTCGACCTCGCCGGGCGCGTGCGAGAACTGCACGACCGACTCCACCGACTTGCCCTTCACCTGGAGGTCGAGCGTGTGGTCGTAGAAGCCGACCGCTCCCTGCACCTGGCCGGAGACGAGCGCGGTCTCGGCCTGGACACCGGCGGGCTCGCTGAGGAGCTGGACGTTCAGACCCTCCGCCTGGAAGTAGCCGAGGCGATTGGTGAGCATCGCGGGCAGGTAGATGACCTTGTCCAGGCCGCCGACCATGATCTTGACGGTCTCCCCCTTGCCGCCACCGCCGCTTCCGGTGTCGGCCGTGGAACTGGCCGCGTCGTTGGCGCAGGCGGTGAGCGAGGAGAGCGCGAGCAGGCCCGCGGCGGCCAGGGAGGCGTATCTGGCGGTGTTGCGCATGCGGTTCACGTCCTTGTGAGAGGGCGGTGCGGGGACGGCGTGGGGGGCTGGTCCAGAAAGGCGTGGGGGGAGGCAGAGAGGCGTGGGGGCTGGTCCGGCGGCGCGCCGGTCAGTTGTCGGAGCCGGCGGGCTTCCAGCGGAAGATGCGGCGCTCGGCGAAGGTGAGCAGCCCTTCGGCGGCGAGGGCGACGACCGCGAGGATGGCCATCGCGGCGTAGACGCCGGCCGAGTTGAAGGTGTTCTGCGACTGGGAGACGAGCAGGCCGATGCCCTTGGTCGCGCCGATGTACTCGCCGACGATGGCGCCGATGAGCGCGAAGCCGAAGCTGACGTGGAGGCTGGTGAAGATCCAGGAGGTGGCCGACGGGATGACCACCTGGAGGGTCACCCTGCGGTCGCTGGCGCCCAGGATGCGGGCGTTGGCCACCAGGTTGCGGTCCACCTCCCGTGCGCCCTGGAAGGCGTTGAAGAACACCGGGAAGAAGACCAGCACGACAGCGGAGGCGATCTTGGAGGTCGGCCCGAGCCCGAACCAGATCAGGAAGATCGGCGCGAGGACGATCCTGGGGATCGAGTTGAGCACCTTGATGTATGGACCAAGCACCTCGGCGAGCAATCTGACCCGCCCGAGCGCGATCCCCAGGAGCACGCCGGCGATCACACCGATGACCCAGCCCAGCAGCGCCTCGTAGAGGGTGTACCAGATCTGTTCGCCCAGCGAGCCGAGCGCGGTGCCATGGGTCACCCAGGTCCAGATCTGGTCCCAGATCTTCGATGGCATCGAGAAGTTGAACGGGTCGATGATCTTCGCCCGTGCCAGTCCCTCCCACAGGCCGAGGACGGCCACCAGCAGCAGCGCGCGTACGACGGCCACGAGAGCCTTGCGGCGGCGGGCGGCCTGGGCGCGGGTCTGAGCACGATCGGGGGCCTTCGCGGTGTCGATCACCGCGGGCTCGAGAACCTCAGGCGGCATGGGCGGCACCTCTTTCACGGGTGATGCGGACCTCTTCGCCGAGCGACTCCCAGATCTCGCGGTAGATCTCGATGAACCGCGGCTCCAGCCGCACCGACTCGACCTTGCGCGGCCGGGGCAGGTCGATGTCGAAGATCTGCTTCACGGTGGCGGGTCCGGCGGTCATCACGACGACCTTGTCGGCGAGCGCGATCGACTCCTCCAGATCGTGGGTGACGAAGACGACAGAGGCGCCCGTGCCCTCCCACAGCTCCAGCAGCTCGTCCGACATCAACGCCCGGGTCTGCACGTCCAGCGCCGAGAACGGCTCGTCCATCAGCAGGATCTCGGGGTCGTTGACGAAGGTGGCGGCGAGGGCGACGCGCTTGCGCTGACCGCCGGAGAGCTGGTGCGGATAGCGGTCCTCGAAGGCGGCGAGCCCGACACGGGCCAGCCACTCACGGGCCTGCTGCTTGGCCTCGGGCTTCGGCACGCCCCGAAAACGCGGGCCTGCCATGACATTGGACAGGACCGTGCGCCAGGGGAACGTGGCGTCCTGCTGGAAGACGAAGCCGACCTTGTCGCCGACGCCGTCGACGGGCTCGCCGGCCACCAGCACCTCGCCCTCGGTGGGCTCCTCCAGACCACTGACCAGTGTCAACGTGGTGGACTTGCCGCAACCGGTCGGCCCTACGACGGCCACGAACTCGCCGCGCCCGACGGTGAGGTCCAGACCGCGCACGGCCGTGTGCAGCCCCCCGGACGGGGTTCTGAAGGTCTTGCTCGCGCCCCGCAACTCGATGGCGGGGCTGGTGTGTGCGCTCATGGGCCGGGACGGTAGGTGTGACTCCGGCCACGGCAGGAGTCTTGTGAGCACTAGCCGTTCTTTTGCTCGCAAGAGCCTGTTGTGCTCATTTTGCTCGCGCTACAACTGCGGAGCCGAAACACGGGCTCACCGCTCGTCGGCCTTGTAAGGAGAGGCCCGATGATTGACGTCCTGGTCGTGGACGACGACTTCCGCGTCGCTGAGATAAACGCCAAGTACGTGGCAAAGGTTCCCGGCTTCCGGGTGACCGCCCGTGCGCACAGCGCCGCCCAGGCCCTGGCCGCCGTCGAGCGCGGCACCATCGATCTGGTCCTGCTCGACCACTATCTGCCCGACCGGACCGGGCTCGATCTGGTCCATCGGATGCGGGAGCAGGGTCACGGCACGGATGTCATCATGATCACGGCGGCCAGTGATGTGACGACCGTCCAGCAGGCGATGCGCCTCGGCGCCCTGCACTACCTCGTGAAGCCCTTCACCTTCACCGCCCTGCGCACCCGCCTCGACTCCTATGCCGCGCTGCGCCGCACGGTGGACCGGGTCGGCGGCCGGGGCCTCGCGGGACAGGACCAGGTCGACCGGATCTTCGGGGCCCTGCGCACGTCCACAGCGCCCTCCGCGCCCGGCCTGCCGAGCGGTCAGTCGGCGCCCACGACCGATCTGATCTGCGGCGTCCTGCACCACGCCGGCCAGCCGCTGTCGGCCCACGAGGTGGCCGCCAGGACCGGCCTGAGCCGCTCCACGGCCCAGCGCTATCTCCGCCACCTGGAACAGGCCGGCCGGCTGCGGCTCTTCCTCAAGTACGGCGACACCGGCCGACCGGAACACCGGTACGCGTGGGTGGCGCCTTAGGGCACCTAGGGCGCCATACCGTGCGCTACACCGCTCCCGCGCCGGTCAGGGACCGTACCTCCGTCTCGGCGTACTTGGCCTCGTCCGCGACCTCGTCCGAGGTGATCGTGCCCAGCCAGCCGGCGAGGAAGCCGAGCGGGATGGAGACGATGCCCGGATTCTGCAGCGGGAAGTACTGGAAGTCGACGTCCGGGAAGAGCGAGGTGGGGCTGCCGGACACCACCGGGGACAGCAGCACCAGCCCGAGCGCCGGGACCAGTCCGCCGTATACGGCCCACACCGCGCCGCGGGTGGTGAAGCCGCGCCAGAACAGCGAGTACAGCAGCACCGGAAGGTTCGCCGAGGCGGCGACGGCGAAGGCCAGGCCGACGAGGAACGCGACATTGAGGTCACGGGCGAGCAGTCCGAGCGCGATCGCCACGGCCCCGATACCGACCGCCGCCCACCGCGCCACCACCACCTCGCTGCGCGCCGTACCGCGCGACCGCCGCAGCGACGCGTACAGATCGTGGGCCACCGACGCCGACGAGGCGAGGGTGATACCGGCGACCACGGCGAGGATCGTGGCGAAGGCGACAGCGGCGACGATCGCGAACAGGACCGTGCCCCCGGTGGAGCCGGCGCCGCCGCCCAGGTGGAGGGCGAGCAGCGGCACCGCCGTGTTCCCGGCCGCGTTCGAGGCGCGCACCGCGTCCGTGCCCACGACGGCGGCCGCCCCGAAGCCGAGGGCGATCGTCATCAGGTAGAAGCCGCCGATCAGCCCGATGGACCACACCGCGGAACGGCGGGCGGCCCGCGCGGTGGGCACGGTGTAGAAGCGGGACAGGATGTGCGGCAGTCCCGCCGTGCCCAGCACCAGGGCGAGCCCCAGGCTGATGAAGTCGAGGCGGGCGGTCCAGTCCCCGCCGTACTTCAGGCCCGGCGCCAGATACGCCCTCCCGTGACCGCTGCGGTCCGCGGCCGTGAGCAGCAGCCGGTCGACGTCGCCGTGGAAGCGCAGCAGGAGAAGCACGGTCAGCGCGATCGTGCCGGTCAGCAGCAGCACCGCCTTCACGATCTGGATCCAGGTGGTGGCCCGCATCCCTCCCAGCGACACATAGATCACCATGAGCGCGCCGACCCCGATGACCGCCCAGGCCTGGTCCGCTCCGCTCGTGCGCCCCAGCAGCAGCGCCACCAGACTGCCCGCACCCACCATCTGCGCCACCAGATAGAGAACGGACACCGTCACCGAGGAAGTTCCCGCCGCGATCCGCACCGGCCGCTCACTCATCCGCGCGGCCACCACGTCGGCGAGGGTGAACCGGCCGCAGTTGCGCACCAGTTCCGCCGCCAGGAACAGCACGACCAGCCAGGCCACGAGAAAGCCCACGACGTACAGCATCCCGTCGTACCCGTACAGCGCGATGAGCCCGGTGACCCCGAGGAAGGAGGCCGCCGACATGTAGTCACCCGCGATGGCAAAACCATTCTCCATGGGTGAGAACAGCCGCCCTCCGGCGTAGAACTCCTCCGCCGAACCCTGCCGACGACGGCTCACCCATGTCGTGATCCCGAGGGTGACGGCCACAAAACCGCTGAACAGCACCAGCGCCAACGTCTGATGGTGACCGGTCACGAGGCGTCTCCCCGCACTCCACGGGTCAGTTCCTGGGTGTCCCAGCGCAGCTCCAGCGCCGCCCGGTCCCGGCACAGCCGTGCGTGCCGGGCGTACGCCCAGGTGAGCAGGAACGTGGTGAGGAACTGTCCGAGTCCGGCCAGCATCCCGACGTTCACCGCTCCCGCCACGGACCGCGCCATGAGACCGGGAGCGGTCGTAGCGGTGACCAGATAGCCCACGTACCACGCGAGGAACACGGCGACGCCGGGCACCACGAATCCCCGGTATCTGGCCCGCACTTCCTGGAAGGCCGCACTGCGCTGCACCTCGACATACACATCGCGGGCGCGAACCGCCGCCGCGCCGTGCTCCCCGCGAGCAGGCGGCACCGCCGGAGCCGGCGCTCCGATGCCGTCCACCTCGCCCCAGCCGGAGGCCAGCGCGTCGTACCAGGGGTCCTCGTACGGCACATCGCGCGAGGGGGCGCCGTGGTCTTGCTGGTTCTCGGCCGAACGCTCGGAACCGTCCCCGGCTCCCCAGCCACGACCGTTGCTTGACTGCATGCCCAAGGATGGACAGATCGGGAAGATCCCTGACTCTTCTTCCTCCGGCTCTTCACCCCATCAGGTGATTCACTCCGCGGGCGGCCGCACCAGCCCCTTGCTGTAGGCGTAACGCACCGCCTGCGCCCGGTCCTTGAGTCCTGTCTTGGCGAAAAGGTTGTTGATGTGTGTCTTCACGGTCGCGGTCGACACATGCAGTTGGCGGGCGATCTCCTGATTGCTGAGGCCTTCGGCGATCAGCCGCAGGACCTCGGTCTCCCGTGCGGTCAGTCCGTCGGGCGGTGTCTCGGTGGCCGACGGCGGGCTGGGCTCCGGTTGTGACAGCCGCTCCAGCAGCCGGCGTTGGACACTCGGCGACAGACCGGCGTCCCCCGACAGCACGCTCTCCACGGCACGCACGATCTCGTCACCGCCCGCGTCCTTGGTCAGATAGCCCCGGGCGCCTGCCCGCAGCGCGGGGAACAGCGACTCGTCGTCCGCGTATGTGGTGAGCACCACGACCTGGGTCCCCGGGTACTGCGCCCGGATCCTCCGGGTGGCCTCCACGCCGTCGCAGCGGGGCATCCTGAGGTCCATCAGGACGACGTCCGGGGACAGTTCCCCAACGAGTTGCACCGCCTCCTCGCCGTCTCCCGCGGCACCCACGACCTCCACTCCGGGCAACAGCCCGAGCAGCATCACAATGCCCTCCCGGACCACGGTCTGGTCGTCGGCGACCACCACCCGTGCGGGCTTCCTCTCCCCTTCCGCCTCGGTCATACAGGCACCCTCAGTGTCACCACGAACCCCTCCTCGTCCGGCCCCGCGTCCAGTGAGCCGCCCAGCAGCTCGGCACGCTCTCGCATGCCCAGCAGACCGTACCCGCCGCCGGAGCCGGTGAGTTCGCCCGGCAGACCGCCCGAGTCCCGTACAGCCAGCATCACTTCGTGCTCGCTGTAGTCGAGTCTCAGGTGCACTTTGGCGCCGTGCGCGTGCTTGCGGACGTTCGTCAGCGCCTCCTGGGCCACCCTGCGCACTGCCTGGGACGCCTCGGCCGGCAGGGGTCTGCGGTCACCCGTCACGGTGACCTCGGCTCCATCGGCCCCGCTGACGAGTTCGCTCAGGAAGTCCTCCAGCGGCGTCAGATCGCCTCGCAGCGCCGACAGCGCCTGCCGGGTCTCGGCCAGGCCGTCGCGAGCCATGCCCCGGGCGGCCACCACCCGCTCCAGGATCCGCTCACGGTCCGCGCCGTTCTCGATCAGCAGCCGGGCCGCTTCCAGATGCACCAGCTGCGCCGAGAGGCTGTGCGCCAGCACATCGTGGATCTCCCGTGCGATGCGGGTCCGTTCGGCCAGTGCCGCGGACTCGGCCTCGGCCGCCCGGGCGGCGCGCTCCTGGGCGAGAAGCCGCTGTGCGTGGCCACGGGCTTCCGCGTCCAGCCGCAGAACGTATCCAGCGAGGGCCATGCCCACCACTGTGGCGGCCGTGGTCAGCCAGACGTCGTTGTTGAACGCGGAGTACGAGGCCAGCGCCACAGATGTCACGGGCAGAGCCGCGGCGAGCGGGAGCCGCTCCAGCGCACTGATGCCGCAACCGCACCAGAGCACGAGGGCCGGTCCCCTGAACCCCGTCGCCTCGGCGGCGACGGCGAGGGCGAGGAGCACTCCCATGAGCACGAGGGAGGACACCAGCCGGTGCTGGTACGTGGTCCGGAAGAAGGCCCAGGAGACGGCACCGGCGAGGAGGACCCCCGCCGCTGCCACCAGCCCGCCCACGATGCCGACGCGGTTCTGATCGAACGCACCCCACAGGAGCAGGGCCAGCACGAGCAGCCGCACGGCCCAGGCCAGCATGCGCCGGGGCCGGCTGATCCCCGCGCGGCCGAGCGCCTCTCGCGACGGCCAGTGTGTCCAGGTGTTCCCCGTCACGCGCGCTCCCTCCTGACCGACCGCATGCCGTCACCGTACGCCGGGGCAGGGTGGCTCGCCGGATCCACGGACTGCGCCCGCCAGACCAGGATCCCGCTGCGGACAAGCAGGGTGCCGGCGAGGCCCAGCATCAGCGCCGAACTGTCCTGGTGCAGGCCGAGCGCGGTGCCGACGCCATAGATACCGACGCGCAGAGCTATGCCCACGATCCATACCGCGATGCTCGCCTTGGTGCTCTTGGTCCATACGACGCCGTCCGCTTCCCTCCATATGCGCGTCGTCCATGCCCAGCCGGCGCCGGTGGCCACGCCGATGACCAGCTCCACCACGAGCAGTAGGCCGGATTCAGTGCGGTGGTGAGCGTCGAGGATGCCGGGCTCACGCAGCGCGGCAACGGCGAGGATCACGGGAAGCAGCCACCAGCGCCGGTCGGTGTCGATCGCACGGGCGCGGAACTGCCGCACGATCACAAGGGCGGCGACGGCCACGATCAGCAGCGAGTTGGCGAGCCCGGACATCAGTGCCTCCGTGAGCGAGAGAGTGGTGCCGGGAGCAGGCGCTGCCGACACCTACGAAGCTACGGAAAAGCGCAGGTCGGGAGATCGGAGCCGGGGTGGATCACGGGTGGAAATCGGAAGCGGCGCATCTCCACCCACGGGTGCAGAGGACCCCGGTGAACCCACGGGCGCAGAGGACCCCGGTGACCGACGGGCGCGGAACAACCGGCGGGCTCAGAACGGCCAGCCGGGGCAGAACGCCCGGCGGACGCGGGATGACCGGCAGGCGCAGAACGACCGGCCTACGCGCAATGACCGGCAGGCGCAGAACGACCGGCCGGCCCCTTCAAAGCGGCCGACCAGCACCTTCGTCGGCCGACCATCAGGCCCCGTCATGCTCAGCAGGGCCGACCAGCAGCCCCGTCGCCCTCCTCAGCCGACCGCCGCGGGCCTCGCCTGTCCTCCGTCCGCCGCCACCAGTCCTGGTCGCCCTCCACCCGCCACTTGGCGAGGCCGCACGAACACCCCGGCCGACGCCGCGCGCCCTTCCTCGGGCGAGCGCGCGTCGGCCGGAGCCCAGCGCAGCGGTTACGCGTCGATGCGCGAGCGGTCCAGTGTCGCCGCCGAGCTGGAGATGAACTCCTTGCGGGGCGCCACGTCGTTGCCCATCAGAAGGTCGAAGACCTGTTCCGCGGCCTCCAGGTCGGAGAGGTTGATCCGGCGCAGGGTGCGGTGACGCGGGTCCATCGTGGTCTCGGCCAGCTGATCGGCGTCCATCTCACCGAGACCCTTGTAGCGCTGGATGGAATCCTTGTACCGGATGCCCTTGCTCTGGAACTCCATGAGCTTGTCGCGCAGCTCGCGGTCCGAGTACGAGTAGACGTACTTGTCCTGCCCCTTCTTCGGCTGGACGATCTCCACGCGGTGCAGCGGCGGCACCGCGGCGAAGACCCGGCCGGCCTCGACCATCGGCCGCATATAGCGCTGGAACAGCGTGAGCAGCAGACAGCGGATGTGGGAGCCGTCCACATCGGCGTCGGTCATCATGATGATCTTGCCATAGCGGGCCTGGTCGATGTCGAAGGTGCGGCCCGAGCCCGCTCCTATGACCTGGATGATCGCGCCGCACTCGGCGTTCTTGAGCATGTCGGTCACCGACGACCGCTGCACGTTGAGGATCTTGCCCCGGATCGGCAGCAGGGCCTGGAACTCGGAGTTCCGCGCCAGTTTGGCCGTACCGAGCGCGGAGTCGCCCTCGACGATGAACAGTTCGCTGCGGTCCACGTCGTCGCTGCGGCAGTCGGCGAGCTTGGCCGGCAAGGACGAGGACTCCAACGCGGTCTTACGGCGCTGGGCATCCTTGTGCTGGCGGGCCGCGACGCGCGTGCGGGCGGCGGCGACCACCTTCTCCATGACGACCCGGGCCTGGGCGGCGGCATCCCGCTTCGTGCTGGTCAGGAACGCCTTCAGCTCCTTGGTGACCACGGTGTTCACGATGCGGCGCGCCGCCGAGGTGCCCAGGACTTCCTTGGTCTGGCCCTCGAACTGCGGCTCTGCCAGGCGCACGGTCACGACGGCCGTGAGCCCCTCGAGGGCGTCGTCCTTGACGATGTTGTCCTCGGCCACCCGCAGCAGCTTCTTGGCGCGCAGCACATCGTTGAACACCCCCATCACGGACTGCTCGAAGCCGGAGACGTGGGTGCCGCCCTTGGGGGTGGCGATGATGTTGACGAAGGACCGGACGGTGGTGTCGTACCCCGTGCCCCAGCGCATCGCGATGTCCACGCCCAGCTCACGGGTGACCTCGGTGGGGGTCATCTGGCCGTGCTCGTCCAGGACGGGGACGGTCTCCTTGAAGGTGCCCTTGCCCGAGAAGCGGAGGACGTCGCATACCGGCTTGTCGCTCGCCAGATACTCGCAGAACTCGCTGATGCCACCGTCGAAGCGGAAGGACTCCTCGCCCTTGCTGCCCCCCTCGCCGAGGCCGATCTCGTCGCGCACGACGATGGTCAGCCCCGGCACCAGGAAGGCGGTCTGCCGCGCGCGCTGGTGGAGGTTCTCCAGGGAGAGCTTGGCGTCCTTGAGGAAGATCTGCCGGTCGGCCCAGTACCGCACGCGCGTACCGGTGCGGGTCCTGGGGATCTTCTTGGTCTTGCGCAGGCCGCTCTTGGCCTCGAACCTGCCGTCGGCACCATCGGCGGCGAAGGCGCCCGGCACACCGCGCCGGAAGCTGATGGCATGGGTGTGGCCGCCACGGTCCACCTCGACGTCGAGTCGGGCGGAAAGGGCGTTGACCACGGAGGCGCCCACGCCGTGCAGACCGCCGGAGGCGGCGTACGAGCCACCGCCGAACTTGCCGCCGGCGTGCAGCTTGGTCATGACGACCTCGACGCCGGACAGTCCGGTCCTGGGCTCGACGTCCACGGGGATGCCCCGGCCGTTGTCGCGCACCTCCACAGAGGCGTCGTCGTGGAGGATCACCTCGATGCGGTCGCAGACCCCCGCGAGGGCCTCGTCCACGGAGTTGTCGATGATCTCCCACAGGCAGTGCATCAGACCGCGGCTGTCGGTCGAGCCGATGTACATACCCGGGCGCTTGCGCACGGCCTCGAGGCCCTCGAGGACGAGCAGGTGCCGCGCGGTGTAGTTGGAACCGTCCCGGTCTGCTCCTGCCAGCAGCGCTGTGGACGGCACGGACGTATCGGCGGTCACGCGGTTCGCTCCTCGCTGAATTTCAGTTGGCCCCCTACTGGGTAAGGGGGCGGCTTCGGTTGCCGCTCAGAGGGTACCGAGGCCTGGTAGAGCCGGTGTAACGCCACCCTCGTCGAGAACTCAGACTAGTCCAGGCTCGTATGCGTGTTCGATCCCTCGATGGAGTGAAGTACATATCACGTTCCCTTGGAGGCATGAACCATTTAGGCTCCGGGCACGTCCTCATGAACAACAGGCAACCCGGCCTGGAGGACCTAGACACAACACTGCGCGAACCCGTAAGCACCGTAAGAGACGTACTACGGCACATTCGCCGCCAACCGGCAGCAGACAGCCGCCCCGGAAGATTCTTTCGAGGAAAAGCCACGAGCGGGAACGTTTTCGGGCTGGTTGGATGTTGACCCTGGTACGACAGCTCGTCGAGCTAGAGAAGAGGCGACGTGACTACTGTTCTGACCCCCGCGAGCCCGCTGACGGCCGCCGATCGCTGCGACCGCTGCGGCGCCCAGGCATACCTGCGCGTCGTCCTGCTGAGCGGCGGAGAACTGCTCTTCTGCGCCCACCACGGTCGCAAGTTCGAGCCGGAACTCAAGAAGATCGCCGCTGAGATACAGGACGAGACGGAGCGACTGACGACCGTTCCGAACACCGCTTCCGACGAAGAGCGCTGAATCTCGCACACACGACGAGCCAGCGCCGGCACAGGCCGGTGAACGGGCGGCCGCTCCCTCCTCAGGAGCGGCCGCCCGCGCTCATGTCCTGGTGCGGACTCTAGGACCCCTTGCGAGGGAACCCCTTGTGGCGCAGCTTGCGGCCCACCGAGGCCCCGTCCAGGCCGCGTACGACCTCGGATATCCGCGTGTACACACCAGGGCTGCCCGCCTTGCCGCAGCCGCTCCCCCAGGACACGAGCCCGATCAGCCGCCCTGCCGCCACAAGCGGGCCGCCACTGTCGCCCTGACAGGCGTCCGGACCACCGTTGGTCTCTCCGGCACAGAGCATGCTGCCGGACCGGTAGGTGCCGTCAGGACCGCCCGGATAAGCACGTGCGCACTGATCGTCGGGAAGCACACGCACATGTGCGGCGTACAGCCTGCGCGCGTAGGCGCCTTCGCCGCTCGTGTCCCCCCATCCGGAGACGAGGGCCTGTGTGCCCGGCGTGTAGGCCTGGTCACCGGGGCGCGCCATGGCGACGACCGAGCTCTGCGGCAGCGGCCTGGCCAGCGTGAGTACGGCGAAGTCGCCGGTGTTGGTCTGGCTGTCGTACCCGGAGTTGATCCGGGCGTCGCGTACGGCTATCTCCTGGCCCTCGTCGGACATCAGATGGGTGCGGCCCGCGATGACCTTGAGGTCGCGCACGCGGTTCACGGGCGCCCCGAGGACTCCCTCGGCCAGACAGTGGGCCGCGGTGAGCACGGTGGTGGGGGCGACCGCCACACCCCCGCAGAACTGACCCGCGCGTGTACCGCCGAACCGGTCACGGCTGGACAGTGCCACGGTCCAGGGGGCCTGGGAGACATCGATCGGGAAGCCGCCCACCACCACGCCGCCGACGGCCGCGTGGGCCGCGCCGACCAGGGGTATGGCGGTCAGGGTGGCCGCCAGGACCAGCGGCCGGGCCAATGCGTGGACAAGGGAACGGCGCATGCGCGCTCCTCACTCTGTGGTTCCGTCGGAACACCCAGAGTCAGCCATATCGGCTTCACGCGCAGCCCGAAGGCCCGGCCCCTCGAGGGGAACCGGGCCTTCGTCGTCGTACGAGCGCGACCTAGTCGAGGTAGTCGCGCAGCACCTGGGAACGCGAGGGGTGGCGCAGCTTCGACATGGTCTTGGACTCGATCTGGCGGATGCGCTCACGCGTCACGCCGTAGACCTTGCCGATCTCGTCGAGGGTCTTCGGCTGACCGTCGGTGAGACCGAACCGCATGGAGACGACACCGGCCTCGCGCTCGGACAGGGTGTCGAGAACGGAGTGCAGCTGCTCCTGCAGGAGTGTGAAGCTGACGGCGTCGGCGGGGACGACAGCCTCGGAGTCCTCGATGAGGTCACCGAACTCGCTGTCGCCGTCCTCGCCCAGCGGGGTGTGCAGCGAGATGGGCTCACGGCCGTACTTCTGGACCTCGATGACCTTCTCCGGGGTCATGTCGAGCTCCTTGGCCAGCTCCTCCGGGGTGGGCTCGCGGCCCAGGTCCTGGAGCATCTGGCGCTGCACGCGCGCGAGCTTGTTGATGACCTCGACCATGTGCACCGGGATACGGATGGTGCGGGCCTGGTCGGCCATGGCGCGGGTGATGGCCTGACGGATCCACCAGGTGGCGTACGTGGAGAACTTGTAGCCCTTGGTGTAGTCGAACTTCTCGACCGCGCGGATCAGACCGAGGTTGCCCTCCTGGATGAGGTCCAGGAAGAGCATGCCGCGGCCGGTGTAGCGCTTGGCCAGGGAGACCACCAGACGGAGGTTGGCCTCCAGAAGGTGGTTCTTGGCACGGCGGCCGTCCTCGGCGATGATCTCCAGCTCGCGCTTCAGCTTCGGCGCCAGCTTGTCGGCGTTGGCCAGCTTGTCCTCGGCGAACAGACCCGCCTCGATGCGCTTGGCCAGCTCGACCTCCTGCTCCGCGTTGAGCAGGGGGACCTTGCCGATCTGCTTCAGGTAGTCCTTGACCGGGTCGGCGGTGGCGCCGGCGGCGGCGACCTGCTGCGCGGGCGCGTCGTCCTCGTCCTCGTCGGACAGGACGAAGCCGGCGTTCTCGGCGCCCTCGGGCTCCTCCGCGACCTTGGTGTCCTCGAGGACTTCCTCCTCAAGAATCTCGGCGTCGTCCTTCTTCGCCGTGGTCTTCTTGGCGACCGTCTTCTTCGCGACGGTCTTCTTGGCAACCGCCTTCTTGGCGGTCGTCGTCTTCTTGGCCGCGGCCTTCTTCGCGGGGGCGGCTTCCTCGGCGGAATCGGCTGCGACCGGCGCGGCGGACGCCGCGGGGGCGGCCGTGGTGGCGGTGGCCTTCCTGGTCGTCACCGTCTTCGCCGCGACCGTCTTGGTGGCGGTGCGCTTCGCCGGGCTCTTCGCTGCGACGCTCTTGCGGGTGCGCTTGGGCTCTGCGGCACTGACCATCAGCGTCACACCCTCTTCCTCAAGAATCTGGTTGAGGCTGCGCAGTACGTTCTTCCACTGAGTGGCCGGAATCTGGTCAGCTTCGAAGGCCCGACGCACATCGTCGCCGGCGATCTGCCCCTCAGCCTTTCCCCGCTCAATGAGCGCCATGACAGAGACGGACTCGGCGATCTCCGGCGGGAGCGTACGGGATGTGCTGGCCGACACGAACAACCTCTCGGAACGTTGGAAAACGGCTTCCGGCACCGTCCACTGCGGACAGGAGCCGACCACCGGCCTTGGGGATGGGCCGACGGTGCGGGCGGGGCCGGGAAGATGCACAGCGCCTGTCATGGCGTCCGTATTCCCTCCGCGGCTGTCACCTCTTAGGTCATCGCGCTGTTTCCGCGAGCGTTACGCCCAATCTGCGTGGCCCGAGTCACACCCCGTAAGGGGTCAAAAGCAGTCAGATGCAGACAGAGGAGATCACCGATGTCATTGCGCCCGGTCACACACGGCTCCCGGCGGCCCGTCGCACCGTCGGACCCCGCCGGACCGCACTGGGTCCGGCGGGGTCCGACGGGGGCCGGCTACGGCCGGCAAGGACCCCGCACCGCCACGAGCACCACGAGGACGCCGCACACCGGAGACCGCACCGCCTTGGCCGCGGGGGTCAGTGCTCGCGCGGGGCGGGCACCACGCGCTCGACCTCGGGGTGGACCGTGAGCAGTTGACGCATGGCCGCCTCGGCCGCCGTGCCGTCGCCGGTGCCGAGCGCGTCGACGATCCGCGCGTGCTGCGCGAGCGACGTGTCGTTGGCCCGGTCACATCCCGTGACGGGGCCGCCTGAGACCTGGAGCGCCGCCGAGACGATCCCGGAGAGGTGGTCCAGCATGCGGTTACCGGCGGTCTGGATGAGCAGGGCGTGGAACTCGCTGTCGGCGCGCGAGTAGGTCAGCGCGTCGCCCTGGGCCATGGCGTGGCTCATGATCTCCACCATGTCGCACAGGCGCTGCTGCACCTCCTCGCGTCCGTGCCCGGCGGCGAGGCGGGCGGCGAGCGGCTCGATCGTCCAGCGCAGTTCGCTCAGCTCACGGCGCTGGTCGTCGCGCTGGGGGCCGAAGGCCCGCCACTCGATGATGTCGGGATCGAGCAGGTTCCAGTCGCTGACCGGACGCACGCGCGTGCCGACGTTCGGGCGGGCGCTGACGAGGCCCTTGGCCTCGAGGACTCGGAGGGACTCGCGGACGACGGTGCGGGAGACCTCGAAGCGCTGGCCGATCTCCTCGGGCACCAGCGGGCGGTCCGCGCCCAGGTCGCCGGAGACGATCATCTGTCCCAGCTGCTGAACGAGTTGGCCGTGCAGGCCTCGTCCGCGGCTGCCCGCGGCGCGCCGGCCGACGCGCCCCAGGTCGGGGTCCGCCCCCTCCCAGGAGGGCGCTGCGACGCGGTCGGGCACCTGGGGCTCCGCGTAGGGGTAGCGGTCGAGTTCGCCCGGGCCGGCCAGACCGGAGTCGGAGGAGCGGGCGGCGGTCATCATGGTGTGCGCAAGGGTACTCACGGATCCTTTGTCGGCTCCGCCTCCAACTCCCTTGAGGTCTTTGGTGAAAAGCACACGAAAGGGTGATCGCTCACCCCGTCGCAATTGACGCCTTATCGGAAAGAAATGGGCTTTCCGACGGGGAGTTGTGCGCATGCCGGGATCGGAAGTGCACGTATGCCGGTCATCGGAACCGGGCGCGCAGCGTCGAGCACAGATACGCGCACAGCAGCGCCGACAGGGACAACACCAGCGCGCCGCCCACGGGTTGGGCGAGCACCCGCACCATCCCGAGCAGGTAGCGCTCGCCTCCGAAGGGCCACTGCAGCAGAAGCACCTCCCGCATCCGCACCGGGAGTCCGACGGTCATGCGCAGAGCCGGTCCCTGCATCGCCTTGTGCACGACGGGGACGACGACAACGGGTACGGCGAGTACGGCGGCCAGGCCGCCCGCGGTGGACCGGAACACCCCGGCCGCCAGCACACCGGCCCAGGCGCAGCCGAGGACGAGTGCGAACCAACTCACGCTCAGCGAAAGCCAGTCGGCGGGAACTTGTGTCAGCTCCCGTCCGTAGACGACATAGAGCGCTTCGGCGTCGCAGCCCATGGTGAGGAAGGCCAGCAGCAGCGCGGTGGCTCCGGAGACGAGCAGTTTGGCGGTGAGCAGCCCGAGCCTGCGGGGCACGGTGCCGCGGTCCGCCGCGAGGGCGGGGTGGCGGAACTCGTCCCCGAAGGCCAGCGCGCCGAGCAGTCCCGCCGCGAGGGCGGCGGGCGGCAGCGGCAGCTCCCGCGGCCACGCGGCGAACAGCCGCTCCTGCGGGGTGTGACCGAGCCTGGCGAGCAGTACGGCGGTGAGCGCGGACACCACCAGTGCGGCACCGCAGGTGAGGAAGCCGACGCCGATTCCGGCGGCGCGCCGGATCTCGTAGCGCAGGGGGCGGAGGGGGCTGCGGGCGGGGCGGACGGAGATGGGAGGCGGGAGCGGGGACAGGGCATCGAGGGAGCGGACGCCTCCGGTCCGGGCGGCGCGGGCGTCCTGCCGCTGACGACTGCCGTTCCTGGCACCGGGGAGACGGGTGCGCAGGTCGGAGCTGCCCGCGGCCGGGGTGTCCGTGTCGCCGGTCTGCGGCTCCGGGGCGGCCGGGACCGCGTCGTGTCCGGTGTTCACGGTGGCTGCTGCATTGACGGTCCGACCGCCGTCGGCGCCCGCGAGAGCCTCTGCGGGGACCGCTTCGGCGTCGCCGCCGGGCCCGTCCCCGCTTCCGGACCGACGGCCGCCGCACTCGGCTCCCGTGGGCCCGGCGCCGCGAACCAGGTCGACGCCTGTGCCGAGCGCGTCCTCGTGGCCGGGCTCGACGCCCTCGTGCGGCGCCGCCCCCTCCACTCCCGCGACCGTGTCGGCCCGCGACGCGTCCTCCGACGGTACGCGCGCGGCGGTCTCGGCGTACCCGTCCCCCTGCCGGGGGCCGGAGACCTCCGCGGGCGACGCCTTTGCGTCGTCGACGGCCGCCGTCCGCTCCCCCGTCGGGAGTTCCTCGCCCGTGGGTCCGTTGGACGCGGCCCGGCGTGGCGCCGAGATGTCCGCGGTGCCGCTCTCACGGTCCTCCGCCGAGAAGCCGAACGGGAGGGCTCGCCGTTCTCGCGCCTCTCGCGCCGAGGGAGCCGACGCTGTGCGGTCCGGCTCTCGCGACCGTCGGTCGGGCGCCGAGGCGGCATGCTCCGACTCGGGCGAGTCGCGGGCGGACGCGCGGACCTCCGTCCGCGACAAGCCGAGCGCCGAGCTGCCCGACGCCGACGCGGCCACATGGAGCCCGGAGGCCCCCGGCTCCACGGCGGGCAGGCCACGCACGGCTGCCGCGCGCTCCGCCGGGGGCAGGCCGCCTACCGTCGCTTCCGGCTCCACCGCCGGCAGACTGGGCACGGTCGCCTCCGGCTCGCTCACGGGCAGGGCACGCACCACCGCCTCCGGCTCCACCGCCGGTACGTCGCCCACGGCCGTCTCCGGGGCCGCCGGTGACGAGCCGGGCACGGCACGGCCCCGATCCTTCGCCGGCTCGCTCCCCGCATCTGTGCTCGTCTCCCGCGACGCGACGTCATCGGGGCCGGCGTCGGCGCCGGGCCCCATGTCGCCGACCTCGTCCGCGAGTTGGTGGACGAGGATGCCGTGTCGGAACGCGGTCTCACCCACGTCGGCGGTCGTGGAGCCGTACACCGAGAGGCGGTTGCCGCCTTCCTGTACGACCTCGACGGAGCGGCGCGCGGTACGGGCCTCCTTGGCGAGCAGCGCCGCGAGGCGCGCCGCGTGCGGGCTGCGTACGGCCACCCGCGGGCGCAGCCGGGTACGGGCGAACTCCCTTCCCTCCTGGTCGGCCACGAGTCTGCCGCCGTCGAGAGTGACGACCCGGTCGGCGGTGCGCGCGGCCTCCTTGGGGTCGGCGGTGCTGCAGAGCACCGTGCCGCCCTCGTCGGCGTGGGCCCGCAGCATGCCGTGGAGCCATTGCGCCTCGCGGGGGGAGAGACCGTCGGCGGGTTCGTCCAGGACGAGTGTGTG
This sequence comes from Streptomyces alanosinicus, assembly GCF_014650595.1. Lineage (GTDB taxonomy): Bacteria > Actinomycetota > Actinomycetes > Streptomycetales > Streptomycetaceae > Streptomyces > Streptomyces alanosinicus. The sequence goes on from NZ_BMVG01000012.1 coordinate 120,403, forward strand.
CGGGTCGGGCAGCAGGGCGCAGGCCAGGCCGAGTCTGCGGTCCATCCCGCGCGAGAGCGTGCCGAGGGGTTCCTCGCGAAGGCTGACGAGGCCGACCGCTTCGAGAACCTCGTCGGCCCGGCGCGCCGGAACTCCCGCGGCCGCGCACAACATACGCAGATGGCCACGGACCGAGCGGCCCGGATGCCCGGGTACGTCACCGAGGAGTACGCCGACCTCTCGCGACGGATGGGCGATCCGGTGCAGGGGCCGCCCTCTGAAGTAGGTGATGCCGCGCCCCTGTTGAAGCTCGAGCATCAATCTGAGCGCCGTCGTCTTGCCCGCGCCGGCGCTTCCGAGGAGCACGGTGACATGTCCCGCGCACGCTTCGAACGAGACGTCGTCGACGGCGGGCGGGTGCGCCTTGCGGGAATTGCTGGTCAGTCCGAAGGCCTGGATCACCTGCAGCAAGATAGCGCGCAATGTCCAGTTTTTCTGGTATATCCCGATCTACTGCCGTGTGGGGTGCGGTCCGTGCGCCGTCTCAGACCTCCGGGCGCAGCATCGGGGGGTTGAGCAGAGTGGCGCCTCCGGCCCGGAAGAGCTGTGCCGGCCGGCCACCCTGACGCGTGGTCGTCCCGCCCGTGGGGACGAGGAATCCGGGGGTCCCGGTGACCTTGCGATGGAAGTTCCGCGGGTCGAGCGCCACCCCCCACACCGCCTCGTAGACCCTGCGCAGCTCGCCGACGGTGAACTCGCTCGGGCAGAACGCGGTGGCCAGCGACGAGTACTCGATCTTGGACCGAGCCCGCTCCACGCCGTCGGAGAGGATCTGGGCATGGTCGAAGGCGAGTGGCGCCACCGGCTCGCCGTCACGGCCGTAACCGCCTTGCTGGAGCAGCTCCTCGACCGGCGCCCAGCGTGCGTTGCTGGCGTCGCCGCCCGCGCGCGGGGCAGGCAGGTCGGGCGCGAGCGCGAGGTGTGCGACGCTCACCACACGCATCCGCGGATCCCGCTTGGGGTCCCCGTACGTGGCGAGCTGTTCGAGGTGGGCTCCGTTGTCCTGGGCCGGGACCGAGGGGTCGTGCGCGCACAGCCCGGTCTCCTCGACGAGCTCACGCGCCGCCGCCTGGGAGAGATCCTCGTCAGCCCGCACAAACCCGCCGGGCAGCGCCCAGCGTCCCTGGAACGGGGGTTCGCCCCTGCGGATCGCCAACGCACACAGGGCATGGCGGCGCACGGTCAGCACGACCAGGTCCACGGTGACGGCGAAGGGCGGAAAGGCTGACGGGTCGTAGGGCATGCGGCGATCATAGTCGTCTTCCTGACGATAAACACTCCCTCCATCGGGCCCGTCGGTGGCGGCTCCACTTCGTTCGGATATGGGGAGCAGGACCGGCTCCTGTTCTTCGTCCGGTGCGTCGTACGAGGTCAGACTCCCAGTTGCAGGCCGTCCGCCGCCTCCTCGACCATGGCGAGGCCCAGCCGGCTGACGCGCACGGAGAACGGGGCCCCGGCGACGCGCAGCCCGGTCAGACCGATTTCGCCGATCGGCGCGCTGCGCAGGGGGCACAGCGTGACCGTACCGGCGGGGGTGTCGGGGCGGATGCCCGCGAGCGCGGTGAGCATCGTGATCGCGGAGGCCGCCGCGGTGGCCGCCGGCCGGCAGGCCGCGGGGTGCGGGAGGGGAGCGCTCCCGCTGAAGCGCTGTTCGCCGGCGAACATGTCGGGCAGCCGGTGCCCGAAGTGCTCGGCCGCGTCCAGCAGTCCCTTCAGCAGACCGCTCGCCTCCTTCTCGTAGCCGGCGGCGGCCAGTCCGGCGACGGCGAGAGCGGTGTCATGGACCCGGACGGCTCCGGTCCGGTGGCCGAACGGGTTGTGTCCCGCCTCCTTGGCGCCGAGCGCTCTCAGTCCCCATCCCGCGTCCATGGCGGGGGTGCCGAGCAGCCTGGCGAGCTGTTCGGTCTGGATTGGATCGAGAAGGCCAGGGGCGAGCCGCCCGGAGCCGAGCAGGCCGGTGTCGAGGAGGTGAACGGCGGTGGAGCCCAGGTGCGGCACGGGTCGGCCGTCCGGTGCCAGGGCCGCGGCCGGGCGCCCGCCGCCGCGGTCCTCGACCCAGAAGTCGGCTCGGAAGGCGGTCTGCAAGGCCTGGGCCCACTGGCGTAGCTCGATGGCGCCGGGCCGGTCGAAGGCGTCGAGGAGATCGGCGCCGAGCAGGGCCGCCCGACAGGCGTGGGCCTGTGTGTCACAGCGGGCCGGGCCCCCGGGCTGGGGATCGGGGAGGTAGGGGCCGTCACCGGCGGTGGTCCGCAGCCAGGTCAGGCAGCGTTCCGCCGCGGGCAGCAGCTCTCGCGCCTCCTGCTCGGGAAGTCCCCAGCGGCGGGCCTCGGCGAGCAGGACGGGGAAGAGCAGGGTGGCCTCCGTGCCCGTGCAGCCGGGCGGGAGATGCGGGCCGGCGTCGCGTCGTGGCCCGGGGATCAGTCCGGACCGTGGGCTCCGGTCCGTGAGCTGGGTGCGGGCCAGGGCGCGCAGGGTGCCCGCGGCCAGCCGGGTGCCGAGCGGCAGCGCCATCCGGGCGGCGGCGAGGGCCTCGGCGGGGGCCAGTCCGCAGCGCCAGGGCGCACCCGCGGCGAGGTGGATGTCGGCAGGGTGGGCCGGGTCACGCAGGAGCAGAGCCTGCAGGTCGGCGACCGCCGTCTCCAGCAGCGGGGTCACCCGGGGGTCGTCACCCGTCGCCCGGGCCGGGGCGAGCGGGCCGGCGGTGGCATGTCCCGCTGGGCGCAGCGGCCCCGCACCATCGAGCCGCACCCGGAGTTCGACGGCTGCCGTGCCGCCCGGCGCCAGCTCCACCTCCCACCGGAGCAGTCCGGCCGACGCGAGCGCGTCGGCGGGTGGCGGGTCGGCGATGACGGAGGCGGCGGCACCGGCCGTGGCCCAGCGCAGGCCCGAGTCGTGCACGGTGGCGGCGAGTTCGGGGCCTGCCTTGCCGGAGGCGATGGCGGCGAGTTCGGCGAGGTCCGTGCCGAGGGCCACCTCCACGGGCAGCCTCAGCGGTCGCAGGGCGGCGTTGCGCAGGGTGATCCGCTCGGTTCCGTCGGCACGCCGGGTCCGCTCGACCACGACGTCCGGATCGGGTCCCGCCGACGGGGACAGACGCAGGGTCCCCACGAAACGGGCGCTGTCGGCACCGGTCATCCTGGCCTGCACGGCCAGCGGTTCACGGCCGCCCACGCGGACCTGGCACCGCGAGAGCAGGCGCCTGCCCCCGCGGTAGAAGCCGTCCAGACCTCGGCCGGTCAACTGTCCCTCACCGGAGATCGCAAGGCCTGGCAGGGCGACACAGACGAGGGCGGCGTGTGTGGGCGGCAGCTCGGGCGCCGGACGGCTGCCCTCCGGCGCGCGTGCCGGCGGGGCAGCGGTGGGCCGGCGGCCGCGGCCCGGTGTCAGCGCCGAGGGCCTGCCGCGGCCTGCCGCCGGGTTCAGGCCCAGGGCCTTGGACGACTGCGGAGCGGCGATGGTCTTCCGTGTGGTGGTGACGACACCGTCCGGCGGGTACCACTCGCGTCTGTCCCAGGGCGGACGTTCGCCGTCGGCGGCTGAGGACGCGGTCGGCTGCTGTTGCATGGGGTGGCTTCCTCCGCGCTGGATGCGCCTCGGACGTGCCGGGCGACCGGTGGGGCGCCCGGGCGGACAAGGGTCGTACGGCGGCAGGACCCGGCCAGGCGTTCCGCCACTCAGGTGAACGGAGCGGGACTCGTCGGGGTCACGGCCCGCCTCGGGGAAGCCCGTCGAACGGCGACGGGACGAGTCTGCGCCGTAGCCGCCCGGGCCGTCGGCGCGCCGGTGCCACCAGCGGACGCGCGGCGGACCGAGATGTCGGCGGCCGGCGCTCGGACTGCCCGGGGCGGTGTTCACCTGTCCGCCTCTGGCTCGTGGTCGTCGCGCCCGGGCTGAGCCGCACCGGTCGTGGTGTCGTGCATCTCAGCCGCGCGCGTGGGCATGCCGCCCGGACCGCGGTTGCCGGAGCGCGAGAGGGCGGCTGTCGACGAGCCGGGGCGGGAGCCGGCCGGCCTGAGCCGGTCGGCCGTGGTCCGAGCCGCGCGAGGCGCACCGCCGCCACTCGCCGGCCGCGTTCGCCGCCGTCGGCGAGTGCCCGTTCCCCGGCGCGCTTCGGCGCCCTGGGAGTCTGTCCGATCAGCCGCTCCCGGCGCCGGCGCATCTGCTGTTGCCGACCGGTCGGCTCCGGCCGTCGTCTCCTCCGCGTGCCGCTGAGCGCCGGTCTCCCCCGGCGCGCAGCCCGAACCTCCCACGCGGTCCCTTCGGTCCGCACGCCCCGAACGCTGCGTGCGGTCCACACAGTCCGCGCGGTTCGCCCGCAGACAGCGGCGGATCGCTTCCGGGTCGAGGCCGTCGTTGCAGGCCTGGTGCAGCAGCCGGGCGAAGAGGTAGTCGGGATCCGCGCCCAGGGCCATGGCCAGCGCCTCACGGGCCTCCAGTTCGTCACCCGTCGACCACGCGACCCAGCCGACCAGGGTCAGCGGAGCCGCCGCGTGTTCGCCGTAGGGGCCGACACAGCGGCGGGCCAGGGCGCGCCAGAGCCGGAGGGCCGGGCCGGCCTCGTCGCCCTCCATCCAGGCGGCCGCCCGGTCGCGGGTCGTGCGGTCCTGGAGTCCGAGGATCAGCGCTGCCGCCTCGTCGTGGGCGAGCAGGCCGTCGTCGCGCAGGTCCGCCGGATGCGTGCCCGTCACCGGCACCGCGGCGGCGAAGCGGCGGATGATCCGCTCGGCGAGGGCCAGGGTCTCCTGTGCCACTTCCGTGCGGGACGCCGCGTCGAGCATGCGGGCCACCAGGGTCATACCGGCCGTGTCCAGGGCGGTCTCCTGCTTCAGGGCCGCGGTCGTCTCCCAGGGCTGCATCCTGGCGCGCAACTCCCTGAGTGTGCCGCGCACTTGGATGCCCGCGTAGGTGGCCGCGGCGGCCAGCACGGACGTGCCGGGCAGGCCCATCGGAGTGCCGTCATCGGGACAGCAGCCCTCCGTCGGGCAGCAGTACGACCAGAAGCGGCCGTCGGAGATGCACAGTGCCTCGATGACCGGCACATCGAGGTCGCCGCACTGGGTGCGCAGCAGATGGGCCAGGCGCGCAAGCCGACGTTTGACGTCGCGGCCGGACTCGCCCGGCGAGGGTTCCTGGCAGACGTACGCCACCATCTGCTCGGGCTTGGCGCCGCGCCGTCGGCTGCCGGTCACCAGGCCGTGGGCCAGCTGATGTGCGGCCGCCTCCCAGTCCTCCTCGTGCGCGGGGATGCCGAGCCGGGCCCGGCCGCCGAACCTGCCGCTGCTCTCGCGGTCGTGCAGGGCCACCAGCACCATGCTGTCCTCCGGGCGGTAGCCGAGGAGGTAGGGCAGGGCGTCGGCCAGTTCGGCGGGGGTGCGCAGCGTGATCTGGGTGTCGTGCGTGGGCGATCCGGGGCGCCGCTCCGGTGCCGGGATGTCGCCGTTCTCGATCGGTCCGGTGGTTTCGCTGTGATTCGTCATGCGCCGACGATCTCGCGGACCGCGTCCCTCCGCTTGAGCCTGTGGACAAGTCGAATCAGGGACACGACAAGCCCGTTCCTGGTTGTCCACAGGCACGACAGGAAGCACGCCCGTTTGTCGGTCCCGTCCGGTTGCATCGGACGCATGGAACGCACGAGTTGTCTTGCCCGGCATGGGCTTGCCCGGCATGGGCTTGCCCGGCATGGGGACGAGCCGGTCCGGCGGGACCGGGGAGGCACGGGCCTCGGCGCCGGAGACGTCCGTGTCGGCGGAGGCCCGTGGGGCTCAGCCCGCTGCGGCGAGGACCAGGGGAAGCACCTGCCCGCTGCCGGACCGGCGGAGCAGGCGGGCCGCGACCGCGAGCGTCCAGCCGGAATCGGTGTAGTCGTCCACGAGCAGGACGGGACCGGGCGAGCCGGCCAGGGCACCCACCAGGTCCTCCGGGACGGTGAAGGTGCCCGACAGCGCCCTCAGGCGTTGGGCGGAGTTGCTGCGGCGGGCCGCGTGCGCACCGTTCGGCCCGGTGTACGTCAGCGCGCCGAGGTAGGGGAGGCGGCCGACGGTCGCGATTCCCCGGGCGAGGGAATCGACCAGGCGCGGGCGGGTCAGCGACGGCACGGAAACGACTCCGACCGGCCGGGCCGAGGCGTCCGGGACGTTCGGCGCCCAGCCGCCAGCACAGCGCGCCCAGTCGGCGAGGACGGCCACCGCGGCCTGCAGCACATCGTCGGGGACCGGGCCGTCGGGGGCGTGCTCCGCCAACAGCGGGCGCAGTCGGTTGCCCCAGCCGATGTCCGAGAGCCGGCCCAGAGCGCGCCCGGTGGAGCACTGCTCACCGGCCGGGATACGGCCCTTGAGGTCGATGCCCAGAGCGGGCATCCCCGTCGGCCACATCCGGCGCGGCTCGACCTCCACGCCCGGGCGGTCCAGTTCCTTCGTGGCCCCCGTCAGCGCATCGGCCGAGACGGCGGAGTCGATCCACGCGCCGGCGCAGTTGTCGCACCGACCGCACGGGGCCGCCCCCTCGTCGTCCAACTGTCGGCGCAGGAACTCCATGCGGCACCCGGACGTGCGCACGTACTCGCGCATGGCCTGCTGCTCGGCCGCCCGCTGCCGCGCCACCCGGGCGTACCGCTCCGTGTCGTACACCCAGGCCTGCCCGGTACTCTCCCAGCCGCCCTTCACTCGCTTGACGGCCCCGTCCACGTCGAGGACCTTCAGCATCGTCTCGAGCCGGGTGCGCCGCAGGTCCACCGCGGCCTCCAGGGCCGGCGCGGACAGCGGCCGTGCCGCGCCGGCGAGGGCCGAGAGGGTCTGGCGGACCTGCTCCTCGGGCGGGAAGGCGGTATCTGCGAAGTAGCGCCAGATCGCCTCGTCCTCCGCGCCCGGCAGCATCAGTACGTCGGCGTGCTCGACCCCGCGCCCCGCGCGGCCCACCTGCTGGTAGTAGGCGATCGGCGAGGACGGCGAGCCGAGATGGACGACGAAGCCCAGGTCCGGCTTGTCGAAGCCCATGCCCAGGGCCGATGTCGCGACCAGCGCCTTGACCCGGTTCTCCAGGAGGTCGGCCTCGGCCTGCAGCCGGTCGGCGTTCTCCGTACGGCCCGTGTAGGACGCCACCTCGAAGCCGCGCTGCCGGAGGTAGGCGGTGGCCTCCTCGGCGGCCGCCACGGTCAGCGTGTAGACGATCCCGGAGCCCGGCAGCTCGTCGAGGTGCTCGGCGAGCCAGGCCAGGCGGTGTGCGGCGTCCGGCAGTTGGACCACGCCCAGCCGCAGGCTCTCCCGATCCAGCGGGCCGCGCAGCACCAGGGCCTCGCCGGCGCCGGTCCCCAGCTGTTCGGCCACATCCGCGGTGACCCGCGCGTTGGCGGTCGCGGTCGTGGCCAGCACCGGCACGCCGGGGGCGAGCGCGGCCAGCATCGCGCGCAGCCTGCGGTAGTCGGGGCGGAAGTCGTGACCCCAGTCGGAGATGCAGTGCGCCTCGTCCACCACCAGCAGACCCGTCGTGGCCGCGAGCCGGGGCAGCATGCGCTCCCGGAAGTCGACCGAATTGAGGCGCTCCGGGCTGACGAGAAGCACGTCGGTCCCGCCGTCCTCGACCTCCTGGTGGATCGCGTCCCACTCTTCCGGATTGGCCGAGTTGATCGTCCGCGCCCGGATACCGGCCCGTGCCGCCGACTCGACCTGGTTGCGCATCAGCGCCAGCAGCGGCGAGACGATCACCGTCGGACCCGCGCCGCGCCGCCGCAGCAGAGCCGTGGCGACGAAGTACACCGCCGACTTGCCCCAGCCCGTGCGCTGCACCACCAGCGCGCGCCGGCGGTCCTGCACCAGGGCCGCCACCGCCCGCCACTGATCCTCCCGCAACCGGGCCGAGCCCTCCGGAACACCGACGAGCTCGGCAAGGACGGCATCGGCTTCAGCGCGCAGCTCCAGGGAGTCCATGCCCCCTATGCAACCCGATTCCGGGGACGGTCGGCCAATTCACTGGGTGTGAGACCGACGAGCGCTCAATGTAGGGCGGTGTGTCTTCGCAGGTCAGGCCGCTGATCCGGGTTGGCCTCCGCTTGCTCTTCGAGTTCCGGAGCCCGCGCGACGACGCCACCCGGTTCCATGGCCCGGCCCCCCGGACACCCAGGTACACCCAGGACACCGAGGACAAGGACACCGAGGACACCCGGGCCTGCCGGGCCTGCCGGACCTCCGCGCCGACCGAGACCCCGCCAGGCGCGGCACTCGCGCGGAGGGAAGCATTCCGGCCGTAGTAGAGGGCTCGTAGGGGCGGGCCGCGGGTCGTGTGTCGGACATCGGCCGAGGCGACCGGCATGCGTCCACCGCTGACGCTCTCCGGACCCGGAGTCGGCCGCGCCGATCGCGCGGGCGGCCGCCGTTCGGCTCGATGGCGTACAGCGAGGAGCCGCCGCGGATGCCGTGCGGCGCAGCATGCGGCGGCTGCGGGCTTCGATGCCGCGCGGGCGGTGTCACCACTGGTGGCGGCCGTCCGGAGCCGGTCGCGCCCCGCCTCGCCAGCCGTACGGGGCACGAACCGACACGTCAGGCGTCGCCGGGCTAACCTTTGGGTAGGGATATTAGCCACGCACCCCCAGATAACAGTCGGTGGCCCCAATTGCTCGTTGCCGCATCCAAGTTCGGCAGGAAGAATTGAGGTCCGCTCCCCGCACGGCGCGTCCGTGATCCGGTTGGGCTCTGTCGCGGTGCGCGGTCCCTCGAATCCGACCTCGCCCGCAGTCTGGGCGCGTAGCCGAAGGGAGGAACGTGACCTTCGGATTCGCCTCGTCCTCGGCGGGCTCGTTGTCGACCTCCGCGTCCGCCGCTTCAGCCAGCCGCTTGCTCGAGCCGGCCGAGTGGGCCTCCGCCGGAATCCCTCTGCTGCGCAATCCCCGCGAGGTCGTCAGCGGACTGCATGCCCGCCATCTGCCGGGAATCTCCACGGCGATCGTGGCCGTGCTCGATCCGGACGAGCGGCTGTGCGCCAGCGCGTCGTTCTCGCGCCGTCCGGCCCCAGCCGACGGCTGGATGTTCCGTAACGCGTTGCTCGCGCAGCTGCGCCGGGTCATTCCGCACGACCTGCGGCGCCGGACCCCGGTGCGCACGGCCATCCTCGTCTACTGCCGCGAGGGCGACGCGCGTTGGACGGAGGAGGACGGCGCGTGGATGTGGGGCCTGCGTGACGCCTGCACGCTGCACGGGCTGCGGTGCGGGGCGTACATCACCCTCACCCACGACGGCTGGCACGTGCTGGGCGAGGGACGCAGCGGACGCCGGCCCAGCGCCGACTCCCCTCCGGAACCCTTCGCCATGACCGAGGCCCCGCCGCTCACACCCCGCACCGGCGGCCCGGTCTCCGAGGTGCTGCGCCGCGCGGCGGCTCGCTGAAGGACGCGGCGGTCTCAGACCTCCGGCCGCTGCCGGGACGACGGCCCCGGTCGACACAAAGGCCCGCCTTGGGCCCGCCCCTCTTCCCATGGCGGGGAAGACAGATGCCGATGCCGGGCCGCGAGAGGGCGAGCCAGCTGTGCAGCGCAAGACGAGACAGCCGTGCAGCGCAAGAGCAGTGCCGCGCCGACGTACGGACCGACGCGCAGACCGCCGCGGCACCCAGGGGTGCCGTACTCGGTCTCGCCCCCAGCGTCCTCACCCGCCGTACTCAGGCCGCCCCGTAAGCGGAACGTCCGCCGCCCGTCCGGGCACGCCAAAGGGCGCGCCGTGCGCATACCGCCGGAGCGGCACACTCGTCACCCCGGTGCCCCGAGGTGCCGGACGCCGCTCAGACGCCGGCGCCCAGCACCCCGTTGATCTGCTGCGGATCACCGCAGACGATCAGCAGGGCACCGGCCCGGGCGTGGGCCAGCGGAAGGGCCGAGGCGGCAGCGGAGGCCGGGCCTCCGTTGACGGCCACGACGACCACGGGGCGGGACGCGGCACGGGAGGCGATGGCGGCGTCGGTGTAGAAGACGTCGTCACCGGAGTCGTGCTGCGCCCAATAGGAGGCTTCACCGAAGGACAGCTCGTGCTCCGCCCACGGGTGCTGGGCACCAGTGGTGATCACGAGCACGTCGCCCGGGGCGCGCCCCGAGTCCAGCAGCAGGTCCACTGCCTCGTCGGCGGCGTCGAGCGCGCCATCGGCCGAAGCCGGGATCAGCTGGATCTGCGGGGTGACCGCCGTGGCGGCGGGAGCGGCCGGGCCCGAGGGGGCCGGCTTGGCCGGAACCACGTCACGCGGTGTGCGCTGCACCGGCGGCGCCGGCCGCTGAGGGCCGGGACGACCGGGGCGGGACGCCGCGGGACGGGGGCCGGGTACGGGGCGGGGGGTCGGCGCGGTACGGCCACTGGCCGGAGTGACGCGGGGACCCTGGGCACTCTCGTGAATCTGAGGCTCCTCGGGAATGAGAGGCATGAGCTGATATTTATCAAACGTTGGTGCGGTGCGGGCGACCGGGTGGCACATCAGTGCGAGCGGAACCGTCAGAAATCGAAGCCGAGCTGGCCCTCGATTGCCGGAACGCTTCCGTCCGCCCAGCTGCGGACCTTCTTGAGGTGCCGCCACTGAGGCAACGCATCAAGATACGCCCACGTCAAGCGGTGGTGCGGGGTGGGCCCCCACTCCTCCAGTGCGGCCTTGTGCACGGGCGACGGATACCCGGCGTTGTCCGCAAACCCGAAGTCTGCATGGTCGACACCCAGTTCGGCCATCATTTTGTCGCGCTGAACCTTGGCTATCACCGACGCGGCTGCCACGGCCACACACGATCGATCGCCCTTGATCACCGTGCGGACCTTCCAGGGAACGCCGAGGTAGTCGTGCTTCCCGTCGAGGATCACAGCGTCGGGGCGGACCGGCAGGCCGTCCAGTGCGCGGACCGCGGCGAGCCGCAGCGCCGCCGTCATCCCCAGGGCGTCGATCTCCTCGGGGGAAGCATGCCCCAGCGCATAGGCCGTCACCCATGCGCGCAGGACCTCGGCCAGTTCCGTGCGCCGCTTGATCGTCAGCAACTTGGAGTCGGTCAGCCCCTCGGGCGGACGGCGAAGTCCGGTGACCGCGGCGCAGACGGTGACAGGTCCGGCCCAAGCGCCGCGCCCCACCTCGTCGACACCGGCAATGATCTTCGCTCCGGTCGTGGCGCGCAGGGAGCGCTCGACGGTGTGAGTAGGTGGTTCGTACGGCATGGCGCCCTCAGCCTACGCCGCCGGGATCGCCACCCGACACCCCGGTCGTCCGACCGCCGCACGGGTCGCCGCGCAGAGCACCGACGCGAGGGTTCACCGCCCGTAAGGCCGCGGGGTTCACTGCCCATACGGCCGTAGCAGCGGGAGCATCAGCCGGTCGATCATCTCCTCGAGATCCTGGTCGCTCCATTCGCTGGCGCACATCTTCGAGCGGTACATCATCATGGCTGGGACAGCGTCGAAGACATAGCTGTTGGCGGCGTCCGGTCGCACCTCTCCCCGCTCTATTCCACGGGAGATGACCTCACCGAGGAGCCTGACGGTGGGCTCCACCACGCCTCCGACGATCACCTCCTGAAAGCGCTCGGCCTGAGTCTGGTCGCACTCGTGAATCACAGAGCGCAGCGCCACACCGGGCGGCGAGTACATGATCCGCCGCGCCTGCCGACACAGGGCGAGGAGGTCCTCGCGCACGCTGCCGAGATCGGGAGCCGCCTCCATGGGGGGCAGTCCGGTCACCAGTGCGTCCGCGACGAGGTCCTCCTTGGACGGCCAGCGGCGATACACCGCGGCCTTGCCGGTCTGGGCGCCGGCCGCGACTCCTTCCATGGTCAGCCCCTTCCAGCCGACCTCGCCGAGCTGTTCCAGCGCGGCATTCAGGATCGCGCGCTCCAGCACCGCGCCACGCCGACGAGGGGAAGTCGTCGGGGCGGGAGCGGCCGTCCAGCGCGAAGTAGCCATCGACATCTCTCCAACAAGCAAGGGAACGGGGATTCCGGGGCGGGTGCGCCGCATCGCAGCAAAAGGGGGGACGCGAGGCGGGCACAGGATGAGCAGGGCACAGAATTAAGTGAACGCTTGCGTTCACTGTCGGAAACTCACTACCGTGGGCGCGACAGTGAACGCAAGCGTTCACTAACGCCTTTGTGGGGGACCCATAGTGACGACCTCTCAGCTGCTTCAGAAACCGAAACCGGGCATGCCCCGCCGGGAGGGACATCCCGGCATCGCACTCGCCGTCATCGCGGCCTGCCAACTCATGGTGGTACTCGACGCGACGATTGTGAACATCGCACTCCCGCACATTCAAGACGCTCTCAAATTCAGTACCACGGACCTGACTTGGGTGGTCAGCGCCTACACGCTCACCTTCGGCGGGCTGCTGCTGCTCGGCGCGCGGGCCGGTGACATCCTCGGCCGTCGCCGCGTGTTCATGGCCGGCATCCTGCTGTTCACCTTCGCCTCGCTGCTGGGCGGGCTCGCCCAGGAGCCCTGGCAGCTGCTGGCCGCACGGGCCCTGCAGGGCGTGGGGGGCGCGATAGCCTCGCCCACGGCGCTGGCACTGATCACCACGACGTTCCCCGAAGGCCCGGAACGCAACCGGGCCTTCGGCGTGTTCGCCGCCGTGTCCGCGGGCGGTGGCGCCATCGGCCTGCTGGCGGGCGGCATGCTCACCGACTGGCTCGACTGGCGATGGGTGCTGTTCGTCAATGTGCCCATCGGTGTGCTGATCGCGTCGCTCGCGCCGCTGTACATCAGCGAGTCCGAGCGGCATCCGGGACGCTTCGACATCGCGGGGGCGCTCACCTCGACGGCCGGCATGGCCTCGCTGGTCTACGGATTCATCCGTGCCTCGGAGAACGGCTGGCGGGACGGCCTCACCCTCGGTTCGTTCGGCGCGGCGCTGATGCTGCTGATCGCCTTCGTGCTCACCGAGACGCGGGCGAAGGAGCCGATCACCCCGCTCAGAATGTTCGCGGACCGCAACCGCTGGGGCACGTACGTGATCATGCTGAGCCTCGCCGCGGCGATGTTCGGCATGTTCTTCTACATCGTGCTGTTCGTCCAGGACGTACTCGGCTACAGCGCCATCGAGGCCGGCCTGGCCTTCCTCCCCGTGACGGTGGCGATCGCGGTCGGCGCGGGCCTGTCGCAGCGCTTCCTTCCGGCGCTCGGCCCGAGGCCGTTCATGATGGCCGGCACCGGGCTCGTGGCGATCGGGCTGATCTGGCAGACCTTCATCCGGCCGGACAGCTCCTACCTCGGCGGGGTGCTCGGGCCGATGCTGGTGTTCGGCTTCGGCATGGGCCTGAACTTCGTGACAGCCACCGTCACGGCGGTGTCCGGCGTCGCCTCGCACGAGGCGGGCGCGGCCTCCGGGCTCCTCAACGCCATGCAGCAGGTGGGCGGTTCGCTCGGGCTGTCCATCCTGACGACCGTGTTCGGCTCGGCCGCCAAGGACGAGGCGAAGAAACAGCTGCCGAAGTTCCTCACCGGCAGCTCGCCGGAGCAGAAGGCGCAGTTCGCCAAGACGCATCAGCTGCCCGCGCCCTGGGGGCACGAGGTGCTCGCCCACGGCATCTCCACCGCTTTTGTGCCGGCGGCGGCGATGGCCGGGGCCGCGTTCCTCACCGCCTTGCTGGTGATCCGGGTCCGCAAGAGCGATCTCGACTCGCTGTCCGGCGCGGCGGGGCCGGGCATCGGCTGAATCCACCCGCGCCGCGCAGAGCCGCGGCCGGCCGGACCACCACCCGGGGACGGGCAGCGCACGCGACGGCCCGGCCGGCCGCACCCACATCCGCACCACCAGCGCCACCAGCACCCCCAGCACCCCCATGAGCACCAGAGCGCGCACCATCACCAGAACCGGCACCGCGCCTGCCATCGCCACACCCCCCTCCGGCCCTCCGACCGCTGCTCCACGACTCTCCGTCGATCCCGCCACCGAAGGCCACGACCTGCGGCGGTTACGGGAAGAACGGGCGGTGGTCACGGAGAGTTCCCAGCGGGCACGGAGAGTTTCAGGGTCGAAGAGGCCCGAACAGCCGGAGGGCAGGCGCCCAGACTCCGACCCCGCCCTCGATCCTCGCCCGCGGCCCTCGCCCCCGGGCTATGTCAGAGCCCCGTGGGCGCCCACTCCGGCAGTGCCTCGGTGCGTTCCGTCCACGCGGCGGGCGGGGCTCCCGCCTTGGCGGAGGCGAGCACGCCGCCCACGATCGCGCAGGTCGTGTCCATGTCGCCGCCGACGCCGGCCGTCGTCCAGAAGGCCGTCTCGTAGTCACCGAGGCTGCGTGCGGCGGACCAGAGGGCGAAGGGAACGGTGTCGTGGGCGGTCGTACGCCGACCGCATCCCAGCACTGCCGCGACGGTGCCCGCGTCGGCGTAGTCGAGCATGTCGCGGGCCCGTCGAAGTCCCTGGCCGACCGCGCTCTTGGGCACCAGGGCGATGACCCCGTCGAGGAGCGCCTCCGGGCCGGGCGGGCCGTCCGGGGAGCCGGCCAGCGCCGCCGCGGCGGCCACGGCCATGGCGCCGACGACCGCCTCACGGTGCTGATGGGTGGGGTAGGCCGAGATCTCCGCCTGGTGAGTCGCCTGCTGGGGGTCGTCGGCGTACCAGGCGCCCAGGGGGGCGATCCGCATCGCCGCTCCGTTGCCCCAGGATCCCCGTCCGTTGAACAGTCCGGCGGCCAGCTCACGCCAGTCCTCGCCCTCCCGGACGAGTCTCAGCAGGCGGTTGACCGCGGGGCCGTAGCCCCGGTCGAAGTCGTGGTGCTCGGCGAAGGAGCGGGCCAGGGCGTCCTGGTCGATGCGACGCCGGGCGGCGAGGACGGCGACCACGGAGCACGCCATCTCGGTGTCGTCCGTCCACTGCCACGGCCCCGCGGGCAGCTCGCGTCGCTTCAGCAGGGGGTGGTTCGCCGGTACGAAGAACTGGGAGCCCAGGGCGTCCCCCACGGCCAGTCCGCGCAGGCTCGCCAGGGCGCGCTCCAGGCGCCCGGAGGAAGAGGAGTCAGCGGTCATCGCTCTGCCACTCTATCCGTTCACCCAGTACGACAGCGGTTCCCGCCAGCGCTCGAAGGGCCGGTCCAGGGAGTACCTGCCGTCCTCGCCGAGTACGAGCATCCGCATCTCGGCGTTCCCGGGGTTCGACAGCGACTCGAATTCCGCGACCGTCCAGTGGAACCAGCGCATACAGAACAGCCGCATCGCCAGTCCGTGTGTCACCAGGAGGACGTTCGGCGGATGGTCCGGGTCCTCGAAGCTGCGGAACAGGCTCTCCAGGAAGCCGCCGACCCGGTCGTAGACATCGGCTCCGGACTCGCCCTGCGGGAACCGGAAGAAGAAGTGGCCGTACGCGTCGCGATAAGCCTTCTGCAGGCGCACGTCGTCGCGGTCCTGCCAGTTGCCCCAGTCCTGTTCACGCAGGCGGGGCTCCTCCCGGACACGTATGAGATCCGGGTCGAGATGGAACGCGCGGAGCGTCTCGTGGGTCCGGCGGTACGGGGAGACGTACACGCTCACCCGCTCGCGCCCGAAGAGCTCCCGCAGTTCCTTGCCGGTCTCCTCGGCCTGCCCCCAGCCGCGCTCGGTGAGCGCGAGTGCGTGGTCGGGCTCGCGCTCGTACACGGAGTCGTCGACGTTGCCCGTGGACTCGCCGTGCCGGACAAGGACGATGCGCCGTGGTCGTGCCATGCCAAAACCCTAGATCGAACGAGGCGGAGTCGAGGACTCGTACGGGCCCCATACGGCGTAGGTCACACGAAATCCCGCGTCGCGAGCCCCTCCCGGGCGCCGTGTGCGCACCTTCAGGGAGCGGGTTCGACCCTCCAAGCAGCGAGTTCGATATTCAAACTCACCCAATTCAAACTCACGAAGGGGGTGGTGCGGTCTCAGACCGTCCAGGACGGCTCCATGTCCACGATGTCGCCGGAGAGCGCCGCGACGTCGGCCTCGGTCTGGGCGCGCAGTGCGAGTCGTTCCACCCGCTCGGTGCGGTATTTGCCGTGCTCGGCCGCCGACCGCCACATCGACAGGACCAGGAACTCCTGCTCGGGCGCCTCCCCGAACATGCCGCGGATCATGCCGGGCGAACCGGCCATCGCGGGGTTCCACACCTTCTCCTGCATGAGGGTGAAGTGCTCGACGCGCTCCTCGTGGATCCGGCACAGGGCCACGCGGATCAGATCGGCGTCGGTGAACCGCGGTTCGAAGCCCGTCTTCACATCGAAGCGGTACTCGAACAGCTTGACCTGCGCGTCCTTGAACGTGCCGGCCTGGGCGGACGCCAGGCGGTCGTGCGAGCGGGCCATGAAGGAGTCGTAGAAGGCGCGGCTCTCCCAGAAGGCGAAGATGTGCGCCACTCCCGGCCGCTGCCGGCTCCAGCCACCGCCCTGTCCCCGAAACCCCGGCTCCCCCAGAAGCCCCGCCCATTTCCGCTGCCCGCGCTCGAAGCCGCGGCGGTCCACCACGGCGCAGCGAATCCACTTGACCAGCACCGCGCCATCGTAAGGCCACCTGGCGTGGCGTCGGTCACGCTCCGGCGGAGATCACCCGCGCGTACGCCCCCGCACGCGTGGCACGATGGACAAGATATCCCGGCTCCATGGGAGTTGAGGGCGAGGCAACCACCAGGGGGAAGGGGAAGCCCGTTGACCGGCTTCAGCAAAGGAATGGACAAGGTCGAGGTCGCGCTGAAGTGGGACCCCAGCCCGGCGGGCCAGCCGCCGACCGATCTCGACATCGTCGCCGCTACGTTCGTCTCGGATGACGCGTACGGCGAGCCGGCCTACGTGGTGCACTTCGACAGCCGGTCACCGGACGGCACGATCTTCCTCAACCGCGACAGCACGGACGGCAGGGGTTTCGGCTGGGACGAGGTTATGTCCCTGGAACTGGGCCGGCTCGACGCCCGGTACGCGCGCGTGCTGGTCGGTGTCGTCATCCAACAGCGGACCGGACACAAGACGTTCTCCCAGGTGCTGAATCCGGCCATGCGCGTCCGGGAGCGCTACACCGTGCTCGCCGAGGACGACTTCGGCTCGGTGCCCGGGGCGACGGCGGCCACGATCGCCGAGTTCGCGCGGGACGCCGCCGGGGAGTGGCTGTTCCGTCCCGGGGTGCACGGCTTCGAGGAGGACCCGGCGACCTTCACCCGGGTCATGGGCAGGGCTCGGTAGCGGCGTCCCGGGCAGGACCCGGCAGAGGCAACCGGGCAGGACCCGGCAAAGGTAAGGGGCGCCGACCAAAGTCGGCGCCCCTTACCTCACTTCAGTGATGTCGGGTCATCAGCTGCAGCCGCTGGTGGAGCCGCAGCCCTCGCAGATGTAGCAGGAACCGGCCCGCTGCATCTTTGTACCGCAGGAGAAGCACAGCGGGGCGTCGGCCTGGATGCCCAGCTGCATCTCCACCAGCTCGGCACTGGTGTGGGCCTGCTTCGGGGCCGACTTGACCGCCTCGGACTCGGCCTTCGGCGCGGCGACCGCCTTCAGCTCCTGGGCACGCGGGGCCGACTGGGCCAGGCCCTCGACGTCGACGTCATCGATGGCCTGCTCGTAGGAACCGGTCTCCAGGTGCCGCTGGCGCTCCTCGGCGGAGTGGATGCCGAGCGCGGAGCGGGTCTCGAAGGGCAGGAAGTCCAGCGCCAGGCGGCGGAAGATGTAGTCGACGATCGACTGCGCCATCCGCACGTCCGGGTCGTCCGTCATACCGGCCGGCTCGAAGCGCATGTTGGTGAACTTGGAGACGTACGTCTCCAGCGGCACGCCGTACTGGAGGCCGACGGAGACCGCGATGGAGAAGGCGTCCATCATGCCCGCGAGGGTCGAGCCCTGCTTGGACATCTTCAGGAAGACCTCGCCGAGACCGTCGTCCGGGTAGGAGTTGGCAGTCATGTAGCCCTCGGCGCCGCCGACGGTGAAGGACGTGGTGATCCCCGGGCGGCCCTTGGGCAGACGCTTGCGGACCGGGCGGTACTCGACGACCTTCTCGACCGCGGTACGGATCGTGTCCTCGGCCTTCTCCGCGATCTCGGCCTTCTCGGCCGCCTTGTCGTCCTTCTTCTTGGCGGAAAGGGGCTGGCCGACCTTGCAGTTGTCGCGGTAGATCGCGAGCGCCTTGACGCCGAGCTTCCAGGCCTCGAAGTAGATCTCCTCGACCTCCTCGACGGTCGCCGTCTCCGGCATGTTGACCGTCTTGGAGATGGCGCCGGAGATCCACGGCTGGATCGCGGCCATCATGCGGACGTGGCCCATCGGGGAGATGGCGCGCTCGCCCATGGCGCAGTCGAAGACCTCGTAGTGCTCGTGCTTGAGGCTCGGGGCGTCGATCACATTGCCGTGCTCGGCGATGTGGGCGACGATCGCCTCGATCTGCTCCTCCTGGTAGCCCAGGCGGCGCAGGGCCTGCGGGACGGTGCCGTTGACGATCTGCATCGAGCCGCCGCCGACCAGCTTCTTGAACTTCACGAGCGCCAGGTCGGGCTCGACACCGGTGGTGTCGCAGGACATCGCGAGGCCGATGGTGCCGGTCGGGGCGAGAACGGACGCCTGGGAGTTGCGGAAACCGTTCTTCTCGCCGAGACGCACCACGTCCTGCCAGGCCTCCGTGGCGGCGGCCCACACCGGGGTGTCCAGGTCGTCCATGCGGACGGCCACGCCGTTGGCGTCGGCGTGCTGCTTCATGACGCGCTGGTGGGCGTCGGCGTTGCGGGCGTAGCCGTCGTACGTGCCGACGACCGAGGCCAGCTCGGCGGAGCGGCGGTAGGCCGTACCCGTCATCAGGGAGGTGATGGCGCCGGCGAGGGCGCGGCCGCCGTCGGAGTCGTAGGCGTGGCCGGTGGCCATCAGCAGGGCGCCGAGGTTGGCGTAGCCGATGCCGAGCTGGCGGAACGCGCGCGTGTTCTCGCCGATCTTCTGCGTCGGGAAGTCCGCGAAGCAGATCGAGATGTCCATCGCGGTGATGACCAGCTCGACGACCTTCTGGAAGCGCTCGGTCTCGAAGGACTGGTTGCCCTTGCTGTCGTCCTTCAGGAACTTCATCAGGTTCAGCGAGGCCAGGTTGCAGGACGTGTTGTCCAGGTGCATGTACTCGCTGCACGGGTTCGACGCGGTGATCCGGCCGGACTCGGGGCAGGTGTGCCAGTTGTTGATCATGTCGTCGTACTGGATGCCCGGGTCGGCGCAGGCCCAGGCCGCCTCGGCGATCTTGCGGAAGAGCGACTTGGCGTCGACCTCCTCAAGGACCTCACCGGTCATCCGGGCGCGCAGGCCGAAGTTGCCGCCGTCCTCGACCGCCTTCATGAACTCGTCGTTCACACGGACCGAGTTGTTGGCGTTCTGGTACTGGACGGAGGTGATGTCGTCGCCGCCCAGGTCCATGTCGAAGCCCGCGTCGCGCAGGACGCGGATCTTCTCCTCCTCCTTGACCTTGGTCTCGATGAAGTCCTCGATGTCGGGGTGATCGACGTCGAGCACGACCATCTTGGCGGCGCGGCGGGTGGCGCCGCCGGACTTGATGGTGCCGGCGGAGGCGTCGGCGCCGCGCATGAAGGAGACCGGGCCGGAGGCGTTGCCGCCGGAGGAGAGAAGCTCCTTGGAGGAGCGGATGCGGGAGAGGTTCAGGCCGGCGCCGGAGCCGCCCTTGAAGATCATGCCCTCTTCCTTGTACCAGTCGAGGATCGACTCCATGGAGTCGTCGACGGACAGGATGAAGCAGGCGGAGACCTGCTGGGGCTGCGCGGTGCCCACGTTGAACCACACAGGGCTGTTGAAGCTGAAGATCTGGTGCAGGAGGGCGTACGCCAGCTCGTGCTCGAAGATCTCGGCGTCGGCGGGCGAGGAGAAGTACTTGTGGTCCTCACCGGCCTTCCGGTACGTCTTCACGATGCGGTCGATCAGCTGCTTGAGGCTGGTCTCGCGCTGCGGGGTGCCGACGGCACCGCGGAAGTACTTGCTGGTGACGATGTTGACCGCGTTCACCGACCAGAAGTCGGGGAACTCGACGCCACGCTGCTCGAAGTTGACCGAGCCGTCGCGCCAGTTGGTCATGACGACGTCACGGCTCACCCATTCCACCTCGTCGTACGGGTGCACGCCGGGGGTGGTGTGGATGCGCTCGATACGCAGTCCCTTGGTGGCCTTGGTGCCCTTGGCTCGGGAACCTCGTGCCGGACCGCTCGCCGTCTCTGTCATGCCGCCTCCCTCTACGGGCAAAAACGCCCTGAAGTGCCCCGTTTGTTCCCGTGGCACGGTGTTCTGTCTTGTGTTGCGGACACCCTCAGCTGCCGCCCGCAACAGGTCTTGGTCGCCGCCTTCCGGCCGGAACCCGGTCCTCCTACCGGTTTCCGGCCCACCGGTCAGTCGGCGGCGTGGGCGGGCACAGGGACCTCGGTGGTCCCGCCGGGCCCGCGTTCGTCTTCCCGGCTCCCCGCTCCCGCGTCTTCCTCGTCCGCGACAGGGCCCCGCGTCGCCTCCCTCAGCTCCGCGATGGCGGCCTCGAAGTCCTCGAGCGAGTCGAACGCCCGGTAGACGGAGGCGAATCGCAGATAGGCGACGAGGTCGAGCTCCTGCAACGGGCCGAGTATGGCCAGCCCCACGTCATGGGTGGACAGCTCGGCGCTTCCGGTGGCCCGCAGCGCCTCCTCGACCCGCTGGCCGAGCTGGGCGAGGGCGTCCTCGGTGACAGGCCGCCCCTGGCATGCCTTGCGCACACCGTTGATGACCTTGGTACGGCTGAAAGGCTCGGTGACCCCGGACCGCTTGATCACCATGAGCGAGCAGGTCTCCACGGTCGTGAAACGACGGGAGCAGTCGGGGCACTGGCGGCGTCTGCGGATCGACGTGCCGTCGTCGGTCGTACGACTGTCGACCACGCGGCTGTCGGGGTGCCTGCAGAAGGGGCAGTGCATGATCTCCAACCCTCCTCTACAGCAGACTCAACAACCTCACCGGACCCACGGGCCCCGCGAAGCAGCCCTAAGCATAGGCGATCGCGGAGCCTCATCAGACCCGGGGGACCACAACTTCTGGGCTGCTGTAGCCATCCAACCACTAGATGTAGGGATTGGCCCATACACCCAGGCAGTCACGCGTGTCGCAACGGAACGGCGGCGAACACCCGGCACATGGGCGACCCTTGCGGGGACACGCGGGCACAGAGCCGTACCTCTGTGGCGCTTACGGAGATACCGTGGGCGCCGCACGGAGGACACGTGGGACTCCGGCACAGAAGGCGCCCGGAGCCCGGACCAGCGGATTCCGGATGGCAGACTGGGGTGACGACTCACGAGGTCGGCGACCCCGGCGGTGAAGGGTACAACAATGGGCGCTTTTGTCCGCCAGGTGGGGCGTTAGCAATACACCCAGACACATGATCGCGTCAGGTGAATCGCACTTTTTCACTCGAACGTGTGTTTGGCGCAACCTTTCGAAAGCAACTACCGTTGTCCAGCAGGGAGACCATCGAGAGGGGCCGACGTGACCACCACCGCAGACAGTGCCACCATCACCGCCCAGGACCGCTCCCAGGGCCGAGTCGAGCCGGTACACGTGATGAACGAAGCCACGAATCCCGAGGGACAAAAGCGCTCCCTGCCGGGCCGACCTCCAGGAATCCGGGCGGACAGCTCGGGACTCACCGACCGGCAGCGCCGGGTGATCGAGGTCATCCGGGACTCCGTGCAGCGACGCGGCTATCCGCCGTCGATGCGCGAGATCGGCCAGGCCGTCGGGCTGTCGAGCACCTCCTCGGTGGCGCATCAACTGATGGCACTGGAGCGCAAGGGCTTCCTGCGCCGCGACCCGCACCGCCCGCGTGCGTACGAGGTGCGCGGCTCGGACCAGGCCGTGACCGTGCAGCCCACGGACACCGCCGGCAAGCCCGCCGCGTCGTACGTCCCGCTGGTCGGCCGGATCGCCGCCGGTGGCCCCATCCTCGCGGAAGAGTCCGTCGAGGACGTCTTCCCCCTCCCCCGTCAGCTCGTCGGCGACGGTGAGCTGTTCGTCCTCAAGGTCGTCGGCGACTCCATGATCGAGGCCGCGATCTGCGACGGCGACTGGGTGACCGTGCGCCGTCAGCCCGTCGCCGAGAACGGCGACATCGTGGCGGCCATGCTCGACGGCGAAGCCACCGTCAAGCGCTTCAAGCGCGAGGACGGCCACGTCTGGCTCCTCCCGCACAACGCGGCCTACGAACCGATCCCCGGCGACGACGCGACCATTCTGGGCAAGGTCGTCGCGGTGCTGCGACGCGTGTGACGCCTGCAGCGGGCGCGCCGCGCGGCTGCTCGCTCCCTGACCGGGCCCCGGAACCCCTGCGCCGGTTCCGGGGTCCTGCTGTATCCGGATCCGGCGCCCGGCCGCGTCCCTCTCAAGGCGCCCGGCCGCGTCCGCGTCCAGGAGGGTGATTTCCGGCGCTTTCCCATCGCGGGGTAGCCTGACCGCCGGTCAGGCTACCCCGCGATCACTCGGCCCCGGCCCGCTCTGCTTCCGACTCCCTGGCCGCCGCGTCGATCGCGGCCAGGGACTTACGGACCTGGTTACGGTCCGTGGTGGACCAGAACTCCGGCAGTGACGCCTTCAGATAGCCGCCGTAGCGTGCGGTGGCCAGTCGCTGATCCAGTACGGCAACCACGCCCCGGTCCCCCGTCGCACGGACGAGCCGGCCCGCGCCCTGGGCCATGAGCAGCGCCGCGTGCGTGGCGGCGACCGCCATGAAGCCATTGCCGCCGGCGTCCTCCACCGCCTTCTGCCGGGCGCTCATCAACGGATCGTCCGGACGCGGGAACGGGATCTTGTCCATGACGACCAGCTGGCAGCTCGGGCCGGGCACGTCGACGCCCTGCCACAGGGACAGGGTGCCGAACAGACAGGTCTTCGGATCGGCCGCGAAGTTCTTGATCAGTTCGCCGAGGGTCTCCTCGCCCTGGAGCAGGATCGGGAACTCGGGGATCCGCGAGCGCAGTTCCTCCGCCGCGAGCTGCGCGGCCCGCATGGACGAGAACAGACCGAGGGTGCGGCCTCCCGCCGCCTGGATCAGCTCGGTCAGCTCGTCGAGCATGTCGGAGCGCTCGCCGTCCCGCGCGGGGCGCGAGAGATGCTTGGCGATGTAGAGGATGCCCTGCTTGGGATAGTCGAAGGGGGAGCCGACGTCGACGCCCTTCCACTGCGGCAGGTCCTCGCCCTCCGTGCCCTCGGCGCCGAGCCCCAGGGAGGCGCCGACGCCGTTGAAGTCGCCGCCCAGCTTGAGGGTCGCCGAGGTGAGGACGACCGAGCGGTCCGCGAAGAGCTTCTCCCTGAGCAGACCCGAGACCGACATCGGGGCGACGCGCAGGGAGGCGCCGAAGCGGTCGTGCCGCTCGTACCAGACGACGTCCCACTCCGAGCCGTTCACGACCCGCTCCGCCACGTCGTGCACCGCCTCCACGGAGGCCAGCGCCTGCTTGCGGACCGCGTCCTCGTCCTGCACCGACTTGTCGCGCGTCGCGCCGATCGCGGAGATGACCGTACGGGCGGCGTCCCGCAGGGCCATCAGGGCGTAGCCGAGGTCTTCCGGGATCTCCTCCAGGCGGCCCGGCAGGGCCAGCTCCATCAGCCGCTCGAAGCCCTCGGCGGCGGTCTGGAGCTGATCCGCGGCCTTCTCGTTCACGAGCTTGGCGGCGCGCCGCACCGCGCGGTTGACCTGACCGGGCGTGAGTTCCCCGGTCGCGACACCGGTGACCCGGGAGACGAGTTCATGGGCCTCGTCCACGATCAGCACCTCGTGCTGCGGCAGCACCGGCGCGCCCTCGATGGCGTCGATGGCGAGCAGCGCGTGGTTCGTGACCACGACCTCGGCGAGCTTGGCACGTTCGCGGGCCATCTCCGCGAAGCACTCGGCGCCGTACGCGCACTTCGACGCGCCCACGCACTCCCGTGACGACACCGACACCTGCGCCCAGGCCCGGTCCGACACGCCGGGAGTGAGATCGTCCCGGTCGCCGGTCTCGGTCCCGTCCGACCAGTCGCGCAGCCGCAGGAGGTCCTGCCCCAGCTTGCTCGTCGGCGCGGCGGCCTCGAACTGGTCGAAGAGCCCGTCCTCCTCGTCCTGCGGCATGCCCTCGTGCAGCCGGTGCAGACAGAGGTAGTTCGAGCGGCCCTTGAGCATCGCGAAACCCGGGCGGCGGCGCAGCAGCGGGTGCAGGGCGTCGACCGTGCGGGGCAGATCGCGCTCCACGAGCTGGCGCTGCAGCGCGAGGGTGGCCGTCGCCACGACCACCCGTTCCCCGTGCGCGAGCGCCGGCACCAGGTAGCCGAGCGACTTTCCGGTGCCGGTGCCGGCCTGGACCAGCAGATGGGATCCGTCGTCGATCGCCTCGGCGACCGCTTCGGCCATGGTCACCTGGCCGGGGCGCTCTGTGCCGCCGACAGCGGCGACGGCGGCATGCAGGAGTTCGGGGAGTGAGGGCTTCGTCATAGCCCGACCACCCTACGGCCCGGCACTGACAAACGGGCGATCAAGGCGGGGACGGGCGGCGGGATCACGGCCGGGCTCCTGGAGGGGTGGGCGGGCGCGAGGCGCACGCGGACGGGTTCGAAGGAAAGGGGCGGACAGGTTTCGAGAAAACGGAGGAAGTGCGGGCGCGGTCGACCCAGGCGGGGACCACATGTGAACGCACCCTCACAGGGCGTTACATCACATCGCGCAGGGCCCGGTCCCGGATCATGACAGCGGCCCGCTTGCCGGGCAGCTCGACCTCCTCCGCGAACCGGAAGCCGGCGCTCAGGAACGCCGCCACGGACGGGGCGTTGCGAAGATCGGGTTCCGCTACGACCCGTGCGCACGCCGGGCGCCGGTCGAGGATCAGGTCGGCCACGGCTCGGAGCAGGGCGGATCCCAGCCCGCGCCCTCGGTCCCCGGCCTCGCCGACGAGGAGGTGGATCCCGGTGTCATGGGGACGGGCCGGATAGTGGCGGGCCAGCGGATCCAGGTCGGCGCGGTAGATCTCCCAGTAGCTCATCGGTGTGCCGTCCAGTACGCCGAGACACGGCACGCTGCGCCCGTCGCCGTCGAGCTGAGCGCGCAGATGGTCCTCCGTCCGCTTCTGGGAGCCGGCCAGCTCCCAGAAGGGCGCTACGGCGGGGTCGTTCATCCACCGATGGATGCGGGGCAGGTCCTCGTCGACGCGCACGGGCAGGAGCTGGAAGGTGCCGACGGGGGTGACCACCGGACCCCAGGTGTGGAGTTGGTCCAGGAGGTGGGCCGCCCCTACGGCGAAGACGGCGAGGAACTCGGAGGGCAGCTGCAGTTCCAGGGTGTCCTCGCAGTCCCCTTCGTCGTCCTCGATGGCGAACCCGGTGAAGGGGGCGGCCGGTGTGCTGCCCGCGCTGTCCCCTCGGGGGCCGTCGGCGCCCCGGACCACAGGGGCACCCGGGGGGACGGGGGTGCCGGAAGGGGCGGGGCGGGCGCCGAGGCCGGCGTTCGCGTCGGTGGGAGGCAAGGTGCGCTCCTCTCAGGAGACGAGGTGGGTCATGGTCCTCGGTGATGCGGGGAGACAAGGGAGACAGCGGAGACAGGTGGACGGGCTCAGGGATGAACGGTGGGTGGGCTCGGGGATGAAGGGTGGACGGGCTCAGGGATGAAGAGGGTTGGCGATGGTGACGTAGACGGACTGGGTGTCGACCGGGCCGATGAGTTCGTCAAGGCCGTGCAGCCGGGTCAGCAGGTTGGCCTTGCAGCGCAGGACGGGTGAGTCGAGCAGATGGCGGGGCAGCGGGGTACGCAGTGCGCCGGGTCCCGTGGCGACGCCGGTGAGGAAGCGACGGAAGGCCGCGAGGAGGAGTCTTTCGTCGACAAGGCGCTGGGAGCCGAACGCGCCGATCAGGCCCAGCACATTGTTGATGGCCAGGTAGTAGGCGAAGCGTTCGTCGGTGACCTCGTCGGAGACGAAGGTGTCGCTGCGCTCTCCGACGCCGGGCAGCCGGGATCCCAGTTCGGCGCGCCGGGACTCGCGGAAGTAGTAGCCCTGGTTGTCGCGGTAGCGGCCGCCGGCGGGCCAGCCGTCGCGGTCGAGCAGGAGCAGGGTGTTCTGCTGGTGGGCTTCGAGGGCGATGCCCGCCTCGCCGTCCAGCCAGAGGACGGGACGGACGACCTGCTCCAGGTACCGGAGGAACCACTCGGCGGCAACGGCGCCGACGGGCCGGCCGGTGTGCGCGGCGAGCCGCGTGATGAGCAGGGCCAAGCGGGACCGCATGGGCCAAGTGCCCTGTCGGGGCGAGGAGTTGACCGCTGGTTCGGCAGCGGGACGGGGCGATACGAGCGCCGAGGAGTTGCCGGCCGGTTCGACGACGGGACGCGGCGAGACGAGTCCGGCGACACAGCCGACATCCTCGCTCGGCGCGAACGGGTTGTGTCTGATCAGCACGTCGAGTCCGGTGACGGGCCCCTGGTCCGGGTCGTCGACGGCGAGCCAGGCCGGGTCGCGGACGATGTCGAAGCCGGGGTGTACGGCCTGCCACTGCTTGGCCAGGCCGGTGCGCAGCAGCCGGTGCACCTCGACTCCCCGGTGCAGTTCCTTGCGGAGGTTCTCCCGGCGGGAGTTGGTGATGCGCAGGCCGAGCGACAGCTTGAGCATCGCCGGGGCACCGGATCGGTGGACGGTGCGGACGGAGGAGGTGGGATGCCAGCTGGGTCCGAGGGGGCCGAGGTCACGGAGGAGGCCGGAGTCGAGCAGAGCGGCGACGGCTGCGCGGTGGCGCAGTTCGCGGGCCTGCCATGGGTGCAGGGGGAGGGCGGCGTGGCCGTCGGGCAGTGGGAGACCGGTATCGGCGAAGCGCCTTGTGAGGTCGGCGGCGGGGACGGGTCGGCCGCGCTCGGTCCAGGCGGAGTCGCAGGCGAGGAGGGCAGGGGCGACCGCGATCCAGTGCAGAGGGAAGGAGCCCCGCAACTCCGGTGAGTAGCGGGGGGTTTCCGAAGCGGTCAGGCCTTCCCGGCTCTTGGGGGTCGGGTGCAGGGGGTGTCCGAGCAGGAGGGCCTGCTCGGCGGAGAGAAAGAGATCGGGCCCGTCGGCGGGGCGCTCGCGCCGGTCACGGATGAAGATGGCGGTGTGTCGGACGGAGTCGGCGACCCGGCCCACCAGGCCGCCGCCATCGCTTTCGCTACCGGCTCTGCCACCGCCATCGCTGCCGGCACCGGCCCTGCCGCCACCATCGCTGTCGCCACCGGCTCTGCCACCGCCATCGCTACCGCCGCCGGCTCTGCCGTACCCGTCGTCGCCGGCCGCAGGGTGCCCGGCGGGGGCGTCTCCGTGGGTGCCGGCGATGGGCTTCCGGGGACGGCAGCCGCTGAGCGTGGCGCCCGCTGCCTCCCGGGCGAGCAGCGCCGCCAGGGTGGCGGAGTCTACGGCGGGGGCGGTGTCGGGGGCGCTGTGCAGGCGTGGCGGGCCGAAGCGGTGCCAGCCGGTCGGCGACCAGTAGCGGACCGGCACGAGCAGGGCGGTGCCGCTGGCCGGGAGCGGAAGGTGGAGGGTGCCGTTGGTGGGGGCGGCCAGGCCGGTCTCTCGTACCCAGCAGCGCAGGAGGTTCTCCACGGCGGCGGCCTGGGCGGCGGTGTGCGGGTCAGGATGTTCCAGGAGCTCGCATCCGGGCTCGGTCACCCGGGTGAGATCCGCGGTGCGCCTTTTCTGCTGGGGAACCGACTCGGCGAGCGGCACGGGAGAGGCCGGCGTGCCGGAGTCGCCCTGTTCGTCGGGGGCACCGGAGCTGCCGTCGGGTGTGGGCGTGTCGTTCATGACGGCTCCTCGTAGCTGGCTGGGAGGTGCGGGTTCCTGCTGTCGCTGTGTCGCCGTTCCCGGGTGGCGCCGACGCTTGCCCTTGTGGCGGCCTCGGTGGCGGATCACCCTGGTCGCGGAGAGCGGGGGAGCGGGAGCGGGAGAGCTGTGGGTGTGGGTCACGGGAGGCCGGTGCGGCCCGAATGTCCTCACTGGTAGGGGTGTTGGGGTGGTCGGGACGGAAAGGGCGAGAGGGCGGAAGAGGATGGGAGGGCGGGAAGGGCGGAATGGACAGGCAGGACGGGAAGGGAGCGATTCCGAGGGCTGCTGCCGGCTTCGGGAACCGGGCAGTGTGGGCGCTGCCCTCAGTCCGCACCCTGGTCAGAGGTCCGCACCCTGGTCAGATCCATGGTGTCTGAGGTGACGCGGGCTCTTCCCCTCGTGCGTGCGGGCCACCGCTGCCACCGCGTCCGCCAGGCGGTCCAGAACGGCCGCCGCCTGCTCGTCGCTGATCGTGAGCGGGGGAAGCAGCCGGACCACGGCCGCGTGACGGCCGCCGAGTTCGACGATCAATCCGCGCTGGAGGCACTCCCGTTGGACGGCGACGGCGAGGTCGGGCGCGGCCGGGTGCGGTGTGCGGGGGGACTCCAGGTCGGGGGACGCGGCGTGGCGGTCGCCGGATTCGGCTGCGGAGCCTTCGGGATCCACCAGTTCGAGCCCGATCATCAGCCCCCGTCCCCGCACCTCCCCTACGCAGGCGAACCTGTCGGCCAGCTCACGGAGTTGGCGCAGCATGCGGGTGCCGAGGTCGGCGGCGCGTTCGGCGAGGCCGTTCTCCCGCACATGGCTGAGGGTCGCGGTGCCCGCGGCCATGGCGAGTTGGTTGCCTCGGAAGGTTCCGGCGTGGGCGCCGGGTTGCCAGACGTCGAGATCGTCGCGGTAGACGATCACGGCCAGCGGGAGGCTGCCGCCGATGGCCTTGGACAGGACCATGACGTCAGGGGTGATACCGCTGTGGTCGACGGCCCAGAAGGCGCCCGTCCTACCGACGCCGGTCTGGATCTCGTCGGCGATCAGCGGGATCTCCCGGGCGGCCGTGAGCTGCCGCATACGGCGCAGCCAGTCGTCCGGTCCGGGGATCACCCCGCCCTCGCCCTGGACGGGTTCGAGGATCATCCCGGCGGGCAGCGGCACACCCGACTTGGGGTCGTCGAGGAGGGACTCGGTCCAGTGGGCGGCGAGTTCGGCGCCGCGCGGTCCGCCGACGCCGAAGGGGCAGCGGTAGTCCTGTGGATAGGGCAGACGGGCGACCTGGATGTCACGGGCGCCGCCCGAGGCGGCCAGGGCACCGGCGGTCATGCCGTGGTAGGCGCCGGTGAAGGCGAGGACACCGGTGCGGCCGGTCGCGGCCCGGACCAGTTTGAGGGCGGCCTCGACGGCGTCCGTTCCGGCCGGTCCGCAGAACTGGACGCGTCCGCGGTCGGCGAGGCCGGCCGGGAGGGTGCGGAACAGTTCGGTGATGAAGGCGTCCTTGACGGGGGTGGCCAGGTCGAGGACGGAGAGGGGGGCGCCGGAGTCGAGGACGCCGCGGATGGCTTCCAGTACGACCGGATGGTTGTGGCCGAGGGCGAGGGTGCCGGCGCCCGAGAGACAGTCGAGATAGCGACGGCCGTCGGCGCCCTCGATGGTGAGCCCGCGCGCCCTGACCGGGACGATGGGCAGCGCCCGTGCGTAGGTACGGGCGGAGGATTCCCGCGCCGACTGGCGTCTGAGGATCCCCTCGTGCACGGCGGGCGCTCCCCCGTTCGTGTCTCCAGCCATCGACTCCGTAACGGCCACCGGTCGCTGTCCTCCCCGCTGTTCAGAGGCGAGTTGATCCACGGGGACCAAGTGCAGGCAGCTGGCCCCCCACCGCTACAACCTCCGGCCGTTCGACGGGTTACGGGTTGCCGCAAGATCATTGCCGGGACGGCAGGACGACGGCAGGTCGACAGCCGACCGTCAGACGGACGACGGCCGACCGCCGGGCGGACGACGGGCGGACGACGGACGGTCGGGGTGTTCCGCACGGTCTCACGCGCCGCGCCCCCAACGTCGGTCGGATCAGGGAACGGATCAAGGACAGGAGCGGTGAATGGACGTCAAACCGGTAGATCCACGGATGATTGGCCAGCTCAGACGGCTTGTAGCCGAACCGTTGCCGTTCCATCGGAAGTCCCCCACAGCGAGCGCATAGTCTGGGACGCCGTTTCCCAAAACGATCGTGGGACGGCCGTGAACGTCCCATGAGTTCACGGCCGGTGGCGCGACCGAAGCGCCGAGTACCTTCACAACAGGGGGAGTCAAGAGCATGCGATCCATACGACCGTCGTTCACTGATCGGCGAGGGAGGGGCACCCGCACCTCCACCTCGCTCGCGGCGGTCGCCCTCGCCTCGGCGCTGGCGCTGACCGCCACCGCCTGCAACGGCGACGACAACGCCAGCGGCCAGCCGACCGCGTCCGCGTCCGCGACCTCGGCCGGCGACGGAAAGATCAAGATCCCGGACGACCTGAAGCAGAAGCTGAAGGACCACGGCATCGACATCGACAAGTGGAAGAACGGCGCCTGGAAGAACTGGAACAAGCAGGACTGGCTGCGCGAGGCCAACGACTTCATCAACCCGATCATCAAGGGCCTGTGGGACCCGAACCGGATGCGCCACTCCAACGACCCGAGCAAGGGTGTCAAGGACAATGACATCTCGGGTGACCAGGGCGTGACGGACCCGACCCCGCAGCCGGTGAAGGCGCAGTCGGTGGCGACGCCGTACCACGTCAACGCGGCCGCCTCGGGCAAGGTGTTCTTCGACTCCCCCGAGGGCCACATGGTCTGCTCGGGCACGGTCGTGGAGGACCCCGCGCACCCGGGCAAGTCCAACCTGGTCTGGACGGCGGGTCACTGTGTGCACGCCGGCAAGAGCGGCGGCTGGTACCGCAACATGGCCTTCGTGCCGTCGTACAACAACTCCGGCAAGCCGGCCGCCCAGCTGCAGAACGCCACCCGGTCCGAGATCGCCCCGTACGGCGTGTGGTGGGCCGATGCGGCGCAGACCTCGCAGCAGTGGATCGACCAGGGCGGTGAGACCGGCGGCAACGGTGCCCCGTATGACTTCGCGGTGATCCATGTGACGCCGGAGCAGGGCAACAGCGGCAAGTCGCTGGAGGAGACGGTCGGCGGGGCGCTGCCGGTGAACTTCAACGCTCCGGCGGTGCCGAAGGTCAGCGGCGGCATCACCGCGTCCGGCTACCCGGAGGCGGCTCCGTTCGACGGTCAGCTGCTGTACCAGTGCAAGGACAAGCCGGGTCGGCTGTCCATCGCCAAGTCGGAGCCGACGATGTACCGCATCGGCTGCACGATGACCGCGGGCTCCTCCGGCGGCGGCTGGGTGGAGACGGGCACGGACGGCAAGCTGGCTCTGGTGTCCAACACCTCCATCGGCCCGGTGACGTCGGGCTGGCTGGCCGGTCCCCGGCTGGGCGATGTGGCCAAGGGTGTGTACCAGTCGGTCAGCAAGAAGTTCGCCGGGCAGTAAGGGCGGGCGGAATCGCCGCCTCGTCGGCGGAGTGACTGCTCCCTGAGAGCACGAAGGCCCGCCCCCTGAAAAAGGGGCGGGCCTTCGTCATGGAGTCGGTCAGGCCGCCGGCACCGGAACGTACGGCGCCAGGTCCGCCGCCAGTTCCTCGTGCACCCGGACCTTGAGCAGGGTGCCCTCCGCGGTGTGCTCCTCGGAGATCACCTCGCCCTCGGTGTGGGCGCGGGCGACGAGCTTGCCGTGCGTGTAGGGCACGAGCGCCTCGATCTCGACCGAGGGGCGGGGCAGGTCGTTGTCGATCAGGGCGAGCAGTTCCTCGATGCCCTGGCCGGTGCGGGCCGAGACGGCGATCGAGCGCTTCTCGACCCTGAGCAGTCGCTGGAGGACCAGCGGGTCCGCCGCGTCCGCCTTGTTGATCACGACGATCTCGGGCACGTCGGTGGCGCCGACGTCCCGGATCACCTCGCGCACGGCGGCGAGCTGCTCCTCCGGTACCGGGTGCGAGCCGTCCACCACGTGCAGGATGAGGTCGGAGTCGCCGACCTCCTCCATGGTGGAGCGGAACGCCTCGACCAGGTGGTGCGGAAGGTGGCGTACGAAGCCGACGGTGTCCGCCAGCGTGTACAGCCGACCGCTCGGGGTCTCCGCGCGGCGGACGGTCGGGTCCAGGGTCGCGAACAGGGCGTTCTCGACCAGGACGCCGGCGCCCGTGAGTCGGTTGAGCAGGGAGGACTTGCCGGCGTTGGTGTAGCCCGCGATGGCGACGGACGGCACCTTGTTGCGTCGGCGTTCCTGGCGCTTGATCTCGCGGCCGGTCTTCATCTCCGCGATCTCCCGGCGCATCTTCGCCATCTTCTCGCGGATCCGGCGCCGGTCCGTCTCGATCTTGGTCTCACCGGGGCCACGGGTGGCGAGGCCGCCGCCCTTGCCGCCGCCCATCTGGCGGGACAGCGACTGACCCCAGCCGCGCAGCCTCGGCAGCATGTACTGCATCTGCGCGAGCGAGACCTGCGCCTTGCCCTCGCGGGACTTGGCGTGCTGGGCGAAGATGTCCAGGATCAGGGCCGTACGGTCGACGACCTTGACCTTGGCGATGTCCTCCAGCTGGATCAGCTGGCCGGGGCTCAGCTCACCGTCGCAGATCACGGTGTCGGCACCGGTCTCGACGACGATGTCGCGCAGCTCCAGGGCCTTGCCGGAGCCGATGTAGGTGGCCGCGTCGGGCTTGTCACGGCGCTGGATCACGCCGTCGAGGACGAGTGCGCCCGCGGTCTCCGCGAGGGCGGCCAGCTCCGCGAGGGAGTTGTCGGCGTCCTGTGCGGTGCCGGTGGTCCACACCCCGACGAGCACGACCCGCTCCAGGCGGAGCTGTCGGTACTCGACCTCGGTGACGTCCTCCAGCTCGGTGGACAGACCCGCCACGCGGCGCAGGGCCGCGCGCTCGGAGCGGTCGAACTGGTCGCCGTCCCGCTCGCCGTCGATCTCGTGGCTCCAGGCGACGTCCTCTTCCATCAGGGCATCGGCCCGAAGACCTTCGGGATAGTCGTGCGCGAGGCGCTTGGTGTCCTGGGAAGGGGAAGAAGAGGAGGTCATTGGATCCTTACGTCGATGGGAGTGCCTGTGCGGGCAGTCATAGCGTAGAACGCGCGAGCATCCCGGGAGATTCCCGCGGGCCGGGCCGCGCCGACCTGACGATGGTCGCACGGCCCGTCCCGTCGCGTCACCGCCTTATTTCCGGGGCCTGTCCTTGGCGGCCTTGGGCGAGGACGCCGCGGGCTTCCAGTCGGGGTGGCCTGGCATCGGAGGAGTCTTCTCGCCGTACAGCCAGCCCTTGAGGAAGCCCGACAGATCGCGGCCGGCGACGGTCGAGGCGAGGCTGATGAAGTCCGCGGTGCCGGCGGTGGAGTCCCGGTGCTTCTGGACCCACGTCCGCTCCAGGCGTTCGAAGGCCGGCTTGCCGATCTCCTGGCGCAGGGCGTACAGCGCCAGGGCCGCGCCGTCGTAGATGTTGGGGCGGAAGAGGCTGATCTTCTGGCCGGGTGCGGGCGCCTTGGGCAGGGCGGGCGGGCCGCCGGCCGCACGCCAGCGGTCGGAGTTGGCGTAGGCGGCCTTCATCCGGTCCTCCATGGGCTTGTGCGCCGTCTCCTCCGCGTAGAGGGCCTCGTACCAGGTGGCGTGCCCCTCGTTCAGCCAGACGTCGGACCAGGTGCGGGGGCTGACGCTGTCGCCGAACCACTGGTGCGACAGCTCGTGCACCATGATCGACTCGACGTACCACTGGGGGTAGGCGGGCTGTGTGAACAGGTTCTTCTCGAAGAGCGAGAGGGTCTGTGTCTCCAGTTCGAACCCGGTGTCGGCCTGCGCCATGAGCACGCCATAGGTCTCGAACGGGTACGGGCCGACCTTGCCCTCCAGCCAGGCGATCTGCTTGGGCGTCTTGTCGAGCCAGGGCTGGAGCGCCTTGGCGTCGGCGCTGGGCACGACGTCACGGACCTGCATCCCGTGCGGGCCCTCGCGGTGCAGCACGCTGGAGCGGCCGATGGAGACCTGGGCCAGTTCGGTGGCCATCGGGTGCTGGGTGCGGTAGGTCCAGGTGGTCTTGGAGCCGACCTGGTCCGCTCCGACGGGCAGACCGTTGGCCACGACGGTGTAGCCCTTGGGGGCGGTGACATGGAAGGTGAAGAACGCCTTGTCGGACGGGTGGTCGTTGCAGGGGAAGACCAGGTGCGCGGCATCGGCCTGGTTGGCCATGGCGAGGCCGTCGTTGGTGCGCACCCAGCCGCCTTCCTGGTCCTTGCCGGGGACGGGTTCACTGGTGTGCTTCACCGTGATCCGGGTCCAGCTGCCCTCGTCGAGGGGGTGGTCCGGGGTGACGACCAGGTCCTCGCCGGCGCTGGTGAACTCCGCGGGACGCCCGTCGACCTCGACCGACTTGACGGTGCCGTGCGCGAAGTCGAGGTTGATCCGCTCCAGGTCGGCGGTGGTCCAGGCGTCGATGGTGGTCACGGCCTGCAGCGGCTTGTCGTTGCTGCCGGGGTAGGTGAAGGACACGTCGTACGACGCCACGTCGTAGCCCGGGTTGCCCAGGTAGGGAAAGAGCCGGTCGCCGACTCCGAGGGGCTCGGCCGGGGCCGCGGCGGCGAGCAGGCAGACGGTGACGGCGGAGGCCAGCAGGGCCGCCGCCCGGTGCCGGGAGGCGCGGGACCGGATCCGGGACCGGGCGCGGGTGCGGGGGGTGAGCAGCATGGGTTACCGCTACCAGGGCGCTTGCTCGCGACGACGGCGACGCGCGCCCGTCCCACCCGAACGGGTTGGGTCCGCAGCCCTTCTGCCCAAGGCCGGGAATCGGTCAGGAGTGCGGGTGCTGGTGCTGGGCGCGGGTCACGTCGTACACGCCCGGGACGTCCCGCATGGCGCGCATGAGGGCCGGGAGGCGGGCCGCGTCGGGGAGTTGGAGGGTGTACGTGTGCCGGACCCGCTGCTGACTGGGGGGTTCGACGGTGGCGGAGACGATGTCGACGCCCGTCGAGGAGATCGCCTCGGTGAGATCGGCGAGCAGATGGGGGCGGCCGAACGATTCAGCGACCAGGGTGACCCGGCATTCGGCGGTGTCCCCCCAGCGCACGCCGGTCTCCGTGCGCCCCCGGCCCTTCATGTGCGCCACCGCGGCGCACCCGACGCGGTGCACAGTCACCGCTCCCCCGCGTACCACGAAGCCGGTGATCTCGTCCGGCGGCACGGGCGTACAGCAGCCGGCGAGCCGTACGGCGGCCGCGGGCGGTTCCACCAGGACGTCGGCGCCTCTGGGGCGGGCCGTGGGGGCGCTCTCGGCGGCGTCGGCGCGCGCGCCGCCCTCGGGGCGCACGGAGGCAGTGGCCTCGGCGGGTTCGCGGCGGGCGCCGTCCGCGTCCTCGGTCTCGGCGCCGCCGCCGGGATGTGTGGCCAGCCAGCGCTGGATGGCGATCCGGGCGGCCGGGGTGTGGGCGTGCTCCAGCCACTCGCGGGAGGGCTCGGAGGCGGGGTCCTGGCCCATCAGGAGCTGAACGCTGTCGCCGTCCTTGAGGACGGTGCTGAGGGTGGCCAGCCGGCCGTTGACCCGGGCGCCGATACAGGCGTGCGCGTCCTCGCCGTACTGCGCGTAGGCGGCGTCCACACAGGTGGCTCCGTCGGGCAGGCCGAGCGTGCCGCCGTCGGGGCGGAAGACGGTGATCTCGCGGTCCTGGGCGAGGTCTTCGCGCAGCGTGGACCAGAAGGTGTCGGGGTCGGGCGCGGCCCGCTGCCAGTCGAGGAGGCGGGAGAGCCAGCCGGGACGGGTGGGGTCGGCGCGCTCGCCGTCGGCGGGATCGTCGGACGCGGGATCGTCGGACGCGGGATCGTCGGACGCGGGGGCATCGGACGCGGGGGCGTACGGGTTGCCGAGGGCGACGACGCCGGCCTCGGCGGCCCTGTGCATCTGGTGGGTGCGGATGAGGACTTCGACGACCTGACCGTCCACGCGCGCGACGGCGGTGTGCAGCGACTGGTACAGGTTGAACTTCGGTACGGCGATGAAGTCCTTGAACTCCGAGACCACCGGCGTCA
Organism: Streptomyces alanosinicus; assembly: GCF_014650595.1. GTDB lineage: Bacteria > Actinomycetota > Actinomycetes > Streptomycetales > Streptomycetaceae > Streptomyces > Streptomyces alanosinicus. The sequence continues at coordinate 156,284 of NZ_BMVG01000012.1, forward strand.
TACAGGTGTGCAGCTCGCCGAGGACGCCGTAGCAGTCGGCGTCCTCGTGCACGAGCACGAGGAGGCGGCCGAAGTCGGTGCCGCGCAGCTGTCCGCGTTTGCGGGCCACGCGGTGGACGGAGACGAAATGCCGGGGGCGGATGAGGACTTCGGCCGGGATGCCGGCCTCGCGCAGCACCCCACGCATCTCGTCGGCGACCTCGGCGAGCGGGTCGTCGGGGCGGGCGGCGTTCTCCGCGATGAGCTCGCGGGTGTGTTCGTACTCCTCGGGACGGAGGATGGCGAAGACCAGGTCCTCCATCTCGGTCTTCAGGGCCTGTACGCCGAGGCGCTCGGCGAGCGGGATGAGGACGTCGCGGGTGACCTTGGCGATCCGCGCCTGTTTCTCCGGGCGCATGACGCCGAGGGTGCGCATGTTGTGCAGACGGTCGGCGAGTTTGATCGACATCACGCGCACATCGCTGCCGGTGGCGACGAGCATCTTGCGGAAGGTCTCCGGCTCGGCGGCGGCTCCGTAGTCGACCTTCTCCAGTTTCGTCACCCCGTCGACGAGATAACGGACCTCCTCGCCGAATTGTTCCCGCACCTGATCGAGCGTCACATCGGTGTCCTCGACGGTGTCGTGGAGGAGCGAGGCGGTCAAGGTCGTGGTCTCGGCGCCGAGTTCGGCGAGGATCAGGGTCACCGCGAGCGGATGGGTGATGTACGGCTCACCGCTCTTGCGCATCTGGCCCCGGTGCGAGGACTCCGCGAGGACGTAGGCGCGGCGCAACGGGTCGAGGTCCGCGTCGGGGTGGTGGGCGCGGTGCGCCTCCACGACATGGCCGATCGCGTCGGGCAGTCTGCCGCGGACGGCGGGGCCGAGCAACGCGGCCCGGCCGAGCCTGCGCAGATCGATCCGCGGCCGGGACTTCCTGCGTTCCGCCCTGGGCACCGCGGGGGCGGTGGCCGCCGTGGGCAACACCGGGCCAGGGGACGCAGGGTTCGTGGCCTCCGCACTCATGGGCACCTCCGGCTCGTGGACCGGCGGACGGGGCCCCAGGGCGTACGCGGCTCAGGGATGGCGACGTTCCCCCGTCCGTGCCGGTGCTTGATGCTATCGAGCCCACCACGTGCGACCGACCGCCTCTCGCCGAGCGTGAAACGGATCACCCATTCGAGCGACGGAAAAGAGGTTTAGGGTTTGCGCCACATGTCCTGGGGCCGTCCGCGGTGTCGAACACCCCGGGCCATCGGAAACCGCTGATCCGGGCGGTGCGGGGTGTCTTCCTCGTGGTTTCGCCGTGTCAGCCGGCGGCGTTTTCCAGCCAATTGCCGTCGATCTCGCCCTCGGCGACGATCACGGCGGGTCCGGTCATCTCGATCTCGCCGTCGGGTCGTTCGCTGATGACCAGGCGGCCGCCCGGCAGGTCGACGGTGTACGTGACCGGGGTGCCGGTGACGGCCGGGTCGGCGCCGTCGCGCCGGGCGGCGGCCACGGCGACGGCGCACGCGCCCGTGCCGCACGAGCGGGTCTCGCCGGAGCCGCGCTCATGCACGCGCATGGCGACGTGGCGGGGGCCGCGGTCGACGACGAACTCGACGTTGACCCCGTCCGGGTAGGCGGCTGCCGGGCCGACCGGCGGCGCGGTGTACAGGTCGCCGGCGTGCGCGAGGTCGTCGACGAAGGCGACCGCGTGCGGGTTGCCCATGTTGACGTTGCGGGCGGGCCAGCTGTGCTCGCCGACGCTCACCGTGACCTCGCCCTCCGGCAGCCGGGCACGGCCCATGCCGACGGTGATGTCACCGTCCTTCGCGATGTGGACGGTCTTCACACCCGCGCGCGTGGCGATCGCGAGGTCGCCTTCGCCCACATGTCCGGCGTGCTGGAGGTAGTGCGCGAACACACGAACTCCGTTGCCGCACATCTCGGCGACCGAGCCGTCGCCGTTGCGGTAGTCCATGAACCACTCGGCCTCGGCCGCCATCGACGCGGCCTCCGGGTGGGCGGCGGATCGCACCACGTGCAGCACCCCGTCGCCGCCGATGCCGGCCCGGCGGTCGCACAGGGCGGCGACGGCGGCCGGGCCGAGGACGAGGGCGTTCTCCGGGTCCGGGACGATCACGAAGTCGTTCTCCGTGCCGTGACCCTTGAGGAAGGCGATCCGTGTGCTCATTCCTCGATCGTACGGGAGCGCTCCGCCGGGGGTGCCGATGCAGGTGTGAGGTGGTGCGGGGCAGCGGGACGGTGCGGGTTGCCGGTGGCTGGTGGCTGGTGGCTGGTGGCTGGTGGCTGGTGGCTGGTGGCGCAGTTTCCCGCGCCCCTGGATTCAGCGGAGCCTGACTACGCGATTCAGCGGAGCCTGGCTACGCGCCACACCGCCAGGACCACGACCACGGCCACCAGCAGGACGTACCCGAGTACGACCCTCCAGTCCGGGCGGCGGCCCGAGCCCCTCGCCGGCAGACCGGGCCAGGTGTAGCCCACCCGACGGGCGGCCATCATGCCCCAGCCGGCGGCGCAGGAGCAGATCAGCATGCCCAGCATGGCGATGACGGCGCCGCTGTCACCGAAGTCGAAGGCGAGCGGGAAGGCGAACATCAGCGAGCCGACGGCGGACAGTCCGACGATGGGGGCGAGCTGCCAGATGCGCAGCCGGCGCTGCGGGCGCAGCTCGACCTCGACCTCCGGACCGCCCGGGTACATCTCCTCGGGCTCCGGTCCGTCGGCGGTCACCCCGTCGGGCGTCTCGTCGGGGCCGTCCTCGGTCAGCCGGGCCTCGATGAGCGGGTCCTCGGTGAGCGGGTCCTCGATCAGTCGGTCTTCCGCACGTTCACGCTCCGCGCGGGGGTTCTCGGCCGACCGCTGTTCGGTCACCCGGCCTTCGGCCGGACCGTTCCCGTCCAGGCAGTGCCCGGTCGGGCGGCCCTCGGCCAGGGCCGGTTCGTCACCCTCAGTGGTGAGGTGCTCGGCACTTTGTGCGGTGTCGCGAGGGCCGGCCTCCATCGCCACGCGCCCTCCCAACTAGGCTCCACTTGGTCGATCGAAGCTCGATGATGGCACGGCGCCGAAGGCCGCGAAGACCGGCGGCGCATCCCGATGCCATGACGTGATCAGGCTGTAACCGGTCGTTCGACCAACGCCAGGGCCTGGTGCGGAAGTTCCTCCCGATCCGCCACGGCCCCACTCAGCCAGTGCACGCGGGGGTCGCGCCGGAACCACGAATCCTGCCGGCGCGCGAAGCGCTTGGTGGCGCGCACGGTCTCGGCCCGCGCTTCCGCTTCGGTGCACTCCCCGGCGAGCGCCGAGAGCACCTGCTGGTAACCCAGCGCACGCGACGCCGTGCGCCCCACGCGCAACCCCTCCGCCTCCAGTGCGCGGACCTCGTCCACGAGACCCGCCTCCCACATCCGGTCGACGCGCAGCGCGATGCGCTCGTCCAGTTCCGGACGCGCCACGTCGACGCCGATCTGGACGGTGTCGTAGACGGAGTCATGGCCCGGCAGGTTCGCGGTGAACGGCCGTCCGGTGATCTCGATCACTTCGAGGGCCCGGACGATGCGACGGCCGTTGCTCGGCAGGATCGCGCGGGCGGCGTCGGGGTCGGCGGCGGCCAGGCGGGCGTGCAGTGCGCCCGAGCCGCGCAGCGCCAGCTCCTCCTCCAGGCGGGCCCTGACCTCGGGGTCGGTGCCGGGGAACTCCAGGTTGTCGACGGCCCCGCGGACGTACAGGCCGGAGCCGCCGACGAGGACGGGCCAGCGGCCCTCGGCGAGCAGGGCGTCGATCCGGGCGCGGGCCAGCTTCTGGTACTCGGCGACGGAGGCGGTGACCGTCACGTCCCAGATGTCGAGCAGGTGGTGCGGGATGCCGCCGCGCTCCTCGGGCGTCAGCTTCGCGGTGCCGATGTCCATCCCTCGGTACAGCTGCATGGAGTCGGCGTTGACGACCTCCCCACCGAGCTGCTGGGCCAGGAAGACGCCAAGATCGGACTTTCCGGCCGCGGTGGGTCCGACGACGGCGATGACGCGGGGAATGGAAGGTGCGCTGCTCACCGCACCAGTCTCGCAAACCTGCAGACCGTGCCTCGAACGAGTTACGTGACGGCTGGGGTCGCGGGTCGTTGCCCGTGGCGAGATACCGCCTACGGCACGCCGGAGGCGGTGACCCGGGCGGCGCAACCGTACGCACCGGGTAACGCGGGAATTCGCCCGCACGAGTACCGTATGGAGTGGATATGGGTGTTTTTGCACGACTCCTCCGTAAGCCGAAGGTGACTCCGGAGGCGACGGCCGCCGAGGCGGAGGCCGGTGCGGAGCCGGCAGCGGCCGAGGCGGAGGAAACGGAGTCGGCAGCGGCCGAGGCGGAGGCGACCGGATCGGCGGAGGCGACGGGTTCGGCCGGAGACGGGAGCGAGGACGGGGCGGCGCTGTCGGACGCCGCCGCGGACGACGCGTCCGAGGGCTCCGGCATCCCGAAGCAGCAGTCCGCCGAGGAGGCCGCCGACAACGAGGCCGGCGAAGGCGCCCGCAGGTAACTGCCCCGCGAGGGAAGGTGGACCATGGGTCTGTTGGACAACATGAAGGCCAAGCTCGGCCCGGCCAGGGACAAGGTGTCGGACCTCGCGCGGCAGCACGGGGACAAGGTCCAGCACGGCCTCGACAAGGCCGCGCACGTCGTGGACGAGCGGACCAAGGGCAAGTACAGCGAGAAGATCCACGCGGGCACCGGCAAGGCCAAGGAAGCGATGGACCGTCTCGCGCACAAGGACGGTGCCGACGCGGAGACGGCCACCGGCGATCCGACGGTCCCGACCCGGCCGGAGGACCCGCCACCGGCTTCCTGAATCTCTTCAGCGGCACGCGGATCGGCGGACGGTCGCGGAGCACGGTCGTACACACCGGCTCCCGGCCGTCCGCCGTTTGCGTGCGCGTACGCGCGCTCGTGCTCGTGCGCCCGCGCACGCTCTGCCTCTGGTGAGGGATGCGCCACGTACGCCGGGGCGCGCTCCTGGGGTACGCGCGTGCGAGCGCGCGGCGCGCGCCGTCCGGTGTGCCTCGTGCGAGCCGTGAGCTCCGGCGCACGAGCGTGCGCGCCGTAGCACGGGGCGCGGGGGCGCGGGGGCGCGGGGGCGCGGGGGCGCGGGGGCTGGGCACAAAGGCGCGGTGCGCGGGGGCGCGAGGCCCGTTACGACCAGGTAGCCACCACGTAGCCCACGCCGTACGGTGCGGCCTCGTACAGCAGCGAGCCGCTGAGGTTCGCGTCTTCGGCGGCGCCGGCCAGGACCTGCCAGGGGGCCCGGCCGGAGGCCTTCAGTTCATAGGCCAGCTCGGCGTCCAGCGCCTTGACGCCCGCCACGTCCGCCGCGCCCAGCACGCGCGCGACCTCCGCGTCGAAGGGTGCCGCCCGCTCGTCCAGGTATCCGGGCGCCTTGAGCGTGCGGCACGCGCTGGCGTCTCCCATCACCAGCACCGCCGTCCGCCCGGCCCGGACGGCCAGCTCCCGTCCGGCGTCGGCACACCGCTCGGGCGCGAGCGGCTCCCCGACACCGAGCCCCTCGATCGGGGCATCCGACCAGCCCGTGCGTTCCAGCAGCCATGCGGCGACGGCGAGCGACGGCGGCAGCTCGCGCTCGCCGGGGGTGTCCGTCGCCGGGCCGAGGCGTACGTCGAGATCGACCCCGAAGCCCCGGAAAGATCCCCGGGCGCCCTGCGGAAACGATCCCCGTCGGCTCTGCTCGGCGGGTCCGAGCACCACCAGGAGGTCCGGGCGGGCGGCGGCGAGCACACCGAGCGCGTCGGTACAGGCCGCGCGCGCGGCGTCCATCTCGGGTGCGGCACCCGCGGCGACCTCGGGCACGAGCAACGGCGGGCAGGGGCAGACGGCAGCGGCTACCAACATGGTCGGCAGGTTAACGCCGTACGACGCCCGACTCAGCCCTCCGTGCGCAGATCGGCCGGATCGATCACCCTCAGGGGCAGGTCCGTCAGTCGCAGCCGCAGCCGGTCGCCACCGCCGCCAGCGGCTCCGGGACGCCGATCTTCGGCAGGCCCAGCATCACACCCGCCGGCTTGACGGACTCGGCGGCGGTGCGCTTCTCCCAGGCGTCCCCGGCGCGCGTGCGGCGCACGGCGAGGACGGGTCCCTCGGCCAGGAGGTGGTGCGGGGCGGCGTAGGTCACCTCGACGGTGACCACGTCGCCGGGGCGGACGTCCTGCTCCGGCTTGGTGAAGTGGACGAGGCGGTTGTCGGTGGCGCGGCCGGAGAGCCGGTGCGTGGCGCCGTCCTTGCGGCCCTCGCCCTCGGCGACCATCAGCTCCAGGGTGCGGCCGACCTGCTTCTTGTTCTCCTCCCAGGAGATCTCCTCCTGGAGGGCGACGAGCCGCTCGTAGCGCGCCTGGACGACTTCCTTGGGGATCTGGTTGTCCATGGTCGCGGCCGGGGTGCCCGGGCGCTTGGAGTACTGGAAGGTGAAGGCCTGCGCGAAGCGCGCCTCGCGGACGACGTGCAGGGTCTGCTCGAAGTCCTCTTCCGTCTCTCCCGGGAAGCCCACGATGATGTCGGTGGTGATCGCGGCGTGCGGGATGGCCGCCCGCACCTTCTCGATGATCCCGAGGTAGCGCTCCTGCCGGTAGGAGCGGCGCATCGCCTTCAGTACGGTGTCCGAGCCGGACTGCAGCGGCATGTGCAGCTGCGGCATCACGTTCGGGGTCTCGGCCATGGCGGCGATGACGTCGTCCGTGAAGTCGCGCGGGTGCGGGGAGGTGAAGCGGACCCGCTCCAGGCCCTCGATGTTCCCGCAGGCGCGCAGCAGCTTGCTGAAGGCCTCACGGTCGCCGATGTCGGAGCCGTAGGCGTTGACGTTCTGCCCGAGCAGCGTGATCTCGCTGACGCCTTCCGCCACCAGCGCCTCGGCCTCGGCGAGGATGTCTCCGGGCCGGCGGTCCTTCTCCTTGCCGCGCAGGGCCGGGACGATGCAGAAGGTGCAGGTGTTGTTGCAGCCGACGGAGATCGACACCCAGGCCGCGTAGGCGCTCTCGCGCCGGGTCGGCAGCGTGGACGGGAAGGCCTCCAGCGACTCGGCGATCTCGACCTGCGCCTCCTCCTGCACGCGGGCGCGCTCCAGGAGGACCGGCAGCTTGCCGATGTTGTGCGTGCCGAAGACGACGTCCACCCAGGGCGCCTTCTTCACGATGGTGTCGCGGTCCTTCTGGGCGAGGCAGCCGCCGACCGCGATCTGCATGCCGGGCCGTGAGGCCTTCCTCGGTGCGAGCCGGCCGAGGTTGCCGTACAGCCGGTTGTCGGCGTTCTCACGCACGGCGCACGTGTTGAACACGACCACGTCGGCGTCCCCGTCCGCCCCCTCGGGCGCCCGCACGTAACCGGCCTCTTCGAGGAGCCCGGCCAGGCGCTCGGAATCGTGGACGTTCATCTGGCACCCATAGGTGCGGATCTCGTAACTCTTGGGTGCTTGAACGTCCACTGCGGGGCTCCGGTCGCTGCTGGTCATGAGTCAAGGGTAGGCGGTGCGGGAACCGCACCGGGACGGCCGGCCGCGGGGACAATCCCTCATCACGCCTCGGCGCAGCGGACAGTGATCCAGAGCGGAGGACCGGCCGAGGTCCGCTGCGAGCGGTGCTCAGGGCCGAGCGGACGACAGGGTGGCGGGGGGATCACACGTCGCGGAGCTGTCGGACGCGGAACGTTATCGTGATCAGTTCGCCGAGGTCCGTGCCGGAGGCGGCGACGCCACGTATCACGTGATGCGCGGCTGGAGCCGGCGGACGGCCTGGCCGTGCCCGGCGCACCTGGAGTCATGATGCGAGGAGTTCCACTGTGACCACCGTCCGAAAGGCCGTCATCGCCGCCGCGGGACTGGGGACGCGCATGTTCCCGATCACGAAGGTGGTCGAGAAGGCGATGCTGCCCATCGGCCGCCGGCCCACGATCGACTACGTCGTCCGGGAGTGCGCTGCTGCCGGCGTCGAAGAGATCGCCATCGTGGTGCGCAAGGGCAGCACGCAGATCCAGCGGTACTACGGAGACGACAGTGAGCTTCGTGCCCTGCTGAACCGACGCGGGTGGGCGGAGAAGGCGCGCGCTCTGGACGAGATCAGCTCCGTCCCCTCGATCACTTTCATCGAGCAGTCCCTGGAAGACAGCTACGGAACCGCGCTGCCCGTGATGCTCGCCGAGGACTTCGTCGCCGGCGACAGCTTCTTCTACCTCTCCAGCGACGACCTGCTCGTGGACGAGCCCGGCTGGTCGACCCTGGCGGAGCTGGGGCGCCAAGCCGCGGGAGGATACGCGCTCGTGGGCCAGCCGGTCACCAAGGCCGCTCTGGAGCGCTATGGCCGCCTCCAAACGGCCGAGGCCGACGGCCGACTGGTGCTGACGGATCTCATCGAGAAGGACAGCCGGCCGGCCGACGGCGGCCAGGCTCTGATCAATATCAGCAGGTACGCCTTTCCCGGAGAATTCCTTTCCGTGCTGGCCACATTGGCCACGCACGAAGAGTCGGGGGAATACCGGCTCACTGACGGGCTGCTGGAAGTCGTCCGTTCCCAGCCCGTCGCCGTAACCGTCGGCCGCGGCAGCTACTTCGACCTCGGCAGCGAGCAGGGTCTCGCCGAAGCCACCCAGCACGTGGTCGGCGACTAGCACTTCAACCGACACCGGCACGATTCAAGTCCTGGCTCACTCGATATCCGGTCGGCCAAGGCCGGTGTGATCAGCGATCAGGAGCGGACGGACGACGCGCAGTCGGCCCAGCGAAGCGTGTGCGTGGCTGCGCGGCTTCCGACGTCCACGAATCCGCCCAGGACGCCGAGAACCGTCCATCAGCTCAGCCGGCGAACCATGGAACACGGCAAGCGTGCGGCGCCGTTCCTTCCGGGCACAACGACTTGATCACTGCCTTGCGGATCGCCCGCCACGTCCGCAGGGAACACGCCAAGTGGACGCGCAGCTCAACCACTTCCCGCTCCCCGCTGTGATGGCCAGGATGCTCGAAGGCCCACTGCTCCGCCAGAAAGCCATAGATTTCAGCAGTCGCCAGGTCACTATCAGGAGAGGTGCACGCAACGTCCGCCTTGACGGCCGTGGCACTCCGGCACCCGACCGCCCGGTCGACGAGTTCCCTGACCCATGCCAGCCCCTGCTCGTCCGCGTACAAGCCGAACCTCAGAATGCGCATCCTCATGATGGAGCGAAGCTACACCGAGGCCGCCCACGGCCCCGGCGGCCTTCGGAAACCCCGTGGAGCCGGCGTGCTCGCTGTGCCTAGGGTCGCGCCATGAGTACTCGCACTTTCCGGATCACCGTCCGCGGCGCCTTCGACGGCCTCACCGAAGCGCAGCGGGCCGCGCTGCTGGCCGGCGCCGCCGAGCACGACGTGCTGCGTGCCGCCTTCGCACCCGAGGGCACCCTCACCTACGACATCGCCGCCAGGCCGGCCTTCGTCTTCCGCTTCTCCGCCGCCGGGGAGGAAGAGGAGGACATCCTGGAGGCGACCGAGCGGGCCGAGGCGGCGGCGCGCGGCTGGCTCGCCGAGCGCGGCTACAGCTTCAAGAACCTCCGCTCCACCGCCGAAGACCTCTCCCAGGCGCCGATGGGCAAGCGGCAGCGGCGCGCGGCACGTTCCAGCGGCTCATGAAGCGGCGTACTTCCAAGGCCTATAAACTTGACTACTCAAGGAGATGGCAATGAATCCCGGCCATGACGCCGGGGCAGACGGTGGCGGCGGCGATGAGTGACTCCCTGGACGCGACGCTGCGGCTGGTACGGGCCCAGGCGGCGCTCGTGCGGCGCTTCGACTCCCGGCTGAGCGGCCTGCACGGTGTCAGCCTCACCGACTTCACCCTGCTGCTCCGGCTGGGACAGGCGCCCGGCGGCCGGATGCGCCGGGTGGACCTCGCCGGGGCACTGGGCCTGACGGCCTCCGGGGTCACACGCGGGCTGGCCCCGCTGGAGCGGATCGGCCTGGTGACCCGCGAGGCGGACGCCCGGGACGCGCGCGTGGCCTACGCCTCGCTGACCCCGACGGGCCGGCGACGGCTGAAGGAGATGGTCACCACAGCCGAGGAGACCGCCGCCGAGGTCTTCGCCCCAGCCGCGTGGAGCGTCGAGGACATCGCGCTGCTGTCGGCCCTGTTGACCCGCCTGGGCGGCAGGGGCCTGGCCGGTCACTGAGCCTGCGGAGGGACACCGCCGGCTCCCGAGCGGGTTGGCCGTCCTCGTGGCTCCGCGCCGTCCCCCGGCCGCACTGGCCGCACCGGCCGCCGTCCGCACCCGAGGCGGCGGCCGGTCTTCAATGTGCCACCGAAACCCGGGCTTTCGGTCGCGTATGACGCGAACTCGCCGTGTCACAGCTCACGTTGAGGTGTGGCCGGATTGTGAGGGAATCGCGCAGGGGCGCATGGGATGCTCATGGCTCACCACGAGTTACCGGCCGGTACGAACCCCGAGTGGACCGTCGGCCCGGTACCTCTCTGCCACCCCCCACCGCACACGGGACCCACCATGCACCGACGCATGCGGCACAGACGTGCCCTGCTGCCCGCCTTCGCCGTGACCAGCCTCTTCCTCGCCGCGGCCTGCTCCTCGACCACGCCGCACGCCGAACCGTCCTCAACCGCCGGGCACGGCCGGCAGATCGAGGTCGTCGACGGGCCCGCCGACGGCACGGACCACTCGCTCACCGTCGCGGCGGCGCCCGCCACTACCGCGACCGCCACGGCCGGACCGGCCGGCTCCGGGCAGCACGCGCGCAGAACCGGGCTTGCCATCAGCGCCTACGACAGCCACACCCGGCGAGCCGTGCTCTCCGACAAGCCTGCCCGCCACGGGAGTTCGTCCGGATCCCCAACGGACTCCCCCTCCCCCTCTCTCTCCGCCTCTGCCTCCCCCTCTCGCTCCCACTCCGCCTCCCCGAGCCCTTCCGGTGCCCCGCACCAGGCCGCCGTCGGCGATGTGATCGCCAGTGCGCCCGCGCCCGGGGCACCGCACGGGCTGCTCGCCAAGGTGACCAAGGTGATCGGCGAGACCCACGGCGGCACCGAGGTGCAGACGGAGCCCGCCGCACTGAACGCGCTGCTCGGCGATGACACGGCCAAGGGTGACGTGCCGGTCGACCCGTCGTCCTTCGCCGTGGACAAGCTGCTGCCCGATGTGAAGGTGTCCTGGGCGAAGACCGGTGACGTGCATGTCGGCCCGAAGGGTGCGACAGTGCCGCTCGGCAGCCTCCGGCTCGATGTGAGCGCCGGTATACCGACGGCCCAGGGCGCCCCGGCCTCGGCCGGCGCCTCGGTGAAGGGCTTCGTCCAGGTCGCCCCGAAGGTCGACTTCGCCTACGGCGGCTCCGGTACCGACGCACCACCCGGCTCCGCCTACCTCGGTGTGTCCGGCGACTGGACCTCCGGCTGGGCGGTCAAGGGCCGGGCCGCCGCGACGACCGGCACCGCGCTGCGGATCCCGTTCGCCAAGCTGCACGCCGATCCGGTCCTCCAGGTCGGCCCCGTCCCCGTCGTCGTCAACCTCGACCTGACCTGTTATGTCCAGATCAGCGCCGACGGGCGGGTCACCGTCGATGTCCAGCAGAGCCTCAAGGGCGCCTTCAAGGCGGGCGGCACCTTCGGCCCGGCCAAGGGCTGGACGCCGGTCAGCTCCTCGACCATGAAGAGCACCCCCGTGCACGCCTCCGTCAGCACCGACGGAAGCCTGAAGACGGCGCTCGGCGCCGAGGCCTCGGTCGGCCTCTACGGCGCCGTGGGTGTCAGCGCCGACCTGGCTCCGTATCTGCGCGGCGAGGCCGCCGGCACCGTCACCACCGGCTCCGCCGGCACCCCGGCGAAGAGCAAGGGCGCCTGGAGTGTGTACGGCGGGGTCGACTTGTCCGGGACCCTGCGGCTCCAGCTGTCCGTCTTCGGGACACCGATCATCCAACGGAGCATCCCGCTGGGCGCGTTGCACCGCGAGTGGAAGCTGGCGGCCGGCACGTTCTGACCCGCGCCCGGCTCCGGATCCTCCTCCAGGCGTCTGTTCCGATCCAGGCGTTCTGTTCCGATCTAGGCGCTCTGTTCCGAAGCGCCGGTCCGTGCCGCCGGTATCCAGCCCTGGTGGCGCAGTACGGACGACACGTCCGGTGCGCGATAGTGCTCCCCCTTGAGGACCTTGCCGTCGGCCCGGCGGGCGACCTGCCCGTCCGGGCCGAGCTTGCTCATGTTGGCCCGGTGGATCTCGGCGATCACCTGGTCGAGGTCGATTCCGTGGACCAGCGCCGTGCCGTACGCCACATAGACCACGTCCGCCAGTTCGTGCGCGAGCTTGTCCAGCGGGCCGTCGACCGCGACCTCGGCGACTTCCGCGGCCTCCTCGGCGAGCAGTTCCCCACGGTGCGCGGCCAGTTCGGGGTCCACCTCCGTCGGCGTACTGCGGGCGTCGAGGCCGAAGGCGCGGTGGAACTCCTGGACGAGATCGGCGGGTGAAGTACTCATGCGCCGACTCTAACGGCCGCCACCGACACCGCCCGCGGACCGAGTTCCGAACCGCGTTCCGGACCGCTCCCGGGCCGCTTCCGGACGCCTCCCGGACCCCTCCCGGACCGCTCCCGGCCGCCTTCCCCCGTCTCGGAGTGACCCCGGCCCTGGTCAGCGCCGCGCCCGGCCTGGCAGGATCGCCGCATGTCCAAGGTGTTCCCCCGGATCGGCAGACGCCGGGCGCTGCCGGCCGCGGCCGCCGGTGCCGTCGTGCTCGGGCTGTTGCTGTGGTGGCTGCTGCCGCTGAGCGAGAAGCCGCCGAGCGGGACGATCGTCTTCAGTACAGGCACTCCCCGAGGGGTGTACCAGGAGTACGGCGAGCGGCTGCGCGCCGAGTTCGCCAAGGACATGCCCGGCCTGAAGGTGAAGCTGCTCAACAGCGCGGGATCGCAGGAGAACGTGCAGCGGGTGGCGACCGGCAAGGCCGACTTCACCATCGCGGCGGCCGACGCGGTGGAGACGTACGCGCTGGAGCACCGCAGCGGCGCAGAGCGGCTGCGCGGGGTGGCCCGGCTCTACGACGACTACGTGCATCTCATCGCGCGCGGCGGCTCCGGCATCCACAGTGTCGCGGACCTGCGGCACAAGCGGGTGGCGATCGGGCTGCCCGACTCCGGGGTGCGGCTGATAGCCGACCGGGTGCTCAAGGCCTCCGGCATCGACCCGCGCAAGGACATCACCCCGGTCGCGGACGGCATCGACACCGGGCCCGACCAGCTGCGCCAGCACAAGATCGACGCCTTCTTCTGGTCGGGCGGCCTGCCCACCAAGGGGCTGGTCGAGCTGGCGAAGAAGTCCGCCTTCACGTTCGTACCGATCGACGGCGACCTGGTCGGCAAGCTGCACGACGAGGGCCAGGAGGCGCGCTACTACCGGGCCACCAACATCCCCGAGTCGGCCTATCCGGCCGTGCAGCAGGGCAGCGAAGTCCCGACGATCGCCGTGTCCAACATCCTGATGACCCGCGCGGACATCGATCCCCGGCTGGCCGAATGGGTGACCCGTACGGTCATCAAGAGCCGCGACGGCATCGGCGCCCATGTCCACTCCGCCCAGCTGGTCGACCTGCGCACCGCCATCTACACCGACCCGCTGCCCCTCCAGGAGGGCGCCCGCCGCTACTACCGCTCGATGAAGCCGTAGCCCGAGCAGGTCTGGAGGACCGGCGGGCGGGGTCGCCCGCCGCGCCGTGCCACCGCTGCCGGCCCCCGGCCCCGTCCGGCCCGCGCTGCCCCGTGGGTCAGGGTGTGGGTCAGGGCTCCCCGTGCCGGGGCACCGTCACCGTGACGCGCAGGCCCCGGGGCTCGTGATGGCCGTAGGCGATCGAGCCGCCGCCCGCCATGAGCAGGGCGCGCGTGATGGACAGGCCGAGGCCGGAGCCCTTGATGTTCTGGTGCCGGCCGCTACGCCAGAAGCGGTCGCCCACGCGCGCGAGTTCCTCCTCGGTGAGGCCGGGTCCCGTGTCGGTGACGACGATCGTGGACATGTCGCCGTTCGAAGCGACGGCGACCTCCACCGTGCCGCCCTCGGGGGTGAACTTCACGGCGTTGTCGATCACCGCGTCCAGGGCGCTGGACAGCGTGACCGGGTCCGCCCAGGCGGTCGTGGGCGGACAGTCCCCGGTCAGCCGGACGCCCTTGGCCCCGGCGGCCGGGGACCAGGCGGCGACCCGCTCATCGGCAAGCGCGCCGATGTCGGTCAGGCCCAGGTCCGCCTCGGCGTGCTCGGCGAGCGCCAGGTCGAGCAGGTCGTCCAGGACCTGCGCGAGGCGCTTGCCCTCGGTGCGGACCGAGGCGATCTCCTCGTTGCCCTCGGGGAGTTCGAGGGCAAGCAGTTCGATACGCAGCAGCAGCGCCGAGAGCGGGTTGCGCAGTTGGTGCGAGGCGTCGGCGACGAAGGCGCGCTGCTGCTCCAGCACGTCCTCGACGTTGTCCGCCATCTCGTTGAACGACCGGGCCAGCCGTCTGAGTTCCGGCGGCCCGCCGGCGGCCGCGACCCGGGACTTCAGCCGTCCGGTGGCGATGTCGTGCGTGGTGGCGTCCAGGACGCGCACGGGCCTGAGCACCCAGCCGGTCAGCCGCAGCGCCGCGCCGACGGCCAGCAGCATCGCCGCGCTCTCCCCGGCCCCGATGAGCAGCCAGCCGCGCAGGATCCGCGAACGCATCTGGCCGGTCGGCGAGTCGGTGACCACGACCGCCACGACGTCCCCGTCCCGGATCACCGGCGAGGCGACGATCAGCCGGCTGCGCTGCCAGGGCCACACCTGCTTCGGGTCGTGGCTGCGCCGGCTGAGCAGCGACTCCTCGAAGGCCTCCCGCATCTCCCCTCGCGACGGTACGAACCAGTCGCCGGGGGCATTGGCCATGGCCGAGCCGTTGCGGTAGAAGACACCGGCGCGGATGCCGTAGACACCGTAGTAGCTGTCCAGTTCGGCACGCAGGGCTTCCAGGCGCTCGTCGGTGCTGGTGCGGCGGGATCCTCTGGGCCCGTCGGTGACGAACTGGGCGAGTGCCGCGAAGCGGGCCGTGTCGTCGATGCGGTCGACGACGACCTTCTGCTGCTGTGCGGCGGCCAGGCTGACGGCGAGCGGCAGTCCGAGGGCGAGGAGGACGGCCGCCATCAGGACGATGAGCAGCGGCAGCAGACGTGAGCGCACCCGTCCCCGCTACGCGGCCGGGGCGACGAGGCGGTAGCCGACGCCGCGTACGGTCTCGATCAGGGCGGGCATGCGCAGTTTGGCGCGCAGGGAGGCGACATGCACCTCCAGGGTGCGCCCGGTGCCCTCCCAGCTGGTGCGCCAGACCTCGCTGATGATCTGTTCCCGCCGGAAGACCACGCCGGGACGCTGCGCGAGCAGGGCGAGCAGGTCGAACTCCTTGCGGGTCAGCTGGACGACCGAACCGTCCACGCTGACCTGCCGGGTGGGCAGTTCGATCCGCACGGGACCGAGCAGCAGGGAGCTGTCGCCACCGGGGCCCGGCTCCTCGTGGACGCTGCGCCGGCTGACGGCGTGGATGCGGGCGAGCAGTTCCCCGGTGTCGTACGGCTTCACCACGTAGTCGTCGGCGCCGAGGTTGAGGCCGTGGATACGGGAGCGGACGTCGGAGCGGGCGGTGACCATGATCACCGGGGTGCCCGTGCGTTTGCGTATCTTGCCGCAGACCTCGTAGCCGTCCTGGTCGGGCAGGCCCAGGTCGAGCAGGACCACACCGAAACCGTCGCCCTCGGGGACGAGCGCCTGGAGGGCCTCCTCGCCGCTGCGCGCGTGGGTGACGTCGAAACCGTGTCGCGCGAGTACGGCGGACAGGGCCGCGGCGACGTGGTTGTCGTCCTCGACGAGCAGCAGTCTCATCCCGGCCCCCTCCGGTTCAGTGTTCGTACGGTCTGGGTTCGCGCGCGCCGTGTAGCCCACGCGCGCGTGCACCATGGCAGTGACGCCGATGGACAAGGACGACGTCAAGAGGGTTCCGGTTGCCCGCCGTTTCCGTTATCCGGCCGATACGCACAGGGGAGACAAGTACTACGACACGTGTCCGATTGCTATCGGATCGTGATGCTCAGATCTCCCTCAGATATGATGACGCAGGTCACAGCCGCTCATTACTGTCCTCCGAAACCGAGGAGGACGGAGCCCGAGAGCGATGACCGAAGTATCGGTGGCCAAGGAAGACGCGGTCACGTCCGACGAACTGGTCGTCCTGAAGAGCGTCAACAAGCACTTCGGCGCGTTGCACGTTCTCCAGGACATCGACCTGACGATCGCCCGCGGCGAGGTCGTCGTGGTCATCGGGCCCTCCGGGTCCGGAAAGTCGACCCTGTGCCGCACCATCAACCGCCTGGAGACGATCGACTCGGGCACCATCACGATCGACGGAAAGTCGCTGCCCCAGGAGGGCAGGGAGCTGGCCCGGCTGCGGGCGGACGTCGGGATGGTCTTCCAGTCCTTCAACCTGTTCGCGCACAAGACCGTGCTCGAGAACGTGATGCTGGGCCAGCTCAAGGTCCGCAGGACGGAGAAGAAGCAGGCCGAGGAGAAGGCCCGGTCGCTGCTCGACCGGGTCGGCGTGGGCACCCAGGCCGACAAGTACCCCGCCCAGCTCTCCGGCGGCCAGCAGCAGCGCGTCGCCATCGCGCGGGCGCTGGCGATGGGTCCGAAGGTCATGCTCTTCGACGAGCCGACCTCCGCCCTCGACCCCGAGATGATCAATGAGGTCCTCGAGGTCATGCAGCAACTCGCCCGCGAGGGCATGACGATGGTCGTCGTCACCCACGAGATGGGATTCGCGCGCTCGGCCGCGAACCGTGTCGTCTTCATGGCCGACGGCCGGATCGTCGAACAGGCCGCGCCGGACCAGTTCTTCAGCAACCCGCGCAGCGACCGGGCCAAGGACTTCCTGTCCAAGATCCTGCACCACTGACGGTACGGGGGCGGCCGCCGCACCGCGGGCCGGCTCTCCGACGGACCTCGTCCCTCTCCATTCAAAGGATGTTCAGCATGAAGCTCCGCAAGGTCACCGCCGTCTCGGCCGCCGTCCTCGCCCTCACCGTGTCGGCCACCGCGTGCAGCGGCAAGAAGAACGACAGCGGTTCCTCCGGCGGCAAGAAGATCGCCATCGGCATCAAGTTCGACCAGCCGGGCCTCGGCCAGCAGACCCCGCAGGGCTACTCGGGCTTCGACGTCGACGTGGCCACCTATGTCGCCAAGAAGCTCGGTTACAGCGCCGACCAGATCGAGTGGAAGCAGTCGAAGAGCGCCGACCGCGAGACCATGCTGCAGCGCGGTGACGTCGACTTCATCGCCGCCACCTACTCGATCACCCCGGAGCGTCAGCAGAAGGTCGACTTCGCCGGCCCGTATCTGCTGGCCCATCAGGACATCCTGGTGCGCGCGGACGACACGAAGATCAAGGCGCCGGCGGACCTGAACGGCAAGAAGCTGTGTTCGGTGACCGGCTCGACCTCGGCGCAGAACCTCAAGGCCAAGCTTGCCCTCAAGACCAACCTCGTGACGTACCCGACGTACTCGGCCTGTCTGTCGGGCCTGCAGAGCGGCGCCGTCGAGGCTCTCACCACCGACGACTCGATCCTCGCGGGTTACGCCTCCCAGGCCCAGTTCAAGGGCAAGTTCAAGCTGGGCGGCCTCAAGATGACGAACGAGAACTACGGCATCGGCGTCAAGAAGGGCAGCGCCCTCAAGGCCAAGATCAACAAGGCTCTTGAGGACATGGTCTCCGACGGTTCCTGGGAGACGGCCGTGAAGAAGAACTTCGGCCCGGCGAACTACAAGAACGAGCCCGCCCCGAAGATCGGCGACATCAAGAGCTGAGGCAGCGCCCGCCGGTGCGCCGTCGCTCCTGACGGCGGCGGCGCACCGCGGCACCCTTACACGCGGAAGCGCGGGAGACAGTGTTCGACTTTCTTGACAAGTACGACGTATTGGGCGCCTTCTGGACGACGGTGCAGCTCACGCTGCTGTCGGCCGTGGGCTCCCTGGTCTGGGGCACTCTGCTGGCCGCCATGCGGGTGGGTCCGGTACCGCTGATGCGCGGTTTCGGCACCGCCTACGTGAACATCGTGCGGAACATCCCGCTCACGGTGATCATCCTGTTCTCCTCGCTCGGTCTCAGCCAGACGCTGGGGATCACCCTCGGCGCGGACGACTTCAAGGTCCAGGGCTTCCGGCTGGCCGTGCTCGGTCTGATCGTCTACACCTCGGCTTTCGTCTGTGAGGCGATCCGCTCCGGCATCAACACGGTGCCCGTCGGCCAGGCCGAGGCCGCGCGAGCCATCGGTCTCAGCTTCACGCAGGTGCTGGGCCTGATCGTGCTGCCGCAGGCGTTCCGCGCCGCGATCGGCCCGCTGACCAACGTGCTGATCGCCCTGACGAAGAACACGACGGTGGCCGCCGCGATCGGCGTGGCGGAGGCGGCATTCCTGATGAAGGAAATGATCGAGAACGAGGCGCAGCTCCTGGCGATCTCCGCGGTCATCGCCCTCGGGTTCGTCTGCCTGACCCTGCCGACCGGTCTGATCCTCGGCTGGGTCGGCAAGAAGGTGGCGGTGAAGCGATGACCTCGGTCCTGTACGACGCCCAGGGCCCGCGAGCCAAGCGGCGCAACATCCTGTACACGGCCCTCTTCGTGGTCGCCTTCGCGGCCCTGTTGTGGTGGGTGTACAAGAAGCTCGACGACAAGGGGCAGCTGGCCTGGTCGTTGTGGAAGCCCTTCCTGTCCGGCACCGAGGCGTACTCGACGTACATCTGGCCCGGTCTGGAGAACACCCTTGAGGCGGCCGCGCTGGCGATGGTCATCGGGCTTCCGCTGGGTGCCGTCCTCGGCATAGCCCGGCTGTCGGACCACGCATGGGTGCGCATCCCGGTCGCGATCGTCGTCGAGTTCTTCCGCGCGATCCCCGTTCTGGTCCTGATGATCTTCGGGCTCGCGCTCTTCGCCCAGTACACCGATGTCAGTTCGGACGACCGTCCGTTCTACGCGGTCGTCACCGGACTGGTGCTGTACAACGCGTCGGTGCTCGCCGAGATCGTCCGCGCGGGCATCCTCACCCTGCCGAGGGGCCAGTCCGAGGCGGCCCTGGCGATCGGCCTGCGCAAGAACCAGATGATGCGGCTCGTCCTACTGCCGCAGGCGGTCACCGTCATGCTCCCGGCCATCGTCAGCCAGCTGGTGGTCATCGTGAAGGACACCGCTCTCGGCGGTGCGGTCCTCACCTTCCCCGAACTGCTCACCTCGGCCAACACGATGGCCGGCTACTACGGCAACATCATCGCCTCTCTGACCGTCGTGGCGGTGATCTACCTGGTCATCAACCTCTCCCTGACCTCGTTCGCGAGCTGGCTGGAACAGCGGCTGCGGAAGGGGAAGAAGTCGACGGGCGCCGTGCTGGGAGCCCAGGACGTGGCGGGCATCGCGGGTACGGCGGCGACCGGCGCCGGGGGCGCCGCGGGCGGCCCGGACCTCGGCGCCCGCCTGGTCGGCGGTCCGCACCGTGACGGCGATGCCGGCGGCCACGCGAACTGACGACCGCTCAAACGGCTTGAGCCATCCGGGGGCAGTGGCACGATCGCCACTGCCCTTGGTCACTTGACGCAAACTCTGCCAATGGGTTGCATACGTTGTGTGATCGTGCACCCCGCTCCGCCTTCCTGTTCACTTGTCTCCGTCAGGGCATCGTCACGGGCAGGGGGCGGCGCGTCATGGACCCGGTGATCATCGTCGGAGCGGGCCCCGTCGGGCTCGCGCTCGCCCTGGCGCTGGCCCGCCAGGAGGTGCCGACCGTCGTCCTGGACGAGGGCCCCGGCAAGGACGAGCCCCGCCCCGCGCGCACCGTCGTGCTGCGCGAGAGCACGGTCGCCCTGCTGGAGCGGCTGACCGGGGTCGCGCTCGGTGATCACGGCGTGCGCTGGGCCGGATGGCGGTCCCTGCGCCGCCGGCAGGTGATGAGCGAGATCGCCTTCGACGAGGCGGACCCCGCCGCCCCGCTGCATATCGCCCAGCACGTCCTCACGGCCGCCCTGCGCGCGGTCCTCGCCGACGAACCGCTGGTGAAGACGGCCGTGGACAGCCGTCTGGACTCCATCGAGCAGGAGCGTTCCGGCATCACCGCGCACACCCGCGGCGAGAACGGCACCTGGTGGCGCGGCAGTTATCTGGTCGGCTGCGACGGACCGCGCTCCACCGTGCGCAAACTGCAGGACATCCGCTTCCCGGGCCGTACGGCGGTGGAACGGCACGCGGTCGCCGCGCTGCGCGCGGAACTTCCGTGGGAGGGCCAGGCGTTGCTCCATCGGATGCCGCCGTGGCGGCAGTCCGGGCCCTCGGCCGGGGAGGTGACCGCCCGCCCCCTCCCGGACGGCGTGTGGCGCCTGGACTGGCTGCTGCCGCCGGGCAAGGAACTGGTCACGCCCGAGATCCTGGTGACCGGGATCCGTGAGACGCTCGCGGGCTGGGCGGACGGCTCCACACCGACGTACGAGCTGCTCGACACCGGTGTCCACACGGTGCACCACCGCCTGGCCCGCCGGTGGCGCGCCGGACGGGTCTTCCTCGCCGGGGACTCCGCCCATCTGCTCGGCGCGCTCGGCGCCCAGGGGCTGGACGAGGGCCTCAGGGACGTCGACAACCTCTCCTGGAAGCTCGCCGCGGCCTGGCACCACGGCCCGCACGAGGCCTTGCTGGACAGCTATCAGACCGAACGGCGCGCGGTGGTCGCCGCCCGGCTGCGCGCCGCCGACCAGGTGTTGCCGGCGCTGCGCGGCTCCGGTGGGCTGCGCCAGATGGTCCCGGGCGCGGCACGGGGCCATGACGCGCTGCTCACCGACGGGCATCTGGGACGCGGGTCGCTGGGTGCGCCGGCGGCATACGACGACTCCCCGCTCGCGCCGACCCGGCAGCTGGAGGGCGAGATCCCGGTCGACACCCCGCCCGGTGCACCGGTCGCCGATGTACAGGTCACCGCGGAGGACGGTTCCTTCGTCCAGCTGCGCGACCGGTTCGGCCGCGGTGCCCTGCTCGTCGTCCTGATCGCGCCGGGCACGGGCGTGTGGGACCGCAAGCACTGGGCGTCCGCCGGGGTCATGCCCCGGCTCGCGGCGGCCGTGTCGGCGCTGCCCCACCCCGCCGAACTGCTGGTCGCCGAGAGCTACCCGGGTGCGCCGGCGCACAGTGTGCTGCTCGTGCGCCCCGACGGCCACCTGGTCACCGCGTTCAGCGGGGTCCGGCCGGCCGAACTGTACGAGGCGGGGGAGGCCGCGGTGGGCGGCCCGGTGCAGGAGGAGGCACAGGCGGCTTCCGGGGCGCGTTGACCCGGGGGCGTGTCACCGTCTGTCCACATGGTGACGGTGAGTTGACCGGCGTGCACGCGCGTGCTGTACTCCGGACCATGACCGACACCTGTGTGCGCCTGTGGCGGAGGGTCCATATGGACCTCGTCCGCTATGCGGGCTGCGTGTGTCGCCCGTCCTGCTGAATTCGCATCCCCTCTTTCTTCCCGGCGCTGTCATGCGCCCGTTCCGCGAACATTCCTCAGGACGGTGTACGTGTCTGCCTCCCCTGCTCCTGTGTCCCCTGAAGTCGGTTCCGCCGCCCCCACCCAGGCGGACCTCCTGAACTTTGTACGGCGTACGGCCTCCGACGCCGAGTTGATCGCCTCCCTGCCGCTGGATCCGGAGGGCCGCACCTGGGTACGGCTGGAGGGGCCGGGCGGCAGCGAGGCATGGCTGATCGGCTGGCCGCCCGGCACCGGCACCGGCTGGCACGACCACGCCGACTCGGTCGGCGCGTTCCTCACGGCGTCCGGCACCCTCAAGGAGTACTCGCTCGCCGCCCGGCTGCCGACCGACGGCTGGAAGACCCTGGAACTCACGCCGGACGTGGACCGCGAACGCGGGCTGCCCGCCGGCCAGGGGCGCGCCTTCGGCCGCCACCATGTCCATGAGGTCCTCAACGACTCCCGGGACGAGCACGCGATCTCCGTGCACGCCTACTACCCGCCCCTGCCACGCATCCGCCGCTACAGCCGCACCGGTCATGTCCTGCGTCTGGAGCAGGTCGAACGTCCGGAGGACTGGCAGTGAGCGGCACGGAGACGACCACGGAGAAGAGCACAAAGAAAAGCACGGAGAAGACACGGGCGGGCACAGGAAGTCCGGCCGGTGCGGGTGAACAGCCGGTCGGCATCGACGAGTTGTTGGAGCGGATACGCGCGGGCTACCGGCGGATCGGGGCACGGGAGGCGCACGAGGCGGCGCGGAAGGGTGAGGCGCTGCTGGTCGACATCCGGTACGCGGCCCTGCGCGAGCGGGACGGTCTGATCCCCGGCGCCCTGGTCGTCGAGCGCAATGAACTGGAGTGGCGCCTCGACCCCCGAGGCAGCCATCGTCTTCCCGAGGCCACCGGCCATGACCTGCGTGTCGTGGTGCTCTGCAACGAGGGCTACGCCTCCAGCCTCGCCGCGGCCTCCCTCCATCAGCTGGGCCTGCACCGGGCCACGGACCTGGTGGGCGGCTTCCAGGCATGGCGGGCGGAGGGACTGCCGGTGGAGCCGGCGACGGTCTGAGCCTGAGCCGGGCCGGGTCCGCGAACCCCGGCAAGCGGCGACGGCACCGGCAGCCGTTCGGAACTCCCGTGCCGGGCACGGGAGTTCAGGCGGCGTTGGCGTGCAGACAGGCGATGGCGGGGCGGGCGCCGTACACCACCCAGCGGGGACGGCGCCTCGGCGGCGACACCCCCTGCCCCGGGGCTCAGCTGTCCCCGTCCCCCAGGAACTCCGTGTCCTCGCCCTCTTCCTCCAGGGCTTGGCGGACGACGCGCAGGGCCATGCCCTCGGGGTAGCCCTTGCGGGCGAGCATCCCGGCGAGGCGGCGCAGCCGCTTGTCGCGGTCGAGGCCGCGGGTGGCGCACAGCTTGCGGGACACGAGATCGCGAGCCGTCGCCTCCTCCTGGTCGGAGTCGAGCTGGGAGACGGCCTCGTCGATCAGTGCCGAATCGACGCCCTTGGTGCGCAGCTCCTGAGCGAGCGCCCGGCGCGCGAGTCCGCGGCCGTGGTGCCGGGACTCCACCCAGGCGTCCGCGAACGCGCTGTCGTCGATCAGCCCGACCTCCTCGAACCGCGACAGCACCTCCTCGGCCACGTCCTCGGGGATCTCCCGCTTGCGCAGGGCGTCCGCGAGTTGCTTGCGGGTGCGCGGGGTCCCGGTGAGCAGGCGCAGACAGATCGCCCGTGCCCGCTCAGCCGGGTCCCCTGAAGACTCCCCCCGCTCGGCCCTCGACGAGGAAGGGGCGCCTTCGTCCTCACCGGGCGCGTCCCCGAAGCCACGCCCCCTCCGGCCACGGCCCCGACCGCCTCGTGGGCCGCCGCCGCTGCCGCCGTTGCCGGAGCCACGGCCCGAACCTCTGCCGAACGAACCGCCCCCGTACGGCCCGTCGTCCCTGGTGCCCGGGTGGGTGCCCGTGCTGTCCGCGTATCCCCCGGTTCCGCGGTACTCGTCGTGTGCGTCGTACCCCCCGTGCCCGTGTCCCCCACGATCGTCTCGACCGTCTCGGCTGTCCCGGCCGTCGTCCCGGTATCCGTCGTCACCGCCTGAGGCGGAGTCCGGGTGGCCCCCGGTGCCCCTCCCCCGTGGGG
This sequence comes from Streptomyces alanosinicus, assembly GCF_014650595.1. Lineage (GTDB taxonomy): Bacteria > Actinomycetota > Actinomycetes > Streptomycetales > Streptomycetaceae > Streptomyces > Streptomyces alanosinicus. The sequence goes on from NZ_BMVG01000012.1 coordinate 179,939, forward strand.
CACCGGGGGTGGCGTACTCGTACTCGGCCCAGTCGGTTCGTCGTGTCACGGGTCAGCTCTTGGCTGTGGCGGCCTTGGGCTTGGCGGCCTTGGCGGCTGCCGGGGCGGGTGCCGCCTTGGTGTCGTCGGCGGGCGTGGTGGTGACCGCGGCGTCCGCGCCGGGCTCGGCGGCGGGCTCCTCCGGCCGGACACCGACGCCCAGCTTCTCCTTGATCTTCTTCTCGATCTCGTTGGCCAGGTCGGGGTTGTCCTTGAGGAAGTTGCGCGCGTTCTCCTTGCCCTGGCCGAGCTGGTCGCCCTCGTACGTGTACCAGGCGCCGGCCTTGCGGACGAAGCCGTGCTCCACTCCCATGTCGATCAGGCCGCCCTCGCGGCTGATGCCCTGGCCGTAGAGGATGTCGAACTCGGCCTGCTTGAAGGGCGGGGCCACCTTGTTCTTGACGACCTTGCAGCGGGTGCGGTTACCGACCGCCTCCGTGCCGTCCTTCAGGGTCTCGATGCGGCGGATGTCGATGCGCACCGAGGCGTAGAACTTCAGCGCCCGGCCACCGGTCGTGGTCTCCGGGGAACCGAACATCACGCCGATCTTCTCGCGGAGCTGGTTGATGAAGATCGCGGTGGTCTTGGACTGGTTGAGCGCGCTGGTGATCTTCCGCAGCGCCTGGCTCATCAGACGGGCCTGCAGACCGACGTGGCTGTCGCCCATCTCGCCCTCGATCTCCGCGCGCGGGACGAGCGCGGCGACGGAGTCGATGACGATGAGGTCCAGGGCACCGGAGCGGACCAGCATGTCCACGATCTCCAGGGCCTGCTCGCCGTTGTCCGGCTGGGAGAGGATCAGATTGTCGATGTCGACGCCGAGCTTGCGCGCGTACTCGGGGTCGAGGGCGTGCTCCGCGTCCACGAAGGCGACCTGGCCGCCGGCCTTCTGGGCGTTGGCCACGGCGTGCAGGGTCAGCGTGGTCTTACCGGAGGACTCCGGTCCGTAGATCTCCACGACACGGCCGCGCGGCAGGCCGCCGACGCCGAGGGCGACGTCGAGTGCGGTCGACCCCGTCGGGATGACCTCGATGGGCTCCTTCGACCGCTCGCCCATGCGCATGACCGCGCCCTTGCCGAATTGCCGTTCAATCTGCGCGAGCGCGGCGTCGAGCGCCTTCTCGCGGTCGGTTCCTGCCATGGGTTCCACCCGGTTTGCTTGAGTCGATCGCTTCACGTCAAAGACGCTAACGCCTGCCACTGACAATGCGCCCCGACGCAGGTCCAGCCTGTGGATAACCGAGGGACTTCTGCCCGCGAAACGGGACGAACCCACTACCGAAAGCTTCGCCTGAACCTCCATGAGAATGGATGTTCGATTTCCATGTCAAGCACTCAGAGCGGCACCGGAACCCGGGATTCAGCGGCACCGGAACCCGGGAGTCAAGGCCGCCGGCGGCCCGCGGCCCGGGAAGCCGCCCGGAGCGACAGCCACGCGCCTATCGTCGCTCCGCATGACCCACACGGAGAGCGAGATCACCGCGGAGCTGGTCCGGGATCTGCTGCGCGACCAGCACCCCGATCTGGCCGATCGCCCGTTGCGGCTCGGCGCACGCGGCTGGGACAACCAGCTCTGGCGACTCGGCGACGACCTGGCCGTCCGGCTGCCCTGGGCGACGCGGACCGCGGACGCGCTGCTGCGCAAGGAGTACGCCTGGCTGCCCGCCCTCGCCCCGCGCCTTCCCCTGCCGGTCCCCGTCCCGCAGCGCCTCGGCGAGCCCTCCGTGCGGTTTCCGCGTCCCTGGATCGTCGCCACGTGGGTGCCGGGCGCACCCGCCGACCGTGCCCCCGCCACGAGCGCCGCGGCGTCGGCCGACGCCCTGGCCGCCTTCCTGACGGCTCTGCACCGGCCCGCCCCCGGCGCGGCGCCCGCCGGCCGAGGCCGCGGCGGGCCGCTGCCCGGCCGCGCCGATCAGTTCGCCGAGCACCTCGCCTCGGCCGTCGAACTGGGGCTGGTCCCCGACCCCGGTGCCGTCCGCGCGGTCTGGGAGGACGCCGTCGCCGCGCCCTCCTGGGCGGGCCCGGCCGTGTGGCTCCACGGCGACCTGCACCCGGCCAACGTCCTCACCTCGGACGGCACGTTCTGCGGTGTGATCGACTTCGGCGACCTCTGTACCGGCGATCCGGCCTGCGACCTCGCCGCCGCTTGGGTACTGCTGCCGGACGGCGCCGCCGACCGCTTCCACGCCGCATACCGGCCCGCCCCGGACCCCGCGACACTGCGCCGCGCCCGGGGCTGGGCAGTGCTGCAAGCCCTCAGCGGCCTCCGTATCGGAGAGGCCGGCGTCCGCGGCCGCCCGGGCGGCAAACCCACGTGGGGCCCACCCGCGCGGACAGCGCTGCGACGGCTCGTCCGTGACCGGAGCCGTTGAGCAGGTGGATCACCTGCCCTGGCTGCGGTCTCCCCCTGATCCCGGGTGCGGGCGCCCTTACTCCCCGGGGCGTACGACGGGTGCCTTCGGCCGTACGACGACCGCGCGGACCGCTCCCCGGGAGCCTGGGCCCATGGAGAATCCGCGTGTCGTCGACCGCCTCTGTCAGGCGACGGGGCTGCTGCTCGTGCTGTCCGGTCTCATGCACCTGGTGGTGTTCGCGGTCGACGGCGGCTCCTGGGACGGCCCCGTCTCCTGGCGCAAGCCCGTCACCTTCGGGCTCTCCTTCGGGCTGACGCTGATCGCGCTCACCTGGGTCACGTCGTATCTGCGCATCGGCCCGCGGCTGCGCTCGGTGCTGCTGCTCGTCCTCGCCGCCGACTGTGTGGTGGAGGTCGGCGGGATCACCCTCCAGGCGTGGCGCCGGGTGCCCTCGCACCTGAACATGGAGACCCCCTTCGACACCGCGGTGTCGATGACGCTCGCGGCGGGCGGCGCTGTCCTGGTGGTCCTGCTCACGGTCTTCGCCGTCGCGTCCTTCCGGCGCCGGCCGGCAGGGCCGGCCGGTATGCCGCTCGCGATCCGCTCCGGGTTCGCGATCCTGCTGGTGGCGCTGGCCTCCGGAGCGGCGATGATCGCGCGCGGGGTCGTGCTGACGAGGACCGGTCACCAGGAGGCCGCCTACCACTCGACGGCCCCGCTGAAGCCGTTGCACGGTGTGAGCCTGCACGCGGTGCTCGTCCTGCCCGCACTGGCCTGGCTGCTGTCCCGCTCGCCTTGGGACGAACGCACGCGCGGGCGGCTCATGGCCACGGCGGTCGGCTGTTACGCGGCAGCCGTCGCCGGCGCGGGGGTGTGGGCGGTACTGACGTATTGAAGACTGACGTAGTGAAGGCTGACGTACTGCAAACAGGCGGGACGCCGAGGCCCCGGCCTACGCCGACTCCTCCGGCTCCGGAGGAGGGTCTGGAGGGTGGCCACCGCCGGGATGGCGTCAGCGTCGCTCGCCCGGCACGTCCATGACCGTGCAGACCACGCGCCACACGTCCTTCGCGTCCCAGCCGGCGTCCAGGGCCCCGTGCACGGTGTGCCCGTCCAGCTCCGCCATGACGTGATCGCGCGCGAAGGTGTCGGCGTACCCCGGACCGAAGTGTTCCGCCATCCGCTGCCAGAAGACCGTCAACCGCATGACTCCAGTATCCCGCCCCTGGGGGTGGGCCCGGCCGGGAGCCCTTGCCGAGACCGCTTTCCGTCCTACGGTCTGACCCATGTCCGAAACAGGAGCTTCCCCACTCCCCTCCACGCCTCCGGCGCGCTCCCCGCTCTTCCGCGCCGAACAGTTCGTGTGGCTCACCGCGCGCGTGCTGGAGCAGCGCCTCTTCGCGTACCACTTCCTGCACGGCACCCCGGACGCGGTCGAAGCGGCGCTGGACGCCTACCGCAACGAGGACGGCGGGTACGGGTACGGGCTGGAGCCCGATCTGCGCGGTCCCGTGAGCCAGCCCCTGCACACCGCGCACGCGCTGCGCGTCCTGGACGCCGTCGGACGCTGCGGTGGGCAGCGGGTGGAGCGGGTGTGCCGCTATCTGACGTCGGTCTCCACCACGGACGGCGCCCTGCCGGCGGTCCGCCCCAGCCAGCGCGGGTATCCGACGGCACCGTTCGTCCCGGTCGTCGACGACCCCGCGAGCGAACTGCTCGCCACCGGACCCGTGGTCGGGCTGCTGCACCGCAACGAGGTGTGGCACGCCTGGCTGTTCCGGGCCACGGACTTCTGCTGGCAGTCCGTGGAGTCGCTGGACAAGTCCCATCCGTACGAGGTGGAGGCCGCCGTGGCCTTCCTGGACTCCGTCCCCGACCGCTCACGCGCGGAGGCCGCCGCGGACCGGCTCGGCCGTATGGTGCGCGAGCAGCGGCTCGCGGCCCTGGACCCGGACCGGCTGGACGCGTATCCCGTCGCCTCCGGTTACGCCCCGGGCGAGCACCACTTCCCGCACGACTTCGCCAGGAGTCCGGAATCACTGGCACGCGCGTGGTTCACGGACGACGAGATGGCACGCTCCCTGGACCACCTGGCCGCCGAGCAGCAGGACGACGGCGGCTGGCCGGTACTCCCCCACTGCCCGAACCGTGGGTGGTATCCCCAGCGCGAGTGGGCGCCGGCCCCCGCGCTGGAGTCACGTCCCCTGGTGACGATCGAGGCACTGCGCACCCTTCGGGCGTACGGCCGCTTCGTGGGCTGAGCCGGCCGGCGCCGGTGCCGTGTCACCCTCCGACGGCCCGTACGCCCGCCGTCACCGCCACGGCCACCGCGACGACCAGCAGGAACGGCGCGCGCAGCACCAGCGCCACGGCGGCCGCGCCGAGCCCGGCGACCCGCGCGTCCAGCACGAGCGCGTGCCCGTCGGCGAAGGTCTGCTGCGCGGTCAGCGCGGCCAGGAGGGCGACCGGCAGCAGGGCCGCGAGGCGTCGTACGAACGGCCGCTCCAGGGCGGCCGCGGGCACCAGCAGCCCGGCGAGCTTGACGGCGTAACAGCCGACGACGGTCAGGCCGATCGCGATCCAGGTGTTCACCGTTCCTCCTCGGGCGTCTGCGGTGTCGTCGATCCGTCGGCGGCGCGGGATTCCCGCGCCGCGCCCCGGCGCTCCGCCGCGGGCGTGTCCCGCCGGCGGGGCTCGGCACGGCTGTGACGGCCCTGGGCGACGAGGACGGCCGGGGCCGCCAGCGCCGCCACCAGGACCGGGACGCCGGCCGGCAGCACCGGCAGCAGGCCGAGGCCCAGCAGGACCGCCAGGCCCGCGGCCGCGCGCTCGGCGGCCGACTTCAGCATCGGCATGAGCAGGGCGAGGAACACGGCAGGCCCGGCCGCGTCCAGACCCCACGCGCGCGTGTCGCCGATGGCCTTGGCCCCGAGCACGCCGAGCAGTGTGGTGAGGTTCCAGAGCACGTACAGCGTGAGCCCGGTGACGGTGAAGCCGATGCGCCGGGCGCGTCGCGTCGGCTGTGCCAGGGTGACCGCCGTGGTTTCGTCGATCACCCACTGGGCGGCGAACGGCCGCACCGCGCGCGGGAGGGCGAGCAGCTGCGACAGCCGCAGCCCGTAGAAGGCGTTGCGCACGCCGAGGATGAAGGCACCGGCGGCCGCGGTGAACGGACCGCCTCCCGCGGCGAGTGCTCCGACCAGCGCGAACTGGGAGGCACCGGTGAAGACCAGGAGGCTGAGCGCGCAGGTCTGGAGCAGTCCGAGCCCGCTGCCGGCCGAGGTCACCCCGAAGGCGAATCCGGAGAGGCCGACGGCGATCCCGACTCCGAGTGCGTCGCGTACGACGGCCCGGTCGGGCTTGTCGGCGTCGTCGGCGGTCCTGTCTGTGAGAACTGTCTGTTGTGCCACGTCCCGGACGGTACGGGCGGGTCTCAGTGACGGTCTTGTACGTTCTTGCGCTCACGCCGGCCGTCGGTCCTGTGCTCGCGCTGGTAGGCCCCGGGAGGCACGCCGACGATCCGGGCGAAGTGCCGGTTCAGGTGGGGCTGGTCGGTGAAACCGACGGCCACGGCCGCCTCGGCAGGGGGCCGGCCCGCGTCCAGCAGCAGCCGCGCCCGGCGCACGCGGGCGTCGGTCAGCCAGGTGTGCGGCGGCATGCCGTAGGTCTCGCGGAAGGCCCGCAGCAGCGCGAACGGGCTGGTGCCGAGGTCGGTGGCCAGCTGTTCCAGGCTCGGCGGCCGGGCCATCCGCTCTTCGAGAACCGCACGCGCGCGTGCGGCGATGACCGCGCCGGCCGTACGGATCCGCCGCTGGGGCAGCGGGCCGCCGTTGAGCTGCAGCAGCCGTGTGACGGCGACGCGGAGCACGGTGTCTGCGGCCAGCGCGTTGCCCTCGTCGGCGGCGCGCAGCACCCGGTGGACGAGGCGGGCGGTGTGGAGGTCGTCGAGAACCGGGCTGACGAAACCCGGAGTGCCCCGGATGCCGGTGGTCTCGGCCGCGATCGCGGCGACCACCTCGGGCGAGGGGTAGACCGCGCCGTACCGCCAGCCCTCGGGGACTCCGGCGCGGCCGGTGTGCGCGGTGTCCGGGTTGACCAGGGCGAGGGCTCCCGCGCCGACGGACACGTCGGAGCCGTGGTGGTGGAAGACCTCGACGCCGTCGGCTATGGCCGCGATCACGAAGTGCTCGTGGGTGTGCCGGACGAAGGTCTTGCGGATGTACCGGGCACGCAGCAGGTCCACGCCCGGCAGGTCGTCGTACCGCCAGTGCCGCGCACGCTCCGCCGGCCGGTCCCGGGCCGTTTCCCCGCCCGTCCGTTTCCCGCCCGTCGGTTGCTCGCCCCACGCCGCCGTGCCCGCCATACGCCCATTCTCCGCCCCACCGCCGCCGACCGGGCCCCGCCCCACCCCCACAGCATGACGTTTGCCCAGGTCAGCGTGATTGTCAGTGGCCGGGTGCAGGATGGACGCATGGTCAGCTCCGCACACCGAGGCCTCGACGGCTTCTCACCCGCGACCCGCGGCTGGTTCACGGGGGCGTTCTCCGCGCCCACCGCGGCCCAGGCCGGCGCGTGGCAGGCCATCGGCGCGGGCTCGGACGTGCTGGTGGTGGCCCCGACCGGCTCGGGCAAGACGCTGGCCGCGTTCCTCGCCGCCCTGGACCAGCTCGCCTCGGCCCCGCCCCCGGCCGACCCGAAAAAGCGCTGCCGGGTCCTGTATGTGTCCCCGCTGAAGGCCCTCGCGGTCGACGTCGAGCGCAACCTGCGCAGCCCGCTGACCGGCATCCGCCAGGAGTCCGTGCGCCGGGGCCTGCCCGAACCCGAGGTCAGGGTAGGCATCCGCTCCGGGGACACCCCTGCGGCCGAGCGGCGCGCGCTGTCCACACGCCCGCCGGACATCCTCATCACCACCCCCGAGTCGCTGTTCCTGATGCTGACCTCGGCCACCCGCGACGCCCTGACGGGCGTGGAGACGGTGATCCTGGACGAGGTGCACGCGGTCGCGGGCACCAAGCGCGGCGCCCATCTCGCGCTGTCCCTGGAGCGGTTGGACGAGCTGCTGCCGAAGCCGGCCCGCCGGATCGGCCTCTCGGCCACCGTCCGCCCGGTCGACGAGGTGGCCCGGTATCTCTCGCCGCGCCGCAAGGTGGAGATCGTCCAGCCGGAGTCCGGCAAGGAGTTCGACCTGTCCGTGGTGGTCCCGGTCGAGGACATGGGCGAGCTGTCGGGCGCCCCGGCGGCGGACGCGGCCGAGGGCGCGGAGCGGCCCTCGATCTGGCCGCATGTGGAGGAGCGGATCGCCGACCTGGTCCAGTCCCATCGCTCCACGATCGTCTTCGCCAACTCCCGCCGCCTCGCCGAGCGCCTGTGCAACCGGCTCAACGAGATCGCGTACGAGCGGGCGACCGGCGAGACCCTGGAGGAGCATCACTCCCCGGCCCAGCTGATGGGCGGCTCCGGCGCGGCCCAGGGCGCACCGGCGGTGATCGCCCGCGCGCACCACGGCTCGGTCTCCAAGGAGCAGCGCGCCCTGGTCGAGGAGGACCTGAAGGCGGGCCGGCTGCCCGCCGTGGTCGCCACGTCCAGCCTGGAGCTGGGTATCGACATGGGCGCCGTCGACCTGGTCGTGCAGGTCGAGTCCCCGCCTTCGGTCGCCTCCGGACTCCAGCGCGTCGGCCGCGCGGGGCACCAGGTGGGCGCCGTCTCCACCGGTGTCGTCTTCCCCAAGTACCGCGGTGACCTCGTCCAGGCCGCCGTCGTCACCGAGCGTATGCGCACCGGCTCGATCGAGTCGCTGAGGGTGCCCGCGAACCCGCTGGACGTGCTCGCGCAGCAACTGGTCGCCATGACGGCACTGGACACCTGGCAGTTCGACGACCTGCTCGCCATGGTCCGACGGGCGGCACCCTTCGCGTCGCTGCCCGAGTCGGCGTTCACGGCGACCCTGGACATGCTCGCGGGTCGCTATCCGTCGGACGCCTTCGCCGAGCTGCGCCCGCGCGTGGTGTGGGACCGCGTGACCGGCGAGATCACCGGCCGCCCGGGTGCCCAGCGCCTCGCCGTCACCTCCGGCGGCACGATCCCCGACCGCGGCCTGTTCGGGGTCTTTCTCGCCGGTTCCGACCCCAAGAAGGGCGGCGGCCGGGTCGGCGAGCTGGACGAGGAGATGGTGTACGAGTCCCGGGTGGGGGACGTCTTCACGCTGGGCACGAGTTCCTGGCGCATCGAGGACATCACCCGCGACCGGGTCCTGGTCTCCCCCGCGCCCGGGGTGCCGGGCAGGCTGCCGTTCTGGAAGGGCGACCAGCTGGGCCGCCCGCTCGAACTGGGCCGCGCGGTGGGCGCGTTCCTGCGCGAGGTCGGCTCGCTGTCCAGGGAGGACGCCCGGCTGCGGCTGCTGGCGGCGGGCCTGGACGCCTGGGCCGCGAACAACGTGCTGTCGTACCTCGACGAACAGCGCGAGGCCTGCGGCCACGTCCCGGACGACCGCACGATCGTCGTCGAACGCTTCCGCGACGAGCTGGGCGACTGGCGGGTCGTCGTGCACTCCCCCTTCGGTGCCCAGGTCCACGCCCCCTGGGCGCTCGCGCTCGGCGCCCGGCTGTCCGAGCGGTACGGCATGGACGCGCAGGTCATGCACGCCGACGACGGCATCGTGCTGCGCCTGCCCGACGCCGACCTGATGGGCCTGGACCTGCTCGACCAGGCACCGATGAAGGCCGGCACGGAGTACGACAGCGAGCAGGCCCCGGTCGGCGCGGGGGACGTCTCCTTCGACAAGGGCGAGGTCGACCAGATCGTCACCGAACAGGTCGGCGGCTCCGCCCTGTTCGCCTCCCGGTTCCGCGAGTGCGCCGCCCGCGCGCTGCTGCTGCCGCGCCGCAGTCCCGGCAAGCGCACGCCACTGTGGCAGCAACGCCAGCGTGCGGCCCAACTGCTGCAGGTGGCAAGCGAGTTCGGCTCGTTCCCGATCGTGCTGGAGGCGATCCGCGAATGCCTGCAGGACGTCTTCGACGTTCCCGGGCTCGTCGAGCTGATGGGCGACATCGAGTCCCGCAAGGTGCGCCTGGTCGAGGTCACCACCCCGGAGCCGTCCCCGTTCGCCCGCTCCCTCCTCTTCGGATACGTCGCTCAGTTCCTGTACGAGGGTGACTCCCCGCTCGCCGAGCGCCGGGCCGCCGCGCTGTCCCTGGACTCCCGGCTGCTGGCCGAGCTGCTGGGCCAGGCCGAGCTGCGCGAACTGCTCGACGCCGAGGTGCTGACCGAGCTGGAGCGCGAGCTTCAGTGGCTCACCGAGGACCGCCGGGTCAAGGATGTGGAGGGCGTGGCCGATGTGCTGCGGCTGCTCGGCCCGCTGACCGACGCCGAGTTGGTCGCGCGGGGCGCGGATCCGCACTGGGCACGCGAGCTGGCCGGGACCCGCCGGGCCATCAGGGTCCGGATCGCCGGTGCCGACCACTGGGCGGCGATCGAGGACGCGGGCCGGCTGCGCGACGCGTTCGGCACGGCCCTGCCGGTCGGTGTGCCCGAGGCCTTCACCGAGCCGGTGAAGGACCCCTTGGGCGATCTCCTCGCCCGATACGCCCGCACCCACGGCCCGTTCACATCGGCCACGGCGGCGGCGCGCTTCGGCCTCGGTGTGGCGGTCACCGAGGGCGCTCTGCAGCGACTCGCCGGCAGCGGCCGGGTCGTCCAGGGCGAGTTCCACCCGGCGGGCATCGGCCAGGAGTGGTGCGACGCGACGGTCCTGCGCCGTCTGCGCCGCCGCTCCCTGGCCGCCCTGCGCCATGAACTGGAGCCGGTGCCACCCGCCGCGCTCGCCCAGTTCCTGCCCCAGTGGCAGCACATCGGCAAGGGTCACGGGCTGCGCGGCATCGACGGACTGGTGCGCGCCGTCGAGCAGTTGCAGGGCGTCTCGGTGCCCGCGTCCGCGCTGGAGAAGCTGGTCCTGCCCTCGCGCGTGGCGAACTACACGCCCTCGATGCTCGACGAACTGACCTCGGCCGGCGACGTGGTGTGGGCCGGCGCGGGCGCCCTGCCCGGCAAGGACGGCTGGGTCTCCCTCTATCTGGCGGACGCGGCCCCCCTGTTGCTCCCGCCGTCCCACCCTCTGGAGCTGACCGCGCTCCACCAGTCCGTCCTGGACGTGCTCCGCGGCGGCTACGGCCTGTTCTTCCGCCAGATCGCCGACCAGGTCCGTGCCACCACGCACCCCGAGGTCACCGACCCCCAACTCGCCGACGCGCTCTGGGACCTGGCCTGGTCGGGCCGGCTCACGAACGACACCCTCGCCCCGATGCGCTCGCTGCTGGGTTCCGGTCGTACGGCGGGCTCCACAGCCCACCGCGCCAAGCGCGCCGTCCCGCGCGGGCGCTACGGCTCCTTGACGGCCGCCGCGCGCCCCGCCTCCCGTTCGGGACCGCCGACCGTCGCCGGCCGCTGGTCGCTGCTCCCCGCGGCCGAGCCGGACGCCACCGTGCGCGCCCACGCGCTGGCCCGCACGCTTCTGGACCGGCACGGCGTGGTCACCCGAGGTGCGGTCGCCGCGGAGGGGATCGAGGGCGGCTTCTCGGGGGTGTACCGGGTGCTGTCGGCCTTCGAGGAGAGCGGTCAGGCACGGCGGGGGTATGTGGTCGAGGGTCTGGGCGCGGCCCAGTTCGCCATGGACGGCGCGGTGGACCGGCTCCGCGCGGTGGCGGGCGCCCGCGAACGCGGCGAGAGCCTGACCGCGCCGGCCCACCAGCCCGGCTTCCCCACCCCGGGCCGCCCGCCCGGCTCGACCGACACGGCCTTCCCGGACGGCTTCACCGACACGGAGTTCCCTGGCGGCTTCCCCGACGCGGCCTTCCCGAGCGGCCTCGGCGCGCCCGACGGCGCACCGCACGACCACGCGCTCCCCGCCGACTTCGCCGGCGGCGACGGCAGCCGGGACGGCGGATTCGCCCACCCCGGTCTCGACGGCGACTTCACCTGGCCCCCGGCGGACCCCCCGTCCGGCCCCGGCGACCATGTCTCCCCCCGCGACCTCGCCGACCCCTTCGCCTCCCCCGGCTACGGCGGCCCCCGAGGGGGCGGAGCCGGCGTCTACGGCTCGCCGGCACACCGGGGGTACGGCAGCGGGCGTACGGGCATGTCCGCGCCCGATCCCCGTGCCGTGGTCCTCGCCGCGGCCGACCCCGCCAACGCCTACGGCGCGGCCCTCGCCTGGCCCGAGCCGCCGACCGGTGCCGGACACAAGCCGGGCCGCAAGGCGGGCTCGCTCGTCGTCCTGGTGGAGGGCGAGCTGACGCTGTACATGGAGCGCGGCGGCAAGACCCTGCTGGCCTGGCCCGCCGCCCCGGACATCGCGGCCCCGGACGATCCCCGTCTGCGTACGGCCGCCGAAGCGCTGGCCGCGGCGGCCCGCACGGGCTCCCTGGGGACGGTCACGGTCGAGCGGATCAACGGCGCCCAGGCCCTGACCTCCCCCATAGGCGCCCTTCTGGAAGGCACGGGTTTCGTGGCCACGCCGCGCGGCCTGCGGCTGAGAGCATGACCGCCACCCGGCACACCGCCATCGCCACCGCCGGCCGGCGCCCACCTCACCCGACCGTGGCACGCTGGACGCATGCCCGAAGGTGACACGGTCTGGCAGGCCGCGAGGCGGCTGCACGAGGCCCTCGCGGGCAAGGCGCTGACCCGTAGCGACTTCCGGGTGCCCAGGTATGCGACGGTCGACCTCACCGGCCGTACGGTGCTCGGCACGCTCCCGCGTGGCAAACACCTGCTGACCCGGTTCGAGGGCGGCCTGACCCTCCACACCCATCTGCGGATGGAGGGCGCCTGGAAGGTGTACGGCACCGGCGAACGCTGGCGCGGCGGTCCGGCGCACCAGATCCGTGCGGTCCTCTCCGCCGCCGACCGCACGGCCGTGGGTTATCGCCTCCAGGTCCTGGAACTGCTGCGCACGAGCGAGGAGGAGCGGGTCGTCGGCCACCTGGGCCCCGATCTGCTGGGCCCGGACTGGGACCCCGAGCGCGCCCTCGCCAACATCCTCGCCGATCCCGCCCGTCCGCTCGGCGAGGCCCTGCTCGACCAGCGCAATCTGGCCGGCATCGGCAACATCTACAAGAGCGAACTGTGCTTCCTGCTCGGTGTCACCCCCTGGCTGCCGGCCGGCGCGCTGCCCGTGGACCGCGCCCAGAAGCTGCCCGCGCTCGCCCACAGGCTCCTGGAGGCGAACCGCGACCGCCCGGTCCGCCAGACCACGGGCCTGCACCGGCACGATCTGTTCGTCTACGGCCGCGCGCCCCGCCCCTGTCTGCGCTGCCACACCCCGGTCCGGGCGGCCGACCAGGGCGACGGCTCCCGGGAGCGCCCCACCTACTGGTGCCCCACCTGCCAGACCGGCCCCGCACCCGCCCCCGGCTCACCCCAGCACCGGCGGGACCGCCGCCGCACCGCCTGAGACCCGGCTCCCCCTCCCGCGCCGGCCCGTCGCCCTGCGCCGAGCCACCTCCCGCTCATCGACGATCCGCCTCCCACTAATTGACGATCCGTCAGAAACGCTCGTACCGTCGCTTCATGTCCCTCACGGCGTACGACCTCACCGGACGCACCGCGTTCGTCACCGGAGCCGCCGGCGGCATCGGCCGGGCCTCCGCCGTGCTGCTCGCCGAGGCGGGCGCGACCGTGCACTGCGCCGACCGCGACGCGGACGGCCTGCGCGGCACGGCGGAACTGATCGAAAAACGCGGCGGCACGGCCCGTACCCATGCCCTGGACGTCACCGACCGGGCGGCGCTGGCCGGGGCCGTCCGGACCTGTGAGCGCTTGGACGTGATGGCGGCGATCGCCGGGATCATGCACAGCAGCCCCGTGCTGGAGACCCGCGACGAGGACCTCGACCGGGTGCTGGACGTCAACTTCAAGGGCGTGCTGTACGCCTGCCAGGAGGCGGCCCGGCAGATGCTGGCCCGGGAGGTCCGGGGCAGCATCGTCACCATGGCGTCCGGCGCGGTCGACACCGGCGGCCCCGGGCTGCTCTGCTACGGCGCGGCCAAGGCGGCCGTGGTCCAGCTGACCAAGACGCTGGCCGCTGAGGTCGGCCGGCACGGTATCCGGGTCAACGCGATCGCGCCGGGCTGGATCCGCACCCCCATGACCGAGCGCCATGACCAGCGGGCACAGGCGCACACCGAGGGGATGATGGCCCGGATGGCGCCATTGGGCCGGGTCGGCGAGCCGGACGATGTCGCGCACGCGGTGCTGTATCTGGCGTCGGACGCGTCGGCGTTCACGACGGGTCAGATACTTCGCCCGAACGGGGGCGTGGCGATGCCCTGGTAGCGTCCCCCGCCCGCCAGGCGGCCACCCAGCGCCCCGTCGCCAGCGCCCCGGCCGCCCGCCCCTTGGGCACACAGTGCACCGGCAGCAGACTCAGCCCCCACCCACCGGCCGCCACCGCGCCCTCCAGCACACCCGCGCTCTGTCCGAGGGTGATGCGCAGCACAGCCCACCACCACACGGCGCCGAGCCCCAGCCCGACCGCCCCGCGCACCATCCGCGCCACCATGCCCGCCATCACCTCCTGCGGGACGCTAGACCGCCGCTCGCCCGGCGCAAAAGGCGCACCGAGGGCTCATGGATGCAGCACCGACAACAGCCCCTCCGGGGAAAGTACGAGGACGACGACGAGCACGAGACCGACCGACGAGCCGGCCGGACGGCTCACGCGTTCTCCGCCTGGAACATCCAGTGATGCTTCTCCAGATCCGCCGTGATCGAGATGAAGATGTCCTGGGACACCGGATCCGGCTCACCCGTCGACTCCACCCGCTCCCGCATCCGGATGATCACCGCGCCGAGCGCGTCCACCATGGTCCGGACGGCGTCCGTGTCCTTGATCCAGCCCGCCGGAGTGGTTTTGATGCCGCTGCCGGAGGCCACCCTGGTGGCGCGTCCGTCGGGCGGCACACCCAGCGCCGAGGCCCGCTCGGCCACGGTGTCGGAGTGGATGCGCGCGGAGGCGACGACCTCGTCCAGCTGGAGGTGGATGGAGCGGAAGCGGGGCCCGACGACGTTCCAGTGGATCTGTTTGGCGACCAGTGAGAGGTCCACCAGGTCCAGGAGGGCACCCTGCAGCGCCTCGGCCACGGTCTTCAGGTCCGCGTCGGCCAACGGGCTTTTCACGACGTACATCCGCTTCCTCCGATGCGTGGGTGCCGTCACGTCCCTCCACCATGACCGCACCACCCACACCGGGCAAACGGGAGCGGATACGAAGGAGCCCCGGTCGACTGCTCCCAGGTTTCCCTGGGGCGGTCGACCGGGGCTTCAGCCGTATCGGGGTGTCAGGCCGCGCACGCGTACATCACGCGGCGACCACGTCCACCGCCTCCGCGGGTGCCTTGATGGTCACCCGTTCCGGTGGCACGCCGGTCACCGACACCGACCCCAGCATCGGACGGACCGGAGTGGGCACAGGCGCGGTGGCCGCGGCGGACTGGGCCAGCTCGGCGAGCGCCAGTTCGTCGCTCACCTCTCGCATCAGTTCCGACATCCGTACGTCCAGCGCGTCGCAGATGGCGGAGAGCAGCTCGGAGGAAGCCTCCTTCTGCCCCCGCTCCACCTCGGAGAGATAGCCGAGTGAGACTCGGGCGGACGAGGAGACTTCGCGCAGAGTACGGCCCTGGCGTTGGCGCTGCCGACGCAGCACGTCACCCAGCAGGCGACGGAGCAGAATCATCGGTGGCTCCCTCCTCGGACCGCGTAGCCGAATCCTTCTCGCCCCACCGTACCGCCTCGCGCCGCGGCCGTGCGGGGAGCGATGTCGTGTTCACTCAGGGCTGCAAACATCAAAACCCCCCGTTCCGTTCCGTATCCTGTGCCCGCTCATTCCCGGTCTGTTCGCCCGCAAGCTGCTCCAGGAGCCTTGCGAGTACGCTCCGTACACTCTCCATACGGATTTCCGCACGACTGCCGTTCAACCGCAGGGACTCCACTTTTCCGCCACCGGCAGAACCGGTGCGGTCCGTGAAGGGTCCGTCGACGGCCACGAACACCGTCCCGACGGGCTGGCCGTCCTGCGGATCGGGACCGGCGACTCCGGTGGTCGCGATGCCCCAGTCGGCGCCCAGCGCCTTCCGTACTCCGGCTGCCATCTGGCCTGCGACCTGCGGATCCACCGCTCCTCGCCGGGCCAGCACGGTGGCGTCGACGCCCAGCAGCTCATGCTTGAGCTCGGTGGCGTAGGCGGTGACCGAACCCCGGAACACC
Organism: Streptomyces alanosinicus; assembly: GCF_014650595.1. GTDB lineage: Bacteria > Actinomycetota > Actinomycetes > Streptomycetales > Streptomycetaceae > Streptomyces > Streptomyces alanosinicus. The sequence continues at coordinate 195,589 of NZ_BMVG01000012.1, forward strand.
TTGGACGCTCCCGGGACCGAGGTGATCTCCGCGGCCACCAGACCACCGGTGAGCGACTCGGCGACGGCGAGGGTCTCGCCCCTCACCGTCAGTAGTCGCACCACTTCGGCGGCCTGCGCGCTCACGCTTCCTTCTCCTCCAACGCGGCCGCGCGCTCGGCGATTCCCTGCCGGCGCAGCACAATGGCTTGTCTTACGTAGTCCAGGCCCGTGACGACGGTGAGAACGACCGCCACGGCCATCACCCAGAACCTCAGAGTGGCCAGCCACCCCGTCAGCGCCAGCACATACATCCCGACCGCCACGCCCTGGGTGAGGGTCTTGAGCTTGCCTCCACGGCTGGCCGGGATCACGCCGTAGCGAATGACCAGAAAACGCAGCAGCGTGATGCCGAGTTCCCGGCCGAGGATCACGGCCGTCACCCACCAGGGCAGATCGCCGAGGGACGACAGACAGATGAGCGCCGCCCCCATGATCGCCTTGTCGGCGATGGGGTCGGCGATCTTCCCGAAGTCCGTGACCAGGTTGTACGTGCGCGCCAGATGACCGTCGAACAGGTCAGTGATCATGGCGACGGCGAAGGCCGCCCAGGCCAGCGAGCGCCAGGCGGGGTCATAGCCGCCGTCCGCCAGCATCAGGGCCACGAAGCCGGGGACCAGGACCAGTCGCAGCATGGTCAGCAGATTGGCGACGTTCCAGACGCTCGCCTGGTTGACGGCGGCGGCCGCGATCTTCCCGCCGCGCGCCGGCTTCGCGTCGGCCTCGGGGTCGGAGCCAGCAGCGGAAGCAGAACCGGAGACCTCGGACCGGGCGCCGTCGGCAGCGGCCGGCCCCCGCGCGCCGTGCGCGCCGGAGGAGCCACCCGCGGCGGATGCCGGGACTCCGGTCATCTGCCCGCCTCCTCACTACACGCGAGCGAGCCGGTCAGCGGCTCGGCCACCAGGTCGACACCTTCCGTACCGACCACCTTTGCCTCGACCATACGTCCGACGCTCAGGCCCTCGCCGCTCGTGAGCAGCACCTGGCCGTCCGTCTCCGGCGCCTGGTGCGCGGCCCGGCCGTGGACGCCCTCTTCCTCGTCGACGGACTCCACCAGCACATGCACGGTCTCGCCGACGCGCTCCTCGGCGCGCTGCGAGACCAGTTCCTCGGCCAGCCGGGACACCCGCGCCAGCCGCTCGGCCACGAGGTCCTCGTCGAGCTTGTCGCCGTATGTCGCGGCCTCCGTGCCCTCCTCGTCGGAGTAGCCGAAGACACCGATGGCGTCCAGGCGGGCGCCGGTCAGGAAGCGCTCCAGCTCGGCCAGGTCCGCCTCGCTCTCGCCGGGGAAGCCGACGATGAAGTTGGAGCGCACACCGGCTTCGGGGGCCTTGGAGCGGATCGTGTCGAGCAGCTCCAGGAAGCGGTCGGTGTCGCCGAAGCGGCGCATGGCGCGCAGCACGTCGGGCGCGGAGTGCTGGAAGGACAGGTCGAAGTACGGGGTGACCTTCGGGGTGGAGGTCAGCACGTCGATCAGGCCGGGGCGCATCTCGGCCGGCTGCAGATAGCTGACCCGCACCCGCTCGATGCCGTCGACCTCGGCCAGCTCCGGCAGCAGGGACTCCAGCAGGCGGATGTCGCCCAGGTCCTTGCCGTAGGAGGTGTTGTTCTCGGAGACCAGCATGATCTCCTTCACACCCTGTTCCGCCAGCCAGCGCGTCTCGTTCAGTACGTCGCTCGGGCGGCGTGAGATGAAGGAGCCGCGGAAGGACGGGATGGCGCAGAAGGAGCAGCGCCGGTCGCAGCCGGAGGCCAGCTTGACCGAGGCGACCGGGGCACCGTCCAGCCGGCGGCGCAGCGGTGCGCGCGGACCGGAGGCGGGCGCCAGGCCCTCCGGGAGGTCGACCGGGCCGTGGCCGGGCAGTGCGACGGACGCGGCCGACTCCTGACGCTCGGCGGGGCTGATCGGGAGCAGCTTGCGGCGGTCGCGCGGGGTGTGGGAGGCGTGGATGCCGCCGGACAGGATGGTCTGCAGGCGGTCGGAGATATCCGTGTAGTCGTCGAAGCCGAGCACGCCGTCGGCCTCGGGCAGCGCCTCGGCCAGCTCCTTGCCGTACCGCTCGGCCATGCAGCCCACCGCCACGACGGCCTGGGTTCTTCCATGGTCCTTGAGGTCATTGGCCTCAAGGAGGGCATCGACGGAGTCCTTCTTCGCGGCCTCCACGAAGCCACACGTGTTCACCACGGCGACATCGGCGTCCGCGGCGTCCTCGACGAGCTGCCAGCCGTCCGCCTCCAAACGGCCTGCGAGCTCCTCCGAGTCCACCTCGTTACGGGCGCAGCCAAGAGTGACGAGTGCGACGGTACGGCGTTCAGGCATGGGCTCAAGACTACTTCGTCTCACTGACAGCCCACGTCGACGGGGTTGGCCGGGATCGGCCGACCCCGTCACACATGCGCCTGCGCAGGGGCCGGTCAGCCCGCGACCGGGTCGCCCTTCGTGTAGGTGAGGCGCTCCACGGCACCCGGCTGGAAGTTGTCGTCGATCTTCTTGCCGTTGACGTACAGCTCGATCGCGCCGGCGTCGCCGAGGATCAGGTTGATCTTGGAGCTGTCCTGGAAGGTCTTGGACTCGCCCTTCTTCAGCAGCCCGTCGAAGAGCATCCGGCCGTTGTGGTCCTTGGCCGAGATCCAGCTGCGTCCGTTCGGTGTGCTGACCTGGACGGTCACCTTGTCCTGGGGCGCGGCGGCGATGGCGCTGTCGGAGGGTTCGGTGCTGGGCTGGGCGGGCTTGTCCTTCTTCGGCGGGGTGCTGGCGGACTTGCTCGCGGCGGGTGTGCCACCCTCGGCGACCTGCGATTTCGCATCGCTTCCTGAGTCGCCGCCCTTCACCGCGGTGAAGCCGACGAAACCGATCACGACAACGATGGCGGCGACCATGGCCGCGGTCCAGTTCGGTCCGCGGCGCTCGGGCCGGATCCGCTCGGCCTCGAACAGAGGTGCTGCCGGGGTGGGGGCGGGACGGCCGCCGTGCTCGGCGTCGAACTGGGTGATCATGGGTACGGGATCGAGGCGGACGGCCCTGGCCAGCGTACGGATGTGCCCGCGGGCGTACACATCACCGCCGCAGGGGCCGAAGTCGTCCTCCTCGATGGCGTGCACGATGGCGCTGCGGACACGAGTGGCACTGCTGACGTCGTCCACGGTGAGCCCGGCCGCGATCCGCGCCTGCTGCAGGGCGCGGCCCACGGAGACACGGGCTTCCTGGGACTCGTCTTGGAACGGACGCTCGTCTTCAGGGGAGTTGCCGATGGACACGGGGGCGCCTTTCGAGCGTGTAGCCACCTGTGCTGGAAGCTCAGTCTAGGGGTGGTACGAAAGGGTGGGGCAACCGGGCGGTGGGACTTTGTACGCCATCGGAATGGCCGGACATGCCGAGGGCTGGACAGGCGGTACCCCAGGATGAGATGCCTACCTGTCCTCTCGCTCAACTTGACGTGCGACAAAGGGAAACGGTTGCTCACCGATCTCTAACGGGTGGATCACGACGATGACGCCACCCGGCGTAACCGGCGTCCGCCGGACGGCCCTTCTTTGTCCTACTCCCCAGACTCACCGCGAATAATGGCCAGCACGCCGTCCAGCTCGTCAGGCTTCACAAGAACGTCACGGGCCTTGGAGCCCTCGCTCGGTCCCACGATGTTGCGGGACTCCATGAGGTCCATGAGCCGCCCGGCCTTGGCGAAGCCGACGCGCAGCTTGCGCTGCAGCATGGAGGTCGACCCGAACTGGGTGGAGACGACCAGCTCGGCCGCCTGGCACAGCAGGTCGAGGTCGTCGCCGATGTCCTCGTCGATCTCCTTCTTCTGCTTGGTGCCGACCGTGACGTCGTCCCGGAAGACGGGCGCCATCTGGTCCTTGCAGTGCTGTACGACGGCCGCGACCTCGGCCTCCGTGACGAACGCGCCCTGCATACGGGTCGGCTTGTTCGCGCCCATCGGCAGGAACAGGCCGTCGCCCTTGCCGATCAGCTTCTCGGCGCCGGGCTGGTCGAGGATGACGCGGGAGTCGGCGAGCGAGGAGGTGGCAAAGGCCAGCCGGGACGGCACGTTGGCCTTGATCAGGCCGGTGACCACGTCGACCGAGGGGCGCTGGGTGGCGAGCACCAGGTGGATGCCGGCGGCGCGCGCGAGCTGGGTGATGCGCACGATCGCGTCCTCGACGTCGCGCGGGGCCACCATCATCAGGTCGGCCAGCTCGTCGACGATCACCAGCAGATAGGGGTAGGGCTGCAGTTCCCGCTCGCTGCCCTCCGGCGGCTTGACCTTGCCCTCGCGGATGGCCCGGTTGAAGTCGTCGATATGCCGGAAGCCGTAGGCCGCGAGGTCGTCGTAGCGCAGGTCCATCTCTCGGACGACCCACTGCAGCGCCTCGGCGGCCCGCTTGGGGTTGGTGATGATCGGCGTGATCAGATGCGGGATGCCCTCGTACGCGGTCAGTTCGACGCGCTTGGGGTCGACCAGGATCAACCGGACGTCCTCCGGGGTCGCCCGCATCATGACCGAGGTGATCAGGCAGTTGATGCAGGACGACTTGCCGGAGCCGGTGGCGCCGGCGACCAGCATATGCGGCATCTTCGCCAGCGAGTGCATCACATACCCGCCCTCGACGTCCTTGCCGAAGGCGACCAGCATCGGGTCGTCGTCCTCGGCGGACTCCGCGAGCCGCAGCACGTCGCCGAGGTTGACCATCTCCCGGTCGGTGTTCGGGATCTCGATGCCGACCGCGGACTTGCCGGGGATGGGACTGATGATCCGTACGTCCGGGCTGGCAACGGCGTACGCGATGTTCTTGGTCAGTGCGGTGATCCGCTCGACCTTCACGGCGGGGCCGAGTTCGACCTCGTAGCGGGTGACCGTCGGGCCGCGGGTGAAGCCGGTGACGGCGGCGTCGACCTTGAACTCGGTGAAGACCTGGGTGAGCGAGGCGACCACCGCGTCGTTGGCCTCGCTGCGCGCCTTGCCGGGACCGCCGCGCGTGAGCAGGTCCAGGGACGGCAGTGAGTAGGTGACGTCCCCGGCGAGCTGGAGCTGCTCCGCGCGCGGGGGCAGGTCGCGAGGCTCGTCGGGGGCCTTCTTGGTCAGGTCGGGGACCATCCCGGCCTGGAGCTTCTCCTGCTTGGGGCGCGCGGCCGGCACCGACGACGGCGTGGGAGCCGGCGCGGGCGCGGGTACCGGAGTCGTCTCCTCTCGGTCACCGACGCTGACGCCCTGGGTGAGATCGGCGACCAGCGGGGAGGGCGGCATGCCGTGCAGCACCGCGCCGTCGAGCGCCGCCGCGGCGGCCGCGGCGACGTCCACGGCGTCCATCTGGCGGTGCGGATCCGGCTGGGGCACCGCGGAGCGCCTGGGGCGGCCGCGGCGCTGCGAGAGGGCCTCCTCCTCGGCGCCGTCGGGGTCGTACGCCTGGGGGGCGGACGAGCGCTTGCGGGGGCGCGCGGGCAGCGCCTCGCGCCACTGTTCGTCATAGCGCGCGTCGTCCTCGCTGAACTCCTCCGCCTCAGGGTCGTGCAGCACGCCCAGGCGTAGGCCGAGCGCCCGCAGCCGCTGCGGGATGGCGTTGACCGGGGTGGCGGTCACCACGAGCAGACCGAAGATCGTCAGCAGCACGAGCAGGGGTACGGCCAGAACCTCGGTCATGGTGTACGTCAGCGGGGTGGCCGCCGCCCAGCCGATGAGGCCGCCGGCGTCCCTTATCGCCTGCATGCCGTCGCTGCGCGCGGGCGAGCCGCAGGCGATGTGGACCTGGCCGAGCACGCCGATGACGAGCGCGGACAGACCGATCACGATCCGGCCGTTGGCCTCCGGCTTCTCCGGATGCCGGATGAACCGTACGGCGATCACGGCGAGCAGTACCGGGACCAGGAGGTCGAGCCGGCCGAAGGCACCGGTGACGAGGATCTCCACCAGGTCGCCTACGGGACCCTTCAAGTCGGCCCAGGTACCGGCGGCGACGATCAGTGCGATGCCGAAGAGGAGCAGGGCGATGCCGTCCTTGCGATGGGCCGGGTCCAGGTTCTTCGCGCCCTGCCCTATGCCGCGGAAGACAGCGCCGAGCGCGTGCGCGACGCCGAGCCAGAGGGCGCGCACCAGCCGGTACACGCCCCCGGTGGGACTGGGTGCCGGCTTCGGCGGCGCCTTCTTCGCCGGGGCCTTCTTGGCAGGCGCCTTCTTGGCCGCCGCCTTCTTCGCTGCGGCCTTCTTCGCCGGAGCCTTCGCGGGAGCGGCCGCCTTCTTCGCCGGCTGCTTCTTCGCTGCGGAGGGACGTGAGGCCATGGGTGTGAGGTTACCGGGGGAGACGACAACGGACACGCGTGCCTACAGCTTCACCCGTTCGTGTCGCCTTTACCGGGGACCGGAGCTGACGCACGCTCATGGGCAACCGCCGCATGGGCCTACGTCAGTTACGTCAGCTCTGGGCCGGCACCGAGGTGCCGCCGGGTCCGGAGCCGGGCTCCAGGGCGTCGAGCGCACGCCGCAACCCGGTGAGTTTGCGCTCCAGATGAGCCGCCGTGGCCACTGCGGCCGCGTCCGCCGAGTCGTCGTCCAGCTGCTTGGACAGCGCCTCTGCCTGCTCCTCCACGGCCGCGAGCCGCGCGGACAGCTCGGCGAGCAGTCCGGCGGACTCCTTGCCGCCGACCGCGCCCTTGCCGCCGCCCTCCAACTGCAGCCGCAGCAGCGCCGCCTGCTCCCGCAGCTGGCAGTTCTTCATGTACAGCTCGACGAACACCGAGACCTTCGCACGCAGCACCCACGGGTCGAACGGCTTGGAGATGTAGTCGACGGCGCCCGCCGCGTAACCCCGGAAGGTGTGGTGCGGGCCGTGGTTGATCGCCGTGAGGAAGATGATCGGGATGTCCCGCGTCCGCTCACGCCGCTTGATGTGCGCGGCAGTCTCGAAGCCGTCCATACCCGGCATCTGGACATCGAGCAGAATGACCGCGAAATCGTCTGTGAGCAGTGCCTTAAGTGCTTCCTCCCCGGACGATGCCCGCACCAGCGTCTGATCGAGCGCAGAGAGGATCGCCTCCAGCGCCAACAGATTCTCCGGCCGGTCATCGACCAGGAGGATCTTGGCCTTCTGCACCATGGCCCGCCCTCCTCGCCCCGGCGGTACACCGGGCGCCGCCCCAGGGGACGACTCCCTTTCGCCGCCCGTCCTTGTGCCGGTCATCGTAGCCGCACCCCGCCTGTCGCCACACCCTGTCACCGCGATGTCACTGTGCACCTAGCAGAAACGGGGCGGGGGCCGGGATGGTTCCCGGAATCCGCCGTTCCCATACGTGCTCAGCCACCTTAAGCCGTACGTTCGCGCTCACCTCAAGTGGGCAACTCCCGACACACGCCGAGGGTTCCCCGGGTGTTCACATCGAGGGTTCCCCGGGTGTTCACATCCCGGAGTGCCGGTCTCGTCACTTCCCGCCCATCCACTGCTGCATCACCGCCAGCAGATGATCCGGGTCGACCGGCTTGGTCACATAGTCGGAGGCGCCGGACTCGATCGCCTTCTCCCGGTCGCCCTTCATCGCCTTCGCGGTCAGCGCGATGATCGGCAGCCCGGCGAACTGCGGCATCCGGCGGATCGCCGTGGTCGTCGCATACCCGTCCATCTCCGGCATCATGATGTCCATCAGGACCACCGCCACGTCGTCGTGCTGCTCCAGCACCTCGATGCCCTCGCGGCCGTTCTCGGCGTACAGCACCGAGAGGCCGTGCTGCTCCAGGACGCTGGTCAGGGCGAACACATTACGGATGTCGTCGTCGACGATCAGCACCTTCTGGCCGCCGAACCGCACCGCGCGCGCGGACTGCGGAGCGCTGTCCTGCTCCGGCGCCGCCGCCCACTGCTCGGACCGCTGCTCGCCCTGCGGCAGACTCCGCCGACGGCGGCGGAAGAGCGCCGCGGGACCGTTCTGCGTCTCCCGGTACGACTTCACCTCGGCCGGGGTCTCGATCTCCACGGCGGACAGCTCCGAGGACTCCTGCGCCTCGGAGGCCAGCAGCTCACCGGCCTCCAGCTGGGGAACGGACTGCTGGTAGCCCTGCGGCGGCAGTTCACTCGGGTGCAGCGGCAGGTAGAGCGTGAACGTCGAGCCGCGGCCCGGTTCGCTCTGCGCGTGGATCTCCCCGCCGAGCAGCTGCGCGATCTCCCGGGAGATCGACAGGCCGAGACCGGTGCCGCCGTACTTGCGGCTGGTCGTGCCGTCCGCCTGCTTGAACGCCTCGAAGATCACCCGCATCTTGCTGGCCGCGATACCGATGCCGGTGTCCGTCACCGAGAACGCGATCAGCGGCGCCGCCGGATCGGACAGCGAGCCGGCCTCCAGCAGCTGCTCCCGGATACCCATCGGTACGTCCCCGCCGGCCGGCCTGATCACCAGCTCCACGGAGCCGGAGTCGGTGAACTTCACCGCGTTCGACAGCAGATTGCGCAGCACCTGCAGCAGCCGCTGCTCGTCGGTGTGCAGGGTCGCGGGCAGCTCGGGAGAGACCCGTACGGACAGATCCAGGCCCTTCTCCGCGGTCAGCGGGCGGAAGGTGGCCTCCACGTAGTCCACGAGCTGCACGAGCGCGATCCGGGTCGGCGACACGTCCATCTTGCCCGCCTCGACCTTCGACAGGTCGAGGATGTCGTTGATCAGCTGGAGCAGATCCGAGCCGGCGCCGTGGATGGTCTCGGCGAACTCCACCTGCTTCGGCGAGAGATTGCCCTCGGCGTTGTCGGCGAGCAGCTTGGCCAGAATCAGCAGCGAGTTGAGCGGCGTACGCAGCTCGTGCGACATGTTGGCGAGGAACTCGCTCTTGTAGCGCATCGACACCGCGAGCTGCTCGGCGCGCTCCTCCAGGACCTGCCGGGCCTCCTCGATCTCGGTGTTCTTCACCTCGATGTCGCGGTTCTGCCGGGCCAGCAGCTCGGCCTTCTCCTCCAGTTCGGCGTTTGAGGCCTGCAGGGCCTTCTGCCGGTTCTCCAACTCGGCGGACCGCTCACGGAGTTGCTCGGTCAGCTCCTGCGACTGCTTCAGCAGCTGCTCGGTCTTGGTGTTGACCGAGATGGTGTTGACGCTCGTCGCGATCATCTCGGCGATCTGGTTGAGGAAGTCCTTCTGGATCTGCGTGAACGGCGTGAAGGAGGCCAGCTCGATCACTCCGAGCACCTTGCCCTCGAACAGCACCGGCAGCACGATCACCTGCGCGGGCGGGGCCTCGCCGAGCCCGGAGGAGATCTTCAGATAGCCGCTCGGCGCCCGCTCCACCAGGATCGTGCGCTTCTCCTGGGCAGCCGTGCCGATCAGCGCCTCACCGGGCCTGAACGACGTCGGCATGGAGCCCATGGAGTAGCCGTACGAGCCCTGCATGCGCAGCTCGTACGTCTCCTCGCCGTCATGGGCGTCCTTGCCCTCCATGAGGGGCATCGCCACGAAGAACGCTCCGTGTTGCGCGGTGACCACCGGCGTCAGCTCGCTCATGATCAGCGAGGCCACGTCCTCCAGGTCCCGGCGTCCCTGCATCAGTCCGGAGATACGGGCGAGGTTGCCCTTGAGCCAGTCCTGCTCCTCGTTGGCGATCGTGGTGTCGCGCAGGTTGGCGATCATCTTGTTGATGTAGTCCTGCAGCTCCTGGATCTCGCCGGAGGCGTCCACGTCGATCTTCAGGTTCAGGTCACCGCGGGTCACCGCGGTCGCCACGCGCGCGATGGCACGCACCTGCCGGGTCAGGTTCCCGGCCATCTCGTTCACGGACTCCGTGAGGTCGCGCCAGGTGCCGTCGACGTCACGCACGCGTGCCTGGCCGCCGAGCTGTCCCTCCGTACCCACCTCGCGGGCCACGCGCGTGACCTCCTCCGCGAAGCTGGACAGCTGATCAACCATCGTGTTGATCGTCGTCTTCAGCTCAAGAATCTCACCGCGGGCGTCAATGTCGATCTTCTTCGTCAGGTCACCCTTGGCGATGGCCGTGGTGACCATGGCGATGTTGCGCACCTGACCGGTCAGGTTGGACGCCATGCCGTTCACGGACTCGGTGAGGTCCTTCCACGTGCCGGCCACACCCGGCACGTGCGCCTGACCGCCCAGGATGCCGTCCGTGCCCACCTCGCGGGCCACCTTGGTGACCTGGTCGGCGAACGAACTCAGCGTCTTCACCATGATGTTGATGGTGTCGGCGAGCTGCGCGACCTCGCCGCGCGCCTCGATCGTCACCTGACGCGTCAGGTCACCGTTGGCGACGGCCGCGGCCACCTGGGAGATGTTCCGCACCTGCATGGTCAGGTTGTTGGCCATCAGGTTGACGTTGTCACTCAGGTCCTTCCAGATGCCGGTGACACCCGCCACGTGCGCCTGACCGCCCAGGATGCCCTCGGTGCCCACCTCGCGGGCCACCCGGGTCACCTGCTCGGCGAAGCTGGACAGTTGATCAACCATCGTGTTGACCGTCGTGACCAGCTCAAGGATCTCGCCCTTGGCGTCAACAGTGATCTTCTTCGACAGATCGCCCTTGGCGACCGCCGTCGTGACCTCGGCGATGTTGCGCACCTGGATGGTCAGGTTGTTCGCCATGAAGTTCACGGACTGCGTGAGGTCCTTCCAGGTGCCGGAGACGCCCTGCACCTCGGCCTGACCGCCGAGGATGCCCTCCGTACCCACCTCACGGGCCACCCGCGTGACCTCCTGGGCGAACGACGACAGCTGGTCCACCATCGTGTTCAGGGTGTTCTTCAGCTCCAGGATCTCCCCGCGCGCGTCCACGGTGATCTTCTGGGAGAGGTCACCGCGCGCCACCGCGGTCGCGACCTGCGCGATGTTGCGCACCTGCGCGGTGAGGTTGCCGGCCATGCCGTTCACCGAGTCGGTCAGGTCACGCCACACACCGGCCACACCCGGCACCTGGGCCTGACCGCCGAGCCGGCCCTCCGTGCCCACGTCACGCGCGACCCGCGTCACCTGGTCGGCGAAGGCCGACAGCTGATCAACCATGGTGTTGATCGTGTTCTTCAGCTCAAGGATCTCGCCGCGCGCATCGACGTCGATCTTCTGCGACAGGTCGCCGCGCGCCACGGCCGTCGTCACCTGGGCGATCTGCCGCACCTGCGAGGTCAGGTTGCCGGCCATGAAGTTGACGGAGTCCGTCAGCTCCTTCCAGGTGCCCGACACGCCGTCCACCCGGGCCTGACCGCCGAGGCGGCCCTCCGTACCCACGTCCCTGGCCATCCGCGTGACCTGGTCGGCGAAGCTCGACAGCTGGTCCACCATGGTGTTCACGGTGTTCTTCAGCTGGAGCATCTCGCCGGAGACGTCCACGGTGACCTTCTGCGACAGGTCGCCGTTGGCCACCGCCGTCGTCACCTGGGCGATGTTGCGCACCTGTCCGGTCAGGTTGCGGAATGCGGTGTTGACGGAGTCGGTCAGGTCCTTCCACGCACCGGCGGCACCGGGCACCTGTGCCTGACCGCCCAGCTCACCCTCGACACCGATCTCCCGCGCGACCCTCGTCACCTCGGCACCGAACGCCGACAGCTGGTCCACCATCCCGTTGACGGTGTTCTTCAGCTCCAGCATCTCGCCCGCCACGTCGACCGTGACCTTCTGCGACAGATCACCGCTGGCCACGGCGGTCGTCACGGTGGCGATGTCACGCACCTGAATGGTCAGGTTCCGGAAGACCGTGTTGACGGAGTCCGTCAGGTCCTTCCACGTACCGGCGGCACCGGGCACATTCGCCTGGCCGCCGAGCCGCCCCTCCGCACCGACCTCGTTCGCGACCCGGGTGACCTCATCGGCGAAGATCCGCAGCGTCTCGGTCATCTGGTTGATCGTCTCGGCGAGCTGCGCCACCTCCCCGCGCGCCGGGACGGTCACCTTCTGCGACAGGTCACCATTGGCGACAGCGGTCGTGACCTGCGAGATCCCCCGCACCTGCGCGGTCAGGTTGCCCGCCATCGTGTTGACGGAGTCGGTCAGCTCCTTCCACACGCCGGCCACCCCCGGCACCTGCGCCTGACCGCCCAGGATGCCCTCGGTGCCCACCTCCCGGGCCACCCGCGTGACCTCGACGGAGAAGGACGACAGCTGCTCCACCATCGTGTTGACGGTGTTCTTCAGCTCCAGCATCTCGCCGGCCACATGCACGGTGACCTTGCGCGACAGATCACCACGCGCCACCGCCGTCGTCACCAGCGCGATGTCACGGACCTGAGCGGTCAGCCGGTTCGCCATGGTGTTGACGGACTCGGTCAGGTCCTTCCACGAACCCGACATACCGCGCACCCTGGCCTGCCCGCCGAGCTTGCCCTCGGTGCCGACCTCGCTGGCCACGCGCGTGACCTCGTCCGTGAACGTCGACAGCTGGTCGACCAGGTTGTTGACCGTACGGCCGACCTTCAGGAACTCGCCCCGCAGCGGATGCCCGGTGCCTTCGTCCGGCGCCTGCGTCCGCAGCTCCATCCGCGGCGACAGATCACCCTCGGCGACCGCCGTGAGCACCCGGCCGACCTCCGAGACCGGCCAGACGAGATCGTCGACCAGCGCGTTGGAGGCGTCGATCGCGGACGCCCAGGAGCCCTCGCAGGCCCCCGCCTCCAGCCGTTCCGTGAGTTTTCCCTCACGTCCGACCATGCGCCGCACCCGGGACAGCTCACCGGTCAGATGCAGATTCCGGTCGGCCACCTCGTTGAAGACGGCCGCGATCTCCGACATCACGTCGTCCCCGGTGACCGTGAGCCGCTTGCGGAAGTTCCCGTCGCGCATCGCGACGAGAGCCGCCAGCAGCCGGTTCAGGGCGGCCGTGTCCACGGCGGTCGTTCCGCCGCGCCTGCCCAGGGACGGTCCGCCTTTCGCGCGCGTCTTCGTGCCACGCGTCGCCGCGCCAGACTCCACTGTGTCCCTCCCGGAGGGGTAGACCGCTACTGCCGTGCTCGGCCGCTTCGGCCCGGCCTGCCGATCACCGGCATACCGGATACTTCCGCGTACCCGTTACTGCTGCGTATTTCTGCCAGACGAGATCCGGCCACACCAGGGGCTGCTGCCCGCTGTACACGGAACACACGCAGCGCGACCCGACCTTCATCAGAAGCCTGCCCAGTGTTTCACCCTGCCCGAACCAGGCCATAACAGTTCGGCAGCTTCGCACATCGTCCGCACACCCTGGGGGGTAAACACCTGCGACCGGCATCCGCTCGGACGGCGAAGGTAAGTAACCTTGCATCCGGCTGTCCAGCCGCACCGGTCCGACCGGCCTGGGCGGTGGCACGAGCACGAGCGGGCATCGGAGGGGCGGCCGCAGACCATGACCACCGGAGTCATCCCCGGGGGACAGCCCCCGGAGCCACAACCGACGGGCGAGCTGATGCCGCAACAGCGGCGCGAGCCGGCCGGCCACGCAGCCCTGCACGTCGACAACCGGCCGAGGAGTTCTGTGATCACCGCGCGCGCGGCCGCCACTTTCGAGCCCGTCGGGCGATCGGTCGCGACCGCCCGATCCTTCGTCCGCGACACCCTCCAGGGCTGGGGCTTCGTCGATGTCGTCGATGACGCCGTCGTCCTCACCAGCGAACTGGTGACCAACGCGGTCGTCCACGCGGGCACACACGCGGACGTGCTGTGCCTGCGCGCCGAGGACGGCGTGCGCATCGAGGTCGCCGACCGCTACCCCGAGCGCGAGGTCCCCCTGCAGAACGCCACCGCCACGATGGGCAGCCCCGACCGCGAGGGCGGCCGCGGTCTGCAGCTGTGCGCGGCACTCGCCGCCCGCTGGGGCGTCGACTACACCCCCACCCACAAGAACGTCTGGTTCCAGCTCAACCTCCCCGAACGCCCGGTCGGCACCCGCACCGCCGGCCCGTCGCTCCCCGCCGACCTGCTCCCGATGGCCGACGGCCGGGTCCGCGTCGCCGTCCTCCAGGTCGACCGCAAGGGCGCCATCACCTCCTGGAACGAGGACGCCGAGGAACTCTTCGGCTACGCCTCCGGCGAGGTCGTCGGCCAGCCCCTCACCGAACTCGCGGCCTGGCCGCACACCCCGGGCACCAGCACCGGCGTCGCCGAGGCGCTCCAGCTCTCCCGCTGGGAGGGCAGCTACGGGATCCGCGGCGCCGACGGCCGGGTGGTCCCGGTCTACGCCTCCCACCTCAGGGTCCGCGACACCGGCGGCGAGCCCTCCACCGTCTGCCTCCTGGTCCGCGACCACGAGCGCGCCGTGCTCCAGACCCCGCCGCGCGTCCCGGCCGGTGACCAGGCCCAGAACACCGACGGACCGAACACCGACCCCTTCGAGGTGTTCATCGGCTCCCCCGCCCCCGACGACCTCGACGGCCTGCTGCAGCGCACGGTGGAACGCGCCCGCGACATGCTCGACGGCGACTCCGCGTTCCTGCTGTTGGCCACCGACGACGAGACCGAGCTGGAGGTCCGCGCCTCCACCGGCCTGCCCTCCGCCCGCCAGCGCTTCGCGCGCGTGCCCGTAGAGGCCGGCCCCGGCCGCTACGGCTCCGCGCGCATGCCCGCCGTCCACGACGACCTCACGGCCGTACCCGGAGCCGTGCCCCTGCTGTCCGGCACCGGCATGCGCTCGGTCGTCACGGTCCCGCTGAAGGTCGAGGGCCGGCTCACCGGGTCACTCGGCGTCGCGGCCGAGGGACCCGGCCGGTACTCCAACGAGGAGGCGCTGCGCCTGCAGTTCGCCGCCGACCGCATCGCCCTGGCCGTCGAGTCGGCCCGCCTGGGCGAGCTGGAGCGGCTGCGCCGAGGCTCCCTGAGCTTCCTGGTCGAGGCCTCCGACCTGCTGGCCGGCACCCTGGACCGCGACCAGACCCTGGCCCTGATGGCCCAGATGACGGTCCCCACCCTGGCGACCTGGTGCGCCGTCTACACCATCGCCGACCAGGCCTCGGAGCCGTATCTGTCGTACGTCCTGCACGAGGACGAGGAACTCATCGACGGCATCAAGTCGTTGCTGTCGAAGATCGCCCCGCCGGACCCGGTACCGACCCCCGGCGCCCGTGTGTGGACCGTCCCGGCCGAGGTGGCGCACCAGGCGGCCCTGCGCACCTCGATGCGCAGCCTCGGCCTGGCCGGCGGCCCCACGCACCGGGTCGCCGCGGGCATCGGCCCGACCCTCGCCACGGCCTCCGCGGTCGGCGGCGAGACGGTCGTCCTGCCGCTCGTCGCCCGCAACCGCGTCATCGGCATGCTCGTGCTCGGCAAGCCCACCGACGAACACTTCCG
Source organism: Streptomyces alanosinicus (assembly GCF_014650595.1). Lineage (GTDB taxonomy): Bacteria > Actinomycetota > Actinomycetes > Streptomycetales > Streptomycetaceae > Streptomyces > Streptomyces alanosinicus. The sequence continues at coordinate 210,844 of NZ_BMVG01000012.1, forward strand.
CCAGGAAATCCTGGAACTGGCCGAGGACTTGTCCCGCCGGGCCGCCCTCGCCCTGGACAACGCCCGTCTCTACTCGGAGCGCACGGCCATCAGCCAGGCCCTTCAGCGCAGCCTGCTCCCGCCCGGTACCCCGCACATCGACGGCGTCGAGGTGGAGGTCATCTACCGCGCGGCCGGCGAGGGCAACGAAGTCGGCGGCGACTTCTACGACCTCTTCCCCATCGGCAACGGTGCCTACGGCTTCGCCATCGGCGACGTCTGCGGTACGGGCCCGAACGCGGCGGCGGTCACCGGCCTCGCCCGGCACGCCCTGCGTCTGCTGGCTCGCGAGGGCCTGTCCGGACCGGCGGTCCTGCAGCGGCTGAATTCGGCCATTCTCGACGAGGGTGACCGCAGCCGTTTCCTGACCCTCCTCTACGGCGAGATGCGCCTGCGGGAGGACGGCAGCGCCGAGCTGAAGGTGGTCTGTGCCGGCCATCCGCTCCCGCTGCGTCTGCGCCAGGACGGCACGGTGACGCCCGCCGCCGAGCCGCAGCCGCTGCTGGGCGTGATCGAGGACCTGGAACTGCACGAGGAGACGGTCACCCTCGACCCGGGTGATGTGCTGCTGTGCGTCACGGACGGCGTCACCGAACGCCGTGAGGGCACGCGCATGTTGGGCGACGACGGCCTAGCCGACGTCCTCACCACCTGCACGGGCCTGACGGCGGGCGCGGTCGCCGCGCGCATCATGCGCGCCGTGGAACGCTTCGCCTCGGACGCCCCGTCGGACGACATGGCGATCCTGGCGATGCGCGTCCCGGGAATCCACAAGGAGGCCTGAGACACGAAAAAGGCCCCACCCGAAAGGGTGGGGCCTTTTTTGCTGGAGCCCCCAAACGGAATCGAACCGTTGACCTTCTCCTTACCATGGAGACGCTCTACCGACTGAGCTATAGGGGCCTGTCGTTTTCGAGGTTTCCCTCGCGGCGACAAAGAAACTGTACCCCGATCAGGGCCGAGTTCCCAAATTCGTTCGGTGCCCGCTCAGTAGGCGGGCTGCAGGAGTCCCCCGAGCGCGTTGCAGGCGGAGACGATCCGCTGCATCTCCCGCTTGGTGAGCGAGGCGTCCACGGGCAGCGTCAGTGTTTCGTCGGCGGCCAGCTCAGTCTCCGGCAGTGACACACACCGACGGAATTCCGGCAGCCGGTGCACAGGCGTCTTGACCGGCACCCGGCACTCGACTCCCTTGGCCCGCAGGGCCAACGCGAAGGCGTCCCGGTCGGGCCGGCCGTTCCCCGGGACCCGCACGACATACTGCTGATAGGTGTGCCCGTCGCCACCGTCCGGCGTGCGTACGCCCTTGAGCTTGGCGTCGAGGTAGGCGGCCCGCTCCCGGCGCTGGGCTATCTCGTCGTACGGCGCCTCGGACTCGCCCTGCTCCAGCACGAGCACCTCGTGCCGCTGCCCGAGCGCGTGCAACCGCCCCACGTCGGCCCACCGTCCGAAGCGGTGTACGACAACGACCGCTGCGGTGCGCGGAGTTACGGCCGCCTCGACAGCGCCGGGGTCGAGGCAGTAGGTCACCGGGTCTATGTCGGCGAACACGGGGAGCGCGCCGGCCAGGGTCACGGCCTCGGCGACTTCGACGTTCCCGAAGGCCGGTACGACGACCTCGTCACCGACTCCGACGCCGGCGGCTCTGAGCATTGCAGCAGTACCCATGTGCTGGATGCTCGGCGCGCAACGTGAACTCCAAGTTAAGCAGAACGTAAAAAGGTCGGACCCCGAACCGAAGTTCAGGATCCGACCTTTTTGGAAGAATTGTTCGGCGGCGTCCTACTCTCCCACAGGGTCCCCCCTGCAGTACCATCGGCGCTGTGAGGCTTAGCTTCCGGGTTCGGAATGTAACCGGGCGTTTCCCTCACGCTATGACCACCGAAACACTATGAAACTGTCGAACCTTGCCACACCACGCTCTGTGAAACGTGGGGCTGTTCGTGGTTTCAGAACCAACACAGTGG
>NZ_BMVG01000013.1 GCF_014650595.1 Streptomyces alanosinicus
TCTCGCGGTTTCCTTTCCGGCGGTTCCGACTCTATCAGATCCTTTCGGCGTCTGATCCCCAGTCAGCGGGGTTTGTCTTCCCGGCCGCTGGGCCGTTCCGACGAGTGAGACTTTAGCGGATTCCATGCTCCCGAGCTAATCGGGGGCTGCTGTCCTTTCGAACGCGGATTCCTCATTTCGCAAATACGCACAGCAAAGCACTCGGCGCCGTTGCGTCGATTGCTGCTGGGTACCTGCGGAGTGGCTGTCCGGGGACCGACCGAGATCGGCGCTCACGTCGGACAACCCGGAGAACATTACGTACGGGCGTGGGGCGTGTCAACTCTTGTCCCCGGGGCGCCCCGAGGGCGTACTCTGGGCCCCATGACGACGCGTACGTGTACCCAGCTTTGGTGGGCCGCCTGACGGCGGCCGGACTCACGTATGCATCCAACGGCCGCCGCCTCGGCGGCCGTTCTCGTTTCTCCTCCGGACTCCGGGGGACGGCCGCAGAAGCGGCGGTCCCGACCAGGAGGTGGAGTGAAGATGACACGGGTATTCAGCGGGATCCAGCCGACCGGGCACCTGACCCTGGGCAACTACCTGGGAGCCCTGCGGCGCTGGGTGGAGACGGACCAGCATCAGGCTGACGCGCTGTTCTGTGTCGTGGATCTGCATGCGCTGACCGTGGACCAGGATCCGGCGCGATTGCGCAGGCTCAGCCGGCAGACCGCGACGCTGATGCTGGCGGCCGGACTCGATCCCGCGGTGTGCACCGTGTTCCTGCAGAGCCATGTCGACGAGCACACGAGGCTGTCGTATCTGCTGGAGTGCGTGGCGTCCGACGGTGAGATGCGGCGGATGATCCAGTACAAGGAGAAGGTCGCGCGGCAGCAGGAGCGCGGGGCGGGCGTCCGGCTGTCGCTGCTGACGTATCCGGTGCTGATGGCGGCGGACATCCTGGCGTACGGCGCCGGCGAGGTGCCGGTCGGTGACGACCAGGTGCAGCATGTCGAGCTGGCGCGGGATCTGGCGGTGCGGTTCAACCAGCGGTACGGGCACACGTTCGTGGTGCCGAAGGCAACCCGTCCGGGGGTGGCGGCGCGGGTGATGAACCTGCAGAACCCGACGGCGAAGATGGGGAAGTCCGACGACTCCGGTCTGGGGGTCGTCTATCTCCTCGACGAGCCGGACGACGTGCGGAAGAAGGTCATGCGTGCCGTCACCGACAGCGGCCGGGACGTGGAGTACGACCGGGAGGGGCGGCCCGGGGTCGCGAATCTGTTGGAGATTCTCGCTGCGTGCACAGGCGGGAACCCTGAGTCACTGGCAGGCGTTTACGACTCGTACGGCGCTTTGAAGAAGGACACCGCGGACGCCGTGGTCGAGGTCCTCAGGCCCGTACAGGCCAGGCACAGGGAACTGTGCGCGGATCCTGCCTTTGTGGAGGGGGTGCTGCGGGATGGTGCGGAGAAGGCGAGGGCGATGGCCCGGCCGACCGTCGACGCGGCGTATCGGGCGATCGGTCTGTTGCCGCCGGTGTTCGATAGCGCGTTGAGCGCGGCCCATCGTTAGGGACTGCCTGTGCGGGCCCGTGCGTGCGGGCCCGCACCGGGTCAGTCAGTCCTTCTTGCCGGAGGCGAGTTCGCGGCTGCGGTCGCGGGCGGCTTCGAGGGCTGCGATGAGGGCGGCTCGGACGCCGTGGTTCTCCAGTTCGCGGATGGCGTTGATGGTCGTGCCGGCCGGGGAGGTGACGTTCTCGCGCAGCTTGACGGGGTGTTCACCGCTGTCGCGGAGCATCACGGCGGCGCCGATGGCGGACTGGACGATGAGGTCGTGGGCCTTGTCGCGGGGCAGGCCGAGCAGGATGCCGGCGTCGGTCATGGCCTCGACCAGATAGAAGAAGTACGCGGGGCCGGAGCCGGACAGGGCGGTGCAGGCGTCCTGCTGGTTCTCGGGGACACGGAGTGTCTTGCCGACGGCGCCGAAGATCTCCTCGGCGTGCGCGACATGGGCCTCGGTGGCGTGGCTGCCGGCGGAGATGACGGACATGGCCTCGTCGACAAGGGCCGGGGTGTTGGTCATGACACGGACGACCGGGGTGCCTGCGGTCAGGCGCTCCTCGAAGAAGGAGGTGGGGATACCGGCGGCACCGCTGATGATCAGGCGGTCGGCGGGGACGTGCGGGGCCAGCTCGTCCACGAGGGTGCCCATGTCCTGCGGCTTGACCGTGAGGATGAGAGTGTCGGCGGTCTTGGCTGCCTCGGCGTTGGTGACCGGGGTGACTCCGTGGCGGGTGCGGAGTTCTTCGGCGCGCTCGGGGCGGCGGGCGGTGACCAGGAGGTCGGCGGGAGCCCAGCCGGCCCGGATCATTCCGCTGAGCAGGGCTTCGCCGATCTTGCCGGTGCCGAGGACTGCGACTTTCTGGCTCATGGGGTCATCCTCGCACCGGGTCGGTGGGGTGCGGGCGGTTGTCCGGCAGACGGGACGCGGGCCGGTCAGGAGGTGCGGCGCCGGAGGGTGGCCGCGCCCAGGGCCAGGACGAGCAGCGCGCAGCCGGCCACGATCAGGATGTCTCGTACGAAGGTCGCGGTCGTGTCGGTGTGATGGAGGACCTGGTTCATGCCGTCGACGGCGTACGACATCGGCAGCACGTCGGAGACGGCCGTGAGGGCGGGGTGCATGTCGGACCGGGGAGTGAAGAGGCCGCAGAGGAGGAGCTGGGGAAAGATCACCGCGGGCATGAACTGGACCGCCTGGAATTCCGAGGCCGCGAAGGCCGAGACGAAGAGACCGAGGGCCGTGCCGAGCAGGGCGTCGAGGAGGGCGACAAGAAGGAGCAGCCAGGGTGAGCCGGTGACGTCGAGGCCGAGCACCCACAGCGCGAGTCCGGTGGCGAGGGCGGACTGGACGATGGCGATGGTGCCGAAGGCCAGGGCGTAGCCGGCGATGAGGTCGGCCTTGCCGAGGGGCATGGCGAGGAGGCGTTCGAGGGTGCCGGAGGTGCGTTCGCGCAGGGTGGCGATGGAGGTGACCAGGAACATCGTGATCAGCGGGAAGATGCCGAGCAGGGATGCGCCGATGTTGTCGAAGGTGCGGGGGCTGGCGTCGAAGACGTAGCGCAGCAGGATCAGCATCAGGCACGGGACGAGGATCATCAGCGCGATCGTGCGCGGGTCGTGCCGGAGCTGGCGCAGGACCCGGGCCGCGGTGGCGGTGGTGCGGGAGGGGTTGAGCGCGCCGGTGGGGGCGACGGGGGCAGTCGTACTCATCGGGTCGGCTCCTGGGTGTGGCGGGTCGGCGCCTGGGTGCGGTCCGCGGCGGTGGCCTCGTCGACGAGGCGGAGGAACGCGGCTTCGACGGTGTCGGTGCCGGTGCGGGTGCGCAGGGCGTCGGGGGTGTCGTCGGCGAGGATCTCGCCCTCGCGCATGAGGAGGAGGCGATGGCAGCGCTCGGCCTCGTCCATGACGTGGGAGGAGACGAGGAGGGTGGCGCCGCGAGTGGCGGCGATGTCGTGGAAGAGGTGCCACAGGTCGCGGCGCAGTACGGGGTCGAGGCCGACCGTGGGTTCGTCCAGGACGAGGAGTTCCGGGGTTCCGAGGAGGGCCACGGCGAGTGAGACCCGGTTGCGCTGGCCGCCGGAGAGGTTGCCGGCGAGGGCGTCGGCGTGGCTGGTGAGGTCGACGTCGGCGATGGCCCGGGTGACGTGTTCGTGGCGGCGGTCGGCCGAGGCGCGGCCCGGGTCGAGGATCGCGGCGAAGTACTCCAGATTCTGACGAATGGTCAGATCGTCGTAGACGGAGGGGGCTTGGGTGACATAGCCGATGCGGCTGCGCAGGGTGGGGTGGCCGGCGGGGTGGCCGAGGACGTTCAGGGTGCCGGTGACCTTGGCCTGGGTGCCGACGACGGCGCGCATGAGGGTGGATTTGCCGCAGCCGGAGGGGCCGAGCAGGCCGGTGATCTGGCCGCGAGGGACGGTGAAGCGGAGGTGGTGCAGGACGGTACGGGGGCCGCGGACGACGGTGAGGTCGTCGGCCTGGACGGCGGTGCGGGTGGTGGCGCTCGCGCCGGCGGTGAGGGGTTCGCTCGGTGGGTCCGGCGAATAATTCATCATGCGATGAATAATCTGCCGAGGGGCGTCGGACGTCAAGGGGCGCGTGGCGGTGGCCGACGGGGCGTGCCGGTGCGGGCGGGTGCGGACACGGCAGCGGCGGCCGGGTAGGCACCCGGCCGCCGCTTTCGGGGGAACGTCGCCCAGGTCAGGGCTTGATGGCGACGAGGAGGAGCACATCGTAGGTCTCCTCGACGATGCCGTCCGGGAAGACCTTGAGCAGATGGGTGCGCTCCTCTTCCAGGAAGGCGGTCCTGCGTTCCCGCGGTGCGACGAGGAAGGCCGAGTGGCTGCCGATGTTGGCGAGATGGGTGTCGACCGGGACGCGGCGGCTCCAGCGGATGTCACGGCGGGCGAAGTCCAGGCGCCCACTGGGGTCGGCCAGGTCAAGGCGCTCGCCGGCCCTGCGCTTCTCGGCGGCGATGTCCACGCCGAAGAAGCGGCCCTTGCGGTCGGCGGCCTCGGCGATCCAGTCGAGGTCGAGCGCGTCGGTGTTCCACCACACCGCCAGCGCACCGCCCGGCCGCAGCACCCGCAGCACCTCCGGCACCGAGCGGGCGGTGTCGGTCCAGTGCCAGGCCTGGGCGTAGGTGACGAAGTCGGCGCGGGCGTCGGGGACGGGGAGGGCGTTGCCGTTGCCGAGGACGAGCGGAAGATCCGGCAGCCCGCGCCGGAACTCGGCGGCCATGCCCTCGCCGGGTTCGACGGCGAGGACGTCGGCACCGCGGTCGCGCAGGAGGGCGGTCGCGATGCCCGTACCGGCACCGACGTCCACGACCCGGGCACCGGAGAGGGAGCGGCCGGCCAGTTCCTCGACGGCGTCGAAGAGGGCGGGCGGGTAGGAGGGGCGGTTCGCGGCGTACTGGGCGGCGGCCGAGTCGAAGGAGCGTGCGCGGGCCGCGCGCGAGGGAGGTCGTGTCGTGGTCATACGGACATCGTGGACAGGACGGGGTGATGACGACAGCGCGTTTTCGGGAGCGGATCGGAGCGCCATGCCACCGCTGGGGCCGGGCAGGGGCCGGGGCGCGGCTTTCGGAGGGGCGCAGGGGGTCAGCTGCGGCGCTTCTTCTTCGAGGGGTTGCCGGTGCGGCGGGAGGAGCGGCGGTCGTAGGCCTCGCGGGCCTTCTCGTACTCCTCGCGGTGCAGCTTCTCGCCCGGGGCCTCGGTGAGCGAGCGGAAGAAGTAGGCGAGGAGGGAGCCGACGAAGCCGATGGCGAGCAGGCCGCGCAGGGAGGCCTGGCGCTGCGGGTCGTGGCGCTTGCCGAAGCCTTCCAGGGTGTTGCGGAAGGCGAGCGCGCTGCAGATCGCGAACATGGCGATGATCAGTACGGTCACGAAGGAGCCGGTGTCGGCGATCTGGATGCCTTCGTAGGCGAGGCGGAGGACCAGACAGGAGGCGACGGCCGCGACGAGGGAGCCGATGGCGACGCCGGCCCGGCGGGCGGCGTAGCCGTTGTCGTGGTTCACCCAGGTGGTGCCGAAGAAGCGCAGGGGCTCGGGGCGGGGGCCACCGCTCGGGGCCGCGCCGTCCGAGGAGCCCGCCGGGGTGTCCGGGGTGCCGGTTTCGTCGCTCACGGAACGATTATGGCGGCGGACACGGGCGGGCTCCCGGCGGGGTCAGGCGCAGCGCGCGGCGACGTAGCCGTCGGTGCCGGTCTGGATGTAGGCGTCGGAGACGTACTCGCCGTTGTCGATGTTGTCCCAGATGCTGGAGGTGCCGTACGGTCCGCTGACCTGCGTGCCCGGGGTCTGGCAGAAGATCGGGACGCGGGTGCCCTCGGGCAGGACGCGCACGATGCCGTAGCTGGTGCCGGGGCCGTTGCGGACGTTCAGCCGGACGCCCGGAGCGACCGCGTAGGTACGGACGGCGGACTCCGCCGTCATGGCCTCGGAGTCGGCGCCGGTCCCGGCCGCCTCTTCGACTCGGTCAACAGACATATGAAACCTTCCCCCTCGCGTCCCATGCTTGCCATGGGCACCGCTCGTTCCCCGAAGACGCGTCACGAAACATCTGTGCGCGACTCGCGCGCGAAGGCTAGCAAGCCGCCTCTGTCTCGCACGAGTCATCGACTAGGCTCCGTGCGTCGCGCGCGCGGACGAACAGCACGGGGGTGGTCGCATGACGCCACGCAGGAACACGGGAGCGGGCGCGGAAGCGGAACTTCCCGAGTACGCCGGTCACTATCGTCTTCAGGCACGTCTGGGCTCGGGTGGCATGGGGGTCGTCCATCTGGCCCGCAGCACCTCGGGGATGAAGCTCGCGGTCAAGGTCGTACACGCCGAGTTCGCCAGGGATCCCGAGTTCAGGGGGCGTTTCCGGCAGGAGGTGGCGGCCGCCCGAAAGGTCAGCGGGGCCTTCACCGCGCCCGTCGTCGACGCCGATCCGAATGCCGAACGGCCCTGGATGGCCACGCTGTTCATCCCTGGCCCGACGCTGTCCGACGAGGTGAAGCGGAACGGGGCGATGGCTCCGGCGCAGCTGCGCCGGCTGATGGCGGGCCTCGCCGAGGCACTGCGCGACATCCACCGGGTCGGGGTCGTACACCGGGACCTCAAGCCGAGCAACGTGCTGCTGGCCGAGGACGGACCAAAGGTGATCGACTTCGGTATCTCCCGGCCGAAGGACAGCGAACTGCGCACCGAGACGGGCAAGTTGATCGGCACTCCGCCTTTCATGGCGCCCGAGCAGTTCCGGCGGCCGCGCGAGGTGGGGCCCGCCGCCGACCTCTTCGCGCTCGGCTCGGTGATGGTGCACGCGGCGACCGGGCGCGGGCCCTTCGACTCCGACAGCCCGTACGTCGTCGCCTACCAGGTCGTGCATGACGAACCGGACCTCACCGGTGTGCCGGAGGACATCGCGCCGCTGGTGCTGCGGTGCCTCGCCAAGGAGCCGGAGGACCGGCCGACCCCCGATGAACTCATGCGGGAGCTGCGCACGACGGCGGCCTCGTACGACACCCAGGCGTTCATACCGGCCCAGCGGTCGAGCGGCGAGCCGGCTCAGCGGTCGGGCAACGAGCCGGCTCAGCAGTCGGGTAACGAGCCGACGGGCGACGAGCCGGCCGAGCGGGCGGGCGACGAGCGAGCCGAGCCGGCCGGCGGCGGGCCGGCCTCGGAGTCCGGTGCTGAGCGGCCGAAGTCGCAGGTCAGGCGGCGCGTCGGCCGGAAGGTGGCCATCAGCGCCGGGGCGTTCGGCCTCGTCGTGGCCGCCGCGCTGGCCTGCGTACAGCTGGTGGGAAAAGACGGCCCCGCTCCGGCGGGCACGGCCCCGCACACCAAGGCCGCCGTGTTCAGCTCCTGGGCGGCCAGGCCGGCGCCGACGGGGGCGGGGATGCCGCAGTGTTCGTACGGCGCGGGCAGGTTGCTGTGTACGCGGCCCGGCGCGGTCTACGCGCTCTCCCTGTCCGGCGGAAAACTGCTGTGGCGGCACTCCGTCGCCGCCGAGCCGGTCAGCGGACCGCCGGTCCTCTCGGGCTCTGTCGTGCAGCTCAGCACGGACGGCAGCACGGTGCTGGAGGCATTCGACCTGTACTCCGGCAAGGAACGGTGGAAGCGGCCGCTGCCCGACGGCACAGCGGTCCACTACGCCGGCCGCACTCCCCTGCTCACCGGCGCCGGCGGCACCATCACCGCTGTGGACCCCGGGTCGGGCCGTACGAAGTGGAGCCGGCCGCTGCCGGGGTCCGCCACGCCGTCTCTCGCCTCGTTCCCCGGGGACCCGCTGGCCTACGCGACCACCGCGTCCCGGGACGGCACCCGCACCCTCGTCACCGCGGTGGATCCCGAGAGCGGTGCCGTGCGCTGGACGGCCTCCCTGAAGGGGGTGCTGAAGCCCGTCGGCAACCAGGGCACGTCCCTGGTCCTGCTGTCCGTCGACCGGGCGACCGGGGAGACGGACGCCGTGGTCCGCTACACGCCGGCCTCGAAGACGTCACGCCGAGTGGTGCTGCCGGTGCCACAGCTGACCCCGCAGGCCGGCACGCACGGTGACATGGTCTATCTGCTGGCCACGGGCGGTTCGCTGGAGGCGGTCGACCTGAACGCCGGCAAACTGCTGTGGCACATCGAGACCTCCGTCAGCCGGGGTTCGGCCCCGGTCGGCGACGGTGAGCACGTGTACTTCACGGCGGCCGACGGACGCCTGCTGGCGATGGACGCGCGCGACGGCCGGCTGGTGGGGCAGACCCGGCCGCGGCTCGGCACCGACGCGGACAAGGTCACCGCCGACCTGCCGGCCCCTGTGGTCGTCGACGGCCATGTCTACGCCAGCGCCCCCGACGGGACGGTGTTCGGCGTCGCCGCGCACGACCCGGCCGGTTGGTGAGGCGCACACCGGCACACCGTCCCGGGCGTGACGGCCCACGGCAGACAGGCCCACGGCAGACGGGCCCGCGACAGGCAGGCCCACGGCAGTCAGGCTCACGACAGACGGGAGGGGCCGCCCCCGGTGGGAGGCGGCCCCTTCTACGGCCGGGTCGGCCCAGCTTGTTCTACGGCCGGGTCAGCCCAGCTTGGTCACGTCGCGGACCGCGCCCTTGTCGGCGCTGGTCGCCATCGCGGCGTAGGCGCGCAGGGCGGCCGAGACCTTGCGGTCGCGGTTCCCGGGGGCGTAGACGCCGTCCAGGGCCTGCTCGCGGCGGGCCAGCTCCGCCTCGTCGACCAGCAGCTCGATCGTGCGGTTCGGGATGTCGATGCGGATGCGGTCGCCGTCCCGGACCAGGGCGATGGTGCCGCCGGAGGCCGCCTCTGGGGAGGCGTGGCCGATGGAGAGACCGGACGTGCCGCCGGAGAAGCGGCCGTCGGTGATCAGGGCGCAGGTCTTGCCGAGGCCGCGGCCCTTCAGATACGAGGTCGGATACAGCATCTCCTGCATACCGGGGCCGCCCTTGGGGCCCTCGTAGCGGATGACGACGACGTCGCCGTCCTTGACCTCCTGGGTGAGGATGCGCTGGACGGCCTCCTCCTGGGACTCGCAGACGACGGCCGGGCCCTCGAAGGTCCAGATCGACTCGTCCACGCCGGCCGTCTTCACCACACAGCCGTCGGCCGCCAGGTTGCCCTTGAGGACCGCGAGGCCGCCGTCCTTGGAATAGGCGTGCTCGGCGGAGCGGATGCAGCCGCCCTCGGCGTCGTCGTCCAGGGACTCCCAGCGCTCGGACTGGGAGAAGGCCTCGGCGGAGCGGACACAGCCCGGGGCCGCGTGCCACAGCTCGACCGCCTCGGGGGACGGGGAGCCGCCGCGGACGTCCCAGGTCTTCAGCCAGTCCGCGAGGGAGGGGCTGTGGACCGCGTGCACGTCCTCGTTGAGCAGACCGGCCCGGTGCAGTTCGCCGAGCAGGGCGGGGATGCCGCCGGCGCGGTGCACGTCCTCCATGTAGTACGTGCGGTTCTTCGCGACGTTGGGAGCCACCTTCGCCAGACACGGCACCCGGCGCGAGACGGCGTCGATCTGCTCCAGGCCGAAGGGGACACCTGCCTCCTGGGCGGCGGCCAGCAGGTGCAGGATCGTGTTGGTGGAGCCGCCCATCGCGATGTCCAGGGCCATGGCGTTCTCGAAGGCCTGGAAGGTGGCGACGCCCCGCGGGAGGACCGACTCGTCGTCCTCGCCGTAGTAGCGCCGGGTGATGTCCATGACCGTGCGGGCCGCGTCGACGTAGAGCTGCCCCCGCGCGGTGTGGGTGGCGAGGACCGAGCCGTTGCCGGGCAGGGAGAGGCCGATGGCCTCGGTCAGGCAGTTCATCGAGTTGGCGGTGAACATGCCGGAACAGCTGCCGCAGGTCGGGCAGGCGCTCTCCTCGATACGGAGGATGTCCTCGTCGGAGATCTTGTCGTTGACGGCGTCGGAGATCGCGTCGACCAGGTCGAGGGTGCGGACCGTGCCGTCCACGAGGGTGGCGCGGCCGGACTCCATGGGGCCGCCGGAGACGAAGACCGTCGGGATGTTCAGGCGCAGGGCCGCCAGCAGCATGCCCGGGGTGATCTTGTCGCAGTTGGAGATGCAGACCAGGGCGTCGGCGCAGTGGGCCTCCACCATGTACTCCACGCTGTCCGCGATCAGGTCGCGGGAGGGCAGGGAGTAGAGCATGCCGCCGTGGCCCATCGCGATGCCGTCGTCCACGGCGATCGTGTTGAACTCGCGCGGGATGCCGCCCGCCTCCGTGATCGCCTCGCTGACGATCCGGCCGACCGGCTGGAGGTGGGTGTGGCCCGGCACGAACTCGGTGAAGGAGTTCGCGACCGCGATGATCGGCTTCCGGCCGATGTCCGCACCGGGTACACCGGAGGCGCGCATCAGGGCGCGGGCGCCCGCCATGTTGCGGCCGTGGGTGACTGTGCGGGACCTCAGCTCGGGCATCGTCGCTCGCTCCTTCGAAGACCTACGAAGACCTACTGCCAGAGAGTTCTGGCTGTACGGTCGAGCGTACGCCGGTGCTCCAAACGCTGGACACGGTTGTCCGGAATGCGGGACGCGCGTTTCACCGAGCCGTGGGGCTCATCGGTCCGAGGGTCCTCACAGGTCCCAGGGTCCTCTCCGGTCCGAGGGTCTTCACCGGTCCGTGAGGTGGTGCTGTACGACGGGGGCGACGCGCGCGATGATCTGTTCCAGGTCCGCCGAGGCCAGCGGCTCCAGTTTGATCACGTAACGCATCAGCGCCGCACCCACCAGCTGGGCGGCGGCCAGCTCGGCGCGCAGCTCCGGGTCCGGCAGCTCCACCTGGGCGGCGACCCGGCGCAGCAGCTGGGCGGCGATCAGCCGGCGGAACACGGCGGCCGCGGTGTCGTTGTTGACGGCCGAGCGGACGATGGCGAGCAGCGGGGTGCGGGTCGTGGGGTTCTCCCAGATCCCGAAGACGAAGCGGGTCATCCGTTCCCCCGCCCCCTCCAGCGGACCGTCGGCGATCGCGTTCGGCGCGTCCAGCGCGGGCGCGAAGGCCACGGCGACGGCCGCCTCGAAGACCTGCTCCTTGGTGCCGAAGTAGTGGTGGACCAGCGCGGAGTCGACACCGGCCGCCTTGGCGATGCCGCGCACGGACGTCTTCTCGTAACCGCGCTCGGAGAACTCCCCGCGGGCCGCGGTGAGGATGCGGTCGCGGGTGTCGGCGGACTCCGCGCGCGGCGGCCTGCCTCTCCTGCGGGCGGGCGGCCCCATGTCCGTCGTGTCGCCCGTGTCGCCCATGCCGTTCGTGTCGCCCGTGTCGCCCATGCCGTCTGTGTCGTACGTGCCGTCGATGTCGTCCGTCATGGCCGGGGCACCCGTACCGCCGACGCCAGGTGTTTGCGGGTGAAGGCCAGGGCCTCGGCGAGGTCGGCCTCGCGCTCGGCGTTGGACATCGCACGCCGGGTGTTGACCTCGATGACGACATGGCCGTCGAAGCCGGAGAGGGTCAGATGCTCCAGCAGCTCGGCGCAGGGCTGGCTGCCGCGGCCGGGCACCAGGTGCTCGTCCTTGGCCGAGCCCCGCCCGTCGGCGAGGTGCACATGGCCGAGGCGGTCGCCCATGCGGCCGATCATGTCCAGGGCGTCCGCGCGGGCGGTCGACGTATGGCTGAGGTCGATCGTGAAGTGCCGGTAGTCGTGCTGGGTGACATCCCAGTCGGGGGCGTAGGCGAGCATTTCGCGATCGCGGTAGCGCCACGGGTACATGTTCTCGACGGCGAACCGGACGTCCGTCTCGTCCGCCATCCGCCAGATCCCCTCGACGAAGTCGCGCGCGTACTGCCGCTGCCAGCGGAAGGGCGGGTGCACGACGACGGTGGAGGCGCCCAGTTTCTCGGCGGCCGCACGGGCGCGCTGCAGCTTGACCCAGGGGTCCGTCGACCAGACCCGCTGGGTGATCAGCAGACAGGGGGCGTGCACCGCCAGGATCGGAACCCCGTGGTAGTCCGACAGACGGCGCAGCGCCTCGATGTCCTGGCTGACCGGGTCGGTCCACACCATGACCTCGACACCGTCGTACCCGAGGCGCGCGGCGATCTCGAAGGCCGTCGCCGTGGACTCCGGGTAGACGGAGGCCGTCGACAGCGCGATTCGCACGTCCGTTGGTTCAGCCACGTCCGTCACCTTACGGCGTGGGGTGGTACCGGTGTTGGGTGCCTGTTCGCCGTTGTGAGCTTTGCCATTCGGGCGGACGTCGGCTGGTTGTGCTCACGCGCGCCGTCCCCCGCGCCCCCCGCGCCGCCGCGCCCCCTGCGGAGCGCTACGCGCTCCCCATGTGATCGAGGCGCCGGAGGATGACGCCCTCGCGCAGCGCCCACGGACAGACTTCGAGGCTCTCCACGCCGAAGAGATCCATCGCGGCCTCGGCCACCAGGGCGCCGGCGACGAGCTGACCCGCCCTGCCGTCCGAGACGCCGGGGAGTTCGCTGCGCTGGTCGGCGGTCATGGAGGCCAGGCGCGGAACCCAGGCCTCCAGGGACTCGCGCTTCAGCTCACGCTGGACGTAGAGGCCGTCGGCGCTGCGGGCGGCGCCCGCGATACGGGCGAGCTGCTTGAAGGTCTTGGACGTGGCGACCACATGGTCGGGGGCGCCGAAGCGGCTGAACTCGCCGACCGTGCGAGCGATCTCCGCGCGGACGTGGCGGCGCAGCGTGCGCACGCCCTCGGGGGCGGGCGGGTCCTCGGGCAGCCAGCCCGAGGTGAGCCGGCCGGCGCCCAGCGGCAGCGAGACGGCGGCGTCCGGCTCCTCGTCTATGCCGTAGGCGATCTCCAGGGAGCCGCCGCCGATGTCCAGGACCAGCAGCTTTCCGGCGGACCAGCCGAACCAGCGGCGGACCGCGAGGAAGGTCAGCCGGGCCTCTTCCGCGCCGGCGAGGACCTGGAGTCGTACACCGGTCTCGGCGGCCACGCGCGCGAGGACGTCATCGGCGTTGGTGGCCTCCCGGACGGCGGAGGTCGCGAACGGCAGCAGGTCCTCGACACCCTTGTCCTCGGCGGCCTGGAGCGCTTCCCGTACGACGCCGATCAGCTTCTCCACGCCGTCGTCACCGATGGCACCGCTGTCGTCGAGCAGTTGGGCAAGCCGAAGGTCGGCCTTGTGCGAATGCGCGGGCAACGGGCGCGCGCCGGGGTGAGCGTCCACCACCAGCAGATGCACCGTGTTCGAACCCACGTCCAGGACACCGAGTCTCATATACGGAACGCTACTGCCAGATCGTCCGTGCACGGTCCCCGGAGCGGGGCTCGGCCACTTACCCTGGACGCGTGCCAAAGACGAAAAAGGCGAAGAACCACAAATCCTCCAAGGGATCGAAGGATTCTTCGCAGGCGAAGGCGTCCACGTCCAAGAAGTCCCAGAAGGCCCCGAAGATGAGCGACGAGAAGGGGCTCGACTTCGCGCGCGCCTGGGTGGAGTTTCCTGATCCCGCGGACGACGAACAGGTCTTCCGCTGTGATCTGACATGGCTGACCTCTCGCTGGAACTGCATCTTCGGCAGCGGCTGCCAGGGCATTCAGGCGGGCCGCGCGGCGGACGGGTGCTGCTCGCTGGGCGCGCACTTCTCCGACGAGGACGACGAGAAGCGGGTCGCCGGGCACGTGGCACGACTCACACCGGAGATCTGGCAGCACCACGACGAGGGCATCCGGGGCGGCTGGGTCTCCGAGGACGACGAGGGCTCCCGCCAGACCCGCCCCTACCAGGGCTCGTGCATCTTCCAGAACCGGCCGGGTTTCGCGGGCGGCGCGGGCTGCTCGCTGCACATCCTGGCGCTGAAGGAGGGCCGCGAGCCGCTGGAGACCAAGCCGGACGTGTGCTGGCAGCTGCCGATCCGGCGGACGTACGACTGGATCGACCGCCCCGACGACACGAGGGTCCTCCAGGTGTCCATCGGCGAGTACGACCGCCGGGGCTGGGGTCCGGGCGGCCATGACCTGCACTGGTGGTGTACGTCGGCGACGTCGGCACACGGCGCGGGCGAGCCGGTGTACGTCTCCTACCGGGCCGAGCTGACCGAGCTGATGGGCACGGCCGGCTACGACCGACTGGTCGAGCTGTGCGAGCAGCGACTGGCCTCGCAACTCCCCCTCCTCGCCCCTCACCCCGCGGACCCCGCCCGGTAGGTCCGTAGAACCCGGCCGCTGCGGGCAAGCGGACGAGCATGTGCGGGCGGCTGCGGTAGACCGGCCCGGGCGCTTGCCGAGGCGCAGGGGGCGGCAGCCTGTCCGTCCTCGCTTCCCCGCCCGCCCTCCCCGCCAGATCCGGCCCCTGCCGGAGTCCTGCCTTCCAGGCCCCGGCCCTGTGCCCGGCCCCCGATATCCACTTCGCCCGGCTACCCACTCGGCCGCAGATCCGGTCGCCCCGCCCCGCTGCCCAGCAGGGCGCCGATATCAGCCGCATCTGCAGCCCCTCACCTGCGCCGATGAAGCACCGCCACGATCGCCCGAGCTGATCCGCCGAAGGCCCTAGTCACCCGAAGGACTCGGCGTGCTGCCCGGGGTGGAGGCGGGTGGGGAGGTTGGGGTCGGCGAGTCGGAAGGGGGTGAGGGGTCGGTGGGGGTGGGGGTGGGGTCCGTGGGGGGTGCGGACTGGGTGGGCGGCGGGGATGGGGTGGGTGGGGTGCTGGGCGGGGTGGGGGCGGTGGACGTGGGGGTGGGGGTGGGGGTGGGGTGGTGGGTCGGGGCCGTGCCGTAGCCGTCGATGGAGACCACCGTGCCGGCCGGGGAGATCGCCACCTGCGCCTGCCAGTGGCCGGAGGGCTCGCGGAGGTGGTCGACGTACACCTTGATCGTCAACGTTTCGCCGGGGTCGAGGGTTCCCCCGGACCGGCTGAGGTAGAGCCAGGGCACCGAGGTGGACGCGGACCAGCGGACCGGCGAGGACCCGGACGCGGTGAGGGTGATCAGCGTGGTGTCGCCGTCGTTCGCGGCGATGACATCGAGCCGTCCGGTGCCCTTCTCCCCTGCCCCGGCGACGCTGACGACCTCTACGGAGACGTCCGCCTTGCCGTCCTCGCCGATGCGCGTGCCGGGCCTCGCGCTGGCGTTCCCGGCGTTCTCGTAACCGCCGGCCGGGTCGCCGCCGACGGCGTCGGGGCCCTGTGCCTCGCGCGCGGTGGCGGTGGGTCCCTCGCCTTCCGCCGTCGGGGCACCCCGGTAGGCCGCCCACAGGGCCAGGACGGGGGCGGCGACCACCGTGGCGACGACCGTCGTCGTCACCGCACGCGCGCGGAGCCGGTCCCGGCGGGCCGCGCGGTCCTTGGGGTCCATCGGGAAGCCACGCCGGTCGAAGCGGGGCACGGCCCCGCCACGCACACGTGGCTGATGGGCGAGGGCCATGTGGACAGCCGCGCGGGGCGCTTCGAGGACGGGCAGCTCGGCCGGGGTGACCGTGGCGCCGGGCCAGCGGCCGGTGACGGCGCGCTCGGCGGTGCGGCGGCAGCGGGGACAGTCGTCGACGTGCCGTACCAGCTCGCGGCGCAGGGCGGTGCTGAGGACGAGCCGGTCGTCCCCCGTGAGGTGGGCCACGCCGGGGCAGCCGCCGGTCTGGACGACGGCGAGGGCCGCGCGGGTGCGCTCGACCTCGCAGGCGGCGGTCGCGAGCAGATCGCGCGCGGTGGCGGGTTCCATGCCGAGGACGGCGGCGACCTCGTGCGCGGCCAGGTGGTGGCGGACGGCCAGCTCCAGGGCCTCGCGCTGCTCAGGGGTCGTACCGGCCGCTTCCGGCCAGGCCAGCAGGGCCAGTTCGCGGCGGCGCCGCTCCTGGACCTCCGGGGCCACCGACTGCTCGGGGACCCTGCTCGCGCCCGGGGAACGGCCCGCCGCGTGGGTGGCCTGACGTTTCTGCTTGGCCTCGGCCAGCTTGCGTAGACACGCCCAGCGGGCCAGCGCGTACAGCCAGGCCCTGCGGTCGGCGGCGGCCGCGGGGACGCGCGGTCCGCGCCGCTCGGCCAGGGCGAGGACGTCACCGAGGGCGGCGGTGGCCTCGTCGTGGTCGCACAGCACCGACAGACAGTAGGTGAACAGTCCGTCCAGGTAGGGCTCGTAGCGCGCCGGCGGCCGCTGGGCGAGGGTGTGCCCGGGGACGCGGTCGCGCCCCTCCCGCGCCTCTTCTGCGACACGCGCGTCGCGGTGCGCCCAGTGCGTGCCGCCGGTGCGGGGGGTGGTCTGCGGGCTACTGCTCATCACCCGTGCGACCGTAGGCGGCGCCGGAGTGCCCCATCTCGAACCTTGAGCACTTTTAATCCGTACGGGTGAAACGATCCCTCATAAGGGGACAGGAACCCTTTGTTCCATGGCTCGATCCCGATGGGTCGTGGCCGATACCTGTTCACCCTTCCCCGGACCGCTCATCCCACCCATGGGTCGTTCATCGCACCCGCAGACCGTTCATCGCACGGACGGCCTGTTCATCCCACAGGCAGCCCGTTCATCCCATCGACGGACCGTTCATCCCATCGACGGGCCAGGGAGGCTCTTCCCCGGCCCGGGGCCCGGTTGTCAGTGCCGCGGGCTACGGTTTCCGCATGGCTGCCCGTACCAAGACCACCAAGGACCGCCCGTCCTACCGCTGCACCGAGTGCGGCTGGCAGACGGCCAAGTGGCTCGGCCGCTGCCCCGAGTGCCAGGCCTGGGGCACGGTCGAGGAGTACGGCGCGCCCGCGGTCCGTACGACGGCGCCCGGCCGCGTCACCAGCTCCGCGCTGCCCATCGGCCAGGTCGACGGCCGGCAGGCCACCGCCCGCACGACCGGCGTGCCCGAGCTGGACCGGGTGCTCGGCGGCGGTCTCGTCCCCGGTGCGGTCGTGCTGCTCGCCGGCGAGCCCGGCGTCGGCAAGTCCACGCTGCTGCTGGACGTGGCCGCCAAGTCGGCGAGCGCCGAGCACCGCACGCTGTATGTCACCGGCGAGGAGTCGGCGAGCCAGGTGCGGCTGCGCGCGGACCGCATCGGCGCCCTGCACGACGAGCTGTATCTGGCGGCCGAGACCGATCTGTCGGCCGTCCTCGGCCACCTGGACGAGGTGAAGCCGTCCCTGCTGATCCTCGACTCGGTGCAGACCGTCGCCTCCCCGGAGATCGAGGGCGCGCCCGGCGGCATGGCCCAGGTCCGCGAGGTGGCCGGCGCCCTGATCCGCGCCTCCAAGGACCGCGGGATGTCCACGCTGCTGGTGGGCCATGTCACGAAGGACGGAGCGATCGCGGGTCCGCGCCTGCTGGAGCACCTCGTGGACGTCGTGCTCCACTTCGAGGGCGACCGGCACGCGCGTCTCCGTCTCGTCCGGGGCGTGAAGAACCGCTACGGCGCCACGGACGAGGTCGGCTGCTTCGAGCTGCACGACGAGGGCATCACGGGCCTCGCCGACCCCAGCGGACTCTTCCTGACACGTCGGGCCGAACCGGTCCCGGGCACCTGTCTGACCGTCACCCTGGAGGGCCGCCGCCCGCTGGTGGCCGAGGTGCAGGCGCTGACCGTCGACTCCCAGATCCCCTCCCCGCGGCGTACGACCTCGGGCCTGGAGACCTCGCGCGTGTCGATGATGCTGGCCGTCCTGGAGCAGCGCGGCCGGATCAGCGCGCTCGGCAAGCGGGACATCTACTCCGCGACGGTGGGCGGGGTGAAGCTGTCGGAGCCGGCCGCCGACCTCGCCGTCGCGCTCGCGCTGGCCTCCGCCGCCAGCGACACTCCGCTGCCGAAGAATCTGGTGGCCATCGGCGAGGTGGGCCTCGCGGGCGAGGTCAGACGGGTCACGGGCGTGCAGCGCAGGCTCTCCGAGGCACACCGGCTGGGCTTCACGCACGCGCTCGTGCCCACCGATCCGGGCAAGGTGCCGCCCGGCATGAAGGTCCTGGAAGTGGCCGACATGGGGGACGCGCTGCGGGTGCTGCCGCGCTCGCGTCGCCGAGAGGCCCCCCGGGAGGCGGAGGAGCGCCGGTAGACTTTGCCCAGGTCTCGCCCGTCCGTACGAACCGAGTGCGGGTACGGGAGCGCGTCAGATCCTGCGACCGGAGGAGTGCAGTGGCAGCCAACGACCGGGCAGCAGCTCCCGGAAAGTCCGGTGGGAGTGCCGGTTCCGATGGCCTGATGCGCGCCTCGCTGAGCGCCGTGGCTCCCGGTACGGCCCTGCGCGACGGCCTCGAACGCGTCCTGCGCGGCAACACCGGCGGGCTCATCGTCCTCGGCTCCGACAAGACGGTCGAGGCGATGTGCACGGGCGGTTTCGTGCTGGACGTGGAGTTCACCGCGACCCGGCTGCGGGAGCTGTGCAAGCTCGACGGCGGCATCGTGCTCTCCTCGGACCTGGGGAAGATCCTGCGCGCCGGTGTGCAGCTGGTGCCGGACCCGACGATCCCGACGGAGGAGACCGGCACCCGGCACCGTACGGCGGACCGGGTCAGCAAGCAGGTCGGCTTCCCCGTGGTCTCCGTCTCCCAGTCGATGCGGCTGATCGCCCTCTACGTCGACGGTCAGCGCCGGGTCCTGGAGGACTCGGCGGCGATCCTGTCCCGGGCGAACCAGGCGCTGGCCACGCTGGAGCGGTACAAGCTGCGTCTGGACGAGGTGGCCGGCACCCTCTCGGCGCTGGAGATCGAGGACCTGGTGACGGTGCGGGACGTGTCCGCCGTCGCACAGCGCCTGGAAATGGTCCGCCGCATCGCCACCGAGATCGCTGAATACGTGGTCGAACTGGGCACGGACGGGCGCCTTCTCGCACTCCAGCTGGAAGAGTTGATCGCCGGGGTCGAGCCCGACCGCGAGCTGGTCGTCCGGGACTACGTCCCCGAGCCGACGGCGAAGCGCTCCCGCACGGTCGAGGAGGCGCTGTACGAGCTGGACGCGCTGAGCCATGCGGAGCTGCTGGAGCTCAGCACGGTGGCGCGCGGGCTGGGCTACACCGGGTCGCCCGAGACACTGGACTCCGCGGTGTCCCCGCGGGGCTTCCGGCTGCTGGCGAAGGTTCCGCGTCTGCCGGGCGCGATCATCGATCGGCTGGTGGAGCACTTCGGAGGGCTGCAGAAGCTGCTCGCCGCGAGTGTGGACGACCTGCAGACCGTGGACGGTGTGGGCGAGGCCCGGGCGCGGAGCGTTCGGGAAGGTCTGTCGCGGCTGGCCGAGTCCTCCATTCTGGAGCGGTACGTCTGATTCCGGCCCGGTGCCCCCAACTCGCTCGCACCTTCCCTCAGTTGATCCAAACGACCTTGTCCGCGGCGATCACGGTGGGATAGCTTTCCCTCGACCAAAGCGTTCGATTTCCAATTCGAACCGTGTAGGGGGAAGTCTCATGAACAAGCGCCTCATCGGCACGTTCGTCGCCGCGGCGGTTCTCGCCCCGGCCCTGACCCTTGCGGGCACAGGGCAGGCGTTCGCTGCCGGCAACCGCGTGACCTGGAAGAACAACTGGGTCGGCGGGTATCTGCAGTACGTCAACCACCGGGTCCGTACGTCGGGGGAAGGCGTAGACCCCGGCCAGAGCATTACCGTGTGGTGGGACGAATTCAAGCAGTCCGACGGCACCTACGTCATGAAGCACGATGCCGCCGGGAAGTGCCTCGACAGCAACAGCAACGGTGACGTGTACCTTCTCGACTGCAACGGTGGCGACTACCAGAAGTGGTACGAGATCCACAAATCCACCGGCTGGGTCCTTAAGGACAAGGCCACCGGGCTCGTCCTCACGGGGGGCGACGGGGGGGCGGCCTACACCGACAGGGAAAACCAGGGTGCCCCAGTCGGGGACCAGTACTGGAGCTGAACCTCAGTTCACACCACAGTGAAGAGACACCCCCGGCCTCGCCGAGACCGGGGGTGTCCCCTTTCCCGACCGTCCTGGACAGCCCACAGAGGCCCTGCTCAGTCGGCCGACAGCACAAAAGACGCCTGCACCTTCCCGAACCCCGGCGCCTTCGCCTCCAGCAGATACGTCCCGGTCCCGGCCGAACCCCCGGAGCGCGTCGCACACTGCGGCGCACTCGGCTTGCGGTCCCACTTCACGGTGTACGTGATGCTCTGCCCCGCGGGCACCTTGAACACCAGGCTTCCGGGGCTCTCGGGGCAGTCGGCGGACGACCAGAACGCGTGGTCCCCATCCGCCGGCGTGACGGTCAACACCGTGTTCTTCGGCCCGAGATCGACCTTGCAGTCGGCGGACGAGCTGTTCTTCGCGGTGAGTTCGAAGGTCGGCGTCTGGTCCGGCGAGTAGGAGTTGTGCAGGCTGCGCAGGCTCAACGCCACTGCGGAGGAAGCACAGTCGGGGAGCGCGGAGGACGCCGGGAGCGCGTCGCCGGTACCGACGGCGCCGCCGGAGCCCGAAGCGGAGCCGCCGCCCGCGCCGGCACCGGAGGAGCCGGTGTCCGGCCCCCCGTCGCCGCCGGAACCGCCTCCGCTGGAGTCCCCGCCGCCCGATCCGTCGCGTCCGCCCGGGTGTTGGCTGATCGCGGGCCCGGACGGGGAAGGCCCCGGCGTGATGGTGTGTGCGGGATTCTTGCCGTTGGACGCGTCGGCGTTCTTCTTGCCGCCTCCGCCGCCGGCGGTGACGATCCACGTGACCACCAGCGCCAACACGGCGACCACGGACAGCAGTACGACCCTCCTTCGCCAGTAGATCGAGGAGGGAAGCGGTCCGACCGGATTGCGCAGAGATCCCACGGCCCAAACTGTACGAGAGATCGGTGTGCTTACTTGCGCCACCCGCCGCCCGGACGGCAACTTTTCCGGATCATCATCCCGGTAACTGCCGTCACCGGTGCGACCTTTCGTACATGACGACGCTGAGTGACCGCGCCGTCACCCGCCATGGACGCCGAGCCGTGGGAGGATCGGAAAGCCATGACTGAGATGCTTCACACCCCTGTGATCGCCTGGTTCGACGCCCATGCCCGCGACCTCCCCTGGCGCCGCCCGGAGGCGGGCCCGTGGGGTGTGATGGTCAGCGAGTTCATGCTCCAGCAGACCCCGGTCAACCGGGTGCTGCCCGTCTACGAGGAGTGGCTGAGCCGCTGGCCGCGGCCCGCCGACCTGGCGAAGGAGGCGCCCGGCGAGGCGGTGCGCGCCTGGGGCCGGCTCGGTTACCCGCGCCGGGCCCTGCGGCTGCACGGCGCCGCGGTCGCCATAACGGAGCGGCACGGCGGGGACGTACCGACGGATCACGGGCAGCTGCTGGCACTGCCCGGCATCGGCGAGTACACGGCCGCCGCGGTGGCCTCGTTCGCGTACGGGCAGCGGCATCCGGTGCTGGACACCAATGTGCGCCGGGTCTTCGCGCGGGCGGTGACCGGGGTGCAGTACCCGCCGAACGCGACGACGGCCGCCGAGCGCCGGCTCGCCCGTGAGCTGCTGCCCGAGAGCGAGAGCACGGCCGCGCGCTGGGCCGCCGCCTCCATGGAGCTGGGCGCGCTGGTGTGCACGGCGAAGAACGAGGGGTGCGGGCGGTGCCCGATCGCCGCGCAGTGCGCCTGGCGGCTGGCCGGGAAGCCGGAGCACGCGGGGCCGCCACGCCGGGGGCAGACGTACGCCGGTACAGACCGGCAGGTGCGCGGCAAGCTGCTCGCGGTGCTGCGGGAGGCGCACACGCCGGTGCCGCAGGGGGTGCTGGACCGGGTGTGGCACGAGCCGGTGCAGCGCGCCCGCGCGCTCGACGGGCTCGTCACGGACGGTCTGGTGGAGCCGCTGCCGGGCGGTCTGTACCGACTGCCGCTGAGCTGACGGACAGCCAAGTCACAGCTCTCGGGGCTTCGTTACGGAGCCATTCACCCGACAAAGGCCCACAGAAAGGGACATAACGGGCCGCCCGCTTACCCCGATCCCTAGGCCGTTACACAACCGACGGATAGCCGATTGCTAGCCGAAGGCTGGTTCGGACAACGCCGTGACAAGCGCTCCGTAGCTTCTTTTCCGTGCCCGGCAGACCACCGGACACGGGGATGCGGAGCTTCAGGCGAGAGCCGGAGTGAACGGGGAACGGAGGCGGTTGATCATGGCTCAGGGCGAGGTGCTCGAATTCGAAGAGTACGTCCGTACCCGGCAGGACGCGCTGCTGCGCAGCGCCCGCCGGCTGGTGCCGGACCCCGTCGACGCCCAGGACCTGCTGCAGACGGCGCTGGTGCGTACGTACGGCCGCTGGGAGGGCATCGCCGACAAGCGGCTGGCCGACGCCTATCTGCGCCGAGTCATGATCAACACCCGTACGGAGTGGTGGCGGGCGCGCAAGCTGGAGGAGGTCCCGACCGAGCAGCTGCCGGACGCCTCCGTGGACGACTCCACCGAGCAGCACGCCGACCGGGCCCTGCTGATGGATGTCATGAAGGTGCTCGCACCGAAGCAGCGCAGTGTCGTGGTGCTGCGACACTGGGAGCAGATGTCCACTGAGGAGACGGCCGCGGCCCTCGGCATGTCGGCCGGTACGGTCAAGAGCACGCTGCACCGGGCGCTCGCCCGGCTCCGTGAGGAGCTGGAGGCCCGCGATCTGGACGCACGCGCGCTGGAGCGTGAGGAGCGGGAGCGTTGCGCGGCCTGACCGAGGCCGGGCCCGACCGGGCCCGAGGCAGTACGCAGGCGGTGATCACGGTGGGGGCCGTGCTCGCCGCCCTTGCCCTTTTGGTCGCCGCGTGCGGCAAGGGGGGCACGGGTGCCCGGGACGAGGGCCCGGCACACGCCTCGGCGGTCGCGGGTGCCGTCGCCCCTCCCTCACCCAGCCCGTCCGGGGGCTTTCGGCGGGTGGACGCGGTCTCGCTGATCAAGCAGGACCCGAAGGTCTCCCCGGCGGTGAAACGCGAGCTGCAGCCATGCAGCGGCGACGGCTACCCGGTCAAGGCCACCTACGGCTATCTGACCGGCGGATCGGTCAACGACGTCCTCGTCAATGTCTGGAGCTGCGGTGACGAGGTGGGCATCGGTGTATACGTGTACCGGAACGTCGAGGGCACGTACGAGAATGTCTTCAAGGCGGAGGGGTCGCCGGTCTACTCGGACATCGACGGCACCAAACTGGCCGTGACCAAACAGGTCTACGAGACGGACGACCCGGTGTCGAACCCGTCCCGGGAGATCGTGATCACGTACAGCTGGAAGGCGGGCCGGTTCACCGAAGTCGACAGCCACGAGACCGACTACAGCAGGGCAGGCAACGACACGGAGCCCTCGCCGGACAACTGATCCCCCACAAGCACACCACGAGGACTGAGAGCACCGGGATGGCAGACCAGACCCACGTCCTGTTCGTCGAGGACGACGACGTCATCCGTGAGGCCACCCAGCTCGCTCTGGAGCGGGACGGCTTCGCGGTCACCGCCATGCCCGACGGCCTGTCGGGCCTGGAGGCGTTCCGGGCCGACCGCCCCGACATCGCCCTGCTGGACGTCATGGTCCCCGGCCTGGACGGCGTCAGTCTGTGCCGTCGTATCCGCGACGAGTCGACCGTTCCGGTGATCATGCTGTCGGCGCGCGCCGACTCCATCGACGTCGTCCTCGGCCTGGAGGCGGGCGCCGACGACTATGTGACCAAGCCGTTCGACGGGGCCGTGCTGGTCGCGCGGATCCGGGCCGTGCTGCGCCGCTTCGGACACGCGGGCGGCAGCGACCGGACCGAGGCCACCGAGGAGACGGTGACCGGCGGAAGCCTCACCTTCGGGGACCTGGAGATCGACACTGAGGGCATGGAAGTGCTCCGGGCCGGTCAGCCGGTCGCGCTCACCCCGACCGAGATGCGGCTGCTGCTGGAGTTCTCCTCCGCGCCGGGCACCGTGCTCTCCCGCGACAAGCTGCTGGAGCGCGTGTGGGACTACGGCTGGGGCGGGGACACCCGGGTCGTCGACGTGCATGTGCAGCGGCTGCGGCAGAAGATCGGCCAGGACCGGATCGAGACGGTCCGCGGCTTCGGCTACAAGCTGAAGGCCTGAGCGGGGCGGGTATGCGGGGGATTCTTCGGTATCCGCTCCGGCGCATGGAGCGCGCGGGCCTGCACACCGGGCTCAGATGGAAGCTCAGCGCGGCGATCGCGCTGGTCGCCGGGCTGGTGGCGATCGCACTGAGCCTGGTCGTGCACAACGCGGCTCGGGTCTCGATGCTCGACAACGCACGCGACCTGGCCAATCAGCGCGTCCAGATCGCGCAGCGCAACTACGAACTGAACCGGCGGCCGAACTTCCCCAACGTCAAGGTCAACGACCCCGATCTGCCGACGGCGCTGCGCGAGAAGGTCGAGAACGGCCGCAAGGCCAGTGATGTCACCGACAACGGCGGGATTCCGGACATCTGGGCGGCCGTGCCGACCAAGGACGGGCATGTGCTGTCCCTGCACAGCCATATGCCGGATCGTTCCACCGATGTGATGAAGGACCTCGACCAGGCGCTGGTCATCGGCTCCGTCGCGGTCGTGTTCTGCGGCAGCGCGCTCGGTGTGCTGATCGGCGGGCAGCTGTCCCGGCGGCTGCGCAAGGCGGCGGCCGCCGCGAACCAGGTCGCCAAGGGCGAGACCGATGTCCGGGTGCGGGAGGCCATCGGCGGGGTCGTACGGGACGAGACCGACGATCTCGCGCGCGCCGTGGACGCCATGGCGGACGCACTGCGGCAGCGGCTGGAGGCCGAGCGGCGGGTCACCGCCGACATCGCGCACGAGCTGCGCACCCCGGTGACGGGTCTGCTCACGGCCGCCGAGCTGCTCCCGCCGGGCCGGCCGACGGAACTGGTCCTGGACCGCGCGAAGGCCATGCGCACGCTCGTCGAGGACGTCCTGGAGGTGGCCCGCCTGGACAGCGCGTCGGAGCGGGCCGAGCTGCAGGACATCATGCTCGGCGACTTCATCGCCCGGCGCGTGGCGGCCAAGGACCCGGAGGTCACCGTACGGGTGGTGCACGAGTCGGCGGTCACGACCGACCCGCGCCGGCTGGAGCGGGTGCTGTTCAACCTGCTCGCCAACGCCGCCAGGCACGGCCGGCCGCCGATCGAGGTGACCGTCGAGGGCCGGGTGATCCGGGTCCGCGACCACGGTCCGGGCTTCCCGGAAGAGCTGCTCGCCGAGGGGCCGAGCCGCTTCCGCACCGGCAGCATGGACCGCGCCGGTACGGGCCACGGGCTGGGCCTGACCATCGCCGCGGGCCAGGCCCGGGTGCTCGGCGCCCGGCTGACGTTCCGCAACGTACGGCCGCCGGGGCTCCCCGACGGCATTCCCGCGGAAGGCGCGGTGGCCGTGCTGTGGCTCCCGGAGCACGCCCCGACCAGCACCGGCAGCTATCCGATGCTGCCGCTCTCGGGCGGCGCGGCCTGAGCCGGCCCGGACTCAGCAGGCCCGGACTCAGCAGGCCCAGTCCCGCTCCAGGTCGAGGCCTCCCGCACGGCGCTGGGTGAACGAGAACCAGTTCCCGGAGTCGTCCCGGAAGAGCGCCTCCGTGCCGTACGGCCGCTCCTGGGGTTCCTGCAGGAACTCCACGCCGCGGTCCTTGAGTCTCTTGTAGTCCCCGTGGATGTCATCGGTCGCCAGGACGCCGGCGCCCAGCGCGCCCTTGGCGACCAGCTTGCGCATCATCTCGGCGGACTCGGGGTCCATCGCCGGCGGCCCCGGCACCATGAGCGTCAGCTCCACGTCGGGCTGACCGGGGGCGCCGACGGTGAGCCAGCGCATGCCGCCCTCGCCCATGGTCATGTCCGTACGGACCTCCAGGCCCAGCTTCTCGGTGTAGAACTCCTTGGCCCGGTCCTGGTCGAGGACCCAGACGGTCGTGATGGCAAGCCCCTTGATCATCGTTCTGCTCTCCTGTCGGCTGTGCTGGTGCCGTCGGCGGTGCCGTCCGCCGGGGCGGATCCCCCTTCGTCACCGTAGGCAGAGCCGGGCCCGGAGCGCTTCTCCGATCTTGCGGTGCTGAATCCGCCGGCCCAGAACATGGCGTAGCAGCCGGGTATCAGGGAGGCGCCTCGGCCCACATGCCGGGCGCGGTACTCGCTCGGGGTCAGTCCCGTGCGCGCCCTGAAGCGGGTGGAGAACGTGCCGAGGCTGCTGAAGCCGACGAGCGTGCAGATCTCGGTCACGGTGAGGTCGGCACAGCGCAGCATCTCCTCGGCCCGCTCGATGCGCCGGTGGGTCAGATACCGGCCGGGTGTCTCGCCGTAGACGTCCTTGAAAGCGCGCAGGAAGTGATACCGGGAGTACCCGGCGCAGGCGGCCACCGCGTCCAGGTCGAGACCGGGGTCCGCCCAGTCCCGGTCCATCGCGTCCTTGGCCAGACGCAGCCGCCCCACCTTGTCCATGCAGCCGATGGTGACACGGAGCACTGACATCGACTCCGGACGGAGACATCGGCTCCGGACGGAGAACGAGGAAGACCCCGGGGGCGGACACCGACCCGGGGTCTTCCGTTCAGGCAGGGCTCACACGGCCTCGACCACGGCCATCGGCGCCGCGTCCTCGTCGCCGTCGCCGTCGCCGTCCGCCGAAGGCTTGGGCGCCCCGCTCCTGAGGGGCACCTCCTTCACGAACAGCGCCGCGATCAGTACGACCACCGAGATCGCCGCGGCCGGCAGGAAGGCCGCGTGGATACCGGCGGACACCGCGTACTGGTACGCGTCCCGGATCACGGGCGGCAGCATCTTGAGGTGCTTCGCGTCCAGTTGCGCGGACTTCTCGGTGACGCCCTTGCCCAGCGCACCGGCCCGCTCGGCCATGACGTGCTTGACCCTGTCGTTGAACAGCGCGCCCATGATGGCGACGCCGAAGGACGAGCCGAGCGTACGGAACAGGGTCGCGGACGAGGACGCCACGCCCATGTCCTTCATCTCCACGCTGTTCTGCGCCACCAGCATGGTGATCTGCATCAGGCAGCCCATGCCGAGGCCCACCACAGCCATGAAGACACCCGAGGTGAAGCGGCTCGTACCCGTGTCCATCGTCGACAGCAGATACAGCCCGACGGCCATCAGCGCGCCGCCGGCGATCGGGAAGACCTTGTAGCGGCCGCTGTTGGTGGTGACCCGGCCCGCGACCATCGAGGTCACCAGCATCGCGCCCAGCATCGGCAGGAGCAGCAGACCGGAGTTGGTGGCGGAGGCGCCCTGCACCGACTGCTGGTACAGCGGCAGATAGAGCGTGGCGCCGAACATCACGAAACCGGTGATGAAGCCGATGACGGACATCAGGGTGAAGTTGCGGCTGCGGAACATGTGCAGCGGCAGCACGGGCTCGGATGCCCTGCTCTGCCACCACACGAACCCGATCAGCGCGACGAGGCCGATGGAGATCAGCTCCATGATGCGCGCGGAGGTCCAGGCGTACTCGGTGCCGCCCCAGGTGGTGACCAGCACGATCGCCGTGATGCCGACGGTCAGCAGCGCGACACCCAGGTAGTCGATGCGCGCCTTCGCGCGCTTCTTGGGCAGATGCAGCACGGCACTGACCAGCGCCAGGGCCACGGCGCCCAGCGGCAGGTTGATGTAGAACGACCAGCGCCAGCCCCAGTTGTCGGTGATGGTGCCGCCGACCAGCGGGCCGCCGATCATCGCCAGCGCCATGACGCCGGCCATCATGCCGGTGTACTTGCCGCGCTCCCGCGGCGGTATCAGGTCGCCGATGATCGCCATGACACCGACCATCAGACCGCCGGCGCCGAGCCCCTGCACGGCCCGGAAACCGATCAGCTCGCCCATGTTCTGAGCCATGCCGCTGAGCGCCGAGCCGATCAGGAAGATCACGATCGAGCTGAGGAAGGCGCCCTTGCGGCCGTACATGTCGCCGACCTTGCCCCAGATCGGGGTCGAGGCCGCGGTGGCGAGGGTGTAGCCGGTGACCACCCAGGACAGGTGCTCCAGGCCCCCCAGGTCGCCCACGATCGTCGGCATCGCCGTACCCACGATCATGTTGTCGAGCATCGCGAGCATCATCGCGATCATGAGCGCGAGCAGGACCACTCGCACGCTTCTGGGCCGTTTGCCCTCGGGTTGAGCGTCCGTGACGCTTTCGACCGTGTCCGCCATCTCTTCCCCACTCCCCCTGCGACAACCCACTTACTTGCCGACCGGCTAGTTCACTACACTGGGAAGGTAGACCTGTAACTAGCCGGGCGTCAAGTAAGTTTCCGTGGGAGCGCAAGGAGTACGAGGATGGGCGGCACCATGAACGGCCCCAAGCAGCAGCGCCGCGGCAACACCCGCCAGCGCATCCAGGACGTGGCGCTCGAACTCTTCGCGGAGCAGGGCTACGAGAAGACCTCCCTGCGCGAGATCGCCGAGCGTCTCGACGTCACGAAGGCAGCCCTGTACTACCACTTCAAGACGAAGGAAGAGATCATCGTCAGCCTCTTCGAGGACCTGACGAAACCGATGGAGGAACTCATCGAGTGGGGACGGCAGCAGCCGCACACCCTGGACACCAAGCAGGAGATCGTCCGGCGCTACAGCGAGGCCCTCGCCGGCGCGGAGCCGCTGTTCCGCTTCATGCAGGAGAACCAGGCGACGGTCCGGGAACTGCGCATCGGCGACACCTTCAAGGACCGGATGCGCGGCCTGCGGGACATCCTCATCGACCCGGACGCCGAACTGGTCGACCAGGTGCGCTCGGTCAGCGCGATGTTCACGATGCACGCCGGGATGTTCGTGATGCAGGACCTGGAAGGCGACCCCGAGAAGAAGCGCGCAGCTGTCCTGGAGGTCGCCCTGGATCTGATCACCCAGGCACACGAGCGCGCCCACGGGAAGGGCTGCGGGAAGAACTAGGGCCTGGATCAGAAGCGGACGCCCTTGGTGCGCAGGAAGGCGACCGGGTCGACGGCGGAGCCGAAGTTCGGGGTCGTGCGGATCTCGAAGTGCAGGTGCGGGCCGGAGGAGTTGCCGGTGGAGCCGGACAGGGCGATGCGCTGTCCGGTCTTGACGATCTGGCCGGCCCTGACGTCGATCCGGGACAGGTGCGCGTACTGCGAGTAGGCGCCGCTGCCGTGCTTGACGACGACGGCGTTGCCGTACGCCGGGCCGTCACCGGCGCCGTTCGGGCCGGCCTTGACCACGGTGCCGCCATGGATGGCGACGACCTCGGTGCCGGTCGGCACCGCGAAGTCCTGACCGCTGTGCTTGGCCTGCCACATGGCGCCGGCCTGCATGTAGCCGGCCGACAGCGTGTACTTCTTCACCGGGTCGACCCAGGCGGCGGAGGGCGCGGCGGCGCTCGCGACCCCGGCCCCCGCGACGGCCGTGGCCCCGGCACCGGCGGCCAGAACGGCCATGCGGGCGCGGAGCGAGGACGTACAGGAAGAGCGGGACGTGGCGCGCTGGAACATCGAAACCTCGTGGATTCGGGGACAGAACCGCCACCCGGCGGACTGACGGTCCGCCGGGTGGCCATCCCTTGGTAACCGAGCGCCCCGGACGCCCCAAAACGCTTGTCTACGGCGTCCGGTAGTAGATGACGGCAAATCCGCCCACTTTTTGACAGCCCTGCGATCCTTCGGTCAGCACCGCAGGCGACGGCGTCCTTTCCGGTACGGTTCCGGGACCAAAGTCCCCTTCGCCCGGCCGACCGATCCCACTATCCAGGTTAGTAAGGGATATATCGCCTGTGCGGCTTATCACCGGGTCTTCAAACCGGTGATCACGGAAATGTGACGCACACCTCTAGGCACCTACCGTCCAGTAACCTTACGGTTTCCCTCGCGACACCCTCACCTCAGATCATGCCCCTGACATTCATGCCCCTGACATTTACGTCATGCGTCCGGACGTGAGAGGAACCCCCACCGATGACCAGAGGCCCCTGGGCTCGCCGTATGTCCGCCACCGCCGTCTGCGTGGCCGCCCTGGCCGCCATGGCCGCCCCGGCCCAGGCCGCGACGGCGAGCAGCGCCACCGACGCCTCCGCCTCCACGGCCACCGCGTCCGCCGCGTCCGCCGCGTCCGCCGCGAAGGTCGACTACGCCACCTGGCAGAAGGACTGCCAGACGGTGATGGACCAGGCCCTGCCGTATCTGAAGGCGCGGATCGCCGCCGCCGAGCCGGGCGAGAAGCAGGCGATCGTCTTCGACATCGACAACACCACCCTGGAGACCGACTTCGGCTTCAGCTACCCGCAGCCGGCCAACAAGCCCGTCCTGAACGTCGCGAAGTACGCCCAGGAGCACGGCGTCAAGCTGTTCTTCGTGACGGCCCGTCCGGGCATCATCTACCTGCCCACCGAGTACAACCTGGAACACGACGGCTACGACGTCTCCGGCCTCTATGTGCGCGGCCTGTTCGACCTCTTCAAGGACGTCGCCGCCTACAAGACCGCCCAGCGCGTCGACATCGAGAACAAGGGCTACACGATCGTCGCGAACATCGGCAACAACGCCTCCGACCTTTCCGGCGGCCACGCCGAGAAGACCTTCAAACTGCCGGACTACAACGGACAGTTGTCCTGACGCAGGGCACCATCACCGGGCCAGGCTCCATCCGCGCGCCTCAGTCGTCGTACGACCACGGGGGTGGCGGATGGAGCCCGCAGCCATCGGCGGAAAGCTGGCGTCATCACTGGTCACGCCACTGCTGAAGGCCGCCCAGGACATCGGATTCGAGATCCGGTATATCTGCAATACCTGGCCGCAAAACACGGCATGCTCACGATCTACGGCATTGACCTCAGCAATTCACCGGACCGCTGGCCGCTGGACGCCGCCTGTCTGAGCCTGGAGGCGGTCGGATGCGGCGAGGAACCGCTCGGCCCCGCGTTCGGGATGCCGCGCGGCCCAAGGCTGGCCGGGGTCGAAGTCCTGCACGTGAGCCTACGCGGCCCACTTTCCGGACGCCGAGGTGGTGCCCCGCCGTCCCGTCCCTGGGCCTTCTGAAGTCCGCCGGGTACGGCGAAGGGGCCGGTGCCCGAAGGCACCGGCCCCTTCGACTCGGCTGATCCGCCGGAGGCCTGAGGCTTAGGCGTCCTTGCTCAGGTTCGGACCGGCACCGCCGGCCGCCTGCTCGATCGGCGGGACGTCGGGCAGCGCCGACTTCTCCTCACCCCGGAAGGTGAAGGTGGCGGAGTCGCCGTCGCCCTCGGTCTCCACGACCACGATGTGACCGGGACGCAGCTCGCCGAAGAGGATCTTCTCCGACAGCGTGTCCTCGACCTCGCGCTGGATCGTGCGGCGCAGCGGACGCGCGCCCAGCACCGGGTCGTAACCCTTCTTGGCCAGCAGCTCCTTGGCGGACTGGGACAGCTCGATGCCCATGTCCCGGTCCTTCAGGCGCTCGTCCACCTTGCTGATCATCAGGTCGACGATCCGCAGGATGTCCTCCTGCGTCAGCTGCGGGAAGACGACCACGTCGTCGACGCGGTTGAGGAACTCGGGGCGGAAGTGCTGCTTCAGCTCGTCCGACACCTTGTTCTTCATGCGCTCGTAGTTGGTCTTCGTGTCACCCGCGGCCGCGAAGCCCAGGTTGAAGCCCTTGGAGATGTCCCGGGTGCCGAGGTTGGTCGTCATGATGATGACCGTGTTCTTGAAGTCCACGACCCGGCCCTGGGAGTCGGTCAGGCGACCGTCCTCCAGGATCTGCAGCAGCGAGTTGAAGATGTCCGGGTGGGCCTTCTCGACCTCGTCGAAGAGGACGACGGAGAACGGCTTGCGGCGGACCTTCTCGGTCAGCTGGCCGCCCTCTTCGTAACCCACGTATCCGGGCGGGGAACCGAAGAGACGCGAGACCGTGTGCTTCTCGCTGAACTCCGACATGTCGAGGGAGATCAGCGCGTCCTCGTCGCCGAAGAGGAACTCGGCGAGCGCCTTGGACAGCTCGGTCTTACCGACACCGGACGGGCCGGCGAAGATGAACGAACCACCGGGACGCTTCGGGTCCTTCAGACCGGCGCGCGTACGGCGGATCGCCTTCGACAGCGCCTTGACGGCGTCGACCTGGCCGATGACCCGCTTGTGGAGCTCGTCCTCCATGCGCAGCAGGCGGGAGGACTCCTCCTCGGTCAGCTTGAAGACCGGGATGCCGGTGGCCGTGGCGAGGACCTCGGCGATCAGCTCGCCGTCGACCTCGGCGACGACGTCCATGTCGCCGGCCTTCCACTCCTTCTCGCGCTTGGCCTTGGCGGCCAGGAGCTGCTTCTCCTTGTCGCGGAGGGAGGCGGCCTTCTCGAAGTCCTGCGAGTCGATCGCGGACTCCTTGTCCCGGCGGACGGCGGCGATCTTCTCGTCGAACTCGCGCAGGTCCGGCGGAGCGGTCATCCGGCGGATCCGCATCCGGGATCCGGCCTCGTCGATCAGGTCGATCGCCTTGTCCGGCAGGAAGCGGTCGGAGATGTAGCGGTCGGCCAGGGTGGCGGCCTGGACCAGGGCCTCGTCCGTGATGGAGACACGGTGGTGCGCCTCGTAGCGGTCGCGCAGGCCCTTGAGGATCTCGATCGTGTGCGGCAGGGACGGCTCGGCGACCTGGATGGGCTGGAAGCGGCGCTCCAGGGCCGCGTCCTTCTCCAGGTGCTTGCGGTACTCGTCCAGGGTGGTCGCACCGATGGTCTGCAGTTCGCCGCGGGCCAGCATCGGCTTCAGGATGCTCGCCGCGTCGATGGCGCCCTCGGCGGCACCCGCACCGACCAGCGTGTGCAGCTCGTCGATGAACAGGATGATGTCGCCGCGGGTGCGGATCTCCTTGAGGACCTTCTTCAGGCGCTCCTCGAAGTCACCGCGGTAGCGGGAGCCGGCGACCAGGGCGCCGAGGTCCAGGGTGTAGAGGTGCTTGTCCTTGAGGGTCTCGGGCACCTCGCCCTTGACGATGGCCTGGGCGAGGCCCTCGACGACGGCGGTCTTGCCGACGCCGGGCTCACCGATCAGGACCGGGTTGTTCTTCGTACGGCGGGACAGCACCTGCATGACCCGCTCGATCTCCTTCTCGCGCCCGATGACCGGGTCGAGCTTGGACTCACGAGCGGCCTGGGTGAGGTTCCGGCCGAACTGGTCCAGGACGAGAGAGGTCGAGGGGGTGCCCTCGGCCGGGCCGCCGGCGGTGGCGGTCTCCTTGCCCTGGTAACCGGAGAGCAGCTGGATGACCTGCTGCCGCACCCGGTTGAGGTCTGCGCCCAGCTTGACCAGGACCTGGGCGGCTACGCCCTCGCCCTCACGGATCAGGCCGAGCAGGATGTGCTCCGTGCCGATGTAGTTGTGGCCCAGCTGAAGAGCCTCGCGGAGCGACAGCTCCAGGACCTTCTTGGCACGGGGGGTGAAGGGGATGTGCCCGGACGGGGCCTGCTGGCCCTGGCCGATGATCTCCTCCACCTGCTGGCGGACCGCCTCAAGCGAAATGCCGAGGCTCTCCAGGGCCTTAGCGGCGACACCTTCACCCTCGTGGATGAGACCCAGGAGGATGTGCTCGGTGCCGATGTAGTTGTGGTTGAGCATCCGGGCTTCTTCCTGAGCCAGGACGACAACCCGCCGCGCGCGGTCGGTGAACCTCTCGAACATCGTTAATCGCTCCTCAGAGCGGTCAGGCAGTGGGGGGAACTTCCCCTCCCTGTCCTTCCGCAGCTTAGTCCCGCAAGCGGGGACCGCTCATTCCAACTGCCGACACCGTCCTTGGCCTCCTGACCCCGAACGCCGACATCTGCTCCAACCCGATGGTGCGAGACGATGTTCCCGCAGGCCAGGCAGTTACCCTCATCGTCAGTACGCCGATGGCGAACGTGAGACGACCCGTCCTGCGTGTCGCCCCCTCCCACTAGGCATGTCTTACCCGCTGGGGCCGACACTCCATGCCGCGCGCACCCGTTCCCTCCGCTATGGGCGAACAACCCTGCGCCTCTCCGCACCCCCACGCGCCCCCCTCCATGGGGACTCTGTGCGATCGAGAAGACACTCAGCGTAACTTGCCCGTCGCTTGGGCGGTTGCACGTGGCATGGCTGGCTCGTTCCCCACGCCCCCCTCGCCCCCCACGGACCCCATGGCTCCCTCGGACCCCATGACGCGCGATGCCGCTGCTCATGATGTCGCTGCTCATACGGTCCCCCTTCCCCGCCGGCCCCTCGATCCGGAACCGGAGTCCTGTGCTCCATCAGTCTGCCCGGATGCCCGGACCCGCCACTGGTACGAGAACGATCTGGGATGGGCGACCGTGCCCGGACGGCCGCTGCGGTTGCTCACCGGGATGCGGTTCGACGTCCTGGACGTGCCGGCCGAGGCGGGCACGGGGGCGCTCAGGCATCTCGCGCCGGGCTCTCCGGTGGCCCTCAAGGGGGACCGGATGGAGCTTCTGGTGGCCGTGGGCAGCGCGGAGGAGATGCCGGGGCTGCTGGACTGGCTGGAGTGGAGCGCCGTCACCCTCGATCTGCGGGTCCTGGGCGCTGGCGACGCGATGGAGGCGCCGCTTCCACCCGCCGGGGCGCACACACCGGAGCCGCCCGGAGCCGCTGCGCCGGGGGCCGGACCGGTTCAGGGGGCCGCCGTATGGCTGCGGCCCCCTGGTCCTGGAGGCGAGGTCGAGGCCTCGCTGCCGGCGATGCCGGCCGTGGGACGCGCGGGAAGCGCCCCCGATCTCGTACGACTGGTGGACACGGTGGCCGCAGAGTGCCACCGGGTCCGGCTGCGGCGTCTGCGCGCCGGACTGCCGACCGCCTGCCGACGGGTTCAGCCGTTGGCCTTCTCGTAGGCCTCGCGAATGGACGCGGGAACACGGCCGCGGTCGTTGACCTCGTAGCCGTTCTCCTTCGCCCAGGCGCGGATCGCCGCGGTGTCCTGATTGCCACCGGAAGCGGCACGCGCCTTTCCACGTCCGCCCGAGGCACGGCCACCCGTACGACGACCGCCCTTCACATAGGCGTCGAGAAGACCCCGCAGCTTGTCCGCATTGGCGGTCGTGAGATCGATCTCGTACGTCTTGCCGTCCAGCGCGAACGTCACCGTCTCGTCCGCCTCGCCGCCGTCGAGGTCGTCGACAAGAAGGACCTGAACCTTCTGTGCCACCGGATTTCCTTTCATCGATAACGTTGAGGGCCAGGGGTCTGCGGCGTCCGCCGTTTCGCCGCCCCTGTTATATGCAGTACTGCAGTACGTCGGAAAGCAAACCGCTTTTGCCGGAAAAACACAAACCCCTGGCAGAGGGCCGCCCGGCCGCCTCCGCCCGGAAACATGCGCGTTTCGGACATAGGGCACCTGGGCAAAGACGATCACAGATGCAGAAGCATCCGACTGTTGCCCAAGGTGTTCGGTTTCACTCGTTCGAGACCCAGGAACTCGGCGACGCCCTCGTCATAGGAACGCAAGAGCTCCGCGTACACATCGGTGTCGACCGGTGTCTCCCCGATCTCCACGAAGCCGTGCTTCCCGAAGAAGTCCACTTCGAAGGTCAGGCAGAAAACCCGGCGAACGCCGAGCCAGCGCGCGGTCTGCAGCAACTTCTCCAGCAACTGATGGCCCACACCCGCGCCCTTGAGACCGGGCTTCACCGCGAGAGTGCGGACTTCCGCGAGGTCCTCCCACATCACATGCAGGGCACCGCAGCCGACCACCTCGGCGTTGTCGTCGCGTTCCGCGACCCAGAACTCCTGGATGTGCTCGTAAAGCGTGACCGTGGCTTTGTCGAGCAGGATGCGCTCACGGACGTAGGCGTCGAGGAGGTTGCGTACGGCCGGCACATCGCCGGTCCGGGCACGCCGGACCGTGAGGGCTTTTGCGGAGACTTCGGGACGCGCTGCTGACATGAGCGGACGCTATCGCCCGTCCGCGCCCTCTGCCGAGCCGGGGTTCTCGGCTTGCCGCGGTTCGGAGGCTTCCGGGGTTTCCGGACCCTGGACGATGCGTACGGCGTCACTGAGTGCCTGACGCTGTTCCTCGCTCATCATCCCGAAGAAGGCGACGAGAGCGGCGGCCGGGTTGTCGCTCTGCGACCAGGCGTCGTTCATGAGGGCGGCGGCGTAGGCGGCTCGCGTCGAGACGGCCTCATATCGATAGGCCCGCCCTTCGGCCTCGCGGCGCACCCAGCCCTTCTGATGGAGATTGTCCAAAACGGTCATCACGGTGGTGTACGCGATCGACCGTTCCTGCTGGAGGTCTTCCAGGACTTCTCGAACAGTCACCGGGCGGTTCCACTTCCACACCCGCGTCATGACCGCGTCTTCGAGTTCTCCCAATGGGCGAGGCACAACTCAGAACAATAGTGGGAGATCCCGACAATGACGTGCCGGACGTGCGCTAACTCCATGAATAGGAACAAAAAGGGCGTACGACTCGAAGTCGCACCCGCTAGCGGCGGCCCTGCGCCGGGGCGGGACGGCGCCTCGGACGCCGGGGCGGGACGGAACTCAGGCGTCGCCGGCGGCGGGGGCCTGGCGCGCGTTCTCCGCACGTGCGAGGGCGGCGTCGACGGCCGCGTCCTCCTTGGCCTTGGCGGCGCCGCCCTGGGTCTTTACGATCACCCTGACCAAACCGATGAAGAACACGGCCATCACGACCGGCGGCACGAGCGCGGAGACGTAGTCCATGAGTCCAGGGTAGCCAGGGCGGACCGGGCGAAAGGTGCGGGGTGCGCGAACCCCCCGGCGCGGGCCGGGGGAGGTGGTTCAGCCGGCGGCCAGCTGACGGGTCTCGGCCGGGTCCGCCGGGGGTGCCGGCTTGCGGCGCGGGAAGACCTCCCCCGGCGTCGGGATGGGCCGCTTGGGCGCGGCCGGTTCCGTCACGGGCCGCTCCGCAGGTGCCGGCGCGGGCTTCGGAGCGGGCTTCTGCGCGGGTTTCGGCGACTCCTCGCCCTGCCCGGCCCCGGCCTCTCCCGCGCCGCCCGGAAGGGCCATCAGGCGCGTCCGTGCGGGCGGTACGGCGGGAGCGGGGACGGTCCTGCCGCCCTGCGCGAACCGGGCCCGTACGTCCTGCTCGGCCAGCTTCTGACAGCGGTCCAACAGCGCCGCCGCCACCGGGTTCCCGCGCAGCGCGCGCAGTGCGGCGAGGTCGTCCGGCGTCGGCCGGTGCCCGGCGCCCAGCGCCTCCTCCAGGAGGGCGAGATAGCCGGTGGCGGTGCCCGGGAGTGCGGCCCGGTACCGGGCGAGGTCGGCCACCAGGAAAGCGCGCATTCTTGCCCCCTCGCTCATCGCCTCGTCGAGCGACTCGGCGAGCCGGAAAATGTCCTGTACGTCCTCGGCGGACGCTTGGCCGGGGTGAAGGGCGAGGGCGAGGGCATGGCGGAGCACACGCAGCTCCTCCACGCCGAACGCCATGCCGCCGCGGGATCCGTATGGCGTGGGCATGCGGCGACGCTACCGCTAATCGGACAAAAGTGACGAATTAGTGCGTAGTTTCACCGCGTGTCGCTCCCGGTTTCCCTCGACCGGGGCTACCGCACCGGAGCACGGACACACACGCGTGGAACCCGAAAACACGCGACAGGAAAACCGCGACAGGAAACCACGGGACGGGAAACCACGAGACGAGAAGACCGGCGCCCGCTCCTCGGGCGCCGGCTCCCTCACAGACGCGAGACGTTCCGCTCGTACACCAGGCGCAGCCCGATCAGCGTCAGCCACGGCTGGTGCTCGTCGATCACCGAGGACTCCCCCAGCACCATCGGCGCGAGCCCGCCCGTGGCGATCACCCGCACATCGTCCGGGTCGTCGGCGAGCTCCCGGGCCATCCGGCTGACGACCCCGTCGACCTGCCCGGCGAAGCCGTACACGATGCCGGACTGCATGGCCTCGACGGTGTTCTTGCCGATCACGCTGCGCGGCCGGGCCACCTCGATCTTGCGCAGCTGCGCGCCCTTGACGCCGAGCGCGTCCACGGAGATCTCGATGCCGGGCGCGATGACCCCGCCGACGTACTCCCCGCGCGCGGAGACCGCGTCGAACGTGGTCGCCGTACCGAAGTCGACGACGATCGCCGGACCGCCGTACAGCTCTACGGCCGCGACCGCGTTGATGATGCGGTCCGCGCCGACCTCTTTGGGGTTGTCGGTGAGGATCGGCACGCCCGTCTTCACACCCGGCTCGACCAGGACGGCGGGGACGTCGCCGTAGTAGCGCCGGGTGACCTCGCGCAGCTCGTGCAGCACCGACGGGACGGTCGCGCAGATCGCGATGCCGTCGATGCCGTCGCCCAGCTCCTCGCCGAGCAGCGGATGCATGCCCATCAGGCCCTGGAGCAGCACCGCCAGCTCGTCCGCCGTGCGGCGGGCGTCCGTGGAGATGCGCCAGTGCTCGACGATGTCCTCGCCGTCGAACAGGCCGAGGACGGTGTGGGTGTTGCCGACATCGATCGTGAGGAGCATCGCCGTTACTCCGCCTCGCGCAGGTCCAGGCCGATGTCCAGGATCGGCGAGGAGTGGGTGAGCGCGCCGACCGCCAGGAAGTCCACGCCGGTGTCGGCGTACACGCGCGCGTTGCCGATCGTCAGCCGGCCGGAGGCCTCCAACAGCGCCCGGCCGCCGACGATGCCGACGGCCTCCGCGCACTCGCCGGGCGTGAAGTTGTCCAGCAGGATCAGGTCGGCGCCCGCGTCGACGACCTCGCGCAGCTGGTGCAGGGTGTCGACCTCGACCTCGATCGGGATGTCCGGGAAGTTCTCCCGTACGGCCTTGAAAGCCTGCGCCACGCCACCGGCGGCGACCACGTGGTTGTCCTTCACCAGGGCCGCGTCGGACAGCGACATGCGGTGGTTGACGCCGCCGCCCGCGCGGACCGCGAACTTCTCCAGCGAACGCAGGCCCGGGGTCGTCTTGCGGGTGTCGCGGACCTTCGTCTTCGTGCCCTCCAGCTCGTCCGCCCACGCGCGCGTGGCGGTCGCGATGCCGGACAGGCGGCACAGGA
Organism: Streptomyces alanosinicus; assembly: GCF_014650595.1. Classification (GTDB taxonomy): domain Bacteria; phylum Actinomycetota; class Actinomycetes; order Streptomycetales; family Streptomycetaceae; genus Streptomyces; species Streptomyces alanosinicus. Next base: position 38,744 of record NZ_BMVG01000013.1, read on the forward strand.
TGTTCAGCGCGCTGCGCTCGGCGGTCAGCAGGTCACGCGTGCGCGTGGTGACCGACAGCAGCTTCTGCCCGGCCTCGATCCGGTCGCCGTCGTCGACGTGCCGCTCGACCTCGAACTCGTCGGTGCAGACCACGGAGAGCACGGCCTCGGCGACCCTGAGGCCCGCCACGACGCCCCCCTCGCGCGCGGTGAAGTCGCCGGTGGCCACCGCCTCCTCGGGGATGGTGGCGACGGTCGTCACGTCCACGCCGCCGTCCAGATCTTCCTGGATGGCCACGTTGGCGACGTCCTCGACCTCGATCGGGTCGAGCCCGGCGGCGGCCAGCAGCTCGGCGAGTGCGGGGTCGAGCCCGCTCTCCAGGTACTCCTCGTCACCGTCGGCGCCACAGGCGCAGCCGTCGCCGCAACCGCCGGCGGAGGCGAGGGGAAGATCGTCGGTGCTCACGTTCGTCACTGCTCCTGGGCGCTGGGTTCTACCGGGTAGGGGGGAAGTCTGCGGTGTCCGTGGTGTGTACGGCCAGCGACCGGTCAGGATTGAGCCGTACGACGATGTGGCGCCGCCAGTGGGCGTCGTCGCGCTCGCCGGTGTCCTCGCGCCAGTGGCAGCCGCGGGTCTCCTCACGCAGCCGCGCGGCGGCGACCAGGACCCGGGCGACGCACAGGAGGTTGGTGGCCTCCCAGGTGTCGACACCGGGCTCGGCGGTCTTGCCGTTCTCGGCGAGCGCGTCACGGGCGTCGGTGTGCAGCCGCTGGAGCTGTTCGGCGGCGCCGGCGAGGGACTCCTCGGAGCGCAGCACGGCGGCGCCCTCGGTCATGATCCGCTGGATGGCGAACCGTGCCTCGGGGGCGAGCAGCGGGTGCGCGGGCTTCTCGGGGTGCGGGACCGGCGCGGGCACGCGCGCGTGGAGGCCGTTCTCGGCACGGGCGGCGGCGATGTCGTCGGCGATCCGCTCGGCGTAGACGAGGCCTTCGAGGAGGGAGTTGGAGGCGAGCCGGTTGGCGCCGTGCACGCCGGTGCAGGCGACCTCGCCGCACGCGTACAGGCCGGGCACGGTCGTGCGGCCCGTCGCGTCGGTGCGGACGCCTCCGGAGGCGTAGTGAGCCGCCGGGGCGATCGGGATGGGCTCGCTGATCGGGTCGATGCCGTTGGCGCGGCAGGCGGCCAGGATGGTCGGGAAGCGGTGCTCCCACATGTCGGCGCCGAAGTGCCGGGCGTCGAGGTACATGTGCTCGGCGCCCTGCTCCAGCATCCGTCGCAGGATGCCCTTGGCGACGATGTCCCGCGGCGCCAGCTCGGCCAGCTCGTGCTGCCCGACCATGAAGCGCACGCCGTCGGCGTCGACCAGATGGGCGCCCTCGCCGCGCACCGCCTCGGAGACCAGCGGCTGCTGGCCCTCGGCGTCCGCGCCGGTGAACAGCACGGTCGGATGGAACTGCACGAACTCCAGGTCGGAGATCTCCGCGCCCGCGCGCAGTGCCAGCGCCACGCCGTCACCGGTCGACACGGACGGGTTGGTGGTCGCGGCGAACACCTGGCCCATGCCGCCGGTCGCGAGGACCACCGCGGGGGCGTGCACGGCGCCCACGCCGTCGTGCTGGCCCTCGCCCATCACATGCAGCGTGACACCGGCCGTACGGCCCTCGGCGTCGGTCAGCAGGTCCAGCACGAGCGCGTTCTCGATGGTGTGCAGCCCACGCGCGCGTACGGCCTCCACGAGCGCGCGGGAGACCTCCGCGCCGGTCGCGTCGCCGCCCGCGTGCGCGATGCGGCGCCGGTGGTGGCCGCCCTCACGCGTGAGGTGGATGTCGCCCTCGTCGTCGGTGTCGAAGTGGGCGCCGGTGGAGATCAGTCGCCGTACGGCGTCAGGGCCTTCGGTGACGAGGATCCGTACGGCGTCCTCGTCGCACAGGCCCGCGCCGGCCACCAGGGTGTCCTCCAGGTGCTGTTCGGGTGTGTCGCCCTCGCCGATGGCGGCGGCGATGCCGCCCTGCGCCCAGCGCGTGGAGCCGTCGTCCAGGCGGGCCTTGGTGACGACGACGGTCGTCAGGCCCGCGGCCTCGCAGCGCAGCGCCGCGGTCAGGCCGGCCACTCCGGAGCCGACGACGATCACGTCCGCGGAGATGGCCCAGCCGGGGGCGGGCGCGTGCAGTCGTATGCCTGTACTGGTGCCTGTGCTGGTGCCTGTGCTGGTCACGAGGCGGCTCCGAAGGTGAGAGGGAGATTGTCGATCAGCCGGGTCTTGCCGACCCGCGCGGCGACGGCGAGGACGGCCTCGCCGGTGAAGCCGGCGCCGATCTCCGTGAAGTCGGAGGGGTCGACGAGGGCGAGGTAGTCCAGTTCGAGCGGCGGGACGAAACGCGCGGCCTCGTCCAGCACTTGGCGGGCGGCCGCGCGGACGGCCGCCGGGCCGCCCGGGGACGCCGTGGCGACCGCGTGCGCGTCGGCCGCCGCACGGGACTCCCCGAGGGCGCTCAGCGCCTCGGCACGCGCCTGGGTGGAGGGCACTTCGCGGGCACGCGCACGCAGCGCCTCCTGCGCGGCGTGCCGGTCGCAGCCGGCGAACAGCGCGCGGGACAGCGCGAGCGCGGTCAGCCGCTCCTCCGGCGAGAGGTAGCGGTTACGGCTGGACAGGGCGAGCCCGTCCGCCTCGCGCACGGTCGGCACGGCGACGATGTCGACGCCGAAGTTCAGATCCCGCACCATGCGCCGGATAAGCGCCAGCTGCTGGGCGTCCTTCTGCCCGAACAGGGCCACGTCGGGGCGGGTGAGATGCAGCAGCTTGGCGACGACGGTGAGCATGCCGTCGAAGTGACCGGGCCGCGAGGCGCCCTCCAGGCGTTCGCCCATGGGGCCCGCGGCGATGCGGACCTGAGGGTCGCCGCCGGGGTAGACCTCGACCGCGGAGGGCGCGAACACGGCGTCCGCGCCGGCCTGTTCGGCAAGCTTCAGGTCGGCGTCGAGGGTGCGCGGGTAGCGGTCCAGGTCCTCGCCCGCGCCGAACTGCAGCGGGTTGACGAAGACGGTGACGACGACCTCGCCGTCCGGGCCGGCGATCTCGCGCGCGCTGCGGATCAGGGTGGCGTGGCCCTCGTGCAGGGCGCCCATGGTCATCACGACGGCACGACGGCCGCCGCGTACGCGTGCGTGCAGCGCGGCGGCGGTGCTCAGCAGGGCGGTGGTCATCGGTCGTTCCCCTCGGTGCCGTGAGTGCCTCTGGTGCCGCCGGCCCCGTCGGCCAGCACGCCGAGGAGGTCCTCGGCGAGTTCGGGCTTCAGCAGGCCGTGCGCGAGCGCCCGGTCGGCGGTCGCGCGGGCCATCGCGACATAGCCCGCGACGGTCTGCGGGGCGTGCCTGCGCAGCTCGGTGATGTGTGCGGCGACCGTGCCGGCGTCCCCGCGCGCGACGGGCCCGGTGAGCGCCGCGTCGCCCGAGCGCAGCGCGTTGTCCAGGGCGGCGCCGAGCAGCGGGCCGAGCATCCGGTCGGGCGCCTCGACGCCTGCCGTGCGCAGCAGTTCCATGGACTGCGCGACCAGGGTCACCAGGTGGTTGGCGCCGAGCGCGAGGGCCGCGTGGTAGAGCGGGCGGTTCTGCTCGCTGATCCACTCCGGTTCGCCGCCCATCTCGATCACGAGGGCCTCGGCGGCCAGCCGAAGTTCCTCGGGCGCGGTGACGCCGAAGGAGCAGCCGGCCAGGCGCTGGACGTCCACGGGGGTGCCGGTGAAGGTCATCGCCGGGTGCAGCGCCAGCGGCAGCGCGCCCGCGCGCGTGGCGGGGTCGAGCACCTGCGCGCCGTACCGCCCTGAGGTGTGCACGAGCAGCTGTCCCGGCCGTACCGCGCCGGTCTCGGCGAGTCCGCCGACCAATTCGGGCAGGACGTCGTCGGGGACGGTGAGCAGCACCAGGTCGGCGCGCTCGAGGACCTCGGCGGGCGGCATCAGCGGCACGCCCGGGAGCATGGTCTCGGCGCGCCTTCGGGAGGCGTCGGAGACACCGGAGACGGCCACCGGGCGGTGCCCGGCGAGCTGGAGGGACGCGGCGAGCGCGGGGCCCACGCGGCCGGCGCCGACGACGCCGACGGTGAGCCGCGCGGGGCGGTCCTTGAGGTCTGGCTGCTGGACTGTACTCACGCGACGGAGGCCTTCCCGTTCCAGTCCGCTCTGGGTACCGGACGATTTCTCGTCATGTTAACGCTATCTCGGTCCGGAGCGGATCGGTCGTCCACAGGCTGTGGGTTTCACCACGTCGTCGTACCGCCGTGGCGCGGGGGATGATCGCGCGCATGAGCGATACGGCGGAACAGGACGCGAAACGATCGATGGACGCGAAACGATCGACGTACGAGCGGCGCCTGGCCGCTCTCCGAGGGGCAGGCCGCGTGCTGTGGCGGCCCGCCTTCGAGGCCACGATCCGGGAACGGCTTGACTGGCTGGCACAAACGGCCCCACAGGTCTACGACCTGGACGAACAGGTGGACATGTACGGCGGCCGGATCGTGGCCGCCCTGGAGGAGCGGGTCGCTGGCCTGCTCGGAACGGAGGCCGCCGCCTTCTTCCCGACCGGCACGATGGCCCAACAGGTGGCGCTGCGCTGCTGGGCGGCCCGCACCGGCGACCCCACGGTCGCCCTGCACCCCCTCGGCCACCCCGAAGTTCATGAACGCAATGCGTTCAGCCAGGTCAGCGGCCTGCGCCCGGTGAGGGTGACGAGCGAGCCCCGGCTGCCCACGGCCGCGGAGATACGCGACTTCGACGAGCCCTTCGGCGCGCTGATGCTGGAACTGCCGCTCCGGGACGCCGGTTATCTGCTGCCCACGTGGGAGGAGTTGACCGAGGTCGTCGAGGCGGCGCGGGAGCGCGACGCGGTGGTGCACTTCGACGGCGCGCGCCTGTGGGAGACCACCGTGCACTTCGGCCGCCCCCTGGACGAGATCGCCGGCCTCGCCGACACCGTCTACGTGTCGTTCTACAAGTCCCTCGGCGGCTTCGGCGGCGCCGCGCTGGCCGGCCCGAGGACCCTGATCGAGGAGGCGAAGACCTGGCGGCACCGGTACGGCGGGATGGTCTTCCAGCAGTTCCCGACGGCGCTGTCGGCGCTTGCCGGGCTGGAGACGGAGCTGCCCCGGCTGCCGGACTACGTGCGGCACGCGCGCGTGGTGGCCGCCGCGCTGCGCGAGGGATTCGCCGCGGCCGGGCTGCCGTGGGCGCGCGTGCACCCGGAGGTGCCGCACACCCACGAGTTCCGGGTCTGGCTGCCGTACGCCCCCGACGTGCCGGCCGAGGCCGCGGTACGGCAGATGGAGGAGACCTCGGTGGGCCTGTTCGCACGCGCCTGGGCCCACGGCGGACCCGACCTCGCGTTCACGGAGGTCACGGTCGGCGCGGCGGGCCTGGAGTGGACGGCTGACGACGTACACGCGGCCGTGGCCGACTTCGTGGAGCGGCTGCCCGCCCCGTGATCACAGGGCGCGTGGGCGCAGCCACCGGCGCAGGGCGTAGCGCACGCGCCCACGCGCAGGGCGCTCGGCGATGACCGCGCTGAAGCGCCGGTAGTCGCGCACTTCACGCACCACATCGGCATCGTGCCGGCCGGGCGCGGGCGGCTCCGGCTCGCCGAGCACGCGGGCGCGGTAGCTGTCGAGGAGGTACTGCTGGGTGATGCTCATGACGGATCGCTCTCGGAAGGTCTCGGGACGAGGACTGGCCACCGACCACTCGGTGACCGTTCGGGCTCCGCGGCTGCCCCGGTGCGTCCAGCCTGCCCCTGGCCAGGACGGCTGTCGCGTGGATTGACGGCTGCCGTCAATCCACGGCGCCGCTGTCAGTGGCGGGGTGCACGATGGACGGCATGAGCGTGACCATCGACATCACCGGGCTTCCTGTGGAGCGGGTCTCCGTCGTGCCCGCTCCGCTGGCGGAGCTGGGCATGGCGCTGCACGCCCTCAGCGAGCCCGGTCACCACCCCGCCCTGCAGGGCTGGGCGACCGCCGTCTCGTCCCGGCTGGACCCCTGTCTGGCCGACCGGCTGTGTGAGGCGGACTTCCTGTGGCGTACGACGTTCTCGGACGTGTTCGCCCCGTTCGCGGGCATCCCCGGCGGCCGCGCCCTGCCCGGCGGCACGCTCGCGGAGGAGCTGGACCTGCTGGACAAGCTGACGGACGGACAGTTCGTCAGCGCCGCCCTGGAGTTCACCTGCCAGCTGCGCTACGACGTCCAGGGTCCCGGCCCGCTGGACGACCCGGAGCTGCGCCGTCGCTCTCTGGAGATGGCCGCCGCACGCGGTGCCGTACAGGAGCGGTTCACGCGCCGGCTGCTGGAGGACCCGCCGATGGTCCGCGCCTGGTTCCGGCAGCTGATGCTCGACTGCGACGAGGCGTTCTTCGCCGACACCTGGGCCCGTATCCAGCCGCAGCTCGCCGCGGACGCCCGGCACAAGACGGAACTGCTGCGCCGCGCGGGTCTCGCCGAGGCCCTCGCGTCCCTCTCCCAGGCCGTCTCGCTGGACGAGGCGGCCGCGCTCATCACGATCGACAAGCTCTCGGTGGGCCGCACCGCCACGGGCGACGGCGGTCTGGTCCTGGTGCCGACCAGCCTCGGCTGGCCGCATGTCCTGGTCCTGCACCGCTTCGGCTGGCAGCCGTCGATCTCCTATCCGGCGAGCGGCTCCCGCCCGCAGGCCCCGTCCGTGGAGCAGCTCACCCGCCGTATGGAGGCGCTGGCCCACCCGGTGCGGATGCGGCTGTGCCGGCATCTGGCGCGCGCCCCGCACACCACGAGCGAACTGGCCGACGCGCACGGTATGTCGGCGCCCGAGATATCCCGGCACCTGGCGGTGCTGAAGAAAGCGGGCCTGATCACCGACTGCCGCCGCGGCCGGTACGTCCAGCACCAGCTGGACCTGACGGCGGTGGCCCGGCTGGGCAGTGACTTCATCGAAGGCGTCCTGCGCTGACCTGCGCTGGCTCCGCCTCGACCAGGGCGTAGCCGTAGCTGTAGCTCTCGGGCTTCAGCCAGGGCCGGGGGCCTGCGCCGGGGCTCGACCGTGGTGGGCCTGGCTCAGCCGTGGCCGCCCGCGCGGACCAGGCCCGTCTCGTAGGCCAGCACCACCACCTGCACCCGGTCGCGCAGGCCGAGCTTGGTCAGGATGCGCCCCACATGGGTCTTCACCGTCGCCTCGCTCAGCACCAGCCGGGCCGCGATCTCACCGTTGGACAGGCCCTGCGCGACCAGGATCATCACCTCGCGCTCCCGCTCGGTGAGCCGCTCCAGCTCCTTGTGCTGCGGCTCCCTGCCGGCGGAGGGCAGCATCGGCGCGAAGCGGTCCAGCAGCCGCCGGGTGGTGGAGGGCGCCACGACCGCGTCACCGCTGTGCACCGCGCGGATGGCCGCCAGCAGGTCACCGGGCGGCACATCCTTGAGCATGAAGCCGGAGGCGCCCGCCTTCAGCCCGGAGAAGGCGTACTCGTCCAGGTCGAACGTGGTCAGGATCAGCACCTTGGGCGGATCGGGCTCGCTGCAGATCCGCCGTGTGGTCTCCACGCCGTCCAGCTTCGGCATACGGACGTCCATCAGGACGACGTCGACGGCCGTGGCCGCGAGCACCTGCAGAGCCTCGACGCCGTCGCCCGCCTCCGCGACGACCTCCATGTCCGGCTGGGCGGCGAGCACCATCCGGAACCCGGTGCGCAGCAGCACCTGGTCGTCGACGAGCATCACGCGGATCGTCATCGGGCCTCTTTCGTTCGGTGCGAGGGTGGTGCGGGGGTGGTGCGGGGGTGGTGCGGGTGTTACAGGTGTCAGCACGGGGCGTGCGGCTGCGTCAGTGCGCCGGTTTGAGCGGGAGCAGGACGCTGATGCGGAATCCTCCGCCCGGGCGGGGGCCGGCGTCCAGGGTGCCGCCGACCATGCCCACCCGTTCGCGCATACCGATCAGGCCGTGTCCCTGGCCGTCCGCGCCGCCCTCCTCGTACAGCTCGTGCGGGGCGCCCTTGCCGTCGTCCTCGACGAGCAGGCCGAGCCCGTCGTCGAAGTAGACCAGCCGCACGCTCGCGCCCGCGTTGGGCCCGCCGTGCTTGCGGGTGTTGGTGAGCGCCTCCTGCACGATCCGGTACGCGGTCAGCTCCACACCGCTGGGCAGCGGGCGCGGGGTGCCCTCGACCTTGAAGTCGACCGGGAGGCCGGCGCTGCGGCACTTCTCGATGAGGTCGTCGATCTGCTCGACGTCGGGCTGGGGGACGTACTCCCCGCTCTCCTGGTGCTCGCCGGTGCGCAGCACACCCAGCAGGCGGCGCATCTCGGCAAGGGCCTGACGGCCGGTGGAGGAGATCGTCTCCAGGGCCTTCTTGGCCTGGTCGGGGGCGGTGTCGAGGACGTAGGCGGCGCCGTCGGCCTGCACCACCATCACCGACACGTTGTGCGCGACGACGTCGTGCAGCTCGCGCGCGATACGGGCGCGCTCGGCGGCGACCGCGACCTTCGACTGCGCCTCGCGCTCCTTCTCCAGGCGGGCCGCGCGCTCTTCCAGCTGGGCGAAGTAGGCACGCCGGGTGCGCATGGAGTCACCGAGCACCCAGGCAAGCGCGAAGGGCACCGTCTGGAAGACCGCGATGGCGATCTGCCCGGCGAAGCTGGACTCCGGCGCCGGCCAGCGGATCTGCGCGAGGGTCGCCGCGACGAGGCTGACGGCCAGCGCGAGCCGCGAGGCCCAGCGGGCGCCGACCGCAGCGACGGTGTAGGTGATCACCAGCATGGCGAAGTCCGCGAGGGTCGTCCCCACGTCCAGGACCAGCTGGGCCAGCCCGGTCGCGCACGCGACCAGCAGCATCGGCTCCGGGTAACGGCGGCGCAGCGCGACGACGACGCACAGGATGACGGTCACGGTGATCGCCGCGGCGACCGACCCGTGCTGTCCCGGCGCCCCGTTCAGATTGACCACGCTCAGGCCGGACAACCCGAGCAGGGCGACGGCCCAGAAGCTGTCGACCCAGGTCGGGTGGCGGCGGAGGAAGTCATAGAGGCGCTGCACGTAACCCAGAGTAGGGAAACCGGATGCGTGCAGGGGTCAACCGGAGGGCCGATCCCCGCCCGGCGCGCGTACTCCGCAAGGTGGAGGAAGTGATCATCTGTGCGCCTAGTCTGTTCCGGTGACGGATGAGACGGCACCGGAAGCGGAACGGCCCGCGGGCGACGAGCCCGGCGCCCGCGCCCCGGACGCGCCCCGCGACCGGCACGGCCCGCCCGAGGTGACGCAACGGCACGGCTGGCGCGCGGCGACCGAGGCGGCGCTGTACGGTCCCGGCGGCTTCTATCGCCGCCCGGAGGGCCCCGCCGGCCACTTCCGTACCTCCGTGCACGCCTCCCCGCTGTTCGCGCAGGCCGTGGCGCGGCTGCTGTGCCGGGTCGACGAGGCGCTGGGACAGCCGCCGGAGCTGGACTTCATCGACATGGGGGCGGGGCGCGGCGAACTGGTCACCGGGGTGCTGGCCGCCCTGCCGTCCGAGGTTTCCGCCCGCACGCGCGCGTACGCCGTGGAACTCGCCGGCCGCCCGGCCGCACTCAATGGACGGATCACGTGGCTGGACACGCCCCCGGCCGCCGTCACGGGGCTGCTGTTCGCCAACGAGTGGCTGGACAACGTGCCCGTGGACGTCGCCGAGGTCGACCCCTCAGGGGTGCCCCGGCTGGTGCTCGTCGGCGACGACGGCACCGAGCGCCTCGGAGCGCCGGTGACCGGCGCCGAGGCGGACTGGCTCGATCGATGGTGGCCGCTGCCGGCCGAGGAGGGGCTGCGCGCGGAGATCGGGCTGCCCAGGGACCTGGCATGGGCGTCGGCGGTGGACCGGGTGGTGCGCGGGCTCGCGGTGGCCGTGGACTACGCCCACGCCCTCGACGCGCGCCCCCCGTTCGGGACGCTCACCGGCTTCCGGGAGGGGCGTGAGACGGCGCCCGTGCCGGACGGGTCGTGCGACATCACGGCGCACGTCGCACTGGACGCGTGCGCGGCGGCTCCCACGGCGCCTACGCGTTCCGACGAGCCGGATGACGAGGCGCGCACGCCGCCCCCCGGAGCGGCGCGGAATCAGCTGCGCACGCCGTCTGGAACGGCGCAGGCGCCCTCCAACGCAGCGCGCACGCTTCCCGCCGCGCGCCTTCTCACTCAGCGCGCTGCTCTGCGCGCCCTGGACCTCACCAGCGCACGCCCCCCGCTCGCGCTGGCCTCTACGGACCCCGCCGCCTACGTGCGCGCCCTCGCGAGCGCCGGGGAGGCCGCCGAACTCACCGCCCCGGGTGGTCTCGGCGACTTCGGCTGGCTGATCCAGCCGGTCGGGATCGCGGACCCGCTCGCCTGAGCCGGCCGGTTGCCCGAGGCCGACCTACTTGTCGATGTCGCCGACCACGAAGAACATCGAGCCCAGGATCGCCACCATGTCCGCCACCAGCGTCCCCGGCAGCAGCTCGGTCAGCACCTGGATGTTGTTGTACGAGGCCGAGCGGAGCTTCAGCCGGTACGGCGTCTTCTCGCCCTTGCTGACCAGGTAGTAGCCGTTGATGCCGAGCGGGTTCTCGGTCCAGGCGTACGTGTGGCCCTCGGGCGCCTTCAGCACCTTCGGCAGCCGCTGGTTGATCGGTCCGGGCGGCAGTTCGCCGAGCCGGTCCAGGCAGGCGTCGGCGAGGTCGAGGGCGTTGTGGGTCTGCTCCAGGAGCACCTCGAAGCGGGCGAGGCAGTCACCCTCGCCCCGGGTGACGACCTTCAGGGTGTCCTGGAGATCGCCGTACGCCAGGTACGGCTCGTCACGACGCAGGTCGAAGTCGACGCCCGAGCCGCGCGCGATGGGCCCGCTCACGCCGTAGGCGTGCACCGCTTCCGGCGTCAGCGCACCGACTCCGCGCGTGCGCCCCCGGAAGATCTCGTTGCCGAGCACCAGGTCGTCGAAGACGTCCATGCGCGAGCGCACGGCGGCGACGGCGGCACGCGCGCGTGCGGTCCAGCCGGCCGGCAGGTCCTCCTTGAGGCCGCCGACGCGGTTGAACATGTAGTGCATACGGCCGCCGGAGACCTCCTCCATGACGTTCTGGAGGACTTCGCGCTCGCGGAACGCGTAGAACACCGGGGTGATGCCGCCCAGCTCCAGCGGGTAGGAGCCGAGGAACATCAGGTGGTTCAGCACGCGGTTCAGCTCGGCGAGCAGCGTGCGCGTCCACACCGCCCGCTCGGGCACTTCCATGCCGAGCATCCGCTCCACCGCGAGGACGACACCCAGCTCGTTCGAGAACGCCGAGAGCCAGTCGTGGCGGTTGGCGAGCATGATGATCTGCCGGTAGTCGCGCGCCTCGAAGAGCTTCTCGGCGCCGCGGTGCATATAGCCGATCACCGGCTCCGCGTGCACGATGCGCTCCCCGTCCAGCACCAGCCTGAGCCGCAGCACGCCGTGCGTGGACGGATGCTGGGGCCCGATGTTGAGCACCATGTCGGTGCTCTCCGCGGCACCGCCGATCCCGACCGTGGTCTCCGTCGTAGGAGTCATGGCCCCAGTTTCCCCTACGTACGCTGGCCTCATGGAGACGGGGAGCCCGGAGGAGACCGGGATACCGGGGGAAGAGCTGGTGTGGCGGGGACTGCAGCCCGCTCTGGTGCGGGTGCGCCGGCTGCTCGTGGTGGTGTGGATGGCCGGGCTCGCGCTCGCCACAGGGCTGCTGCTGGGCCTGCTCGTGGGGCCCGCCTGGGCGGGCTTCGCGCTGCTGCCGGCGGCGACGGCCGCATGGTGCTGGAGACTGGTGGCGCGCAACTGGCGCTCGTGGCGGTACGCCGAGCGCGCGGACGACCTGCTCATCAGCCGCGGTGTCCTGTGGCGCGAGGAGACGGTGGTGCCGTACGGGCGGATGCAGCTGGTGGAGGTCACCTCCGGTCCCATCGAGCGGCGCTTCGGGCTGGCCACCGTGCAGCTGCACACAGCGGCCGCCGCGACCGACGCCACCATCCCCGGCCTGGACCCGGCCGAGGCGGAACGGCTGCGTGACCGACTCACCGAGCTGGGCCAGGCGCGATCGGCGGGACTGTGACGACCGCGGACCACAGCACGGGCCCGGACCACAGCGACGCCGACGACTCCGGCGACGCCGAAACCCGCATACCCGCCGCTGACCGCGCGGGTGGCGCGGACGGCACCGCGAGCGCTGGGAACGCTCAGGACCCAGGGGGCGCAGGGAGCGCAGAAGGCCCTGAGGGGCGCGCGGCCGTGGTCGAGCGCCGGCTGCACCCGTTCACGCCCTTCAGGCGGGCGTGGGCACCGGTCGCCGTACTCGCCGGATGGGCGGTCCACGATCCGGACGGGGCGCAGCAGCAGCTGGCGCGGCTGACCACCACCGTGCTGGTGCTGGGCCTCGCGGTACTGGTGCCGCTCGCCGGCCTCTACGGCTTCCTGTCCTGGTGGTTCACGCACTTCGCGGTCACCGACACCGAACTGCGCATCCGGACCGGCCTGTTGTTCCGGCGCACCGCGCACATCCGGCTGGAGCGCATCCAGGCCGTGGACGTCTCCCGTCCCCTCCTCGCGCGCGTTGCGGGCGTGGCGAAGCTGCGGATCGATGTCGTGGGCGCCGATGACAAGGACGAACTGGCCTTCCTGAGCGAGCAGGAGGCGCGCGCCCTGCGCGCGGAGCTGCTCGCGCGCGCGGCGGGTTTCGCACCCGAGACGGCCCGTGAAGTCGGCGAGGCGCCGGCGCACGAACTGCTGCGCGTCCCCCCGCGCGCGCTCGCCCTCTCCCTGGTGCTGACGGGCGCCACCTGGGGCTCCCTGTGCGCCGCGCTCGTCGTACCGACCGTGATGTGGCTCACCACCCACAACCTGTGGACGGTCCTCGCCACCGCCCTCCCGCTGTTCGGCGCGGCCGGCGCGAGAAGCGCGGGACGGTTCGCCGGCGAGTTCGATTGGAAGGTGAGCGAGTCGCCGGACGGACTGCGCATCGACCACGGGCTGCTCGACCGTACCCATGAGACGGTCCCGCCAGGCCGGGTGCAGACCGTGCGGTTCGTGGAACCGCTGCTGTGGCGGCGGCTCGGCTGGGTGCGCGTGGAACTGGACGTGGCCGGGTCCAAGAACTCGGTGCTGGTGCCCGTCGCCCCGCGCCCGATCGCCGAGTCGGTCGTCGCGCGCGTACTGCCCGGCGTGACGGTGCCTCAGGAGTTGTCGCGCCCGCCGCGGCGGGCCCGCTGGTGCGTGCCGGTGCGGTGGCGCGGCCATCGCCTCGCGGTCACCGACACGGTGTTCGCCGCCCGGCACGGCCTGCTGCACCGCAGCCTCTCCCTGGTCCCGCACGCCAAGGTGCAGAGCGTACGACTGAGTCAGGGGCCCTGGCAGCGCCTCTGGCGGCTCGCGGACGTCCATGTGGACACCGGAGCCGACAAGACCGTGACAGCCCGTCTGCGGGACGCCCAGGAGGCCGCACGGCTCCTGCACGCCCAGGCGGAGAGATCCCGTACGGGCCGGCGGGACGCCCGCCCCGACCGCTGGATGTCCTCGGAATGACCCCGGAATGACCCCGGACGGCACAGGGCCCGGCTCCCCTCCTCGGGAAGCCGGGCCCTGTGCCTCGTACGGACTCAGGAGGCGGCGCTGCGCAGCCCCTGGACGTCGATCTGCTCGGTCTCGTCGTGCGCGGTCAGGTCGATGACCTGGCCGGCGCCGCCCTCCGGCGGGCCGGCGGGCTTGAACTCGGCTTCGGCCTCGGCCTTGTGGACGGCGAGGGCCTCCGGGCCGACGACGTCGGCGAGGTCCTCGTTCTGCACGGAGTCCAGCGCGGTGTGCGGTGCGCTCTTCTGGGTGCCGAAGAAGTCGAAACCGCCCTCGACGACCGGGCGCCGCGCGGGCGCCGCCGGTACGACGGCCACGGCGGTCGGCACCGTGAAATGCCCGGCAGCCGGCCGGCCCGCGTGCTGGGCGGATTCGGCAGGTGCCGTGGAGGTGGCGGCCGCGCGCGCGTGCCCGTCGGCCGCCACGGGCTTCCCCTGTGCCTCGTCCTCCTGGGCGGCCGGCGCACCGGCCTCGCTCCGGGAAGCGCCGGCGGCGGCCGTCACACCGACGGCCGCGGCTTCCCCGGCGTCTTCCGCAGTGACGTTTCCGGCGGCCTCCGCGACGCCTTCCGGCTTGGCAGCGGAGTCCGTCTCGCCCTCGCCGGACCGGCGCACATCGGCCTTGCCCGTCAGGACCACGTGCGCACCGGGCTTCGCCTCATCGGCGTCGTCCTCGACGGCCACCGGCCCGGGTGCCGTGTCCTCGGAAACCTCGGCCTCAAGAGCCGCGGCTTCGAGGGCCACAGCCTCGTCGCTCTCCGCAGCGGTCTCCTGCGCGGTCTCCTTCGTGGGCTCCGGCACGGACTCGGCCGCGGCCTCGCCGTCGAACCGGGCCAGGGCCGTCAGGGCCTTGCGGTACAGCCGTACGCCCTCGGGCGAGAACACCGCGCGCGCCGACGAGTCGTCCCCGAAGTCCGTACCCGCCTCGGCCGGCTCCGGCTCGGCGCGGTGCGCGGGCGGCAGTGCGAGCGCGGACGAGGGTACGGCCGCCTCGATCTCCAGCAGCCTGCGTCCCTCCAGGGCGGTCGCGCGCTCGGTCTCCGCCGTGGCGTACCGGCGCAGCAGGGCCGCGTGCTCGTTGCGCAGACCCGCCAGCTCCGCGCGCCTGGCGCGCAGCCGCTGTTCCAGCTTCGCGCGCAGCTCGCGCGACTCCTCCAGGTCGGTCTCCAGTTCGGCGACCCGTTCCTCGTATCGCCATTCGTCGCCGGCACGCGCGCGTGTGAGCTCGGCGACCTGCTTGCCCGCCTGCGTGTCCCAACGGCGCATCACGACCGCGCCGACGACCGCCGTCGCGGCTGCGGCGGCGGCCAGGGCGCGCAGCGCCATGGCCTCGGAGAACACCCAGGGACCCAGCGCGCAGACGACGGAGACACCGGCGATCGCCGAGGGAGGCAGCACCCGGTGCAAAGGCGGGGAATGGCGATGGCGTCCACGTGGCATGGCCAGAAACTTACCGCGCGTAGGCGAATCGTGGGCCCCCGCCCCGTAAAAACACGGCCACATCACCGGCTTCACGGGATATCAGGGGCAGGGCGGCTCAGCGGTCGGTGAGGCGTCCGCTCATCCACTGCAGCGTCGCCGGGATCTCACGGCGCCAGGTGTTGAAGTTGTGGCCGCCGCTGTCGAGGATGATCGACGAGATCCGGGTCCGGTTCGTGGCCTGCACGCGCGCGATGAACTTCAGCGTGTCCTTGTAGTTGTGCTCGCCGACCTTGCTGCTGGTGACGAGCAGCGAGGTGTCCGGCGCCTGCTCGTGCTGGAGCAGCCAGTTCAGGTCGGCACGGTTCTGCAGCTTCTTGTCGCCATGGAAGAGGTCACCGGTGGTGGGGTCGATCGGCGCCTTGTAGTACGGCGAAAGGCCCGCACCAGCGGCGTACACGTTGGGGTGGTGCATGGCGACCTTGAGCGCGCAGTAGCCGCCCGTGGAATCGCCGATGATGCCCCAGCTGCCCGGCCGCTTGCCGGCCCGGTAGTGCGCGAGGACGGCCTCCGGCAGGTCCTGGGCAAAAAACGTTTCCGCCTGCGGCCCGCCCGGGATGTCCACACACTCGGTGTCCCGCGGCGGAGCCACGGTCGGCCGCATCATCACCAGGATCATCGGCTGCATCCGACCGCCCTTGGCCAGCTGTTGCGCCGTGTGCGGATAGCGCAGCTTGTCCACCAGCGCCTGCGCCGTGCCCGGGTAGCCGG
The DNA here is from genome assembly GCF_014650595.1 of Streptomyces alanosinicus. GTDB lineage: Bacteria > Actinomycetota > Actinomycetes > Streptomycetales > Streptomycetaceae > Streptomyces > Streptomyces alanosinicus. The sequence goes on from NZ_BMVG01000013.1 coordinate 54,501, forward strand.
TCAGGACGACCGCCGCCGGGAACGTACGCGTGCGGTACTGCGGCTGGAAGTACTCCGGCGGCAGATAGACGAACGCCGGCGTGGCGATGTGGCTCTTGCGGCCGATGATGTCGACCTTCTGGATCTGTCCGGCCGTCTGCGGGCTCCTGCCGCGCACTCCCTGCAGGCTCGACGAGGACAGCACCTGTATCGGGCCGCTGGTGGCGCCGCCCGCGGCGTGGTCGACGACGATGCCCTGGTCCGTCTCCTGGCCGAACAGGTCCGCCCAACTGGCGTAGAACCCGAAAGCCTGGTTGGCGGCGAGGCCCACGGAGGCGAAGAGCCCCAACTGGGTGGCGAGCATCAGACCGACCCGTCCGCCGACGGCCCGCCAGCTCTGCCGCGCCAGCCGTGGCCACAGCCACACCGTGCCGACGAAGAGAACGATGGCGAGGACGATCGTCAGCGCCAGCACCTTGTTGCTCGTGAGACCCATGGGCTGTTTCCTGCCTGCGCTTTCCGCCCGGCACCGACCCTCACGCCGTCGCGAGAGTTTGCCCGGGGCTTTCCTTGGCCTTTGACCCGACTTTCCGGTGGGGAGTGAACCTCCCTCCCCCAGACACCGTCCTAGAGGGCGCAATGTCGCCGGATGCCCGATCGGGCCCGGGTTCAAGGTCTCTCGCAGAACTACGGGATGCGATGTCTGTCAGGATAGATGGGGAAATGTCGGGCGAGGTTCCGGGCCGATCAAGCCGGGCGCGGCGCATACTCCGCGGCCCGCGCCCCGAGGCCGTTCCCGCCTTCGTCAGCAGGGCGGCCGCCCTCGTGGGCGTCCTGAACATCGCGGCGGGTGTGTTCCCGCGCTTCCGTCACAGCCGTATGCACGCCATCGCCGAGGTGCTCCCGGGCTCGTTCGGGCCCTTCGCCGCGGCGCTCTCGCTCAGTGCCGGCGTGCTGTTGCTGCTGCTCGCGCACGGGCTCAAACGGCGCAAACGCCGGGCGTGGCGGGCCGCGGTGGCGCTGCTGCCGGCAGGCGCGGTGGCGCAGTTCGCGTACCGGCACTCGCTGGTCGGCGTGCTCATCGCGGTCGCGCTGCTCGTGCCCCTGGTGCTCCATCGCGACCAGTTCGCAGCCTTGCCGGATCCGCGCAGCAGGTGGCGCGCTCTTACCAACTTCGTACTCATGAGTGCCGGTTCTCTCGTCCTCGGACTCATCATCGTCAGCGTCCACCCGCACCGGACGATCGGCGATCCGAGCCTTGCCGACCGGCTGACGCACGTCGTCTACGGCCTGTTCGGCTTCGAGGGCCCGGTCGACTACCAGGGCAACACGTCCTGGACCGTCGCCTTCTCCCTCGGCGCCCTCGGTTGGATCACCGCCGTCACCACCATCTACCTGGCGTTCCGCCCCGAACACCCGGCCGCCCGCCTCTCCGAGCAGGACGAGTCCCAGCTGCGCGCCCTGCTGGAGAAGCACGGCAGGCGCGACTCCCTCGGCCACTTCGCGCTGCGTCGCGACAAGGCGGTCGTCTTCTCCCCCAGCGGCAAGGCCGCGGTCACCTACCGTGTCGTCTCCGGCGTGATGCTCGCCAGCGGCGACCCCATCGGTGACGTCGAGGCCTGGCCGGGCGCCATCGAGCGCTTCATGGACGAGGCCAAGGCGCACTCCTGGACCCCCGCCGTCATGGGCTGCTCGGAGACGGGCGGCGAGGTGTGGACCCGCGAGACCGGCCTGGACGCCCTGGAGCTGGGCGACGAGGCGGTGGTGGAGGTCGCGGATTTCTCGCTCGCCGGACGCGCGATGCGCAACGTGCGACAAATGGTCAAGCGCATCGAGCGGGCCGGCTACGAAACCCGGGTACGGCGTGTCCGTGACCTGAGCGACGGCGAGCTGGACCGTATCCGCCGCGCGGCGGAGGACTGGCGGGGCACCGACACCGAGCGCGGCTTCTCCATGGCGCTCGGCCGCATCGGTGACGCCACCGACGGCGACTGTCTGATCGCCACCGCCCACAAGCAGGACGACGAGCCCGGCGAGTACGGCGACCTGAAGGCGATCCTGCACTTCGTGCCCTGGGGCAAGGACGGCGCCTCGCTCGACCTGATGCGCCGCGACCGCAGCGCGGACCCCGGCATGAACGAACTGCTGATCGTCGCCGCCCTCCAGGCCGCGCCGAAGTTCGGCATCGCGCGGGTCTCGCTGAACTTCGCGATGTTCCGCTCGGCCCTCGCGCGGGGCGAGAAGATCGGCGCCGGTCCGGTGCTGCGCGCCTGGCGCGGGCTGCTGGTGTTCCTCTCACGCTGGTTCCAGATCGAGTCGCTGTACAAGTTCAACGCCAAGTTCCAGCCGCGCTGGGAGCCCCGCTTCGTGGTCTACCGCAACTCCGCCGACCTGCCCCGCATCGGCATCGCCGCCATGCAGGCGGAGGGCTTCGTCAACCTCGCGCTGCCGCTCCCGCGCTTCCTGCGCCGGCGCAGGGCGGCTGCTGAGCGCCCCTGCGCGCACGCCGTGACGGAAAGGGATGTCCGCGCGGCCTGAACGCCGTACGACAGCCCTGACCACCGAGAAACCGGGCGCCGCGGGACTGCGCGGCGCCGCCGAGGACCGGCCCGGACGGATGCCCCGCCCCCTCCAGCACGGGGCGCTCCGCCCGGGCCGCCGCGCTTTCCGGGCGTTCTGCGGGGCCTACGCTGAACGTATGAACAACCACAGCGGGCGCGGCCAGGTGGCCGGCCTTCCGGCATGGGACCGGTGCGCGGTCATGGGCGTGGTCAACGTGACCCCCGACTCCTTCTCCGACGGCGGCCGCTGGTTCGACACGACCATCGCCGTCAAGCGCGGCCTGGATCTCGTGGCCCAGGGCGCGGACCTGGTCGACGTCGGCGGCGAGTCCACCCGCCCCGGCGCCACCCGCGTCGACGAGGCCGAAGAGCTGCGGCGTGTCATCCCGGTCGTCCGCGGTCTCGCCGCCGAAGGCGTCGTCGTCTCCGTCGACACCATGCGCGCCCGAGTCGCCGAACAGTCCCTCGCGGCCGGCGCCGCCCTCGTCAACGACGTCAGCGGCGGCCTCGCCGACCCCGCGATGATCCCGGCGGTCGCCGCCGCGGGCGCCCCGTTCGTGGTCATGCACTGGCGCGGCTTCCTCCAGGGCGACAGCGTCAAGGGCGTCTACGAGGACGTCGTCGCCGAAGTCACAGACGAACTGCACACGCGCGTGGAGGCCGTTCTGGCGGGCGGCATCGCCCCCGACCGCATCATCGTCGACCCCGGCCTCGGCTTCTCCAAGGAGGCCGAGCACGACCTCACTCTCCTCGCCCACCTCGACCGGCTGCGCGACCTCGGCCACCCCGTGCTCGTGGCCGCCTCCCGCAAGCGGTTCCTCGGCCGCGTCCTCGCCGGTGCGGACGGCGCACCCCCGCCGGCCCGGGAGCGCGACGCCGCCACAGCCGCCGTCTCCGCGCTCGCGGCGCACTCCGGCGCGTGGGCGGTGCGCGTGCACGAGGTGCACGCCACCGCGGACGCGGTCCGGGTCGCGCGCGCCATGGAGGAGGCGCGCATAGCGAGATCCACGCCGGGCGCGGGAGGTGAGCGCGGAGCGCGTGACGCCGCGCGCACGCCAGGCGTCGCGAGTGAGCGCGAGGCGCACGGCGATGGCCGTACGCCCGGTGCCGGTGGTGAGCACGGGGCGGAAGGAACCCGGTGAGCGCCCCTCATACCGACGTCGAGCAGGTCGAAGCCGCCAACACCGCCTTCTACGAGGCGATGGAACGCGGTGACTTCGAGGAGCTGTCCTCGCTCTGGCTCACCCCCGCCGACCTCGGCGTGGACGAGGAGTACCACGACCCGGCGGACACCGGAGTGATCTCCTGCGTCCACCCCGGCTGGCCGGTGCTCACCGGTCGCGGCGAGGTCCTCAGGTCGTACGCCCTGATCATGGCCAACACCGACTACATCCAGTTCTTCCTCACCGACGTCCATGTCTCCGTCACCGGCGACACCGCCGTGGTGACCTGCACCGAGAACATCCTGAGCGGCGGCCCCGCGCCGAGCGACGGCACGGAGCTGGGGCCGCTGGTCGGACAGCTCGTGGTGGCCACGAACGTGTTCCGGCGCACGCCCTCCGGCTGGAAGCTCTGGTCGCACCACGCCTCCCCCGTCCTCGCGGAGAGCGACGACGAGGACGGCGGGAGCCACGCCGGTGAGACGGACCGGGACGGCCGGCCGCGTCCCTGAACGGGCGGATTCCACACAGGGGCGAAGAAGTGGTTGGAATCACCTACCCCTGGGTATGAGCCGCTACCAACCCATGACACGGCCGGGTTTTCCCGGGGAAACACGAGATGAACCCTCGTGATCCCGGCCCGCGCCCGCGGCCCGCAGCCCGGCTTTGTCAGAGCCCGCAGGTAGATTCGTCTGAGGCCGGTGTGCCGCCCGCATGTGGTACGGGCCGGTCGTTCCCGACGATTGCAGGAGTGATTCGCGTGGATCGTGTCGCGCTGCGCGGCCTCAAGGCCCGCGGGCACCACGGTGTGTTCCCCAAGGAACGCGAGGAGGGCCAGACCTTCATCGTCGATCTCGCTCTGGGGCTGGACACGCGGCCGGCCGCGGCCGGCGACGACCTGGCGAAGACCGTGCACTACGGCGTCGTGGCCGAGGAGGTCGTGGCCGTGGTCGAGGGCGAGCCGGTCAACCTCGTCGAGACTCTCGCCGAGCGGATCGCTCAGACCTGTCTGAAGCACGAAGGGGTCCAGGAGGTGGAGGTCTGCGTCCACAAGCCGGACGCGCCGATCACCGTCCCCTTCGACGACGTGACCGTCACGATCACCCGGAGCCGAGTATGACCCGATCCTTCCTCCAGGGTCACAGCGACCCGACCGTCCAGCCGGTGCCCGCCTCGGTCGTCGAGCAGGTCGACGCCGCCGACACGACCTTGCAGAACCCCAAATGGGCCGTGATCTCCATCGGCTCCAACCTCGGAAACCGCCTGGAGACCCTCCAGGGCGCCGTCGACGCGCTCGAGGACACCCCCGGTGTCCGCGTGAAGGCCGTCTCGCCGGTGTACGAGACCGAGCCCTGGGGCGTCGAGCCCGGCAGCCAGCCGTCGTACTTCAACGCGGTCGTGGCCCTCAAGACCACCCTGCCCCCCTCCTCCCTGCTGGAGCGGGCGCACGCCATCGAGGAGGCGTTCAAACGCGTCCGCGACGAGCACTGGGGCCCCCGCACCCTGGACGTCGACATCGTCTCCTACGCAGACGTCACCTCCGACGACCCACAGCTCACCCTGCCCCACCCGCGCGCCCACGAGCGCGCTTTCGTGCTTGCGCCCTGGCACGACGTGGACCCGCAGGCCCAGCTGCCCGGCCGCGGCCCGGTGGCCGACCTGCTGTCGGCTCTCACCCGCACGGGCGTCGAGCCACGCGGGGACCTGGAACTCCGACTGCCCGAGTAGTCGTTAAGGTCAAGACGACAAGGTCGATTGCGACCGCAGTCCGGACCGGACCGGGGGAGCTGAAGGGACACCGTGAGAGAGCTGCGCATCAGGGTGCTGGCGGGCGTGTTCGTCGTGGCCGGCATCCTGTCCTGGGCGGGTGCCCGCCTCTGGAACTCGATCGGAACCCTCCCCAGCGTCCCGCTGGCCGCGCCCGTCGTGCTCGCCCTGATCGCGGTGGTCCTGCTCTCGACGGCGCTCTCGCTGCGCGCCCGTTTCAGAGCCCAGCGCGAGCGTCGCCCCGGAGCGAAGGGCGTGGACCCGCTGATGGCCGCTCGCGCGGTCGTCTTCGGCCAGGCCAGCGCCCTGGTCGCCGCCCTCGTCGCCGGTATGTACGGCGGCACGGGCGTCTTCCTGCTGGAACTCCTCGACATCCCCGCCCGCCGCGACCAGGCCATCTACGCCGGCTTCTCGGTCCTCGCAGGCATCGGGGTCATAGTGGCGGCCATCTTGCTGGAGCGCGTGTGCAAGCTCCCCGAGGACGACGACCAGGACCACCCCGGGGCGGAGCCGGTGGCCTGACCGCCGACGCCCCTCGCGGGCATCGGCGTCACAGAGACACGTCGGCGTCACAGAGGCCAGGCAGCGGCAGGGGTCAGCGCGCCATGATGAGGCTCATCGCCTCGTTCCGCGTGGCCACATCCCGCAGCTGACCACGGACGGCCGAGGTTATGGTCTTCGCCCCCGGCTTGCGGATTCCGCGCATGGACATGCACATGTGCTCGCACTCGACGACCACGATCACGCCTCGCGGCTCCAGGATGGCCATCAGGGAGTCGGCGATCTGCGTAGTGAGACGTTCCTGCACCTGCGGACGGCGCGCATAGACATCCACGAGCCGGGCCAGCTTGGACAGGCCGGTGATCTTCCCGGACGTCGACGGGATGTACCCGACGTGCGCCACTCCCCGGAACGGCACCAGATGATGCTCACAGGTGCTGTACACCTCGATGTCCTTCACCAGGACCATCTCGTCGTGCCCGAGGTCGAACGTCGTCGTCAGGACGTCCTCGGGCTTCTGCCACAGCCCCGCGAAGATCTCCCTGTACGCCCGTGCCACCCGAGCCGGTGTCTCCCGCAGGCCCTCGCGCCCGGGGTCCTCGCCGACCGCGATCAGCAGCTCTCGTACGGCGTTCTCGGCGCGCTTCTCGTCGAACTCGCCGATGTGGCCGTCACCGTCCAGCGTCACGGGGTCGATCATCTGGGTTCCTCGTTCCTGTGCCTGTACATGCGACGACAGCCACATGTCACCTTGCGGACATACGAACGCCGCGCCCCCAGGCTAAAACCTGGCGGGCGCGGCGTTCATTCCGGGCCGGTTGGCGAAAAGCGGTCAGCTCTCCGGACGGTCCTCCGGGGTCTGGTCCGTCACCGGGGCCGACTCCACGGCGGTGGACTTGACCGTGCTGATCGCGGCGGTCGCGCCGTTCGCACCGTTGGTCAGTGCCAGCTCCTTCGGAGAGAGCACCGGCGGGCGGGTGGACGGGGTGCGGCGCGAGGAGCCGGTCCACGCGGGCCGCGGCGGGCGCTTGACGATCGGGGCGAAGATCTCGGCGATCTCCTCCTTGCCCAGGGTCTCCTTCTCCAGCAGGTGAAGGACGAGCTGGTCGAGCACGTCGCGGTTCTCGACCAGGATCTCCCAGGCCTCGTTGTGCGCGTTCTCGATGAGCTTCTTGACCTCTTCGTCGACCAGCGCGGCGACCTCTTCGGAGTAGTCGCGCTGGTGAGCCATCTCACGGCCGAGGAAGGGCTCGCTGTTGTCGCCGCCGAACTTGATGGCGCCGAGCCGCTCGGTCATGCCGTACTGCGTGACCATCGCGCGGGCCAGGTTGGTGGCCTTCTCGATGTCGTTCGCGGCACCGGTGGTCGGGTCGTGGAAGACCAGCTCCTCGGCCGCGCGGCCGCCCAGCATGTAGCCGAGCTGGTCCAGCATCTCGTTGCGCGTGGTCGAGTACTTGTCCTCGTCGGGCAGGACCATCGTGTAACCGAGGGCGCGGCCGCGGGACAGGATCGTGATCTTGTGGACCGGGTCGGAGTTCGGTGAGGCCGCCGCGACCAGGGCGTGACCGCCCTCGTGGTACGCGGTGATCTTCTTCTCCTTGTCCGACATGATCCGGGTCCGCTTCTGCGGGCCCGCGACCACGCGGTCGATCGCCTCGTCCAGCGCCTTGTTGTCGATCAGCTTCTGGTCGCTGCGGGCGGTGAGGAGTGCGGCCTCGTTCAGCACGTTCGCGAGGTCGGCACCGGTCATGCCCGGGGTGCGGCGGGCGACGGCGGACAGGTCGACGTCGGGCGCGACCGGCTTGCCCTTCTGGTGGACCTTGAGGATCTCCAGACGGCCCTGCAGGTCCGGCGGGTCGACCGCGATCTGCCGGTCGAAGCGACCGGGGCGCAGCAGCGCCGGGTCGAGGATGTCGGGCCGGTTGGTGGCGGCGATCAGGATGACGCCACCCTTGACGTCGAAGCCGTCCATCTCGACGAGCAGCTGGTTCAGGGTCTGCTCGCGCTCGTCGTGACCACCGCCGAGGCCCGCGCCGCGGTGGCGGCCGACCGCGTCGATCTCGTCGACGAAGACGATCGCCGGGGCGTTCGCCTTGGCCTGCTCGAAGAGGTCACGGACTCGGGAGGCACCGACACCGACGAACATCTCGACGAAGTCGGAACCGGAGATCGAGTAGAAGGGGACGCCCGCCTCGCCGGCGACGGCACGCGCGAGCAGCGTCTTACCCGTACCCGGGCGGCCGTAGAGCAGCACGCCCTTGGGGATCTTGGCGCCGACGGCCTGGAACTTGGCCGGCTCCTGCAGGAACTCCTTGATCTCGTGGAGCTCCTCGACGGCCTCGTCACAGCCCGCGACGTCGGAGAACGTCGTCTTCGGGGTGTCCTTGGTGATGAGCTTGGCCTTCGACTTGCCGAAGTTCATCACTCGGGAGCCGCCGCCCTGCATCTGATTCATCAGGAACAGGAAGACGACCACGATCAGGACGAAGGGGAGCAGGGAGAGCAGAACGCCGACGAACGGGTTCTGCTTGGACGGCGAGACCGTGTAGCCGTCCGGGATCTGCTTGTCCTGGTACTTGGTCTGCAGGGTGCCGGCGATCGTCACGCCCTGGTCGCCGATGTAGCTCGCCTGGATCTTCGAGCTGCCCTGGACCTTGTAACCGTCCTTGAGGGTGACCTTGATGTTCTGCTCGTCACCGGTGGTGATCTTGGCCGACTCGACCTTGTTGGCGTTGATCGCCGCCACTACCTGGCCTGTGTCCACCGTCTTGTAGCCGCCGGACGAGCCGACGACCTGCATCAACACGACCACGGCAAGGACGGCCAGCACGATCCACATGACCGGCCCACGGAAGTATCGCTTCACGTCCATCCATACGGAGCGGTGTCGCCCCGTCCCTCCTGCCATAGTGAGTTTGATAAGACAGTTCTTCTGACGGTACCCCAGCGTGGTGGTCCGAAGCCGCACGAAGCCGCTTCGACAGCCGGGAAACCTGTCTCTGCATGCTTCAACGGCGCGGAACCCGCCGGGGTTCCCGATCGTCCTACAAGGCTTGAGCCGACTGGCTCAGCCGCCGTAGACGTGAGGCGCGAGCGTACCGACGAACGGCAGGTTGCGGTACTTCTCGGCGTAGTCGAGGCCGTAGCCGACGACGAACTCGTTCGGGATGTCGAAGCCGACCCATTCGACTTCGATGGCCACCTTGGCGGCGTCGGGCTTGCGCAGCAGCGTGCACACCTTCAGGGAGGCGGGCTCGCGCGAGCCGAGGTTGTTGATCAGCCAGGACAGGGTCAGGCCGGAGTCGATGATGTCCTCGACGATCAGGACGTGCCTGCCCTTGATGTCGGTGTCGAGATCCTTGAGGATCCGCACGACACCGGAGGACTGGGTGCCCGCGCCGTAGGAGGACACGGCCATCCAGTCCATGGTGACAGGGGTGGACAGCGCCCGGGCGAGGTCCGCCATGACCATCACGGCGCCCTTGAGGACGCCGACGATGAGCAGGTCCTTGCCCGCGTACTCCGCGTCGATCTTCGCGGCCAGCTCGGCCAGCTTCGCGTCGATCTCTTCCTTGGTGATGAGTACCCGCTGGAGGTCGGCACCCATGTCTTTCGCGTCCACCCGCATCACTTTCGGTCGTCCCGCACTTACGGCCGTCTGCACGGCCACCGGCTGCCCCGACCGGCCGCCGGAGGGTCGCTCCGCGGGGCCGGGATTCAGCCTTGCCGAATCACCAGTCTGCCACCCTGGCGCTGGGCGACGACTTTGCCCGGGAGATTGATGGCCCCCTGACCCCGCCAGCCGGTGATCAGGCGGTCGACTTCCTCGATGTGGCGGGCGAACAGCGAGCCGGCCGGGGCGCCGGCCTGGATGGCGGCCCGGCGCAGGATCCGGCGGCGTACGGCGGGCGGGAGGGCGTAGAGCTTGGCGCACTCCAGCACACCGGTGGCGTCGCGTACGGAGGCGTCGGCCTGGCTGGCCCAGGTGTCGAGGGCGTCGGCGTCGTCACGGGAGAGCTGGGCGGTGCGGGCGAGCGCCTCCACGACTCCTTTGCCGAGGGCCTTCTCCAGGGCGGGCAGCCCTTCGTGCCGGAGCCGGGAGCGGGTGTAGGCGGGGTCGGTGTTGTGCGGATCGTCCCAGACCGGGAGGGACTGGACCATGCAGGCCTTGCGGGCGGTCTGCCGGTCGAGCGCCAGGAACGGACGCCGGTAACGGCCCTCGGCCCCCGAGACCGCGGCCATGCCGGACAGGGAGCGGATGCCGGAGCCGCGGGCGAGGCCGAGCAGGACGGTTTCGGCCTGGTCGTCGCGGGTGTGGCCGAGCAGGACCGCGGTCGCGCCGTGGCGCAGGGCGACGTCGTCGAGGGCGGCGTAGCGGGCGTCGCGGGCGGCGGCTTCCGGGCCGCCGTCGCGGCCGACGGTCACGGCGACGGACACCACCGGATCGAGACCGAGTTCACGCAGGCGCAGAGCGACCTCGTCGGCGCGGAGGTCGGAGCCGGGCTGGAGGCCGTGGTCGACGGTGACGCCGCCGGCGCGGACGCCGAGCTTGGGCGCTTCGAAGGCGAGGGCGGAGGCGAGGGCCATGGAGTCGGCGCCGCCGGAGCACGCGACGAGCACGAGCGGAGAGGGGGACCGCTCGGCCGTCGGGTCCGGGTACCCGCCAAGGGCCTGCCGGCCGGCGTCGGCGGGGGTGTGGTGGTGGTTGAGGATGTCGTGGAGGACGCGGCGGACCGCCAGGCGTATCGCCGCGACCGCAGGATGGGGACCCATGTCCGGTTCCCTTCATGAAGTTGTCGGGGGGTGAGTCCGAGTCGGTCACTCAGAGTGTGTAGATGGTGACAGAACCGGGCGGTTCCCCGAGCATTGCACGCCTACGCATGGCCCACGGTCCCTCGGACGGGTGATTGGAGGGGCGTTCGCCTGCCGCAGGCCGGATTCATTTCACGACGTGTCCATGCCGTTTCACGACTCCGCCTTGCGATGCACCCGTGCGACCCAGTCCGCCGGTTTGGCGATCTCGGTCTTGGTGGGAAGGGTGTTGGGCGAGGTCCACACGCGGTTGAAGCCGTCGACGCCGACCTGTTCGACCACCGCGCGTACGAACCTCTCGCCGTCCCGGTACTGCCTCAGTTTGGCATCCAGACCCAGCAGCTTGCGCAGGGCGAGGTCCAGGCGGGAGGCGCCTTTGGCACGCCGCTGCTGGAACTTCTCGCGGATCTCCGAGACGGTCGGTACGACGCTGGGTCCCACGCCGTCCATGACGTAGTCGGCGTGCCCCTCCAACAGCGACATCACGGCGGTGAGGCGGCCGAGGATCTCGCGCTGGGCGGGGGTCTGCACCAGCTCCACGAAGGAGCGGCCGCCGTCGTCCTCCTCGCCCTCGGGGCGGCCTCCGGCGAGGGACTGGGCGGCTTCCCTGACGCGTTCCAGGAGGGTCATCGGGTCGACGTCGGTCTCCGCCAAGAACGACTGGATTTCGCCCTCCAGATGGTCACGCAGCCAGGGCACGGCCGTGAACTGCGTGCGGTGGGTCTCCTCGTGCAGGCACACCCACAGCCGGAAGTCGTGCGGGTCGACGTCGAGTTCGCGCTCGACGTGGACGATGTTGGGGGCGACGAGGAGGAGGCGGCCGCCGCCGTTCTCTCCCGCGGGCAGCTCGCGGGTGGCGGGGGCGAAGGTCTCATACTGGCCGAGGACGCGCGAGGACAGGAACGACAGCAGCATGCCCAGTTCCACGCCGGTGACCTTGCCGCCGACGGTGCCGAGGACCGCGCTGGTGGGGTTGCCGGTGCGACGTTCCTGCATCTTCTCCAGGAGCGGCTTGAGGATCTCGCGGAAGCCGGCGACGTTGGCGCGGACCCACCCGGGGCGGTCGACCACGAGAACGGGGGTGTCACGGGTCTCGTCGGCGCCCATCCGGGTGAAGCCCCGGACGTGTTCCTCCGAGGCCTTCGCGTGCCGGCGCAGCTCCGCGACGACGGCGCGTGCCTCGTCACGGCTGACGTCGGGGCCCGGTCGCACGAGCCGTGTCGCGGTTGCCACCGCGAGGTTCCAGTCGACCATCCCGGGAGATGTGGTGCCACCGAAGCCAGTCATGTCGTCAACCGTACGGGACCGCTCCCGCTCGAGGCAGGCCATGAGCGGTCGGCGGGGGCCGGGGGTGTTGGGCGGGCACCCGGCACCCGGGCCGCGCCGGCCGCCCACGGCCGTACGGACGCAGCCGTCTCGGCCGCACGACGGGGGCCGTCTCGGCCATACGGCGGGGTTACCTGCAGCCGCAGCTCGCCAGAGCCGTCGCCGTTCTGTCCAGGGCCGACTCGGCCGCCGCGGGGTTCGCCGTACCGGAGGCCATGAAGGCGAAGGCCAGGAGGCGGCCGTCGGCGTCCACGACGGTGCCGGCGAGGGTGTTCACCCCGGTCAGGGTGCCGGTCTTGGCGCGTACGACGCCGGCCGCGCTGTCGGTGTACCGGTCGGCCAGGGTGCCGGTGAAGCCCGCCACGGGCAGGCCGGTGAGGACGGGCCGCAGGCCGGGGCGGTCGGGGTCGCCGGCCGTGGCCAGGAGGCCGGTGAGGAGGTCGGCGGTGAGCCGGTCGTCGCGGTCGAGGCCGCTGCCGTCGTGGAAGGAGGCGCCGGACATCGGCAGACCGAGCTTGGTCAGCCGCGCGGAGATCGCCTCGGCGCCGCCGTCGAAGCTGCCCGGCCGGCCGCTGGCGAGGGCCGTCTGGCGGGCCAGGTGTTCGGCGATGTCGTTGTCGCTGTTGGTCAGCATGCGCTCGACCAGGGCGGACAACGGGGGCGAGGAGACCGAGGCGAGGGTCTGCGCGCGCGTGCTGGCCTTGGAGGGACCGGGGGGTGTGGTGGTGATGCCCGCGTCCTTCAGGAAGCCCGCGAACTTGCCGGCCGCGTCCTTCGCCGGGTCGCTCACGCGGGCCGCGGGACCGCTGGAGGAGTTGTCGGTGCGGCCCTCGTCGACGGTGAGGGCGCTCACGGGCGCCAGGTTGTCGTTGACGCCGATGGGGTGCAGGGCGGGGCCGGAGTACAGGGTCGTGTCGTAGGACAGCGTGACCTTGCGGATGCCGCGCTCGCGCAGTGCCCTCGCGGTGTCCGCCGCCAGTGTGCGCAGGCCGGCCCAGCCTCCCGAGGTCCGGGTGCGGGCGGTGAGGGTGGGGTCGCCGCCGCCGACGAGGACGAGTTCACCGGTGTCGGGTTCGAGGGCGGTCCGCGTGGTGAGGCGGTGGTCGGGGCCGAGGGCGGACAGCGCGGCGACGGCGGTGGCGATCTTGGTGGTCGAGGCCGGAGTGAGGGCCTTGCCGTCGTCGGCGCCGTACACGCGCCGGCCGGTGGCCACGTCGACCACGGCGGCCGTGTGTGTGCCGCCCAGCGCGGAGGCGTTCAGGAGGGGCTCCAGGACGCCGGAGAGGGCCTTTCCGCCCGGGGCGGCCTGCTGGGTGCCCACGGGGCTCCTCGCGGCGTCCAGGCCCGCCAGGACCGGCGCGGCGCTCGGCGCGGGCCGGGGCGCCCCCTCGGCCGTACCGGATCCGCCGTGATCTGCGCCACCTGACCGCTCCAGGGCGGCGGCCCGGTCCCGCTCGGCCGTACGCTGACCGTCGGCGTCCCAGGGGCCGGCCACGCTCACCACGCCGGCGGCGAGCGCGAGACCGGCGGCGGTGGCGCCCGCGGTGTACTGCCAGGTCCTGACGGACCGCGGACGCGGCAGCTGAGAGGGGCGGGGGCGCAGAGCCCGCACCCCTCGCACGAGGCGCGGCCCCGTGGCCGCCGCGGCCCGCGCCAGATGTGGTCGTACGGCGTTCGCGATCCGCTCCAGCTGCGGTCCCGCGGCCCGCCACGGCCTCAGCTCCGGCACGACCACCAGCCCCTTTCGCGATCACACACGTGCGTGAGGGACACTTAACCACCAGAACTATGTGTTGATCATGGAGGAGCCACCGGTGGAGTTCGACGTCACGATCGAGATCCCGAAGGGTTCGCGCAACAAGTACGAGGTGGATCACGAGACCGGTCGGATCCGCCTGGACCGTCGCCTCTTCACCTCGACCGCCTACCCGACCGACTACGGCTTCGTCGAGAACACCCTCGGCGAGGACGGCGACCCGCTGGACGCGCTGGTCATCCTGGACGAGCCGACCTTCCCGGGCTGTCTGATCAAGTGCCGCGCGATCGGCATGTTCCGGATGACGGACGAGGCGGGCGGCGACGACAAGCTGCTGTGCGTTCCGGCCACGGACCCGCGGGTGGAGCACCTGCGCGACATCCACCACGTGTCGGAGTTCGACCGCCTGGAGATCCAGCACTTCTTCGAGGTCTACAAGGACCTGGAGCCCGGCAAGTCCGTCGAGGGCGCCAACTGGGTGGGCCGCACCGACGCCGAGGCGGAGATCGAGCGGTCGTACAAGCGCTTCGAGGAGCAGGGCGGCCACTGAGCAAGCGCCCTGTTCTTGCGCCTGAAAGCAATCGGCTGCCCGGTCTCCTGGAGGCCGGGCAGCCGTTCGCGTATCTGTGCGCATACTGAGGCCAGCGGAAGGTGTCGTTCAGGGAGCGGTGCGAGGTGACGGAGGCGGAGGACCGCAAGCCCCGGTCGGACGAGGCGCGGTACGACCCGGAGATCACGTCCGAGTTCGCCATTCCCGCGGGACTCGACGTGCCGAAGACGATCGTGGAACCGGAGACGACCTCCGAGTTCGCGGTGCCGCAGGGGCTTCTGGCGCCGGAGCCGCCGAGTGCCGAGCCGGAGGGTTCGGCGTTCAGCCCGCCGCGTGTCCACGGCGCCAAGGACTCCCTGACGGCGTTCACCCCGGCCGCCGGGGTGCCGCTGGTCAGCCTGGTCAAGGACGCGCCCTGGCAGGACCGGATGCGCACGATGCTGCGCATGCCGGTGGCCGAGCGGCCCGCGCCGGAGCACGTGCAGCGCCATGAGGACGAGGGCCCGGCGGTTCCCCGCGTCCTCGACCTGACCCTGCGTATCGGGGAGCTGCTGCTGGCCGGCGGTGAGGGTGCGGAGGACGTGGAGGCCGCGATGTTCGCGGTGTGCCGCTCCTACGGCCTGGACCGCTGTGAGCCGAACGTCACCTTCACACTGCTGTCGATCTCGCATCAGCCCTCGCTGGTCGAGGACCCGGTGACGGCGTCACGGACGGTACGGCGGCGGGGCACCGACTACACACGCCTGGTGGCCGTGTTCCGCCTGGTGGACGACCTGACCGACCCGGAGACCCATGTCTCCCTGGAGGAGGCCTACCGGCGGCTGGCGGAGATCCGCCGTAACCGGCACCCCTATCCCGGCTGGGCGCTGACCCTGGCCGGCGGTCTGCTGGCCGGTGCGGCCTCCGTGCTGGTCGGCGGTGACCTGATCGTGTTCGTCGCGGCGGCGCTCGGCGCGATGCTCGGCGACCGGCTGGCCTGGCTGTGCGCGGGGCGCGGGCTGCCGGAGTTCTACCAGTTCACGGTCGCGGCGATGCCGCCCGCGGCGATCGGGGTGGCGTTCGCGCTGGCGCACGTCGACGTGAAGGCGTCCGCCGTCGTCACCGGTGGGCTGTTCGCGCTGCTGCCCGGGCGGGCGCTGGTGGCGGGCGTGCAGGACGGCCTGACCGGCTTCTACATCACCGCCGCGGCCCGCCTGCTGGAGGTCCTGTACTTCTTCGTCGGCATCGTCGCCGGGGTCCTGCTCGTCCTGTACTTCGGGGTGAAGGTCGGCGGCAAGCTGAACCCGGACGCGGCGCTCATCATCAATGAGCGGCCGCTGATCCAGATCGCGGCCTCCATGCTGCTGTCGCTGACCTTCGCGGTGCTGCTCCAGCAGGAGCGCTCGACCGTGCTGTGGGTGACGCTCAACGGGGGCGTGGCCTGGACGGTGTACGGCGCGATGCACTATGTCGCCGACATCTCGCCGGTGGCCTCCACGGCCGTGGCGGCGGGGCTGGTGGGTCTGTTCGGGCAGCTGCTGTCGCGGTACCGGTTCGCGTCGGCGCTGCCCTATACGACGGCCGCGATCGGGCCGCTGCTGCCCGGCTCCGCCACGTATTTCGGGCTGCTGAGCATGGCGCAGAACGAGGTGGACAAGGGGCTGGTGTCGCTGGCGAACGCGGCGTCGCTGGCCATGGCCATCGCGATCGGGGTCAATCTGGGGTCGGAGGTCTTCCGGATCTTCCTGCGGGTCGGCTCCCCCGGCAAGCGCCGGGCCGCCAAGCGGACCAGGGGTTTCTAGGCCCCTGGGTCCCTGGGCCCCCGGGCCGGCTACTGCGGGCGGTAGTCGTAGGGGTACTGGTTCTGGTTCTGCTGCTGCGCGTACTGGCTCTGGTCGTACTGGTTCTGGTCGTACTGCTGCTGGGAGTGCTGCTGCGGATATTGCTGCTGGTCGTAGTACTGGTTGGTGTCGTAGCCCTGGTTCCAGTACTGCTGCTCCTGCTGCTGGTACTGCTGCTGCTCCTGCTGCTGGTACTCGGGCTGCTGCGGCTGCTGGAACGGGGGCTGCTCCGGCTCGATGCGGCGCAGCTGGGTGGTCGAGGAGTCCATGGCGGGCGGCTGCCGGCGCTGCGGCTGCTCGGCGGCCGGCTCGGGCCGCGGGGCCTTCTTCGCCTTGCCGCGGGCGCGCAGGAACTCGATGGCGATCGGGACCACGGAGACGAGGACGATCAGGATCAGGATCGCCTCGATGTTGTTCTTGACGAAACCGATGTTGCCCAGCCAGGAGCCGAGCAGGGTGACGCCCGCGCCCCACAGGACGCCACCGATCACGTTGAAGATCAGGAACGAGCGGTACTTCATGCCGCTGACGCCCGCGATGATCGGCGTGAACGTCCTCACGATCGGCACGAAGCGGGCCAGGACCAGGGACTTCGGGCCGTACTTCTCGAAGAACTCGTGCGCCTTGGTGACGTTCTCCTGCTTGAACAGGCGGGAGTCCGGGCGGTTGAACAGGGACGGGCCGACCTTCTTGCCGAACATGTAGCCCGCCTGGTCGCCGAGGACCGCGGCGAGACAGATCAGCGCGATCGCGCCCCACAGGGGGAAGTCGAGCTGGTGAGAGGTGATCAGCAGACCGCAGGTGAACAGCAGCGAGTCGCCGGGCAGAAAGAACCCGATGAGCAGGCCGGACTCGGCGAAGACGACGAGCAGCAGGCCCCAGATGCCGAAGTTGTCCAGCAGGTAGTTGGGATCGAGCCAGCTCGGGCCGAGGGCGAGTGTCATCACGGGTCCGGGCTCCTGAGGGGGGTGAAGGCGGCTGCGGCGTCCATGTGAAGGCCGTACAAAGCTATCAACGTGATGTGACCGCCCCAGGTTCCACCGGTGTCTCCAGGATGCACTGTGGGATGACTGAGGGAAAGCTGTGACTCATGGGACTCGATGACTACGGCGGCGGCCAGGAGCCGCAGCCGGATGTGCTGGTCGTGACGACGAACGACGTGCCCGGATACCGGGTGGAGCAGGTGATCGGCGAGGTCTTCGGACTCACCGTGCGCTCACGGCACCTCGGCAGCCAGATCGGCGCCGGGCTGAAGTCGATGATCGGCGGCGAGCTGAAAGGGCTCACCAAGACACTCGTCCAGACCCGCAACCAGGCCATGGAACGCCTGGTGGAGCAGGCACGCGCGCGTGGTGCCAACGGCGTGCTGGCATTCCGCTTCGACGTGACCGAGGCCGCGGACGTCGGCACCGAGGTGTGCGCCTACGGCACGGCGGTGGTCCTGGCCCGGGAGTGACCCCGTGCACACCCGGGCCGGGACCGGTCAGGAGGTGTGCCGGTCGGCGTTGGCGAGCATCGCGTCGCGCAGGTGCTCGGCCAGACCGGGGCGCATGGCGTCGTAGAACGCCTTGAAGCGCTCGTCGGAGACGTACATCTCCGCGAAGCAGCGGTGCATCTCGTACGGGACCTCGAAGTAGTACGTCCCGATGTGCTGCCGGTGCTCCTCGGCCATGTCCATCGCCGCCTCGCCGGTCGGCTGCTCGCCGGCGTCGACCAGCGCGGCGTACCGCTCGCCCCAGGCGTCGACCTCGGCCTGGATGCGCTTCCAGTCCTCCTTGGTGTAGGTGGCGGCGCGGCGCTGCGACTCGGCGTAGGCCTCGGTATTGCCCCAGCGCGCCTGCGCCTCGTCGCGGTACTGCTCGGGGTCCTTGTCCCCGAAGACCTCGAACCGCTCCTCGGGGGTCAGCTGAATGCCCATCTTCTGTGCCTCCATGGCGTGCTCCACGGCCGCGGCCATCTTCTGCAGCTTCTCGATCCGGGCGGTCAGCAGGTCGTGCTGGCGGCGCAGATGCGCGCGCGGGTCCGCGTCCGGGTCGTCGAGCAGGGCCGCGACCTCCTCGAGCGGGAAGCCGAGCTCCCGGTAGAACAGGATCTGCTGGAGCCGGTCGAGGTCGGCCTCGCCGTAGCGGCGGTGTCCGGCGTGTGTGCGCTCGCTGGGTACGAGCAGACCGATCTCGTCGTAGTGGTGCAGGGTGCGCACCGTGATTCCGGCGAACCCCGCGACCTGTCCCACGGAGTAGCTCACTTTTCCGCTCCTTGTCGTCGGTACGTCGTCCACGCTGAGGCCTCACGCCACGTGAGGTGCAAGCCGGTATCCCGGCCGGACATGCGCACACACCTGCCGGACATTCGCAGACGTTCGGGATGTTGCGTGCTTTTTGTCCGCTTATGGTGAGCCCGTGGGTCAGGAACCCGTGGGCCAGGACACCGACGCGCCGCAGGCGCCCCCGACCGCCTCCTCCACGGCGCCGGCGCGGGCCCTGCTGCCGTTCATCCTGCCCGCCGCGGCCGTCGGCGTGGTCGCGAGCCTGGTGTTCGTCGGGGTGAGCGCGGCGGCGGAGAAGCTCCAGCAGGTGCTGTGGGGCCCGCTGCCGGACGCGCTCGGGGTGGGCCGCTACTCGGTGCCGTGGATGTTCGCGGTGCTGATCGCCACGGGGCTCGCGGTCGGGCTGGTGGTGTGGAAGGTGCCGGGGCACGCCGGGCCCGATCCGGCCACCCTCGGCCTGAACGCCCCGGTGATGGCGCCGGCCGTGCTGCCGGGCCTGGTGCTGGCGACCGGGCTGATGCTGGCCGGCGGCCCGAGCCTCGGCCCGGAGAACCCGATCATCGCCGTGAACGTGGGCCTCGCGGCCTGGCTCGGGGCGCGGCTGCTGCCCCGGACGCCGGGCGCGCTGTGGCCGGTGCTGGCCGAGGCCGCGACGATCGGCGCGCTGTTCGGCACGCCGGTGGCGGCGGCGCTGGTCATCTCCGAGGCGCTGGCCGGCCGCCCGATGCGCGGACGGCTGTGGGACAACGTGTTCGCGCCGCTGACCGCCGGCACCTGCGGTGCCATGACGACCACCCTGGTGGCCCATCCGACCTTCGACCTGGGACTTCCCCCCATGGGCCACCCGGATGCGAAGGACCTGCTGGCGGCGCTCGTGATCGCCTCGGCGGCCGCGGTGCTCGGCATGTGCGCCGTGTACGCCTTCCCGTACGTCCACACGGCCTTCCGGCGGCTGCGGCACCCGATGCTGATGCTTCCGGCCGGTGGGGCCGTACTGGGCGCTCTGGGGGCCCTGGGCGGCCATCTGACGCTGTTCAAGGGGCTGTCCGAGGTCGGGGAGCTGGCCCGCCGCCCGGAGGGCTGGTCGGCGGGGCAGTTCGCCGCGATGGCGGTGGTGAAGCTGGCCGCGCTGCTCGTCGCCGCGTCCTGCGGGTTCCGCGGCGGCCGTATCTTCCCGGCGGTGTTCATCGGCGCCGCCCTCGGTCTGTGCGCCCACGCGCTGGTTCCCGCGGTGCATCCCGCGGTGGGCGTGGCGACGGGCGCCCTGGGCATGCTCCTGGCGGTCACCCGGCAGGCCTGGGTGAGCCTGTTCACGGCCGCCGTGCTGGCCGCCTCGCCCGGCCTTCTCGCCCTGCTGTGCGTCGCGTCGCTGCCGGCCTGGCTGCTGGTGACGGGGCGCGCCCAGATGCAGTTGCGCGCGGACGGCAGCCCGGTCCGCTGACACTCCTCGACACCTTTCCCCACCTTTCCCCGGAGGCACCCTTCATGGCCCTGCACAAAGGTCCCGCGAAACACGACGAGCGGACGCTGTCGGTCAACCCGTTCTTCGGGGAGGCCAACCCGGTCGGTGGCATGACCGAGGCCCCGCCCACACACCGGCTCCCGGACGCGCCGCTGCCCCCGTCGACGGCCTATCAGCTGGTGCACGACGAGCTGATGCTGGACGGCAACTCCCGGCTGAATCTGGCCACGTTCGTCACGACCTGGATGGAGCCGCAGGCCGGGGTGCTGATGGCGGAATGCCGGGACAAGAACATGATCGACAAGGACGAGTACCCGCGCACGGCCGAGCTGGAGCGGCGCAGTGTGGCGATGCTCGCCGACCTGTGGAACGCGCCGGACCCGTCGGCCGCGGTGGGCTGTTCGACGACCGGGTCCAGCGAGGCGTGCATGCTCGCCGGGATGGCGCTCAAGCGCCGCTGGGCCACGCGCAACACCGACCGGTACCCGGGCGGCGCCCGGCCCAACCTGGTCATGGGCGTCAATGTCCAGGTGTGCTGGGAGAAGTTCTGCAACTTCTGGGAGGTGGAGGCCCGGCTGGTGCCCATGGAGGGCGACCGCTTCCATCTGGACCCGCGGGCCGCCGCCGAGCTGTGCGACGAGAACACCATCGGGGTCGTGGCCGTCCTCGGCTCCACCTTCGACGGCTCCTACGAACCGGTCGCCGACCTCTGTGCGGCCCTGGACGCCCTCCAGGAGCGCACCGGCCTCGACATCCCGGTGCATGTGGACGGCGCGTCCGGCGGCATGATCGCCCCCTTCCTCGACGAGGACCTCGTCTGGGACTTCCGCCTCCCGCGCGTGGCGTCGATCAACACCTCGGGGCACAAGTACGGCCTGGTCTACCCGGGCGTCGGCTGGGCGCTGTGGCGGGACAGGGAGGCGCTGCCCGAGGAACTCGTCTTCCGGGTCAACTACCTGGGCGGCGACATGCCCACCTTCGCGCTCAACTTCTCCCGCCCCGGCGCCCAGGTGGTCGCGCAGTACTACACGTTCCTGCGCCTGGGCCGGGACGGCTACCGGGCGGTGCAGCAGGCCTCGCGGGACGTGGCGACCGGGCTCGCCGGACGGATCGCGGCGCTCGGCGACTTCCGGCTGCTCACCCGGGGCGACGAGCTGCCCGTGTTCGCCTTCACCACCGCCGACCACGTGACGTCGTACGACGTCTTCGACGTCTCCCGGCGGCTGCGCGAGAGCGGCTGGCTGGTGCCCGCGTACACCTTCCCGGCCAACCGGGAGGACCTGTCCGTGCTCCGGGTCGTGTGCCGCAACGGTTTCTCCCACGACCTGGCCGACCTGTTCCTCGCCGACCTGGAACGCCTCCTGCCCGGGCTGCGCCGGCAGCCGCACCCCCTGACCCGGGACAAGGAGACGGCGACCGGCTTCCACCACTGACGTCACGCGCGCGTGACGTCAGCGGTCGTCCCCGGGGTGTCGCTCCGCCGTCGCGTACGGGTTCTCCTCGTCCTCGGCGAGGACGCCGACGAACGGTTCGCCCTCGCCGGCGAAGGTGTAGGCGCCGTTCTCGATGCGCTCGACGAGGCCCCGGGTCCACGCGGCCTCGGAGTCGGCCGTGTGGACCCACATGTTCATGATCTCGCCGATGTGGCCGAGCCGCGCCGGCCCCTCCTCGGGCACATAGTGCTCGGTGACCGAGGAGCGCCACGCCTCGATGCGGTGCGTGCGCTCCTTCAGCAGCGCGACCGCCTCGGCCCTCGGCAGGTCGACCATGAAGCCGATGGCCGCCGTCTTCATGTCGCCGCGCTGGTCGTAGGTGACGAGCGCGGCGCGCAGCAGGGTGAAGTACTCCTCGGTCCCCCGGTCGGTCAGCTCGTACTCGGTACGGGGCGGACCGCCGGCCGTGGACGGAGCGACCTCGTGCGCGTGCAGCAGCCCTTGCCTGGCCATCTGTTTCAGGGCGTGGTAGATCGAGCCCGGCTTGGCGTTGGACCACTCGTGCGCGCCCCAGTACTCCAGGTCGCCGCGCACCTGGTAGCCGTGGGCCCGCCCGTGCTGGCGGACCGCGCCCAGCACGAGAAGACGGATCGCTGACATGCGGTCCAGGTTATGGCCGTACGGCCGCCCGCCCCGCGCTCACCCTCAGGAGGCGCCCTGTTCCTGGGCCACCAGCTCGAAGGCGGTCTTGCCGTCCAGGGACTCACGGATGATGTCGGCGTGGCCGGCGTGCCGGGCCGTCTCGCGGATCAGGTGCAGACACACCCAGCGCAGCGAGACCCTGCCCTCCGGCGGGAACCAGGGGTCCGGCGGCAGCGGGAAGGAGTCGTCCAGGCTCGGCGCGGAGCGGATGAACTTCTCCGTCTCGGCGGCGACCTGCTCCCAGTACGCCAGCTGCGAGGCGACCGTCTCCTCGCCGACCAGCTGGTAGGTCTCGTGCCAGTTGGACTCGTCGCGCCGGATGGCGGGCGGCTCCTGCTTGGCCCGCGCGATCCAGGACTGCTCGACCTCGGCGACATGCTTGAGCAGTCCGCCGAGCGACAGTTCGCTGACGCTGGGGCGGGTGCGGGCCTGCTCCTCGGTCAGCCCGAGCAGGGCCCGGCGGATGCCGCCGCGCTGTTCCTCGATGAACGCGAGCAGCGCCCCGCGCTCGTCGCCCTTCTCCTCCGCCGGTACGTGCTTGACCATGGCCGACCGCCTCTCCTCACCGTCACCGGGGCCGCCTGCCCCCTGACACCGACGACACTACGGACCATTTAGGTCAGCTTCCGTCCTCAATAGCAGCGCAAACAGCCCGGTCTTCGAAAAAACCGGCGGAAGAGACCGGGGAGACAGGGGAGACCGGGGAGACCGGGGAACAGCGGCCCTGCGCGGGGGCGGCTAGAACGGGAAGCCGCTGCGGCCGTGCTGCACCGAGATCCACTTGACGGTCGTGAAGGACTCCAGCGTCGTCTCTCCGTTGAGGCGGCCGAGGCCGGAGTGCTTCTCGCCGCCGAACGGCACGATCGGCTCGTCGTGGACCGTGCCGTCGTTCACATGGAACATCCCGGTGTCGACCTGCTTGGCGAAGGCGACGCCCCGCTCGATGTCGCCCGTGTGGACGGCGCCGCTGAGGCCGTACGGGGTGTCGTTGACGATCCGCAGCGCCTCCTCCTCGCCGTCGAACGGGACGAGGAAGACGACCGGGCCGAAGACCTCCTGGTGGAGCAGCGCGGAGTCGGCGGGGATGCCGGTGAGCACGCTGGGCCCGACCAGGTTCCCCGACGTGGCGCCCTGGACGAGGGCCGTGGCGCCCTCGGCGAGCGCCTGCTCGACGGTGCCGGAAATGGCGCCCGCCTGCTGGGAGTTGATCACCGGGCCGATGACGGTCTGCGGGTCGCGCGGGTCGCCGACCTTCAGGGTGCGGACCTTGGCGACGAACTTCTCGGTGAACTCCTCGGCGACGGACGCGTCCACGAGGACCCGGTTGGCGGCCATACAGACCTGGCCCTGGTGGACGAACCGGCTGAAGACCGCCGCGTCCACCGCGTAGTCGATGTCGGCGTCGTCCAGGACCACCAGCGCGCTGTTGCCGCCCAGTTCGAGCACCGAGCGCTTGAAGTTCGCGGCGCAGACGGTGGCCACGTGCCGGCCGACCTTGTCGGAGCCGGTGAAGGAGATGAGCTTCGGCACGGGGTGCTCGATGAACGCGTCGCCGATCTCGGCGATGTCGGTGATGACGACATTGAGCAGGCCGCCGGGCAGCCCGGCCTCCTCGAAGATCTTGGCGATCAGGGTGCCGCCGGCGATGGGGGTGTTCTGGTGGGGCTTGAGGACCACGGCGTTGCCGAGCGCGAGCGCCGGGGCGACCGACTTCAGCGACAGCAGGAAGGGGAAGTTGAAGGGGCTGATCACGCCCACGACGCCCACCGGCACCCGGTAGACGCGGTTCTCCTTGCCGTCGACCGGGGAGGGCAGGATCCTGCCCTCGGGGCGCAGCGCCAGATGGATCGACTCGCGCAGGAACTCCTTGGCGAGGTGCAGCTCGAAACCGGCCTTCACGCGCGTGCCGCCCAGTTCCGCGATGATCAGGTCGGCTATCTCCTGCTCACGGTCCTCTATGAGGCGAAGCGCCCGGTCGAAGACCGCGCGGCGGGCATAGGGGTTGGTCCCGGCCCACTGCTTCTGCGCGCGGGCGGCGGCCCGGTAGGCCTGGTCCACCTCGTCGACCGTGGCCACCGTGATCGAGGCGAGCTTCTCGTCGTCGTACGGGTTGAAGTCGATGACGTCCCAGGAGCCGGTGCCCGGACGCCACTCGCCGTCGATGTACTGCTGGGCCAGGTCGGTGAAGTAGGACGACATGTGATCCCTCAATCGCTAGCGGACACCAGATCTACGCCATGCCTGATCACACGTCATCGTACTTGTGTTTAAAGTGAGTTGAAGGATTCATCTCGAGACAGAAGAGGACCGCTCGGGAAAGTCCGGAGTCCGCTCAGGACAGCTGGAGAAGTCCACGGAGCAGGTCCCGGCTCTCATCGGGTCCCGGGCTGTCCTGCTGGAGTTCCTTCAGCGCCTGCTCGTACTGGGCGACGTCCTCGCGTTTGTCCAGGTAGAGGGCGCTGCTGAGCTGCTCCATATAGACGACGTCGGACAGATCGGCGTCGGGGAAGCTGAGGATGGTGAAGGCGCCGCTCTCGCCGGAGTGCCCGCCGAAGCCGAACGGCATGATCTGCAGCCGTACGTTGGGCCGCTCGGAGACCTCGATGAGGTGCTGGAGCTGGCCGCGCATCACCTCGCGGTCACCATAGGGGCGGCGCAGGGCGGCCTCGTCGAGGACGAAGTGGAATTCGGAGGCGCCGCCCGCGAGCAGGTGCCGCTGCCGCTCCAGCCGCAGCGCGACCCGGCGCTCGACGTCGGCCGGGCTCGCGCCCTTCATACCGCGCCGGACCACCGCGCGGGCGTACTCCTCGGTCTGGAGCAGGCCGTGGACGAACTGGACCTCATAGACACGGATGAGGGACGCGGCGCCCTCCAGGCCCACGTAGGTGGGGAACCAGCTGGGCAGGACGTCCGTGTAGCTGTGCCACCAGCCGGCCACATTGGCTTCCCGGGCCAGGGAGAGCAGCGACTCGCGCTCCACGTCGTCGGTGATGCCGTACAGCGTCAGCAGGTCCTCGACGTCTCTGGTCTTGAAGCTCACCCGGCCCAGCTCCATCCGGCTGATCTTCGATTCGGAGGCGCGGATCGAGTAACCCGCCGCCTCGCGCGTGATCCCCCGTGCTTCACGCAGTCGCCTGAGTTGCGAGCCGAGCAGCATCCGCCGCACCACCGATCCGGGCTCTCCCGCGCTCACGTTCGCCAGCCTCCCCAACCGTCTTCAGGGCCCGCAGTCTGCCACTAAAACACTTCGAGCAGTACTCGTCCGGTTACGGAAACGGAAAGAGGTGAGCCGTTTCTGCCTGGTGTGGTCGGGAAGAGGTCAGGACCACTGGCGGCAAAGGCAGAGAAGATGGCGGAAAAAATGGCCAAGAAGCGGTACGGTCAGGGCCATTTCGGTCGCGTGCACGTGCATCTGCCCTTGCATCTGCTCTGCGCATCGGAAACCATGGTGCCGCGCCACCGCTGCATCGCAACGACCGCGAATTCCCGGGAGTGCCTCGCATGGGGACGAATGGATCGACCATGCTCAAGCCGTTACGGCAGGGCCTTCCGCCGTTGGATCCCGCAGCCGTGTCCGATGCCGCCTCCTGCGCCCTGCCCGCCCGTTACGAGGCGGTGCGCGAGGCCCGGCACTTCACCCGCGACACCCTCGACAAGTGGGACGTCGGCGACCGCTTCGACGACACATGCCTCGTCGTCTCCGAACTCGTCACCAACGCCCTGCGCCATGCGGTGCCGGCCGACCCGGGATGCGCCGAACACGCCGCGCCCGTACGGCTGGATCTGATGCGCTGGACCGAGCGGCTGGTGTGCGCGGTGCGCGACCCGAGCCAGGAGACGCCGGCGCCGCGCGACTCGGACGACTTCTCGGCCGAGTCCGGTCGCGGGCTGTTCCTGGTCGACTCCTTCGCCGACAGCTGGGGCTGGCACCCCCTCGGAGGCACCCTCGACGGCAAGGTCGTCTGGGCGCTGTTCCGGCTCCGGCCGACCGGATGACACGGAGCAGCACCGACGAGCGCCCGGTTTCTACGCGCGTCGCTCCGCCTCTTCCGCCGCCCGATTCCCTCGCATCCGATTCCCTCGCATCCGATTCCCTCGCATCCGACATCGTTGCCACCGGGGGCCCGCCCCGCCCGGACGTCAGCCGACGATCAGGTGGTCGAACTCGCCGTCCTTGATGCCGAGCAGCATGGCCTCGATCTCCGCGCGCGTGTAGACGAGCGCCGGACCGTCCGGAAAGCGTGAGTTGCGTACGGCGACCTCACCGCCCGGCAACCGGGCGAACTCCACGCAGGAGCCCTGCGAGTTGCTGTGCCTGCTCTTCTGCCAGGCCACTCCGACCAGCTGCGCGGCAGCCATGCCGTTGTACACGTCGTACCCCCCGTACACGCCGTCAACGTCGTGGTCCACAGGTCGCTCCCCGGTGGTGCACTGGCTGATGTGGCCATAGATGCTGTGGTCAACTGACCCGGATCATAACCCCGTTCACGTGCAGATGCTTGAGCAAATGCACGTGCACGAGGGGTGTTCCCTCGGTTACAGGTTTGACGTCCGCTTTACCGAAGTGATCCCACGACCTGTACCGACGGCTGTCCACCGCGGCCGACGGCCTCTCAATCGAGCTGTTCCAGCGTTTGCCCCAGTGCGGGCAGGACATGCCCCCGCCATCCCCCGTCCATGATCTTCCGCGCCATCAGCTGAGCCGGGTCGTCCGGATCGAACCCCTCGTGCACTAGAAAGAGACGCGTACCGCGCCCTTCCTGTTCCAGGGTCCAGGTGATGGTCCAGTCGGCGGGGTTGGCCGGATCGGCGTCGGCCCAGCGGACGGACAGCATCCGCTCGATGTCGTAGGCCAGGACCCGCACCTCCACGACCCCGGAGAAGCGGGAGTTGGGACGCGGGACGGAGGTCATCCGGTACCGGTGGCCGACCTCCAGCCGGAAGTCCCCGGCGCCGGGCATCTGCCACTGCACGAGCAGGTCGGGCTCGGTCAGGGCGCG
Source organism: Streptomyces alanosinicus (assembly GCF_014650595.1). Classification (GTDB taxonomy): domain Bacteria; phylum Actinomycetota; class Actinomycetes; order Streptomycetales; family Streptomycetaceae; genus Streptomyces; species Streptomyces alanosinicus. The sequence goes on from NZ_BMVG01000013.1 coordinate 81,596, forward strand.
CCAGACCTTGGCGGGCGGATGCGGGAAGAACTGGTCGACGCGGAGGGTCGTCAGATCGTCATCGGGTTCGGCGCTCATCGCTGATCATCGTCGGGCAGGCGGTCGAGGAGATCGCCGAGGCCCTTCAGCTGCTCGCGCCAGAACCGCTCGTACGGGTGGAGCCAGTCCTGCACCTCGGCAAGCGGGGCCGCCTCCAGGCGGTAGATGCGCTGCCGTCCGGAGCGCTGCTCGGAGACGAGGCCGGCCTCCCGGAGCACCTTGAGGTGTTCCGAGAGGCTCGGGCGGCGCATGTCGAAGTGGTCGGCCAGGGCCTGGACGGGCTGCGGTCCGCGCTCGCGCAGCAGCCGCAGCACCTCGCGGCGGGTGGCGTTGGCGAGCGCGGCGAAGACACGGTCCTCGGCGGCGGTACCCGTCCCGTTCATGGAGTGGTCAGAAGCCTTCCTTCTCCGTCAGCAGCATCAGACCGTTGCCGTCGGGGTCCGCGAAGGAGGCCATGCGCCCCCAGGGAAGGTCGTCCGGTCCCTGTAAGGCGATCCCGGCCGCGGCAAGGCGCGCGCAGTCGGCGTCGACATCGGTCGTCACCAACATGATCCCCCGTGCCGAACCGGGTCCGAAATCGCCCATGCCCGGCCCGGAGAGCGTGAAGACGGTCTGCGCGCCCTCGGGGGCCACCTGGAGCCAGCGCCCCTGGGGCATGTCCCGGTCGGCGGTGACCTCCAGACCGAGGACATCCGTGTAGAAGCGCAGGGCGCGGTCCTGGTCGGAGACGGGGAGGGTGACGAAGGAGGCGTGAGTGATGGTCATGGGTACGACAATAGGTAGGCGTTTACCTACCAGTCAAGCGTAGGGAAACGCCTACCTATACGGGGTGATCAGCTGCTTGTGCCGCGCTCAGCGACCGGCGTACGGCAGCAGCGCCATCTCGCGGGCGTTCTTGACGGCCCGCGCCAGCTGTCGCTGCTGCCGGGCGGTGACGCGGGTGACCCGGTGGCTGCGGATCTTGCCGCGGTCGGAGAGGAACTTTCGCAGCAGGTCGGTGTCCTTGTAGTCGATGTATGCGATCTGGGCCTGGTCCAGGGGGTTGGGGCGGTTGCGGGCGGGCTTGCGATCGCTCGCGGGGGACATCAGATCTCCAGCAGGGTGTCGAAGGCGGACGGCAGCCGCTTCCAGGCATCGCGCCCGGCGGCGTACTCGGCATCGGTGAGCAGGCAGGACTCCAACAGGTGCGCCAGTCCGTCACGGTCGAGGCCGGGCGAGGTGAACACGAGGTGGTTGCAGCAGTCGCCGTGCTCGGCGTGCCAGTCCAGCGCCGCCGCGGCCCGGCGCATCGGCGGGACCATCTCCCAGGCCGCATCGGGCAGCGCGGCCAGCCACAGGCCGGCGCTCTCGACGCACAGCGCCCCGCCGGCCGCGTCCCAGTGGAGCAGCGCGTCCGGCTTGTCGGCGAGCCAGAACCGGCCCCGGCTGCGGGCCGCGGCGCAGGTCAGATCCTCCAGCGCCGCATACAGCCGCTCCGGGTGGAAGGGCCGGCGCCGGTGCCAGACCAGCGTCGACACACCGTGCTGGTCGGCCTCGGCGGGCAGCAGGGCGCAGGCCGGGTGCTGGGCGGCCGCGGCGGCCTCCACGTCGAAGCCGGCGAGGGCCGCCCGGGCCAGCGGGCCGAGCCCGGGGGCCTGCCCTGGTGCACGTGCAGCTGCGGGTTCCGGTGCGGGTGCAGCCGCTGTGGATGCGGCGCTCGGGGGTGTGGGGCCCGCCAGGCCTCCGTGGCCGATCGGAACCTGGCGGGCCGTCGGGTGGAGCTGCGCCAGCAGCTCACGGTCCTCGTCGTCCGCCTCCGGAGAGTCGGCCAGGGCGAGGACGGGGGCGTACTCCAGTTGCCGGGCGAAGGTGTCGGCGACCGTGCGCCGGTCGGTGGCGGCCGCGGCGAGACCGGCCTCGGCGAGGTCGTCGCCATTGGCGAGATACGGCAGCACCAGCGCGGGGTCCACCGCGGTGATCACGGATGTGACGGTCAGCCCGCCGGAGGTGACCACCTCGGCCATCGCCTTGGGCTCGACCGAGTCCCACAGCTCGACGATCGCGAGCCGGGTCGTGCCGTCGTCGGCGAGCCGGCGCAGCTCGGGCACCAGGTCCTCGCGCAGCGCGCAGCACGCACAGTCGTTGACCAGGGGCGCCTCGCCCGCGGACAGGACGCCGTCGCGGTCGCGGACCGTACGGACGACCGTGCCGGCCGCGGCCGTCGCGAGGTCGTGGTGGAGTACGACACTGCCGGGCACCTCGGCGAGCAACCGCGCGACGGCCGCCTTGCGCGCGTCGGTGTGCAGCCCGCCGACGACGGCCACCACCAGGCTCACGCGCCGCCCCGCTTCCCGTACCGGCGCTCGAAGCGCTCCACGCGCCCGGCGGTGTCCAGCACGCGCGCGGTGCCGGTGTAGAAGGGGTGGCTGACGTTCGAGATCTCGACGTCGACCACCGGGTAGGTGTTGCCGTCCTCCCACTCGATCGTCCTGCCGGCCGGCGCGGCCGAGAGCGTCGAGCGGGTGAGGAAGGCGTGGTTCGCGGCACGGTCACGGAACACGACGAGCCCGTACCCGGGGTGGATTCCCTTGCGCATGGCGGCTCAGCGCTCCTCTCGGAAGTCGACGTGCCGGCCGGCGACCGGGTCGTACTTGCGCAGCGTCATACGGTCCGGGTCGTTGCGGCGGTTCTTGCGGGTCACGTAGGTGTAGCCGGTCCCGGCGGTGGACCGGAGCCTGATGACCGGGCGGAGTTCGTTGCGTGCCATGCTGCTATCTTACTGAAAATGAATTCCATTACGACCTACGTCTGAGGAGAGTTACGTCACCATGTCCGCCCACTGCATGCTCACCGGGGCCCGGCCGGGCTTCGGTCATCGCATCTCCCACTCCCACCGGCGCACCTCCCGGCGCTTCGACCCGAACATCCAGAGCAAGCGCTACTGGCTGCCCGGCGAGAGCCGGTACGTCCGGCTGCGACTGAGCACGAAGGGGATCAAGACCGTGGACACGATCGGCGTCGAGGCGGCCGTGGCCCGGATCCGCGCGCGGGGGGTGCGGGTCTGATGGCGAAGAAGAGCAAGATCGCGAAGAACGAGCAGCGCAAGGAGACCGTCGCCCGGTACGCCGCCCGGCGCGCCGAACTGAAGGAGATCATCCGGCGGCCCTCGTCCTCGGCGGCCGAACGGCTCGCTGCCCAGGGCGAGTTGCGCCGGCAGCCGCGGGACGCGAGCGCCACGCGCGTACGCAACCGCGACCAGGTCGACGGCCGGCCGCGCGGCTATCTGCGCGCCTTCGGCCTGTCCAGGGTGAGCCTGCGCGAGCAAGCTCACAACGGATTCCTGCCCGGCGTCCGCAAGTCCTCGTGGTGACCAGCTGGTAGCTTGCTGCGGGCCGTCCGGCCGAGGGCGGCCGGCCGCTACGAGTTTGGGGAGCTTTCCGGTGACTTCTGCGACTGCAAGGGTGCGAACGGCGACCGTGGCCGCGGGACTCGTGGGCGCGCTCGCCGCGCTGACCGCGTGCAGCGGCGGCGGGGACGGCGGCAAGACCGCCTCCTCCGCGACGCCGAGCGCGTCCGCCCCGTCCGCCTCCTCCTCGGGCTCGGGAAAGGTGACCGGGGCTTCGGACAAGCTCCAGGGCAGCTGGCTCACCACGAGCGGCGGCAAGATCGTGGCCCTGGTGATCACCGGGAAGAAGGCCGGTCTCTTCGTGACCGGGCGCAAGGCGTGGTGCCAGGGCACCGCCGGCAAGGAGTCGGGGATGCAGATGATCCATCTGACCTGCCCCGACGGCAACAAGGACCGGGCCACCGGAATGGTGGACTCGGTGGACGGCAAGGGCATGACGGTGACCTGGTCGGGCGGGACCGGCCAGGAGACGTACACCAAGGCCGAGGGCGGCAAGCTGCCCTCGACGCTGCCGACGAAGACGAAGCCGGGGCAATGACGAGGCCGGGGTCGACGGTGAGGCCGGGGCAATGACGGGGCCGGGTCGATGACGAAGCCGGGTCGATGGCGGCGTGAGCCACTTGAGGAACACCACCTGAAGCGGTGATTCCGCAGGGGTGCGCGAGCGGGTGCGCGGCGCAGGCGCCATGATGCAGGTGCACCGTCACGACCTCGATGGGACTTGCTCATGCGCGCCATTCCGCTCACCGTCACGGCTCTCGCCGCCGCCCTGCTGCTGACCGCCTGCAACGGCGGCGGGAGCAAGACCAGCGGCAAGAACAGCTCGGCCTGCGCGATCGGCGGGGTCTCCGTGCAGATCGGGTCGGCGAGCGTGGCGCCGAAGGCCGGGGACACGGGTGAGATCCCGGTCAGCATCACCAACCAGAGCAAACCCTGCACCCTGGACCACTTCGCGGGGGTCTCCCTGAACACCGGCAAGGCCAAGACCGACGTGCCGGCACTCAAGGACGCGAAGGCCCAGCAGCTGAAGCTCGCCAAGGGCGACTCGGCGTCCTTCACCATCAGCTATGTGCGCGGCGAGGACGGCGGCAAGAGCAGCCTGGAGGTGAAGACCCTGAACATCACCCTGCCGGGCGGCAGCGCCTCCCGGGACTTCCCCTGGTCGTACGGCCCCGTCGCCGTGCAGTCCGGCGGCAGCGGCCCGAACGCCTCCGTGACCGCCTTCCAGCAGGTCGGCGACTGAGCGCGGCTTCTCGCTCCCGGCAGGGACACCCGCTCGGGGCGAGGACACCCGCTCGGGGCGAGGACACCCGCCCGGGGCGAGGACACCCGCCGGCGGGCAACGCTCACTCCAGCCTGGGGCGCGCCCTGACCTGGGCCCGGTCCGCCGCCCGCGCGCCCTCCGTCCACCCGGCCGCGTCGCTCACCCCACGCAGCCGGGTCGTGGTGGTCTCGGGGAACATGCGCTCCAACCGGTCGGTGACGGCTATCTCCCTGGTGGCCAGGACCGGCAGCAGATCCCGGGTCACCTGGGTCTCGGCGGCCGCCGCGAGCCGGTCGCCGACGCGATGGGCGTAGGCGGCCAGGAAGGACTGCCGGAAGGTCTTGGTCCGCTTCCTTCCGCCGGCTCTCTGCGCGGCCTCCGCCGTGGTCATCGCGTGCGTGGCCTGCACCAGCAGCGAGGTGTAGAGCAGCTCGACCGCTTCCAGGTCCGCCTCGAAGCCGACGACCGTGGAGAAGCACAGCGGTTCGTTCCACACCGCGCGGCAGTTGTTCGCTCCGGCCACGGCGTCGAGCAGGACCGCCTTGGCCTGTTCGTACGGCGGCTCGACGCCGATCCGGCAGGCGCCGGGCGCGTCCGGTGCGGGCGCCTCGGCGGCGAGCAGCGCCTCGTCGACACTGTGCCGCGCCATCAGCTCCTGCGCCTTGGCGCTGAGGGCCTCGGCCTCCTCCGGATACCCGGTCGCCTCGGCCTTGGCGAGCAGGGCGCGGATACGGGCGAGCATGCGGGAGGCGGCCGGGCCCGGGGCACGCCGGGTCTCGTCCTCCAACGGCTCCAGGGCGGGCAGGCGCAGCAGCAGGCGGTACAGCTCCAGCGCGGTGGTGGCCTGCGAGAAGCGGTCGGTCTCGCGGGCGGAGCCCGCGGGCAGGTCCGCCAGCTGGGCGGTCCAGCGGCGCCCGCGCCGGCGGTCCCGCCCGGACTGCGCGCGGATCAGCGCGGCGGCGAGGCGCACATGCGTGTCCGCCAGCTCGCGCCGCACCAGTCGTACGACATCGGCGGGCTGCCAGCCGCACCGCCAGGCCGACGCGAGGAACTCCTCGCCCCGCCGGGTGAGTTCGGCGTCCGAGGCGGGGTCGGCGGCGAGCAGGGAGGCACCGGTGTCGAGGCCGGTGTCGGTGTCGTCGTAGAGCGCGGCCCGGAAGGCCCGCTCCACCGTGCTGGCAGTGCTGGTCACACCGTCGATCGTGCCACGCCCCACCGACAGCGGGCCGAGCTTTGTCCACAGGCTGTGGATGACGGGGGTGGCGGCAGGGCGAGATGGGGTGCGAGCGGCCCGGGTGCGAGCGGCCCGGGTGCGAGCGGCAATCCGGATGATCCACACCAAGGTAGCCGCCCACGGCAGTGGCGGGCCGCAAGGGCGAGCGGCGCCGGAAGGGCGGCCGGTTCGCCTGCGTGCCCGTGCCGTCAGGGCCGGGGGGCCGGTTCGCCTGCGGCCAGGTGCAGAGCCCGGTCCAGGGCCATGTCGGCCGGGCAGGGGACGTCGGGGCGTACGCCGGTGCCTTCCCAGTTGGTGCCGGAGACGGGGTTGATCGCGCGGCCGACCGGGATCGAGGCCTCCAGGTGCGGATGCACCGCCCACCCGTCGCGCGGATGCGCCCCGCCCCGCGTGGTCTCGCCCACGACGACCGCGCGCCCCAACTGCTGCAGGTCGTAGGCGAGTTCCTCGCCGGCGGAGAACGTACGGCCGCTGGTGAGGACGTACACCGGCTTGACCCCGCCGAAGCGGGCGCCGGGAACGTGCGGAAGGGTCCAGAACTGCTCGTACCGGTCGCCCGCGCGCCAGTACTGGGTGTTGAGGTGGGTCCGCCCGTCCAGGAGATGGCTGCACACGAACGCCACCGCGTCCGGATCACCGCCCACCGTCTCCCTGAGGTCCAGGATCAGCGTGTCCGCGCGCGCGATGAGCGTGAGCGCGGCCGACAGCGGCTCCGCCGCCCAGGCCAGCGGGAAGAGCTTCGGGGCGAGTTCCAGCAGCGCGGCTGCGCCCTGGAGGAGTTCCACACGCGGCACGCCGCCCAGCGAGGCGGCGAACTCGCGTCGCAGTGCGCCCAGATCGGCCTGGGTCCCGTCCTCCAGCAGCGGCTCGGGGTGGAATTTCAGGCGCAGATGCTGATCGCCGTTCTCGGACTGGAGGTCGGCGGTGACGCGGGCGCCGAGCTCGGCCGGGTCGGCCGTGTCGTACGCGCCCTTCTCCAGCCGGGCGCGCAGGAGGGCGGCGAGCCGGTCAGCCACCTCGGGGAAGACGTAGTGGGCGGTGAGGAGTCGGGTGGTCTCCGCGATGACGGCGGGCACGTCGGCGACGAGGGCGGGCGATGCTGTTGGCGTGGTCATGGCGGTGAGTAGAGCACCGGACTTGCGAAAGCGTCAAGGAAATTAGACGCTTTACGCCATGACCGGACCGGAACCGCCCGACCACGCCGACGCGGGCGTGCTGGACATCTCCACGCCCGAGCAGTTCGCCGCGCTCGCCCATCCGCTGCGACAGCGGCTGCTCTTCGCGCTGACCCATGAGGCCGCCACCATCAGCCAGTTGGCGGTGCGCCTCGGCACGGCCAAGGGGAGCGTCGCGCACCACCTGAAGACCCTGCACACGGCGGGGCTCGTGCACATCACGGAGACCCGCAAGGTCCGGGGCGGCACCGAGCACTATTACCGGCGGACCGGACGGCGACTACGGGTCGCCGAGCCCCGCGCCGCCGACCGGGCGGCCCTGCTGAACGCCGTCGCCCAGGAGGTCGACCGCTCCCCCGAGGAGCATCTGCTGACCCTGCGCCACCTGCGCCTGACCCCGCAGCGGGCGCGGCGGCTGCGCGAGACACTGGCCGAACTCGTCGACAGCACGGAAGAGGACGCCGCGGACCAGCCGGTGCACGGCGTCCTGGTGGTGATGTACGAGCAGGAGCGGGGGCAGTCCTGAGGGGGGCGACCCTGAGGAGGCGGCCGGTCGGGCCGACGCGAGGCGGCCTGTCAACTTCTGGCTGACGCCTTTGGGGGCGCAACCTACGGTTGACACATGGCGACCAACCCGGACGGCGCTCCGGCGCGTCCTGGACCGAGATCGGTCGGAGCATGGGAGTGACCCGGCAGGCGGCGCAGAAGCGGTTCGTGCCGAAGGAGTCCGCCGGTCTCGACCCCGACCAGGGCGTCAGCCGCTACACCCCGCGCGCGCGGAACGTGGTCATGGCGGCGCACAGCGAGGCGGTGGCGGCCCGCAACCCCGAGGGCCGTCCAGAGCACCTGGTCCTCGGCCTGCCGGCCGGGCCGGAGGGCCTCGCGGCCAAGGCGATCACCGCGCGGGGCATCCTCCTGGACGCCGTGCGGCAGGCCGCGACCGCCGCGCTCCCGGCCGCCTCGGACGACGTCCCCTACGGCCCCGAGGCCAAGAAGGCCCTGGAACTCACCTTCCGCGAGGCCCTGCGCCTCGGCCACAACTACATCGGCACCGAGCACATCCTGCTCGCGCTCCTGGAGCAGGAGAACGGCGAGGGCGTCCTCAACGGCCTCGGCATCACCAAGGACGGAACCGAGACGCAGCTCGCCAGGATGCTGGCGCTGCTGACCGAGCAGAAGCTGCCGGGGGTCGGCGAGGCGGCGGCCGATCCGACCCCCTCGAAGGACTGAAACCGCAGGTCAGTCCGATTGTCAGAGCCGCCTGCCACACTCGCAGTCATGACCGACCGGTGGGCGCTCGCACCGGCCGAGGACGGTGGCGTGGACGTCGCCCCCCTCGGCCCGGACGGGCTGCACGCAGGTCCGGTGCGGCGGGAGAGCGATCTCGCCGGGGCGGTGCGGAGCCGCCCGGAGGTGACGCGCTGGGTGTGGCGGTCCACCCCCGAGGTCTACCCGCGTCTGCTCGCCACGGGGGTGCGAGTGGAGCGGTGCTACGACATCGAGGACGCCGAGACCCTCTTGCTGGGCCACGAGGGCCGGCACGGCGAGCCCCGCTCGGCCGCCGCCGCCCTGGCCCGCCTCCGGGGCGGCCCCGTCCCGCCCGACCCGCCGCAGCGCGCGGCCGAACCGGGCGCCCAGTCCCCGCTGTTCGAACCCACCGGCGCCCACCTGCCCCTGACCGACCTCCTCGCGGTCTACGCCGAGCAGCTGCGGCGCCATGAGCGGACCGCGCACCCCGACCGGATGCGGCTGCTGACGGCCGCCGAGTCGGCCGGAATGCTGGTGGCCGCCGAGATGAACCAGGCGGGCCTGCCCTGGAGCACCGAGGTCCACCGCCGACTGCTGCACGACCTGCTGGGCGAGCGGTACGCGGGCGGCGGCGAGCCACGCCGCCTCGCCGAGCTGGCCGACGAGGTGTCCGCCGCCTTCGGCCGCCGGGTCCGCCCCGATCTTCCCGCCGAGGTCGTCAAGGCCTTCGCCCAGGCCGGCATCAAGGTGCGCTCGACCCGCCGCTGGGAGATCCAGGAGATCGACCACCCAGCCGTCGCACCCCTGCTGGAGTACAAGAAGCTGTACCGCATCTGGGTCGCGCACGGCTGGTCCTGGCTGCAGGACTGGGTGCGCGACGGCCGCTTCCGCCCCGAGTTCCTCGCCGGCGGCACGGTCACCGGACGCTGGGTGACCAACGGCGGGGGCGGACTGCAGATCCCCAAGGTGATCCGCCGGGCCGTGGTCGCCGACCCCGGCTGGCGCCTGGTGGTCGCCGACGCCGATCAGATGGAGCCACGGGTGCTCGCCGCGATCTCCCGCGACCCCGGCCTGATGGAGGTCGCCGGCCGCGAGAGCGACCTCTACCAGTCGGTCTCCGACCGCGCCTTCTCCGGCGACCGCGACCAGGCCAAGCTCGCCGTGCTCGGCGCGGTCTACGGCCAGACCTCGGGCGACGGCCTGAAGAACCTGGCCGCACTGCGCCGCCGCTTCCCGAAGGCCGTCGCGTACGTCGACGAGGCCGCCCGCGCGGGCGAGGAGGGCCGGCTGGTGCGCACCTGGCTGGGCCGGACCTGCCCGCCGGCGGCCGGCTCCGGCGAGGACGCCGCGGAGGAGGCGGGCATCCCCCTCGGCGAGGACGACACCGGGCCCCGGGCCGACGGCCAGACCGCCTGGGTCCCGGGTTACGCCTCCACCAACTCCCGGGCCCGGGGCCGCTTCGCGCGCAACTTCGTCGTCCAGGGCAGCGCCGCCGACTGGGCGCTGCTGATGCTCGCCGGGCTCCGCCGGGCCTGCGCCGGCCTCAAGGCCGAGCTGGTCTTCTTCCAGCACGACGAGGTGATCGTGCACTGCCCCGCCGAGGAGTCCGACACGGTCGTACGGGCCATCCGCGACTGCGCCGACCTCGCCGGCCGGCTCACGTTCGGCGAGACACCGGTGCGGTTCCCGTTCACGACAGCGGTGGTGGAGTGCTATGCCGACGCCAAGTGAGCGCCGGCCGGGCGCACTTCGGGCACTTCGCGCGGCCTCTTCGAGGGCCTTTCGGGCGCTCCGCGCGGGCTGCGCGCACGCCCTTCGGTCACTGCGCGAGCAGTTCCCGCAGCTCCGCCACGACCACCTGCTCGTCCGTGCCGTCCAGGGCCGCGAGTGCCGCGCGCCAGGCGTCGTACGCCTCCGCCCGCCGGCCCCGCGCCTGCAGCAGCAGCCCGTGCTGGTGCCGTGCGAGGCCGCCCATGTAGCGGTCGGCGCGGGCGTCCGCCCGGCGCGACAGCTCGGCGCACTCACGGCCCGCCCGCTCGGTATCTCCCAGCTGCCGCAGCGCACGGACCAGGCCGAGCCGGGTCTGGGACTCGCCGTGCCAGTCGCCGTGACCGCCCAGGATGCGCAGGCTCTCCTCGAAGTGCCCCGCGGCCGCGGCCGGTTCGCCCAGGGTGAGATGGGCGTAGCCGATGTTGCAGTGGGCCGAGTGCTGCACGATGACGGCGCCGATCGCGTCCCCGATCGCCAGCGAGCGCCGGTGCTGCTCGATGGCGGCACGCGGGTCGGTGTGCTCGTAGAGGTTGCCGAGATGGCTGTGGGTGACGGCTTCGCCCTGGGGGTCGTTCAACTGCCGCGAGTAGGCGAGGCTCTGCCGCAGCGCCTCCCCGGACTCCGTGAACCGCCCGAGGCCCTCCAGCAGCAGTCCGCGGTTGTTCAGACCGCGCCGGATCCGGGAGACGACACCGAGGCGCCGCCAGATCTCCAGGGACCGGTCGGTGAGGGCGAGGGCGTCCTTCTGCCGCCCGGTCATGAAGTGCAGGCCCGCGAGGTCGCCCAGCGCGTACGCCTCGGCGGCCGCGTCACCGAGCCGCCGGGCCGCCCCGAGCCCGGCCTGCCCCAGCACCTCCATCTCGGCGACCCGTCCGCCGCGCTGGACATAGGGGAAGAGCAGCCGCGCCAGCACCGAGAGACGGGCGGCCCGCAGCGGATCGGGCGTGTCCGCGTTCCGTGCCACCAGGGCGACGACGTTCTCCAACTCCACTTCACCCCAGGCGAATGCCACCTCGGCGGACTCGAAGGACGGCAGCCCGGCCACGTCCACCGCATGCTCCGGCGGCTGCGCGGAGGTCGCCCGACGCCGGTCGTCCTGGTCGAGCCCCGGCTCCACGACCGCCTCCAGCAGCCGCTCGGCCACGGCGGCGTACCAGCACAGGGCGGTCAGATCGGGGGCGCCCGCGGGGACGGGACTCCCCGTGTCCGCCAGTTCGCGGGCGAAGTCACGGACCAGGTCGTGCGGGGCATAGCGGCCGTAGGCCGTCTCCTCCAGCAGGGCGACGTCGACCAGCCGGTCGAGGGCGGCCTCGGCGCGGCGCTCGTCGGTGCCGGTGAGACGGGCGATCAGCGGGGCGCCGTACGTCGGCAGGTCCAGGTCACCGATGCGGCGCAGCGCGAGAGCCGCGTCCCGGTCCGCCTCACGTTCCGCGGCCGCGAGCGCGTCATGGGCGACGGCCAGGGAACGCCGGACGCTGAGATCGTCGTACTCCAGATGCCGCAGCCGCCCGCCCGTCTCGGCGAGTTGGCCCGCCAGGACATCGGGGGTGAGGGCGCGGCGGGCGGCGAGCCTCGCGGCGACGACACGCAGCGCCAGCGGGAGCCGTCCGGTCAGTTCCACCAGCGCGTGATCCGCGTCCAGCCCCGCGCGTCCGCTCACCGCGCGCAGCAGGGCCGCGCTGTCCTCGCCGGTCAGCGGGGCGAGCGGATAGCGCCGGGCGCCGTCGAGCGCGGTCAGCGGCGAGCGGCTGGTGACGATCACCGCACAGCCGGGCCCGGCCGGCAGCAGCGGCCGTACCTGGGCCGCGCTCGCCGCGTCGTCCAGCACCAGCAGGACGCGGGCCGGGGCGAGCAGCGAGCGGAGCAACGCGGCCGCCGCGTCCGGGTGTTCGGGGATGCTGCGCGGCTCGGCGCCCAGGTCCCGGAGCAGCGATGCCAGTGCCTGGGCAGAGCTGAGCGGGGTCATGCCGGGGGTGGCGCCGTGCAGATTGACGTACAGCTGACCGTCGGAGAAACGATCCCGCAGCTCATGCGCGGCATACAGGGCGAGCGCACTCTTGCCGACGCCCGCCATGCCGCTGATCACGGCGATGGCCGGGGCCGGCGGCTCGGTGAGCGCGTGCCGCAGCGCACGACGGACATCGGCACGGCCGGTGAAGTGAGCGGGCGGCGGCGGGAGTTGCGCCGGCCTGGGAGTCCGCCGGGCATCCGGCCCCGCCCCCCCTTCGGACGCCTCGTGCGAAGCTCCGGACGCCTCGTGCGGAGCTGACGTCTCCTCTTTCTCCTCGGTGGCGCCCGCCGCACGCCCCGCGCCCTGCGCGGGATGGCGGCCGATGCCCTGCGCGCCCCGACGGAGGCCTGCGCGCTCCCCCGCCACCCCCTGCCGCTCCGCACCACTGCCTCGCAGCACCTCGACATGCGCCGCGCGTACCGCCGGGCCGGGTTCGATGCCGAGTTCCCCGACCAGACGGGCGCGCAGATCACGATGGACGGCGAGGGCCTCGGCCTGACGGCCGGTGCGGTGCAGGGCGAGCATCAGCTGACGGTGGTACGCCTCGCGCAGCGGATACTCGGCGACCAGCGCCGCCAGTTCCGGGACGACGCCGGCCGGCCGTGCACCGCCCAGGGAGAGTTCGGCGTCGTAGCGCCACTCCAGCAACAGCAGCCGGGCCTCCTCCAGACGCTGCACCAAGGCATAGCCGCCGAGGTCGGCGGGGAGCCCGCTGAGCGGGGTGCCGCGCCAGAGCGCGAGCCCGGCCGTGCAGGCCCGTACGACACCCGTCCAGTCCCGCCGGGCATGCGCGGCCCGTGCCTCAGCGACCCGGGCGTCGAAGACATGCACGTCCAACTCGCCCTGATCGACGCGTAGTACGTAGCCCGGCGGTACGGCTCTGAGCCGGTCGGGGTCGTCCAGGAGCCGGCGCAGCCGGGTGACGTGGTTGTGCAGCGACGCCTGCGCGGAGACGGGCGGCGCCCCGCCCCACAGGGCGTCCTTCAGCGACTCCACCGACACCACCCGGCCCGGCTCCAGCAGCAGCGCGGCGAGCAGCGCGCGCACCTTGGGACTGCCGATGGCACGGACGCCGTCGTCGAGGGAGTCGGCTGCCGAGCCGCGGGGAGCGTCGGGAACGGCCTCGTAGGTGCCGTCGGAGGCAGACTTGTCGACATTGCCGCCGGGCGCTTCGGACGAAATCCCGAACGACGGTCGGTCGTACAGGACAGGCGGTCCCAGCAGTCCGAACCGCAGCCCGCACCGCCGCATCACGCCGCTCCACTGCCTTCCTGCGCGGTCGGGGCCGACCGTGCTCCGCGGCGGGCGCGCGCCCGCCGTTCCCTGGCCGAAATCCGCCCTGCCCACAACGGTTTCCCGCCACCTTCTGTCGCCAAACCGGCCCTGGATCGGCCTGTCCGCTGCCCCGCCTCGGATACCGTCGGCGAGTTCCAGCCAACGGCTCCGCGACTAGCCGACGAACCGTTGGCCATATGTTAGCGATCCGTTGGCGATTGCTGATGTGATCATTTCCATCGGATCTGGTCTTACGGCGCGCGCGTATGTCGCGTAACTCGGGGGAGTGTCGCCGCAGGCTGGGTCCGGGGACGTCTAGGGGCCCCGGTCGGCGGAGGTGAACGCCCGGGGCCCCCGTCCCGTCCCACGCGGGCCCGCGCCTCGGATCACCGACGACCTGCCCCGGGCGGCGAGGAGGGCCCCGCCCACGGACAGCCACCGACCGCCGACGGGCGGCCGCAGACCGCTGATGGGCAGCCGCAGAATCCCGACGGGCAGCCTCAGACCACTGACGGGCAACTGCGGAACGCCAACGGACGGTCTCGGACCACTGGTGCGCAGCCGCAGTACACCGGCGGGCGGTCTCGGGTCAGCGATGGCAAGCCTCAGATCACCGGCGGGCGGCCGAGCCGCGTGAGCCGGACGACGGTCCGCCAGCGCATGGGACGGCGCCCGCCCGCCGGTTTCCGCAGCCCTTCCACGAACCCGCCGCACCATGCCCTCAGCCCCGCCGGGGAGCGGGTGCGGGCGAGGGTGAGCAGCGTCCACACGCCGAGATGCACGGGGATCAGCGGCAGCGGCAGCCGGCGCCTGACGAGCCAGACACGGTTGCGGGCGTTGACCCGGTAGTAGATGGCGTGCCGGGCCGGTGAGGTCTTGGGGTGCTGGAGCAGCAGCTCGGGGGCGTAGAGGATCTTCCAGCCGGCGTCGGCGGCGCGCCAGGCGAGGTCGGTCTCCTCGTGCGCGAAGAAGAACTCGGCCGGCCAGTCACCGGTCTCGGCCAGCATCGCCATGCTCAGGGCATGTCCGCCCCCGAGGAACCCGGTGACGTACCCCCCGCGCATCGGATCCGACTTCCCCACCCGGGGCACATGCCGTTGCTGTGTCTCACCGTGCTCGTCGGCGATGCGGAAGCCGACGATGCCGAGGCGCGGGTCGGCGGCGTACAGATCCCGTACGCTCCGCAGCACATCCGCGTCGACGAGCAGCCCGTCGTCGTCCAGTTCCACGACGACATCGACGTCGCCGTACTCCCGCAGCCGGGCCAGGGCGACGTTCCGGCCGCCCGGGCAGCCGAGGTTGTCCTCGACGTCGATGGTGGTGACCTCGCCGGGCAGGGACAACCGGCCGGCGAACTCGGGCAGCCGGCAGCCGTTGCCGACGATCACGATACGGGCGGGGGCGAGATCCTGCTTGGCCACGGACTCCAGCAGGGCGTCGACCTCGGCGGGCCGGTTGCCCATGGTCACCACGGCGACGGCGATCCTCGGCTCCACCACGTCCCTCACCCCTTCCGGCCGACGGCGGCACCACGCGCCGCCGCGCGGCGCCCGCCGTTCACCAAGATGTTGCCTCAGGTGCGCGGGTTCACCCGACCCCGATTCACTTTGCAGCCCCTTTGCAGTGCTTTTGTCCGCGGATTCCCTCAAGGCTGGTTCGACGGGGCGGGGCGGGACGGGCCGGATTCCGCCGGATCACAGAAAATCCCGGGCCGGACGCTGCACGAGCCGGGGTTCCGACGGCTGCTCGATCCCGTTCACCCTAACGGTCGAGGTATCCCGTGAGCTGCTCACCGACGGCCAAGTCCTTGATCTCAATCGGACAACTGGCCGTGGCGGCCAGGATCCGGTCCGCCGTGGCCGCCGCGGTGAAGGACAACGTCGAACCACTGGTCACCCCGGACACAGCGACCCAGAACGACAGCCCGTCGAGGCCGCCGCGCACCAGCTCGGCATGCGGATTCCGCAGCCGCACACGGGCCGTGGGCGAGCCAGGAAGGGACTCGTCCCATGAGCTGCCGTCGGGCACCCCCCAATGCCCGCCACCGCTGCCCATCCTCGGGTCGGGCACGAACATCGCCCCGACCGGGCTCTTGATCTCAAGGAAGAGATTGACGTTGTCGAATTCCACGTTCGTGTACGCCGTCGGCACGATGACGTCGATGTACAGCTCCGCATCGCATTGCGGCGGTGGGGGTGGTGGACTGACCCAGGCTCGGAGACCAGTGGTGCCTATGAACAGGATCTCGGACGTGCAGTTCGCATCGATCTTGGCGTAGGTGGCTCCCATGAAAGGCTCCCTCCGGACTCCCGGACTCCCGGACGCACAGACAGCGCCGGGTGATTCCCCTGGGAAGGCGGTGAAGTGGCCGGCAGCCACGGTGCAGCCGATGCTCGGGGCCGTGGCCCTCACCAGCGCCGCACGGCCTGCACAACCCACTTCCATGCAAGCACCGCTCAGGCGCTGCTGCCAGCCGGTGAACCTTCCCGAAGGCCAGGTCATGCGCAAGCTTTCCACCACTGGAGGTGTCAGGCCGGTGGTGACCCACGGGCCGGACGGCGACATGTGTCTCCCTCCGGCCCGCGATAGTCTGCGCCATCATGGCGCGCGCGTGGATCCTGCCGATACTGCTTCTGGTCAGTGGCTCAGTCGTTGCGACTGGGCTGATCTTGATGGGGAGCCTCGGCACAGCTACAGCAGTTCTGCTGGTGTTCGTGCTGCTCGCAGGCGTGAACTCGCCCCTCGTTTTCCCGAGGTCGATCGGTGCGCCAGAGGCACAGCGCCGCAGCGCGGTCGACGGCCGGCCGGTCGTCTTCTGGCGGCCGGGCTGCAAGTACTGTCTGCGACTGCGCATCCGGTTGGGCCGCAGCGCCCGCCAGGTGCATTGGGTCGACATCTGGCGTGACCCGGCTGGAGCGGCAGCGGTGAGGGCAGCCAACGATGGCAATGAGACCGTGCCGACCGTGTTCGTGGCGGGCCGACCGCACACCAACCCCGATCCTGCATGGGTGCGCGAGCAGCTCCCCCGTTCGGCGTGATCGGGAGCGGTCCCATAACGGAGAGGCGCCCGCACGACCCGCCCTCGTCGCGGCAAGACCGCATCAGCGGACGGGAGCGTTCTCCTCCGCAAGGTGACCGTCAGCCCGGACCAGAGCCTCGTAGCGCCCTTGGCGGTGAAGAAGGCTGCTGTGGGTCCCCTGTTCGACGATCCGCCCGTGTTCGAGGACGATGATCTGGTCGGCGTCTCGGATGGTGGACAGCCGGTGCGCGATGGTGATGGTGGTGCGATTGCGTGACAGCGCGGCCAGTGCCCGTTGGACGGCGCGCTCGGTGCGTGTGTCGAGCGCGCTGGTCGCCTCGTCCAGAACGAGCACGGGAGGATTACGCAGAAGGGCCCTGGCGATGGCGAGCCGCTGCTTCTCGCCACCGGAGAACCGGTAGCCGCGCTCTCCGACGATGGTGTCGTAGCCGTCGGGCAGGCTCTGGATGAGGTCGTGTATCTGGGCGGCCTTCGCGGCGGCTGTGATGTCGTCCTCGGTCGCACCGGGCTTGGCGAAGCGCAGGTTGTCGGTGACGGTGGTGTGGAAGAGGTGGGTGTCCTGGGAGACGACGCCGACCGTGGAGGCCAGCGTCGTGGAATCGAGGTCCCGGACGTCGATGTCGTCGATCGTGATCCGGCCCCGTGTCACGTCGTACAGGCGTGGCACGAGATACCCGAGGGTTGTCTTGCCGGCGCCCGTGGCGCCTACGACCGCGAGATGAGTGCCGGCCGGTATGTCGATGGAAATGCCGGAGAGGACCGGCTCTCCGTTGGCGTAGCTGAAGTCGACGCCGTCGAATCGAACGTGCCCACGAGGGCTGGCGAGCGGCACCGGGACCGTGGGCTCGGGGACGTCGACAGGAAGGTCCAGGTACTCGAAGACGCGGTCGAACAACGCGAGTGAGCTCTGCATCGCGATTCCCGTCTGGAGCAGTGACACCACTGGGCCGAAGAGTCCCTGCTGGAGGGTGGTGAAGGCGACGAGCGTGCCTATGGAGATACGCGGTTCCCCATGGCTGCCGAAGGCTCCTGCCGCCCAGTAGACGACGACCGGCATCGCAGCCATGATCACCGAGATGACCGACTGCCGCCAGCGGCCTGCCAACGAGGAACGCACGGTCAGGTCGGTGAGGGCCCGGGAGTGGCCTGCGAACTCGTTGGTGAAGGTCGCCGTGCGTCCCATCGTGCGCCCGAGGAGGAAACCGCTCACAGAGAGCGACTCCTCGATCAGCGCGAACATGACCGCAAGCAATTCCTGGCGCTTCTGGGTGAGCTCTCGGCGCTCGGCTCCGACGTTGCGGCTGATCCACGCGAAGAGGGGGAGCATCAGCAGCGACACGAGCGTCAAACGCCAGTCCAGAGCGAGCATCGCTACGAGGCTGGCGGCGAGCGTCGTGACATTGGAGACGAGTGTGGTGGCGGTACCCGTCACGGTCGCCTGCATGGCACCTATGTCGTTCGCGATCCGGGACTGGATCTCTCCCGTGCGTGTTGTGGTGAAGAAGGCCAGCGACATGCGTTGCAGGTGGGTGTAGACCGCATTCCTCAGGTCGTCCATGACCTGCTGACCGAGGCGCACCGAAAGGTAGGACTGGAGTACGCCCAGGGCAGTGTTCCCGACGACGAGCAGGAGCATCGCGGCGGCCAGCCCGCTGAGCAGGCCCACCCGTCCATGGGGCAGTGCGACGTCCAGGATGGCCCGCACAATGAACGGCGGTGCCAGGGAGAGCACCGCCGAACCCCCTACCAACAGCAGGACCACGGTGAGTTGCGCCCGATAGGGCACGAAGAGGCGGGCGATCCTGCCCAGGGGCGCCTTGCCTCTTCCCACCGAGTCGTCCGACGCCATGTGCTGTCCCCTTGTCGTGCCCTGCGTGTGGTGTGGTGCGGCTGTGCAACAACCCGCCCCGCCGGCTGGGTGCCGACGGGGCCGGGCGGGTGCGGCGTGGATCGTGACGGGTCAGTGGAGGGTGAGGAAGCCCTCCCGCAGGAGAGTGCGGATCAACACCAGGCGGCCTGGCTGGTCCAAGGTCCCTGGGATGGAGGACGGCGAGATCGGTTCACCGTCGCTCTGGGCCACGTACGTGACCTCGTCGGCGACATGGAGCGGGAACTCCACCGTCTTGTTGTGGAAGCTCAGCCTGACCCGGTCCTCCGTCAGCTTGAGATCCCAGCGAAGGTCAGGACGTCGGCGCAGCTTCGTGTCGGGCCCGACGCCCGACACCGCTTCCAGGTCTGTCAGGTGGTGGCGCAGCCTCGGGGCACTGATGGACACGGAGCGGTCGACGGCGTCGTGGATCGCCGCTTGCGGTGATGCCTGGTCGACAACCGACCGCAGGAGATCCACCAGCGTCTTCTCGGCCTCTTGTTGCAGCTCAGGGTCGCCGACGAACCCGAAGGGCAGCCCTGTCCGGAACCTGACGTCCTCGGCCGCGACCTTCGAGATGGCCTGCTGCAGCACGTAGGACCACAGAACGGGATGAACGCCGAGGGTGATGTGAACAGAGGCGCTGTCTGTGGATGTGGCCGCGTGGACAGTGCCGCGGGGAAGGTAGAGGAGGCTCCCGGGAGTCAGGTCGATCTCCCGCTCCAGGTCCGGGACTTCGGCGGCGGAGTGGTCGTACGGCTGGTCCTGGAACGGCAGCGGGTACGGCGAGCCGTACAGGCGCCACCGCTTGGTGCCGTGCACCTGGAGAACGAAGACGTCGTGGGTGTCGTAGTGCGGCTTGAATCCCTGTGCCCCACCGCCTGGGGTGAGGTACACGTTCACCTGGAAGCGGGCACCTGCTTCGGTGCTCAGCTGCGTCGTCAGCCTGCTCAGCGGGTCCCAGCGGCGTTCCAGGGCGTTCAGCACGATGGTCGAGCCGCTCCGGTAGCGCGCGTACAGCGCTTCGAGGATGGCTGTCCGGCCGTTCGGGCCATGGTTGCCGAGGTCTTCGACGGGTGTCTCCTCGCCGTCCACCACCACACGGATGCAATCGAGGTTTGCCCCGGCGAGAAAGAGCAGCTGATCCACGTCGTCCAGCGTGAGCAGCTCCGCATAGTAATGCGGGTCCTCGCGCTCGACCAGAAGCGGCTGCTTTTCCCAGTAATCCCGACGGAACGTTTCTGGATTTATCGGGCTGATGAGTCGGGCCAGATCAAAGAAAGGCTGCGCGCCCGGCGCAGCCTCCCCCTGATCCGTAAGAATCGTCATGGATACCTGAGTCTCCCTACGGAATTACTCAACTTGCTGGACGAGAAGAACTGAAAAAGGTCAGTCCCGGTCGTCGACGTGCGTGGTGAAGCTGTCGTGGCCGCCACTGTCGTGGCTGTCGTTGTCGTCAAGCGGACCACGGCTCTTGTCGTGGTTCGGGCGTACAAGGCCGTCCGGGCGTACAACCGTGACGTCATCGGCGTCGAGCGACTTGTCCATCTGGCTTCCCCTCTATTTTCGGTCTGGTCAGAACCTTGATCACCTGGTGATCGTTTGGCGATCCAAGCACAGAGACACGCACGAGCAATGTCGATTTCAAGCCACTGGCGCCGAGTGATCACATTGCTACACACAGCTAAAGCCGCAGCCAGGGAGCCATTGAGACAGACAGAGAAGGACACGCACACTCGCCAACGGATGGCGGAAAACGCACAACCGGCGGCCGCAGCCCCCGTTTCCAAAATTGGTTTTTGCTTAAACTATGCTATAACTCGGTGAATTCATGGTCGAAGGCGCACAAGCGGAATTCGACACTCCGACCAATCTCCATCATAAATCCGGCGCCGTAACGTCAGTCGGCCGGGACTCCAGATTCGGAGTCCCGGCCGACTGGCGTTACGTGCGTATCAGACACCCGCGTAGGAGTGCTTGCCTGTCACGAAGATGTTCACACCGTAGAAATTGAAGAGGACGCAGGCGAAGCCCACCAGGGCAAGGTACGCCGCCTTGCGCCCCTTCCAGCCCGCAGTGGACCGGGCGTGCAGGTAGCAGGCGTACGCGATCCAGGTGATGAAGGACCAGGTCTCCTTGGGATCCCAGTTCCAGTAACGCCCCCAGGCTTTTTCGGCCCAGATGGAACCCGCGATGACGGCGAACGTCCACAGCGGGAAGACCACGGCGTTGAGGCGGTAGGAGAGCCTGTCGAGATTGGCGGCGGCGGGAAGCCGTTCCAGGATGCCGTCGAGACGGCTTCCCCGCCCCTCTCCTGCGGCAAGACGACGTTCCCGGGAATCCTGCGCCAGATAGGAGACGGTCACCGCGAAACCGGCGCAGAAGACACCCGCGCAGATGATCATGGCAGAGACGTGAATGCCCAGCCAGTACGAGTGAAGAGCCGGAACGAGCTGCTCGGACGCGGTGTACAGCACCGTGACGGCCAGGCCGAGGATCAGCAGTGCCGCGATGAGGATCGGCAGTCCGAGCCAGCGCACGTTCTTCCGGGCAGCCAGCAGGCCGAGGTGGGCCCCCACCACGGTCAGCGCGAAGACGCAGGAGAACTCGTACATGTTCCCCCAGGGCAACCGCATCACCGACAGCCCTCGCGTGAGCACGCCCCCGGCGTGCAGGAGGAAGCCCAGGGCGGTCAGCGAGACCGCGATCCTCCCCAGGAGGTCGGCCCGCTCGTCTGTCCCTGCGGCTCCAAGGCCGTCCGCCGGCTCATTGTCACGGCCGCCACGGCCGCCGTTGGTGACGACGACAGGCGCTGCACGAACGAGCGTGGACACCGCACCGTCGGTCCCCCCGACGTGCTGCTTCTGCGGCACCGCCGTCTTGGATCCCGCCCCGGCGGGCGAGGTATGCGCAGCGGATAGGCGGGCGACCGTGCCCCGGCTGCCGAAGGCCCACTCGGCGCAATAGGCGAACATCGCCAGCAGATACACGGCGATCGCCGAGTAGATGAGGTAGTTCGAGATGTTGGCCAAGTTGATGTTGACCGCCGCGGCAGCGAGGACCACCGTCTACTCCTTCCAGATCAGGGGAGTGGGGAACGACTTGGCGACCCCTTCGACGGCGCGGCCGGAATCACTTAACCGACAGGCATGCAGCTGCTGCTGCGCAGTGTCGCCCGCGCCGCCGCCTGGAAACCCGCTAGGCGGACAGGGAGTTGGGATCACATGACGAGTGTTGCACGTGGGGTCAAAAGCCTTGACACCCGGTGCAGTTGCGCGTGACGCCCGTTCAAATTCGCCAAGGATTGGCAAAATTGTCGTGCGGACGCCTGCGTGCACCGTGAGGCATGCCGACTGAGACCAACGGCGAACAGGCGCAGGTCTGATGACCGCAACAACAAAAGGTACCGAGAATGTGGCTGAAAACCGGCTGTGAAGCTCATGCCTGAAGCCTTCACTGGGCTGACGTCCATCCGGCCCAACCAGGCCCGCAGCACCACACTCTTCCAGCTCGCCACCGAGATTTCCGCCGCGATCCTCGCCCGCACCCTGGGTATCCACACCGACGTCGCCGTCGCCTGGCAACGTCTCTTCGCCGGCGACTGGGCCACCTACGCAGCCGAGGTCAGCCGCCGTCGATGACGCCCGGCAACTCGACAATCAGTGCGTTGGCAAGGGCAGCCAGGCCATCGCCGCGGCCGATCCAGCCCAGTCCCTCGGGAGTGGCGGCACCGATGAACACCGGGGCGCCGAGGGCCGCCGCGAGGATCTTCTGAGCCTCGGCCCGACGGGGGCCCAGCTTGGGGCGCTCTCCGATCAGCTGCACCGACACATTGCCGATCTCGAATCCGGCGTCCCTGACCAGGCGGGCGGTCTCAGCCAGCAGCACGGTCGGAGCGGCCCCCTGCCATTCAGGGGTGGAGGTGTCGAAATGGGCGCCGAGGTCGCCGAGATCCGCAGCTGTCAGCAACGCGTTGCATGCGGCATGAACGACGACATCACCATCGGGCTCGCCCGCCAGGCCCACCGGCTCGTCCGGCCAGTCCAATCCGGCAAGACGTAGTGGCCGCCCCACCGCGAACGGATGGATGTCCACCCCGGTTCCGATCCGAGGCAGCCGGCAGCGAGCAAGCGGCGCTTCACCAAGCGGCGTCGTCATCGGAACCCGGTCTCCTTCAAGACAGCAAGCAGCAGAACGCTGACACTATCGATCGCAATGCCCGAGCAACAGAAAACCCCAGGTCATAGGCTATGTGACCTGGGGTTTCAGTGGAGCCGCTTTCGGGATTCGAACCCGAGACCTACGCATTACGAGTGCGTTGCTCTGGCCATCTGAGCTAAAGCGGCGCGCTGCCCGCACCATGGTGCGATCAGCAACGTCGGTAAGTCTACACAGTTTCGGGGGGTGCTTCGTACCGGCCCCGGAGCAGGGGGCTCCGGGGCCGGGACCAGGGGCTATGAGCAGCGTTTTCCTGTGCTCGGCGGGGTGCCGCGGAGCAGATAGGTGTTGATCGAGGTGTCGATGCACGCGCTGCCGCGGCCGTAGGCGGTGTGGCCGTCGCCGGCGTAGGTCAGGAGGCGCGCCGAGGAGAGCTGGCGGGCCAGGGACTGCGCCCAGCGGTAGGGCGTCGCCGGGTCGCGGGTGGTGCCGACCACCACGAGCGGCGCCGCCCCCTTCGCCTCGATGCGATGCGCCTCGCCCGTGGCCTTCACCGGCCAGTACGCGCAGTTCAGTGCGGCCCAGGCCAGCCCCTCACCGAAGACCGGGGAGGCCTTCTCGAAGGCGGGCAGCGCCTTTTGCACCTGGTCGGGGCCGGTGAAGGCCGGCGGCAGGTCCAGGCAGTTCACGGCGGCGTTGGCCATCATCAGGTTGCTGTAGTGGCCATTGGCGTCACGTTCGTAGTAGCTGTCGGAGAGCGTGAGCAGACCCGCGCCGTCGTTCTTCTTCATCGCCGAGGACAGCGCCTCGCGCAGCTGCTCCCACTCGGCCTGGTCGTACATCGCCGCGATCACCCCGGTCGTGGCCAGCGCCTCACCGAGCTTGCGGCCGGCGGCGTCGCCCGCCGGCACGGGGTGCTGGTCGAGTTTCCGGAAGAACGCCTTGAGGTGGTCGCCGACCTGCGCCGGCGTCGTGCCCTTGCCGCCGAGCGGGCAGTCGGAGTGCCGCACACAGTCCTTGGCGAAGGCCTGGAACGCCGTCTCGAAGCCGGCCGTCTGGTCCATGGTCATCTGCCAGGCGTCCAGGGAGGGGTCCATCGCACCGTCCAGGACGACCCGGCCGACCCGGTCGGGGAACAGCCCGGCGTACGTCGCCCCGAGGAATGTGCCGTACGAAGCCCCCACATAGTTCAGCTTCTGATCGCCCAGCGCGGCGCGCAGGATGTCCATGTCCCGCGCCGCCTCCACCGTGGAGACGTGTCGCAGCAGCCGCGCGGAGTGCGCCCCGCAGTTCTCCGCGAACTTCTTGTCGGCTGTGACCAGCGCGTTCCGCTCCTGCTGGTCGTCGGGCGTCAGATCCGTCTGGGCGTACGTGTCCATCTGGCGGCCGTCGAGGCATTCGACGGGCTCGCTGCGGGCGACGCCCCGCGGGTCCACCGCGACCATGTCGTAGCGGGCACGGACGTCGGCCGGGTAGCCGACGCCGGCGTAGCTCTGCAGATAGCCGACCGCAGAGCCGCCCGGGCCGCCCGGGTTGACCAGCAGCGAACCGAGGGGCTTGCCCTTGCCGGTGGCCTTCTTCCGGGACACCGCGAGCCGGACGTCACCCGAGCCGGGCTTGGCGTAGTCCAGCGGGGCCTTCATGGTCGCGCACTGGAAGCCGGGCACCCCGCAGCTGCGCCACTTCAGCTGCTGGGTGTAGTACGACGACAGCGCGGACGGCGTCGCGCGCGGCAGCGCGGCCAGCACCGCGTCCGCCGCATCGTGTGCCGACGTGGTCGAGCTCCCGGAGGAGGAGCAGGCGGACACGAGCAGGGCGGCGGCCGTGAACAGGGTGGCCGTGAGGCGGGCCGTCGCCCGGGGGCGGGGGCGCCGGGTCCGGCGTGGGGATGGCCTGGTGTGCATCAGGCGAGCGTAACGCTGTGCGACGGATCGGGCGCGATGCGTGCGGGGGATGTGCTCGTACGGGGGACACGCGGGGGCGCGTGCGGCTGCGGGCCCCTCACCCCGGGAGCGCACCCCGGCACCTCGGCCCCGGCACCTCATCCCGCGCGCAGTGCCATCGTCATCGCCTCCACCGCCAGCAGCGGAGCCACATTGCGGTCGAGGGCCTCGCGGCACGCGCCGATCGCCTCGATGCGGCGCAGGGTGGACTCCGGGGTGCTGCCGCGCGCCAGCCGCTCCAGGGCGTCCTCCGCGTCGGCGTTCGCGATCGCCACCCGGGAGCCGAGCTGGAGGGCGAGGACATCGCGGTAGAAGGCGGTGAGGTCGCCGAGGGCGATGTCGAGGCTGTCGCGCTGCGTACGGGTTCTGCGGCGCTTCTGCATGTCCTCGAGGTCCTTCATCACGCCCGCCGTGCCCCGCGGCAGCCGGCCGCCCTGCGCCGCGCCGAGCGCCGCCTTCAGCTCCTCGGCCTCCTTGGCGTCCATCTCCTCGGCGAGCTGCTTGGCGTCCTCGGCGGCCGCGTCGACCAGTTCCTGCGCGGCCTTCAGACAGGCGCCGACCTCGTCCAGCCGCAGGGGCAGTCCGAGCACGGAGGCGCGGCGCTCGCGGGCCGCCGGGTCGGTGGCCAGGCGCCGGGCCCGGTCGACATGCCCCTGGGTGGCGCGGGCGGCGGCCGCCGCGGCCTCGGGCTCGATGCCGTCCCGCCGTACGAGCATGTCGGCGACCGCTCCCACGGACGGGGTGCTCAGGTTCAGGTGGCGGCAGCGGGAGCGGATCGTCGGCAGGACGTCCTCGATGGAGGGGGCGCACAGCAGCCAGACCGTGCGCGGGGCGGGCTCCTCGACGGCCTTGAGGACGGCGTTGGCCGACTTCTCGTTCAGCCGCTCGGCGTCCTCGACCAGGATGATCTGCCAGCGGCCGTTCGCCGGGGAGGTGAACGACTTGCGGACCGTGTCCCGCATGTCCTTCACGAGGATCTCGGCGCCCACGGCGGCCACCGCGGTGACGTCCGCGTGGGTGCCGAGCAGGGCCGTGTGGCAGCCGTCGCAGAAGCCGCAGCCGGGGGATCCGCCGAGGGCTCGGTCGGGGCTCACGCACTGCAGGGCCGCGGCGAAGGCCCTGGCCGCCTGGTTCCGCCCCGCTCCGGGCGGGCCCGTGAACAGCCAGGCGTGCGTCATCTTCGAGGCCTCGGGCGGCGGCTCGTGGGCCGCGGCGGCCGTGACGAGGGCGTCGGCGTCCCGCGCGGCCGCGTCGAGCACCGCGCTCACCTTCTCCTGCCCGACGAGGTCGTCCCACACTGTCATGGGTCACGCCGCCCTTTCGTCACACTCCGCGATCCTTGCATCCATTGTGCGGGTGGGCACTGACAACGCGGTCCGCGTGCG
This sequence comes from Streptomyces alanosinicus, assembly GCF_014650595.1. Classification (GTDB taxonomy): domain Bacteria; phylum Actinomycetota; class Actinomycetes; order Streptomycetales; family Streptomycetaceae; genus Streptomyces; species Streptomyces alanosinicus. The sequence goes on from NZ_BMVG01000013.1 coordinate 107,390, forward strand.
CGGCGGCCGCCGGTGGGACCCGTCGACGGCCGGGAGGAAACGCGAGGGCGGCGCCGGTCGGTGTTCCGAACCGCGCCGCCCTCCGCTCGTCGTATCCGGCGCCACTCGCCGTACCCGGCGGGACCCGGCCGTCAGCCTCGCCGGCCCCGGCCCCCGCGGCCCGGCTCCCCGCCCTGGTCGCCGCCGTGGTCCCGCTCGTCGTACGCCCCGAGCAGTTCGTCCGCCAGCGTCGGCAGGTCGTCCAGCGGGGTCTCCTCGGCCCAGTCGGGGCGCGGCCGGCGGCGAGGCGTGCCGTCGGCGTCGACCTGCGGCATCTCGCGCGTACGGTCCTCGGAGCCGTCGGGGCCCGCGGCGGGCCGCTCGTCCCGGAAGAAGCCGGTCGGCATCCGGTCCGCCGGAGCGTCGTCCCGTACGGGCGGCAGTACGGCCGTCTCGTCGGCCGCACCCGCGGCCACCGGAGGCAGCACGGCGGTCTCCTCGGCGGGGCCGGCGGACACCGGCGGAAGGACCGCCGTCTCGTCGGCGGGGCCAGAGGCCACCGGGGGCTGCGGCAGTTCGGCGGTCACCTCGGAGTCCGGCGGGGAGTCCGGCTGGGAGCCCTTTCCGGAAGCCGCGCCGTCCCGGGCGCCCTTGGCTTCCCGGGTGTACCTGGAGTCCTGGGCGCCGTCGGCCGCCGGGGACACCACCGGAGTCGGCACCGTCTCCTCGACACCGCGCGTGTCCGGCGACACCACCGGCGTGGGAACCGTCGCCGCGTCCGGGACGACGCCCGGCGCGGACGGCAGAGGTGTGCTGGGCCTGCGGGCCGCCGAGTCGGCCGCCGCCGCTGCCTCGGCCGCCTGACGGCGCGCCTCCTCGGCACGCAGCAGTGCCTCCTCGGCCTTGCGCTGCTTCTCCAGGCGCCGCGCCTCCTCCTCGGCGCGCAGCCTGGCCTGCCGGGCCTCTTCCTCGGCGCGCAGCCGGGCCTCTTCCTCGGCCTGCTTGCGGCGCCGCTCCTCCTCTGCCCTGCGGCGGGCCTCCTCCTCGGCGCGGGCCTTCTCCTCGGCGAGCAGCCGCTGCCGCTCCTCCTCCGCGCGCCGGGCGGCTTCCGCGGCCCGCTGCCGGGCCTCCTCCGCCTGCCGTTCGGCCTCGCGGCGCTGCGCCTCCTCCAGCTCGCGGCGCTTGCGCTCCTCCTCCTCGGCGCGCAGCCGGGCCAGCTCCTCCTGGCGCTCACGCTCCAGGCGCTCCTCCTGGGCCTTGCGCGCGGCCTCTTCCTCGGCCTTGCGGCGGGCCTCCTCCTCGGCCTTCTTCCGCGCCTCCTCCTGGGCCTTGATCTCGGCCTCGGACAGCGGCAGCACGGTGTCCAGCCGGTGCCGGATCACCGTGGTGACGGCCTCGGGCTCCTGGCCTGCGTCCACCACCAGATAGCGGCCGGGGTCGGAGGCGGCCAGCGTGAGGAAACCGGCCCGCACGCGCGCGTGGAACTCCGCCGGCTCCGACTCCAGCCGGTCCGGCGCCTCGGTGAACCGCTCGCGGGCGGTCTCCGGGGAGACATCCAGCAGGACGGTCAGATGCGGGACGAGGCCGTTGGTCGCCCAGCGGTTGATGCGGGCGATCTCGGTCGGGGACAGATCGCGGCCGGCGCCCTGGTAGGCGACGGACGAGTCGATGTAGCGGTCGCTGATCACGACCGCGCCGCGCTCCAGGGCGGGTCGCACGACCGTGTCGACGTGCTCGGCGCGGTCGGCCGCGTACAGCAGCGCCTCCGCGCGGTGCGACAGGCCGGCCGAGGAGACGTCCAGCAGGATCGAGCGCAGCCGCTTGCCGACCGGGGTGGCACCCGGTTCGCGGGTGAGCACGACCTCGTGGCCCTTGGCGCGGATCCACTCGGCGAGGGCCTCGGCCTGGGTGGACTTGCCGGCGCCGTCGCCGCCCTCCAGGGCGATGAAGAAGCCGGTCGCCGCCGACGCCTCGACCGGGTCGTCGCCGCCGAGCAGCGCGTCCTTGAGGTCCTGGCGCAGCGGGATGCCGGAGCGGTCGTCGACCTTGGCGAGCACCAGCGCCGCCACCGGCAGCAGCAGCGCGCCGACCAGCATCAGCGTGAAGGAGGCGCCGCCGTGCGCGAAGACGAACCGGCCGTTCTCCATGCGGTGCCGGCCGATGAGCCCGGCGACCACGGGGGCGATCAGCGCGCCGAGCGCGATGAAGACCCGGACGACCGCGTGCAGGTGCTCGGTGACTCGCGCCCGGCGGTAGTCCTCGGTCTCCTGGTCGAGCAGGGCGTGCCCGGTGTTCGCGGCCACGCCCGCGCCGGCACCCGCCACCGTGACGATCAGCAGGACCGTGGTGACGTCCGGGACCAGCCCGGCGGCCAGCAGGGCGATGCCCGTGAGGGCGATCGCGAGGGCGAGCAGCCGACGGCGCGAGAGCGAGGGCAGCAGCGCGGGGGCCGTACGGATACCGACGGCGACTCCGCCGGTCAGGCCCAGCACCAGCAGGCCGTACAGGACCGGGCCGCCACCCAGGTCGGTGGCGTGCAGCACACACACCGACACGGCGGCGGCGATGGCTCCGGCGACCGCGGCGCAGGCCGGGACGAGCAGCGGGATCGCGCCCGTACGGCCCTTGTCGACGCCGGAGCCGGTGCGCGGGCGGCGCAGGCCCTCCAGCGGGGACCGCGCGCGCGGGGTGCGCACGTCGGACAGCTCCAGGAAGGTCAGCACGGACAGGGAGGCGGCGAACAGGCCGGCCGCCACATACGCCGCGAGGGCCGCGTGGTGCTGGTCGAACCAGACCACGCCGACGCCCAGCAGGTTGTTGAGCAGGGCGGCGACGACCAGGGCGGCGGCGGCCAGCGGGACGGCGAGGAAGCTCGTGCGCAGGGAGAGGCGGCGCAGGGCGTCCATGTGGTCCGGCAGCGGCCGTACGGTGGCGCCCTCCGGGGGCGGACCGGGCAGCAGGGCCGGGGCCGCGCTCTCCCGGCACACCGTCCACAGGCGCTCGGCGACACCGGTGACGAAGGCGGTGACCAGCAGGACGGCCAGTGCGTTGTCCGGGGTCCAGTCGATCCACAGCGGCGCGACGATCAGCAGTGCGGCGCGCACGCCGTCGGCGCCGACCATCGTCCAGCGGCGGTCGAGCGGACCCTCCTGGGCGGTGAGCGTGGTCAGCGGGCCGAGGAGGACCGCGCCGAACAGCAGCGCGGCGAGGACACGCGCGGCGAAGACCGTCGCCACTGCGAACGCCACACCTCGGTACCCACCCCCGAAGGAGCCCTGGGAGATCGCCGCCTGGAGGGCGAGGACGACCAGGACCAGGAGTGCCAGGGTGTCGCCGACACCGCTCACCAGCTGCGCGCTCCACAGGCGCCGCAGCTGCGGTCGGCGCAGCAGGGAACGGACGGCACGCTCGCGGGAGTCCGCGACGAGGGCGTCGTCCGGTGCGGTGGTGGGGGCCGTTGGCTGCTCGGCTCGCGTCATGCGTTCAGCCTATCGGCAGCCACCGACAGCACACGCCGCCCGTCCTGGCATGCGCGCGCCCCGACACCAAAGTGATGCCGGGGCGTTCGCTGAGCGAAGCCGAAGAGGCGGCCGACACCGGGACAGTCCCCCCGGATCGGCCCTCCGCCTCAGTCCTCCGCGCCGGAAGCCGTCGCCTTGGAAGCCGTCGCCTTCTTGGCGGTCGTCTTCTTCGCCGTGGTCTTCTTCGCGGCCGCCGTCGTCTTCTTCGCCGCCGTCTTCTTGGCGGCGGTCTTCTTCGCCGGGGCCGTCTTCTTGGCCGCGGCCTTCTTCACGGTCTTCTTGGCAGGGGCCTTCGCGCGCTTCTCGGCGAGCAGCTCGAAGCCGCGCTCCGGGGTGATCGCCTCGACGCTGTCGCCGGAGCGCAGGGTCGCGTTGGTCTCGCCGTCGGTGACGTACGGGCCGAAGCGGCCGTCCTTGACCACGACCGGCTTTCCGGAGACCGGGTCCTCACCCAGCTCCTTCAGCGGCGGCTTGGCGGCGGCCCGACCGCGCTGCTTGGGCTGGGCGTAGATCGCCAGCGCCTCCTCCAGCGTGATCGTGAAGAGCTGGTCCTCGGACTGCAGCGAGCGCGAGTCCGTGCCCTTCTTCAGATACGGGCCGTAGCGGCCGTTCTGCGCGGTGATCTCCTGGCCCTCGGCGTCGGCGCCGACGATGCGCGGCAGCGACATCAGCTTCAGCGCGTCGTCGAGCGTCACCGTGTCGAGCGCCATTGTCTTGAAGAGCGAGGCCGTGCGCGGCTTGACCGCGTTCTTGCCGGTCTTCGGGGTGCCCTCGGGGAGGATCTCCGTGACGTACGGGCCGTAGCGGCCGTCCTTGGCGACGATCGTGTGGCCGCTGGCCGGGTCCGTGCCCAGCTCGAAGTCGCCGCTCGGCTTGGCCAGCAGCTCCTCGGCCAGCTCGACGCTCAGCTCGTCCGGCGCCAGGTCGTCGGGGATGTCGGCGCGCTGGTGCTGCTCGGAGTCCTTCTCGCCGCGCTCGATGTACGGGCCGTAGCGGCCGACGCGCAGCACGATGTCGTTGCCCACCGGGAACGAGGACACCTCGCGCGCGTCGATCGCGCCCAGGTCGGTGACCAGCTCCTTGAGACCGCCGAGGTGGTCCCCGTCGCCGTTGCCCGCCTCGGCCGCTCCGCCGTGGCCGGTGCCCTCGCCGAAGTAGAAGCGCTTCAGCCACGGCACGGCCTTGGCCTCACCGGCCGCGATGCGGTCGAGGTCGTCCTCCATCTTGGCGGTGAAGTCGTAGTCGACGAGCCGCCCGAAGTGCTTCTCCAGGAGGTTCACCACGGCGAAGGACAGGAAGGACGGCACGAGGGCCGTGCCCTTCTTGAAGACATAGCCGCGGTCGAGGATCGTGCCGATGATCGACGCGTACGTCGACGGGCGGCCGATCTCGCGCTCTTCCAGCTCCTTGACCAGGGAGGCCTCGGTGTAGCGGGCCGGGGGCTTGGTGGCGTGGCCGTCGACCGTGATCTCCCGGGCGGACAGCGCGTCACCCTCGGCGACCTGCGGCAGCCGGCGCTCGCGGTCGTCCAGCTCGGCGTTCGGGTCGTCGGCGCCCTCCACGTACGCCTTCAGGAAGCCGTGGAAGGTGATCGTCTTGCCGGAGGCGCTGAACTCGACGTCCCGGCCGTCGGCGGCGGTGCCGCCGATCCGCACGGTGACGCTGTTGCCGGTCGCGTCCTTCATCTGGGAGGCGACGGTGCGCTTCCAGATCAGCTCGTAGAGCTTGAACTGGTCGCCGGTCAGGCCGGTCTCGGCGGGAGTGCGGAAACGATCACCCGAGGGCCGGATCGCCTCGTGGGCCTCCTGCGCGTTCTTGACCTTGCCGGCGTACGTACGCGGCTGCGGGGGCAGATAGTCGGCGCCGTACAGCTGCGTGACCTGGGCACGTGCGGCGGCCACGGCGGTGTCGCTCAGCGTGGTGGAGTCCGTACGCATGTAGGTGATGTAGCCGTTCTCATACAGCTTCTGCGCGACCTGCATGGTGGCCTTCGCACCGAAGCCGAGCTTGCGGCTGGCCTCCTGCTGCAGCGTCGTCGTACGGAACGGGGCGTACGGCGAGCGGCGGTACGGCTTGGACTCGACGGAGCGCACGGAGAACCGGGTGTTCTCCAGGGCGGCGGCGAGGGCGCGGGCGTTCACCTCGTCGAGGTGGAGGATCTGCTCGCTCTTGAGCCGTCCCAGGGAGTCGAAGTCGCGGCCCTGCGCGATCCGCCGGCCGTCGACGGTCTGCAGTCGGGCGACCAGCGACGACGGGTCCGACGAATCCCCCGCGCGGCCGGTCGCGAAGGTGCCCGTCAGGTCCCAGTACTCGGCAGAACGAAAGGCGATGCGCTCGCGTTCCCGCTCCACGACGAGTCGCGTGGCGACGGACTGCACGCGGCCGGCCGACAGCCGGGGCATGACCTTCTTCCACAGGACCGGCGAGACCTCGTAGCCGTAGAGGCGGTCGAGGATGCGGCGGGTCTCCTGGGCGTCGACCATGCGCTGGTTCAGGTCGCGCGGGTTGGCGACGGCCGCACGGATCGCGTCCTTGGTGATCTCGTGGAACACCATGCGCTTGACCGGGACCTTCGGCTTCAGGACCTCCAGGAGGTGCCACGCGATGGCCTCGCCCTCGCGGTCCTCATCGGTGGCGAGCAGCAGCTCGTCCGAGTCCTTCAGCAGATCCTTGAGCTTCTTGACCTGGGCCTTCTTGTCGGCGTTGACGACATAGATCGGCTCGAAGTCGTGCTCGACGTCCACACCGAGGCGGCGGACCTCGCCGGTGTACTTCTCGGGCACCTCCGCGGCGCCGTTGGGGAGGTCGCGGATGTGCCCGACGCTCGCTTCGACGACATAGCCGGGGCCGAGATAGCCCTTGATCGTCTTCGCCTTGGCAGGCGACTCGACGATGACGAGTCGGCGGCCGCCCTGTGCGGTCTCGCTGGTCGGGGACAACTTCGCTCTTCTCTCCGGTCGACGCTGGGGCCTCCCCAGGCCTTCGTCCCGGGGTCGCGGCGTACTGCTGGCACGTGTGACGCTGCGGAGTGTGACGGTACATCCCGCCCCCGTGTCAAACGGGAAAAGCCCACAACGGCCACTCGAACGGTAACCCGACTACCGCCATTCCTGCCGCCCGGAGTACCGGGTACCCACATCAGGCATGTCCGGAGCGTGACGCTCCCTTTTACTCCCGCGGCACTCCGCGGCGCGCTGCGCGCCGTGCTCCCGCCGACGTCAGAGGCGGGTCAGGCAGTACACGGCGAGGGCCAGTGCGATGGTCCCGGCCACGCTCGCGAGGGTGGCCGATGCGACCTGGTTCACACCCTGGGCGACCGGCTCGCGACGCTTCAGGCGGGTGCCGGTCCAGGCCAGCAGGGCGCCTCCGAACAGGGCGAACACCGTTCCCGCGAAGATCGCCGACACGCTCTCCACCGCCTGCCCCGCCCTCCGTGCGCTCCGGCCCTGCCCAGCGCCGGGAGAGTGGCACGCGCGGGAGACGGACGGGCGACATCGGGATGAACGGAGGTTCGACGCATTACCGAACATGCGATCGAGCAACGTCGGCGCGGGCACGAGGTCCGTATTTTTCCGGCCGTTTTCCCGGAACCGGCGCGTCACGGCTCCCGCCGCCGGTCCGCACCGGCCCGTGCCCCCGGCATACGACGATGATCCGGGCCGGGTCACCCGGGCGTCCGGGGACAGCTACGCCCGCACGGGCACCCGGCGTACCGCAGGCGAACCAGTCGCCGTACCCCTCCTCAGCCCGCCGGTTCGAGAAAGCCCTGCTCCACCAGCAGCCGGATCTGCGTGGGTGTGCGGTCGCGGAGCAGCACCGGCTCCTCGTTCATGAGCTGGGCGATGGCGTCCAGGATGCGGCCCGCGCTCAGCGTGCCGTCACAGACGCCCGCGAACCCGGCGCCGATCGTGTCCACCTTCGTCGCCCTGCGCATCCCGCGGTGCTGGCGCAGCACCACATGCTCGGGGTCCTCGGCGCCGGGCAGCCCGACCTGCTCCTGGACCACTTCCCCGGCGAGCCTGAAGTGGCTGTCGAGCAGCGCCGCGTCGTCGTGCTCCCGGAGGTAGTCGAGGCGCTCGAAGTGCGCCCGGATCGTGTCCCCGAGGGGCTGCTCGACCGGGTGCGGCCACTCCTCCACGGTGACGACGGGCTCGGCGGAACCCGTCCTGCGCAGAGTGATCCAGCCGAAGCCGACCGCCTTGACCTTGCGCGCCTCGAACTCGTCGAGCCAGGCGTCGTAACGCGCCTGGTAGTCCGCCGGATCCCCGTGGTGGTCACCGGCGTCCCTCAGCCACAGCTCGGCGTACTGCGTGACGTCCTGCACCTCGCGCTGCACGATCCAGGCATCGCACCCGCGCGGCACCCACGACCTGAGTCTGTCCTGCCAGTCCTCCCCTGCCACGTGCTGCCAGTTGGCGAGGAACTGCGCGAACCCGCCCTCGTTCAGCCGTTCCCCCGCCTGTTGAACGAGCGAGCGGCACAGATCGTCCCCACCCATGCCGCCGTCCCGGTACGTCAGCCGGGCGCCGGGCGAGATGACGAACGGCGGGTTGGACACGATCAGATCGAAGGTCTCGCCGTCCCGGACCGGCTCGAAGAGCGAACCCTCGCGCAGATCGGCGGCCGGCGCACCGGAGAGCGCGAGCGTGAGCGCGGTGATGTGCAGGGCGCGCGGGTTGAGGTCGGTCGCCGTCACGCGCGTGGCGTGCTGGGCGGCGTGCAGTGCCTGGATGCCGGAGCCCGTGCCGAGGTCCAGGGCGGACGCGACCGGCGTGCGGACGGTGATGCCGGCGAGGGTCGTGGAGGCGCCGCCGACGCCCAGGACGACCCCCTCGTCACGCCGGCCGATGCCGCCGGCGCCGCCGACCGCGCAGCCCAGGTCGGAGACGATGAACCAGTCCTCGCCGCCCGGGCCGCCGTAGGGCCGTACGTCCACGGTGGCGGCCACCTCGTCGGCGCCCACACGCGTGAGCCACCGGGCCTCCAGTGCCTCCTCGGCCGGCAGAACGGCCGCCACGCGCGCGTGCGGCACCGGCTGCTGGAGCAGGAAGAGTCGTACGAGCGTCTCCAGCGGCGTGTCGCCGCGGGTCGCGCGCAGGGCGGGGACGGTCTCGCTGCGGGCCAGCGCCGCGTACGCGGGGGCGCCGAGCAGGTCGAGCAGCCCGTCGGCGGTGAAGGAGGCGGCCAACAGCGCGTCCCGCAGGCGCGCGGCGGCGTCGGGCCGGTCGGAAGCGGGCAGGGAGGCGGGTCCGGAGTCAGTCACGCCCCCCATTGTGGCCCGCGACACCCCCCGGACGCGGCCTCAGCACGCGTCACCGGCACACCCCGGCCGGGGGCGGGACGTGTCGGCGACGTGGCCCGGCCCGAGGCCCGGCACGCCACCGACGCACCCCGACGGCCGTGTCAGCCCGCCGACGGCGAGGACGACGAGGCCGGCGCCGAGGACGACGACGCGACCTTCTTGCAGCTGGCCTGCTGGGCGATGGCGTTCTTGACGTCGCCCTGCTGGAGCTTGTCCAGCGCGTCGGTGCCGGTCTTGTGCTGCGTCTCCAGGTCCGTCATCTTCGTGGCGATGTCGTGCAGGCCGGAGGCGAACTTGGCCTGGTCCTTGGTGTTCAGCGCGTCGACCTGCTTCTTCAGGGCGGCGTAGGAGGCGGAGAGGCCGTTGAAACTCTTCACGACGGCCTGCAGCCGCTTGGTGCCGTCGGCGACACCGGGAGGCGCGCCCGCGCTGCTCACTGCGCCGGCGATCGCCTTGTAGCCGTCGGACATGTCCTGGAACGCCTGGGAGTCCGTCTTCTGGAGGGTCTCGGGCTTGGCCGTGTCGGCGGCCGTCGTGCTGATCGCCGCGTTCGCCGACTTGATCTTCGCGTCCTGCGCGGGCACCGCGTCGCACACCGACTTGGCCCAGGCGACCAGCTTGGGGTCGGGCCCCTTGTCACCGCCGCCGCTGCTGCTGCATCCCGTCAGCGCCACCACCAGTACCGCACCGCCGGACAGTGCGGCCGCGAGCTTCTTGTTCACCGGATCGGTCCCTTCCCTGGCTCTCGGCCCACGGACCCTACACGGCGGACGCACACCCTCCCCATCCCGTACACGTCTTAAGTCATGTTTTATTACCTTTTGCACTATGCGAGACAAGGCTCACCACGTGGGCGAGCCCACACACGAGCGGGCGGGCGGCGCGTCAGTACGCGCCGCCCGCCCGTCCGTTGAGCAGGGTTTCTCCTACAGACCCAGGAGTTCGCCTACGAAACCACTGCCGTACTCGGCGAGTTGGCGACTCGCTCGGTGCTCTCGTCGTCGCCCACGGCGATTCCGCGCCGCTTGGAGACATACACGGAGACGACGATCACCACGAGCGCGAGGAGCGCGATCAGAACCCGTACACCCAGGTTCTTGTCGTTGCCGTAGGAGAACTTGATCACCGCGGGCGCGATGAGCAGCGAGACCAGGTTCATGACCTTCAGCAGCGGGTTGATGGCCGGTCCCGCGGTGTCCTTGAAGGGGTCGCCGACCGTGTCGCCGATCACCGTGGCCGCGTGGGCCTCACTGCCCTTGCCGCCGTGGTGGCCGTCCTCCACCAGCTTCTTGGCGTTGTCCCAGGCGCCGCCGGAGTTGGCGAGGAACACCGCCATCAGCGTGCCCGCGCCGATCGCACCGGCGAGATAGGAGCCGAGCGCGCCGACACCGAGCGTGAAGCCGACGAAGATGGGCGCCATCACAGCGAGCAGACCCGGTGTGGCCAGCTCCCTGAGGGCGTCCTTGGTGCAGATGTCGACGACCTTGCCGTACTCGGGCTTCTCCGTGAAGTCCATGATCCCGGGCTTCTCACGGAACTGCCGCCGCACCTCGAACACCACCGAACCGGCCGAGCGCGACACGGCGTTGATGGCCAGTCCGGAGAAGAGGAAGACCACCGCGGCGCCCGCGATGAGGCCGACGAGGTTGTTGGGCTGGGAGATGTCCAGGGACAGGCTCAGTGGCGCGCCCTGCCCGGAGAGCTTCTCCCCGACGTCCTGCACATTGGTGGTGATCGCGTCGCGGTACGACCCGAACAGCGCCGATGCGGCGAGGACGGCGGTGGCGATGGCGATGCCCTTGGTGATGGCCTTGGTGGTGTTGCCGACCGCGTCCAGGTTGGTGAGCACCTGGGCGCCCGCGCCCTCGACGTCACCGGACATCTCGGCGATGCCCTGGGCGTTGTCGGAGACCGGCCCGAACGTGTCCATGGCGACGATCACGCCGACCGTGGTGAGCAGTCCGGTGCCGGCCAGCGCGACCGCGAACAGCGCCAGCATGATCGACGTACCGCCGAGCAGGAACGCGCCGTACACGCCGAGGCCGATGAGCAGCGCGGTGTAGACGGCCGACTCCAGGCCCAGCGAGATACCGGACAGGACGACCGTGGCCGGGCCCGTGAGGGAGGTCTTGCCGATGTCCCTGACCGGGCGGCGGTTGGTCTCGGTGAAGTAGCCGGTCAGCTGCTGGATGACGGCGGCGAGCAGAATGCCGATCGCCACCGCGACCAGGGCGAGGATCCGCGGGTCGCCGCCCTTGGCCCTGATCGCCGCGTCGGTCACCCCGTCGAGGTCGGAATACTTCGACGGCAGATAGACGAAGACGGCGATCGCGACCAGCACGAGGGAGATCACCGCGGAGATGAAGAAGCCGCGGTTGATCGCGGACATGCCGCTGCGGTCGGTGCGGCGCGGGGCGACCGCGAAGATGCCGATCATCGCCGTGACGACGCCGATGGCGGGCACCAGCAGCGGGAACGCCAGCCCGGAGTCGCCGAAGGCGACCTTGCCGAGGATCAGGGCGGCCACCAGGGTCACGGCGTACGACTCGAAGAGGTCGGCCGCCATGCCCGCGCAGTCGCCGACGTTGTCGCCCACATTGTCGGCGATGGTCGCGGCATTGCGTGGGTCGTCCTCCGGAATGCCCTTCTCGACCTTGCCGACCAGGTCGGCGCCGACGTCGGCGGCCTTGGTGAAGATGCCGCCGCCCACACGCATGAACATGGCGATCAGGGCGGCGCCGAGGCCGAAGCCCTCCAGCACCTTCGGCGCGTCGGCCGCGTACACCAGCACCACACAGGAGGCGCCCAGCAGGCCGAGCCCCACTGTGAACATGCCGACGACGCCGCCCGTGCGAAATGCGATCTTCATCGCGGTGTGTGAAACGGTGGTGAGATCTTTTTCTGGTTCGCCTGGTGCCGGTGTGGCCTCCCGGGCCGCCGCGGCGACCCGCACATTGCTGCGCACGGCGAGCCACATGCCGATATAGCCGGTGGCTGCCGAGAACGCCGCACCGATCAGGAAGAACACCGATCGTCCGGCACGCTGATTCCAGTCGTCCGCCGGCAGCAGCATGAGCAGGAAGAAGACGACGACGGCGAATGCGCCGAGCGTGCGCAGCTGCCGGGCGAGATACGCCTTCGCGCCTTCCTGGACCGCCTCGGCGATCTCTTTCATGCTGTCAGTGCCCTCGCCCGCAGCCAGTACCTGACGCACCAGGATCCCCGCCACCAACAGCGCGGCCAGGGCGACCGCCGCGATGACGGCCACGATGATCCGATTGTCGTCGGTCAGGACCGCGGCTGCGAGGGATGTGGGGTGATCCGATTGGGGGATGGAAAGCCCCGCCATTCGTCCTCCTTGACGCTTGGGCTGAGCTCAAGATGTGGACGGATTCTAGGTACCTCGGAGTGATCTCAACAGAGCGCGGTAAACGGAATTAGCCTCAACGGGCTCATCAGCAAATGATCGCGATCCCGCCATCGAACCCGAATGAGGTAATGCCCTCGGACCATTGACGGGCCAGAACCGGCCGTATTGTCACTTGATCAATTGATCGAGGGGTTGATCGTGAATTCATTCACGAATTCCGGGGGTGTCGGAAAAACACAGAAGGCCCTGCTCGGCAGGGCCTTCGGAGGGTCTGACGGCAACGCTCAGAGCAGCGCCACGGCCGGCGGTGCGGTCGGCCAGGTCATGCGGATCCGGCCGCCGTCCTGCCCGGTGGTGACCTCGACGTCGTCGACGAGGCCGCTGATGACCGCGAGACCCATCTCGTCCTCCTCGACGTCCGCTTCGACATCCTGCGCCCCGCCGGGCGTGTCCGACGAGGACGCGTGCGGTGCCTCGTCGCCGACCTCGATGGAGAACTGTTTCTCCTCCTCGATCAGCGCCACCTTCACAGGCGCGGTGATGCCGCTGCTCTGGTGGAGTCCGACGGCGCGGGAGCAGGCCTCGCCGACGGCGAGCCGGACCTCGTCCAGGACGGCCTCGTCCACCCCTGCCCTGCGTGCCACCGCGGCCGCCACCAGCCGGGCGGTCCGGACGTGCTCGGGCAGCGCGCTGAAGCGGAGTTCGACGATGGCCATGCATCCCCCTCGCGACTACGGGCGTGCGGTCGGGGGCGGGGCCGCCGAAAGCCCGCACCCCAGCTGTGTTTCTGTGCCCGGACCCCTTCAGCGGCCCGGACGGGACCGCCCGGCGTCGGACCCCCGGCAGGAGCCCGACGCCGACGGACGATCCAGGTCAGTCGGTGGCCTGCACCGCTTCCTCGACCGAGGTGTGGATCGGGAACACCTTGGTGAGGCCGGTGATACGGAAGATCTTGAGAATGCGCTCCTGGTTGCAGACCAGGCGCAGCGAGCCCTCGTGGGCACGCACTCGCTTCAGGCCACCGACCAGCACGCCGAGCCCGGTGGAGTCGAGGAAGTCCACGCCCTCCATGTCGACGACGAGGTGGAAATTCCCGTCGTTCACCAGCTCGACCAGCTGCTCGCGCAGCTTGGGCGCGGTATACACGTCGATTTCGCCACCGACTCGGACGACCGTACGATCGCCGATGGTCTCGGTCGACAGGGACAGGTCCACGGATCCTCCAGCACCTTGCTATCGAGCGGTCGCCCTTCGGCCACCTCGACTTGCGGCCCCCAGGACGCATCGCCAGCCGCGATGGCATTCAATCACTTACGGGCAGGCGTGCACGACGCCTTGGCTCCATTGTCCGTCACGCCAGTGACACACTCGGTGCCAATGGCCAAGAATCACCGATCCGATCGATCCCCGGCCGCCCCGGCACCCCGCCCGTCCCCGGGCGTGGTTCTCGACCGGCTGGCCTCGGGGCCGAACCGGGCTGCGCGCATCACTCATACGGAGCACTTGCCCCCGCGAGAGGGCCGCCATGCCGTCTGGCCTCACCGGATTCGATCCGAGGTGATCGCGGCCGTCCAGGCGCACGGCATCGAACACCCCTGGGCGCACCAGGCCCTGGCCGCCGAGCACGCCCTGGACGGCGACTCGGTGGTCGTCGCCACCGGCACCGCCTCCGGCAAGTCCCTCGCGTACCTCGTGCCCGTCCTGTCCACCCTGCTGGACGGCTCCGAGGCCCCGAACGGCCGTGGCGCCACCGCGCTGTACCTGGCCCCCACCAAGGCGCTCGCGGCGGATCAGTGCCGATCGGTGAAGGAACTTTCACAACCTCTCGGCAACGGCGTACGCCCGGCCGTGTACGACGGCGACACCCCGTACGAGGAACGGGAGTGGATCCGCCAGTACGGCAACTACGTCCTCACCAACCCCGACATGCTGCACCGCGGGATACTCCCGTCCCACCCGCGCTGGTCCTCCTTCCTGAAGTCACTCACCTACGTCGTCATCGACGAGTGCCACACCTACCGGGGCGTCTTCGGCTCGCATGTCGCCCAGGTGCTGCGCCGGCTGCGCCGCCTGTGCACCCGCTACGGCGCCTCCCCCGTCTTCCTGCTGGCCTCCGCGACCGCCGCCGAGCCCGCCGTGGCCGCACGGCGGCTGACCGGGCTGCCGGTGACCGAGGTCGCCGACGACGCCTCCCCGCGCGGGGAGCTCGTCTTCGCCCTCTGGGAGCCTCCGCTCACCGAACTGCACGGCGAGCGGGGCGCCCCCGTACGGCGCACCGCCACCGCCGAGACCGCCGACCTGCTGACCGATCTGACCGTGCAGGGCGTGCGCTCGGTCGCCTTCGTACGGTCCCGGCGCGGCGCCGAGCTGATCTCGGTGATCGCCCAGGAGAAGCTGGCCGAGGTCGACCGCTCCCTGGTCCGCCGGGTCGCGGCGTACCGCGGCGGCTACCTCCCCGAGGAGCGGCGTGCCCTGGAACGCGCCCTGCACTCCGGCGACCTCCTCGGCCTCGCCGCCACCACGGCCCTGGAACTGGGTGTGGACGTCTCCGGCCTGGACGCGGTGGTGATCGCCGGCTACCCGGGCACGCGCGCGTCCCTGTGGCAGCAGGCGGGGCGCGCCGGCCGCTCCGGGCAGGGTGCGCTCGCCGTGCTGGTGGCCCGCGACGACCCGCTGGACACCTTCCTGGTCCATCACCCGGAGGCCCTGTTCGACCAACCGGTGGAATCCACGGTCCTCGACCCCGACAACCCCTACGTCCTCGCCCCGCACCTGTGCGCCGCCGCCGCGGAACTCCCGCTGACCGAGGAGGACCTGGACCTGTTCGGCCCCGCCTGCGCGGATGTGCTGCCGCAGCTGGAGGCCGCGAAGCTGCTGCGTAGGCGGACGAAGGCCTGGCACTGGACGCGCCGGGAACGGGCCGCCGACCTGACCGACATCCGCGGCGCCGGCGGCCGCCCGGTGCAGGTCGTCGAGACCGGTACGGGCCGTCTGCTCGGCACGGTCGACGCGGGTGCCGCGCACTCCGCGGTCCACGAGGGCGCGGTCCATCTGCACCAGGGCCGCACCTATCTGGTGCGCTCGCTCGACCTGGAGGACTCCGTCGCCCTGGTCGAGCAGGCCGACCCGCCCTACTCCACGGTCGCCCGTGACACCACCGCGGTCTCCATCCTGGAGACGGACACCGAGATCCCGTGGGGCGCCGGCCGCCTGTGCTACGGCTCGGTCGAAGTCACCAACCAGGTGGTCTCCTACCTCCGCAGACGCCTCATCACCGGCGAAGTGCTCGGCGAGACGAAACTCGACCTCCCTCCTCGTACGCTGCGCACCCGGGCGGTGTGGTGGACGGTCACCGACGACCAGCTGGACGAGGCCCGGATCAACCCGGAGATCCTCGGCGGCGCCCTGCACGCCGCCGAACACGCCTCCATCGGCATGCTCCCCCTCTTCGCGACCTGCGACCGCTGGGACATCGGGGGCGTCTCCCTCCCCCTCCACCCCGACACCCTCCTTCCGACGGTCTTCGTCTACGACGGCCACCCCGGCGGTGCGGGCTTCGCCGAGCGCGCCTTCCACACCGCCCGCGCCTGGCTCGCCGCCACCCGCGAGGCCATCGCCTCCTGCGAGTGCGAGGCCGGCTGTCCCTCCTGCATCCAGTCCCCCAAGTGCGGCAACGGCAACGACCCGCTGCACAAGAGGGGGGCGGTCCGGCTGCTCACGGTGCTCCTGCGGGGAGCGCCGGAGGAGAAGGAGGCCGTGCCCCAGGCGTGAGTGCGGACCGCACCGCACCCGCCGGCCCCGCTCTGGCCCTGGCCCGCGCCGTGAACGGGCCTCTTCCCGAGGCCGCCGTCACGTCCGAGGTCTCACCGACGATCGCGCACCGCACGAGCCGTACGTCCTGGGCGGCCGCCACCCGCGCGGCCCGCGCACAGGCCGCCGCACGGCCCTCTGCCCAGTGGTCGGCCGCCGCGAGGGCCGCCAGGTCCGCGCCGCCGGCCGCCCGGTGCCGGACCACGACGGCCTGCCCGAGTGCGAGCACGGCGCCGAACACGACACAGAGCACGGCGATCGCCCCCAGGCTCCACACGGTGGCCGACCCCCGGTCGGACGGCCGCCGATCCCGTCCCCCTTCCCGCCTCACGGCCCCGCCTCCCCCGACCCTGCCGGCTCCTTCGCGTCCGTGATGTCCTCAGCCGGTGCGACGGCCTCCTCCCGCACCTCGAAGGGCAGCCCGCTCAGCACCGGAGGCCTGGCCACCACCGTCACCCGGACCCGGTCACCCTCGCGCCCGACGGTCACGCGTGCCCCGTGCGGCGCCGCCTCGCGGGTCACCGCCACCACCGCGCCGGCCGGATCCTGACGGGCGGCGGCCCGGGCGCCGATGCGGGCGGCGTCCACGCACCGGATCTGCGCGGCCACCACGAGCAGCCCCCAGACCAGCGCCATCGTGAACGCCACCAGCACGCACAGCACCACGGCCGCCTCCGCGGTCACGAACCCCTGGTCCGCGCTTCGCTCACATCCGCGCACTGAGGGCCCTCTTCACGATGTCCTGCAGTTCCGTGCGGACCTGGCCGCTGGTGACGACCTCGTAGAGGAGCAGCGCGAACCCGACGGCCGCGATGATCCCCATCGCGTACTCGGACGTCACCATTCCGGCATCCCTGCGGCGCCCCTTCCCGCACAGCCGTACCGCCGCTTCCTTGATCTTCACGTTCATTCCAACCCCCATGACGTTCAGTCCTCTTGCTCTTGGGCTTGCACTTGGGCTTGTTCTTGGGCCTGCACTTGGTTCTGCTCTTCGTCGCGTTCGTGCTCCGCGGTCGCCTCACCTGCCTCTCATCACTCCGCCCGCCAGTCCGATGACGACGGGCAGCACACCGACCGCGATGAAGGCAGGCAGAAAGCACAGGCCCACCGGTGCGGAGATCAGTACGGCCGCACGCCGGGCCCGGGCCGTCGCCGTACGGGCCCACTGCGCCCGTGCGTCCGAGGCGAGCCGGGCGGCCGGGTCGGCCGCCGGCAGCCCGGACTCGTCGGCGCGCTCCAGCAACCGCGCCAGGGCTCCGGCGCCGGGCAGTGCGGCCAACCGCCGCCAGGCGTCCGCCGGTTCACCGCCGAGCCGCACCTCCGCCGAGCCCCGTGCCAGCGCCTGCCCGACAGGCCCGTCGAGCGCTTCCCCCACCGCCTGCGCGGCGATCACCGGCCCGGCGCCGGCCGCGACACAGGCGGCCAGCAGGTCGGCCGCGAGCGGGAGTTGCCGTGCGGCCGTGGCCGTGTCGACGGGCTCCGCCGGGCCGGCCGCCCGCTGCCGGCTCCGCCACCGCCACAGCAGCACCCCGGCGCCCAGCCCCAGCACGGCACCGGTCACACCACCGACCAGGACCCAGGCGCCGCACGCCGTCCCGGCCGGTGGCAGCCATCGGCGCGCCGCACCCGCCGCCGCGAACCGCCCCCTGGACGGCGGGACTTCCAGGCCCAGCAGCTCGGCCACCCGGCGCCGTGCCCGACGCCGTCGCCGGAGCAGATCCAACCGCCACGCCGCCCAGCCGAGGACCAGCGTCACACCCCCGACCATCCCCAACCTGTGGAGAACTTCCCCGCTCATACCGCCCGCTCTCCCCACGCGTCCCGACCCCGTGCACCCATCGCACGCCACCTCCCGAACACCGCTCCCGCCCCTTCGCCCGGCTGCTCCCGCTCGCCGCTCCCGCCCCACACGCCCCGCTCGCTGTTCGCGCCCCTCACACCACCCCGCTCACTCACACCACCTCCGCCTGCCGCATGATCCGCACCGTCCACCACACGCCGGCCGCCTCGAACGCCGATCCGGCCGTGAGGCAGCCCAGGCCGGGGCCGGTATGGAGGAGCACGTGCAGGGGATGCGCGCCCATGGCCGAGCCGAGGAGGAGTCCGAGAGCGGGCAGAACCGTGAGCAGTACCGTGGTGGCCCGGGCGCCCGCCAACTGGGCGCGCAGGTCCGCGCGTTGATCCCGCTCGGCACGCAGGGCCGCCTCCAGCCGGTCCAGGCCGCTCGCGAGTCCGGCGCCCTGGTCCACGGCCACCCGCCAGCAGGCGGCCAGTCCGAGCAGGCCCTCGGCTCCCGGCTGCCGGGCCGCCGTGGCGAGCGCGCCGGGCACGTCCCCGCCGAACCGCGCCGCCGCGACCACGGCCGCCTGTGCCTCGCCGAGCCCGCCGGAGTCCTGCGCCGCCCTCAGCAACGCCTCACCCGGCTGCCGTCCGGCGCGCACCTCTCCGGCGAGGGCCCCGCACAGCGCGATCACCGCGTCCGCCCGCCGCTCCCGCAGGCGCCGGGCCTGCCGGGCCAGCCGTACCCGGCGCAGCACCGGCACCCCGGCCGCCCCCGCGACGACCGGAACCACCGAGGCCCCCAGCAGTCCGAGCAGCAGGCCCGCCGCGAGCGCCCACCACTCGGCTCCCAAGCGGTCGTGCAGCCGCCGCAGTTCCGCGAGGGTCTCGTCCCAGGAGGGCGGGCCGGTCGCCACCACTGCACCGCCCGCGAGCACCAACCGCGCCCGCCGCATCCCGTAATGCCGCCCGCCCAGCAGCCAGGCCAGCGCGCAGAGACAGAGCAGCGCGGCCGCCATGGACGTCTCACCGGTCACTTCCGTCACCTTTCTCCGCCCTTCCCGAACCCGGACCCGTCCGCGGCGTCCAGGAGGTGCCGCAGCCGCTCCCAGCCCCGCTCCCGCACGAAGGCCCGCTCGCCCCAGCGCAGCGCCGGCACCGTCCGGACCAACCCCGTCGCATCCCGCTCCAGCACATGCACCTCGGCGATCCGGCGCCGCCCGGACCGGTCCCGCACGAGGTGCAGGACAACGGAGAGCGCGGCCGCCAACTGGCTGTGCAGTGCCGCCCGGTCGAGCCCGGCGGCCGTGGCCAGCGCCTCCAGCCGGGCCGGCACATCCGCGGCGGCGTTGGCATGGACCGTGCAACAGCCGCCCTCGTGGCCGGTGTTGAGAGCCGCGAGGAGATGCACGACCTCGGGCCCGCGGACCTCGCCGACGACCAGCCGGTCGGGTCGCATCCGCAGTGCCTGCCGCACGAGGTCCTCCAGGGTGACCAGGCCGGCCCCCTCCTGGTTGGCGGGCCGGGTCTCCAGCCGGACGACGTGCGGGTGGTCCGGGCGCAGCTCGGCCGAGTCCTCGGCGAGCACGATCCGCTCGCCCGCGCCGACCAGCCCCAGCAGCGCGCTGAGCAGGGTCGTCTTGCCGCTTCCGGTGCCCCCGCTGACGAGGAAGGACAGCCGGGCCGCGAGCAGTGCCCGCAGGATCCGGTCGCCGCCGGGCGGCACGGTGCCGGCCTCGACCAGTTCCTCCAGCGTGAATGCCCGGGGCCGTACGACCCGCAGGGCCAGGCAGGTGCAGCCGACGGCGACCGGGGGCAGCACCGCATGCAGTCGGGTGCCGTCGGGAAGCCGGGCGTCCGCCCACGGCCGGGCGTCGTCCAGCCGGCGTCCGGCAACGGCGGCCAGCCGCTGCGCGAGGCGTCGTACGGCCGGGGCGTCGGGGAAGGTCACCCCGGTCAGCTCCAGCCCGCCGCCGCGGTCCACCCACACCCGGTCCGGGGCGGACACCAGGACGTCGGTGACGTCCGGGTCGGCGAGCAGCGGCTCCAGGGGGCCGGTGCCGACGAGTTCGGACCTCAGCTGCCGGGCCGCGCCGAGGACCTCGGCGTCGCCGAGCACCCGGCCCTGTTCACGCAGGGCCTGGGCCACGCGCGCGGGGGTGGGTTCGGCCCCGCTCTCGGCCAGCCGGCGCCGGACGCCGTCGAGCAGGGCGGCGCCGTCCGCGCGGTCGAGTCCGGGAAGGCTCATCGGGTGCCTCCAGCCTCGATGAGCGCGCGCTCCCAGAAGTCAGCGCAGAAGCGGGCGAGCGGGCCGCGTCCGGTCGCGCCGGGCGGTTGCCCGCCGCCTCGCGGGCGCAGCAGCGGCGGTTCGACCGGCACCTCGCCGGCCAGCGGAAGGCCGAGCAGGCGGGCCACCTCCCGGTCGTCCAGGCCCGGTGCGTACGGCCCGCGTACCGCCACGCGCAGGTCGCGCACGACCATGCCGACGGCCGAGGCGACCCGCCCGGCGGCCGCGACTCCCCGCAGATCGGCGGGGACCACGAGCAGCGCCAGATCGAGCTGGGCGAGGGCCTCGGCGACCCCGTCGTCGAGGCGGCGGGGCAGATCGACCACGACCGTGCCGCCGCGCCGCCGGGCGGCGGCGAGCACCGCGCGCACCGCCTGCGACGGGATGGCGACGCAGTCCCCGCGGTCCCAGCTCAGCACCCGCAAGGAGTGCAGTTCGGGCAGCGACTCCTCCAGGGCACCGCCGCCGACCCGCCCGCGGGAGGCGGCGAAGGCGGGCCAGCGCAGTCCGTCGGCGCTTTCACCGCCGAGCAGTACGTCGAGTCCGCCGCCGAGCGGATCGGCGTCCACGAGCAGGGTGCGCAGTCCCTCGCGCGCGGAGGTGACGGCGAGCGCGCACGCGAGCGTGGAGGCTCCGGACCCGCCCCGGCCGCCGATCACCCCGACGGTGAGGGCCGGGCGGCCTACGCCCTCGGCGACGTCGGCGATCCGGTCGACCAGCCACTGCTCGCCGTCGGGCAGCATCAGGACATGGTCGGCGCCGACCAGCACGGCACGTTTCCACACCCCCGGGTCGTCCTGGTCACGGCCGACCAGCACGACTCCCCCGCGGCGCGGCGCCCCGCCGACCCGGCGGGCCGCGTCATCGCCGACGATCACCAGCGGGGCCGTCCGCCAGCCGGCGCCGTGTTCCGGCACGCCGTGGTGGACGTCGGGTGTGGCGCCGGCGGCCGCGCACAGGCGCAGCAGGTCGTCGAGGAGTTCGGCGTCCTCCGTGATGATGAGCGGCCGGTCCGGCCGGCCTGCCGTACCGGGCGGCGGGTCGTGGGTGACGGCTGCGGTCACGAGTGTTCCCCCTTCGCTGCGTGGGCCGTGCGGCCTCTGCGGCCACGCGATTCCCAAAGGTGTGAAGAACCGCCAAGCGGCCCCCCATATGAACGGCCGACGGAAACCGGCCATACGCGCTCCGACAATCGGAACCGGCCATGAACTCGCCATGGCCCGAGCGCGTCGGAATCACGGTGCAGCGATCCGCGAAATCATGTGGATCTTGGTGGAAAACTGTGGACAACTCGGGGCCTGTGAATATCGCCATCACCCATACCGGTGACCTCTGTACCGATCCCTGTGCGACTTCCACAGCGCAGCGCGACGATTACCAGGAGTAACGGATCGTGGGCGCGCGGAAGCGGCGGCCGCGGCGGCACGATGCCGGCCCAACGGCCGTGCGGAGAACGGGGTAAGGGAAGAAAACCCGCCCGGACATGCGACGACCCCCGCCGGGGGGGAGAGCGGGGGTCGTCCCCACGGCCGACTCGGGGGGGGAGGAGTCGGACCGGGTTAGCACGGTCGCGAACGATCCGTGACTTCCATGGTGTACCCGAGAGCCCTCTCAGGCAAACCCACGCGCCCCACCTTACGCCGAATGGTGGGCGCCTATGCTCGGGGGCGTGGAAAACCACTCCTTGCCCCGCGCAGCAGCCTTCTTTGACCTGGACAAGACGGTCATTGCGAAGTCGAGCACACTCACCTTCAGCAAGTCCTTCTACCAAGGCGGGCTGATCAACCGCAGGGCCGCACTGCGCACCGCATATGCCCAGTTCGTCTTCCTGGCAGGTGGCCTGGATCACGATCAGATGGAGCGCATGCGCGAGTATCTGTCCACGCTGTGCCGCGGCTGGAACGTACAGCAGGTGCGCGACATCGTCGCGGAGACCCTGCACGACCTGATCGACCCGATCATCTACGACGAGGCCGCCTCCCTCATCGAGGAGCACCACGCGGCCGGCCGGGACGTCGTCATCGTGTCGACCTCGGGCGCCGAAGTCGTCGAGCCCATCGGCGAACTGCTCGGCGCGGACCGCGTGGTGGCCACGCGCATGGTCGTCGGCGAGGACGGCTGCTTCACCGGCGAGGTGGAGTACTACGCCTACGGCCCGACCAAGGCCGAGGCGATCCAGGAACTGGCCGTCTCCGAGGGCTACGACCTCGACCGCTGCTACGCCTACAGCGACTCCGCGACCGATCTGCCGATGCTCAAGACGGTCGGATATCCGCACGCGGTGAACCCGGACCGGGCGCTGCGCCGCGAGGCACTCGCACGCGAGTGGCCGGTTCTGGAGTTCCGCCGGCCGGTCCCGCTGAAGAAGCGGCTGCCCACGTTCTCCGTGCCGCCCCGGCCGGCCCTGGTCGCGGCGGCGGCCATAGGGGCGGCGGCCGCGACCGCCGGCCTCGTCTGGTACGCCAGCCGGCGCCGCACCACGGCCTGACCGGTGCCCGTTTCAGGCCCGTTTGAACGCGAAAGTAAAGAAGTGCAGGCAGGGGTTCCGCTTCCTCCGGGCTCGCGGTAGAAAGAACCTAGGCCCGCGAGACCAAAGGACATCCGAGAGGATCACCTACGACTACGCACTTGGCCCACGGACCCTGCATGGACATCGGGCACCCACGCGACGTCGACCCGTCGATTACGGGCCAGCCGCACCAGGTGACGGGCAAAGTTCCCCGGCTTGATGGGCACATATCGAGGACGCTTGGTAACCCGGTGAGCATGCCAGCGGCGGTACGAGCACTCGTACCGCCGCAACTCATGTCCGGGCTCCTCCGGCCGCGACACCCCCTCAGGCAGCGCCGCGCTGCAGCGCCTCGCACACGGCCGTCGACTCACGCGCGCCCAGCTCGACCGCCCTGCCGCAGTGGGCGATCCAGGCGGCCATGCCCTCGGGGGTGCCGGAGACATAGCCGTCCAGCGCCGCCAGATAGGAGGCGCGGCCCAGTTCGGCGTGGCCGACCTCGGCCGGGCAGACCGACTTCGGGTCCAGGCCGCTGCCGATCAGCACGATCCGCTCGGCCGCACGCGCGACCAGGCCGTTGTGGGACACGAAGGGCCGCAGCGCGAGCAGTTCGCCGTGCACCACGGCGGCCGTCACCAACGCGGGCGCGGACGTCCCGGCGATGATCAGGTTCGCCAGCCCCTCCAGCCGGCCGGAGACCTCCTGGGCGCCCGGCAGCGGCAGCTCGACGAGCGGCTCGTCCACCGCTTCGCCGGCCTGGCGCGGCCTGCCGACCTCGGCACCGTGGCCCGCCGCGGCCACCAGATGCAGCCGGGCCAGCACCCGCAGGGGCGACTGACGCCAGATGGACAGCAGCTGGCCCGCCTCCGCCGACAGGCGCAGGGCGGCGCCCATCACGCGCGCCTCGGCATCGCCGCTGAAGTCGGTGCGCCGCCGCACCTCCTCCAGGGCCCAGTCGGCCCCGGACAGCGCGGCGGAGCCGCGGGCGCCGCGCAGGGCAGCCTCGCCGGTGATCTCGGTGCCGCGGCGCCGCATGATCCGGTGCCCGTAGACCCGGTCCACGGCCTTGCGCACGGACTCCACGGAGTCGGCCACACCGGGCAACGAGCCCAGGGCCGCGAGCGGGTCGGCGTTCGCGCCTGTCGTACTCATGAGTACGACCCTACGCACCTCATCGGCCGACCCCTCGAAGGAGTGGTCTTCTTCACTCTTCCTGACACATACAGCTATCAGCTGACTACTCTTGGTGAACATGAAAATTGCTTTCGTCGGGAAGGGCGGCAGCGGCAAGACCACGCTCTCGTCCCTCTTCATCCGCCACCTCGCGGCCGCCGGCGCCCCGGTGGTCGCCATCGACGCGGACATCAACCAGCACCTCGGTCCCGCGCTCGGCCTCGACGAGGCGGAGGCGGCCGCACTGCCCGCCATGGGCGAACGGCTGTCCCTGATCAAGGACCATCTGCGCGGCACCAACCCGCGCATCCACTCCACCGCCACGATGATCAAGACGACCCCACCGGGCGAGGGCTCGCGGCTGGTCGGGGTGAGGGAGCCCAACCCGGTCTACGACGCCTGTGCGCGTCCGGTGGAACTCGACGGCGGCGCCGTCCGTTTGATGGTCACCGGCCCCTTCACGGACGCCGACCTGGGGGTCGCCTGCTACCACTCCAAGACGGGAGCGGTGGAGCTGTTCCTGAACCACCTCGTCGACGGCCCCGACGAGTACGTCGTGGTCGACATGACCGCGGGTTCGGACTCCTTCGCCTCCGGCATGTTCACCCGCTTCGACATGACGTTCCTCGTCGCCGAGCCGACCCGGAAGGGGGTCTCCGTCTATCGCCAGTACAAGGAGTACGCCCGCGACTTCGGCATCGCTCTGAAGGTCGTCGGCAACAAGATCCAGGACCAGGACGACATCGACTTCCTGCGCGCGGAAGCCGGGGACGACCTGCTGGTGACGGTCGGGCGCTCGGACTGGGTGCGTGCCATGGAGAAGGGCCGGCCGCCCCGGTTCGACCTCCTGGAGGAGGCCAACGCCCGTGCCCTGCAGACTCTTCGGGCCACCGCCGACGCCATGTACGAACAGCGGGACTGGGAGCGCTACACCCGCCAGATGGTGCACTTCCACCTGAAGAACGCCGAGGCGTGGGGCAACGAGCGCACCGGGGCCGATCTGGCGGCGCAGGTCGACCCCGGCTTCGTGCTCAGCGAGGACATCGGCGCGGGCGTGACCACTCCGGCGTGACAACTCCCGGGTGAGGTCTACTGCTTGACCGCAGGCGCCCCGGGCACGCCCTTCGGGGCGGGGGCCGGGTGGCCGGACAGGAAGGACGCCCAGCCCTGCCGGGGAGCCTGGCCCACCTCCAGGGTGCGCAGCTTCTCCAGGACCTTCGGGTCCTGGGCGTCCAGCCAGTCGGCCAGCTGATGGAAGGACACGCACCGCACGTCCGGCTTGTTGCACACCTCCTTCACCGTGTCCTCGACGGCGCGCATATAGGTGCCGCCGTTCCAGGACTCGAAGTGGTTGCCGATGATCAGCGGCGCGCGGTTGCCGTCGTAAGCCCGGTAGAAGCCCTTGACGAGGCCGTCGCGCATCTGGTCGCCCCAGTAGTCGAACTTGTCCGGGTCGCCCTGGGTCTGGGTGCCGGACTGGTTGACCATGAAGTTGTAGTCCATGGTCAACTGCTCATAGGTGTGCCCGGGGAAGGGCACCAGCTGCATCGACAGGTCCCACAGCCCCTCCTTCCTCTTGGGCCAGACCTGTTCGTTGACTCCGCTGGAGTCATAGCGGAAGCCCAACTGGCGGGCCGCCTTCATGAAGTTCTGCTGGCCCTCCAGGCAGGGGGTGCGGGCGCCGATCAGCTCCTTGTCGTAATCGAAGGGAAGGGGAGCCGACTTCTTCATGCCTGTGTTGGTCTTCCAGGTCTTCACAAACCGCTTGGCCTGGGCGATCTCGCTCTTCCACTCGTCCACCGACCAGGTGCCGACCCCGCCGTTGGGCCCGCAGAAGTGGCCGTTGAAGTGCGTGCCGATCTCGTTGCCCTCCAACCAGGCCAGCCGCGCCTGCTTGACGGTGTCGGAGATCCCCTTCTCGTCGTTGAAGCCGATGTCGGAACTGCCCGGTGAGTGCTGTGGCGGCTTGTACTCCGCGCGCTTGTCCTCCGGCAGCATGTACACGCCGCTGAGGAAGTACGTCATGGTCGCGTGGTTGTCCTTGGAGACCTGACGGAAGTGCGAGAACAGCTTCTGGCTGTCCTCGCCCGCGCCGTCCCAGGAGAAGACCACGAACTGCGGCGGCTTCTGGCCGGGCTTGAGCCGCTCGGGTCTGGGCAGATACGGCTGCGCCCCGGTGAACGCGGTGGATCCGTCACCGATCAGCCGGAGCACACTGCGGGGGACCGGAGCCCCCTTCTGCGGACCGGACACCCCTTCCTTCGAACCGTGGGAGCCGCTCGCGCAACCGGCGAGCGAGGAGGCGCAGGCCGCGCCGATCACGACACCGATGGCGATCCTCTGGGTGGCGGTCATGGTCCGCCCACCTTCTTCCTTCTCTCAGGCAAACGCCGACGAGGACTGTTTTCTGGCGATGTGCCGGGATTACACCGACAGCGTCGCCAAGGTCGCACGAGAGCGAGAAGGAATTAGTACGACAAGCCGATCAAATGATTAGTTCACCCCTGTGAGCGATCCATTAAGCCTTTTGCACCGAAAAGTTATGCATTGTCTTTACGTGTCATTACGATTCATTGACCGACGTTGATCCATCTCGCCCAGTCCACGACCGGGCCACCCGGGAGGAGACGGGAGCGTGTCAGAGAACGCCCGGTGCCGCCGCCGTCCCTGGACGCCCTGGCGTGATCACCGGTCCTGCTTCCCGGCCGCCCTCGCCGCGGCGGGCCAAGAGGCCGAAGAGGCGGCGGGGCGGGAACTCGCCCATGGGATCGGGGTGTTCCAGCGTGACACCGCCCCGCTGGTGCGGGCGGAGCTGGCGCGGCTCGCGCGGGAGGGACAGCGGCCCGCGCAGCTCTTCCTCACCTGCGCCGACTCCCGGCTCGTCACCTCGATGATCACCGCCAGCGGCCCCGGCGACCTGTTCGTCGTCCGCAATGTCGGCAATCTGGTGCCGCCACCGGGCGAGGAGCACGGCGACGACTCGGTGGCGGCCGCCGTCGAGTACGCCGTGAAGGTGCTGGGGGTGCGGTCCATCACGGTGTGCGGGCACTCCGGATGCGGGGCGATGCAGGCGCTGCTGACCGCCGGGACCCCGGGTGCGGCGACTCCACTCGGCCGGTGGCTCGGGCACGGTCTGCCCAGTCTGGCGCGGCTGGCCGACGACCGGCGCACCCGGCCCCGGCTGGCCGGACGGGCACCCGCCGACGCGGTGGAGGAACTGTGCCTGGCCAACGTGGTCCAGCAGTTGGAGCATCTGCGGGCGCACGCCCCGGTCGCGCGGGCGCTGGCGGCGGAGGCGCTGGAGCTGCACGGAATGTACTTCCACGTGGGCGAGGCGCAGGCGTATCTGCTCGGTCGGACCGGGACGCTGTTCGAGGACGTGAGAGAGGACGGGGGCGCGGCGGAGGAGCTGCACAGTCCGGTGTGAACAACCACCCCGCAGACAGGTCTAAACCAATTTCGCCGTGGACTCTTGTCATCGGCGCCCCTCGTCTGATGAGGTGTGGCTCAGGACACAACGGACACCCCGGGAAAGGGAGATGTCGTGAGCAACGAGAGCCTGGCCAACCTGCTCAAGGAAGAACGCAGGTTCGCGCCGCCCGCCGACCTGGCCGCGCACGCCAATGTCACCGCGGAGGCGTATGAACAGGCCAAGGCTGACAGGCTCGGCTTCTGGGCCGAGCAGGCCCGCCGCCTGGCCTGGGCAAAGGAGCCGACGGAGACGCTGGACTGGTCGAACCCGCCGTTCGCGAAGTGGTTCAAGGACGGCGAACTGAACGTCGCGTACAACTGCGTGGACCGTCATGTGGAGGCCGGTCTCGGCGACCGGGTCGCCATCCACTTCGAGGGTGAGCCGGGCGACAGCCGCTCGATCACCTACGCGGAGCTGAAGGACGAGGTCTCCAGGGCGGCCAACGCCCTGCTGGAGCTGGGCGTTGGCAAGGGCGACCGGGTCGCCATCTATATGCCGATGATCCCGGAGACCGCGATCGCGATGCTGGCCTCGGCCCGTATCGGCGCCGCCCACTCGGTGGTCTTCGGCGGCTTCTCGGCGGACGCGCTCGCGACCCGTATCAAGGACGCGGACGCCAAGGTCGTCATCACCTCCGACGGCGGCTACCGCCGGGGCAAGCCCTCCGCGCTGAAGCCGGCCGTGGACGAGGCGATCGCCAGGGTCGACAACGTCGAGCATGTGCTGGTGGTGCGCCGTACCGGCCAGGACGTGGCCTGGCACGGCGAGCGGGACGTCTGGTGGCACGACCTGGTCGAGCGCCAGCCGGCCGAGCACACCCCGGAGGCGTTCGAGGCCGAGCACCCGCTGTTCATCCTCTACACCTCGGGTACGACCGGTAAGCCGAAGGGCATCCTGCACACCTCGGGCGGCTACCTCACCCAGGCGGCGTACACGCACTGGGCGGTGTTCGACCTCAAGCCGGAGACGGACGTGTACTGGTGCACGGCCGACGTCGGCTGGGTCACCGGGCACTCGTACATCGTGTACGGCCCGCTGGCCAACGGCGCGACGCAGGTCATGTACGAGGGCACGCCGGACACCCCGCACCAGGGCCGGTTCTGGGAGATCGTGCAGAAGTACGGCGTCACGATCCTCTACACCGCGCCGACGGCGATCCGGACGTTCATGAAGTGGGGCGACGAGATCCCCGCCAAGTTCGACCTCGGCAGCCTGCGGGTCCTGGGATCCGTCGGCGAGCCGATCAACCCCGAGGCCTGGGTCTGGTACCGCAAGCACATCGGCGCCGACAGGACGCCCGTCGTGGACACCTGGTGGCAGACGGAGACCGGCGCGATGATGATCTCGCCGCTGCCCGGCGTCACCGAGGCCAAGCCCGGTTCCGCGCAGCGCCCGCTGCCCGGCATCAGCGCGACGGTCGTCGACGACGAGGCGCAGGAGGTGCCCGACGGCGGCGGTGGCTATCTGGTGCTGACCGAGCCGTGGCCGTCGATGCTGCGCACCATCTGGGGCGACGACCAGCGGTACATCGACACCTACTGGTCCCGTTTCGAGGGCAAGTACTTCGCCGGTGACGGGGCGAAGAAGGACGACGACGGCGACATCTGGCTGCTGGGCCGGGTGGACGACGTGATGCTGGTGTCCGGGCACAACATCTCCACCACCGAGGTGGAGTCGGCGCTCGTCTCCCACTCCTCGGTCGCCGAGGCGGCCGTCGTCGGCGCCGCCGACGAGACCACCGGCCAGGCGATCGTCGCGTTCGTGATCCTGCGCGGTACGGCCGCGGAGAGCGAGGGGCTCGTCGGCGAGCTGCGCGACCACGTGGGCGCCACGCTCGGCCCGATCGCCAAGCCCAAGCGGATCCTGCCGGTGGCCGAGCTGCCCAAGACCCGCTCCGGCAAGATCATGCGCCGTCTGCTGCGCGACGTGGCCGAGAACCGCCAGCTCGGTGACGTCACCACGCTGACGGACTCCACGGTCATGGACCTCATCCAGACCAAGCTGCCGGCGGCGCCCAGCGAGGACTGACCTGCCTCGTCCGGAGGGGGCGCCCGACCGACAGGCCGGGTGCCCCTTTTGCGTCTACGGTGAAGATCACCGGTCCCTGACCGCACCCTTTTGAGCCATTCGCCTTTGAGGCATCCGTCAACCTTAGGTAAGCTAAGTAAAGCGTCAAGGACGTGACAAGGGTGCGCCGGGAAGTCTGGTCGGCATATGAGCCGCCCTGCCTACCCACCGGAGGTCGTCCCGTGACCGCGCCCCGCACCCCCCGCAAGCTCCTCGGACGTCTGTCCCTGCCCGAGCGGGCCTTCGTGGCGGACGCGCTGCGCACGGAGACCGTCGGCGGCGTCCTGCTCCTCCTCGCCGCCGTGACGGCGCTGATATGGGCGAACATCCCCGCCCTCCGCCACAGCTACGAGTCCGTCGCCGACTTCCACATGGGCCCGGCCGCGCTCGGCCTGAACCTCTCGCTCGCCCACTGGGCCGCCGACGGACTGCTGGCGGTGTTCTTCTTCGTCGCCGGCATCGAGCTGAAGCGCGAGCTGGTCGCCGGAGACCTGCGTGACCCCAGGGCGGCCGCGCTGCCCGTGGTGGCCGCCCTGTGCGGCATGGCCGTACCGGCACTCGTCTACACCCTCACCAACCTCACCGGGCACGGCTCGACACAGGGCTGGGCGGTGCCCACCGCCACCGACATCGCCTTCGCACTCGCCGTCCTCGCGGTCATCGGCACCTCGCTGCCCAGCTCGCTGCGCGCCTTCCTGCTCACCCTCGCGGTCGTCGACGACCTGTTCGCGATCCTGATCATCGCGGTCTTCTTCACCGACCGGCTGAACTTCGCCGCCCTCGGCGGTGCCGTCGCCGCGCTGGCGGTCTTCTGGCTGCTGCTGCGCAAGGGCGTGCGCGGCTGGTACGTGTACGTACCGCTGGCCCTGCTCATCTGGGCGCTGATGTACAACAGCGGCGTGCACGCCACCATCGCCGGCGTGGCGATGGGCCTGATGCTGCGCTGCACCACCCGCGAGGGCGAGCAGCACTCGCCGGGCGAGCACATCGAGCATCTGGTGCGGCCCCTGTCCGCCGGGCTCGCCGTACCGCTGTTCGCGCTGTTCAGCGCCGGGGTGAAGGTCTCCGGCGGCGCACTCGGGGACGTGTTCACCAGGCCGGAGACGCTCGGTGTGGTGCTGGGGCTCGTCATCGGCAAGACGCTCGGCATATTCGGCGGTACCTGGCTCACCGCCCGCTTCACCCGTGCCTCCCTCAGCGAGGACCTCGCCTGGGCCGACGTCTTCGCGGTGGCCTCCCTCGCCGGCATCGGCTTCACCGTCTCGCTGCTCATCGGCGAACTCGCCTTCGCCGGCGACGCCGTCCTCACCGACGAGGTCAAGGCGGCCGTGCTGACCGGATCACTGATGGCGGCGGTGTGTGCGACGGTGCTGCTGAAAATACGCAACGCCAGATACCGCAGGCTGTGCGAGGAAGAGGACCGCGACGAGGACCGCGACGGCATCCCGGACATCTACGAGATGGACGACCCCGCCTACCACCTGCGCATGGCCGAGATCCATGAGCGCAAGGCCGCCGAACACCGGCGGATCGCCGCCGAGCGGGCGGCCGCGGCGCGCCACGGGCTTGCGGAAGTACCGGGCGGGGCAGGCGAGGAGCACGGCCGTCCGGCATGATCTGACGAGACGGTACAAGTCAAGACGGCCACACGAGCAGTACCGCCGTCGCCCACGGCGGGCGGCCGGCGCGAGACGGCACACCTGTGGCACAAGAAACCTCTGAGGGAGAAAGCGATGAGCGCACCCGACGGCAGCCCGGTCGGCGCCGAACGCAGCATCGGCCAGCTGTTCGCCTCGGCGACGACCGAGATGTCGGCACTGGTGCACGACGAGATCGCCCTGGCCAAGGCCCAGCTGAAGCAGGACGTGAAGCGGGGCGCGCTCAGCGGCGGCTCGTTCATCGCGGCCGTGGTGCTGCTCGTCTTCTCACTTCCGATGCTCAACTTCGCCCTCGCCTACGGCATCCGGACCTGGAGCCACTGGAACCTGGCGATCTGCTTCGTGCTGTCCTTCGCGGCCAACGTGCTCCTCGCCGTCCTCCTCGGGATCATCGGCATGGCCTTCGCCAAGAAGGCCAAGAAGGGCCAGGGCCCGCAGAAGGTGGCCGCGTCCATGAAGGAGACGGCGGGCGTCCTGCAGAACGCCAAGCCGCACCCGCGCGCCGAGCTGCCCGGGGATCACGCCCCCGCCGCCATCGAAGCTGTGGCACGCTCGTCATCATGACCGACCCCGCACCGTCCGCCGTTCGGATCGACGTTCCCCACGGGAAAAAGGTGATTCACCGGGACGTCGCCGCCAACGGCGCGCGCTTCCACATCGCCGAACTCGGCGACGGCCCGCTGGTGCTGCTCCTGCACGGCTTCCCGCAGTTCTGGTGGACCTGGCGGCATCAGCTGGTCGCGCTCGCGGACGCGGGCTACCGGGCGGTGGCGATGGACCTGCGGGGCGTCGGCGGCAGCGACCGCACGCCCCGCGGGTACGACCCCGCCAACCTCGCTCTCGATGTCACCGGTGTCATCCGCTCGCTCGGCGAGCCGGACGCGGCGCTGGTCGGCCACGACCTGGGCGGCTATCTGGCGTGGACGGCGGCGACGATGCGGCCCAAGCTCGTCCGGCGCCTCGCCGTGGTGTCGATGCCGCATCCGCGGCGCTGGCGCGCGGCGATGCTGCGCGACGCCCGGCAGACGGCCGCCAGCTCCTACATCTGGGGCTTCCAGCGCCCGTGGCTTCCGGAGCGTCAACTCACGGCGGACGGCGGGGCGATGGTGGGCCGGCTGATCCGGGAGTGGTCCGGGCCGCAGCCGCCGGAGGACGCGGCTGTGGAGACCTATCAGCGGGCCATGTGCATCCCGTCGACGGCGCACTGTGCGATCGAGCCGTACCGCTGGCTGGTGCGCTCGCTGGCCCGGCCGGACGGCTTCCAGTTCAACCGCCGGATGAAGCGGCCGGTACGGGTGCCGACGCTGCATCTGCACGGCTCGCTCGACCCGGTGACCCGCACCCGCAGCGCCGCCGGTTCGGGCGAGTACGTCGAAGCGCCGTACCGCTGGCGCCTGTTCGACGGACTCGGTCACTTCCCGCACGAGGAGGACCCGACGGCGTTCTCCACGGAACTGGTCAACTGGCTGAAGGATCCCGAGCCGGACCGGTGACCGTACGGTCAGGTTCGGATGCGTGGAGTATCCGGATCGTGAACACTTGTCCCCCGAACGGCCACATGCCCGCCGCATAGGCCAATTGGGCGGCGCTCAGGCGGTTATCGACCTTCGGGCAGGGGCACACGTCGGGGTATGGGCTGGACGCACGACTACAGTGACGCACCCCGCAATCGCCGCTCGGACTCCGGTCTGAGTACGTCTCGGCGAGGCAACGCGCAACTCGCGGAAAGTGACCTCCGCGTGGGGATCCCGCGCATCCTGCGCCGCCGGGCCCGCTGGGTCTCGGTACGGCTGCGTCACCCGCGCGGCTGAACCCCGCGCCGCGGGAGGGGCGCACCCTCCCGCAGGTCACAGGGCGCAGCTGTCCGTACCCACCTGCTCGTTCGCCGTACGGCCCTGTGTGATGTCGGACCGGATCTCGTCCGACGTGAGGGCGTAACCGGTGTCGGCGTCGTCGAGGGACTTGGCGAACACCACGCCGTACACGCGGCCGTCGGGGGTGAGCAGCGGGCCGCCGGAGTTGCCCTGCCGCACGGTCGTGTACAGCGAGTACACATCGCGGCGGACGGTGCCCCGGTGGTAGATGTCCGGGCCGTTGGCCGTGATGCGCCCGCGCACCCGGGCGGCCCGCACGTCGTACGAGCCGTTCTCCGGGAAGCCGGCGACGATCGCGCCGTCCCCGCCGGCCGCGTCCCGGGTGGAGAAGCTGAGGACGTGCGCCCTCAGATCGGGTACGTCGAGCACGGCGATGTCGCGCTTCCAGTCGTACAGGACGACCTTGGCGTCGTACTTGCGGCCCTCACCGCCTATCTGCACGGTGGGCGCATCGACGCCGCCGACGACATGCGCGTTGGTCATGACCCGGCGGTCGGCGAAGACGAAGCCGCTGCCCTCAAGGACCTTGCCGCAGCTCTGGGCCGTACCGGTCACCTTCACGATGGACCGCTGGGCCCGCACGGCGACCGAGCTGTTCGCGAGGGCCGGGTCGGGCGGCTGGACGTCCTTGATCGGCTCGTTGGCGAACGGGCTGAAGACCTGCGGGAAGCCGTTCTGCGCGAGGACGGAGGAGAAGTCCGCGAACCAGGTGTCGGCCTGCGCGGGCAGCGCCCTGGAGACACCGAGGAGCACCTTGGAGCCGCGGACCTCCTTGCCGAGCGTGGGCAGGGTGGTGCCGGCGAGGGCGGACCCGATCAGCCAGGCCACCAGCAGCATCGCCACGACGTTGACGAGGGCGCCGCCGGTGGCGTCCAGGGCGCGGGCCGGGGACCAGGTGATGTACCGGCGCAGTTTGTTGCCGAGGTGGGTGGTCAGGGCCTGGCCGACGGAGGCGCAGACGATGACGACGACCACGGCGACCACGGCCGCGGTGGTGCCGACGTCGGCGTTGTCGGTCACGGCGTCCCAGATCACCGGCAGCGCGTACACGGCGACGAGGCCGCCGCCCAGGAATCCGATCACCGACAGGATGCCCACGACGAAGCCCTGGCGGTAGCCGACGACGGCGAACCACACGGCCGCGACCAGCAACAGGATGTCCAGCACGTTCACTGCTTGAGGCCTCGCCTACTCACTCCAGTCCCCGCAAGCCCGGACTGGGGTCCGGCCCGCCACGCGGTGGCACGAGGACAGGGCGTCCCCCGGGAAAAACAGCACGGTGGACACCCTGTCATGACCGCCAGTCGAGCGGGACCTGCTTCTCCCTGTCCCAGGGGCGCTCCCAGCCCGCGAAATGGAGCAGGCGGTCGATCACTCCGGCCGTGAAACCCCACACCAGGGCCGATTCGACCAGGAATGCCGGGCCTTGGTATCCCCTGGGGTGGACGGCGGTGGCGCGGTTGGCGGGGTCCGTGAGATCCGCCACGGGGACCGTGAACACCCGCGCCGTCTCGTTCGGATCGACGACGTCGACCGGGCTGGGTGCGCGCCACCAGCCGAGCACGGGGGTGACGACGAAACGGCTGACCGGGATGTACAGCGCGGGCAGCACACCGAAGAGCTGGACGCCGGACGGGTCGAGGCCGGTCTCCTCCTCGGCCTCGCGCAGCGCGGCTCTGAGCGGTCCGTCGGTGTGCGGGTCGCCGTCCTCGGGGTCGAGCGCGCCGCCCGGGAAGGACGGCTGCCCGGCGTGCGAGCGCAGGGAGCCCGCGCGCTCCATCAGCAGCAGCTCCGGGCCGCGCTCGCCCTCGCCGAACAGGATCAGCACGGCCGACTGCCGCCCCGAGCCGTTCTCCGGCGGCAGGAAGCGGCTCAGCTGGAGCGGCTCGATCGTCTCGGCGGCCCGCACCACGGGTGCCAGCCAGGCCGGCAGGCCCTCCTTGCTGAGTGTCACCGCGCCGCCCCGCGTCTCACTGGCCCTCGCCATCGCCGCCCCCCTCGCTCTGTCTGTCCAACGCCCGAGGGCCCCGAGATCGTTCCGTCACGCGGCCCCCAGGGGCGGGGCCGGCTTGCCGCCCGCGTCGAGGTAGGCCTGCGGGGGCTTGAGCCGCTGGCCGGGGAAGCCGCCCTTCTCGTACTTCAGGAGCTTCCTGGCCTTCTCGGGGTCGGTCTCGCCCTCGCCGTAGGCCGGGCAGAGCGGGGCGATCGGGCAGGCGCCGCAGGCGGGCTTGCGGGCGTGGCAGATCCGCCGGCCGTGCCAGATCACATGGTGGGACAGGTCGGTCCACTCGCTCTTCGGGAACAGCGCGCCGACGGCCGCCTCGATCTTGTCCGGGTCGGTCTGGTCCGTCCACCGCCAGCGCCGCACCAGCCGCTGGAAGTGCGTGTCGACGGTGATGCCGGGCCGTCCGAAGGCGTTGCCGAGCACCACGAAGGCGGTCTTGCGGCCGACGCCGGGCAGCTTGACCAGGTCTTCGAGCCTGCCGGGCACCTCGCCGCCGAAGTCCTCGGCCAGCGCCTTGGAGAGCCCTATGACCGACTTGGTCTTGGCCCGGAAGAACCCGCAGGGGCGCAGGATGTCCTCGACCTCCTCCGGATTGGCAGCGGCCAGGTCCTCGGGGGTCGGGTACTTGCCGAAGAGCGCGGGGGTCGTCTGGTTGACCCGCAGGTCGGTGGTCTGGGCCGACAGCACGGTGGCGACGACCAGCTGGAACGGGTTCTCGAAGTCCAGCTCCGGGTGGGCGTACGGATACACCTCGGCCAGCTCGCGGTTGATGCGCCGGGCGCGGCGGACCAGGGCCGTGCGGGACTCCTGAGCCGGAGCCTTCGCGACGGCCTTGGCGGCGGCTTTGGTGGCAGCCTTAGTGGCGGTTTTGGTGGCGGCCTCGGCTGCGGACGGTGCCACCTCCGCTGCCTTCTTCGCCGGCGCGGCCTTCTTGGCCCGAGCGACCTTTTTTACCGGTTTTCCGGTTTTCTTACCATCGCCGGAGCTCTGTTCGCCCACGGCGGAATCGCGACGTACAACCACCCGCTAAGCCCCCTTGGCCTGTGCTCTCACCGGCGTTTTGGACACCCGGCCAGCCTAAAGCCCGGCACCGACATCCGCTCCGGACCCCGAAGATCGGCCCCCGATTGGACCCCTGACGCTTACCTCGGGACACCTGTGCGGCATCCTTGTGACAGATCACACTGTTTGGACCGTCCGGCAAAATGGGGAACACGGTCCCCTGGCACACCGGGGGAGCAAGATCCCCTGAGCAGGTCGACAAGGAGAGAACTCGTGGACGACGTTCTGCGGCGCAACCCGCTCTTCGCGGCTCTCGACGACGAGCAGTCCGCGGAGCTTCGCGCCTCCATGAGTGAGGTGACTCTCGCGCGTGGCGACTCCCTGTTCCACGAGGGCGACCCCGGGGACCGGCTCTACGTCGTCACCGAGGGCAAGGTGAAGCTGCACCGCACCTCACCCGACGGCCGCGAGAACATGCTGGCCGTGGTCGGCCCCGGCGAGCTGATCGGCGAACTGTCGCTGTTCGACCCGGGCCCGCGTACGGCGACCGCGACCGCGCTGACCGAGGTCAAGCTGCTGGGCCTCGGCCACGGCGACCTCCAGCCCTGGCTGAACGCGCGCCCCGAGGTGGCCACCGCGCTGCTGCGCGCCGTCGCCCGCCGGCTGCGCAAGACCAACGACGCCATGTCCGACCTGGTCTTCTCCGACGTGCCCGGCCGTGTGGCGCGCGCCCTGCTGGATCTCTCGCGCCGCTTCGGCGTGCAGTCCGAGGAAGGCATCCACGTCGTCCACGACCTCACGCAGGAGGAGCTGGCCCAGCTGGTCGGCGCCTCGCGCGAGACCGTGAACAAGGCACTGGCGGACTTCGCCCAGCGCGGGTGGCTCCGCCTGGAGGCGCGAGCCGTGATCCTGCTGGACGTGGAGAGGCTGGCCAAGAGGTCACGCTGAGGCCGCTGACGTCCGCTGAGGCCGCTGAGGCCCACTGACGTCCGCTGAGGCATCAGTCGCCCGCCGCAGCCATGTGCGGCGGGCTACGGCCACGCGCGCGTGCGTCGCGCGCCACAGCCACAGTGCCCAGACGCCGTCCACCGGCACCCGCACCCGCACCCGCACCCGCACCCGCACCCGCACCCGCACCCGCACCGGACAACTCCTTCCGAAGTCGGCCGGAACGCACCGCCGCGATCGGGCAACCCTCCCGGCCTCCGTCTCATCTTGCCTCCGGCAGCAGCGAATTGACCGGAAGGCAGCAGACGTTGACCAGACGCCCCTCTCCCCTCGCCCGGCGTGGCGCGGCCGTCGCCGCCGCCCTCGGGCTCGTGGCCCTCGCCGGTCCTCAGGCGGCCCATGCGGCGCCCGCCGCCACGGTCACCGGCCCCGCGGCGCTGCACTGGTCCACCTGCCCCGCGGGCTCCGAAGCGCCGCGCGGCACCTACTGCGCCACCCTGGAAGTGCCCCTCGACTACGCCAGGCCGAACGGCCGGCAGATCAAGCTCACCCTGTCGATGGTCGGCGCTCTGAACGCCCCGCACACCCTCGTGGTCAACCCCGGGGGGCCTGGCGAACCGGGCATCGGCGCGCCCAAGTTGGTGTGGAGCTCGATGCCCGAGAACGTCGCCTCGGCGTACAACGTGGTCAGCTTCGACCCGCGCGGTGTCGGTGCCGGCACCCCCGTCTCCTGCGGGGACACGAGCAAGCTGATCAAGCATCCGGCCGCGCCGTACACGCCCGCGAACGCGGCCCAGGAGCAGGCGCGGAGCACGGTCGCCCGCAAGATCGCCGAGCAGTGCTCCGCACACGCCAAGGACCTGCTGCCGTACATCACCACCGCGAACGCGGCCCGCGACATGGACCGGATCCGTACCGCGCTCCACCGCGACAAGCTGGACTACCTCGGCTACTCGTACGGGACGCGGCTCGGCGCGACGTACGCGACGCTGTTTCCCGCGCGCACCGGCCGCATGATCCTGGACAGCGTCGTCGATCCCACGGTCACCACCTATGGCTCGCAGTACGAGCAGAATCCGGCGCTGCAGCACCGGGCCGGGCAGTTCTTCGCGTGGGCGGCCAAGAAGGACGCGACCTATCACCTGGGCACCACTCAGGCGAAGGTGGCGGCCACGTGGGACGCCGTCCGCGCGAAACTGGCCGCCCACCCCGCCGGCGGCCGCGCGGGCAGCGCCGAGCTGGACGACCTGCTGGCCTCCGCCATGTACACCGATCTGTTCTGGAGCGATCCGGCCCAGGCCGTCTCGGACTACCGGCGCGGGGACGCGAGCACACTGCTCGGCGCGACCGACCAGCTGGCCCTCGGTGACGTGGATCCGGCCCGACTCGCCTACAACTGCGTGGACGACGCCTGGCCGCGCGACTGGGCGACCTGGCACCGGGACACGGCCGCCGCCGCCCCCAAGGCCCCGCTGTTCGCCTGGCAGAACACCTGGTTCAGCGCGCCCTGCGCGTACTGGAAGGCCCCGACGGCCAAGCCCGTGAAGATCGGCTCGGTGAAGGTGCCGCCGATCCTGCTGCTCCAGGCCAAGGACGACCCGGCGACCCCGGTCGTGGGCGCGCAGCGCATGCAGAAGGCGCTCTCCGGCTCCCGCCTCCTCGTCTCGGGCGGCGGCAACCACGGCCAGTACCTGTTCGACGGGAACGCCTGCATGGACCGCGCCGGCAGCCGCTATCTGCTCACGGGGAAGCTGCCGGCCGCGAACGGCACATGCCCGGCACCGTCGGCACCGTAGACCAGGAGGAGAGGAGCCGGACCCGCTCATGGCCGAGGACGCCTTCACCGAGCACCGCCCGCTGCTGTTCACCATCGCCTACGAGATGCTGGGCAGCGCCGCCGATGCCGAGGACGTGCTGCAGGAGAGCTATCTGCGCTGGCGGGAGGTCGATCCGGCCACGGTCGGGCACCCGCGCGCGTACCTGGTCCGCACGGTGACCCGGCAGGCGCTCAACCATCTGCGCGCGGCCAGGTCACGGCGCGAGGAGTACATCGGCACCTGGCTGCCCGAACCGATCCGCACCGCGCCCGAGGTCGGCGACGACGTGATCCTCGCCGAGTCGGTGTCGATGGCCATGATGCTGGTCCTGGAGACGCTGAACCCGACCGAGCGCGCCGTGTTCGTCCTGCACGACGTGTTCGGCTACACCCACGGCGAGATCGCCTCCGCGGTCGGCAGGACCGAGGTCACCGTCCGGCAGATCGCGCACCGCGCGCGTGGGCACGTACACGCGCGCAGGCGCCGCTTCGAACCCGATTCCGCCGCCACCGGGGAGATCGTCGAGCGGTTCCTGCGGTCGGCGGCGGACGGCGACGTACAGGCGCTGATGGATCTGCTCGCGCCCGATGTGGTGGCGATCGCCGACGGCGGCGGGAAGGTCACCGCCGCCCGCCGCCCGGTCGTCGGGTGCGACGAGGTCGCCCGATTCGTCCTCGGTGTGTACCGCACCAGCGCGACGACGGCCCGGATCGAGCCCGCCCGCTACAACGGCATGCCCGCGGTCCGGTTCCTCACCGGCGACGCGCTGGCCTGGCTGGCGGCGTTCGAGATCCGGGACGGACGGGTCACCGGCCTCTACGGCATGCGCAACCCAGACAAACTGGACCGCGCCGATGTGCTGCGCCCGCTCGACAGAGGACGCTGACCGGCGCGGACGCGTGGACGCGTGAACGCGCGGACCACGGAGGGGCGGCGGAGCTCACATCGGCTGGATCAGGCCGTGCTCGCTGAGATAGTCCAGCTGGGCCCGTACGGACAGTTCCGCCGCCGGCCACAGGGAGCGGTCCACGTCGGCGTAGACGTGGGCCACGACCTCGCCCGCGGTGCGACGGCCGTCCTCGACCGCGGTCTCCACCTGGGCGAGCCGGTGGGCGCGGTGGGCGAGGTAGAACTCGACGGCGCCCTGGGCGTCCTCCAGGACCGGCCCGTGCCCCGGCAGGACCGTGTGCACGCCGTCGTCGACCGTCAGGGAGCGCAGCCGGCGCAGCGAGTCCAGATAGTCGCCCAGCCGGCCGTCCGGGTGCGCCACGACCGTCGTACCGCGCCCCAGGATGGTGTCGCCGGTCAGCACGGCCCGGTCGGCCGGGAGATGGAAGCACAGCGAGTCCGCGGTGTGCCCGGGGGTCGGTACGACCCTCAGCTCCAGGCCGCCGACGGTGATCACGTCCCCTGCGGCCAGCCCCTCGTCACCGAGGCGCAGCGCCGGATCGAGGGCACGCACGCGTGTGCCGGTCAGTTCCGCGAAGCGGGCGGCGCCCTCGGCGTGGTCGGGATGGCCGTGGGTGAGCAGGGTCAGGGCTATGCGCTTGCCTGCCTTCTCGGCCATGTCCACGACAGCGCTCAGATGGGTGTCGTCCAGCGGGCCCGGGTCGATCACCACGGCCAGTTCGGAGTCGGGCTCGGCGACGATCCAGGTGTTGGTGCCGTCCAGGGTCATCGCGGAGGCGTTGGGCGCGAGGACGTTGACGGCCCGTTCGGTGGCGGGGCCGGAGAGCACCTGGCCGCGGGGCTGGCCCGGCAGGGCGCTTGCGTCGGTCATGCGGGGCCTCCACCGCTGTTCGTCTCGGCCGTCGGGATGTGCTTGGTGAACTCCTCGTGCCCCGGCCAGGACAGGACGATCTCGCCGTCCACGAGGCGGGCACGGGCCATCACGGGGGTCATGTCGCGCGCGGAGGCGACCGTGAGCGCCTCGGCGGCACGGTCGTACGGCATCAGCTGGCGCAGGGTGGCGATGGTGGGCGGCATCATCAGCAGCTCGCCCTTGTCGTAGCCGGCGGCGGCCTCGGCGGGGCGGATCCACACCGTGCGGTCCGCCTCCGTGGAGGCGTTGCGGGTGCGCTGCCCCGTGGGCAGGACGGCCACGAAGAACCAGGTGTCGTAGCGGCGGGCCTCGAACTCCGGGGTGATCCAGCGGGTCCAGGCGCCCAGCAGGTCCGAGCGCAGCACCAGGCCGCGCCGGTCGAGGAACTCGGCGAAGGACAGCTCGCGCGCGACCAGCGCGACGCGGTCAGCCTCCCAGTCGTCGCCCGTGGTGTCGCCGACGACCGAGTCCGCGTCGGGCCCGGCGAGCAGGACACCCGCCTCCTCGTACGTCTCGCGTACGGCCGCGCAGACGATCGCCTGGGCGCCCGGCTCGTCGACGCCGAGCCGCTCGGCCCACCACGCGCGCGCGGGGCCCGCCCAGCGCACCAGACGGTCGTCGTCGCGTGGATCGACACCGCCCCCCGGATACGCGTACGCGCCTCCGGCGAAGGCCATGGAGGCGCGTCTGCGCAGCATGTGGACGACCGGACCGGACTCGGTGTCCTTCAGGAGCAGGACCGTGGCCGCGCGTCTCGGGGACACCGGGGTGAGGGTGCCGTCCGCGTGCGCCCGGATGCGGTCCGGCCACTCGGGTGGATACCACTGACCGTTCGCCATGGCCGGAGGCTATCCCGTGTACGGCGAATGTTCGAGAGGTGCCCGAGGTCAGCGGGGGTCCGCGGGGTCACCCACGAGTCGCCGGCGGGTCACTGGGCGAGTCCCTGGCGGGTCACTGGCGGGTCACTGGGCGAGTTCCACCTGGATCTCGACCTCCACCGGCGCGTCCAGCGGCAGCACCGCGACGCCGACGGCGCTGCGGGCGTGCACGCCCTTGTCGCCGAGGACCTCGCCGAGCAGTTCGCTGGCGCCGTTGACGACACCGGGCTGCCCGGTGAAGTCGGACGCGGAGGCGACGAAGCCGACGACCTTCACCACGCGCGCGATGCGGTCCAGGTCGCCGGTGACGGACTTCACGGCGGCCAGCGCGTTCAGCGCGCAGATCCGGGCCAGATCCTTGGCCTCCTCCGGCGTGACCTCGGCGCCCACCTTGCCGGTGACCGGCAGCTTGCCCTCGACCATGGGCAGCTGGCCGGCGGTGTAGACGTACACACCCGACCGGACGGCCGGCTGGTACGCGGCCAGCGGCGGTACGACCGCCGGCAGGGTCAGGCCCAGTTCGGCCAGCTTGGCCTCGACCGCGCTCATGCCTGCTTCTCCCGCTTCAGGTAGGCCACCAGCTGCTCGGGGTTGTTGGGCCCGGGCACGACCTGGACCAGCTCCCAGCCGTCCTCGCCCCAGGTGTCCAGAATCTGCTTCGTGGCATGGACGAGCAGCGGCACGGTGGCGTATTCCCACTTCTTGGTCATGGGGCCGACTGTAGCCGCTGCGACCGGTGGGGCAGGCGGCCGACCGCGGCCGGCGGTGCACGGGCGGGCCGCCCGAGTGTGACGACCGTTATCCACAGCCCC
Source organism: Streptomyces alanosinicus (assembly GCF_014650595.1). GTDB lineage: Bacteria > Actinomycetota > Actinomycetes > Streptomycetales > Streptomycetaceae > Streptomyces > Streptomyces alanosinicus. Next base: position 149,475 of record NZ_BMVG01000013.1, read on the forward strand.
GGGCGTGCGCGTCGCCCGGACTGGTTAGTCTCGAAGGCGTGAGCAGGCTCCAGGTCGTCAGCGGCAAGGGCGGGACCGGAAAGACGACGGTCGCCGCCGCATTGGCGCTGGCCCTCGCGACCGAAGGGAAGCGGACGCTTCTCGTGGAGGTCGAGGGCCGGCAGGGCATCGCGCAGCTCTTCGAGACGGAGGCGTTGCCGTACGAGGAACGGAAGATCGCGGTCGCTCCCGGGGGCGGCGAGGTGTACGCCCTGGCCATAGACCCCGAACTGGCCCTTCTGGACTACCTCCAGATGTTCTACAAGCTCGGCGGTGCGGGCCGCGCCCTGAAAAAGCTCGGCGCGATCGACTTCGCCACCACCATCGCGCCCGGCATCAGGGACGTCCTGCTGACCGGCAAGGCGTGCGAGGCCGTGCGCCGCAAGGACAAGAAGGGGCACTTCGCGTACGACTACGTCGTCATGGACGCCCCGCCCACCGGCCGCATCACCCGCTTCCTGAATGTGAACGACGAGGTGGCGGGCCTCGCGAAGATCGGCCCGATACACAATCAGGCGCAGGCCGTGATGCGGGTGCTGAAGTCGCCGGAGACGGCGGTGCACCTGGTGACGCTGCTGGAGGAGATGCCGGTCCAGGAGACCGCCGACGGCATCGCCGAACTCCGCGCCGCGCGGCTCCCGGTGGGCCGGGTCATCGTGAACATGGTCCGGCCACAGGTGCTGGACGCGGCCGACCTGGAACTCGTGGGGGCCGTCACACGTTCATCGGTGGCACAGGCGTTGTCGGCGGCGGGGCTGGGCGGCGCCCGGCGCGGCGGGAACGCGGAGAAGCTGGTGGACCCGCTGCTGCGCCAGGCGGCGGAGTACGCCGAGCGGTATGCGCTGGAGCAGGAGCAGCGCGCGGTCCTGGGCGAGCTGGGCCTGCCGCTGGGCGAACTCCCGCTGCTCACCGAGGGCATGGACCTGGCGGGTCTGTACGAACTCGCCACCGAGCTGCGGAAGCAGGGGTTGTCATGAGTCCGGACCCGGCCGAGGCACAGCGGACAGCCGAGGGCCAGGGCTCCGCCGGGGGGCGAGGTTCCGCCGCGGGACGGGGATCCGCCGAGGCGCGCGAGCAGGGCCGTCGGCTGTCCCCCGCGCGCGTGCTGGACGTCGACCCGCTGCTGGACGACCCGAAGACCCGGATCGTGGTGTGCTGCGGCTCGGGCGGGGTCGGGAAGACGACGACCGCGGCGGCCCTCGGCCTCAGGGCGGCCGAGCGGGGCCGCAAAGTGGTGGTCCTCACCATCGACCCGGCCCGGCGGCTGGCCCAGTCGATGGGCATCGACTCCCTCGACAACGTCCCGCGGAGGGTCAAGGGCACCGAGGATCGAAGAGAGGCATCGCGCGGCGACTCGGGCAAGGGCGGTGGCGGCCGACGGGAGGGAGAGCTGCACGCCATGATGCTCGACATGAAGCGCACCTTCGACGAGGTCGTCGAGGCGCACGCGGACCCCGAGCGGGCGGCCGCGATCCTGGCGAACCCCTTCTACCAGTCACTCTCGGCGGGCTTCGCGGGCACGCAGGAGTACATGGCGATGGAGAAGCTGGGCCAGCTGCGGGCGAAGGACGAGTGGGACCTGATCGTGGTCGACACCCCGCCCTCCCGCTCGGCGCTGGACTTCCTGGACGCGCCGAAGCGGCTCGGTTCCTTCCTGGACGGCCGGCTGATCCGCCTGCTGACGGCCCCCGCCAAACTGGGCGGCCGCGCGGGCATGGCCTTCCTCAACGTCGGCATGTCGATGATGACCGGCACACTGGGCAAACTGCTCGGCGGTCAGCTACTCAAGGACGTCCAGACGTTCGTGGCCGCGATGGACACCACCTTCGGCGGTTTCCGTACGCGCGCGGACGCCACGTACAAGCTGCTCCAGGCGCCCGGTACGGCGTTCCTGGTGGTCGCGGCCCCGGAGCGGGACGCCCTCCGTGAGGCGGCGTACTTCGTGGAGCGGCTGGCCGCGGAGAAGATGCCGCTGGTGGGTCTGGTGCTGAACCGGGTCCATGGCAGCGACGCGGTCCGGTTGTCGGCCGAGCGGGCGCTCGCCGCCGCCGAAAATCTTGAGGACCCCCGCATTGTGGATCAGGGCGGCGGGAAAGCTGGACTTCGTAACTCTCCCGACCCATACGGCAGTTCGCGATCTCCCGCATCCGAGGCCGCAAGCGACGCCCCCGCTTCCGAAGAAGGCTCCCCCGCCGACGCGGAACGCCCTGTCGACCGGCTCACCGCGGGACTGCTGAGACTGCACGCCGATCGCATGCAGTTGCTCGCGCGCGAGCAGCGCACATGTGACCGTTTCACCGCCCGCCACCCCGAGGTGGCGGTGGTCGAAGTACCCGCACTCCCCGGCGACGTCCACGACCTCACAGGCCTGCGTGACATCGGCGCCCGACTGGCGGCGGGCGCGACGGAGCACACAGAACCGACGTAGCGGGCAGAAGAGTCCACAGAGCGGGCGAGGAGAGCGCGGCAGGAGCAGCTACACGGTCGTATGCGCAGGGGTGGCGGACGCGCGATACCGCAGGGCGGCCGATCACGGCTTCCCCAGGGGTGCTGTGCCCCGGGGATGTGCCGTGCGGGAATGCCCTCAGCTCACCGCCGCGTAGTTCTCGTACACCTCGTCGTCGTCGAGGGGCACGATGCCTGTGCCGCGCTCATACTCCGAGCGGGCGGTCTCCAGCAGCCTGCGCCACGAGGTCACGGTGGGCCGGCGGCGCAACAGCGCGCGGCGCTCCCGCTCCGTCATGCCTCCCCACACGCCGAACTCGACGCGATTGTCCAGCGCATCGGCCAGGCACTCGGTGCGTACCGGACATCCGGTGCACACCGCCTTGGCCCTGTTCTGCGCTGCTCCTTGAACGAACAGTTCATCCGGATCGGTAGTGCGGCAGGCAGCCTGCGCACTCCAGTCGGTTACCCAGCCCATACCGGCGCCGTCCTCTCCCGAATCGAGGCTCCCCCACGGCGGCAGCGGCATATTCACCGCCGCCAGTTGAGGACGTTACGGAAGGTGGGCACAGCGCAACACCCCCTTCGGGCCCAATCTTGGATGGCCCGAACGGACTATGGGTAAGCGGCAGATCACCCGCGGGAGTGAGCTGGCGACATACGCGACCATCCCGGCAAACCGGGACAGCTGTGGTGCGTAACAACGGGCGCGAGGTGACACACGAGGCGGATTCGGACACGTCCACCTCACGAACCGGTCGCGTCCCGTGCAAAAAACGGGGTACGCCCGGAACGATTCGGGGTCGCCGGACGTATTGATACGTGGCCGCACTGCTGTGACAGTTGAGAGCAGCTTAGGCCAAGGCCTGCGCGCGTGTCCGGCGAATGGGAAGGTAGGAGTTTCCCTTTGCCGTGCCGTGACGCGGGCGCTCCTTCGGAACGCTCATGAGTACGGATTAGGCTGCCCCCATGCCAAAGAAGCGTTCGGGTGGTGGTCTGTCGCCAACGCAGCAGGCCGCCAAGTTCCTCGGTGTCAGTGTGCTCGCCGGAGCCGTGATGGCGGGCATCGCGCTGCCCGCGGCCGGCGCGCTGGGGCTCGCGGCCAAGGGCTCGGTGAAGGGTTTCGACGAGATCCCGGCCAATCTCAAGAGTCCCCAGCTGAGTCAGCGCACGACGATCCTGGACAACCAGGGCCAGCAGATCGCGACCGTCTACTCCCGCGACCGCACGGTGGTGGACCTCAAGGACATCTCGCCGTACATGCAGAAGGCGATCGTCGCGATCGAGGACGCACGCTTCTATCAGCACGGCGCGATCGACCTCAAGGGCGTGCTGCGCGCCCTGAACACGAACGCTCAGCAGGGCGGTGTCGCCCAGGGTGCCTCCACCCTCACCCAGCAGCTGGTGAAGAACTACTTCATCGAGGAGGCCGGCGACGACCCGACGAAGGTCGCCGAGGCCACCCAGCAGACCCTCGGCCGCAAGGTCAAGGAACTGAAGTACGCGATCCAGATCGAGGAGAAGCTCGGCAAGAAGAAGATCCTCGAGAATTACCTGAACATCACCTTCTTCGGCGAGCAGGCCTACGGCGTCGAGGCCGCCTCCCAGCGGTACTTCTCCAAGCACGCCAAGGACCTGAACATCCAGGAATCGGCGCTGCTGGCCGGCATCGTGCAGTCCCCGAGCCGCTACGACCCGGTCAACGACGAGGCGGAGGCCACCAAGCGGCGCAACACCGTCCTCCAGCGGATGGCGGAAGTCGGCGACATCTCCCAGAAGGAGGCCGACCAGGCCAAGCAGGAGCCGCTCGGGCTGCATCCGAGCCAGCCGAAGAACGGCTGCATCACCGCGGTCAAGGGCGCCGGCTTCTTCTGTGACTACGTACGCGACGTCGTCCTGAACAACCCGGTCTACGGCAAGACCAAGGAGTCCCGCGCGAAGCTGTGGAACCAGGGCGGTCTGACGATCCGTACGACGCTCGACCCACGGGCGCAGCAGTCCGTGCAGAACTCCATCAAGGATCACGTCTACCAGTCCGACCCGGTGGCGACGGCCGCGACCATCGTCGAGCCGGGCACCGGCAAGATCCTCGCCATGGGCCAGTCCCGCCCGTACGGCTTCGGCAGGAACGAGACGCAGATCAACCTCTCCGCCAACTCGGACATGGGCGGCGGCGCGGGCTACCAGGGCGGTTCGACGTTCAAGCCGATCGTCGCGGCGGCCGCGGTCGAGGGCGGCAAGGCCCCGACACAGCAGTACCCGTCGCCGTACCAGATGACGTACCCGAGTCCGGTGCAGGCGTGTGACGGCAAGACCTGGCGCAACAACCCGCAGAACCCCGAGAAGCTGTCGAACGAGAACGAGTCCGAGCACGGCCCGTACGGCATGAAGGAAGCGACCGCCAAGTCGGTCAACACCTACTACGTACAGCTGATCAGCGACATCGGTATCTGCCCCGTCACCCAGATGGCGAAGAAGATGGGCGTGGAGCGCGCGGACGGCCGCGTGATGGACCAGGCCCCGTCGATCGCGCTCGGCACCCAGGAGGTGTCGCCGCTGACGATGGCGAACGCGTACGCCACGTTCGCCTCGCGCGGCATGTACTGCACCCCGGTCGCCATCGAGTCGATCACCCAGAAGGTCGGCAGCGAGGAGAAGTCGCTGGCCGTGCCGAAGACGGCCTGTTCACGCGCGATGTCGGAGAAGACCGCGGACACCGTCAGCACGCTCCTGAAGGGCGTGGTCGAGGACGGCACGGGTCAGGAGGCCGGCCTCGACGGCCGCCCGAGCGCGGGCAAGACGGGTACGACGGACGAGCGTTACGCGGCCTGGTTCGTCGGCTACACCCCGAACATGGCGGGCGCGGTCTGGGTCGGCGACCCGCAGCACCGGCGCCAGATGATCAACATCACCATCGGCGGCGTCCCGCACGAGAAGGTGTTCGGTGGCGAGGTGCCCGGCCCGATCTGGCGCGACATGATGACCGGCGCCCTGGAGGGCAAGCCGGTGCAGAACTTCCATCTGATCGACATCCCCGACGACAACAACAAGGGCGACAAGGGCGACAAGGGCGACAAGCGGAACGGCCGGGGAAAAGGACGCGGGGGCAGGGACGGCGGCAAGAACGGGGACAGCACGGGGGGACTGATCGGCGGTCTGACGGGCGGCACCACGGGTGACACGACCGGCGGCGCCTTCCCCGCCCCGACCTTCTCCCTCCCGGGCAACTTCATCCAGGGCCAGGGCAACGGCGGAAGCACCGGGAACGGGAACGGGAACGGTGGCTTGCGGGGGTGATCCGGGGAAATCGGGGTGACCGGGGAAATCGAACTCATCCCTGGCGACCTCTCCCGTCCCGGTCCGACGGGGCACGCGTACGGCGGCGGGGCCGCACCCTGAAGTGAGGGGTGCGGCCCCGCCGCCGTAGTGCTTGGCAGGGCCCGGGGTGTGGCCTCAGCCCTGGACCCTGGGTGTGGTCTCAGCCCTGGAGCAGCTTCTTCACCACGGCGGCGACGCGGCCGCCCTCGGCCTGGCCGGCCACCTTCGGGTTCACGATCTTCATGACGGCGCCCATGGCCCGCGGCCCCTCCGCGCCGGCCGCCTTCGCCTCTGCCACGGCCTGGGCGACGATCGTGTTCAGCTCGTCGTCGGACAGCTGCTTGGGCAGGTACTCGGCGAGCACCTCGCCCTCCGCCGTCTCCCGCTCGGCCGACTCGGCGCGACCGCCCTGCGCGAAGGCCTCGGCGGCCTCCCGGCGCTTCTTCGCCTCACGGGTGATCACCTTGAGGACCTCGTCGTCGGAGAGCTGCCGCTTCTCCTTGCCCGCGACCTCCTCCTTGGTGATCGCGGCGAGCGTCAGCCGGAGCGTCGAGGAGCGGAGCTCGTCGCGCTCCTTGATCGCGGCGTTGAGGTCGTCCTGCAGCTTCGACTTGAGCGTGGTGGTCATGGAGTCGATTGTCGCAGGTGCACCACGGCGAACGCCCGCAGATTTAAGGGAGGGCAGGTTGAGGAGGGCAGATTTAGGGGAGGGCGGCCGGTCTCGTCGTACCGCCGGGGTCTGACACGATGGACGTATGCGCGCGCGATACGGAGTACCCCTGGGAATCATGGCGGCAGGCGCCGCCGGACTGGCGTACGCGGCGGGTTTCGAGGCCCGCTCCTTCCGCCTCCGACGGGTGACGGTCCCGGTGCTCCCGCCGGGCATGCGACCGCTGCGCGTGCTCCAGGTCTCCGACATCCACATGGTCAGCGGCCAGCGCAAGAAGCAGCGCTGGCTGCAGTCGCTGGCGGGCCTGCGCCCGGACTTCGTGATCAACACCGGCGACAACCTGTCCGACCCGGAAGGTGTCCCGGAGGTCCTGGACGCGCTGGGCCCGCTGATGGAGTTCCCGGGCGCGTACGTCTTCGGCTCCAACGACTACTACGGCCCCAAACTCCGCAACCCCGCCCGCTACTTGACGGAGAAGACGAGCGGCCGGCACGGCCTGAACGGCAACAAGCCGGCCGTGGGCGCCATCCACAACCCGTGGGAAGACCTGCGCGACGGCTTCGACACGGCGGGCTGGCTGAACCTGACGAACACCCGGGGCGTACTGAAGGTCGAGGGCGTCTCGATCGAGCTGACGGGCCTCGACGACCCCCACATCAAGCGCGACCGCTACGCCCAGGTGGCGGGCGGCCCCTCCGGCACCCACGACTTCTCCTTCGGCGTGGTCCACGCCCCCTATCTGCGCACCCTGGACGCGTTCACCGCGGACGGCTACCCCCTGATCCTGGCCGGCCACACCCACGGCGGCCAGCTGTGCATCCCCTTCTACGGCGCCCTGGTCACCAACTGCGACCTGGACACCGACCGGGTGAAGGGCCTGTCCACCCACCTGGCGGACGGCAACACCTCCTACCTCCACGTCTCCGCGGGCTGCGGCACCAACCGCTACACCCCGGTCCGCTTCGCCTGCCCCCCGGAGGCGACGCTGCTGACGTTGATGGGCCGATAGCCGACGGCCGACGGCCGACAGCCCCGACGGACGGGGAGGAGAAGCTCCGGGTCGAAGCGTCGTAACCCACCCGGACCAAGCCAGGCCGTAACCCACCCGGGCTAAGCCAAATGGCCGCCCTCCTCCCCCGCTCCTAGCGTGAGGGCATGACCGCCCCGATACCCAGGGACATCCCGGAGCTCCCCGCGGTCCCGGGCCCGCCTGTGCTGCTGCACGCCCCGGTCCCCGCCACGGCAGTGGTGGCGCCGGTCCGCCGCCCCACGGTCGCGCTGCTCCGCCTCCTGACCGGCTCGGTAGCGGTCTTCGGCGTGGCCCTGGAGCTGCTGCTGGCCACCCCTACCCGCGCCCTGAGCTACTTCAGCGTCCAGGCGAACCTCCTGCTGGCCGTCGTCATGCTCCTGTCGGCGTGGCGGGCACAGCGGGCCCGCCGCCCGCTGCCGTCCGCCGTGACCGGTGCCACACTTCTCTACGTCGTGATCACCGCGCTCGTCTATCACCTGCTCCTGGCCCACACGACGCCACCGTTCTCCATGACCGGCGCGGCGACGGCCCCGGTGCGCTGGCACGCGCAGTGGGCGACCCTCCAGATCCTGCACACGATCACGCCGGCGGCCGCCGTGCTGGACTGGCTGCTGCTGACGCCCGCGGCCCGCCTGCACCTGCGCCAGGCGGCCACCTGGCTTCTGTACCCCCTGGCCTACCTGATCTTCACCCTGGCCCGGGCGGTCTTCCTCGCGCCCTCGAACCCGTCCCGCTACCTGTACCCCTTCCTCGACGTGGCCGCCCACGGCTACCGCAGCACCCTGGCCAACGCCCTCCTCCTCGGCCTCGCGATCTACGCCCTGGCCGTCCTCCTGGTAGTCATCGACCACACCCGCCCCACCCCGGTCCGCCGCCGCGTCTAAACCGGATTTCGTCTACAGCCACCAGTGGGCTAAAGTAAACGTCGTCGCCGCGGGAAGCAGCGACATCGGGGTGTAGCGCAGCTTGGCAGCGCGCTTCGTTCGGGACGAAGAGGTCGTGGGTTCAAATCCCGCCACCCCGACGCTGGTCAAAGGGTCAATCGCGTGATCGCGATTGGCCCTTTGTCGTGCTCGGGGGCCAAACAGGGGGCCAAACGAATTTGATCAGGCCACCGCGTCGCCCTCTTCCCCGCCCTCCGTGTCCTCCTCTTCCTGATCTGCGGCGAAGATATCGTCCATCGCTTCGGCACCCTGTGTGATCACGGGTCGGAGCTGCCTGGTCCGGCGGCTCTTCCTGGTCTTGGTCTCACCGTGCTTGCGCACCGAGCGCCATACCGCGACGTGAGGCGGGATGCCGTCCGTCGTCTCCAGGAAGACGTGATCCCAGGCGAGGGGCCGCGCCTCCTCCGTGCGCACACCGCTGAGGAGCGAGAGCCCGAGGTAGGCGTACAGCCGTGCCGGACGCGCGGCGGCGAGTTTGGGTTCGTACGGGGAAGCCTGGCACACGTCCGTGGCATTTTCGGCCACCCACCGGCGGACGCCCGGCTGCGCCGCGTAACCTCACGGGCATGGGGGCATCAGCATCCGGTGCAGGTCAGGACGCCGATGAGGAGGCGCGGCGGCGGCTGGACGCGTACGTGTATCTCAGTGCGCCCGAGCGGCTGGAGCACGTCGCGATCATGCGGGTTTTCTGCGGAACGCTGCTGGCGGATCTTGCCGTCCCGGACATCATGGCGAAGCTGCGTCAGAGCAGTGGTTCCGCCGCGGGGCTCGACGCCGACACTCTCACGGTCCGGCTGGAACAGCTCGTGAACTGGGGAAACCTGCTGCGCAGCAGTCACACGGTGAAGGCGTCCAGCATCAGCGAGTACCAGCGTTCGCGCTCGCGCTACCAGCTGTCGAAGCTGGGCGAACGCATCCAGCGGGACGCCGACGGGGTCCTGGCCGAGGCCGACGCCGCCCGTGAGGTGAGCAACGAACTGTTGGCCCTGGTCGAGCGGGGGCTGCGGGAGCTGGCCGGCCTCGTGACCGCGCCGGGCGGTATCGAGCCGCAGGCCGGACTGGAGCGGGTCAGCACGCTGTTCGTGCAGTTCACCGAGTTCGCGGACTCCATACGCGACTTCTACGCCTACCTCGGCCAGGTGCTGTCCCGCTACGACCTGGACAGCGCCGAGTACCAGGGCTTCAAGGAGCTGCTCCTGGACTACGTCGAGGCGATCACCGAGGACGTGGCGTTCCGCGCACCCCGGATCTCGGAGGCGCTGGACACCCTGTGGCCTCATATTCCGGCCCTGCTGGTCCGGCTGGACGCCCACGCCCAAGGGCTCACCGGGCTGTCCGGGCTGTCCGCACAGAGCGAAAGCCGCACGGAAATACGGGTCCAGCGCAGCCGAGGCCGCGAGCTCGCGGACTGGGAGGGCTTGCGCGGCTGGTTCAGGGACACCGACGGTCAGGGCAGCCAGGTCGACCAGCTGCGGGACGCCACCCTGCGCGCGTTGCAGTCGCTGCTCGCCAACGCCAAGCGGATGCTGCGGTCGGCCACCGGGGAGATGTCCCGGCGTAAGGATCTGCTGCGGTTGGCCCGCTGGTTCGAGGAAGCGGCGCCGCAGGACGCGCACGACATCGCCGTCGCCGCTTTCGGTCTGTACGGAGCCCGTCATCTGGGCATACCCCCCGCCGCCGACGAGGTGGTGCCCGCCTACACGAGCTGGTGGACCGGTCCGGTGGTCGAGGTGCCGGTGGCCCTGCGGGAGAGGGGCAGCCGTGCTCAGCGGGGCCGGGCCTCCTCGGTGGAGGACCACTCCGCGCAGAAGGAGCGGCTGCGGGAGGCCGCCCGGGAGCGAGCGGCGGCCAGGGCAGCGGCGGCGGACGAACTACGCAGCGCGTCGGGCCGGTTCGCGGACGTACGCCTCACCTCGGCGGCGCTCGGGCTGCTCCTGGAGCTACTGGCCACGGCGCTCGGAAACGCTCAGCTCAGGAGGCTCGCCGACAGGGACGGGGAGGGAGAGGGAGAGGGAGAGGGGACTGCGGGCTTCGTCCTCGACGCGGCGCGCGGCGAGGACGCCGAACTGGGCATCCGGCTCACCGTGATCCGGACGGCGGGCGCGCGGACGGTGCTGTACTCGGCCGACGGTGACCTGCTGCTGGACGACCTGGAGCTGGACATCAGCCGTACCGCCGCCGCGGTCGACGGTGAAGCCGCCGGCGATGAGGCTGAGGTGAGCGTGTCATGACCCTCCCCTCGGCTCACGACGTGGCCCTGGCCGCCGAACGCCGTACCGCCGCCCGGCTGCTGCTGGCGCACCCTCTGGTCGCGTCCGACGGCCCTCATGCCGACCTGTTCCCGCTGATCCGCAGGCACGCCGACTGGCTGGGCAAACGGTTCCAGCAGGTGCTCGGCTATCGCCTGCTGGTCGACAGCTCCTTCGCCCGGCTGTTCAAGACGGGACTGGGGGCGGGTTCGGGTCATCGGCTGGAGCGCTCCACCGGCACCCCGTTCACCCCGCACACGTACGCCTGCCTCGCGCTGGCCCTGTCCGTGCTGGTGACCGCGCCCGAGCAGATGCTGCTGTCGCACCTGGTCGCCGACATCAGGGCTGCTGCCGCCGACGCGGGGATCGAGCTGGAGGAGACGGGCCGGGCGGCCGGGAAGCGGACCCTGGTCGCGGCTCTGCGTCAGCTCGTCGGGTGGGGTGTCCTCATCGAGACCGAGGGCCAGGTGGCCGCGTTCGCGCAGGAGGCGGGCGGGGAGGCCCTGATCACGGTGGACCGGGAGCTGGCACGTGTGGTCGTGGCCGGCCCGCTCGCGCAGGCCGGGGACGGCGCCGATCTGGTCCGGCGGGCAGCGGACCCGGGTTTCGGCGGACCGCGCACCTATGTGCGTCGGATGCTTGTCGAGACACCTGTCGTCCACCTCGACGAGCTGACCGACGCCGAGCGTGACTGGCTGCGTACCCGGCAGCGCCGGGAAGCCCAGGCTTTCTCCGAACTGCTCGGCCTGGAGATGGAGATCCGTGCCGAGGGCGTGGCGCTGGTGGACCCCGAGGAGGAGCTGACGGATCTGCACCTGCCGGGCACCGGGACCATCGCACAGGCCGCGCTGCTGCTGGTGGAACGGCTCGTGGAGCGGCTTCGGCCGCAGGAACCGGGGCATCCGTCGACCGGCGGGACGCTCGTCATCGGCGTGGCCGTCCCGGACCGCCTGGTGGACGAGGTGCTCGCCGAGCTCATCGCCGAGTACGGGCAGCGCGGCAACTGGCAGCGCGGCTACCTGGAGGACCTCCCCGCCCTGCGGGAGGCCGTCCTGGACCTGCTGGTCCGCATGCGGCTGATGGCTCGCGCCGGGCGGCTGCGCTCCAAGGGCGAAGGGCTGCCGGAGGGGTACGTCGAGGAGGCGCCGGAAGGACGCACGGTGACCGATGTCCATGGCGCACGGCCCGGCGGCGACGGCTGGGTGCTGCTTGCCGCGGCGGCGCGCTACGCCACCCAAGTCACGGTGCGCCCGACCACCGCAGCCGGCAAAGGCACGGACGTTCAAGAGGAGTTGCCGCTATGACCACCGACGCGCGTGGCCTCGTTCCGTTGCCGCGTTCCGGCCCCGCGACGACCACCGGCACCCGCTTCCGGCTGCACCGGGCGGGCATCCAGAACGTCTGGCAGTACGACGCCCAGGAGTTCTCCTTCGGCGACGGACGGCTGCTGCTGCGCGGCAAGAACGGCGCGGGAAAGTCCAAGGCCCTGGAGATGCTGCTTCCGTATCTTCTGGACGGCGACTCCCGGGCACTGGACGCGACCGGCACCGGCCGCACCACGCTCGCCTGGCTGATGCTGGACGGGTTCGAGCAGACCAACCGTCTCGGGTACCTGTGGGTGGAGTTCCGGGGCACGGCCGAAGACGGCGGTCACTGTTTCCTGACGCTCGGTGTCGCCGTCCGTGCCTCGAAGTCGACGCAGAAGGCGCTGCCGACGTTCTTCGTCACTCCGCTGCGGATCGGCGAGGATCTGCACCTGGTCGAGGGCGGAAAGCCGCTGCCGGTCGACCGGCTCAAGGAGATCGTCGGCTCCGACAACACGACCGAGCGTGCGGTCACGCACCGCGCCCGGGTGGCCCGGGACCTGTTCGGCATCACCGACGCGACGCGCTACCGCAACCTCACCCAGCTCCTTCACCGGCTGCGGCGCCCCACGGTCGGGGACCGCGTCGAGCACGGGGGCCTGGCCTCCCTGCTGAGCGAGACCCTGCCGGGGCTCGACGAGGACGTGGTCGAGAAGGTGGCGCGCAACCTGCACGACCTCGACGCCGTACGGGACGAACTCGGCCGCCTGGAACGCACCGATACGGCACTGCGCACGTTCCTCACCGGTTACCGCGGCTACCTGGCCGGAGTCCTGCGCACCTCCGCGCAGCAAGTCGGCCACGAGCTCGGCGTCCTCGCGCAGCGGCGCCGGGCGGCCGGAGACGCCGCACAGCGGACGAGCGACCTGCGGACGCAGGAGGAGGAGTCGGAGGGCCGGCTGGAGACCCTGCGCGAGGAGGAACAGACAGCCAGGACCGACCTCGCCGCCCTGCACGCCAGCCACGCCTACCGCAGCCTGCGCGAACTGTCGGAACGCCGCGGCACGGTGGAGGCGCTGCACACCGCCGCCGAGGCCGCCTTCACCACCCTGCGCAACGCACACGACGCGGAGGAGAGTACGGCGGAGCGGCTGGCCGAAGGGGTCGAACACCTCGGGAGTCGGCTGGCCGAACTGGGAACCGAACACAGAGAGCTGCTGGCACAGGCGGAGAAAGCCGGGCTCCCCATCGGTCATCTCGGCGAGGCGGTGGCCCTGTCACGCACCGTCCTCTCCCAGTCCGTCGAGACGGAGTTGACGACTCCGGACGGGGAGACGCGCGCCGTACGGCACCGGTCGGCGGCCCGCGCGGACACGGCCACCACGCGGGAAGGGCTGCGGTCCTGGCAGAACCAGCTGGAGGACGCCGAGACGGTCGCGAAGAACCGGGCCCGGATGGTCCAGGAAGTGAACCGCCTCATCTCACGGGCGGACGCGGCCCGCGCCGGAGCGGCTCAGGCCGATGCCGAGCGGGAACGGCTGGAGGGCGAGGCGGAAGAGGCAGCCGGCCGTCTCGACATCAGCCGCCAGAACGTGGCCGGGGAGAGCGGCGTCTATGCGGGCAGTGTCGCCGAGTGGACCGCACAGACCCGGGCCGAGCTGGGGCCCGGGTGCCCATCGCTGGACGCTGTCCATGCCGCGGTCAGCCACGAAACCTCAGCCGACGCGCCGTTCGCGGACCGCACGCTGCCGCCCGACATCGACAGCCAGGCGCGGCGAACCGCTCAGGCCGCACTCGAACCGTACGGCGAGGAACTCACCGGACGGCGGGACGCACTGGCGCTGAACGTCGGCCAACTCGACGAGGAACTCGGCCGCCTGACAGAGCAGAAGCGGGAGTGGGAGCAACGTACCGACCCTGAGCCGCCGGCTCCGCACCACCGCGTCGCCGCGAGGACGACAGGCAGCGGAGCGCCCTTCTACCGGCTCGTGGACTTCACGGACGGCCTGGCGCCGGCCGACCGGGCCGGTCTGGAAGGGGCCCTGGAGGCGAGCGGAATCCTGGACTCGTGGGTAGGCGCGGACGGTGTTCTTCTCGACCCCCGCACCCAGGACACCCTCCTCCAGCCCGGCCCCGCGCTGTCCGACGGACCGACTCTCGCCTCGGCCCTGCGCCCGGTCCCTGAACCTGGTTGCGGGGTCACGTCCGAGCAGGTAGGTCGTCTGCTCGCGACCATCGCACTCGCACCCCCACAGGAAACATCTGCTCACAACTCGCTGTTCTACGACGGCAGTTGGCGTCTGGGTGTGCTCAGCGGCCGTCACGACAAGGGCGACACCGAGTACGTGGGGGCCGCCGTACGCGCCGAGACCCGCCGGCGGATCCTCGCCGAGCTGGAGGAGCGGACCGCGCAGACGGAACAGCGGCTGGCCGGCGTCCGCGAGGAACTCGCCGCAGCCGATGCCATGCGTCGGACTCTCACGCTCGCGGAACGGGGCTTCCCCAGGGCACGGGGGCTCGCGGACGCATGGAGCAGGACCGAATCAGCGGAGAGGGCACTGCGTGACCTGACCGCCAAGGCGACCCGGGCGGCACGGCTGGCCGAGGAGGCCCGCGCTCTCGCGGTATCGGCGCGTGCCGAGGCGGACGCCACCGCGACCGCCCACGATCTCCCCGGCGACCCCGATGCCCTGGACCGCGTACGCACCGCACTGGCTGCCCTGCTCAGCGGTGTCGGGCATCTCCGCAGGGCCGTCGGCGGCACGGGCGAACGGCTCGGCACGCATCAGACGGATGCCGAACGGTACGAACGTGCCCGAGAGGATCGCCTGGCCGCGGAGGAGAGCTACCGGGTCCGTCTCGCCGGACTGCGCACCGCTGAGCAGGATCTGCGGACCCGCGAGGAGGCCATCGGGTCGTCCGAGGAGGAGATCCTCACCCGCGAGCAGGAGACCAGGCAGCGCGTCGCGAACGCCGTCCGCGCCCTGCCTGGAGCGCAACGAGCCCGCGACGACCTCCACGACCTGCGCGTACGCGCGGAAGAGGACGAGAAGCGGCTGCGCGAGACCCTGGCGGACCAGGAGACGGCCGTCATCAACACCGGCGGCACTCTCCGCGGTGCTCTCGGCCGACCCGAGGTGGTGCTCGGCGCCGGCCTCGACCGGTCCTCGCTCCCCGGGTACGTGTCGGACGACCCCGGCGCGGACGTCCGCAGCCGTCTGCGCGCGCTGCGGGCCCTCGCCGAAGCCGTGGAGCAGGCCCTCGGCCGTCCGAAGGACGAGGTGTCGGACAGCACCCTGCTCAACCGGCACACCGAACTGCGCGACCAACTGGCCGGCGGCTACGACGCGCAACTGGAGGAACGCGACGGCATCAAGGTGTGCCGCCTGGTCGACGACCACGGATCCCATGACGTCGCGGCCGTGGGCGAGCGGATCGCGGTCCAGGCGGCGGAGGCCCGGGGACGGCTCACCGAGCGCGAACGCGAGGTGTTCCAGCGGTTCCTGACCGGCGAACTCGGCGACCACCTCTCGGCACAGGTCATCACCGCGGCGAACCTGGTCGCGGCCCTCAACGACACCCTGCGGACCGTGCGCACCTCCCACGGTCTCGGTGTCGAGCTGCTGTGGAAGCTGGACGAGGACGTGGACGCTGACGTCCGGGCAGCCGTGGAACTGCTGCGCAGTCCGTCGAGCCTCCGGACGCGCGAGGAGACCGAGCAGCTGCGCGAAGTCCTGCAACGCCGGATCGAGGACGCCCGACGAGCCGATCCTTCAGCCGGTTACGCCGCCCATCTGCGGACCGCGCTGGACTACCGCGACTGGTTCCGCTTCCGCACCTTCGTGGTCGAGGACGCGGCTCCGGGCCGCCGTAGGAAACTGACCGGCCGGACCGGCCTCAGCCAGGGCGAGCAGCGGGTCCTCTCCTACCTCGTGCTCTTCGCCGCGGCAGCAGCCCACTTCACCAGCCTCGCCGAGTCGGCACCGCACGCGCCACGCCTGATCCTCCTGGACGACGCCTTCGCCAAGGTCGACGAACCCACCCACGGCCGACTGGGCCGTATCCTCGTCGACCTCGATCTCGACTTCGTCCTCACCAGCGAGCGGCTCATGGGCAACTGGCCCGAGGTTCCGTCCCTGCACATCTACGAGTGCCTCCGTGACCCCCATGTGCGCGGGGTGGCCACCCTGCACTACACCTGGAACGGCCGCCACCGGCGTCTGGTGTCCATGTGAGCGCACTGCCCTCCGCGACGCGCGAATGGCTGACGGGCCCCGGGCTCACCCGGCTCTGGGAGAGCGTACGCAAACGCCTGGAGAGCAACGGCGTACAGGCCACCGGCTCCCTTAGGCTCACCGCGATGAACCCCCAGGAACGCAACGACCTGTCGCTCCTCCTGGGCAAAGCCCTCACCGGTGCCACCGTGACGGTACGGCTCGACGTCCTCGACGCACGGCTGCGCGCCTCGGCCGCCGGACTCGGGCTCATACAGACCCTGGAGGCGCTCGGCCCGCCCCTCACCGACCGCCGTGCCGCCCGCGCGGACGCGACGGCACGGCGGGAACAGGTGTGGTCGTCCCTCGCTTCGTCACTGGCCGCCTCCCCGCTCGCCGGCCAGGAATGGCCCCGGCAGTGGTACGACCTGTTGCGCCGGGCCGGCGTTCCGCGCGGAGTGACACCCGCAGCGGCGGTGTGGACACTCCAGCAGGCGGTCCAGGTCCTCACCACCCTCCTCGGACCCGAGCGGGGCGGCGTACGCGGCCGAGGTGAACTCGCCGCCATGGCGACCGGCTCCGCGCACGGCCTGGACGACGGCACATGGCTCGCACGCCTCGTCCAACGCGGGGTCGCCCTCGCCCATGGCACCGAGTTCCCCAACGACGCGGCCGGCCGACGCGCTCTGTGGCGGCTGGTGTCCGTCACTCCGGACGAGGTCTCCAGCACGGTGCTGACGTACGGGCTGCGGCCCGACGGCGGAGGCTGGCGGGAACGTGCCCTCCGGGAGCGGGCCGAACATCACGCAGAAACCCACCTCACGCCGCGCGACCTGCACGCCCTGCGGCTGCGACTGCCCGCCGGAACACTCATCCACATCTGTGAGAACCCACGTGTGGTCGAAGCCGCGGCTGACGCGGCCTGCGTCCGGCCCCTGGTGTGCACGTCGGGTAGCGCCGCCACGGTGGTCTTCACACTTCTGGACGCCCTCGCCGCCACGGGCTGCCGCTTCGCGTACCACGGCGACTTCGACTGGCCTGGGATCGCTCTGGCCAACCGGGTCATCCGCCGCTACGAAGCCCGGCCGTGGCGCATGGGCACCGCGGACTACGAGCACCTGGCCGCGCGCAGTCAGGCCGAGGGCATCCCTCAACTGGCCCTCGACGGCCAACCGGTCAGCGCGGACTGGGACCGGGATCTCGCCCCTGCCATGACCACCCTCGGCGTGGCGCTTCATGAGGAGGCGACCCTCGATCTCCTGGTGGACGACCTGTCACACCAGGCGTAGGGACGTCGGCGCCGTCCCGGGCCCCGGAAGGCGCCTGGAAGCCGACCCGCTCCCGAAGCCCCTCCTTGCGCTTGCCCTTCTTCCTGGCCTGTTTTCTGCTTGCTATCGCCCAGAACGGTGCCCGGCTTCCGAGTCTCCGCCGAGGGCACGTGCGTATAGACCTCCATCGTCACGGCGATCTCGGAGTGACGGAGGATCTGCATCGCGATCCGGGGGTGGACGTCGAGGACGGCGCAGGTGTGACAGGTGTCATCGACGCTCCTGCTCCTTCATGCGAAGCCGGAGCCCGGTCAGACGGATATCGGGGAGCGGCAGCAGCGCTTCGGAAACAGTCTTGGCCGTATCCGTGTGCATAAGGCGCCGGCGGACGCTGGCCGCCCAACATCACCTGCACGAGGGTACGGAGCACCAGTCGGACCAGGTCGGCGGGGTACTGCGCCCGCTCGTGGCCCACCTCGCTCACTGGGTTCCTGGCCTGGCACCGCCGTCCGGATCGCGTCGACGCAGCGCGGGACCGACGCTGGTCACCCGGACTGTGCGCAGGTTCGCAGGAACGTGTGACGGGGCGGGGTCGTCCGATGAGCAGGAACAGGAAGCGGCGCAGGCGTCAGGTCTGCTTGGCGGAGGCGGTCTGGACGAAGTCGCGTTTGAGTTCGACGGTGGTGTCGAGGCCCGCCTTGTCGAAGCGAGGATTCAACAGGCGATGCAGGTTCCACAGTTGGGCCCTCAGCTCGGCCGGCGTGGACTCCATGGCCGGCTCCTGTGTCGCGTGGTACACGTGGGCGCCGTACTCGAGCTCCAGCTGGATCTGCTCCGCGTCGCCGACCCGGCAGCGGGACTCGACGAGGTTGAAGACGATTCCGGTGGCGAGATCGACATAGTGGCCCTTGGCTCGGGCCTTGTGCACCACTCCGGCGCTGCCACCAACGTCTTCCAGGACGACCGTGATCCGCTCTGGGTCGGTGACGAAGTCCTCAGTCGACTGGACGAGCGGCGTGCCGGTCGACGGGTCGCGGAAGACCTGGTGTGCCTTCCGTTTCAGTACGTCGGTGCCGCCCGACTTTCGCCGCTTGCTCCACTCCGTTCCGTCCAGCAGCCAGTACTCCACTGTGCTGGCTCCGAAGACGAGCCACTGCGGAGAGATCACGCCCTGCGGAAGGTCCTCCGACGCGAGCAGCATCCGCGCATAGTCGCCCAGCTCGCCAACGGCTGCGGACCGCGGGGTGTACTTGATCTCGAATTCCAGCCCCTTTGCGTGGGGATGGATCTGAAAGCCTGTCGCGGCGAGGACGTTCAGCCAGTTGCCGGTGCCGTCGTCCCGGACCGCGTCCAGCAGCTCATTCCAGTACGGCTCAAGACCGGCCATCGGGCGTCTCACGAATGTTCGGAGCGATCTTGTCGAGGAACCGGGCGATCTCCTCCAGCGAGGGGCGCCCCTGGCCGAGCCGGGTGTACCACGGCACGTCCGGACGTACCGGGGCGGCGGACGGCGGGGCGGCGGGGCGGGCGTACCGGCGGCCCGCCTCGTCGAGGAACGGCTCCCAGCCCTCCCCCGCATCGCTGCGCCCGCGCTCCAGCGCCTCCAGCAGATCCCACCGCGGCGCGACCGGCTCTATTCGGGCCGGGCCGGCGGCCGAGACATGGGCGACGATGATCGCACCCAACGGGAGCGGCGGCGCGGCCTTCCGGACGCCGAGGGCGGTCCAGTAGATGTCGTGCGGCAGCAGGACCTTGTCGCCGTCGTTCGGTGACTGCACGTGGCCCAGTTCCTCGGCGGCTTCCAGGAGTTCCGGGTTGGCGCGGATCGTGCCCCAGCACACCCCCGGATAGTCGGGGAAGCTGTACACCTGGCCGGCGCCGTCGTTCGAGTACAAGATGTCGCCGGAATAGAAGTCGGCTCCGCCGTGCACGAGGTCGAGCGCGGTCGTGGTCTTACCGGCTCCCTTGTCGCCGACCAGAGCGATCGCGGCGCAGCCGTTGGCAACCGCTGCCGCGTGGATGAACGTTCCGCCGGCGACCGCCGCCAGCTCCCACATAGCCTCGCGCAGGAAGTCGGAGAGGTGGTAGCGCGAAGTGTCGCTGACGTGGACGTGCAGCTCGGACCCGTCGGTGGCGAGGTCGAAGACCGTCCGGCTCGACGGGATCTCGATTACGGTCCGGTCCCCGACCTGCCAGCGGTCGCCCCACAGATGCGTGTCGGCCGACCGACCCTTGCGGACCATCGTCCGGCGTGGTTCGCCGGACGGGCGCGTCCAGGTGCTCAGGGGGGAGATCCGCAGAGGGAGGCCGTGCGCCGCGGCTGGGTCGACGGGATCGACCGAGAAGTGCGGCTGCACGAAGTCGAGCACGGGCGCGACGGCCTGCTCGGCATCGGCATGGATCGTGACGTTGATCTCTTGAGCCGCGAAGCGGATGGACAGGGTCCGGCTCATGCGAGGCTTCCCATGATCGACCGACTTGCCGCGCGTTCCGTCATGCTGGTGATTCAATCCGCCAACCTTCACGAGAGTCGATCACGAACCGTTTCTGACGGGAGAAAAGGAAGGTGAAGACGGGATTCGAACCCGTGTACACGGCTTTGCAGGCCGTTGCCTCGCCTCTCGGCCACTTCACCGAAATCCGACGACCAGTCACCCTGGCGCCGAAAAAACCGTATCAATTGATCACCCTGATGGCAACGAGGGTATGGTGCGCCGATGGATCCCTCCGCCATGCTGGTGAAGCCGTACGCGCCGGTGCCGGGCTCGGCCATCGGCCTTGTCACACCGTCCAGTTCGGTGAGTCGCTATCCACGCCGCACGGCACGTGCCCTGCGCGCGCTGAGCGGTCTCGGTCTCCGGCCCGTCCCCGCGCCGCACGCGTGGTGGGACGATGGCGACCGGCCCGCGGCCGAGGCCCTCGCGGAGGACATCGCCTGGTGCTGCAGGAACGAGGAAATCTCAGCGATCCTGTGTACGACCGGCGGCCTCCGCTCGGCCGAGCTGATTCCCCACTTGGACTTCGAGTTGCTGCGGGACTCCCGCAAACCGCTCTGCGGCTTCAGCGACATCACCTCCCTGCTGCTGGCCGTGCATGTCCGTACGGGCATGGTCACGTTCCATGGCCCCACCGCCGTCCCGTCGATGGGCGACGCCGACGGCATCGACCCGTACACGGCGACCAGCCTGCTCGCCGCGTGGCGCCCGGGCGGCCCCCGTGAACTGCGCGCGCCGGCCGCGACCTCGGCCGAGTCGCCAATCTGGGAGATAGAGGATCACCGTCCGCGGTCCCGCACCGCCGCGGGTCCGTGGCGTGCCCTGACGCCCGGCACCGCGCGCGGACGCCTGCTCGGCGGTCACCTCGGCACGGTCGTGGGCCTGCTCGGCACGCCGTACCGACCACGGACGGACGGTTGCCTGGTTTTTCTCGAGACGAACGAGTCCGAGGTGGCTGCGATCCGGCGGGAACTGGGCACGCTCGCCGAAGCCGGACTCTTCGATACCGCCACGGGCCTGCTGTTCGGCCGTACCCCATACGTCGACCGGCCGGGCGAGCTGGACCGGTGCCTGCGGGACCTGGCCGCCGAGTACGGCCTCCCCGCTCTCATCGACGTCGACTTCGGCCACACCGTTCCGATCATGACGCTGCCGATCGGCGTCACGGCCACCCTGGACACCGGCCGGGCGATGCTGCGCCTCGACGAGCCGGCGGTACTGGCCCGCAACCCTCAGGAGTTGACGAGCAGCGCGACGAGGTCCTCCGGGACACCGCCGAGGCGGACCTTGTAGTCCTGTGCGCCCTTGAGGAAGTCGAAGACCAGTCCCTCCCCGAGGGTGTTCTCGGCCAAATGGGAGACGAGCACGACGCCCGGCGCCAACCCGGTGCTGGAGGCACTGACCGTCGCCATGTCGTACGACATGTTGTAGAGGTACCGCGTCCGACGATGCGTCAGCACGATCGCGGAGGCCACGGCACGGTCCCGCGTACGTAGTTCCATGACGTGCGCGGCGTTCCTGGGAGCGAGTTCCGTGAGCAGGCCGCGGACGAAATCGCCGTACTCCGTCACGAAGTCGCGCATCGCCGGTGTTGCCGCCGCCTTCCAGGCGAGCAGCTGCTCCAGCGCCCCGGACCAGGTGTCCGGCGTGGAAGCGGTCACCTCCACCGGCCCGATCTCGTCGACCAGGCGCTTGCGCTTACGGAGCATCTCTCCTCGCCGCTTGGAGTTCAGCAGCCCGAGGTAGCCATCCGGCGCGGAGGTGATGCGGGGCGCCTGGTCGTACACCTCAACGGCAGTGTGCGGCGCCCGTCGGCGGAAAGCGTCGGTCAGAGCTTGGGTCAAGGGCCCGCCGGACGGCAGACCGGCCAGGTGCGCACGCTCCCACCGCAGCTCGTCGAAGACCAGCCGGGCCACCGCGTCGGCCACGGCCTCCTCCCGGCCCTCGGCCGCGACCGGGCCCATGTAGTCGACGACGTCGTGTCCGCCGGCGAAGGAGAGAGTGCCGTTGTTCAGCTCGAAGGCACAGACACCGATGATTTCACCGCTGTCCGTGAAAGTGGCCGCGAGAAACTCCGACGACGGATTCTTCGCTGCGCTGTCACGCCACCACGTCAGCAGAAACCCACTGTCCTGGAAAATCGACCCGGCCCTGCCGACGAACTCGTCCCACGGCGGATTACCAAGGATATCGTCGCCGCGCACCCACGATATTTCGACATCGCTCATGCCTCGCACATGCCCTTTCTCTGCCGCTCTGTGACGTCTGGCCCCGGCCGTGATCCAGCCGATGCGGAGGCTGTCTCCGGCTACGGTATCAAGACGGCCGCCCTGGGCCCGGGACCCAAGCCCGCGCCCGCTGAGGTTTCCCTCTCCGGTCCGGCTCTACTCCCGCCGCCTCCGCTCCCGACCACTGTCGTTGCCGGGCCTCGATCCCATGATGATCTGTGGCGCAGCACCACGCCGCACGAGGCGGTCCGGCGGTCCGCGGATCTTGGGCCAGTCGATCCCATCTGGTTGGCACGTACGGGTGTTGCTGACGTAGAGTCGGCCGAATACGGGCGGGGGCCGGGATGGCCTCGCAGCCCATCCTGTGAGGTTCCTCAGTAAAGGAGTTCACCGCCGTGGTCGAGGCGTCCGCGCCCGTCATCGGACCTCTGTCCGACATGGATTACTCACGCTTCGTCGGCCTGGTGCGCGAGCGGAACCGGCCGTCGGGAGGTGTGCGGACGGTTCAGGAGGTCATGGTGCAGGCCCGGATCGGGCCCGGCAGCCGTGTCCTGGAGATCGGCAGCAACACCGGATTCACGTCGGTCAACCTGTCGCTGCTCACCGGGGCTTCGGTGGTCGGCATCGACATCAACCCGAACTCGGTCGCCGAGGCGGAGAAGTACGCCGCGCTGCACGGAATCTCCGACCGCGTCCAGTTCCAGGTCCAGGACGGCCGCGGGCTCGACATCGAGGACGCGTCCTTCGACGCGGTCTGGGTCAGCAACGTGGTGTCGTTCGTGCCCGACAAGGACCGGATGCTCGGCGAAGTGGCCCGAGTGGTCAAGGTCGGCGGCACGGTGATCGCCGTACCGATCTACTACCGGCAGCAGCCGCCGACGGACATCGTCGACAAGGTATCCGAGGCGATCGGAACCCCGCTCGACGTGATGAGCAAGGGCGACTGGCGTGCATTCTACGAAAAGGCGCCCGACCTCGAGCTCTACTACGAATCCGACTTCGTCTACGACCTCATCGAGGACCAGGGCGTCGAGAAATACTGCGACACCCTGATGGCGAAGGAGCACCTGGCGGCCCTCGACCCCAACACACAGACGCAGATCCGGGACCGGATGGGTTACTTCATGCGTCTGTTCAACGAGAACCTCAGCTACGCCGGCTTCTCCATCATGCTTCTGCAGAAGCGGTTGGCGCGGGACGAAGTCGAACTTTTCACCAGCCACTCCGCACCGCTCCTGGCCAGGGATTGATATCCGTGACCAACCCATCGGCAAGCAACCAGCTGCGGCAGCGCCTTGCGCTGTACAGCACGCTGTCACGTACCATCACGCACTTCACCCCTGCCGAGGGCGACATCGTCCGGATGTACGTGTGCGGGCCCACCGTCTACAGTGCCCCGCACATCGGCAACATGCGGACCTATCTGTTCGCCGACATCGTCCGCCGCGTGCTGCGATTCGCGGGCTACTCCGTCCGGGCGGCCATGAACATCACCGATGTGGGCCACCTGACCAGTGACGCGGACAGCGGTGACGACAAGATGGCGAAGGCAGCCGCCGCCGAGCGGGCCACCGCGTGGGAGGTCGCAGAGAAGTACACGAACATCTTCCTCTCGGACGCCGAACGCCTGAACATCCTGCCGATGGACCTGGTGCTGCGGGCCACTCAGCACATCCCCCAGCAGATCGCGCTGATCCAGCGGCTGGAGGAGAAGGGCGT
The DNA here is from genome assembly GCF_014650595.1 of Streptomyces alanosinicus. Classification (GTDB taxonomy): domain Bacteria; phylum Actinomycetota; class Actinomycetes; order Streptomycetales; family Streptomycetaceae; genus Streptomyces; species Streptomyces alanosinicus. The sequence continues at coordinate 173,398 of NZ_BMVG01000013.1, forward strand.
CGTCTACCGGACCGACGACGGGATGTACTTCGACACCTCGTTCGTGCCCGACTACGGCAAGCTCACCCCGAACGACACCCGTGAGCACCTGCGCGCCGGCGAGCGCGTGGCCATGGGTGAGAAGCGGCACGCCACCGACTTCTCCCTGTGGAAGTTCTCCGCGCCGGACGCGCCCAAGCGCGACATGGAATGGCCGTCACCCTGGGGTGTCGGCTTCCCCGGCTGGCACATCGAGTGCTCGGCGATGGCGATGGAATACCTGGGCGAGACACTCGACCTGCACCTCGGGGGCATCGACCACATTCCGATCCACCACACCAACGAGATCGCACAGAGCGAGACGGCGACCGGAGTCCCGTTCTCCCGTTGGTGGATGCACGGCGCCTTCCTCACTCTTGAGGGCGAGCAGAGGATGGGCAAGTCCGAGGGCAACAAGATCACTCTCGACACGCTCGTCGACGAAGGCTTCGACCCGCTCGAATTCCGTTACCTCGCCCTACTGAGCCACTACCGCAGCCCGCTGTCGTTCTCGCCCACCGCGCTGGAGCAGGCAGCGAACGCCCTGCGGCGGCTGCGGCACCGGGTCGCCGGTCTGAAGAAGGCGGTCGGTGTCGAAGCCGCCCTGCCGGACACTCCCGACAGCCCGTACCTCAAGCGCTTCGTCGATGCCCTGGCGGACGACCTCAACATGCCCCGCGCCGTCGCCGAGCTGTGGCAGCTCGTCCGGGACCCGGAAGTCGACGACGCCAGCAAGCTGAGTCTGATCCTGGCCTTCGACGAGGTGCTGGGACTGGACCTCGAGTCCGCGTCGGAGGAGTCCACCGAGATCCCCGACGCCGTGCGGCAGCTGGCCCAGGAGCGCTGGGAACTTCGGTCGGCGAAGCAATTCGCGGAATCCGACAAGCTGCGCGACGAGATCCTGGCAGCCGGCTTCACCGTGCAGGACGGGCCTGAGGGGTACCAGCTTGTTCCTGTCAACGACTGAGCTACCGTCGGACATGGTGGGACCGGCAGCTCGGGCACTGCGGCAACTACGGCGAATAGCAACGCCGTCGACGGGCACGCCCGCGGCGCTGGTCGACCTGGACCGGATCGCGGGCGGGGTGGACCTGGTCCGGAAGGCACACCCGCGCATACGGGTCACTTACGCCGTGAAGGCCTCCTACCACCGGCCCATCCTCGACTCCGTGCGCACGGCAGGAGCGGGTATCAGCGTCTTCTCCGAACTGGAGCTGTCGCTGTCCAGGACCGCGGGGTTCGCCCCCTCCGCCATCGTCTACAACGGTGTGGGCCGTGACGGTGCGGAGCTGACCACCGCGGTTGACGCCGGCGTCATGGTCAATCTGGAGTCGCTCGCTGAGCTGCACGGCCTTCTCCAGGCCCGACGCGCAGGCGGCCCACCCGGCCGCATCGGCTTCCGAGTCCATGCTCCCGCGCCGGACGAGAACGACATCCCCGGCAAGTACGGCGTCCTTGGACTGCCCGTCACAGAACTGCCTGCCGTCGCGGATCTGCTCAGCGGATCCGGCCTCGTCATCGGCGGTGTCAGCTTCCACCACTTCGCCAACCGGCTTGACGGAAGCGCTCATCTCGGCGCCCTGGACCAGCTGATACCCGCGCTGACCCAGCTGTCCGGGCATCCTGCGGTCGCTCTCGACCACATCGACGTGGGCGGAGGGCTGGCCAGCCGGATGGAGGTGAACGACGAGACCGCCACAGAAGCGTTCCGGGCTCTCGCCGACCGGATCGACGCGGATCTCGACTGCGACACGATCGTCGAGCTCGGCCGGTTCCTGGTCGCCGACGCCGAGTCCCTGATCAGCCGAGTGGTGGACGTGCGGACCAGCGGCGACGTGCTGGTCGCCATCCTGGACGCAACGACGAACTACCTGATACCCGCGCCCGGCCACCGGTTCCGGGTGGAGCGACTGAACTCGCTCGCCGAGGGCGAGGCCCGGAGTCCGGTGCGCTTCGTCGACCGGCTGGGCAGCGTGATCTGTGAGAACGACTGCGGGCCTCTCCAGCAGGGCGACCTGGTCGGAGTGCTCAACGCCGGCGCCTACGCGGGCGTCATGAAGGAGCACTTCGTCTACCCGCTGCCGGACATATCCTTCGTCCGGGACGACGCGGTCGTCGCCGCCTTCCCCGCCGGCACCGACGAAGCCGTGCGGGCCCACCACCACTGGCCCGAACGATGACCCGGTTCACCGCCGTGTACGGCACGAAGGGCGGCGTCGGCAAGTCCACGATCGCCGTCAACACCGCATACGCGCTCAACGAGTCGGGTGCCTCCGTCGGTCTGGTGGACCTGGACCTGTCCGGACCGAACGTCCAGAACCTGGTGGCGGGACTCGCTGGGCGGCCACCGACCATGGTGGACTTCCGCGTGCGTCCCGGCCGGTACGGCGGGGTCGACGTCGCCGGGCTGGGTTTCTTCGTCCGCCCCCACGAGGCAGGGCTGCTCAGCGGCAAGTACCTCGAGGGCGCACTGACGCAGATGCTCTTCCACGACGCGTGGCAGGCCTATGACCACGTCATCGTGGACATGCCGCCCGGTTTCGACGAACTGCATCGCCAGGTGTTCACCCGACTGCCCATGCGGATCGCCCTGGTGACCACGCCTCATGTGCTGTCCACCCAGGACCTGGCCCGCGGCCGTCGGCTACTGGAGCAGCTGAGCCTCCCGGTCCTCGGATACGTGGAGAACATGAGCCACTTCTGCTGTGAGTTCTGCGGTCGGCCCTCCCGGCTGTTCGCGCCCGCCGACGACGGCACGCTGGACGATCTCGACCTGCTCGCGCGCGTGCCGTTCGCGCCGGAACCAGCGGTCCTCGGGGCGTCGATTCCGCTGGTACTCACGGACGAACCGGCCGTCGCCGAGTTCCGCCACGGTGTTCACGAGGTTGCCCGGCGCATACACACAGAGGTGCAGCAAGAAGGATGAGCACGGACGCAAAGCCTCTCGACACATCGATCGGTGTGATCTCCGACGACCAGCTCGCCAGGGTACAGAACGCGTACGGCCTGACGTCACTGCTGGTGCTGCCGTTCTTCTCGCTCAACAAGTCGATCATCGACTTGCGCCGGCGTACGGAGACCGCGCGCAAGGTGTTTATCGAGTCCGACCAAGGCGTGCTGTTCCTGAAGGAACTCCCCTGGTATTGCTCGTCGGTGGAGTTCGCGGAGTTCCAGACCGAGCTCCTGTCCCGTCTGCACGACCTGGGCGCCCCAGTGGCCCGTCCGTTGGCGACGACCTCGAGCCGGCGTTTCTTCCATGACCGGCGGACCGGCTCTATCTTTACCCTCCAACCGTACGTGGCGGGCCGGAGCTGGACCGGCGGCGACGGCGAGGCACAGGCGGCCGGCCGCGCGCTGGCCGGGCTGCATACGCACGCACGGCAGACGCGGATGAACGGCCTGCCCGTGATGCGGGACGTGTTCTCCACGGCGGAGAGCCTGGTGGGTCTGCTTGAGGACAGCGCAGAGCATCCCGAGCCGGTACGCAAGGAGATCGACGACTTCCGCCGTCTCGCGCTGGCCACTGTCGACCGATCCCGGACCGAGGCGTACGCCGCTGGTTACGGAGCTGAGGCGTTGCCGGTCCATGGTGACTTCAACCCCTTCAACCTGATCTTCGGGGAGATCTCGGGGAGCGTCGAATCGATCGTCGGGATCGTGGACTTCGACAATGCCTGCCTCGACGACCGGGCTCACGACCTGGGCGAAGCTCTGGTGCGCTTCGGCTGGGTGAACTACCGCGGTCTCAGCTCGGCTTACGGAGCGGTGCCCGCTGGCTTCGATCACGCCGCGGTCGCGGCCGTCCTGGCCGGATACCGAGAAGCGGACAAGGCTGCGGCGACGGCGGCGCGCCCTCTGCTGCCGGCAGTGATGACCGCCGTGGCACTGGAGTTGGCCGCCATCGGTCTGCTGTCGGCGTACTACACGCCGAGCGATCTGCCCGCCCTGCGTCGCAACGCGCAGACACTGCCGAAGATGGCCGCGGAGGCCGTCGCCCTGGCCTGGTAGGAGTTCTGACATGTCGCATCCGCTGCTTCTCTCCATCGAGGGGATCGACGGGTCGGGCAAGACCACTCAGGTGACGCGGCTCGCTGCAGCGCTGTCGGAGGCCGGCGTCCGCGCCGAGCCGATGGTGGTCGAGGCGTTCGGCGCTCGTACAGTCAACACGCTCTCCGAGCAGCTGACCGGGGACCCGTACGCCTATCACCCGACGATCCCCGTTGAGCTGCGCGAGTGGGTCTTTGCCTGCGACGTCGCATACTTCACCAAAACAAGGTTCCCGCCCCTGCTCGATGCCGGCGTCACCGTCGTGTGGGACCGCGGGCCGCTGTCGTACCACGCCTCCGCCGTCGTGTACGACGGCCTGTCGGAGTGGGTGCGCCGAGCCCAGTCGCTCTATCCCCGGCCGCACCGCACCTACCTGCTGGACCTTCCCGCCGAGACGGCGGTGCGACGGCTCACGGAACGCGCTGGGAAGCGGCAGCGGACCGACGAGTCCCTGAACCTGCTCCGTCGGGTTCGGGAGCTGATGCTGGAGATGGCGGAGGACCGGCCGGACGTCGTGGTCCTGGACGCGACGCGCGACCCGGACGAGACGACCGACCAGATCCTCCGCCACTGGCTCACCAGTCGGCCGGACACCGACTGAGGATCAGACCCAGGAGGGTGTGCCCGCGATGCGCGGCATCACGTGGAGGTCCCGGATGTCGTCGTGCTTCAGGACCCAGAGCAGGAACCGCTCGAGACCGAGGCCGAACCCCGCCGTCTCCAGAGGGTAGTTGTCCTTCATCCGGACGTACCAGGCGTAGTCGGACTCCGCAACGAGGTGATCGGCGAGCGCCCTGCGGGTCTCCTCGCCGGTGATGTGCCGTGCGCCGCAGCCGGCCACCTCGCCGATGCCGAGGAGCAGGTCGGCGCTGTGCGCCCTGCCCCGCTCGTCGACCCGCTGGTAGAACGGCACCGTGCGGGACGGCGGGAAAGTCAGCCACACGGCACCACCGAAGCGCTCGATGAGGGCCTGCTCGCCGCGCCGGGTGATCGCCGGGGCGCCAGGCGCCTTCAGCGTGAAGCAGTCCGAGCCGAGGATGTCCTCCGCCTCGTCATAACTGATGCGCGGGAACTCCTCTCGCTTGAGGAGATCTTCGAGGTGGACGGTGGTGCCGACGCAGCGCTCCAGCTGGGTTCCGACCGTTCCGTCGAGCAGGCCCTCGGTGAGAGCCCGCATGTACGCCTCGACCAGGCTCATCACCTCCTCCAGCCCGCCGAGGATCTCCGCCTCGGAATGGAAGAACTGGTTGAGGTGCGTCTTGTCTGCCGCCTCCCCGCGGAAGGTCGGCATGACGTAGTACGCGCCGTCGAGGCCGTGCCGCAGCATGAACTCCAGCTGGAACTGCATCGAGTCGGCGAGGTAGGTGCGGTCGCCCAGGAGGTCGATCTGTACCGGCAGGCTGTCGCTGCCGAGCCCCATCGGACTTGACACGGAGCTGACGGTGATCGGCATGAGCACCGGGGACATGTTGCGCGCCTGGTAGAACGCGTTGGTGGTGGCCAGGACAGCGGCGTTGGCAGCGGTCAGGGTCCGGTACCACGGGTGTTCGACGGCGGCAATGAGGTGGGCTTCCGGATCGGCCCAGACACCGGGCGGCCTGGTCCGCTGCTCGGACGACTGCACCGCGTCATCGACGGGCGAGGCGTCGAGCAGGCCACTTCCTTGACTCACGCGTTTTCTCCTCGTTGTGCTTGATTCTTCAATAGGCCTCACCCGAACCGCTGGTGAGGAGGGGCGCTCACCGTCCCCGGCGCCATGAGCGGTGCTGCTCGTCTCAGCGGCGCCCTTCCTCGGGCATCGACGCCCGTGACGGGAAGCCGTCCGGGTTGACGTATCGCACCCGTCGCGGCCACAGGGCGCCGCCATCGATACTCGCCATGACGAAGCCGACGGTGGTCAGCAGCAGCATGACTTCGCGTACGAGCGTCGCGTCGACGTGCCGGTACACGGCCCAGCTCACCGCATAGAGAACCGTTTCTGCTAGAAACAGGGTGAGTTGATGCCATGACATCCAGGTCTTCAGAGCCTGGAAGCGACCACCATCGACCCTGAACATCTGCGAACAGCGGTTGCGCAACGCCGACTTGTGCCGAGCCGCAAGGCCCTCGGGCTGCCCGGCGGGCGTGAGCTCCAGGTACTTGAGGATTCGTCTCCGCAGCCGGCAGAAGGCGTTGATGACGGACTTGCGCCGGACCGCGTGGACCGACTCCTTGAGGTCGGCCATGCCGCTCTCCCCGCAGGGGGGGTAGTCGCGCATGATGCCGGCGAGGGCGTGCATGGAAGGCACGAGGAGCGTCTGTTCGGTCACGGAGCCCCTCCCCCCAGTCTTGCCGTCTCGGCGCCTGGCAACGTCGCGGACAGCCAAGCCAATTGGCAGTATAGACACTCAATCGTAGGGTATAGACACTTCAGCTTCCCATGCGGGTGCTACCAACGGGGGCACACCGAGCAACGGCAAGAGATTCCTGATAGCCATCCTTGCCGTCTGCTCTCGTGACCGGGGGGTGCCAGTGGCAGCGACGGCAACCGCCACATGACCGCGGTGCAGCGCCACCTCATGACGGTGCTTCCAGTGGCCGTTCTGGAAGCCATTCGGGAGCCGACACATTCCCGAACCCCCTCCCACGCCACGCGAGACCGACCAAGACCATGCTCCTGACCAGTACAAACGCGATCCGCACTGCCGAGATCAGCAACCGAACCCCATCCGGGACGAAGAGGTTGCGCACGCCCGGAGGACCGCCGGCTGGAAGCCGCGCGGCGCATGGGCCAGCAGGTCATCACGGAGCTTCAGACGCTCTGACCGCGCGCGGTCTCGGAGGGGACTCCAGTACTCCTGGACGGCCCGCTCCTCGCGGGAGGTGATAGGCGGCTCCGAGTCCGAGATTTTCGGCCGCCTGCTCCACAGCAGTCTGTAGGCGTACGGGATCCAGGGAGTGCGCCACCGGCTCGCCCGGCGGAGGGCAGTCGTCACTGCGCTCCAAGTAGACGCGCAGATGCGTACTACGCCGCGGCACACCCGGTTCAGCACTACCTGGCAGCTGTCCCTGGACGTTCTGGCCCGGCAGGACGTGCCGGAAGCCCTCACGCTGCTACGACTGCTCGCCTGCTTCGCGCCCATGCCGGCGCCTCTTCCGCTGGCCCTGCTCGCTCCGGCCGCTCTGGACGCCACGTCCCTGCCGCGTCTCGATCCCTCACTCACCCGCGACAGGGCGGACGCCGCCCTCCAAGGCCTGATCTCCACCTCTCTGGTCAGCCTCATCGACGTACCGGGTGACCGGGGGCAGCGCCCGGTCCTGAGCCTGCAGACCCACGGACTGCTCCTGGACACGGTCGCGGGACAGATACCTGACAGCGCCCTCGGAGATCTCCTGCTCTCCGCAACCGCCCTGCTCGGCGGGGCAATCACCGACAGGCCGAGCAGCCAGGACCTGCGCCTGATCGCGCCGCACGCACTCGCCGTACTGCGTCGGGCCCGCGCCGATGCCGCCGGCCCGCACGCCGCGCGGGAGGCCCTGGGGCTCGTTCGCCGCCTGCGCGGGCTGCACCACGACCGCGGGGAAATCACCGCGACTCTCGAACTGGCCACGCACGCGGCAGCATTTTCCGGGGCGGTGTTCGGGGCCGACAGCGCCGAAGCCGCGGATGATTCCTACCAGTTGGGCCGGGCACACACCGGCGCCGGACGCTTCGCCGAGGCCGAAACGCTGCTCCGTGGCGTCCTCGCCGCCCGTGAACGCGAACTGGGCCCGGACGACGCACGCACCCTGGACAGCGCGCACGCACTGGGCATCGCCCTGTACGGACTCGGGCGGTGGGCGGAGGACGAACAACTGCTGCGCCGTGCCCTGGCTGGACGCGAGCGCCTGCTGGGCCCCGACCATCCCGACACCCTCGACGTGTGTGCCGGCCTCGCCGACGCCCTCGGCGAGCAGGGCCGCTGGGAAGAGGCGGAACACCTCGCCCACTCCACCCTGGAACGTTCCGCGGCCCTGCTTGGTGAGGATCCGCCCGCACCGTGGTGAACCGCCTCACCCACGCCTGGGCCGTGGCGGGGCGCAAGGCGTGGGACCGGGCCGAACCACTGGCCCGCCGCACCGTCCAGGACGCCGAGCAGATCTTCGGTGACCGTCATCCCCGCACCCTCGGAACCGATCACCCCCGCACGGAACGCTGCCGTACCATCCTGAGCGCCGTGCGAGCGGCCCTTGCCGCTCACCCTTCACCCGATTCACCCGACACTTCGGAGAACGCACAGTGACGTCCGTCATAGCCACACCCCCCGAGCACTCCGTCTATCGCTGGCACAGGAGTTCTCACAGCGGCGAAACCAACAGCTGCCTGGAATTGCGTACTCCCCCCCGGCGTGGGATGACGCGCATCCGTGATTCGAAGGATCTGTTTCAGCCGCCTCTGATCTGCTCGACAGCGGCATGGACGACGTTCGTCACGTCGCTCCGTGACGGGGAGTTCAGCGCGGCTTCACGGCCGGGCCGCTGACAGGACCAGGAACTGCTCGTGTACGAAGTGTCAGCCGGGCCGTCAGGAGCCGCACGTGAAGTCTGTGATCATCCGTCCCTTTGAAGACACCGATCTGGCCGGCGCCTCGGCCGCGTTGACCGAGGTGCACGGCACTGACGGGTATCCGGTCGAAGGGGTGGATCACCCTGAGGCCTGGTTGCGCCCCGTGGACGTGGCCGCCGCGTGGGTGGGAGAACGCGACGTCGCTGTCGTCGGGCATGTGGCCGTGATGCGCTCTCGTGGGGAGGACGCGGTCACTCTCTGGATGCGGCAGAGCGGCGACGGGGAAGACCGAATCGGTGTTCTGGCGCGGTTGTTCGTCGTCAGGGAAGCCCGGAGGCAAGCCGTCGGTGAGCGCCTTGTGCGAGCCGCCATGCGGTACGGGCGCGAGCACGGGCTTCGTCTGGTCCTGGATGTGATGACCAAGGACAGCGCCGCGATACGGCTGTACGAGCGTCTTGGCTGGCGCGAGATCGGCCGGGCGCCGCATCGCTACGGAGCCGGCCGGAGCATCGAGGCGGTCTGTTACGTCGCTCCCGAGGCCTGAGCCGCCTCAGCGCCGTTCGTCCTTCGGCTTGCGCGGGGTCGGCAGGAAGGCGTCCGGATTGACGTACCGGACCCGGCGCAGCCACAGTGCGCCGCCGCCCACCATCGCCATGAGGAAGCCGACGAGAGCGAGAAGGAGCAGCAGGCCGTGCAGGAAGCCGGCGTCGACGTGCTGGGAGACGGTCCAACTGGCCGTGGACAGAACGACGCCCGCGCCGAACAGGGCCAGTGAGGGCCAGGACATCCACGCCCGCAGCGCCTCCACGGGATCGCCCTCGATCCACAGCAGTTGCGAACGACGCTGCTTCACCGCGGACTTGACGGAGGCGACGGCGCCTGCCGATTCGCCGTCCGGGTCCAGGTCCAGGAACTCCCAGAGGTCGGCCAGAGCTTCGTAGGCCTGCTGGTCGTCGTAGTAGACCGCCTCGACGGGTGTTCCCTCGCCGAGTGCCGTCTCCTCGTCGGCGCGGCGCTGGAACTCCTTGTTGATCACCTCGGTGGGAACGGGCGCCTCACCCAGCAGGATCTGCCGCACATGCTGGCAGAACGCATTGATGACCGGCTTGCGCCGGACCGCGTGCACCGCCTCTTTGAGGTCTTCCATGCCGGCCTCGCCGTACGAGAGGTAATCCCGCATCACGACGGCCAGCGCATGGGTGGAGGGAGCCGGAGGCGGCTGCTCGGTCACGGGTCGGTCCCTTCCCTGTCAGTACCGTCGGAGGCTCAACACGATTGGCAGTATAGACACTTACTCATAAGGTATAGACACACGAGTGGCGAGGGTGCTGAGACACGGGGGGCGCACCGAGCAGTGGACAAGAAAAGTTTGATAGCCATCCTCGCGGTCTGTGCGTTCCTCTTCAGCGGTTGCGGGGCCATGTTCATCGCAGGGGGCGCGGTCGTGGGAGCCGCCAACATCCTTACCTCCATCACCGGAAGCGATGACGATGGCGGGGGTGGCGGCGGCGGCGCGCCCGGCGGCACCGTCTGCGATCCCGGTGGCGGGAAGCTGACGGGCGAGGTCCCCGGACAGGGCACTTACACGGTGACGGACGAACAGATGGGCAACGCCGCGATCATCGTCCACGTCGGCGAGAAGACCAAGGTGCCCGACGACGGCCTCGTCATCGCCATCATGACGGCCCTTCAGGAAAGCAGTCTGCGCAACATCCACTACGGTGACCGGGACAGCCTCGGGCTCTTCCAGCAGCGCCCCTCGGCCGGGTGGGGCAGCCCAGCGGAGATCATGGACCCCAACTACTCCTCCATGGCGTTCTACGGCGGCCCCAACCACCCGAGCCCGCCCAACCCTCGCGGTCTGCTCGGCGTGAACAACTGGCAGCAGATGGACAAGGGGGCGGCCGCCCAGGCCGTCCAGGGCTCGGCCTTCCCGGACGCCTACAAGAAGTGGGAGGGTCTGGCGGGGCAGATAGTCGGCCGCGCCAAGAACATCCAGTGCAAGGACATCGGTCTCAGCGGGGATGTCGGCAAGGTCATCGCGGCGGCCAAGGCCCAGCTCGGTGTGGACTACTGCTGGGGCGGCGGCGATGCCGACGGACCGACCTACACCTCGGACTGCCCGTCGGGCGTCTCCAAGGGCTTCGACTGCTCCGGGCTGACCCTCTACGCGTACGCGAAGGTCGGGATCACCCTGGGCCACTACACCGACGACCAGTGGATCGCTGGCAGCAGGGTGGCGAGCTACAGCGCCCTCAAACCGGGGGACCTGATGTTCTGGTCCAGCGACGGCACCAGGGGCGGCATCCACCACGTCAGTATGTATCTCGGTAATGACGAGATGATCCATGCACCGCACACCGGAGCGAAGGTGGAGATCGTGCAGCACGTCAGCACCAACAAGTACTGGATGGACCAGTGGATCGGCGGCACCCGGCTGCTGAAGGACTCTGGCAACAGCGCGTCTCCGACTCCCAGCCAGTCCTCCGCCGCCACGGGGGGAGACGAGTGACCGGCCGGCCGAGCCGTACGGCGGCCCTGTGTGTGGCCGCGCTGGCCGCCGCTGTGCTCGGCGGCTGCAGTACGGACCACCACCACCGGAGCACCCCCTCGCCCTCCGGCCCCACCGTGAGCGCCGCGCCCGGCCCCGGCGGGCCCACCGCGTCGCCGTCCGCGTCGAGGAAGCCCACGGCGAGCCCGAGCCCCTCGGCCACGGGCTACGACAATCCGCAGTCGGTCGCCACCGCCTATGTCGGCGCGTTCGTCGAGCAGAAGTGGAGTGATTCCGGTCCGCGCGCGTATCTCGACCGGATCGCCCCGTACGCCACCGCGGCGTTCGTGAAGAAACTCCGGGACGGCACCGGCGACCGGTGCGATCTGGCCTGCCGGGGGGCCAAGAAGCGTCATGTGACGGTCAGCGCCGACAACATCCGCACCGTGATTCCGGAGGAGGCTCCGCGCACTCCCACCAAGGTGTGGGTGCAGGTGACCTACATGGAGCACACGAGTTGGGACGACGGCGGTGACTCGGCGGCGTCCGCCATGAACCTCGAACTGGTCAAAGATCAGGGCAAGTGGCTGGTCGACGCGCGAATGGGCGCCGGCTGACCGCCCTTGACCACCCCGGGCGCCACGGCGCGGTGGCCCCGCAGCCCCTCAGCTGCCGGGCGGCACCGCGCCGAACCCGTCGGCGAGGATCGCCGCCAGGTCCATATAGGCGCCTCGGGTGGCCGGTGAGACGTCGTCGTAGCGGATCGTGCCGCCCATGTAGAGCTGCTGGTCGTAGGGGATCCTGACGACGTGGTTGCACAGCTGCTGGAAGTAGTCCACCAGCGTGTTCACATTGATCCCGACGGCCTTGGGCGCGTCCATGGTGATCACCACCACGGCATCGCGCACAAGGTGGGGGTATCCCTGGGCGTACACCTCGTCCAGGGTCTTGGCCGCACGCCGCGCGGCGTCGAAGCGCGGGGCGGCGACGACCACGAGCCGGTCGGACGCGGCCAGCGTCCCCTTCATCGCGGAGTGCTTCATACCGGTACCGCTGTCGGTGATGACGATGTCGAAGGCCCTGGTGAGGATCGACAGCGCGGTCCGGTACTGCTCCTCATCGAACGACTCGCTGATGTCCGGGTTCTGTTCGCTCGCGGCCACCATCAGCCGGTCGGCACGGCCGAGGTACTGATGGATCTGGTGCGGGTCGGCCAGCCCACGGCCGTCGGCGGCATGGCGCCGCCGTTCGGCGGTGACCAGGTCGCGTACGGTCGGCATGATCCGCTCGCCGAGCAGCCGGTCGGCGAGCGTGCCGGCGTGCGGGTTGGCGTCGACCGCCACCGTGCGGTCGGCCCGGAAGCGGGCGAACGTCAGTCCCAGCATGGCCGACGTCGTCGTCTTGCCGACGCCACCCTTGATGCTGGTGACGCTGATCCGATAGGGCCTCGGCACCGGTGTCTGAAGCCTGACGAGGCGTAGCTGCTCGGGGCCGGAGACGCGCCGCCCGCCGCCCATGCGACGCAGGAACCCCTGACGCTGGCCCGCACCGCCGTCGTCGAACCCCGCCGCCATCGCCGGGTTCTGCCGGGGGTGCGGCGGGACGTTCACATACGGGTTCGCGGGGGCGTTGGCCGGCGGCGGCATCCCGGGGGGCGCCTGCGGCACGGCGCCGTCAGGCATCGGCACCGGCCGCGGCGCCTCGGCGAAGGGACCGCCGTCGGGCAGCGGGACGGGCGCCGCGGGGTCCGGGTAACCGGTCGCCGGCGGAGTCGCCTGCGAGGCAGGCGAGGGGCCGCCGTACGGATCCGGCGCGGGCGGTGAGGATGGTGCGGGAGCGACCGACGGATAAGGAACAGCCGGTGCCGGAGCGGGAGGCTGCTGAGGGGCGGACGGCGCAGGAGCGACCGGCTGCTGCGGGACGGCCGGTGCCGGAGCGACCGGCTGCTGCGGGGCGGCGGGTGCCGGCCCGGAGGTCGAGGTGGAAGGCGCCGGAAGCGAACGAGCGTGGCTCGGAGGCAGTTCGTCTGCGTCCTGGTCCGCGGCCGACGACGCGCCATAGGCGCTGTTCTCGGACACGCTGTACTTCCCCTCCCCCGTTCAGTGCACGCCCGTACCCCGCACTGTCAAACGATCACGTGGGCTAGTCCTTCTGAGTGTACAAGGACAGCAGTCTGCGGCTGACGGTCTGCGGACGGGTGGGCTTGCCCGTCGCGTACTTCACCAGCATCTCCTCAAGAATGGCCGTGAGGTTCGTCTCCTCGACCTCGGCCCGCGCGTGGGCCATGGCCAGATAGCGCGCCGGGAAGCGGTTGACCACCGGCACCTTGCGCGCGCCCTCCGGCGGCAACTCGGCCGGGATCTCGGGCCGCTTGGCGTTCTGCCGCTTGGGGGCCTGGCTCAGTTCGTTGCGCCGGCGCCGGCGCAGCACACCGAGCGCCTCCTCCTCTGTGATCGGGCCCCGATCAGGCGTCCACTGGAGGGGTTCGAGCTCCCCCGGGAGTGCGCCGTCCTCGTCCACCCCGTCGGGGCGGCGGGTCATGGCCACCTTCGCCCTCACCATGCGCCGGCGAGACGACCGGCGAGGGAATTCCGAAGCGCTCATCGCCTCTCCCGCAATTGATCGACGAATCCGGGCGGGCGCTCGGATACACCGAGCGTCACTGTGTACAGACACTACCCCATGACATTCGGTACAACCAGGTCACAGGTCCTTCACATCCGCAGCATGACATTGGCCTGACCCAAAACCGCTTGACCCTCGATAAGTTGTGACCAGAACAGATCGTCCGCTTCCGCGACGGCGAGGTCGATGTCGAAGCAGATTCCGACAAGACAGGAGGCCGCGGCCCCGGGCGCCGCCCATTCCGCGGGTATCTCCGTACCGGCATCGGCCAGCAGCCAGGGGTAGCCGGCCAGGCTCACGGCCAGTCCACCCTCCCGCACCCCGACGCCGAGCACGGCCACGTCCCCGATCTCGGTCAGTTCGTCTCCGGTGACACGGGTGAATCCCCACATACCGACAAGGAAGTCCGTGTCGCTCACCGCCGTACGCCCCGAGCCGGCTCCGGCCCGTGACATCTCCCGGTCGTGGGCCACGAACAGCCCGCTCGGCAGCGACAGCAGCAGCGACGCCCCGCCGGGATCCAGCGCATGGGTTATGCGCACGGACCAATCGGTCTTGCGGACGTCCAGCGTCAGTGTTTCCCAGGTCTTTCCCGGAATCGCGTTTCCATGTTCCACAGCAGGCTCTCCCCCGACAGCAGCCGCTTGAGTTGCGGCCACCCGTGCCACAACTCCCGTTCCGGAAGACATAATGACAGTCTGACGGTCACAGCAGATCACCGTTGTGATACAGACTTATCCTGAGCGGGCATCAAAGAATCAGCCAGCGGCGGGAAATGAGTGGAACGTTCACTGGGCTGCCGTCGATTGATCATCGACCAGGTGGCCACCAGTCGGGCGGTCACCGGCCAGGCGGTCACCGGCCGACGTGTCAGGACGTCTCGTTCCTGATCCGGTCACGGTGCCGGCGTGCCGCGCGCACCTCGGCCAGGGCCCCCGGCAGCTTCAGCCAGATCCGTACGACGGCCTCGCCGATGCGCTCGGCCTCACCGGCGTCCTCGACCCTGCGCCAGCAGTAGTGGGCGTTGAGGGCGTTCCTGCGGACCTGTGCGCTCCGGCTCTCCGGCATGTCGGCCCATGCCGTGGCAACGGCGAGGTACTTGTCGGCCGCGCGAACCCAGTCCCGGGCCAGGGTGTTGATGTGCGCGGACACCGCGCGGGCCTGGAGCGCGTGCGGATGCGAGGGGCCGAACAACAGGACGACCTCACGCTCCAGATCCGCGGCGAGCGTCATGGCGGCCTCGGTGCGGCCGCTCTCCCCCGCCTCCGCGATCCGGGCCAGCCGCTCCCTGAAGCGCTCGGGCGCGGGCGGGGTCTCGACCACCTCGGACCACTGCTGGTTCAGGATGACGGTCTGGGTCCGCGGGCCCCGTGTCGTGGGGGGGATGGCCGCCAGGTTCAGGGTCGGTATCACCCGTCCCGCGGCGCGGGGCGCGCCCGGGGTGCCACTCGGCGGGGCGGCCCCGTCCGATTCCTCGTCCTCCTCGACCCGGCCGTCCGGATGGATGACCAACGGCCAGGCGGAGCCGTCGGGTTCCAGCGCGAGGGCCCGCAAAGGGCGGCCGTGCTGGGCCGCCAGGTCGACGGCCGTGCTGATCGCGGCGTGACGGACGGCGGCGAGGTCGGCGCCGTCGGGCACCGTCACGGGTACTCCGCCCACGCTGGCGCCCCCGTTCGGGTACACGACGATCGTCAGCTGCGGCGCCGTACCGCCGGCGCCGGGCTCCCCGGCCGCACCGCTCATCATGAGTCCCCTCGTGGCTCCTCCCGCGTGGGCGGGCGTACAGGTATCAGGCGTACAGATATAGCTGATCGAAGGCGGGTTCGAGTTCGGTGATTCCTGCCACGCGAGGACGGCCCCCCGGCAGTACACTGTGTATTGACACTAGCGAGGTCTGAGGGGGACAGATGAGCAATGCGGGCGGCGCGGACATGACGGCGTGGGTCGGCCTGGCTGTTTCGGCGGTCGGACCGACGGGCGACCGGCCGTACGACGCATGGCTCGCCCAGGTCGAGCGGACAGCCGTCGACCTCTGGCTGATGTCCGCGCCGGGCGGCTCCACCGCGCGCCTCGCACAGGCCCTCTCCTCCTGCTCGGCGGTCACCGGGATACTGACACAGGCGCATCTGGACGGCGGACGGACGAGGGCTCGTCTGGTGGTGCGCATTCCGGGCGGCGAGCACGGCGCCGAGCAGGAACACACCTTCCACACCGAGGAATTGGTCCACGCGCGGGCACGTGACGTCCTGGACCGCGCACAGCCGCTGATCGGCCATGGTGTACGCCTCCTGCTGGCCGTCGGCGGTTCCGGGGCGCAGCGCGTGCTCCACATCAGCGACTCGGGCGAGCGTGACCGCACCAGCGTCGAGGTCCGCGGCGCACAGGGCCGGACGGCCCCGTCCTCGATGAATCCGGCCCCCGCCGAGGTCCAGAGCGCCGCGTCGGTCCCGGCCGCGACGGATCCGGTGGCCGCCCCCGCACCGGTCGCGCCGATGGCTCCACAGCCTCCCGTCGCACCGCCGGTCGCCCCCTCCCCGGTCGCCCCGCCCGCCGTCCCGCCGCCCCTGACCAAGGTGCCGGATCCCGAGCCGCCGGGCGCGGTGTCCTGGGAAGAGGGCTCGGTCTCGGTGTGGCGCAGCATCAACCGCGGCTGGCCCAAGGAGTACCGCACCTCGTGTCTGCTGTGGCTGCGCGAGCGGGTGCAGGTGGACGACCGGGGACTGGTGCTCAATCTCGACCAACTGATCGACATGGCCGAGCAGTTGCCGGACCCCGACACCCCCCGGGGCAAGGACATCGCGTCCCGCCATCCGGCCTGACGGGTCCCTCACGGTCGGCGCTTCTGCCGCAATCGCCGCACGACGCGCCGACCGTTCTCCTCGGCTCGGGCCCACAGGACCAGAGCACCGCCGAGCAGAGCGCCGAGCAACCCGAACCGTCCGCCCAGGGCGGCGAAGGCCAGGGCACCGGTGAGCGACGATGCCAGGAAGGTCCAGGCGATGGTCCGCCAGCGCGCGGTGCGCGGCGGGTACATGTAGATGACCACCAAAGTGGCGACGACGAGCGCGAAGACGGCCACCAGTGCCTGCGCGTAGTACAGCTGCCAGACCGCGATGAGCGAGGCCTGCTGGCGCAGCAGCGTCATCCAGATCATGAAGGCGAACAGCACCTTCACGTGCTGCATGAAGCCCGAGTGCGCGGTCGGTTGCGGGCGTCCGTCCTTCTGCCGTCCCTGAGCGGAACCGCTCGCGCGGCTCCTGGACGGGCCACCGGCCTTACCGGTCTTGCCAGCCTTACCGGCCTGGCCCGTCGTACCGGCCTGGCCCGTTTTGCCCGCCTTACCCGTCGTGCTCTTGGCACCGGGCCTGTTGCTCTTGGCACCGGCCCTGCCGGTGGCGGCCGCCTTGCTTGTCTTCTTGCCGGTCGCACCAGCTTTCACCGCACGGTCCTCTCACTCGCCGTTCAGCTTGGCCGACGAGACGACCCAGCCGTCGTCCCCCTGATGCATGGCCAGGGCGAGTCGCGCGGAACCGGAGTTGGACTCGCCTTTCAGGGTCACGGTGACAGACGCGTCACCGCTCCGTTCCTCGGCCGGGTCGGGGTCGCTGACGGAATCCACGGTGGTACCGCCGCCGATCTTCGACAGGAACCGCTTCCAGTCGTCGGGGAGCTGATTCTGCAACCTGGTGACGGCATCGGGCGACACACGGGGCAGGCCCGAGACAAAGGACTTGGCCGATCCCTTTTTGGGGTCGTAGGTGATGTACACCGTGGCGAACGCCTGCGCGACCTGCTGGGGCGACGCGTCACTGCCCAAGGCCCCGCCGTACCCCCCGCTGATCAGCGATGCCGGGCGGGGGACGTAGAGCGGGGCCATCGGCCGGGCCGGCGGCGGCGAGGCCGCACCCCCGCCGGACGCGTCCGCGCTGTTACGCATCCGGCTGGAGATGTTGTTGAGGACGAACCCGAGTATCACCAGCGCGACGAAGAACGCCGCCAGTTTCCTGCCCCGGTGGCTCACGGTGTGCCTCCGCCCGTCGGCGGCGTGGTCTGCGACGGAATCTGGCCCGCGGCCTGCTGGACGTTCTGCAGAGCCTGCTGGAGCTGCTTGGACTCCGGCTCCCGCTGTCCGAGCGTCTGCCGCAGATCGTTCAGTGCCGTGCTCAGCGCGGTGGCCACGGGTATCTCGGCGGCCAGCGCGTCCACCTTCTGCAGGAGTTGCATCCGTCCGTCGGCAGTGGCCGCCTGGCCCATCACCTGGGTCACCGGCAGTTCATTCGCCACTTGCATGAACTGGTTCACATTGACCTGGACGTTCGCCGGCTGTCCCACGGCATCGATCCGGTCCGGGGCGCCATAGGTGGCGACTGCCACGGCGGCGTCCCGGCGTTCGGCGTCGAGGTAGAGGTTCCCCGAGTTGATCTGGCCCTGCAGTTGCCACAGCACCTCGCCGGCGGCATGGGAGCGGTCGATGTTGGCCGGGTTGTTGCCGTACATCGCCAGCAGGCTGTCGAGGTTCGCCGCGGCCTGCTCCTTGCTCATGTTGTTGCCCTGCAGCATGGACTCACCGCGCTCGATCGGCCTGACCCGCCGCGTCGCGTCGATCCCGCCGGTGGCACTGCGCCGCAGATTCGCCGGGTGCAGCGGGTCGTCCGGGTGGCGGACACCCGTGCGCCGGTCGAACACCGAGTCGTAGTACTCGCGCTCCAGCTGGTCCGCCCGCGCGTAGTTGCCGACCTGCCGCTCGTGCTTGACCGCGGCCATCGCGGCGTCCTGAGCGGGCTTGTGCGCCCGCTTGAGGCGCTCCAGACGCAGGCCCTCCTTGGCCGCCTCGCTGTTGTTGATGAGCGTCGTCGAGGCCTCTTCCTCCTCGCGCTTCCTCTTGCTCTCGTAGCCCGACTTGCCCGCTTCCTTGGCGTTGCCCAGCTTGGCCGCCGCCGACCGGGTGCGCCGGCCGAGGTTCGGGGAGTTCTTGAGCAGACCCTGGCCGGCCGCCTTGAAGCGCTCGCCCGCCGTGAGGGTCGTGCCGTTGGCGGCGGCCGCGGCGGAGGCACCCTTTGCGCCGGCGATCATGCTGGCGCCGCCCGTGGCGACGGCGAGGCCGGCCATGCCGGCCACCTGGGCGGTCTGCTTGGCGAGGTCCGAGCCGACGCCGACGATGGCGTCGCCCGCGTCCTTGTTGCCCATCGCCATACCGGACAGGGCGCGCATCGCGGGCTTGGCATAGACGCCGAGCAGCACGGTCATCAGCGCACAGGTGAGGATCTTCAGCAGCCATCCCTGGTTCCCGCCCGGGGCGAGGATCAGGGTGTCCATATAGGTGACGATCACCAGTCCCAGGCCCCAGCCGCACTGTCTGAACACATTGATCAGGAACAGCTCGCCGAGTTTGATCGCGGCGACTCTGGACGGGCCTGGGAAGATGCCCAGGAGCAGGTAGAACGGCGCGAAGATCATGAGCGTGAACACGCCCAGCTTGGCGGCCAGGAGCATGGCGCAGATGAAGTACACCGACGAGTTGATGACGATGCCGCCCATGACGCTCATGGCCGCGGCGGAGGTGCGGGCGGTGAAGTCGTTGCCGCTCGCGATGTTGATGGTGTTCTCGTCCTCGGGCTTCACGTTCCGCGTGTCGTCGCCGAGGAGCCAGGACCAGTTGGAGCTGTCCTCGCCGCCGTAGCACATACGGAAGTTGTTCTGATCGTCCTCGTGGCAGAGATCGTTGCCCCAGAGCTTGAGGAACGGCACCTTGTCCACATAGTGCTTGTCCCAGGCCATGCTGCCGGACTTGGAACTGCCGCCGACCTCGTCGCTGTTGCCGTTCCATTTGACGATGGCCGTGAGGACGTCTCGCCCGTCCTTGTCGACCTGGCCGTCCGCCTGCAGGCCCACGAACTGCGCGTTGAGCATCTCGGGGCCCCACTTCGTGGCAGCCGTGTCGTCGTTGCCCACCTGCCCGTACAGCCATGGGTCGTAGACCAGGGGCACCCACAGGGCGTCCTGGACACACGTCGCCGCTTTGACCTGCGACGACTCGTTGCACGTCGAGGTGTCGGCACCGCCCGTGGTCGGCAGTTTCGCCAGGGACTGGTATCCGGTCGCGGTCACGCCACCGACGATGGAGTTGATCTTGGAGCCCGCCAGGGTCGGATTCTCCGCGAACCAGAAGAAGAGTCCGGCGATCAGGAGCATCCAGCCGAAGCCCTTGAGGACCGCCGTGACTCTGCCGTTGGGCCCGATGTTCTTCCATCCCAGGTAGATACCGCCGAGGGCGCCTACCAGCCCCAGGAAGGGCGTCGCGATGTTCGACATGGCTTGCGCGATGTCGCCGATGGGTTTTTGCAGGAAGCTGAAGGGGTCGTCGCCGAAGGACCAGCCGATCAGCGCCATGGTGAACAGGGCGAAGATCTTCGACAGTTCGAAGATCGCGTTAGGTATGAAGAGGGCCCACCGGTTCATGGAGAAGCAGCCGGGCTTCCAGCCGAAGGCGGTCCATGACAGGCCCGCCATGCCGTAGCGATGGAAGGACGGCTTCGGTCCCTTGTAGGGCGACTCGTCGGCGTTGGGTATGTACGTGGCCAGCTCGGACGGCTTGATGTGCTGGTCCACCTGGTCGGTGCCGAGGAACGACTCCAGGCCGGACCCCCGGCTCTCCGGAATCGGCACGTCCATCGGCCCGCACATGGCGAGGATGTCGTCCACGATCGCGTACGAGGGCGTGGCCATCGTGAACCACAGGGTGAACGCCGACAGCAGCGCCAGCAGCCCGGCCATGACCCGTCGCCTCACGACCCGGAAGCGCTGACGCCGGGCACGCGCGGCGGACTTGGGTCGCTTCGAGTCCGGAAGGTCACGGAAGGACGTCAGCCTCGTACGGGCCGCGCCTATGGAAACAACGGCCATGCAGATCCCCCGATCCCCCGAGACGCCTAGGACTTTAGTTGATGTGTATATACGCTAGAGACGTTAGCACGCGGGTCGGACACAACTGGATTGGTTTCACGGGCATATGCTGCCGATGCTGTGGTGGGAGGTCTGACAGTGGGACACGACCCCCGTGGACGTGGCGGCGGCCCGTCGATCCACCAGGCCGCGCTCGACAACCTGCGGCGCGGCAGCAAGCCGGTGGTGCTCTTCATCGTGGCGATCTTCGGCGTGATGACGCTCTTCATCGCGGGCGGCCTGCTCGTGACCAAGAGCACCATGCCGGCCGCCCCCTCCGACCCGGGTTCCGCAACCGGCGCCGGGAGCACCCCGGCCCCCAGCGCCTCGTCCTCGCCCGGGGCCGCCGGCGTCCGGCGCGCGGTGCTGGTCGCCTTCCTGAGCGATGCGGTGGCGAAGGACACCACCCGCTGGTTCCCGGGCGCCTCCGCCCAGACGGACGGCCTCACCTACACCCCGCTGACGTCCGGCGACCCCGGCACGGACCGGCCGGACGGCCTGGGACGGGTGTCCTATCACGACCTGCCGGCGGCCGACGCCCGCGCGGTGCTCGCCGCGGTCTCCCGCCGTGGCACGGTACGACCGGACACGCTCGGCATCACCGCCTCCACAGGCGACTCCAGTAGCTGGACGATCAGCTTCGAGGTCTCGGTACGCGGCAGCCGGGCCCGCCTGCGGGGCGAGGCCGAGGGATACACGACGACGTCCGGGGCCTCGGTGATCATTCGGCTGGTCTATCCGAAGGATACGACCGCATCGCCGGGCTGAGACACCCCGGTCAACACTCCCCCGACACGGAACGGAGACAACGTGCAGGAAGCAAGGCGGACCAAGGTGGCCGTATGCGTGGTCGCCGCGGCCTTCGCGCTCGCCGGCTGCGGCAACGGAGGTGACGGATCCGACGGCAAGCACAGCCCGTCCGCGTCTCCCACCCAGACGGACCCGTATCAGAAGGCGCCCTGGCGGCTCCAGGTCGTCAACCTCCTGAGTGCGCTGCACAATCCCGGGGACGGGAAGTACCGAAACTGGCTGTCGGACGATCCCACCTACGACACCCGTGACTTCACGTACACACCGCGCAGAACCGGAGATCCCGGCTGGGAGAAGCGCAATTACGGAGGAACGGCCGTGGTGTACCCAGGGACGATGAAGCCCACGGAGAAGAAGGCCTTCTTCAACGCCCTCACTCGGGACAACACCGTCATCCCCGGCACGCTGACGGTCGTCGACCCCAAAGGGGAGACCGTCACCGGCGACAACAGCTACATGTTCACCTTCAAGGTGAAGACCACCCGGGGCAACTGGCTCACCGGCACTGCGATCGGCGGCCCCGGCACTTCTGCCGCCAAGGGCCACATCACGGAACTCGCCTACGACGTAAAGCCCTCCTCGTAGCCCCGCTCCGCTCCCGCCCGCCACGGCGGGAGCGGCGGGAGCGGGCTCACGCCCCGAGCAGCGCCTCCGGCGGCACCGGATCGTCATCCTCCTCGCCCCCCGCTCCCGCGCTCTCGACCGGACCCGCGAGGTCCTTCTTGGCCTCGATCTCCCGGCGGGCGCCCGCCGCCTCCTCGCCGAAGATCTCGGCGATGATGCGGGCCATCTTCTCGGGGTCCTTGTCCGGGTTGGTGTCGAAGATGTCGAGTACGAAGTCGTGGATGAACTCGACCTTCATCCGGGCCAGTTTGCCGGTGCGGTCCTTGAAGACGCACACACCCTTGCCCGAGCCGCTCAGGGACAGCAGGGCGCCCACGTTGGCGTCGTTGACCTCTGCGCCCAGGAACTCGCAGGTCTTGACCGCCTCTTCCTTCGACGCCGTACCGAAGGCCCACACGCCGGTGACGAAGCTGGAGTCGAAGTCCCCGGCGGACTGGGAGATGAGCCGCAGGAAGGTGTTGCGGGACCGGCCCAGACGCTTGATGCGGTCCACCAGGGTCCGGGCCCGCGGGTTGTCCTTGCTGGTGTGCCACTCGTCCCAGGTGATCGCCTTGGGGATGGCCGGGTCGAGGGTGGCCATGATGTTCCAGGTGTTGTCCGCCATCAGACCCGAGATCACGTCGGAGAGCAGCTCGCGCTCGGACATCATCTCCGGCGGCTTGCCCGGATCCGGCATCTGCAGGCCCAGGGTGCAGAAGATCACGGTGTAGCCCACGGGGATCCGGAAGGGCTTCGGCGCCCGGCCGAAGATCAGCTGGCCGAGCCTGGTGCGGGACACCTCGCGGAACCGGCGTGCCGGGGGACCGGAGAACTGCCGGCAGCGTTCCTGGTTGATGTTCGTGGGGGACGGCGGCAGTTTCTCCCAGCCCTCCAGGATCTCCACCACGCGCATCAGGTAGGTGGAGCCGTTGCCCTCGTTGATGGCGGCGCCGACGGCCTGCCGGACCACGTCGCCGAAGTCGCTGCCGCTCTGCCCCGCCAGCAGGTCGGGGACGAGGCGCAGCAGCGTCTCGCGCATCAGCTGGGCGGCGTCCTCCGGGGTCTCCGCCTGGGCCGCCGGGTCCAGCATGCCCGCGTCGGCGTCATAGACGTTGACACAGATGATCTTGTCCGGGTTGAGCCCGAGGTCGGTGGCGTACTTCTTCAGCACCAGATAGTCGCCCTTGGGGTCCCAGACCACCTGGGTGATGCCTCTCAGGGCGTCCTCCCAGACCGGCTTGAGACCGCGGCTGACCGTCTTGCCGCCGCCGGGGTCGCCCGGCACGCCCTCCGTGGGCGCGAGCTGTGACTGGGTCGCGTAGAGCATGTGGTCCACGAAGACCGGCTCGGCCGCCTGGCCGCCGGCGCCGATCGTGTAGCCCTGGTAGAGGCCTTCCCCGTCGCCCACCGACGGGGAGATGTGCGGCATGCCGGAGGCGACGTAGTCCAGCGGCACCCGGCGGATGTAGTCCGTGTCGAGGGGGCGGCCGCCCGGCAGGGACTCGTAGAAGAAGAACTTCTGGTGCGAGGGCGGTCCGTCGACCGTGTACCCCGTCTCGCGCATCGCGCGCACGAAGTCACGGGCGTGCTCGCGCAGTTGCTCCTTGTCGGTGTCGGCGATGCCGAACAGGGCGCGCATCCGGACGAAGGGCGTGCGGTGGTGGTCGACCAGATATTTCATCTGGGTGACCAGTTCCTTCTTCTGGTGGTACGTCAGGTCGGTGGAGACGCCCGCTTCCTTGTCGTTGAAGAATTGCTCCTCGACGTTGCGCAGCGCCTTGTCCGCGTCCTTGCGGGTGTCGCTCAGCTCCTGGATCTCGAAGCCCACCGACTGGACGACCGGGAAGGGCAGCGCGTCGGTGCGGTGCAGCCACATCGTGCCGGGGAAGTTGATCTCCTCCGGGCCCAGCGAGAAGGCGAACCAGATCTGGTACGACGTGCCGGTGGCGGTCTCGTGCCGCAGGCACTTGTAGTCGTACTTGCCGATCCGGCCGAGGGGCTCCCGGGTCACCTCGCCGCCGCACAGGGCCTGGAGTTCGCCGGGGCCGTAACGCTGCGGGGCGATCGCGGACGGGTCGGGGGCCGGCAGACCGGGGTGCGTGAGATGGAGGAGCAGCATCTCCGCCTCCTCCCGGCCGACCGCCTGACAGCGCAGCGGCGAGCCGGCCAGTGTGTTGCGGATGTCCCCGGCCTGGTCGTGCCACACCTCGATCTCGTCGAGGGGCGGCATCTCGTCGTCGATGTCGAGCGGTCTGCGCATCTGCTCCCAGGCCCGCTGCATGCGCCCCCAGGCGCCGTTGTACGACGCCCGGTCGCCGAGCCGGACGATGAGGTAGACGCGCTTCATCGGCCAGGCGGCGTCATTGATGCGCTCACGGGTGTCGGCGAGCATCCCGGCCCAGCCGGGAGCCGGGATGCCCTGGCGCTGGGTGCGCTCGTCGAGCCGCTTCGCCCACAGGTCGGCGTTGAACGGGAACTCGGTGGTGATCAGCCGCGTCTGGTGGGCGATCCCCCGGGGCAGCCCGGACAGGCCTGCGTACACCTGGGCGAGGCCCGCCCGCTTGTCGAGCGGGCTCATCAGCTCCCAGCTGCGCGTGGGCACGCTCACCAGGGTGTACGCGCCGTCGGCGTCGAGCAGGACCGAGTCGTCCAGGTACCGGTAGCCGATGCGGGACGGCGCCTGGTAGCCGTCCGGCAGGAGGCGGGAGACGGCGTTCTTCATCTGTCAGGCCTTCCGGGTACTTGCCGACTGACGGTCCGCGAGGTCCTTGACCGAAGGCCGGACCGTGTGCCATCCGTTGGGCAGCCGAGTGCGGGGAGCGAGGCCGGGCAGCAGCTCGGGCCGTGCCCGCCACAGCACGATGCGGTACGTCCGCGGGCCGTGCCCCTTGCGGACCGGGACTCCCCTGCGATGCACGGGATCGTCCATCATGTCCCGCACGGCGGCCCGCACCAGTCCGAAGATGCCGAGGTTGTGGCGGATCGGACGGCGGGAGGCCACCACCGCGACGAGCGGGGGCACGAAGAGCACGAACAGATAGGGGACGCCCTTCGGGGCGCTCATGCCGAACAGGTGGGCCAGGAGCTTGATCGGCGGAGCGAGGATCATGTTGTAGGCCAGGACCCACGCGAACAGGGTGAGGGCGAAGATCTTGATGTCGTCGACGAACAGCCCTTCCTTCAAGGGGATGTTCGCCTTGCCGACCTTGCGCAGCGCCTTCTTGACCTTGAACGCCTCGGTGTAGTCCCGCAGGGTCACCGTTTCTTCGCTCACCGCACCTCACCCCTCCCAGCGGCCACGACACACGACCGGCGCCGGGCGGTCCCGTGGACCGCCCGGCAGGCCGGTCAGGAATCGATGATCGGCGTCCAGATGTTGTCCTTGATGAAGTTGCCGCCGCTCTGGAGCAGCGTCGTGGGGTCGTCCACGATCATGAAGGTGAAGCTGCCTATCAGCAGGATGGTGGCCACGACCATCCACTTGCGCTGGGCCTGGGTGAAGAAGGCCGCGACGACGGCGAACACCACGGTCGCGGCCAGGATGGCCTTGCCGATGGTGCTGGTCTTGTTGGTGATGTCGGTGGCGTCCGCGAGGTAGACGTGCATGTCGGCCGCGTGGGTCATGAGCGCGTGGCTGAGCATCTGGATTCCTGTTCCTCTTCTGCAGGGCGCGCATGGAGCTACGTACTCGCGCGATTCGATCGTATAGACACAAGGTGGAACGCGGCAGCCGTATTTCCCCCCGTGGGGCAGCCTGTTCCGCGCTCAGACATATGTATAGACGCTCATCACTGACCTGTGGATCCCGAAGGCGTCGGCTGTTGCACGCCTGTTGAACTTGTTGCACTGGGATAAGGAGCGGGACTCTGTGAATACATTCCGCCCGTGCCCTGTGACGGCTGGACGTCCGGCAGCGCGTCACCGCCGACGGAGCCCACCGCGGGGGTGGGGTCGGACGCGAAGTACCACTGACCGCTGTTCTTGGCGATGGCGACCTGGTACGTCGAGGTCTGGCTCGCCTTGCCGTCGGTGCTCACCAACGTCGTGGTGAACGTGACCAGTCGGCGGTCCGGGTCCTCCCCCTTGCCGGCCACCGGCACATACACGCTGTCGACCGACGGACGTCCCCCGTCGCCAGCGCCGGTGTAGCCGCCGCCCAGGCCGAAGGAGACCGTGCCGGGCAGCACATAGCGCTTGAGGTTCACCGCGTCGCTCTGCACCCATGCGGCCAGGAACGGGGGCAGCAGCTCGGACTGGAGGGTCGACGCGAGAGCGGAGTCATTGGTCTTGCCGGCCGACGCAGTGTTCTTCGGCGGCGAGGTCAGTCCGGCGCACGGCACATAGACCGGTGTGGCGGTAAGACCGAAGGCGGTCGACCCGCCGCGGTTCACCATGTACACCGGCACCGCGACACACCGCCAGGAACCGTCCTGCACCTGCACCGTGCCACGGACGACGCCACTGCTGGCGTTCGTCACCTGGACGTCGTCGCTCATCACCATGTCGATGACCGTCTGCTTGCCCTGGCCGTTCCAACCGAGCTGCTGGTCGAGGCCGTTGATCGCATACGGCTGGAGCGCGCGCGAGCGTTCGTCGGCGTGCGCGGCGTCGTAGTTGGCGAACATCTTGACCAGCGGCGCGGCCCACATGACGGCGGCGCCGCGCGGGAAGTTCTGCGCCGATGCCTTGATGCGCGCGTCGACGGCGGAGTCGACCTGGGACTTGCTCGCCTTGCCGCTGATCTTGACGAACAGGAACAGCAGCAGAAGGAGCGCGAAGATACCCAGGATGCGCCGGACGAGAATGCCGCGGCGCGGCCCCGCCCACATCTGGGCGGAGGAGACGTTCGCCCGGTCGGCGGACGAGGAGTCCGGCTTCTGCTTGGCGAAGGGGTTGTAGAACCAGCCGTTGCCGCTCTGGCCGTCGGACTGCTGCCCCTTCTTGCCTTTGCCGCCCTTCGACGTCACGTGCTCGACGGGCGGCCCGTCGTCGCCCCGCCGCTCCTGGGCGGCCGGTTCCGTGAAGGCCGCCTGGTGGCTCGGGCGGCCGAGGGGACCGGGGTCCCGACCCGCCCCGGGGTTGCCGCCGCCCGGCCCCGAGCCGGGCGGGACCGGCGGATCGGCGGGCTTCTTACGGCGGAACAGGCCGCCCGAACGCCCCGTCCCGCCCTTGCGGATCAGCATGTCCTCGGTCAGCGCCGGCACGCGCTGCGGGCCCTGCGCCTGACCGTCGAGCCGCTGACCGGCAGCTCCATCGCCCTGAGGCGGCACTCCCACGGCTCCCCCTTCCGCTGTACCCCGTCCGGAACGGCCGGCGGCACGAACCCTCCGTCAGGCACAGCCCGTGACAGAGGCCCCCACCATGGGGCTGTATAGACACACCTACTATAGTCGTCCGACCGCTTCACTGAGTGTATAGACAGTGATGCTAGGGCTCCGGGCCCCGCGAAGCCAGACGATACGGACGCGGAAGCCGGACGATGCGAACACGCGGGTGTGACAGGTTTCTTGGCTCAGGCGGGGTACAGGCGGGGTGCAGGCGGGCCAGGGCCGGTTGTGACGCGTCACCGGACACTTGTGATGCATCATCAGGCGCGGGCGCGCCCGGGCCTGTGAGGATCGCCGGTCATGAGCGGCAGTGAGCGGGAGCCCGCGGACGGCGGGCTCGACCGGGGTGACGGGCGGGACTTCGCCGACGTGGACCGGGGATTCGTCGGGCGGCTGGAGCCCGGTGTGGTGCGTGGTGCGTGATGCGCGAGGCCGGGTGGTGTGGGACGCGGACGCGTACGGCTTCCTGGAGGCGGAATGTCCGCCGACCGCGCATCCGTCGCTGTGGCGGCAGAGCCGGCTCGTGGCCCGCCAGGGGCTGTACGAGGTGACGACCACATCGATCACTTCGGCGGCGTGCGCGGGGCCGTCGACGGCGACGCGGGGGTCCTGGTCACGTTCGGTTCGCTGCTGGAGGCGCCGGGTCCGGACTTCGCGATCGTCACTCCGTGACCCCGGCGTCCGTCTCCCGCAGCAGCAGGGCCGCGAGCGCCAGGGCGGTGCTGCGGGGGTCGGCGAGGTCCAGGCCGGTCAGCTCCTGGACGCGGGCGAGCCGGTGGTCGACGGAGTTGGGGTGCAGACCGAGACGGCGGGCCGTGGCGCGGCGGTCCTGACGCTGCTGCAGATGGGTGCGCAGGGTCTCGACGAGTTCGGGCCGGCGGCCAGCGGGTCGAGCAGAGCGGCGATCCGCTCGCTGCCCGCGCTCGGTCGGGACAGGTGGTACTCCAGCAGGACGTCGTCGAGCCGGTGCGGTCCGGCCGGCCGCACCGCCGGCCCCGTCGGCTCGCGGAGTAACTCCATGGTGCGGCTTGGCAGTTCGGTAGCTCCAGGTACGACGGCGTGGCCGCCGGCGGCGTCGAGCAGGGCGGGGACGTCCGCGTCGAAGGCCCGGTCCGGCGCGCTCTGCACGCGCCGCACCAGCCGCCGTACGGCCACCGGTGAACTCCCGTCGCCGACCGGCGGGTTGTCGAAGCGCAGCCACAGCGCCGGCGCGGACCCGTCCGACCCGGGCCCCTAGGCGGCCGGCCGGCCGTCCAGCAGGGCTCGGGCGCGGGAACGCCGCTGTTCGTACCGTTCGGCGGCCAAGACCGCCTGCTCGTCCAGATACCGCTCGGTCAGGGCGTCCCGCTCCTCGGGACGGGCGGTCTCGCGCAGCGCGCGGAACAGCTCCTTCGCGCCCAGGGTGTACGTGCGCAGCAGAAGGCGCAGCGGCATGCCTTCCTCGGCGCGCTGGGCGGCGCGTCCCGGAAGTACTCCTGCTCGTCCCGCCGCGGCCGGCTCCCGCCCGCCCCGCGCAGGAACAACCGCATGCCGTGCCGGGCCGTCGCGGCGATCTCCATGTCCTTGACGCCGGCGGGCAGTTCGGCGTAGCCGCGCAGCTGCTCCAAGACGTCCCGCGCCATGCGCCGGGCCAGCTCGTTCACCCGGGGCTCGCACCGGGCGGCGAGCGCCGCCGCCGCGGCGGACAGCTCGTGCGCCATGGATCACCTCGCCGGCGGCAGGGATCAGTGTCCGGCGACCGTGCGTTCGTAGTCCCCGATCAGGTCGCCCAGCAGGGTACCGGCGGTCAGGTCGTCGGTGACGTGGCCGGCCATGTAGAGGCGGGAGTAGAGGACCTCGTCCTGCATCCACCGGTACTCCTCGGCGCGGTGCGGGGAGAGGGCGCTGAGGAGGGTGACGGCGGCGGCCGAGCGGGCCGCGTGCCGGGAGGGGTAGGAGTAGGGGCCCTTGGCGCCGGGCTTGATGTGCTTGTCCGGGCGCAGGCTCGGGTCCAGGACGTACGGGGCCGGCTGCCGGTCCTTGGCGGCCAGCTGGTCGCTGATCGTCTTGGCCAGCTTCAGGGCCGCCTTGAGGCCGGCCTTCTCCGCGGTGTCCTTCGCGGCGGGGGCGAGTTCGCCGCGGTCGTGGAGGTAGAGCTTCCAGATGTCCTTCTTGCCGTTGAGCTCCAGCCAGGCCGCCGCCTTCTCGCCGGCGGCCGTACGGGTCTTGGCGAGGGCCTGGACCTGGCGGAGTTCGGCGGTGCGCTGAGCGGCCGCGGGCGGGGCGGGGATCTGCCGGGCCGCCCAGGCGGTGAACGCCTTGTCGTCGCGGGCGGTGCCGTGCGCCTTCTTCCACTGGGCGAAGAGCGCGTCGGCCTTCGTCCGCTGGGCGTCGGCCAGCCTGCCGACCGGGGTGATCTCGGCGTCGCCGAAGAGAGCCGGCGGCGGGCTCTGCTTGATGCGGTCGGTCGCCGAGAGGGTGAAGCCGGGGACGCCGGCGGCGGCCAGCTGCGGCCGCAGCAGACCCATGGAGGCGGCGACCACGGCGATCAGTGCGATCACGGCGTACGGCCATCGGATGCCGCGCAGGACGTTCATGCGGCGGGGGTCCTTTCGAAGAGCGGTGCGGGGCTGCCCCCGGTGCTGAAGTGGGCGCGGGCGAGCCGGCGTACGTCGTTGTCGGGCAGGCCGGGGGTGAGCAGGGACCGGCCGATGACGTACTTGCTGAGGGAGACGGGCCGGGCGCCCAGGCGCAGCAGCAGGCGGTCGGCCGGGGCGGGCCGGACGCCGCCCTTGGTCTCCACCAGGACGTGCCCCGGGTCGAGGCCGGCCCCGCGGTCCCCGTGACGGCAGGTGAGGCCGCCGTCGAGGGTGACGCGTGTGCCGTGGTCCAGGTCGGCGAGGGCCGCGCGGACATAGCGGATCTCCGCGGCGGGGGACAGTGCCGCGGCGGTGACGGGGATACCGGCCCGGCGCAGCACCTCGTCGACGAACTCGGCGGCGGACGCGTCCAGCCGGCCGTAGCCCTCGGCAGGGGCCCTGAGGGCGTGTTTGACGGTGGCGTCGCGGCCGTCCTTCGTCTTCACCTCCACCCGGCACAGCCCGTCCTCCGCGTACAGCCGGGTGCGGACCTTCCATCGCCGGCGGCGCCGCTGCACATGGGCCCGCCAGGCGCCGAGCCGCTCGGTGTCGAAGTAGGTGCTGAGATAGCTCGTCGTACGGCGGCCGGCCAGGTCGAGGACGTGGTGGCTGTCGGCGAGCCGGTCCACGAGGAGCCGGGCGCGGTCGAGCGGGACCAGGTACTTGCGGTCGGTGCGGTGCTGCAGCGCGGCCGCCGCGTCGACCTCGGCGAGCGTGGCCCCGCGCAGCGCGGACAGACCGAGACCGGCCGCGAGGGAAGCGGCGGCCGTCATGCGGCGGTCACCTGCTCGCGCGGCTCCATGTCCTGGGCGGCCGGCTCGCCCGGCACCGCGGGGTAGCGGGCGGACACCCGGGTGGTCTCGCGGACGTAGTCGACCTCGTCGACCTCGACCGACAGCGGCGCCCGGCCGAAGCGGAAGGCGACGTCCTGGGCGATCAGGGAGGGGTCGTCGTAGACGCGGTCCATGGTCAGCCGCACCGTGCGGGTCGGCGGCTGGTCGGTGCGGGGGTCGTCCACCAGCAGGACCGCCACCAGCACCACCGTGTCCACCGTGATGACGAGCCAGCCGTCGCGCTGCGGAAGGCCCGTGCACAGCGCGATGACCAGTGTCACGAAGGTGTAGGCGACATCACGCAGGGTGAAGGCCGCGCTGCGCAGCCGGACCAGGGAGAGGATGCCGAACAGCCCGAAGCCGACCCCGGCGGGGAACTTGCCCGCGCTGATCGCGTTCATCGCCGCGAACAGACCGACGTTCAGCGTGACCAGGACCAGCGGCATCGCCGGTGCGCTGGGCCGGCGCCGGTAGAGCCAGCCGACGAGGACCAGCAGGGCGACGACGTCGAGGCCGCCGCGTGTGCTGAGGTCGGTGGGGGCGATGTGGTGGGTGATGCCCTTGGCGGCGAGCACCAGTGCGTCCATGGCTGTCCCTTCCGTCCCGGCACAGGGGACGGCGGACCGGTCGCGGCCCGCGGTGCGCCGCGACGTGAAGGACGGTAGGGATGTCACATGAAGAGACCATGAAGCCTTGGCCGGCGCCCGGGGCCGGCACGGCGGGCGGTTAGCCTGCCGCCATGCACTACCTGGTCGTCGACGACGAGATCCGCCTCACCGACCTCGTCGTCCGCTACCTCACCGAGTCCGGACACACCGCCGAGGGCCGCTACGACGGTCCCTCCGGCCTGGCCGCCGCCCGGGACCCCCGCCTGGACGGGATCGTCCTGGACGTGATGCTGCCCGGCACGGACGGCGTCGAGGTGTGCCGCACGCTGCGCGGTGAGGGCATCGACGTGCCCGTGATCCTGCTCACCGCGCGCGGCGCGATCAGCGAACGGGTCGCGGGGCTGGACGCCGGCGCCGACGACTACGTGGTCAAGCCGTTCGCGCTGGAGGAACTGCTGGCCCGGCTGCGGGCGATATCCCGGCGCCGCCCCGACTGCTCCGGCCGCCTCGAGGTCGGCGACCTCGTCCTCGACCCCGCGCAGCAGCGCGCCTGGCGGGCGGACACCGAACTCGGCCTGTCCCGGCGGGAGTTCGCGGTCCTGCGGGTGCTGATGGAGCACGCGGGCCGGGTGGTGACCCGGCTGCAGCTGCTCGACGAGGTCTGGGACGGCGAGACCGACCTGCGCAGCAACG
Source organism: Streptomyces alanosinicus (assembly GCF_014650595.1). Classification (GTDB taxonomy): domain Bacteria; phylum Actinomycetota; class Actinomycetes; order Streptomycetales; family Streptomycetaceae; genus Streptomyces; species Streptomyces alanosinicus. Next base: position 205,538 of record NZ_BMVG01000013.1, read on the forward strand.
CCATAGACGTGCACGTCTCCAAGGTGCGCGCGAAGGTCGACCGCGCCTTCGACCGTACGACGATCACGACCCTGCGCGGACGCGGCTACCGGCTGGAGACCACCCCGTGACCCTGCCGGGCGGGCCCATGCCCCTGGCCGGCGGGCCCCGGGCCTGGTTCGGGCGGCTGCCCGTCGTCACGCGGCTCGTGCTGGCTGTCGCCGTCACCATGTCCCTCGTGCTGACCGGCACGGCCTGGCTGGTCTACTGGCGCGTCCAGACCGCCCTCGACCAGCAGCTCCACGACGACCTCGCCGCCTACCGGCACAGCCTCGAACGCTCCCTGCACACCGGCACCGCGCTGCCGCCGGGCCCCAGCGGCAGCCTCTACCAGATCCTCGACCCCCACGGCCGGGACCTCGCCGCCAGCGCCGCCGTCGGCCACCGGCCCCTGCTCACCCCCGCCGAACTCGACGCGGCCGTCCGAGGGCGCCTGGTGCGCCGCGACGTCGGCTCCCTGCTGCCGATCACCCCGGACACGCTGCGTCTGCAGGCCGAACGCGTCACGACCGGCAAGACGACCCGCGTCGTCGTCGCCGCCGTCCGGCGCGGGCACCGCGACGAGGCGCTGCGCGAACTCCTCGCCCAGCTCGCCCTGGCCTCCGGACTGGCCCTGATCGCCGCCTCGTACGTCGGCTACCGCACGGCCCGCGCCGCGCTGCGTCCCGTCGAGCGCTACCGCACGGCGGCGGCGACGCTCGCCGACGGCGCGCAGCACCTGCGCCTCGATGTGCCCGCCGACCGCGACGACGAGATCACCCGCCTCGGCCACACCCTCAACCGCATGCTGGACCGCCTCGCGGCGGCCGCCGCCCGCGAGCGCCGGTTCGTCGCCGACGCCAGCCACGAGCTGCGCACCCCGCTCGCCCTGCTGCGGGCCGAGGTCGACGTCGCACTGCACCGCCCCCGCCCGGCCGAGGAGCTCAACCAGACGCTGCGCTCGGTGGACGCCGAGGTGCAGCGCCTCATCGACCTCTCCAACGCCCTGCTGGACCTGGAGGAACTCGGCAGCACCGACCATCTGACCCGGGCACCCGTACGACTGGCCGACCTGGTGAAGACCGCCGTGGCCCCGCATCTGCCCGGCGCCGAACGGTCCGGGCGCGCCCTGACCGCCGACGCGGCGGACGCCACCGTCGACGTCGACACCCGCTGGCTGGTCCCCGCCATCGGCAACCTCGTCGGCAACGCGCTGCGCCACGGGCGCGGGGCCGTCCGTCTGACGGCCACGGTCGAGGAGGGCAGGCTGCGGCTGAGCGTCGCGGACGAGGGGCCGGGTTTTCCGCCCGGGTTCCTTCCCCGGGCGTTCGACCGTTTCGCCCGGGCGGAGGCCAGCCGCACGAGCGAGGGGTCCGGCTTGGGGCTCGCGTTCGTGCAGGCGGTGGCTACGGCTCATGGAGGCAGCGCGCGTGCGGAGAACGCGGGGGGCGGGGCTACGGTCACTGTCGATCTGCCCGTTTGACCACCCGCGCTGCGTCGCGGGCGGCCGGACCCGGTCAGCGGGGTGCGCTCTGCGGTCTGCGGCGCTCGTGCGCCCGCGGGTGTGACCCGGGCGGGTCGGTCGGCGAGGGAAGGATGGGCCGACCCGCCCGGGGGTCTCAAGGGGCTACGGCCCAAAGGCCACCCGGAGTCAGAGGCCCACGTCGCGGCTGCGGATGTCCTCCAGGGACTCGCGGCGGACCAGCAGGCGGGCGAGGCCGTCGCGTACGGCGACCACGGGCGGGCGGCCGACC
>NZ_BMVG01000014.1 GCF_014650595.1 Streptomyces alanosinicus
CCAGTTCCCCGCGTCTTTCTCGCGGTTTCCTTTCCGGCGGTTCCGACTTTATCAGAAGTTCTGAGTCGGTTTTCCCACCCGGCTCCAGGAGCCTGTGTCCAGCACATGAAGTGCTGGGGTTCCCGGTGAGGCGGAGCCGTAAACGTACTGGAGCGGGGCGCCCCGATGCAAATCGAGGCGCCCCGCTCGGGTGAATGCTCCGACGAGGCGTCAGACCTCCACGACCACCGGGAGGATCATCGGCCGGCGGCGGTAGGTGTCCGAGACCCACTTGCCGAGGGTGCGCCGGATGAGTTGCTGCAGCTGGTGGGGCTCCACCACGCCGTCCTGGGCGGACCGCTCCAGCACTTCCGCGATCTTCGGGGTGACATCGGCGAAGGCCGAGTCCTCGATACCGGAGCCGCGCGCCTGGATGTGCGGGCCGCCGGTGATCTTGCCGGTGGAGGAGTCGACGACCACGAAGACCGAGATGATGCCCTCGTCGCCGAGGATCTTGCGGTCCTTGAGGGCCGGTTCGCCGACGTCGCCGACGGAGAGGCCGTCGACGTAGACGTATCCGGCCTGGACCTTGCCGGAGATCTTGGCCCTGCCCTCGACCAGGTCGACCACCACGCCGTCCTCGGCGATGACGATCCGGTCGTGCGGGACGCCCGTCATGGCGCCGAGCTCCGCGTTCGCCCTCAGGTGGCGCCACTCTCCGTGCACCGGCATCAGGTTCTTCGGGCGGCAGATGTTGTAGAAGTACAGCAGCTCGCCCGCGGACGCGTGACCGGAGACATGCACCTTGGCGTTGCCCTTGTGGACGACGTTGGCGCCCCAGCGGGTCAGGCCGTTGATCACGCGGTAGACCGCGTTCTCGTTTCCGGGGATCAGGGACGAGGCCAGGATGACCGTGTCCCCGTCGACGATGCGGATCTGGTGGTCGCGGTTGGCCATCCTGGACAGAGCCGCCATCGGCTCGCCCTGGGAACCGGTGCAGACCAGGACCACCTCGTGGTCGGGGAGGTCGTCGAGCGTCTTGACGTCGACGACCAGGCCCGGCGGGACCTTCAGATAGCCGAGGTCCCTCGCGATGCCCATGTTGCGGACCATGGAGCGGCCGACGAAGGCGACCCGGCGGCCGTACTCGTGGGCCGCGTCCAGGATCTGCTGGATGCGGTGGACGTGGCTGGCGAAGCTCGCCACGATGATCCGCTTACGGGCGCTCGCGAAGACCTGGCGCAGCACATTGGAGATGTCGCGCTCGTGCGGGGTGAAGCCCGGGACCTCGGCGTTCGTGGAGTCGGTGAGCAGGAGGTCGATGCCCTCCTCGCTCAGCCGCGCGAAGGCGTGCAGGTCGGTGAGACGGTTGTCCAGCGGGAGCTGGTCCATCTTGAAGTCACCGGTGTGCACCACCATGCCGGCGGGGGTGCGGATGGCGACGGCCAGCGCGTCCGGAATGGAGTGGTTGACGGCGATGAACTCGCAGTCGAAGGGCCCGATGCGCTCGCGGTTCCCCTCGGCCACCTCCAGGGTGTACGGACGGATCCGGTGCTCCTGGAGCTTGGCCTCGATCAGAGCGAGGGTCAGCTTGGAGCCGATCAGCGGGATGTCCGGCTTCTCGCGGAGCAGGAACGGGACACCGCCGATGTGGTCCTCGTGACCATGGGTGAGGACGATGCCCTCGATGTCGTCGAGGCGGTCCCGGATGGACGAGAAGTCCGGCAGGATCAGGTCGATTCCGGGCTGCTCCTCCTCGGGGAAGAGCACTCCGCAGTCGACGATCAGCAGACGGCCGCCGTACTCGAAGACCGTCATGTTTCGGCCGATCTCACCGAGACCGCCGAGCGGGGTGACCCGCAGGCCTCCTTCGGAGAGCGGCGGGGGCGGGCCGAGTTCAGGATGCGGATGACTCAAAAGACTCTCCTCACCACACACGCCACGTACCGGTCGGGCACGTGGCGCGTGAGACGTTCGTGCAGAAGCAGTTGTCGTTGTGGGTGCGGGCACCGGTGGCCCGCTTCTTCTGTTGTTCTTCAGTTGTGAAGCCCGTGTGGTGCCAAGTCTGTTGTCAGAGCTGTACCCCGCCGGCAGCAAGATCGATCTTGAGCTGGGCGATCTCCTCGGGCGAGCACTCGACCATGGGCGAGCGCAGCGGGCCCGCGGGCAGACCCTGGAGGGCGAGGGCGGCCTTGGTGGTCATGACGCCCTGGGTGCGGAACATGCCGGTGTAGACCGGGAGCAGCTTCTGGTGGATCTCGGTGGCCTTGACGACGTCGCCCGAGGTGTACGCGTCCACGAGGGCGCGCAGGTCGGGGGTGACGAGGTGGCCGACGACCGAGACGAAGCCCACCGCGCCCACCGACAGCAGCGGGAGGTTCAGCATGTCGTCGCCGGAGTACCAGGCGAGACCGGACTGGGCGATGGCCCAGCTGGCGCGGCCGAGGTCGCCCTTGGCGTCCTTGTTGGCGACGATCCGGGGGTGCTCGGCGAGCCGGACGAGCGTCTCGGTGTTGATCGGGACGCCGCTGCGGCCGGGGATGTCGTAGAGCATGACGGGCAGGCCCGTGGCGTCCGCGATCGCCGTGAAGTGCCGGTACAGGCCCTCCTGCGGGGGCTTGTTGTAGTACGGCGTGACGACGAGGAGGCCGTGGGCGCCGACCCGCTCGGCCTCGCGGGCCAGCTCCAGACTGTGGTGGGTGTCGTTGGTGCCGACGCCGGCCACGACGTGGGCGCGGTCGCCGACCGCCTCCAGTACGGCTCGTACCAGGTCCGCTTTCTCCGCGTCGGTCGTGGTGGGGGACTCGCCGGTGGTGCCGTTGATGATCAGGCCGTCGTTGCCTGCGTCCACCAGGTGGGCGGCGAGCCGCTGCGCGCCGTCGAGGTCGAGTGCGCCGTCCGCCGTGAAGGGCGTGACCATGGCGGTGAGGACCCGCCCGAAGGGGGTCTGCGGAGTCGAGGTCGGAGCCATGGGTAACACGCTACTCGGTGCTCCATGCGTGGTCTGCCCGTGGGGTGCCGGGAAAGTCAGGACAAATGCGGAGCCCGGCACTGCCTGCTCGGGGGTTCAAGCAGTGCCGGGTCCGTTTGATCAGGCTAGATGAACTTCTCCAAATGCCGCAATACGGACACTTCGCCCGGCTGATGCGTACATCCGTTCCTGGTGGGGGAACAGGGCTTCGTAGGCCTTTCTTACGGGGCCACGCGCCCGTTCGCGTTGTAGGCGGCGTACGTCAGCGGCATGAGCTGCGCCCACTGCGCCTCCATCTTCTCGCCGACCATCTCGATCTCCCGCTGCGGGAAGGACGGCACCTTGGCCAGCTCGTGCTGGGTGCGCAGGCCGAGGAAGTGCATCAGGGAGCGGGCGTTGCAGGTGGCGTACATCGACGAGTAGAGGCCCACGGGCAGGGCGGCGCGGGCGACCTCGCGGGCGACCCCCTCGGCGAGCATCTTCTGGTAGGCGGTGTACGACTGCTCGTACGACTCCCGCAGGGTGCTGCCGACGGCCTCCTGCTGGGCCGGGGTGCCCTCGACGAAGACGTATTTGCCCGGGCGGCCCTGCTGCACGAGCTTGCGGGAGGCGTCGGGCACGTAGAAGACCGGCTCCAGCTCGCGGTAGCGACCGGACTCCTCGTTGTACGACCAGCCGACCCGGTGCCGCATGAACTCGCGGAAGACGAAGATCGGGGCGCTGATGAAGAACGTCATCGAGTTGTGCTCGAACGGGCTGCCGTGCCGGTCGCGCATCAGGTAGTTGATCAGGCCCTTGGAGCGCTCGGGGTCCTTCTTCAGCTCGTCCAGGGACTGCTCTCCGGCGGTGGAGACCCGCGCGGCGAAGAGGACGTCGGCGTCGGAAGCGCTGGACTTCACGAGCTCGACGGTGACGTCACTGCGGAACGTGAGCGACTCGGGGAGCGACTCGGGGGTGGTCACGGGGGTTGGGGTCCTTCCCATCACAGCTGTGGTTCGCGCCCACCTTACGGGGCCCCCGCCCGGCCCACGCAGTACGTGGCCTCAGAACATGCCCTCGGAAAACCCACCATGGATTTTTTCCGACATGGGCACCTTTTGTGTCAATCGAGCGTCTGTATCGGTGAGAGCCGTTCGTTCGACCCCGAAAGGAGACGTACCCCCGATGTTCCGTCGGCGCGAGCCCGTACCCTTCGCCTTCCTGGCCGAGGCAGAGAGCTTCCGCAGCAATATCACTCCCCCGCCCCGTCAGCGGGCGTCGTTCGGGGAGATAGCCGGGCGTTCGCTGCTGGGACTCACCATCGTCGCGGGGCTGATAGGGGCCCTGATCCTCGGTATGCCGGCGATGTCCACGCCGTCCGATGCGCCGACGCAGCAGTCCCAGGCCTCCGAGGGACACTGACTCTTCCGGCCGCCCTCGGGTGGTGAGCGGGAACGACGGCGGATAGCCTCACCGGGCACAGCCCACGCGAGGATCGAGTGAGGATCAGCCGTGCCCCTGTCCATCCTGTCGGCCGACCGCACCTTTGAGGCCGCTTCCGAGAGCGCGCTGCCGTACGACGACCGGGAGCGCTGGCGGCGTCCCTATCGTCCGGGTCCCTGGCGTGTGGGTGTGGCGGCACTGGTGCTGCTGCTGGCCGCCTTCGTGCTGTTCGCCGCGGTCGTCATCGCCCTGACCGGCTCGGTCTCCTCCGCTGCGACGGTCCTCGTCCTGGCGCTGGTGGTCATCGCCTGCGCGCTTCGCCTGCTGCGCATGGGTGTGTGGGTGAGCAGCCGCGGACTGCGTCATGTCGGTCTTCTGGTGACGCGTACGGCGCCGTGGGCGCGGGTGCTCTCCGTGCGGACGGTGCAGCAGCCGGTGCGCTGGCTGGGACTGCCCCGCACGGTGCAGGGGCAGGCACTGACGCTCGTACGCAAGGACCGGCCGGCCGGGGACACGGCGCCGCTGCTGACGACGCACACGCTGGACTTCCTGGGCCGGCCGGCGGCGTTCGACCGGGCGGCGGACACGGTGGAGGCCTGGGCGGCGGAGTACGGGCACGGGAACGGCTGACCGCCACCGGCATACGTACGGCCTCCCCCGGAGGGGGTGCCCGGCGCCCACGCGTGCCGCCTGGGGCGCGTTCGGTCAGGCCTCGACGGGACGTCCTTCGCGCAGGGCGATGGCCCTCTGCATCGCCTTGCGGGCGCGTGGGGTGTCGCGGGCGTCGTGGTAGGCGACGGCGAGGCGGAACCAGCAGCGCCAGTCGTCCGGGGACGCCTCGGTCTCGGCCTTGCGACGGGCGAACACCTCGTCCGCCGAGTCGCGGTCGATCCGGCCGCCCGGGGTGCGCCGCAGCTCGTCCACGGGCAGTCCGCCCTCGGCGTCGAGGGCGGCGGCGAGCTGGTTGGCCTTGCGGACGAACTGGGTGTTCTTCCACAGGAACCACAGTCCGATGACCGGCAGGATCAGCACCGCCACGCCGAAGGTGACGGTGAGGACCGTGCCGGACTGGATGAGCATGATGCCGCGGCTGCCGACCAGGACGAAGTAGAAGACCAGGACGGCCGCCGTGACGAGGTAGGTGATCTTCGCGCGCATGACGTCTTCCGGCTCAGTTCAGGTCCAGGAAGTGTTCCAGGCCGAAGGTCAGGCCCGGAGTGGTCACCACGCGGCGGGCACCGAGCAGGATGCCCGGCATGAAGCTGCTGTGGTGCAGGGAGTCATGGCGGATGGTCAGGGTCTCGCCCTCGCCGCCGAGCAGTACCTCCTGGTGGGCCAGGAGGCCGCGCAGGCGGACGGCGTGGACCGGGATCCCCTCCACGTCGGCGCCCCGCGCGCCGTCCAGGGCCGTCGCCGTGGCGTCCGGTGCCGGGGCCGTGCCCGCGGCCCGGCGGGCCTCGGCGATGAGCTGAGCGGTGCGCGTGGCCGTACCGCTCGGAGCGTCCACCTTGTTCGGGTGGTGCAGCTCGACCACCTCGACCGACTCGAAGTACGGCGCGGCGATCTGCGCGAACTTCATCGTCAGCACGGCGCCGATGGAGAAGTTCGGCGCGATGAGCACACCGGTCTGCGGGGACCGGTCCAGCCAGCCCGTCAGCTGCGCGAGGCGCTCCTCGGTCCAGCCCGTCGTACCGACGACCGCGTGGATGCCGTGGCGCACGCAGAAGTCGAGGTTGTCCATGACGGAGTCGGGGGTGGTCAGCTCCACGGCGACCTGGGCGCCGGTCTCCGCCAGGGTCTGGAGCTTGTCGCCCCGGCCCAGGGCGGCGACCAGCTCCATGTCCTCGGCGGCCTCGACCGCCTTGACCGCCGCGGACCCGATCCGGCCCTTGGCACCGAGGACCGCCACGCGCAGCTTGCTCATCTTCTTCGTTCCTTACGGGAGGTGGGTCAGGCGACGGCGTCGTGCAGGCGTGCGGCCTGTTTGTCCTTCAGCGGGCCGATGACCGACAGCGACGGGCGCTGTCCCAGGATGTCGCCGGCGACCGAGCGGACCTCGTCCGGGGTGACCGCGGCTATCCGGTCCAGCATGTCGTCGACGGACATCTGCTCGCCCCAGCACAGCTCGCTCTTGCCGATACGGTTCATCAGCGCGCCGGTGTCCTCCAGGCCGAGGACGGTGGAGCCCTGGAGCTGTCCTATGGCGCGGACGATCTCGTCGTCGGTGAGGCCGTTGGCGGCGACGTGGTCGAGTTCGTCACGGCAGATCTTCAGCACGTCGTGCACCTGGCTGGGCCGGCAGCCGGCGTACACGCCGAACAGGCCGCAGTCGGCGAAGCCCGAGGTGTACGAGTACACGCTGTAGGCGAGGCCGCGCTTCTCCCGGACCTCCTGGAAGAGGCGGGAGGACATGCCGCCGCCGAGGGCGGTGTTGAGCACGCCCATGGCCCAGCGGCGGTCGTCGGTGCGGGCGAGGCCGGGCATGCCGAGGACGACATGGGCCTGCTCGGTCTTGCGGCCGAGCAGTTCGACCTTGCCGGACGTGCGGATCCTGCGGCTGCCGTCGCGCGGGGCGATCGGCTGCACGTCCAGGTTCCTGAAGGCACCCGCCTTCTCGAAGGCCGCACGGACCTGTCGTACGACCTTGGCGTGGTCGATGTTGCCGGCGCAGGCGACCACGAGGTGGGTCGGGTCGTAGTGCTTCTTGTAGAAGCGGCGGATGCGGTCGGCGGACAGGGCGTTGACCGTGTCGACCGTGCCGAGGACCGGGCGGCCGAGGGCGTTGTCGCCGAACATGGTGTGCGCGAACAGGTCGTGCACACAGTCGCCCGGGTCGTCCTCGGTCATCGCGATCTCTTCGAGGATCGCGCCGCGCTCGACGTCGACGTCCTCCTCCCGGATCAGCGAGCCGGTCAGCATGTCGCAGACGACATCGATGGCGAGCGGCAGGTCGGTGTCGAGCACGCGCGCGTAGTAGCACGTGTACTCCTTCGCCGTGAACGCGTTCATCTCGCCGCCGACGGCGTCGAGGGCGGCGGAGATGTCCAGTGCGCTGCGCCGGTGCGTGCCCTTGAAGAGCAGGTGCTCCAGGTAGTGCGTGGCGCCGTTCAGGGCCGGGGTCTCGTCGCGGGAGCCGACGTGCGCCCAGATTCCGAAGGTCGCGGAGCGGACCGAGGGCAGGGTCTCGGTGACGATGCGCAGGCCGCCCGGGAGGGTGGTCTTACGGACCGTGCCGATGCCGTTCTGGCCCTTGATGAGGGTTTGGGTACGGGCGACGGCCCGCGCCTCCGAAGAGGGGCGGGCCGTCACCTTGGAGCTACGGGACGTCACTGCTCGGCGTCGTCCTTCGCTTCGTCAGAGCCTTCCTCGCCCTCGATCACCGGGATGAGGGAGAGCTTGCCGCGGGAGTCGATCTCGGCGATCTCGACCTGGACCTTCTGGCCCACACCGAGGACGTCCTCGACGTTCTCCACGCGCTTGCCGCCGGCCAGCTTGCGGATCTGCGAGATGTGCAGCAGACCGTCCTTGCCGGGCAGCAGGGAGACGAACGCACCGAAGGTGGTCGTCTTGACGACCGTACCCAGGTAGCGCTCGCCGACCTCGGGCATCGTCGGGTTGGCGATGCCGTTGATCGTGGCGCGGGCGGCCTCCGCCGAGGGACCGTCGGCGGCACCGATGTAGATCGTGCCGTCGTCCTCGATGGTGATCTCGGCGCCCGTGTCCTCCTGGATCTGGTTGATCATCTTGCCCTTGGGGCCGATGACCTCGCCGATCTTGTCGACCGGGATCTTGACGGTGATGATCCGCGGGGCGTGCGGGCTCATCTCGTCGGGCCGGTCGATGGCCTCCATCATCACGTCGAGGATGTGCAGGCGGGCGTCGCGGGCCTGCTTGAGGGCCGCGGCCAGGACGGAGGCCGGGATGCCGTCCAGCTTGGTGTCGAGCTGGAGGGCGGTCACGAACTCCTTCGTGCCGGCGACCTTGAAGTCCATGTCACCGAAGGCGTCCTCGGCACCGAGGATGTCGGTGAGGGTGACGTAGTGCGTCTCGCCGTCGATGTCCTGGGAGATCAGACCCATGGCGATACCGGCGACGGGGGCCTTCAGCGGCACACCGGCGTTCAGCAGCGACATGGTGGAGGCGCAGACCGAGCCCATGGACGTCGAGCCGTTGGAGCTCAGCGCCTCGGAGACCTGGCGGATCGCGTAGGGGAACTCCTCGCGCGTCGGCAGGACCGGCACGAGGGCGCGCTCGGCGAGGGCGCCGTGGCCGATCTCGCGGCGCTTCGGGGAGCCGACGCGGCCGGTCTCACCGGTGGAGTACGGCGGGAAGTTGTAGTTGTGCATGTAGCGCTTGCGGGTCACCGGGGAGAGGGTGTCCAGCTGCTGCTCCATGCGGAGCATGTTGAGGGTGGTGACGCCCAGGATCTGGGTCTCGCCACGCTCGAACACCGCGGAGCCGTGCACCCGCGGGATGGCCTCGACCTCGGCGGCCAGCGTGCGGATGTCGGTGACACCGCGGCCGTCGATGCGCTTCTTCTCCTTGATCACACGCTCGCGGACCAGCTGCTTGGTGAGCGAGCGGTACGCGGCGGAGATCTCCTTCTCGCGGCCCTCGAACTCCGGCAGGAGCTTCTCGGCGGCGAGACCCTTGACGCGGTCCAGCTCGGCCTCGCGCTCCTGCTTGCCGGCGATGGTGAGCGCCTGGGCCAGCTCGGGGCGGACGGCGGCCGTCAGGGCCTCGAAGACGTCGTCCTGGTAGTCCAGGAAGATCGGGAACTCGCCGGTCGGCTTGGCGGCCTTCGCGGCGAGGTCCGCCTGGGCGCGGCACAGGACCTTGATGAAGGGCTTCGCGGCCTCCAGACCGGCGGCGACGACCTCCTCGGTCGGCGCCTCGGAGCCGCTCTCGACGAGCTTGATGGTGCCCTCGGTGGCCTCGGCCTCGACCATCATGATCGCGACGTCGCCGTCCTCCAGGACACGGCCGGCGACGACCATGTCGAAGACGGCGTCCTCCAGCTCGGTGTGCGTCGGGAAGGCGACCCACTGGCCGCGGATCAGCGCGACGCGGACGCCGCCGATCGGGCCGGAGAAGGGCAGACCGGCCAGCTGGGTGGACGCGGAGGCGGCGTTGATCGCCACGACGTCGTACAGGTGGTCGGGGTTGAGCGCCATGATCGTGGCGACGACCTGGATCTCGTTGCGCAGGCCCTTCTTGAAGGACGGGCGCAGCGGACGGTCGATGAGACGGCAGGTGAGGATGGCGTCCTCGGAGGGACGGCCCTCACGGCGGAAGAAGGAACCGGGGATCTTCCCGGCCGCGTACATCCGCTCCTCGACGTCCACCGTCAGCGGGAAGAAGTCGAGCTGGTCCTTGGGGTTCTTGGAGGCGGTGGTGGCCGACAGCACCATGGTGTCGTCGTCCAGGTACGCCACGGCGGAGCCGGCGGCCTGCTTGGCCAGGCGGCCCGTCTCGAAGCGGATCGTGCGGGTGCCGAAGGGGCCGTTGTCGATGACGGCCTCGGCGTAGTGGGTCTCGTTCTCCACTAGCGTTTTCTCCGTTACATATCGTCTTTCGTCCCTTGGCTGCCCGTGTGGCAGGGGGACGGTGGCGGAGAAGCGCGCCGTCTGGTGCGGGCCGGTCTTCGATCGAAGCACCCGGGGTTCGCTTCCCCCCGGGGGCCACTACCGAGGACCGGCGGCGGCGAGGTGCGCTTCTCCTCGTTCGTTGTCGTGCGTTGTCGTGCTGTGTCGTACGTACTGCGTTTTGCTACCACACTACAAAGCGTGAGTGACACTCCGCACGTTTCCGCATGTACGACGAAGGGAGCGGCCCCGGGTGTGCTACCGGGAACCGCTCCCTGTCATGGCGTCTTACTTGGCGCCCGCCGCACCGCGGCGGATGCCGAGGCGGTCGACCAGCGCACGGAAGCGCTGGATGTCCTTCTTCGCCAGGTACTGGAGAAGGCGGCGGCGCTGACCGACGAGGATCAGCAGGCCACGACGGGAGTGGTGGTCGTGCTTGTGGGTCTTGAGGTGCTCCGTCAGGTCGGAGATCCGGCGGGAGAGCAGAGCGACCTGGACCTCGGGGGAGCCGGTGTCACCCTCCTTGGTACCGAACTCGGACATGATCTGCTTCTTCGTAGCGGCGTCGAGCGACACGCGTACTCCTCATTAGTCTGTTGAGTGCCACCGAGTGCCCCCGGTCTACATCTCGGGGAAGCTTCCGTTACTCGGGAGGCGGGGTCCGTCGGGCGCGGCCAGCCAGAGCCGTGGCTCCAGGGGTGCGTACACGAACGGCCGTCACTCAGGGTACCAGCACGTGGCCGGCATCTTTCCCCGGGTTCTGAAACCGCCCAGGTGGGACGCGAGCGGCCACTAGGGTGAGCGCCGGACCGTACTCACGCCGGAAAGGGATCACTGCACCATGACGGAGACGGAAGCGGAGATCAAGGCGCGCAAGGAGCGGGAGCGGGACGAGCTGTACGCGCTCGACATCTCGGGCGTCGAGTGGCACGGCGCGCCGGGGACCGAGGAGCACGAGGAGCGGGTCGAGATCGCGTATCTGCCCGACGGGGCGGTGGCGATGCGTTCCTCGCTCGACCACGGCACGGTGCTGCGGTACACCGAGGCGGAGTGGCGGGCGTTCGTGCTGGGGGCCCGGGACGGGGAGTTCGATCTGCAGCCGATGCCGCACGACGGAGAGCCCGACGCGCGGTGACACACCGTTGGGGAAAGCGGTGACACACCGTTGCAGAAGGGGGCGGCACGCGTGCGTGCCGCCCCCTTGCGCGTGTCAGTGCTGGAGCAGCCCCGCGGTGCCCACGCCGATCACCGACAGGACCGGGTCCTTCGAATGGACGTCGTCCTGTTCGAGCGAGCGGTGAGCGAAGAAGACACGGCCCTGCTCATAGATGATGTCCGACTCATCTGGATTGTCGATCTGGGTGTCGTCCTCCGGAAGCTGGAACAGGAGGTACGGGGTCTCCTTGTTCGTGCGGAGGTTCCAGTCCACTACGGCCGAGGGCTGGATGGCGTCCAGGCTCTTGCGGTAGATGATCAGGTCGTCACCGTTCATACGGACCGGGAGAACCGACTGGGCCATACGGCCCTCGAACGTAGCGACAGCGGTGCCCTTCTTGACGTCGAAGGCCGTGATCTTGTTCTGCGGCTTCGCGATGTCGTCGCCGTCCTTGCTCATGACGAAGATCCGGTCGCGGCCGACCACCATGCCGTAGCACTTGGCGACGATGCCGAAGTACATGTCGTCGCTGCACTGGGGCTCGTATTTCGTCATCGAGATCCGGGCCTGCTCCTCGCCGGTCCCGGAGTCCAGCGTGATCAGGTCGGTGATGGCGTAGTCCCCCGCCTCCACGGCGAGCACGGGCGGGTCGGCGGACGGCAGGTAGACCTGCTTGATGCCTTTGCTGACCGAGTACCGCCACAGGGTCTTGCCGGTGCGCGGGTCCAGCTTCTCCACCCGGTAGGTGGTGTCCTCCCATTCGCCGCACTTGACGAGGGCCAGCAGGGCCCGTCCGCCCGCGTAGCCGTTGTCGTGGCACTGGGACGAGGCGACCGTGGTGTTCCACAGCTGCTTGCCGTCGGCCATGTCGTACGCCACCGACCCGAGGTCCCAGGCGATGGCCACGACGCCCTGGGTCAGCGCGATGTTGGTGTTGGTGACGTAGGCGAAGTCGGCGGACGGCATCTTCTTCTGCCAGAGCTTCTTGCCGGTGTCGAGGTCGACCATGACCACCTCGTCGCAGACGCCGTTCTTGCCGGAGGACTTGGCGCGTGCGGGCTGCACGACGACCGCGGTACGGCCGTCGGCGGTGACGTCGCGGCTGGTGGCGCAGACATGGCCGTCGAGCTGGAGGCTCCAGGTCTTCGCGTCCCAGTCGGGATGGGGCTCGATCCTGTAGCCCTCGATGTGGTCGGCGACGGCCCGGGCGAGGATCTTGCCCGTGGCCCAAGTGCCGGGTGCGAGTCGCTGCTTATTGCCGGTGAGGCCATTCTCCTCGTGCTTCACGACGGTCTGGCCCTCCGGTGAGACGGGGGCCTTCTCCACGGTCTCGCGTATGGCGTCCGGGGCCTGCGCGACCGCCTTGGCGTCGGTCCGCCCCTTGGTGTGTCCGCCCGAGCCGTACCAGATCAGACCCGCGCCGAGGCAGGCGAGGACGACCACCGCCGCGACGATCCCTCCGAGGACGCGTCTACGCCGTCTGGACCGGGAGTCGCCGGCGGCCAGGGCCGACTGGGTGTACATGGACGAGGGTGGTCCGAAGCCCACGGTGAGGCACTCCCCTTCGCGAGAGCTGTACGTCGTCTTGGCTGTGCGCCGCCGGGCGGCTTCGGGGCTGCTCCGGTCGCAGAAGCAGGGGCGCCCGATGGCGACTTGGCGAGCTGCGAGGAGGCGGATCGGCGACGGAGGCGCGTGCCGGACCCGCTTCAGGCAGCACCTTGCGCCTCTCCCGTACTCGTCCCCCGCTTGCGGCAAGCGCGCCGCTCAAGCATTCGTTTTCGCAATGCCGTCACTCTAGTAAACGGGTCCCACAGCCCCAACCGGCCTGTGGGCGAACTCCGCTCCTGCCGCCGGATGGACGGAACTGCCCCTTCCTGTCCCCTTTGCTCACGGGAGCAAAGCTCTCCTATTTGTCACTTTCCAGTTGATTGATCCGTCATTTTCCCCCGCCAAGTCGCGTGACCGGAGGGGCGGTTCGGGATGCTTGGGCATGTGCTCGGGGACGGGCGGGCCTGCCGAGGTACGGCTCGTGATGATTAGGCTGGGAGAGGGCGCGATGGCACGACCCGTCGACCGGTCGTCGGTGCCCCAGGGGGAGAGCCGTCGGATCGGACTGCCCCGCACGACTACGGACGACTCGGAACCAGACGACATGGTCGCCTCGGCACGGCATGAGGGTGCTCGACCACACCAGGAGGAACTGTGAGCAGCGATCGGGACGGGATGCGCGGGGGCTGGGCCACACCCGGCGATGACCAACCCGACGCGGAGGCCTTGGACACCACCGGCGAGTTCACCATCGACTACGCACCACCCGCCTGGTACACGCAGAACGCGCCGGATCCGTCCGACGACGCGTCCGGCTCCTCCGGTACCTCGGGTGTCCCTGGGGCGAACAGCTCCGGCGACCCGGGCGGCCCTGCCGCGTCCGCGGTGCCGTCGTACCCGTCGAACACGCCGGTGCCGGGACCGGCTCCGCAGCCGCCCGCCGCCCACCCCTACGCGACCCCGCCGCAGGGAACTCCGCACGATCCGCGGCAGGGTGCCCCCTTCGCACCGCCGCAGGGCGCCCCCTTCGCACCGCCGCAGGGGACTCCGTACACGCCGCCCCAGGGCACCGCGTACGCACCGCCGCCTCCGCCCCCGCCGGCCCAGGGCGCGCCCTATGCCGCGCCCGTGCCGCCCGCGCCGCCCACCGGGGGCCCAGTGTCGATGCCGAGGCTGCCGGACGGCTTCGAGCTGCAGCGGCCGCAGTCCGCCCCCCAGGTCCAGCCGGAGGCGTCCACCGCCCCGGCCGCCGCGGTCGAGCCGGAGACGGGCAGCGGGGACCTGGAGAGCGGGGCCACCATGCGCTTCTCCGCCGTCGCCCTGAAGCGTGAGATGGCCGAGATCGCCGAGCGCGCGGGGGTGGCCGCGCAGGAGGCCGAATCCGGCGACGAAGGCTCCGAGGACTCCGGCGAGGGTTCCGCCGAAGGCTCTGTGGAGGGCGCCGCGGAGGGCGCCGCGGAGGTTTCGGGTACGGGCTCGGCCGACCAGCCGGCCGACGGTGCCAGCGGTGCCGGTGGCACCGGTGCCGGTGCCGAAGGTGACGCGTCCGAGCAGTCCGCCGAGGACGGATCCGGGCACGAGAGCGCGGGTGACGAGGAAACGGACCGGGGCGAAGACGAGGCCGAGAACACGGCGGAGAGCGCGGACACCGGCGAGGACGACGCCGTTCGCGACGCCACGGACGCGGCCGACGCCCGGGAGGGCTCCATCGCCGACGCCGAGTCCGAGGACACCGAGTCCAAGGACGCCGAGCCCGGCCACGGCAGTCCCGAAGACGCCCGTCCCGGCGACGCGCAGCCCGAGGACGCGCAGTCCCTCGACTCCCGGTCCGACGACGGTGCCTCCGCCGCCCCCGAGCCCACCGACGCCGTCGTGGCCGAGGCCGCCGCCCAGGACAGCGCGTCCCCGATGGACGCGCCGGAGGATGCCATCCCGGCGCAGGCCCCCGTCCCGCCCGCCCCTGAGGACGCCCGGCCCGCCTGGTCGCCGCCGCCCGCGCCGCCGAGCGGGATGCCCCCGCTGCCGCCCTCCTACCAGCCCGCAGCGCCCGCTCCGGCGGCCCAGTGGCCGGGCCAGCCGCAGCCTGCCGCGCCCCAGCAGCCCGGCCCCGTGCCCGGCCGGCCACAGCCGGCGGCCGCGCAGGGGCCCGGCGGTGCGCCCGGACAGCAGCCGCCTTTCCACCCGCAGGCCCCGCAGCCCGCGCCGGCCGCCTGGAACCAGCCGCCGGCCCCGACCGGACCCGCCGCACCGGGTGGCTACGGCTTCCCGCAGCCGCCTGTCCCCCAACCGCCGACGCCCAACGCGCCCACTCCGCCGAGCGGTTACGGCTTCCCGCAGCCCCCCGAGGCCCAGCCGCCGGTCCCCAACGGGCCCACCCCGCCCGGCGGTTACGGCTTCCCGCATCCCGGCACCACCCCCAACGCCCAGCCCCAGCCGGGCGGTTACGGCTTCCCGCAGCCGCCGCAGCACCCGGACGGTGCGCCCGTGGCCGAGGGCCCGCAAGCACCGCAGCCCCCGCAGTTCCCTCAGCCCCCGCAGGCGCCTCAGGCCCCGCAGGCCGCCCCGCAGGCCCCGCAGCCTCCGCAGGCCCCGCAGGCCCCGCAGCCTCCGCAGGCCCCGCAGGCCCCGCAGCCTCCGCAGGCCCCGCAGGCCCCGCAGGCCCCGCACGCGCCGGTCGATCCGCGGACCGGGGCCGCGTGGCCGCAGGCCGTGCAGCACGACCAGCGGCAGCCGACCAACCCCGGTGCCGCGCCGCTCGGTTACACCGCCGCCGTGGAGCTTTCCGCCGACCGGCTGATCAACAAGAAGCAGAAGGCGAAGAGCGGGCGGCCCACCGCGGCATCCAGCCGTTTCAAGCTCGGCGGGAAGAAGGAGGAAGCCGAGCGACTGCGCAAGCTGGAGCTGATCCGCACGCCGGTGCTGTCCTGCTACCGGATCGCGGTCATCAGCCTCAAGGGCGGCGTGGGCAAGACCACCACGACCACCGCGCTCGGCGCCACCCTGGCCACCGAGCGCCAGGACAAGATCCTCGCGATCGACGCCAACCCGGACGCCGGTACGCTCGGGCGGCGCGTGCGCCGGGAGACCGGCGCCACCATCCGTGACCTGGTGCAGGCGATCCCGTACCTGAACTCCTACATGGACATCCGGCGGTTCACCTCACAGGCGCCCTCCGGTCTGGAGATCATCGCCAACGATGTGGACCCGGCGGTCTCGACCACGTTCAACGACGAGGACTACCGGCGTGCGATAGACGTGCTCGGCCGCCAGTACCCGGTCATCCTGACCGACTCCGGCACCGGCCTGCTGTACAGCGCGATGCGTGGCGTGCTCGATCTCGCCGACCAGCTGATCATCATCTCCACGCCGTCCGTGGACGGTGCGAGCAGCGCCAGTACGACGCTGGACTGGCTCTCCGCGCACGGGTACGCCGACCTGGTCTCGCGGTCCCTCACCGTGATCTCCGGGGTGCGCGAGACCGGCAAGATGATCAAGGTCGAGGACATCGTGTCCCACTTCGAGACGCGCACCCGCGGGGTCGTGGTCGTGCCCTTCGACGAGCATCTGGCCGCCGGTGCCGAGGTCGACCTCGACATGATGCGGCCGCGGACGCGCGAGGCGTACTTCAACCTCGCGGCCATGGTCGCCGAGGACTTCGTACGCCACCAGCAGTCGCACGGGCTGTGGACCAGTGACGGCAACCCGCCGCCGGTGGCCGCCCCGCCGATGCCGGGCCAGCCCATGCCGGGCCAGCCGTACCCCCAGGCCCTCGGCCCGGACCTGTACGGCGGTCCGCCGCAGCAGCCCTACCCGGGACAGCCGGGGCAGCAGCCGTACCCGCCGCAGGCCCCCGGCCAGCCGTACCCGCCGCAGCAGGGCTACCCGCAGCCGCCCCAGCCTCCCCAGCAGTAGGACCGCATGACGAAGGGCGGCCGGTGCGTTCTCCGCACCGGCCGCCCTTCGCTTGCCGCTTGCCGCTTGCCGTATGCCGGCCGGGAAGAGCCCTACTCGTCCGCGGCGATGATCTCGCGGCACCGCTTCACGTCCGCGGCGATCTGCTCCAGCAGGGCGTCCAGCGAGTCGAACTTCGCCTGGCCGCGGACGTACGCGAGGAAGTCGACGGCGACGTGCAGGCCGTACAGGTCGAGGCCGACACGGTCGATGGCGTACGCCTCCACCGTGCGCTCGGTGCCGTCGAACTGCGGGTTCGTGCCGACGGAGATCGCGGCCGGCATGGCCTCGCCCGCGACGTGCAGATAGCCGGCGTACACGCCGTCGGCGGGGATGGCGGTGTGCGGGAGGGTCTCGACGTTGGCCGTCGGGAAGCCCATGTCGCGGCCGCGCTGGGCGCCGCGCACGACCACGCCCTCGACGCGGTGCGGCCGGCCCAGGATCTCGCGGGCGCCCTCGACATCGCCCTCGGCGACCAGGCGGCGGGTCAGGGTCGAGGAGAACGGCAGACCGCCGCCCGCCTCGCCGGTGACGTACAGGTCGATGAGCTCGACCTCGAAGTCGTAGACCTTGCCCTGCTCGGTGAGGAAGTCGACGTTGCCGGCGGCCTTGTGGCCGAAGCGGAAGTTCGGGCCCTCGACGACCGCCTTCGCGTGCAACTTGTCCACCAGCACCTTCACCACGAACTCGGCGGGCGAGAGCTTGGAGAATTCGGTGGTGAACGGGAGGATGAGGACCGCGTCCACGCCCAGGCCGGCCATCAGCTCGGCCCGGCGGTGGTGCGGGGCGAGCAGCGGCGGGTGGCTGCCGGGGCGGACGACCTCGCTGGGGTGCGGGTCGAAGGTGACGACGACGGCCGGGACGCCCAGCTCACGGGCGCGGTCCACGGCGTGCTTGATGATCAGCTGGTGGCCGCGGTGGACGCCGTCGTAGGAACCGATGGTGACGACGCTGCGCCCCCAGTCCTGGGGGATGTCCTCCAAGCCACGCCAGCGCTGCACTGTGACCGCTCCTCGAACCCGTGTCCATATCGACTCTTAAGACTTGCGCAGGTCTAAGGGTGCCACGCCGGGTCCCGCGGGCCCGCATCGGTAGGGAGGCTGTGACGGGGCGCACGTCCCGGGCGCCGCTCGCTCCGTCGCCACGGCGGCCGTTCAGGCCGGTACGCGGACCCCTGCGAGGTTCTCCAGCGTGCGGCGGGTGCTCGGGCCCACCACGGCGGCCCAGTCGTCCGGGGTGGCGGCCAGCCAGCGGGACATCCGCGCGGCGAAGCCGGGCACGTGCCGGCCGAGGTGGACCAGGCCGCGGTCGAAGCGGGTGGCGCCCTCGGGGGTGCGTACGAGGAGCAGACCGGTGCGGTGGACGAGCCCGCGGATCTCCGCTTCCCGAGCGTCGCCATACACCTCCCTGCCGTCTCCGTGCCCGGCCACCACGTGCCCGGCCACCGCGCGCTCGGTCCCCGCCCGCTCCGTCCCTGCGCGCCCGGCCACCGCACGCTCGGCCACCGCGCGCAGGACGGCGTCCAGCACGGTCGGGTCCTGTTCCCGGACGAGCAGCAGTTCCAGCAGCTCGCGGCGGAGCGGGCGGCAGGCGGGGGTGCCGGCGCCGGCGAGGACGGTGGCGAGGGCCGCGCGAAGCTGTTCCGGGGCGTCGTCGAGCAGGCCGGTGACCAGGGGCAGCAGAACGGGACGGGCGGTGGGCCCCTGGGTGAGGCGGCGGTCGACCTGGGCGGCGATCTGCCCGGCGAGGTGGCCGGCGCCCTCCGGGCGCAGCCGTACCGCCTCCCGGAGCAGGGCCGCCACACGATGGGCGAGGGCCGGGGTGGCCACGTCGGTGAGGGTGCGCAGCGTGTCGCCGGCGTCCGGCCCGTGCAGCCGGGAGCGGAAGGCCTGCAGGACCGGCTCGGGGTGGGTGATGAGGGCCGGGGCCAGGGCGGTGGGCGGGAGCTGCGGGTCGCCGTCGGCGAAGTGGCGCAGGGCCAGGGCGAGATACCCGTCGCGGGTGTGCGGATCGCGGATCAGCAGGGCGAGGGCGCCGCCGTGCAGGCTGCAGTCCGCGGGGCGGGCGAGCAGGGCGAGGGCGGCATAGCGCAGCAGCTCGCGGTCGGCCTCGGAACGGACGTGGGGAGCCGCGCGCAGCCCGAAACTCATGGCCGCGACCCGGCGGGCGGGGCGCTCGTCGTGCGCCCAGCGGTCCACGGCCCGGCAGACGGCCGACGGCTCGTCCTCGGCGAGGGTGGCGAGCAGTTCGTCGGCACGCCGGTGGGCGCTCGTCACCAGGACCTCGGTGAGGTCGTCCAGCGCGCCGTGCCGATGGGTGTGCAACAGCGCCTGTGCGGCGGTCGCGACGGTGGCGTGCGGGGTCGCGGGCAGCGGCCGTTCGTCGTCGAACCAGCAGGTCAGCCGCGGCTGTACGACGGCGGGCGCGGCGGCGAGCAGCCGGGCGACGGCGTCCAGGTAGCGCCGGCCGGGCCGCGTCGGCGCCTGGTCGGCCAGCACGAGCCGGCGCAGCAGGTCCAGCCGCTCGGTGTCGCAGACCGGCAGCTCGGTCCAGAAGCCGGGACCGAAATCGCCCGGCACGGGCCGCCCGGCGCTGCGCCAGGCGACGACGCGGTCGGCGAGCAGCCGCAGCACCTCGGTGTACGGCGTCGCGTCCGGGACCTGGAGCAGGGTGCGGGCGACCAGCCGGGCGGCCCACCAGGAGCCGGGGTCCCGGTCCACGGCGTCCGTCAACTCCCTTAGCCGGTCCGCCAGTTGATGGGTGCCGCATTGCCGGGCGAGGAGCAGCAGGGCCTGGACGACGGGGCCGATGCGATGGTGCGGCACGGGCACCGGAGCGGTCTGCCCTGCGGGGCGGGGGCGGTGGACCAGGGCGTGCAGGGCCTCGTCGAGGTCGAGGTGGATGCCCTGGATCCAGTCGGCCAGTTCCTCGTCCGCGAAGCGGTAGCCGCGGCCGGCCGGGACGAGGAGGCCCTCGGTGAGGACGGCGGACGCCCAGCCGGTGCCGCCGCCGAGCCCGGCCGGGGCGGGCCCCCAGGGGAACACCGCCTCGAAGGAGGCGCGGTCCAGCTCGCCCTGCCCGGGGCCGAGGCTGCGCCGCGCGGCCTCGTGCACCTGCCCGGCCACCCGCGCGGCCAGCCGGCGTACGGCCGTGCCGCGCAGGCCGTTCTCGGCGGCGAGCCGGACCGCGATCCGCAGACACATCAGGTCCAGGTGCGCGGCGAACACCTCGTGCCGGGTCAGGGGCCCCGCGGCCGGGGCGTCGGGGGCGGCGGCCCGGACCTCGGACAGCAGACGGAGGGCGAGCGGATGCCGGGCGTCACGGTCGATGAGAGCGCCGTCGGGGATGCCGTACCCGGCACGGGCCGCGAGCGCCTCGTCCACCGTCAGGTCGGGGAGGTACAGACAGGGCGGGAGAGGCAGCGGGGCGGAGTACCCCGGCACGGCGGCGGCAACCCCGGACGGCACTGGGCCGGCCGAAGCGGCGGAAGCGGCGGAAGCGGCGGTAGGCGCTGAGGCCGCGGAAGGCTCGGAAGCTGCCGAAGGCACGGAAGCCACGGAAGCCGCCGAGGCCGCCGAACGCCCGGAAGTCACCGAAGCCTCGGAAGCCACCGAAGCCGCAGAAGCCGCCGGGTTGTGCAGCAGGCCGGCGGGGAACTCCGCGCCCGCGCGTTCCCAGTACTCCTCCCCGCACGCCACCACCAGGCGTGCCCCCGTGGCGCGCAGCCAGTCGGCCGTTGCCCCGGTCCACTCGGGCAGCCGGTGGGCAAGGACGGGAGGCATCTCCTCGGGGCCGTCGAGCAGGAGCAGCAGCGGGCGGCCGGCGCGGGCGGCGATGCGGGCCAGGTGATCGGGGCCGAGATCGCCGAGGTCCGCGGGCTCGGCGGAGCGAGCGGCGGCCACGATCCGGGCGGCCCGTTCCAGGGTGCGGCGGGCCGCGTCGGCCACGGAGTCGTCGGCGTCCTCCAGATCGGCCCCGCGCAGCCACAGCGTCGGGGCGGGCAGGCCGCCGCCGGCCCGGCGGGCGGCGAGGGCCGCGAGTTCCGTCGTACGGCCGCTGCCCGAGGCGCCGACGAGCCCGAGCACGGTCCGCTCACCGGCCGTGAAGGCGGCCAACTCCTGTGCGACACCGGCACGTTCGACCGCTGCCACGGCGCCGGTGAGGCAGCCCCGGGGGCCGTCCTGGCCGACCGAGGTGGCGGTCAGCTGCAGGATGCCGGCCAGGTTGAGATCGGTGCCGTAGGCGGGCACGGTGGCCGCGTTGCGGGCGAGCAGTGCGGCGAGGGGGCCCTCGGCGGGCCGCAGCGGCACCGCGAATCCCGAGTCGCGCTGCGCGGAGTGCAGGGCCGTGCCGAGGACACCGAGGACCGCGCCGGTCTCCGCGTCGACCACCGGTCCGCCGGCCGCGCCGCCGCCGAGGCGCAGCGCGTCCCGGCCGGCGGTGCCGATGGCCAGCTCCAGTGCGTCCGGCAGGAGATGGCGGCGATCGGTGGCGGTGTACGTCGCCTCGGTCGCCGACAGCACCCGCGCCTCGCGCCAGCAGCCCGCGGAGATCCGTACATAGGTTCCGGCGTCGATCCGCTCCCGCGTGGTCAGCGGCAGCGGGTCCAGGCCCAGGCCCTCGGTGCGGACCAGGGCCAGGCCGAGGTCGGGCAGCGGGGTGACGTCGGCGGCGGAGACCACGCAGGTGAGGTCGGCCGCGTTCTGCAGCACGAGCCGGGCCAGGCCGTCGACGGTCTCGTGTGCGGTGAGCAGGGTGCCCTGGTGATCGGCGAGGAAGCCGACGCCGCGGGGGCGGCCTGCGAGGTCGCGGATCTGTACGAGGTCCGGGCCGGGGTCGGCGTCGGGGGTGCGGGAGGCCGCGGAGGCGCCGGACAGACCCGCGCTGTCGACGGTGCCGGTGGTGTAGCCGGTGAGACCGGTGAGACCGGTGACACCGTCCGCGCCGGTCGGACGGCCGGTGCCGGTCGCGTAGCCCGTGGTACTACCGCTGCCTGTGTCGCAATCCGTGCCACCGCCGGTGCCTGTGCCGGTGGCGTGATCCGTGGCGTCGGCGGTGCCGCCCGCACGGCCCGAGGGCCAGCCGGCGCCGGTGGCGAAGCCGGTGGGGTGTCCCGTGCCGGTGAAGTGTCCCGTGCCGGGGGCGTGCCCTGTACCGGTGAAATGTCCGGTGCCGGTGGTGTGGCCGGTGTCGGCACAGTCCCCGGTCTCTGTACGATCCCAAGGGTCCCGGGTCTCTGTACGATCCCGAGGATCCCATCGGACGCCGTCCGCCGTCTCCTGCGCACCGTCCGCCACCGCCCCGCGGCCGCTCGCGGCGCGCGGGCCCCGTCCCACCATGGCCGTACCTCCCCGCCCCTACCGCGTCCCTGTCTCGACGGTAGGTGCGCGATGATCGGCGGGACAGATCGCCCGGCGAAAGCGCCCCCTTCCGCTCCCCTGGTTCACTCCGAGCGCCTGCCCGGACGGGTGAATAGGCGGGAGTCCGTGGATAACCCTAGAGGTGGGGGAACCGAGGGGGGACCGTGGAGCGGCGGCAGGGGCCCACCCCGTGGCCGGCCGCCGCTCCACGGACGAGCCGCCCGGGGCTCTGCCGCCCGGCGCGGCAAGGTGGCTGCGCGAGGTGGCTCAGCCGAAGACGGCCAGGCTCTTGGCCTTGCCCTTCTGCTCCTCCACCAGCGCGAGGAAGCGGTCCTCGGGGTCGAAGACGGCGACGGGACCGGCGCCCGCGTACGCCTCGGGCATCTCCAGCCGGACGCCGTTCAGGAGCAGCCGGGCGCGTCGGGCGTCCACCTGCCAGCGCGGGAACGCGGCCTGTGCGGCCTGCGCGATCGGCATCACGGTCAGCTCCTGCTGGAGCTGGTCCAGCGTCCTCGCCGCATCGATCTTGTACGGTCCGACCCGCGTCCGGCGCAGCGCGGTGAGGTGACCGCCGACGCCGAGGTCGGCGCCCAGGTCACGGGCGAGGGCACGGATGTAGGTGCCGGAGGAGCAGACCACCGAGACGATCAGGTCGAGGACCGCCGTGCCGTCGTCGGCGACCGCGTCCCGGACGTCGTAGACGGTGAAGGAGGAGATCTTCACCGGGCGGGCCGGGATCTCGAAGTCCTCGCCGTCGCGGGCCCGCTTGTACGACCGTACGCCGTCGATCTTGATGGCGCTGACCTTGGACGGCACCTGCATGATGTCGCCGGTCAGCTTGGCGATCCCGGCGTCGATGGCGTCCCTGGTCACCTTGGAGGCGTCGGTGGCGGAGGTGATCTCGCCCTCGGCGTCGTCGGTGATCGTGTCCTGGCCCAGGCGGATGGTGCCCAGGTACTCCTTCTCCGTCAGGGCGAGGTGCCCGAGGAGCTTGGTGGCGCGCTCGACACCGAGGACCAGGACGCCGGTCGCCATCGGGTCGAGGGTGCCCGCGTGGCCGACGCGGCGGGTCCTGGCGATCCCGCGCATCTTGGCGACCACGTCGTGCGAAGTGAAGCCCGACGGCTTGTCGACGATGACGAGGCCGTCGGGCGTGGTGTGCTTCTGGGTCATTCCGCGGCGTCGCCGTCCGTCTCGTCCTCCGCCGGCTTGCGGTACGGGTCCGCGCCGGCCGCGTAGGACGCTCCCGCGGAGGCCTCGCGGACCTTCGCGTCGGACTGCCGTGCCCTGTCGAGGAGGTCCTCGATGGTCCGGGCGGTGTCCGGCAGGGCGTCCGCGACGAAGGTGAGGGTCGGCGTGAACTTCACACCGGCCGCGCGGCCGACCTCGGAGCGCAGGATGCCCTTCGCGCTCTCCAGGCCCGCTGCCGCGGCCGCCCGCTCCTCCTCGTCGCCGTAGACCGTGTAGAAGACGGTCGCCTCCCGGAGGTCACCCGTGACCCGGGTGTCCGTGATGGTGACGTGCGAGCCGAGCCGCGGGTCCTTGATCCCGCGCTGCAGCTTCTGGGCCACCACCTCCCGGATGAGGTCCGCCAGCCTTTTCGCCCGCGCGTTGTCGGCCACTGGTCCGTCTCCCGTTCTTTCTTCTTCTTGCGTTCTGTGGTCAGTCGTCGTCGCCGTGGAAGCGCCGTCGCACGGACAGCAGCTCTATCTCGGGGCGGGCGGCGACCAGCCGTTCGCACCGGTCCAGTACGTCGGTGAGGTGTGCCGCGTCTCCGGAGACCGCCGCGAGGCCGATGATCGCTCGCCGGTGGAGGTCGATGTGGTCCACCTCGGCCGCGCTCACGGCGTACTTCCGCTGGAGTTCGGCGACGATCGGGCGGACGACGGAGCGCTTCTCCTTCAGCGAGTGGACGTCGCCGAGGAGGAGGTCGAAGGACAGAGTCCCCACGTACATGTGTGTTGCCGGTTCACCCGCCGGTACGGGATCGGTGGCCCCGGGCCGTGTGGCGCCAGGGACACCAAGAACGGTACCGCGTAGCCGCCGGTGGCTCGACAGGGTTTCGGCACCGTGGGCCGGGCGGGAAAAGGCCTGCTGGCCGACGGAACCCGAAGGCCCCGTCGGCCAGCAGCAAACCGTCGGCCGTTACGCCCGCGGCTTCTCCCGCATCTCGTAGGTCGCGATGACGTCGTCGACCTTGATGTCGTTGAAGTTTCCGAGGTTGATACCACCCTCGTAGCCTTCGCGGATCTCGGTGACGTCGTCCTTGAAGCGACGCAGACCCTCGATGTTGAGGTTCTCGGCGATGACCTTGCCGTCGCGGACGAGGCGCGCCTTGGTGTTGCGCTTGACCTCGCCGGAGCGGATGAGGACACCGGCGATGTTGCCCAGCTTGGACGACTTGAAGACCTCGCGGATCTCCGCCGTACCGAGCTCGACCTCCTCGTACTCCGGCTTGAGCATGCCCTTCAGGGCCGCCTCGATCTCCTCGATCGCCTGGTAGATGACCGAGTAGTACCGGACGTCCACGCCCTCGCGCTCGGCCATCTGCGCCGCGCGGCCGGCCGCGCGGACGTTGAAGCCGATCACGATGGCGTCGGAGCCCATGGCCAGGTCGATGTCCGACTCCGTGACCGCACCGACACCGCGGTGCAGGACGCGGATGTCGACCTCTTCGCCGACGTCCAGCTGGAGCAGGGAGGACTCAAGAGCCTCGACGGAACCAGAGGCGTCACCCTTGATGATCAGGTTCAGCTGCTGGACCTCGCCGGCCTTGAGCACCTTGTCCAGGTCCTCCAGCGAGACACGGCGCGTGCGCTTGGCGAAGGCCGCGTTGCGCTCGCGGGCGGCGCGCTTCTCGGCGATCTGACGGGCCGTACGGTCCTCGTCGACCACCAGGAAGTTGTCGCCGGCACCCGGGACGTTGGTCAGGCCCAGGACCTGGACCGGCGTCGACGGGCCGGCCTCGGCCACGTTGTTGCCGTTGTCGTCGAGCATGGCGCGCACGCGACCGTAGGCGTCGCCCACGACCATCGTGTCGCCGACCCGCAGGGTGCCTCGCTGGACGAGGACCGTCGCCACGGCACCGCGGCCGCGGTCGAGACGGGACTCGATCGAGATGCCCTGCGCGTCCTGGGCCGGGTTGGCCCGCAGGTCGAGCGAGGCGTCCGCGGTGAGGACCACGGCCTCCAGCAGCGAGTCGATGTGCAGACCCTGCTTGGCGGAGATGTCGACGAACATCGTGTCGCCGCCGTACTCCTCGGCCACCAGGCCGTACTCGGTCAGCTGACCGCGCACCTTGGTCGGGTCGGCGCCCTCGACGTCGATCTTGTTGACCGCGACGACGATCGGGACGTCGGCCGCCTTGGCGTGGTTGAGCGCCTCGACCGTCTGCGGCATGACGCCGTCGTTGGCCGCGACGACCAGGATCGCGATGTCCGTCGACCGGGCACCACGGGCACGCATGGCGGTGAACGCCTCGTGACCCGGGGTGTCGATGAAGGTGATCGCGCGGTCCTCGTCGTTGACCTGGGTGGAGACCTGGTAGGCACCGATGTGCTGGGTGATGCCGCCGGCCTCGCCCGCGATGACGTTCGTCTTGCGGATGGCGTCGAGCAGTCGCGTCTTACCGTGGTCGACGTGACCCATGACGGTGACGACCGGCGGACGGACCACCAGGTCCTCGTCACCGCCCTCGTCCTCGCCGAACTCGATGTCGAAGGACTCGAGCAGCTCGCGGTCCTCCTCCTCGGGGCTGACGATCTGAACCGCGTAGTTCATCTCGCCCGCGAGGAGCTGCAGCGTCTCGTCGGAGACGGACTGCGTGGCCGTGACCATCTCGCCGAGGTTCATCATGACCGCGACGAGGGACGCCGGGTTGGCGTTGATCTTCTCCGCGAAGTCGGTGAGCGACGCGCCGCGGGAGAGACGGATGGTCTCGCCGTTGCCGCGCGGCAGCATCACGCCGCCGACGCTCGGGGCCTGCATGGCCTCGTACTCCTGGCGCCTCTGCCGCTTCGACTTGCGGCCGCGACGCGCGGGACCACCGGGACGGCCGAAGGCACCCTGCGTGCCACCGCGGCCACCGGGACCGCCGGGACGCCCGCCGAAGCCGGGACGGCCACCGCCGCCACCACCGCCGGGACCACCGGGACGGCCGGCGAAGCCGCCGCCACCGCCACCGGGACCACCGGGACGGCCGGCGAAGCCGCCGCCACCACCGCCGCCGCCCGGACGGCCGGCGAAGCCGCCGCCACCGGGACGACCGCCACCGCCACCGGGACGACCGCCGCCACTGGGACCGCGGCCGCCGGGGCCACCGCCACCGGGACGCGGGCCGGCAGCGGGACGCTGCGGCATCATGCCGGGGTTCGGACGCGGACCGGCCGGGCCGGGACGCGGACCGCCGCCCTGCGGCCGGGGCATGCCGGCCGGGGACGGCCGGGAACCGCCGGGACCCTGCGGACGCGGACCGCCGCCCTGGGCGCCGGGCGCCTGCGGACGGGGACCGCCGCCGGGGCCGCCGGGACCGGGACGCGGGCCGCCCTGCGGGCGCGGGGCCTGCGGGCGGGCCATGCCGGTGGAGCCACCGGACGTGAAGGGGTTGTTACCCGGACGCGGACCGGCCGGACGGGCACCCGGACGCGAGCCACCCTGACCGGGACGCGCGCCGCCCTGGCCCGGACGGGCCGCCTGGCCCTGGCCGGAACCGCCGGGACGGCCGCCGGGCTTCGGCGCACCGGGACGGGCGCCGGGACGCGGGCCCTGCGGGGCCTGGCCCTGCGCGGCCGGAGCCTGCGGGGCCTGCGCGGCCGGAGCGGCCGGCGGAGCGGTGAACTCCGGGGCGGCCGGAGCCGGACGCGGCGCGGGCTTCGGGCCCGGGACCGGACGCGGACCCGGGGCCGCCGGCGCGGGCGCCGAGGGGGCCGACGAGGCGGCCGGCTGCGGGGCAGCGGGCGCCGTCGGAGGCTTGGGGGCCGCCGGCTTCGGGGCAGCCGGACGGGCCGCCTGCGCCGGAGAGGGCGCGGCGGGCTTGGGGGAAGCCTTGCGCGGGGCGGGCTTGCCGGCGGACTTGCCGTTGCCACCGCCCTGGAAGGCATCGGTCAGCTTGCGTACAACCGGCGCTTCGATGGTCGAAGACGCCGAACGGACGAATTCACCGAGTTCCTGGAGCTTGGCCATGACGACCTTGCTCTCCACACCGAACTCCTTGGCGAGTTCGTAGACCCGGACCTTAGCCACTTCGCTCCTTTGAGGTCCGGGTTGAAGCCGGACCGTCGCTACTTCATGGGCGTACTCATCGCGTGCTCATCGAGTGCTCATCGCAATCTCGACCTACTTCCAACTCGCGGGGTACCTGGCCACGCGGACGGTCCGCGCGCCACTTCCTTACGGCGTTGCCTGCTCAGCAACTGTTGTCTGCTCGACGTATCGGCGCAACGCCTTTGTGTCGAGCACTCCCGGCGCGCGCAGTGCCCGCGGGAACGCCCGGCGGCGTACCGCCTGGTCGAGACAGACCAGGACGGGATGCACATAGGCACCCCGGCCGGGCAGCGTACCGCGAGGATCGGGGGCGCAGGCGTCCTCGATCATCACGATCCGCAGGAGATCGTTCTTGGCCGCCCGCTCCCGGCACCCCACACAGGTGCGTTCAGGGCATGCTCGGGTGTGCGTCCGGCCAGACACGGTTAAGTCTACCTCCCCGCAGCGACCTCACCCCTTCGGGGGAAAGATCGAACGGTTGTTGTCGTAAACCAAGCGACCTGCGGCTTGGATCTATTCCCGGCCGATCACTCGGCCGGCTGCTCGGTGTCCGGGCGGATGTCGATGCGCCAGCCGGTGAGGCGGGCGGCGAGGCGGGCGTTCTGGCCCTCCTTGCCGATCGCGAGCGACAGCTGGTAGTCCGGCACGGTCACCCGGGCGGAGCGGGCGGCGAGGTCGACGACCTCCACCTTGCTCACCCGAGCGGGTGACAGGGCGTTCGCCACCATCTCGGCCGGGTCGTCCGACCAGTCGACGATGTCGATCTTCTCGCCGTTCAGCTCGCCCATCACATTGCGCACCCGGCCGCCCATGGGGCCGATGCAGGCGCCCTTGGCGTTCAGACCCGAACGGGTGGACCGTACGGCGATCTTGGTGCGGTGGCCGGCCTCGCGGGCGATCGCGGCGATCTCCACCGAGCCGTCGGCGATCTCCGGCACCTCCAGGGCGAAGAGCTTCTTCACCAGACTGGGGTGCGTACGGGAGAGGGTGACGGACGGCCCGCGGACGCCCTTGGCCACCCGGACGACGTACGACCGCAGACGCATGCCGTGCGGGTAGGTCTCGCCGGGCACCTGCTCCTGCACCGGCAGGATGGCCTCCAGCTTGCCGATGTCGACGAGCACGTTCTTCGGGTCGCGGCCCTGCTGGACCACGCCGGTGACGATGTCGCCCTCGCGTCCCGCGTACTCGCCGAGCGTCGCGTCGTCCTCGGCGTCGCGCAGCCGCTGCAGGATCACCTGCTTGGCGGTGGTGGCGGCGATCCGGCCGAAGCCGGACGGGGTGTCGTCGAACTCGCGGGCCTCCTGGCCCTCCTCGAGGTCCTCGGGGTCCTCCTTCGCCCACACGGTCACATGCCCGGTCTCCCGGTTGAGCTCCACGCGCGCGTGTCGGCGGCTTCCCTCGGTGCGGTGGTAGGCGATGAGGAGGGCCGACTCGATCGCCTCGACCAGCAGGTCGAAGGAGATCTCCTTCTCCCGGACCAAGCCCCGCAGGGCGCTCATGTCGATGTCCACGGCTACGCCTCCTCCTCTTCCTTCATGTCCTTCGTGTCCGCCTTGTCCTTGCGGTTGAACTCGACCTGCACGCGCGCCTTGCCGATCTCCGGGAAACCGAGCCGGCGGGTGGTCGCCTTGCGTCCCTTGACGCCGGGGACCTCCACGTCCAGACCCTCGTCGTCCACGGTCAGGATCCGGGCGACCAGCTCGCCGCCCTCGGCCAGCTGGAACTTCACGAGCCGGTCGGTGGCACGCACGAAGTGCCGGTGCTCGGTGAGGGGGCGCTCGGCGCCGGGGGTACCGACCTCCAGGTCGTACGCGGCGTCACCCATCGCGTCGGTCTCGTCGAGCTTCGCCGAGAGCGCGCGGCTCACATCGGCGATGGCGTCCAGATCCGCTCCGTCGTCGGAGTCGACGACCACGCGCAGCACCCGCTTGCGTCCGACGGAGTCCACGGCGATCTCTTCGAGATCCAGCCCCTGGGAGGTGACGAGCGGTTCCAGCAGCTCTCGCAGCCTCTCGCTCTGGGTGGTGCTCATCCGGGTGACTCCTCGGCCGCGTGTGCTGTTGTGGGTTGGGTCGCGTGTCTGGTCAAAGGGTATCCGGTCG
Source organism: Streptomyces alanosinicus (assembly GCF_014650595.1). GTDB lineage: Bacteria > Actinomycetota > Actinomycetes > Streptomycetales > Streptomycetaceae > Streptomyces > Streptomyces alanosinicus. The sequence goes on from NZ_BMVG01000014.1 coordinate 29,340, forward strand.
CGGGGGGTGTTGCGTCCGAGTGCCTGCGGCGGGGCGGGTGCACTGAGCCGCTGACATGAACCGGGGGAATGCGCGGGTACCGTGATCACTGCGGGCCGCCCTCCCGCCCGTGTGTTCGTACGAGCCCCCCGAGGACGTCAGCCGTGCCGTACCCTCCGCCGCCGCGCACCCCCTCGGGTCCGCGCAGAAGATCCCTGCTCGCCTCGGCCGCCGGCGCCGCCCTGCTGGTGGGCTGCTCGGCCGGTCCGGACGCCGACGGCGGCGGTTCCTCGGCGACGGCGCGGGCACGCGCGGGTGCGGCGCGGGACAGCCGGGCGCTGCTGCTGCGGTACGACGCCGTGCTCGGCGCGCATCCGGGGCTCGGGCAGCGGCTGCGCCCGCTGCGTGCCCAGGTCGCGGCCCATGTCCGGTCGTTCACGGAGGGTGCGACGCCCACGCCCACGCAGTCCTCGGCCGCCCCGTCCGCCGCTCCGGCCGTGCCGGCCGCCGAGAAGGACGCGCTCGCCGCCCTGGCCGCGGCCGAGCGGGCCCTCGCCGACCAGCGGGCGCGGGACCTGTTGAAGGTGCCGGGCGAACTGGCGCGGCTGCTGGCGTCGGTGGCGGCGGCCGGGGCCGCGCACGCGTACCTGCTGACGGAGGGGGCGAAATGAGCGGCGAGGCGAAGTCGGCCGAACTGACCGCGCTGCAGGCGGCGTTGGCGGCGGAGCACGCGGCGGTGTACGGCTACGGCGTGGTCGGCGGCCGGATCGGAGCGGCGCGCCAGGCCGACGCGCGGACGGCCTACGACGCCCATCGGGCCAGCCGGGACGCGCTGACCCGCGAGGTCCGCGATCTGGGCGGGCAGCCGGTCGCCGCGGACGCCGCGTACGCACTGCCGTTCCCGGTCACGGACCAGGCGGCGGCGGTGCGGCTCGCCGCCCGGCTGGAGGAGCGGCTGGCCGGCGTGTACGCCGATCTGGTGCGGGCGGCGACGGGTGCGCGGCGCGGCGCGGCGGCCGCGGCGCTGCGGGAGGCAGCGGTGCGCTCGGTGCGCTGGAGCGGGCAGAGCGTAGCCTTCCCTGGGCTCGCGGAGCGGGCCGGCGAGGGGACCGGCGCGGCCGGCACCACGCCGTCGGCCGCCGCCTCGGCGTCACCGTGATCCGGTGACCCGCACGCGCCGGTACGAAACGACCCGGACTGCCCCGGTCCGGCCCCGGACTGGAAGGAGAGAACTCGCGCATGGCTTTCGAACCGCCGCCGCGCCTGGTACGGGCGCTCGGTGAGACGACACCGGCCGGGGACGACTGGCTGGCGCGGCTGCCCGCGATCGCCGAACAGGCCGTTGCCAGGCGCGAGTTGACGGTGGAGCGGGTCCAGGTGCCGGGTGGCCGCAGCAGCCTGGTGGTCCTGGTGCGGCGGGCGGACGGCACCGCGGCCGTGCTGAAGCTGGCCCCGCCCCGGGCGCGTCCGGAGAGCGAGCGGGCGGCGCTCGCGCACTGGGCCGGACTGGGCGCCGTACAGCTGCTGGAAGCGGATGCGCGGGACGGGGTGCTGCTTCTGGAGCGGCTGCACCCGGATGTGTCGGTGCGTTCGCTGCCGGAGGCGAAGGCGCTGCTGGAGGCGGCGGGGACGCTGCGCCGGCTGTGGGTCGAACCGCCGGCGGACCATGTCTTCGAGACGGTCGCCGAGCGCACCGGGCGGCAGGCGGCGGCGATGCGGGCGGGCGCGGACGCCCGGCCCGAGGTGGCGCCGCTGGTCGACGCGGCGCTCGCGGCCCGCGAGGAACTGCTGGCCGCGCCGCCCCAGCACCAGGTGCTGCACGGTACGTTCCGGCAGAGCAAGGTGCTGGCCGGGGAGCGGATGCCATGGCTCGCCGTGGGTCCGGACCCGGTGGTCGGCGAGTGCGCCTTCGATCTGGCGCGGTTGGTGCGCGACCGGGTGGAGGACCTGATCGCGGCGCCCTCCGGGGCGGCGATCGTACGGCGGCGCGTCAAGCGGCTCGCGGAGTCCCTGGACGTCGATCAGGAGCGGCTGCGGGGGTGGACGCTGTTCCGGGCGGTGGAGTCCGGGGTACGGGCACTCAGGGTGGGCCGGCCGAAGGACGGGGAACTGCTGGTGGAGTTCGCCGGCTGGCTGTGAAGGGCAAGGCGGAAGAGCAACAGGAGAAGCCGCCCGACAGGAGAAGCCCCCCGAGACCTCCGCCGGTCTCAGGGGGCTTCTCCATGGGCTTCTCCGCGGGCCTTTTGCCGGGGACCGTCCTGACCTGACTACGCCGTGAGGCGGGCGATCGCGTCCTCCACCGACAGCTCCTCGCGCTCGCCGGTCTTGCGGTCCTTCAGCTCCAGGACGCCCTCGCCGGAGCGGCGGCCCGCGACCAGGATCTGCGGGACGCCGATCAGTTCGGCGTCGGTGAACTTCACGCCCGGGGAGACACCCGCGCGGTCGTCGACCAGGACGCGGACACCCGCGGCGGCCAGCTTCTCGGCGACGTCGAGGGCCAGCTCGGTCTGCAGGGCCTTGCCGGCGGCGACCACGTGCACGTCGGCCGGGGCGACCTCCTTGGGCCACACCAGGCCCTTGTCGTCGGCGGTCTGCTCGGCGAGCGCGGCGACGGCGCGGGAGACACCGATGCCGTAGGAGCCCATGGTGACGCGGACCGGCTTGCCGTTCTGGCCGAGGACGTCGAGCTTGAGGGCGTCGGCGTACTTGCGGCCCAGCTGGAAGATGTGGCCGATCTCGATGGCGCGGTCCAGCTTCAGGCCGGTGCCGCAGTTCGGGCAGGGGTCGCCCTCCTGCACGACCACGACGTCGACGTACTCGTCGACCTCGAAGTCACGGCCGGCGACGACGTGCTTCGCGTGCATGCCCTCCTTGTTGGCGCCGGTGATCCAGGCGGTGCCGGGGGCGACACGCGGGTCGGCGAGGTAGGTCACCTTCTCGCCCAGGCCCTGCGGGCCGACGTAGCCGCGGACCAGGTCGGGGCGGCCGGCGAAGTCGGCCTCGGTGACCATCTCGACGGCCGCGGGGGCGAAGTGCGCCTCGACCTTGTCCAGGTCGACCTCGCGGTCCCCGGGCACGCCGACGGCGACGATCTCGCCGTCCACCTTGACCAGCAGGTTCTTCAGCGTGGCGGAGGCCGGGACGCCGAGGGAGGCGGCGAGCGTCTCGATGGTCGGCGTGTCGGGGGTCGGGATCTCCTCGAGCGCGGGGGCGTCCGAGCCGTCGACCGGCTTCAGCTCGTAGGTGATCGCCTCGGTGTTGGCGGCGAAGTCGCAGTTCGGGCAGTCCGCGAAGGTGTCCTCGCCGGCCTCGGCCGGGGCGAGGAACTCCTCCGACTTGGAGCCGCCCATGGCGCCGGCGGTGGCGGCGCAGATGCGGTAGTCGAGGCCGAGGCGCTCGAAGATGCGCTGGTAGGCCTGGCGGTGCAGGGCGTAGGACTGCGCGAGGCCCTCGTCCTCGGTGTCGAAGGAGTACGAGTCCTTCATCTGGAACTCGCGGCCGCGCAGGATGCCGGCGCGGGGGCGGGCCTCGTCACGGAACTTGGTCTGGATCTGGTAGAGGATCACCGGCAGGTCCTTGTAGGACGAGCACTGGTCCTTGACCAGGAGGGTGAAGATCTCCTCGTGGGTGGGGCCGAGGAGGTAGTCGCCGCCCTTGCGGTCCTGGAGCCGGAACAGCTCCTGGCCGTACTCCTCCCAGCGGCCGGTCGCCTCGTACGGCTCCTTGGGCAGCAGCGCGGGGAGCAGGACCTCCTGGGCGCCGATGGCGTCCATCTCCTCGCGGACGATCCGCTCCACGTTGGAGAAGACCTTCCGGCCGAGGGGCAGCCAGCTCCAGATGCCGGCGGCGGTGCGGCGGACATAGCCGGCGCGGACGAGGAGCTTGTGGCTGAGGACCTCGGCGTCCGCCGGGTCGTCGCGCAGCGTCTTCGCCATCAACTGGGACATGCGCTGGACCGGTGCGTTGGCCATGGTTCTCGTACTCCTGCCGGGTTTGGGTGATGGCAAGGAGGTTAGCCGGGCTGGCTGTGCAGGCGGAAATCGGTTATGTGCCCGGTGTTCACTTGCGGCGCAGCGGCAGCGGGGCGCCCATCACCGCGTACGGGCGCGGCGCGCTCGGGAAGTGGACCCGGCGGGCGAGGTCGACGTACCCGAGGGAGAAGTACAGGCCGCGGGCCGGGCTGTCGATGTCGATCGCGGAGAGGATCGAGCGGGGTTCGGCGGCGGAGTCCGTGATGGTGGTGATCAGCCGGCGGCCGATGCCGCGGTTCTGGTGGCCGGGGTGGACATGCAGCTCCGTGATCACGAAGGAGTCGTCCAGCCAGCCGTCGTTTCCGCTCGCCCGCAGGTACGGCTCCACGACCGTGGACCACCAGTGGGTACGGGAGTTGGGCATGCCGTACACGAACCCGACGAGCTGTCCCTGGGCGGTCGCGCCGAGGGCCCTCGCGCCCTGGTACTGCATATGGCGCTGGACGATCTGGCGGCGTACGGCCACTTCGTCCGGGCCGAGTCCGAAGGCGACGGCTTGAACGGCCAAGGCCTCGTCGACGCGCGCGGAGAGGTCCAGGGTGCCGATCACGAGGTCCATGCGGGGAGCGTACAGGTGGCCGTGCACGGCGGGGCGGGCGCGCGGTAAGGGGCCGCGGGGGTCCGTCGACGGTCCTGGGGCACTAGGTCCTGCGCCCGGACGGCTTCGGTCCCCTGGCCGATGTTGCCGTGCCGGCGCTCGCCTAGCGTCGTGTGTCATGGATGCTGACAGCACGCTCGACGAGGCCTATGAACGACTGCACCGGACCGGGCCGGAGTTCGAAGGATGGCTGAGCAATCACGGCCCCATGGCCGTGGAGGCGCTGGTCCGGCACGGGCAGGCACGCCATGTCCATCGCTGGCTGGACCGCTACATGGACCGGCTGGACGAGCTGCCGCGCGGTCTGTCGCCGGTCACCTCCGACGACTGGCGCACGGCGCTCGGCGATCCGCGCCGGCTCGGTGACTGGCTCGCGTTCTTCGACCGGGAGGTCGCAGAGCGGCCCTGGCGGGAGGTGCTGGCGGCGTGGTGGCCGCGGCTGCTGCCCGGTGTCGCGGCGGGCGCCACCCACGGGGTGATCCGCACCGGGCACGCCGTGCACGCCCTGCTGGAGCACGAGGACGCGGCCCGGCGGGCCGAGCTGGGCCAGGCCCTCGGCTACTGGGCGGCGCGCTGGCAGCCGGTCCCGCTCACCGTGCCGTCCGGGACCGCCGAGCCCGCGGCCGCGCTGGCCGGCGTGCCCCGGGTCCCCGACCAGAGCAACGGCATCGGCCATCGGCTCGGCCAGCTCTCCGGCCTGGCCGGCTGGCCCCCGGCACTGGCCGCCCTGCGCCCGGCCGGCGACCCCGGGCAGGCCCGCGAACTGCTGGCGGACCTCACCGAGGCGGCGGCCCTTCACTATCTCCCGAGCGCGCACGGCTCACCGGTGATGCTGGTGCACGCGGCGACCGCGCCCATGGCCGTACTGCGCACGCTGCCCGCGTTGCCCCGCGCCCAGTGGGTCACCAGCCTGCACGCGGCCTGGGCGGCGAGCGCGGCCGTGACGGCGGCCTACGCGCCCGCCGAGCCCACGCCGGCCGGCGGCCTGCCCGAGGCGCCCGGATCGGCCGAGGAGGTCTTCGAGCTGGCCGCCCGGCACGGGGACGAGCACGTCATCAAGCTCGCGGACACCTGCCTGGACGTCCATGCGCGCACGGGCCGCCCCGAGGCCCTCGCGGCAGTGGTCCGCGCGGCCGGCCTGATCGAGGCGGAGACCTGGCGGTGAGCCAGGGCCAACGCCGCAGATGGGCGTGCCGGCACCCGCGTCCGCGACAGGATCCGCCGGACAGGCCCTGGACCGGACAGGCCCTAGAACAGCACGCTCATGAACGCGCCGGTCTCCTGGAATCCCACGCGCCGGTACGTCCGCCGGGCCGCGGTGTTGAAGTCGTTCACATAGAGGCTGACCACCGGGGCCACGTCGGCGAGCGCGTAGTTCAGGACCGCGGCCATGCCGGGGGCCGCCAGGCCCTTCCCCCGGTACTCGGGCGCCACCCAGACGCCCTGGATCTGGCAGGCCTGGCGGGTCGCCGCGCCGATCTCCGCCTTGAAGACGACCTTGCCGTGCTCGTCGAGGCGGGCGAAGGAGCGGCCGGAGCCGACGAGTTCGGCGACCCGGGCCTGGTACAGCAGACCGCCGTCGCCGACCAGCGGGGAGACGCCGACCTCCTCGGTGAACATCGCCACGCACGCCGGCATGATCGTCTCCATCTCGTCCTTGCGGACGCGGCGGACGTACGGGTCCGGGGCGATGTCGGCGGGCATGCGGTCGGTGACCATCAGGGGCTGATGCGCACGGACCTCGCGGGCGGGACCCCAGTGGGACTCCAGCAGCCGCCACAGCGCGGCGGTGGGTTCGGCGGGGCCGACGATGGAGGAGCAGCGGCGGCCGGCTCTGCGGGCGCGGTCGGCGAAGGCGCGGACGGCGCGTGGGGTGGCGCAGACCGGGACCAGGTTGGCGCCCGCGTAGCACAGCGAGGTGAGCATGCCCTCCTCGTACCAGCCCCACATCTCGCCGCCGAGGCGCCACGGGTCGAGGCCGGCGACCTGCACCCTGGAGGTCACGAAGGCGTTCGCGACCGGCTCGCGGCCGAGGACGGCGAGCGCGGCGTCAAGGTCGCTCGGTTCGAGCACCCGTGAGGTGGTCTGGGTCAACACGTGCGGGGCCTCACCCTGGGGGTTCTGCTGGTCTCGGCACTATAGCCGCGCTGCCTCGGCCACGCGCCTTCCAGCTCGGGGGGCTGGGGTCACCGGGCGACTGCGGGCTGTGTGTGACTGGTCGCGCCCACGCGGCGGCAGCCGCATATCGAACCCAGCCCCGCGCCCCTTCCGGGCGCGGGCCGCACCAGGGTGTGTATGCGTCTCAGTCGGCCACCGACACCGACGGCTCGCCGGAGGGGATGCCGTCCTTCTCCATCTGTTCGGCCAGCTTCATGGCCTCTTCGATGAGGGTCTCGACGATCTTGGACTCGGGGACGGTCTTGATGACCTCGCCCTTCACGAAGATCTGGCCCTTGCCGTTGCCGGAGGCGACGCCGAGGTCGGCCTCGCGGGCCTCGCCGGGGCCGTTGACGACGCAGCCCATGACGGCGACGCGGAGCGGGACCTCCATGCCGGTCAGACCGGCGGTGACCTCTTCGGCGAGCTTGTAGACGTCGACCTGGGCGCGGCCGCAGGACGGGCAGGAGACGATCTCCAGGCCGCGCTGCTTGAGGTTCAGGGACTCCAGGATCTGGAGACCGACCTTGACCTCCTCGGCGGGGGGCGCCGACAGGGAGACGCGGATGGTGTCGCCGATGCCCTGGGAGAGCAGCGCGCCGAAGGCGACCGCCGACTTGATCGTGCCCTGGAACGCGGGGCCGGCCTCCGTCACACCGAGGTGGAGGGGGTAGTCGCACTGGGCGGCGAGCTGCTTGTACGCCTCGATCATGATGACCGGGTCGTTGTGCTTCACCGAGATCTTGATGTCGTGGAAGTCGTGCTCCTCGAAGAGGGACGCCTCCCACAGGGCCGACTCGACCAGCGCCTCGGGGGTCGCCTTGCCGTACTTCTGCAGCAGGCGCTTGTCGAGGGAGCCGGCGTTGACACCGATGCGGATCGGCGTGCCGTGGTCCCGGGCGGCCTGGGCGATCTCCTTGACCTTGTCGTCGAACTGCTTGATGTTGCCCGGGTTGACGCGGACCGCAGCGCAGCCGGCCTCGATGGCGGCGAAGACGTACTTGGGCTGGAAGTGGATGTCGGCGATGACCGGGATCTGGGACTTGCGCGCGATGGTGGCGAGGGCGTCGGCGTCGTCCTGGGTGGGGCAGGCCACGCGGACGATCTGGCAGCCGGACGCGGTCAGCTCGGCGATCTGCTGGAGGGTGGCCCCGATGTCGGACGTACGGGTCGTGGTCATCGACTGGACCGAGACCGGCGCGTCTCCGCCGACCGCCACGCTTCCGACCTGGATCTGCCGGCTCTTGCGGCGCTCGGCGAGCTTGGTCGGAACGGACGGCATGCCGAGAGAAATCGCAGTCATCTGCTGTGCAACCCCAAGTCGTGGATCAGGTCCGGTCCCGCGGGCGGGCGGGCTCCAGACTTCGAGATTACGGCACAGGCCTTGGCCCGAGCACATCCCACCGGTAAACCCACTCAATGGAGGGCGGCCCGGAACTCAGGGTTCCGGGCCGCCTCGAACGTCGGATGGCTAGGAGATTTTCACCGGGTTAACCACGTCCGCGATCAGCACCAGGATGGTGAAGCAGACGAAGATCCCGGCCACCACGTACGCCACCGGCATCAGCTTCGCCACGTCGAACGGGCCGGGGTCCGGGCGCCGCAGCACCCGGGCCACGTTCCGCCGCAGCGCCTCCCACAGCGCGCCCGCGATGTGCCCGCCGTCCAGCGGGAGCAGCGGGAGCATGTTGAACAGGAACAGGGAGAGGTTGAAGCCGGCGAGCAGCATCACGAACATCGCCACCTGCTGGGAGGCGGGGATGTCCAGGGTGGCGATCTCGCCGGTGACCCGGGCGGCGCCGACGATGCCCATCGGGGAGTCGGGTTCGCGGGGGCCGTCGCCGAAGGCCGCGTTCCACAGCGCGGGGATCTTGCCGGGAAGGGCGGCGAGGGAGTCGACGGCGTCGCCGACCCGGTCGGTCATCCAGGTCACCGACTGGCCGAAGTCCTGGTGGACGACGCCGGTGGCGGAGCCGAAGCCGAGGAAGCCGGCCTTGACGTACTTGCCCTGGACGTACTGCCCGCTGGAGTCCTTCTGGGCGACCAGGTTGGTGGCGATGGTGGCGTGCAGGGTGAGCTGCCCGCCGTCGCGCTCGACGACGATCGGGACGGTCTTGCCTGCGCTGTCCCGGATCAGGTCCGACAGGGTGTTCCAGTCCTTGGTCGGCCTGCCGTCGAAGGAGACGATCTTGTCGCGCTTCTGCATGCCGGCGGCCTGGGCCGGGGAGGGCGCGTCGGACTTCTTGCAGCTGTCGCGGTGCTCGCTCTGCGCGATGACGCAGGGCGAGACGGAGGCGACGGTGGTGGTCTGCTGCTGGATGCCGAAGCCCATGAGCACGGTGAAGAACAGGCCGATCGCGAGGATCAGGTTCATGAAGGGGCCCGCGAACATGACGATGACGCGCTTCCACGGCTTGCGCGTGTAGAACATGCGGGTCTCGTCACCGGGCTGCAGTTCCTCGTAGGCCGCCGAGCGGGCGTCCTCGATCATGCCCCGCCAGGGGGAGGTGGAGCGGGCGGAGACCCGGCCCTGGTCGTCGGGCGGGAACATCCCGATCATGCGGATGTAGCCGCCGAGCGGCACCGCCTTGATGCCGTACTCGGTCTCGCCCTTCTTCCGCGACCAGACGGTCGGGCCGAAGCCGACCATGTACTGGGGCACGCGGATGCCGAAGAGCTTGGCCGTGGACAGGTGCCCCAGCTCGTGCCAGGCGATCGAGACGAGCAGGCCGACCGCGAAGACCACTATGCCGAGGATGAACATCAAGGTCGTCATGCACGCGCCTCCGCGGTTGCCGTCGTGGCTGTCAGTTCACGAGCCCGGGCACGGGCCCAGGTCTCCGCTTCGAGGACGTCCGACACCGTGAGTGAAGTTCCCGCGCCCGGGGTGCCGTGCTCCTCGACGACCCGGGTCACGGTCTCCATGATCCCGTTGAAGGGCAGCGCGCCGCCCAGGAAGGCCTCGACGCACTCCTCATTTGCCGCATTGAACACCGCCGGGGCGGTCCCCGCGAGCTGCCCCACGTGCCGCGCGAGATTCACCGAGGGGAAGGCCGCGTTGTCAAGGGGGAAGAATTCCCAGGTGGAGGCCTTGCTCCAGTCGAAAGCGGGCGCGGCGTCGGGGACGCGTTCGGGCCAGCCCAGGCCGATGGCGATCGGCCCGCGCATGTCGGGGGGCGTCGCCTGGGCGATCGTGGATCCGTCGGTGAACTCGACCATCGAGTGGACATACGACTGGGGATGCACGACCACCTCAATGCGGTCGAAGGGAATGTCGTAGAGGAGGTGTGCCTCGATGACCTCCAGGCCCTTGTTGACGAGGGTCGCGGAGTTGACCGTGATCACCGGGCCCATGGCCCAGGTGGGGTGGGCGAGCGCGTCCTCGACGGTGACGTCCGCCAGCTCGGCCCTGGTACGGCCGCGGAAGGGGCCGCCGGAGGCGGTGACGACCAGCTTGCGCACGTCGGCGCGGGTGCCGGAGGCGAGGGACTGGAAGAGGGCGGCGTGCTCGGAGTCGACCGGGATGATCTGGCCGGGCTTGGCGAGCGCCTTGACCAGCGGGCCGCCGACGATCAGGGACTCCTTGTTGGCGAGCGCGAGGGTGCGGCCCGCCTCCAGCGCGGCGAGGGTGGGCGCGAGGCCGATGGAGCCGGTGATGCCGTTCAGCACGGTGTGACAGTCGGAGGCGGCGACCTGGGTGGCCGCGTCCGGTCCGGCGAGGATCTCGGGCAGGGCCTCGCCGGGGCCGTACTCGGCGGCGAGTGCCTCGCGCAGGGCGGGTACGGCGTCCTCGCGGGCGACCGCCACGGTCCGCACCCGCAGCCGGCGCGCCTGCTCGGCCAGCAGGGCGACCCGGCCGCCGTTCGCGGACAGGGCGGTGACCCGGAAGCGGCCGGGGTGGCGCAGCACGAGGTCGATGGCCTGGGTGCCGATGGATCCGGTGGAGCCGAGGATCACCACGTCCTTGGGGCCGTCGCCCGCGACGGGGTCGTAGACGAGGTGCGGATCGGCGAGGGGTGCCGGATGGGCGGGGCTGTCGGTCATCCCCCCATTGTGGCCGCAAGCGGTGACGGTCAGGACAGGGTGTCCCCCGGGCGGGTGCGTGAACAGGATTCGTCGCGGGACGGAGCGATTTCCCCGATGTGAAGTATCAGTGAAGATCCCGTGATAACACTGCAGTCGCACCACTTCGCGGACGACATCCTGGGGGGATCTCTCCATGCGTACTGTGCGCATTCGCGCTGCCCTGCCGGCCCTCGCGGGCGCGGCCCTGCTCACCGGCACCCTGCTCACCACCCCGGCCCAGGCGGCCGGGGGCGTCCGGATCCACCATGTGTGGTTCGACAGCCCGGGCACCGACAACCGCTCCAACGCGAGCCTGAACGCCGAGTGGGTGCAGATCCGGAACACCGGCGGCTCGGCCGTCTCGCTCAAGGGCTGGGTGCTGAAGGACGCCTCGAACCACCGGTACGTCTTCCGCGACGTCACGATCGGCGCCGGGAAGTACATGAAGATCCACACCGGCCGGGGCGCGGACACCGCGTCGGACAAGTACCAGGGCCGCAGCGCCTACGTCTGGAACAACGACAGGGACACGGCCACCCTGACCAAGGCGAACGGCGCCAGGATCGCCTCCTGCTCATGGACCACACGGGATCCGAGCGACAAGTACTGCTAGCGGCCGGTCCTGCTGAGGGCGCCTACGGCGGGCGACAAGTCCTGCCGAAGACAAGTACCGCAGAAAAAGTGCACCTTTGGCCGCCGGTCATGGCATCCTTTCGTCGGCGCCCGACAAGAGGGGCCATCAATGGGGGAGGAATCACTTTCGTGAACCGCATGCGTACGACCGCGACCGTCCTGGCGACGGCCGGTCTTCTGACCGCCACTCAGCTCGGTCTGGCCGGGGGCGCGTTCGCCGCCACCCACACCCCGCAGCGCGCCGGCTGCCCGCTCAACATCAGCTACCCGACGCGTTTCTACGTCGACTCGCATGGCTGGGTGACCAACGGCGGCCTCTACTTCGGCATCCAGAACAAGTCCACGACGCAGAGCTTCAAGCGGGTCAGCTTCACCGTCACCAACGTCAAGAACATCCGCTACGGCTCGGCGAAGGCCACGGGCGGCCGGGTCACCCAGAAGACCTCGCAGACCGTGACCGTGTCCACGGGCACGCTGAACAAGAAGGCGAGCCTCGGCGTGCGGGTGCAGACGCACCTGCTCAACACCCACACCTACCGGGTGAAGTTCACCCTGCACGGCTCGGGCTGGAACTGCGCCGTGAACCAGGGCACCTGGGGCAACTGACCCCAGGCGCCCGGTCACCGGGTGACGGAGGAGCTCAGTCGCCGTAAGGGCGGCGTTCATTCTCCCGCGTGGACGGTCCGGGGGTCGCGTCCGCGATCCACGGGCCGTCCCCGGACGGATCGACGATGCCCTCCTCCAGCCAGGTGTAGGACCCGCCGAGAACGCCCTTGACCACCTTCCGGTCGAGGGCGTCGGTGTTGGTCCACAGGCGGTCGAAGAGCTCCTCGACCCGGATGCGGGCCTGCCGGCAGAAGGCGTCGGCCAACTGGTAGGCCTCGCGGCCGTGTTCGCCCCGGCTGCGCAGCAGTTCGGCCCGGACGCAGGCCGCGCTCATCGCGAACAGCTCGGCGCCGATGTCCACGATCCGCCCGAGGAAGCCCTGCTTGGTCTCCATCCGGCCCTGCCAGCGGGACATGGCGTAGAAGGTGGAGCGGGCCAGCTTGCGGGCGGTGCGCTCGACGTAGCGCAGATGCCCGGACAGATCGACACCCTGCTTGAACTCGCCGTAGGACAAGGGAAGTTGGCCCGGTCCGGCGATCAGCTTCGGCAGCCACTTGGCGTAGAAGACGCCCGCGTTCGCGCCCGCCTTCGCCTTGTCGGACAGGGACTTGTCGGGGTCGATGAGGTCACCGGCGACCGAGAGATGGGCGTCGACGGCCTCGCGGGCGATCAGCAGATGCATGATCTCCGTCGAGCCCTCGAAGATCCGGTTGATGCGCAGATCGCGCAGCATCTGCTCGGCCGGGACCGCCCGTTCGCCGCGCGCCTTCAGGGAGTCGGCGGTCTCATAGCCGCGTCCGCCGCGGATCTGGATCAGTTCGTCGGCCATCTTCCAGGCCATCTCGGAGCCGTAGAGCTTGGCGAGGGCGGCCTCGATACGGATGTCGTTGCGGTCCTCGTCGGCCATCTGGGAGGAGAGGTCCAGGACGGCTTCGAGGGCGAAGGTCGTGGCCGCGATGAAGGAGATCTTCGAGCCCACCGCCTCGTGCAGGGCCACCGGCTTGCCCCACTGCTCGCGCTCCGCCGACCATTCGCGGGCGATCTTCAGACACCATTTGCCGGACCCCGCGCACATCGCGGGCAGCGAGAGCCGGCCGGTGTTGAGGGTGGTCAGCGCGATCTTCAGACCCGAGCCCTCGGGCCCGATGCGGTTTGCTGCGGGTACCCGGACCTGATGGAAGCGGGTGACGCCGTTCTCGATGCCGCGCAGCCCCATGAAGGCGTTGCGGTGCTCGACGGTGATGCCCTCCGAGGCCGCCTCCACCACGAACGCGGTGATGCCGCCCTTGCGTCCCTCGGCCTTCGGCACCCGCGCCATGACGACGAGCAGATCGGCGACCACGCCGTTGGTGGTCCACAGCTTCACCCCGTCGAGGACGTAGTCGTCCCCGTCGGGTACGGCCGTGGTGGCGAGCCGTGCCGGGTCGGAGCCGACGTCCGGCTCGGTGAGCAGGAAGGCGGAGATGTCGGTGCGGGCGCAGCGCGGCAGGAAGGCGTCCTTCTGCTCCTGGGTGCCGAACATCTTCAGCGGCTGCGGGACACCGATCGACTGGTGCGCGGAGAGCAGCGCGCCGACGGCGGGGCTCACGGAGCCGACCAGGGCGAGGGCCTTGTTGTAGTAGAGCTGGGTGAGGCCGAGACCGCCGTACTTGGGGTCGATCTTCATGCCGAGCGCGCCGAGTTCCTTCAGGCCCGCCACGACCTCGTCGGGGATGCGGGCCTCGCGCTCGATGCGACCCCCGTCGACGGTACTCTCGCAGAACGTACGCAGCTTGGCGAGGAACTCCTCGCCGCGCCGCACGGACTCGTCGTCGGGGAGCGGGTGGGGGTGGATGAGATCGAGCCGGAAGCGCCCGAGGAACAGTTCCTTGGCGAAGCTGGGCTTGCGCCAGTCCTGTTCCCGGGCGTCCTCCGCCACCTGGCGTGCCTCGCGCTCGGTGACGTTGGTGCGTGAAGTGGTGGGGGCGGACATGAGGCTCACCTCGCCGCGAAGAGGGATGATTCGGACCGTTCACTACCGACCAGTGCTACTGGATCGTTGGTACCCGAAACGGGCCGCCCCGACCACCCCTCGCGCGTCCGTTCAGCGGATAGTCGGCCGGCGCTCAGCCGATGTCGCCCTGGTAGCTGTACGTGCCGAAGGTGAGCGCGTCGAACGCGCCGCACCTCTTGCTCGACCCGCCGGCCTGCGCCAGGGTGTCACCGGCCGCGACGACAGGTCCTTCCGGGGGGCCGTTCATGTTCCGCCTCCCTGGGGTCGCCGCCCGGCCGACAGGTTGCCGAGGATCCGGATCGGAAAACACGTCGAAGCGCTTCGACACCTCTGGACACTCCGGCCTGGCTGAGGATAATGTCCATCACACCCTCACTCATCCTCGTCAGCAGCGCGCAATGTCGAAGCGCTTCACACCGGTTGGAGCACGGATGGTCACCCTCGCCGAGGTCGCCCAGCACGCCGGAGTCTCGGCGAGCACGGTGAGCTATGTCCTCAGCGGCAAGCGGTCCATCTCCTCGACCACCCGGCAGCGGGTCGAGCAGAGCATCCGGGAACTGGGCTACCACCCGAACGCCGGCGCCCGCGCCCTGGCCGGCAAGCGGTCGAACATCATCGCGCTGATGATCCCGCTGCGCACCGACATGTATGTGCCGGTGATGATGGAGATCGCCATCGCCGTGGCGACCACGGCCCGTACGCATGGCTACGACGTCCTGCTGCTCACCGGGGAGGAGGGGCCCGACGCGGTGCGCCGGGTGACCGGCAGCGGTCTCGCCGATGCCATGATCCTGATGGACGTCGAGCTGCAGGACGAGCGGCTGCCGCTGCTGCGGGAGAGCGGCCAGCCCTCGGTGCTGATCGGGCTGCCCGCCGACACAGCGGATCTGACCTGCGTGGATCTGGACTGGAGCGCGACGGGTGCGCTGTGTGTGACGCATCTGGCGGGGCTCGGCCACCGTGACATCGCAGTCATCGGCGAGGCCCCCGCCGTCTACGAACGGCACACCGGCTTCGCCGAGCGCACCCTCGACGGACTGCGCTCCCGGGCCCGCGAGACGGGCGTCCGCGTGCTGCACCGCCCGTGCGAGGGCGGGTACGACGCGATGGCCCTCACCCTCGCCCGGATCTTCGACGAGCGCCCGGCGACGACCGGGTTCGTGGTGCAGAACGAGTCGGCGGTGGAACCCCTGCTCGCGCTGCTGCGCCAGCAGGGCCGGGCCGTGCCGGAGGACGTGTCCGTGGTCGCGATCTGCCCGGACCAGGTCGCCGTGCAGGCCTCGGTGCGGCTGACCTCGGTCGCCGTGCCGGCGCAGGAGATGGGCCGGCGCGCCGTGGAGCACCTGGTGGCCAAGCTGGACGGGCCGGGCGGCGACGAGGTCGTGCTGCTCGCCCCCGAGCTGACGCCGCGGGCGAGTTCGGGGCCGGCGCCGGCCGCACCCTGACACCCGCGGCTCACGAGTGGCGGGCGAGGGCGTCATGGAACTGCGGCTCGCGCACGTCGGCTTCTCCGGTTGAGGGTCCGGAGAAGACCGGCGACAGGAAGGGGTCCGGCACCGGAAGGCAGCGGTGCCGGACCCCTTCGCCATGGCGGGCTGCGCCATGACCAGCTTACCTGAAAATGATTGCCATTACCTAGTGGGACGAGACCACGGGCCGGGCATGCGAGACGGCCCGGGTCCAGGACCCGGGCCGTCTCAGGGGTGACGCAATGGCGCCGTGATCAGCCGCGGCTCGCCTTGCCGAGGGCCGGCACGAAGCGGAGGGCGTCCAGCGTGCCCACGCCGGTGGCCATGTCATAGCCGTTGACGGCCTTGTAGCCCTTGACGCCCTGGTAGCTGTTGTCCGTGCCGTCGTTGACGTCGACGACACCCGGGTTCTTCTGCTTCAGCAGGGTGTAGAGGGCGGAGTTGATGTCACCCAGTCGGCGACCGGCCGCCTGGTCGGCGAGGGCCACGATGCCCGAGAAGAGCGGGCTGGCCTCGCTGGTGCCGCCGGAGACCTCCCAGCCGACGGCGGTCGGGTCGTAGCTGGAGTACACCCAGGCACCACCGTTGACCGCGGCGGCCATCGAGATGTCCGGGGTGCCGCGGCGGCCGCCGACGACGTTCTTCACACCGTCCTGGAAGGACGGGCGGCCGAAGACGTGGGACTGGCCGCCGCCGCCCGCGCCGTTGTCGTTGTAGACGCTGTCCGGCTTGACGCGCCGGCCCTTGTCGTTCAGGTGGAGCTGGGTGCCGCCGATGGAGGTCACCAGCGGGTCCGAGGACGGCCAGGAGTTGACGGGCTTGTTGTAGTACGACTTGCCGTCCGCCTTCATGTCGGTGGCGCCGCCGTCACCGGAGGAGGCGAGCACGGTGACGTGCTTGCGCTTGGCGGCCTCGAAGGCGTACCGCAGCTTCTTGATGCTGGAGAAGTCGCCCTTGTCGAAGCCCGGGAAGGTGTTCTCGGTGGCGCCGAAGCTCTGGCTGATGACGTCGCCGACCCCGTGGTCGATCAGGGACTTCTCGGCGGACATCATCTCCGGCAGACCGGTGACGCCCTCGGTCTCGGCGACCGCCGTCTCGACCAGCACGATCTTGGCGCCGGGGGCGACGGCGTGCGCCATCTCGACGTCCAGCGTGGTCTCGCCGGCCCAGCCGGTCATGTCGGAGTTCTTGGGGTCCCACTTCGGGACGTGGCCCCACTTGACGACGCTGACCTTGGTGCTGGGCAGCCCGAACTGCTTGCTGTAGACGTCCAGGTCGTGCTGGACGGTCGGGGACCCGAAGGAGTCGACGATGACGATCGTCCGCCCCTTGCCGGTGATGCCCTTCTTGTACAGCGGGTTCAGGTTGTACGCGGTGCGGTACTGCAGCGGGTTGTAGCAGTTGATGTGCCACTTGGTCTGGCACTGCTCGATCGGCAGGGGGCTGGCCACACCGTGGACCAGGGTGTTCCCCGCGATGGCCGGCACCGCTTTGGTGTGCGGTACGCCGGCGGGCGCGGCGGTGGTGGCGCCGGCCTGGGAGGTGGCCGCCAGTGCGGCGGCGACGAGCGCGACGGTGGCGGTGGACGCCGCGACGCCCCGCCCGGAACGGGCTATGTGCATGTGGTCCCCTGAGTGGTCCTGTGACGTCCTGAGCCGGCTGAGGCCGACTCGGACGAAGTGGTCAGGCGCATCTCATCGGGTGAGTCATGGACAGATCAAGACTTATGGCAACACTCTTGAACCGCAGATTTCGAATCCTTTACCAGGGTGCAGCAGTCAGGGAAACGGAACGAGGAACGGCCGAAGCCCCCGCACAGTGGGCTCCGGCCGTTCCTGCCCGACCTGTCCGTGGCAGGTCAGAGCGCGAGTCCGGTCAGGACCAGCACGCGCTCGTATGTGTAGTCGTCCATCGCGAACCTGACGCCCTCACGGCCCACTCCGGACTGCTTGGCGCCGCCGTACGGCATCTGGTCGGCGCGGTAGGACGGGACATCGCCGATCACCACGCCGCCGACCTCCAGGGCCCGGTGGGCGCGGAAGGCGACCTGCAGGTCGTGGGTGAACACGCCCGCCTGGAGACCGTACTTGGAGGAGTTGACGGCCTCGAAGGCCGCCGTCTCGCCGTCGACCTTCTGCACGGTCAGGACGGGCCCGAAGACCTCCTCGCAGGAGATCGTGGTGTCCGCCGGTACGTCGGTGAGGACGGTCGGCGCGTACGAGGCGCCGTCGCGGTCACCGCCGGTGAGCAGCGTGGCGCCGGCCTCGACGGCCTCCTTCACCCAGGACTCCACGCGCTCGGCGGCAGCCTCGCTGACCAGCGGGCCGACATCCGTCTTGGCGTCGCTCGGGTCGCCGGTGACCTGGGCCTCGACGGCGGCGACGATGCGCGGCAGCAGCCGGTCGTACACCGACGCGTCGGCGATCACGCGCTGCACGGAGATGCAGGACTGGCCGCCCTGGTAGTTGGAGAAGGTCGCGATGCGGGTCGCGGCCCAGTCCAGGTCGGCGTCGCTCGCGAAGTCGCCGAGGACCACGGCCGCGCCGTTGCCGCCCAGCTCCAGCGTGCAGTGCTTGCGCGGCACCGAGTCCATGATCGCGTAACCGACCTTCTCGGAACCGGTGAAGGAGATGACCGGCAGTCGCTCGTCCTGGACGAGGGCGGGCATCTTGTCGTTGGCGACCGGCAGGATGCTCCAGGAGCCGGCCGGCAGGCCCTCGGTCTCGGCGAGCAGGTCGCCGATGATCAGGCCGGACAGCGGGGTGGCGGGCGCCGGCTTGAGGATGATCGGGGCGCCGGCCGCGATCGCCGGGGCGATCTTGTGGGCGCACAGGTTCAGCGGGAAGTTGAACGGCGCGATGCCGAGCACGACGCCCTTCGGGAAGCGCCGGGTCAGGGCGAGGCGCCCCTGGCCGCCGAGGTCGGTGTCGAGCCGCTGGGCCTCACCGCCGTTGAACCGGCGGGCCTCCTCGGCCGCGAACCGGAACACGGAGACGGCGCGGCCGACCTCGCCCCGGGCCCACTTGATGGGCTTGCCGTTCTCCGCGGAGATCAGCTGGGCGATCTCCTCGGTGCGCTCGACCAGCCGCTTGCTGACGTGGTCGAGCGCGGCGGCCCGCACGTGTGCCGGGGTGGCGGCGAACTCGTCCCGCACGGCGTACGCGGCGGCCACGGCCTCCTCGACCTGGGCGTCCGTCGGTACGCCGGCCTTGCCGACGAGCCGGCCGTCCCACGGGGAGGTGACGTCGAAGGTGTCCTCGCCGGTGACCTGGCGACCGGCGAGCCAGAAGGCGTGGGTGGCTCCCACATTCTTTTCCTGGGGCATCTGCGAGTCCCGGCCCTTCCGCGTTTGGGGATGTACTTGGCTTTCGTGGTCCACGGTAGGGCGGGGGCGCCCGGGGGTCGCTTGTCCGACCCGTAGCAGTAGAGGAGCAGGACACTACTGTTTGGACTAGGGCGTGTTACGAAAGTCCCGTCGTCCGCCCGGAGGGCGGGCCGAGCGGCGTCTGGTGCGTGCTCTGGGGGTCCCCCCGGCCGGAGGCTGGGGGAGTGCCGGGCGAAAGCCCTCGTACTGGTTGTACGTGGGTTTTCGCCCGGTGCGGCGAGAGTGCGTGCCAGGCGTCGGGCGGCAGGCGGGACTTTCGCAACACGCCCTAGTCGCCGGAGGTCGCCTTCAGGGCGAGCCACAGCTCCATCCGTACGTCGGGATCGTCCAGCGACCGCCCCAGGATCTCCTCGACCCGCCGCATCCGGTAGCGCAGCGTGTGCCGGTGCACCCCGAGGTCCGCCGCGGCCGCGTCCCACTGTCCGTGCCGCGACAGCCATGCCCGCAGCGAGGCGACCAGATCCCCGCGGCCCGTCGCGTCATGCTCGTGCAGCGCCCGCAGCAACCCGTCGGCGAACGCCTTCACCGCGTCGTCGGCCAGCAACGGCAGCACGGACCCCGCGGCCACATGCTCGTGCTCCACCAGCACCCGCGCTCGCCGGCGTGCCACGGACAGCGCCTGCTCGGCCTGCTTGTAGGCCGCCGCCGCGGCGATCGGCCCGGCCGGCGCGGACAGCCCCACCACCAGCTCGTCCTCCTCTCCCCCGGCCTGCTCGGGCACCGCCCGCGCCGCCTCCAGCGCCGCCGCGTACTGCGCGCAGGCGGCCACCGCGGCACCCCCGTCGGCGGCGAGTACGACCAGCCGCTCGCCCTCGGGCACGACCAGCACGGCCTCCCCGGAGCGCGCGGCGGCGGCCTCCACGCTTTCGGTGAGCGCGCCCAGCGGATCACCGCCGGCGTCGGCGACGAGGGCCGCGCCCCCGGACACCGACGTGGCGACATGGCCATGGGCGTCCGCGTGCGCCCTGGCGGCGGATCCGGACACCGACTCGGCGACGATCATCCGGAACGGGGCGTCGAGCAGCCCGCCGTACAGGTCCCCGGCGACGGCGCGGGCGTGGTCGGGCTCCCCGGCGAGCAGCATGCGCAGCACCGCCGTGCCGAGGCGCTGTTCGGCCGCGTGCAGGGAACGGGAGCGTTCGGTCGTGAGGGTGAGCAGGGCGATGGCGGAGTGCACGGCGTATCGCTCGGCGGTGCCGGGGGCGGCGGCCGTGCCGACGGCGAGCGCGGCGCGGGGCCGCCGGCCCGTCCCCAGGGAGTGCAGCTCGACCCGGTCCTCGTGTTCGGGCCCGCCGACCACGGAGGAGGCCGGGGCGGGCCGCTCGCGCAGCCGCTGGACGTCGGCGGTGAGCCGCGCGGCCCTGCGCCCCGCCCACTCCGGCGCGGCCGCGACGACGGCACCGGAGGCGTCGTACAGCGCGGCCCAGCCGTCGACCTGGGCGGCGAGCGCGCCGAGGAGGCCCTCGGGTCCGGCGCTGAGGGCCTGCTTGGTCAGTTCACGCTGGGCGGCGAATCCCGCGGTGACGGCCCGGTACTGATCGGCGGCGATGGCCGCGGACACGGCCTTGCTGATGGCGAGGAAGGGGGTGCGACGCGGCACCTCCAACAACGGCAGCCGCTCCTCCCGCGCGGCCTCGACGAGCGCCTCGGGAATGTCCTCGTAATTCACCCCGACGGCGAACCCGAGCCCGACGACACCGGCCCCCACCAGCCGCTTCACATACCGCCGCATGGCCTCCCGGTCCTCCGCGTCCAGCTTCAGCGCGGTGATCAGCAGCAGTTCGCCGCCCTCCATGTACGGCACCGGGTCGGCCAACTCACTGACGTGGGCCCAGCGGACCGGCACATCGAGACGGTCCTCACCGGCGCGCACGGTCAGCTTGAGCGCGGAGTGGTGGACGAGCGAGGCGAGAGTAGGGGGCATGGGGCCTTCACGACGAGGAATCTCCGATGACCAGGACAACCGACGACGATCAGCATGATCACCATGACCTGTTGGCCGAACCGTATGAACGGCCTGTACCGATTCTGCCTCACCGTACGGTCCCCGGGCCGTCTCTCACCCGCGCAGATCCACCAGCAACGGCGGCGCGTGCTCCCCCCGCACACTCGTCAACGACAACACCGCATGCCCGGCCGGCACCCCATGCGCCAACTCCGAAGCCGACCACCGCTCCCGCTCGACCTGCCGGACGGTGACGGCATCCGTGGTGACCGGCTTCCCGGTACCGAGTTTCCGTACGGCGTGGATCAACCGGGTCAGCGGCTGGTCCGCGAACACTGTGTGTTTGGCGACCTCCGTCGTCTCCACCCACTCCGTGCCCCATGCCTGAGCGAACAGCGCACCCTCCCAGGTGGCGAGCCCCGCGAAGGCGGCGTGGCAGCCGACCGCTGCGATCAGGGCCTGCCGCAGGTGTTCCGGCACATCGCCGAGGGCCCGCAGACTCAGGACCACACCGGCGTGGCTCTCCCGCAGCCTGCGCAGGGCTCGCACGGACCCGGCCGTGATCGCGTGTGTCGCATCGTCCAGAACGAGACAGGCGAACAGGGACCGATCCACACGCGTGGCCATGCACTTCGTGAACTGGGCGAGCACCAACCGTGCCAGAAGTTGGGCAGCCTCGGGATGCGCACGCTCCGGCAGGTCGATCCTGACCCTCAGCGGGTGGTCGAGCGAGCTCAGGGTGAAGGGCCGGGCGTCGAGGGAGGTGTCGAAGAAGCCGGTGAAGACCGGTCGGTCGAGACAGCCGAGCCGGTCGCTGAGCACTATCCCGACGTCGCCCGGGACGCCTGCTTGGCGTGCGCGAGCGTCCAGTTCCCGGAGGAGGGAGTGCTCCTGTGGGTCGAGCATCGTCTTCAGCCGGTCCAGAGCCGACGGTTCCCCGTCCAGCAGCTGCCTCAGTTCCGATACGGACGGGAACCGGCTGTGGACGGCCCGGAACGGCCCCAGAAGCTGTGCCAGCACCGTCACGGCACGCCGGAGGTCGACCTCGGTCCAGTCGCCAGCCAGTACGTCCGCGAGGAGCGCGGCCGCCTCGTCCGGGTCGTCCGTCCCACCGTAGAGATCGAGATCGTACGCAGACGACCGGTCCCCTGGCTTGATCACGATGTCGTAGGACTGATCGAGCCCCAGAGACGTTCCGGCGGCACTCACCATGACGACAGCCGCCTGCCCGGCGAGGGCTTGGAGAGCAAGGGACTCGGCGATGGGCCGCACCATTCGCGCGGTCTTGCCCGAGCCGGACGGGCCGACCACCAACAGGGATGTGCCGAGCGTGCTGGGGTCCACGGCGGCGCCCGCAGCCCGGTGGGCAGGAGGTGTGCGCTCCGCATCCGTGTACCGGCCGATGCGGACTTGAGAGGTCAGCAGGTCATGCGTGGCCATGCGAGCAGGAAGGTCACGCTGCCCTGAGGGGTGCAGACAGGCGCGGGCGCCGTCTCTGAGCACGGCAGAGGTGAACGCGTCGAGACGGGTCGGATCGGCCACCACGGAACTCCAGGCACGACGGATCCTCAAGCAGTCGACGTCGTTCATCCGGCCAGTGCTCGCCTCCTCGGACAGCCGTGCGGCCGTCGTGCTCTGTCCATGGGCGTGCAATTCGTGCCAGTCCGCGACATGGTCGGGCGCCTCGGCCGCGCGGCGCTCGGCCACGGTCCGCGGCTGACGCAAGCTGCCGACCAGGCCCAGCCAGTCGCCGGCTACGGCGAACGGCCACAAGGTCAACAGGGTGAGCCCGGCCTTGAGGAGTTTCAGTCGCTGCAAAGTGGCCTCCGGGTCGCCGTCCCCGAAAAGCCAGCCGGACGGTGTCAGGCTTACGGCCAGCTTGTAGTACGGCAGCAGCCCGTGCCAGACGACCAGCCAGATGATGAGCGCTCCGAGGACGGCGGCGCGCAGCGCGCGCGACGGCTGCGGCCGGTCGGCCACATACCGCTGGACGACCTCTTTCCAGTTGCCCACACGGGCGAAGTAGTACAGGACGAGGGTGGCGAAGATGCTGTCGTAGACGGCGCTGGCGGTGGATGCGGCCCGGTGCGGCTGGCCGCTCCACCAGTCGGTCGGCGTGACCAACTCCAGCAGGATCCTCTTGTGGGGCACCAGATTGTTGGCCCACAGCGACCACACGAGGAGGACCGCGAGCAGTGCGCCCACCGCTCCTGTCAGCAGTGCACGGTCGGAAACCCGGGCGCTGGTCTCCTGAGGCCGGGGCCGGTACCCGAAGCGCCACAGCCCGGGTGTGACTTCGGGACGGGGAGTACGCAGCCACTGCAGGAACGCCGAGCCGCCGGCCACGGGCGGCACACCGGGCGGTGCAGGGGGCATCGGAGGGACGTCATGTCCCTGTGGCGGTGCCGTCGGGCGCGGTACAGGATGCGCATGCGTGCCGCGTGCATCTCGTGTGCCGTCGCTGTCCATCGCCCTTGCCCCCTGACCAGCCGTTCCATCCACCATCAGCGAGCCAATCTAACGCCCCGCGAAGGGGAGTTCACCGTTTACGCGGCCGAGAGCACCCGCCGACTGGGCGTACCCCGGCCATGAAGCTATGTCCACGGCGGACAACCACGGCCGCCGACAACGCCCACATGGAGCATGCCCACCCCCCGTCCCCGGCCCTAGCCTGCGAAGAAAGATAGGTATGTGGCCGAAATACCACCGCCCGGAGTCGTCCGGGACCGCCCGGTACGCAAGATTCATCAGGGAGCCCTCATGACCGCACTTCCGCAGGAGCGCCGCGTCGTCACCGCCATCCCCGGCCCGAAGTCGCAGGAGCTGCAGGCCCGCCGTACCGCCGCGGTCGCGCAGGGCGTGGGCTCGGTGCTGCCGGTCTTCACCGCCCGCGCGGGTGGCGGGATCATCGAGGACGTCGACGGCAACCGGCTCATCGACTTCGGGTCCGGTATCGCCGTGACCTCCGTCGGTGCCTCCGCCGAGGCCGTCGTACGGCGGGCGAGCGCCCAGCTCGCCGACTTCACCCACACCTGTTTCATGGTCACCCCGTACGAGGGGTACGTGGAGGTCGCGGAGGCGCTCGCCGAGCTGACCCCCGGTGACCACGCCAAGAAGTCCGCGCTGTTCAACTCCGGCGCCGAGGCCGTCGAGAACGCCGTGAAGATCGCGCGTGCCTACACCAAGCGGCAGGCCGTCGTCGTGTTCGATCACGGGTACCACGGGCGGACCAACCTCACCATGGCGCTCACCGCCAAGAACATGCCGTACAAGCACGGCTTCGGGCCGTTCGCGCCCGAGGTGTACCGCGTGCCGGTGGCCTACGGCTACCGCTGGCCGACCGGTGCGGAGAACGCCGGTCCCGAGGCCGCCGCGCAGGCCATCGACCAGATGTCCAAGCAGGTCGGCGCCGACAACATCGCCGCGATCATCATCGAGCCGGTCCTCGGCGAGGGCGGCTTCATCGAGCCGGCGAAGGGCTTCCTGCCGGCGGTTCGGCAGTTCGCCGCCGACAACGGCATCGTGTTCGTCGCCGATGAGATCCAGTCCGGGTTCTGCCGGACCGGGCAGTGGTTCGCCTGTGAGGACGAGGGGATCGTCCCGGACCTCATCACGACCGCGAAGGGCATCGCGGGTGGTCTTCCGCTCGCCGCCGTCACCGGTCGCGCCGAGATCATGGACGCCGCGCACGCGGGCGGCCTCGGCGGCACCTACGGCGGTAACCCGGTCGCGTGCGCCGGTGCGCTCGGTGCCATCGAGACCATGAAGGAGCTGGACCTCAACGGCAAGGCCAAGCGCATCGAGGAGGTCATGAAGGGGCGCCTCGCCGCCATGGCCGAGAAGTTCGACATCATCGGCGATGTGCGTGGGCGCGGCGCGATGATCGCTATCGAGCTGGTCAAGGACCGCGCCACCAAGGAGCCGAACCCGGAGGCCACCGGCGCGCTCGCCAAGGCCTGCCACGCCGAGGGCCTGCTGGTCCTGACCTGTGGCACCTACGGCAACGTGCTGCGCTTCCTGCCCCCGCTGGTGATCGGCGAGGACCTCCTGAACGAGGGCCTCGACATCATCGAGCAGGCCTTCTCCCGCATCTGAGCGCATCTGGACGAGTCGTCCACGCCTCGTCCGCGCCTGTTCCGAACAGGCGGTCCGCACCTGTGACGGGGCCTGCGGCAGGCCGTGTGAAGAAGGTGTGCGGGGTGGATGGCGGGTCGCGTTTCCGTCTGCCCAAGCGCCGCGGCCTGCCGTAGGTTCTACCCAGATGAGAGATACACCCCGTCCACAGGGGACTGTGGACGATTTCAGGACGAGGCCTCCCCAGCTTCGACCTGGTCGTGCCCTCGCGCACACATCCGGCGCCTGACGGCTCCGGGATCTCCTCACCGATCGGACGGTCGCCGCCCCAAACCCCCCGGGGCGTGCGACGTTCCGATCCGGTCGGCCGCCTCGGAACCACCCCCCCTGTTCCGGGGCGGCCGACCTCCTTCCCGCAACTCTGCGAAGCTGGGCGTCGTGTCGACCGTTGTCCGCCGTGCCCCGCTGCTCGCCTTGCCGGCCGTGCTCTTCACCCTGTTCACCTGGCAGGTCGTGGCCCACGGCCCGCTGCTGCGGCTGGACGCCCGCCTGAGCCGGGCCCTCGTCCATCCGGACCGCTTCTCCGAGATCCTCTCCGACCTCGGCAACGGCCAGGTCGCCGTGCCGGTACTCCTCCTTGCCATCGGGTACGTCCTGTGGCGGGGCCGCGGCAGCGGTGTGCCCCGCTGGTGGCTGCCGCCGCTCGCCGCGTTCGTCCTGATGGCGCTGGTCCCGGCGATCGTCGTCCCGCTGAAGGAGTGGACCGCACGGCCGGGGACCCCCGCGGTGCCCCCGGCTGTCGGCTACTTCCCCTCCGGCCATACGGCGACGGCCGCCGTCGCGTACGGCTCCGCGACCCTCCTCCTGCTCCCCTGGCTGCGCTCCGGCGCCGCCCGCCGGAGCCTGGTCGGTGTCTGTACGGCCCTGGTCCTCGGGGTGTCGTACGGCCTGGTCCGGCGCGGCTATCACTGGCCGCTGGATGTGGTGGCCAGCTGGTGTCTGTGCACCGTGCTGCTGACCGCCCTGTCCCAGGTGACCACCCGAAGCGCGATCAGCCGAAGCGCGGTCAGCGGAAATACGTGTCGGAGTTCTTCTGGAACTCCCGGTTCGGTCAGCGGTCCCGGTTCACCGACCGTGTCATCGGACCGCGCGGTGCGGGACAGGCCCCATGGGGCGCGTACGAGCCGCGGTTCGTCTTCTTCGTCGGACGGTCCAGGGTCTTCGTGACCTCGGACGGCGGTACGCAGCCGTTGCTCACTCGCCGAAGGCCGGGTCGGTCAGCCGCAGCCGTCCCCGCCCCTGTCCCTGTCCCCGCCCCCGGCCAGCCACGCCGCCGCCTCGTGCATCGCCAGCTCCAGCAGCGCGGGGTCGGTCAGTGTGCCCGAGCCGTCCGGCGGCACCAGCCAGCGCACACCCCGGGTCGCCCGGCCGGGATACGGCACGACGATCCAGGTGCCGGGGCCCGCGGTGCGGATCCCGGTGCCGACCCAGCGGGCCGCGGTGCCCGGCGGCACGAAGAACCCGACCCGGTTGTCGCCGAAGTCGACGAGTACCGGGCCGGGCCGGTCGAGCACCCGGGTGAGCACGTCCAGGGTCGGGTAGCCGAGGTCGCCGGGCAGGATCAGTACGTCCCAGGCCCTGCCGGCGGGCAGCAGGGCGATCCCGAGGGGGTTGCGCTCCCATTCCCAGCGACAGGCCTCGGGATCCGGTGCGACGGATGCCAGCCACTCGACGGCCGTCTTCGCCCCAGTCATCGAAGGGCCTCCCTTTCTCTCACCCGGCCGTCCGGCACGGTCGGGTCAGGGAGAGAGAGGGAGGCCTCGCGGGGGCATTACGCGGGTTCCGCGTCCCCTTTCGAGTGACCTGGGTCACTTCTCAGTATCGGCCGGGGCTAGTCCCAGCCCCAGACGTACACGTAGTAGCAGTGATCGTGGTCCCAGTAGTAGTACCGGTCGTGATCGTCGTCCCAGTAGTAGTGCCTGTGGTGGTCGTGGTCCCAGTGGTCCCTGTGGTCGTGGTCATGCCGGGGAGCCATGGTCACCGCGGCCGTCTGGTGCATGGGCGCCGCCGTGGCGGCCGCGGCCGGGAGCATGACGCCCGCGGCGACGACGGCGGCGGAGGCCACCGCCGTCGCCAGGCCCGGGCGACGCCGGGCACGGGAGTCGTCGTCCTTGCGGTGGGTGCGAGTGACGCGGGTGATGCGGTTCATGATCTTCTCCTGCTGATCCGGTGTGGAAGCCGGTACCTCCCGGTGAGGTCCGTGCTTCCAGTACGCCGGAATACGGCAGCGGGGTCATGCTCCGGATTCTCGTGGCTTGACGCCGTCATAAGGGCCAGGTAAAAGCCCTCGGCCCGGGCCCGCCCCGCCCCTCCCCCCTCCCCTCGCCGGCTCAGCTGTCGAAGCCCAGCCCCAGTCGGTCCATCGCCCGCAGCCACAGATTGCGGCGCCCGCCGTGCGCGTCCGCGCGGGCCAGCGACCACTTGGTGAGGGCGATCCCGGTCCAGGCGAACGGCTCGGGCGGGAACGGCAGCGGCTTCCTGCGGACCATCTCCAGCTCCGTGCGCTCGGTGCGCTCCCCGTCCAGCAGGTCGAGCATCACATCGGCGCCGAAGCGGGTCGCGCCCACGCCGAGGCCGGTGTACCCGGCCGCGTACGCCACCTTCCCCTGGTGCGCGGTGCCGTAGAACGCCGAGAAGCGCGAGCAGGTGTCGATCGCGCCGCCCCAGGCGTGGGTGAAGCGGACGCCCTCCAACTGCGGGAAGCAGGTGAAGAAGTGGCCCGCGAGCTTGGCGTACGTCTCCGGCCGGTCGTCGTACTCGGAGCGCACCCGGCCGCCGTAGTGGTGGATGGCGTCGTAGCCGCCCCACAGGATCCGGTTGTCGGCGGACAGCCGGAAGTAGTGGAACTGGTTGGCCGAGTCGCCGAGGCCCTGGCGGTTCTTCCAGCCGATCGAGGCCAGCTGGTCGGCGCTCAGCGGCTCGGTCATCAGCGCGTAGTCGTAGACCGGGACGGTGTAGGAGCGCACGCGGCGCAGCAGGCTCGGGAAGATGTTCGTGCCGAGCGCGACCCCGCGGGCGCGGACCGCGCCGTAGGGCGTGCGTACGGCCATGCCGGCGCCGTACTGCTTCAGGCTCAGCGCGGGCGTGTGTTCGTAGATCCGTACGCCGAGCTCCAGAGCGGCCTTCTTCAGGCCCCAGACCAGCTTGGCCGGGTGCAGCATGGCGACGCCCCGGCGGTCCCACAGGCCCGCCTCGAAGGTGGGCGAGGCGACCTGCTCGCGCACGGCCTCGGCGTCGAGGAACTCGATGCCGTCGGCGAGCCCCTTCTCCGTCAGCTCCCGGTGCCAGTCGCGCAGTTCCCAGGCCTGGTAGGTCTCCGTGGCGACGTCGATCTCGCCGGTGCGCTCGAACTCGCAGTCGATGCCGTGCCGGGCGACGGCGGCCTCGATCTCGTCGAGGTTGCGCCGGCCCAGCTCCTGCAGCGTGTGGATCTCGTCCGGCCAGCGGGTCATGCCGTTGGGCAGGCCATGAGTGAGGGAGGCGGCACAGAAGCCGCCGTTGCGGCCGGAGGCGGCCCAGCCCACCTCGCGGCCTTCCAGCAGCACCACATCGCGCTGCGGGTCGCGCTCCTTGGCGCCCAGCGCGGCCCACAGCCCGCTGTAGCCGCCGCCGACGACCAGCAGGTCGCAGTTCTCGGTGCCGGTGAGGGCGGGCTCGGCGGGGGGCTTGCCGGGGTCTTCCAGCCAGTACGGGACCGGCTGGGCTTCGGAGAGAGAGGCGATCCAGTTGTCTTTTCCACGACTCATGGCGCTTGGGGCCATGATTTCAACTCCCTACGAGGACTTTCTGGAAAAGGCTCAGGCCTTTTGCTTGTTGCGGCGATTGCTGATGACCATCGAGGACAGCGTGATGAGAACGGCGACCAGGAACATCGCCGTACCGATCACATTGATCTGGACCGGAGTTCCGCGCTGCGCCGAACCCCACACGAACATGGGGAAGGTGACGGTCGAGCCCGCGTTGAAATTGGTGATGATGAAATCGTCGAAGGAGAGCGCGAACGACAGCAGCGCGCCCGCGGCGATTCCGGGTGCCGCGATGGGCAGGGTGACCCGCAGGAAGGTCTGTACGGGGCCGGCGTACAGATCCCGGGCGGCCTCCTCCAGACGCGGGTCCATCGACATCACGCGCGCCTTGACCGCGGTGACGACGAAGCTGAGGCAGAACATGATGTGGGCGATCAGGATCGTCATGAAGCCGAGCTGCGCGCCCATGTTGAGGAACAGGGTGA
The DNA here is from genome assembly GCF_014650595.1 of Streptomyces alanosinicus. Taxonomy (GTDB): domain Bacteria; phylum Actinomycetota; class Actinomycetes; order Streptomycetales; family Streptomycetaceae; genus Streptomyces; species Streptomyces alanosinicus. The sequence goes on from NZ_BMVG01000014.1 coordinate 58,566, forward strand.
GCAGCGAGGCGGCCATGACGACCTCGGGCATCGCCATCGGCAGGAAGATCAGCGAGTTGATGGCGCCGCGGGCCCGGAAGCGGTAGCGGACCAGCGCGAACGCGATCATCGTGCCGAGGACCGTGGCACCGATCGTCGCCCAGATCGCGATCTGCAGGCTGATGGAGAGCGAGCCGCACATGTCGGCGACGCCGCACGGCTGCTTCCAGGCGTCCAGCGAGAACTGCTGCCACTCGTAGTTGAAGCGTCCCTTCGGCTTGTTGAAGGAGAACACCGTGACGATGACGTTCGGCAGCAGGAGATAGCCGAGCGTCAGCAGTCCCGCGATGACGACGAGACGGCGCTTGAGCCAGTTGACGAAGGGCATTTAGACCAGATCCTCCGTCCCGGACCGGCGGATGTAGATCGTGACCATGGCCAGGATGGCGGCCATGAGGATGAAGGACAGGGCCGCGGCCGTGGGGTAGTCCAGAATGCGCAGGAACTGCGTCTGGATGACGTTGCCGATCATGCGCGTGTCGGTGGAGCCGAGCAGTTCGGCGTTGACGTAGTCACCGGCCGCCGGGATGAAGGTCAGCAGCGTGCCGGAGACCACGCCCGGCATCGACAGCGGGAAGGTCACCTTGCGGAAGGTGGTCCACGGCCTGGCGTACAGATCGCCGGCCGCCTCGTGCAGCCGTCCGTCGATCCGCTCCAGCGAGGTGTACAGCGGCAGGATCATGAACGGCAGGAAGTTGTACGTCAGTCCGCACACCACCGCCAGCGGTGTGGCCAGCACCCGGTCGCCGGCCGTCCAGCCGAGCCAGTTGGTGAGGTCCAGGACGTGCAGCGAGTTCAGGGCGTGCACGACGGGGCCGTTGTCGGCGAGGATCGTCTTCCAGGCCAGGGTGCGGATCAGGAAGCTGGTGAAGAACGGCGCGATCACCAGGATCATGATCAGGTTCCGCCAGCGGCCCGCGCGGAAGGCGATCAGATAGGCCAGCGGGTAGCCGAGCAGCAGGCACAGCAGCGTCGCGGCGGCCGCGTAGAACACGGACCGCAGGAACTGCGGCCAGTACTGGGACAGCGCGTCCCAGTAGGTCGCGAAGTGCCAGGTGACCTTGTAGCCCTGCTCCAGGGAGCCCTGCTGCACGGAGGTGGAGGCCTGGTAGATCATCGGCAGCGCGAAGAAGATGATCAGCCACAGGATGCCGGGCAGCAGCAGCCAGTACGGCGTGAACCGGCCGCGCTTGCGCGTCGGCTTCTTCCCGTCCGCGGTGGGCGCGAGAGGCGGGGGCGCCTCGGTGAGCGTCGGCATCAGGCGGCCGCCTCTTCCTCGGTGCCCGCGGAGCCCACTGTCCCGGCAAGCAGGGACTGGGCGGCGTCGAGTCCGAAGGTGTGCGCCGGGCTCCAGTGCAGGACGACGTCGGCGCCGGGCACCAGCCGGCCGTCGCGCTCCACGTTCTGGACGTACACCGCGAGTTCGTCGCAGACCGGGCTGTCGATCACGTACTGGGTGGAGACACCGATGAAGCTGGCGTCGGCGATCTTGCCGGTGAGGCGGTTGCGGCCCTCGGGGATGTCGCCCGCGTCGTCGGCGTGGGTGAGGGAGATCTTCTCGGGGCGGATGCCCACCAGCACCTTGCCGCCGGCCTTCGTGGGCGCCGAACATCGTGCCTCGGGCAGCACCAGCTTGCCGCCGCCGGCCTTGAGGACGATGTCGTCGCCGTTCTTGGTGTCGACCTCGGCCTCGATGAGGTTGGAGGTGCCGAGGAAGTTCGCGACGAAGGTGGTGTCGGGGTTCTCGTAGAGGTCGGTGGGCGAGCCGAGTTGTTCGACGCGGCCCGCGTTCATCACGGCGACCGTGTCGGCCATGGTCATGGCCTCCTCCTGGTCGTGTGTGACGTGGACGAAGGTGATGCCGACCTCGGTCTGGATGCGCTTGAGTTCCAGCTGCATCTGGCGGCGCAGCTTGAGGTCGAGGGCGCCGAGCGGCTCGTCGAGCAGCAGCACCTTCGGGTGGTTGATGAGTGCGCGGGCGACGGCCACCCGCTGCTGCTGGCCGCCGGAGAGCTGATGCGGCTTCTTGCGCGCCTGCTCGCCGAGCTGGACCAGGTCGAGCATGTCCTCGACCTGCTTCTTCACGCTCTTGATGCCGCGCCGGCGCAGACCGAAGGCGACGTTCTCGAAGATGTCGAGGTGCGGGAAGAGGGCGTAGGACTGGAAGACCGTGTTCACGGGCCGCTTGTACGGCGGCAGATGGGTCACTTCCTGGTCGCCGAGGTGGACGGCTCCCGTCGTGGGATCCTCCAGGCCGGCGATCATGCGCAGGGTGGTGGTCTTGCCGCAGCCGGACGCGCCGAGCAGGGCGAAGAAGGAGCCCTGCGGCACGGTCAGGTCCAGCGGCTGTACGGCGGTGAAGCCGTTGTCGTAGGTCTTGCTGATACCGGAGAGGCGGACGTCGCCGCTGTTGTCTGGTGTCGTCATCGTCGTCGTCACGCCCCTGTGAGCTTCGAGAACTTCTGCTGGTAGGCCGTCTCTTCCTTCTGCGTGAGCGCGCGGAAGGCATGGGACCTCGCCTGCATGGCCTTGTCGGGAATGATCAGCGGATTGTCCGCCGCCGATTTGTCGATCTTCGCAAGATAGGGCTTGACTCCCGCGACAGGGCTCACGTAGTTGATGTACGCGGCGAGCTGGGCGGCGGGCTCGGGCTCGTAGTAGAAGTCGATGAGCCGCTCGGCGTTCGTCTTGTGGCGCGCCTTGTTGGGGATGAGCATGTTGTCGGTCGACGTCATGTACCCGGCGTCCGGGATGACGTAGCCGACGTGGGGGTTGTCCGCCTGGAGCTGGACTATGTCGCCGCCCCAGGCCACGCACGCGGCGAGGTCGCCCTTGGTGAGGTCCGAGGTGTAGTCGTTGCCGGTGAAGCGGCGGATCTGGCCCTTGTCGACGGCCTTCTGCAGGCGGGCGATCACCTTGTCGTAGTCGTCGCCGGTGAACTTCGCCGGGTCGATGCCCATGTCGAGCATGGTCATGCCGACGCTGTCACGCATCTCGGTGAGGAAGCCGACGCGGCCCTTCAGCCTGGGGTTGTCGAGCAGGTCGGAGATCGACTTCACCTCGACGCCGCCGAGTGCCTGCTTGTTGAACGCGATGACAGTCGAGATGCCCTGCCAGGGGTACGAGTACGCCCGCCCGGGGTCCCAGTCCGGGCTGCGGAACTGGTCCGACAGGTCGGCGAAGGCATGCGGCAGGTTGGCCGGGTCCAGTTTCTGGACGTAGCCGAGGCGGATCATGCGGGCGGCCAGCCAGTCGGTGAGCACGATGAGGTCACGGCCGGTGTCCTGGCCGGCGGCGAGCTCGGGCTGGATCTTGCCGAAGAACTCGTCGTTGTCGTTGATGTCCTCGGTGTACTTGACCCGGATGCCGGTCTGCCGGGCGAACGTGTCGAGCGTGGGATGGCGCTTGGTCTTGTCGTCCACGTCGATGTACTCGGGCCAGTTGGAGAAGTCGACGACCTTCTCCGTGGCCGAGTGGTCGTCGGCGGAGACGCCGCCCTGCGTCTTGTTCGCCGCGGGGATCCCGCAGGCGCTCAGCGCCCCCAGTCCGCCGACCGTGAGCGCGCCGCCCGCACAGGCGCGCAGCAGCGAGCGCCGGGTCATCGCGGCCCGGCCATTACGGAGACTGCGCCGCACGGCGGCGGCTTCGACCGGCGTCAGGCGGTCGGGCTCGTACTGCTCCATGCGCGTGGTGCCCTTTCGGAGGATGGGTCGGCCTGGTCGGGGCCGGGTCGTCACACCCGGCAGCAGCCGTCTGGAAGTGATGTCGGTCCGTCGCCGTCGGCGACTGCTACCGGTCCCCGAAGATCGTGCGGTGCCAGTCCTTGCGGGCCACCGCCGTATTGTCGAACATTACGTGTTTGACCTGCGTGTACTCCTCGAAGGAGTACGCCGACATGTCCTTGCCGAAGCCGGAGGCCTTGTAGCCGCCGTGCGGCATCTCGCTGATGATCGGGATGTGGTCGTTGACCCACACACAGCCCGCCTTGATCTCGCGGGTGGCGCGGTTGGCGCGGTACACATCGCGGCTCCATGCGGAGGCGGCGAGGCCGTACGGGGTGTCGTTGGCCAGCCGGATGCCCTCATCATCACCATCGAACGGCAGTACGACCAGTACCGGGCCGAAGATCTCGGACTGGACGATCTCGCTGTCCTGGGCGGCGCCGGCGATCAGGGTCGGCCGGTAGTAGGCGCCCTTCTCCAGTTCGCCTCCCGGTGCCTCGCCGCCGGTCACCACGCGCGCGTAGGCACGCGCCCGGTCCACGAAGCCGGCGACCCGGTCGCGCTGGACGTGCGAGATCAGCGGGCCGAGGTCGGTGCCCGCGGCGAACGGGTCGCCGAGCCGCACGGTCTCCATCAGGGCGGCGGTCCGCTCCACGAAGGCGTCGTAGAGGGGCCGCTGCACATACGCGCGCGTGGCGGCCGTGCAGTCCTGGCCGGTGTTGATGAGCGCACCGGCGACGGCGCCGTGGGCGGCGGCCTCCAGGTCGGCGTCGTCGAAGACGACGAAGGGTGCCTTGCCGCCCAGCTCCAGATGCAGCCGCTTGACCGTGGCGGTGGCGACCTCGGCGACCCGCTTGCCGACGCCGGTGGACCCGGTGAAGGAGGTCATGGCGACGTCGGGGTGGCCGACGAGGTGCTCCCCGGCCTCCTTCCCGGTCCCGGTGACGATGTTGACGACCCCGTCGGGGATGCCGGCGTCCGTGGCGGCCTGCGCGAAGAGCAGCGAGGTGAGCGGGGTCAGCTCGGCGGGCTTGAGCACGATGGTGTTGCCCGCGGCGATGGCCGGGAGGATCTTCCAGGCGGCCATCTGCAGGGGGTAGTTCCAGGGCGCGATGGACCCGACGACACCGATCGGCTCGCGCCGGATGTACGACGTGTGGTCGCCCGAGTACTCACCGGCGGACTGCCCCTGCAGATGCCGGGCGGCGCCCGCGAAGAAGGCGATGTTGTCGATGGTCCCCGGTACGTCGAACTCGCGGGTCAGCTTCAGCGGCTTGCCGCACTGCAGGGACTCGGCGCGGGCGACGTCCTCGGCGCGGTCGGCGAGCACGGCGGCGAAGCGGTGCAGGGCGTCGGAGCGCTCGCCCGGGGTGGCCGAGGACCAGCCCGGGAAGGCTTCGCGCGCGGCGCTGACGGCCGCGTCGACGTCGTCGGTGCCGGCCAGCTCGTAGGTGTAGACCTCGTCACCGGTGGCGGGGTCGGTCACCGCGTGGACGCGGCCCGAGGTGCCCTTGGTCAGGCGACCGGCGATGAACTGCGCGCCATCGGCGAATCGCTCCTGTGCGGGGAATCGTTCCGGGGTGGCGGTGCCCGGGTTGTGCATGTCGCTCTCCTCCGCCGTTCGCCCCGTCCCGGGGGGTGGGTGGCGTAGCTCCAGCTCGATTTGAGTGCCGATCCTGACAGAGCAATAGGACTCCAACAAGTGATTCCGTTGTTGCCTTTTGGTTACGCGACGGAATCTGTCGACCAGGTGTCGAGTGGAGACGGAAAAGGACGGACGGAGTGTCAGTGGTGCGTGCCACACTCGCGTGCATGGGGAAGATCAACGGGGTGGAAGCCCTGATCAGCGAGGTCCGGGCCGGGGCGCGGGTGAAGTATCTGCACTTCTGGGGGCACCGGCCGAGGCCGGACGGCACGATCGGCGCGAGCTGTCTGAGCCAGTGGTGGCCGTCACCCTTCGTGGTGGACGGCGTGACGTATGCGACGGCCGAGCACTGGATGATGGCCGGCAAGGCCCGGCTGTTCGAGGACGCCGAGGCGGAGCGCCGGGCGCTGGCCGCGGGGCATCCCGCCGAGGCGAAGAAGGCGGGACGGCTGGTCAAAGGCTTCGACGCGGCGATATGGGAGCGGGAGCGCTTCCGCATCGTGGTCGAGGGCAGCGTCCACAAGTTCGCGGCCGACGACGCGCTGCGCGCGTTCCTGCTGGGGACCGGCGACCGTGTCCTGGTGGAGGCGAGCCCCGTGGACCGCGTGTGGGGCATCGGCCTCGCGGCGGACGACGCGGCGGCCGCCGACCCGGAGCGCTGGCGCGGGCCGAATCTGCTGGGGTTCGCGTTGATGGAGGCACGGGAGGTCCTGGCCGGCCGCTAGGGCGTGACCGGCGGATGACGCCGAGGCCTCTCCGGCGGATGGCGCCGGGGTGTGTCCCCGGATGTCGCGGGGCCTGGCCGACGGATGGCACCAGGTCTGTCCCTGGATGTCGCGGGGCCTGGCCGACGGATGGCACCGGGTCTGTACCCCGACGTCGCCGGGGACTGGTCCGTGGATCAGGTTCTGGACGCGATGAAGATCGCGATGAAGCCCACGGCCAGGACGATGCCCGAGCTGCCGCAGACGAGGCCGGCCAGGGCCATGCCGGGGTTCGTGGCCTCGCCGCGGTTCGCCTTTCCCCGGCCGAGCGCGCCGAAGATGATGGCCAGGATGCCCAGCACCAGGGCGACCGGCCACACTATGAAGAAGACGGCAGCCAGGATGCCCAGCACCAGTGCGGCCGTACCCATGCCGTTGCTCGGCATGGGCTGCATGCCGGGCCAGCCGTAGCCGTTGGCGGACGGGTAGAGGCCGGCGTACGGCGGCTGCGGCTGCCCCGGGTAGGAGGCGTACGGGACCGGCGCGCCCGGGTAGCCGTAGGGCAGCCGGCCGGGGCCGTCGGGGGCGACGGGCGGCGGGGGCACCGGTTCCGGGCCCGCGTGCTGCGCGGCCGGCGGGGCATAGGGGCCGGCCGGGGACGCGTACGGGGTCGCGGGGGCGGCCGGCGGAGCGTACGGCATCGCGGGGGCGGTGGCCGACGGGGGTGCGAACGGGTTCGCCGCGGGGGCGGGGCCGGTGGCCGGCGGGGCCCAGGCGGAGCGGGCGGCGTCGGCGGGCGCGTTCGGGGCCGCCGCGGGCAGCGAGGTCACCGTCTGCTGGTAGGAGAGGGAGGCCGCGGCGGAGTCCGGGCCGGAGCCGGGTATCGCGTCCTGGGCCGCACCCGGCCGCTCCCCCGCCCCCTTGTCCAGGGACACCTGGGGCGCTGTCGGGCCCGTGCCCGCAGGCTGGTTCTGCTGCGGCGTGGACTGCGGCACCTGCTCGGACATGGTGTGGGCCCCCTCTCCTGGCTGTGTCGCCATGCTAAGGGCAGGCAAAGCGGACGCGGTCCGGGGCCTACGATGATCCCGCGCAACCGATCAGCCGATCACCGCGCCCGCACCACGGACCTCGCTCCGCGGGCGCCTTTCCGGGGAGGACCCCATGACCGACAGCTCCGTACCCGCCACCGGCACGGCCGACCGCGATCTGCGGACCTTCATCGCCGGACTGCCCAAGGCCGAACTGCATGTCCACCACGTCGGCTCCGCCTCCCCGCGCATCGTCTCCGAGCTGGCCGCCCGCCACCCCGACTCCAAGGTCCCCAGCGACCCCGAGGCCCTGGCCGACTTCTTCACCTTCACCGACTTCGCGCACTTCATCGACGTGTATCTGTCGGTCGTCGACCTGATCCGCACCCCGGAGGACGTCCGGCTGCTGACCTTCGAGGTGGCCCGCGACCTGGCCCGGCAGCAGGTGCGCTACGCAGAGCTGACCATCACGCCGTTCTCCTCCACCCGGCGGGGCATCGACGAGCCGGCCTTCATGGCGGCGATCGAGGACGCCCGCAAGGCGGCCGAGGCCGAGTTCGGCACCGTACTGCGCTGGTGCTTCGACATTCCCGGCGAGGCCGGGCTGGAGTCCGCCGAGGAGACGGCACGGCTCGCCACCGACGACCGGATCCGCCCGGAGGGCCTGGTGTCGTTCGGGCTCGGCGGTCCCGAGATCGGCGTGCCCCGGCCGCAGTTCAAGCCGTACTTCGACCGGGCCATCGCCGCCGGTCTGCGCTCCGTGCCGCACGCCGGCGAGACGACCGGCCCGCAGACGGTGTGGGACGCGCTGACCGAGCTGCGCGCCGAGCGCATCGGGCACGGCACCAGCTCCGCGCAGGACCCCGCGCTGCTCGCCCATCTCGCCGAGCACCGGATCCCGCTGGAGGTCTGCCCGACCTCGAACATCGCCACCCGCGCCGTGCGCACCCTGGACGAGCACCCGATCAAGGAGTTCGTGGCGGCCGGGGTGCTGGTCACGATCAACTCGGACGACCCGCCGATGTTCGGCACCGACCTCAACAACGAGTACGCGGTGGCCGCCCGGCTGCTCGACCTGGACGAGCGGGGCCTCGCCGACCTCGCCAAGAACGCCGTGGAGGCGTCCTTCCTGGAGGCCGAGGGCAAGGCCCGGATCGCGGCGGAGATCGACACGTACACCGCCGCCTGGCAGGCCTCCTGACCGCGGCGGCTGTGGTCACAATGGGGGCCATGCAGACCGTGACCGCCGTGGCCCACCGCGGCGACCCCTACCGCTTCCGTGAGAACACCATCGACTCGCTGCGATCCGCGCTCGACCGGGGCGCGGACGCGGTCGAGGTCGATGTACGCCTCACCCGCGACGGCGTTCCCGTGCTGCTGCACGACGACACGCTGCGGCGGCTGTGGCGGCACGACCGGCCGCTGGCCGCGCTGTCCGCCGAGGAGGTGCGCGGTCTCACGGCGGGCGGTGTGCCGACGTTGGCCCAGGCGCTGGCGGCCACCGGGGACAGCCGGGTGCTGCTGGACCTGTGCGGCCGGGTCGGCCGGCGGACGGCGGACCGGGTCGTGGACGCGGTCCGGCAGAGCGGGGCCGAGGACCGCGTCTACTACTGCGCGGGCGCCGAGGCGATGCTCGCCGTGCGCGCCGCCGACCCGGCCGCCGAGATCGCCCTGACCTGGACGAGCCTCGCCCCGCCCCGGCCCGCGCTGCTGGACGCGGTCCGCCCGCGCTGGCTCAACTACCGCTTCTCCCTGGTGAGCCGGGACCTGGCGGCCCGCGTCCACCACGACGGCCGTCTCCTCTCGGTCTGGACCCCGGACACCCGCCGCGCGATGACCCGTCTGCTGGACCTGGGCGTCGACTCGATCACCACCAACCGCGTGGCCGCTCTGCACACCCTGCGCAACGGCGCGTGACCGGCCTAGTGCCGGGTCGGGCGGGGTGGCGCGGGTGAGGTACTGCGGGACGGGCGTGGAGTCCTGGCCGGTGTCGCGGACCAGGCCGTAGCGGCGGGCGCCCTGGGCGGGGGCGGTGGTGATGTCCTTCTCGGCCGCCGCCCAGGTAGCCGGGAAGACGCTCAGGCCGTAGTCGGCGCCGCGTTCGTTCAGGGTGAGGGTGACGCTGCCGTCGACGTAGAAGTACTCGTTCTGCCACATCTGCCGGGTGCCGGGCGGCAGGACGGTGTAGCCGACGGCCGGACCGCCCATGCCGGTGACCGCGGGGTCGGTGCCGAGCCGGTCGTCCATACGGCGGCCGCCGCCCGAGGCGACATGGAACAGCTTGCCCTTCAGCCCGGTCCAGGCCGGCATGACGAGGCTGCCGGCCCGGTACTGCGGGGAGATCTGCCAGCGCACGAGGACATAGCCCGTGCCGTGCAGGGTGACGGCGTCGCCACGGTGGTTCATGACGGCGTGGGCGCCGCCGGTGCTGGTGATGCCGGTCTCCGGGCGGTGCGGCAGGGCGGCGGGCGCGGCGGACCGGGACGGGGAGGGCGCGGCGGTGGCCGGCGGCCACATGGCCGGGCCGGTCGCCGGGGGTGTCACGGCCGGGTGCGGCGGGCGGTCCGGAGTCCGTACGGCGAGGTAGGTGCCGCCCGCGACGAGCGTCGCGCCCGCCGTCAGCGCACGGCGGGCTTTGCAGGCCGATGCCCATCATGCTGTGCCCCTGGTCACGGCCGCTCTCCTGCCACTGGGCGAGGTCCTGGGCGGCGTAGCGGACGGGGATGGCGTTCTTGAGGGCGCCGTTGCCCTGGCCGTGTTCGAGGTAGTTCACGGCGCGGCGGAAGTCGGCGCGGTCGTCGAGGAGGATGCCGATCGCCATGAGGGAGGCGAGGTTGCACAGGTCCCAGTTGGCCCAGTAGTCGGAGATGACGGCGCCGTTGTGCCGGGTGAGGAAGTCGAGGTTCATCGGGCGGAAGACCGTGCGCAGCATCTTCTTGAAGCGGGGGAACGCGAAGTGCGGGTGGTCGCGGACGAGTTCGGCGGCGGCCGCGAACTGGTAGCCGTGGATCCCGGCGGCCAGGAACCGGTCGGCGTTGCCAGTGACGGTGGTGAGGGTGGCCGACCAGGCGTCGAGGATGGCGACCGCGGTGTCGCCGTGGGCCTCCGTGCCGCCGATCCTCCCCCAGAGGGGGGACCCCAGCGCAGGGCGTTCTGGTAGGCGGCGTGGATGTCGTTGTAGAGGGTGCGGTAGTTCTGGCCGGAGCCCGCGCCGCGGTACACGGTGGCCTGCGGGCGCGGCTGCCAGATGCTCTGCGCGTGCGGATTGGCGGTGAGCCGCCGCCAGCCGGCCGGCCAGGGGTCCCGGCCCGCGGCCACCCGGACCCTGGCGCGGTGCAGATCACCGGCGTTCACCAGAAGTCCGGGGTGGGCGAAGGGCTTCACCGCGCCCGCCGCGGCCCCGGGCTGGGCGGCGTCCGCCCCGGCGCCCGTGAACGCGGCGATCCCGCCTCCGAGCGCGCCGGCCGCCGCGAGTCCCCCGCCGAGCGTGAAGAGCCCCCGTCGGCTCAGACGGTGCTTGTCGACGTGCTGGTGGGCCGGGCTGCGCATGCGGGGACTCCGTGGGCGAGGAGACGGTGATGTGCGAGGAGACGGGGCGAAGGGCGCGCCGATGACAGTTTTCTGCGCGGAAGCGGTACGCCATGCGCCGCAGCAGCCGTTCGACCCAGCGGATCGTGCTCGCCGCCGTCAAGCAGCGGGGGCGGCCATGGGGCGCGGCGCCGCTCCGAGCGCCTCCAGCCGCTTGATCTTCTTCCGTACGACGTACAGCGGGACGACCCCGAAGACCCCGAAGGACATGTCGATCAGGCTCCACCAGAAGGGGATGCCGCGGATCGGTCCGCAGACGAGGGCGAGCGGGACGATCCCGGCGCAGGCGATCATCCCGAACTCGACGACCCAGATGTTGCGGACGGGGTCGCGGTAGGGCCCGTAGAAGGCGACCGCGATGACGAGGTGGGCGAAGGCCAGCCAGTCGGTGCCGTAGAGGAGGAAGGGGTAGTCGGAGTCGGCGGTGTCGAGACCGGTCCGCACCCGCTCGATCCAGTCCCAGAGTCCCGGCAGGTGGTCGGGCACGGACAGCGCCCGCAACGCGCTCTCGGTCCAGCGCAGTTCGTGGACCAGGGGGAAGGCGGTGGCCCCGCTGAGTACGAGGCACACGACGAAGAGGACCAACCAGACACGAATGCCCCGGAGCAGGGCGGCTCTGTCGCTCATGGGATGAGCGTACGCCGACAATTGAACACGTTCAAAAGCACCCCGCGCTCGCCCCTTGCCCCTGTCCCTCCCCGCTACTCCAGCGGCGCGTCCAGGGCCACATGCCGCACCCCCGGCAGATGACCGTCCAGTTCGCCGGGCTCGAAGCGGCACATGCCGACCGCGTGCCAGAACTCGCCGGTGACGTCTCCCTCGTACTTGTAGCCGCCGGTCGGGGACAGGGCGGCCCAGCCGCCGGGCATGCCGACCAGGGTGGCCCGCAGGGTGGCCGGGGACTCCGCGGCGGCGTCCGCGGGCACCTGCCACAGCCGTACCGTCCCGTCCTCGCCGGCGCTGGCCAGCAGGGAGCCGTCGGGGCTGAACGCCACGGCGAGGATCCGTCCGGTGTGGCCCCTCAGCGCGGCCGTCTCGCGGCCGGTCTCCGGGTTCCACAGGCGGACGGTCCGGTCGTCGCCCGCCGTGGCCAGCAGGGGGCGCCGGGGGTGGGCCGCCGCCGTCCAGAGCCTGCCGGTGTGGCCGGTGAGCCGGTGGGCGATCTCACCGTCCTTCCAGATCAGCGCCGTACCGTCCCAGGAGGCGCTGGCCAGCCAGGAGCCGTCGGGGGCGAACGCCACGGCGTAGACCCGGTCGGTGTGGCCGTCGAGTTCGGCGGTGATACGGCCCTCCGCCAGGTCCCACAGGCGCACCTTGCGGTCGTCGCAGCCGGTCGCCAGTGCCGTGCCGTCGGACCGGAAGGCGATCGCGCGGACCCGGCCGAAGTGCTCGGTGATGGTGGCGACATGGGCTCCGGTGGACCGGTACCACAGCCGTACCGTGTCGTCGTCGTTGGCCGTGGCCAGGAGCCTGCCGTCGGCACTGAACGCCTCGGCCCACACATGGTCGGTCTCGACGTCCAGTTCGCGCTGGTACTCGCCGGTGGCCGCGTTCCACAGATAGATGTCGCCGTCGCTGCTGGCGGTGGCCAGCAGCGGTCCGGCCGGGCCGAACACCGCCGAGACCAGGCGGTCGCTCTGCCCGGTCAGTTCGCGCAGCCGCCGCCCGGAGGCGGAGTGCCACACCCGTACGACACCGTCGTTGCCGCCGGCCGCCAGCATCGAGCCGTCGGGGCTGAAGGACAGGGTGCCGATGCGGCGTCCATGGCCGCGCAGGATGCGCTTGCCCTGTCCGGTCGCCGGATCCCACAGGCGGACGACGCCGTCGTTGCCGCCGGTGACCAGCAGCGCGCCGGGGCCGGTGGCCGGGGCGTCGCCGTGCGGGCGGAACTTGCACACCCAGACTGAGCCGCGGTGCTCGGCGGGCTGCCGGTTCAGCGGCGCCGCGACCGGGTCGGCCGCCGGGTCGATCCGCCACAGCCGGACCACGCCGGCGCTGTCCCCGGCCGCGAGCAGCGTCCCGTCGAGATCGAACAGCACCTGGTACACGGCCCCTCGGCAGCCGCCGAGCAGCCCCGCCGAGCGCCCGGCGGCCAGGTCCCACAGCCGTACCTCGCCCTGGGTGTCCCCGCTGACGAGCAGGGCGCCGGCAGGGTGGAAGTCCAGGGTGTAGACGCGTCCGGAGTGTCCCGTGAACTCGTGCCGCAGGGTGCGGGTGGCGACGTCCCAGATCCGCACGGTGCCGTTGCTCCGGTCGACGCCGCGGTCGCCGGTGGCCAGCAGGGTGCCGTCGGGGCTGAACCGCGCCCGGTACACCGCGCCCTCGTGGCCGGGCAGTTCACCGTTGCGCCGCCCGGTGGCGAGGTCCCACAGCCGTACGGCGCTGGAGGCGTCCCCGGTGACCAGGGAGGTGTCGTCCGGTCCGAACGCCATGGTGTAGACGGGCGCGCTGTGGCCGGACAGCCGGTGCAGCGCGGTGCCCGAGGCGGTGTCCCAGACGGTGACGACGCCGTCGGCGTCGCCGGTGGCCATGCGGGAGCCGTCGGCGTCGAGGACGAGGGGCCAGACACCCTTCGGGTGGATCGGCAGCCGGTGCAGACAGCGGCCGGAGACCGGGTCCCACAGCCGTACGGTCCCGTCGGAGCTGCCGGTGGCGAGGACGCGGGCGCGGAACTTGACGGCGTAGACCCGGCCGGTGTGGCCCTGCAGGGTGCGCAGCGGCATGCCGGTGGCGGCGTCGCAGACGAGGACGCCGCCGTCCTCGCTGCCGACGGCGAGCAGTTCGCCGTCGGGACTGTAGGAGATGGGCTCGGGCAGCCGGCTGGTGCGCATGTCGAAGCCGTACGGCACCCCGACCGCGGAGGGCCGGAAGCCGGAGTCGACGGCCATGCCGGGCGCGTGCGCGGCGGTGGCGAGTTCGGGCGCCGCGGCCAGCGGCCCGGTGGTCGCCGAGATCAGCGCGGCGCGCCGCCAGTTACCGCCGTCCACCCGGGCGCCGGTCAGCTCGGTGCCGATCAGCCGGGCCCGGCGGAGGTCGGCGCCGCGCAGGTCGGCGCCGGTCAGGTCCGCGCCGTCGAGCCGGGCGCCGACGAGCCGGGCGCCGCGCAGGACGGCCCCGGAGAGGTTGGCGCCGACGAGCCGGGCGTCGGTGAGGTCGGCGCGGGTGAGGTCGACGCCGGAGAAGTCGCGGTGGGAGAGGTCCTCCCCGGCGAGGGCGGCGCCGCGCAGATCGGTGTGGGCGGGCACCCGGAGCCGGCTGAGGATCTTCACCGCGTTGGCGTGGGCGGCGTCCATCGCCCCGTCGCCGGGCGCGGCGGACAGTTCCCGCTCCGCCCAGGCCTGGCAGATCCGGTGGTCGGCCAGGTCGCACAGGAACTCCACGGCCAGCCGGCTGAGCTGGCGCCGGCCGAGCAGGGTGCTGTCGCCGTCGGTGAGCCGGCGGGCGCACTCACGGGCGACGAGCCACTCCACCACCGAGCCGTGGATGAACCGGAACACCCCGTCGTCGCTGCGCACCAGCAGGGTGCCGGAGCCGATGGCGTGGGCGGTCTGCGGCACCGACAGCCGGGCCTCGGCGAGCCCGGTCAGGGTCTCGGCGACATCGGTCAGCTCGTCGAGGCGCAGCGAGTCCTGGCCGCTCTCCCACAGCCGCAGGGCGAGCGCGGTGACCGCGTCCCACAGCTGGTCCAGGGAGAGTCCGGGCTCCCGGCCGGGGCTGGCGCCGGCCCGCTGCGCCTCGAAGCCGAGCCAGGCGGTGAGGACTTCCTGGTAGAGCCCGGCGGGGCTGAGGGCGCGGCCGGCGCCGGCGACCGCGCGCAGCTGGTCGTCGTCGAGGTCGGCGACGAAGCCGAGCAGCCGGGGGTTGCGGCACAGGGCGAGCAGGTCGGGGATGGCGTCGAGCAGCGCGAGCCGGTGGTCGGCGGCGCGGTGGTCGCCGTCGTAGCGGTTGACCAGGTAGGCGTGGATCTGGCGCGGGGTGAACTCCTGGACGGCGAGGACCCGGCGGTGCGGGAGCAGGCCGACGCGTTCGCCGAGCGCGGTGAGCACCTGCCCCTGGGAGCGGAAGTGCTGGGTGCGGCTGGAGACGACGATCTTGGCGCTGTCCACGGCGGAGTCCAGCAGCACCTGGAGGCGTTCGGCGGCGCGGTCGTAGGTGACCTGGTTGACGAGTTCGTCGAAGCCGTCGAAGAGGAGCACGATCCGGCCCTGCTGGAGCATGTAGCGGAAGGCGCGCAGGTCGATGTTGTCGACGCCGTGGGCGGCGAGGTGGGCGGCGACGAGTCCCTCGAAGGAGTAGGCCCGGTCCAGGGCGTGCAGTTCGATCAACAGCGGGACCAGGTGCGGGAGTTCGGCGGGGATACGGCGGGCCAGCTCGCGCAGCGCGAAGGTCTTGCCGTGTCCGAAGTCGCCGAGGAGCAGCAGGAAGCGGCCCTGGTCGGAGTCGAGCAGCCGCAGCATCTCGTCGACGAGCCCGTCGCGGTCCTCGGCGTCGAGGCGTTCCACCTCCCGGTAGCGCTGCGGCAGGTACATGCCCGGGGGATAGCGCGGGTCGGTGTGCAGCCGCTCGCTCTGCGCCGAGACGTATCCGCGCAGGTCGAGCAGGCCCTGGAACTCGGTGAAGCTGCGCACCCGGATGCCCCGGCGGCGGGCCGCGTCGCGCAGTTCACGGGCGGGCGGCGGGCCGTCGTGGACGAGTTCGGCCTCGGTCTCGGTGTCGGCGGCGTGCACGAGGGCCACGAACCGGTCGACGTCCTCGCCGGTCGGGGTGCCGGTGTGCACGGCGACCCGCTGCTGGCGGACGAAGCCGGACTGGGTCCAGGTGACGAGCAGTTGGGGGACCGGGCCGTCCACGGGGCGGATCTGGGCGCCCTCGTGGCGGGTACGGCACACCTCCGTGACCCGGGCGAGCAGTATCTCGGCGGGGGTCTGTACGGCGCGCGGCTCGGGGTCGGGGGCGGCCGGGTCCGGATCGGGAGCGTCCCCGACCGCGGGCACGAAGGCCCGCTCGGCGCGCCGCCACTGGACCTGCCGCCGCCGTGGCTCGCCCGGCCCCTGCCACACGGCCAGTCCCTCGCGGGTGACGCGCAGCAGCTGATGCCCGCCGGGCCGGCCGGTGCCGATCACCGGGACCTCACCGGCGGTGGTGGCCAGGTCGGACGGGGCCGCGCCGGAGTCGGCCGGGCCGTGCAGCAGCAGATGCAGCCGGGGCGCGGTCAGCCGGGTCAGCACATCGGTGTCGCGCAGCGGCCCGGCGCCGTCCAGGGCGGCCGCACCCGGCGCTCCGGCCCGGCGGACACCGGGGGCGGCGGGCCGGGCGGCGCCGCCGGGCGCGTGCCGTACGGCGCCGATCCGCAGCCACCCCTCGGTCTCGTGCGGCCGCAGCGCCTGGGCGAACCAGGCGGCCTGCTCGCGGCCGATCAGCCCGTACCGGTCGTCGCGCCGATGGCTGTACGCCATCGAGGAGTTGAGCCCCGCGACCACGGTGTGCAGTTCCGGCACCGGAAAGAGGGTCCACGGCTGATCACTGTCGAAGACCACGTCGAGCCCCTGGTACAGCTCGCGGAACAGCCGGGCGAAGTGCCGCCACTTGGGCCAGTACGGCGGCCGGGGCGGCATGTCGTCGGCCTCGCAGGTGCTGAAGTAGGCCTGGCTGGCGGCCTGGTTGACGTCCTGGCCGCCGGGCACGAGGGCGACCCGGTGCGGTTCGAGTCCGAGCAGGGCGCGCAGCCCGGTGAGGAAGGCGAGGGCCTGTTCGAACTCGCGCCGGCTGCCGGAGGCGGTGAGGTCGCCGGTGACGACCAGCAGATCCGGCGAGGGCGCCCCGGCGTCGGTCAGCTCGACCAGGTCGCCCCGGATCGCGGCCTGCAGCTCGGCCGGGTCCTGCCCCCGGCCGAAGGCGGGCCCGGCGAGCTGGAGCACGGTGACCGCCTCCCGCTCCCCGCCCTCGGCCGTCACCCGCGGATATGTCGGCGCCGCCGCCGGTCTGCGGCGCCCCGCCCAGCCGGGCCCGCCGAGCGGCCGTCCGGGGCTCGGCACGGACGGGACCGACGGCGCGGGGTGGCCGCCCGCCCCCGGATAGTCGGGGCGGGCGCTGGGCCGGGCCCGCCCGTCGAGGGCCTGACGCACCCGGGCGAGCAGCAGCTCGCGGGCCGCCCCCGGATCGGCGACCGGCACCAGGTCGACATAGGTGATGGTGGCGAGCAGCCCCTCCACGGGGATGTCCTCGACCCGTACGGTGATCAGCCGCCGCTCCGGCGCGTCCGGGTCGGCGCGCAGCGCGGCCTGCCACTCCATGCGCCCGTACCGGGAGCGCTCGTAGTTGTGCGAGAGTACGGCGATGACGGCGGCGGACTCGCTGACGCCCCGGTCCATGAAGTCGACGAAGTTCGTGCCCGGGACGAAGTCCCAGGCCTGGAGCACCGTCCGGTACCCCGCCTCCTCCAGGGTCCAGGCGATCCACGACGCCCAGCGTTCGTCGGCCGGTGAGTAGCTGATGAAGAAGTCCAATGGCCCGGTGTCCCCCGGGATGTTCTGACGAGCCACCATGTATGCATGATGCCGTGAAAAGAGTGGCCGACACCGGTCGTTTCGAGGCGTTCGGCGACACGTGGGCCACGGCGGGGCACAACTGTGCGACCCTTCCAACCGTGCGTGTCTTTCTCCGTCTGCATGTCCTGGACCGGGTGGCGATCGGTCTGCTGGCGACCGGACTCATCTGTACGGCCACGGGACTGCTGCCCGCGGATTCCGCTTCCGACGCGATGACCCGCATCGCACCGCTGCTGGGCTTCCTGGGCACGGTGATCGTGCTGGCCGAGCTGACCAGCAGGGCCGAGGTGTTCGACGTCCTCGCGGCCCGGATGGCAAGGGCCGCCCGGGGCAGTTACTGGTTGCTGTTCCTCCTGTGCGTGGCCTTCGCTTCGGTCACGACGATCGCCCTGAACCTGGACACGACGGCCGTGCTGCTGACCCCGGTGATGCTGGCGCTCGCCTCCCGGGTGGGCATCGCGCCGGTGCCGCTGGCCATGACCACGGTGTGGCTCGCCAACACGGCGAGCCTGCTGCTGCCCGTCTCCAACCTCACGAACCTGCTGGCCGCCAACCGGGTCGCCCTGTCCCCGCTGGGCCTGGCGGGCCGAATGTGGGCCCCGCAGCTCGCCGCGCTGGCCGTGACGATGGCTTGTTTGTGGCTGTTCTTCTGGCGCCGGGGCAGGCGTGGGGCGCCGGTGACCGACGAGTCCGGCCTGATGACCGCCGTACCGGTGTCGGGCCCGGGGTCGGCGCGCGCGGCGGACCTCCGCCCCGACCCGGCCGACCGCTACATCCCGCCCGCCGTGCACCGCCCCGCCGACCCGGTGCTGTTCCGCGCGTGCGGGCTCGCCTGCGCCGGTTTCCTGATCGCCATCCTGGTGGCCGACGTCCCGCTGTGGATGGCCTCCGCGACGGCCGCGCTGGTCGCCGTCACGGCCTTCGCCCTCCGCGACCGCTCCGCCCTCCGCGTGTCCCTCGTCCCCTGGCGGCTGCTGGTGATGGTGCCGGGCATGTTCCTGGTGGTGGAGACGTTCGACGCGCACGGGCTGCACCACCTGCTCGCCTCGGCGGTCGGCCACGACAGCGGCACGCTCGGCATGTTCCGCGCGGCGGCGGTGGGCGGCGGCCTGTCCAACGCCCTCAACAACCTCCCCGTCTACCTCGCCGGCGAGTCGGCGGTCCCGACCGCCAACCACGACCAGCTCCTCGCCCTGCTGGTCGGCACCAACGCGGGCCCGGTGATCACCCCATGGGCCTCCCTGGCCACGCTGCTCTGGTTCGAGCGCTGCCATGCCTACGGCGTTCGAGTACCGGTGGCCCGCCTGATGGGCACGGGGTTCTTTTTGGCGACGGCGACAGTGATCGCGGCGGTGGGGGCGCTGGTGCTGACGCGCTGACTAATTTTTCACGGCACCGACGAACGCAGACCAGGCGGGCGCCGAGAAGACGACGGCGGGGCCGGTGGGGTTCTTGCTGTCACGGACGGGGACGTGGGTGGGGGCGGGGGTGTCGTTGACTTCGAGGCAGTCACCGCTGTCGCCGCCGCTGTACGTGGACTTGCGCCAAGCGGCAACCTCTACGCAGTCGCCGCCGCTTTCGCCGCTGTAGCTGGACTTGCGCCAGGCTGTGACTTCGAGGCAGGAGCCGCCGCTGCCGCCGCTGTAGCTGGACTTGCGCCAACCCGACAGCACTGACGCGTCAGGGATGGTGTGCTCACTGGGCTGCATGCTCGTAATCCTCCGCGACAGACCTGAGCAGGTCCAGAGATTTACGGTGCGACAAGGCGTCGCCCAGTGCAAGATCGTAAATCTCCTGGCACTCGCGTACCAAGGACGGGAGTTCAAGGATCCGCCCGTTGTTCACACCCTCCGCATACGCGATGGGCGGCATCTCTTCGAACCACATGAGCGAGAGGAACCCCTCCAGCAGGGTGTGCGCGCCCACGGAGAACGGGAGTACGTGCACGTAGATGCGGCGGCACTCTCCCAGCTCCACGATGTGACGAAGCTGCTCGCACATCACAGCAGGCCCGCCGATCACACGCCGCAACACCGTCTCGTCGAGCAGGGCGCAGAACTCCGGCGCGTGGAAGTCGTCGAGGATGCGGGCCCGGTCGAGGCGAGTGGCCAGGAACTCTTCGCATTCTTCGTTGCTCTTGCGCGGGTAGCTGGAGCTGAACACCTCGTGCGCGTACTGCTGAGTCTGCAAGACACCCGGGACCAGGCTGGGCCCGTACTCCTTGATGGCAGTGGCCTGCCCCTCGAACTCCAGCGCTCCCTTGAAGTGCTCAGCAACCTTGCGACCGTCGAGTGTGGGCAGGAACCGCTCGAAAAACCCATCCGTGCCCAGCACTTGATCCAACCGCCGCGCATCCTCAACATCCGGCCTGCGCCGCCCCGCCTCGATGTGGGCGATATGCGTGCGGGACATCATGACACGTTGGGCCAACTCTTCCTGGGTCAACCCAGCCGCCTCCCTCCTCCGCTTCAGCTCCTGCCCGTACTCCAAGCGCGTACGCGGATTGTCCTCGACGGCCACCTGCTCAACTCCCCCTCTTGCAAACCCCTTTGTCACGCTCGGTCATCTACCGAAGGTACTCCCGTCCACATCACTCTGTGCATGTATCGCCACGGAAAGTGAAAGGCGCGGGAATGCAGGACAAGGAAGAGGACGGTTTCGTCAGCGTGTTTCTCACGCTGGCGGTGTCCCGGGACAGTGGCCGGACCTGGGGGCCGACGGTGACGTACCGGCCGCCGAGGAACGCCGCGCCGCTGGACCTGTCGGGGCGGTTTCCCCCCTGTGAGTGTCCTCGGTGCCGAGGGAGAAAGGGCTGACGAGGTCGAGGAGGTGCGGCAGCATCTCCGGGCGCCCGGCGACGAAGGACCGCCCCGTGTCGGGGCCGCCGTAGCCGCCGCCGAACTCCGCGCCGTCGAGGTGCCGTAGAACGACCCCCGCCTCGCGGGCGAGCAGCGCGCCGGCGGGGAGGTCGATCGCCTCCGCGCGGTAGCCGACGAAGCCGTCGATGTCGCCTCGGGCGAGCATCGCCCAGGCGACCAGCGGCGCCCACAGCTGGAGCAGGCGGCGGGAGCGGAGTTCGAGGGTGTGGCGCAGATCGCAGGCGACGGGGTCGTCGCGGGAGACCGCGTGGCCCTGGGTCCAGGCCAGCAGGGGGCCCGCGGCGGAGAGCGGGCGGGCGCGCGGCGGAACGGCGAGGCGCCCGGCCGGTCCCTGGGCCCCGCCGCCGCGCAGGGCGGACCAGGTACGGCCGGTGAGCGGGTCATGGACGACGCCCACGACGGGCGTGTCCTCGACGCAGAGGGCGACCCCGACGACGTAGACGGGCAGGCCGATGACGACGTTGTTACTGCCGTCGAGGGGATCGATCAGCCAGGTGCGGCCGCCGCCGTCGCCGGCGAGTTCGCCGGACTCCTCCGCCAGGATCCGGTCGTGCGGGAAGCGGTCCCGGATCCGGCCCACCACCAGTTGTTCGGCGGCGACGTCCAGGTCGGTGACGACGTCGCCGAGTTCGCCCTTGGGGCGGGCGGCGAACCCGTCGGGGTAGCGGGACCGCAGCAGCGCCCCGGCCTCCTCGGCGGCGCCCACGGCCGTACGGCGCTCGACGGCGTAGCCGTCTGCGGAGGAGGACGGGTCAGGGTTCGGGCTCATGGATCCTCCTGAGGGCGGCCCGAGCGATCCGGGCGGTCTGGGTCGCGTCGCACGTCCGGCGGACCATGCGATGCCCGGGGGCGGACGGCGGGCCCAGCGAGAGGTCCACCCGGCCGGGCAGGGTCCGCCCCAGGACCAGGGTGGCGGTGGGGCGGCCGTCGGGCACCACGCTGGTGTGGAATTCACCCGCGGGGAGGGTGTAGCTCTGGCCGCGCGCGCTGCTCTGCCGCGCGCCGGGCCGCAGCCGTACCAGGCGCGGGGTGGGCCGCAGTTCGTCGACTCCGGACGGATCGCTGAGGACTTCGAAGACCCGGTGGGTGGGCTCGCCGGGATCGTCGTGCACGTCCACGCGCCGGTTGTCGAGCCGCCCGTACAGCACGGTGCTGGTCAGGTCCCAGCTGTGGCAGTGCACTTGGGGCACGGAGTGGTCGGGCTCCGCGTCCGGTGTGCCGAAGACGTGGACGCAGACGCCGTCGTCGCCGTCGCGCAGGACGGGCAGGCAGACGAAGCCCAGTGGATGGCGTATCGCACGCAGCGCGGCGCGGCCCGAGACGATCCGGTCCAGTTCCGATTCGGCGTGTCGGATCAGCTCGGCGGCGGCGTGCCGCCGGGCGGCCCGTTCGAGGGCCGGGTAGTCCATGTTCCTTTCCCCCTTGGCCGGAACACGGCGCTCACCTGCGGTACGGGTTCTCCGCGCGCAGCGCCTTGTCGATGATGTCGCCGACGTCACGGTCGGTGAAGCTCGGCGGAAGCGGCAGGCCGAGCCGGTCCAGCAGGCGCCCGACCTCGTCCACGGTGGGGTCGTCGGCGAGCGGGACGGCCTCGCGCAGATCGAGCTTGACCGCCTGTTCCCGGCTCTGGTGCAGCTCGGTGACGTAGTAGTCGTAGAGCGGCCGGTCCCGCTCGACGCAGAGGCTGACCCGGCTGGGGTCGTCCTGGGTGATGATCAGGCAGGTGTCGGAGAGGTCGAACCGCAGCGTCGGGGCCACCGAGGACAGATGGACGTCGATCTCCAGGGTGTCCAGCCGCTGCCGGTGCCAGCAGGCGGCGACGACGGTGGCGTACGCCTCCTTGCGGGTGCGCTCCACGGTCCACTCGGCGAGGCCGCTTCCGGCGCCCGGCCCGAAGGTGCTGCGGAACCGGGCGTAGGCGGCGCAGACATGGTCGTCGGCGGGGTTGATGATGTCGATCTTCATGCTGAGGGAGCGCCGCTGCCGCTGGGCTTCGAGCACGCACTCGGGCAGGGTGACGGCCCGCAGATAGGTGCCGGTGCCGCCCTTGAACACCCAGCGGGTGGTGGCGCGCCGGGCCCGCTCGTGCGCGAGCGCGACCTCGGCGCCGGAGAGCGCGCGCACCATGGCCAGGTCCTCGATGGCCCGGCTGGTCCCGGCGGTCGCGGCGCGCAGGTCGGCCATCCGGCGGCGGCGCTCAGTGAGCGAGCCGTACACCAGCGCCGCGAGCACGAGCAGGGTGGCGCCGGAGACGATGTTGTCGTCCATGTTCTGGTTGAGGACGTCCATGACCCCGACGACCAGGGCGACGCCGATGGCGACGACCCCGTCCACGTTTCTGAGCGCCCAGGCGATCGCGTTCTCCAGCCGGTGCCCGGCCCCCTGCGGCGTGCTGCTGGTCACGAGCACCCTCCCCCGACGGCGGCTTCCATCGTAGGAGCAAGGGCACTTGGTCAGCCATGCGTCAAACCAGCCGAAACAGGCTCACGACAGATCGGCGGGGGTGGCAACTCCTCGGCGGCGCCTGGCTCCTGTGACGAGCGTCCGACGGGGGAGTGGGCTGAGGACCCCGGCACCGGGAGGATCACATGCCCGCTCGGGCCGCGCCGTAGGGGCATCCCTTCGGCGCGCTCGTGGTGCGGTGCACGAAGGCCGGCCGCTGGTCGGGGTCCACGGGGTCGTAGTAGCGGTGGAAGACCGCGGTCGCCCCTCCGGACAGGGGCGGGACGATCCAGCTCCAGTCGGCCGGCACCGGGCGCCCGTGCCGCTTCTCGCGGTCCACGTGCGCGAGGAACCGCCGCGACTCGGTGTGGTGGTCGGCCATGCTCACCCCCGCCCGGTCGTAGGAGTGCAGGACCGCCAGGTTCAGCTCGACCAGGGCGCGGTCCCGCCACAGGGTGCGCTCGTCGCGGGTGTCGAGGCCGAACAGTTCGGCGACGGCGGGCAGCAGGTTGTAGCGGTTGGTGTCGGCGAGATTGCGGGAGCCGATCTCGGTGCCCATGTACCAGCCGTTGAAGGGCGCGGCCGGGTAGGTGACCCCGCCGATCTCCAGCGACATGTCGCTGACGGCCGGCACCGAGTACCAGCGCAGACCGAGGTCGGCGAACCCGGGATGACGCGGATGCGTCAACGGCACCTCCAGCACGGCGTCCTCGGGCACCTCGTAGAACTCCGGGGTCCGGCCGGGGCCGGGCCGCACCAGCAACGGGAGCACCTCGAAGGGGGTCTCGCCGCCCTTCCAGCCCAGGTCCCTGGCCAGCGCCGCCCGGCGGGTGCTGCGCGGGTCGTCCGCGTAGCGCACCAGCTGCTCGCCCAGCAGCGTCGCGGCGGGCCGGCCGGGGCGATCGGGGGCGAAGACGCTGATGACCGGCCGGATGCGGCCTCCGTTGGTCGCGATCCGCAGATGCTCGAAGCACTCACCGGCGATGTCGTCGGGATGCGTGACATGCCGAAGGTCCCGCACGATCAGGTTGTTCCAGTAGAGCCGGCCTATGCAGCGCGCCGCGTTGCGCCAGGCCACGCGCGCGCCGAACGCCAACTCCGCCGGGGTGTGTTCGTACGTGCCGAAGCGCTCCACCTCCGCGGCGACCTCCGCGAGCCGTCGGCGCGGATCGCCGGCGCCCGGGGTCTCGGCGGCGAACTGGCGGATGAACACCTCGGCCGCCGTCAGGACGACCTCGTGCGCCGACGGGCGGCACCGGGCCGGGTCGGACGAAGGGGGGAGTTGCACCGGATTCTCTCCTGCTCGGGGGCTGCTGCTCACACGGGCGCGGCAAGCGAGTGGCCGCACGGCCGGGGCCGGATGGGCCGGATGGGCCTGACGCTCAGTCCTCGGGCGGTTCCCGCAACCGCCGGGGCAGCAGCGCGGCCTCCAGCGCGGGCACGTCGAAGGGGTCGAAGTGGATCCGCTCCTGCGGGATCCCCTGCCGGGCCAGGGTGGCGCTGGCCTGCGTGACCATGTCCACCGGCCCGGAGAGGAACGCCTCGTGCCGGTACCACGGCCCGAACTCCGTCAGTACCCGCGGCAGGGTGCCCTCCAGCCCCGCAATACGCTCGTGCGACACCGCGGCCCGCACCGAGAGCCAGTGGTGCCGCTGGGACATCCTGAGCATGTCGTCCAGGCCGTAGAGCTCCTCGGCGGTCCGCGCACCGACGAAGACGTCGACATAGCGCTCTGTCCCGGTGCGGGCCGCGTCCTCGACCAGGGCCTTGATGGGGGCCATGCCGGTCCCGCCGGCCACGCACACCAGATCCCGGTCGGTACGCGGGTCGAGCGTCATGTCGCCCTGGGTGGGTCCGAGCCGCACCACGTCCCCGGGCTTCGCGCCGTAGACCAGGCCCTGGCTGACCTGGCCCTGGGCGACCGCACGCACATGGAAGGTCACGGTGTTGTCCGGGCGCGGGGCGTGCGCGGGCGAGTAGTAGCGCCATGCCTTGGGGTGCCAGGGCGTCTCCACGCTCGCGTACTGGCCCGCCGTGTACGGGTAGGGCGCGTCGGGCCGCACGGTGATCTCCGCGATGCCGTGGCCGCGGTGCCGGTGGTGGATGATCTCCGCCTCCCACACCGCGGGCGCCGTGCGTGCGTCCTCCGCCGCGGCGTGCGTCATCACCTGGGCGACGACGCCGTATCCGTGCGTCCACGCGGCGGCCAGCTCCGGGCTCCACTCCGGGCCGGCGTAGCGGGCCAGGGCCGCGAGCAGGCACTCGCCCACCGCGGGGTAGTGGCCGTCCAGCGCCCCGAACTTGCGGTGGTCGCGACCGAGCCGGCCGCAGAACCGGATCAGGTTCTCCGGGTCGTCGACGAGGTCGACGATCTGCAGCAGCCCGCGCAGCAACCGGTCGCGCTGGACGTCCAGGTTGTCCGGGAAGAGCCCGCGCACCTCGGGGTAGCGGGTGAACAGGATGGCGTAGAAATAGACCGTCATGTCCGCCGCGTACGGGCCGACCACGGCCACGCTCGCGCGCATCAGGGCGACTTCCTCCGCGGTCAGCGGCACGAGGTCCGGCGGCGGACTCGGCGCCGGGGGCGAGGGAGTGGGAGTGGGAGGAGGGGCTGCTGATTCCGGTGGCTGCGCCGTGGCATCCACCGCGTCACGGCGTCCTCTCGACGCACGGGAGAAGATCACCGGGCGCCTCCCGCTGCAGATCGAATCGTCATCACCATGAAAGAAATTCAGTGTCAGAGCAGCGGGGAGCGGGCACCGCCATTCGGCTGTGACGCCGTCGCGATACGACGCCAGAGATCAACTCGGCCGCACACGGGCGACTTGGGAACGGGCAGGAACGCATTCACCCTAATACACAATCTTCACCCGTCAACCAAAGGATTGGCACGGCCTCGCCGCCACTCGCGCGCTTTTGCTCCACAGACCGCCGGCGAGATATCGGAACTCGCTCCGTATTGTGATCCGAAACCAGTCGCTTTCAGGAGTGCGGTGGATTCAGAAGTCATAGCTGGCATGACTTATGACAGCGTAATACCACGTGAATTCACCGGGCTGAAGGTGATCTCTGGCGGTAAATCCGGATATCCGGGGCGGGCGTCGGGCTGGTGGATCGTGCGGAAGCTCCGGAGAGGCCGTCGTAGTAGCCGCAGTCAAGGTCCTGGACGACCCAGCGCGTGGTCGGGCCGGTGAGCGCGGTGCTGGTGGGGAGGGAGAGCCAGCCGGTCATGCTGATGACGGCCGGTCCTGGAGGACCACGGCGACCTTGTCGGTGAGCACGTCGACGGCGGGTTGTGCGGCGGCGGGCGTGGGGACGGCCGTGATCCCGGAGGTGTCGACGGGGTGGGCCGGGTCGTCGGCGCCGGGCGCGTCCGACGGCCAGGCGGTGCCGCCGAGCAGGGTCGCGAGGCGCGGGTCGAAGGCCTCCGCGAGCCGTTCGGCCTCGGGCACCGCGGTGGAGGCGCGGGCCTCGGTCCACCACTTCCGCTCGTCGTCAACAAGGCCTCGACGGGGACGAGGGGGCGGCCCTCCGCGTCGCAGAGCTGGATGACCGCTCCTTCGGCGGCGGACCGGACCTGGAGGTCGGGACGGGAGCGGGAGAATGTCGGGCGGCAGCCGGCCGATCCGTTCATCGGCGGACAGAACGACGTCGGTCCGCTGTCTTTGGCCGAGGGGCGTAATCCCGCTCAATTCCCTGCGCTGTCGCATGGCCTCCCGACCGCAGAACTCATCACTGGGCCGACTCCGTCACTTTTTGGAGCCCTTTCCTTTCGCGCCCTTTGGCGAGGGCGCCGGGACGGGCGACGGCGATAGGATGGCGCGGTGGGCAACACCTTCTACGGCGATGGCGACGGTCTTTACTTGAGCAACGGCGGCACGGCGGTATTCGTGGACGTCCTGATGCTGGCGGTGACCGATCTCGTGGAGCAGCCGTGGGACTACCGCTTCGCCGCCCTCCTCGCGCTGCAGGACCAGAGCATCATGGGGCGGGGAGCGGTCGGCTTCGACCTGGAGGACATCGACTGGGGCGCTTCACCCGAAGAGCGGGCGCGGAACAAGGACTTCGTCCTCCGCGTCACCGACCTGGCCCTGAACCGGCACCGGTGGGACGAGTTGGACTACGTCCCGGCTTTCGCCGCGGACTATCTGCGCCGCTTCCGCGCCATGGTGGCCGCGTACACCCCGGCGCCCCGCGGCGACGGGCCGCCCACGGCCTTCCCCGGCCCTGAGGAAGCGGCGACGGCCTCGTGCGCACGGCACCGTGTACTCAGTGCGCTGCCGTACTGGGAGGGCTGCGTGTTCTGCACGGCGCGGTAGCGGTGACACCGCCTCGGTCAATTCGCCTCTCTGTCCGCGGCGTCCAGCGCCACTCCGTTCTCGACGAAGAACACCCCGCCGCGCTCGTGCAGCACAACGAGCGGCTCACATGCGACGGTCGATGAATTCCGGCACTTGATCGCGGGAGTCTCGGTCTCTGTTGCGGGACCGTGCGACTCGTCGCCGGTTCGTGGTGGTCACAACCCCACGATCTTGTTCCAGCGCTTGGCGAACTCCACCCGTTCCGTGGAGGTGATGTCGCGGGCGATGGCGAGGCGCCTGCGCATCGAGCTGTCGGGGAAGATCAGCGGGTTGTCGGCGAGGGCCGCGGTGTCCTTGTCCGGGGCGGCCGCGAGGACCTCCTTGGCGGCCGGGACCGGGCAGACGTAGTTGACCCAGGCGGCGAGCTTCGCGGCGACCGCGGGATCGTAGTAGTAGTCGATCAGGCGCTCGGCGTTGGCCTTGTGGCGGGCCCGGTTGGGGATCATCAGGGAGTCCGACCAGAGTTCGGCGCCCTCCTCGGGGACGACGAAGCGGATGTCGGGATTGTCGGCCTGGAGCTGGATCACATCGCCGGAGTAGGCCTGGCAGGCCAGCACGTCACCGCTGACCAGGTCCTTGGTGTAGTCGTTGCCCGTGAAGCGGCGGATCTGGCCGCGGCGGATCTGCCGCTCCACCTCGTCGCAGACCGTGTGGAAGTCGGCCGCCGTCCAGCGGGTGATGTCCACGCCGTTGCCCTGCATGAGCAGCGCGAAGGACTCGTCCAGGCCGGAGAGAAGGGTCACGCGGCCCTTGAGGTCGCTCGCCCAGAGATCCTTGACGTGCCGGATCTCGCGGCCGAGCTTCTTGCGGTTGTAGGCGATGCCGGTGATGCCCGACTGCCAGGGCACGGTGCACAGCCGGCCCTTGTCGAAGGCGGGTGAGCGCAGCAGCGGGTCCAGGTACTTCGCGACGTTCGGCTGATGGGCGCGGTCCATCTGCTCCACCCAGCCGAGGCGCACGAACCGCGCGCACATCCAGTCGCTCATGACGATCAGATCGCGGCCGGTCGCCTGGTGGTTCATCAGCGCGGGGCTGATCTTGCCGAAGAACTCGTCGTTGTCGTTGATCTCCTCGACGTAGTCGACCTTGATCCCGGTGCGCTTCGCGAACGCCTCCAGCGTGGGCCGCCGGTTCGGGTTCTTGTCGTCGGTGTCGATGTACAGCGGCCAGTTCGCCCAGGTCAGCTTCTTGTCGGCCGCGGACTCGTCGGTGACGGCCCGGTCGCCGGGCGCGACATAGGCGGCCGGCACCCCACAGCCGGCCAGGGCGCCGAGCGCCGCGGTGCCGCCGAGGGCGCGCAGAAGGGAGCGGCGTGACATCACGGACGTACGAGAGGAAGTCTGGGGCACCACGGAAGGATGCCTGCCCGCCCGCCGGACGGACAATCGACGCTGCGTCGAGCATGCCCTCGCCTGTCCGACACCTTGTCGATCCGCGGTGGTCATGCCCCGGTCAGCTCTGGGTCATGCCGTGCCCGGGTCGTGCGCCGCCCCGGCGTCGGTCACCCCCCAGCTTCCGACCAGGCCCAGCGCCTCGGCAGCCCCCGGTTCGGGCGCCGGGAGGTAGCTCACGAGAACCTGGCCCGGCTCGGGCGTGTGCAGCACCTCGAAGTCCAGGGTGAGCGGCCCGACCAGCGGATGGCACAGGGTGTAGCGGCCGGGGCCCTTCTCGGCCACGTCCTGGCGGGCCCACAGCCCGGCGAACTCCTCGCTCTTCATGGCGAGCGTGCCGATGAGTGCGGCGAGCGCGGGATCGTCGGGATACCGGCCCACGCTCACCCGCAGGAACGCCACCGTCGCCGCCGCCTTCGGCCCCCAGCTGTCCGCGAACAGGGCGCGGTAGCGGGGTTCCAGGAAGATCAGGTGCGCGAACGTCCGCCGCTCGTGCGGTACGTCGCCGAAGTCGCCGAAGACCGCGGCGGCGAGCGCGTTCCAGGCCAGCACCTGGGTGAGGTGGCCGCAGACATAGGCGGGGCCGGGCTGGGCGTCGAGCAGCCGGCGCAGGGACGGCCGTATCGCCGTCGGGGCCGTCGGGGCCGGTGCCGTGTCCGGCAGGGCGCGGTCGGGCCGGGCCAGGTTGCGCAGGTGCGCCCGCTCGGCCGCGTCCAGGCGCAGCGCCCGGCCCACGGCCTCCAGCACCCCGTCCGAGACATGCGGGTTGCGGCCCTGCTCCAGGCGTACGTAGTACTCGACGCTCACCCCGGCCAGCTGTGCCAGTTCCTCGCGCCGCAGTCCGGGCACGCGCCGGGGCCCGTACGCGGTCAGGCCCACGTCGGCCGGGGTGAGCCGGGCCCGCCGGGACCTGAGGAACTGGCTGAGTTCGGTGCGTCGTTCGCCGGGTGCCGTCATGCGCTCCAGTATCCGGCGCCTCGCGGCGGCGAGGGTGGCCAAGTCTTTCCCCCCTATAAAGCTTGCCTGTCGAGAGGGGTGACGGGTCGCGCAGAGTCGTGGACGTCAGCAGAACGGACAGACGAACGCGACAAGGACGTGACGACGATGACTCTCCCCCTCCGCCCCCTCGGCGCCTCCGGCCTCGACATCTCCGCGATCGGGCTCGGCGCCTGGACGTTCGGCGGTGACGGCTGGCGCTTCACCTGGGGCGCCCAGGACGACCGGCAGTCCATCGAGACCGTGCACCGGGCGGTCGAGCTGGGCGTCAACTGGATCGACACCGCCGCCGTGTACGGGCTCGGGCACTCCGAGGAGGTGGTCGGCAAGGCGCTGGCCGGGCTTCCCGCGGCCGACCGGCCGTACGTCTTCACGAAGGTGGGCCTGGTCTGGGACCCGGCGAACCCGGCCGCGGCACCGCGCCGGATCATGCGGCCCGACAGCGTACGGCGCGAGGTCGAGGACTCGCTGCGCCGGCTCGGCGTGGAGGTGATCGACCTGTACCAGGTGCACTGGCCGGACACCGGCGCGTCCCTGAACTGGGACGGCACCGAGCCTCCTGAGGACGCGCGGGCCACCCCGCTGGAGGAGTACTGGCAGGTGATGGCCGACCTGAAGGCGGAAGGCAAGGTGCGGGCGATCGGCTTGTCCAACCACGGCCCCGAGCAGCTGGCGGTGGCGCAGCGCATCGCCCCGGTCGACGCCGTTCAGCCCCCGCTGTCCCTCCTCAACCGCTCGGCCGAGCCGGAGATCGAGTGGGCCGCCGACCACGGCGCCGGGGTGATCCCCTACCAGCCGCTCCACTCGGGCCTGCTCAGCGGGACCTTCACCCGGGAGCGGCTGGCCTTGCTCGACCCGTCCGACTGGCGCCGCACCCACCCGGACTTCACGACGGACCTGGACACCAACCTCCGTACGGTGGACCGGCTCCGGACGGTCGCACAGGCGCACGGTACGACGGTGGGGTCGGTGGCGATCGCCTGGGTGCTGGCCCGCAGGGGCGTCACGGGGGCGATCGCGGGGGCGCGGCACCCGGGGCAGATGGCGGACTGGGAGCAGGCTGCCGGCCTCCGACTCACCGAGCAGGAGCTGGAGTTCGTGGCGGGCGAGTGACACAGCGCGGCCCCGGACAGGGTGGCTTCCTGACCGGGGCCGGTGTTTTCCCGAGCGTTACTCGCCCAGGGACGTCATCACGTGCTTGATGCGCGTGTAGTCCTCGAAGCCGTACGCCGACAGGTCCTTGCCGTAGCCGGACTTCTTGAAGCCGCCGTGGGGCATCTCGGCGACCAGCGGGATGTGGGTGTTGATCCACACGCAGCCGAAGTCGAGCTTCTTGGACATGCGCATCGCGCGGGCGTGGTCCTTGGTCCACACCGAGGAGGCGAGGGCGTACTCGACGCCGTTGGCCCACGCGACGGCCTGGTCCTCGTCCGCGAAGGACTGGACGGTGATGACCGGGCCGAAGACCTCGTTCTGGATGATCTCGTCGTCCTGCTTCAGGCCGGAGACGACGGTCGGGGCGTAGAAGTAGCCCTTCTCGCCGACCTGCTGGCCGCCCGCCTCGACCTTGGCGTGCGCGGGCAGGCGCTCGATGAAGCCGGAGACCTGCTTGAGCTGGTTGGGGTTGTTCAGCGGGCCGTACAGGACGTCCTCGTCGTCCGGCTGGCCGGTCTTCGTCTCGGACGCGGCCTTGGCGAGCGCGGCCACGAACTCGTCGTGGATGGAGGCCTGGACGAGGACGCGGGTCGCGGCCGTACAGTCCTGGCCGGCGTTGAAGAAGCCCGCCACGGAGATGTCCTCGACGGCCTTGGCGATGTCGGTGTCCTCGAAGACGACGACCGGAGCCTTGCCGCCCAGCTCCAGGTGGACCCGCTTGAGGTCCTTGGAGGCGGACTCGGCGACGGACATGCCCGCGCGGACCGAGCCGGTGATCGAGGCCATCGCCGGGGTGTCGTGCTCGACCATCAGACGGCCGGTGTCACGGTCGCCGCAGACGACGTTGAAGACGCCCTCGGGCAGGATCGAGCCGATGATGTCGGCCATGAGGACGGTGGAGGCGGGGGTGGTGTCCGACGGCTTCAGGACGACCGTGTTGCCGGCGGCGATGGCCGGGGCGAACTTCCACACCGCCATCATCATCGGGTAGTTCCACGGGGCGACCTGGGCGCAGACGCCGACCGGCTCACGGCGGACGATCGAGGTCATCCCCTCCATGTACTCGCCGGCCGAGCGGCCCTCCAGCAGCCGCGCCGCGCCCGCGAAGAAGCGGATCTGGTCGACCATCGGCGGGATCTCCTCGGAGCGGGTGAGCCCGGTCGGCTTGCCCGTGTTCTCCACCTCGGCCGCGATCAGGTCCTCGGCGCGCTCCTCGAACGCGTCCGCGATCTTCAACAGCGCCTTCTGCCGCTCGGCGGGGGTGGTGTCGCGCCAGGCCGGGAAGGCACGGGCGGCGGCCTCCATGGCGGCGTCCACATCCGCCTGCCCGGACAGCGGCGCGGTCGCGTACGCCTCGCCCGTCGCGGGGTTGACCACCTCGGTGGTCCGTCCGTCGGCGGCGTCGCGGAACTCACCGTCGATGTAGTTGCGCAGACGACGCAGCTCGGTGCTCACTGCCGGCCTCCTGATCTGGTTCTCACTGTCCGACTGATGAGACACCCACCCTAGTCGCCAGGCCCACGTTTTCAACACCCCCACCCGCACCACTTCTGCGAAATCCGCAAGGTTCGAAGGCTCAGACAACGAATTTCATCGGTTGGGGCTTGCGGAACTGTCGAAGCCTCGTGCACAGTGAGGTCGTGGCCAGTCGAAGCGCAGACCAGAGGGACTCGTCCCGCGAGTCCAGGAACGGCACCCCGACGTTGGATGCCGTCTCCCTCGCCATCATCCAGCAGCTCCAGGAGGACGGCCGCCGGCCGTACGCCGCGATCGGCAAGGCCGTCGGCCTCTCCGAGGCGGCCGTGCGCCAGCGCGTCCAGAAGCTGCTGGACCAGGGCGTGATGCAGATCGTCGCCGTCACGGACCCGCTCACCGTGGGCTTCCGCAGGCAGGCGATGGTCGGTGTCAACGTCGAGGGCGATGTCGAGTCGATCGCGGACGCGCTGACCGGCATGTCGGAAGTCGAGTACGTGGTGATGGCCGCGGGCTCGTTCGACATCCTCGCCGAGATCGTCTGCGAGGACGACGACCACCTGCTGGACGTCATCAACAAACGCATCCGGGCGCTGCCCGGGGTGCGCTCCACCGAAAGCTTCGTTTATCTGAAGCTGAAGAAGCAGACCTACATGTGGGGAACCCGATAACCGTGAGCCAGAAGGACCTCAGCCGCACCGCGTACGACCACCTGTGGATGCACTTCACCCGCATGTCCTCGTACGAGAACTCCCCTGTCCCGACGATCGTCCGGGGTGAGGGCACCTACATCTACGACGACAAGGGCAAGCGCTACCTCGACGGTCTCGCGGGCCTGTTCGTGGTCCAGGCCGGTCACGGCCGCACGGAACTCGCCGAGACCGCCTTCAAGCAGGCCCAGGAGCTGGCGTTCTTCCCGGTGTGGTCCTACGCCCACCCGAAGGCCGTGGAGCTGGCCGAGCGCCTCGCCGACTACGCCCCGGGCGACCTCAACAAGGTCTTCTTCACCACCGGCGGCGGCGAGGCCGTCGAAACCGCCTGGAAGCTCGCCAAGCAGTACTTCAAGCTCCAGGGCAAGCCGACCAAGTACAAGGTCATATCCCGCGCGGTCGCCTACCACGGCACCCCGCAGGGCGCCCTGTCCATCACGGGTCTGCCCGGTCTGAAGGCGCCGTTCGAGCCGCTCGTCCCGGGCGCGCACAAGGTGCCGAACACCAACATCTACCGCGCCCCGCTCTTCGGTGACGACCCCGAGGCCTTCGGCCGCTGGGCCGCCGACCAGATCGAGCAGCAGATCCTCTTCGAGGGCCCCGACACCGTCGCCGCGGTCTTCCTGGAGCCGGTGCAGAACGCCGGCGGCTGCTTCCCGCCGCCGCCCGGCTACTTCCAGCGCGTGCGCGAGATCTGCGACCAGTACGACGTCCTGCTGGTGTCGGACGAGGTCATCTGCGCCTTCGGCCGCCTGGGCACGATGTTCGCCTGCGACAAGTTCGGCTACGTCCCGGACATGATCACCTGCGCCAAGGGCATGACCTCGGGCTACTCCCCGATCGGCGCCTGCATCATCTCGGACCGTCTCGCCGAGCCGTTCTACAAGGGCGACAACACCTTCCTGCACGGCTACACCTTCGGCGGCCACCCGGTCTCCGCCGCGGTGGGTCTCGCCAACCTCGACCTGTTCGAGCGCGAGAACATCAACCAGCACGTGCTGGACCACGAGGGCGCCTTCCTGCGGACCCTGCAGAAGCTGCACGACCTGCCGATCGTCGGCGACGTCCGCGGCAACGGCTTCTTCTACGGCATCGAGCTGGTGAAGGACAAGAACACCAAGGAGTCCTTCAACGAGGAGGAGACCGAGCGCGTCCTGTACGGCTTCCTCTCCAAGGCGCTCTTCGACAACGGCCTGTACTGCCGTGCCGACGACCGCGGCGACCCGGTCATCCAGCTCGCCCCGCCGCTGATCTCCAACCAGGAGACCTTCGACGAGATCGAGCAGATCCTGCGCGCCACCCTCACGGAGGCGTGGACGAAGCTCTGATCACACTCGGATGATCCTTTGATCCTTCCGGATGATGAACACCGGCCCCGGTGCCCCCGTTCGAGTGAGAACGGCGGCCCGGGGCCGTGTGCTGTCCGGCCGTCCGGTACCGGCTGCCTAGCGTTCCAGTGACCGATCAGCCCAGCGTTCGTTCCCCCGGACGAGGGAACAGGCACGGGAAATACGGATCAGAACCGAGGTGTACGCCCATGGAGGCCCCGCCGGACAACGACGTGCTGTGGGCACGCTCGCTGCACTTCAGGCACCCCGACGGGTCGCCCGGACTCGCCGGGGTCTCGCTCGCCGTACGCGAGGGCGAGATCCTCGCCGTCACCGGCCCGCGCGGCAGCGGCAAGACGACCCTGCTGCGCTGTCTGTCCGGCCTGGTGCCGGTGCGCGAGGGCGAGGTCTGGTTCAACAGCACCCCCCTGCACACCCTGGGCCCGATGCGCCGCGAGCGGCTGCGCCGGGACCGCTTCGGCTGGATCGACCCCGCACCGGTCCTGGTCCCCGAGCTGAACGCCTGGGAGAACGTCGCGCTCCCGCTGATGCTGCGCGGCGCCGGCCGCCGCCGGGCCAAGGTCGCCGCGCTGGAGTGGCTGGAGCGGCTCGACGTCGGCGACAAGGCACGCAAGCGCCCGAGCGAGCTCCAGCAGGCCGAACGGCAGCGGGTCTCGATCGCCCGCGCGCTGGTACCGGCCCCCACCGTGCTGTTCGCCGACGAACCGACGGCACCGCTGCACCACTCCGACCGCACCCATGTGCTGCGCACGCTCACCACGGCCGCCCGCTCGCACGGCCTCACCGTGGTCCTCACCTCGCACGACGCCGTCGCCGGCGGTCTCGTCGACCGCAGCCTGACCCTGCTGGACGGCCGGCGGGTGAGCACCCTGTACCTGCCGGACGCGCCCGACACGGAAGGCCGGGCCGCGTGCTCGCTCTCCGTCTGACCCGCGCTGCCCGGCCCGCCGTCCAGCTGCGCCGCCTGCTGGTGGCCGCGGCGACCGGCGGCACCGGCTTCCTGATGCTGGCCTGCCTCGGCTACGCCATGGGCCACCCGGAACGGGCCGGCGCCGCCGCACTGCGGCTCGCCTGGTGCACGGTGCCGTTCGCCGCCACGGTCTACTTCGCGCTCGCCGTCGCCCGCACCGACCCCGGCACCCGGTCGCGCCCCGGCCTGTCCGCCGTAGGCCTCGGCCCGGCGCGGCTGATGGCGGTCTCCGCGCTGACCACGGCCCTGTCCTGTGCGCTCGGCTCGCTGCTCGCCCTGCTGGTCTTCCTCCATCTGCGCGGCGACCTGACGGGCATGCCCTTCGACGGTGCGGCGGCGGACTTCCTGGCGGCCGACCTCCCCCTGCCCGTCCCGGCCGTCCTGACCCTGCTGACCCTGCTGCCGGCCGCCGCCTCGACGACGGTGGCCCTGTCCCTGCGCCCGAAGGACCCCCGCCCCGCCGCCCCGGGCCGGCGCGGCTACGGCCGCTTCGGGGCGTACGGCCAGGCGGTGGCACGCGAGACGTTCGGAGCGTACGGCCGGTTCGGCGCGCGCTTCGGCCGGCGGACCGCGGACGACGCCCCGAGCCCGGACGACGACAGCGGGCGGCCCCGGCCCGGCGCCGACCGGCCGGCGGCCGAGGACACCGGCGCCAGGCCGTCGGCCGAGGGCGGCGGACAGGACAGCGGGAAGGGCAGCGGGAAGGGCAGCGGCCGGCCGGCGGGCGGCCGTACCGGCGAGACGGCCTCGGTGGCCGCGGACGGTGCCGGCCCGGTGCCGGGCGGCGTGCGCGATTCCGGGACCCGGACACCGGACATGGCCTGGAGCGACATCACCGCCCGCCCCGCCAAGGACAGCCCCGTCGGCTTCCCCTGGGGCGTCGCCCTCCTGACCAGCGGCCTCGCCGTCCAGTCCTACGCCCACCGCTCGAACCTCGTCGTCCTCACCGGCTGGCTCCTCACCGCCACCGGCCTGGTCCTCGCCGCGCCCGGGCTCACCCATTTCTGCGGGCGTCTGCTGCAGTCCATCCGGCCCGGCGCGCTCCGTCTCCTCGCCGGCCGGGTCCTCATGACGGAAGCCACCCGCATCGGCCGCCCGCTGGGTGTCGTCAGCGCGGTCGCGTCCGCCGGCTACGCCATGACCATGCTGTACGCCGGCTCGGCACCGGCGTTCGGCCCCCTGACCACCCTCGGCGCGCTGCTCGTCACCGGCTGCACGGTCGCCACCGTGCTCACCGCGGCCGTGGAGACCCGCCAGTGCCGGGCCGACACGACCGCCGCGCTGCTCCGGCTCGGCGCCCCGGCCGGCACGCTGCGCGCGGCCGCGGCCCTGCGCGCGGCGGCCCTGCTGGCGCTGTTCGCACCGCTCACCCTCGTCGTCGCCGCCGTGGCGGAACTCCCCGTGCCGCGCTGAGCCGCCCGCCGCGCACGTCCGTGCGAAAGCCGTGCGAAATCCGTGCGGAAAAAGACCTCCCGTGGCCGATGAGTTTCCCCGGGGCCCCCGGTCTACCCACCGAACACACCGACCCCGGCACACACCACCACGGGAGAGAGACCCTCATGACGCACCAGCAGATGATCTTCGTGAACCTGCCCGTGAACGACCTCGACGCCTCGAAGAAGTTCTTCACGGAACTCGGCTACACGATCAACCCGCAGTTCAGCGACGAGAAGGCGGCCTCGGTGGTGATCAGCGACACGATCTTCGCGATGCTGCTCACCAAGCCGTTCTACTCGACCTTCACCAAGAAGGAGATCGCCGACGCGACCACGACCAGCGAGGTGCTCGTCTGTCTGAGTGCCGAGAGCCGCGAGAAGGTGGACGAGCTGGTCGACCGGGCGATCGCGGCGGGCGGCACGCCGAGCGGCCAGACCCAGGACCACGGCTTCATGTACGGCCGCGGCTTCGACGACCTCGACGGCCACTCCTGGGAGGTCATGTGGATGGATCCGTCCGCGATCCAGGGCTGACCCGCTCCCTCAAACGTCTCCGTACCTAATAAGCAGGCAAAGCCAACTGCCCTCGGCGGCATATGCATTGACACTGCTTATGGAGCGCTTATAAACCTGTGAGCCTCTTGGGGGTGCTGGGGCCTCACCTCATCCGTCGCCCCAACTCCCCCTCAGCCCCCCGCAGTTATGCACAAAGTAAAGGACAAACGTGTCCATAACTCGCCGTAGCGCACGCCGTTCCGTGCGCATTCTGGGTGTTGTCTCCGCCTCGGCCGCGGTCGTGCTGGGCCTGTCGAGCTCCGCGTTCGCGTGCAACATCAGTGAGTTCAAGGCCGAAGCCAAGTGCGACGGCGCCCAGGGTGTCATCGTCGTCACCGACACCGACGCCTCCGGTACCCCCGCCACCATCACCGTGTTCCGCACGAACAACGGCGGGGTCGAGAAGCAGATCGGCCAGCAGGAGGTCAAGGGCTCCGCCGCGGGCACCGCGATCACCTTCTCGGAGAAGTGGAAGCCGAACGCGACGTACCGCGTCCACGTCACGGCCAGCCCCTACGTCGACAAGGACATCGCAGGCGGTCTGACGACCCCGGCCGCCGCCTGCAAGAGCGAGAGCTCCACCCCGACCCCGCCGGCCTCCACGACGCCGAAGCCGTCGCCGTCGACGTCCGCCCCGTCCGGGTCGGCGACCCCGACCCCGTCGGCCTCCGAGTCCAGCTCCGCCCCGGCGAGCGCGGCGCCGAGCAACGCGCCGTCCCCGGCGGCCGGCAACTCGAACCTCGCCGAGACCGGTGCCAACTCCAACACCGGCCTGATCGCCGGCATCGCGGGCGCGCTGGTCGTCGTCGGCGGTGGCGCGGTCTTCCTCGGCATGCGCCGTCGCGGCGCCCGCGGCGACAGCTGACGCCGCACCCCTCACGTACGCCACCGCGGCCCGTCCCCCTATCCCCAGGGGACGGGCCGCGGTCGTGTGCCGGGGCCCGGTCAGCCGAAGGTCGCGCGCTGCTGCCAGAACTCCAGCAGCTCCCGCTCACCGAGGATCTCCAGCCCGGGGGCGTCCAGCGGCAGCCGGCCGTAGAAGGCGAGCAGCAGGGAGCTGAGCGGGCCGCGCAGGGCGACCGTGGCCTTCTCGTGCCCGCGCCGCCAGTCGATCACCTCCCCGTCCAGGTCGATGAGCCACTCGGCGTCCAACGCCGGCTCGGTGTCGGTGGCGTGCAGATGGATGCTGTCGCCCGGCCGGCGCAGATCCCGCTTCGGGTCCTTCGGCATGTTCCGCTGCGCCCACTGCACGATCTGGAGCCACTCGTCCACCGCGTCGGCGGCGATGTCCGGCGCGACCTCGTACGGCAGCCCGGCCGCGAGCGTGGCGTCGGCGCGGTGCACGGTGATCTCGTGGGTCATGCGGCGGGCCCAGAACCCGGCGTTCGGCACTCCGGCAAACGCCCACACCTCGGCGTCCGGCCCGGCCTCGCGCAGTGCGCCGACGACCAGCTCCCCGGTCTGCGCGAGCCACTCGTCCAGGGCGGCCGCGTCGCCCCGCTTCTCCGGGCCCTTGGCCAGCGGAACCCGCTCCGGCGGGACGTTCTCCTGCGCCCGGGTACGGACCAGGGTGTCCACCCAGCGCAGGGCGCCGCCCATGTGCCGTACGAGATCCTCCAGCGACCAGTCCGGGCAGGTCGGCACGGTCGCGGACAGGTCGGCACCGGAGGTCACAACAGCCCTCAACTGCTCTACCTGATGGGCGATTTCATCGCAGTATCGATCATGCGCGAGTAGGGTCATGACCCCACCCTAGGCGCACGGTGATCAGTCGAGGGCGACGATTTCGGCCGCGTCGAACTCCACGCCGACCGACGCGCCTGTCTCCGGCGCGTCCCGCAGTGCGCAGGCCGCCTCCAGGTGGGGCCCGTCCGCGGGCTGGAGACGTACGGCCACATGGGTGCCCTTGAAGGTGCGGGCGGTCACCGTGCAGGGCAGACCGGCATCGGCCGGCACGAGCCGTACCCCTGCGGGCCGGACCAGCAGGGTGCGGCCGCCCTGCGGGGTGCCCTCGGGCACGGGCAGTTTGCCCCACGGGCTGTCGGCGGCCTCCCCCACGACGGTCGCCCGGACGACATTGTCGAAGCCGAGGAAGCGGGCCACGAACGCGTCGGCGGGCCGCTGCCACACCTCAAGCGGCGTACCGGACTGGGCGATCCGCCCGTCCCGCATCACCACCACCCGGTCGGCCAGCGCGAAGGCCTCGCCCTGGTCGTGGGTCACGGCGAGCACGGTCGTGCCCAACCGGCCGAACAGCTCCCGCAGTTCGACCACCAGACGCTCCCTGAGCGAGCGGTCGAGCTGGCCGAGCGGCTCGTCCAGCATGAGCAGCCGGGGCCGGGGCGCGAGCGCGCGGGCGAGCGCCACACGCTGCTGCTCGCCGCCGGACAGGGCGGCCACGGACCGCCGGGCGGCACCCGGCAGTCCGACCAGCTCCAGCAACTTCCCCACCTCGGCGTCCCGTTCCCCCTTCGGGACGCCGTGCATCCGCGGCCCGAACGCCACATTCGCGCCGACGTCCCGCTGCGGGAAGAGCTGATGGTCCTGGAACATCAGGCCGACGCCCCGCTTGTGCGCGGGCACGCCGCACTGGTCCCGCCCGTCCAGCAGGACCCGCCCGCAGGACAGCGGCTGCAGCCCGGCGACCGCCCGCAGCAGGGTCGACTTGCCGCTGCCGCTGGGCCCGAGGACGCACACCACCTCGTGCTCGGCGACCCCCAGGTCGACCGCGTCCAGCACCGCCCGCCCGCCGAGGCGCACGGTCGCGGCATCGAGGCTCAGCAGCATCTAGAACTCCCCGGTCCGGTCGGTGCGCAGCCGCTCCAGGATCAGCAGCGCGGCGGCGCACACCACCATCAGAATCGTCGAAAGGGCCATCGCCTGGCCGTAGTTGAGGTCGCCGGGACGGCTGAGCAACCGGGCCACGGCGACCGGAAGCGTGGGGTTGTCGGGCCGGGCGATGAACACGGTCGCCCCGAACTCGCCGAGCGAGACGGCGAACGCGAACCCCGCCGCGACCAGCAGTGCCCGCCGCACCAGCGGCAGATCCACCTCCCGCCACACCCGCCAGGGCGAGGCCCCGAGCACGGCGGCGGCCTCCCGCAGCCGTGCGTCCACGGCCCGCAGCACGGGCAGCATGGTCCGTACGACGAAGGGGACGCCGACCAGCGCCTGCGCGAGCGGGACGAGGATCCAGGACTGTCTGAGGTCCAGCGGCGGCTTGTCGAGCGCGATCAGAAAGCCGAAGCCGACGGTGACGGCGGACACGCCGAGGGGCAGCATCAGCAGCGCGTCGAAGCCCCGCACGAGCCGTCCGGCGTCCCGGCGGGCCAGCGCCGCGGCGGCGAGAGATCCGACCACGACGGCGATGGCGGTGGCGGCGACGGCGTACTGCAGCGAGGTCCACACCGCGTCCACGGGCGCCACCAGGAACGTACCGCCGTCGGAGTCCGTGAGCGCCCGGTAGTAGCCGAAGCCGGGGGCGTCGAGGGAGCGGCGGACGAGGACGGCGAGCGGCAGGACGAGGAGCAGTGCGACGGTGACGAGGACGCCGGCGAGCAGGGCCCACTGGCCGGCACCGCGCGGGCGCCGCGCGGTGGTCCCGGCGTCGACGAGGCGCAGGGCGCTCTCCCGGCGCCGCACCGTCCAGGCGTGCACGACGAGGATCGCGCCGACCGCGGCGAACTGGACAAGGGTGAGGACGGCGGCGGTGGAGAGATCGAAGACCTCGGAGGTCTGCCGGTAGATCTCCACTTCGAGCGTGGAGAAGGTGGGCCCGCCGAGGATCTGGACGACACCGAAGGAGGTGAAGGTGAACAGGAACACCATCAGCGCGGCGGCGGCCACGGCGGGCGCCAGCGCCGGCAGGGTGACCTTGCGCCAGGCGTGCAGCGGCGAGGCACCCAGCATCCGGGCGGCCTCCTCCTGGCGCGGGTCGAGCTGGGCCCACAGCCCGCCGACGGTCCGCACGACGACCGCGTAGTTGAAGAAGACATGCGCCAGCAGGATCGCCCACACCGTAGTGTCCAGCCGTACGCCCCACAACTCGTCCAGCAGGCCGTGGTGGCCGACGAGCGCCAGGAAGGCGCTGCCCGCCACGACGGTCGGCAGCACGAACGGCACGGTGACCACGGCCCGCAGCACCGCTCTGCCCGGGAAGTCGAACCGGGCGAAG
The DNA here is from genome assembly GCF_014650595.1 of Streptomyces alanosinicus. Classification (GTDB taxonomy): domain Bacteria; phylum Actinomycetota; class Actinomycetes; order Streptomycetales; family Streptomycetaceae; genus Streptomyces; species Streptomyces alanosinicus. Next base: position 99,731 of record NZ_BMVG01000014.1, read on the forward strand.
ACATAGGCGGCGGGCAGCGCGAGCAGCAGGGTGAGCGCGGTGGAGGCCAGCGCCTGCCACGTGGTGAACCACAGCACATGCCGGATGTCCGGCTGGGTGACCACGTCCGCGATCCGCCCGAACTGCCAGGCGCCGTCCACCTTCAGACCGCGCGCGACGATCGCGGCCACGGGCCAGGCGAAGAACACGGCGAAGAACGCGACGGGCAGGGCCATCAGCCCGAGCCGCGCCGCGTTTCCCCGCCGGGGTTCGGCCGCTTCGGCTACTTCAGTACGAGCGAGGTCCACGACTTGACCCACTGGTCACGGTTGGCGGCGATCGCGGCGGGAGCCATGGTCTCGGGGTGCTGGGCGGCCGGCCCGTACTCGGTGAACTCGGCCGGGACCTTCGCACCCTTCAGCACCGGGTAGACGTACATGTTCAGCGGCATGTCCTCCTGGAACTCCTTGGAGACCAGGAAGTCGATGAACGCCTTGGCACCCTTGGGGTTCCTGGCGTTGCCGAGCAGTCCGGCGAACTCGATCTGGCGGAAGCAGGTGCCGTACGACACCCCGGTCGGGGCGGTGCTGGGCCGCTTCGTGGCGTCGACCACCTCGGCGGGCGGCGAGGAGGCGTACGACACGACGAGCGGCCGGTCGCCGCCGGCCTTCTTGCCCCCGGAGGAGCCGGAGAACTCCTGGGAGTAGGCCTGCTCCCAGCCGTCGACGACCTTGACGCCGTTGGCCTTGAGCTTCTTCCAGTAGCCCTGCCAGCCCCCGTCGCCGTACTGCGCGGCGCTGCCGAGCAGGAAGCCGAGGCCGGGCGAGGAGGTGGCGGCGTTCTCGGTGACCAGGAGGTTCTTGTACTGCGGCTTGGCCAGATCGGCGAAGGACTGCGGCGGGGTCAGCCTGTGCTCGCTGAAGTAGGCCTTGTCGTAGTTGACGCAGATGTCGCCGTAGTCGACGGGCGTGACCCGGTGCTTGTCCTTGTCGAGCTGGTAGGCGGCGCCGACCTCGTCGAGGCCCTTGGCCGTGTAGGGCTGGAACAGCCCGTTGTCGAGGGCGCGGGACAGCAGGGTGTTGTCGACGCCGAAGAAGACGTCGCCCTGCGGGTTGTCCTTGGTCAGGATCGCCTTGTTGACGGCCTGACCGGCGTCGCCGTCCTTGAGGACCCTGACCTTGTACCCGGACTGCTTCTCGAAGTCCTGCAGCACGTCCTTGGAGACGGCCCACGAGTCATGGCTGACGAGGGTCACGGTCTTGGAGTCGGCGGCGCTCTTGGTGTCCGTCGAACCGCACGCGGTCAGCGTCGACATGGCGACGAGACCGAGGCCGGCCGCGACGGCGCCGAGGGTCTTGTGGTGCACTGGATGTCCTCCTGGGGTTGGCCAGGAAGAACGCGGCCCCGCCCGGGAATCCGGGCAGGGCACGACAGCTTGAGTGATGACCGAACTTCCTACCCAGAATGACCTGGGCGAGGTTCAGAGGGTCTGCGGCCCTGTCCGCCGCACTCTCAGCGCTGTGGCGCTCCCCTGTCGGAATATGAAGATATGCCTATGAAGATATAGGGACCCGGTTACCGGGACCCGGCCACATTACCGCTCGGTGGCCGCGAGCTGGCCGCAGGCTCCGTCGATCTCCTGCCCGCGGGTGTCCCGGATGGTGACGGGCACGCCATGGGCGGCGATGGCCTCGACGAAGGCCTTCTCGTCCTCGGGCCGGGAAGCGGTCCACTTCGACCCCGGCGTCGGATTGAGCGGGATCAGGTTGACATGCACGGGCCTGCCCTTGAGCAGCCGGCCGAGCCGGTCACCGCGCCAGGCCTGGTCGTTGATGTCCCGGATCAGCGCGTACTCGATGGACAGCCGGCGCCCGCTCTTCTCGACGTACTCGAAACCGGCGTCCAGCACCTCGCGCACCTTCCACCGCGTGTTCACGGGCACGAGGGTGTCGCGCAGCTCGTCGTCGGGGGCGTGCAGGGAGATCGCGAGGCGGCACTTGAAGCCCTCGTCGGCGAACCGGTGGATGGCCGGCACGAGCCCGACGGTGGACACGGTGATCCCGCGCTGCGACAGCCCGAGCCCGTCGGGCGCCGGGTCGGTGAGGGCCCGGACGGCACCCACGACCCGGTTGTAGTTGGCGAGCGGCTCGCCCATCCCCATGAAGACGATGTTGGACAGCCGCGCGGGTCCTCCCGGCACCTCCCCGTCGCGCAGCGCGCGCATCCCGTCGACGATCTGATGGACGATCTCGGCGGTGGACAGGTTCCGGTCCAGCCCGGCCTGCCCGGTGGCGCAGAACGGGCAGTTCATCCCGCAGCCGGCCTGCGAGCTGATGCACATGGTGACCCGGTCCGGATACCGCATCAGCACGGACTCGACGAGCGTCCCGTCGAACAGCCGCCACAGCGTCTTGCGGGTGGTCCCCTGGTCGGTCGACAGATGCCGGACGACCGTCATCAGCTCCGGGAACAGCGCCTCGCGCAGCTTGTCGCGCGAGCCGGCGGGGATGTCGGTCCACTGCTCCGGGTCGTGCGCGTACCGCGCGAAGTAGTGCTGCGCGAGCTGCTTGGCACGGAACGGCTTCTCGCCGATCTCGGCCACCGCGTCCTTGCGCTCGGCGGGCGTGAGATCGGCGAGGTGCCGCGGCGGCTTCTTGGCTCCGCGCGGCGCGACAAAGGTGAGTTCTCCGGGCTTAGGCATGGCTGTACCAGTGTCTCAGATCCACTCGGGTGGCTCCCGACGCTGCGCGGGCACCGCCGACGCCGGGCCGCGAGGGGCGGGTGAGCTGTGAAGTTCTGCTGACGAACGGTCGGGTTTCCTGGTCGGACCTTGTCGCGCCCCAGGCACTGACGTAACCACATGAGCCATGAACCTTTTCGGCCGCAACTCCTCACACCGGCGCGCGCAGCAGGCCGCCGCTCCCGTGGCGACCGCCGCCCCGGTGGCCCGTGCCCAAGCCACCGCCGTTCTGCCCGATCCCGCCCTGGCGGGGCTCACCGGCGAGTGGCTGATCGATCCCGCGCACAGCAGGATCGGGTTCTCCGTGCGGCACGCGATGGTCACGACGGTGCGCGGCGCCTTCGCGCAGTACGAGAGCCGTCTGTACCTCGACGGCCGTGACCCGGCTCGCTCCCGGGCCGACATCGTGCTCTACACCGCCAGTGTCGACACCGGTGTCGAGCAGCGCGACGCGCACCTGGTCGGCCGGCAGTTCCTGGACGCCGCCGCCCACCCGCGGATGACCTTCACCAGCACCACCGTGCAGCTCATCGGCGAGGACGTCTACCGGATGACCGGCGATCTCACCATCAAGGACACCACCCGCCCCATCGACCTGGACCTCACCTACATCGGTCATGTCACCGACGCGTTCGGCGACGAGCGGGTCGGCTTCGACGGCACCACGACCATCCACCGCTCCGACTGGGGTCTGACCTACGACGCCAAGCTGGCCCAGGGCGGGGCCATGGTGAGCGAGACGGTCCGCCTCCAGTTCGACATCGCCGCGATCCGCGCCACCTCCACGGTCTGAGGCTCCGCCGCCCCCGCCGCCCCGTCGTGCCCGTCCCCGTCCCCGGACACGCGACGGGCCCCCGCCCCTCAGCGAGGGACGGGGGCCCGTGAGCCGTACGACAGCGGGCTCACGCGGAGCCGACGAAGAGCACCATCAGGAGCCAGACCACCGGGGCCGTCGGCAGGAGTGAGTCCAGACGGTCCATGATGCCGCCGTGACCGGGGAGCAGGGTGCCCATGTCCTTGATGCCCAGGTCGCGCTTGATCATGGACTCGCCGAGGTCGCCCAGCGTGGCGCTGCCCGCGACCGCGAGACCCAGCAGCAGGCCCTGCCACCAGGTGCCGCCGGTGATCAGGAACTGCATGCACAGCGCGCCCGCGACCATCGCGAACAGCACCGCGCCCAGCAGGCCCTCACGGGTCTTGCCGGGACTGATCCGCGGGGCGAGCTTGTGCTTGCCGAAGCGCCAGCCCACCGCGTAGGCACCGGTGTCGCTGACCACCGTGAGGAGAAGGAAGGTCATGACGCGCCAGGGGCCGTCCTTCGCGGTCAGCATCATCGCGACGAACGTGGCCAGGAACGGCACGTAGAACGCCGCGAAGACGCCTGCCGTGACGTCCTTGAGATAGCCCTCCGGCGATTCCGTCATGCGCCAGACCAGGGTGGCCAGGGTCGTAAGGGCCATGGCCACCCATGCGCCCTCGGCGCCGCGTACATACCCGGCGACCACCATCGCCGCACCGCCGACCGCGAGCGGCACCAGCGGCGCCTTGAGGTCCTTGCGCTCCTGCAGCCTGCTGGTCAGCTCCCACAGCCCGACGACGACGGCGACCGCGACCACGCCGACGAACACGGCCTTCTTGATGAACAGGGAGGCGATGATCACCACACCGAGCCCGATCCCGACCCCTATGGCCGCGCTCAGGTCGCGGCCCGCGCTCTTCTTCTGCGGCGCTGGCGCCGGCTCGTGGGCGTCGGGCATGGGCTCCGGATTCTGGTTCTCGGCCGGGACTGTCCGGGTCTGCGGGAAACCCGGGCGGAACCCGTCCTGGAACAAGGGGCCACTCGGCGAAGCGGCCCCCCGGTCGTCGTCCTGGTCTCCGCCGTACGCGGGTTCGTCGGGCGCGATGGGCATGGGGCGAGTGTGCTGCGCCTCAGGCGCATCGTACGCGGGACCCGCCGGGGCGACCCCCTGGACTGGCCCACCCGCGGTGGGCCCCCAGTAACCGGCCTGCCCCGCCGGTGGCGGCGCCCCCCAGGAAGAGTCGCTCATCAGACTTCGAGCAGCTCCGCTTCCTTGTGCTTCAGGAGCTCATCCACCTGAGCGACGAACTTCGCCGTCAGCTCGTCGAGCTCCTTCTCCGCACGGCGGCCCTCGTCCTCACCGATGTCGCCGTCCTTGATCGCCTTGTCGAGGGAGTCCTTGGCCTTGCGGCGCACGGAGCGGATCGACACCCGGGAGTCCTCGGCCTTGCCCTTGGCGACCTTGATGTACTCGCGGCGGCGCTCCTCCGTCAGCTCGGGGAACGTCACCCGGATGATGTTGCCGTCGTTGCTGGGGTTGACGCCCAGGTCGGAGTCCCGGATCGCCTGCTCGATGTTGCGCAGCGCGCTCTTGTCGAACGGCGTCACGACCGCCATGCGCGGCTCGGGCACGGAGAACGAGGCCAGCTGGTTGATCGGCGTCAGCGCGCCGTAGTAGTCGGCCACGATCTTGTTGAACATCGCCGGGTGCGCACGGCCGGTGCGGATCGCGGCGAAGTCCTCCTTGGCGACCACGACGGCCTTCTCCATCTTCTCCTCGGCCTCGAGGAGGGTCTCTTCGATCACCACTTGCTCCTGCGTGTCTTGAGTAAGGCCCGGCTGCTGAAGTCGGTCGGCGGCCGGCTGCGTCGCGTCTTCTTTCCTGCACGGTTCCCGACCGGCAGGACATTGTCCATCCCCCGGCCAGGGCGCGTCCCGCCCCTCCCCCGGAAAGGTGGCGGGTCGGGTGGCGCGCCCCGGGCGAGCCGGGTGTGCCGGTCAGTCCCGGCTGCCCTGTTCGCCCACCAGCGTGCCGATCTTCTCACCCTTGACGGCGCGGGCGATATTGCCCTCCGCGAGAAGCTCGAAGACGAGGATCGGGAGCTTGTTGTCGCGGCACAGCGTGATGGCGGTGGCGTCGGCGACCTTCAGGTCGCGGGTGATGACCTCGCCGTAGCCGAGGGCGTCGAACTTGACGGCGTCCGGGTTGGTCTTGGGGTCGGAGTCGTAGACCCCGTCCACGCCGTTCTTGCCCATGAGCAGCGCCTCGGCGTCGATCTCCAGGGCGCGCTGGGCGGCGGTGGTGTCGGTGGAGAAGTACGGCATGCCCATACCGGCGCCGAAGATGACCACACGGCCCTTCTCCAGGTGGCGCACGGCGCGCAGCGGGATGTACGGCTCGGCGACCTGGCCCATGGTGATGGCGGTCTGTACCCGGCTGTCGATGCCCTCCTTCTCCAGGAAGTCCTGGAGGGCGAGGCAGTTCATCACGGTGCCGAGCATGCCCATGTAGTCGGAGCGGGCCCGGTCCATGCCGCGCTGCTGCAGCTCGGCGCCGCGGAAGAAGTTGCCGCCGCCGATGACGACCGCGATCTCGGCGCCGTCCCGGACGACGGCGGCGATCTCACGGGCGATCTTGTGCACCACGTCCGGGTCCACGCCCAGGCCCCCACCGCCGGAGAAGGCCTCTCCGGACAGCTTCAGCAGAAACCGGCCGCGTACTTTGCCGTCGTCGCTCTTCTGAGCCTTGGTGGTCATGGGAGATCCCGCCTCTTTCACGTGTTGCACATACGAAGAAGGCCATTGCCGATGGGGTCGCTTTTCGCTCCCATGCGCGGCAATGGCCTCCTCGTCAGATCTGCTGCCGTCCGCCTCACGCCCGGGTGTGGCGGTGTGCGCGGACGACTGCTGTCGACCCTATCGGGATTTCTCCGTGGGTCGCGCGTCGATCGCGATACGGACTCAGATGCCGACCTTGATGCGCGAGAAGCGCTTCAGGGTGACACCGGCCTCGTCCAGCACCTTCTGGACCGACTTCTTGTTGTCGAGCGCGTACGGCTGACCGAGCAGCGTGGCGTCCTTGAAGAAGCCGTTCAGACGACCCTCGACGATCTTGGCGATCGCGGCCTCGGGCTTGCCCTCGGCGCGGGTGGTCTCCTCGGCGACGTGGCGCTCGGACTCGACGACCTCGGCCGGGACGTCCTCCTTGGCGAGGTACTTCGGCGCGAAGGCGGCGATGTGCTGGGCGATGCCCCGGGCGACCTCGGCGTTCGGCTTGTCGAACTCGACCAGGACACCGATCTGCGGGGGCAGGTCGGGCATGGTCTTGTGCATGTAAGCGGTGACGTAACCGTCGGCGAACTGCGCGAAGCGGTCCAGGACGATCTTCTCGCCGAGGTTGGCGTTGGCCTCGTCCACGAACGCCTGGACGGTCTTGCCGGCCTCGATCTCGGAGGCGAGCAGGGCGTCGAGGTCGGCCGGGGAGGTCGCCGCGACGTGCTCGGCGATCTTCTTGGCGACGGCCTGGAACCTGTCACCCTTGGCGACGAAGTCCGTCTCGCACTTCAGCTCGACGATGACACCGGAAGAGTTGTCGTCGGCGATGACGGAGACCACGGCGCCGTTCTCGGCGGAGCGGCCCTCGCGCTTGGCGACGCCCTTCTGGCCCTTGATGCGCAGGGCCTCGACGGCCTTGTCGACGTTGCCCTCGGCCTCGTCCAGGGCCTTCTTGCAGTCCATCATGCCGGCGCCCGTGAGCTCACGGAGCTTCTTGACGTCGGCGGCGGTGTAGTTCGCCATGAGTCTGTGAGTCTTTCTCGAAGTCTGGAAGATCTTCAGATCCGCACGGATTTGCGTTCCACATGTAGTCGTGGACCGCATACGTCGTACCGACCACGGGTGAACAGCGGGGGCGGACTTGACCGCGCCCGAGGCGCCGTCGGTTCAGTACCGCCCCCGCTGTCGACGCCTGCGTCAGGCCTGCTCGCCCTCGGCGGGCTTCTCCTCGGCCGGAGCGGCCTCGGCGGCCGGAGCCTCAGCGGCCGGAGCCTCGGCGGCCGGGGCCTCAGCGGCCGGGGCCTCAGCGGCAGCCTCGGCCGGCTTCTCGGCCTCGTCGGCCTTCTTCTCACCCTCGAGCAGGTCGCGCTCCCACTCGGCGAGCGGCTCGCCCGCGGCCTTCTCGCCCTTGTCACCGGTGGCGACGCGAGAGCGGGAGATGAGGCCCTCGGCGACGGCGTCGGCGATCACGCGGGTGAGCAGGGTGACGGAGCGGATCGCGTCGTCGTTGCCCGGGATCTTGTAGTCGACCTCGTCGGGGTCGCAGTTGGTGTCGAGGATGGCGACGACCGGGATGTTGAGCTTCCGGGCCTCGCCGACCGCGATGTGCTCCTTCTTGGTGTCCACGATCCAGACGGCGCTCGGCACCTTCTGCATCTCGCGGATACCGCCGAGGGTCTTCTCCAGCTTGGCCTTCTCGCGCGAGAGCACGAGAAGCTCCTTCTTGGTCAGACCGGACGCGGCGACGTCCTCGAAGTCGATCTGCTCAAGCTCCTTGAGGCGCTGCAGACGCTTGTAGACGGTCGAGAAGTTGGTGAGCATGCCGCCCAGCCAGCGCTGGTTGACGAAGGGCATGCCGACGCGGGTGGCCTGCTCGGCGATGGCCTCCTGCGCCTGCTTCTTGGTGCCGACGAACATGACCGTGCCGCCGTGGGCGACGGTCTCCTTGACGAACTCGTAGGCGCGGTCGATGTACGACAGCGACTGGAGCAGGTCGATGATGTAGATGCCGTTGCGCTCGGTGAAGATGAAGCGCTTCATCTTCGGGTTCCAGCGACGGGTCTGGTGACCGAAGTGGACGCCGCTCTCCAGCAGCTCCCGCATCGTGACGACGGCCATGGCCGTATTCTCCTTGGTTCTCGGTTGTGCCGCGGATGCCGGACGGCTCCCGCGCCTGACGCCCGCAGTGCGCCGTGCCACGAAGGACCGAGGGGCGCTGACACCAGCCGTTGACCAGCCCGGTGTCGGGGCGTGCGAAGTCGACCCGGTGACCCGGATCGCCAGAAGAAGTGTACGGGACCGCCGGGGCACCGGGTGACGCAGCTGTCCACAACCCGGCGGTGGTCCACAGGTCCCGGCCATGATCGGAGGGGTGCGGGAGGGTTCTCGCATGCGACGAGTGATGCGTTGTGCCCTGCTGACGACATGTCTGCTGCTCGGTCTGGCGCCGGCGACCCTGCTGCCCGGCTGGGCCTGGGCGGACCCGCCTCGCCCGGCTCCCCCACCGCCCCCTCAGGCTCCTCAGGCCCCGGTCCCGGCCCTGGCCCGCACCTGGCCGGTGGGCGTCCGCCCCCTGGTGCTCCGCGCCTGGGAACCACCCGCCACGCCCTACGGCCCCGGTCACCGCGGCGTGGACCTGGCGGCGCCCGCCGGTGCTCCGGTACGGGCGGTCGCACCCGGCCGGGTGTCGTTCGCGGGCCGGGTGGCGGGGACGGGGGTGGTCTCGGTGGACCTGGCGGGGACGGACCTGCGGACCACGTACGAGCCGGTGAGTCCGTCGGTGACGAAGGGCGACGAGGTCGGAGCGGGGGATGTGGTGGGCACGCTCCAGCCGACGAGCGCCCACTGCCCGACGACCTGCCTGCACTGGGGCCTGCTGCGGGGCGCGGCCTATCTGGACCCGCTGTCCCTGCTCCCGCCGTGGCTTCGGCACAGGGGACCGTCGAGACTGCTGCCGGTGCTGGGGGTACCGCTGCCGGCGTAGCCGCGACCGGGCACCGCTGCCCGCGCGGGCGCGCCGCCGCGGGCAGCCGTACCTCCCCCGGTGCCGCCGGCGTCGGCGGCACCGGCGGCCGGCGAGGTCAGCCCTTCACACCCCGCAGAGCCATCCCCACGGCCGCCTCCGTCACCGCCGCGGGCTCCTCGGCCGCGCCCAGCTCGATCCGCCGCACCGCCGCGTCCACGATCCCCTGCAGCAGCATCGCGGCCAGCCGGGGCTGCTCGTGCCCCATCTCGCCGAGCGCCTCGACGATCATCGCGACCAGTCCGCCGTGCGCGGCCCGGATCTTCTCGCGCGCGCCGGCGTCCAGCTCGCTGGCGGAGATGGCGACGACCGCCCGGTGCCGCCGGTCCCCGACCAGCGTCAGCTGCCGGCGCACATACGCCTCGACCTTGCCCTCGGCCGACTCCGCCCGCTCCATCGCCGCCGCGACCTCCGCCGCCCACACGGGGAAGTCGACCTCGCACAGCTCTTCGACGACGGCGGCCCGCGAACGGAAATACTCGTACACGGACGACCGCGCCAGCCCCGTGCGCTCGGCGAGAGCGGGGAAGGTCAGCGACTCCGTCCCGCCCTCGGACAGCAGGGACCGAGCCGCGTCCAGCAGGGCGGCTCGCTGCATCGACCGGTGCTCGGCCACGGAGGCCGCTCGAATCCTTGGCACGTCAACCACTTTACGGACACCCCGTCCCGGAAAGGGAGGACTCAGCGCCCGAAGCTCGCCAGCTTGGCCCTCAGTTGCAGCACCGACTTGGTGTGGATCTGGCTGACCCGGCTCTCGGTGACCCCGAGGACATTGCCGATCTCGGCGAGGGTGAGTCCCTCGTAGTAGTACAGCGTGACCACGGTCTTCTCCCGCTCGGGCAGTGTGTTGATGGCCCGCGCGAGAAACCTCCGCAGCTCCCGGTCCTCGGCCACCTCCACCGGGTTGTCCGCGGCGGTGTCCTCCAGCGTGTCCATGAGGCTGAGCCGGTCCCCGCCCTCGCTGCCGACGTGCAGCAGCTCCTCCAGGGCGACCACGTTGGCCAGCGACAGCTGGCTGAACACGGCGTGCAGCTCATCGACCTCCATGCCCAGCTCCGCCGCGACCTCGACCTCGTTCGGAGTGCGCCGCAGCCGCGCCTCCAGGGTGGCGTAGGCCCGCTCCACGTTCCGCGCCTTCTGCCGTACCGACCGCGGGATCCAGTCCAGTGCCCGCAGCTCGTCGATCATCGCGCCCCGGATCCGGGTGATCGCGTACGTCTCGAACTTGATCTCCCGGTCGATGTCGAACTTCTCGATCGCGTCGATCAGCCCGAAGACTCCCGAGGAGACGAAGTCGGCCTGCTCCACATTGGGCGGCAGCCCGACGCTCACCCGCCCCGCGACGTATTTCACGAGCGGCGAGTAGTGCAGGATCAGCTGCTCCCGCAGCCGTTCGTCCCCCGTCGCCTTGTACGACCGCCACAGCTCGTCGAGCGTCGAGGGAGCGGGCGGCCGCATGCTGCCACCGTCGCGGGCGGCTGGGGGGATCGCCGCCCGGTCGGACCCGGAGGTGTGCTGGGGCATTCGTCGCCTTGTGCCGTTCTGCCGTGAAGTGCTGTGAAGTGCCGCGAAGTGGGACGGGGTAGGACTGCCTGGGGTGGAGTGGGGGCTGCCTGGGCGAGCTGTCGGTCTGGTGTCGAGTTGGCGGGATCTGCGTCGGCTCCTTTGTGAGCGTAGCGTGACTGAGCTGTCGCGGTGTGCGAACAGTGATGCTCCACTCGTGCGCGGGGCGCTCCGGCGGGCGTCGCGCGCTCGCCACGTGCCTCGCTCTGGGTGACCAGCCGGAGCGTCAACTCCGGGAAACATCAAGGGCGTCGGGGATTCCCCCGGACGGCCGAACACGCTCGGTCAGCATGGGCCAGGGCCTGTGCGGACCGACATCACCGCCTGGCGTGTCAACTTCCAGCCATCGCCGTGTCGTTCGACGTAACCAAGTGCTCGGAGTTCGTACAGTCTCGCGATCGCCTCGTCCCGTGTGGTCGGCGTGCCGAGCGCGATCTCGTCGACGGGGGCCGCGCGATCGCCGGGCAGTGCGGCGAGGACGGCCCGGACCGCGGGGGCCAGCAGGTCACGCGGGAGTACCGGGCCGCGCCGGGCCGGCGCCAGCTCACCGATGTCGCCGACCAGCTCCACGATGTCCGCGGCGTCGGTGACCAGGGCGGCCTCCGCGCGCAGCAGCTCATGGACGCCGGCCGAGAGGGCGCTGGTGACGGGGCCGGGGACGCCCATGGTGAACCGGCCGAGGCGCTGCGCGGCGCGCGCGGTGGCCAGGGAGCCGCTGCGGCAGGCGGCTTCCACGACGACGGTGCCCCTGGTCAGGGCGGCGATGACGCGGTTGCGGAGGATGAAGCGGCTCGGCGTCGGATGGTCACCCGGGGGCAGCTCACCGACCACCAGTCCCTGCGCCGCGATCCTTTCGATCAGCGCGGCATGGCCGCGGGGGTAGGGCCGGTCGATGCCGCAGGCCAGGACGGCGACGGTGGCTCCGCGGGCGGCGAGGGCGCCGCGGTGGGCGGCGCCGTCGATGCCGTACGCGCCGCCCGAGACCACCACCCAGCCGCGCTCGGCGAGCCCTGCGGCGAGGGTGGCGGCGGCGTGGGTGCCGTACTCGGTGCAGGCGCGCGCACCCACCAGGGCCACGGACCGAAGCGCCCACATCCGCAGATGGGGCCGGCCGCGCACCCAGAGTCCGATCGGCCGGGCGTCGCCTAGGTCATCGAGCTGGCGCGGCCACTCCGGGGTGTTCGGCCCCACGAACCGGGCCCCGGCGGCCCGCGCCTCGGCGAGGTCCCGCTCCGGCTCGGCCCGCCGGGCCCGCGCGACCAGCCCGGCCCACCGCACCGCACTCACCCCCGGCAACGCCTGTGCCCCGTCCCTCAGCCTCCGCACCACCTCCCCCACCCCGAACTCCCGCACCCACCGCCCGCCGGTCTCGTCCCCGGGCTCCATCACCCGGCAGAGAAAGACCCGCCCGAGCGTCTCGTCGTCCGGATCCGCGCCCGTGGTCATGTCAGCGCCCCGATGGCCATCGGCACCCCGCGCGGGACTCCGGTGCGCAGCTGCAGGGCCAGAGCGACGTCGGTGGTGTCCGGGCGGTCGTGTCCGAGGAGGTCCGCGACCGTCCAGGCGACGCGCAGGACCCGGTCGATGCCGCGGGCGGTGAGCACACCCCGTTCGAGGCTGCGCTCGGCCTCGTCCATCGCTCCGGCCACGGGGTGGTAGCGGCTGCGCAGTTCCCGGCCCGGCACTTCGCTGTTGGTGCGCCACGGCGTTCCGGCCAGGCGGGCCGCCGTTCGCTCCCGGGCCTGGCGTACCCGCTCGGCCACGGTCGCCGTGGACTCGCCCCGGGCGCCGGGGTCGGTGAGCTCGGCCCGGGTGACCGGGTCGACCTCGACGCGCAGGTCCACCCGGTCGAGCAGCGGACCGGAGAGCCGGGACTGGTAGCGGCGGATCGCCGACGGCAGGCAGTCGCACAGGGAGTCGCGCTGGGAGAAGCGTCCGCAGGGGCAGGGGTTGGCCGCCAGCACCATGAGGAAGCGTGCCGGGAAGCGGACGACACCCGCGCTGCGGGCGATCACGACGTGCCCCGACTCCAGGGGCTGCCGCAGGGCGTCCAGGGTCTGGCTGTGGAACTCGGGCGCCTCGTCCAGGAAGAGCACCCCACGGTGGGCGAGCGAGACCGCGCCGGGCCGGGCGACGCCGGGGCCTCCGCCGACGAGTGACTGCATCGTGGCCGAGTGGTGCGGGGCGCAGTAGGGGGCGACGTCGACGAGCGGCTTGCCCGGTGGCAGCAGCCCGGCCACCGAGTGCACGGCCGTGACCTCCAGCGAGTCCGCCCTGGTGAGCCGGGGCAGAACCGCGGGCAGCCGCTCGGCGAGCATGGTCTTTCCCGCGCCGGGCGGCCCTTCGAGGAACAGGTGGTGTCCACCGGCGGCGGCCACCTCCACGGCCGTGCGGGCCGCACGCTGGCCCACGACGTCCGCCAGGTCGTGATCGTGGTCGTGCTGGGCGGCTCCGATGCTGTGCATGCCGGTGGCCGCACCCGTGCCGGGCATGCGCAGGCCGGCCAGGAGGGGGTCGGGGCGTCCGTGTACGTCCGGCTCCTCCTCGGGGACGGGCTCCTCGGTGAGGACCGCGACGAGCTGTCGCAGACTGCGGACGCCGAGCACCGAGACACCCGGGACCAGAGCGGCCTCGGCGGCGGCGCACTCGGGCACGACCACCTGTTCGTACCCGGCGTCGGCCGCGGCGAGGACGGCCGGCAGGATGCCGCGGACCGGCCGGACCCGGCCGTCCAGTCCCAGCTCGCCGATCATGACGATGTCCGAAAGGACGCGTGGGTCGATCCGTTCGGCGGCGCCGAGCACCGCGCAGGCGACGGCCAGGTCGAAGCCGGAGCCGGCCTTGGGCACCGACGCCGGGCTGAGTCCGACGGTGAGCTTCTTCTGCGGCCACTCGCCGCCCGAGTTCACCACCGCCGCCCGGACCCGGTCGCGGCTCTCCGTGAGGCTCTTGTCCGGGAGGCCGACCAGGGTGAAGGCGGCGACGCCGGGTTCGAGGTCGGCCTGGACCTCCACGACGACGCCCTCCACGCCGACGAGGGCCACCGAGCAGGTGCGGGCGAATCCCATTCAGGCCACCCCCCGCACATGCTCGACGGACGGGGCGCCGCGCCGGGGCAGCAGGACGCCGATCAGGTCGATCCGGACACCGCCCGGCGGGGCTCCTCCGTGGGCCTGGATCCAGTGCCCGGCCAGCGCGCGCAGCCGGTCCGCCTTCTCGGGGGTCACCGCGGCCATCGGATGCTCGAAGGAGCCGCCGCTGCGGGTCTTCACCTCGCACACGACCAGGACGTCACCGTCCCTGGCCACGATGTCGATCTCACCGGACCGGCCGGAGCGCCAGTTGCGCTCCAGGACCGTCATTCCGGCCTCGGTCAGCCGCCGCGCGGCCAGATCCTCGCCGTACCTGCCGAGTGCACTGCGTGCGTTGCTCATGTCGGCACCACCTCCGGCGCCAACGGTCACGCGTCCCGCCCACATTTGTTGATCTTGGTGGGCTACCCGGCGGTTGTGGAAAACCCCGTCACCCGCACGAGCGAGGGCACGGACAACCGCCGCATAGAGCGGATCATCCGCCCGGAAGCTCCAGGTCGCTCTTGTTCAGCTCCTCGATGTTCACGTCCTTGAACGTGAGGACCCTGACCTGCTTCACGAAGCGAGCCGGCCGGTACATGTCCCAGACCCAGGCGTCAGCCATGGACACCTCGAAGAACACCTCACCCTGGACCGAGTGCACCTGCATCTCGTAGTCATTGGTGAGATAGAAGCGCCGCTCCGTCTCGATCACGTATTTGAACAGACCGACGACGTCTCGGTACTCCCGGTAGAGCTTTAGCTCCATCTCGGTCTCGTACTTCTCGAGGTCCTCGGCGCTCATGGCATGTTCCCCTTCAGCCGTGCGATCCCACCATTGTGCGCCAGTCCGACGGACCCTCAGACGATTTCCGCGTCGAGGGTCACAGGACCGGCCGGGGGACCTTCGTCGAGCAGCGTGCTCAGCAGCTCGGCGAGTCTGGTCGGATACACCGTCTCATGTGCCCGGGTCAGTTCCTGACACGTCCACCAACGCGCACCGGCGACACTGCGTCGCTCCAGCTCGGTGAGCCCCGTCGCCGCGGTGGCCGTCTGTGTCGTACGGGCCAGGTAGTACCACTCGTCCTGGTCCCAGCGGCGGCCCGCGAACGGGAAGGAGCACCTGCGCCGCCACAGCACCGGACCCAGTTCGACCTCGGTGATGCCGGTCTCCTCGGCCAGCTCCCGCAGCGCGGCCTCCTCCCGGGTCTCGGCTCCTTCGAGACCGCCGCCCGGGGTGAACCACCAGTCGTCGGCAGGATCGTCCGGCTCATGGCCGTGCAGGAGGAGGATGCGGTCCTCGGGGTCGAGGAGGACCACCCGGGCCACCTTGCGCAGACCGCCCTCGTAGGTGTCCTCGCCGGTCGGCCCGGTCTCAGCGGACACCGGCCGCCTCCGGGCGGGCACCGCGGGCGCGGGAGCGGCCCAGCCGGCTCGTGATCGGCCCGTAGGCGCCGCCGACCAGGACCAGGACCGCGCCGACGGCGATCAGCAGCTCGATCGTGCCCAGCGGGCCGGGCTGGGAGAGGGCGCCGAGCGCCTCGAAGCCGGTGGGGCGCTTGAGCGAACCCTTCCAGGGCCATACGACGGCGTCCACGCGGGCGGTCACGGCGTCCTGGGAGACCGTGCCCTTGGCCGCGTCGGCGAGGTGGGCCGTGGAGTCCAGGGAGCCCTGACGCTCGTCACCGAGCAGGAACAGCCGGCCCTCGGGGACCTTCACCGCCGGGATGTTCTGGTTCTCGGCCAGGCTGCCCTTGGGCAGATAGGGCTCGTCGATCTGCTTGCCGTTGACGGTCAGCTTGCCGTCGGTGCAGCAGGAGACGGTGTCGCCGCCGACGGCGACCACGCGCTTGACCACCTTGGCGCCCGCGACCCAGGTCTTGTCCTCGAAGACGACGACGTCACCGCGGCGCACCTCGCCGCCGTCGACCTTCTGCGCCAGCACCCGGTCACCGGCGTCGATCGTGGGCGTCATGGAGCTGGTGGGCACGGTGTACGGCCGGTAGCTCACCGCCGCCCAGGCGAATCCGCCGAGGAACAGCACCAGACCCAGGGCCACGGCCACCCCGGACAGCCGATGTCCGAGCCGGCCGCCGCCGGTCTGTGCCATGCCTGTCCCGCCGCTGTGCGGGGCTGTACGCGTCGTGCTCTCGCCACCCATGGACCCGCACCCTACCGGGCGGTACCAGGCCTGGGCAGCCCCTGTTTCGGGACCGGAACCAAAGCCCCGGCCACCGCCGGACTCGGAGGTTCCGGTCGCACCCGACCGGACGGGGTCAGCGGTTGCCCGCGGCCGTCTTCCGGTCGACCTTGGACTCCAGCCGGTCCGAGCGCCGGCGCCGCCACACCGCCACCGGCAGCACCGCCGCGATGGCCACGCCCCCCGGGGCCGCCGTCAGCGCGGCGGACGCCGAGGACTGCTGGGAGATGCCCGGCTGGTCGAAGGTGTCCGGGATGGGCAGGGTGCCCCAGCGGTTGATCGGCCAGGCCTTGACGATCGCGCGGCCGACGACCTTGTCGACGGGGACCATGCCGTGGTTCTTGTCGGACTGGTTGTACCGCGAGTCACGGGAGTTCTGACGGTGGTCGCCCATCACCCAGAGGTAGCCCTTGGGGACCGTCACCTTGAACTGGCCGCCCAGGTCGTCATCGGTGCACGGCGTGTTGCCGGGGTAGATGTACGGCTCGTTCAGCGCCTTGCCGTTGACCAGGAGCGGGCCGGTGCCCTTGCACTGGACGGTATCGCCGCCGACGCCGATCACGCGCTTGATGAGGTCCTTCTCGTTGGCCGACGGCATCAGGCCGATCCAGCTGAGGACCTGCTGCACGGCGTTCGGGGTCGGCGCCGGCTCGCCCGCCAGCCAGTCGTCCGGGTCATGGAAGACCACGACCTCGCCGCGCTCGGGCTTGGAGCCGAACCACGGGGTGAGCTTGTCGACCAGGACGCGGTCACCCACCTGAAGGGTGTTCTGCATCGAGGCGGAGGGGATCGAGAACGCCTGCACCAGGAACGTCTTGATCAGCAGCGCCAGGACCAGCGCGATGACGACGAGGATCGGCAGCTCTTTCCAGAAGGAGCGCGGCTGCTTCTTCGGCCGGTCGGCCGCCTCTCCCGCACCGGCGTCCCCGGCCGGCGGCCGGCGCTCCTCTTCGGGCCCGCCCTGTTCGCCCGGTGCGTCATTCCCTGAGGTCATGGCGCTGTCCGGCACGGGGGCGTTCGCTTCCACGGGGTGTCCGCGGTACTCCTCGCCGTCGTGCCCCGACCGTGCGCCAACCGCCACATCCCCCACGCCAACTCCTTACTCTGTGCCGCTGCCTGCCCCGCATACGGTGCAGGCCCACTACTCCCATAACGAGCGGGAGTTCCGCAGGGGTCGGGAGCTGGGTCAGTCCGTTCGGATTCTCGGGGGCAACCCTATGCGACACCTGGGGAGCCGCGGTCGCACCCGACACGGAGTTGCCCACGCTTGCGAAGGTTTTAGGTTCCTGCAGGCGGGTCCAGTGACCGATCGGCCAGCCGATGGCGACGGCCCGGCCGACGACGGACTTCTCGGAGACCGTGCCGCCGTAGGGGGTGTCCTGGTGGAACCGGGAATCCGCGGAGTTGCCGCGGTGGTCGCCCATCACCCACAGCCGGCCCTTGGGGACGGTGATGTCGAAGGACTGGGCGGACGGCGCGTCCCCGGGATAGATGTAGTCGCCTTCGGTGAGCGGTACGCCGTTGACGGTGACACGACCCTGCGCGTCACAGCATTTGACATGATCACCACCGACTCCGACGACCCGTTTGATCAGGTCTTTCTCATTGTCGGAGGGCAGCAGGCCGATGAAGGTGAGGCCTTCCTTCAGCTGTTTGACGACGACCGGGTCGTGCTTCTTCGCCGTCTGCTCGTCGGCCAGCCAGCCGCCCGGGTCGTGGAAGACGACGACATCCCCGCGCTCGGGCTTGGAGCCGAACCACGGGGTCAGCTTGTCGACCAGGACGCGGTCGCCGATGCGGATCGTCTGCTCCATCGAGCCGGACGGGATCACGAACGCCTGGACGAGGAACGTCTTCAGGACCAGCGCTATCAGGACGGCCACACCGACCAGAAGGGGGATCTCCCGAACGGCCGAACGGCGCCGCTTGCGCTTGACCTTGCGCTGGAGTTTCCGTCGCTCCGCGCGCGTACGGCCGCCGCCGGGCGCGGAGGTGCGGCGCGATCCGGTGGGCAGCAGGTTGGCGGCAGGGCTCTCGGACACCCCGCGCGGCTTGCCGCGGTTACCCATGTGTACCCGCCCCTCTCGGCGGCTCCGGCACGCGCGCGTAGGCGGAGGGCCGCGTCAGGTGGGTCCAGTGGGCGGAGGGCCACAGGATCCAGTCGGCGCGGCCGATGACGTCGCCGACCGGGATCATGCCGCCGCCGGGGGAGCCGAGATGGTCCCGGGAGTCGCTGGAGTCGCTGCGGTGGTCGCCGAGGACGAAGAAGCGGCCGGCGGGCACGGCGACGTCGAAGGGCACGCTGGAGGCGGTGTCTCCGGGATAGAGGAACGCCGACTCGTCGACGGCGCGGCCGTTCACCTCGATCCTTCCCTTCTTGTCGCAGCAGACCACATGGTCTCCCCCCACCCCGACCACGCGCTTGATGTAGTCGGCGTCCCCGAAATAGCCGGTGCCGTCGAACACGATCACATCGCCGCGGCGCGGCTGAGCACCGAAACGGTACGCCAACTTATTTACGAGAACGCGGTCCCCGATCCTCAATCCCTGTTCCATGGATCCGCTCGGAATCTGGAACGGTTGCACCACGAACGTGTTGAGGACCAGCAAAAACGCCAGGCAGGTGAAGAGCGTGAGGGTGATCCGGCCGCCCGGCAGCCAGTCGGCGGTCCGCGCCACCAACGCGAAACGCGACCGTCCCTCCGGCCCCGGGGAATCCGGGTGGGAGGAGCGGTCGCGTTCCGTCGGCTGTGCTTCGGTGTCCATCGGGGCGAGATGCTATCCCGCCGCGCCATGGACTCCTTTCAGAGCGCTCAGTTCTCGCGCTTCTCCTTGATCTTCGCGGCCTTGCCACGCAGATCACGGAGGTAGTACAGCTTGGCGCGGCGCACGTCACCCTTGGTGACCAGCTCGATCTTCTCGACGATCGGGGTGTGCACCGGGAAGGTGCGCTCGACGCCGACGGAGAACGAGACCTTGCGGACCGTGAAGGTCTCGCGGACACCAGCGCCCTGGCGGCGGATCACAACGCCCTTGAACTGCTGCACACGGGAGCGGTTGCCCTCGATGACGCGGACGTGGACGTTGACGGTGTCACCCGGGCGGAAGGCCGGGATGTCGCTGCGCAGCGACGCGGCGTCGACGGAGTCGAGCAGGTGAGACATTTCGTCTGCTTTCTTCGCTGATGCCACAGGTCATCAACGGAAACTAGGTGTAATGGAGACTGCCGTACGGGTCGGGGCGGGCGTCGTGTCCCCCTGTGGCAGGGGCGCACGCCGGACGGGCGCACAACAGCGGTCTATTGTTCCATGCCCCCGGCCCGCCGCCAAAATCGGCCGTACGGCTCCCCCGCCGGGTCCGGTTCCCAGCCCAGGATGGACAGCATCTCGCGGTCCTTCCTGTCGAAAGCCTTGGGGTCGCAGCCTTCGATCAGGTCGGGGCGGTTGCGGGTGGTCCGTCTGAGGGCCTCGTCGCGGCGCCAGCGGGCGATCTTGCCGTGGTGGCCGCTGAGCAGCACCTCGGGGATGTCCCGGCCGCGCCAGACGGGCGGCTTGGTGTAGACGGGGCCTTCCAGGAGGCCGGCCATGGCGCCGGGCGCGAAGGAGTCGTCACGGTGGGACTCGGCGTTACCGAGGACGCCGGGCAGCAGCCGGGCGACGGCCTCGGTGATGACGAGTACGGCCGCCTCGCCGCCGGCCAGGACGTAGTCGCCGATGGACACCTCGTACACCGGCATCCGGGTCGCGTACTCCTCCATGACGCGCCGGTCGATGCCCTCGTAGCGGGCCGGCGTGAAGATCAGCCAGGGGCGCTCGGAGAGTTCGACGGCGAGTTCCTGGGTGAAGGGGCGGCCGCTGGGGGTGGGCACGAGCAGCGCGGGCGTTTCGGCACCGGTCTCGTAGCCGTCGGCGAGGACCGTGTCCAGGGCGTCGCCCCAGGGGTCGGTCTTCATGACCATGCCGGGGCCGCCGCCGTACGGGGTGTCGTCGACGGTGTTGTGGCGGTCGTACGTCCACGACCGCAGATCGTGCACGTGGACGTTCAGCTGCCCACGCGCGCGTGCCTTGCCGACGAGGGAGACGTTCAGCGGTTCCAGGTACTCGGGAAAGATCGTGACGACGTCGAGGCGCATCAGGACTCGTCCCGAGGCGAGGCGATCTCCGCGCGGTCGTCGATCAGGCCCGGGGGGGGCGCGATGACGGCCCTCTGCTCCGCCAGGTCGATCTCGGTGACGATCTCCTCCACGAAGGGGATCATCACCTCGCTGCCGTCCGGACGCTCCACGATGAACAGGTCCTGCGAGGGCAGGTGCGAGATCTCCGTGATCCGGCCGACCTCCGCCCCGTCCTCGGTGACCACGTCGAGGTCGATGAGCTGGTGATCGTAGTACTCGTCGTCGTCCTCGGGCACTTCCTCCGGGTCGACCTCGGCGATCAGGAGGGTGTTGCGCAGCGCCTCGGCCGCGGTGCGGTCCACGACGCCCTCGAAGCGCAGGAGCAGACGGCCGCTGTGGACGCGGCCGACGGCGATGGTCAGGGGCCCGGCGGAGGCCGGGTCGGTGGCCAGGACGGCGCCCGGGGCGAGCCTCAGCTCGGGCTCGTCGGTACGTACCTCGACGGTGACCTCGCCCCTGATGCCATGGGCGCGGCCGATCCGTGCGACTACCAGCTGCACGTGTCCAATTCTCCTGTCATCTCCTGCTCCCGCATCTGCTCATACGACTGCGGGCCGGGGAGAGCCCAGCGGCCCTCCCCGGCCCGAGCCGGTTGCGTTGAAGCGTCAGCGGACGTGGTCCACGTCGACGAGGTCGACGCGGACACCGCGACCGCCGATGGCGCCCACGACGGTGCGCAGAGCGCGCGCGGTACGGCCGTTACGGCCGATCACCTTGCCGAGGTCGTCGGGGTGGACCCGGACCTCAAGCACGCGCCCGCGGCGCAGGTTGCGCGAGGCGACCTGCACATCGTCAGGGTTGTCGACGATGCCCTTCACGAGGTGCTCAAGCGCCTCTTCGAGCATGCTGCTCAGGCCTCGGTCGACTCGGACTCAGCCGCAGCCTCGTCCTTCTTCTCAGCCTTCTTCTTCTGGGTGATCGCCTCACCCTTGCCCTCGTCGTCACCGCCGAGCGCCTCGAACGACGGACGGGCCGACTTCGGCTCGGCGACGAGCAGCGGCGCGGGAGCCGGCTCGCCCTTGAACTTCTGCCAGTCGCCGGTCTTCTTGAGGATGGCGAGAACGGGCTCGGTCGGCTGCGCGCCGACACCCAGCCAGTACGCCACGCGCTCGGCGTCCACCTCGATGACCGACGGGTTGTAGGTCGGGTGGTACTTGCCGATCTCCTCGATGGCCCGGCCGTCACGGCGGGTACGGGAGTCGGCGACGACGATGCGGTAGTGAGGCGAACGGATCTTGCCCAGACGCTTCAGCTTGATCTTGACTGCCACGGGAGTGGATTCTCCTGGTTTTGACGTGGTTGGGCACGGCGAGCTGCCGCGTGGGGTTGCGGTACCCGAGTGCCCGATGGACGCGTCAGCCGGAGGAGAGAGGGGTCCTGTGCGACTGTCGAGTACAGCTAGCCATTGTGCCACACCCTCCGGGGCGCTTCGGGCCGCGGGGGCGTGAGCCGGCCGTGAGATGTGACTGGGCGCAGCTGAGTGCGCACCCGGCGTGGAGGTGACCGTACGTCGGGTGCGCTGCCCGGTGCTGTGCGATGGCGGATGGTCTCGCGGTCCACGATCCGGCACCCACGAGATGCCGGTACTCCGTGGCTCGTCCGCGATTACGCCGCTCCGGCGACCTCCGGGATGCGGAACGGCTTGCCGCAGCCGCCGCAGACGATGGGGGCCTGGGCCAGCACCGAGGGGACCACGCGGACATTGCGGCCGCAGTCGCACACCGCCTTGACCCGGACACCGCCACCGGAGGAACCGTGCCGGGCGGCCGGCCCCCGGAAGGTGCGGGAGGTGTCCGAAGAGGTGGCCGCCGTATGGGCCTTCAGCGCGCGCTGGAGCCGCTCGATCGTCGGGCGGTAGCGACGCTTCGCTTCGGGGTTGAGCGTGACCAGGGAGAAGCCGCTGCTCGGGTGCGGCTCCTCGGGGTGGTCGAGGCCCAGCTCCTCGGCGATCGCGAGGAAGCGGCGGTTGTGGTACCGGCCGGCGCGGGAGGTGTCGCGGATCCCACGGGCGGCTGCGATGCCATGGACTGCCTCATGGAGCAGTCGCTCGAAGGAGAGTTCGTGACCGCACGCGGACGACGACTCCCCGATCAGGGATTCTGGCGCGGCAAGGTCCGGCAGCTCGGGGTGGTACCGCTGAATGTCGGCCCACGCCTGCGCCAGCTCTGCGGCGAGAACAGGTGGTGTCTGTGTCGTGCTCACGTAATGACAACGAGCGTGGGTGCCGCTGTGTTCCTATTCCGGGGCATCCCAAATAATTTGCACGTACTGGTCAGTTGCCGCTGATGCGTCCGGACGAGGGCGGGTGCGCTGATCTGCGGAGAAGTTTCACAGCTCCTACCAAGCCGGTGCGTAGTCCGCACTACGACCTCGCATGTACGCCCGGCTCCGCTGTCGTCGTCGGTTTACGCAAGAGACCTTTCGGTCGCTCTCGGCGCGGAGCCTCACCTCGGTCAGCGTCCGGGACGGGCGTGACGTTACCGCGCGTGGCCCGACCCCCCGGTACCGGCCCGTTCCCCCGAAGCGGACACCGTATGGCCATCCAGATTGCCGGGATGTGAAATCTCGCCACACCCGGGCCCGGAACCCAAGCGGGGCTCCACGCCCCCTGGACGGGGCCGCGAGCCGGGAGTTACCTGGCATACGTGGGAAGTGCGCGCGCACGGCACGGGGGCCACGCAACCGGGCACAGCGGCGAACTGTCGGCGGATTGGGGCGCTTACCTATGACACCTACGCTCGTGCGGCAGCACACGTCGCACGCGGATTCCGCACCCCGCGTGGACCCGTGCGCACGCGCGCGTGACTGGTCCGAGATCCAGGAGCGGATGCTGGTGCCGCTCTACGAAGCCGTCTACGAACGGCTCGAAGTGGGGCCCGCCACCCGGCTGCTGGGCCTCGCCTGCGGCTCCGGACTCGCGCTGTTGCTGGCGGCGGGCAGAGGCGCCGCCGTCACCGGGGTCGACGCCTCCCGCCCCGAACGGCTCGCGCTGGCCCGCGAACGCCTGCTCCCGGACACCCCGCGCGTCACGAGCGGCGGCGTCCCCGGCGGGCAGGGCCCGCGCGGCGCAGGCACCGCGGTCCCCGACGGGCGGCCGCCGTGCGGCGGAAGAGACGGCGCACGCGTGCGTGCGGCCGCGCGGCTCCTCGACGGCTCGCCACGTGACGCGGCCGGCGCGGAGACGGCCGCGTACAACCTGGTGACGGTCTTCGAGCCGATCGGCTGCCTCGCGGGCGACTCCGAGGGGCTCGGCGAGCTGCTGGCGGACGCGCTGCCACGGACCGTGCGCGGGGCGGCCGTGGTGCTGGCCGGCTGGGGTCCGCCGGAGCGCTGTGCCACCTCCTCGGTGCTGCGGGTGGCGACCAAGCTGGCCGATCCCCTGCGCAGCGCGCGCAGCTGGCGGCCGGCCCGGCGGGACGACCTGGAGGAGGTCGCCCAGCGGGCGGGCCTGAAGCCGGACGGCTCGGGACGGGTGGCCTGTCCGTTCGGGTACGCCGACGTCGACAGCGCCGTACGCGGGCTGCTGTCGACCGGTCTGTTCGACGCGGCGATCGCGGCGACCGACGCCAAGCAGGTCGACAAGGAGCTGGCCGAGGCCCTGCATCCGCACCGGCGCCCGGACGGCACCGTGTGGATGCCGAACGTCTTCCGCTACCTCGTCGCCCGCGTGCCCTGAACTCCGCCCCGACCTCCTACTGGTCCAGATCCTTCTGGTCCAGATCCTTGGTCAGCCGCGTGATCCCGGCGATCCGGTACGCGTCGGCCTCCTCCAGGGTCTCGTTCGCCAGCAGCGCCTGGGCCAGGGCGTCCAACTGGCCGCGGTGGTCGCGGAGTTTGCGGCACGCCTCCTCGTAGCACTCGTCCACGATCCGCCGCATCTCGGAGTCGATCACATCGAGGGTCTGCGGGGCGGCGGCGAGGCCATAGGCCTGCTGGGCGTCGTTGGGGAGCGCGGAGAGACGGCCGACCTCCTCGCTCATCCCCCAGCGGGACACCATCCCGCGCGCGATGTTGGTGACCTGCTCCAGGTCGCTCTCGGAACCGGTGGTGATCACGTCGTAGATGACGTGCTCGGCGGCCATTCCGCCGAGGGCGCCGATGATCCGGCCGCGCAGATACTCCTCGGTGTACGCGTACTTGTCCGCGTCCGGGGTGGACAGGGTGACGCCGAGGGCGCGGCCGCGCGGCACGATGGTGATCTTGCGGACCGGGTCGGCGCCCGGCTGCAGCATGCCCAGCAGGGCATGCCCGCTCTCGTGGTAGGCGGTGCGCCGGCGCTCCTCCTCGGGCATCACCAGCGGCCGTTCCGCGCCCAGCTGGACCTTCTCCAGGGCATCGGACATGTCGGACTGGGTCACCCGCTCCTGCTTGCGCTTCACCGCGAGCAGGGCGGCCTCGTTGGCGAGGTTGGCCAGATCCGCGCCGGTCATGCCCGGGGTCGTACGCGCGACCTGGGCGAGGTCGACGTCCGCGGCCATCGGGATCTCCCGGGTGTGGATCTGGAGGATGGCCTCGCGGCCGCCGCGGTCCGGGGGCGAGACCTGGACCACCCGGTCGAAGCGCCCGGGACGGGTCAGGGCCGGGTCGAGGATGTCGGCGCGGTTGGTGGCCGCGACGACGATGACGCCCTCCGAGCCGGAGAAGCCGTCCATCTCGGTGAGGATCTGGTTCAGGGTCTGCTCGCGCTCGTCGTGACCGCCCATCGACGCGCCGCCGCCGCGCGCCCGCCCGATGGTGTCGATCTCGTCGATGAAGATGATCGACGGCGCCACCTTGCGGGCCTCCGCGAACAGCTCCCGCACCCGCGAGGCCCCCACGCCCACGATCATCTCGATGAACTCGGAGGCGGACGCGGAGAAGAAGGGCACACCCGCCTCACCGGCGACCGCCCGCGCGAGCAGCGTCTTCCCGGTGCCGGGCGGGCCCGCGAGCAGCACACCGCGGGGCATCTTGGCGCCCATACGGCGGTAGGCGTCGGGGTTCTTCAGGAAGTCGACGACGTCGTTCAGCTCGCCCTCGACCTCGTCGATGCCGGCCACGTCCTCGAACGTGGTGCGCTTCTCGCCCGGCACCAGCTCGACCGGCTTGGGCGGCGCCTTGCGGCCCAGCATGCCGCCCGCACCGCCGAGCCCCGCGCTCATCCGGCGGGCGATGAAGACCCACACGGCGACCAGCAGCAGCATCGGCGCGAGCGAGATCAGCAGATTGGAGAGGAAGCTGCGGTGCTGGACGACCGGTTCGGCGGTGACCGTCACACTGTGCTTGGTCAGGTTCGACCAGAGGCTGTCATCGGCGAAGGACGGGCGCTCGGTGTTGAACTTGGTGTACTTCCCGCCGCCCTCGGGGTTCTTCTGTTCCTTCTTCAGCTCGCCCTGGATCGAGTCGCCCTTGGCGTAGATCTTGGCGACATTGCCGTCGTTCACCTGTCTGCTGAACTCGGTGTACGAGATCGTCGGCTCGTTGGCCTGGTCGAAGTAGGACAGCACCAGGTTGGCGAGCAGATACACGATCAGCGCGGTGATGGCCAGCCGCCACCAGCCGCCACGCATCCGGCGCCCGCCGGGCGACTGCTGCGGCGGCTCGTCGGGGGCGCCCTCGGTACGCCAGGGCTGGTCGGGCGACTTGCGTGGCGGCGCGGGGTTGGTCATATGCGGACGGTACGACAATGACCAACCCCTGGCATGCCCAGTGGTGAACCGGGCGAACTCAGCCCATGAACTTCTTGAACTCGTCCGGCAGCTCGAAGTCCTCGCCGCCCTGCTGCGGCAGCCCGAAGGCGCCGCCCTGCGCGGCGGCCTCGCGGCGCTGGGCCTCCTCCAGCTCCTGCTGCTTGCGCTTCATCGGGTTGCCGGAGCGCTGCTTGCCCTTGGCCTTCTTCTGCTGCTTCTTCTGCCGGCCGGGACCGCCGCCCATGCCCGGCATCCCCGGCATGCCCGGCATTCCGCCGCCCTGCGCCATGCGAGACATCATCTTGCGGGCGTCGAAGAACCGCTCGACCAGGTTCTTCACCGCGCCGACCTCGACGCCGGAACCCTTGGCGATACGGGCGCGCCGGGAGCCGTTGATGATCGTCGGCTCCTGGCGCTCGGCCGGGGTCATGGACTTGATGATCGCGGCGGTGCGGTCGACGTCCCGCTCGTCGATGTTCTGGATCTGGTCCTTGATCTGGCCCATACCCGGGAGCATGCCGAGCAGCTTGCTGATGCTGCCCATCTTCCTGACCTGCTCCATCTGGGCCAGGAAGTCGTCCAGGGTGAAGTCCTGGCCCTTCTTCGACGCCAGCTTCGAGGCCATCTTGGCGGCCTCTTCCTGGCTGAAGGTCTTCTCGGCCTGCTCGATCAGGGTGAGCAGGTCACCCATGTCGAGGATGCGGGAGGCCATCCGGTCCGGGTGGAACGCGTCGAAGTCGTCCAGCTTCTCGCCGTTCGACGCGAACATGATCGGCTTGCCGGTGATCTCCCGGATCGACAGGGCGGCACCACCGCGGGCGTCACCGTCGAGCTTGGAGAGCACCACGCCGTCGAAGCCGACGCCGTCGCGGAAGGCCTCGGCGGTGTTGACCGCGTCCTGGCCGATCATCGCGTCGACGACGAAAAGGATCTCGTCCGGGGAGACGGCGTCGCGGATGTCCGCGGCCTGCTGCATCATCTCCTGGTCGATACCGAGGCGGCCGGCGGTGTCCACGATCACGATGTCGTGGACCCGGGTCTTCGCGTGGTCGACGGAGTCCTTGGCGACCTTCACCGGGTCACCGACGCCGTTGCCCGGCTCGGGGGCGTAGACGGCGACGCCGGCGCGCTCGGCGACGACGCTGAGCTGGTTGACGGCGTTGGGGCGCTGGAGGTCGGCGGCGACCAGCAGCGGGGAGTGGCCCTGCTCCTTCAGCCAGCGGCCGAGCTTGCCCGCGAGGGTGGTCTTACCGGCACCCTGCAGACCCGCGAGCATGATCACGGTGGGCGGCTGCTTGGCGAAGCGGAGTCGCCGGGTCTCGCCGCCGAGGATGGTGACGAGCTCGTCATTGACGATCTTCAGGACCTGCTGGGCGGGGTTCAGCGCCTTGGAGACCTCGGCGCCGAGTGCCCTTTCCTTGACGTTCTTGATGAAGGTCCGGACGACCGGCAGGGCCACGTCGGCTTCGAGGAGCGCGATCCGGATCTCACGAGCCGTGGCGTCGATGTCCGCCTCGCTGAGGCGCCCCTTGCCGCGGAGATTTTTGAATGTCGCGCTGAGGCGGTCGGAGAGGGTGTCGAACACGGTGGCGTCGGTCCTCGATGTCGGAGTCGGTTTGGGCTGCCCTCCAGGGTATCTGGCCCCGCAAGCAGTTCGTTCCCGGCCGTTGCGTCTCGTTCCCGGCCGCTGCGTCCGGCGCCCGGGAGCACGGGCACACGGTCACGCCCGCAGTGTCTCCTCCAGCACCCGTGCCAGCGATCCCGCGTCCTGCGCCGGCAGCGGCTCCTCGGCGCCCGTCGTGACATAGAAGGCGTCGACCGCGTTCGAGCCGAGCGTGCTGACGTGCATGCTCCGCACCCGTACCCCGGCTTTCTCCAGGGCCATGCCGATGCGGTGCAGCAGACCGGGCGCGTCCTGGGCACGGACCTCGATCACCGTGGCGTGGTGGGAGGCGGCCGGGGCCACCGTGACGCGCGGCGGCGGGGCGACCCAGCCGCGGCGCCTCGGATAGGCGGCGTCCCGTTCGGCGAGACGCCCGGCGATGTCCAGGGTGCCGTCCAGGGCGCGTACGAGGTCGGCGCGGAGCCGGGCGGCCTGCGGCAGGGAGCCGTACTCGGCGGCCACCCGCCAGTTGAGCAGCAGCACCGAGCCGCTCTCGACGTCGTCGGGCAGCCGCAGGACGCGCAGCTCGGCCGTGCGCACGGTCAGGCGGTGCACGGCGAGGACACCGGCTACCGCGGGGAGCACGGCGGGCTGGTCGGGTACGGCGATGAGCAGCTCGACGCCGAGGGGTTCCTGAGCGGACTCCTCCCCGGTGACCGGTTCCGTCTGGGCGCGCAGGGCGAGGACCGGGCCGCCCGTGCGGAACGCCTCGATCGCCAGCCGCTCCTGTTCGGCGGTGGGCGCGGCGGTCGGCGCGGGCTCGTCCGGGGCGTCCCCCGCGAGCACGGCGGAGACGCGACGGACCAGGTCGGCGACGAGGGAACCGCGCCAGGAGGACCAGGCCGCGGGTCCGGTGGCGAGGGCGTCGGCCTCCGTGAGGGCGTGCAGCAGCTCCAGGGTGCTCTGGGTGCCGACGGCCTCGGCGACCGAGCGGACGGTGGCCGGGTCGTCCAGGTCGCGGCGGGTGGCCGTCTCGATCAGGAGCAGGTGGTGGCGGACCAGGGCCGACAGCACGGCCACGTCCGCGCGGTCGAAGCCGATCCGGGTCGCCACGTCCTTGGCGATGATCTCGCCGGCCACCGAGTGGTCGCCGGGCCAGCCCTTGCCGATGTCGTGCAGCAGGGCGGCGACCAGGAGCAGGTCGGGGCGGCCGACGCGGCGGGTCAGTTCGGAGGCGCGTACGGCCGTCTCGATCAGATGCCGGTCGACCGTCCAGACATGGACGGCGTTGCGCTGCGGGCGGCAGCGGACCCGTTCCCAGTCCGGCAGCAGGCGGCTGATCAGGCCCTCCGCCTCCAGTGCCTCCCAGACGCCGACAGTGGGGCGGCCGGAGCCGAGCAGGGTGACCAGTTGCTCACGGGCCTCGGCGGGCCAGGGCGTGGGCAGGGGGCGCGCGGTGGCGGCCATGCGCCGTACGGCGTGCAGGGAGAGCGGGAGGCCGGCCTGCGCGGCGGCGGCCGCGGCGCGCAGAGGGAGCGCGGGATCGCGATCGGGGCGCGCGGCACGGGCGAGCACCACCTCGCCGTCCTGCTCCACCACCCCCTCGGCCAGCGGGGAGCGCTCGGCGACCGGCTTGCCGCCCCCGAGCATGGCGCGCAGGCGCGGCCGTACGGCGCGCGAACGCAACACGCGCCCCACCTCTCGCCAGGTCACATCGCTGGCGTACGAGATGACGCGCGCCGCCTCGTAGACCTGCCGCAGCAGGGTGTCGGCGTCCAGCAGGTCCAGCTCGGCCGCCACCTGGTCCTGCTCCTGGAGTGCGAGCCGGTCGGTGGCCCGGCCCGTCGCCAGGTGCAGCGCGTCCCGTACGTCGAGCAGACTCCGGCGCGCCTCGGCGAGGCCCTCGCGCGGGGCGTCCGCGAGCCAGGAGGCGGCGACGGCGCGCAGGGCGGTGGCGTCCCTCAGGCCGCCGCGCGCCTCCTTCAGGTCGGGCTCCAGCAGATACTGCAACTCGCCCTGCCGGTCGGCGCGTTCGGCGCACAGTTCCTGGAGTTCGGGGAGGCGTTTGGGGGCTTGGTTGCGCCAGTCGGCGAGGACGGCCGTACGCAGCCCCGCGGTGAGGCCGAGGTCGCCGGCGAGATGGCGGGCGTCCAGGAGGCCGAGCTGGACCTTCACGTCCTCTCCGGCGGTCTTCCTGGCCTCCGCGGGGGTGCGCACGGAGTGGTCGAGGGCGAGGCCGAGGTCCCA
Source organism: Streptomyces alanosinicus (assembly GCF_014650595.1). GTDB lineage: Bacteria > Actinomycetota > Actinomycetes > Streptomycetales > Streptomycetaceae > Streptomyces > Streptomyces alanosinicus. Next base: position 129,573 of record NZ_BMVG01000014.1, read on the forward strand.
GACGGGGTACCAGAGTCGGTCGGCGAGGGCGGCGACGGCGGCGGGGTCGGAGCCGTCGTGCAGCAGCAGGAGGTCGAGGTCGCTGCGCGGGGACAGCTCGCCACGGCCGTAGCCGCCGACGGCGACCAGGGAAACCCCGTTGAGATCGGGGGCCGCCGCGCCGAACAGGCCGCCGAGCCAGTCGTCGGTCAGCTCCGCGAGGGCGGCACGGCGCGGCGGCCCGGACCGCGCCCCCTCGGTGAGGAGGCGCAGCCGGGCCGCCGCGTAGCCGCTGGGTCCCGAGTCCTCTGCTTGCGTGCGCACGTCCGTTCCCGTCACCCAGCGACTCCCGTTCTCACAAGTGGTCAGAGCGCGTCCGGGCCGCGCTCGCCGGTGCGGACCCGTACGGCCGTCTCGACCGGCACGGACCAGACCTTGCCGTCACCGATCTTGCCGGTGCGGGCCGCCTTGACGATGACGTCGATCAGCTGCTCGGAGTCGTCGTCCTCGGCCAGCACCTCTATGCGGATCTTGGGGACCAGGTCGACGGTGTACTCGGCACCGCGGTAGACCTCGGTGTGGCCCCGCTGACGACCGTAGCCGCTGGCCTCGGTGACCGTCAGGCCGTGCACGCCGAACGCCTGCAGCGCCTCCTTGATCTCATCCAGCCGGTGGGGCTTGACGACGGCGGTGATGAGCTTCATGCGTCCACCTTCTTGGTCTGCGTGGCGGCGGCCAGGGCCGAGGAGTGCGCGGCGGAGCCGATGACACCGCCGCCGGTGCCGCTGAAGTCGTAGGCGCTCTCGGCGTGCTCGGCCTGGTCGATGCCGGAGATCTCCTCGTCCTCGGTGACCCGCATCCCGATGGTCTTGTCGAGGAGGAAGGCGAGCACCGCGGAGACGATCAGCGAGTAGGCGAGGACCGCGCCGACGCCGGCGCACTGCTTCCACAGCTGGGTCCAGGTGTGGTCGCCGTAGAAGACACCGGTCGCGGTGGACTGGCCCTTGCCGGTGGCGAAGAAGCCGATGAGCAGGGAGCCGATGATGCCGCCGACCATGTGGACGCCGACGACGTCGAGGGAGTCGTCGTAGCCGAACTTGAACTTCAGGCCCACGGCCGCGGCGCAGGCGACACCGGCGATGGCGCCGACGGCGATCGCGCCGAGCGGGGAGACCGCACCGCCGGACGGGGTGATCGCGACCAGGCCGGCGACCGCGCCGGAGGCGGCGCCCAGCGTGGTGAACGCGCCGTGCCGGATCTTCTCGTAGGCGAGCCAGGCCAGCATGGCGGCACCCGTCGCGACCTGCGTGTTGACGAACATCAGCGCGCCGACGCCGTCGTCGTTGCCGAGCCAGGAGCCCGCGTTGAAGCCGAACCAGCCGAACCACAGCAGACCCGCGCCGAGCATGACCAGCGGGAGGCTGTGCGGGCGCATCGGGTCCTTCTTGAAGCCGACGCGCTTGCCGATGACGAGGATGACACCGAGGGCCGCCGCGCCCGCGTTGATGTGGACCGCCGTGCCGCCCGCGAAGTCGATCACGCCGAGCTTGAAGGCCCAGCCGTCGGCGCCCCAGACCCAGTGGGCGACCGGGACGTAGACGATCGTGACCCACAGGGCGACGAAGAGCGCCCAGGCCGAGAACTTCACCCGGTCCGCGAGCGCGCCGCTTATCAGGGCCGGCGTGATGATGGCGAACATCATCTGGAAGACCATGAAGACGAAGATCGGGATGGTGTAGCCGGGCCAGAGCTGCGTCAGCCCGATGTCGCTGAGGCCGAACCAGTGGGAGTTCCAGCCGATGAGGCTGTTGTGCTCGCCGAAGGCGAGGGAGAAGCCGTAGAGCACCCAGAGGATGGTGACGATGCCCATGCTGATGAAGCTCATCATCAGCATGTTGAGGGTGCTCTTGACCCGGACCATGCCTCCGTAGAAGAAGGCCAGTCCCGGGGTCATGATCAGCACCAGGGCGGAGCAGATGAGCATGAAGCCTGTGTTCGCGGCAGACAGCTTGGGTGCCTCCGCGGCAAGCGTGATGGCTGGGGCCATCGGCGTCTCCTCGTCGGTTTCTGCGGCCCCGTGCGGGCGGTACCGAGCCTGGGCGGTCCGGTCGGGTGAGGGGTGGGCCGGTTATGCGCCATGAGATTGGCGCAGCGCGGTTTCGGTCGAAGCCCCTCGTTGTTTCGCGGGGGTGACGAAGGTGCCCTGCGTGTTACGCGTGGATGAACTGCCGGACCTCGGTCGCGCCGGTCGCTGTCGGCACGCGACCCGCCGCGGGGGATCCCGCCGGAGAACCCGAGCCGGCCGCGGCGGGCCTCTCCGATGACCTGGCACGGGGGAGCCGAGTCGAGCAGTTCGGGGAGGACCGGCCGCGGCCGGGGCCGGGTGGCCGGGGTGTCAGACCGCTTCCGCGGTCTCCGGCAGGTCTACGGCGAGCTGGTCGCCGAGGTCGACGACGACCGTGAGGTCGCCGTGGTCGCGCACGGCCGTGTCGACCGTCTTTCGAATACGAGTGTTCACACGCTCGGACCGCACCTTCTTGGCGATCTCCATGGCCCGTGTGGCATACGACGTGCTCTCCTCGGGCTCACGCCGGAGCAGGTGCACGGTGGCCATGCCGATCAGATTGAGTGCGTACGACCGCTGGTGCTCGCCGTCCTTGGCGAACAGTTCCACCGCCCGCTGCATGAGGGGCTCGGCGAGCGAGGCGTAGGTGGGGCTGCGACCGGCTACGTAGGCGAGGTCGCGGAAGGAGTGGGAGTTCTCGCCGTGCAGCTCGGCCTCGGAGAAGAAGCGGATCCAGTCGGGGTCCGGCTCGTCCCACTCGTCGGCCTCGGCGAAGGTGTCCTCGGCCATGCGGACCGCGCGCTTGGTCTTGCCGGGCTGGCCCATGTTGGCGTAGGCGCGGGCCTCCATCGCATACAGCATGGACTGGGTGCGGGGGCTCGCGCAGTCGCGGCTGCCGTACTGGGCGAGGTGGATCAGCTCCAGGGCGTCGTCGGGCCGGCCGAGATGGATCATCTGGCGGCTCATGCTGGAGAGGACGTACGAGCCCAGGGGCTTGTCGCCGGCCTCCTTGGCCGCGTGCAGGGCGAGCACGAAGTATTTCTGCGCGGTGGGCTGCAGACCGACGTCGTAGCTCATCCAGCCCGCCAGTTCGGCGAGTTCGGCGGCGACCTTGAAGAGTTTGCGGGTGGTGGCCTCGGGCTGGGGCTCCTGGAGCAGGTCGGTGACCTCGTGCAGCTGGCCGACGACCGCCTTGCGGCGCAGGCCGCCGCCGCACTGGGCGTCCCACTGCCGGAACATCCGTGTGGTGGACTCCAGCAGGTCCAGCTCGGGCCGGGAGAGCCGGCCGGGCCTGCGGGGGTCGGCGACGGGCGCCGGCTCGACATGGACCGGGGAGGCGGGCGTCGGCACGAGCCAGCGCTGCATGGGCTCGATGAGGGACGGGCCGGCGGACAGCGCCAGGGAGGTGCCGAGGAAGCCGCGCCGGGCCAGCATCAGGTCGCTGCGCGAGAACTCGCTGAGCAGGGCGACCGTCTGCGGGCCGGTCCAGGGCAGGTCGACGCCGGACGCGGAGGGTGACTGCCGGGCGGCGCGCAGGCCGAGGTCCTCGATGGAGACCACGCAGCCGAAGCGCTCGGAGAAGAGGTCCGAGAGGATGCGCGGGATCGGCTCGCGCGGGTTCTCCCCGTCCAGCCAGCGGCGCACGCGCGAGGTGTCGGTGGAGATGTGGTTGGCCCCCAACTGGCGTGCCCGGCGGTTCACCTGGCGAGCCAGCTCGCCCTTGGACCAGCCGCTGCGCACGAACCAAGAGCCGAGCAGCTCGTTGGGGCGCTTGTCGGCGTTCGCCCCGCTACCGCTGTTGCCGCTCACTGGAACGCCCCCATCCCTGAGACCACTTGCCGTCGGTACGACCTTCGGTCGCCCCGGAGAGGAGACCGCCACGCGCCAAGCCCTATCAGAATGCCGGTAAATACGGCTTCCTGTCCGGCGGTTCTCACCCGTCGAACGAGCTGACGACTCGCCTCCGGCATACCCATTAATGCATATGCCGCCCGGACTCGCACACTCACAGTAATCCTACGATCACCGGCTCAGCCACGCGGATCCAAGAAACGCCACCATTCGCCACCCCTTCGGATGAACTCACGGTTGCCCGCACGCGATTCACTTGACATAGGACGGCCGGGAGTGGGCGGAGTGACGCACACAGGGGGCGCGCAAGCCTCGGTGCGCCACCCGGTGGGCTTCAAGGCGCCGCGCCGACCTCGCTTCGACGAGGGCGCGCGCGGTCGTAGCGTTACATTCCGCTTCCGTCTCGTTCCGTGTCGTAACCACCGGCGCGCCGGACCCGTTGGAGGGGGCATGGGCTTCACGATCGGCGGCATTCGCGAGATCCGTTCCGGCACGCGTCGGCGCGGCCGCTCGTCGGAGTGCACCACCGTCGCCGAGTTCACCGGGCTGTGGGGCTGGGACGTGGCGCCCGGGGCGCGGGCCGCGGCGGGCGTCTGCTCGTGCGGACACGCCGACTGTGCGGCGCCGGGCGCGCATCCGCTGGACTTCGCGCCCCGGCTGCCGGCCGGGGCCACACTGGACGAGGCGAGCAAGGCCTGGTCCGAGTTCCCGGGCGCCGCGGTGATGCTGCCGGTGGGCCGGGCGTTCGACGTCGTCGAGGTCTCCGTGGCCGCCGGGTGCCGCGCCCTGGTCCGCCTGGAGCGGATGGGGCTCCCCCTCGGTCCGGTCACCGCGACCCCGGACGGCCGTGCCCACTTCTTCGTCGCCCCCGGTGCCGCCGCCGAACTCCCCCGGGTGCTCTATCGCATGGGCTGGGACGACCCCTCGGCCCTGGACCTGCGCGGCCTCGGCCCCGGCACGTACATCACCGCGCCGCCCTCCGACCGGGGCGGCCTGGGGCCGGTGCGCTGGCTGCGCCCGCCCGCACTGGACTCGGCGACCCGGCCGCCGGCGGCACGCCTGCTGCTGGGCACGCTGGCGTATGTGGCGCATCGGTCGCGGGTGCGTGCGTGACCGCGCCGTGGCCGCCGCGGAGAAGCCGTAGCCCCCGCCGGGCAAGCGAAGTGCCCGTCCCCAACTGCATCTTGGGGACGGGCACTTCTTCACTCACGGCGACCACCTAGGAACGTTCCTGGGTGGTGGGGTGACTAGTCACCGATCAGGGCATCCACGAACGCCTCCGGCTCGAACGGCGCGAGATCGTCCGCGCCCTCGCCGAGGCCGACCAGCTTGACCGGCACGCCCAGCTCGCGCTGGACCGCGACGACGATGCCGCCCTTGGCCGTGCCGTCCAGCTTGGTCAGCACGATGCCGGTGATGTCCACGACCTCGGCGAAGACCCGGGCCTGCACCAGGCCGTTCTGCCCGGTGGTGGCGTCCAGGACGAGCAGCACCTCGTCCAGCGGCGCGTGCTTCTCCACGACCCGCTTGACCTTGCCCAGCTCGTCCATGAGACCGGTCTTGGTGTGGAGCCGGCCGGCCGTGTCGATGAGGACGACGTCGACCCCCATCTCCTTGCCTTCCTTGACCGCGTCGAAGGCGACGGAGGCGGGGTCGCCGGCCTCGGGGCCGCGCACGGTGTAGGCGCCGACCCGCTCGCCCCAGGTCTGCAGCTGGTCCGCGGCGGCGGCACGGAAGGTGTCGGCGGCGCCGAGCACCACGGTCCGGCCGTCGGCGACGAGGACGCGCGCGAGCTTGCCGGTGGTGGTGGTCTTGCCGGTGCCGTTGACGCCGACGACCATCACGATGCCCGGCTTGCGGTCCTCGGGCTCGGTCTTCACCGAGCGGTCGACGTCGGTGCCGACCAGCTTGAGCAGCTCCTCGCGCAGCAGGTCGCGCAGCTGTTCGGGGGTGCGGGTGCCGAGCACCTTGACGCGCTCGCGCAGGCCCTCGACCAACTCCTGGGTGGGCTGCACGCCGACGTCGGCGGTGAGCAGCGTGTCCTCGATCTCCTCCCAGGTCTCGTCGTCCAGGTGCTCGCGCGAGAGCAGCGTGAGCAGGCCCTTGCCCAGGGCGTTCTGGGAGCGGGAAAGGCGGGCGCGCAGCCGGACCAGACGGCCCTCGGTGGGCTCCGGGATCTCGATCTCCGGAGCCTCGACAGGCGCGGGAGGCTCCTCTACGGCGACCGGTGCCTGGCCGCCCGGGAGATCCACCTCCTCGATCGTCCGGCGCGGTTCGTCGCGCGGCGTCTCGGCCTCGTCGCCGACGTGCGGCTCGGCCGGGGGCGCGGTGATGTCGGGCGTCTTCGGCGGCGGCGGAGGCAGCGGCTTGCGGCGCCGGCTGCCCACGATCAGCCCGCCGAGCGCGCCGATCACGAGCACGGCGATGACTACAGCAAGGATGATGGTTTCCATAACCCGTCCAGTATCAGCCATGGGTGACAACGGAAGGCCATTTGTGGCTTCCTCTGAGAGACAAACGCCACGTATAGCAAGGAGTCGGAGCAAAGTACGATGGTGACGGCTCTGTTGACGCGCGTAGAGTCCCACCGTCCGCTGTCCCCCCACGTCTGGCCCATTTTTGATGAGCAAAACCGTCGAGACCGAAGGCGCTCTCGAGACCCGAGGCATCGAGCAGGTCCCGGACCGCGAGCGCACCGCGAAGACCCGTGAGCTGTTCCCGACCTGGGTCGGTGCCAACATCAGCGTGCTGCTGCTGACGATGGGCGCGAGCCTCGTCGTGGCCTACCACCTGAACATCTGGCAGGCGCTCGTCGTCGCGGCGGCCGCGCCGATCGTGTCGTACGGCCTGGTCGGGCTGATCGGCATCGCCGGCAAGCGGGGCGGCGCGCCCGGCATGGCCCTCTCGCGCGCGGTCTTCGGCCAGCGCGGCAATCTGCTGCCCGGCTCGCTGATCTGGGTCGCGCGCTGGGGCTGGGAGACGATCAACGCGGTCACCGGTGCCTACGCGATGCTCGTCATCCTGGACATCCTGTTCGGCCTCAAGGCGAACAGCGTGCTGGACATGGTGGCACTGCTGGTGTTCGTCGTCGCGACCTTCGCGATCTCCGGGCTCGGCATCAACGCCGTCCAGAAGTGCAACAAGTACGCGACCTATTTCTTCGGTCTGTTCTCGGTGCTGGTGCTCGTGTACCTGGCCGTGAACACGAACTGGTCGAAGGTGACGCACCACGGCGGCGGTTCGACGGCCGCGGTGATCACCGGTGTCGGCATGATCGCGGCCGGCGGTGTCAGCTGGATCCCGTCCGCGCCGGACTTCACCCGCTATCTGCCGCGCACCGCGTCCTCGAAGGCGATCGTGGGCACGGCGGTCGGCGGCGCCGGCGTGGTCGTCCTCCCCATGGTCCTGATGGGTGCGGTGATGGCGGTGTCCACGCCGGACCTGGCCTCGGCCACCGACCCGGTGTCCTTCCTCGGCGAGATCCTGCCGACGTGGATCGCGGTGCCGTACCTGTTCATCGCCCTGGTCGGCATGCTGCTGATCAACTCGATGTCGATGTACTCGGCCGGCTTCACCGCGCAGACCCTCGGTTTCAAGGTGCCGCGTCACTGGGCCGTCTCGGTGAACGCCGTGATCTCGCTGATCTTCGGCGGGGTGCTGATGCTGGTGGCGACGAGCTTCATGAGCTCGTTCATCGCGTTCCTGTCGCTGCTGGCGGTCGCCTTCTCCGCATGGGTCGGCGTGTTCGGCGCGGACATGTTCCGGCGCACCGAGTACGACGGCGAGGCCATGGCGGACACCACCCGCACCAGCGCCTACTGGTACAAGGGCGGCTTCTCCCCCGCGGCCGTGGCCGCCTGGGCGATCGGCCTGGTGTCGGGCCTGATGTTCACGACCTCGGACTGGTTCACCGGCCCGCTCGCGCAGAACAACGTCATCGGCGAGTACGGCCTCGGCTGGGTCGCCACGATCGTGATCTCGGGCCTGCTGTACCTGGTCCTGCCGAAGCCGGCGGTGGTCCGCCAGGCCGGGGCCGGCGAGCTTGCCGCGGAGCGCGCCACCGTCGACGCGTGAGGCTGCCCGGCGGGCGAGGCGCTCTCGCCGACCGGTCCGTTCGCGCCGGCTCCCGCCCCTCCATGGCCATCTGACGCCACGTCAGCTAGCGTCCCCCTCCACCGCATCGCACCGGAGGGGGACTTTCCCATGCCCGTCACGGTCGTCCGTTTCAACCTCGTCGCTCCCGGCGCCTCCCCCGCCGCCCTCTCCGCCCGCTACCGGGCCGCCCTGGAGATGGCCGCCTACGCGGACGAGCACGGGATCAGCACCGTACAGACCGAGGAACACCACGGCGCCGAGAACAACTGGCTGCCGTCGCCGTTCGCCTTCGCCGGCGCGGTGTTCGGGGCGACCCGGAACATCGCCGTGACGGTGACGGCGGTGATCGGCCCATTGCACGACCCGCTGCGGCTGGCCGAGGAGATCGCCGTACTGGACCTGCTCAGCGGCGGGCGGCTGGTGACGGTGGCCGGGATCGGCTACCGGCCCGAGGAGTACGCCCTGTTCGACGTGGACTGGAAGCGCCGGGGCCGGCTCCAGGACGAGTTGCTGGCGACCCTGTTGAAGGCGTGGTCCGGCGACGAGTTCAGCTACCGGGGCCGTACGGTACGGCTCACCCCGCGCCCGTACACCGCCCCGCACCCGCTCCTTCTGGTCGGCGGTTCCTCCCGGGCCGCCGCCCGCCGGGCCGCCCGGTTCGGCCTGCCGTTCTTCCCGAGCGCGCATCTGCCGGAACTGGAGGCCTACTACAAGGAGAAACTCACCGAGTACGGCACCGAGGGCTGGACGATGATGCCCGCCGCCGAGACCCCGCTGCTCCATCTCGCCGAGGACCCGGACCGGGCCTGGGACACATACGGCGAGCACTTTCTGCACGAGGCGCGGACGTACGCCTCCTGGCAGTCGGGGCAGATCCGCTCGGCCGTGAAGTCCGCGGCGACGACGGTGGGGGAACTGCGCGCCGAGGGCGTGTACCGGATCCTCACCCCGGAGCAGTGCGCGGCGCAGGGCCTGGACAGCCTCGTCCTGCACCCCCTGGCGGGCGGGATGCCGCTGGAGGAGGGCTGGCGCAGCCTCAGGCTGTTCGCGGAGCGGGTGGTTCCGGCGCTGGCGGGCTGACCGTACACGACACCGCCGCCCCCGCGCCGGGCAGTGGCCGGTGCGGGGGCGGCGGACGGTGCGGGGAGAGGGCAGCGGGGACTTGGCCCTTCTCCCCGGGTCACGGGGCCTGAGTCACGGGGCTCAGCCCATCTCCTCCAGCGTCTTGCCCTTCGTCTCCTTGACGAACTTCAGGACGAACGGGATGGAGAGCGCCGCGAAGACGGTGTAGATGACATACGTGCCGGACAGGTTCCAGTCGGCCAGCGACGGGAAGCTCGCGGTGATGGCCCAGTTGGCGATCCACTGCGCGGAGGCGGCCACACCGAGGGCGGCGGCGCGGATCTTGTTCGGGAACATCTCGCCGAGGAAGACCCAGACCACCACGCCCCACGACAGGGCGAAGAAGAGGACGAAGATGTGCGCGGCGATCAGGGCGGTCCAGCCCTGCGTGGTCGGGAGCTTGCCGTCGACCAGGTGGTAGCTGAACGCCCAGGCCTCCAGCGCGAGACCGACGACCATGCCGACCGAGCCGATGAGGGCGAGCGGCTTGCGGCCGACGCGGTCCACGAAGATCATCGCGATCACGGTGCCGACGATGTTGATGATCGACGTCGTGAAGGAGTAGAAGAACGAGTCCGTCGGGTCGACACCGACCGACTGCCACAGCGTCGAGGAGTAGTAGAACGCGACGTTGATGCCGACGAACTGCTGGAAGACCGACAGGCCGATACCGACCCAGACGATCGGCTTGAAGAAGAAGGAGCCACCGAGCAGGTCCTTGAAGGTGGACTTGTGCTCGCTCTTCATCGCGTGCTCGATCTCGGCGACGCGGGAGTCCAGGTCGGTGCCCCTGCCCTCGACCTCGGCGAGGATCTCCTTGGCGCGCTCGCGCTTGCCGACGGAGAGCAGGAAGCGGGGGGACTCGGGGATGGCGAAGGAGAGCAGGCCGTAGAGGACGGCCGGGACGACCATCACGCCGAGCATGACCTGCCAGGCCTCCAGGCCCATCAGGTGGCCGCGCTGGTTGCCGCCGGCGGCGTTCAGCAGGCCCCAGTTGACCAGCTGGGAGATGGCGATACCGACGACGATCGCGGCCTGCTGGAAGGAGCCGAGCCGGCCGCGGTAGGCGGGCGGGGCGACCTCGGCGATGTAGGCGGGGCCGATGACGGAGGCCATGCCGATGGCGAAGCCGCCGACGATGCGCCAGAAGGCGAGGTCCCACAGCGCGAAGGGCAGCGCGGAGCCGACGGCGCTGATGGTGAAGAGGACCGCGGCGATCTGCATACAGCGGATGCGGCCGATCCGGTCGGCTATGCGGCCGGCCGTCGCGGCGCCGATGGCACAGCCGATCAGGGCGACCGCGATGACCTGGGCGAGGGCGGCGGACCCGATGTCGTAGCGGCCCCGGATGGCCTCGACGGCGCCGTTGATGACGGAGCTGTCGTAACCGAAGAGGAAACCACCCATGGCGGCGGCCGCCGCGATGAAGATGACGTGCCCGAGATGTTCGGGATGAGCCGTCCTGGCTCCTGACTGAGGTGCCTGCGCTGTGCTGGTCACGTGTATCTCCTCGGGCCGCGGCAACGCTGCCGGGTGGGGGGCGAGCCCTGTCAGGTCAAGTGGCGCATACGGGGGTTGCGCTCACACCTGAAGGTAAAAGCAACGTTGCAGAGACTATGCCTTCAAGTTTCGAAGTCAATAGTTCAGCCATTGTGAGCTTTTAGATATTCCAAGACACGCTGCGTTCACTTCTTGAACGCAGCGTCAGTTGATCTTGAATCGGCTAGCGAAGCCGCTGAGAAATGACCTTCGACACGCCGTCGCCCTGCATGGACACTCCGTAGAGCGCGTCGGCGACCTCCATCGTGCGCTTCTGGTGCGTGATCACGATCAGCTGCGAGGCCTCCTGCAGCTCCTGCATGATCCGGATCAGCCGCTGGAGGTTGGTGTCGTCCAGGGCCGCCTCGACCTCGTCCATGACATAGAAGGGACTGGGCCGGGCCTTGAAGATCGACACCAGCAGCGCGACGGCCGTCAGCGAGCGCTCACCGCCGGAGAGCAGGGAGAGCCGCTTGACCTTCTTGCCCGGCGGGCGCGCCTCGACATCCACGCCCGTGGTGAGCATGTTGTCGGGATCGGTCAGGATCAGCCGGCCCTCACCGCCCGGGAAGAGCCGGCTGAAGACGCCCTCGAACTCGCGGGCGGTGTCCCGGTAGGCCTCGGTGAAGACCTGCTCGACCCGCTCGTCGACCTCCTTCACCACCTGAAGCAGGTCCGCCCGGGTCTTCTTCAGGTCTTCCAGTTGCTCGCTGAGGAACTTGTGCCGCTCCTCCAGCGCCGCGAACTCCTCCAGCGCCAGCGGATTGACCTTGCCCAGCTGCTGGTACGCGCGCTCGGCGGCCTTGAGCCGGCGCTCCTGCTCGGCCCGGTGGAAGGTCCTGGGCTGGTTGCGCGGGTGCTCGGGGTCCTCGGGCAGCACCTCGCCCTCGGCCGGCGGCGAGGGCGGCACCGGCTGATGCGGGCCGTACTCCTCGACGAGCCCGGCCGGCTCGACACCCAGCTCCTCCAGCGCCCTGGTCTCCAGCTGCTCGATCCGCAGCCGCTTCTCGGCGCCGAGCACCTCGCCGCGGTGCACGGAGTCGGTGAGCTTGTCCAACTCGGCCTTGAGGTCGCGGCCCCGGGTGCGCGCGGCGGTCAGCTCCTGTTCCCGGCGCGCCTTCGCGGCCTCGGCGGCGGAGCGTTCCTGCTCGGCCCGGGCGAGCGACACCTCGATGTGTGCGAGCAGCTGGCGGGCGCCGGAGGCGACGGCCTCGGCGACAGCCGCCTCGTGCCGCAGCCGGGCGCGGCGCTGCTCGGCACGCACGCGTGCCTCGCGTTCCGTACGCGCGGCCCGGTCCAGCGAATCGGCCCGCCCGGCGAGCCCCTTGACCCGCTCCTCATGGGTGCGGACCTGGAGCCGGGCCTCCATCTCGGTCTGCCGGGCGTTGGCGCCGTCGGCGGCGAGCCGGTCGCGCACGGAGGTGTCCGGCTCCTCCTCGACCGGCATCTCCTCGGCCACCGCCAGCCGCTCGGCCAGCTCCTCGGCCTCCTGTACGGCCTTCTCCAGCGCCTCCTGTGCCCGTGCGGCAGCGGCGGCGGACCGCTCGGCCTCACCGGCGGCCCCACGGGCCTGCCCGGCGAGCCGCCCGAGCTGCTGGGCCACGGCCGACTTCTCCCGGTCGGCGGCCCGGCGGCGCTCTCCGAGTTCTTCCACGAGGGTGGCGGCCTCGGTACGCCGTTCGGCCGCCGCCCGCTGCGCCTCGGTGAGTGCCGCGCACCGCAGGTTCAGCTCTTCCAGCTCGGCCGCGGCCTCGTCCACGGAGGCCTGCACCTCCAGCAGGCTGGGGGCGCCGGCCGAACCGCCGTGCGCGAAGTGGGCGCCGAGGAGGTCGCCTTCGGCGGTGACGGCGGTGAGGTCCGGGTGGGCGTGGACGAGGTCTTCGGCGTCCTCCAGCGTGCCCACGACGACGATGCCGTGCAGGAGCCGGCGGACGGCGGGCATGAGATCGGCGGGGCCGCGGACCAGGTCGGCGGCGAGACGCCCACCGGGGGGTGCCGTGCGCTCCGCGGAAAAGGGGGCAGCGGGCGGTTCAGCGGCCGCAGGTTCGTCGTGGCTGGTCGCGCCCCGCGGCGGAGCCGCATGGTGTTGCTGCCCCGCGCCCCGTTCGAACGCGTCCCCCGCCAGCAGCAGTGCCGCCCGTCCTCCGTCCTGCTTGCGCAGGAGACGAATCGCCTCGGCCGCAGCCGCAGGGGTCGACACGGCGATGGCGTCCGCCGCCGCGCCGAAAGCCGCGGCCAGTGGGGCCTCGTAGCCGGGCGTGACCGTCAGCAGTTCTGCCGCCGGGCCGAGGATGCCCGTGAGCCGGTCCCTCGCCCCCAGCAGTATCCCGGTGCCGTCCTTCCGTCGGAGCCCGAGGGCCAGGGCCTCGCGGCGGGCCTGGGTCGCGGCGCGGCCGCGCTCGGCCGCGGTGAGCGCCTCGCGGGCCGCGCCCAGGGCGGCCTCGGCCTCGGCGAGGCGGCGCCTGGCCGCCTGGTGCTGCTCGGCCAGGTCCGCGTCGTCCGCGTCGAGGCCGTCGACCTCGGCCTTGAGCGTCTCGTACTCCTCCTGGGCGTGGCCGGCCCGCTCCTGGGCCTCGTCGCGGGCCGTCGCCAGGCGGTCGATCTCGGCCTGGGCAGAGGCCGCGCGCGAGCGAGCCGCGTTGACCTGCCCGTTAAGCCGGGCCAGCCCTTCGCGGCGGTCGGCGATGGCACGGGCCGCGTCCTTCAGCCGGCGCTCCTCGGCGGCCAGCTCCCGCTCCAGTTCGGCGCGGTGGGCGACGGTGTCGTCCAGGGCGTGCTGGGCCGCCTCCAGGGCGGCCTCCAACTCGGCCTCCTGCTCGCGGACACGGGCGGCCTCGCGCTCCAGATCCTCCGGTTCGCGGCCCCGGCGTTCCTCGGGGGGCGCGGACCTGGCGCTCTTCACGCGCGCGTCGGCCAGCGAGATCGTGCCCCGGACGCGTTCGGCCAGCTGGGACAGCTCGTACCAGGTCTGCTGGGCGCGCTGCAGGCGCGGTGCGAGCTGCCGTACCTCGTCCTCCAGCTGGGCTTCGCGCTGGAGCGCCTTCTTCAGCTCCTGTTCGGCGGTCTCCTTGCGCTCCTTCAGGGCGGCCTCGTCCGCGATCTCGGCCTTGAGCCCCTCCCGCAGCCGTACGAGGTCGTCGGCGAGCAGCCGCAGTCGGGCGTCGCGGAGGTCCGCCTGGATGACGGCGGCCCGGCGGGCCACCGCGGCCTGCCGGCCGAGCGGTTTGAGCTGACGCCGGAGTTCGTCGGTGAGGTCCTGCACGCGCGCGAGGTTGGCCTGCATCGCGTCCAGCTTGCGCAGGGCCTTCTCCTTGCGCTTGCGGTGCTTCAGCACGCCCGCGGCCTCTTCGATGAAGGCGCGGCGCCCCATCGGGTCGGCGTGCAGGACGGAGTCGAGCTGGCCCTGGCCGACGATGACATGCATCTCGCGGCCGATACCGGAGTCGGAGAGGAGGTCCTGGATGTCGAGGAGGCGGCAGGTGTCGCCGTTGATCTGGTACTCGCTGCCGCCGTTGCGGAACATGATCCGCGTGATGGTGACCTCGGCGTACTCGATGGGCAGCGCGCCGTCGGAGTTGTCGATGGTCAGGGACACCTCGGCGCGGCCCAGCGGGGGGCGGCCGGTGGTGCCGGCGAAGATGACGTCCTCCATCTTGCCGCCGCGCAGCGACTTCGCGCCCTGTTCGCCCATGACCCAGCTGAGCGCGTCCACGACATTGGACTTGCCCGAGCCGTTCGGTCCGACGACACACGTGATGCCCGGTTCGAACCGGAGTGTGGTCGCGGAGGCGAACGACTTGAATCCGCGGAGGGTCAGGGCCTTGAGGTGCACGCCGCTGGACTCTACCGGGCGGCGCTATCTCACTCCATGAACCCTCGCAACCGCGCGGTTTCGCCAATGAACATGCAGGGCACACCGTACGTTAAAGACAGTGAAAGGATGCGCGGGACAAAGAAAGAAGGGACGCCGAAGCGTCCCTTGCAGCTCTGACGGCCGGGTTTCGGTCGCCTGGATCAACTGAGCGGTTGATACGGCAGCCCGATCGCTGCGACTGCTGTCGTGGAGCAATGCGGTGATCAGGTGAGCGCAGGCTCCGCCTGGTGTGCGTCGATGCTCTCCATGATCCTGTCCTGAGAGGCGGCAGCCGTCAGCGCTTCGTTCTCCGCCTGGATCCGTACGAGCTCGGACTCCAGGTCCTGGACACGCTGCTGCAACCGTCGCATCTCGGCGAGGAGTCGAGGGTCGGAGCCGCCGACGTAACCGAGAAGCGCCTTTGCCATGATGGATGGTCCTCCACACTGAGTGACCGACCGATGCGGTGTGGGTCGTGAGGGATTCGCACCCGCGGTGCTTGGCACATTCGAGTGTTGCTCCGGTGCTGCTCCATGCCAAACAGCTAGGGTGCGCGGGGCTTTCAGCGTCTCACCAAAAAGTTTGACGGTCAACACGATCACGCCCTGTCTTGGCGGGCGGGCCGGGGCGCGCGGCCTGAGAAGCGGCGGCGCTGCGAGTCATCCGGGGGCCCTCAGGGCGTGTCGACCAGCTGCAACAGCGGAGCCTGCCATGCCGGGCCGTTCTTGGCAACCACCAGGTCGTTTCTGCTTTCCGCACGTGCCCCCGGCAGCTCGCCGCACGCCGGCCTGCGCTCCTTTACAGAATCGGGTCAGCGGATGGCGAAGCCGTCGTAGCCGCCGCGGGGTGTGTCCCAGATCTCGGTGACTCCGTCCACACGTCCGGGCGTGTCGTCGCCCTCCAGCCAGTCCAGGAGCCCCTCGCAGCCCTCGCGCGCCCCCTCCGCGACCACCTGGACACGGCCGTCGGCCAAATTGAGAGCAAAACCACTCAGGCCGCCGATCTCCAGTGCCTTGGCACGCGTGAACCAGCGAAAACCCACACCTTGGACGCTTCCGCGCACCCAGGCGACCAGTCGTACATCCTCGCTCATGGGTGCAACCTAACCGGCCGATGTCGCTCAGGACACGTCGGCCCGCAGCGGCATGGGGTACCGTCCCGACCCAATGAATCTCCTGTGAAACCCACTCGATGGAGTGGATCCGGTTGGCCAGAGAGAGTCTTTTGCCGCCGAAGGCGCCGGTCGACCGTGAGGACGAGGAAGAAGGCAAGGACATGGGACGCCACCGACGCTCCGCCGCCGGCCGCGCCGCCACGGGCCGCGCCGCCGAGGACATACGCACGCAGACCTCCGACACCGGGAGCGGTGACCCGCGGGACACGCACGCGCGCGTGTACGCGGGTGAGATCGTCCGCCGTGACCAGATACCCCGGGGCATCGCGCCGTATCTGAACCCGGAGGCCCACCGCCCGGCGACCGGTCGGCACCCGCTGGACCACCCCGAGACGACCGCCAAGGCCCACGCCTACCTGTTCGCGAATGAGAACGGCGGCGCGGGCGGCTCCGGCTCCGGAGGCGGTGGTTTCACGCCGACCGGCGAGCCCTCCGCCGACCGCCGGCGCCGGAAGAAGGGCCCGAAGCCGGTGCGCGCGAGCCTGCTCGGGGTGTCCGCCGCCTTCGCCCTCGGTGCGGCCGCGGTGGCCTCGGGCGTGGTGCCGGGGCTGCAGAACTACAAGCTCGGCGGCGACACGAGCACCAGCGGCGACGAGCAGGCGCAGGCGGCGCTGTCGCCGAGCAACACCGCCGTCGCGCAGGGCGGCGCCTCGGGCAGCGCGAACAGCGACACCGGCCTGGCCGGCAGCCACGCGGGCGTCGCCGGCACCAGCCGCGGCTCCGCGCGCCCCGGCTCCCCGAGCTCGACGGCCTCCCCGTCGACATCGCAGCCGGCCTCCGCCACGGCCACCCCGTCGAAGACGGCGAAGACGCCGGCCGGGAACTCGGCGTCGCACGCGACGCCGGCCGCCAAGCCGAAGAACACCCCGTCGAAGGCGGCGGGCAAGGCACCCAAGGCGAATGCGGCACCGAAGGCGACGTCGGCGGCGAACGCGGCCGAGGCCGAGGTGCTGAGGCTCGTCAACCAGGAGCGGTCGAAGGTCGGGTGCAGCCCGCTGTCGGCCAACCCCGCGCTGACCAAGCTGGCCGAATCGTTCAGCGACGACATGGCGGCGCGCGGCTTCTTCGACCACACCGACCCGGACGGCAAGACGCCGTGGGACCGGGCGGCGACGGCCGGCATCACCAACCTCGGCGGCGAGAACATCGCCCGGGGCCAGGCCGACCCGGCGGCCGTGATGAAGGCCTGGATGAACAGCCCCGGCCACAAGGCCAACATCCTGAACTGCGACTTCAAGACCCTCGGAGTCGGCGTCCACATCGGTCCGGGCGGGCCTTGGTGGACACAGGACTTCGGATACTGAGACAACGGCAGGTCACAGACCCGCGTTCCGCTCCCCCTTCAAGGGCCCGTGCGGGACGCGGGTCGCTCCCATCCGGTACGCCGTCGACCAGGCGGAGCCGAGCAGATGCGGCCCACGGCGTACGGGATGGGAGCTGGGGAGAGTGGTGGGTTGAGGGATCGTTCGGCCTAGATGCTCGGGTGACTCAGCAGGTTGCCGTTCGAGCAGCTGTTGGAGTGGATGGGGACGTGGTAGGCCAGAATGGGCACCGCCACCTCTGCCCCTTCCAGCCCGCAGACGGATGCCGGCGCGAAGGTCCAGGTGGGGGCCGTCTCGTTGTCCGCGTGGGCAGGAGCTGCCATGGCCATGGCTGCGAAGGCCAGCGTGGCGGTCATGATGATCTTTCGCATGCCCGCTCCAACGACCACGACCAGCACCGGACACGGCTCACCATGGGCATGTCCCCCGTGTGCCCGAACCAACCCGGCCCGGCCCGTCGGCGGAGCCCGCCTCAGGCCGCGGCGCGGCCCTGTGTGAACACCCGCGCGGTCTCGGCGACCCTGCGGCCCAGGTGCTCGGCCGTGGCGATGTCGGCCTTGTGGACGGCCTCGGGGCCCTGGTCGTTGTTGCTCTGGGCGGCGGCGCCGGCGAAGAAGCCGAGGCGGTTGAGGTCGTTCTCGGAGCCGGTGCTGGAGTTCCAGCCGGGCAGCAGGCCGAGGTTGACCCAGTGCATGCCGTGCTGGGCGGCGAGCGTCTGGAAGAACTGCAGCGTGTGCAGCTTGTCGCCGCTCTTGGAGGCCGAGTTGGTGAAACCGGCGGCCAGCTTGTCCTTCCAGTCCTGGCCGAACCAGCGCTTGGAGGTCGCCTCCGCGAAGACATGGAAGGCACCGGAGGCGGTGCCCATGTAGGTGGGCGAGCCGAAGACGATCGCGTCGGAGCGGTCCAGCGTCTGCCACTGCTCGTCGGTGATCTCGTCGACCTTGATCAGGTGCACCTCGGCACCGGCCGCGGCGGCACCGGAGCGGACGGCCTCGGCGATGACGGCGGTGTGGCCGTAGCCGGAGTGGTAGGCGATGGAAACGACAGGGGTGGTCACGGAGACTCCTCGAATGGACAGCTCGAAAGCGGTAACCACAGGAAAGCACTAACCACCAGTTAGTGCAACCTAGTGGTTAGTGCTGCGCGCGCGTACCCTTGTCGCCATGAGTGCCGGTACGAGTGCCACCACCCAGGACCACGACGACCTCGCCTACGACGTGTTCGCCAAGGCCTGCCCGTCCCGCGGCACGCTGGAGCACGTCACGGGCCGCTGGGGCGGACTGACGCTCGGCGCGCTGTACGAGGGCTCGCTGCGCTTCAACGAGCTGCGCCGCCGCGTCGACGGGGTGAGCGAGAAGATGCTGTCCCAGACGCTGCACGCGCTGGAGCGCGACGGCCTGGTGCACCGCGAGGCCCAGCCGACCAACCCGCCGCGCGTGGACTACGAACTGACCCCGCTGGGCCGGCAGGTCGCCGAGCGCCTGCTGGCGCTGATCCACTGCGTGGAGGGCGCCATGGACGACGTCCTCGACGCCCGCGCGCGTTACGACGAGACGCGCGGCGGCCTCTGACACCTCGGGCAGAAGTAGCTGGACCGGTTCATCCAGGGGCGGCGGCGGATCGGCGTACCGCACCGCGCGCAGGGCTCGCCCTCGCGGCCGTACGCGTCCAAAGACCGGTCGAAGTAGCCCGACTCGCCGTTGACGTTGACATACAGGCTGTCGAAGCTGGTGCCGCCGACCGCGAGGGCCGCGTTCATCACGTCCCGGATGTGACCGAGGAGTTCCGTCGTGACCGGGCGGGTGAAGTTCGCCGTCGGGCGTTCGTAGTGGACGCGGGCGCGCCACAGCGCCTCGTCCGCGTAGATGTTGCCGACACCGCTGATCAGCGACTGGTCGAGCAGGGCCCGCTTGATGGTGGTGCGCTTGCGGCGCAGCGCCTGGTGGAAGGCCTCGTCGTCGAACAGCTCATCGAGCGGGTCGCGGGCGATGTGCGCGATGACGTCGGGCAGGCCGTCGGGGGTGTTGTCGTGCAACGACAGGCCGCCGAAGGTGCGCTGGTCGACGAAGCGGAGTTCGGTGCCGAGGGAGTCGGCGAACCGCACCCGGATGCGCAGGTGCTTCTCGTCCGGCGTCTCATGGGGCTGCATCAGCAGCTGGCCGCTCATGCCGAGGTGGGCGAGGACGGACTGGTTCGTCTCCTCCAGCGGCAGCCACAGATACTTGCCGCGACGGCTGGGGGTGCCGATGTGATGCCCCTTGAGCCGGTGCGCGAAGTCGTCGGCGCCCGCGATGTGCCGGCGCACGGCACGCGGGTGCAGCACCTCGACCTCTGCGACGGTGCGGTGCGCGACCCAGCGCGCGAGACCGCGCCGGACGACCTCGACCTCGGGCAACTCGGGCATCGGTACCCCCGTACGAAGCGGTGGATGAGCCGAGCGCCCGCCCCGCTGTGACGGCGGGGCGGGCGCTCGGTACTGCTGTGGGTCAGGCGGGGGCGGACGACTGGCTGCCGTCCTGGGCGGCGGGCGCGTCGGCCGGGGCAGCCTCGTCGGCTTCCTTGGCCTTCTTCGCCGCCTTGGCCCGCTCGTCCGCCGCGGCCTTGATGGACCGCCAGGCGGACTCGGCGGCCTGCTGCTCCGCCTCCTTCTTGCTGCGGCCGGTGCCGGTGCCGTACGAGACGCCTCCGACGCGGGCAGCAGCAGTGAAGGTCTTCTCGTGGTCGGGGCCGGTCTCCGTGACGAGGTACTCGGGCACACCGAGTCCCTCGGTCGCGGTCAGCTCCTGGAGGGATGTCTTCCAGTCCAGGCCGGCACCGAGGTTCGAGGACTTCTCGATCAGCGGGTCGAAGAGCCGGTGCACCAGCTCGGACGCCGAATCGAGGCCCTGATCGAGATAGACCGCGCCGATCACCGCTTCCAGGGTGTCGGCGAGAATGGACGCCTTGTCCCGGCCGCCCGTGCCCTCTTCACCACGGCCGAGCCGGATGAAGGAGCCCAGGTCGAGGCCACGGCCGACCTCCGCCAGCGCACGCGAGTTGACCACCGCGGCCCGCAACTTGGCCAGCTGGCCTTCGGGCAGGTCGGGGTGGGTGCGGTACAGCGTGTCCGTGACGACGAGACCGAGCACGGAGTCCCCGAGGAACTCCAGCCGCTCGTTCGTCGGCAGACCGCCGTTCTCGTACGCGTAGGAACGGTGGGTCAGCGCGCGCACCAGAAGGGCGGACTCGACCTGATAGCCGAGCCGCCCTTCCAGAAGCGTGTGGGACGAGGCCTGGTTGTCCGCCTTCTTCTTGGCGGGTGCGTCCGCGTGGGCGTCTTCCGCCTTCTTGGGACTGGACACAGTGCCTCTCACCAGCCCGCTCAGACTTCGAGGACCTGGCGCTTGTTGTAGGTGCCGCAAGACGGGCACGCGATGTGCTGCTGCTTGGGCTCGTGGCAGCGCTCGCACGCAACCAGGGTGGGGACCGCAGCCTTCCACTGCGACCGGCGGTGGCGCGTGTTGCTGCGCGACATCTTCCGCTTCGGAACAGCCACGGCTACTTCTCCTGCTTCTCGTCGACGCCCGCTTCCGCGTCAGCGCCGCTCATCTCGTCCTTCTCGCCGTCCTTCGTGGAACCGGCGAGTCCCTGCAATGCCGCCCAACGGATGTCGACGGCGTCATGGTGGTGGTCCGGGTCGTCCACGAGTCGCACCCCGCACTCGGAGCACAGACCCGGGCAGTCTTCCTGGCACACCGGCTGCATCGGCAGTGCGAGCACCACCGCATCGCGCAGCAGAGGTTCGAGGTCGAACAATCCGTCCTCGAGGAAGTACCTGTCCTCGTCATCCTCGGCGTCGTCGCCCGGTTCCGCGATCACACGGCCCCGGTCGTCGGCGTCAGGGTACGAGAACAGTTCCTGGAAGTCCGCTTCGAGCTCCAGCCCCAGCGGCTCCAGACACCTTACGCACTCCCCCTCGGCCTGTGCACGGGCGGTGCCTGTGACGAGCACCCCTTCCATGACCGACTCGAGTCGGAGTTCGAGCTCCAGCGGGGCGCCTTGCGGCACTCCGATGACTCCCTGGATGCCGAGATCGGCGGGAGCGTCGATCGTGCGGGTCAGGCGCTGCAGCGCGCCAGGACGCCGCCCCAGCTCGTGTGTGTCGAACACGAGAGGGTTGCGGTGGTCGAGGCGGGCGTTGGCAGCCATTCCTGCTTTCGATCTTCAAGCTCGAAGGGACGCCGCCCGTCGGTGTTCCGGGCAGCGCAGATCGCGGACATACGCGCGACCGAAGGGCCAGGATACTGGACCATTCGCTCTCGGCCCAATCCGGTGGTCGGCCCGCGATCCCCCGGGTCCCTACAGTCCCCGGCCCTGCTCGTACGCCCGCAGCTGCTCCGCGCTGATCATGCCGGTGTCGAACAGGCTGGTCTCGTCGAGAGCGTAGCCCTGCTGCGCCTGGTGCTGGTGGGACTGCTGCGGTACCTGCTGCGGGTCGTACGCGGCCTGCTGGGGGTCGTAGGCGCCCTGGTAGGCGGCGTAGGGGTCGGCCTGCTGGTAGCCGTACGGGTCCTGCTGGGCGTAGGCGGCGGGCTGCTGCGGGAATCCGCCGTAGGGGTCCGGCTGCTGCTGGTCCATGGGGGCGCCTTGCGCCGGGGCGTAGCCGGAGGTGGGGGAATAGGCCGGCTGCGGCTCGTACGAGGGCTGCTGCGGCTGCTGTGCCGGCTGGGACGGGCGCTCGGCGGGGGTGTCCTGCTCCGCGAGGGCGGCGAGGTCGGCGAGGTAGTCGGCGTCGCTGGAGTGCTGGAAGGTCGTGGTGTCGTCGGCGAGGGCCCCGAGGTCGTCGGTGGCGATCCGGCCGTGCAGCTTCTGCCGGCCGCGGCCGACGGCCTCCAGGGTCTTGGCGAGGACCGCCTCGAAGGCGCCCAGCTTGACGTCGACGTACTGGTCGGCGTTGTGACGCAGGGTCTCCGGGTCGTGGCTGCGCTCGGGGGCGTCGTCGTCCTCGTAGCCGTTCTCGTCCAGGCCAGGACCGGTGCCGAGCAGCTTCTCGCGGCCGCGGCCGACCGAGCCGAGGGTCTTGGTGAGGACGACCTCGAAGTTGGCGAGCTTGGAGTCGACGTAGTCGTCGGCCTCGGCGCGGACCTCCTCGGACTCCTTGCGGGCCTCGGCGAGGATCCGGTCGGCCTCGGCCTGGGAGCGGCGGGCGATCTCCGTGTCGGAGATCAGCGAGCCGCGCTCGGCGTGGGCGTTGCCGATGATCCGCTCGGCCTCCTGCCGGGCCTGCTCGACCATCTGCTCACGGCCGCCGATCAGCTCCTGCGCCTGGGCGAGGGAGCCGGGCAGGGCCTGGCGCACCTCTTCCAGCATCGCGAGCAGCTCGGCGCGGTTGACCACGCAGGACGCCGACATGGGCATGGATCGGGCGCCTGAGACCGCGGAGACGATCTCGTCGAGCTTCTTCTGCACGTCCACCTGTGCTCGCCACTCTCTACAGCCGGGTTGGAGACGGACGGGACGACTGTAGCCCCATCAGTCCTTGCGCAGGCGCTTGTTCAGGGCCTGCAGCACCTGCGCGGGCACCAGGTGCGCGACGTCGCCGCCCCAGGCCGCGACCTCCTTGACCAGAGAGGAGGAGAGGAAGCTGTAGGTGGGGTTGGTGGGCACGAAGAGCGTTTCGACGCCGGTGAGGCCCATGTTCATCTGGGCCATCTGCAGTTCGTAGTCGAAGTCGCTGACGGCCCGCAGGCCCTTGACGATGGCGGGGATGTCGCGCTGCTTGCAGAAGTCGACGAGGAGGCCGTGGAAGGCCTCGACCCGGACGTTGGCGTAGTCGGCGGTGACCTCGCGGATCAGCTCGATCCGCTCCTCGATCTCGAACAGGCCCTTCTTGGACTTGTTGATCATCACCGCGACATAGACCTCGTCGTACAGACGGGAGGCGCGGGCAATGATGTCGAGATGTCCGTTGGTGATCGGGTCGAACGACCCGGGACAGACGGCGCGGCGCACTTGTGATCCCTCGCTCTCCGGTCCGGTCATCGTGCGTCTTCGCACGTAGAGGCGGCGCGACCGTACCAAAACGTTCCCTCGCCGTAGCGACGGGACCGTAGGGCCTCGAAACCGTCCGGCCAGTGGAATTCGCCGCCTCTGGTGCTGCGCTCCACGGTGACGAGGGCTTCCTCCGCGAGCCAGCCCAACGAGCGGAGTGTGAGCAGAATCTCGCGAAGATCGTCGTCCGTGACGGCGTACGGAGGGTCGAGGAAGACGACGTCGTACGGCTCCTGCGGGGCCGGCGTCCGGATGATCTGTTCCGCTTTGCCGGTTCTCACCTCGGCACCGGGCAGGCCCAGGTTCTTCACGTTCTCGCGGACGGTCCTCGCCGCGCGGGCGTCGGCCTCGACCAGGAGGGTGTGGCTCGCGCCCCGGGACAGGGCCTCCAGGCCCACGGCGCCCGAGCCGGCGTAGAGATCGAGGACGCGTTCCCCCTCCAGGGAGCCGCCGAGGAGGGACTGCCAGGTGGCGAAGAGCCCCTCGCGTGCGCGGTCGGAAGTGGGACGGGTGCCGGTGCCTGGCGGCACCGCGAGGCGACGTCCGCCGGCTGTGCCGGCGATCACGCGGGTCATCTTCGGTCCTTGGTCGGGGGTCGTTACGGATTCAGTCTGGCAGGCCGTCCGTCGTGGTCGCTCGCGTCCGTGCCCCGTGCGCAGGTCGCCTCTAGCCCTTCTCCAGATACTGCTCCCGCTCCTCGTCCACAAGGGCGTCCAGGGCCGTCCGCAGACCCGGAAGGCCGGTCAGCTCGGGATCGGCCGTCACGACCGCCGTCGCCTCCTGTCTCGCCTCCGCGATGACCTCCTCGTCCTCGATGACCGCGAGGACGCGCAGGCTGGTGCGGGCGCCGGACTGGGCCTGGCCGAGGACGTCGCCCTCACGGCGCTGTTCGAGGTCGATGCGGGAGAGTTCGAAGCCGTCGAGGGTGGCGGCGACGGCGTTCAGCCGCTGGCGGGCGGCGGAGGCCTCGGGCATCTCGGTGACCAGCAGGCACAGACCGGGGGCCGAGCCCCGGCCGACGCGGCCGCGCAGCTGGTGCAGCTGGGAGACGCCGAAGCGGTCGGCGTCCATGATGACCATGGCCGTGGCGTTGGGGACGTTGACGCCCACCTCGATGACGGTCGTGGCGACCAGGACGTCCGTCTCGCCGGCCGCGAAGCGGCGCATGACGGCGTCCTTGTCGTCGGGGTGCATACGGCCGTGCAGCACCTCGATCGCGAGGCCGTGCAGGGGGCCCTTGTCCAGTTGGCCGGCCACCTCCAGGACGGCCAGCGGCGGGCGCTTCTCCGCCTCGTCCTCGGGGGACTTCTTCTGGCCGGCCTTCTTCGGGTCGTCCTCCTCGTCGCCGATGCGGGGGCAGACGACGTACGCCTGGTGGCCGCCCGCGACCTCCTCGCGGACCCGTTCCCAGGCGCGGGCGAGGAAGTGGGGCTTGTCGGCGGCCGGGACCACATGGCTGGCGATCGGGGAACGGCCGGCCGGGAGCTGGTCGAGGACGGAGGTCTCCAGATCGCCGAAGACCGTCATGGCGACCGTGCGCGGGATCGGGGTGGCCGTCATGACCAGCAGGTGCGGGGGCTGTTTGCCCTTGCTGCGCAGGGCGTCGCGCTGTTCGACGCCGAAGCGGTGCTGCTCGTCGACCACGACCAGGCCGAGGTCGTGGAACTGGACCTTGTCCTCGATCAGGGCGTGGGTGCCGATGACGATGCCGGCCTCGCCGGTGACCAGGTCCAGCATCGCCTGGCGGCGGGCGGCGGCGCCCATGGAGCCGGTCAGCAGCACGACCTTGGTGGCGTGCTCGGCCCCGCCCAGCATGCCGCCCTCGGCCAGCTCGCCCATCATCTCGGTGATCGAGCGGTGATGCTGCTGGGCGAGGACCTCGGTGGGCGCGAGCATGGCGGCCTGGCCGCCCGCGTCGACCACGGCGAGCATGGCGCGCAGGGCCACCAGCGTCTTTCCGCTGCCCACCTCGCCCTGCAGCAGCCGGTGCATCGGGTGGTCGGTGGCGAGGTCGTCGAAGATCTCCTGGGAGACCTTCTGCTGGCCCTCG
Organism: Streptomyces alanosinicus; assembly: GCF_014650595.1. Taxonomy (GTDB): domain Bacteria; phylum Actinomycetota; class Actinomycetes; order Streptomycetales; family Streptomycetaceae; genus Streptomyces; species Streptomyces alanosinicus. Next base: position 154,653 of record NZ_BMVG01000014.1, read on the forward strand.
GTGAGGGTGAAGGGCAGGCGGTCGTCGAAGGCCGTGAGCAGGCCGTCGGGGATCGGGCGGCGGGGGACGGCCGGGAGTTGGGAGTCGGCGTGGCGGCGGCGGGCCAGGGCGACCTGGAGGACGAAGGCCTCGTCCCACTTGAGGCGGGCGCGGGCGTCCGCGATGTCAGCCTTGGTGTGCGGGCGGTGGATCTTGAGGATGGCCTCGGGGAGCGGGAGCAGACCGCGGCCCGCGCGGAGGGAGCCGGGCAGCGGGTCCTGGGCGTCCTGGGCCGTGGGCAGCACCGTCTGGACCGCCTTGCCGAGCTTCCAGGACTCCAGCTTGGCCGTGGCCGGGTAGATCGGGATCAGGGCGCCGGCCCAGCTCTCCACCGCCTCCTCGCTGTCGCTGTGCAGCAACTCATAGGCGGGGTGGGCCAGTTGGAGGCGGCGGTTGAAGACGGAGACCTTGCCGGCGAACATCGCGCGGGTGCCCGGCAGCAGCTCCTTGTGGGGCTTGTGGACGCCGTTGCCGAAGAAGACCAGCTGGAGCCGGCCGCTGCCGTCGGTGATCGTGACCTCCAGGCGCTGGCCCTTGCCGCGGGGGGCCTTGGCGGAGGCGAAGGTGTGCAGCCGGGCGTCGGCGACCTGGGCGACCACCGTGACGTGCTCGTCCATGGGGAGGTCGGCGAGGTGGGTGAGCTGGCCGCGCTCCTCGTATCTGCGCGGGTAGTGGTGGAGGAGGTCGCCGACAGTGTGCAGGCCGAGGTGCTCGGCCATCACCTTCGCGGTGGCGGGGCCGAGCACTGACTTCAGTGGCTGCTTCAGTGGTTCTTCCAGTGCGGGCACGGGATCCATTGCACACCACGGCACTGACATTGCCGTAGACGCCGCCCTGCGGAACACGGCGGGCCGCCCCGGGGAACGCGGTGGGCGCTGCCCTGCGGATTCGCCCGAACGGCCGTTAATATCCGGGAAACCCCTGGTCAGGTGGGCTGATCCGGTTCTAGGATGGCGCGCTCCGGCCATCCTTCGCGGTCACCGGCCCGCCGGGACCGCCCGACCCCGCGCCGCCTGCACTCCCCCTCCGGCGCAGTGACGATGGACTCCCAGACCTCCCAGTCAGCACAGGCATCCCAGTCACCTCACCCACCTCACACGTTCCAGGTCGACCTGCGCGGTCTGGTGGACCTGCTCTCCCATCACCTCTACTCCAGCCCCAAGGTCTATCTGCGCGAGCTGCTGCAGAACGCCGTCGACGCGGTCACCGCACGGCGGGCCGAGCAGCCGGACGCCCCGGCGGTGGTCCGCCTGCATCCGGCGGACGGCGGGCTGCGGGTGGAGGACAGCGGCATCGGGCTCACCGAGGCGGACGTGCACGATCTGCTGGCCACCATCGGGCGCAGCTCCAAACGGGCCGAGGGCCTTCAGGAGGCCCGCTCGGACTTCCTCGGCCAGTTCGGCATCGGCCTGCTCGCCTGCTTCCTGGTCGCCGAGCGGATCCGCGTGGTCAGCCGCAGCGCCCGTACGCCGGGGGCGCCGCCGGTGGAGTGGACGGCGCGGGACGACGGCTCGTACACCGTGCGCACGCTGGACGGCTCGGCACGGCCCGAGCCGGGCACCACCGTGTATCTGACCGCCCGCGCGGGAGCGGCCGAGTGGCTGTCGCCGCAGCGGGTGCGGTCCCTGGCCCGGGACTTCGGCGCGCTGCTGCCGTACGACGTCCGGGTGGGCGAGGAGCCGGTCGCCGAGCTGCCCGCGCCCTGGGACCGGCCGTATCCGACGCCCGCCGCGCGCCGGGCGGCGCTGGCCCGGCACTGTCGCGAGCTGTTCGGGTTCACTCCGCTGGACTCGATCGGCCTGGATGTGCCGCTGGCCGGGATCCGCGGGGTGGCGTACGTGCTGCCCGCGGCGGTGAGCCCCGCCCAGCGGGCGGCCCACCGGGTGCATCTGAAGGGCATGCTGCTCACCGAGCGGGCCGAACAGCTGCTCCCGGACTGGGCGTTCTTCGTGCGGTGTGTGCTGGACACCGACAGCCTGCGGCCCACGGCCTCGCGCGAGTCGCTCTACGAGGACGAGACGCTGGCCGCCGTGCGGGAGGCGCTCGGGGAAAGGATCCGCTCGTGGCTCACGGGGCTCGCCGCCGGTGATCCCGAGCGGCTGACGGCCTTCCTCGCCGTGCACCACCTGGGAGTGAAGTCCCTCGCCCGGCACGACCGCGCCATGCTGCGCACGATGCTGCCGTGGCTGCCGTTCGAGACGACCGACGGGCAGCTGTCCCTGGAGGAGTTCGCCCGGCGGCATCCGGTGGTGCACTTCACGCGGACCGTCGAGGAGTACCGGCAGGTCGCGCAGATCGCCTCGGCGCAGGGCGTCGGGGTGGTCAACGGCGGCTACACGTACGACGCCGAGCTGGTCGAGGCGCTGCCGTCGGTGCGGGCGGGGACGGTCGTCGCCGAGCTGGACGCGGACACCGTGACCGCGCATCTGGACGCGCTCGACCCGGGCGAGGAGCTGGCCCTGTCCGGCTTCCTCGCCACCGCGCGGGCGACGCTCGACCCGCTGCACTGTGACGTCGTGCTGCGCGCCTTCCACCCGCTGTCGGTGCCCGCGCTGCACCTGGACGACCGGGCCGCCCGGCACGAACAGGCGCGCGCGGCGGCCGAGGAGCGGGCCGACGACCTGTGGGCGGGCATCCTGGGCTCGCTGCGCGGCAGCGCCCCGCGCGCGCGTCTGGTGCTCAACCATCTCAACCCGCTGGTCCGGCGCATCGGTTCGCTCAAGGACCCGGAACTGATCGGCACCGCCACCGAGTCGCTGTACGGGCAGGCCCTGCTGATGGCGCGGCGCCCGCTGCGGCCCGCGGACTCGGCGCTGCTGAACCGGTCGTTCATCGGGCTCCTGGAATGGGCCACACACGGCGGGTCCACGACCCGGGAGGACGGTCGCTGATGGCGGACATCACGGACTTCGACGCGCTGCGCCGGGCGCTGGCGGAGAACTCCGAGCAGCCGGAGGGCCCGGCCCGCAACGCCCGCGCGGAGCAGCTGCTCGGCGCGGCCGAGCGGCTGGACATCCCGCTCGCCGTGATCGAGGCGCTCGGGCACCAGCTGAAGGTCTACAACTACAGCTCCGAGAAGGACAAGATGTTCGTCCCGTTCGCGCGGCTGCTGCGCATGTGGGACGAACGGCCCGCGGACTTCGACGAGTACGAGGCGCACACCCTGCACTGGGTCTTCAAGTGGATGTCGGCGGGCATGCTGGACCAGCCGCACATCCCGCTCGCCTCGATCGAGAAGTGGCTCGGCGAGATGGCGCACCGCTACCGGCTCGCCGGGTACTCCGAACGGGCCGTGCACGGCGCCGAGTTCAGCGTGGCCGAGCACCTCGGTGACCGGTCGCGTGCCGAGCGGGCGTACGCGGCCTGGCTCGCCGCGGACCGGGACGCGATGACCGACTGCCACGCGTGCGAGCTGCACGGGCAGGGCACTTGGCAGGTCACGCGCGGGCGGGACGCGGAGGCGTTGCGGCTGTGGCGGCCGGTGCTGGAGGGCGAGTTCGTCTGCGCGCACGAGCCGCACACCGTGCTGGCCTCCTCGCTGGCCCCGCTGCTGCGCCTGGGCCGCGTGGACGAGGCGCGCGCCCACCATCTGCGGGGCCTGCGCCTCGTACGCCCGATGGAGTCGATGCGCGGCGCGTACGCCGACCATGTGGAGTTCTGCGCGCTGACCGGCAACGAGGCGCGCGCCCTGGAGCTGCTCGCCGAGCGGCCGGCGTACTTCACCGACACCGGGCAGCCGCGCAGCCGGCTGGCGTACCTGGCCGTGGTGGCTCTGGTGACGGAGCGGCTGACCGAGCTGGGGCGCGCCGGAGCGCGGGTGCCGGGGCCGGCCGGACGGGCCTGGACCGCGGGGGAACTCGCCGGGCACGCGCGCGAGGAGGCGCTGGAGCTGGCCGGCCGGTTCGACCGGCGCAACGGCACGCCGTACGTCGGCGAGCGGACACGCGCGCGGATGGCCCAGCGGCCGCTGGTGGAGCGGCTGCCGCTGGGCGTGCGCACCGTGCGCCCCGCGCCCGCGCCGGTGGCCGCGCCCCCGGCGCCCGAGACCGCGGACGCGCCCGGTGTGGCGGCCCTGCTCGCCGAGGCGCGGCGGCTGTCGGACACCTTGCAACCGCACGCCCTGGAGGCCTGGGCGGCGGTCGCGCGGGCGGCGCGCGACCGCGAACTGGCGCCGCGCGACCGCGCGGAGATCACCGACCACGAGGCGATGGCCCGCGGCCCCGAGGGCATCGAGCTGTTCGAGCGGGCGTCGGCGCTGTACACGGAGGCCGGCGACCTCGGTGAGGCCCTGGCGGCACGCGCGCGTGGCGCGTACGGCCGCGCCCTGGCGGGCGAGGTGGACGCGGCCCTGCGGGTGGTCACCGGGCTGTACGACGAGGCGCTCGCCCTGTACGCCGCCGAGGCAACCGGCGTACGGCAGACGGCGTCGGTGGTGATGAGCCGGGCCCGGATCCTGATGCGACGCGTGCACGAGGGGGCGGCACAGCGGGCTTCGGCGGAGGCTCCGGCGCGGGCCGAGCAGGCGGTGCGTGAGGTGCTCGCGCTGGTCGGGGGGCGGGGCGCGGACGATGTGCGGCTGGCCGCCCGGGACGCGGAGGCGCGGGGGATGCTGGCCGAGCTGGCGCTGCTGCGCGGGGACGGCGGACGGGCCGCGGAGCTGTTCGGGCGGGCGGCCGCCGGGTTCGTGGGCGCCGGACTGCCGTGGTTCGCGGTGGAGTACGAGGCGCAGGTCGCCGTGCTGGCCCAGCAGGCCGGTGACCTGGGCGAGGCCGAGCGGGCGCTGCGGTCCGCCCTGGCGCACGGCGGGCCGTACGTGGAGCCGATCGGGCGGGCCCAGCTGCATCTGCAGCTCGCGGAGGTCGTCGGGGGCCGAGGCGAGGTCGTGGAGGCCGCCGAGCACGCGTGGGAGGCCGCGCACTGGGCCGACGAGGCGGGCGCCCAGGGAAGCATGCTGGGCGGCTGGGCGCGCCAGCAGCTGGGCGGGCTCCTGCTGCGCCAGGGCCGCTGTGCGGAGGCGGCCGAGGTGCTGGAGTCGGCGCTGGCCGACCTGTCCGTCGAGACCCACGGCGACGGGGCCGTCGTACAGACGCGGTGGTGGCTCGCCGACTGTCTGAGCGAGCTGGACGATCACCGCGCGGCCGCCGAACACCGGCTGCGCGCGGCGGAGATCGCCCGGCTCTGGCCCGAGCAGCAGGACCATGCCACGCTCGCCCACCTCGCCGCCGAGTCCCTGGGCAAGGCGGGTCTGTCGACGGAGGCGGAGCAGGCCTACACGCGCGCGGGCGACCTGTGGCGTGCGCTCGGCAACGCGCCGTTCCTCGTCCGGTCGTTGCGCGCGCGTGGCTGGCTGGCGCTGCGCGGGGAGGGCACGGCGGAGGGGGCGTGCGCCCTGATGGCGGAGGCGGTACGCGAGTGCGAGCAGGCGCTCCGGGCCGCCGCGGACCCGGTGGCACGGGAGCAACTCGGCACCGAACTGGCCCATACCCACCGCCAGTTCGGCGACCTCTTGGCCCGCTCGGCGACCGAGGACTCAGGCGAGGCCGAAGAGGACGAAGGGGCCGAAGAGGCGGAAGGGGCCGAAGACGGCGTGGTCCAGGCGGCGTTCGAGGCGGCGCTGGTCCAGCTGGACCGGGCGGCCGCGCTGTTCGGCACGCTGGGCGCGGACGCGCTGCACGACCACACCGGCGCCGAACTCGCCGCCGGGCGGCTGGAGGCCGGCCTCGGCCGGCCCGCACAGGCCGCGGCACGCGCGCGTGCCGTGCTGGCCGCCTACGAGGACGCCGACGACGAGGACGAGACGGTCCGGGCGCGACGGGCGGAGGCCACCCGGCTGCTCATGCCGGAACCACGAGGCGGGCAGGCGTGAGGCGGGGCGGCGTGAGGCGGGCAGGCGTGGGGCCGGGTCATTCCACGCCGATGAGCAGCAGTGTCCCCTGGCGGCCGCCCCGGTACACCGTCGTGTCCACGGCGAGGTAGGACTCCCGCACGCGTGCCTGCAGATGCTCGGCGATGGTCTCGGGGGCCTCGTCGCCGACGACGAGGGTGACCAGCTCGCCGCCGGCCTGGAGCATGCGGTCCAGGACGGTCGCGGCGGTGGCGGTGACGTCCGGGCCGATCACGGCCACGTCGCCGTCGATCAGCCCGAGCACGTCCCCGGCCTGACAGATGCCGGCCGTCGTCCAGGACTGGTGCTCGGCGACGACGACCTCCGCGTACCGGGTGGCGCCGGCCGCCGCGGTCATCTGGACGACGTCCTCGTCGAACCGGCGCTCCTGCTCGTGCACGGCGAGCGCGGCGATGCCCTGGACCGCCGAGCGGGTCGGGATCAGGGCCACCCGGATGCCCTCGGCGCGGGCCTGCTCGGCGGCCGCGGCGGCCGTGTGGCGCAGCTCGGCGTCGTTGGGCAGCAGGACGACCTCGCGCGCGTGGGCCCGCCGTACCGCCTGCACCAGCTCGCCGCTGGCGGGCGGCTCCCCGGGGCGCGCGAGGACGGTGGTGGCGCCCGCCTCGGTGTACAGCCCGGCCAGGCCCTCCCCCGGTACGACGGCGACGACGGCCCGCTGGACGCGCTCGCGCGGCGGCCGCCCGCGCCCGGTGTGCACGTCCCCGAGCCCGAAGTGGCTGATCCGGATCCGGTACGGCCGTCCGGCCTCGACGCCCGCCTCCACGGCGGCGCCCGCGTCGTCGACGTGCACATGGACGTTCCACAGGCCGTCGCCGCCGACCACGACCAGGGAGTCGCCGAGGGCGTCGAGACGGGTCCGGAGCCGGGCCACGGCCGCGTCGTCGGCCTCCAGGAGATAGATCACCTCGTAGGCGGGCCCGTCGGCCTCGGCCCGGTCGGTACACAGACCGGCGTCGGTCACGGCCCCGGCACCCGTCAGGTGTTCCACGCGCGCGTGGCCGCCGGAAACGGCCTCGGAGCCTCTCGGGGCCTCCCGTACCGCCTCGCCCGTGAACGCCTCCACCAGTGCCCCCAGCACCGCCACGAGCCCCCTGCCGCCCGCGTCCACCACTCCTGCCCGGCCGAGCACGGCCAGCTGGCCCGGAGTGGCCGCCAGGGCCGCCAGGGCGCCCTCGTAGGCCGCCCGCGCGACCGTCCCGCAGTCGCCCTCGGTCGCCTCGGCGGCCTCGGCGGCGGCCGAGGCGACGGTCAGCACGGTGCCCTCCACGGGGTGGGCCACGGCCTGCCGGGCGGAGTCCGCGGCCCGCCGCAGCGCCACCCGCAGCTCCGTGCCGCCGAAGGGGGACGCCGCACGCCCGGTGTCGTCGGCGAGCACCTGCGACATGCCGCGCAGCAGCTGCGCCAGGATCGTCCCGGAGTTGCCGCGGGCCCCGATGAGCGCGCCGTGGGCCATCGCGCGCACGGCGTCCGCGAGGGACGGCTCCCCTGCGCCCGTCCCGTACCCGGCGAACACCGCCTCCACGGCCGTGGCCGCCGATTCGAGGGTGAGGTAGAGATTCGTTCCGGTGTCGCCGTCGGCCACCGGGTAGACGTTGATCGCGTCGATCTCCTCACGCTCGCGGCCCAGCGCCGCGAGCGCCAGACCGCACCAGGTGCGCACCGCGAGAGCATCGAGAAATGTCTGCGGCACCTGCGCCACCTGCGCCTCCCTGAGCCGGCCGTACGTGGATCGCAGCGTAGACCCCAAGGTGGTGTCCTCCGGAAGAGGGCCGGGAGCCGGGAGCCGGGCCCTGAGCTGCCATGGTAGTTTCGTTGTACGGACGCAGTCGTTGTATGCTGCTCCGGTTGCCCGATCCCGATCGGGCCATTCCCCTGGCAACGCCATTCAGATCTCAGGTCGTACGATCTCGATCCCGGCAAGCCGGGATCAACCGTAAGTGCATCTGAAGTCTTTGGAGTGACCCGTGGCTGCCAACTGCGACGTCTGCGGCAAGGGGCCGGGCTTCGGCAACAACATCTCGCACTCGCACCGCCGTACGCCCCGTCGCTGGAACCCGAACATCCAGCGTGTGCGTACCGTGGTCGGCGGGACGCCGAAGCGCGTGAACGCTTGCACCTCGTGCATCAAGGCCGGCAAGGTCTCGCGCTGACGCCAACAGCTGAGCGCGCGGCCACTGCTGGTTCGCTGCAAAAAGCCGGTCCACCTCAGGGTGGACCGGCTTTTTGCCGTACCCACGCGCCGCGCCTGCCCGCGCGGGATCAGTCCCTGAACCGCCAGCCGTGGTCCACCGGGCCGATCCCCGCGCCCAGGGCGAACCCGGCGGCGATCGCGCCCGTGACGTACTCCTTGGCCGCTGTGACGGCCTCCGGCACGCTCTGGCCCTTGGCCAGCCCCGACGCGACCGCCGAGGCCAGCGTGCAGCCCGTGCCGTGCGTGTGCCGGTTGTCGTGGCGGGGCGCGCGGTAGCGGTACTCGTCCCGGCCGTCCGTGAGCAGGTCCACGGCCTCCCCGGGCAGATGCCCACCCTTGATCAGCACCCAGCGCGGCCCGTACTCCAGCACGGCCGCCGCGGCCCGTCGCAGATCGTCCTCGGACTCGACCCGGACACCTGTGAGTTGGGCCACTTCATCGAGGTTCGGGGTGGCCACGGTGGCCGCCGGCAGCAGCTTCGTCCGGACCGAGTCCAGGGCGGAGGCGGCCAGCAGCGGGTCGCCGTGCTTGGAGACACCCACCGGGTCCACCACGGCCGACGCGTCCGTGCCGGAGATCAACTCGGCGACCGCCTCGACCAGTTCCGCCGAGGCCAGCATGCCGGTCTTCACGGCCTGGACGCCGATGTCGTCGACGACGCTGCGGTACTGGGCGCGCACGGCCTCCACGGGCAGTTCCCAGGCGCCCTGCACACCCAGCGAGTTCTGCGCGGTCACCGCCGTGATCACGCTCATCCCGTGCACACCGAGCGCCAGCATCGTCTTCAGGTCGGCCTGGATACCGGCGCCGCCGCCGGAGTCCGAGCCGGCCACCGTGAGCACCCGGGGGATCATGACTCGATGTCCCCGAAGTGGTCCCAGCCGCCCTTGCTGGTCCAGGGCGCCCCGTCGACGGTCACCTGGGGCAGCGCGGACGGGTTGAGGACCTCGCCGATGACCTTCCAGCGGGCCGGGAGCTTGGTGTCCGACGGGAAGGTCGCGACGATCGCGTGATCCTCTCCCCCGGAGAGCACCCACTGCAGCGGGTCGACGCCGACGGCCTGCCCGATGTCGTTCATCTGGGTCGGGATGTCGATCGCGCCGGAGCGGATGTCGATGCGGACCTTGCTGGCCTCGGCGATGTGCCCGAGGTCGGCGATCAGCCCGTCGCTCACGTCGCACATCGCCGTCGCGCCCAGGGCGGCCGCCGCCGGACCCGCGTGGTACGGCGGCTCGGGGCGCCGGTGGGCCTCGACGAAGGCGCGCGGGGAGCGGAAGCCGCGGGAGAGGACCGCGTACCCGGCCGCGGACCAGCCCAGCCAGCCCGTGACGGCCACCAGATCGCCGGGCTGGGCTCCCGCGCGCGTGACCGGCTCCTGGTTGCGCAGATCGCCGAGCGCGGTGATCGACACCATGATGGTGTCCCCGCGTACGACGTCCCCGCCCACCACCGAGGCGCCCGCGACCTGGCACTCGTCGCGCAGGCCGTCCATCAGCTCGCTGGGCCAGGTCACCGGGAGTTCCGCCGGGACGACCAGGCCGAGCAGCAGGGCGGTCGGCACGGCTCCCATGGCGGCGATGTCGGCGAGGTTCTGCGCCGCGGCCTTGCGCCCGACGTCGTACGCCGTGGACCAGTCGCGGCGGAAGTGCCGCCCCTCCAGCAGGATGTCGGTGCTCGCCACCACCCGCCGGTCGGGCGCGGCGATCACCGCGGCGTCGTCGCCCGGACCGATCCGGACCGCCGGGGTGGTGGTGAGACGGGAGGTGAGCTCCCTGATGAGCCCGAACTCCCCTAGCTCACCGACAGTGCCCTTCATTGCCCTTGCTCCCCTTCTCTGCCTTGCCGTGCCCACTCGCGCATCATCAGTGTCCCCGATACGGTCGAGGTGACCGTCAACTTCCGTCGTGCCTGCACCCTGGCGCGCAAGCCCGGTTCCCGCAGGTCTCCCCGCGGGGAGCGGCGACGCGATACCGTGGCGTTCCTTTTCCCCACATGATCCTCGTGGCCGCCTTGGAGGTTCCGTGGTACAGGCGTACATCCTGATCCAGACGGAGGTCGGCAAGGCGTCGACCGTCGCCGAGACGATCAGCAAGATCCCTGGTGTGATCCAGGCCGAGGACGTGACGGGTCCGTACGATGTCATCGTGCGCGCCCAGGCCGACACGGTCGACGATCTCGGTCGCATGGTGGTCGCCAAGGTCCAGCAAGTGGAAGGCATCACCCGCACCCTGACCTGTCCGGTCGTGCATCTGTAGCCCCCGTCTACGCTTGGCCGGTGGACATCTTCCGTCACCGGCCCCTCGGCCTGCTCGCGCCCGCGCTGCTGATCGCGGTCGCGGGCTGCTCATCAGCAGACGACAGCGCCGCGGTGGCGGTTCCCAGCCCCGACGCGAAGACGGCGAAGGTGTGCCGGGCTCTGCACCGGGTGCTGCCGCGCACGCTCGACGGACACGGCCGCAACGACCCCGAACCCCGGTCCGCCTACACGGCGGGCTGGGGAAACCCGGCGATCATACTGCGCTGCGGAGTCGTACGGCCGCCCAAGATGATCGATCCCAAGGTGGCCCAGGGCGATGACCCGGACGCCATCGCGGGCGGGGTGAACGGCGTCGACTGGCTGATGGAGAAGCAGGGCGACGGCACCTGGCGGTTCACCACCGCGAGTCGCGTGGCCTATGTGCAGGTCAGCCTGCCCAAGGGGATGTCCGCGCAGGAGGCGGGCACGACCGTGCTCACGCAGCTTGCGGCGCCCGTGAAGAAGGCGATCCCCGGGGGGATCGCCTCCATGCGCTGACCGTGCCGCGCTGACCGTGCCGCGCTGCCGGTACGGGCTCAGCGGAGCCCGGTCGAGCGGCGCAGCGCGGCCTGCACCAGGCGGTCGATCAGCTCGGGGTAGCCGACCCCGCTGGCCTGCCACATCTGCGGGTACATCGAGATCGGTGTGAAGCCCGGCAGGGTGTTGATCTCGTTGATCACGAACTCGCCGTCCTCGTCGAGGAAGAAGTCGGCGCGGACCAGGCCCTCGCAGGAGACCGCCTCGAACGCCTCGACGGCGAGCCGGCGCACCTCGGCGGTCTGCTCCCCGGTGAGCGGCGCCGGGACGATACCGGGCGTGGAGTCGATGTACTTGGCCTCGAAGTCGTAGTACGCGTGCGTGTCCGGCGGCGGGATCTCGGCGGGCACGGAGGCGCGCGGCCCGTCCTCGAACTCCAGCACCCCGCACTCGATCTCGCGGCCGCGCACCGCGGCCTCCACCAGGATCTTCGGGTCGTGCGCCTGCGCGGTGGCGATCGCCTCGTCCAGGCCGGACAGGTCGTCGACCTTGGTGATGCCGATCGACGAACCCGCGCGCGCGGGCTTCACGAACAGCGGCCAGCCGTGCTCACCGGCCAGGTCGATGATCTTCTTGCGGGCGGCGGACTCGTCCTGCTCCCACTCGCGCGGCCGGATCACCATGTAGGGGCCGACCTTCAGCCCGTAGGACGTGAAGATCCGCTTCATGTACTCCTTGTCCTGGCCGACGGCCGAGGCGAGCACACCGGCGCCCACGTACGGCACCCCGGACAGCTCCAGCATGCCCTGGAGGGTGCCGTCCTCGCCGTAGGGGCCGTGCAGCACCGGGAAGACCACGTCGACCTCGCCGAGCGCCTTGGGCACCGAGCCGGGCTCGCTGTAGACGACCTCGCGGCTGGCGGGGTCGACGGGGAGCACCACGGCGCCGTCGGTGGACTCGGCCAGTTCCTCGACGGCGGGCAGACGGCGGTCGGCGATGGCCATCCGCTCCGGCTCGTCGGCGGTGAGCACCCAGCGGCCCTCCCGCGTGATGCCGATCGGCAGCACGTCGTACTTGGTCCGGTCGATGGCGCTCAGCACGGCGCCGGCGGTGACCATGGAGATCCCGTGCTCGGAGCTGCGCCCGCCGAACACGACGGCCACGCGCGGCTTGCGCGGCGGCTGCTCAGGGTTCTGGGGAAGGTTCTCGGTGCTCATATCGCGTTGAGAGTACCCGTAGGCAGGTCCCTGAGACAGCGTTGGAGGGCCGGGGTCGCTCAGCGTCGCTCCGGCTTCGCGCTGCGCGACATCAGCTCCTTGAGCGCGACCACCGGCGGCTTGCCCTCGTGCACGATGTCCACGACCGTCTCGGTGATGGGCATGTCGACGCCGTGCCGGCGGGCCAGATCCGCCACCGACTCGCAGGACTTGACGCCCTCGGCGGTCTGCTTGGTGACGGCGATGGTCTCCTCCAGGGTCATGCCCTTGCCGAGGTTGGTGCCGAAGGTGTGGTTGCGGGACAGCGGCGAGGAGCAGGTGGCCACCAGGTCGCCGAGGCCCGCGAGTCCGGAGAAGGTCAGCGGGTCGGCGCCGATCGCGACACCGAGCCGCGCGGTCTCGGCGAGGCCCCGGGTGATGAGGGAGCCCTTGGCGTTGTCGCCGAGCCCCATGCCGTCCGCGATGCCGACGGCGAGCCCGATGACGTTCTTCACCGCCCCGCCCAGCTCGCAGCCCACCACGTCGGTCTCCGTGTACGGCCGGAAGTACGGCGTGTGGCAGGCGGCCTGCAGGCGCTGGGCGACCGCCTCGTCGGTGCAGGCGACGACGGCGGCGGCGGGCATCCGGGCGGCGATCTCACGGGCCAGGTTGGGCCCGGTGACGACCGCGATACGGTCCGCGCCGACCTTGGCGACGTCGTCGATGACCTCGCTCATCCGCATGGTGGAGCCGAGTTCGACGCCCTTCATCAGGGAGACGAGCACCGTGTCCGGGGCGAGCAGCGGGGTCCACTCGGCGAGGTTGGCGCGCAGGGTCTGGGAGGGGATGGCGAGAACGGTGAAGTCCGCCTCCCGCAGGGCCTTCGCCGGGTCCGTGGTCGCCTTGAGGTTCTCGGGGAGTTCGACACCGGGCAGGTAGTCGGGGTTGGTCCGCGTGGAGTTGACGGCCTCGGCCAGCTCGGGGCGGCGGGCCCACAGGGTCACTTCACAGCCCGCGTCGGCGAGCACCATGCCGAAGGCGGTGCCCCATGAGCCGGTGCCCATGACCGCCGCCTTAACCGCCTTGCTCACTTGCTCTGCCCCTCCGGTTCCTTGCCCTGCGTCTGTGCCTGGGTGCGGCGGCGCTGTTCGATGCGCTCGCGGCGGGGGTCGTAGGCGGTCTCGGGCGCCTTCTCGCCGCGGATGTCCTCCAGCAGGCGGGTGATGGCCGCCATGATGACCTCCGTGGCCTCCTTGAGCAGCTCCGGGGTCATCTCCCTGCCGTAGAACCGCGACAGGTCCACGGGCGGGCCCGCGAGCACGTGGTGGGTCTTGCGCGGGAAGAGGTCCGGCTTCTTGGCGTACGGCGGCAGGAGTTCGTTGGCGCCCCACTGGGCGACCGGGATGACCGGGCACTTGGTCTGCAGGGCCACGCGGGCGGCGCCGGTCTTGCCGGTCATGGGCCAGCCGTCCGGGTCGCGGGTCAGGGTGCCCTCGGGGTAGAAGGCGACGCACTCGCCGCGCTCCACGGCGTCGATAGCGGCCCGGAAGGCGCTCAGCGCGTCCGTGGACTCGCGGTAGACGGGGATCTGCCCGGTGCCGCGCATCGCGGCGCCGACGAATCCCTTCTTGAAAAGCCCGCTCTTCGCCAGGAATCGCGGAACCCTTCCGGTGTTGTACTGATAGTGCGCGTACGCGAAGGGGTCCACATGGGAATTGTGGTTCACCACGGTGATAAATCCGCCCTCGGCCGGAATATGCTCCATTCCACGCCAGTCCCGCTTGACCAGAACCACCAGCGGCGGTTTGCAGAGCACCGCGGCGAAGCGGTACCAGAAGCCGATTCTGCGGCGGGGCACAAGGACACCTTCCTCTAGGGCTGTCGCCCCGGCGGGGGGCCGCACAAGTGTCGCCCCGGGCCGCCGGTCTGTCGAGAACACCGTACGCCCGCCACCCGTGGCACCAGATGACCCGGGGGACAATGATCGCGACCAGAGAGGGGGTGCGCCGGTGCAATGGAGCTTGGTCGTCCCGTTGAAGCCTCTGTCCCGGGCCAAGAGCAGACTCTCGGACACCGCGGCCGACGCGGTGCGGCCGGGGCTGGCGCTGGCGTTCGCACAGGACACGGTGGCCGCGGCGGTGGCCTGTACGGCGGTGGCGGATGTGGCGGTGGTCACGGACGACGAGCTGGCCGCGCGTGAGCTGGCGGCGCTCGGCGCCCGCATCGTCCCGGACGCCCCGGCGAACGGCCTGAACGCCGCTCTGGCGCACGGCGCGGCCGTCGTACGCGCAATGCGCCCGCGCACACCGATCGCGGCGCTGAACGCCGATCTGCCGGCGTTGCGCCCGGCGGAACTGGCGGTCGTGCTGGGCTCGGCGGGTGAGTTCTCGCGGGCGTTTCTCGCGGATGCCGCTCAGCTGGGCACGACGTTGCTGGCCGCGGGGCCGGACCGGGAATTGCGGCCGGAGTTCGGCGTCGATTCCCGGTCCCGGCATCGCGCCTCCGGGGCGCGGGAACTGGAGCTCACGGGGGTCGATTCGGTACGGCAGGACGTGGATACCGGGGGCGATCTGCGGGCGGCATTGGCATTGGGAGTGGGCCGGTATACGGCCGCGGTATCGGCGGGATTGCTGATCCCGGGGTCATGAGAGCACGCGGCCGCCGCGGGCGGGACTGCAACCCCCTAGGGGCGCGGGGAACTGCGCGACCGGCCACGGCGCATCCGCACCCGGCGACGGACCAGGCCCCCCACGGCAGATCCCCGGCAACCGGCGAGCATTAGGCTGGCCGTCATGCAGGCCACCGCATACACCTACGACCCCGACACCCACTGCGGCCAGGTGCTCCTCGACGACGGCACCCCGGTGCCGTACGACGCCGCCGCCTTCACCGCCGGAGGCCTCAGGCTGTTGCGCCCCGGCCAGCGCGTGCGGATCGAGACCGAGGGGCGGGGCGACACCCTGCGCATCACCCTCGTAACCCTTCAGACCCTGTAACCGCCCTTACCGGCACTGCCGCCCGCACCGCCCCGAACACGCCGCGGGCCGGGCTCCCGAGGGGAGTCCGGCCCGGCGCGTGAGTGCCCTGGCGGCCTTACGACGTCGCCTTGCGGGCGGTCGCCTTCTTCGCGGTGGTCTTGCGGGCCGTCGACTTCTTGGCCGGGGCCTTCTTCGCGGTGACCTTCTTCGCGGGAGCCTTCTTCGCGGTCGCCTTCTTGGCGGTGGCCTTCTTCGCGGCAGCGGTCTTCGCGGTCGCCGTGGTCTTCTTGGCGGTCGTCTTCTTCGCCGTGGTCTTCTTCGCGGCGGCCGTGGTCTTCTTCGCCACCGTCTTCTTGGCGGTGGCCTTCTTCGCGGCCGCCTTCTTGGCCGTGACCTTCTTCGCGGCGGCCTTCTTGACCGTCGCCGCGGCGCCGCCGGTCAGGCTGCCCTTCGGCGCCTTCTTGACCGAGACCTCGCCGCCGCGGGGCAGCTTCTTCGAGCCGCTCACCAGGTCCTTGAAGCCCTGACCGGCGCGGAAGCGCGGCACGGAGGTCTTCTTGACCCGAACCCGCTCGCCCGTCTGGGGGTTGCGGGCGTAGCGGGCGGGGCGGTCCACCTTCTCGAAGGACCCGAAGCCGGTGACCGAGACCCGCTCGCCCGCGACGACCGCGCGGACGATGGCGTCCAGGACATGATCGACAGCCTCGGCGGCCTGCTGACGGCCGCCCACCTTGTCGGCAATCGCTTCTACGAGCTGCGCCTTGTTCACGTCTTCCCCTTCGGAGACATCGCCAGAACGAAAGTGTTCAAGCTTTTTCGCACGTTAGGCAGATATATACCGCAAATCAAACACGAAACGGGCTTATCACCCTTGTGCCGCAACGGACTCGGCGGTCCCGGGCTGTTCAGTGCTCCTCGTCAGGGATCCGACCCTCGTCGAGGTCCGCGTTGAACCGCTCGAGCCGCCTTGCCGCAGCGGCGAGATCGTGCTTGGCCGCGGCCGTAATGACCAGCAGCTTCCGGGTCAGCGCCATCCGTACGCCCTCCGGGACTTGCAGTGCGCGCACTCTTGCGTGCGCTTCCTTCAGCTGGTTCGCGACCGCCGTATAGAGCTGGAGTTGGCCGTCGTGTCCCATGCACAGATTGTGCCATCTGGGGCGAGTTGTCGCCTGCGCAGGGGGCAACTGCCGCCTCAAATGGCCTTCCAGGCACTTGCGGAGACCGCGATCCCAGCACTCACGTACCCCGACAACCACCTTCGTAACGTGGGAACTTGAACACCGCGCAAGAAGGGGGCGGAGCCAAAGAGGGGCAGATACGGCTGTACCCCCGATCGTGGCGATCGGGGGTACAGACGGGGGTGTTGACGTGGCCGAAACTCGTTCCGCCGAGGGGTCCGGATCAGGCCTGGAGGGTGCGCGGCTTGTGGGCGGGCCGCTTCGCCTCGTACGCGGCGATGTCGGCCTCGTTCTGGAGCGTGATGGAGATGTCGTCCAGGCCGTTCAGCAGCCGCCAGCGGGAGTTCTCGTCCAGCTCGAAGGAGGCGGTGATGCCCTCGGCGCGCACCTCACGCGCCTGAAGGTCCACCGTGATCTCAGCCGTGGGGTCGGCTTCGGTCAGCTCCCACAGCGCGTCGACGACCTTCTGGTCCAGAACCACCGTGAGCAGGCCGTTCTTCAGCGAGTTGCCCCGGAAGATGTCCGCGAAACGGGAGGAGATCACGGTCTTGAAGCCGTAGTTCTGCAGCGCCCAGACGGCGTGCTCACGGGAGGAGCCGGTGCCGAAGTCGGGGCCGGCGACCAGGACCGTGGCGCCGTGGCGCTCGGGGCGGTTGAGGATGAAGGTCTCGTCCTTGCGCCAGGCCTCGAACAGCCCGTCCTCGAATCCGTCCCGCGTGACCTTCTTGAGCCAGTGAGCAGGGATGATCTGGTCGGTGTCGACGTTGCTGCGGCGCAGCGGCACGGCCCGGCCGGTGTGCGTGGTGAAGGCTTCCATGATTTCTCAGACTCCAGCGGGCGTACGGACGTCGGTCAGGTCGGCCGGGGAGGCCAGATGGCCCAGCACGGCGGTGGCGGCCGCGACCTGCGGCGACACCAGGTGCGTCCGGCCGCCCTTGCCCTGCCGGCCCTCGAAGTTGCGGTTGGAGGTGGACGCGGAGCGCTCACCGGGGGCCAGCTGGTCCGGGTTCATGCCGAGACACATCGAGCAGCCCGCGTGCCGCCATTCGGCGCCGGCCTCCTTGAAGACCACGTCCAGGCCCTCGGAGACGGCCTGCAGACCGACCCGCGCGGAGCCCGGGACGACCAGCATCCGTACGCCGTCGGCGACTTTGCGGCCCTTGAGGAGCTCGGCGGCGGCCCGCAGGTCCTCGATGCGGCCGTTGGTGCAGGAACCTACGAAGACGGTGTCCACGTTGATGGAGCGCAGCGGCTGGCCGGCCGCCAACCCCATGTATTCCAGGGCCTTTTCGGCGGCGAGGCGCTCCGAAGCGTCTTCGTACGAAGCCGGGTCGGGGACGGACGCCGAAAGCGGCGCGCCCTGGCCGGGGTTGGTGCCCCAGGTGACGAACGGGGACAGCTCGTCGGCCTTGATGACGACCTCGGCGTCGAACTCGGCGTCCGCGTCCGTCCTCAGCGTCCTCCAGTACGCGACCGCGGCGTCCCAGTCCTCGCCCTCGGGGGCGTGCGGGCGGCCCTTGAGGTAGTCGAAGGTGGTCTCGTCGGGGGCGATCATGCCCGCGCGGGCACCGGCCTCGATCGACATGTTGCAGATGGTCATCCGGGCCTCCATCGAGAGCTTCTCGATGGCGGAGCCGCGGTACTCCAGGATGTAGCCCTGGCCGCCGCCGGTGCCGATCTTCGCGATGATCGCCAGGATCAGGTCCTTGGCGGTGACGCCCTCGGGCAGCTCGCCCTCGACGGTGATCGCCATGGTCTTCGGACGGGCCAGCGGCAGCGTCTGGGTGGCCAGGACGTGCTCGACCTGCGAGGTGCCGATGCCGAACGCCAGCGCGCCGAAGGCGCCGTGCGTGGAGGTGTGCGAGTCGCCGCAGACCACGGTCGTACCGGGCTGGGTCAGGCCCAGCTGCGGACCGACGACGTGTACGACGCCCTGCTCGACATCGCCCAGCGGGTGCAGCCGCACCCCGAACTCGGCGCAGTTCTTGCGCAGCGTCTCCAGCTGGGCCCGGGAGACCGGGTCCGCGATGGGCTTGTCGATGTCGAGGGTCGGGGTGTTGTGATCCTCGGTGGCGATGGTGAGGTCGAGGCGGCGCACCGGGCGGCCGTTCTGCCGCAGGCCGTCGAAAGCCTGCGGGCTGGTCACCTCGTGCAGCAGGTGCAGATCGATGAAGAGGAGGTCGGGCTCGCCCTCGGCGCGCCGGACGACATGGTCGTCCCAGACCTTCTCCGCGAGTGTCCTACCCATCGCTTTCCCTCCGGCCGGCCACGGTCACGCCGACACAACTAGAGATCTTGAGGAAGCGACGCCCTGGTTCCTGATGTACCGGTGTCCGTGGGCGCCCAGCACCCGGCCCTCTTGGTCTGTGGGCCGCTGTGTGATTCCAGGGTGGCGCGTTCCACGGAAAATTGAACTTGCGTTTCACAGAGTGAGACGTGAGTATCGTTGCATGGACAACAGTAGCGGCGTCGGCGTTCTGGACAAGGCGGCCCTCGTCCTGAGCGCTCTGGAGTCCGGTCCGGCCACCCTCGCGGGTCTGGTCGGCGCGACCGGACTGGCACGACCCACGGCTCACCGCCTGGCCGTGGCTTTGGAACACCACCGCATGGTGGCACGCGACATGCAGGGCCGTTTCATCCTCGGTCCGCGCCTCGCGGAGCTGGCGGCGGCGGCCGGCGAGGACCGCCTGCTCGCGACGGCGGGCCCCGTGCTCACCCACCTCCGTGATGTCACCGGCGAGAGTGCGCAGCTCTACCGTCGCCAGGGTGACATGCGGATCTGTGTGGCCGCGGCGGAACGCCTGTCCGGCCTTCGGGACACCGTCCCGGTCGGCTCCACGCTGACGATGAAGGCCGGCTCCTCGGCGCAGATCCTGATGGCCTGGGAGGAGCCCGAGCGGCTGCACCGCGGCCTGCAGGGCGCCCGCTTCACGGCGACGGCCCTGTCGGGCGTACGGCGGCGGGGCTGGGCCCAGTCCATCGGCGAGCGCGAGCCCGGCGTCGCCTCCGTCTCCGCGCCCGTGCGCGGCCCCTCCAACCGCGTGGTGGCCGCGGTGTCCGTGTCCGGCCCGATCGAGCGCCTGACGCGCCATCCCGGCCGTATGCACGCCCAGGCGGTCATCGACGCCGCCGCCCGTCTGTCGGAGGCGCTGCGCCGCTCGGGCTGAGCGCGCACCCTCCCGGGCATCGCCGGGAACGCCGAGGAGGGCCTGCCTCAACGCCGCGGCAGGCCCTCCTCGCTCCCCCGGTCCCCCGATACCCCCCTGGTCAGCCGGCCCTCTCGGCCTCCTGAGCCCGCTCGGACCGATAGGCGAACCGGTCCTTCGCGTACCGGCCCCGCCTCTCCAGCGGGATCTGTCCGTGCGCCGCGGCCAGCCCGAACGCGGGCATGTCGCCGTAGATCGCCTCGTACGACCCCTCGGGCACGACATACGCCTCGTGCCATATGCCGACCTGCCCGCGCAGCTTCCCGGCCCGCTCCATGCGGTTGAGGCGCGCCCAGGCCTTGTGGTGGAAGGCCTCCGGCGCGGTCGCGTAGGCGTACAGCTTCTCCTTGGAGTCCCAGTACTGCACGACGTAGTACGTGCGCGGCGAGGCCGTCAGCAGGACGCGGCTGAGCAGGCCCCGCTCGGGCTCCTTGCGCAGATCCCTCAGCATGCGGAGCATCGCGAGCATCACCG
The DNA here is from genome assembly GCF_014650595.1 of Streptomyces alanosinicus. GTDB lineage: Bacteria > Actinomycetota > Actinomycetes > Streptomycetales > Streptomycetaceae > Streptomyces > Streptomyces alanosinicus. Next base: position 174,593 of record NZ_BMVG01000014.1, read on the forward strand.
GCACCCACAGGCGCACCGCCATGAAGCGGTTGATGCGCATGCCGATCAACAGGACGACGACGTCGCCCTTCGCGTCAGCGGTCGTACGGGTCACCATGACCACGTCCCCCTTGTTGGCGAGCGGAGCTATCCAAGCGGTGCGTGCTTAGATAGTGCCGTTATCCAAGAAGGGGCGCAAGACATGCGGCTCGCCGAATTGAGCAGACACAGCGGTGTGTCCACCGCGACGATCAAGTACTACCTGCGCGAAGGCCTGTTGCCCCCGGGCCGCCAGATCAACGCCACGACGGCCGAGTACGACGAGGAGCACCTGGGGCGGCTGCGGCTGGTGCGGGCGATGATCCAGGTGGGCCGGGTGCCGGTGGCGAAGGTGCGCGAGGTGCTCGGGCATGTCGACGACGACTCCCTGCCCCGCTCGATCCGTCTGGGCGCGGCGCTGTGGGCGCTGCCACAGGTGCCGGAGCCGGATGAGGACGACGAGTACGTCCAGGTCGCGCACCAGGAGGTCGACAAGCTCCTGGACCAGCTGGGCTGGGAGAACGCCAAGCAGCTGACGACCATCTCCCCGGCCTACCGCTCGCTGGTGGTGGCGGTGGCCGCGTTCCGCCGGATCGGCTACGACTTCGGGGCCGAACTGCTCGCGCCGTACGCCGAGTTGATGTACCGGACGGCCGTCCTCGATGTGGACAACATGGAGACGTATGCGTCGGAGGCGGAGCGGATCGAGTTCGCGATCCTGGGGGCGATCCTCAATGAGCCGGTGCTGCAGGCGCTGCACCGCCTCGCCCAGGAGGAGGAGACGACGCGGCGGTACGGCTTCGAGTAGCCGGCGCCGCACACGACGAAGGCCCTCCGCCGAAGCGAAGGGCCTAGTCCTGTACCCCCGACCGGATTCGAACCGGCGCTACCGCCTTGAGAGGGCGGCGTGCTAGGCCGCTACACAACGGGGGCGTGGACACTGCGTTTCCGCAGGTCCGAGCTGGTCTACCTGGACTCGAACCAAGACTAACTGAACCAGAATCAGTCGTGCTGCCAATTACACCATAGACCAATGTTGGTTTAGACCAGTTCGTACCCCCGACCGGATTCGAACCGGCGCTACCGCCTTGAGAGGGCGGCGTGCTAGGCCGCTACACAACGGGGGCCCTAGCGATCCTGCATCGACGACGGTGGGAGCTACCCGAGCCGTCCTCGCGGGAAGGATCTGTACCCCCGACCGGATTCGAACCGGCGCTACTGCCTTGAGAGGGCAGCGTGCTAGGCCGCTACACAACGGGGGCTTTGCAGATAAGCTCTGCGAGCTGGCCTACCTGGACTCGAACCAAGACTAACTGAACCAGAATCAGTCGTGCTGCCAATTACACCATAGGCCACTGGAACTCAAGACCCTGCGGGGTTCTAGTTCTAGCGTGCTCCGTGGGGTTCCGGCCTTCCGGCCCGCTCCCCTCGGCGCAGGAAGAACATTACCCGAAGGTGGACGGGGCTCCAAAACGGGTATCCGCGCGGACGAGCGCGGGGAGTTCGGCGAGGGTCGAGATCCGGTGCACCGCCACCTCCTGCGCGGCCTGCGCGGGGACCGTCCCGCGATCGATCCACACGGACAGCAGGCCCGCCTCGGCCGCGCCCCGCCCGTCGATCTCCGGATGGTCGCCGACGTACGCCACCTCGTGCGCGGGCAGGCCCAGCGCTTCGCAGGCGGCCAGGAAGGCGCCGGCCGCCGGCTTGGAGACGCCCAGCTCGGCGGCGCACAGCACCGTCTCGAAGCGGTCGAGCAGGCCGAGGGTGCGCAGCTTGTGCTCCTGGACCGTGAGGCTGGAGTTGGACAGCACCGCGTGCCGGTGGCTGACGGAGAGGGCCTCCAGGGCGGGCAGGACGTCCGGGAAGAGGCTCCAGGCGGCCTCGTAATGGACGAGATAGCGCGCGAACCACGCGTCGGCCTCGCCGTCGGTCAGCTTCCGGCCGGTGAAGACGCGCGTGCGGTCGCGGCGCTGTGTGACGAAGTCGACCTCGCCGGAGGAGAACCGGGCCCACTGGGCATCGGTGATCTCCCGCCAGCGCCGAAGGGCCTGTTCCACTCCGTCGTGCGCGCCCAGCAGGCCCTCCGCACCCAGGTGCGCACGCATGCCCTCGCGATCCGCGGTCGTGTAGTCGAAGAGAGTGTCGTCGATGTCCCAGACCACGGCTCGGATGCTCATGATCCGACGGTAACGCGGGGACGGGGTGGGCGCGCCGGTTTCCGCGGTCCCGACCGCCCGCGGCCAAGCGTGAGGGGCGGCACCCGGGAATCCGGATGCCGCCCCTCACGTGCGGTGATCGGTTACGCGGTGAGCTTCGCCAGGGCCGCGTCGATGCGGGCCAGCGTCTTCTCCTTGCCCAGGACTTCCAGGGACTCGAAGAGCGGCAGGCCGACGGTGCGGCCGGTGACGGCGACGCGGACCGGGGCCTGGGCCTTGCCGAGCTTGAGGCCGTGGGCCTCGCCGGCGGCCAGGACGGCCTCCTTGAGGGACTCGGCGGAGGTCCAGTCCGCGGAGTCCAGCTTCTCGCGGGCCGTGCGGAGCAGGGCGTCGGAGCCCTCCTTCATGGCCTTCGTCCAGGACGCCTCGTCGGAGACCGGCTCCGCCAGGAACAGGAAGTCGACGTTGTCGGTGATCTCGGAGAGCACCTTGAGGCGGGTCTGGGCGTGCGGGGCGATCGCGGCCCACTTGGCCTCGTCGAAGTCCTCCGGCGCCCAGGGGGCGAACGGGGCCTTCAGCCAGGGGGCACAGCGCGTGGTGAACTCCTTCACATCCAGCATGCGGATGTGGTCGCCGTTGATCGCCTCGCACTTCTTCAGGTCGAAGCGCGCCGGGTTGGGGTTCACATCGGAGATGTCGAAGGCGGCGACCATCTCCTCGATCGTGAAGATGTCCTTGTCCGCGGAGAGCGACCAGCCCAGCAGAGACAGGTAGTTGAGCAGGCCCTCGGGTAGGAAGCCCTGCTCGCGGTAGAGGTTCAGGGAGGACTGCGGGTCGCGCTTGGACAGCTTCTTGTTGCCCTCGCCCATCACGTACGGCAGATGGCCGAAGGCGGGGGTCTGCTTGGCGATGCCCAGCTCGGCCAGCGCCGCGTACAGCGCGATCTGGCGCGGGGTGGAGGAGAGCAGGTCCTCGCCGCGCAGGACGTGGGTGATCTCCATCAGGGCGTCGTCGACCGGGTTGACCAGCGTGTACAGCGGGGCGCCGTTCGCGCGGACGATGCCGTAGTCCGGCACGTTCTCCGGGGTGAAGGTCAGCTCGCCGCGGACCAGGTCCGTGAACGTGATCGTCTCGTCCGGCATCCGGAAGCGGACGATCGGGGTGCGGCCCTGGGCCCGGTACTCCGCGACCTGCTCGGCGCTCAGGTCACGGCAGTGGCCGTCGTAGCCGGAGGGCTTGCCGGCGGCGCGGGCGGCCTCGCGGCGGGTGTCCAGCTCGTCCTGGGAGCAGTAGCAGTGGTAGGCGCGGCCGGCGTCGAGCAGCTTCTGCGCGACGTCCCGGTAGATGTCCATGCGCTGCGACTGCCGGTACGGCGCGTGCGGCCCGCCGACCTCGGGGCCCTCGTCCCAGTCGAAGCCGAGCCAGCTCATCGCGTCGAGGAGCTGGTGGTACGACTCCTCGGAGTCGCGGGCCGCGTCGGTGTCCTCGATACGGAAGACCAGCGTGCCCTGGTGGTGCCGGGCGAACGCCCAGTTGAACAGGGCGGTGCGGACCAGGCCCACATGGGGGTTACCGGTGGGCGAGGGGCAGAAACGAACGCGTACGGGGGAGCCGGGTGCGCTAGCCACGCTTGACAACCTTGTTGGTGAGAGTGCCGATGCCTTCGATGGTGACGGCGACCTCGTCGCCGACGTTCAGGGGGCCGACCCCTGCGGGGGTGCCGGTGAGGATGACATCGCCGGGGAGCAGGGTCATGGCCTCGGAGATGTTGACGACCAGGTCCTCGATGGAGTGGATCATCTCGCTGGTGCGGCCGAGTTGGCGCTGCAGGCCGTTGACCGTGCACTGGATGGTCAGGTCGTTCGCGCGGGCGAGGTCCAGGTCCGTCTCCACCCAGGGGCCGAGCGGGCAGGAGGTGTCGAAGCCCTTGGCCCGGGCCCACTGCTTCTCGCGCTTCTGCACATCGCGGGCGGTGACGTCGTTGGCGCAGGTGTAGCCGAGGATCACGTCCTTGACGCGCTCGCGCGGCACCTCACGGCACATCCGGCCGATGACCACGGCCAGCTCGGCCTCGTGGTGCAGTTCCTCGGAGAACGGCGGGTACTGGATGTCGTCGCCGGGGCCGATCACCGAGGTGGACGGCTTGAAGAAGGCGAACGGTGCCTCGGGCACCTCGTTGCCCAGCTCGCGCGCGTGCTCGGAGTAGTTGCGCCCGAACGCCACGACCTTGTTGGGCAGGACCGGCGGGAGCAGCCTGACCTTGTTCAGCGGCACCTTCGTACCGGAGAGCTCGTGGTCGGCGAACGGGATGCCCTTGATGATGTCGAGGACGAGTTCGTCCTGCTTGTCGCCCTCGACCGCGCCGAAGGCGACGTTCCCGTCGATGGAGAACCTGGCGATGCGCACGGGATCCTTGCGCCCCTTACTGAGAACCGGCGTACTGACGCCCCAGGTTAACCGGTCGGACCGCCCGGCGTTCGGCCGGTGCGACGCGGCCGCGCCGCTTTTCCGGGGCGGGAAGCCGGGGCGGGAAGCCGGTGCGCGGACCCGTGCGCGAAGCGGTGCGGGAATGGGGCGGGCCGGAATTCCGGTTCGCGGTGTGCGGCTCGTGTCCCGGAGGGCGGCGCCCCGGGCCGTGCGGCGCGCCGGCGGCCGTGGGAGCGCTGCCGCCGGCCTGTTTCGCGTGATCTTCGCGTGATCCCGGAGTGTTCCGCACGATCACCGAGGCACTTGATCATTCGCACGATCACCGAGGCGCTTGATCGATCGAGGCGCCCGGAAATGCGGTCCGGGGAATTCCGGCATGCGCCGCACCCCGGAATTCAGCGGAACAGGTGATCGGCTACTCTCCGGCCGGGGCCGCCGCGCCCACCGGGACGTCCACCAGGATCGTGCGCCGGGGGTTGGCGGTGTGGGCCGGGAGGTCGAGGGAGTGCTCCGGCAGCTCGGCCGTCTGCAGCTCACCGGCGTCCTCAAGGTGCGCCAGAGTCGTGCGCCGCGGGTTGGCGATCTTGTGGAACATCATCGTCGTCTTCACCGTTGTCGTCCTGTGGCCTCTGGTCGAAGGGGTTTGCCGAGTCGGGGTTTACAGAGTCACCCCTGTTGTAAAGCGTCAGGCTAAACATCCGATTCCCCGCCGATGACGCCAACTGCCCACGATCTATGTGTGAGTTTGCTCACGACCTCGCAGACAATTCGGTCAAATCTGACTCGCAATGTGCCCACACGAAACGGACATTGACCCACTGAAGCCATCATTCCGCTCCTGATCATGGCGACTCAGACACCCGACACCGGGCAATGAATCGCAGAGATACGCCCGATATGTTCAGGATCGGCTTCCACGGCTGGTGACATGGCGCTCACAACCTGTCACGGAGGTCACAGCTCGGCTCACGGCCCTTGTTGGAGATCCGGCACTGTGCTGGAATTCCACGGACCGCCGCGGGTATCGAGCCGGCGCACAGGGGGCGCGACGCAGCGTCGTGTGGCGGCGAGACAGGGGAGAACCAGCGCCGGTCACTCCAGACCAACGGAGGGCGTTTTCAGGGCGCACTCCACAACGCCGACACCGTGTCCCTCCGTTCGCGCGGAGGGGCGCCTGGTCCAGAGGTTGCGACGCTAGTGCAGGGACGTTTCAAGAGGGATGGCAGCGCTTCGGCGGAGCCGGAGTCGCACAACGGGACTGGCCCCGTGAAGGGCAGCTCCTCGCCCCAGCACGCCCAGAACCCGGGTCCGGCCGCGTCCGGTGACGGCGGTCCGCGCAGCGGACGCCCCGGCGTGTCGTCCCCGACCGCCTCCACCGGGTCGGGCAACTCCGGCGCCTCCCCCGCGCCGGCCGTGAAGCCCGCGAAGGGCGCCACCGGCCCCGGTTCGCGCATGGCCCTGCGCAACTGGCGCATCTCCACGCGCCTGGTGTCGCTGCTCGCGCTGCCCGTGGTCGCGGCGACCTCGCTCGGCGCGCTGCGCATCGACCAGAACGTCAAGGACATCCAGCAGCTCGACAACATGAAGCTGCTGACGGACATGACCAAGCAGGCCACCGAGCTGGCCGCCGCGCTCCAGGAGGAGCGCGACCAGTCCGCCGGTCCCCTCGCGCACGGCCTGAGCGCCAACGACTACACGGTCAAGGGCTACGAGGAGAAGACCGACCGGGCCCGCGAGAACTTCCTCAACGCCTCCGAGCAGATCGACTCGGCCAGCAAGGGCGGCAACCTCCAGGGCGTCCGCGACGCGCTGGTCGGCCTCGCCAACCAGCTGGACGACCTGGCCAAGATCCGCAAGACGGCGTACAAGTCCCAGGCCAACTCGACCCAGACGATCGAGTCCTACCACCGGCTGATCACCCAGCTGATCGGCCTGTCCCAGGACATGGCCGAGGCGTCCAGCAACCCGGAGATGATCTCGCGCACCCGCGCCCTGGCGGCCTTCTCCACCGCCAAGGAGTACGCCTCCGTACAGCGCGCCACGATCGCCGCCGCGCTGCCCGCGACCACCACCACCAAGGGCAACCTCTCCGAGAACGACCGCCTGTACGGCCAGTCGGCCTACGAGAGCGAGAACTCGGAAATCGCGATCTTCCGGAAGATCTACGCGAGCAACAACGCCGAGGAACTCCTCAAGCCGATCGACGAGGGCAACCCGACGATCGAGTCCGCGGACACCTACGCCAAGCGCGTCTTCGACTCCCGCGACGGCATCCAGACCCTGAACGCCCGGTCGTACAAGGACTGGGTGGACGACAGCTCGACCAAGATCGAGCAGATGAAGAAGATCGAGCACACGCTGCTCGAGGACATGGAGCAGAAGGCCCGCGAGCTGAAGAGCGCCACCCAGCGTGACGCCATCATCTCCGGTGCGCTGATCCTGCTCGTGCTCGGCGTGTCGCTGGTCGGCGCGTTCGTCGTCGCCCGCTCCATGATCCGCTCGCTGCGCCGGCTGCAGGAGACCGCGACCAAGGTCGCCCAGGACCGGCTGCCCGAGCTGGTCAAGCAGCTGTCGGAGTCCGACCCGCAGGACGTCGACACCTCCGTGGAGTCGGTCGGTGTGCACTCCCGGGACGAGATCGGCCAGGTGGCCGCGGCCTTCGACGACGTGCACCGCGAGGCGGTCCGGCTCGCCGCCGAGCAGGCCCTGCTGCGGGGCAACGTCAACGCGATGTTCACCAACCTCTCGCGCCGCTCCCAGGGTCTGATCCAGCGCCAGCTGTCGCTCATCTCCGAACTGGAGTCCCGCGAGGCCGACCCGGACCAGCTGTCCTCGCTGTTCAAGCTGGACCACCTCGCCACCCGTATGCGCCGTAACGGCGAAAACCTCCTCGTCCTCGCCGGTGAGGAGCCGGGCCGCCGCTGGACCCGCCCGGTCCCGCTGGTCGACGTCCTGCGCGCCGCCGCGTCCGAGGTGGAGCAGTACGAGCGCATCGAGCTGGCCTCCGTGCCCACCACCGAGGTCGCGGGCCGCGTCGTCAACGACCTCGTGCACCTGCTCGCCGAGCTGCTGGAGAACGCGACGTCGTTCTCCTCGCCGCAGACCAAGGTCAAGGTCACCGGTCACGCGCTGCCCGACGGCCGGGTCCTGATCGAGATCCACGACACCGGTATCGGCCTCTCCCCCGAGGACCTCGCGGCGATCAACGAGCGACTCGCCTCGCCGCCCACCGTGGACGTCTCGGTCTCCCGCCGCATGGGTCTCTTCGTGGTCGGCCGGCTCTCCCAGCGGCACGGCATCCGCATCCAGCTGCGCCCCTCCGACTCCGGTGGTACGACCGCGCTGGTCATGCTGCCCGTGGACGTGGCCCAGGGCGGCAAGAAGCCCGCTCCGGGCAAGCCGGGCATGCCCGGTGGCACCGGCGGCCCCGCCGCCGCGCAGGCCGCCGCGGGTGCGGCCGCGGCCCGGCGGCAGACCGGCAACGCGGGCGGGGGTGCCCTCGGCGGCGCCCCGGCCGGCGGTGGTCTGCTCGGCGCCGGTCCCGCTCCGCGCGGCCAGGTCGGCGCCGGCCAGGGTCCCCGGGCCGCGCTGCCCGGCGCGGGCCAGGGCGGCCGTCCCGGTGCGCCGGGCGGTGCGCGTGGGCCCCAGGGCGGTCCCGGTGCCGCAGGTGACCCGCAGCAGGGCCGGCCGCAGCCCGCGGGTGCCGGCGCGGGCGGTTTCGGCGCTCAGGCGCCCGGCGCTCCGCAGGGCCTCACGGCCGCGAACCCGGGCGGCCCGCAGCAGGACGCCTTCGGCGGCCGTGGCCCGCGGCGGCCCGACGGCGCCGCCGAGCGGGGCCGCCGGCCCCAGCTGCCGCCGCGCGGCGGCCCGCAGGCCGAGCTGCCCGGCGGCGCCGACCAGCAGCGCACCCCGGGCTGGGCCGACCCCCAGGCCCCGCTGCCGCGTGCCGCGCTGGACACCCCGCGCGGCCACGACGAGCAGGACCCGGCGCACACCGCGCGTATGCCGCGCGTCGACGACCGGCACGGTCCGGGCTCGACCGCGGAGATACCGGCGATACCCCGGTTCGACGACCAGGATCCGTCCGCCACGGGCCAGTTCCCGCGTCCCGACGCGGACGGCCTGGGCGGCGCCCAGACCACGGGCCAGTTCGCCCGCCCGGACAACCCGCAGCAGACCGGCCAGTTCACGCGTCCCGAGAACCCGCGTCAGACGGACCAGTTCGCCCGTCCCGAGGCCGCACAGCTGCCCGGCCGGTTCGAGCCCGCCGACGGTGGCCGGGAGGACTCCGGTGCGTTCGTCCGCTCCGACGTCTTCGGCACGCCGGCAGCGCCGCGCCAGGACGACACCCCGCGGAACACGGGCCACAACACCGGCCAGTTCCCCGCTCCGCAGGGCTTCGACGGCGGCTACGACGGCGGCTCCACCGGGCAGCACGCCCTGCCCGGACGCCCGGACCCGGCGCACACCGGCCAGTTCGAGCGTCCGCAGCCGCCCGCCCGGGACGACTTCGGCGCCCCGCGCCCGCCGGCCCCGCAGCAGCGCCCCGCGCACCGTGGGCCACAGGCCCCGCAGCAGCGTCCGGTGCACCGTGAGCCGGAGGCACTGCCGCCGGCCGACGGCCCGGTCGACGGCCGTACCCCGCTGTACGACACGCTGGAGACCAACTGGTTCCACGGCGGTCCGCAGGAGGGCGCGCCCGCTCCGGCGCAGCCTCGGCAGCCGCAGGCACCCGCCCCGGCTCCGCAGCGCGGCCCCGGCGGCGGCCAGAACGGCCTCGGCGGCAATCAATACGGCAACGGCGGCAACCAGAACGGCGTCGGCGGCAACAACAACGCGAACGGCAACGGCCCGGCCACCGGCTCCTGGCGCACCTCGCCGAACGACGAACTCGTCCGGCAGGCCGAGCGCGTCCGGCAGCCGGCGGCGGGCGGTGTCACGACGTCCGGCCTGCCGCGCCGGGTACCCAGGGCGAACCTCGTCCCGGGTACGGCTCAGCAGCAACAGCACCAAGCCGGTCCGCAGGTCTCGCGTGCGCCTGACGACGTACGCGGGCGGCTGACCAATCTCCGTCGGGGCATCGCTCAGGGCCGGCAGGCCGGCAGCGGCCAGACCGGCAGCTACCCGAGCCCCACTCACCAGCAGGAGCGTTAGTTGAGTCCGATGAGCCAGGCGGCACAGAACCTGAACTGGTTGATCACCAACTTCGTGGACAACACCCCCGGGGTGTCGCACACGGTGGTGGTCTCCGCCGACGGCCTTCTGCTGGCGATGTCCGAAGGTTTCCCGCGGGACCGCGCCGACCAGCTGGCGGCCGTCGCCTCCGGGCTGACCTCGTTGACGGCCGGGGCCTCCCGGATCTTCGAGGGCGGCGATGTGGCGCAGACGGTCGTCGAGATGGAGCGCGGGTTCCTCTTCCTGATGTCCGTCTCGGACGGGTCGTCGCTCGCGGTCCTGGCCCACCCCGAGTGCGACATCGGTCTCGTCGGCTACGAGATGGCACTGCTCGTCGACCGCGCAGGGGCGGTACTCACCCCGGATCTGCGCGCCGAACTCCAAGGCAGTCTTCTTCACTGACCGCCCCCGGCACCACCCACCTCACCAAACCACCGTCCGGCCGACACAATCCCCCCACCGGCCCTCGACAGACGGCATGACCGACCGACTTGCTGTCCCGCCCGGAGGATTCATGACCCCGCCCACCGCCCATCACGATCCGTACGCGGAACCGTACGGGGACGAGGGCGACCAGCCGCTGGTCCGTCCGTACGCGATGACCGGCGGCCGGACCCGGCCGCGCTACCAGCTCGCGATAGAGGCCCTGATCAGCACCACCGCCGACCCGGCGGCGCTCATGGGACTGCTCCCGGAGCACCAGCGGATCTGCCATCTGTGCCGTGAGGTCAAGTCGGTCGCGGAGGTCTCCGCGCTGCTGGCCATGCCGCTCGGAGTGGCCCGGATCCTGGTGGCCGACCTCGCCGAGGCCGGCCTGGTCGCCATCCACCAGCCCGGTGGCGACGAGAACAACGGCGGCGCTCCGGACGTGACGCTGCTCGAAAGGGTGCTCAGTGGACTTCGCAAGCTCTGACGCGGGCCGGGCCACCACTTCCGCGAAGATCGTGGTGGCGGGCGGCTTCGGCGTGGGCAAGACCACGTTCG
>NZ_BMVG01000015.1 GCF_014650595.1 Streptomyces alanosinicus
GCACTGGACCCGCCGCATGATCGAGATCCGCAAACAGAACCCCGCCTTCGGACTCGGCTCGTTCACGGAACTGACCTCGTCCAACCCGGCGGTGCTCGCCTTCCTGCGCGAGTACGGCGACGACCTGGTGCTGTGCGTCAACAACTTCTCCCGCTTCGCCCAGCCGACCGAACTCGATCTGCGGACCTACGCCGGACGGCACCCGGTCGAGCTGATCGGCGGAGTGCGCTTCCCCGCCATCGGTGAGCTGCCGTACCTGCTGACCCTGCAGGGCCACGGCTTCTACTGGTTCCGGCTCACCCGAGTCGCATCCCGCATCGGCCCCCGTCACTGAGACGCCGGCGCCGAGGAAAGGACGCGTCATGCCGAAGACCATCACCGTTCGGCCCAGAGCCGTGGCCGCCTTCGACGGACCTGTTGCCTCGCTGGCCGGGCTGCTGCGCGGGTGGCTGCCGAGGCAACGCTGGTTCGCGGGCAAGGACCGGCCGGTCACCGATCTGTCGCTGCTGTCCATGACCGAGCTGTTCCCGGGGTGTCTGCATCTGCTGGTGCACGCCTCGCACGCGCCCCTGCCCACGCCGGGCGGCACCCCCCTGCCGGGCGACTGCTACCAGCTGCTGCTCGGGCTGCGCGAGCAGCACGCCCCGCGGCTGGAGCGGGCCTTCATCGGGCGGGCCGAGCAGGGCCCGTTCGCCGGGCTCGCGGTGTACGACGCGCTGCACGACCCACGCTCGGCCCATCTGCTGCTGGAGCGGCTGCGGCAGCCCGGCACGGCGGGGCCGCTGCGGTTCGAGGCCGACCCGGGTGTCCCCGTCCCCGGCGGGCTGCCGCCGCGGCTGCTGGACGCCGAGCAGTCCAACTCCTCGATCGTGTACGGCGACGCGTACATCCTGAAGGTCTTCCGCCGTATCCAGCCGGGCGTCAACCCGGACCTGGAGGTGACGGCCGCCTTGTCCGCGCAGGGCTGCACCCGGGTGCCCGCGCCGGTGGCCTGGTTCGGTACGAGTGCGCCGCAGCCGGCCACGCTGGGGGTGCTCCAGCCGTTCCTGCCGGACGCGACCGACGGCTGGACGCTGGCGCTGCGCGCGCTCGCCGCGGGCGACGACTTCACCACCGAGGCCCATGAGCTGGGCCAGGCCATGGCCGAGGTGCATCTGGCGCTGGCCGAGGCGTTCGGCCCGGCCGGACCGGGCGAGAACGGCCGTACGGCGCAGGCGATGTGCGCACGGCTGGACGCGGCCGCGCACGCCGTACCGGGCCTGCGGCCGTTCGTGCCGGGGCTGCGGGCCGCGTTCGGGGCGCTCGCCACCTGTGACACCGGGCCGCCCGCGCAGCGCATCCACGGCGATCTGCACCTCGGCCAGGTGCTGCGGGCGGGCCGCGACTGGTTCGTCATCGACTTCGAGGGCGAGCCGTCCCGGCCGCTCGCCGAGCGGCAGGCCCCGCACTCCCCGGTGCGGGACGTGGCGGGGATGCTGCGCTCCTTCGACTACGCGGCCCGGCAGCGCCGCCCCTGGCGACCCGAGTGGGCGCGCCGCTGCCGGGAGGCGTTCTGCGCGGGCTACGCGGCCCGCGCCGGCTGGGATCCCCGCAAGAAGCACGCGCTGCTGCGCGCGCACGAGACGGACAGGGCGGTCTACGAGGTGCTGTACGAGGCAAGACACCGGCCGGACTGGCTGCCGGTACCGATGGCGGCGATCAAGCGGCTCGCCGTGTGGGGAGGCTGAGGTCATGGCCCTGCGCGACACCTCCCGGCGCGACACCGCGCTGCCCGAGACCGCCGGCCCGGTGCCGGCCCCGGCGGCCCCCCTCGACCCGGACGGCCGCGGCCGGCTGCTCGGCGGCGCCCACCACGATCCACACGCCCTGCTGGGCGCCCATCCCGTCCCGGGCGGCATCCTGTTCCGGGCGCTGCGCCCGCACGCACGGGCGGTGAGCGTGGTGGTCGACGAGGCGCGCCACCCGCTGGTGTCGGAGGGCGACGGTCTCTTCGCCGCCGTCCTGCCGTTCCCGGAGATCCCCTCGTACACGCTGCTGGTGGCGTACGACGACGTGGCGCAGGAGGTACACGATCCGTACCGCTTCCTGCCCGCTCTCGGTGAGCTGGACCTGCATCTGATCCGCGAGGGCCGGCACGAGCAGCTGTGGCAGGCGCTCGGCGCCGAGCCGATGACGCACCAGGGCGTGACCGGCACCCGCTTCACGGTGTGGGCGCCGGGCGCCCAGGGGGTGCGGGTGGCCGGGGACTTCACGTACTGGGACGGCACGCAGTACCCGATGCGTTCGCTGGGCGCGTCCGGGGTGTGGGAGCTGTTCCTGCCCGGGATCGGCGAGGGCGCCCGGTACAAGTTCGAGATCACCTCACGGCACGGCCATCGGTTCCTCAAGGCCGACCCGATGGCCCGGTGCACGGAGATGCCGCCCGACACGGCGTCGGTCGTCACGGTGTCCCGGTACGAGTGGGACGACGGGGAGTGGATGGCCCACCGGGGCGACACACCCGTGCACCAGGCACCGTTGTCGGTGTACGAGGTGCATCTGCCGTCCTGGCGGCCCGGGCTGACGTACCGGCAGCTGGCGGACGAACTGCCCGCCTACGTCAGGGAGATGGGCTTCACGCATGTCGAGCTGATGCCGGTCGCCGGGCATCCCTTCAGCGGCTCCTGGGGCTACCAGGTCACCTCGTACTACGCGCCGACGCCCCGCCTCGGTTCCCCGGACGACTTCAAGTACCTGGTGGACGCGCTGCACCGGGCCGGCATCGGGGTCATCATGGACTGGGTGCCGGCGCACTTCCCGAAGGACGACTGGGCGCTGGCCCGGTTCGACGGGGAGCCGCTGTACGAACCCGGGGACTGGCGGCGGGCCGAGCACCCGGACTGGGGGACGTACGAGTTCGACTTCGGCCGCACCGAGGTGCGCAACTTCCTCGTCGCCAACGCCGTGTACTGGTGCCAGGAGTTCCATATCGACGGACTGCGCGTGGACGCCGTCGCCTCGATGCTCTACCTCGACTACTCACGGGACTCCGGCCAGTGGCAGCCGAACGTCTTCGGCGGGCGGGAGGACCTGGACGCGGTGGCCTTTCTCCAGGAGATGAACGCCACCGTCTACCGGCGCTGCCCCGGCGTGGTGACCATCGCCGAGGAGTCCACCGCCTGGGACGGTGTCACCCGGCCGACGGACAGCGGCGGGCTCGGTTTCGGCCTGAAGTGGAACATGGGCTGGATGCACGACTCCCTGCAGTACATCCAGCACGAGCCCGTGCACCGCACATACCACCACCACGAGATGACCTTCTCGATGGTGTACGCCTACAGCGAGAACTACGTCCTGCCCATCTCCCACGACGAGGTCGTCCACGGCAAGCAGGCGCTGGTGTCCAAGATGCCCGGCGACTGGTGGCAACGGCGCGCCAACCACCGCGCCTACCTCGGCTTCATGTGGGCCCATCCGGGCAAACAGCTGTTGTTCATGGGGCAGGAGTTCGCCCAGGGCGCCGAGTGGTCGGAGGCGCACGGCCCCGAGTGGTGGCTGCTCGACGACGACTACCACTCGGCCGGCGATCACCGGGGCGTGCGGGATCTCGTACGGGATCTGAACGTCCGGTACCGGGCGACGCCGGCGCTGTGGCAGCGGGACACCGATCCGGGCGGCTTCCGGTGGGTGCTGTGCGACGCGGCCGACGACAACGTCTTCGCGTTCCTGCGCTTCGCCGCCGACGGCGCCCCGCTGCTCGCGGTGTCGAACTTCTCCCCGGTCGTCCGGCACGACTACCGGTTGTGGGTCCCGGACGGGTTCCCCCTCTGGCGGGAGGAGCTGAACACCGACGACGTCCGCTACGGCGGCAGCGGGGTCGGCAGCGCGGGGCCGCTGAAACGCGAGGAGAATGTCCTGGGGCTCACGCTCCCGCCGCTCGCCACGCTCTGGCTGGCGCCGGAGCGCTGAACCACAGGTGTCGGCGGCCCGTCCAGGGGCGGTCGGGTCGTACCGGCCAGGACTGCCCGGTCGTGGCATGGACACGGAAGGGTGGCACCAGGTGCGCACCGTCGGAGTGGAGGAGGAACTCCTTCTGGTCGACCCGGACAGCGGCGACCCGAGGGCGCTGGCGGCTGCCGTCCTCGCCCATGTCGCCCTCGACGATCCCGGGCAGGACGTGTTCGACAAGGAGCTGTTCGGGCAGATGCTGGAGTTCGCCACGCATCCGCAGGCGGACATGACGGAGCTGGGCGAGGAGATCGTGCGCTGCCGCAAGGAGGCGGCCCGGCACGCCGGACAGTTCGGCTGCGCGGTCGCGGCGGTGGCCACCTCCCCGCTCCCGGTCGACCCCGCGCTGACCGTGAACGACCGCTACGCGTGGCTGGCCGGCCGGTACGGGGTCGGCACCCGGGACCAGCTCGTCTGCGGATGCCATGTCCATGTCGCGGTGGAGTCCGACGACGAGGGTGTCGCGGTGCTGGACCGGCTGCGCCCCTGGCTGCCGGTGCTCGTCGCGATCAGCGCCAACTCTCCGTTCTGGCAGGGCGGTGACACCGGCTACGCCAGCTACCGCACCCGGGTGTGGGAGCGCTGGCCGTCGGCCGGCCCGACCGAGCCGTTCGTCTCCCCCGAGCGGTATCACCGCAGGGTGCGGGACATGGTGGCCACCGGTGTCATCCTGGACGAGGCCATGGCCTACTTCGACGCCCGGCTGTCCAGCCACTGTCCGACCGTGGAGATCCGGGTGGCGGATGTGTGCCTGTGCGCGCAGACCGCCGTGCTCGTCGCCACCCTGACCCGCGCCCTGGTGGAGACGGCGGCACGCGACTGGCGGGCCGGCCGGCCGGCGCCGGACCACAGTGTCAGCGTGCTGCGGCTGGGCGCCTGGCAGGCCGCCCGGTCCGGGCTGGAGCAGGATCTGCTCGACCCGGTGACCATGCGGCCCCGGCCCGCGCCGCGGGTGCTGCGCTCGCTGCTGGAGCACACCGGGGACGCCCTCACCGCCTGCGGCGACGCCGAGCGCGCGGAACAGGGCGTCACGGAGCTGCTGCGGCGCGGCAACGGCGCACGTCAGCAGCGCCGGCTGCTGGAGCGGGGCGGCAGCCTGCGGGACGTCGTCACCGAGTGCGTACGGCATACGCAGGGCTGAGGGACACGCCCACGTCATCAGCCGATCACGACTTCGCCGTTCCCCGCACCGAACGCGCTCACCTCGGCTACATTCGAGCACCGCCGACACAGAGCCGGTCGGCGGTGTGACCCTCCGTACACCCTGGAGCAGCGCATGCGCGACGTCGCCCTCGCTCCCACCATTGCCCCGCCGCTCACCGGCGGCCTCGCCGACAGCGTCTTCGACACCGCCGAGCGCGACCCCACCCGGCCGGTGCTCGCGCACCGCACGGATCCCGCCGCCACGGTCTGGCGACAGATGACGGCCCTGGAGCTGCGGGACGAGGTGGTCGACCTGGCCAAGGGGCTGGTCGCCGCCGGGATCTCGCCCGGCCGGCGGGTGGCCCTGATGTCCCGCACCCGCCATGAGTGGACCGTGCTCAGCCTCGCGCTGTGGTGCGTGGGCGCGGAGGTCGTGCCCATCCATCCGGCCTCCTCGCGCGAGCAGGCCGAGTGGATCCTGCGGGACGCGGACTGTGTGGCAGTGGTGGTCGAGGACGAGCAGGCCGTCATGACCGTCGGCACGGTGTGCGCCGCGCTGCCGCGGCTGCGCCACGTCTGGCAGCTGGACGCGGGCGCGCTGCCCGAACTCGCCCGGCAGGGCACGGTCGTGCCGTACACCACCGTGGAGTCGCTGCGCCGGCTCGTGCTGCCGGACGCCACGGCGGCCATCGTCTACACCTCCGGCACCTCCGGGCGTCCCCAGGGCTGCGCGCTGAGCCACCGCGGCCTCGCCTACCCCTGCGACACGCTGCTGGCCGGCTGGGCGCACGCCGCGGCCCCGCCCGGCGAACAGCCGTCCGTGCTGGCCTTCCTGCCGTTCTCCCATGTGTACGGCATCATGATCATGCTGATGTGTGTGCGCGGCGGCGCCCTGATGGCGCACGAGCCGGAGCCGACCGAGGCGACGCTGGCGTCGGCGCTGCGCACGTTCCGGCCGACGTATCTCTACGGCGTGCCGTCGGTGTTCGAGAGGCTCTACAAGAAGTTCCTGCGGACCGCGCAGCAGGCGGGCCGGGGTGCCCTGTTCGAGCGGGCCGCGCAGACCGCGCGCGACTTCGCCGCGGCCGAGGAGCGCCGCCGGCTGGGCAGCGGGCCGGGCCCCGGGTTCGATCTGCGGCTGCAGCACGCCCTGTACGAGCGGACGGTGTACCGCCGGCTGCGCGCGGCGCTCGGCGGGCGGGTGCTGCGCGGCACCTCCGGCGGCTCCTCGCTCAGCCGTGAACTGACCCTGTTCTACGAGGGCATCGGGGTGGTCATCAACGACGGCTACGGCCTCACCGAGTCCTGCGGCGGGATCACCATGCAGCCGCTCGGCCGGGAGAAGTCGGGCACCGTGGGCCGGCCGCTGCCGGGTACCGTGGTCCAGGTGGCCGACGACGGGGAGATCCTGGTGCACGGCCCGTCGGTGTTCCAGGGCTATACCGGCGACGAGAGCGCGAGCCGCGCCGTGCTGCGCGGCGGCTGGCTGGCCACCGGGGACATCGGTCAGGTGGACTCCGAGGGCTATCTGACGATCACCGGGCGCAAGAAGGACATCATCGTCACCAGCGGCGGCACGAGCGTCGCCCCGGCCCCGCTGGAGCAGCGGCTGCGGATGCATCCGCTCGTCCACCAGGCGGTGGTGCTCGGCGACGACCGGCCCTGTGTCGGCGCCCTGATCACCCTGGACCCGGAGTTCCTCGCGCACTGGCGGGCCGCGCTCGCGCTCCAGGGCGACAGCCCGGCCCGGGAGACCCGTGAGGAGAACGCGCTGCGCGAGGAGATCGCACGGGCCGTGGCCTCCGCGAACAGCGCCGTCTCCCGTGCCGAGTCCATCCGGGTCTACCGGGTCCTGCCGGAGCCGTTCGCCGCGGGCAACGGGCTCCTCACCCCGTCGCTGAAGCTGCGCCGGGACGCGATCGTGCGGCACCACGCCGCCGAGATCGACGCGATGTACCAGGCGCGGTCCCGGGCCGGGCGGGGCCCCGCGGAGCCGGCGGACCGGGACGACCCGGACGACGTGTTCCGCTGACGTCCGTCACCGGGAGCCAGGCGGACGGACCGGGATCCGGAGGGACGGACCGCGATCCGGGGGGACGGACAGGCCGCATAGGCCGCCCTGCTGCGGGGAACCCGCAGACGCAGAGAGAGTTCAGTGCGACCACCGGCCCGGCAGGAGGCTCCCCGAAGCCGCCGGCCGGCCGGAACCGGGGAATTCGAGATGCCGAGGAAGCCACGTCAGGACGGGACACCGCCCGCGCAGGACGACTACGAGCGCACTTTCTCCTTCGCCGGTGAGCTGCACAGTGTCACGGAGGCCCGGCTCGCCGCGGAGGAGTTCCTGGGCGCGCTCGCGACGCGGTCGCCGCCGGCCGCGCACGAGTACTGGGACGACATCCTGCTGGTCGTGACGGAGCTGGCCGCCAACGTGGTCCAGTACGCGCCCGGTCCGTTCGGTCTGCGGATGCGCCGCACCTTCGACGGCGTACACGTGACGATGTGCGACACGAGTACGGCCCGGCCGGAACCGCGGCCCTTCGTCCCGCGCACGGGCGTCGGCGGCATCGGCTGGCACCTGGTCCGCACGCTGTGCACGCAGGTCAGCGTCGTCGTCCACGAGGACGGCAAGGACATCCACGCGTTCCTGCCCTGGTGAGGCCATGAGCCCGTGCGGAACGGCGGCCGCCCCCGGGTACCCGGCACACGCGTGCCGCGTACACGTACGACGCGTATCTGTGCGACAGCCGGTTACCGCGGCCCGTGTGGGGGCATGCTGGTGCCCACGCGTTCGTCTGCGTGCCGCGCCCGGCTGGCGGGACGGCCCGGGGCAGGGTGGGATCGAAGGTGGTGTGCGTCGGTCCGGGGCAGGCGAGCGGCGTCGAGTCGGACCGCCTGGAGCCGCAGAAAGGGATGAACACCGTGACACGACCCAGGATCCTGGTGGTTGGCGCAGGCTTCGCCGGAGTCGGGTGCGTCCGCCGACTGGAGCGGAAGCTCGCTCCCGCCGAGGCCGACGTCACCCTGGTGACGCCGTACTCCTACCAGCTCTATCTCCCCCTGCTGCCCCAGGTCGCCTCCGGTGTGCTCACACCGCAGTCGATCGCCCTGAGCCTGCGCCGGAGCAAGAAGTACCGCACCCGGATCCTGCCCGGCGGGGCGATCGGGGTGGACCTCAAGGCGAAGGTGTGTGTCGTCCGCACCATCACCGAGAAGATCGTCAACGAGCCCTACGACTATCTGGTGCTGGCCCCCGGCAGCGTGACCCGCACCTTCGACATCCCGGGGCTGACCGAGCACGCCTTCGGGATGAAGACCCTCGCCGAGGCCGCGTACATCCGCGACCACGTCATCAGCCAGCTCGATCTCGCCGACGCCAGCGACGACCCGGCCGAACGCGCGGCGCGGTTGCAGTTCGTGGTGGTCGGCGGCGGATACGCCGGCACCGAGACCGCCGCCTGTCTGCAGCGGCTGACGCACGCG
This sequence comes from Streptomyces alanosinicus, assembly GCF_014650595.1. Lineage (GTDB taxonomy): Bacteria > Actinomycetota > Actinomycetes > Streptomycetales > Streptomycetaceae > Streptomyces > Streptomyces alanosinicus. The sequence goes on from NZ_BMVG01000015.1 coordinate 8,611, forward strand.
GCCGTCACCCGCTACCCGCGCCTGGACCCCGGTCTGATCAGGTGGCATCTGATCGACATCGCGCCCCGGCTCATGCCGGAGCTGGGCGACAAACTCGGCCGCAGCGCACAGGAGATCCTGGGCCGGCGCGGCATCGAGGTGTCTCTGGGTGTGTCGATCGAGAAGGCCGCCGCCGAGGAGGTGACCTTCACCGACGGCCGGGTGGTGCCGACGCACACGCTGATCTGGACGGCCGGTGTCGTCGCGAGCCCGCTGATCGGCACGCTCGGCGCGGAGACGGTGCGCGGCCGGCTGACGGTCACCCCGGAGATGACCCTGCCGGGCCACGACGGGGTGTTCTCGCTCGGCGACTCGGCTGCCGTACCGGACCTGGCCAAGGGCGAGGAGGGCGCGGTCTGCCCGCCCACCGCGCAGCACGCCATGCGCCAGGGCAAGAAGGTCGCCGACAACGTCATCGCGACCCTGCGGGGTCAGCCCCTGCAGCCGTACGTCCACCACGATCTGGGTCTCGTGGTCGACCTCGGCGGCAAGGACGCGGTGTCCAAACCGCTCGGCATCGAGCTGCGCGGGGTGCCGGCCCAGGCGGTGGCCCGCGGTTACCACTGGTCGGCGCTGCGCACCAACGTCGCCAAGACCCGGGTGATGACCAACTGGCTGCTGAACGCGGTCGCGGGCGACGATTTCGTACGCACCGGCTTCCAGGCCCGCAAGCCCGCCCGGCTGAAGGACTTCGAGTTCACCGACGCGTATCTGACGCCGGAACAGGTGCGGGCCCGGGTGGAGGGGACGTCCGCGGGAAGCCCGTGAGCCGCCCGGCCGGGAGCAGGTGATCCGGGCCGTCGTGCGATGCTGGATCGGAGATCGATTTCTGGCACGGGAGAGAGCGCGGCGGCGTGGGCACAGCGGGGCGGTCGGGACGGGTACGGATGTGGGACCGGCTCGCGGCGTCCGATCCCGGGCTGCTCAGGCTCACCGCGGGGCTGCGCACGGTCACCGCGATCGCGCTCACCCTCGCCGTCCTGGCCGCCCTGCGGGTGCCGGTGTCCCAGTTGGTCGCCGGCGCCATGGCGGCGATGGTGTCGACCTTCGCCATCCGCGAGAAGCAGCGCTCCCAGCAGGCCGTGACGCTCGCACTCGGCCTGCTGGTGGCGCTGGCCTCGGTGTCACTGGGCGCGCTGCTGAACGAACAGGTCGTCGGCGGGGACGTGTTCTTCGTCGTCCTCATCTTCGGCGCGGTCTACGGCCGGCGGTTCGGCGACCGGGGCACGGCGCTCGGCCTGATCGGCTTCCAGATCTACTTCCTCTCCCTGTTCGTCCACGCGACCACCGCCACGCTGCCCGCGCTGTACGGCGTCATCTGCGGGGCGTTCGTGTGCAGTGCCGCCGCGCGCTTCGTGCTGCTGCCCGAGACCCCGGCCGGCACCCTGGACCGGCTGCGCCGGGCGTTCCGCGCCCGGCTCGCCCAGCTGATCGCCGTCCAGGCCGAGTTGCTGGACGCCGGTCCCGACGACGTGGAGAAGCTCCTGGAGGATCTGCGCACCGCCACCGCGCGGCTGCACGAGACGGCGCTGATGATCCAGGGGCGGCTGGAGGACGGCACCTCCGACGAGACGACGGCCCGGCTGCTCCAGCGCCGGATCGCCGACGCCGAGATCGCCTCCGAGCGGCTCGGCCTGCTGCTGCTCACCGCGCGCAGCGCCCAGCGGACCGACACCCTCACCCTGCATCTGCCGGGCGCCCCGCTGCCCCTGGGCGGTGAGCTGCCGGTGCGGGACGAGGCCACCGAAGCGCTCGCCCGGGATCTGCAGGCGCTGCGGGTGCTGATGCTGCGGCCGGTCGGCGAGGCCCGGGGCACGGCGCTCGCCCAGGTACGGAACCGGCTGCTCGGCTACCGCGAGGAGGAGAACCTGCCCAAGGCCGCGCCGCCCGTGCAGGACGTCTTCCGTGGGCTCGGCGAGGCCGCCCGTGCCGCCCTGGGGCTGCGGCTGGCGCTGGACGGGCCGCAGGACGAGACGGACGACAGTCCGGCGACGACCCGCTCGCGCGAGGAACTGGACGCCGAGGACGCCGCGATCGAGGCGGGCGAGGAGAGCGAGGCCGAGGAGCCGGAGCCGACCGGTCTGCGCCGGCCCACGACACGGGCCGCGGTCCAGGTGGCCGTCGGCTCCGCGCTGGCCATCGCGGGCGGCGAGCTGCTGTCCAGTCAGCGCTGGTACTGGGCCGTGCTGACCTGCTGGATCGTGTTCATCAACACCGCCTCCACCGGCGAGATCCTGGTGAAGGGCTACAGGCGGCTGCTGGGCACGGTGCTCGGTGTGGTGGCCGGCATCGGGCTCGCCGGGCTCGTCGGGCAGCACACATGGACGGCGTTCACGCTGGTGCTGGTCTTCATCTTCGCGATGTTCTACACGGCGCCGCTGTCGTACACGCTGATGTCGTTCTTCGTCACGGCGATGCTGGGCCTGCTGTACACGCTGCTGAACACCTACAGCCTGTCGGTGCTGGTGCTGCGGGTGGAGGAGACGGCGCTCGGCGCGGCCTGCGGGGTGATCGCGGCGGCGGTGGTGCTGCCGATCCACACCGACCGCCGTACCAATGAACTCCTCGTCGAGGTGCTGAACCGGCTCGCCGATGTCACGCGGGCCGCCGTGGACCAGCTGAGCGGCGGGGCGGGCGAGGATCTGGTGGAGCGGGCCCGCGATCTGGACCAGGCGCTGGCCGATCTGCGGGCGGCCACCGAGCCGCTGACCCATCCGATCGCCCCGCTGCGCGCCCGCCGGGACACCGCCCGGTACGTGGTGGCGCTGCTGGAGACCTGCGCGTATCACGCGCGGTCCCTCGCGGCCACGGCCGAACTGCTGCCGACCCACCCGTCGATCGCGGCGGATCCCCGGCTGAGCGGGGCGTGCGCGCGGATCGTGCACAACATCGAGGCGATCGCCGCGCATGTCGCCGATCCGCGGGCCGCAGCGGAGATCGAGCGCGGCCCGAGCATCGCCTCGATGCTGGAGCCGGGCACCCTGCGCACCCCGCGCTACGGCCGGGTCACCGACCGGGTGCTGCGCCATCTGCAACGCCTGGACGAGGCGGTGTCAGGTCTGGCCCGGCCGCTGGGCATCACCACCGGGGCGGACCGGCCGAAGAAGTGACGTTCCGTCGGCCGCGCGCTCATGCCGGGCCGGCGGCGCCGCGTCGGCCCAGCGCCTCGTCTCGGACGCGGGCGCAGCTGCGGCTGATCAGCCGGGAGACATGCATCTGGGAGATGCCCAGCAGGTCGGCGATGCGGCTCTGCGTCATGTCCTCGAAGAACCGCATGTAGAGGATGGCCCGTTCGCGCTCGGACAGCCGGCGCAGCCCTTGCTTGGCGGCCTCGCGGTCGACCACGACGTCGAACGAGGCGTCCGTGCCGCCGAGCGTCTCGGCGAGGCTGTAGCTGTCGTCCCCGAGGGGCAGTTCGGCGTCCAGGGACAGGGTGCTGAAGCTCTCCAGCGCCGCCGTGCCGGCGCCGACCTCCTCCTCGGTGAGGCCGGTGTGGGCGGCCACGGCGGCGACGGTGGGCTCGTTGCCGCCAGGGTGTTCGGCGAGTTCGCGGCGGGCCACGCGCACCCGGTTGCGCAGGTCCTGGATGCGGCGTGGCACCCTCAGGGCCCACATCCGGTCGCGGAAGTGCCGCTTGACCTCACCGGTGACGGTCGGCACGGCATAGCTCTCGAAGGCCCCGCGAGCGGGGTCGAACCGGTCGACGGCCTTCACGAGTCCGAGCGCGGCGACCTGCCGCAGGTCCTCGACGGACTCGCCCCGGTCGCGGAAGCGGCCCGCGATCCGATGGGCCATGGGCAGCCAGGCGGCGACGATCCGGGAGCGTACGGCCTCGCGTTCGGGGCCGTCGTCCAGGCCGGCCAGCCGGGCGAACAGTTCCGCGGTGTCGGGGGCATCCTCGTGGGCCGTGCGCGCGGGTGCGGTGTCGGCGCCGGTGGCGGGTGTGCCGGGACGGCTTGTCGTCAGGTCGGTCAGCATGCGGAATCGCTCCTGAACGTGGTTTTCGGGCACACGCCGGAACGGGGTTCCGGAGCCTGCCCGAACGATCTGGTCAGGTGCGCCGCGGGTCAGTCGCCCGGTCCGCCAGAAGCGGGGATCCCGGCGGTCTGCCCACTGGGCGCGCGCCTCCGGTGCGAAGCACGAGAATCCGCCTGCCCCGTGCCCGGGGGAGCAAACACCGTGAGGGCGGAACGTCCCGGACGGCTCCGGCACGGCACCCGCGCGGCACCGCGTCGGTCATGGCGCCGGCGTGAAACAGGTCACGTGACCCTTTTTTGGGTTGCCCGGACGCCCCCTAGATGGTTTATCGTTCATGCATACGGGGTGTCCGAGGTGACCGGAACCGTCCTTCCTCCCTCCGGCGCGCCACCGCATACGGCCCTGGCTGGCCTCCCCCGTCCAGCCAGGGCTCTTTGCTGCCCGTGCGCGGCCACGGACCGGGGACCCGGCGAGGAGAGCCGTGTCCTTCGAGGTGCCCGCAGGGGCCGCAGCGGCTGAAATGGGCTGAGAGGAAAGCACCCGAACCGCCGCCGGTGAGGAGCCCCGCGCCATGACCAAAGCGATCAAACTCCTGACCGCCCTGCCCCAGGCGCAGCGCGAGCGCCTGATGGAGCTGGCCGAGGAGGTCTCGTTCCCGGAGGACACGCGCATCTTCGAGGCGGGCGGCACCGCCGACCGGTTCTGGGTGATCCGTTCGGGCGCGGTCCACCTGGACCAGGAGGTCACCTCGCGGCAGCGGGTGACGGTGGCCTCGCTCGGCGCGGGCGACCTGCTCGGCTGGTCCTGGCTGTTCCCGCCGTACGTGTGGGACTTCGGCGCGGTGGCCTTCAGCAACGTACGGGCCTACCAGTTCGACGGGCCCTCCGTGCTCGCGCTCAGCGTGGAGGATCCGCTGCTCGGGCTCTCGCTGGTGCGGACGGTGGCCGAGATCCTCGCCAACCGTCTGGAGACGACCCGGGGCAAGCTGATGGACCAGTACGCGATCCGGCGGCGCACCGGTCTGATATGACTCAGATCCGGTAGCGGCGCAGTGCCGGGACGGCGGCCGCCAGACCCAGCATCACCACGACGACCAGCGCGCCGCCCCCCGCCACGGTGGCCCGTGGGCCGAACGCCGAGCCGGCCGTGCCGTGCAGCACGTCGGCCAGGCGCGGGCCGCCCGCGACGACCACGGTGAACACCCCCTGCATCCGGCCGCGCATCTCGTCGGTCGCCGCCGACAACAGGATCGCGCCACGGAACACCATGGAGACCATGTCGGCGATCCCGGCAGCGGCGAGGAAGGCCAGGGCCACCCACAGACTGCCGCTCATCCCGAAGCCGGCGATGGCCACGCCCCAGGCGACGACCGCGCCGATGACCATCCAGCCGTGCCGGCGGGCCCGCGAGAACGCCCCCGAGAACAGGCCGCCGAGCACCGCGCCCACCGGGATGCCGGCGAACAGCACACCGAGCGCGAGCCCTTCGCCGTAGGAGTGATAGGTCTGGGCGGCCAGCTGCGGGAACAGGGCGCGGGGCATACCGAGGACCATGGCGACGACGTCGGCGAGGAAGGACAGCAGCAGCACCTTGTGCCGGGAGATGTACCGGAACCCGGCGGCTATCTCGCGCACCCCGGCCCGGCGGGCCGGGGCCTCGCCGAGCGGCGGCAACGCGGGCAGCCGGAAGACGGCCCACACCGTCACACACAGGGCCAGGGCGTCGATGAGATACAGCTCGGGCAGCCCGATGACCGGGATCAGCGTACCGGCGAGCAGCGGGCCCGCCACCAGGCCGGTCTGCATCACCGTGGAGCCCAGCGCGCCCGCGGCGGGCAGCTCCGCGGCCGGCACCAGCCGGGCGACGGAGGCGTTGCGGGCCGGGGCGTTGAGGCCGAAGAACGCCTGCTGCAACGCCAGCAGGACGATGAGGACGGCGACCGAGTCCAGTCCGCCGGCGGCCTGCGCCCAGAACAGCAGCGAGGTCACGGCGATGCCGCAGTTGGTGACCAGCAGCAGCTTGCGACGGTCCACGGTGTCGGCGACCGCCCCGCCCCACAGGGCGAACGCCACCATGGGCACGAGGCCCGCCAGGCTCGCGTAGCCGACCCAGGCCGAGGAGTGCGTGATGTCGTAGATCTGCTTCGGCACGGCGACGGCGGTGAGCTGACTGCCGACGGCGGTGACGATGGTCGAGGTCCACAGGCGCCGGTAGGCGGGGATGCGCAGCGGCCGGGTGTCCATCGCCCAGCCGCGCCAGCCGCTCCGCGGCGGCGCCGGCGCTGTCGAGGAGCCGGGTTCGGTGGTGCTGCTCTCGCTCGTGTCCACGGGTGTCCTGGTTGCTCGTTACATCTTTTCTCTTCGCGAGCCTGACTATCTCACCGCCCCATGTACATGCCGAAAGATGTGCTCAGGATCCGGACATGAGCATCGCCCCCAGCGCCAGCATGGTGACGGCGACCAGGCCGTCGAGGATCCGCCAGGCCGCCGGCCGGGCCAGGAAGCGGCCGAGCAGCCGGGCGCCGAACCCGAGCGCCGCGAACCAGCACAGGCTCGCGAGCGCGGCGCCGAGTCCGAAGGTCCAGCGCAGCGCGCCCCGGTCGGCGGCGAGGGACCCGAGCAGGAACACGGTGTCCAGGTAGACATGCGGGTTGAGCCAGGTCAGCGCCAGACAGGTGAGCACCGCCCGGCGCCGGGTGCCGGCGGCCTCCCCCTCGGTGCTCAGCCCGGTGGCACCCGGCCTGAGCACCCGGCGGGCGGCGAGGGCCCCGTAGCAGAGCAGAAAGACGCCCCCGACGATCCCGACCGCCCGGACCGCGCCCGGCCACGCCACCACGACCGCCCCGACCCCGCCGACGCCGAGGGCGATCAGCACCGCGTCGGACAGGGCGCAGATGCCCACCACGGCGAGGACCGCGTCCCGGCGCACCCCCTGCCGCAGGACGAAGGCGTTCTGGGCGCCGATGGCGACGATCAGGGAGAGGCCGGTGCCGAATCCGGCGACCGCGGCGGTCAGGGCGTGGTTCATGCCGTCGACGCTAGGGACGGCGTTCATGCAAGTCCAGCTAAAGATTCTTACGTATCCTTAGCGCTTGTGATGACCGAGCTTCCCCTGGACCAGGTGCGGACGCTGCTCGCCGTGGTGGACGAGGGCACCTTCGACGCCGCCGCGGCCGCCCTGCATGTGACGCCCTCGGCCGTCAGCCAGCGGGTCAAGGCGCTCGAACAGCGCACCGGCCGGGTGCTGCTGCAGCGCACCAAACCGGTGCGGGCCACGGAGTCCGGCGCGGTGCTGGTGCGCTACGCCCGCCAGCTCGCGCGGCTGGAGCGGGACGCCTGGGGCGAGCTGGGGCTGAGCGGGGCCGGGGAGCCGACGCGGGTGTCGGTGGCGGTGAACGCGGACTCCCTGGCGACCTGGTTCCTGCCGGCGCTGACCCGGGTGGCGGGGCTCTGCTACGAACTGCACCGCGAGGACGAGGACCATACGGCCGCCCTGCTGCGCGAGGGGCTGGTGATGGCGGCCGTGACCTCCGCGGCCGAGCCGGTGCCGGGCTGCACCGCACGGCCGCTGGGCCGGATGCGCTATCTGCCGGTCGCCGCACCGGAGTTCGCGAAGGCCCGGCTTGGCGGGCGCCCGCTGGCCGAGGCCCTGCCCCGGGCGCCCGTCGTGGCCTTCGACCGCAAGGACGACTTCCAGGACGCCTTCGTACGCCGGCTGGGGTGCGGCTCGGCCGGCCCGTTCCGGCATCAGGTACCGACCTCGGAGGGGTTCCTGGACGCGGTCGCCGCGGGGCTCGGCTGGGGCATGGTGCCGCAGGTGCAGGCGGACCCGCTGCTCGCGGAGGGCCGGCTGGTGCTCCTCGCTCCCGAGGCATGGATGGACGTCACGCTGTACTGGCAGCAGTGGAAGCTCGACTCCCCCGCGCTGGCGGCCCTGGCGGACGCGGTGACCGCGACGGCGGCCGAGGCACTGCGCCACTGACGCGGCCGTCACGATTTATCCGTTTCGCTCCTTGCCGAGTGCCGTGCGGAGTACGGTGGCCGAACGGTGACGCGGCGGACGGCGACCCGCTCCCCTCCTGCTCCCCTCCCGTTCTCCGGCTCCGCGTCACCGGTGCCCGGTCGGGCAGGGGTGTCCGCGGCCCGGTGGACCGTCCCGCCCCCGTTTCCCGGCCTGTTGAGCGCGGACGGCTCGCCGTGGGCCGGGCGCGCGCCCATGGCCGGATCGCGGTCCTCGCGCGATCCCCTGCCGCATGCGCCGTTTCACCCCACGCCGCCCGGTCACCCGTATCCGGACCACACATCCGGCCGGCACGACGACACGGACGACTTCGATCCCTCCAGGAGACTTCGATGGACAACTGGCGCGACCACGCCGCCTGCCGTCACGAAGACCCCGACCTCTTCTTCCCCGTCGGCACCACCGGGCCCGCCCAGGTGCAGACCGAGCGGGCCAAGGCGGTGTGCGGGCACTGCCCCGTCCGGCAGCCGTGCCTGGACTGGGCGTTGGAGACGGGCCAGAACATGGGTATCTGGGGCGCGACGACCGAGCTGGAACGCCGTGCGCTGCGCCGCCGCGCCCGTTCCGGGCCGCGCTCCGTCTGATCCGGGCAGCCGCCCGCGGGCCTCAGGGTGCGTCAGGGTTCGCCGGGTGACTCGGCGGCGGGCAGCCGCAGGGTGAAGACCGCGCCCGCGCCGGGCTCGCTCGCCGCCTCGGCCGTGCCGCCGTGCGCGGCGAGAAGACGGCGCACGATCGGCAGGCCCGGACCGCTGCCGCCGGTGCGGCGGCTGCGGGACTTCTCGGCGCGCCAGAACCGGTCGAAGACATGCGGCAGGTCCTCCGGCGCGGTGCCCGTCCCGATGTCGACTGGACCCGGCCGCTCGGGCCGAAGCGCGGCGGCGGAGTCCGGCTGCACGTCGACCACGGCGGCCCCACCCACGGCTGCGTCAGCGTCGCCAGGGCCCATATGCAGGAACTGCCGCCCGGCGAGGTGCCGGGCGAGCGGAATCGGGCGGAGCGATGGTACGGCAGTCTGCTGCCGGGTCCGGGAGCAGGCCGCCGGCGTCGGAGAGGGTGTAGACGCCGAGCGGTGAGCGCAGGTCACCGAGCATGTGCGGGCAGGGCGTCGGGGCCCGCGTGGCCTCAACCGCCTCGGGGGTGGGCGCGCGGCCTCGACCGCCTCGGGGGTGGGGGACGGCTGTTCTGCGATGGATCATGTTGTCGGCCCTGGCCGACAGTTGTGTGGGACTGGTGAGAGTTCAGGCGTTCTTCGGCTTGCCCTTCGCGAACAGCCAGGTGTGGAACAGCCCGTCCAGCCGTTTGCCCGAGATCTGCTCGGCCAGCCGCTCGAACTGCGCCGTCGTGCCGTGGCCGCCGCGGTGTGCGGCCGCCCAGGCGCGCAGGATCCGGAAGAAGTCACGGTCCCCGACGGCCCCGCGCAGCTCGTGCAGGGTCATGGCGCCGCGGGCGTAGACGGGCGTACCGAAGATGTTCTTGCCGTTGCCCGGATCTCCCGGCGGGTAGGCCCACAGCGGGTCGCTCGCCGGGCGGGCGTAGAGGGCGTCGAAGGCCTTCTGGGCGCTGTCGCCGCCGTGCTGTTCGGCGTACAGCCATTCGGCGTAGGTGGCGAAGCCCTCGTTGAGCCAGATGTCCTTCCAGGCGGTCAGCGAGACGGAGTCGCCGAACCATTGGTGGGCGTTCTCGTGGACGAGGGTGCTGAGGTCGGGCGCGGAGTCGTAGACCGGCCGGGTCTGGGTCTCCAGGGCGTAGCCGACGCCCGGGGCGTGGTCGACGATCGACCCGGCGGAGCGGAACGGGTACGGCCCGAACAGCTTGCTCTCCCAGGCCAGGACGGACGGCAGCTGCTTCAGCACCGGCGCGGCCGCTTGCGCCTCACGTGCGTCGACGGCGTTGTACACGCGGATGCCGTCACGGGTGGTGAACTGCTGGACCTGGAACTTTCCGACGGTGGCGGTGGCCAGATAGGCGGCCATCGGCTGTGCCTCACGCCAGCGGAAGGTCGTGCGGCCGTGTGCGGTGCGCTGTCCGAGCAGGACCCCGTTCGCGACGGCCGTGCGCCCCTGGGGGACGGTGATCGTGATGTCGTACGACGACTTGTCCGTGGGGTGGGAGTTCGCCGGGAACCAGGTCATGGCGCCCTGCGGCTCGCTCGCCACGAAGGCGCCGTCGTCGGTGGGGGTCCAGCCGTCCGTGCTGCCGTCGGGGTCGGTGACCGGCTTCGGGGTGCCGTTGTAGCGGACGGTGACGCGGAAGTCCCCGCCCGAGCGCAGGGTGTGGCGCGGGGTGACGACGAGCTCCTGGCCGGCGCGGCGGAACGCGGCGGGGGTGCCGTCGACGGTGACGCCGGTGACCTTCAGGCCCGACAGGTCGAGGTCGAAGCGGCTGAGGCTCTGCGTGGCACGGGCGGTGAGGACGGCCGTGCCGTCGAGGTGCCGGGAGGAGGTGTCGTAGCCGAGGGTCAGACCGTAGTGCCGGACGTGGTAGCCGCCGTTGCCGCTGAGCGGGAAGTACGGATCGCCCGCGCCTGCCGCTCCCTCCGTGCCGGTGACGCCCGTCGCCGTGGGCGCGGCGGCCCCGATGAGTGCCGCCACGGCGACGGGGACGGTGGCGAGGACCGCCCCGCGGCGCAGACCGGGTATCCGGCTCCGGGCGGGCTGTCTGCGAGGCGGCGTCACGGGCACTCCTACGGGCGGTGGCGGATGATCGGCTGGCGCACAGACTAGGCGGGCCGGTGCGCCGGACTCCCTCCCATTCAGGTCAAGTCTCCTCGCGTCGCCCGCACGCGCGCGAGCGGCGGCGCAGTACGCTCACCGCACCGTCCGCCGTCCCGAGCTGGAGTGACGACCGTGAGCGTGCGTGTGCGCCGGATCTACGAACCGCCCGAGCCCGAGGACGGACTGCGCGTCCTGGTCGACCGGCTGTGGCCGCGCGGCATCGCCAAGGAGGCGGCGCGCATCGACGAATGGCCCAAGGCGCTCACACCCTCCACCGAGCTGCGCGAGTGGTACCACGGCGGCGGCTCGTACGAGGAGTTCCGCGGTCGTTACGAGGCGGAGCTGGCCGCCCCCGAGGCCGCCGAGCTGCTCGACGGCCTGCGCGGGACGGCCCGCGGACAGCGCGTGACCCTGCTGACCGCGTCGAAGACGCCGGAGCAGAGCCACGCGCAGGTACTGCTGGAGCTGCTGACGGGCTGACTGTCAGCCCGTGTGCCGGGCGGCGTGCCGGCCCGCGGCCCGCCCCGAGAACAGACAGCCGCCGAGGAAGGTGCCCTCCAGCGCGTTGTAGCCGTGCACCCCGCCGCCGCCGAAGCCGGCCACCTCGCCCGCCGCGTACAGCCCGTCGATCGGCGTGCCGTCGGCGCCCAGGGCGCGGGAGTCCAGGTCGGTCTGGATGCCGCCCAGGGTCTTGCGGGTCAGCACACGCAGCCGCACGCCGATGAGGGGGCCCGCGGCCGGGTCGAGGATGCGGTGCGGGGAGGCGACCCGGCCGAGCCGGTCGCCGATGTAGCGGCGGGCGTTGTGAATGCCCTGGACCTGGGAGTCCTTGCTGTAGGGGTTGGACATCTGCAGGTCGCGGGCCTCGATCTGGCGGCGTACCTCGGCCGCGTCCAGCAGCGTCTTGCCGGTCAGCGCGTTCATCTTCCCGACCAGCTGCTCCAGGCTGCCCGCGGTCACGAAGTCCGCGCCCTTGTCGACGAAGGCCTGCACCGGTGCGGGCGCCCCCGAGCCGAGCAGCCGGTCACGCAGCACGGCTCCCCGGTCCTTGGCGGTGATGTCCGGGTTCTGCTCGGAGCCGGAGAGCGCGAACTCCTTCTCGATGATCTTCCGGGTGAGGATGAACCAGGAGTGGTCGTATCCGGCGATGTCCTCGGTGGTGCGCAGGTACTTGAGGGTGCCCAGGGTGTCGTATCCCGGCAGACAGGGGTCGGGGAGGCGGCGGCCGAGGGCGTCCAGCCAGACGGAGGACGGGCCGGGCAGGATGCGGATGCCGTGGCCGGGCCAGATCGGGTCCCAGTTCTGCAGGCCCTCGGTGTAGTGCCACATGCGGTCGCGGTTGACCAGGCGGACGCCGGCCTCGGCGCTGATGTCGAGCATCCGGCCGTCGACGTAGGCCGGGACGCCGGTGACCATCTCGGCCGGCGGGGTGCCGAGCCGTTCGGGCCAGTAGCGGCGGACGATGTCGTGGTCGGCTCCGATGCCGCCGGTGGTGACGACGACGGCCTGGGCGGTGAGTTCGAAGTCGCCGACGCGATCGCGGTTGGAGGCGACACCGCGCGCCACGTTGTCCTCGGCGAGCACGGCGCCGCGCACGCCGCGTGCCGCGCCGTCCTCGATGACCAGCTCGTCGACCCGGTGGCGGTGGTGGAAGGTGAGCAGTCCGTCCCGGGCGGCCTGGCGGGCGTGGCGGACGAAGGGCTCGACCACGCCGGTGCCGGTGCCCCAGGCGATGTGGAAGCGGGGTACGGAGTTGCCGTGCCCGCCGGCCCTGAGGTCGCCGCGCTCGGCCCAGCCGACGGTCGGCAACAGCTCGATGCCGTGGCCGCGCAGCCAGGACCGCTTCTCGCCGGCCGCGAACTCGACGTAGGCGCGGGCCCAGCGCACCGCCCAGGAGTCCTCGTCCGCGAGCCGGTCGAACCGGGCGCTGCCCTGCCAGTCGTTCCAGGCGAGGTCGAAGGAGTCCTTGATGCCGAGGCGGCGCTGTTCCGGGGAGCCGACGAGGAAGAGCCCGCCGAAGGACCAGAACGCCTGCCCGCCGAGGTTGGCCGCGTTCTCCTGGTCGACCAGGGCCACCCGGCGGCCCCGGCTGGTGGCTTCGTGCGCCGCGACCAGGCCGGCGAGGCCCGCTCCGACGACGATGACGTCCGCGTCCATCGTGACTGTGTCCTTCCTGACGGTCCTCATACGGGGCCCCGCGGTATACGGGATCCTGCGATGTCGAACAGGCTCATTCGGGCTTGTGCGGGCTCATGCGGGGACCCGGCTGCCGTCCGTGAGCAGGGCGGTGAGCAGCCGGCCCAGCCAGGCCCGGGCGGCCTCGACGTCCCTGTCCAGCAGGAGCTGGACGGTGACGCCGTCGTACGCGGCGACCACGGCGTGCGCGGCGCCCTGCGCATCGCCGAGCACGGCGGGCAGTCCGGTGTGGCCGCGCGCCCTGAGCAGCCGGTCGGCGATGGCCTCGCGAAGCCGGGCGCGGTGGTCGAGGAGGGCCCGGGCGACCTCCGGGTCGCGCGCGGCGTGCACCAGGAAGTCGGTCTTGACCAGCAGCCAGTCCACGTCGAGCAGCAGTACGTCGGTGACCCGGGCCACGGCGGCCGACACGTCGAGTCCGGGGCCGTCCTGGGCGAGGGCCTCGGCCACCTGGGCGGCGATGAGGTCGGCGCGCTCCTGGTACAGCGCGAAGAACAGCTCGTCCAGCGTGGCGAAGTTCGAGTAGAACGCGCCGCGGCTGAAGCCCGCCGCTTCGCAGACCTCCTCGATGGACACGCGCCCGAAGCCCCTGGCCGCGAACACCTCGAACGCGGCCTGAAGCAACTTGGCCCGGGTGGCGGCCCGGCGTCGGGTGACGCGCCTGGGGGTGTCCTCCGTCACCGCACCTCCTTTTGGATACATGAACGTATCCGATACAGCGATGTATCGAAAGCCCCGCGCGGTCGAGCGGAGTCGACGGAACGCGATGGAACACATTTTCGATTATGGGTACTCTGGAGCCATGTCCACGCACCTGCAGGGCTCCCTGTTCGACCAGACCGACGAGGTGCGGCTCGGCTCCCTCGACGGTCTGCGCCGGACCGGGCTGGGCGCCGGCGCCTGGATCGATGTGCTGCCGGGCTGGCTGAGCGGGGCCGATGCCCTGTTCGAGCGGCTGGCGGCGGACGTGCCCTGGCACGCCGAGCGCCGCACGATGTACGACAACGTGGTGGCCGTACCGCGCCTGCTGGCCTTCTACGGGGCGCGGGACCCGCTCCCCCACCCGGTGCTGGACGAGGCGCGCGCGGCCCTGTCCCGGCACTACGCCGAGGAGCTGGGCGAGCCGTTCACCACCGCCGGACTGTGCTTCTACCGTGACGGCCGGGACAGCGTGGCCTGGCACGGGGACCGGACCGGACGCGGCGCCCGCGAGGACACGATGGTCGCGATCCTCTCCGTCGGCGCGCCCCGGGACCTGCTGCTGCGCCCGGCCGGCAAAGGCGGTACGACCCTGCGGCGGCCGCTCGGGCACGGCGACCTGATCGTGATGGGCGGCTCCTGCCAGCGCACCTGGGAACACTGCGTCCCGAAGACCACGCGGGCCGCGGGCCCCCGCATCAGCGTCCAGTTCCGGCCGCACGGCGTGCGCTGACGCCTCGGCTACCCCTGGTGCGCGCGGCGCGCGGATCTGGTTGGCTGTCCCCGACGGCCAGCCGCACAGCGCTCGGGGAGATCATGCGCGCAGAGGTACACCAAGTCGCCGACGGCACCTATCTGGTGCACGGCCACCACGTCAACTGGGTGATCCTCAAGGACGGCGACGCCGTCACCCTCGTGGACACCGGCTACCCCGGGGACCGCGAGGGTGTCCTGGAGTCCCTGGCCGCGGTGGGCAGTTCCCCGGAGGCGGTCGCCGCCGTACTGATCACCCACGCGCACAACGACCATCTGGGTTCGGCCGAGTATCTGCGCGCCGCCCACGGCACCCCGGTCTATCTGCACCCGGCCGAAGTGCCGCACGCGCGGCGGGAGTTCCTGCAGCAGTGCACCCTCGGCGACGTGGTGCGCAACGCCTGGCGGCCCGGTGTCGTGTCATGGGCGCGGCACGTACTCAAGGTCGGCGGCACCGACCACAACCCCGTCACCGCGCCCGAGCCGTTCCCGGGCGAGGGCCCGCTGGACCTGCCCGGCCGCCCGGTGCCCGTGCACACCCCGGGCCACACCGACGGACACTGCGTCTACCACCTCCCCGGGGCGGGCATCGTGATCTCCGGCGACGCCCTGGTCAGCGGGCACGCGACCTCGCGGGTCAAGGGCCCGCAGATCCTGCCCGACTTCTTCCACCACGAGCGCGCCCGGGTCGTGGACTCGCTGACGGTGATCGGCGCGCTCGACGGCGACACCCTGCTGCCCGGACACGGTCCGGTCCACCAGGGACCGGTGCGCGCGGCGGCCGAGCAGGCCCGGGAGCGAGCCTCCTAGGCTCTGTCGTCGAACCCCCGGGCGGGGCCTTAGGGTTCGGGTCATGGCCTTGCAGATCAGCGCCACGAACCCCGAGCACCCGGCACTTCTGCTCGCCCTGCCCTGGGACCTGCCGCTGGCGGAGTGGCCCGCGGAATACCTCGTGCCGCTTCCGCGGGGCATCTCGCGGCACGTCGTGCGGTACACGCGCGCCGGTGACGAGGTGATCGCCGTCAAGGAGCTGGCCGAGCGGCCCGCGCTGCGCGAGTACGGGCTGCTGCGCGACCTCGACCGGCTCGGCATCCCCGCCGTCGACCCGCTCGCGGTGGTCACCGGCCGCACCGACGGCGCCGGCGCCCCGCTGGAGCCGGTGCTGGTCACCCGGCATCTGCGCGGCTCGATGCCGTACCGCTCGATGTTCGAGACGACCATGCGCCCGGCCACCATGCACCGGCTGATGGACGCCCTCGCCGTGCTGCTGGTCCGGCTGCATCTCGCCGGGTTCGCCTGGGGTGACTGCTCGTTGTCCAACACCCTCTTCCGGCGGGACGCGGGCGCCTACGCCGCGTATCTGGTCGACGCCGAGACCGGGGAACTGCACCCGAGGCTGAGCCCCGGGCAGCGGGAGTACGACCTTGATCTGGCCCGGGTGAACATCAGCGGCGAGCTGCTGGACCTGGAGGCCTCCGGCGCGCTGCACCCCTCCGTCGACCCGGTGGAGTTCGGGCACGGGATCTGCACCCGGTACCAGGGGCTGTGGCAGGAGCTGACCCGCACCTCGGTGTACCCGGCGGGCGAGTACCACTACATCGAGCGCCGGATCCGCCGCCTGAACGAACTCGGCTTCGACGTCGCCGAGATGCAGATCGAGCACTCCTCCACCGGCGACACGGTCACCTTCGTGCCGAAGGTCGTCGACGCCGGCCATCACCAGCGCCAGCTGCTGCGGCTGACCGGCCTGGACACCGAGCAGAACCAGGCGCGGCGGCTGCTCGGCGACCTGGAGAGCTGGATGGCCACGCAGGACGACCACACGCCCGGCGATCCCCTCGCCGCCCGTCCCGAGGTCCTCGCCCACCGCTGGGTGCGGGACGTGTTCCGGCCGACCGTGCGGGCCGTACCGCCCGAGCTGCGCGGCTCGATGGATCCGGCCGAGATCTACCACCAGCTCCTCGAACACCGCTGGTACCTGTCCGAACGCGCCCAGCACGACATCGGTCTCGACACCGCCGTCAAGGACTACACCGAACACGTCCTGCCCCGGGCACGCGCCGCCCTGGAGCAGGCCGGCCCCGAGTGACTCAGTCGTGCGGGACCACGGCGACCGGGCAGTCCGCGTGGTGCAGCACGCCGTGCGCGACGGAGCCGATCCGCGAGCCCACGGCACCGCGGTGGGCCCGGCGTCCGACGACCGTCAGCTGGGCCCGGCCGGCCAGCGACAGCAGTACCTGGCCCGCGCTGCCCATCTCGATGTGCTCGGCCACGGGCACCTCGGGGAACCGCTCACGCCACGGCCGCAGCGCCTCGGCCAGCGCCTGCCGCTCGAACTGCTCGGGACCGCCCGCGTCGTCCAGCAGCCTGAGCGAGCCGGGGCTGTAGGCGAAGACGGGCGGCAGGGTCCACGCCCGTACGGCCCGTACCGTGGCGCCGCGGGCCGCCGCCGTCTCGAAGGCGAACCGCAGGGTGGCCGCGCTGTCCTCGGGGTCGCCGTGCTGACCGACGACGACGTCCCGTCCGGCGGCCTCCGCCGCCGCCCGGTCCCCGGCCCGCACCAGGACCACCGGCCGGCCCGCCCCGGCGATCACCTGCTGGCCGACCGAGCCCAGCAGGAACCCGATGACCGGCCCGTACCCGCGTGAGCCGAGGACCAGCATCTCCGCCTGGGCCGCCGCGCGGGCCAGCGTGTGCACGGGCTCGCCCTCGACCACGTCGACGCCCACCGCCAGCTCCGGATGCCGCCCGGCGACGGCGCGCACGGCCTGCGCCACGCCCTCGGACACCCAGCCGTGCTGGGTGCTCCGGTCGGCGATGGCGAGGGACTCGGTGTAGCGCCAGGCGTGCAGCACACGCAGCGGCAGCCCGCGCCGCACGGCCTCCCGGCCGGCCCAGTCCAGCGCGGCCAGGCTCTCCTCGGTACCGTCCACCCCTGCCGTGATCGGGCGTGTCATGCGTGCGCCTCCTCATCGTCGCGTCGCTGTCGCGGCGCGTCCCACGGGAACGATCATCTCGCGGTCGCGCCACGAGCGCGCAGCCCCAGGCGTCGGATCATGGTTCGGCGCCATCCGGAGCGAACCCGGGCGATCGAACATACGATGGCTGCGAACCGGTGCGGTGGTCTGCACGACACCGCCCCGTGGAACCGGACGCTCGGGGTGGGAGACGTATGGCACAGGCTGCCGAGGCAGCGCGGACCGTCATCCTGACCGTGGACGACGACCCGGGGGTCTCCCGTGCCGTCGCCCGCGATCTGCGGCGGCGCTACGGCGAGTCGTACCGGATCGTGCGCGCGGAGTCCGGGGAGTCCGCCCTCGACGCCCTGCGCGAGCTGAAGCTGCGCGGCGACCTGGTCGCGGTGATCCTGGCCGACTACCGGATGCCGCAGATGAACGGCATCGAGTTCCTGGAACAGGCGCTGGACGTCTATCCGGGGGCGCGGCGGGTGCTGCTCACCGCGTACGCGGACACCAACGCCGCGATCGACGCGATCAACGTGGTCGATCTGGACCACTATCTGCTCAAGCCCTGGGATCCGCCGGAGGAGAAGCTCTATCCGGTCCTGGACGACCTGCTGGAGGCCTGGCGGACCAGCGCCCACCGGGCCGTGGCCAGCACGAAGGTCGTCGGGCACCGCTGGTCGGCGCGGTCCTCGGACGTGCGCGAGTTCCTGGCCCGCAACCAGGTGCCGTACCGCTGGTACTCGGTGGAGGAGCCGGAGGGGCAGCGGCTGCTGGCGGCCGCCGGACAGGACGGGCAGCGGCTGCCGCTGGTGATCACCCCGGACGGCGGCACGCTGGTCGAGCCGGAGGCGCCCGAGCTGGCCGCGCGGGTGGGACTCGCGACGACCCCGACGGCGGACTTCTACGACCTCATCGTGATCGGCGGCGGTCCGGCCGGGCTCGGCGCGGCCGTGTACGGCGCCTCGGAGGGCCTCAGGACCGTGCTCGTCGAACGGTCGGCGACCGGCGGGCAGGCCGGGCAGAGCTCGCGGATCGAGAACTACCTGGGCTTCCCCGACGGGGTCTCCGGCGCCCAGCTCACCAACCGGGCGCGCCGGCAGGCCGCCAAGTTCGGCGCCGAGATCCTGACCACCCGTGAGGTGACGGGGCTGGAGGTCAACGGCGCCGCCCGGGTCGTACGGTTCGCGGACGGCTCGGCCATCGCCGCGCACAGCGTGATCCTCGCGACCGGGGTGCAGTACCGGCAGCTGGAGGCCGCCGGCTGCACCGATCTGACCGGCTGCGGGGTGTTCTACGGCTCGGCGCTGACCGAGGCGTCGGCCTGCCAGGGGCAGGACATCTACATCGTCGGCGGCGCCAACTCGGCGGGCCAGGCGGCGATGTACCTGTCCCGGGGCGCGAAGTCGGTGACGCTGCTGGTGCGGGGCCCGGATCTGTCGGCGTCGATGTCGTACTACCTGATCCAGCAGATCAACGAGGCGCCGAACATCTCGGTGCGCCCGCACACGGTGGTGGACGCGGCGCACGGCGGGGACCGGCTGGAGCAGCTGACGCTGCGGCACACGGTGACCGGGGAGAGCGAACGCGTCGACGCCCAGTGGGTGTTCGTGTTCATCGGTGCCGCCCCGCTGACCGACTGGCTGGGCGAGGCGGTGCTGCGCGACGAGCGCGGGTTCATCCTCGCCGGGCCCGATCTGACCGCCGACGGGCGGCCGCCGGCCGGCTGGGAGCTGGACCGGCCGCCGTACCACCTGGAGACCAGCGTTCCCGGTGTGTTCGTGGCGGGTGACGCACGGGCCGAGTCCGCCAAGCGTGTCGCGTCCGCCGTCGGCGAGGGGGCCATGGCCGTGATGCTCGTCCATCGGTATCTGGAGCAGTCATGAACGGTCTGGAGCAGTCATGAGCGGTCGGATCATGCCGTGCAGTCCCAAGGAGATCGGCTCGCTGTTCCTCTTCGAGAAGCTGAGTGCCGAGCAGCTCGGGCGGCTGTGCAGCGAGGGCCGGGTGGAGCTGTTCCAGCCCGGCCCGGTGTACACCGAGGGGGACCCCGCCACCTGCTTCTTCGCGATGATCGAGGGCACGGTCGTGCTCTCCCGCCGGGTCGCCGGTGACGATGTGGAGGTCACCCGCACCTCGCAGAGCGGGGTGTACGCGGGCGCGATGCAGGCCTACCTCGGCGACCGGGTGCGGCAGGTCTACAACAACTCGATGCGGGTGACGGAGCCGACGCGGTTCTTCGTACTGCCGGCGGACATCTTCGCGGACGTCATGAGCGAGTGGTTCCCGATGGCCGTGCATCTGCTGGAGGGCCTGTTCTTCGGTGCGAAGAACACCCAGGCGGCGATCGGGCAGCGGGAGCGGCTGCTGGCGCTGGGCTCGCTGTCGGCGGGGCTGACGCACGAGCTGAACAACCCCGCCGCGGCGGCCGTACGGGCCACGGCCACGCTGCGCGAACGGGTCGCGAAGATGCGGCACAAGCTGGCCGTCATCGCCGAAGGGCCCTTCTCCCGCGACCAGTTGGCGGGTCTGATCGAGATCCAGGAGCGCACCGCCGAACGGGTCGCCAAGGCCCCGGTGCTCAGTCCGCTGGAGACCGCCGACCGGGAGGACCTGCTCGCCGACTGGCTGGAGGACCACGAGATCGACCACGCCTGGCAGCTGGCGCCGGCCTTCGTGCAGGCCGGGCTCGACGTCGACTGGCTGGAGCAGGTCGCGGCGGCCGTGGACGAGGAGATCCTGGCCGGAGCGATCGGCTGGCTCAACTACACCATCGAGACCGAGCTGTTGATGACCGAGATCGAGGACTCCACCACCCGTATCTCGCATCTGGTCGACGCGGCCAAGCAGTACTCACAGCTGGACCGGGCGCCCTACCGGGTGGTGGACGTGCATGAACTCCTCGACAGCACCCTGCTGATGCTGTCCGGGAAGATCGGCACCGGGATCGAGGTCGTGAAGGAGTACGACCGCACGCTCCCGCCGGTGCCGGCCTATCCGGCGGAGCTGAACCAGGTGTGGACCAACCTGATCGACAACGCGGTGTCCGCGATCAACGGCGCGGGCGGCACGGGCACGCTGAGCGTGCGGACCGGGCTCGACCACGAGCGGCTGCTGGTGGAGTTCCGGGACACCGGACCCGGTGTCCCGCCCGAGATCAAGGACCGTATCTTCGACCCGTTCTTCACCACGAAACCGGTCGGCGAGGGCACCGGGCTCGGCCTGGACATCTCCTGGCGGATCGTCGTCAACAAGCACCACGGCACCCTGCGGGTGGAGTCGGTGCCCGGCGACACCCGCTTCCAGGTGCTGCTGCCCCTGACCCCCGAGACACCCGACGAGGACGCGGAGGACACCCCATGAGCGCCACCGACGGAACCGAGGCGATCGACCCGGGCGTCGCGCCGAGCGGCACCGGCTGCGTGGAGTGCGAGGAGGCCGGCGGCTGGTGGTTCCACCTGCGCCGGTGCGCGCAGTGCGGGCACGTCGGCTGCTGCGACGACTCCCCCGCCCAGCACGCCACCGCGCACTACCGTGCCACGGGGCACCCGGTGATCCGGAGCTTCGAGCCGGGCGAGGAGTGGTTCTGGAACTACGCCACCGACGAGTTGTATGTATCCGGCCCCGAGCTCGCCCCGCCGGTCAGCCACCCCGCCGACCAGCCGGTACCGGGCCCGGCGGGCCGGGTCCCGGCGGACTGGGCCGACACGCTGCGCTGAGCCGGGCGGGGCGGCGGACCGGTCCGGTCCGGGCTCACCGCGCGCAGTTCAGCCGCGCCAGGTCGACGGCGTCGGCCAGGGCCCGCATCCCCCGGTCGTCGGGGTGCAGATGGTCTCCGCCGTCGAAGGCCGGCCGCAGGCGCTCGGGGTCGTCGGGGCTGCGCAGGACGCGGTCGAAGTCGATGACGGCGTCGAAGTCCCGGCTGGTGCGCAGCAGCCGGTTGACGTCCCGGCGCACCGACTCGGCGGCCGGATCCCATTCCGGCCAGCCCTTGAAGGGACCGACCGTCGCGGCCACCACGCACTTCCCGGCGCCGTGCACCCGCCGTGCGATCTCCCGGTACCCGGCGATCAGTTCGGCCGCGGTGACCCCGGTGTGCGCCTTGAGGTCGTTCACCCCCTCGAAGAGGAACACGGTGCGCACCCCGGGCTGCGAGAGCACGTCCCGGTCCAGCCGGTCCAGGGCGCTCGGCGCGGCGCCGTCCGTGAGGACCATGTTGCCGGAGACGCCTTCGTCGGCGACGCCCCTGACGTCCATGGCGTGCGTGCGGGCCGGATTCAGGCGCCGGGCGAGGTAGTCGGGCCAGCGCCGGTTCAGGTCGGGGGTGGACTGCCGTCCGTCGGTGAGGGAGTCGCCGAGCACGACCACGGCCCCGGTGGCCGCGCGGGAGGGCCGTACGGACACCGCGTCGAGGTACCACCAGGAGCCGGTCGTCCGGCCCCAGTTGCGGGCGCTCTCCTCGGCGGTGTGGTCGCCCTGTCCGGTGTACGACGTCTGCAGCGCCATCCAGTGTCCGGTCGCCGGGCCGGCCGCGCCGGGGAGGTAGAGGCTGACGGCCAGGTCGGTGCCGGCCGGCCAGCTGCCGGGCAGCGGGTCGCTCCAGGCGGCGGCGCCGGCGGGCACGGTGACCGTGCGGGCGCCGCCGAAGGTGAGCCGCCGGTTACTGCCAGGGCGCAGTGCGGCACCGTGGCCGCGCAGGCCGGCGTAGCCGCTGTCCAGGGTGAGCGGGTGGTCACCGAAGGCGTTGGTGACGCGGACCCGCAGACCGGTGCCGCCGACGCTGGTGTGCACGATCATCCGGTAGCCCTGGCCTGCGCCGTCCTCGCCCATGCCGTCGGCGCTCGCCGCCCAGGTGACGACCCCGGAGGCCCGTACGACGGACGGGGGCGGGGGCGCCGCGCGGGCGGGCGCGGGCTGGCAGCCCACGGCCGCGACCAGGGCGGCGGCCTGGCAGCCGCGTGCCATCCGGCCGGTCACCGGCCGCGGCCGCGGAGCGCGCCGGGTCCGCCGGGTCATCCCCGGACCGTCCGGGACGTTCCTGCGTACTCCACGGAGGTCATGTTCCCGCCGACCGCCCGCCGACGCACCTCGGGTGGGCCCTGCCGGCCAGCCGGCCGGGGAATACGCGGATGCCCCGCACGAGGCGGGGCATCCGGTGGTGCGGCGGCCGGTCAGTGACGGGGCGCCGGGGTGTTGGCGGCGGTGACGTTGACCGCGGCCCACGCCTTGTCCACCGTCTTGTACTCGGTGCTGTTCGCTCCGTAGAGGTCCTTGGCCGCCTTCAGCGTCGCGACGCGCGCGTCGTGGAAGTCGGTCGTGGAGACCATGTACCGGGTGAGCGCACGGTAGAAGATCGCGGTGGCCTTGGCGCGGCCGATGCCCTTGACCGTGGAGTGGTCGTAGGTCGGCGAGTCGTAGGCGACCCCGTTGATCGTCTTCTTGCCGCTGCCCTCCGCGAGGAGGTAGTAGGCGTGCGAGGAGACACCCGAACCGGCGTGCACCTCGGTGAAGTACGTGTCCTTCGACCAGTAGTCGATCGTGCCCTCGAGCTTGTCGAGCGACGGGTGGTCGAGGCGGCGCAGGAACTTCTGGGCGAGGCCCAGCTTCTCGCCGATCAGGTAGTCCGGCGTGTCCTTCGGGTTGTTCGCGTAGAACTCGACGTTGGAGCCGAAGATGTCCGCGAGCGACTCGTTCAGCGCGCCGGGCTCACCGTACTGGTTGCCGTCGGAGTCGACGTGGGTCGGCTCCAGCTTGGCGGTCGCGTCGACCACGCCGTGCGTCAGCTCGTGGCCGGTGACGTCGAGGACGACCAGCGGCTTCTTGAACGTCTGCCCGTCGCCGTCGCCGTACAGCATGCAGTTGCAGGTCGGGTCCCAGAAGGCGTTGGCGACCTTGTTGCCCCAGTGGACCATGCCCTGGGCTGCCTTGCTGTTGTTGGCTATGCCCTTGCGCCCGAAGGTGGACTTGTAGAAGTCCAGGGTCTTCGTGATGCCGTACTGGGCGTCCGCCGCGGCGCTGGCGCGGTTGCCGGTGGTGTTGTTGCCCCACACGTTGGTCGTGTTGGTGAACGCCGCACCAGCGGTGAACTTCTCGGTGGTCTTGCCCTTGGCGTCGCGGGTCTCGGTGCCGTACCGGCTCGGGTCCTTGAGCTGGTAGTGGCCGGCCGAGGTCTGCGTGGTGGTCAGGCCGACGTTGCCCACGAAGAGGGTCTTGCCGGTGCCCTTCGCCGCGGACGGGAAGCCCGCCGTGGCGCCGGAGACACCGGAACCGAGCAGGCCGGCCTCGGGGGCGGCGGCGCCGGTGGCCGGGTCCAGCGTGTCGCCCTGCTTGCGCAGGTCGGCGAGCAGCTTCGGCGACAGGAACTCGTCGCTGTCGGGGGTGTTGCTGCGCACCTTGCCGGTGACGGCGTCGACGACGACGGTGTTGGTGCCCTGCTGGTCGGTCACCGTCACCTGGTAGGCCAGGGCCGCGGAGCCGCCGCGCGCGTCGACGACGAGCTGGGCGCTGCCGGCGTCGCCCTTGGCGGCCTGGGCGGCCTTGGCGGCGGCCTGCTCCGCGGTCAGCTTGGCCTGCGTGGCGGACGGCTGGACGGTGTGGCCGGCGGCGCGGGTCACACCGGCGTAGCCCAGCTGGTGGTCGAGGTGGACGACGAGGTCACCGCCGAGCACGGGCATACCGTCGTGCGTACGGACGAACCGGACGTGCCGGGCGCCCTCGGGGTCGAGCATCACATCCTGGGCGTGCAGTTCGTCGCCCTGGGAGACACCGGCCGCCGAGGCGTGGGCGAAGGCCGCGGTGCGCGCCGCCTCCACCACCGCGGTGGCGTTCGTGGTGGCGGAGGCCGAAGCCCGCGCCACCCCGGTGTCAGAACCCGCGAAAGCCGTGCCGGCCAGGCCCGTGGCAGCAGTCGTCACCGCGATCGCGACAGCGACACTGCGTATGTGGGGTCTACGCAAGGATCAGGGTTCCTTCGTTCGAAGGCAGCGGGGATCACCAACCGCCTTGAGACGTGACGCTGTTCCGCGTCACGGGGGCTGGTCGGGCCCCGTGGCGCAACCCTTACGGATCCGTCATGTGCACGTAAAGGCGGAATGATCGATTTCGCGACCTTCTATGGCAATCCTTTACGAATGTGCACCACAGGGTGATCACTTACTGACCAACTGTGTGTCGGCTGTGGAGACGTTGACTCATTGCCCCGGGTTCCACGGCTGGAATGTGACCGATATCGCATCGCCGTCGGGCCGGGGAACCTCCGGCCGCGGTGCGGACGTTGCCCTCTGTGTGACGACCGAGCTGGTCGCCGGGGGCAATGTGCCGCTGCCCGCCGGTGTGGTGCTGCTGCGGGTGAGCGGACCCTTCGATGTGTCCGGGCTGGTCGGGGGCGCGGACGGCAGGGTCGGCTCCGACGCCGACTTCGTGTTCTACAACCAGCCCCGGGCGCCCGGTCTCCGGCTGCGCGGTGACGGCGGCCTGGCCGTCGAACCGGCCCGGCTGCGCGCGGGCGCCTGCCGGGTCACGGTCGCGGTGAGCGCGGCCGAGCCCGGGACGCCGCTGCGGCGGCTGCCCGCTCCCCGGCTGGAGGTCACGGACGGCGCCGGCCGTCCGCTCGCCCGGTTCGCACCACCGCGCCCCGGCCCGGAGACCGTGCTGCTGCTGGCCGAGCTGTATCTGCGGCCGGGCGCCGGCTGGAAGCTGCGGGCGATCGGGCAGGGATACGCGGACGGACTGGCCGGGCTCGCCCGGGACTTCGGGGTGGAGGTCACGGACGACGGCGACCGGCGGACGTCCACGGCCGCCGCTGCACCCGCCGCCCCGGTCCCCGCTCGGACTGCCACCCCGGCCGCCGCTCCGGCTCCCGCCACCGGCGCGCGCCCGTCGTCCGGCCGGCCCGGCACGGCGGCGGCCGAGGCCTCCGCGGCGGAGTTCCTGCGCCTGGTCAACTCGGCCCGCGCACAGGCCGGTTCGACGGCGCTCGGCCTCGATCCGCGGCTGGAGTCCGCCGCGCTCTCCCACGCGTGGGCCATGGCGGACGCCGGGCGGCTCGGCGTCGAGGGGCGCGACGGCGTCTCGGTGCACCAGCGCGTCACCGCGGCCGGGTACCCGTACATCACGGTGGGCGAGCACCTCGTGTCCGGCCCGCGCTCCCCTGCCGAGTTCGTGGAGTACTGCCTGGGCGCGGAGCGGTCCCGGCGCACCCTGCTCGACCCGGCCTTCCGGCACGCCGCCCTGGCCCACGCCGACGCCGGTGACCGGTACTGGACCGCGCTGTGGGCCGCCCCGTTCACCCCGCACGCGCTGGCGGGCACGGCCGCCGAGGTGGTCGCGCTCACCAACGCCGAGCGCGGCCGGGCCGGACTGCCGCCGCTGGCGACGGACCCGCTGCTCACCCGCGCCGCGCAGGCGCACTGTGCGGACATGGTGGCCCGCGACTTCTACGACCACACCTCACCCGACGGCTCCCACCCCTGGGACCGGGCCGCCGCCGCGGGCTCCCGGCTGCGCACCATCGGCGAGAACATCGCCTGCGGCCAGCGCTCCCCCGCCGAGGTCGTGGACGGCTGGATGAACAGCCCCGGCCACCGCGCCAACATCCTGGGGCCCGGCTTCGGCCACATCGGCGTCGGCTTCACGGGCGGCGGCCGGGCGGGCACGTACTGGACCCAGCTGTTCGGTGGCTGATCGGGCACACTGCGTGATCTTGGCGGAACGACATCGTCCGGGACACCATGCCCCGTATGAAGGGTGATCTCTTTTCCAGTGCGCACGTGGTGCAGCCGGCCATGGAGCCGGGCATGTCCGTCGAGAACGCCAAGTGCATCAGGTACACCGTGCGCGGCGAGATGCACGCCCGCCAGGGCGCGATGATCGCCTACCGGGGCAGTCTCCAGTTCGAGCGCAAGGGGCAGGGCGTCGGCGGCATGCTCAAGCGCGCGGTCACCGGTGAGGGACTGCCCCTCATGGCGGTGCGCGGTCAGGGCGAGGCCTGGTTCGCGCACGAGGCCCACAACTGTTTCATCGTCGAGGTGGAGCCCGGCGAACAGTTCACGGTCAACGGCCGCAACGTCCTGTGTTTCGACGCCTCGCTGGCGTACGAGATCAGGACGGTGAAGGGATCCGGCATCGCCGGTGGCGGCCTGTTCAACAGCGTGTTCAGCGGACAGGGCCGGCTCGCCCTGGTCTGCGACGGCACTCCGCTGGTCATCCCGGTCTCCCCGCAGGCGCCGGTGTACGTCGACACCGACGCGGTGGTCGGCTGGACCGCGCATCTGCAGACCTCGCTGCACCGCTCCCAGTCCTTCGGCTCGATGCTGCGCGGCGGTTCCGGCGAGGCCATCCAGCTGATGCTGGAGGGCGAGGGCTTCGTCGTGGTGCGGCCCAGCGAGCTGACCCAGCAGAAGGCCCAGCAACACTGAACCTTCACACGGGGACCGAAAACTCCCGGGCAACCCCCGTCGCCGTGCCCGCGTCTTGATCGGTAACAGACCGACACGCCCCGGTCCCTTCGGCCGGGGCGTATTTCTCACACCCTATACACGTCATGTATACACGCGATGCATACAAGCGACGTATACACAGCGTGTATAGAAAGGCGCGCATGTACGGCAAGGCTTTCGCCCCGGAGTACCAGGGCTCCCTGACCACCCTGTCCGTGAACTCCTCGCTGGTCGACGTACTGGCGGAGGGCACCGAGAAGCTGCGCGAGGCCGAGCGGTCCGGGCGTCCCGCCGAGGCGGCCCGCTGCGGGCTCGCCGTCGCCGAGGCACACCGGCGGCTCGGCCACGTGGGCGACGCGGACCGGGCCTGGAAGGCCAGCTACCGCGCCGCCCGTGCGGCCGACGACACCGCGGCGATGGCGTGGGCGCTGTGGAGCGGTGGCACCCTCGCCCGGCAGCGCGGGGCCTTCCCGCTGGCCTGGCGGCTGCTCGGGCTCGCGGCCGAACTCGGCGAGCGCGGCGGGGACATCGTTGTCCGCGGCTACTCACTGGCCGGGCTCGCGGAGACCGGCCGGATCCAGGGCGACTACGCGGCGGTCGGCCGGCTGCACGAACAGCTGCTGGCCGAGGCCCGCAAGCGCGGTGAGGCCCGGCACACCGTATGGGCGCTGGAGGGCATCGCGCAGATGCACCGCAACACCGGCGACTTCGACCGGGCGTACGCGCTGTTCGAGGAGGCGGCGGAGATAGCCGAGCGCGCGGAGGACCGGCGCGGGCACGCCTGGGCGCTGCGCGGACTCGCCGACATCCTCTCGGTGCGCGACAAGGACACCGAGGGCGCGCTGGAGCTGCTGTCCCGGGCGGAGGCGGGCTGCCGGGCGATGACCCTCTCCAGCGCGCTCGCCTACAACCACAAGATGCGCGGCAACGTCCTGTACCGGGCTGGGCGGTACAGCGAAGCGCGCCAGATGTACGACGTCGCGCTGGCGGAGTTCCGCGCGATGAGCGAGCCGCGCGGCGAGGCGCTGGCCCGGCTGGGCCTCGCCAAGTCGCTGGCGCGGCTGGGCCGCGACCGCGCCGAGACGGCGGCCGAACTCGCGGATCTGGCAAGGACGTTGGAGCGCAGCGGGCTCAAGCACGCCCGTCAGATGGTGGCGCGGGCCCAGGAGGAGTTCGGCCTCGGCGCGGAGATCGCCCGATGACCGCGGTCGAGGCCCCGCCGTCGGCGCCCGAGGTCCTCGCCCGCTGCCGCGAGCTGGTCCGGCCGGCGCTGCGGGACGCGGTGGGCCGGCTGCATCCGTGGGTGGCCGAGATGGCCGGGTACTCCTTCGGCTGGTGCGAGGTCGGCGGGGCGCCCGTCGCCGCTCCGGGCGGCAAGGGCGTACGGCAGGCGCTGGCGGTGCTCGGCGCCGAGGCGGCGGGTGCCGACGGGCGGGCCGGAATCCCGGCGGCGGTGGCGGTGGAGCTGGTCCATGCCTTCTCGCTGCTGCACGACGACATCATGGACGGCGACCCGACCCGGCGCCGTCGCCCCACCGTGTGGAAGGCGTACGGCACGGGCCCGGCGGTGCTCGCCGGCGACGCCCTGTTCGCGCTCGCGGTGGAGACCCTCGCCACCGGGCCGCAGGGCGCCGGTGCCGTACGGCTGCTGTCGGCGGCGCTCGCCGATCTGGTGCGCGGGCAGGCCGACGACCTGGTGTTCGCGACCCGTCCGTGCACCGGCCCGCAGCGGGTGACGCCCGAGGAGTACCGGGCGATGGCGGAGGGCAAGACGGGCGCGCTGCTGGGCTGTGCCGCCGCGCTGGGCGCCGTGCTCGGCGGGGCGGACGAGACCACGGCCGGCACGCTGGACCGGGCCGGACGGCATCTCGGCGTGGCCTTTCAGCTGGTCGACGACGTCCTGGGGCTGTGGGGCGACCCGGCGGTCACCGGCAAGCCCGTGGGCGGCGATCTGCGGGAGCGCAAGAAGACGTACCCCGTGCTGGCCGCGCTCGCCTCCCCCGCGGCGCATGGGCTGCCCGAGCTGCTGGACGCGCCGGGGCGGGCCGAGGAGGCCGCCGCGCTGATCGAGGCGGCGGGCGGCCGTACGGCGGCGCTGGCCGAGGCACGGGCACACACGGCCGCCGCCCGGACGCTGCTCGCGCGGGCGCCGCTGGCCGCCGGGGCCGCCGGGGACCTGTTCCGGCTGCTGGATCACCTGGTGGACCGCCGGCTGTGATCGCGGGCCGCCCGGTGAGCGCGTGGTGACGCCACCCGGTGAACCTTGTTGACCTCGGCGGACCGCGCGGGTCAGGGTGCGATCGGCGCGGCTCTCACCCCCGCGCCGAAGGGGTGAAGCACCTTGATCGGCATCAAGGAGATCGAAGCGGCGGCGGAGCGGATCGCCGGACATGTGGTGCGGACACCGACCGTGGCGAGCCCCGGCCTGACCGCACTGCTGGGTGTCCCGGTCACCGCCAAGCTCGAACTGCTCCAGCGCACCGGCTCGTTCAAGGCGCGCGGGGCGACGGCCAAGCTGCTGTCGCTCGGCGAGGCCGAGCGCGCGGCGGGCGTGGTCGCGGTCAGCGGCGGCAATCACGGGATCGCCCTCGCGGTGATGGCGGCGGCGCTGGAGGTGAAGGCGACCGTGGTCATGCCCCGTACGGCGCCCGCGCGTTCCCTCGCGCTCGTCGAGGAGGCGGGGGCGTCGGTGCGGCTGACCGACGGCATGGACAGCGCGTTCCGGCTGGTGACGCGGTTGCGGGACGAGGGTCTCACCCTGGTCCACCCGTTCGACGACCCGCTGGTGATCGCCGGGCAGGGCACGGTCGGGCTGGAGCTGGCCGAGGACACCCGGGAGGCGGAGCTGACGGACGTCGTCGTCAGCATCGGTGGCGGCGGGCTGATCGCCGGGATCGCCTCGGCCCTCGCCGCCCGGCACCCCGGGGTGCGCGTGTGGGGCGTGGAGACCGAGGGCGCCGAGGCCATGTCCGCCGCGCTGAAGGCGGGCGGACCGGTGCCGGTGCCACTGTCGTCCGTGGTCACCACGCTCAGCGCGCCCGCCGTCTCCCAGCTGACGTACGCCCTCGCATCCGCGCTGGTCGAAGAGGTGCTGGTGGTCCCGGACCGGGACGCGGTACAGGGCTGTCTGGACCTCGCCGAGCACGCCAAGGTCTGGGCCGAGCCGGCCGCGGGCGCTCTGCTGCCGGCGGCCCGGCAGGTGGCGGCACGGGTCGGCGCCGGCGCGCGGCTCGGACTCGTGGTGTGCGGCGGCAATACGGCACCGCGTGAACTCAAGGAGTGGACGCAGCGGTTCGGACTGCTGTGAGACCTGGCCGCAGCCGGGAATTTACCCTCGGTTACCCGCAGGTCGAATGGTTGCCGAGTGAGACCATCCCTAACTCGCAAGCCCTTTCGAAGAATTGAATGAAAGGCAGGAACGGCGCCCGAGTCACGGATTCTTTGAACGCACCCCCGCGTGCGCCGCGTACCCCTGTGAGACACACAACAGGGGTTCTCAGCGAGGGATGACCATGGTCAAGGCGCACGTCTCCGCACACGAGTTGGTCGCCGGACGCTACCGGCTCCTGGAGGTCTTCGCCCGCGAGACGAACCGCCTGTGGTGGTACGCCGAGGACGTGACGGCGGAGCAGCCCCGGCTGGTGGCCCAGACCGCCCTGCCGGACCCCTCCGGGGACGACATCGCCCGGCGGACCGCGACCCGCGTCATACGGACGTCGGAGACGATGCGGCTGCTGTGTCCCGGCCAGGTGGCCGCGGTCGTCGACGCGGTGGTGGAGGCCGGCGCCCTGTGGACGGTCACCGAGTGGATCGACGGCACACCGCTCGTCGAACTCCTGGACCGCGAGGGCGCGTTCAACTCCGTGCGGGCGGCCCGGATCGGCGTGCAACTGCTCGATGTGCTCCAGGCCGCGCACGACGAGGGCATCACCCATGGTGAGCTGAGCCCCGGCCAGGTCTTCGTGCGGGACAGCGGCCCGGTGGTGGTCACCGGGTACGGGCTGGCCGGCGCCACCCTGGTGCCACGGCTGACGGCCCCGTCGTACGCCTCACCGGAGCAGGCACGCGACGAGCGGGTCGGGCCGGCCGCCGATCTGTGGGCGCTGGGCGCGCTGCTGTACACGATGGTGGAGGGCAGGCCGCCGTTCCGGGACCGCGGCCGGCCCGACGCGACCCTGAGGGCGGTGGACCGGCTGCCGCTGCGCACCCCGCTGCGCGCGGGTGCGCTCACCCAGGTCGTGCAGGGGCTGCTGCGCAAGAACTCGCGGGAGCGGCTGACCCGGCCGGTGGTCCGCGAGGCGCTGGTCCGGACGCTGGACGAGGACACCGACGCCGACCGGGAGCCCGCCCCCGTGCCCCGGCTGCGGGGCGCGTACCGGGCGGTGGGGCGCGCCGGCCGGGAGCGGAGCAGACGAGTCCTGGCGGCCGGTACCGCGCTGGCCGTGGTCACGGTCGCCCTCGCCGTCCTGGCCGCGACCCACCAGCTGCCGGGCACCGGCGCCGCGCGGACGCCGGACCACGCCACCGCCTCGCCGGGCCCCGGCCGGCCCGCCGGCGGCACCGCGACGACGCCCTCCGCGAGCCCCCCGCCGTCCGCGTCCGCCCCGGCGCCGCCCGCCCTGCCGGCCGGCTACCACCGCTACACCGCCCCGGAGGGCTTCTCCGTCGCCCTTCCCGACGGCTGGCGTCGGCTGCGCACCGCCCGCGCCCCGGGCGCCTACCGCATCACCTTCGGTCCCGGCGGCGCCTCGCCCACCCTCGCCGTCACCCACAGCGAGCGGGTGGGCCCGGACCCGGTCGCCGTCTGGCGGAACGACGTCGAACCGGAGCTGGCGCGGCTTGCGGGCTACCGGCGCGTCGGCGATATCCGGGCCACCACCTACCAGGGCCACCGGGCCGCCGACCTGGAGTGGCTGTCCGGCACGGGGGACGCGCGGGTGCACACCCTCGGGCGCGGCTTCCTGCTGGGCGGCGGCGACGCCTTCTCACTGCGCTTCACCACCCCGGCCGCGGTCTGGGACGAGGCCGCGAACCGGCAGGCGCTGACGACGGTTCTGCGGACGTTCCGGGCACCAGGGGACTGACCGGGGGCCGATAGGCTCTGACGGTCCGCCCCCGCTTGCCCCCGCTTCCGGGCGCGGACCCCGTGAACAGCTTCTGAACAGCCTCGCAGGAGAGTCATCCGTGACCCTGGTCATCGACCCGTCCGAGACGTCCGCCCCGGCCACGCCGCCGCTGTCCGATCTGGTGGCGCGCGACGCCCGTGCGTTCGGCGGCTACGCGCGCACCGGCAGCTGGGCCTTCGCACTGCTGGTCGCCCGCAGTGTGCGGCCCGGCGGGCAGGCCGCCGGTGAGACGCCGAAGGTGTCCGCGAAGGAGTTCGCCCAGCTGGCCGACTGCTCCCCGGAGCGGGTCATGCGCTACTACAAGGCGTGGGACCGGGCCGCCGACGACGGGCTCGTGCCGCACTTCGAGGCCCTCGAACCCGGGCAGGAGGTCGAACTGCCGGACACGGACGCGTGGCACGGCTACTACGTCTCCCGCAACAGCGCGGCCTCCGAGCGCGGCACCGCGATCACCGAGGCCGCCGAGGCCGAAGGCATCCGCCCCACCAAGGCGCTGGAGGTCGCCGAGAACCCCACCGCGCTGCGCGCCGCGATCCTCGCCGACCCCTCCACCGCCCGCGCGGCCCGCGCCGCCCTGCTCGACCGGGTGCGCGAGGACGTCGAGCTGCAGGCGGAGCTGGCACGGGACGTCGTACGCACCGACGATCTGAAGAAGGCCGTCGCCAGCGAGAGCCGGGCCGCCGACCGGATCGGCTACGTACGGCAGATCGCCGAGTCCGGGCAGATCAGGACCCCGGCCGGGCAGACCGTCGACGCCCCGTCCGAGCTCCGCGAGGAGGCCGAGCGGCATCTGTCGCTGATCGACGAGCTGGAGGACGGCGAGGACACCGGCGAGTGGGCCGGCGAGGCCTACACCGCCATGAAGTCGCTCGTCGCCGAGGTGGTCGAGGCCGACCCCGAACTCCGCGTCCAGGAGCGGCGGACGAAGTTCTACAGCAGCCTGCAGAAGGCGACCAAGGCGTTCGAGGAGCTCACCTTCGACGACGCCCAGGACTTCTACGAGGACGACATGGTCCAGCAGCTGGAGGAACTCCAGCAGGCCATCGGCGGCTGCCTCGCCGCGCTGCGCGGAGCCGGAGGGAATGCGCCGCGGGGGTGAGCGAACCACGCGGCACGGGTACGGAACGGTCGTGAGCCGATCGTCGCCGGAGGCCGCCGCGTGAACTCGTCCGTGCACCAGACCCTGGTGGTGGAACTGCGTGCGCACGGCACCGGCCGGTGTCCGGTGTTCGCCCATCTCGGCTACGACGCCGGCGACCCGTTCGCCGTCACCGCCGTCTTCGGCCACGACGGCCGGGTGCTGGCCTGCTGGCGACTGGACCGGGAGATGCTCGCCGACGGACTGCTGCGGCCGGTCGGCGCCGGGGACGTGCGGCTGCGGCCGGTGGCGACCGCAGCCTGGCACGAGCTGCGCATGGAGTTCCTCGGCGCCCTCCGGCCGGACGGCAGCCGGCACCACGCGGTGGTGTACGCGTGGGCGCCCGCCGTCGCCGCGTTCCTGCGGGAGACCCACCGGCTCGTCCCGCCGGGCCGGGAACACCTCCCCCTCGACAAGCTGCTGGCGGAGATCCTCGCCGCGGGCTGAGCAGCCACGGCACCGACTTTCGCAACACGCCCTAGTCGTCCGGCGGGGCCGGGTGTCGGCGGCGGGCCCACAGCGGGAGGCCGTACCAGCAGATGAGGTACCAGACGACGACGGCCGCGACGAGATACGGCACGTAGCCGTCGTGCGTGGCCACCCGCAGGATCAGCAGCAGGCACGACGCCATCGTCAGCAGGAGCAGCAGCAGGCCGACGAACGTCATCCGGGACGCCAGCCGCACCGCCTGCGGCTTCACCCGGCGGCCGGACACCAGACGGTGCAGGAACACCGGTCCGATCAGGGCCCCGGTCGCGCAGGCGCCGAGGACCACGGTCGCGATGTAGATGGCCTGGTCGGCGGGGTCGAGCCGGGCGTACTTCTGCTGGAAGACGACGGTCAGCAGGAAGCCGAAGAGGATCTGTACGCCCGTCTGGGCCACCCGGACCTCCTGGATGAGTTCCACCCACATCCGGTCGGCCCGCTCCTCCTCGCTCTCGTCGCGCCCCCTGCGCCGTCCTTCCTCCGTCATGCGATTGCGTGTAACCGTCGCGCCGTTCGTTCAAACGGCGCGGTGTCTACCAGCGGGGTTCGACCTCGGCCCTGATCCGCCGCTCGTACAGCTCACGGATCGCGGTGAACGTCGCCTCGGGCAGCGGCGGCAGCTTGGCGGCGGCCGCGTTCGCGCGGGCCTGCTCCGGGTTGCGGGCGCCGGGGATCACCGTGGTCACGCCGTCCTGCTCGACGATCCAGCGCAGCGCCAGCTGGGCCGGGGTGTACCCCTCGGGGGCGAGCGCGGCGAACTCGGCGGCGGCCTCGACACCGGTCGCGTAGTCGACGCCGGAGAAGGTCTCGCCCTGGTCGAAGGCCTCACCGTGCCGGTTGAAGGTGCGGTGGTCGTCGGCCGCGAACACCGTGTCCTTCGTGTACCTGCCGGACAGCAGGCCGGAGGCGAGCGGCACGCGCGCGATGATGCCGACGCCGGCCGCGCGGGCGGCGGGCAGCACCTCGTACAGGGGCTTCATCCGGAACGGGTTGAGGATGATCTGGACGCTCGCCACGTTCGGCCGGGCGATCGCGGTCAGCGCCTGGGCGCAGGTCTCCACGCTGACGCCGTAGGCCGCGATGCGCTCCTCCTCGACCAGGGTGTCCAGGGCGTCGAAGACCGCGTCGGAGGAGTAGACGGGTGTGGGCGGGCAGTGCAGCTGGACCAGGTCGACCCGGTCGATGCCGAGGTTACGGCGTGAACGGTCGTTCCAGGCACGGAAGTTGTCCAGCACGTAGTTCCCGGGGAGCTGCTCGGACCGCCGGCCCATCTTGGTCGCCACCAGTACGTGCAGGTCGGGCCGGCCGCGCAGGAAGGAGGCGATGGTCTCCTCGCTGCGTCCGTCGCCGTACACGTCCGCCGTGTCGAAGAAGGTGACCCCCGCCTCGGCCGCCGTCTCCAGGACGGCCAGGGCCTCCTTGTCGTCCACGTCTCCCCAGTCGGCGCCCAGCTGCCATGTGCCGAGACCGATCACCGATGCCCACTGACCCGACCTGCGGAATACGCGTTCGTCCATGACGCCAGTCTGTCACCCGGGACCGCAGCGGGTGGAACGAACCGCTCCGCCGGGCCGACTGTGCGCTTTCACCCACACGGGTGAATCGGGTCCCTGCGACACCGGGGGGTGCACCGCGGCCTCTAGCGTGGCCGCGTGATCGATCGTTCGACGG
Organism: Streptomyces alanosinicus; assembly: GCF_014650595.1. Taxonomy (GTDB): domain Bacteria; phylum Actinomycetota; class Actinomycetes; order Streptomycetales; family Streptomycetaceae; genus Streptomyces; species Streptomyces alanosinicus. The sequence goes on from NZ_BMVG01000015.1 coordinate 43,828, forward strand.
ACAACTCCCTTTCGGAGAGCGGAAGTTCGGGTCCACTCAGCCGGCGGGGCCTGCTGCGCTCCGCCGCCGCGCTGGCCGCGGTACCGGTACTGATCGCGGCCGATCCGGCCGTCGCCGCAGCCGAACTGCCGGGGTTCCCGGCGCAAGTGGCGCTCTACCGCTCGGCGTACCGCAACTGGGCGGGTGAGATCACCGCACAGGGGCTGTGGGCCTGTGCGCCGACCGGGCCGGAGCAGGTGCTCGCCGTGGTCGACTGGGCGTGGCGGCACGGCTGGCGGGTCCGCGCGCGGGGCCGCTCGCACGGCTGGTCCCCGCTGACCGTCACCGAGGGCACGCGGGCGGACAGCCCCGTCCTGCTGGTGGACACCGCCCCGCATCTGACCGGACTGGCGCTGGAGCCGGACGCGACGGTCCGCGCCGGCGCCGGAGTCACCCTGGAGGCCCTGCTCACGTTCCTGGCGGGGCACGGGCTGGGTCTGACCGCGACGCCCGCGCCCGGCGACCTGACCCTGGGCGGCGCCCTGGCGATCGGCGCGCACGGCACCGCGGTACCGGCCGACGGCGAACGCCCGCCGCCGGGAAGCACCTACGGCTCGCTGAGCAACCGTGTCCTGGAGCTGACGGCGGTGGTGTGGGACGCGGGCAGCGGGGCGTATGTGCTGCGGACGTTCCACCGCGCGGAGGCGGACTGCGCCGCGCTGCTCACTCATCTCGGCCGGGCCTTCGTCACCGAGGTGGTGCTGCGGGCCGGCCCCGACACCGCGCTGCGCTGCGTGAGCCGCACCGACATCCCGGCCCGTGAACTGTTCGCTGCGCCCGGCTCCGGCGGCCGCTCACTGGAGAGCTTTGTACGCCGCTCGGGCCGGGTCGAGGCGATCTGGTTCGCCTTCACCGAGTACCCCTGGCTGAAGGAGTGGAGCGTCGCGCCGGTCCGGCCGGCCGGCGCACGGCGGGTCACCACGCCGTACAACTATCCCTTCTCCGACAACGTCCCGCGGCCCGTGGCCGATCTGGTGGGGCGGCTGGTGGCGGACGCGGCCTGGTACCTGGCGCCGGAACTCGGCGCCGCGCAGCTGGCCGTGGCCTCGCTGGGGCTCGCGGCCACGGGCTCCGGCGATCTGTGGGGGCCGTCGAAGAACACACTGCTGTACGTCCGGCCGACCACCCTGCGGGTGACCGCGAGCGGATACGCGGTGCTCACCACGCGCGCCGGAGTGCAGCGGGTGGTGCACGAGTTCACCCGGTTCTACCGGGAGCGGCTGGCCGCGTACGCGGCACGGGGCCGCTTCCCGGTCAACGGCTCGGTGGAGATCCGGGTCAGCGGTCTGGACGACCCGGCCGGCGCCGGTGCGCCCGGCGCGCGGGCGCCGCTGCTGTCCGCGCTGCGGCCGAGCGCGGACCGTCCCGAGTGGGACACGGCGGTGTGGCTGGACGTGCTGACCTTGCCCGGCACGCCGTACGCCGGTGCCTTCCTGCGCGAGCTGGAGCGGTTCCTGCTGGACCGCTACGACGGCGGACCCGCCCTCGCCCGCGTGGAGTGGTCCAAGGGCTGGGGCTACACGGCCGGCGCCGCCTGGGCCGACGAGGAGGTGCTCGGCACGACGGTGCCCGGGACCTTCGGGCCGCAGGTGTGGCGGCAGGCGGTCGCGACCCTGGACCGCCTGGACCCGCACCGGGTGTTCGGCAACGCCTTCCTCGACCGCCTCCTGCGCTGACCGGATCGGGACCGGCGGGCCGCGCTCAGGTTCCGGGGGCGGGGGTCAACTGGGCCTGTACGAGGGGACCGTAGCGGTCGGCGATGGTGTCGAGGTCGCTCGCGCGCAGGCAGGGCCCGCGCGCGATGCCGTACATCACGCCGAGGCCGACGAGTGCGGCGACGGCGAGTTCGGCGCGCAGGCCCGCGTCGGGGCCGGTCAGCCGGGCGGCGAGGCGATCGGTCACCTGGGCGCGGAAGTTGGCGCGCAGGATGTCGCCGTGGTCGCCGTGCATCGGGGCGAAGACGATCCGCAGCAGCGGGTCGACACCGCGCTCGCGCTGGCTGGCGACGACGTGCCGGGTCATGTGCCGGCCGAGACCGGCGAGCGGCGCGTCCAGCAGGGCGTCCGCGTCGGTGTCGAAGGACATGACGCGGGCGAACAGGGCGTCCTTGTTGCCGAAGTACTTCACGATCAGCGGCGGGCTGACCCCGGCCAGCTCGGCGACCGCCTTGAGCGTGATGTCGGCGTGCGCGTGCCGGGCCAGGAGCCGGCGGGCGGCCTGGAGGATGGCGGCCTTCGTCGCCTCGGCGTCCCGGCGTACGGGGGTGCTCGTCACGGACCGGGGCGTCATGCTCCCTCCAGCGCCTCGTCGCGGGCGGCCTCGGCGGCGTCCCCGGCACGGGTGGTGCCGTCCGCGGGAGCGTCGCCCGGGATGGTCAGGGCGGCCGCGCAGGCCGCGAGGGCGACGGCGCCCGCCATCGCGAAGGCCAGCTGATAGCCGTGCAGGGTGGCGATCGGGACGCCGCCGACCGGGCTGCTGTGGTGCACGAGGACGGCGGCGACGGCGGCGCTGGAGGTGGCCTGGCCGATGGTGCGCATGAGGACGTTGACGCCGTTGGCGGAGGCGGTCTGCGCGGCCGGGACCGCCCGCAGGATGAGGGTCGGCAGCGCCGAGTAGGCGAGCGTGGTCCCCGTCGACACGACGGTGGCCCCCAGGATGATCATCCACAGGTCACGGCTGTCGGCGATGCGGACCGCGTAGCCGCAGGCGATGACGGCGGCGCCCAGCGCGAGGGTGATCCGCGGCCCGCGCGCGGCCGAGATACGGGCCGACACCGGCGAGAGCAGCAGCATGGTCACACCGCCGGGCAGCAGGCACAGGCCGGTGGCGACGATCGACAGGCCCAGGCCGTAGCCGGTGGCCTTCGGCGCCTGCACGAGCTGGGCGGTGACCAGCGAGTTGGCGTAGAAGGCGAACCCGGTGAGCAGGGCGGCCACATGCGACAGGCCCACCCGGGGCCGGGACACCAGCCGCAGGTCGACCAGCGGCCGCCCGGTGCGCAGTTGCTGCCACCACCACAGGGCGAGGACTCCGGCGGCCGCCAGGAACAGGCCGAGGACCGGGGCGCTGCCCCAGCCCCAGGTGCCGCCCTGGGACACGCCCAGCAGCAGGCAGACCAGTCCGGCGGTGAGCCCGAGGGCACCGAGCACGTCGAAGCGGCCGGGCTCGCGCACCGGCGACTCCTTGACCGCCCACCAGGTCGCCACGACACCCGCCGCGCCGAGGGCACCGGTCATCCAGAACATGGTGTGCCAGTCGGCGTACTGGACGACGAGCGCGGCGAGCGGCAGGCCGAGGGCCGCGCCGATGCCGACGGTGGAACTCATCAGCGCCACGGCCGAGCCGCGCCGCTCCGGCGGGAGTTCGTCGCGCAGGATGCTGATCGACAGCGGGACGACGGAGGCGGCGGCGCCCTGGAGCGCGCGGGCCGCGATGAGCACGCCGATGTCCGAGGTCAGGGCGCACATCACCGAGCCGATCGTCATCAGCGAGAGCGCGGCGATGAGCACCCGGCGCTTGCCGTACATGTCGCCGGCCCGGCCGAGCACCGGGGTGAGGACGGCGCCGGACAGCAGGGTGGCGGTGACCGTCCAGGAGACGGTCGCGGCGGACGCGCCGGTGAGCCGGGGCAGGTCCGGCAGCAGCGGGACGACGACGGTCTGCATGACCGCCATGAGGATGCCGCCCGACGCCAGCACCGGGATGGTGAGCCGGTCGCGCATCCGGAGCACTCCGGCCGGCGGCCGGGATATCGGGGCGGGCTGGTCCATCGGCGCTCCTGTGGACGACACGGGTGCAGGGTGAATGACAATTCACCTTACCGAGTGAATGCCTATTCACCAATCATCCGGTCGAGCCGGGCACGGTCATGGGCGGAGCCGCTCAGGCGTGACGGTCACCCGAAGCGGTCGAGCGGCTCCGCACGGCAACAGGGTGGCCGGACCTCCCGATCGCGTCAGTTTGGCGTGGTGAGCCGGGCCACTCGGACGGGCGGCCACCGAGAAGGAACACCGCGATCGCGGCCGGCGGGGCAAGGAATTACCCGTTCCGGCACCGATCCCACCGCCCCCGCAACAAGATCATCTTGGTTCAACCCTGTACGACATGTACCTCATTGTCCGGATCAGAGCGAACCGGTTCCCGGTGATTTCTCCCGGTCCCCGAACCCCCGATAGGCATGCGTCGTCACCACCGGATCACTCTCCAGGAGGACCCGTATGCCCGACATCACCCGGCGCCGCGCGCTCACCGCGACGGCCGCACTCGCCGCGACGGCCGCCGTCACCACCCTCGCGGCACCCACGGCCTCGGCCGCCGGCCACCACCCGGGGCCGATGCCGCAGCCCCCCGAGACCTTCGACGAGGTCTACCGGGGCCGCCGGATACAGGGCCGTCCGATGAGCGGCGGCGGCCACCACCATGAACACGGCGGCGGAATCGAGGTGTTGATAGACGGCGTCCGGCTGCATGTGATGCGCAACGCCGACGGCAGCTGGATCAGCGTCGTCAGCCACTACGACCCGGTGGCCACCCCGCGCGCCGCCGCCCGTGCCGCCGTGGACGAGCTGCAGGGCGCCCGGCTGCTGCCCTTCCCCGCCAACTGACCGCCCCCGCAAGGACTTTCCGGAGCGTCGCACACCATGACCGTACGCAAGAACCAGGCCGTCCTGACCGCCGACGAGAAGAAGCGCTTCGTGGGCGCCGTCGTGCAGCTGAAGCGCGACGGACGCTACGACGCGTTCGTCCGCGCGCACAACGAGTTCATCATGTCGGACACCGACACCGGGGAGCGGACAGGCCACCGCTCCCCGTCCTTCCTGCCCTGGCACCGCAGGTTCCTGCTCGACTTCGAGCAGGCGCTGCAGTCGGTGGATCCCTCGGTCGCACTGCCGTACTGGGACTGGAGCACCGACCGCACGACACGTGCCGCGCTCTGGGCGCCGGACTTCCTCGGCGGCACCGGGCGCAGCACGGACGGCAGGGTGATGGACGGCCCGTTCGCCGCCGCGGCCGGCGACTGGCCGATCAGCATCCGGGTCGACGGCCGTACGTTCCTGCGCCGCTCGCTCGGCACGGCCGTGCGCGAGCTGCCCACGCGCGCGGAGGTGGAGTCGGTGCTGTCCATACCGACGTACGACATGGCGCCGTACAACAGCGCCTCGGACGGCTTCCGCAACCACCTGGAGGGATGGCGCGGGGTCAATCTGCACAACCGTGTCCATGTCTGGGTCGGCGGGCAGATGGCCACCGGGGCCTCCCCCAACGACCCGGTGTTCTGGCTGCACCACGCCTTCGTCGACAAGCTGTGGGCGCAGTGGCAGCAGCGGCACCCGGACGCGCCGTACGTGCCGGACGGGGACACTCCGGACGTCATCGACCTGAACGAGACGATGAAGCCGTGGAACGACGTGCGTCCGGCGGATCTGCTGGATCACACGAAGTTCTACACCTACGACAGCTGAGGGCGCCCCAGGCCGGCTGATCAGGCCTCGGCGGCCGTGCGGCACTCCGGGTGGCCCCAGCCCTGCGCGTTCTTGGCGATGGACTCGCCGGCCGCGTAGGAGCGGCCGCACAGACAGCGGCCGGGGAACTTCGCCTTGATGGTGCGGGAGGACGCTCCGCCGCCGGTGCGGCGGGGCGCCTTCTTGCGCGGGGCGGCCGCCTTCGGGGTGTCGGGCGAGGGCGGCGGCTCCGGGGAGCCGAGGTCACTGCCGGCCGGCTCCTGGACGGAGGCGGCCTGGCTGGCGGCGCGGTCGGCGAAGTCGTTCAGCGGGTCGCCGTCGACCTGGTGGGCCGGGACGTAGCGGAACTCCACGGACCGGCCGTCGAGCAGCTCGTCGATGCGCACGACCAGGTCCTGGTTGGCGACCGGCTTGCCGGCCGACGTCTTCCAGCCGTTGCGCTTCCAGCCCGGCAGCCAGGTGGTGACGGCCTTCATCGCGTACTGGGAGTCCATGCGGACCTCCAGCGGCACATCCGGCGCGACGGCCGTGAGCAGCCGCTCCAGGGCGGTCAGTTCGGCGACGTTGTTCGTGGCCCGGCCGAGCGGGCCCGCCTCCCAGCGGGCGGCGGTCCGCTCGTCGTCGGAGACCACCCACGCCCATCCGGCCGGTCCGGGGTTTCCCTTCGAAGCCCCGTCGCACGCGGCCACCACACGTTCACGCATGTGCACGATCATGCCATGGACACGGGGCCGGCCGTGGGGCCCGGCCCGGGGAGCAGGTCAGACGTCCTTGGTCGCCGGCATCTCGCCCTCCGTGGTGGTGATGTCGATCACCGAGAAGTTCGCGCCCTGCGGGTCGCTCAGCGCCGCGAACCTGCCGAAGGGGCTGCTCATCGGCCCGAAGCGGAGGACGCCGCCGAGCTTGGTGGCGCGCGCCACGGCCTCGTCGCAGTCGTCGACGGTGAAATAGACATTGATGTACGACGGCACCTCGGGCGGGAAGTCGTCCGTCATCCGCATCCGGCCGAGGACGGTTTTCTCACCGATGTCGAACATCCGGAAGTCGACGGCCTGGTCCTCGATCTGCTTCATCCGGTACGGGAAGACGGCGCTGAGGAAGGTGTCGGCCTTCTCGGGCTCCCGGGTGAAGACCTCCGCCCAGCAGTAGGCCCCCGGGGTCGCGACCGCCTCGAAGCCCTCGTGGGTGCCGGCCTGCCATACGCCGAAGACGGCCCCGCTGGGCTCCCGGGCCAGGCACATCGTGCCGAAGTCACCGACCTGCATCGGCTCCATCAGCACCTCGCCCCCGTTCTCCCGGATCCTGCCCACGGTGGCGGCGGCGTCCGGCGAGGCGAAGTACAGGCACCACTGCGACTGGCCCTCCTGGCCGGGCATGGGCGGGACGACGGCGGCCACCGCCTTGCCGTCCGCATAGGCCTGCGTGTAGTTGCCGTACTCCGACGACGACTCGCCGAAGGTCCAGCCGAGGACGTCGCTGTAGAAGCGCTTGGCTCCCTCGACGTCGCTGAACATCGCATCGGCCCAACAGGGTGTTCCCTCGGGTTGCACGGCCATGCTCGCGGCCCTCCTGATGTGTGTCCCGTGCGGTTGATCCCCACCTCGGGCGCTATGTCCCGAAGCTCACGCTAGTCATCCCGCCGCCGGCCCGCGCGGCGAACGAGGGCGACCGGCGCATGATCACGTAACGCGCCCCTTTCCACCTCGAAACGCTGGTTTACGCAACCACATCACGCAACCGCCCCCTTTGCGCCGTATCCCTAGATCACCACGGCTGTTTGGCTTGTCCCTGCGCACCGTCACCTCGCGCACCACCCACTTTTCAGATCCCGCCTGTTCACCTCTCCGCTGGAGGGAATGTGTCCACACCGGACAGCGTCATCGGTTCCGCCGTCGACGAGCCCGAACCCGATCCGACCGCCGACCGCCAGCTGACCAGTCTGAGCACCCGGGCGGCACGCCAGCTCGCCACGACCACCAAGTCCGAACCGCAGATGCAGGCCATCACCTCCCGGTGGCTGCTGAAGACACTGCCGTGGGTGGACGTCAAGGGCGGCACCTACCGGGTCAACCGGCGCCTGACGCTGCGTACCGGGCGGGGCCGGGTGAGCTTCGAGCAGAACGGCGCGGACGACATCAGGGTCATCCCGCAGACCCTCACCGAACTGCCGATCCTGCGCGGCTACGACGACCTGGACGTGCTGACCGAGATCGCCGGCCGGTTCCAGTCCCGTGAAGTGCGCGCCGGGCAGGTGCTGTTCGAGGCCGGACAGCCGGTGACCGAGGCCTATCTCGTGGTGCACGGCCGGTTCACCCGCTACGCGGCCGGCAAGTACGGCGAGGAGGAGATCATCGGGGTCGTCACCGACGGCGACCAGATGGGCGACGAGGCGGTCGGCCAGTCGGATCCTCTGTGGCTCACCTCGGTCCGGGCGGAGACGGCGGCCGTGGTACTGGCGCTGCCCTGGGCCGTCGTCGAGGAGGTCATGGACCGGGTGCCGTCGCTGGGCGCCCATCTCCAGGCCTATGTCGAGCGGCAGCGGATGCCGATGAACCGCAAGGGCGAGGCCGAGGTCCCGGTGCAGGCCGGCCATGTCGGCGAGGAGACCCTGGCCGGCGGCTTCGTCGACTATGAACTCGCCCCGCGCGAATACGAGTTGTCCCTCACCCAGACCGTGCTGCGGGTGCACTCCAGGGTCGCCGACCTCTACAACAACCCGATGGACCAGACCCAGCAGCAGCTGCGCCTCACGGTCGAGGAGATCCGCGAGCGCCAGGAATGGGAACTGGTCAACAACCGGGAGTTCGGTCTGCTGCACAACATCGACTACGGGCAGCGGATCAGCTCCCTCACCGGCCCGCCGACCCCGGACGACATGGACGAGCTGCTGTCCATGCGCCGCAAGACCAAGGTGTTCCTGGCCCACCCCAAGGCGATCGCGGCCTTCTTCCGGCAGTGCAACCGGCGCGGGCTGGTACCCGGCTCCGCGAACGTGGACGGGCACGAGATCCCGGCCTGGCGCGGGGTCCCGATCTATCCGTGCAGCAAGATCCCGATCAATGACGACCACACCAGCAGCATCATCGCGCTGCGCACCGGTGAGGCGGACCAGGGGGTCATCGGCCTCTATCAGACCGGTATCCCGGAGGAGTTCCAGCCGGGTCTGAACGTCCGCTTCATGGGCATCAACGAGCAGGCCGTCATCAACTACCTGGTCACCGCCTACTACTCGATGGCCATCCTGGTCCCCGACGCGGCGGGGGTCCTGGAGAACGTCCAGCTCGGCCGGACCGCCGACTGACGGTCTGGAGCACACCGATGAGCACATCCACGTACACCCTGCCCGGCCCGCCGAACATCGCCCAGAGCCTGCGCCCGGCGCGGCGCACCGGTGTCATCCCCGGAATCCACCATCGGCCGGCCGTTCCGGCCGACCCGGAGAAGGCGGCCGAGATCGACCGCCGCCTGGAGGCCTGGGCCCGCGAGCTGGACCTGTTCCCCGAGGCATGGAACGGGGACTTCTCCGGCTTCCAGTTCGGCCGGGCCGTCGTACTCCAGCATCCGGGCGGCCTCGACCTGGACCGGCTCACCGCCGCCGGTAAGTTCCTGCTCGCCGAGAACATCGTGGACTCCTGCTACTGCGAGGAGGACGAAGGGCGGGGCGGATCGCGCCGCGGCCTCGGCGGCCCGCTGATCATCGCGCAGTCGGCGCTCGATCCCTACCACGGCATCCCGGAGCTGGAGGCCGAGTGGCGCGAGGGCATCCAGGCCGACGGTCCGCTGCGCTCGTACCACTTCGCCCTCGCGGACTACGCGAGCTTCGCCACGCCCAGCCAGACCGCCCGGTTCGTGCACGACATGGCCCGGCTGCACATGGGCTACCTCGGCGAGGCCGCCTGGATGGAGACCAAGTACACGCCGCGGATCTGGGAGTACCTGGTGATGCGGCAGTTCAACAACTTCCGCCCCTGTCTGTCGCTCGTCGACGCGGTGGACGGCTATGAACTGCCCGAGCCGGTCTACGCCCGCCCGGAGATCCAGCGGATCACCGCCCTCGCCTCCAACGCGACCACGCTCGTGAACGACCTGTACTCGTTCACCAAGGAGCTGGCGAGCGACCCGGACCATCTCAATCTGCCCCAGGTGATCGCGGCCAACGAGCGGCGCGGGCTGAAGGCCGCCTATCTGAAGTCCGTGGAGATCCACAACCGGATCATGGAGGCCTTCGAGGAGGAGTCCGCCGCTCTGGCGGCCACCTCGCCGGTGATCGCGCGCTACGCCGAGGGGCTCGCCGCCTGGGTCGCGGGCAACCACGAGTGGCACGCCACCAACAGCCACCGCTACCACCTGCCCGACTACTGGTAGCGGAGACCCACAGCTCAACTGAAACACCATCAGCAACACTTCGAGGAGCAACTGTTGACCACCGCCCCTGTCGCCCGGAAGACCAAGACCACCACGTCAGCTCCGGTGCCGACCCAGTCCACGTACCAGAACCGCGTCGCGGACTACTGGAACGCCGAGGAGAACCCGGTCAACCTCGAACTCGGAAAGCTCGACGATCTGTACCACCACCACTACGGCATCGGCGACCCCGACTGGACGGTGCTCGACGAGCCCGACCCCGATCTGCGCAAGGCGCGGATCACCACCGAACTGCACCGGCTGGAGCACGCCCAGGCCGAGCTGCTCGCCGGCCGCCTCGGCGCGCTCACGCCCACCGACCGGGTCTTCGACGCAGGCTGCGGCCGGGGCGGCGGCAGCGTCGTGGCGAATCTGCGCTACGGCTGCCACGCCGACGGGGTCACCATCTCCGCCAAGCAGGCCGACTTCGCCAACGACATGGCCCGCAAGCGCGAAGTCGACGACAAGGTCCGCTACCACCACCGGAACATGCTGGACACCGGTTTCGAGTCGGGTGCGTACGCGGCCTCGTGGAACAACGAGTCGACGATGTACGTCGAGCTGGAGCTGCTCTTCGCCGAGCACGCCCGGCTGCTGCGCCGGGGCGGCCGCTATGTGACGATCACCGGCTGCTACAACGACACCTACGGCCGGGCCTCGCGTGAGGTGTCCCTGATCAACGCGCACTACATCTGCGATATCCACCCGAGGTCGGAGTACTTCCGGGCGATGGCCAAGAACCGGCTGGTGCCGGTCCATGTGGAGGACCTGACCGAGGCGACGATCCCGTACTGGGAGCTGCGCAAGCAGGCCGACCACCTGGTCACGGGCATCGAAGACGCGTTTCTCGACGCCTACCGCAACGGCAGCTTCCAGTATCTGCTGATCGCGGCCGACCGGATCTGAGTCCGGGGAGAACCCGCTCGACAGCGAGGGTGCCGAGGAGCTGGGATGGGCCGCGATGAGTGCCCATGACGGCCGCAAGCCGCAGAAGATGCACGCGGACGATGTCGACCTCGACGCCCCGCTGGTCCAGCGCCTGATCGCCCGCCGGTTCCCCCGGTGGGCCGCCCTGCCGGTACGGCGGCTCGCGTCCTCCGGGACCGAGAACGCCACCACGCGGCCGTCGGCGCGGATGACGCGCAGTGGGCACGGGGGTGGGGCTGGGCGCTGTCGATGGCGCTGATCCAGCTGCCGTACTACTCCCCCGCGTACGCCTTCTCCAGGGCGGCCACGTCCAGCTTGCCCATGCCCATCATGGCCTTGAAGGCGCGGGCGGTCCGCTCCTGGTCGGGGTCGTGGATCATCTCGGGCAGCCGGTCGTAGACGACCTGCCAGGAGACGCCGTACCGGTCCTTGAGCCAGCCGCAGGGGCCGCCCTCGCCGCCGTTCTCGGTGAGCTTGGTCCAGTAGTGGTCGATCTCCTGCTGGTCCGCGCAGAGGATCTGGAAGGAGATGGCCTCGTTGAACGTGAACTGGGGGCCGCCGTTGAGCGCGATGAACTTCTGCCCGTTGGCGGTGAACTCGACGGTCAGCACGGAGCCGGTCTCACCGGGTCCGGCGTCGGTGTAGCGGCTGACACGGCCGATGCCGGAGTTCTGGAAGACCGAGACGTAGAACGCGGCGGCCTCCTCGGCCTGGCCGTCGAACCACAGACACGTGAGGAATCCGTCGGTGGTCATGAGTACCTCCTGGGCGGGGAACGCGGTCGTCAGTGTCGACCGGTCCCGGCGCCGGAACTCATCGGCCGGGCCGCCGGATCATCCGTACGGATGAAGGTGCGGGACACGGTTCGTTTCCGGACAGGCCTCGGCGGCGTGTGCATGCCCGGCCCGACCTGGGGTAGTCGCCACCGAAGCAGACGTACGACCGTGACGTTCGTGGGAGAGGCAATGAAAACCGCCGGGATCCGGTCGCAGGCAGAGGTCGCGGAGATCACGGACCCGGCGTCTGTCGCCCCCCGTGACGCACGGGAGCTGTCCCGTCAGTTCTTCCGCCGGCTGACCGAGCTGGAGGAGGGCACTCACGCGTACCAGTACGCGCGCAACACCCTCATCGAGATGAACATGTCGCTGGTGCGGTTCGCCGCCGGGCGGTTCCGGGGCCGCGGGGACGACATGGAGGACATCGTCCAGACCGGCATGATCGGCCTGATCAAGGCCATCGACCGGTTCGAGCCGGCCCGCGAGGTGGAGTTCACCACCTTCGCACTGCCCTACATCGTCGGTGAGATCAAGAGGTTCTTCCGGGACAGCACATGGGCGGTGCATGTGCCGCGCCGGCTCCAGGAGCTGCGGGTGGAGCTGGCCAAGGCGCGCGAGGAGCTGTCCAGCCGGCTGGACCGGGACCCGACGGTGGCCGAGCTGGCGACGCTGATGAACATCTCCGAGCACGAGGTGGTCGACGGCCAGCTCGCCTCCAACGGGTACCACTCCGCCTCCCTGGACGCCGCGCTCAGCGGGGACGGGCCGGGGGACGGTGAGTCCGTGCTCGCGGACTTCATCGGCGTGGAGGAGGAGGGGCTGCGGCTCGTCGAGGATGTCCACGCGCTCGCCCCGCTGATGGCGGAACTGAGCGAGCGGGACCGGCGGATCATCCATCTGCGGTTCGTCGAGGAGGCCACCCAGGCCGAGATCGGGGAACAGCTCGGCTGCTCCCAGATGCATGTGTCCCGGCTGATCAAGCGGATCATCTCCCGGCTGCGCCGGGGCATGCTCGGCGAACTGGGCTGCGGCTGAGGCGGCCCCGCCCCGGCCCCTGGCTCAGCCGTCCAGTGCCAGGCGGACGCGCACCCGCTTGCCCACGGGCACCCGCTCGACGATGACCTCCGAGGCCAGGGCGTGCACGATCTCCAGACCGTGGCGTCCGACGCGGACGGGGTCCTTGGGGTAGCGCCGGGGCAGTGCGGAGCTGCTGTCGTAGACGCACACCGTGACGGCGCTGTCCGTCCCTTCCAGTTCCAGGATGTACGGGCCGTCGCTGTGCTGTTCGGCGTTGGTGACGAGTTCGCTCACGACCAGGAGCAGCTCGCCGTCGGCGCGCCGGTCGACGGCGGCGCACCACTCGGTACGCAACTGCTGGAGGAAACGGGAGGCGAAGTCGCGCGCCTCGGCGATGCATCCGGGTTCGCCGGTGTAGTGCGCCGCGCGTCGCAGCGGTTCCACGGGTACGTCGAAACCAGTCGGTATCACTTCCCCGCCCAGATGGTTGATCATGCTGTCTCTCTCGAATGCCCGGTACGACCGGTCGCCTGTTGCATCTGTCCTGCTACCCCGAGCCGGGCCCGGCAGTCCCCCGAGGCGTTCGCCGACCGCTCACAGTGGCGAGGGTCACGGTGCGCGGCAGGCCACGACCGCTCACGTCGAGGGCGAGCCCTGAGGCTCCTCGGTCACGCCCCCGGTGTCATTCTCGCTCGACGGAGGGCCTGCGGACGATGACGCCGGCCCGGCGGAGGAGGGCGCGGTCGACGCCGAACGCGACTGGGACTGCGACTGGGACTGCGAGGACTGGGAGGACTGGGACTGGGACTGCGACCCCGGCGACGTCGACCCGGACGAGGGCGGCTCCGAGGACTTCGACTCCGACGGCGAGGACGAGGACGTCGACTCCGAGGGCGCGGACGACGACTGCGAGGACGAAGAAGGAGGGGATGAAGACGACGAAGACGAGGACGAGGAGGATGGGGACGACGAGGAGGACGAGGAGGACGACGGGGACGACGGGGACGAACTCGACGAGGACGACGGCGACGAGGACGAGGACGTCGATGCCGACGGGCTCGGCTTGCCCGACGTGGACGGCGTCGGCGGGTTCCACGGATGTGGGTGCTCCGGCGGCTTGCCGTGCTGGTCGTGCCGGCAGTCCTGGTCGCCGCGGTGGCGGTGGATCCAGTCGTCGTGGTGCGGGTCGTAGAGCACGAAGATGTTGACGATCGCCGGTGCCGGGGTCACCACGACCACGTTCGAGGGCCGGTACGCCGACCAGCGGGGGCCCACCAGTTTCGGCGTGGTCTTCTGGGCGACCGGCGGGGTCAGCGGGTTGCCGCAGGCGCAGCGCACCCGGGGCACGCCATGGCTGTCGACCAGCACGGCGGTGCCCGCCTGGAGCACCGACTGGTAGGCGGTGGCGGTGCCGCCCCGGTAGCCGTGGTTGGTGACGCGGGTGTCGACACGGAGCTGGACCGGGGTGAGCGAGCGCAGATAGGCGGGGACGCCGGAGGGCTGCACGCCGGCCACGGAGGCGAACGCCTTGTTCGTGCCCGGGTCGGCCTGGAAGGCCTTGATCTGGCGCTCGATGTCGCAGGCGGGCGTCCGCTGAGTGCCGCTGTACAGGCCTGGCGCCCCGCCCTGCACGCCCTGGACCGCGTTGGCCGTGCCGGTGGCCGCGGCGGAGGCGGCGGGCGGGGGCGGCGCGGAACTCTGCTTCGCGGTCGACTCCGTGAACGGGTCCTGGCCGCTGCTGCTCGCGGACTGCAGGAAGACCTCGCCCTTGGCGGCGGAACCGCCACCCGGACGGGTGAAGACCACCGCGAGGACCACGGCGGCGACGACCGCGGCGGCGAGGGCGCTGACGCGCGGAACGGATTTCCACCACGGCCCGTGCGGCCCCGGGGATCCCGCGCCGCCCAGCGGCCGGCCGGGCGGTGGTCCGGAGGGAGGACGAGAGGAGCCCGACAGCGGGCCGGAGGGCGGTCCGGTCGGGCGGCCGGAAGACGGAGGTTCGGCGCTCACGAGCACTCATTTCCGTCGCGATCGTCGCGATACGTGGTGCGATGCGCGGTGCGATGCGCGGCTTTTTCTCAGTCACGACCCGTTCGGTGCACCGGTGACGGTGTACTGGTGCACTTGGCTGCACAGTGATCCCATTGTGTGTCCGAAGGCGGTCAGGCTCGCAAGCCGACGCGGACGGCCCACCCGGCGGGCGGGGTGCCGGACCGCTGTCTAGCGTGTCAACCGTGAGTCCTCCGACCGTCTCCGCGCGGCCCGTCGCCCGACATGGCTGGGCGCCGGCCGTGGCGGCGGTGCTGACCGGGCTGGCCGTCATGGTGCTGGTCGCGGCGCTCGGGCTGTGGGCGGCGGGAGCGGCGGATCTGCCGGACGGCGCGTTCCCGAGGGTGGTGGCCGCGACCCTGGTCACGGCGGTCGGCGGCAGCGTGAAGCTCTCCGGGAACGCCGGGGCTCTGGCCCAGACGCACGCCGGACTCACCGTGATCCCGCTGTCCGTGACGCTCGCCGGGGCGCTGGTGACCGGCGCGGGCTTTCTGCGCCCGCTGCGGCACCGGGCGGTCGCCTCGGCCGGGGAGCTGGCCGGCTGGGCCGCCCGGATCGCGGTGCTGTGGCTGCTCGCGTTGATCGGCCTGGCCTTCGCCGCCCGGCAGAGCTTCGCCGTGGACGTGGGCAGTGGCACGCTGAGCGATCTGACCGGGCTGTTCGACGCGGCGCCGAAGATCGGGTTCACCACGGACGTGCCGCTGACGGTGCTGTTCGGCATGCTGTGGCTCGCCGGAGTGCTGCTGCTGGCGCTGCTGGTCGCCCGCGGGGCCCCGCTGCCGGGGCGGCTGCTGCGGTGCCAGGAGTCGGTGCGGCCCGCGGCACACGCGATGGTGGTCCTGCTGCTCGCGTACGTCGCGGTCGGTCTTGTCACCGCGCTGATCACGGCGGCCATCCGCGGGCATGCCTCGGCGACCTTCGCGCTGATCCTGCTGGGCCTGCCCAATCTGGCCTGGCTGGCCCTCACCCTCGGCCTGGGAGCGACCTGGAACGGCCGGGTGGACGGGCCGTTCGGCCTGCCGATGCCGCATGTCCTGGACGTGATCCTGCGCACCCCGGACGTCTCCGCGCTCGATCTGGGCTCACTCACCGCCTACGACGGCCGGTGGTGGTGGCTGCTGGTCGTGGACGCGATCCTGCTGCTGGCCGTGGCGTTCCGGATGGCGGCCCGCTCCCCGGCCCGGGTCCGGCTGTGGCAGCACGCCGTGCGACTGGCCGTGGCGCTGGCGCTGACGGTGCTGATGATCTGTCTGACGGGCCGTGTCTCGGCGCACTACGGCCTCTCCCTGCTCGGCATCGGCAACCTGGGCGGCGGGCTGTCCGGGGAGCTGTTCCTCAGGCCCCGGCTGTGGCAGGCCGTGGGCCTGGGCGCGCTGTGGGGACTGGCCGCCGGATTCCTGGGCGCTCTGCTGGCCCGGCCACTGCACCGGCGACACGAGGCGGGCCGGTCCTAGACCCTGTCGTCAAATTCCCTCCCCCACTGCCTTGAGGGCGTGGGAGGTGCCCCCTGCCAGACGCCGCCGGGCCCGCCCTTCGGACGGACGACGGGAATGTGACGACAGGGCCTAGGGCGTGTTGCGAAAGTCCCGTCGTCCGCCCGGAGGGCGGGCCGAGCGGCGTCTGGTGCGTGCTCCGGGGGTCCCCCCGGCCGGAGGCTGGGGGAGTGCCGGGCGGAAGCCCTCGTACTGGTTGTACGTGGGATTTCGCCCGGCACGCCGAGAGTGCGTGCCAGGCGTCGGGCGGCAGGCGGGACTTTCGCAACACGCCCTAGGGCCCGGCCGGTGGGGCAGGGAACACCGGGTCGGCCCAGTGCGGGGGTTCCGGGGCGCCGGTGGACGTGTGGTCGGTCTCCGTGTCGGCGTGCGCCGCCGGGTGGGCGCCGGCCGGGCCGGGTGCCGACTCGGTGGCGGTGCGCAGGTCGGACACGAAGGCGAGGCAGGTTTCGTGGCGGGCGTCCGGGCTTTTGGCGAGGGCCTTGGCGAAGACCGGGTCGAGGGCCGGGGGAAGGCCGGGGCGGGCTTCGCTCGGCGGGGGCGGCTCGTCGTACTGGTGCGCCCACAGCAGGGCCATGTCGTCCTCGCGCAGGAACGGCGGGCTGCCGGCGAGGCTCTCGTAGACGACGCAGGCCAGGCCGTAGACATCGCAGCGGCCGTCGACCGGGCGGCCGGAGATCTGCTCGGGGGCCACGTAGTCGAGGGTGCCGACGAACTGGCCGACGCTGGTGAAACCGCTCAGGGACAGCGACTTCTTGGTGAGCCCGAAGTCGGTGAGGTACACGTGCTCGGGGTGGTCGCTGTCGATGCCCTCGGCGATCAGGATGTTGCCCGGCTTGACGTCCCGGTGGACCAGGCCGTGCTCGTGGGCGGCGTCGAGGGCGGAGGCCACCTGCCCGGCGATCCGCACGGCGTCCGGCAGCGGCAGCGGTCCGCGCAGGTCGAGGAGGCGGCGCAGATCGCTGCCGGGGACGTACCGCATGGCGATGTAGAGCACCCCGTCGGTCTCACCGGCCTCGAAGACGGGGACGATGTGCGGGTGGTCGATCGCCGCGGCTACCTGGGACTCGTGGGTGAAGCGGTTGCGGAAGGTGTCGTTGCGGGCGAGTTCGGGGGCGAGCAGCTTGAGCGCGACCGTGCGGTCCAGGCGCAGATCGCGGGCCCGGTAGACCACGGCCATGCCGCCGCGCCCGATCTCGCTCTCGACCAGGTAGCCGGCGACCTGCCGGCCGATCAGTTCGGCGGGCCGGCCGGAGAACAGGCTGGTCTCGCGTGCCATCAGCGCTCGCTCTCGGGTGCGACCAGCCGGGTCGGGGCCTGTCCGGTCCCGTCGTCGCCGGTGACCGCACGGTCGGTGGCGTAGGTGGTCAGCCGCCGTCCGTCGCCGTAGACCCAGCGGCTCTCCCCGGGGTCGTACAGCCACATGGACTCCCCGTCGACCACGATCCCGAGCCTGAGGCCCCGGGTGCGTTCCTCGAAGCCCTCTCCGTCCAGGACGCCGTCCGCCAGTTCCCGCACCGCGGTCCGGTAGTCGGCCAGGGCCTGTTCGGCGTGGGCCAGCAGGGGCAGCGGGTCGCTGGTGCCGCCCGTGCCGTCCACGGCGGGCGGGTCGTCCGGCACGGCGACGAGCCGGCGGCTGTCGACCCAGGCGGCCCAGCCGTTGGAGCAGCGGATGTATCCCCAGTCGCCGCGCCGCTCCACCAGTTCGACCGGCAGCAGCGGGTCGAGGGGCACGGTGGGCCGGGCCGGGTCGGGGCTCTCCCAGGCGGGCGTGCCGCCCCGCGGCACGACGTGCGTGGGCCGGAATCCGGGACCGGGCGCTCTGCTCATCGGGGCGCCTGCTTCCGCGTGGGGGCCATCGCGTTCGCCTACTTCCGCATCACGGCGGGCTCGTGCCGGCGCAGCAGCCGGGCGACCGCGAACCCGTAGAGGACGGAGAGCACCACCAGCATGACCATGTCGAGCAGCCAGACGCCCGTCGAGTGCCGGAAGAGGGGGTCGGCGGTCAGCTCGCCGGGGACGATCCGGGACAGCCCGACCGTGCCGGCCATGGCGCCGAGCGCCCAGCGGGAGGGCACGAGCCAGGCCAGCTGCTGCAGGCCGGGCACGCCGTCGAGTCTGAGCAGCGCTCCGCAGAACACGACCTGGATGATGGCGAGCAGCACCAGCAGCGGCATCGTCACCTCCTCCTTGCGCACCAGGGCGGAGATCAGCAGGCCGAGCATCATCGCGGTGAACGCCAGCAGGGCGACGGCCAGGGTGATCTCGGCCAGCGGTGGCAGCAGGACACCGTGGTCCCCGGGGCTGTTGAGGTCGACGCCGAGGAGGGCGACCAGGGTGAGGACGACGGCCTGGACGACGCTGATGGTGCCGAGCACGACGACCTTGGACATCAGATAGGCCGACCGGGGCAGGCCTACGGCGCGTTCGCGCTGGTAGACGACGCGTTCCTTGACGAGTTCGCGCACCGCGTTCGCGGCGCCGGTCAGCACGGCGCCGACGCACAGGATGAGCAGTGTGTTCATCGCGGTGTCCCGGGTGAGCCGGCCGCCGGCCAGGGCGCGGGCCATGGCGCCCATGACGAACGGCAGGGCGATCATGACGAGGAGGAAGGTGCGGTCGGCGGCGAGGACGGCCGTGTAGCGGCGGACCAGGGTGCCGAGCTGGGCGAGCCAGCGGCGCGGGCGGGGCGGCGGTGCCGCGGTGACGGGGGCCGGCCCGGGGTGCTGGGGCTGGGTGCTGGCCTCGGCGACGTAGTGCCGGTGGAAGGGCGACTCGCGGTACTCCCGCGCCCAGTCGCGGTCGTGGGCGTGCTCGAAGGCCTCGAAGGCCTCCGGCCACTGTTCGAAGCCGAAGAAGGCGAGGGCGTCGCCGGGCGGCCCGTAGTAGGCGACCGTGCCGCCGGGGGCCAGCACGAGGAGGCGGTCGCAGACGCTCAGGCTGAGCACGCTGTGTGTGACGACGACGACCGTGTGGCCGTCGTCGGCGAGGCCGCGCAGCATGTTCATCACCGAGCGGTCCATACCGGGGTCGAGGCCCGAGGTCGGCTCGTCCAGGAAGAGCAGCGAGGGTTTGGTGAGCAGTTCCAGAGCCACGCTGACCCGCTTGCGCTGCCCGCCGGAGAGGCGGTGCACGGGCTGGTCGGCACGGTGTCCGAGGCCGAGTTCCATGATCACCTCGTCCACCCGGGCGCGTCGCTCGTGCGCGGCGGTGTCCTCGGGGAAGCGCAGTTCGGCGGCGTAGGACAGGGCGGCGCGCACGGTGAGTTGGGGGTGCAGGATGTCGTCCTGCGGGACCAGGCCGATGCGCTGGCGCAGTTCGGCGTAGTCGCGGTAGAGGTCACGGCCGTCGTACAGGACGGTGCCGCGGTCGGCGGGCCGCTGTCCGGTGAGGGCGTTGAGCAGCGTGGACTTGCCGGCTCCGCTCGGTCCGACCACCGCGAGCAGGCACTTCTCGCCCACCGGGAAGGACACGTGGTCGAGGAGCACCTTGCTGCCGCGCTCGACGGCGACGCTGAGGTCCTGGACGTCCAGCGAGACCTCGCCGGTGTCGATGTACTCCTGGAGTTCGTCGCCGACCAGGCAGAACGCGGAGTGCCCGATGCCCACGATGTCACCGGGGCCCATGGGAGCGCGGGTGACGGGCCGGCCGTTGAGGTAGGTGCCGTTGTGGCTGCCGAGGTCGACGATCTCGTAGGTACCGTCGGTGTGGGCGCGCAGTTCGGCGTGGCGGCGGGAGACGATGAGGTCGTCCACCACGAGGTCGTTGTCGGCCGCCCGGCCGATGCGGACCGTGCGCGGGGGCAGCGGGCGGACGCTGCTGGGCCGGCGGAAGGTGCCGGTCCGCTGGGGCAGCGAGACCGCGCAGGGGTGGCCGGGGGCGGCCGGCGGGGCGTCGGCGAGGACGGCGCGGGGGCCGTCGGTGGGGTTGCCGAAGCGGATCACGCTGCCGGGGCGCACGTCCCAGGCGTCGATCCGGCGGCCGTCGGCGTAGGTGCCGTTGGTGCTGTCCTGGTCGGTCAGGATCCAGTGTGCGTGGTCGCAGCGCAGCACGGCGTGGTGCCACGAGACCCGGGCATCGTCGAGGACGATGTCGCTCAACGGGTCGCGTCCGACGAGGTAGTCCTGGCCCGGACTCATCACCGTGGAGCCCATGTCGGTCTCCAGGACGAGTTCCGGCGCCGTCGGGGCGACCGGCCGCTCCGCCATGGCCAGAATTCTACCGATTGGTTCATATGTGTGCCCGGCGCCGAGGGGGGCGGCGGTCCGACGGACACGTGTCAGGCGACGGGGATGACGAGCGCGGGCAGGGTGCGCTGCATCCGCAGCGCGTCGACGGACTCGGCGAGCAGTTCGTACTCGGTGGTGTCGTCGCTGGCGGCGATCCGCACCAGCCGGCCGCCCGACAGCTCGTCGGCCACCCGCTCCTGCCGGATGTCGTCGGCGCACCAGGCGCGCAGCAGGGCGGGCACGTCGGCCACCGTGTCCCCGACCGGCACCAGCGCGCCCGCCGGAAAGGCGGCGTCCTCGGGGATCGGGTCGAGGCGCTCGGCGATCCAGGACGCGCGGTCCCGCAGCCACCACAGGGCGAGGGCCAGCGTCGGCGCGCGATAGGTGCCGAGCGGTACCCCGATGCGCCGGCCGTCGCACATGCCGTACGCCGTGACATGGCACAGGAATTCGTCGTGCACGCCTCACTCCCCCGTCGCCTCGCTGGTGGCCGGCCGTGCGGCTCCAGTGCGGTGAAGTGCCCCTGACGTTCGAGTATCGCCACTGCCGAAACACTGTCACCACGCCTTTCCGGCCAGTCTGTTGGCATATTCACCGTCCGTTCTGGCCGGAATGCGGCGGCGTGTGCCCGCCCCTTCGGGCATCACCGGGCAGGTGATCGACCCCGCCCCGGCCCTCCGGCCTGGTGGTCACACCGGATCAACGAAGCCCCGGATCCGGCTCTGACCAGCAGCGACGAACTCGATGGAGGCTGATTCACCATGTCCACGAACACCGACCGTTACGAGACCTCGGCCGCCCGTTACTTCGAGGCCGGGAACGCCACCGAGCCGGAGGCGCTGGAGAAGGCGATCGCCGCCGCGTGGACCACGGACGGCGGCTGCACTGCCCCATCCCCAGAGAGGGGACCCCCAGCCGACGTCCGCGGCCACGAGGGCATCGTGGCCGTGATCGCGGCGGTGCACGAGCAGTTCCCCGGGTTCGTCTTCCGCCCGCCCGGGACGGTGGACGGACATCACGACACCGCGCGGTTCACCTGGGAGCTGGTGAGCGAGGCCGGGGACGCCCCCTCGGGGGAAAGCTCGGCGCCGGTGGCGGGGTTCGACGTCGTCACGCTGGACGCCGAGGGCCGCATCCGGCAGGTGCTCGGCTTCCTGGACCGCGTATCGGCGGGTGCCTGACACCGCCTGGCCGGCGGCGGGTCCGGCCGCGCGCGGTGGGACACCCTGCCGGCGGGACGAGCGACGTGGCGCGGGGCGACGACGTCGGGCGACTCGGTGACCGTGCGCCCCGGGAGACGGCTCCGCCACCGGCCGTCTCCCGATCGCGCCGGGGAGCGAGGCCGACGGTGCGCTCGGCGGCCGACGGCCCGGGCCCCGTCGGGCGGCCCGGTGAGAGGCCGGCCCCGCCTCGGCCACACTGGTGGCATGCAACTGCGTATCGAGGGCCACACCCTGCCCGGCCGCGACTGCGGGCCGGGACCCGGCTTCCACGGGGTCAGCGGGATCGAGGTCGCGGTCCAGCGCAGGGACCGGCCCGCCGAGCTGCTCGACCCGCAGCCCGGCGACGCCCCGCAGACGACCTGGACGCTGCCTTGTACGTTCACCGCGGACGGTGAGCTGCGCGGCCCCTATGTGCAGAACCGGCTCGGCGGACGCTTCGTCTACCTCTCCTGGCTCGGCAGGCCCCCGCGGGAGGAGGCGTCGCGGATGTTCCGGCGCGCCAAGCTGATGCTTGCCGACGTTCCGCCGCAGGTGCTCGACGAGGCGCGGCTGCGCGGTGCCCTGGTGGGCCGGCTCGCCCTCACCGACGCCAAGGGCCATCCGCTGTGCGGACGGGTGGTGCCCCCGGCGGTCGTCTGGAGCGCGGGCGAGCCGACGGAGCCCTGCTAGGGCCTGTCGTTTGGATCATGTCGGTGTCGCGCTACGCCTTGACGATCGCGTCGATCCGGGCCAGTTCCTCGGCGTCGAAGTCCAGGTTGCGGAGGGCGCCGACGCTGTCCGCCAGCTGCTCGGGGCTGCTCGCGCCGACCAGTGCGGAGGTGACCCGGCCGGCGCGCAGCACCCAGGCGAGGGCCAGCTGGGCGAGGGTCTGGCCGCGCTCGCCCGCGATCTCGTCGAGCGAGCGCAGCCGGGCGACCAGGTCCTCGGTGACGGCGTCCGAGTTCAGGAAGGGGCTGTCGCTCGCGGCCCGGGAGTCCTCGGGGATGCCGTCGAGGTAGCGGCCGGTGAGCAGGCCCTGCTCCAGGGGGGAGTAGGCGATGGAGCCGACCTGGAGTTCGTCCAGGGCGTCGAGCAGGCCCTCGTCCTCGGGGCGCCGGTCGAGCATCGAGTAGCGCGGCTGGTGGATGAGGAGGGGGGTGCCGAGGCCGGCGAGGATCCGGGCGGCCTCGCGGGTCTGCTCGGCCGAGTAGTTGGAGACGCCGACGTAGAGCGCCTTGCCCTGCTGCACCGCCGAGTGCAGGGCGCCCATCGTCTCCTCCAGCGGAGTGTCCGGGTCGGGGCGGTGCGAGTAGAAGATGTCGACGTGGTCGAGGCCCATCCTCGTGAGGCTCTGGTCCAGCGAGGACAGCAGGTACTTGCGCGAGCCCCATTCGCCGTACGGGCCGGGCCACATGAGATAGCCGGCCTTGGTGGAGATGACCAGCTCGTCGCGGTACGGCGCGAAGTCCGCCGCGAGGGCCGCGCCGAGCGCGGACTCGGCGGCGCCGGGCGGCGGGCCGTAGTTGTTGGCGAGGTCGAAGTGGGTGACGCCCAGGTCGAAGGCGCGGCGCAGGATGGCCCGCTGGGTCTCGGCGGGCCGGTTCGGGCCGAAGTTGTGCCACAGGCCGAGGGACAGCGCGGGGAGCATCAGTCCGCTGCGTCCGGTGCGCCGGTAGGGCAGGTCGGCGTAACGGTCGGGGTGTGCGGTGTACAACGCGACTCCAGAGGGGTTGGCACACGGGTCTTCCCGGCTTCCGGGAGCGTGCGGGCCCCCGGTCACCGCCCTCCACTGTTCCCCGCCCGCCGGGCAGCGGTCCAACAGGAGAATCCGATGGAATTCAGCGACTAGGCTGCTCAATCATGGAACTGCGCCATCTCCAGCACTTCGTCGCCGTCGCCGAGGACCAGCATTTCACCCGGGCCGCGGAACGCCTGATGGTGTCCCAGTCGGGTCTTTCGGCGTCCATCAGGGCGCTGGAGCGGGAGCTGCGGGCCCCGCTGTTCGTGCGCACCACCCGCCGGGTGACGCTCACCGAGGCGGGGCGGGCGCTGCTGGTGGAGGCCGAGCGGATCCTGGCGCAGGTGCGTTCGGCGCACGAGGCGGTGGCGGCGGTGCAGGGCGTGCTGCGCGGCACCCTCGCGCTGGGCACCGAGCAGTGCATCGCCGGGGTCCATGTGGCGCGGATGCTGGCCGCGTTCCGGGGCCGGCACCCGGATGTGGAGATCCGGCTGCGGCAGGCCGGTTCGGGGGCGCTGGCCGAGGAGGTCGGGGCGGGCCGGCTCGACCTCGCCTTCGCCTACCGCACCCAGGCGGACACCGACCAGCTGCGTTCGGTGTCGCTGACCAGCGAGCCGATGACGGTGCTGTGCCACCCCGGGCACCGGCTGGCCTCGGCCGGCGCGGTGCTGGTCCCCGAGGACCTGGCCGGTGAGGTCTTCGTGGACTTCCATCCGGACTGGGGCCCGCGCCGCACCACCGACGCCGCGTTCACCGCGGCCGGCGTCCGGCGCACGGTCGCGCTGGAGGTCAACGACGTGCACAGTCTGCTGGACCTGGTGGACGAGAACCTGGGGATCGCGGTCGTACCCCGGCACTTCCGGCACAAGCGGCCCTCGCTGACGGCGCTGCCGCTGAAGGGCGCGGGCGAGACGGAGTACGAGACCGTGGCCCTGCTGCCACCGGAGAGGGCCACCAGTCCCGCCGCCCACGCGCTCGTCGCACTCCTGGAGGCAGGTGGCGGGGCAGGGGGGCTGGCACCACCCCGGGAGGGGCCCCAGGCCTCCTGATTCCGGCCGCCCGCCGTCGCAGACTCAAGACCGTCAGCGAGGACGACGACGGTCAGGAGGACACCATGGCGGAACACTCACGGCGGACGGTGCTGCGCGGGACGGCGGGACTCGCGGCGGCGGGCACGCTCACCGGCCTGGGCGCCGGCCCGGCCGCGGCCCGCGCCGCAGAAGAACTGACGCCACGTCACCATCCCTTCCTGGAGGGGGCGTTCGCGCCGGTCACCGAGGAACTCACGGCGTTCGACCTGCCGGTGACCGGCCGCATCCCGCGCGAGCTGAACGGCCGTTTCCTGCGCAACGGCCCGAACGTGCTGGGCCTGGAGGATCCCCGGGCCCAGCACTGGATGCTGGGCGAGGGCATGGTGCACGGCGTCCGGCTGCGGGACGGCAGGGCCGAGTGGTACCGCAACCGCTGGGTGCGCTCCGCCCAGGTCGCGAAGCGGCTCGGCGAGCCGTACCCGGGCCCGGTCCCGCCGGACGACTTCCCCTGCAACACGCATGTGATCCCCTACCGGGGGCGGATCCTCGCACTGCAGGAGAGCGGCCCGCTGCCGTACGAACTCGACGGCGAGCTGCGCACGGTGGGCACGTACGACTTCAAGGGCACCCTGCACGGCGCGTTCACCGCGCACACCAAGTTCGACGCGCACGCGGGCGAGCTGCACGCGATCGCCTACTACCCGGCCTGGGACCACATCCGGCACATGGTGGTCGACCCCTCGGGGCGCGTCACGCGCACCACCCGGATCCCGATGCGGGACGCGCCGATGGTGCACGACTTCGCGCTGACCGAGAAGCATGTCGTCGTCATCGACGTCCCGATCACCTTCGACGCCGCGGCGGCCGGGCGGGGCGCGCCGGTGCCCTACGTCTGGAACCGCGAGCACCCCACGCGCGTGGGCGTCATGCCGCGCGCCGGGGGCCCGGTCCGCTGGTTCGGGATCGACCCCGTCTTCTACTCGCACACGCTCAACGCCTACGACGAGGGCGGCTCGGTGGTGGTCGACCTGACGACGTATCCGGCGCCGTTCTACGCCGCCGGCCGCGGCTCGGACGGTCCGAGCGCGACGGGTACCGCCAAGCTGGAGCGCTGGACGATCGACCTGCGCCACGGGCGGGTACGACAGCGGGTGCTGGACGACCGGCCGCAGGAATTCCCGCGCGTGAACGAGTCGTTGGTGTCGCGGCGGCACCGCTACGGCTACACGGCGGCGGCCGCGGAGATGACGGCCGCCTATCTGGCGTCGGACGGCGCCGCCCCGCGCGCCGACGCGTTCTCCAACGCGCTGGTCAAGCACGACCTGCTGCGCGGCACCACTCAGGTGCACCGGCTGCCGAGGGGCGCGGCGGCGGGCGAGGCGGTGTTCGTACCACGGGACGCGACCGACCGCCGGGCGGCGGCCGAGGACGACGGATATGCGCTCGCGTATGTCCACAACCCGGACCGGGGCGCGGCCGACCTGGTGGTCCTCGCCGCGCGGGACTTCACCGGGGAGCCGGTGGCGCGGGTCCGGCTGCCGGGGCGGGTGCCGCTCGGTTTCCACGGGAGCTGGGTTCCGGACGCGTGAGCGCCCGGTGTTTGGGATCGTGGACGCCATGCACGCAAAGGACATCCTCATCGACGGCTACGGCCGTATCCGGGAAGAAGTCCATGCCGCCCTCGACGGCCTCGGACCGCACGAGCTGAACCACCGCCCCGCGCCCGACGCCAACTCCATCGCCTGGCTGGTGTGGCACCTCACCCGGGTGCAGGACGACCACATCGCCGACGCCTTCGGCCTTGACCAGGTCTGGCTGTCCCAGGGCTGGGAGAAGCGCTTCGGACTCGGTCTGCCGGCCCGTGACCACGGATACGGCCACACCCCGGCGAAGGTCGCGAAGGTCACGGTCGACTCCGCCGAGCTGCTGACCGGCTACTACGACGCCGTCCACGAGCAGACCCTCGGCGCGCTGCGCTCTCTGACCGCGGGGGACCTGGAGCGGATCGTGGACGAGCGCTGGGATCCCCCGGTCACGCTGGGGGTGCGCCTGGTGAGCGTCCTGTCCGACGACCTTCAGCACATCGGACAGGCCGCCTACCTCAGGGGGCTGCTTCAGAGCGCTGCCGCGTAACCCGGCAGGACCACGTCCTCGATGAGGGCCTTGCGCTCGTCGAACGGGATGAACGCGCTCTTGAGGGCGTTCACCGTGACCGTGCGCAGGTCCTCGACGCCCCAGCCGGCCTCCTCGACCAGCAGGGACATCTCCCGGGTCATCGTCGTGCCCGACACCAGACGGTTGTCGGTGTTGAGGGTGACCCGGAAGCCGAGGTCCTTCAGGGCCGTGATCGGGTGCTCGGCGATCGAGGTGGCGCAGCCGGTCTGCAGGTTGGAGGTGGGGCACATCTCCAGGGCGATCCGGCGGTCGCGCACCCAGGAGGCGAGTCGGCCGAGCTTGCCGGCCGCGAGGTCGGGGATGTCCTCGGTCAGGCGCACGCCGTGGCCGATGCGCTGGGCGCCGCACACCTGCAGCGCCTGGTGGATGCTGGGCAGACCGTGGGCCTCGCCGGCGTGGATGGTGAAGGGCACGTTCTCGCGGCGCAGGTGCTCGAAGGCGGCGAGGTGGTCGGCCGGCGGGAAGCCGTCCTCGGCGCCCGCGATGTCGAAGCCGACGACCCCGGCGTCACGGTAGGCGACGGCCAGGTCGGCGGCCTCGCGGACCCGGTCGAACATCCGCATGCCGCACAGCAGGGTGCCCACCCGGACCGGGGTGCCGGCGGCGGCCGCCTTGGCCATACCGGCGGCGAGTCCCTCCTGCACGGTCTCCACGACCTCGCTCAGCGACAGCCCGCCGTTCGTGTTCAGCTCGGGGGCGTAGCGCACCTCGGCGTAGACGACACCGTCGGCGGCGAGGTCCAGCACATACTCCTCGGCGGTGCGCAGCAGGCCCTCGCGGGTCTGCATGACGGCGAGGGTGTGCTCGAAGGTGGCTATGTAGCGGACCAGATCGCCGGAGTTGGCGGCCTCGAAGTACCAGGCGGCCAGTTCGTCGGGGTCGGTGGTGGGCAGGGTGTGGCCGATCTCCGCGGCGAGTTCGACGACGGTGGCGGGGCGCAGTCCGCCGTCGAGGTGGTCGTGCAGCACGGCCTTGGGGAGTCGGCGGAGGGTCTCGGTGTCGATGCGGGGCGCGGTCATGGCAGGCGTTCCTCGGCAGGTGGTTCGAAGGTGTCTCAGCGGTGGTCAGGCGGCGGGCTGGAGCAGGTCCCAGCGGTTGCCGTACAGGTCCTGGAAGACGGCGACGGTGCCGTACGGCTCGTGGCGCGGCTCCTCCAGGAAGGTCACGCCGGCCGCGGTCATCCGGGCGTGGTCGCGGGCGAAGTCGTCGGTGTGCAGGAAGAACCCGACGCGTCCGCCGGTCTGGTCGCCGAGGCGGGAGCGCTGGGCCTCGTCCTTGGCGCGGGCGAGCAGCAGCCCGGTACCGGCGTCCGAGCCGCCCGGTTCCACGACGACCCAGCGGGAGCCGTCGGGGCGCGGGGCGTCCTCGGCCAGCCGGAAGCCGAGGGCCTCGGTGTAGAAGCGGATGGCCTCGTCGTAGTCGTCGACGACGAGGGTGACCAGGGCGACGCGTCGCATCGGGACCTTCCGGTGGAGGTGGTTAGCGGGTGAGGTTATACGTAAAACGTCACCCGCGCCAGTCATTGTTCTACGCGCGTTGCCGTGCGGCGTTACCGGGGCGTGGCGGTGCGGCGGCTCACCGGTGTCCACTGCGGGCCACACACGGCGGACGGAGTGTGTCAGGGCTTCTCGTCGCCCTGGGCGATCTCCACCCGGTGGTGGAAGTCGGCCATGCCGACGACGGAGGCCGCGCAGGAGACGGCGGTGCAGGCGATGAGCAGGCCGGCGATCGTCCGGCCCGCCCGGGGCACGTGAGGAGCGGCCAGCAGCGCCTGGACGCGCTGCGGCACGGGGCCCGTGGTCGCTGCGGCCACGAAGCCGGGGCGCTCGGAGTGGGCCGCCTGGCCGGCGAGGGCCGCGCGGGCGATGGCCCGGGCGGTCAGCCGCCGGTCGCCGACCCGGACGGCCGCGGCCTCGTCGGCGGCGCGCTCGACGGCGAGGCGGATGGTCTCGCGGACCGGGCGCAGCGCCGGGTGGCAGTGCGCGGCGAGTTCGGCGGCGGCGAGGAAGTAGTGGTGACCGCCGTCGTTGTGCGCCCGCTCGTGCGCGAACAGCACCTCCCGCTCGGGGCCGTCCAGGCTGCGCAGCATCGCGGTGGTGACGACGATGCGGTGCGGCCGGCCCGGCAGCGCGTAGGCGTCCGGGCGGGACGATTCCACCACGCACAGGTCGCCGGCCGCCGGCCGGTGCCCGGCCTGTGTACGGGCGGCACGGAAGGCGCGGGTCTGGTGCAGCACCGAGCGGACGAGGGTCCAGCCGCAGACGGCGAGGGCGCCGACGGAGGTCGCGGCGGCGGGCAGGACGACCAGGTCGGAGGCGGTGCGCAGCGGGTGGATCAGCTCGCCGAGCGCGGCGAAGAGGGGCATCTTGAGCAGTCCGATGAGGACGAACGAGCCGAGCGCCGCCAGCGAGCAGCCGGCGAGGACGACGGCGCAGACGGTGACGGACCACAGCGCGAGGACCGGGGCCAGCCGGTCCAGGGCGCGGCGGGCCAGGGCCGGCAGGGCGAGCGGCAGCAGCAGGGGCAGCAGGAGGAGCGCGGTCATCGTTCGTCGGATTCGAGCAGGTCCCGCAGGGTGCGTTCGTCATCGGCGCTGAGCTGGGCGACGAAGCGGGCGAGGACGGTCTCGCGGTCGCTGTCCCGGTCCAGTTCGCTGTGCATCCGGCGGGCGGTGAGACCCTGGGCGTCCTGGACGTCCTGGACGGGGAGATAGACGTAGCCGCGGCCCTGGCGGTGCCGCTCGACGACCCCCTTGTCGTGCAGGCGGGTGAGGATCGTGGTGACCGTCGTACGGGCCAGGTCCGCGCCGAGGCTGCGCTGGACCTGGCCGGGCGTCTGGGGTGCGGCGGCGGCCCAGAGCGCGGCCATGACACTCGCTTCGAGCTCACCGGCCGGCCGGCGCTCGTCCTTGGCCTCGGTCATGGAACGTTCCTCACCCCGTCTTCGTCTGCGGCCCGGGCGACCGTCTACACGATAGTAGTCAACCCGGCCTTCGTACGACTGTGCAGCCGGTCCCCCATTATGGGAGGGCCGGTGACGGGGGCCGGGCGTGTCAGTGCGCCGGGGTGTGCGGGACGTCGAGTCGTGCCTGGCCGATTCGCTCAGCTCGGCGAGCGCGCCGAGGTGTCGGCGACGGAGTCCCGCCGCATCGGGCGCGGACAGACGACGTCGAGAAGGTCACGGCCGAGCCGGCGCAGGTTCTCCTCGACACGACCACGCGGCTGGTCGGGCCGGGCCGAGGCGCCCCACTCGGGTTCACGCCGAGTTCGACGGCGCGGCGCCGCACGGCCCGGGACCGGGTACGGCCGCCGGGCGTGCCGAGGGGGAAGACGGCGCCGCCCGTGAGCCGCATGGCGCCGAGGCCGATGCGGCGCACGGGCAGGTCGCCGGGTTTCCAGGTGCATCAGGCGTCGGCGTCGGTCGCTTCAGCGGCCGTCCGGCGGGGTTTGCCACATCCGCCGTGCCGTGCAGGGTGGTTCAGCCGAGGGGCTTGTCCAGCACCGCCTTGCGGTGGCTGAACGTCTCGATGGAGTAGCGGCCGTGGTAGCTGCCCATGCCGCTCTCGCCGACGCCGCCGAACGGCAGGTCGGAGACGGTGAGATGGGCGAGGGGCAGGCCGTAGCCGAGGCCGCCGGAGGAGGTCTCGGCGGCGATGCGCGCACGGGTCGCCTCGGACTCGGTGAACACGTACAGCGCGAGCGGCTTGTCGCGGTCGTTGATGAAGCCGATCGCCTCGTCCAGGCCGGCCACCGTGACGAGAGGCAGGATCGGGCCGAAGATCTCCTCCCGCATGACGGGTGAGGCGGGGTCGACATCGGCGAGGACGGTCGGCGCGATGTACTTGGCCATGCGGTCGGTCCCGCCGCCGACCGCGACCCGGCCGGAGCCGAGCAGGCCGGACAGCCGGTCGAAGTGCCGCTCGTTGACGATCCGGCCGTACTCCGGGGACGTCGCCGGGTCGGTGCCGAACAGCGCCTCGACCGCCCGGACCAGCGCGGGCTCCAGGGCGGCGGCGGTCTCCGGGTCGGTCAGGACGTAGTCGGGGGCGACGCAGGTCTGGCCGGCGTTGAGGAACTTGCCGCGGGCGAGCCGGTCCGCGACCACGTCGAGATCGGCGTCCCGGTCCACGAACACCGGGGACTTGCCGCCCAGTTCGAGGGTGACCGGGGTCAGGTGCTCGGCCGCGGCGCGCATCACGATCCGGCCGACGGTGCCGTTGCCGGTGTAGAAGATGTGGTCGAAGCGCTCGGCCAGCAGGGCCGTGGTCTCCGGGACGCCGCCCTCGACCACGGCGACCGCGTCGGTGTCGAGATACACCGGGATCAGCTCGGCGAGGACGGCCGAGGTGGCGGGGGCCAGCTCGCTCGGCTTGACGACGACCGCGTTGCCGGAGGCCAGGGCGCCGACCATCGGGGCGAGCAGCAGCTGTGCCGGGTAGTTCCAGGGCGCGATGACGAGGACGACGCCGAGGGGGTCGTACTGCGTCCAGGCCGTGGCGTCGGCGCCGAGGTGGGCGGGGACCGGCGCGGGCTCCGGGCGCAGCCACTCCGCGAGGTGGTCGAGGGTGTGGTCGATCTCGCGGATCGTGAAGTCGATCTCGGTGCGGTAGGCCTCGGTGCTGCTCTTGCCGAGGTCGGCGTGGAGGGCGGCGGCGAGGTCGGCGCCGCGCTCCGTGAGCATCGCGCGCAGCCGGCGCAGCTGGCCGGTGCGCCACTCGACGGGCTTGGTGCGGCCGGCGGCGAAGGTGGCGCGCAGCCGGGCCACGATGTCGGCGGGCTGCTCGATGGCGGGGTGGTTCACGGATGCCTCGCTGATGGTGCACGGGCCGGATCGGCCCGAGCCTAGGACCTGGTGGATGTACTTGCCAACCTTTCAGGTCCTCAAGTTCATTCCGGCGACACGCCGTGACGCGCGTCACTGGACCACGCTGAGTCCGGGTGCGCCGCGGGGATCCCGGCCGCGGCGTGCGGCGCGACAGGGTTCCCCCGGACCGGGCACCGCTGCGCGGGCGCCGCCGGCGACCGACCGTCAGCGTCGGCGCAGCGGCCCCTGGGCCAGCGCGTGGGTGGCGACGGCGGCCACCGCGGCGAAGCCGAGGCCCTGGGCGAGGTCCCGCGGCCGGGTGCGGCGCAGCACGCCGGACCTGCGCAGCCGGCCGCGGGCCCACACGGTGAAGGGAAGGACCACCAGGGGCGTGGTCGCGGAGCCCGGGGTGTAGCCGCGCATGGTCGCCGCCTGTGCCAGATGGACCAGGCCGTGCAGCCCGAAGGCGTTGAGCGCGGTCTGGTAGACGGCCGACCGGCCCCCGGTCCGCTGCCCGTCGGCGCACACGGCGGCCAGCAACACCGCCATGGCGGCGACCGCGGTGGTGAACTCCCGCGCGTCCACGGACTCCAGCCGCCGCCACACCGTCTCCGGCACCTGGGGGAACCGTCTACGCAGCTCCGGCACATGGGTGCGCACCCAGCGCGGCACCATGACGACTTCCTCGGTGTCGTGCAGGGCCCAGGCGGCCAGCAGACCCCAGACGACGACCGCGTCGACGTCGTTCGCTTCTTGTGTCATGAACCCGCAGTCTGCCAGGGCCCGTTGGTCAGCTCGCGAACGGCACCTGGGCCGAGGGAGCGGACGCCCCGGCGTCGGGATGGGCCCACTGTCCCCGCGCGGCGAGCCGGGGCAGCACGCCCTCGCCGAACCAGTACGCCTCCTCCAGGTGCGGGTAGCCGGAGAGGACGAACTCGTCGATGCCGAGGGCGTGATACTCCTCGATCCGCCCGGCGACCTCGTCGTGGCTGCCGACCAGGGCGGTGCCCGCACCGCCGCGCACCAGGCCGATGCCCGCCCAGAGGTTGGGGTGGATCTCCAGGCCGTCGCGGCCGCCGCCGTGCAGGGCGAGCATGCGCTGCTGCCCCTCGGACTCGCTGCGGGCGAGGCCCTCCTGGACGGCCTGTACGGTCCGGGGGTCGAAGCCGTCGAGCAGCCGGTCCGCCTCCGCCCAGGCCTGTGCCGAGGTGTCCCGGGTGATGACGTGCAGCCGGATGCCGAAGCGGAGCGTACGGCCGTGCCGCGCGGCCAGGTCGCGGATCCAGGCGATCTTCTCGGCGACCTGGGCGGGCGGCTCGCCCCAGGTCAGATAGACGTCCGCGTACCGGGCCGCGACCTCGCCGGCCGCGGGCGAGGAACCGCCGAAGTACACCTCGGGCACCGGGTCGGGCACCCGGCTGAGTTTCGCCTCCTCGACGCGCAGATGCTCCCCGTGCAGGTCGACGCTCTTGCCGTCCCACAAGTCCCGCACGATGTGCAGGAATTCGCCGGTACGACGGTAGCGGGCGTCCTTGTCGAGGAAGTCGCCGTAGGCCCGCTGTTCGTGGCTCTCGCCGCCGGTGACCACGTTGAGCAGCAGCCGTCCGCCGGTCTGCCGCTGGAAGGTGGAGGCCATCTGCGCGGCGAGCGTCGGCGAGACGGAACCGGGCCTGAAGGCGACGAGGAACTTCAGGCGTTCGGAGTTCTGGCTGACCATGGCGGTGGTCAGCCACGCGTCCTCGCACCAGGCACCGGTCGGGGTGAGCGCGCCCACGAAGCCGAGGTGCTCGGCGGCCCGGGCGATCTGGCTCAGATACGCGACGGTCGGGGGCCGGTCCCGGCCGGAGGCGGTGGCCGGTGTGCCGTGACCGCCGCCGACGACATGACGGCTGTCGCCGTTTGTGGGCAGGAACCAGTGGAAGGTGAGGGACACGTGGGGTCTCCGATCGCGAGTGTCCGTCAGGGCGGACCGTGCCGGGGCGGCAGCGTTCCGGTCGGCACACACCGGCCGAGGCACTGGACCAGCGGGCCGGATCGTGCGCTCCAAAAGGTGCGGCGCGCGGCAGTGCCGGACGCCGCTCGGCGACGGTCAGCCCGCCGCCGCCAGCACCGGGGCGGTGCGGTCGAGGGCGGCGGAGAACCGGTCCACCGCATGACCGAGCGCCTCGGCGGTGGCCGGGGCGAGGCTCAGCGAGCCGTCCTCGCGTACGGTGATGTCCCGGTCGAGGGTGAACCAGCCCTGGACGACATGGGCGGCGCCCATGGAGTGCAGCACCGGCCGCAGCGCGTAGTCGATGGCGAGGACATGCGCGGTGGAGCCTCCGGTGGCCAGGGGCAGCACGGTCTTGCCGGTGAGCGCGTGCTGCGGGAGCAGGTCGAGCAGCGCCTTGAGGACACCGGAGTACGACGCCTTGTAGATGGGTGTGCCGATCAGGACGCCGTCGGCGCGGGCGAACAGCGCGGCGGCCTCGACGATCGCCGGATGCCGGACGTCCGCGCCGAGCAGCGCCTCGGCCGGGACGCCACGGACGTCGAGCGGGATCACCTGATGGCCCTGGGCGAGCAGCCGCTGGTCCAGGTGGCGCAGCAGCCGGCCGGTGCGCGAGGTCGCGGAGGGGCTGCCGGAGACGGACAGGACGGTGGCCATGAGTGCCTCGTTTCGGGGATGCGCCGCCGCATTCCTCGACCAGGGCATGCCGAATTCCGGATACGGGAAAGCGCGGGGGAATTCGGCGGGGCCGGAATGGAGCAGAGCGGGGCGCGGCGGATCGGCGGTTCGACGGCTCGGTGGAAAGGGTCGGCGATCAGGCCGCGGCGCGACAGGAGGCGCTGGAGACGCGCGCGAGGTCGACATGGCGTCGCCGCGTGAGGTCCAGTCGCATCGTCATGCCATTGATCGTTACAGCCGCCGATGAGAACCGTCAAGGAAATCCCGACCGGTCTCGTATCGCGGACCGTTGAATTTCACGAGGGCGTGCGGGTGTGACGGGAAAACCCTTGAACCGCATCCTCAGGGACCCGGCGCCACAAGACCGTCACCGGGCGGCCCGGCGGTCGCCGCAGCCCCGCTCACAGCGCCCGGCCGTCCTCGTCCCCCGCCTCGGCCACGACGAGGAAAGCGTCGGACCTCAGGTCCATCACCACGGTCACCCGCTCGCCCTGGGCGCGGCACGCGGCCGCGTACTCCTCCGCGGGCCACGATCCCCGCGGGGCCCCGGCGGGGAACCGCTCCAGCACCTTCCCGGTCATGACGGTCGGTCACCTCCACAGTCGCCGGCCGGACGGTCTGTACACCCTGTACCACTTCGCCTGCCCGGATCCCGCGCGAACATGTCACCCCGTGCCGGACCCGCGACGCCGGGCCCCGATGCGCGGACCCGCGGACGCAGAACTACACATAAAGACGAAATAAGAGCAAACTGGATTCAAGCGGTGCCTCCCTCGCACCGCACCAGACGCGGTCTGGCCAGCGAAGTCAAAGGAGACGAGTCATGGCCAACGTCTCGCACAGGGGTGATATGACGACCCACCCCGATGTCTCCGAAATGCGGGAACGCTACGCCCGCATGCTCGGCGGTCGCGATGTGGCGCTCGTGGACGGGCCGGTCTTCCTGCTCGGGATCTACTGCGCGGCATCTCCGTGGATCGTGCACTACACGACGAGCCAGCCCGCACTCGTGACCCACAACCTGATCATGGGTATAGCGATAGGACTGCTGGCACTGGGATTCACCCGGGCCCCCGAGCGGATGTACGGCCTGAGCTGGGCCATGTGCGCGCTGGGCATCTGGATGATCATCGCCCCGTGGATCGTGGGCAGCAGCCCGGACCGGGGCGTGATCATCAACAACGTCGTCATCGGCGCACTGGCGCTCGCCCTCGGACTGATCTGTGCCGGTACGGCGGCGCGGAGCACCTCCAAGCCGTGACCGCAGACGCACGAGAGAAGCGAAGGGAATGCGAGGCCGGTCCGCCCGTGCGGGCCGGCCTCCTCGCGCCCGCCCAGCGCCCCGCTCGCACAGCTCACCCAGGCTCTGGCCGTTGTTTAAGCGGGTCCAACCCCGCGCTTTCCTGCGGATTCAAAGGTTGAGCGGTGGAATATGCACCGATTCGAGGAGAACGCTACAAACATCTGTTACATGACGTATGGCTGACCTTGATGGACGGTCCGTAGCGTCGAAGACACACCGACGAACGAAACCGATCGAAGGACAGTTCACCGATGCGTGCTCTTCGCACCCTGCGCACCACCCTCGTCGCCGCCGGCGCCACCGCCGTTCTCGCCGCGTCGGCCTCCGGCGCCTTCGCGGCCGCCGCTCCCGAGGCGGCGCCCGTCGCTCATGCCTCGACCCACTGCAAGGACAAGCGTGTCCTCGTCAAGACGGTGCGGCTCGCGGACAAGGTCTCCGTCGCCAAGGTCTACAAGACCGGCAAGCACCGCTTCGAGGCGGAGATCTGGGCGAAGGGCAAGAAGTACGGGACCCTCACCAGCAAGGGCAAGGGCAAGCACACGCACGCCCAGCACAACGGACTGCACATCACGCTGCACCCGAACAGCAAGGTGACGTCCTGGGTCGAGCGGGCCAAGCCGAAGCCCCAGCCCAAGCCGCAGCCCGTCGCCAAGCGCATCCTCGTCTCCATAGCGACGCTGGCCGATGACGTCTCCACCGGCAAGGTCTACAAGCTCGGCGCCAACCACTACGAGGCCGACATCTACGCCCACGGCCACAAGCTCGACACCCTCGTCGCCAAGGGCCGCGCCGCCTACGGCGAGAACAACGGCCTCCACGTGGCCCTGAAGCCGGACGGCCGGCTGACCTCGTGGGTCGAGGACGCCCCGCGGCCCGAGCCGAAGAAGACCACCTCCGCTGCCAAGCCGGCCCCGCTGCCGGACAACGGCAACGACAAGGCCGACACGTCCGAGAAGGCAGCCAAGGACGACAAGGCCGACACGGCTGACAAGGCCGTCCAGACCGACAACGCCGACACGCCGCAGGCCGCGCAGGCCGAGTGACCCGGCCGAGCCAGCCGGTCACAGCGAACGGGATCCATACATCCGGGGGCGGCTCCGGCCGGTCAGGTACCGGCCGGAGCCGACGTGTCCAGGCGTCCCCGGCCATGTCCCGGGCCACATGCGGCCAGAACGGTAGGGCGGCCGGGTTGTCGTGCTGGAACGCGATCCCCCAGGCGCCGGGCGGCAGGCGGGACTTTCGCAACACTCCCTAGCCCACCTCAAGGACCTTGTACTCCTCGCTGATCTCCTTCACGCCGAACGGCCACACCTTCTCCAGCCGTGCCCACACGAAGAAGGCCACGCAGCCGAGCGCCAGCCAGGCCAGGGACCACTCGATGGGGTGGCGACCTGGGGAGTTCCTGTCGGCGTAGCCGTAGATCACGCACCAGCCGACGAACGCGAGGATGCTCGGCAGCGGGTAGAGCCACATCCGGTAGGGGCGGCGCAGTTCCGGCTGCCGCCTGCGCAGCACGGTCAGGGCGATGATCTGGGCGAGTGCCTGGACGATCACCATGACCGTGGTGAGCAGCTGGATCAGGGTGGCGAGGTCGGTGTGCCGGCCGATCAGGAAGCCCACGGCGGTGATCACGCCCATGGTCGCGAGACCCAGCATCGGGAAGCGGTGCCGGGGGTGCAGCTTCTCGTACGGCCGGAAGAAGACGCGGTCGCGGGCGGCGTCGTAGGGCACCCGGGAGCCGCCCAGCAGCCCGGTGAACACCGAGGCGAACGCGGTGACGAGGATCAGCACGGTCACCACGTCGGCGGCGCCCCTGCCCCAGGTCTTCTCCAGCACCGCCGAGGCCACCGAGGTGGCGGCGATGTCGTGCGGGTCGGTCATCCGGTGCCAGTCGATCACGCCGAGGGTGCCGATCTGGAGCAGCAGATAGATCGCCATGATGCCGAGGATGGAGAAGAGGATCGAGCGTGGGAGCGTACGGCCCGGGTCCTTGATCTCGGCGCCCATGTACGCGGTGGTGTTGTAGCCGAGGTAGTCGTAGATGCCGATGGTCAGGCCCCCGGCGAAGCCCGGCCAGAAGTGGTTGCCCGTCAGGTCGAAGGCGCCCGAGGGGTAGGTGAAGGCCAGGTGCGGGCTGAAGTCGGAGGCCGCGGCGGCGATGACCAGGAGCACCGAGGCGATCATCACGGCCCACATCACGGCGGTGATCCGTGCGATGTGCTCGATGCCGCGCCAGAGCAGGAGCACGACGAGGGCGATGACACCGAGGCCGATCAGATCCCCGGCACTCTGCCCGAGGTCCGGGGCCAGATAGCCGAGGTACTGGACGAAGCCGACCACACCCGTGGACATGATCAGCGGGATGAAGAGCATCGCCGTCCACACGAACAGGAACGGCATCAGACGGCCCGTGCGGTACTGGAAGGCCTGGCGCAGATAGACGTAACTGCCGCCGGAGCCGGGCATCGAGGCGCCCAGTTCGGCCCAGACCAGCCCGTCGCACAGAGCGAGGACCGCGCCCGCGACGAAGCCGATGACCGCCTGGGGGCCGCCGAACACGGCGACCATCAGCGGGATCGTGACGAACGGGCCGATACCGCACATCTGGCTCATGTTGATGGCCGTGGCCTGGAACAGGCCGACACGGCGGACGAAACCACCCGCGGGCGGCGGGCTACCGGACATGGGGACTCCTGACGCGACGGGACGCGGGCCGCGTGTCTGCGGGGGCCGACACGCCCGGGCCGGACTGCTGGGCGATAAAGTTAAGGAGCCTTACTAGCCGCGTCAAGTATCCGTGGGGAATGCGTGAGAATGGTGCGATGGCCGCCAGCGATGTCGTAGAGCAGCAGGAACAGCCCTGGAGCCGCCGGCGGCTGCGCAGCACCAACGAGCGGCTGCTGCTGGACCGACTGCGCGCCCAGGGCGCCGCCTCACGAGCCCAACTGGCCCGGGAGACCGGCCTGTCGAAGCCCACGGTCTCCAGCGCGCTGGCCTCGCTGGCGGCGGCCGGCCTGGTGCACGAGGTCGGCACCCAGGCCCCGGAGCGCGGACGCACCGCGGTGCTGTACGCCCCCGACCCGGCCGCCGGGTACGCGCTCGGCGTGGACATCGGGCGTGGCTGGCTGCGGGTGGCGGTGGTCGACCTGGACGGCACCGTCGTCGCCCGGTCCGATGTGCGCAACCGGGCCCGCGCCTCCGCCGCGCTGGCCGACCTGGTCGTGGGCACCGCCCGCCAGGTGATCGCGGGCTCGGGCGTGGACCCGGCCGAGGTGGTGCACGGGGTGATCGGCACGCCCGGTGTCTACGACGCGAAGCAGCGGCGGGTGCGGTACGCGATGCATCTGCCGGGCTGGGGGCGCGCGGGGCTCGTCGACCGGATGCGCGAGGAGCTGGGTGTGCCGCTGGAGGTGCACAACGACGCCAATCTCGCCGCGCTCGGCGAGTACACCTACGGCGTCGGCACGGGCAGCCGGCTGTTCGCGTACATCCTGATCGGTACCGGACTCGGCATGGGTGTCGTGAGCGAGGGTCGGCTGTTCACGGGCGCGCGCGGCCTGGCCGGCGAGATCGGCTTCCTGCCCTGGCCGGGCCGGCAGAAGCCGGAGCGGCTGGAGGACGCGGTGTCCGGGGTGGCCGTGGTGGAGGCCGCCCGGGAGTTCGGGATGAGCGGGCAGCTCACGGCGAAGGCGGTCTTCGACGCGGCCCGGCAGGGCCATCCGGCCGCCCTCAGCGCGGTGGAACTGGAGGGCGAGCGGATCGCGCACACCGTCGCGGCGGCCGCCGCCGTGCTCGACCCGGACCTGGTGGTGCTCGGCGGCGGCGTCGGCCACAGCGTCGACCTGCTGCTCGGCCCGGTCCAGGAGCGGGTGCGCGCCCTCACCCCGCTGCGCCCGAGGATCGCGCCGAGCCGGCTCGGCGAGGACGCGGTGCTGCTGGGCGCGGTGGCCACGGCCCTGGACACGGCCCGGGACCTGGTGTTCGAGCGCAGGACGGCGGGAACCTGACGCCCCGAAGGGCCCTGCCGCCCACGGTCATTGACACGACCCGGGGCGCGCCCTAGCTTGAACCAGGTTAGTAAAGTTTCCTAACTTTACGAGGCTGGAGACCCCGTGTTCCCTCGCCCCGCCCTCGCCCGCCGGTACGCCGTCACCGCGCTGGTCCTCGGCCTGCTCGCCTCCCTGACCAGCGGCGCCTGGCCCGGCGCCCGGCAGCAGCCGACGCCGTCGCACGGGCCCGCCCGGGTGACCCGTGTCCCCTCCGCCGCCGGCTCCGCCACCCCGCTGACCGGGTACGCGATCCAGTCCTCGGCGAAGGTGACCGACTCCGCCGCCGTGGTCTCCTCCCCCGGCTATCCGGCGCAGGGCTGGTACCCGGCGGGCCCCCGCTCCACGGTGCTGGCGGCGCTGCTCGCCGACGGCGTCTACGCCGACCCCTTCTTCTCGACCGACCAGCAGAAGATCCCGCAGTCCGACTTCCAGGTCCCCTGGTGGTACCGCTCCGACTTCACCGTCGACGACACCGCGCGGCGCACCTACCTCGACTTCAGCGGGGTGATCTCGGCGGCCGACGTCTATGTCGACGGCCACCAGGTGGCGGGGGCGGACGATGTCACCGGCGCCTACACCCACCACGAGCTGGACGTCACGTCCCTGGTCAGGGCCGGCACGAACACCGTCGCCTTCCGCATCAGGCCCAACGACCCGGCCAAGGACCTCACCATGGGCTGGATCGACTGGCTCCAGCCGCCGCCCGACCGGAACATGGGGATCGTCCGGGACGTCCTGGTGCGCAGGGGCGGCCCGGTGGCGCTGCGCGACGCGCACGTCGTCAGCAAGCTCGCCGTGCCCTCGCTCGCCTCCGCCGACCTCACGGTGAAGGCCGAGGCCCGCAACGACACCGGCGCGCCGGTCACGGCACAGATCACCGGCACCGTCGGCGCGACGCGCTTCACCCGGGACGTCCCCCTCGCCGCCCACGAGACCAGGGCCGTCACCTTCTCCCCCGCCGACACCCCCGGTCTGCATCTGACCGCGCCCGAGGTGTGGTGGCCGGCCGGGATGGGCGGACAGCCGCTGTACGGCCTCGACCTCACGGCGTCCGTCGCCGGGACGACGTCCGACACCGCACACGACAGCTTCGGCATCCGCGACGTCGAGGCTCCCCTGAACGCGGACGGCGCACGCCGGTACCGGATCAACGGCCGCAGGCTGCTGATCAAGGGCGGCGGCTGGTCGCCCGACGAGTTCCTGCGCTGGGACAGCCGCTATGTCGAGGACCGTCTGAAGTACGCCCGCGACCTGGGGCTGAACACGATCCGCCTGGAAGGACACCTGGAGCCGGACGAGTTCTTCGACCTGGCCGACCGCTACGGCATCCTCACGCTGCCGGGCTGGGAGTGCTGCGACAAGTGGGAGGGCAACGTCAACGGCTCCGGTGAGCCGGGCGACCCGTGGACCGCCGCCGACTATCCGGTGGCGAAGGCCTCCATGGCCGCCGAGGCCGCCCGGCTGCGGGACCACCCGAGCGTGATCTCCTTCCTGATCGGCAGCGACTTCGCCCCCGACGCGAAGATCGAGAAGACCTATCTCGACGCCCTGGGGTCCGCCGACTGGCCCGACCCGGTGGTCTCCGCCGCCTCCGGCAAATCCTCACCCCAGCTGGGCAGTTCGGGTATGAAGATGACCGGGCCGTACGACTGGGTGCCGCCGGGCTACTGGTACGCGAAGCGGGAGGGCGGAGCCACCGGCTTCAACTCCGAGACCAGCGCCGGACCGAGCATCCCGACCCTCGACACCCTGCGGCGCATGCTGACCCCGGCCGAACTGGACACCCTCTGGAAGGACCCGGACGCCAGGCAGTACCACCGCTCGCCGTCCCCGGTCTTCGGCACACTCAAGATCTACGACACCGCCCTCGCCGGCCGCTACGGCGCCTCCACGAGCCTCGCCGACTATGTGCGCAAGGCCCAGCTGGCCCAGTACGAGAACGTCCGCGCCCAGTTCGAGGCCTACGACCGCAATGCCACGGACGCGTCGAAGCCCTCGACCGGGGTGATCCACTGGATGTTCAACAGCGGCTGGACGTCCCTGCACTGGCAGCTGACGGACCGCTGTCTCGACCAGGGCGGCGCCTACTTCGGCGCGAAGAAGGCGAACGAGCCGCTGCACATCCAGTACGGCTACGACAACCGCTCGGTCGCCGTCGTGAACAACCGGCACGAGGCCGCCCACGGACTCACCGCGCGGGCCACGCTCTTCGACCCCGACGGCACACAGCGGTACGACCGGACGGTGAGCGGTGTCTCGGTGAACGGCGACGGCGCGCACAGCACCCCGCTCACCCTGCCCTCCTCGGTGGGCGGACTGCCGTCGACGTATCTGCTGCGCCTGGTCCTGACCGGCGCGGACGGCAAGGAGGTGAGCCGCAACGTGTACTGGCTCTCCACCCGCCCCGACACCCTCGACTGGTCGCACACCACCTGGTACTACACGCCGACGACGGGTTACGCCGATCTCAAGGGGCTCTCCTCGATGGCACAGGTGCCGGTGACGGCGACCGCGGCCACCGAGTCCTCGGACGGCACCTCGACCACGACGGTCACCCTGCGCGGCACCGGGAGCGGGAAGACCCCGGCGCTGCTGACGGACGTCCACCTCGTGGACGCGCTGGGGAAGCCGGTGCTGCCGGTGCGCTGGTCGGACAACGAGGTGAGCCTGTGGCCGGGCGAGTCGGTCACGCTGACCGCCACGTACCGGACGGCCGATCTGCGGGGCTCCGCGCCGAGCGTGCGGGTCTCCGGCTGGAACACCCCGCAGCGGACGGTACCGGCGGCGTGACACGGGCGGGGGTGGGGCCGGCGGCCCGCCCCCGCCCGTTCGGTTCAGCTGACGTCGAGCGCGGTGTCGTCCACCACGAACGACGTCTGGTACTTGGAGCCCTCGGTGCCGGTGAACTTCAGCGTGACGGTCTGCCCGGCGTAGGCGCTGAGATCGAAGCTGCGCTGGGTGTAGCCGGAGGCCGCGTTGAGGTTGGAGTAGGTGGCCAGGGTGCCGAGCACCGTGCCGGAGCTGTTCAGCACCTGGACCTTGAGCGTGTCGTAGGCCGTGCTGGTCGTGGTCTCGTCCGTGTCGATGTGCAGGTAGAAGCTGACCTTCGCGGTCGAGCAGCCGGACGGGACGGTCACCGACTGGGACAGGGTGTCGGTGGTGGCGCTGCCGTTGCCGTCGAGCCAGGCGTCGTACGAACCCGAACGGGGTGACTCACCGCTGGAGTCGGTGATGACACCGCTCGTGGCGCTCCAGGTGCTGTTGCCGGACTCGAAGCCGTTGTTGCCGAGGAGCTGCGCGGCGGTGCAGGTGCCGGTGCCGCCGCCACCCCCGCCGCCACCGCTGCCGGTGCTCGAACCGGCCAGCCAGGCGGTGGCGTTGAGGGCGAGGGCCGCGTTGGTGGCGCCGGAGTCGTTCCAGCCGTCGTACAGGGTGTTGCCGGACTGGCCGGTGCCGTCGTCGATCGGGGAGCTGTCGCCCCAGAAGGCGATGCGGCCACTGCCGTAGGTGCTGGTGAGGAAGAAGGCACCGGTGTTGCCGGAGTAACCGCTGCGGTAGACCAGGCCCTTGACGGAGGAGTTGTCGGAGGGCTTGAGGGTGGCGGTGGTGCCGTTGGCGATGAGGCTCTTGGTGACCGTGCCGAAGGAGCCGTGCAGCACCGGGTCGGAGCTGTCGCTGATCGCGGCCGGGTAGCCCGAGGCGATGTTCAGCGAGTCGATGGAGAAGCCGAACGGGTCGGTGGAGTCGACGCTGTTGTTCGTCATCAGGTCGTTCAGGATCTCGACCGCGTCGTAGCCGTCGTTGTTCCGGTCGGCTCCGGTGTGGTCGGAGATCATGAACAGGCCGCCGCCGTTCTTCACGAAGTTCATGATCGCCGTCTTCTCGGCGCTTGTGAACAGCGTGTTCGGCTCCGGCAGGACGAGTGTGTCGAAGTTCGACAGGTCCAGCGAGGAGGAGCCGCCGTAGCTGAGGCTGGAGCCGGACGGCAGCGTCTTCAGGCTGTAGTCGCCGGTCTTCTGCAGCGACACGCCCCAGGAGGACAGGGCGCCGGTCCAGTCGCTCTCGGCGGACGG
Source organism: Streptomyces alanosinicus (assembly GCF_014650595.1). Classification (GTDB taxonomy): domain Bacteria; phylum Actinomycetota; class Actinomycetes; order Streptomycetales; family Streptomycetaceae; genus Streptomyces; species Streptomyces alanosinicus. Next base: position 87,266 of record NZ_BMVG01000015.1, read on the forward strand.
GGAGGAGTCCTGGCCGAGTGGATCGGGCTGGCTGGTGGAGATGATCCAGTCGGCGTTTCCGGCGGTCTCCGCATGGGCGTTGTCGAACAGGACGCGGTGCGTGGTCGCCGCGTGCGCGGCGGCGCCGGCGCCGACCTGGACGGCGGCTCCGGTGAGGAGCAGTCCGAATCCGGCCAGGGCGGTGGTGAGTCTGTGGCGGGATCTCCGGGATCCGAGCATCCGACGAACCTCCATGAGGGGTGGGGAGAGGCGGTGCGGCGCCAAGTCTGCGCGCGTAGAGCCGGGTTGAGGGTTCTACACGCGTCAACTGGTTGAAAGGTACATGGCATGAAGGCCTGGTGAACAGAAAGACCCGGCAATATCCGCGGTGGCGCGCCATCAGCTCCCGTACAGATAAGGGGTCGTGGTGCTCAGCGCCTGGAAGCCGAGCCGTTGCAGGATCGGACGGCTCATGGCCGAGGCGTCGACCTGGAGATACCGGTAGCCGTGGGCCGCGGCCACGCGGGCGCGATGGGCGACCAGGGCGCGATAGATGCCCCGGCCCCGCCAGCCCTCGGCGGTGCCGCCGCCCCACAGCCCGGCGAACGCGGTCCCGGGCACGAGCTCCAGCCGGGCGGCGCTGACGGGTTCGTCCCCGGCGAGCGCGACCACGGCGACGACCGTGCCCGGGTCGGCGGCCAGCCGGGCGAGCAGCCGGTGCCGCAGCCGGGTGCCGTCGGTGCCGAAGGCCTTCTCGTGCACGGCCACGACGAGTTCGACGCCGGCCGCGTCGGCGGCCTGTGCGAGCCGGATGCCCGCGGGCGGTTCGGCGTCCAGGGCGAGCCGCCCGGTCTCGGCGACCAGCAGCGTCTCCTCGGGCTCGGCCCGGAATCCGGCCGCGCCGAGCCGGGCGCCGAGGTCCGCCGGCCGGTCATGGCCGTAGAGCTTCCATTCGAAGGCGCGGCCGAGGCCGGTGAAGTACGCGATCTCGTCCTGGATCGCCCGGTCCGCGCCGGCCCGGTCCAGGGCGGACCAGAGCACGCCGTTCCAGCCCTGCGCGTCCGCGACCTGCCGCACCACCGTGCCGGACCGTTCGATCCGGGCCCCGGGGCCGTCGGGGGTCGCGCGCTCGCGCAGGTCACGGTCGTACAGAGCGAGTACCGCCGAGTGATCCATGGGACCAGCACAACAGGAGCGCTCTGGTCCGGGCAACGGGATTACCGCGGGTGCGGCCGTACGGCGGCCAGATAGGCGCTGAGTCGGTCCCGGTTCCTGGCCAGGCAGTCGATGCGGGACTGGATGCGCTCGATGTGCCCGTGGAGCAGGGCGGCGGTCTCCGGGGTGACGCACTCGGCCGGCGGATGGAGTTCGCCGGGGCCTGCGAGATACGGCAGGATCGCGCGGATCATCTCGGTGGTCAGGCCCGAGTCCAGGAGGCCGCGGATCTGCTGGACGTCGGCGACCGCGGACTCGGGGTAGCGGCGGTAGCCGTTGTCGCCGCGTTCGGGGTGGAGGAGGTCCTGCTCCTCGTAGTAGCGCAGCAGACGGGTGGGCACACCCGTGCGGTGGGACAGTTCACCGATCCGCATGTCCGCCTCCGCCGCCGCGCTTGACCTTCACACTGATGTCAGGCTCCGACCATGCTCGCATGACTGTGTCCTCCACGTCCTCCCAGGTCAAGGGCGATCCGCTGCCGTGGTCGGGGCTGCTGGCCCTGTCCTGCGCCGCGTTCATCGCCGTCATGACGGAACTCCTGCCGGCCGGCCTGCTGCCCGCGATGGCTCCCCCGCTCGGGGTCGCCGAGTCCCGGATCGGTTTCCTGGTCACCGCCTACGCGGCGGCCTCCTTCCTGGCCGCGGTCCCGGTCACGTCGGCCCTGCGCGGGCTGCCACGGCGGCCGGTGCTGTGCGGTGCCCTGCTGGGCTTCGCCGTGAGCGACGCGCTGGTCGCGCTGTCCTCGTCGTACCCGCTCACCTTCGCGGCCCGGCTGCTGGCCGGCGTGACGGGCGGCACGCTGTGGGCGATGCTGGTCGGCTACGCCGCCCGGCTGGTGCCGGCCGGGCGGCGCGGACGGGCCATCGCGATCGTGCTCGCCGGGATCACCCTGGCCCTGTCGCTCGGAGTGCCCGCCGGCACGGCGCTCGCGGGCGCGGTGGGCTGGCGGACGGCCTTCGCCGCGCTGGCCGTGCTCGCCGTCGTGCTGGTGGGGTGGATCCGGCTGTGTGCGCCCGGCTTCCCCGGCGAGCCGCCCCACGCGCGCGTGCCGCTCAGCCGGGTGGCCCGGCGCCCCGGTATCCGCCCGGTGCTGTCCGTGACCCTGTTCCTGTTGCTGGGGCACCAGGTGATGTACACCTATCTCGCCCCGTTCGCCGCGCATGCCGGGTACGGCCGTACGGGCCCGCTGCTCGCGGTGTTCGGGGCGGCCACGGTGGCCGGGATCTGGCTCGCCGGAGCGCTGGTCGACCGGTATCCGCGCGCCACGCTGCTGGCCGCGCTCACCCTGTTCGGCGCGGTGCTGCCGGCCCTGGGCCTGTGCGCGCGGACGCCCGTGCTGCTGGTCGGCGCGGTGGCCCTGTGGGGCGTGGCCTTCGGCGGGGCGCCGACGCTGATCCAGAGCGCGCTGGTGGACGCCTCCGGGCCGGCGGAGGCCGATGTGGCGACCTCGCTGCAGACCACGGTGTACAACGCGGGCATCGCCGCCGGTTCGCTCACCGGCGGTGTGACGCTGGACGGGCTGGGCCCCGGCGCCCTGCCGTGGACCGCGCTGGCGCCGGCCGTGCTGGCGCTGGCGACGGTCGCGGCGGGCCGCCGGTACGCCTTCCCGGCGCGGCGGCACGGTCTCGCCCCAGGAGCGAAGGCGCCGGCCGCGCCCGGAAAGGCGCGGGGAACCGCGCGCCCGGCGGCGTCGCCGCCTGACCGAACACCCCCGGGCGTCAGCCGAGTTCGAGGGTGCTGACACCGAACACGCGGTGCTGCGCGTGCTCGCGCACCGGCCCGGTGTACATCCGGGCGGTCTCGAACGAGGCCCGGAATCCGGCCTCTTCGGCGAGCGTCACGCCGGCCGTGTTCGGCTCGGGCACATCGATGGCCACGTCGCGTCCGGCGGCCTCGGCCATGAGCGCGGCGAACAGGGCGCGGGCGTCGTCGGCGGTGTCCGCGAAGAGGGGACCGACACGCAGGCTGTCGCGGCCGGGGCGGAGCACGCCGTAGCCGGTGAGGCGGGTGCCGTCGTGGCGGACGAAGGCCCGGTGGCCGGGGCCGGTGAGCCACTGCGCGAGGAAACGCGGACGGTCGGCCGGGGTGCAGGCGCCGTCGTAGGCGGTGATCGCGGCGAGGTCTGCGGGACCGGCCGGCCGGATGTCCGCGGCCGGCTCGGTCTGCGGGGCGGCGCCGGTGAACCGGATGGTGCGGTAGGCGAGTTCGAAGCCGGACTGGCGATAGTTGTCCTGCTGGGCGACGACTCCGTCGAGGCCCACGGTGCGGTCGCCGGCGTGCGCGAGGGCGGTCTTCCAGGTGGCGAGGCCGTGGCCGTGGCCGCGCAGGTCGGGGCGGACGAGGTAACAGCCCAGAAAGGCGTAGTCGGAGCCGTAGTTGACCACCGAGATGGCCGAGACGGGCTCGCCGTCGATACGGCCGAGGAAGAACCCGTCGGGGTCCTGCGCGAAGAACGCCGGCCCGTCGGACAGTCCGGGGTTCCAGCCCTCCGCCGCCGCCCATCCGGCGATCACCGGCCAGTCGGCGAGGGTGGCCTGGGTGAGGACGAGGTCGTGGGGGGCCGCTGAGGTCATCGATGCGCTCCATCTCCGCCGGAACCGGACTGTCGTCCCGCATCCTTCCGGATCAACACCGGCCGCGCCACGGCAGGATCAGCCGTTGCCGGTCCGGTTCCCCGGCCGGCCAGGGCGCGCAGCAGCGGACACAGCGAGACGAGGACGAACACCCCGAAGAGGGTGATGGGCAGCAGCCCGACCGGGCTCAGCAGCGCCGCCGGATCCGCTGTCACCCGGCGCCGGTTGACGTACCAGTTGGCGAGGACGTCCAGCGTCATCACGACCCCGGCCGCCCGGATGCCCGCGGGTCGCAGCCGCAGGGCCAGGACGGCGACCAGCGGGTCGAGGACGAGCAGGGCGTGGAAGAGCACCTGCAGGGGCAGCGGCCCGAAGCCCGTGTAGGCATGGAGCCCGCCGCGCACCAGACAGAGGGCGTGGTAGCAGGTCCCCTCCAGGAACCCGCCGACGTACACCACGAGTGTCCAGCGCGCCCGGCGCGGAAGTGCCCGCCATCGCCCGCGTATGCCGTCCGTCACCGGATCAACCTACTGCACCCGGTGACACCGGCCGGCGGAGGGCGAACGGACACGTGCGGCGGCGGGCGAACGATGCCCCACCGGTCCGGCGTCCGGTGGGGCCTTGGCCGGGGTGGTGGCTCAGCCGGTGCGGTCGGTGCGGCCCGTGCGGGAGCGGCGGTAGAGGACCGTGCCGGTGAGCAGCAGCGCGGCGCTGCCGGCGACCGCCGGGAAGATGATGTCCGTACCGGTGTGGGCCAGCGCGGACGTCGTCGGCCCGAGTGCCCGGGGCGGGCCGGGGTGGTGCTTCGTGGGGGGCTTGGGGGCCGCGTGGCGCGGGTGGTGGGGGGTGCGAGGCTGTCCGCCGGAGCCGTTGACCGACCGGTTGCCGGCGGCCGGGTTGCCCACCCCGACCACGTTGACGCTGTTGCCGCTGATGTTGACCGGGACATCGACGGGGAGCTGGATGCCGTTGCCGGAGAGCACGCCGGGCGCGTTCTTCGCCGCGCCGTGCGCGGACGCCCCGCCGTGCGCCGACGACCGGCCCCTCGTGTCCGGGCGGTTCGCGCACGCGTTGCCGGCGGCGGGGTTGAGCAGCCCCACCACGTCCACGGTGTTGCCGCACACGTTCACCGGCACGTGCACCGGGAGCTGGATGCCGTTGCCGGAGAGCAGTCCGGGTGAGCCGGCCGCGGAGCCGTCGGCTGCGGAGCCGTCGGCCGCGAAGGCGGCGGACACCGGGAGCGCCACGGCCAGCGCCCCGGAGGCGGCGACGGCGATCACACCTTTACGGGTAGCCCGTCTCATAGGTTTCCTGCCTTCCACAACTTCGTCACGGGCACTCACCCGCACCCCATAAAACGCAGGAGCACCATCCGAGTTATGGCTTATCGGTCTTTCACCCCGTCGAGCGACACTGTTATCGAACTGCATGTAAAGCCACTCAATGATCATTAACAGGAACAGAGGGTGCAAAGGGTACGACGGTGGGGGCCGTGCCGCTCGCCCGGAGGCGGCCGGTCCGGGCCCCGCTTATGGTGATCCGAAGGGCGCCGTCCCCGGTCCGCGACAGGCGTCCCGGGAGGCGATCGATGCTGGCCAAGCTGTCGACACGGCCCGCCGTGCGGCGCTGCGCGGGTACCGGAGCCCTGACCCTGGCCCTGCTCGGCTCCGGACTGCCCGCGGCGGCCGCCGGTCAGCCGCAGCCCGACCTGACCCGGTTCTACCGGCAGAAGGTGACCTGGGCGGCCTGCCCGGGCCCGGAGATGCCGAAGGACCTGCAGTGCGGCAAGGTCACCGTCCCGCTCGACTACGCCCGGCCCCGCGCGGGCACGCTCGACGTGGCCCTGGCCCGCTATCAGGGCACCGGGAAGAAGCAGGGCTCGGTGCTGCTGAACTTCGGCGGGCCCGGCGGTGCGGGAATACCCGAACTGGCCGCCGACGGCCGGGAGTTCATGGACCTGACGAACGGCTACGACGTGGTCACCTTCGACCCGCGCGGCGTCGGCCGCTCCTCCCCGGTCAGCTGCGGCGAGGGCGGTGACGAGGCCTCCCAGGCGACGGCCGACCCCGATCTCGACCATCCCGCGGCGCTGCTCGCACAGTTGCGCAAGGCCGCCGCCGAATGCGCCCGGCACTCCGGCCCCGTCCTGCCGCACATCGGCACCGTGAACGCCTCCCGCGACCTGGACGTGATCCGCCAGGCGCTCGGCGACAAGAAGCTCAACTACCTGGGTTTCTCCTATGGAACGCGGCTCGGCGCGGTGTACGCGGCACAGTTCCCGCACAAGGTCGGCCGGATCGCCCTCGACGGCGTGGACACCCTGACCGAGCCGCTGTCCGAGCAGGGGCTGGCCGGCGCCGAGGGGCAGCAGACCGCGCTGGACGATTTCCTGGACTGGTGTACGGCGGACGTCGCCTGTCCGTTCGGGCAGGACCGGCGTGCTGCCGGGGACCAGGTCGTGCGGCTGGTGCACTCGCTCGACGGGAACCCGGTCCCGAGCGACTTCGGCGGCTCCCTCTCCGGGCAGGACCTGGTGGGCGCCATCGGGCAGGCCCTCTACAGCAAGCAGCTGTGGCCCGCCCTGGAGCGCGCCCTGGCCTCCCTGGTCGACGACGGCGACACCCGGGGCGTGCTGACCTTCGCCGGCGGGGGCGCCACGAAGCCCGGCGCGGCACGGAGCGGCAGCGGCGGTCCGGTCGATCCGCAGGACGTCCCGACGGACAACCTCCCGGCCGCGCTGATGGCGATCGACTGCGCCGACGACCCCGACCGGCCCGGAGCGGCACAGATAGCCAAGGACCTGAAGGATCTGCGGGCCGCGTACGAGCAGGCCTCACCGGTCTTCGGCCACTACCGGCTGACCCAGCTGCTCATGTGCTACGGCCGCCCGAAGGGCACCGACTTCATCCGTGACCGGGTCAAGCAGGTCCACTCGGCGAAGATGCTGCTCGTGGGCACGCGCGGCGACCCGGCGACGCCGTACCGGTGGACCGTGGAGACGGCCGCGCGGCTCGGCCCGTCGGCCGTGGTGCTCGACAACAAGGGCGACGGACACACCGGCTACACCTCCTCCACCTGTGTGCACCGCACGGTCGGCGACTTCCTGCTCTACGGCTCCCTGCCGCCGAGCGGCAGCTCGTGCCCGGCGGACGGCCGCGAATGGAGTGACAGCGAGAACACCACCAACTGATGACAGCAAGGACGCAACCGGGTAACAGGTGCGAATCCGGCACAACCTCCCGCCTGTTCCGGTCGTCACTCCGGGCAGGCGCCCTTCGGCCGCTCCATCCCGCTCACGTGCCCACGACAGGGGAGACCACCATGCGCATCCGCGCCGCCCTCGCCGTACCCGCCGTCTCGGCCGCCACGGCGGTCCTGCTGCTGACCGCGCCGCAGAGCCAGGCCGCCACGGGCCCTTCCCGCCCCGCCGGCTGCACCGAGAAGGCCCTGTCGATGCGGGCGCGGGCCGCGGCCGGCGACCCGACCGTGGTGCGGGTCAGCATCACCAACCACGGCGCCCGCGCCTGCGTTGTCGACCGTGTGCCCACGGTGACCTTCGGGAACCTGGACGGCGCCGCGCTGCCGACGCCGGCGGGCGGCGCCGGCGCCTACCGGCTCGCGCCGGGCCAGAGCGCCTACGCCGACATCCGTACCATCGGCGACCCGGCGGACCCCGAGGCCCGCCGGGTGGACGCCGTGACCGTGGCCGCCTCGACCGCACACTGGGGCCGCTCCTTCACCGCCGGGCGGCTCGGCACCGGGAAGCGGGTCCTGGTGTGGGAGCCGGTGACGACATGGTGGCGGCCCTCGGCGGCGGCCGCGGACCGGGCCATCGGGCTCAGCCGAGGTTGAGCTCGGGCGAGTAGACGTCCAGCCAGCGCGCGAAGTCCAGCGTGCGCTCCAGCCCGCGCCGCCCGGCCTGGGTGTTGATCGGCTCCTCGCTCTCGGCGGCCTTGCGCAGCCGGTCGCGGTCGACGAGGTCGAAGACCCGGTGGGCGGGCTGCGCGATCAGGTCCTTGACCTGCTCCTGGAGGGCGCGGGCGTACCGCGGGTCCTGCGTGGAGGGGTACGGGCTCTTGACCCGGTCGTAGACCGAGCGGGGCAGGACGTCCGCGGCCGCCTCCCGCAGCAGGCTCTTCTCCCGGCCGTCGAAGGACTTCAGCGCCCACGGGGCGTTGTAGACGTACTCGACCAGCCGGTGGTCGCAGAACGGCACCCGGACCTCCAGGCCGACGGCCATGCTCATCCGGTCCTTGCGGTCGAGCAGGATGCGCACGAAGCGGGTCAGGTGCAGATGGCTGATCTGCCGCATCCGGTACTCGAAGTCGCTCTCGCCGTCGAGCCGGTCGATGCCGGCGACGGCGGTGCGGTAGCCGTCGGCGACATAGCCGTCCAGGTCCAGGGACCTCGCGACGTCGGCGCGCAGCACGTCGGCGTCGTCACCGAAGTCGCGCCCGAAGCGGACCAGCCAGGGAAAGGTGTCGGCACGGCGCGCCTCCCCGTCGAAGAACTGCAGATAGCCGCCGAAGACCTCGTCGGCGGACTCGCCGGACAAGGCGACGGTGGACTTCTCCCGGATGGCGCGGAAGAGAAGCAGCAGCGAGGCGTCCATGTCGCCGAAGCCGGCCGGCAGATCGCGGGCGCGGATCACCCGCTCGCGCACGGCGGGGTCGGCGAGGGACTGCGGGTCCAGCACGATGTCCTGGTGCTCGGTGTCGGCGAGCTTGGCCACGTCGTGCACGAAGGGCGTGTCGGGAGTGCCGCGCAGTTCGTCGGCGATGAAGTTCTCGGTCTGGCCCACGAAGTCGACGGCGAAGCTGCGCACCCGCTCACCCTGCGCGGCGAGCTGCCGGGCGGCTATCGCGGTCATGGCGGAGGAGTCGAGGCCGCCGGAGAGCAGGGTGCAGCGCGGTACGTCGGCGACCAGCTGGCGGCGCACGATGTCGTCGAGGAGCGAGCGCACGGTGGCGATGCTGGTGTCGCGGTCGTCGGTGTGCGCACGCGTCTGGAGCCGCCAGTAGACGCGCGTGGACAGGCCTGAGCGGTCGAGGGTGACGACGGTGCCGGGCTCGACCTCGCGCATGCCGTCCCAGATCCCGTGTCCGGGCGTCTTGACCATGACGAGCAGTTCCCGCAGCCCGTCCAGCGTGACCCGGCGGCGGGCCAGCGGATTGGCGAGGATCGCCTTGGGCTCGGAGCCGAACAGGACGCCGTCGGAGGTGGGGTAGTAGTAGAACGGCTTGATGCCCATGCGGTCGCGGATCATCACGAGCTTGTGGTACCGGCCGTCCCACACGGCGAACGCGTACATCCCGTTGAGCCGTTCGGCGACCGCGTCACCCCATTCGAGGTAGCCGTGCAGGACGACCTCGGTGTCGGAATCGGTCGTGAACCGGTGGCCGCGGCCTTCCAGTTCGCGGCGCAGCTCGGTGAAGTTGTACGCCTCCCCGGAGTACACCATGGCCACGGTTCCCTCAGGGGTGTCGAGGGACATCGGCTGACGGCCGCCGGGGAGGTCGATGATCGCGAGCCGGCGATGGCCCAGGGCGGCGGGGCCCTGGACCCAGGTGCCACGGTCGTCCGGGCCGCGGCAGGCCATCGTCTCGGTCATCGCATCCAATGTGGTGACCTCGGTCGTCAGATCACGGTCGAAGGACACCCATCCGGTGATGCCGCACATGCGCTGCCTCCAGACTCCGGCCCGCCGCCGGCTCCGGCGCTCACCTGGGCTTTCCCTGGTGAGCCTGGGAGCGGCCGACAAACCAGTTGTATCGAGCACCTATGCGTCAAGCCTCCGTCGGTTGCCTGAGGCAGTCAACTCGGCGCCGACGCGGACGCCCCCTACACCCCCATCATTTCGGCCGTGTTTTGCTCGCGCGAAATCTGGCATCACCCAGGCCACCGGGACGACGCCGCCAGGAACCGGTCACAGGCAAAAACTTCACCAAGGTCGCCTTCGGGTGGACGGCGGGAGTTTGACGACAGACCCTCAGCTAAGCTCAGGGCTTCTCGCTCACAAACCGGTCCAGTACGTCGGTCAGCTCGGCCGGCTTCTCCAGCGGCAGCTCATGGCCCGCGTCGAGGATGCGGACGACCGCGTCCGGATAGGCCTTGGCCATCCGCAGCATCTGCCGCACCGGCAGCTGGACGTCGTGATAGCCATGGACCATCAGGGTGGGCGTACGGATCTCACCGGCCCGGTCCAGGACGTCGAAGGCACGCATCGCGCCGTACAGCGTCATCACGACCTCGCGCGGGGTCGCGGCCGAGGCGCGGATCTGCGCGCGGATCTCCTCGCGCGGATGGCCCGGCGCGAACGCGCGCTGGATGTTGGCCGCCACGAACAGCCGGTACGGCACCAGGGTCGAGGCGGCCATGAGCAGGCCCCGGCCACGGCTGTACGTCATCCGGGCGATGGAGCCGACCAGCGCCATCCGCTCCACCCGCTCGGGGTGGGCCAGGGCGATGGTCTGCGCGATCATGCCGCCCATCGAGTGGCCGACCAGCACGAACCGCTCGACCCGCAGATGGTCGAGGAGGGCGAGGACGTCGCGCGCCAGTTCCGCGACGGTGCGCACCCCGGCCCCGGTGCTCTCCCCGTGTCCGCGCAGGTCCAGCCGGATCACCCGGCGTCTTTCGGAGAAGTGGGCCATCTGGTGGTCCCAGCGGTGCCGGTTCGCGGTCCAGCCGTGGACGAGGACCAGGGGCACCCGGGGTGCGTCACGGGGACCCTCGTCGTCGTACGTCAGGGTCGCTCCGTCGACTTCGAGCTGCGGCATTCAGGCCTCCTGGGGTTGCGCCACGGCGGGTTGCGCCACGGCGGGTTGCGCCACGGTCCGGTTACTGGCCGGTACGGTAGCCGCCGGCAGGGCGTCGCGTCACCGTTCGCCGGCCGGAGGACCGAGCAGGGCTCGCAGTCCGGAACACCCCGAATGCCGTACCTGTGAATCGGACCTATCGTGCTGTCATGGAGCACGCACTGAGTCCCGCGACGCTTGCCGAACTGCGGCGCCCGCGTCCCTATCCGGCGGTGTCGGTGCTGACCCCGACGCACCGCCGCGAACCCGAGAACGGCCAGGATCCCGTCCGGCTGCGCAATGTGGTCACCGAGGCCCGCAGGCGTCTGGAGGCCGACCCCTCCGTCACCCGTGAGCGGCGCAACGACGTCGTGGCGCAACTCGACCGGGCGCTGTCGGAGGTGGACCTGGCCCATGCCGAGGACGGCCTGGTGATCTTCGCCGCTCCGGGCGAGCACCAGGTGTGGTCCCTGGCCCGTACCGTGCCCGAGCGGGTGGTGCTCTCGGACACCTTCCTGACCCGCAACCTGGTCGCCGCACACGCCGCCGAGCGGCCCTTCTGGGTGCTGTCGGTCTCCGCGGACCGGGTCACCCTGTGGAGCGGCGGCGAGGGCCGTGTGGTCCAGGACCACCTGGGCGGCTTCCCGCGGGAGCGCAGACAGGAGAACTTCGACTCCGAGCGCCAGATGCAGATCGGCGACCTGCCGAGCACCTTCCGCGACGAGGCCTCCCGGCAGTTCCTGCGCGAGGCGGACACCGCCATGAGCACGATCCTGCGCGACCATCCGAGGCCGCTGTACGTCACCGGGGAACAGGCGGCGCTGTCCCTGCTGGAGGAGGTCGGCAGCGTCGCCAAGGCCGCGGTCCAGGTCCCGCGCGGCGGCCTCGCGCACGCCGGTCCCGAGGCGGTGTGGCAGGCGCTGCGGCCGGTGCTGGAGGCGGAGTCCCGCAAGGACGCCACGGCCGTGGTCCGGGAGCTGACCTCGGCCCGCGGCCACCGGACCTTCGCGGCCGGTCTCGACGAGCTGTGGCAGAGCGCCCGGGAAGGCCGGGTGCGGCTGCTCGCCGTGGAGGAGAACTTCCGCGCCACCGTCCAGGATCTCGGCGCGCATCTGGTGCCGGCCGCGCCCGGCGATCTGGACGCCCGCGACGACATCGTGGACGAGATCGTCGAGCAGTGCCTGGAGACCGGCGCCGAGGTCCGCTTCGTGCCCGACGGCACGCTGGGCGACGCGAACGGCATGGCGGGGGTGCTGCGGTACTGAGCCGGTCCCCCGGCGCCCCTCCGGTCCTCCCCTTCCGTTCCGTCCCCTTCCGGTCCTCCCCCGGCAGCGCTCCCTGCGCGGCGTACGCTACGGCGTGATCGTCGGCGTAAGGGAGCGCACGCATGGGTGACCTGCTGGGAGTGGCCGTCCTGGGTGCCGGGCACATGGGGGCCGACCATATACGGCGCCTCCACCACATGGTCAGCGGAGCCAGGGTCGCGGCGGTGGCCGACCCCGACCGCGCCCGAGCCGAGGACGCGGTGGCCGGCCTCGACGCGGTCAGTGTGCACACGGACCCGGAGGCCGCGCTGGACGCGCCCGGTGTCGCGGCCGTCCTCATCGCCTCCCCCGGCCCGGCCCACGAGGAGGCCCTGCTCGCCGCCTTCGCCCGCGGACTGCCGGTCCTGTGCGAGAAGCCCATGGTGCCGGACTCCACGGGTGCGCTGCGGATCGTGGAGGCCGAGGCCCGCTCGGGCCGCCGGCTGGCCCAGATCGGCTTCATGCGCCGCTACGACTCCGAGTACCGCCGGCTCAAGACGCTGCTGGACGGCGGACACCTCGGCCGGCCCCTGATGCTGCACTGCACCCACCGCAATGTCTCCTCGCCGCCCGGCTTCACCAGCGCCATGCTCATCGACAGCTCCGTCTCGCACGAGATCGACGCGGCCCGCTGGCTGCTCGGACAGGAGCTGACGGCGGTGACCGTGCTGCGGCCCACGCCGTCCTCGGACGCGCCCGGGGGTCTGCTCGATCCGCAGTTCGTGCTGTTCGAGACCGACGGCGGCGCACTCGTCGATGTCGAGGTCTTCGTGAACTGCGGCTTCGGCTACCAGGTGCGCTGCGAGGCCGTGTGCGAGAAGGGCAGCGCCCGCATCGGCGCCGAACACACCATGGTGGTCACCACGGCGGGCCGCGCCCACGAGGAGGTCGCACAGGACTACCTCGTCCGCTTCGCCGACGCCTACGACCGCGAGGTGCAGGCCTGGGTCGACGCCACCCGGCGGGGCGAGGTCACCGGTCCGAGCGCCTGGGGCCTGTCGTCAAACTCCCGCCTGCCCGGCGGGCGCACGGCGGGAGTTTGACGACAGGCCCCAGGACGGGTACGCCGCCTCCGCCGTCGCCGAGGCGGGGGTCCGGGCGCTGGCGGACGGCGGCCGGACGGCCGTCACCCTCGCCCCGCGCCCGGAGCTGTACGCCGGCCTCAGCCGCTGACGCTCGCGGCGCCCGTCTCCAGGTGCCCGGTGAACCGGCGCGACCAGGTCGCGTCGGAGTCGACGGTCACCGTGAAGTCGTACCAGCCGTTCTGGTAGGCGACGGCGTTGAAGAAGTCCTCCGCCGAGCCGCCCGCGGCGACCGTGTAGCTCCAGGGACCGTCGCTGCGGTAGTGGTTGGAGGTGATGGTGAACTTCACCGTCGAGGAGCCCGAGTTGGTCATCTTGAAGTAGACGGCGGGCTTGCCCGTGCCCGGCTCGACCGCGTAACGGGTGCTCACCTCCGCCGACTTGCCCGCCTTGGTCGCGTCGCCCTGGAAGCGGCGCAGGAAGCGGTTGGGACCGACCATGGACAGGTCGTACTTGCCGCCGCCGAAGCCGGTACCGATGTTGAAGAAGTCGGAGGCGGTGCCGCCCGGGTCGACCGTGTACGGGAAGGGCGTGGTGTCGCGGTAGGCGTTCGGGTGGATGGAGAAGTGGGCCGCGCGGGACGCCGGCGTGCCCTGGTTGGTCATGGTGAACCAGGCGAGGATCTTGCCTGCCGCGCCGAACTCCAGGTGGTCCAGGTAGCCGTTCGGCTGATACGGCAGCGCGCGGGCCGGGCGGGTGCCGCTCTCCTGGGCGGGCAGGGCGTTGTCCGTCGGTGCCGGGTTGGGCAGCGGGCCGCAGGTGCCGATGCCGATGACGCCGGTCGACGGCAGGGAGACCGGGCCGTAGACCGGGTGGGCGAAGTCGAAGACCCCGGTGAGGTCGCCGCTGACCTTGCGCCGCCAGTCGCTGATGTTGGCGCACGTGGCCGGCTTGCCGATGGCCGCCGTCCAGGTCTCCAGGAAGCGCAGCACCGAGGTGTGCTCGAAGACCTCCGAGGAGACCCAGCCGCCGCGCGTCCAGGGCGAGATGACGAGCATCGGGACCCGGAAGCCGAAGCCGTACGGCACCCCGTTGAGGAACTCTCCCGCGGTGCCGGCGGGCGGGGACGGCGGGGGCACATGGTCGAAGAAGCCGTCGTTCTCGTCGTAGTTGAGGAACAGGACGGTCGAGTTGAAGACGTCCTGGTCGGCGGCGAGGGCCTGGTAGACGAGGTTGACGAAGTGGGCGCCGTCGCCGGGCGGGGCGTAGGGGTGCTCGGAGAAGGCCTGGTCGGGCACGACCCAGGAGACCTGCGGGAGGGTGCCGGCCACCACGTCGGCCTTGATGGCGGCGGCGATGTCGTCGGGGGTCGAGCCGGTCACCTTCGGCACCGAGGACATGCCGCGGTCGTACAGCGGGTCGCCGGCCTTGGCGTCGGCGAAGTTCTTGAAGTAGGCGCAGCCGTTGTCCCCGTAGTTGTCGGCCGCGTTCTGGTAGACCTTCCAGCTCACCCCGGCGGTCTGCATCGCCTCGGCGTAGGTCTGCCAGGTCAGTCCGGACTCGTCGCCGCCGTCGTAGCTGGAGGAGTCGACCTTGCCGCTCCACAGGAAGGTGCGGTTGGGGCCGGTCGCGCTGAGCGTGGAGCAGAAGTAGGCGTCGCAGATGGTGTAGTTGTCGGCGAGCGCGTAGTGGAAGGGGATGTCGGAGCGGTCCAGGTAGCCGAGCGAGCGCACATTGCCGACGCCCGCGACCCAGTTGTCCATCCGGCCCTTGTTCCAGGCGGAGTGCTGGGAGGACCACGAGTGCGGCAGATCGCCGCTGCACTGGGCCAGGGTCTCGCCGTCCTTGCCGCCCGCGTCCGGGGTCGCGCTGAGCTTCCACGGGTACTGACGGCCCGTCCCGTTCGGCTGTTCGAAGACCGGGTGGCCGCCGCTGAGGGTGATGCCGCTGCGGTCGTCGAAGCCGCGCACGCCCTTGAGCCGGCCGAAGTAGTGGTCGAAGCTGCGGTTCTCCTGCATGAGGATCACCACGTGCTGTACGTCCTTGATCGTGCCGGTCACCGTGGCCGCGGCGGCCGTGCTGCGGGTGCCGGCGCCCAGCGCCACACCCGCCGCCACGGATGCGCCGAGTCCCACGAAGCCTCTTCGGCTGATCGGTGTCATTCGCCCCGTCCTTCTCACCTGCGGTGCCCCTGCGGCACGCCGCGCGCCAGGGTGCACGGGGCGATGGTCAGGGTCCATACCGGTGCGGTGAGGCGAAGATGAACAGCAGTCAAAGTCGTCCGGGGTACCCCCTCACACCCCGCCGAACAGGGCACTGAGCCCCCGCTCCACGACCCCGGCCACATCCTCCTGTCCGGCCGGCACCACCGCGTAGGTGTTCAGCAGGAAACGGCGCAGCGCACACGCGGGGAACTGGAGCAGGGCCAGGCCGTGCGGCGAGTGGAACTCCAGCACCGTCCGCGTGTGGCCGTACGGCCAGATCTGTACGTCCCCGTGTCCGGCCGGGGCCCGCAGCCCCTGGTCGAGCAGGGAGCGGGCGAAGGTCCAGCTGACCTCCTCGCCCTCCAGGGAGGCCTCGGCGGGGAAGTCCACGAAGACGGCCAGGGGGTCGTCCGTGGAGTAGCGCAGCGTGGCCGACACGGGGATCTCCTCGTCGTCCGCGGTGATCAGCCGGGCCTGGGCGGACTGTTCGACAGTGATGGCATCCATGCCTTAATGGACTCCGCGAAGGCGCTTCGCATGCCGCCAAATCCGGTCAGAGTTCGACGGATGCGGGACGGATGCAGGACGGTGACATTCCGTCCGGACACAAGAGCGACGAACACATGACCGATCGGCAAGCGCGTGCCACAACTCCCGTAGGACTACTACGACTTGAGGCGCGCCGCGCATACGTCATTCGTGTGCCGGGATCACTCAGAGAAGACTCTGGCATATGCCAGAAGCACCACCGTATCGTGTGTTGCCAAATCCCTTACGGGGCGTCGCGGGCTGTGCAAGAGTCGTAACCGGTCCCCCCGTCCCCTCCTGGCCGCATCCTCCCCCAACGGAGCCCGTCATGCCGTCCCCTGTCTCCGCGGACCGCTCAGCCGCCCAGCCACCCGGACGCGGCTCGGTCGAGGCGTTGATATCGCAGGCGCGGCGGCTCAAGGGCGACGTGGACGCCGTACGGCGGGACACCCGGAGCGACGGTTCGGACCCCGAGGAACGCTGGCAGCGCGCCCTGTACGACCTCGCGCTCCACCAACTGGACGACCTGGACGCCCACCTGGCCCAGCTCCGGGACGGCCCGGACTCCGTGGCGGCCGCTCCGGCCGCGGCCACGAGGGCGCCCGCGCTCCGGCCCGCGCCGGGCGCGGTCCGGCACGACTCGCTGCTCAGCCGCGTCGGCAGCGCGGAGTGGAACCTGCTGACGGACGAGGCGACCTGGTCCGGGGAGCTGTACCAGATCCTCGGCCTCGCCCCGGACGCCCCCGCCCTCACCCTGGACGAACTGCCCGCGCTGGTCCTGGACGAGGACCGGCCGAAACTGACCGCGATGGTCACGGACTGCCTGGTCGACGGCAAACCCATCGACGGGGAGTTCCGCGTCGTACGGCCGGAAGGATCCGTCCGGGCGGTGCACATGATGGGCGAACCCGTGCTCGGCGCCGACGGCGGCACCGCCTCGATGTGGGCGGTACTCCGCGACGTCAGCGAACTGCGCCGCAATCAGCGGACGGTGCACGAGACCCGTGACTCGCTGCAGCGTCAGCGCCGGCAGGAGCAGACCGAGCACCGGATCGCGGCCGAGCTGCAGGAAGCCGTGCTCCCTCCCTGGCGCGGCTCCCTGCGGCTCCCGCACCGGGGCCCGCGCACCCTCGACCTCGCCGCCCACCGCCTGCCCGCGGCGACACAATCACTGATCGGCGGCGACTGGTACGACGCGCTGGAGCTGTCCGACGGCGAGACCCTGCTCAGCGTCGGCGATCTCACCGGGCACGGGGTGGCCGTCGCCTCCGGCATGGCGATGCTGCTCGGTGCCGTACGCGGCATGGCGCTGGCCGGCAGCCGGCCCGCTGAACTGCTTGGCAGGCTCAACCAGTTACTGGACGCCACCGTACAGCCCGCCCTCGGCAGCGCCGTCTGCTGCCGCTACCGGCCCGAGACCCACACCCTGGTCTGGGCGCAGGCAGGACACCCCGCCCCGCTGCTGTACCGCGACGGGACGGGGCGTCTGCTGAACGCACCGGACGGCGTGCTGCTCGGCGCCACCTCGGGCGCGGTCTACGGACAGGCCGAAGAGGCTCTGCGGCCGGGCGACCTCCTTCTGCTGCACACCGACGGGCTGGTGCCGGGGCACGGCCCGGCGGCGGCCATGGACCGCCTGCTCGACCTCGCCCCGCGGTTCGGCACGGCACGCACCGCGCAGGACTGCGTACGGACGCTGGTCGAGGAGTTCGGCGGAGCCGGACGCGAGGACGACGCGTGTGTGCTCGTCGCCAAGGTCACCGCATGAGCCGAGCCCTGAGTCGGTGAGACAGCTGGAGTCGGTGAGACAGCTGCTGTTCTAGTGGTCGGCGCGCAGGCCCTGGGCCTGTGCGCTCACGCCCGTGCGCTGCCCGCGCCCTTGGCCCTCGGCTTGGGCAGGGCGAGCCGGATCTCCTCCCGCAGTTGATGGATCCTCGGATAGCCGGCGAACTCCGCGGTCAGCCGGTACATCTGCCGCAGCCGGTCCCAGGTGCGACGGGAGGAGTTCGCGCCCATCGACATCAGGGCCAGCCGTGCGTAGCGGTCGGCCTGTTCGGGGTCGTCGGCGATGAAGCAGGCCGACGCCATGGACAGATGGTCGAAGATCTTCGACCGCTCCCGCCCGTCCACCCGCAGGGCGAGCGCCTTCTCCGCGTAGTGCTGGGCGTGCGCGGCCTCGCTCGGGTCGAACTCGGCCAGCGTGCGGTAGGCGAGGGCCTGCATGCCGTACAGATCCTCGTCCTTGAAGGTCTGCATCCAGTCGAGCGGTTCGGCGTCGCCCCGGCCGGCGACGAACATGTCCTCGGCCTGGCCGAGCGTGCGGCGCATGGCCTGGCCCTTGCCCATCGACGCCTGCGCCCAGGCCTCGATGGTGTGGAACATCGCCTTGGTACGCGGCTGCAGACGGTCGCCGGCGCCGGACTGGGCGAGCTTCATCAGGTCCAGTGCGTCGTCGGGCCGGCCCAGGTGCACCATCTGCCGGGCCGCCCGGGACAGGGCCTCTCCGGCCCGCGGCCGGTCTCCGCCCTCACGGGCGGCATGGGCGGCGATGACGAAGTACTTCTGCGCCGTGGGTTCCAGGCCGACGTCGTGCGACATCCAGCCCGCGAGGACGGCGAGGTTGGCGGCGACGCCCCACAGGCGGCGCTGGAGATGGGGTGGATGGTGGTAGGCGAGCATGCCGCCCACCTCGTTGAGCTGGCCCACCACGGCCTTGCGCTGAAGCCCGCCGCCACGCGCGGCGTCCCAGGCCCGGAACACCTCGACCGAGCGTTCCAGCTCCTCGATCTCCTGCGATCCGATGGGGGCGGCCTCATAGCGGTCGAACCCGGCGGGGTCGGCGTGCAGAGGGTCGTCGAGTACGGGGGCGTCGGCCTTGAGTGTGGGGTCGGTGTGCAGCCAGTCGTGCATGGCGCTGCTGAGTGCGGATCCCGCGGCGAGCGCGGCACCCGCGCCCACCAAGCCGCGTCGGTTGAGCATGAGGTCCATTCCCGTGAATTCGGTGAGGACCGCGGCGGTACGTTCGGGCGCCCATGGCACGCCGTCGGGATGTTCCTCGATCCCGTCGCCCTGCCGTCTTCCCGCACGCCCGTGCCGTACCAGACCGAGGTCCTCGATGGTCACGACACGGCCGAGACGCTCGGTGAACAGAGCCGCCAGCACCCGCGGCACGGGATCGCGCGGGATCTCTCCCATGTCGATCCACCGCCGCACCCGGGAGGTGTCGGTCGACAGCTGGGGGTGGCCCATGGCCGCCGCCTGCTTGTTGACCAGCCTCGCGAGTTCACCCTTGGACCAGCCGGCCAGGCCGAACAGGTCCGCCAGGCGGGTGTTGGGTTGTCCGCTCACGTCAAGCCCCCAGGTTCTCGGCTGAGTTGACAGTAGCCCGGTGGAGGTTGCCGGGCGACTATTCGCCAGGGTTCGCCAGGGTCCGCCAGATGGTGTGCCACTGGGCATCGGGTGTCGAGTAGGAACGCGCCACCCCGACCCGGTCGCCAACTCGGTACGACAGGTGCATTCCCCAGGGTGCACCCGGGCGACCGGGCCGGGCAGGCGCATGCTCGCAGTGCATGCGAACGGAGTACGGACTCCCCGGGAGGACCGGCTTCGCGCAGGTGCGCCGAGCACGGCACCACCAGGCAGGCACCGCAGGCACACGAAGGGATCTGTATCTCCCATGTACGCAGCATCGTCCTCCGTGTCCGCCCCGCCCCGGCCGCTGCGTCCCCGCCCGGCGGGTGGCGGGCCGTACCTCGACCCGGGGGCGCGTCCGGGCGGACCCGTACCGGTCGCGGGCCGGCCCCGTCGGCTGCTCCCGGGACAGCCCGGCACCCAACCGCTCAGCGGAAGACTCGATCTGTCGGGTCCCCAGGGCGCGCAGCTGCGCACCGCGATCGCCGCGGTGCACCGGATCTGTCCGGAGTTCGCGCCGGTGCAGGTGCTGCGGCGCAGCGGACGGTCCGTCCTTCTCGTCGGGACGACAGGGCGGACCACGGCCGTCGCCAAGTGTCTGCTGGACCAGTCGCCGGTCTGGGCCGAGTGGATCCGGCACGAAATAGCCGCATACCGCTCGTTCGTCCGGCACCGGCCCCCGGTCCGTGTGCCCCGGCTGATCGCGGCGGACCCGGACAACTGCACCTTGGTGATCGAACGGACGCCGGGCCGCGTGGCGGCGCTGCAACGGCATCCCCTTGAGGCGCCGCCCCGCGCGGACATCCGGGCCGCGCTGGGCGCGATCTGCCGGGTGAACGCGTGGCGGCCCCCGGCGGGCACCTTCGACATCCCGCTCGACTACGGCGAACGGATGTCCCGGTACCACGAACTGGGCCTGCTCACCGACCGGGACCTGGGCGACCTGCAGAAACTGCTGCACGGTATCGCTCACGAGGTCGGCCGCCAGGGCATGCTGCAGTTCTGCCACGGCGATGCCCTGCTGTCGAACATCCTGCTGTCACCGGCCGGTCCGGTGCTGGTGGACTGGGAGCACGCGGGCTGGTATCTGCCGGGGTACGACCTGGCGACGCTGTGGCTGGTCCTCGGGGACGCGCCGGTGGCCAGGCGCCAGATCAGCCAGATCGCCCAGTCGGCGGGCCCGGCCTCCCGGGACGCCTTCCTGGTGAATCTGATGCTGCTGCTGACCCGGGAGATCCGTACGTACGAGACGGCCGTGCAGCGTTCGATGCACGATGCGGCCCCGGCGGCACCGGGCCTGGCCCACCCGGGTGCTGCGCCGTCCGGCGAGGAACAGCGGCTGCTGCTCAGGCGGCTGCACGACGACTGCCAGATGGCCCGCAGGGCCGTCCGTGCGGCGGTCGGCACTCGCTGACGGGGACGACGGTTCCGCGGTGCGCCAGAGCGGCGGCGCACCGCGGACCCTCGTACCTATCGGGCGTGGCGTGGCCACTGGTGTACGCCAGTGATGCCCCGCAGGTCCGCGCACCGCCATCGTGGAACTCGCCGAAACCCCTCCATGACATGGGAAATCGCCGTCCTGTAGGCATCATTGACGGATCGTCGGCAAGCCGGTACCACTGACCCAGCTCGGCGCCGCACGCCCCGCCACGCCCGCCCGTCTCAGGAGGCCGCCTTGCGAGGTTCCGCCACGCACTCCCCGTTCACACCCGGCCACAGACATCCACGGCGGGCCGCCGGCCCGTTGGCCTCCGCGGCTCTGCTGCTGCCGCTGCTCGGCGCGGCACCCGCCCAGAGCGTCCCGGACCCCGCCGCAGGCCGGCTGCAGCACGCCTTCGCCACCGCCGCGGCCGAGTACCACGTGCCGCAGAGCGTCCTGCTGGCCGTCTCGTACATCCAG
This sequence comes from Streptomyces alanosinicus, assembly GCF_014650595.1. Classification (GTDB taxonomy): domain Bacteria; phylum Actinomycetota; class Actinomycetes; order Streptomycetales; family Streptomycetaceae; genus Streptomyces; species Streptomyces alanosinicus. The sequence goes on from NZ_BMVG01000015.1 coordinate 108,199, forward strand.
TCCCGCTGGGACTGGCACGCGGGTGCGCCGAGCGTGAGCGGCGGCTACGGCCCGATGCATCTCACGGACGCCAGGGCCGCGATCGCCGCCACGGAGCATCTCGCCGAGAGCGCGGAGGACGCCCGCGGTGACGGCAGCCGCGCCGCCCTGCGTCCGGCTGCCGAGGTCAAGGTCCCGGCCGAGGCCGCGCTGCCCGCCCGGCTGAAGACGCTGGCGAAGGCCGCGCGGCTGACCGGCCTGCCGGCCGACCGGCTGCGCGGCGATCCGGCGGCGAACGTGGCCGGTGGCGCCGCCCTGCTCGCCGCCGCGCAGAAGGAGCTGGGCGAACCGCTGAGCGCCGACCCGGCCGACTGGTACGCGGCGGTGGCCCGCTTCTCCGGCGCCGACGACAAGGCGACCGCGGCGGCGTACGCGGGCGACGTGTACGACGTCCTGCGCACCGGTGAGACCCGCACCACGGACGACGGCCAACTGGTCGCGCTCGCCGCCCTGCCACGGCTGGTCCCTCTCATCGCCCAGCTGACGCGGGCGGGCCTGCGCACACTGCCGACAGACGGGATCGAATGCCCCAGCTCGGTGTCGTGCGAGGCGGTGTGGGCGCCGTACGCCCAGTTCGGGAACAACGACTACGGCAACCACGACCTCGGCGACCGCCCCGTGTCGCAGCGCATCAGGTACATCGTCATCCATGACACGGAAGGCACCTGGGACGGGGTGCTGAACCTGGTCCAGGACCCCACCTATGTGTCGTGGAACTACACCGTGCGCTCCACCGACGGTCTGATCGCCCAGCACGTCAAGGCGAAGGATGTGGCCTGGCACGCCGGGAACTGGGACATCAACGCCCGGTCCGTCGGCATCGAGCACGAGGGCTTCCTCGCCAACCCGGACGCCTGGTACACGGAGGCGATGTACCGGTCCTCGGCCCGGCTGGTGAAGTACCTGAGCCGGAGGTACGACATCCCGCTGGACCGGCAGCACATCATCGGCCACGACAATGTGCCCGGTCCGACCACGTCCACGATCCCCGGTATGCACACGGACCCGGGCCCGTACTGGGACTGGCGGCACTACTTCCAGCTGCTGGGCCACCCGTTCAAGCGCACGGCGCCCAGGCAGTCCGGGCTGCTCACGATCCTGCCGGACTTCGCCTCGAACCAGCCGGTGTACACGGGCTGCGCCACCAAGGGCGCGCCGTGCCCGGCGCACGGCTCCGACGAGGTGCGGCTGTACTCGGACCACGACGTGAACGCGCCGCTGGTCAAGGACATCGGCATGAACGCGGACCCGACCATCGATGTGAACGACCTGTCCTCCCGGGTCTCCACCGGTCAGCAGTACGCGGTCGCGGACCGCTGGGGCGACTGGACCGCGATCTGGTACCTGGGCCAGAAGGCCTGGTTCCAGAACCCGCGCGAGGCGCCGAGGGCCGTCCCGGCGCAGGGTGCGGTGATCACACCGAAGGAGGGCCTGACGAGCGTCCCGGTGTACGGCAGGGCCTACCCGGAGAAGGAGGCCTACCCGGCGGACATCCCGGTGCAGTCGGTCGTGCCGCTGCCGTACACGATCCCGGCCGGGCAGAAGTACGTGGTCGGTGACGCGATGCCCGGCGCGTACGACTACTCGGTCACCTTCACCACCGACTCGCACCGGGTGGTGACCGGTAAGGACCTGTACTACGAGATCCAGTACGGCCACCGGATCGCCTTCGTCCGCGCCGCGGACGTGCGCGTCGAGAGCGCGGCGCACTAGGCCGGCAGGGCCTGGCCGCGGGCCGGCCTCAGCCCTGCTGGAAGAGTTCCGCCGGGAGCGGCTTCAGCAGGGCGTACAGGTCGTCGGTGATGGGGCGGTCCCAGGCGGCGATGGTGACGAGGACGCCGTCGCTGCGGTCGAACTGGACGCAGGAGATCCGGGACTCGGACAGCTTCAGCCGCCGCACGATGAGGAGGTTGTCGCCCTGGAGGACCGGGGTGTCCTCGACGCCGACGACGGTGACCTCCTCGTCGTTCTCCAGCGCCAGCAGCAGCTGGCCCACCTCGAAGGGGATCTCGTCCTCGGCGACCTCACGGGCCGGGGAACCCGCCGGCAGATTGCCGATGATCATGGCGGGGCCGCGACCGCCGAAGAGGTCATAGCGCAGGAAGACACCCTGGCAGGTGCCGTCGGGGGCGGGCAGCAGGCCCGCGCCGAGATTGCCCGGCCAGTCGCCCGGGTCCATGGCCAGCACGTCGAAATCGGGCCCGGCAGGGGTGGCGCTGCGGCGGCGGAGGAACGACATGCGGCCATGGTACGTGTCCGGGCTCGGGTGGGTGGCGTGCGGGCGGCTCCGCCGGTTCTCCCAGGGGTCCGCGTCGGTGGTGACGTGGGGTTCGGACGGCGTTGGTGTGGGGCCGGACGGCGGTGGTGTGATGGGCCGTCGGGCGGCTGCGGGGACGTCGTGGCTGGTCGCGCAGTTCCCCCGCGCCCCTCGGCGCGCCACTTCAGGGCGCGTCCTCAGAACGCCGCCTCAGGGCGGTGGGGTGCCCGCGTCCCTGGCCGGCTCACTCCTGTGGCGGCTCGGGCGGGACTACGGCGATCGGGGCGGCCGCGTGCAGCAGGACGGCCTGGGTGACCGAGCCCATCATGCGGGCGGGCGCGAGCAGGCGCCGCCGGTGCCGGCCCACGACGATCAGTTCGGCGTCCTTGGAGGCGGCCACGAGATTGCCGGCCGCGTCCCCGGGCAGCGCCTCGGCGTCGGCGCGGACCTCGGGGTGCTGCTTGCGGTGCGGAGCGAGGAAGCCGTCGGCGAGGGCGCGGGTCTCGTTCGCGACGGCGTCCTGGTCGACCTGGGGCGGCAGGATCTGGCCCGGCGCGGACCAGGTCTGCACCGGCCACGGATAGGCGGCGATCACCTGGACCCGGGCCTGGCGCAGAGCCGCCTCGGTGAAGGCGAGGGCGAGAGCGCCGTCGTCGGGGCTGTCGACATGCAGACCGACCACCACCCGGGCCCCGGGTTCGGCCGGCCCGTCCCCGTGCACCTGCCGGTCGCGCCGGGGTACGACGACCACCGGGCACTGGGCGTCCCGGGCCGCGGCGAGGCCGTTGGAGCCGAGCAGCAGGCTGGCGAAGCCGCCGCGGCCGCGGGAGCCGAGGACCAACAGCGCGGCGTCCGTGCCGAGTTCCGGCAGGACGGCACCCGGGACGCCCTCCAGGGCGACGTACTCCACGACGGGTTCGCCACCGCGGTCCGCGAACCGGGCGTGCACATCGTCCAGGACCGGATCGCCCTCCGCGTCCGGCGGCCCGGCGACCAGCACGTCGGCCTGGCCCCAGGCGGCGTACTGCCGTACGTGCACCACGCGCAGCGGTGCGGCGCGGCGGCGGGCTGCGTCGAAGGCCCACTCCAGTGCGCGCAGGCTGTCGTCCGAGCCGTCGACCGCGGCGATGACGGGTGCAGTGCTCATCGTTCCTCACCTTTCGGAACCTCTCGGAACCCGACCTTCCCCTTGCTGGGGCACAGCCTGACGCAGGCCGTGGTCCCCTCGGGGCCGTGCCGGTCGCGTGTCCGGAAATCGGCGCCGAACACCCCCGGTTCAGGTGAGGTCGAACTCCCCTTCCCGGGCTCCGGAGACGAAGGCTCCCCATTCCGCCGGCGTGAAGATCAGGGATGGGCTCTCCGGACGGCCGCTGTTGCGCATCGCGATGAAGCCCTCGACAAAAGCGATCTGGACATCGCCCAGCCCTCGGCTGCTGGACTGCCACTCGGCCCTGCTGAGGTCCAGCTCCGGCTTGTCCCAGCCCGTGAACGGCTGCTGCTGGATCGTGCTCTCGGCCACGTCCGTGCTCCTCCCGGTTCGTCGTCCGCGGGCCAGCCTAGCGAGCGCTCACGATGCCCAACAGGCCACGTGGGAAGGACTTTCAGGACTGTGGGGGCGCCGCTCCCACGAGCCACATGGAGAAGAACTGGGAGCCGCCGCCGTAGGCGTGCCCGAGCACCTTGCGGGCCCGCTCCAGCTGGTGTTCCCCGGCCTGGCCGCGCACCTGCAGGGCGGCCTCGGCGAAACGGATCATGCCGGAGGCGCCGATGGGGTTGGCGGACAGCACCCCGCCGGACATGTTGACCGGCAGATCGCCGTCGAGTTCGGTGACGCCGGACTCGGTGAGCTTCCAGCCTTCGCCCGCCTCGGCGAAGCCGAGGTTCTCCAGCCACATGGGCTCGTACCACGAGAACGGCACATACATCTCGACGGCGTCGATGTCCCGGCGCGGGTCGGCGACGCCGGCCTGCCGGTAGACGTCGGCGGCGCAGTCCTTGCCGGCCTGCGGGGAGACGAAGTCCTTGCCCGCGAACAGGGTCGGTTCGCTGCGCATGGCCCCGCCGAGCATCCAGGCGGGCGGCCGGGGCGCGCGGGCGGCGCCGGCGCGGTCGGTGAGGACCATGGCGCAGGCGCCGTCGGAGGACGGGCAGGTCTCGGAGTAGCGGATGGGGTCCCACAACATGGGTGAGGCCTGGACCTTCTCCAGGGTGATGTCGTGTTCGTGAAGGTGCGCGCAGGGGTTCTTCAGCGCGTTGCGCCGGTCCTTGTAGGCGACGAGGGAGCCGACTGTGTCGGGGGCGCCGCTGCGCCGCATGTAGGCGCGCACATGGGGGGCGAAGAAGCCGCCCGCCCCGGCGAGCAGGGGCTGCTGGAAGGGGACGGGCAGGGACAGGCCCCACATGGCGTTCGACTCGGACTGCTTCTCGAAGGCGAGGGTGAGGACGGTGCCATGGACGCGGGCGGCGACCAGGTTCGCGGCGACGAGCGCGGTGGAGCCGCCGACCGAGCCGGCGGTGTGCACCCGCAGCATGGGCTTGCCGACGGCGCCGAGCGCGTCGGCGAGGTACAGCTCGGGCATCATCACGCCCTCGAAGAAGTCGGGCGCCTTGCCGATGACGACGGCGTCGACGTCGGCCCAGGACAACTCGGCGTCCTCAAGGGCTCGTCGAGCGGCCTCGCGGACGAGTCCGGCGATGGACACATCGCGGCGGGCGGCCACGTGCTTGGTCTGGCCGATGCCTACGACGGCCACGGGCTCCTTGCTCATCGCGGATCCCCTTCGAGTACGGCGACCAGGTTCTGCTGCAGGCAGGGTCCGGAGGTGGCGTGGGCGAGGGCGCGGTCGGACGCGCCGCGGTGGATGCGGGCGGCGGCCTCGCCGATGCGGAGGAGTCCTGCGGCCATGACGGGGTTCGCGGCCAGCGCACCGCCGGAGGGGTTGACGCGGACGTCGTCGCCGAGGCGGAGCGCCCTGCGCAGGATCACCTCCTGAGCGGTGAACGGCGCGTGCAACTCGGCGGTGTCGACGGGCCGTTCGAAGGCGCCCGCCTTCTCGGCGGCCAGCCGGGCGGAGGGCGAGTCGGTGAGGTCGCGGACGCCGAGGGCGTGTGCCTCGATGCGGTGGTCGATGCCCCGGATCCAGGCGGGCCGCTCGCACAGTTCCCGGGCCCGGTCCCCGGCCGCGAGGATCACCGCGGCGGCGCCGTCGCCGACGGGCGGGCAGTCGCCGGTGCGCAACGGCCGTACGACGTAGCCGCCCTGCGGTACGGCCCCCTTGAGCTGGGCGTGCGGGTTGGCGGTGGCGTCGGCCCGGCTGCGGGCGCCGACGGCTGCCAGCGCGGGCTCGTCGGTGTGGCCGGCGTCGATGAGGGCCTGCGCCTGGAGGGCGGCGAGAGCTATGGAGTCCGGCCACAGGGGGGCCACGTAGTACGGGTCGAGCTGGCGGGTCAGCACGTCCCGCACCGAGCCGGGCGAGCTCTTGCCGTAGGAGTACACGAGCGCGGTGTCGGCGTCGCCGGTGAGCAGCTTGGTCCAGGCCTCGTACAGGGCCCAGGCGCCGTCCATCTCGACGTGTGACTCGGAGATGGGCGGCCAGGCGCCGACGCCGTCGAGGGCGAGGGTGAAGGAGAAGGCGCGGCCGGCGAGATAGTCGCTGGAGCCGGAGCAGGTGAAGCCGATGTCGGCGGCCCTGAGGCCGGTCCGCGCCAGCACCTCGTGCAGCACCGGCATGAGCATCTCGACCTCGGAGGACTCCTCGGTGGAGCGCCGGTGGTCGGTCTGGGCGAAGGCGACGACGGCGATCTCCCGTGTCACAGCAGCTCCTTGTAGGCGTCGTAGTCGGCGTCGGGCTCGCCGGTGGGCCGGTAGTGGTCGGGGTAGCGCGCTCCCTGCGTCCAGACCGGTTCGACTCTCAGGCCCATGCGCACCTCCTCGTAGGGGATGCCTCCGATCCGGGCGTGCAGGGCCAGGCCGGCGCCGTCGAGGGCGATGTGCGCGTAGACGTAGGGCACCTCGATGTCGAGGTTCTTCGCCTTGATGTTGACGATGCAGAAGGTGGTCACGGTGCCCCGGGGACCCACCTCGACCTGTTCCGATGTGGCCACACCACATGTGGGGCACGCACCCCTCGGCGGGACGTAGACCTTGCGGCAGGAGGGGCAGCGTTCGCCGACGGTCCGCTGTGTGGCGAGGGCGTCGATGTAGGCGGACTGGGCGCGGCCGGGCGAGTAGGTGTAGTCGAGCCGGGCGGGGGCGACGATCCCGGTGAGCGGGTTCTGGAACTCGCCGGTGTGACGGCCCGGTTGTCGGCCCGCCGGTGGTCCGGGCTCCGCGTCGTACGGCTCGAAGCAGGCGATGTCGGTGATGGCGCCGGTGCGCTCTACGGCCCAGCGGATGCGTACCCGCATGCCGGTGCGGACAGCGTCGGGGCCAGGGGCGTCCAGGGCGTGCAGCAGGGCGGTGTCGGCGCCGTCGAGCCGGACCAGGACCCAGGCGAAGGGGGTGTCGAGGGGCTGGCCGCGGCGCGGCTCGTGGTTCCACGCCCAGGTGGTGACCGTGCCCGTGTGGGCGACCTCCACCAGGTCGCTGATCTCCTCGGCGGTGACGGGGTCGTACTCGACGGGCGGGACGAGGGTGCGTCCGTCGCCGGTCCGCACGCCGAGGACGACGCCTTCGCGCAGACCGGTGAGGAAGGCGCTCTGGACGGGGCCGAGGGAGCGGGTGAAGGGGAATTCGACGACGAGGGGGGCTTGGAGGACTTCGGGCATCCGTGAGGCTCCTTCGGCGGGTTCAGGCGCGCTTGTAGACGGGGGGCCGCTTCTCCGCGAAGGCGCGGGCGCCTTCCTTGGCGTCGGCGGTGTCGAAGACCGGCCAGCCGCGCCCCAGTTCGGCCGCGAGGCCCTCGGTCTCCGTCATCTCGGTGGTCTCGTACACCGACGCCTTGACGGCCTCGACGGCGAGCGGGCCGCAGGCGTTGATCTGCTCGGCGATCTCAAGTGCGGCCTCTACCGCGGTGCCGTCGGGGACGACATGGCCGATCAGGCCGATGTCCGCGGCCTGACGGGCGCTGTACGGCCGTCCGGTGAGCAGCATCTCCAGGGCGTGGGTGCGCGGGATCTGGCGCTGCAGCCGGACGGTGGAGCCGCCGATCGGGAACAGACCGCGCCTGACCTCGAACAGGCCGAAGGTCGCGGACTCGCCCGCGACCCGGATGTCGGTGCCCTGGAGGATCTCGGTGCCGCCCGCGACGCAGTACCCCTCGACGGCGGCGATGACCGGTTTGCGCGGGCGATGGTGGCGCAGCATCGCCTTCCAGTGCAGGTCCGGGTCGGCCTTGAGCCGGGCGCGGTGGTGTTCGCCCTGCATACCGTCGCCGGCGAGTGCCTTGAGGTCCATTCCGGCGCAGAAGGAGCCGCCGGCCCCGGTGAGCACGATCGAGCGGATCCCGTCGTCGGCGTCGGCCTCCAGCCAGCCGTCGTACAGGCCGACGAGCATCGCGAGCGACAGCGCGTTCCTGGCGTCGGGCCTGTTGAGTGTGAGCACCAGTGTGGCGCCCTCGCGCCGCACGGTGAGGTGTTCCGTCCCGCCCATGGGCCTTCTCCCCTCGGTGAGAACGAGAACAGGTTGCAGTAGCCGGGGAGGCACTTCAAGGGTTTTCTGACAGGTAGTCAGATTTATTGGCGCGGGGGCTTCACAGTTGCGCCGCCCTTTGCTCTGATGACCGGCGAAGCGATGGGTCTCACCTTTCTTCGTCGGGGCTGCCGGGGTCAGGAGGAGCGGTGGAGTACAACCTTGCCGACCTGTTCGAGTCGGTCGTCGACGTGGTCCCGGGCCGCGAGGCGCTCGTGTACGTCGATCATCCCGGCACCGGCGCGGAGCGGCGGCTGACGTACGCGGAGCTGGACGCGGCCGCCAACCGGATCGCCCACCACCTCCTCGACAGCGGGATCCGCCCCGGGGAGCACCTGGGCCTGCATCTGTACAACGGCGTCGAGTACCTGCAGACGGTGCTGGCCTGCCTGAAGGCGCGGGTCGTCCCGGTCAACGTCAACTACCGCTACGTGGAAGAGGAGTTGGTGTATCTCTACCGGGACGCCGATCTGGTCGCGCTGGTCTTCGACACCGAGTTCGCCCCGCGGGTGGCGGGCGCGCTGCCGCGGGCACCGAAGCTGCGGCATCTGCTGCGGGTGGACCCGGGGGCGGCCGCGGCGCCCGGGACGGGAGCAGCCCCTGGGGCGGGAGCGGCCCCTGGGGCGGGAGCGGCCCCCGAGGCGGGAGCGGCCCCCGAGGCGGTGGTGGCGCCCGGCGCGATGGCAGTGCCCGGGGCCGTGACGGTGCCCGGGGCGGTGCCCGGGGCGATGGCGTTCGCCGACGCGGAGGCGGCCGGCTCGCCCGGAAGGGGCTTCCCGGCCCGCTCCGGGGACGACCAGTTCATCATCTACACCGGCGGCACGACCGGCATGCCCAAGGGTGTGATGTGGCGCCAGGAAGACCTCTTCTTCGCGGGGCTGGGCGGCGGAGCACCCACCGGAGAGCCGGTGACGTCACCGCAGGAGCTGGCCGAGCGGGTCGCCGCCGGCGGCGACGGCATCACCTTCTTCCCCACTCCCCCGCTGATGCACGGCACATCCACGCTGACCGCGTTCATCGGCTTCAACTTCGGCCAGCGCGTCGTCGTGCACCGCAAGTTCGTGCCGGAGGAGGTCCTGCGGACCGTCGAGAAGGAGAAGGTCACCAGCATCTCACTGGTCGGCGACGCGATGCTCCGGCCGCTGATCGACGCGCTGAGCGGGCCACTCAAGGGCACGGACTGCTCGGCCCTGTTCAGCGTGTCCTCCTCGGGCGCGATCATGTCGGAGACGGTACGCCGGCAGTTCCGGGAGCTGGTCCCGAACGCGATGCTGCTGAACAACTTCGGCTCCTCCGAGTCCGGCTTCAACGGGACGGCGACGGAGGACTCGGGCCCCGAGCGCGGCTTCCGCCTCAGGGTCAACTCCCGTACCCGCGTGGTGGATCCGGCGACATACGGGCCGATCGCCCCGGGTGAGATCGGCCGGGTCGCGCAGTGCGGCCATGTCCCGCTCGGCTACTACAACGACCCGCGGAAGACCGCCGAGACGTTCTTCGAGAAGGACGGTCAGCGCTGGGTCCTGCTCGGCGACATGGCGACGGTCGACGAGGACGGCGTGGTCACCGTGCTCGGCCGGGGCTCGCAGTGCATCAACACAGGGGGCGAGAAGGTCTACCCGGAAGAGGTCGAGCAGGCACTCAAGGCGCATCCCGATGTGTACGACGCGCTGGTCGCCGGGGTGCCGGACCTCAACTGGGGCAACCATGTGGCGGCCGTGGTGCAGCTGCGCGCGGGAGCGGCGCAGCCCTCGCTCACCGACATCCAGACCCACTGCCGCACCCGGCTGGCCGGATACAAGATCCCCCGTCAGCTGGTGATCACGGACGCCATCCAGCGGTCCCCGAGCGGCAAGGCCGACTACCGGTGGGCGCGGGAGGTGGCGGTGGCCGCCGACCAGCGATAGCACCCCGGGGTGTCCCACCGCCCGCACCGCCCCACAGGACTACTCTGTGCGCACGATCGACGTCATCCGACCACGCTCGGTGACCGTCGGTCGGTCGAGTGACGCCGATCCCGGCCTTCCGTACCAGCGCCGGCACCGGCACCGGCCCCGCACGGAAGGATCAACGAGTGTCCCACCGCACGCCTGACCACCTACCGGAAGACCCGCACGAGCCGGGAAACGGCCCGGGGGAAACCGGGGGCCGTGCCGGGTGGAGGCCGGGTGGGAATGCCGCGGGACCGGGACCGGAGGAAGCGGGAAGCGGAAGCCCTGCGGGGCAGGCGGACGCCGGGGGGCTCGCGGGGCCGATGGCAGCCGGGGGGGCCGGACGAGCCGGGTCGTTCGTCCGGCGGGGGCGCGTCGCGATGGGCCGGGGCGGCGGGCCCGGCGGGCGGGGCCCGGTTGGGTGGGGCGGCGGGCGGGGTGGCGGGCGGCGCCCGGTCGGGCGGGGCCTGGCCGTGGGGGTGAGCGTTCTGGCCGCGGGACTCCTGCTGGCCGCGTTGCTGCTGCCGAACCAGCCCGATCTCCTCACGCCGACCGCGTTCCTGCGGCTGCCCGGCGAGGGCATCCTGCTCGCCGCCGTACTGCTCGTGCTGCCGCCCCGGGCACGCAGGACCGGGGCGGTGGCCGTCGGCGTGCTGATCGGGCTGGTCGCCCTCCTCAAATGCGTCGACATGGGCTTCTACTCGGTGCTGTTCCGCCCCTTCGATCTGGTGCTGGACTGGGGTCTGCTGGGCAACGCGGCGGACTATCTCCGGGAGACCTCCGGCCGCGCCGGCGAGCTGGCCGCGCTCACCGGCGCCCTGCTCCTCGCGGTCGCCGCCCTCGCCCTGACCACGGGTGCGACGGTACGGCTGACCACCCTGATGGCGCGCCACCGCGCCCGAGCCGTCCGTGTCGTCCTGGTGCTGGGCACCGCCTGGATCACCTGCGTCGTCCTGGGCCTGCGCAGCGGCGGCGTGCCGGTCGCCTCGACGCTCGACGCGGATCTCCTCGGCGACCGCGCCAAGCAGGTCCGCGTCTCCCTGGCGGACGCGCGGCTCTTCCGGCGCGAGGCCGCCGTCGACGCCTTCGCCGACACACCGCCCGGCAAGCTGCTCACCGGGCTGCGCGGCAAGGACGTGCTGTTCACGTTCATCGAGAGCTACGGCCGCTCGGCGGTCGAGGACCCGGGGATGGCCCCGCGGATCAGCGCGGTCCTGCGGCGGGGCACCGCGGCCCTGCGGGCCGCCGGGTTCCGGGCGCGCAGCGGCTGGCTGCGCTCGCCGGTCACCGGTGGCGGCAGCTGGCTGGCCCACTCGACGTTCCTGTCCGGTCTGTGGGTCAACAACCAGCAGCGGTTCCGCACCCTCACCTCCAGCGACCGCACGACCCTCACCGGCGCCTTCCGCAGGACCGGCGCCTGGCGCACGGTCGGGGTGGTGCCCGGGGTGCTGGTGGCCTGGCCGGAGGGCCGGTTCTTCGGCCTGGACCACGTCTACGACGGCCATCACCTCGACTACCACGGCCCGGACTTCGGCTGGTCGCAGGTGCCGGACCAGTTCACCCTGGAGACGTTCCGGCGGCGGGAGTTCGGCAAGCGGGGCCGGGGCCCGCTGATGGCGGAGATCATCCTCACCTCCAGCCACTATCCGTGGGCGCCCGTGCCCCGCCCGGTCGACTGGGCGGCGCTGGGCGACGGCTCGGTCTTCCAGCAGATCAGGCGGGACGGCAAGACCGAGCAGGAGGTCTGGCGGAGCCCGCAGAGCGTGCGCGCCGAGTACCGCGCCTCCGTCGAGTACTCGCTGAACAGCCTCGTCGGGTTCCTGCGGCGGTACGGCAACGAGAACACCGTCCTGGTCTTCCTCGGTGACCATCAGCCCGTGCCGACGGTCACCGCGAACAGTCCCCGCAAGGACGTGCCGGTCACCCTCGTCGCCCGCGACCCCAAGGTGCTGGACCGGATCTCCGGCTGGGGCTGGACGGAGGGCCTGAAGCCCGCCGAGAACGCCCCGATCTGGGCGATGAACAGCTTCCGCAACCGCTTCCTGAAGGCGTTCGGACCACAGCCGGGCTGACCCTCGGCATCGCGTCCGCCGCTGCGGAAAATCGTCGCAGCCCTCTTGCCTCGGGCCGCATGGCCTGAATTACTGACCCCGAACGGATCGACCGAATGATCGGTCGTCCGGTATGTGCGGATGGCGAGGGAGACGACGCGATGGCGGATGCGACGGAGCTGCTCGACACGGGCGAACGGCTCGGGCCCGGGGAACTGCGGCAGCTCCAGCTGGAGCGGCTGCGCACCTCGCTGCGGCACGCCTACGACCACGTGCCGTTCTACCGGGAGTCCTTCGACCAGGCCGGTGTCCGCCCGGAGGACTGCCGCTCCCTCGCCGACCTGGCCCGTTTCCCCTTCACCACCAAGGCCGACCTCAGGGAGAACTACCCGTACGGCATGTTCGCCGTGCCGCGCGAGCGGATCCGCCGGCTGCACGCCTCCAGTGGCACCACCGGACGCCCCACGGTGGTCGGCTATACCGACAACGACCTTTCCATGTGGGCCGACATGGTGGCGCGGTCGATCCGGGCAGCCGGCGGGCGCCCCGGCGACATCGTGCATGTGGCCTACGGCTATGGGCTCTTCACCGGTGGTCTGGGCGCCCACTATGGCGCCGAACGCCTGGGCTGTACGGTCGTCCCGGCCTCCGGCGGAATGACGGCCCGGCAGGTGCAGCTGATCCAGGATCTGCGGCCGTCCGTCATCATGGTGACCCCGTCCTACATGCTGACGCTGCTGGACGAGTTCGAGCGGCAGGGCGTGGACCCGCGCGGCACCTCGCTGCGCGTGGGGATCTTCGGGGCCGAGCCCTGGACCGAGCAGATGCGCGGGGAGATCGAGGAGCGGTTCGCGATCGACGCCGTCGACATATACGGACTGAGCGAGGTCATCGGCCCGGGTGTGGCCCAGGAGTGCGTGGAGACCAAGGACGGGCTGACGGTCTGGGAGGACCACTTCTATCCCGAGGTGGTCGATCCGATCACGGGCGAGGTGCTGCCGGAGGGCGAGCGGGGCGAGCTGGTGTTCACCTCGCTGACCAAGGAGGCCATGCCGGTCATCCGGTACCGCACCCGGGATCTGACCCGGCTGCTGCCCGGTACGGCGCGGGCGTTCCGGCGGATGGAGAAGATCACCGGGCGCAGCGACGACATGGTGATCCTGCGCGGGGTCAACCTGTTCCCGACCCAGATCGAGGAGATCGTGCTCCGCACGCCCGGCGTGGCACCGCACTTCCAGCTCCGGCTGACCCGGGAGGGCCGGCTGGACCGGCTGACCGTGCGGGCCGAGGCACGCGCGGACGCGGGCCCCCGGACGCGGGACGCCGCGGCCCGGTCCATCGCCGCGGCCGTGAAGGACGGTGTCGGGGTGTCCGTCGACGTCGAGATCGTGGCGCCGGAGTCGCTGGAACGGTCGGTCGGCAAGATCCGCCGCATCGTGGATCTGCGCGGGCGGGACGCGGGGTAGGACGCCTCGCGCGGGCGACCCGCGTGCCGGAGAAGGCCTGAGCGAGGTCGTATCGACGTACCTCGAAACATCGTCGCGGCCTATACTCCACAGCCATGACGGACACCGCCCCCTCCCCGGAACCGGACCTGGTCAACGCGCTGCGGGCGCTGTCCAATCCGATGCGGCTGCAGATGCTGCGCTGGCTGCGCGAGCCCGAGCGGCACTTCCCGCTGGAGACGGCGATCGCCGATCCGGCCGAGGTCGGTGTGTGCGTGAGCCACATCCAGGCCAAGGCCGGCCTGGCCCAGTCCACCGTGTCGGCCTATATGGCCGAACTCCAGCGCGCGGGCCTGGTCCGCGCCACCCGGGTGGGCAAGTGGACCCACTACAAGCGTGACGAGCAGCGCATCGCCGACCTGGTCGCGGAGCTGAGGCAGACGCTCTAGAGACGCGCGGGCACACCGACCCAGGCACACCGACACGCGTGCTCCGCCCGGCTTGCGCTTCATATCGAGATTCTGCGATATTTCGATTGAGCGATTCGATTCGATCGACCCTTCGAGGGAGCACACCCATGGACCTCGGCACGTTCGGGATCTACACGTTCGACTTCGAGCACCAGCCGGCCGCGCAGATCCGGGACTCGGTGCGGGAACTGGAGGAGCTGGGCTGGCCGGCCGTCTGGATCCCGGAGGCGCTCGGGCGGGACGCGTTCACGCACGCCGGTCATCTGCTGGCGGCCACCCGGCGGCTGACCGTGGTGAACGGCATCGCCCGGATCTGGTCCCGACAGGCCCGCTGGACGCACGGCGCCGCGCTGCTGCTCGCCGACGCGCACCCGGGACGGCATGTGCTCGGCCTGGGCTTCGGCGGACAGCCGCACCCGGACGTCAGGCCCCTCGCCGCGATGGCGGCGTACCTCGACGAGCTGGACGCCATGGAGACGCCCAACCCGCGCCCGGCACAGCCCATCCGGCGTCTGCTGGCCGCGTACGGCCCGAAGATGCTGGAGCTGGCCCGGGACCGGGCCGACGGGGCGCAGACCTACCATGTGAACACGGCACACACCGCGCAGGCGCGGGAGATCCTCGGCCCGGACGCCTTCCTCGCCGTCGAGCACGCGGTGCTGTTCGAGTCCGACCCCGACCGGGCCCGCACCCTCGCGCGCGAGCATCTGCACGGCTATCTGGAAACCCCGTACAACCTCGCCAAGTTCCGTCGGCTCGGCTACACCGACGACGACCTCACCGGCGGCGGCAGCGACCGCTTCGTGGACGACCTGGTGTTCTGGGGCGACCCGGACACGGTCGTACGGAAGCTGCACGGGCAGGTGGCAGCGGGCGCCGATCACGTCGCCGTACAGGTGATCGGCGTACCGCCGGGCGTATCGGCGCTGCCGCACTGGCGTCTGCTGGCCGACGCCCTGCTGCCACCCGGGACCCGCTGACCGCCCCCGCTAACCGCCGAAGCGGTCCCGTAGTTCGCGCTTGAGGATCTTCCCGCTGGCGTTGCGCGGCAACTCGGTCACGAACAGCACCCGCTTGGGCGCCTTGAAGGGCGCGATCCTCTCCCGCACATGCGTGATGAGCTGATCCTCCGTCACCTCGCCACGCGGGACGACGACCGCGGTGACGGCCTCGATCCAGCGTGCGTCGGGCAGGCCGATCACGGCGGCCTCGGCGACGGACCCGTGGGTGTACAGGGCGTCCTCGACCTGGCGCGAAGCCACCAGGACGCCACCGGAGTTGATGACGTCCTTCACCCGGTCCACGATCGTGAAGTAGCCGTCGGCGTCGCGCACCGCGAGGTCGCCGGAGTGGAACCAGCCCTCCCGGAAGGCCGCGGCGGTCTCCTCGGGTTTGTCCCAGTAGCCCTCGCACAACTGCGGTGAGCGGTAGACGATCTCGCCGGGCGTACCCTCGGGCACGTCCTCGCCCTTGTCGTCCACCACCCGCGCGTCCACGAAGAGCACGGTGCGGCCGCAGGAGTCCAGCCGACCCTCGTGCTCGTCGGGGCCGAGCACCGTGGCCAGCGGGCCGATCTCGCTCTGCCCGAAGCAGTTGTAGAAGGCGAGTCCGGGCAATCGTTCGCGCAGCCGCTCCAGGACCGGGACCGGCATGATCGACGCGCCGTAGTAGGCCTTGCGCAGCCCGTCGAGGTCGCGGGTGGCGAAGTCGGGCCGGCCCGCGAGGCCGATCCATACCGTGGGCGGCGCGAACAGGCTGTCCACGCGGCCCGCCTCGACGAGGTCGAACAGCCGGTCCCCGTCGGGCGCGTCCAGGATGATGTTGGTGGCGCCGACGGCGAGGTACGGCAGCAGAAACACATGCATCTGGGCTGAGTGGTACAGCGGCAGCGCGTGTGCCGGCCGGTCGCCGGCGCTCAGGTCGAGGGCGGTGATGGCGCTCAGGTACTCGTGCACGAGGGCCCGGTGGGTCATCATCGCGCCCTTGGGCAGGGCGGTCGTACCGGAGGTGTAGAGCAACTGGACCAGGTCGTCGGCGCGGGGTTCGGGGCCGTCGTACGGCGGTGCGTCCGGCAGCCGGGCGAGGAGCGAGCCGCCGGCGTCCCTGAGCGGCAACACCTGTACGCAGTCCGGGAGTCGGCCGGCCGGCTTCGGGTCGGCGAGGACCAGGGTGCTGCCGGACTGGCCGACGAGGTACGCCAGGTCGTCCCCGGTGAGGTTCTGGTTGACGGGCACATGGACCAGGCCCGCCCGGGCGCAGGCGAGGAAGGCGATGAGGTAGGCGTCGGAGTTGTGGCCGAAGGCGGCGACCCGGTCGCCGGGCGCGAGGCCCCGCGCGAGCAGCACCGAGGCCGCTCGGGAGACGGCGTCGTCGAGTTCCTCGTACGTCCAGTGGCGCTCGCCGTACTCCACCGCGAGGCGGGCCGGGGTGCGCCGGGCGCTGCGCCGCAGCACCCCGTCGACCGTGCTGCCGTGTCCCTGCGTCATGGCTCATGATCCTGGGTCCGGCACGCAGTCAGGTCAAGCATCGAGAGACGTCAACACCTGTTCGCTGAATGCACCTTTTTGCTTCTGCGTGCTTCTGTGCGCCCCTTTGGAGAAAGGATTCCGGAAACCAAGCACCGTTGAACCTGGGCAGGACTTGTCTCAAGCGTCAAGTCCGTAGCACTTCACGCATTTCACGTGACACGTTGGGCAGGAGGTATCCATGAGCCGTGCTGTGCCTGAACAAAAACGAACGTGGACGACAGGTACTGCTCCCGGCATATTCCCACTCCTCGGCCACGGTATCGCCTTATACCGCCGACCGCTGGCGTTTCTGAATTCTTTGCCCGCGCACGGGGATCTGGTCGAAATACGGCTGGGCCCCCAGCGCGCCTGGATGGTGTGCCATCCGGAACTGACCCACGACGTACTCATGGATCCGCACACCTTCGACAAGGGGGGCCCGCTGTACGACCGGCTCGGCAAGCTCATGGGAGACGGTCTCGTCACCTGCCGCCAGGCCACGCACCGGGACAAGCGCAGGCTGCTGCAACCCGGCTTCCGTCCTTCCCATGTCGCCGCGTACACGGATCTCGTCACCGAAGAAGCCGCGGCGCTGTGCGACGCATGGCCCGCGGGCGGGACGGTCCCCGTCACCGAGGCGATGACGACCCTCTCGACCCGTGTGATCAGCCGGGTCCTCCTCTCCGACTCGCTCGACGACCCGACGACCGCCGAGGTGCGGGACTGTCTCACCGACGTCGTCCGTGGCCTCTTCGTCCGCACGGTCGTGCCGATCGACGCCCTGTTCCGTCTCCCCACACCGGCCAACCGCCGTTACCGGAACGCACTGTCCCGGCTGCACACGATCATCGACGCGGTGATCGCCGAGCGGCGCCGGGGTGCCGACCGCGACGATGTGCTGGGCACGCTGCTGGCGGCCACGCGCGCTGACGGCGCGGCGGCGCCGATCTCCGGCCAGGAGGTCCACGACCACCTGATCACGCTGCTGCTCACGGGCGTCGAGACCCAGGCGCTGTGCCTGGCGAGCGCCTTCAGCCTGCTGGCCCGCCACCCGGAGGCGGAGCGCCGTCTGTACGCCGAGCTCGACGCCGTCCTCCCCGGCGGCCGTAGGCCCGGTCCCGACGATCTGCCGCACCTCGTCCAGACCCGGTGCGTCGTCTCCGAGACACTGCGCCACTCCTCGCCCGGCTGGCTCTTCACCCGCGTCACCACCAGGGACACGGAACTCGCCGGGTGCCGTCTGCCCGAGGGGGCGACCGTTCTGTACAGCCCCTATCTGCTGCACCACGATCCCTCGTCGTTCCCCGACCCCGAGCGTTTCGACCCCGACCGCTGGCTGCCGGGGCGGCCCACCGCCGAGCAGCGCCGCGCGATGATGCCGTTCTCCGCGGGCAATCGCAAATGCATCGGCGACGAGTTCGCCATGGTGGAGGCCGTCCTGGCGCTCGCGACCATCGCCGGCCGCCGGCGCCTGCGCCATCTGCCGGGACACGTCGAAGAGAAACCGCGTCCCGGAATCACGATGGGACCGCGTTCACTGGTCATGGCCTGCGCATCCCGTTCAGCCACGCCCTCCGCCGTCCCGGCCACGCCCCGGGCAACAGCCGCCCCTCGCGCATCGGATTCCCGAACGGCAGGTGACCACGGTGTCCACAACACATGAGGAAGTCACGCTCGGCGTACCGGGTGAAAAACCGGTCTCCAACCTCAGGGACCTGATCGACGACAACCTCCACATGCCGTTCCCGTTCCAGCGGAACCCCCATGAGTCCGAAGCCGCGGCCGGCGTCGACGCGTGGCTGAGCACGTGGGGGCTGGACCGGGAGCCAGGTGTGACGGCGATGATCCGCCGTACCCGGCCGGCAGAACTCGCTTCCTGCACCAGCCCCACCGTGGATTCCGGGCTCCTTCAGATCGTGGCCCGCCAGATCGCCTATCAGTTCGTCTTCGACGACCGTGCGGAGGACGTCGGCCGACTCTCTCCGGGCAGGCTGCTGCCCATGCTGTGCGAGAGCGTCGAGATTCTGCGGGACGACCGGCCGCCCACCACTCTCCTCGGAACCGCGCTGGCCGATCTCCACCGGCAGGTCCGGGAACGGTGCACACCCGCGCAGGCCGAACGGTGGGCCTGGAAGAGCCGTGAATATGTACACGGCCTGCTGTATGAAGCGGTCGCCCAAGCCCAGCCGTTCCTCCTGCGGACCCGGGACTGCACCTCGATACGGTCGCTGACCGCGGGCGTCGAGCCGTTCTACCCGCTGTGTGAGGCCGCTCAGCCACACGAACTGTCGTCTGCCGAACTCCACCACCCCGTGGTGGCGCGACTGGGCCGGCTCTCGGCCGACGCGGCGGTGTGGATACCCGATCTGTTCTCCGCGGTGAAAGAACAGCGCGCGGGCGAGCTGATCAACCTGGCCCTGGCCCATCAGCGCCAGCACCGGTGCTCTCTGCAAACCGCCGTTCTCCTGGCCATCCAGAAGATCAACGGCACGATCGAGGAGTTCCAGAGGCTCTACGAGGAGATCAAACCGGAATTGAGTCCCGCAGGCGTCGGCTATGTGGAGGGCATGATCGGCTGGATCCGCGGGTGCTACCACTGGTCCCGCACGGTCCCACGCTACGCGGAGGTGGCTTTGGTTCCCGCCATGCCGTAGGGGGACGGGCGCGTTCCGGTTACGCCGGAAGGCGTCCATCCAGGTCTTCTACCCAGCAGGACGGGCATTCCCTCACTCGTAGTCGGTGTTTTCATCCTATGGTGCCCATTCCGGCCTGCCTCACCTCGACGAGGCGTACGCTCGGCTGCCTCCAGGCCGAACGACAGAAGGCGGTACGGCACATGGCGATGGGACCGCGGCAACCGATCACGGAGCAGCGAACGTTGATCGAGCGCCGACGGGAACTGCAGGCCCTCGATGCGGCGTTCCAGGAGCTGCGACGCAGCACGGACGGGGTGCCGCGAGCGAGGCGCAGGGGGCTGTTCGCCCTTACGGGGCCGGCCGGACTGGGCAAGACAGCACTCATCACGGAGGCACGTGACCGCGCTGCGGCATGCGGGTTCACCGTGCTGTCGGGAAGGGGCGGGGAGACGGAACAGGGCTCGGCGTTCCGCGTGGTGCGCCAGCTGGTGCAGCCCTCGCTGGCGCGGATGGACGCGACGGAACTCCGTACCTTCCTGGGCAGTTGGTACGACATCGTGGCCGCTGTTCTCGGCCTCGAAGCGAGCCGTCCCGCCGCCGCGCCCGACCCGGCCGGGGTCCGCGAAGGACTCGACTGGGTCATGACGCGTCTCACCGTGAAGAAGGCGCCCGTCGTCCTGCTCCTGGACGACCTGCACTGGGCGGACCCCGAGTCCCTGAGCTGGCTCGACTCCTTCGCGACGCGAGTCGACGACCTGCCCCTGCTGATCGTCGTCGCCTACCGGCCCGACGAACTGCCGCCCGAGGCGGGCCAGCTCCGTACGCTCGTCGGGCCCCACGGGGACCGCCCCCACGACTTGGCACACCTCACCGCCGACGGCGTGGCGCAGATCATCAGGAACGAAGTCGGTGAGACCGCCGAGGACGTGTTCTGCAAGGAATGCTGGTCGGCCACCGGCGGGAGCCCCTTCGAAGCGGTGGAGCTCGCCATCGGACTCGCCGAGCGGAAACTGAGCGGTACCGAGGACGACCTGCCCGCGATGCGTGAGCTCGCCGCGGCGATCAAGGGCCCGGGACTGATCGAGCGTCTGGAACGACTCGACACGGCGACCGTCCGCTTCGCGCACACCGCGGCCGTACTGGGTTCGCCCTTCTCCCCACAGCTCGCCGCGTCCGTCGCGGTGCTCGGCGACGAGGCCGCCGCCGAGGCGATCCAGTAGTTGCGCACGTCCCGGATCCTCACCGACGGCCATGGCCCCGAGGGCGAGCTCGAATTCGTTCACCCGCTGATCGCCACGACGATCTACCGGTCCATCCGCAGGGCCTTCCGGGCCGGTCTGCACAACGCGGCCGCGGAAGCCGTCCTGGCCGCGGGATACGGCCCCACCGCCGCCGCCCGTCATCTGCTGGAGGTCCCCTGCGAGGGCCGTCCCGAAGCTGTGGCATGTCTGCGCGAGGCCGCCCGGGAGTATCTTCACGCCGGGGCGACCGAGGCGGCCCGGCGTCTGCTGAACCGCGCGCTGCAGGAGCCGCCCCTGCCCGAGGACCGCGCCGCGCTCCTTCACGAACTCGCGTGCGCCACGTTCCTGATCGAGCCCGTGGCCACGGTGCGGCATCTCCGCCAGGCGCTGGCGGAGCCCGACGTCGACCCCGATCTGCGTGCCTCCATCGTCTTTCGGCTGACGCAAGCACTGGCTCACACCGATCAGCTGGCCAAGGCCGTGACCGTGGCCGCCGAAGAGGCGAAGCAGGCCACCAATCCGCGCGTCAAACTGCGCATGCAGGCCGATCACTTCGTGTGGAGCATGATCCGTACCGACGACCCCGACTCGCCCGCCCGCTCGCGGACACTGGCGCGTCTGGCCGAACAGTTGCCCGGTCGCAGCCTGGAGGAGCGCTACATCCTGGGACTGCGGGCCTGGGATGCGGCCTTGCGAGGCGAACCGCGGCAGACCGCCCTCGCGTATGCCGAGAAGGCCTTGCTCGGCGGCATGAGCTGGACCGACGAGAACCGCGGTTTCGAGGTGCCCGCTTCGGTCGCCCTCGTGTTCATGTACGGCGACCAGCCCCGACGGGCCGAGGGGCTGTTCAACAAGGGGATCGCCGAATGCGTGGCCAAGGGGTGGCGCGGCTCCCACCTGGCACTCGGTCAGGCCCTCGCCGGCTATATCCGGTACCACCGCGGCTGCCTGGCCGAGGCCGAGGACCTCGTCCGGGAGGGTCTGCGTATCGCCAACAAGGTGGAGGGTGCCGTACCCGCTCAGTGGTACGGCGTCAGCGTTCTGATCCAGACCCTGCTGGCCCGTGGTCGCGTCACCGAGGCGCGCGCGCTCGCCGACGAGCACCACTTCGGTGACATCACTCCGAATGCGGTCATCTATCCCGACCCGCGCACGGTCTACGCGGAACTGCTGCTGGCGGAGGAGCGGCATGCCGAGGCGGCACCGCTGCTGGCCTCGGTCGGGGACTGGCTGGACAAACGGGGCTGGCGGAACCCGGCCTGGTGCCCGTGGCAGCTCCGCCTCGCGTCCGCGCTCGCCCCCACCGCCCCGGACGAGGCGGTGGGCCACGCTCAGGAAGCCGTGAAGCGCGCCCGCGACTTCGGCGCCGCCTCCACCATCGGCCAGGCCCTGCACACCCTCGCCGAGGTGACCGGCGGACCGGCGGCCCTCGACCTCTACGCCGAGGCCGTCGACCACCTCGAACAGTCGCCCGCCGCCTACGAACTCGCCCGCGCCCAGATCGGCCACGGCGCCGCGCTGTCCCGCGACGGGCAACTGCAGGAGGCGGCCGACCGCCTCTATCAAGGCCTGGAGGGAGCCGTCCACTGCGGAGCCGCGGCACTCGCCGCCCAGGCCAGGACAGAACTTTCGGCGGCCGGCCTGCGTCCGCTGCCGTTGCGCTACGTCCAGGCGGACACCTTGACCGCCCCGGAACGCCGTACCGCCGAACTGTCCGCCCAGGGACACCCGGTGGCCGTCATCGCCAAGGAACTGCGCCTCACCGAGCAGGGCGTGCGCCAGTTGCTGTCCAGTGTCTACCGCAAGATCGGCACCGACGCCGCCGGCCTCGCCGGGTTCCTGGAGAGCTGTCCTCGGATGCGGCCCTGAAGCGCCGGGTGTGCGGTCACACCTGCCGTGCGCGCCCCTCCCAGTACGGCTCCCGCAACCGCCGCTTGTACAGCTTGCCGTTGGGGTCTCGGGGCATCTCGGCGGTGAAGTCGACGCTCTTGGGCCGCTTGTAGCCGGCGAGCTGTCCCGCGCAGTGGTCGAGCAGGGCGGCGGCGAGGGCCGGGCCGGGTTCGTGGCCGGGTGCCGGTTCGACCACGGCCTTGACCTCCTCGCCCCAGTCGTCGTGCGGGATGCCGAAGGCGGCGGCGTCGGCGACGGCCGGGTGGGAGAGCAGCACGGACTCGATCTCGGCCGGGTAGATGTTGACGCCACCGGAGATGATCATGTCGATCTTGCGGTCGCGGAGAAAGAGATAGCCGTCCGCGTCGAGGTAGCCGAGGTCGCCGACGGTGAAGAAGTCCCCGATGCGGTTCTTGCGGGTCTTGGCCTCGTCCTTGTGGTAGGCGAAGCCGCCGGTGCTCATCTTCATGTAGACGGTGCCGAGTTCGCCGGGCGCGAGGCGGTTGCCGCCGTCGTCGAAGACGGCGAGTTCGCTGATGGGCCAGGCCTTGCCGACGGTGCCGGGCTTCTTCAGCCAGTCCTCGGCGGTGGCGAAGGCGCCGCCGCCCTCGCTGGCCGCGTAGTACTCCTCCACACACTGCCCCCACCAGTCGATCATGGCTCGTTTGACGTGGTCGGGGCAGGGCGCGGCGCCATGGATGGCATGCCGCATGGACGAGACGTCGTAGCGGTCCTTGATCTCGTCCGGGAGGGCCAGCAGGCGATGGAACTGGGTGGGGACCATATGGGTGTGGGTGCACCGGTGGGTGTCGATGCGGTGGAGCATCTCCTGCGGGGTCCACTTGTCCATCAGCACCAGGGAGTGGCCGATGTGCAGGGAGGCGCCCGCGAACTGCAGGACGGCCGTGTGGTAGAGCGGCGAGCAGACCAGATGGACGTTGTCGTCGAACGGCTGGATGCCGAAGATGCCGAGGAAGCCGCCCAGGTAGGCCTCCTCGGGCGCCTTGCCGGGCAGGGGGCGGCGGATGCCGCGCGGGCGGCCGGTCGTACCGGAGGTGTAGTTCATGACCCAGCCGAGTTCACGGCCGGTGGGCGCGGACTCCGGTTGTCCGTCGAGGAGTTCGGCGTACGGCCGGAAGCCGTCGACGTCGCCGACCGCGTACCGGTGGGTGGCGGGCAGGCCCGCCTCGTCGGCGGCGGCGCGGGCCGCGTCGGTGAACCGCTCATGGGCGATGAGCACCTTGGCACCGGAGTCGGCGACGATCCAGGCGATCTCGGGGCCGACGAGGTGGTGGTTGACCGGGACCAGATAGAGGCCGGCCTGGGTGGCGGCCAGATAGGCGGTGATGAACTCGACGCCGTTGGGCAGGACGACGGCGAAGGCGTCGCCGCGCTCCAGCCCGGCCGCGCGCAGCCCGTGGACGAGCCGGTTGGCGGCGCTGTGCAGTCGTCCGGCGGTCCACTCCTCGCCGTCGGGGGCGACGAGGACCGTGCGGTCGGGGTGCTGGGCGGCGTCGGCCCAGAATCCGGCGGGGGGTGTGCTCACGACTGGCCGCTCCTTCCGGCGATGCGGTTGATGCGGTCCACGGCTCGTTCGAAGCCGCGGGTGAGGTCGTCGAGGACGGCCTGGACGCTGCGTTCGCTGTTCATCCGGCCGACGATCTGGCCGACGGGGGTGCCGAGCAGCGGGTCGACCTCGTACTTCTGGATCCGGGAGACCGCCTCGGCCACCAGCAGTCCCTGCAGCGGCATCGGCAGGGTGCCGGGTCCGGCCGGGTCGTCCCAGGCGTCGGTCCACTCGGTACGGAGCTGGCGGGCGGGCTTGCCGGTGAGGGCACGGGAGCGGACGGTGTCGCCGGACCCGGCGGCGAGGAGCTTACGGGTCAGGGCGGGTGCGTGCAGATCGGCCTCTGTGGTGGTCAGCCATATGGAGCCCAGCCACACACCCTGTGCGCCCAGAGCGAGGGCTGCCGCCACCTGCTGTCCGCTGCCGATGCCGCCGGCCGCGAGGACGGGCAAGGGGTCGACGGCCTCGACGACTTCCGGGGTGAGCACCATGGTGGCGATCTCACCGGTGTGGCCGCCGGCCTCGTAGCCCTGGGCGACCACGATGTCGATGCCCGCCTCCTGGTGTTTGCGGGCGTGCCGGGCACTGCCCGCGAGTGCCGCGACCCTGATGTCGCGCTCGTGGGCGCGGGCCACGACGTCGGCGGGCGGGGAGCCGAGCGCATTGGCGAGGAGCCGGATCGGATAGTCGAAGGCGACGTCGAGCTGGGTGCGGGCGACCTGCTCCATCCAGCCGGTGATACGCCAGCCGGACGCCTCGCCCTCGGCCAGCTCGGGGACGGCGTACCTGGCGAGGGTCTCGCGCACGAACTGCCGGTGCGCCTCCGGGATCATGGCCTCGACCTCGGCCTCCGTGACCCCTTCGACCTTCTTGGCCGGCATGACGACGTCCAGCCCGTAGGGCCGGCCGCCGACGTGCGCGTCGAGCCAGTCGAGGTCGCGTTTGAGGTCGCCGGGAGCGGTGTAGCGGACCGCGCCGAGCACGCCGAAGCCGCCGGCCCGGCTGATGGCCGCGGCGACGGCGGGGAACGGCGTGAAGCCGAAGACGGCGTGCTCGACGCCCAGTTTCCTGCTCAGCTCCGTCTGCATGGGCGCAGGATGCCGCAGCCGGCGTGACGACGGAAGAGCATTCCTGACGTTCCGTCAGATTCTTTTGCCGGCTGGGGTGTCGATGAGGATGGTGCGGCGAGGGCGCTACCCGGTGGCCTCCAGGACGGCCATCGCCGCGTTGTGGCCCGGCACCCCGCTCACCCCTCCGCCGCGCACCGCGCCGGCGCCGCACAGCAGGACGTTCGGGTGCCGGGTCTCCACTCCCCAGCGGCCGGTGTCCGGCTGGGCATAGGGCCAGGACAGGGCGCGATGGAAGATGTTCCCGCCGGGCAGCCGCAGATCGCGTTCGAGGTCGAGCGGGGTCTTCGCCTCGATGCAGGGGCGGCCGTCGGCGTCCGTCGCCAGGCAGTCGGCGAGGGGCTCGGCGAGATGGGCGTCGAGCTGGGCGAGGGTGGACTTCAGCAGTTCCTCGCGTACGGCGTCGTTGTCGCGGTCGAAGAGCCGGGCCGGGGTGTGCAGTCCGAACAGGGTGAGGGTCTGGTAGCCGCGCCCGGCGAGGTCGGGGCCGAGGATGGTGGGATCGGTCAGGGAGTGGCAGTAGATCTCCGAGGGCGGGGCGGCGGGGAGCTCACCGGCGGCGGCCTGGGCATGGGCGGTGGCGAGCTGCCGGTAGCCCTCGGCGATGTGGAAGGTGCCGGCGAAGGCCTCGCGCGGGTCGACGGCCGGGTCGCGCAGTGCGGGCAGCCGGGTGAGCAGCATGTTGACCTTGAGCTGGGCGCCCTCGGCGGGTTCGGGTGACGGGTCTGCCGTCAGGACGGCCAGCTCCTGCGGGGAGGCGTTCACCAGGACGTGCCGGGCGGCGACGACACCTTCGCCGTCCGGCGTGCGATAGGTGACCTCGGCCGTGTGTCCGTCGGTGGCGATCCGGACCGCCTCGTGCCCGGTCGCGAGGACCGCGCCGGCCGAGCGGGCGGCGCCGGCCAGCGCGTCGGTGAGGGCGCCCATGCCGCCGACCGGCACGTCCCAGGCGCCGGTGCCGCCGCCGATCACGTGGTACAGGAAGCAGCGGTTCTGCACGAGGGTGGGGTCGTGGGCGTCGGCGAAGGTGCCGATCAGCGCGTCGGTGAGCACCACGCCCCGCACCAGGTCGTCCGTGAAGTTCTCCTCGACGGCGACGCCGATCGGCTGCTCGAACAGGGCCCGCCAGGCGGTCTCGTCGTCGATACGGCGGCGCAGCTCGTCAGGGGTGGGCAGGGGCTCGGTGAGGGTCGGGAAGACCCGTTCGGCGACGCGCGCTGTCATGCCGTAGAAGCGCTGCCAGGCCGTGTACTCGCGCTCGCCCCCGGTCAGCCGGGCGAAGGCCTCCCGGGTGCGCTGTTCGCCCCCGCCGACGAGGAGTCCGGTGGGCCGGCCGTCCCGGTCGGCGGGGGTGTACGACGAGATGGTGCGGGCGCGCACCCGGAAGTCGAGCCCGAGATCGCGCACGATCTTCTGTGGCAGCAGGCTGACCAGGTAGGAGTAGCGCGACAGCCGGGCGTCGACGCCGGCGAACGGGCGGGTGGAGACGGCGGCGCCACCGGTGTGGTCCAGCCGTTCCAGTACCAGGACCGAACGCCCCGCGCGGGCCAGATAGGCGGCGGCGACCAGGCCGTTGTGTCCTCCGCCGACGATGACGGCGTCGTAGGTGCGGGTGTGCTCGTGGGCAGCCATGGTTCTTCGTAACACGTGATGATCCACGGCGGCCAGAGGCGGGCCCCGGCCATGGCCACGCGCCGCCGCCCCGAGCGGGTCAGGCGCCGTCGGGCCCGGAGCGCCGGCGGACCACCGCGACCCTGCGGTACAGCTCGCCGGCCTCGGTGGCCCGGCCGAGCCGCTCCAGGCAGTGGGCCTCGTCGCCCTGGCCGGCCAGGGTGTCGGGGTGGTCCGGGCCGAGGGTCTGGGCGCGGGTGGCGGTGATCCTCCGGTACTCCGTGAGGGCCTCGGCCCAGCGTCCCAGCCAGCCCAGGGCGACCGCGACCTCGCGCCGGCTGACCAGCGTGTCCGGATGGGCGGGCCCCAGGGTCTGCTCGCGCAGCAGACAGACGTCGTGTGCCTCGGCCAGGGCGTCGGCCCAGCGGCCCAGCCGGCCGAGGTTGACTCCGCGGCCGTGCCGGGCGCGGAGCGTCTCGGGGTGGGTGGGGCCCTGGACGCGGGTGCGGTCCACGATCAGCTCGCGGTACAGGCGCAGGGCGTCCGCGCTGCGGCCGAGGCGGCCGAGGCTGAGGGCGGTCTCGTAGCGGGCGGCGAGGGTGTCGGGGTGGTCGGCGCCGAGCACCCGCGCCCGCGCCCCGGCGACCTCGTGATAGAGGCGCAGCGCCTCCTCCCAGCGGCCCGACTGGCCCTCGGCATAAGCGACTTCGCAGCGCGAGACCAGGGTGTCGGGGTGGTCGGGACCGAGCACCCGGGCCCGTGCGTCAGCCACCTCCAGGGCCGTACGGCGGGCGTCGTCCAGCCGGCCGAGCCGGCCGAGGGTACAGGCGAGGTTGTGCCGGCAGCGCAGGGTGTCGGGGTGGTCCGGGCCCATGGCGCGCACCCGGGCGGCCAGCACCTCGGCGTACATCTGGTGGGCCTCGAAGTGGCGGCCGAGCCGGCCCAGCGCGTAGGCCGTCTCCTGGCGGGCGGCGAGGGTGTCGGGATGGTCGGCGCCGAGCACACCCGCCCTGGCCTCGGCGAGGTCCGTGTAGGCGGTCAGCGCCTCGGTGACACGGCCGGCCCGGACGAGGGCGAAGGCGGTCTCGTAGCGGCTCGCCAGGGTCTCGGGATGGTCGGGGCCGAGCAGCGCGGCCCGCTCGGCGGCCACGGCCCGGTGTGCCTCGCCCGCCTCGGCCCACCGGCCGAGCCCGGCCAGCCGGACGCCCTCGCGGTGCCGCACGGCGAGGGCCACCAGGCGCTCCGCGGGAGGTGCCGCGCGTTTCGCGGGAGGTGCCGGTACGGGCCGTCGAGCGTCCACGGGGCCGCCGTGGTCGCCCGCGTCGGGCGGTGCAGCCGTAGGGCGCCGGAGCCCCGCGTCCTTCCGGGGCACCGCGGCCCACTCGCAGGACAGCAGCGCCCCCGGGACCGGCGGCAGCGCGCCGAGGCCGGTGCCGAGTGCCTTGCGGCCGGTGGTCATGCCCTGGGTCCAGGTCGGCGGCGGGGTCGGCGTGTCCGCGGCGTCCGGGGGCGCGGGCACGACCGGCCCGGGGAGAGCGCCCGTGGCACGCCCGGCCCGGATCCGGTCGACCAACTCGCCCGCGCCGGACGGGCGTTCACCGGGCTGCTTGGCCAGCAGACCGAGGATGATCTCCTCCAGGTGGCCGGGCAGTTCGGGGCGCCGTTCGCGCGGGGGCGGGGGCGGTGTGTCGCGGTGGCCGATGAGGATCGCCCAGGCGTCCTCCAGGTCGAACGGCGGTGCGCCGGTGGCGATCTCGTACAGGACGCAGCCCAGTGAGTACAGGTCGCTGCGCTGGTCGACCTCGCCGCCTGCGATCTGTTCCGGGGACATGTAGTGCGGGGTGCCGAGGGCCACGCCGGTGCCGGTCAGCCGGGTGGTGAAGCCGATGTCGTGGGCGAGGCGGGCGATGCCGAAGTCGCAGATCTTCACGGTGCCGTCGGCCGTCCGCACGATGTTGGCCGGTTTCAGGTCGCGGTGCACGACGCCCTGCCGATGGGTGTAGGAGAGGGCGGCGGCGATCTGGGCGGCGATGTCCAGCACATCGTCCACGGGGAGCGGGTGCCCCTTGTTGTCCTCCAGCAGCCGGCTCAGGTCGCGGCCCTCCAGCAGCTCCATGACCAGGTACAGGACCCCGTCGGACTCGCCGAAGTCATGAACGACGGTCACCCCTCGGTGCGAGAGGGCGGCCGCGACCCTGGCCTCACGGCGGAACCGCTCCCGCAGGACCCGGGTGAGGGACGGATCGCGGTACGGGCCGAGCGGTTCCAGGCACTTGACCGCGACCTGCCGGCCCAGGGACTCGTCCCGGGCCCGCCACACCTCGCCCATCCCGCCCCGCCCGATCAGGTCGAGCAGTCGGTACCGGCCGTGAATCAGTCTGTTCTCCCCCATAGCGATCCGCCGCCCCCGTCGCCGTCCGCCCCGCCGCCGGGAGGCCGCCCCCGGACCGCGCCCGGCCGCACCACGCCGGCCCGGTCCACTCCTACCCCCCTGCTCGTCCAGTATGACGACCTATAGCCCGACTTTGTACGGCGCCGGACGTGCCTCGGGGCCGAGCCTGGCCATGGCCCGCAGGATGTGTTTGGGCGGCAGCTGCCAGCGCACACGTGCCGGAACGCGGCGCAGCATCGCGCCCGTGCCCTTCAGCCTGCGGGTGACGGCGGCGGGTGCGGGGGCCGGTCTTCCGTACAGCTCATGGGCGTACGGCGGCAGGGCGGCGTACGCCAACTGCGCCACGCGCCGCCACAGCACCTCGCGCGCCGGTACGAGAAGCGGGTGCGTCGGCGGGCGGAGCAGGAAGTCGTCCACGGCGCGCGCCTCGGGTCCCGCGGCCAGCTCCGGCCGCGCCTTCTCGAAGTACGCGGCGAGTTCGGCCCGGCTCGCCGGTACGGCCGCCGGATCGAGGCCCACCAGGCGTGCGCTGACCCGGTGTTCGGCGAGATACCGGTCGGCCTGGGCGTCGGTGAGCGGGAATCCGGAGCGGCGCAGCACGTGCAGACAGGAGTCGATCTCCGCGCAGTGCACCCACAGCAGCAGCTCGGGTTCGTCGACGCCGTACCGTTCGCCGGTGTCCGGGTCGGTCGCCGTCAGCATGCTGTGGATCTCGCGTACGCGGGCGCCGGCGCGCTCGGCGGCCTCGGTGGTGCCGAGCAAGTTGGCCGGCAAGCGCCAGCCGATCACCGTCGGTTGGTAACCTCCGCGAGCGATTGTCAATTCCTGTGGATCAGGGGGCAGTTGGGCATCTCATGTGGCGGGCCGCACCCTCCGCGTCGCCCAGCGTCTACTCGTGCAGGAGTGTCGGGCCGGCGCCAGTGCGTGGGTGGACCAGTGTTCTCACCATGCCGACCCCTGCCACGACGGCGGCGAGGCGCGGCACGGGGGAGGGGAGATGGGAAGAGTCCCCCTGGTCACAGGGAGATGGGGCCGAGGTCGGCGGCGGTTTGGGCCAGCGCACGGATGACGGGGCTGTCGTTGTTGGAGCGCCACGTCAGGGCGAATTGGGTGGTAGGGGCGTCGTGGATGGGCAGAAACGCGATGCCAGGGGGGCTGTTGTAGCGGGCGGCGATTTCGCCGAGCGGGTGGACGCAGTGTCCGGCGGTGACCAGGGAGAGGATCTCGTGGAAGGTCCGTGCGGCGGGCCCGCGTGGGATGCGGCGGCCGAGCGGTGTGCGCGTGGGAACCATGGCCGACACCCAGTACTCGGGGGCCCCGGGGCCGAGGTCGGCGACGTGGTTGTCGGCGAGATCCTCCAGGGACACGCTGGCGCGATCGGCCAGCGGATGGTTGGTCGATATGGCCAGCACGCGGCCTCCGGTGAGCACGGTGGGACCGACAGTGAGGTCCCGTTCGGCAACGGGCAGCCACAGCACATGCACGTCATGGTCTCCGGTGCGCAGGGCGGTGAAAGGGTCGCTGCCGTTGATTTCGCCGAACTGGACGTCGCAGCCGGGGTGACGAGCGAGGAACGCGTCGACGAGTGGGCGTAGTTCGTGTCCAGCGTGGCCGAAGACGCCCAGCCTCAGGGTCTGGCCGGCGCGCAGGGAGGCCGCTTCGGCGCGGGCCAGTCCCGCGTGGAGGAGGTCGAGTGCCTGCTGGAGGTCCTCACGGAGGCGTCGGCCGACGGGAGTCAGGCTCACGCGTCGGCTGGTGCGATCGAACAGAGCCACGCCGAGACGCCGTTCTTGTCTGCCGATGGCCTGGCTGACGCGGGCCTGGGACACGTGGAGCCGTTCGGCGGTGCGGCCGAAGTGCAGTTCCTCGGCCAAGGTCAGGAAGATCTCGATGTCGCGCAGCTCCATGGATAACCCCCATGTTATTAATCTCTGCGCGAACCTTACATTGATCTGCCGTTGACCTGCATCGATGCTGAGTACCACCACTGGACGGGCGTCACATGTCCGAAGAACGCATCGATAAGGCAGGGGAAAACGATGAGCGCCATGCAGGCGATCGCTGATCGAGTCGAGATCGAGGCGCTGCGCGCCGAGCTCACCGACGCGGTGATGATGCGTGACTTCGAACGTGTTGCATCGCTGTTCACACCTCAGGGCGTGATGCGGTGGCCGCACATCGACAAGGAGTTCATCAGCCGGGAGCAGATCCGTGCCGGGGTCGAGTGGGGGCAGGGGCTCTGGGAGTTCTTCGTGCAGAACGTTCACCCGGGCGTCATCCGGCTGGACGGTGACACCGCGACCGGCCGCGCGTACATCCAGGAATTCGGGCGGATGCGCGACGGCGCTTCCCACCTGAACTACGCCCTCTACCACGACCACTACCAGCGCACCCCGGACGGCTGGAGGTTCAGCGAACGCCTCTACGAGGTCAGGTACCTGGACTCCACCCCGCTGGCAGGCTCGCCGCTGCCCGCAGCTCCCCGGGGCTAGGCGCGACGCGCGACTGGCCCGGAACCGAACGGTCAGACCTCCCCCTTCCACCCAGATCAGGAGTACCTCATGGACCTCGCGCTGTGGATCACTGCCGGACTGCTGGCCTCCGTCGCCCTGCTCGGCGGCATCACCAAGACGTTCATCCCCAAGGAGAAACTGGCTGCGCAGCATGGCGGCGAGTGGACCGCAAAGGCCGGCGCCGGCTTCGTCAAGGCTCTCGGGATCCTTGAATTGCTCGCTGCGGTGGGCCTGATCCTGCCCGCCGCGCTGGACATCGCACCGGTCATGGTGCCGGTGACCGCCCTGTGTTGGATCTTTCTGATGGTCGGCGCGATGGTCACCCATGGCCGCCTCGGCCAGTCCAAGCTCGTGATGGTGAACTCGATCTATCTCGTGCTCGCGGCCTTCATAGCGGGAGGACACCTCGCCGCCTGAGCACGGCCCGAGCGGTCGGTGAAGCTCTTCCCGCCTCTGTGACAGGGGCCGCCGCCCTGGTAGGCGAGGTCGGCCAGGATGGGGACGCCCCGGCGCTCGCAGATGCGGATGATCCGGTGGGCGCGGGCAGCGGTCAGGTCGTAAGTGCGGCCGGCCAGTGCGGGTGAGATCCACAGCAGCCGGCCACCTGGATCGGTGACCACCCGCACGTTCACCCCGTGCCGGCGGTGCTTGTGGGAATAGTCGGCCCGTGCGTCGCCGACCCGGTCGCACTCGGCGAGGGTGCCGTCCAGCAGGACGAAGTCCGCCTCGGTCTCGCGCAGCACCTTCAGCAGACCCGGCGCACGTTCGGCGAGCAGGTGGATGACCGCGCCGGTGTAGGCATGGGCGGTGGACTCGCTGATCCCGAACCCGGCGGCGGTCTTCGCCAGGGTGGTGTGCTCGCGCAGGTACACCAGTGCCACCATCGCACGCCGAGACGGGTGGACTTGCAGCGCCGGTCGCCCTCACGGTGACGACGAGCACGGTCACCCACTGCACGAGCGCATGCGGCAGGTCGAGTGGGCAGGACAGATGACCAACGAGGCCCCCGAGCAACGTGGTTGAGACGTCAGACATCTCGGTCAACAGCTCGGGGCCTCGCTCGTTGCGCGTCACGGACCGTCATCTGATCGGTGGCCGGCCCGAAGAAGCTCAGTGATCCGGGTGAGGTCTTTGATCCAGATCATCGAGGCACGCAGATGAAGTCCGGCGAGGTGGCTTTCTGGGGTTTTGTCGTAGCGGGCCGCGATGCCGCGCCACGCCTTGAGCTAGTTGATCAGGCGCTCGACGGTGTTCCGCTCCTTGTAGAGCCCGGCGTCGTGACTGACGGGCCGTCCTCCCCTGCTGCCCTTCTTCTTCCGGTTGGCGGCCTGGTCCCGCTTCTTTGGGATGACGGTCTTGATGCCGCGTCGGCGCAGGTGGGCGCGGGTTGCCGCGGGACACGTACGCCTTGTCCCCGGCGACCGCGTCCGGCCGGCTGCGGGGACGGCCGACGGGCCCGCGGACCCGCACCTTGGCTCAGCACGGGGATGAATTTCGGACTGTCGGCAGCGGCGTCGTGGTGGACCCGAGTAGTGGTGGAATCGACGCTCACCAGGGACAGGTCCATCTCGCCCCGCTTCGCGGCCTCGGCTGTCAACCCTTCCAGCAGGGACTCGAAGACACCGGCGTCGCGCCACTGCCGGAAACGGTTGTGGACGGTCGACCAGGCACCGAACCCGGCTGGGATCTCCCGCCACTGCGCTCCGGTGGCGAACCGCCGAAGGACCCCTTCGAACTGCTGCCGCAGCCGTACCGGGTACGGGCCGTACTCGCCGATCGGCAGGGTACGGCTCGATGAACTCCCACTCCGCATCCGCCAGTTGCGCTCGCGTCATGCAGGAAGATCTACCGTCCCAGGCCCCGCCACGAGGGCGAAGTCCGAGACCGCCACCAACCGTCTTCGGATCGAACTCGGCTCAGCCGAGACCACGATGGGCGGCTCACAACGCCCCGGCGCGGCCGGCAGCGTCGGCAACCAGGGCCGCCGGCTCGGGTTTGTCGGGGACAGGGAACGAGACGTATGCGCCCCGACCACCGCCCACTGGGCGGCCATAAGCCTTTACGGCGAGGTGACCATCCGGGAGGAGCCGGACGTTGAGTATGGTGAGTGTGAACGCTTCACCGCGTCGAGTGTCCGTCCAACGGAGCGCCTGCGGGATCGTGACGTTGATCGCCAGAGCACTCACTTCCAGGTCGCTACTCATGGACGGATGGTCTCACGCGAGTCGCCGCAGGCGGCCCGCCCCCGAAATTTGATCACGACTCGACACGCGCCCTGGCCCTCGGCGTCTCCGCACACCTGGCCTGGTGCGACTTCGTGGACCGGATCCTGGCAAAAGAACCAGCCGTAGCCCCTGAAGGCCCTGCTGTAACTGTTATTGTTACAGTAAGGGGGTGTGAAGGACGTGAGCGCGAACAGCAGGATGACGGTCGCCGTCCATGTGCTGACCTGGATGGCCCTGGTGCACGGCCGCGGACGCGACGTGGTCACCTCGGACCAGATCGCCACGAGCGTGGCCACCAACCCCGTCGTGATCCGGCGCAGCCTCGCCGATCTGAGAAAGGCGGGCCTGGTGACGGTGCGGCACGGTGCCGGGGCCGGCTGGACGCTGGCTCGCGAGCCTGAATCCATCGCACTGCTCGACGTCTACCGCGTGGTGCACGCCGAGCCCCTGTTCGCCCTGCACCACGGCGAACCGAACCAGGCATGCCCCGTCGGCCGCGGCATCCAGCCCGCGCTGCGCCGCGTCTACGTCGACACGGAGGAGGCCGTCCGGCGGGAGCTCGCGGCGGTCTCGATCGCGGACGTCCTGCGGGACACCCTGGCCGCCCGCTCCGGCTGAAGCGCCGAGCGGGGCCGGCCGGGGCTCACCCTTGCGCGCAGCAGCCTCGCAAGGCCTCTACGGTCGATATTCCGGAACTGATCCGGCTGCGCGCTGTCGCGCTGGAGAGCCTGGGCACCGACCCCGGACCGGCCGACACACCATGGCGGCGGATCGCCCGCGACTGGTTCGACGAGCGCATCAACCGCCGCGACGACTGTGTCTGCCTCGTCGTCGGCGGCGACCCCGGCGAACCCCTCATCGCCTGCGGCATGGCCTGGGTCACCTACCATCTGCCCGGTTCGCGCTGGCCCGACGGGCGCCGCGGCTACCTCGACGGCATCGTCATCGATGCCCCGGCCCGTGGCCGCGGCCACGCACGCCGCATCGTGGACGAACTGGTCGACTGGCTCCACGGAGCAGGCATCCACTCCGTCCAACTGCACGCCAGCCAGGGCGGAAAGCCGGTCTCCGAAGCCGCGGGCTTCGTCACCGGCCGCTACCCGAGCATGGACCTGATAACGGCACCGCCCGCCAGATGACCCCTGATGGGGCCCGCAAGGCGCCCGCGGAAGCCGGTCGGTCTTTGAGCTTGCCCTTTTCTGCGTGCTGGAGCAGGTCCACCGGATGCTGCGAAGCAGGCAGGTGGTCGCGAAGAACTCCTCGAAGTGGGGCGACCCGAGGGCGAAGCTGCCGGACGGGGAAGCGTGGGAGCAAGCCAGGCCGACCAGGCACCCCGCGCGACTCGCTGTACGTGTTGGACGTCCTCTACGACCGCGACGGCGGCTAGCGCCCCGAGATGACCGTCAGGAACACCGCGAGCTGCTGCGACATGGTCTTCGGGCTGTTCACCTTGGCTGGGCTCGCGTACGCGCCGGTGCCCGGGCCAGGTGCCTGGAGATGATGCGCCGTCACCTCTGAGAGGTAACGCGTCGGTGGTCTCAGGCAACGACTGAGCCTCTGCGCGACACAACTCGGGGCATCGCGCGACCAAATCGAGCTGCTTTCCGTCGACACAGCCACCGCGGTTGCACAGGAGACGAGCATGCACATCGCATCCGAGCCCCGAACGACCCGGTAAGACAGCAGCTCAGAACATGGGGCAGACGAAGCCCAGGGGCAGCGCCTCCTGAGGTCAAGACCCTAACGCCGCACCCTCGGCATGCCCAGGCCGATCCAGGAGATGATCTCGCGCTGGATCTCGTTGTTGCCGCCGCCGAAGGTGAAGATGACGGCCGAGCGGTAGCCGCGTTCCAGTTCACCGTGCAGGACCGCGCCGGCCGAGCCCTCCTTCAGCGGGCCCGCCGCCGCGACGATCTCCATGAGCCAGGCGTAGGCGTCGCGGCGGGCCTCGGAGCCGTAGACCTTGACGGCGGAGGCGTCCTGCGGGGTGAGGGTGCCCTCCTGGACGGCCGTGACCATCTGCCAGTTCATGAGCTTCAGCGCGTCGAGCCGGGTGTGGGTACGGGCCAGCAGCCGGCGCACCCAGGGCAGGTCGGCGACCCGGCGGCCGTCGGCGAGCTTGGTCTCGCGCGCCCAGCGCTGCACGTCGTAGAGGGCGCGGATGGCCATGGTGCCGTGCGCGGCGAGGGTGACGCGTTCATGGTTGAGCTGGTTGGTGATCAGCCGCCAGCCCTGGTTCTCCTCGCCGACGCGCCGGGAGACGGGTACACGGATGTTCTCGTAGTAGCTCGCGGTCGTGTCGTGCGAGGCGAGGGTGTTGATCAGCGTGCAGGAGTAGCCCGGGTCGGACGTCGGGACCAGCAGCATGGTGATGCCCTTGTGCGGCGGGGCGGCGGGGTCGGTGCGGGTGGCCAGCCACACCCAGTCCGCGGTGTCGCCGTTCGTCGTCCAGATCTTCTGTCCGTCGACGACGTATGCGTCGCCGTCGCGTACGGCCCTGGTCTTCAGGGCGGCCAGGTCGGTGCCGGCGTCCGGCTCGCTGTACCCGATGGCGAAGTCGATCTCCCCGGAGAGGATGCGCGGCAGGAAGTACGCCTTCTGCTCGTCGGTGCCGAAGCGCATGAGCGTCGGGCCGACCGTGTTCAGCGCCATCAGCGGCAGCGGCACGCCGGCCTGGGCGGCCTCGTCGAAGAAGATGAACTGCTCCATCGCCGTCATGCCGCGCCCGCCGTACTCCTCGGGCCAGCCGACGCCGAGCCAGCCGTCCGTGCCGAGCCGACGGATGGTGTCGCGGTAGAAGCGCTTCTGCGCGGCCGGGTCGGTGTACCGGGCATAGGCGTGGTCCGGGACCAGCTGGGCGAAGTAGGCGCGCAGTTCGGCGCGCAGTCGCTGCTGCTCGGGCGTGTGGTCGAGATGCACGGCGCCTCCAGGCTCCCCAAGGGCGGTCCTGACGGCGCACACCGTAGAACGTGTTTCAGAAATAGGGAATGACACGCCCCGGGCGAATTCCGGGACGGGCGGGGCCGCCGCGCGTCGGCGAGAGCGCACCGTAGGGGAGGCGCGCGGTCGCCGCACGTCGACGGCACACTACGGAACATGTCCGATTCGCCCGGTTCTGTAGGGGGTATCCCTGTCCTATGAGTACCGCATCGATGCAGCTGGCCGCAGCGAGCGGCCTGATGAGCCTTGTCCTGTTCATCGTGGCCGTGGGCGTCCTGGCGCTGCTCGCCGGCGGCTTCTGGATGAACTCCCGCGTCAAGTACCACGAGTCTCCCCGGCCGCGGCCCGAGGAACAGCCCACCCTGCCGCCGGAAGGTCCGGTGCGCGAGGTCCGGGAGAACAGGGAATCCCAGGAGGTGCCCCAGACCCCCAAGGGCGGCCGCCCGCTCACCCCGTACGAGCTGACCAACATGGACTCCAGGCCGAGCACGTCGAAGGAGCGTCCGCGCTGGAGCCGGGGGTCGAGCGGCTCGTTCGGCGGCGGCGGACTCGGCGCCCACTGAACATCCCGACCCTCAGCAGGCAGGCCCGGCCCGCGCCGGACCGCCGTACGCCGCTAGGAATCCGTCCGGACGGCGTCCAGGCGGCCGACGCGGGCCACGTTCTGCCGGTCGTCGGGATCCTGGCTGGGCGCGCCGGCGAACCAGGCGTCCAGGATCTCCTTCAGCAGCGGTTCGGAGGTCAGGCGCAGGCTCAGGGCGAGGGCGTTGGCGTCGTTCCAGCGGCGTGCGCCGTCCGCCGTGACAGCGTCCGTGCACAGGGCCGCGCGGACGCCGGGCACCTTGTTGGCCGCGATGGAGGCGCCGGTGCCGGTCCAGCAGCAGACCACCGCCTGATCGGCGGCGCCGTCGGCCACATCCCGGGCGGCCGCCTCCGAGCAGGCCGCCCACTGCGCGTCGGCGCCGGGCCGCAGAGCGCCGTGCGTGCGCACCTCGTGGCCGCGGCGCCGCAGCTCGGCGACGAGGAGACGGGCCACGGGTTCGTCCATGTCGGAGGAGACGGAGATCCGCATACCGGTGAGCGTAGTGCCTGCGGCGCCCGGGCCGGGAGCGGATCTCAGCGCCTTGTCGTCAGCCGGGCGTGGGTGACGCGGCGCCGGTCACCGTTCGGTGGATGTGTTCGAGGGCGTCCAGGAGCACCGATCGGTGGTACCAGCTCAGCCAGGCCGCCGTGTCGGCGGCCAGCGCCTCCAGGGCCTCGGCCTCGGCGGCGGTCGGCCGGTGTCCGGCGTCCGGCCAGTGCAGGGTGATCACGCCGACGCAGCAGCCGGCCGAGGACAGCACCGGGTTGCTCTGCAGGGCGCCGGTGCCCGTGGTCAGCAGGACGCGCCGGGACTCCTCGGAGAGCAGCGCGTCGTCGGCCACGTCGGGCACACCCACCCGGCGCCCGCGCAGCCGGGCGACGGTATCGGCCGTGCCCTCGTCGCGACCGCGCACGAGGTGGTCGAGAAACGGGTCCGGGCAGCCGTGGTGGGTCTCCAGCATCAGCGCGTTCACGGCCGGGTCGACGAATCGCACGTATCCGGCCGGTGCCCGCCCGATGGCCAGCGCCGCACGCAGCACGGCCTCGACCGTGCGGCGCCGGTAGCGGAAGTCGCGGCCGTCGCGGGCCAGGATCCGCAGCTGCGGCACGGGCAGCGCGCGCCGGCCCGGGAACCACACCTCGCCCTGCGGCGGCCGGGCCACCACCACGGCGGAGACAAGGACGCGCAAGGGCACGTTGAACCGCTGTGAGGCCTCGCTCAGCGCCCGGAACGCGGTGCCGGCGTCCGGCAGGCCGTAGCGGACCATGAGCACGCCCTGCGCCAGGCCGATGACGGGGGCGGTGCGCACCCGGGCGCGCAGCGCGCGGACCTCCTTGCGGAGATCCTCGTAGCTGGGCCGCAGCGGATCCGCCATCTGTGAGCGCCAGGCGGGCAGGTCCTCCACGCGGGAGGCGGCGCGGGCCAGTTCCCGCAGCGCCTCGTCGAGGGTGGCGTAGAGCCGTACGCCGTCCAGGCGGGCGAGGTGGACGGCCTCGCGCACTCCAGGCCGGGCGCGGACGATGATCAGGTCCGGGCGGCCGGTGCGCGAGCGGGTGGTCTCGCTGAGCGTGTGCAGCACGGCCGCGCCGCCGAGCTGCACATGCGCCATGTCGAGGACGGGCCGCAGACCGGCGCGGTCCGCCTGTTCGAGGTGGCCGCGCAGCTCCGTCGACCAGGCCTGGGCGCCCGCGGCGTCGAGACCGCCGGAGATGCGCAGCAGCAGTGCCGCCTCGGCGGGCAGTCCGTCGACGACGGACGATTCGATGACGAGCGGGGCGGGGGCGGCGGACGCTTCGGAGGGGGCCTTCATGGCATCACCCGCGCCGTGGTCACCGACGGATACCGCCGGTCCGAGGGCCGGCGAGTCTTCGGGACAGCTGACCGTTTTCCATGGGGATCGGCCTTCCTGAGCGGGGAAGGATCAGCCAGCCGCGTCTTGACCGGTGCTCCACTGTGCCTCCGCCCCGCCCCCGAAGCAACGATTCGCCTCGGGCGTGTCGCATCACGGGCGATTCATCAGGCATACCGCCGTACGGGTGAAAACAGGATGCGCACGGCGACGGGCACCAAGGGCATGAATTCAGCTGAATATCGACCCGAATAAAAGCATATAGACACGTTGTTATTTTGTCGTCGCAATTCATGCACGGGTGATACTTCCCGACCAACGGCCAATTCGGTGATGAATCGCAGAATTCGGCGCGCCTCAAGATGTTCTGGCGATATTTCTAATTAGCCTCCACCACACATGAAGTCGATCTGCCAAAGATCGCATCCACTTCACCACCACCGGAGAAAACATGTACAAGCTCCGCAAGGCCGCCGTTCTGGTTGTCGCCCTCGGCAGCGTCGGACTCCTGAGCACCGGCGCCGCCCAGGCTCACGGCGGACAGGGCGGCGGGGGCCGCGGCGGCAACAGCTTCACCGTCCTGCAGAGCACCACCTGCCGCTCGCACGACCTGAACCTCGACGTCCTCGGCGCGGTCGGGCTGCTCAACGGCCTGCTGGGCAACGGGCTGAACGGCGAGGGCAACGCGGGGGCGCAGGACACCCACCTGGGCTCGACGATGGGCTGCGACAACACTGTCGGCAAGTAATTCACAGCCCTTCCCCCGGTGCCCCGGCCGACCGGCCGGGGCACCGGGCTTTTCAATTCCCCAGGCGCCGCAGCCGCTCCGCGTCACGGGTGCGCGGACAGGTCACGCAGGCTTCTTCGGGCCGGACCGCATAAAACATGCAGCAGCCGGTTCGGGTGCGCGTCATATGGCGACGACCGCCCTCGCCCAGCAGGTGGCGGAAATCGGCGCCGTCCGGGTACGGCGGAATACCGATCGGCAGCACATCGGTGGCCGCCCGCACGGCCGCGCCCTCCTCGCCGAGCATCCGGCCGAGATACCAGATACCGGAGACGAGATCGTCGGCGACCATTCCCCACAGGGCATGCGCCCGGCGTCGTACGACCGGGCCGATCGCGACCAGCAGCGGACGCATGTGATCGGCGAGCGACATCCGCAACACGGCCCGCAGTTCCTCTTCCTGAGGGAGTGTCAGCACACCGGGGAGGGTGCCGACAGGGTCGCCCGTCAGGCAGGCGAGTTCCGCGCCGGGAGTGATCACACAGGTGTCCGAGTCGAGGTCCAGCCGAAGATCCTCGGGCCGGATCCGGGGCACCCGGCGCTCCAGGTACCAGGCTCCGCCCAGCAGCACCCCGAGCGTCCAGGCGTAGCCGTGCAGGGCCCGCGAGGCGGCGACATGCGCGGGCACCCGCACACCGTGGCGTTCCTGAATCCGTGTCATCTCCGCCTGGACGAAGGCGTCGAGCACCTCCCGGTCGGACATCAGCGCGGCGGCCGTCACCCCCGCGCCCGCCGCACCCTCACCCGGCTCCGCGACCCGCACGGCCAGGGCCTCGCAGATGTCGGCGAGCCGCCGGTAGACCTCGCCGAGCGCATCCGCGACCGCGCCGTCCGACGGAGTCTTCAAGCCAACTGACAACGGAACTCCCGCACAGAGGATTCGAAGGGAACCAGACAGGTAAGGCTTACCTTAGCTCGACTGCAGAGCGAGCGCGATCAAGGGACTTCGAGGTTGCGGGGGTACTTCGAGGCCGCGCGGGGGCGTGAGGGGCCGCGAGGGGTAGTTGAAAATTAAGCCAAGGCTAACCTAAGCTCACGGCTTGTGACTGCGACCCACCAGGGCGTACCCACCACAGGTGCGCCGTTCCGTGCCGTCAGGCATCTGCCCCTCTTCCTGGCCGGCCTCGCCGCCCTGGCGCTGTGCGTCGCGGCCAGCCTCGCCCTCGGCGCGCGTTCCGTGTCGCCCTCGACGGTGGCCGACGCGCTGTTCGGCGACGCCCACGGACGCGACGCGCTCGTCGTGACCGGGCTGCGCCTGCCGCGCACGGTCATCGGCCTGGCGGTCGGCGCGGCACTCGGCGTCGCGGGCGCCGTCGCCCAGGCGGTCACCCGCAACCCGCTGGCGTCACCGACGACCCTCGGCATCAACGCGGGCGCGGCCTTCGCGGTAGTCGTCGCGATCTTCGCCCTGAAGCTCGACTCCCCCGCCCAGTATGTGTGGTTCGCCTGCGCCGGCGCGGCGGGCGCGGCCCTGCTGGCCCAAGCGATGGCGCGGCGCGCCGGCGACATCGACCCCGTGCGCCTGGCTCTGGGCGGGACCGTGCTCCAACTCGTGTTGCTCTCCTGGACGTCGGCGGTGATGCTGATGGATCAGCGCACGCTCGACGACGCCCGTTTCTGGCTGGCCGGGTCGGTGTCCGGCAGATCGCTCGATGTGCTGCTGCCGGTCCTGCCGGCGCTGGTGCTCGGGCTGGTGATCGCGCTGGCCCTCTCCCCCGCCCTCAACGCCCTTGCCCTGGGCGACGACACGGCCCAGTCCCTCGGGGTGCCGGTGGCCCGGATCCGCCTCGCCGGCGGCGTGGCGGTGGTGCTCCTCGCCGGGGCGGCGGTGGCCGTCGCCGGTCCGGTCGCCTTCATCGGTCTCGCCGCGCCCCATCTCGTACGCCCCCTGCTCGGCGGAGACCACCGGCTGCTGCTGCCCGGCTGTCTCATCGCCGGCCCGCTGCTGCTGCTCGCGGCCGATGTGCTGGGCCGGCTGGTGATCCGCCCCTCGGAGCTGGAGGTCGGCATCGTGACGGCGTTCCTCGGGGCGCCCCTGCTGGCTCTCCTGGCCCGGAAGGTGACCCGATGACCCCGACGACTTCGACGACTTCGATGCCGCCGGCGACGACCGCCGCCGTCGCCTCCCGCCGTACGGCGTCCCGCGCCCGCCGCCGGCACCGGCGCCGCGTCCTGGTGCTCGCCGGTGCCTGCCTGGTGGCCCTCTTCGCGCTGCTCACCGTCTCGTTGACGACCGGTGAGATGCCGATGTCCGCGCCCACCGCGTTGCGCGCCCTGCTCGGGCTCGGGGATGCGGGGGACGTGCTGGTGGTCCAGCAGTTCCGGGCGCCCCGGGCGGTGGCCGCCGTCGTCGCCGGTGCGGGGCTGGGGGCGGCGGGCTGTGTCCTGCAGCGGCTCTTCCGCAATCCCCTGGCATCTCCCGATGTCATGGGCATGACCGGCGGCGCCTCGCTGGGGGCGGTGGCGCTGCTGGCCGCCGGGGCCTCCCAGACCCTCGTCCCGGTGGGGGCGCTGGCCGGCGGACTGGTCGCGGCCTTGCTGCTGGGCGCGTTCGCCTGGCGCTCCGGGCTCGCCGTCACCCGGCTCGTGCTCACCGGTCTCGCCGTGCAGGCCGGGCTCGCGGCCGCGGTGAACCTGATGATCGTGCGCTTCCCCACCGAACTCGCGGGTTCCGCGCTGCAGTGGACCACGGGCTCCGTGTACGGGCGCACCTGGACGCAGGTATGGGGAGCGGGCGCCGCCATGGTGGTCGCGCTGGCCGCCACCCTCGCCCTGCACCGCGGGCTCGCGGTGCTGGACCTGGGAGACGACTCGGCGGGCGCCCTCGGCCTGCGCACCTCCAGGGCACGGCTCCGTCTGCTGTTCCTCGCCGTCGTGCTGGCGTCACTGGCCGCCGCCCTGGCCGGTCCGGTGACCTTCGTCGCGCTCGCCGTGCCGCACATCGTGCGCTTCCTCACCGGACCGCCCACCGTCGCCTCACCGGTCCTCGCCGCGCTCACCGGGGCAGTGCTGCTGCTCGCCTCCGACCTGGTGGTGCAGCACCTGCTGCCGGTCGAGGGGCTGCCGGTCGGCGCGGTGACCGCCACCCTCGGCGCGCCCTGGCTGCTGGTGCTGATGTTCCGCCAGAGCGCGCCGGCGCGCCGGGAGCACGTATGACCGGCAGCCGGACGTCACCCCCGGCCGGCGTGCGCGAAGCGCGCCGTCCGCCCGCCGCAGCACAGCACCTGAAGGAGCCGCAGATGACCACCGCCGACCAGCTCGCCGCCCACGGCCTCGACCTGCGCTACGGCGACCGGCTCGTGGTGGGCGGACTCGATCTGACGCTGCCCGGCGGGGCGGTCACCGCGATCGTCGGCCCCAACGCCTGCGGCAAGTCGACCCTGTTGCGCGGGCTCAGCCGGCTGCTCGCCCCGGCCGCCGGCCGGGTGACGCTCGACGGTGCCGACATCCACCGCATGTCCGCCCGCGCGCTGGCCCTGCGGATGGGGCTGCTGCCCCAGCAGCCGGTCACCCCCGAGGCGATCACCGTCGAGGCCCTCGTACGCCTGGGCCGGTACCCGCACCAGCGGCTGCTGAGCCCCTGGTCGGCGGCCGACCAGCGGGCGGTCGACGAGGCGCTGGAGCGCACCGGCACCGCGGGGCTGCGCGACCACCCGGTCGATCAGCTCTCCGGCGGACAGCGCCAACGCGCCTGGATCGCGCTCGCGTTGGCGCAGGACACCGAGCTGCTCCTGCTCGACGAGCCGACCACCTTCCTCGATCTGCGCCACCAGCTCGACGTCCTCGACCTGGTGGCCGCCCTGCACGCCGAGGCGGGCCGCACCGTGGTGATGGTGCTGCACGACCTCGGACAGGCCGCCCGCTACGCGGACCACATGGTGGTCCTCAAGGACGGCCGTCTCGCCGCCACC
This sequence comes from Streptomyces alanosinicus, assembly GCF_014650595.1. Lineage (GTDB taxonomy): Bacteria > Actinomycetota > Actinomycetes > Streptomycetales > Streptomycetaceae > Streptomyces > Streptomyces alanosinicus. The sequence continues at coordinate 151,797 of NZ_BMVG01000015.1, forward strand.
GGCGCCCCGGCCGACGTCCTCGACGCGGACCTGGTCAAGTCCGTCTTCGACGTGGACTGCCGGGTGATTCCCGACCCGGAGACCGGCACCCCGCTGGTCATCCCGAAGGCCGGCGCGGTGCGGCACTCCGCAGTGTCCGCCTGACCACCCCCCGACCCCTCTCAGAAGGACCCACCCCCCATGTTCGAGCGCTCTCCCCTGCGCGGAATCGGCCGGCTGCTCGCCGTGCTGCTGTCCGTCGTCCTCGGTACGGCCCTGCTGGCCGCCTGCGGCAGTGAGAAGTCCGACGGCACCGACTCGGCGAAGGCTCCCGGCACCGCGTCGGGCGGCAGCTTCCCGCGCACCCTCAAGACCGTGATGGGCGAGGTGAAGATCCCGGCGCGGCCGAAGCGGGTCGTCGTCCTCGACACCGGTGAGCTGGACGACGTCACCCTCCTCGGTATCGACCCGGTCGGCGCGGTCGCCCCGCACTTCAAGACCGAGGGCGGCTTCCCGTCGTACCTCAAGGGCGAACTCGGCGGCACCGCGGACGTCGGCCCCCTGCTGGAGCCCAACCTGGAGAAGATCGCCTCGCTCAAGCCCGATCTGATCCTGTCCTCGAAGGTCCGCCACGAGGCGATCTACGACAAGCTCAGCGCCATCGCCCCGACCGTCTTCACCGAGACCACCGGTGGTGTCTGGAAGCAGAACCTGAAGGTCCATGCCGAGGCGCTCGGTCTGGAGAAGGAGGCGGCGGCCCGGCTCAAGGAGTACGAGACGCGCGCCAAGGCGCTGGGCGAGGCCATCAGGAAGAAGGACGGCGGCACCATGCCGACGGCCTCCGTGGTGCGCTTCATCGCCGGTCCGACCCGTCTGTACCAGTCCAACTCCTACAGCGGTGTCGTCCTGAACGACATCGGCCTCAGGCGCCCCGCCTCACAGGTGTCGAACGACCCCGCGGTCACGATGAAGGACGTCAGCCCCGAGCAGATCGACCGGGCCGACGCCGACCTGGTCTTCGTCACCTCCGCCGACGCCGCCGACAAGACGCAGAAGCGGCAGGTCACCTCCAACCCGGTGTGGAAGTCCCTGCGGGCCGTCAAGAACGGCAAGGTCTTCGAGGTGCCGGACGAGACCTGGATGTCCGGCATCGGTGTCCAGGCCGCCGGACAGATGCTCGCTGACGTCGCCAAGGACACAGGTGTGGCACTCCCGAAGAAGTGACTCCCGCTGAACCAGGGCGGGCCGCGGCCATGAGCGCGGCCCGCCCCCCACCCCCCACTGCTCGCGGAAGTGCACCGTCATGCGCCTGTATCTGCTCGCCCTCAACCCGACCGACTCCGTCACGGAAGGGTTCCTGCCCGCGGCCGCCCGGCTGGGCCTGGACGTCACCGTCCTGACCGACCAGCCCGGCCCCCACCGCCGCACACATCCCGGCGTCGAAGTCCTCCACTGCGACGTCCGTGACGTCCGGGCCGTCATCACCCGGATCTCCACGCACCACCGGCCCGACGCCGTCTTCACCAACAGCGACCACCTCCAGACCCAGGCGGCCCTCGCCGCGGCCTACTTCGGCCTGCCCGGCAAGGACTGGCGGGCCGCCCTGCGCACCAAGGACAAGGCCGAGATGCGCCGTCGGCTGGCCGCGGCCGGCGCCGACACCGTGTGGTCGGCCGAGCTGACCGGACCGGTGGCGCCGCCCGGCGCGCCCTACCCGTGCGTGGTCAAGCCGCGCGAGGGCGTGGCCAGCGAGGACGTCGTCCTTGTCGACGGCCCGGAGGACCTCGTCACCCACGCCAAGGAGATCCTCGACCGGCGTCCGGGCACCGCGCTGGTCGTCGAGGAGTACCTTCCCGGCGAGCTGTGCACCCTGGAGACGCTCGGCGACGGACACGTCCGGCATGTCCTGGGCGGCTTCCGCACCGAGCTGTCCCCGCCGCCGTACTTCATCGAGGAACGGCTCGTCTATGTCCCGGCCCACCCCGAACCGGTGGTCTCCCAGGTCCTTGGCCAACTCGACGCGCTGGGCGTCGGGTTCGGGGCCTGCCACACCGAGTTCGTGGTGCACGCGGGGCGGGCGCGGATCATCGAGGTCAACTACCGTGCCATCGGGGACCAGTGCGATCTGCTGCTGGCCCGGCTGCTGGGCGTCCCGCTCTTCGAGCACATCCTGCGCACCCACCTCGGCGAACCGCTCCCGGCCGGCCTGGACCTCCGCCGTGACGGCGCCGCCCGGCTCGAATACCCCTGCGCCGACCGCGCCGGAACCCTCGTCGACGCCCCCGCCGCCGAGGACCTCACCGTCGACGGCGTGCGTCTGGTGTACCGCCCGCTGCGCCCGCTGGGCGAACGGCACGAGCTGTATCACACCAACCGCGACTACCTGGGCGTCCTGCGGGCCAGTGGCACCGACCAGCGGGCCGTGGACCGGGTCTCGGCCGGCTTCCTGGCCGCGCGGCGCTGGGAGATCCGGCCGTGAGCGCGCCGACGACGACCGACACCTGCGAGGCCGAGCTGCTCACCCGGGTGCTCAGCGCCCTGCTGCGCGAGGACGTGGTCGGGCTGCGCACCCGCAGCACGCTCGTCCGGCGCGGGGACGGTGACTGGCTGCGGCGGGCGACACCCGACGCGGACGCGCTGCTGCTGCCCGTCGCCCCGGACGGCTTCCAGTGCGAGTACGCCGCCCGGCGGCCGCTGCTGCTGCGCGAGTCGGACGGCGTCGAGCTGAGCGCGTACCCCGACGTCCTCGGTGCGCTGCGTGCGCTCGCCGCACCGGTGGACCGGGACGGTTTCGACGCCTTCGCCGAGGAGTGCCGGCAGACGCTGGCGACGATGCGGCTGCACGCCGCGACCCGGGCGGAGGTCACCGGCCGGCTGACGGCGCTCCACCACGCCGATCCCGCGCGCTGGACCGGCCCGGCCGGCAGCCTGGCGTACGACACGCTCGCCGCCCGGCTGGATCATCCCGTCTACCCGACCGCACGCGGCCGCGCCGGACTCACCGACGGTCAACTGCGCGCCTACGCACCCGAGTTCCACCCCCGCTTCGCGCTGCGCTGGCTCGCCGTGCCGCGCGAGGCGGTCACCCTGGCCGGCCGGCTGCCGGACTTCTGGCCCACCCCCGCCGCACTCGGTCTGCCCGAGGCGGAGGGTACGCATCTGGCCCTGCCCGTCCACCCGTTGACCGTCGGCGCCCCGCTCGACGAGGCGCTGGCAGCGACGGGGCTGACCGGCAGCGCGCTGCTCGCCGAACGCGCGTACCTGGAGGTCGTACCGACCCTGTCGATGCGCACCGTGGCAGTGGCCGCCGACCCGTCCGTACACCTCAAACTCCCGCTGGCCACCGCCACGTTGGGCCTGCGCAACAAGCGCAGCATCAAGCCCGGGACGCTCGTGGACGGCGCCGCCGGGCAACGTCTGCTCCAGGCGGCGGCCGGCCGCGAGCCCCGCTTCCGAGCGATGATCCTGCACGCCGACGAGAGCACCTACGCGCACGCGGGCCATGAACTGCTCGCCGTCCTGTGCCGCCGCCACCCCGCGGGTCTGGACGGCGCCGCGGTCGTGCCGCTGGCCGCGCTCCTCGCGCCGGCTCCCGACGGACGGCCGGTCCTCGGCCATCTCGCCGACCGCTACTACGGCGGTGACCCGCTCGCCCTGCTGGACGCGTTCCTGACGCTGCTCTTCGACTGGCAGACCACCCTGTTCGGACTCGGCGTCGCGCTGGAGTCGCACCAGCAGAACGTCTCGCTGGTCCTGCGGCCCGGGAGCCTGCGGCTGCTGTTCAAGGACAACGACGGGCCGCGCATCAACACCCGCCGCCTGGCCGCCGTACTCCCGGGGCCGTGGGGCTTCGACGACGCGCGGACGTGCACCACCGAGGACGGGCCGGTCACGGACCTGTTCACCACCATCACGGTCCATCTCTGCGCGGGCGCCTACGCGTTCGGACTCGGCGGGCGGCGCCGGGCCCTGCTGGACCTCGTCCGGGCCCGGCTGACCGAGGCGGTGGACCGGCTCGGCGGTGACGCGGGCGCCGTGCTGCGGGCCCGGGTGCTCAACGCCCCCCGGCTTCCGGTGAAGGCGATGGTCAGCGCGGGCACGCTGCTGTCCAAGGAGCGTTCGGGCGCGGCCGACGTCAACAAGCACTACACGACGGGCCCCAACTACCTGCTGCGGAACGAGGGTCCGGCATGAGCGGGGGTGTGCTGAGACTGCCGCGTCCGGCGCCCGGCCGGGGCCAGGTGTTCTCCGTGGCGGGGTGCTACTTCGTCGCGTCCTTCGCGGCGCTGGGACTGCCGCCCTATCTCACCGAGATCCTGCCGGAGCTGGGCGACCGGCACGCCCGCTGGGCCGGTGTCCTCTATGTCGTACCGACGCTGTTCGGCGGGCTCTGCGCGCCGCTGTGGGGGCGGCTCGCCGACCGCTTCGGCCGTAAACGCCTGCTGCTGCGCGCCCAGTTGGGGCTGGCCCTGTCCTTCCTGCTGGCGGGCTGGGCCGACTCGCTCGCCGCCTTCACCGCGGCACTGGTCCTCCAGGGCATCCTGGGCGGCACGTTCGCCGCCTCCAACGGCTATCTGGGGGCCGCCCTGGAGGGTGCCGCGCTGTCCAGGGCGCTCACGGTGATGCAGGGCAGCGCGCGGGCCGCGCTGGTCCTCGCGCCGATCGTGGTCGGCGCGCTGTCCGGCTGGCTGTCGCCGCACCGCCAGTACGCGCTGCTCGCCGTGCTCCCGCTGACGGCCGCGCTGCTGCTGGCGGCCCTGCCGGAGCCGGATGCCGCCACCCTGCCGGAGCGGGACGCCGCCCTGCCGGAACAAGGCGGCGCACTGCCCGAGCCGGGCGTCGTGGGCGCGCCGCGGGTGCGGCCCCGGGTGCTGTTCCTGCTGGAGTTCGCCTTCGTGTTCTGCACCGTCGTCTCCTTCCCCTATCTGATCGCCCTGGTCGACGACCGGCTGCCGGGCACCACGCCCCTGGTGTCCGGTGTGCTGTTCGCCCTGCCCCATCTCTGCTATCTGGTGTCGGCCCTGGCCGTGCACTCCGCCTTCCGGGACCGGCCGTCGACCGGGATGGCCGCCGGATTCGTGTGCATAGCCCTGGGCCTCGCCGGACACGGCGTGGCCGGCTCGCTGCCCGCGCTGGTCGCCGTGCGTCTCCTGCTCGGCGCCGGGCTCACCCTCGGCCTCGTGTGCCTGCAGGTGCTGGCCGCCGACTGCGCCGCGGGCCGCTCGCCCGGCGGGCTGTTCGGCTCGCTGGAGTTCTTCTCCAAGGCCGGCGCGGTCGCCGCCGGCCTGGCCGCGGCCGTGGGCAGCGCCCGCTACGGGCCGGCCGCCCCCGTCCTGGCCGGCAGCGCGGCCGCGACGGTCACCGCCCTCGCGACCCTGATCCCCCCACTCAACCGCCGCATCCGCTGGAGCCGTCGATGCCCTCGCTGACCCATACGCCCGGGAGCGGCACCGCACCCGCCGCACTGCCCACCGCCGACGAGGCCGTGGCCCATACGCTCCTGAACTGTCTGCTGCGCGAGGTGACAGGACCGGAGCACCAGAGCGTCGTCAGCGGCGGCCGGCTGCTGCTGCGGCTGCCCCGCCGCGGGGTTCTGCTGCGGGTCGCGCTGCGCCGCACCTCGCTGTTCGGCGCGCACCGGTTCACCGGCCCGGTGAGCGAACAGCGGGACGGGGGCTGGTCGGTGGTCGACTGGCGGCAACTGGCCGCGTACACGCACGACGAGCTGTGGCTGCGCACCGGTGTGCGCAACGAGGAGTTCCTGGAACAGATCGCCTCCAGCCACGCGGCGATCGCGTCCGCCCTGGCCGCCCGGCCCGGCAGCGGCGCCCCGGACGGTCCGGTGTCCGCCTATGTCGCCTCCGAGCAGGCCCTGCTCTTCGGCCACCGTTTCCATCCCACGCCCAAGGCCCGGACCGGCGACCCGCGCTCCTGGGCGGCGTACGCGCCGGAGGCCCGGGCCGCCTTCCCGCTGCGGCATCTCGCGGTCCGCTCGGAGCTGATCGCGGAGGAGTCCGCGGCACCGTGGGCCGCGGCCGCGCTGGACCGGCAGCGCCCGGAACTGCCGGACGGCTACCGGCTGTTGCCTGCCCACCCCTGGCAGTACGAGACGCTGCGCGGGCATCCGGCCCTGCGCGCGGCCCTCGACCGCGGTGACGTCCTCGACCTCGGACCGGGCGGAGCACCCTTCGCCGCCACCGCCTCCGTGCGCACCCTGTACGACGGCGACACCTTCCTGAAGTTCAGCCTGAACGTGCGGATCACCAACTGCGTGCGCAAGAACAGCAGTTACGAGCTGCGCGGCGCCGTCGCGCTGAGCCGGGCCCTCGCACCGGCGCTCGGCGACCTGGCCGCGCGCTTCCCCGGCAGCGCCGTGCTCCGCGAGCCCGCCTACCGCACGCTCGCCCTGCCCGGGCCGGACGGCACACCGGACCGCGCGCTGTTCGAGGGGTTCGGCGTCATCGTCCGCGAGGGCCTGCCGCGACGGCTCGCCCCGGGCACGACAGCGCTGCTCGCGGCCGCGGTCGCCGACGAGTACCCCACCGGCGCCGCCCACATCTCCCGGCTGCTGCGGGACGGGGACGCCGCGCACGCCCTGGCCTGGTGGTCGGCATACCTCGATCTGCTCCTGCCGCCCGTCCTCGCCGCCTATTTCGACCATGGTCTGGTCCTGGAGCCGCATCTGCAGAACGTGCTGGTCTGCGTCGACCCCGACGGCATGCCCGCCCAGGTCCTCTTCCGCGACCTGGAGGGCACCAAGCTGGTCCCCGAGCACCACGCGGACACGCTGGCCGCGCTGCCCGCCGAGGTGGCGGGGCCGCTGGCGTACGATGCGCAGCGCGGCTGGGACCGTGTCGTGTACTGCCTGCTGGTCAACCACGTCGCCGAGCTGCTCGCCGCGCTCGCCGACCTGCACCCGGGTGCGGAGGCGACGCTGTGGGCCCGGGTGCGCGCCGCGCTCCAGGCCTACGCCGACCGGCTCGGCTGCCCGCCCCGCCTGGCCGCCCTGCTGGCGGGGGTGCCGCTGCCCGCCAAGGCCAATCTGCTGACCCGCTGGGAGCGCAGGGCAGACCGCGACGCCGGCTACGTCCGGCTGCCGTCCCCGCTGGCCGAGGATCTTCTGCACGACACCGCCGGGAGCGCCCGATGACCGACCCCACCGCCGCGGTCCGGGACCGCGCCCTGTCCCTGGCCTCCTGCGAACTGCCCGCCTATCTCTACGACTTGGGAGCCCTGCGCGCCCATGCGGCGGCCGTGCGGGGCGCGCTGCCCGGCCGCGTCGAGCTGTACTACGCGGCCAAGGCCAACCCCGAGCCGGAGATCCTCGCCGCGCTGGGGCCGTACGTCGACGGCTACGAGGTGTCCTCGGGCGGCGAACTCGCCCATGTCGCCTCGGCGGTGCCGGGCCGGCCGCTCGCCTTCGGCGGCCCCGGCAAGACCCCGGACGAACTGGCGGCCGCGCTGACACAGGGGGTCGAGCGCTTCCACGTCGAGAGCGGGCACGAGCTGCGCGTCCTGGCGGAGCTCGCCCGGCGCCTCGTGCCGTGGCGGCGGGTGGGGGTGCTGCCGCGCGTCAACCTGCCGACGGCCGACGGGGCGCCCGCGGGCGGCTCGCTGACGATGGGCGGGCGCCCCACCCCCTTCGGCATGGATCCCGCCGAGGCACGCGAGGCCGTCACGGCACTGACGGACGGGACCCACCCCCAGCTCGAACTGCGGGGCATCCACGCCCACTTGGCCAGCGGACTGGAGGCGACGGACCAGCTGGCGGTGGCCGGGAGCATTGTGTCCTGGGCCATGGGGCTGGGCGTGCCGCTCGCCGAGGTGAACGTCGGCGGCGGCATGGCGGTCGACTACGCCGCCGCGGAGCGCCGCTTCGACTGGGCCGCGTACGGCCGCGGGCTCGCCCGGCTGGCCGCGGCGCACCCCGGTCTGACCCTGCGGACAGAGCCGGGGCGGGCATTGAGCGCGTACTGCGGCTGGTACGTGACGGAGGTGCTGGACGTGAAGCGCAGTCACGGCGAGGAGTTCGCCGTGGTCCGGGGAGGCACACATCATCTGCGCACCCCGGCGACGAAGGGCCACGACCAGCCGTGCTCGGTCCTGCGGACGGACGCCTGGCCGCATCCCTGGCCCCGGCCCGCCGCACGGAGCGGGCGGGTCACCCTGGCCGGGCAGCTGTGCACCCCGAAGGACGTCCTCGCCCGCTCGGTGCCCGCGCCCGGCCTCCGGGCCGGGGACCGGGTGGCGTTCTCGCTGGCGGGTGCCTACGCGTGGAACATCTCCCACCACGACTTCCTGATGCACCCGCGGCCCGGTTTCCACTTCCTGGAGCCTGGAGCGGGATGAGCAGGCAGACGTGTGGGTCCACGTCGCGGCCAAGCGGCAGGTGCCGACCAGTGTCCCGGCAGGCGTCGCAACCGAATCAAGGGGGGACTGCGTCAGGCAGGTGTCTCGCGGGTGTCGGCCAGGGCCTTGAGGCCGGCGATAATGCACTGGAGGCCGAAGGCGAAGTTGCGGTCACGGATTTCGGTGGCCGTGCCGATGTCGCGGCTCGCGAGCTCGCGCAGGGACGCGAATTCCGTGAATCCGGACCGCACCGCGTCGGAAACCTCCGCGAAGCCCTCGTCCGCCGACTGCTCGCCGTTCCGCTCCGCCGACGCAGCGTCATCGATCATGCGGGTTTCCGCGGTGGCGAATCCGCAGACGTACTCAAGGACGAGGGCAGCGGCGCTGTCGGTCTGGTCGGGGGCGAGCCCCGAGCCGCTCACCACGCGCAGCGCGGTGTCCGTCATGCGCAGGGCGTTCGGGCCGATGTTGAGGTACTCGCCGATCAGCCGGGCGGCCCACCGGTGCCGGGCGAACACCGCGCGCAGGCTGCCGGCGAGGGCACGCAGCTGCTCGTCCCAGCGGAGGTCGTCCGGGGGGGCCACCACCTCGCCGAACGCCTCGTCCAGGGCCAGCTCCAGCAGGGCGCCCTTGGTGGTCACATGCCAGTACAGAGACATGTGCCCGGCGCCGAGCTGTGCCGCCACCCGGCGCATCGACACGGCCTGCAGGCCTTCGGTGTCGAGGAGTTCGACCGCGGTCCGCACGATGCGGTCCCGGCTCAGTCCCGGCGGACCGGGCTGCCGCGCGGGGGGTGTCAGCCACACGCTCGCGTACGTTGCCGCCCCCCGCTTGCGCTCACCCACGCCCGGCCTCCCCGGTCTCGCTCCGCCACTCCGTCGCAGACCTGTCATCGTACGGCCGCGTGCCATCACGGGTGCGCGTCGGTCATCCCGAGGTGTGCCGGTCCGGGTCACCCGGTTCGCCCGGGTCGCCGGAGACCACCGCGCCGACCGGCGTCGGCGGGGCGGTCGGCTCCCGCTCGGCCCAGCCGAGCAGCGCGCCGGCCGCGACACCCCCCACCGCCACCGCGAGGGCGCCGAGGAACTGGCTGGTCTGAAGCGCCGAGACGAAGGCGTCGCGGACCTTCTCCACGCTGCCGCCCGCGGCAGCGAGCGCGGCGGGCAGCGACTTCTCCGCGCCGCGAGGAAGGCTGTCCGGCAGTCCCGCGTCGAAGCGGGCGACCAGCGCCGCGCCGAGCGCGGCCACCCCCAGACCGGTGCCCAGTTCCTGGAGTGTGCCGTTGACGCCCGAGGCGGTGCCGGCCCGGGCCGGCGGGATGGCGCTCATCAGGGCGGCGCCGGCGGCGGGGCCTGCGGTGCCCATGGCGCAACCGACCACGATCAGGCCGGGCAGGGTCCAGCCGTAGCCGCTGTCGCTGGTCGCGGCGATGGCGCACAGGCCGAGCGCGGCCACCACCATGCTCAGCGCGACGGTCCGGGCGAGGCCGAACTTCTTGCCCAGCGGTGCGCTGACGGCACCGCTGCCGATGAGCAGGGCCACGGCGAAAGGCACGATCCGCAGGCCCGTCTCAAGTGGGGTGTAGCCGAGGACGAACTGCAGCTGCTGGGTGAGCAGGAAGAGCGAGCCGCCCATGCCGAACGCGGCGAGCAGGCCGCCGAGCGCCGCCCCGGTGAAGCGCCGTTCGGTGAACAGTCCCATGTCCAGCATCGGATGGGGCGCCCGGCGCTCCCACAGCACGAACACGGCCACCGCGACCACGGCGACCACGAGCGGACCAAGCACCACCGCGTTCGTCCAGCCGTGCTCCGGTGCGGCGATGACCGCCCAGACCAGGGACACCATGCCCAGCACGGACAGCGGCAGGCCCACGAAGTCGGGCCGTTCGCTGTGCGGGTTGCGGGACTCGGGGACCAGCCAGGCGATGGCGACCAGACCGACGACAGCGATCGGTACGTTGATCAGGAACACCGAGCCCCACCAGAAGTGGGCCAGCAGGAACCCGCCGATGACGGGACCGCCTGCCATGCCGGCGGCTGACAGGGCCATCCAGATGCCGATGGCCTTCATCCGTTCCTCGTCGCCGAAGACGTGCATGAGGACCGCGAGCGTGGCCGGCATGAGGAACGAGGCGCCGAGGCCCATGACCACCCGGGCCGCGACCAGCGTGCCCAGGGAAGAGGCCAGCGCGGCGGTCAGGGATCCCGCGCCGAACAGGGCGAGCCCAGCGAAGAGGGCCCGCTTGCGCCCGAAGTGGTCGGCCATGCCGCCGGATGCGATGAGGAAGCCGGCCAGCGCGAGCGAATAGCCGTTGATCACCCACTGCACGTCGGCCGTACTGGCCTTGAGGCTTTCCATGAGGGTGGGGACGGCGACGTTGAGGACGGTGTTGTCCAGCACCGTCGTCAGCAGGATCAGGCAGAGGACCCCCAGGATCCACCACTTGCGGTCACGTTCGGATGCCGCCATGCGCGTGCTCCTTCCGGCGCGGTCTCGTACACCATACGATTCAGTCGTACACTGGACGAGCCTGCCTGGGTGCTGATTCAGGCCAACCTGCGAGGGGCGATGTGAGAGGCGGCCGGGCCGGGAAGACCGTCCGTACAGCCGAGCGCTACGAGAACGGAGACGCATCGCGTGGCACGGGGAACCGGTGACGACACAGCCCGCTCCTGGGTGAGCCGGGCGATCGACCTGCTGCTGGCCGACCGGGCCGCGGAACCGCCCACGCCCCTGCGGGCGTTCCCGCTCGCCGGGCCGCCGGGCACGGCGCTGTATCTGAAGGACGAGTCCCGGCGGCCGTCGGGCAGTCTGAAGCACGGGCCCGCCCGTGACCTCTTCCTCGACGCCCTGCGCCGCGGCGAGATCGCCCCCGGCACCCCCCTGTTCGAGGCCACCAGCGGCAACACGGCCGTGGCGCAGGCCTACTTCGCGCGGCTCCTCGGACTCCCGTACACGGCCGTCGTGCCGGGCAGGACCGGTCCGGCCAAACGGCGCCGGATCGAGGAGCAGGGCGGGCGCTGCCATGCCTTCGACCCCCCGCTCGCCATCTACGACAAGGCCCGCTCCCTCGCGCAGGAGTCCGGCGGCCACTTCTTCGACCACCTCCGGCGGGCGGGGGACGCGGTCGACTGGAACGGCCCCTACGGCCTGGGCACCGCGATCCTGCGCGACCTGGAGACGAGTGGCGAGCCGGCACCGGCGTGGATCGTGGTCGGCGTCGGCAGCGGGGTCACCTCGGCCGCCGTCGGCCGGTATCTGCGCATGCGCGGCGCGGGCACCCGGCTCGCCGTGGTCGACCCGGAGAACTCGGCGTACTTCCCCGGCTGGGCCGCCGACTTCCCCGGCTACACCACCGGCATGCCCTCCCGGATCGAGGGCATCGGGCGACCGCGCATGGAACCCGCCTTCGATGCTTCGGTGGTCGACCTGGTGATCCCGGTGCCGGACGTCGCCAGCGTGGCGGCGATGCGCCATCTGCACGCCATCACCGGACTGATGGCCGGCCCCTCCTCCGGGAGTTGTCTGTGGGGTGCGTTCCATGTCCTGGACCGCATGCGCCGGGAAGGCGCCCGCGGGTCGGTGGTGATGGTCGTCGGGGACGGCGGGGAGAACTACCGGGACACGTACTACGACGACTCCTGGACCGAGGCCAAGGGGTGGCGCCCGCACGGGCCGCTGTCCGACCTGGCACGCTTCACCGCCACCGGGACATGGGACGTCGCCCCGGCCGGATGAGCCCGGGTGACGCACGTACGCGGTGCGCGCGAGGCAGGGTGTACGCGGTGCGCGGGGCCGCCCTCGCAAAATGGGCGGGAACGGCCCCCTGCCCGGGCCTCAGGCCGCTCGTACCGACACGGGCAGGCTGGTCACGCCGAAGATGTCGGGACGCTGGTGGTAGACCGGAGTACCGCAGCGGATGTCGGCATACCGGTCCAGCATCGCGCGCAGCACGATCGACGACTCCATCCTGGCCAGCGGCGCGCCCAGGCAGAAGTGGATGCCGTGGGAGAAGGTCAGATGGCCGCCCGGGGTGCGGCGCGGGTCGAAGCGGTCCGGGTCGGTGAACAGCCGCTCGTCGCGGTTGGCCGACAGCAGCCAGACGACCACGATCCGGCCGGCCGGGACGTCCACCTCCCCGATCCGGGTGTCCTCGCGGGTGAGCCGGTAGAGGAAGGACACCGGTGGGCGGTACCTCAGCACCTCCTCCAGCGCCCCGGAGATCAGCGACGGGTCCTCGCGCAGCAGCGCCAGGGTGCCCGGCGTCCCATCGAAGCTGAGCAGCGCGTTGCTCATGAACAGCGTCGTGGTCAGATGCCCGGCGAGCAGCAGGAACGCCGAGAAGTTGACCATCTGCCTGTCGCTCAGCCGCTCTCCGTCGTCCTCCGCCGCGACCAGCCGCGACAGCAGGTCCTCCCGGGGGGTGCTGCGGCGGTCGCGCACATGGCCGAGCAGGTAGTCCGCCATCTCGTTGAGCTCGGCGGCGCGCGTCTTGGCGTAGCCGCCCTCCAGGAACTCACCGGCCGTCACCTCGTCGCTGGGCGGCAGCAGATACTCCGCCCAGCGGCGGAACATCTCCCGGTCCGAGGCCGGGATGCCCAGCAACTCGGCGATCACCACCACGGGCAGCGGGCCCGACAACTCCTCCACCAGGTCGAAGTCGGTCCGCCCCGACACCGAGTCGAGGAGTTCCGCGGTGACCGCCTGGATCCGGGGTTCCAGCCCGGCCACCGTGCGCGGCGTGAACGCCTGGCTGATCAGCCTGCGCAGCCGGCCGTGCAACGGCGGGTCGGTCACGCTCAGCGACGCCTCCGCGAAGTTCGGCAGACCCGGCTCCGGGGGCGGGGCGAGGGAACTGAAGTCGGAGGAGAAGACCGAGGGCTCGGACAGCACCCGCAGCGCGTCGGCGTGGGTGAGGACATGGCACGAGCCGCTGGCCGGGTCGAGCCACACGGGGGCGTCGCGCCGCATCCGCTTCAGCCACGCGTACAGCTCCTTGCCGTCCCCCACCACGGCCGGCGGCCCCTCGAACGGCTCGGCCTCGGGTGTCGTTGACGTCATCGGCTCTCCTCAGGCGGGCTGGACGGTGATCGGCAGGCTCTTGACCCCGAAGATCTCGGGGCTGCGTTCGTAGTAGACGGGCGTTCCCACGTCCACCGAGCGGTATCGGTCGAGGAGTTCGTTGAGGACGATCCGGGACTCCATCCGCGCCAGCGGCGTGCCGATGCAGAAGTGGATGCCGTGACCGAATGTCAGATGCTGGTTGGGGCGGCGTGTGATGTCGAAACGGTCCGGGTCGGGAAAGTGCCGCTCGTCGCGGTTGCCGGACATCTGCCAGCACATCACCGGCGTCCTCGCCGGCAGTGTGACCCCGGCGAGTTCGGTCTCCCGGCTGGTGACGCGGGCCTGGAAGACCACCGGCGGGCGGTGCCGCAGCACCTCCTCCAGCGCGGCCGGCACCAGCTCACGGTCCGCGCGCACCGCCTTCCCCTGTTCCGGTTCCTCCGCGAAGCTCAGCAGGGTGTTGCCCATCAGCAGCGACGTCGTCAAGTGGCCGGCCAGCAGCAGGAAGTTGAGAAAGCTGACGGTCTCGCCGTCGGTCAGCGCGTCCCCGTCGACCTCCGCCGTCACCAGCCTGCTGATCAGGTCGTCGCGCGGGGAGATCCGGCGGTCCTGGACATGGCCGAGCAGATAGGCGTGCATGTCCTTGAGCTGGCCGACGATGTGCTCGGGCATCGTGCCGTCGGGCACCGCGCCCACCGGCAGCTCGTAGTTGGTCGACAGCAGGGCCTCGCCCCAGCCGCGGAACAGTTCACGGTCGGCCGGCGGGATGCCCAGCATCTCCGCGATGACGATCACCGGCAGCGGGTACGCGACGGAGGTCACCAGGTCGAAATCCCCTGCCCCGGCCACCGTGTCGAACAACTCCCGGGTCAGCGCCGCCACCTTCGGCTCCAGCTGGGCGACCATGCGCGGGGTGAACGCCTGGCTGACCAGGCGGCGCAGTTTGCCGTGCCGGGGCGGGTCGGTCATCGTCAGCACGCCCTCGGTGAAGTTGGGGGCGTCGGGGTCCGGCGGCGGCATGATGCCGCTGAAGTCGGAGCTGAACACATCGGGCGACGACAGCACCTGCAGCAGGTCGTCGTAGCGGAACACATGCGCGGCGCCCGTCGTCCCGTCCCGCCAGACCGGGTGGCGGTCACGCATCGTCCGGAGCCACTGGAGCAGTTCGCGGCCGTCGCCGACGCCCGTCGGGGGCTTGGGCACCTCTGCTGTCCCGGCGGCGTCCGCCGGTTCCATCGGTCGGGTCATCGCAGCTTCACTCCTCGCGGGTGGATGCGGCCGACCGGCGCGCGCTGGTGGCACGGTGGCGGCCCGGCGCTTCGGCGCCTGAGGCCGGACGCTAGCCCCGCGACGGGCCGTCGGACCGGACCGCTGCCGGAAGCTGACGTCGTCCGGTCAGGAACGTGCCATGCACCCGGGGAGCGGGCACGGCCGACCTAGCGTTCCCCTTGAGTCGCAGTCGAACGTCCGTGCCAGAGCCGGGCGTCGAAGGACGGGGGACCCAGCGTGTACCTGACGGTCGACGGCACCACCCGCTTCCGCGCGTACGGGCCGCGGCAGCTGGACGAGATCGCCCGGCGGTATCCCCTCCCGGACGCCGCCCGCGAAACGGTCCGGCTGCTTTCCCGGGTGCTGCCCTTCCGTGTGAACGAATACGTACTGTCCGAACTCGTCGACTGGACGCAGGTGCCGGACGACCCCGTGTACCAGCTCGTCTTCCCGCAGCACGGCATGCTTGACGAGGACGACACGGCCGCATTGCGGCGCCTGGCCGGCCGCCGCGACGGCGATCCCGAGGTGGTCGCCGCGGTCCGCGCCATCCGGGCCCGGCTCAACCCGCACCCCGGCGGTCAGCAGGAGCTGAACGTGCCGCGCGACGACTCCGGCCCGGTCCCCGGCCTTCAGCACAAGTACCGCGAGACCGTCCTGTACTTCCCCGGCCAGGGCCAGACCTGCCACGCCTACTGCACCTACTGCTTCCGCTGGGCGCAGTTCGTCGGGGACGCCGAACTGCGGTTCGCCGCCCCGGGCCCGCAGGAGCTGATCCGGTACCTGCGCGGCCACCCCGAGGTCACCGACGTTCTGGTCACCGGCGGCGACCCGATGGTGATGACCTCCGCACGGCTGCGCGCCCATCTGGAGCCGCTGCTCGAAGTGCCGACCGTGCGGACCGTGCGGATCGGCACCAAGTCGCCCGCCTACTGGCCACAGCGCTACGTCAGCGACGCCGATGCCGACGACGTCCTGCGCCTGTTCGAGCGAGTGGTCGCCTCGGGCCGCACCCTCGCGGTGATGGCCCACTTCAGCCACCCGCGCGAGCTGGCCACACCGCTCGCCCAGCGCGCCCTGGAGCGGATCCGGCGGACCGGTGCCGTGGTGTACTGCCAGGCCCCCCTCATCGGTCATGTCAACGACAGCGCCGACACCTGGTCCGCGCTGTGGCGGGCCGAACTCGCCGCCGGCTGTGTGCCCTACTACATGTTCGTGGCCCGGGACACCGGCCCGCACGCCTACTACCGGGTCCCGCTCGCCCGCGCGGTCGACGTCTACCAGGGCGCCTACCGCGAACTGCCCGGTCTCGCCCGCACGGTCCGTGGTCCCGTCATGTCGACGACGCTCGGCAAGGCCGTCGTCGACGGGGTGGAAGAGCTCCCCGAGGGGCGGTACTTCCGGCTTCGGCTGCTCCAGGCCCGCGATCCGCGGCTCGTCGGGCGGCCCTTCCGGGCGCCGTGGTCGGCGACCGCCGCCTGGTTCGACGAACTGCGGCCCGATGCCGGCGGCGACGACGCACTGCGCGCCGCGCTCGCCTCCGGCGGGGCCGCCCGGACGGAGGCCCTGCGGTGAGCGCCGGTACCGCCATCTCGCCCAACCTGGCGCTCGACCAGGAGGTCGCCCGGCTGCGTGCCGCGGGGAATCGGGTGGTCCATCTCGGCTTCGGCGAGGCACGGCTGCCGCTTCCCCCCGGACTGCTGCGGGCGCTCGGCGACGGTGCCGAGCACACCGCGTACGGGCCGGTCGCGGGCCGGCCGGAGGTGCTGGCCGCTGTCGCCGGCTACCACGCCCGGCGGCGCCTGCCCACCGAAGCCGACCAGGTCGTCGTGGCGCCCGGCAGCAAACCGCTGCTGATGTCCCTGGTCGCGGCCGTCGACGGCGATGTGCTGCTGCCCCGCCCGGCCTGGGTGACCTATGGTCCGCAGGCACGGCTGCTGGGCCGGCGGGCCTGGGGGGTGGACATCCCGAGGCGCTGCGGCGGTGTGCCCGACCCGGCCGCGCTGGTCGATACGGTACGGCAGGTGCGGGAGCGGGGCCGGCGGCCCGGGCTGCTCGTGCTCACTCTGCCGGACAACCCGACCGGCACCCTGGCACCGCCCGGGCTGATCCGAGCGGTGTGCGAGATCGCCCGCGCGGAGGACCTCACGGTCGTCTCCGACGAGATCTACCGGGACCTCCTGCACGAGCCGACGGCCGCGTTCCTCAGCCCCGCCGAGGTCGCGCCCGAGCGCACGGTCGTCACCACCGGGCTCAGCAAGACGCACGCCCTCGGCGGCTGGCGCATCGGATCGGCCCGCTTCCCCGCCGGGGACCGGGGCGCCGAACTGCGCGCCCGTGTGCTCGCCACCGCCAGCGAGGTCTGGTCCTCCCTGGCCGGCCCGCTGCAGAGCGTCGCCCGGTACGCCTACGAGGAGCCCCCTGAGCTGACGGCACACGTCGCCCGCGGCGCGCGCCTGCACGCCGCCGTGGCCCGGGCCGTGCACCGCACGATGACCGACGCGGGCGCCGACTGCCGCGCCCCCGACGGCGGCTTCTACGTCTACCCCGACTTCGAGCCCGCCCGGGCCGCGCTCGCCGCCCACGGCGCCGTCGACTCGGCGTCCCTGGAGCGCGTCCTGCTGGAGCGGGCCGGTGTCGCCGTGCTCGGCGGCCACCACTTCGGCGACGACCCGGGCGCCCTGCGCTTCCGCGCGGCGACCAGTCTGCTGTACGGGGCGACCGACCGACAGCGCCGTACCGCGCTGGACTCCGACGATCCCGTCGAACTTCCGTACATCCGCAGCGAGTTGGAGCGGATGACTCTGGCCCTGACGAAGCTGACGGCCTGACCGGCCGCCGTGCCCACCGGAGGGAATCACATGACCACGGGTGCCGAACAGGGCACACAGCCGTCACTCACCGGGTTCAGCGGTGACACCAGTGT
This sequence comes from Streptomyces alanosinicus, assembly GCF_014650595.1. GTDB lineage: Bacteria > Actinomycetota > Actinomycetes > Streptomycetales > Streptomycetaceae > Streptomyces > Streptomyces alanosinicus. The sequence goes on from NZ_BMVG01000015.1 coordinate 169,384, forward strand.
GTCGCCGCCGCGCGGGTACGAGCGCCGCCTCGCCGAGGACGTCGCCGTCCTCGACGCGTGGCTGTGCGACTACATCAGCCGGCCGGATCCGCAGCTGCTCCGCAAGGGAGCGGTGTGCCCGTTCGTGCCGGCCGCGCTCCAGGCCGACGCACTGCGTGCCGGCTTCCACTACGAGGTGTCCGGCAAGGACCCCGACGAGCTGAGGAGCCTCCTGGAGGAGGAGCTCGTGCGGTTCATGCGCCGGCCCGCCGAGGACTCGCTGGACAGCCTCGTCGTGGTCCTGCCCGACCTCGGCGAGGACGGGTACGCGGCCCTGGACGACGCACACGCCCGGCTGAAGGACACCGCCGTGGCCGGCGGCGCCATGATCGGCCAGTTCCACCCGGCCTGCGACGAGCGCTCGGTACGCAACGACGGGTTCCGCGTCTCCCGCTCCCCGCTGCCCCTGCTCGCAATCCGGCACATGGCCTCGCACGACATCCTCTTCCTTCACGAACTCCCGCACTGGTTCGCCGCCTACCGCGAGCGCTTCGGAGCACAGTTCGCCGAGGGACGGATCCGCGAGCCGCTGATGCTCGGCCTGTACGCGACGGCCGAGCGCCGTCACATCCGCCGGAAGGAGTCCTGATGCGTGCAGAGGAAGCCGACAGCGCCGTCGCCGTGCGTGCGCTGCTGTACGCGCCCCTGGTCTCGCGCGCCCTGTGCAGCGTCGCCGAACTGGGCATCCCCGACGCCCTGTCGGCCGGCCCGCGCACCGTCCGCGAGCTTGCCCGGGACACCGGTGCCCACGAGCCCGCCCTGCATCAGGTGCTGACCGCGCTGACCGCCTTCGAGGTCTTCGAGCTGCTGCCGGACGGCCGGTTCGGCCTCGCCCGCCTCGGCACCGCCCTCACCGCGGGCGCACCCGGCAGCGCCCTGCCCAGCGCGCTGATGGCGCAGGCCCTCTCCTCCCGGGCCTGGCAGGGCATCCCGGACACCGTGCGCACCGGAACACCCGCCTTCGACAAGGAGTTCGGCGCCTCCTTCTTCACCGCCCTCGACCGGCGCCCCGACCTGCGCGACCTGTTCGACGCCACACAGGCCCGCGATGTCGAACTGGAGAGCGCGGCAATCCTGCGCGCCCACGACTTCTCGGCGGCCGGCACGCTCGTCGACGTCGGCGGCGGCGACGGCGCCCTGCTCTGCCATCTCCTTCAGGCACACCCGGACCTGCGCGGAATCCTGCTCGACCGGCCCGCCGCGGCAGCCGCGGCCCTCGCCCGGTTCACCGCCGCCGGGTTCGGCGACCGGGCCGAGGCACGCTCGGGGGACTTCTTCAGCGCCGTACCCGGCGGCGGGGACGTCTATCTGCTCCGGGAGGTCCTGCACGACTGGGACGACGACCAGTGCGTCGCCGTCCTCGCCGCCTGCCGCCGGGCCATGCCCGCGCACGCCCGCCTCGTCGTGATCGAGCTCGCCGCCGACGACCGCCCCGGCACGGACGCCGCCGCCCGGATGACCGCGCTGATGAGCCTCTACATGCTGTCCGTGCTGCCCGGACGCGAGCGCGCCCCCCGCGAGTTCGAGGCGCTGCTGCAAAGGGCCGGTCTGCGGCTGGCGTCCGTGCGGCGCCTGACCGGGCAGAAGGCGCTGCTGGTCGCGGTTCCCGAACCCGCAGAGGTGCCGGCCGGCGCCCCCGATCCGTCCGCCCGTACGAGCCATGAGCGGAGCACCGACCATGCCTGAATCCCCGGCGACCCGGGCCGACGCCCCACGCCGTCCGCTGACCGGCGCGCAGCTCGGCGCCTACTACGGCCATGAGCTGGACCGGCTGAAGTCCACGTACAACCAGGCCTCCTATCTGGAGATCGCCGGCCCGCTGCGCACCGATCTGCTGGAGCGGGCGCTGCGGCGGGCGGTGGCCGAGGCCGACGCGCTGCGGATGCGGTTCGCGGCCGACGACACCGGTCCCGTGCAGTACCCGTACGAGCCGGACCCGTTCCCCTTCCCACTGATCGACCTGACGGACCGCGCCGACCCCAGGGCCGAGGCCGAGGCGTGGATGCGCGCGGACCTGGCCCGGCCCGTCGACCTCGCGACCGGACCCACGCACGCCCAGGCCGTCTTCCGCATCGCTCCGGACAGGCACCTGTGGTACCAGCGTTACCACCACATCGTGCTCGACGGCTACGGCGTCTGGCTGCTCACCCGGCGCACGGCCGAGCTGTACGACGCGCTCCTGGCCGGTGCCGGGACCGCCGGCACGCCGCTGCGGCCGCTGCGCGCGCTGCTCGACGAGGACGCCGCCTACCTCGCCTCCGAGGACTGCGCCCGTGACCGCGCGTACTGGCGTCAGCGGCTCGCGCAGTCGCCGGCGCCGATTCAGCTCGGCGGCCGCAGCGCGCCCGCCGGCCCGGACTACATCCTGCACCGCACCGGTGCCGCCGCCCGGGTCACCCGCGGCCTGCACACCCTCGCCGAACGGTTGGGTCAGCGCTGGACGCGTACGGCCGTGGCGGCCGTCGCCCACCATGTGTACGCCGTCACCGGCCGCCGCGACCTGCTCCTGACGCTGCCCGTCACCGGCCGCACCGGTCCGGCCGCACGGGAGGTGCCGGGCATGCTCGCCACGATGCAGCCGCTGGTGCTCGACCACGACCCCGCCGCCGGTCTGGCCGCCTTCACCGCCCAGGTCGCCGAGCGGGTCGACGAGGCCCTGGCGCACCAGCGCCATCCGTACGAACGGCTGCGCCGCGACCTGCGCACCCCGGGCGACGCGCCCAAGCTGTACGGGCCGATCGTCAATGTGCTGGCCTTCTCCGCCGAGCCGGCGTTCGGCGGGCTGCCGGCTGTGCGGCAGTGGATAGCCATCGGGCCCGTGGACGACCTGGAGTTCATGATCCAGGAGGCGGCCACCGGGGAACTGCAGCTCAACCTGTGGGCGAACGCCGCCGTGTACACCCCCGAGGACGTGGCCCGGCACGGCGAGGAGCTGAGCGCGCTGCTCGGGCGCCTCGCCGAGGCCGAGCCGGGGACGGCACTGGCGCGGCTCGGCGCACCGCGGCCTTCGCCCGGTGCCGTGGCCGAGACTCCCCGTGGCAGCGCCGCGGGCCTCTTCTCCGCCCGTGTCGCCGCCGACCCCGATGCCCCCGCGCTGCTCACCGACGGTGAACCGCCTTTGACCTACGGCCAGTTGGATGCCCGTGCGGAACGGCTCGCCCGGCGGCTGCGGGAGCGCGGGATCGGGCCGGAGAGCCTGGTCGCGCTGGTCCTGCCCCGTGGGCGGATGCTGACGACGGCCGTGCTCGCCGTGTGGAAGGCGGGGGCCGCGTTCCTGCCCGTGGACCCCGACTACCCGCCCGACCGCGTCGAGTTCATGCTGGCGGACGCCCGCCCGGCCCTGCTCCTGACCGATCCCCGCATCGACCTGTCGGCGGTGGAACTGGCCGGCCTGCCCCGGCTGACGCTCCACGACGGCGACGACGCCCCCACCCCGTCTGCCGTTCCCGCCCCGGCCGCACCGGCCGGTCCCGCACACCCGGCCTACGTCATCTACACCTCGGGCTCCACCGGCCGCCCGAAGGGGGTCGTCGTCACCCACGCCGGTATCTCCGACCTGGTGGCGACGCAGCGTACGCGGCTGAACGCGGGACCGGGCGCGCGGGTGCTGCAGTTCGCCTCGCCCAGCTTCGACGCGGCTTTCTGGGAGACGGCGATGGCGCTGTTCAGCGGGGCCGCGCTGGTGGTGGAGCCCGCCGACCGGCTGACGCCCGGCCCGGCCCTCGCCGCCACCGTGGCCCGGCACCGCGTCACCCATCTCACCGTGCCGCCCTCGGCCCTGTCGGCGATGACCGGTCTCGACCTGCCCACGGTGACCACCCTCGTGGTCGCCGGCGAGGCCGTGACCGAGCAGCTGGTGGCCGCCTGGGCGCCCGGCCGGACCATGGTGAACGCCTACGGGCCGACCGAGACGACCGTGTGCGCCACCACCAGCGATCCGCTCGCCGCCGACGGTCCCGCCCCGCTCGGCACCGGCGTCCAGGGCAGCCGCGTCCATGTCCTCGACGACGCGCTGCGCCCTGTCCCGCCCGGCGGCACCGGGGAGTTGTACGTCGCCGGGCGCGCGCTCGCCCGCGGCTATCTGCGCCGTCCGGGGCTGACCGCCGCCCGCTTCGTGGCATGCCCCTTCGGGCCGCCCGGCGAGCGCATGTACCGCACCGGAGACCTGGTGCGGACGACCGGCGACGGGCAGCTCGTCTTCGTGGGCCGCGCCGACGACCAGGTCAAGGTGCGCGGTCACCGGGTGGAACTCGGCGAGGTGGAGACGGTCCTGCGCCGCCACCCCGATGTCGCGCAGAACGCGGTGACCGTCCATGGCGACCTGCTCGTCGCGTACGTCGTGCCCGGACCGGGCGCGCACACCGACGCCGAGGCGCTGCGCGGCTACGCCGCAGGCCGGCTCCCCGAGCACATGGTGCCCGGCGCCTTCGTGTTCCTGGACGCGCTGCCGCTCACCCCGAACGGCAAGACGGACCGGGGGGCTCTGCCGGCACCGGACTTCCGGGCGGCCGCCGCCAAGCCCGGCCGGGCGCCCACCGAGCACGAGGCGCTGCTGTGCCGGCTGTTCGCCGAGGTCCTCGGCCTCGACGAGATCGGTCCGGACGACGACTTCTTCGCGCACGGCGGCCACTCCCTGCTCGCCACCCGCCTGCTCGTCAGGATCCGTACGGCGGTGGGAGCCGAGCTGTCGGTCGCCGACCTCTTCGACGCCCCCACACCCGCCGGCCTCGCCGTCCGCCTCGCCCCGCCCGCGCCCGCCGGGGTGGTGCGCCGGGAGCGGCCCGAGGTGCTGCCGTTGTCGTTCGCGCAGCGGCGGCTGTGGTTCCTGCACCGGCTGCAAGGACCGAGCGCCACCTACAACATCCCGCTCGCCCTGGACATCGACGGCGGGCTGGACGTGACCGTGCTGCAGGCCGCCGTCAACGACGTGGTCGCCCGGCACGAGCCGCTGCGCACGGTCATCGTGGAGCGCGAGGGCGTTCCCGAGCAGATCGTCCACGATGCGGCACCCGACCTGGTGCGCGTGGACTGCCGGGACCTGGCGCCCGCGGAGCTGGAGGGGGCCCTGGAGCGGGCGGCGGCCCGCCCCTTCGATCTCGGTGGTGAACTGCCACTGCGCGTCGACGTGTTCCGCACCGGACACGACCGGTACGCGGTCCTGCTGCTGATGCATCACATCGCCGGCGACGGCGCGTCGCTGCGGCCGCTGCTGCGGGACCTGACGCAGGCGTACGCGGCACGACAACGCGGGGACGCGCCCCGGTGGGCGCCGCTTCCGGTGACGTACACCGACTACGCCCTGTGGCAGCAGGAGCAGTTCGGGACCGAGGGCGGCGAGGGCGGCGAGGAGACCACGGCGACCGAGGGAGGGAACGGGCAGCACGCCGAGCACCCCGACCTGGCCTACTGGCGCACCGCGCTCGCCGGGCTGCCCGACGCGCTGGAACTGCCCTCCGACCGGCCCCGCCCGGCGGTCAGCAGTCACCGGGGCGCCCTGCACACCTTCTTCGTCGAGCCGGAGTTGCACCGGGCGCTGCTGGGTCTGGCACGGGAGACCGGCACCACCCTGTTCATGGTGATACAGGCCGGACTCGCCGCCCTG
>NZ_BMVG01000016.1 GCF_014650595.1 Streptomyces alanosinicus
AGCACACTCATCAGCAGCCAGTGGGTGCGGGGGGTGATGTGGCGGGTACGGCTGTGGCGGAGCGGTGCGGCGGCGGTCGGTCACGTCAGGGCCTTGGGTCACTTCACGGGCTTGTGGGACGTCCCAAGGGCACGCCCCCGGGAGGAGGAGGTCGGGGTCGGACTGGCGGTGGCCGTCGGGGAAGTGGCCCTGGTGGGCGGTGCGGTGGTCGCGGGGGCGGTCGAGGCTGTCGGCCGGACGGGCGGGGAGGTCCGCTGCGCCGTGGGGCGGGAGTCGGCGTGCCCTGCGGCGGAGCCCGCACGCCCCGCTGAGTGGCCGGGGGCGGGTGGGGAGTCGGAGGCGGTCACGCGGGGCGGCGCCCGGTGCGCGGAGTCCGGCTGCGGGACGAACGGGGCGCTGATGCCGGTGCCGCCCAGCACGGTGCTGACCAGCAGGGCGACATAGCCGCCGGCGGGGATCACCAGCAGCCGGGCGGCACGCAGCACACGGCGCCGGCGTCGCCCCGAGACATCCACGAAGACCGGCCGCGCCGGCTCGCTCTCCGCCGTCTGCGACCCCGACCCCGATACCGACCCTGATACCGACCAGGGTGCCGGTGCCGACTCCGGCGCGAAAGGGATGGGCTGGGTGTCGGCCTCGGGGTACGGCACGGTGAGGACGTCACCGTGGGCGGTGTCCCACGCCGTCGGGTGCGGCTGCGTCCACTGCGTGTGTTGCGCCGGGGCCCTGGTCGGCGTGGCCGTCTCTGTGAAGGTGCCGCTGCTCTCGTGGCCGTAAGCAAAGGCGTACCCAGCACCGTCGTACGGCTCCTCGCCGTACGCTCCGCCGCTTCCGTTCGTCCACTGCACGAGTCGTGTCCCCTGTCCTGGACGGCCGATGTGGTCGCCTGTCTGAACAGAGCGCGGCGGCCGGAACTGTTACACCTCACACACAACTCACGCCACGGACAGTCACTTCACCACCGTGTCTCCGCACTCGGCCGTCGTCACTCATGCCCCAATGCCGGTCACGCCCCGACGTACGTGCAGCCGATCCACCGGCAGGCGCCGGGAGACCTGCGAGAACGGGCAGGCCTGAGGGTGCGTTGTGACATTTCTGTGGCGGCGGACGCTGGCCATCATGGGCCGTCGGTGCGATCGGAGCGCGGCGGACGGCAAGGACTCGCAATGAACCGGTGCGAAGAATGAACCGGTGCGAACGAGGAAAATCTTGGGCCAGGTACGGCAGCCCCGTCGTGTGCAGGCGCGCGACGGGGAACTGGGCGCGGCGGTCGCGCGGGCCCAGGACGGCGACGAGGCCGCCTTCACGGTCGCCTACCGGATCGTCCAACCGGGCCTGCTCGGCTACCTGCGCGGCATCGTCGGCGACGACGCAGAGGACGTGGCGTCCGACGCGTGGCTGGAGATAGCCCGCGACTTCGGGCGTTTCCAGGGCGACGGCGCGGGTTTTCGCGGCTGGACCGCGACCATCGCCCGGCACCGGGCGCTGGACCATCTGCGTCGCCAGCGTGTGCGGCCCCGGGCCGGAGGGACCGAACAGGATGTACTGGACCTGCCTGGTCCGCACAGCACCCATGAACAGGCGCTGGAGTCCCTCTCCACCGAGCGGGCGCTGGAACTGGTCCGCGGATTGCCCCGGGACCAGGCAGAGGCCGTGCTCCTGCGGGTCGTGATCGGCCTGGACGGTCCCGCCGCCGCACGTGTCCTCGACAAGCGCCCGGGAGCGGTACGCACGGCTGGCCATCGGGGCCTGAAACGCCTCGCTCGCCAGCTCGGGATCGGTAGCGAGGTGGACGAGGGAATGACAGATGTGACGGATGAGGATTCCCGCACGCTGGGGAAATCGAGATGAACGACAACAGCGGTCCGGCGGGCAGGGCAGACATGGGTGAACGGCTGAGCGGCGACGGAGTACCGGGCCGTCATCATGCGCAGCCTGGCGGCGCCGTGTCCGACTCGTGGGACGTGCGTGACGTCGCCACCCTGGAAACGGCCCTGGCCGCCGCCATACGCCAAGCCGATCTCGATCCCCAGGCCGAACGGCGGGCCGTGGCCGCCTTCCGGGCCGCCCGCGCCGCGAACCCGCACCGAGCACGTACCCGGCGCCGGGACGACTGGCGGGTGCCCGAGGAGCGGCGTGCCCGACGCCCGGTGAAGACAACGTTCGGCGTGGTGGTCGCCAGCCTCGCCCTGGGCGGTGTCGCCGTCGCGGCCATCGATTCCGTCAGCTCGCGTTCGGATCGGACAGGGGGCGACCAGGGGGCCGCGCGCCCGTCGGCGGCCGCTCCGGACCGGCCGGGCGATGCGGCCACGTCAACGTCCTCCGGTGGCTCCCGGCCGACGGGGAGGCCGGCCCCCGCCCGGGACACCGAAGCCCACTGCCGCGCCTACAAGCAGGTCCAGGGCCACGGCAGGACACTCGACGCGAAAGCCTGGCAGCGGCTCGTCGCGGCGGCCGGCGGCGAGGACGAGGTCGCCGCGTACTGCTCGGAGCAACTGCGGCGGGCGACGGCCGCTCCAGGCAAGTCCGCCGGCACGGGCAAGTCCGGCAAAGGCGCCGCAGGCACCGGCAACGGCACGTCCGACAGCAAGAGCGGGGGCACGGACAAGGCAGCCGACAAGGGCCGAGCGAGCGGCCAGGGCGGCGGAAAGCACTCCTAGCCCCCCGCTGTCGGCGTTCCGTTTGCGCTACACCATCCGGTGGCTTGTACGGAGGGTCATGCTATTTATGTCATCAAATTCCTATTTATTCCATTATCCAGGTGCTGGAGCTGCCCTGACCGAGTTCAGGCGTCCCCAAGTCGAGGAGAGTGGAAAAGATGACGACATCGCCTAGATGGCGATCTGTAGCGGCATCGGCAGCCGCGGCCGCTGCGCTCTTCACCGCACCGCTGGCAGGTGCGGCGACCGCCCACGCCGACGGCAACCACCCCTACCCCCCGCATCCGACCCACACGCCATACCCTCCCTACCCGCCGAAGCCGCCGCGCCACCACGGTGACAACGACTGCGACGAGTACGGACAAGACGGGCACGGACCGGACAAGGACGGCTGCGACGACGGCTGCGACGACCACGACCACGTCTGCGACATCGACGACCAGCACCTCGCGCACACCGGTGCCGACCACACGAAAGAAGTGATCCTGAGTAGTGCAGCCGCGGCTCTGATCGCAGCGGGTGCCGGCACGATTCTGATCGTGCGTCGTCGCAGCAACTCATGACGCTGCCCGAGGCCCGTCCGTCTTCCCCTCTCGGGCGCCCCGGTCGCCCGCCGGACGCGCCCCGGGCACGTCGGCGCGTTCACGGCCGACCGGATCGAGATGGTCGGCAGCCACGCGGACATCGACCTCGGAGCCGAGTTCACAGCCCAGTACGGGAACAACGGACCCCAAAGCCTCTGGGCCAACTCCAACATGAGCCCGCGCTTTCCGGACGCGGCCCGCATCTGGTCCGCGGACTGGCGGAGCCACAGCGGTCAGCGCCTCGACGGTGCGATGGCCATCGACCCCTCCGCCCTCGGCATGCTGCTCCGCGCCACCGGGCCCGCCCGGCTGCCCGACGGCACCGAACTCAGCGCCGACAACGCCGCGGACACCACGGCAACCGCACCGCGGCGTCCCGGTGACACCGCTCCAGGCCCAGCACCAGGTCGGCCCGCTCCACATGGCCGGCGCGCAGGCGCCGTGCGGTGAAGTCCCCTGCCTCCGCGCCCAGTTCGGCGATGATCGCGCGCGTCACGGCGTCCAGCGGAGCCGGCCGGGCCTCGGTGCCCGCGCTGCGGACATGGAAATCGGGCTCGGGAAGCGCGGCGGCCAGGAGCCGTTCCGCGACCGGTGAACGGTGCCGGTTGCCGGTGCAGACGAACAGCACCTCGAAGGCGGTCACCGGGCCCTCACCTCGTGGATGACGACAGGGCGGCTGTCGGCGGGGCGGCTCATTTCTCACCGGTGGGAGACAGCGGGGCCGCCGCGGTCGGCCCCTCGCCCTGGGCCGGCGGACGGGGCACGGGCACCTCGGCCGAAGCGTAGCCGTAGCCGTACTCCTTGCCCTTGAAGGCAGGGGACATGCTGAAGACGGCGCCCAGGACGCGTACGCCGATCCGGCTCAGCGAATCGGCCGCGTTGCGGATCTGCTCCCGGCCGGTCTTGGAGGCCCGTACGACGAGCAGTACTCCGTCGGCGAGCGGGGCGAGGCTGACGGTGTCGGCGACCGGCAGTACCGGAGCGCTGTCCACGGCGACCACGTCGTAGGTGTCGGCGAGTTCGCGCAACAACTCGGCCATCCGGCCGCAGGCGAGCAGTTCGGTCGGATGGGGCGGCAGTGGACCACTGGTGAGCACCGTCAGCCTGCCGCCGGCCTGCTGCGCCACGTCCTCGACGCCGGCCTGGCCGATGAGCACCGTGGTCAGCCCGGCCCCCTCGACCAGCCCGAAGGTACCGGCGACGGACGGGCGGCGCAGGTCGGCGTCGATCAGACAGGTTCGCATACCCGCGTCGGCAAGCGCGAGTGCCAGGTTGACGGAGGTGGTGGTCTTTCCTTCCCCGGTCACCGGGCTGGTCACGACGATCACCCGCGGCCGGTCGTCGACCTGCGCGAACTGCAGGTTGGCGCGCAGTTTACGGAAGGCTTCGGCACGCGCGGAGCTGCTGAGGGTGTTCATCGCGACCCTCTGCTGGGCCGCCCCCCTGTCGTAGGGGATGGAGCCGAGGACCGGCAACGAGGTCAGCTCTCCGAGGGCGTCACTCGTCTTGATCGTGGTGTCGAGGGCCTCGCGCAGCGCCACGAGTCCGGCGGCGAGCAGCGATCCGCCGACCAGCCCGGCAGCGAGGTCGAGCAGCCGCTTCGGGGAGACCGGATGCGTCGGGACGCTCGCCGGCTCGGTCACGCCGAGCGAAACAGGCGACGCCGGGGACTCGGATGCGGAAGCGCCCTCGCGCGGGGCGCGGTTCGTCTTCGGTGTCTCCAAGCGCTCGACCACGGCGGCGAAGTGCTTCGCCACGGCGTCGGCGATGCGCGCCGCACGTGACGGAATCCCGTCGCGCACCGTGATGTCGATGAGCACGGTGTTGAGTGGGGCCTCGGCGGTGATCCGGGACGCGAGCTGTTCCGGCGTGTCCTTGAGCCACAGTTCGCGCACGACGGGCTCGGTGACCTGTCGAGTAGCCACGATCGCCGCATACGACTGACACGGGCCTGGGAGAAGGACTGCCCCTGGTTCAGTTCAGCGGTGTGCACCGGACCGGGTGGCGACGAAGAGCTGGGTACGGGCCGCATAGACCGGTGTGCTCACGGCAATCGCCGCCTCGGCCGCGACGACACCGAGCATCAGACAGATCAGGATGGTCGGCCAGCGCCTGGCCAGCACTTTGAGATATCCACGAAGGTCCAACGTGTACCCCTCAGAGAACTGGAGATGTCACCTTTTGGAAATTCGACAGAGAATAGCCAGCCCAGAATAGGTGCAGACACTCCATGCGTCTGGCAGCCACGACAGCATGGTCGTACGGGATGCGGATATCCATGAGCCGATCGAGGGAAAAGCCCCCCGGAAACGCAGCGAGCCAAGACGTTTCACCACTGAATTACACCCGGCCCGGCAGCAATATGCCTGACGGCGGGACGGCATGTCTGATGGAGCAGGGGTTTTATGAGTAGGACAATCGTGAACGAGGTCGGATCCGAATCCGGTACGGCATCACGCAAACTGCATATCGTGTTGGTCTCCTTCGCCTGCGATCCGACGCGCGGGAGTGAACCGGCCATCGGGTGGGGCTGGGCCGAGTCGCTGGCGAAGCGCGGGCACACCGTGGACGTCCTGACCCACCCCGAGTACGACAACGAGCGGAACATCAAGCAGCGAGTGGCGGAGCTGGGGGCGCTCGGCGAACGCATCAGAGTGCATGTCGTCCCCCTTCCGCGGGCCCCTTCGTGGACCGGGCTGCTGCCCGGCTGCCTGAGCGACATGGCCAAAGAGGTCAAGAGCTACGACGGCTGGCAGCGCGAGGCCCTGGCCTACGCCCGCGGGCGGGGCCTCGGCCGCGCCGACCTCGTACACCACGTCTCCTACGGATCCCTGCAGGGCGGCAGCGCGTTGCGTCGCCCGGGCCCTCCCCTGGTGTTCGGTCCCGTCGGCGGTGGCCAGACCGCCCCGCGCAGTCACCGGCGTTTCATGGGCACCGCCTATTGGCAGGAGGCGCTGCGGACTCTCGTGTGGGTGCGCTGCCTCAGCCGTCGGCCGTCATGCCGCAGGGCGCTGCGCAAGGCCGCGGTGGTCCTCACCACCAACCGGGACACCGAGCGGCTTGCTCGGCGCCTGAGCCGTACCACCACCCATCTGATGCTGGCCGACGGCATCCAGGAGTCTCTGATCCGAGAGCCGGCGGAGACTCGGCCGGCTCGCCCGGACCGCCCGCCCACCGTTCTGTGGGTCGGCAGGCTGCATCCCCGTAAAACCCCTGAACTCGCGGTGCGCGCGATCGCGCATCTCCGGGTGGAATTCCCGGACGCCCGCCTCGTGATCCTCGGTGACGGGCCTCTGCGACAGCCTCTGGAACGACTCGCCCGCCGCCTCGGTGTGGGTGAATCCGTCGAATTCCGTGGTCTGCTGCCCCGGGCGCAGGTTTTCCAAGCCTGCGACGACGCTGATGCCTTTCTGATGACACGTCTGCGGGATTCCTCCAGTACACAGACTCTGGAAGCGTGGGCCAGAGGTCTTCCCGTCGTTCATCTCGGCCACCACGGCATCAGTGATTTCTCGGCACCGGGCGGGGCGGTCTCGGTGCCGCTCGGCAGCCCCGCGGATCTGCCTCAGCGCATCGCCTGGGCCCTCAGCGGTGTGCTCAAGGAGCAGCAGACCCGGCACTGCATGGAACGAGGCACTGTCGTGGGCGCGGAAGCACACATACATGGCAAAAGCGGAAATCACCGAAAGGCTCTATCACGCCATCCTGTCCACCGAGAGATGACACCGAGAAATGACGCGGAGAGATGACACCGAGAGCTGACGCTACCCCGGGCCGCAGCCCAGATCGACAGATGTCACCTGGTCGACGGCCGCCTGCTGGCTCGGCAGCGCGGGCGCTGTCGGCCGGCCGAGCGCCCGCAGGGTCCAGCCGGCCGACCGCCACAGCGACGCGTCGAGGGCGTTGCGCGCGTCGAGGATCTTCCGTGCGGGTGTCACAACGGCGAGCGCGGCCGGATCGATGCGACGGTAGTCGGCCCACTCGGTCAGATGAAGGATGAGATCGACGCCCAGACATGCCTTCTTCACATCGTGGACGTAATCGAGCATGGGCAGAACGGCCCGGGCGTTGTCCATCCCCTCAGGGTCGTGGAGCCGTACGTCCGCGCCCTCCCGGTGGATCGCACCGGCGACGGCCAGCGCGGGCGAGTCGCGGACATCGTCGCTGTCCGGCTTGAACGTGGCCCCGAGAACGGCGATGCGGCGGCCGACGAACCCTCCGCCCACCATGTCCCGGGCGATGTCGACAGTGCGCTGTCGCTGCCGCGAGTTGATCTCGTCGATCTCATGGAGAAACGACACCGCGCCGCCGACGCCGAGTTCGTCAGCGCGGGCTGTGAACGCTCTGATGTCCTTGGGCAGGCACCCGCCTCCGAAGCCGAGGCCCGCGGAGAGGAACCGCCGGCCGATTCGGCTGTCGTACCCGAGGGCGTCGGCCAGGGTGGTGACATCGGCACCCGTGGCATCGCAGACCTCCGCCATGGCGTTGATGAACGAGATCTTCGTGGCGAGGAACGAGTTCGCCGCGCCTTTGACCAGCTCGGCTGTCGCCGGGTCCGTGCTGATGTACGGCACGCCGTCGCTCAGCATCGGTGCGTACACCTCGCGCAGGATCTGGTCGGCCCGCTGCGACATGACGCCGACCACCAGCCGCTCCGGGCGGAGCGTGTCCTGCACCGCGTAGCCCTCCCTGAGGAACTCCGGGTTCCAGGCGACCTCGACGTTCGTCCCTTCCGGAGCGAGCTCCTGGACACGCGCGGCCAGCCGGGCCGTCGTTCCCGCGGGCACCGTGGACTTGCCCACGATCAGGCAGCGGCCGCGCAGTCGGGGTGCCAGTCCGTCGACGACGGCGTCGACCGCCCGCAGATCGCAGGACAGCCCGTCGCGACGCTGCGGCGTGCTCACACACACGAAGTGCACATCGCCGAACTCCGCGGCCTCGCTGAGGGAGGTGGAGAAGCGCAGCCTCCCGGAGGCGACGGTTCTGCCCAGAATTTCCTGCAGTCCTGGCTCGTGGATGGGGACCCGGCCTTCGCCGAGGGCCGTGATCTTCTCGACGTCGATGTCGACACCGAGCACCTCGTGCCCGATGTCCGCCATGCACGCGGCGTGCACGGCGCCGAGGTAGCCCGTTCCGATGACGGTCACTCGCATCTTGCTCACCCCATGCTGTGTCAGTTCGGGTAGCCGGAGGGATTGAGTTCCTGGAACCGCCATGCGTCCTCGCACATCGCGGTGAGATCTCTCGTCGTGGTCCATGCCCAGGCCCGGGCCACGGCGCCCGGGTCCGCGATGAGCGCCGCGACGTCGCCGGGGCGGCGGCCGATGATCTCGTACGGGATCGGCACACCGCAGGCGCGCTCGAAGGCGGCGACGAGCTGGAGGACCGATGTGCCCTGCCCCGTACCGAGGTTGAAGACCCGCATGCCGGTCTCCTCGTCGAGGTGTTCCAGCGCGACGCGGTGCCCTGCGGCAACGTCCATCACATGGATGTAGTCGCGGACGCCGGTGCCGTCGGAGGTCGGATAGTCGTCCCCGAAGACGCTGAGCCTGGGGAGCCGACCGGCGGCGACCCGGGCGAGATACGGCATCACGTTGTTGGGAACTCCCCGGGGCACTTCTCCGAGCAGCCCACTGGGGTGCGCGCCGACGGGGTTGAAATAGCGCAGTGCGAGGACGCAAAGCCCGTCCAGGTGACGGCAGATGTCGGCGAGCAACCGTTCACAGAGCCACTTCGACCTGGCATACGGGTTGGTGGGTCCTGCCGGGTCCTCTTCCGCGAGTGGCACCTTGGTGGCGTTGCCGTAGATCGAGCAGGACGAGGAGAACACCAGACGGTGGACGCCGTGGTCATGCATGGCGCGCAGCAGCGCCGTGGTACCGCCGACGTTGGTGTCGTAGTACTCGACGGGCAGTTCCACGGACTCCCCGACGGCCTTCTTCGCGGCGAAGTGGATCACGGCGTCGATGTCGTGCTGGTCGAACACCCAGGAGAGCGCGTGCCGGTCGAGCACGTCGATCTCGTGAACGGCCGCCGGCGGGCGCTCGGCGATCTTCGCGACGCGTTCCAGTGCGCCGGGCGAGCTGTTGGAGTAATTGTCGACGACTACCACGTCATAGCCGTGGTCGAGGAGTTCGACGCAGGTGTGGCTGCCGATGAAACCGGCGCCACCGGTCACCAACACAGTGGTGCGACGGGGCATGGGCTTCCTCTCAGACCGCGGAATCCGCGGCGGTCAGGAGCGGACTGCCGCCGTGCGGATGCGGGACGTTGCCCTCGGTGACATCCTCGTACGGCCGGCTTCTGAACCAGTCCACGGTCCGGCGTACCCCGTCCGCGACCGGCACTTCCGGGTACCAGCCGAGGTGTTCACGGGCACGGGTGATGACCGGACGGCGGCGGACCGGGTCGTCCGTGGGGAGCGGGTGGTACTGGATCTCTGAGTCCGACCCCGTGATGTCGCGGACGAGTTCGGCGAGGTCGGACACGGTCCACTCCTCTGGATTGCCGAGATTGACCGGCCCTGTCTCGGAGGAGTCCAGCATCGCCATCAGGCCACGGACGAGATCGTCCACATAGCAGAAACTGCGGGTCTGCCTGCCGTCACCGTAGATGGTCAGGGGCTCGCCGCCCAGCGCCTGGGCGATGAAGCTGGAGACGACCCGGCCGTCGTGCCTGCGCATGCGCGGACCGTACGTGTTGAAGATCCGGACGATTCCCACGTCGACGGCCAGACTGCGTCGGCAGGCCATCGTGACGGCCTCGGCGTATCGCTTCGCCTCGTCGTACACGCTGCGCGGTCCGAGCGGATTGACGTTTCCCCAGTACCCCTCGTCCTGAGGGTGGACCAGCGGGTCGCCGTACACCTCACTCGTCGAGGCAAGCAGAAACCGGGCGTTGTTGAACCGGGCCAGCTCCAGAGCGTTCTCGGTCCCTCGGCTTCCCACGGCGAGCGTTTCGAGAGGCATCCGCAGATAGTCCGGCGGTGACGCGGGACTTGCGAGATGGGCCACGGCATCGATCCGGCCGGGAACGTCCGCGGTCACGCTCACATCGGCGTGGACGAGTTCGAAGGCGGGATGTTTCCGCAAGTGTGCGATGTTCGCCGGCCGGCCGGTGCTGAAGTTGTCCAGGCACACGACGGCGTCTCCACGTCGCAGCAACGCTTCACAGAGGTGTGAGCCAAGGAAACCACCGCCACCTGTCACAACAACACGCATGGCTCTCTCCAGAAACGCACGAGTCGGAATATTCGTTCAAAGCTATGAAAAGGATATGAGTACATGCCTCATTCGCTTCGTGTGCGCAACTTGAGCAGTGCACTGTTTGGTGGCACCCCGGAAGGAGACAGGAACTCGGTCAAGCGGGGGGAGAAGCCACTCCTGCGGGAGTCGGCCGCGGGTGCGAACCCTCATCTCCATGTGCAGGTCATTCACTCTCAGGCGTGAACGGGGCGCCTCGCGCGTCGCACGTACCCCGGGACCACACCGTGAGAAGGTCCTGGTCATGACGCAGCTGACCTCAGCCACAGTCAGAGGCGTGCGCTGGACCTATCTCGCCAGGGCGGTCGGCATCGCTGTCCAGATTCCCTACGCGGCGGCGATGGCCCGGCTGCTCACCCCCGAGGACTTCGGGCTGGATGGCGCTGGCCCACCTGATTCTGCGTTTCGCCCACAATTTCGCCCAGGGCGGTCTGCGCTCCGCGGTGGTACAACGCGTCTCGCTCACCGACCGCGATGTGCGGGTGGTCTTCGCTCCGGCCCTGACCGTCGGCACCTGCTCCTTCGCGGCGATCTGGTTCATCGCGCCGTACGCCACCGAACTCGTCCACAGTCCGGCCGAATTGACGGGCCTGATCCGGACGACTGCGCTGATGCTGGTGTTCATGGCCCTGGGTGCCCCCGCCGGTGGACTGCTGAGCCGCGGCATGCGGTACCGGGCCGTCGCCGTCACCGACTTCTCCTCTTTCGTCGTCGGCTATTGCGTCACCGGAATCGTCTCCGGGCTCCTCGGTGCCGGCGTGTGGAGCCTCGTCTACGGCACGCTCGGGTGGTACGGGTTGCAGGCTCTTCTGCCCTATCTCCTGGTCCGGCACTCACTGCGGCCGCTGTTCGATGTACGGGCCATGCGTGACCGCTGCTGCAGATCCAGCAGGCGGCGAGCAAGGTTCTCCTTCCCGCCTACAGCCGCATCCAGCATGACAACAGCCGGCTCGGTGCCTCCCACGCGGACTGCGCTTCCCTGACCACACTGATCCTCGTTCCTCTGCGGGCGGTGATCGGCGCGAGCGGCAAGCAGTTGGTGACCCTGCTGCTCGGCGGTCAGTGGGGTGGCAGCGCCGCACTGGTACCGATCCTCGACCTGGTCAGCGCGGTCGGTCTGGTGGCGCAGTTTCGGGCACGCTCGTCGAGGCCCTGGGCGCGGTGGGGGGGCAAGGTGGTCATCCATCTGGTGCAGCTGATCGTTCTGATCGCCGGCACCTCCGTCGCCCTGCTTCTGCGCTGCGGCGTGCATGGGTTGATGGTGGCGGTACTGGTGAGCTGTCTGGTGAAACAGGTCCTGTTCTACGCATGGCTCGACAGGCTCTTCCCGGCCTCGCGGCGGCTGGTCGCGCAAGCGTACGCGCAGGCCGCCGCTCTCACGGCCCTGATCTGGCTCGCTCTGTGGGCCGTCCAGCAGGCGTTGGAGGGCCGGTGCCCGGTGGCGTTGGTCCTCGCGGCCCAGTGGTCGGCCGCGGGTGTGCTGATGCTGGGCTGTGTGCGGTACGGGGCCGGGCTGCACGGCATGCGGGTCGCGCGTGAACGCGGGCTGCTGCCCGGGATGCTGTCCCGTATGGAGCTCAAAAGGCGTGTTGACAAGCCCGTTTCATCGGCCGCTCACTGGCGGCCGACGCATTCCGATCAGTAGGCGCCGTGGCCCTCGACGACGGCCCGCACCGTCCGTCGCAGGATGCCGAAGTCGACGGAGGGGGACCAGTTGTCGACGTAGCGCAGGTCCAGCGTGATGGTCTCGTCCCAGGACAGGTCGGAGCGCCCGCGGACCTGCCACGGACCGGTGAGCCCCGGCTTGACGCTCAGGCGCCGCAGCTCCACCTCGTTGTACTTCGCCACCTCGTCGGCCAGCGGGGGCCTGGGACCGACCAGGGACATGTGCCCCTGGAGCACATTGAGCAGCTGGGGAAGCTCGTCCAGCGAGAAGCGGCGCAGAACTCGGCCCACGCGCGTGATCCGGGGGTCGCGGCGGATCTTGAACATCAGCCCGTCGTGCTCGTTGGTGCCGGCGAGCTGGTGCTTCAGCTGCTCGGCGTCGGCGACCATGGTGCGGAACTTCGCCAGACTGGAGTGGCGGCCGTCCTGCCCGACGCGGGTCTGGCGGTGCAGGATCGTTCCTGGCGAATCCAGTCGTACGGCGATCGCCACAGCGGCGAACAAAGGGGCGAGCACCACGAGAAGCAGCACGGCGCCCACCCGGTCTTCTGGGCAACCGGAGTCCTGCTGGCCGGTGAGCGATCACAGCGGGCCCGGTTCCGGCGGAACCCGGAACAGAACACCTATGGCGGATCTCCTCAGGAGGCGGCGGCATGAGCGTGGCGGTAGTGACGGGTTCGGCCGGGTTGATCGGCTCTCAGGCAGTACGGCACTTCGCGGGCCTGGGTCTTGTCGTCGTCGGCATCGACAACGACATGCGTTCGCGGTTCTTCGGACCCGGAGGCGTCGACCGCGTGGAACGTCGATCGCCTGTCGGCGGAGCTCGGCAAGAGTTACGTGCACCACGACGCGGATATCCGCGACCGGGACTCACTGTCGGCCGTCTTCCGCCACTACGGCCGGGACATCGCCGTCGTGATCCACGCCGCGGCACAGCCGTCCCATGACTGGGCGGCACGCGATCCGTACGCGGACTTCGACATCAACGCCGTGGGCACGCTCAACGTCCTGCAGAGCGTCCGCGAGCAGTGCGTCGACGCCCCTCTGATCCACTGCTCCACCAACAAGGTCTACGGCGACCGCCCCAACGCCCTGCCGATGGTGGAGCAGGAGACGCGCTGGGAGATCACTCCCGATCACCGCTACGCGGCCGGCATCACCGAGGACATGTCCATCGACGCCTGTCTGCACTCGGTCTTCGGCGCCTCGAAGGTGGCCGCTGACATCCTGGTCCAGGAATACGGCCGCCACTTCGGACTCAGGACGGCCTGCTTCCGCGGGGGCACTCTCACCGGCCCGGGTCACTCCGCCACGGAACTGCACGGCTTTCTCGCCTACGTGATGCGTTGTGCCATGGAGCGGCGGACGTACAAACTCTTCGGATACAAGGGGAAGCAGGTGCGGGACGCCGTCCACAGCCGTGACGTGGTCGCCGCGTTCGAGGCGTTCTTCCGCGACCCCCGCAGCGGCGACGTGTACAACCTGGGCGGTGGTCGGCACTCCAACGCCTCCAACCTCGAAGCGATCGCGCTGGCCGAGAAGATCTCGGGCAACGAGATGCTCGTCGAGCATCTCGGCACCCCACGGACCGGCGACCACATCTGGTGGATCAGCTCCAACGCGCGCTTCCGGCAGCACTACCCGGAGTGGCAGGTGACGTACGACGTGCCCCTGATCATGAACGAGATCTACGAGACCAACGCGGACAGATGGGTCCCGGCCCGGTGAAGAGGAACGTTCTCGGCGTCCTCGTCGACGCGACCAGTCATGACCTGGTGACGCCGGACGGCCAGCCCGTGCGCTGGGCGCTGAACCTGCTCCACGGCGCGGCCCTCACCGAGCCGGTGTGCGTCCCGGACCTGACACTTCACGTCCTCCAGGCAGCCGTCGGCGAGGGCATGCCGGTGTACCTGTACGGCTCGACGCAGCGGACGCTGGATCTGCTGATGCTGAACCTCCGCAACAGGCTGCCCGCATTGAAGATCGCCGGTCACGAACCGTCCAAGTTCCGCGCGGTCCGCCCCGGCGAGGGCGTGGAGATCGCTGCCCGGATCACCGAGTCCGGGGCGCGGATGGTACTGGTCGGGCTCGGCTGCCCACGCCAGGAACTCTTCGTGCACGCCATGCGTCCACTGTCGCCGATGCCACTGCTCGCGGTCGGTGCCGCGTTCGACTTCCACGCGGGGATCCTGCGCCGGCCGCCGGTGTGGATGCGGAGGGCCGGACTGGAGTGGCTGTGGCGGCTGGGCTCGGAACCGCGTCGGTTGTGGCGGCGGTACCTCTTGCTCAACCCGCACTACCTGGCACTTCTCGCCGCACAGTGGACCCGGCTGGGGCCGGCGTCCCCGCCTTCCCCCGCGACGGACAGGCCGACGGAGTTTCCCGTGTGAGCCGCGAACCGCGGCTACGCGGTTCACGGGCGGTGGAGTCGAGTTGTCCGATTCCGACCGGATGCGATCCCACTTCCGGAAGTGAAGGCCGCCGCAGGCCCCGCCCGGTGGGCACGGGCGGGGCCGAGGGGGTGGGGGGTGGGGGGAGTGGGGGGGAATCAGCTGACGTTCAGGTCGTCGGCGTACACCGCGCCCTGGGCGTACCAGCCGTGGACGTACACCGTGACCGTGCCGGAGGCGCCGGTCGTGAACGGCACCGTGAGCTTCGACCACGACGAGGACGAGGTCCAGGAACTGGCCGTCGCACCCCCGCTGACGCCGAGGTAGGCGTACGGACCCTGCACCCAACCGCTCAGGGTGTAGGAGGTGTTGGGCTTCAGGGTCAGGCTCTGCGCGCACTGGCCGGTCTGGGAGGCGGACGGCGCGGTCTTCAGCGCGTGCGAGCCGCCGTGTGCGGGGGAGGAGACGACAGCGGCCCCGGTGTCGCAGGTCCACGGCGTGAGCGAGCCGCTCTCGAAGTCGCCGTTGGCGAGGGTGGTGGTGCCGCCCGAGCCGTTGACGGTCAGGGTGAACGTGGCGCTGTGCCGGGTCGAGCCGGCCGCGGCGGTGACGGTCAGCGGGTAGGAGCCGGGTGCCGTGCCGGCGGCGGTCTTCACGGTGAGCGTGGAGGTGCCGCCCGCGGTGACCGAGGACGGGCTCAGGGAGGCGGTGACCCCGCTCGGCGCGCCGCTCACCGCCAGATCCACGCTCTGGGCGCTGCCGGAGGTCACCGACGTCCGCACCGCCGCCGTCGCGCCGGCACCGGGGTCGACCGACGCGGTCGCGGGGGACAGGGAGACGGAGAAGTCATTGGCCGGCGGGGTCGTCGTACCGCCGGTGAAGGGCGCGAAGCTGTGGGAGAAGTACCAGGTGTCCTGGGCGATTCCGGAGCAGGTGTCGGAGGCGCTGCCACCGGGGCAGCCGCCGTTGTCGCGCTGGAGGGCCCAGAAGGAGAGCGTGTTGATGCCCTTGGAGACCGCCCAGTCGTACACGGCCGTGGCGTCGGCGGTGGTGAAGGTCTCCGCCGGGCCGTAGTCGTCCACGCCGGGCATCTCGGTGACACCGACCATGTTCCACAGCTGGGTGTCCGACAGGTTCGGGTACAGGCCGGCCAGCTGGTTGTGCAGTCCGCTCGCGGCCGTCTCGGTGTCGGTGGCCATGTGGTGCGTGGCGCCGTCGTAGTAGTCGAACGTCATGATGTTGACGACGTCCACCTTGGCGCCCGCGTTCTTCGCGCTGCGCAGCACGGCGAGGCCGCTGTCGGCGAGCCCGGTCGTCGTGGTCGGCAGGGTGTACGAGAACTGCACCGAGCGGCCGTTCGCGGCGGCCCAGTCCTGGACCTTCCTGATGGCCTGGTTGCGGCGGTCGATCCCGGCGGTGTTCGTGAGGGAGTTGTCCTCGACGTCCATGTCGAGCCGGGAGACGTCGTAGGTGGTGATGATCTTCTCGTAGGCCGCGGCGATGGAGTCCACGTTCGTGCAGCTGTCGGCGATCTCGGTGCCGGCGTTGTCGGCCCCGTAGCCGCCGAGGGAGGGGATCACGTCGCCGCCGCGGGAGCGGATGGTGGTGAAGTCGGTGCCGAACACGGAGGACGCGACGGGTGTGCTGGTGTCGCCGTTCCAGTACGGGGTGCAGGAGCCCTTCTTGTCGGCCTGCAGGAAGGCCATGGTCAGGTATGCGGCGCCGGAGGCCTGCGAGAGCGCGGCGGGGCTGTCGCCGTTGTAGGCCTCGAAGTAGGGCGCGAAGACGTGTGCGGGCAACGGGGTGGCCGCGTGTGCGGTGCCCCCGGCCCCGAGGGCGAGCCCTGCGGAGGCGGCCAGGGTGGCCAGACCTGCGAGCAGGGCGCGTACGGGTCTCGGACGGGTCATCGGGTACTCCCGGATAGCGAACGACAGGCACGCGTGCAGCCCGGTCGGGGCTATTGGTCTAGGCCATGATTGGTCTGGACCAGGCTCCGGTCAATACGCGGGAGCGGCCTTTTGCGCGTTCATAGAAAACGAACTGCCCTCGCGGACCCCCTGTTGACGGTGTGTCACGACAGGCGGAGAGCCGGAGGGTGCGCCGCTCTCAGCCGAACAGCGGGAACCGGTCCGCCGCCGCGCCCAGCGCGGTCCGTTCGGTGTCGGTGAGCGGGGCCCGGCCGGTGCCCACGTGCGCGTAGTGCGTGTCGCTCCACTCCGGGAGGCCCGGCCGGCCGAGCAGGCCGTCCAGCGTGGCCCGCACCGCGGCGAGACCCTCGGGTGCCGGTCCCGGCGTGTGCGGGAGCCGGACGGTCAGATCCAGGTGGTGGACGGTCGCCTCCACCGCGAGGGTGGTCAGCAGGTCTCCCGCCCTCAGCACATGGCCCTGGGTGGCGACGCGCAGGGCGGGGTCGGTCGCCTCGGCCGCGTGCACGGCCGCGGCCAGCGTCTCCAGATACAGGCCCCGCAACTGTCCGAAGTCGAGGAACATACTGCCGTTCACCCGCACCCAGCGCCGGCCGTTCGCCGCCCCGGTGGTGTTCGGCCGCCAGTCCTGCCAGTACGTCACCGCGTCCCGGTCCACCGGCTCGGACGACGGCGTGTGCAGCGCCACCAGGCCGCGCTGGGCGTCCTGCACACAGTGGAAGACGAGATCGCGGACCGCCCAGCCGGTGCAGCCGGTGGGCAGCCACGACTCCTCGTCGTCCAGGCCCGCGACGACCGCCGAGGCCGCCTCGTACGCCGCGCGCAGCGCCCGCGCCGGGGCTGCGGCATCCCCTGTGCTCATCCGTCCCCCCGGTCCGGCCGGCCGACTGTCCGTCCTTCGCCGCACAGGGTGTCACACCCGGCTCGACGTCGCCGTGTCCGCCGGCAGCCGCTGGGCGACGTGGACTGGGATCAGCGGCACCGGGACGAGCACCGTGACCACGAGGGGGGCCTCAGCCGGCGGTGTGGTCCCGGTACGGCACCCGGGCCAGCTCGTGGACCTCGCCGACCGTGCCCCACTCGTTTCCGCCGAGCCGGGACAGCGGCCGTAGCCGCCCGATGTCGGGGCGGCCGTCCACCAGCACGTCCTCGGTGACGACGGCGTGCACGACGCGGCCGAACACCACCGTCGAATCACCGAGGCGCAGCGTCGAGTGCAGCGTGCACTCCAGGGCGACCGGAGACGCCGCCACCCGCGGCGGACGCACCCGCAGCGACGGCTCCCGCTCGATGCCCACGGCGTCGAACTCGCCCTGTTCGCGCGGGAAGTCGGTCGCGGTCGCGTTGATCTGGGCGAAGAGCGGCTCCGGCGCGAAGTTGACGACGAACTCGCCGCTCTCCTCGACATTGCGCAGCGAGTCCTTGCGGCCCACCGACGTGAACTGGACGACGGGCGGATCGGTGCAGGCCACGGTGAAGAACGAGTGCGGGGCCAGGTTCGCCGTCTCGCCGTCCGGCGCGAG
Source organism: Streptomyces alanosinicus (assembly GCF_014650595.1). Lineage (GTDB taxonomy): Bacteria > Actinomycetota > Actinomycetes > Streptomycetales > Streptomycetaceae > Streptomyces > Streptomyces alanosinicus. The sequence goes on from NZ_BMVG01000016.1 coordinate 18,010, forward strand.
GGTGGAGACCCAGGCGATCGGCCGGGGGACGACGACGGAGGTGAGCAGACGGTAGAACGCCCCGGTCGTCATGGACTCGGGTGAGTAGTCGACACGCATGACAGCACGCTAACGCGCAGGGCAGCAGGCTAAGCGTTGCCCCCGGGCAGCGGGCGCACCGTGAGGGTCTGCTGGGCCTGCCCGACCGGGCCGTCGATGTCATGCAGGACACTGCTGGTGAGGCCCTGGCCGGTGGGTCCGAAGGCGACCGTGGTGTCCAGGCCCGCCCAGCGGCCGGCCGGCTGCCGGTGCAGATGGATCGTCAGGTCGAGGTTGGGGAACATCCACTCGGCCGCCGGCCGGAGCACGGCGATGCCGTTGGCCGTGTCGATCAGCGCGACATAGGTCGCGAGGGGGCTGGACGGCTCGCCGGCGACGAGGTCGAGGGCCGTGGTGATCCAGGCCGCGGCGCGGCCGGGCTGCGCGGGGCCGGCCGGCCGGACCTCGACGGAGGCGCAGTGGCCGCCGGGCCAGAGCGAGCCCAGCGAGTGGCCGGTGAGCCCGTCCGGCGGGGGAAGGCGGTCCACCGGACCGCCGGCCACGGCACGCGTGTCCACCTCGGTGAGCAGCCAGGCACGGGCCCGGACCACCGGTCGGTCCGCGATGCTGACGACCGCTTCGAGCAGCTCGATGGTGCGTCCCGGCCGGATCGACTCCACCTGGATCTCGCACTCGTCCAGGGCGAGGCGCCCCAGGATGTCGAAGCTGATCCGGGACAGCAGCAGCCCGGTCGGCGGGCGCTCGGCGCGGTACTGGTCGATCGCGTGCACCACGAGTCCGGCCAGCGGGCTGAAGTGCTGCTCGGCGGTGTCCCACGCGCCGCTCGCGTGCGGGGTGGGCTTGTAGCGATGCCGGTCGATGCGCTCGAAGTAGCTGGCGGCCAACGGGTGCCTCTTCTCAAGGTGTCCGGGTGCGTGCGGCGTTGCGTGTCCGGGTGCGCGGGGCGTTGCGCAGATGGCTGCACCGTACACCTGGATGGTGGCCCGCTCATGGGCCGGTCTTGATCGTCTTCATGGTCAGACGGGAGTCGGTCCGCAGCACACAGGGCAGCCCGCCGAGCTTGTCCACCAGGAAGGCCTTGTACGCGGCATGGTCGGCGACGGCCACGCGGACGAAATAGTCGGGGCGGCCGTACATACGGCGGAACTCGACGACCTCGTCGTAGCCCGCGACGATCTCCTCGAACTCCACGCACATACCTCCTGCCGTCGCCGGTGGTCCCGCGCCGGCCGCGCCCCCCGTGCCGTCCCGGACGCCCTCCGAGGCGCGGGCCGCCCTCGGGGACCCGGCCTCCGTGGGACTGGGCTTCGTCCCGCTCGGTGTCGCCTCCGGCGTGCTCGTCGTCCACGCGGGGGTCGACTGGTGGTGGGCGAGCCTGTCCAGCGCGCTGATCTACGGCGGGTCCTTCGAGTTCCCGCTGATCGGCATGGCCACCGCGGCCCTGCCGCTGGCCTCGGTCGCCGTCTCGGCGTTCCTCGTGAACGTCCGGCACGTCTTCTCCGCGCTGTCCTTCCCACTGCACCGGGTCGAGGGCCCGCCCGGCAAGGCGTACGGCACCTTCGCGTTGTGTGACGAGGCCTGTGCGCTGACCGCCGGGGAGCAGGCCCGCTCCTGGTCCGGGCGGCGCATCCGCTGGTTGCGGCTCCTCCTGCATCTGTACTGGGCCGGCGGCTCCACCGCCGGGGCGCTGCTCGGCTCGCTGATCCCGGAGGGTGTCACCGGCCTGGACTTCGCGCTCACGGCCCTGTTCGCCGTACTCGCGCTCGATGCCGTCCGCGACCGGCGCGGCGATCTGCCCACGCTGCCGCTCGCCCTGCTGAGCGCGCTCACCGCCCGGCTGCTCTTCCCGGGCGGCCTGCTGCCCGCCGCCTTCGCCCTGTTCACCGCCGGGCTCCTGATCCGCCGCCTGGCCACCCGAGAAAGCCCGGGCCATGCCTGACACGACCTGCCTCGTCGTCGCGGTCCTCGTCTCCGCCGCCGTCACCTGGGCGTTGCGCGTCCTGCCCTTCGCCGTGGTCGGACCGCTGCGCGCGAGCCCGACCGTGCAGTACCTGAGCACCCGGATACCCGCCGGGATCATGGTGATCCTCGTCGTGTACTGCCTGCGCGACACGCCACTCACCCGCACCGCCGGGCTGTCGCCGGCGGCGGCCCTGGCCGTCACCGTCGGTGTGCACCTGCGGCGCCGCAACGCCCCGCTGAGCATCCTGGCCGGCACCGCCGCCCATGTCGCGCTCGCCAGCACGGTCTTCGCGCACCGAGGACCGTGACGTGCGATGCGGTCCGGGTGCCGCGCACCGGTGGGCGGCACCCGGACGACCGGGACGGACCGGTCAGGCCGCGAGGCGCTCCGCGAGCTGCTTGGCCTTCGTGGCGGCCTCCTGGAGGGCGCGGTCGCGCGAGGCCTCGTACAGCGGGACCAGCTCGGACATCGCCGGGTTCTGCGGGGCCATGGTCAGCTCCGGGACGATGAAGTCGACGTCCAGGCCGAGGCCGTCGGAGAGGACGGCCGTGAGGTAGTTCTGCACGTAGTCGAGTCCCTCGCGCGGGGTGCCCGGACCGTATGCGCCGCCCCGGCTGGCGACGACGGTCACCGGGGTGCCCTCGGCGGACCGGGTCTCGCCCGCGGTGCGGCCCATGAGGATCACGTTGTCCAGCCAGGCCTTCAGGGTCGAGGGGATCGTGAAGTTGTACATCGGGGCGCCGATCAGCACCGCGTCGGCCTGCTCCAGCTCCTCGATCAGCCGGACGCGCTCGGCGAAGGCCGCGGCCTGCTCCGGCGTGTGGGACGCGGGGTCGGCGAAGCCGGCGGTGTGCGATGCGGCGCTGATGTGCGGGACGGGCCGCATCGCGAGGTCGCGGTGGACGACGGTGCCCTCGGGGTGCTGCTCCTGCCAATGGGCGCGGAAGGCCTCCGTCACGGCGCGCGAGACCGAGGCCTCGGCCGGGAGTACGGACGAGTCGATGTGCAGCAGGGTGGCCATGGTGACTCCACAAAGGGGTGAAAGAGGGCAAGGGGGAGAGAGCCCGACGGCACGGGTGCGCCGAGGGCTGATGTTTCGTACTCGACTATCTCTAACACAGGGACTTACTTTTTTTCATCCCCCTACGGTGAAGTAGTACCCTGATCGCATGGCGGCGGACATGACCCACGACAGCGCGGCGTGCAAGCAGGTGGACGACGGCATCACCCGTGTCTTCCAGCTGCTCGGAAAGCGCTGGAGCGGCCCCATCGTGGCCGTGCTGGTGGAAGCGCCCGCACACTTCGCCGACCTGCGCCGGGCCGTCCCCGGCATCAGCGAACGCATGCTGTCCGACCGGCTCGCGGAACTCGGCGCGGCCGGGCTCGTGCTCCGCGAGGTCGAGGAGGGCCCGCCGCTGCGCGTCTCCTACCGGCTGACCGAGGCCGGTGCCGCCCTGGAGCCGGCCCTTCGCGAGCTGGGCGAATGGGCCAAGGCCCATCTGCCGGACGCGCCGACGTGCCCCGGCGTGCGGCGTGCGGGGGCCGCGGGAGCACCGGCGTAGGACCGCCCCGCCGAACGGCACGAAGCTTCGGTCCGGGCCGAGCGCGTACGGGGGTTGTCCCCCGTATCGATGCACCAGGGTGCCCGATGGTGCGCGGCAGGGCCCGTCGGCGACCGTGGTCTTCCGCGAACACTCATCGGAAGGACCCGCTCGTGCGTACCCTCACGGCCACCGCCGCCGCCCTGTTCCTCGCCGCCGGCGCCGTACCGGCCGCCGCGGCCTCACCATCGGGACCGGCCGCCACCGACGGGGTGTGGCGGATGGAGGGTTACGGCACCGTCCTCGTCCTGCGCGGCGGAGTGATGCAGGAGTACCAGACGACGTCCGTCAGTTGCCTGAAGGGCGACACCTCGCGGCAGACCGGCCCCGGCACCTACGCGACGACGGACGGCTCCGTGCTCACCGTACGGACCGTGCACGACCGCGATCACGCGCTGCTCGCCATCGACAGCTCGGTGGGACACCGCATGCTGCACCGCATGAGCGCCCTGCCCGCCGACTGCGGCCGTCCGGCCGCCAAGGACCCGCGCACCTCCTTCGACGTCTTCTGGCAGACCTTCGAGGAGAACTACCCCTTCTTCGCCCAGAAGCACATCGACTGGCAGGCCGTCCGCGACCGGTACCGGCCGCTGGTGCACAAGGACACCACGAAGGACGAACTCTTCGACATCTTCAGCCAGATGGTGCGCCCGCTGTACGACGCCCATGCCACGGTGATGGACGACGGCCGCATCTTCGGCCAGGTCCGCCCCGGCACGGAGAACGCGGGCCCGGAACTGGACGCCAAGGTCAAGAAGTACATCGAGGCCCGTGACCTCAAGGACGCCTCCTACCGCCAGGACTTCGGCGCGGGCCGGATCACCTACGCCGACCTGCCGGGCGACCTCGGCTATCTGCGCATCTCCGGATTCGGCGGCTACGCCGGCGACGGCGCGCCGTACACCGCCGAACAGGCCGAACTCGACCGGATGTTGAACACGGTGCTCACCCGGGACCGGACCGAGCGGCTCAAGGGACTCGTCATCGACCTGCGGATCAACGGCGGCGGCGCCGACACCCTCGGCATCCGGATCGCCCAGCGGCTGACCGACTCGCCGTACCTCGCCTACGCCAAACGCGTCCGCAACGACCCGGCCGACCCCACCCGGCACACGCATCCCGAGCCCGTGCCCGTCGTCCCGGCCGACGCGACCCGCTACACCGGCCCGGTCGCCGTCCTGACCGGCGGATCGACGATCAGCGCGGGGGAGACCTTCACCCAGGCCCTGATGGACCGGCCGGGGCGGACCATACGCATCGGACAGGCCACCCAGGGTGTCTTCTCCGACGTGCTGGGGCGTCGCCTGCCCGACGGACTGGCCTTCGGCCTGCCCAACGAGGAGTTCCTGACCCGCACCGGCCGCACCTTCGACGGCACCGGAATTCCGCCGCAGCTGACCGAACCGGTCTTCACCAAGGAGGAGTTCGACAAGAACCGCGACTCGGCCTTCGACCGGGCGGTCAATCTGCTGGGCGGCCGCGGCTGACCCGGATCAGTCCACCGGCCAGGTGTGCACCGGGGCGTTGAGGTGCATGTAGTCGATGTACAGCTGGGTCATCCGGCGCAGCGCCTCGTGGCGGCCGGTGTGTGTGGTGGCGTCGAGGTGGTGGAGCACCTCCTTCTGCCACACCGCACCATTGCGGGCCGTCACACAGCGCTGCTCGATGATGCCGAGCAGCGGCTCCCGCCAGGCCTCGTCCATGCCGGACAGGGCGAGGCCGTGGTGGGCCAGGGGCAGCAGCCGCCGCAGGACCAGTTCCGGCACCGGCACCTCGCCCATCCCGGGCCAGTACAGCAGGGCCTCGATGCCGTGCCGGGCGGCGGTGTGCAGATTGTCCTGGGCCGCCGCGAAGGACATCCGCGACCACACCGGACGGTCCTCCTCCACCAGGGCCCGGGTGAGCCCGTAGTAGAAGGCGCCGTTGGCGAGTGTGTCGGCGACGGTGGGGCCGGCGGGCAGCACCCGGTTCTCCACCCGGATGTGCGGGAGGTCGTGCGAGACGGCGTACACCGGGCGGTTCCAGCGGTAGATCGTGCCGTTGTGCAGCGTCAGTTCGCCGAGTTCGGGGACGTCGCCGCGGTCCAGCGTCTCCGCCGGGTCCTGCTCCTCGCACAGCGGGAGGAGCGCCGGGAAGTAGCGCAGGTTCTCCTCGAAGAGGTCGAAGACGCTGTTGATCCACCGCTCCCCGAACCACACCCGGGGGCGTACCCCCTGCACCTTGATCTCCTCCGGGCGGGTGTCCGTGGCCTGTTCGAACAGCGGGACGCGGGTCTCGTGCCACAGCTCCTTGCCGAACAGGAACGGCGCGTTCGCGGCCAGCGCGACCTGGACCCCGGCGATCGCCTGGGCCGCGTTCCAGTAGTCGGCGAACTCCTCGGGCGAGACCTGGAGATGGAACTGCGTGCTGGTGCAGGCTGCTTCGGGGGTGATGGTGTCCGCGTAGGTGCGCAGCCGGTCCACGCCGTCGATCTCGATGCGCAGGTCCTCGCCGCGGGCCGCGAAGATCTGGTCGTTGAGCAGCTGGTAGCGCGGGTTCTCGGACAGGCTCTCCGCGCCGATGTCCTCCTGGCGCAGGGTGGGCAGGATCCCGATCATGATCAGCCGGGTGCCGATCGACCTGGCACGCTCGTCGGCGTGGTTCAGCGCGGCGCGGATCTCCGACTCCCATGCGTCGGGGCCGCCCGCGATCAGCCGCCGGGGCGGAACGTTGATCTCCAGGTTGAACCGGCCCAGTTCGGTGGACCAGGCGGGGTCGGAGATGGCCTGGAGCGCGTCGCTGTTGCGCATCGCCGGCTCGGCCGCGTCGTCCACCAGGTTCAGTTCGATCTCCAGGCCGACCTGCGGCCGCTCGGACTCGAACCGTGCCTCGCGCAGCATCTGCGCCAGCGCGTCGAGACAGGCGTGCATCTTGACCCGGTACCGGCGGCGGTCCTCGCGCGTGAAGACGAGCGCCGGGACGTCGCGCCCCATCGGCCCTCCAGCAGTCCCCTCGCCCCCCTGGTCGGACACCTCTCCACCAGCGTCGCACCATCACGCGACACCCACCAAGCGGGCGGAGGGCGGTGCGGGGCGGGGCGGGCGCGAGCGTGGAAGTGCGCAGGGATCGTGCCCCGGCGTCCGTGCCGCCGCTCGGGGCGACCAGCGGGTCCCAGCCCTGGTCGAAGACGCCGCCCACGGGCCGGCCGGCGGCCCGCAGCGGCGCGCAGCGGCGCGGTGCGGCTTTACAGGTGCCGTACGGCGATGGAGTCCACGCGCCATACGGCGATGGCGTCCCGGCCGCCCCGGCGAACTCCGGCAGACGGTCGCGGGACGCCCGGCCCTTTCTCGCCGGGCGACCGTCCGGTCACCGTCCGGTCACCGCTCCGTCTCACCGTCCGGTCACCGCTCCGTCTCACCGGCCGGTCACCGCTCCGTCTTGCGGCCCACCGCGCCGTAGAAGCCGATCTCCGCGGAGCCGGGCGGCGGGGTGGTGTCCGGGCGCCAGAACGGCACTTGGGTGAGGCCCGGCTCGACCAGGTCGAAGCCGTCGAAGAACCGCTCGACCCGGTCGCGGGAGCGCAGGTTCATGCTGGCGGTCGCGTTGTTGTAGACCGCCTCGGCGTCACTGCGGTCGTCCGCGAAGTCGCCGGTCGCGTGCGAGAGCACCAGGAAGCTGCCGGCCGGGAGCGCGTCGCGCAGGGTGGCCACGATCCGCTCGGGCTCGTCCGCGTCAGGGATGAAGTGGAGGATCGCGACGAGGAACAGGGCGACCGGCTGCCCGAAGTCGATGACCCGGCGGACCTCCGGATGATCGATGACGGACTGCGGATCGCGCAGGTCGGCGAGGACGATGCTGGTCGTGCCGGCCCGGCTCAGCAGCGCGTCGGCGTGCGCCTTCACGATGGGGTCGTTGTCGACGTAGGCGACGCGCACGTCGTCGGCCAGCTCCTGGGCGACCTCGTGCACGTTCGGCGAGGTGGGGAGCCCGGTGCCGATGTCGAGGATCTGGCGCACACCGCTGCCGACGACATGGCGGACCGCACGGTGCAGGAAGGCGCGGTTGGCCCGCACGGAGATCCACACCTCGGGCGCCACGGCGGCCAGCCGGTCGCCCGCCGCCTGGTCCACCTCGTAGTTGTCCTTGCCGCCCAGAAGGTAGTCGTAGATCCGCGCGGGATGCGGCTTGCTGGTGTCGATGCGCACGGCCTGGCCGCCGTCCTGAGTCACGCTGGGCTCCCCTCCATGACCGTCACGGCGTCGGTCCCGCAAACGGTTGGCCAAAGCTTCCCATATCAACTGCCTCACCGATGCCGACAGTTCCGCCGGCGGAGAGGAACAGACCTGCTGATGGCCTTCCGAGGCCAGTCGTGCCACTCAGCGGGCAGGCGATGAACCCGGGCATCCGGACGGTCGAGGACATCGAGCAGGTCGCCGCCGGACTGCGGATGCCCGGACTCGTCAAGTGAGCCTGCGTACGGCCGTGTCGACGGCCGTGTCGACGGCCGTCGGGCTCGGCGTGCCGGTGCTGTCCGCCGCGTTCCCGGTGACCATCGGCCCGGCCGGCATCTCCGCCGCGGACGTGTGGACGCCTGTCGCCGCCCGTCCCGGCCTCGGGGACAGCACTCTCGCGCCCCTGCGGGACGGCACCGTGTGGGATCTGCGGATGCCCCGCACCCTGCTGGCCGCCGTGTGCGGGGCGGGACTCGCGCTCTGCGGGGCTGCGCTCGCGCTGTGCGGGGCGGTGATGCGGTGCTTGCCTGCCGCGCAATCCGCTCGCCGACCCGTTCGCGCTCGGTGTGTCCTCGGGCGCGTCCACCGGCGCGGTCGCCGTCGTCGTCCTCGGTGTGGGCGGGGGAGCGGTGTCGCTGCTGGCCGGCGCCGTCTTCCTGGTGTGGGTGGACGCCGCCGCCCGCACCGTCCTCGATCCCCAGGAGATCCCCGTCGGCGTGGTGATGTCCCTCTTCGGCGTGCCCGCCTTCGTGGCCGTGCTCCACCGGGGTCGGAGGACCGCATGAGCGGCGGGACGGGGCCGGGCGCCGAACGCGTCACCCGGCGCGCCGGCGGACGGATCATTATCGGCGGCCTCACCCGCGCCCCGCGCCCCGGGCCCCGGCAGACGGTCGAACTCATCGGCCCCAACGGCTCCGGCAAGTCCACCCTGCCGCGCCTCCTCGCCGGCGTCCTCGCCCCCACCAGCGGAGTGATCACGCTGGCTGGCCGGCCCCTGCCCGGACTCGGCCGCCGTACGGTGGCACGCCGGGTCGCCGTCGTCGGACAGCACGCGCACACCCAGGCCGAACCCACCGTCCGCGATGTCTTGGCCCTCGGCCGCATCCCGCACCGCCGCGCCTGGGCGGCCGCCACGGCCGTCGGCACCCGGGCCGTCACCGAGGCCCTCGCCCGCACGGGCCTCACCGACCGCGCCGACCAGCCCTGGCACGCCCTGTCCGGAGGGAGCGCCAGCGCACCCAGATCGCCCGCGCCCTCGCCCAGGAACCCCGCGAACTGCTCCTCGACGAACTACCAGCCACCTCGACATCCAGCATGAGCTCGACCTGCTGGACCTCGTCGCGAGCCTGCCGGTCACGACCGCCGTCGCCCTGCACGACCTCAACCTCGCCGCCATGTACTGCGACCGGCTGCTCGTGCCCGCGCACGGGCGGGCCGTCGCCGAGGGCGCCTCGGGTGACGTCCTGACCGCCGGCCTGATCAAGCGGGTGTACGGCGTCGACGCCGAGGTCACCACAGCGGACGGCCACCCGGCGATCCGCTTCCGGCGGCGCTCGGGCGGCTGCCCCGTCGGCCGGGTGCGCCGTGCGGGCGGGCGCCACCGGTGTGTGCGCCGCGATACGGCGGGTCACCCGGCCGGCCCGGCTCGGCTGGCCGGTGCGCGGCAGGCGTTGGAGGGTCTGAACGAGATCGGTGAGTCGAAGCTTCGTCGGACCGGTCGGCAGTCGTCCCTCCGTGTTGTGACGAGGCGGGCCGACGCATCGGGGGCGGGGAACGGTCAATCCATGCGCTCGGGTCCGTCCCCGCCCCTCCCGTCACGCGAGGGCCGCGCCTTTTCACAGCACTTCACAGCACACCGTGACACCGGTTCACAGCACACCGGTTCACAGCACACCGGGACACCGGCAGTCACCCGGCGGCGCGTCGAACGAGCCGTCCTTGCCGATGGCGCCCACCGGGCAGGCGGCGACGCACAACTTGCAGTCCGCGCAGGGGCTGTAGCCCAGCTCCTGCCTGTAACGCGCTGACCGGGGCGTCCACGAGCACCGTGGCGAGCGGCACGAAGTTGCCGAACCGCGGGTGGATGACATTGCGGTGCAGGCCCATCACGCCCAGCCCGGCGGCCACGGCGACCGTCTTGTGGGCCACCACCCAGATACGGCCCGGAAAACGCTCTCGCTCGGGGGCCCGGGCAAGGGGCGACTCCGTGCGCCCGGCCGCCGCGCTTGCGGCTTGAAACCGATCGGTTTACGGTTGCGGGAAACCGATCGGTTTCCTGCAGGGAGATGGATATGACTTCGCTCAAGAACTCTGTCGTACTGGTGACCGGCGGCAGCCGTGGACTGGGCAGGGCGCTGGTGGAGGAGCTGTACACACGCGGCGCCGCCAAGGTGTACGCCACGGCCCGCGACCCGCGCACCGTGACCCACCCCGACGCCGTGCCGCTCGCCCTGGAGGTCACCGACCCGGCATCGGTCGCGGCCGCCGCGGCGCGGGCCGAGGACGTCACGATCCTGGTCAACAACGCCGGGGTCTCACTCGGCGCGAGCTCGTTCCTCGACGCCCCCGTGGAGGACGTACGCCGCGAATTCGAGATCAACTTCTACGGGCCGCTGCTGATGACCCGCGCCTTCGTCCCCGTCATCGAGCGCAACGGCGGTGGACACCTCCTCAACGTCCACTCCGTGCTCTCCTGGCTCGGTGTCGCCGGCTCCTACAGCGCCACCAAGGCCGCGCTGTGGTCGCAGACCAACTCCCTGCGGCTCGAACTGCGTTCACGCGGCATCGGGGTCACGGGACTGCACGTCGGCTACATCGACACCGACATGGCCGCGAACGTCGACGCCCCCAAGTCCGTCCCGCAGGACATCGCCGCCGCAGCGCTGGACGGCGTCGAGGCCGGGGCGTACGAGGTGCTGGCGGACGACGTCTCCCGGAATGTGAAGGCGGCACTCTCGGGAGACGTGGCAGCGCTCTATCCGCAGCTGGCCGACTAGGGCCTGTCCGGCGGATCCTGTCGGGGACGCGGGGGCCGGCACGCCCATCTGCGGCGTTGTCGTCACTCGCCGACTCCCCCACGCTCGACTTCGCCCCCGCGGGGGGACCCCCACCGCGGGGGCACCCCCATCGTGTCGACTCATTCCTCCGCCTTGCAGCTGGACGCACCAGCCCCCGTCACCTGCGCCGATGAGGCCCCGTCACTTACCCGCGACCTGATCCGCCGGACAGGCCCTAGCCTCTCCGACCGACCCGGCGCTTCAACTCGGCCTGGCCGCGCTGGGTCCACTCACCGTGGTGGAGGTGGCAGCACGGCAGTCCTACAGCTTGGTCATCTTGCTGTACGGGCTCAAGATCCGCATTTGTGAGGAGCCGAAATCCACGAGTGCCGCGATTCCGTCCTCCATGCCGATCACTCGGCCGAGGCCGTACATGTCGTGGGTGACCTGGTCGCCCACGGCGAAGTGTTTGGGAGCCGGTGTGACCGGGGCTTTGAAGGGGCTGGTGGGCAAATGACGCTTCGGCGCAGCAGGCTTTGTCATGGCTCAGTATGAGCCTACGAGAATCCCGTTCGCTGTGGCCGTCGGCACAGATCCGGACGACAACAACGGCCTCATACCGCTGACCTGGGGTTTCGAGACCCGGTCAGGCGAAACTGGACCGCAGATCTCCTTCTTTTGGGCACGCTTCGGGCACGAACCCGCATGGGGATGCGCCTCGCGGCAAGCTGGGCCGCCGCCGGCACCTGGGAGAAGGTTCACCACGCTGCTCGCCCAGGCTGCGACCGAGGCAGACGCGGAATGTCCGCCCGCGCGGCTGCTGGTGCGAGGCGTTAGGCTCACGCCGCATGATCTTGCTTAGCGATCCGCGAGTGATCGACACCCCGGTGGCAGACTGCGGCGAACCCCTGGCGGAGATCGCCACCGTTCCGGCGATATCGCTGGATCCGCGAGAACAGGACGAGGCGGGGTCGTACGGACGCGTCAGGACCGGCGTGCTCCAACGCCTGGGCTCGGCCTCCGGCAGGCTGCCCGCCGGTATCAGGCTCCTTGTGATCGAGGGCCATCGCAGCCCGGCCGAACAGGCACGTCGGTTCGCGCTGTATGAGGAGCGCCTGCGCCTTTCAGGCATCACGGACCCGGCGGAACTTCTCCGCCAGGCAAGTGCCTTTGTCTCCCCGGTCGACGTGGCCCCGCACTGCGCCGGCGCGGCAGTGGACCTGACGCTCATCGACGGCGACGGCGTGGAACTGGACATGGGCGGCGCGGTGAACGGACACCGCACGGGCGATGAGAGGTGGTGTCCCTTCGACGCTCCGGGGCTGTCGCCGGCCGCACGCGACAACCGCGACCTGTTGGCCCGATGCCTGCGTGAGGAGGGCTTCGTCAACTATCCGAGCGAGTGGTGGCACTGGTCCTACGGGGACCGGTACTGGGCGCTCATGACCGGTGCCCCCGCCGCCGTCTATGGACCGATCTGACGCACACAGGGCCGTGCACGGGCGAGGACGGCTGTGCCGATGCCGGCCGTGCGGCTCGGGCCGGATCGGAACTTCCGTCGTGGCGTGGGAGACGAGGCGCCCAGCCAGTCAGGTTCGCGGCCGGCGCAAGCGGCTGTGACCTCGCCGCATACCGGCTCCAGCCCGAAGTCCCGGATCGCCGTCCGCGCGTTCGTCGACAGCTGACCTCCAGACAGTGCAGCACCAGCGACGCGACGCCGGCGGATCGTGCTGTCCGCCGCCGCCACCCCGCTGGTCGCCGTGCAGAGCACGCTCGCCGTGCTGACCCGGTTCGCGCGGTACGGCGGTCACCCACCCACCAGCTGGAGAACGCCCCCCTCGCGGACCGGATCGTCGTCTTCGGCTTGCCGAGGACAGGTGACGCGAGCCGTGACCTGACCTGACCCGACCCCGCCCGGATACGATCATGATCGCGTGGACGAGACGTCCCGCCCGGTCCGCGAACCCGTGCCGCGGCCCACTCGGCGGGACCGTACCGACGAGGGGCATGCGAACGATGGAGTACGTCAAGCTCGGCGCGAGCGGCCTGGAGGTCTCCCGGGTGGCGCTGGGCTGCATGAGCTACGGCGTGCCCGACCGGGGACCGCACCCGTGGACCCTGGACGAGGACGCCGCCCGCCCGCTGATCCGCCAGGCCCTGGACGCGGGGATCACGTTCTTCGACACCGCCAACAGCTATTCCGCGGGCACCAGCGGGGAGTACGTCGGCAGGGCGCTCGGGGAGATGACCCGGCGCGAGGACGTCGTGATCGCCACCAAGGTCTTCTTCGCTGTGGCGGACGGCGCGGCACGCAGCGAGCGCCCCAACCGGTCGGGGCTGTCCCGCAAGGCGATCATGACCGAGATCGACCACGGTCTGCGCCGCCTCGGCACGGACCACGTCGACCTCTATCAGATCCACCGCTTCGACCCGTACACCCCGGTCGAGGAGACGATGGAGGCACTGCACGACGTGGTCAGGGCGGGCAAGGCCCGTTACATCGGGGCGAGTTCGATGTACGCCTGGCAGTTCGCCAAGCTGCAGCACACCGCCGAACGGCACGGCTGGACGAAGTTCGTGTCCATGCAGAACCACTACAACCTCCTCTACCGCGAGGAGGAGCGCGAGATGCTGCCGCTCTGCGCCGACCAGGGCGTCGGCGTGATCCCGTGAGCCCGCTCGCCCGCGGCCGGCTCACCCGCGACTGGGACGCCGTCAGCGTCCGCAGCGAGACGGATGCCGTCGGCCGCACCCTGTACCAGCCGGACGACAAGCGGATCGTCGACACCGTCGCCGCGATCGCCGAACGCCGCGGTGTCCCGCGGGCCCAGGTGGCCCTGGCCTGGGTGGCCTCCCGGCCGGGTGTCACCGCCCCCCATCGTGGGCGCCACCAAGCCGCACCACATCCCGGACGCGCTCGCCGCGCTCGACCTCCGGCTCACCGACGACGAGGTCCGGGAACTCGAAGAGCCGTACACGGTAAGAGGGATCAGCGGCCACTGAGGCCGGCCGCGGGCCACCACGCCGTCACCCCGGGCCGTGTCACCCCACGCCCGTCTGACCGGCACTGGACAGACGGGCGTCCCGTTTCTAGAATTCTTGTCCAGAGATAGAAAATTGGTCTAAAGGTCAGAGTTGCCCCCGCAGCAGTCGACCGCACGTGAGCTGAACCGGAGAGAGCCGGAGAGAGTAGGACGAGGAGACCGCCATGGCCGCCGCATCGCCCGTAACGTTCGCCGACGTCCGTGCCGCCGCCGCACGCCTCGAAGGAGTCGCCCACCGCACCCCCGTCCTCACCTCGCGCACCCTCAACGCCCTCGTCGGCGCAGAGGTGTTCGTCAAGTGCGAGAACTTCCAGCGCGTCGGCTCCTTCAAGTTCCGTGGCGCCTACAACGCGGCCGCCCAGCTCTCCCCGGCGCAACTGGCCAAGGGCATCGCCGCCTACTCCTCCGGCAACCACGCCCAGGCCACCGCCCTCGCCGCCCGCGAGCTGGGCACCAGTGCCGTCATCCTGATGCCCGAGGACGCTCCGCGCTCCAAGCGGGAGGCGACCGCCGGATACGGCGCCGAGATCGTCACCTACGACCGCTACACCGAGGACCGCACCGCGCTCGGCACGGCGCTGGCCGAGGACCGCGGCCTCGTCCTCATCCCGCCCTACGACCACCCACATGTCATCGCCGGACAGGGCACCGCCGCGCTCGAACTCCTCGACGTGACGGGTCCGCTCGACGCCCTGCTCGTACCCGTCGGAGGCGGTGGTCTGATCGCCGGCAGCGCCACCGCCGCCAAGGCCCTGCACCCCGGGATCCGTGTCGTCGGCGTGGAGCCGGAGGACGGGGACGACACCAAGCGCTCGCTGGAGAGCGGTGCCCGTGTCACCCTGCCCGTGCCCCGCACCATCGCCGACGGGCAGGCCCTGCCCACGCCCGGCGAGATCACCTTCGAGATCAACCGGCGTCTGGTCGACGCCATCGCCCTGGTCAGCGACGCGGAGATCGTCAACGCCATGCGGTTCGCCTTCGAGCGGCTGAAGATCGTCCTCGAACCCAGTGGTGCCACCGGCCTGGCCGCGCTGCTGGCCGGCCATGTCGCGGACCTCCCGCCCCGCATCGGCGTGATCGCCTCCGGCGGCAATGTCGACACCAGGCGATTCGCCGAACTCCTCGGCGGCTGACGGGTGGCGCTGGTGGTGCCCGGCCGGGCGGTGGCTGCGGTCGGGCGGTGGCTCCGGCTGGGCGGTGGCTCCCGCCGGGCCGGAAAACCATGTGCGCCGCTCCGCGCGCGTCGGTTAGCGTGAGCGCATGTCTACGCCCCGAATTTCCTAGCTGAGGACCCGCTTCCACGCCAGAAGTGTGTCCTTACGCTGTTTCGGAGCGTCACCCCATGATCATCGCTCGTGATGTCGAGCTGCGCGCCGGTGCGCGCCTTCTCCTGTCCGAGACCTCCTTCACCGTCTCGCCCGGCGACCGGATCGGCCTCGTCGGCCGCAACGGCGCCGGCAAGACCACCCTGATGACCGCGCTCGCCGGACACTCCCGGCCCGCCGCCGGCACCATCACGCGCACCGGCCCGGTCGGCTTCCTCGCCCAGGACTCCCGCGCCGCCGACCCCGCCATGACGGTCACCGACCGGATCCTGTCCGCCCGGGGCCTCGACACCGCGCTGCGCGAGCTGCGCACGGCCGAGGCCGCGATGGCCGACGCCGCCCGCCCGGCGGAGCTGCGGCGGGTGCTGGACGCCTACGCCCGCGCCGACGCCGCCTTCCAGGCGGGCGGGGGCTATGCGGCCGAAGCGGAGGCCGCCCGGGTGGCGGCCGGCGTCGGCCTGCCCGAACGGGTGCTGGACGAACCGATCGGCGCCCTGTCCGGAGGGCAGAGACGACGCGTGGAACTCGCCCGCATCCTGTTCTCGGGGACCGACGGCACCCTGCTGCTGGACGAGCCGACCAACCACCTCGACGCGGACTCGCTCGGCTGGCTGCGCGGCTTCCTCCAGGACCACCAGGGCGGCCTGGTCGTCGTCAGCCATGACACCGCGCTGCTCGGCGACGTCGTCAACCGTGTCTTCCACCTGGACGGCGGCCGGGCCGCGATCGACATCCACAACACCGGCTGGGCCACGTACACGACCCGACGCGCGACCGAGGAGCGGCGCCGCACCCGGGAGCGGGCGGGCGCCGAACGCAAGGCGGCGGCGCTGCACGCGCAGGCGGACCGCATGAAGGCCCGCTCCGCCACCGCCGCCATGGCCAGGAGCATGGCCCGCCGCGCCGACCGGATGCTGGCCACGCTGGAACCGGCCGGACGCGCCGAGAAGACCGCGAGGATCCGGCTGCCCGAACCCGCGCCGTGTGGGCGGACACCGCTCGGCGCGATCAGCCTGGCCAAGTCCTACGGCGGCCACCGGGTCCTCGACGGAGTGGACCTCGAGGTGGACCGGGGCAGCCGCCTCGTCGTGCTCGGGTGCAACGGTGCCGGCAAGACCACCCTGCTGCGCCTCCTCGCCGGAGCCGAACGGCCGGACACCGGGCGCGTGGTGCGCGGGCACGGGCTGCGCCTCGGCTACTTCGCCCAGGAGCACGACACGCTCGACACCGGCCGCACGGTCCTGGAGAACCTGAGGGCCGCGGCGCCGCACCTGGACACCGGTGAGGCGCGGCGCGTACTGGGCGCGTTCCTGTTCGGCGGAGACGACGCGGACAAGTCCGCGGGAGTCCTGTCCGGCGGCGAGCGGACCCGGCTCGCGCTGGCCCGACTGGTGCACTCCGGAGCGAACGTCCTGCTGCTGGACGAGCCGACCAACAACCTCGACCCCGTCTCCCGCGACGAGGTCCTGGCCGCGGTCGCTTCGTACCCGGGCGCGATCGTGATGGTCACCCACGACGAGGGCGCCCTCGACGCTCTCCGCCCGGACCGCGTCCTGCTCCTGCCGGACGCGGCCGAGGACCTGTGGAGCGAGGACTACCGCGGCCTGGTCGCCCTCGCATAGACGCCGAGCGGTGGGTTCGCGCCGAGAAGGCGGCGTGTTCGCGCTCAGAAATGGGTGCCGCCGTCGATCCGGATCTCGGTGCCGGTGACGAACACGCCGTCCGCCGAGGCGAGCATCGCGACGACCGACGCCACCGTCCCAGGGCCGGCGAAACCCTGCCCGAGCGCCGGGGAGAGCCCCGCGAACAGCGTCATGTCGGCGTCCTCGGGCAGGCCCGGACCGGCGCTCTGCCCGCTGGCGCCGCTGCCGTCGGTCATCCCGGAGGAGATGGAGCCGGGCTGTACGGCGGTGAAGCGGATGCCCTGTTTCGCGTACTCGGCGGCGAGGGCGTGCGTCATCGACTGGATGCCGCCCTTGCTCGCCGCGTACGCCGCCATGTACGGGTGCGCGAACTGGGCCGACGTGGAGCTGAAGTTGACGACCGCCGCGGCCCGGCCCGCCCGCAGCGCCGGTATCGACTCGCGGATGACGAGGAAGGTGCCGACGAGGTTGACCGTCAGGATGCGGGTGAAGTCCGCGAGGCTCGTCTCGTGGGTGTGCGAGGAGCGCAGGATGCCCGCCGCGTTGACCAGCACGTCCAGACCGCCGAGCGCGGCGATGGTCGTGGCGACCCCCTCCCGTACAGAGGTCTCGTCGGCGACGTCGATGGCGACCGTGGTCAGCCGGTCGGCATCGGCCCCGGCCTTCTCCACCGTGTCCCTCAGGCCCCGCTCGCTCACGTCCGCGGCCACGACGGTGCCGCCCTCGGCGAGGAGGCGCAGCACGGTGGCCTGGCCGATGCCCGAGCCGCCGCCGGTGATCAGCGCACGGCGGCCTTCGTAGCGGTTCATGTCTTCTCCTGCCCGCCCTGCCACAGCGCGGCAGGGCCTTCACGACGCCGGGTCCCTTGCCCGCCGACGCCCTCACTCCATTCATGTTACGCCTAGGTGGCACGTTTTGCCATCACGCCTATACGTGCCACTCTTTGTCGTCGGGCCGTACCCTTCTGGGGTGAGCACCAAGCAGCCCTCCTCCTTGACCGAGCGCCGCAAGGCCGCCACCCAGCTCGAGATCGCACACGCGGCGGCCGAACTGTTCGCCACGCAGGGGCCGCACGCGACCACGGCCGAGGAGATCGCCCGGCACGCGGGCGTCGCGCTCCGCACCTTCTACCGCTACTTCCGCTCCAAGCAGGACGCGGTGAGCCCGCTGCTCGCCGACGGGGCCGACCGATGGCGTGCCCTGCTGGAGGCGGCGGAGCCGGGCACCGACCTGGCCCTGGCGCTGGAGAGCGCGGTGGAGCGGTCGCTGGCGGCGCCGGACGCGGAGGCCGCGCGGGCCTTGCTGCGCACCCGCGGACTGCTGCGGGCGGCGGCCGACGATCCCGCCCTGCGCGCGGTCTGGTACCGCGTCAACCAGGAGTCGGAGGAACGGCTCGTGCCGGTGGTGGCCCGCCTCGCCGACGGGCACCTCGACGCGATGCAGGTGCGCCTGGTCGCGGCGGCGGCCACGGACGCCATCCGGATCGCGCTCGAGACCTGGGCCGGCACGGAGGCCGCCGTCACGGGCGAGGCCGCACCGGCCGCCCTTGCGGTCGACTGCCTGCGCCAACTGGTGGGCGCAATGGGCGCGTTGACGTCTCGCGGCGACAGCGGGAGCTGAGGCGGCGCCCGCCGGGCGCGGCCCGTTGTCAGTGGTCGCCCTTACGGTTTGATCAGTGAGGGCCTGCCGGAAACGGCCGCGGGCCCGTCCCTGGGGAGGGGTCTGCCATGTCCACGGCGTCCGCGGTGTCGACGACGTATCTGGAGCTGTCGCAGGAGGGCGGGGGAGCCCACAAGTTCTACGAAGTGACCGTCGACGGCCTGGTGGTGACGGTGCGGTACGGCAGGATCGGCGCAGCCGGGCAGGTCCAGACGACGTCCTTCCCGACCGTCGAGAAGGCCAGGGCGGCCGCCGCGAAGAAGGTGGGCGAGAAGGTCCGCAAGGGCTACGCCCCGGCCGTCCAGGGCCGGCGCGCCCCGCGCGCGGTGACCCGGCGCCAGGTCGCCTCCGCCCCGTCGACCGCTCGGGCCGTGGCACCCGTGCTGTGGCGGTTCCGCACCGGCTCCGCCGCGTTCGGCATCCACGTCGACGACGAGCACTGCTGGGTGGGCAATCAGGCCGGTGACGTCTACACCCTGGGCCACGACGGCGCCGTCCTCGCCCGGTTCAGCCTGCCGGACGGGGTGAAGTGCCTGGTCGCCGACGACTTCTGGATCTACGCGGGCTGTGACGACGGCAAGGTCTACGACCTCTCCTCCAAGCTGCCGTTCGCCGCCTACGACATCGCCGCCGACGTCGACATCTTCTGGCTGGACATCCACGAAGGCATCCTCAACGTCTCGGACCGCGACGGCCGGCTCACCGTCATCGACCACGAGGACGAACACCAGTGGGCCCGCCGCAGCCAGGGCGAGCACGCCTGGATGGTCCGCGCCGACGACCGCGCCGTCTACCACGGCCACCACCGCGGCGTGACGGCCTACGCACCCGACGGCGGCGGCGAGTTGTGGCACACCGCCACCCGGGGCAGCGTGCTCTTCGGCTGGCAGGAGGACGACGCCGTCTACGCCGGGACCGGGCACCGCGTGGTCCAGCGGCTGTCGAAGGCGACCGGCTCGATCGAGGCGACGTACTCCTGCGACAGCCCGGTCTACTCGTGTGCCACCTCTCCGGGCGGCCGGTTCGTCTTCGCCGGGGACTCCGCCTCGTCCGTCTACTGCTTCGACCGGCACGGCACACGCCTGTGGAAGCTCGGCACCGGCGGCGGCTCGGCGCTGTCGATGCAGTACCGCGACGAACGGCTGTATCTGGTGACCACCGAGGGTTCGCTCGTATGCGTCGACGCGAGCGAGTCGGCCATCACCGCGGCTCAGCAGGGCACGGTGCCGGTGGCACGGGACGTCAAACTCGCCGCCGCCCTGCCCACGTACGCCCCCGCGACCGCCGTGGCCGAGGTGTCCACCGTCGCCCAGGCTCCCGCCGGTGCCGTGGTGGTGGAGTGCGTGCAGGAGAGCGGCCGGCTCCGCGTGCACGTGGTGTCCGAGGGCTATGACACCTCCTGGAACGTCCAGTTCCCGCGCGCCATACGGCAGCCGGGCGCCCGCTACGTCGTGGACGCCCTGCACCCCGCGTCCGGCGGCTTCTACCGCGTCCGCGGCGACATCCGCCGTCTGCTCTGACGCTCCCGCTCCCGCCCCTGTTCCCGCTGCCGCTGCCGCTGCCGAGCCTTCCCGCCGTCCGGTCCGGCCGGCACCTCAGCGCCGTGTGGCCGTCGCCTCCGCCAGCAGGTTGCGTGCCACGGAAAGCACCTCGGCGCGGTCCTTCGGGACCACGCCGATGCGGGTGCGCCGGTCCAGGAGGTCGGACTCGTCCAGGGCGCCCTCGTGCCGGACGGCCCACAGCAGTTCGGCGCGGGTCACCGGGTGGCCCGGCAGCACGGGCTCGGCCAGGGCGGAGTCCTCGGCCGCCAGGGCGTGGACGGCCTCGGCCTCGGTGCCGTAGCGGCGGACCAGCCGGCGGGGCGCGGACAGGGCACGCAGCCGTTCGGGCGCGGCGGCGCCGACCAGGGGCAGCACGGCGGTGGGGGAGGGCGCCGCGGGCAGCCCCCGGGCGGTGATCGCGGCGTCCACGGCGTCCTGCGCCATCCGCCGGTAGGTGGTGAGCTTGCCGCCGACGATCGTCGTGATGCCGTCCGGGGAGGTCAGCACCGCGTGCCGTCGGGAGATGTCGGAGGTGCGGGCGGGCGCGCCGGAGCGGGTGTCGTGCCCGGACATGTCCAGCAGCGGACGCAGTCCCGCGAAGGCGCCGACGACCTCCTCCCGGATCACGGGAGTGTCCAGCGCGGATCCGAGCACGTCGAGCAAGAAACCGATGTCGGTCTCGGGCACCTCCGGGACATCCGGTATGCCGCCCTCGACCGGCTCGTCGGTGAGGCCGACGTAGACCCGGCCGTCGCCCTGGGGCAGGACCAGGACGAAGCGGTTGGTCTCACCGGGGATCGGAATGTGCAGTCCGGCCGGCAATGCGCCGAGCCGCTCCGAGCGCAGGACCAGATGGGTGCCGCGGGACGGCCGGATCCGGATGCCCTCGACGAGGTCGCCCGCCCACACCCCGGCCGCGTTGATCACCGCGCGGGCCCTGATCTCGCCCTCCTCGCCGGTGAGTTCGTCGCGGATCCGGGCGCCGGTGCCGGTCAGCTCCAGCACCCTGACCCGGGTCAGTACCCGTGCCCCGCGTGCGGCGGCCGTCCTGGCCAGTGCGGTGACCAGCCGGGCGTCGTCGGTCACCTTGCCGTCCCAGGACAGCAGTCCGCCGCGCAGCCCGGCCGAGCGCACCGAGGGCGCCAGATGCCGGGCCTCCGTGGCCGACAGCCGACGGGGCGCGGGGAGCACCTGCCGGGGCGTCCGGGCCGCCATCCGCAGCATGTCCCCGGCGCGGAATCCGGCCCACGCCAGTGACGCCTGGGACCTGGACACCAGCGGGGTGAGCGGCAGGACGAAGGGCTGGGCGGCCACCAGGTGCGGGGCGGTGCGGGTCATCAGCACCCCGCGTTCGACCGCGCTCTCGTGCGCGACGTCGAACTGGGCGGAGGCCAGATAGCGCAGCCCGCCGTGGATGAGCTTCGAGCTCCAGCGGGAGGTGCCGAAGGCCAGGTCATGGGCGTCGACCGCGACGACCTCCAGCCCACGGGCGGCCGCGTCCAGCGCGGCTCCGGCCCCGGTGGCGCCGAGTCCGACGACCAGGACGTCGGCGATCCTGCCGTCCGTGGCCTCGGCCAGTTCCCGGCCGCGACGGGGGGCGTCGAGGGACGAGCCGGGGTGGGCGCTGGTGTGGCTCATGGCGTGAGGGTCCTCTCCAGGAGGGCGCGCAGCTCACCGAGGAAGGCGGCGGAGTCCAGCTCCGGATCGTCCTCGTCGGTCATCGTGCGCAGGGACAGGGCGAAGGACTGCACGGTCAACAGCAGGGCGCGGGACTGCCGTTCGACATGGCCGGGGCGTACCGACCCGTCCGTGCGGCCTGCGCGCAGCGCGTCGGCCAGCAGCGCCAGCAGCGCCTCCTGGCTCGCTCCGCGCCGGTCGAGCACATAGGGGAGCAGCAGTTCCGGATCGACGTCGACGATCTTGCGGAAGAGCGGGTGCGCCCGGAACGCCTCGACCCCCGCCACCAGTCCGTCCACGATCCGGGTGCGCGTGGCGATGCCGGTGGCGGGCTCGGGAATCGCGCGGGTGGCCACGTCGATCCACTCACGGGTCATCAGATCGCCCACCAGGGTCCGCAGGTCCGGCCAGCGCCGGTACAGCGTCATCCGGGAGACGCCGGCGCGGCGGGCCACGTCGGCGAGGGTGGTGCGGCGCACTCCGACGGCCAGCACACAGTCGCGTACCGCGTCGAGCACATGATCATTGTCCGAACCGTTGTGACGAATAGGCGTCATGTGTCACAGTGTAACGCCCCGGGGGCCGGACGGGAGCGGACACCGCCGTCCCGGGACGGCCGCCGGGCCGCCGCGCGCAACCGAGCACACCGAACCGAGCACACCGATCTGTGAGGACGACCCTTCGATGGACATGCTGTGGAACGGCTGGGGCGACCCGGCCAAGGCGGCACCGCTGCCCGACTCGGTGACCGGCCTGCTGCGCGACCTGCTCGGCGTCAAGCCCCGCACCACCCCCGCGCTCTGCCTGGACGACATCCGCCTGCCCGGCACCACGGCCGACCCGGCCGCGCTCAAGGCGCTCGCCGAGGCCGTCGGCGGCGAGGAGCATGTGCGCACCGACAGCGAGAGCCGGGTCCGCCACACCCGCGGCAAGTCCACCCCCGACCTGCTGCGCATCCGCGCCGGGGACTTCTCGGACGTCCCGCGGGCCGTGGTCCTGCCCGCCACCCACGACGAGGTCCTCGCCGTCCTGCGCGCCTGCGCGGCGCACGGCCTCGCTGTCGTCCCCTTCGGCGGTGGCACCTCGGTCGTCGGCGGACTCGCCCCCGAGCGCGCCGCCTTCATCGCCCTGGATCTGCGCCGGATGAACGGTCTGCTGGACCTGGACGCCGTCTCGCGCACCGCCGTCCTCCAGCCCGGACTGCGCGCCCCCGAGGCCGAGGCCCTGCTCGCCGGACACGGCTTCACCCTCGGTCACTTCCCGCAGTCCTTCGAATGGGCCACCATCGGCGGTTTCGCCGCCGCCCGCTCCAGCGGCCAGGCGTCCGCCGGGTACGGCCGTTTCGACGAGATGGTCCTCGGCCTGACCCTCGCCACCCCCGAGGGCACCGTCGAGACCGGCCGCGCCCCGCGCTCGGCCGCCGGCCCCGACCTGCGGCAGCTGATCCTCGGCTCGGAGGGCGCCTTCGGTGTCATCACCTCCGTCGTCGTCCGCATCCGCCCGCTGCCCGAGGTACGCGTCTACGAGGGCTGGCGGTTCGCCTCGTTCGAGGAGGGCGGCGCGGCCCTGCGCCGGCTCGCCCAGGACGGACCCCGGCCGACCGTGCTGCGGCTGTCCGACGAGACCGAGACGCTGATCGGCCTGGCCCAGCCCGACGCCATCGGCGGCGACCTGTCCCAGAGCGCGGCCGGCTGCCTCGCCATCACCGGCTACGAGGGCACGGCCGAGGACACCGCACAGCGCCGCGAGCAGGCGGCGGCCGTCCTCACCGCCTGCGGCGGCACCCTCGTCGGCGCCGAACCGGGCGAGCGCTGGGCGCACGGCCGCTTCTCGGCGCCGTATCTGCGTGACGCCCTGCTCGACGTCGGCGCCTTCGCCGAGACCCTGGAGACGGCGGCTTTCTGGTCCCGTATCCCCGACCTCTACACGACGGTGCGCACCGCGCTCACCGAGACCCTCGCCGAGGCCGGCACCCCGCCCCTGGTGATGTGCCATATCTCCCACGTGTACGAGAACGGCGCCTCGCTCTACTTCACGGTCGTCAGCGCCCAGGGCGAGGACCCGCTGGCCCACTGGACGCCCGCCAAGCACGCGGCCAACGAAGCGGTGCTGGCGGCGGGTGGCACCATTTCCCACCACCACGGGGTCGGCACCGACCACCGGGACTGGTACGTCCGGGAGGCCGGACCGCTCGGCATCGCGGCGCTGCGCGCCGTGAAGGACCGCCTCGACCCCGAGGGCCTGCTCAACCCCGGTGTCCTGCTCCCCACCGACTGACCCACCACACACGACCGACCCACCCGACCCGCCTGCTTCGGAGGCACACCGATGCGACAGTTCACCGCCGTCGTCAACCCCACCGCGGGCGGCTCCACCGGGGCGGCGACGCTGCTGCGGCTGGCCCGGCTGCTCCGTGAGGCCGGGGCCGAGCTGGAGACGGAGTACAGCCACAGCCTCGCCCACGCCCAGGACATCGCCCGCCGCGCCGGTGAGCGTGGCCGGATCGTCCTGGCCGTCGGCGGTGACGGCATCGCCGGCGGCATCGGCGGGGCACTGAGCGGCACCGGAACCGTCCTCGGTCTGGTTCCCGCGGGACGCGGCAACGACTTCGCCCGCGCGCTGAAGCTGCCCGCCGACCCCGCCGCACTCGCCGGCATCCTGCTGCACGCCGAGCCGCGGCCGGTCGACACCATCGAGGTGGAGTCGGCGGTCCATCCGCGCACCGTGGTCCTGGGCAGCGTCTATGCCGGCGTGGACGCTGTCGCCAACCGGCACGCCAACCACGCCCGGCTGCTGCGCGGTGCCGCTTCCTACTACGCGGGCGGCCTGCGCGCCGTCACCACCTGGCGAGCGGCCGACTACCGCGTCACCGTCGACGGCGAGGAGCACACCCACCGCGGCTACACGGTCGTCGCCGCCAACTCCCCGTACTACGGCTCCGGCCGGCTCATCGCCCCTGATGCGCGGGTCGATGACGGACTGCTGGACGTGGTGATGATCCGCGAGGCACCGCGCCGGCTCTTCTTCACCCTCATGAGCGAGCTGAAGACGGGCGGCCACGTCCGCCGCCCCGAGGTGCGCGTCCTGCGCGGCAAGGAACTGCGCATCGAGGCCGCCCGGCCCGTCCCCTACGGCGCCGACGGCGAGGTCGACGCCACCCTCCCGGTCACCGTGCGGGTACGGCCCGGAGACCTGCTGATGCTGTACTGACCGCCCGCTCCACCCTTCACCGCACCGGAAACCCCGGGCGCGGACCGAGAAGTGTCACGGCGTCGGTGCACGACCGGCCGGCCCTGGGTAGGGGAGGGGAACCCGGCCGAGCGCGCCGGGAGAGGGGTTGGTCCGTGTCATGGCGCTGGAGCCCGCCGAGGGCGTCGTACAGGCCGTCGTCCTGTACGACGGACGGCTGCTGCTGGTGGACGACGGAGACGGCTGGGCGCTGCCATCGGGTACCCCCGAACCGGCCGAACCGGCGGAGGCCACCGCGGCGCGCGTCGTCTACGAACTCACCGGGTACCTCGTCGACGGCACCGAGAGCCTCACCCCGCACGGCCGCGTCCCGGCGGACGGCGCGTCGGCCGTGGTGTGCCAGCTGCTGAGCGAGTCCCCGTCGGACGGGGCGGACCTCGCCCGGGACCGGGTGCGCTGGGCGCCGGTCCGCGAGGCCGTCGACGCCGCGCTCCCGGCCGTCGTACGCGAATACCTCCGGGGCCACACGCCCGTGTGAGACCGGGCGGACCCGCCGGTCAGCGGTCCGCCGCCGGGTGCGGTGTGCGCGCCAGGAACCGCTGCCGGTCGACGACCGCCCGATCGATCTCGCCGCTCGCGACCAGCTGGCCCGAGCCGTCGACGGCCCGCACCGCGAAGGTGAGCCGCCCGCCCGTCACGGAGGCGGCGGGTTCGGCGCTCACCTCCACCCGGCCGCCGACCGGCGTGGCCCGTACATGCTGGATCCGCACCTCGGTGCCGACCGTGGTCTGTCCGGGCTCGGTGAAGGGGGCGGCGGCCCGTACGGTGGCCGCCTCCAGCCAGGCGATCAACCGGGGGGTGGCGAGAACGGGCACATCCCCGCTGCCCACCACCGCAGCGGTGTCGGCATCGGTCACCACATGGCGCATGCTGTCATGCTAGGTCCTGTCCCGCGCACGACACGGTCATGGGCCCGGCGGGCGGGCCGCCGAGGCCTCAGCGGCGGGGCAGTTCCAGCAGGTCCACCGGGGCGCCGCCCGGCGGGAGCACCGCGAGACCGTCCGCCAGGGCGAGGCCCCGCAGCATCGCCGGACCGTCGAACGGCAGCGGCGAGACCTCTTGGCCCGCCGTGAACACCGGCAGCAGCCGGGTGTCGCGCGGATGCCCCGGCAGTGCGGAGCCGGCCGTCAGCCGGAGCGGCTCGGCACCGTGACGCCCGCCGAGACGGCTGAGCAGCGGCTCGGCCAGGGTGACCAGGCCGGCCACGGCGGCCAGCGGGTTGCCGGGCACCCCGGCGAGCCGGCGCGCCCGTCCGTCGGCGGTGGCGGGCAGCTCGGCGAGCAGCATGGGGTGACCAGGGCGTACGGCCACGGAGTCGACCAGGAGCCGGGCGTTCACCGCCCGCAGCGTGTCGTGCAGGAAGTCCACCGGTCCGGCGGCCGTGCTGCCGGTGGTGACCACGACATCGGCGGGCGAGCGGAGCACGGCCTCCCGCAGCGCGGCGAGGTCGTCGGCGATCAGCCGGCGGCCGATCAGCTCGGCGCCGCACGCGTGCAGCCACGGCGGCAGCAGTGGGCCGAGCGCGTCACGGACGCGCCCCGCGCGCGGCGCGACCCGCGTGAGCAACTCGTCGCCGAGGACGAACAGTTCCACACTCGGCCGGCGGTGCACCGTCAGCCGGTCGTACCCGGCCGCCGCCGCCAGGCCCAGCACCCGCTCGGTCACGGTGGTGCCGGCGGGGAGCAGCGGCTCGCCGGAGCGGCACTCCTGGCCGCGCGGCCGGATGTCCTGACTCTCGGGCACCGGTGCGGGGGAGCGGTCGTCGAGCCTGCCCCGCGCGGTGTCCGCCGCACCGTGCTCGTGCCGCAGCACGGCGGTCGCGCCCGCGGGCACCGGGGCGCCGGTGGCGATGGGGACGGCCGTGTCCCGCCCGAGCGGCAGGGGCTCCTGGCCGGCCAGGACACCGGCGCCGGCGAGCCGCCAGGGGCCCGGTCCGGACACGGCCCAGCCGTCCATCGCGGCCGTCGCGAACGGTGGCAGGTCGGTGAGTGCCAGGAGCGGTTCGGCCAGCGCGTGCCCCAGCGCGTCGGCCAGGGCGCGGGGGACCGAGGGCAGCGGCTGCCCGGCGCAGGACCGGGCGATCGAGCGGGCCCGCTCCCAGGTCCGGGCGGACCGGAGCGCGCCGGGCTCGGTCCGCGATCCGTTCGCTGCCAGGCCGTCGGCCGTCCGGGATGCCGTCATGCCGGTCATCGTTGAACAGCCGTCCGGCGAAACTCAAAGAGGCCTGGTTTGTTTACCGATAGGCGGCTCCTATTCGATAGCCCGCACTTATCAAGTGATCGAGAAGGCCTCTTTGACTTGTCTGCGGGCAGGGGCGGATTCTGTCCTGCGGTCACAACAGAAAGAGGCGGACCGGATCCTGAGCGAGATCGAGGACCCCGGCGACGATCTGACGGTCACCCCGCCCAAGAGCTGGGCGACCGGTGTGCCGGCGGTCACGCACGCACTGCAGTACGTGCTGGGCCAGGCGACCGTACGACGCACCGCGCTGACCCTGCTGAACATCAATCAGGCCAAAGGGTTCGACTGTCCGGGATGCGCCTGGCCCGAGCCCGCGCCGGGCAAACGGCACCTGAAACGAATACTGCGAGAACGGCGCCAAGCACATCGCCGACGAAGCCACCTCGCGGCGGATCACGGCCGAGTTCTTCCGCCGGAATTCGATCGCCGAACTGGGCGCCAGATCCGATTACTGGCTCAATCAGCAGGGCCGGCTGACCGAGCCGATGATCAAGCGGCCGGGCGCCACCCACTACGAACCGATCGGCTGGGACGAGGCGTTCGACGTCCTCGCCGGGGAACTGCGCCGGCTGGACTCCCCGGACGAGACCCTCTTCTACACCTCCGGCCGGCTCAACAACGAAGCCGCCTTCCTGCTGCAGCTCTTCGCCCGCGCCTACGGCACCAACAACCTGCCGGACTGCTCCAACATGTGCCACGAGTCCAGCGGCTCCGCGCTGCAGGAGACACTGGGCATCGGCAAAGGCAGTGTCTCCCTGGACGACATCCACACCGCGGACCTCGTCTTCGCCGTGGGGGAGAACCCGGGCACCAACCATCCGCGGATGCTGACCGCGCTGGAGGAGACCAAGCGCAACGGCGGAAAGGTCATCGCGGTCAACCCGCTGCCGGAGGCCGGACTCATCCGCTTCAAGCATCCGCAGAAGGCCCGCGGAGTCCTCGGCCGGGGCACGGCGATAGCCGACCGGTTCCTGCAGATCCGCCCCGGCGGCGATCTCGCCCTGTTCCAGGCGCTCAACCGGCTGCTGCTGGAGGCCGAGGACGAGCGGCCCGGCACCGTGCTCGACCACGCCTTCATCAGCGCGCACACCACCGGCTTCACCGATTTCGCCGACCATGCCCGGAAGGTTTCGTGGGAGGGCGTCCTCGCCGCGACCGGGATCGCTCGCGAGGAGATCGAAGGCGTCCACGACCTCGTGCTGCGGAGCGGGAAGATCATCGTCTGCTGGGCCATGGGACTCACCCAGCACAAGCACGGCGTCCCCACCATCCGCGAAGTCGTCGACTTCCTGCTGCTGCGCGGCAACATCGGCAGGCCCGGCGCGGGGGTGTGTCCGGTGCGCGGCCACAGCAACGGACAGGGCGACCGCACCATGGGCATCTGGGAGCGCATGCCCCAGACGTTCCTCGATGCCCTGGGCCGAGAGTTCGGCTTCACCCCGCCCGCACACCACGGACTGGACTCCGCCGACGCCATCCCTGGCCATGCGCGACGGCACCGCGAAGGTCTTCCTCGGCGTGGCCGGCAACTTCGTACGGGCCACACCCGACAGCCGGGTCACCGAGGAGGCGATGCGCCGCTGCCGGCTCACCGCGCACATCTCGACCAAGCTCAACCGCTCCCACACGGTTTGTGGAGACACCGCCCTCGTCCTGCCCACCCTCGGCCGCAGCGACCGCGACGTCCAGGCGTCCGGCGAGCAGTTCATCACCGTCGAGGACTCCATGAGCGAGGTGCACGCCTCCCGCGGCCGCCTGCCACCCGCCTCCCCGCACCTGCTCAGCGCGGTCGCGATCATCAGCCGGCTGGCCCGCGCCACCCTCGGCGACACACCGGCCATCCCCTGGGAGGAGTTCGAGGCGGACTACGGCACCGTCCGCGACCGTTTCGCCCGCGTCGTACCAGGCTTCGAGAACTTCAACGCCCGGGTGGCCGGGGCCGGTGGCTTCCGGCTGCCCAACCCGGTCAACCAGCGGGTGTTCCGCACACCGGGCGGCAAGGCCGTGTTCACCGTCAACGAGTTCACGATGCCCGACATCCCCGAGGGCCGTCTGCTGCTGCAGACGTTGCGCTCCCACAACCAGTGGAACACCGTGCCGTACGCGATGAACGACCGCTACCGCGGCATCCACGACGCCCGCCGGGTCGTGCTCGTCAACCCCGCCGACCTCACGGCCCTCGGGTTCGCCGACCGTGACCGGGTGGACCTGGTGGCCGTCTGGCACGACGGGCCGGAGCGCCGGGCGGGGGACTTCCACGTCGTCGCCTACCTCATCAGCCGCGGCTCCGCCGCCGCCTACTATCCCGAGACCAATGTCCTGGTGCCGCTGGACAGCGTCGCCGACATCAGCAACACCCCCACGTCCAAAGCCGTGCTGATCCGCATGGAGCCCACATCCGCCGACGCCGACCGCCCCAGCTGAATCCGCACCCGCCCGGACACGGCTAGCGGCCCGGGTCTCCGGGCACGCGTTCCAGCGCGGCGGCCACGTCGGTCGTGCGGGCGATGTCCGTCAGGGCCCGCGCCATCACCGAGTCGGGTTCCCGGGCGGCGACCACCAGGCCCACGGGCACCGCGGCGGCGGGCTCGACCAGCGGTGCGGCCCGCATCCCCGGCGGGACACCGAACACATGCAGCCAGGCATGCGGTACGACGCTCGCCCACCGTCCCGTCCGCACATGGGCGAACAGCGCCGCCACGGAGTCGGTCTCCAGCCGTGGCGAGGGCTGTGTCCCGGCCCGCGCGAACAGTTCGTCCAGCACCCGGCGCCCCTGCATCGCCGGGGTCAGCAGGCACAGCGACAGCCGTGACGCCTCCGCCCACGTGGCCGTCGTACGCCGGGCCAGGCCGTCGGCGGCCGTGAGCAGCAGGACGTAGCGCTCCTGATACAGCGGAACCGTGTGGAAGTGCGCCGACAGATCCTCACGCAGATAGGTGATCCCGGCGTCCAGCTCGAAGTTCTGCAGCTGCCGAAGGATGTCCACCGACTGCAGATCCGCGATCACCTCCACCGTGACCGGTGGATGTGCCGCGCAGAACGGGCCGGTCAGCTGGGCGACGGCGCCGGACGCGGTCGGCACGGAACCGATCCGTATCCGGCCGCTCAACCCGCTGCGCAGCGCGTCGACCCCGTCCTACAGGGCGTCACGGTCGGCGAGGATCCGCTGCGCCCAGACGACGATGCGCTCCCCCTCCGGGGTGAGGCCCTCGTACCTGCGGCCGCGCCGCACCAGCGGCATGTCGAGCTCCTCCTCCAGCTTGCGCAGCGCCTCCGACAGCGCGGGCTGGGAGACATGGCAGGACTGGGCGGCACGGGCGAAATGCCGCTCCCGGGAGAGGGCGACGAGATATTCCAGCTGACGGAAGAGCACGGCACGGGTGTACCCGACCGCCGCTCGCAAAGCCAGTCCGCGGCCGTGCGGGAGCTACGGACGAGCGAGGGGCGGTGACTCAACGTTGTCGGACGTGGTGATACGTGTCCTCCGTTTGCGGTGCTGTGTCCGGCGGGGTTCAGTGAGTACGGACCCCGGAACAACGACCCCGCGCGGATCACCGGCCCCACGTCCAGGAGCAGTCATGTCGATGTCGTTCGGTGCACCGTTCGGTTCGTCGGATCCCTTCAGCGAGTTGTTCAACCGGTTCTTCGGGATGTCGCCGGCGTCCTCACCTCCCGCGGTACAGCGCGTGCCCATCGGCCGGCTGCTGACGGAGTCGTCGCAGGAACTGCTGAGCCTCGCCGCGCGGCGGGCGGTCGAGGACGGCACGTCCGATCTGGACACGGAACATCTGCTGTGGGCGGCCACGCAGGTCGAGCCGTCCCGCAGACTGCTCTCCCAGGTGGGTGTCGATCCCGACGCGCTCGCGGCCGAGATCGCCAAGATCCTGCCGCGTGAGTCCGGCGAGCCGTCCGCGCAACCGGGCCTCACCCCCGCGGCCAAACGCACCCTCGGTGCCGCCTACGCCCACTCGCAGGCCGCCGGTGTGTCCTACATCGGCCCCGAGCACATCCTCGGCGCGCTGCTCGGCGACGGAGACACGGGCGCCGCCAAGCTGCTGCGCGCCGAAGGCCGGGACACACAGAAGCTGGCGGATCTGACCGAACAGGCCGCCCGCGCCGACGCACTGCCCGCGGAACGCGGACAGCCGGCCACGACGCTGGACGAGTTCGGCCGGGACCTGACCGAAGAAGCCAGGGCGGGCAGGCTCGACCCGGTGGTGGGGCGCGGCGAGGAGATCGAGCAGACCGTCGAGATCCTCTCCCGGCGTTCCAAGAACAACCCCGTCCTGATCGGCGAACCCGGTGTCGGCAAGACCGCCATCGTGGAGGGGCTGGCACAGCGGATCGTGGCGGGGGAGGTGCCCGACACCCTGAAGGACAAGAGGGTGGTGGCGCTGGATCTGTCGGGCATGGTGGCGGGCGCGCAGTACCGGGGGCAGTTCGAGGAGCGGCTGAAGAAGGTCATCGAGGACGTCCGGGCGGCCAAGGGCCAGATCATCCTGTTCATCGACGAGTTGCACACGGTGGTGGGCGCGGGGGCGACCGGCGAGGGGTCGATGGACGCCGGCAACATGCTCAAGCCCGCACTCGCCCGAGGCGAGCTGCATGTCGTGGGCGCCACGACGATCGACGAGTACCGCAAGTACGTGGAGAAGGACGCCGCGCTGGAGCGCCGGTTCCAGCCGGTGATGGTGCCCGAGCCGACGGTCGAGGAGACCGTACAGATCCTGGAGGGACTGCGGGACTCCTACGAGGCACACCACCAGGTCCGCTTCGACGACGGCGCGCTGGCGGCCGCCGCCGAGATGTCCGACCGCTACATCACCGACCGCTTCCTGCCCGACAAGGCGATCGACGTGATGGACCAGGCCGGGGCCCGGGTCCGGTTGCGCAGCGCGGGCCGGTCCACGGAGATCGTCAGCCGCGAGGACCGCGTCGCCGGGCTCCGCCGCGAACTCGAACAGGCCGTGTCCGTGGAGGACTTCGAGAAGGCGTCGGAGCTGAAGCGGCAGATCGCGGAGGTGGAGGGCGAACTCGCCGGCATCGAGGAGCGCCGCGAGGGTGTGGTGTCGGTGACGGCCGCGGACATCGCCGATGTCGTCTCGCGCCGTACCGGGATCCCGGTGGCGCAGCTGACGGCGAGCGAGAAGGAGAAGCTGCTCAGGCTCGAGGAGCAGATGCACGCCCGGATCGTCGGCCAGGACGAGGCCGTCACGGCCGTGTCCCAGGCGGTACGGCGGAACCGGGCCGGGATGGGGGACCCGAACCGGCCGGTGGGATCCTTCCTCTTCCTCGGCCCCACGGGTGTCGGCAAGACCGAACTCGCCAAGACCCTGGCCGCGTTGCTGTTCGGGGACGAGGACCGGATGATCCGGTTCGACATGAGCGAGTTCCAGGAGAAGCACACCGTCGCCCGGCTCGTCGGTGCCCCTCCCGGATACGTCGGCTACGAGGAAGCGGGCCAGCTGACGGAGAAGGTGCGCCGCCGGCCCTACAGCGTGGTGCTGTTCGACGAGGTGGAGAAGGCACACCCGGACGTCTTCAACACACTGCTGCAGATCCTGGACGACGGCCGGCTCACCGACGCCCAGGGCCGCACGGTCGACTTCCGGCACTGCGTCATCATCATGACCTCCAACATCGGGGCACACCGGATCCTCGATCACAAGGGCGATGTGTCGGAGCTGAAGGACGCGTTGACGGAGGATCTGCGGACGAGGTTCCTGCCGGAGTTCCTCAACAGGATCGACGACATCATCATCTTCCACGGTCTGACCGAGGACCACCTGGGGGAGATCGTCGACCATCTGCTGGAGCAGAGCAAGCGCCGCGTCCACGCCCAGGGGATGACGCTGGAGGTGACCGAGGCCGCGAAGAAGCTGCTGATCGCGCACGGCCATCAGCCGGAGTTCGGTGCCCGGCCGCTGCGCCGCACGATCCAGGCGGAACTCGACAACCGGGTCGCCACCCTGCTGCTCGGCGGCGAGGCCGAGCCGGGAGACACCATCGTCGCCGACGTCCAGCACGACTCCCTGCACTGCACGGTGCGGAAGAACAGCAGCTCCGACGAGCCCGCCGAGACCGGCGCCGCGCCGACGGAGCGATGACGCAGCGATGACGCAGCGATGACGGAGGTCTCCATGGCGCACCATCACCACAAGCCCGACGAGCGGGTCGGGAAAGACCCGGACACCGGTCACGGCCGGGGCGCGCCGCGCCGGCCCGACGAGGCACAACGCGACGAGCGCACCCGCGAGGACCGCCGGGAGACGGGGCTGCCGGTCGGCAAGTGGGAGGACTCCGGACCCCAGCGCGAGGAGGAACAGCCCGAGACCGACCGCGAGCAGAGCTGACACCGGCACGGTGTCCGAGCCCCTGCCCTCACCAGATCCCCGCTCCCCACAGGAGGTTTCGATGTCCTCGAAGCGACGCCGGAAGAAGAAGTCGCGGCGCAACCACGCCGCCAATCACGGCAAGCGGCCCCAGTCCTGAAGCCCGGGAGGGACCGGGAGGGGACCGAGGGCGCCGGCAGCATCCGTGGCCGGCGCCCTCCTCGTGCGAGCGGCGGCTTCGAGCCACGCGGCGAGCGGTGAGCGCACGGATCCACTGGGAGAACGGACCTGTTCACCGGCAGACTCGGACCCATGAGACCCACGACGCCACCTCGCGCCCCCTCGAACGCGATCAGGTCGAGGTGTACCGCATGACGTCCGCCGTGGTGGTCGGCGGCGGACCCAACGGGCTCGCCGGCGCCGCTCTGCTCGCCAGGGCGGGACTGGACGTCACGCTGCTGGAGGCGGCCGACGAGGTCGGCGGCGGCACCCGCAGCCATGAGGCACTGCTGCCGGGGCTCCTGCACGACCACTGCGCGGCCGTCCACCCCACGGCGGTCACCTCCCCGGCCCTGCGCGCGCTCGGCCTCGAAGAACACGGGCT
This sequence comes from Streptomyces alanosinicus, assembly GCF_014650595.1. Taxonomy (GTDB): domain Bacteria; phylum Actinomycetota; class Actinomycetes; order Streptomycetales; family Streptomycetaceae; genus Streptomyces; species Streptomyces alanosinicus. The sequence continues at coordinate 52,135 of NZ_BMVG01000016.1, forward strand.
GCGCTGGCTCACGGCGGACATCGACTGCGTCCACCCGCTGGACGACGGCAGCGCCGGGGTACTGCTGCGGTCCGTCGAGGCCACCGCCCGCATGCTCGGGCCCGACGGAGACCGCTACCGCGCCCTCTTCGCCACTCCGGTACGGCACTGGGACGCACTGGCGCACGAGGTGATGGGCCCCCTGCTACGCATCCCCTCGCACCCGCTGCTGCTCGCCCGCTTCGGCCTGCCCACCACCCTTCCCGCCACCGTCCTCGCCCGTCTCTTCACCACCCCGCAGGCGCGGGCCCTGTGGGCGGGCGTCGCGGCGCACGCCTTCCGTCCGCTGTCGCGCCCGTTCACCTCGGCGAGCGGGCTCGGCATCCTCACCGCGGGACACGCCGCCGGCTGGGCCGTGGCCGAAGGCGGCTCACAGTCCATCGCCCGCAGCATGGAAACGGTGCTGCGCAAGCACGGCGGCACCATCCACACCGGCGTCCGCGTCACCGACCACCGGCAGCTCCCGCCCGCCGACGTCACCCTCCTCGACCTCGACCCCGGCCAGGTCGCCGCGCTCTACGGGGACCGGCTCCCGGCCCGGGTGCGGGGCGCCTACCGGCGCTTTCGCCGCGCACCCGCGGCCTTCAAGCTCGACCTGGCCGTCGAAGGGGGCGTGCCCTGGACGAACGAACACGCGCGACGGGCCTGCACCGTGCACCTCGGCGGCCCGTCGGCCGAGGTGGTCCGTGCGGAGCGGGACGTCGTGGCCGGTCGTATGCCGGAGCGCCCCTTCGTGCTGGTCGGCCAGCAGTACCTGGCCGACCCCTCCCGCTCGGTGGGCGACGTCCACCCCCTGTACACCTACGCCCATGTCCCGCACGGCTACGACGGGGACGCGAGCGAAGCGATACTCCGTCAGCTGGAACGGTTCGCCCCCGGCGTCCGCGACCGTGTCGTGGGCCGACAGGCCACCCCGCCCGCCGCGTTCGCCACCGCCAACCCCAACTTCGCCGGCGGCGACATCATCACCGGCGCCCGGACGACCCCGCAGCTCATCCTCGGCCCCCGCCCGACCGCCGAGCCGTACGCGACCGGCCTGCCGGGTGTGTACCTGTGCTCGGCGGCGACCCCGCCCGGCCCCGGCGCGCACGGCATGTGCGGTGCCGGCGCCGCGGCCGCCGCGCTGCGCCACCTCCGGGGCGGGTCCGGCTAGACGCTCTTGACCGCCGGAACCGACCGCTCCGCGGCCCGCCCGGATACCGCGCGGGTTGTACGCCGCGCCGCGCTACCGCGGTCGGTGGAGCCAGGAGTCAACTCCCCGGTTGGCGACGGCGGAAGCAGGTACGCATAGCTTCTGTGGCGTGCCGATGGGCACTCGACAACAGGGGGAAAGAACCATGCGAACCACCATCCTCAGTAGGACGCTCCTCAGCGCCACGACCGTCGTCGCCCTGGCCGCCGGCAGCCTCGCCGCCGCGGGCACCGGCTTCGCCGCGCCCTCGGCCGCCCGCCCGGCGGCGACCACCGAGGCCGTCACCCCGCAGGCGGTGAACAACCTCGGCCTGAACGCCACCGAGGCCAAGAAGGTCCAGCACTGGCTGAAGACGTACTGGGGTTACACCGGCGCCATCGACGGCCGGCTCGGCACCAACAGCTGGAAGGCCTTCCAGCGCTGCCTGAAGAAGTACTGGGGTTACACCGGCCCGATCGACGGCATCGTCGGCAAGGGCACGGTCCAGGGCCTGCAGCGCCTGCTGAAGGCCTACTGGGGCTACACCGGTGGGATCGACGGCATCGCCGGTTCCGGCACCAGGGCCGCCTTCAAGCACTTCGCCAACGGCCGCTGAGTCCCCCCGGGCCGGCTGACCGGTCCGTCCTTTCCCTCGCCCCCGTTCCGGACGAGAAGTCCGGGACGGGGGCGGGCCGTTGCGTTTCACAGCTCCTTGTCCGCGTCGGAGAAGGAGCCGGTCAGAAAGCCGCCGCCTAGGGGCGAGTACGGCACGAAGGCGACACCCGGTTCGGCGGCCGCGCCCACCACACTGCGCTCCACGTCCCGGCTGAACAGCGACGCCCGCACCAGCTCGGCCATGGCGCCGACCGACTCGGCCAGCGGGATCACGGGGTCGCGACGGTGCATGTAATACAGGCCGATGACCTCGACGTTCAGCCGGGGCGGACTCGCCTCGACCGCCGTCCTGAGGTAGCCGGGATCGTTGCGGATGGCCCGGTATGCGGGGTCGTCCGCGCGGTATCCGATACCGAACTTGGTGGCCAGGATGATCTCGTCGCGATGCGCGGCCACGAACGGCGCGAGGAACTCCTCGTTGGCGCCGACGCCGTACATGTCGGCGGTGTCGATGAGGGCCTCGTCGGTCTGTCCGTAGGCCGCGCTGATGCTCCAGGTCCCGCTCGTCGAACCGGCGTTGACCGGCATGTGACCGCACACCTGTGCCATCTCCTTCAAGTGCGCTTGAGGCAAGTGCCCTCGGCGATCAGTGAAGCTTCTGGTGCGCGGCGAGCATGGCGACGAACTTCTCGATGCGGGCCGCACGCGTCTCGGGCTTCTTCGCGTCCTGGATCCGGTAGAGGACCGCGTACCGGTTGCGGCTGTCGAGTGTGGCGAAGAAGTCACGCGCCGCAGGCGAGGCGTCCAGGGCCGCCCGGAGGTCGTCGGGGACCGTGGCCGTGCGCTGATTGGCGTACGCCGCCTCCCAGCGACCGTCCGCCTTTGCCTTCTCCACCTCCCGCAGACCGGCCGGTCGCATCCGGCCCTGCTCCGCCAGTTCGATGGCCTTCTGCCGGTTCACCTTCGACCATCTGCTGCCCGGCCGGCGCGGGGTGAAGCGCTGCAGCCAGTGCTGCTCGTCCAGCTTCTTCTTCTGCCCGTCGATCCAGCCGAAGCAGAGCGCCGACTCCAGTGCCCCCGGGTAGCCGACGCCGTCGATCCCGGAGTCCTTTCTCGGGATCTTCAGCCAGACACCGCGCACGTCGGCGTGCCGCTCCTCCAGCCACCCTTCCCATGCCTCCTGCGAGGCGAAAGCGAGGATCGGATCGGCCCCGATCGGTGCTCCGTCCGACATGTGCCCCATCAAAACCCGTCCCGTCGATGGGGTCAATCCATCCCGGCGGAGCGCGTGGTGCCCCGCTCGCTCAGGCCGCATACCCCCCGTCCACCGAGAGTTCCGCGCCCGTCACATACGCCGTCTCCGGTCCCGCCAGATAGGCCACCGCGGTCGCCACCTCCTCCGCCGTGCCGTAACGGCCCACAGATGTCATGGCTGCCTGGTCGGACGCGAAGGGGCCGTCCGCGGGGTTCATGTCCGTGTCGATCGGACCCGGATGTATGACGTTCGCGGTGATCCCGCTCCCGCCCAGCTCGCGGGCCAGCGCCTTGGTCAGCCCGACGACCGCCGACTTGCTCATCGTGTACAGCGTGCTGCCGGGGCCCGGTGTGCGCCGGGTGAGGCAACTGCCGACGGTGATGATCCGCCCGCCGGGTGCCATGAGCGCGACGGCGGCCTGGGCGGTCAGGAAGACCCCGCGTACGTTCACCGCGATCACGTGGTCGACGTCGGTGAGCGACATGTCCTCCAGCGGTCGCATGACGCCGACGGCCGCGTTGTTCACCAGGATGTCCAGACCTCCGAGTGCCTCGGCCGCACGGACCACCGCACCTGCCGCCTCCTGCGCGTCCGCGGCGTCGGCGCGCAGGGCGACCGCCCGCCGCCCCAGCGCTTCCACGGCCCGCACCACCTCCTCCGCGGCCTCCTTCCCGTGCACATAGGTCACGGCCACATCCGCGCCCTCCCGCGCCAGTCGCAGTGCCGTCGCCGCACCGATGCCCCGGCTGCCGCCGGTGACGAGGGCCTTCTTGCCGTTCAGGTTCGTGTGTGAAGTCATGTGTCCATCTCACCGGCGGGACGAGAGGGACGCTGGCGGCGAACGGACCTCGACCTGCCGGAGCACGTCAGCGGAGATCGGAGCAGGTCGGCGGAGATCAGAAGACGAACGGCACCAGACGCTTCGTTCTCGCGCGATAGTCCGTGTACGCGGAGCCGAACGCGGCTATGAGCAGCCGTTCCTCCGCGGTGATACGCCAGACATAGGCGGCCGTGAGCAGCGCTGTGACGATCAGGGTCGCCGGCCAGCTGCCCAGGCCCAGCGCGTATCCGATCCACACCAGCAGACTGCCGCAGTACCCGGGATGCCGGATCAGTCTGTACGGCCCCTCCTGGACCACACGTTGATCCGTGACCGTACGCAACGTACGTGTGTAGTACTGGGCCAGCGTGCGCATGCCCCAGGCGCGCAGCGCCAGACCGCCGGCCAGCACGGCGACCCCGAGCCAGCGCGCCGCCGGGGGTAGCGGGCCGACCGAGGCCTGACCGAAGGACACCACGACCCCGGCGGCGCAACAGCACCTCGTACCCGACCCAGCACAGGATGCCGAGCACGGAGAACAGACTGGGGAGAGCCATCGCGCACGCTCCTCACCTTCGGCGATGTCAGCACCCACGATGGCCCGTCACCGGCCCGGAAGGCACGCACCCACGGGTGGAAATGGTCTCCACCCCAGGGGTGAAACCACGTTCGCCGAGCGGCGGGAGCGAGCGCGGAGGGCGTGGAACGGGGTGTTGTCAGTGCCGGGCCGTAGTGTGCCGAGCATGGCCCGTTCCGGAATTCGGCCGAGCATGGCCCGTTCCGGAAATCGATGGGGTCCGGGAATCGATGGGGGTGGTGAGGGTGCGCAGGCCGGTCGAGGGGGAAGTCCACGTCCATTACGGTCAGCTGTACGTCGAGAGCGATCCGGACAGCTACGGCCCGGACCTCGCGGAGGCGTTCGCCGGGCAGTCCAGCGGACTGTGCGGCGCGGCGAGCCCCGGAACACTGTGGCTCTCCACCGGGCTGCACACCGGAGACGTGGGGTTCACGGTCGAAGTGCACGACGAGGCTCCACCGCTGGAGCCGAGCTGGGAGGACGTCGTGGAAGTGTCCTTCCGTCCTGTCTCGGGCAACGCCGAGCTGGTGCTGTGGGGAGGCGACGGCTCCTGGGAGCTGGGTCTGGCGGAGACCGACTACCGGGTGCGGTACTGCGCCACGGGCATGGACGCCGCGCACGAGGGCGACACCCGGCTGGACGGCGAGCCTCGACTGGACTGCTACCTCCTGCAGTTCTGGCCGGCACCACCCGCACCCGACCGGTTCGTGAAACAGACCTCGGCGATGGCGGCGTACTGGCATGACTACGCCCGTCGGCTGCCCCCGCCTCCCACACCGGCCGAGCGCGCCGAGGCCCTGCGCCAGGCCCGCCTCGCGGAGGAAGCGGCGGAAACCGAACGCGCACTGGCCTGCGAACTCTGGGAATGGGGCGGGCGGCCCCCGAGCCAGGCGCTGCGCGACGTCGATGGAAATGTGCGGGGTGTGCTCGACTTCGACGCGGCGCTCGTACACGCCATCGACGCCGCCGGTCCCGAAGTACAGCGGGCGGTGGCCCTGCTGGCCGCGCGCCGCGCCTGCGAGGAGGCAGGTCTGGCAGAGCTGGACTGGATCGCCGCGGCACTCACCGCCGTCACCGAGAGACGGCCGCTGCCGCCGCCGCTCGACGCCGAGGACCGTGTGTGGCAGGCCCTCGCAGCCGATCCGCGGGTCCCGGACCGGACCGTCGGCCGTGCGGTGCCTCCCGAGCGCCCGCCTTTCCAGGCACCGCGCGCCTGGGAGGAGGTGTCGCTGCCGATACCCGAAGCCGGTCCGACCGCACTGATCGTGGGCCCCGCGACCGCGTGGGCCCAGGGGCTGACACCCACCGAGCCGCCGGCACCCGAGGCCGGCGCAGGGGCGGAACGCATCCTGAGTGCCACGATCGGCGAGCCGGACCGCTCCTTGCCCGTATCCCAGCCGCACATGGCCGTCCCCGCGTTGCTCGGAGCCGCCGCCCCCGACCCGCTGCAGGCGGCTCTGGACGCCGTGTACGCGGGCATCCACACGTACGGCGAGGCCTACCCGAGCCTGCTGCGGGAGGTGTGGTCGGTGTGCGACGGCAGCCGCTCGTAGCGGGCCGGCCGCCGGGGCCCGTGCTCTCAGGTGGCGTGCAGGGCCGCTCGCAGGGTTCGCACGGCCAGGTCGGTCGCGGTCCGGGCCGCATGAGTGCCGCGCAGATCGTCGAGCATCACGAAGTCGTGGATGATGCCCTGGAAACGCACGGCCGTCACCGGCACACCGGCCCGGCGCAGCTTGTTGGCGTAGGCCTCGCCCTCGTCGCGCAGCACATCGGCCTCGCCGATGATGACCAGCGCCGGCGGCAGACCGGACAGCTGCTCGGTGGTGGCGCGCAGGGGGGAGGCGGTGATCCGGGCCCGCTCGTCCTCGTCGGTGGTGTACTCGTCCCAGAACCACCGCATGCTGTCGCGGCGCAGGTAGTAGCCGGTGGCGAACTGCTGGTACGACGGCGTGTCGAAGGCGGCGTCGGTGACGGGATGGAACAACACCTGCTGCACCAGCGCGGGGCCGCCGCGCTCCTTGGCCGTCAGCGTCAGCGCGGCCGCCATGTTCCCGCCGACGGAGTCCCCGGCCACGGCCAGCCGCGCGCCGTCCAGGTTCCTGGTGGCGCCCTGCTCGACGACCCACTGGGCGACGGCGAAGCTCTGCTCGACGGCGACCGGATAGTGGGCCTCGGGGGAGAGGTCGTACTCGGGGAACACGACGGCGGCGTCCGCGCCGACGGCCAGTTCCCTTACGAGGCGGTCATGGGTGTGGGCGTTGCCGAAGACCCAGCCGGCGCCGTGGATGTAGAGGATCACCGGAAGGGTCCTGTCGGCTCCGGCGGGCTTGACGATCAGGGCCTGGACGCTGCCGGTCGGACCGCCCGAGACGGTGATCCACTCCTCGTCGACGGCGGGCTTGTCGATGTCGCCGGACTGCAGCTCGTCGAGCGCCTTACGGCCCTCCGCGGGAGGCAGATCGACGAGGTACGGCGGGTTGGCGGTCGCCTTCGCGAACTCGGCCGCCGCGGGTTCCAGGACGGGCTGCACCGGCGCTGCGGCATCGGACATCGCGCCTCCTCGGATTCCCTGGGTGCCGGAGGATCCGGCAGACAAGCCGGACCATCGCCCGATCACTGCGGCGCCACTGAACGCCGCCTCAGTCCGCCGGGCACGGAAGAACGGCCCATGGCGTGCCGCCGGTCTTTCCGCACTGCACGGGTTCACTCTCATCCGCACGTGGTACGCCGACAGCCTGGCGCCTCAGCTGTCCCCGCCGCCCGCCCACGAGGCCGCTCGGCCGGTCATCCGCGGGTGTGGGCCCGCCGATGGGCTGCGACCCGCTCACGGGTCGCGCAGCGCCGGGAGCAGTAGCGGCGTTCGGGGCCCGGCCCTTGGGTGATGAACACATTCGGGCACGCGGCCGACGCGCAGACCCTTCCGGGCGGGAGCTGGCGGTCCCAGAGGAGAACGGTCAGAGCCAGGCAGGACGAGGCGAGGAACCACTCGTCCCAGGGGGCGTCGTCATCACGGTCGACGTGCGGGTGCCAGGGCGTGCCTCCGCCGTGCGAGCTGAGGCGGAGCGGTCCGGTGTGGGCCTGCAACAGGCGGTTGAGGACGGCGGCGGCCTCGTCGGCGTGCTCGGCGGCGAAGACCTCCCGCAGCCGGTCGGCGGCGTCCCGCATCCGCGTGACATCGAGGCAGGCGAGGTCGAGGGGGCCACGCTCGCCGTAGGCCCGCAGCACCTCCGCCACACGGCCGGGCTCGGCGTGTCCCTGCGGGCCCTCGGCGAGGACGTTGACCAGCGCGGCGGTGCGGCGTGCCATGGTCAGGACGGAGTGCCGGGTGGACCAGTCGCCGGAGGCGTCGTTGCTGGAGGACACCACCGCAATGTAACGCATATTGTGAAGGATTGAGTTACCTGCGTAACGTCACTCAGATGAGAAGGCGTTACGCGATGGCCTCGTATGCCGCCGGCGCGGTGGCGGCCCGTGCCGGGGACGAGATGTCGGGACCGGCGCTCATGCTGGCGGGCTACGCCGTCGCAGGGTCGGCGTCCAGGGCGTCGGCGCTGCTCGCGGCCGTCATGGCCGCGGCGGCGGCCGGAGGCCCGGTGCTCGGGGCGGTGCTGGACCGGCAGCGGCGGCCGGGGCGGCTGCTGGCCGCGGCGCTGGTCCTGTACGCGACGGGCCTGGTGGCGATCCTCATGGGCCTCGGCCGGCTTCCGTTCACCGTCACCCTCCTGATCGCCGTACTGACCGGGCTGCTGGGACCGGCGCTGTCGGGCGGCTGGACCGGGCAACTGCCTCGGGTGGTGCCGGGCGAGCGGCTGCCACGGGCCACCGCGCTCGACGCCATGACCTTCGGCATGGCGAGCCTGACCGGCCCGGTCCTCGCCGGCGGTCTGACCCAGGCGCTGGGCGCGTCGACGGCCGTCGTGGTCTCGGCGGCGCTCATCGGCTCGGCGGCACCCGCCGCGTGGACCCTGCCGGGGCGCACCGCGCGGGCGCGGGAAGCCCGGCGGACTTCGCTGATCGGCGAGCTCGCCGCCGGGACACGGGTCATCGTCAAAAGGCCCCGGCTGGCGCGGGCGACCCTGGCCTCGGTCGTCTGCTGTGCGGCACAGGGCATGCTGACGGCGTGTGTCCCGCCGCTCGGCGCACGCGTCCTCGGCGGAGCGGGCCGCGGCGCGCTCCTGCTGTCCTGCGCGGCCGTCTCCGCGCTGGCGGCCAACGCCGTACTGGCACGCTTTCCGCAGGCCCTCACCCCCGACTCGGTCATCTGGGCCGCCGCCCTGGTCCAGGCCGGAGCCCTCGCCCTGGCGGCGACCGGACGCCCGGCCACGCTCGTCCTGGCCCTGCTGCTGGCCGGAATCGGCGAAGGACCCCAGCTCACGGCCTTGTTCGCGATACGGCACCGAGAGGCCCCGGATCAGCTGCGCGGCCAGATCTTCACCACGGGCGCCAGCCTGAAGATCACCGGATTCGCGGCGGGCGCGGCCCTCGCCGGCCCGCTCGCCACCTGGACCCTGCCCGGCACCCTGGCCGTGGCGGCGGCTGTCGCGGCGCTCGCGGTACCGGCCTTCTTCGCCGTACCGCTGGGCGCCGTCGGACGGCACTGACACATACCGGAGGATCAGCGACCCGACGGCGGCATACCGGAGGATCGGCGGCCTGACGGCCCCATACCGGAGGATCGGCGGCCCGAGAGCCGCATACCGGAGGATCGGACAGATGTCGGATGATGCGTGTAATCCATAACGATCTCATCCCAGCCCTTGTGTCCCCGCCGAACTGCCCTAGCCTCCGGCCATGGCATTTCTTTCAAGTCGCCGCAGACGGGCCCGCCTTGCCTCGGAGCTCGACGACCAGGACCTGGGCAGGCTGCTGAAGTCGCTCGTGGCGACGACCAGGACGGGCACCATCGCGACCACCGAGCTGTGTGTGGCGCAGATGTCCCGCCTCCTGGAGCAGGACCCGGGCGACTGGGACCGCCGTACGCATCGTGTGGACGTCCTCGCCGGCTACCTCGCCGGCTCCCATCTGCCGCGCTCCTGGGCCACGCGAGAGCCTCGCAGCGCGGACGCACTCGTCCTGCACGCCTGGACCCAGCTCGCACAGGGCCGCGCCCAGGGGCGCCTGGAAGACCCGGACGCCGCCATCGAGACCTGTCTGCGGGCCGCCGAACTCGCCCCGGAGGATCCCACCCCCTGGGTGGCCCTCCTCGCAGTGGCACGCCTGGAACGCCGGGAGCAGTCCCAGATCTTCGGGGTGTGGAACGAGGTGCTCGCACGCGATCGCTGGAACCGCGAGGCATACCTGAGCATGCTGACCTACCTCAGCCCCAAGGAGGCGGGCTCACGCGTCCAGGTCCTGGATTTCGTGGACAGCCTGCGTGCCCGTATGCCCGCCAACGCGCCGTGCGCGGCGACCGAACTCACCGCCCAGGTCCTCCAGTACCACGCCATCCTCGACCGCGGTGGATTCGAGGCGCTGGTCGCGCGCAACCACTGGTCCCAGGCCATGGCCGCACAGGCCCTCGACCGCGCGGCGCACACCTGGGGCCAGCCCGGCTTCCTCCGGCACGCCAGGGCGCTCGCCGACCTCAACCTCCTGGCCTACGCGCTGATGGCCGCGGACCGGCGTGGCGAGGCGCGTGCCGTCTTCGAGACGGTCGGCGGCATCGTCACCGCCTGGCCCTGGCAGACCGGCGGTGACCCGGTGACGGAGTTCGACCAGGCGCGGCAGAAGGCGACTGTCGGCAGGTGAGCGTGGGCGGCCGGGTCAGACACATCATCAATTCAGCTGATCGCGGTCCCCGCCACGAGGAACACATCAGCCCCGTCCGGAACGCGGCGGCGCCCGGTCGGGCCGGCCGGCACCGGCCCCGAGCGGACCGTGTCAGTCCTGGTGTCCCCAGGCACGGCCAGGACGGGGCCATGCGGTCATGACTCACTCGCCGGCGCCCGGCCGGGACTCCTCCGCGGTCGCCGGTGCGGGCACCGAGGGGACGGGAACGGTGTAGAAGACGGACGAGCCCTGCTTGGAGCGCTGGGCGTTGTTGCGGGCCACGAGGTTCTCCAGCGTGGTGCGGATGACCTTGGTCTGGATCTCCCGGTCGGGATGTGCCTTGCCCAGGGCCTCGGTGACCTCCGCCGCGGAGCGGGGCTCCTGCTGTTCCGTGAGATGGCGGCGGACGAGTTCGACGAGAGTGGGCTGAGCCGTCGGGCCGGTGGCCTTCTTCGCCGCGGGCTTGGCCGTCGCGGGCTTCCTGGCGGCCCGCTTCCTCGGCTCGGACGGCTCCGTCACCACCTTCTTGGGGGCGCGGCGCGTGCTGGGCGTGGTGGTGGTCTGCTGCCGCGGAGCGGGTACGACGGGGGCCTCGGTGGTGGCGGTGGGTGCGCCCACCGAGGTCACGACGCCGAGCGCCTCCTGCATGCTCACCAGAATGGTGTGATCGTGCTGCAGCGCGGCCAACTGCTCTTGCAGCGAGGCGATTTCCTGGGTGATGCGTTCCTGTTCCTTGACGTTGCGCTCGAGATCGTTGGTCACCTGGCTGACGTATTGCGAGGTCAACTCGGTGACGGGTGCGCTGGGCTCGGGCATCTGTCGCTCCGTTCGTGAAGATGAAGTGCCCCACGGCCTGCGGTTGCGGCAAGCGGTGGGCGGGAGTTGTGGCGCGGGTTCCCCGCAGTGTGGAGGTTGTCCGGCGGGATGTCCCGACACATGGATGATACGGATGGCCCGGTCTGTTTCTACTCAGTGAATCCTGTGCGTTGCGCGGTTCAGGACGTGAGAAGAGGCAGCGGATCCGGTGAATTCCCGTATCCCGCTCCGTGTTCGGCCCCGCCTCGGACAGTCGACCTGTCTGGGTGACCTGGAAGGGTTGACGGCGCACCGGAGGCTGACGTGGCGGGCCATCGCACCGTTCTCCCACGGCCGTTGGGAAGAGGTGGCCGAGGCCTACAGGGCGGCGGAGGACGAGCAGTTCGACAACCGGCCGCCGGACACTTCCCCCGGCTGGGCGACGCGGACCGGTCCCGCGGCTGAAGAGGGTTGTCGCGCAGCCGGGTCAGGACCTGAGTTCACCGATCTTCAGGCCGTTCACCTCGCTCACACGCCAGACCTTGCCCCCCGGGGCAAGGTCAAGCCGGCCCGGGCCGCGTCGAGGTGTGCCCGGTCCCGGTCGGGCCCCGCGGGGTCAGGAAGCGTCTCGCGCCAGTCGCCGCAGGACCTCCATGGCCCGCTCGGTGTGCTCGTGGGGCACGAAGAGGTGGTCATGATGGAAGCCGGCGACGACGTTGCAGCTCAGGTCCGCGTCGGCCAGCGCGCGGGAGACCGCGGCGGTCAGTCCGACCGCGGCCGGCGCGGAGTGCACCCGCAGAGTGATCCATCCGGCGACGTAGTCGTACGCCATCCCCGCCGAGTCCGCCTCCGCCTGCGGTACGACGAGGGTCAGGCCCTCCTGCTCGGCGACCATGACCACGGGAGTGACACCGGACGGCACGCCGCCCTCCGCCATGGTGAACACATAGCGGCCCGGATTGAGCTCCGGACGCATGTCGTCGAGCAGGGTGCGCAGATCAGTCTCGCCGGTCATGGCCCCACCCTACGGACCACCGGGCCGCCCGCCCGGCAGGCTTGCGGCGTCGGTCACCTGTGCGGCCCGACGGCGCCGCGGCGGGCTCGGCACGGTCGTCCACCTCCGTTTGCCCCGCTCACCCCGTGTACTGGAACCTTTGACAGGCGAGTTGTCCCAGGTCCGCTGACCGGCGCGTGCCGGAGAGCAGGGGAGAGCGATGAGTGTCGGTACCGAACAGACCCGGCTGGTGGTGCTGCGCGGCAACAGCGCCTCGGGCAAGTCGTCCGTCGCGGCCGGCATGCGCGACCGCTTCGGCCGCGGACTCGCCCTGGTGGAACAGGATCAGCTCCGCCGGATCGTCCTGCGGGAGCGGGACCGGCCGGGTGCGGCCAATATCGGCCTGATCGACACCGTCGCCCGGTATGCCCTCGACGCCGGCTATCACGTGGTGGTCGAGGGCATTCTGTACGCCGACCGCTATGGCGACATGCTTACCGGGCTGCGTGCCGACCACCGGGGGCCGACCCACGGCTACTACCTCGATGTGCCGTTCGGCGAGACCCTGGCCCGGCATGCGACCAAGCCGATCGCCGGCGAGGTCGGCGAGGCCGAGCTGCGGGACTGGTACCGGGGGCGTGACCTGCTGCCCGGGGGAGTGGAGACGGTCATCGGGGCCGACAGCTCGCTGGCGGAGACGGTCGCGCGCATCATGCGTGACACCGGGCTGGCCGGGCTTCCGCCACGGGACGTCTGACACCGCGCGGCCGGGGCGGTGAGGCCGGCGACGCGGCAATCGTCCGTGTCCGGCGGCGTACGGCCGTAGAGCATCCGCTTCTCTCCCGGGCAGGCAGCCCGCAGTTGCCCGTGGGCGTGCCGTCGGACCCGGCCGGAGACGCCGCGTCGCGCCGGGCCTCCCGCCGGGCCTCCCGCCGGGCCTCCCGCCGGGCCTCCCGCCGGGCCTCCGGCCGGGCGCCCCGTCAGGCGCCGGCGGCAGGGGCGGTGAAGTAGTGCCCCTCGTCCATGTCCTCGAGGAGTCCCGCGCGGGTGGGCTTCCAGCCCAGCAGTTCACGGGTCATGGTGCTCGACGCGGGGGTGTCGAGGCCGATGAAGGGGGCCAGCCAGCCGAAGTGCTCGGCCGCGGCGTCGGGCGCCACCGGGACCACCGGCATATCGAGGTGCCGGCCGATCACTTCGGCCACGTCACGGATCACGACGCCCTCCTCCGCGATTCCGTGCAGCACCGAGCCGGCCGGCGCCTGCTCGGCCGCCAGCCGGAACAGGTGCGCGGCGTCGCGGCGGTGAACGGCCGGCCAGCGGTTGACGCCTTCGCCGAGGTAGCCGGAGACGCCCGTGTCACGGGCGATGGCGACCAGCGTCGCCATGAATCCCTTGTCCCCGTCGCCGTGGCAGGTCGGCGAGAGCCGCACCACGGACGAGCGCACGCCCCGCGAGGCGAGGCCGAGCACCGCCCGCGCGGTGATCGCGCGGAGCGTGACCGGCGAGTCGTTGACGACGGGTGTGTCCAGTTCGGTCGAAACCCGCCCGGGGGCGAGGCCGGCCAGCCCGGAGGCGAGGACGAAGGGACGGTCGGTGCCGGCGAGCGCCTCGCCGAAGGCGTCGACGGCGCGGCGGTCGGCCTCGGCGGCGCCCTGGAAGTCGCCGGTGAAGGCGATGTCGTGCTTGAAGGCGAGGTGGATCACGCCGTCCGATGCGGCGGCCGCCTCCTGCAGGACGTCGAGGTCGTCGACGGTGCCGCGGACGACGGCCGCGCCCGCCGCGGTGAGCGCGGCGGCGGAGGCGTCGGAGCGGGCCAGCCCGGCGACCTGGTGTCCCGCCTCGATCAGTTCGGGTACGAGGGCGGATCCGATCCAGCCGGAGGCACCGGTGACGAAGAAGCGCATGGGAGACCCCAAAGAATCGATGTCAGTGACTGTCGTTGACGCTACACCTGATGTCAGCTCCTGTCATCACGTAGGATCTCCGCATGGGTAGATGGGAGCCGGACGCGCGCGGACGCCTGGCCAAGGCCGCACTGGCGCTCTATGCCGAGCGTGGGTACGAGCAGACGACCGTGGCGGAGATCGCCAAGCGGGCCGGACTCACGGAGCGGACGTTCTTCCGGCACTACGCCGACAAGCGCGAGGTGCTGTTCGCCGGCGCCGGTGAGCTGGAAGGCCTGTTCGTCGGCGCGGTGGCCGGCGCGCCGGAGTCCGCGGCGCCGCTGGACGCGCTCACCCTCGGGCTGGACGCCGTCGCCGAGATGTTCGCCGACCGGCGGGAGTTCGCGTGCCGACGGCAGGCCGTGATCACGGCCAACGCGGAACTGCGGGAGCGCGAACTGATCAAGCTCGCCTCGCTCGCCGCCGCACTCACCGGCACCCTGCGCGGCCGCGGTGTCGCCCAGCCGGCCGCCGGCCTGGCCGCCGAGGCGGCGGTCGCCGTCTTCAAGATCGCCTTCGAGCGCTGGATCGTCCCGGCCGAGGAACGCCCGATGCGGGAGCTGATCCGGGAGTCACTGGCCGAACTCAAGGCCGTCACCTCGGGCGCGTAGAACGCGCGCGGCGGACGCGGCACGGATGCGTCGGCAGCGTTCTGGCAGGGTGCCCTCGATGGACTGAACTGCCCTGTCGCCGCAGGGCGGTTCCCCCGTACCGGGCGGTGTGGTGCGGTCGCTACGGCAGGCCCCACGCCGGGCCCGGCCCGGCTCGCTCACGGTGACGGGAGGGATGACGAGGTCGGGCCGGGCGCCGCAGTGGACGAGGACCTCTCGGTTCTCGGGCAGGTCGATGGCGAGGGTGCCGTCGCCCAGGTCCCGGGTGCGGGCCGGGGTGCCGTCGTCGAGCAGCACGGTGAGAGAACCGGTCAGACCGTGCCGGAGCTTCAGTGGCTCGCCGGCCAGGCTCCTGATCCGGATGAACCGGGTGGCTCCCGCCTTGCGGACGGCACTGATCAGGAAGGCGCCCTGCGTACGGAAGTTGTGCAGGGTCACGTCGGCCCAGGCGGACGGAACGCCGGGAACACCCGGACGACACCTCCCCGGCTCTGGCAGAACATGTCGTGCAGGGACTGCGAGGCGGACAGCGGCGTCTCGATGACCGGTCCGGCCTCGGTGTGATGCGTGTTGGCGCGGCAGGGGAAGCGGGTGCTCGGGTCGAAGAACTTCCGCAGATAGCCGATCGCGGTGTCGCCGTCGCCGGTCGTCGCGCAGACCGAGGCGGCGCCGGTGTAGCTGTACCCCCGGTGCGCCCCGGTCAGCGCGTGTCGGCGGGTCACCGACTTCGTGATCAGGTCGCCGTTGTGGTCGGCCGGGCACGGTGTGAGCCTGGCCGGCACCTCCTGCCAGCGTGGTGTCAACGCGTCGTCGATGCCGAGCAGTTCGGCCGACTCGACGAGTGTCTGGCAGCCCCAGCGGATCAGGGCGAGGTCGTGGGTGGTGTCCCGCGGCGGCACGACGGGATATTCGGGCGAGAGCGTGCTCGGCAGATGGAGCTTGCCGTCGCTGCCCGGGGTGAGGAAGTGCAGGTAGGCGGAGAGGGCACGGCGCAGCACCGGGTGGACGGTGTCGCGCAGCAGCGCCTTGTCCATGGAGTGCCGGTACGACAGCCACACGTTGTGCAGCGCCCAGGTGAGGTCGCCGGTCCCGGCGCCGGTGCCCGGTTCTCCCACACCGCGGTCGGCGAACATGCCGGAGCTGCGGCCGATGCCGGAGCCGTCCGCGCGGTAGGCGGCCGGCCCCATTGGCGGCGAGCTGCTCCTGGTTCTGGCGCACCGTGGTGGCGGGCGAGTCCAGCCGGGTGGCTGGAGCCCTGGATGAGCCAGTACTCCGGCTGGACGTTGAGGTTCCACCAGACCGCGGGCCAGGGCGTGGGCTCGAGCCAGGGCCCGGTCGTGGCCATCACGGGGCCGCCCGCGCGGCTGGCCGAGGCGACCTTGTAGAGCTGGATCCGGTGGAAGCTCTGCAGCCGCTGGTCGGGGAACGACACGAAGCTCTTCCGGTGGAACGCGCGCCACCAGCCCGTGTGCCGTCGCCGTAGGACGTCGTACGACGGTGCGCGCCGGAGGTGGCGCAGCGAGTCGGCCGCGCCGGCGGTGGCGGAGGGAAAGCTGTGCCCGACGCCGAGCAGGAGGCCGTCGCCGCCGCGGCGGCAGGAGGTCGCGGTCTGGCCGCCGCCGGTGAGGGGCTGGAGCACCTGCGCGGTGCCGTCGGCGAGGGCGCGGGTGGACCAGGGCGGGTTGGCGTAGCAGCCGGCGGGTGGGGCCTCGCTGATGTGCCGGGGGCTGACGGCCTCCTCGGGGTGGAACGTCCAGGTGACCTTCTCGCCGCCGGCCGCGGTCACCCGGGCCGCGAAGACCTCGTCGTGGATCAGCGCGGACAGGGTGAGGGTGCCGGCGGTGGTGGTGACGGTGCCGGTGAGTTCGGCGTTCCACAGACTCAGCCGCCAGTCGACGGCGGTGACGGTGCCGACCGGATCCCGGGTGAGATGCCCGACCGGCAGCCGGCAGCCGGCAGCCGGCAGCCGGCAGCCGGCAGCCGGCAGGTGCCCCAGCCTCCCCCACTGCCTTGAGGGCGTGGGGGCACCCCCAGCCGAACTCCGGGCGATGGTCCTGGACCCGGCCGTGCGGCACGGTGAAGCGGATCCGGCCGGTGCCCGGCTCCTGCATGGTGTCGCGGAGCTGCCAGGGACTCGGCCGTACGTTCCGGTAACGATCTGCTGACGATGTGTGCCCGTCTTCATGGAACGTACATACGATCATGCACATGAACAGAGCAGTGAAGATCGGCCTCGCCGGTACCTGCACCGCGCTGCTCGTCCTCGGGGGAATCGGCACCTACAACATCGTGCACGGCCTGGCCTCGGGTTCGTCGGGCGACGGTTCGTCCCAGGACGCGCGCGGTTTCGACCCCTCCGCGGTATCGAGCACGCCCCCCTCGGAGGCAGAGGCGACGAAGCTGGTCCGCGCGTTCCTGGACAGCTGGTCCCAGCGCCACCTGGACGGCGCGGCGCGCGACACCGACACCCCGGACGCCGCCCAGCGGGCACTGCGCGGCTACGCCGACGGCCTGCACCTGAAGAAGCTGACCTTCGATCACATCCTGTCCGCGGGGCCCTCGTCGGTGACACCGGGCGCCGCCAAGGTCACCTTCGACGTGTCCGCCCAGGTCGCGGGCGGCACCTGGAACTACCCCAGCGCGGTGGCGGTGCGCAAGAGCACCAACGGCCATCTGGCCGTCCACTGGAACAACTCGGTCCTCCATCCGGGCCTGGGCGACGACCAGTCGCTGACCGCGGGCAGCCTCCCGGCCGGCGCCGGGGACACGAAGGTCGTCGCGAGCGACGGCAGGACCGACCTGGCCGCGTTCTCGTCGCTGCGGGACATCGCGGGGACGATCGCCAAGAACGCCGAGCCCACGGGCGGCAGCCCCGGCACGGGGGTGGCCGTGGTCGACGCCGGCGGCGCGGGCGTGGAGACCCTGAAGGTCTTCGCCAAGGGCAAGCCGGCGGTCGTGCGGACCACCATCGACGCCGGCCTCCAACGGGTGGCCGAACGCGCGGTGCGCGACGCCCACCTGCAGCAGAAGCCCGCGGGGACGGTGGCGCTCGACTGGCGCAACGGTCACATCCTCGCGATCGCGCACACGGGCGGCGACGGCGACATCGCCGTCAACGGCATCAAGTCCCCCGGCTCCACGATGAAGATCATCACCGCGGCGGCCCTCTTCGACAAGGCGGGCCTCACCCCGGACAGCCCGGCGCCGTGCACGGACTCGCTGGTGGCCAACAGCCAGCTGTTCCACAACGACTCCGGCGTACCCGCCGAACCCGGCTCCTCCCTCGCCCGGGCGTTCACGGTGTCGTGCAACACCGCCTTCATCAAGGACGGTTTCCACCACCTGGTGCACGACGGCGACGCCTCCGCGCTCAACGACGAGGCGGTGAACGTCTTCGGCATGGGCAGCTGGTCCATCGGCGGCGGGGTCTCCACCACCGACCCGAGCATCCCGCCGGACGTCCAGGGCGGCGACCAGGCGGCCCAGTTCATCGGCCAGGGCAAGGTCACCGCCACGCCGCTGTTCATGGCGTCCGTCGCGGCCACCGTGCGCAACGCCGGCTTCGAGCAACCGGTCATCCTGCCGGGGCAGCACCAGGACACCGCGCCGCGGCCCATCTCCGCCCGCACGGCCGGCTATCTGCAGTCGATGATGCGCGGTGCGGCCACCAGCGGTACGGCCGCGCCACGGCTGGGCGGACTGGCGGGCGTCGGCGCCAAGACCGGCACCGCCGAGGAGGGGGACCACACCAACGGCTGGCTGACGGCCTACGGCTCCCGGGTCTCGGTGGCGGCACTCGTCGAGGGAGGCAGCTCGGGCGTGGACTCGGCGGGATACGTCGTACGACAGCTGCTCACGGGCGGCTGAGCGCCCGCCTGGGCGCCGCCGGCCGAGGTGTCCGCTCCGCCGGACAAAAGGAGTTGAGGCGTCGGGCCGTGATCCGGGAGGGTCTGGGATCATGGAGTTCTTCTGCTACCACCGTGACCGGCCCGGCTCCCTGAGTCTGCGGGACGAGATGCTGGAACGGCACTGGGGCTATATGGACCAGTACGCCGAGGAGATGATCGCCCGCGGCCCGACCCTGGCCGACGACGCGGAGACACCCACCGGCAGCGTGCACATCGTGGATCTGCCGGACTCCGCCGCCGCGCGGGCCTTCGCCTTCGACGAACCCACCTACCAGGCGGGCGTGTACCGGGACGTGATGCTGCGCCGGTGGCACAACGCGCTGGGACGCACCATGTGGGAGTTCCCCGGCGGCCCGACCGAGGGCGACCGGTATCTGGTGCTCGGTCTCGGCGGCGGACCGACGGCCGAGGCCGACCTCGACGCGCTGCCGCCGGAGCGGGACGAGCTGATCGCGTACGGTCCGCTGCTGTCCGACGACGGCGCCCGCTGGCTCGGCACGGCCGCGCTGCTGCGGGCGCCGGACCCGAAGACGGCACGAGCCGTCCTCACCCCGGACCGGTATGCGCACATCGAGGTCCACGCCTGGACGTTCGGCGGCAGGCGCTGACGACAGGGCCGGTGCGCGGGAGCCGGAATGCCGTTCGGCCGTCGCCGGTTGCTCCGGTATGACCATCGGAGTAGCACTCCCCTTACATCAGCCGATCGACACCCTGGTGCGGCTCGCGAGAGAGGCCCGGGAGGCCGGGCTGCGCGCCGCGTGGTTCGGGCAGACCTTCTCCTACGACTCCCCGACGCTGGCCGCGATCGTCGGCCGTGAGGTCCCCGGCCTGCACGTCGGCACCGCGGCGATCCCGGTGTTCGGCCGGCACCCGCTGCTCGTCGCCGCGCAGGCCCAGACCGCCCAGGCCGCCACCGGCGGCCGCTACCACCTGGGGCTCGCGCTCGGCACCAAACACCTGACCGAAACCGGCTTCGGCATTCCCCATGAGCGTCCCGTCGCGCGGCTCCGCGAGTTCCTCACCGCCCTGCGTCCCCTCGTGGAGACGGGCAGCGTCGATTTCCACGGCGAACTGCTGACGGTCACCACCCCGCTGCCGGCGGCCGTGCCGGGCGCCGAACCACCTGTGCCGATCCTGGTCGCCGCCATGGGGCCACAGGCCCTGCGCGTCTCCGGCGCACTCGCGGACGGCATCCTTCCGCTTCTGGCGGGACCGCGCGCCCTGGCCGACCACATCGTTCCCGTCGTCACCGCGGCGGCCGAGGCGGCGGGCCGGCCGGCACCGAGGATCGTCGCCTTCGTTCCCGGCGTGGTCACCGCCGACGTCGAGGCGGTGCGGCGGACCGCCACCGACTCGCTCTCCTTCTACGAGCGGTTCCCGTCCTATCAGCGCGTCATCGCGCAGTCCGGCGGCACCCGGGCCGTCGACCTCGCCGTCATCGGCGACGAGGAGACCGTCGCCGCCGAGGTGCGCCGCTACCGGGACGCCGGCGCGACCGAGGTGGTGCTCATCTCGACCGACCTGGGCGGCGAGGCGGATCGGCGCCGCACCTGGAAGCTGCTCGGCGAGCTGGCCGACGGCTGAGCCGGCCGGCCCGAGGGCCACGGGACGTCCGTCGTGCCCTGCCCACCGGGCTCGCCGCGCCGGGACCAGTACGCGGCGGTGCCTGTGCAGGGGCATCCGGTGTGGTGGTCGATCTCGACGGCGACGTGCCGGCTGCCGGGCCGGGCGTCCAGGCCCCGGCCGGCGGGTTCGCCGCCGGGCGCAGGGGATCCGCACGGACCTCCGGTCATGTCCGGGTCTCCACCTCCAGGCTCCGTCTCCAGGCTCCGTGCCGGCGCGCACGAGAGCTCTTTTGCCACCGGGGCTATGCATGGCCATGCGGAATGATGCATACTCTTCCTATGTCCAAGGTCCTCACTTCCCTTCCGGTCGGCGAGCGCGTCGGCATCGCCTTCTCCGGCGGCCTCGACACGTCGGTCGCCGTCGCGTGGATGCGCGACAAGAGCGCCGTCCCGTGCACCTACACCGCTGACATCGGCCAGTACGACGAGCCCGACATCGCCTCCGTGCCCGGCCGCGCGACGGCCTACGGTGCCGAGATCGCGCGCCTGGTCGACTGCCGTGCGGCGCTCGTCGAGGAAGGGCTGGCCGCGCTCGCCTGCGGCGCGTTCCACATCCGCACCGGCGGGCGTGTCTACTTCAACACCACGCCCCTCGGCCGCGCCGTCACCGGCACCCTGCTGGTCCGGGCCATGCTCGAGGACGACGTACAGATCTGGGGCGACGGCTCCACCTTCAAGGGCAACGACATCGAGCGGTTCTACCGCTACGGCCTGCTGGCCAATCCGCACCTGCGGATCTACAAGCCCTGGCTGGACTCCGACTTCGTGACCGAGCTCGGCGGTCGCAAGGAGATGTCCGAGTGGCTGCTCGCACACGGGCTGCCGTACCGCGACAGCACGGAGAAGGCGTACTCCACCGACGCCAACATCTGGGGCGCCACCCACGAGGCCAAGACCCTGGAGCACCTGGACACCGGCGTCGAGACCGTCGAGCCGATCATGGGCGTGCGGTTCTGGGACCCCGAGGTCGAGATCCCCGCCGAGGACGTGACGATCGGCTTCGACCAGGGCCGCCCGGTGACGGTCAACGGCAAGGAGTTCGCCTCGCCGGTCGACCTCGTCATGGAGGCGAACGCAGTCGGCGGCCGGCACGGCCTCGGCATGTCGGACCAGATCGAGAACCGGATCATCGAGGCCAAGAGCCGCGGCATCTACGAAGCCCCCGGTATGGCGCTGCTGCACGCCGCGTACGAGCGCCTGGTCAACGCGATCCACAACGAGGACACCCTCGCCCAGTACCACAACGAGGGCCGCCGCCTCGGCCGCCTCATGTACGAGGGCCGCTGGCTGGACCCGCAGGCGCTGATGATCCGCGAGTCGCTGCAGCGCTGGGTCGGCGCCGCGGTCACCGGCGAGGTCACGCTGCGGCTGCGGCGCGGTGAGGACTACTCGATCCTCG
This sequence comes from Streptomyces alanosinicus, assembly GCF_014650595.1. Lineage (GTDB taxonomy): Bacteria > Actinomycetota > Actinomycetes > Streptomycetales > Streptomycetaceae > Streptomyces > Streptomyces alanosinicus. The sequence continues at coordinate 73,656 of NZ_BMVG01000016.1, forward strand.
ACACCACGGGCCCGGCCTTCAGCTACCACCCGGACAAGCTGTCCATGGAGCGGACCGAGGACTCCGCGTTCGGCCCCTCGGACCGCATCGGCCAGCTCACCATGCGCAACCTCGACATCGCCGACTCCCGGGCACGCCTGGAGCAGTACGCGGACCTCGGCATGGTCGGCACCGAGCACCCGGCTCTGATCGGCGCGGCCCAGGCCGCCTCCACGGGCCTGATCGGCGCGATGCCCCAGGGCGGCGCCGAGGCGATCGCCTCCCGCGGCGAGGTCTCGGAGGAGGACGAGCTGCTGGACCGCGCCGCGATGGAGTCCGGTACGGACTGACGCCGCGCACCGGCCGTCCACCTCGGGCAGCGGGCCCCGTCGGTACCCACCGGCGGGGCCCGCCGTCGTACGCCGCCCGGACCGGCTCTCGTACCCTGAGTCCCGTGCCGTCCCCCCGTCCGCAACGCGTCGCCGTCCTGGTCCTCGACGGCGCGAAACCGCTCGACGTCGGCATTCCCGCGCAGGTGTTCACGACCCGCGCGAGCATGCCGTACGAGGTGAGGGTGTGCGGGGCCGCGCCCGGACTCGTGGCGGGCGGTGACGGGCTGTCGTACCACGTCGCCCATGGCCTGGACGCGCTCGCCTGGGCGGACATCGTCTTCCTCCCCGGATATCGCCATCCGGACCGCGAGGACCCGCCCCCGTCCGTCGTGGCCGCGCTGCGCGCCGCCCACGCCCGCGGTGCCCGGCTCGCCGCCATCTCGACGGGGGCCTTCGCGCTCGCGGCCACCGGGCTCCTCGACGGCAGGCGCGCGACGACCCACTGGCACTACTCGCGTGCCCTCGCGGCGAAGCACCCGCTCGTCCAGGTCGACGAGGACGTGCTCTTCGTGGACGAGGGCAGTGTGCTGACGTCGGCCGGTGCCGCGTCCGGCATCGATCTGTGTCTGCACATCCTGCGCACGGACCTCGGCGTGGCCGTGTCGAACCACGCGGCGCGGCGCCTGGTCGCCGCCCCCTACCGCAGCGGAGGCCAGGCCCAGTACGTGCCCCGCAGTGTACCCGAGCCACTGGGCGAGCGGTTCGCCGCGACTCGGGAGTGGGCGCTGCACCGCCTCGGCGAGCCCCTCACCCTCACGGTGCTCGCCCGGCATGCGGCGGTCTCGGCGCGCACGTTCTCCCGGCGCTTCGCCGAGGACACCGGGTACACGCCGATGCAGTGGGTGATGCGCGCCCGTATCGACCTGGCCCGTGAGCTGCTCGAACGCTCGGAACGGAGCATCGAGCAGATCGCCGCCGACGTCGGCCTCGGCACCGGTACGAATCTGCGGACCCACTTCCAGCGGATCCTCGGCACCACCCCGAGCGAATACCGGCGCACCTTCACCCAGGGCGAATAGCCGGCAGGCACCACGGACGAGCAGCCGAGGCGCGTTGGCGCGATCCTTGCGAACCATGGCGCTCTCGACACGGCCATGAACGAAGTCGGCACGCGACGCTGGTGGGGAACCCAAGGAATTCGAACTCACCGAACTCACCGAACTCACCGAAGTCACCGAAGGGGCACCACGCATGACTCGCGTCGCCATCAATGGATTCGGCCGTATCGGACGCAATGTGCTGCGCGCGCTGCTGGAGCGGGACAGCGCCCTCGACGTCGTCGCCGTGAACGACCTCACGGAGCCCGCCACCCTCGCACGGCTGCTCGCCTTCGACACCACGGCCGGCCGGCTCGGCCGTCCCGTCACCGTCGACGGAGACGCCCTCGTCGTCGACGGCCGGCGCATCACGGTCCTCGCCGAGCGCGAGCCGGCCCGGCTGCCGTGGGCCGAACTCGGTGTGGACGTCGTGCTGGAGGCGACCGGCCGCTTCACCTCGGCGAAAGCCGCCCGCGCACATCTCGACGCGGGCGCCGGGAAGGTCCTCGTGAGCGCGCCGTCCGACGGCGCGGACGTCACCCTCGCCTACGGCGTCAACACCGACGCCTACGACCCGGCCCTGCACACCATCGTCTCGAACGCCTCCTGCACCACCAACGCGCTCGCGCCGCTCGCCGCCGTACTGGACGAACTCGCCGGGATCGAGCACGGGTTCATGACGACGGTGCACGCCTATACCCAGGAGCAGAACCTGCAGGACGGCCCGCACCGTGACGCCCGCCGGGCCCGCGCCGCCGCCGTCAACATCGTGCCGACCACGACCGGCGCGGCGAAGGCGATCGGCCTCGTCCTGCCGAACCTCGACGGGAGGCTGTCCGGTGACTCCATCCGGGTGCCCGTGCCGGTGGGCTCGATCGTCGAACTCAACACGACCGTCGCACGCGAGGTGACCCGCGACGAGGTACTGGCGGCCTACCGCGCCGCGGCCGAGGGGCCGCTCGCCGGCATCCTGGAGTACTCGGACGACCCGCTTGTGTCGTCCGACATCACCGGCAACCCGGCCTCGTCGGTCTTCGACTCGGCCCTCACCCGCGTCGACGACGGCCGGCACGTCAAGGTGGTCGCCTGGTACGACAACGAGTGGGGCTTCTCCCACCGGGTGATCGACACGCTCGAACTCCTCGCCGGACGCCGGGCGTAGCCGGACCAGCGGGCGCGCACGGCAGGGAAGAGGGAGGCCGGCGCCTCGGAGTGGTGAAAGCACCCCGGGGCGCCGTAGGGAAATCCCCCCGTCGGGACCGGTGACTGGCTGGCTGTTGCCGCGCCGCGGCCATGCCGAGACTCGACGGCATGACGATTTCCACGCAAGCCTCGGTCGCCGCCGGGGCGTCCGCCGGGGCACCGGACGACGCCCGTTCCCGTACGTCCGGTTCCGGAGCCGGCAGTGACTTCGCCCGGCTGTCCCGGCGTATCGCCGAGGCTGGGCTTCTCGACCGGCGCCCCGGCTACTACACGGCACGGCTCACTCTGGTCACCGGGCTGCTGGCGGCCGGCTGGGGGGCCTTCCTCGCGCTCGGCGACACCTGGTGGCAGCTTGCCGTGGCCGCCTTCCTGGCGTTGATGTTCGGTCAAGTCGCCCTCGTCGCCCATGATCTGGCGCACCGTCAGGTCTTCCGGCGCGGCCGGCCGAGCGAGACGTGGGGCCGGCTCTTCGGGAACCTCGGGATCGGCATGAGCTACGGCTGGTGGATGAACAAGCACACCCGCCACCACGCCAATCCCAACCACGAGGAACTCGACCCGGATGTCGCCCCGGACATCCTGGTGTGGTCCACCGCGCAGGCCAGTGAGAGCCGTGGCCTGGCCCGTCTGATCGGCGGCCACCAGGCGTGGCTGTTCTTCCCGCTGCTGACGCTGGAGGGCTTCAACCTGCACGTCTCCAGCGTCCGGGCGCTGCGCTCGCCGGCCATGAAACACCGCCTGCTGGAAGCCGGGCTGCTCTTCCTCCATCTCGCCGGCTATGCCGCCGCGCTGTTCCTGGTGCTCTCGCCCGGCAAGGCGGTCGCGTTCCTCTTCGTGCACCAGTGCCTGTTCGGCGTCTACCTCGGCTGCACCTTCGCACCGAACCACAAGGGCATGCCCACGTTCACCGGTGACGAACGCCCCGACTTCCTGCGTCGTCAGGTCCTCACCTCCCGCAACGTACGCGGCGGCCGGCTCACCGATGTGATGCTCGGCGGGCTCAACTACCAGATCGAGCACCACCTGTTCCCGAGCATGCCCACCCCTCATCTGCGGCGTGCTCAGGCCGTCGTGCGCGCGTACTGCGCGGAGGTCGGCGTGCCCTACCACGAGACCGGACTGATCCAGTCCTACCGCGAGGCCCTCACCCATATGCACCGGGTGGGAGAACCGATCCGGCGCCGGCGCCGGGCCTCCTGACCGTGTCCTGAGGGCCCGCGGAGCCCGCCTCAGCCCACCAGCAGCATCGCGACCTCCACGACGCCGAGCAGCGCGAGATACGACCAGGCGTAGGCGCGGTCCGGGATCCGGGGCGGGCGCCGCCGCAGTACCGCGATCACGGGCAGGGCGCCGAGGAGCAGCGCCCCGGCGGCACGGAGGTCGACGAGCCCGGCCAGCTGCGGGTGAGCGTGGGCGACGGTGACGCCCGTGGCGTTCAGGGACAGCGCGGCGGCGGGCAGGGTGATGGCGAGGGTGAGGGGATTGGCCAGCGCCGTCGCCCTGCGCATCGGATGCCCGGCGCGGCGCAGCGCGGGAACGGTCAGGACGCTGCCGCCCACGCCGAGGAATGCCGCGAGGGCACCGATCGGCGCGCCGAGCACGGCCGGCAGGGGACGGGGGACGTCGCGCTGTCCCTCTCGCGTCCGCACCCCCTGTCCCGCGCGGCGCTGCCCTCCCGGTCCTCCCGGTCCTCCCGGTCCTCCCGGTCCGTCCGGCCCGCCTGGTCCGCCCGGCCCGTGCGGCCGCAGGAATCCGGGACGCAGCAGCAGATCGACGAGGGTGAGCGCGACGTACCCGACGAAGCCCCAGTGGGCCTGGGCGGCCGGGGCGTGGCGGGAGGCGAGCGCGCCAGCCGCCCCGCCGGCCGCCAGCAGGACCAGCAGCGGACCGCTGCCGCGCAGGGCGGCGAGGACGCGCCGGGGCGTGACGGCGGTGGCGAACGCCGCGTTCACCAGCATGACGAGGGCCGAGGTGGCCGTCGCCACCCGTATCGCGTCCGCGCCGAGGGCGGTGTTCGCCCACATCACCACCGGGACCGCCACGAACCCGCCGCCGAAGCCGAACAGGACGGTCGTCACCCCGGTGAGGACTCCGATGCCGAGAAGTGCCATGCCGAGAAGTGCCACATCGTTCACAGGGACACCCCATCAGCCACAGCGAGCGGCTCGCATGCGATGCCCGGCACCATTCTTTCGAGACCCGGCCACTACCGTGGGCGCGTGAAGAACGTCTCGCTGGACGAGGTCGACCATGTGGACCGGGCCGTCCTGCCCATCGGCACCGACTATCCGTCCGGCCTGGTGCTCGACTGGCACCGGCACCGGCGCGCGCAGTTCCTCTACGGCGCCACCGGCGTCATGGTCGTCGACACCCCCGAGGGCACCTGGACCGTGCCGCCCGAGCGGGCCGTCCTGATCCCGGCGGCCATCCGGCACCGGGTCCGCATGCTGGGGGTGAGCACCCGTAGCCTGTACATCGAGCCGGACGCCGTGCCGTGGTGGCCCGCGGCCTGTACGGTCGTGGACGTTCCGCCGCTGCTGCGTGAACTGCTGCTGGCGGCGGTCGAGTTCGAGGCCGACTACAGTCTCTCCGGCCGCGAGGGCTGTGTCGTGGCGCTCCTCCTGCACGAGATCGCCGCGCGCACCCCGCTCCCGTTCCATGTCGCGATCCCCGCCGCCGCGGATCTCGCCTCGCTCTGCCGTGCCTACCTGGCCGCCCCGGACGCCGGCGTCACCAATGCCGTATGGGCCGCGCGGACGGCCATGAGCGAACGGGCCTTCACCCGGCGGTTCCGTGCCGAGACGGGGGAGAGCCCGGCCGTCTGGCGCACCCGGGCGCGGCTGCTGGCCGCCGTGCCGCTGCTGCGCACGGCGTCGGTCACCGAGGTCTCCGGCCGCCTCGGCTATGCCTCGCCCGCCGCGCTGACCGCCGCCTTCACCCGCGCCTTCGGCATGCCACCGTCCCGCTTCTCGCACACCTGACGAGCCCAGGCCCAGGCCCGAGCCCAGGCCCAGGCCCAGGCCCAGGCCCAAGTCCGGGCCCGCGCACGTCGCGCCCCGCTCGCTCGATCACGGCTGTGCCCCGCGCCGCACGGTGATGGGGAAGTCGACATGGCGGAAGGGGTTGGGCAGCCCGTGCTCGGTGGCGCGGGCCGGATCGTCCACCTCGGCGAAGCTCCGGATCAGGCTCTCCTTCACGCCGAACACGGCGTCGGAGTCCAGGAACGGCGAGCCCTCGACGAAGAGATGTGTGGTCAGGGTGCGGATGCCCGGCGCCGACACTTCGAGGTGGATGTGCGCGGCCCGGTTCGCATGGCGTCCGGTGGTCTTGAGCAGGGCGCCGACCGGCCCGTCGGAGGGGATGGGGTAGTACCGGGGCACGATGGTGCGGAATCGGAATCGGCCGTCCTCGTCGGCGGTGAACAGGCCCCGCAGATTGCGTTCCGGGACCTCACCGGGCCGCTGCACGTCGTAGAAACCCTCCGCGTCGGCCTGCCACACATCGACGCTCGCGCCCGCCACGGGCCGGCCGTCGCCGTCGGTGACCCGGCCGGTGACCAGACAGGGCTCACCGCCCCGCCCGGCCTCATCGATGCTGTCGCCGAGGGCCCGCGCCGGCGAGTCGACCAGATGGAAGGGGCCTTCCACGGTGGATTCCGTGAACCGGCCGTCGGACGGCCGGTTCACGGAATCCACCAGCATCGACACCCCCAGCACATCGGACAGCAGGATGAACTCCTGCCGGGTGTCGTCGCACGCGTGTCCGGTCTCGGTGAGGAAGCGGATACCCGCCGCCCACTCCTCGACGGTGAGCCCGACGTCCTTGACGAACGCGTGCGCGTGCCGCACCAGGGAGGCGAGGATCTCCTGGAGACGTTCGTCCGTCGCGCCGGCGAAACTCGCGGTGACGATCTCCGCGGAACGCTCCGCGTCGAAGTGGAGGGGGTCGTGGTGGGTGGGTTCGCTCATCGCTCCTGCTTCCCTGTTCGTGACGGTCGCTTCCCTCTCACTTCCCTGACCGCGGCGGTTCTGCGCGCCAGGGGCCCGACACATTCGTGGGCTCGCCCGTGCCGCTCATCCCACCCGGCGCCGGGAACACAGGCGGATTCTGGACGTCCTCTTACCGCTGTCTTCACGGTCGTCGGAGGTGCGCTGCGTACGGTTGCCGTCCTGGGCGGTCGTCGGCCGTGGCGGCCCTCGACCGAGCGTGGGGAAGCGGATGACGGCTGGTCGCCGTGCGGTGCTGGCCGCCATGGCCACAGGACTGCTCGCCGGCTGCGCGGGCCCGGACAGGGACCGCGGCACCCCCGCCTCACCTGGCGCGCCGGATCCGGGCGCGGACGCGGGCGCGCCGACCCGCACGGCGCCGCCTGCGCCGACGGCGTCCGGCACCCTGCCGCCCGTCACCCGCGAGGAGATCGTGGCCCGTTACGGGCGTAGCGTGCCGCACTCCTGGGGCTTCGACGCCCCGGGAGTGGTGCACTCCCTGCCGCGTACGACCCGCGACATCGCCCTGACCTTCGACGCATGCGGCGGCCGCGGCGGCGACGGCTACGACCGGGCGCTCCTCGACTTCCTCCGCGCCCGGCACATCCCGGCGACACTGTTCATCAATTCCCGCTGGATCGATGCCAACCCGGCGGTGTTCCACCGGCTGGCCGCCGATCCGCTGTTCGAGATCGCCAACCATGGCACCCGGCACCGTCCGCTGTCGGTCACCGGCCGCTCCGCCTACGGCATCCCCGGCACCCGAGGCGCGGGCGAGGTGTACGACGAGATCGCCGGCAACCGGGCCGAACTGACCCGGCTGCTGGGCACCCCGCCGCGCTTCTTCCGATCCGGCACCGCCTACTGCGACGACGTCGCGGCGCGGATCGTCACCGACCTCGGCGAACGCTTCGTGAGCTTCTCCGTCAACGGCGACGGCGGCGCCACCTTCACCGCCGAGCAGGTCCACACCACCGTCGCCGCGGCACGGGCCGGCTCCATCGTCCTGTGCCACATGAACCACCCCGAAGGCGGCACCGCCCGGGGCATCGCCGGTGCCGTCCCCCGCCTCCTGGCCCGAGGCCACCGCTTCGTCCGCCTCTCGGACGCCCTGCACCGCGCCTGAGCGCCTCCCCGGCGGCGGCACTCACGGCATTTGTGTCTCACCTGTGTCTCAGCGCTCGTCACCCCGCCCGCCTCGGAGAACAATGTGTCCCACAGGCAGGCCGGCCGCCGGGAGGCGTGATGAGCACATCAGCGGAGCCAAGAGTGTCCGGCCTGGAGGTCCGGTCCATCGACTACGTCCCCCTGGACGAGCGGCACGGCAAGCTCTGGCATCTGGGCCCGCTGTGGTTCATGTCCAACGCCCAGATCGCGACCCTGGCCGTGGGGCTGATCAGCATCACCGAGGGCGGCAATCTGATCTGGTCCCTGCTGGCCATCGTCGCCGGCACCGTCATCGGCACCTTCTTCATGGCCTTCCACTCGGCGCAGGGACCTCAGCTGGGCCTGCCGCAGATGATCCAGTCGCGCCCCCAGTTCGGTTACGTCGGCGCCCTGCTGGTGTGGTTCTTCGCCTATGTGCAGTACGCGGGGTTCAACGTCTTCAACAGCGTCCTCGCGGCCGACTCCCTGCACGCCACCCTGCACGGTTCCGTGAAGCTGTGGGTGGTCGTGGTCACCGTGGTCGCGCTCGTCATCGCGCTGGTGGGCTACGACATCATCCACAAGGCGGAGCGGATCCTGACGTACACCTTCCTGGTCGTCTTCGGCGTCTTCACCGTCGGAGTCCTCGTGACCCTGCACTATCCGGCGGGCTCCTTCGACCTCGGTGCCTTCAAGTGGACCCCGTTCCTCGCCCAGTTCGGCGTGGTCGCCGGGTACCAGATCAGCTGGGCCATCTACGTCTCCGACTACTCGCGCTACCTCCCGCCGGACGTGACGGTCCGCAAGACCTTCTACTGGACGTACTTCGGCTCCGCGCTCGGCGGTATCTGGCTGATGGTGCTGGGCACGCTGCTCGCCGCCTGGGCGGGCCAGGACTTCGACACCATCAAGTCGATCGACGCCGCCGGCGACAAGATCTTCGACGGCTTCGGCGCCGTCGTGCTGCTCTTCGCCGCCCTGGGCCTGGTGTCCGTCACCGCACTGAACATGTACGGCGGTTCGCTGACGCTCATCAGCGGCATCGACTCCTTCAAGCGGGTGCGGCCGACACTGGGCGTACGTCTGCTGACCATCGGTCTGACCGCCGCGCTCTCCCTGATCGGCGCACTGGCGGCGACCTCCAACTTCCTTGAGAACTTCAACAACTTCCTGCTGCTGGTGCTCTACCTGTTCATCCCGTGGACCGCGGTGAACCTGATGGACTACTACGTCGTACGCCGCGGGCACTACGCCATCGCGGAGATCTTCAACCCGCACGGCATCTACGGCCGTTGGGGCTGGCACGGCATCATCGCCTACCTGGTCGGCTTCGCCGTCATGATCCCCTTCTTCTCCGTCGGCACCCTGTACGTCGGCCCCGCCGCCAGGGCCCTCGGCGGCGCCGACATCTCGCTGTTCATCGGGCTGCCGGTCTCCGCGTTGCTCTACTGGTGGCTGACCCGCTCGATCGACGTCGCGGCCGAGACACGCCTGGCCGAGGCCGAGGCGGCGGCGCTGGAACAGGCGGCACATGAACACCGCGAGCCCTGACCGGAACAACTGCTCACGCTCACCTTCCTCTTCCTGGCGATCGGCGCCTTCCAGACCGGGGCGGAGCCGCACGCCATGACCCAGGCGGGCGGATGGTTCGGCATCGCGACGGGGCTCGCCGCCTGGTACGCGTCGGCGGCGACCGTCATCAACGACACACACGACCGCACCGTGCTCCCCGTGGGCCCGCGACCGCCCGGCACGGCCCCGAAGGCTCCCGAGGAGCGACCCGCCTGAGGCAGGCCCGGCCGCCGCCCGAAGCCGCGGGCCCACGTCGGCGCCCCCGCTCAGGCCGCCGTGGACCCGCCCCGCGCCGGACCGGCCCCAGTGCGCAGGTCACCGACGTGTCCCCACCCCCTCCGCGTCCTTCGCCCGGTCCCCGCTCTCATCGCTGGACATCCGGCCGGGACAATCCTCGACATGAACGACGACATGGATGACGCCCGGAGCCGGCTGGCCAGGATCGAGCGGCTGTTGGAGACCGGCGAGCGCGAACTGGTCCCCGCCTGGCGCAGGGCGACCCGGGGCGAGCCGCGCTGGACGGTGACCGCCGTGATCCTCATGGCCGTCGCCCTGCAGCTGACCCTGCCGCACCGGCTCATCCTGCTGCACCCCGCCTGGGCCCTGCCCGCACTGGAGCTGGCACTGCTGACGGCACTGTTCGTGGCCAATCCCCGGCGTGTGGAGCCTCATACCCGGCTCATGCGGTATCTGGGCCTGGTCCTGGCCGGTGTCATCACGGTGGCCAACGGCTGGGCGGCGGTCCGGCTGGTCGGCGATCTGCTGAACGGCGGAGGGGAACACGGCGCGGTCCCGCTGCTGCTGACCGGCGGTGCCATCTGGCTGACGAACGTCATCGTCTTCGCCCTGTGGTACTGGGAGTGGGACCGCGGCGGCCCCATGGCCCGGGTCCGGGGACAACGTCAGTACGCCGACTTTCTCTTCGTACAGATGCAGAACCCGGAGTTCGCCCCGCAGGACTGGGAACCGGCGTTCCTGGACTACCTCTATCTCTCCTTCACCAACGCCACCGCCTTCAGCCCGACCGACGTGATGCCGCTGTCGCGGTGGTCGAAGATGCTGATGATGCTGCAGTCCGCGGTGTCCCTGGTGACCGTGGTCCTCGTGGTCGCCCGTGCGGTCAACATCCTGAGGTGACCGCGCCCGAGACTCGCGGGGCTGCACCCGAACTCCCTTGCCAGTAGCCTGAATCGAGTGATGGGCGGGCGATGGGGCCGGCCGGTCGGGAGGGGATGTCCGGGTGCGGTTCGGCGCGTGGGTCGTGGAGGGCGAGCTGGGACGCGGTGGGATGGGCGTGGTGTACGCGGCCGTTCACGACGAGAGCGGCGAGCGCCGCGCCCTCAAGGTGATCCGCGCTCCCGACGGCGCCGAGGAGGCGGTGGCCCGCTTCTCCCGCGAGGTCCAGGTGTGCATGGCGCTCAGCCACCCGCATGTGGTGCGGGTACTGGGCGTGGAGCGCACCGGACCGGAGGACGGCGGCGCACGCGCGCACACAGAACCCTGCTGCCTGGTCCTGGAGCTGTGCGACGGCGGCAGTCTCGCGGACCGGGTGCGCCGCGACGGCCCGCTTCCGCCGCACCGGGCGGTGGAACTCTTCGACGGTGTCCTCGCCGGACTCGGCCATGTGCACCAGGAACACGGCTTCGTCCACCGTGACATCAAGCCCCACAACATCCTGCTGAGCCAAGGCTCCGACGGCCGCGTCACGGCCAAACTCGCGGACTTCGGCCTGGCCAAGGCGTACGACGGCGCGGGGCTGAGCGGACTGACCCGCACCGGCGTCGTCATGGGCACGCCCGCCTTCATGCCGCGAGCGCAACTGATCAACTACAAGTACGCGACCCCCGAGGTCGACGTGTGGTCCACCGCCGCCTCACTCTATTTCGTCCTCACCGGTACGACGCCCCGTGACCTGCCGCCCGGCCAGGACCCCTGGCTGGCCGTCGCCACCAGCCCCGTCGTACCGGCAGGCAAGCGCGGGACCGCTCTACCGTCGGGGCTGTGCGAGGTCCTCGACCGGGCACTCAGCGACGAACCCGGCGTCGGCTTCCGCACCGCCGAGGAACTGCGCGCCGCGCTGGACGGGAGCTGAGATGGAGGCGGGCAGCACCTTCCTGGAGGAGTTCACGGTCGAACGGCCGCTGGGCAGCGGCGGGTTCGCCGGTGTCGTCCTGGTGCGCTCCCGGCGCACCGGCGAGCGGTACGCGGTCAAGCGGCTGCACCGCGCCGACCCGGCACATCAGGCGAGACTCCTCGCCGAGGTCCAGCGCTGGATCGACCTGCCGGACCACCCGCACATCACGCCCTGCCGGTTCGCCCGCAGCCTCGGGGACGAGGTCGTCGTCTTCAGCGAGTACGCCCCCGGCGGCTCGCTGGCCGACCGGCTCCGCTCCGGCGAGCTGTACGCGGGCGGTACCCGGGCCGCGCTGCGCCGCGTCCTGCGGGCCGCGGCCCAGTCCGCCTGGGGACTCGCGGCCGCACACGGGGCCGGCCTGCTGCACCTCGACATCAAGCCGGCCAACCTGCTCGTCGACGCCGACGACAGGGTACGGCTGACCGACTTCGGACTGGCCGCGGCACCGGGATGGGGTCGGGACAAGCGCGGGCAACTCGAAGCGGTGATCCGGTACATCACCGATGTCCCGGGCACCACGGAGGAGGACCGCGAGCTGATGCGCGGCATCCTGCGCCAGGAGCTGCATCCGCCCCGGCCCGGCTCCGAAGCCTCCCTGCAGGTCTCCGGCGCCGCCCCCGGTACACCCGCCTACGCGTGCCCAGAGCAGGCCGAGGGACGGCGGGTCGGTGTTCCGGCGGACGTGTGGAGCTGGGCGGTCACCGTACTGGAACTGCTGGTGGGCGAGCGGACCTGGCCGTCGGGAACCGTGGCAGGCCTGGTCCTGCGGGCCGCCCGCACCCAGTCGCTGACCCCGACGTCGCTGCGGATGCCGCCCGCACTGGCCGACCTGCTGGAACGCTGCTTCGACAAGGAGCCCGGCGAACGCCCGTACGCGCTGGGCGAGATCGCCGAGACGGTGCTGCGGATCGCGGAGGAGGAGACCGGCGAGCCCCTCGCGGCGCCCCCGCCCCCGTCTGCGCGGACCACGGCCGAGGCGGACCGACGGGAGCCGCTGTACGAGCGGCGGGTCCCCGGCGGCGGCCCGTGGCACGACCCGCGCGGGCTGCTGCACTACGCCTACCGGACGGCGGGTCTGGACGAACGTGACGCCGTGGCCTTCTGGCCGCCCGACGCCGGTGGCCCGCGCGCCCAGCTCCTCGGCGATCTCGGGGCGTTGCGGGAGACCCGGCGGGTCCTCGACGGCCTGCCCGGACAGCAACGGGACACCGCGGAAACGGGATTCGCGCGCGCACGGTGCGTGTCGGAGACCGGCCGCGTGCTCGAAGCGCTCGGCGACATGGACGGCGCCCTCGCGCAGTACCGCACGGCCGCGGGCCTCTGCGACGACCATGTCCACCTGCTGTGCGCCGTCCTCGGCTCCTTATGCCGCCTGCAGCGCCGCACCGGCGACCTGCCCGCCGCCCTCGACAGCGCCGAACGCGCCGTCGCCCTCGCCCAGGACCTGCCGGACGGGCCGCAGGAGCGGAACATCCTGGCCCACGCCCTGCTGCTGGAGGCCAACGTCCTCGGCGACATGAGCCATGCGGACTCCGGACCGAGCCGCGCCACCGTGGCGGAGCGGGCCGTGCGGCTGTACGAGGCCTCCGCGGAGGAGTTCGCGCGGTCCGACGACCCGCTCGACGTCGTACCCACCCTGATGAACCTCGCCGCCGTCGAGTACCGGCGCGGCAACGAGCAGCGTGCCGCCGACCTGTGGCACCGCGCCCACACCGCCCTCGACGTGCGGCTGGAGCGGGCGCCGGGCGACCGGCACGCCCGCGAGACGCGAGCCACCCTGTTCCTCCAGCGGGCCCAGTCTGGAGCGCCGGGACATGCGGCAGACGCCGTCGCGGCGCTCACCCCGCTGGTCCGTGACGAGGGTGTCCACCAACTGGCCGGGCGCCTGGGCGAGGCGCTGATCCTGCGCGGCCGGGACGAGGAACGCACCGGCCGGGTCCGGGCCGCCCGCGACAGCTACGCCGAGGCCGTGCACCACCTGGAGCAGGCGGTACTGCGGGGCGGCGCCGCCGCCGATGCCGACCACCTGGCCAGGGCCATGGACAACCTGGCCAATCTCATCGGCGTCCTGGAGGATCCGGAGCGCGGCCTGGCACACGGGCGCACCTCGCTCGACCTGTGGCGCCGGCTCGTCGCGGCGGACGGCCTGGCCGCCTGGGGCAGCAGGTTCCTGCACGCTCTGTCCAAACTCGCCCAGATCGCGCTCGACGCCGACGCGACGGAAGAGGCCGAGCGCTCTCTCACCGAGGCGCTCGGGATCCTCGCCGCGCCCGAGTACGCCGGAAGCGCGCCGGCGCCCGACCTGGAAGCCGCGCTCGTCCATCGCAGCCGGGCCGTCTGGCTGCGCCGCACGTCCCGGCCGGAGGAGGCGCTGGACGCATGCCGTCGGGCCCTCGACGCCCTGCGTGCACCCGGCGACGGGGCGGGCGGGACGGGCGACCACGAGACCGGTCCGGGACCGGGGACGACCGATGTGTATGTGCTGATCCTGGAGACCGTGTCCGCCGTGTACGGGGACCTCGGAGCATATGAACGGGCCCTGGCCGCACAGGAGGAGTCGTACGACGCGCTCGCCCGGTCCGCCGGTCGCCCGGCGCCGTCGGCACTGCTCGCGCAGGCCGCACAGCGGGTGGCCAATGCCCGGCTGCAGTACGGCCTGGCGGCCGGCGCGGCCGAGGCGGCGCGCACCGCCATCGACCAGTACACCGCGCTGATCGCCGAGGGCCGGGACGACCTCGCCATGGAGGCGTCCCGGGTGACCGGTGTGCTCGCCACCGCACTGACGGCCCTCGGCGACATCGAAGGCGCCGAGCACGCCCTGGCACGGATGCTGTCCCAGCACGCGGCCCTGGCCGCCGACGATCCCGCTCTGGGCCGCGCCGTCCGCCACGCCCGCCGATGGCTGCCCGACTCGGCGGAGGCGAGCCACAACAGGGGCGGCGAACTGCACGCCTTCCTGCGCGAGGCGCTCGGCGGCCGGCATCAGGAGCTGCAGCAGCTGCTCGCCGTCACACCCGCCGGCCTGCGCGGTCAACTCGCCGCATACGAGCGGGACATGCGCTCCGCCGGCGACATCGGAGCCCAGGGAGAGCGAAGGCAGGCCTCTGTCCTGCTCGAACAACTCGTCGGCAAGCTCCGGTGGCTCACCGCCAGACACCCCGGTGCCGGCGCGGAGCAGCTGTACGGGGAGGCCGCACTGCGCCTCGGCACGTTCGCCATGATGTGCGGCCGGGACGCGGCCGCCCTGAGCGGCCTCGCCCAGGGGATCGAGGCCTACCGCACCCTGGTCGTCGACCACCGGCGCAAAGACCTCGTGGACCGCTATCTGCGGGCGCTGTCCGCACCGGTCGTGCTCCACGGTGTGCGCGGCGACGCGGAGTCGGTGCAGGGGGCGCTGCGCACGCTGGAGGAACAGGCACGACGCCACGACCGCCGTCACGCCACCCGCTGGGTCGAGCAGGCCCGCGCCTCCCTCACCGGTCTCGACAAGCCTCAGGGCCTGTCCTAGGGCGTGTTGCGAAAGTCCCGCCTGCCGCCCGACGCCTGGCACGCACTCTCGCCGCACCGGGCGAAAACCCACGTACAACCAGTACGAGGGCTTCCGCCCGGCACTCCCCCAGCCTCCGGCCGGGGGGACCCCCAGAGCACGCACCAGACGCCGCTCGGCCCGCCCTCCGGGCGGACGACGGGACTTTCGCAACACGCCCTAGGGTCCCTCGTCGTCGCTACGCGGTGCCGGGCTGGTCCAGCAGTCGCAGCAGTACGGCGGCCTCCTCGCGGAGCAGGGCCGCCCGGTCGGCCTGGGCGGGGGCGGTGAACCTCGCCGCGAGCGCGAGCCGTTCCTCGGCCTCGGCGCGCACGAGATCGGTGATGTGCTCCTCGCTCAGCTCGCGCCGGGCGGCCTCGGTGACGCCGACGCCGACCGGTGCCTCCTCGATGGCCGCACCGCGCAGCTCCGCCGCCCCCACCGGCACCGCCTCGGCGTTGTCGAGCACGGCGAGCGCGGAACGCAGGGCGCTCGTCGCGACCTTGTCGCGGGCGCGCATGGCGTCCCGGAGGGCTTGACGCAGCTGGAGACGGAGAGACATGCGGTCGACCCTATGTGTCCGCCCGCGGACCCTCAACGGGATATCAGCGCAGCCGCAGCACACCCGGTGCGCGCTGCTCGAAGATCTCGGTCAGCCAGTCGAAGACGGTCGGTCCGCGCCCGTCGCGGGCCTCGGCCAGATCGGCCCGCACATGAGGCCGGTTGTCGGGGTGGCAGCGCGTCAGCCGGATCTCCAGCTGGCGGGCCGTCTCCGCATGTCCCAGGTGTTCCCGGGAGAGCTGATGGTCCCGCCACTCCACCACGAAGTCGCGGTCGTCCGGCGTTCCGAAGCCGCCGCTGAGGCAGTCGGCGAAACCGTCGAGGTTCCTGCCGAAGTAGCCCTCGGGTCCGTTGACCGCTTCACCGATGACGCTCCAGAAGTCCTCAAGGGTCGCGATCCGCGCGCCGTCCAGCACATAGGTGACTGTCACGACCCCAGGCTACGCGCCGTGGATCGGCCCGGTCAGGCGTTGGGGTCGAAGGGGATTCCCGAGGGCATGGAGCGGGCCAGCGCGTAGGCGAAGTCACCGTCCTTGATCTTGATGGTGGCTGCTCCGAAGTCGGCGCTCAGCAACCTGTCACGGAAGCCCGGAGGGTAGCCGTCCCAGCCCACCAGCCGGGGGTAGAACCAGCCGCCGGTCACGTTCTCGGGGGGCTCGTCGTCGGTGTTGGCGAAGCGGAAGTCGTGCGTGGACAGGCCGTCCTTGTGGTAGACGATCTTCGGGTGGGTGCCGTCGAAGCGGACCGCCGAGCGGTCGGCCACCTGGTAGCCGGTGTGCTGGGACACCGAGACGTACGTGGCCTCGTCGCCGTTGATCCACACGACCACGTGCTCCCAGTCGTGGGTGTGCCCGATGGCGGCGGGACCGTAGGTCGCCTGGTCCTTCTCGAAGTAGCTGGCGTACATGACCGCACACCAGCCGTTGTTGCACTTCTCGCGTGAGTAGGTGTTGGCGTTGGCGAGCTGGGCGTAGTCGTGGCAGTGGCCGTTGACGTCGCCGCCGAGCCTCAGGCCGGGATTGATCGTGCCGTCCGCCCCGATGGCGGCCGTGGCGTAGCAGCCGTCTCGGTCGTAGTCGTACGCGGGGGAGAAGGTCTGTTCCAGGCCGTCGGCGTTCTGGGGGAGCAGGGTGAGGACGTTCGCGTGGGCGCTCGCCGGGACCGCCACGACGAGCGTCATCGCCCCGAGCGCCCCGAGGAGGACCTTGGCAAGGGAC
This sequence comes from Streptomyces alanosinicus, assembly GCF_014650595.1. Classification (GTDB taxonomy): domain Bacteria; phylum Actinomycetota; class Actinomycetes; order Streptomycetales; family Streptomycetaceae; genus Streptomyces; species Streptomyces alanosinicus. The sequence goes on from NZ_BMVG01000016.1 coordinate 90,409, forward strand.
TTCACAGTGCGCATGACGGCTCCTTGTCGAGCGGTTCGCGTCAGCAGGAGAGGTTGTCGCCCGGCGCGACGCCGAGGATCTGGGTGAAGCGCTGGTAGGCGTCGATGCGGCTCTGCACCTGGGCGGGGTTCTTGCCGTCGCATTCGAGGGAGCCGTTGATGGAGCGGATGGTCTGGCCGAAGCCGGCGCCGTCGACCATGGCGTCGTGCGCGGTCATGGTGCCCGGTCCGGACTGTGTGTTCCAGTACCACAGGCCGGTCTTCCAGGCGATGGCGGCGTCGCTCTCCACCTGCCAGGGGTTGTCGAGGAGGTCGATGCCGAGGGCGTCGCCGGCGGCCTTGTAGTTGAAGTTCCAGGAGAGCTGGAGCGGACCGCGTCCGTAGTAGGCGGCTTGTCCGGCGGGGCAGCCGTAGGACTGGCTCCAGTCGCAGTAGGTGGGGTAGTTGGCGGTGTTCTGCTCGACGATGTAGACCAGTCCGCCGGTCTCGTGGCTGACGTTGGCGAGGAAGGCGGCGGCTTCCTGCTTCCTGACGGTGTCGCTGCCGGTGTTCGCGAAGCCGGGGTAGGCGTTCAGCGCCTCCACGAGCCCGCCGTAGGTGTAGAAGCTGTTCCGGTTCGGGAACATCTGGTCGAACTGCGCCTCGCTCACCACGAAATCGGCCTGGATCGCCTGGCCGGCATGCGCGGAGGCGCTCTGCCGGGCGACGACGGCGTGTGGGGCGGCATGAGCGGGGGAGCCGGTGAACAGACAGGCGGACAGGGCGATCGCAGCGGTGAAGACGGCGGGGGAGAGGGATTTGGCCATGAGTGGGGGGTGGCCTTTCACGCGGAGGTCGGGGGAGCAGCGGTGCGCGTTCACCTCATGAAGGGCGAGCGCGCCGGACAGGGGCGCCGCTCATCGGTGAACCTAAAGGTATGGACCACTTGCGTCAAGAGGTGAAGTAAGGGCGCGTGAAACATGGTTGGAGAACCGCACATGGCGTCGAGGTAAGTGACCGGCATCCGGGAGGAGGCGGCCTTCGCCGCAGCGCGGTCCGGGGCGTGCGCATGGCGTGAACGCCCTTCAAAGCGCGGCGAGTTCGGCTTGCGCGGCCACTGCTCCGGCAGCGCGCGCAGGCGCATTGCCCGCCGGGCTTCACTCCATGATCGCCGGAAGAGGTGAACCGGACCCGGCAGCCGCATGTGGTCACCACCGCTCGGGCATGCCCTGCCCATGCGTTCCCTCCTGATCAGGTCCGCGCTGGCCGCTGCCCTCGCCCCGGCCGCCGCCCCCGCCACACATACCGCCGCCGCAGTGCCTGCGGGGCATGTGTATGTCTGGCCCGAGCCGAACCAGATGGGATCCGGAGGCGCCTGGGACTACGTGCCGCCGGGATACAGGGAGGCCGACCCCCGGGTGAAGCGGCACGCGTACTCCTTCGACTCACACGCGTCCGTCACCGTCTACGCGATCAGCTATCAGCCGGGCGGCAACTGCCTGTACCGCGCGATCTACCCCGACGACTACTCCGACTCCTGGGAGTGGGCACAGAGGTTCGACGGAGTCAGTGACACCGCGATGGGATGCGAGCGGGGCTGACCCGCCGATGCGACCGCTCACGACGGCCGGTGCCGCGCTCCTGCTGCTCGGCCTCGCCCTGACCGCCTGCACGGCGAGGGCGGACACAGCCCACCGACTGTCCCCCGACGACGTGGTCAAGGCCGCCACCCGGCAGCTCACCGACGACTGCCTCATGCACCGAGGTCTCACCCCGCCCCGACCCGGCGGCCCCACCCCCTCCATCGCCGGGCAACAGCGGGTCGCCGCAGCCCTGTTCGGGGCCGGCCGTCCGCAACTGTCTCTTCGTCTGCCCACCGGCTATGTCGTGCGCGCCCACACCGACGGCTGTCTCGCGGCGGCCCAACGAAGGCTGTACGGCGACCAGGTCCGCTGGTTCCGCACCTCGGTGGTCGTGGACAACCTGGGTCCGGAAGCCACCGCGACCCACCGGTCCCTGGCCGAAGTCCGCGCCCGGCACCACGCCGAGATCACCGAGTGGCAGCGGCTGCGGACACACGCCGTCGGCCAGGCCACCCTCCTCCTCACCCGTCACCGATGACATCGGCGCGCCGCGCCCGGTGACAACCACATCGAAAGGAAACCACTGTCATGATCAAGCGCCTCGCCGCCCTGCTCGCCGCCACCGCCCTGTCCGCCGGGGCCGTGCTCGCCACTTCCGCCTCCGCGCAGGCGGTGCCGTGCGGCAGCGGGAACTTCTGCGTATGGACGGACGCCGATTTCACGGGACTGAAGATCGAGCACAGCGGTGACGACCACTGGTGGGAGGGCGACATGGCCTGGCACGACTCCTCCTGGGCCAACCACGGAATCTCGGGACCCGGAGTCAAGGACCATGTCCAGGTCTACTCCGCGCGCGAACTGCTGGGGCATGTGACCATCTGCCTGGCCCCGGGCCAGGAGGTCGGCTACAACGCCGCGGCCAATGACGCGGGAGGCTCCCACACCTGGACCATGGGCTGCTGAACCGGGACCGGGCCCTGGGCGTCGTACGGCGCCCAGGGCCCGCAGGGTCTGGATCCAGCCACCACCGGCGTATCCCGGCCGGTGCCCTGACATGGTGTTTTACAGTGGCTGGCATCAGTTCCGATGCAAACACCTGTGAGGAATACGCGAACATGCCGACTGAAACGCTCGAGTTTCAGGTGGAGGCGCGTCAGCTGCTGCAGCTGATGATCCACTCGGTCTACTCGAACAAGGACGTCTTCCTGCGCGAGCTGGTCTCCAACGCCTCCGACGCGCTGGACAAGCTGCGTCTGGAGAAGCTGCGGGACGACGCGCTGGACGCCGATGTGTCCGATCCGCACATCGAGATCGACGTCGACAGCGACGCCCGCACCCTCACCGTGCGGGACAACGGCATCGGGATGTCGTACGACGAGGTCGGGCAGCTCATCGGCACCATCGCCAACTCCGGTACCGCGACGTTCCTCCAGGAGCTGCGGGAGGCCAAGGACGCGGCCGGGGAGGAAGGGCTCATCGGCCAGTTCGGCGTCGGGTTCTACTCCGGCTTCATGGTGGCGGACGAGGTCACCCTGGTGACCCGGCGCGCGGGCGAGAGCCGGGGCACCCGCTGGACATCGCGGGGCGAGGACACGTACACGCTGGAGCCGGTCGGCGACGCGCCGCAGGGCACCTCGGTGACACTCCACCTGAAGCCGGCCGACCCGGAGAACCAACTCCACGACTACACCTCCCCCTGGAAGATCAGGGAGATCATCAAGCGATACTCGGACTTCATCACCTGGCCCATCCGGATGGCCCCCGAGGCCCCCGCCGCAGCCGCCGAGAGCGACGAGGCACCCGGGCCCGAGACGCTCAACTCGATGAAGGCACTGTGGGCACGGTCGCGCGAGGAGGTGACCGACGACGAGTACCACGAGCTGTACAAGCACATCGGCCATGACTGGCGCGACCCCTTGGAGACGATCCGGCTCCAGGCGGAGGGCACCTTCGAGTACCAGGCCCTGCTGTTCCTGCCCGCACACGCCCCCCACGACCTGTTCACCAGGGACTCCAGGCGCGGTGTGCAGCTGTACGTCAAGCGCGTGTTCATCATGGACGACTGCGAGGCGCTGCTGCCGCCGTTCCTCCGCTTCGTCAAGGGTGTCGTCGACGCGGCCGACCTCTCGCTCAACGTCTCCCGGGAGATCCTCCAGCAGGACCGCCACATCGAGATGATGCGGCGCCGGCTGACGAAGAAGGTCCTGTCCACGGTCAAGGACATGATGGCCAAGGACCAGGACCGCTACGCCACGTTCTGGCGGGAGTTCGGCACCGTCGTGAAGGAGGGGCTGGTCACCGACGCGGAGAACCGCGACGCCGTTCTCGGTATCGCGTCGTTCGCGAGTACCCGCCACGACACCGAGCCGACCACGCTCAAGGGCTATGTGGAGCGGATGAAGGACGGCCAGGACGACATCTACTACCTGACCGGCGAGTCCCGGCAGAGCATCGAGAACTCCCCGCACATGGAGGCCTTCCGGGACCGGGGCATCGAGGTGCTGCTGCTCACCGACCCCGTCGACGAGGTGTGGACCGATGCCGTCGGCGAGTACGAGGGCAAGAAGCTGCGGTCCGTCGCCAAGGGACAGATCGACCTCGGCGCCGAGGAGGACGACACCGCCGAGGCCGAGCGGGAGAAGCAGACCGAGGAGTACGCCGCCCTGCTCGGCTGGATGACCGAGCAGCTGGACGAGGACATCAAGGAAGTGCGTCTGTCCTCCCGGCTGACCGTCTCCCCGGCCTGCGTGGTCTCCGACGCGGGTGACCTGACGCCGGCGTTGGAGAACATGTACCGGGCGATGGGCCAGGAGGTGCCCCGGGCCAAGCGGATCCTGGAACTCAACCCGGGCCACCAGCTGGTCAAGGGCCTCAACCAGGCCTACAAGGAGCGCGAGGACCGTACGGCGCTGACCGAGACCGCGGAACTCCTGCACGGCCTGGCGGTGCTGGCCGAGGGCGGCCAGCCCAAGGATCCGTCCCGCTTCGTCAAGCTCATGGCGGATCGCCTGGAACGCGCGCTGTAGCCCGGCCCCGCCCAGCCCTGCGTGTGCGCGTCGTCACCGGCCGACCACATCTCAGGAGCTGGGCGGGCCCACCCCGGGAGGTGACCCGCGGGCCCACAGCCTCGTGACCTGCTGGACAAACACGCACCCCCCTCTAGACTGTAAATCCAGAGTTGGACAGTCAATCCAATGGTCATGGAGTGGGGAGAGGTTTCCCGTGGGCGAGACCGACGAGCACCTCATCCACGAGGCGGAGAAGATCGCCGTAGCGCTGGGGCGCATGTTCCCGGGACTGTGCGAAGTGGTGCTGCACGACCTGCGCGACCCGGACCACGCGATCCGGGTGATCGAGAACAACCTCTCCGGTCGGCAGGTCGGCGACTCCGCCACCGAGCTGGGCCTGGCCCGCATCGGGGACCCCGACTACCCCAGCGTCATCCAGAACTACCCCAACCAGTTCCCCGACGGCCGCCCGGCGAAGAGCACATCCATCGGCATCAAGAACGCCGCGGGGGAGTACATCGCTGCCCTCTGCCTCAACCTGGACGTGTCTGTCCTGTCACCGGTCACTCTGGCGCTGTCCAACCTGGTGGCCACGGACACCGAGCACCGCGAACAGCCCCTGGAGACCCTCAAGGACCGCAACGCGCGCGAACTGCGCGAGGCGGTCGAGACCCATGCCGCCGAGCGCGCGGCGACCCCCCGCTCGCTGAGCCGGGAGGACAAGAGGGCACTGGTACGGCAGTTGCAGCGGGACGGGTACTTCGCCTCCCGCGATGCCGCCCAGACCATCGCGGACCTGCTCGGTGTGTCCCGGGCGACCGTCTACAACTACGCCAAGTGACGACACCACGTCATGGCTCCCACCCTTGTGAAGAAGACGGACCTCCCGCTGTGAACGCTTCCGCGAACCCGCCCGTGAACACCGGGGAGAGCAGCGTCTGCGCCCCCGTCGCAGGCACCCTGGCCGACGTCGACACCCCGTGCGCCGTCGTCGACGTCGCCACGATGCGGCGCAACATCGCCCGCCTCGCGGACCGCGCCGACCGGCTCGCGGTCACCCTGCGCCCGCATGTCAAGACCACCAAGAGCCTCGACGTCGCCGCCTTCCTGCACCCCGGCGCGCCCGGCCCGGTCACCGTCTCCACGCTGGCGGAGGCCGAGGCCTTCGCCGACGGCGGCTACACCGACATCACCTACGCCGTCGGTATCGAGCCGTACAAACTCCCCCGCGTCATCGCGCTGTCGCGGCGCGGTGTCACCCTGCGCCTCCTCCTCGACAGCTACGAACAGGCGTCGTTCGTCGCCGAAGCCTCCCGCGAGGCGGGCATCCCCTTGCCCGCCCAGATCGAGATCGACTGCGACGGCCACCGCGGCGGACTGAAACCCGACGCCCCCGGGCTCGTCGAGATCGGCCGCATCCTGCACGACGCGCGCTGTCTGGACGGCGTCCTGACCCACGCCGGCGAGTCCTACTTCGCCCGCACCGCCGAGGAACAGCGCCTGGCCGCGAAGAACGAACGCGACACCGCCGTCGCCGCCGCCGAGCGACTGCGCGGGGCCGGCCTGCCGGTGAACGTCGTCAGCGTGGGCTCCACCCCCACCGCCCACGCGGCCGAGGACCTCACCGGCGTCACCGAACTGCGGGCGGGGAACTACGTCTTCTTCGACCTGGTCATGGCCGGTCTGGGAGTCTGCCGGGTCGAGGACATCGCCCTCTCGGTGGTCGTGACCGTCATCGGACACCGCCCCGAACACGGCTGGATCATGACCGACGGCGGCTGGATGGCCATGTCACGAGACCGCGGCACCGCCGCACAGGTACAGGACCAGGGCTACGGCCTGGTCACCGACCTCGCCGGCAACCTGCTCCCGGGCCTGGTCATGACGGCCGCGAGCCAGGAGCACGGCACCCTGACAGCCCGCGACGGCGCTGTCCTGCCCGAGCTTCCGGTGGGCACCCGGCTGCGCATCCTGCCCAACCACGCCTGCGCCACCGCCGCCCAGCACCGCGGCTACCACGTCATCGACGGCACCCGGTTGCTCGGCGGCCCTGGACCGGCGACCGAGGCGTTCTGGGAGCGCGTCAGCGGCTGGTGAGCATCGGCCTCTCAACCGCCGCCCGGCGAGCGGCGCATGCCACCGGGCCCGGCGAAATTCGATGTCAGCGACGTCGGCGGCTCCGCTAACGTCGGCGCCATGACTCCCGCAGACCTCGTGGCCGTCGTCTCCGACGGCATTCACACGGCCATCCGGACAGGACAGCTCTCGGCACAGGTGCCCGAGGAGATCCGCGTGGAGCGCCCCCGGCACCGCGGCCACGGCGACTACTCCACCAACGTCGCCCTGCAACTGGCCAAGTCGGCCGGTCTGTCCGCCCGCACCGTCGCCGAGGTGCTGGCACCGCTGGTGAGCGCGGCCGACGGAGTCGCGAAGGCCGAGGTCGCGGGCCCCGGATTTGTGAACATCACGCTGGAGAACGCGGCGATCGGCGCCCTGGCCCGGGACATCGTCCAGGCCGGCGACGCCTACGGCCGCACCGACCGGCTCGGCGGCCTGCGGCTCAATCTGGAATTCGTCTCGGCCAACCCCACCGGCCCGGTCCATATCGGCGGAGCCCGCTGGGCGGTCGTCGGCGATGTGCTCGCCCGGCTCCTCCAGGCCGCGGGCGCGGAGGTGTCGAGGGAGTACTACTTCAACGACGCCGGCGTACAGATCGACCGTTTCGTCCGCTCGCTGCTCGCCGCGGCCCACGGCGCGCCGGTGCCCGAGGACGGCTACAGCGGCGCGTACATCGAGGAGATCGCGGCAGCCGTGCTGCGCCGGCGGCCCGACGCCCTGGACCTGCCGGAGACCGAGTGCCACGCCGTGTTCCGGTCGGTGGGCACGGAGCTGATGTTCGACGAGATCAAGACGTCCCTCGCCGCGTTCGGAACCCACTTCGACACCTACTTCAACGAGAAGGACCTGCACGACCGGGGCGATCTGACCGCCGCCGTCAGCCGCCTGCGCGAGGGCGGCCATGTCTTCGAGGACCAGGGCGCGGTCTGGCTGCGCACCACGGACTTCGGCGACGACAAGGACCGGGTCCTGGTCAAGAGCGACGGATCCTGGACGTACTTCACCGCGGACTGCGCGTACTACCTGAACAAACGGTCCCGGGGCTTCGAACGGGTCGTCATCATGCTCGGCGCCGACCACGCCGGCTATGTGGGCCGGATGCGGGCCATGGCCGCCTGCTTCGGCGACGACCCGGACCGGCATCTGGAGATCCTCCTCGGCCAGCTGGTCAATCTGGTCAAGGACGGCACCCCGGTGCGGATGAGCAAGCGGGCGGGTACGGTCCTCACCCTCGACGACCTGACCGAGGCGGTCGGTGTCGACGCGGCACGGTACGCGCTGGCGCGGGCCAGCGTGGACGTGATGATCGACCTCGACATCGACCTGCTGACCCGGCAGTCGAACGACAACCCGGTCTACTACGTCCAGTACGCGCACACCCGGCTCTGTTCCGTGCTGCGCAGGGCGGCGGAAGCCGGGATCGCCAAGGGCCGTCCGGAGGACTTCGACCCCGCCCTGCTCACGCACGGGCGGGAAGTGGACCTGCTGGCCACGCTCGCCGAGTTCCCGCAGGTCGTGGCGGTGGCGGCCGCACTCCGCGAGCCCCACCGGGTGGCGTACTACCTGGAGTCGCTGGCCGCCACGTACCACCGCTTCTACGACGCCTGCCGGATCCTGCCCCGGGCCGACGAGGCCCCGGACGACCTCACCCGCGCCCGGCTGTGGCTGGCGGAGGCCGCCGGCCTGGTCCTGCGCAACGGCCTGTGCCTGCTCGGGGTCTCGGCACCGCAGCGGATGTAGGCGCACCCGGCGGGCGCGCACACGCGCGGAAGAGGCGCGCGCCCGCCCATGAGGCCGCTCCTTGCCGCTTCCCAGCACGCCGTACCGGGCTGACCAGGGGGGCGCGCACTACCGTTGCGTCGTATGAGCAACTGGCTGCCGCTGTCCGCGGTCCCCAGGCTGACCGGCGCGGTGGCCGTCGGAGCGGCCGTCGGTGTGGGCGTCGGGATGGCGGCGGGCCCGCCGCTCGGGATTCTCGCCGGAACGGCGATGACGGGAGCCGTCTTCGTCGTCACGGGCTGGCTGGTGCTCTGGCCGCTGGACGCCGCCGCCACCCACGACAACGCCCGGCGCGAGGACCTGCGGCCGGTCCTCGAGGAACTGGTGGTGGTGGCCGCCTCGCTGTGCGGACTGATCGGGATCGTGCTGCTGCTCCTCCTGAACGGCTCCGACACCGGCCACGCAGCGGCCCTGACCGCACTGGCCGGTGTGTTCCTGGCCTGGGCGGCGCTGCATCTGATGTACGCCACCCGCTATGCCTACCTGTACTACGAGGGCGCGGCCGGCGGCATCGACTTCAACTCCGATCAGCCGCCCGCGTACCGGGACTTCCTGTACTTCAGCTACAACCTCGGCATGACCTACCAGGTCTCCGACACCGATGTCTCCAGCTCCGTCATCCGCGCGATGGTGCTACGGCACACACTGCTGTCGTACGTCTTCGGTACCGGCATCCTTGCCACCACCCTCAACCTGGTCGCGGGCATGGTCACCAGCTGAGCGGCACGCGGGTCGCCGGCCCCTCGCGGGCGGTCCTGCGCTCATCGCCCCGGTATACCCCGTCCCTCGTGCCCGGGTCCGGTCGCGAACTCCCAGATCAGATCGAGCAGTTCTGCAGGGGCCTCGATCTGGGGCATATGGCCGCTGTGCCGGAGGAGTTCGAAGCGGGCGTCCGGGAAGGCCGCCGCATAGGCGCGGCCGTAGTCGACGTCGACGACCTGGTCGCTCTCGCCCCAGACGACGAGCACCGGATGGGTGGCCTTGGCCAGGCGCTCGCGGAGGGTGGGGTCCTGCATGGCGTGGTCGCCGGAGTAGACCCGCAGAGCGGCGCGGTTGGCGGCCATCGCCGCTCGGGCGGCCTCCGGGAGGGCGGTGGGGTCGACGGCGTACCGCGCGGCGTCGTGGAAGGCGAGAGCGGACAGCTCGGCCGGGGTGAGTGCGAAAGGGTCCGCCACAGGATGGCCGGGGACCTGGATTCCGGCGGCGTTGACGAGGACGACGCCGCTGATGCGGTCGCTGCCGAGCAGGGCCAGTTCGGCGGCGATCCAGCCGCCGATGGAGTTGCCGACCACGGTGACGTCGGTGAGTCCGAGTGCGTCGAGCAGGTGGCCGTAGACCCGGGCGAGGGCGGGGATGTCCGTGATCCAGTCGGGCCTGGCCGTGCCGTCGAAGCCGGGATGGACGGGAGTGAGGACTCTGGCCGGTCGCTCGTCGGCGAGCCGGCCGCCGAACGGGCCGACGGTCTGCGGACCGGCGCCCCCGTGCAGCAGGAGGAAGGGGCGGCCCTCTCCCCGGTCGTCGACGGTGACGTCGAGACCGCCGGAGTCGAGGGCGAGGGTGTGGACGGTGTTGGTCATCGGAGGACTCCGTAGGTGCCGTCGTGAGGGGTGGGTGTGCCTGTCGTCAGGCGAAGTCGGTGGCGGGGACCGTGGCGTAGCGGCTCATGACGCCGATGGTCGACTCGGGGGTCAGCTCCTGGCCTCCGGCGATCATGTCCCGCAGATCGCGGAAGTACTGCACATAGAGGTCGGGCGTGAAGGTGTTCAGCAGCAGCGCGGGCTCGTCGCCGAGGTTGGCGAAGGTGTGCGGGACGCCGGGCGGGATCATGGCGAGCGTGCCGGCCGGGGCGGCGTGGGTGGTGTCGCCGACGGTGAAGTGCACGGTGCCGGAGACGACATAGAAACCCTCGTCGTGCTGGGCGTGACGGTGTTGCGGGGGGCCTTGGGTGTGCGGCGCGAGGGTGATCTCGCCGATTCCGAGCCGGTGCTGGGTCGTGCTGCCGTCTTCGAGGATGCGCATCAGCGTGGGGCCCAGACGGATCGTCTCGCCGTCCTGCGGGCCGACCAGGGAAAGCTCGGCCATGTCGGCCTCCTTCGTGAGAGCTGGCTCTCATGAATCTAGGTCATCGGCTCTCTTTATGCAAGAGCACTCTCATGAAGAGAGTTGACCGGTATCATGGGTCTGGATCCGACGGAGGAGGCTCAACGATGACGGCGCAGCTCGACGCGGGCCGCAGCAACCAGAAGAAACGCACGCGGACGGCGATCGTCGAGGCCGCCCGCGAACTCATCGCCACGGGCGCCGATGTGACCATGCCCGCGATCGCCCGCACCGCCCTGGTGTCCGAGGCGACCGCCTACCGGTACTTCCCGGATCTCCCGTCCTTGATCAGCGAGGCCCTGGCCGGCTCCTGGCCGGCCCCGGCCGAGGCGCTGCGGCCGGTCGCCGACTCGCCCGACCCCGTCGCCCGTGTCTCCTACGCCTGTGAGTTCCTGCTGCGGGGGATACTCGCGCGTCAGGGCGCGGTGCGCGCGATGATCGCCGCGACCATCACCCACCCCGAGTCGGCGAAGACGCGTCCGGGCGTCCGCTTCGGCCTCATCGACCACGCGCTCGAACCCCTCAAGGACACCCTCGGGACGACGGATCCGGATGCCCTCACCCAGCTGGAGCGGGATCTCGCGGTGGTCGTCAGCGCGGAGGCCCTGTTCTCCCTCACCGACCTGTGCGGCCTCACTCCCGACGAGGCGGTCGCCAGCGCCGTACGCACCGCGTCGACCCTGACGGAGGCCGCGGTACGGGCGACCGGAGGCGAGTGATCCGGGCGGTTCCCGCGATGCTCACGGTCATGTCCGAATCTGGCCAGCATCGGGGGCGGTCGATGGCCTAGAACTGGGGACATGACGACTTACTCGGCCGTGGTCACCACCGGCATCTACTGCCGGCCGGGCTGCGGGTCACAGCCGCTCGCGGAGAACGTGCGCACGTTCGAGCACCCGGCGGCGGCCGAGGCGCACGGATTCCGGGCGTGTCTGCGCTGTCGTCCGTACCGGGTGGCCGGGCCGATCGCCGCCGATGTCCCCGAACTGCTCTGCAGGGCCGTGCAGTTGATCGTCGCCGGGGCGCTGGACAGCGGTACCGAGGCCGCGCTCGGCGCCCGGCTCGCCGTCTCGCCCCGGCATCTGCGGCGGCTGTTCACGCAGCACCTCGGGGTGACCCCGGACCAGCTCGCCCGCTCGCGGCGCGCGCACTTCGCCCGCCGGCTGCTGGACGACAGCGATCTGCCGGTGGCCGATGTGGCGTTCGCGTCCGGGTTCGGCAGCGTGCGGCAGTTCAACCGGGACATGCGGCTGGTGTTCCGGGCCTCGCCGGTGGAACTGCGCAACCGGCGCCGGCGAGCGGACCGCCTCGTGGCGGACGGCGGACTGGTGATGCGCCTGCCGTTCGCCCCGCCGCTCAACTGGCCTGCACTGCTGACGTTTCTGGGCGAGCGGGCCGTACCGGGTGTGGAGTCGGTGCGGGACGGCGTGTACCGACGCACCATCAGCCTGGACGGTGCGGCCGGGCTGCTGGAGGTGCTCGCGGGTGGCCCGGACCATCTGCTGCTGCGGGCCCATCTGCCCTTCTGGGAAGGGCTGATCCATGTCGTGGAGCGCGTCGGCCGGATCTTCGGCGTGGACGCGGACCTCGCCCCGGCGGAGGCCGCCCTCGCCCGTGATCCGCTGGTCGGCCCCCTCATCGCGGCCCGACCGGGGCTCCGGGTGCCAGGCGCCTGGGGAGCCTTCGAGATCGCCGTGGACGCCGTCCTCGCCCAGTACACCGCCCGGCCACGGGCGCGCGGCCGGCTGGCCGCCCTCGTCGAGGCCATCGGACAGCCGGTCCCCGGGCTCGACCACGGCCTGACCCACCTCTTCCCGTCCGCCGCGACGGTGGCCGCCGCCGATCTGCGCGGCGTCGGACTGCCGGCCGACACGGCCGACACCCTCAGGGCCCTGGCCCTCGCCGCCGCCCGGGACGACACGCTGTTCGACGGCGGCTCACCACTGACGGACTTCCTGCGCGAGGTGACCGCCGTGCCCGGCGTCACGCGGGACACGGCCCAGCGGATCGCGCTACGACTGGGCTACGACGACGCCTTCCCAGTCGTGGACCGCGCCGACGCGCGGACCCGCGGCGAGCCGGGCGCCGAGACCGGCAACGACGCGGGGACCGGCCTCCGTCTCGCCCCGGGCACCGAGGCCGGCGCCGCGTGGCGACCCTGGCGCGCCTTCGCGGCGACCCACCTGGCCGCGGCCGACCTCGCCGCGCTGACAGCCTGACCGGACACGGCCCGACCTCCGTCGACGTCTCCGTGCCGGCATCCCATCACTACCGAACCCCATCACCACCGAATCCCATCACTACCGAAGGGGACCGAACATGGACACCGCCCAGCGAGAACTGGCCGACACCCTGCGTGCGTTGCACACGCCCGCCGACGGCCGCGCGCTGGTGCTGCCCAACGCGTGGGACGCGGCGAGCGCGGCACTCATCGCGCGGGCGGGCGCCCGGGCGATCGCGACGACCAGCGGAGGCGTCGCCTGGTCCGCGGGACGTCCCGACGGCCACGGCCTGACCCGGCAGGAGATGGCCGAGGCCGTGCGGCGTATCGCCGACGCCGTCGAGGTGCCGGTGAGCGCCGACATCGAGGGTGGTTACGGACCCGGGGCCGACGATGTCGCGGCCACCGTCCGCGCGGTGATCGGCGCGGGCGCGGTCGGTGTCAATCTTGAGGACTCGCTCGCGCCGGGCGGCCCGCTGCACGACCTGCCCGCCCAGGCCGTACGGCTGCGCGCGGCCCGTTCCGCCGCCGCGGAAGCGGGGCTGCCCGGCCTGTGGATCAACGCGCGCACGGACGTGTTCCTGTTCGGTATCGGCGCTCCCGAGCAGCGCATGGCGAACCTGCTGTCCCGGGCGGCGGCCTACGCCGACGCTGGCGCCGACAGCCTCTTCGTGCCCGGGCTCGTGGACGTGGACACGGTGGCCGAACTGGTCCGCCGCAGCCCGCTGCCCGTCAATGTGATGGCGGGTCCGGGCGCGCCACCGGTGAAGGCGTTCGAAGCGGTCGGCGTGCGCCGCGTCAGCGTGGGCACCGCGCTCGCCCAGACCGCGTACGGTGCCGCCCAGCGTGCGGCCGCCGAGGTGCTGGGCGCGGGCACCTACGACGCGATGGAGGGAGCCGCCGACTTCGGCACCGTGAACAGCGCTTTCACAGCGGGCCGCTCGGGGCGCTGACCCACGCGTCCCAGGGCCTGTCCGGCGGATCATGCCGGAGTCGCGGGGCATGGCACGCCCATCTGTGGCGTTGTCGTCGGTCGCCGACGCCCCCCCACGCTCGGCTGCGCTTGCGCGGGGGCGCCCCCATCGTCGACTCCCTCCTCCGCCGGACAGGCCCCAGGCCCGCCGGCCGCGCATCTCTTCGGCCCGCCCGCCGGCGCGGGCCGGGGAGACCGGCGGCGATGTCAGTGGGGCTCTATAGCCTTCGGGGCATGGGATACGCAGCGGATGAACGCACGGTGGCCACGCCGGAGGAGAGCTGGTTCCTGGACACGGTGTTCACTCCGGGGACCCGACTGGGAGCGCACACCCACGAACCGGCGACGGTCGTCCGGGTGGTCGAGGTGAGAGAGGTGACCACCGTCCGCGTGCCGAGCGGTCGGCTCATCGTGGACTCACCATGGCCGGACGACGACGATCCCGAGCTGAGCCTGCGCGCCGGGAGGGAGTTGAAGGAACGGCTCCCGTCCGGCGCGTTCCCGGCGGAGGCGGCGTGGACCGAGGCGCCGTACGAGTACGGGGGCGAGCAGTTCGACGGCAGGGAAGTCGCCGCGATACGGCTGCGCATCCGCGACGCCCCCGTGACCTGCTGGGAGATGGCTCTGGGCGTCGGGGAGGACATCGAACGGATCAGCCCGGGGGAGCGGATCCAGTTCTACTCCGAGCAGAACATGGGGTGCTTCGCCGATGCCACGGCCTGGGCGCCGCTGACCCAGCCGTTCCGTGCGTTCTGGCAGGACGCCGAGGCAGGCAGACAGAACGGCCGCGACACCGAGGACCTCTTCGACGGCGACTTCGAGCGGGTCGGCGACGACGTGCTCGAAGCGGACCTCGTGACCTTCATCGCCGAAGGGAATGCCGTCGTCTGGCTGGGGCGGACGGAGACGGGAAGCGTCGCCTCGGTCGTCGTGGCCAACGGCTACCGTCCCTACCTCATGACATGGTCCAGAGGTTCTTCCGCTCCCTCCACCTGACAGCCGTCGTCGTGCTCACACCCGCCTCCCGGTCCCTGTGCGGTGGGCGTAACCCCTGATGATCAGGTGCGGAGACACCGGCGTAATGAGCGCTTCGTACCGTCACGAAGGGTCAGATCAGGTCGAGCACAGCACAGGGAGGCGCCCGTGGCCGCGCCGGGCTCGCGGAGCGAGGGCACGACGAAGGTGCGAACGGTCTGCTCGTACTGCGGGGTGGGCTGCGGCATGGTCCTCGACATCGGCAGGGGACCGGACGGACGGCGTACGGTGCTGAAGGCGAGCGGCGACAAAGAGCACCCGGCGAACTTCGGGCGGCTGTGCACCAAGGGCGCGACCACCGCGGACATGCTGGCCGCCCCGGGCCGGCTGACCACCGCTCTCGTCCGGCCGGACCGTGGAGAAGAGCCCCGGCCCGAGCCCCTCGCGGCCGCCGTCGCCGAGACCGCCCGTCGCCTGCGCGCGATCGTCGACGAGCACGGGCCCGACGCGGTCGCCCTCTATGTCTCCGGACAGATGAGCCTGGAGGCGCAGTACCTGGCGAACAAACTGGCCAAGGGCTTCCTCCGCACCAATCAGATCGAGTCCAACTCCCGGCTGTGCATGGCGAGCGCCGGCACCGGCTACAAACTGTCGCTGGGCGCGGACGGGCCGCCCGGGTCCTACCAGGACCTCGACAAGGCCGACGTGTTCCTCGTCATCGGCTCCAACATGGCCGACTGCCATCCCATCCTCTTCCTGCGGATGATGGACCGGGTGAAGTCGGCGGGCGCCAGGCTGATCGTCGTGGATCCGCGGCGCACCGCCACCGCCGCCAAGGCCGATCTGTTCCTGCAGCTCAAGCCGGGCACGGACCTCGCGCTGCTCAACGGACTGCTGCACCTGCTGCACGCGGACGGCCACATCGACCCCGGCTTCGTCGCCGCGCACACCGAGGGCTGGGAGGCGATGCCCGCCTTCCTCGCCGACTACCCGCCCGCCACCGTCGCGGAGATCACCGGCATCCCCGAGGACGACATCCGGGAAGCGGCACGGCTGATCGGCGAGGCGAAGGAGTGGACGAGCTGCTGGACGATGGGCCTGAACCAGTCCACACACGGCACCTGGAACACCAACGCCCTGGTCAACCTGCATCTGGCCACCGGCGCGATCTGCCGTCCCGGCAGCGGCCCCTTCTCCCTCACCGGGCAGCCCAACGCCATGGGCGGCCGGGAGATGGGTTACATGGGGCCGGGACTGCCCGGGCAGCGCTCCGTCCTCGCCGACGCCGACCGCGCCTTCGTCGAGGAGCTGTGGGAGCTGGAGCCGGGCGCGCTACGCGCCGACGGTGTCGGCAAGGGCACGGTCGAGATGTTCCGGAAGCTGGCCGACGGCGACATCAAGGCGTGCTGGATCATCTGCACCAACCCGGTCGCCTCCGTGGCGAACCGCAAGACGGTCATCGAGGGCCTGGAGGCCGCCGAGTTCGTCGTCACCCAGGATGTGTTCGCCGAGACGGAGACCAACGCGTACGCCGACGTCGTCCTGCCCGGCGCGCTGTGGACCGAGACCGAGGGCGTCCTGATCAACAGCGAGCGCAATGTGACCCTCGCCCGGCCGGCCGCCGATCCGCCCGGCGAGGCGACGGCGGACTGGCGGATCATCGCCGCCGTGGCCCGTGCCATGGGGTACGAGCAGGGCTTCGCGTACGACAGCGCCGAGGAGGTCTTCGAGGAGATCAAACGCGCCTGGAACCCGGCGACCGGCTGGGACCTGCGCGGTGTGACCTACGAGAGGCTGCGTGCCACCCCGGTGCAGTGGCCGGCGGCGACCCAGGACGGACCCGACCGCAATCCGATCCGGTATGTCACGGACGACGGCTCGCCCGTCTTCCCGACCCCGAGCGGACGCGCGGTCTTCCACGCGCGTCCGCACCTCCCGGCGGCGGAGCTGCCCGACGACGACTTCCCGTACGTCCTCAACACCGGCCGGCTCCAGCACCAGTGGCACACGCTGACCAAGACGGCCAAGGTGGCCAAGCTGAACAAGCTCGACCCCGGCCCCTTCGTGGAGGTGCACCCGCAGGACGCGGCCGCCCTGGGCCTCAGTGAGGGCGACTCGGTGGAGGTCGCCTCCCGGCGCGGGCGGGCCGTGCTGCCCGCGGTCGTCACCGACCGGGTGCGGCCGGGCTGCTGTTTCGCGCCGTTCCACTGGAACGACCTGTTCGGGGAGTATCTGAGCGTCAACGCGGTGACCAGCGACGCCGTCGACCCGCTGTCGTTCCAGCCCGAGTTCAAGGTGTGCGCGGTCGCGCTGACCAAGGTCGCCACCCCGGTGACGGTCCGCACCGCGGCTCCGGTGAGCACGGCGGCTTCGGAAAGCATCGCGGCTCCGGTGAGCATCGCGGCTCCGGCGGACACGGCCACCGAGGTCACCCCGTCCGCCGACGCGTCCACTCTCGCGCCGTTCGGGCTGGATCCCGTGTCACCGCCGGTCCTCGCCGCACATGAACGCCGGTATCTGGTCGGCTTCCTCGCCGGCATCCCGTCCGGCGCCCCCGGCGTACCGGTGCTGCCGCCCGACGCCCCGTTCAGCCCCGAGCACGCCCTGTGGGTGAACGGCGTACTGGCCGGGATGTACTCTAGGTCCGAGACGTCCCCCGCCATCGCGCCGGGCGCCGGCGGCTCCCCGCAGCCATCCGTCCCGCTCATGGACGCCCCCGGCCGCCAGGTCGTGATCCTGTGGGCGTCGCAGACCGGAAACGCGGAGGAGTTCGCGGCCGCGGCGGCGGAGCGGATCGGCGCGCACGGCCATCGCGCCTCCCTCCTGCCCATGGCGGAGGCGGACGTGCGCACACTGCCGTCCGCATCCGATCTGCTGCTGATCACGAGCACCTTCGGCGACGGCGACGCCCCGGACAACGGCTCCGGATTCTGGGACGCCCTCGCCTCGCCGGACGCCCCACGCCTGCAGGGCAGGCGCTACGCCGTACTGGCCTTCGGTGACTCCTCCTACGACGACTTCTGCGGCCACGGCCGCCGCCTGGACCGGCGCATGGCAGAGCTGGACGCGGTACCGCTGGCCCCGCGCACCGACTGCGAGCCGGACTACGAGACCGCGGCGGGAGCCTGGCTCGACCAGATACTCACCACGCTCAAAGACACCGGGCAGCCGACGCCCGCCACCGCCGTTCCCGCCGCCGCACCCCACGCCACCGTCCCCGCACCCGCTGCCGCCGCCCGGCCGAGCCGGCCGGCCCCGGTCACCGCCCGGCTCACCGGCAATCGCCTGCTGAGTCTGCCCGGCGCAGGCAAGGAGGTCCGGCGCTTCACCTTCGACACCCGCGACAGCGACACGCCACTGGTCTACGAGGCCGGGGACGCCCTGGCCGTACACCCGGTGAACCGGCCCGAGCTGGTCACGGAGTGGCTCGCCGTGACCGGCCTGGACGCCGACGCGACCGTTCAGGTCCTGGGCCCCGGCGCCGTACCGTTCGCCGAGGCCCTGCTGCGCCACCTGGACATCACCCGCGTCGCCCCCGGCCTGCTGCGCTTCGCCGCCGACCGCACCCGGGACCCGCGCGAGCTGCGCAAGCTGCTGCGGCCGGACAACAAGGGCGAGCTGGCGCGCTGGTCCTGGGGACGCCAGGCCGTCGACGTACTGGCCGAGTTCGGCATCCGGGCCGGGGCCCAGGAGTGGACCGACCTGCTGGGGCGGCTCCAGCCCCGCCTGTACTCCATATGCTCCAGCCCGCTGACCGACCCCCACCTGGTGTCACTGACGGTCTCCGTCGTCCGCTACGAGAACCCGGCCGGCCGGCCCCGTCACGGTGTGTGCTCCCCCTTCCTCGCCGATGCCGAGCCCGGCACCCCGGTGCCCGTCCGCGTCCAGCGGGCGCCGCACTTCCGCCCGCCCGCCGACCCGGCCACACCGGCCGTGATGATCGGCCCCGGCACCGGCATCGCACCCTTCATGGGCTTCCTGGAGGAACGCCGGGCCCGCGGCCACCGCGCACCGAACTGGCTGTTCTTCGGCGAACAGCACCGCGCGAGCGACTTCTACTACGAGGAGGAGCTGACCGCGTTCCTCGCCGAGGGCACACTCACCCGCCTGGACACCGCCTTCTCCCGCGACCAGCGCGCCAAGGTCTACGTCCAGGACCGGATGCGCGAACACGGTCCCCAGCTGTGGTCCTGGCTGCGCGACGGCGCCCACTTCTACGTCTGCGGCGACGCCTCCCGCATGGCCAAGGATGTCGACCGGGCCCTGCGGGACATCGTCACCGTGCACGGCGGCCTGGACGAGGCCGAGGCGGCCGCCTATGTCGAACAGCTCGCGGCCGACAAACGCTACGTGCGCGACGTGTACTGACCGACCCGCGCGGCACCCCGATGCCCGGCTCCGGGACGCGGGGGACTAGCGTCGTCCCGTTGTGGATCCGAACGGGTTCTTCCGTGTCGGGCCGAAGGAGGACGATTGCATGGATGGTCGCGCGATGACCGAACTGTCGGCCGGCCGGCTACCGGAGCTGACCACGGGACGTCTGCTGACCACATGGCACCTGGACGTCCCCGCGCTGCTGCTGGTCATCGCCCTGGGCGCGCTCTACGGCTGGGGCGTCGCGCGGCTGCGCCGACGCGGCGAGCCCTGGCCGCCCGCCCGGGTCCTCGCGTTCGCGCTGCTCGGGCTGGGCGGGCTCGTGGTGGCCACGATGTCCGCCCTGGCCGTCTACGACCATGAGCTGTTCTGGCCGGCGGCCGTGCAGAACATCCTCCTCGACCTCGTCGCCCCCCTGGGCCTGGCCCTCGGTGACCCGCTCCGGCTCGCGGTCGAGGCGCTGCCGGAACGGGCCGCGGGGCGGGTGCGCCGGGCCATGACCGGGCGGCCGGTGCGGATCCTGACGTTTCCCCTGGTCAGTACGGCCCTGGTGCTCGCCACCGAGCTGACGGTGTACTTCACGCCGTACTTCGAGACCGCCCTGCGCGTGGGCTGGCTGCACGAGCTGATGTATCTGCACCTGCTCGTGGCCGGCTGTCTCTTCGTCGTACCGATGCTGACCCATGAAGAGGCGCTGCCCCGCTGGTGCACCCACCCGGTGCGGGCGGCGCTGGTCTTCCTGGACGGCATCGTCGACGCCGTCCCGGGAGTGGTGGTGATGACCCACGGCACCCTGATCGCGGGCGCCTGGTACCTGCATCACGCGCCCACCTGGTCCCCGGACGTCCGGCACGACCAGCAGCTCGGCGGCGGGGCGATGCTCAGCATCGCCGAACTGGTCGCGCTGCCCTTCCTGCTGGCCCTGCTCTTCCAGTGGGCGCGCGCGGAGCGCGTGCAGACCGCGGCCCTCGACCGCCGCCTCGACGCCGAACTCGCCCCCGTCGTGACGCCCGCGCCGGACCACGGCCAGGATCCGGCGCCCGAACGCGTACGGCCCTGGTGGGAGACCGAGCAGAACGAGGTGGCGGCACGGATCCGGAGCCAGCACCGGGAGAAGTGACCGGCACACCGCGCTCCCGCCACGCCCGGGCCGGGACCGGACGGGACGTACTCTGACCGGGCGATGAGGAGGGTGGGAGGGCGCATGAAGGACACCGCGTGCCCTGGGGCGGTGCTGGTCGTCGACGACGACGCGGCGATCCGGCGCTCGCTGGAGCGTGGCCTGAGACTGAACGGCTTCGTGGTGCGGACCGCCGCCGACGGACCCGAGGCGCTCGCCGCGATCGAGCGGACCCCGCCCGACGTCCTGGTGCTCGACGTGTCGATGCCCGCCATGAGCGGAATCGAGGTGTGCGCCCGGCTGCGCGGCGCCGGCCGCGACCTGCCGGTGCTCATGCTCTCCGCCCTGGACGAGACCGCCGACCGTATCGCCGGACTCCAGGCGGGCGGCGACGACTACCTGGTCAAACCGTTCGCGCTGCAGGAGCTGGTGCTGCGGCTGCACGCGCTGCTGCGCCGCAGGCCACCCGCCGACCGAGCGGTGCTGCGGGTCGCGGACCTGGTGATCGACCCGGCGGCGCGCACCGCCGAGCGGGCCGGCCGCCCGCTGGAGCTGACCCGCCGTGAGTTCGAACTCCTCCAGGTGCTCGCCCGTAACACCGGACTGGTCCTCACCCGCGACCAGCTCCTCGAACGCGTCTGGGGCTACGACTTCGACGTGCGCACCGACGCCGTCGACACATTCGTCAGCTATCTACGGCGCAAACTGGAGGCGGACGGACAGGCCCGGCTGATCCACACCGTGCGCGGGGTCGGCTTCGTGCTCAGGGAACCCCGGGACACGCCGTGAGACTCTCCACCCGTATCGGCCTCGCCGTCGGCTGCACCGTGCCGCTGCTGGTGCTGGGCTCCGGCTGGCTGCTGCTGCATCTGGTCGCCCGTGACCTGCACCGCGCAGAGGACCAGCATCTGCGGCAGCGGGCCACCGCCGTCGCCAAGGACGCCCGGTCGCTGCTGCGAGCCTCCGAGAACGGCCGGCCCAAGGTCGCCGACACCAGGGAACGCCGGCTGTTCAGCGCGGCCCTCGACGTCGGCGTACGCGTGGTCGCACCGGACGCCGACTTCAGCGGCGGCCCTCAGCCCGGCCCGTCCGTGACGCTCCCGGCACGGACCGCCGGTCCGGTCACCGTCCGTGACGGCGCCCGCAGCTGGCGGGCCCTGGCCCGGCCTCTGCGGGGCACCACCGGCACCCTGTGGGTCTTCTCGCCCGACACCGCCGATCGCACCCAGCTCCAGCTCGTGCGCGGCCGGGTGAACCTGACCGCGTTGCTCGCCGCACCCCTGTCCGGTCTGCTCGCCTGGGGTATGGCCGCCGGTGTGAGCGCACCGCTGCGGCGCCTGACCCGCCGCACCGCCGGCCTCGACCCGCGCATCAGCAGCGTCCGGCCGGACGACCGGCGCAGCGGGGTGACCGAGGTCGACGAACTGTCCGCCACCGTACGAACCGTCCTCGCCCGCTACGACGAACAGGCCGCCCGCACCGCCGAGGCCCTCGACACCGCCCGGTCCTTCTCCTCCGCCGCGGCGCACGAACTGCGCACCCCGCTGATGAGCATGGGCACCAACCTCGACATCCTCGCCGACCACCCGGACCTGCCGGGACCCGACCGGACCGAGGTCCTCGACGATCTGCGCCGCGAACACGCCCGGCTGCTGGGCCTGCTGGTGATGCTGCGCGAGCTGGGCCGCGGGGACCTGGTGGAGGCGGAGGCGTTCGGCCAGGTCGACCTGGCCGATGTCGCGGACGCGGCCGTCGCCGAGGCCCGCCGCCGCGCCCCGGACGCCGAGATCGCCCTGGACGCCGCCCCCGGACTCACGGTGCACGGCTGGGAGCCGGGCCTGAGACTGCTGCTGGACAACCTGCTCGGCAACGCCCTGGCGCACGGCCGGGATCCGCGCGGCCGGGCGAGGGTCCGGGTGGGTGTGCGCGCGACGGCGGACCATGTGCTGATCACCGTGGCCGACCACGGGCCCGGTGTGCCGCCCGAGGCCCGGGAGAGGATCTTCGAGCGGTTCCGGCGCGGCCCGGACAGCGCGGGCTCGGGACTCGGCCTCACCCTTGTCGCGCAGCAGGCGGCCCTGCACCGGGGCAGCGTCACGGTGACGGACGGACCGGACGGCCTCGGCGCCCGCTTCGAGGCACGGCTGCCCTCGGACGGCGGCGGGCTGCCGCACCGACGGGACTGGCTGATCGGCACAGCCGGGGCGAACCGGTCACAGAGTTTCCCCAAAGACACTCCCTAGCCTCCGTCACGACGGACGGACGACCTGGCCGTCCGGGGAAGTGAACGGAGAGGCAGATGGACGTACGACGAGGGACGCGCACGCTGTTCGCGGGGCTCGCCGTGACAGCGGTCCTGGCCGGCACGACGGCGGCGGCCGCCGCGGCCGACGCCACACCCGGTGCCACGCCGGCCGCCGGCACGGCCGGCGCGAAGCCGGCCGGGGACGGGGCGCACGCGCTGTGCAAGCGGGCACCGAGGATCGAGCGCCGTATCGCACGGGCCCTGAAGCGGATCGACGCCGGGGCCGGGACGCGTGGCTCGGTGGCGCGGCTGCAGAAGCGCGTCGACAACGCGAAGAAGGCCGGCCACAGCGAGATCGCCGCCTATCTGCAGAACCGGCTGGACTTCCGCACATCGCTGCGGACGAATCTGGAGCAGCGCCAGAAGGACCTGGCGTCCGTCAAGACCTGGTGCCGGGCCAACGACAGCGGGAAGGCGACCAGTTGATGCGGGCCGGGCGCCTGGCTCTCGCGGCGACGGCGATCGCCGCGCTGGTGGCGTGTACCGCGGGCTGTGCCCACCACGACGGTGCCTCCTCGAACGCACCGTCCGGCGCATCGCCCTCCGTCCAGCCCTCGCAACTTGCCCAGATGCAGAGGAAGGTGGACGCGGCCGAGTCCGCGGCCGCCGCGGCGGACCGGGACGCGACCAGCACCGCCGACCGCTGACCCCCGCGGGGAGCGCTGCTCGGCGCTCCCCGCACACGGGGCCCACGGAGCCTGTGACCAGGGGTGTCAGCATCCCGTCAGCGTCGCTGCGCTCGCCGTCAGCGTCCCGTCAGGGGTGTCCGGAGACAGGGGGCCGCGGGCGTACCGTCGTCGAGTCCCGAGCGCCTTCCCGCGTCCGGGGCACGCGACCTCGCCCTGCGAACGACCCCGGATCCTCCAGGAGGCATCCCATGACAGAACTTCTGTGCGGCGAAGACCCGGAGCCTTCCGATCGGTTCCCGGCCGCCCCCTGTTCGTTCCGGTCCGGCCGGGTCCCGCCGGGTGCGCGACCCGGCTGTTCCGCACCCCGCTCGGCGAGCGTACGGCCGTGGCCTTCACCTCCGAGCACGCTCTCACCGCCACCCTCGGCCCCGGTCAGGCATGGATCAGGCTCGCCGAGCCCGCGCTGCGCGCCCTGACCGCTCCCCTCGGTGTCACCACCGTGACCGTCGACCCCCGGTTCTCCGCCCCGGCGCCGACCCGCACCGAGGACGTCTCCCGCCGTCCGTGGGGCAGCTCCGAGACCGCCCCGCGCCAGGGCTGGTGGGATCCGCAGGCGGTCGGGGTGCTCCGGGTGACCGGCGCCGCGGCCCTGATCTCGGCGCTGTCGATGTGGCTGGGCTGAGCGCCGGCCGGCGGCTTCCCCTCGGCCCGCCCGCAGAGAGGCTGCGGCAAGGCCCCCGGTCGAGGACTCCCGGCCGCGCCGCACCCGGAGGGTCAGGCGCCGGGTGCCCCCGTGCGCAGGCCGGCCATCACCAGGTCGAGCAGCCGGGTGGCGCGGGTTCGCCAGTCCTCGGCCGGGTCGAGCTGCCACAGGCCCGCGATGGCGAGGAAGAAGTCGTCCGCGGTGACTCCGGGCCGGATGGTGCCGGCTTCCTCGTTGGCCCGCAGGAGCAGTTCCGCCGCCGCCGTCACCCGCGTGTGGGGCGGCTTCGCCGGTCCGCCCGGGCCGCCGGTGACCTGCCGGATCGCGCCGGCCAGCCCGGCCTTCGCCATGGCGAACTCGGCGAGCCGGTCCATCCAGGCGCGCAGCGCCTCGTCGGGTGCCCGCGTCCGGAGCAGCTGTGTCGCGCTGTCGGCGACCTGCTGCATCTCATGGCGGTAGATCTCCAGGACGAGCGATTCGCGGTTGGGGAAGTTGCGGTAGAACGTCCCCTGACCGACGCCGGCCTTCTTCGCGATCACGCTCAGCGGGGCGTCCGCGCACCGCGACAGCTCGGTGAGCGCCACGTCCAGGATGCGCTCGCGGTTGCGCTGCGCGTCCGAGCGCCGGGGTGAGTCCTGCTGCTGAGGCACTCGTCCTCCTCGAGGGTTCGTGGCCGAACCTCGCCCTTGCTAACCGGACAGCTGTCCGTTACGTTTTCAGAGGTAGCGGACAGCTGTCCGGATGCGTCCACGATAGCGGTGGACACGACCCTACGGCAGCCCGCAGATGCCACCTTTTTCGGCCCCCGTATCCCGCATATGCGCCTCACCCGCGGCACAGACCCGCACGACGCACTCCCCGCGCGGCCCGGAACCCGGCCGCCGGACCCCTTCCGTCTGTCCTGGCTGTCCTGGAAATGCGAAAGAAGCTACTCATGGCCTCATCGACGTCCAGTGTCATCACTTTGAAGATCAACGGCGAGAAGTACACACTGCCCGTCGACCACCGCACCACCCTGCTCGACGCCCTGCGTGAGCGCCTCGACCTCATCGGCACCAAGAAGGGCTGTGACCAGGGGCAATGCGGAGCCTGTACCGTCCTGCTGGACGGGCGCAGGGCCGTTTCCTGTCTCCAGCTGGCCGTGGCGGCCGAGGGCCGCGAGATCACCACCATCGAGGGCGTGGCCGACGGTGACCGGCTGCACCCCGTGCAGCAGGCCTTCCTCGATCTGGACGGCTTCCAGTGCGGCTACTGCACTCCGGGCCAGATCTGTTCGGCCATCGGGGTGATCGAGGAACACGCGGCGGGCTGGCCGAGCGCCGTCACCGAGGACGTCCGCCCCGAGGCGGGACCGCCCTCTCTCACCCCGGAGGAGATCCGGGAGCGGATGAGCGGCAATCTGTGCCGCTGCGGCGCCTACGTCTCGATCGTCGAGGCGGTGGCCCGCGCGGCGGAGGTCCGTGTGGACGAGCGGCCCGCCGGTGCCGTCGCGGGTGCGAAGGAGGCCGTGGCATGAGGGAGTTCGACTATCAGCGGGCGTCCGACGTCGCCGGCGCCGTGGCACTGCTCGGCGCCGATCCGGACACCCGCTTCCTCGGCGGCGGCACCAACCTCGTCGACCTCATGAAATCCGGTGTCGAGCGCCCCGCCCGGCTCGTCGACATCCGTGAACTCCCGCTCGACGAGATCGAGCCGACCCCCGGCGGAGGCCTGCGCGTCGGCGCCACCGTCACCAACGGCGACCTGGCCGCCCATCCGGAGGTCCGGCGCCGCTACCCGGCGCTCGCGCAGGCGGTGCTGGCCGGCGCGTCCGGGCAACTGCGGAACATGGCCACGGTCGGCGGGAATCTGCTGCAGCGCACCCGCTGCGGCTACTTCACCGACGTCACCCAGCCCTGCAACAAGCGGACGCCCGGCAGCGGCTGCCCCGCCATCACCGGCGAACACCACAACCACGCCATCCTGGGCGCGTCCGACCACTGTGTGGCCGTACACCCCTCGGACATGGGCGTCGCGCTCACCGCCTTCGACGCCGTCGTCCACTACGCGACCGCGGACGGCCCGGGGGAGCTGCCGCTCGCGGACTTCTACCTCCCCGTCGGGGACACCCCGCACCGTGAGACCGCGCTGCCGGCGGGCGCGCTGATCACCGGCGTCAGCCTGCCGCCCGCCCCGGTCGCCGCCCACTCCCGCTACCGCAAGGTCCGCGAGCGCGCCTCGTACGCGTTCGCCATCGGCTCCCTCGCGGCCGCGCTCGACGTCCAGGACGGCGTCGTCCGGGACGCGCGCCTCGCCCTCGGCGCCGTCGCCTCCCGTCCGTGGCGGGCCGCCGCGGCCGAACGGGTCCTGGTCGGCGCGCCCGCCGACGCCGCGACCTACGCCGCCGCCGCGGACGCCGAACTGGCCGCGGCACGGCCGCTGCCGCACAACGGATACAAGGTGGACCTCATCCGCAATCTCGTGGTGGCCGTCCTGTCCGAACTCGCCGAGGAGGCCGCCCGATGACCACCGTCACCCCCGGAGCCCCCCTGCGGACGACGTCCGTCGGCACCGCGCACACCCGTATCGAAGGCCGGGACAAGGTCACCGGAGCGGCCCGCTACGCCGGAGAGGTGCCGTTCGCCGACCTCGCGTACGGCTGGCTGGTGCTGTCCACCGTCGCCCGCGGCCGTATCCGCGCCCTCGACACCGAACCGGTCCTCGCGATGCCGGGTGTCCTCGCCGTCCTGGACCACCGCAACGCCCCACGGGTGGAGACCGGGTACACCGGCCTGCTGGGCAAGCCGGACCCGACCTGCGCCGTCTTCCAGCACGACCGGGTGCCCCACCTGGGCTGGCCGGTGGCGTTGGTCGTCGCCGAGACCTCCGAGCAGGCCAGGGAGGCCGCCGAGGCGCTCGTGGTGCACTACGAACAGGAGCCCCACGACGTCGGGTTCGGCGGCGAGCACCCGGACGCCTACCCGGCGGACGGCTTCATGCCCGCCGTGACCGAGAAGGGCGACCTCGACGCCGCCCTGGCCTCCTCGGCCGTCGTCGTGGACGCCGAGTACACCACGCCCGAAGAGCATCACAACCCGATGGAGCCGCATGCGACGACCGCCCGCTGGGACGGCGGCCGGCTGGAGCTGATCGACTCCAACCAGGGCGCCACCTGGGTCGTCGGTGAGCTGGCGAACCTCTTCTCGCTCGACCCGGCGTCGATCCGGGTACGTTCCGAGCACGTCGGCGGCGGCTTCGGCAGCAAGGGCGTACGCGCCCACCAGGTGGCCGCCGTGATGGCCACGACCGTCCTGCAGCGCCCGGTACGGGTGGTTCTGACCCGGCGTCAGATGTTCTCGCTGGCCGGCTATCGCAGCCCCACCTCCCAGCGGGTCCGGCTCGGCGCCGACGCCGACGGACGGCTGCGCGCGCTGGAGCACCGCTCGCTCAGCCTCAGCTCCACGGTGTACGAGTTCATCGAGCCGAGCGCCGCGGTGGCCCGGGTGATGTACGACGCCGAGGCCCACCACACCGCCAACCGCATCGTCCGGCTCGATGTGCCGACCCCGACATGGATGCGTGCCCCGGGCGAGGCACCGGGGTCGTTCGCGCTGGAGGCGGCGCTGGACGAACTCGCCGAGAAGTGCGGGCTCGACCCGATCGAGCTGCGGCTGCGCAACGAACCCGACAAGGGGCCGGTCTCCGGGCTGCCGTTCGCCGGCCGCAATCTGCCCGCCTGCTTCCGGGAGGGCGCCCGCAGGTTCGGCTGGGCGGACCGCGACCCGCGCCCCGGAGTGCGCCGGGACGGCCGCTGGCTGCTCGGCACGGGGACGGCGGCGGCCTCCTTCCACGCCGGCGCCGCACCGTCCACCGCCACCGCGACCGCGCACCCGGACGGCACCTTCACCGTCCGGATCTCCGCGGCCGACATCGGCACCGGGGCCCGTACCGCACTGACCCTGGTCGCCGCGGACGCGCTCCAGGTGCCGCCGGACCGCGTCCAGGTGCGCATCGGCGACAGCGACTTCGGACCGGCGATGATCGCGGGCGGCTCCATGGGCACCCGCTCCTGGTCCTGGGCCGTCCAGATCGCGGCCGGTGAGCTGCTGGAACGGCTGGCCCTCGGCGCCGACATCCCGCCCGAGGGAATCACCGTACGGTCCGACACGGCCGCGGCCATCGGCGCGCTGACGCCCGCCGAACGGCACTCCTTCGGCGCCCAGTTCGCCGAGGTCGCCGTGGACGTCGCCACCGGCGAGGTGCGTGTACGGCGCATGCTCGGCATCTTCGCGGCGGGCCGGATCGTCAACCCGCTCACCGCGCGGGGCCAGTTCCTGGGCGGCATGATCTGGGGCATCTCCATGGCCCTGCACGAGGAGGCGGTCCGGGACCGTGCCTCGGGCGGCCATGTCGGCGCCGACCTCGCGGGCTACCACGTGGCGACGCACGCGGACGTGCCCCGCATCGAGGCCGACTGGATCGACGATCCCGACCCCGCCGACCCGGTCGGCATCAAGGGCATCGGCGAGATCGGCATTGTCGGCGCCGCGGCCGCCCTCGCCAACGCGGTCTGGCACGCCACCGGCGTACGGCACCGCAGCCTGCCCATCCGACCGGACCGTGTCCTGTCGGCCCCGGCCGGAGCGCCGGATGCTTGACCTGGCCGAGGAGCTGCACCGCTGGATCGAGGAGGGCCGGGAGTTCGCCGTCGCGACGGTGCTGGCGGTCGGCGGCAGCGCGCCGCGCGGTCCCGGCGCCGCCCTCGCCGTCGACAACGCGGGCACCGTCATCGGCTCGGTCTCCGGCGGCTGCGTGGAGGGCGCGGTGTACGACCTGTGCCAGCAGGCGCTGCGGACCGGGCAGAGCGTCGTCGAACGGTTCGGCTACAGCGACGAGGACGCCTTCGCCGTAGGGCTGACCTGCGGCGGGACCATCGAGGTGCTGATCACACCGGTGGCCGCGGCGGCGGCCACGGTCCTGGCGTCGGCGCTCTCGGCCGCCGTCCGTGACGAGCCGGCGGCCCTCGTCCGGGTCGCCCGCGGCCCGGCCGAACTCCTCGGGCGCGCCCTGCTGGTCCGGCCCGACGGCACGCACGAGGGCGGGCTCGGCGGCCACCAGGATCTGGACCGTACGGCGGCGGCCGAGGCCCGCGCCCTGCTGGAGGCGGGCCGCACCAAAGCGGTCGAAGTCTCAGCGGACGGCTCACACTGTCCCGGCGGGCTCACCCTGCTGGTCGAGTCGAACGTGCCGCCCCCGCGCATGATCGTCTTCGGTGCCGTCGACTTCGCGGCGGCCCTGGCGCGGGCCGGCAAGTTCCTCGGCTACCACGTGACGGTCTGCGACGCCCGCCCGGTGTTCGCCACGAAGGACCGTTTCCCCGACGCCGACGAGGTCGTCGTCGACTGGCCGCATCGCTATCTGCGGCGCACCGGGACCGACGCCCGCACGGTCCTCGCCGTGCTCACCCACGACGCGAAGTTCGACGTACCCCTGCTGAAGGCGGCCCTGCGCATGCCGGCGGCGTTCATCGGCGCCATGGGCTCGGCGCCGTACCCACGAGGACCGCGACCGCCGGCTGCGGGCGGAAGGAGTGACCGAGGCGGAACTGGCCCGGCTGCGTTCGCCGATCGGGCTCGACCTCGGCGCCCGCACACCGGAGGAGACCGCCCTGTCGATCGCGGCGGAGATCGTCGCCGTCCGGCGGGGCGGCACGGGCGCCCCGCTGACCGGGTCCGACACGCCGATCCATCGGGACAGCGCACCACAAGAGGGGTCGGTGGCCGCCTGAAGGGGTAGAATATTCATCGACCGATGAATTACTGCTCTTGTGAAGGGCAGGACTGCCATGGAACACACCACGTGCTGCGTCGTCGGCGGCGGCCCCGCCGGCATGGTGTTCGCCCTGCTGCTGGCCCGCTCCGGCATCGACGTGACCGTACTGGAGAAGCACGGCGACTTCCTGCGCGACTTCCGCGGCGACACCGTCCACCCCTCCACCCTGGCGCTGCTGGACGACCTCGGGCTGGCCGAGCGCTTCGCCCGGCTGCCGCAGCGCCGGGTGCGCACCGTGCAGCTGCCGGTCGGAGCCGGCCGCTCGAACGTCACGGTCGGAGACCTCTCGGTGCTGCCCGCTCCCTACAACTACGTCGCGATGGTGCCGCAGTGGGACCTGCTGGACCTGCTCGCGGACGAGGCCGGCCGCGAGCCGTCCTTCCATCTGCGGATGACCACGGAAGCGACCGCCTTCCTGGTCGAGTCCGGACGCGTGCAGGGCGTGCGCTACCGCACCGCCGACGGCCGCACCGGTGAGCTGCGCGCCCTGCTCACCGTCGCCTGCGACGGCCGCGGATCACTGGCCCGCTCCCGGCCGGAACTGCGGCTGCGCCGCTTCCCCTGCCCGATGGACGCCTGGTGGTTCCGGCTGCCGCGCCGCGAGGGCGACCCGCAGGGACTCGTCGGCGGCGCCGGCGACCGCTTCCTGACCGCCATGATCGACCGCGGCGACTACTGGCAGTGCGCCGGACTCATCCCCAAGGGCACGGACAGCCGGCGCCGCGCCGCCGGCCTCGACCGCTTCCGGGCCGAGTTCGCCGCCGCCGTCCCCTGGATGGCCGACCGGGTGCACGCCCTACGCTCATGGGACGAGGTCAAGCTCCTCGACGTACGCCTGGACCGGCTGCGCCGCTGGCACCGCCCCGGCCTGCTGTGCATCGGCGACGCCGCGCACGCGATGTCCCCGGTCTTCGGCATCGGCATCAACCTCGCGGTCCAGGACGCCGTCGCCGCCGCCCGGTATCTCATCGAGCCGCTCGGCCGGGGAACCGTGGCGCTGCGCGATGTACGTCGGGTCCAGCGCCGCCGCCGGCCCACCACGGTCACCACACAGACCCTCCAGCGGATGGCCCACGCCCGCTTCATCGCCCCCTTGCTGCAGGGCCGGCCACCGCTCGGGAGCGCGGACCGGGCCCGGCGCGTGGCGCGCCTGTTCGCCGAGTCGCACTGGGTCCGCAGGGTTCCCGCGTACTTCATCGGCTACGGCGCGCTCCGGGAACGGCCGCCGCTCTCGGCGGTCCGCCGGGTGCCGTCCGCCACCGCCGTGCCGCCCGGGGCGGCGGAGCGCGCGGCGAAGGCGTCTCCTTGAAACCGC
This sequence comes from Streptomyces alanosinicus, assembly GCF_014650595.1. Lineage (GTDB taxonomy): Bacteria > Actinomycetota > Actinomycetes > Streptomycetales > Streptomycetaceae > Streptomyces > Streptomyces alanosinicus. Next base: position 121,401 of record NZ_BMVG01000016.1, read on the forward strand.
CGGGACGGATCTGTCCCGACGGCGCCGGCTTGTTCGTCGTGAAGGTAGACGGACACGACGACCAAGGAGGACACCATGAAGTACGTACTGCTGCTGACCCGTGGCGCCTGGCAGGAGGAGGGCTCCGAACAGGAGCGCGCGCAGGTGTTCGGCGGGATCGTGGAATGGTTCACGAAGTACCGCGCCGACGGGACGATCGTCGAGGCCAACCAGCTGCGCGAACCCGACACCGCGACCACGGTGGTCGTCGAGCAGGGCCGCTCCACCATGATCGACCGCCCGCTGCTGGAGGCCAAGGAGGCGATCGGCGGCTACGCGATCGTCGAGGTACCGGACCTGGACGCGGCCCTGGCGCTGGCGGCGAGTTTCCCGGTGCCCGACGGCAAGGTGGAGGTGCGTCCGATTGTCGAGCGCTGACCCGGTCGGCGCCCAGGCCGCCCGGTCGCTGATCGAACGGGTCTTCCGCGAGGAGGCGGGCCGGCTGACCGCCAGCCTGGTCCGCCTCCTCGGCGACTTCGACCTGGCCGAGGAGATGGTCGGCGAGGCCGTCGTGGAAGCGCTGCGGCGCTGGCCGAGCACCGGCCCGCCCCGGCGGCCCGGGGCCTGGCTGTTGACCTGCGCCCGCAACAAGGCCCTCGACCGTATCCGCCGCGAGGCCCGCTTCCAGGACCGGCTGCCCCAGCTCGCGGCCCGGATCGAGGCGCTACCCGACTCGGCCGAGCGCGAGCCCGACGACCGGCTGCGGCTCATCTTCACCTGCTGCCATCCGGCGCTGGATCCCGACGCCCAGGTCGCGCTGACCCTGCGCGCCGTGGTGGGCCTGACCACCGCCGAGATCGCGCGCGCGTTCCTGGTGCCCGAGGCCACCCTCGCCAAGCGCGTGACCCGGGCCAAACGGAAGATCGCGACGGCCGGCATCCCCTACCGCGCCCCGGAGCCCGAGGAGCGCGCCGAACGGCTGCCCCAGGTCATGTGCGTGGTGTACCTGGTCTTCAACGAGGGCTGCTTCACCACCGGGGGAGACCTCGGAGTACGCCGCGAACTGGTCGACGACGCGGAGTGGCTCGCCGCACTGCTGGCCGGCGCCCTGCCCCAGGAGCCGGAGCCCCTCGGGCTGCTGGCCCTGATCCGCCTGCACGCGGCCCGCTGGCCCGCGCGCCTGAACGCCGACGGACGGCTCGTCCCCCTCGCCGACCAGGACCGCTCCCGGTGGGACGCCCCGCGCATCCGCAGCGCCGTCGCCCTCATCGAGCGGGCCGCCTCGCTCGGCAGAACCGGCCCGTACCAGATCGAGGCCGCCATCGCCGCCGTGCACTGTGAGGCCCCCGGCTGGAAAGAGACGGACTGGCCCCAACTGCTGCGGCTCTACGACATGCTGCTCGCCGTCGACCCCTCACCGGTGGTCCGTCTGAACCGAGCCGTCGTGATCAGCCACACTCGCGGCCCGGCCGCCGCACTGGTCCAGGTCGAGAACCTCTCCGACCGGCTCGGCCACTACCACCTCTTCCACGCCACCCGCGCCTCGCTGCTGCGTGACCTCGGCCGTGCCACGGAGGCCGCCGAAGCCGACCGGCAGGCCCTCCGCCTCACCGCAAACCCCGCCGAGCGCTCCCTGCTCACCGCCCGGCTGCGCGACAGCGGCGGTACTGGCTGAGCGGTCCGCGACGACCCTCGTCGCCGGCTCGGTGGCGAGCCGCGGTCCGCCCTGTGGACGGGATTGTCAGTGGGCGCCCCTATGGTGGAGGAGTCACTTGATCGTCCGACCTCGACGCACGGGGGAGTCATGGTCGCTACCAGCATCGTCATGCCAGGGCACGCGTTGCATCCGTCGATCGTCCATGAGCCGACCCGCCGTGTCCTGGCCCCGGGCGAACACCTGGACGGGCACGGCCTGGTGAATCTCCGTCCGCTCACCGGCCCGTCGCTGTCGACGCTCCGTGACCATCTGGTCGTACGGGGCGGTGACCCGGCGGAGCTGGATCCGGATCTCGCCGAACTGCTGCTGATCGGCCATCTGATCGTCGAGGGGGACGAGGAGGCCGACGAGGTCGTCCTCGACGGGGCCACCGGCCGGGTGTTCAGCATGTGGCTCTACGAGAAGCGGCCGAGCGGCGCGGAGCTGTTCCCGCTGGCCCCGTCGGTCGGCGCACTGGCCCGCCTCCTCGCCACGGTGGACGATTTCCGTGGCCTGCGCGGCAGATTCGCCGGCCTGGCCGGGCGGACCGGCCCCGAGGCTGTGCGGGAGGGGGAGCGACTGCTGCTCGCGGCGTTCACCGAGGAGGCCTGGGGCGAGGAAGGCTGGGGCCCGGCCGGTCCACGGTCCGGCTGGGAGCAGCCGATCCCGGCGTTCTGGCGGATCGCGGCGGTGATACGCCCGCTCGGCCTGATCGCCGGGCCGGGCCGGGACGTGGCGCTCCAGTTGCCGCAAGGCCTGCTGGACGGGGTGTTCGGAGCCGAGAACATGGTGCGGCTGACGGATGATCAGCTGCCGTCCGCCCTCGTCCACACACCGACCCGGCGCTTCCTGACCGAAGTGGGCCTGCCCGGCGACGGCTTCATGTTCTACGGCCTCGAACCGGCACCGCTGGCCACGCTCCCGCAGGCCTGGGCCGCGTCACAGGGTGACCCCCGCCCCGCCCACCTGTGGGACGGCACCGGGCAGTTGCCGCCCGACGCGGAGCACCTGGTGGTGCTCGGCGGACTCGTCCACGACCTCGACGTCCTGATCGACGGTCGGACCGGCGCCCTCTCCTACACCGAGACCGGTGCCGACCACGTGGTCCCGGTCAACGCCGACATCTCCACACTCGCCTTCACGCTCTGGCTGCACCAGCGGGAGAAGGCGCTCGACGAGGAACACGACATGACCGGCGACTTCTATCACCAACTCGCCGACACCATGATCGAGGTGCTGGCCTCGGTCGACCCGACAGCCTGCCGCCCCGCCGAGGGCCCGGACGACTACCGGTACTGGCCGGAGGTCTTCCACGACGAGGCGGGCGGCGTCCTCTGACGCGACGGGCGTTCCCTACGACCACGCTCTGATCGTCGGCCGGCCGGCCCATGTTCGTCGGAACCCCTCCCCGGCCTCCGACAGACAACGGCTTCCGCCGCCCGTTCGGGCCAACTCCCAGCGCGGGACGACCGGCGGGACGATGCGGCTGGGGTGTTCGGCTCCGCGGTGGAGCCGGTTGACGGCGGCCACCATGTCGGCCAGGTGTTCCTGGGCGATGACACCGCCGGTGTTGGAGTTGCGGTCGTAGCGGGGGAAGTTGCCGCTGGAGACCTCGACCATGATCCGGTGGCCGGGCAGGAAGACATTGGCGGTGGCGACGAGGTCGATGGCGATCTCGTAGACATGCCCAGGGGTCATCGGCTCGGGGTCGGTGAGGGAATGGCGGTAGTGCATCCGCTGGATCCCCTCGCACAGGATGATCGCCCGGCCGTCCGGGTGGACATCCACCAGCTTCGCGGTGAAGTCCGTGTCCACCGCCGACGAACTGACGAACAGTCGCGCCGTGACGGGCCCCGTCACCTCCACCGGCTGCTCCAGCGGCTCGGTGGTGAAGAGCAGCACGTCGTCACGGCCGTGCACCGGACGCCGGTCGGCCGGACCGTCGTAGCCGCCGGTGTTCATCATGGTGCCGCCGAGGGAGGGGACCGGCCGACGCGGGTCGTAGAGGTAGCTGTCGACGAAACCGACGGCCGGCTCGGTCATCGACAGCCGCCCCGCTCCCGCCGCGCTGTTCGCCGGGCCCTCGCCCGTCAGGTAGTAAGCCGTATAGGCGGTGCCGGGCAACGGTCAGTCCGGCTCGTCCCGCCACCGGTCGACCCTCATGACGAACAACCGGACCGGCCGGCGGCCGTCCAACGCGTCCCGACGGCCCTTCAGCCAGCGGTCGAAGAACGCGAGGTGCGGCTCGGCCAGCGCCGCGGCGTCCGTACCGGCCGTGACACCGAAGTCCCGGTTGGGGAAATAGCCCAGGAAGCCGCTGAGATCATGACTCCACGGCCCGATGATCAGACGCTGGCCCTCGCGCGCCCGCGCCGTGCCGGGCCGTGCCTTCATCTCGCCGTAGGCGCGCAGCGTCTGACCGATGGACATGTCGTACCAGCCGCCGATGTGCAGTGCGGGCGTGGTGAGCGAGTCGACCCGGTCGAGCGCGGAGAGGTCTCGTCAGACCTGGTCGCGCTCGGGGTGCCCGATCGCGACGTCGACCATCCACGGCAGGTGGGCGGAGAGCAGCGGCCGGTCGGCGACCGGGGTGGCGTCGGCGAGGACGGAGCGATCGGCCAGACCTGCCATGAGCGCGGTGATGTCCCCGGCGACGTCATGCCTGTCGGCGAGCGCCCGCCGCGCCTCGTTGAGCGCCATCGTGGTGGCCCAGCCGAGCATGCTGTCCAGGGACAACGCGCCGCCGAGGGACTACCAGGGGGCCCGGTACAGGTCCGCCGACGTCACCGCGGGTGCGATCGCCTTCAGCTCGGGCACCCCGGACGCGGCGGCCAGCCACTGCAACCATGCCGAGGTAGGAGGCACCCAGCATGCCGACACTGCCGTCGCACCACTCCTGCGCGGCCAGCCACGACACCGTGTCGGCGCCGTCCGCCGCGCCGTGCGCATGGGGCACGAACACGCCGGCCGATCCGAAGGTCCCGCGGCAGTCCTGGACCGCGACCGCGTAGCGTTCGTCGACAACTCCGTGCCGTCCTTCATCGGCACCGGCACATCGAGAACGGCCTCGAACTGCATCGCTCACCTGCCTGTCTCCGCGTCCACGTCATGGACCGCGACCGCGCGGTCAGGCTAGGTGAAGAACCGACACGGAGCAGGGGGCAACACCCGCTGGGCGGCAGGTGTCGCTGTCCGTGAGCCACGGCCGGCGCCAACCGTGGCCGGCGCGGGCGCCCAACCGGGTGAGGCAGGACGGCTGGGCACGCGACGTCTCGCCGTGACGCGCCTCTGTGTCACCGGGAGCGGAGGGCGGAGCCGGGGGCGGCGCTGCGGCCTTTGTCGTCATTCGAAAGCCCTCAAGGTCAGACGGGCGGCATGAGGTCGCTCTCGCTGATGGTGTACGTCAGCAGGGGGTAGATGAAGTCCGTTTCATTGTTCTCACGGCGCCGTAGTTGGTAGAACTCGCGTCTCTGCTCATCGTCGGCCGACATGAGGCGCGCACCCTGCGGGAGGTATACATGTCCGTCGCGAAACCGGACGAAGGTCTTTGACGTTCGAAACGTGACACCCAGCCATTGGTTGTCCGTCATCCGGACGGGCGCGTCCCATACGATTTTGTGCCTGAGTCGTCGATTCGAGTCGACAGAGAACGCGACGATACTGTTGTGGGCGAGGGGGATCTCGAACTTCTCGCCACCGGACCCCTTTGATTCGAAGATCAGCTTCCTCGGCGGGTTCGCTTCGGGATGTTGATAGCAGGAGAAGACGGCGATAAATGACCCGTCGGCCAGATCAAGGGCTTGGTCGGAATGGCTGCCCATGGTTGTGTAAGCGTTCGTGTAGCTCTCGATGAGAGCGTTGTTGAAGTCGACCGAAAGCGCCGCACATTCTTGGATCTGTTGCGCCAGCTGTTCGTGCACCGTCCCGAAACGCTGCGCCGGGCTGCTGTATCGAGTGGTGGTACGTACGAGAGGCACACCACCCGCCTCGTCGAGCTGGGTGAGCACGGCGCCTCGTCGGCCTTTTCCTACGTCTTCCCAACGAACCGACGCGGACAGCTCCGCAAAGAGATTCCCCTCGGTCGGCAAAGCGCACGAGATGATCTCATCCGAGATCTTATACTCGGGGGGCAACGTAGTCTCCCATGTTCATGCTGAAGAAAAATTCGTCGCCGTAGTCGATGAAGGATGAGGTCCTGTTCTCCTCGGCGTACAGCCTGCGCAGCTTGTCCATGCCGGCCGGTGTGAGTGGCCCCAACTCCACCAGATCTCCGGCCACTTTGAGGAACGTGCGATCGTTCTTGTGAACGGCTTCGGCGCTCGAACAGCGCACCACGTATCCCAGGCGGGTCGGGAGCAACTCGGCGTCCAACATTGAGGGCCGGATTTCGTGCGTATACAGGCGGTTGGTGGACAGCGGCATGAAGAACACGGAGCCCGGGTAGAGAGTCAGGGTGAACTGCGGAGGGAGCGCGACCCCGTCGCGTTCTCCGGTCGGCTCCTTGAGGCGAAAGTGGAGTCTGGTCAGCCCGCTGGCGCCCTTCACGCCATAGTCGAAGGCGTCTTCGGCCAGGGGCTGCAGCTTCTCAAGGCGGTCATAGAAGGTGCAGAAGGCCATGACGCCATTGACGGGCATGTCCTTGGTCTTGTCGGCATGGGCCGATATCTTGGCCTTGGACTGCTTGCGCTCGGCCGTGGCAAGGGTGTTGTGATAGATCTGAGCGAGGACGTGATTGAGCGGTGCCTGGTTCCGGAAGACGGCGCCGGCCTCGCGGTTCAGAGCCTCGACGATGCGCGTGTCTGTCGGGCGAAAGTTCTCGGTCGGCCCCGAGAGATTCGTGGAGCACCGGAGCAGGCGGAAATGTAGTTCGTCACCGTTTCGTGTGACGGGCGTCAGATAGATTCCGCTGCGATGGGCTGTTCCAGGCTTGGTGGACTCCGTCAGGGACTGGAACGCGTGCTCCGCACTGATCCGTCCGAAATGATCGGCGCCGAGTCCGAAAAATCGGCGGTAGTACACGCCGACGCCATGTACGCGGATGGGAACTCGGCCGACGTCGACGAGGGTCCACAGCGTGTCGACGTCCTCATGGTGGCCGTGTGACAGCTCCCGGATGACGAATACCCGGGCAGCCGCATGCAGTTGGCGGCCGCTGATCCCGGATACATCACCACACAGGTAGACCGTCTTCTGCGCGAGGTCGAGCGAACCAGAAGCAAGGTCCTCTGGTGTGATGGTGGACCCGAAGAAGTCCCTGATCAGTTCATTGTCTTGCAACGTCGAAGGCGCAACCAAGACGTTGCTCGCATCCTCGATGCAGGCTTCTGTCAGCTCTGTTGTGTACATCGAACGGTACCTGTCATTCGCAGATGTCGGTGGATGCTCTCACGGGGCTCGACAGCGGGCAACGGGTTTTGCTGTACGGGCGGTGTGCGGAACTGCTCGGCGACGGCCGTTCATCCACGTCGGGGCCGGAGTTCACTCGTGCAGGCCCTTTCGGCGCGTCCGGGCAGGCGCGGGCCGCTCGCCCCCTGTCGCATCAGCCGGCGGCCGAGTACGACACCCACCGCGCCGCCCAACACGGCGAACCCCAAGGCCGCCACGGTGAGCGTGTTCTCCCCGGAATCGTCGAGAGCCCCGGTGGGCAGGAGTACGAGGATCAACACCAGGTCGGTCACCATCACACCGCCCCCAGGCCGCCACCCCGGCCACGATCCCACGGTGCCGGTTCATATGGCGCTGTGTCCTGGCCATCTTCTCCGTGACCTCCGGCAGCGCCACCCAGTCCTTGCCGCGCAGCCGCTCCCACAGCGCGCGCAGCTCCGTCACGTCCTCGTGCAGCGTGAACACCGTCTTGCTGTTGAGGTGGGGGAGCAGCGTCTGGCGTCCGTGGCGGTCGTACATCACCACGTACTCCGCGATCACGCCGGCGTCCGCGACGGCCGATGGATCGGCCTGGATCTCGATGGCCTGGATGTCCGGCCATGCCGTGTGACGCGCTCCGACCGGCAGCCGTACCGTGATGCCGTCCGGCCCGGTGAGCGTCGCGACATGACCGGAGGCGATACGCGTCAGGAGCAACAGCAGGAGCAGAGAGGCCCCAGGAGCAGCCAATCGGGGTCGCCGTCCCGGGACATCTGCGTCAGCGCACCACTGATCGCGGCCAACCCCACTGTGGGTACGGCCGGCCCGCCCATGCATCCCCCGGGAGCCCGGTACTCCGGGAAGTGCATGCCGTCGTCCATGGTCATCGTTCCTCGCCCGCCCTGCATCGCCGTCCACGCCCCGGTCGGACCGCCGGAGTCCGGCGGCACCGTAGGACCGGGCGATCGGGACCGGTCCCGGGCCCGTCACGCTGGGCCCGGAGAACCCGCCGGCGAGGGCCGGGCGCGACGCGGACCGACTCCGGGCCGCAGCGTCCGGCAGAGCCAGGGCGCGTCCGCCGCAGACGCGTCCAAGCGTTCGCGGGTTTACGAAAGCACCGGTTCATGTCTAGGGTGCATCGCTGCGCCCCGGCGCGATCATCGTCCCGACCCACCACGACCACGGGGATCCCCATGCGCTGTGCGTCCGTACTCCTCCTGATCTGCGCCCTTTTCGGAGCGGCGCCCGCGACAGCCCAGGCGGCGCCGGCGCGTGACTCCGTGTCACATCTCGCGGTGTCGTCGCAGCGCGGAATCAGCGGCGGCATCGGCAAGGGCGGCGGCGTCAGCAAGAGCGGCGGCTACCGGAGGTCGAGGGGCTCCGGCGGTTCCTCCTACCGCCACGGCTACGGCAGTTCGTCCTCCGGGACGAAGAAGATGCCGCTCTGGCAGGCGATCCTGCTGCTGCTCGTCCTGGGAGGCCTGGCCGTCTGGGGCATCGTCAAGCTCGTGCACAAGGTCCGGCGAGCAATAGACAACTGACGGTCATTCAGTGGATGGCTGTGACGTCAGCCATGCGCCGTCGCGCATGACGACTCTGCCGCGTAGTTCCGGTTCGCCGTGCCAGGCGCGCACGGTCTTCGGTGCCACGCGGATGTACAGGAAGGCCCCCTCCTCCGTGCGGGGGTCCCATCCGAACTTCTCGGTGTAGGCGTCCGCCGCTTCGGCGGGTACCTCGTCGTCCGGGAAGCAGTCCACCGCACCCTGGATCAGTACCACGTCGGAGGTGTCCGGCAGCCCCAGACGCACACGCGGCTCTGCGCGGACGTTCCGTGCGGTTGCGGAGTCGGCTCCGGTACACATCCACACCGCCTGCCCGTGCCACAGGAACCACAGGGGCACCTGATGCGGCCCATGATCCGGATGGGCTGTCGACACCCATATGTCGCGCTCGGTGGTGAGCCGCTTCAGTGTGTCCCGCTTGCGTTCCGCTGCCGGACGGCGAGCGGTCCCGGTGTATTCCATGGGCGCCGACGCTAGTCGCCATGATCGAAGTGCGCATGGGGCGCGGGACCTACTCCCGGGGGCCCGTACATCTCACCCGACCGGCCTACATCCTTTCCGGCTCGGCGTGCCATTTACCCCCATTCGGCTCAAGCTGGAAGCGGACCGATTGCCGTTGCCGTTCCCGTGGTCACTGTCGTGCCGGGAGGCATCATGGTTGTGCTCGCCCTGCTCGTGCCGGTGATGCTGTTCTTCGTACTGTTGGCCTTGGACCTGTACGAGGATCTTCTCTTCCCGCCGTCCTCCTCGCAGCGGACCGAGCCGGATCCGTCCGACGCGAACGACCCCGGCGCATGACCGTTCACGCTCTCCTCTCGGATTGACGGCGGACGACTGGCATCTGCCGGCGGCGCGGGGGCGCTCTGCTGTTACAAGACGGCGACATAGCGCGATGAACGCCCTGCTTCGAGGTGACGTCACTTCTAGTGACTACGCCAATCATCACGTAGTGCGCTTTCAGCGTAAAAATGTGATCTCCCATGGAAAGGGACATAACTGTGTTGGTCTCGAAGCGACGCTCCCTGCGTATCGCCGTTGTCGGTGCTCTCGGTACGGCCTCCCTCGCCCTCGCCGGCACCGCGATGGCCGCGACCCCGGCCACCCCCGCCGCGTCTCCCGTCGCTGTCGTACAGAAGGCGCCGGCCGCCAAGGCCGGCATCACCGCCACCCCGTCGGTGACCTCGGTCCGTGCCTGGCAGCTGTTCCGGGTGACGGGCAAGACCACCGGCATCAAGGCCGGGACCAAGGTGACCCTGCAGCAGAAGCAGCACGGCAAGTGGGTCAGCCTGCCCGCGTCCACGCCCGTCCTGCGCAGCGGCTCCTACTCGCTCGGCGTCAAGCTCGGCCTGAAGGGCAAGAACGACCTGCGCATCGTCAGCGGCAACACGGCCTCGCCGGTCTTCAACGTGACGGTCCGCTGAACCGCGTCCGCGTCCGCGTCACGGTCATGGTGTGCAGGTGCGCAGGCTGCGGCCCCTTCTGCCACCAAGAGCGTGACGCGGGTTCGCATCCCCGCGCCGGTTCCTTGCCGGTGGCTACAGCGACGCGAGGTTGTCGGCCAGGTCGGTGAGGCCGAGGGAGCCCTGGGTGAGGGCGTTCATGTGCCAGGTGCGCAGGTCGAAGCCGGCGCCGCATCGGCGGCGGGCGGCCTCGCGGCCCTGCAGCCAGGCGCGTTCCCCGAGTTTGTAGCCGATGGCCTGGCCGGGCCAGCCGAGGTAGCGGTCGATCTCGCTGGTGCGGCGGGCGGTCTCGCTGCCGTGGTGGGCGGCCATGAACGCGGTGGCCAGCTCAGGCGTCCAGCGTTCGCCGGGGTGGAAGCCGGAGCCGGCGGGAACGGCGAGTTCCAGGTGCATGCCGATGTCGATGATCACGCGGATGATCCGCAGCATCTGCTTGTCCAGATAGCCGAGGCGCCGCGCGGGATCGGTGAGAAAGCCCAGCTCGTCCATCAGACGCTCGGCGTACAGCGCCCAGCCCTCCTTGTCGGCACTGACCGCGCCGAGGGTGATCTGGTAGCGGCTCAGCCGGTCTGCCGCGGCGGTCCACAGAGCGGTCTGCAGATGGTGCCCGGGAACGCCCTCGTGATACCAGGTGCTGACGATCTCCCAGGTGGGGAAGGTCTGTTGGCCCAGCGTCGGCAGATAGGTGCGTCCGGGGCGGCTGAAGTCGAGGCTGGGTCCGTTGTAGTAAGGAGCGCCCGAGCTGCCCGGGGGCGCGATCCTCGTCTCGACCCGGCGCAGCGGGCCGGAGATGTCGAAGTGCGTGCCGTCGAGGGCGTCGATCGCCTCCTCGATGATCTGCTGGAGCCAGGACCGGATGTTCTCCTCACCGGTGATGGCGTGCCCGTGCCGGTTCAGATGGTCCATGGTCTCCCGGACGGTGGCGCCCGGCAGGACCAGGGCGGCCTCGGCCTGCATCTCCGCGGCCGTCCGGTGGAACTCCTCCCAGGCCCAGGTGTACGCCTCGGCCGGGTCCAGCTGTGCGCCGATGGCCCAGCGGGCCGAGCGCAGATAGCGTTCGCGGCCGACCGCGTCCGGGGTGCCCTCGGCGGCGGGCAGATAGGTACCGCGCAGCCAGTCGGCGAAGCCGGCCACCGCGGCCGTCGCCCGGTCTGCGGCGGCGTCCAGCTCGGGCCTGAGCCGCTCCGGACCATCGGCCGTGAACCTCGCGAACCAGCTCGCGCCGCCGGTGTCCTGGCCGGTCCAGGCGGAGAGCTGACCGATGACGGCCCGGGCCTGCCGGGGCGCGCACAGCAGCCCGCGGGCGATGCCCTCGCTCAGGGTCGCCCGGTAACGGTCCAGCGCACCGGGCACGTTGCGCAGCCGCCCTGCGACAGAAGCCCAGTCGTCCTCGGTGTCGGTGGGCATCAGGGTGAAGATGCCGCGCACGTGGTGCAGGGGCGAGCCGACATTGCGCAGCTCGCGGAAGTGGTCACCCGCCTCGTGCAGGGCGAGGTGTGCGGTGAGCCGCTCCCGCAGCAGCCGGGCGCAGTTGCGCTCGGCGCCCGCCACCGCCTCGGCGCACGCCCCCACATCGCCACCTTCCACCACCGCGCCACGTGACACCGCCTCGCCGTCCGCCACCGCGCCCTCCTTCTCCGCCTCGCGCTCGCTCGCGTCGAGCGCGGACAGCGTGCGGCGGGCCCGTTCGGCGAGCGCGTCGAACCCCTCCGGAGACAGGTCCGGCTGCCGGTCGTCCTCCGGGCGCAGCCCGAGTCGGGTCGAGAACACGGGGTCGAGGGCGGCGACCTGCGCGACGTGCTCGTCGGCGATCCTGCGTGCGGTGCTCGGCGTCTCGGGCATGGTCCTCATGCTGGCGTACGGCCACCGGGGGTGTCAGCAGCGCCTTTACCGACACATCTGGAATCCGGCCAGCGAGATCCCGCTCGTTGGGCGTCGCGGCGGGAACCGCGTGGGCGGCCGAGAGAGGCGCAGGCGTCATCAAGTCGTCGTCTTCTTCTGGTTACTTGAGGGCTCTTGGAGACTTTGGAGAGTATCGAGGAGGGCGCGTTCGGCCGGCGTGAACGGGGGGGGCTCGTGGGGCGTGCGCAGCGGACCCAGGGGCGCTGTCAGCAGGACGGCGGGCCTGACGAGGGTCGCGGGGGCGGCCTGGAGGGAGAGCACATCGGTCAGGGCCGTGTCGGCGTGGAAGGACCCGGTCGCGGTCCGGGCCAGCCGGCCCACATAGCGGAGCAGGAGACGGTCGGCGAGACCGGGGCTCTTGTCCTTCGTGGTGGGGAAGTGGATGTCCTGCCCGGTGGCGAGGGCCCAGGCACTGCCGATGGGACGGGCGATGGCGCGCTGGGCCCGCCGGGCGAACGCCGGCGTGAGCCCGTCGGCGAGCAGGTCGCGCAGCGCGACGGCGCCCTGGGCCGCCACCGAGATGCCCTGACCGTACACAGGGTTGAAGGCCGCGGCCGCGTCACCCAGCGCGACAAGGCCCTGTGGTCAGTGGGCGTGCCCTCGGGAGAGCGGATGACCATGTTCGTGGTCACCGGGACGCGGTGGGCGCCCGCGGCCGGCAGCAGGGCGGTGCTGCCCGGACGCAGGTCCTCGATCGCCTCGGCGCCGCCGGTCTGAAGGAAGTGGCAGTGGACGGCCTGGGGACACCGGTACGCGGCGCGGGGCCCTCGGGCAGTTCGTGGGCCTCGACGATCTCGACGTGATCGAACCGGCCCTTGAGGGCGGCGGCGGCGAGTGTGCCGGCGATGCTCCCCCCCCGATGACGACCGCACGGACGGGGGCACGGCGCGAGGCATCAGTCGTGAGGGACCGCCTTCACTCAAGGGGTCAACTGGGGCAACAGGTCGGCCAGTTCGGGGGAGGCGAGGGCGAGGGACAGGGGGATCAGATCCTTCGCGCGCCGCTCCGGCGGGTGCCCGGCATCGTGCGGTGGCACGGGGAGGGCACGCTGCCGATCCCGCGCGGCGAGGATCATGACCCCGTCGGCGGTGACCGCGGCGCGCGGCTCGTCCCCGCCGTTGCGCAGTGCCGCCTGGTAGGCGGCCTCGTGCGTGGCGGGGTCGCAGTAGGGGTCCAGCGCGAGGATCACGTCGTACAGGAACGTCTTGCGTGCGGTGAGGAGCGCACGGCCGGGGGAGTACGCCACCATGGCACCGAGGCCCGCAGCGCGCCCGGAGTGGGCACGTTCTGCGGTGCGCGCCACAGTGGCGTCAGCTGCCGCAACTGCCGTACGACACGGGCGGTCTCCGCCACGCGGGGGCCCGCCGGCGGAAGGGCGAACCCGATGGCGCCGAGAACCGCCACGGGCGTGGCGAGCTGTACGGAGACCTTGTCGACGAGGAAGCGAAGCCGACCAGACCGTGCAACAGCTCGATGCCGGGGGCCTTTTCGCCGGAGCACACCTTCCGGGCCCAGCACGCCGAGACGCCCAACTGACCGGAGACGCTGCCGGCGAGGTCCGACAGGCGATTGCGCGGATGATTCAGAGTGGTGTGCGGCACGCGTACCGACGGCAGTCCGGTACTGGATGTCAACGCTCGTTTGGAGTCTGGAAACGTTCGTTGACAGTGCGTCTTTGGGCGTAGGGCGACCCTGTTCGGTCCTCTGTCGGGTCGTCAGGTAGGGGACGGGGGCGACGTAAAGGTCTGCGTATTCCCGCGAGAGGGCTTGACGGAGGTATTGGTCTAGGCCTTAATGACACCAGCTTGTTCATGTGAGCAAAGGGTGTTCGCAGATCTGAACATCTGAACACCCGTGTGTCATGCCTCTACCCCCCCCACCAGCGTGCGTCGCGCGCTGCCTCTGGAGGACACATGCGTCGAATCAGCCGGTACATGCTGGGCATTGCCGCCACGGTCGGCACCGTGGTGACCCCCGTCCTCGCCCCCGCGGCATCCGCCGTCCCGGCGGCGGCCAATCCCGGTCCCGGCTTCCCCGCCCGGTACTCCGCGCCCTACGCGGAGACATGGAACTCCCCCTCGGCTCTCGCGGGTGCCCGCAACGCGTCGGGGCAGAAGTACTTCACCCTGGCCTTCGTCATCGCGGGGAACGGCTGCAACGCGACATTCAACGGGGACACGTCCGTCACCGATGCCTCGTGGGTCTCCGCCGTCAACTCGCTCCGCGCCGCGGGGGGTGACGTCATCGTGTCCTTCGGCGGCGCCTCCGGGACGGAACTCGGTGCCGCGTGTACGTCGGTCTCCTCCCTCAAGGCCCAGTACAAGCGGGTGGTGGACAGCCTCAACCTCACTCGCGTCGACCTCGACATCGAGGGCTCGACGCTCGACAACACCGCTGCCAACGACCGGCGCGACAAGGCCTTGGCGCAGCTGCAGAGCGAGTACGCGACGGCGGGCCGCCATCTGGACGTCCAGTACACCCTGCCGGTCAACCCCACCGGCCTGGAGCAGAACTCGATCAACCTGCTCAACAACGCCAAGAGCAACGGGCTGAACGTGAACCTCGTCAACATCATGACGATGGACTACGGGCCGGCCATGGACATGGGCAAGGCCGCCACCGATGCGGCGACGGCCCTGCACTCACAGCTCGGCCGGATCTGGACGAGCAAGAGTTCCGCACAGCTGTGGGCCATGGAGGGGAACACCCCGATGATCGGGGTGAACGACACCAAGTCCGAGGTCTTCAGCACCGCCAACGCGTCCACACTGGCCAAATTCGCGGCGTCCAAGGGCATTCAGGAGCTGTCCTTCTGGTCCCTGGGGCGCGACAAGGCCTGTGCGACGAACGGTCAGCTCTCCGACAGCTGCAGCGGAACCCCGCAGAGCGCCTACCAGTTCACCCGGACGCTCCGCTGACCCGCGAGGTTCCCTGTATGTGAGGGAACTCCTTCCCTCTCCAGGAGCAGGTCCCCGTCCTTCGGGCGGAGACCTGCTCCTGCGGTGTTTCCTCGGCGATGGCGGGTGTCCATCGACGCGGCTCGCCGGGATCTGTGCGACGTTTTATGCCGTTATCGACTCTTCGGGAGCCGACGGCCCGCCGCCCGACCGCCCGCCGAGAACGCCGAGAACGTCGAGAAGAGAAGTGATCCCGCATGTCAGAGAACGCCGGCATCGCCGGAATCCACGACGTCACCGTGGTCGGCGGAGGAGTCATCGGCGCCTCCTGGGCGGCGCTGTTCCTCGCCCGCGGCCTGTCCGTCACCGTCAGCGACCCGCAGCCCGGCATCGACGAGGCCGTGCTCGGGCACCTCGCCGAGGCCGCGCCCTCGCTGCGGGCGCTCGGGCTGGACACCTCCGAACTGACCGCCCGGCTCGGCTTCGAGCCGGACCTGGCCACCGCCGTCCGCGCCGCGGACCTGGTGCAGGAGAACGGCCCGGAGCGGCTCGCCGCCAAGCACGCGATGTGGCGCACCACCGAGGAGAACGCCCCCGCCGACGCCCTGTTCGCCACCTCCACCTCCGGCATCCCCGCCACCGAGATCGCCACCGCCCTCAAGGACCCGGGACGGCTCGTCGTCGGCCACCCCTTCAACCCGTCGCACCTGATGCCCCTGGTGGAGGTCGTACCGGGGGAACACACCTCGTACGAGACGGTCGAACGCGCCCGTGCCTTCTACCGGGCACTCGGCAAGCGCCCGCAGGTGCTGCGCAAGGAAGTGCCGGGATTCGTCGCCAACCGGCTGCAGTCGGCCCTCTTCCGCGAGTGCGTGCACCTGGTGGGCGAAGGCGTCGTCACGATGCAGGAACTGGACGACATCGTCACCTCGTCCCTCGGACAGCGATGGGCCGTCGTCGGCCCCTTCCGCTCCTTCCACCTCGGTGGCGGCGAGGGCGGACTGCCCCACTTCATGAGCCACCTCGGCATCGGCATGGAGCGCCGCTGGGCCGACATGGCCCAGGAACAGGTCGCCTTCGACGAGCCGACCAGGCGTCTGCTGACCGAGCAGGCGCAGGACTTCGGCGGCACCGTCGGCGAACTCGCCGCCGAGCGCGACCGCAGACAGATCGCCGTCATGCGCGCCCTCGGCGACCGCTTCGACAGCTGCCCCGGCCCCGCACCACACCGCATGCCCCGCCCTTGCCTTCACCCCACCCCACCGCACCCCACCCCCACCCCGCCCCGCCACGGGATCCCGACACCGCAAAGGCTCCCCCCTCCCATGAGCGCTGACGAACTCACCGACCGCGTCCAGAAGGCCCTCGCCGACCCGGTCACCCACGACGACGGCTTCGACACCCACGAAGCCCTGCGCGACGTCCTCGCCTCGGCCGGCCTGTGCCCCGCCGACAGCGGCGGGAAGATCACCTTCATCGGCAGCGACCCGGTCGTCCCGAGCATCATGCGCCTGGGCGCCGTCCCCGCCCTGGGCATGACCGCCAAGTCCGTCGCCCTGGCCGCCCTGTGGCGACACCGCGGCGGCGAGGGCCAGGACATCACCATGGACCTGCGCAAGGCCCCGCACCGGCTGTGCCCCTTCTACGACAAGAAGTGGGAACTCCTGGGCGGCTACCCCGGCGGCACGCCCGCGGATCCGGCCAATCCCCTCGGCTTCGACTTCTACCAGGCGCGCGACGGCCGCTGGGTCATGCCGCTCAACCCCTACCCGAAGATCAAGAACGGTGTGTACAAACTGCTGCGGACCTGGCCCGAGAAGCAGGCCGTCGCGGACGCCGTCGCCCAGTGGAACGCCGCCGACCTGGAGCAGGCCGGCGACGAGGCCGGCGTCGTCATGCCGATGCTGCGCACCACCGAGGAGTTCCTCCGGGAAGCGGCCTACGAGCACATCGCCGAGGGACCCCTCATCAAGATCGAGAAGATCGGCGACAGCGCACCCGAACCGCTCGCCGGCGCGGCCGCCCAGCCGCTGTCGGGTGTACGCGCCCTGGGCATGGGCCACATCATCGCCGGCGCCGGAGTCGGCAGGGACCTCGCCCAGCACGGCGCCGATGTGCTGAACATCTGGCGGCCGGGTGAACTGGAGCACGACTCCACCTACAACACCGCCAACGTCGGCGTCCGCTCCACCTTCATCGACCCCTACGGCCCCGAGGGCCGGGCGAAGATCCACACACTGCTGCGCGACGCCGATGTCTTCTACGCCAACCGCCGCCCCGGCTACCTGGCGAAGATCGGCCTGAGCGCCGAAGAGGCCGCCGCAGTCCACCCCGGCATCATCCACCTCAGCATCTCGCTCGCCGGCGAGAGCGGCCCATGGACCCACCGCGTCGGCTTCGACCAGACGGCCGGCGCGCTCAGCGGCATCATGCTGATGGAGGGCGCGGACGGTGTCGCCGCCCGGCCGACCAGCACGCCCACCCTGCCGTACATCAGCGTCGTCAACGACTACGTCCTGTCCTGGCTGGCCACGACCGGAGCGATCGCCGCGCTGATGCGCCGCGCCGTCGACGGCGGCAGCTATCGCGTCACCCTCAACCTCACCCGCATCGCCACCTGGATCCTCAGCCTCGGCGTCTTCGACCGCGACTACGCCCACGAGGTCGCCCTCGACCCCGACCCCGACTCCCCGCACGCCTACCTGGACCCGGACACCTTCACCGCGGACACCCCCTGCGGCCACTACCAGGGCGTCACCGACCAGGTCATCATGTCCAGGACTCCCGGCCGCTTCCGGGACGTCCTGCTGCCTCGCGGCAGCAGCGCCCCCGTCTGGCTTCCCCGATACAGCTGACAGTTCCTGTGTACGGGATGTACGGATGTACGGGATGTACGGGGGCGGGTGAGGTCAGAGGCGTTCAGTCGACTCGGGTGATCGGCATGCCCTGCCAGCTGCCGCCCGCCGGAACCCGCTCCGCCGCCATGACCAGCGAGCTCGCGCCCACCCGTGCCGCCTCTCCCAGCGCGCTGCCCGGCAGGACGACGCTGTGCGGGCCGAGCACCGACCGGCTGCGCACCTCGACCGGCTCCAGCCGCATGACCCGGTCGTGGAACAGGTGCGTCTGCAGAACACAGCCACGGTTCACGACCGCGCCGTCGCCGACGCTGATCAGATCCGGCTCGGGGAACCAGTGCGTCTCGCACCACACGCCCCGGCCGATCCTCGCGCCCATGCCGCGCAGCCACCAGTTCAGCTGGGTCAGGCCGCCACGCCGGTGGTCACCCGGCCTGATCCGGCCGCGCAGCAGACGTGCGCCGCCGGCCGCCAGCAGGACGCGGCTGGGGGAGGCGAACATCACCAGCCAGGCGGGGGCGAGCAGCCACCAGGACACGGTCGGCAGCCAGGAGGTGCGGCCGGCTGCGGCGAGCACGTCGCCGGCGAGTCCGAGGGAGAGCACCCAGCGCAGCCCGGGAACGCAGAGCAGCAGCGGCTGCAGCCCGGTCTGGACCCAGCCGGTCCACCAAGGCGTTCCCCGCGCGATCTCGTCGTCATGCGTGCCCCGGTCGTCCTCGCTCGGCTGGAGCCGCGGTGGCGTGCCGGGGTCGGGGGCCACGGCCAGGGACATCATGCGTGCGTGCAGTGCGGCGGGAGTGGGATGGCGGTAGAGGTCGGCGACGGAGACTTCGGGGAAGCGTTCGCGCAGTACGGACACGAGCCGGGCCGCGGCGAGACTGGTACCGCCGAGGTCGAAGAAGTCGTCCTCGCTCGTCACGTCCGCGCCGAGCATGTCGCTCCAGACGCCGAGCATCCATGTGACGACCGGGTCGATGACGACCGTGGCCTCGGCGGCGCTCACTTCTGAGCCGGCGCTCTGCTCCACACCGGCGGCCTGCTCCACACCGGCGGCCTGCTCCGCGCCGGCGCGTTGCTCCGGGACGGTGGGATGTGCCGGCAGCGGCCACGGCGGTGCGTCGCGGTCGGCCTTGCCCGAGCCGGGGGTCGGGAACTCGGCGAGCACCGCGAGCCTCGGTACGAGGGGCGCCGGCAGTTGTTCGCGCAGCCGCCGGGCCGCGTCGGTCCGGTCGAACGCGGCCGGGTCGCCGTCGGCCGGGACGACGTAGCCGACCAGGACGTCGAGGCCCCCGGCCGTGCGCCGGACCGTCGCCGCGGCCGCGGCGACGGAGGGCAGGCCGAGCAACGCGACCTCGACCTCGCCGAGTTCGACGCGTCGGCCACCGATCTTGACCTGGTCGTCGGCGCGGCCGATGAACTCCAGGCCCTGGGGGCCGGCCCGGACGAGGTCGCCGCTGCGGTAGGCGCGGTCCCAGCGCAGGGACGGCAGCGCCGGGTACCGCTCCGCGTCCTTGACGGGATCGAGGTAGCGGCCGAGACCGGCGCCCGCGATGACCAGCTCACCGGTCTCGCCCCAGGCGACGGGCTCGCCGCTCGGGTCGACGACGGCGAGTTCCCAGCCGGCCAGCGGCAGCCCGATGCGTACGGGTTCGCCGTCGACGAGCCGGGTGGCGCAGGAGACGACCGTCGCCTCGGTGGGGCCGTACGTGTTCCACACCTCGCGGCCGTGGCAGGCGAAGCGCCTGACCACCTCCGGCGGGCAGGCCTCACCGCCGACGATCAGCAGCCGTACGGCGGCGAGCATCTCCCGTGACCACAGCGCGGCCAGGGTCGGGACGGTGGAGACGACGCTGATCTTGCGTTCCCGCAGCCACGGGCCGAGGTCGGCGCCGGTCCGCACCAGGGCGCGGGGCGCGGGCACCAGACAGGCGCCATGTCCCCAGGCCAGCCACATCTCCTCGCAGGAGGCGTCGAAGGCGACGGACAGGCCCGCCAGTACGCGGTCGCCGGGGCCGATCGGTGCCCGGGGCAGGAACAGCCGGGCCTCCGCGTCCACGAAGGCGGCGGCCGAACGATAGCTGATCGCGACGCCCTTCGGCTTGCCGGTCGAGCCGGAGGTGAAGATGATCCAGGCGTCGTCGCCGGGTTCCGGGCGGCCCAGCAGACCGCGCGGGACGATGGCCGGGCGGGCCCGTACGTCGTACCTGTCGCCGTACCCGTACCCGTACCCGTCGGGATCCTCGCCGCCGGCGCGGGGGCGGACCGGTACACGGCCGGCTCGCTGGTGAGGAGAGGCAGACTCCGGTCTCCTCCAAGACCTTCGTATTTCCTCGCTGCCACCTCGGGTGTCAATTTTGGTCATCCCCCTCAGGTCGGGCTCATACGGTTTGCAAAAGAACCATAGATGGGGCGACCTGTGGATCCCTGCGTGGGAATCTGTGAAAAGCCATTTGATGGGTTGAATTTTAGATTCAATTGCCTCTGACCTGCAACTTTTGTCTTCCTGGAATTGTCGCGGAACCGTCGTGGCGCCCGTGACGAATAAACGGCGGATAAAAATTCCATGAAATGGAGAGCTGGGTTCGGTTTACTTCGCGCGCCCTTACCTTGGTAATTCGGTGTGAGTCTTCCGGGTGTGTCGCATATGGCGAGGCGGGCTGTCACCGGTCCCGTACACTCCCGTACAGTCCGTGCATGGGTATCGAACGTGAGCTGATCGAGCTGCTGTCCCAGGTGCGCGAGCGGTCCGGTGGTGTCGCCACGTTCCGGCTCGGCTCCACCCCCACCGTTCTCGTCACGGACCCGCAGGCGGTCCAGCATGTACTCGCCCGCCATCCGGAGCTGTACGTCAAGCGCTCCCACCGCGCCCGTCTCCTGATCGGCGACGGTGTCCTTTCCGCCACCGGAACGGCCTGGAAGCGGCAACGCCGCCTGCTGCAGTCGCAGTTCACCGGTACCGGGATGCGCCGCTACGAGCAGCGGATCACCGAGGCCGCCCGGACCACCGCCGGGCGTTGGGACGGCTACGCCCGCACCGGGCAGACCTTCGACGTCGGGCAGGAGATGCGCCGCTTCGCCCTGGACGCCATCTGGCGCTCACTGACCGGGCACCCCCTCGATGACGAGACCGAGCGGGAACTGGCCGCCGTGGAGTCCGTGGCGGCCGCCCTGCCGACGCTGCCCACCGATGCCGCCGACGCCCGGGGGGCCGTAGCCGCCGATCTCGCCCGGATCGACGCGGTCGCCCACCGGGCCATCGAGGCGGCCCGCGGTGGAGCCGCGGGCCCGGACGGTCCGGGTCTGCTGCGCGTGCTGATCGATGCCGCCGCCGAGCATCCCGAGTACACCGACCCGCTGATCCGCGACGAACTGGTCACGCTGCTCGTAGCCGGCCACGAGACCACCGCGACGACCCTGACCTGGCTCCATCTGCTCCTCGACCGGTACCCCGCCGCGCGCGAGGAAGCGCTCGCCGCCGGCGAGGAAGGCTCGGCGCAGCGCCGTCAGGCCATCCAGGCGCTGGTCCACGAGACACTCCGGCTCTACCCGCCCGCGTGGATCCTGCCCCGCCATGCGAGCGAGGACGACACCCTCGCCGGCCACGCCATCGAGGCGGGCACCGACCTCCTGGTCTGCCCCTACCTCACGCACCGCGACCCCGAACTGTGGCCGGACCCCGAGCACTTCGACCCCCGGCGCTTCATCGCCCCCGACGGCCGGCCCACCCAGCCGGGAGCCTACTTCCCCTTCGGCATCGGACCCCGCGCCTGCCTCGGTCTGCAATTCGCGGTCCGCGAAACGACCGTCCTGCTCGAACACCTGCTGCCGGTCCACACCCCCGTATTCCACTCCATCCCCACGAAGGCGGCGTACGGCATCACCGTCCGCCCCGACGGCCCCACCCCCGCGGTCCTGAAACCGCCCCTCGCCTGAAACGGGGCGTGGGGGAGCGGCGGGCGCCGGGCCATGGTCCACGGGCCGCCCCGGCCGGCAGGCGCTGAACCGAGATCGGGCACCAAATACCCGCCCGGGGTATAGTCGGCGACGGACAGCGAACGAGCGAGAGAGGAAGCGCCGTGGACAGCACCCGGGCAGACAGGCGAGGCATCGCCCGACTGCTGGCCGTGTGCGCGGTGCTGGTCGGCCTCTTCCTCATGCACGGCGCCCCGGCCACGGCCGCGGAGGGCTGCCACGACGCCACACCCATGACGGTGGCCGCGCCGACGGGCCACGGTCACCACGCCGCCATGAACGGCATGGCCGTCTCACCCGCGCACGGCGCCGGCGTCGTAGGCCCGGCCACCGCGGCCGCCACCGCCACCGCCACCTCCGGGACGGGCGGGACACTCTGCGTCTCCACCCCGGCCCACGAGCGGTTCCCGCTGCCCGCCCCGAGCCTGCTCGCCGTGGCAGGTGCCGGGGGTCTCGCCCTGTGGGCGTCGGCCCGGCGGCGGGCGGCGGCCGGCGGGACGGGACGGCGCGGGCCACCGGCCCGCGGACAAGATCTCCTGCTCCAGGTGTGCGTCGCGCGGACGTGACAGGCACCCGCCGGACCCAGGCCCACGCCGGCCCCGGCACCGTGCCCTGCTCGTCTCCGCGCACCACCGGTGTGGTGCGCCCACCCGGAAAGACCCACGTCGATGAACGCTTCCTCCCGTCCCACCGTCCGCCGTCGCGGGCTCGCCGCGGCCGGTGTCGCCGCCGCTCTCGCGCTGACGCTGGCCGCCTGCGGCTCCTCCGGCGGCTCCTCGGCCATGCCCGGCATGGACCACGGCACCACGTCCTCCCCGGCCACCTCGCCCGGCGCATCGCAGACATCCGGCGACATGCCCGGCATGGACCACATGGCCACCGGCAACGGCCTGTCCGACACCCAGGACGGCTATCGCCTCACCTCCGACGACGCGACCCTGCCGGCGGGCAAGCGGGCCGTCTACCGGTTCACGGTCAAGGGGCCGGACGGCAAGCCGGTCACCGACTTCGCCGTCGACCAGACCAAGCGGCTGCACTTCTACGCCATCCGCTCCGACCTGACCGGCTTCCAGCACATCCACCCCACGATGGCCGCCGACGGCACCTGGAGTGCCGGCCTGGCCCCCCTCCGCGCGGGCTCCTGGCGGCTGTTCGCCTCCTTCACACCCGCCACCGGAGATGGCAAGGGCAAGGACTTCGTGCTGTCGCGCACCCTCACCGTGCCCGGCAACGCCACGAAGACACCGCTGCCCGCGCCCGCCGGCAGCACTCAGGTGGACGGGTACACCGTCACCGTCAAGGGAGAGCCCATGGCGGGCATGGCGCACCCGCTGACCGTCTCCCTCGCCAAGGACGGCAAGCCCGTCACCGATCTGCAGCCCTACCTGGACACCTACGCCCACCTGACCGCCTTCCACGAAGGCGACACCGCGTTCGCCCACCTCCACCCGACCACCAAGGTGACCGGCGACCACGGAGGCCCTGACCTGACCTTCCACGCCCTGCTGCCCACGAGCGGCAACTGGCGGCTGTTCCTGCAGTTCCAGACCGGCGGCAGGCTGCACACCGCCGCCCTGACCCTGCACGTCGGCTGATCCCGGGCGGGACGCCGCCCCGTGCGGCGGCGCCCCGCCCCCGGTCCGGCACCAGGGCACCCCGGCAAAGGGCGTGCCCGCCGGCCGTACGCCGCACCCCGGAGGGAAGGCTTCACACATGCACGCCGTACTGCACGCACTGTCGATCACCGGGGCCATGACCTGGGAGATCACCTGGGCCCTGATCCTGGGTTTCGCCCTGTCCGCCGTCGTACAGGCCGTGGTCCGCAAGTCCACCGTCGTCTCCCTGCTCGGCGACGACCGGCCCCGCACCCTCGCCGTCGCCGCGGGCCTGGGCGTGGCGTCCTCGTCCTGCTCCTACGCCGCGGTGGCACTGGCCCGCTCCCTGTTCCGCAAGGGCGCGAACTTCACCGCCGCCATGGCCTTCGAGATCGCCTCCACCAACCTCGTCGTCGAACTCGGGGTCATTCTGGCGCTGCTGATGGGCTGGCAGTTCACCGCGGCCGAGTTCGTCGGCGGCCCCGTCATGATCGTCGTGCTGGCCGTCCTGTTCCGGCTGTTCCTGCGCGCGGGGCTGCTGCGCCAGGCCCGTGAACAGGCGGAACGAGGCCTCGCCGGGTCGATGGAGGGCCATGCCGCGATGGATATGTCCGTGCGGCGCGAGGGCTCCTTCGCCGCCCGGCTGTTCTCCCGGGAGGGCTTCACCGCCACCAGCCATGTGTTCGTCATGGAATGGGCGGCGATCCTGCGCGACCTGATCGTCGGCCTGCTCATCGCCGGGGCCATCGCCGCCTGGGTCCCGGACTCGTTCTGGCGCACCTTCTTCTTCGACGGCCACCCGCTGGCCGCCAAGCTGTGGGGGCCCGTCGTCGGACCGCTGGTGGCGATCGCCTCGTTCGTGTGTTCCATCGGCAATGTGCCGCTGGCGGTGGTGCTGTGGAAGGGAGGCATCAGCTTCGGCGGCGTCGTGGCGTTCATCTTCGCCGACCTGCTGATCCTGCCCATCCTCAACATCTACCGGAAGTACTACGGAGCGAAGACGGCCGCCTTCCTCCTCGGCACCTTCTACGTCGCGATGGTCGTCGCGGGATACGTCGTGGAGTTCGCCTTCGGCGGTCTCGGCCTGATCCCCGACCAGGCCGACGCCAGGCTCCCCATGGAAGGCATCAGCTGGAACTACACCACGTGGCTCAACCTCGCCTTCCTCGTCCTCGCCGCCGTGCTCCTGGTGCGGTTCCTGCGCACCGGGGGGCCCGCCATGCTGCGCATGATGGGCGGCTCACCCGAAACCGGGCACGATCACAGCGGCCACAGCGGCCATATGCAGCACGGACACCACTGAGGGCCGCTCGGGCGCGGGCGTTCCGACCGCAGGAGCGCCTACGGTGGAGGCATGAGCGAGATGGTCGTCTACGAAGTGGACAAGCCGGTGGCCGCGCGCTCCGCGGGGCCACCCGGCGGGGCGGAACACCGAGTCCGCCGGGTGCACGCGGCACCCGCCGCACCGGGGTCACACACCACCGCGGGACCGCGGACCCTGTGCGGCAAGGACACCTTCGCCATGGAGACGGCCCACTGGACGCCCTCCGACGACCCCGGGGCACGCTGGTACCCAGAGGAGTACGCGCCCCTGGTCTGCACGGACTGCGATGCCGTGATGGAGGGCTGAGCGGCCCGCCTTTCGCACTCCGGCGGTGCCGCGCCCACCGTGTTCCCGCTGCTCAGCCGCGTTCCACGTACTCCTTGAAGTGCTCCAGATCGCTGCGGACGAGCCGTTCGATCGCGGTCGTCTGGGCGAAGCCCTTCGGCCCGCCGAAGGTGTTCCGGACGGTGTCGGGGTCGTACCGCAGCCTGGCCTGGATCCGGCTGTGACCCTGGTCGACCGGCTGGACGGAGAAGGAACCCGTCAGCTCGGGGGCGCCCCTGGTGAGCCACTCCATCACGCGCTCACCGCGATCGGTGACCTCGGCCTCGACCTCCTGGGCCCGGCCCCCGGCCTCGACCTGCAGCTGGGCCCGGCCTCCCTTGTCGGTATGCGCGCCCCGTACTCCTTCCACGAAGCGGGGATAGTTCTCCACCTGGTGCAGGCCCTCCCAGGCCTTGTCGGCCGGAACCCCGACGTCGACGTGCAGTTCGAGGGTGCTCATGGCTCACCTCCGCGTGCGGCTCATGGCGTATGGCCTTGTGTTTCCAGTGTGCGCCCGGTGGCAGCCGACGGCCGTGGGTACGTCCTCGGTCAGCGGCGGCTCTGTGCGAGGGACCGGGGTGCGTGGCGCCGCGGCAGGCGCCCGCAGAGGAGCACCGCGCCCGCCCCGGCGGTGAGCAGCCCGCCCGCGAGGAAGGTGCCCCGCACGTCGGCCAGCGGCAGGATCAGTCCACCGAGCGCGGCGCCCGCCGCGATGCCGGCGTTGTAGCCACCGGAGTTCGCCGCGAGTGCGATGTCCGTGCGGCCGGGCGCGCACCTCAGCATCTCGTTCTGGGTGGTCATGAACACCGGCCCGAGCGCACTGCCCATCAAGCCCAGGAAGACCACCGCTGCCACCGGATGGCTGCCGGCCGCGTACAGGCCGAGCATCCCCATCGCCTGCGTGGCCACGGCGACGGTCAGCGCCGAGCGGGCGAAGCGGTCCAGCAGCGCCCCGGTGATGCTCACCCCGGCCAGACACGCGACACCGAAGGCCACGAACAGGATGCTGACGGTGTCCGGGGAGAATCCGCTCACATCGGCCAGGAACGTCACGATGTAGGTGTATCCCGTGAACGCCCCGGTGGCGGACAGGGTGCCGGTCGCGAGCACGGTCACGAACCGGCGGGTGTCGGGTTCGCTCCCGTAGGCGGCGGGCTCCTCCTCCGGAGGTGAGGTCGGCAGCAGAGCGGCGACGGTCACCAGGGAGGCCAGTCCCAGAGCCGCGGGCACGGCGATGGGCACCTGCCACTCGCTGTGCCGGCCCAGCCAGGTGCCGGCGGGAATGCCGAGCACGAGGGCGAGTGAACCAGCGACGGACAGTGCCCCGATGACGCGACCGCGGACCCCGGGGGCGAACAGGCCCACTGCCGCAGGACCCATCACCGCCCAGAACAGCGCCTGGCCGAGTGCGGTCAGCAGGCGTGCGGCGAACAGCACCCAGTAGGAGGTGGCCAGCGCCGCGACCAGACTGGACACGACCAGCGCGGCCAGCACTCCCGTGAGCACATGCCGTCGGGGCACGGTCCGTGTGACATGGGCGAGCGGCACGGACGCGACCGCGACCGTCAGGCCGTAACCGGTGATCAGGAGGCCGGCAGCCGGCAGTGACACGCGAAGGCTGCCGGAGATGAGGTTCAGGAGGCCGACCGGCAGGTTCTCCGCCGTGTTGAAGGTGAAGGCGGCCAGCATCAGGGCCACGAGCACCGCCGGTCCACGCAGACGAGCCGTCCGCCCCGTGACCGCGCGGCTTCTCCCCGTCCTCGCCCGACGCGCCCGCTCGATGGCTCCTTCCATAGAAGTACCTCACCGGGCTCACCGGTCCCGTCGCAACCCAATTGATCGTGGCAGCGCGACACCTCGGTGTCGGCACTTGCCCATAAAATCGAACATGTGGCCTAATCGATGGGTGAGCCATGGAGCAGAAGGAGCAGAAGGATCCGCCCGCCCCATCGGCAGCGGCCGCTACCACCTGCTGCTCTCCTCCGGCGGCCGGCCGCGGCAGCATGGCTGGTGGGGCCGTGAGGAGACCGCGCGTGACAAGTTCCGGCGCTGGGTCGGTGAGTACGGCAGCCTGCCGGACACGCGTGTCACCCTCATCGACGAGGACACCGCCGGCGTGCTGGCCGTCTGGCCGGACCAGGGATAGGCCCGGATCGACCGTCCTCATGGCCGACACCTGGATCACGCGCGCCGAGACCGGCGCCGACATCCCCGCCATCCACGACATCGGCCTCGCCGCCTTCCCCACGCCCGCGGAGGCCGACCTCGTCGACGCCCTGCGCGCCGACCCGACCGCCTGGATCGAGGGCTTCTCTCTCGTGGCCCGCGGCGATCCGCGCCGCCCTGATGGCGCTCAGCCTCGATGGCGACTACCCGCTTCCCGCCGGAACTGTTCGCTACGCCGCTCCGTCCGGCGTCTGAGCCGGCCGGTGTGTTCCCGGAGCAGAAGGTGCCGGCCATGGGTCACGAGGCTGGTCCGGCCGTGGTGCGGCGGGCGTGGAAGAGACCCCAGCGCAGCAGCCGGCGGCGCGTGATGTCCGTCCACAGGGGCAGGTTGGCCAGCAGATCGTCGACGTAGGCCGGGCTGATGACGCCGCGCAGCTCGGCCGCGCGGCGGCGCACCTCCTCGTCGAGGCGTGCGTAGTGGGTGGCGAGGTCCGGGCTGCGATCCTCGAAGTCGGTCTTCAGTCCGAGTCCGGCCAGGTGCTCCAGGTAGAACGACGGCGTCGCCAGAGTGTCCACGCCGAGCCGGGACAGGGCCGGCCGCAGGGCCTGCGCCGGGGTCTCCTCGGCCGCCATGATGTCCGAGAAGACCAGCGCGCCGCCCGGTTTGAGTACGCGCACCGCCTCGGCCAGGGCCTGGTCCCGGTCCGTCACATGGCACAGGACCTCCAGGGACCAGACCACATCGAAGCGCTCCGCCTCGTAGGGGAGGTGGTTCAGGGTGCCGGTGACCACCTCGATCAGGCCGTCCAGCCCGCGTCGGGCGTTGGCCGCGCGGTGCCGCCGGTTGTGTTCCTCGCTGAGGTCGAGGGCCACCACCCGGCAGCCGAACCGTTCGGCGAGCGCGCGGGCCGAACCGCCGTACCCCGAGCCGAGGTCGAGCACCGTGGCATCCGGGCCGAGCAGGTCCACGACCCGGTCCGCGGCGCGCTGCACGGTACGGCGCGAGGCGTCCGCGATGGCCTCCCGGGCATCGGCGTACTGGCCGACGTGAATGTCCTCACCGCCCCAGACGGCGTCGTAGAAGGCGTCGACATCGCCGGTCTCGTAGTAGCGGCGGGTCGCCTCCTCATGGTCCGGAGCGCTGCTGTCGTCCCTGGCGTTTTCGGTCATGACGGGTGGATTACCCATATTGGCAAGGTCGACTCGCCCAGTGTGGGGTGTGTCGCCCCACCACAGGTGGGTGTCGTCGTGAAGAGAAGCGTCGGGGCGTAGCGCGGTGGTGGCGAGAGCGAGCACGGCGCGTGGATGCAGCAGCACGGCGGAGCTTCGCGTCATGTGCATCGCGGCGAGAAAGCGCCGGAACACATCCGGGTCGGCGGCCATGGTCTGTTGCGCACAGGTCAGCAGAGCCTGCGTGACGCGGGTGGAGCGGGCGTCGGGGCCGAGGTGCCAGCCACGGTCCTGCACCGTCGACATGATCCAGGGGCGGCGGGTCAGGGCGGCCACCCGGTGCTGGTAGGTCCGGGTGAATCCGTGGCCGGGCAGCGCGCGCTCGCGGCCGATCATGGTCTGCAGCAGTTCGGCCTCCATGGCGGCGACGCCCATCCCTTGGCCGTAGAGAGGGTTGAAGGCGCAGACCGAGTCGCCGAGTGCGATCAGCCCGTCGGGCCAGACCGGCAGCCGGTGGTAGTCGGTGCGCCGGTTGGCGCAGTGGGCGTAGGGGCGGATGGCGGACAGCGGTGTGAGCCGGGCGAGAAGGTCCGCGAGGGGCGTGCGCAGGCTCTCCGCGAAGGCGGTGAAACCGTCCGGGTGATCGGGCGGACGGTCGCCACCGGCGCCTTGCAGGGTGACCAGGAGGCGGCCGTTCTCCACGCGGGTGGCCATGAAACCTCGACCGGCGCGAGGCGCCTGGACGACTTCCATGGCCGCGGCCCACGGCGGCGTGTGCGGGTCGGGGGCCGCGTACAGGCGGGAGGCATAGCCCACGTGCGCGTCGATGACCGTCGAGGTGACCGGAGGCAGCCCCAGTTCGGTCAGCCAGTGCGGCAGCCGGGAGTTGCGTCCGCTCGCGTCCACCACCAGGTCGGCGGTCAGGACGGCTCCGGTGCCGTGCCGCCCGTGCGCGCCGGTTCCGGCACCCCGGTCGCCGCGTGCGCGTACCCCGGTCACCCGGCCGGGGCCGCCGGTGAGGCCGGTGATCCGTACCCCCGGACGGACGCGGACGTTGCGCAGGCTCAGTACGCGCTCGCGCAGGCGTGTCTCGAGCAGGGGCCGGCTGAAGGTCTGCAGGGGGATTCCGGTCGGGGTACGCGGCGACCAGCAGGTCGGGAACCGGAACGCCACGATCTCCCCGAAGTCCCCGCCCGGGGCACCCGCATCCGTCAACTCACCGCACAATCCCGGGAACAGACGCTCCATCACCTCCGCGCCACGGGCGGTCAGGCCGTGCACATGGTGGCCCTGAGGCACGCCGGGACGCTGCCGGGGCTCGCTCGGCAGCGTGTCCTGTTCGAGGATCTCGACCTGGGAGAAGTGATCGGCCAGCACCCGGGCGGCCAGCAGACCGGAGATCCCCGCGCCGATCACCAGGGCCCGGCCGGAGCGTCCGTGACGGTGGGAGAGCAGCCGCGCGCTCATGACCAGCGCTCCGTCAGGAGATCGGTGACGAGAGCGGGTTCACCGGGAGGCACCAGGCGTGAGTAGCGCAGACAGGCCCGGCTCCAGAGCAGATAGCCGCTCATCGCGCTGCGCATGCACGCGGCCAGCGGTGCGAGGACCGCGGCGTCACACCGAGGCCGGCCGGCCCGCATGGTCTCCTCCAGCGCGACGAACTCCTCGCACCAGCCGTGGATCAGCCGCTGGATCTCGGTGACCGAGGCGTCGCGGTCGCAGCCGAGTTCATGCTCGATGACCAGGACCAGATTGTGCAGATCGCCGCGGGACTCCTCCTTCTCCACGGAATGGACGTCGTTGAGGGTGTCCACGACATCGGCGGTGATGTCGAGCATGCGGCGCACCGTCGGATCCCCGTAGAGGTGGGGCGGGACTTCGAAACCGTATGCCTTCTGGCTCAGATCCAGCATCGCGTAGACGAAGCCCGACCTGCGGCGCAGCGCGAAATGCTCGGTGCGGGTCGGGATGCGGCGCTGCGCGCGGTTGCCCGCCTCTTGGGCGTAGGCGTTCAGATACCACCGCCAATGCCGTCCGGTCTCCTCCAGCCAGGCAGGCGAGGCCTGGTCGGCCAGGCGGCGCCACACCTGCGCGAACGTGCCGATCAGCGGCCCCGCGCCGGCCGGTGCCACTCCGCCCGAGGCGATCACGTCGGTGAAGGCCCGGCAGGACGCGGCGACGCGATGTGGCTGGGTGGCCAGGGGGCCGTCGAACTGGTCGTCGAGGAACGTGGCCACGACGACGGCGTCCACCGTCAGGTCCAGCCGGTCGCCGGCGGCCCGTGGGACCCAGGCCGCCATCAGCCCGGCGATGTCCCAGCGCAGGAACCGCTCCTGATCGACGGGGTGGGTCACCAGGCCCTGGCGTCGGCACCAGTCGAGACTGCGCCGCCGAGCGCCGTCCACGTCCGCACCGACGTCCGGCGCGAAGGGGAGAGGGAACACGATGTCCTGCGGCATGACCATGGGCCCCTTCCTGCGAGCACCCCGGCAGCACGACGTACGTCTCATGCCCCCGGCTGAAGAACATCCCCGGTCCGAAGGCCGCACAGACGACCAGGCGGCGTTCTGGCGACAAGTCGATGTGATTGGCCGGGGAGACGCCTGCCGAGGAGATCCCGGCCCTGCACCGGTGACGGAGGCACCGGACCGGTGTACTGGCCCGTGTGCGGGCCGTGGTCGCGTGTCTGGGACATCAGGGCGTCCCGTGTCTGGGACATCAGGGTGTCCCGCGGGCTGCGCTCGCGGAAGTGTCGCGCTTCCGCAAGCCGAAGTGCGGGTGTCCGACCGCGCGGAGCGAAGCGCTGTTCGCGTCGTACGGTGCGCGGTTGTGCACGGACGG
Source organism: Streptomyces alanosinicus (assembly GCF_014650595.1). Lineage (GTDB taxonomy): Bacteria > Actinomycetota > Actinomycetes > Streptomycetales > Streptomycetaceae > Streptomyces > Streptomyces alanosinicus. The sequence continues at coordinate 152,508 of NZ_BMVG01000016.1, forward strand.
ACCCTCTAGGCCTGATGCGGGTGTTGCCGCAACATCTGCCCGCGCGTCGGTGCTGACCTGCGACGGGGAGTGTTGCGGACCGCCGGGTCGGGGTGGCAACGGACCCTGGATGTTGCCGGTTTGCCGATTGCCCGGCGCAACGGTCTCAACAGTCGTCATTGTGTGGCTCGTTCGCACAGGCGGGTCCATCCGGGGCGCGCCGCCCCGCCCGGCATCCGGTGGGGTGAGGAAGGGAAGGTCCGATGGACGGTCCGATGGATCGATCGCTGGCGTCGGTGAGGCCGGCACCGCTGCTGTTACTCGCCGCGCCGGCCGGTGCGGCCGCCGGCCTGCTGTTCGTGCAGGCCGGTGACGGAACGGCGGGCGGCGTGCTCGCCGGGCTCACTGCCGCGGGCGGCGCCGTGCTCGCCGGGCTCACCGCCGCGGGCGGCGCCGTGCCGCTGTTCCACCAGGCGATCGCCCCGGACACCACCCCCAGCCGGCCGGCCGTACCCGGAGGCGGAGCGGGCGCGGGCGCGAAGGGAGGTGGCTCCCGTGGGTGAGCTGCGCCCTCTCGCCCCGGATCTGACACCGGAATCCCGCGCGCTGGCCATGGCGCTGAGGGAGCTGTTCGAAGGTCTGGAAGTCTCCGTCCGCCGCTATGCGGCCCGCCGTGTGCGCGACGCCGGCACCTTCTCCCGCTATCTCAGCGGCACCCGTGTCCCGCCCTGGGAAGTCGTGATGGACCTGTTCACCGACGTCGCCGAGCACCGCGGCATGGCGGCCACCCCGGACGCCATCGAGCTGGTCCGCCGACTGCACCGGGCCGCCGTCGAGACCAGCAGCTCACCCCGCCACGCGGTGGAGGTGCTGGAGCAGCAACTCGCCGAAGCCGACCGGGTCTCACGCCGCTCCACGGCCCGCGGCGACGCGCTGAGCGACGCGCTGCTGGACCGCAAGCACCGCATCGCCGACCTGGAAGTGCGCCTGAACCAGCTGGAGGCCGAGTGGAGCGCGGAACGCGCACGCGCCGAACGCCTGGCCGCGGCCAACACCGACGTCACCGAGCTGCTCCATGAACGCGACGAACTGCAGGACGAGGTCAGCCGCCTGTCCGCCCAGCTCCACGAGGCGGAGAAACTGCGCGACGAAGCGGAGGAACGCTGCACTCTGCTGGAACGGCAGCTGGAGGCGGTCGAACAGGTCCAGCCCGTGGTCGCCGTGACCCGGGCGGCTCCGCGGGTCATGCCCAAGGTCCTGATCGTCGACGACCAGCCGGACAACCTGATGGCCATGACCGCCGTCCTGTCCACCCTCGACCAGGAGCTGGTCGCCGTCTCCTCCGGCCGCGAGGCCCTCAAGGCCCTGCTGGACCACGACGACTTCGCCGTGATCATCATGGACGTCCAGATGCCCGACATGGACGGCTACGAGACCGCCGCCCACATCAAGCGACGCCCCCGCACCCATGACGTCCCGATCATCTTCCTCACCGCCATGGGCACCGACGCCGAACACTCCGCCCGCGGTTACGCCGCCGGTGCGGTGGACTACATCGGCAAACCCTTCGACCCCTGGGTCCTGCGTGCCAAAGTCGCGGTGTTCACCGGCATCTACCTCGAACAACGGCGCCTCGCCGGAGACCAGTGACCACCGAGCCGGAGGGCACTCGCCGTCGCCCCGACACGCACACCAGTGCCTTGACAAGTGTTGTCATGACAACAATAGTGGATGTGTGAGTGACACCAGTGGACTCCATGATCACCTCGGGTACTGGCTCCGTCGCCTGTCCGACGAGGTCCACGGCCGGTTCGAGGCCGAACTCGACCGGCATGACGTCACCGTCTCCCAGTGGGGCGTGATGGTCAGTGTGTTCCACGGCCATGACACCACCAAGGCCGTGGCCGCACACATGGACATCGACCCGGGGGCCGTCTCCCGCCTGGTCGACCGCCTCGCCGGCAAGGGCCTGATCCGTCGTGAGCCGGACCCGGCCTCCCGGCGCACGGTCCGGCTCGTGCTGACCGAGCGGGGCCGGACCCTCGTACCGGAACTGGCCGAGCTCGCCGACCGCAACGACGCGCACTACTTCGGCTCGCTCGATGCCGGCCGGCGTCGCCAGTTGGAGGAGTGGATCAGGAACCTGGTGGGCGAAGCCCGCCCCGCACCGCACAACCCCTCTGAAAGAAGAGAACGATGAGCACCTCGCTCTCCGTCACCAAGACCGTCAGCATCGACCGCCCCTGCGAGCAGGTCTTCGCCTTCCTCGCCGACCCGGCCAACTGGCCCCGGTGGGCCGTGGTCAACATCCGCGCCATCGAGCCCACGGACGACCCGGACTGGTGGCGCATGTCCACCCCGCTCGGCCCCGCCAGGCTACGCCTGCGCGCTCATGCCGAGTTCGGCGTCCTCGACCACGACTACGTCGACGACACCGCCTCCTGGAGCGTGCCGGCCCGCGTGGTCCCCAACGGCGACGGCGCCGATTTCATGATCACTTTCCATCGGCCGCCGACTCTGACCGAAGCCGTCTTCCGTGAGCAGTCCGACCTGGTCGACACGGAGCTGGCCACCCTCAAGAAGATCCTCGAAGGTGACCGGACGTGACTCCACGCAACGCCGCCGACGGTGACGTTGCGCCGGTCTTCCCCTCATCGCCCCCCGTACCGGCGAATCTCCCTGCACGGGGGTTGTCCTGACAATCCCCCGCCCCTAGGGTCACCTCGTACGGGGCAAGCGCTTTCTGCGTGTGCTCGCACTCCGTCCGCCGAACCCCGGGAGCGGTATGTCCCTGCCCGCGCCGCGCCGCCGCGTCGCCGTCGTCGGCACCGGTGCCATCGTCACCGGCAGCCATCTCCCCGCGCTCGGCGCCCATGCGGACCGCGTCGAACTCGTCGCCGCCGTCGATGTGGACGAGCGCGGACTGGACGCATTCCGGACCGTGGCGGGCGCGCGGGTCGCCGGGTTCACCTCGACCGAGGCCATGCTGGACGCCGTACGCCCCGATCTGGTCCTCATCGGCACTCCGCCCGCACTGCACCGTGCGCAGACCGTGGCCGCGCTCAAGGCGGGAGCCTGGGTGCTGTGCGAGAAGCCGCTGTGTCTGTCGCTCGCCGAGTACGACGACATCGCCGCCGCCGAGGAGGCCTCCGGCGGCTACGCCTCGGTGGTCTTCCAGCACCGCTACGGCTCGGGCGCCGTACACGCCCGGGATCTGATCACGCGTGGCGAGCTGGGCACCCCGCTGGTGGCGCACTGCCAGACCACCTGGCACCGGGACGCCGGCTACTACGCCGTACCGTGGCGCGGCCGCTGGGCGAGCGAGGGCGGCGGGCCGACCATGGGCCACGGAATCCACCAGTACGACCTGCTGCTGCACCTGCTGGGGGAGTGGTCGGAGGTGCGGGCCATGGCGGCCCGGCTGGTGCACGACGTCGAGAGCGAGGACCTCTCCACGGCCCTGGTCCGCTTCCGCGACGGCGCGCTCGCCACCGTCGTCAACAGCGTCCTGTCCCCGCACGAGGTCAGCCGCATCCGCGTCGACTGCGCGGACGCCACGCTCGAACTGACCCACCTGTACGGCCATGACAACGACGACTGGGTCTACACCCCCGCACCGCACGTCGACCCCGGGCGCGCGGCGGCCTGGCGCGCCCCCGCCGCCGACGTGCCCAGCTCGCACACCGCCCAACTCGGCGCCCTGCTCGACGCGTTCGACCACGGTGAGCGGCCGCCGGGCAGTGGCCCCGACGCGCGCGCCACCCTGGAGTTCGCCGCCGCCCTGTACAAGGCGGCGTTCACCGGACGGCCGGTGCGGGCGGGCGAGATCGGCCCCGGCGACCCCTACTACGCGGCCATGCACGGCGACCACCCCGACTGGGCCCCGAAGGAGCGCGTATGAGCATCCGGGTCAGCCACGTCCACGGGGAGCACCTCGCGGTCGAGGCGCCGAACGGCACCGAGATCCTCCGCTACGTCTACCGCCCCGACCCGGACGCCTTCGAGGCCCGCAAGCCCTACGCCCACCCCGTGCGCACCCTCTCCGGAAACACGGTGACCGGATACCGGCCGAGCGACCACCGCTGACACAAGGGCCTGCAGATGACGGCCAGTCATCTCTCCGGACAGAACTTCTGGGGCGGCAACTGCTATGTGCACGGCGAAGGCTACCTCCGGCTGCCCGAGCGGGTCGGTTCGATGCGCCACGACGGCTTCACCGACCTCACCGTCACCGGCGAACGCCTCGACCTCACCGAGGAGTTGACCTGGATCGCGCACGGCGGCCGGGAGTGGGCCCGCGAGGTGCGCGGCCTGGCCGTGCACACAGTGGACGAGGAGGCCGGTGCCTGGACCCTGGACTGGTCCATCCGCCTCACCAACATCCGTGACGAGCCGCTGCTGTTCGGCTCGCCGACCACCGAGGGCCGTGAGATGGCCGGCTACACCGGGCTGCAGTGGCGCGGACCGCGCGACTTCACCGGCGGCGGGGTCTTCACCCCCGACTCCGCGCCGGGCGTCGGCGCCGAGAAGGTGATGGGCAGTCAGGGGCCGTGGCTGGCCTTCACCACCGAGCACGACGGGACCGACGCCCACTCCACGCTCGTCTTCGCGCACGCCCCGGAGAACCTGGACGGGTCGTCCGCGATCCATGACTCGCACTGGTTCGTGCGCTCCGAGCCGATCCCCACCGTCGCGTTCTCCTGGGCCTTCTTCGAGGAGTTCGCCCTGCCGCCGGGCGAGAGCTTCGGCTATCGCTACCGGGTCGTGATCGCCGACGGCGCCTGGGACCGCGACCGGGCCGGCCGCCATCTGGAGGCTCTGCCGTGGTGAGCGACGCCATGTCCACGCCGTCCCATCCGCTGCCCGGCGCCGTGGGCCTGTCCCATCTGCGTGCCTACGGGTGGGAGGCCGCCGACGGCGTCTGCGGCGGCAGTCCCCATCTCCATCTGGTGTGCACCGAGGCATACGTCGTCACCGGTGGCCACGGCTCGGTGCAGACCCTGAGCCCCGACGGCTTCCGGGACATTCCGCTGCGGGCCGGCTCCCTCGCCTGGTTCACGCCGGGCACCGTGCACCGTATGGTGCAGGGCAGCGATCTGCGGATCACCGTACTCATGCAGAACAGCGGTCTGCCCGAGGCCGGGGACGCCGTGTTCACCTTCCCGCCCGAGGTGCTCGCCGACCCCGAACGGTACGCGGCCGCGGCCACCCTCCCGCCGGGCACCGGAGCGGACACCGAGACCGCCGCCCGGCGCCGCCGGGACCTCGCCGTCGAGGGCTATCTCGCCCTGCGCGAGGCCATGACCGCAGGGGACGGCGGCCCCTACCGCGCCTTCCAGCAGGCGGCCGCCCGTCTGGTGCGCGCCCGGGTGCCCGCCTGGCGCGAGCTGTGGCGGGCCGGTGCCCTCGCCGCCGCCGAACACACCGGCGCCCAGCTCGACGCCCTGGAGTCCGGCGAGCCCTCCTACCTCGCCGAGGCGACCGCGTACCAGAGCGAGCCGAGCCGCCTGAACGGCTTCGGGATGTGTGGCCGCCGGGACGAGTACGCGCTGCCCGGGACGACGCTGCCGCACGACGGCAAGCCGACGGCCTAGGCCAGGCCTAGGTTCTGTCGGCCCAGAAGCCCCCTTCGGCACACCGGTGATGAGGAAGAGGTGACCTCGGCATGCCCGGACACAGGACAAGAGGGTTCCGCGGGACGGCCAAGGGGTCCCGCGCGACGGCCGGCGCACTCGCCCTGTGCGCGGTGCTGGCCGGCTGCGGCGGACCCGGGGAGCAGGCCGGCGGCCGCACGATCGTGCTGCGCTACACGTGGTGGGGCAACCCCGACCGCGCCGAGCGCACCGAGAAGGCCGTCGCCCTGTTCGAACAGCGGCATCCGGACGTACGGGTGCGGACGTCGTTCTCCGGCTACGACGCCTACAAACAGAAGCTCGCCACCCAGGCCGCCGGCGGCGACGCACCCGATGTGATGCAGCTCGACTACCGGCAGATCGACCAGTACGCCTCGGGCGGCGTCCTGCTCGATCTCGGGCGGCAGCGGCGGGAGCTGCGCACCGCCGGCATCGACGCCGGACTGCTGGCGACCGGCCGGGTGCGCGGCGCCCAGTACGCCGTGCCGCAGGGCCGGGGCACCGAGACCGTCGCCTACGACGTCCGGGCCTGGCGGCGCTCCGGAGCGCCGCTGCCCGGCCGCACCTGGACCTGGGACCAGTGGGCCGACGCGATGCGCGCACTGGCACGGAGGACCGGGAAGCCGGGCGGCACCGACCCCGGACAGAGCGAGGACGCCTTCGAGGTCTGGCTGCGCGGCCAGGGCAAGGCCCTGTACACCGAGGACCACAGGCTCGGCTTCACCGCCGCCGACCTCACCCGCTGGTGGAGCTTCACCGACCGGCTGCCCCGCGAGGGCGCCGTGTCGTCCGCCGAACAGACCACCCAGCTCGACGGATCCGTCGAGAACACCCCGCTCGGCCGTGGCGAGGCCGCCTCCGACGTCAACTGGGACGCCCCGGCCAGCGGATTCGGCGCCCTCGTCGACGGCGGGGTGGCACTCGCACCGATGCCGTCCGGCACGGACGGCACTCCCGGCCAGTACTTCAAGCCGTCGATGTTCCTCGGCATCGGGGCCCATACCGGGCACCCCGCGCAGGCGGCCCAGCTGGCCGTGCTGCTGCTGTGCGCCGCCGACCTCGCCCTGGCCCGTACGGGGCTGCCCAGCGGCCGGTTCTTCGCCGTGGTCGCCATGGCCGTCACGGCCGGTGCGGTACTGGTGGGCCTGCGCGCGTGCGCCTGCCCGGAGTCCCTCACCGACTGGCGGGCGGCCCTGAGTGCCGCCGCCCGTGGCACGGTCCGCGACCCCGGCGGCACCGGTCTGGTCCTGTGCGCCCTGGCCACGGCCGCCGTCTGTGCCTGGGCACTTCCGCCGCTCGCCGTTCTCGCCCCCGGACCGTCGGCCCTGGCGCTCACGGCGGTCGACGTGCGGCTGGCGGGGCGCGGATCTCGCTCCTCCAGCGGCGGGTGGTCGGTGTAGCCGACGGCGTCCGACCGCGCGGACGAGGCCTACGACGAGGCCTGCCAGGAGATGCCGGCCGGGGAGGCCCGCTTCCGGATGGTGCTCACCGTCGGCCGGCTCCGGCTCCGGCTCCGGCCCCGGCGCAGGCTCAGTCGCGGGGAGCGATCTCCTTTCCGTCGGCGTCCCGGACGGTGATGGCCACCATCGGGCAGATGCCGGCCGCTTCCAGGGCGCGTTCGTCGCCCTCCGCGATCTGTTCGCTCACCGGGTGCGAGTGGTCGCCGTCGAGGACGAACAGGTCCGGTGCGGTTCCGGCGCACATCCCGGAGCCGATACAGCGGCCGGAGTCGATGTGCAGCTGCCAGCTCATGGTCCGCTCACCACCCCACCGGCATGACACGAGGGCCGCGTACCAGCATCTCGGTCTTCCAGGTGATGTCACCCGCGACATGCAGCCCGGGGAAGCGGGCCACGAGCGCGCCGATGGCCTCCTGGAGTTCGAGGCGGGCCAGGGGAGCGCCCAGACAGTGGTGGACACCATGGCCGAAGCCCAGATGGGCGTTGCCGCTGCGTGCGATGTCGAGTGTGCCGGCCTCGGTGAAGCGCAGTGCGTCACGGTTGGCGGCGCCGATGGCGACCAGCACCGGCTCCCCGGCCCGCACCAGCGTGCCACCGACCTCGATGTCCTCCTTGGCGTAGCGAGGCTGGCCCGCCCCGCTGCCCAGCGGCACGAAGCGCAGCAGTTCCTCGACGGCGTTCGTGATCAGCGTCGGCTCGGCACACAGCAGGGACAGTGCGCCCGGATGGTCGAGAAGGGTGAGCACGAAGTTCGGGATCTGGGTGGCGGTCGTCTCATGGCCGGCGACGAGAATGCCGACGCAGAGATCGACCAGCTCCAGCTCGGACAGCCGGTCGTCGTGATCGCGTGCCTCGATCAGCGCGGTCATCAGGTCGTCCTGGGGCTGCTCGCGATGCGCGGTGATCAGCTGGGCCATGTACGCGCGCAGCTCGTCGCGATTGCGGTCGAACTCCTCGGCGGTCAGCGAGCTGGTGGACAGCGCCGCGTCGCTCCATGCGCGAAATCTCGGGCGGTCCTCCTGCGGCACCCCGAGGAGCCGGCAGATCACCGCGACCGGGATGGGCAGGGCGTAGCGGTCGACCAGGTCGACCGGCGGCCCCGCCGCCTCCATCTCGTCCAGCAGCGTGGACGTCAACTCCCTGATCCGCGGCCGGAGTTTCTCGACCTGCCGGACGGTGAAGGCCTTGGCCACCAGCGAGCGCAGCCGCGTGTGGTCGGGCGGATCCATGCTGAGGATCCCGCTGTCCCGTTTGCCCTCGGAGGAGCGCGGTTCGTCGCGTCCGAGGGCCAGGGCGCGGCTGAAACGCTGGTCGCCGAGGACGAGCCGGGCGTCCGCGTAACGGGTGGCGAGCCAGGCCGGCTCCCCGTACGGCAGCTGCACGCGCAGCAGCCCCGGGGTCTCACGGACCAGTTCGTACGTATCGGCCAGGGCCAGGTCCCGGCTGGAATTGAAGGGATAGGCGAGGGGGGTGTGATCTGTTGCCGTCACTACTGCCTCCCTTATGTAAGCAGACGCTTACAATGCTAAGACGCACATACCGGGCGGTCAACGGCGGTAATCGGCCGTTACCCTTACGGCTCCTCGGCAGGCGCGGGCGGGCTCACGGCGGCAAGGGAGCAGACGGTGGACACCAGCGAGCACACGCGGCATAAGGACCGGCCCGGCGGCAGCCCGGCGCATCAGGACCGGCCCGGCGGCAGCCCGGCGAGCGAGGACGTCCCGCAACGGCCGCGGGACGCCCAGGGGACCCGCGCACGCATCCTCCACGCGGCCGGCGCGGTCTTCGCCGAGCGTGGATACGAGGCGGCCACCGTCCGGGACATCGCCGGCCGCGCGGGGGTGAACCAGGCGCTCATATTCCGCTACTTCGGTTCCAAGAAAGCCCTGCTCACCGAGGTCATGGCGCAGGGCGGGAAGGAACAGCTGAGCAACACGCCGGCGGACCGGCTGTTCGAGACCGCGCTGCGCGGAGTCCTCGTGGAGGGCGGCAAACCCGGCACGGACCGGCTGATGGCCGTCTATCTGCGCTCCATCGGCAGCGCCGACGCAGCCCCCGAGACCGTCCGCGCACTGGGGGAGGAGTACGCCACCGCGCTCGCCTCCCTCTCCTCGGCCGACGACAGCAAGCTGCGTGCCCAGTTGGCGATGGCCTGGCTGCTCGGCATCGGCCTGATGCGGGTCGTGGTCGGCCAGGAACCCCTGGCGAGCGCGGAACCCGATGAGATCTGCGGCCACGTTCTCACCGCACTCGAAGGGCTCCTGGGCGAGCGGAACTGAGTACCGCCGCCGGGACGGACGTACGCCGACCACCGGCCGGCCGCCCGAAGAACGTCTCCGGGACGAGCAGGGCGAGTAGCGGCAGGAGCGAAGCGGCAGCCGTCAGGTGCCGGTGACGGGAAGGCGGGCCCCGGCATGGGGGCCATCGGGGGAGGGAGGCGATTCGGCTTGACTTCAAGTGCACTCCAATTCGTAGCGTTCCGGACATGAGCACTGCACAGCACAAGATCGGATCCGGTTACGGCGCCACCAGCACGGCCGACGATGTCCTCCAGGGCGTCGATCTGACCGGAAAGCTCGCCCTGGTCACCGGGGGCTACTCGGGGATCGGCCTGGAGACCACCCGCTCGCTCGTCACGGCCGGTGCCCACGTGGTCGTGCCCGCGCGCCGGCCGGACACCGCCCGGCAGGCGCTGGCCGAGATCCCCGGCGTCGAGCTGGACGAGCTGGACCTCGGTGACCTGGAGAGCGTGCGCGGCTTCGCCGAGCGGTTCCTCGCCTCCGGGCGCACCATCGACATCGTGATCGACAGCGCCGGGATCATGGCGTGCCCGGAGACCCGGGTGGGGCCCGGCTGGGAGGCCCAGTTCGCCACCAACCACCTCGGTCACTTCGCCCTCGTCAACCGTCTGTGGCCCACGATCGCACCGGGCGGTGCCCGAGTCGTCTCCGTCTCCTCCCGCGGCCATCACTTCTCCGGCATCCGCTGGGACGACATCCACTGGCGCCAGGGCTACGACAAGTGGGAGGCCTACGGCCAGGCCAAGACCGCCAACGTCCTGTTCGCCGTCCAGCTCGACAAGCTCGGCCGGGACGCCGGCGTCCGCGCCTTCGCCCTGCACCCCGGCGGCATCATCACCCCGCTCCAACGGCACCTGCCCAAGGCGGAGATGATCGAGCGCGGCTGGATCGACGAGGACGGCAACCCGCTCAACCCCGAGGGCTTCAAGACGCCGCAGCAGGGGGCGGCCACGCAGGTGTGGGCGGCGACCTCGCCGCAGCTGGCGGGGCTGGGCGGTCTCTATCTGGAGGACTGCGAGGTCGCCGAGCCCGCCCAGGAGGGCGAGGAGCGCTTCGGCGTGAAGGACTGGGCGACCGACCCGGAGCAGGCGGCTCGACTGTGGCAGCTCTCGGCGGAACTGACGGGCGTCGACGCGTTCGCCGGCTAGCCGCTCGCTGCCGTCGTCCCCGGGTGCGCGGTTACTCCACATTGACGTACGTCAGGTGTGCGAGGCGTCACCCGGGGCCCGCTCGCGCGTTGACACGGCGGCCCTTCCCGGGGAGGGAGGTGTGCTGTGTCGTCGGAAAGTCGAAACGCTGCGAGGAACCGAATGATGAAGTCGTGCCGTAGTGCGGCTGTGACCCTTGTCGCCGTCTGTGGCCTGGCGGTCTGCGCGCCCAGCGCCTTTGCCGCCGTACCACGTGTCGGTTCTCTTCCGGCAGGTGTCCTGGTCCCCGGCCCCGGGCCGTTCGCGCCCCCGACCACCGGTGACGGCTCTGCCGCGCCGCTCTCCGGTGGACTGCTGGACAACGCGGTGAGCCCCATCGGGTTCGGTCCGCTCAATGTCGCCGTTCCCGCGCTGGGGGTGCTGTGAAGCGCGCTCCGACGCGCTGCACTGATGGCGGTCTCAGGCGTCGTACGCGGGGACGCGGGCCGCGAGTTCGGCCGCGGGATGGCGGGCCTGCGCGCCCCGGTCATGGTCGGTCGAACCGAAGTGACGGAGGACGTCGAGGAGTTCCTGTGCCTCGGAGAGGGTGAGCAGGGGCAGGCGTGGTTCGGGTGCGTCGGGTGTGCCGTGGAGGAGTTCGTTCACGCCGGGCGCAACGGGCCTCGGCGGTGCGGGTTACGGGGACGGGCCGGGTCCGGGCGGGGCTCGCCGAAATCATGCCGGTGCGGGCCGTCGGGCCGTACGGCCTGTGGGTTGGGCCGGATGCCGCGTCCGGATGCGGGTGGTGTCGGTCCGGCCGCAGGATCGTGATCATGTGGAAATTCATGATGACCCATTCCAGTCGTCAGCGACTGCGGCGGAAAGGCCCGCAGCGTGCCATATGCGCGGCTGTTGCCTCCAGCGCGCTGCTGGGAGCTGCCACGGCGTGTGATCACACGACCGAGCGGAGCCTTCCCGGCGGTGCGCCGGGCGCGGCGTCGGCCTCTTCCGGCCGGGCGTTGCCGACTCGTCCCACGGGTGTCGGTACGCGGATGTGGAAACGGGTTCCGGCCGGCGCCGGGCAGGTGGTGGTGGTCTACGGCGAGGACCGGGAATCGCCCGACAGTGTGGTGGTCCTCTACCAGAAGCGGGGGACGATCTGGGAGCGGACGGCCAGCTGGCCGGGGCACAACGGCAGACTGGGCTGGACGACGGACCATCACATGGACGACGAGCAGAGCCCCGTCGGCGTGTTCAGCCTCACCGATGCGGGCGGCTCGCTCGAAGACCCCGGCAGTCGGCTGACGTACTGGCAGGACGGCAACGCCTTCCCGTCCATGCAGATCCCGGAAAAGGCGCACGACCACGACTTCGACTACGTCATCGCCATTGACTACAACCGGCTCAAGGGTGTTCCGCCCTTCGACTGGAACCGCCCCGAGGGTCCCGACAAGGGGGGCGGGATCTGGCTCCACATGGACCATGGTGACGGCACGTCGGCCTGCGTCACCGTCCCCGTGTCGGGCATGAAGACCCTGCTGCGCGTGCTGGATCCCGCGCGGCATCCCGTCGTGGTGATGGGGGACCGGGAACGGCTGCGGGCCTGAGACCCGGTCAGCCGTGCGCACCACCCTCGACATGCCCTTCGCCGTCCCCGCCGGCCAGATCTCGGCGGCCTGTCGTGGCTAGCCGGTGACTTCGCACATGGGGTTTTAGGTCTGGAGCCAGCGGGGTCTGGTTTCGTCGATGCCGAGGAGTTCGAGCAGGTGTGCTTGGACTCCTCGGCTGACGAGGATGACCGGTGGGTCGGTGGCGGTGCCGGGGCGGAGCATGAGGTCTTCGAGGTGGTAGAGGATCATGCGTCCGGTGGGGCGGACCTTGCGGTTGTCGGGGTAGAGGCCGGCTATGGTCTGGTCGGGGCCCAGGGCTTGGCGGACCTGGCGTTCGATCAGGCAGTAGACCAGCAGGGCCAGGCAGATCACGGTGATCAGGGCCGTGATGCGCCGGTTGTGCTCCAGGAAGAGCGGCGGTTGGCGACCAGGGCCTCGACGACCTGGCCGTGCGTCAGATGGGCCACCTCACGGACGGGGCACAGTTCGTCGATGATCCCGGCCACGTCCAGCCAGCGCAGAAACTCGGCAGAGGCAGGCAGAGCGCCCAGACGCCTCTCCACCACGGAAGCCAGCTCCACCCTCATACGGGGACGCTGGACCCGGGAACGACGCGAACGAGATATCGGCACGTCCAGTCCAACGACCCACACCTACCGAAGTACCGGTCAACTCAGCAGTTCATCCGACTCGGCTATGTGCGGAGGATCGGGCTAGCCGCGCCTGCGGCCGACGGGTGGCCTGCGGTCGTCGCTGGGCGCCTGTGTGTCCGTGGCGGGGTGCGCGTCGAGACCGGTGAGGAGCGCGGTCAGGACGCGGGTCAGGCGGGGTTCCACCTCCACGACGGCGTGGCCGAGCCGGGGGTCGCTCGTGTAGAGCTCGCGCAGGCGCGGACCGGGCGTGGCCATCTGCCACAGTGCCCCGGCCATGCCGGTCGCCGTGGCGATCGTGTCGAGGATCTGGGGCTCGGTCAGACGAAGCAGCCGGCTCAGCTCCGCGCCGATCAGCCCGACTTCGTGCAGGGTCGCGAGCTTGAAGGAGCGCACCGACTCGATCGAGACGTTCCGCTCCAGGTTCAAGGGTGCCTGGGCGAGCAGATCGCAGAACATGGGGCGCGCGGTGAGGGTGCCCGCGAAGACGGCGGCGACCTCGGCGGGCGTGGCCTGCTCCCTGCGCCCCAGATCGCCGCGCAGAGCGGCGGACCACTCACGCCAGCCCTCCGCGGTCAGCTCCAGGAAGATCTGCTCGCGCGTCTCGAAGTAGCGCAGCAGGGCCGACTTGTGCATGCCCACGGCCGCCGCGATGTCCGTGAGGGTCACCTCGCGAATGCCGTTGCGGCGGCCGAGTGTGCGGGCGGCGTCCAGGATCGCCTCCTGGCGTGCCTGCTTGGCCTCGGCGCTGCGTGCGCGCAGGAAGGCGGGCTCATTCATGGGGGACATCATAGAAACCGATAAGGCAACAGTGTTGCGCTATTAAGAGAACGGTGTTGCACTAATGGCATGAGTCGACAGGATTCCAAGGTCTGGTTCATCACCGGTTCGTCGCGCGGTCTCGGCCGCGCCCTGGTCGCCGCCGTCCTCGACGCGGGCGACCCCGTCGTCGCCACCGCCCGGCGCCCCGAGACGGTCGCGGAAGCCTTCGGCGAGTACGGGGACCGCGTCCTCCCCCTCGCCCTGGACGTCACCAGCCCGGACGCCGCCCGTACGGCGGTCGAGGGGGCTCTGGCGCACTTCGGGCGCATCGACGTGCTCGTGAACAACGCGGGGTACGCGAACGTGTCGCCCATCGAGACAGCGGACGAGGACGACTTCCGCGCCCAGTTCGAGACGAACTTCTGGGGCGTCTACAACGTCACGAAGGCCGCGCTGCCCGTCCTGCGCCGACAGGGTTCGGGAACCATCGTGCAGTTCTCCTCCGTCGGAGGCCGGGTCGGTGGATCACCGGGTATCGCCTCGTACCAGGCGGCCAAGTTCGCGGTCGACGGTTTCAGTCGCGTCCTGGCGGTGGAGACCGCACCCTTCGGTGTACGGGTCATGGTCGTGGAACCGAGCGGCTTCGCCACGGACTGGGCCGGCTCGTCCATGACGGTCCACTCGATCCCCGACGCCTACGACGAGACCGTGGGCGCGATGAACCGGCTCGTGCGGCAGAACACGGCCGGGGCGGCGGGGGACCCGCGCCGCGCGGCCGAGATCATCGTGCGGACCGTACGCCGCGACGAGGTCCCCGGCCATCTCCTGCTGGGTGTGAACGCGGTGACCATGGCGCAGGACCACTCCCGCCGCCAGCTCGCGGAGGCGACCGCGTGGGAGAAGGTGAGCCGCTCGGCCGACCACGAAGAGCCCTACCCCGTCCAACTCCCGACCGAAGAGCGTCCCTGATCCCCACACCGTGTGCGGGTGATGTCCGGCCTGGAGGAGAGCGGTCCCGCGGATGTGCCGCCGGTCCGCCGCTCCGGGTCCCGGGCCGGCAGCCGGGGTGCATGATCGCGCACGCCCAGGCCATGCTTCACACCGCCCGCGCCGCGCCGTACCGCTTGTGCGGGTCCCTCCCCACGACCGCGTCAGCCACGGCAGACCCCTGTTGTCCGGTGGGCGGCGCCCGGGGTCAGACGCGGCGGCAACGGATCTCCAACGTCAGATCGAGATGCCGTCCGGCCATGCCACGGGACGCCGTCACACCGAACTCGGTGCGGTCGACCCGCGTGGTGGCACGGACGGTGAAGGCATCCGCCAGCACCTCGCGGTGCACGAGCGAAAGCCGGGCCGGCCGGGACACGCCGCACACGGTGAGCGTGCCGGTGACCGCGGTGGCGTCCAGCTGGTCGGAGACGAACAGCATCAGCGGATACCGGTCGGTGTCCAGGAACTTCGCCGACCGTACGGCGGCGTCCCGCTGGGCGTTGCCCGTGCGAAAACTCACCGCGTCGATCTCCGCGCGCACGCGCGACCCGGAGAGCGGCTCGGCCACGTCGACCGTGCCACCACGGATCGCGAAGGCACCGCGCACCGGCAGCAGACCGAAGAGGTGCCGGCTCGTGAAGGAGAGGGACGAATCGTGCGCGTCGATCGTGTAGCGACCGAGCCGGGGAGTGGCGTGACGGTGTCGTCTGTCGTATCCATGCCTCCATTCCATGGCGGCGGGCATGCCGTGCGGCAGGGCGAGCGGTTGGTTCCTCACCCGACGAAGGCGGCGATCGCGGCCGCCTTCGGGTCGCTCGACACCGGTCTGACCCTGGTCGGCGGCACATGGTGGCCCGACCGTCCGGGCACGTTCGCCTGGGTCATGCTCACCGTGCAGGCGCCGGCCTGCGCCTCGGTCGCGTTCCGCCGTATCGCGCCGCTGACCGTCGTCGGCATGCTCGGCACGTTCACCCTCGCGGTGACCCTGCTGATCTCACCCGCGGGTGTGCTGACGCCGGCCCACCCGGGGAACGCATGGGCACCCCTCGCCACCGTGCTGGCCGCCTACGGCCCGCTCTTCTACCAACAGAACCGCAGGACGGCGTACTTCGCGCTCGCCGCCTTCAC
Organism: Streptomyces alanosinicus; assembly: GCF_014650595.1. Lineage (GTDB taxonomy): Bacteria > Actinomycetota > Actinomycetes > Streptomycetales > Streptomycetaceae > Streptomyces > Streptomyces alanosinicus. Next base: position 168,147 of record NZ_BMVG01000016.1, read on the forward strand.
CCTGGTCGTCATGCGGCCCTGGGAGCCGTCCGTCACGAACCTGACGGTCGGGCTGCTGCGTACGGCGGTCGGGCCGCTGCTGGCGCTGCACTTCGACACCCGCCGCAGGCTGATGCAGGCACTCGTCGAGCGCGCCGAGCGCGCGGAGCGGGAGCGTCATCTGCTGGCCGGGCAGGCCCGCGCCGAGGAACGCGCCCGGCTCGCCGGTGAGATGCACGACGTGGTCACCCACCGGGTGAGCCTGATGGTGCTGCAGGCGGGGCGCTGAAGGTGACGGCGGCCGACGACGCGACCCGGCGAGCGGCAGAGGAACTGCGCGCCGCGGGCTGCCAGGCGCTGGACGAACTCCGGGACCTGGTCGGCATTCTGCGCACCGCCCCGGAAGGCGACCACACCCCCTCGGCGGCGGGGTTCGCCGAGCTGATCGCCGAGTCCGTCGCGGTGGGGATACCGACCGAGCTGATCGAGGAGGGCGACCCGGCGCTGGCCTCGCCGGTGGTCGGGCGCACCGCCTACCGCGTGCTGCGCGAGGCCCTGACGAACGTACGCAAGCACGCCCCCGGCGCCCGCGTGAACGTACGAGTGGAGTACGACCACGCACAGGTGCGGCTGACCGTCCGCAACGCGCCCCCGAACGGCACATCACGCAGCGCCCTCGCCGGCACCGGCTCCGGTCTGGGTATCGCCCATCTGCGGCAGCGCATCGAGCTGGTGCACGGCACCCTGCGTGCCGGACCCTGCTGCGACGGCGGATCCAGCGTCGAGGCGACGCTGCCCGCGTTCGTCCCGACCTCCGAATCGGCGGTGTGAGCGTGGCCCGCGTAGTGGTGGTGGACGACGAGCCCATGGTGTGCGGATTCCTGCGCACCATTCTCGGCTCGGCCTCCGACATCGAGGTGGTCGACGAGGCGCACGACGGCGTGGCCGGCGTCGAGGCCGTCCGGCGCAGCCGTCCCGACGTCATCCTGATGGATCTGCGCATGCCGGGCATGGACGGGCTGACCGCGATCGAGCGCGTCAACGAGCTTGCCGACCCGCCGCACATCGTGGTGCTGACCACGTTCGACGCCGACCAGTATGTGCTGCGTGCGCTGCGGGCAGGTGCGAGCGGCTTCCTGGTGAAGTCCACGCCGCCGGAGGAGCTGATCGGTCTCGTACGGGCCGCCGCCCAGGGGCACACCGTGCTGTCGCCCTCCGCCGCCCGTCGGCTCATCGCCGCGTCGACGGACAGCCTCTCGGCCCGCGACCGCGCCCGCGAACGGGTCGCCTCGCTGACCGAGCGCGAGGTGCAGGTGCTGGCCGGGCTCGGCGAGGGCCTGTCGAACGCGCAGATCGCGACGCGCCTGTACCTCTCCGAGGCCACGATCAAGGGCTATGTCTCCCGGATGCTGGACAAACCGGGCTGCGTCAACCGCACCCAGGCGGGCCTGCTCGCCCATGACGCGGGGATCGCCGACGCATAGCGGCCACCCGCGGATTCGGACGGCACGGCGGCCGCACGTCCCTCATTTCGCCCCTGGATACGTGACGCCACCCATAGGAGCCAGATCACATCCGATCCGGGATCGTAGGAACGGAACGCCCTGAACAGGGACTGAAAGCGTCAAAAGCGGGCAAGTCAGGCAATCATCCTATGTGGGGTAGTACGTCACATCATTGCGTACCACCCCAACCGCCGCTAACCATGGCTGTCGTTGCCGGGAACACCACGACGGACCCGAC
>NZ_BMVG01000017.1 GCF_014650595.1 Streptomyces alanosinicus
ACCCCGGCCGGCGCGTCGGGCCCTTGGCATGCCCGAAGACGCCACACGGCCCGAAAACATGCCCCCGGCCATCAACCCGGTTCAGCCAAACCCAACTGAAAGGCGGAGGCTAGCGGTAGTCGGCGACTTGCACCGCTGTAGAAAACGAACGGTTTCCATCATAAATTCACCCGTTCAGATCAGGCTTCATGGGCTCCCGGTGGCACGAAGTCATGTCGTGGCATATGCCAGAAGAAATGCCCAATTCCTGCGCAAGGTATGGGCAGGACACCCGAAGGAGGATCATGGCACCTCGGAATGGCCAACCCGTCGTTGGCCGACTAGGCAAGGCTCCCGCCAGGGTCGACAGGCGTACGCTCAACTTCGCGCAGTACCTCCATCCCACACTGCCGCCGGCCCCTACGGCGAAGAACTGGACCGACAAGGTCGTTGACTGGCAGATGCTGGGCAATGACCGATACGGCGACTGTGTGGAGGCCGCTGCGCTCCACATGGAGCAGAACTGGTCGGCCTACGAGGGGCCCGTGGAGTTCGAGCCCACCGAGAAAGAAGCGCTCGACGCCTACACCGCCCTCACCGGATTCCAGGCGGGGGATCCCTCGACGGACCGTGGCACCAACATGCTCGACGCCTTGAACTCCTGGCGCACGGACGGCATCGGGGGAAACCAGATCTTCGCCTTCGCCGCCTGTGAGCCGGGAAACACCGAACACCTGCGAAACACCATCGAACTGTTCGGCGCGGCGTACATCGGGCTGCAGATGCCCTACAGCGCTCAAGGGCAGTCCGTCTGGATGGTGCCCCCAGGGGGACCGGTAGGACCTGGCCAGCCCAACAGCTGGGGCGGCCACTGTGTACCGGTCGTCGGGTACACCCCCACGCAGCTGATCTGTGTCACCTGGGGGAAGCTCCAGCCGATGACCTGGCAGTTCTTCCGGACCTACTGCGACGAGGCATACGCGGTACTCAGTAAGCAGTGGGCTGACACCGACCGTCCCGACCCGGACGGCTTCACCCTCGACCTGCTGCGGCAGGACCTGGCGGCAATCCCCGGCTGACGCCGGTGGACTGTCCCGTGCTGGGAGCCAGGTCGGCTGGTGGGCGCCCTCACCTGTCGGGCACATGGGCCGACCTGGCGTAGAGGTTCAGCGCGTGCTTCGGGTCCGAGACGCGCTGCTTCCGCTGGATATCAGAGCGATCGTTGCTCCGACTTTCGCGGTCCGGTCCTCCTTGACCACGATCTTGGTGAGCTTTCCGGAAGCGGGCGAGTCGATGACCGCGTCCACCTTGTCAGTGGAGACTTCGAGCAATGGCTGACCAGCCTGCACGGATTCGCCCACCTTCGCCAACCATCTCGTGACGATAGCCTCTGTCACGGATTGTCCGAGGTTTGGCATGACGACTTTCGTAGTGTGCGACTTGGCGGATGGCGAGGGAGTCGGGCGGGATTCCCGCGTTTGTCCTTGAGGCGCCGACGTCGACGCCGACGCCTGCGTCAAGGAAGCAGAGGCGAGGCTCGGCGCGGCGGCAAGCGCTGCGATCAGGAATGACTTCCCGACGATGCGAGGAATACGACCCCGGGCGGTAACGCGCATGTCGACTCCTTCCGGTTCTCGGCAGATACATCCACTGGACGGAGCGTGGAAACCTGGTAAAGAGCGAAAGGCGGAAGAATAGAAGCGTATTGCACGCTGGTGATCGCGGACGTCCACCTTTGAGTATGCAGAGAAGAACCTCGGTATGCACCTCGGCTCAGGGGTGAGAGGACGACCTTTTCGCGTCCGTGGGACCGCCCTGTTCCTCTTCGTCCTCTTCATCCTGTCCGTCCTGCCCGTCGGGGAGCAGCGGGCGGTGGTCGCCGGTGGCGATCTTGGCCACCATCTCGGCGAGTTGCCGGCAGGCTCGCGCGATCTCCCGCTGGGTCTCGTTGCGCTCGCTGATGACGGCCGCGACCAGCAGCGCGGTCAGCGAGGCGGAGCCGTTGAACGCCTGCAGGGTGATCATGTTGGTGAGCAGGTCATGGCCGGCGAAGGGGCCCGCTCTCCGGGCGGCGGTGACGATCGCGAACGTGGACACGGCCAGCGCGCAGGGCGCGGCCCCGGCCAGCTGGAAGCGGAAGGCCGCCCAGATCAGCAGCGGGAAGCCGAGGAACATCAGCGGCACGCGACTGGTCTCGACGACACCGACACCGATGGTGGCCGCCACGAGCAGCAGCCCCTCCACCCACCGCAGGGCCGACACGCCCTTCGGCCGGCGTGCCGAGCTGAGGACGAGCAGGACCGGGGTGACCACGAGAACGCCCATCGCGTCGCCGGTCCACCACACCGACCACGTCGGCCAGAAGCCCTCGGTGTTCAGGACACCGGCGAGAAGCAGGGTTCCGCTGCCTGTCGTCGCGCTGATCAGCATCCCGGTGAACGCGCCGAGGAAGATCAGGGCGAGCGCGTCCCGCAGCCGGTCCAGCTCGTTGCGGAAGCCGATGCGGCGCAGCAGCGTGTAGGAGCAGACGGGCGCCAGGGTGTTGCCTGCCGTGATCGCGAGCACGGCCGGGAGTGACGGTCCCAGCCAGAGGTTGGTGAAGAACGCGCCGATCGCGATGCCGGGCCAGACCCGCGGGCCGCGCAGCAGCAGGCCCGCCAGCGCTATCCCGCTCGGCGGCCACAGCGGGGTGACCTGGCCGCGCACCAGCTGCTGGAGCAGTCCTGCCCTGGCCGAGCCGTAGTACAGCGCGGCGAGGGCACAGATCTCCGCGACGGCCGCCGCACGACTGCGGCCGGGCTGTACATGCCGCACGTCAGCCATGGGGCGACCTCCGGGTCGGCACCGTCCCCCAGGCCCATCATCCGCCGGTTGCCCCGGATCCTCCACGTCGCCGCTGACCGGCGAGGACGGCTCTGCGACGAGGGGGACCTCAGTCGGGCGGCATGCGCACGGCGAGGATGGCCATGTCGTCGTGCCCGTCGCTGGGGTGCTGGTCGGCCAGTGCCTGGACGAACGCGGGCAGGGGCAGGCCGGCGTGTTGCGCGGCGAGTGCGGCGAGTGTGCTCAGCCGCTCGTCGATGGTGTGCTCGGGATGCTCGATCAGCCCGTCCGTGAAGAAGACCACGGTGGCGTGCGGGGGCAGGGAGCGGGAGTGGTCCGGGCGGGGCTGTGCGGTGTCGACGCCGAGCGGCAGTCCGGGCTCGGCGAGCAGGTAGGTCACGTGGTGCTCATCGGTGAGCAGCAGGGGCGGGACGTGGCCCGCGGTGCTCCAGTGCAGTCGCCAGCCCGGTCCCTCCTGTTCGATACGGGCCAGCGTGGTGGTCGTGACGGGACTGTTCGTCATGGCCTCCAGGGCCCGGTCGAGCCGGGCGAGGACCGCGCCGGGCGGGTCGCTCTGGTCGAACAGCAGGGCGCGCAGCATGTTGCGGGTGGCGGCCATGGCCGCCGCGGCCCGCAGATCGTGGCCGACCACATCACCGATCACGACCGCCACCGCGTGGTCGGGCAGGGGGATGGCGTCGTACCAGTCGCCGCCGAGCTGACTGGGCTCGGCAGCCGGCCGGTAGATGGCGGCGGCGGTGAAGGGCCGCAGATCGGGCAGGGTGGGCAGCAGCAGCCGCTGGAACTGCTCGGCTCCGACCCGGATCCGTTCGAAGAGGCGGACGTTCTCGATCGCGATGCCGGCGGCGCCGGCCAGGGCGACGACGACGTTCTCGTCGTGCACGTCGAAGGGCCGGCCGTCCTCTCGCTCGGAGAGGTAGAGGTCACCGTAGATCTCCCCGCGCACACTGATGGCGACGCCGAGCAGGGTGTGCAGCCGGGGATGGCCGGGCGGGAAACCGGCGGAGGACGGATGGGCCGTGATGTCGTCGATCCGCAGGGGTTCGGGATAGTGGATCAGATGGCCGAGGACGCCCAGGCCGCGGGGCAGGCCGGACTCGGCCAGAGCGAGGCGTTCGTGCTCCGTCAGACCGGCCGTGATGAACTGCTCCAGGCGCCCCCTGGACGCGTCGAGCACGCCCAGTGCTCCGTAGCGGGCGCCGACCAGGTCCATCGCGGTGGTCACGATACGGTGCAGCACCGCGGGCAGCTCCACCTCACGGCTGATGGCCACCACCGCGTCCAGCAGCCCCTGCAGCCGGTCCATGGAGGACAGCAGGCCACGCAGCTGCTCGTCGATCCGGCCCAGCTCGGAGCGCAGGCGCATATGCAGGTCGGGGAGTTGTGGCTGCCTGGGCCGGCTCCACTGCCGCTCTCCCGCCATCACCGGCACCCGGCGGCCTGATGTCCGATCCCGGCCATCGATGGGTGTTCTCGCCGGTCACGACGGGTCCGCGGGCGCGGCCCCCGGAGCGAGAGGTGCATTGCGGCCTCCTTCCACGACCCCGATCACGTCAGGGCGGACGGTCATCGCCGCGTCGTCTCTGATTGTGGCACCCGGCGCCGCCGCCACCGCGGGCTCCGGAAAGCTGCGCGCCTCGATTCGAGAGATATCACCTCGGTTCGAGGCGCCTCGACCCGAGGCATCGCCGCGGTTATCGTGGGAAAGTCCACCGGACCAGCGCACTCGGGAGGCCTTGTGCTGACGCTCGCGATCCTGGGCTTTCTCGCCGAACGGCCCATGCACGCCTACGAGTTGAAGAAGCACATCGCCGGCCTGGCCGGTCATGTCCGCACGGTGAGCGACGGAGCGCTGTATCCGGCCGTGTCCCGGCTGGAGGGTTCCGGCTGGCTCACGCGTCACGAGGAGCCGGGTCAGGGCGTCGCACCCCGGCAGATGATCACGCTGACGGAGGCGGGGCGCGCGGAACTGCTGCGCCGGCTGCGCAGACCGAGCACGCAGGACATCACCGACCGCGCCAAGTTCGTCGTCGTCCTGTCGTTCCTGTCGCAGCTGCCCGACCCGCGGGAGCGGATCGCCGTACTGCGCCGGCGGTGGGACTTCCTGGCGGAGCCCGCGAGCTTCTTCTACGACGGCACGAGGCCGCTGCGGGCCGACGAGCTGAGCGACCCGTTCCGGCGGGGCGTCCTCACCGTGGCCCGCGCGACGAGGAACGCCGAGAAGGCCTGGCTGGAGGAGACCATCAGGGAACTCGAAGCCGGGACCGCCGGCTGACCGCGGCACGGCGCGGCCGGCTCAAGCGGCCTGCTCACGCGTCCTGCACATTGCTGCCCACCACCTTGCCGATCGCGCGGTTCTCCTCCATGTACCGGTGGGCGTCCGGGAGTTCGGCCAGCGGGAAGACCTGGTCGAGGGCAGGCCGGACGGAGCCGTCCGCGATCCGGTCGAGGATCTCCTGAAGCGCCTGCGCGGCCCACTCGCCGGTGTTGACGAGGCTGCTGGAGAAGGTGGTCAGGGCGGCGCCGGAGGGAATGTGCTCCAGCGGTTCGAAGGACGGGACGACCCATTCGTCCGACAGGCAGCCGGTGCAGCACACCCGCCCGCGCGGCGCGAGGGAGCGCAGGGAGTCCAGCAGGGCGGGGCCGCCGACGAGGTCCAGGATCCGGTCGGCGCCGTCGGACCACACCTCCTTCACCCGGTCGGGCAGCGCGCCGCCCTGGTCCAGCACGACGTGCTCGGCGCCGGCGGCGCGTACGGCCGCGGCCTTGGCGGGATCGCGGGTCGTGCCGGCCACCTCCAGCCCCAGGTCGCGCGCGAGATCGAGAGCGGCCATGCCGACGCCGGAGGTGGCCGCGCGGACGAGCAGGCGCTGTCCCGGGCGGGTCTCCAGGGCTTCCAGCGAGCCGTACGCGGTGAGATAGGCCTCGGGTACGGCGGCCACCAGCGGCCAGGGCAGACCGGTGCGGACCGGCATCAGCTGTGCGCTCGGGATCAGCGCGTACTCCGCGTAGGTGCCGTCGAAGAGGCGGCCCAGTCCGCCCATGGCGGCGGCGACGGCGGTGCCCTCCGGCAGCCGTGGATCGACTGATTCGGCCACCACGCCGACGCCTTCGATGCCGAGGATGCGGGGCAGCTCCACGCCGGGCGACCAGCCGCGCCGCGTGAACAGCTCCGAGCGGTTGAGCCCGAAGGCCGTGATCCGCACCAGGGTCCAGCCCGGCCGCGCCGAGGGCCGTGGCACCTCCCTCAGGCGCAGTACCTCCGGGCCGCCGGGCCGCTCGGTCACGACCGCCCGCATCGTGCGCTCCGCCATGGATGACGCCTCCCTCGTCCGCGGCCGCACGCCCGTGCGGGCCGTGCTCACCTTCAGGGTGCCACGAATCGAGGCACTCTAGGAGAGGTATGCCGCAGTGGAACTGCCCGTGGGTCAGCCCTTGTTGGCGCCGAGGGTCAGGCCGCTGACGAACTGGCGCTGGAGCGCGAAGTAGACGACCAGGGTCGGGATCGCGGTCAGCAGGGAGCCGGCGGCGACCAGGTTGGGGTCGGTGAAGTACTGCCCGGAGAGGTTGTTCAGGGCCGAGGTGATCGGCATGTTCTCGCCGGTCGAGATCAGGACGAGGGCCCAGAAGAAGTCGTTGTAGATCCAGATGGACAGCAGCGTCGCCAGGGCCGCCATCGCCGGCTTGCACAGCGGCAGGGTGATCTGCCAGTACAGCCGCCACACCGAGGCACCGTCGACCAGCGCGGCCTCCGTCAGCTCGTGCGGCAGCGAGCGCATGTAGTTGCTCAGCACGAACGCGCAGAACCCCGACTGGAACGCCACATGGATGAGGACCAGGCCGAGCGCGGAGTCGTACAGCTTGCCGCTGGCGGTGATGCCCGGCAGGTCCGTCAGCAGGTACAGCCGGTACAGCGGGGTGATGATGACCTGCTGCGGCAGCAGGTTGCCCGCCGTGAAGACCAGCAGCAGGGCGAGGTTGACCCGGAAGTCGAAGCGGGCCACGTAGAACGCCACACAGGACGACAGGAACAGGGTCAGCAGTACGGCCGGCACCGCGATGATCAGCGTGTTGCCGAAGTAGTGCAGCATGTCCGACTGCTGGAACGCGTTCGTGAAGTTCTCGAAGGTCAGCTTGGACGGCCAGGAGACGTAGCCCTTGGCGCTGGTCTCGCTGTACGGCCGTAGCGCGGAGAACACCGCCCACAGCAGCGGCGCCAGCCACGCCAGGGCGGTCCCCGCGAGGAAGACGTGCAGCAGGATCCGGGCGGGGCGGACCGGGGCGCGCTGCTTCAGCGGGAGAGTGGTGCTGCTCATGCGCGCCGCTCCTTCCGGAAGGTGGCGATCAGATAGGGGATGATCACCGCGAGGGAGATCACCAGCAGGACGACGGCGATGGCGGAGCCGTAGCCGATGCGGCTGGACTCGCCGATGATGTTGTTGGTGACCAGGATCGACAGCAACTCCGTGCCCTGGGCGCCCTTGTTGAAGACGAAGACCAGGTCGAAGGCGCGCAGCGCCTCGATGATGGTGACGACCAGGACGACCGTGTTGGTCGGGCGCAGGGTGGGGAAGATGACGCTCTTGAACGTCTGCCACTCATTGGCGCCGTCCAGCGCGGCGGCCTCCCTGAGCGAGGGGTCGACGCTCTTCAGACCGGCCAGGTACAGGATCATCATGTAGCCGGCGTGCCGCCAGGAAGCGGCGATGAGGACCGCCCACAGGTTGAGGTGCGGGTCGCCGATCCAGTCGATGTAGTGGCCGGGCTTGTTCGCGCCGATGATGCTGTTGATGAGGCCGGTGTCCGGGTTGTAGACCAGCTGCCAGACGAAGCCGATGCAGGCCATCGAGATGACGACCGGCAGGAAGAACGCGGTCTGGTAGACCCGGCTGAAGCGGATCCGCTTGTCCAACTGCACGGCCAGGAACAGGCCGAACGGCGTCGGGATCAGGATCAGCACCACGAACCAGATGACGTTGTGCTGGACGGCCGGCCAGAACTGCGGGTTGTCGTTGAAGAGTTGCTTGAAGTTGTCCAGCCCCACCCACTTGATCGAGTCGAACCCGATGCCGTCCCAGGTGGTGAAGGCGAGGAAGATCGAGGCGATGGCGGTGACCCAGACAAGGGCCACATGCAGGATCGTCGGCACGCCCGCCATCAGGGCGAGCGTGATGCGGTCGCGGCGGGTGAGCAGGCGCCGGTGGCTCTGCTGCGCGGCCCGCTTCTTCTTGGGCGTGCGCCTCGGAGGCGGCTCGGTGGCCGCCTCCGGGGTCTTCGTCGTCATGTCGGTCGTCATCGGGGCGCTCACTCGGACGCGAAGATCGTCTTCTTCTGGCGCTCGATGGACGCCAGCAGGCTGTCCACGCCCTTGGGGTTCTGCAGGAACTTCTGCAGGCCGGGCTGCATCACCGTGGAGGTGAAGTCGGGCCGGGAGTCACGGTCCATGAACTGGGTGAGGCTCTTGGCGCTGCCGATCATCTCGAACGCCTTCTTCTGCAGCGGCGAGTACGCGGAGGTGTCGGCCTTGCTGGAGGCGGCCACCACACTGGTGTCCGTCTTCAGGTACACCTCCTCGGCCGCCGGAGTGCCGAGGTACTCCAGCAGTTTCAGGACACCCGCGTGGTTCTTCGGGGCCTTGCTGACCATGAAGCCGTCGGTCGGCGCCTCGACCGTGTCCTGGCCGTACGCGGAGTTGAGCTCCGGGAAGGGGAAGAAGTCGAGGTCGTCCAGGTCGGCCTTGTTCGTGAACTGCTGCGCCACGAACGAGCCGAGGAGGTACATGCCGGCCTTCTTCGAAACCAGCGTCTGTGCGGCGTCCTCCCAGGTACGGCCCATGAAGCCGTCCTGGTGGTAGGGCAGGATCTCGGCCCAGTGGTCGAAGACGGCCTTCACCTTGGCGTCGGTCCAGGACGCCTTGCCCGCCATCAGCTGCACATGGAAGTCGTAGCCGTTGAGGCGGAAGTTGATCTGGTCGAAGGTGCCCATCGCCGGCCAGGCGTCCTTGTCGCCGAAGGCGAGCGGGACCAGGCCGTCCTTCTGCATCTGCTTGCACAGGGCGACGAAGTCGTCCCAGCTCGCGGGGATCTTGTAGCCGTGCTGCTGGAAGACGCTCTTGCGGTAGAAGATCGCCCAGGGGTACGTCGTCAACGGTACGAAGTAGTACTTGCCGTCCTCGCCCTTGCTGAGCTTCTTCATCGCGTCCGGGAAATTGCCGCCGATCTTCTGCCACACGTCGTCGATCGGTGTGGCCAGCTTCTTCGCGGCGAAGAACTGCATGCGGTATCCGGCGAACCAGTTGAACACGTCGTCCGGCGTGCCCTGCAGATAGGAGTTGATCTGTTCCTGGAAGGTGTTGTGATCCTTCGTGTTCACATCGACCGAGAGCCCGGACTGCTTCTTGAAGTCCGCGTACACCGCTTCGAAGGCCTTCTTCGGCACGGCGTCTGAGGCGTTGGAGCCGAGCGTGACGGTCTTCGGGTCGGAGGAGGAACCGCTGCCTCCGCAGGCGGACAGCAGGGGTATGCCGGCACCGGCGAGCAGGGCGGCACCGCCCGCACCGCGCAGCAGTGAACGACGGCTGGGACCCGGGACGGAAACACCGGAGGGGGAGAGGCGCATGGCGGCTCCTGAGGAATACAGGGCTCGGTCAAGGGGATGAGTCGATCACCGAAAGGTCGTCGAAACCGCTCAGAAACCAACTCGACCGAACATCGTGGGCGTAATAACAGCCCCAAGTCCGCGCATGCGTCAATAGGTCGGTCTCCACTGGACGGTCTCTTGCCCGAAACGTAATCGTCATCGTTACCTGCGAGTTCGCCGCGGCGCGCAGCCGGCGGCCCCATGGCGCGGGCGGCGGCGGGGGCTGTGTGAACACGGGCGATTCCGTTTCCGCCCCTGACCAGCGACCCGGTGCCGTTCGCGGTGCGGTGCGGTGTACTGGGCTCATGCTTCACGCGGAGGTCCAGGAGGGCGGAGGTGCCCATAGTTTGTACTGACATTCGAACCTGCTTGTGAAATGATGTCTTAACAAAGTATTGACAGCGGGCTCGCCAAGGACTTGTATCCCGTCCCAACGCAACAGCGTCCCTTCCCCCCGTCCCACGCACAGTGAGGTGCAGGAAAGATGGACCGCTCTTCTCCCTCCCGCTCCCGGAGACTGGCTCCGGTCGTGGCTGTCACCGCCGCGGCCGCCCTGACGCTGGCGGGCTGCGCCAGCGCCCATGGCGGCAAGAAGGCCGAGGAGGCGGCCCAGAACGCCTCGGTGGGCAAGGCCGATACCCCACGGATGACCGTCGCGCTGGTCACGCACCAGGCACCCGGTGACACCTTCTGGGACACCGTCCGCAAGGGCGCCGAGGCCGCCGCGGCCAAGGACAACGTCAAACTCGTCTACTCCGCCGACCCGAACGCGGGGAACCAGGCGAACCTGGTGCAGAACGCGATCGACCAGAAGGTCGACGGCATCGCGGTCACCCTGGCCAAGCCGGACGCGATGAAGGCCGTCATAGGCAAGGCACAGCAGGCCGGCATCCCCGTCGTGGGCCTGAACTCGGGGCTGAGTGACTGGAAGCAGCTAGGCCTGCTGGAGTTCTTCGGACAGGACGAGAGCGTCGCGGGCGAGGCGTTCGGCGACAAGCTGAACACCACCGGCGCCAAGAAGATCGTCTGTGTGATCCAGGAGCAGGGCAATGTGGGCCTCACCCAGCGCTGCGACGGAGTGAAGAAGACGTTCAAGGGCACCACTGAGACGCTGTATGTGAACGGCACGGACATGCCGTCCGTGCGGTCGACGATCACGGCGAAGCTCAAGCAGGACAGCGCCATCGACACCGTCGTCACCCTCGGCGCCCCCTACGCCCTCACCGCCGTGCAGTCAGTGGATGACGGGGGCAGCAAGGCCAAGGTGGCCACCTTCGACCTGAACAAGGACCTGGTGAAGGCGGTCCAGAACGGCAGCATCGAGTTCGCGGTCGATCAGCAGCCCTATCTGCAGGGCTATCTGGCGGTCGACGGACTGTGGCTCTACAAGAACAACGGCAACTACAGCGGTGGCGGAGTGCAGCCGGTGCTGACCGGCCCGGCCTTCGTCGACAAGTCCAATGTCGACAAGGTCGCCGAGTACGCCGCGAAGGGGACCCGGTGATGAGCATGGCGCAGCAGGCCGATCCGGCCCTGGGCAGGCCGCCGGCGTCCGGTCCCAGGGAGAGCGACGGCCGGACCGCCCGCCGCCCGCTGGCGTTGCGGTTGCTCGCCCGCCCGGAGGTGGGTGTCTTCCTCGGCGCGGCCGCCGTGCTGGTCTTCTTCCTGATCGTGGCGCCCTCGGTACGTCAGGGCAGTTCGATGGCCACGATCCTTTACCAGTCCTCGACGATCGGGATCATGGCGCTGCCCGTGGCGCTGCTGATGATCGGCGGAGAGTTCGATCTGTCCTCCGGCGTCGCCGTGATCTCCTCGGCGCTGACCGCGAGCATGCTCAGCTACCAGCTGACCCTGAACGTGTGGACCGGCGTGATCGTCGCCCTGGCCGTCTCGCTCGCCATCGGCTTCTTCAACGGCTGGATGGTGGTCAAGACCGGCCTGCCCAGCTTCCTGATCACCCTCGGCACCTTCCTGATCCTGCAGGGCGTGAACCTGGCCGTGACCAAATGGGTCACCGGCAACGTCGCCACCGACGACATCAGCGACATGGACGGCTTCGCCCAGGCGAAGAAGATCTTCGCGTCCTCGTTCCACGTGGGCGGGGTGGAGGTGAAGATCACGATCGTGTGGTGGCTGGTCTTCGCGGCCCTGGCCACCTGGGTGCTGCTGCGCACCAAGTACGGCAACTGGATCTTCGCCGTCGGCGGGAACAAGGATTCGGCGCGGGCGGTGGGTGTGCCGGTGACGTTCACCAAGATCTCGCTGTTCATGCTGGTCGGCCTGGGTGCCTGGTTCGTCGGCATGCACAACCTGTTCTCCTTCAACACCGTGCAGTCCGGTGAGGGCGTCAGCAACGAGCTGATCTACATCGCGGCGGCCGTGATCGGCGGCTGTCTGCTCACCGGCGGCTACGGCTCCGCGATCGGCCCGGTCTTCGGGGCGTTCATGTTCGGCATGGTCAACCAGGGCATCGTCTACGCCGGCTGGAACCCGGACTGGTTCAAGGCCTTCCTCGGCGTGATGCTGCTCGGCGCCGTCCTGATCAATCTGTGGGTCCAGCGCACGGCGACCCGGAGGTAGCACGATGACCGACAAGGCAACCACCACACACGGCGCCGTCCTCGCCGACACCCCTGCCGCCGGGCAGGGCCCGCTGGTCGAGCTGCGCGGCGCGGGTAAGTCCTACGGCAACATCCGCGCCCTGCACGGCGTCGACCTGACGGTGCACGCCGGACAGGTGACCTGTGTGCTCGGCGACAACGGCGCCGGCAAGTCCACCCTGATCAAAATCGTCTCCGGGCTGCACCAGCACACCGAGGGAGAGTTCCTCGTCGACGGCGGCCCGGTGCGGTTCGCCAGCCCCCGCGAGGCCCTGGACCGCGGTATCGCCACCGTCTACCAGGACCTGGCCACCGTGCCGCTGATGCCGGTGTGGCGGAACTTCTTCCTCGGCTCCGAGATGACCAAGGGCCCCTGGCCCGTCCGCCGCCTGGACATCGCCCGCATGAAACAGACCGCGGACCAAGAACTGCGGAACATGGGCATCGTCCTGGACGACCTGGAACAGCCCATCGGCACCCTCTCCGGCGGCCAGCGCCAGTGCGTGGCCATCGCCCGCGCCGTCTACTTCGGCGCCCGCGTCCTCATCCTCGACGAGCCCACCGCCGCCCTCGGCGTCAAACAGTCCGGCGTGGTCCTGAAGTACATCGCCGCCGCCCGCGACCGCGGCCTGGGCGTCATCTTCATCACCCACAACCCCCACCACGCCTATATGGTCGGCGACCACTTCAGCGTCCTGCGCCTGGGCACCCTCGAACTCTCCGCCGCCCGCAGCGAGGTCAGCCTGGAAGAACTGACCAACCACATGGCCGGCGGCGCCGAACTCGCCGCCCTCAAACACGAACTGGCCCAGGTACGCGGCGTCGACACCGAGGAACTCCCCGAAGAGAGCGATCTCACCGCACCCGTCGCGCACTCCCCGGAAGGAACCCCCTGACCATGGCCACCCCCACCCCGCTGGACCGCATCCGGGTCGGCTCGGCCCCCGATTCCTGGGGCGTCTGGTTCCCCGACGATCCGCAGCAGGTGCCCTGGGAACGCTTCCTCGACGAGGTCTCCGACGCGGGCTACGACTGGATCGAGCTCGGCCCCTACGGCTATCTCCCCACCGACCCCGCCCGGCTGCGGGACGAGGTGGCCCGGCGCGATCTGAAGGTGTCCGCGGGCACGGTCTTCACCGGCATGCACCGGGGGCCGTCCGTCTGGGCGGAGACCTGGGCCCATGTCAGCGAGGTCGCCGCGCTCACCCAGGCGATGGGCGCGCGCCACCTGGTGGTCATCCCCTCCTTCTGGCGGGACGACAAGACCGCCGAGATCCTGGAGCCCCCGGAGCTGACCGCCGAGCAGTGGGCGCACCTGACCAAGGGCATGGAACGGCTCGGGCACGAGGTCAGGGAGACGTACGGCCTGGACATCGTCGTCCACCCGCACGCCGACACCCATATCGACACCGAGGACCACGTCGAGCGCTTCCTGGACTCGACGGACACGGACCTGGTCAACCTCTGCCTGGACACCGGGCACTACGCCTACTGCGGCGGGGACAGCGTCAAGCTCATCGAGACCTACAGCGAGCGCATCGGCTATCTCCACCTCAAGCAGGTCGACCCGCGGATCCTGGCCGAGGTGCAGGCCGCCGGGACTCCGTTCGGACCCGCGGTGGCTCGCGGTGTGATGTGCGAACCACCGTCCGGAGTACCGGAGTTGGGGCCGGTGATGGAGGCGGCGCAGCGGCTCGGCGTGGATCTGTTCGCGATCGTGGAGCAGGACATGTACCCGTGCGAGCCGGACAAGCCCCTGCCGATCGCGGTCCGCACCCGGCGCTTCCTGCGCTCCTGCGGGGCCTGAGGATCCAGACCCTCGCCCGGCCCAGACCCTCGCCCGGCCCGGTTCCCGTGTCCATGGGAACCGGGCCGTCGGCATGCCCGGCGGGCCGGATCCTGCGGGCCGGTTCCCCAGGGCTGGTTCCTGCGGTACGGCAACGGATTCGGCCAGCGGGTGGCCGGGAACCAACCGGGGGCACGCGGACGTTGACCATGAAGACGGGGGACGCCCGCGCAGACGGGAGGACGAGATGACACACCGCACGGAATCCGGGACACCCCGGGAGACCACCGACGCGGCGACCCTGCGCCGCACCCGCTTCGGCTCGCTGCCCGAGCGGATACGCCCCGAAGACACCGTCGAGACCAGGCCGGCGACCGTGCCGGACCCGGCCCGGGACATCTACAACCCGGACGAGTGGCTGGTGCGCTACTGCCTCTGAGCGGCAACGACACAGGGCGGGCACCGCTGTGCGGGCCCGCCCTGCGCAGGAGGCGCGTCGGTCAGGCCTGCCGTACCTCTGCGAGGGTCACCGGACGGTGCTCGTGCAGGGACAGGGTGCAGGCCTCGGCGATCCAGCCCGCTTCCAGGGCGTCCTCCACGGTACAGGGGGAAGGCCGGGTGCCGGCCACGACCTCGGTGAACGCGGTGAGTTCGGCGCGGTAGGCGTCGGTGAAGCGGTCCATGAAGAAGTCGTGCGGAGTGCCGGCCGGGAAGGACACCCCGGGTTCGGCCGAGCGCAGCGGCAGCTTGTCGTCCAGGCCGACGGCCAGGGAGTCCGTGAAGCCGTGCAGCTCCATGCGGACGTCATAACCCCGGGCGTTGTGACGGGAGTTGGAGACCACCGCGATCGTGCCGTCGTCCAGGGTGAGGATCGCGCCGGTGGTGTCGGCGTCGCCCGCCTCCCTGATGTAGTCGGCGCCCCGGTTGCCGCCGACCGCGTACACCTCGGTGACCTCACGACCGGTCACCCAGCGGATGATGTCGAAGTCGTGCACGGAGCAGTCCCGGAAGATGCCACCCGACGCGGCGACGTACGCGGCCGGCGGCGGCGCCGGGTCCAGCGTCGTGCAGCGCACCGTGTGCAGCTTGCCCAGCTCACCCGCGTGCACGGCGGCGCGCGCGGCACTGAAGCCCGCGTCGAAGCGGCGGTTGTAGCCGATCTGGATCGGCACATCGGCGCCGCTCACGGCCTTCAGCACCGCCACGCCCTCGCTCATGGTCTTCGCGACGGGCTTCTCGCAGAAGACCGGGACACCGGCCTCGACGCCGGCCAGGATCAGGGCGGGGTGGGCGTCGGTCGCGGCCGCCACCACGATGCCGTCCACGCCGGCGGCCAGCAGCGCCGCCGGCGAGTCCACGACCTCGGCCCCGAACCGCTCCGCGGCGGCCTTGGCCGCGTCCGCGAACGGGTCGGTGACGACGAGCGAGTCGACGGCGTCGAGGCCGGAGAGGGTCTCGGCATGGAAGGCGCCGATGCGGCCGAGGCCGAGGATTCCGATGCGCATGACGATGAGGCTCCTTGCGGTTCTCGCGGTTCTTGCGGGGACGAGGCGGTGCGTACGGGGGGCGAGGCGGTGCTCACGAGGGCGAGCGGGGAGGGAGGATCAGTCGAGGCCGCCGAGGACGTTCTGGTCCCAGTCGACCACCGAGCCGGTCACCACGCCGGAGCGATCGGACAGCAGGAACACCACGAAGTCGGCGATCTCGTCCGGTTGGCCCAGCTTGCCCATCGGCAGCCTCGCCGCGGCCTGCTCCCGCCAGCCGTCGCCCGCACCGTGGAAGGCGCGCTGCGTGGCGTCCTCGCCCTCCGTGGCGGTCCAGCCGATGTTCAGGCCGTTGATCCGGATCCGGTCGAAGCGATGGGCGTGCGCCGCGATGGGGGTCCCCCCGCGCGAGTCTGTTTCGAGCGTGGGGGAGGGTCAGACCCACGAGGCCCGCCTTGGCGGCGACGTACGGCGCGAGGAACGGCTGGCTCCGTGCGCCGAGGAGGTGATGATGTCGACGACCGTGCCGGGCGCCTTACGGGCCACCATGTCGGCGACCGCCACCTGCATCGCGAAGAACGGCCCCTTGAGATTGATCGCGATGTGCGCGTCGAACAGCTCCGGGGTCGTGTCCAGCAGCGTGCCGCGCGAGGTCAGCCCCGCCGAGTTGACCAGGCAGTCGATCCGGCTGAAGGCGTCCACCACCTCGGTGACGGCCGCCGTGGCCTGACCGGCGTCCGCCAGGTCGGCGCGCACGAACATCGCCTTGCCCCCGGCGGCCGCCAGCTCGGCCGCCAGCGCCTCACCCGGTTCCGTACGGCGTCCGGTGACCGCCACGGCGGCGCCCTCCCGGACGGCGGCCCGCGCGATGGCGGCACCGACCCCCTGACTGCCGCCGTTGGCCAGGACGGTCTTTTCCCGGAGAAGTCCGTCGACAAGTCCCATGAGCTTCCCTGACCTTCCTCAGCTCTCGCCGTTCCGTACCGGCCCGCAGCCGCGCCCGCAGCCGCCGGGGGCTCCACTCCTCGCGCACCGCCCGCCGCGGCAGGTCCGCCTGCGCGGGCGGGCGCCGGGCGTGGCTCCCGAGCCCCGCCGTTCGGCGATCAGCGCCTCGAACACCGAGGTGACCCGGTCGACGACCGAGAGATCAGGGAAGGCACCCCGCACCACGACGATCCCGGGGCCGTCGGCGAACGCCCGCACCGGCTCGGCCCGCACCGCGTCCCGGTCGTGGGCGGCCCGCAGCCGCTCCGCCTCGTACACCAGGACGTTCTCCGCCACCGAGGCGGCGTGCGGATAGTCCGCCAGGTGCGTCGTCCGCTCGATCAGGGCGCGGAAGGCATCGAGGTCGCAGTCCTGCTCGGACAGCCAGGCGCGGCCTGGCGCGGAGGCGACGGACATCGGTGTCCTTTCGGTCGGGGCACGCGGCCGCCGGCCCGCGATCACGGCATTCGGCCACGGAAACGACGCAGCCCTGTCATTCTTGTCAGTACAAACCCCTCGAACAACCAGCAGCCAGCCATCAAAAACCCATCAAGGAGCTGGGCCATGGGCCATCCGTTCCCGATCCGGGAGATCGCACGTCAGGCGGGTCTCAGCGAGGCCACCGTGGACCGGGTGCTGAACGGCAGGGGAGGGGTGCGTGAGAGCACCGCGCAGGAGGTGCGCCGGGCCATCGCCGACCTCGACCGGCAGCGCACCCAGGTGCGGCTGGTCGGCCGTACCTTCATGGTCGACATCGTGGTGCAGGCGCCGGAGCGGTTCTCGGCCGCCGTGCGCGCGGCCCTGGAGGCCGAACTGCCGTCCCTGCACCCGGCCGTGGTCCGCTCCCGCTTCCACTTCCGCGAGACCGGCCCCGCTGCCGAGCAGGTCAGGACCCTTGACCGGATCGCCCGGCGCGGCTCCCAGGGCGTGATCCTCAAGGCGCCGGACGTCCCCGAGGTCACCGACGCCGTGGGCCGGCTCACCGCCGCCGGCATCCCGGTCGTCACCCTCGTCACCGATCTGCCCGCAAGCGGCCGGCTCGGCTGCGTCGGCAGCGACAACCGGGCCGCCGGCGCCACCGCCGCCTATCTGATGGGCCAGTGGCTCGGCGACCGGCCCGGCCATGTCCTCACCAGCCTCAGCAGCGGCTTCTTCCGTAACGAGGAGGAGCGCGAGATGGGGTTCAGGAGCGTGATGCGGGCCCGGCATCCCGCGCGAAGGCTGGTGGAGATCGCCGAGGGACAGGGCCTGGACGCCACCCAGTACGACCTGGCCCGCGCCGCACTGGAACGCGACCCGGAGATCCGGGCCGTCTACTCCATCGGCGGCGGCAACGACGCCACCCTGCGCGCCTTCGCCGACCTCGGCCGCGACTGCGCGGTCTTCATCGCCCACGACCTCGACCACGACAACACCCGGCTGCTGCGGGCCCACCGGCTGTCCGCCGTGCTCCACCACGATCTGCGCCAGGACATGCGGGAGGCCTGCCATCTGGTCATGCGGGCGCATGGCGCGCTGCCCCCGGCCGGCCCGGCGCTGCCGTCCGCGATCCAGGTCGTCACGCCGTACAACATGCCCGCGCCGACGGACGGCTGAAGGGGGAACGATGGCACGCACGGAGCGGACGCCACGCAGCGAGCAGGTGGAGATCGAGGGCGTCCCGCTGCTCGCGACCCTCGTACCGGGCGACGGGATCGGGCTGCTGGCGCTGCACGGCAGCAACGAGGGAGGCACCGCCGAACTCGCCCGCGTCGTCGCCCGCCGCTGCGGCGCCACCAGCCTCGTCTTCACCCAGCCGGATGTCCGCCGGCCCGTGCACATCCCGTCCCCGCGCATGGCACCCGACCACAGCGCGCTGCTGCGGGACTTCCTTCAGCAGGTCCGCCTCACGGTCTCCCTGCACGGCCATATGCGGCCCGGGGCAGCGCACACCGTCTTCCTCGGCGGCGCCAACCGCGACGCGGCCCACGTCCTCGCCGAGGCGTTCGCCGCCCGGGCCCCGCAGTTCCCGGCCGTCACCGACCTGGCCGCGATCCCCTCCGACCTGCGCGGCGTCCACCCCAGGAACCCGGTCAACCTGACCCGCCTCGCCGGAGTCCAGGTGGAACTGCCCCTGCCGGCCCGCACGAGCGGCGACGCCGACATCCCACCGGACCAGGTGACCGACGCGCTGACGGCGGGTGTGGAAGCACTGAGCAGGACAGTGCCGAGCAGGGGCGCGGGGAACTGCGCGACGGGCCACGACGACGCCGCAGACGCATGACGGCATGGCGTGGCGCTTCGGACGGCGCACTCAGCACGACCCGATTTCCGCCCAGGTACCGTCCTGAGCCGACCGGGCCATCGCGTCCAGCGCCGCAGCACTGCACACCGCGTCCGTGAGCGTCGCCCCGTACGCCGTCCCCTCGGCCACGGACCGCACGAACCGGGACGCCTCGATCACCTTCAGATCGTCGTACCCCATCGCGTTCGCCGCCCCCGGCTGGAACGCGGCGAACTCACCGTCGCCCGGCCCGACGTACACCGTGCTCACGGGCTGGTCCTGATACGTCGAACCCCGGCTCACCGCAAGCTCGTTCAGCCGCCGGAAGTCCCAGAAGACGGACCCTTTCGTGCCGTGCACCTCGAAGCCGTAGTTGTTCTGTTCGCCGACCGAGACCCGGCAGGCCTCCAGGACCCCGCGGGCGCCGGAGGCGAAGCGCAGCAGGCAGTTCACGTAGTCCTCGTTCTCGACCGGGCCCCGTTCGCCGCCGGCGGCGAGGGTGTGGCCGGCGGTGGCGCCGGCCGGCCGGGCCCGCTCCGGGACGAAGACCGCGGTGTCGGCGGTGAGCGAGTCGATGTCACCGAGCAGGAAGCGGGCCAGGTCGGCGCCGTGCGAGGCCAGATCGCCGAGCACCCCGCTGCCGCCGCGCGCCCGCTCGTACCGCCAGGTCAGGGCGCCGTCCGGATGGGCCGCGTAGTCACTGAAGAGGCGGATGCGGACGTGGGTCACCGCGCCGATCTCACCGGAGGCGATCAGCTCGCGGGCGGCCTCGACGGCGGGTGCGTTGCGGTAGTTGAAGCCGACGGTGCCCTGCACGCCGGCCTTGGCGACCGCGTCGGCGACCGCGCGGGCGTCCCCGACGGTCAGCCCGACCGGCTTCTCGATCCAGATGTGCTTGCCGGCCTCGGCCATCGCCACGCCGATCTCCCGGTGCAGGAAGTTCGGGGCGGTGATGCTCACGGCCCGCACCCGGGGATCGGCCGCCACCTCACGCCAGTCGCGGGTCGCGGAGGCGAACCCGTACCGCTCGGCGGCCTCCTCGGCGCGCCCCGGCACCTCCTCGGCGACCGTGATCAGCCGGGGGCGCAGCGGGAGATGCGGATAGTGGTGCGGCAGCCGCGCGTACGCCTGGGAGTGCACCCGGCCCATCCAGCCGAACCCGATGACGGCGACACCCAGCTCATCCACCATGACAGCCCTCCCGGGGCTACTTGGACCGGTCCACGCTCTGTCCAGGCCACCTTTGTCCTGACATCGCAAGCGTGTCAACCCTTTGACAGAGCGGCACGCCGCATGGAACGGTCCATCTCATGAGACCGCCGACGATCCGCGACGTGGCCGAGCAAGCCGGGGTGTCCAAGTCGCTGGTCTCGCTGGTGCTGCGCGGCTCGGGACCGGTCGGACCCGAGAAACGGGAGGCCGTGCTCCGCGCCGTGCGCGAGCTGGGCTACCGGCCGAACGCGGCCGCCCGCAGCCTCAGCGAACAGCGCACCCGCACGGTCGGCGTCCTCCTGGACGACCTGCGCAACCCCTGGTTCGTCGACCTCCTCGACGGCCTGAACTCCCTGCTGCACGCCGCCGGGCTGCACATGCTGCTCGCCGACGCCCGGCTGAACCGGCGGATGGGGCACGACCTCGCCGAACCCTTCCTGGACCTGGGCGCCGACGGCCTCGTGGTCGTGGGGACGGTCCCGGGCGCCGACGGGCTCGGCGTGCTCGCCCAGCGGATGCCGGTCGTCGTGGCGGGCGCCCGCGAGCCACAGCCGCCGGGTGTCGACGTCGTCGCCGGGGACGACGAGCAGGGGGCGCGGCTGGTCACCGAGCACCTGCTGGGCCTCGGCCATCGCAGGATCGCCCATCTCGCGGGCCATGGCGCCGTCGGCGAGCTGCGCCGGCGCGGCTTCGAGGCGGCCATGAAGGCACACGGTGCCGAGCCGGTCGTAGAACCGGGCGATCTGACCGAGGAAGGCGGCTACCGGGGCACGGTACGACTGCTCAGCCGCGCCGACCGGCCCACCGCCCTCTTCGCCGTCAACGACATGGCCTCCGTCGGCGCGCTCTCGGCGGCCGGGGAACTGGGCCTGCGCGTACCACGCGACCTGTCGGTGGCCGGCTACGACAACACCAGCATCGCGCGGCTGCGGCACGTCTGGCTCACCACCGTCGACACCGCCCCGCACGAGATCGGCCGGCGCGCCGCCCGCTGTCTGCTCGACCGGCTGGAGGGGCCGGCCGGTGAGGGGCGCGTCCACCTCGCCGTGCCGACGCTGGAGATCCGGGGGACGACGGCGCCGCCTGCGTGACGGGCGGGCGGCCTCGGGGGTTGCGGGCGGCGTCAGGGGTTGCGGGCGGCCTCGGAGGGTGTCAGAGGTTGATCGCGTACGCCTTGCGCAGCGTCTCGTGCACCGTCCACGTCGTACGGTCGCCCGCGCGCAGCATCGCCATGTCGCCCGGCCCCACCGTCAGCGTCGGCCCGTCCTCGACCTCGATCGTCGCCGAACCGCTGACCACCACGAACAGCTCGTCCGCCTCGGTGTCGGTGACCACGCCGGGCGTGATCTGCCAGATCCCGCGGATCTGCCGGCCGTCCGGCGACTCCCAGACCACCTTGCCGGTGACCTCCGGACTCCCCGAGACGATCTGCTCCGGGTCGAGGGGCTCGGGCGTCAGGTCGGCGTCGGGGATGTGCAGTGCGAAGCTGTGCGTCATACGGCGAGCCTAGCCAGCGCCCCGCGCCCGCCGCCGTCGACAGAGTGTGGGACATCGGGGCTGGTGGGAGGACACTTCGTCGGTCGGTCGTGGACTGGCGGACCCGCGCGCCCCGGGTGATGGTGGGGAACATGGCTGACTCCCCGGTGGTCGGCACGGCCCCGCCCCAGCCCCGGCGGCACGAGACACGCGAGGCCGTGCTGTTCGGCGGGGTGTACGGCGCGGTCCTCGCCAGCTCGATGGTCGCGGCCCTCACCCAGTACGGCCGGGTGACCCCCGCGGGACGCCGCTACGACGCCGCCTGGCTGCTGGTGACCGCGTTCGCCTCCGCCCTGGCCCATGGCTACGCCCACTACATCGCCGAACGCGCCCCGCACCGCCGCTGGGACGTGCTGCGTACCCTGCGCGACGAGTGGCCCCTGGTCACGGCCGTGCTGCCCACGGTCTTCGTGCTGGCGGGCGCGGGCTGGGGGTGGTGGCCCGCGAAGGGGCTCGAATACCCGGCCTTCGCCCTCAACATCGCCATCCTCTTCAGCCTGGGCCTGGTCACCGCCCGCTGGGCGGCACGTCGCTGGCCGGTCGCCGTACTCGTCGGGCTGGGCGACGCGCTGCTCGGGCTGATCGTGGTGGTGGCGAACGCGCTGATCAAGTAGCGAGCGGGCGGCAGCGGGCCGTAGCGCGTGGGCATCTGCGGGGCCGTAGCGGCGGTTGTCAGCGGCCGGTGCGCACCCCGTCCAGCGCGATCGCGAGGGGTACCTCCACTTTGCCAGTGCACCGTTCTCTGGC
The DNA here is from genome assembly GCF_014650595.1 of Streptomyces alanosinicus. Taxonomy (GTDB): domain Bacteria; phylum Actinomycetota; class Actinomycetes; order Streptomycetales; family Streptomycetaceae; genus Streptomyces; species Streptomyces alanosinicus. The sequence continues at coordinate 22,075 of NZ_BMVG01000017.1, forward strand.
TTTCGGAGAGGCTTCTTCATGCCCCGCAAGTCCACCCGCCTCACCTTCGCGGTCCTCGCGACCGGTGCCGGCGTGTTCTCCATGCTCCAGTCGCTGATCGCGCCGGCCCTGCCGACCGTCCAGCACGCCCTGCACACCTCCCGGTCGGCCGCGACCTGGGTGATGACGGCCTATCCGCTGTCCGCCTCGGTCTTCACCCCGATCCTCGGCCGGGTCGGCGACCTCATCGTCGCTTGGGTCGTCCAGGGCGTCGGCGATGCCCTCTTCCCGCTGTCCTTCGGCATCATCCGGGACGAGTTCGCGCCCGCCGACATCGGCGGCAGCATCAGCAACCTCTCCGCGGTGATCGCCGCCGGCGGCGGCGATCACCATGGTGGCCGCCGGGCCGATCGTCTCCACGCTCGACTACCGCCGGCTGTTCTGGATCCCGGTCGCGATCGTCGTCGCCACGGTCCTGATCGCCGTGGCCTACGTCCCCGAGTCACCCAACCGGGCCCAGGGGAAGGTCAGTTGGTACGGCGCAGGGCTGCTCTCCGCGTGGCTGATCGACCTGCGCGTGATGCGGCTGCCCGCGGCGTGGACGACCAGCGTGGCCGCCCTGCTCTTCGGCGCGGGCATGTACGCGATCTGGTCCTTCCTGCCCGGCTTCGTCCAGACACCGGTCACGGCCGGCTACGGCTTCGGCGCGAGCGTCACCGCCTCCGGACTGCTCGCCGTACTCTGCCTGGCCGCGCCCGGCGCCGCCCTGCTGGTCCCGGCCCGCCGCCAGGGCCGTACGCCGACCCCCGCCGCCGCGTCGGCGACACGGGCACCCGCCCGGGTGCGGTAGGGTTGACCTGCGTGATCACACGGGAACACCCCGCGTGAGACCGCAACGGGACGTGGCGCAGCTTGGTAGCGCACTTGACTGGGGGTCAAGGGGTCGCAGGTTCAAATCCTGTCGTCCCGACGGGAGCATCGCTCCGAAGTCGCAGGTCAGGGCCCTGTTTCACCTAGGTGAGGCAGGGCCCTTGATCGTTCCCGCGAGCTGTCGTGTCACATTTGGTCACAAACGCCTGGCTGCCGCGAGGTCTGCCACTCAGTACGGTGTGGCTAGCGCGCAGCCACCCACGACGGTCAGTGTCCAGCCCCCGATCAACGCGGCGAGCACGTACATGTGCAGTGGCCAGGCAGCCCATCCAGGTGCGGCGCTGCCCGCAGCAGCGATGGTCATCAGGGCCAAGGTGAAGGCAGCCCACCAGCCCAGATTGCGGTGGACCAGATCGATGGCAGTGCGTAGACGCTCGTCGAGAGTGCCGGAGTGGTCGGGGTGCGGCAGGTCTGTGAGGCGAGCGGGCAGAAGCTGAGGGTCGATCAGTTCCGGTTCGAGGCTGGGGTAGAGGGTGTGGACCGCATTGATCACGTGTCCCATGTGGGGGGTGTCGACCAGGGGGACGGTGAACGTAGAAGCGGGAGTCGGGTCAAAGATGGGAACGCGGTCGGCCAGGGTGAACCAGTCCAATCTGGGATGGTCCTGGTCAGTGAGCCGGTGACCGGGCAGGCGGGTCAGCTCGGCCAGAAGATGGCCCGTGGCCTTGTCCCCGATAGCGGCTCGTGTGAGGGTCCGCAGGGTGGGTACGTGCACGAGTGGCTCGTCGTCACCACCCTCGCGTCCGATCTGTTCCAGCATCTGGCAGAAGGCGTCGAAACTCGTGCGCTGTGCCTGGGTGAGCAGGTGGAGCGGGGCACCACTGAGGATGGTGCCCAGCGGGTGGTCCGGAGTGTGGAGTTGGCTCATGAGTGGGCTCCAGGAATTCGTAGACGCTGCTGAAAGAGCCGGTGAGGCAATGAACGGCTCGCGGACAGCAGATGATCCTGTAGGTGCGGTGAGACCGGGGAATCGCGATTAATTGGACCCCGTGTGTGGTCAGGCTGTCGCCGGCCGTGTTGCATCGTGCGTGGCGATGGCGAGGCAGAGCAGGACCGCCCGGCCGTTGACCGAGGAGTAGTTTGAAGGGAATGGTGCGAGCCCAGGCTGTGATGGCCCGGCGAGGCAGGTCGCAGGGTGCGGGGGTAGAAGCGCCCAGCCAGCTCCAGATCGGTGATATTGATCTGCATGATGCCCACACGGCCCGCACCGGGGGGGGGAATGTCAGGATTGGCCACGTACGGCGCGGGCGGCGGCGGCGCCGGCCTCGAACTCTTCTTGGGTGATAGCCCTCATCCCTTCGCAGCACCCCGCAGAGAACGAGAACTGGTCGGACTCAAAGGGCTTTTCGAAGGCGACGGTGACGTTGCGGGGTGGGATCTCCCACACTGGGGTCGCATACGCCACGCCAGGCTGATTCTCCACGATGCGCGTCGTACCCAGGTAGACGTCGTAGATCGCGCTGTAGACAATCAGCGACGGATAGTCACGCTCGCGCTGCTGGGCGATGCAGATGCTTCGTGGCTGCACGGTGTCGGAGAGGGTGAAGGTTACATCTGCGTTCAGGCCGGGGCTGAAGGTGTTGGTTAGCTCCCAGGCGTCGATCGTGAACTCGAACTGGCGGAACCCCAGCCCGTTTGTGACCGGAGCTTGGCGGATTAGCCTCATGTACGCGTCGAACACCATCACGTCGACCTTGCGGTTGGCTCCAGGTGCTGCGCCCTTGAGGTTGAAGGGAATCCGGATGACCGACCGTTCGTACTCGACCTCCCCCTCGGGCGGGAACTGCTCAGGCCGCTGGGGTGCTCGTGGGGGGCTCCCAGCTCCGGTGCCCCCGGTCGGCCCGCCACGGGGTGGGCTGGCGGCACTGCTTGGGTTGGGCCACGAGACCGGTTCAGGTGGCTCGGGCAGGTTCTTCTCAGACACTCGCGATACTCCCTTCGCTATCAATTCTCACGCTCAGTAACCATACGTAACGCTGCGTGACGCGCAAGACTCCACGCCGACCGCTCGGGAGACCCAATCTGCGCAACCTCTTCAAGACACCAGCAGCTGCCCGAGCTTGTCCGAGCCTGCCTTGAGGCTCTGCGGGTCGGGGTGGACGTAAACGCGCTTGGTGAAGGACAGATCGCTGTGTCCGGCCCAAGCGGAGACCACGGTGTCGGGCACGCCGTTGTTGGCCATCCAGGACAGGCAGGCGTGCAATAAGGAATTACTTCATTCGGAGATGACAAACAAAATCCCCTCGCGCCTGCAAAAGCGGAGGGGAACGTTTGTCGAGAACTCAGGGGTCCCTTCGATGCTGCGCTCACGCCGGTCGGACAGCAGTGCCAAAGAGGGTGCCGATGTGTCCCTCGGTCGGAGCCTGGATCACCTTGACGCCGACACGCTGGAAGCCGTACTTCAGCAGGAGGTTCCTCCACTTTCGAGGGGAGTAGCTGTAGCGGTACGTGTAGACGGGCCGTCCAGCGAAGCCGCCCTTGTACATTCCCTGTGGGCCGTAGGCTCCGGGGATGGCCGGCGGGTGCGACAAGGCAAAAACGCCTCCGGGGTTCAGACGGTCCAGAGCCAAAGGCAGGAGCCGGACCGGGTCCGCGAACCAGGCACAGCCGAAGATCGAGTAGATGGCGTCATACGTCGCTTCGGTCGTTGCGAGGAAGGACAGCGCCTCGCCCTGGTGGAAGACAGCTCCTGTGTCCGACCACCTGTCGGTGATCTTCTTCACCATGACGGGGGAGAGGTCGAGCCCGTGGGCTTCTACGCCACTCTTCGCGAGGAAGGCAACCGCGCGCCCAGTGCCGCAGCCGATCTCCAGCACCCTCCGTGGTTCCCCCAGAACCTCCGGGCCGGGGCCATGATCCCTGTACTGCGTCCAGTTGAATACCGGCTCGGCAGCTGGATCGAAGGCCGATTCCGCGTAGGTGTCCCAGACCTCAGTCTCGATGGCGTAGTCATGCTGTGCAGACACAGGGCGTTTCCTTGTCGTTGGTACGGGGGAGCCCCCGCCCTCGGGAAGCTGGATGAGGGCAGGGGCGAACCTAGCTCGGGCAGGCCGCGCGACTGTCAGTGGGAGTCGGGGACCTTGTCGTCGCAGGGGCCGCAGTCGGAGGCGTCGACCTCCCACAGCTCGCGGTCGACCGCGAAGCCGTTCTGGCGGATGATCTCGGCCGTTCGCATCACGATCCCGTCGCGCCGGCGCTCGATCAGCGGTGCGTGGTGCTTGTACCGGCCGCCGTTGTGCCGCTCACAGATGGCGAAGTACACGGGGGTGTCGAGAATGATCTGGTGGACACCCTGGTCGACCTCGAAGCCCGGTCCCATATCGTTGCCCGGCTTCTCCATGGCGGTGATCAAGTAGGCGACCCCCTGGCCCAGGATGCGTTCCGCGAGGCTGCGCACTCGCACGGTGTCACGCATCAGGAGCTGCACTTCGCGCTCCCACAGGCCGATGCCGGAGCCCAGGATCAGGTGAGGATCGGCCTCGCCGATCTCGTCCAGGATCGCTTTCGGGTCCCGGACCTTCGTGGTCTGTGGAGCCTCAAGCAGTACGGTCATGGTTGTGCCCTCTCTCGTGTAGTGAGGGTGTGGAACCCCGCTCACCTGGCCGACTGCCTAGGACGTTCAGGTAGGCGGGGGCCTTACCCCACCCCAACTCTGACGGGGGACAGTGCCGGGGCGGGAGCTATGAGGCCGACCGTGCGTCGAGCTGGCGGATATAGGCGTCGACGTATCGGTGCGACCAGTCGCAACAGCGCCGGCATGCGAAGCCGGGGGCCGTCTTACCGTTGGCCGTGATGGGACCTATGAAGGTCACCTCTTGGTCTGGCTGACGGCAGAGCCACCAGAGGCCCCTCGACCATCGCTTGGCGGTCATCCCTCTGCCTGCACGAGGGCATAGTCCTTGAAGATGCGCTCGAAGCGGCGGTGTCCTGTCGCGACGGTGTGCTCGGCCATCCAATCGGAGACGGCTTCCTCGCCGCCCAGCACGTTGGACTCGGCCCCGCACTCTTTGTCGTCGCCGCAAACGCAGCGGGCCTGGAAGGTGACCTCCCCATCGGGATCTCGGGTGATCTTGTAGGTGACGAAGCGCAGTACAGCCCTCACGACGCAACGATCCCGTTCTTCTTCGTGTAGGCCGACAGCAAGGCACTGGCGAACACTGCGGCGTCGTGCATGTAGTTAAACGCCTCGTGGGCCTGCGAGCGCCTCGTCGGGCGGTTGCTCAGTGCCAAGTGCCGATCCACCATGCCCAGGAGCCGCAACACGTCCTGGTCCTCGTCCTCACCGAGGCACTGACCCTTGAGCAGGTTCAAGAATCCAGTCAGCTGGCCCACTCGCACGTCGATGTCCTCCCGCTTGGAGGTGCCGAGGCTCATCCCAAGCACGAGGTCAACGGTCGCGGAGATCGTCTTGGCGTCGATGGGCAAGCTTGCGGCTTCAGCCTCCGACATCACACGTTCTTCAGTCACGCTGCCCACCACTCACGTCTCCCCTCGGTGCCGCCTGTGCGGGTTTGGGTTCGATGACGAACGTAGGGCGGCCCGCTCCCAAGTCCCAAGAAGATTGTGCGAGTTTGCAGCATGCCGATTGACGGGCCCGAACAGCCTCGCGACCATCGTGTCGTCGCGCAATCCGGCGCAAGGCAGCGGACGGGAGAGCAACCATGAAGCTACGGTTCCTTGGGAAGAACTCCACCCCGGGAGACAGCCCCACCCTGTACGCCAGCGACCAGAACACCTACGTCATCCAGGGATGGAAGGTGTACGCCAACGAACACCTCATGAAGCTTGACGTTCCGGAGGAGCAGACCGTGATCGAGGTGCCGCCCGAGCTGTTTGAGCACCTGACGAAGGACGGGCAATCGTCCGGGCAGATCCGCACGTTCGCCGATCCGATCAAGCTCGTCACCGAACAGGGAACATGCATCTTGCAGGGCCCGCAGATGCACGACCCTGAGGCCCTGAGTCAGATGCGCATGCCCGACTATGAGACCTGCATCGAGGTCCCCAAGTCCTCGATCACGGCCCTACTGGAGGAAGACAACAGTGGACCTGATCACTCCCGCCCAGCGTGACGAGCTGTTCAACCAGTTCGAACGGGACGCCTTCCACCTGGAGCTGCGAGACGACTACGGTTCTCCCGTCGAGGACACGCCGTACGCGCGATGGAAGCGGGGCGAGCCTGACGACTACGCCTGGCTGAACGACTGGACGAGCCTGATGAAGCGGGTCACAGGCGAGGGCAAGACCGTGCGTCGGGTCCGGGTGGTCACACAGCCTCATAGCCAGTACGTCACGTGGGAACACTCGCTCACCCACCTGAATATCGAGATGGGCGAGGACATCCGTTGGCTGCCGCGGCACCTGCTGCCTGAGGGTGTCACCTTCCCCGCGAGTGGGAACGACTGGTGGCTCTACGACGATCGCCTCCTGGCTGTGGGTCACTTCGACCCTGAAGGTCGAGTGCTCGGGTCAGAGATCGTGGAAGACCCCAACACACTGGCCGAGTGCATCCGACTGCGCGACCAGCTCTGGGCCATCGCCATCCCACACGCCAAGTACAAGCCCTGACCTATCAGTGAGCAACCAAGCACAAGAGGCACGAGAAGCGCTGGGTGCCCGGCTTCGCGGATTCCGCAAGGATGCGGGGTTCACGAGCGGCCGGGCATTCGCGCTGGCGACGGGATGGCAAGAGTCCAAGGTCTCTCGGATCGAGAACGGGAAGCAGAATGCCAGCGAGGACGACATCCGCGTCTGGTGTACCAAGACCAACAATGCTTCACAGATCGAAGACCTGATCGCCACAGTGCGCCACATCGACGAGCTATGGCTTGAGTGGCGCCGGCAGCTGGCGACGGGGGCGGAGAAACGGCAGCAAGCAGCGATACCGGTCTACTCCAAGACCAAGGTCTTCCGCATCTGGCATCCGACACTCATGTGGGGAACCCTCCAGACTGCGGAGTACGCCGCGGAGACCTTCAGACAGGTCCGTGACTACTACCAGATCCCTGATGACACCGAGGCCGCCACGGCCAAGCGGCTGGAACGACAGCAGTACCTATACCAAGGAAATCGGATCTTCAACGTCGTGCTGGGTGAGCAGGCGCTCTACAGCAACTTCGGCGGACCGGAGGTGATGAAGGGACAGCTCGATCGGCTGTTGGCTGTCATGCGGCTTGCTCGCCTGAGCCTCGGCATCGTGCCTCGGTCAGCGCCCTTGCATATCTGGCCCGGCAATTCGTTCTCCATGTTTGATGACAAGCTCGTCCTCGTTGAGACGTACTCGGCCGAGTTCTCGGTGACACAACCCCGAGAGATCGAGCTGTATATGAAGGCCTTCGCACTGTTGCAACAGTCAGCGGTCTACGGGCCCGCTGTCCGAGATCTGATCTTCGCCGCAATCCATCACTTCGACCGCATGACAACCGAGTAGGAGACGATCAAGGTGACATCCGAGCCCAAGTGGCGAACCAGCACCTACACGAAGTCCGACAGCTGCGTGGAGGTTGCCGACGACGACCCTGCAGCGATTCTGGTACGGGACACGAAGCACCGCGACCATGGACGGATGCATGTTCACCCGCCGGCCTGGACACGCTTCATCGACTTCACGAAGAGGCTGCCGCTCGACTGAAAAGCGAAGGATTCGTCCACAGTCTGGGAGGCTCTTGTGGAGCCTCCCAATCTGCCCCAACTAACGCACGGACGAACCGTAGACGACGTACCTGAGCCATGCTTAGAAGTCCGGGTCGGACCATGCAGCGCCGGGGCTCCGCTGTTCTTCAGCCTAAGCGCGTTGTTTAGGTACCTCGAACCATTCCTTGTATACGCTTAGGTACTCTTCTCCTGTCGGTGTAATGCGGACGAAGTCCCTCAGGTGAAAACCTTCGCCTTCTTGCTCATGGCAATCTTCAGCAATAGCACGTACGCCGCGTACGCCATCTGTTGCGTCGATGTAGCCCATGGCTTGCAGATGCTGAAGTTCACCGATCATTGGCCATACGAACTCGGCGTAGTCGCTCCCTGTACCAACGAGCTTTTCCATATGGTTCCGCTCGTGGTTTGTCACGACAGCGCCTATGGCCAACTGGAGCGCCCGAACCTTATCTTTCAGTTGGTCTATCTCTTGAAACCTTGCTCCAAGCGGACCAAACCTGAACTCAGCAAGAGCCTCAGGTCGGGACAGAAGATAGAACCCTGCACAAAGCGCAGCAAGAGCTGCTAGTTGTGGTCCACTCAAACCGCTACCGGGATTCACAAGGCTACTGACGACGCTTGCAACGAACGCGGCCAGCAGTAGAGTAGCAACTACCAATGCTGGTTTGCGTAGCTCCTCCAACGCTCTGTGTCGGTTTCCCTGACCAGCTGGCACGGAAGCCTGATGCGAAGTCATTAAGATCGCCCCTCTCCGCCTCTAGAGGTGGGCGCTTATTTGATCCCTCATCAGTATCTCACCGCTCGGCATACAAGGACCCAGTCGTTCACATTTCTAACTTATTTGAGAGAAAAGCTTCTTCGTTCAACAGTAAATGGTCTACCAAGCGTCCCCGCGTGATGAGACCGAACTGCGCCCATACTGCCTGTCGAATGACCCAAATCGCTGAACCCTTTCCAACCTGGAGTGCAAACTGGCGAGTTGGTCTGACGGTCCAGCTCGACATCGAGAGCTGTCGAGTCTCCTAGCTGCCCTCGCCCTCAAGTTCACCGAAGTCGTACGAGCCGCGTCAATGAAGGCGTGACCTGATCTTCGGTCTGACGCTAGGGGGTCATGAAAAAGGGCACCTAGCGGTATGTGCGAGGCTGGCGGCCTCGGCCTAGCAAGTCGCTAGATCACATACATAGGTGCCCGAAGGAAAGAAGAGAACCGCCTGGTTCATGATGAGCGCCGCATGGCGCTCGCCAGACATGCCCTCCTCAACTCTCAGTCAAAATGGCGGATCCATCCAATCATCAGCTGCCTTACGCAGCAAGAGCACTACCGTCTCGGCGGTCGTATCTGGATCATCGTTCCACGAACCAAGGTTCGTGATTCCGCGGTTCCAGGAAAGCCAACCGAGCAGATAGTTCATAGTGTTTATATAGTCTGCCCATTTATCCAGGTGCAGGTGTCATCGCAAACTCCGATCTTGACTGATTTGTAAAAGAACGGGCGAAAAACTAACGCTTCGCCATGGGTTTGCTTATACCACCGATCTATAAGCCGGTTCTGTAAGGTAGATGACAGCGGCGGGGGAGTAGGGCTTGTTCGAGGCGTCTCAAGGCTGCTGCTGCAACGACAAACTCAACTACAGGACCAAATCTCAAGCGTTGGGTGCTCTGTGGCCTCAACTGGTAGTCGAGGAACATTTCTTGTGCGACATGGGGCAGCAACACACCTGAGCCCTATGGGCTTTCCCTTCCTTCTGCTGCCGCGGCCTCCCTGCGCATCAAGGGCTCCGCAAGCCGACTCCGTGCCTCCGTCGGCCCTTGACCCGAGAGGGAAGACCGCATACGAACGTCAATTAAGGGAGGAAAGGAAAAGTAGTATTGTCAGAGACCCGCTGGGGGCTGAAGCCCTCGACGAGTCATCGCCTTTTTGATATGGGTGATGACTGGAGGGTTGATCTGGAGAAGGATCCTACCGGCCGCTATGTACCGCGAGAGATCCAGTAGTTCTTCAGACGTAAGGGTGAGCGTGGTGCGCCGCTCTATCTTGGGAGCGTGTACTGCTAGGCGGCGAGTTCGGCCAAGAGGCCGTCCAAGCGTCATGAGGATGCCCCCTCCTCCGCAGTAGCTAGGTCGGAAAGCTCCTGGTTGGCTACCGTGGGTATGGCAAAGTCGGCAAGTGCTTGGTTTACCTTCTTCACATCAAAGTGGTCTGCATCAAACCAATCGGTGATTCCACGGTTGACGAGAGTCTCACGATCTTCCTCGCGGTCCTTCCTCCTAGACTGAGAAGACAGAGATTCCAGAAGTCGCTGGTATTCGTCGATCCCACCACAGTCTTCAAGTGGGGCAGCTTGTGCACCGTCGAGACACCAGGGGTACTGGACACCGGGCTCCGAGGTATGGATGCGCTGGGTGGTGATATCCAATTCCCGGTTATCCCCGTAGTCATAGGTGTAGAGCATGGTGTGGGCTTCGGGTAAGACCTGATAGAGCCTTACCTCGTCTGCTTGGTTGGCTTCGTCGGTTTCGAACTCGGAATCGTAGCGAACGGAGTCCTGTCCTCCCGAAGAAACAGAGAACTCCCACATGTGGCGGTTCTCCCAGTCAAAAGCAGCCTGGATAATGTTGTGCAGCTCAACCAAGGTGACATCGGAGGGAACCTCTATAAGGCGCCAAATGAGAGGCTGTGATCCGCGGATACTGACCTTGATCTGGTGGATAGTTGAATCGGAGGGCTTCATGCAGCTGACTCCTCTCCGCTACCTCTAAAAAGGGGGGAGTGAATACCCTGCCTTAGTGAAGGCCCGGTCGAAGCCAAAGATTTCTCGGGTACCGAACTCATCGCAGCAAGCCATCACTAAACAGTCAGTGTGGCTTACAGAAGCGGGCGCGATGAGAAAAAGCTTCTCTGTAAGATCGATGGTGTGTCTGTCGACTGCGTCCATGAGACGGAAAGTCCGGGATAGCTCTCCGACGGCTTGGATAGCTCCTATGTGCCCAAGCTGACGGCCGAGAACGTTGTAGCACTCCAGGAACACAGCGAGGGGAACGGCAACGTCAATTTCGACGTTAGGATCCATTAGCCGAAGTGCTGCCTCAACGGCGACCTGATGGTTGCTGTCAGTCGCGTTGAATAGCGAGACTAAGCCGCTTGTATCGGCAACGATGATGCGGTGGTTACTTTTGTTCTCCATAGAGGTAGTCATCGAGCCGGGTCGACAGATCGGCTGGCCCGTGGAACCTCAGCTTCTCCCCCAGCTTGGCGAGTCGTAACAGCGCATCCCCTGCAGTCTCCCTGGGCTTCCTGTGGAAGACTTTGTCTTCCAGAAGTTCTCGAATCACTTGTCCCATAGAGGTGTGCTCCCGCTCAGCCCTTAGCTGGATGCGGTCATACAGAGAACGTGGTAAATAAATTTGCGTACGCACCATATGTTTTGCTTTTAACATACCTGCCCATTTAAAGTCAACCGGGACTATTTCGTCCTCCTTCGTATCCGAGGAAACTGCACAAGGGATACGTGCTCGCGTTGCCTGGGCGGCTCGAAGTAGCGGTAGAGGTAGTAGTGCTCGACCTCGGACAGCTCGTGGGGGAGGACGGTCAGGTCTGGCAGCTGTGGGGTTCGGACCTTGTGGACTTGGTCGTCAGGGAGGCGGATGTATGCCTCGCCGACTTGGAGCTGCTGGATGGACTGGACGTGTCGTTCCCACTGCTCCTGGAGGGTGGGCCCGATCCCGGCGGTCGGCCTCGGCGGTCTGGCGTTCGCCGCCTCGCTCGTGCTCCAGTGCGCGGTCCGCCGGTACGTGGCCTGGATCTACTGGACGGCGATCGTGATGGTCAGCGTGTTCGGCACGATGGCCGCGGACATGCTCCACGTCGGTCTCGGTGTCCCGTACACCCTGTCCACCCCGCTGTTCATGATCGCCCTGGCCGCCGTCTTCGCCCTCTGGTACAGGTCCGAGCGCACCCTGTCCATCCACTCCATCCGCACCCGGCGCCGCGAGTTCTTCTACCGGGCGGCCGTCCTCGCCCCCTTCGCCCTGGGCGCCGCCGCGGGTGACCTCACCGCGACGATCGGCCTCGGCTACCTGGGCTCGGCCGTCCTGTTCGCCGTGGCGATCTGCGTCCCGGCCGTCACCCATCGCGCCGGCCTGCTGGGCGCGGTGACCGCGTTCTGGACGGCGTACGTCATCACCCGCCCGCTCGGTGCCTCCCTCGCCGACTGGATGGCCGTCAGCAAGGCGGACGGCCTGGGATGGGGCCTGGGCCCGGTGACGCTGGCCTGGACGGTGGCGATCGTCGGCTTCGTGACCTTCCTGGCGCTCACCCGGCGCGACACCGAATCCGCGGTCTGAACCCTCAGCAGCAGGGCCACGAGTCCGGCGGTACGGAAGGAGTGCGTCCGGATCCACCGCGATGGGTGAATCCTGTGACGCCGCCGTGACGGCTCGGTAGACGGTGAGGTGACGGCCTGTCGGGATACTGCGTCCAATCCCAGGAGGAGAGGAGCAGTCATGCCCGTCGCACCCACGTATCCGGGCGTGTACGTCGAGGAGGTGCCCAGCGGCGTCCATCCGATCACCGGTGTGCCCACCGCGATCGCGGCCTTCGTCGGGTGGTTCCCGCGCGGCCCGATGAACCAGGCCGTAGAGGTCCTGTCGTTCGCGGACGTGGAACGCCAGTTCGGCGGACTGCACCGGGACAGCGATGCGTCATTCGCGTTGGCGCAGTACTTCCTGAACGGCGGGGCTCGGGCGTGGGTGGTACGGGTTGCCGGAACCTCGTCCACGGCCTCGTCCACGGCCTCGCCCGCAAAGGCGTGGGTCGATGTCACCGGCACGGGCGGAGCCACCGCGTTCAGGGTGGCCGCGCTCAGCGAGGGTGAGTGGGGGAACAGCCTGCGCGTCCAGGTGATCGGGCCCGATCCGGACGCGCAGGGCGTCGAGCGGTTCGACCTTGTGATCAGCCTGGTCGGCAGTGACGGCCACAGCGTGGCCGTCGTCCAGCAGGAGGTCTTCCGCGGGCTCACCGTCAGCGCCCCAGGCGATCCCAACTACCTTCCGAACGTGGTCAATTCGGCGTCCACTCTGGTACGGATCAAGGATATTCCGGCTGGGGCTCCCGTGCAGCCCGCCGCCACCGGACTGCTCTCCGGCTCGAACGTCCCGAACCTGGCGGAGACCGACACGCCGCATCTCGACATCACCGTGGGGACGGTCACCACGACAGTGGCGCTTCCCAAGACGACCGGTTCGCTGGAGGAACTGGCGGCCGACCTCCAGTCCGCGATCCGTACCGCCAAGGGCGCGGACCCCGTGTGGGCCCAGGCCATCGTGCACGTCCTGCCCGGACACAACGCCCTGCAGGTGCTCGCCGGAGTGGCCGACAGCGCACTCGTGACGATCGCGAACACCGGTAGCAGCACCATCGCTGAAAAGCTGTTGCTCGACTCCAACGGTCGCGCCGCCCATGCGGACAGCTCCCTCCCCCTGACCTCCGGCAGCGACGGCGCGCACCCCTCCGCCGCGGATCTCGTGGGCGGTGCGACCGGTGGCGGCAGCGGCATGCACGCCCTGGAGAACACCGATTTCACGCTCCTCTGCCTGCCCAGCATCGCCAACCAGCAGTCCGGCGACCGCGACGGGCTGTCCGGCGATACTGGGTACGACAACATCGTCGGCAACGCCATCGCCTACTGCCGGGCCAAGCAGGCGATCCTGCTCCTCGACCCGCCGGACACCGTGGACACCCCGGCCGCGCTGCGGTCCTGGCTGCAGAGCCACAACTACGTCCGGGACGAGTACAGCGCCCTCTACTACCCTCGCCTGACCATCTCCGATCCGACCAGCAACTACCTGCCCCGCTCGATCGGACCGTGTGGCACGATCGCAGGCCTGATGGCGCGGATCGACGCGGCCCGTGGAGTCTGGAAGGCACCGGCCGGTACCGAGGCGACCCTGCTCGGAGTGCGCCAGCTCGACTACGACCTGACCGACCCCGAGAACGGCGTGCTCAACCCCATCGCAGTCAACTGCCTTCGGACCTTCCCCGCGTACGGCCAAGTGGCCTGGGGTGCGCGCACGCTGGCAGGCGGCGATGCCACGCCTTCGGACTATCGGTACGTCCCGGTCCGGCGGATGGCGAACTTCCTGGAGTCGAGCCTGCTCAGGGGGCTGAAGTGGGTGGTCTTCGAACCCAACGACGAGCCGTTGTGGTCCCAGATCCGGCTGAATATCGGCTCGTTCCTCCACGGCCTGTTCCGCCAAGGGGCCTTCGCCGGGCGCACTCCCAAAGAGGCGTACCTGGTGCGGTGCGACGCGACCACCACCACGCCGGATGACCAGGCGCTGGGCGTGGTCAACGTCCTGGTGGGCTTCGCGCCACTGAGGCCGGCCGAGTTCGTGGTCCTGCGCATCCAGCAGCTGGCCGGCCAAACGCAGAGTTGAGCCAGATCCAGAGTTCGAAGGGGCGCCATCCATGGCCCAGTTCGCAGTCAACACCAACCGGTTCGACCCGTACAAGAACTTCAAGTTCCGGGTGAAGTGGGACGGCCGCTACGTCGCCGGAGTCAGCAAGGTCAGCTCCCTGAAACGGACCACCGAGGTGGTTGAGCACCGCGAGGGCGGCGACCCGTCCAGTGCGCGCCGCTCACCCGGCCGGACCAAGTACGAGGCGATCACGCTGGAACGCGGCGTCACCCATGATCTCGAATTCGAGAACTGGGCGGCCAAGGTCTGGCAGCACGGCGCGGCCTTCGGTGCCGAGGTCAGCCTCGCGGACTTCCGCAAGGACATCGTGATCGAGCTCTACAACGAGGCCGGGCAGCTCGTCATCGCCTACAACGTGTTCCGGTGCTGGGTGAGCGAGTACCAGTCGCTGCCCGACCTGGACGCCAACGCGAACGCCGTGGCAATCGCCCATCTCAAGCTGGAGAACGAGGGGTGGGAACGCGACCCGGCGGTGACGGAACCCAAGGAGGTCTCGTACACGCCATGAGGTACGGCATCGCCAGGAAGGTCGAGCAAGTGCCGCTGCGTCATGAGCCGGACACCGCGGTGGTACGGGTGCTCACCGGCGCCGACGAGGCAGCGCTGGGGGCACCGGACCTGCACGTCGACGAACAGTGGGTCACCCGGGTGCTGTCGGCAGCTGTCGAGGAAGTCGGCGGATCGCTTCCGAGCGTGGACAGGCTCCGGGCACTCTGCATCGGCGACCGCAACGCGCTGCTGCTCGCGGTGGTCGCGGTGACGTACGGCGCACCCATCGAATGGATGGTCGCATGCCCATCCTGCGGTGAGCAGCTGGATGCCGCCGTCGATGTCCAGGAGTTGATCCGGGACGCAGGCGAACCAGGTGCCCGAGCGGACGGCCAGATCGGTTACCGGCTTCCGACCGGCGCCGACCTGGAGGCGGTTGTCGCGATCGCCGACGCCGGCCAGGGCCGTCACCTGCTGCTGGATCGCTGCGTCGACGGATGGCGCACCCTGGGCGAGGAGGCTCTCACGGCCGTCGAGGCGTCCATGGCCGCGGCCGACCCGCTCGCGGACATCGAGCTGCTGCTGCACTGTGCCAGTTGTACGGCGGCGGTGCCCGGCCTTCTCGACCCGGCCGCCGAGCTGGCCGCCCGGCTCGCCACGCCCCATGAACTCCTGGAGGACGTCCACACACTGGCACTGGCCTACGGCTGGACCGAGTCAGACGTCCTCGCGCTGCCCGCGCCCCGACGGGCCGAGTACCTCACTCTGATCGCGGACGGTGGGGTGTGAGCGGCTCCGGCGGCTACCTGCACCGGCTCGCGGCACGCGCGCTCCGCACCACCGAGCGCGCGGGAACACCCCGTCCGTCCACCGACCGGCACCTCGCGCGGTTCGCGGCCCGGGCGGCCGTTTCCGCCGTCGCGGAGCCGCCGGGCGTGCCCATGCCGATCGACCGGCATGCCGACAGGCCTTCAGTCCTCCCTGCCGAACCGCAGACACCGCCCCGGATCACCGTGGTACCCGTCGTCGAACACCAGGTTACCGAGGCACCGCGACCGGCCGGGGCGGCAGCCTCGGACCCGCCTGCCCCTCGCCCGACGGCCACTCCCCGGACCGCCGCCCTCGACCGGCGGCCGCGCACGGCACCCGCACCACCCCAGGACACGCCTGGGCCCACCGATCCCCGCCCGGTACGACCCGACCCCGCTCCGCCCCGGATGCAGCAGGCCCTGCCCATCGCCCCCGAGCTCCCACTGCGCCCGGCGCCGCCACCCGTGCCACCAGCCCGTCCCGAGCCACGGGCCACCGCACCCGCCCGCGGGGGCACCCCGCCCGCGCCCTCCAAGCAGCCATGTGTCGTACTGCGTCCCCGGCCGATCCCGAGCGCGACGACGCCTGCCGACCGTCCGCTCCCGCCGGCGCTGACCTCGGCCCGCGCAGCCCGCCGAGCCCGGGCGGCCGAATCGCCTGCTCCCCCGCCCGTGGTGGTCCGGATCGGCCGGGTCGAACTGGTGGTACCGCCGCCCGCGCCACCAGCCGCGCCCGCCACGGCCAGACCTGCACAGCCGACGCCGGCCGCACATCCCGATCTGCTCGCCGCTTACCGCCGCCACCTCGCCGGGGAGTGGGCCGGATGAGCAATGCGCTGGCCGTGCCCACGGTCACCGCCGCGATCACCACCCTGCTCCAGAGCCGCGTGGACGCGGCCGGCATCGCGCCACGTCCGCTGGTGGCGCCGGGCCCGTTGGACGACGACGGACACGCCCCTCGGGTCGGCGTCCACCTGTACCGGATCACCCGAAACGAGGCACTGTCGTTCGTCGACCTGCCGACCCGTACGTCCACCGGCGTCCTGCGCAGCAAGCCCCGGGCCGCCCTTGAACTGCACTATCTCTTCACCTTCCGCGGTACGACCACCTACCAGTCCGAGCAGTTGCTCGCGCTGTGCGCGGCCACTCTGCATGCGGTGCCCGAACTCACCGCCGAGCTGATCACGACGGCGGTCAACGGCCACCAGGACCTGGTGGGCAGCGACCTGGGCCAGGCCGTCGAACGGGTCCGGATCATTCCGGAGTCGCTGACTCTGGACGAGGTGAGCCGGCTGTGGGCGCTGTACCAGCCCGGCTCGTTCACGGTCACCCTCGCTGCCGCCGCGGGTCCGGTACTGGTCGAGTCGTCGGAAGTGCCGGGCACCGTGCTCCCGGTACGGCAGGTCGCGTCCGGTGCCCGTTCGCTGGCCGCTCCGCGGCTGGACGCGGTGGCAGGTCCGGAAGGCATCGGTGCCCCGGTCCGGGCGACCGACCCGATGCCGCTCCTACAGTTGTACGGCGGCGCGCTCGCCCCGCTGCCCGGCGAGACATTGCGGGTGGTGCTGAACGGCACCCCGGTCGCTACCGCGACCGTGGTCGACCCCGGACACCTGACGATCCCGCTGACCGGTCTCAAGGCCGGCGCGCACAGCGTGCAGGTCCAGCGACTGACTCCGCCCCTCGACCCGGCTCTGTCCTCCACCAGTCCGGCGGCGGCGAGCGATCCGGTGGCGTTCACGGTCGTACCGACTCTGTCGTCGGTCACCGCGGCTCCCAGCCCCGGGCCGGGTGACTACCACGGCACGATCAGCGCCGCCGTCGTCCCGGCGGTCGCCGCCCCGCAGCGGGTGCGCCTGCTGCTCGACAGTGTGGCGCCGGGCACCGTCGTGGCACTCGCACTCGACGCATCGCCCCTGGCAGGCGCCCCGCCCTCAGCGGCCGTCAGCGCACCGGTGGCCGACGCCCCTCGCGGCACCTACCGGGTCACGCTGGAGGTCGACGGCGTTCGCAGCATGCCACCGCTCGACAGCCAGGGCCGGTACAGGCTGCTGGAGGTGACGCTGTGACGGCAATGGCCGATCGTGTGGTGGGCAAGGACGACAGGGCCGCGGTGTGGGCCCGCGACAACCAGCGCCACCTGGTCCTGCAGGCCGAGGCGGTCGCGGTCCGCCTGGACGCCCGCCCTGCCGACGCCGAGCAGCCGGAACGCGCCGCGGCGCTGCTCGCCGAGGACGTGCAGGCCGCAACCGGATCACCGGTCGCGCTCGACCGGATCGCGCTGCTGTTCGGCCTGACCCGCTTCGAGCGGGACGTGCTGGTGGCTGCGGCCGCACCCGATCTCGGCCTGCCGTCCGCCACCGGGCCGGTGACCTTCGCCCGTGCGCTCGCCGCGCTGTCCGACGCGCACTGGAGTGCGCTGCTGCCCGACGCGCCGCTGCGGCACTGGCGGCTGGTCGACCTCCCTCCCCAGTCGCCGGCGGCCCGGCCCGGCGGGATCTCCCAGCTGCCGCTGACCGTGGACGAGCGGATCCTGCACGGCCTGGTCGGAGCCACCACCCTGGACGAACGGCTGTGCGGCCGAGCTCGGTTGGCCGCCGACCTCTGCCGGCTGACGGACAACCAGGGGGACGTCGCCGACGCGCTTGCCGCGCTGACCGCGCCGGGTCCGACCGCCCGGGCGGTCGTCCTGGTCGGCGAGGACCACCTGACCAGACGCCAGGCCGTGCTGGCCGCGGCCGGTTCTCATGGACTGACCTGCCTGCTCGTCGACGGTGGCGACATCCCGGCCGACGCCCCCACCGCCGACCTGTACGGCCGGATGCTCGCCCGGGAGGCCGCACTGGGTGGCCGGCTGCTGCTGATCGAATCGGCACCGGTGGCCGGAGCACCGGAAACCGTGGCGGCCGTGCTGCGGCTGGCGGCAGGGACCAGCGCACACGGCGTGCCGACCGTGCTCGCCCTGACGGAGCCGCCGCCGCGCGCCGATCTGCCGGTGCTGCGCCTGCCCGCGGCCGGCCCGGCGGAGCGCCGCACGCTGTTCGCCCACGCCCTGGCCGAGGCCGGACTGCGGGACGATCCGGCCGCTCTGGCGGACCGCCACCCGCTCACCCCGGCCGCCATCGCCCTGGGCGTCGAGCGGGCGGCCCGGCTCGCCACCGTTCCCGGCGCACACCCGGACGTGGCAGCCGCCTGCCGCGCCGCCGCGGGCCGGCCGCTGCACGGGCTGGCCGAACTGCGCCGTCCCATCGCCCGGCTGGACTCCCTGGTACTCGCCGAGCCGGCCCGGCGCGCCCTGAGCGCCCTGCTGGCGCAGGTGCGGCAGCGCAGCCGGGTACACGGCGAATGGGGCTGTCCCGAGCACAGCCGCGGCCTGGCGGTGACCGCCCTGTTCACAGGCCCCAGTGGCACCGGGAAGACCACGGCAGCCGAGGCCGTGGCCGCCGATCTCGGCCTCGATGTCATCTGCGCGGACCTGAGCCAGGTGGTCAGCAAGTACATCGGGGAGACCGAGAAGAACCTGGCCCGGCTGTTCGACGCCGCCGAGGCCGGTGCGGTGCTGCTGTTCGACGAGGGCGACGCCCTGTTCAGCCGCCGCACCCAGGTGCGCGACAGCCGCGACCGGTACGCCAACCTGGAGGTCAGCTACCTGCTCCAGCGCTTGGAGACCTACTCCGGCATCTGCATCGTGACCACCAACGTCAAGGAGGCCATCGATTCCGCCTTCACCCGGCGGATGCGGTTCGTGGTCACCTTCCCCTTCCCGGATGCCGCGCAGCGGACCCGGCTGTGGGAGCGGGCCTTCCCGCCGGGCGTCCCGGTGGAGGGCCTCGACCCGGCGCGGCTGTCGCAGGTCGCCGTGGCGGGCGGCACGATCGTCCAACTCGCCCTGCACGCCGCGTTCCTGGCCGCGGAGGCCGGAGAGCCGGTGCGGATGACGCACGTCCGTGAGGCCTTGCAGATCGAGTGCGACAAGCTGGACCGCCCGCTGTCCCCACACGAGATCCGGGGGTGGGAATGATGACCGCGCCGATCGAGGTGGCGATCGAGCAGTTGGTGCTGCGCGGCATCCAGGAGCCCGACGCACCGGCCGTGCTGGCCGCCTTCCGGCGCCATCTGGCGGCCCTGCTCGCCGATCCGGCCGCGCCGGGACCGTCGGTCACCACCGAGCGCCCGCCACGCGAGAGCGAGGGACGGCAGTCGGTGCCGGACAGCGAACTCCTGGGCCGACAGCTGGCGTTCACCGTGGCGCGGGTGGTGCGGCGATGAGCGGGTCGACCGCGGCCGCGGGCCTCACCGGGCGCCCGCAACCGCTCGAGGCGGGCGTGCGCGACCAGCTCTCGGCGCGTTTCGGGCACGACTTCTCGCCCGTGCGGGTGCACGTCGGCCCGGAGGCGGATGCCGCGGCCCGCGCGCTGGACGCGAAGGCGTACACCGTCGGCCATGACGTGGCGTTCGCGCACGGCTCCTACGACCCGCTGACCGCCTCCGGCCGGTCCCTGATCGCCCACGAGCTGGCCCATGTCGTCCAGCATGGCGGGACGGCCCATGCGCCCAACTTCCTTGCCGGTGAGGGCGGCCGCCTGCCGGCTGCGTCGGCACCCCTGGAACGCCAGGCCGACCTGGCGGCGGCGCTGTCGGACCGCCCGCTGCCCCGCGCCTGGGCCTGGCAGCGCGCCACGGCCCCGTTCCTGGGACGGGCGGAGACCGGCTGGAACCCGATCACGGTCGACTACGTGAAAGCGGGTGAGCAGCGGCCGGTCAAGTGGAAGCCGGGGGGCACGTCCGGTGTCATCGCCGTCGACATGGGCGAGTTCATCCTTCCCTATGAGAAGGGCCCGTGGGAGGACGTCTACCAAGAGGCCGCCAAGGCAGATCAGTTGGAAGCGACCATCTGCGTCGTGCCAGGTCAGCATCCAAGTGTTGCGATGAAGCAGAAGAGGGAGGAACCCACCAGCCGGTTGTGGTTGCAGCGCGTCCAGTGGCCCGAGAAGGATGCCCCCAGGTTGTGGCACGACGCCGGTGGGTCCGCCGGCTCCACGCTCAGGGAGCAGACCACGGCCGATGGCGTCCAGTTCGACCACATCGTGGAGCTCCAGGTAGGCGGCTCCAACGACAGGCAGAACTTCGCCCCTCACAAGGCGGACCTGAACATGAGCAGTGGCGCGACCATCGCGCAGAGCCTCTTCAGGGCCGCACGGTCCGCACAGGACGCCGTGAAGGGGCATCCCGAAGCCGAGCGAGTGGAGAATGTAGTACTCAAGTTCTCCGGTGCCACGCAAAAGCCGTCGAAGTACCCGCGGCCGGCCTCCCTGCCCTCACTGAAGAGCCAGACCAACGTCGAGGAATTCCTCGACAAGCAGCGCCGGGGCAAGGCAACGGAGCCGCTGCAGATCCACTTCACCGCGCTCCAGGATCTGGAGGAAGGAACCAGGCCCGGGCCGGTGGTGTCGGCGGGCACCGAAGGCCTGGTGCCCTACACCATCAAGGCCGGGGCCAACTCTGCCGTTCTGCTGGTGCCCGGGAAACCGGCCGACGAGCCCGTCAAGCTCGACGGCAGCCCCATCGCGCAGAACCACAACGCCCGCCTGTTGATTCCGGTTCTGATCCTAGACACCCTGCACCGTGGGAAGAAAGCCGATTACATCACGGCGAGGGTGGACACCCGTGGTGCGAACTCCAAGAAGGGCACCAAGATCCCGCTCCTCCTGCAACACGCAAAGGGCGCGAAGCCCAAGAAGGGCGAGTCCGAGGAAGCGAGGGCACCGATCCGGCTGAACGTGGGGGCCGACGGGGTACTGAAGCTGAACCCGCAGGACAAAAAACTGAAGGTCGCCTACCCCTTTCTGAGCAGTGGTCACCTCGATGTGGACCTCACGGAAGGCGGGCTGGTCGGCAAGGGCGTCATCAAGCCCGACGTGCCGCTGCTGCGCGGAGTGGACATCGGGATCGAGCTGGACTCCGACGGCCTGAAGGGTTCCGTCAACCCCAAGCCCGAAGAGCTCACACTGCCGCCCTTCGAGGTCACCGAGTCCACGCTGAGCGTGAACCTCGCCGAGCCGTTCTCCGCGGAGGGACACGTCGGCTTCGCACTGGGGCAACGGATCACCGGCCGGCTGGATGCCAAGGTGGACTCCGACGGGCTGTTCGCGGCAGGCGCGGTACGGGCCCGGATTCCGGGGACCGACGAGGCTAAGGGCACCGTCGAGTACCGGCCGGGGACCGGACTCCGCGGTCACGCCGACGTCAAGAGCACACGCCCGTCCGGGCTGGTGCGCAGCGCGGACGTACGGGTCGGCTTCGACGGCGTGGGGTGGCAGGCGTCCGGCACCGCCGGCCTGCAGATCGGCACCACCGTCGCGAACTTGGAGGTCTCCAGCAAGGGCGACCGCATCGTCTACGCCGGGCTGGTCAAACTCACCCCTCCCGGGCTCCAGGAGCTCGACTTCCACGTCTCCTACGACGGTGAGCACCTCACCGGCACCGGGCACACCACATTCGCCGTCCACGGCGTCTCCGGCGATCTCACCGTCGCCTACCGCGACGACAGGTTCACCGGCCACGGGACCGCCGCGCTGGAGCACGGCCGGGTCCACGGCAGCCTCAAGGTCGTGCTGGACGAGCAGGGCCGGATCTCCGGCCGGGGCGAGGCTCTCGTCACCGTCCGGGAAGGCCTGACCGGCAAGGCCGTGCTCGTTCTGTCGCCGGATCAGCGGCTCCGGGTGGAAGGTGAGCTGCGGTTCCCGCCGTACAGGTTCCTGGAGCGGCGCGGCAACCGGTACCAGCTGTTCCACTACGACCTGCCGGAGATCCCGCTCTTCGCCATCCCGTTGGGGCCGAAGTCGATCGGCCTGGTGGCGACGATCAGCGCCGGGATGGCGGCGCAGTACAGCTTCGGCCCGGGCGAGATCCGCGACATGGTGATCTCGGCCGCGTTCAACCCGCTGGAGCAGGACTCCGACCTCGAAGTGGGGGCCGAGGCGCGGCTGGTGCTGCCCGCGCAGGCGGGGCTGGAGCTCGATGTGCGGGCCGGGGTGGGCCTCTCGGTCGCGGTCGGGAGCGTGACCGCCGGCATCACCGTCACCGGTGGGGTCGTGCTGAAAGGCGGCCTGGAGGCCGGTGCAAAGCTGACGTACGCCAGGCATGTGCTGACCTTCGACACGTCGGCGGCCATCCGGGTGCAGCCGGTGCTCACGCTGGCCATCGACGCGGACATCGTCGCCCACGCGGTGCTGTTGGGCGAGAAGCGCTGGCCCTACCGGCTGGCGGCCTACTCGTACGCCACGGGGCTGGAGTTCGGAATGGTCGCGCCCTTCCACTACCAGTCGGACCAGCCGCTGCGGCTGCCCGAGGCCAAGGACATCCAGTGGATCGTGCCCGACATCGACGTACGCGCGCTGGCCGGCCGGATCGGCGCCCAGATCCGCGCGGGATTGGGGCTGTAGATGACCGAGTTCCCCGGGCGGCCGCGGGTCACCAAGGGCGCGATTCTGGCGTTCGGACTGAGCGTCCCGGTGCCCACCCAGCTGATCGTGTTCCCACTCAACCCCGACACTCTCACCCGTCGCTTCGATCTCGGCCAGGCCACCGGTGGCAAGGCTGCGCCCGGCGCCGGCGAACCGACCACCCCGGTGAACACACCCGTCGAGAACCTGACCGTCACGCTCGACCTGGACGCGACCGACCAGCTGGAACAGCCGTCGGCCAACCCCGTCACCGTGGTGAGCGGTCTACTGCCGGTGATCTCGGCGATCGAGCAGCTGATCCACCCGTCCACCGTGATGACCGCGCTGACCGACCAACTGTCGAAGATCGGTCTCAGCACCATCAAGCCGGCCACCGTGCCGTGGACGGTGTTCGTCTGGGGCATCGGACGGGTGCTGCCCGTCAGGGTCGCCGGGCTGACCGTGACCGAGCAGGCCTTCGACGCCCGCCTGAACCCGATCAGCGCCCGCGCCGACCTCCAGCTGACCACCCTGACGAAGAACGAGCTCGACCAGGCACCGTCGGCCGTCAAGGCGCTCGTCACCGTGCACGCCGTGGCCCGCGAGGCGCTCGCGGCCGTCAACACGGCCCAGTCAGCCGCACACGCCCCGTCCGTCCTGCCCCTCTGAGCACCGTGAGGCCACGCATGTTCGACCCGAGCAGCCGTTACCGGGACGTCCCGGTCGCCACGTACGTCGACGACCAGGGCCGGGCCCGGCCGTGGGTCAACCTGCGCATCCCGCCTGCCACCGGCCCCACCACCGGCTACCTGGTCCGGGCGCACGACCGGCTCGACATGCTGGCAGCCCGGGCCTACGGCGACGCGGGTGCCTGGTGGCACATCGCGGACGCCAATCCGGCCACCGCCGCTGACGGACCGGCGGCAATGCTGGACAGCCCGGGAAGCCGGATCGACCTTCCCCAACCGGTCTCGGCGGAGGTGCTGCCGTGACCGCGACCACCGTCGTCCTGCTGCTCGACAACCGCCCCGGGCCCGCTGAAGTGGTCAACTCCCTTCAGGAGCTCGTCATCGAGACCACCCTCGACACCTCCGGCACCTTCCGGCTCCGGCTCGGCACGGGGCTGGGCCCGAGCGGGGACTGGCCACTGACCGAACCGGACCGGTTCACCCCTGGCCAGAGCGTCCGGATCGGCGCCGTGATCGGCACCGGCCCGCTGCCCACCTTCCTGTTCACCGGCTACGTGGCGACCCGGTCCGTGATCTACAGCGAGACCACCGGCGGCTCCTCCATGGAGATCGGCGGCGTGGACGCCACCGCCCTGATGAACCTCCAGGACCACACCAAGGCCTGGCCCAATCTTCCCGACTTCCTCATCGCCACCCAGATCTTCGCCTCCCACCGGCTCATTCCCCAGGTGACACCGACCGGACCGGTGCTGATCGAACCGGAGGGCACGACGATCCAGCGCGGCAGCGACATCCGCTTCCTGCGCCACCTGGCCCGACGCAACGGCTTCGAGGTGTACACCCTGCCTCAGCCCAACACCGGTCTGGAGATCGGACACTTCCACCAGCTGTCCGCCGACGGCGACCCCGTCGCCACGCTCGCCGTCCGGGCCGGCGACTCCAGTAGTGTCACCGACCTGCGGATCAGCCAGGACATGCTGCGGCCCACCACCGCCACGGCAGACGCGCTGGACTTCCGGCACGCCACCCAGTCCGCCACCGTCGACGAGGCCGGTTCGACCATCGGCCGGACCAGCGTGCTGTCCCGGATCAGCCCGGCCCCGGTGACGAGACTGACCGGCACCGGGCTCACCAACGCGGGCGACCTACGCACGGCAGCACAGGCCGTGGTCGACCGGTCGGCCCTGGCGATCACCGCCGAAGGCACCGTGGACGCCTCCGTCGGGCCGCTGCGGCCCGGCGACGTCATCCGGCTCGGCGGTGCGGGCGAGGCGTACAGCGGTTCCTGGCTGGTCCGCAGAGTCGTGCACCGGATCAGCCCAGCCGGGGGTTACACCCAGCGGTTCACCGCGGTGCGCAACGCGGTGGGCAATGACGGGCTGCTCGGCGCACTCGGGGGGTGACCGCGGACATGCTGGACCATGCGCTGCTCGCGGTCGGGGCGAGGACCGACCGCTACTACGGCAAGTACCGGGGAACGATCACCAGCGTCGATGACCCGCTCAAGTCCGGCCGGGTCAAGGCGAAGGTGCCCGAGGTCCTCGGCGATGTGGAGACCGGCTGGGCGCTGCCCTGCACGCCGTACGCGGGGCAGCGCTCGGGCTTGTACACCATCCCGCCGGTCGGTGCCCCGGCCTGGGTCGAGTTCGAGGCCGGCGATCCCTCCCGCCCGATCTGGTCCGGCGGTTGGTGGGGTCCTCTGGAGGCCCCGGGCGAACCGACCTCGCCGTTGCCGAGTCCGGCCCGCCGCGAGCTGACCAGCGAGACCGGCCTGACCGTGGCCCTGGACGACGATGGCCACACCCTGACGGTCAGTGACCTGACCGGCCAGAACCTGCTGGAGATCAAGGCACAGTCCGGCCAGGTCACCCTGAAGGCGCTCACCCAGGTGACCCTCGAAGCACCGGTGATCGCCCACGGGCAGCAGGCCACCGAACCGGCGGTGCTCGGCACCCAGCTGCTGAGCTACCTCACTCAGCTCACCACGCTCTTCAACACGCACATCCACCCCGGCCAGCTCGCCGCGGGAGCGCTGCCGGTGACCCCAGCCCCGCCGGTGGCCCCGTTCACCCCGCCACCAGCCAGCATGCTCAGCACCAAGAACCTCGTGGAGTGAGGAACATGACGGGATTCCGGCCCGGCGGCATGGGCGACAAGGGCGGCACCGACACTCCGGCCGCCTTCGCAGGCTCGCTCGCCGCCACGATCGAACACAAGCTCCACGACCTGGTCCGCACCGAGACCGGCAAGGAGCCATTCGCGCTGGACGACAACAGCCCTGACGCCCGCGCCCGCCGCGCACTGTTCGTGGCGATCTCGCAGGCGGTCGTCGAGCATCTGCACGACCATGCCTCGGACGGGCTGCTGGCGTGGGACTCGGCCCACCACCCCTGCACCGTGAACATCAGGGTGGACGCCTCATGACCGGTCCGCTCGCCTTCCCGCTCCGCCCCGACGGGACCGGCCGCACCGCGAGCGCCGATCCCGACCAGCACATCCGCGACCTGATCGGACTCGTCCTGCTCACCGAGCCCGGAGAACGCGTCATGCGGCCCGACTTCGGCTGCGGCCTGCGGGCGATGGTCTTCGCCCCGCTCGGCGATGTCATGGCCACCACCACCCAGGCGCTGGTCCAGGCACAGCTGCACACGTGGCTCGACGACGTGATCAGCATCGACCAGGTGACGGCCGAGGCACGCGAGGACGGCAGCCTGGTCGTCACGGTCGCCTACCGCCGTCGCGCCGACGGCACGCCCGGCAGCAGCCAGGTGGTGGTGCCGGCATGACGGACGCCATCCTGCCGCCGTCGCCGCTCTCCCGCCGCCGCGCCGAGCTGATCACCGAGGAGGGCCGGGGCAACGGCATCGACTACGTCGAGGTCGATCCCACCGACCACACCAGGCTCACCGTCGGCGTGCTGAGCGACCTGCCCACCGGCGGTGACCCCTGGCAGCTGGTCAGCCAGCCGGACCGGGTGCTGGTCAAGGGCGGGGAACGGGTGCGCGCCATCCGGACGCTGACGGTCGCCGTGCACGACCCGCGCACCCTCGACGTCCGGGTGGACAGGGGCGGCGACCACTCGACGTACCAGCTGGAACTCGCGGTCACCGACCTGGACCCGGTGCTACGCCGGATCGGGTTCTCCTTCATGGCGGCCTGTCCGTCCGACCTGGACTGCCGGCCGCCCGCGGAGGCCGACGACCCGGCCGGGCCGGAACCGCTGCTCGACACCCTCGCCAAGGACTTCGCGAGCTTCCGCCGGCTGCTGCTCGACCTCTCCGCCCAGCGCCACCCCTCGCTGTCCGACCAGCACCCGGCCGACCTGGCGATCACCCTCCTGGAGTTGCTGGCATTCCACGCCGACCAGCTCTCGTACGCCCAGGACGCAACCGCCCTGGAGGCGTACCTGGACACCGCCCGGCGCCGGGTGTCCGTCCGCAGGCACCTCACCCTCGTGGACTACCGGCTGCACCAGGGCCGCAACGCGGCGACGGCCGTGTACCTGGCCGTCACGGCGCCGGTCACCGTACCGGCCGGTACTCGGGTGCTCACCCGGATCCCCGGGCCGCTGCCGGGCACCAGCACCGCCCCGCCCGTGGCGGTCCCGGCCGGCCTGCTGACCCCGGCCGCCCTGCAACTCCCGCCGTTGTCCGGCTCGGTGGTGTTCGAGACCACGCACCGACTCAAGGCCCATCCGCGCGGCAACCTGCTGCACGTCCACCACTGGGGTGAGGATGTCTTCCGGCTGCCTCCCGGTGCCACGACCGCCTGGCTGTGGGCCGAGGACCGGGCGCAGCCGAGCACCGCCGTACTTCCCCGACTCACCGTCGGTGACCTGCTGTTGCTGGAGCAGGTCCGCTCGCCCGGCACCGGCGCGCCCGCCGACGCCGACCCGACCGCCCGCTGGGTGGTCCGGCTGACGGACGTCCAGCCCGGCAGCGACCCCGCGTACCTCGCCGACTACGGGCGGGACTCCGAGGGCCAGGTACAGCTCGCCGAGCGCACCGACGACACCTCTCCGGCGCTCCCGCTGCTCGCCGTGCGCTGGGCCGAGACGGACGCGCCCGACCGCGCAGTGTGCGTCCGCGCGGTACGAGCCGACGGGGACCCGGTGCCGGACGTCTCGGTCGCCCGTGGCAATCTGGTCCTGGCCGATCACGGCATCACCCGCGACGGCGTCGACGTCCGCCCCCAGGACTGGAGCCCCACCGCCGCCGGACCGCTCGGCGGCCCGCCACCACTCCGGCTGCGCCTGCCCGACGCCCCGCTCACCCACCAGATCGGCGCCCTCGGCGCCGAGCGCACGCAGCTGACCGGAGGACCGGAGGACGCGGTGCCGGCCCTGTCGGTCACCGCCCGTCCCGGCTCCGGTCGGGATCAGGTGTACACGCCCGTACCGGACCTGCTCGACAGCGGCCCGAACGACCTCCATCTGGTCGTCGAGGTGGACGACACCGGCCACGGCCTGGTCCGGTTCGGCGACGGCACGCTCGGCCGCCCCCCGCTGGAGGCGAGCACCTTCCTGGCCCGGTACCGCACCGGCAACGGCACCGCCGGCAATGTCGGAGCCGAATCACTGATCCACATCGGCCTGGCCGCCGCCGACACCGGCAAGGTGGAGACGGTCCGCAACCCGCTGCCCGCCACCGGCGGCACCGAGCCGGAGACCACCGAGCACGCCAGGCAGCTCGCCCCCGACGCCTACCGGTCCCACTCGGAACGCGCCGTCACCGAACGGGATGCCGTCGACGCCGTACTGCGTCTGCCGAGCGTACGGGCGGCCGTGGCCGCCCTGCGGTGGACCGGCAGCTGGTACACCTGGCTGATCGCCGCGCTCCCCACCGACCCGGCCGACCTGGTCGACATCGGCGGCAGCCACCAGGAACTGTCCGCCGGCCTGCGGGCCCGGATCCTCGCCGCCATGGACGCCGTCAGGCTCGCCGGGCAGGACGTCGACGTCCGGCCGCCCTGGTTCGTCCCCGTCGAACTGGAACTGCACGTGTGCGCCGCGGCCGGCCACAGCCGGTCCGTGGTGCGCCACGCCGTCCGGGACGCCCTGCTCGCCCGCCGGCTGCCCGGCGGGCGCCCAGGGCTGCTGGCTCCGGCGACGCTCACCTTCGGACGGCCCCTGCTGCTCGGCGAGCTCTACGCGACGGTGGCCGCCGTACCCGGTGTGGACTCGGTGAAGGCTGTCCTGCTGCGGCGTTACGACCAGTCCGACAACGGCGAACTCGCCGCAGGGCGACTCGACGTGGCGCCCTGGGAGGTGCTCCGGCTCGACGACGACCCCAGCCTGCCGGGGCGCGGCGTGCTGCGCCTGGACATCGACGGAGGTACCCCGTGAGGCCCCGCGACACCTGCCCCAGCACCCTGCCCGACACGCCACTGCCGGTGGACAACCCGCCCGGACTGCCGAGCCTGCGCACCCGGATCGGCACCTTCGGTTCATTTCGCCGGACCATGCTGGAACGCATCGCCGTCCGCTCCGAGCTCGCCGCGCTCACCACCCGCGACCCGGACGACCACGCCGTCGCGCTGGTCGAACAGTGGGCCGTGCTCGCCGACGTGCTCACCTTCTACGGCGAGCGGTACGCCAACGAGGCCTACCTGGGCACGGCCACCCGCGACGAGAGCCTGCACCGCCTGGTCCGGCTGATCGGCTACCGCCCCCGTCCGGGCGTCTCCGCCACCACCACGCTCGCCTTCACCCTCGGCGCGCGTACTGCCGTCAGCGTACCGACCGGCTTCGCGGTCCAGAGTGTGCCCGGTCCCGGGGAGGAACCGCAGACCTTCGAGACCTTGGAGGACTGCGCGGCCGACTGGCGGTTCAACTCGCTTCCCGCGTTCGGAAAGCCCGTCCGTTTCGACAAGGGCGACAACCCGCTGACCGCCCCGGGGGGCGTCCTGGTCGATCCGGCCGACTCGCCCGCGGTCCGGGATCAGGTCCGACCCGGCGACCCGGTGGTGCTGGTCACCCAGGGACACGGCCCCGACGGAGCGGTCCGCACTGTCGTGACCGCGGTGGACTCCGGACCGGCCGGCCTGCGGCTGCACTTCGGCCCCGGCAAGGGCACCGCGGTCTTCCGGCCGAAGCGAACGCTCCGCGTCTTCGGCCACGATGCGCCGGACACCACACCACCCACAGCGCATCCCGACCCGTCCGTGCCGGGGGGCGTCCGCTGGGACTGGGGGCAGCCCACCCCCGGACTCGATGTCGGAGCCGGCCGGCCACTGCCCTTGGAAGGCACGCACCAGGACCTGGCCGTCGGCACCTGGCTGCTCGTCGTGATCACCCCTCGGAACTCCGCGAAGACCGAGGAGTTCACCCAGGTCGTCACGGTGACCGCCGTCGAGACGGACGTCGAGACCATCGCCGGTGTCACGGCCCCGGTCGCGCTGGTCAGCACCTCACCGGCGTTTCCGGAGATCCCGGACCGGCGCTGTGCGCGGATCACCGAACTGCACGGCGACCGCCTGCCGCTGCTGGACTACGACTATCCGGCCACGCTCGGGAGCGAACTGTGGATTCCCGGGCTCGCCGAGGGCGATGCCGTCAGGGTGGTCGGTCCTCCCGACGCCGACCGGTCGCAGGCACCCGTCATCTCCCCGGCAGACCTGATCGAGGGACGGCGGGTGATGCTCGCCGACTCCTCCGGGCACGTCGTCGCCACCGCCCTGAAACACCAGGCCCGACGCGAGCCCCCGGACGCGGTGCCGGGCACGTCCTGCCATCTCGTCGTGCCAGTCGGCGCGAGCCCGGACGAGACGGCCGCCCTCGACGCCGCCACCACCAGCCTGCTCGGCAACGCCGCCGCGGCCGGCCACGGCACCACCGTGCCCGGCGAAGTGCTCGGCTCCGGCGACGCCTCGGCCACGTTCCAGCGGTTCGCGCTCGCCAAGGGCCCGCTGACCCGGGTGCCCGCGCCGACGCCCGAGGGCTCGGTGCCCGCGCTGACCGTCCGGGTGGACGGCCTGGCCTGGACCGCGGTGCCCGAACTGCTCGCGGCCGGCCCCGAGGACGAGGTGTTCGCCCTGCGCACCGAACCCGACGGCTCGACCACCGTCCAGTTCGGCGACTCGGCCACCGGTGCCCGCCCCCGTACCGGCGCATCCAACCTCGTCGCCGTCTACCGGCACGGCGCGGGGCTCGCCGGCCGGGTGCGCGCGGGCAGCCTGACCCAGGCACTCCACCGGCTGCCCGGCGTCGAGGCGGTGGTGAACCCGGCCGCCGCGCAGGGAGGTGCCGACCAGGAGAACGCTACTGCGCTACGCGAGCGGGCCCCAGGCATCGCCCGGGTACTCGGCCGGGCGGTCAGTGCCGCCGACTGCGTGGACATGCTGATCGCCACCGGTCAGGTGGCCAAGGCGAGTTCAGCGACGCTCTGGGACGGCCGGGGCATGCTGATCGCCGTCACGGTCGCCGCTCCGGCGGGCGGCACGTTCGCCCCGGCCAGCCTCCGGCTGCTGGCCCAAGTGGTGGCCTCGGCGAGCCCGCCCTACCGCCGGGTGGTGGTCCAGGACCACGTCCCGGTCCCGGTCACGATCACCGCCACGGTCGTGCCCGATCCGGGCGCGGATGCCAACAGCGTGCTCGCAGCCGTGCGCCAGGCCCTGTCCCACCGGCTCTCCTTCGACCGCACCGCACTCGCCCGCCCCCTGCACCTGTCGGACCTGTACCTCGCGACGTCCGACGTGCGAGGGGTCGCGGCGGTGAACATCACCGAGCTCGCATTCCTCCGTCCGGACGGCCTGACCGACACCGAGTGGGAGGCCTACCTGACCGCGCATGGAGCGGGCACCGATCCGCTGCCGGAACGGCTGCGCCTGCTCGGCGTCCGCACGGACCCCCAGGGCACCGTCCTGCCCGCCGAGCTGCCGTCCCTCACCGCCGAGGACCTGACGGTGACTCTGGTCGCCGCTCCACCGACGCCGACCACCGGAGGCCTCGAATGACCGCAGCCGACCGGCTCTACGCCCAGCTCCCCGCCGCGATCCGGGTGAGCGATGCCGAGGCGGGCGAACCACTGCGGGCGCTGCTCAGCATCATCGGCGAGCAGGCGGACGCGCTCGCCGCAGACATGGCCCGCGGCTACGACAACCTGTTCATCGAGACGTGCGAGGACTGGGTCGTCCCCTACCTCGCCGAACTCATCGGCGCCGTCCCGCTGTACGACGCCGCCCGGTCCCAGGACGACGCCACCGCGCTGATCGAGTTCGAGGACCTGCGCGGCCCGCGCCTGCTGCCGCCCGCCGGGGCGAGCGCCCGCGCGGACATCGCCCGCACCATCGCCCTGCGCCGCCGCAAGGGAACGGTCTTCGGCATCGCGGACATCGCCCACTACGCGTCGGGCTTCCCGGTGCACCTGGTCGAGGGGCTCGCCCGGACCGGCTGGACACAGCACCTGCGGCACTCGCGGCCCGACCTCGGCACCGCCCGGCCCACCACCCGGCTCGACAGCAGCCTGACCGGCACCCCGTTCGACCGCACCAGCCGGTTCGCCGACGTCCGCCGCCCGGACGGCCCGCGGGGCTGGTACCACCCGGCCCACGTGACGATCGCCGTCCACCGGCAGCGTGCGGTGGCCCATCGCCGGGTGATGGCGAGCCCGGCGGACCGCCCCTGGCGCTTCCGGCTCGACCCGCTCGGCCTGGACCGACCGCTGTTCACCCCAGGCAGCCGCGATGCCGAGCTGCCACCGCAGCTCCAGGCCGCGGCAGTACCGGCCCCCTTGGCCCCGGCGCTGTTCGAGACCGATCTGCTGGCGCACCGTCAGGCGCCACTCCTGCCGCCCGCCGACGCCCGTCCTGCGCACACAGTGCTGTACGGCGCAGTGGGCGAGGAACCGGGCGCCCCGGCGGCGAGCCTGGGCGTCTGGCTGGACAAACTGTTCGTCACGCCCGCCGCCGACGAGACCGCCCCCGACACGGCGTACGCGGCCCAGGTGGTCAGCCGCCGGCTCGCCCCGTGGCCCGCCGCCCGGCCCACCGGGCGGGTGCTCGCCGTCGACGTCCGCCACGGCCGGGTGGCGGTGGGCGACCAGCTGGCACTGCCGTCCGAGCTGCGCGCCTCGTTCTTCCACGGCGCGGCCGGAACGATCGGTGGCGGCAACTACGACCGGTCGGGCTGGCTGGTCGGGACCGCGCCCGACCAGGTGATCACCGTGGCCGCCCAGGGCGCCGACCGCACCGCGCTGACCGACGCTCTGACCGACTGGGCCGCGAGCACGGCCCGGCACACCCTCGTCCGGCTCCTGGACAGCGAGACCTACCGGCTTCCGGGCGACCTCGCGCTCGCCGGACGCACCCTGGTGATCGAGGCCGCGGACCTCGAGCGCCCGGTGCTCCGCCCGGTCACACAGGATGCCGTACTGACCGTGGACGGCGACGGCTCGCTGACCCTGTCCGGTGTCGCCCTGGACGGCCGGATCACCACCGGGGCCGAACTCGCGCGACTGCGGCTGCTGCACTGCACCCTGCCTCCGGGCGGAGCACACGATGCCACCGGTGCCCCGCTGGCGGACGGGCCGAGCATCAGGGTCTCCGGGCCGTCGCCGCGGCTGCGTGTCCAGCTCGCCTTCAGCATCCTCGGCGAGATCGTGCTGGACGCGGCCGCCGACGAGATCCTTCTGCTCGACTCGGTGCTCTCGCGCGGCACCGGCACCGACACGCTGGGCGGCCCGGCAGCACCGGAGACCGGTCTGCGCGCCGAGCGCAGCACCTTCCTCGGCGAGGTCTCCGCCCGAACCGTGGAGGCGAGCGAGTGCCTGTTCGGTGACCGGGTGATGGCTGCCCGCACCCAGCAGGGCTGCCTGCGCTACTGCTACGTCGCGCCCGACGGCAGCCGTACCCCGCGCCGGTTCGCCTGCCAGCCCGAGCTCGCGGTGGCCCGAGCGCTCGCCGGGATGACCGACCTCGCTGCCCGGGCCGCCTCGGCCGCGGCCGAACGCCGCCGGGTCCGGCCGGTGTTCGTCTCCCGCCGGTACGGCGACCCGGGCTTCGCCCAACTCGGGCCGTCCTGCCCGGCCGAGATCGCCACCGGCGCCGAGGACGGCAGCGAGATCGGCGCATACGGACACGTCAAGCAGGCCCAGCGGCTGGACAATCTCCGCCGTCGGCTCGACGAGTACCTCCCCGCGGGGATCACAGCGGGCACCAGCCTCATCAACTGAACCACGTCTGAGCACACCCGAAGGAGCAGCGCATGCCGGGGGACTACACCCGCCTCAGCTACGACCCGGTGGACGACTTCAACCGCCCCAGGACGCAGCAGGGCCGCGTGCTGCTGGACGCCGACCTCAACGAGCTCGCGGATGCGGTCGACCACCGGCTGCGCGCGCTCGCCCTGGACGTCCTCGGCCCGTGCACAGCCCCGCTCGACCTCGATGCGGGCGCCACGCCGGGCGCCACCGGTTTCCGGATCGCCGCCGCCGGCGCGTCCTTCACCATCGGACTCGGCCGTCTCTACGTCCACGGCCTGGAGCTGGACAACCACGGCAGCAGCCCCTGGCACGTCGAGCGCGGGCTGCAGGACCTGCGCGGCGACGCGCCCGTTCCCTACGAGAAGCAGCCCTACTACCCGAACCCGCCCGCGGTGGGCGCCGGACGGTACCTGGTGTACGTCGACGCGTGGGAGCGGGAGGTCACCGCGGTCGAGGACGCGGGTCTCACCGACCCCGCGGTCGGGGTGGACACCGCGGCACGCATGCAAACGGTCTGGCAGGTGAAGCTGCTCGCCGCCGGCTCCCGTGACCTCAGGTGCAGCACGCCGAACGAGAAGGTGCCGGGCTGGGCGGCGGCGACCGCCCCCTCGGCCGGCCGGCTCACCACCGCCGAGGTCGGCGTGCCGGCCGACACCGATCCGTGCAGCGTGCCGCCGGACAGCGGCTACCGGGGCTGGGACAACCGGCTGTACCGGGTGGAGGTGCACGACGGCGGGACGCTCGCCCAGGCCACCTTCAAATGGTCGCGGACCAACGCGAGCGTGGCGACGGCCGTCCTCGGCGTGGACACGACCGGCACCGTCCTCTCCGTCGCTCGCACCGGGCGCGACGACGTCGAGAGACTGCGCGAGGGTGCCTGGGTGGAGGTGGTGGACGAGGAGCACGAGCTGCTGGGAAAGCCGGGCTTCCTGGCCCAGGTGATGACCGTCGACCGGGTCGACGACATGACCCAGGAGGTGACCCTGTCGGCCGCACTGCCCACCGCCTTCCTGCCGGTGACGCCCGGCAGACGGACCCGGCTGCGTCAGTGGGACCAGGCCGGCACGGTCGGCACGCTCAAAGTCGCCGACAGCACCGGCGGCCTGGTCCTGGAGGACGGCGTCCAGGTCGCCTTCTCCGACGCCCCGGCGGGCGGCCTGCTGCGCACCGGAGACCACTGGACGTTCACCGCCCGCTCGGCCGACGGCCGGATCGAGCACCTCGACAAGGCGCCGCCCCAGGGCCCCAAGCACTTCTACGGCCGGCTGGCCGTGATCGACCTCGCGGGCGGCTCGGTGAGCGACTGCCGGACGATCTGGCCGCCGGTGCGAGAGGGCGGTGGGTGCGGCGACTGCACGGTGTGCGTGACGCCGGAGTCGCACGCCTCCGGGAAGCTGACCATCCAGAAGGCGGTGGACCGAGTCGCGGCCACCGGCGGCCGGGTCTGTCTGCAGACCGGGCGGTACCGGCTGCGTGAAACGGTGGCGGTCACCTCCGGCCGGTCGGTAACCATCTCCGGCCACGGCTGGCAGACGGTCCTCGAATACCCCGGTACCGGACCCGCGCTGAGGCTGGACGGCTGTCAGGGCGTGGTGATCAGTGACCTGTCGATCGTCATGGGGGCGGCGGAGCAGGGACAGGACGAGATGCCCGTGGGCATCGCGGTGACCCGCTCGATCGGCCTCGAGGTGGTGCGGTGCGGGATTGTCCACTCCGGTCTGCTCGGGGAACTGGGCTGGTTCGCCTCGGCCGGTGAGGCGACGGCCGACGACACCGGTGCACGGGACCTGGTCTCGCTGGCCGAGGCCGACCTGTCCCCAGGCGTGGCGCTGGCACTGGGCGGGGCGGTCGGATCTCTCGCGGTACGCGACTGCGTGCTGGTCGCCGGGATCGGTGTCGCGCCGCTGGACCTGTTCGGCTCCGATACCCGGGGCCTGCTGCTCGGCGGCTTCGAACTCGCCGACTCGGTCGTGGTCGGCGCACTGGCCGGCGTGTATGCCGACGAATCGGTGAGTACCGCGCTGGGGGTGGTCATCCGGGACTCGGTGGTTTCGGGGGCGCGGTATCCGGCCCTGCTCTGGGAAGCGGCAGCCACGGCCGGGGGAACGCTCACGGTACGCGGATGCCTGCTCAGGGGCAGGCCCGCCGGGGCATGGATCGGGTCCTCGGGTGCTGATCTCCTCGACTCGCAGATCGTGGGCTTGCCCAGCGGTACCGAGCAGTCCACGGACGGGTCCGGCGTGCTGCTCAACGCTGGCAGGCTCACCGGGGTGTTGTCCGACGTCCGGGTAGGCGGTTGCGTCATCCGGGCCGCCGGCTACGGCGTCCTGTTGCAGGGAACCCAACAGGACGTGGACATCAGTGGCTGTAGGGTGGACGGCGCCCAGGGTGGCATCGCCATGGAGAACAGCACGGCCGACGGCGTGCGGATCGTGGTCCGGGACAACGACATCCGCTCGACCTCGGGATCCCGTGAGCGCCTGGTGCGGTACGTGGGCATCAAACTGGTACGGGTCAGCGATGGCGAGGTCCGAGGCAACCTGGTGCACGACATCGGGGCCCGCGACAAGCTGCTCACGGGCATCTCCGTCGAGGACTGCGATGCGCTGATCGTGCGCGAGAACACCATCACCGGCCTGGCGTCGGCGGAGGGCCGGGCGCAGACCATCGGCATCGCGGCGCAGCCCTGGCACCGGAGACTGGACATCGTCGACAACGTGATCGACGGCAGTCCCGAGCCGGCCGACAGCGTCGGAATCTCCCGGGCGGCCTGGGCGATCATGCTGAGGGCATTGGAGCCGGCTACCGCAGCACGGCCGACAAGGATCCCCGGGGCCGTCGTGCACGAGTTCGAGGCGGCGTCCCCGGTCCATTACGTCGAGCTACCGGAGGGCGTCGTCCGCGTCACCCCGTCGCGGGTGTTCGGCGCCCGGCCCGCCGCGACCCCCGCGACCACGATCCGGGGCAACCAGATCGAGGCGGCGGGAATCACCGAAGTGGTCGTCTTCGCCCTCGCCGGGCCGCTGCTGTTCAGCGACAACCGGGTGCGGCGGACGGGCGCGGACGACACCGACGCAGCACCCGCCATCGTCGCCGGAAGCGTCGAATCCCTGGTGGCCTCCGCCAATCACATCGGGTCGGGTGGTGTGCCGATGCAAGTGGAGGTCCGGCAAACGGACCGCAACCACGAGGGCCAGCCTGCCGCGGCTGTCGTGGGGAACGTGACCAACGGCGCGATCGAGCTCAACGGGTCACAGTCCGCCTGGTGGTGGGAACGGCTGAACGTCGTGCTGTAAAACGAAGTATCCCGCCGGTTCGAGTATCTAGGAGCCAGAGTTGATCAGTGGAGCCGACCCGCGGGAGACGACCCTGCGGACCCTGCAGACCCTCGTCCACCAGGAGCTGAACGGTATCGACGACCTGGAGGCCCGGCGATCGGACGAACTGCGACAGCGGATGCACCTGGCGCATGCCGTGATCGAGCACTCGCCGTCGGATTCGCCAACCCACGACGCTGCCACCGGCGCCCGACAGGCGAGCGAAGAACAGCTCGAGGAGGTCGGACGGCTTGCCGCTGCCCGGCGCCAGGCACTGGTCCGGGCCCTGTATGACCTGGAGGTGCTGCTCACCAGCAACGAACGGGGGTCCTGAGGGCATGGACGCGGTGCCGATTTCTCAGGCAGGAGAACCGACAGCACGTCACACCGCTGACCATCCCAGCCTTCGCCCGTGGGCTGAGGGTTCGCTCGTTGACCGGTCCGGCGGCCGGCATCTCCGGGTCGGCGACCACCGGCGCCGACCTGGAGATCCAGCCTGTTCCTCCCCGCACGTCCACTTCACCGCCGCCGCCCACTACTCGAACGGCCCAGTCACCCGGCGATGATCATTGACATCCCCCGTGGCCGCCCGCGATGGTCGGCACCAACGGGCCGACCGTGGGAGCCGCAGATGACTGGTCAGAGCGTGGCATCGACCGACCCGGAACAGGGCGCGGTTCTGCGACTACTCGGCACCTGGAAGTTGTCGGTGAACGGGCAACCGGCCGAACTGCCGGCTACCGCACGTCGGATCATGACGCTGCTGGCTCTACAGGGGCCGCTCACTCGGTCCGCGGTTGCCTGCATACTCTGGCCGGAAGCCGATGAAGCCACTGCATCGTCCCGGCTTCGCACAGCGCTGTGGCGCTTGGCACAGGGATGCCGCCTGGTCGATATCCGGGCTGGGGAACTTGTGCTGGCCGCCTCCGTCTCGGTGGACGTCCGTCGCATGCTGCACACGGCCCGCACGCTGATGGATGCTACCCGGGGCAGAACGTCGACGGACCGATTGCCACACGATGCGGCGTCGGTCGACGTGTTCGAAGAGGATCTCCTCCCCGGCTGGTACGAAGACTGGCTGATGATCGAGCAGGAGCGGATTCGGCAGACCCGTCTTCACGCCCTCGAGGCCCTCTCCGACCTGATGCTCCGGCAGATGCGATACGCCGAGGCCATCGACGCGGGCCTTGCCGCGGTTCGCGCCGAGCCACTGCGGGAGAGCGCACACCGAGCGGTGATCCGCGCCCACCTGGCCGAGGGCAATCTGGTTGATGCCATCCGCCAGTTCGAGGTGTGTCGACACGCTCTGCTCGAAGAGCTCGGTGTGGCGCCCAGCGCCGAGCTCGTGACTCTGCTCCCGGTCCACGTCATCTCCTGTGAGCAGGATGTCGCATGGGAAGGCGGCTCCCACAGCTGGACTTCGGCCTTCGGTCGAAGGGGCCCTGACGGTGGGGTGGATCAGGCGACCGGGCGTCGGCTACGAAGCCAACCAGACGGGAAAACACTCAATAGTCGGCATTCGGATGTGGGAACACGATCGTACTGAGACGAGCTATGTCTGCGCTTTGAGGATAGCCCGGAGAATGTCGTTGACGCCCTTCTCTCTGGAAAACATTCCCTGGTAGCGCCCGCAGCGGGTAAGTGCGACGAAAGCGTCCTCTGTGCTCAAAATTCTCTGTTCCCACGATTCCGACGTACCCGGTGTGGCGTCCACGTCCGCAGCCGCGCGTCGGAGCACCGGCTCGAACAGTTCATCAAGCCGTGCAACTGTGACCAGTCTCTGGTTTCCATGCACCTCAAATTCCTGGCCGACTTCCGCCGCCAGCAACCGCTCAGGAATGAAGCTATAGCGTTCATGGTCCGTCCGCAAAGACGCCGGCGGTTCCTGGGCCTGCCGATATTTGAGCATGGCCCGGTGATAGGCGCTCGCCAGATCCGGGCGAGCCAGCAGCTGGCCAAGAAGATCAGCGGGCGGAGCCCACCCGCGGTAGACGCCCGGACCACTGTCGCCCATTGTGGCCAAGAAGACGATCGCCTTGGGTCGTTGCAGTCTTGCGGCACCAGCGCACAACACCAGCAAGCGTGATTCCCACCAAGCCGTCCCGTCTTCGATGTCCACAACCGCTACTTCATTCCGAGTGGCATTTCTTAATGTTTCAATTATCTCCGCCGTGCTGCTGTCAATCAGTGCAATACCGGGCAGGAGGCCCATGGACGGGGAGACGGCGACTTCCCGCACTTCATGCCGGGCCTCGGGAAACTGTAGACGCAAGCCGAATGCTTGGACTGAACTCGCCGTGCCCAGGACCACGAGAAATATCGGAATCAATGCAAGTATCAGAATTCCAATGAGGACAAGGTTTTCATGTTTATCACTCGGCCACCCGGCGGTTGCCCGCAGGACAGCCGCCACGGCGAGCAGGCAAACCAAGATCACGGCCGCTGCTATCAGGGCAGACCTGGCACTCCCAGGCCAGAAAAGGCCACTTGACTTGTCCACCCTTCTGACTATGAGACGGAGAACGGTTCCCGTCAATCCGAAGGCAGCCGATCACGTTTGGGCAGGCGAAGAAAAACGGGAAAGTGACGCGAGCGCGGACCAGGGAAAACGACACCACAGAGTCTGCGGATCTGGAGCGATCCTCCCGTCGGGACGTCGGATGTCACGCGGCACTTCGTTGAACACCGAAATCGCAGAACCGGCCATCACACGTAGTGACTGAGGTAGTGGAAGGCGTGCGACGAAACGCCGTGCTGGAAGTACACAGTCCAGCCCCGCAGCCAGAAGCCCAGGAAGGTGAAGCCCTCGTCGAGATGGACGATGTCCGTCTTCTCCTCCGACAGGCGCAGGCCCACTGGGGAGAGCACCTCTGCGACCTTCTCCCGGACCCCTTCAGCGTGCGCTTTGGCCCCGGCGACCATCACCACGAAGTCGTCGGGGTACCGCACCAGGCGGTATGTCGCTCCTCCGCGACGGCGGTGCCGGATCCGCGCGTTGCTGTTGTTCCCGGCCGCCTTCCACTGCTCGGCGAAGAACTCGTCGAGCACGGACAAGGCGATGTTGGCCAGCAGCGGCGAGAGAATGCCGCCCTACCAGACCCAGGACGTACTTGTCTCCGACGCGGTCGCGCACCCGGCCCGTGAAGGCGGTGTGGTCGATCTCGTCGAAGCACGCCGTGATGTCCGCCTCCAGGACCCAGTGATTCCCAATGTGGATTGTCAAGCCTGATGTGACGCCTGGTGTGGTGGCTATGCCGCTGCGTGGTCGGGCCGAGGTGGCTCGACGGTGAAGGTGCGTTGGTCGCGTATGAGCGCCCACAGCACGTCGAGGCGCCGCCGGGCGAGTGCGAGCACGGCCTGCTTGTGTGTCTTCTTTTCATGGCGTTTGCGCTGGTAGAAGGCATGTGAGGCGGGGCAGCAGCGGGCGGCGACTTGAGTGGACAGGTAGAAGACACGCAGGAGTCGGCGATGGTAGCGGCGAGGGCGGCGCATGTTGCCGCTGATCTTCCCGGAGTCCTTCGGGACCGGGGCCAGGCCGGCAAC
This sequence comes from Streptomyces alanosinicus, assembly GCF_014650595.1. GTDB lineage: Bacteria > Actinomycetota > Actinomycetes > Streptomycetales > Streptomycetaceae > Streptomyces > Streptomyces alanosinicus. The sequence goes on from NZ_BMVG01000017.1 coordinate 62,603, forward strand.
GCCGGCCAGGCGCCCTGCGCTGCCGAAAGAGGCGATGTCTCCACCGGTGCGGGCAACCGACTCGGCGCCGAGCAGGGTGCCGATGCCGGGCATGCTGGTGATCGCCTCGGCGTGCCGGTGCTCGCGCAACCGGGCCTCGATCTGCGTATCGATGCGGGCGATCTCCTGGTCCAGGTCTGTGACCGCTCGAGTCAGCGTGCATGCCATGGCCGCGGCCGTCTTCTCGCCGGGTACCTGGGTGTGTTGCAGGTTCGCGGCTTCGATCGCTGTGGCCGCGACGGCGGACGCATTGCGGACCTTGCGGTTGGCCAACCAGGCGGCGAGCCGTGACTGGCCCATGCGCCGCAGGCCGGCAGGGTCTGGTAGCCGGCCAGGAGGGTGAGCGCGGCTTTGGAGGTGTTGTAGTCGAAGGCACGCTCAAGGGCCGGAAAGTACTCCAGCAGTTGGGCGCGAAGCCGGTTGATGGCGCGGGTGCGGTCTGCGGACAGGTCGTAGCGGCGGGCGGTGAGGATCCGCAGGTCGACCGCGATCTCGTCCCACTCCTGCAAGGCAGTCGACTCCACCAACTCATGCGGGGGATCCGTGGCGCCGCGCTCTTCGAGTAGATCGCGGATGGTGACCGCCAGATGCCTCCAGACCCGGCGGTGGTTCTGGCCTAAAACTGGGAGCCGCCTCAGAAGATCACGCTCACTCTTCTGGGCGGTGGCGTAGGCAGCTAGGCTCCGCAGAACCTCCAGCCCATGAACCGGACCTGTGGTTCATGCACGTATTCCGAAAGCTTGCCGTTGTGTCCGTGATCGATCGCCGCGGACCTCTGTAGGAGGAGCCGGGCGAGACCTCGGGCACCAAGACGAGTTAGCGGTTCGGGGCGCGCTGGTGAGTAGACGAGGCGGCGTCGGTCCCGGCAGTGGTGAGGGAAGCCGGGGGCTTGTGAGCCTGGGGACCAGTTGGGGACCACACGGTGTCAGCAGCACTGAGCGGCACCCACGCCGACGCACGCCCTGCGCCCAAGATTCGCCTGTTATGCCCAGAAAGGGTGGCCACCCCTCACTCCTGGGGGTCAAGGGGTCGCAGGTTCAAATCCTGTCGTCCCGACTTTGCGAAGTCGCAGGTCGGAGGCTATGCCGGAGGAAACCGGCATAGCCTCTTGATCGTTTTTGGGTTGAGGGCGCGGCTCATGACCCGCTCGGCTGAGGGCCGGGCCTATCAGGCAAAGCCCCTGGACAGCCCTGCGAGTTGGGCGATCGAGCCCAAGGGTCGGCACCTTCGTGCTCAGATCCCGCGACCAGGTCGAGGTCACAGCAATCGGTCGACCAGCCCGTCGACGTAGTCCGGGGTGAGCGGGCCCATGCCGAACAGGACGCGGATGTACATCGGGGCCAGCACATGGTCCAGCACGCCGAACGCGTCGGGTGCGTGCTCGCCGCGTTCGCGGGCGCGATCGAGCATGGACTGCAGTTGCCGGGCGCGTTCGGCGAGGAGGTCGTCACGCGCCTGCAGGCCCTGCTGACCGGTGCTCGACAGAGCGACGGACAGGCGCAGCAAGGCCAGACCGTCGGGTCCGGTGATCTCGCGGGCCACTTGGGCCGCGTAAGTGCGCAGGTCGCCGGCCAGACTTCCGGTGTCGGGCATCGGCGACCGCGCGTTGAGGCGGGTGAGCGCCACGTCGCTGAGCAGGGACTCCAGGTTGCCCCACCGGCGGTAGATGCTGCTGTCGGCCACGCCCGCGCGGGCTGCGACGTCGCCGACGGTGAACGTGCCGTAGCCGCGCTCGCTGATCAGTTCGGTGACGGCCTGGTGCACCGCCGCGCCGACCTGGGCGCTGCGCCCGCCGGGTCGCCGGGCTCGCTGTCGCTCGTCCATGCCCCCACCTTAACGCAGTCGGGACTTGCGTTTGTGGGGCGAGTCTCCTTACAGTCGCCTAACGCAGTCAGTGACTGCGTTAGTGCGCCCGGAGGCTGACCGCGTCGGCCGTGGAGAGGCGCAACTACCGATGGAATGGAGAGGAACCCCCATGGCTGCATCGCCTTCGGCCGTAGGCAGTCGACCGAACCGGGCCGTGCTGCTCACCGTGACCTGCCTGGGCCAGTTCATGGTGCTGCTCGACAACACGATCGTTGGAGCGGCGCTGCCCGATATGCAGGACCGGCTGCACATTCAGCTGACCGGTCTGCAGTGGATCGTCGACGCGTATGTGCTGCTGGTCGCCATGCTGCTGCTGTCCGGCGGCGTTTTCGCCGACCGGTTCGGCCGCAAGCGGGTGTACCTGGCCGGTGCGGTGGTGTTCACCGCGGCATCGCTGCTGTGCAGCCTCGCGCCCTCGGTCGGCTGGCTGGTCGCCGGCCGGGTGCTGCAGGGCATCGGGGCCTCGGCGCTGAGCCCCGCCTCGCTGGCCCTGCTCGCCGCCGCGTATCCCGTTCCTCAGGAACGCGTCAAGGCGATCGGGCTGTGGGCCGGATTCAGCGGAATCGGCCTGGCCGCCGGACCTGTGGCCGGCGGCGTACTGGCAGAAGCCTTCGGCTGGCCCGCCATCTTCCTGGTCAATCTGCCCATCGGCGTGATCCTGTTGCTGGTCGGCCTGCGCCACCTCGACGAGTCCCGCAACCCGAGCGCCCCCGCGATCGACATACCGGGGACGGTGCTGTCCGTTCTGGCGGTGGGGGCACTGACCTACGGGCTGATCGAGGGTGGCGCCCGCGGCTGGACCTCACCGGTCATCCTGGGCAGCTTCGCCGCCGCGGTGATCCTCCTCTCCGCCTTCGTCGCCGTCGAAGCACGTCGTTCCGCTCCGATGCTGCCGCTGCGGCTGTTCCGGCAGCGGCTGTTCACCGTGTCCAACACCGCCATGGTCGTGGTGGGGTTCGCGCTCATGGGCTCGTCGTTCTTCTTCTCCCAGTTCTTCGTGTACGTCCAGGGCAGCTCGATCCTGCGTGCCGGCCTGCAAACCCTGCCGGTATCCCTCGCCATGGTGATCGTCAGCCCGTACGCGGGCCGGCTCGCCGCCCGGTACGGCTTCCGCATCGTGGTCACCACCGGCCTGGCCCTGGCCGGAGGGGGGCTGCTGGCGCTGGGCACGGTGCACGCCGACACCGGCTACGGGAACGTGTGGTGGCGGCTGGGAGTCGTCGGCATCGGCTTCGCCCTGACCATGTCCCCGCTGACAGGCGCCGCCATCCAAGCGGTCAGCCCGCAGGAAGGCGGCCTCGCCTCCGGCATCAGCGGCACCACCCGGCAGATCGGCGCGGTGCTCGGCGTGGCGGTACTCGGAGCCGTCGTCCGCACCCGGCAATCCGGCGGCGCCTCCTTGGAGACCGGCCTCGACAGCGCCTTCCTCGCTGCCGGCACCGTCACTTTGGCCACCGCCGTGTTCACCGGCCTGTGGCTGGCGAGGTCCAAGCCCGTGGAAGGCCCGGCGGTGGCCCACCGTTCCACCGATCCAGATGAGGTCACCACGTCGAACGAGGTGTCCGTGAACAGCCGTTGACGGTGACACGGCCACGACGGCCTCACGGACGAGCACGCCGAGAAGCTCGCGCGCGCCGCGCTCGACGGGCTTGTGCGCTCCACCGTCCGACACTTGCGATTCCCATGGAGAGACACATGTCCCGTACGTTTCTCATCACCGGCGTGAGCAGCGGCCTCGGCCGCGCCTTCGCCACCGCCGCCCTCGACGTCGGCCATACCGTGATCGGCACCGTTCGGAACCCGGACCAGATCGCCGCCTTCGAGCAGTTCGCTCCGGGCCGCGCTCACGCCCGCGTGCTGGACGTCACCGACACCGATGCCATCGCGCAGACCGTCGCAGCGGTCGAGGGCACGGTGGGCCCCATCGACGTACTCGTCAACAACGCCGGGTACGGCGTCGAGGGCACCTTCGAGGAAACCCCGCTCGCCACCTTCCGCCATCAGTTCGACGTCAACGTCTTCGGCGTCATCGCGGTCACCCAAGCCGTCCTGCCCCGCATGCGCGAGCGCCGTGCCGGGCACATCCTGTTCGTGACCTCCATGGGGGGTCTGCGCGCGTTCCCCGGCCTGGCCGCCTATCACGGCTCCAAGTTCGCCGTCGAGGGCATCGCGGCCACGCTCGCCGAGGAAGTCGCGCCCCTCGGCATTCACGTCACGGCGATCGAGCCCGGCTCCTTCCGCACCGACTGGGCCGGCCGTTCCATGCACCGCGTAGAGAGCACCATCGCCGACTACGACCCGATCTTCTCCCCGATCCGCGAACGCCGCATCGACATGAGCGGTCAGCAGCCCGGCGATCCCGTCCGAGCCGGCCGCGCCCTGCTCGCCGTCGTGGAGGCCGAAAAGCCGCCGACCCACCTCATCCTCGGCAGCGACGCCCTCCGCCTCGTCGCCGACGCCCGCTCCGCCTTCGATGCGGAGACAGCCGCCTGGAACGAGTTGTCGAGGTCCACCGACTATCGAGGGTGACGCGGAAGCCGAGTTCGTCGGACCGGGAGACGGCTCGGTGCGCGGCCCGTCACCGGCGGCGGGCCGCCAGTATCGCGTAGACGAGGACTCCGGCGAACAGGAAGAGCGCGCCCTGGTACACCGCCGCGTAACCGGCGCCGGCCATCAGCCAGATGGAGAAGGCGGCCGCGGTCGCGGTGATCACCGAGTCCCGCGCCAGTCGGGCGCGGTCCACCGCGTCGCGCCGGCCGGAGACGAGGTGGAAGATCTGCGCGGCCGTGGCCAGCAGATACGGCACGGTCGCGGTGAACGTGGTGACGAGGACCAGGACGTCGAAGACCTTCGCCGAGCCCGAGAGGTAGTTGTACGCGGTCAGCAGGGAGGAGAGGACCACCGTGACGGCGACGCCGACGATGGGCACGCCCCGGCGGCGGTGGGCGAACGCGGCCGGGAACAGGCCGTCCTTGGCCGCGGCATACGGTGTCTGGGCACTCAGCAGCGTCCAGCCGTTGAGGCATCCGGTCATCGACACCAGCGCCGCCAATGCCACCGCAGTACCGCCCCAACTGCCGCCGAACATCGCGTTCACAGCGTCGGAGAAGGGGGCCGTGGAGGCCACCAGCCGGTCGTGGGCGACCGTCCCGAACACGGAGAGCGTGCCCAGCAGATAGACCAGCGCGGCGCCCGCGGTGCCGATGACGGTGGCGCGCCCCACGTTGCGGCGGGCGTTCCTCACCTCGCCGGCGCTCACGGCGGCGGACTCCACCCCGAGGTAGGAGAAGAGCAGCAGGGCGGCGGAGGCGGAGACCGCGCCGACGGCGCTGTGACCACTGGAGTTGAACGGGCCGAGCCGGGACGGATCGAAGAAGAAGAGGCCGCCCACGGCGACGAGGAGCAGCGGCACGAACTTCAGGACCGTCGACACCAGCTGGACCGCGCCCACGTACCGGGTGCCGGCGAAGTTGGCGAGGGCGGGCAGCCACTGCAGCGCCAGGGCGGCCAGACATATGGTCCAGCGATGGCCGCCCAGCGGGATCAGCACGCCGAGGTAGCCGACGGCGGCGACGGCGAGCGCCGCGTTCGACACCCAGGTGGTGATCCAGTACGACCATGCGGCGAGGAAGCCCGCGAAGTCGCCGAAGGCCTCACGGGCGTAGACGTACGGGCCGCCGGTGCGCGGGTCGCGGGCGGCGAGCCGGCCGAAGACCAGGGCGAGGGCGATGGCGCCGACGGTCAGGACGGCGAAGGCGACCAGGCTGACCGTGCCGTACGGCGCGATGGAGGCGGGGAGCAGGAAGATGCCGCCGCCGATGATGTTGCCCATGACCAGCGCGGTGGCCACCGGCAGTCCGAAGCGCCGGGCATGCTTGCTGGTGGCGGCCGCTGCGGAGACCTCGTCGGTCTCCGAGGGGGCCGGAGCCGACGGCGGGACGGTTCCGGTGACGTGCATGGGGGGTGGACCTCTCATCGAACAGACGTCCCGGGATCGCCGGGACCCCGTCATGCTCCGGGAAGCTCCCGTCCACCACAAAATCGCCGGTTCTTGTGGCGCAGAGCCCTGCCGATGGAGAAGAAAGTGCGCTGAAATAGCATCGGTGCCGCAAAATATCCGCTAGCCGTGTTCCGTTCCCTCTGCCCACAGGCTGCGTACATGACCCAGATGGCGCGTCATGATCGCGTGTACGGCCTTCTCGTCCTGTTCCAGCAGGGCGTCGAGGAGCTCCAGATGTTCCTCGGCCGAGGCGAGCAGCCGGCCGGCCCGCACCAGCGCCGTCAGGCCATAGAGACGGGAGCGGCCGCGCAGGTCGGCCACCACCTCGACGAGATGGGCGTTGCCCGCCAGGGCGAGCAGCCCCAGGTGGAAGCGGGTGTCGGCCTCGACATAGGAGATCAGGTCGCCCGCTACCGCCGCGGTGACGATCTCCCGGGCCGCCGGGCGCAGCGCCTCCAGCGAGACCCGGTCGGCGGTGCGGGCCAGGGCGACCACGGTGGGGATCTCGATGAGCGCGCGGATGTGCGTGTACTCGTCCAGTTGCCGGTCGGAGACCACGGTGACCCGGAAGCCCTTGTTCGGCACGGTGTCGACCAGGCCCTCCTTGGCCAGATCCAGCATCGCCTCCCGCACCGGCGTCGCGGACACGCCGAAGCGGGTGGCGAGCGAGGGCGCGGAGTAGACCTCGCCCGGCCGCAGCTCGCCCGCGATCAGCGCGGCGCGCAGCGCGTCGGCGACCCGCTCGCGGTAGCTGCTGCGCCGGCCGCCCAGCCGGGGGAGCGCGGGCAGCCCGGAGTCCGCCGGGTCCCGCATGTTCTGTGCCATGTCACGCATCACCGCATGAGTCTAGAGCAGTTACGGGAACCTCTGGGGGACTGCTCAGAGCACTCCCCAGAGCATTCGCCAGAGGACTCCTCACAGGACTCCTAGAGGACGAAGCCCTCCGGGAAGGGGTCGGTGGGGTCGAGGAGATACTGCGCGGTACCGGTGATCCAGGCGCGGCCGGTGAAGCTGGGCAGGACCGCCGGGACGCCCGCCACCTGCGTCGTACCGAGCAGGCGTCCGGTGAACCGGGTCCCGATGAAAGACTCGTTCACGAACTCGGTGTGCAACGGCAGTTCGCCGCGCGCATGCAGTTGTGCCATGCGCGCGCTCGTGCCCGTGCCGCACGGCGAGCGGTCGAACCAGCCCGGGTGGATGACCATGGCGTGCCGCGAGCGGCGTGCGGTGGCGCCGGGCGCGTAGAGATGGACGTGGTGACAGCCGTGGATGGAGGGGTCCTCGGGATGCACCGGTTCCGCCTCGGAGTTGATCGCCTCCATCAGGGACAGTCCGGCCGCGAGGATGTCGTCCTTGCGGGCCCGGTCGAAGGGCAGCGCGAAGGCGTCGAGGGGCAGGATCGCGTAAAAGTTGCCGCCGTAGGCGAGGTCGTAGGTGACCGTACGGCCGTCGGGCAGGGTGATCTTGCGGTCCAGGGCGACGGCGAACGACGGCACGTTCCTCAGGGTCACGTTCCGCGCGGCCCCGTCCTCCACCGCCACCTCGGCGACCACCGGCCCCGCCGGGGTGTCGAGCCGGATGGTGGTCACCGGCTCCACGACCTCCACCATGCCGGTCTCGACCAGCACCGTCGCCACCCCGATGGTGCCGTGCCCGCACATCGGCAGATAGCCGGAGACCTCGATGTAGAGGACGCCCCAGTCGCAGTCGGGGCGGCTCGGCGGCTGCAGGATCGCGCCGCTCATCGCGGAGTGCCCGCGCGGCTCGTTCATCAGCAACTGCTTGACGGAGTCGCGGTGTTCACGGAAGTACAGCCGCCGTTCGTTCATCGTCGCACCCGGTACGGTGCCGATCCCGCCGGTGATCACCCGGGTCGGCATGCCCTCGGTGTGCGAGTCGACGGCGTGCAGCACGAGCTTGCTGCGCATGCTTCTTGAGCCTCCTGGTCTCTCTGTGTCTCTCCGTGTCCCTCTTGGCCGTGTCCCTCTTGGCCGTGTCTGTCTCGGCCGGATGTCTCAGCCGAGGCCCGCAGCGACGGCCTTCTCGGTGGCCGCGCGCACCGCGGCCTCCTGCTCGGGCGGGAGCGGGACGCGCGGCGGGCGCACCGGGCCGCCGTACCGGCCGACGATGTCCATGGACAACTTGATCGCCTGCACGAACTCCACCCGTGAGTCCCAGCGCAGCAGCGGGTGCAGCTGCCGGTACAGGGGGAGCGCGGTGGCGAGGTCGCCGGCCGTCGCCGCCCGGTACAGCTCGACCGAGGCCCGCGGCAGCGCGTTCGGGTAGCCGGCTACCCAGCCCTTGGCACCGGCCACCGCCAGCTCCAGCAGGACGTCGTCGGCGCCGGTCAACAGGTCCAGATCCGGGGCGAGTTCGGCGATGCGGTAGGCGCGGCGGACATCGCCGGAGAACTCCTTGACCGCGTGGACGAGGCCCTCGCCGTGCAGCCGGGCGAGGAGTTCGGGCACCAGGTCGACCTTGGTGTCGACCGGGTTGTTGTACGCCACCACCGGCAGCCCCGCGCGGGCGACCTCGGCGTAGTGGGCGAGGACGGCGCGCTCGTCGGCGCGGTAGGCGTTGGGCGGCAGCAGCATCACCGAGGCACAGCCGGCCGCGGCCGCCTGCTCGGCCCAGCGCCGGGCCTCCGCCGAGCCGTAGGCGGCGACACCCGGCATCACCCGCGCTCCGCCGATCGCCGTGACGGCCGTCTCCACCACCCGGGCTCGCTCCTCGGGGGTGAGCACCTGGTACTCGCCGAGCGAGCCGTTCGGTACGACGCCGTCGCAGCCGTTGGCCACCAGCCAGGCGCAGTGCTCGGCATAGCGGTCGTAGTCGATCGAGTGGTCGTCACGCAGGGGAAGGGCGGTGGCGACGAGGACGCCGCGCCAGGGGCGGTTCGGTGCGTGGATCATGAGTGATCACCCATCCAATGAGGTGTGACATATTACTGATTCTGGTCAGGCGTCCGGAAGTCCGGCCAGGACGCCGAGCGGCACCGGCCGGGCGAACGGGCGGCGGTCCGCGGTGAGCGGGCAGCCGGTCAGGCCGGCCACCGCCGGCGCGCACATCCGGCCCTGGCACCAGCCCATCCCGGCCCGCGTGAGCAGCTTCACGGTGCGCAGATCGCCCGCGCCGAGCGCATCGGCGGCCGTACGGACCGTACCGGCCGTGACCTCCTCGCAGCGGCACACCACCGTGTCGCCCGTGAGCCGCTCCGCCCAGCCCGCGGGTGGCCCGTACGCCGCGTCCAGTGCCGTGAAGAACCTCCGCAGCCGGCTCCTGGACCGGGCGGCCGCCGCCCAGGAGCGCGGGTCGGGGGCCCTGCCGTCCAGGCGGGCGGCGATCGAGCGGCCGGCGATGTGCCCCTCGGCGAGCGCGAGCGCCGCGCCGCCGATGCCGGTGGTCTCGCCGGCGGCCCAGACCCCGGGCACGTCGGTGCGCTGCTCGTCGTCGGCCCGTACGGCCGTGCCCTCCGTCCCGGCCAGGGTGCAGCCGAGCGTCCCGGCGAGGTCGGTGTGCGCCAGCATGCCGTGTCCGACGGCGAGGGTGTCGCACGGGACGCGGTGCGCGCTGCCGGGCCTGATCCGCCCGTCCCGCCGCAGCGCGGCGACGCTGACCGCTTCCAGCCGGTCGGTGCCGTGTGCCTCCAGCACGGTGTGCCCGGTCAGGACGCGGACCTTGTGGCGCGCCAACCGCCCTGCGTACCAGGCGCCTTCGGCGAGTTTCGCGGGCTGCGCGGCCAGGGCCGGAGCGTGGCGCAGCAGGGCGGCGGGACCGGCGGACTCCACGAGCGCGGCCACCCGAGCTCCGGCGGCGGCGAGCCCCGTGGCCACCGGTAGCAGCAGGGGGCCGGTGCCGGCGACCACGACCGTGCGGCCGGGCAGCACCAGACCGCCCTTGAGCATGGCCTGCGCGCCGCCCGCGGTGACGACACCGGGGAGCGTCCAGCCCGGAAAGGGCAGGACACGCTCGTAGCCGCCGGTGGCCAGCAGTACGGCGTCGGCGCGGACGGTGACTCCCTCCTCCTGTGCGGGGCCGAGCAGGGCGTGCACCGCGAAGGAGGGACCCGGCGCGCGCTGGACGGACCAGACATGATGGTCCGTCAGATGAGTGATCCGTCCGCTGGAGACGTGCCGTTCGAGGCCGTCCCGGAGCCGCTCCCAGGTGTGCCACTGGTGGTGCAGGGCCTTTGGGCGGCGGGCGCCGAGGGGGCGGGCGGGCTGCCGGTAGAACTGGCCGCCCGCCTGCTCGGCCGCGTCGACGAGGGTGACCCGCACCCCCCGTTCGGCCGCCGCCAGCGCCCCGGCGAGACCCGCCGGGCCCGCCCCGACGACGGCGAGGTGCGCGCGCTCAGTCATCGTCCCGTCCCGTTCCCTCCTGTGTGCGGATCACATCGCCCGGCTGGACCGGCACCAGGCAAGCCCGCCTGTTCGGCCGGCCGTTGACGCTCACCAGGCAGTCGAAGCACACCCCGATCCCGCAGAAGACCCCACGCGGCCGGCCGGCGCCGCGGGTGCTGCGCCAGGCCGTCACGCCCGCCGCCCACAGCGCCGCCGCGACCGTCTGTCCGGGCAGCGCCGGGACGGGACGGTCGTCGAAGAGGACGGTGAAGGCCTCGCCCGGCCGGGCCCGGGCCAGCTCCAGGGGATTCACGGTGTGTCGCCTCCGTCGGTGTCGGATTCGCCGGTGTCGGAATCGGCTGCGTCGGAATCGTCGGTGCCGGAATCGTCGGTGCCGGAATCGCCGGTGTCGGATCCGTCGTTGTCGAACCGCTCCGGCCGGAACGGTGTGAGGTCCAGTTCCGGTGTCTTTCCGGTGAGCGTCTGGGCGATCAACTGCCCGGTGCCGGTGGCGAGTCCGATGCCGGCGCCCTCGTGCCCACAGGCGTGGAACAGTCCCGGCGCACGGGGATCCGGACCGATCGCCGGGAGGTGGTCGGGCAGATACGGCCGGAAACCCGCGTACGTGCGCAGCGCGCGCACCCGCTCCAGGAACGGGAACAGCCCGATCGCCCCGGCTGCGAGCGCCCGTACCGCCGCGAGCGACAGCGAGCGGTCGAAACCGACCCGCTCCCGGCTCGCGCCGATCAGCACCGGCCCGGCGGCCGTGCCCTCCACCACCGGCGAGGTGCGCAAGGAGGCCGAGTCGCTCGCGACGTCGGCCACATAGTCCGCGGCGTACACCTTGTGCCGGACCATCCGCGGCAGCGGCTCCGTGACCAGTACGAAGCCGCGCCGGGGAAGCACCGGGAGCCGGACGCCGGCGAGCGCCGCGAGATCGCCGCCCCAGGTGCCGGCCGCGTTCACCACCGCCGGCGCGTGCAGCTCGCCCCGGTCGGTGCGGACTCCGGCCAGCGCGCCGTCCGCCGTGCGCAGCATCCCGGTCACGGTCCAGCCCGTGTGCACGGGGGCGCCGGAGGCGCGGAGCAGATGGGCGGCGGCGAGGGCGGGCATGACCTGGGCGTCCTGCGGATAGTGCATCCCGCCCGCCATGCCGTCGGCCAAGTGCGGTTCCAGCGAGGCCAGTTGATCCGCCGGGACCGGGTCGGCCCGGACTCCCGCGCGCCGCTGGCCGCCGGCGAAGGCGCGCAGCGCGGTGAGGGTCTCGGGGGCCGAGGCGACCACCAGGCCGCCCTTGGGTTCGTACTCGACGGCCGTACCCAGTTCGTCGCCGAGCCGTGACCACAACCGGGCCGACAGCAGGGCCAGGCCGAGTTCGGGGCCCGGTTCCTTGTCGGAGACGAGGAGATTGCCCTCCCCGGCGCCGGTGGTGCCGCCGGCCACCGGGCCCCGGTCCACCACCCGCACATCGAGGCCGGCGCGGGAGGCGTACAACGCACAGGCCGCGCCGACCATGCCGGCTCCGACCACCACGACATCGCAGGTCAGTCGCTTTGCCACGGCAGTACTATGTCACATGTCGCAGATTCTGAGGAGACCTCGCGCTCCTTTGGGGCGGGGCGCACCCCCGGAGTCCTCGGGCGGCCGCACCCCGGAGTCCTCACTGTGGACGCCCTCTTGACGTGGTCCGGAGCCGGATCGACACTCCAGGGAGGGAATCCTAGTGAACAGGTAGGGAATGATGACGCGCCTCGAAACGGTCGTCGGCCGAGGGAGCCGTACGCCGTTGCGCGCCCCCCTGCTCATCTCCCCCCTGCTCACCTCCCGCCGGCACATCGACCTGCAGCGCGTCTGCAGCGCGATCAGCCGCCACCGCTGAGCCGGGCCCCTCGCGCCCGCCGGCCCACGCCGCCCGCCGTCGCGCACCTTCGCATGCCCACCACCCGGGGAGACGTATGTCCATCACTCCGCTCGCCGCCGTCGCGTCCGTCCACCGCTCCGCGCCCGCCTTCCGGGGCCGGATCGGCCGGGACGCGCGCAGCGGCCACTACGCCGTGCCCCACCGCTATCGGCTCCATGTGTCGACCGCCTGTCCCGACGGGCTGCGCCTCGCCGTCGGACACAGCCTGCTCGGCCTGGACACGGCCTGTCCGGTGACATTCCTGCCCGCCGTCCCGGACTGTCCCGGCGACGGCCATTCCGCGCTGCGCCCGCTGTACGAGGCGAGTGCCCACCACTACACCGGCCCGGCCCTCGCGCCCGTGCTCAGCGACGACTGGTCGGGCCGTGTCGTCAGCACCCACGCCCCCGACATCCTGCGCGACCTCGACCGCCTCCCGCGCGCGGGCCGCGGCTCGCTGTACCCGTGCGGCCTGGAGTCCGTGATCGAGGCCGTCGAGCGGATGTGTGCCGAGGGGATCGAGGAGGCCGCTCAGCGCGCCGGACAGGCCGGCGCCGGACCGGCCGAGCGGGCCGCCGCCCTCGATGTGCTCCTCGACACCCTGGGCCGGTTGGAGAACCGGCTCACCGGGGAGGAGTACCTGGCCGACGACCGGCTCACCGCCGCCGACGTCGAACTGTGGGTGGCCCTCGTGCAGTTGGACCTCGTGCACGGCTGTCATCTCGACGCCTCCGCCGTGCACCGCATCGCCGGCCACCGCGCGCTGTGGACCTACGCCCGCCGGCTGAGCGCCCATCCGGCCTTCGGCCGCCATCTCGACCCCGACGGCATCTCCCGCCGCCATCAAGACCGTTGCCAGGGCCTGGAGGCCGCCGGAGCCGCCGTGCCGATCCTGGACTGGGCGGGCCTCTTGGCGGAGGCCGAGCGCGGGTACCACGGGTGAGGGTCTCCTGGTGAGGGCCCAGGGGTGACGTCCACTGCGCGGACGGCCGTTGACATCCGAACGCGCGACTGCCTTAACTTACGGCTCGGCATGGGCCTTCGGTGAGCGCGAGGGCCCCGCGAGGGCCAAGACAGTGACAGGTGACGCCATGGACGCAGTGTTCCGGACGGCCGTGAGCCGCCCGCACGGCTGCGTACGGCCGTCCGCCGGGCTCCTCGTCGCCGACCGTGCCGTCGATCTGCTCCGCGTCAACAGCGCGCTGTGTACCGGGCCGGGCCGTGCCCGCCGCCGGGGCTGACGTCCCTTTCCAGCCAGCGCTCCTGCTCCGGCCCCCGCGTCCCTGATCCAGCCCCCGCGTCCCTGATCCTACCCCCGGTTCCCGCGCGCTGCCGTGCGCCGCCTCGTGTCCTCGTGCCGTCGCGGTTCGCCGCGCGTCCGCCGTGCCCCGGGGTGTCCGACTCTGCCGGAGCCCGTCATGAGCGAACCCCCAGGCGCCGCCGTCTCCCTCGCCGACGCGTCGGCCGCTGACTCACCGTCACAGACTGTTCCCCTCCCGCGTGTTCGGCCGCCGCGCCGCCCCGGACGGTGGATCGCCACCGCCGTCGTCCTCGTGCTGGTCGCGCAGATCCTGCACGGACTGGCCACCAACCCCTTCTACCAGTGGGGCCGTTTCCGCTACTGGTTCCTGCGGCCCACCGTCCTCGACGGACTCCTCGTGACCCTCGAAGTCGCCGCGCTCAGCGCCGTGCTGGGCCTTCTGGGCGGCATCCTGCTGGCCCTCGGCCGGCGGTCGCGCATCCCGGTCCTGCGCGCCGTGAGCTGGACCTACATCTGGCTGTTCCGCTCCGTGCCGCTGATCGTCGTCCTGATCTTCCTCTACAACTTCTCCGCCCTGTACAAGACGTTGAGCCTCGGCGTTCCCTTCGGACCCGCCTTCGTCACCTTCGACGAGTCACGGCTCGCCACCGACCTGACGGTCGCCGTGGCCGGACTCAGCCTCAACGAGGCGGCGTACGCGGCGGAGGTCGTACGCGGCGGCATCCTCTCCGTCGACCAGGGCCAGCACGAGGCGGCGGCCGCGCTCGGCCTGCCCCGGCGCCGCCAGTTCACCCGGATCGTCCTGCCACAGGCCCTGCGCTCCATCGTCCCGAACTATGTCAACCAGCTCATCGGCCTGGTCAAGAGCACCTCGCTGGTGTTCTACGTGTCACTGCTCGACCTGTTCGGCTCCGTGCAGACCATGGGCAGCACCTACCCCGGCGACATCGTGCCGCTGCTGCTGGTCGCCACCGTCTGGTACCTGATCCTCACCAGCGCCGTCTCCGTCGTCCAGTACTACGTCGAGCGGTACTACGCGCGCGGCGCCACCCGCACCCTGCCGCCGACCCCGCTGCAGAGGGCCCGCGCCGGCCTCGGCACGTTCCGGGCCCGGCTGCGCGAGGAGGCCGCCGTATGACGCCGTATGACCCGCATGTCTCTGTATGACGCCGTGTGACGCCGTGTGACGCCGTGTGACGCCGTATGACCGGCATCGACCGCGGCGCGCGCCCCGGCCGGGTCCGCCGGCCGGCTCCCTGACGACCCGACACCACCGAACCGGCAAGGACAAGGACACCCATGCGCAGCCACCTTTCCCGACGCGGCCTCCTGCGCGGCATCACCGCGGCGACCGCCTCCGCCACCCTGGCCACGGGGCTCGCCGCCTGCGGCGGTGACGGCGACGCCGCGGCCACCACCGACGCCGCCGGCAGCGTGACCGTCGGCCGGCTCTCCAACGGCGCCGCCGAGCAGACCACCCTGAAAGTCGGCGAGGTGAAGTCGATCAGCGCGCAACTGCCCGCCTCCGTACGCAGGAGCGGGAAGCTCACCATCGGCGTGGGCGCGCTGCCCGCCGGGTTCGCGCCCCTGGCCTTCGTCGGCAGCGACCAGAAGACCCTCACCGGCACCGAGCCCGACCTCGGCCGGCTGGTCGCCGCCGTGCTCGGGCTGAAGCCAGAGATCTCCGACTTCACCTGGGAGAACCTCTTCGTCGGCATCGACAGCGGCAAGGTCGACGTCGCCTTCTCGAACGTCACCGACACCGAGGAGCGCAAGAAGAAGTACGAGTTCGCCTCCTACCGCAAGGACAACCTCGGCTTCGAGGTGCCGAGGTCCAGCACCTGGAACTTCGACGGTGACTACGCGAGACTCGCCGGCCTGACCGTCGCCGTCGGCTCCGGCACCAACCAGGAGAAGATCCTCCTGGAATGGCAGAAGAAGCTGCGGAGCCAGGGCAAGAGACTCACCGTCACGTACTACCCGGACCGCAACGCCACCTATCTGGCGCTGGACAGCGGCAGGATCGACGCCTTCTTCGGCCCCAACCCGGGTATCGCCTACAACGTCGCCAGGACCGCGGGCACACCGAAGGCGACCCGCGGCGCGGGCACCTTCTCCGGCGCGGGCGAGACACTCCAGGGGCTGATCGCCGCCGCGGCCAGGAAGGACAGCGGGCTCGCCAAGCCCATCGCCGCGGCCGTCGACCACCTGATCGAGAACGGGCAGTACGCCAAGTGGCTCGCCGCCTACCATCTGTCCGACGAGGCCGTCGCCAGGTCCGAGGTCAACCCGCCCGGCCTGCCCGCCGACAACTCCTGAACCCCTGTTGGACCTTCAGGCGGGTCCGCGGTGCGGGAACAACAGGGTCCGCTCGCGCGTTGTGCGCTGTGACGAGATCGGCGAGGCGGTCGCTCAGGAGGCCCGCCCCATCCGACGGACGGAGGTGACGGCAGTGCCCCGGGTCCTCCCGCCGCGCGCCCTGCGTCCCGGCCGCTCCGTCCGGCTGCACTCCCGGCCGCACATAGATCTCCAGCGCGTGTCCGCCGCGCTCTGTCGCCGCTGATCCGGCTCCGGGCCCAGCCAGGCCCGGTCTCCTCCTGCCGCGCTCGCCCGCGCCGGCGCCCGCCCCGCGAGCCGGCGCTCCCGTACGGACATCACGGATATCGCTGACATCACGGATATCGCTGACGTCACGGATGTCACGAGCCTCACGGATATCAAGGAAGGCACCGACGTGTCCTCAACTCCCGCTTCCCCCCTGCATCTTGCCGTCGCCCTGGACGGCACCGGCTGGCACCCCGCCTCCTGGCGCGAGCCGGCCGCCCGCCCCCGGGATCTGTTCACCGCCGGCTACTGGGCCGATCTGGTCGCCGAGGCCGAACGCGGCCTCATCGACTTCGTGACCATCGAGGACGGCCTCGGCCCGCAGTCCTCGCAGGTCCTCGATCCCGACGAGCGCACCGACCAGGTCCGCGGCCGGCTCGACGCGGTCCTCGTCGCTTCCCGCGTCGCCCCCCTCACCCGGCACATAGGCCTGGTGCCGACCGTGGTGTCCACACACACCGAGCCGTTCCACATCTCCAAGGCGATCGCCACCCTCGACTACGTCAGCACCGGCCGCGCCGGGCTGCGCGTGCAGATCAGCGCACGGCCGGACGAGGCCGCCCACTTCGGCCGCCGTACCGTCCACCGGATCGAGCCCCCGGCCGGCCCGGCCGCCCAGGACGCGCTCGCCGAACTGCTGGACGAGGCCGCCGACCATGTGGAGGTGGTGCGCCGCCTCTGGGACAGCTGGGAGGACGACGCCGAGATCCGGGACACGGCGACGGGCCGCTTCATCGACCGGGACAAGCTGCACTACATCGACTTCGAAGGCCGGCACTTCAGCGTCAAGGGCCCCTCGATCACCCCCCGGCCGCCGCAGGGTCAGCCGCTGGTCACCGCCCTCGCCCACGGCTCCGCCGGGTACCGGCTCATCGCCCGCCAGGCCGACGTCGGCTACGTCACCCCGCGCGACGCGGACCAGGCCCGCGCGATCGTCGCCGAGATCCGCGCCGAGCAGCGTACGGCGGGCCGCGCCACCGAGCCCCTGCACCTCTTCGGCGACCTCCTCGTCCTCCTCGACGACAGCGGGGCCGAGGCGGCGGCACGGCGGGAGCGGCTGGACGCGCTCGCGGGCGAACCGTACACCGGTGACGCCCCGGTCTTCACCGGCACCGCCAGCCAACTCGCCGATCTCCTGGAGGAGTTGGCGGGCGGCGGCCTCACCGGGTTCCGGCTGCGGCCCGCCGTCGCCGGTCACGACCTGCCCCGCGTCACCCGCGACCTGGTGCCCGAACTCCAGCGCCGGGGCCGCTTCCGTAACGCCTACGAGGCGGGCACCCTGCGCGGACTGCTCGGCCTCGCCCGCCCCGCCAACCGCTACGCGGCAGCCTGAAGCCGGAGAGGACGACCGAACCCCCATGAGCAAGCCGCTGAAGCAGATCCACCTTGCCGCCCACTTCCCCGGCGTCAACAACACCACCGTATGGAGCGACCCCGCCGCCGGCAGCCATATCGAGTTCAGCTCCTTCGCGCACTTCGCGCGGACCGCCGAACGCGCCAAGTTCGACTTCCTGTTCCTCGCCGAGGGGCTCAGGCTGCGCGAACAGGGCGGCACCCTCTACGACCTGGACGTCGTCGGCCGCCCCGACACCTTCACGGTGCTCGCCGCGCTGGCCGCCGTCACCGACCGGCTCGGCCTGACCGGCACCATCAACTCCACGTTCAACGAGCCGTACGAGGTGGCCCGCCAGTTCGCGAGCCTCGACCACCTCTCCGCCGGGCGCTCCGCGTGGAACGTCGTCACCTCCTGGGACGCCTTCACCGGCGAGAACTTCCGCCGTGGCGGCTTCCTGCCGCAGCAGGAGCGCTACTCCCGCGCCGAGGAGTTCCTCGCCACCGCGCACGAACTCTTCGACTCCTGGCGCGGCGACGAGATCCTCGCCGACCAGGCCACCGGCACCTTCCTGCGGGACGCGCGGGCCGGCGCCTTCGTGCACCGGGGACAGCACTTCGACATCCACGGCCGGTTCAACGTCCCGCGCTCCCCGCAGGGCCGCCCGGTGATCTTCCAGGCCGGCGACTCCGACGAGGGCCGCGAGTTCGCCGCCTCCAGCGCGGACGCGATCTTCAGCCGGTACGCGACCCTGAAGGAGGGCCAGGCCTTCTACGCCGACGTCAAGGGCCGACTCGACCGGTACGGCCGCCGGCCCGACCAGCTGCTCATCCTGCCCGCCGCGACGTTCGTCCTCGGCGACTCCGACCAGGAGGCCGCCGAACTCGCCCGTGAGGTCCGCCGGCAGCAGGTCAGCGGCGCGACCGCCATCAAGCACCTGGAGTTCGTCTGGAACCGCGACCTGTCGGCCTACGACCCGGAGGGCCCGCTGCCCGACGTCGACCCGGTGGTGAGCGAGGACCACATCTCCCGGGGCCGCGCCCAGGTGCGGATGTACCGGGACCCGATCGCCATCGCCCGTGAATGGCGGCAGCTCGCCGAGGCCAACCAGTGGTCCATCCGCGACCTGGTCATCAACACCGGCAACCGGCAGACCTTCGTCGGCTCACCGGCCACCGTCGCGCGGACCCTCAACGACTTCGTGCAGGCCGACGCCTCCGACGGCTTCATCCTCGTCCCGCACATCACCCCCGGCGGCCTCGACGCCTTCGCCGACACCGTCGTACCCCTGCTGCAGGAACAGGGTGTGTTCCGCGGCGACTACGCGGGCACGACCCTGCGCGACCACCTCGGCCTCGCGCACCCCGACGCGGACACGGACACGGGCACCGGCAGCGGCCCCGCAGTGGCGTCGGAGCGCGCCGCGTCGTGAAGGCCGTACACGCCGGTGTGGCCGCGGACGTCACCTCCCCCGTAGGTGACGTCCGCGGCCGTTCCCCCGGTGCCGGACCGTGGCCGGTGCCGTCCCTGTGCGGTCACCAGCACATGACGGCCGTCTCCCCCGATCCCCATGTCGAGTAGAGACGGACCCGGACGGCATAGCGCCGGCCCCGGACGAGCCGGACGCTGACGGCGGCGTTGTCCGGGCGGCCGCCGTCGTCGTGGCCCGCGAGGAAGCGCGGCACCCCGTCGCGCTCCTCGAAGACCACGAGCACGGTGTCGGCATCGCCGAAGGCGCCCACGGTGTAGTCGCGGGTCTCCGGCGGCTCGACGGTGAAGTCGGCCTGCTCGCCCGGCCCGAGCCCGAGCGGCACCGAACGGAACGGCACCAGCGCGGCCGGCCCCGCCGGGTCGGCGGGCGGATACCAGCGCAGCACGAACTCCTTGTCGGCCGGTGACGGACCACCGGACGGAGCGAGCCCCCCGCGGTACTGCTCCGGCTCCAGCACCAGCCCCGGCCCGAACGGGAACGTCATCACCGACTGCGGATCCCACACCGAGCCGCTCGCCTCACCGGCGTCCAGCTCGCGCAGCACGTTCGTGTACGTCGTCTCCCGGCTCCAGAAGTTCGGCGGGCCCGCCAGCTCCGCGTACACGGCCTCGTCGTCCCAGTGGAGCCCCGCATACGGGCTCTGGTGCTCGTGCACCATGCCGAGCGCGTGCCCGATCGCGTGCAGGACCGTGCCCCGCTCCCCGGGGGCGGCCACGTCCCAGCCCAGGTTCATGGTGCGTTCGCTGCGGCCCACCGCCAGCGCCTCCCGGCCCACCGCCGACCAGGAGCCCCCGCCCGCCTGGAACCCGATCCGCAGCTCCGCCTCGCCCACGTCGCCGGCCTCCGCGAACGAGACACCGATGCCGAGCCCCTGCCACTCGCGGAAGGCCTCGCGCACCACGTCCCGCTGCTCCTCGCTCCCGGCCCAGCTCACCCGGCGCAGCTCTCCGGTGCCCGGGACCGCGATCACCGAGGTGCCGGCGGCGGCGTCGAAGAAGGAGTAGTGCAGCACCGTGCCGTTGACCCACATCCGCCGCCCGGCGAGCAGCGCGTCCAGCCGCTCGGCGGTCAGCCCCGGTGCGAAGCACGGGGCCGGCTGCCGCGGGAGCGCGCAGAGTCGACGGGTCATGCGGGCAGCCTGCCCGTCCGCCACCGCCGGCGCCTGAGTCGAGGGCTACTCAAGTCGCCCTGTATCAAAACTGAGTACACGCTCTCTGTACGACGTGAGCACTTACGAACAGGACCCGAGGACGCTGGAGCCGCCCTGGCCGTTCACCGGCCGGGACGACGAACTGGAGCTGGTGCGCGGGGCGTCGGCGGCCGGCCGGCCCGGCATCGTGGTGACCGGACCGGCCGGCCACGGCAAGACCCGGCTGATCACCGAGGCGGTCCGGGGCACCGAGCACGTCCGGGTCACCGGCACGCCCGAGGCCCGGGGCCTGCGCTTCGCGGCGTTCGCCCCGCTGCTGCCCGACACCGTGTCCCTGCACCGCGCGGTGCGGATCCTGTCCGGCGTACGGCTCCTCGTCGTGGACGACGCCCATCTGCTGGACGAGGCCTCCGCCGCGCTCGTCCACCAGCTCGCCGTGCACGGCCGCACCCGGCTCGTCGTGGCCGCGGCGGACACCGGGTCCGTGCCCGGCGCGGTGTCCCGGCTGTGGACCGGGGAACTGCTGCCCCGGCTGGCCCTCGAACCCCTGCCCTTGGAGGACATCGCACGGCTGCTCGCCGCCGCCGGGCTGGAACCGCTCACCGTGCGTCGCCTGCACCGGATGTGCGGGGGAGATCTGCGGCTGCTGCGCGACGTGGTCGCCGCGCTCGGCTCCGCCGGGCGGCTGACGTCCGTTCCCGGCACGGGGGAGCGGGCCTGGCGGGGGGCGCTGCCGGTCACGGCGGCCGTACGGGATCGGGTCGGGCCGGTACTGGACCGCTCCGGCTCCGGTGAACCGGAGATTCTGGAGCGGCTCGCGTTCGCCGAGCCGCTGCCGCTGTCGCTGGACGGGCTTGATCCGGAGGTCCTGGAACGGCTGGAGGCGGACGGTCTGATCCGTGTCGACGATCAGGGCGATGCCGTCTCCCTGGCCCATCCCCTGCACGGTGCGGTACTGCGGGCCACGGCGGGGCGGCTGCGGGCCCGCCGGCTGGCCGGTGCGCCGCGTGACCACGGACCGGCCCTGGAGGCCGAACGGCTGGCCCTGGTACGGCGGATCGAGCAGCTGGACGTCCGGGCGCTGCCCACGCCCGTGGGGGAGTGGCTCGTCGCGGAGGGCGCCGAGCTGCCTGCCGGGTACGCCGCCGTCCGCGCCCGGTACGCGCGGCTGCGCGGCGAGGTGCGCGACGCTGCCGCCTGGGCTCGGGAGGGGTTGCGGGGTGCCCCCAGGCACGCGGGCTGTCGTATGGAACTCCGCCTCGCCGGTGGTGAGTTGGGTGAGGACGCGGATGGTGACGTGTACTCGGGCTACGACGCCGTACGTCTCGGTGAACCCGAGCGCGTCGCCGGGCGGCTGCCCGCGGACAGTGTGTTCGCGCGGCACGCGGACGCGCTGGCGCGGGGGGACGGGGCCGGGCTGGACCGGGCGGCCGAGGACCTGGAGGAGCGGGGGTTCTCGCTGTTCGCGGCGGAGGCGCGGGCGCAGGCGGTGCGGGTGCACCGGGATCCGCAGGCGGTGCGGGTCTCCCGTACCCGGGCGGTGGCGCTGGCGCGGCGGTGCCAGGGCGCGCGCACGCCGGCGTTGGCGGGGCTGGTGCTCGGTGAACTGACCGCTCGGCAGCGGCAGATCGTGACGCTCGCGGCGGAGGGGCTCAGCAATCGGGAGATCGCCGAGCGGTTGACCCTGTCCGTGCGGACGGTGGGGAATCATCTGTACGGGGCCTATGCGCGGCTCGGTACGGGGGATCGGGGAGCGTTGCCCTGGATGGTGGAGTTGCCGGAGTGTGAGTCGGCATAGGGGGTGCCTGGTGGCTGTTGTGTGCCGGGTGCGGGTCCGTGGGTGGCTGGTCGCGCCCACGCGGCGGAGCCGCATATCAGACACAGTCCCGCGCCCCTTGATGACGCGTCGCCAGCCGAAAAGGCACCCCACTCACGCCGCCCCGAAAGCCGCGAACGCCCACCCCGTCGCCTGGTGGACCGGGTCCTGGGGGAGGGTGGCGCGGGCGTCCCTGAGGGACTCGGCCAGGGTCAGGCCCGCGTCCAGGCCTTTGTGGAGGGCGAGCATCAGGGGGACCACCGCCGCGTCGTTGACCGGTGCGCTGCTCGCCACCACGCCCGCCGTGCCCAGCGGCAGCAACGCGGTGACCAGGCCGAGGAGTTCGTCGGCGCCGACCGAGGCGAGGCGGGCGGTGTCGCAGCTGGAGAGGATGATCCGGTACGGGCTGCGGGCGAGCCGGTCGAAGTCGTGCACGATCAGCGGGCCGTCGGCCATGCGCAGGGCCGAGAAGAGGGGGCTGTCGGCGCGGAACGTGCCATGGGCCGCGAGGTGGGCGAGGGCCGCGCCGTCGAGGTGTTCCAGAACCCGCGGGACCTGTGCGTCGTCGCCCTCCAGGACGGTCGCCGTGCCGTACCGGTCGGCCAGTTCGGGAACCTCCGCGCCGCCGGTGGCGAGGCCGGGGCCGCGCACCAGCACCTGCCGGCCGCCCGGTGGCGGTTCGGTCTCGCGGGCCCGCAGCCAGCTGCCCGCCGACGGCGACACGCTGAGCACCCGGTCCCGCAGCGCGGGCAGCAGCGCCCAGGGCACCCGGTGCAGCGCTCCCGGCGGCACGATCACCGCCGGTCCGGAGCCCAGGTGGGCCGCCGCGCCGCCCAGGAGCAGCTCCTGCAGCCGCAGGCCCGCCGCCTCCACCAGCGGCAGCCGGGCCTCGGCGCCGGGGTGGGCGAGCCGGCGCAGCCCGGCCTGCACATACTCGGCCTCGGCCACCGCCTCGGCCAGCGGGCCGCCGGTGAACCGCCGTACCCGGCCCTGGCCGCAGAGCAGGACATGCACGCGGCCGTCGACGACCGCGAGTTCGACCAGGCGCGCCTCGCCGAGCCGGTCCAGCAGCCGGGCCACGTCGAAGTGGTCGCCCGCGTGCGGGGCGGCCCCGCGGATGTGATGGGTGCGGGAGCGGATCTCCCGCTCCAGGCGCCGCTGTTCGCGCTCCAGCGCGGGCACCGGACGGCCCTCCATGCGGGCCTCCTCGGCGCGGGCCGCTATCTCCCGGTAGGCGGTCAGTCCGCTCAGCAGCGCCGGGTCGGCGGGCGGCCGGGTGGGCGGCGCGGACAGCACGGTCGCCCGCCAGCGCTCGCTCCACTCCAGCAGCCGGCGCGGAGTGCCGTGGGCAAGGCTCACCTCCTGGGCCAGCGCGGCCAGTTCAGCGCCCTGCGCGGTGGCGTGGGCCCGCAGTTCCGAGGCGCCGAGCGTCATCCGGTGGTCGTCCAGCACGTCCAGACCGCGCCGGCAGGCCTCCAGCACGCCCCGCCGGGACCCGGACGCCCGAGCCCTGAGCGCCTGCGCCGCCCAGCCCGTCACCCGGGCCGGCGGCGGCCCGCCGTACCGGCTGCGCGCGGCCACCGCCAAGTGCCGTTCCGCGTCGGCCGTCCAGCCCAGCGCCAGCGCGATCCGGCCCGCGAGCAGCGACGCCTCCGGCGCGGCCGGCGAGCCGAAGGAGGCCAGCTTCGCGGCGACCGCGGCCGCGTCCGCGACCAGCCGCCCCGAGCGGCGTCCGGCCGCCACCCGCGCCTCGATCAGCACCAGCCGGGCGTGCGTCTCCCACCAGGTCCGCCGCTGTGCGGCGAAGAGCCGTACGGCGACGGCGGCGCGGGCTATCGCGGTGTGCGGGTCCCCGGCCGAGCGCGCGGCGCGTGCGGCGGCCATCAGCAGCTCGGCCTTGCGGGTGGACTGCCCGCCGATCCGGTCCAGCAACGCGATCGTCGTGTCCGCCTCGGCGAGCGCCTCCGGGGCCAGCCCGGCCGCCATCAGCACCTCGCAGCGCCGGATGGACAGCATGTAGGTGGGCGTGCCGAGCTTCGCGTACCGCTCCTCGGCCTCGTCCAGCAGCCGCAGCGCCGCCGGGATGTCCCCGGACCGGAACGCGGCAAGGCCCCGGCTCTCCACCGCGTCGGCCTTGTCGTGCTCCTGGCCGGTGGTGTCCCACAGCCGCTCCGCCGCCGTGAAGTCGGCGACCGCCCGGTCCACCGCGCCGAGCGCCAGATGGACGGTGGCCCGCAGGGTCAGCGCCCGCGCGGTCCAGATGTCGTCGCCGACCTGCCGCAGCACGGGCAGCGCCCGCCGTACGTCCTCCAGTGCCTCCCGGTGCCGGCCCAGCACCCACCACACGTACGCCCGCCGGTACAGCACCCGGGACCGGGTGTGGCCGCTGCCCCGTGCCACGCCCCGCTCGAAGGAGGCGAGCCCCTGCCGAGTGCGCCCCGCGTGCACCAGTGCGACCCCCAGCGTCGCGAGCACATCGGCCTCGCGGTCGGCCGACTCGGCGCGCGCGGCCAGGTCCCGGGCGCGGCGCAGATGCCGCAGCGCCATCCGCAGGTCACCGAAGTCCCGCTGCCAGATGCCGAGCACCTGGTGGGCGACGCTGGCGTGCAACGGTTGCGGACCGGCCCGCAGTACCTCCTCCGCGCGTGCCCGGGCCTCGCCCGGGTCGGCGAACACCAAGGGCAGCAGTTCGAGAACCGACTCGCCTTCCGCTGTCACGTCTCGCATGGTAGTGGCCTGCTGTATCAGACGGTGGCCCCACGACTCTCACTGTCGAACACCGTCTTGTCGGGGGAGGAGACACCATGGCACCACAGCGTTTCCACGAGCAGTTCGACCACATCCAGCGGGCCATGCCCGACGTCGCCCTGGCCATGGGCCCGTACGACGACGCCGCGCACTTCCTGTACGAGAAGGGCGTCGTGCTCGCCCGGGACGGCGAGGAGGCCCAGGCCGTCGAGGACGCCGTGCGCGCCCACTTCACCGCGACGGAGGGACTCGTGCCCGACCATGTGCGCCGGGACGGACCGCGGCACAACCGCACCGGAGTGACCCGCATCCGCGTCGGCGACCCCACCGAGGGCACCGACACCGTCCCGCACGCCCTGCGCGCCCTGCGCGAGGCCGAGGACCGCCAGGGCCGCCGCCTGGCCGCGCGCAACCATGTCGTGCACATCGCGGTCAACGCCTGCCCCAGCGACGAGCCGGTGCCCGTCCCGCGCACCCAGCCGGCCAACCCGGCCGCCGCCGAGGGCCGTTACGACGCCGACAGCGCCGCCCGGGTCCTCGTGGTCGACACCGGACTGGTGTCCGACCACCGCGACTACCCGCTGCTCGCGCACACCACGGGTGACGTCGAGCCGGCCGAGACCGGCGCCGACGGGGTGCTGCGCCAGTACGCCGGGCACGGCACGTTCATCGCCGGGATCCTCGCGGCCGTCGCCCCCAACACCGACGTGACCGTCCGCAACACCCTGAGCGACGCGGGCGCGATCCTGGAGTCCGAGTTCGGCGCCCGGCTCTTCGAGGCGGTCGACGAGGGCGGCTGGCCCGACATCATCAGCCTCTCGGCCGGCACCACCACCGAGGGCACCGACGGGCTCATCGGCCTGGACGCCTTCATGCGGGAACTGCGCGCGCAGCGCACCCTGTTGGTGGCCGCCGCCGGCAACAACTCCAGCAACGCGCGCTTCTGGCCCGCCGCATACGCCGATCTGCCCGAGTACGCGGACAGCGTGGTGTCGGTCGGCGCGCTGAGCGCGGACGGCGAGAGCGAGGCCTGCTTCAGCAACCACGGACCCTGGGTGCGGGTCTACGCCCCGGGCGAGCGGCTCACCAGCGCCCTGACCGGCTTCGCCGCGCCCGTGCCGTACATCTACCAGCACTCCACCTACGACGCCTGCCGGTTCGGCTTCGACTACGCCTGCACCTGCCGGCTCCCGCGCCGCACCGGTGTGCTGAGCGAGGGCCGGGAGAACACCGGCGCCAAGCCGCACCAGGTGATGTTCGACGGGCTCGCGCAGTGGAGCGGCACCTCCTTCGCCGCCCCGGTCGTCGCCGGCCTCGTCGCCGCGCGGATGACCGCGCGCCAGGAGTACGACCCGCGCGCCGCCCGCGACGGGCTGCTGGCGTCGGCCACGCACAGCACCGAGGTACGCGGCGTGCGTGCCACGGTGCTCCGCCCGCCCACCTGGAGCCCGGCGGCGGCCGCCGACCCCGCGGTGCCCGTATGAGGTCCGGGACCGGGACGCTCCGCTCCACGGCGTACGATGACGTGCCGTACACGAGGGGTGGAGCCGTGGACCGAACAGAGGTCGGCGCGCTCGTCCAGTCCGCCGTCGACGGGGACGCCGCGGCCTGGAAAGCGCTGGTGGAAGGGATGAGTCCGCTGGTGTGGTCGGTTGTGCGCGCACACCGGCTCTCCGAGGCCGACGGGCACGAGGTCTACCAGACCGTGTGGTTCCGCTTCGCCCAGCACCTGGGCCGGATACGTGAGCCCGACAAGGCGGGCGCGTGGCTGGCCAGTACGGCCCGTAACGAGTGCCTGAAGGTCCTGAAGGCGATGGCCCGGCTGACGCTGACGGACGACCCGCGGGTGCTGGACCGGGCCAGCGACGAGCAGACTCCGGAGGAGTCGTTGATCGCTTCGGAGGAGGCGGCGGACCGGGCCGAGCGCTCACGCCGCCTGTGGCAGGAGCTGGACGCACTCGGGGAGCGCTGTCGTCAGCTGCTGCGTGTGCTGGTGGCCTCCCCGCCGCCCAGCTATGTGGAGATCTCGGCCGCGCTCGGTATCGCGGTCGGCAGTATCGGACCCCTGCGGCAGCGCTGTCTGCGCCGGCTGCGGGCCCGGATGGACGCACGAGGTGCGGCATGAACGGATACGGCGACGACGGGGTGCCCCAGGAGGGCGCGGTGGACGAGGAGGCGGCGGACTCCCTGCTGGAGGAGGAGCTGCGGCAGGCCGTCGCGGTCCTCGACCCGGTACCGGACGCACTGCGCCAACTGGCCCTGGAGGCCTACGCCCTGCACGACCTGGACGCGCGGATCGCCGAGCTGACCTTCGACTCGCTCGTGGACGCGCTGCCGGTGCGGGGCGTCACGGACGCACCGCGGATGCTGACGTTCCGCGCGGGCCGGGTCACCGTCGACGTCGAGGTCACCGAGGACGGGCTCATCGGCCAGGTGCTGCCGCCGCAGTCGGCGCGCATCGAGGTGCTCGGCGGACCGCAGACCGCCCGTCCGGTCGCGGTGGACACCCTCGGCCGGTTCACCAGTGACACACCGCCGACCGGTCCGTTCGCCCTCAGGCTGCGGACCGGCGGCGAGGTGATCGTCACCGAGTGGCTGCGGACCTGACCCCGGTCGGGCGGACCGGCCCGGTCAGGCGGACCAGGTCACCGGCAGGGTGCGCGGGCCGCGGATCATCGTCCGGTGCCGCCACCGCACCTGCTCGGCCGGTACGGCGAGCCGCAGCCCGGGCAGCCGGTCCAGCAGGGTGTCCACCAGCAGTTCGGTCTGCAGCCGGGCCAGCACCGTACCCGTGCAGAAGTGCGGGCCGTTGCCGAACGCCACATGCGGGTTCGGATCGCGGTCGGGGTCGATGCGGTCCGGGTCCGGGAAGACGGCCGGGTCGCGGTTGGCGGCGAGGTAGGAGACATAGACCGGCTCGCCCGCGGCGATCCGGTGTCCGGCGATCTCCACGTCCGTGAGCGCGATCCGGGCGAGCCCGACCGAACTGCGGTGCGGGATGTAGCGGAACAGCTCGTCCAGCACCGGGCCGCGCTCCTCGGGCCGCGCCCGCATCCGTTCCATCAGCTCCGGCCGGGTCAGCATCAGATAGAGCATCTGCCCGCAGTTGTGGGTGACGGCCTCGCCGCCGATCTGCAGCGGGCCGGCGAGCCCGACGGCCTCCTCCTCGCGGATCTCCCCGCGTGCCACGGCCCCGCCGAGCATCGAGTAGACGTCCTCGCCGGGACTCGCGGCCCGGGAGCGGATGGTCGCGGTGATCCACCCGTACAGGCCGTCCTTGGCCCGGCCGGCCGCCTCGACGCCGTTGGTGGAGATGATCTCCCGGGTCCAGGTGTGCACCTGCTCCCGGTCCTTGGCCGGCACGCCCATCACCTCGCTGACCACGCTGAGCGGGAACGGCTCCAGCACCCGCTCGATCAGCTCGGCGGGCGGCCCGTCCCGTACGACCCCGTCCACCAGCTCGTCCAGGATCTCCTGGGCGCGGGGCCGCAGCCGCTTCATGGCGCTCACCGTGAAGGCGCCGGCGACCGGCTTGCGCAGCCGGTTGTGATCGGGCTGGTCGGCCCAGGCGAGCGAGCCCGGCCGGGGCGCGAAGTTCGGTGCCATACGGGTGACCTGTCGGTGGGTCACCTCGGTGCGGCTGAACCGCGGGTCGTTGGTGATCAGCTTGACGTCGTCGTAGCGGGTCGCCAGCCATGCCCAGCCCTCGCCGAACGGCAGCCGGATCCGGGTCAGCGGACCCTCGCGCATGAGGCCGGCGAGGGCCGGGTCGAAGTCCGTCCCGTCCAGGTCGGGCGTGGTCCAGTCCCGTACGGGCGGGGCCTGCGGTGGGGCCTGCCCGGTGAGCGTGCTCTCCTCGGTCATGTGCACCACATTGGTATGGGGAGTGGTGGCTGTCCTGCGGGAGTGCGCCAGGTGGGGGCCGGGGCGCCTACCGGGGTGCCATGAGGTGTCGTCGGGCGTCTGCGGCTTCGTCCTGGCTGGTCGCGCCGTTCCCCGCGCCCCTTCGGTTGGTTCAGGCCGCGTTGATGAGTTCGGCCAGGGCGTCTGCCAGGCGTTCCAGGCCCGGGCCCGCCGGGCCGCCCGGCTCCGCCATGTACGTGTCGCGGCGGATCTCCACCATCAGGGCGCTGACCCGGGCGTCCGTGCCGTAGAAGTCCAGTGGTACGTACGTTCCGGCGAAGGGGCTGTCGAGTCCCGTCTCTCCGCAGGCCGCGAATGCCGTGCGGGCTGCCTCGGTCAGGGGCGGCGGGGTGTGGAAGGTGTCCGTGCCCAGGCAGACCGGGGGGCGTGGTCCGGCGGCGTGCAGCTCGTAGGGGAGCGGCTCGGTCGGGTAGGAGTGCACGTCGATGATCACGGCCCGGCCGGTCGCGGCCAGCCGGTCCGCGACCGCCTCGGTCATGGCCTGGGCGTACGGCCGGAAGTAGCGGGCCAGCAGTGGTTCCGGATCGGTGTCCGCGGGCCGCAGCTCGTCCCGGTGTGTGGTCCGCGTGTATACGGCGGCCATGCCGACGGCCGTCATCTCCTCCCGCTCGTCCGGGAAGCGCTCGGGGTCCACGACCAGCCGGGACAGGCGGTTCACGAACCGCCAGGGGGTGAGGGCGGCCAGGGCGGCCGCCCGCCGGGCCAGCTCGGCGGTGTGCGCGTCCGTGATGTGGTCCAGCTCCCGCTCCAACGCGGCGTCGTCCAGCACGATGGCCCGGCGCACGTCCTGCGGAATCCGCCGCGCCGAGTGCGGCACATGCAGCAGCACGGGCGAGGCGGGGGCACCGGGGAGGAGTTCGTACGAGGGTGACGGCGGGGTGGGCACGGCTGCTCCAAGGAGGTCGGGGCGGGCGGGGCACGGCCCCCGAGTGCACCAGCTGTTCAACTCCCGTGCAAGCGGCCCCGCTTGATGCGCGAACGGCTCCGCCCCGGCCGGGAGTCACCGGCCGGGGCGGGGTTCGGTGCGACGGCGGAGGCGCCGCGGGCGTCAGCTCAGGGACGCCAGCGTCGCGTTCCAGGTGGCCGACGGGCGCATGACCGCGTCCGCCTTGGCCTGGTCGACCTGGTAGTAGCCGCCGATGTCGGCCGGGGAGCCCTGGACCGCGATCAGCTCGTCGACGATCTTCTGCTCGTCGGCCGCGAGGGACTCGGCGAACGGCGCGAACGCCTTGGCCAGGCCGGCGTCGTCGGTCTGCTCGGCCAGCTCCTGCGCCCAGTACAGGGACAGGTAGAAGTGGCTGCCGCGGTTGTCGATGCCGCCGACGCGACGGGTCGGGGACTTGTCCTCGTTGAGGAAGGTCGCCGTGGCGCGGTCGAGGGTGTCGGCGAGCACCTTGGCCCGGGCGTTGCCGGTGGCCTCGGCGTACTGCTCGAAGGACGGCACCAGCGCGAAGAACTCACCGAGGGAGTCCCAGCGCAGGTAGTTCTCCTTGACCAGCTGCTGGACGTGCTTGGGGGCGGAGCCGCCGGCGCCCGTCTCGAACAGGCCGCCGCCCGCCATCAGCGGGACGACCGACAGCATCTTGGCGCTGGTGCCCAGCTCCAGGATCGGGAACAGGTCGGTCAGGTAGTCACGCAGCACGTTGCCGGTCACCGAGATGGTGTCCTCGCCGCGGCGGATGCGTTCCACCGACAGCTTGGTGGCCTCGACCGGGGAGAGGATCTTGATGTCCAGGCCCTCGGTGTCGTGCTCCGGCAGGTACTGCCGGACCTTGGCGATCAGCTGCGCGTCGTGGGCGCGGTCCTCGTCCAGCCAGAAGACGGCCGGGTCGCCGGTGGCGCGGGCGCGGGTGACGGCCAGCTTGACCCAGTCGCGGATCGGGGCGTCCTTGGTCTGGCAGGCGCGGAAGATGTCGCCCGCGGCGACGGCCTGCTCGATCAGGACGTTGCCCGCGGCGTCGACGAGGCGGACCGTGCCGGCGGCCGGGATCTCGAAGGTCTTGTCGTGGGAGCCGTACTCCTCGGCCTTCTGCGCCATCAGGCCGACGTTCGGGACCGAGCCCATGGTGGACGGGTCGTAGGCGCCGTGGGCCCGGCAGTCGTCGAGGACGGCCTGGTAGACACCGGCGTAGGAGGAGTCCGGGATGACGGCGAGGGTGTCGGCCTCCTGGCCGTCCGGGCCCCACATGTGGCCGGAGGTGCGGATCATGGCCGGCATGGAGGCGTCGACGATGACGTCCGAGGGGACGTGCAGGTTGGTGATGCCCTTGTCGGAGTCGACCATCGCCAGGGCCGGGCCCTCGGCGATCTCGGCGTCGAAGGAGGCCTTGATCCCGGCGCCCTCGGGCAGGTTCTCCAGGCCCTTGAGGATGCCGCCGAGGCCGTCGTTCGGGGTGAGGCCGGCCGCCTTGAGGGTCTCGCCGTACTTCGCGAACGTCTTCGGGAAGAAGGCGCGCACCACGTGGCCGAAGATGATCGGGTCGGAGACCTTCATCATCGTGGCCTTCAGGTGCACGGAGAACAGCACGCCGTCCTGCTTGGCGCGGGCGACCTGCGCGGCGAGGAACGTCTCCAGCTCGGCGACGTGCAGGACGGAGGCGTCGACGACCTCGTCCTTGAGCACCGGTACGGACTCGCGCAGCACGGTGGCGGTGCCGTCCGCGGCGACCAGCTCGATCTTCAGCGCGCCGTCCTCGGCGATGACGACCGACTTCTCGGTGGAGCGGAAGTCGTGCTCGCCCATGGTCGCCACGTTGGTCTTGGACTCGGCGGTCCAGGCGCCCATGCGGTGCGGGTGGGTCTTGGCGTAGTTCTTCACCGAGGCCGGGGCGCGGCGGTCGGAGTTGCCCTCACGCAGCACCGGGTTGACGGCGGAGCCCTTGACCTTGTCGTAGCGGGCGCGGATCTCGCGCTCCTCGTCGGTCTTGGGGTCGTCCGGGTAGTCCGGCAGGGCGTAGCCCTTGCCCTGCAGCTCGGCGACGGCGGCCCGCAGCTGCGGGATGGACGCCGAGATGTTCGGCAGCTTGACGATGTTGGCCGCGGGGGTCTTGGCCAGTTCGCCCAGCTCGGCCAGCGCGTCGGGGATGCGCTGGTCCTCGTTCAGGTACTCCGGGAAGTGGGCGATGATGCGTCCGGCCAGCGAGATGTCGCGCGTCGTGACCGGCACACCGGCCTGCGAGGCGTACGCCTGGATCACCGGCAGGAACGAATGCGTCGCCAGGGCCGGGGCCTCGTCTGTGTAGGTGTAGATGATGGTCGAGTCAGTCACCGGGTGCTCCGCTCCACGTCTGCAACATTGCTCGACATCAAGATATCTCGTGATCGGGGTCGGCTCGACAGGGGTCCCGGCCGGAAACGATCCCGCTCCGGTACAACCGGCTGCCGCCTCCAGTGGTCATGACAAGCGATCACCCGCCGACCACGGGTGATCGCCCACCGACCGGCGGCCGGACCGACCAGCCGGCCGCCCCAGCGAAGGCGGACCATGAGATATCGCAGCAGAGTGACGGCCCCGGCGGCCGCCCTCGTCGCTACGGCCACGGCCCTGGCCATCGGCTCCCCGGCCCAGGCGGCAGGCACCGCCCGGCGGACCGCGGAGCCCGGCCCGGAAACCCTCGGCGACCCGGTCTTCCCGGCCCTCGGCAACGACGGCTACCACGTGTCGTCGTACCACCTCGACCTCGCCTACGACCCCACGGCCAAACTGGTGGACGGCACGGCCACCCTGCGGATCCGCGCCACCGAGGAGCTGACCCGCTTCTCTCTCGACGCGCTCGGCCTGGACATACGCTCCGTGTCCGTCTGCGGCAGCCCGGCCGGCTGGGAGCAGGCGGACGAGAAACTGCGGATCACGCCCGCCCGGCCGCTCCCGGCGTACGCGGCGGCGACCGTCTGTGTCACCTACTCCGCGGACCCGCGCCGCACCCTCGCGCACACCGCCTGGGTGCCCACCCCGGACGGCTTCGCGATCTGCCCGCAGCCGAACTCGGCGCACACCGTCTTCCCGTGCAACGACCACCCCTCGGACAAGGCCGCCTTCAGCTTCCGCCTCACCGTCCCGGCCGGGCTGCGCGCGGTCGCGAACGGGCTGCTCACCGACACCGAGACCCTCGACGACGGCCGTACGGCGTTCTCGTACCGCTCGCTGTCGCCGATCGCCACCGAACTCGTCCAGATCACCGTCGGCGACTATGTGATCAAGGACCGGCAGGGCCCGCACGGTCTGCCGCTGCGCGATGTCGTGCCCGCGGCCCGCGCCGACGCCCTGGAGCCGGCCCTCTCGCTCACCCCCGGCCTGGTGAGCTGGCTGGAGGAGCGGCTCGGCGCCTTCCCGTTCGAGACGTACGGCCTGCTGCCCTGTAACTCCGACGACCCGAAGGCCTTTGACTTCACCGGGCTGGAGACCCAGACCCTCACCCTGTACAAGCCGAACTTCCTGCTCCAGGAGGAGAAGAAGATCGGCTCGCACATGATGCACGAGCTGGTCCACTCCTGGTTCGGCAACCTGGTCAGCCCCGGTACCTGGGCCGACCTGTGGCTGAACGAGGGCCACGCCGACTTCTACGGGCTGCTCTACCGCTATGAGCGCGGCTGGACCGACTCCCTCGGGCTCACCACGATGGAGGCCCGGATGAAGGACACCTACGCCCGCGGCGACCAGTGGCGCCACGACTCCGGCCCGGTGGCGGCCCCGAACGCCACGAACCTCTTCGACAGCCAGCGCTACCTGGGCGGCGTCCTCGTCCTGTACGCCTTCCGCGAGCTGGTCGGCGAGGATGTCTTCCATGCCGTGGAGCGCGCCTTCCTGGACCGCTTCCGTGGCTCCTCGGCGACCACGGAGGACTACATCGCGCTCGCCTCGGAGATATCCGGCCAGGACCAGTCGGGCTTCCTGCGCGACTGGCTCCACGGCACGAAGACCCCGCGCATGCCGGGCCACCCCGACTGGACGGTGACGCCGGTCGCCTCGTCCCTCGTGGCCCCGCACAGCAGGCGCGGCGGCCACTGGCACGAGAACTCCGCGACGCTCTGACCGGCGAGGGCGGGCGGCGCCGTGCCGGCTCCGCCCGCCCTGCCCCGTCTGATCCGGCCGATCGGCCGGATCAGGCTAGTCGGCGGCCCCGGGGACGACGCCCTCGCCGGTGCGCTGCTGCGGAATGGCGGCCGCGCCCGGCTGGAGCGTCACCGTGCGGGCGGGGGCCGGGACCGTGATGCCCTCGGTGCGGTAGCGGCGGTGCAGACGCTTGATGAACTCGTGCTTGATGCGGTACTGGTCGCTGAACTCGCCGACGCCGAGGATCACCGTGAAGCCGATGCGCGAGTCGCCGAAGGTGTGGAAGCGGATGGCGGGCTCATGCTCCGGGACGGCGCCCTCTACCTGCCGCATGACTTCCGTGACGACCTCGGCCGTCACCCGCTCCACATGCTCCAGGTCGGCGTCGTAGCCCACCCCCACCTGCACCAGGACCGTCAGCCGCTGCTCGGGATGGGTGTAGTTGGTCATGTTGGCCTTGGCGAGCTGGCCGTTGGGGATGACCACCAGGTTGTTGGAGAGCTGGCGGACCGTCGTCTGGCGCCAGTTGATGTCGACGACATAGCCCTCCTCGCCGCTGCTCAGCCGGATGTAGTCGCCGGGCTGGACCGTCTTGGAGGCCAGGATGTGGACGCCCGCGAACAGGTTGGCCAGGGTGTCCTGGAGGGCGAGGGCCACCGCGAGGCCGCCCACGCCGAGGGCGGTCAGCAGGGGCGCGATGGAGATGCCGAGCGTCTGCAGGACGACCAGGAAGCCGATCGCCAGGACCAGCACACGGGTGATGTTGACGAAGATGGTCGCCGAGCCCGCCACGCCCGAACGGGACTGGGTGACCGTGCGGACCAGACCGGCTATCACCCGGGCCGCGGACAGCGTCACCACGAGGATCAGCCACACCTCCAGGATCTGGTCGGTGTGGTGCTGCACGCTCCGGGTCAGCGGCAGCACGATCGCCGCCGCCGCCGCGCCGGCCGCGACGGCCGCCCACGGGACGACCGAGCGCAGCGCGTCCACGATGACGTCGTCACCGCTCCACTTGGTCCGCTTGGCGTGTTTCGCGAGCCAGCGCAGCAGGGTGCGGGACAGGAAGGCGAGCAGCAGGCCCGCCGCGATCGAGATACCGGCGAGGACGAGGTCGTCCAAGGTCAGCGCGCGGTTCACCGGTCACCTCCGGGGCGTGTCGCTGCGGAGTTGTGAAGTGTCGTCACGTTGTCACCTGCTCGATGTGCGGGATGTGCGAGCGCGCCGGTCCGGAGGAACTCCGGGGACCGGCGCGAGCGTTCATCCTGCCGTATTCGGAACACCAGTTCGCACCCGGACCGGCGGCCCGGGGCGAGCTGTTCAGATGATGCCCTCCGCGAGCTCGGCCTGATCCCGGTCGTCGCCGTACGCGGCGGCGGTGGGCGTCCCGTACGAACGGCGGGCGACGTACCACCAGACGCTCGCGAGGATCAGGACGACGGCGAGGGCCACCGAGGCGTAGTTCATCGAGTCGACCGTGACCGGCGAGGCCTGCGGCAGGCAGAACAGCACGGTCACACAGGCCACCCAGATCACCGCGATCCAGCCGATCGGCCTGCTCCACCGGCCCAGCTGCCAGGGCCCCGGCCGGAACCGGTCGCCCGCGCGCAGCCGCAGCAGCACCGGGATGGCGTAGGCGGGGGTGATCCCGATGACGTTGATGGCTGTCACCGCGTTGTACGCCGTTGCCGAGTACAGGGACGGCAGGGCGAGGACGCACGCCACGACGACGGCCAGCCAGACGGCGGCGACCGGGGTCTGGGTGCGGCCGCTCACCCTGCGCCACAGCTGCGAGCCGGGCAGCGCGCCGTCCCGGCTGAACGCGAACACCATCCGGCTGGCCGCCGCGACCTCGGCGTTGCCGCAGAACAGCTGGGCGATGATCACGACCAGGAGCAGCGCGCTCGCGCCGTCGGTGCCGAGGCCGTCGAGCAGGATCTGCGCGGGCGGCACCCCGGTCGCGGTGGTGCGCGTGGCGTCGTAGTCCTGAATGGCGAAGGTCAGGCCGGCGAGCAGGACGAACCCGGCGATCCAGGACGCCCAGATGGACCGCACGATGCCCTTGGCCGCGGACACCGAGGCCTGCGAGGTCTCCTCCGAGAGGTGGGCGGAGGCGTCGTAACCGGAGAAGGTGTACTGCGCGAGCAGCAGGCCGATCGCCGCCACATAGACCGGGTTGTGCCAGCCCGTCTCGTTCACGAACCTCGTGAACACGAAGGACGCCGAACGGTGGTGGTCGGGGACGATCGCGAGCGCGCCGACGATGAGCGCGACGCCCGCGAGGTGCCACCACACGCTGACCGAGTTGAGCACGCTGACCAGGCGCACACCGAACAGGTTGAGCACCGCGTGCAGCAGCAGTATGGCGCAGAAGATCAGCATGGTCCTGCCGGGCGTCGGGGTGAAGCCCCACTGGAGGTTCGCGAACGCGCCGGTGAACAGGGCGGCGCCGTAGTCGATGCCGGCGATCGCACCGAGCAGACCGAGCAGATTCAGCCAGCCCGTGTACCAGCCCCAGCGCCGGCCGCCGAGCCGGTCGGCCATGTAGTACAGCGCGCCGGAGGTCGGATAGGCGCTGGTCACCTCGGCGAGCGAGAGACCGACGCACAGCACGAACAGGCCGACGCCCGCCCAGCCCCACAGCATCACGGCGGGGCCGCCGGTGTTCAGGCCGAAGCCGTACAGGGTCATACAGCCGGACAGGATCGAGATCACCGAGAAGCTGATCGCGAAGTTGCCGAAACCGCCCATGCGGCGGGCCAGCACCGGCCGGTAGCCGAGTTCGCGCAGCCGCTGCTCCTCGTCCTGCTGGGGCAGGCCCGGGGCGGGCGAGGGATCGGGGGTGGGGGACATTCGGGGGGAACCTCCGGGTCGAGGAGTTGGGGGGACAGGGCACGTTCAGGGGCGGGAGCCGTCCGCGGCCGCCCGGCAGCGGTCCCGGGCCTGTGTGAAGACCTCCACGGCACGGCCCCGGTCGGGCGTGCGGTACATCCAGGGCGGCGGGGTGAAGTACGGGCCGATGGCGTCGAACACCCGGGCCGCGTCGGGGAATTGCAGGGAGCCCCACAGGGCGTGGGCCAGATGGTTGAGGTCCAGCAGGGAGCGCTCGGCGCGGCGCGTCTGCTCGAACCAGGAGCGCAGGGCGCGCTCCGCCTCGCGCGCCGCGTCCTCCGCCACCCAGTGCAGGTCGAGCGCCGCGTCGTGCCCGCTGTCGCGCCGGTAGCGCTCGACCCGGACGTACAGCGGCAGCACATGCAACGCGGAACCGGCCGGCGCCCGCCCGGCGGCCCACTGCGCATAGCCGGCGGCCTCCGCGAGCCGGCCCGAGCCGCCGCGCGCGTACAGGAACTGCAGCATCCGGTGGTGGGCCTCGCGGTTGTCCGGGTCGCGCCGGCCGGCTTCGGCCAGCAGCCCCCAGGGGCCGGGCGGCAGCAGCGGCTCGGGCGCGGCCGCCCGGTGCTCCTCCCAGCGCTGCTCCGGATCCAGCTGGGCCAGCGCCAGCAGGCACACCCAGGGCACCGGGTCCAGGGGCGCGGCCCGGGTGGCGGACTGGGCGGCGTCCCAGGCCTCGATCCACAGCTCATGGGTACGGCGGTGCTTCTCCCGGTGTGCCCGCAGCGCCCGCTCCACGCCGACCCGCGCGTGCATCACCGCGGCGTGGACGCTGTCCGGCTCCTCCGCCCG
This sequence comes from Streptomyces alanosinicus, assembly GCF_014650595.1. Lineage (GTDB taxonomy): Bacteria > Actinomycetota > Actinomycetes > Streptomycetales > Streptomycetaceae > Streptomyces > Streptomyces alanosinicus. The sequence goes on from NZ_BMVG01000017.1 coordinate 99,813, forward strand.
CCAGGCGCGCACCACATCGGTGCCGGCCGCGGCCGCCGCGAGAACCTGGGTGCGCTGGGTCCACTGCCACCCTGGCGCGGTGTCCGCGAGCAGCGCGCGCATGGCCATCCAGCGGCCGGTGCGCAGATCCTGGAGCGCGGCGCGCAGGGCGTGGTCCGGGCCGGCGGGGTCGTAGGAGGGACGGTGCCCTTCTCTGGCCATCAGCCGGCCGCGCCGGGCCACGGACGCACGGGCGGGGCGAACGTTGCCTGTTGGGGCACTAGGTGGCGTAGCAACAGCACTCCTGTGAGCGGCGGTTGTGGGGTCGCGCGCTGGTCGGCGGTCACTATAGAGGGGTGGGTTGCGCCGTGCCATCGTTGTCAACTCGCCCCTCTATGCAGGTAAGTTGAATATCGGGAGGTGCTTGACGCGGGGCGCGGCACGGCGGCAGGCTGACGCGGTGATCTTCGGTGCGGAGCGGACCCTCGGGGCGGAGCGGGTGACGGCGTTCGGTCCGGAGCGGGTGACGGCGCGATGACCGGGCCGGTTCTCGCCGTCGACCAGGGCACGTCCGGCACCAAGGCCCTCGTGGTCTGCCCGGAACGCGGTGTCCTCGGCTCCGGTTTCGCCGAGGTCCGGCCCCGCCATCTGCCCGGCGGGCGGGTCGAGGTGGATCCGGCCGAGCTGTACGACTCCGTGGTCGACGCCGGCCGGCAGGCGCTCGCCGCGGCCGGTACCGATGTCGTCGCCCTGGGCCTGGCCAACCAGGGTGAGACCGTCCTCGCCTGGGACCCGGCCGACGGCCGCCCGCTCACCGAGGCCCTGGTGTGGCAGGACCGGCGCGCAGAGACCGTGTGTACCGAACTCGCCGTACACGCAGATGAGTTGCGGCAGCTGACCGGGCTGCCCCTCGACCCGTACTTCGCCGCGCCCAAGATGGCCTGGATCCGCCGCCACCGCACCCGCGAGGGCGTCGTCACCACCTCCGACGCCTGGCTGGTCCACCGCCTCACCGGCGCCTGCGCCACCGACGCCGCCACGGCCGGCCGCACCCAGCTCCTGGACCTGGACCGCGCCGAGTGGTCCCCGAGGGCGCTGGAGGTGTACGGCCTGGCGGACGAACGGCTGCCCCGGGTGACCGACAACGCCCAGCACATCGGCACCACCACCGCGTTCGGCCGCGAGATCCCGCTCACCGGTCTGGCCGTCGACCAGCAGGCCGCCCTGCTCGCCCAGCGCATCACCGCGCCCGGCGCCGCCAAGTGCACCTACGGCACCGGCGCGTTCCTGCTCGCGCACACCGGCGACCGCCCCCGGCGCGGCACCTCCGGGCTGGTCGCCTGCGTGGCCTGGCGGCTGGCCGGCGTGACCGGCTACTGCCTGGACGGGCAGGTCTACACCGCCGCCTCCGCCGTCCGCTGGCTCACCGACCTCGGGGTCATCTCCGGCGCCGCCGACCTCGACCCCGTCGGCGGTGCCGTCCCCGACAGCGGCGGCGTCACCTTCGTACCCGCCCTCGCCGGACTCGCCGCCCCCTGGTGGCGCGGCGAGGTCCGCGGCTCGCTCACCGGACTCGGCCTCGACACCGGACCCGGCCACCTGGTGCGTGCCCTGTGCGAAGGGATCGCCGCCCAGGTCGCCGAACTCGCCGACGCGGCCGCCGCCGACCTCGGCGCCCCGCTGGACACGCTGCGCGTCGACGGCGGTCTGACCCGCTCGGCGCTGCTCCTGCAGACCCAGGCCGACCTGCTGCAACGCCCCGTCGAGGTGTCTGCCCTGCCCGAGGCGACCGCACTCGGCGCGGCCGCCCTCGCCCGCCTCGGCGCGGACCCTGCGCTGGGCGTGGAACAGGTCCTGCCCGACCGGAAGCCCGCCGCCGTGTACGAACCGCGCATCACCGCCGACCAGGCCGCCGAACGCCGTGCCCGCTTCCGCGCCGCCGTCACGGCCCTGCTCGGCTCATGACCGGCAACGCGAGGGGCCATGCGACCGGCAACGCGAACGGCACCGGCACGGGCTCCGGCACCGTCACCGCGGAAGGCCCGCTGCCCCCACGGACGTACGACGTCGTGATCGTCGGCGCCGGCGTCGTCGGCTGCGCCCTGGCCCGTGAACTGGCCCGGCACCCCCTCCTGAGCGTCGCCCTGGTCGAGGCCCAGGACGATGTCGGCCAGGGCACCTCCAAGGCCAACACCGCCATCCTGCACACCGGTTTCGACGCGGCACCCGGCACCCTGGAGGCCCGCCTGGTCCGCGAGGGCTACGCACGCCTCGGCGCCTACGCGGCCGAGTCCGGCATCCCCGTCGAACGCGTCGGCGCCCTGCTGGTCGCCTGGGACGAGGAGCAACGGGCCGCCCTGCCCCGGCTGGCCGAGAAGGCCGAGCGCAACAGCTACCACGAGAGCCGGCTGCTGGGCCCCGCCGAGCTGTACGCCCGCGAACCCCACCTCGGTCCCGGCGCGCTCGGCGCCCTGCACGTGCCCGGTGAGAGCATCATCTGCCCCTGGACGACGACCCTGGCGTACGCCACCCAGGCCGTCCGCGCCGGAGCGGACCTGCATCTCAACACGGCCGTGCGAGAGGTGGGACGGGACGGCGGGCACCGGCTGACCACCTCGCGCGGCACGCTGCGCGCCCGCCACCTGGTCAACGCGGCCGGACTGCACGCCGACACCGTCGACCGGCTGCTCGGCCACGACGACTTCACCGTCACCCCGCGCCGCGGCCAGCTCCTCGTCTACGACACCTTCGCCCGCCCGCTCGTCCGGCACATCCTGCTGCCCGTCCCGACCGCGCTCGGCAAGGGCGTCCTGGTCGCCCCCACCGTCTACGGCAATGTGCTGCTCGGGCCCACCGCGGAGGACCTCGACGACAAACAGGCCACCGGCGCCACGGCCGACGGCCTCGCCGGACTGCGCGACAAGGGCCGCCGTATCCTGCCCGCCCTGCTCGACGAGGAGGTCACCGCCGTCTACGCCGGGCTGCGCGCGGCCACCGGGCAGGAGGACTACCGGATCGCCGCCCACCCCGGGCAGGCGTACATCGCCGTCGGCGGCATCCGCTCCACCGGTCTGACCGCCTCGATGGCCATCGCCGCCCATGTCACCGGCCTGCTGGCGAGCACCGGGCTCGACCTCGGCCCGGTGCGCGAGCCGGACCCGGTGACCCTGCCCAACCTCGGCGAGGCCTTCCCACGTCCCTACCAGCGGCCCGAACTCATCGCCGCCGACCCCGAGTACGGCACCCTCGTCTGCCACTGCGAGCGCGTCTCCCGCGGTGAGATCCGTGACGCCCTCGCCGCGACGATCCCGCCCCGCACCCTGGAGGGCCTGCGCCGCCGCACCCGGGCCCGCGCGGGCCGCTGCCAGGGCTTCTTCTGCGGGGCGGCCGTGCGGGAGCTGTTCGAGACGGCGCACGGCGAGGGGCCCCGGACATGACGGCCGAGCACAGCACACCGGGCCCGGCGGGCCGGCCCGTCCGCCGGGTCGATGTGCTGGTCGTCGGCGCGGGGCCCGCCGGCCTGGTCGCCGCCGCCCGGCTGGCCGCCTCGGGAGCCGGCCGGGTCGAGGTGCTGGAGCGCGAGCAGGAGGCCGGGGGAGTGCCCCGGCACTGTGCCCACGGCGGCTTCGGCAGCCGCGCCCACCCGCGGACCGGCCCCGTGTACGCCCGTCTGCTGGCCGAGGCCGCGGGCCGGGCCGGCGCGTCGGTCCGCACCGGGGTGACGGCACTGGACTGGACGGCGGGCGGAACCGGGGTGCGGGCGGACCCGGCCGTCGACGCCGTCGGCCCGGCCGGGCCCGAGACGATCGCGGCGCGGGCCGTCCTCCTGGCCACCGGCGCCCGTGAACGCCCGCGCACCGCGCGGCTGGTGCCCGGCACCCGGCCCGCGGGTGTTTACACCACCGGTGAACTCCAGCAGGCCGTCCACCTGTTCGGGCAGCACATCGGCACCCGAGCCGTCGTCGTCGGCGCCGAGGACGTCTCCTACGCGGCGGCCGACACCGTGCGCGCGGCCGGGGCCGAGGTCGTCGCCCTGGTCACCGAGCACCCCCGCGCGCAGACCGGCGGGATCCGGGCCGGCGCCGCCCGGCTGGGGCACGGCATCCCGCTGCTGACGGACACCACGGTCGCCGAACTGCTCGGCCGGGGCCGCCTGTCCGGGGTCCGCGTCCGCCACCGCGACGGCCGTACGGCGGTCCTGGCCTGCGACACCGTCGTGTTCACCGGAGATTTCGTCCCCGACCACGAACTGGCCCGGCGTGGCGGCCTCCTCCTGGACCCCGGCACCCGCGGCCCCGCCGTCGACGGCTTCCTGCACACCTCGCGGCCCGGGGTCTTCGCCGCCGGGAACCTCCTGCACGCCGTCGAACCCGCCGCCACCGCGGCCCGCGAAGGCGCCACGGCGGCCACGGCCGTCCTCGGCTTCCTCGCCGGGAGCACCGGCTGGCCCGCACCCGGGATCCCGCTCACGGTCGAGGCCCCGCTGCGCTGGATCGCCCCGAACCGCATCACCCCGGCCGGCCCGCCGGCCCCGTACGTCCTGCGCACCGGCGCCCCCTTGACCCGCCCGGTCCTCCGGGTCCGGCAGGACGGCCGGCTGCTGCACCGTGAGCGGCCGGCCCCGTGGACCGTGCCGCCGGGCCGCACCCTGACCCTGTCGGCGCGCTGGACGGGGCAGGTGGATCCGGCGGGCGGCGAGGTGCGGGTGAGCGCGGGCTGACCGGACCGGCCCCGCGATGCGGGGTCACCCGGCCGGCGGGTCCGCCGCGTAGTCCCGGAGGCCGCGCCCGCCGGTCCACCCCCGCGCCCCGGCCTTGGACACGTCCAGGACGACGGAGTGGGCCAGTTGATCGACCGCGTAACGGGTGAGGTACGGCTCGGCGTGCGGACGCAGCCGGGCCACCGTCTGGGCGGCGCTCGCCGCGGTGCGGGCGACCGCCGCGGGAAGGTGCCGGATCCGGGCTCGTACACCGTGGGCCCGCAGGACCGCGTCGATGGCCCGGTCCCGGTCGTAGGGCTCGGGGTCGGCGATGTTGTAGGCGCCCGGCGGCCAGCCGGCGGCGGCGAGGCACGCCTCGGTGAGGTTCTCCACGGCCGTCAGGCTCAGCTCGACGCTCGGCCCCGGCAGCATGAGCAGGCCACCGCGCACCCGGGACAACAGCCGGGGCACCAGATGCGGATCCCCGCTGCCGTAGACCGCCCGGGGGCGCAGCACCACGGCACCGGCGGCGAGCGCCAGCGCCTCACCTGCGGCCTTGGTGCGGCCGTACGCGTTCAACTGGCCGTGGACCGGGTGGTCCTCGGTGATCCGGCCCCGGCCGGGACCGGGCGCGTACACGCTGGCGCTGCTCACCCACACCACCGGCCGGCCGGCGGCCGCCCGCAGCAGCCGCGCCGTGCCCTCGACGTTGACCGCGCGCATCGCGGCTTCGGCGGCGGAGCCGGGCACCGGGTCGCCGACCGCCGCCGCGCAGTGCACCACGATGTCGGCGCCGGCGAGATCCGGCAGCTCGCGGGCGGCGTCCCACGGCACATGCCGGCCGACCGGGCCGGGGCGGCGCCCGACACACAGCACCCGGGCGCCCCCGGCGGCGGCCGCGGCCGCGACATGCGACCCGCAGAAGCCGCTCGCCCCGGTGACGGCGATCGTGGTCATCGGCCCTCCCGAGGACTGCTGGTGGCGCGGACGGTGAGGGTATGCCAGCCGGGCAGCGCCGCGGTCCGGTCGGCGCGGGCGCGTACGACGGCCGGCCGGTGGACGGCGAGGGCGGCGAGTGTGTCGTCGAGCTGGGCGCGGGCCAGTCGCGCGCCGGGGCAGGCGTGGGCACCGGCGCCGAAGACGAGCCGGGCCACGGCGGGCGGCGCGGGGCGGTGGGCGTCCGGGGGATCGGCGTGGGCGCGGGCGGCATGCCGGGCCACCAGGATCAGGCGGTCCCCGGCCCGTACCGGGCAGCCGTCCAGCACGGCGTCGGCCGCCGCCGCGCGCGGCAGCAGCGGGGACGGGGCGATCACCCGCAGCAGTTCGTCCACCAGGGCCGGGCGCAGCCGGTCGTCGGCCGCCTGGTCCCACAGCGCCGCGTCGGCACACCAGGCGGCGGCCCGCGGGAGGGCCGCCACGGTGGTGTTGACGGCGGCGACCGCCAGCATCGCCCGCAGGGCCGATGCGCCGGCCTCACCCGGCGGATCCTGGGTGAGCAGGGCCGTGAGGCGTGCCGTCGCCGCGGCCGCGGCCGGGCCGGCCCCGGGCGGCCGGGGACCCGGCAGATGGTCGCGTACGGCGGCGGCCGCGGCCTCTCCGGCCGCCTCGGCGACACTCTCGGGATCCCCGCCCGCACCGAGCAGCGCGCAGACGGTGGCCCCGGCCAGTTCGCGTGCCAGCGGCACCAGATCGACGGTTCGCCCCGCGGCGAGCGGGGCCAGTCGGCGGTCCAGCACCTCGCGCCACACCGGCCGCAGCCGCTCCACCCCGGCCGCGCCGAGCCCTTCGGCCACCGAGCGGCGGGCGACGCGATGACCGGTGCCCTCCTGGTCGAACAGCGCCCCGCCGGCGGACAGTTCCCGCGCGGCGGCCCCGGTGGTGCCGGCCCCGGCGCGGTCCAGGGGAACACGGGTGAGGGCATGGCGGTACGCGTCGCCGCCGTGCACCAGCACCGTTCCCCCGAGCCGGGTCACGGACCGGCGCCGGGCGAGGGCGAGCAGGGTGAACAGCAGGGGGTGGGAGCGGGTGTACACACGCCGGTCGCGGCGGCGGGCCGCCCGGACGCCGGACGGGACGGACGAGCCGGTCATCGTACGTGCACCTGCGCCGCGTCGGCGGGCCGGTAGCGGCGGTCCCAGCACCACAGCAGGGTCCGGCGCGCACCCCACGCCCGCAGCCGGCGCAGGCTGGAGTGCACCACCATCTGCTCGGCCCGCGCGATCCGGTCGCTGTGCTCGCGCGCCCGGTTGAGGAACACCACGTCCTCGGGCGGCCCCTGGAGCGGCACCCGCGGTGTGCCCCCGCAGCGCAGGTACAGGGCGGCCGTGACGGCGAGGTTGTGCCCGTGGCACAGCACGTAGGGCGTGCGGTAGCGCGGGTGGCGGTGGGCCCTGCGGTACCGGCCGTACAGCGCGGTCGCGCGGGTCACCGCCGGCAGCAGCCGCCGCTCGACGAGCGAGGGGTGCTCGTCCCGGCGAGGCACGCTGCGGCCGCAGGCCAGCTCCGTTCCGCGCCCCAACTCCGCGCGCACGGCCGCGATCCAGTCGCCGGCGGGCAGACAGTCGGCGTCCGTCCGGGCGAGCAGCGCGGCGCCCTGCCCGATGGCGTACCGGAATCCGGTGTCGGCGGCGGCCCCGGCGCCCGGCTCGTCCTCGCGGACCAGGTGGACGGCGAAGGGCACGGCGCGGGCGAAGCGGCGCACGACGGCCGCGGTGGCGTCCGTGGAGGCGTTGTCGACGACGACCAGGGCGAAGCCGGTGTCGGTCTGGGCGGCGAGCGCGGCGAGCGTGGCCCCGATGCCGGCCTCCTCGTTGAAGGCCGGCACCACGACCCACAGCGGCGCCCGGTGCGGCGCGTTCACCTCCGTCCCCCAGCCCCGAGCCGGGCGGCGGCCAGGCGTGCGGTGGCGGCGCGATCCGGCTTGCGGGAGCGCCCGGACAGCGGAATGTCGGCCAGCAGCAGCGCATCCGGCCGCGCGGCCCCCATCCGCCGCAGCGGACCGCTCAGCGAGGCCCGCAGCGCCTCGGGATCGGCGCCCCGGCCCGGCTGCACGACGGCGACCAGACGCTCGTCGCCGTCGCCGGCCGGCACCCCGACCAGCAGGGCCAGTTCCACGCCGGGCACATGCAGGGCGGGCTCGTACAGCCCCGGGTAGATGTTCTCGGCGTCCCTGAGCACCATGTCCTTCAGCCGGCCCCGCAGCACGATCCGGCCGCCGTCGAGCCGCGCCCGGTCGCCGGTGGCGACCCACGGGTCCGGTGCCTCGCCCAGATAGCGGTCGCGCGCGGCCGGACCGGACAGCAGCAGCTCACCGCGGGCGTCCGTGGTGGCCGTCACTCCCGGCAGCGCAGCGCCCACCAGGTCGCCGTCGCCGGTGAAGGCGGCCTTGTCGGCCTGTTCCACCGCGGCGGCGGGGAACAGCTCGGTCAGCGCGTACACCCCCCAGGCCTCCTCGGCCCCCGCCCGCTTGACCCGGGTGAGCAGCTCGGCGCTCGCCGGGGCCGACCCCGTCCACACCGTCCCGGTGAACCGGGCCCGCGCGGCGAGCGCCGCGCGTAGCTGAGGGGGCGTCAGATAGGTGGCCTGTGGGGCCAGCCGGCGCAGTTGCCGGGACAGCACGCGCGGTGCGCGGGCGGGCAGCGCGACCGGCGCGCCGCCCGCCAGGGACGGCACGAGGACGAAGAACGTCCCGCCGAGTACCGGCCGCCCGGCCTCCACCCGGACCAGACCGGCCACCGTCGCCATCCCGGCGGCGAGCGAGGAACGGGTGTGCACCACCGCGCGGGGACGTGCGGTGGTACCCGAGGTGAAGACGATGACCGCGTCGCCGTCCTCGTCCACCGGACGCGGCAAGGCCACCGAGCGGACACCCGCGTCCACGGCCGGGGCGCAGCCGGGCAGCCTGGGCCCGACCGTGACCACCGGCCCCAGCTCCGCGAGGTCCGGCAGGGCCAGTCCGGCCCGGCGGGCGAGCGGGCGGGCCCACCCGGCGGCCGCCTGGGCGGTGGCGTCGGCGAGGACGGTATCCGGCCGGGCGAGGGCGAGCCGGGCGCGCAGCACGTCCGGTCCCGCGCCCGGGTCGAGCACCGCGGCCCGCGCACCGAGCCGGTGCACGGCGAGCAGCACGGCCAGCGCGCGGGGTCCGGGCCGTACGGCGACGCCGACGGTGGCACCGCGGGCGATGCCGCGCGCGTGCAGGGCGGCGGTGTAGCGGTCGGCCAGATCGGCCAGGTCCGCGCAGGTGGCCTTGACGCGTACGGCCCCGGTGCGGGTGGTGCCGAGGACGGCGGGCCGGCCGGGGTGTGCGCGAAGGGCGTGGGTGAGGGTGTCGAGCATCAGCGCGGATCCTCCCCGTGCCGGCCCGGGCCCCGGTCGAGATACCAGCGGGCGGTTCCGGCCAGCCCATAGGCGCGCAGCCGCCGGGAGGAGTTCTCCACGACCATGGCCCGCTCGTGCACGATGGCCGTGGTGCGGCGCCGGACCCGGTTCAGGAAGACACGGTCGGTGGGTGAGGGGCGGCGCGGCATGCCGCCGACGGCTTCGTACAGGGCGGCCGTGATGGCCATGTTGTTGCCGGCGTGCATCCGGTACGGGGCGAGATAGCCGTGCCGGCGCCGGTGGGCGGGCCGTACCCGGCCGAAGAACGCGGCGGCATGGACCAGGGCGCGGAAGCCGGCCCGCCCGAGCGGTCCGTGCTCGTCGCGCCGCGCCTCGATACGGCCGCACACCAGGCCCGCGCCGTGCCGCAGCGCGTCCCGGGCGGCCGCCGTCCAGCCGGGACCGGGCAGGCAGTCGGCGTCGGTACGGGCCAGCAGCGTCGCGCCCCGGCCGATGGCGTACCGGAAGCCGGTGTCCACCGCACAGCCCACGCCCTTCTCGGGCTCGCTCAGGACGTGCACCGGGAACGGCGCCCAGCGGGCGAACTCGTAGGCGATCGCCGCCGTGCCGTCGGTCGAGGCGTTGTCCACGACGACGAGTGTGAAGCCGCGGTCGCGCTGGGCCGCGAGCGCGTCCAGCGTGGCGCCGATCCGTCCGGCCTCCTGGTGCGCGGGCACCACCACCCACAGGGCGCTCACGCCTTCTCCCAGACCATCGTCATCATGCTCACGCCACCGCCCAGGCCCACGAACAGCACCCGCTCGCCGGGCCGCAGCCGGTCATGGACGAGGTCGAGCTGCACCCCCAGGGTGGCGCTGGCCATGTTGCCCAGTTCGGGGACCGTGACGACGAGCCGGTCCCGGGGAATGCCGGTCAGCTCCACGAACCGCTCCAGGTACGGCACGGTCACCTGGTGCACCAGGATGTGCCGGAAGTCGGCCCAGTCCAGCCCGGTGCGCTGCCGCGTCCGGTCCAGCACACAGGTGCCGATCTTCTCGAACACCTCGCGCAACTCGGTCCCGTCGCCGCGGAAGTAGGTGTGCTCGTCGCCGCGCGGGTGCCGCGAACCGCCGCCGAAGATCCCGCCGACGGACCAGTGCTCCGAGTGCGTCTCGGTGTCCACGTCGAGGATGCCGCCCCGCTCCACCGGCGCCAGGACGACCGCGGCCCCCGCGTCGCCGAAGGTGTAGCCGGCGAAGCCGTCCCGGAACTGGCCGGGGTCGCGCGGGGCGTGCCGCACCGAGCGGCTCGGGGTCTCCCCGGTGACCACCAGAGCCCGGCGGGCCCGGCCGGCCAGGATCATCGCCCGCGCCGTGTCGATGCCGTTGACGAAGCTGTTGCACGCGTTCGTCACGTCCAGCGCGTGCGCCCGGGAGCCCAGTTCGGCCTGGACGACATGGGCGGTCGCCGGTTCGACCATGTCCCGGGTGGCGGAGGCGAAGACCAGCAGGTCCACGTCGGCCGGGGCGATCCGGGCCCGGCTCAGCGCGGTGCGTGCCGCCCGCACCGCGAGCGTCGAGGCGTACTCGCCCTCCGCCACGGCACGGCGTGCCGCGATCCCGGTGACCCGCTGGAGCATCCGCGGCGGCAACGACAGCCCGGACGCCGCGGTGATCCGCCGCTGCAGGTGCTGGGACGTGACCTCGCGCTCCGGCAGGCAGGACGCCACCGCCGTGATACCGACCCGGAGCCCCGGACCTCGAACAGCATGGTCTGTGTACATGCCGGGGACGCTACGATCCGCACACACCACCTGCCTGAGCACGCGTACTCAACCGGCCTGGGTACACAGCCGTTGTCCGATTCGCGCTCACCCCGGCAAACGAGCCCGGCACGGGCGGCAGGCGGAACTGTCGTACCCGGGCGATAGCTTGCCGCCATGGCAGACATCTACGAACTCTCCCTGGCGCTGCACCTGCGCGAGCAACTCGCGGACGAAGAACTCGCCGAGCTCCGCTGGCATCTCGGGCTGGGCCCCCGACCGAAGACGCTCCGCATCGTGTCCTCCTTCCCGGTCGTCGTGGAGGATGAACACGGCGAGCCCGTCATCGTGGACGACCCGGTGCCGCTCCTGGGCGAACAGGGCGAGGCGTGGAAGGTGGACGGAGCGCTCGTCTCGGTGCTGGTGCGGTGCGGCGACGCCCGTCACGGCGCCTGGGCGCTGACCGTCAGGCAGGAGATCCACCCCGACGCGTTCGACCCCACCGGTGAGCTGCTCGCTTGGCTGGCCGGGAAAGCGGACGACCGGCACCGGGTCCGCGCCGACACGGTCCAGCTGGGCTGGACCAGATTCCACGAGTCGGACCGGTTCGAGCCTCTGGTGGTGCGGGACGGCGAGGTGGAGTGGCCCTGAGGGCTGGTCCCCGGCCGGGGGTCCGGCGGGCGGGAGAGCCGGCGGGCGGGGGACCGGTTCACAGGTCCGTGAAGGAGCCGTGTCGGCCGGCTCCGGTGGTGAAGCGGGCGGCTCCTTCCGCGCTCTGTGCCAACACCTGGACGCCGTGCCGGAGTTCACCGCGCAACGCCGAGTCCTCGTCCTGTCCCTCCTGGTCGAGGACGGATGCGCGGTCGCTGCGCAGACAGGCCTGCGGGAAGCGGGCGATGGCCGCCGCCAGGGCCTCGGCCTCGGTGCGGGCGCGGTCCGTCGGGACCACGCGGTTCACGAGTCCCATCTCCTGGGCCTCGCGGGCCGGGACCGGCCGGCCGGTGAGGATCATGTCCATGGCCCGGCTGGTGCCGATCAGCCGGGGCAGCCGTACCGTGCCCCCGTCGATCAGCGGCACGCCCCAGCGACGGCAGAACACCCCGAACACGGCGTCCTCCTCCGCGACCCGCAGATCGCACCACAGGGCGAGTTCGAGGCCGCCCGCGACCGCGTGCCCGGCGACGGCGGCGATCACCGGCTTCGACAGCCGCATCCGCGTCGGCCCCATCGGCCCGTCGCCGTCCCGCGCCACCCGGTTGCCGCGGTCCGTGCCGATCGCCTTCAGGTCCGCACCCGCGCAGAAGGTGCCGCCCTCACCCCACAGCACCGCCACCCGGGCGTCGTCGTCCGCCTCGAACTCCCGGAAGGCCGCGGCGAGTTCGGCCGCCGTCGGCCCGTCGACCGCGTTCCGGGCCGGCGGGCGCGAGAGGACGACGGTGGTGACGTACGCGTTGCGCTCCACGCGAACCGGCATGGGAGGCCCTCCTGGTCATGGTCCGGGAGGCCACTGTGCCTCAGATGACCTTGAACCGCACCAGTGCGCCCAGCGTCAACGCGCCCGGCACCAGCGGCACCCAGACCGTGATGATGCGGTAGGCCAGCACCACCGCCGTGGCGACCGCGGCCGGGCCGCCCACCGCGACCAGGGCCACGATCAGCGCCGCCTCCACCGAACCCAGACCGCCCGGCGTGGGCACCAGCGCCACCGCGACGGTCGCCGCGAGGTAGGCGAGCGCCATGTGGGTGACCGGGACCGGCAGCCGCAGCGCCTGGCCGACCGCGGCGAGACCGGCCGCCTGCAGCGCGGGAAAGGCCAGCGAGCCGCCCCACAGGGCCAGGGCGCGAGCCGGCCGGGTGTGCACCGAGCGCGCCTCGCCGAGGGCGTCCCGCACGAACGCGACCACCCGCCCGCGCAGCGGCCGTACCAGTGCCACGACGGCCACCGCCACCGCCAGCAGACCGGCCGCCCCCAGCAGCAGCGGGAGCGCCGAGCCGTCCGGCAGAAGGGGGCCGAGCCGCAGCGCGTCGGGGAAGGCGAGCAGCAGCGCGGCCAGCAGACCGAGCCGGCCCACGGACTCGGCCAGCAGATACAGGGCGAGCGCGGCCGAGGAGCGGGCGAGCGGGACCCCGCACACGGTCATGAAACGCAGGTTCACCGCGCCCGCGCCGAGGCCGGTGGGCAGCAGATGGTTGGCCGAGGCCGCCGCGAACTGGGTGGCCAGCAGCCGCGCCTTCGGCAGCGGCTGCACCACCGCACCCTGGCGGGTGACCGCGGCGGCCACCCAGGTCAGACAGGTGGCGCCGGCCGCCGCGAGCAGCCACGGCAAGGACGCGGTGCGCAGCTGGCCGAAGCCCTCGGCGAGCAGGGCACGGTTGCGTACGGCGACCACGGCGACGAGCGCGAGCGGCACCAGGCACAGCACCTGGCGGACGGGGACACGACGGGGGAGTCGTGCCCGGGGCCATGGGGGAGGCAGGGCGGCAGTCACATTGGCAGAGGTTTTCCGCGCCACCCCAACGGCGGATGGCGGACGCGGGGACGGCGGCTTACAGGCTGTGGTCATCGGGGTCCTCGGGTTGCGGGAGGCCGGTGCGGGGGAGATCGGAGCGGGTGAAATGAGACGGACATTGACCTCAACGAAGCTTGAGGTTCTACGTTCTCTTCCATGAGCATGGAGACCACCGCCTGGACACAGCTGCACAGCGTGATGAACGCCCAGGCCGAACGCCGCCCGTTCGCCCGCGCCACGCTGCGCCGTATCGCCGCCTTCGCCCGCCCGCACCGCTCGGGAATCATCCGGTTCGTCCTGTTCGGGGTGGTGACGGCACTGCTCGCCGTGGCCACCCCCGTGCTCGCCGGCCGCGTCGTCGACGCGATCGTGGCGGGGCACGACCCCGGCCGGGTCGTCCGGCTCTCCCTGCTCATCGCGCTCGTCGCCCTCGCGGAGGCGGGACTCGGCATCCTCGGCCGCCGGCTGTCGGCGACGCTCGGGGAGAGACTCATCCTCGACCTCAGAACGGCTGTGTTCGATCATGTGCAGCGCATGCCCGTCGCGTTCTTCACACGGACTCGTACGGGAGCGCTGGTCAGCCGTCTCAACAACGATGTGATCGGCGCCCAGCGAGCCTTCGCCAACACCCTGTCGGGCGTGGTGAGCAACCTGGTCACGCTGCTGCTCACGCTCGCCGTGATGCTCACGCTGTCCTGGCAGATCACCCTGCTCGCACTGGTCCTGCTGCCGGTGTTCGTGCTGCCCGCCCGCCGCATGGGCTCCCGGATGGCCCGGATGCAGCGGGAGGCGGCGGCGCTGAACGCGGCCATGGGCACCCGGATGACCGAGCGTTTCTCCGCCCCCGGCGCCACCCTCGTCAAGCTGTTCGGCCGGCCCGAGGAGGAGTCCGCGGAGTTCGCGGCGCGCGCCGCCCGGGTCCGGGACATCGGGGTGCGCACGGCGACCGCCCAGTCGGTGTTCATCACCTCCCTCACCCTGGTCTCCGCCCTCGCGCTGGCCCTCGTCTACGGCCTCGGCGGCTGGTTCGCGCTGCACCACACCCTGCAGGCGGGCGCGGTCGTCTCGCTCTCCCTGCTGCTGACCCGGATGTACGCCCCGCTCACCGCGCTCGCCGGCGCCCGGGTCGAGGTGATGAGCGCCCTCGTCAGCTTCGAGCGGGTCTTCGAGGTGCTGGACCTCAAGCCGCTCATCGAGGAGAAGCCGGACGCCCGCGAGGCCCCCGAGGGCCCGGTGGCCGTCGAGTTCGACGACGTCCGCTTCGCCTACCCGGCCGCCGACCAGGTCTCCCTCGCCTCCCTGGAGGAGGTCGCCGCCCTGGACACCCGTGGCGGCTCCGAGGTCCTGCACGGCATCTCCTTCCGCGCCGAACCCGGCCAGACCGTGGCCCTCGTCGGCTCCTCGGGCGCCGGCAAGTCCACCATCGCCCAGCTGCTGCCGCGCCTGTACGACGTCGACGCGGGTGCCGTCCGCATCGGCGGCGTCGACGTCCGCGAGCTGACCGCCGCCTCGCTGCGCGGCACCCTCGGCATGGTCACCCAGGACGGCCACCTCTTCCACGACACCGTCCGCGCCAACCTCCTCCTCGCCCGGCCCGGCGCCACGGAGGAGGAGCTGTGGGACGCGCTCGGCCGGGCCCGGCTGGCCGAGGTCGTACGGTCCCTGCCCGACGGTCTGGACACGGTCGTCGGCGAGCGCGGCTACCGGCTCTCCGGCGGCGAACGCCAGCGGATGACCATCGCCCGGCTGCTGCTGGCCCGCCAGCGCGTGGTCATCCTCGACGAGGCCACGGCCCACCTGGACAACACCTCCGAGGCGGCCGTCCAGGAGGCCCTCACCGAGGCCCTGGAGGGCCGTACCGCCGTCGTGATCGCCCACCGGCTCTCCACGGTCCGGGCCGCCGACCAGATCCTGGTCGTCGAGTCCGGCCGCATCGTGGAGCACGGCACGCACGAGCAGCTGCTCGCGGCCGGGGGACGGTACGCCGAGCTGTACCGCACCCAGTTCGCCGACCGGGACGACGAGACCGCGACGGCCTGAGGCCAGGGGTGGGCCGCCGCCAGGTCGCGGCCGCCCACCCTCTTGACGTCAGTGGTCCGGACCTTTAACTTCACGCCTTAAACAAAGACTCGGAATGTACTCGACACCCCACCGTCACGCCCGTGTCGGGCTGCTTGCGCACCCCCCACCCGAAAGGTCCGTCCCCTATGGCCAGACCGCTCCCCGCAGCCCTGCCCCTCGCCGTCCTGTCCCTCTCCGCCGGCCTGCTCACCGCCACCCCGGCCCAGGCCGCCACCGGCGCCACCCCGTCCGCACCGATGGCCGTGGCGCCGTACCTGTACAACGGCTGGGGCAGCCCGCCGGATCCCACCACCATCACCCGGGCCACGGGCGTGAAGTGGTTCACGCTCGCCTTCGTGCTCAGCAACGGCTCCTGCGATCCGCAGTGGGACGGCAGCCGCCCGCTGACCGGCGGCGTCGACCAGCAGACCGTGAACACCGTGCGGGCGAACGGCGGTGACATCATCCCGTCCTTCGGCGGATACAGCGGCAACAAGCTGGAGAGCTCCTGCGCCGGCGCGAGCGAGCTGGCGGGGGCCTACCAGAAGGTCATCGACGCCTACGGCCTCAAGGCCATCGACATCGACATCGAGGCCGACGCCTACAGTGACGCCGTCGTGCAGCAGCGGACCGTGGACGCGCTGAAGACCGTGAAGGCGAACAACCCCGGCCTGAAGGTCTGCATCACCATCGGCACCGGACAGTCCGGCCCCGACACCAGCCTGATCGACCGGGCCGCCTCGTCCGGGCTGACCGTGGACGCCTGGGCCATCATGCCCTTCGACTTCGGCGGCGCCGGACAGAACATGGGCAGCCTCACCACACAGGCCGCCGAGGGCCTCAAGAGCGCGCTGAAGTCGGCGTACGGCTACAGCGACGACCAAGCCTACCGGGACATGGGCATCTCGTCCATGAACGGCGTCACCGACAACAACGAGACGGTCACGGTCGACGACTTCCGGACCGTCCTCGCCTACGCCCGGCAACATCACCTCGCGCGGCTCACCTTCTGGTCCGCCAACCGCGACCGGCCGTGCACCGGCGGCCCCGCCGACAGCTGCTCCGGCGTCGCCCAGTCCGACTGGGACTACACCCGCGTCCTCGCCGGCTGAGCCCGGCCCGCAAAGGAGAACCCCCGTGCCTCGCCTTTCCCGCGGCCGCAGATCCGCGGTCGTCACCCTGGTCGGCGCAGCCGCCGCCGGCGTCCTCACCGCCGTGCCGACGCCCCTGCTCAGGGCCGCGCCCGCACACGCCGCCGGCGCCCTGCCCACCGGCAACGCGACCGTCATCGACGCCGCGAGCGGCAAGTGCCTCGACGCCAAGGCCGCCGCCACGGCCAACGGCACCGTCGTGCAGCAGTACGCGTGCAACGGCACCACCGCCCAGCAGTGGCGCTTCACCGACGCCGGCGACGGCTATGTCCACATCGACAACGCCGACGACACCGGTCAGGCCGTCGATGTCACCGACGTGTCCACGGCCGACAACGCGCCGGTCCAGCTGTGGAGTTACGGCGGCGGAGCGGGCCAGCAGTGGCACCCCGTGGACGACGGCGGCGGCGCCTTCCACTTCGTCGGCAAGAACAGCGGCAAGTGCCTGGACGACCCCGGCGCGTCCCTCGCCGACAGCACGCGGCTCGTGCAGTACACATGCAACGGCACCGCCGCCCAGCGCTTCCAGGTGGTCCCTGTGACCCAGTCCACGAGCGACCCCGACCTCGGCCCGAACGTCGTCGTCTTCGACCCGTCGATGTCGTCCGCGGCCATCCAGGGCAAGCTGGACGCGATCTTCAAGCAGCAGGAGACCAACCAGTTCGGCGCCCAGCGCTACGCCGTCCTGTTCAAGCCTGGCGCCTACAGCGCGGACGTCAACGTCGGCTTCTACACCCAGGTGCTCGGCCTCGGACTGACCCCGGACGCGGTCGCGGTCAACGGTGCCGTGCACGCCGAGGCCGACTGGTTCCAGGGCAACGCCACCCAGAACTTCTGGCGCGGCGCCGAGAACCTCTCCGTCAACCCGGCGGGCGGCGGCGACCGCTGGGCGGTCTCACAGGCCGCGCCGTACCGGCGGATGCATCTGCGGGGCAACCTCGCCCTGGACGACGGCGGCTGGTCCAGCGGTGGCTATCTCGCCGACAGCAGGATCGACGGGCAGGTGAACTCCGGCAGTCAGCAGCAGTGGATGACCCGCAACTCCCAGCTGGGCAGCTGGACCGGGTCCAACTGGAACATGGTGTTCACCGGCAGCCAGGGCGTGCCCGCCACCCGCTTCCCCAACCCGCCGTACACCACGGTCGCCCAGAGCCCGGTCACCCGCGAGAAGCCGTTCCTGTACGTCGACGGCTCCGGGAACTACCAGGTGTTCGTGCCGTCCGCCCGCTCCGACACCACGGGCACCAGCTGGGGGAGCGGCAGCGCGGCCGGCAGCTCCCTGCCGCTGAGCCGGTTCTACGTGGTCAAGCCCGGCGCCACCGCCGACCAGATCGACGCGGCCCTCGCGGCAGGACAGAACCTGCTGGTCACACCCGGTGTCTACCACCTCGACCAGACCCTGAAGGTGACCCGCCCCGACACGGTCGTGCTCGGCCTCGGGCTCGCCACCCTCGTCCCCGACAACGGCATCACCGCGATGACCGTCGCCGACGTCGACGGCGTCGACATCGCGGGCCTGCTCTTCGACGCCGGCACCACCAGCTCGAAGACCCTCGTCGAGGTCGGGCCGGCCGGCTCCACCGCCTCCCACGCGGCCGACCCGACCTCCCTGCACGACGTCTACTTCCGTATCGGCGGCGCGGGCGTCGGCAAGGCGGCCACCAGCCTCGTCGTCAACAGCGACAACGTCATCGGCGACCACATGTGGCTCTGGCGCGCCGACCACGGCAGCGGGGTGGGCTGGACCAGCAACACCGCCGACACCGGACTCGTCGTGAACGGCGCCGACGTCACGATGTACGGCCTGTTCGTGGAGCACTTCCAGAAGGACCAGGTGATCTGGAACGGCAACGGCGGCCGCACCTACTTCTTCCAGAACGAGATGCCCTACGACCCGCCGAACCAGTCGGCCTGGACGAACGGCTCCACCAAGGGCTACGCCGCCTACAAGGTCGCCGCCCCGGTCACCAGCCACCAGGCGTACGGCCTCGGCAGCTACTGCTACTTCAACACCGACCCGAGCGTGACCGCCGACCACGCCATCGAGGCGCCGGACCACCCGAACGTCACCTTCACCAGCATGGTCACCGTCTCCCTGGGCGGCACCGGCACCATCCGTCACATCATCAACAACACCGGAGGCCCGTCGAACTCCTCGACCAACGTGGCGGACCTGGTCCGCTATCCCTGAGGCACCCTGGTACCGGTCCCCGTCACCTGTATGGCCCCATCGATGTCACCCGCCGCCGGCCCCCGTCGCACAATCGGCCCATGGAGCCGCACACCGGCACGGCCCACAGGGACGGGGACCGGCCCACCGTGACGGGAATGGGGCCGACCTGGGAGTACGACGGCTACCGGCCGGAGGAGGAGCGCCTGAGGGAGTCGCTGTGCACGCTGGGCAACGGTTACTTCGCCACCCGCGGGGCGCTGCCCGAGTGCACCGCCGACGACATCCACTACCCGGGCACCTACGCGGCCGGCTGCTACGACCGGCTCACCTCCGAGGTCGCCGGCCGCCGGGTCGAGAACGAGGACATGGTCAACCTGCCCAACTGGCTGCCGCTGCGCTTCCGCCCGGCGGGCGGCGCCTGGCTCACCCCGGACAGCGCACCCGTCACCGAGCACCACCAGGTCCTCCACCTCGCCCCCGGCGTGCTGGAGCGCCGTACCGGCTACGGCCTGCCCGACGGCGGCACCCTCCAGGTCCGCCAGCTGCGCCTCGTCCACATGGCCGACCCGCATCTCGCCGCGCTGCGCACGGAGTTCACCGTCGAGGGCGGGGCGGCCGACGGGATCGAACTGGAGGTGGAGGCCGCGCTCGACGGACGCGTCACCAACTCCGCGGTGGCCCGCTACCGGGACCTGGACGGCCGCCACCTCACCCAGGTGCGGACCGGCACCGCCGAGCCCGGCACGGTCTGGCTGCGCTGCCACACCCGAACCTCCCGCATCGAATGCGCCCTCGCCGCCCGGCTGACGGCCGACGCGCCCGTGACGGCCGTGTACGAACAGGAGCGGGCCGTCCAGCACCTGCGGCTGCGCCCGGGATCCGGCCGTCCCGTCACCGTCGACAAGACCGTCGCCCTGTACACCTCGCACGACCCCGCCATCGGCGACCCGCTGGAGGCGGCGGTCGACCACGTCGGCTCCGCCCAGGACGTCGACACCCTGCTGGAGACGCATGCCGTCGCCTGGGAGCAGCTGTGGCGGCGCACCGTGCTGGAGGTCCCCGGCGAGGCGGGCAGCATCCTGCGCCTGCATCTGTTCCATGTGCTGCAGACCCTCTCCCCGCACACCGCCGACCTCGACGTCGGCGTCCCGGCGCGCGGCCTGCACGGCGAGGCCTACCGCGGCCATGTCTTCTGGGACGAACTCTTCGTCCTGCCCTACCTCAATCTGCACCTCCCCGAGGTCTCCCGCGCCCTGCTCCACTACCGGCACCGCCGGCTGGACGTCGCCTGCCAGTCGGCCCGCGAACTGGGCCGGCGCGGCGCCCTCTACCCCTGGCAGAGCGGCAGCGACGGCCGCGAGGAGACCCCGCAGCTCCATCTCAACCCCCGCTCCGGGCGCTGGCTGCCGGACCGCTCCCGGCTCCAGCACCATGTCGGCTCGGCCGTGGCCTACAACATCTGGCAGTACTGCGAGGCGACCGGCGACATCGACTTCCTGCACGGCGAGGGCGCCGAGATGCTGCTGCACATCGCCCGCTTCTGGGCCGACTCGGCCCACTACGACGCCCACCTCGGCCGGCACCGCATCCGGGGCGTGGTCGGCCCCGACGAGTACCACGACGCCTACCCCGGCGCCGCCGAACCGGGCCTGGACGACAACGCGTACACGAATGTCACCGCCGCCTGGGTGCTCGCCCGCACCCTGGACCTGCTCGGCGCCCTGCCCGAGCCGCGCCGCCGTGAACTCACCGAGAGCGCCGGCCTGGAGGAGGACGAGCCCGCCCGCTGGGAGGAGGTCTCCCGCACCCTCCATGTGCCCTTCCACGACGGGGTGATCAGCCAGTTCGAGGGCTATGGCGACCTCGCCGAGCTGGACTGGCACGGCTATCGCAAGCGGTACGACGACATCCGGCGCCTGGACCGGATCCTGGAGGCGGAGGGCGACACCGTCAACCGGTACAAGGCCTCCAAACAGGCGGACGTGCTGATGCTCGGCTACCTCTTCTCGGCGTCCGAACTCCGCTCCCTCTTCCACCGGCTGGGCGCTCGTCTCGACGAGCCGACCTGGAGCGCCACCGTCGACCACTATCTGCAGCGCACCAGCCACGGCTCCACCCTCAGCGGCCTGGTCCACGGCTGGGTCCTCGCCCGCGCCCGCCGCGCCGACGCCTGGGACTTCGTCCAGGAGGCGCTGCGCGGTGACATCGCCGACCTGCAGGGCGGCACCACCGGCGAGGGCATCCACCTCGGCGCCATGGCCGGCACCCTCGACCTCGTCCAGCGCGGACTGACCGGCCTGGAGACCCGCGGCGGCGCCCTGTGCCTCGACCCGGTCCCGCTGCCCGAACTCTCCTCCTACGGCTTCTCCATCCGCTACCACGGCCACTGGGGCGTCCATCTGCGCCTGCGCAGCGGCCTGCTGGAGATCGCCGTGCCGTCCTCCGACCGCGGACTCATCGACGTCTGCCTGCGCGACCGGGTGGTCCCGGTGGGGCCGGGCGAGACGGCCCGGCTCGCGGTACCCCAGTGAGCGGATCCGGCGCTCAGCCGTCGTCCGAGGAGTGACAGCCCTTCGGGAACGAGGTGTTGCCGTCGGGCGCGGCGAGGAAGAACACGTCGATCCTGACCTTGCCGGACGGCCCGCCCTTCCAGTAGCCCCGCTTGGGGGCGTGCCGGAAGCGGGAGAACCCGTCGGTGATCATCGAATTGACCTTGTCGGCGGCGTCCTGTCCCGGACCCGGATCCGGCGCCGTACCGAACGAGAGCACGAAACCCGCCGTACGGTCCGCCACCCCGGCCCCGCGCAGCTGCGCGCCGAACTGCTGCCGCACGGAACCGGCGCTGCCTGTCCGCACGGTGAAGCTGCACGGCTTGAGCACCAGTCCGCGCTCGGCCGGCTGGGTGCTCGGCGGCGGGCTGGACGGTGTGCTCGGCTTGTGCGACGCACCCGTGCGCTGCTCGCGCGGCAGCGAGCCGAGGGCGATCACGAGCAGCAGCAGAAGCAGATCGGCGAAGAGCCACCCGGCGAGCAGCACGGTGCGCCCTGCGGCAGCCCGCTCCCGCGGCCGTCCCCTCATGGCCGGCCCCGGTACGGCGGCGGGTCGGCGTTGTCCAGCCCGCCGCGCGGCAGATGCGCGGCGCGGTCGTCGAGACGGTCCACGAGCTGCCAGATGCCCCGGGTGGAGTCGACCAGGTTCTCCGCCCGCTCGGTGAAGACCAGCAGCGTCTCGCCGAGACTGCGGGCGAGGTCACGCACCGAGGCGACCGCGAGATCGTGCCGGTGGATCTCCTGCCCGGTCGTCTCCTGGGCACGCCGCAGATCGGCGACGAGCGTCTCGATGGCCGCGCGCAGCTTCGCCTCGTCCTCGGCGGTCTGCTCCCGCAGCCGGATCAGGTCCTGGGCCAGCTGGTTGGGCGGGGTGAGCCCGCGGATCAGCCGGGTCAGCTCGTCGACCGTCTTCGTCCAGCCGTCCAGGGCGCTCTGGATCCGGCTGCCGGGTCCGGTCTCCAGGGAGGCCGTGATCTCCTGGGCGGTCCGGTGCAACGCCGACGCCAGGATCTCCGTACCGGCGTTGAGCTGGGAGGCGAGCTTCTCCGCGCTCCGGCTGTCCAGCGGTTTGCCGGCCGGCCGTGCGGGCGTGGCCAGCAGGAACGTCGCCAGGGCCAGCTCCGTCGCCAGCTGCCCGCGCTCCTGCTCGCGGGAGAGCCGCCGCTCCTGGCTGCGGTGCAGGGCGTGCAGCGCCAGGGTCAGCACCACGACGACCACGATGAGCAGCGTGACATGGAGCGCGGAGGTGCCGAGGGTCACGGTGGTCGGCTCGGGCGGGCTGCCCTGCGGGAAGCCGCGGGCCCAGCCGAGCAGGAAGGGGTCCGTGCTGCGGGTGGCGTCGTAGGCGTCCAGGGCGCCGCGCAGCCGCCACCAGGTGAGCGCGATGGGCGCGAAGACCAGGACGTCGCGGGCGACGCCCAGCCAGCCCTCCAGGGAGCCGCGGCCTTTCGCGGGCGCGTCCGGGAGCAGGACCTCGGGCGGGTAGGCGGCGACCAGATCGGTGCCGGCGAGGGTGGCGCCGCCCCGTTCCAGGTCGGCCACGACGCGATCGAGGACCCGGGTGTCGGAGCCGTCGGCGCGGGCCCGGTCGGCGAGGGCGCGGATCCGGCCGGCTATGCGGTCGAGTTCCGGGTCGGTTCCGGTGCGCTGCGCGGGGACCGACCCGGGGGGCGGCGGTGACTCTTCAATCGATGTCATACGGCGTCATTCGTGTCGTCCGGCGGGCTGCGGATGGGGAACGGGGCGTGGAGAGCGGCGAATGGGGGACGGGTCAGGGCATGGAGGTCAGCAGGACGTAGCCGACCGCGCAGAGCAGGACGAGGACGAGCGCGGTCACGAAGAACACGCTCACACCGTCGAGTTGGCCGAGGCCCGCGAATCTGCCGACGTGGTCGTCCGACGGAGGCGGCGGGCCGTCACTGGTGGCGGGGCCGGGCGAACCCCAGCCCGGCCGGCGGGCCGGGGCGGAGGTGTCCCGCCGCGAGGGGTCCGGGACGACACCGCCGCCGGTCTCGCGCGCGGCCGTGGGGTGCGCCCACTCGGTGTGTGCCCACTCTGTGTGCGCCGGTGCGCGGGTGCCCGCGAGCGAGGGGCGCGGCGGGCTCGGATACGGCTGGGACGAGCCCTCCATCGACGAGGCGGCGGCCGGGTACGGGGCGGCCGGCCAGGGATACGTGGTGGGTCTGCCGGGCACCGGGCCGCCCGGATACCGTCCATGGCCGGTTCCCGGGCCGGGGCCGAGATAGCCGTGGTCGTGGAGGAACTGCTCCGACAGCTCATGGCGGACCGGCTGTTCGGCCGCGCCGTCCGCGGCCAGTTCCAGCGCGGCGGCGTACAGCCCGAGCGGCGCCCGGACGCCGGCGTGCCGGACCAGGGCCTCGGCCGCCGCGCGGTCCAGCCGGGGGCCGTGCGCGGCGAGCAGCAGCAGACGGAAGCAGTCGACCTCCTTCGCCCGGTCGTCACCGGCGATCCGGTCCACCTGGTCGAGCAGCAGACCGCGCTCGTACCACCGGCGTGCCGCGGCCGGGCTCTGGCCGGCGTCGCCGAGATGGCGCAGCACCAGGTGCATGGCCCGCGGGTAGTGGCCGGCATGGCGCTCGACGAGGTCCAGCAGCTCGTCCGCCGGGCTGGCGGCGAGGAGATCGGTGTGGTCCAGGGCATCGGCGGGCATGCGCAGCGCCAGGGCCACGATCAGCAGCCGCCGGTGCCCGGGCCGGCTCAGATCCAGGCCGCCCTCCGGCACCTGGCGGCCGAAGACCCTGGCCACCACCGCCGGCTCCGGCTCCGCGTCCCGTGTCGCCTCCACCACCGCGTCGCCCGCCTGCCCGGCCAGGCAGGCCTGTACGGCCTCGGCCAGCAGCAGGTCCCGTAGCTCGCGATGGCGCACGGCCCGCTGCTCCGTGCTGCGCCAGCGGCGCAGCGCCGCGATGAGCCACGGCTCGGGCTGGCGCCGCAACTCGCCGACGAGGTCCATCCGTTCGGACATCAGGACATCGCGTTCGGCGGCCCGCCGCAGCAGGTCGTCGTCGAGGAAGATGTCCAGCCGCACCCGGGGATCGGCGATCCGGCCGTCGACGACCGGCACCGACCGCCGCCAGAGTGTCACGTCGTCCGCGTCCCGCAGCGGATGCCGCGGCCGGATCCGCTCCAGCGCCGCGTGCCCGGTCTCCCGGTACAGCTCGACCAGCTGGGCGGCGAACCGGGCGGTGTCCGAGTCGGCGGGCGGCTCGGTCACATCGACGCGCCGGCGCTGGTTGATGTACATCGACTGGGGCGGGCGGGCGGTGAGGAACACCACCCGCGGCTGATGGCTGCCCTTGTCGGTGGACTCGCGGCTCGCGAAGGTCCACGGCCGGCCGGCGACGGGCCCGGCGATGTCGAGCAGGGCCGCCATCGTCGGCAGGGCGAGCTGCGGCCGGGTGATGACGCTGAAATCCTCGGCGGGCTCGGCGAGCACCTGGGCGAGGAGCGCGGTGAGCTGCTCGTCGGGGACCTCGGCCACCCGCTCGCGCAGCGCGGCCAGTCCGGGCCGCGCCGCCTGTCCGAGGTCGTCGAGGTCGAGCGGGGCGAGGCCGGCCCCGGTGCCGTCCGGTTCGCGGTCCCGCCAGCCCGGCCAGTCGTGCAGTCCGAGGGCGAGCCGGGCGTCGATCGTCAGCGGATCGCCGACCAGGACATGGGTCAGGGTGGCACCGCCGCGCCCGTGGGGGTTGCGGGAGGGCAGCTTGCGCAGCACGGCCGCCTCGTCGTCGAAGACCAGGTGGACGAGGCTGGCCGTCTCCTCGGGCTGCTCGCCCTGGCCGTCCTGGGTGGCCCAGACGTACTGGAGCCGCTTGGCCCAGCGGTCGATGGTGCGCACCCCGGAGTGGGCGACCGGGCGGACCCCGGCGTTGCCTTCGTGGTCCCGTTCGGCCCAGCCGAAGAGGATCTGGTCGACCGTCGTCATCGGACAGCTCCCTGGCCGAGGTCGGTGGGGCCGAGGACCCCGCACATGGCGAAGAGGGCGAGCATGGGTTTCAGGGTCCGGCGGGGCGCGAAACTCCCGTGCGGGGAGCGCTGGACGCCGTCCGTCTCGACCGCCTTGTGCCCGGTCGCGGTGGCGAAGTGCAGCGTGGAGCGGGCGCAGCGCACGAACGGGGCGAGCCAGCCGCGGGCGCCGCGCGAGCTGAGGAAGGCATAGGCGTCCTCGCTCTCCTCCTCCACGGTGGCGAGCTGCAGTTCCTCGTCGGGGGCGGCGTTCTGGAACCAGCGGTCGACGAGCGGCTCGTGGTGGCGCAGCAGATCGCACTTGCCGACCACGACGGCGGCCGGCAGCGGCAGGAACTGGGAGCCGTCGACCCCGCGCAGCTGCCCGATCTTGTCCAGTACGACACTGAAGGACGGGTCGCCGAAGACGCCGCCCGTGGCCGTGGTCAGGCCGCGGATCCGGGTCGGGTCGACCACGAAGACCAGCGCGCTGACCGCACCGAGGAACGGCACCTCGGCATCGTGGTCGGCGAGCCACTCGCCGGAGACGTCGAAGAAGGCGACGGCGAAGCTGCGTCCCGTGTTGCTGTTGTGGATCCACAGGGCGTCGGTGAACTCCGGTGGCTGGGCCGGGGTGCCGGCCAGTCCCTGGCCCTGGTCCAGGAAGGGGCGGACGACGTCCCTCAGATAGCGCTGGTGCAGTTTGAGGTCGAGCCCGCCGACGACCAGGCCGAGGCGGGCCATCCGGTCGACGTCGGAGAGCATGCCGAGCATGGCGGCGAGCAGATGGCTCTTGCCGGCCGCGGACTCGCCGACCACGCCGATGACCAGCGGCTCGCCGAAGTCGCCGTAGCGGCCGGGCAGGACGTGCGGCTCGCCGCCGCCGGCGCACAGCCGATAGGCGTCGAGCCGGCGGTAGTTCCAACGGACCTCGTCCTCGCCGTCGCGCCGGACGAGCTGTTCGGGCCGGCCGTCGGCGTTGAGCGTCACGGTCTCGGCCCGCTCCCAGTCGACCGTGTCGAGGCAGATGGGGCACCTCACCTGTGCTGCCATGTCACTGCTCCTCTCAGGCCAGCGCCAGGACGACGACCAGCACACCGAGGAGCGCGACGGCCAGGACGACGGACACGACGGCGGCTTGCCGCCGGCGCGCGGGGGCGGTCACGGCACGCCAGTCGGGGTAGCCGGTCACGGGGTCGTACTGCGGCCTGGCCGGCCGTTCGTTGAAGGTGCGCTGGCGGGCCCGCAGATCGCGGAAGTGCTGCCGGGCCTGCTGCTCCAGCTCGGCGACGCGGGGCGCCCGGTGCGGTACCGGGCCCTGTCCGCCGCCGCGGCCCGCCTGGGTGTCGCGGCGCAGCTGGAGGGTGTACCCGGTGACGCGGTGGCGGGCCTCGTCGGTGAAGACCCCGTCCAGCAGGGTGCGCAGACTGGTGTCGAGCCAGCGCACCCGGTCGCGCATCTCGGCGGCCGAGGTGGCCTCCTCACCGGTGGCGAGCCGGAAGAGGACGGCGCCCGCCGCGTACACATCGTCGCGGCAGTCGGCCCGGCCCTGGCCCGCGGCCTGTTCCGGGGACCGCCACGGGTCGGTGCCGGCCGGTCCGCCGCGTGGCTCGCCCTCGTCCACGGCCAGCCCGAAGTCGGCCAGCTGGACGGTGCTGCCGTCCCACCACAGGTGCTCGGGCCGGATGTCGCGGTGCACCAGCCGTAAGTCGCCCAGGTGCCGCAGCACCGCGAGGACGCCGTCCGTGACGGCCCACAACTCGCCCGGCGGCAGCGGCAGCCGGTCGGCCGACGCGGACAGCGGACCGCCGTGCCGGGTGGCCACCAGGAAGGGGGCCCGGCCGTCCGGCCGGTAGCCGATGACACGGCTCAGCTCGGGCGGATAGCGGGTGACGCCGAGCCGGCGCACCAGCACATCGGCGGTTCTGATGGTCCGCTCCAGCTCCCGGCGCGCCGCGTCGGTGTGGGCGATGCGCTGCACGACCTGCTCGCCGCCGCCGTGCACCAGCAGACCGCGGCGCTCCCGGAATCCGTCCCGGGCGTTCTCCGACTGGTGATCGAAATCGATCTCGAAGATCGACTTCCCGGCTTCGCGGCCACCACAGGTGATCATTTCCAGACGCTCGATCAAACCCGCCCCCGATAAGTGTGCTGCGGAATCCGAAACTACACCCACAACGCGTCACTGCGCGTACCCTTCTCACCAACGGCCTATGACGCAACGGTGGTTGGCTCGGGGGACGACAGATGGCCAGTCCGACATGGAAACAACTGCGCGATGCAGGCGCATTCGAAACACTGGGCGAATTATTTCCGGATGTACTGAGCAGCCACGCTTTTCTCGAAGACCTCGGAATCAGCCCCGCGGTACTGCCGCCGTTCGCCCCGCCGCTGCCCGCCGCCTCCTGGTGGCGCACGGTCTGCCGGACCGTGGAGCAGGGTCGGTTCGGGGGCGTCGCGCTGGGCGACCTCGTCGACGCGGCGGCCGCCCGGTACCCCGGACACCGGGCCCTCGCGGCGCTGGCCGGCCGGGGCGCGCCCACGGCACTGCGGGTGCTGTGCCTGATGTCCGCGCCGCTCGACGAGGCCAGGCTGCGCCTCGGCGCCGAGCAGCGTGTCATACAGGAGGCCGCGGACCGCTCCGCCGGCCGGCTCACGGTGGCGGTCCGGCCGGCGGCCCGCGTGGCCGACGTACTGACCGGGCTCCAGGCCGTCCGGCCGCACATCGTGCACTTCGCCGGGCACGGCACCGACGACGGACGGCTGGTCCTGGAGGACGACACGGGCACCTCGCAGCCGGTCCCGGTGCGGGCCCTGGCCGCCGCCCTCGCGCTGCACGCGCCGCTCGCCTGCGTCGTCCTCAACTCCTGCTGGTCGGCCGCGTATGCGCAGAGCCTGCTCGACTGCGCCGACACGGTCGTCGGCACCCACGGCGAACTCGACGACGACGCCGCGCTCACGTTCGCCGCGGCCTTCTACGACTCCCTGGCCCACTCCGCCGCCGTCGACCGTGCCTGCGCGGCCGGCCGCGCGGCCCTCGGCCTGCACGGCCACGGACCCGACGCGGTGCACCAGATCTCCCGAGGGAGCCGCGCGGCATGACGACCCCCGACCCCCACCCCGCGACGTCCGCCCCGGCCGACGTCACCAGCGCCTTCGGCCGTGGGCTCCAGCGCGGCGACAACCCTCAGGTGGCCGGCGCCGACGGACCCGCCTCCACGACCCTGGACTCACGCTGGCTCGGCACCTGGCGGCGGCCCGGCTCCGCACGCCGCGCCCCCTGCCGGGTGTGCGGCCACACCTTCCGGCTGGACGACACCGTGTATCTGCGCCATGCGGAGGACGGCCGGCTGACCGACGTCACCCACCATCTGCGCAATCTGCCCTGCAGCGGCGAGGCCCCGCCGGCCGGCCCGTCCGACCCGCGGGCCCAGGCGGGCTTCTTCCGCGGCGTCGACACCACCGACCCCCGGCCGGACACCCTGCACACCGTACGGCTGATGCCCGACGACCCGGTGCTCGGGCATCCCACCCAGCGCAACGCATGCTTCGTGTGCACACACACCTTCCGGCTGTTCGAGACGGTCGTCGTCTGCCCCTGCTCGCCCGAGGCGCCCGGCTGCCGCAAGGCCGTCCACCAGGACCCGGCGCGCGGACTGGGCTGTTTCGAGCAGTGGCGCAGCGAACTGACCGTCCAGCAGTGCCCGATGAACTTCCGTACCCTCAGGCGGAGTTGACATGGGACGCTTCGACCGGCACACGCTCATCGCCGGCTGGGACCAGCAGCGGCTCGCCGAGGCCACCGTGGTGATCTGCGGGGTCGGCGCGCTCGGCAGCCACTGCGCGCAGGCGCTCGCCCTGGCCGGCGTCGGCCGGCTGCTGCTGTGCGACCCCGACGACATCTCGGAGTCGAACCTGAGCCGCGCCCCGCTGTTCCGCGCCGACGACATCGGCCGGCCCAAGGCGGCCGTCGCGGCCCACCGCCTCGCCGAACTCTCCCCGGTGACCCGGGCCGAGGCCCGTGGCGCACCCCTGGTCAGCGGGGTGGGCCTCGCGGAACTGCGGGACGCCTCCCTGGTCGTCAGCTGCCTGGACAGCCTCGCCGCCCGGCTCCAGCTCGCCGGCCGCTGCCAGCTCGTGGGCGCCGCACTGCTGGACGGCGGCACCAGCGCCTGGGGCGGCGAGATACGGCTGTACGAGCCGGCCGGGCCCTGCTTCGGCTGCGGGCTGAGCCCCCGCGACCGCGCCGCCCAGGACGACCCATGGGCCTGCGCCGACGCCGTCGTACCCGAGGCGGGGGCGTCGGCGCCCGTCTCCGCGCTGATCGGCTCCTGGCTGGCCGTCACCGCGGTCCGCCTGCTGTGCGGCGCCGCCGTCGGCCCCGGAGTGATCCGCGTGGACACCGCCGGTGCCACGGCCACCCCGGTCGCCGTGCGCCGTGACCCCGACTGCCCGCTGCACACCCGAATACCCGCCGAGCTGGTGGCCGCCGTCCCGGACACGGCGCTGTCCACCCCGGCCGACCTGACCGACCGTCTCGCCCCCGAGGAGACCGTGATGACCTGGGCGGCCCTGCCCGGTTCCGCGCCCCCGCGCGCGTCCACCCGGCTCGCCGACGCACCCCCGCGCGCCCGGCTCGCCGATCTCGGCGTCGCGCCGCGCGAGATCCTGCCGGTCCTCGCGACCGGCCGCACCCGCGCGATCCGCTATCTGGAACTGGCCGAGGCAGGCGGGAAAGGAACGCCCCGATGAGCTATGAAGCGGGCAAGCTGCCCCCCGAGATCAAACGCGTCCTGGTCGACACGCTCGCCGAGCTGTACCGCACCCAGAACCAGGCCGAGGAACTGCTGGAGGACATGGACTTCCCGCCGCAGACCCGGCCCCGCTGGGACGCGGCCCAGGACATCGTCGCCTACTGGCGGCAGGTGGTGCGCGCCCTCGAACTGGGCGCCGTACAGCGCGGCGGCGTACGGCAGTTGCTGGACACGATGCTGCGCCGCTGGCCCGGCAACCAGGAGCTGCACAAGATCCGGGACTTCCTCGGTGAGGAACGGCAGCAGCAGGGCGCGGCCGGCGGGAACGCCGACACGCTGTACCGGACCGTGGAGTTCGTGGGCAGCGAGGAGTTCCCGGAGCTGCTCCGGCTGGTGCGCGAGCTGGTCGACGCCGACGCCGTCCAGCTGTACGCCGGCCACCGGCAGGCGGCCTACCGGGTCGCCGAGATGCCCCCGGACCGGGTGGAGGAAGTGCGCGAGCGGGCCGCGCGGATCGCGCCCGGCGTCGAGGTCCTCTACGGCGAGTACGACTTCCGCCCCACCCTGTACACCCGCCTGGAGGTCATGGGCCCCGACGGCCAGCAGTTCGAGATCCCGTACGTACCCAACACGACCCTGCCGAGCGAACTGGTCCCCGCCGTCTGGGCGCAGTACCGCCCGGAGGTCGCCCAGGACGCCAACGGGCATCTGCTGCGCGCCGTCGTCGACTACCGCGACGAGAGCGGCGAGGCCCGCCGCCTGGACCCGGAGCAGCCGCTGTACAACCAGGGTGTGCGCGACGGCGGCCAGTTGCAGATGTCGGCCGAGTCGACGGCCGGCGTGGACAGCTGGCTGCGCCTGGAGGCACTGACCCGGGCCCGCGACGACATCGTCGACTTCGCCGAGGAGCACGAGGAGTTCACCCTCGTCGCCATGGACGACGACAGGCTCCCGCTGGAGTTCACGGCACAGCTGCACGTCCCCGGCTTCGCCCCGCCCGAGGACATGGAGTCCTGGCCGCTCGACCCGCGCCGCATCGACCAGCACGAACTGGTCATCTGGATGCCCTCCGAGTTCCCCATCCAGGCCCCGCGGGTGCTCTGGCGCTCGGATGTGTTCCATCCGAACATCGCCCGCGACGAGGACCGCAAGGGCGCGGTGTGCCTGGGCCCGCTGATGACGGACTACACCCCGGACCTCAGCCTGTACGCCCTGTGCCAGATGCTCATCGACATGGCCCGCTACCGCAACTACGAGATCCTGCCGCACGACTACAAGATGGCCATGGACTTCGACAGCCTCGTGCAGGACATCATCGAACGCGGCGGCTACCTCGACGCGAGCGCCGCCGCCTGGGCCTTCTCCTTCGAGGGCCAGGAGCGCATCAAGGAGATCGGCGGCACCACCTGGCTCGCCCGCGCGGGCCTGACCGAACGCGCCGACCGGTCCCGGTTCCTGTCGGTCGAGCGGGTGGAGGCGACCCCGGATGAGTGAGGAGAACCGCGCCGGAGCGGCCACCGTGCTGCTCTACAAGGGCACGTCCTTCGACCTGGTGGGCAAGCTGACCCTCTCCTCACTGATGGTCGAGGCACTGCGCCGGGAACTGCCCGGCGGCGAGCCCGAGGAACCGCTGATCATGCATCTGCGGTATGTGCGCAGGCCCGACCCCCGGCTGGTGGACGGCCCGCGCACCATCCACAATCTGCGCAGCCAGATCGGCCGGCTCGGGGTGATCGTCTCCCAGGCAGGGGAGACGATCATCGACCGCGAGTACCCCGTGCGCGAACTGCTCGGCCCGGTCCTGCAGCATGTGGTGCAGCAACTCGACCCCGACGAACAGGTGTGGGGCTTCTGCATCGACCATCCCTCGCTCAGCGGTCTGGCACTGGGCCGCTCGACCCCCGAGGTCGAGGGCACCATGGACCTCAACCTCCGTGAGAGCAGGCGCAGTTTCACCGTGCGCAAGGTGGCCGAGCCGCCCGTGCCCTCGGTGGACCCCGGGGACCTCGGCATCGACGCGGCCGGGCTCGGCCAGGTCACGGTCCTGCTGTCCGGCGACATCCACGGCCATCTGCACGAGATGAAGCTCTCCCGCCGGCTGGAGGAGGGCGGCTTCCTGCTCGGCCGGGTCCGGCGCGTCCTCGGCCCGGAGCGCGCGGAACGGGCGGGCGAGAACGGCGAGGCGGCGGCCGAGCGCTATCTGGTGGAGATCAACGAGGTCACCCCGGCCGAGCACTCGGGCGCCGGGGCACTGCACTTCACCTTCACCGGCGACTCCTTCCGCGAGGTCAACCAGCGCATCACCGCCTCCGGCCAGGACCGGCAGCTGATGGGCTGGTACCACACCCATCTGTTCTCCGGGAACGACTCGGGTCTGTCGAGCATCGACGTCGATCTGCACCTCGGCACCTTCCGGCAGCCCTGGCAGGTCGCCGGACTGATCAATCTCAGCGGCGACGACCGGCTCCTGCGTTTCTACGCACGCTCCGGCGACTCGGTGCGCGAATGCGAACAGTGGGTGAAAGATGACCGCGGTCGATACCGCCGTGCGCGTGCTGTTGTGGTCGACGGCCAATGACAGCGGCGCGGCCGGCCGTCCCGCACCGCCCGAGGGAGAACTGACGGATCCTCAGGAGCTGGCCGCGCCACCGCAGGACCTGGCCGCGGCCGTCGTCCGGCTGGCGGCCGAGTCCGCGGCCCGGCTGCGGTTGGACGCCCTGGCCGCCCGCGAGCGGCGGCCGGTCGGCGCCGGAGCGCTGCTGCTGGCCGCCGCGGTCGGCGGCCGCGCCCAGGCCCGGCTCGCGGCCGAGACGGTACGGGCCGTACCGGCCGCCCGCTCGTTGTGGGACGTGCTCGCCTACCACGCCGTGGTCGCGCCCGCGCTGGCGCACATCGGCGACCCGGCGCTGGCCGGCCGGCTGCGAGCCGCCTCACCGCTGACCGCCCTGCTCGACCGGCCCGACCCGGTCGGCGAGACGAACGCAGAACTCCTGCTGGAGGACGTGCTGTTGACACACCCTCAGGGACGCCGTCTGATCACCACCGTCTACTGCGAGGCCCCGGCCTCCCCGGCGCAGGCCCTGTGGCGCGGCCGGCTCCTCGACCAGCTCCGGATGAGCGAGCGGGAGCTGGTGATCGATGTGTACGAGGCCGCCCTGCTGCGCCACGCGGCGGCGCACCAGTCGCTGATACGCCGGGCCCGCGCCGGCCTGACCGTGCCGCCCGACCTGGCGGTGGCCCGCCCGGTCGCACACTGGTGGGCCGCGCTCGCCCGGCTGGAGCGCTCGCATCGCCGGCTGCTGCGGGCCCGCTCCGGCATCGGCACCGGGTATCTGCCGGGGGTACGGCTGTACAAGCAGGTGGAACGGCTGGAAGCGAGTGGGGGGAGTCCCGCATGACCACGTCCGTGCGCCGTATCTCCGTCGTCGCCCCGGACCAGGCGTCCCTGGCCGCGCTGCGCCGGCAGCCCCCGCACATCACCGTCGGCCACGCCCTGGCCTCGGGCCCGTACATGCTGCTGCTCCCGCTCCCGCCTGGCTGGGACGTACTGAGCTGGGAGACCGTCTCACCGGAGCTGCTGCTCCAGTCCGACCTGCCGCACGGCACCCCGCTCTACCCGCCTGCCTACGCGTCGGCTGCACCCCCGGCCCCCGACCTGACCAAGCGGCCCGACGCGCCGCCCGCCGACGCGCCGCCCCGCGAACGGGCCGCGCCCGAGCAGCCGGTGTACCGGCATCCGCAGCCCGCGGAACTCCACGAGGACCAGGCCACCGTCCTCGCCTACGGCCGGGACATCGCCCAGGTCGCCTCCCTGCTGCGCGCCCGGCTGTCCGTGCTGGTCGTGGCCGAGAAGCCGGTGGTGACGCATCTGTGGCGGGAGATGGCCTCCCGGGCCGGACTGCGGGCCGAGGTGCTGGAGGAACCCCCCGAGAACGAGGACGACGCCCCGCAGGAGGAGCCGCCGGACGATCCGCTCATCCCGGTGCAGCAGAACCCGCGCCAACGCCTGCTGGCCCGGCTGCGCGAGCTGGTGCGCGGACTCAACGACGACACCGTGCTCGTCGTCCAGCACCTCGATCTGCTCGCCGGCGGCGCCGACGGACAGCTCTCACCGGAGGCGCGCGAGGTGACCGAGCTGCTGCACGGGGCGCCCGAGCGGGTGATGCTCGCCTTCGCCGCGCCCTCGCTGTCCGTGCCCGAGGTGCTGGCCGAGCGCTTCAGCACCCGGGTCACGATCACCGGTGTCCCGCGCACCGTCTGGTTCCGCGACGACCAGGAGGAACAGCCGCTGGGCCGGGCCCTGGTGGCGGTGGGCGAGGCCGAACGGTTCGACCGCTACGACCCCGTCGAGTTCTACAAGCACGTCGCCGGCATGAACCCGGTCCTGCTGCGCCAGGCCATGCGCTACGCCATGAGCGTCCACAAGGACCATCCGGCACCGGTCGCCCGCGATCTGTACTCCACCATCCGGGCGTTCAAGGCCCAGATGTCGAGCAACTTCGAGGTACCGGACGTCGGCTTCGACGACATCGCCGGCTACGACGAGGTCAAGGCCCACATCCAGCGCGCCATCGACATCGTGATGGGCCACCACCGGCTGCCCCCGCAGTACGACCATCTGCGCACCAAGCTGATCCCGCGCGGCTTCATCTTCCACGGCCCGCCGGGCACCGGTAAGACCCTGTTCGCCAAGGCGATCGCCAACCGGATGAACGCCACCATCCTCGTGGTCTCCGGCCCCGAAGTCATGGGCACCTACGTCGGCGAGAGCGAGCGCAACGTCCGGGAGATCTTCTCCGAGGCCCGGCGCAACGCCCCCTCGGTCGTGGTCTTCGACGAGTTCGACTCCATCGCCTCGCGCCGCTCGGAGCACTCCGACGGCGGCACCCGGGCCGGCAACGCCGTCGTCGCCCAGATCCTCACCGAGATGGACGGCTTCCGGCCGGAGGTGCCGACCCTGGTGATCGGCACCACCAACCGGCTGAACCTCATCGACGAGGCCCTGCTGCGGCCCAGCCGCTTCGAGTCCATCGCCATCGACCTGCCCAACGACGAGGCCCGACTGAAGATGATCAACCTGCACGCGGCGAAGTTCGGCATCGACGTGGGCGGCGGCGTGGACGAGCTGGTCGCCTCGGCACTGCGCGGACGCAACGGCGACGACATCCACTCGGTCTTCCGGGACGCCTTCGTCGCCGCCCACTTCCAGGACCCGCCGGTGGCGCCCACCCCCGAGCAACTGGGCCAGATCGTCGGCCGGTTGCAGCGCAAGCGGCGCGAGCAGCGCCGCTCGGGCAGGCGCTGACGCCGTGCCGGGTCACGTCACGACGGACACACGACAGGAGGCGCGGTGAGCTGGGGCCAGGACACCGTCGACACCATCAGGGACCTGGAGTACGTACGGCGACGGCTCGACGGCGAGTTCGTCGGCCGGGACCGTGCCGTGCGGCTGCTGCAGCTCGCCGTGGTCTGCCGGGAGCACGCACTGCTGCTCGGCCCGACCGGCACCGCCAAGAGCGAGCTGATCTCGGCCCTCGCCCGGCACATCGAGGCCCGCCGCTTCAGCTATCTGCTCACCCGGTTCACCGAGCCGTCGGAGATCTTCGGCGCGCTGGACTTCGAGCAGTTCCGCCAGGGCACCTACCAGGTACGCACCGAGGGCATGCTGCCGAGCGCCGAACTCGTCTTCCTGGACGAGGTGTTCCAGGGCAGCAGCGCCATCCTCAACACCCTGCTGACCCTGCTCAACGAACGCCGCTACCACAACGGCGCCCTGGCCGAGAACGCCCCGCTGATCAGCCTGCTCGGTGCCACCAACGAGATACCCGACGACCCCGGTCTGACCGCGTTCTCGGACCGGTTCCTGATCCGGCTCCAGGTCGAGCCGGTGGGCGGCACCGACCTGGAACGACTGCTGCAGGTGGGCTGGGAGCACGAGACACGCCGGTTCACGGCCGCCGTGCAGGCGGCCGAGCAGGCGGCCGTGCGGGCGCGGGGCACGGACACACCCGCCCGCACCGGCGCCGACCGCACCGCCGGCACGGTGACCGTCGACCGGCTGGGCCGGCTCACCCTGCGGCTGCGGGACGTCGACCTGGACCCGGTACTCGGTGAACACCGTGAACTGGTACGGCAGTTGCTGATCCAGGGAGTCCGGCTCTCGGACCGCCGGCTGGTGCGCAGCCTGAAGCTGGTCGCCGGGGCCGCGCTGCTGCGCGAGTCGCGCACCGCCGCGCCGGTGGACCTGTGGCCGCTGGCCCATATCTGGACCGACCCCGCCGACCGCACCACGGTGGAAGAAGCCGTACAGGCCGTGGTGGAGAAACACGGCGGGGAGCCGGGCCGGCGTCGCCGGCCCGACCACGAGATCCTGCTCGACGCCCGTGAGATCGGCGCACCACTGATCTCCGGCCGGCAGCCCAGCGAGTGGAGCGTCGTCGAGGGCCTGCACAAACTCGCCGATCTGTCACGGGAGTTGAGGGAGCATCCGCCCGTGAACACACAGACCGAAACAGAGCTGTCTCGTATCATTGCCGAAGTGAACGCCCTGCTCGACCAGTTCGAGTGAGGACGGGAACACACGAGGGGGTACCCCAGCATGTGCAATCCCCGACGGGTCCGCATCCGGGCCTCCAGCCGGCTCACCCGGATGTGGCAGGAAGAGGTCCGCCGCACCGGCCGGGCCAGCGCCGAGGTGGCCGCCGAGGCCACGCTGCGGGAGGAGTTCGGAACCCTGCTCGGCGCACCGGCCCGCCGCGCCTTCGAGGCCGCGCTCGGCGCCGACACCCGGTGGACCTGGCAGGACGACGCCTACCGGCTCGACCTGGACGGCGGCACGGTCGTCTACCACCTCGACACCGGCGAGATCGAGATGACCGCCCGGCTCAGCGACATCGTGACCGCCGAGGCCGAGGTGACCCGCACCCTCCAGGGCACGGTCGAGGTCAACGCCACCGCCGAACACACCGAGAAGTACTACGACGACAGCTGGGCGGGCCTGAGCAAGTCGGTGGCCGAGCGCAGCGCCCGCGCCCAGGCTCAGAAGCGCGCCGACCGCGACGCCGCCGAGCAGGTCGCACGCCGCGAGGAACAGGAGCGGCTGGCCGGCCGGCGCAGGCTGGCCGGACAGCGCGACGAGATCGACGCCGAGGCCCACGCGGAGGCCGAACGCCGGGCCGCCGCCGCGGCGGAGCTGCGCCGCGGCGAACTCGAACGGGACGCCGAGACGAGGCTGGCCCAGACCCGGACCGACCTGCTGCGCCCGGTGCACGAGGTGCTCGCCGTCGCCTACCGCGACGCCATCGTGGAGTACGCCCGCCGGCACGGCGTACAGGACATCCAGGTCGACGAGACGGGCGGCACGCTCAACATCCAGTTCGAGATGGAGGCCTGAGCGATGCGGGTCAGGGTCGAGTTCCGGTACAACGCCGAGACCGGCGAGGTCGAGCTGTTCCAGGTGGACGACATCGGCCGCACCACCCGGATCGAGGACCACGACGCCACCCACGACGAGATCGCCTACGCCATCGGCCAGGTGCTGGACCGCCGGCCCGGTGTGGCGGAGGTCGTACCCGAGCGGGAGCGCGAGCCGCAGGCCCCGCGGTTCACCGAGACCGAGGAGGGCACGCAGCAGCCGCACCCCGAACAGGAACGTGACCGGGCATGACCAGACCCCCCGACCTCCTGGCCCGCGCCGCCCACTGCTACGAGCAGACGGGCGACTACGCCCAGGCCGCCCGCTGCCACGACGAGGCGGGCCATCCGCTGAAGGCGGCCGAGCTGTGGGAGCAGGCCGGCGACCCGGTGCGGGCCGCCGACCACTGGGTGCGCGGCGGCCGGCCGCGTCGCGCCGCCGAATGCCTGCTGTCGGCGCGCCGGTTCGAGGCGGCGGCCGAGTGCTTCGAACGCGGCGGCGACCTGCTGGCCGCCGGCTGGACCCTGGTCACCCGCACCCGCTCCTACGCCACCGCGGAGCACCTGTTCGCCGTGGCGGAATCGCGGACGGACGGTGAGCGGCTGCGGCGCAGGCTCGGCCGGCAGCTGGCCACCGCTCGCGCCTACGGCGAGAGCGAGGCCCTGCTGCGCACCCTCACGGACGTACCGGAGCGCATCGGCTCGCTCGCCCCGGCCAGGGAGCGGGCCGAGGCCGAGACGTGGGCGGTCACCGCGGCGGACCACATCCGCCGCCCGGACCTCGCCGCGCTGGTGTTCGCCGCGTCCTACCGGGCCGGCGTCACCGGCTGCGCCGACCGCTGGCAGCACTGGGCCGCCCGCGCACTCGGCGACACCACCGGCGTGCCCGCCGGACCGGCGCCGCCCGCCCCGCCCCCGGGACCCGACTGACGCCGCCCGCCAGCCCCGCGACGCCCCGCCCGCCGGGCACCCCCGGCCGCGACGCCGGACCGCCCGCGCGGCGCCGCCCCGCAGCAGCTCCGGCGCCCGCCCGTACTGGACGCCCCGGGCCCGCCCGTACCGGACACCCCGGGACCCGTCCGCCCCGGACGCCCCGGGACCCGCCCTCCCGGCGCATGGCGGGAGACGTCCGACAGGCGGCCCTGGCCGAGCGGCACCACCAGATCCGTACATCGGGGGAACCATGAGTACTCTTTGGCCGCGCAAGAAGCGGACGCTCCCGCCCGTGTTCCCCGCACGGCCGGCAGCCCCGCCGCCACCCGCGGAACCGCGCTTCCGGGCGGTCCGGATGACCCCGCAGGACCACACCATGCCGCCCGAACCACCCGACGAACCCCCGGCCGCCGACCCGGGGGAGCGGGGCGAGCCGGCCGGCTGGTCGGCCGTGATCCGCTTCCCCTCGCCCCGCGCCGCCCTCGGCCATGCCGCGGCGACGACCGAACTGGGCCCGCCCGGCCTGCGCAGATCGCCCCGCGACCACTCCGTGTGGGCACTGCTCACCCCCGCCCACCAGCCGGGCCTGCAACTGGCGGCCGGTTACGGCGGCGTGGTCTGTCAGGCCGACACCGACGGCCTGCTGTGGCCCGACCAGCCCGCCCCACGCGTCCCGAGGGCCATCGAACACCTCTCCACCGTCACCGGATGGGAGCCGGTGTCCCTCGCCGAACTGGCCGCGCACAGCCCGGTGGCCGCCCCGCCGGCCGGCCTGAAGGAGGTCGCCGTCCTCGCACCGGGCGCGCTGGGCCGCTGGCTGCTGCGCCGCTGCCTGGCCACGGGCGTGGCGACCACCTTCACACCCGTCGAGCGGCTCGGCCCGGCCGGCCGGCCGGACGCCGGCTGGCTGCTGCTGCGGCTGCGCGCCGAGGACGGCGCCGTACCCGCCGGGCTGGTCGAGGCCTGCGGCCGGCTGCCGGGACCCGTGGCCTGCCGGGCCGCCGACCCGGACTGCCGGGTCCTCATCGACCTGCGGCTACGGCTCCCGCTGGACGACGCGGTCCTGCTGGACGAGGTCCCGCCCGGCGAGCACCTCGTCGTGGAGCGCGCGCTGTCCGGACCGCCCTGGCGATGGCGGCCGCTCGGCGAGCCCGCCGCAGGTGAACTCCTCGACGCTGGACCGGCGTTGAGTGCCGCACCGCCCGCCCGCACGCCGGTGCCCGTCCCGGCGCTCGGGCCACCGCTGCCGGTCCGCCTGGTGACCAGCGCCCGAGCCCCGCACCGGGTCGACGCCGTACTGATCGCGGACGGTGAGCTCGACGCGCTGCGCCGCTTTCTGCGCACCCGGCCGCTGCACGAGACCGCCGTCGTCGCGTTCGGACCGGGCCGCCACCTGGTGACCGAGCCGCCCGGACTGTGCCAGACGCTGCCCTTCGGCGTGCCCGTCCACCAGGCCGGACCGGGCGCCCTCTACCTGGAGAGCGGCTGCGTCCTGAACCCGCCGCTGCCGGACACCGCACGCGACGAGGTCCTCGGCCTCGGCCCGGACATCATCACCGTGCTGTGCCGCGACGGCGCCTGGCGGCTGCGCCTGGCCGACGTACGACCCGCCTGGCAGCTGTGGATGCCCGCGCCGCCCGCCTTCGCGGCCGGACTGTCCGAGCACGCCCGGGACCTGCTGGAGCGACTGTCCGACGCGATGCCCGAACCGGAGCCCGCCGCACCGGCCGCCCCGCGCACCCCGGAGGCCGAACGCCGGCGGCTGAACCAGGTCGCCATGGAGCACTCCCTGCGCGGCGAGTACCGCAAGGCCGCCGAACTGCTGGAGCAGGCGGGCCACTTCCAGCGGGCCGCCCAGATGTACGAGCGGGCCGCGGCCGAACTGGGTGAGGGCCGGTGAGCACACCGCCCGCCGGCGCCTGGAGCGCCCAGCACGTGCTCACCGTGCCCGCGGCCGGGGCCCGCTGTCTGTGCCTGTCGCCGGACGGCACCGGACTGGTCGTGGTGCACGGCGGCGCGGTGGTGCGCCACGACGACGAGGGGCGCGTGGTGTGGCGGCGGCCCTGGCCGCTTTCGGCCCTCCCGCCCGGCGGGCCGTCCCCCGCCACCGACGCGGCGGTGTGGAGCCCCGACGGCGACCGGCTGTTCCTGCTCTGCGACGGACAGCTGGCCCTGCTCGACGCCGACACCGGCGAAACCGTCGAACTGCCCGCGGACCTGCACACCGAGGGCGCGATCACGGCCCTGGCCCTCTCGCCCGACGCCCGCCGGCTGGCGGCCGGGCTCACCTCGGGCGACGTGCTGCTGCTGTACCGCGCCGAGAGCACGGTGACCCGGCTGCGCGGGGTCGACCCGGTGGTGGAGGTGTGCTGGATCCCGGGCCGGCAGGACACCCTGTGCGTGGCCACGGCCACCTCCGCCCAGCTGTGGGAGCCGCACGGCGCCACCATGACGGGCACGCTCGGCGGGCTCTTCGAGGGGCTGCGCAGGGTGGCCTGCTCACCGGACGGGCGGGCCATCGCCGTCGAGGACTACGCGGGACTACGGCTGCTGGACCCGGGCTCCGGCCGGGAACTGCGGCGGGAGTTCGTGCCGTACCGCATGGACGCGCTGACCTTCAGCCATGACGGCTCGCTGCTGATCGCCGGTTCCGAGCTGGAGGGGCTGCGCGTCCTCGGCCCGCGCCTCGACGCCCTCGGCCGGCTGCCGGCCGAGGTGACCGGGCCCGGCGCGCTGAGCCTGTCGGCGAGCGGACTGTTCGCCGCCCGGCTCGACGCGGACACCG
Source organism: Streptomyces alanosinicus (assembly GCF_014650595.1). Classification (GTDB taxonomy): domain Bacteria; phylum Actinomycetota; class Actinomycetes; order Streptomycetales; family Streptomycetaceae; genus Streptomyces; species Streptomyces alanosinicus. Next base: position 140,862 of record NZ_BMVG01000017.1, read on the forward strand.
TCGGGGTGTGGGAGCCGTCCGGCGCGGTGCCGCGCCCGCACCGGCGCCGGGACCCGGCCGCGCTGCGCCGCTGGGCCAACGCGATGGGCCTCACCGTCGGCCGGGTCCACACCCGCAGCGGGGAGCGGCCCCCCGGGGTGCTGCGCGCGGTGCGGCTGCCGGCGGCCGGACTGGCCTGTGCGGCACCGGCCCTCGCCTGGTCGCCGGACGGCACCCGGCACTGGTGCGAGTCCGGACCGGGCCGCATCCTGGAGTACGCCGCCGACGCGACCAGCCCGCTCGGTGAATCACCGGTGCCGAGTTTCCCGCACGGCTGGTACGACGCCGCCTGCCTGGCCGGGGACCGCCCGGTCCTGGTGCTGGCGGCGCACTACGAACGGGGCGTCAACCGGCTCGTCGACCCGCGCGACGGCGCCGTGCTCGCCGAGCGCGTCGCCGGGCAGGCGGTCGACGCCGATCCTGTGCGCCCCCTGCGCTGGGCGGTGCCCGAACCCGGCCCCGCCCCACGGCTGTTGCTGGTGCACGACCTGGCCGACGACGGCGGGCCGCAGCGGCTGCCCGTGGAGGACGGGGTGCGCCGGCCCGCCTGGTCCCCGGACGGCCGTCTCCTCGCGGCCGGCACCCGCGGCCGGATCATCGTCTGGAGCGCCGGCCCCACCGGCCGCTGCCGCCGGGTGCGGGTCCTGGACTGGCCCGACCCGCAGACCATGGTGTGCCGGGTGGCCTGGTCCCCGGACGGGAGCCGGCTGGCCGCCACACCGGGCAGCGCGGGCGGCCCGGTCGTGGTCTGGGACACCGGCACCTGGCAGCGACGGCACACGTTCGGCGAGGCCGGCGGCCGGGACTGGGCGCCCGCGCTGTCCTGGTGCGCCGACTCCCGGCTGCTCGCGTTCGCCTCCGCCGAGCAGGACTCGGTGGCGGAGGTCTGGGACGCAGAAGAGGCCCGCCGGATCCGGGTGCTCGCGCCGCCGGACGGGGTCGGCGGGCATCTGTGGACGCTGCGCTGGTCACCGGTGGGCGACCAGCTCGCGGCCACCTACAACTCCGGTGGCGCGATCCTGTGGGAGCTGTTCACCGGCGGCCCGCGCACCGTCGTCCCGGTCCCGGCGAGCGGCCAGGAGGAGTTGATCCGGCTCGCGGTGCTCGCGGCCGTCCACGGGTTCGGGGTGCCGCTGGACCTGCTGGCGGATGTGCTGGCGCTGCTGCACGGCACCACCCCGGCCCGGCTGCGTGCCCTCGCCGACCACCGCGGTCTGCACGCGCTGCGCGAACTGGGCTGGCCGGGGCCCGCGCTCGCGGGCCTCGCCCTGCTGCTCGTCGCGGACCTGCCGGCCGACCCGGCGTATCTGGCTCCCCCCGAGGTCGTCCCGGCCGATCTCGGCCAGGCCCTCGGCCGGGCGCTGGCCGGCTCCTCGATCCCCGCCCGCGGGTCCGCGCCCAGCCTCACCGAACTGACCGCGGCACTGGGCACGGTGGACGACCGGCTGGTGGCGCTGCTGCGTATCCTCGGCCCCGAGGCGGTGGCCGCCGATCCGACGCTGCCGGCCCGGATGCGCCGCCTGCCGCTCTCCCTCACCCCGCCGGGACCCGCCCAGCGGGCGCTGCTGGGCCTGCGGCTGCTGGACGGTGACACCGGCCTCGCGATGGGCGGCGCGGGCGGCACCGGCCGCTCCGGGCTCGCCCGGCACGGTCCCGCCGACCGGCTGCTGCCCACCCAACTCGCGCTGCCCACCGATCTGTTGCGGGCCCGGCATGCCCGGGAGGAGCTGCTGTACCGCACCAGCAGCGGCCGGCTGCCACGCGATCCGCACGGTCTGGTGCTGCTGCTGGACGACACCCCCGCCACCCACGGCAAGGTCGGTTCCGTGCTGCGGCTCGCCGCCCATCTGATGGCCGCCACCGTGCTCCGGCTGGGGCGGCCCTGCGCCCTGGTGCCGCTCGGCGAGCCCTGGCGGGCGCGGATCCTGCAGGGCCCGGAGGACCTGGTCCATGTGTGGGCCGCGGGGCCGCTGACGGCGGGTGACGCGCACACCGCCTTCCGGGAGGCCGAGGTGGTGGCCGCCCGGCTCACCGCCGACATGTCCGGGCCGCCGCGGATGGTGCTGCTGTCCCATCCGTACCTGCGGCCCGCGCCCCGGCCCGGCCTGCGCGAACTGCGGGTGCACTACCCGCACATCCCATGGCGGGAGCCGGCCCGGCACCGCCATGTGCTCTCGTCGGAGCCGTCACCGGAGGAACTGCGGGCAGCGCTGACCGCGCTGCTGTCGGACGACTGAAGCCGGCGCGCGGGCGGATGGCCTCAGCTGCCGCACGGGCGGATGACCGAAGCAGCCGCATGGGCGGATGGGAAGCCGCCGCATGGGCGGATGGCTGAAGCCGGCGTACGGGCGGTCGGCTGAAGCCGCCGCGCGGGCGGATTGCCGAAGCCGCGGCATGGGCGGATGGCTGAAGCTGTCGTACGGCCGGCTGGAGCCGCCGCGCGGGCGAATGGCCGAAGCCGCCGCATAGGCCGATGGCCGAAGCCGTCGTACGGGCGGTCGGCTGAAGCCGTCGGCCGAGCCCGGCGCTCAGCCGCAGAGCATCTGCTCGATCGCGTCCGGGCCCAGCGTCTCCAGCAGCCGCTCCAGCACCTCCGGCCGGAAGGCGTCCCCGAGCACCTGCACTCCCGCGCCGTCCACACGAATGCTGATGCGCACCAGATGCCCCTCGGGATGCCGCTCGTACTCCTCGGGCTGGATCAGGTCGGGGATGTGCTCGACCATCCGGTAGTCGGCCATGGGGTCACCATCGTCCTTCCACTGCGGCGCCGCACCTCGGGCACCTGCCGTCTTCGAGTGTGTTCTCGCCGAGGGCCCAGATCTCCCGTGTCACCACCGGTGTACGACAGCGCGGGCATCGGGTGGACCGCCCGTCGGCGCCCAGGGCCCGCTCGACGTACACATGCCGCAGTCCTTCCTCGTGCCCGATCCGCACCCCGGCCGCGAGGTCGGCCACCGGGGTGGGCGCGTGCCCGGTGCGGCGGTGGGCGGGGGTGGCCCGGACCAGATGCCAGGGGATCGCCGGATCCAGCGCGGCCAGCGCCCGCGCGACCGGCCGCAAGGTGTCCGCTCCCGCGGTGAGTCCGGGGATCAGCGGGGTCGACACCTCCACCCAGACACCGCGTTCACGCAGGCCGGCGAGGGCGTCGAGGACCGGGCCGGGCCGGGCGCCGGTGAGTTCGCGGTGATCGTGTTCGTCGAGGGTCTTCACGTCGACGTTGACGGCGGCGACATGGCGCGCCGCGAGGTCGACGGCCTCGGCGGTGAGGAAGCCGTTGCTCTTCCACACCACGTCCACGCCGTGCGGACGCCCCGACTCGGCGAGCGCGGCGGTGAGTTCGATGGCCAGCGAGGGTTCGGTGTAGGAGATCGCGACACATCCCGCCCGCCCGGCGGCCTCCCCGACGACGTCCCGCGGGTCCACCGGCGCGGCGTCCCAGCGGACGGAGTCCTCCCGGCCGTACTGGGACATCCGGTGGTTGATGCAGTAGTCGCAGGCGAAGGTGCAGCCGGGCGCGGCCAGGGTGAGACAGGGCGTGCCCGGCCGGTAGTGGTACAGCGGCTTGCGCTCGACGGTGTCCCAGTGCCGTACCGACGACGCGAAGGTCGCCGTCTCCAGCCGGTCCCCGGACCGGCGGCGCACCCCGCACAGGCCGCTCTCGCCGTCCTTCAGCGCACAGCGGAAGGGGCACAGCAGGCACTGCACCCGTCCGTGCCGCTGCCGGTGGAGGACCGCCGGCGTCCACTGCATGCCCATGTACGGTCCCCCGTCCGGTCGGTGCTCCTTGGCCAGGGTAGCTTCCGGATCGCCCAACTCACCCGGAATCGATCGGACTTGGACCGGACGAGGCATCGAGCGCGGCCAGCACGGCACGGCCGGCCGCCGCGTGCGCACGGCCGCGGTCACCGGCCGACGGGTCCGCGGACGGTACGGCCCGGGTGCCGGCGGCCCGCAGCCGCAGCACCTCGGCCATGGCCCGCTCCCCGACGGCCCGCCCGTCGTACCCGGCGGGGTCGTGCCGGAAGGCGAGCGCGGCCGCGGCCAGGACCCCGGCCGCCGAGGAGCACCGGGACGGCCCGCCCGCCAGCAGCCGCCGCGCCCCCTCGGGTACCTCGTTACGGCCGGACGGGCGGCCGGCGGCGAACAGTTCGGGGAGCGACTGCCCGTCCAGCCCGGACCAGCCGCCCTGCGCCAGGGCACGGGCCACGGCACGGGCCTCGCGGCCGTTCTCGCTGTCGTCGCTGTCGTCGCTGTCGTCGCTGTCGTCGCTGTCGTCCGGCTCGCCCGGGTGTCCGGCCAGCCTGGCGGCGGCAGCGGACAGCCGCAACCGGACCCCGGGCGGCGGGTGCGCGCCGTCGAAGTCCCGTTCGTCCACGGCGTCCATGCCGCACCCGATATCCGCGTGGTCCCCGTCATCCCCGCAATCCCCGCCATCCCCGGTGTCGAGCAACTCCGCGAGTGCGGCGGTGTAGGCGGGCCCGCACAGCACGGCCGCGCACACGTCGGCGAACGCCTCGCCCGACCAGCGCGCCCAGTGGCCTGCCCGGTCCGGCGGCAGACCGGCCGCCGCGACCCGTCGGCGGATCTCGTCGCCGAGACCGCAGTCGTCGTCGATGTGGTGCGCGGCCTCGTGCGCCACGGTCAGCAGGGCGGGCAGATGGGAGCCGAAGGACCAGGGCACGTCGATGACCGGGAACGGCAGCCGCGCGGCGGCCTCGCGGCCCTCGCGGGTGTGGATGCCGCCACGGGGCAGCAGATCGTGGTACGCGCTGCCCCGGCGGTGGGCGCGCGGCGACGCCGCCCGGCTGAAGCCGACCAGCGGCGGCTCCTTGGGGCGGGCGCCGGCGAGCCCGAGGACCGGGCCGTAGCACTCCCACGCCAGCTCGTCGGCGACGTCGAGGAAGCGGCGGTACGCACGGACGCGGCGGAGCAGGAACCGGGAGCGGTAGAAGTCCCACACATGATGCAGATCCAGGACCCGGCCGGGCACCTGTGCGCCGCGCCCGTCCGTGAGCCGGCCGTGTACGTCGGCCATGCCCGCGCCGAGCAGCGCGAGCACCGCGTCCATCTGGCTGCGGTGCTTCTCCAGCGGCCCGCCGGCGCGGCTCGCCTCCCCCCACCGGCGCAGTTCCTCCGCCAGCCCGGCGACCGCGTGCCGACGCGCGGCGGCACGCCGAGCGGACAGCGGGGCCGGGGCCGTCAGGACGCGTCCTGATCCGGCTCGGGTGCGGGCACCGGCTCGGGTACGGGCACCGTGAGGGGCTGCGGCGGGGATTCGAGGACGGCCGAGGGGTCGTCGGCGGCCTGCTCCAGCAGCAGCGGTGGCACCGGTTCGGTGTCGAGACCGCGGCCGGGCTGGACCGGCCCGTACTCCTCGCGCACCCCGCCGAGCCAGGTGTCGCGCAGCCGTACGACCCGGTAGAGCGGTGTGAGGGTCTCGCCGATCCACTGGAAACCCAGGTGCCGGCTCCCCGCGACCCGTGCCGAGCCCGCCAGGTCGAGCAGGTGCAGTGGTCCCGCGCCCACGGACGTGGAGAGGCTCAGCTCGACCGAGGCGCCCGCCTCGGCGGCCATCAGCACGGCGGCGGCGTCGGCCCGGACCACCTCGGTCACGGCGAGCAGCCCGGCGTCCCACCGCCCCTCCCAGTGGCGGCGCACGAGCATGCCGGCGAGGGCGCGGGTGTCCGGCAGCCCGCTCCCCGTCAGGCCCCGGTACACCACCAGGGCGGCCCGCTGCCGGGCGAACCGCAGCAGCACGCCGGCGTCCGCGTCGGCGAGGGCGGAGAAGAGCGGGTCGGTGGTGCCGGACGCCTTGAAGCGGAGGTCGATCCCGCCACCGGCGTCGTACACGAACGCGCCGCGGGCCTCGGGCGCCGTCTCGGCGAAGGCGATCCGCCGGTCCGCCAGCGTCCCGGCCGCGCGGACGGCTCCGCGGGACTCGTGCAGTACATCCCCCACGGTGACCTTCTGGAGCAGCGGCCAGGCCAGCCACCAGTCGCCCCACGCCTCGCGCATGGCGTCCCGGTACACGGCGAACGCATCGACCACGGCGTTCAGCTCCTCCCTGTCCCACCCCGGCACCTGCGCGCAGGCTAGCAGCGACCTTCTCGGGACACGCCCGAACTGCCCTGTTCCGCACGGGCTTTGCGGCTCTGCGTTCTCCATCCGCGGATGGAGGCGGATGGAGGCGGGTGGAGGCGGGTGGAGACCTCTCCATCGGCCCGTGGGTGCTGGTGATCCACCGGTGCGCGGAGCAGCCTGGAGGCATGGGAACTCTTCACTCGGCCCTCGTTCTGATCACCGTCGCCTGCGTGGTGGTCTTTGTCGCGGCCTGGATCGTGGGCGCTGTCTATTTCGGTGTGAAGAGCCAGAGAGGCGCGCGCGGCTGGGCGCGCGGACTGCGGCGCTCCCTGCCGCGCCGGCTGCTGCTGATCGCCGGTGTGGCTGTGTTCTCCGCCCTGGTCGGGCACTCCCAGGGTCTCTGGCGGCATCTGCGGTACTGGCAGCCCGAGACGGCGGTCCCCGGTGTCCTGCTCGCCGTCGCCTCGACCGCCCTGCTGCTGTGGGCCCGCTGGGTGCTGGGCACGATGTGGGCGAGCGTCCCGACGGTCCAGGAACACCATGAGCTCCGCACGGACGGGCCCTACCGACTGGTCCGCCACCCCATCTACACCGGACTGCTCGGCCTGATCGTCGGGGCCATGCTGGCCTGCGGTTTCGGCGTGTGGATCGCCTGTCTGGTGGTCGCCGTGCCCTGGCTGCTGCGGCGGGTCAGGGTCGAGGACGGCCTGATGGCCGCCCAGTTCGGCGCCGCCTACGACGCCTACCGCGCCGAGGTCCCGGCCCTGATCCCCCGAATACGCCCCGCCGCCCGCGCCCGAGGGCGCCGTCCCCCCGGGGCGCCGTCGATGGGATGATGATCGGCGACATAGGGCGACGGCGGTCCGAGGAAGCCGGTGTGAATCCGGCGCGGTCCCGCCACTGTGACCGGTGAGCGAGTTCCGGCAGGCCACTGCCCCCGACCGGGGCGGGAAGGCGGGGCGAGCGCTGACCCGGGAGCCAGGAGACTCACGCGGTCGCCTCCTCGACGGACACCGGGGCGGATCTCCCCGGGAGGGGAGTGGCGTGGCATGCCCGAGACGCCGGAGGAAGAAGAGGCCATGGGCGGGGCCGTCGCGCGCGGCGTTGCGGCGCCGTGCCGGGTCGTCGTGTGCCGGGACTGCTGCTGCGGCAGCGCCAAGGTGACCGGGGTCGATCACGCGGCGCAGACCGCGCGGCTGCGGGCGGAGGTGCCGGTGCGGATCTCCGAGTGCCTCGACGTGTGCGATCAGGCCAACGTCATCGTCGTACAGCCGTCCGCCGCGAGCCGGGCCGCCGGTGCGCGGCCGGTCTGGCTGGGGCTCGTCAACGACGCGGACGCCACCGAAGACATCGTCACCTGGGTGCGCGCCGGCGGCCCGGGTGTGGCGCCCCTGCCCGACATCCTCGACCTCTACGCCTTCACCCCGCCCCGGCGCGGACTCGGCGATCCCCCGCGGTAGTTCACCGGCGCACCTGAGCGTGGTGCGATCCGGCACTGGATGTACGCAAGATGGGCTGGGCTTCCGCCTCGCGGCGAACGGCATGAACGGTGGCCGCCCCGGTATCGCCGCCTGCTCCCTCGGCGGCGCCCGCGGCGCCCTCGACCGCTGCCTCGCCCATCTCGCCGACCGGGGGGGGCGTTCGGCCGGCGCCATCCCCAGGCCCCGTACCTTTGTGCGATGGCGAGGCGGTTCGCGACCGACACCGGATACACGGTGGTCGCCCGCGCGCTCCAGCTGCACGGCGGCTACGGCCACCTCAGCGAGTACGGCATCGAGAAGATCGTCCGTGACCTGCGGGTCCACCGGATCCTGGAAGGAACCAACGAGATCATGCGTGTCATCGTGGCCCGCGGCCTGACGGAGGCGTTCGGATGAGCGGCACCGAGGACCCCGTCCTGTTCCACACCGCCGGCCGGGCCGCCCACATCACCCTCAACCGCCCCAGGGCCCTCAACGCCCTCACCCACGCCATGGTGCGCCGCATCGACGAGGCACTGACCGCCTGGGAGCGTGATCCGTCCGTCCGGACCGTGGTCATCACCGGCGCCGGCGAGCGCGGCCTGTGCGCGGGCGGCGACATCCGCAGCATCCACGACGACGCCCGCGACGGCGACGGCGCCGCCTCGGCCGCGTTCTGGCGCGACGAGTACCGCCTCAACGCCCGTATCGCCGGCTACCCCAAGCCATATGTGGCGATCATGGACGGCATCGTGATGGGCGGCGGGGTCGGCGTCTCCGCGCACGGCAGCGTCCGGATCGTCACCGAACGGTCGCGGATCGCCATGCCCGAGACCGGCATCGGCTTCGTCCCCGACGTCGGCGGCACCTATCTGCTCGCCCTCGCCCCGGGCGAGCTGGGCACCCATCTCGCGCTGACGGGCGCCCAGATCGGCGCCGCAGACGCCCTGCTGTGCGGCCTCGCCGACCACTATGTGCCCTCCGCCGCGCTCGGCTCCTTCGTCGGCGGCCTCGCCGAGCTGTCCGTGCCGGACGCCCTCGCGCTCCACGTACAGCCGCCGCCGCAGGGGGAGTTGGGCGCCGGGCGCGAGTGGATCGACAGCTGTTACGCCGCCGACACGGTCGAGGACATCGTCCAGCGGCTGTTCGCCCATGGCGGCCCGGACGCGAAGGAGGCCGCCGAGACCCTGCTCGCCAAGTCGCCCACCGCGCTCAAGGTCACCCTCGCCGCGATCCGCCGCGCCCGCCGCCTCGGGCCCCTGGAGCGGGTCCTCGACCAGGAGTACCGCGTCTCCTGCGCCGCCCTGAGCATCCCCGACCTGGTGGAAGGCGTCCGCGCCCAGATCATCGACAAGGACCGCGCTCCACAGTGGTCCCCGGCGACCCTCGCCGAGGTCTCCGACGCCGACGTGGCCCGCTTCTTCGCCCCGCTCGGCGACCGTGAACTGGGGCTCGCCGGGCCGGGCACCGCCGTGGAGGCCGCGTGGTGAGCGGGACCGTCGCGTTCATCGGACTCGGGCACATGGACGCCCCCGTCTCCGGCGGCGTGGCCTCCACCGCGTCCGGACAGTGCCGGGCGCTCAGCGTCAACTGCCGCGTCCCCCGGGCCCGTTCCGGCCGGCCCGGCCAACCGGGACCGCCGTCCGCGATTCGCCGCCTCCCTCATGGCCAAGGACCTCGGACTCGCCGCCGACGCGGCCGCGCGGGCGGAGCGCATGCCGAACTCGGCCTGAAGGCGGGGAAGCTGTCCGCCGCGTACGCCGAGCGGGGCGGAGCCGGCGAGGACTTCTCCGGCATCGTCCGCACGATGAAAGACCGGAGTGCGGAGCAGAGATGACTCCGGCGCCCGGACACACACCACGAGAGGAAGATCACGCCGCCAGGAGGCGGTCTTGGCCATGCGCGCGTCACGCGGTACGGTCTGTCCGATATCGACGACGGCGAGACGGAAGCCGGTGGGAATCCGGCACGGTCGCGCCACTGTATGCGAGACCCCCAGGGGGCTCGTGAGTCAGACCCGTGGCCGTTGTCCACTGCACCACCGAGATGGGACGCGAACTCCCAGAGGAGGTACTGCCATGGCGCAGACCGTCGCCCAGCCGACAGCCACCACCCCCGTCGTCATGCCCGCCAAGCTGCCCCTGAAGGCGATTGCTCCCTGGGCGGTCTTCTTCGGCGTCCTGATGCTGGTCCTGCTCTACTTCGTCGGCGCCGAGCAGGGCGCCACCTCCGTGTTCAGCGGCACGGACGTTCACGAGTGGGTGCACGATGCCCGCCATCTGCTCGGTTTCCCCTGCCACTGACGCGAGGGACACCGCACGCTCATGAACTCCGCAACCGTACGGAACCTTCTCGTACGGGGCATGCTCGCCGGCCTCGCGGCCGGCGTGCTCGCCCTGATCGTGGCCTACGTCCTCGGTGAGCCGAACGTCGACAAGGCGATCAGCTTCGAGGAGGCGCACTCCCACGAGCACGAGATGGAGGTCGTCTCCCGCTCCCTGCAGTCCACCGCGGGCCTCGCCACCGGTGTCCTCGTCTTCGGGGTCGCCTTCGGCGGCATCGCCGGGCTCGCCTTCTGCTTCGCCCTCGGCCGCGTGGGCCGCTTCGGTCCGCGGGCCACGGCCCTGCTGCTGTCGGGCTGCGCACTCCTCACGGTGTACGTCGTGCCCTTCCTGAAGTACCCGGCCAATCCGCCGTCGGTCGGCAACCCCGACACCATCGGCAAGCGGACCACCCTGTACTTCCTGATGATGCTGCTCAGCGTCCTCCTCGCGATCGCCGCCACCCTCCTGGGCAAGCGGCTCGCGCCCGGCCTGGGCACCTGGTGGGCGACGGTCGTCGCGGTGGCCGCGTTCGTCGTGGTGATCGGCCTGGCCTTCCAGTTCCTGCCCGCCGTCAACGAAGTGCCCACGGGTTTCCCGGCCACTCTGCTGTGGCGGTTCCGGCTCTCGGCGCTGGCCATCCAGGCCGTGATGTGGGGCGGATTCGGTCTCGCCTTCGGTGAGCTGGCCGAACGGATGCTGAACCCCAAGCCGGCGACGGTCGCGAACAAGCGAGCGGTTCCGGCCGCGCACTGACCCCTTCCGGACAGCAGAGGGCCCTTCGGAACCTTCCGAGGGCCCTCTGGCGTTCTCCGGACACCGACCCCCGGCGAGGAGTGTGGAGGAACCGGATGGCCAGACCGCCACAGCCGCGCCGCATCACCCTCGGGGGCCGCGAGGCGGTCGCCCTCACCCTCCAGGAGTACGAGCAACTGATCGCCAGCCGACGGCAGATCGGCGGTCAGAGCGCCCGCGTACGCGTGCTCGCCCAGCAGGCCAAGCGCACGGAACGCCTTCTGCGTGACCTGGAGGCACTGATCGCCACCGAGAAGGACTCCTGCCGGGCGCACCGGCACCCGCACCTGTCGATGACAGCGAACCCCGACGGTGCCGCCGTGGAGTGCGACACCCGCGAGGCCGACGCCGACACCGGCTGCCTGCGCTGCGCGCTGGCAGCGCTGCTGCACCGCCACCAAACCCACCAGCAGACGCCAGGAAAGCCCTTAAGACAGCGGTATTGGCCCTAGCCGTCCTCCGGGCCGCCGAGCGGACGCCCCAGGCGAAGATTCCAGCGCCCGGCCCGGCCGCTGAGTTCGGTCACCGACAGCGGCGGCACATCGAGGCGCCAGAAGACCGAGCCGGGCAGGCCCAGGGAGTCGACGACCGCGGCCCGCACCACCTCCGGCTCGACCACGGCGAGCGTACGGCCCTCCGGCGCCGGCGCTTCGGCCAGCCACCGCGCGACCCTCGCGCACAGCTCCCGCACAGACTCGCCTCCATGCGGTGCGCAGCCGGGGTCGGTGAGCCAGCGGCCCACCGCCTCCGGTTCGGCGGCCCCCACCTCCTCCAGGGTGCGGCCCCGCCAGCGGCCCACGTCGAGCCCCGCCAGCTCCGGCACCGACGCACCGTCAAGGCCCAGTGCGGCGGCGGTCTCCCGGCAGCGCACGGCGGGGGAGGTGAGGACACGGGCGAGGGAAGGCAGCGAGTCGGCCGCCGAGCGGGCCCGTGCCGCACCGCCGTCCTCGATCGAGGCGCCGTCGTCGAAGCGGGCCCGCCGCAGCGACGCGCTCATGGCCGGAGAGACGAGAAGGACACGGCTGGTCACGCGAGGGCTCCTGCTGCTGGCGGTGGTGTCGTGAGGCGTGAGGTGTGTCTCCCTCCCCGACGGCGAACCTAGCATCCGCACTCTTCGCAACTCTCCGGGATTCGCAGCTCCGCCCCTCGCCGGACACGCGCGCTGTCGGACGGCACTGAAGATTTCAGTAGCTCAAGATTCTTTTCAGTGGGTTCTTCAGTGCCGCGCCAGAGGTTTCAGCGGGCTGACGGGTACACCGACGCCGGGAACCGGATCATCGGGCGCAAGCCGCACCTGGGCTGCGACGACCTCCTGTTGACCGTGCTGGTCACCGCCACGGCGCCTTCGACACAGCGGCCGGCGTCTCCCTGCCGCCCGGCATCACCGCAGCCCACCCCACCCGCATGTCCGCAGTCACGCTCCCTCTGCCCCAGTACCAGCACTCAATCCGGCCTTGGGATAGTCGAGGGCAGCGGCCAATGTGTCGTATCCGGTGAAGAGGTGTCCGTCCATTCCGGCGGCCACAGCTGCGCGTACGTTTTCCTCGCGGTCATCGACAAACGTGAAGTCGGCCGGGGTGGCTTGCATGGCGTGGACGCAGTGCTCGAAGGCTGCTGGAGCCGGTTTCGCCACCTTGATCTTTCCTGAGAAGGCGACGTGGCCCAGTTGGAGTAGCCAAGGGTTCGCGGTGAGGAAGGCGTCGGCGTGGTCTGAGGGGATGTTGGACAGGACGGCTACCTCGGCGATGTCACGCAGCGACTGGACGTAGGAGACCATTTGGTCGTCGACGCGTGACCAGCTGTCGATGTCGGTGAGGCGCAATGCCTCGATCGTGTCGGCGTCGGCGTGCACGGACGCTGCTTGCAGGACGGAGTTCCAGTACTCGGATGCTGTCTGTTGGCCGGCGTCGTAGGGCGGGCGGCAGGCCCAGTAAGCCGCGGCGAAGGCATCGGTGGGGGCATGGCAGCGGGCGGCCATCTTCTCCATGGCGCCTGGGCGTTGGTGGTGGGCGATGACTCCGAAGAGGTCGAACAGCACGATGTTCCGGGTGACGGACATGACCTTGGGTTCCTCCGGATTCAAGGGCCCGGTGTTCGGCGGTTAAGAAGAGGGGCCTGCACGGCACGGGGTCAGGGGCCGCACCGTGCAGGGGTTCAGTGGCTGCTTGCCGTCATGTCGTGGGTGGGGGTGGGTGCGATGTGCAGTGCCCCCGCGGCCACAGCGGTGATCGTGCACAGCAGGGTGAGCAGGACGAAGGCGTGGTTCAGGGCGACGAGGTGGGTCAGCCAGCCGATGACGGCGGGGCCGGTGAGCATGCCGAGGAAGCCGAGCCCGGCGACGCGGGACATGTTGGCGCCGGCGGCGGAGGGATCGGCGTGCCCGGCAGCGCTGAGCAACTGCGGGACGCACCCGGAAAGTCCCAGCCCGAACAGTGACCAGCCCGCGAACGCGGCCCAGGCCCACGGGGCGAGGGCCACGATCGTGATGCCGACGGCCGCCGTGGCCGCGCCGGAGCGCAGGATCGCCGAGGATCCGAACCGGGCGACGAGGCGGTCGGCAAGCAGGCGGCCGATGGTCATCGTCGCCGCGAAGGTGCCGTACGCGAAGGCGGCGGTGCTCGCAGGTGCCCCCAGAATTTCCTTCATGTGCAAGGCGCTCCAGTCGTTGGCGGCTCCCTCGCACAGCATGACCATCAGGGCCAGGGCGGCGAGGATCCAGATGCGTCTGCCGGCAGTGCGGCGCCCGGTGGCTGGCGGCTCTTCGGCCTTGTCCGCGGTGCCGATGGGCACGGCCGGCAGCAGGGCCCGGGCCGCTACGAGCGCGGTGAGGACGCCCAGGGCTGCGGTCGCGACCATGCCCGCAGCCGGGCTCAGGCCGACGCTCACGGTGGCTGCTGCGGCGACCGCGGCCAGGACCCCGCCGACCGAGAACGTGGCATGGAAGGCCGACATCACGGGTCGGGCGTACGCCTTCTCGACGTGGACGGCATGCGCGTTCATGCTCACGTCCAGACCGCCGTTGCAGAAACCGAAGGCCAGCAGGGCGCCTGCCAACGCCCATGGGCCCCGGCAAAGACCAGGCAGAACCAGGGTCACGCTGCACAGAACACCGGCGACGGGGACGACAACGTGTGCTCCGAACCGATCGGTCAGCCGCCCGGCCACCTGCATACCGGCAAACGCCCCGGCTCCGAGGACGACCAGGAGCCCTCCGAGCGTCGCGTGGCTGATGCCCACGCGCTCCTCAACGGCGGGGATGTGCACCACCCAGGTCCCCATCGTTGTACCGCAGAGGATGAAGTAGACAAAGGTCGCCAGGCGGGCGGCTCGGAGTGAACGGTCCATGACTGGCACCTTAAAGAACATCCCAGATGTTTGAACACTGTCACTTCGCACACATTGCATGTTCGTTCTGTGCGGTGTTCAATCGCGCTATGAGCAACGCAGACCGCCACGGCTTGATCGCGCAGGCCGTCAGGGAGTCGGGCACGATCACCGTCCAGGAACTCGCACGGCTGACCGGCGCCTCCGAGATGACCATCCGGCGCGACCTCGATGCACTGTCTGCCCAAGGCGTCCTCGAACGCGTCCGCGGCGGGGCACGCACCCTGCTGCTGCGCGGCGAAGAACCACCGTTCACCTTGCGCACCCGCGAAGCCGTCGAGGCCAAGCGGCGCATCGCTGCCGAGGTCTCTTCACTCGTCGCCGATGGCGAGACCGTCGTCCTGGACAGCGGCACCACATGCCTGGAGATCGCCCACCTGCTGCGCAGGCGGCCGGTCACCGTCATGCCCCTGTCCCTGCAGGCCATCCACGCATTCGGCGAAGGCCCAGGTCCGGCCACTCTGCTGGTGCCCGGCGGGCAGCCACGGGCCGCCGAGGGAGCCCTCACCGGCCCCCTCACCCTCGCTTCCTTGGCAACGCTGCGCTTCGACACTGCAATCATGGGCTGCTGCGGCCTCAGCGCCGCCGAGGGCTTCACCGCCTACGACCTCGACGACTCGGCCGTGAAGAAGGCCGCGATCTCCGCCGCGCGCCGCGTCGTCCTGGCAACCGACGCCAGCAAGCTCGGCCGCACCGCCCACGCATACGTAGGCCCCGCCACAATCCTGCACACCGTCGTCACCGACACGACAGCATCCCCCGACGAGGTCACTGCACTCAAGGACACCGGCAGCGTCGTCAAGACCGTCTGACATGACCGTTGTCGCTCAAGGACGCCCCCCGGGGCGTCGGCAAGGAGGTTCCCAACGTGGACGTACGCGTGGAGATCGTCCGGGAGGCAAGCCATGAACTCGTCGACTCCTTCAGCACATTGCTGCCCCAACTGTCTACGACCGCCAAACCGCTCGACTTCGACGCAGTCGACCGACTGGTGACCTGCGACGCCAACACCGTGCTCGTCGCCCGGACATCCGAGGCAATTGTCGGCACCCTGACCCTGGTGCTACTGCCCTTGCCATCCGGATTGCGGGCCCGCGTCGAAGACGTGGTTGTTGACCACGAGGCAAGGGGACAGGGCGTGGCGGGACTGCTCACCCAAGAAGCCCTGCGCATCGCTCGGCAGACCCGGCGCCCGCACGGTGGATCTCACGTCCCGACCGGATCGCGTGGCGGCGAACCGGCTGTATGAGCGGCTCGGTTTCCAGCCCCGGGAGTCGACGGTCTACCGCTTCGCGATCGACGCTCGCTCCTGGCCCCACACCGGGCACGACTACTGCGGCGGACGAGTACGGCAAGCATCCCAGCGACGGCCGCCGCGATCATGGTGTGCGGCGCGGCGACGACGCAGATCGCGGTGCTCTCGCTCGGCGCGATCGTCACGGCCGAGCGGATCCCGGTCGGTGGCGACGCCATCGACCACGCCGTCGTCCAGCACCTGCGCCAGCACCACGAGCTGATGCGTTCGGTATGCCGCCGGTCCTGGCTATGTTCGCGGTGGCTCGGGGGAGGCGTGAAGCCTGTTGAGGACGTCCGAGGTCTGCGCCTGGGATATGAGTGCGTGCAGCTGAGAGCTAGCGCGGTACAGGTAAGGCGGCAGGTCGTTGTCGAAATCCCGGAGGCTGGCAGGGCGGAGGACCCTGAAGGCTTCCCGAGCCGCCGCGGCCATGTCGTCGCTTGCAAGAACGGAGGCGATGACGCTGAGCTCAGCGCCTGTAGTCACCGGGTCTCGCTCCTTGCCGTAGGTACTGGGAGAGGTACGGCGCCAGGGGTGCAGGAATCCGGTACCGGTTGCTCGCAAGACGACAGGATTGGTGTCGGTGTCATCCCACATCGACCCGCGCTCCTGCGTGGTGTAGCGCTCTCGCAGGGCGGGGTCAGGGCCGGTGAAGGTCTGAACGTATAGCGGGTTGGGTTCGTTTAGCAGTATGCGCAAGGTCCGGAGGTCGTCGTACCACTGCCGGTCCAGCGACGAGGGCTCTTCTCCAGCCATCCGGACCAGCCGCTGGTGGGTATCACGCACCATTGGATCGGCAACGGTCGGGGTGAGGATCTCCCACAGAGGACGGCCGCAGCGTTTGCGCTTGGGACGGCGCCTGCCGGGTGCCCGATGCTGCTCGTCTGCGAGCGAGGTGAACCCCGGGCAGTGGCCCGGCGCGTCCCCGCGCAGGATCGCGGGTGAGAAGGGAGAACCGCAGTCAGGGCAGAAGGAGACGGTGTAGCAGTTGTGCTCGGGGCACATCACCGCCCACCACCGGTACCACCACAGTGGCCAGCGGACGGGCGGCTCAACGCACCGGGGGCAGAATGCCCAGGTCTCCTCCGGCGCCTCTGGCGCGTCGCTCAGCCGGTACGGGCGGCTCCTACGTACCTCGACGACGCCGAGCAGCGTCATGGCGTGGATCGCTTCCGGCTCCAGCCCTGTGGCGATGTGCAGCGACCGCGCTGCGTCCAGGCGCAGTTCAGCAGTGTGACGGGCCAGGCGCGAGGCATGGGCGGCCCTCGGGTCCAGGCCCAGCCATTGCATGATCTCGGTGCGGTCCACCTCGTACACCGCGGCGAGGTGATCGACCCAGCTGAACAGGGACTCACCGGGCAGCGGTACAGGAGCCACGGGGAGTCTGCGCGACAACCGATGGCTCTCCGCTGACGAGACAACGGTCATCTACCGGTCACCCGCGAGGCCGGCGGGTGCGTCCTGGAACAGCTCGTACGGTTCGACACCCAGCGCGCGGGCCAGCGCCGGGATGCGGTCGACGGAGACGCTGTGGATCGCTGCCTCCACCTCCGCGTAGAAGGACCGGTCCATTTCCGCGGCGGCAGCCGCCGCGGTCTGGGTCAGTCCGGCGCGTGTGCGCAGAGCCCGCAGCCTGCGCCCAAAGGCAAGCCGTTGAGCCGGGACACCCTTACTGGAATCGTTGTTCGCCACGGTCGGCACCGTAGTACAGTCCCCCAACTGCAGTAGATCTCCTACACAATTGGGTTCGGAGGGGACGGGTGGACGGCGTCTGGAAGGTGCCGCGCAGGCTTCCATCGGTGCCGCTTCCGGCACCAGGGGAGGCGTTCCCGTCCTGGCTCCACTGTGTGGCGGCCGACTGGCAAATCCCGCCCGGCCGGGCCGCGCAGGTGCTGGGCCTCGAGTGCCAGCCTGGATACCGAGCGGCGCGGCCGATGTGGTTCGGCGTCTCCCTCACCCAGCGCAGCCTTCAGGGTCTGATGACGGCGACAGGTCTGGACGAGCGGGCACTGGGCGCGATGCAGCTGTCGAGGTACGCGGATACGGCGCTTGAGTTCTTCGGTCGTGAACTGCCTGACCAGCCACGGGAGGTTGCCTCCCTCCGACGGCCGCACCGTGAATGGGCGTTGACCACTTCCAGCCGTGCGTGCCCGAACTGCCTGGCCGCTTTACCGGTGTGGCCAGTGTGGTGGCGGCTGGGCATCGCGGCCGTCTGCCCCGAGCACCGGGTACTGCTGGTGGACGTGTGCAGCTGGTGGACGTGTGCAGCCAGTGCAACGGACGCCTGGGCTCCGGCTACACCGGCAATCCGCGGGGACTGACTGCTCGCCAGCCGATGCTCGACCTGAGCTTGTGCAACAACCGGCGGGCCGCGAGCCACGGGCGCAAAGCCGGGCCGTGCAGTCAGCGCCTGTCCACGCTGCCGACCGTCGCGGTGCCGGCCGAACTTGCCACACTGCAGCAGCGCGTCCTGGCCATCGCAGACGGCGCCCCAGTCCGGCTGGCCGGCGTTTCGGTGACGCAGGCCGAGTTCTTCGCCTCGCTGCGGTTCATAGCCGGCGTGGTGCGGTTGGTAGCGACCGAGGAGGAGGCCGCATCCTGCACGTCGCTTCCTGAAACAGCGGCTGCGGCGTTCACCTGCGATCAGCGCGAGTGGCGGCAGGCTGGGATGGGTGGCATGGGCGGCCGAGTACAAGCATGCCCGCCCAGCGCCGGGCATGCGGCGGCCGTCCTCGCGCTCAGCGAACCGATCCTCTTCGCCCCCGACCGGCGTACATTCCAGGACCTGTTGACGATGTGGATGGACCGTGCTGCGGCGCTCGGGCGGCTGGCCGGCCAGGGTGATCCACTGCGCCCTCTGCCACGTCCCGCCTGTCTGGAGCAGTTTCTGCATGCTGCGGGGGTCCTCTCCAGCCGCCCCCGGGCCAAGCCTGCGTTCACCGCAGATCAACTGCCGCATCTCGTCGATGCCGACGACTACGCGGAACTGATCGCCCGCCATCTGCCCCGCACCGCTGCGGTTGGGGGACGCCGCCTGGCCGCCTTGGCTCTGGCCCGCCATGCCGGGGCCGACAGTTGGCTGCACGCTGCCACCGCACTCGACATGAACCCCGTCACTGCCGCACGAGCGACGAGCACACTCGAGCCGCGCATCAGCGACGTCAGCGCCTTCTGGAGGGACATCGAGCGGCTCGGCACACGCATCATCGAGCGCGGCCTGGTCGACTACGCCGCCCGCCGCCGAGTGCTGGCCGATCTGTCCACCGTGCCGCACACTGCACTTTCCGCAGCGTGCCAGCCGCTGAGGTACAGCGTCACAGTGCAGCGCCGTCGTCACAGCGCCGCCTGGATCTGGCAGCAGTTCACCGGCGGCGACCTCCGCGAGGCCCCTGCCTACGCGCCCACCCTCTGGGCGCCAACCGGCATGGCCTCGGTATACGACAACGGGCGGCGCTTCACCACAACGATGCCCGAGCCCGTCGCCGACGCACTGACCGCGTACGGCAACAGCCTGACCGCCGATTCCCTCCCTCAAAACGGTGTGGCGTGAGCCCGAAACGCACCCGGAGGCTGCGCCCGGTCCGGCACGCGGCCGAGCAGTTGTTTATCCATTTCTACGACGCCGACGGCACCGAGCGCCTGTTGCTCGCCGATCAGGCGGCCGACGTGCGGTTCGAGACCTGCGTGCCCGCCCGTGACATCCCCTCCTACGCCGGGCAGAAGCACACCCCCGGCTTCTACTGGGCGGTCAGCAGCGACACGGTCCTGGAGTACGAGAGCTTCCTGGAAGCCCGCTGGATGAAGCTCCTCGACTTCGATGCCAAGGTCGCCCGCTTCGCGGCCCAGCCGTTCATCTTCGAGGGCATCGACGCCGACGGTCCCTGGACCCACTACCCGGACCTGTTCGTGCGCCGCACCGACGGCTCGGTGCTGTTGCTGGACGTGAAGAACCCCGAACAGATCGGCAAGCCCAAGGTCCGGCACCAGGCCCGCCGCACCGCCGCGGCCTGCCGGCAACTCGGCTGGGACTACCAGATGGTGGGCGAGCCGGACCCGCAGCTGTGGGCCACCGTCGAATGGCTCGCTGGCTACCGCAGGCCACTCAATGCCGCCACTCCCAACGCCCAGATCCTGCTGTTTCGCGCCCAGCACCCCGTCTCCATTGGCGAGTTGCTGTCACTGTGGCCCGACCCTCAGGTCGAGCGCGCCGTCACCTACCACCTCATGTGGCACCACCGTCTGCTGTTCGACCCCACCCAGCCCCTGCGCGATCACACCCGGGTGTGGGCCGCGCCCGACCTGGAGCGCGCCTGATGGACCAGCGCCACCGCATCGCCGTTGCCGACTGGATCGAGTTCGAGGAAGAACAGCACCAGGTCACCGGCATCACCGGGGCCCTGGTCCGGCTGCGCTCGGCCTCCGGGCACCACCAGACCATCATGCTCAGCACGCTGCTCGCCGACGCATCCTTCCGCACCCGGACCGTGCCCATACCTGAGGCCGCGAACACCGCCGCGGGTCTCGACCCGGGCGGTGTCCTGGCGCTCCTGCCGAAGGAAGTCCGCGAGGCCGCCCTGACGCTGGAAGCCCACATGAAGGAGACCACCACCGGCTATCGGTCAGGAGACGAGCTGAATGCCCAGGCGGGTGAGCCCCGGCCCGCATACCAGCCCGACCTCCCGCTCACCGCCCGCGTCGAGGCCAAGGCGGCAGAGCTGGGCCTGACCCCGCGCCGTATCTGGCAACTCCTCGACGAGTGGCAGGAAAACGGCCTGTGGGCACTGGTCGACCGGCGCAAGGCACGGCTGAAGAACCCGTTGCGCAACATCGACGAACGCGTCATCACCGCGATCCGCGAGCAGGCCGCCGCCGAACGCCACGACAGCTCCTCCAGCGTCTCCACACGCTTTCGCCGACGCACGCAGAACCGGCTGGACGAGGACCACGGACCCGGCACCGTCCTCCTGCCCAAGGAAGACACCTTCCGCCGCATCGTCAAACTACTCCTCGCGCGCAGCCCCTCCGCCCCGGCCTACCAGCGAATCTCGGACGCCAACCAGCCCGACCGCACCTTCGGCAACGTCATCGCCCACCGGCCCTGCCAGGTCGTCATGCTCGACACCACCCCGCTGGACGTCTTGGCCTTCGATCCCGCGACGAACGACACCTACAACGTCGAACTCACCCTCGCCCTCGACGTCGCCACCCGCTCCATCCTCGCCTGGCGCCTGACCCCGCTCGGCACCAAGGCCATCGACATCGGTCTCCTGCTCGCCGACGTCATGACGCCCGAACCCATGCGGCCCGACTGGGCCGACGCCCTGCGCTACCAGATGCTGCGCGTGCCCTTCGAACGCCACCTCACCGTCGACGAGCGCCTCGCCGAAGCCGCCGCCCGCCCTGTTATCCATCCCGAGACCCTCCTGTACGACCACGGCAAGCCCTACAAGTCCGACGTCGTCCAGCGCGCCTGCCGCAAGTGGAAGATCGACATGCAGGACGCCCGCAAGCTCAAGCCCACCGACAAGAACCGCCTGATCGACTACACCCCCGTCGTCTACCTCAACATCCCTTCCCAGGCCACGCCCAAAGACCTGTCCGTCGCACTCGCCGAATACCTCGCCCAGCCCTACCGCTCCGGAGCCACCAAGAGCGACATCACCCGCCTCGTCCTGGAGAACATGCGGCTGGTCGGAGTCGAACTCGTGATCATCGACGACGCGCACTTCATGGACCTCTCCTTCAAGGAAGGAAAGGTCGTCAACGACCACCTCAAGTACATCGCCAACCACACCGCGGCGACCTTCATCTACACAGGCGTCGACCTCAAGCACTCCGGCCTGTTCCTCGAAGGCTCAGGATCCGCCCGCGTCACCCAGACCGCCGGACGCAACACCCTTCTGCACATGACCCCCTACTCCATCAAGAGCCGGGACGAGAAGGCCGACTGGACCTCCGTCATCGCCGCCATGGAGGACGCCCTCGTCCTATACCGGCACCAGCCGGGAACCCTCGCCGGAGAGTGGAAGTACCTGTATCGCCGCACCGGAGGCAACATCAGCTCGCTCGCGGAACTCATCCGCGAGGCGGCCGTCGACGCGGTCCTCACCGGCGCCGAGCGGATCGACCGTCGGCTCCTCGACAGCATCGTCATCAACGAGCACGCACAGAGCACCTACGAGACCACCTGGCAGGAAGACCCCGAACCTCCCGCCACCGAAGACGGGCCCGAAGCCGAAGCCGGCTGAGCCCCAAGGCCGTGTCGCCGTAGGGCTATCCAGGGCGCAGGGCCAAGGCAGCCTGGGCGCCTTTTGCTACGTACCGTGAGATGTCTGCCTCAGACACAGCTCTGACGAGTAGCAGACTGAAATCTTTTGTGCGGCCACTGTGAGCCAGGCCACCGCACGGAAGATTTCAGTGCCCAGGTCAAACCACCAACCACTGAAATCTTTCGCGCCGTCCGACACGCGCCCGGAGCGGCGGCCGGCGCCGGGGCAGTCGTCCGGGGGGGGGCACCCGGCCTCATAGGTGTGGAAGCCCCGGCCGGTCTTGCGGCCCAGCAAGCCCGCCTCGACCATCCGCTGGAGCAGCGGGGGAGGGGCGTAGAGGGGTTCGCGGAACTCGTCGTAGAGCGACTCGGCGATGGCGGCCACCGTGTCCAGGCCGATCAGGTCGGCCAGCTTCAGCGGGCCCATGGGGTGGGCGCAGCCCAGCTCCATGCCGGTGTCGATGCCGGCGGCGGTGGTGAAGCCCGACTCCGCCATCCGGATCGCGGACAGCAGATACGGCACGAGGAGCGCGTTGACGACGAAGCCCGCCCGGTCCTGGCCGGGGAACTCGCCGAGGCCCGGGTCTCCGCCGCCGACCTGTCGGAACTCGCCGCCCGTATGCCCGCCGTCGCCCAGGTCCTGCTCGACCTCGGCCGGCGCAACCGACGACTCGCCGAGCACCTCGGCGACGACCGCGGCACGGACCCGGAACAGCCCCGCTCACCCCACGAGGAGATCCGCGACTTCTACTACCGCCGCCGGAACTACCTGCACGACATCGACCTCGCGGCGGAGGAACTCGCCCAGGAGATCGGCATCCGGCCCGGCGAGGTGGTGCGCGCCCTGGCCGCCCGCCTCGCCGACCGCCACGGTGTCCGGCTGACCGGCGAGATCGGCGACTGCCTGCACCAGTACGACGAGCGGACGCGCACCCTCCGTCTCTCCACGCGACTGCGCCCCGGACAGCGCGCGTTCCGCATGGCCACCAGCTCGCCCTGCTCGAACACCGCGACGACCTCGACCGCCGGGCCGCCGAGGACTTCGCGCCCGGTACCCCGGCCCACCGCCTCGCCCGCATCGGCATCGCCAACTACTTCGCGGCGGCCCTGATCCTGCCGTACGGCGCCTTCCACGCCGCCGCCGAAGAGGTGCGCTACGCCATCGAACGTCTCACCGACCGTTACGGCCTCGGCTACGAGACCGTCTGCCACCGCCTGAGCACGCTGCAGCGCCCGCGGCTGCGCGGGGTGCCCTTCTCCTTCGTCCGGGTGGACCGCGCGGGCAACATGTCCAAGCGCCAGTCGGCGACCGGCTTCCACTTCTCCCGGGCCGGCGGCACCTGCCCGCTCTGGAACGTCTACGAGGCGTTCGCCGCCCCCGGCCGCATCCACGTCCAGATCGCCGAAACACCCGACGGACAGCGCTACTTGTGGACGGCGCGGGCCGTCACCCGGCACCGCGGGGGCTGGGGCGAACCCGGCAAGACCTTCGCCATCGGCCTCGGCTGCGAGATCCGCCACGCCCACCGGCTCGTCTACTCCGACGGCCTCGACCTCACCAACGCCTCCGCCGCCACCCCCATCGGCATGGGCTGCCGGGTCTGCGAACGCCTTGAGTGCCCGCAACGCGCCGCCCCACCCCTCGGCCACCCGCTGTGCATCGACCAGAACTCCAGCACCTTCGTGCCGTACCCCGTGTCGGCCGTGCGCTGAGCCGGACCGGCGGCGGAGGGTTCGAAACGGGCGACGGAGGACGCTCCATGGAAACGGGCGCCATTTCCACGCATGGTCGAGGGGGCTCTACGGGATGGCCAGCTCGGCCCAGATGGTCTTGCCGGACGCCGTGTACCGCGTGCCCCAGCGCTGGGAGACCTGGGCGACGAGGAACAGACCGCGGCCCCCTTCGTCGTCCCGGCGGGCTCGCCGCAGATGGGGCGCGGTGTGCGCGTTGTCGGAGACCTCGCACAGCAGACAGCGGTCCCTGATCAGCCGCAGCATGACGGGCCCGGTGGCGTACCGGATGCCGTTGGTGACCAGCTCGCTCACCACGAGCGCGGCGTTGAACGACAGCTCGGACAG
Organism: Streptomyces alanosinicus; assembly: GCF_014650595.1. Taxonomy (GTDB): domain Bacteria; phylum Actinomycetota; class Actinomycetes; order Streptomycetales; family Streptomycetaceae; genus Streptomyces; species Streptomyces alanosinicus. Next base: position 164,583 of record NZ_BMVG01000017.1, read on the forward strand.
CCCCCAGCTCGCCAGCTGCCGCTCGGTGTCCGCGCGGGCGTGCGCCACCATGGCCGGGTCGGGCGGCAGCTCCAGGTCCGCCACACGGTCGGCGTCCAGCCGCCGGGTGCGGATGAGCATCAGCGTGGCGTCGTCCGCCTGCGGTCCGGGCGGTCGGGCCGACAGCGCACGGTCGCACAGTTCCTCCAGCGGGCAGCGTTGCCAGGTGAGCACATGGGCCAGGCGGTCGATCCCGCTGTCGATGTCGGTGCGCCGGTCCGCCACGACACCGTCGGTGAAGAACGCCACCACGCTGCCGCCGGACAGGCTCAGCTCCACGTTCTCGTAGGGCAGGCCGCCCAGCCCCAGCGGCGGTCCCGGCGCCAGCGCGGACAGTGCCACCGAGCCGCTCGCATCGGCCACGATCGGCGGGGGATGGCCCGCACTCGCCCAGACACAGCGGCCGCTGACCGGGTCGTAGATCGCGTAGAGGCAGGTCACCCCGAGGGCCTCGTCGCTCAGCCCGTCGTCCGCGTGCGGTGCCGAGTCCTGCGCGACCAGTCCGTCCAGCCGGGTGAGCAGCTCGGCCGGGTCCAGGTCCAGCAGGGCCAGGGTCCGTACGGTGGCGCGCAGCCGGCCCATGGTCGCGGCCGCGTGCACGCCATGGCCCACCACGTCACCCACGGTGAGGCCCACCCGGGCACCGGACAGCGGGATCAGATCGAACCAGTCGCCGCCCACGCCCACACGGCTGTCGGCGGGCAGATAGCGGTACGCCACCTCGACCGCGCTCTGCGCGGGCAGATGCTGGGGCAGCAGGCTGCGCTGCAGCACCAGGGCCGCCGCGTGCTGGCTGGTGTAACGGCGGGCGTTGTCGATGCCGACGGCGGCGCGCTCGGCCAGTTCCACGGCGAGGGTCTGTTCCTCGGGCCCGAAGGGGTCGGGGTTGCTCCTGCGCAGGAAGGTGGCGAGGCCCAGGATCGCGTCGCGCGCGACCAACGGGACGAAGAGACAGGAGCGCGGGGCGGCCCCTCCCGGCCCGTCCGGCGCCTCGGGCGCTGCGTCGTCGACGACGGGGCGGCTGGAGGCCAGACTCATGGCCTGTGGTGACGAGGGCGGGTAGGAGACGGGACTGGTCCGGAACTCCTCCGGCGTCCGGCCGTGCATCCGCAGCAGACTGTGTCCCGGCGCCGAGCCCGTCGGCGGCTGCCGTCCCTCGATGACCGCAGGCGGCAGGTCCACCAGCACCTCGTCGGCCAGCTGCGGTACGGCCACGTCGGCCAGCTCCGCGGCGGTACGCCGTACGTCCAGCGAGGCACCGATGCGCTTTCCCGCCCGCACGAGCAGCGACAGCCGTTCCTGGGCGCGGTAGCGGTCGGTGATGTCCAGGGACTCCTCGAACAACCCCAGCGGCTCGCCCCGGGCGTCCACCAGCCGGTGGTACGAACAGGACCAGACATGCTCGCGCACCGGGTCGGCGGGGGCCCGCCCGCGATAGTGCATGCCCATGATCGGTTCCCCCGTCGTCATGACACGCTCCATGATCTGGTCCTCGTCCGGGGGGTGATGGCGGGAGATGAACTCGCCCTCGGGAAAGAGATCCGCGGCCGGCCGGCCGACGTACGGGGCGATCCCGCCGAGCTCCAGATCGGTGGAGACGTTCCCCCAGACGACGCGCATATCGGTGTCGAAGATCGTCAGGCCCACGGGAGACTCGGTCGCCAGCCCCTGGAGCAGCGCCAGCTGCGCCTCCCAGCCGCGCAGCACGTCCAGGTCGGCCGCGACGACGACGGTCGCCGCGGCACCCTGGTGCGCGAGCGGGCTGAAGGTCACGGCCGCGCGCAGCGTACGGCCGTCGCGGCAGCTCAGGTCCAGGACCGTGCTGCGGGGCTTGTGCGCCGTGCAGAGACCGGACAGCCGCTGCCCGGGGGCCGTCGCCAGCAGCCGCGCGGCCGGCCGGCCGAGCACGTCCTCCGGCGCGTGCCCGAGGAGGCGCTGCGCCGAGGGCCCCCACCCGCAGACGCGGCCTTCGGTGTCCAGGACGGCGGCGGCGGCCTTGGAGAGGTCCAAGGGGCTGTGGAAATCGACGTTGGCAGCATTCGGAAAACGATCCATGACACCGCTTCCCTTCGTGCCCCCTCAGCATCGCGTGCCACACGACGGACGACAACCGCACGCACGGTGGCCACGCCCCTTCCGAACCGGCCTGACGACTGGCTGAACCGGCCTGACAACCGGCCAGAAGGCATCGGTCCGGAGCGGCCACGATGTAGCCTCCGGGGACAGCCCTTGACCTGCAACGGCAGGCAGGGAGCAGACGAATCGGGAGTCTCTTCGTGTTTCGTACTATGTTCAAGTCCAAGATCCACCGCGCCACCGTCACCCAGGCCGACCTGCACTACGTGGGATCGGTGACCATCGACGCCGATCTGCTCGACGCCGCCGACCTTCTGCCGGGCGAGCTGGTGCACATCGTCGACATCACCAACGGCGCCCGCCTGGAGACCTACGTCATCGAGGGCGAACGCGGATCCGGGGTGATCGGGATCAACGGGGCGGCCGCCCATCTGGTGCACCCCGGAGACCTGGTGATCATCATCAGCTACGCGCAGGTCTCCGACGCCGAGGCGCGGGCGCTGAAGCCGCGGGTCGTGCACGTCGACGCCGGCAACCGGATCGTGTCGCTCGGTGCCGATCCGTCCGAGCCGGTACCCGGCACGGACCAGCGGCGCAGCCCGCAGGCCGTCCAGGCCTGACCGCGGGACCGGTGCCGTCGGCGGTATCGGCGATCGGTCCCCTGCGGAGGCCCCGGCCACTCACTCCGTCGGGTGAGTGGCCGCGCGGGGGCCGGGTAGGCGGGGGAGTAGTCCAGAGGCGACGCCTCGCGACTGCCCGGAGGACACCATGACCGACCCGTTCCCCGCCCCCGTACCACCGCCCCCCGCCCCGACCCCGCCGGACCCCTACCCGACCCCGGTCCCACCCCCCGAACCTTCCCCACAACCCACCCCACCACCCCCCACCCCCACACCACCCCCGCCCCCACCGGAACCCTCCCCGATCCCCCCGGGCCCCGACCCCACCCCC
>NZ_BMVG01000018.1 GCF_014650595.1 Streptomyces alanosinicus
AGCGTTTTGAAGAACTCGGCCTTCAGCTGGTACAGCGGCGTGCTCACCATGCGGCCCTCTCCCCGGCACGGCACGGCACGACACGGCCTGGTCGGCCGCCGGTCCACTCGGCATCGCGTCCACCCACTCGTCAACGACATGCGCCCCATCCTCGCGCGCGGCACCGGCAGGACCGAACGCGCACCGAGGAGCCAGGCCGCCCATATTCAGCGGTGATGACCTCGCTCATTGCTAACATCAGCAATGCTCTCGCTGTCCTTCGGCGGCCATCTCTCGTGGTCGGCTCAGGACAGCGACCGCGGTTGAACGGCGTCGCCGGCCCGGCGGCCGGAGGCCGGTTCAGACCTTCTTGACCGCGCTGGACTTCAGCTGCATGGCGCCGAATCCGTCGATCTTGCAGTCGATGTCGTGGCCGTCCGTGCCGTCGACGAGGCGGATATTGCGTACCTTGGTGCCCGCCTTGATTCCGGACGGGCTGCCCTTGACCTTGAGCGTCTTGACCACCGTCACGGTGTCGCCGTCGGCGAGCAGGTTGCCGACCGAGTCCCTGATCACCCTGTCCCCGCCGGTGTCGGTCGCTGCGGCGGACGGCGACCACTCGTGGCCGCACTCCGGGCAGACGAGCAGCGCGCCCATCTCGTACGAGTACACGCAGGAGCATTCGGGGCAAGGGGGAAGGTTTTCACTCATGGGTCCAGTGTCTTTCTTTCAGTGAGCCGATACGAATGTGAGGCGGGTGTCAGGCGGGCCAGCCGTCGGTGCGCCACTCCTGCTGCCCCTGTGCGACCGCGTCCGGTACTCGTCCGTGGGCGGCGAGGGCTGCGGTCAGGTCGCAGTGGACGGGGATGTCGGGGCAGTCGCCGGCCGGGACGAGCGAGCCGTCGGCGGGTATGGCGGCCAGTTCCAGGCTCCGCCCGGCATCGGCGAGGCGGCGGCCGGCGTCGGTGATGGCCAGCTGGCCCTCGGCGGACCAGCCACGCAGCTCGGACAGGTCCAGGACGACCGGCCCGGTGCCCCGGGCGACGACCCAGCCGTCGCACCGCTGAAGCGGCGCACCGCCTCCGGGCCGAGATAGCCGGCGACGGAGAGGACGCCGAGATCCTGCTCGATGGTGTAACGCCAGTCGATCGTCATACGGGGAACTTCCTTGTGCTGCTGCGGGATGGGACAGGCTGAGGTCACAGGGGCAAGGTGATCCAGACGCTCTTGCCCTTGCCGTCGGCGTCCGCGCGGACGACCGCGGTACCTCCCAGGCCGAGGACAAGCTCCATCACGGTGCCCAGACCACCGGCACCCGTTCCGGTCACCGCGCCGAAGAGCGGCGGCTGATAGGGGTGGCGGTCATGGACGGCGAAGGCCAGGCAGTCCCTGCCCGCGGCGTAGAACACGGTGAGCCGCGGGGACAGGACGGCGGCGTGCCGCACGCTGTTGGTGACCAGCTCACTCAGGATCAGCAGGGCCGGATCCACGGTGGGATGCCGCAGCCCGATGTCCCACTCCAGCAGGATCTGCTCAGCAGTCTGACGGGCCACGCGGACCGCCCCCGGTACGGCGGGCAGGGTGAGCACGTGGCGGTGCGGCAGCGCCTCCAGCTGCGTGGTCACTGTTTCCCCGTTCCCCGGACAAGGCGGAAACCGGTGACCGTCTGCGGGTGGACGCGCACGAGCGTGTCGTGCGGGCCGTGCGTCCAGCCGGACAAGGTGCGCAGGTAGTGGGCGGCCTCGTCCGGATCGGTGATCACCTCGGCCGGTCCGGACGCGGTCACCGTCCAGCCGGTGCCGAGGGCTTCCTGGATGTCGTCGGCCTGGTAGGTCGCGCTCAGCGGAACGGCGGCAGGCTGGATGGGGGTCCGCACGATGAGCCGGCCGTACTCCCACACGTGCCGGGCGAGCCGTACGACCGTCACCTCACGCTGCACGAACACCAGCCGCCCCAGCTCCGCGGCTTCCAGCAGCCACACCGCTTCCGCGCCGGAGACCTCGACCATGCGCGGGGTGCTGGAGGGTGCGCTCATCGGATGGTTTCCTCGCTGCTGTCGGCGCTCATCGGGCTCGTCCTCTGGGCGGGGACAGCGGGCAGGACTCCGGCCGTCTCCAGGTGATCGCGGGCGGCACGGATCGCCCCCGGTGTGGTGGCGTACTCCCCTCCCTCGCGCCGCAGCAGCTCCAGCGCGCCGACGGAGTCAAGGACCTGCCGCTGACCGGGACGTATCCCCGAGGCCAGGACGAGGGTCCCGCGCCGGTGCAGCTTCTCCACCGCGTCCTTCAGGACCAGGGCACCGGTTGCGTCCATCGTCGACACCCGCGACATCCGCAGGATCACCACCCGGACGTCGGCGACCTCGGTCAGCTCCAGCAGGAAGCGGTGCGCGGCTGCGAAGAACAGCGGACCGTCGATCCGGTAGGCGACGATGTGCTCGGCCAGCAGCTGATGCTCCTCGGCGCTGTGATCGCCCCGGTCGAGGGGCACCTGGTCGAAGCGGGCCTGCTTGGCCACCGCCCGCAGCGCGAGAGCGCCGGCGACGACCAGGCCGATGATGACGGCGTACACCAGGTCCAGAGCCAGCGTCGCCGCCGCCGTCAGGACGAGTATCACCGCGTCGGACCGCGTCGCCTTCGCCATCGCCTTCAGCGAGCCGACCTCGACCATGCGGATCGCGGTGGCCAGCAGCACGCCTGCCAGAGCCGCCAGCGGGATCTTCGACACCAGGGGCGCCGCCGCAAAGACGATCACCGCCAGGACGGCGGCATGGGTGAGGGCAGCCAGCCGGGAGCCCGCGCCCGTGCGGACATTGACAGCAGTACGGGCGATCGCGCCGGTGGCCGGGACGCCGCCGAACAGCGGGGCGGCGATGTTGGCCAGACCCTGGCCGAACAGCTCCCGGTCCGGATCGTGCCGCTGCCCCACCGTCATCGCGTCGGCGGCGGCCGCGGACATCAGCGACTCCAGCGCGGCCAGCGCGGCCACCGCCACCGCTGGGGCGAGCAGCGAGCCGAGCGAGCCGAGGTGGAGGAAGGAGAGGGAGGGCGCGGGAAGTCCCGCTGGTAGGTCGCCGATCGGCTTCACGTCCAGGTGGGCGACCTGGGCCACGACCGTGGCGGCGATCACGGCGACAATGGAGAACGGCACCGTCGGCCGCCACCGTGCACCGGCCAGCATGAATACGACCACGGCAGCGGCGAGGCCGACGGCGGTCCAGTGCGGGGTTTTGATGAATTCGTCGATCGCATGCCAGGTGACGACGAGTACCTTGTCACCGTCGGGCTTGGGCACGCCGAGCGCGTTCGGCACCTGCTGGAGCCCGATCACTGCGGCGATGCCGAGGGTGAAGCCCTCGATCACGGGCGCCGGCACGTACTGCATATAACGACCGGCCCTGAGCATGGAGAGGACGACGAGCATCACGCCGGCCATCAGACCCACCGTGAGTACGGCGGTCTGACCGTACTGGGCGACGATCGGCACCAGGACCACCGTCATCGCGCCGGTCGGCCCCGACACCTGCAGATTCGAACCGCCGAACACGGCAGCCAGCGCGCCGGCGATCACGGCGGTCGCCAGGCCCGCCTCGGCACCGAGACCGGACGACACCCCGAAACCCAGGGCGAGGGGCAGCGCCACGATGGCCACCGTGAGTCCGGCGAGCAGGTCCCGGCGCGGATCGCGCCCAACCTGCGCCAGATCGGAGCGGGAGGGCAACAGCGACGTGATCCGCGCCCGGACCGTCCGGGCAAGGGTCATGTTCATCGGGCGGTGACCTCGGCTTCCCGCAGCTCGGCCAGCAGCTCGTTCCGCCCGGCGAGCATCTCGGTCAGGATTCGCCGCGCGGCCTTCATCAGGTCCGCGACATCGCCGCCGGCCAGCTCGTAGACGACGGTCGAGCCCTCACGGACGGAGGTGACGATCCCCGAGCGGCGCAACACCGCCAGCTGCTGGGACAAGCTGGAAGGCTCCACCTCGATGGCGGCCAGCAGCTCCCGCACCGGCATCGGCCCATCCTGCAGCAGCTCCAGCACCCGGATCCGGACCGGGTGCCCCAGCATCCGGAAGAACTCGGCCTTCGCCTGGTACAGCGGAACCGACACGACCCCTCAGCTTCCCTCACACAGCCCCACCGGGGCGTGACACACAGAAGCCGTGCCCACGGCTACGTGCGAGCACAACAGACACAGCATCTAACCAATTGCGAAATTTTGCAATTCAGCTATCTGGCTTGTTGTGGTTTGCGGGAGTGGGTACCTATGTCCTGTTGGGCCAGTCGTATGGCCCGCCGCCGCGCCACTCGATCAGCGCGGGGTCGTCGATCGCGGTGTCGGCGGTCGGCAGGCCCGCCTGGTGCAGGAATTCGAGCACGTCGAACAGGCTGTAGGCAGCACCCATGGGCTCACTGCGGATCGTCACCCGCCGCCCGCCGTCCTGCGCGGGCGGGAGCACAACCACCGGAGGCCGCCCGTCCATGACACCAGCATGCGCCGGAAAAAGGCCTGTGGCACCCAGCCGCGCAGACCTGACTGGACACGCAGGCGTGGGAGGGGTGCGTGACGGGCACGACTGAATGGGCAGCCGCACCTGGCAGAAGCCGGGCGGCGGCCACCGGGCCCTGGGCGAGACGCGTGCCGTCATCAGACGGCGGGAGGAAAGGGCCGCCCGGCCCCACCCTTTACCGCGGGTGGGCCTGCGACCCGGAAGGGCTACTCGCTGTTCACTTCCGCGTCAATGTCAGGGATTTTCTGGGCTGCAGCTTCCCCAGACGAGGCTTCGCTGGCGGCTTCCTCGGCAACAGGCACCGTCACGTCAGGGCCCACGTCCCCGACGAGGTCCTTGGGCGCGACTCCTCCAGACCAATCTGGCATGGCTGATCCTTTCGGTGATCTCGGGCGTGGATCGGCTCGCAAGCGCGGTCGGTGCACCGTTCGTGCGGTGAGGCGTACCAGTCTCTCCACGCATCGGCGCGGACCAAACGGTTCCGCCAGAAATGGATAAGTACCCTTCCACCTGCGGAGAACGGATACGCCTCACCAGGACCGACTGCTCCAGGCGCGCCGCGATCCGCAGCCACTCACGGTGGCCGGTCCCGGCGATGAGGACCGCCCGTCCCGCCCGACCCGCACCGCGTCCCGTGGGACGGCCATGGCCTGGCGGTGCTGGACACCCTGGCCAGGCACGGTGCGGGGGCGCGGGTCGGACCGGACGGGCGGTGGTGACCGGGGTGAACTACTGGCCGGCCCTGACGTCAGGCTGGACAGCGAGGAGACCGTACTCGGTGGCCGAGGCGGCGGGCGTCACAGCGTTGGCCCTGACACTGACTGCCGACGGCTTGGGAGCCGCGGCATGGGCATGCGCGGCAAGTGCGAGGAACGTGGCTCCCGCCAGAGCGGCGGTGGTGATGACCTTGACGGCACCGCCGCTGAAGTCTCCGGGCATGATGTGTTCTCCTGTCGGTCGATGTGGACCAGCTGGTGGTGTCTGCGTCTCGTAGCGGCACCGGGCGGCCGTGGACGACCTTGATGTGCCGAGTCAGCCTTCTGCTGTCGATGATGTGCACGCCACACGGCGCCCCAACAGCCTTTGCTCTGAGCCGACTCGCTCCTCGGATGCCTCTGTCACCGTTCATGGGAGATCCTTGTGGCCAACTGTGGGCCCAGACGGTCTCCAAGTGGCGGGCCCGGTTCGTCGCCCACCGGCTGGACGGGCTGGGCGATGCGCCCCGGCCCGGCCGAGTGCGCACGGTCACCGACGAGCAGGTCGCCGAACTGGTGCGGCTCACCCTCGAGACGAAACCGAGGAATGCTACGCACCGGTCAACCCGCTCGATGGCCCGTAGGGCCGGAATGTCTCAGTCGACGGTGTCGAGGATCTGGCGGGCGTTCGGCCTGGAGCCGCACCGTAGCGAGTCGTTCAAGCTGTCCACCGACCTGCTCTTCGTGGACAAGGTGCACGACGTGGTGGGTCTGTACCTCGATCCGCCGGAGAGGGCGCTGGTGCTGTGTGTGGATGAGAAGTCGCAGATCCAGGCGCTGGACCGGTCACAGCCGGTGCTGCCGATGATGCCCGGGGTGCCCGGGGTGCCCGAGCGGCGCAGCCACGACTACCTGCGTGCGGGCACCACCACCCTGTTCGCCGCTTTGGATGCGGCGAACGGGAAGGTGATCGGCTCGCTCCACCGCCGCCACCGCACCGCGGAGTTCAAGAAGTTCCCTGCCGAGCTCGACCGTGAGGTCCCGGCCGGCCTCGACGTGCATCTGATCGTGGACAACTACGGCACCCACAAGACCGAGCCGGTCCGGAGGTGGCTGCTGTCTCATCCCCGCTTCCACCCGCACTTCACAAGGCAGTCGGTGTGCTGGTCCCCGGTGCCCGTCGTCCAGTTGAACTGGATCGCCCCGCGGCCTTCCCAAACTGCGTTGTACGTACTGAGGCCGTACCAATTGGATGTTGGTCGTCTGGTAACTATCCGACAACTTCCAGCCCCAGAAGTTGTCCCACTCGACTGAATCGGAGTGGCCCCAGCAGCCGGTGTACGCGGCGGCCACGCGCCCCGTGTTTGGGTTTGGGCTCGCGGTGGAGATGCGGTGCACCTTTGGTGCGCCGTACGGCCTGGTGGCGAGTGTGAACAGCCCCTTCTCCTTGAGGGCGAGAGCGTCAAGGGCCGCCTTCGGGTTGGGAGAGTTGTAGACGTGTCTCACCAGCGCCTGCATCGCCGCCATCGACGGCGTACGGGTGGCGCCCGTGGCGGCTGTGACCGCCGTGGCACTTGCCGGCACCGCTGCGGCGGCGCGCCGCTTGCGAGAACGCCTCCGGCTATGGCGAGCGCGGCGAGCTTGCTACGAAGAATCACGGCTTTGCCTTTCTCTGAAGCACAGTGCAAAGACGAGGTCGGTAAGCCCAGGCTGTCGCAAGGAGCCGGGTGAAGTCCTGTTTCCCGCACGAACCCGTACACCCCGCTCCTAGACTCGCTTGTCAGGGGCACAACTTCATGGGCGCATCCTGGTTGAGCAGCGAGGGTCCATGCCGGATCCGGGCGGGGCTGAGGATCTGGCGCAGTTCGTCGCTCTTTTGGGTGAGTTGCGGGCGTGGGCGGGGATGCCTTCGTACCGGGTGTTGGCGAAGCGGGTCGGTCCGCTGATGCGGCCGGCGCGGGTGGTGTCACCCTCCACGCTCGTGGATGCCTTCAAGTCCCGGCGGCGGCGCCTGGATCTGGATCTGGTGGTGGCGATCGTCCGGTCGCTGGGCGTGGACGAGCCCGGAACGGCCCGTTGGCGTGCGGCGTGCGTCAGAGTGCACGGCTTGGCGAAACGCGGCGGTCCGGTCGGGGTGTTCGGCCAGCTTCCTGCCGATCTCGCGACGTTCACGGGGCGCCGGGAGGAGCTCGCCCGGCTCATAGAGGCCGCGACGCAGTCCCGCGATGGTGATGTGGCCAACGCGGTGGTGGTTTCCGCTATCGAGGGCATGGCCGGCGTGGGCAAGACCCAGCTCGCGATCAGCGGCCGCCCACGAACTCGTCCGCTGTGGCCACTTCACCGAAACGCAGCTCCACGTGAACCTGCGCGGCTTCGACCCCGAACTCCCACCCACCGACCCATCCACGGTCCTTGAGACCTTTCTGCGTCAGCTCGGCGTTCCCGCCCAGCAGATCCCCGCGAGCCTCGACGAACGAGCGGTGATGTACCGCGACCGGTTGCGCGAGCGCAACGCGCTGGTACTGCTGGACAACGCGGCCGACGAGGACCAGGTCCGCGACCTGATCCCATCCAGTCCCACCTGCCTGGTCCTCATCACCAGCCGCCGCAGCCTGGCCGGCCTCGACGGCATCGCCCCCCACTTGATCGACACCTTCCCCGAAGCCGAGTCACTGGACCTGCTCATGCGGATCGCCGGCACGACCGTGTAGCGGCCGAACCCACAGCAGCCGCCCGCATCGTGCAGTACTGCGATCACCTCCCGCTGGCCCTGGCGCTCGCCGCGGCCCGGCTACGGTCCCGACCCGCCTGGAGCCTTGCGGACCTGGCCAACCGGCTGGAGGCCTGGCGGCTGGAGGCGATCCGCGCCGGCGGCCGCGCGATCCGCCCCGTGTTCGACGTGTCCTACGAGGCGCTCCCGCACGCAGCACAGCAGTTGTTCCGGTTGCTCGGACTCCATCCGGGCCCGGATTTCAGCGCAGAGGCCGCCGCCGCGCCGGCCGAGAGCACCCTCGCCGAGACCAGTGCCACGCTGGAAATGCTCCTGGACGAGCACCTGCTGCAACAAAGACTCAGCGGACGCTACGAACTACACGACCTGCTCCGTGTCTACGCCGTCGACCTCGTAGGACAGGACGGCGAGGCGGCCGGCGAAGCGGCGCTCGCCAGGATCACGTCCTGGCACACGCACAGTGTCTGCAACGCCATCACCGCGCTCCAGAAGGAAGCAGACCCACCCACGGTGCCCTGCGGAAGCGATCCGGCACTGTTCGATTCCCACGACATGGCTTTGGCATGGCTGGCAATCGACGAGACCAACCTGGAACACGTCTTGAGCACCGCCGCCGGCTGCGGGCTCTACGACGCAGCTTGGCACACGGGTCGCTACCTGAACCGCCTCTCCTCCGAGAGCGGCAGAATCGACGACAGCGTCCGGGTGAGTCAGATGGCCGCGGAATCAGCGGGAAAGGCGGGCAACCGCCCCGCAGAGGCGCGGGCCCTGTGCAACTTGGGATGGGCCTACGCCGAGCGGGCGCGTCGCGGCCATGGCGCCAACCTGGACGAGGCCGAAGCCTGCATGCGCAGGGCGGTGGACCTGTGTCATCAGGCGGGCGACGAGCGCGCCAAGGCCTACGGGCTCAACGGCCTGGGGAAAGTCCTCGGCGAGCAGCGCAAACACGCTGAGGCGCTCGACTCCTACGGGGCGGCACTGACGATCTACCAGAAGGAAGGAGACCACGGCCGCATCGGCGCCACGCACTGCAACATCGGCACCATCCACTTCGCGAGGAAGCACTACGACCTGGCACTCGCCAGTCTTCTCCGCTCCCTGGAGATCCTCGACACACCGGAAGCCGACAGCTTCCGGATTACCGTGCTACTGGCGAACATCGCCGAGGTCTACCTCCTCACATGCGAGTACGACAAGGCTCACAGCTACGCATCACGTCGGCTCGCCCTGGCCCGCGCCTACGGGTACACCCTGCACGAAGCCGAGAGCCTGCTCGCCACCGGCGACATCCACTCCGCCCTCGGAAACACCACCAAGGCCCGAGAGGCCTGGACCGAATCAGCCACCCTGTACGAGCAGATCGACAATCCCCGCGCAGCCGAAGCACGACTACGCCTCGGCACCTCGCACAGCGGCGGGGCCGAGCGGTCCAGGGCCTGAATCTGCGACTTCTCGTCCGACGCAGAACACGATTGCGCGCTCCGGCGGATCCCGGTGGAAGCCCGCCACGTCGCGGACCTACTCGACGAACTGCGGCCCCTGCGGGTTCGAGGAACAGGCCGATGAGTTCGGCGGGCACAGGCTGTTGTCCGGGGCCGGGGCGGGGCCCGCGCTTGGCCGTCTGGGGCCCGCAGCGGACGCCGCCGGCGGCGAGCCCGGCGCCTGTCCGGCCCGGAGGCAGGGCACGACCGGAAGGACCGGACGAGCAGGACCGCTCATGGAGATCCTCGCGGATGCCGGCTATCAGGGCATGGGCGCGCAGACCGGCGGACGCGTGGTGACACCACCACATCCCAAGTTCGAGAAGAACACTCCGGCCTGGTACGAGGAGCGGCACGAGCAGCAGCCCAAGGCACATTCCTCACGGCGCATCCGCGTCGAGCACAGCCATCGCACACCTGAGGAACTGGGGGGCTCTCGCCCGACACCTTGGCCGACGCGAGCACATGAGTGACATCGTCCAAGCCGTCGCCGGTCTGCTCTCACACCAGCAGACAGCCACCCTCGAGCACGGACTTCGAGCGTGAACACCGACAATGCCAACCCTTCGACGGGCCACGGCCAACCGTGCACGAGGTCGTTGGTCAGCCGAGTTGTCCGGTCGGACCGGGTTCCGGATCGGGCGAACGGGCGGCGTCCGTACGTGACGGGGCGGCCTCTTTCGCCGTGTCAGCCCAGCAGCCCGGCCAACACCGCCGTTGCCGCGTTCAGCAACTGCTCGGAGGTCGGGCCACCCGCGGCGGTGCGGGCGAGCAGGCCCTCGCGTGCGGCCAGGATCACCTCGGCGGCCTGCTCCGCGGAGGCTCCGGGTGGTACCAGCTCCGGCAGGACCCGCTCCAGCAGGGCCGCCAGCGCCGCCGTCACTGTGCGGTCGTGCACGGCGACCCGCTTGGCGAGTTCGGATGTACGGGCGGCCAGCAGGCGGAACTCCAGGAAGAGCAGAATCCACCCCGTTTCGGCGGCCTCGACCCGCAGCAGTGCCTCGACCAGCCGCCGCGCCCGCTCCTCGGGCCCCAACTGTTCGGCCGCGGCGGCCAGGTGCTCCAGCTCGGTCATCCGTTCGGCTGCCTGTTCGTCGAAGAGCGCCAGTAGCAGGTCCTCCTTGGTGGCGAAATTCGAGTAGAAGGCTCCGCGGGTGTAGCCGGCGGCGGCGCAGATGTCCTCGATGCTCGTCCGCGCGTATCCCGCGGACAGGAACAACTCGCCCGCCGCCGACAGGATGCGGGCTCTGGTGTGGACGCGGCGCCGCGGGGGCCGGGGCGTCGGGGGTTCGACCGGGGAGGGATTCACAGCAATCACGATACATGGTGTATTCAATACGAGTCGTATTGAAACGAGGTCGTGAGAGGACCACCGCCATGAGCCGACTGCTGATCACCGATGCCCACCTGCTCCACCCCGAGACCGGCACCCGTACCGACCCGGCCTGGATCGAGGTCGCCGACGGCCGGATCGCCGCCACCGGTACCGGCCGCCCGCCCGGCGCCGGGCAGGACGTGCGGGTGCTCGACGCGGCCGGCGCCACCGTGCTGCCCGGCCTGATCGACGCCCACGTCCACCTGCTGGTCACTTCCCTCGACCTGGCCGCCGTCGCCTCCTGGACCCCCGGATACCTGACCGTCCGGGCTCTCGCGGAGGCCGAACGGATGCTGCGCCGCGGCTTCACCACCGTCCGCGACGTCGGCGGCGCCGACCACGGCATGGCCCGAGCCCTGGCCGAAAGGCTGGCACTCGGCCCGCGGCTCATCCATGGCGGAAAGGCCCTCTCCCAGACCGGCGGCCACGGCGACCTGCGCCCGCTCGGTGACGACTCGATGCCCTGCTGCGAGAGCCGTCCCAACTTCGCCCGGATCGCGGACGGCGTCGACGCCGTCCGCAGGGCGGCCCGGGACGAGTTCCGCAAGGGCGCCGCCCATCTGAAGGTGCTGCTCTCCGGCGGGGTGGCCTCGCCGCACGACGAGATCGCGGCCGTCCAGTACAGCGAGGACGAGATACGCGCCGCCGTGCAGGAAGCGGAGAACCACAACCGGTACGTCACCGCGCACGCCTACCACCCGCGCGCCATCGATCGGGCCCTGCGGGCCGGTGTGCGCTGCGTCGAACACGGCAACCTGATCGACGACGCAACCATCAACCTGCTGCTGGAGCGAGACGCCTTCCTGGTACCCACCCTGATCGCCTACGAGCAGACGGCGAAACTCAGCCGGCAGTCCGGCCTTCCGGAATCGTCCTACCGCAAGCTCACCCAGGTCCGCGACCATGGGCTGGCCGCCCTGGAGAAGGCCCATCGCGCGGGCGTCAACCTGGTCTACGGCAGTGACCTGCTCGGGCCGCTGCACCCAGCCCAGTTGGAGGAGTTCACCCTGCGCGCCCAGGTCCAGCCCGCTGCGGATGTGATCCGTTCCGCCACGAGCACGGCGGCCCGCCTGCTGCGGATGGAGGGCGAGATCGGCACCCTCGCGCCGGGCGCGCACGCCGACCTGCTCGTGGTGGACGGCGACCCGCTGGCGGACCTGGCCGTCCTCACCCGCCCCGAGCGGCACCTGCGGCACGTGGTCAAAGCCGGTGCCGTTCTCTGAGAAAGCTTCCGCTGACCGGCCTGTGGGCCTGATCAGTCCGGCAAGAAGCTGCTTCGTCACCTCCACGATGCGGGCGTGCACGAGGTCGGCGGTCGGGAACGACCGCGGGCCGGGAACGCTGACACCTGTGTCAATTCCGGTGGCACAGCCGCCAGTGGCGGTTCCCGAGGTCGCTCCGTCACCGCCGAAGCCCGGAATCGGTGGCGCCATCCCACCAGGTGTCTTCGTGTCGCCGTCCTTTCCCGATCCGCCGACGGGAGGAAATTGAGAACGGACGGCCAGGTGGCTAGCGCGCTTACACTCACAGTTCATTACGCGGATCGGTCTACGACCGCCCGGAAGCGAGTGCTTCCAGAACCCACGGCTCACACTGCAGTACTGGCGGGCACCGCGCAAGCAAGTGGAGTGCGAGTGGGTTCGCTGTTGGGCCTCGGGGAGGGAAATCTACATTTCAGCAGGTAGGGGACCTGTGTTCGCACCACCCCTCGGTCGCGTGAGATTGCTGTAGTTACTCGCAGATTATGCGAGTGGACTTCGTAATCTGCGTGTCTACGGTGGATTCCGAGACTCGTCACTTGGTGGTGGTTCCTGCCCCCAAAGAGGGGTCTGGCGCAGTCGGCGGTGAGCCGGGCTTGGCGGACGTGCTGACGCTGCAGCGGCGTCGGGCGGCAGAAAGTGGTGCGGAGGACGAGCACGGCTTCTTCGTGGACACCCTCGCGGAGTACCAGCGGGCGCGCGATGCCGCCGGGCTGATGCCCAGAACCATCGACAAGCTGGTCAAGCCGGTGATCGAGGTCTGTGAGCACTTCAGCCTCGTCCCGTGGCGGCTCCAGCCGCGGCATGTGGATCACTACTTCGCCGGGCCGGGAAAGCGGGCGCGCTCGACGGTTCGCACGAAGATGAACACGATCGACGGATACTTCGCGTTCCTTGAGCAGCGGTATGCCGGTGAGATCGCCCGCCGCTTCGACGTGAGCGTCGAGTCGCCGATCGACCCTTTCAACCGGCCGCGTCACCGCGGTGACTTCGGACTACGGATCCCGCCGTCGCAGCCGGCTCGGATCAGGTCCCGCGATAGTGACCAACTCAGCGACGGACAGGGCCATTTGGCGTTTCACCGGTCGATGCGCCGGACAGCGACCACCGTGCTCAGGTCGGCCGCCAGCGGCAGGTCCACGGTGCGCAGGGCCGGATGCTCCAGCCAGTGCAACCGGGCGGTGTCGGCACGCCCGGCGTACGAGGGCGGCCACGTCCGGGAGGGTGTGAAGTCGTCGACGACGAGCACGCCGCCGGGCTCCAGCAGCCGCTCGGGGTCGGCCGCCCCGCTCCCCTTGGCCTGACCGCCGCCGTCGAGGACGAGCAGATCGTAGGGCGCGTGGGCGTAGATCTCGGTCCAGTCCGCGCACAGCACCCGCACCTGCGGCACATCGGCGAAGACGTCCGCCGCCACCTTCGCCCGCGCGGGATCCAGCTCCACACTGAGGAGTTCGACGCCGGGTTCCGCCCCGTCGGCCAGCCAGGCGAGGCCCACCCCGCATCCCGTGCCGGTCTCGGCGATGCGCCGACGGGCTCCGCCGGCCAGCAGCTGCAGCAGACGGCCCTGCTCGGGTCGGCAGGAGTGGCCGAAGCCGTGCCGACGCGCGGCCGAGACGGCGCGCTCGACGAGCGGAGGCAGCGTTCCGGCGCGGGCGCGGTGGGCCGCGGTTCCGTCGATCGACATACTCCTCAGTATGGGCCGACCCGGAACCGCCGGGGCCGGAATCCCCTGACTTGGGGGCATGGGTCATCCTTGGCCGGTACAGGGAACGCGAGCGGACAGGGCGGAGAGCATGACGATATGGGCGGTGGTCCTCGAGACCACCGTCGGGGCCAGTGAGCGCAAACACGTGCAGGCCCATACGGTGGCACATGTCACCGGGTCTCGGGCCGACGCGTTCGCGGAGCTGGAGCGACGGGTTCCTGCTCGTCGTCGACGGGGCGTGGCCGTCCTGGCCACCCGGTTCCATCGGCCTTGAGGACTCGGTGAAACAGCTCGCACGGCGTGTGCCGGCCTCCCGGACGCGGCCAGGCCGCCCACCCTGGTTGATGAAGCCGGACCCGCACAACCTCGCCGGAATCAGAGCCCATGTACAGCCAAGTTCCCTCTCGAACGCACCCAGGAATCTGCGAACCCACACACTTCGCTGAACGACGCCTTGGGACTTCAGCGGGCACGGGTGACAGCTCTTTCCCTGAGAGCCGAGGATCTGACGACGTTCGGCTCTCCGGTCAGCAGCTCACCTTCGATCGGCAGCCGGAAAGCGCCCGTCGGCTCGAACCGGTCCTCGACCGTCTTGCCGCACTCGACCTGTCTCACGCCCGGTCGAGTGGGTCACCATACCCATGGTCATCCACGAGGAGACCGTCGCTGCAAGCAGTCACTTCCGTTCCAGTGCGGCCAGCCGCAGCTCAAGCTGGTCGACCCGGTGCCGTAGCAGGGTGACCTGGGCTTCCAGGCTGACTTCTCGTTCCGCCCTGCGCTGAATGCGCGGTGACGCGGCGGCGCGCTCGATCACCGCGTTCAGCTGGACCAGGCGCTGCGGCCCGTTCGGGCCGTCCACCAGCCGGGACCGGATCTCACCGTTGCGGTACCAGGACCGCAGGGCGGAGCGGGAAACGCCGGTCTCGGCCTCCGCCTTGGCCAGCGTGACCCAGGGTGTCTCGTCCAGCTGCTCGAACAGCTCCAGCTCGTTCTGCCAGCGCGCGAGACGGTCCTCCCAGTCCGACGGTGTCTCCATCGAACCCTCCCTTCGATACCGTGACCCTGTCAATAACAGTGTATTGACAGGGTTGCGACCATAGAACCATGACTTTCGAAAGGTTCACGGTGAAAGCCCGCAAGGTGGTCGTCACGGCCCAGGAGCAGGCGCGGCTGCTCAAGCACGACCACATCGGCACGGAGCACATCCTGCTGGGGCTGCTCGATGTACCCGACAGCACGGCGGCGAACGTGCTGCACCAGCTCGGGTACGACAAGGAGACGGCGCAGGCCGACATCGCCACGGCGGTCAAGCCCGGCACCAAGGAGCTGAGCGGCCATATCCCGTTCGCGCCGAGCGCGAGGAAGACGCTGGAACTGGCCCTGCGTGAGGCGCAGCAACTGCACCACAACGACATCGGTACGGAACACATCCTGCTCGCCCTGATCAGGGAGGGTGAGGGCGTCGGCGCGAAGGTGCTTGCCGAACGGATCAGTCCGATCAGCAGGATTCGTGCCGCGGTGCTGGCATCGGTGGAGGGAGCACAGGACCTCTCGGCCAGCCCGTGGCCGGCCGGCACGCCCGCCACCGAGGACACCGTGTCCACCGCCAGCGCGCTGGCCGGTGGCGCAGCGGTCGGCAGTCATCACCTACTTGAGGCGATGCTGCGGGCGGAGAACAGCATGGCGGCTCGGGTGCTGCGCGAACTCGGGGTCGACGCGGACGCGGTCGCCGCCAAGATCGACGAACTGGATCCGGAGACGACCACGGACGCGAACCCGGAGGAGGCCGCCGCGCGCAAGATGGAGATCCGGCTGGTCGACGATGAGGTGCACCTGATCCTGCGGGACCCGGCAACGGTCACGGTCGCCAGGAAGGTCACCGAGCTGTCCGACAGCCCGATCCAGGGCGTCGGGCCGGTCGTCGGCATGTTCGTCCCGCTCTGGCGGTCGACCAACCAGCTGCTGCTGCAGCTCCAGCGCATCCTGGAACCGGAACCCGAAGAAGAGGACGGGTCGGCCGAGAACAAGGTGGCCAAGGCCGTGCGTACGGTGCTCGCACCTCGGCTCCGCCGGTGAACCGGCTGATCAGTGCGCCGGAGCCGGTCGGCGGGACAGGCGAAGACGGGGGCATGGCGAGCGCGACCATCACCATCATCGGAGCCGGCTTGGGCCGCCTGGCCCTTGCCCGTGTGCTGCACGTGAAAGGCATCGACGCCGTCGTGTACGAACGGGAACCGTCGCGTGGCGCGCGCGGCCAGGGCGGCATGCTCGATCTGCACACCGGGACCGGGCAGCAGGCGATGCGCGAGGCCGGTCTGATCGGCCGGTTTCACGCCATTGCCCGTCGTGCAGGCCAGGACCTGCGTCTTCTTGAGTCGGACGGCACCCTGCTGCTGCAGGAGGACACGCCCGACGACGCCCCGCTGGAGCGACCTGAGGTCGACCGTGCCGATTTACGCGACCTGCTGCTGGACTCTCTGCCCGAACACGTGGTGCGCTGGGGACACGCGTTGGAATCCGTCGACAACGGTCTGCTGCACTTCGCCGACGGCAGCAGTGCGACGTACGACCTGCTGGTCGGCGCCGACGGCGCGAACTCCCGGGTCCGTGCGCTGCTCACCGACGCCAAACCAGCGCACACCGGCCAAAGCGTCGTTGAGCTCGGTATTCCTGACATCGACCGTACCCACCCCGACCTCGCAGCGATGGTTGGGCGCGGCAACTACTGGGCGCTCGGCAACGGACAATCACTGTCGGCGCAGCGCAGCGGCGACGGCCGCGTGCGCATCTACCTCAGCTTCTACAACACAGCCGAGGACTGGTTCGCGACCAGCGCAATCCCGTTCGGCGACCCAGCCGCCGCCCGGGTGCGGCTGATGGGCCTGTTCGCCAGCTGGGACTCACGGTTCACCGCGCTGATCGCAGCCTGCGACGACGCGGTCCTGCCGCGGGCGATCGCCACGCTCCCGGCGGGCCTGACTTGGCCGTCGAGGCCAGGCGTCACGCTGCTCGACGATGCCGCGCACCTGATGCCGCCGGTGGGGCAGGGTGCCAATATGGCGCTGCTCGACGGCGCCCTGCTCGGCCTCGCGCTGGCTGCGCACCCGGACGACTTTCCCGCCGCCGTCAAGGAATATGAGCGCGAGATGTTCGAACGTACCAGCGCTGCCGGTCGGCAGTCCGCGCGCATCCAGGAAATCCTGGCGTCGCCGGACGCCAGCCGGAAAATGCTCGCGTTCTTCCAACCAGGCTGAAGGCAACCGAATGTGACCAGGCAACCGGCCACCCATCCAGCGCGATCACCGCGGTTCGGGTCTCGCGGGACGACCGGTTGCGCCTGATCTTCCCCGAGTTACCGGGTGCGGCGCGTGATCAGGGCCTCCAGACCGTCGAGGATGCGCTCCAGGCCGAAGTCCAGCGCCTGGTCTCGGCCGTCCTGTGAGGCCATGGCCGCGGCGAGCGCGGGGAAGCGGTCGGCGTGCTGGTGCACCAGGGGGCCGAGGGCGACCAGGAGTTCCGCCTCGGGCGAGCCGTTCGGCCGGGCCGCGCGGGCCTGCTCGGCGATGCCCCGGACGTGCCCGGCCAGCAGCACCGCAGCGTCCATCCGCTCGGAGCCGGTCAACCCGTATCCGTCCAGGGCCGCGACCACCCGCTCCAGCCAGCCGAGTTCCTTGGGGCCCATCACCCGCGGTCCGACGGTGGCGTCGAGCAACCACGGATGTTCGGTGAACGACCTCGCCAACTGCTTTGCCCAGTCCGTTAGTTGATCACGCCACCCGAGCGCATCCACAGCCTGTGACGGTTCGTCGACCGCGGCCTCCACCATGAGCGCGACCAGCTCCGCCTTGCCGGGCACGTAGCGGTAGAGCGACATCTTGGTGAAGTCGAGCAGCCCGGCCACCTTCTGCATCGAGACGGCGCCGAGGCCCTCGGCATCCGCGATCTCAACGCCTGCCGCGGCGATCCGCGCCAGGCTCAGCGCGGGCTTCGGCCCCCGGGACGGCTTGGCGGGCGATCCCCAGAGCAGCCGCACCGCCCCGTTCGCTTCCTCACGCAATTCCCGCTCCGTCCTGTGGTTCAGGCCGCCCCTTGCGAGGCGATCTAACTGCGTCTACCGTACACAGCAATAAACAGTGTCCGCTGGACGCAGTTACTCGACAGCCTCGGATGGAGTGGTTCACATGAGCACGAAGGTCCTGATCTCGGGCGCGAGCATCGCCGGTCCCGCACTGGCCTACTGGCTGGGGCGGTACGGCTTCGAGACCACCGTCGTCGAGCTGGCCCCCGCCCTGCGTGGCGGCGGCCAGGCGGTCGACTTCCGCGGCGAGACCCACCTGACCGTGCTGGAGCGGATGGGTGTGCTCGACGAGCTGCGCGCGCTCGACACCGGCGGCAGCCCGATCACCTTCATCGACGGGCGCGGCCGTCAGCTCCTCCACTTGCCGGCCGACTTCGCAGGCGGGGACGTCGAGGTCCCGCGCGGGGAACTCGCCCAGGTGCTGTACCAGCGCAGCCTCCCGCGCACCGAGTACCTCTTCGACGACTCGATCACCGCCCTGGAGGAGACACCCACAGGAATCCGCGTGGCCTTCCGGCAGGGCGCACCACGCGAGTTCGATCTGGTGATCGGCGCCGACGGGCTGCACTCCAACATCCGTCGACTCGCCTTCGGCCCGGAGGAGCACTACGTCCGCCACCTTGGCTACTACGCGGCCACCTGGCAGCTGCCCAACTATCTGGACCTGCCGCCCGGTTCTGTCGGCCTCAACGTCCCCGGCGGCTTGCCGCGGTCGGCGCCGACCACCGCGACCCGACCCGGGCGGGTGCCTTCTTCGTCTTCGCCTCGACCGAACTCCGTTACGACCGCCATGACGTGGCACAGCAGAAGACGCTGATCCGGGACGCCTTCGCAGGCCTCGGCTGGGAGGTGCCCCGGCTGCTGGAGAGCCTGGGGCAGGCCCCCGAGCTGTACTTCGACTCGATCAGTCGAGCCGACGTCCCCACCTGGTCCACCGGCCGGATCGCCCTGCTCGGCGACGCCGCCTGCGGGGCCACCATCGGCGGGATGGGCACCGGCACCGCCGTGGTGGCGGCGTACGTCCTGGCCGGCGAACTGGCCCGGGCCCGCGGCGACCACCGCACCGCCTTCGCCCGCTACGAGCACACCCTGCGTGACTACGCCCAGGGCTGCCAGAAGGGCGGCGACCGCACCGGCCCGTTCCTGGCGCCCGGCACCGCGACCGGGCTATGGGTGCGCAACGGGCTGCTGAACCGGCGCTGGCTCCTGAACAAGATGCTGGACATGGGCAAGCAGATCAGCAGCGTCGACCTGCCCGACTACGCGGCCGAACTGCCCAAGGCTGCTGCGTTCGGCGTCGTGAGCGGACGGGTCGGCCCTCGGGGAGCACGCCGCCAGCGGTGACCACCTGACTGCGAGGCGGCGCAGGGCGACGGTGAAGCTGTGCACCATCGATCTGGCCGCACAGGGCGCTCTCGGTTGCCTTTCCTGCGGGGGTGACTGCCGAGCTGTCGTCACCGCGGGGCGGAAAGGTCGCCGCTCGCCTCCCGGCCCCGCTCAATCCGCCAGCACCCCGACTCTCGTCAGGCAGGGAAGTCGTAGCCGACCCCGTCGGTCATGCTGCCATGGAAGTTGTTGCCGTAGATGGTGAAGTCCAGGGTCTGGTCCTTGAGGAAGGACAGGTGGCACGTGTGGCTTCGGCCGTCCCCGACGGCCTTGCAGAACGCGTACTGCGAGTGCTTCCCGGCGGTCACCGACCCCTGTCCAGGCGACCGCCGGGCCAGGGCGGTCAGGACTTGCCGATGAGACGCCAGATCTGGTTCTTCTTGGTGGCGAGGGCGCTCGCCGGGTCGCACGTCCACTGGTGGATCAGGGCGCCGGCCGTGGTGGAGACATTGCTGACGTCGACGCACTTGCCGCTGTGGACGGCGGCCAGCTGGTAGTCCTTGCTGTTGCCGAGCGCGCTGACGGGGTTGAGGGTGAACTGCTGGTTGGTGGCGCCGTTGCAGGTGTACTGGATGACGGCGGCGCCCTCGGCGGTGGACGCCCCGGAGACGTCCAGGCACTTGCCGCTGAGCTCGTTGACCACGGTGTAGGTGTTGGTCTTGCCGCTCACCGGCTTGAGGTCGAGCATCTGCTGGTAGCCGCCCTCGCAGAGGTACTGCTGGTACTGCGTGCCGCCCGCGGTGCTCAGGTTGGTGTCGTCCAGGCACTGCCCGCTGTTCTCGCTGACGGCGACCGTGGAGACGGTGGTGTCGGACGGCGGCAGCAGGGTGACGGTGTAGCCGTCCTTGGCGTTGGTGTACGGGAGGGTGACCGAGGCGGCGTTGTTGCTCACGGACAGGGTGGTGTCGGAGACCGTCTCGGGTCCGGCCACCGCGGCGCCGTTGTTGTACGGGACGCGCTGGACGACGGCGCGGACCTTGCCGCTCTCCACCACCGACGTGGTGTTCAGGCCGGTGAGGTTGACGGTGACATTGCCGGTGTTCCCGTTGCTGCCGATCAGGACCTTGGCATTCTTGGCGTTGTTGTCCTTGGTCGCCAGGCCGTCGTTGTTGCTGCCGGGGACATAGTTGACGATGTTGCCGGTCTGCGAGCCGTAGTAGCGGTACATGAACCACTCGCCGAGCGGCAGGTACTGCCCGGCGCTGTTCTTGGTGAGCAGGTTGGCCTCGTAGTCGTGCAGGTTCGTGCCCGAGGCCCAGTTGCCGCGCAGCCCGTCGGCGCCGGCGCGCTCCAGGCGGCCGATGAACCAGGCGCCGCCGCCGGGGTTCTGCTGGGACAACGCGCCGTACTCGTTGATCTGGTACGGGCGGGTGTTGGTCAGGCCGGCGGCGGCGAGTGTGGCGTTGGCGCTGGAGACTCCGGGGACCGGGTCGGCGGGTTCGTCGTGCCAGCTGTAGATGTCGGGGGCGACGTTGTTCGCCTTGACGTAGTTCAGGTACGTGGTCCACCACGTGTTGGAGGAGGTCGGCTGGCCCGCCATGCTGGGGCCGACGATGAGCTGGCCCGGGAAGGCCGCCCGCACCCGGGCGTAGAAGCGCGACCACATCTGCAGGTACTGGCTCTGCGAGGGAGCCCAGAAGCCCCTGCCGTCGGGCTCGTTCCACAGGTCCCACTGGACCGTCATGTTGTTGGCTTTGACGTCGTTTATGAGCTGCGTGACGAAGTTGTCGAACTTCGTCCAGTCACCGTTGTCGCCGGGCCAGCCCTGGCTGGTGGTGCTGTCGGCGCCCCACAGGTCGTGCGGGAGCAGCACGAAGGTGCCGCCGAGGGCCGCGGTGTGCTTGTACTGGGCGAGCGTGGCGTTCCAGCGGGTCTGGTAGTCGGCGAGGCTGGTGCCGTAGCCACCGCTGTTGAGCTGGGCGCCGCCGGCCCGCATGAAGTGCCACTTGATGTCCTTGAAGAAGTGGTCCTGCGGCAGCGACCCGTTCGGGGTCATCCCGTAGATCATGCCGGAGGCGCGGTAGGTGGGCGCGCCCCCGGCGTTGGCGAAGTCGACGGTGACGCTGGTGTCGGCGGCCTGGGAAGGGGCGGCGGGCACCAGGGTCGAGGCCAGGGCTGCCATGAGGACGGCGGCGGACGCGACCGCTCGGCGCCTGGTACGTGTCGTGGTTCCGGGAAGGGTTGTCGGTGACTTCATCGTGCGGCTCCTGTGGGTGAGGATGACCGGAGTCCGTGCGGCCCCGGGGCGGTGCGGGAGGTGGCCGCTCAGCGGCCGGCTCGGTGCGCGTATGCCTCGGCCAGCAGGAGGTAGCTGCTGGCGGTCCAGGTGTAGGCGCGGTCGCGCAGACCCGTTCCGGTGAGCGCGTCGAAGTTCTCGGCGAAGCCGTAGGTCTCGCACAGGGCGCGGAAACGGGCGCTGATGTCGTCCGCCAGCCGGTGGTGCCCGGCGCGGCGCAGGCCGTCCTCGACCAGGACGGTGGCGGGGGCCCAGATCGGGCCGCGCCAGTAACCGTCGGCGAGGTAGTGCGGCGAGGTGGGCAGTTCGGTGGCCAGGCCGTACGGGGTGAGGTGGGCCTTGATGTGGTCGGCGAGCGCGCTGCTGACCTCACCGGGCAGATGCTCGCCCAGCACGATGGGCATCAGGTCGAGGAGGCTGGCGCTGCTCCAGGTGTCCCCGCCGGCGACTCCCCGGGCGACGAACCGGTCGCCGGTCCAGAGCTGGTCGATGAGCGCCGTCAGTGTCTCCGCGGCCTTGGCCGTCCAACGGCGCGACTCGTCCGCCTTGCCCAACTCTCCTGCCAAGTCGGCGAGTTCGTGCAGCTGAAGTACGAGAAAGGCAGCCAGATCGGCAGTGACCACGACGCGCTCGGGGTCGAAGGTGGTGGCGTTGTCCCAGCCGCTGTCGTTGCCGTGCTGATAGTGGGCCAGTTCGGCGCCGGGGGCCCGTCTCGCGGTGAGCCAGAAGTCCGTCCAGCGCTTCAACCGGGCGTACACCTCGGCTAGTTGGGCCTGGTCGAGGGGTGTCGGCAGGCGGCGGCGCAGGTGGCCGAAGGCCCAGCCGTGGATGGGCGGCTTGACGAAGTTGTACAGGACCTCGGAGTGGGTGACGGAGTCGGGCAGGGCGCCGCTGTCGTCCTGGTGATCGAAGGGCAGGGCGAACTGGTCGACGGCCAGTTCGGGGCAACCAGGCGCCAGGGCGAGGGCGTTGAAGCAATGGTCCCAGCTCCAGACCTTGTCCATCCAGTGCTTGGACATCAGCACAGCGGGCCGGGTGACCAGGCCCGCCGGGCGTACGGTCGCCGACCAGACGACGTAGGCAGCCAGTTCGGCGGCCGGTGTGGCGGACGAACGCCAGGGGGCCACCGCGTCGACGAAGTCCGCGAACGCGCCCCGCGCAGACTCCACGATGTTGTCGAAGGTCGCCGAGGTCGCGTACGGGGAACGGGAGGTGTCGAGTTCCTCGATCGCGATCTCCCAGGCGCCGTCCCCCTCCCCTGTCATGGCGAGTCCACGATCTGCGCTGCCCAGCGCCTGGGCTCCTTCCGCCTCGGCGATGATGCCGGACAGCAGGGTGACGCGGTACCGGCGTCCGGTCTCGTACGACGTGAAGACGTACGCGTCCGCCGCCGGGTCGTGGAAGAAGTACGTTCCGCTGAACGGGGTCAGGGCGTGCGCGGCGGCGAGGACGCCGATGCCCAGGCCGCTCCCCCGCAGGCGTACGGTGTCCGGCGACTCGTAGGCGAGGTCGATGTGTCCGCTCGCTCCGATCCAGCTGAGCAGGCCCGGTGTCGCTTCGACGCGGGTCTCGGCGCGGTCGTCCTTTGTGGTGTTCAGGGGGACCAGGCGCAGCACGGCGTGCATGCCGTTCTGGTGCGAGACGAGGTGGAGGTCCTCGGCGTACGTCTTCTCCGCCACGACGGGCGAGATGTCGAACCAGGAACCGTACGTGCTGAACGGGATGTCGTGGACGGAGAAGGCCGGGCCGGTTCGGGCGGCGGTCATGTGGCGTGACTCGTTTCTGGGCAAGGGGCAGCGGCCGGCTGACGCATGGGGTCAGCCGTCGCACACCGGGGCTGGGGGACTCAGTCCTTGACGGCACCGGCGGTCACACCGGCGGCGACGTAGCGCTGGGCGAGGACGAGGATGACCGCGGTCGGCAGGGAGGCGACGACGGCGGTGGCCATGATGGCGTTCCACTGCTGGTTGTTGTTGCCGATGTAGTGGTAGATGCCGAGGGTGATCGGCTCGTGGGCGCCGCCGTTGACCAGGGTGCTGGCGAAGACGAAATCGGACCAGGACCACAGGAACGCGAACAGGGACACGGTGACGACGGCGTTGCGGCTGATCGGCAGGACGATGGACCAGAAGGTGCGCAGTGGCCCGGCGCCGTCCGTCGTGGCGGCCTGGAGCAGTTCGCCGGGGATGCCGGACATGAACGCGGTGAAGATGAGGACGCCGAAGGGGACGGCCAGGGTGGAGTCGGCGACGATCAGGCCGGGGACGGACTGCAGCAGGCCGAGCTGCAGGTAGATGGCGTAGAAGCCCATCGCCATGATGATGCCGGGGATCATCTGGGCCGCCAGCAGGACGAAGTTCAGGATGCCGCCGCCGCGAGGGCGCAGCTTGGCCAGGGCGTAACCGGCGGGTGCGGACAGGGCGACGGTCAGCACGACAGTGCCCAGGCCGATGACGAGGCTGGTGCCGAGGTAGGGCAACTGCTCGTCGAGGACGGTGCGGTAGCCGGCCAGGGTGCCGTGGAGAGGCAGCAGGTCCGGCGGGCTCTTGCGCATGTCCTGGTCGCGGGTCAGGGAGACGTTGAGCATCCAGTAGACCGGGAAGAGCATGATCCCGGTCAGCACGACACCGATCGTGGTCTTCACCCACGTACGCCTGCGGCTTCGGCTCATGACAGGGCCTGCTTTCTCTGGACCCGGACGTAGACCAGGCCGAAGACCAGTGCGGCGACCACGAGGAGGTTGCCGACGGCCGCGCCGGGGCCGAAGGCCGGCAGGAGGTTGCCGAAGCCGAGCTGGTAGGACCAGGTGGCGAAGGTGGTGGACGAGTCCGCCGGGCCGCCCTTGGTCATGATCCAGATGATGTCGAAGACCTTGAGCGTGTAGATCAGCCCCAGGAGCAGGGTGATCGCGGACACCGGGCGCAGCAGCGGGAAGGTGACGCGCCAGAAACGCTGCCACGCGTTCGCCCCGTCGATGGCGGCGGCCTCGTACAGGCTCGTGGGGATGGACTGCAGGCCGCTGTAGAGCACGACCAGGTTGAAGGGGACGCCGATCCAGATGTTCGCGATGATCACCGAGGTCAGCGACCACGAGGGCGAGGTCAGCCAGTTCACCGGCCCGATGCCGAGGGCGTGCAGGGCGGCGTTGACGACGCCCGACTCGCTGTTCAGCATCCACGACCAGGTGGAGGCCGAGACGATCAGCGGCAGCAGCCAGGGTACGAGGAACAGGGCGCGCAGAGTGGCCGACAGACGGAAGTTCTGGTTGAAGAAGACCGCGAGGGCCAGGCCGACGGCGTACTGGAAGACCAGGCACACCGCCGTGAAGACCGCGGTGTGGAGCAGGGCCGGGGCGAAGGTCGGGTCGTCGAGGACCTTGCGGTAGTTGGCCAGGCCCGTGAACGGGGCGTCGCCCTGGACGAAGGAACGGACGGTGTAGTTGCGCAGGCTCAGGTCGATGTTGCGGTACAGCGGATAGGCATAGAAGAGGGCGAGGTAGAGGGTCACCGGGGCGAGGAAGGCCCAGGCGGCCCACTGCGTGGAGGTGGGCCGGCGGCGCTTCGGGCTGTGAGCCGGGGGCGGAGCGGCGGTGGCCGCCCCGTCCCGGACGCCTGCGGGCCGGAGGTCCGGCGGACGTGTCGTCTGCTTCATCGGGCTCACATCACTTGGCCGCGGCCTGCGCCGAAGTGAGGGCGTCCTTGGGCGACTTGGAACCGCTCAGAACGGACTGGACGGCCTTCCACATCTGCTCGGAGATCTTGGGGTACTTGGTGCCCAGGTCGTCACTGGTGCGGCCCCTGGCTGCCTTCACCGCGGCCACCCACGGCTTCAGGTCGGCGTTCGCGGCCACCTGCTTGCCCTGGACCTCGCCGGTGGGGGCCACGTAGGACAGGGTGGTGTCGGTGTTGTAGAGGTTGGCGGTGCTGGTCAGACAGGTGACCAGCTTCTGGGAGGTGGTGTAGCGGCCGGTGTCCTGCTGGACCGGGATGGTCACGAACTCGCCGCCGGTCGGGGCCGCGGCGTTGCCTCCGTTCGCGCCGGGGATGGGCAGGACGCCGTAGTCGAGGCCGGCCTTCTTGGCATTGGCGAGCTGCCAGGTGCCGTTCTCGCTGAACGCGTAGTCACCGCCGGCGAACTCCTGCCAGCTGGTCGTCTGGGTGTTGTTGAGCACCGAGTTGGGGGCGTAGCCGTTCTTCAGCCAGTCCTTCCACAGGGAGAGGGCGGACACGGCCTGGGAGGAGTCGAGTGCGGTGAGTTTGGCGCCTGATCCCCATAGCCAGGGCAGGAACTGGAAGCTGCCCTCCTCCGTGCCGATCGCCGAGAAGGTGATGCCCTTCTTACCCGCCTTCTTGACCTTCTCCAGCGCCGCGGTCAGCGACGTCCAGTCCTTGACCGAGGCGATGTCGACGCCGGCCTCCTTGAGCACCTTCTTGTTGTAGTAGAGGGCAAGGGTGTTGGCCCCGATCGGCGTGCCGTAGGTCTTGCCGCCCGACTGGCCGGCGGCGAGCAGGTTGGGGTCGGCCTTCGAGGTGTCCAGCTTGGTGTCGTCGGTCGTGGTGAGCACGCCTGCCTCGGCCAGGGTCGACACCACCGGGTTGTCGACGATGAGGACGTCCGGCGAGTTGCCCTGCTGGGCCGCGAGCAGCGTCTTGTTGCCCAGGTCGCTGGTGTCGAAGGCGGTCCGCTTGATCTTCACTCCGGCCTTGGTGCCGCACTGGTCCAGCAGCTTCGTCCAGGCCGAGGCCTTGTCGAACTGCGGGTACGGGTCCCAGATGGTGTACGTGCCGCTCCCGGCGCCGCTGCTGCCCGAGCCGGAGGAGCAGGCGGTGGCGGTGACGGCCATGACCAGTGCGGTCACGGCCGCGGCGGTCAGACGGCGCTGTCTGGAGGAGCTGTTCATCGCAGGGGTTCCTTTGTTCTGGACATGCGGGTGCCGAGGACACGGGGTGACGGGGAAGAACGGGCACGGCGAACCGCGCTGCCGATCAGTTCGAGCCTCCGGTGAGGTGCGGAGCTCCAGAGATGAAGAGAGCTACGTGACGTGAGGAGGGGTTACGTCGGTGCGGTCAGGACGTCGTACCGGCTCCTGCGGGCCCGGTGCTGGCCCGCAGGGAGATGGGCGGTGCGAGGAGGTGGTGCCGGGGCGGCGCGTCGGGGTGGCCGAGCCGCTCCACCAGCAGGTCGACGGCGCGGCGGCCCATTTCCTCCGCCGGTACGTCGGCCGCGGTGAGCTGCGGGGTCACCGTCTCCGCCCACCGGCCGGCGACGACCCCGGTGACGGAGAAGTCACGCGGCACATGGCGGCCGGCCTGGGCGAGCCCTCGGTACAGGCCGCCCAGCGCGGCCTCGTTCAGCGTGACCAGAGCCGTGGTGGCCGGGTCGTCGCGCAGGATCCGCTCCACGCAGGCCTGGCCCGAGGCGGCGTCGTCGCCACAGCAGTACGTCCGTACCGCCAGCCCCCGCTCGGCCGCGGCCTTGGTGAAGCCGTCCAGGCCGCGGTGCGCGGACTCGTACCCGGCCCGCAGGAGTTGCTCGGGACGGTTGACGAAGGCGACCCGGTGGTGGCCGAGGTCCGCCAAGTGGTGGACGCAGGCCGCCGCCAGCGCGGTGTGGTCCAGGCCCACCCACCAGCCGTCCTCCGGGTGGGCGGTGCGGCCTATGGCGACGGCGGGGAAGTCCAGGGCGGCCAGGTGATCGACCCGGTCGTCCTGCAGCCTGATCTCCATCAGGATCGCGCCGTCGACCCGCCGCTCCCCCAGCAGCCGCTGGAACGAGCGGTCACTGTCCACCCCGCTCGGGGACAGCAGCACGTCGTAGTCGTAGGCCGCGGCGGCCTCCACCACACTGCCGATGAAGTCCAGCTGCATGCCGGTGTAGTGGTTCCCGGCCGGCGGGAACACCAGGCCGATCGTGCTGGTCCGGCCGTTGGCCAGGGCGCGCGCACTGGCGTTGGGCCGGTAGCCCAGCTCGTCGATGACCTCCTGGATCTTCCGGCGAGTGTCGTCGGACACCGGGCGCTTGCCGCTCAACGCGTAGGACACGGTGCTCCGCGAGACACCGGCCCGCCGGGCGATCTCACCGATGTTCACGGACGGCTCCTTGCTCGAACCGGTTCGACTCCTTGATGGAGAGAGTGCTCGCCGGAAGTGAGAGTGTCGGGATGGAACGCGAAGCGAAGCCGGTCGTCGAACCGGTTCGCATGCAAGCGAAGGTAGGAAGTGTCCCTTACACCTGTCAACACCCCCGGCGGGACTTTCCCGTCCCTACAGGGGACCGGGAAGACCTTGCGTCGAAGGGATTGCTGGTCGACTGTCCCGGTGCTAGCTTCCCGGAACCGGTTCGATGAAGTGATCCTTCCGACGCCCCCGGCTCCTTCCGCTCCCATCCCGGCCACTCGGCCGCCACACCATCGCCCGGGAAGCTCCTCCGTGGCATCGAAAATCGAACCGGTTCGATACATACCGAAGCTCAAGGATTGAGGACGCGATCCATGCCATCCGCTGACAGCTCGGCCCGCCGCCCCGAAGTACTGTGCGACGCGAGCGACTTGACGGTCTCGGCCCGCGTGAAGTGGAGCGGCGACAAGGCGCCCTGGCAGCGGATCTTCGACCTGGACACCGACACCACCAAGTACCTGTTCACGACGCCGTGCAACGGCAGCGTGCTCCGCACCGCCGTGACCACCGGCGGAGGCGGCGCGCAGGCTCAGGTGTCCGGCTATGCGCGGCTATGCGCCGCTGTCCGCCGACGGCTGACGGACGGTCACCGTCACCCTCGACATCGCCGCCCGCCGGGTCACCATGTACCTCGACGGCGTGGCAGTCTCCTCCGCCGCGACGACCGCCAACGCCAAGAACCTCCTGGACGGTTCGGCCACAGCGGCCGGCTCTCTCTCGCCGGCGGCATCAACAAGGTGACGGTGACCCTCAAGAAGAGACAGAACACGATCACCTTCCGCTCCGCGGAGTTGCCGAACTTCGACGGCACCGGCTACGCCTCGGACACCTTCCCCGGGGTGCTCCGCCGCTCCCGCGACGCGCCGCTGATCGACCGGATCACTCTGGCGCCGCACCCACGAGAGGTGCGATGAGGTGATCGCCGGGCCCGGAAGCAGGAACGCCTGGACAGTGACGCGCATCAAAGCAACACCATGGGTCAGGTGTGAGCGCCTTCCTCCAGCTTCTCGAAGAAGAACTCGTGCTTGAGGAAGGAGACGTCGTACTCGTGGCCGGACCGCGGCGGCAGCAGCTGGGAGGCCTGGAACAGGCGCCACCCGTCCTGCAGCGCGGCAAGACCTGTGGGGTAGGGAGGCTCGTCGCTGTCACCGGTCGTCACCGTCATCGCCGCGGCCGTGGGCATCGCCGACCTCCAGGCCTTCAACAAGGCCTGCCGCCGCGAGCTCGGCGCGAGCCCGCGTGACGTACGTGCAGCCGGGCGCGGGGGAACGGGCCACGAAGACCGTCCGCCCCGGGGCGAGGGCGTTGGATGAAGGACACCAGACGTCGACGGGGATCGGCTTGACCGGGCCCTGCTCGACGTCCAGAGACTCTCGCCGGAACGGCCTGCTGTCCACGCTCAAGAACGCCGGATCGTTGCGGGGTTGAAGCGCATCGACGCCAGACCTTCCCTACAACTCAAGGGCCAGTGCGCTCTATTGACGAAAGTTTCCTTGAGTGCAGCGGCTTGACGCACCGGTGACGCTGAAGTTCCACTTCTGGAGCGGCGCCACCGCCACGTACCACGTCACCAAGTCCGGAACCTCGGTCACTGGCACGACGTCCTGACCGATCGGCCGCTCGCCCTGGTTGCCCGCTCCTCCGGGCAACCAGGGCACACCCCGAGTTCCGGCCCGGCCTCACCCCTCTGCGGCGGGGCCGTGCTCTCCCTGACGGTCAGGGTGGTCGCGATCTCCAGGCCCACGACGCTGAGATCGTGCGGGACACGCAGGCCGAGCTCGCGCGCGGTCTGGTAGGCGCCGAGCGCCTGCATGTCGTTCGCGGTGAAGACGGCGGTGGGGCGGTCGGTGAGGGACAGCAGCTCGACCGCCGCGGTGTACCCGTGCTCGCGCGTGAGTTGTGTCTTCACCACGAGGTCGGACGCCGTCGGCAGGTCCGCCTCCGCAAGAGCGGAGAATCGGGTTACGGAGGCCGAACTCCGAGACGGGCAGCCCGACCCGGTTCCGGCGTGCCACTCGCACCTTCGACACGGTCGGCACCGAGACGCCCGCGGACTCGGCGATGTACGCGATCGTCACCGAGGCGAGTCCCGAACCGCGCCCACCCTGGTCGCCCGCCGAAGGTCTTCCCGAGTTGTCCGGCACCATCGCCTTTCCCCATCCCCTCGCCTGCTGCCGCCGCCATGCGGAACCTTCCGTCAAGCCCGCGTGACTTGATCTCGCCGAGGGGGCGGGCCGGGACCACCGCACCCCACACCTCCCATGTCTAGGCCTTGTCGGCGAAGTCTCTTGTCGGCCAACTACCACGTTTCCGAAGGGAACATGTGTCACAAGTCTAGACAGGCGCGACACTCGCGTTCGTTAATTCATCCGATGTCTCAGAGAAAACGGCTGAACAGGAGGAACTCACGTTGCCGGATTCCACGTCACGCAGATCGGTCCTCATCGCCATGGCAGTCACGACGGCGGCCGCCGCGGTCGGCTCCATCCCGGTGGCGACACCCGCGTACGCCGTGACGGCCGCGCCGCTGCCCCTGCCGCCCCTGCGGATCCCGAGGACCGACATGGGCGTCGAGCAGCAACCGGACTCCTCGGTCCAGTGGCTCCAGGACGCCAAGCTCGGCATGTTCATCCACTGGGGCGTGTACTCGGGCCCGGCCAAGGGCGAATGGTGGATGCACGCCGCCCCGGTCACTCCGGCGGACTACCGGAAGTACGTCACGGACGCCACAGGCGAGCAGTTCACCGCGGACGCCTACGACCCGGCGGCCTGGGCGCAGCTGGCCAAGGACTTCGGGGCGAGGTACGTGACGCTGACCACCCGCCACCACGACGGTTTCGCACTGTGGCCGCTGAACCATCCCAACAGCTGGAACTCCGGTCAGGCGCCGCTGGGCCGCGACTTCGTCAGGGACTACGTCGCGGCGGTACGGGCGGCCGGGCTCAAGGTGGGCCTCTACTACTCGCCGATCAACTGGCGCTATCCCGGCTACTACGACGTCCGCGGCACCCACTGCGCGCCCAACCCCTGGAACTACACCACCGATCCCGCGCACAAGGAGGACGCGCGGGTCATGAAGACGGAGGTGTACCAGTCGGTCAAGGAGTTGGTCACCCGGTACGGCCCGATCGACGACCTGTGGTGGGACGGCGGCTGGCTGGCGGAGCAGGGCAGTGACGCGGACGCCGCGTTCTTCTGGGAGCCCGGCCGGTTCCGCGACCCCGCCAACGAGTGGCCGGTGGACGCCGCCTACGGCGAGACGGACGGCGACGGCAGGCCGCTGGGCCTGATGGGTATGGTGCGCAAGCACCAGCCGGGCATCGTCGCCACCTCACGCTCCGGCTGGACGGGCGACTACGCCAGCGACGAGGGCCCTTCCGTTCCGAGCGGGGCGATCCGCACCGGCCTCGTCGAGAAGGTGTTCACCGTCGACGGCACCTGGGGCTACAACGCCGATGCCACCGTGATGGGTTACGGCACCGCCATGGACATCCTCGTCAACTGCTGGGTGCGGAACATGACCGCGATGGTCAATGTCGGCCCCGACCGGCACGGCACGGTCTCCGCCGCCCAGGCCGGCCTGCTGCGGCGGATCGGCACCTTCATGGCGTCCTGCGGCCGGTCGGTCTACGGCACCCGCGGCGGTCCGTGGAACCCGGTCGACGGCCAGTACGGCTTCACCTACAAGGACGACACGTTCTACGCGCACCTGCTGCCCGGTTACAGCGGCACCTCGTTCACCACCCCGTCGGTCGGAGACGCGAGGGTCATACGGGTCTTCGATGTGCGCTCCGGCGCCGGCCTGGCGTACGCCGTCGGCGACGACGGCCGCGTGACGATCAACGGCATCGACCGCACCACCCATCCCGAGGACAGCGTCGTCGGCGTCACGCTGGACCGGTCCGTACAACCGGCCGACATCGCCGTCGGCCGCACGGCGTCGGCCGACAGCGCGGAGTCGTCCAAGGGCAACACCGCCGCCAAGGCGGTCGATGGCTCCACCTCGACCCGGTGGTGTGCGAACGACGGCGGCACCGGACACTGGCTCACGATCGATCTGGGCTCGCCCCGCTCTGTGACCGGCACCCGCATCGCCTGGGAACGGGACGGGACCAACTACCGGTACAGGATCGAGGGTTCCCTCGACAACCGCGGGTGGACGACGCTGGTCGACAACACGGCCACCACCAGCACACGTCAGGTCCAGGTCGCCCTCTTCCGGAGCCGGGCACGGTACGTGCGTGTCACGGTCACCGGATTGCCTTCCGGGGCCTGGGCGTCCGTACGCAACCTGGAGGTCTACGACCGGCCCTTCTCCACGGAACCGGGCACGTAAGCACTGGACATCCGGCCCAGGGGGCTCCGGTCGCGTCGGCCGAAGCCCCCGTTTCCGGGAAGGTCTCAGTAGACGACGAGAACCGGACGTCCCAGGCGCCGAGGCTCACCGATGTGCCGGCGGGAACCGCGCTGCCGTCGAGGACGTCGGTCAGCTCGCGGGGTGTGCGGACGTCGGCCTCCTGCCAGCTCCAGTTGTGCACCACGTGCGCGTGCGTCGCCCGTCCGGGCAGGTGCCGGTCATCATGGTCACGGACGCGGACAGGGTGCACCATCCGCTGTGGGGTGTGGACGCCAGCCACTCGGCCGGCACGCGGGCCGTGCCGCGTCCGGGGACGGTGCCAACGCAGGTGACACGGCCAACGCCGGGGGTGGCGGGTGGTGATCGCGGGCCAGCGGCCGAAGTGCGGGAGTGACTACTCGGCAAGCGCCTCGGCGTCGGTGACCGTGAGTCCGTCCACCCAGTGTGTCGCGGTCCCGCCCTCAGGCACTGCGAGTGGACTTCCGGGCGCGGCGCGGAGCGGCAGCCAGCCGGTGCGAACAGTAGACCGGGCCCCATTCGCGGTTGAGGGTCTCCACGTTCCCATGCCGGGGGCGCAGGTGGTCCACGAACCGCTGGAAGACACCGTGGTTGTGCGGCAGCCGCAGGCCGCTCGTTGTCCACCTGGGAGCCGATGACCGCCCGGTGCGCGGCGTACCGGGCGAGCATGGTTCGGGTGACGCGCTCGGCGTAGTACCGGAAGGCGGGGTGGGTGAAGTCCGCATCGAGTCGAAGCGCTTCGACTTCAGGGGTCAGGATCAGCGGAGTCGAGACCGATGATGGCGTTTCACCTACTGCAAGATCCCATGAACTAGACGTATCTATGCCGCCAGTTGACAGGTTCGTATGCACATGACAGCGTCGATGCGCTTCGAATGCGCCGAAGTCTGGTGCCCTCCCCACCGCAAGGACCACCATGTCTCTGTCTGATCAAACTCCTGACGAACTCCTCGACTACCGGCCGGAGGTGTCGGCGCCGAAGGACTTCGACGCCTTCTGGCAGCGGACCCTGGCCGAAGCCCGCGCCCGAGGCGGCGCGGTGAAGGCCGAGCCTGTCACCGATCGGTATCTGCTGAGCACCGTGGAGGTGGACGACGTACGCTTCCCCGGCTGGAACGGCGAGCCGGTGGCTGCCTGGCTGCTGCGCCCGCGCGGCGCCGAGGGACCGCTGCCGGTCGTCGTCACGTTCGCCGGCTACTGCGGCGGCCGCGGGCTGCCCACCGACCACCTGCTGTGGTCGGCGGCCGGGTACGCCCAACTCGTCGTCGACAGCCGGGGTCAGGGTCACGACACCCCGGACCGCGGTGAGGGCGACGGCACACAGTGGGTCGAAGGCTTCATGACCCGCGGCGTCGACTCACCGGACAACTACTACTACCGCCGCCTCATGACGGACTGTGTGCGCGCCGTGGACGCGGTCGCCGAACTGCCCGGTCTGGATGCCGGACGGGTCGTCGTGGCGGGCGGCAGCCAGGGCGGCGGCCTGGCCATCGCGGTCGGCGGACTCGCCCCGGACCAGGTGGCGGCAGTGCTTGCGGACGTGCCGTTCCTGTGTCACTTCCGCCACGCGGCCCGGACCAGCGCGGATGGCCCGTACCTGGAACTCACCAAATACCTGCGCTGGCACAGTCCGCACCGTGTCCAGACGACCTTCGCCACACTCGACTACTTCGACGGTGTCCACTTCGCCCGCCGCGCGACGGCGCCGACGCTTTTCAGCGTCGGCCTCATGGACCCTACGTGCCCGCCTCCCACCGTCTACGCCGCCTTCAATCACTACGCGGGGACGGACCGGACCATGACCGCCTGGCCCTTCGCCGACCACGGCGGCGGCTTCGGCTTCAATACCGCGGTGCAGTTGAAGTGGCTGCGCGAACGCGGGCTCGCTCCACAGCAGTAGCGGACAGGGGCCGGCCCGGCTCAAGGACCGGCCCCTTTCTCCGACGGAACGTGTCACCGCGGGGGGGCGGCCAGGCCGTGGTGCCGGTGACCGAGCTTCCAGGCCTGGTCACGTAGTACGTCGCGGTGGCGCCGCTCCGGAAGTGGAAGGTGGGTTCACCCGTCGGAGTAGGTGGCCTGCATCGTGGCCAGCACATCACCCGCTGAACCGGGTGGGGATCCGGAAGGAGCCGCTCGTTCCGGTGGTCCGACAGAGCGGGCGGGCGGTATGTGATCACGCTGATCGACCACGGGACGCCTCGTGAGAACCGCGCCTGAAGCCGTGCGCGGACACCGAAGGAGCGGTCTCCTGCCAGCCGGTTGACTGCGGCCGCCTTCAGCGTCAGGCGATGGCCGGACAGGGTGTAGTCCCGGCCCTTGACCAGATCGGTGCCGCCCTGACGAAGCCCGAGGAACGCAGCGCCGTTCGGGCGCCGGCGGACTGATGGTTGCCGGCTTCTGTGACATTCCTGTGGGCGAGTCGGTCCGAGCACAAGGAGGCACGGAGGTGCGCGAGTTGTGCCCGCCGATCGAGCCGTACGACGCCGGCGTACCGGTACATGTCCTGCGCAAGATCGCCGGGCACGGATCCCTGGTCACCACACAGCGGTATCCGCACCCGGGCATGGACCAGATCACCAATACAGCCACAACCGTCTCGGCGCACCTCAATCCGCTCCGAGCGCCCCGCACTTGAGTCCTGCGACCAGCGGCGATGGCCTGACGGCAGGCGACCGTTGTGCCGCGCGTCCGACAGCCGCTCCAGCAACAGCACAGCCACACCCTCGCCCCAGCCCGTGCCGTCCGCACCCGCCACGAACGGCTTGCGCCGACCATCCGGCGCAAGCCCCCGCTGCCTGCTGAACTCCACGAAGATGCTGGGTTCCGCCATGACGTTCGCCCCTCCTGTGAGCGCGAACGCGTACTCGTGGGAGCCCAGAGTCGGGCGAGGAGCGCACAGCCCAGCCGTGCCAATCACCGTTCACTCTTACCGAACCGCGCGATAGCCTCCAGGATCGCATCCTGCATCGCGGGACTGCCTGTGTGTCCGGAGTCGTCAATCACTTTCAGCTCCGCGTCCGGCCACGCTTTGGACAACTCCCACGCGGTCTTCAACGGGCTGCCGAGGTCGAGTCGGCCATGGATCAGCACCGCTGGGATACCGGCCAGCCGGTGTGCGTCACGGAGCAGTTGTCCATCTTCAAGCCAGGCATCGTTCGCGAAGTAGTGCGCGCAAATCCGAACGAAAGCCATCAACGCGTTGTCAGTCTTGTCGCTGTAGGCGCCCGGGTGACCAAGCACCTCGTGGGCGATGACAGCATCCTCCCAGGCACACCAGTCCCGCGCCGCCTTCACCCTGACCGCCTCATCAGAGCTGTTCAGCAGCTGGTTGTAGGCGGCCACGAGATTGCCGCTCCTGTCCGCCTCCGGCAATGCGTCGCGGAATGTCTCCCAGGGGCCTGGCAGCAGGCGTCCGACACCGTGATAAAGCCAGTCGGTCTCCTCCGGCCGAGTCATGGTGACGCCGACGATGACGACCTCGGAGACCCGCTCGGGACAGCGCTCAGCGTAGGCAAGGATCAGTGTGGAGCCCCAGGAGCCGCCGTAGAGGAGCCAGCGCTCGATGCCCAAGTGCTCGCGTAGCCGCTCCATATCGGCGATGAGGTGGTCGGTGGTGTTGTGATCGAGGCTGACGGACGGGTCGGAGGCGTGAGGACGGCTTTCACCGCAGCCACGCTGATCGAACAGGACGATCCGGAAGACCTTCGGGTCGAACATCTTGCGACTGCCGCGGCGCCCTCCGCTGCCGGGGCCGCCGTGCACGCACAGGACCGCCTTTCCACCGGGATTCCCGCTGGTCTCCCAGTAGATCTGGTTTCCGTCACCGACATCGAGGAGGCCGTGCGCGTACGGTTCGATGGGCGGGAACGGCTGGGCCATGAGGTCTCTTCCTGGAGGCGCGAAGAGCAGCTTCGCGAGGCTGGTCGACGGCTGGAACGACGTCTCCTGTTCTGTCCTCAGCTCGCATGGCGAAGTACTCGGCTCAGTCGCGTCGGGCGTAGGTGACCCAACGTAGCGCGGCGTGGCGATGCAACCCGGTCACGTCGGCGAGGTTCGGGCCGGGGAGATCGGAAGCGAGGGCGGCCGTTGCCCCGTTGCGCGCAGTGCGAATCGTGATGCCTCGCCGGTTGAGTTTCTGGGTCATGTCGTCCGTCCTGGAGGCAGGAGGACAGGGTGGCTGCCCAGGACCAGGGGAGCGTGATTGTCACCGAACTTGAGGTGTTCAGGCGTCAGGTGGCAAAGACCTTCAGTGGACAGGCCGAACAGCAAGGCGATCGCGCAGCGGGCGCGGACGTCCATTGGCGGGGCATCGTCGGTCAGGCAGCCTCGGAGGAGCCGCCAGTGGCGCATGGCGGCCCGACGTAGGCGATACGCCCGCCGGCCACGCTGCAGGAGGTGCCGGTCAGCAGACACCCGTCGACAGACTCGGGAGCCTTGTACGGTCCGTGGCCGCACCTCCTGCTGCAGGAGTCCCGCGAACGCTCCGCCACCGCGCTCGCGCAGGGTCTCCGGGTCGATACCGGCTCGCTCCAGAGGGCCTTCGCGGGTTCACCTCACGGGTAGTACGGCGTGTGGGTGATGGAGGAGACCCTCAGGTAACGGGCGCCGTCGGCGGTGGCCCACGTGGAGGAGTCCGGGTTGCCTGGCCAGTCACCGCCGACCGCGATGTTGGCGATGAAGCGCATGCCCGTCCCGGCCGGGGCCCTGTACCAGGTGGTGCCCGTGATGGCGCCGTCCACGGCGAAGTCGACATGGTCCGGGAACCAGCTGAACGAGTATGTGTGGTATGTGTTCGTCCAGCCGGAGGAGTTCGTCTTCGAGAACTGCTGCTGGACGTTATTGACGTCGTGAGACGTCTGGTAGACGACGCCCGGGTTCTGACCCACGATTTCAGCGGCGTCGAACTCCGGCAGCCACGGATTCAAGTACGCCGCCCATACTGCTGGTAGCAGCCCCTGCCCGTTGGGCATGTTCGCGGTGAAGCTGTACGTGCCGTACCCGTACAGCGCCGTCGACTCCACGCGGCCTGAGTAGTAGACCCCGCCCCCCGCGTTGTACGCCTTGATCACCAGAGTGTCGCCCTCGTACCAGACGCAGTCCGGCCTGTACGTCTCCAGCTCGTTGTTGGCAGTCCACCTTGCGTTGATCTTGTTCCAGGAGTTGACGGTCACGGGGGTGCCCCAGGAAGCGGCCCGTGCGGTCTGCGCACCCAGCATCAGTGCGGGCGGCACAGCCAGTGCGGCACCGAGTATGTGTCTGCGGCTCGGCCTGCGAGGCGGGGGGGTCATCGCGGCTCCATTGCTTGGATGAACGAAGGGCACTGGGAGCG
Organism: Streptomyces alanosinicus; assembly: GCF_014650595.1. Lineage (GTDB taxonomy): Bacteria > Actinomycetota > Actinomycetes > Streptomycetales > Streptomycetaceae > Streptomyces > Streptomyces alanosinicus. The sequence continues at coordinate 37,312 of NZ_BMVG01000018.1, forward strand.
TTCCCACGCTCCACGTATCGCTGGACTCTAGGAGTCCGTTCGCTCATTGACAAGATGTGTCGCAAGAATCGGCGTATTCCTTTGGAAGTTGAACGAGTTGGTGGCAACTGGCCCGTCGGCGGCCAGGCAGTCGCCTGTACCTGCCGGCCGCCATGAAGGCATGGGAGCGGCCAGAAAGGCGATCACAAGCCCCCACTGCCGTCTTGGTAACCCTGCAACAGGTCTACCGGCCTTCGGAGTTGGCATGTCATGTGGAGTTGGCATGTCATGTGGAGGTGGCGATCAGTGCAGTGGCAGGGCCGAGTGAGTACGACCGGAGGACATTGCACATGATCGACACCGGCGACATCGACGTCTACCTCGGCCTGGACGTCAGCGACGGCGACGGCGACGGCGACACCACAGCACACCACAGCACCGCGCTCCCCCCGGCCGGGAAGAAGACCCGGCGGACACCGGTCACACACTGCTCGGCCTCGGCCCGGTCGGTCACCCCGGCCCGGCGCGGCACTCCGCTGGACGCCGTCCGCTTCCGCCCCGACGGCCGTACGTACGCCGCGGCCGAGCGGTCCGGCACCCGCCTCCTCCCCCGGCTCCGCGCCACCGCCGCCGGTCACATGTGCACCGGCACGCCACCGGGATCAATACGTGTCGGCCACCTCTCATTCACCTCAAGTCCACCGATGTGCAAGGAGGTGCTCCGTAGGGTCGGGTCTCCTGGTGTCGCTTTCGTGACGTGTTTCGCCAGGGGCGCGGAGGTGCGTGGAGGTGTGCGCTCATGGGACGTCCGGAAAGACCGCTGGACCCCGCGGACGGACCTGTCCAGCGGTTCGCTCACGCCCTGCGCGAGCTGCGCCGGACCGCCGGCGGGCCGCCGTACCGGTCCATGGCGCGGACCGCCGGGTTCTCCGTGACGACGCTGGCCAAGGCCGCGGCCGGTGAGCGTCTGCCGTCCCTGGCGGTCGTCCAGGGGTTCGTGCGTGCTTGCGGGGCCGACCCGGCGGAGTGGGAGCGGCGCTGGAAGGAGGCCGAGGCGGAGCTCGCGGGCACCATGCGCGAGGAGACGCAGGACGAGCCGCCGCCCTACCGGGGTCTGGCCCGGTTCGAGATCGACGACCGGGAGCTGTTCTTCGGCCGTGACCGCATGGTCGAGGAACTGGGGAGGCTGGTCTGCGACCACCGGCTCGCGGTGCTGTTCGGCGCCTCCGGCAGCGGCAAGTCCTCGCTGTTGCGCGCCGGGCTGATCCCCCGCCTGCGGGAGGAGATCGCGGCGCGGGGATATCCGGCGGTGCTGCGGATCCTCACCCCCGGACCCCGCCCCGCCGCCTCCTACGGCCGTCTGCTGGCCCCTGCCGAGGGCGACCCGGAGAGCTGGGTGGTCGTGGACCAGTTCGAGGAGGTCTTCACCCTCTGCCACGACCTGCGGGAGCGTGACCGTTTCATCGACCTGCTGCTGGCCGCCAGGGACCCGGACAGCCGGCTGCGTGTGCTGGTCGCCGTGCGCGCCGACTTCTATGTGCGGTGCGCCGAGCACCGGGACCTTGCCGACGCCCTGGCCGGCGCCGGACTGCTGCTCGGCCCGATGACGGCGGACGAACTGCGCGAGGCGGTGGTCAAACCAGCCCAGGCGGTCGGGCTGCTGGTGGAGCGGGAGCTGACCGCCCGCCTGGTGGAGGAGGTTCTGGACGAGCCCGGCGGGCTGCCGATGCTCTCGCACGTCCTGCTGGAGACCTGGCGCCGCCGCAAGAGCCGGATGCTGACCCTGGCCGGGTACGAGGCCGCGGGCGGGGTGCGCGGTGCGATCGCCGCGAGCGCGGAGGAGGCATACGGGAGCCTGACCGCCGATCAGGCATGTGCCGCGCGGCGGCTGCTGCTGCGGATGGTCGAGCCGGGGCAGGGCACCCCCGACACCCGCCGCCCGCTCACCCGCGTCGAGCTCGCCGAGTGGGCCGACCCCGACGTCCCGGCGGTGGTGGAGCGGCTGGCCCGCGCCCGGCTGCTGACCGTGACCGAGGAGGGCGTCGAACTCGCCCATGAGGCGCTGCTCACCTGCTGGCCCCGGTTGCACGGCTGGATCGAGGAGGACCGGGAACGGCTGCGCCACCACCGGCGCCTGACCGAGGCGGCCCGGGTGTGGCTGGAGCACGACCGCGACCCCGGCACCCTGTACCGGGGCACCCGGCTGGCCCGCGTGGCGGAGCTGTTCCCGGATCCCTCCCCGGATCCGGCGCTGACGGCGACGGAGGGGGCGTTCCTGCGGGCCGCGCTGGACGCCCGGGCCGCCGAGCAGCGGACCGCCGCCCGCACCGCGCGCCGGTCCCGGCTGCTCGCCGGCGTGCTGTCCGCGGTGCTCGCGGTGGCACTGGTCGCGGGCCTGGTCGCCTGGACCCAGCATCGCGACAACGAGCGTCGGCGCACCGAGGAAGCGGCGCGCCGCACAGCCGATGCCGCCGACGCGTTGCGCACCACCGACCCACGCACCGCCCTGCTGCTCGGCATCGCCGCATGGCGCACCGCCCGGCTCCCCGAGACCCGCAGGGCCCTGCTCGGCTCCCTCGCCCAGCCGGAGACGGACGCCTTCACCAGCCCGGCGTTCGGCACCACCGTGGCCCACTATCTGGCGGGCGCCGGTCACACGCTGCTCAGTGCCGGCACCGGCACCTGGCGCACCTGGGACGTGCCGACGCACCGCCGTCTGGCCACCGGCCGGTTCCCGGCCGACGCCGTGGTCGACTCCGCCGCCCCGGACGCCCGTACTCTGGCGCTGCGCACCCGCGACGGCATACGCCTGTGGGACACCTCCGCCGGACACTGGACCGGCGCCCGGGACCCGCTGCCGTTCACCACGACCGTCTCTTTCACCGGCGACGGACGTGCGTACCTCACCCACGAGGACGAGCAGGTGCGGTTGCTCGCGGTCACCGACGGCAGGGTGCTGTTCCGGGACCGGGTGACCGCCCTGACAGCCCCGGCCGCGAGCGCCGACGGCCGCCTGGTCGCGGTCTGTCCCACGGGAGGGACCCCGCAGGTGTGGGACACCAGCGCCCATCGCACCGTCCACGGTCCGTGGGAGCAGGCCCGCGACGTCTGCGACGACGAGGCATCACAAACCCTGCTGCTTTTCGGCGCCGACGGCCGGTTCGCCGCGGTCACCGGCAACGGGCTCACCGTCTGGGACGTCCACTCGGGCCGGCAGCTCGCCGCCATCGACGACAAGGGCGTGGGCTCCGCCTCGTTCAACGGCGACGGAACGTTTCTGGCGACGGCCGACGGCGCTGAGATCCGCCTCTGGCGGCTCACGGACCCGGACGCCCCGGTGTTCCGGCACCCGCTGCACAACCAGCACCCGTACGACGGCCTGGCCTGGGACCCCGGCGGGCCGACCCTGCGCTACCTGGAGGGCGGCACTGTCCACACCCTCGACCTGGGCCCGGCGCTCACCCCGTCCTGGCGCGGCACCCGGCTGGACGTCGTCCGCTTCAGCCCCGACGGCCGTACGTACGCCACGGCCGAGCGGTCCGGCAGCCGCTACCTCTTCCAGCTGCGCGCCACCGCCGACGACCGTCTGCTGAGCACCCTGCCCCCGCTGAACGTGCCGGTCTCCCGGGACCCGGCCGTCCCCCAGGACCCCTTCGCCCGGATGGCGTTCAGCACGGACGGCACGGCGCTCGTGTACGGCGTCTCGGCGCACGGCCAGGAGGCGGTGGCGCAGCCCTTCACGGTGTGGGACGTGGCCCGCCGCCGCGCCCGCAGCACATTGGACCTGCCCGGAGACCCGGTGGTGATCGCCGCCCTCGGACCCGGCGGGCGCACCCTGTACGCAGCCCGTACTCCGAGCTCCGGCGGCCTGACCTACGAGGCGTGGGACACCGCGGCCCACCACAGGACGGCAGTGCTGCCGGACCTTGCCAGCTACCACCTCGCCGTCCGCCCCGACGGCGGCCTGCTGGTCGGCGACGGACGGTTCGCCGCGCTGCCGTCGGGCAGGATCACGGGGCGCGACCTCGTGACGGGCGAGCAGGTGGGCGCGGCGGCCTTCGCGGCCGACGGCTCGCTGCTCGCGGTCGGCGACCAGCTGGGCCGGGTCGCCCTGTGGGACGGGAATGTCCGCCGACGCGTCACGATACTGCGCGACGTCTTCCCGGCACCGCTCGGCGCCCTCCCGGAGGCGGTCAGCGCGCTCGCCCTCAGCCCCGACGGCGCCACGCTGGCGGTCGGCGGCGACGCGGGCAGTGTGCAGCTGTGGGACGTGGCGACGCGCCAGCCTCTGGGCACTGGGCTGACGACGCCTGGCGACGGCATCGAGTCCCTGGCCTTCTCCCTCGACGGCAGAACCCTGTACGCAGGCAGCGCGCACGTCCCGCTCCAGCGGTACGTCGTCGATCCCGCGCGTGCGGTGGAGCGGGTCTGCGCCCGGGCGGGCACCGATCTGACGCGGGAGCAGTGGCGGACGTACGTGCCGGGAGCGCCCTATCAGCGGAGCTGCGGGGTCAGGCGGGGAGTCGGGGGGTGAGACGCCGGGCCACGTCCATGAGCGGGTCGGTGTCCAGCGCCTTGCCGCTGCCGCTGCCGGATTCGGCGAGGGTGAGCACCCAGGTGCGGGAACCGGCGTGCCACACCACGAAGGCGACGTTCTGCGGCGGTTTCATCACCTGCGCGGTCTCGCGGAAGGCTGCCTGCCCCAGCCCGTCGGCCTCGGTGACCTTCACCTCGCTCATACCGGCCACCGCGGGGTCGCGGACCAGGCTGTGCGCGGCGGAGAGTTCGGCGGCATAGGAGCGTGCGGAGGGGTTGAGGGTCAGTATGGCCGACCCGTCACCGGAGGTGTAGCCGCACGAGTCCGGGGCCTTGCCCTTGACGGGTGCGACGCGCGGGGCCTGCTTCGGGTCGGTCAGCACTCGCCCGGCGGCGGACGCGGATGCGCTCGCGGATCATCTGTCGAGCCCCCGGAGGGCCCACTCGTCACACCGGAGTGGTCAGGGCGTGCGTACGAAGCGCATCGGGTCGCCGATCCTCTTCTCCGGTCGGGCGACGGCATCGGCCGCGTCGGCCAGGGGGATGCGGTCGGTGATCGACGGCGCAAGGTCGATGCGTCCGGCGGAGGCCAGGCCGATGCGCTGTTCCACGTGCCCGGTTCCGGCGCCGTGGTGGCTGCGGATCCGGCTGCCCGGGAAGCAGAGACCCCGCTGTCGCCGATGGTGCTCGGCCAAACGACCAGGTCGTATGTCGACCGATCCCCGGGCTGACGTCCTGTGTCTCGATCCGGTTCTGTCGGTCGACCGTGTCACTCAACACAATCGAATGACATTGTCAGCTGACAAAGTCGGCTGTAGTTTGAGTCTCAAGCCACTGCTGCTGCGGAACGAAAGGCACGCTCATGACTCACGCGTCCGTCGACACGGCCCAGGCGATCCCCGAGCGCCCGGCGCTTCCCCTGATAGGTCACGCTCTGGGCATCCCGCGGGGTGCCGACGGCCTGGTGCACCTGATGAAGGAGGTCAAGGAACTCGGGCCGGTGTTCCGGGTCCGCGTCTTCGGGACCGAGACCGTCCTCGTCGGGGGCCTGGACCTGGTGACCGAATTGTCGGACGAGACCCGGTTCCGCAAGAACGTGCACCCGGACCTGGTCGAGATCCGCCAGATCGCCGGGGACGGCCTGTTCACCGCCTTCCACCACGAGGCGAACTGGCAGAAGGCGCACGACATCCTGATGCCGGCCTTCTCGCTCGGCGCGATGCGCGGCTACCACGCCACGATGCTCCGCGTCGCCCGGTCCCTGATCTCCAAGTGGGACACGGCTGCCGGGGCGCAGCCGGTGGACGTGCCCGAGGACATGACGCGGCTGACCTTCGACACGATCGGCCTGTGCGGGTTCGACTACGACTTCGAGTCCTTCCGGCGCGACGAGCCCCACCCCTTCGTGGCGGCGATGTCACGGGCGCTCGCCTTCACCCAGGCCAAGGGCGAGTCGATTCCGGGTACGGAGCTGTTCCGGTGGAAGCAGGCCGATCAGTTCCGCAAGGACGCGGAGCTGATGACGAACCTGGTCGACGAGGTGATCCGGCAGCGCAGGGCCTCCGGCGACACCGGTACCGACGACCTGCTGGGCCGGATGCTGCACACCCTCCCCCACTCTCAACTTCGTTCGAGCGGGGGGACCCCCAACCAGGCGACCGGCGAGCCGCTGGACGACGTGAACATCCGCCACCAGGTGATCACGTTCCTGATCGCCGGGCACGAGACCACCAGCGGGGCCCTGTCCTTCGCCCTCTGCTACCTGACCAAGCACCCGGAGGTGCTGGCCCGCGCCCAGGCCGAGGTGGACGCGCTGTGGGGTGACACGGACACCCCCGAGCCCGACTACGGGGACATCGGCAAGCTGACGTACATCCGCCAGGTACTCAACGAGAGCCTGCGGCTGTGGCCGACCGCGCCCGCCTTCGCCGTGGAGCCCCTGGAGGACACCGTCATCGGCGGCACGTACCCGGTGCGCAAGGGCGAGACGCTGATGGTGCTCACCCCGGCCCTGCACCGCGACCCCGCCTGGGGTGAGAACGTCGAGCTGTTCGACCCCGACCGCTTCACCCCGGAGCGGGAGGCGGCCCGCCCGGTCCACCTGTTCAAGCCGTTCGGCAACGGGGAACGCGCCTGCATCGGCCGCCAGTTCGCGCTGCACGAGGCCACGCTGCTGCTCGGCCTGCTGGTCCACCGCTACCGGCTGATCGACCACGCCGACTACCAGCTGAAGATCAAGCAGTCGCTCACCATCAAGCCCGACGGGTTCACCCTGAAGCTCGCGCGGCGTACCAGCGACGAGCGCCGTATGCCCGTCGTCGTCGCGGGCAATGGCACCGTCGGCCAGGACCGGACCGCCGCCCGGCGTGCCACCGGCACCACACTCACCCTGTTGCACGGCTCCAACCTGGGCACCTGTGCGGGCATCGCCCGCGATCTCGCGGCGGACGGCGACGAGCACGGGTTCGCCCCGACCGTGGCCCCGCTGAACGACGCCGTGGGCAGGCTCACCGCCGGTGACGGGCCGGTGGTGATCGTGGCCGCCTCCTACAACGGCAGGCCCACGGACGACGCCGCGGAGTTCGTGACATGGCTGGAGGAACTCGGACCCGGCTCGCTCAAGGGTGTCCGGTACGCCGTGCTCGGTGTCGGCGACCGCAACTGGGCGGCCACCTATCAGCGCGTCCCCACCCTCATCGACGAGCGGCTGGCGGCGGCCGGGGCCACACCCCTGCTGGAGCGCGGCGCGGCCGACACCTCCGGGGACTTCGCGGGCACGGTGGACCGGTGGACGGCCGACCTGTGGACCGCCCTGCTGGAGCGATACGGCGACTCGGTCGCAGGAGCGGAGGCGGCCACCGGGCCGGCGGAGGACGTGGGCCTGTACGAGCTCCAGGACGCCACCGACTCCGTCACCGGCGAACTCGCCGCCCGGCACGGCGTCCAGCCGATGGAGGTGCTCGACGCTTACGAACTCGTCGACATGGACAACGAGTTGGGCCGCTCCAAGCGCTTCCTGCGGCTGCGGCTGCCTGACGGCGTCACCTACCGCACCGGCGACCACCTGGCCGTTCTTCCGAGTAACCCGGACGCCCTCGTCCAGCGCGTCGTGGACCGCTTCGGCCTCGACCTGGACCGCACGGTACGGCTGCGCGCCCGGCGCCGCAGCCGCAGCGCCCTGCCTGTCGACCGACCGCTGACCCTGCGCCGTCTGCTGACCGACTTCGTGGAACTCCAGGACCCCGCGACCCAGGAGCAGGTCGCCGTGCTCGCCGGGCACACCGCCTGCCCGCCCGAGAAGCGCCCCCTCGCCGAACTGGCCGCCGCGGACCCGGAGGTCTTCCGTGAGCAGGTGACTGCCGCCGGACGCAGCGTCCTCGACCTGCTGGAACGCTACCGCGCCTGCGAGCTGCCCTTCGAGCGCTTCCTGGAGCTGCTGCCCGTCCTGCGCCCGCGCCACTACTCGATCTCCTCGTCCGCCGAGGCGTCGCCCGGTGAAGCGGACCTGATGGTCTCCCTGCTCGCCGCACCCCACCGCTTCGGCGAGGGCACCTTCCGCGGCATCGCTTCCCACTACGTGCAGACGGTGCAGGCCGGCGACACCGTCCAGGCCCGGGTGCTCCCGTGCAGCGAGTCGTTCCGCCTTCCCGAGGACCGGTCCGTGCCGGTGATCCTGGTCAGCGCCGGTACCGGCCTGGCGCCCTTCCGCGGTGCCGTCCTCGACCGACACCACACACGGTCCACCGGAACACTGCTGTGCTACTTCGGCTGTGACCACCCCGACGTCGACTATCTGCACCGCGAGGAGTTCGAAGCGGCCGAGGCGGCGGGAGCCGTCAGCATGCGCCCCACCTTCGCCCGCGCGCCCGAGAACGGCGCCCGCTTCGTCCAGGACCGCATCGCCAGGGAGAGTGACGAGGTCTGGGCCGCGCTGGAGGCGGGCGGCCGGGTCTACATCTGCGGCGACGGCCGCCGCATGGCTCCGGCGGTGCGGGAGGCGTTCATGGCCGTCTACCGCGAGTACACCGGCGCGGGCGACAAGGAAGCCTCCGCCTGGCTGGCCGCCCTCATCGAGTCCGGCAGCTACGTCGAGGACGTCTGGGCCGGCTGACCACGGCCGTACCTGCCCCGCGGCCACGGGTGCCCGACGCGTCCGTGGCCGTCGTTGCGCGCCCCCCCTGCACGCCCCCTATGCACGCCCTCCTACCGGTGAGGTTCTGATGGTTGATGCACGCTCGGCGATCCGCCGAGGATCCGCGGTCGTCCCCGACTACCCGTTGCGGGGGTGCCGGTGAAAGCGCAGAAGGCATCCGCCCTGAGCTTCGGCGTCGCGGTTGCGCTCATCGCCGGAGTGACACTGGGCAACGGCGGAGCCAACGTGATGCCCGTCTTCGTCGACGACTTCGCGTCACGGTTCCGGATGTCGGACTCCGGCGCCGGACTCGTGGCGGCCACCCAGCTGCTGGCGACCGCGGTCGTGACCCTGCTGCTGGCCAGGCGCGCCGCGCGGCCCGGCCGGGTACGGATGACCCGCACCGGCCTCGCCCTCGCCGCGGCCGGCTTCCTCGGGGCGACGACGGCGACGGACGTGCCGACGCTGATCCTGGCGAACCTGGTACTGGGCGCCGGACTCGGCGCGGTGTACGCGGCGGCGACGGCCGCGCTCGCCGCCACCGACGACGCCGACAAGGCGTCCGCCGTCACCATCTCCGGCGTGGTCGGTGTGACAGCGCTGCTGATCATGGCGGTCCCCGCGGCCAACCACGACATGGGAGAGGGCGCCGGATTCCTGATCATGGCGCTGTGCTGCCTCGCCGCCTGGCCGCTGGTCCGCCCACTGCCGGACGGTCCGACGACGCCGGGGAACGCGTCCACCGGCACGGAGGCCGCGCAGGCCAGCGCGGAGGCCAGGCCCTCGGTGATCCTGCTGGCCGGGACCGCGCTGCTGTGGGCCGTCACCCAGGGCGCGTGGTCGTACGCCTCGGTGCTGGGCCGAGCACACACCGCCATGTCCCATACGGCTGTATCGGCCGTCCTGGCGATCTCCAGTGTCGTCGCCCTGGTCGGCGCCGTCGCGGGCCCCGCCGCCGCACAGCGCTTCGGCCGCATGCGCTCGATGGCCTCGTTCGTCGCGGCGCAGGCCCTGGCGATGGCTGTCCTGATCTTCACCCACGACTCCGTACTCTTCGTGGTCGCGGCCGTTCTCTGGCAGACCTGTCAGCTGGCCGTGCTGGTGCAGACCCTGGCCGCCGCGGCGCTCCTCGACCCGACCGGCCGCCTGGTGGCCTCGCTGAGCGGGGCGGGCGCGCTGGGCACCGGGATCGGACCGCTGGCCGTCGGCGCCGTCCTGGACGGGGCGGGGGCCGGGGTACTCAGCCTTCTCCTGGCGCTCGGCACCTTCATCGCCTCGCTGCCCCTGCTGAGGATGACGGTCGCCAGCGCAGCTGTCACCGAGGAACGGCGACCCGCGCCCGCCTCCGTGGCCGACACCGACTGATCCCCGCCCACTCCCCGAAGCGGCCGCCGCCCCGGCACTGAGCCAGGGACGGCGGCCGCTTCGTGCGCGTCAGACAGAGGGAATGCGTACGAGGTCCAGCTTGCCGCCGGCCAGGGCCACGACACTGGAGACCAGGGCCTGCAGGCCGGGCAGTCCGGCTTCCTCGTCGGGCAGGGAGAGGTGCTGCATGGTGAGTCCGTCGAAGCCGGCCAGGAAGAACCGCGCAATGGTCGAGGCAGGCAGCGCGAGTCGGTGGCCGGTGCGCTCGGCCGCCTCGGTCACCAGAAGTGCCGTCACCTCCGTCACCTCGCGGTAATGGCCCTCCAACGCCTCGCGCAGGCTCGGCGTCCGCAGTGCGAACATACTCAGCTCGGTGAGCAGTTGATGGCTGGCCGGCTGTTCCCGCACGGTACGCCACAGGGCGGCCACCAGAGCGGTGAGCGTCTCCTCGAAACCGGCGTCCGCGGGCGCCGACGCCTTGACCTGCGTGACCAGATCATGGGTGAGCTGTTCCATGACGGCCCGGTACAGGTCCTCCTTCGTACCGAAGGTGTAGTGGACCGTCGCCTGAGCCACGCCGAGCTCGGATGCGATGGCACGAGTGCTCCCGGCGGCGACGCCCTCCCTGGTCATGAGATCGATGGCCGCTTTGATCAGCTGGGGGCGGCGCTCCGCCGCGGTCACGTGAGCCATGCGTACATAATAGCGACCTAGTCTATCGAATGAGTCGATTGATCAAGTCGCCTTCCTTGACACAGCACGGCTTGGCCGGCCAGCGAGAACGGGCCGGGATCCTGCACGGCACCCTGCGGTCGGCGGATGCATGGATGACCGGCGCGCCGAGGTCCCGTGCAGAGCCCGGCAGGTCATGGACCCGGGGGCGCACCGTCGTCCGGACCGGTCCGCTGGATGTCGGCGAGGTGCAGTTCCGTCTCCGCGCCGCCGTCCGGACGGTTGCGGAAGGTCAGGCGGGCGCCGAGCAGACGGGCCTGGCCCGTCGCGATCGTCAGACCGAGGCCGGTGCCGCCGGTCCGGGAGCCCGTGCGGAAGCGCTGCGGGCCGGAGGCGTGCAGCACGGCGAGCAGATCGGACGGGAACCCGGGGCCGTGGTCGCGGACCCGGACGCAGGGGCCGTCGACCTCCACCTCCACGGGCGGGGCGCCGTGCCGCAGGGCGTTGGCGGCCAGGTTGGCCAGGATGCGTTCGACGCGGCGCGGGTCGGTCGTCAGGACCGCGTCCGCCGTGATGTGGACCCGTACGTCGTCGAGGCCGGCGACCGCACGCCGTGCCATCGCGCTCATCTCGCGCGGCTCGGTGTCCACCGCCGCCACCTGGGCGTCCATCCGGGCCACCTCCAGCACGTCCTCGACCAGTCCGCGCAGTTTGTGCACGCTGCCCGCCACCAGGTCCGTCGCCCGGCCGGGCGGAAGCAGGCCGACCGCGGTCACCATACCCGCGACCGGCGTGCGCAGCTCGTGCGCGATGTCGGCGGTCACCCGGCGTTCGGCCTCCAGGCGGGCACCGAGCGCGTCCGCCATGGTGTTGACGGAAGAGGCGAGCCGGGCGATCTCGTCATGCCCGTCCGGACGGACCCGGGCGTCGAGGTCGCCTTCCGCGATGCGTTCCGCCGTCTGCGCGGCGGCCGTGGCCCGGCGGCCCATCCGCACCCCCAGCAGCAGTCCCGCCAGGGACACCACCACACCGGCTGCCGCGCCCGTGGCGAGCAGCGTCCGGTCGAGCGCGGCCAGGGACCGCTCCTCGGGAGCATAGGAACGGGAGAGGGCGAGCACCTTCCGGTCCGAGATCCGGGTCGCCGCCCACAGCACCGCGTGTTCGTCACCGCGCTGCAGGCAGGTGACGCGGACGGCGCCGCGCACGGCCCGTGCCACGGGAGGGGGCAGATCAGGGGGGTCGGTCCGGGCGGGCGATCTGCGTCCGGCAGCGAGGTCGTGGGCTGCGCTCACCAGCTGCTGGTCCAGGTCGGAGCGGGCGGTGGTCAGTTGGTCGGCCGCGGTGATCCGGTGCACCAGCACACCGATCGCACCGGCAACGCACACAGCCGCGGCGGCGACGGCCATAGCGACCTTCGTTCCCACGTTCACGGCAGGCCGTCTCACGGGCGCAGCTTGTAGCCGAAGCCGCGGACCGTCTCGATCCGGTCCCGGCCGATCTTGGATCGCAGCCGCTGTACGTGGACGTCCACCATCCGCGTGTCGCCGGACCAGGCGTAGTCCCAGACCCGCTCCAGGAGCAGGTCCCGGGAGAGCACGGTCCCCGGCGCGGCGGCGAACTCCCTCAGCAGTTTCATCTCGGTCGCGGTCAAGGCGAGCGGCTTTCCGCCCCGGTGCACGGTCAGGGACACCGGGCAGAACTCCAGGTCCCCGAAGCGCAGCCGGGGGCCCTCCGGCCCCGACTGCTCGACGGTTGCCGTGCCGCGCAGCAGGGAGCGGATGCGGGCCACGAGGACCGAACCGTCGAAGGGCTTGGTGACGTAGTCGTCGGCGCCCGCCTCCAGGCCCATCACCACATCCACCGGGTCGTTGCGGGCTGAGATCAGCAGCACCGGCACTCCTGACTCCTCCCGGATGCGGCCGGCGAGGCTCACCCCGTTCAGACCGGGCAGCATGATGTCGAGCACGGCCACGTCCGGGTGGTGTTCCCGGAACAACGTAAGGCCCGTCAGACCGTCGGCCGCGGTGCGCACCCGGTAGCCGCGCTCCTCCAAGGTGAGCCGCGTGGCCTCCCGGGTCAACTCGTCGTCCTCGACCAGCAGAACCTCCTGCATTGCGTTCGCTCCGCGATGGTCGTCTCCCGTTGCGCTTCTCATGTGCTCGGTACGTCCAGGTCCGTGTCGTCGCGGCCCTCCGTCCAGGACGGCGCGGGGGGATGCAGGGGGATGAGCCTCATATGGCCGTAGAACGCCACACCCCCGCGCTTGACCAGATCGCTCAGGAGGACCGTGACCCGGAAGCTCGGGGGATGGCCACCGGGGCAGCCGGACAGGCAGGTCTCATCGGTCGCCTCACCGGTGGCCCGCGCCTGCGGCGAGCCCCAGTCCCGCCAGGTCAATCGGCTCAGGACGATACGCCCGACCGGGTCGACCTCCGTGGGGTGCTGCCAGGCCCTGCCGTACCAGTCCGTCATGTACGCCGGCCCCGACCAGGGGATGGCTGTGAGCGCCGGGCCCTCGACCCGGACACCGCCGGCCGGCCCGCCGCACCCGGTCAGACACGCGGCCAGCACGGCGAACGGCGCGCAGCGAAGCCGCATTCCCTGCTCCTTCCACCGGGCTGCCCAACCACACGGCGGAATCACCGGGACCGCCTCACGCGAGCATGCTACGGGTTTGTAACGACCACCCATCGGTGCCACATCGACATCGATACGTCACTGCCGCACTGCTGAAAAGCTTCGCTGAACAGCCACGCACCCCACCGCGTGTGTTCCCGGCGGGGTGCGTGGCTGCTCGGTGATGGTTCAGATGGTCAGCAGGTGGAGTTGGTCTGGGTGAGCAGGCCCATCCGCCAGGGCAGACGGATGTAGTCGCCCCCCGGCTTTGGGGTCCGTGCCCTGGTAGACGTACTGCAGTCGGCACGGATCGATGGTCAGGTTCTGGTCGTTGCCGGCGACCTTGTACACGTTGGACGCCTCGAACAGGTTGTTCTTGGTGTCCGACACCACCATCTGGGTGTTTCCGAATCCGTTCGGGAAGTTCGCCGGGTCGGTCTGGGCGCGGTAGATGTGACCGTTGTCGTCACGGAAGAAAAGGTGACAGTTGGCCGTGTCGCAGATGACCCAGAAGTCGATCCAGGTGCCGTCGCCCTTGTTCTGGGTGACGATCGGCGGCTCCTGGGAGATGAAGGTGCGCGGCGCGGACCAGGAGCGCGGGTCGGCGGGGTTGGTGCTGGTGGAGTAGGCGGGCGGACCGGTCTGGTAGACCATGTACCACAGGTTCTGCGGCGCGAAGTAGAACACCTGCGGTGCGGCCCGGTAGCCGGGGCCCATGGGCGAGGTGTCGAGGTACGTGTGCGGTGCGGAGGCGGCCTGGGACCAGTCGTCGAAGTTGAACTGCACCAGGCCCCAGCCGGAAGGGCCGGCGGTGGTCGCAAAGGTCAGCCACTGGTTGTTGTACCGCACCACCGAGAAGTCCTTGGTCGCCGCCACGTCCGGGTGCTGGGCATCCGGCTTCGGCCCGGCCAGGACCCCACTGGAGGACCACCGCAACGTCGACGGCAGCGCGCCGCTGCCGCTGTCGACGCGGACCAGTTGCCACTGCTGGTTGGCCCCGCCCCAGTCGGTGAACTGCACGACCTTGCCGCCGTCCGCGGTGGAGGCGTTGTCCACCTCGACGGCCTTGCCGCTGTTTCGGCTGATCAGTCACACATAACCGTCCGTGGAGTCCGCCAGCCGGAACTGCTGGTTGGTGCCGCCCGCGTCACTTCACTGGACGATGTCCGCATGGTCCGCGGTCGAGTAGTTGTAGACGTCCAGCACCTTGCCCGAATGCTGCGCCTTCAATCGGTAGTAGCCGTCGCCCGAGTCGACGAACCGGAACCGCTGATTGGCGCCGTCATGGCGGGTCCACTGCTGGACGGCCGCCCCGTCGGCCGTGCTCGCACCCGACACATCGAGCGCCTTGCCACTGCCCCGATTGACCAGCACATACCACGCGTTCGTAGCCACGGTGGCAGCATGCGCCGTCCCGGCCGTGCCCAACCCCGTCAGCAGCGCCGCCAGCACGGCGGCCACCGCGGCGAGCACCCCCACACGCCTCCCCACGCCCCCACCACGGGACCCTGCATGCCCTGAGCGTGCCCTTCATCTGTGTCTCCTTCGCTGGGCGCGGCCGGCCGTGCGGCGGAGCGTGCCCCCGAGGCAGGGCCCAGGCTCGCCTGAAGTGGCTGCCGGGTGGACACGGAATGTCCGCCGGGCACGCCCGTCTCACACCGCGGGCCGCTGGAACTGCTGGTTGGTGCCGGTACCGCAGGGCCACTGAATGAGGCGGGTGCCATCGGCGGTGGAGGCGTTCGCCACGTCCAGGCACTTGCCGCTGTGCCGGGCGACGAGGCTGTAGTAGCCGCCTGGCCGGTCCTGGAACCGCCACTGCTGGTTGGTGCCCGTGGTGCAGTGGTACTGGTTGACGTACGCGCCGTCGGCCGTGGACGCGTTCGCCACATCGAGACACTTACCGCTGTGCTGGGCGATGAGACTGTAGTACGGGCCGCCGTCGACGCCGGTGACCGTGCCGGCGGCGGTGTCGATGGCGGTCTGCGGGTACCAGGGCAGGTTCATGGTGGTCCGGGTCGGGAAGGTCAGCGGCAGCCAGACGTACTGGGAGTCGTTGACGGTGCCGCCCATGGAGTTGCCCCAGCGGTCGCCCAGGTAGAGGTACGAGGTGCCCGCCGTGCCCTGGACGGGCAGCACGAACGCGGTCTGCGACCCATAGGCGGTGGCGTCACCGACGTCGGCCATGGCGGTCCAGGGACCGGCGAGGCTGGTGGCGGTGGCGTACTTCTGCTGGTTGGGATTCCAGCCGCTGGTGCCGGACGTGAGCATGAAGTAGACGCCGTCGCGCTTGAACAGCGCGGGCGACTCACGGTAATTGCCGGGCCAGGGGTTGGCGACCAGGGTGTCGTAGCCGGTGTAGTCAGCGGTGAGCTTGTAGACGTGCAGGTCGGCGTTGCCGGCCGCGAAGGTGATCTGGTACGCCGTGCCGTCGTCGTCCTTGAACAGGGTCATGTCCCGGGACGTGGTGCCGGATGGCGGCCGGAAGCTGCCCCGCCAGGTGTAGTCGCCGTCGACGGTGTCGGAGACGGCGACGGCGGCGCGGGACTGGCTGTAGTCGGTGCCGTTCTCCTTGTGCATCCACATCACGAACTTGCCGGTGGTGCTGTTGTAGATCACCTTCGGGCGCTCGATGTCGGCGACCGCCAGCTCCGGGTCGCTGGCCCGGGTCAGGACGTTGCGACGGAACTCCCAGGTCTTCAGCCGACCTTGATCACCCCACCGCCATGGGCGTGCACCACGGATCCCGTGGTGTCGGTGAACTGCGTCGCGTTGGTCACGGTGACCGGGGCGGCCTGGGCCGGCCCCCCGACGGCCAGAAGCGTGACGACACCCAGGAGGAGGACGAGCACAGAAGTGAACGCACGTCTGAGCATGGGCACTTGGCTCCCAACGGCAGGGCGTCTGAATGTTGGAATCTGTTCGTTTCCGACGCAGGACAGTAGGCACCGGGCCCTTCCTTACCCCTGCTCCTACCTGAGCCGCACCACTGTCCGTGCGGTTCTGTGACCAGTCAGGAGACGACCTTGTCCGAACCGATCAGTCGCCGCAGAGTGCTGACCGGCATGGCCGCCACAACGGTTGCAGCAGCCGTCTCGCCGGCGCTGGCCAAACCCGCGCACGCTGCCGCTGCCTCCGCATCCCGTCCGCACCCGCCTCTGTCTCCCTACCGCTGCCCCTGCTCCCGCTGCGCATCCCCAAGTCGGATCTGGGCATCGAGCAGCAGTCCGACGGGCCAAGGACATGGGCGCCAAGTACACCTTCCTCACGGCCCGCCATCACGAGGGCTTCGCGCTGTGGCCGTCCACCCATCCGAACGCCTTCCACGCCGGACAGGCTCCGATGCGGCGGGACCTGATCAGCGAGTACGTCACCGCCGTACGCGACGCCGGGCTCCGGGTCGGTATCTACTTTTCCCCTCTGAGCTGGCGTTACCCCGGCTACTACGACGTCAACGGCACCAACTGCCTGCCCAACAGCTGGGGTTACACCACCGATCCCGCGCACAAGGAGAACGCGCGGGTCATGAAGAACGAGGTGTACCAGCAGGTCAAGGAGCTGGTCACCCGGTACGGCAAGATCGACGACTTCTGGTGGGACGGCGGCTGGCTGGGCCAGCAGGGCACGGACGCGGACGCCGCCTTCTTCTGGGAACCCGGCAAGTACCGCGACGCCGCCAACGCCTGGCCGGTGGACACCGCCTCCAGCGACTCCGATCCCGCCACCGGCAAGCCGCTGGGCCTGACCGGCCTGGTCCGCAAGCACCAGCCCGACATCGTCAGCACCCTTCGCTCCGGCTGGATCGGCGACTACACCAGCGAGGAGGGCTCGTCGGTCCCCACCGGTGCGATCCGCACCGGAAAGCTGGCGGAGAAGTGCTTCACCATCGGCGGCAGCTGGGGATACAACGCCGGCTCCAAGGTGATGAGCTTCTCCGCCACCATGAACGTCCTGGTCAACGCCTGGGTGCGGAACATGACCTGCCTGCTCAACATCGGCCCCGACCGCACCGGGGTGGTCCCCGCCGACCAGGCCGCCATGGTCCGTGGAGTCGGCTCCTTCCTGTCGTCCTGCGGCAAGGCCGTCTACGGCACGCGCGGCGGACCATGGGAGCCGGTGGACGGCCAGTACGGCTTCACGTACAAGGACAACACCTTCTACATCCACCTGCTGCCGGGCTACGGCGGCACCGGCTTCACCACGCCGTCCATCGGAGACGCGCAGGTCCCCCGTGTCTTCGACGTCGCCACAGGTGCCGGCCTGTCGTACACCGCCGGCACGGACGGCAGGGTGACGATCACCGGCGTCAACCGCACCCGCATTCCCGAGGACAGCGTCGTCGGGGTCACGCTGGACCGCTCCGTGCAGCCGGCGGACATCGCCGCCGGCACGGCGGCGACGGCCAGCAGCGAGGAGACCTCCCAGGGCAACACCGCGGCCAAGGCGGTCGACGGCTCCACCGCCACCCGCTGGTGCGCGAGCAGCGGCGACACGGGACAGTGGCTGAAGGTGGACCTGGGCTCGGAGAGGTCGTTGACCGGCACCCGCATCGCCTGGGAGTCCGCTGCCACCAACTACCGGTACCGGATCGAGGGTTCCACCGACAACGCCGACTGGACCACCCTGGCCGACCTGACCGCCACCACCGGCACCAGCCAGGTGCAGGTCTCCGTCTTCCGCGCGCAGGCACGATATGTGCGGGTGACCGTCACCGGTCTCCCCTCCGGCGCCTGGGCCTCGATCCGCAACCTGGAGGTCTACGACCGGCCCTTCAGCGCGGACGTGGGGAGCGTCCGGCTGGTGAACCGCAAGAGCGGCAAGGTGCTGGAGGTCGGCGACGGCGCGACCGCCGACGGTGCCGCCGTCGACCAGTGGCCGTGGAACGGCGGAACCAACCAGCAGTGGAAGCCGCTGCCCAACACTGACGGCTCCTACCGGCTCTCCAACGTCCGCAGCGGCAAGGTCCTGGACAGTCCGGGCGGCTCCGGCCAGGGCGCGGGCCTGGACCAGTGGACCGACGACGGGGGCGACAACCAGTCGTGGAAGCTGGTGCCCTCCCAGACCAGCGGCTACCGCCAGCTCGTCAACGTCCGCAACGGCTGGTGCGCCGACGTCAAGGACGCCTCCGCCTCGGACGGCGCCCCGGTCATCCAGTGGCCCGCCACCGGCGGGTCCAACCAGGACTGGCAGATCGTGGCGCTGTGAGCCGGCCAGGCGGACGGTGAGGGCGCCCCCGGTTCCTCGGACTCCTGCCGGCCCCCTCCGGACGAGTTCCTGGAGCGGCTCATGAGCACGAGCCGTATCCTCGCCTGAGCAGCATCAAGCAGACAGCCCTTCTCCTGTGTGCAGCGAGCAACACCCGGACAAGGAACGCCATGCCCGACGGCCCCGCCCCGACGCAGTCGCCGGGAACCAGCCGCAGCACCTCGGCGACCATCCCGCCGAACATCCTGCGCTGCCTCACCCCGGTCACCGACGGGTACGGGGTCGACCTCCGGCCCGAGCTGAACCGCGTCGGACTGGAGGAGGCGATGATGCGCTCGGCTGCGCTGCGGGTCTCCTACCGCCAGGGCAGTGCCGTCATCCGGCGTGCGCTGGAACTCACCGGCGACGCTCACCTGGGCCTGCGGGTGGGCGCCGCGCAGCACCTGACCTCCTGGGGCCTCCTGGGATTCGCCCAGATGGCCGCCGACACCCTGCGGCAGGCCATCGAGACGGGCGTGCGCTTCCAGAACCTGTCCGGGGCGATGGTGGTCTGGTCGGCCGGGCAGGAGGAAACCGGCTACGTACTGCGGGCCGAACTGCCCGATCCCGCCCTCGATCCGACGGTCGCGGTCTTCCTGGCGGAGGAGGCGTTCGCCAGCGTCGTCGCCCTCACGCGGCTGAGTTCCGGGGAGGAGTTCGCCCCACAGAGCGTCGAGTTCGCCTTCCCCGCCCCACGCGACACCGGACCGTTCACGGAGCTGTTCCGCTGCCCTGTACGCTTCGGCGCCGTGGGGAACCGCCTGGTGTTCCCCACGGCATGGGCCGGGCGGCCGATGCCCGGCCGCGATCCGGTCACCTACACCGCCGTCGTGGAGCTCCTGGGAGAGCAGGCGGCGTCGAGGCGCGACCAGCAGGACCTGCTGGAGGTACTGGAGATCTCGATCGCGCAGAGCCTTCCCGACGTGCCGCCCTTCGTCGAGCAGGCCCGACGGCACGCCTCCAGCGAACGCACCCTGCGCCGTCGGCTGGCCGAGTGCGGTACGACGTACGAGGCGATCGTCGACGGGGTACGCCGCGAGCGGGTCGAGCTGCTGCTGCGCCGCCGCGAGCTGACCCTGCGGGACATCGCCCGCCAGGCGGGTTTCTCCGAGGTGCGAGCATTGCGGCGGGCAGTGCACCGCTGGCACGGGGTGAACCCGGCCCGGCTGCGCGGGGAGGCCCCGGAACAGTAGGGCGCGCCCCGTCCCACCGTTCCGGCCCCTCCTGCCCCTGGCCTCACCCGGCCACCGGGCCACCCTGTCGACGCATGCGGATCCAGACGGTCTTTTCCCTGGTCCACTGCGCGAAGGCGTCGGTGGACTTCTCCACGCCACCGAACCCCGACTGCTTCCACCCGCCGAAGGGAGTGGTGATGTCGCCTTCGCTGTACGCGTTGACGGAGACCACCCCGGCTTCGACACCCCGCGCGAGCCGGAACGCGGCGTCGAGGTCGCGGGTCCACACCGAGGCGGCGAGCCCGTATTCGGTGGCGTTCGCCAAGCTCACCGCCTCGTCCTCCGAGGTGAAGGTCTGGACGGTGACCACAGGGCCGAACAGTTCCTTGACGAGCACGTCGCTGCCGGCCGGGGCTCTGCTGATCACGGTCGGCGGGTAGTAGGCGCCGTGCGGTGGCAGACCGTGCGGCAGACCGCCGGTGTGGATGTGGGCTCCGGCGGAGCGGGCCGCGTCCACCGCCGCCGCGACCCGGTCGAAGGCGGCGCGGCTGATGAGCGGCCCCACCTGGGTGCGCGCGTCGGCGGGGTCGCCGACGGTGAGGCTCCTCGCGGCGGCGGTGAACCGGTCCAGCACCTCCTCGGCGATGCTGTGGTGGACCAGGACGCGGGAGCCGGCGGTGCAGTTCTGCCCCATGGTCAGGAATGCGGCCTCGGTCATGTCGTCGATCAGTTCGTCGCCGTACGCGAGCGCGTCCGGCATGAGGATCTGGGGGCTCTTGCCGCCCATCTCCAGGGAGACCCGCTTGAAGTTGGTCTCCGCCGCGGCGGCCAGGACGCGGCGTCCGGTGGCGGTGGATCCGGTGAACGACACCGCGCGCACCAGCGGGTTGCGAGCGAGCGCCGTACCGGTGACGGTGCCGTGGCCGGGCAGGACGGTGAGGACACCGTCCGGCAGGCCTGCCTCGGCCGCCAGCGCGGCCAGGTGCAGGCTGGAGCGCGGGGTGGCCTCGGCGGGTTTCAGCAGCAGTGAGTTGCCCGCGGCGAGCGCGGGGCCGACCTTCCAGGCGGCCATGGCCAGCGGGTAGTTCCAGGGCAGGATCGCGGCGGCCACCCCGACCGGTTCCCGGCTCACCAGACCGAGGCTGTCATGACCGGTGGGGGCGACGCGGCCGAAGACCTTGTCGGCCGCCTCGGCGAACCACCGGATCGACTCGATCGCCGCGGGCACGTCTCCCGTACGGCACTCCGTGATCGGCTTGCCCGCGTCCTCGCAGTCCAGCCGGGCCAGGAACCCTGCGTCGCGCTCCATGAGGCCGGCCAGGCGCAGCAGAACAGCGGCTCGCTCCCGCGGGGACCGACCGGCCCAGACACCGCTCTCGAAGACCTTGTACGCCCGCTCGGCCGCCTGCACGACGTCCTGCTCGCTCGCCGCCGCCACGGTCGTGATCAGTTCACCTGTAGCGGGATTGACGACGTCGAGCGTCACCTCGGCACCCGTGCTGTCCGTCCGCTCGCTCATGCCTCCTCCACCAGTTCCCACCGGCCGCCGCCGGCCTGACGGGCCAGTCCCCTGCGGCGCAGGTCCTCCAGATAGCGGGCCATGCCCCGCTCGCCGCGCTTGCGGAACAGCGGGAAGAGCCTGGGCAGCAGATTCGGCGCCAGCATCGCGAACCGCACCAGCCGGGACTCGCCGGGCCTGACGTAGGACTCCAGACGGGGCTTGTCCAGCAGGCTCACCACCGCCCTGACCACGTCGGACGGCTGCTGCGGCGCGTCCTGGAACTGCATGGAGTTCCCGCCGTCCACGGCCTCCTGCCGCAGCATCCGGGTGTCGGTCGCCGACGGCAGCACCGAGCCGGCCCGGATGCCCTTGCCCCGCAGGTCCAGCCCGATGGCGAGCATCGCGCCGCGCAGACCGAACTTCGAGGCGGTGTAGATCGGGGTCTCGCCCAGCGGGAAGATCCCGCCGAGGGACACGGTCGTGACCACGCGCGGGTCGCCGGAGGCCCGCAGCAGCGGGACGGCGAGCCGGGTCGTGACCAGAGGGGCGACCAGATTGACGTCGATCTCCCGCTCGATGCTCTCGACGCTGCGCACATCGAACCGTTCGGCGCTGGTCATGCCGACGTTGTTCACCAGGACATCGATACGGCCATGGGTGGCCGCGACGCCGTCGAGCATCCGCCGCACGGCGCCGCCGTCCAGCAGATCGCAGCCCAGCCCGGCATGTCCGCTCCCGGGCAGCTCGGCGGCGGTCCGCTTGGCCCGCACCTCGTCGATGTCGACCACGAGGAGGCGGGCACCGCCTGCCGCGAAGCGGTGACAAAGGGCCTGGCCGATGCCTCCGGCGCCGCCGGTCACCAGGATGACCTTGTCATGGAAGTCGTACGTCATGACGCCACCGCCTCCTGCCGCACGGACGTCGCCCGGGGCGGCCGGCCCGCGGTACGCCAGCCCATCCCTTCGGCCACCTTGCCGAGGTACTTCACGAAGGCATCGCTGTGGACGTAGCCGGTGTGGCGTGGCGAGTCGACGAACTTCAGTCCGCCGGACAGGTCGGGCCGGTCGCAGCGGATCATGTGGGCGAACCGCTCGGCCGCCGGCGTTCCGGTCCTCGCTTCCCGGATGAAGGAGGCGATCAACTGGGCCTGGCTGTCGAAGAGCCGGTAGGCCCCGGAGTTGGTCTCCACGAAGCCGACGCCGAACAGGCCCTCGTGCTCGCGGGAGAAGGAGGACAGATAGAGGTCGGGGTGCTGCTCGTCGCCGAAGTACCGCTGCGCGACGGGGACCTTGTGGACGTATCCCGTGGCCAGGAGGATCACGTCGAAGTCGTCGCTGGTGCCGTCGGTGAAGCGGACCGTCCGGCCGTGGGTGCGGGCGATGCCGGGCCGGGCCGTGATGTCCCCGTGCTGGAGGTGGTGGATCAGCAGCGAGTTGATGGCCGGGTGGGTCTCGAACAGCTTGTGGTCGGGCCTTTGCAGACCGAGTCTGCGCGCATCTCCGTTGATGATCCGGAGCAGGCCGCCGAAGAGCCTCTGCTGGAGCCACATCGGAAGGTGGGGTCCGCCCGCGGCGATGGTGTCGACCGGTCGGCCGAAGAGGTGCTTGGGGATGAACCAGTAACCACGGCGCATGCTGATGGCCGCGTGGTCGGCGGACCGGGCCGCATCGCAGGCGATGTCCAGCCCGGAGTTCCCCGCGCCCACCACCAGCACCCGCTTGCCCCGCAGTTCGTCGCTGCCGCGGTAGGTGACCGTGTGCCGGATCTCTCCGGTGAAGTCGCCGGGCAGGTCGGGGACGTTGGGGTGCCATTGTGCCCCCGTGCACACGACGACCTGCTGGTGTGTGCCGGCCCGGCCGTCGGCCCGGGTGACCGTCCAGGTGCCGTCCGGGTTCTTGTCCACGCCGCGGACCTCGGTGCCGAACTCGATCCGGTCCTTGAGTCCGTAGGCCTCGGCGAACGACGTCAGGTAGGACAGGATCTGGTGGTGCGGCGGATAGTCCGCGAAGTGGTCCGGCATGGGGTAGCCGCCGAAGCCGGAGAGGGTCTTGCTGGAGATGAAGTGGGCCGACTCGTACATCGGGCTGCCCGGGTTGTCGATGTCCCACAGCCCGCCCGGGCCCGTGTGTCGCTCGATGTGCGTGTACGGCAGGTCCCGCTCGGCCAGCGCCCTCGCGACCGCCAGTCCCGCGGGTCCCGCACCTATCACACAGGTGTCGTACTGGTGCTCACTCACCGGTCCGTTCCCTTCGCCGACGCATCAGGTGTTGCGGGGAACCTATGCACCGCGCGGCCGACGGGAACTGACCTCTGCGGCCACAGAGGGGACCTCAGCGGCCAGAGACAGGCCGCTGCTGCCGCGGTCACGGTGTGCCGTTCCTCCGTCGCACCGCGTGCCGTGTGGACCGGCGAGGGATCAGCACCGGTTGTACGAGCCGACGCCGGTCCACACCGCTGCGGGCGTTGATGACAGCGATCAGCAGGTCGACCGCTTCGGCTCCCACCCGGTCCGGGCGGAGGCTGACGGTGGTGACGGGCGGGGTGGTGCTCGCGTAATCCGGATCCTCGCTGACGCACGCCACCAGCAGATCCCGCGGCACCCGCAGACCATGGCGGCGAGCGGCGGCGAGGATGTTGTGACCGGAGTCGGAGTAGACGCCGATGACGGCGTCCGGTCGCGGATCGTGGCGGAGCAGTCGGCTGACCGCGTCCTGTTCGGCCGTGAAGTAGTCGGGCAGCGAGGCGTACTCCTCCACGAGGGAGGGCATGCGGTGTTCGACGCACCAGGACCGGTAGGCGTCTGCGATCAAGCGCGGGTAGGCGTCGTCGTGCAGGGGCAGGGAGAGCCCGATCCGCAGGGCGCCGCGCTCCGTCAGGTGGTCGAGCAGCAGACGCAGGCCCGCTTCGTGGTCGGCGTCCACCCAAGCGTCGCACCGGTGCGGCGCGGGTGGCCGGCCTTCGCTGATCATCGGTATGCCACGCTCCCGCAGAATGGACCGCACCGGATCCTCCGCGCGCGGTCCGACGTGGATGACGCCGTCCATCGGCGTGTTGAGCCACATCCACGGAGACATCGAACTCGGCATCGCCAGCAGCAGATAACCACGTTCATGCGCCGCCGCCATGGCTCCCAGCGTCAGGTCCGCGTAGTACGGGATCACGGTGTACGGGACAGGTAGGTCGCCGTACGTCGTCATGGTCAGACCGAGCACCCCGGTGCCCCCTCTGGCCTGGGCACGGGCGGTACTGGCCGGGGCGTAACCGAGTTCGCGTGTCGCGGCCAGCACGCGCTGCCTGGTCACCTCGGACAGCCGCCCTGTGCCGTTGAGCGCGTTCGACACCGTGGCCGTGGAGACACCTGCCCGTGCGGCCACGGCGCCGAGCGTGGGACGCCGCCAGGCACGAGAGCCTTCCATCCGCACCCCAACTGCTACATGACCACTTGTGGTTAAGAACTTAATCACTCAGCCTACCGGGCGTCGGCAGCCGGAACCGGTCGCCGGGTGAGGAGCGATCAGATGCCAGATGTCTTCGACGGAGCCTTCGAAGGGCCTTCGGGCGGCCCGCTGCACCGGCGGACGTTCCTGGCCGCGGCCGGGGCAGGCGCCCTCGCGGTGGCCGGTTCCGGTGCGGCCGCGCGGGCGGCGACCGGAGCGTCCCCGGTGCGGGTGGCCACCGTGGTGCTGAACGGAAGGGTGTTCACCGGAACCCCTGGACACGCGTCAGCACAGGCTGTGGCCATCGGCAGCGACGGGAAGATCCTCGAGGTCGGGTCCGACGAGCAGATTCGCCGTCGCGTCGGCCGCCGCACCGTCGTCGTCGACGCCGACGGCGGTACCGTCATGCCGGGCATCCAGGACGGGCATATGCACCCGCTCGGCGCGGCCATGCAGTCCCTGAACCCGTCGCTGGGCAACGCGACCATGACGGTCCCCCAGCTCCGCGCGAAGCTCCAGGAGATGCTGGACGCGACGGCGGCGCAAGAACCGGACGGCTGGCTCCAGGTGACCGACTGGAACCCGGCCGGCCTGCTGCCCGCGGGCACGGTGGCCGACAAGAAGCTGCTCGACTCGCTGAACACCAGGCGCCCGGTCTACCTGCAGGGTTCGGACTTCCACAACAGCCTCGTCAACAGCAGGGCGCTCGCCCTCGCGGGAGTCGACCGCACCACCGCCGACCCGCCGGGCGGGCAGATCGTCCGCGACGGCGCCGGGGAGCCGACCGGCCTGCTGAAGGACGACGCCCAAGGGCTCGTCTCCCGGGTGGTTCCTCCGCCGAGCCAGGATCGGATCGATGCCGCCCACGCCAGGATGGCCGGCACGCTCCTGGCGGCCGGCATCACGTCCTTCCTCGACGCCGCCAGCGGCGAGGACACCCTCAAGACCTACGCCGACCTCATCGACAAGGGCCTGCTGCCGCAGCACATCACCCCCGCGCTGCTGATCGACGCGGAACTCGCCAAGAAGCCCCGGGCCGCGGCGGAGTACCTGCGGAATGTGCGCCGACGCTTCTCCGGATCGTCCACGCTGCGGCTGACCACCGCCAAGGTGTTCCTCGACGGCGTGATGGAGTTCCCGGCGCAGACCGCCGCCCTGCTGACCCCGTACCTGGACGCCCAGGGCAGACCGACCGATCACCGCGGCGACCTGCACGTCAGCGACCGGGACTACCGGACCCTCGTCCGAGCCCTGGACGCGGACGGCTGGCAGATGCACGCCCACGCCATCGGCGACCGCGCCGTACGGACGGCTCTGAACGCCTACGAGGCCGTCGCCCGCCCCGGTCGCCGCGGCCGACGGCACACCATCACCCACCTCGAACTGGTGCACCCCGACGACTACGGTCGTTTCGCCCGGGCCGCAGTGGTGGCGAGCATGCAGTTGCAGTGGGCGATGCCGTCGGCCTTCACGCGCGACTCGCTGCGCCCCTACATCGGGCCGGAGCGGTACGCACGCCTGTACCCGGCGCGCAGCCTGGCCCGGGCGGGGGCCTGGCTGGCCGGCGGCTCGGACTGGCCGGTCGACCCGCTGCTGCCCTTCACCCAGATCGCCACCGCGATCGACCGCAGCAAC
Source organism: Streptomyces alanosinicus (assembly GCF_014650595.1). Classification (GTDB taxonomy): domain Bacteria; phylum Actinomycetota; class Actinomycetes; order Streptomycetales; family Streptomycetaceae; genus Streptomyces; species Streptomyces alanosinicus. Next base: position 63,601 of record NZ_BMVG01000018.1, read on the forward strand.
CCCGAGGAGAACGAACCCCCGCTCAACACGGCGGAAGGCCTGACCCGGACCCAGTCGCTGGTCATGCATACCGCAGGCGCGGCGTACCAGTTGCACGACGGCGGTGCGGGAACCGTTCGGCCGGGCCGACGGGCCGACCTGATCGTCCTCGACCGGGACATCACCAGGGTGCCGGTGAAGGAGATCCGCGCCACCTCGGTCCGGTACACGCTCGTCTCCGGACGGGTGGCCCACGACGCGCAGTCCCAGGCGGGACGCTCCCGAGCCGAGGCGGTCCAGCGCATGGGCGTGCTGGGCGCCGGCCGGACACCGGGTGGCTCCTGCTGCCGAGGACACTGACCCGCGCAGGAAAGGCGACCAGTGCCGGGGCGCGTGATACCCGTAGTGGTCGAGGCCGACGATGTCGGGCAGGCTAGACCGGCGTGGACGACGACGGCACGAACGGTGCTCCGTGTCCAGGCACGATCAGGACCGGGCCGAGGGCCAGGACCTTCTCCCTGGCCGCCCGCAACTGCTCGCGGTCGGGGGCGAAGGGGTCGTCGGACGGTCCTTCGGCGGTCCACCACAGGTGCGTCAGGACCACGAGGCCCTCGGCGGCCGTGACCAGCGTGCTGACGTCCTGCGCGGTGTGGCCGGGGGTCGTCATGAGCGCGATCGACGGGGAGAGCCGGTATCCGTCGGCGTCGCGGTCCTCCCAGATGTCGTCCTGGTAGATGGCCATGTGGTCGTGGAAGCGGGCTGCGGGGAACAGGGCCGCGTTCAGCGTGTGGTCCGGGTGGTGGTGGCTGAAGATCACGTCGGTGACGTCTTCCGGGCTCAGTCCATGGTGCGCGAGCGGATCCAGGATGAGTCGGCGGTCCGCCACCATGCCCGGATCGACGATCGCGACCGTCTCGCCGTCGACGAGGAGGGTGACGGTGCCGGCCACCCGCGTATCGGCGTAACCGGTGGTCAGGACGTGGAAGGCGGCGGTCATCAGAGATTCCTCGGGTGAAGGGTGTGTGAGGCGTGCGGACCGGTCAACGGGGAAGGATCGCCGGGAAGCCGGTGAGCAGGGCACGGAGACCGGTCCGTCTGTCCGGAGCGTACGCGTTCGCGCAGCGATGGACAGGCGACGGTTTCGCGCGCGGGTCCACGTCGATGTCGAGCCCTGACTGCCCGTAGGCCGAACGGACTCTCACAGGTCTTCCTACCTCAGTCGGTAGGCGCGGGCCGCCGTACCGCCGAAGACCTCGGAGCGCTCGGCTTCGGTGAGGCCCGCGGTCAGCTCTTCGGCTACGGCGACGACCTCCTCGTACGTGGCGGCCAGCAGGCACACCGGCCAGTCCGAGCCGAACATCACCCGCTCCGGGCCGAAGGCGTCCAGCGCCACGTCGGCGTACGGGCGCAGGGCGACCGTGCTCCAGTGGTCCCGCTCGGCCTCGGTGACCATGCCGGACAGCTTGCAGAACACGTTGGGCTGCGCGGCCAGTTGGCGGATCCCCGACGCCCACGGCTGGAGTTCGCCCCAGGCGATGGGGGGCTTGGACAGGTGGTCGAGGACGAAGGTCAGCTCGGGCAGCGCCCTTACGGTGGCGATGGCGGCGGGCAGTTGGTGCGGAAGGGTGAGCAGGTCGTAGGCGAGACCCGCGGTGGCGACCGTGTGCAGGCCCCGGTGCACGTCGGGCCGGGTCAGCCAGTCGGGGTCCGGCTCGCTCTGCACCAGGTGGCGTATGCCCACCATGAGTTCACCACCGGGCGCCGACCGTAGGGCGGCCAGGGTGTCGGAGAGGCGGTTCGAGGTGAGGTCGGCCCAGCCGACGACACCTGCCACCAGGTCGGTCCGCGCGGCCAGGGCCAGGAACTCCGCGGTCTCGTCCGCCTCGGGCAGGACCTGGACCAGGATCGTGCGGTCGATGCCCGCCGCCGAGGTCTCCCGTGCCAGGTCCGTCAGGGTGAAGTCCCGCCGCACGGAGGCCATTTCCGGCGCGTCGAGCCAGCTGTGTGCGCGGCGGCGGGGGCCGGAACCCGTCGTCGGACGGGAGGCGGACATCGGCCGCCAGATGTGATGGTGTGCGTCGATCCTGGTCATGGTCTTTCCGGTCGAGGGGTGCGGTAGAAGATCATGCGGTGTGAAGCGGCCCTGTTCCGCCCCCAGCGATCGGTGCTGATCGGCGGGGCAGCGACGTCAGACCAAGGGATCGCGCAGGTGCTCCCTCAGCCACTGCTCGGTGTTGCTCACGTGCAGCAGCGCGGCGGCCTGGCTGAGGGCGGGATCACGGGTGGACAGGGCGTTGAAGATCGCCTCGTGCTCGGCGAGGGTGCGGCCCGAGGCCTTGTCATCGACCAGACCGCGCCAGATGCGGGCGCGCAGTGTGCGTCCGGAGATGCTTTCCAGGAGCGTGAGCAGGGTCTCGTTGCCCGTGGCCGAGACGACGGCGCGATGGAAGGCCACGTCGTGGGCGTTCAGCTGTTCCACGTCGTCGCGAGCCTCGCGCATGGCGTCCAAGTGCCCTCCCAACTCGGCCAGTTGCGCGTCGGAGATCCGGGTGGCGGCAAGGGCCGTGGCGACCGGCTCCAGGAGCCGCCGCACCTCCATGAGGTCCCGCAGGGCGACCGAGTCGCCCTGGAGCAGTTCCACGGCCCCGCCGAGCCCCTCCAGGAGCAGGCTCGGCTGCAGGCTGGTCACATACGTGCCGTCGCCCCGCCGGACCTCCAGGACCCGCGCGACCGCCAACGCCTTGACCGCCTCGCGGGCGAGGTTGCGGGAGAGCCCCAGCTGGGCGGCCAGGTCAGGCTCAGGCGGCAGCTTGGAGCCCGGGGGCAGGGCGCCGGTCCGGATCAGCTCACGGATGCGTTCGATGGCCTTGTCCGTCAGAGACAACGTGGCTCCCTCCCCCGGCCGTGCTCCGCGGGCACGTCCGACCTGATCAGCCCCTGAGCGCGGAGATCGGCCCAGAGCCCGTCGGGGATGTGCTGACGATGGAGTTCCACGTTTCGTACGACCTGTTCCGGGTTCCGCATGCCGAGGGTGACGTTGATGATACTGGGATGCGTGTAGGGGAAGGCGATCGCGGCGGCGGGCAGCGTGGTGCCGTGGGCCGTGCAGACCGCGGCGATCGCCCGTGCACGGGCGACCAGAGCCGGTGGGGCGTCCTGGTAGTCGTACTTCATACCCTCGGTGGGCCGGTCCTGGGACAGCAGTCCCGAGTTGAAGACACCCACCGCTACCACGCTCTTGCCCAGTTCCCGCGCGGTGGGCAGCACGTCGTCCAGCGCCGACTGGTCCAGGAGGGTGTAGCGCCCGGCCAGCATCACCACGTCGGCCGCGGTCTCACGCAGGAAACGCGCGAGCATCGCCGACTGGTTCATGCCGGCGCCGATCGCGCCGATCACGCCCTGGTCGCGCAACTCCGCGAGCGTGGGCATGGCCTCCTCGGCCGCCTGCCTCCAGTGGTCGTCCGGATCGTGCAGGTAGACGATGTCGAGGCGGTCCAGGCCGGTGCGCTCCAGGGTGTCCTCGATGGACCGGAGCACTCCGTCCCGGCTGAAGTCCCACTGGCGGCGCAGGTCGTCCCGTACGACGAAGCCCTCGGTGTCGACGCCGCGTAGCTCCGCATTGGGCACCAGCAGTCTGCCGACCTTGGAGGAGATGACGTAGGCGTCACGCGGGTGGCCCCGCAGGGCGGCGCCCAGACGGCGTTCGGACAGGCCGAGGCCGTAGTGCGGTGCGGTGTCGAAATACCGCAGGCCGGCCTCCCAGGCCGCGTCGACGGCGGCCCTCGCGTCGTCGGCCGGGGTGACGTGGTAGAGGTTGCCGATCACGGACGCCCCGAAGCCGAGTTCGGTGAGCGAGACGGACGTGTTCTGGATCTTTCGCTGGTGCAAGTGGTGCTCCTGGGATACGGATGACGGGTGCCGGTCAGCGTCTGACGTGGGCCGACCCTCCCGTGATCAGCGCCTCGACCTCGGCGAGCGAGGCCATGGAGACGTCTCCGGGCGTGGTCATGGTGAGCGCGCCGTGGGCGGTGCCGTAGGCCAGGGCGCGCTCCAGGCCGGTGCCTGCGAGCAGTCCGTGGATGAGACCTGCGGCGAAGGCGTCGCCGGAGCCGATGCGGTCCAGGACGTACAGGCCGGTCATCCGGGGGCCGGGCACGAAGCCGGTGTCGAGGGACCAGGCGGCCGAGGACCAGTCGTTGACCCCGGCCGAGGGCACGTCGCGCAGGGTCGTGGCCAGTACTTTCGCCTCGGGCAACAGAACGGCCACCTCGGCGAGTGCGCCCGTCACCTCCTCGGCCCCGATGCGCGCCTGCCCTGGGTGGGTCCCGGCCAGGCCCAGGGCACCCACCACGACGTCGGCGTGCCGGGCGAGCCGCAGGTCGACCTCGCGGGCCCGGTCCGCGCCACCGCGGCCGGCCCAGAGGCTGGGGCGGTAGTTGGGGTCGTAGGAGACGGTGACACCGTGGCGGCGGGCCGCGGCCATGGCCTCGTCCGCGACGTCCGCCGTGGTGTCGGACAGGCCGGCGAAGATACCGCCGGTGTGGAACCAGCGCACCCCGGCCGAGAACACGGCGTCCCAGTCGACGTCCCCTTTGCACAGCTGGGAGACGGCGGTGTGCGCGCGGTCGCTGACGCCGAGCGCGCCGCGGATGCCGTAGCCGCGTTCGACGAAGTTGAGGCCGTTGCGGGCGGTGCGGCCGATGCCGTCGTCGGGCACCCAGCGGATCAGCGAGGTGTCGACACCGCCCTGGAGGATCAGGTCCTCGACGAGCCGGCCGACCGCGTTGTCGGCGAGGGCGGTGACAACGGCCGTGCGCAGTCCGAAGCAGCGGCGCAGTCCGCGGACGACGTTGTACTCGCCGCCTCCCTCCCAGACCTGGAAGGAGCGGGCGGTCCGGATCCGCCCCTCCCCCGGGTCGAAACGCAGCATCACCTCGCCGAGGGCCACCACGTCGATCACGTCATGCTCCTCTCCGCTGCCTCCACGGCCTCCGCGGTCAGCCGACGGATCTCCTTGTGGTCGCCCCGCCGGAGGTGGTCGGTGGTCGCCATCCAGCTGCCGCCGACGGCGAGGACCGCCGGGTGGGCGAGATAGGCGGCCAGGCGGGAGGCGTCGATACCGCCGGTCGGTACGAAGCGCGCCTGGGGGAAGGGAGCCGCGAGCGCCCGCAGCATCCGAAGACCGCCGAGCGGCTCGGCGGGGAAGAGCTTGATGGTGTCGAGGCCCGCCTTCAGAGCGCGCATCAGCTCGGTGGCGGTGGCGATGCCGGGCACCACGGGCACGCCCAGCTCGCGGCACGTGGCGACGACCTCCGCGTCGAAGCCGGGCGAGACCACGAAGCGGGCCCCGGCCGCCACGGCCCGCTTCGCCTGCTCAGGCGTGAGGACGGTGCCCGCGCCGACGGCCAGACCACCATGGGCGGCCATCTCCTTGAGCACCCGCTCGGCGTCCGGTGTGCGGAACGTGACCTCGACGCACCGGGCACCACCCGCCGCAAGCGCGTCGGCCAGCGGGCCGGCGGTCGAGACGCGCCGCACCGTCAGTACCGGCATCACGCGGGCTCCGGCCAGCACGGAGGCCAGGTCGTTGGCGGTCATCGGCCGAGCCATCCCCCGTCCACGGGCAGGACGACGCCGTGGACGTAGGCGGCGGCGTCCGAGGCGAGAAACACCGTGGCGCCCGCCAGGTCGTCGGCATCCCCCCAGCGGCCGGCCGGGATACGGTCCAGGATGGCCTTGCTGCGCACTGGGTCGTCCCGCAGGGCCTGGGTGTTGTCGGTGGCGATGTAGCCGGGCGCGATGGCGTTGACGTTGACGCCGTGCGGAGCCCACTCGTTGGCCAGCGCTTTGGTCAGACCCGCGATGCCGTGTTTGGCGGCGGTGTAGCCGGGAACGGTGATGCCACCCTGGAAGCTGAGCAGGGAAGCCGTGAAGATGATCTTCCCCTGGCCGCGGGCCACCATCGACGCGCCCACCGCACGGCTCAGCGCGAACTGCGCGTTGAGGTTGACCTGGAGCACCAACTCCCAGTCGCTGTCCGGGTGTTCGGCGGCCGCAGAGCGGCGGATCGTGCCCGCGTTGTTGACCAGGATGTCCACCGGCCGCTCGCGCCCGGCGAGGTCCGCGCCCAGGGCACGTACGGCCCCGGGATCGGCGAAGTCGGTGCGGATCGCCTCGAACGTACCGCCCGCGGCGAGGACGTCCTTCTCCACCGCGCTGCCGGACTCCTCAAGCGAGGCGCTGACGCCGATCACGTCCGCGCCCGCCTCGGCGAGCGCGCGGGCCATGGCCCGGCCGATGCCGCGCCGGGCTCCGGTGACGACGGCGAGCTTCCCGGTGAGGTCGAAGGCGGTCATACGGCGCCTCCCTGGGCGTCGTCGGTGCAGTCCACGAGGATCTTCATCACGTCACCGCCGCCCTCCAGGGCCTCGAAGGCGGCGGGCGCCTGGGTGAGGGGCACTACCTTGCTGATCAGCCGCTCGGCCGGGATCGTCCCGTCCGCCACCAGGGTCACCGCCTTCTCGAAGTCGCCGCGGTCGTACAACCGGGCGCCCACCAAGGTCAGTTCGCGCCAGAAGAAGCGGTGCAGGTTGACCTCGCGCGGCCGGGGGTGGATGGCGACGAGGCAGAGACGGCCGCGCACACCCAGCACGTCGACCGCCGTGTCCACGCCGCCCGCCGCGCCGGACACCTCGAAGGCGACGTCCGCGCCCGCGTCCCCGGTCCACTCCCGCACCAGCGCCGGCACGTCGTCGTCACCCGGACTCCACACCGTCAGACCCAACTCCTCGGCCAGCAGACGGCGGTGGGCGTTCAGCTCCACGACCCGGACGTCAGCGCCCGCGGCTCGGGCGACCAGCGCGATCAGGACGCCGACCGGGCCGCCGCCGACCACGACGGCCTTCTCACCCTCGGCGACCTGAGCGCGGCCCACGTCGTGCACGGCGACGGCGGTGGGCTCGACGAGTGCGGCGAGGTCCAGGGGCAGGGAGTCGGGCAGCCGGAGGAGTGTCGAGGCGGGCACGGTCCAGCGCTGCTGCATCGCGCCCGGGGAGTCGATGCCGATGAAGTCCAGGTGCTGGCAGATGTGTTGATGCCCGGAGCGGCAGGCCGGGCAGGTGTCGTCCCAGCGCAACGGCATCACGGTCACCGCGTCGCCGGGCTGCCAGTCCTCGACGCCCGGACCGACGCGTACGATCCGGCCGGACATCTCGTGTCCCAGGACGGCGGGCGCGGCGACCCGGGCGTCCATGTCGCCGTGGAAGATGTGCAGGTCGGTGCCGCAGATACCGACGTAGGCGGGGGCCAGCTCCACCTCGCCGGGTCCGGGCGGCGTACTGGGTGCGACAGCCGTGTCCAGGGTGCGGGCGGCCGTGTAACGGACGGCGAGTGTCATCGTGTCGTCAGGGTCCCTTCAGCGCGGACACCGATGGTCAGCAGCAGGTTGGCGTAGGTACGGGTGTCGGCGGTGACGATCGCCAGCGCCAGGTCGGGTGAGCGGGCGGCGTCGTAGAACTCGAAGCGCCCGAGCGTGTCGACCGGGAGGGGCGCCAGCATCGAGCGGTACTCGGCGATGGCCGGTGGCTCCGGTTCGCCCTCGGGCGGGACCATCACGTGGGCCGACTCGACGGGCAGGGCGCGCAGCAGGACGTCGAGCACGGTGGTGACGTCCAGGAGGCCGGGAGCCAGGTTGAGGTGGACGGTTCTGGCGCGCGCGCCGGTGGCGGTGCTGGCCGGGTAGTGGCCGTCGGCGAGCAGGACGCGGGCGCCGTGACCGGCTCCGGCCAGCGATTCGAGGATGCCGGGATGCAGTAGTTCGGTCAGGAGCACGGGAGTTTCCTCTCCTTCCAGAGGTCCGGGACGTCAGACACGGGAGGACCAGACCGGACCGTCGGGGTACGAGAACTCCTTGAGGGACTCGGGGTGCATCTGCGCGCTCAGTCCCGGCAGCGTCGGCGTCAGGTAGTGGCCGTCGACGATGCGCACCGGCTCGACGAAGTGCTCGTGCAGATGGTCGACGTACTCGATGACGCGGTCCTCGGTCGTGCCGGAGACGGCGACGTAGTCGAACATCGACAGGTGCTGGACCATCTCGCACAGGCCGACGCCGCCGGCGTGCGGGCAGACCGGCACCCCGAACTTGGCGGCGAGCAGCAGGATCGCGATGTTCTCGCCCACGCCGCCGACCCGCGCGGCGTCGATCTGCACGATGTCCACCGCGCCGGCCTGGAGGAGCTGCTTGAAGACGACCCGGTTGGCGATGTGCTCGCCGGTGGCGACCTTGATGGGGGTGACGGCATTGCGGACGGCGGCGTGGCCGAGGATGTCGTCGGGGGAGGTGGGCTCCTCGATCCAGTACGGCTGGTAGGGGGCCAGGGCGCGCATCCAGTCGATCGCGGCCTGGACGTCCCATCTCTGGTTGGCGTCCACCGCGATGCGGATGCCGTCGCCGACCGTCTCGCGGGCGGTGCGCATGCGCCGTACGTCGTCCTCCAGGGACGCGCCGACCTTCAGCTTGATCTGGGTGAAGCCGTCGGCGACGGCCTCGCGGGCGAGGCGGGCCAGCTTCTCGTCGGAGTAGCCGAGCCAGCCGGGGGTGGTGGTGTAGGCGGGGTAGCCCTGGTCGATCAGGTGGCCGATGCGCTGTTCACGGCCGGCTTCGGCGCGGCGCAGGATCTCCAGGGCCTCCTCGGGGGTGAGGGCGTCACTGAGCCAGCGGAAGTCGACCTGCGCGACCAGCTCCTGCGGGGACATCTCGCCGAGGAAGCGCCACACGGGCTTGCCCGCACGCTTGGCGGCCAGGTCCCAGGCGGCGTTGACGACCGCTCCGGTGGCCATGTGGATGGCCCCCTTCTCCGGGCCCAGCCAGCGCAGTTGGGGGTCGTGGACCAGAGTGCGGGAGAACGCGCCGAGGTCGGAGCAGACCTCCTCGACCGAGAGGCCCACCACGTGCGGGGCGAGAGCCGCGATGGCGGCGGCCTGTACATCATTGCCGCGGCCGGTGGTGAAGGCCAGGGCGTGGCCCTCCAGGCCGTCGCCGGCGTCGGTGCGCAGGACGACGTAGGCGGCGGAGTAGTCGGGTTCCGGGTTCATCGCGTCCGACCCGTCCAGGTGCTCGGACGTCGGGAAACGCACGTCCAGCACGTCCAGGGCGGTGATGCGGGCAACAGCCGGGGAAGCGGGCAGGGCGGATGACATGGCGGCAACTCCTGTGAGGGCAGGGGCGGTACGGCCCCTTGCGACGAGGTGTGAGGCGGCGGAGGGTGTCGGGGTGGCCTGGACGACCGACCGGATCACTCCTGGACCTTGCCGCCCGTGATGCGGGAGATGGTCAGCGCGACCAGGATGATCAGGCCGTTGAGGGCGCCGATCCACTGGGCGGGGACGCCTGCCAGCGTGAGCACGTTCTGGATCATGAACAGCAGCAGGATGCCGCTGAACGCCCCGAACATGGTGCCCTTGCCGCCATTGAGGCTGATCCCGCCGATGACGGCGGCGGCGAAGACGGTGAAGATGTAGCCGTTGCCCTGCGCCGAGGCGACGGAGGCCAGTCGTCCGGACAGCATCAGCCCGGCGAGGGCGGCGAGCACGCTGCCGGTGACGATGACGATCCACAGCACCCGGTCGGTGCGGATGCCGGCCGCCTTCGCGGCGTCGACGTTGCCGCCGATGGCGTACAGCGAACGGCCGAAGCTGGTCCAGCCGAGGACGACGATGGCGACGGCGAACAGCAGCAGGCAGATCCAGATGGACGCGGGCATCCCGAACCATTCCGCGGTACCCAAGTACAGCATCGAAGGCGGGAGTTGGAAGAAGGTCTGACCGCCGGAGATGCCGGTGAGGACACCGCGCAGGACGATCAGCATGCCGAGGGTGACGATGAAGCCGTTGAGGCCGAAGCGGATGATCAGCAGGGCGTTGACCACGCCGACCAGCGCGCCCACGGCGAGCGTGACCGGGACCGCCCAGGCGCCGGGCAGGAGCCCGAGGCCGTGTCCGGCGCCGGTCGGCACCACGAGCCAGGCCGCCACACCGGGCGCGAGGCCCATGGTGGACTCCAGGGAGAGATCCATCTTCTTGACGATCAGGATCATCGCCTGGGCCAGGACCAGCAGGGCCATCTCGGACATGGTCTGCAGGACGTTGATGAGGTTGTCCGCCTGCAGGAAGACGGGGTTGACGATCTGGCCGACGATCGCGATGACCGCGATCGCCGGTACGAGTGCCAGATCACGCAGTCGCGCGAGGGGTATCCGGCCGCCGAGCAAGGCCGTCCGCTTGGCCCGCGGCTCGGCGGTGGCCGTGTCCGCGAGTACGGTTTCAGGCATCACCTCAGGCATGCAGGTCCACTCCTTCCATCGCGGCCACGAGGTCGTGGTCGTGCCAGCCGCGGGCGATCTCTGAGGTCACACGGCCCTGGAACATCACCAGGACCCGGTCGCACATGCGCAGGTCGTCGAGTTCGTCGGAGACGATGAGCACCCCCGTGCCGGCCTGCGCGGTCTCCTCGACCTTGCCGAGGAGGAACTCCTTGGAGCGCACATCCACGCCCGCGGTCGGGTTGATCAGGACCAGCAGACGCGGATCGTCGGCCAGGGCGCGGGCCATGACGACCTTCTGCTGGTTGCCTCCGGACAGGGCGGAGACGGGCAGTTCGGGCCCGGGAGTCTTGATCGCGAGGTTCTCGATCATGCCCTCGGCGAGCCGGTCCCGGCGGCCGCGGCTCAGGAACCCGCCCGGCCCGAGGCGCTTGGGTACGGACAGTGTGGCGTTGTCGGCGATCGACATATCGGGGACGAAACCCTGATGGTGGCGGTCCTCGGGGACGAACCCGGCGCCGGCGGCGAGCGCCGCGGGCACACTTCCCGGCCGTGGCCGGCTTCCGGCGATCTCCACCTCGCCCGCCGTCGGCGCCCGCAGCCCTACGACGGTCTCGGCGACCTCGGTGCGCCCGCTGCCGGCGGCGCCCGCGAGTCCCACGATCTCCCCGGCGGCCACCTCGAAACCGACGTCGTCGTACGCGTCGCCCCGCAGAGCCCGGACACTCAGCGCGGCCGTGGCGCCGGGGGTGAGGGTGCTCGCCCGTTCGCCTTGCCGGTCGACCGCCGCCTCGCCGGTCATGGCGGCGACAAGCTCGGCGCGGGGCAGTTCCGCGACCGGGGCCGTGATGACGTGCCGGGCGTCGCGGAACACCGTCACCATGTCACAGATCTCGTAGATCTCCTGGAGATGGTGGCTGATGAACAGGAAGGTCACGCCCTGGCGCTGCAGGTCCCGGATGCGGCCGAACAGCCGGTTGACGGCAGCGCCGTCGAGTTGGGCGGTCGGCTCGTCGAGGATGATGAACCGTGCCCCGAAGGACAACGCGCGGGCGATCTCGACGAACTGCCTCTGCTCTACGCTCAGTTCACCGGCCGGGGCGTGCGGGTCGACGTCCACCGACCAGGTCGACAGCACATCCTGTGCGCGGCGACGGGTGGCCTGCCAGCTGATGAGCCGGCTGCGTCCGTGGTCGTGCCGGTTCAGAAAGAGGTTCTCGGCGACGGTCAGCGCGGGAATGATCGTCGACTTCTGGTAGACGCAGGCCACACGTTCCCGCCAGCCGTCTCGGTCGCTGGGCCGAGGGGCGGGCTCGCCGCCGAAGGTCACCGTTCCCTCGTCGGGGGTCTGCAGGCCGGTGAGGACCGACACCAGGGTCGACTTGCCTGCTCCGTTGCGGCCGACGAGCGCGTGGGTCTCGCCGGGCCGGACGGTGATCCGGGCGCCGTTCAGAGCCACCGTCGGACCGAATCGTTTGACTATGCCCGTCGCCTCGACGACGGGCGGGTCCACCAGGACCCGTCCGTCGTCCGCCGGGGCGGGCGCGGGGGTGACTGCTCGCTCCCCGTCGCTCATCTCAACCGCCTTGTGCTCGTGGGCCGTTGCGTGCCGAAAGGGATCAGCCGAGGTTGTTGCCCCACAGGGACTTGTCATCGCTCTTCAGGCTCGGGACCCCGCCGTAGGTGCCGCCGTCGGCCGTGACCAGCGGGGCGGAGAGCTGGTCCTCAAGCAGGCCGTCGCGGACCTGGATGATCGTGCTGTCGTGGTCGGTCTTGCCGGGCTTGAACGTCTTTCCGTCGATCGCGGCCTTGAGGTAGTAGAGGGCGTACTTGGCATAGAGGTCGGCCGGCTGGGAGACGGTGGCGTCGATCTGACCGGCGGCGATGTCCTTGAGTTCCTCGGGGATGCCGTCGTTGGAGACGACGAAGACGTGCTTCTCGTCCTTGGGACCAGCCAACAGACCCTTCTGCTTGAGGACTTGGAGGGTGCCGGACAGGGCGAAGCTGGACTGCATGTAGATGCCCTTGATGTCCGGGTTGGCGGTCAGATCGGTCTGCAGCTTCTGCGCCGCGACCGCGCCGTCCCAGTTGGTGGCCTCCCCGAAGACCTTGATCCCGGGGTAGTTCTTCTTCATGCACGCGTTGAACGCCTCGGTGCGGTCACGGCCGTTGATGGAGGAGAGGTCGCCCTGCAGCATCGCGACCTTGCCCTTGCCGCCGAGCTTGGCGCCGAGGAACTGGCAGGCCTTCTCGCCATAGGCACGGTTGTCGGCACGTACGACCATGTAGACCTTGCCCGTGTCGGGGCGGGTGTCGACGGTGACGACCGGGATGTGCTTCGCCTCCATCTGCGCCAGGGTGGGCGCGATGGCGGCGGTGTCCTGCGGGGCCATCGCGACGCCCTTCACGCCCTGGCTGATGAACGTCTGCGCGTTGGCGGTGAGTTTGGCGACGTCGTTCTGCGAGTTGGTGGTCTTCAGCTCCAGGCCCAGCTCCTTGGCGGACTGGGGCGTGTACTTGATGTAGGAGTTCCAGAAGTCGGTGTCGGAGCGCGGGTAGTCGACGCCGACCAGCGGTGCGCCACTCGACGAACCCGCACTGGTGGAGCCGCTGCCGCACGCGCTGAGCAGCGCCAGTGCGGACAGGGCGGTGACGGCGGAACAGAGGGCGTGTCTGACTCTCATCGGTGCTTCCTCGCGCCGGTCCCGTAGCGGGAAATGTTGCGCCTCGACGACAGCTGCGTATCGCCGCGCGCTAGAGATGGGATGTTTATAGAGGCACGATCGGGCGCCTGTCCAGACTTCCGTACAAGTAGTGCCGAAATCCCAGCTCATGCGCGCCCGCGAGCAAGGGGGCCGGGAGCCGAAGGAAATATGCATCCCATCAATAGCCATCGCCCGATGGCCCTGGTTGGCCACATCGCACCGCGAGACATTCCATGTTTGCATGCTCTCGATACATGACAGAGGCAAATAAATGGTGCAACTCGCCTGACGCTGCGGCCACTTTCATCCCTGCACACCGGTTGACATCCCAGGGACACATGGCGGACCTTCATGCGTAACAAGCGGCGCCTCATGCACAGCGGCCACGCCGACTCGTGTCGCCCTGTGTTCCCTCCCCTCTACCCCCTTCGCACCAGGGATGTCTCCATGTCGAGTTCGATCAACAGACGCCACTTCCTGGCCGGTGCCACCTGCGTGGCCGCGGCGGCCGTTGCCGGAGGTGTGTTCGGCGCCGACGTCGCCCAGGCGGCGCCCAGCACATACACACCCGACTGGAACTCGGTCGACCAGCACCCGCCGGCCCCGGAGTGGTTCCAGGACGCGAAGTTCGGGATCTACTTCCACTGGGGTGTCTTCAGCGTCCCCGCGTTCGGCAACGAGTGGTACCCGCGCAGCATGTACCAGGACGGAAGCAACGAGAACAAGCACCACATCGCGACCTACGGCCAGCCGTCGGCATGGCCGTACCACAACTTCATCAACGGGGCCCAGGACCTCGCGGGCAACTTCGTGAAGTTCGCGCCGAAGCTGAAGTCGGCCGGCGGGCAGTTCGACCCCGACGAGTGGGTGCAGTTGTTCGTCGATGCCGGTGCCAGGTTCGCCGGCCCGGTCGCCGAGCACCATGACGGCTTCTCGATGTGGGACAGCCAGGTCAACGAGTGGAACTCGGTGAACAAGGGCCCGGGACTCGACCTGCTGCACCTGTTCTCCACGGCCATCCGCGCCAAGGGACTGAAGCTGCTGGTGGCCATGCACCACGCGTACCACTTCAACGGCTACTACGAATTCGTCCCCGTGCAGACGGATCCCAGCCTCAAGAAGCTCTACGCGCAGACGGGTTCGGCCGCGGAGAACCAACGCTGGTTCGACAAGCTCAAGGAGGTCATCGACCGCGCTCAGCCCGACATCCTGTGGCAGGACTGGAAGCTGGACGCCGTCGACGAGACCCAGCGCCTGAACTTCCTGGCGTACTACTACAACCAGGCGGGCAGCTGGGGCCGTGAGGTGGTCGCCACCTACAAGGACGGCATGAACAGCAAGGGCGAGATCTTCGACTACGAACGCGGCGGCCCGGCCGACCTCACCACCCCGTACTGGCTGACCGACGACAGCATCTCCAGCAGCAGCTGGTGCTACACGCAGGGCATCGGCTACTACAGCATCCAGCAGATGCTGCACTCGTTCATCGACCGGGTCAGCAAGAACGGCAACGTGCTGCTGAACATCGCGCCGATGGCCGACGGCACCATCCCCCAGGCCCAGAAGGACATCCTCCTCGGTATCGGCGACCACCTGAAGCGCTTCGGCGAGTCGATATACGCGACCCGCGCCTGGACGGCGTACGGCGAGGGCCCGACGAAGATGGGCGGCGGCGCGTTCACCACCCCGCACGCCGGCACCCCGCAGGACATCCGCTTCACGCGCAACAAGGCCGACAACGTCCTGTACGCCACCGTCCTGGGCTGGCCCGGCAGCTCACTGACGATCAAGACCCTCAGCTCGGACCGGATCAACCTCTCCTCGCTGACCTCCGTGCAGCTCCTCGGCGACACCGCCGGCACCTACATCGACCTGCCGACGCCGACCCAGAGCTCCTCCGGCCTCACGGTCACCCTGCCGTCCTCGGCGCCCTACAACGCCAACGCCTACGTGCTGAAGCTCGCCTTCTCCGGCGCGATCCCCATCCTGAAACCGCTCGTCGGCGCCGTCGTGTTCGCGGACGTCGACTACACCGGCAAGGCCGCCGTGCTCACCGTCGGCGACTACACCGCGGACGAACTGACCACTGCCGGACTGGGAGCGCGCACCATCTCCTCCCTCCGGCCGGCCCCCGGCTACCAGGTGATCGGCTACGCGGAAGACAACTTCACCGGCACCTCCTGGACCTTCACCGCCGACAACCCCGACCTCCGGGTCACCGGCGACAACGACCAGATCACCTCGCTGAAGGTCCAGTTCAACCCTGCGACGTACTTCCGGATCACCAACGCCACCGACGGACTCGCCCTGGACAGCGGCGGCGGCGTGGCCTCCGGCGCCAACCTCAAGCAGTGGACCTGGGACGGCAGTTCGAACCTGCAGTGGCAGGCGGAGGCGGTCGGCGGTGGCTACTACAAGCTGGTCAACCGCACCAACGGCATGGTCGCCGACGGCTGGGGCGCCACCGCCGACGGATCCGCCGCGAGGCAGGCCCCCTGGAACGGTGGCACCAACCAGCAGTGGACGATCACCCACCGGGGCGGCGACCGCTACTCGATCGCCAACCGCACCACCGGCCTGGTCCTCGACGGCGGCGGCAACGTCGACTCGGGCTCCGCCACCAAGCAATGGACATACGGAAGCAGCACCAACCTGCTGTGGAGCTTCACCGCGCTGTAGCCGGCGAAGCCCGCCGCCGACGGTGCGAACGTCCATACCTCGAACTTCGACGCTGCCGGGCCTCACTCGGTGAAAGGGACAGAAATGCAGAGAGATGGCATGCATATGACATTAAAGCCATGGGGCTGGGGGCGCGGGAGGCGTGCGGGGGTGCTCGCCGCGGTGACCGCTTTGCTGGCGGCGCTCCTGGCCGGGTTGGGCACGGCCGGGACGGCGCGGGCCGCCACGGTGGATACCAGTGCGTGGTACACGCTGGTCAACCGGGGCAGTGGCAAGGCGCTCGACGTGTCGGGGGCGAGTACCGCCGACGGGGCGGCCATCCAGCAGTGGACCCGCAACGACGGGGCCAACCAGCGGTTCCAGCTCCTGGACTCGGGCGGCGGTTACTACCGGCTGAAGGCGCAGCACTCCGGCAAGGTGCTGGACGTGTCCGGCTACTCCACGGCCGACCATGCCGACGTCGTGCAGTGGACCGACGCGAACGGCAGCAACCAGCAGTTCCGGCTGGCCGACTCGCCGGACGGTTACGTGCGGCTGCTCAACCGCAACAGCGGCAAGGCCCTTGAGGTGGACAACGCCTCCACCGCGGACGGCGGCAAGGTCGTGCAGTTCACCGACTGGGGCGGCGCCAACCAGCAGTGGCAGCTCGTCCCCGCGACGGGAGTACTGGCCCAGGTGCACACCGCGGGGCGGGTCAAGGACGCCGGAAACACCGTGCAGTACAGCTGGCCCGGCGTGTACTTCGAGGGCCGCGTCAGCGGCACCGGTGTCGGGATCGTACTCAACGACTCGGCCGCCGACTACGACGTCCAGGTCGACGGAACCACCGTCACCACACTCGTCACGCCCGGCGACACCACGCACTGGATCAACGGCCTGCAGAACGGTGAGCACACCGTCCGGCTCGTCAAGCGCAACGACACCCCGGGAGACATCAGCACGTTCGGGGGCTTCGTGGCCGCTCCCGGCGGTGCCGTACTCAGCAAGCCGGCGGCCCGCAGCCGCCAGATCGAGTTCATCGGTGACTCCCTCACGGTGGGCTACGGCAACCTATCGAACTCCCGAGACTGCACCTCGGACCAGCTCAAGCGTTCCACCAACGCCGACGTGAGCTACGGCGCCCTCACCGCCCGGCAACTGAACGCCGACTACCAGATCAACGGCTTCTCGGGCCTCGGCATGGTGCGCAACTACGGCGGAGGCTCCCCGGACGTCACCTACCGGACCTTCTATGACCGTGCCCTGCAGAGCGTCTCCGGCGACGTCTGGCAGAACCCGGGCACCTGGCGCCCCCAGGTCGTGGTGGTCAACCTCGGCACCAACGACTTCTCCCCCCTCGACCCCGGTGAGTCGTGGACGCCCGAAAGCCTCGCGGCCGCCTACCGCAGCGCCTACACCGACTTCCTCCAGAAGCTGCGCACGCGCTACGGGACCGGAACCACCATCGTGGCCGTCGGCACCGGCCAGTACGCCGAGCACGTCCAGCAGGTGGTGAAGGCACGCAACGACGCCGGTGACAGCGGAGTCCGCTACTGGTCCCTCGACAGCTCGGGCCTGGACTTCCTCGGCTGCAACTATCACTACTCGGCCCACGACGACCGGATCATCGCCGACCGGCTCACCTCGTTCCTCTCCGGTCTGCCGACAGGCTGGTGACGGCCCCACCGCCCAGCTCCGCCACCGTGCCCGCGCATGCTGCACTCAGGGGCGAGACGCCGTTGTCGTCGTGCAGGGCGCGGCGGCGGCGCCGGCGCCGCGCACTCCGGCACCCGGCGATCCCGAGCGCACCGGCCGGGGCGCCGTGGAGCGGAAGCCGATCTAGGCTGGAAGCTGTGGCTGGGAACCGGCCCTGACGGGCCCGGCTGTCCGGACGGAGGTGTCGCGCGTGGACATGGCCGGCAAGCAAGACGCCCCCATTGCCGCGCTTGTGGTGGACCCGGACGGCCTGGTGAGCGGCTGGAGCGAGAGCGGGCGTCTGCTGCTGGGCTGGACGGCAGAGGAGACCGTCGGGCGCCCCGTGAGCGACCTGCTGGCCGCTCCCCTGCCACCTGGCTTCCCCGAGAGCTACGTCAGCGGCCCCGACCACACGGGGCTCACCCCCCTGCGCCACCGGGACGGTTCCACGCTGGACGCTCTCGTGTCGGCTCACCCGCTGTTCGACGCCGACGGCCGGACGCTGGGCCATGCGGTGACCGTCCAACGCTGGGAGCTGCGCCCGGTGATCGCCGACCTGGCCTTCGAACAGTGCCCCTTCGCTCTGGGCGTCTACGACCCTGAGCTGCGGTTCCTGTGGATCAACGCCTCCTCGGGCCGGGTGATCGCGCACTCCGAGGAGCAGGTGCTCGGTAAGAAGTACCGCGAGCTGTTTCCCGAATTCGACCGCTCACTGTTTCCCGAAAGGGACGACAAGCCCTACACCGACCAGCTCTCCGAAGTGGCGAGGACGGGCAGGCCCGCGCGTCTCATCACCGTCTTCCGCCCCCTCGGCAGTAACTACGCCAACGCCTGGGCCACCAGCATATGGCCCGTCCGGGACGCCGAGGGCAGGGTCCGCGCGGTCGCCAACTGGGGATTCGACATGAGCGCCGAGTACTGGGCCCGGCAGCGCCTGCTCATGCTCAACGAGGCCAGCGGCGGCATCGGCCGGACACTCGATGTGATCGGCACCGCCCAGGAACTGGCCACGACCCCGGTGCCGGCGTTCACCGACCTCGTCACCGTGGATCTCTTCGACGAGGTGCTGCGCGGAGAGGAGCCGCCCTCCGGGTCCGAGTTCACCCCTGGCAAGACCATCGTGCTCAGCCGTGCCGCCCGGCACAGCGCGAAGGAGGACACCGTCCGGGCTCGCGGGCCCACGACGCCGGTCAGCCACGCTCCCGGTTCCGTCGCCGCCCGCTGCATGGCCACCGGCAGGTCCACGGTCCAGCTCGCGGCCGAACCCGGCCAGGGCGGCGAATGGGCCTTCGGGCCCGGCCTCGCCGCCGACCCGGCTCACTGGCCTCCGGGCAACCCGTTGATCGACGAGTCCATCGCCGCGGACGGGCTGACCGGCCGGATCACCGTGCCGCTCCGGGCCCGCGGTACGCTGCTCGGCGTCGTCGCGTTCTCCCGCAGTGACCGGCCCGAGGCCTTCACCGCCGACGACCTGATCCTCGCCGAAGAGCTCACTGCCAAGGCAGCCATCGCCATCGACAACGCCCGCCGGTACGCGCGCGAGCGCACGACCGCGCTGACCCTGCAGCGCAGCCTGCTGCCGCAGGGGCTGGCGAGCCAGGAGGCGCTTGAGGTGGCATCCCGCTACCTGCCCGCCGGGACCGGCGCGGAAGTGGGCGGTGACTGGTTCGACGTCATCCCACTCTCCGGTGCCCGGGTCGCCCTGGTCGTCGGGGATGTCGTCGGTCACGGCCTGCACGCCTCGGCCAGCATGGGCCGGCTGCGCACGGCGGTCCGCACCCTGGCCGACGTGGACCTGCCGCCGGACGAGTTGCTCACCCACCTGGACGACCTGGTCATCCACCTTTCCAGCGACCTGCAGCCCGCCGGTAACTTCCAGCCGACCGGCGAGTTCGGGGCCACCTGCCTGTACACCGTCTACGACCCGGTCTCCCGCCGCTTCGCGGTGGCGAGCGCGGGTCATCCGCTGCCGCTGATCATCTCCCCGGACGGCACCAGGCTCCCGAGCTCCGCACAGCCGGGACCACCGCTCGGCGTCGGTGGGCTGCCTTTCGAGGCGACCGAAGTCGAGCTGCCCGAGGGCAGCCTGCTCGCCCTCTACACCGACGGACTGGTGGACTGCCGCGAGCGCGACGCCGACCAGGGCATCACCGAACTGCAGCGTGTCCTGAACCACTCGGCCACCTCGCTGGAGGACCTCTGCGACACGGTGACGGGCGCCATGCTCCCCGAACGCCGCACCGACGACGCCGCTCTGCTGCTCGCTCGCACTCTTGCGCTGGATCCCCGGCACGTCGCCGACTGGGACGTCGAACCCGACACCGCGCAGGTGCCGCACGCCAGAAAATTCGCCGTCGACCAGGTGGACGTCTGGGGCCTGGAGGAGATGTCGTTCGTCACCGAACTGGTCGTCAGCGAGCTGGTCACCAACGCCATCAGATACGGCGAGCCCCCGATCAGGCTACGGCTCATCCGTGACACCTCCCTGATCTGCGAGGTCTCCGACGCCAGCAACACCGCCCCGCACCTGCGCCGGGCGCGCGCCTTCGACGAGGGCGGCCGGGGCCTGCTGCTCGTCGCCCAGCTCACCCAGGGGTGGGGCACCCGGCACACCACCGAGGGCAAGACGATCTGGTGCGCACAGCCCCTTCCCGAGCCCGAGCCGCGATGAGATCCGAGCCGATCGAGTTCGCCAGGGCAGTCCCAGCTGTTCCACCCCACCGGCACACGCGCCTGGTGCCGGGGGATCGGGCCGGGCAGCCTCGTCAGCACCCGTGTCTTCTTCGGCCAGCGGCCTGGCATCCTCCGGCAGTGACGTGTGTCCCCTGTAGATCTTGACTGACCAGCGGTCACACTCCGATGAAGCTCACTGTTTCCGTCATGTCCGCCCGCCCGGTACGCAGCCGCGGCACGCCTTCCTTCTCGAATCCCACCGAGACGCCGCAGAACAGCACGAGCCCGTCGTCGGCACCGACTGTCTGGCTGACGCTCTTGCGGTACATGGTCCACATCACCTGGGGGCAGCTGTGCAATCCTTCAGCCCTCAGCAGCAGCATGACCGTCTGCAGATACATGCCTGCGTCCCCCCACTGTCCGGGCCCCATCGTCCGGTCCAGGTAGCAGAACAATACGACCGGTGCCCCGAACGCCTCCGAGTTCAAGGCGGCGATCTTCTTGGGCCTGTCGGGGTCGTCGCGCTCGATTCCCAGCGCTTTGTACCGCTGGGCGGCCGCGGCGGAGAAGCGGTCCACATAGGGCGAGTTCAGTTCGGCCGGGTACATCGGATACTCCCGCTGGTCACCCGGGTCTCCCGCCAGTGCCCTGGCCTTCGCGCGCCTCTTCAGTTCGGCCAGGGGCTCGCCGGTCACGACATACACGTGCCACGGCTGGAGGTTCCCGCTCGACGGAGTCCGCGTCGCAGCCGCCAGCACTCGTTCGAGTATCTCTTTGGGTACCGGCTCATCGCTGAACGCCCGCACGGCCCTGCGGCTGTCCACGGCCTCATACACATCCACGTCTTCGCGTCCTCTCTCTCGACCGGGCCCCTACCCGTATTCACCGGTCAGCGCCGAGCATCGCCAGTCCCTGGACAGACACCTCGTTCTCTACCTGCGCAGCCCCTCGGCGACCAACTACTGACGTGACGTGGCAAACCCAAAGGGACCACGGGTCAGTCGCGAAGTCCTGGCCCTGGGCACCTGCTCGGCCACCGGCCGCGCGCCCTGAGCGTTACACAGCGCTACATGTCCGTTCGCCGGAGCGATGCGAGAACAGGGCACAACGAGGTGTACGCCTCACACGTCGGCGGGCAGTGGGTCGTCGCGCAGCACGCTGTAGGCGACGCCGTCGCGCCACCGGCCGTCCCGGAAGACGATGCCCCGCAGTACGCCCTCGCGGGTGAACCCGGCCTTCTCCAGGGCCCGCTGCTCGGCGATGTTCTCGGCCTCGGTGTCGGCCTCGATCCGCATCACGGATGTGTGGGCGAAGAGGTACCGGACGAGCTGTAGCTGGGCCCGGGTGCCGATGCCCCGGCCGCGGGCCTCGGGCAGCAGCTGGGCGCCCATGTTCCAGCAGTGGGTGGAGGCCGTGACGACGACCTTCCGCCAGGCGACGAACCCCAGCGGCTCGTCTCCTGCCGTGACGATGAGCTGACCGCCGTCCTCACCGAGCAGCCGGTTCTCCGTCCAGCGCTGCCGGAACCGCCGCGGGTCGGTGTAGCCGTACCACTGGAACGGCCCCGCCGTCTCTGGCTCGGTGAGGAAGCGTTCCAGCAAGAGGAGGTCGTCCTCGCCGACGGGGCGCAGAATCACGGATTCGGCAGACATGAACGAGAGCGTACGGCGTGACCTGTCAGGACCCCGTCAGGAGACCCGGTCCAACACCGGGAGACAGCCGCGCCACTGGCCCGGTGGTGTGCTGCTCCAGCTCCTCCGCCGAGGCCGGATCGCCGAACTCGCGCAGGTCGCGTATGACTGCCAGCGCCAACCCGAGCCTCCTCACCTTCGGCCGGACCGCGGATCGGTCGGATGCGACGAGAACGCGTCAGGAATCCGAAGTTGCGTCACCTGGTGACAGAGCGCTCCAAGGAGGGAGAACGCCCTGGCCACGGGCCTCGGCTCTCAGCGCGGCTCAGGAGAACTCAGGGGATGTCACACATACGTGGCGTCGGTCAGAGGCTTGGGGGGGTAGGCGCGGAGCACGAGAGATGTGGTGACGGGGCCGTAACGGGCAAGTGCGTCGACAACTTCTTCGAGTCGTCCTGCCTGCGGGCAGTAGATGTCAAAGATGAGGCAGTCTTCCCCGGTGACTCTGAGGGTGGAGGCGATTTCGGAGGTCCGGGAGGCGAAGTCCAGGGCGCGCGATAGCTGGGCGTGCGTGGTGCGCAGCCGGATGACCGCGTGAATGTTCAGACCGAGGGCTGCCGGGTCGACCACGGCTCGGTAGCCGGTGATGACGCCGTTCTTCTCCAGCCGCTGGATGCGTGCGCTGGCCGCAGGCTGCGAAAGTCCGACGCGGCGCCCTATCTCCGCGCCGGTCAGACGGCCGTCGGTCTGGAGCAGGGCGAGGATGTCTCGGTCTATCCGGTCGAGTGATTCCATTGTTGTCCGCACCATCTTCTTTGAGATCACTTGTGCCACTGCCACTGCCCTGATGCATCCAACAGAATCTGCGCCAGGTACTCCCGTGATCGTAGGGAGCGACGAGTGAAATGGTGGTGGACAGTGGCCGCGTACGTCATCGTCCCGGGCATCGACGGCTCGGACGGACAGCACTGGCAGACCTCGTGGGAGCGGCAGTGGGGCACCTCAGCGGTGAGGATCAACCCTTCCTCGTGGTCCACCCCCGACCTGGATGACTGGGTCGACGCTGTCCAGGAGGCGTACGACGATGCTTCCCGGCAGGACAGCCGCGTTGTGCTGGTGGCCCACAGCCTGGGCTGTTGGGCGGCGTCCACCTGGCTGATCAAGAACCCATTGAGTCCGACAGGCGGCGCGTTCCTGGTCGCGCCGCCGGACCCGCACGGGCCGGCGTTCCCACGCCAGGCGGCCGCGACGTTCATCGAGGTGTCTGCACAACCACTGCCGTGCCCGGCTCTGGTGGTGGGCAGCGCCAACGACCCGTACTGCACCCCCGAGGCAGCCGCCGGCTTCGCGGCGCGGTGGGAAGCGCGATGGCACCTCGCGGGCGCGTGCGGACATATCAACTCCGCCAGCGGCCTCGGCTCGTGGCAGCACGGCCATCGACTCCTGGACTCGCTGACCCCGCGGTGATCAACCACCGCGGGGGACTCATAGCCACCAGGTACCGCCCAGCGGTTCCCCTTCGAGCCAAGGACGTCCGCCCGTTGACGCACAAGAATGCGCCGCTGTCCGTCGAAGGCCGCCAGCTCGTCGAACGGTGCCGGACGCGACCCATCGCACACGTGGCACCCGGATGGACATCTCTCGAGCGCACGCGCCCGGGTAGGTCAACCACTACCGACGCCACGGTGACCTCGGCCCATCGTCCGACAAGGGCTACAACGACCACCGACCCGCGCCTACCTGCGCAGACGAAGCATCCAAATGTCTCCGCGAACCGATGAAGCACAGGCGTCGGTTGCGGATCGACTGCGCGAGTCATGACTACGCCTACTCGCCGGGCGCGGTGCTCGCGCGTCGGCCGGCGAGTCGGGCGTCAAGGCCGTCGAGGAGGGCCTGGAGGCCGAGGGCGAAGGTGTCGTCCGGAGCCGTGGCGTAGCCGGCGGTGGGGGTTTCGAGGCGGGCGCGTAGCCGGGGGAATTGCGCTGCGATCTCGCGGGCTTCGGCCATGCTGTCGCGCATCAGCTGCTCGGCGTTGCCGTCGCCGCTGAGCTTCCTCGAGAGCGAGGCCGCCGCGGCCGGGCCGAGGGCGTTGCCGAGCACGAAGGTGAAGACGGTGGCGGCCGCTTGGTCGGCGAGCGCCCCGGTGAATCCGGCGGCCTCGTAGACGGCGAGGGTGTGGTCGTCGTAGCGGGCTTTGGCGGGGCCGAACATCAGGAAGGAGCCGAAGGCCTGCACCAGCCAGGGGTGGCGGGTGAGCATCGCATGCAGGCCATTGGCCGTCGCGGCGGCTGCGGTCCGCCAGCCGGTGGCGGTCAAGTCGGGCAGTGCGATCTCGCTCCATGCCTGGTCGGCGGCGAGGGCGATGAGATTGTCTTTGCTGTCGACGTGCCAGTAGACCGCGGTGGCCGCGGAGCCCAGCCGCTTGCCCAGAGCCCGCATGTTGAGGCCTTCCAGGCCTTCGGCGTCCAGCAGCTCGACGGCGGCCTGGACGATCTGTTCGCGGGTCAGCGTGTGGCGGGGCATGCGGCCACGGTAGGGCATCGGGCCGCGACTTGCACAAAGTTCAAAAATCCACTTGCACACTGTTCAAGTCTTGCTCTACCTTCGACTTGAACGCAGTGCAAGTCATGCAGCCGCGGGAGCGGAAGAGGGGGACAAGAAATGTCACAGGAGTCGCTGGCCGCCTTTGTCGAGGCGAAGGCAACGGAGTTCGGCATCCCCGGCGTTGCCGTCGGGGTGTGGGTGGACGGCCGGGAGGTCTTCGCGTGCCACGGCGTGACGAACCTGGAGAACCCGCTGCCGGTCACGCAGGACACGCTGTTCCGGCTGGGCTCGGTCACCAAGACTTACACGGCGACCGCGCTGATGCGCCTGGTCGAGGCCGGCCAGATCGAGCTGGACGCGCCGGTGCGCCGGTACGTTCCGGAGTTCGCACTCCCAGATGAGGAGGCCGCGGCCCGGATCACTGTGAGGAACCTGCTCAACCACACCGCGGGGCTCAACGTCCGGACGGCATCCGACACCGGCGACGGCGACGACGCGCTGGCCGCGCAGGTGGCGCAGCTCGCCGGGATTCCGCTGATCGCGCCGGTCGGCGCCCGCGCCTCCTATAGCCAGCTGGGCTACAACCTCGCCGGGCGGATCGTGGAAAAGGTCACTGGCCTGACCTATGAATGCGCCGTCGCCTCACTGCTCTTCGAACCGCTCGGGATGACCCACAGCTTCTTCGCCGGCGACGAGGTGATGACCCGGCGGTTCGCCGTCGGGCACAACGTCGGCGAGGACGGCGCCCTGGCCGTAGCGCGGCGGTGGAAGGACTCCCGCGGCAACAACCCCGGCGGGGGCATCGTCTCCTCGGTCGCGGACCAGCTCCGGTGGGCCCGGTTCCACCTCGGCGACGGCTGCTCGGAGAGTGGCGCCCGGGTGATGTCCGCCGAGACACTGCACCGCATGGCCGAGCCGACGGTCGAGCTGCGCTCCAGCTCGATGGGCGACGCCGTCGGCATCGGCTGGTTCCTGCGCGACGTGGACGGCGTTCGCGTCGTCGGGCACGGTGGTTCGGCGAACGGTCAGTTCGCGGAGCTGCTCACGGTGCCCGAGCGGGGCTTCGCCGTCGCCGTGGCCTCCAACGCGGGCCCGGACAGCGGGCCGGCCTGCAACCAGGCCATCGTCCGCTGGGCGCTCCAGCACTACCTGGGGGTTGCCGACCGGGATCCCCAGCCGCTCCCCTACGACCCCGCTCGGATCCGCGAGTTCGCCGGTGACTACGAGATCGACGCCATGATGCTCACCATCAGCATGGACGAGGCCGGGCCGAAGCTCGCCGTGCAGATCAAGCCGGAGCTCCGGGCGTCCGCGGGCACCGAGCTGCCGCCGGACCTGCCACCGGCCGACTTCGGGCTGTTGCCCGGCGGGGCCGACGACTACATCGTCACCGACGGCGGCCTGACGGGGCAGCGCGGCTTTTTCACCCGCGACGAGACCGGCACGGTCGTGGGAATCGACCTCGCCGGGCGGCTGTTCCAGCGTGTCCACCCGGCCTGACCAGTGCGCCGCACCCGCAGGGCCCTGTCTGACGCGACTGGTCAGGCAGGGCCTTCACCTCAACCTACGGATTGCTGGTCGGTCCACAGTGAGGTTTTCCAGCGGTGATCACTTCCATACTCCGTTGCGGACCAGGGCGGCGCGGGCGATGTCGCCGATCCGACTGGGACTGAGTGTGACGTACTGCAGGGTGCGCCATCGCTGCTTGAGCTCGGCGGCGGCACACTCTCCAAGGGCTCGCACATGCCGCAGCAACGTGTTGAACATGCGGGTGTCGCCGTGAAGTGCCTTTTCGGACTTGCCTCTTGGACGGCGGACGGGGATGCGGATGCCGATGCCCGCACCTATGTAGCCCTTGTCCGCCAGGGGCGGCAGACCTTCGGCCGCCGCCTTGTACAGCGCGGGCAGGGCATGGATACGCGCGGCGATGATGTCGGGGGTGGAACCGGGCTCCACGTCGAAGACCCACAGCGGGGTGCCGTCCGGGGCGGACAGGAACTGGACGTTGCCGCCGAACGCCTTGTGTTTCTGGCTGAACCACAGGTCGTTGCCGTTCTCACGGACGCCGGCAAGACGGTCGGATTCGATCAGTGTGCCGTCGAGAATGACGTGCGTCACGCCTTCTCGCTGACGCAGATGGCCCTGGCACCCCTCTGGCCGCGATCGACGAGGCACTACGCGCCGCAGTGCGCTGATGGGGCTGCAGGGCGCAGTGCGCTGATGGGGCTGCAGGGCATGGTGACGATCCGCCGGCTCGTAGCCAGGCGCGGGCGCCCGGTGACGAGTGCCCCTTCCTGCGCAACCGGCGCTGGTCCGCCCGCTCATGCGCCGGTCACGCCCGGATTTCTCCCGCCCTCCCAGGCGCACGCATATATACGCAGTAGTCCGGATGACTCCCTCGTACGACAGGACCCCGTCCCGCCGGTAGTGCCCGCCGCCCGCCTTCTGGGCGGCGGGCAGGGACTGCTGCCGACCGGACGCACGGCGAGCACAGCGAACCGTGGGGTGTGTCAACTTAACTGCTGGTCTTGGTTGTTGAGTGGTCAGCGGCTGCTTGGGCTCAGGCGGCCGTCGAAGGCGATCTGGAAGGCGTTCAGCGGTGCCTTCCAGCGCATGGTCCACCTGCGTCGGCCCTTGCCGGTTGGGTCCAGGCTCATCAGTGCGAGGTAGACGCATTTGGGGCCGGCCGATTCGGTCGGGAAGTGCCCGCGGGCCCGCACGGTCTTGCGGATGCGGGCGTTCACCGACTCGATTGCGTTCGTCGAGCAGATGACTTTGCAGATCCCCACGTCATAGGCAAGGAAGGGGACGAACTCCGCCCAGGCGTCTGACCACAGCTTCACGTCGGGCAGGCCCTTCAGTCCGTCGCACACCAGCATCAGCACGTCGTCCAGGCCGCGGTTCTTGAGCTCGGTGAACACCTGCAGCCAGTACTTGGCGCCTTCGCCGCCGTCGCCGGCCCAGATGCCGAGGATGTCCCGCTCGCCCTCCACCGTCACTGCCATGACCAGGTAGATCGGCCGGTTGGCGACCGGCTGGTCGCGGATCTTCACGTTGATGGCGTCCACGAACAGGACCGGGTAGACGCGGTCCAGCGGCCGACTCTGCCAGGCGGCCATGCCGTCCATGACCTGGTCGGAGATGGTGGAGATGGTCTGCTTGGACACCTCGGCCCCGTAGACCTCGGCCAGGTGGGCGGATATCTCGCCGTGCGTGAGGCCCTTCGCGGACAGCGACAGCACCATCTCGTCAACTCCGGTCAGCCGCCGCTGCCGCTTCTTGACGATCTGTGACTCGAACGTGCCCGAGGTGTCACGCGGGACTTTGACCTCGACCGGCCCGACGTCGGTCAGCACGGTCTTGGCCCGGCCCCCGTTGCGGGAGTTGCCGCTGCCACGGCCGACCGCATCGTGCTTGTCATGGCCGAGGTGATCGGTGATCTCACCTTCCAGGGCCGACTCCAGAACGCGCTTCGTCAGCTGCTGCAGCAGCCCGTCCTGCCCGGTCAGCTGCAGCCCCTCCGACCGGGCCCGCTCCACCAGCATCGCGACCAGCTGCTCATCGGACACAGGCGCAGGCCGTCCCAACAGGGCACTCTCGTCAGGCTCAACTGTCTCCAACTCCACGACGGTATCAGTCACTTGATGTCTCTCCTGTGATCGTCAGGATCCGCCGTTACATTTACACTCCCGCAGTGCTTCGTTACGTCGAGTGAACCAGCCTGGTGGTGGGCGTCTTCATGGTGTGAGGCTGGGGGAAGTGGAGCGGCTCCGCGGTGAGTTGTCGGATCTCGCCGCGGACGTGTTCGCTTCGGTGCCGCGGCGGGATCGAGGGCGGTGGGGTGAGTGTCATCTGCGGGCTCTGCCGCAAGCCCCGCAGTGATGCGTGAACCAGTCGCCGTGGGATCAGCTGCCGGTGCGGCGGCGGATCGCCCAGCGGCTGTGCCAGGCGATCAGCTCTGAGGTGTGGGTCGTCGATGATGTGTCGTTTCCCAAGTGCGGCACCGCGTCGGTCGGGGTCGCCCGTCAGTGCTGCGGAGCGGTCGGGGAACGGGCTGACTACCAGGTCGCGGTCAACGTCCGTGCCGCCACCGACGCGGCGTCGTGTCCGCTGGACTGGCATGTGCACCTGCCCCGGGAGTGGACGGACAATCCGGACCGCTGACGGAAAGCCCGAATCACTGACGTCTGCCTCTGGCGGCTCATGAGGGAGCGGTCGGTTCGCGGGGTGGTGGGACCGCCCTGAGCGATCCGGATCCGCGTCGCGGCCGCCGTCACGGAACATCAGGTCCTGCACCGCGTCCTCGAACCCCGAACGGTGTGGGGCGTCCGCTGGGCTGGCCCGTAGCGCAGGTCGGGGCCTCCTGGTACACACGCGGTCCCAGGAGGCGGTCGGCGACCGGTGAGCACCCCGCCGCGCGGCAGGTTCCGGCTCCCTCGGACAATGATCGTGACAGGCGTCATCGGTGGCTGGACGGGGGATGTGTTGACGACGAGTACGAGGCGGGCCGGGAGGAAGCGGTCGGGCGATCTGGAATACCCGCGGCGCCCGGTGCTGACCGCGTTGTCGGTTCCGGTTGCCGCGCTTCTGCTGCTCGTCGGTGGGGCATTGGGACCTCTGCACTGGATGCTGGTGCCCTCGATCGTGTTGTGCCTGGTCGGCATCGTCTGGCTGCTGGTCGCGGTGATGTCGCTGTCTCCGTCGGTCGTGCTGCGCAGGGTGGCCCTGGCGCTGGTGTTCGCGCCGATGATCACCACGCCGCTGTGCGCCATGCAGGCGTCCCAGGCCCTGGTCCTGCAGGCACGGGGCGTATCGCGGTCGGCCGTCATCACACGGATCGAGGTCCACCACGGGAAGTCGACCACATATGACTGCACGGTCCGCTACGACGGTGCTGCCACGCCGGCCACTGATGCCATCTCATGCGGTGAAGACGACCGGGTCGGCGACCGCGTCCAGGTGGTACGGGACCCTGGAGGGCTGGTCGATCCGGATTTCGACACTCAGGTGCGTGCCGCCCGGACCGATGTCGTGTTCGCGGTCGCGTCGGAGATCGCCTTGATGGTCTTCTCGGTCTCGGCCGTCGCAGTCGGCGCGGTCATCCGCACAGTCCGTCGTCGGCGTGCAGCCGTTGAGTAGCTGTCGCCGTCCCGATCTTCAGGTTCGTCGATCGAACGAGAGTCGCGCTGGGATGGCCGCGGGGTGCGCGGTGCGTACGAGCGAGGCCTCCTGAACAGCTCATTGGTGTCGAATCACCGAGCAGCGCCAGGAGGCCCTGGTCTCGGGGTGTTCTGTGTCGGGGGCCGGGCAGTCCAGTTCAGTCACGCGGGAGTGTGACTGCCTGGCTCACCGGTTCGGAAACGCTGCCGGCGACCCGGTGCGCGAGGGTCGGTACCGACCGACATGACCGCCGCGGAGTGGGCCGGCGTCGGACCGCTGCTACCGGCCAGCAGGACGGCGCGCCAGAAGGGCCTACGCCGGACGGTGAGTCGGCCGCGGGAAGGTCAACGTCGGTCAGCAGCAGGGGCCGGATGGCCTCTGCGCTCAGGGCATGGACTGCGACCAAGGCCACGACCAGCCATCCGAACGTCGAGGGCACGTCGGCGAACAGAGCCGGGAGCTTGTCGGGGACACCGGCGCGGCAAGCCCCGGTAGCCGGTCAAACCCAGGGCGCGGGGTCGTGAAAGACGATCGCTCCTGCTTCAGGGCACGAAACAGGCTGTGCAAGGCAAAGGCGAACCGGCGGCGCGAGTCGACAGCCCGTCTGCCGGCCGCTGCCGCCACGTCGGCGGCAGTGACCTCGCGCAGGCTGCTCACCCCAAGGTCCGCCCACCCGGCCAGGACGGGAAGGCGCGCGGCCGGGTAGCGGCAGATGCACTGGTAGGAGCGCCGGGTGGTTCCGCCGGCCCTGCCCGCGTAGGACGGCCACCCAGGCTCGCTCGGCATCCAGCCCGTCGAGGAAGTGGCGATGGTGGTCTCGGCCCAGGCCCCGCCCCGCTCTGGCCGCAGCTCCGGGGCAAGGAGTTCACGAGCCGCTACGCGTTGGCCGGTGGTGGGGTCGGTGAGGCGGTCGATGCGAAAGCTGCGCCAGTCGTCGCCTTCGGTCTAGCCGGGCTGCCCCTCTGCCCACGTTGCTCAGCCACCGGTGTGTCCCGCCCCCGCTCAGTCTGTCGGACGCGTCAGCAACTCGGCGAACCGCGTGCCCGCGATGGCGTCCGGGGCCGCGGTGACCGACGACCCGTCGTGGAACACCAGGTCGACGTGCGGCTCCGCCATGCCCTTCGCGCTTTTCGCGGTGGGGACGATCCGCACGGACGCGATCTCACCGGGGGCGTACTGAAGCAGCGGATACAGCGGCTCACGACTCTTGTACGCACGGCCGAGGAGCAGGACCCTGCGGTCCGTCGCCCCTACGACGAAGTCACTGCTGTAGTCGTCCAGTTGCTGCACCGCGAGGGTCAGCAGGACCAGCCTTGCGGCCGTGGTCGACCAGTCGGCGCGCCGGTCAACGGACAGGTGGTCGGTGATTTTGTCAGGTATGTACCACAGGGCATCGGCGACCGCGTCCGTGAGGATCTCTCCGGCGGTCTGGAACGGGTGCGCGGCCACGTACGCCCAGCCCGCCGCGCGGGCGAAGCCCGATTCCCCGGCCTGCTCGGCCGGCGCGGATACCGGTGGCGGCAGGCGGGGGATGAGCCGGTCCGGGGGTGTGGGGGCGCCGATCAGGTGGGCCTGGGCGGTGCCGAGGAGGGTTTCGCCGGGTGCGAGGAACGCCGAGACACCGGCCGCGTGCTCGGCGAGACGCTGCCCACGCAGCCGTTCGATGTCGTCGGTCGTCACGCCCAGCAGCCTGCGGATCATGCCCATGGTCACCAGCCTATCCGTCGAGGCCGCCACCGAAGTACGGGGCCGTGCTGGACCGGGCGTACATGTGGGGTCTCGGCCGGTGCGGCGAGAGGGCGGCCCGGACGTCGCGACGGGGCGAACGTTGCCATGCGCGGGCTGATTGCTCCGCTGGAGCGCAAGAACGGCTGGAGACTGGCCGAGCAGCAGGTCATGCCGCACCGGACCGCCTCCCCCGGGTGCTGAACCGCATCGCGAACTCGACGCCGACGCAGCAGAAACGGCTCCTCCCGGCTCATCCACCCCAGCCTCGCTGAGATCAGATGCCTGATCACGCCCGACTCACCAACCGCCGGCCCGCACCGCTCGACCACATCCTCATCTGGTCACACTGGCGCCGCAGACGCCAACACCGAGCCCGCAATCAGCCACTACGCACAACGCGGGCACAGCCCCTGTAACCGGCCGGCAATCAGCACAAGCACCCTTTGCAGTACCAGTGGGCCCGCGCGCCGTGTAGTGGCCCCGGTGAGCGCGATGAGTGGCCCGCAGGGTAGTGGGACAGGGCGCGATGGCCCGCGCCGATCGCCGGTCAGCTGGCGCATGGGCCGGTGGGACGCGGCTGCGCGAAGGCCGCGCATCAGGTTCGGGGCGTCCCGCGGGCGGGCTTCGCCGGATGCCGAGGGGACCGACGGCCGGGCTGGTGCCGAGGGCCGGGGCCCCCAGCACCGGGCCTCAGATGCGGAGTGTCCCGGGGAACGCGCCGTGGCCGACGCCCGGTGCAGTGAGAGCCAGCCAGCCATGGCCGCGTACGCTGGTATCCGGGCCGACCTCACCGGGGTCGACCGAGAGGTACCCGCAGGCGGACCGGGCACCCGTGGTGCCCGCGTTGGACGGAACTTCGTCGTACTCAGGGTCGAAGTCCGGGTCGTCGACCGCGAGAGTCTCCCACGGTAGCGGGTCGCCCTCCCATTCGGGGTCGCTTTCAGCGGCGTACTGACGGATCACCCGGCCGTTCTCGGCGACCAGCCACACGTCGGAGCCGCCGGCGTCGTCCAGGAAGAAGAACTGGGCTTGGCCGCAGTGGACGCTGACCCGCTCGACCGTCTCGATCATGCCGTCCCAGGGGTCACCGACCAGCAGGTCGAAGGGACCGAAGACCAGGCGCCAGCCGTCCAGCTCGGGGGTGACGAAGGCCCGCCCCACTGTGCGGCCAGTGCCGTCCTGCCCAGGTACCCGGATCTCCTGGCTCTCCGCCGCATGGACGCCGGCAGCGACCGTGATGGGACGCCGGTCGTACAGGTCCAGGGCCTCGAAGACACCCTCGTACGACGCCCCGGGCACGGCCATCCACCAGCCGCTGAGGGTCGACCCCGGCAGCCTCGGGGTCTCGTGCGGGATCTTCACCCTGATCAGCCGCTCGATCGCCGCACGGTCGAGGTCGTCGAGCGCGTCGGCGCCGCCGCCCGCCACCAGCGCCGCCATCGCGCCCCGCCGGGTCCTCGGGGACACGGCCGGGTCTCGGCGCAGCGAGCGCAGCCGCGGCCGGAAGGAATCGTGCAGCAGTCGGGCGTAGTCGGAAGCCTTGTAAGGGATGAGGCGGCCGCGGGCATAGCTTTCCACCAGGGCCCGCAGCCCGGCTTCGGAGTCCGTCCGCAGCCTGAGGAGCCCCTGGAAGCCGTTGCCCGACTTGCGGTAGTCCGGATCGGCCGCCAGGGCCGCGTACTGATCGGCGGAGCGCTCGTCGAACACACCGAGGAACCGCCCCGCCTGCCAGTCCGTCACTTCCTTCCGCCGCCAGGCCGACAGCACCGCGTCGAAGGCCGGCGGCCCGATGTACCGCAACGCCCGCATGGCCGGCTGGAGATCAGCAGTCCGTTGCACACCGGCCAGACTGTGCAACAGCGTCGAGACCACGGTGTCGGCCTGCCCAGCCAGCCGTGCGGCCGCCGCCTCCACGCACGCGGCGTCGTCGCTCTCCAGGTCTTCAAGCAAGGATTCGATCTTCATGAGGCAGCACAGTAGCCCCGGCCGCTGGCCGCGCCCTGCGGGGGCCGCACCGGACTTCTCGCCAGGAGCAGAGCACAGAGTTGGCCACGGGGGCCGACCTAGGGCGTGTTGTGAAAGTGGGGATTGGGGTCACAGCGTCCACGAAATTGTTGGGCGGCTATGGGTGTTGATCACGTCATGACTCAAGGACCAGCGCCTCGCCCACTGTCCGACGAAGCCCTCTCAAACCTGCTTAGCAAGCAGCGGTTCGGCACGCTCGCCACCGTCAAGCGCAGTGGCCACCCCCATATGACCACCATGCTGTACAGCTGGGACTCCAAGGCCCGCATTGTGCGGTTCTCGACGACGGCCGACCGCGTCAAGGCCGGGCACCTGCGGCGCGACCCGCATGCGGCGCTGCATGTGCAGGGCGGTGACGTGTGGTCGTTCGCCGTTGCCGAAGGCGAGGCCGAGGTCTCCGAGATCACGACGGTTCCTGGCGATGCGGTTGGTCGGGAACTGCTCGGGATGATCCCGCAGGCCGCGAAACCGGAGCATGAAGATGCGTTTTTGGAGCAGCTGGTTGCCGAGCGCCGAGTGGTCATCCGGTTGAAGGTGAACCGGCTGTACGGAACAGCGCTCGACATCAACGGCTAGGACGTATCGGGTCCGTGCTGGCCATAGCCACTCGTGGATGGCGGCGACCAGCACGGTCGCGTGATAGCGGACGGCGAGTCTGTCGTACCTCGTGGCGACTGCGCGGTGGCGATTCAGTCGGTTGATCCCGGCGGCCGAGCGCCACCTGCGACAGTGCGGTACCCGGCGCCAGCCGCCCATCGAGGATGCACTCCCGCAGGAAGGCGTGCAGCGGTCCGATCGACTGCCGGGTGGCGGGCAGGTTCAGCGGCTCGATGCCGTCGATGACCATGATCGGCTGGGGCATGTCCTCCAGTAGTCGATGCCCTCGGCCTGAGCGTAGGCGACCACGTCGGCCATGGTCCGCAGGTGCAGACCGGGACGGTCGGGGACCGCGCAGCCCCGCTCGGCCGGCAGGATGCGGATCTCACCGATGGCCCGGGTGATGGTGGAACGGTCGACGCCGAACAGCAGTCCCAGGGCAGAGTGCGGGAGGTCGTGCCGCAGGTGGATGAGAGTGGCCACCAGCCGGTCGCCGAAGACCGACTGATGCCGGGCACGGCTCCCGCAGCCCGCCTCCGCAGCCCTCCCCGGGCCTCGTGACCGCGACCCTCAACACCGGCCTGCCACGGTCGGGCCAACCCCTCCACCAGGCAGGCCAGATGACGCCGGGAGATGCCCGTGAAGAGCCGATGCACGAGAACCGCCGATCGATCGTGACCGTCGCAGCGGGATCATGCCACCGACCAGCAAGGATGCTTCACCCGCTATCACGCACCAAGTCGTTGGTCCTGCGGAGAAGGTACCGGGGCGTGCAGCTCGCCGGATGCCACCTCCAGGATCGCTTTTCCGGGGATCCGACGCCCGCGAAGCGCCTCGGCTGCCTCGTCGAAGCGGTCCCACGACCCTTGCCAGCCGATCTCGACGGTGAGGGCTCCCTCAGCAGCCAGCTCCGTGAGAATGGCCAGGTCCGCGCCGACGTCGCCTTCGATGACGAAGGAGGTCAGCGACTTGGCCGGGCCGACGGTCGCATACGGGGGAAAGACCGCCGGCTCCCCGGATGTCCAACCGACGCTCTGCACGCTGCCACCGGGAGCGAGCAGGTTCCATGCCGCGACCAGCTGGGGGCCGCCGACGCTGTCGATGACCACGTCGACCGGTCGCTGGAGTCCCTCCAGCCCGATCAGCACCTCGTCGGCGCCGGACTCGGCCAGCCCCTCGCCACGGGCGGTCGAGCCCACGGACGCGATCACGTGGGCACCGGCCCGCGCCGCCAGTTGGACGGCGAACCGGCCGACCCCGCCGGAGGCCCCGGTGACCAACACCCTCTTGTCCGGTCCGAGCCCGGCCGCCCGCAGCGAGCGCAGCGCCGCCACTCCGGCGACAGGCAGTGCCACCGCCTGAGCCAGGTCCAATCCCTTCGGCACCTCGGCAAGCACACCCACGTCGATCGCGGCG
Organism: Streptomyces alanosinicus; assembly: GCF_014650595.1. Taxonomy (GTDB): domain Bacteria; phylum Actinomycetota; class Actinomycetes; order Streptomycetales; family Streptomycetaceae; genus Streptomyces; species Streptomyces alanosinicus. The sequence goes on from NZ_BMVG01000018.1 coordinate 98,731, forward strand.
CGCTCGGCGAACGCCCCCGCGGTCAGGGCCACCACACGGGTGCCCACTGCCGGGCCGGTTCCGTCCGCTGCGGCCTGAATGACCACTCCGGCGGCGTCCGAACCAAGCACCACCCCCACAGGGATCCGCCCGGAGCGGGCATCGTTGAGGTCGCCATAGTTCAACGAGGCGTGGGAGACGTCCACCAGGACCTGGCCCGGACCGGGCACGGGGTCGGGCACCTCGGCGAGGCGGACGGCGGCGGATGCGGACGGATCGACGACGAGAGCACGAACAGACATATAGCCCCCTTGGCTTACGACTTGTAACAGCAGCCATCATCGATAACCTTGCTGCTCATCGGAAGGAGGCACTTTCATGTCACGCAGTCACACCCGTGTTACCGAAGCGCTGAGGGACGAAGCCTGCCCGGTCACCGAGGTGCTCGACCGTGTGGCGGGCAAGTGGAGCATCGGGATCCTGATCGCCGCCGCCCACGGCCCGGTCCGTTTCACCGAACTGGAACGTGCCATCAATGGCATCAGCCGACGCATGCTCACCCTCAACCTGCGCAGGCTGGAGCGGGACGGACTCCTCGTTCGCACCGTGTATCCGACCGTGCCGCCCAAGGTCGAGTACAGCCTCACGCCCATGGCCCAGGAGCTCCACGCTTCGCTGACCGGTCTGGTGAGTTGGGCCGAGCGGCATCGGTCCGCCATCGCCGAGGCCCGCGCCACCTACGACACCGCGGCGGAGCAGAGACCCGACACCGGCAGAACGGGACCCGGACCCGCTCAGGCTTCTGCGAGTCACCAGCAGGTGGCGGGGAGCTAAGGGCCCACCATCGACATCACGAGAGGTGCATGATCGCCCGGACAGTTCCTCATGACGGTTCCGACGATTACGCGCGTCTGGTCACCTCGACCACGCTCCCCAAGATCCCGGCCGCGCGCCGTACCGGGAAGATCCAACCCCTCAATCAGCGGAGCTCTTCGCACCGGGCACGCAGTCGCGTCAGCGAGTCCTCCGCATACTCCGTCAAGGCGACCGGGCACAGCAGGACGTCCAGCGGGATGTCCGGGCCGCCCAGCTCGCGGCGCTGTTCGTAGAGGGCGCGGCCGCCGGGGGTGGTGAGCGTGATGCCGAGGTCCGCGACGTCCGGGCCGGTGCTGTACGGGAGCGCATGGCCGTCGTGCGCGCAGGACGCCTCCGCGTAGTGCGGCAGCGTCTTCTCCAGCGCCGTGACGAGGTCCTCGACCAGTTCCACATTCTCTTCAAAGGCGACGTACCAGCTCAGCGCCACGACGACCAGCAGCTGCCCGGGGCGGGCCCCCTCGTCCGCGTGCCGCAGCTGCATCGCCTGGTAGGAGATCTCCTCGTAGACATCCGTACCCGCCTCCGGGTAGCCGTGCAGCAGTGCCGCCAGCGTGCCGATGGTCTCCTGGGCCCCCACGGGCAGGCGGGGCGGGATGTCCGTGGCCGAGCCCGGCTCGACGAGGTCCATGGCGATCCGCGCCAGACCGGCCACGTTGCGCGGGCAGCGCCACGCCTCGCGCGGGAAGTTCTCCTCCCAGTCGAGACTCTCGTCGGCGAGCCCGCGCAACTGCTCGGCGAGGTACTCGTCGTACCCCTCCTCGTGCTCCTGGTACGGGTGCGCCTCGTGCTCACACGCGTGGTCGCGCAGGGCGTCGTCCGCCGCCTTCAGTGCGGCCATGACCCCCGGCGCGGCGGCGTCGCCCTCGTCCCACGCGACGTAGGGGGCCATGAGCAGCAGACCGATCGTCCAGACATACGCCGACTCCCCGTCCGGTTCGGCGGCGAGCCGCGCCGCGCAGTCGAGGGCCGCCTGGTCGTATTCGTCGTTGAGGATGTTGTGGTAGTCCTCGCGTATCGCGTCCCAGGTGAGGGAGAGCTCGTCGACGGGCAGGTGATCATCCATGTGCATCAGGCGAGCCTAAGCGCTCCGCTGGAAGTTCAGTACGCCTCTTCGGGGCGCTGCCGAACCGCACCGGACTTCGCCAAGCCCGCTTGGCTGTGCCGTCTCATCCGGGCCGGACGTAACCCGGCGCCAACGCCCCTCCCCTACGCGGCGACCTCGTCGAGGAGCTGCAGGCCGTTGTTGCGGACGTTGTTGACGACTGTGGAGACCGGGCGAGCGTCCAGATGTCCGCCGGCGGGCCGGCCGGGGAGGGCTCGCAGTTCGTCGGGGTCTTGGTACGCGGGGCCGAGAAATGCTTCGTAGTGGTCCTCGGTGAGCGCGAGGGGCATGCGGGGGTGCACGGGGCCCGCTGCGTCGCTGGCCTCGATGGCCTCGATGGCCTCCATGGTGATGATCGTGCAGGTCATCATCCAGGCAGCCAGGTCGTCGTCCTGGGCGACGGCCGGGTCGCGCCAGTACTCGTACAGGCCTGCAAGGGCCATCACCTGGTCGTCCTCGGGGTGGATGAAGTACGGCCGCTTGCGGACCTTGCCCGTGGCCGGGTCCTTGCCGGGCTGCCATCCGTAGGGGCCGTCGGCCGGAAGCAGGCAGCGGCGTTTGACGAACGCGCGGCGGAAGGGCGGCTTCTCGTACACGGTCTCCACCCTGGCGCTGATCAGCCGTGCACCGATCTTCACGTCCTTCGCCCGGGACTGCACCAGGCCCCAGCGCAGCGGCCGCAGCTCCCGCCGGTCACATGACGCACCCGAAATACCATATTCGAACGCTTGCTCGACTTCTGGGCTATGGCGCGCCTCAAGAGACGCAGGTCGGGCAGGAGGTGCCGAGCGGATCGTAGCTCCGAAGGGGCGGGGGGAGGATCGGCCGCACGCCGCTGGTCGTCGCGGCACTGTCGTCGTCCCGCTCTTCGTCCTCGTCATTGTCCTGCTGCTCCGGGTCTTCCATGACCACCAGTGTTTCGCGTCCCTCCGACCGTGTGGGGGGACGCTCCCGCGCACCGCGTGAGCGTCAGGCGGGAATGGGGGCGGCCTGCCGGCCGGCTCGGCAGGTGGTGGAGTCGGAGGCGTCGGTGCGCCCGGATTCGGTCGAGCTTCGACGCTCTTACTGGACCGCCGACGTCTTTCGGGGTCCTTCGTGGCGGCGCAGGCGTTCGGTTCGGCTTCACATAGCTCGGAGCGGTCTCGACGACCTCCGGACCTGCTGTGCCCAGGGGTTGGGGGACACCGGCCGGGCACGTCAGGGCGTGGCCGAGGACACGCCGTGCGCACCGGATGCCTGGAAACACCATCTCGTCCGGCACGCGCTGCGTCACGATGGCCCTGGCGGCTGCTCTCGTTCGGCAACGAGCAGTACCAGATCCGCAGCATCGCGACCGGGCTGTGCCTGGATGTGGGCGCGTCGACCACTCCGCGTGATGTCACTCACCTCGCGCTGACACCCTGCAAGGCGACGGACAGTCAGCACTGGCTCCTGACGCCCCCGGCCGGCTCTGACCCCAGGAACAAGGCCCTCTCGTCCAACCTGTCCGACTCCTACACGGACCCCGTCGGGCTGGAGCACGTCCAGACCGGCCGGATGCTGGCCGGCGAACCCCGCGAGCTCGACGGCATGCGCGTGCGCGCCTACCCGCACCGCACCCAGCCCACGCCCAACAGGGAGAAGCGGATCCCCGAATGGGTCGACAACGTGCGGGTGCGGATACGCGACGCTACGACCGGCCTCTGCATCCAGACGGACCCCAATCTCCCCAGCGACGGGTTCCTCGGCATCGACCTGCGGGCCTGCAACGGCTCCCGCGGCCAGACCTGGCGCGTCCAGCCGGTCAGCGAGAATGCCTTCCGGCTCCGCAACGACCAGCCCGTCCTCGGCGACGATGCCTGGCCTCGGGGTCGAAGGTCGGGGCCGCTCAGGGGCGAGTCAGGAAACGACGGGGCTGTAGCCGTGTGCAAGACGAGTCAGCCTTCGGACTCGCGCTCTACCGCTTCTGGCAGTGGTGACGGTGCGACGTCGGTGAAGACAGGCATGCCGAGATCGACCAGCTTTGGTCGGGCATCGACGTGGGCTCCGTTTGGAGGAGTTTGGTCCTGAAGTGGCTGTTTTCTCCTTCAGGCTGGTGGGCGGGCCTCAATGATGTGCGGGGCGGCGGTCACGGTGTCGGCGAGCGTGCTGAGCACGGGGACTCCGTGCTGACTGACGACGTAGATCAGGTAGCGGTTGCGCTCGGGGTTGGGGCAGTCGGGTGGACATCCCAAGACGGCTGAGCTTCGGTCTCCCAGCCGACCTGGTCGTCGTAGTGCTCGGTGCGCTTGCGTCCGCGGGATTTTGGGGTGAGTACGGTCAACGGCTTGACGCCAGTCCAGTTGGCGGCCAGTGCCTCGATGGCGGCGGGCCGCCAGGATGCGACGCCGCTGCCGGCGCGGGGGCGCGATCTCCTGCTGCGGCGTCCATGGCAGCGCGAGCCGGTCGCCCGCACTGCGCGGCACGACTTGGATATGGAGGTGTTCCTCGACCCGGGCCCGGGTCCCGTCGGACACCCCCGAGCGGCCGTTGAGCACCTTCGACAACGTGGGGAGCGAGACGCCGGCGGACTCCGCGATGTATGCGATGGTCACCGACGCCGGCCCGCCGCTCTGCGCGGCCTGCTCGCCGTCCGGAGCCGCACCCTCGTTGTTGTGCGCCACGACTGCCTTTGCTCGGTTCCGGAGCGGGCCGCTCGCCTGCCATGCGGTGCACCCGCCTGCGCGCCGCCATTCTGGCATCGGAGCGCGCGCGGTAACGGCGGTCGGCCGCTCAAATCGGTCGCGGCGAGCAGGTCCGCGTCGAGACAGCTGTCGAGAGTGCCGACGCGGAAGAGTCCCGGCTGCCGAGCTCGGTTTGACGAGCCCGGCAGCCGGGACGACAGGGGGTGGTGAGCGGTCAGTCGGCCCAAGCGGCTATGGACGTACCGGACCGGTAGATGTGGTAAGTGACCTTGGCGCCGCTGTAGAAATAGAAGGTGATGTTCACCCGGGAGTTGTCCCGCACCGAGCTGAGGAACGCGTTGGTGAGGGTGATGGTGTTGCCCGAGTAGTCGGGAGTGAAGGAGGTGTTGAACTCCTGGAACGCCGTCCAGCTGGCGGGACCCGCGTTGCCGCCGTCCTCGTAGTGCGCCTCCATGGTGGCGAGCTGGTCACCGCGGAACTGGGTGGGAATGGTCAGGGAGTTGATGTTCGCCGAGTTGCCGGACAGCTGCGGGGTGTCGTACGTCGCCACATGGATCTTCCAGCGCAGACCCGCGGAGAACCGTGCCTCGATCGTGGCGTTGTCGCCGTAGGAACGGTTGCCGACCAGCCGGGTCAGGGCCGCCGACTTCAGGGTGAGCTGGTCGCTGGAGACCGTGTAGTCCGAGCCCTCGGAGAGCTTGCTGTCACCCTGCCAAAGTCCTTGGAACGACAGGCCGTTGAGGTTGAGGGTGAGCGACTGGTCGTTGATGGAACCGGACTTGGGGACGAAGATCCGGTCGAAGGACGTCGAGCCGGAGCGGGTGGTCCAGCTCGACTTCATCAGGTCGAACAGCTCCTGGTCCCGCCACTGCAGGGTCGAGCGGTTCAGGAAGGCGAACGGGTCCCACAGGGCCGTGACCACACCGGCCTGGCGTGCCGCGTAGCCCACGTGCTCGAAGTACTTCAGGGCCTCGCCCCGCTCGATGCGGTCCGGGTGGTTCTGGTCGGGCCAGCTGAGCAGGCCGTACTCGCCGAGGTAGACGGGGATGCCCTTGGCGACGAACGTGTCGTGCATCCGGGCGAAGGCGTCGTTCAGATCCTTCTGGGCGTTGTCGTCGTAGCGGGTGCCGTTCGCGATGTTCACGCTGAACGGGTAGTAGCTGTAGTAGTGCACGGTGGCGACCACGTTGGGGTCGTGGAGCTTGCTGATCGTGGCGGACAGGTCGTCCATGAGCGAGTGGGACGGAGTGCAGCCCTGCGTCGGCAGTACGAGCAGACGCTGCCCGTTCTGCCCGCCCGAGGAACGGACGATCCTCTGGAACGAGACGTTCAGCTCGTCGAGGGCCTGGGTCTTCTGCTGCGCCGTGGCGTTGTCGAACTGCGGCTCGTTGACGCTCTCGAAGAGCAGGGTGCGCGGCTCGTCCTTGAAGGTCGAAGCGATCTGTGTCCAGGACGAGTTGAAGCGGGCCAGCACGTTGTCGTGGTCGGCGGGCATCTTGCTGATCCACTGCCACGAGTCGTGGTGAACATTGATCACCACGTACAGGCCGTCGGACAGCGCCCAGTCGACGACCTGCTTCACACGGCTCATGAAGGCGGAGTCGATCGTGTACGGCGCGCTGGACGACTGGTGGTCGGTCCACGTCACCGGGATGCGGACGCTGCGGAAACCCTGCGCGCGGATGGTGTCGAAGAGCTGCTTCGTGGCGGGCGGGTTGCCCCAGGACGTCTCGTCCGGGATGGCGTCCAGGCTGTTGCCGAGGTTCCAGCTGGGCTGCATCTCGGCTAGGGCGTGTTGCGAAAGTCCCGTCGTCCGCCCGGAGGGCGGGCCGAGCGGCGTCCGGTGCGTGCTCTGGGGGTCCCCCCGGCCGCGGAGGCTGGGGGAGTGCCGGGCGGAAGCCCTCGTACTGGTTGTACGTGGGTTTTCGCCCGGTGCGGCGAGAGTGCGTGCCAGGCGTCGGGCGGCAGACGGGACTTTCGCAACACGCCCTAGGGCGTCCGCGGCCCTGGCCGGGACCTTCAGCGTCTGGGGGCTGCTCCGGCGGCGGGCGCGGTCAGCGCGGTGCCCAGGAACAGGACGACGGTGGAGACCAGGGCGAACAGCGTGCTCGCCAGATGTCTGGGTGCGCTGCCGCGGTGGAGCGCGGCTCGGTGCGACTCGGTCATGTCCCTTGTATCCCTGTCGGTTTCGGGATGGTTGTGGGGGGTGCACCGCCTGCGGGACGTGCGTACAGGCGGACATCAACTGCGGGGTGAGGACCCGGCTCGGACGGTTGCCCTTCCGAGTGTCGAAGCGCTTCACCTAAGGAGGGAAGTTTACGAGATGTTTCCGCCGAAACAAGTGGTTGAACACAAAAAAACTTTCGTTGGCCCGAGTCCCATGAGTTCTGCCCTGCCGCCGCTCGACATGGACCGACTGCCGTTCCGCGACTCTGCGCTGGCTCTGTCGAAGCGCATCGACAACATGCCTGGGACGAGGACCTCGTGCACGCGCGCTCCCCGGTCGCGTGCCGCCCCCGGGGAGGGCATGGGGATGCCCTGGGCTGATGTGTTGGTTGTCATGTGGCTGAAGTTCGTGACCGGAGGTGCGACGCTTGTAGTGGCAGCGCATGGCGGTGGCCTGGTGGCGGCGGCCCGGGCAGGACAGCCGGCACCGTCCGCTGACCCGGATGAGCGGATCCGGCAGCTGGAGACCCGGGTGGCCGAGCTTGAGGCGAGCGAGCGGAAGCTGGCCACCGAGCGGGACATCCTGCGCAAGGCGGCCAAGTATTTCGCCGGCGAGACGAACTGGTGAACCGCTTCCAGTTCGTCCATGATCACCGGGACACCTCGGCGTGAAGCGGTTGCGCCAGGTGCTGGGCGTGAACCGTTCCAGCTCCTACAAGTGGCAGGGCGGGGCCGACGCGCGGACCGCACGGCAGGCCGCCGACCGGCCCTGGCCGAACGGATCCGCGCCGTCCACGCCGACTCCGGCGGCGCCTACGGCTCTCCGCGGATCACCGCCGAGCTTCGCGCCGACGGCCGGAAGATCAACGAGAGAACGGGTGGCTCGCGTGATGCGCAAGTTCTCCATCCAGGGCATACGCCTGTGCGGACGGGTCCGCACCACGATCTCCGAGCCGTCGGCGACACCGGTCCCGGACCTGTTCCAGCGGGACTTCACCGCCCCGGTGCCCGGGGTCACGTACATGGGTGACATCACCTGTCTCCCCACCGGAGACGGCCAGTCCCTCTGTCTGGCCACGGTCCTGGACTGCTTCAGCCGCCGGGTGGTCGGCTGGTCCATCGCCGGACGCATGCGCACCGAACTCGTCGCCGACGCCCTGCGAATGGCAGCCGCCACCCGCGGCGGTCTGGACGGCACGGTCTTCCACTCCGATCACGGCACCCAGTACACATCACGTGAATTCGCCGATCTGTGCGGTGAGTTGGGCGTCACCCAGTCCATGGGCGCGGTCGGCACCTCCGCCGACAACGCCGCCTGCGAGAGCTTGCATGCCGAACTCAAACGGAAGACACCACGCGGCGCCCACCACTACCCGGGCGCGGAACTCCTCCGACGCACCGTCTTCCGGTGACTCACCCGCTACAAGACCCGCCGCAGGCACTCCGCCAACGGACACCTCAGCCCCGTGGCCTACGAAAACCAGCACCAGCAGGAGTCCGGTAAGGTCACGCTGGCCACATGATCACCCGAACGCGTGTCCACTTCCTCGAGGGAAGGCCCTTGCACACTTCTGCAAGGTGGTGTGCATGACAGAGACGACGTGCTCGATCATGCAAGCCTGCGCCTGCCTGGGCGCCATCGCACGCGAGGGCAGCGCCATCCGGGAACCGGTCGCCAGCACCGACCACGGGCGGACCGTCGCCATACTGGTCAGCCCCGCCGACTCCCTGGGACTGCAGGGGCTGCGCGCCCTGGCCGCCCACCGGAACCGCCGGGCCCGCAGCGAAGACGCCGGCGTCTCCCATGACGAGACGTACCGGCACGTCTTCGGCGGAACTGGGCATTGACCTACGAAGTCATCTGCGAGCCGAGACCCTCACCCAGGCGGAGAAGTTCGCAGAAGGCGACCCCGACAGGGTACGTCGGGTGTTCACCCCCGTCGACCGCCACGCCGACTGCGCGTTCGGCAGCGCCGACCTGCTTCGCATCCACATCGACCGCTACCGCGTGATGTACGCGATCAGCGACCAGCAGAACCGCGTCAGCATCATCCGCCTCGGACGCGTGCGCCGAGCAACCGCATCAGATGCTCCACCAGCTCACCCGCCGGCCATCAGTGTCGATCAGTCGGTGTGGGTCACATCTCGTTGTACGCGCACGGTACATCTGCCTAGCCTTCGGGAGTCCGCCCCGGGTGGCCTCAGCCGCCGGATCGCCGAGTCCTGCGGGGACGGGGCCCTGGTCCCCACCACACACTCCCCTCGCAGGCGCCGTTGAGGAAGCTCCACCATGCGCCACTCCATATCTCCTGCCCGCCTCGGCGTGGTCGGCGCAGCCGCCGCGCTGCTGCTCCTGCCGTTCGCCACTCAGGCCTCCGCCGCCACCTCCGTCACCCAGGACAAGCTGACCCCGACCGCGATGACCGCGGGCGTCGCCGGCTCGGCCCAGCTGACCGTGCACTCCTCCAGCTGCTTCACGGCCAAGACGCTTGGTGTCGGCGTCCGTGACGCTTCCGGCAAGAATATGGATTTCCCGGGCAATGCCTCAAATGTCCGCATATGTCCGAGCGGCGTGCACTTCACCAGCGCCCCGCGCACGCTGCCGGCCGGCACGTACACGATCTTCGGCTTCTGGCAGAAATCGGGCGGGGCCTGGCAGAACCTGCCGTCCCGCAAGCTGACGGTGAGCAACGCCTCGTCCACCACGCCCTCGTCCGCCACGACCACGCCCTCGTCCGACAGCGGCGGCTCACCCATATCCGGCCAGTCCCTGGTCTGGTCGGACGACTTCTCCGGCGGCATCGCCTGGAACTCGAAGTGGGTCGGCGACAAGAGCACGTCCTACCGGTACGGCGACCACAACCCGGACGACAACAAACTCGACTGGCTGGACCCGAGCGCCGTCACGACCTCGAACGGCGTCGCGACTTTCACCGCCAAGCCCTCCTCGCACACTCTGGAGAACGGCAAGAAGGCGTGGACCACCGGCCTGCTCACCACCGAGGGCTCCAGCGAGGGCTTCCGGGTGAAGTCCGGAGACTACGCCGAGACCCGGGTCAAGCTGCCCTCCGGGACCGGAGCCTGGCCGGCCCTGTGGACCTGGAAGGACGGCAACAGTGAGATCGACTCCTTCGAGTACCACACCGACAACCCGAACCTGCTGGAGCTGACCAACCACGTCACCTCCGGCTCCGACTACCACACCGACCCCGGCGCGGTCACCCCCGACCAGTGGGTCACCATCGGCACCCACTACGGCGCCGACTCGGTGGACTGGTACGTCAACGGCAAGAAGGTCTACTCCGACGGCCACGGCGTGGGGGGCAACTTCTCCGCGTACCTGATCCTCAACCTGTCGATCAGCGCCGGCCAATACCACCCCGCGCCCACCGACTCGACGCCGATCACCATGCAGGCGGACTACGTGAAGGTGTACCGCTGATCAGCAACCGACGGACAGCGCGAACGGTTCTCCCTGCGCGAGCCTGACACCGACTGCGCGTGACAACCTTGCGGCCAGGGCGAGAAGGTCCGTCACCTCTTCCTGACGGCCGTCACTTCGGGGCCGTCCGGTGTCGAGAGTCCTCATCGCCCCTGCGAGGGGGCACAACCGCCAGACCCGGTGGGCCAGGATGCAGGAGAGGACGTCCTCATCGATCCGTCGGAGGGTCACATGGGGACAAGGCCCAGGCGGCCGGTGTCCGCGTCGATCGCCACGGCCTCGACGTGCCCCCGAGTTCGGGCTCCGATAGCTCTTCTCCTCCTTGGCCCGGTGAGGGTGGGTCTGTGGCTATCGGTGTGGCTGGTCTGGCCGAGCGCGTCGCGCCCGGCCGCGACTGATCACCGGTTGATCACCCGAAGGTCTGGTCCCACCAGTCCTTGATGTCGTTCCACCGGTCCACGAACCACTGGCCCACCTGATCAAGCCACTTCCCGATGTCGGCGACCAGGTCGTCGAAGAAGGACACCACCTTGGCCCAGATCTGGTTGGTGAGGAAGTCGCTGGCTGCTTTGAACGCGGCGACGATCTGTGCCCGCCAGTCGGGATGTTGCCGGCCGAGTTCCTTGAGCTTGTCTACGGAATCGTTCTGCGTGTCATCGAACTGGTTTTTGTTGTCGTTGGCTTGGTTGTCGAGGGCGTCGTCGAAGTCGTCCTGGGACATGTCGCCGTCGGCGTAGGACTTCGCCTTCGGGGGAACGTTGGTCTGGTTCTGATTGACCTGGTCCTGGTTGGGAGCCTTGAAGTCCCCGTGGAGAACGGCTTTGACCTCGTCGGGGGTGTTCTTGAGGCGGACCGTGGTGCACAGCTCAGGGAGCGTGAACCCGGGCGGATCTGCCTGCTTCGAGTCGATCTCGATCAGCCGCGTCCGGTTGCGCTCTCCCGGCGAGCCGACGTCGGCGTAGCCCGCCCCGTAACACGGGTCAGCTCATGGATTTCGCAGCGACACGCGGTCGGCATGGGGTGAGCAGGCGTCAGCAGATCATCCAGAAGGGCTAATAGTCATTCAATCTGCCTTTTCCTCCGGTCACTTCACACCCCAGCCAAGGAACAGCTGGGACCACACATACCCCGATCGGCCCCCTACCTCGAGCCTCCCGATATGACCGATATGACAGCCATGAGTACGTTTGATCGCAGCCGGCTGACGAGTCGGCATCTCCGAGAGACAAGACGGGAGAAGCGACATGAAACTCGCTCGTTCCACCATGGTGACCGCCACTGCCGGAGCCGCCGCGGCACTCGCCGTGACCGGCATCACCTACGCCTCGGCAGCCTCCGCCCCCGCGCCTCAGCAGGCCCCGGTCGCAGCCGCCTCGGCCGCCCCCTCGGCCGCCCCCTCCGGCACCACTTCCGGCAAGGGCAACGAAGGGCAGGGCAAGGGCAACGAAGGCCGGCGCCGGGAGGAAGGCCGGATCCTGATCAACGAGCGGTCCTACTCCGCTCACCCGGGTGACTGCATCACGGTCGTCAGCGGCCTCGGCGCCAAGACCCTCAATGTCCGCAACGACAGCCACCGGCGCGTGGAGGTCTTCCGCGGTGCGGTCTGCGACAACGGAGCCCCCGTCGCCACCGTCGGCGCGCACAGCTCCAGCTTCGGCGTCGACCACCTCCACACCAAGGCCATCCACGTCGAGGACGGCGTCGTGGCCAGCTTCCGCGTGATCTGCGACGACGAAGACGGCCGAGACGGCGGCCGAGACGGGGACAACGGCGGCGGGGACGACTGATCCAAACCGACCCTGCAATATGGGGCCCCGGCCTGCCGGAATCGGGCCGGGGACACCATTCCCCACCATTGTCCGACAACCAATGCGTCATGCACGCACCACCAGGCCCGGACACCAGGCGTCACACCCTGGTGCCCAGGCCGGCGTCCTCTCGCCCACTCGCCGATCCACCTGGGGATTTCCGCCCCGAGGGCGCCCAGCGAACACCTCTGCCCCCGGCCTCGCCAGTGGCTCCTCCCCCGGCGTTTCCCAACCGCCGAACGAGTGAGAAGCCCGCGTCCGACCAGGGCGCGCATTGCCTGCCGCACCATTGATCAGGAGCCCGCAGGGAGTCCCCCCAGATCCGCGCGCCATCTGGCGCCGGGGTGACACCCATGACGTCCTTGCCCGGCGTGGGCCAGACCTGGCCTGGCAAAGGGCCAGCCCTCTGAGTGCGGGCCAGCCCCTTTGCTGTGTCGACTCCGCCGAGGCGCTCCCGGCGGAGTCGATCAGGCTGCGTTGACCTTCGGCCGCCGCTCGCCGGCCTCCACGCCGCCCCGGGCCGAGGCTGCGCTCGCCGGCCTCGATCGCGTGGCGCCCCGCACAGTGGTGTGGCTCAACGAGGCCCAGCACCACCTCGGCCACCCTCAGACCGGCGAGCGCATCGCGGCAGCCCTCCACACTCTGCTCACCCACGCGCACCACGGGCCGGTCCTCGTCCCGGGCACCTTGTGGCCCGAATACGCCGACTCCTGCACGGTCCTGCCCGGCTCCCAGGAGCCTGACCTCCACAGCCGGGTTCGTGAACTGTTGACCGGGCGCACCTTCACTGTCTCCGACGCTTTCGACGAGGAAGCGCTCCATGCTGCCTACGACCTTGCCCGAGGCGGCGACCGGTTCATGGCGGATGCCCTCACCCGTGCCCACGCGCACGGTCGGGTCACCCAGGACCTCGCCGGCGCACCCGAACTCCTCCGCCGCTACGAACACGGCACCCCGCCTGTCGGCCCCGGCGCCGCCCGGATGTGGTGCTGGCCGACCGCGGCTACGACCACGACAAGTACCGCCGCCTCGTCTGGGATCTCGGTGTGAAGCCTCTGATCGCCCACCGGGGTACCGAGCACGGCTGCAGGCTCGGCACCCAACGCTGGGTCGTCGAGCGCGCGTTCGCCCATCTGCACTGGTTCCGCTGCCTGCGGATCCGCTGTGCATTCGGCTTCCCGGGCCGCCATGACCTCATCCCCATGCTCGAAGGCCCACGCTCCGACAGCGTCGATGGGCGCCAGCAAAGTCCGGCCCAGGGCGGTGAGTTGGTACTCAACGCGCGGTGGCGCTCCCGGGTGTGCCTGCCGGTCCACCAATCCGTTGGACCGCAAGCGCCGCAGCGTCTCGGTGAGGACCTTGGAGCTGATTCCCCCGATCTGCTCGCGCAGTTCGACCGGGCGTCTGGGGCCGTCGCGCAGGGCCCAGAGTACGACGGCGTTCCAGGTGTTGGACAGCAGGTCGAAGGCCAGGCGTGCACGGCAGTCGGCGAGGAAGGCGTCGGTCGTCACGTACCAAATGGTGCCTGACAGGCCCTCTAGCGTCGTTGCGAACGGTCCAAGAAGGTCCTGGGAGGGAATGCGTGATGAGAATCGGCGTACTGGGCACGGGCAACATGGCGGACGCGCTCGCCACGCACTGGGTCCGCGCCGGGCACGACGTGGCCGTCGGAGGACGGGACATGCACAAGGCGGAGCGGCTCGCGGCGCTCCTCGGAGGCAGCACGAAGCATGTCAGTCTGCGTGCGGCGGCCGAGTTCGGTCAGGTGGTGCTGGCTGCACTGCCCTTCGGCGCAGGGACCAGCGTGGTGCGGGAACTGCGAGCGGTCCTGGACGGCAAGGTGCTGATCGACTGTTCCAATCCGGTCGGTCCGGGCTTCCGGCTTCTGACACAGAGCGGCCTCTCGGCCGCACAGCAACTGGCCGCGGCGGCTCCGGAAGCTCATGTGGTCAAGGCGTTCAACCTCTGCCACGAGGACGTGTGGCGCATGTCGCCACCCATCTTCGACGGACGGCGACTGGCCGTTCCGGTCTCCGGAGACGACGAAACGGCCCTCGCGCTTGTACACCAGTTGGTGCGGCATGCCGGCTGCGAACCCGTGTCCGGCGGCGGTCTCGAACGAGCCGGACTCCTGGAAGCGACCGCCGCGCTCTTCATCGGGCTATGGGTCGGCGAGGGAGCCGATGCCCAAGCAGTCGCACCCCCGCTGGCCTATGCCGCCGGACAGAGACACGAGGAACCAGAAGACGCCGAAAAGGCTTTTCGTCAGGAGTTCTGAGCCTGGCCTCAGCCACGCGTATGCCGACGGCCCCCTCCTCTACGCGGGGGCCGTACGGAGACCGGCGGGGTCACGGTCGGGCCCCGCGTCCCTCGTCCCCAGGGGAGGAACAGGGCCAGCGCAGCCAGAACCTGGCTCAGGCCGGGAAGGATGTGCTGTAAATCCTCCGCTGGCGCCTTCGCCATCACCGCCCGCGTCACGATGGCGACCACGGTGAGCAGCACCACGACGATCGCGAGCACGGCGAGCAGGACGTAGGCGGGCATGGCAGCAGCAAGATCCATCTGTTGCGTGAGCGCCATTGGTGTCGCGGTCTCCCTGAGGTTCAGCTCCCGGTGATGGGAACATCCGAGTACGTGGAACCCATGAGACTCACCGGCAACGGCCTTCGGTGAGCCGAGCGAGCAGACCCGGAAAAGCTCGGACGGCACCGGTGACCGGCGTACAGCGCGGACCGCGCCGAACAGGAGATCGTTCGGCAGTATTCGGCAATGGGGCGCGCATCGCGACCGCTCCACCGGCTGCGGCTTGGTAAACCTTCCTGTCTCAGCCAGGTGTCTTCTCCATCGCGCCTGGCAGGCACCATGGCCCAACATCGGGACCCGGCGGTGCCGCGGTCGGGTCATGCTCGGGTGAGCACGATCTTCTTGCCGCCGGCCCGTCCGGCAACCACCCGGGCGTACGCAGCCGGTCCCTCGCTCAGCGGCAGGGGTTCCGGCTCGAGTTTCAAGGTTCCCGCAGAGGCTTGCTCCGCCAGCTGGACGAGTTGCGCGGCATTGGGCTCGACGTAGAGGTCCCAACTCGTGATGCCTCGTTCCTCAGCAGGCGCGTCCGAGGTCAGGGAGCACAGTCGGCCGCTGTCCCGCACCAAAGGCAGCGCGGCGTCCGCCGTGCCGGTGGCGACGATGAGGGCGGCGTCGAACCCGCCGCGTACCTTGGCCGACCAGTTCGGGTCGTGGTAATCAACGACCTCCATCGCTCCCAGACCGAGCAGGCGCTCCGCGGCGGCGGCAGACGCGGTCGCGGTCACCTCGATGCCCTCGGTCGCGGCGAGCTGGACGGCCAGGGCTCCCGTGGCCCCGCCTCCGTTGGTGATCAGGAGCCGCTGTCCTCGGCTGAGGTCCAGCTTCTCCAGGGCCTGGACCGCGGTGAGTCCGTTGACCGGCAACGCCGCCGCGTGCACGGCGTCCAGCCCGGGTGGGCAGGCTGCAGCGTGATCCGCGTTGATCAGAACGCGTTCGGCCCAGAAGCCGCTTCCCCCGGGCAGCGGGGCCTCGTGCGCGAGTACCCGGTCGCCTACGGCAAACCCGGTGACACCCGCGCCGACGGCCAGCACCTTACCCGCGCCCTCCACTCCCAACGCCGCCGGAGGGCGCAGCCCCACATCCCAGCCACCGCCGTTCAGCAGCTCGTCCCACGGGCCGGCCCCGGCCGCCTCCACCGCCACCAGGATCTGACCGGGCCCGGGAGATGACGGTTCGGGCAACTCCAGCAGGGCGACTTCCTTCTCGGCCCCGGACACTCCGCACGCTTTCACAGCAGATCTTTGTCCTCTCACCCAGTCCGGCCGGCCGGGAGGCACGGGCCGGAAGTCAAAAGCAGGCCCCAGTGTCGATCTCGGGATCCTCTCCAGAGGTCGCTCGTGGTCTCAGCCGCATTGGTGTCTAGCCCATGCAGCCAGTGGCCCTGACATGTAGTCCATTCAGAGAGTGTCCGGATGGGCCAATTGTGGAATCTGCGCCTGGACCTTGAGTCGGCCCTTGAGTCGGGTCGGGGCCTGCGTCGCCGTTGATCGAGTAGCGGAAGCGCCGCTCGCTCCGCGGCAGCAGCGGCTCCAGGCAGTCCCACAGCTCATCCGGCTCATCCGGCTCTTGCGGTACGCGCAGGGTGGCGGGCCGACCGCGGAGCGACGACGGTTTCGCGAGCGGATCCGGCACGAGGCGGGCGAGCGGTTCGCGCGTGGCGAGAGAACCGCGGTGATCGCGAAGGATCTGCGGGTCAGTGAACGGTCGGTGGAACGCTGGCGTCGCGCTTGACGGGAGGGCGGAACGGCCGCCCTCGCGTCCGCGGGGCTGCCGAAACTGCCCAAGCTGTGCGACGAACAGTTCGCCGAGCTGGAGAAGGAACTGGCGCGGGGGCCGGCCGCACACGGCTGGTGGGACCAACGCTGGACCAGCGCACCTGCTCGCCCGCCTCGACGTTTGGCGCGGGTCTGATTGTGCTCCCGACGGATGTGGTCGGTCACCGGCTCGGACACGACCCGAGCCCGGCGCACGGTGACGCCGCGGGCGACAGCGTCCGCGATGTCCTGGTGGAACGGGCGCCACCACGAAGCGCGGTTGTCCCAATCGACACACTCGCCCCTCAGCCACGCCTCGAACCGAGGATTGCTGTAGTACGCGTCCCCGCATCTCAAGGTGGACAGCCGACAGCTTGGCAGCAGCCAGCTGCTCCGTGGCGAGCACGTAGGCGTCGGCCATCGAGAGCGTCCAGGCGAAGGGCGGCGGAGGGGGCTCAGTCAGCTCATCGGCACGTTCCCCGCCGACGGGGCCAAGGAAGGGGAGGTCTACAACAAGCATCACGCGGGCGACGACGACTCCACGCCGAGCGTGCAGGACAGAGAGCCGCAATCGACCACGGCAAACCTGGAGACCGCACCGCTTGACCAACTGCCTGCCGCGGGCGATGGCATGCTCTCGAACGAATGAGGAAGCGCCGGGCCTGAACGGCGGTGGCCGGTAACCCGTCACGTTGCGGGCCGGGTCGGTCCGCGGCTGTGCGGATGATCAGTCGGTCGGGGTCGTCGCGATGAAGCATTGCGGGGACCGGATGCCGGCGGGTACTGGGCTCGGGCGCCCCAGGCCACGAACCGGTGACCGGGTCCCGCATAGCCCTCTGCCACCTTGCGGGCCGGATCGCGTCTCAGGGTGGCAGGGACTGTTCTACCCAGATGGTCTTGCCGGTGGCCGTGTAGCGGGTGCCCCATCGCTGAGCCATCTGGGCGATGATGAACAGGCCGCGGCCGTCCTCGTCGTCCGTCTCGGCGTGCCGCAGATGGGGTGACGTGTGCCCGGTGTCGGACACCTCGCAGATGAGAGTCCGGTCGCGGATGAGCCGGACGTGGACCGGTCCGGTGGCGTAGCGGATGGCATTGGTGACCAACTCGCTGACGATGAGTTCGGTCGTGAACGCCAGATCGTCCAGGCCCCATGCGCCGAGTTGCTCCGTCGTCGTGTTGCGTGCATCGGCGACCATCGCGGGATCGGGAGGCAGCTCCCACACGGTCACCTGATCCTCGGCAAGTACCCGGGTGCGCACGAGCAGCAGGGTCGCGTCGTCGTTCGCCGGACCCGGCAGGAGCGCCGCGACCGCACGGTCACAGAACTCCTCCAGCGCATGGCGGTACCGGGTGAGGGTCTCGGCGAGCAACCCGAGTGCTTTGTCGGGGCCGTCTGCGGTCTGGACGAGTCCATCGGTGAAGAGCGCGACGATGCTGCCTGGCGGGAGCTGGAGTTCCGTGCTCTCGTACGGCAGGCCGCCAACGCCCAGCGGTGGGCCTGCCGGTAGTTCCGGATACGTCACGATGTCGCTGTCCGGTGGGAGGACTGCTGCCGTCGGGTTTCCGGCGCGCGCCATGGTGCACCTGCCGGACACAGGGTCGTACACCGCGAACAGGCACGAGACACCGAGGTCTGCTTCATCCGTGGGCCTTTTTCCGGCCGCGCCTGAGGCGCCGTGCTTGGGTACTTCCTCTCGGGCGGCTTGTCGGACCATGTCGTCCAGGCGCAAGAGGAGTTCGTCCGGGGCGAGATCGAGGCGGGCGAGGACGCGTACAACCGTGCGTAGGCGCCCCATGGCAGCGGCGGCGCGCAGGCCGTGGCCTGTCACCTCGCCGACGGCCAGACCGACGCGCGTGCCCGAAAGCGGGATCGCGTCGAACCAGTCGCCGCCCACCCCGGTCCTGCTGTCGGCCGGAACGTAACGGCTCGCCAGCTCAACGGCGGTCTGCGGCGGCAGCCCGTCAGGGAGCAGGCTCCGCTGGAGCCTGAGTGCCGTGGTGTGCTCATGGGTGACGACCAGCATCAGCACGACGCCGATCAGCAGGGCACCGATGCCCACGACCGTCACTCCGCCCGTCCGTCCAATGACCGGAAGGTCGATGGACGTCTTGCCGTAGTCGGGATCGGCGTAGACATCGAATGCGGCATAGCAGAAGAGGCAGAGCATCATCAACCCGCCCAGGCCCGGCAGCAGGCCCTTGAACAGGAGGTCCCTGCGGCTGCGGGTGAGCACGCGCCGGTAGTACCAGACGCAGGCGAAGCCGGTGAGCCCGTAGTAGAAGGCGATTGCGATGCCGATCGACCCGATGGAGTCGGCCAGAAAGTCGTGGCTGATCACCGTCAGCAGGACCAGGAAGGCGATCGAAGCCAGGCCCACGCCGACGGTCGACCAGGTCGGGGTGAGGAATCTGCGGTGAACGCGGGCGAAGCGGGAGGGAAGGGCCTTGTGCGCGGCCATCGAGAAGACCGTCCGGGCCAGGGGCAGGATGGTGGTCTGCGTGGAGGCCGCCGAGGAGGTCAGCACCATGAAAATCAGCAGCTTGGCGAGGAAGATCCCCGGGCCGTGACTGCCGAAGACGGCAGAGCCGAGTCCCGAGAGCACGTCGTCCGAGTTGTTCCCGTTGCCGAGCCCGATCCCGGAGTTGCCGACTCCGGCGAATGCCTGCACCGAGGTCGCTACCAGGGCGTAGGTGATCAGGAGCAGCATGGTTGAGATGACCGCGGCGCGTCCGGGGATGCGCGTGCTCTCGGCGGTCTCCTCGTTGACCGTGACGGCGGTGTCCCAGCCCCAGTAGATGAAGACAGCGGCGAGGATGCCCGCGGTCAGCGCCTTGGTCGAGGGCACGTCGAACGGATTGAACCAGGAGGCGGAGACGTGGATCGCCGTCTGCGGACCGCTGGTATAGGCCTTGATCAGGGCGGTGGCGGCGAACAGCAGCAGGACGGAGACCTCGATGAGGAGGAGCCCGCACTGGATGGCAGCCGAGATCTCGATGCCGACGTAGCAGATCGCGGTCATCACCCCGATCCACATGACCCCCACGAGGGTGGGCCATACTTGGTGCTCCGCGAGTGCGTCGTAGCCCAGGAGGCGGAAGCTGTAGATGCCGGCGATCTCGGCGAGGTTGGCCATGACGATGATGTCGGCGACGATGATGCCCCAGCCGCCCATCCAGCCGACGCGCGGGCCGAAGGCACGCGTCGCCCAGGAGAACGTCGTCCCGCAGTCGGCGTTGCTCGCGTTGAGCTCCCGGTAGGCATACGCGATCAACAGCATCGGGATGAAGGCGAGCATCGTGATGACCGGCGTCTGACGGCCGACGGCCGCCACGATGAGGCCGAGCGTGGCCGCCAGGCTGTAGGCCGGGGCAGTGGAGGCCATGCCGATGGCCACGGAGGAGAAGAGCCCCAGAGCGCCTGCCCTGAGACCTTTGCCTCCCGCACCGGCGACCGGCATGACCGGTGCGTCGGACGAGGGACGGCCAGGGAACGGCTTCGCACCGGACGCCGACTTCTCATCCCGCTCGGGCAATCCCATGACCCGATCTTGCGATCACCTGCCCGATCTGGGCCAGAAGGCCGCGCCGTGTACGGAAGAACCTACCCGTTCACCGGGTCAGGTCGCCGTAATGGCTTTCGTGCGGCCGCTGAGCGCCTTCCGTTACGAGCACGCCGGACCGGCCCTCGTCCGCAAGGCGGGCACCTGGGCGTCGTTCGTCACCGCTGTCAAGCGCGGGGAAGTGCCCGGGCAAGGTCGTGCCGGCCATAGATGCCGAGTTTCCGGAAGGCCTGGGTGAGGTGGAACTCCATGGTTCGCCGGGCGACGAACAGTTCCGAGGCGATCTCGTCGTTGGTCAGTCTCCCGGGGGCGAGCATGACGATACGGCTCTCCTGGCGCGTCAGAGCGGTCACATCTGTCTGCCGTCGGCGCCGCGGGCGGGCGCCCGCGGCGAGCAGTACGGCGTGCGCGGGTTCGGTCGCCGCAGTAGAGCCTTGAGCCTCGGCCAGGTCCAGGGCCTGGCGGAGTCTGGTCCCGGACTGCTCGGTGTGTCCGCTTTGGGGCAGGACCGCGCCCAGATCGGTGAGGGCGTGAGCGAGGTCCAGCCAGGCGGTCGTCGACTCCAGCAGGGCAACCGCGTCGGTGAGCGTCTCGACGCAGGCCGGTCCCCGTCGAGAAGCCCGAGTACGCACATGCTCGCCCCCCAGCCAGCCAGACGGCCCTCACCGGACGGCCATTGAACGCACCGCCACTCCCTGTGCTCACGCGTCATCGCACGACGGCCGCACAACCATCCACACTGGTCCGGCCGTTACGCGGTGAAGCCACCGTCGATCGTGAGGCTGGCCCCGGTGATAAAGGCCGCCTCCGGCCCCGCGAGATACGAGACCAGGGCGGCGATCTCCAGCGGGCTGCCGATACGCGGCAGGGCCAGCCACTTGAGCATGGCCTCGGCCGGCGGCCCGTCCTCCGCCATTCGGTCGTTGGCGGTGGGGCCGGGCTGGATGTTGTTCACGGTGATACCTCGGGGGCCCAGGTCCCGGGCCAGGCCGCGCACCAACCCGGCGATGGCCGCCTTGGTCATGCCATAAGCTGCACCCCCGGCGAAGGGGATGCGCTCGGCGTTGACGCTGCCGATGGTGATGATCCGGCCGCCGTCGCCAAGGTGGGGCAGGGCTGCGCGTACAGCATGGACGACGCCGCGTACGTTCACGTCGATCATCCGGTCGATCTGCTCGGGCGCCAGCTCGTCCAGGGCGCCGACCGCGGCCACACCTGCGTTGCTGACCAGGACGTCCAGGCCCCCCATCCGCCGCGACGGTGCGCTCGACCGCGGCCGTGACCGCATCTGGGTCCGCCGCGTCGGCCCGCAGGCCGCATGCCTGACCTCCGGCGCGTTCGATTTCCCCGACCACCTCGTCCGCGCGGTGCGGCGACTCGGCATGGGTGAGGGCCACCCGCAGGCCGTCCTCCGCCAGGCGCCGGGCGATGGCCGCGCCCATGCCGCGGGAACCGCCGGTGACCAGGGCCACTTTGCCGGTACTCATATGCAACCGCCTCTGTATATGTCGATAGACATCGAACACTCCGACGGCGACGGGCATCGACATCCCCCAAGGGGGGCGGCTAGGCCCAGCCGTGTGAGTACGGCAATCGAGATGGCACATCCGGAACCGGCCGATCTGCGGCTGGACAAAGTCCTTGCGGCACTGGCCGATCCGGCCCGGCTGCTGGCCGTACGCGCGCCGGCGGAGCAGGGGGAATCTCCCTGCACCGGGCTCCAGCAGGCCGCCGGGCTGGACATCAGCCGGTCCACGTTCTCCCATCATCAGCGCGTACTGCGCGAGGCGGGTGTGATCCGGGTCCGAGTGGACGGCTCCCGCCGGATGTTCAGCCTGCGACGGGCCGAACTGGACTCTTGCTTCCCCGGTCTGCTCGACTCGGTACTCAATACGGCGCCAGAGCTTCTGGGTGCCCGCTGAGCGAGAGGCGATACCCAAGGAAGATCACCCCCTTGAAGTCGCCGGTCACGAGGCTGCTACGAGTTGGTGGTCGTGCTCTCGTGCTGGTCGTGGACGGTTGTCGGAACGCGAGATCGCCTACCGTTTCAGTGATCGCGGATCCACGGGATCCCCGGCGTGAGCGAGGCGTCTGTCCGTCCGGCCGGAGGTGCGTCAGGTGGCCAGGGATGCGGGACTAGGGCCTGTCCGGCGGATCAGGTCGCGGGAAAGTGACGGTGCCTCATCGGCGCAGGTGAGCGGGGGCTGGTGCGTCCAGCTGCACGGCGGAGGAATGAGTCGACGCGATGGGGGTGCCCCCGCGGTGGGGGTCCCCCGCGCGAGCGAAGTCGAGCGTGGGGGAGTCGGCGAGTGACGACAACGCCGCAGATAGGCGTGCCAGCCCCCGCGTCCGCGACAGGATCCGCCGGACAGGCCCTAAGCCCTTCGTGAGCTGATCACGGCCACGGTGACCTTCCTGAGCGACCTGCTGCGAGGCCGTCTCAAGAAGATCCGCTTGCGGTGGCGCAAGCTATCGTCCGGGAGGATCGCCACGATCGTCCTCGCCGTTCTCCGTCATGACCAGCTGCTCGCCGACATGGCGGGCGGCAACCGCAGCTCCGCGACCACGGTGCGCCGCTGGGTGGTGGAGGTGATCGAACTGCTCGCCGTGCGGGCCCCACGCCTGGACCGGGCGCTGCGGAAAGTCATCCGAAAGGGCGACCATGTCGTCCTGATCGACGTCCCCCTCATCCACGCCCGGCGCCGCACCAGGACGGACATCCGCCTCAACTACAGCGGGAAACAAGGCCCATGGCCTGCTCTTCCTCGCGCTCACCGACGACAAGGGCCGACTGCTGTGGCTGTCCGCGGCCCGCCCAGGACACTCCTCGGACATCACCACCGCCCGGTACAACAAGCTCGTCGAGCGCCTGCGGAACCCCAGCGTCAGCTACTGGTGCGCTTTTCAGCCGCAGCCGACAACCGTGCCCGGACAACCGGAGAAGGCCATGGTGACGAAGTCGTGACCGCAGTCCAGGGCCGACATGCCGCGCTTTGGCGTAATGAGCTGTTCGGGTGTGCTGGCCAGGCCACCTTGTATAGAGGCGGTGATCGGAATGGTGACAGAAAGGATGTGGCGAACCGGGCCATGAGTGAGGACAGCGTGGACCGGTCGGAGGGATTCGGCGAGCGGCTGCTGGGCCTGCTGCTGGACAGGGCGCGACTGATGCCGCCACAACTGATCGCCCCGCTGATCGCGGAGGAGGTGGCCAGGATCGGTGGTCGTGACGTTTCCATCCTGCTCCAGGACTACGCGCAAGAGCTCCTGGTGCCGCTGCCGGGCAGGCAATTGCACGTCAGCGAGCCCGAGCCGGTGGACGGCTCCCCCGCAGGCCGGGCCTTCCTGCGTGCGCAGATCGTCGAGGTGCCGCAGGCCCACGGTGTCCGGATGTACTTGCCGCTGCTGGACGGAAGCGACCAGGTGGGGGTGATGGCCCTCACGTTGGATGCAGTAGGCGATGACGACCGGCGCCTTTTGGGCAGGCTGGCCGGCCTGGTGGCCGACATGCTGGTCACCAAGAACGCCTACACCGACCAATTCTTCCTGGCCCGGCGCCGGGAGCCGATGAGCGTGTCCGCGGAGATCCAGTGGAGCCTGCTGCCGCCACTGACGATGTCCATTCCGCAGGTCTCGGTGGCCGGCATCCTGGAACCCGCCTACCGCGTCGCCGGCGACAGCTTGGATTACGCCCTCAACGACAACATCCTGCACGTCGCCGTGATCGACGCGATGGGGCACGGCCTGGACGCTGCAGTGATGGCGACCGTGGCCATCGGCGCCTACCGGCATGCTCGGCGCGTGTTCGTCAGCCTGGCCGAGAAGTACGCGTTCATGGACGATGCCATCTCCCGGCAGTTCGGACCCGACCACTTCGTCACGGCGCAGCTGATGCACATCAACATCGGCACCGGTGAGTTGGAGCTGGTCAACGCGGGCCACCCCGCGCCGCTGCTGATCCGCGACGGCCGGGTCGTGCAGCAGCTGGAGAGCGCAACAACGCTGCCCGTCGGCTTCGGCGGCGAGGCGCCCAGGATCAGACAGCACATGCTCCAGCGGGGCGACCGGGTAGTGTGCTACACCGACGGCATCATCGAGGAACACGTCGACGGAGGGGAACCGTTCGGAGAAGAACGCCTCATCCGCTGCGTCAACAACCTGGGAGAGCAACCCTCAGAGGGGACACGCGCCGATCTGCGCCGACTCTCCCACACCTTGAAGCGGGAACGAGGTGGTCGCACCAGCGACGATGCCACCCTTTTCATGATCGAGTGGCACGGGAGCGCCGCAGACCACCTCGCCGTTCTCGACTGAACGCCTCGACACCAGCCGCGAACTGGACAGCGCCGCCCACACGGACCACGGCCACCCGCCCCGCCTATGCTCCCCTCCAACACACACACGCCGCGTCGCGTCGCCAGAGGATCACTCAGCCCCGGACGTCTGCGTGCATGCAGGATGGTCCATGGTGGCCTGCCCCTATTCGCTCCTCCAGCCATCCGCCATGGGGCAGCGGTGGTGAACTGAACCGGTGGGACTGGCAGCTTCCACACCGGGTTCGCCCTGCCAAGCGATACGCCACCCGATAGCCATGTGCCATGGAGCTGCAGGAGAAAGCTGAAACTCAACTGCCCGTAAGACCCCGTGGCGTGGCCCTGACAGGCCGACGGCGCCGGTGAGGCATCGACATCGCCGCGTTGGCCAGTGTCCTGCCGGCCGCCTCGGGTACGGGACATGCCGCGGCCAGGCGGGAGGGAGGCGGCCAGGGAGGGAGTGATCCGGTCCCAGCGGGCCACGCAGGCCGTGCCGGAACTCTTCATCCCCGGCTCACCCGCCCCAGTTGTGGCGGGTGAGCCGCTCTAGGTACCGCCAGGCAGTCCATGAAACCCTGCTCCGCCGGTCGAGCCCCAGTACCGGATCCGGACCCGGGAAACAATGGAACAGCGGTTGGCGCTAAGGGATTGATCTCGCTGGCTACTCGGTCTCCATGGGGTTGAGGACCTGGTCCTGGAGACGCTGCCGGAGGTCGGCTTCCTCTGGCGTGAGCGGATCGCCCGGCGGCGCAGCACGGTGTGCAGCATGTCGTCGGTGATAACGGGCGGCCGGCCGCCGTGCTTGTCCTTGCGGGCCGCCGCGTCGAGTCCTTCGAGTGTCGACTCCCGGATGTTCTCCCGCTCGGTCTCCGCCATCGCGACGAAGAACGCGAACAGCAGGCGGCCCGGACCGCTGGGGTCGTACATCCCGGGTAGCGGCCCGGCGAGCATCTCCAGCACCAGGCCGCGCGCGGTCAGGTGGTCGGCGAGTGCAGTGAGTTCGGCAGCGTCGCGGCCCAGGCGCTTCATCTCGTACATGGTGAAGATGACGCGGCAGTGCGGGGCGTGGGCCTTGATCTGGCGGGCGAGCGCGAGCGCGGCCTCGAACTGGGGCCGGACCCGTACACGGGTGCTGATCTTCTCGGAGAACGCCTTGTCGCGCTCGATGCCGTGCTTGGCGAGGGCGTCCAGCTGCGACTGGAGTTCCTGGGTGAGCGTCGAGCACCGCGCGTACCCGATGCGGATGTCGGCGCTCGGGGTGTCCGGTGCGAGAGCGAGCGGAACCGGGGCGCCACGGCTGGCCGGGCCCGCGGTCGGCGGGGGTGGGCACGCGCAGGAGCTTGGCGAGCCGGGGCACCTTGGTGAAGCGGCCGGTGTGGTAGGTGCCGGTGACCGCGCCGGAGCGCGAGCGGCACGGCGAGCCGGGTTCGGCCCGGCAGCGCGGGCAGGGGTGGCGCTCGACGTCGTCCGCGTCGCTCGGGGAGGCTTCTTGAGGGACCGACATGGCACCGGTTGCTGTCACAGACAATTCTCAGACGTACCCCGAACCCACCTTTGAGTGAGAACGAGTTCTGCGAACCGAACCGCCGGTTCGCGACCACCCGGACGCTGCCTTTGATCTGACTCGGGCAAAGCACCGTTTATGAGATTCGGGACAGTGGGCCGGTTCGGCTCGACCGGCCGCCTCAGCCGTCAGGCCGTCGCTTACTGGAAGAGGATCGTCTGCATGGTCTTTCCCGGCGGTCGCTGACAGATAAGGGGTGGTCCGGCCATGGGACCGGGCCACCCCTCCGGGCATGCAACTGTCAGGCGGGCTGCGCGGCGGGCGCTGGGGCGGGGGCCTTGTGTGCCTTGCGGGTCTCGTGGAGGGTCAGCAAGCCGGTGATCGCGATCAGCGCCGAGGTCAGGCCGTGTATGCCGAACGCGGCGGCGAGGGGGCCGTGGTGGGCCAAGACGTTGATCATGTCGCCGAACGGGGCGACGGCCTCCATCAGCAGGACCCAGCCCAGCGCGCGGCGGTGACCCGTCACCAGCAGGATGCCGATGGCCAGGCCCATCGAGAATTCGCGGGTGCCCTTCATGATGAGGAAGCCGTCGCCGTTTCCGGCGGGCCAATTCGGCAGGCCCACGCCCTGAGCGGACGCCTCAGGGGCCAGGATGAAGGACAGCCCGAGGTAGAGGACGAACAGGGTGACGACGGTGACCAGCCCGGTGTTGACGTTCTTCAGCGACATGGTGCTTCTCCTTCGATGTTCACGTTGGAGTGGAGCAGGGTTCGGCGGCGGGCGTAGCTGGGTTGGCCGGTGACGTGCCGGATGACGCGGACCGGTGCGGGCGGGGCGGACCAGACCGCCTTACTCGGGGGCATCCGTAGACCCGCAGACCAGAAGTGCTTCGCAGTGCTGCCCTGCAGACGGGGGGAACGGACACTGCCGTGGCTGACCGGCATCGCCGCATCCCCGCGGCTGCGAACGCAATCCCGCTGTCACCAGCGAGGGCGTGATCCGTTGGGCCGCCACCGGCCTCACGACCCGGCGCCGCCCGGGGTGAGGATTTCCATGAGATGTCCGTCGGGGTCGCGGAAGTAGGTACCCCTGCGGCCTTCGGTGCGCTCGCTGCGGTAGATCTGCCCATTCTCTTGGCATGCGGGATCGGCGTAGTGGGCGATTCCACCGTCCTGTATGCGGGCGAGGGCGGCGTCGAACTCCTCCTCGCTGACCATGAATGCGTAGTGGTGTGGCTCGAAGTCGTCCAGCTGGTCGTAGTCCAGGCTGACTTGGTTGGCCAGCGTGACCGGCGTGAAGTGCGCCAGCGGCGGGTCGACGCTGAGGCCGAGGATGTCGGCCAGGAACTGCGCCGAGGCTTGCGGGTCACGGGCGGGGACGATGGTGTGGTTCAGTTCCACGGTCATAGTGACTCCTGTTCAGGGACGGGCTGCGCGAGGTGGGATGCTGCCCTCCCCCGGCTGCGGTTGCCGTGTCACACGTCGATCTGCTGGAAGATGTGCGGGTACGTCACGATGTCGTCGGGGGACTCGGCCACCATGCGCTGGAACTCCGGGCGGCCGAACGCCGTGGCGAGCGCCTCGGTCGACTCCCAGACCGCGACGTTCATCAGAAGCTGACTGCCCGCCGTTCCCTTGTGCATCTGCAGGGAGACGAATCCCGGCTGAGCCTTCATGAACTCGGCCTGCCTCTGAAAGAGGGCCAGGAACGCTTCCGTCCTCTCCTTCGGGACGACGAAGGTGTTGGCCAGGACGATGGGCCCGGTCTTCTCCTTGAACTGCGCGAACATCGGGGTGTTCGGGTCGAGACTCTGCAGCTTGGCCATTTTCGGTACGTCCTCTCACTAACGGGGGGTGTTACCTGTGGCACGAGGGGGTCTAGCGGGTACTCAGGGGCCATCGCTGGTGCCGGCCTCCAACGACCGCGATCCTGCCAACGCTTGTTGGCCAACTTGTGTTGGCAAACTTAGGGCCACGGCTCTGGACTGTCAACGCTTGTTGGTCAACTCGTGTTGGCCTATGTTTGTCGGCATGACCGGCACCACGGAGAACCAGCAGGCCGCACGGCGTTCCGACGCCACCCGCGCCACGATCCTCGCCGCGGCCCGCGAGCGGTTCGCGGCGGACGGCTACGAGAAGGCGACCATTCGGGCCATCGCGCGCGACGCCAAGATCGATCCGTCGATGGTGATGCGCTACTACGGCAACAAGGCGGGCCTGTTCGCGGAGGCCGTCGCGATCGACCCCAACCTGCCCGGCCTGCCCTTCGAACCGCGCGAGGAGATCGGCCGCACCCTGGTGCGCCACTTCCTCACCCTGTGGGAGGAAAACGAGGAGCTCACCGCGCTGATGCGGGTCGGCGCCACCGACCCGGCCGCCGCCGAGCGCATGCAGAGCGTGCTGCGCGAGCAGTTGATCCCGCTGGCCCGCCGGCTGGGCCCCGAGCCGGACCAGGCGCCGGCGCGGGCGGCATTGTGCGCCTCGACCGTACTGGGGCTCGCGCTGACGCGCTACGTGCTGCGGTTCCCGGCGAGCATGGCGCTCGGACGCGAGGAGATCGTGGACTGGCTCGGACCCACGGTCCAGCGGTATCTCACCGCGCCCACGCCCTGAACAACGCGTCGAGGGCACCAACCACCGCGACCTCGGTCACGGCGTGTTCCCTCCCGGCGGCAGCCGACTCGTCACCGAGCATCAAAGGCCGGCGGGCACACAGCCCACACGGCGCAGCCGCAGATCGCCGACCCCGTACCCCCGACGGTCACCCGCCCGGAAGCTGCGATGATCATTGATCACGACCCGATACGCGCCCTCATGCCGCGTCATTCGCCGGTGCTCTCGTCATCCTCGTCGAGGTGGACGGTCGCCGGGTCACGCAGTGGGCGCAGGCCCTCGCGTGGCAGGCGGGCGGCGAAGCTGTAGCGGCCCAGGCAGTTGAGGTTGGCGTGCTTCAGTGGGGAGACCCGGGCCACGTCCTCGGCCAGGACGTCATGCTCCCGCTCCTCGGGCGGCAAGCCCTGTAGGTGGTCGACGGCGGCGTCGAGGTAGCGGGTCTTCCATGGCACGGCGGCATTCAGGACCAGGCCGAGCGCCCCGAGCTGATACTCCTGCCCCGTCCTGTACGCCTGCATGATCTGTCCGCGCTTGCCGTGGCAGATGTCGCGGGCGAGCTTGTGCCGCGACTCCTGGACGGTGAGCTGGCGGTTCATCTGCCGACGGTAGGTGTCGTCGACCGGGTCGACGACCCGCAGCAGGTGCAGGGTCTTGGCTATCCGCCCGTACTCGGCGAACGCCTGCCCCCAGGGCGTGGGCCGCCCCTCGCGGCCGAACATCCGCAACAGGTCGTACGTGCGGACCTGCCCGGTCACCAGCGAGCCGGCGACCCGCAGCATGTCCGGCCAGTGCGTGGTGACCTTGGTCAGGTTCACCTTGTTGCGGGCCAGGTCCTCCAGCGGCCCGTACTCGCCGGTCTCCACTCCGAGCATCTCCGCCCGCCAGAACCGCTGGTCGCCCAGGTCCTTGAAGCGCGTCGAGAAGTTGTGGCCCAGTATCGTGAACAGCCCGAACACCATGTCGGAATACGAGGCGTTGTCGGTGGCGACCATCTCCGGCTTTACTCCGGCGTCCAGGTTCAGCAACGCGTCCAGGATGTGCAGGGAGTCGCGCGGGGTGCCCGGCACGACCATCTGCCCGATGCCCGCGACCTGGTCGTTCACGGCATTCAGCCAGGTGATGCCGAGCTTGAAGTGGTGGTACTTCGGCGACGGCCCGGCGTGAACGGTCCGCTTCGGCACCACGAACCGCAGCCCGTCGACCGAGGCCAAGGCAGCCCCTCGCCCCAGAACTTCACGATCGGCACCTTCGCCTGAACTTCGATCAGCTTCGCGTTCGCCGCGGCGATGGTGTCCACCCGCAGGTAGTACTGATCGACGTGGACCAGCCGGGCCCGGGTGAGCGCCTCGTCGTCGGCGTCGATGACCGGTGTGTAGCCGATGTTGCAGGCCTCGCTCACCAGCAGCGCGACCAGCGAGGTCTTGATGTCCTCCATGCGCGTCCGGCCGTCGCCCAGGTACACAAAGGCGTTCAGGAACCCAGTCCAGGAGTCGACATCGAACAGCAGGTCCGGCAGGTCGATCTTCGGGAGCATCTTCGCGGTGGTCTGGCGCAGCCACTTCAATGAGGCGCTCTCGCCGAGTGCGCCGAGCCGGTCCGCGTTCAGTTTCAACCGGCCGTTGGGCTGGATCTCGAAGCTGAGCTTCGCGTCCTGCCCGGCTTCCTCCAGCCGCTCCGCCATCAGCTGCCCGGCCGCATCCAGCGCCTTGACCCGGCCCTTGAGGCGCTCCTCGACCGGCTCGTTCAGGCTCAGGCCCGCCAAGGTGTCCTCGCGCACCGCCTCCCACGCCTTGCCGTCCAGCAGCCTGGCACGCGGGTCGGACCACCGGTTCGTCGGCGACGCGAACACGTCCCGGCGCTGAAGCGCGCGGTAGAGCTGTTCCAGCACACACACCACGTACGCGTCGCGGTCCACCGCCCCGGCTGGGAGGTCCACGTTGTTGAACACCGCCTGCCGCCAGGCCGGCGGCACCTGCTTGCTGTCGATCTCTCTCGGCAGCAGCGGCTTGTCCTTCACCCGGCGCCGCGACCGCGCGGGCAGCTTCTGCACGGCGGCCAGCACCCGGCGCCCGCCCGACGCCGCTCCCAGCGCTGTCGACTCTCCGAGCAGGGTCAAGAACGGACGGACCGTGTTGTACCGGGAGGCCAGCAGCGCGCGGACCGCCGCCTCGGCCGCGTCGTCGCCGGGCGGGACCAGCTCCTCCACCGTCGCCGCGGCGGCGTTGACCTGCTCGCGCGGAGCGACCGTTTCCACCGCCCGCCACAACGCGGCCACGTCCAGATCGGTGCCGTGCTCCTCGACCGGCCCCAGCTCCCCGGAGAGCACCCGCCAGACCGCCGTCATCACCCGCGATGCCTTCTCCGGACGGGGCAGCGTCGACAGCCGGTCATTGTTCGTGGCCCGCTTCGCCGAGCTGATCAGCTTGACCTGCATCAGGAGCGCGAACAGGTCCAGGGCGTCATCGATCGCCGCCGCCTCCAGCGACCGGACCACCGCGGTGACCATCGTCGTACGCTTCGGCTCCGGGGTACGGGCCAGATTCGGGGCCTTCGAGCCCAGCCCGTTCTTGGCCGGCGCGGACAGACGGTTCGGCGGGATCTGCTCGACCTTCACCTTCCCCAGGCGGAAGGCCGCGATCTCGTCGACCCGCTCCAGAGCCCCCTTCATCGCGTTGCCAGTGGTCCGCGTCGGCGGCGGACGCATCCGCTCCAGCTCCGAGAGCCGCTTGCCCTCCCGCACCTCCAGCAGGGCCACCAGGTCCCCGGGCAGCGCGGCGTCCGCGCGGCGGGCCGCGTTCGCCACCGTGGCGTTCAGCCGCGGCTCGGCGATCCCGCGCACCTCCGCGACCTGCCGGGCCAACACGCTCACCCCAGGCAGCAGCACCCGGTTCCGGCGCAGCCAGTGCACTGACTGGTTGAACAGCGCCACCGGCCCCTCGGCGTTCGTCCACGCCCGACCGTGCAGGAACGTACGGAACAACCGCCCCCGCTGCGGGTCCTCGTACTGTGGTACCCGTAGACGTCGCGGATTTCCCACGCGTGCTCGTACGCCGTCTTCAACCGCTCGCTGTACTGCTTGACGCGCGAGCGGGTCCTCCAGGAACAGCCCGACGTAGCGCACCGTGCACATCTGGAGCGCGAACCCGAGCCGGTTCTGATCCCCGCGCCGTTTGCCGATCAGCGCACGGTCGACGTCGTCGAGATAGAAGAACCGCTCCGGCTCGGGCCTTTTCGGCTCCTCGGCGAACTTCCCGTACACCTCAGCCTGCTCATCAGTCAGAAATTCCACCGGCCCGGCCGGACCGTATCCCCGTGCCGACCCATGCAGCCGAGCATTCACCGAACCCCAGCAGACCCGTAGATCACTGTGCTAGACGACAAGACCGTCCCTTAGCGCCAACGGCTGTTCCATTGTTCCCCGGGGCCGTGATCCGCGGCGACATCTTTGACGGCCACACCGGGATATCCAGCAATGGAATATACCAACTGCTACATATCATTCGTTCATGCACATAGAGCCCACCCAGCAACCGATGGCAATGGGCCATGACCCCGAGGTCGACTCCCTGGCCCCGGCCGCCGCCAAGGAGTACGCCAACGCCAGCAAATGGCTGTGGTTCCTGCCGGTCCGTGCCCTCGACGCCGCCCGGCATCTCATCAGGACCGCGGTGGAAGCCGGACAGGTCGGCCCAGGAGCCAAGGTCGCCACGCCGGGCAGCGACTTCGACGGCGATCCCACACGCCGCCCCGTGATCATCGACACCGCCGGCCACCGCGACAGGGAGGATGTCCAACGCGTGTTGAACGTCCTGCGCTCACTCGGCATCCGTGACGCCCTGGCCTACAAAGCCGATCAGACAACCCGCAGGGGCGAACACGGAGACGGCACCGCCATCTACACCAGTCCGGTCAACACCATCAAGCTCATCGAACGCAACCCGGCCCAGACCACTGGACGCGCCTCGACCTCGCGCGGACGGACACCGGCCACAAGCACGTCTTCAAGCGTCCGAAGCGAGCCGCCTCGTAGCCCCCCCTTTGCCACCTGCCCTGTAGTCCGCAGCGCGGCCTCGGATGTCAGCAGGCCCTGAACCATGGACCAGTACCAGCGCTCCCCCGCGCAGAGCGGTGTCGTCAGTTCTGGTTCGGGCGGCACAGCGGCCAGCGGTCGGCCCGACGGCGTGGTGGCTCTTTCCTGTCCCCCGCTCGTGGCGGATTCAACGTGCGCACCATCGCGCAGTCCGGCGTCAACGTCATGGTGACCTTCGTGCCCGTCAGCGTGATGGCCTCGCTGTCGACCTGAACTGTTCCCTTGCTCGGGGAGCACGCAAGAGCACGTCCAGGTCACGGTGGAGGGCCGCACAAGGCTGCGGCCGACGTATTGAATTCACGCGTCGTCGGTGATCGGCTGCCGGGGGCACGGCTCGGGCCCTCGGTTTCCGCTCCGGCCCTACTGACCCTCACGCAACAGCGGCCATGCGGGGACGCTGATCCCTGCCTTGCGGGCTGCCCGCCGAACAGCCGCCGTCTGCTGCTCTTCGCGGATCAATTGTTCGTGCGCCACCCGCCGTTTCACCTTCTCTGCCGCTCCCCTTCCGTCCGCTGCCGGCGACCCGCGACGTCCTGGAACAGTTCCTCCACCGGTACGTGCCCCTTGTCGAACCACGAGGTGCTCGATCCCCGGTATCCGACGATGTGCCGGGTCTCCAGGTCAACGAGGATGGAATACGCGTCTGCCCCGTCACCCTTACGGCTTCGGACCCGTAGCACGGTTCTCCCCTGCGGTGACCTGTGCGTGTCCCCTGCACGGCAGCGCGGTCGGACACTATACTTGCGATCAACGCAATACTTTGCGATGATCGCAAACATGCATCCGATTGAGGAACTGGCCGCCCTGCGCAACCCGATGCCCGAACCTGGCACCGTCACCCCGGAAGACTGCTACGACGACGCCTGCCAGCAGGTGGACCAGCAGCGCAAGAGCGACGCTCTCAGCCTGGAAGCCGCAGGCGACCAGCTTGAAACGGACCCGCTGCTGCTCGCACTCGACGACCTGAAGGCACAGAAAGAGGCCGTCGACGCCCAGATCCGGCGACTCCTGGCCTGGGGACGTGAGTTCCACGGAAGCCGCCCTTACGGCCTGGAAGAACTCGCCCGCCGTGCCGGCTACAGCGTCTCCGGCGTACGCACCGCCTACGGCGAGACCGAGATCAACCAGGTCGCGGCACAGATCGGCAGGGAACCTAACCGGCCCCGCCGGGGAAGCGTCCAAGGCAACCGGTAAGGAGCCCAACACCCGCCGCCCCCTCCGCTCCGGCCCCCTGACCAAGGACCAGCCCGTGACACCGTCTCTACGCCCCCACCAACGCGAAGCCGTCGATGCCGTCCTCCGCTCCCTACAGCTGCCCACCGACGACACCGTCCCCGAACGCGGCCTGCGCACACAGGTGGTCATGGCAACCGGATCCGGGAAGACCCTCGTCGCCGTGCGAAGCGCTGAGGAGCTGCGCGCGGGCCGCGTGCTGGTGCTCGTACCCTCGCTGGACCTCCTCGCCCAGACCGAGACCGCCTGGCGCCAGGGCGGCCGCACCGGGCCGATGATCGGGGTCTCGTCCCTGCGCGGAGACCAGGCCGGCTTCCCCAACACCACAGACGTAGGCGAGCTCGTCGCCTGGGTGAGGCCCTTCGGCAAGATCACCGTCTTCGCCACCTACGCCTCACTCGGGCTCGGCACACTCGAGCGCGCCCATACCGCGGGTCTTCCGGGCTGGGACCTGATCGTGGTCGATGAGGCGCACCGGACGTCGGGGCGGCTGGGCAAGCCGTGGGCGGTCGTCCACGACAACACCCGCGTCCCCGCCCTGCGGCGGCTGTACATGACCGCCACACCCCGGCTATGGCAGCTCGACGAGGACCAGGAGCAGGGCGGCGCACCGAGCACTTCGGGCGTGCCGGGCGAGCTGGTGGCGTCGATGGAGGACGATCCGGACGGGCCGTTCGGGACCCGCTGCCACACCCTCACCCTGTCCGAGGCCATCGACCGGGGGATCTGCGCGCCCTACCAGGTGGTGTGCCTGGACATCACCGACACCCAGCTCCAGGCCGCACAGCTCCTCGGCGTGGAGGGCCGCACAGATCAGGTGCGCGGGGCCCGGCTCGCCGCCCTGCAGACCGCACTGGTGAAGGCCTCGGCTGAGGAAGGCTTCCGCCGGACGCTCGTCTTCCACCATCAGGTGAAGGAGGCCGAGGCATTCGCGGCCGGCCTCACAGACGTCGCCGAGCAGCTGCATGGGGCCGATCCTGGGCTGTACCCGCGCGCGGTGTGGGCCGACTGGCTGTGCGGCGAGCACAAGCCGCTCCACCGGCGCCGGGTCCTGGACGAGTTCTCCAGGGGGATCGCTGCTGATGGCACGATCGTGGAGAAGACGTTCCTCGGCTCCGTTCGCGTGCTTGGCGAGGGGGTCGACACCCGCGAATGCGACTCCGTGTACTTCGCGGACGTCCGCGGATCCATGCCCGACCTCGTCCAGGCCGTTGGCCGCGCACTGCGGGTACAGCCCGGCGACGGCAAGATCGCCTCCCTCGTCGTACCCGTCCTGCTCGGCCCCGGCGAGACCGCCGACAACATGCTCACCTCCCGCGCTTTCGGCGGCCTGGCCAAGCTGCTGGAAGCCCTCCGTGCCCACGACGCCCGCGTCGTGGAAGCACTCGCCGAGCCACAGGCGCGAAGCCGTGTCAGAGGCGTCCAGAGCCGCTTGGGGGCCGAAGGCGAGGAAGTCGCGGGCGAGCGAAGCGACCGCGTGTCCGTGCCGGCCCGTCGGCTGCTGAAGTTCAGCACACCGCGCGATCCCGCCCAGCTGGCCGCGTTCATCAACCTGCGCGTCCTCAACCCCGAACACGCGCACTGGCGGCGCGGCGTCGAGGCCGCCGCCATCTACCACCGGCTCCATGGCGATCTGCGAGTGCCGTTCACGTACCGCGTCCCCGCCGCCGTCGGCGACGACCAGGAGCAGGAGGTGGAGGGCGGCGAGGGGTGGCCGGCCTCGCTCGCCGCGCTCCCGCTCGGGCAGTGGATCGCCGACGCGCGCCGCTTCTACACCCGGGGGGATATGGACGCCGACCGCGTGGCGCAGCTGGAACAGTTGGGCATGGTCTGGTCGCGCTACGACATCGCCTGGGACGAAGGACTCGCCGCGGTCCGTGGCTGGGCTGCCGAGAACGGGCACCTCGCAGCACCGACCGACGCCACCTACCGGGGGTATCGCGTAGGGCTGTTTCTGAAGAACGCGCGGGCGGCCGCCCGGCGAGCGGTGGTGGACGAGCAGCGGCATGCGGAGGGGCTGCCCGGGCCGTCGGCGGTGGGGGTGCTGTCCGAGGAGCGGCGCGAGCAGCTGGATGATATCGACCCCGCCTGGTGCCCGGCATGGCCCATCGACTGGCAACGCTGCTTCCACCTCGTCAGGCAGCACCTCGACGCCGACGGCGCGCTGCCTAGGGCGCCGGGTGACGTTGTGCGGCAGGGCGAGGATCTAGCTCGGTGGGTGAAGGCTGTGCGGCTCGGCTGGGACAAGCTCACCACCGTCCAGCAATGGATGTGCGAACACATCCTCGGCATCCAACCCGCCACGGAGGACGAGACACCGAGACCACGCCGCAGCCAGACCGACCGATGGGCGATCAACTACGAGGCCGCCCGACAGTACTACCAACGCGAAGGACACCTCCACGTACCACGCAAGCACGTCGAGACGATCACAGTCGACACCGCCGACGAGGGCCAGGAGGAGCGGGAGCTGAAGCTGGGCGCCTGGATCGGGAACCAGCGCAGCAGAGCCGCGACACTGCCCCCGGAACGGATGGAACAGCTGTCCGCGATCGGGATGCGGTGGGTGTAGCGGTGTACGGACAGGGAGCGGGGCCGGGCAGGGAAGGTTCCGTCGGGCCCTGCTGGCGTCCGGTTCAGCCGAGGTCGAGCATCTCCCGTGCCGGGACAGAGGCAGCCGGACGGGCCGGCGATACGCCTTCCGCTGCGTGGCCTTCCAACGCTCGGTCAGCACGTCCTTCCAGCACTTCGGCAGAGGCCACGGGACAGCCCCAGGCGGCGAACCAGGCACCCGTCGGGACGTGGTGGCGCTCACTTTGGCTTGCTGTCCGCAATGATCTTCTCGGCCACGGCGATCTGCTTGTCGAGCCGCCTTTTGAAGCTCGCCAGTGCGGCTGTCGTGGCCGTGATGTACTGCTTGTCGTAGCCACTTTGGACAGCGACGGTGATTCCCATGAAGTTCGTGGACTGCTTGCAGGCCATGTCGGTCGTGGCGGTCGCGACCTCTGCCCGGCTGTGGGTCACGGAGCTGCGGGTGCTCATCGCCGAAGCGCGCCAGAGCGGGTCCATGTAGGCGTCCGCAGGGGTCGCGTACACGAACCCGTGCGCCTTCATACAGGCGCTCCATTTGTGGTCGGCGTCGACAACGCGCGGATCGTTCAGTGGTTGCTTGGGTCCGCCGCCCGGCATCGCCGACGTATCGGCTCCCAGCAGGAGCGATCCACCGACGGCGTCGAGGCCTTCCTTCAGGCAACCTCCTCTGGGCACGTCCTTGCCGTGGAAGACCGTGAGTGCGGCACCGGCGCCGTCCCGGCCGTAGTAGACCCGCCGAACCGAATCCGGCATCGGTGCCCGGGACTGGGGTATGGCGACGGCGTCGTATCCCTTGGTCGCGGCCTGGTCCGGGGCGAAGTAGCCGTAGAGCTGCGATCGCACATCGCGCCGCCCGGTCTCGCCCGTTGCCGGGTCCGGGCCGGGCGCCTGTGAGATGCCGAACCGCTTCAGGCACTTGATGCTCGACACATAGGCAGCACGTTCCACGAGCCGACTCTGCTCTGCAGTGGGAAGGTAAGCATCAATGGGCCGCACGACCTGGTCGACACGGGTGATGGCAGCAGTCTTGCCCGCCGGCGGTAGCACCGGCCGATTGTCTGCGGCACCACAGCCCGCGATGGTCACGGCCAGCGCGGTGACGACCAGCGTCCGTGAGAGCTTCATACGCGTCCTTCCAAAGGGTGGCGTCCGCCGCCGCACGCAATGCGGCGGCGGACGCCGTGTTCACGGACTGGTCCAGGAGACGGTCACGTCCAGCCGGGGTTGTCGATCTCCAGCGCGAAGGTCATCTGGTTACCCAGGGGCTGGCTGTCCTGGCCAGGCTTCAGCGAGACCACACCGAACTCGTTGTAGAACTGCGCCCAGTTCCACTCCGTGTGCTCCTTGACGACTTTGGTGATCTGCGGCACGTCGAAGAGCTGGCTGGTGGTCTTGTAGCCGATGGAACCCGCGGCGCAGTAGTTCTTGGGGCCGGTGGTCATCACGATGAGCCCGTTGGTCGGGCAGGTCACCCCGCCGATCGCGTGCGCGGGCGCGGCCATCGCCAGACCGGCGCCGGCCAGGGCGAGGGCCGAGACAGCGACTCCGGCCTTCCTGCGAATACTCATGGAATCCCCCATTGGTCAGGGTGCGGGCGAGCCCGCTGTGGACAGGTCTGCGGTGAGTTGAGAGAGGGTGAGAGTGCCCCTGCTCAGCGCCCATCCTCGTCGCCTACTTGCCCGGCCGACCATGACGTTGACCTGACGTTAGCCCGACGCTTCTGCGACGAAGCAGCAGGACCCGAGTGCTCGCTTAGAACTCCTAACGAAGTGATCTCCACGATGGTTGGATCACTCCGGGGCTGATGATCCACGGATGTGGCCGCCGCGGCGGTCGAAGTGCCGCGCGGAGCGTTGACGCAGGTCGGGATCGTCCTGCCGTCCCTGGGAGTCGACACGGCGTCCCCCGCACTGAACCTGATCGTTCGCCCCTGTCGCCCAGGCCGGCGCCCTGGCCGAGACCGAGCCGGAGAACGAGGTGCACCCGGCGCTGCGCGAGGCCCGCGAGGACCAGCCCCTGACCGTCACCAAGACTCGCGTCAGCGCGTTCTCCACGGGCTCGCTGGACCCTCTGCTGCGCGAGCAGGGCATCGACACACTGGTGCTCGACGGCATCTTCGCCAGCGGCGTCATCCTGTCCACCGTTCGCGACGCCGCCGACAAGGACTACCGCCTCCCGGTGCTCCGCGACGTATGCGGCGACCCCGACCAGCGGCAGCACGACACGCTGATACGTCGCTGCTGCCCACCCAGGCCGACGTCGTCGACGTGGCCGCATTCGAGGCCGCCGCACGCGCCGCATCGGCGCACTGGCACCGACCGCGGCGACCGCACCACCGAACTCCTCAGCCGCCTCGCGCCGGGAACCCAAAGGAGGTGACATGGCAACACCGGCACCCCTGCCCGCCGTGCGGGACGCCGCCCGCACGGTCACCGGCCTCTACCTCGCCCGCGAGGGCCACTACGCCTGGCGCCTCGGTGCGGGCATGGTCCTGGCCCTGGGCGTCCCCTTGGCGGCAGGCATCGCCTCGGGCCACGCACTGTCCGACGTCGCGGCCGGCATCGGCGCCTACCTGCTGAACCTGCTGGTCCCCCAAGGCGGCCGGTGGACCCGCGTCCGACAGGTCGGCCTGCAATGGCTGTCCTGCTCGGCGGCCACGGAGCTGGGGGCCCTGGTGAGCGGCAGCCTCCCGCTGACCGTACTGGCCGTCCTGGTGAGCGTGCCGATCGCGACACCAGGCATGGAGCCGGTCATCCCCCTGGTGTTCGCCGTGCAGGGGTTGCCCGGCGTCGGCGTCGGCACCTACGCCCTGATGTTCGTCGTCGGCGGCCTGTGGACCAGCCTGCTGCTGCTCATCCCGTTGATCGCGGGCCGTGCGGACCCCGCCCGGCCCAAGCCCGAGGAGCCCCGCCGACCCGAGGACAGGGCGTGGATCCGGCACTGCGCGAGCCTGCGCATCTCGGGCGCCGACCGCACGCCGGAATTCCGCTACAAGGTGCGGCTCGCGGTCTGCTTCACCCTCGTCTTCATCGCCGTCGACCTGCTCCACACCCCGCACGGCACGTGGGTCCTGGCGGGGATCTTCGGCTGACTGCGGCCGACCTGGGGGCAGACCACCAGCCGCATGGCCAAACGGGTGATCGGCATCATCCTGGGCACCAGCTTCGCCACCGCCCTGCTGATACTCGCCCTTTCCCCGTCCGTGCCGGTCCTCGCCGCCGTCACCGTGGCGTTCGCAGGCATCGCCCGGATCCTGCGCGGCTACAACTACGGCCTGTGGCCCGTCTTCGCCTCACCCGCCATGCTCCTGCTCTTCTCCCTGGACACCCAGTCCACTTGGATCGACGCTTTGGAGCGCACGTCGAACAACATCGTGGGTGCCGCCCTGGCGGCCCTGGCCACCCTCTTCCTGTGGCCGCACCACGGGCAGACCCTGGTCCCCGGGCGCCTGGAGGACCTGCTCATGACGCAGGCGCGCTACCTCGACCGCGTCGCCTCCCTGGCCGGAGGGCCCTTGCCAGCCGAACGCACCCGCACTCGCGACGCCGTCGAACAGCATCTGGCGACCTCGAAGACCAGGCTTGCCACCCAGCCACGCCCACCGCGGCAGCTGATGGCCGGGCTCGACGCCGTCCGGGACGCCTCCGCCCGCCTGCGGGCTTGAGGAACGCGATGGCTGCGCCGAGTCCGGCACTGATCAACGCCAACACAGCCGCCGGAACGCGAGCAGCCTCCGAAGAGAGCCCCGTCGCCCCCGAGATGCCGGCCAGAACGGCCGAAGGGAGTCCGAGACTGGTATGTGCGAACCACCACAGTCGGCGGTGGAAGCGAAACTTCTCCGACTGCCATTCACACTCGGCTCGAAAGCCCTCGACCTCTTGCCCCACGGTGTCATCTGACGGCACGTCATAGCGTGGAGCAACATGATGTTCCCGGCCCCATGAAAAAATCCCCCAGCTCATAGGGCGAGCGTGACATCTGTATCCCCACCTGCCCAGGGGCAGTCCACTTGGTCGCCTATGCCCAACTGTGACGCTCACAGTGGCAACTGAGGCGCTCAATCACAAGCAGATGAGTGGTGAGCGGCCGCTCTCGCGTCTGGACGCGCCGCGCTTCGCCCGGCGCGTCGTCGAGCAGCAGGCCACCCGGCAACTGGAGCTCATCGACCGCTGGATCTCCGATGCGGAGCGACGCGACGCGGAACGACGCCAGAAAACGGATCACTGAGGCTTTCGCAACGAAATGATCTCGTGAGGTGACTCGGCCCAGGCTCCCGCGAGCCGCGATGAGTCCTGTGGCGTCCGGCGGTCGTACTGTCGAACCCGCTACCGAGGAGGGCTTCTGATGCGCAGCGTGACCTATTCGATGAGCGTCTCACTCGACGGCTACATCGTCGGGCCGGACGGCGGCTTCGACTGGACGGCCCCCGACGAGGAGGTATTTCGCTTCTGGATCGACGAAATCCGGGAGGTCGGCGTCCACCTGTTGGGACGGCGGCTGTACGAGACGATGCTGTACTGGGA
The DNA here is from genome assembly GCF_014650595.1 of Streptomyces alanosinicus. Classification (GTDB taxonomy): domain Bacteria; phylum Actinomycetota; class Actinomycetes; order Streptomycetales; family Streptomycetaceae; genus Streptomyces; species Streptomyces alanosinicus. The sequence continues at coordinate 139,529 of NZ_BMVG01000018.1, forward strand.
GACCGCCGATCAGGATCCATCGCTCGACGACTCAATGCTTGAGTGGGCCGCGCTATGGAAGCCGCTGCCAAAGGTGGTGTTCTCCACCACGCTGTCGGCGGTGCAGGGCCATGCCCGCCTGGCCTCCTGCGGTCTGGCTGAGGAGGTCGAGCGGTTGCGAGCCGAGCCGGGGGAAGGCGACATCGCGATCGGCGGCGCGACCCTCGCCGCCGAGGCGGCCGCATTGGGTCTGATCGACGAGTACCGAGCCATGATCTACCCGGTGCTGGTTGGCGGTGGCATTCAGTTCTTCCCCCGGCACGGGCGCCGGGTGGATCTCGAACTCCTCGAAACCCGCACCTTCAGCTCAAGAGTCGTCTACCTCCGCCACCGCGTGGCGCGCTAGCCGGCTCGTCCGCCGAACCCTGGGAAGAACGGGTCAGCCAGTGAGGTTCTCTCGGAGATCATGAGCACTTCCCGGGCGAAGCCGCGCACCAACTGTTCGGCGTCCGCCGCCGGGTAGTGGTCGCCGTAGGGGCTGAACGCGCCTCACAGAGCATCCAGCGCAGCCGTGCCAGGCGCGTGGTCGACGGCAGAGAGGAAGGCGTCGACGGAAGAGGTTGACATCGTGGACCACCACCAGGCCGAGCGACAGGGGCGTACGGTCGGCGTACGCCCGCGCCACGTCCCGAAGTCGTCGCTCCGCCCGCTCCCGGGCCCCACCGCCTGGCCGCCCTACCCGAGCTTGCGCAGTTGCCTGTCGCCGGCCAGCACGGTCCGGGGGCGTAGAACACGCCGAGACGGCGAACCGAACGATCACCGCCAACGTTGCCCACACGCTCTTCGCGCCGGCAGCACGCCATACGAAGGCCCTCATGCTTGTCCGCCCCTCGTCCACAGCTGCCTGTCCACCGTCGTACGCCCGGCCCGACCGCCACTGTCCACCAGGACAGCCCGGCCGGGCATGAGCACCCCTACTCGGACAGCTCCAGGCTCATGCCTGCCATCGTGCGTTCGAGAGCGTTCGCGCTCTTGGCACTCTGCGCGAGCGAGGCACCCAGGCACGGCTGCACGCGCGCCTGACGGATGGCCTGGGCGAGGCGGTGGGCGAATCCAGCTACCCCGTCCTCAGCGGGCTCGCGCGGACCGGCCCGCGCAGCGCCGCCGACCCCGCGGGCGAGATCGGCCCTGACCGCTCCGGCTTCACCCGCCGCGCACCCGCCTGGAGGAAGCCGGTCTGCTGCGCCGCGAACCCGACCCCGACGACCGCCACGCCACTCTGCTCACCCTCACCGAAGGATGATCGTCAAGCCTGTGTCCGGGTCGTCCCAGAGGTAGTGCAGATGCTCGTACTCTGCCGACTGCGACAACACCGATCTCGTGGCCGGAGCGCACATCACGGACACCAAGGTCTTCAACCCTCGCTCGGCCGGCGGAAAGACGCGGTGTGGAAGGAACAACGTCGAACTGCTCTGCATCCGGGCCGCCTCCGGGACCATCGGCGGACTTGTAACCAACGTGACGAGTGGCCTCAACGTCCGGCAGATCCCTTCCCTGGCCCGGAATTCCGGACCACCGCCGAACACTGACACCGCAGCACTGTGCCAAGACCTCCTGGCTCACGATCACGCGACTCTCTGCCTCACACGTGGCGCAGGGCCAACCACGAGTTCGTGTCACCGAAGCCTGAATACCGTGGTCGCAGGCCCGCCCGCCGAGGCCTGCCACCAGGCAGCCGCGTAGCTTGAGGGCGAGGGAGCCGAGAGCGACCGAAGCAACGGCTGTCAGTGCCGGCCCAGGCCCTGCTGAAATTCTCTCTCCCACGCTCCCGCGACCGGCACAGGCAGCTGGCCGCGTTCATCGACCTGCGCGTCCTCAACCCCCGAGCGCATCCGCTGGCGAAGCGGTATCGAAGCCGCCGCCGTCTGGGCTTGGGTAGCGGCAGGGGTGCGACCGGGCGTCGTCGGGCGCACCCCCGTTCAGATCAGCGGGGTGATCTGGTCCTCGATACCGAGCAGGGCCCGGCCGTACATCTCGGTCGCGATGGCGGGGTTGACCATGGCATGCCGCGTACCAGTCTCCAGATCCCGCCAGATGCGCTGCAGCGGACTGTCGTCGGCGAAACTCCGGGCCCCCTGGACGTTGAGCAGCAGGTCCAGTGCATCTCGTGAGCAGCGGGCGACTGTGCCGATATCCATGCGCGCCCGGGTCCGGTTGACCACAGGCATGCACCGGCCGCTTGCCGCCCAGTTGTCGGCATCGTCTGCGGCACGCATCAGGTGCAGGGTGGCAGTGTCGATCAATGATGCCGCCTCGGCGAGCTGCATCTGGGTGGAGGGCGCCTCGCGTGCCTGTGAGTAGTGCGTATGCGAGATGCCCCGGCCCGTGGCGAGGGAAGCCAGCACCAGCTCCATCGCGCCGCGGGCCAGGCCCAGCAGCGGGCCGGCGAGCGACAGGGCGAGCGTAGGGACGAACGCCGCGCGGTACAGGGTCTCGTCCTTGAACTCGGTCGGATAGGTGCCCTGGAGCGCATGCGTCACCGACAGAATGCGGTGGGCTGGGACAAAGACGCCGTCGGCGATGAGGGTGTTACTGCCGGTGCCGCGCATCCCGGCAACGTGCCAGGTGTCCTCGATCGTCAGCTGGTTCACCGGGACCAGGGCCAGTGCTTGGTCCAGGTGCTCGCCGCGCTCGTCTGTGAGCGTCATGCCGAGCAGCGCCCATCGGGCGTGGAGACAGCCGGAGGCAAAGCCCCACCGTCCGGTGACGATGCTGCCTGCGCCGGCCGTCCTACCGGTCCCATGGGGTGGCAGGACCGCACAGGCACGGGTGCTGGGGTCCTGCGCGTAGACCTCACGCTGCGCGCGTTGGGGATAGAGGCCGATGAGCCAGCCCGAGATGTTGATCAAGCTGGTGGTCCAAGCAGTCGATCCGCAGCCGCGGCCGAGTTCGGAACTTACTTCGACCAGCGTCCGGATGCGTTCCTGGTGCCCGCCGAGCCGCCGGGGAACGGTGAGGCTGAACAGGCCGGCCTCGTCGAGTGCCGCGATGTTCTCCGCAGCAACACAGCGGTCCTGTTCGGTGCGGGCCGCGTTGCGCCGGAGCAACTCGACCAAGGCTGCGGCCCGTCCGGGCAGCGTGGCCTGCTCGAAGTCCGGGGCAGATTCCGCGGTGCCCATCGTCATGAGAGGTCCTCCCTCGCACGTGAACCACCTGGCAAGAGGCCAGCGGCCAGTCCCAGCACCGTACCCGTATGCCTGCCCGCGCCTCCTGCTGCGGTCGGCCACCTGCTGCACGGAATCGGAAAGACCGCGCCTGCGGCCTCCTCAACGAGGGCGATCCCACGGGCTCTCGGTTCGCAGCAGCCCGTCGGCGAGCTCCAGGACGACCGCGCCCACACCTGCCTTCGCGAACCGGATGGTGACGGTGGCTGTCACGGCCCGTAGGGTGTCGATGGGAGTACCGAATGTCGACACCAGCCCGAAGTCGAGGTGGTCCAGGAGCTCCGCCGCGCCGGCGTCGCGCGTCGCGTGCCGGTCTCCTCCCCCGGTGCAGCCGGTGACCTTGGCCGCCCCGACTCGTATGTCGGCTCGGTGCCAGCCGTTGATCAGCGCGGTCGCCACGGTTGGTCTTACCGGTGTGTCGGTGACAGCCGATAGATCACCGGTCATGCACGCAGCACCGATATCCGCGGTAGACCAGGCGGTAGACCAGACCGTCGAGTGCCCCCTGTTTGATCACCCTGCTGTAGGACGAGGCCCGGTCCCGGCAGATCACCTCGGTGCCCTGGGCACGGTCAGCCCGTCAGCGACCGTCGCCACATCCCGGTCCGGCAGGACGTCGACTCCACGTCGACCAGCAGCGTTCCGTAGGTGTGGCTGGCGCGTCCGAACGCGAAATCGTCAATGCCCAGGAGCTGGGGAGCACGGGCCGGCACCGCGACGCCTGGAGCAGGCCGAGCAGCCCCGCACGGCCGGTGGGAATTGCCAGGCTGCGGCGCAGCCGTGCACCGGGCCGTCCGCCCAAGGCCAGGGCCAGGACCAGAGCTCGCCAGAGCCACTTCGCCATGGGCGCTGCCCGAGCGTACTTGCTGGTCAGCCCCTGGATCTGTGCGGCGAGCGTGCGTCGTGGTCAGTCGGCCACGTGGGAAGGAGAACCGGCGTGCCGTCAGTTTGACCACGACGCGGCGCCTGCCCATGGGTAGCTCGGTGAGGTGCCGCTCGTAGCCGCTGTGCACCCGCCGGGAGACCGCCGAGCAGTCCGGACACGCCAACTCCTCGGTGGCACAGTGCGCTTCCACCACGACCAGCCCGTCCGTCTCGGCGAGGCGGTCCAGCATCAGCCCCGCCGCCCGCGGCGTCAGGACCGCCTTCAACACAGGCAACTTCCCCATGACCAAGGCATTCCCACACTATCCCCGTGATCGCAACGGCTATCGCTCGTGGCCGTCACGAGATTTCGACCAGACCCATCCTGAGTGTCCGGCAACAGTTCCTTTCGCGACCGCGCGGATGGCGCGGGCGAGCAATCCCCGTGGTACGACGGCGATGTGGGTGCGGAACCGGCTGGACGGGTGGTGGCACGACGAGAACTTCGACGCCTGGTTCCCGCGGCCCGGACTGTCGCCGACCCAGCTCGTCACGGTGAGCGTGCCGCAGTTCCTGCTGGACCTGTCCGACCGGCAGGCGGCCGAGGCGGTGCGCCGCCGAATCGACTTCACGCACGCCCTCGCGCTCGATCTTGACGATCCCGGCTTTCGTCACAGCGTGCTGTCCGACTTCGGCGGCTGCCTGGCCCGGGACGACCGCGCAGATGCCCTTTCCGGGCTCGCGCCGGCGCGAAGGGTGTCAAAGCCCCCTCACCCAGATCAAGGGCTGCCGCGCCGGGGACGAGAGGGTGGCCGGGGCGTGGAAACCGCCATCCGACCACCCTCTTCAGCCGCTACGGGATTTCACCCCGTGCGTCGTCGGTCACCCCCAACGCTGAAGCTTGCCGCCCGCGTCGATTCCGGCGTAAAGGCCATTGCCGCTGTTCGTGCCCAGGGTCATGCCGGTGGCCTTGTTGCTGAGGCGCCAGCCGTTGGAGAACTTGGTCTCGTACCACTTCTGGTAGTTGCTGCCGTCGCACGAGGCGGTGTGGATCTCACCCTTGTAGTGCTCGAGGCAGTCTCCGTTGTAGTCCCCGCTGTGCAGGACGAACGTGCCGTCACTCTGCTTCTTCTCGTACCACGTTGCGTACCCGGAACCGCAGTCGCCGGGGATGGCGACGCCGGAGATGTGAGCCAGGCACTTGCCAGTGCCCTTGTTCTTCCAGGTGACGTTGCCGTCGGCGAACGCCTGTCCCGACCCCGCGAGGATCAGGACCGTCGATGCCGCGAACGTGCCTATCAAACGCTTCTTCATGGAGTTCCCCCTGTGTGATGCGATAACGCGACTGGTCGCAAAGCGAGTTGGCGACCCGTTTGAGGCCGGGCCGTCTCGTACCCGGCTGCCTACGGGTAGTAGGTGCGGTCGCAGGTGTGCATGATCCAGCCGTGCTTGCTGCCGTAGGAGATCAGTTCCCACTCGGTGCTGGTCCTGCCGCAGGCGGTGTACTTCTCGCTGAGCTTGCTGGCGATGTAGCAGCCGGTGGCGCCCTTCGGGAAGAGGCCGACAGCCGTGGCGCTGGTCCTGGGGGCGGTGCGTATCTTCACGCTCTCCTTCGCCTTGGCCGGCCACGAGGCCGGACAATCGATGGTGGCCCGCACGCCGCTGGCGGGCGCCGCAACGGCCGGTGCACCGGCGGTGCCGATGCCCACGATGGCGATCGCGGCTACGGCGACCCCGGCGAACTTCCTACGCATACATAGTCCTTGTGCTCGATGACGCTTTAATGCGCTCTACCGCGCATTAAGGATCACGCTATCGACGTGTGTGCACGTCACACAAAGCGGCTCCGGGCGGAACTGTGAGCCCGGCGTGAAGATCTGGTGCGCACTAGACTGGCTGTTCGTGACTGAGAGATCAGCGGGTCGATCAGAGGGCGCGGAGCGGCCGCCCCACGGCTCAGCCCGACCCGGCGGGCGCACGGCCCGCACCCGCGCGGCCGTCCTCACCGCCGCCTCGGACGAACTCGACGCAGGCGGGTTTGCGGCGCTCACCCTGGACAACCTCGCCGCGCGCTCCGGCGTACACGTCTCCACGATCCGCCGCCGCTGGCGTACGGTCGAGGGCGTCGTCGTGGACCTGCTGGCCCAGCACAGCTCCGCGCTCCCCACCCCCGATTCCGGAGACCTCCGGCAGGACCTGCACGACCTGGCCCAGACCATCGCCGACTTCCACGGCACACCACGCAACCGGAACCTCATCGAGGCCATCGTGGCCGCGGCCGCACACACCCCGCGCATCGCGGAGATCGTCCGCGGCGCCTTCACCGCACGCACCGAACACGTGACCCGGATCGTCGGCCGCGCGGTCGCTCGCGGCGAACTGGCTCCGGACACGGACGCGAAGGACGTCATCACGGCGCTGAGCGCACCCTTCTACTACCGGCTGCTGATCCTGCGGGAACCCATCGATGCCCGTCTGGTCCACACGAGCGCGGAGGCGGCCTACCTCGCGGCACGCGCAGGGGCTTTCGGGGACTTCCCGGAACACTGACAGGGCCGGTGAGCGGGGTACGGGCCCGTGAACACCGATGCCGACGCCGATGTAGCCCTCGTCGGCGAGCGTGGAAAGCCCATCGGCGGCGGCATCGCGGACCGGCCCCGGCGACGACTGCCCCGGCGGCCACGCCACAGTCGACCGCCCCTGCCGTCCCCATGTCCTGCCGGGGCGAAAGCTGTGAGGGCCGGTGTCCGACCCCGTCCGGATGCACAGGCGACGCACGAACGGAGAGCAGCGTGGCGGCCTGCGTCTACTCGGTGCGGCTGCGCTTCAGCCCCCGCTGTGGTGCCGTATGGACCGAAGTCGCCTCTCGCGTCGGTACGGTCCGCGAGGTCACCATCAAGATGGAGCCGAAGGACGAGCTCTCCTCTCCGCCCAACGACCGCTTCCCGTCCAGCAGTCCGATGCTCGCCACGACCGACCCACGGGCGGGACGACCGGTAGTCCCGTGTCCCGCGCTGGGCGTACTCCTTACACCACCTGATAGTTGGCCATCATCGCCATGTCCTCGTGTTCGAGGTTGTGGCAGTGCAGCATGTACCGGCCGCGATAGCCGCGGAAGCGGACCAGTACGTCGACGACCTCGTACGGACGGATGTCTACCGTGTCCTTCCAGCCGGCGTCGGTCGGCTCGGGCGCCTGGCCGCCGCGCGACGACACCTGGAAGTGGGCCAGGTGCAGATGCACCGGGTGGTGGAAGTCGCTGGTGAAGCGCCAGCGTTCGACCGTGCCGAGGCGAGGCCGGGCCAGGATCCGTGAGGTACTGAAGGGGCGGCCATTGATGGTCCACGCGTCGTCGGAACGGCGGAAGTCGAAGTGCCGGGTGGTGACGGCCGACGCCGAGTGCAGGGCCGTATAGCGGGAGAGGTGTGCCGGCACATGGCTGGCGTCCTTCTCCCTGCGGGCGATCCGGAAGCACATGACCTGGCGCATGCGGCCACCCGCCAGAGTGTTGACCAAGGTGACCTGGCTGCCGACCGGACAGCCGGTGAAGTCCACGACCGTGTCGAAGCGTTCGCCCGGCGCCATGGGGATGCCGTTCAAGCGCTGGGGGGCGGCCAGCAGGCCGCCGTCGCCGCCGATCTGCGTGAAGGGCAGGGTGCCACCGTCCTCCCGGCGCAGCACCAGATGGTAGCGGCGGGCGTTGGAGGCGTTCAGCAGGCGGAGGCGGTGCCGGGTCGCGGAGACTTCCGCCTCGGGCCAGGGCGCGCCGTTCACCAGCTGTACGTCGCCGAGGACGCCGTCCATGTAGGCGTGCTCGACTCCAGGGGTGCCGGTGCACGACGGTGAGTGGCCGGGGTAGCGGAAAGAGCCGTCCTCCTCGAAGGAGCGGTCGCAGATCATCAGCGGGATGTCCCGCTCGCCGCCGGGCAGTGGCAGGGCGTCCTCCTCCTGGTCATGGACCAGGAACATCCCCGCCAGGCCGCGCCAGACCTGCGGCGCGCTGAAGTCCATCCGGTGGTCGTGGTACCAGAGCGTCGCGGCCCGCTGGCCCATCGGGTACGTGTACGTCTTGTAGCCCTCCGAGACCGTCCAGTCTGACGCGGGGGCGTACATGCCCGCCATGGCGCCGGACGTCATCCCCCGATCCTTGAACGCTGCGCCGCACTGGGCGGGTACGAGCACATCGGTCGGGTAGCCGTCGGAGTGCGGCGGTGTGACGCCGCCGTGCAGGTGCAGGGAGGTGGGCACGGACAGCTTGTTGAGGACGCGTACCTCCATCCGGCGGCCTGAGCGAGCGGTGAAGGTGGGGCCGGGGAAGATGCCGTCGTATCCCCAGATGGTCGTCTTCAGACCCGGGATGATCTCTACGGACGCCTCACGCTGCGCGATGCCGTAGAAGTCGGTGCCGTTGGCACTGCGGGTGGGGCGGGCACGCCGGGGCACGGGCAGGGGTACGGCGAACTGCCGAGGCGGCCGGATCCTGCTGGGCAGGACCGTTCCGGTGTGTTCGCCCGACCACTTCTCGTACGCCGCCGCTCCGGCGGGCACGGCGAGGCCGGCTGTGATGCCGGCCGTGAGCCCCAGGACGCGTCGCCGCGATGTCATCCGCCCTCCTGATCCTTGTATGTGCACGCCCAGCAGGCCAGCGCCACTCCGGCGCCGAACACACCGAGCGCCAGCGGGACATGGCCGCCCACCAACCGGGCCGCACCCAGCCACATCTGCACCCCCACCAGCACGACCAGTCCGACCGCGAGCGCGAAGGGCCAGGCCGGACCCTTCATGGAGCGCCACACCAGCAGGGCCGCCACCGCTTCGACGAGAACGAGGGCCGCGAGCACCTGTGCGTTGGCCACGTGCAGGTCGAGGAAGCGCACGTCACCGGTGATGAACAGGCCGGCCAGGGCCGCTTGGAGCAGGGTGTCGAAGACGAACAGCAGGGCGATGGTGCGCAGCAGGGTGAGCGGCCAGGTGCGGGACCGCGCCGCGGGTCTGCCGGGCGGCGGCTCCTCTTCCCCCGGGCGCGGCCGCGGAACCATGGCCTCTGTGGTCGTGTCAGACATGTGCCACTTCACCGCCATCGACGCGGGCCTGCGCCTCGAACGCCTGGAACCCGGCCTCGACGCCCATGAAGATGTCGTTCATGACCAGGTAGCCCTGCGCGATGAGGGGCGAGTCGCGCAGTTCCTCGATGAGGAAGTAGTACGCCTTGAGGTCTTCGGTCTCCAGCAAGGCGAAGTCGGAGAAGGCGGTGGTGAACGCCTCCGCGTCGAAGAAGCGGGCAGAGACACGGTCGGCGTACTTGGCGAACAAGGGGTGGACATGGGCTGCCGCCATCGCGTTCCGCTCCTCGCGGGAGAGCGCCAGCCAGGCCGGGGTGAAGGTGTGGGTCAGGATGATCGTCGTCTTCACGACAGGGTCCCCCGTTTTCGAATGCAGTTTTAGCTTACGGCGTTTACTAGATGTGATAGGCGTTAACATTGTCAAGCGCGGGCCGGTCGGCGGAGCCGCGACAGGCCAGGAGGCAGAGCCGTGAACAGCGAGACCCCGTCGGTACGACGGGCTCGGCAACGCGAAGAGGTGCGCGAACGCCAGCGCGCCGAAACGAAGTCCGAGATCCTGCATCATGCCCGCCAGTTGCTGGTGGACGAGGGCCCGGCCGCCGTCTCCCTGCGTGCCATCGCACGCGAGATGGGGATGACGGCACCAGGGCTGTACCGCTACTACGCCGACCACCGTGAGCTCGTCCAGGCCCTCACGGCCTCCCTCTACGACGAACTGGCCGCCGCCCTGGAACACTCCCGCGACCAGGCACCCGAGCAGTCCCCCCGGGCTCGCTTCACCGCCACCGCACACGCACTGCGGACCTGGGCCCTGAGCCACAAGCCGGAGTTCGCGCTCATCTTCAGCAAGCCGATGCCCGACGCCGACTGCGCTCCAGGAGACCCCTGCCATACCGCCAGCTGGCGCTTCGGCGGCGTCTTCGTCGGCCTGATGCTGGAGTTCTGGCGGGCGGGCACCCTCCCGCTGCCGAAGACCGGCGTCCTCGACCCGGACTGGCTCGTCCAGCTGGAGGAGATGAGGGAACACCTCGGCTCCGAACAGCCGCCCCTGGAAGCGCTGTACGTCTTCGTCCTCGCCTGGTCGCGCCTGTACGGCATGGTGTCCATGGAGGTGTTCGGACACCTGGACTTCGCCCTGACCGATCCCGAGCCGCTGTTCGAGCACAACCTCCGGGACATCGTGGAGCTGCTCGAAGCCGACGCGCGCGACAACCGGTAATCCGCACCGCGCCGAGATCAGCGCCTCGGCGCGGAGCGGCCGTCAGTGCCCCGACGAACCGCCGCGTTCCGCTCTGCGCCGCAGGTCCCGACGCCCGCCCCAAGGAGTGAGGATCTTCATGCGGTCCGTCCCTCGCATGTCGCAGCGACCGGCGAGGGCCCTGCGTAACACGGTCAACTGCATGTGCGCGTAGCCGCCAGCAACCCGTCACTCAGGTCACGGGATCACCACCGGCCGCGCCACTTCCAGAAGCTCGCGTTGTCGTCCGTTCACGACAGACCACCGGTGCACGAGCGCCAGCCCCCACCGCACCCGCACGCCCTGCACCGAGTGCTGTCGGAAGTGGGAGTTCACGGGGCTGCCTGGTCTCTTCCGGGACAACCGACCACCAAGATGCCCGCGTCGTGCACGCCGTCAGAGTCTCGTGATGTCCTGGTGGCTGCTCCTCTACAGCTTTTCCATGCCGGCCCGCTCTCAGCCCCGCAAATGCACCGGCGCGCTGGACATCTACAGGTCCCCCGACGCGGCGGCCCTGGAGTACGCCCTGGGCATGGCACTCGAAGTGATTCCCCACCTGGTGCTGGAGGAGCTGCACCTGAGGCCGGTGCCGCTCTCCAAGCCGCTCGCCCTGTAGGCCGCCGGGGCAGCGCAGTGGGCACTGATGTGCCCTTGGGTCGCGTCACGCCAGGCCGAACCAGCCGAGCACCGTCTGGACCAGCAAGATGGTGGACATGGCGGCGACGCCGACGACCACGGCGGTGGCGGCGACGCGGTAGCGCGGGCCGTTGGCGGCTTCACCGAGGACGGAACGGCGGTTGGTGAGGACGAGCAGGTAGACCAGGACGATGGGGCTGATCAGACCCTGGAGGACCTGGGTGCCGATGAGGAGCTGGATGACATCGACGGGGGTCATCGCCACTGCGGCACCGAGGATGATCTGGGCGGTGAACAGGCCCAGGAACAGTGGGGCGTCGCGGAAGCTGCGGGAGACCGAGCGCTCCACGCCGGCCGCCTCTCCTATGGCGTAGCTGGCCGACAGCGGGACAACGGCGCCGGCCAGGGCGGAGGCTCCGATCAGACCGAACGCGAAAAGCAGTTCGGCGTTCTGGCCGGCGACCGGCTTGAGGGCCTCGGCCGCCTGGGCGGCGGAATCCAGCGGGCCCGTGCCGCCGATGGCGGAGGCCGTGGCGATGATGATCGTCAGGCTGATGACGCAGGCGAACACCGCGCCGAGGACGGCGTCGGCCCGGATGAGGGGGTAGTCGGCAGGCTTGGCGCCCCGGTCGACGACGCCTGCGGCGGCGTAGAACTGCATGTACGGGCTGACAGTGGTGCCGATCAGGGCGACCGCCAGCAGGATGAAGCTCTTGTTCGGCTCCATGTGAGGGACGACGAGGTGGTGGCCGACGGCGCCCCAGTCGGGGTGACCGAGGATCATCGCGATCGGGTAGGCGAAGAACGCCAGCGACATGATCAGGAAGATGCGCTCGGCCCAGCGATAGGAGCCGAACAGCACCAGCGCCCACAGCAGGATCGCCGCTGGCGGAATCACCGCCCACTTGGGGACGCCCAGCAGCTCGAACGCCGCGCCGATACCCGCGAACTCGCTCACCACCAGACCGGTGTTGGCCAGCAGCAGGCAGAAGACGGCCAGTGCGGTCAGGCGGAGGCTGAACTGCTCGCGGATCAGGGCACCGAGCCCCTTGCCGGTGTGGGCGCCGAGGCGGACGGCCATCTCCTGCACCATCACCAGGGCGATGGTGACCAGGACCATGAAGAACAGGGTGCCGTAGGTGAACTGGGAGCCGGCTGAGGCGTAGGTGGCGATGCCGGCGGCGTCGTTGCCCGCGTTCGCGGCGACCAGGCCGGGGCCCGCGATCGCCGCCACCATGGTGATGCGCCGCCGGCCGCTACGGCGAGCAGGCGCCGCCTGAGCCGGAGCGACATCCAGGTCGTGGGTCACTGCAAGAACCTCCGGAAGTGCAGGCGGCCGCGCTCGGGCAGCATCGCGTCGAGCAGGTCGTCGGCCAGTATCCGGCCGAGGGGCCGGTCGGTGTCGTCGACCACCAGAAGGGAAGAGGCGCGGGCGGCGACCAACTGGTCGGCGGCCTCGGCCAGCGGGGTGTCCGCGTGGACGGTGGCGGGCGGGCCGAACTGGGCCAGCCAGGCCACCAGGTCGGCCACCAGGGACGTGTCCTCGGCCACCGCCAGGTCGAACAGACCGACATCGCACAGCAGCCGGTCCTGCTCGTCGATGACGGCTACGGCGTCGATCTCGGTGCGGTGCTCGGCCTGTTCCGCCAGTCGGCCCCGTACCTCGGCGACGGTCTCGGCCGGGCGAGATGTGAGCAGCAGGGTGGTCATGGCACCGCCCGCCGTGCCCTCCCGGTGCCTCAGCAGACGGCGCAGCTCCGCCGCTTCTCCCTTCGGCATCCGTGTCAGCAGAGCCTCACGCTCCTCACGGGTGAGGCCGCGCAGGGCATCGGTGGCCTCGTCCGGCTCCATCTCGTCGACCAGCCGGGCGGCGTGGTCGGGTGCGGCCTCACGCAGAAGATTCTCCAACTCGGCCGGTTCCATCTCCTCCAGCGCGTCGGCAGCCTGCTCCGGCTCCAGCCAGCCCAGCAGCTGCTGCCGCTCACTGCGGCCGAGGTCTTCGAGAATGTCGGCCAGATCGGACGGGCGCAGCCGCTGCAGCACGGTTCGGGAGGCCCGCAGCCGCACCTCCGCCGGTCCGTCGGTGGCCTGCTCGCCGAACGGGGCGACCGCCTGCCAGTCCAGCACGCGCTCCGGGGTCGGCCGGGCCTGCCAGCGGCGCGGGCCGAGCCGACGCAGCAAGGTGGGCAGGGAGACGTCGACGCCGACCAGGACCACCTTGTCGACGAGCGGTGCCAGGTACAGGTCGGCGGCCCGTGTGACCTGCACGCCGTCCACGTCGACGAGCTGGTGGTCGAGGACGTCCCTGGCGAGCAGCACCTCCCCCGGGCGCCGGGAGAAGTCCCGCATGTCGATCCGCGCGGTGCGCAGCCGTACCTGCCCGGCGTGCACCTTGCCGATGGCGTCCGACGCGAGGAAGGTACGTCGCCGCCCGATCCGCAGGATCAGTCCGGTGACCGGCGGGTACGACTCCTCGCCGTACAGCCGGGCGACCACGTCGACGACGCGGCCGACCTCCTCGCCGGCCTGGTTGGTGACCGACCCACCGACCAGTCCGGCCAGCGAGACCAGGGACGTACGGACGGCTTTGGAGGTGGTGGCGCGGCGCTCCAGGGTGACCCGGCGGTCGCGCAGACGGGCCGAGGTGGACATGAGCAGAGTGTTGACGGACAAGATGAACACCCCCTTGCCCCGGCATGACGGGGCACCGGGCGGCCACGACAGCGCACGCGCCCAGCCACCGGACCCGGCGCCAGGGCACACGGGGACCCGACTCTCCGGGCAGGCCCACGACGAAGGCCGGGCGAGGTCAGATCAGTGGAAGAGAACGGGCTGCCTCAGGCCGCGGAGGGACGGCAAGGACAAAGCGGGAAAGGGCCGACTATGGCCCGGACTACTGTCCATACTCGCCTCCTCCCGGTCCCGGCCGTGCTCACGACGTCACGGCCATGCGGCAAGGGCAGCCGGGAAGAGACCCGACGCACCCCAACTCGTCAGAGCTTTGGCACTCCACGGCGTGTCCCCGCACCTGCGGGGAAGCCACTTGGGATCACCCCTTGGGCCGGGGAGACCTGTCCTGATCCGGAGCGTCTCTCGACGGGTGGGATCAGTGGCCTGTGTCCGTGAAGACGCCTCACCGAACGAGGTGTCTCATCAAAACCGGGTCAACGATACGCCCCCACCACCCGGCCCTCCCGATCCATGACCGGCGCTTGACCTCGTGACTACGGGACCGTGACCGTCGCCGCCTCCACCGCGGTGCCGGCAAGGGCCTGATTGTGCCCCCACTCTCCGCCCAAGCCCAACCCCGACGACCAGAAGCCGTTCCTCCGCGTATGGACCCCGGTCGTACTGAGCCTCAGCGCCGGCGACAACCCACGAAATACCACCAAGAGACGGTAAAGCCGAACCGTCTACGCCCGGAACTCCACCAAGCGCCACCTGCACGAAATCCGGTCTGACACTCCATCAGGACGTGCGTCAAACGAGCGTCAGCACCCGCGGCAACGTGCCGATCGCCCCTTAGCGAGGCCGTTCCACCAACGTTCCCACAGCTGATCGTCCAACCTTTTGCTGTTGCAGAACGGCGGCGAGCAGCTGCTGAGCCACGAGATGGCACGGCGCGAGCGCCGGGAAGGCCGCTTCCGACCAGCCGCGCGCCACAGCAGAGGCAGCGCGGCCGCCTGCAGCAGCGTTCCGCTCCAGGCCGAAGTCGTCGGCCAGGCCCCGGCGTCCGTAAGCGTACGGTGCCGACGGCGTCGGTAGGGTCCTCTCGTGACGTACATCGTGGCCCTCGCCCCGGGCCAGGTGGCCGAGAACGAAGACGACGGGCTCGTCAAAGTCGGCCGGCGGTGCGCCCCCTGCGAGCACCCGGGATCAGCGCTGCCGAAGCCGGAACGCTCACCACGTGGTGGTCCGTCGTCCCGACCGCCGGCCTCGACGTAGTAGTGCTTCGTTACGTCGAGTGATCTCGCCTGGTGGTAGGCATCTTCCTGGGTATGAGGCTGGGGAAGTGGAACAGCTCCGCGGTGACTTGTCGGAGTTCGTTGCCGATGTGTTCGCTTCGGTGCCGCGGCGGGATCAGTGGGGGTGGGGCGAGTGTTGTCTGCGGGGTCTGATGCTGGACGGCCGGCGCAAGTCGATCCAGCCGATGCCCGAGCGGCTGCCGGACGGCAACATGCAGGCCCTGCAGCAGTTCGTGAACCAGTCGCCGTGGGATCCGCTGCCGGTGCGGCGGCGGATCGCCGAACGGCCGTGCGGGGCCATCGGCCCTGAGGTGTGGGTGGTCGACGATGTGTCGTTTCCCAAGTGCGGGACGGCGTCGGTGGGGGTGGCCCGGCCCGGCAGTACTGCGGAGCGTTGGGCAAGCGGGCGAACTGCCAGGTCGCGGTCAGCGTGCACGCGGCCACCGACACCGCCTCGTGCTCGCTGGACTGGGAACTGTTCCTGCCCGAGGACTGGGCCGGCGACCATCACAGGCGCCGGCGGGCCGGGATCCCTGACGAGGTCGGGCATGCCTCCAAGACCCGTCTGGCTCTGGGCCTGCCGGACCGGCCGGCCGGGCAGGGGCTGGCGGTGCCGGTGATCGTGGCCGATGCCGGCTACGGCCGCAGCGTCTGCTTCCGGCTTGCTCCGGAGGAACGCGGTTGGTCATACGTCATGGCCGTCGACCCCAAAGAGATCGCACGGCCGGCCACGGCCGAGCCGTATCAACCCGCTTATGGCGGACTGGGACCGCCGACGCTGCCTCGCTACCGCGAAACACCCCGCCCTCTGCCCGGCCTCGTCGACGACGCCACCGTTTTCGAGGAGGTCACCTGGCGGCAGTGCAGCAAGGGCGGGAGACCTCGCACTTCGCCGTGGTCAGGTGCGGCCGTCGGGCAGGGAAGCCTGCCGAACCGCCCAGGAACAGGCCGGGGGACGCAGCCGGTGGGACGGCGTGCTGCCTTTGCGGACTCTGCTGGTCGAACGGCCCGAAGAAGCCGGCGAGCCGACCGGCTACTGGATGACCAACCTGGCCGCCACCACCCCGATCGTCGACCTGGTGCGGTGGGCGAAGATGCGCCGGCGGATCGAGCACGACTACCGCGAACTCAAACACGGCCTCGGCCTGGACCACTTCGAAGGCCGCACCTGGCGCGGCCGGCACCACCACGTCACCCTCGTCACCGCCGCCCAGGCCTTTCTCACCCTCTGGCGGCTCGACCCAAAAGCACACACACCGGCCTGACCCTCTACCAGGTCCTCGACATCATGCAGGACCTGCTGAGGTGCTGGACCGGCACCTGCACCACCTGCGACCGACCCCTGCCGACCAGCAGAAGAAGAACCTGACGAAGCACCACTAGGGCGTGTCTCTTCGATCATGTCTAGAGCCTGGTGAGGCGGTCGGCGTCGAGGCTGGCCGCCTCTGGACGGTGGGAGGCATTCGTGATCGGCTTGGAGCATGAGTTCTTCGATACGTCATGTCACCATCGATGCCGCCGACCCGTTCGTTCTTGCGGGCTTTTGGGCCCAGGCCCTGGACGGCTCGCTGGCTGATGACGACTTTCCCGGGGATCCGGAAGCCGTGGTCACGACTGCTGCTGCCACCTTGCTGTTCGTCAGGGTCGATGACCGCAAGGCGATGAAGAACCGCGTGCATCTGGATCTCCAGCCCCAGGACCGCACCCGGGACGAGGAGGTCGAACGTCTGCTCTCGCTCGGTGCCACGCTTCAAGGGGACCACCGAAGGCCCGACGGAACCGGGTGGGTGACGCTGTATGACCCCGAGGGCAACGAATTTTGTGTCGAACGCAGCGCGGCGGAGCTGGCGAACGGTTGATCTCCCGTTGCCTGGTTACGTCTGTCAGGTCCGGAGCCAGATGAGCAGGGCAGCAGCGGTTACGGTGCCCAGGTAGACGTAGCCTCACAGCCATGACGGGTAGCCACTGCTCTGAACTGCTTCAGCTTGTTGACCGCCCGTTCCACCGAGTTCCGAGCCCGGTAGCGGGCCTTGTCGAAGCCGGCGGGGCGGCCACCGCGTGAACCGCGCTTGCGACGGGCGGTCCGGTGGTCGTTCTTCTCCGGGATCACGTGCTGGATCCCGCGCGCCGCCGTAGGTACCTGCGGATCTTGCTGTTGCCGCCCTTCAACTGAACCACCTTGGAGCCTACGCAGTGGGGGTGCGTCAGCCGCAACATGATGTGGTTCATCCTCGCGTGGTTCATCAGGAGTAGTTCGGCCTCCCCTGTCTCGTCGATCAAAAGATCGCAGGCCGCGCACCTCTTCCGAGAGCTCCCTTGATCTTCCTCATGTCAGAGCTTGGGGTGGAAGTGCTGTCCTCGCAATCTGCTTTGACGACGAATCCGTCGTCAGAAGGTCGGAGTCGACTGCGGATGACTTCCAGGACGCGGTCGTCTACAGAATTTCACGCTTGAAACACACGTCATTCGCGTCGAACTCGCCGCCCGGAGGAGGGTCTGGTCGGTAGCGCCCGCAGTTGCACCGCGGGCCCCCAAGGCGTCGGCCGGCGACAGCGACACGGCCAGGTGTCCATGTATCGCCTCAGTGAACTCCTGGGAAACTTAGCCCTCTCGACATTGACGGGGACATGTCTACGCGCGTCATGCTGTGCGGCATGAACTTCCCCCCACAGATCACCAGGATCGGCGCCGCGGGCGCCCTCGCCTCGGCCCTGCTCTTCGGCGCGACCGCGGTGGCCGCGACGCCGGCCGTCGCGGCCACCGCCCACGTCACGACGGCGCACACCAACCTCGTTGACGCCAGCGACATCGGGAACGTCTGCTACTCCCAGCTCCCCTCCCAGGCACACG
>NZ_BMVG01000019.1 GCF_014650595.1 Streptomyces alanosinicus
CTGCCCCACATGTCACCGCAACATGCCGGAACCGATACCAACCTGACCAAGCACTACTAGAGCCTGTCTCTTTGATCACCTGCGGGCCCAAATGAGGATGGCCGCAAGGCGGAGAGCAGCCTGGTAGGCGACGGCGAGTTTGTCGATTCGCATGGCCGGGCCACGCCACTGCTTCAGACGACTGTGCACCGTTCAACGGTGTTGCGTTCCTCGTATGCCTCGGCGCTGAAGCCGGGCGGGCGGCAGCCGCGTGGGCCGCGCCGCAGCCGGTTGCGAATCTGGTGTATCGGCTGCGGGAGGACCGCGCGGATACGCCGGTCGCGTAGATGGGTGCGGATCGCACGGGAGGAGTACGGGCCATCCACGATCGCTGAAGGCTATCCGCCATACATGGGAAGGGCTTCGCGGTCCGCTTAGCGGAAGGACGATCACCTGCGCGCGATTTGCTGCGGATCCTCCATTATCATGAATATGTACGGCTTGCTACACGCATGGACCGGGATGGTCGGAGGGCGGATAAATGCCTGAGACTGTTGAATCCGGAAACAAGTCGCGCACTGCGCTGACTATCGGCTTGTCGCTGATGTCGCAACATGAGGGCGATTTGCCGATGCTCGATGACCTGGATCCGCTGTGCGAGGCTCCCGCCCACGCCGCGTCCGTGTCCGAGGTACTCAGCGAGTTCGGTTACGTTACAGCTCCACAGTCCGACAGCGCCGCAGACCCCGGCGAGGAAATTCGCAAAGCTGTGACCTGCGCTGACACAAAAGTATTGGTCGTGCATGTCGTCGCGCACGGCCGACTTGCCGAGACTGGTGACCGCGACCTGCACGTAGTGGGTAGCGATGGGCAGGATCTGGACGATCCAGTCTCCGCTTGGATTAGCCTGATCGAATCGCATCGCGGCAAGCCACGTCCTTTGACGCTGTTCATCTTGGACTTGTGCCACTCAGGCGCCGCAGCGACTTTGCACTGGCATCAGGAGATGCCGGTGGACTGCCGGCGTGCCTGGGTGATTGCCGCCTCCGGACGAGAGGGCAAGGCGTTCGATTACCGGCTGAGCCGAGCGACCGCCGAGGTACTGCGGAAGTATCGCGACGAGACCCTGCGAGTGGACGCTTCCTATTCGCATATTCCACTACCGACTGTCGTTCATGAGATCGCCCGCGTGGTGACTAAGCTCAACGCGGCTGAGGGCTTCAAGCAGCTGATTGAGGGCAGTCGGGTCCCGTTCTTCACCAGGGACCTGGACCTGCCGTTCTTCCCCAACCCTTGCCACCGGCCTCAGGAGAGCGCGCTGTCGCATGTCGACGCCGGCGTCGCCTCCCTACTGGACGAGGCCTTCGACCCCCGGCATTTCATGCTCCGCGGCGCTGGCACAGAGCCACTGGATCGCGGCGTGGGGCAAGGCTACTTCCGCGGTCGGGAGCGGGAGGTCATCACGCTGACTGGCTGGCTCAACGGCCAAGGCCCAGGTTTCCGCGTGGTCACGGGCAAACCCGGCGTCGGTAAGTCCGCGCTGCTCGGCGTCCTGGTCTGTGCGGCACACCCTCAGCTGCGTGATGTCACGCAAAGCCTGTGGTTTTCACTGCCGGTCAAACCGGCCCGCAACGACCGGCTGGCCGTAGTCCACGCTAGGCGCCGTGACCTGGAGCAGATCGCTGACTCGCTCGCCCGCCAACTGGGCGCAACTGAGCAGGACCGTCCGTTGGGCGGGTGGGACGCATATAGCCTGATCCAGCTCACGCAGGCCACCGCCAGCGCCCCGTACACGCTGGTGATCGACGCCCTGGATGAGGCGGAACGGCCTGAGGACATTGCCCAAGTCCTGCTCCTGCCTCTGGCCCGCGCTGCTCTCACCACTACCTCGGGCCTGCGGCTGCTGGTCGGCGCCCGCCCCGAGCCGCGCTTGACCACCCTGATAGCCCTGGCTGATGACACCGGAGGGTTGCTCAACCTCGACCACGCGCAACCTTCGGACATCGACCGGGCCCTGAGGCAATACGTCGGTGACCTGCTCGCGGTCGACACGCCCTACGCCGCATGGGAGGCGGCTGGCGCGGCGGCAGCCCTCGCCGAAGGCATCGCAGCCCGCATGACCGGCATCAATGACCCCAACCGAGATCAAGAGGAGACCAAGCCTCTGGGGTGGGGCGAGTTCCTCGTCGCTGGCCTTTACCTGCGCCACGTCCTTACCCTGCCCACCCAGTACGACCCCGTTGCAGCTCGCGACCTCGGCCTCGCCGCTCCGGTGGACCTGCCCGAACTCCTTGAACTCGACCTCGCCCGCCGCACCGACCAGCCGTACCTGCGCCCTCTCCTGACGGCCTTGGCTCATGCCGAGGGCCTCGGCATGCCCGAGCGGGTCCTCGCACACGTCACCCCTGCCTTCGTCCCTCCCGGATCCGGAGAAGACCCACTTCCGATCGATGGCGTCAGGGCCGCCCTTGCGCAGGCTCGCTTCTACCTGCGCCGTGACGTCGACATCGACGGCACCACCCTGTACCGGCTCTTTCACGAAGGACTCGCAGAGCACCTTCGGGCCTTCCCGCATGGCTGTTCTGGCGAGGAACAGACCCCATGAACACTCACACACCCATGCCGTACGCCGAGCATGTCTACGGGCGTCTTCTGCAGTCCATGCCCGTGGCAGACGATGGCAGGCCCGCCTGGCAAGTGGCGGATCCCTACTTGGTGCGGCACGCTGCTCAGCACGCTGCGCACGTCGGCAGGGCGGACGAACTTCTGCAAGACACCCAGTTCCTCATATACGCCGACCCAGAGGCGGTCAACGCGATCCTCCATGAGGCAAACACCGACCGCGAACAGCTAGCCGCTGCCGTCTACCGGACCTCGTATACCGTTCACCGCCTCCTTGCGCCCTTTGAACGCCAACAGATTCTCGCAGTGGACGCCGCCCGATTCCGCGCCAGGGAACTCGCCGATGCCTTCGCCCACAAGGCCGACTGGGCACCCTTGTGGGCCACCGGCTCCCAGGTATCAGCAGCAAATACCGCCGTCCTCACTGGCCACACTGGCCCGGTGCACTCAGTGGCGACCGCGGTCATGGACGGCCGCCCGGTCGTGGTTACCGGGGGCGAGGACTGCACAGTGCGGGTATGGGACCTGACCATCGGCCACACCATCGCCGTCCTCACTGGCCACACTGGCCCGGTGCACTCAGTGGCGACCGCGGTCATGGACGGCCGCCTCGTCGCGGTCACCGGGGGCGAGGACTGCACAGTGCGGGTATGGGACCTGACCATCGGCCACACCATCGCCGTCCTCACTGGCCACACTGGCCCGGTGCACTCAGTGGCGACCGCGGTCATGGACGGCCGCCTCGTCGCGGTCACCGGCGGTCAGGATGATGCGGTGCGGGTGTGGGACGTGACCAGGGGCCACCAGGTTGGCGCCCCTCTCACCGGCCACACCGGCCCGGTTTACGCGTTGGCGGCTACGGTCGTGGGCAACCGCCCCGTCGCTGTCGCCGGCAGCGAGGACTGCACGGTGCGGGTATGGGAGCTGGCCACCGGCCACACCACCGTCGTCTTCACTGGCCACGCCGGCTCGGTGTACGCGGTGGCGGCCACGGAGCTGGGCGGCCGCCCCGTCGCGGTCACCGGCGGCGGTGACTACGCGGTGCCCGTGCGGGTGTGGGACTTGGCCAGCGGCCACGAGGTCGGCGCCCCTCTCACCGGCGACACCGGCGCGGTGGTCGCGGTGGCGGCCAGGGTCGTGGGCGGCCGCACCGTCGCCGTCACCGGCACCGGCAGGGTGTGGGACTTGGACACCGGCCACCAAGTCGGCGAGCTCCATTTTGCCAGCCACGCTGGCTCGGTGTACGCGGTGGAGGTCACGGAACTGGGCGGCCGCCCCGTCGCGGTCACCGGCGGCGAGGACTGCACAGTGCGGATATGGGAGTTGGCCAGCGGTCACCAGGTCGGAGAGCCCCTCACTGGCCACGCCGGCTCGGTGTACGCGGTGGCGGCCACGGAACTGGGCGGCCGCCCCGTCGCGGTCACCGGCGGCGAGGACTGCACAGTGCGGATATGGGAGTTGGCCAGCGGTCACCAGGTCGGAGAGCCCCTCACTGGCCACGCCGGCTCGGTGTACGCGGTGGCGGCCACGGAACTGGGCGGCCGGCCCGTTGCCGTCACCGGGGGCTTTCAAGACATGGTGCGGGTATGGGACCTGGCCAGCGGTCACCAAGTCGGCGCCCTGCTCACCGGCCACAGCGACTCCGTGCGGTCGGTGGCGACCGCGGTCGTGGGCGGCCGCCCCATTGTCGTCACTGGGGGATTTTTCAGCATGGTGCGGGTGTGGGACCTGGCCAGTGGTAACCAGGTCGGTGAGCCCCTCACTGGCCGAGCGGGCTCGCTGTACGCGGTGGCAGCTACGGAGTTGGATGGCCGCCCCGTCGCGGTCATCGGCAGCGACCTCGACGAGGCGGTGCGGGTGTGGGACTTGGCCAGCGGTCACCAGGTCGGTGAGCTCCTCACGGGCCATGCAGGGTCGGTGTACGCGGTGGCGGCTACGCTTGTGGGCGGTCGCCCGGTCGCGGTCACCGGCGGCGAGGACCGCACCGTGCGGGTGTGGGACCTAGCCACCGGTCACGAGGTGGGCGAGCCCCTCACCGGCCACACCGCCCCGGTGCAGGCGGTGGCGGCTACGCTTGTGGGCGGTCGCCCGGTCGCGGTCACCGGCGGCGAGGACCGCACCGTGCGGGTATGGGACCTGACCACAGGCGCTTGCATCACCGCACTGCAGCTGGCTCGAAAGCCGAGGTGCGCAGAGATCCTGCAAGACGGCACCGTCGTGCTTGGCATGGAACACGAGGTCATCGCGCTCACGCTGGCACCGCTGCTCAGGAGACATCCATGAGCATGCATAGACGCGCGCCGTACGCTGAGCAAATTTATCAGCGTCTTCTGCAATCCATGCCGCTGGCCGACGATGGCAGGCCCGCCTGGCAAGTGGCGGATCCCTACCTGATACGCCACGCAGCCCAGCATGCCGCACACGCCGGCAGAGCAGACGAACTCCTGCAAGACCCCCAATTCCTGATCCACGGCGATCCCGACGCGGTGAACGCAATCCTCCGCGAGGCAGCCACTGAGCGCACACGGCTCGCCGCGGCCGTGTACCGGACGTCCTTTCCCGTCCACCGATCCCTTGCGCCCTTTGAACGCCAGCAGATCCTCGCCCTCGACGCCGCCCGATTCCGCGCCAAGGAACTTTCCGCGGCCTTCGCCCGCAGGGCCGACTGGGCGCCTTTGTGGGTGACGGGCTCGCAACTATCAGTAGCAAACACCACAGTCATCACCGGCCGCCCCAACTCGGTCGTCTCGGTGGCCACCACGGTCGTGGGTGGCCGCCCCGTGGCCGTCACTGGCGGGAGCCTCGACGGCACGCTGCGGGTATGGGATTTGGCTACTGCTCACAACATTACTGTCCTCAAGGGGCATACCGGCCCGGTGTACGCGGTGGCGACCACAAAGTTGGACGGCAGCCCCGTCGCCGTCACCGGCGACCGCGACAACTCGGTGCAGGTGTGGGACCTCGCCACCGGCAACCAGATCGGCAACCCCCTCACCGGACACACCGACTCAGTCACCGGAGTGGCGACCACACTGCCGGACGGCCGCCCCGTGCTGCTGAACGGCCACCCCGTCGCCGTCACCAGCAGCTACGACAACACGGTGCGGGTATGGGACCTGGCCGCCAGCCACCAGTTCGGCGACCCCCTCACCGGACACACCGACTCAGTCGCCGGAGTGGCGACCACGCTGCTGGACGGCCGCCCCGTCGCCGTCACCCACAGCGCCGACTGGACGGTGCGGGTGTGGGACCTGGCCACCGGCCACCAGATCGGCGGTCCCATCGGCCGGCCGCGTTCGGCCACACGTCGCCGGCTTGCGGCAGCGCGCCCAGGCCGGCCCGCCCACACAGGCGACTCGGTGTGGGCGTTGGCGACCACGCTGCTGGACGGCCGCCCCGTCGCCGTCACCGGCAGCTTCGATAACACGGTGCGGGTGTGGGACCTAGCCACCGGCCACCAGATTGGCGACCCCCTCAGCCGCACTCAGGCGGAGGCGGTGGCGACTGCCGAGCTGGATGGCCGCCCCGTCGCCATCACGGGCGACCATGATGGCACGGTGCGGGTGTGGGAGCTGTCCGCCAGCCACCAGGTCGGCAACCCCCTCACCGGACACACCGACACGGTGTGGGCGTTGGCGACCACGAAACTGGACGGTCGGCCCGTCGCCGTCACCGGCAGCGCCGACGCGACAGTTCGATTGTGGGACCTGGGCGCTGGTCACCAGATCGGCGACCCCCTCACCGGCCACACCGACACGGTCTACTCGGTGGCGACCACGGTCATCGACGGCCGCCCTGTCGCCGTCACTGGCAGCCGCGACTGGACGGTGCGTGTCTGGGACCTGGGCACCGGCCACCAGATCGGCGACCCCCTCACCGGCCACACCAACACGGTCTACTCGGTGGCGACCACGGTTATCGACGGCCGCCCTGCTGCCATCACGTGCAGCGCCGCCGACACCTTGCGAGTGTGGGACCTGGCCGCTGGCCACCAGATCGGCAGCCCCCAAACCGGCCTGTCCGCAGTGGCGCCTGCGGAGCTGGACGGCCGCCCCGTCGTCATCACCCGCAGCGCCGACTGGACGGTGCGGGTGTGGGATCTGGCCGCCGGCCACCAGATCGGCACCACCCTCAGCCACACCGACAATGTGTACGAGGTGGCGGCCACGGTCGTGGACGGCCGCCCCGTCGCCGTAACCCGCAGTGCCGACGGCACGGTGCGCGTACGGGACCTGGCCACCGGACACCAGATCGGCGACCCCCTCACTCGCCACACCCATGACCTCTACACGGCGACTGTCGTAGACGGCCGCCCCGTCGCCGTCACTGGCAAGGCCGACGGGACGGTGCTGGTATGGGACTTGGCCACCCGTACGTGCCCGACCGCCCTGCGGCTTCCCCAGAGGCCATTCTGCGTCGAGATCATGCAGGATGGCACCGTCGTGCTCACCATGGACTGTGAGGTCATCGCACTCACGCTGGCACCACTGGTTAAGGGACGTCCATGAGTATCGCCGCGAACCAGCCCCTCAGTATCGTCGCCGTACACGGTGTGGGGTATCACAATCGCCTCGCCACAGCCGAACAGGTACGCGAAGCCCAACGCAACGACTGGACCCGGTACATCGCCAACGGGTTGGGACTGCCCACGAGCCGCTTCGACCTGGACTTCGCCTACTACGCGGCAGTGCTCAGCACCGGCCCGACGGCCCAGGGGCCAACCGACACCGAGGAACTGGAAGACCCGCTGGCAAGGGAGCTGTTGGCGGCGTGGCTCGAGGAACTGGAAGCCCCTCGGCCAGTTGCGCAGGGAGGGCTGACACTGCCTCTGCGCTATACCGCCTCCTGGGTGGCGGAGAAGTTCAGCCTGGGTGAACAAGCCACACAGTTCTTCATCCGGGTGTTCTTCCGCGAGGTGGCCGCGTATCTACGGGACGACGATGATCCGGCACGTGGGGCTGCCCGTAAAGAGGTTGAGACCCGGATAGACCAGCATCGTCCCCGGGTCGTGATCGCCCACTCATTGGGCACAGTCGTCGCCTATGAGGCACTCCATGCGCGCCCCGATCTTGGCGTGGAGCTTTTGCTCACCTTGGGCTCCCCTCTCGCCATGCCCCATGCCATCTTCGACCGTCTCACCCCCCGCCCCACCGGATCACCATCACCGCTCGGTGCCCGCCCCTCCAACGTGGCCCGATGGGTCAACATCGCCGACCCGGGAGATCCGGTAGCCATCCCGCCTCACCTCGCCCGCGCTTTCAGGGGCGTCGCGTTGGACCTCACCACCCCCATCCACGAGGCGTTCGGGTTCCACCACGCCAAGAACTACCTGGCCTGCGCGACCACCGCAGCCACATTGGGGCCCTACCTCGGGGCTTAGCGTGTCTCTTTGAGGGCTGGTCAGTTGATCGGATGTATCTGTCCGATTAGTGATCGCTGATGCGATGTGGAGCAGGATCGAGCCGCCGATGCCGGCCGATCCAGTTCGCGGACGGCGGTGGGCCGACCACCGCCGCACGCTCGAAGCCATCGAACTCGCGATCGCCTACCAGGCTGCACTCCACCTCGCGAGCATCCCCATCTGGACCCGACGCTGACCAAAGAGTCAGAGCCTAGTCGAGACCCCCAGTCTCTTGGATGTGCGCGACGAAGGCCGCCACGATCCGAGGAGGCGTGGCGTCGGGGAGGAGTGTGTGCTCGATGCCTTCCTCGATCCCCCACCCCGTGTTGAACATGACCGGGATGTCAGCCGGTGCCACGTTGTTCCGGAGCCACAGCGCAAAGCGCGCCGCCGAGTGGGCGTTGCAGTCCAGTACGGACACGCCCTCGGGTTCCAGGCTGGCCAGGCCTTCCAGGCCCTCGTCGTCGAGAGTGATCCCGAAGATCATCGACGCCCCGCGGACCGGTCCGTATCCCCCGTCATCGACACGGGTGAACGTGTCTGGATTCCGCTCCCGCAGGCGCGCCTGGAGTTCCTCGAAGGCAAGGCCCCAGCTCCGCCCGTGCGGTGGCGTGAAGACGAACATGGTGCGCAGTTCCGCGATCTCTTCCGGTTCCATGATGCTTCCTGTGCGTGCGGGCGAGGCCAGCCGCTGGTGCTCGTAGGGCTGGAGCCATCGATGCGGGACGTCTCACCCATCAGGTTCTGTCGATAGGCCCAAGGCGCTGCCGCCAGGGGTGGTCCGGGGAGGTTACAGCGATCGAGTCCGATAGCCATACGCGTTGTGGTTCGTCCAGTAGGGGAAGTACGGCTTCGAAGTCAGTTTCGTCCTTGTCCCGTGTCGCCTTCGCCTTGTAGAAGAGCTGCACCTCCGGCGCCAGGTAGGGGATGCCGGTCGGGCTAGTCCGCCCTACTCGCTCGAGCGGAAGACGAACCCGCCGGGTGCGCCGCGAGACCCAATGGGCGCCCTCGGCCTCGTCCAGCATGAGCTGCACTGACCAGGGCGCCTCAGGCGTGCGCCGGCACCAAATGTCGTGGAGGGGCTGTTCGAGAGCCTCTCCGGAACGCCATGGTCGTAACCACCCCACGCCAGGTGGGTCCGCGACGTGCATGTCCCAGTCGCTCAGCATGTCTCGTACGAGAGTTTGGTCGCGGCGGAGGACCAGGACGTCGAGATCGCCGTGCGGGCGTAGCTCGCGACCAACGGCCATTTCGATCGCGTACCCGCCGGCGATCCACCACGGGAAGTCGGCCTTGGCGAACATGACGGCCAGGTCTTCGGGACGGGCCGGCACCCAGCGCCCCAGTTCGTGACTACTCACCCGTCCATGCTCTCAGGGGACGAGGCTCGGGAAAGGAAGCCCGACGAAGCCGGCGAAACTGAACGGTGAGTTATGGGGTGAGCCGGTTCGGTCCGCGGAAGAGGAAGGTGGCTTCGCGGATCGACTCCAGGCCGAGCATCACCATCAGTACCCGTCCCAGTCCCATGCCCAGGCCGCCGTGCGGCGGGCACCCGTACCGGAACGCGTTCAGGTAGTGCTGCATCGGCTCGGAGCTCATGCCCTTCTCGGCGGCTTGCCTCAGCAACACCTCGTAGCGGTGCTCGCGCTGGGCACCGGTGGTGACCTCCAGTCCCTTCCAGAGGAGGTCGAAGCTCAGGGTCACGCTCGGGTCGTCGGCCGGCCGCATGTGGTAGAAGGGCCGGATGCTCACGGGGTAGTGCGTGATGAACACGAACTCGTGGCCCATGGCCTGCTGGACGTGGGTGCTGATGCGTCGCTCGCCCTCCGGGTCCAGGTCCTCCTTGACGCCTTCCGGGTCCCAGCCGCCCTCGCGCAGAATGTCGTGCGCCTCGGCCATGGTGATACGAGGAAAAGGCGTCACAGGGACGGTGATCTCCACGCCGCACTGCTCTCGAAGAGCCGCGCCGTGGGCGTCGGCCACCCTGGCGATGGCATGGGCGAGCATCTCCTCCTCGAACGCCATGACGTCCTCGACGCCGTCGATCCATGCCAGCTCGACGTCGACGCCGGTGAACTCGGTGGCGTGCCGGGAGGTGAAGGAGGGCTCGGCGCGGAAGACGGGGCCGATCTCGAAGACCTTCTCGATGCCGGCCGAGATGGCCATCTGCTTGTAGAACTGGGGCGACTGGGCCAGGTAGGCGCTGCGGCCGAAGTATCCGAGCTCGAAGACTTCGGCGCCGGACTCCGAGGCGGTGCCCATCAGCTTGGGGGTGTGCATCTCCGTGGCGCCCTGCGCGTAGGCGTACTCGCGCATCCCCTGCTCCAGGGTGGTCTGTACGGCGAACATCAGCTGAGCGGCGGGACGGCGGCGCACGTCCAGGAACCGCCAGTCCAGCCGGTGTTCGATACCGGTCTGTTCGTCGATCGGCAGGGGAACGGCGGCCGGGTTCAGGACCTCGACGGCCTCTGGGACGAGCTCCAGCCCGCCGAGCTTGACCTGAGCGGCGTCCGCGACACGGCCGGTGATCTTGACGGCGGACTCTGGGGTGAGGGCGTCGAGCTGGACTTCCAACAGCCCGCCGCCACGCTTGTGGGTCACCTGCACCAGGCCACTGTTGTCCCGGACGATCACGAACTGGACCTTGCTCATCAGGCGCAGGGTGTTCACCCATCCGCAGACGGTGACGGTACGGCCGATGTGTTCTCGCAGGTCGGAGACGTGGACGCGGCTTTGGATCATTTCGGTCCTCCGAAGGACGGTGTCATGATCCCTTGGGAGTGCGGGCGAGAAGGGCAACTCGCGGTACCACCGCACTTTCGCCGCCAGGTGGCGGCCTCATTTCGGGCCCGGTGACGGGGGCCGGCCGGCGGGGCATTGGGCCATCAGAGGGGGCCGTTCCTCCCCGCGCTCGGGAGGGTCTTCACCTCGGGGCGCGAGACCGCCTTCCCAGCTGCCGGCGGCTCTCTCGGCCCGCGTGATCCCTGGCTAATCGTCTCCGTCAACGCGTTGCCCGGAAGGATACGGACGCCGCGATCACGTCCGCAATCGAGAAACGGTTCGGACTGTCGGGCGCCCAGGGGCGCTCGGATGGCCACACGGCCTTGAAGCTATCGCTGTACCGCTGGAACCACTTCCCGCCGTCGGAGTTGCTGAGCTGGAGTAGCGGATTGGCGCTGGCCGGCTGGCCCCAGATGTGGGGCTGGAGGGAGTTTTCGGCCGCACACCGACAGGGCTGCGTCACCATCATGCTGGACCGTCTAACCTGCGGAGCATGATTCGTGCGGTGGTATTCGACGTGGGCGAGTGTCTTGTTGACGAGACCCGGGAGTACGGGACGTGGGCGGATTGGCTGGGGGTGCCGCGGCACACCTTCTCGGCGATGTTCGGGGCGGTCATCGCGCAGGGGCGCGACTACCGGGAGACGTTCCAGGAGTTCCGGCCCGGGTTCGACCTGACCGAGGAGCGGGAGAAGCGCGCGGCTGCCGGTAAGCCGGAGTGGTTTGGCGAGGGAGACCTGTACCCGGACGTGCGGCCCACGCTGGCCGGACTGCGCGAGGCGGGGCTTTGGGTGGGCATCGCCGGGAATCAGACCGTGCGGGCTGGCGGCCTTCTGCGGGGGTTGGACCTCCCTTCCGACATGATCGCCACCAGCGATGACTGGGGGGTGTCGAAGCCGGATGTGAAGTTTTTCGAGAGTGTCATCGAGGCGACACCTGCCGAGCCGGGCGAGATTCTGTACGTCGGTGACCGGCTCGACAACGACATCCGCCCGGCTGTGCAGGCGGGGCTTCTGACGGCCTTGATCCGGCGCGGCCCCTGGGGGACGATCCAGCAGCGTGACCCCGATGCGGATGCGATCACGACGATGCGCATCGACTCGCTTGCGGAACTGCCGGAGAAAATCGCCAAGTTCAACGCTGAAGGGCGCTGACCGTCGTGCTCCAGTCGTAGAGACGATCATCGAGGTCCCGGACGCATCGCTCGTTCTGCCAGGGGGCGAGCGTGCGCCGGACTTCGCGGATACGGTCCATGCCCATGGCGTACCAGGTGATCGCCAGCTGGTCGAGGGCCTGGATGGCGTACCTGCATGCCTCCTCCGGTCTTCCCTCGGCAGCTTCGACCGAGGCGAGATCGCCGAGGACGACGGTGCGCTGTTTGTCTGACTCGGGTGGCAGGCCGTCGAGCACCTCGTGAAGCGTCTGGCGCGCTTGTGGCAGGTGGCCGGCCTTCAATTGCGTGTTGCCTTTGAATGCGGCCAAGCGGACAGGGCTGAACCAGTCCAGCCATTCAGGAGTGGCGTGTTCGGAGCCTGTGGACAGTGTGTCTTCGGCATGACGAATCAAGCGCAGCGCCGCGTGTGGATCTCCGCAGCGGGTCTCGCATTCCGCTTCGACAGCATCCAGCCACGCCCAGAGCTCCGCTGATGCCTGTCCGCGGCGAGCGTAGGTACGAGCGGCCATCATGCGCTCGACTGCTGCCTCCCGGTCCCCCGCCCAGCCCGGGATGAAGGCCATGTGCGCGAGGACGGCTGCTCCGAGCCGCGGATCATCCGCTTCAGCGGCGGCCTGCAGGGCCCTCAGGAGGGTCTCCGAAGCATGGTCCGGCTGTCGTAGGTCGAAGAACTCGATACGACCGACCAGGAGGTAGGACTCGGCCAGTGCGGCCGCGAGGGTCCGGCGGGCTGGGTTGGCCGTCTCTGCAAGGAGGGCGCAGCCGAGACGAGCGTGTTCCAAGACCGCTGGGTGCAACACGGCAGGGGCCACGGACCAGTACAAGTGCCGATGTGAGCGTGTGACGGCCTCAAAGTCCCTGCCGACGGTCGCTGGCTGCGCCGTGGTCCCGCCTTGAGCGGGGACAGTCGCCAGCCGGGCTCCGGACAGGGGCGCGCGAGGGGTGTGGTCGATCGCCGCGCCGGGCTGGGGCCGCGTGCTTCCCCACGGAGGGGTGAATCCGAGGTCCTCCATGCTCTGGCCCAGGAGATGGGTCAGGACTCGGTGTACATCTGGCTGCGGCCAGGGCGGTGTGGCGGACTCCCAGCGCCGGATCTGCCGGACGCCGACAGCAAGTCCTCTGATGCCCAGCGTAGGCGCCGCCTTGGTGATGGCGTCTGCCAACGCCTGCTGGGAGTTGTATCCGGCGGCCAGGCGGGCGGCCTTGAGTCTGGTGTTGCCTGCGGGTCGGGACATGGGTCTCCTCCGGAGCGAGCTCTCGTCAGAGAGTGACACGCGATGTCCTCTGGCGACGCAAAATCATCCTCCAGGCCACACCAATGACCTGTACAAGTCCCTTTGATGACCTGTCAGAGTCCTCGAATAGGACCTCATGAGTCAGCATGATGTCACCGCGTCACAACGAAGCCATGTCCCACCTGGCTGCTCTGCACACCGCGGGGGCGCCAGGCTGGCGACAGGGGCGGCACCTCCGTGTCTTGTTGCCGCAGATCTGTTCAGCGCCGCCACACCAAGACCTCCCGAGTGGGGCGGCACTCACCGTTCTCCGGTGTACGCACGCGGTTGTTCCAGCACATCCAGCCGGAGAGTGCACGTTTGCACCGGTTCACCGATCAACTGATGGAGCCTCGTCATGCGCAATTCGGCGACCAGAACCCCCGTACCGACGGGGCCGTCCGCGATCACCACACACCCGTCGGACGACATACTGGCTGGCGCTTCCAACAGGCGAGGTTCCGCACTTCAGGCTGCATGCTCGACCGTCGAGGGCACAGCGCCTCTGGAGATTCACTGGCACGCCTTCCCGGGCGACCACGGGCGGTCAACGCCCACCCCTGCCGTAGATGCAGGCTTAGGGCATGACACCCGCCGGTGCCGGCACTGCCAATGCGTTCTCAGCCGGTACAACGAGGAGCCATACTGCAGCAGTTGCGTACGAAGGACGCGGTACCACCCTAGGCCCGCCCCCCGCGTGGCAAGCGAAGTGTGGTCCAGTACCGACGTTCAGGAAGCCTTGTTCGCCCGCGACTTCGGCAGGTTATGTCAACTGGTCCGCGTGGCTGGCCAATTACGGCAGAGCGACATGGCTGAGCTCACTGGGCTGAGCCAAGCATTCCTGTCCATGCTTGAGTCAGGTGCACGACGGTTAACCAACATCGACAAGATCATCGAGCTACTTGCAGGCCTCGACACTCCAGCAGCACTCACCGGCCCCATGCTCCGAATGCCGAACTCGAAGGGCGATGAGCCCGATGAGCGGCATGGCCTGTGCGGGTGACTGGGTAGCGTGCACCTGGCAGGTGAAGACCTCCAGAGCATCGGCCAGCGAGGCGGGTCTGGAGGTCTTGTGCACCTCTTGGAATGTGCGCTTCAAGGCTAACAGTCCCGGCAGCGTGGCCCTCGGGTACGGCTTTCGCCACTGCGGCAGCTATTCTGCTATGCCCCGGACGGTGGAGCATGAGGAAGGAGGCCGTCGTGGCAAAGCCGCTGATCGTGGGCCGCAAGGAGTTCGCGAAGATCTACAACGTTGCGCCGACGGCGGTCAGCGACCGATGGATCCCGGACGGGATCCTGTCCTACGAGGACGCCGTGATCGTGTCGGGCAAACCGTTCTGGCCGGGGGGCTTGGCGGTGGACTTCGCCTTGCCGCCGGGCAGCCGTGGCCGGCAGTTGGATGAGAAGCTCCTCGCCGAGCTGGAGAAGGAGCAGAAGGCGACGGTCCGCCCGAAGAAGAAGGGTGAGCTGCCGCCTCTGGTCGGCCTTCAGGAGTACGGGGCCCTGTTCGGTGTCAGCAAGTTCATCGCTGCGAATGCCCGCAACCGGGGCGGCGGAATGCTGCCAGCGGAGGACTATCTCCTCTCGGGCTCTCCACTGTGGCTGCTGGACACTGTTCTTGAAGCCGCGGAGTCGACGATGGAGAAAAGCCGCGGCGGGGTGTGGCAGTTGCAGCAGGATGTGGTAGACGCGCTGCGAGAAGGCCGGTACGACGGGCCAGGGTCGGTGATCGCAAAGCGAGGTAAGGCCGCCGTGAGCGAGTCCTGACTTTCACAGCAACCCGAAGCCCGCTCAGACCTCAGGGGTCGCGCTGGGGAGTTGACCCCCTCCATGATCATAGTAGAATTAACATTACAAGGTGAGGGGTGGCCACGCGGTCAGATTCTTCACGTGCAGAATAGGCTGCGATACATCGATCAGGGAGGGAAGTGATGACGGTACAGCTGGAGCTGCCCATCGCAGCCATTCGCCAGCCCCAGAATCCGGGCGACAAGCTGACGATCCAGGAGCGATTCGAGGAGTTTCACCAGCTCAACCCCTGGATCCTCACGCACCTGGAAGGCCTCACCGCCGACTGCGTCGAGCGCGGACTCAGGCGCATCGGCATCGGGATGCTGTTCGAGGTTCTGCGCTGGCAGTACGGCATCGCCACTCACGGAGAGCCCTGGAAGCTCAACAATGACTTCCGCTCCCGCTATGTGCGGCGCCTCATCGAGCTGCACCCCGAGTGGTCCCCCTTGTTCGAAACCAGGAAGATCCACACCGCCTAGAAATAGGTGAGTGCTCATCTTTCGATAGCTCTTGGAGATGTTCGTGTCCACCATGGCGGTGCCACCCCTGCGCACCCGCAAGCCCACCGGCATCGTGCCGTGGCCCAAGATCCTCATCGAGGGCCACGAGAAGGCCGGCAAGTCGTACGTCGCCGCTCAGTTCACCGGTTCCAAGAAGACCGGCCAGGCGTACTGGCTGGAACTCGGCGAGGACACCGCTGACGAGTACGCCCAGGTTCCGGGCGCGGATTATCTGCTGATCGACCACAACGGCACCTACCGCGACATCCTCGGCCAGATCGAAGCCGTCCACGCCGAGGCCAAGCGAGCGGCGGCCGCGAAGGAGCCGCCCGTAGTCCTGGTGATCGACTCGATCTCTCTGCTGTGGCGGATGCTCGTCAACTGGACCAATGAGCGCGCCCGGCGCTCCCCCAAGGGACAGAGGAAGCTGCGGCAGGACCCGGACGCCGAGGTCAAGCCCACGATGAACCTGTGGAATGACGCCTATGAGCGGTGGGCGGCCGTCATGTATCTCGTACGTACCATGCCGGGCATCGTCATCTTGCTGGCCCGGGGCAAGGAGATCGCCGCCGTGGACGGCAACGGCGACCCGATTCCGAACACGAAGGACTGGCGTGTGGAGGGGCACAAGTCCCTCGCCTACGACGCGACGGTGTGGGTGCGGCTGCAGCGTGACAGTGATCCGCAGATCATCGGGGCGCGGTCGCTGAAGTTCGAGGTGCCGCGCAGCGGGCAGCCTAAGACGCTGCCGGACTTCACCATCGAGCGCCTCGTATTCGATCTGATGGGCTGCTCCGTCCACACTCAGCCCAGGGTCACCCCGGAGCTGAGCGGGGATCTCGCGCAGCGGTGGTTGCCGAAGGTCAAGCAGGCCGCCAAGGACGGTCTGGATGAGCTGAAGAAGCTGTGGACGGAGGCAAGTTCGGACTCGGATCTTTCCCGCGAGGAGATCCGGGTCGTTAAGGCCGCGATCGAGCGGCAGGCCGCGGAGTTGAAGAACCCCGAGCAGCTCACCGATCCGACCAGCGACGCCGCGAAGCTCCGGGCCGCTGCCGCCGCCGCTGAGCAGGACTCGGCCGCCGAGGACGCCGTGGATGAAGCGCCGGCCGACGAGTTCACGGCTGCCTGAACGACCTCTTGTGACCTCAATTTTCTTGCCGGGGCCCGCTGCCCACGTGGCCGGGCCCCGGCATGCCCTCTTGGAGTTCCGTGTGAGCACGCAATCCTTCGCCCCGCCTGCGTCAGTGTCGATCTGGGACGCGGCGCACGCCGCTGACGCTCGTCGGCCCCGCTCTCGCCAGAGGCAGTTGGGCGCCTCGGACACCATCTGCTCCCGCAGAGCCGGATACATCCTTCACGGCGTGGAGCGCACGCACAGCCCGGATATGCGTGCAGCCATCCTCGGCACCTACATCCACCAAGGTCTGCTCGAGGACGCACGTCGTGAGTACGGTTGGCTCGTCGAGCGCACTGTCACCGATGAGGTGCTGCGCGGCCACATCGACATCGTCCAGCTCGACGCTGCGACCGCCGCGCGGCTTCCCAAGCGCCATCGGCCTGTTCAGCCCGCCGACGTCGTGACGGTGGAGGACGTCAAGACGAAGTCGGGTCGGATCTGGGACCGCGTCGTCCGCTACGGCCCGACGGCGGCCGAGATGCGGCAAGTCCTCTTGTACGCAGACCTGTTGCGCACCGTCGGCTTCGCCGACGTGCCTGGCCAGCGGTACCTGCACCGCCTCGGCCCGATCGACGTACAGCACATCCGCTTCAGGTTCGTGTGCCGCGACACCGGCGAAGAGCACGTGCAGGAGTTCGCCTTCGACCCGTGGCTGGCCACCGAGGCCCGCTGGTGGGTGGACCGCGTCCTGGAAGCTCCCACGCCTGAGGATCTTCCGCGCGATCACGACGGCCCCGGTTTGAGCGTCATCTGCGATAACTGTGCGTTCCGCGGCACCTGCTGGCCTGGTGTGCCGCCGGGGATGCCGGCCCAGACCATTCTCGTGCACGACGACGCCGACCGCGCCCAGGCGCTGGCGGACTATGTGCGCGGCCACGAGATGTATCGGGAGGGCAAGCGCCTGAAGGAGAAGGCGCGGGCAATGCTCGCCGACTCTCCGGAGGGCCGCTACGGCGACAACGAGCTCGGCTGGAGCGGCGGCAACCCCAAGCAGGAGGTGGATGTCGCGGCGATGGTGGAGCAGTTCGAGGATGCCGATCTCGTCGTGCCGATGCTGCCTGATGCCGAGGCCATGGTCGAGGTCCTGCGTCGGGCCGGCATGACGGTCCCGATGCGCAAGGCGGCTGGGCAGAGGACGCCCCGCTCCATCAAGGTCAGCCCAGCCCGCCCGACCGCCTGACGGCCCTTGTAAGAGCCCCGCGCCCTTTACGCGGGGCCTGGACCTCTGCTGTTGATCACTAACTCTTCTGCACCGCCCTGGAGGCTCTTCCGTGACGATCCTGCGCCGCCACCTCAGCACTGGCTTCACTGTGCTGCCGACGGCCACCATCGAAGACTCACGGCTGTCGTTCCGGGCACGGGGCATTCTTGCGTTCTTGCTGGCGAAGCCGGACAACTGGAAGGTCCGCTCAGAGTCGATCGCCGCAGCGGGGCAGGAAGGTCGGGACGCTGTACGCAAGGCCCTGCGGGAGCTGCGGACGTACGGCTACTACCGGGTGGTGACTGAGCGGCTGGACGACGGGACGCTGGTGCGGGTTACCGAAGTGCATGACACAGCGCAGGAGTGGGCGTCCGAGGAGTACAGCCGACAGGTGGGTCGGCGGGTTGCACGCAGGCTGCAGCGAGACATGAAAGAGGCCCCCGCCGACGCGGGCGAGGAAGACGAGCAGGCCGAGGACGGGTTTTCAGGCGTCGGTGAACCAGGCGTCGGTGAACCAGCCGCCGGTTCTTCAGGCTTTCTAGTTAGTAACCAGAACCAATACACAGAGAAGAACCCCCCTACCCCCACAGCTGGCGCTGCGGGGGAGCCTGACGATGCCGCGGTTGAAGAGGGCAAGCCGCCGTCGTGTCCAAGGCATCTGGATGGGCTGGGGCGTTCGTGTCGTGGCTGTGGGACGAGTCCGCGGCAGATGAGGGAGCGCGAGGAACGGGCAGAGAAGGAGCGGTTCAAGTCCCGTGAGCGGGAGGCGAATGAGCGGGTGCTGGCGCAGGTGCAGCGCAAGCCTGGGGTGGAGGGGCTGTCCGAGGTGGCTCAGCAGCAGCTCGCGCAGATGAGGGAGGTGAGGCGGGCGGCTGCTGTGCGGGGCGAGGGGGTAGAGTCACCCCGGCAAATAGGTTGATGTAAAACTGAGCCTCCGAGTGGCGGCTCGATCGACTTGCCGCCCCCATCAGACAGAGTAGAATTAATCATATGGACAGGAGGGGCCTGCTGACCACCTCTTGGAGGCATTGTGATTGCAGCATCGATCACCGGCGGAATGGCCGAGATCGCCGAAATGGATCCCACTTGGGCACCGATCAGGCTCGGCGCACTGAAGGTCACCAGTGCCGGCGACAAGGTGACGGCGTGGGGTCGTCGCGACGACGGCCTGACAGTGAGGGCTCAACACCTCCAGGGTGAGGACTGGGTCGCGGTCTCACTGACACCGAGGGAAGTTGGGCGGCCTGTGAGGACAGGGCTACTGATGCGGGAAGTCCCCGACTATGCGCGAGTGCGACTGAACGACCTGGTGCGCCAGCTCCAGGGCAGGCTCGGGGAGCAGTTCGACGAATCCCTGATGGTACGACAGGGCTGACCTCTCGATGGTTGCGCATCGCGAAAAATAGGCTGATGTAGAACACCAGCAGGATTGGATCGGATACTCATGCTTGATGTCGCCGCCGAGGTGGCCACCATCCGTGCCGCCTACGGGCCGGACGAACGGCGCGTGCTCGCCGCGTACGGCGACGTCCACGCTGCCCTTGAGGCGGCGGGGCTGCGTCCCTACGTGGAGACGCGCGGCGGGCTGGCGGTCTGTGCTTACGCCGAAGACGGAACGCTGCTCGTTCTCGCCTGCGAGGACGCCCTGCCGCTGAATCGCGACGCGCTGACGGGCTGGCATCTCAGCCATGTTCCCGAGGATGAGCCAGGCGCCGCGTGGCGGTGCGTTGTCTACGACTCCGTGCCTGCGGACCCCGGTAGTGGTGAGGTCGGCGACCTGCGCCTGCTGCCCCTGGTCGACGCTGCGAAGGCACACCTGGCCACATGCTCGCGCACTGCGAGGGCCGCATGAAGCTGACCGACGACGACGTCCAGATGGCCGTGCGCGACTTCTTCACACCCGCCCGGCTCTTGGAGTTCATCGACCTGCCTGATCCCCTCGCCCGCATCCGGTGGGGCGAGAAGCAGTTCGATGAGAGTGGGCACAGGCATAGCGTTCGGCGCCTTGAAGGAGAGCCGGACGCCGGCTGCGTGACGCGCTGGTCGGTCACGCCCGGCGGGTTCCGCTACGAAGTCGATGCTCCTGGTGGAATGCGGTCCGGTTTCGTGTACTGGCATGACGTCTACCAGGTGGTGAATTTCCATCTCACCCCGGTGCGTTACGGCACATTGCGTGCCGCCGTCGAGGCTGTGGCTGCACACGACGCCGCGTACCTGCCGGGCCCGGTGCCGTTCAGCACGCCCGAGGCGTGGGCGGCGTACTTCCATCGTCCCTGGGCGCGGCGGGCCAGTGAGCTCGCGCTCAAGGCCGCTGCCGCGCTGGATGCCATCTGTCCGGCCGTCAAGGCCCAGCCCTCTTTGTTCTGATTCCACGCGACCGCGAGAAAGCTCCGATCTGTGATCACCTCCACTTCTTCCGCAGCCTGGACCAGCGCCGCTCCGTGCGCCGGCGTCGACGGGTACGTGCCCAGTGAGGAGCTGATGCGCTCCAAGCCTCGCGAAGTACTGGAGGAGTGCGTGCCGCTGCTGGAGGGTTGCGTTGAGCTCTGCCCGTTCGTACTGCGGTGCTACGAGCGGGTGCGACCGGAGGCAAGCCGGTTCGACGGGGTGTGCGCGGGCCGCATGTGGGTCAACGGGAAGGTGGTCGCAACCGCCGAGGGCGCGCCGGTGCTGCCGAAACTCTTGTCGCAGGCGGGTACGTGCGGGACGAGCAGTGGGGTGAAGGCGCATCGGCGGCTTGGGGAGCCGTTGTGCGGGGAGTGCCGGGTTACCGCTCAGCGGGCCGGGGTGCGGCGGGCGGGTGCGGCGAGCATCCGCAAGCGGGCCTCGCGCAGTGACCGCCGGACTCGCGTCGCATCGTGAATCGACGCATCAGCAGGCAGCTTCCGAGGCTCTGACCTGCATAAACGCGATTGACACCCCCTCCATGCATAGTAGAATTAACTTCAGTTGGGAGAGGGTCCTCCCAACCACCGCTTGGAAGTACGAGATGAGGAACTACCCCCCATGCACACGATGACGCCGGATCCACTCGCCGTTCTTCAGGTCGCCGCCGACCACAGCATCTCCGAGGAGCAGGCCGCAACCGCCATCGAATGGGCAGCCCACATGACCGTGCACGCATGGGAGAGCTACGCGGACACGCTGGGCCTGGCCAAGCACGACGGCGATGCAATGGAGGCATGGTTCCGCTCCCTCCCCCCGGGCGCCCAGAACGCCGTCCTGGACGACGCGGTCACCGTAGTGGTCGGTGCCGACAACGTGCTCGCCGAGATCTACCGCAAGCAGGACGCCAAGCAAGCCAGCCACAGGCGCGTCATGCGCACCAACCGGCCGCGCGTACACATCCGCTGACACCCACGCGATCACCGGCCCGCCTCGAAGCGAGGCGGGCCGCCTGCTGCCGTCACTACCGGCGCAGGAGAGGACGGCTGGCTGCTCTTCCGCCTGCCCGCGCACTGACCGACAGCCCCGGGACCGCACCGTAATGCAGCCCCGACCGACACACGCGTGTACCTCTGGAATCCCGAAAGACGATCAACACCGTGCTCGACAAGCACCTGCCACTGGACGCCGCCGCCGACATCATCGGTGAACTCGGCTTGAACGGCGGACAGATCAGACACACCAACAAGACCATGCAGCGCATCGTCCGCAACGCCTGGAACCGGCTCCCCGCAGCACGACGGCCGTCCACCTTCGATGAGTTCGCCGACACTGTTCCGGCCCACCACTGGGCGCTGATGTTCGAGGTGTGCGCACTCAGCGGACTGGGTCGCACCAACGAAGCATGCGCACTGATCAGCACAGCCCGTCGCCTTCGAACCATCCACAGCGACTGCGCCCGGTGACCGGGCAGATCAAGACCCGGCACCCTCTGC
The DNA here is from genome assembly GCF_014650595.1 of Streptomyces alanosinicus. Taxonomy (GTDB): domain Bacteria; phylum Actinomycetota; class Actinomycetes; order Streptomycetales; family Streptomycetaceae; genus Streptomyces; species Streptomyces alanosinicus. Next base: position 21,781 of record NZ_BMVG01000019.1, read on the forward strand.
CGAACGGCACCCGCGTCACCCACATCAACCAGGAGTGGGCCCGCCGCCTGCCAGGCGGCACCGCCACCATCCTCGACCGCCAAGGCCCTTGGCCGGACGGCTCATGGGAGTACCTGGTGCGCACGACCGGTGACTTCTCGCGCCAGCCGAGCCCCGACAACCCCGAGTCCCGTACGACGTGGTGGCCGTCCTACGCCACCACTCCCGCAACAACGAATCGGATACCCATGAACGACCGCACACCCGCCACAGACAGCACCGAGCAGGAGGCCCGCTCGCTCCACGAGTTCCTCACCCACGGCCTGACAACCTTCGGAGGAGACGCCCAGCAGGCCCGCATCACCTACGGATTCTCGTCGCTCTGGGCTTTCAGCAGCCCGGAGGTACGCCGGTACCTGCTGCTGCTCGTGGCCTGGGAAGCGCGCGACACTGCCGCGAACGACAACCAGTACCCGTCGACCGCTGGCCAGTATGCGCAGGCGTTCACCCAGTACGCCGCAGAGTGGGCCCGGCAGAATCCCGGCAGTACAGCAGATGCTTTCTGCACGGGCCAGCACTCGGCGTACATCGCCGCTGGTTCCCTCGCTTTTGACCGGGACGACCTCGAGGTGTCCCTTGAGACCGCGCTCCTGCTGTCAGCTCGTGCGCCCCAGACGGGGGCCGGGCAGTGAAGACGGGCGACCGCGTATGGCTGCGCGGCAACCCTGGGCGTCACCTGTCCGACGCTCGCGGTGACGCCATCGCCTTTCTTGTCATCGCGATCGAGACCCTGCCCGGCCATGGCACCTGGTACCAGCTGCACACCGCGCACCCTGCCGCGCAGGAGATCTTCGGCGGCTGGCACACCGGCCTGACTCTCACCCGCATACCCCTGACTGACAGGTCTTCGGGCGCCGCAGCGCCGAGGGGGGTGAACGCCGAACTCGCGGCTGCCGCACCCCCGTAACTCCGATCTGACCTGGGCATTCGCACTCGACCCCACCCCTACCCATAGTAGAATAGTTATTACGAGGAGGGGGGTTGAAGCTGGGCTCCACTTCACCCCCCTCGCCACACCCCAGCGCCCGAACCCGCAGAGGTCCACGAACTGCTCGGCGCTGCGCTTCTTCAGAAAGCACTCCATGCCATACGACACCAGCCTTGTCCCCGCACGTCTGCTCACACTCGCCACCGATACCGCGACCGCGCTCGGCCCCGAATGGTCTGTGACCGGCCTGCTGAGCACCGCGATCCTTGTCCATCCCTTCGGCCTGCGCATTCAACTGCGCCTGCACGCAGACGGCTTGCGCATCAGCGCCCTCACCGCCATGAGCAGCACCCCTGGCAACCCTGACGAGATCAGGGCGACGGCGCCGATCACGGAGGCGACGGGTCACAAGGCAGCGGAACTGATCCATACTCGGGTGCTGCCGCCCCTCGGCCAGCGCGACGCCCACGCGGCGCTGCGGCTGTTGAGCCTGCCCCCTGCGTAGCGCCGGCATACCGGCCGTCGCCCAAGCTCAGCGGGATTCCGCCAGCATCGTCCTGAAGAACAGCGACGACGGCGTCCCCGTCATCAGTGTTCACATCCTTGCCCCCTACGACGGCACGGTGGCGCTCTTGCTGGACCAGCTCCCTGTCAGCTGGGCCATCCGCTGCGCCCGGGCGGCTCTGCCCGAGCCGTCCGCCGCCCCCGAGCACGCCACGGCGGCGGACTTCGATCCCCCAGTGCATGCCGTGCTCGACGCGCTCCCTGTGCTGCGCGCCGCGCCGTCGCTGGCCGGGCCCCGATTCACGATTCTGTGCGCCCCTGACCAGCAGGTCACGGTTCGCCACGACGCTAACGCCGCAGATCCCACCGCACCGATGGCTCTGTTTCTGCCGACGGCCCCGATCGCCACGGCTTACGCCGTGCTGCGCGCGTACACCGCATGACCGCCACCTATGGATCAAGGAAAACATGACTTACGAAGCACCCCGAATAGCCCCTCGCAACTGGCGCACTGAACAGGATCTTGGCGCCTATCTCGCCGGGCTGAGGCCTTCGGCCCGCAATGTCACCTCGGCCGCCCTCGCTGTCGCCCGTATCGACGAGCTCGGCTGGGCGCCGCTGGGCGGCTATCCGGGCAGCGACGTGCTGTGGCCGGTCGCCTGCCTGATGTGCGGCTGGTCCGGCACCCGCTTCTACAGCCACCTGCGCAGGGCACGCCCGGCCATGCGGCACCGCGGCTGCCTGCCGCAGAGCGAGCATCCGAGCCTTCTTTCGGCGCTATCCGCGTACGCGGCAGACACCTGCCGGTGCCGACGGGGGCACCCCACCACCGTTCATGAAGTGGCGGACGTCCTTGTCGCCCTTCAACGCGCCGTACGCGAGGACGACCACGGCCAAGTCGTCGCTCATGTCCGTGCGCTCACCGGTCCATGCCCGGCCACTGCAGCCCGCGCCCAGGCCGTGCGAGCCCTCCACAAACCCCCGAAGTAGCCGCCATCAAAAAGGAGTTGGTTTCCATGAACGAGTACGAGCGCGGCGATCGTGTTGCCGTCCTCTACCTGTCGAAGACGAACGGAACCTGTCTGGCGTACAACCGCACCGTCATCGACGTCGAACCGCACGAAAAGCACGGTCAGCGCATCTGGGTCAACATGCCGGCCGATGCCGCGAGCGGCAGTCCGCACGACTTTTTCGCCAACGACCACGAGGGCATCTGGCCCATGGAGGACGAGCCGATCGAAGAGCAGCTGCCGGTGCGGCTGGCCGCGAACCTGGACTGGTACATCGAGGCTGCCGCACCCAGCTCCAGCCGCCTCACGTGGCCTTCTGGCCGAGGGCATCTGCCGGTCCGGGTCTCGTTCACAGAGAAGGCCCGCGCCCTGCACGCCCGCATGGCCTGGCTCTACATGGACCAGTTGCGCGTCGCCGATCCGCGGGCCTTCGAGGAGTGGGTGGCCCGGTATAAGCCGCTCTCCGCTTCCCAGTAGGTGCAGCCCGTGCACCGGCCAGCCAGAACAGCACAACCAGCAAGGAGAACAGAGGCACATGCGGGGCCTGTGGAAGGTGACGTACGCGCACCCGGAACGCACGAACACGACGTGGAACTACCTGATTCCGGTGTGGGACGCCCGGACGGAGAACGCCGCGCGGGAGCGCGCCCAGGCGCGGCACGACGGGAACGTGGCCCACATGCCGGCGCGGATACGGGCGGTCGAGGCCTCCGAACTAGAGGTGCTGGCAGTGGTCTTCCGGCCCGCGGTGCTGTCTCGGGAGCGGGCGGTGGCCTGGATCGCACTGCAGCAGCACGGGGCGATCACCGAGCAGGGGTGGCCGCTCGCGCAGGAAGGCCAGGAGCGTGGTCGTGACGAGTGGTGGCGTGGCGATGTTGGCGAACTCCACATGAATCTGCGTGAACGAATCCACGGGTTCGGAGTATCGGTGGCCGAGATCCTTCAGGTGCCGGACACGGCCGCGTCGGCAGCCTGGGCCGTCGAGGCGCACACTGACCGCTTCGGTCGGGTGTGGTGGGACAGAGTCCGAGCCGAGATCCACAAGGCGGGGCTGTCCTGGCTGTGGCAGACCCCGTACGGCATGGCCTGGATCGACCAAGCCTAACCCGGCCGCCCCCACTTGACCTGCATGTTCGCAGTTGACCCCATCCTTATACATAGTAGAATTAACTCAACAAGGGGGAGGGAGAACCTCCCTTCGACCGTTACGCCAAGCACAGAGAAGAGACCGTTCGTGAATCGCGAAGAGCTGCTCAACAGCTGCCGCTGGAAGGTCAGTTACAGCTACGCCTGCACTTGCCGCCCGCAGTGCTACTGGACCACCATCCGCGGTCGCCACAGCAACTCGGTCGGCACGTTCCTCAACAACGGGGAAGAGCTGCTGGGGGCGGAGGCCGCGGCGGCGCTCATCGCCCAGCGGTTCGGTCACCAGGAGATCGCGGATATCCGCATGTGGCAGGAGAGCGCCGAAGAGCGCGACGCCCGCCTGGCGCGGGATCGCCGCGAGGCGGCCATGGCGGCCCGTGGCATCCACTGGGCGATGGGCGGCGCCAACTAGGAAGTGCATGCGCGCCGTTCAGGCGCCCCTCATGCCACCCCTGCCCGCTCCCCACCTCCCTGAGAGCGGGCCCCTGTCTACCGGCACCCCTTCACGGAAGGTGACTTCTACGTGACTCAGCAGCTCGACTTGTTCGCAGAGGTAGCCGAGCCGATACCCGCTGCGTTCACCGCGGCACCGAAGCCTGCGCCGTCCACACCGAAAGCCACGGCATCGAGGCAGGTGCGGACGGCCGCACCCTGCACCCCGCGCATCAGGCGGGCGCCCCGCCCGCACCCGGTGAGCGATCCGCACCGGCGCGCCCTGGAGATCGGCGAAGCGGTGGCCGAACGGTGGCACAACCGGCACGGCGGCACCGCCATCGAGGTGCCGATCGGCGTGGTCGCGACCCTCGCCCTCATCAGGGAGAAGGACGCGAACGGCCCGGACCTCAAAGCACAGCTCCTCTCCCAGGACGGCCCGCAGCTGATCGCGATGCTCCGTGAGATCTGGTCGATGCACTGGCTTCACCGGCCCGACCTGATCGAGCGTGCACGGATCCTGCACGAGTGGCTGAACGATGACGTCGACGAGTACCGGATGCACGCGGTGCGCGCTGTCGCCGAAACCGCCCTCAAGCGCGGCCTGTTCGACCTGACCGCACACGAGGACCCATTCCTGCGCTCGGCCACAGACGTGCTGTCGCCGGTGATGATGTGCCTGCGTTCCCAGGGCGCCCGGCAGGGGCTCGGCGAGTATCACACCCCGGCGCCGGTCGCTGACGCCATGTCCGAGGTGCTCGCTGCGGGACAGATCATGGAAATCAACCTCGCAGCCAATGAGCCGCGTACGGGAGAGCACATCCATGACCCATGCGCCGGCAGCGGAGGGCTGCCGCGCTCGGCCGCGCAGTACATCCGCGAACGCGGCCACGACCCTGCGGATTTCCAGTGGTCGATGGTCGACATCGACCAGATAGCCGCCGCCTGCGCCTCGGTGAACGCGATCATCTGGGGCCTCGGCCCTCGTGTCACCGTCGCGTGCGCCGACGCGCTGGCAAACCCGAACGCAGTCCAAGACGCAATGAGGGAAGCGCGGGCCGTCTTCAAGCATCGCGACGAGGCACTTGGCAAGGCTCGGCTCATCGCCGCCGTCCGCCAGGTGCAGCAGCTGGTGGATACGGCCCTCATGCACGCCGCCTGAGCCCACCCCACCCCCTGTGACCTGCGTAAGCGCAGTTGACCCCACCCCCATGCATAGTAGAATTAACTCAACAGTTGAGGGGGAAGGCCCCAGCCTCAGCCCGATCAAGACCAGGAAGCCGCCGTGCCCGACACCGTCCACACCCTGCTCGTCGCCACCGACGGCACGATCACAGACCTGCACCTGAGCACGAACGACACCGCCCAGCTCACTCAGATTCACCGAGCCCTCGGAGACGACGCCGAGGCCCTCCACTACGTGCACGGCACGGACGGCGCAAACACCGTTGCCTTCGTCGCCGAGATCCGGGAAGGCCAGCCGCCGAATCTGTACGCGGCCCTCGCCCTGCACTTCCTCCTCCCCCAGGCCGCCATCACCGACGTCCGCGGCCCCGTCGTCTTCGCCGGGTTCACCCGGGAGGGCCGCCTGGCCAATCTGAGCGAAGACGCGGTCCGCGCCATCCGCGCCGTCGAGCCGGAAATCCCCGGAACCTTCCCCGCCATCGTCCGCACCGCCCACTGACTCACCGCGAACAGCAGCACCCCGAGATTTACGCACCTCTTGGAACAGGAGCACACCCGTGACCAGCACCGACACCATGGCGCCTGACACCGTCGACACCAACGGCGTGGAAGCGGAAGCCGACGAGGAAGCGCAGGCGACCATCCTCAGCGAGATCGACCTGTACTTGCTGTCCAAGCCCATCGCCGAAGCCCTCGGCGACGGCTGGAGGGAAGACCCCGAGGACACCCCCGCAGGCTTCGCGGACAAGTCGATTCGCCTCATCCACCCCGACGGCCGCTCCATCGGCGTACGGCACCTGTGGCAGGGCAAGGCCGTACAGACCTTCGCCATCGGCGGCCCTGCTCCCAAGCGATCGGCCGGCCCGGAGCGTGAGAACCGGCTGCCCAAGGGGATCCGCTACAGCAAGGGAGTCTGCTTCACCACCCACTCGCCGCTTCAGGAGATCCTCACCGTCATCCGCACCAGCCTGCTGCCCGCCTTCGACGGCCACCGGCCCCGCCTGCGCGCCGACGGGACACCGATCCCGCCCGCCGTCGAGGCTCCCACCGAGCAGAGCCAGAACGCCACGGCCGGCACGGCAGAACCCGCCCAGAACGCGGACACCGCCCCGCCGACGACCAAGAGCAACGCGAAGTCCACCGGCCGGGTGAAGGGCACGGGGCACCGCACTGCGTCGGCGAAGCGCACCACCAAGCGCCGCACCACCCCTGTGACCGCCTGACTCCGCCGACAACGCATCCCGGGCGGGCGCAGCCGCCGTGTGCCCGCCCCTGGCGTGAAGGACCACGACCATGAGCACCACCACCGACGCCCGTCCCGCCGCCGTCGAAGGATTCACCGGCCGCTTCGCCTGGGTCGACCCCCACGACCTGGTCATCGACCCGTACAACCATCGCAAGCACCGCGACGGCGGGGACGACGAGGACACCACACAGCCGGATGCGGAACTCCAGGCCAGCGTCGACGAACTCGGCGTCCTCACCCCGCTCGTGCTGCGCCCGCAGACCGGTGAGCACGAGGGCAAGCTCGGCATCATCTTCGGGCAGCGCCGAAACAACGCTGCCTTGGCCGCCGCGAAGAAGGCCAAGGCGAAGAAGAAGCCCTACCGGCTCATCCCGGCGATCATCCGCGACGATCTGACCGGCGTGGACGACGCGGCGCTGACGGTGTCGTTCATCGAGAACAAGCACCGCCGCCAGGCCACGATCCGCGACGACATCGACGCCGCCAAGCAGCTCTCCCTCATGAACATCCCGAAGACCCGCAAGAACCGGCATGCCCGCGCGATGGGCTTCAAGCCCGCCGAACTGGCCGCCGCCACCAAGGCATCCCAGCTGTCCGACGAAAACCTCACCGAGGCGGTCGACGAGGGCTTCAACCTGGTGGAGCTGGCCGAGTTCCAGGAAGTCGAAAGCGTCGACGATGCCTTGTGGACCCTGCGGCGCGCCAAGAGCCGCGACATACGGGAGGGCAACCACAAGCGCGGTCACTGGAAGCACGCCCTGGCCGAACTGCGCGCCGAGAAGGAACTCGCCGACACATGCGCCAAGCTCATCCAGGAGCTGACCGCCGAGGAAGTCACGGTCGTGGACTGGCGCTGGAACTGGTCGGGCACCAGCACCCGCCCGCTCACCGATCTCCTTACCGACGACGGCCAGCCCCACACTCCCGACACTCACCAGGACTGCCCCGGGCATGCGGCCTGCGTTGACACACGCGAGGCCGAGGTGATCTGGCTGTGCACCGCCTGGAACCGGTATGGCCACCCCCTCACCCCTCAGGCAGCCAAGAAGGACAAGCAGCAGACAGGCCCGGACAAGGAAGCGGCCAAGGCCGAGCGGCGGCTGGTGATCGAGAACAACAAGGCATGGCGGCAGGCCCGCACCGTGCGCCTGGACTTCATCAAGGACCTGTGTCACCAGCCCGAGGCCAGTATCCGAGTGTGGCCACTGATCCTGTCCATGATCACCGGCACCAGCTACGCGTACGACAACTTCATCGATCGCAAGCGCACCGATCTGCCCGCACACTTCCTCGGCGTCGAGGACCCCAACAAGGACCGCTCCCAGTGGAACCGCGTCAGCGATCCCTTTGGCCAGGTGATCACCCGCACCAGCCCCGCCAGCGCCTGGCGCATCCTGCTCGCCCACGTCGCAGCCGCCCACGAGAGCGAGCACATGGACGACGCGGCCTGGCGTAACCACATCGACCCACAGACCGTCGCCTGGCTGACGTTCCTCGAGGCGGAGGGCTACGCGCTCAGCACCATCGAGGCAGAGACGGCCGCCAAGGGGCGCGCCCAGCAGCAGGAGAAGGCGCGGCAGGACGCCGAGCGTGAGCAGCCCACCGCCAACACAGACCCGGACGAGGCCCACGCGAAGGAGCTGGTGCCGGCCGCAGCCTGACTGCCCCATGGGAGGCCCGCCACACGGGGCCTCCCATGCCCAGCCATCCCTGCCCTGCTCCCGCCTCGAAGCAATCGCGACGCGCACTCGGCGAGCCACCGCTGACGCCGTCACGCATGAACAACACGGAACGCCTATGAAGATCAATCGCCGCAAGGCCACCTGGTACCCGAAGATCTCCTCATCCACCTTGCAAGCCGTCACCACCAGCAGCGCATGGACCCAACGCCTCGAAGACGACGCAGTCGTGCCCACCAAGTTCGCCCTGCGTAACCCGCACATCGTCGACGCCCTGCCCGACGGCCAAGTCTTCGTACGGCACGTCAACCTGGTCACTGTCCATGAGGGCCGCCAGCTGATCACCGAAATGACGCCCGGCTACGCCCAAGACCTCGGCCACATGTTGATCGACCGCAGCGCGCAGGTCCGCTTGGCCAACCACACCCACGCGGACGGACACACCAGCGACCAGCAGCCGCTGACCTCCGCAGTCGCCGCTCACAAGCGAGCACAGCAGGCCGCCGTCGACCGGGCAGTGGAACTGGTCCACATGGTGTGGCCCAGCCTCCAGCTCCGGTACCGGCAGCACCTCGCGCTCGACAGCAAGGGGTTCGGCCGCTGGTACATCGTGATCAACGACGAGGGCGCGCGCGCACGCGTCGAAGCCCGCGGCGTACCGGCCCGGGCATGGGGCACGTTCGTCACCGAAGCCGTGGATCGCGCGTGGTTCCACAAAGGCCGCTTCCGCGGGGCGGACGACTGGGCACGGGCACGGCCCGGCCAGTACGAGGCGCAGTCGCACCGCGCCCAGTACAGCGACCGCCTACAGATCGGCGCCGACGGCGAGGCGATTGAACTGGTCCTGTACGCCGTGGAGGTGCGCAAGCTCGCCCGCGGACTGACGCACATGCTCGCCGGCGGACGGTCCGCAGATGGCCAGGCGATCTAAAAGGCGCCAGGCCGCCTCTTCTCCCCCACACCAAGGACACACGATCATGCCCTCCAGCGACCGCACCATACGTGTCGGCACCATCGACGTCACCGTTCGCACCAGCAACAGGACCACGCTCGCCGTCACCGTCACCCGGCGAGGCGGCATCATCGTCCACGGCCCGCACACCACGACCGATCTGGACGCCGCCGCCCTCGTCGAACGGCGCCGCTCATGGATCTACCAGCGCCTCACGCACCTCGCCGAAACCGCACCCGACGACCCGCTCAAGGAACTCGCCCCCGGCTCAGGATTCAACGTTCTCGGCCGACTGCACCGCCTGCGAATCGTCGCCGACAGCGACCAGAACAAGCCACTCACCCAGCTGCGGAACACCCCGACCGGCGGCTGGCTCCACGTCCGACGCAGCACAACACTAAATCCGGACGAAGCACGGTGAACCCTCATCAACTTCTATGCCGAAACCGGCCGCGAATGGCGGGAATTAAACCATCCGCAGTTCGCCACACACATCCCAAACAAGGACCTAACAGTCACCTTCTCGACCCGCATGCACACCACCTGGGCCCGCCACCACCCAAGGCGCGGACTCACCCTGCACTGGGCCACAGCCCAACTCCCGCCCACCCTCCTCCGCGAACTCATCCACCGCACCCTCAACCTCCACACCATCGCCAGCAACCACGACCTCAACAAGGCACTCCGCGCACTCTGGCTCGGCAAACTCACCACCCCCACCAACCCGGACCCCCGAACCCGCCTCACACCAACACGCCAGGACAGCTGCCCTGACTGCTCCGCCTCACCCGGCACACTCCACGCCGACCGATGCGACATCGCACGCTGCGCCTTCACCGGCCTCCAACGCACCCACTGCCATCCCGGCAACACCTGCAACACCGTCTGGACCGGCCAAATACCCGGCGAAGCAGAATGCATCGAATACGGCTTCTACTGCCGCATCGGCCCGGGCGGCTACGAACCATGCAACGCCGATGACGCCGACGCCGCCCCCGACTACAACCGGCTGTACCGCGACTGCCGCTGGGACCCCACCACCCAACGCATGACCTTGCCCTCACCACCCGCTCAGAGCCGCCCCGACGCCCCGCGACGAGGAAGGACACCAGCCGTGACGGCGAGCATTCCGCGCGCCACCGTACTGCGGCCGGACCTTGAATGACGCTCACCGCCGTGCCCGAGGGCGCCGCGCCCGGAGCCAACTCCACCAGCACGGCCGGGCTTACGCACCTCAGTCGGACAGACAAGGAACCCATCCCATGACCGCACCCGACGCCTACAGCAAGGGGGATCGCGTCACCGTCCTCGGCACCGCCGGTACCGGCGCCGACACCATCGGAGCCATCGCCGGACCCGACGCCACCGGAACCATCTCGGGCCCCTTCTACCGGGACCCCTCGACCCTGCCGTGGCCGGGCGGACGGAGTAGCGCATTCACCCCAAAGAGGGCACGTCGTCGGTAAGCTGCCGTAGCCTCACGTTGCTCCGGAGGCCCAGCATTCACTCGAGTTCGCTCATCGTGACGGCGATTCCTGAATCGACCAGCGTGGATCTTGTTCCTCAGTGGATTCGGACATCAAGGGCCTGAGGACGTTGGTGGACTGCTCGGGTCGCAGATCTTGATCGTTTTGGGCTTGCGGCCGGCTCGTCGGCGCCGCCAGGATCGGCTGCATGATCAAGGGTGTGATGTTCGACTTCTCCGGGACCCTCTTCCGGATCGAATCGGCCGCGCAGTGGCTGCGCGCGGTGGCAACGAAGGCTGGTCTGGACGTGCCCGAGGGTGAACTCGACGCGTGCGTCAGCCGGCTGGAAGAGTTCGGCGCTCAGCCCGGAGGGGTTCCTCCGCGCACAGTGCCGCCCCACCTGGAGGCACTGTGGCGGGAGCGCGATCTGACCGCCGAACGACACCGGGCTGCCTTCACAGCCCTTACCCGGGAAGCGAAGCTGCCTGCGGCCGACCTGGCCGAGGCCCTGTATGAACGTTCCCAAGTGTCCGGGGCATGGCTGCCTTATCCCGACACCGAGGAAACCCTCCGCGCCCTACGCGCGCGAGGCATCCCGGTCGCTGTCGTCAGCAACATCGGCTGGGACATGCGCCCTGTCTTCCGCGACCACGGTGTCGATGCCCTCGTGGACGCCTACTTCCTCTCCTTCGAGCGCGGTGTGAAGAAGCCCGATCCCCGGATCTTCCAGATGGCGTGCGACAAGCTCGGAGTGGCACCCGGCGATGCACTCATGGTGGGAGACGAGCCTGTTGCGGACGTCGGCGCTGCCACGCTGGGGTGCCGGGTCCACCTAGTCGAACCGTTGCCCGTCGACCAGCGACCCGGCGCGCTGGCCGAGGTGCTCCAGCTCCTCTGACGCGGCCCGACCGGGGCGACTTTCGACGCGATGTTGAGGGCCCGGGGACCGAACACCGTCCAGTCCTCGGGCTCGATACCGCGCAAACGTACCCGCTTACCAGTCCAGAACGAAGTCATCCCCTATCCGATCACGCCGCAAGATGCGATGCGCGGGCCCTCCTGACCCTGGCCTGAGCTGTCTTGTCGTACCAGTGGAGCCAGATCAACTTGGTACGTAGCCCCGAAACCCTGGTGCGCTGGTGCCCAAAGAAGTGCTTACAAACATCCGGAGCGACCGCGTGTCTTTGGCGAGATGAAACGGTCGCTCCGGGACCACAAGCCGGCGAGCTGCGGCTGTATGGCGGTCCACCTGCGGTGTCCGGTGCGCGGTCGCAGGGTCCAATTCCGACCGTTGGAAACGCCGTGCCGCTCATACCAAACGGTGTTCATGCCGTACATGAGCATGGTCAGGCCGTTGCCGTTGAACAGGGTCAGGTAGCCGAGGTTGTACTGACCGAGCAAGCCGTCCACGAAGTGGCCCACGTCGTCCACGCCGTCGCCCGGGAGGTTGCGGTTGCGCACGAAGGGGTCGGGACACATGAAGACCGGCAGGCGCCCGTAGCCCTCCCAATCGACCATCGGGTAGTCGATGGCCTGAGCAACCCAGCCGATCCGGTCCTTTCTGCTCGCGTCCGCGACATGCGAGTCCCAGGACTTGAACTCAACGCCGAGCGCCACCTGCGGGTTCTTCCAAACCTGCGCGTCGCGCGGCCTGAGCACTGCGTCGATCCGGCACGGGCGTCCGGTGGGGTGCCTTCCGGGTACCTCGCGCTGAATGTGAAACCAGGGAGCCAGCCGACGTAGTACGGCCTTGGCCAGCGCGGCTTCATCGGCGAAGCCCGCCAGGGGCACCTGCTCACCAGCGAGCGGGTAGCCGACGGGCGGTCCGAAAGGGGAGGGCTCCCCTGCGAGCGGTTGGAACGAAGCAGCTGCCCGCTGGAGAAGTATGGCCGTCTCCTCGCTGGTGTCCGTGGTCACTGAAGGGTCCTCCCACGTCGTTACGGTCCGGCAGGCCAGGCTGCGGAAAGACGGCTCCAACATGAAGTACATGAAGTAAGGGGTGCCCCCGCCAGTTGCAGCCTGTGGGCGCAGCAAACCTAGTCAACTACCCATCGTTCGACGGCGTTTGGCACCCGGCTGGAGCCCTAATGTGATCGTGGAGCCTGCTTCGCGTCCGCTCTGGGAGACGGGCAGACTTGGCTGCCGCCTCATTGACAGTTCCGCCACGCTGTCCCCCAGCAGTCTCCTGCGCCAAGGCAGATGGCGAGCATGGCTACGCCGTCCTACTGACACCCAGGTCGTCTCGGTCTCGCAGAGGTTGGTCTGGCTCAAGGCCCTCTCGCTCGTCCAGCACGACAACCGCCTCCTCTTGACCACGATGGGTCGACGATGCAACATCCGCCCAGACATCGCGAACTCAAAGCGGCAGTCAACCGAATCCTCCACCATTCGCCACCTGCGGCTGCGGACACGCCCCAGGCCCGGCTCGCGTGACGTGCTAGTCCCGGGGGATGCCCGGGGGACAGGCGGGGGACAGAAGGCCAAGGACGATCAAGGGAGGAGACGGAAAGACAGGGAACAAATCCGTCCAGACCGGCGGCAATGTGTCGACCGTCAGGCGCCACTTCACGAGCCATCAGACCCCCCGCTGCCGCAGCGTAGACCCCCCTCTCCCCTTCACCACCTCCAGCTGCGCGTGGATCCTTCGCCGCAGGTCAGGGACGTGGCTGACGATGCCCACGCTCCGGTCCCGCTCCCGGAGGGAGTCGAGGACGTCCAACACCTCGTCGAGGGTCTGGTCGTCGAGGCTGCCGAAGCCCTCGTCGATGAAGAGGGTGTCGAGGCGGACGCCGCCGGCCTCGTCGGTGACGACGTCCGCGAGGCCGAGCGCGAGGGCGAGGGAGGCGAAGAAGGTCTCGCCGCCGGACAGCGTCGCGGTGTCGCGTGCGCGGCCGGTCCAGGCGTCGACCACATGCAGCCCGAGCCCGCTGCGGCCGCGGCCGGTGCGGTCGTCGGAGTGGACGAGGGTGTAGCGGCCCGAGGACATGCGCTGCAGCCGGGCGGTCGCGGCGGCGGCGACCTGCTCCAGCCGGGCCGCGAGTACATACGACTCCAGGCGCATCTTGCGTTCGTTGTCGGCGGAGGTGCCCGCGGTGAGGGCGGCGAGGCGGGCGACCCGGTCGTGCTCCTCACGCAGCGGGGCCAGGCGGCGTACGGCCTCGGTGGCGTGCGCGGAGAGGCGGTCCAGTTCGGCGCAGCTGCGGGCGGCGGCGTCCCGGGCGGAGGCCGCCGCCCGCAGCCGGTGTTCGTCCCTTGTCGCCCTGTGCTCGGCCGCGGCCGGGTCGGCTGCCGGGCGCTGGGCCGCGGCCGCGGTGTCGGCCTCCGCGAGCATCGCGCGTACGGCGGCCTCCTCCGTCTGCCAGGCGTCCAGGCGCTGCTGCAGCTCTCGGTGGGCCGCGGCGTCCAGGAGGGCGGCGGCCGCGGCCTGCGGAGTGTCGAAGCCGGCGCGGTAGGCGGCGTCGGCGAGGCGGGCGTCGGCGTCCTTCAGCCGCTGGGCGGCGTCCTCGGCGGTGCGTGCGGCGTCGGCGGCGTCGGTCAGCAGCGTGACCTGCCGTTCCAGCTGTGCGGCCCGCGCGGCGACGCTGCCGGAGCCGCCGCGCGCCATGGCCAACTCGCCTTCCAACTGGGCCTGTTCACGCTCCAGGGTCTCGCGCCGGGTGAGCCGGGAGGCGGTCCGCACGGCGGCCTGCTGGCGGTCGGCGAGGCGCTGCTCGCGTTCGTGCTCGGCGCGTCGCAGCTCCTCGTGGGCGGCGTGCAGGGCGGAGGCGTCGCGCCGGGCGCGGGCGTACTCCTGCTCCGACTCGGCCGCTGTCGCTTCGAGTTCGGCGGTGGGTGTGTCGCCGGCCTCGGCGGTGGCGGCGGCCAGGGCCTCGCGGACGACGCCGAGCCGCCGCGCGTCCTCGGCGCGCCGCTCCTCGGCGTGCTGGTGGGCGGCGAGGGCGCGGTCCTCGGTCGCACGGTCGACGTGCCCGGCGACCTTGCGGGCCGGTGCGGGGTGTTCGGTGGCTCCGCAGACGCTGCAGGGCTCGCCCTCGGTGAGGTGGCCGGCCAGCTCGGCGGCGATGCCGTTCAGGCGCTGTTCCTTGAGGTCGAGCCAGTGGGCGCGGGCGTCGAGGGCGCGCTGCTCGGAGGCGAGCGCCAGGCGCTGCGCGTCCCGCAGGTCCGCGGCGAGCGCGTCGCGGGTGCGGGCCGCGCCCAGCCGCCTGCGCAGGGGGTCGCGCTGGACGGCGAGCTGCTCGGCGCGGGTGGCGGCCTCCTGGGCGGCGTCGACGCGGGACTGCAGGGCGGCGCGGGTGGCGTCCCAGGCGGCGAGCCAGGTCTCGGCCTCGCGGAGTACGTCCTCGTCGGCGCGCTCCTGGCGGTCGAGCCCGGTCCGCTCCTCGGCCAGGGCACGGAGCCGCTGCTCGGCGCGGCGGGCCGCGTCCAGGCCGCCCAGTTCCCCGGCGGCCCGGCGGGCGGCGGAAGCGAGTCCGGCGGCACCTGCGTCGGCGTAGGAGTCGGGGAGCATGCCCCGCGCGTGTGCCTCGGCCCGGCCGGCCCGGCGGTGCTCCGCCTCGGCGGCCTCCCGCAGCTCCAGCGCGGGCAGGGCGGCCTCCGCCTTGCGGGCCCGCTCCATCCGCTGCCGGTCCTGCTGATGGGCACCCGCCCGCTCCTGGAGCCGCTCGGCGCGCTGCCGGGCCTCGGCGGACCGGCGCTGCAGCCGGGCGAGTTCGCGTACGTCCTCCAGGGCGCGCCGGGTCCCGGCATGGGCGGACTCGGCGGCGGTGAGGCGGCAGTGGGCGACGGTGAGGTGTTCGCGGGCGGTGGCGCGGGCGACGGCGGCGGCGCCGAGGACGGCGGCCGCCAGGCCGGGATCGCCGGGGGCCAGCTGGGGCAGCTCCATGGCCTCGCCGGCCTCCTGCTGCATGCGGTGGGCGTCGGCGAGCAGCGCCGTGTCGCCTTCCCGCACGCGTGCCTCGGTGGCGCGGCGGCGTTCGGCGAGGCGCTTTTCGACGTCGGCGAACCGCCGGGTGTCGAAGAGACGGCCCAGCAGCCGGCCGCGGGCCTCGGCGTCGGCTCGTAGAAAGCGGGCGAAGTCACCCTGGGGCAACAGCACGACCTGGCAGAACTGCTCACGGCTCATGCCGAGCAGTTGGGTGATCTCCTCGCCGATCTCCTGGTGGGAGCGGCTGCGGTCCTTCCAGGCACCGGCCGTGGCGTCGTACTCGCGCAGCCAGGTCTGGGCCTTGTCCACGGTGGTGCCCGTGCCGCGCAGTTTGGGCCGCTCCCAGGGCGGCTGCCGGGTGATCTCCAGGCGGCGCCCGGCGACGGTGAGGTCGAGGCGGATCTCGGTGCGGGTGCGCGGCTCGGCGTGGTCGCTGCGCAGGTTCATGCCCTGGCCGCTCTGCCGGGCGCCGGGGGCGGTGCCGTACAGGGCGTAGCAGACGGCGTCCAGGACGGAGGTCTTGCCGGCGCCGGTGGGGCCGTGCAGCAGGAAGAGACCGGCGGCGGACAGGGCGTCGAAGTCGACGCTGCGGGAGCCGCCGAAGGGTCCGAAGGCGGTGATGTCGAGCCGGTGCAGCCTCATCGGGCCACCTCGCCCGCGGCGTCGTCGGCGCGTACGGCGTCGAACGCCTCGCGCAGGACGGCCCGCTCGCGGTCGCCGGGGACGGCGCCGCGCACATGGGCGACGAAGTCCTCGGCGATCTGCTGGTCGCTGCGGCCCGCGAGGCGCCGGGCGTACGACGCCGAGGGGTCGTCCGGGGTGCGCTCGGGGGCGAAGACGAGGCTGAGGGTGTGCGGGAAGCGCTCGGTGAGCCGGGCCATGGGGTCGGCGGGGCGGACCGGGTCGGTGAGGGTGGCCTCGATCCAGGCGTCCTCGTGCCGGGCGAGGTCCGGGTCGGCGAGGAGGCCCTCCAGCCTGCCCCTGATGCGGGCGAGCGGGTGGGGCACCGGGCAGTCGAGGCGCTCGGCGGTGACGGAGCCGTCGGCGCCGAGGTCGATCAGCCACATGCTCTTGCGGTGGTCGGCCTCGGAGAAGGAGTAGGCGAGCGGGGAGCCGGAGTAGCGGACGCGCTCGGTGAGGCTCTGGCAGCCGTGCAGATGGCCGAGCGCCGCATAGTCGACCCCGTCGAAGACCCCGGCGGGTACGGAGGCGACCCCGCCGACGGTGATGTCCCGCTCGCTGTCGCTGGCCCGGCCGCCGGTGACGAAGGCGTGGGCGAGGACGACCGAGCGGGTGCCGGGCGCGCGGGTGGCGAGGTCGGCGCGGACGCGGTCCATGGCGGCGCCGAGCACGGCCTCGTGGCCGGCCTCGTCGACCGCGAACTCGTCCTTCACCAGCGCCGGTTCGAGATACGGCAGGCCGTAGAAGGCGACGGCGCCGTGGGCGTCGGCCAGCAGGACCGGGGTGCCGGCGGAGGCGGGTTCGGTGCGCAGGTGGATGCCGGCGCGGTCGATGAGTCCGGCGCCGACGCCGAGCCGGCGGGCGGAGTCGTGGTTGCCCGAGATCATCACCGTGGGCACGCCGAGGTCCGCGAGGCGGTGCAGGGCGTCGTCGAACAGCTCGACCGCGGCGAGCGGGGGGACCGCGCGGTCGTACACATCGCCCGACACGACCACCGCGTCCACCGCGCGCTCGCGCACGGTGGTGACGAGGTGACCGATGAACTCGGCCTGGGCCCCGAGCATGCTCACCCGGTGGAAGGCCCGGCCGAGATGCCAGTCGGACGTGTGCAGGAGTCTCATGATGCCCGAGACTAACGGCCGGGTCTGACATCGCGGACGGTTGTTCCCGTAGCGGCGACTGTGTTCCCGTAGCGGCGAATGTCCCGTAGCGGAGAACACTGCGGCCCCGGTAGCCGCTTGCGGCGAGGGCCGACGAACGGTCGGATCGCTCAGCGACGGATCAGGTTCGGCTAATTTCAGCCAATGTGAGAAGAAGCACTCCGGCGCCGCTCGATCTCGCCTAGATTGACTGCCCTGTTCGGGGCGGGATTTCGGGGGAACGCGATGGATCCGGTGACGGCCGTGGCAGCGGCGGGCGTGGCGCTTGTGGTCAAGGGAGCGCTGGAGACGGCAGGGCAGGAGGCCGGCCGCTCGGGCTGGGCCGGCGGTGCCCGCCTGCTCGAACGGATCCGCGCGCGGTTCCGGGGCAATGCGGACGCGGAGAACGCCCTGGACCGGCTCACCGGCTCCCCGGACGACGAGACCGCGCAGCAAGCCCTTGAGCGGCAGCTCGCCGCCCACATGCTGCTCGACCCGGACTTCGAGGCGGAGATCCGCCGGTTCGTCGACGAGGCCGTCGCCGCGCAGGGCCGGTCCGGTGCCCAGATCAGCGCCGCGCTCATCAAGAACGCCCAGGTGTTCAACGGCAAGGTCGACGTACAGGGGAACTGGACGACGTCGTAACGCCACCCCTGCCGCCGGACGGGCCGGACGCCCGTCGCGCGGCCGCGTATCCGTCTTCTCTCTCCCCCACGTGGCCCCGAGCACGCGCGCGCGAGGCGTCCGCCCTGTGCACGACGGCCACCGCACCGCCCGCACCGCTGATTCGAAAGCCGAAGAAACCCGATCATGAGCGAGGCCAGCGTTTCCGCAAGCCCCCGGTCCTTAGCCGGCGCCGCCGACCGCCCGGGCGATCCGCCCCCGCACAAGGAAGGGGAACCCGCCGAACCGGGCTCCGGCGCGGAGGCGGGTAAGGCGGAGTCCGCGAAGGACCCCACGGCGCACACCGAGCCCCCGCGCGGGGACGTCGAGGAGCACGACGGCCCGGTCAGCGAGAAGGACGCTCTGCGCTCCCTGGCCGAAGGCAGTCGACGTGACGACGCCGAGCGGTCCGAGGCACTGCGCGCCGGGGCCATCGCCGACGAGATCGCCCGGCGGCTGAACGCCGACACCTCCGGGACCCGCATCGGCACGCTCGCGCTGTTCAACGCGGACGTGAGCTTCGGCGGCGGCTTCCACACCGGCGGTGCCCGACCCGGCGGACCGCGGCCGGGGGGCGTGTCCGTGCTCGCCATGGCCGCCGCCGACATCGCCGACCACACCGAGCTGTTCGTCGCGCCCGAGAGCTACGGCGAGGCTCTGGACGCCCTGTGCGAGCAGCGGGTGCTGGTGCTCACCGCCGCGCCGGGCAGCGGCCGGGAGGCCGTCGCCGTGAACCTGCTGGGGGAGGCACTGGCCATGGAGGGCGGCGGTGCGGGCTGCCACCTGCTGCTGCGACCCGCGGCCGTGCTGGAGGCGGACTGGGAACCACCGGTGAAGAACTCCGGCTATCTGGCGGCACTCGACGACGGGCCGGGCGCCGACTCCACGGTCACCTCCGCCTTTTCCGGAGGGCACGCCCCCGGCACGGTCCAGTGGGCCGCGATCGTCGCCGCGCTGCGCGCCTCGGGCTGCTTCCTGATCCTGACCGGCGGTCACGACCTGGATGTCCTCGCGGCCGGAACGGGCGGCGACCAGGTGGCCCGGCACGCGCTCGTCCCGGTCGACCCCGTGGCCATCGTGGAACGGCGGGTGCTCGGCCACGGCGGCACCCCGGACGCGTACGCCGATCTGCACGGGCTGCTGGAGCGCACCGGTGCCGCGACGGCGCTCCGGGAGCAGCCGACGGCCCGCAGCGCCGCCCGGCTCGCCTCCGTGATCCGCGCGGACGGCGATGTGACGGCCGAGGTGGCCCGGCTGCGCGATCCGAGCGAGCAGGTGCGGGACTGGTTCAACCGGTACCGCGCACCGGACGCGGTGGCCTTCGCGCTGGCGGCCGCCGTGCTCGAGGAGTGCGGCTACCTCACCGTCGCGGATGCCGCGGTGCAGCTGCGGCGGGCCCTGGTCGCACCGGAAGCCGCCCCGCCCGACCTCCGGTTCGGGGACCGGCTCGGCCACGAGCAGCAGTGGATCCGGCTGGACGCGCCCGCCGAGGGCGGCTTCGCCCCGCCCCGCGTCCGGTTCCGCAACGCGCTGCTCAGCCAGGCCATCATGGCCTACGCCTGGAACCTGCTGGACGGACGTCGCGACGCCGTGCTCGGCTGGCTGCGCGGCCTGCTGAACCACCGTGACCTGCAGGTGCGGGCCCGAGCCGCGGTCGCGGCCGGCGTGCTGGCACGGACCGATCCGCAGTACGCGGTGCACCGGTTCCTCACGACCTGGGCGGGCAGCACTTCCTGGCCGCTGCGGCAGGCCGCCGCCACCGCCCTCGGTGTGGCGGGCAGCCACCCGGAGACGGCGGACGCGGTCTGGGAACTGCTGCACCAGTGGGCGCGCGGCGACGCCTCCGCCCACCAGCGCCGGCTGGCCGGCACGGCGGCGAACGCGGTGGGCGGGCTGCTCGGCCGTGCCGCCCCGGACCGGGCCGTGGCCGTCCTGCGCGGCGCGCTGGACCGGGAGGACGACTGGGGCACCCTGCCGTCGGTGGCCTGGGGCGGCATCCACCTGATCCACCAGGGACAGACCACGGCGGTCCTGGAGGCCTACCTGGACTGGTCCGCACCGCAGGACCTGTCCCCCATGGTCGTCAAGTCGCTGTCGGCGTTCGTGTTCGCTGTGTCCCAGCCGTACGAGAAGCCGGTCATCGACACCCCCGATGACCGCGGCCACACACGGGTGCCCGGCGTGCCCGTCCTGCTCAGCGACCTGCCTCGGTACCACGACCGGCTCACCGAGCTGTGGGTGCGCGCCCTGGCCCGCCGGCCGGTGCAGGACTCCGCGCTGGAAGCCCTGCACGCGTGGATCGACGACTACGCCGACAAGACCCCGGGCTCCCTGCACGCCATCGGCGCGCTGCTCAGCTCTGTCGCCCGCCGGCCGGGACAGCACGGCGAGCGGCTCACCTGGTGGCTGGAGAAGTGGGCCCACGACCGGGACAAGCCCTCGGCGGGCTCCGCCCGGCTGCTCCGCACACTCGACCGCGCCCGGTGACGGCCACCGCGCAGACGCCGCCCGCGACAGCGCCCGAAGGAGAGGGTGAGACATGCAGGAAGAGACCTACGACCCGGTCCTGAGCTGCGACGACGTGCCCAAGTGGCGGCTGGTGAACCCGCTGCGGCCGCCGGCTCCGGGCCGGGCCCTGGTCCTCGTCCGGGACAGCGGCCCCTCGCTGACGATCCGCAGCGGCGAGGAGATCCCCTCGGCGCGCTTCGGGTCGTACCGTGCCGTGTTCACCGTCGACATGACGGAACACCGGCTGATCCTGGACATCCCGCTGCTCAGTCGCGACCCCACGTTCTCGTTCCGCAGCCGGGTGGACCTCGTGTGCCGGGTCGCCGACCCCGCCCAGGCGGTCGCGCGCGGCATCCGCGACATGAGCGGCGCGCTCTACGGCTATCTGCGCAAGCGGCTGCAGTCGGTCGCCCGGGACTACGACATCGCCGAGTTCCATGAGACGGAGACGGCGCTCAACTCCGGGCTGGCCGGGTTCAGCGGCGACGACGCTGTCCGGCTGCGCAGCATCCAGATCGAACTCCTCGTCGACGAGGAGGAGATCGCCACCAGCGGGCGCGCGTACCGGGACGTCGTGCGCGAGACCCGGCTGGAGGGCATGCGCCGCAGACGGCACTTGGACATGATCCGCGAGGAGGGCGTCGACGGTCTGATCGCCGAGATCATGGAGAAGGAGGGCCCGCGCGCCGCCCTCGCCTGGATCGAGAAGGGCGAGGCGGAGAAACGGGAGGTCCGGCGCGAGGTCATGCGCATGGTCCTGGAGCGCGGCGACGCGGACCGGGAACCCTTCGAACAGGCCAAGCTGGAACGCGCCGTGCTGGAGGAGGTGCTACGGGACGGCGACGGCCTGTTCGATACGGCCGCCCGGCGCGGGCGGCTGAGCGGCAGCCTCGCCCGCGCCTTGGAGCCCGGTGCCGACGACCGTGCCGCCGGGCGTGACGAGCACCGGGGCGGGCACGGCGGGGAACGCGAGCCGCTCAAGGGTGAGGTGCTGCGGGACCGGTACGACGACGGCGACCGGGGCGCCGGCGGTGCCCGTCCGCGGGAGGAGAGCGCGTCCGGCTCGCGGCTGTCCGGCACCGGCGGCCGCCGTCCCCATCGGGAGAGACCCGCGGGACCGCCCGAGGACGAGCCGCTGCCCGGCACCGGGGGCGGTCGGGTGGCCGACGACCGCCATGCGGGGGCGGACCGCCGGGACGAGCGCCGTGCGGACCGTGGCGCGCCGGCTGATGATCACGACGACCGCCGTACGGAACGCGGTACGGCAGCCGACCACCGCGACGGTCCCCGCGTCGGCCGCGGCGCAGCAGCGGATCACCACGCCGAGCGATCCGCCGACCGCGCCACGGCGGACCGGCCCGGTGTCCGCGGCACCGGAGGCGGAGCGGGCGGCACCGGAGGCGGAGCGGGCGGCGACCGCGCCGACGACGGTACGGCCGAGCGCCGTACGGACGGCGCCGCCCCCAGGGTGAGCCGCGTACGCGGGACCGCCAAGAGGCACCGCCCAGACACGTCCGACAGCAACGGGGAGCGCCGATGAGCGGGCACCAGGAGCACACGGCACAGCCTCCGGCCCCGGTCGGGGCGCCGACGGGGTACGTCCCGCCCGGGCAGGGGTCACGAGCCACCGCCCAGCCGTACCCGGCGTCCGCGTGCGCGTTGTCCCCGGCCGTCGCCGCGCCGCCGGACGGCGCGCGGCCCGGACCGGGCGGCCGACCGGTGCCCCAGCGGATCTGGTGCGTGGACCACGACCGGATGGGACTGCTCGCGATGTCCGTGTGGACCGAGCGGGTGCCGGGGCGCGGCGAGGACGCGGAGCCGTTCGTCGCCCACCACATGGACAGTGGCCAGGGCATGCTCGCGGTCTTCGACGGGTCGGGCGGGGCCGGCGCGGCTCCCGTCTGGCAGGCGTCCGACGGGGAGAGCCGTACCGGCGCCTGGGTGGGCGCGCGGGTGGCCCGGCTGGCCGCCGACCACTGGTTCCACGATGTCGCGGCGGAGGGCGAACCGGCCACGCCGGAGACCCTGTGCAGCTATCTGCAGTTCTTCCTCGGCAGGGCACCGCAGCGCCGGAGCAAGATCAGCGGCACCATGCGCCGCCAGCTGCCCACCACCCTGGCGGCCGTGCACTACCGCCTGGTGTGCCCTCAGGCCGAGCCGCAGCTGGAGCTGCAACCGCTGTGGGCCGGTGACTCGCGCGCCTACGTGCTGCGTCCCGGCACCGGGCTGCAGGTGCTCACCCGCGACCACACCCGGGAGAGCGACGCCCTGGAACTACTGCGCACGGACCCACCGATGACCAATCTGGTGTGCGCGGACCGGGACTTCGAGATCGACGGCCAGCGGCTGATCCATTCGCTCCCGTGTGTACTGGTGACGGCGACCGACGGATTCTTCGGCTATGTACACACCCCGGCCGACTTCGAGACCCTGCTGCTGAGCACCCTGCAGGACGCCGCCACGGTCGAGGAGTGGGCCGACCTCATCCGCCGGGCGGTACAGGCCTGCACCGCGGACGACGCCTCGCTCGCCCTCGTGGCACTCGGCTACGGCGGCTTCAAGGATCTGCGCGGGCAGTTCGCCGCACGTCTGGAGGAGCTGACCGACCGCTATGTCCGCACCCGGCCACGTGGCCTGGACCGTCTCCCCTCCGCCGCCGGCGGCGGGCCGGGGTCCGGCGCTTCGGCCGCGTCGGAGGATCTCGCGGATCTGCCGGCCCGGGTCCGCAGCTGGCAGGACAGCACCTGGCACGCCTACCGCCCCGGCTACGAGACCCATCTGCCTCCGGCACTCGAGGAGTACGCATGAAACAGGGCGATGTCATCGGGGGCTACCGCATCATCAGCGAGCCCACGAACGCCAACGGCGGTAAATGCATATGGGCGTTCGGCGAGAAAGGGGGGCACCAGTACTTCGTCAAGCGGTTCCTGGAGCCCAAGCGGCCCCGTGACGACGCGGCGGACTCGCCGAGCGTACGGATCCGGCGCCAGCTGGCCCGCGAGTTCGAGGACCGGCACCGCACGATCATGGATCGGCTGCGCCCGGACGCACGCGGCGGCGGCAATCTGGTGCTGGCCACCGACTTCTTCCACGAGGGCAGCACCTACTACAAGGTCACCGAGCGGATCGACACCACCAGCCTGGAGAAGCCGCAGGCTCTGGAGCCTCGCAACAAGACGGTGCTGCTCAAGACGCTGGGCAACAGTCTGAAGCAGCTGCACGACATCGACGTCGTGCACGGCGACCTCAAACCGCTGAACGTCCTGGTGCAGAAGCGGGACGGCGCCGCGTTCCACACGGCGAAGCTGATCGACTTCGACGACTCCTACGTCTCGGGGAAGCCGCCGGAGCCCGACGACATCGCGGGCGACTCGGTCTACGGCGCCCCGGAGTGGCGCCGCTACATGCAACGCGACGACTCGGTCGGCCCCCAGCACCTGACCTGCGCGGTGGACGTCTTCGCGCTCGGACTGATGACCCATCTGTATCTGACGGGCGAACTGCCGCACCACGACAGCCGGTACGGCTCGCCGGCCGACGCGGTCAACGCGGGTGACAGCCTCGACCTGGACACCCGGCTGTCGGACGAGATCCTGGGCCTGCTGCGTGCCATGACCGCTCGTGCCCCGGGCAGCCGCCCGCGGATCGCGACGTTCCTCAAGGCGCTGTCCGACCCGAAGGTGTGCACCCTGCAGCATCGCCGACCGGGGACCGGCAAGGCCAAGCCCGCCGCGGGCCCGCCGACTTCGGCGCCGGGATCCGCGAAGCCCTCCGGTCCGGGCGCGCGCACCAGCCGGATCAAGGCCAAGAACCTGACCTCGGCATCGGGTCCCCGTCCCAAGACGCCCCCGCCGGAGCGGCCCCGCACACCCACCGAAGCCGACAGACCCGCGACGCCCGCGGCCCCTGCGACGCCCTCGACCCCTGTGGCTCCCGCGACTCCCGCGTCGCCGGCGCCGCCCCCCTCGCCGGCCGGCGACGCCCCGGCGGAACGCACCTCCCGCGTGCGCATCAACCTCGGCGACCGGCGCCCACGCCCTGGCTCGTCCTGACCCCGGTTCCACCGGCGAACGACGCACCCCGCCCGTACCACCCAGGAGACTCCGTATGAGCAACATCGAGCAGTACCAGGGGAATCTGCAGTACGCAGTCGACATCGTGCTGTGCATCGACGCGACGGGCAGCATGTTCCCCGTGCTCGACAACGTGAAGTCGAGTGCGCTGCAGTTCCACGACCGGCTCAACGACGTGATGGCGAAGAAGGGCAAGGCGATCAGCCAGCTGCGGCTGAAGGTGATCGCCTTCCGCGACTTCGGGGACGACTACTCGAACGCCATCCAGCAGACGGGCTTCCTCCACCTGCCCGAACAGGCCCGGAGCTTCGAGGAGTTCGTGCGCGGCATCGACGCCACGGGCGGCGGCGACATCCCCGAGTCGGGTCTGGAGGCGCTCGCACTGGCCGTCAACTCGCCCTGGGAGCAGGGCCTCGACCGCAGGCGTCATGTCATCGTGATGTTCACCGACGCCCCGGCGCATGCGCTGGGCAAGCACGCCTCCGCGCAGTCGTATCCGGCAGGCATCCCGGGCAGCCTGGACGAGCTGTTCGAGCAGTGGGGATACGCACGCAGCCAGACCGCGGTGATGGAGCAGTCGGCGAAGCGGCTGGTGCTGTTCGCACCGGACCAGGCGCCGTGGTCCGATCCGATCGCCGAGGAGTGGGACCTGACCCTGCACTTCGCGTCCAAGGCCGGCCAGGGACTGGAGGAGTTCGAGATGGACGAGATCATCGAGACGATCGCGAACAGCCTGTGAAACTCGACCTGCCTGACTTCGAGCTGAACTGCGACGAAGCGGGCCGCCTGACCTTCTTCTGGCACCGTTACGGCAAGGTCAGTTCGCACGTGGGCAACTGCTCCCAGCTGCGGTTGCTGCCACAGGGCTCGGACGGGCTGTCCCAGTGGGTCTTCCATCTGCGTTTCCCCGAGGGGCCGACACCCGGATTCGTGATGGTCCGGGTGGACGTCCCCGCGGACCGGCAGGAGGAAGTGCAGGTCTTCACCGACCTGCTGCGACGGTGCTTCAGCATCCCTGAGATCCCCGAGGTGCCCGAGCCCGCGACCGACACCGCCGAGGAGTCCGGGCTGCAGCGGGTGCCGCTCGACACCGCGGAGTGGCTGGCCGCGCCCGCCTCCAGCGCGTCCGAGGAGCTGTTCGCCACGGTGACGGCCCGCGTCGACGGCGCCACGGGCTGACCGCACGGCCGGATGAACACGAGCGAGAAGGGGGCAGCACGACGTGGCGGCATCGGCCAACTGGCGTTGCGCGGACTGCGACACGTTCAACGCGCCCGCGGAGACGTCCTGTACGACCTGCCGCGAACCCCGGCGTGACACAACGCCGCCGCCGAGCAGGTCCGGGCCGAGGCCGGGGTCGAGGCCGGGGCCGAAGTCTGCCGCGACGCCGGGGCCGGCTTCCGGCGCGAAGCCGAGGCCGGAGCCGGGCGCGAAGCCCGCTGCGAGGAAGGCGGGGGCCGGCGGAGGTGCCGCACGCCCCGCCGCCAAGCGGCCCGGCGGGGCCGGACGCCCGCCGGGCCCTTGGCGCTGCTCCGACTGCGACACGAACAACGCGCGTACCGACCTGTCGTGTCTCGGGTGCGGTACGCCCTGGAAGAGCGCGCGGAGAACCACCCCGAAGCCGCCGTCGTCCGGGAGCACAGCCGCCAAGAAGCCGGCGCCCGGCAAGACAGCGCCGAGCAAGAGCACGCCTCGGACCACGCCGCGCAGTACGTCCTCCTCGTCCTCTTCATCCTCCTCGTCGTCGTCGTTCTCGACGCCCCGGACCACGCCGCGCAGCACCCCCTCCTCCCCCTCGACGCCCCGGAGCACACCGCGGGCGTCACGTCCGGGTGCGTCCGGAGCGACAGGCGGGCGGGCCGGCACGACGCCGGGCCCCTATCGGCCGCGCACCGAGGAGGGCGTCTTCTTCCCGTCGGCCCCCACCACCGGCTACCGGCCGACGGCACCGCACGTCCCGCCTCCGCGTCCGGCGCCGGTCCGCACCCCGCCTCCCAGAGCGCGGTACGCCCCGCCCGCCAGGAAATCCAGTACCGGTGGCTGCGTGAGCGGCTGCATCGGGGTCTTCTTCGTGCTCGTCCTCCTCGGCCTGGTGTCCCGGGGCTGCGCCGACTCGTCGGGATCCGGCGGCTCGAGCGACACCGGCACCCGCAGCGCGCCGTCCTGCCCGGACCGGATCGCCGCCGAACTGCCCGACGGGGACGGGGCCGAGCTGGTCCAGGCGTTCCGCACGAAGAACAAGCAGATCACCCTGTGCCGTACGTCGGCGGGATCCCTTTACTACTACGGCGAGTTCAGCGACGGCCGGGAGAAAGGCATCGCCATGGAGGCGGAGACGACGAGCGACGGTTACGAGGCCCGCAACGGCGAGTACCGCTACGTCATCCACGGCAGCGCCGTGACGGTGTACGAGTCGGGCAGGCGGATCGGCAGGGAGCAGCTGGCCCCGGAGCCGTCACCGTCCTGACTCACGCGTCGCCGTACGCCTCCCCGCCCAGTTCGAATCCCGCCGTGCCCGCCGTCGCGTCCGCGAGCCAGGCGCGGAAGGTGTCGACGTCGGCGTCGGGGAGGCTGATCTCGATGGTGACGGCCTCGTCGTAGCGGACGTCGCGCACCTCGCGTCCGGTGGCGCGCAGATCGTTCTGGACCTTGCCGGCGCGCTGGTGGTCGACGGTCACCGTGGCCAGCCGGAAGCGGCGCCGGGTGAGTGTGCCGAGGGTGTCGAGGGCCTCGCCGACGGCGCCGCCGTAGGCGCGGATGAGTCCGCCGGCGCCGAGCTTGACGCCTCCGTAGTAGCGGGTGACGACGGCGACGACGTAGCGCATCTCACGGCGCAGCAGCATCTGGAGCATGGGGACGCCGGCGGTGCCGCCCGGTTCGCCGTCGTCGCTGGCCTTCTGCACGCGGGCGTCGGCGCCGATGACGTACGCCCAGCAGTTGTGGGTGGCGTCGGCGTGCTCCTTGCGCACGGAGGCGATGAAGTCCTGTGCCTCCTGCTCGGTGGCGGCCGGGGCGAGGGCGCACAGGAAGCGGGAGCGGTTGATCTCGGTCTCGTGCACGCCCGCGCGGGCGACTGTGCGGTACTCGTCCTGCATCCGGTCAGCCTATGCCGCGCGGGGAGCGGGGCATGCGCGCGTGGCGTCACTCCTTGCCGCCGCGCGGCACCGTGAACGAGGTGAGCAGCCCCTCGCCCGGGGCGAGCGCGGGCCAGCCGGCGCCGTGCCAGGACAGGACGGCGATCGCGGACGTGGGGAACTTCGTCCGCACCCGGTCCAGGGTGTCGTCGAGTCCGTCCCGCGCCAGCTCCAGGACCAGCTCCTCCAGCCCGGGGTTGTGCCCGACCACCAGCAGCGTCTCCACCTCGGGCGGCGCCTCGCGGACCACCTCCAGCAGCTCCGGTACGTCGGCCCCGTACAGCCGCGGGTCGTAGCGCACCGGCGGCGGGGTGCCCCACTCGGCGGAGGCCAGCTCCCAGGTGCGGCGGGCACGCTCGGCCGTGGAGCACAGGGCGAGGTCGGGCAGGCAGTCGGACGCGGCGAGAGCGCGTCCGGCGGCCGGGGCGTCGCGCAGACCGCGCGGCGCGAGCGGTCTGCGGTGATCCTCGACGCCCTCCGGCCAGGCGGACTTCGCGTGCCGCAGCACGATCAGCCGGCGCAGCGGGCCGGTGCCCGCCCGGGTGATCATGCGAGGCTCCCGAGGTCGCGGGCGAGGTCGAGGGCCAGCAGCCGGTCGGCGTAGACATATGTCTCGAAGCGGGCTCCGTCGGGCAGGCCGGGGGCGTCCGCCACGTCCCGCAGCACGTCCAGCACGGCGGGCAGGTCCAGATCGTCCTCCCACGCGGAGCGCAGCCGCGCCCGCACCGTGTCGGGCACCGGCCGCGACGGCTGCCGCGCCCACCCGGCCACGGCCCGCCGCCAGCGCGCCAGCCGCCCCGCGGCCGCCTCCAGCGCGTCGGGGTCCAGTCGGGCGGGTTCACCGCGCGGAACGGAGAGCAGGGCGAGCCGGAGGGCGGCGGGGTCGGCCAGCAGGGCCGGGAGCACCGGGGGCGTGGCGGGGTGGGCGGCGGGCCACGGGGGGTGACCGGTGGTGTCGGGTTCGGGCGCGTGGGTGCCCGCGGGCAGCTGTGTCCACTCCGCCGGCGCGACCTCCACCACCGGTCCGCCGCCAGGGACGTCCGTGCCCTCGGCCGCCACCTGGATCGCCTGCGCCTCCCCCAGTCCCGACGCCAGGTCGTGGCCGTCCTCGAAGGGGCGGATGGACAGGGCGGTCGCCGCTGTGCGCAGTTCGGCGTGCCGGCGGGGGGCGGACAGGATCGTCCAGACCGGGGTGCCGCCCAGTTCCAGGGCGCGGACGAGGAGGTCGGCGGTGAGCAGTACGCGCAGGGCCGTCGGGTCGAGGCCGGAGGCACGGGCTTCGATGCGGGTCAGGCCGCGGCGGGCGGGCGCGGCGGGGACGGGCTCACCGGTTCGGGCGTCGAGGATGTGCAGCACGGCCCGAGCGTAGGCGGGCGGACGGCCGTACGCGGGCATCTTGCGCCGATTCCGGACATGGCGGCGGGACGGGAATCCGGACCCGTCGGGGTGCTGTTGCCGTGGGGGACAGTTCCCCGCAGCCCGAGGAGGGGCCATGTACGGCGACGAGGCGACGGTCCGCAGGATCCTGACCGAGCTGGGCGACACCTGGGCGGTGGTGGGCCTGTCCGCCAACCAGAGCCGGGTCGCCCACCGGGTGGCGCTGGTGCTCCAGCGGTACGGCAAGCGGATCGTGCCGGTGCATCCCCGGGCCGAGACGGTGCACGGCGAACCGGGCTACGCCTCCCTCGCGGACATCCCGTTCGACGTCGACGTGGTAGATGTCTTCGTCAACAGCGAGCTGGCAGGCGCGGTGGCCGACGAGGCCGTGGCGAAGGGGGCGCGGGCGGTGTGGTTCCAGCTCGGTGTCGTGGACGAGGCCGCCCACGAGCGGACCCGGGCGGCCGGCCTGGACATGGTGATGGACCGCTGCCCGGCCATCGAATTTCCCCTGGTGAGGTAGCCAAGCTCAGCGAATCTCTCCTTCTACTTACAATTCTGCGCTGAATATTGACATTCGGAGTAGGCATCTGACCTGTGACAAGCCCGTGACCGCCTGTGGGCCCAAGACACCTAAGATCCTGGGTCAAGTTTTGGTTAACACTCTTTTGCTGGCTCGGAAAGCGTCTCTAGCCTATGGCGACCTTGCTCGTTAATGCTGCGTTTATGTTCTGAGAGGCCACTTGACATGGCGAATGTCGACCAGGCTGCACCGGTAGCCACAAGCGACACCGGAGGTCTGCGCCGGGACGTCGGACTGATCGGTCTGATGTGGGCTTCGGTGGGCTCGATCATCGGGTCCGGCTGGCTCTTCGGTGCCGAGAAGGCCGTCGTGGCCGCCGGCCCCGCGGCGATCATCTCGTGGGTGATCGGTGCGGTCGCGATCGTGCTGCTGGCGCTGGTGCACGCCGAACTCGGCGGTATGTTCCCGGTGGCGGGCGGTACCGCGCGCTACCCGCACTACGCCTTCGGCGGTCTGGCCGGGATGTCCTTCGGCTGGTTCTCCTGGCTGCAGGCCGCGACGGTGGCCCCGATCGAGGTCGAGGCCATGATCGGCTATGCCAAGCACTGGCACTTCGCCGACGGGCTGCAGAACGCCAACGGCACGCTGACGACCAGCGGCATCGTCGTCGCGGTCCTCCTCATGGCGGTCTTCGTCGCGGTGAACTTCCTCGGTGTCCGCATCCTCGCGCACACCAACAGCGCCGCGACCTGGTGGAAGATCGCGGTCCCGCTCGCGGCGATCTTCATCATCGCGATCGGCAACTTCCACCCCGGCAACTTCACCTCCCAGGGCTTCGCGCCCTTCGGCGCCAAGGGTGTCCTCACCGCGATCAGCTCCAGCGGCATCATCTTCGCGCTGCTCGGCTTCGAGCAGGCGATCCAGCTGGCCGGCGAGAGCCGCAACCCCAAGCGTGACCTGCCGCGCGCGACGCTCGGCTCGGTCGCCATCGGCTCCGTGATCTACCTGCTGCTCCAGATCGTGTTCATCGGCGCCCTGCCGCACGCCTCCTTCGCGAAGGGCTGGGCGAACCTGGCCTACGCCGGCATCAGCGGCCCCTGGGCGGGTCTCGCCTCGCTGGTCGGCCTGGGCTGGCTGGCCTGGGTCCTGTACGCCGACGCGATCATCTCTCCCGGCGGCACCGGCTTGATCTACACCACCGCCACGTCCCGTATCTCCTACGGCCTGGCCAAGAACGGCTACGCGCCGAAGATCTTCGCCAAGACCGACGCGCGCGGTGTGCCGTGGTTCGGCCTCGCGATGTCGTTCGTGACCGGTGTGATCTGCTTCCTGCCGTTCCCGAGCTGGCAGACGCTGGTCGGCTTCATCACCTCGGCGAGCGTGCTGATGTACGCGGGCGCTCCGCTGGCCTACGGCGTCTTCAAGGACCGGCTGCCGAACCACGACCGTCCGTACAAGCTGCCCTTCGGCAAGTTCATCTCGCCGCTGTCGTTCGTGGTCGCCAACCTGATCATCTTCTGGTCCGGCTGGGACACCCTGTGGCGCCTGGGCTGCGCGATCCTGATCGGCTATGTGCTGCTCGGCTCGTACGCCGCCTACGCGATCAGCAAGGGCCTGCCCGACGCGCCCCGGCTGGACTTCAAGGCCGCGCAGTGGCTGGTCCCCTACCTGGCGGGCATCGGCATCGTCTCCTACCTGAGCACCTTCGGTGGTACCGGTGACCTGCCGCTGTGGTGGGACATGCTGGTCGTCACGGTGTTCTCGCTCGGCATCTACTTCTGGGCCAAGGCGACCGCCTCCCGGCCCGAGGCGATCGAGCGCAGCATCGAGGAGGTCGTGGTCACGGACGCCCCGGCGCACTGACCCCGCTCCTTTCCCGGTGTCCCGTCGGCCGACCACGGCTGACGGGACACCGTCATAATGCCGGGGTGATCTCCCCCTCCCCCCACCTCGCCTCCGCGCCCGAGGAACGCCGTACGGTCGTCATCGTGGGCGCCGGGCCCGCCGGGCTCACCGTCGGCGCCATCCTGCGGGCCGCCTCCGTCGACTGTGTCGTCCTGGAGACCGAGAGCAGGCAGTTCATCGAGACGCGGCCCCGCGCCGGTGTCATCGAGGAACGGGCGGTGCGCGAACTGGACCGGCGCGGGCTGGCCGACCGGCTGCTCCGGCGCGCCGAGCAGCACGGCGTCTGCGAGTTCCGCTTCGGCGGCGAACGCCACCGCTTCCCGTACGCCGAACTCACCGGCAGCCATCACTACGTCTATCCGCAGCCGCTGCTGGTGACGGACCTGGTGCGGGAGTACGCCGACGTGCGCGGCGGCGACATCCGCTTCGGCGTCCGCGACGTCATGCCGCACGACCTGGACACGGACCGGCCCGCGGTGTCGTACCGGTGCCCCGAGTCGGGTGAACGACGGCTGCTGCGCTGCGACTTCGTGGTGGGCAGCGACGGGGCGCGCGGGGTGACACGGGACGCGCTGCCCGCCGAGCGCCGCCGGATCGTGCGGCGGGACGACGGCATCGGCTGGCTGGCGCTGCTCGCGGAGGTACCGCCGTCGACGGACTGCGTCGTGTTCGGCGTCCATCCGCGCGGTTTCGCCGGGCAGATGCCCCGCAGCCCCGAGGTCACCCGGTTCTACCTCCAGTGCCCGCCCGGCGACGATCCGGGGAACTGGTCGCACGACCGGGTCTGGACCGAGCTGCGCGAGCGGCTGGCCGCGGCCGGAGCGCCGCCGCTCACCGAGGGCCGGCTGGTCGAGAGACGCGTCCTGGACATGCACCACTACGTCGTCGAACCGCTCGTCCACGGGCGGCTGTACCTGGCCGGGGACGCCGGTCACCTGGTCGCGCCCATCGCCGCGAAGGGCATGAACCTCGCCCTGCACGATGCCTTCCTGCTCGGCGACGCGCTCAGCGCGCACGTCACCCGGGGTGACGACAGCGGCCTGGCGGGCTACTCGGCGGCGAGTCTGCGCCGGGTCTGGGACTACCAGGAGTTCTCGCAGTGGCTGTCGGACATCTACCACGGTGTCGCCTCGGGCGATCCGTTCCGTGCCGGTACGACCCTGGCCCGGCTGCGCCGGCTGTTCACCTCGCCGGCCGCGGCGGCGGCCTTCGCCGAGCAGTACCTCGGCACGGCGGCCGCCTACTGATCCGCGGTGTGCCGATCGGCGAGGTGGTGGTCCGCCGTCTTCAGGGCCTCCTCCACCAGCCGGCGCAGATGGCCGTGCGGGAGCGAGTAGATCACCCGGCGGCCCTCCTTCCGGGTCCTCACCAGGCCCGCGAGCCGCAGCCGCGCCAGATGCTGGCTGACAGCGGGGCGGGCCGCGCCGCACGCCTCGGTGAGCGTGGTGACATCGGCCTCTCCTGAGGTCAGGGCGTGCATCAGGGTGAGCCGGGTGCGGTCGCCGAGCAGGGCCATCAGCTCGGCGGCGAGCGCGAACTGTTCCTCGCCCGGGGTGCGCGGATGCGCATGGTGTGCAGGTGACAGGTGCATGCGTGCGCTCATACGCACATAATGGTCCTGTGGGCGCCCCGCGTCCACTCCCGCACACCGGAAGGGGACCTACGTGAACGACCGGCACACGCGCGGGGACGGGCACGGGCACGGCCATCGCCAGCACGAACACCACGACCACCCGCACCCGCACCCGCACAGCAGCCGTACCCGCGCCGCCGCCCTGCGGCACCGCCTCGCGCATGTCCTCACCCCGCACTCCCACGACAGCGCCGACAAGCTGGACCCGGCCATGGAGGCCTCGGCGCGCGGGATGCGGGCGCTGTGGGTCTCGCTGGCCGTTCTCGGGCTGACGGCGCTGGTGCAGGCGGCGGTGGTGACCGTCTCCGGGTCGGTGGCACTGCTCGGGGACAGCGTGCACAACGCCGCCGACGCCCTGACCGCCGTACCCCTCGGCATCGCCTTCGTGCTGGGGCGGCGGGCGGCGACCCGCCGGTTCACCTACGGCTACGGGCGCGCCGAGGATCTCGCGGGGCTGGTGATCGTGCTGACCATCGCCGGATCGGCGGCCTTCGCGGCCTGGACGGCCGTGGGGCGGCTGCTCGATCCGCGCCCGGTGACGCAGCTGCCGGCGGTCGCGGTGGCCGCGCTGACCGGGTTCGCCGGCAATGAGTGGGTGGCCCGGTACCGGATCCGGGTGGGCCGGGAGATCGGCTCGGCCGCGCTCGTCGCCGACGGGCTGCACGCGCGCACCGACGGATTCACCTCGCTGGCGGTGCTGGTGGGCGCGGGCGGGTCGGCCCTGGGGTGGCAGGCGGCCGACCCGGTTGTCGGGCTGGTGATCACCGTCGCGATCGTGCTGGTACTGCGGGACGCGGCCCGGGAGGTGTTCCGGCGGATGCTGGACGCCGTGGATCCGGCGCTGGTGGACCGGGCCGAGCGGGCGGTGCGGGCGGTGCCGGGCGTGCGCGAGGTGGGTGAGCTGCGGCTGCGCTGGATCGGGCACCGGCTGCGGGCCGAACTCTCGGTGGTGGTGGACGGCGAGTCGACGCTACGGCAGGCGCACGCCGTCGCCGTCGAGGCCGAACACGCCCTGCTGCACGCCGTGCCCCGGCTCACGGCCGCCCTGGTGCACGCCGACCCGGCCCCGGCCCCGGGTGAGCGGGACCCGCATCTGGCCCTGGCCCACCATCTGACAGCCTGACTGGACACCGTCAGCGCACCGGCGGCACCGAGACGGCCATCACCATCTCCATCGGTACGTCGGCCTCGTTGCCGTAGGTGTGCTGGGTGCTCGCCTCGAAGGTGGCGCTCGCGCCGGTCGGCACGAGGTGCTTCACCCCGTCCACGGTGAGGGTCAGTTCGCCGGCCGTGACATGGACGAGTTCCACCGTGCCCGCCGGGTGCGGCTCGGAGGGGCTCTGCTCGCCGGGCATCAGCCGCCAGTCCCACATCTCCAGCGGGCCGGGGGCTTCCGTGCCCGCGAGGAGGCGGTTGTAGCTGCCGGCATCCGTGTGCCACAGCCGTACGGCCCGCTCGGCGGGGACGATCCGGACGGTGGGGCCCTGTTCGTAGTCGAGCAG
Organism: Streptomyces alanosinicus; assembly: GCF_014650595.1. Classification (GTDB taxonomy): domain Bacteria; phylum Actinomycetota; class Actinomycetes; order Streptomycetales; family Streptomycetaceae; genus Streptomyces; species Streptomyces alanosinicus. Next base: position 56,430 of record NZ_BMVG01000019.1, read on the forward strand.
GGTGGTGATGCTGATGCCGAGCGCGTCGCCGATCTTGACGACGGTGCCGATGCTGGGGTTCGTCCGGGCCTGCTCGATCTGGATGAGCATGCCGCGGCTGACCCCGGCCCGCGCGGCGAGCACGTCCAGGGTGAAGCCGCGCACCGCACGCCAGTGCTTGACATTGCGCGCCAGGGACAGCGTCAGCAGTTCGAGGTCCGACACATCACGTCCATCGAGAGGGGATTCAGCATATTGAATGGGCGAGTTCATCGACATGAACTGCGGTGGGGTGTACCCGATCGTTCACCGAACTGTACTCGCAGGCCATCGCGGCGACTCGGCACGGTCGTCGGCGGATCAGCCCTCGCTGTCCAGCTCCGCGAGCCGGGCCATGGCGTCCTCGTCCAGTTCCGCCAGCGCGCGCAGCCCCTCGGGGGTCATCCCGTCCGGGATCGGCACCGGGGCCGGGGTCCGCAGCGGCGGCCGCCAGCCCTCCTCGGGCGTCCAGCGCCGCACGACCCGGGCGGGCGCACCCGCCACCACGGCATGGTCGGGCACCGTGCCGCGCACCACCGCACCGGCCGCGACGACCACGTTCCGGCCGATCCGCGCGCCCGGCAGGATCACCGCACCGGTGCCGATCCAGCAGCCGGGCCCGATCTGTACGGGTTCCATGCGCGGCCACTGCCTGCCGATCGGCTGGTGCGGGTCGTCGTAGGAGTGGTTGGTGGAGGTGACGTAGACGTACGGGCCGAAGTAGCAGTCGCTGCCGATGGTGACCGTGGTGTCCGCGATGACATGGCTGCCGCGGCCGAGGACCACGCCGTCGCCTATGCGCAGGATCGGGTCCGGGCCGAGGTCCAGGTCCGGCATCAGGCCCGCGGTCAGCGTGACCTGCTCACCGATGATGCAGTGGGAGCCGAGGTGGATCCAGGGCTCGCCGAACACCGTGCCGAGCGGGAAGGCGAGACGGGTGGCTTCGCCGATCGAGCCGAAGCGGAACCCCGCCGGGTGCTCGGCCGTGACGGAGCCCGTGCGCTGGACCCAGGCCCAGGCCTGGTGGACGACACGTTGCGCTATGCGGCGTCGCCGGAATGAGAACGTGTTCTTCCGCTGGGGCACGGGGTTACGTTACTAAGCGGGCGCTTTCGGCAAGAGGGCCGCCGCCTGTGATCTTTGCCCCAACCCGTGTCGTACCGTGCGGGGTACTTACGACACGAGGAGTGCGGTCATGACGCAGCAGGCGCTGATTGTGGGCATCGGCGGCAAGGAACCCCAGGTCGATCCCGAGGCGTTCGTGGCGCCCACGGCCGCGGTGATCGGGGATGTCACCCTGCGTGCCGGGGCCAGCGTCTGGTACGGGGCGGTCGTGCGGGGTGATGTCGAGGCGATCACCGTGGGCGCGGGCGCGAATGTGCAGGACAACGTGACACTTCATGCCGATCCCGGGTTTCCGGTCTCGATCGGCGAGCGGGTTTCCGTCGGGCACAACGCCGTCGTGCACGGCGCGACCGTCGAGGACGACTGTCTCATCGGGATGGGGGCGACGGTGCTCAACGGTGCGGTGATCGGGGCGGGATCGCTGGTCGCCGCGCAGGCGCTGGTGCCGCAGGGGATGGTCGTGCCGCCCGGGTCGCTCGTCGCCGGTGTGCCGGCGAAGGTCCGGCGGGAGCTGAGTGAGGAGGAGCGGCAGGGGGTGACCCTCAACGGCACGGTGTACACGGAGCTGGCGAAGACGCACAGGGATGTGCATCACACCGCCCCGAGCCCCTCGGGGAACGTCACTCCCCGGCGCTGATCGCTTCCGCTTCCCGGTCGCTGTGCTGCTGGGCCTTCTTCGCCTTGCGCTTGACGATCAGCAGGGAGGCCAGGCCGATCAGGACCGCGGCCGCGAGGCCCACGTAGGAGAACTTCTTCAGCCAGTCCTCGGCGACGACGCCCACGTAGTAGATGACGGCCGTGGTGCCGCCCGCCCAGCAGATGCCGCCGAGGACGTTGGCGATCAGGAACTTCCAGTACGGCATGTGGAGGACGCCCGCGAGGGGGCCCGCGAAGATGCGCAGCAGCGCGATGAAGCGGCCGAAGAAGACCGCCCACATGCCCCACTTCTCGAACGACCGCTCAGCGGTGGCCACATGGCCCTCGCCGAAGTGTCTCGGGAACTTCCCGCCCAGCCAGGCGAGCAGCGGGCGGCCGCCCTTGCGGCCGATGGCGTAGCCGATGGAGTCGCCGATCACGGCGCCGGCGGTCGCGCACGCGCCGAGGACGACCGGATTGATGTCGGAGTGCTGGGAGGACATCAGCGCCGCCGAGACCAGGACGATCTCTCCCGGAAGCGGGATGCCCAGACTCTCCAGACCGATCACCAGGGCCACCACGGCATAGACGGCGGCCGCGGGCACCGAGTCGAGCCATTCCTGGACGTGCACCGCCGGTTCCTCCCCTGTCACTGTCCTTGCCTGCCGGGCGCCGTGTGTAAAGGGCGTCCCAAGGGAAGGCTACCCGGTCGGCGGCGAACAGCGGCCGGCGCACACCTCCGCCACGGCACCGTCCCGCCCCCGGGCCTTGGGTTTTCGGACACCCCGATGTCACGCGGGCGGGGAAAACTCCCCCGGTATCGCCCGAACCGCCTCCCCCAGGTCCCCGCCGTGGGACCCGACGCGGAAGGACGACGTCCCCGTGTCCTCACCGTCCCCCTCCTCGCTCTCCCCACTGCCCCTGTCGCCGGCCTCCTCGCCCGCGGCCGTCTCGCTCACGCGGGCAGCCACTCCGCCCCGGCCCACGTCTTTCATGGCGGGCCGGCCCGTACGGCTGGCCCTGTGCCTGGCCCCGCTGCTGCTCGCCTGCGGCTGGGCGCTCGCCAACCGGCCCGTGGTGTACGACGGGTTCCGGCGGCTCGTCGTCGCCGATCCCTGGTGGCTGCTGGCCGGTGGCGGATTCACCTGTCTGAACTGGGTGGCGGCCTCCTGCGCACGGCAGGGCGCACTGCCCGACCGGGTGCCGCCGGGACCGCTGCTGGCCTCGCAGTTCGCCGCCGGTGCCGCCAACCACGCACTCCCCGCCGGGCTCGGTGCCCATGCCGTCACCGCGCGCTTTCTGCGCGCGCACGGGGTGCCGCTGGACCGTGCGACCGCGTCGATCGGGCTGTACTCGCTGGCGAAGTCCTCCGCCAAGACGGTGGTGCTCGTGGTCTTCCTGGCCGCGTCGCCGGCCTGGCGGCGCCTCGGCGAGCTGGTCCCGGACGGGCGGCTGCTGGTGCCGCTCGCCGCGGTCGCGGGCGGCGCCCTCGCGATCGCGGGCGTGCTGCTGACGGTCGTACGGCCGTTGCGGCGGCCGGTGTCCGGGCTGCTGCGCTCCGCCCTCGCCGACGCGCGGGAGGTGCACACACAGCCCTGGCGGGTGGCCGCGCTGTGGGGCGGGGCGGTCGCCATGCCGCTGCTGCAGGGGACCACGCTCGCCTGTGTCAGTGCCTCGCTCGGACTGGGGCTGCCCTGGGCGCATGTGGTGCTCGCCTATCTCGCCGCGGGCACGGCCGTCGGGGCGGTGCCCGCGCCGGGCGGACTCGCGGTCGACGCGGCGCTGGTGTGGACGCTGGTCACCTTCGGCTCCTCGCCGGCGCCGGCCACCGCGACGGTGATCGGCTACCGGGTGCTGACCGACTGGGTGCCGCTGCTGCCGGGCACCCTGACGATGTCGGCGCTGATCCGCGCCAAGGCGCTGTGAGTACGGGTCATTCGCGGCGGGCCACCAGACGGTAGGCGTTGGACAGGCCGAGGCGGTGGGACAGGGGGCGTACCGCGAGCCGGTCGAGGAGCGTCGCGGTGAGCAGCGCGGGCACTCCCGCGAGGAGAAGGGCGGTGCGGGCGGCGCGGCGCAGGGCGCCGGGCGGCTCGGGCAGCCAGGGGGCGTCGTCGCGCGGGGCGGTGTGGTCGAGGCCGAGCCAGACGGCGGCGAGCAGGTCGACCGGGTCGTGCGCCTCGGCGTGCTGCTCGGCGACCACCGTGAAGCCGCGTTCGGTCAGCCGCCGCCGGAGGTTGGCCACCGGCATGAAGTGCAGATGCTGGGGCTGGAGCCAGGGCAGCCACCAGCGGCCGAGCAGCCGGGCGTAGCGGCTCTCCGGGTCCGGCACCTCGATGAGGAGGTGACCGCCGGGACGTACGGCCTCGTGGGCGGCGCGCAGTTCCCGGTCGGGTTCGGTGCTGTGTTCCAGGTAGTGGAACATGCTGACCACGTCGTAGCGGGCGGTGAGTTCGGGGGCGAGGTCCGGGAAGGCGCCGCGGTAGGCGTGGTCCACGCGGCCCTCGCGGGCGGCGAGCTCGACGCCGTCGGTGAAGTCCAGCCCGTCGAAGGAGGTGCCGGGCAGGACGGTCCGGGCGGATGCGCAGAAGTGGCCGTGGCCGGTGCCGACGTCCAGCCAGGTCTTCGGGGCACTGTCGTGCGGCAGCATCGCCTCGGCGCGGCCCCGGTACATGGCGTCACGGCCGCCGAAGGTGCCGCTCATCCGCTGTTCGCCGAGGCCGTCGTAGAAGTCCCGGTAGTAGAACTCCAGCCCCTCCTCGGTCAGTCGGGGGTTCTGGAAGGTGTGGCCGCAGTCGGCGCAGCGGTCGAGGGTGAAGCGGCCGGGCTTGTGCTGGAGCAGGTCGGTGGTGCGCAGCCGGGTGGCGAGCTGGGCCGAGCCGCACCAGGGGCAGTCGGGGCGGCGGGCGGCGAAGAAGCGGTCCGGGCCGGCGGCCAGGTCCTGCTGGTAGACGGGGCGCAGGGCGGCGACGCGCGCCGCCTTGTCACTCTTGCTTCTCTTGTCACTCTTGCTGCTCTTCTCACTCTTGTCGTCGGTCATCGGCTCTCCGCTGCGAGGTCTGCGAGGTGTTCGAGGTGGGCCGCCGCGGCCCCGGCACCGCCCGCCGCGCGGAACGCGGTGCGGATCCGGACGGCGGCGGCCCGGTGGGCGGGGTCGGTGAGGACGGTGTCGAGGGCCACGCCCAGCTGGGCCGCCCGGGCCCGGCCGAACCGGACCCGGACACCGGCACCCGCGTCCACGACCTGTCCGGCCACCACGGGCTGGTCGTCGCGGATGGGCGCGACGACCAGCGGGACGCCGTGCCACAGCGCCTCGCACACGGTGTTGTGCCCGGCATGGCAGATGACCGCGTCCGTCCGTGCCAGCAGCGGGAGTTGGGGCACCGACCGGAGGACCAGGACGTCCTTGTCGCCGGGCGGCACCGCGAGCAGGCCGCCCGGGTCGGCGAACACCGCCTGGACGCGGTCGGCGCGTTCCCGCAGCGCGGTGCGGCACTCGGCGAGGAACCGGCCGCCCGCGTCGGCGTTCGCCGTGCCCAGGGTCACCAGGACCGTCGCCCGGCCCTGGTCCAGCCGCTCCCAGGGGAAGCCGCCGTCGGCCGGGCGGTCGCCGACGGACGGGCCGACGTAGTGGATGTGGGGGGCCAACGGCGCCTGGGGGCCGATGAGTTCGGGGGTGCTGAAGATCAGCAGGAGGTGCGGGGAGAAGCGCGGGTCCGCCGTGCCGGACGGGGCACCGATCCGGGCCCGCAGCCCGGCAAGGCTCGCGCGCAGCCACTCGGCAACCTTCGGCAGTCCGTCGTAGGCGCCGGAGAACTCCGCCGAGGTGGTGGCCGAGGTGGCCCACGGCAGGCCGAGGTGTTCGGCGACCAGGGCGCCGGCGAAGGCCTGCTGGTCGGCCACGACCACATCCGGGCGGAACGTCTCACATGCCGCACGGACGCCCGCCGCCATGGCGTCGGCGAGCGGCAGCAGGTACCACTCCCACAGGAACTTCAGCGCCTCCGCGCCCCGCAGGTCCGGCGGTCGTACGACACCCTCTGCGCCCGGCACCGGGCCCGCGCAGCCGAACACCTCGGCGTCCGCACCCGCGAGCCGCCGTACCAGCGCCGGGTCAGCGCAGACCCAGGCCACCCGGTGCCCGTGCGCGCCCAGCCGGGCGGCGACACCGACGGCCGGGTTGACATGCCCGGTCAGCGGCGGCACCACGAAGAGGAAGGAACTCATCCGACCCCCGCCCCGGCGCCGATCAGGTCCAGGATGTGCCCGCCGACCGCGGCCGGCGCCTCCACCAGCACCGAGTGCTCGTGCCCGGGCAGCACGACCGCCCGGTACTCCGTCAGCAGCGCCTGCTTCAGCGGCACCAGACCGGCGAGGTCCGACTCGCCGCCGTACACACCGAGGACCGGGCAGCGTACGGCGCTGATCTGGTGCTCGGTCAGCACCCGGCTGGCGGGGATGTCCCGGCCGAGGCTGGTCTCGCGGGCGAGCCGGGCCGCGCCCTTGGCGAGCCGGGCGGTGTTGTGGCCCCGGTGCGCGATGATCCAGGCGATCGCGTCGGGCTCGTTGTGGGCGAGCTGGGTCATGACCCGGTCGAGGATGCCGCCGAGTTTCGCCGCCCAGGCCGCGGTCGCGGGCTCGGACTCGATCAGCGTCAGCGTGGCCGTGCGCTCCGGATGGCGGGCGGCGAAGCCGAAGGCGATGGTGCCGCCGTAGGAGTTGCCGACGAGATGGACCGGCCCGGTGACCGCCAGCCGGTCGAGGAGCGCCTCCAGGTCGTCGATGTTGTGGTCGAGGGTGTAGCCCGCCGGCGGGCGCTCGCTGCGGCCGTGCCCGCGCAGGTCGTACATGACGACATCGAGTCCGGCCGCGGCGAAGCCGGGCGCGACGGTGAAGTAGTAGCTGGCCAGGCTGTCGGTGAGCAGCCCGTGCACCAGGACGACGGTGCCGTGCGGGACGCGGCCGTCGGCCGGGCCGGTGCGCTGGACGTGCAGCCGGATCCCGCCGGCGTCGACCATCGCCACCGCTCAGCCCGCCTGCGTGGTCTTCAGGCTCCACACCACGTGCTCCACGAGCCGGCCGACCGTCAGCTCGATGATCTCGTCGAACTCCATGCCGGCGAGGAACTCGGCGAGGTTGACCCGCTGCCCGTACCGCTCCTCCAGCAGTCCGGCCAGGGTGACGAGGTCGATGCTCTCCAGCTCCAGGTCACGGTTGAAGGTGGTGGACATGCCGATCAGCACGTCGTCGTCGCCGTACTCCGCCAGCACCGTGCGGAGCATGCCGGTGACATCGGCGAGCACGGTGTCGGCGGTGGGCTGCGCCGGGGCCGGCTGGGTGGGGTTCATCGGGGGTACTCCTCGGCTGCTTCGTGGGGGTGTCCGTCGTCGGCTCCGGGCCCGGTCGTCCAGGCCGCGACATAGGCGCGCCGCGGCAGGGCGGGCGGGTTCGGCACCGACGCGCAGTGCACGGTGTAGAGGCGTTCCAGGCGGCCGGAGACCAGCAGCCGGCTGCCGTCCGGGGTGGTCTCCCGCACCGCGAAGTCCCGTGGCCGGCCGCCGAGTCCGACTCCCTCGGCCTTGGCGACGGCCTCCTTGGCGGCCCAGAACCGGGTGAACCACACGGCCCGGGCATCGGCGTCGTCCGTCGCCCGGGAGTGCAGCAGACGCAGTTCGGCCGGGCCGAGCGCGGTGGCGAGGGTGGCCGGATCGCGCTCGGTGACCTCTTCGATGTCGATGCCGGGGCCGGGATGCGGGCTGTGCGGCCGGACGATCGCCACGCCCGCCTCGGCGCGGTGGGCGAGCGAGACATCCAGCGGGGGCAGGGCGCGGCCGTGTACGCCGGTGACGAAGGGGCGGCCCAACTCGTCGTTGTGGACGCGGAGTTCGGCGGGAAAGACGGGGCCCTCGCCGTGCTGCCACAGCCACTGCCGTACGGCGTCCTTGACGGCGATCCGGCCGAGCAGCCACTGCCGGCGGCCGCGCGGCGGGCGGGCGGCGTACGCGGCCCGCTCGGCGCCGCCGAGGGAGTTGCGCATGATCAGTTCGCGCGAGGCGAGGTCCGGCCAGCGCTCGTGCACCAGGGCCCAGCCGCCGGGCATGGCCTCGGAGAGGGTGTGGCGTTCGGGGAAGCGTTCCACGGGCCGGGTGGTCGGGTCGTTGTCGAAGCGGCGGTCCTGCCAGCCGTCGATCACGGCCCACACCCGCCCGCCGACGGTGAGCTCGGCGTCGGCCTCCAGGACGGTGTCCGTGAGGGAGGTGATCCGCAGGACGCAGTGCACCTCGGTGCCGGGGGCCGGGTGCGGCCCGTGGAAACGCAGGCGCCGCATCCGCACGGGGAAGACGACCGTCCGTTGGCTGCGGGTCGCCATGATCCAGTAGCCGAGGAGCTGACCCACGTTGTCGAGCAGGGCGCCCGGTGCGGCGGGCGCGGTGATCACCCCGCGGATGTGCCGCTCGCCGAGGGCGGTGAGGTCGGTCAGGCCCTGGAACCCGGGGCCGTGGAACATCCAGCGTTCCCGGTAGATCTGGGCGGCGGTGTGCTCGGGGCGGCGCTCGGCGGCGTCGGGGAGCGGGGCCGGCGGGGGCGGTCCGGGGTGCTGCGGGGCGAGTTCGACCGTGGCGCGGGCCGTGGGGCCGAAGGCGACGGAGACGCGGCCGGGGCTGCTGGGGTCCGGTGTGACGGTGACCGGTACGTCGACGGGGGGTGTGGCGGTGAGCCAGCGGTCGAAGCGGGCCTCGTGCACGGCGACCGCCCGCAGTCCGGGCGCCGCCGCCTCCGCCGCGTCCATCAGGTGCCGGACGATGGTGGTCGCGGGAACCACCGGCCAGCGGTCCTCGACGTCCGGCCAGCCGGCGCGCTGTGGGAAGAAGCAGTGGTCCAGGAGGTGCGGCATGGTCTGCGGGGAGACGTGGAGGGTGGTGGTCGCCGGGGTGGGGGCGGCCGGTACGGGGGTGGCCGGTACCTGTGTGGCCGGTGCGGGGAGGGGGGACGCGGTGGGGGCGGTGCCCGCCGGGGTACGGCCGGCGGTGATCAACTGGGCCGCCGTGCCCGCGGTGTCCCGCAGCAGGGCGGTCAGTTCGGCGGCGACCGGGAAGCGTGCGGCGAGGCCGTCCAGTTCACCGAGGCCGGGAGCGGCCGGTCCACCTGGAGCGGCCGCTCCACCGGCACCGGCACCAGCACCGGGACGGTCGGGGCGGGGCGGGGCCGCCGCGGGCGCGTGCGGGCGCAGTTCGGCGCGGAGGGTGGTGAGGGTCGGCGTGTCCAGGGAGACGAGGGCGCTGCCGAGGTCGAGGCGGACGGGCGGGCGGCGCCGTCGGGAGGGCGCGGGCGGCGCGGTACGGGCGGGCAGTGCGGGCACCGTCGACGCCCCGGCCGTCCACAACGCCGTTGCCACGCGGCGCAGTTGGGCCATGCCGTCGCGCTCGGGCGCGTTGGCGGCGACGGCCAGGTGATCGCGGTCACCGAGGGTGTCGCCGATCAGAGAGGTGAGCCGGCCGGGGCCGGCCTGCACGAAGACGCGGTGCCCGGCGCCGTAGAGCGCCTCGGTCAGCTCGCGGAAGCGGACGGGCTCCAGCAGGTGCCGCACGAACAGCGCGCGTACCGCGTCCTCCGCCTCCGGGAAGGGCGCCGCGGTCGTACCCGACCACACCGGCACGGTCGGCGGATGCAGCCGGAAGCGTCCGGCGGCCTCCTCGATGGGCGCGAGGTACGGCTCCAGCATCGGCGTGTGGAAGCCGGACCGGAAGGGCAGCACCTGGCAGATCACGCCCTGGGCGCGCAAGGACCGTACGAACTCCCCGACCGCCGGGCCGGGTCCGCAGACCATGGACTGGCGGGGCGCGTTGTCATGGGAGAGCACGATCCCGGAGTCCGCCCAGGACTCGGCGAGCGCGGCGCGGACCTGCGCGGCGGAGGTGCCGAGGGCGGCGAAGGCCAGACCGGGGACGGTGACCGCGTCCGGGTCGAACTCGGCCATGAACGCGTCGACCTGGTCCGGTGCGTACAGTCCGGCCGCCGCCATGGCCGTCCATTCGCCGACGCTGTGCCCGGCGACCGCGTCCGGTACGACGCCCATGCCGCGCAGCGCCCCCTCCAGCAGGCGGCCCACGCCGACGACGCCGAAGCCGTGCCGTGCGACGTCGCCGACCCGGACGTCCGTGGCGGGCGGCGGGGTGAGGCCGAAGTGGGCGGCGATGTCGTCCGTGCGGGGTGTGAAGTCGCCTTCCAGGCCGGGGAAGACGAACGCCAGCCTGTCGCCGGCCCGGCCGAGCAGCGGGCCCGGCCGGAACCACACATCGCCGCGGCCCTGCCAGGCGCGGCCCTTGGCGACCGCACGGCGGGCCAGGGCGAGCCGCTTGGCGGTCGGGGCGACGATCCCGAGCCGGACGGGACCGGCACCGGGATCCGGCCGGGCCGGGTCGAGCCCGGCGGCGAGCACGGCCGCGTCGTCGGAGCCGAGCAGCGCGGCGAGGTCCGCCACACTGCCGGCGGCGAGCAACAGGATCGGCTCGACCTCCCTGACCTGCGCGGAAGCGTCAGCGGAAGCAGAGCCGGGAACAGGAACGGAAGCGGAAACGGAAGCGGCGGGGGCTGAAGCGGCGCCGGGGACGGGCGCGGAGCGCGCACGGGCCCTCGCACGGGTGCCCGGCGCCTCCTCCAGCACCACATGCGCGTTGATCCCGCCGAAGCCGAAGGCGTTCACGGCGGCGCGGCGGACCGGCTGCCGGGCGTCGGTCTCCCAGGGCCCGGACCGCTCCACGGTGCGAAAGCGGGTGGCGGCCAGGGCGGGATGGGGTTCCTCGCAGTGGAGGGTGGGCAGGAGGGTGCCGTGGTGCAGGGCGAGAGCGGCCTTGACGAGGCCCGCGACCCCGGCGGCCGGCATGGTGTGGCCGATCATCGACTTCACCGAGCCGAGGACCGGGCGGAAGCCGTCGGCGCCGCGCACGGCCGGTCCGAACACCTCGGCCAGGGTGGCGAGTTCGGCCGCGTCACCGGCGGGGGTGGCGGTGCCGTGCGCCTCCAGCAGGCCGAGGGAGTCCGGTGCGGCGGGGTCGAGCCCGGCGGCCTGCCAGGCCTGCCGTACGGCGCGGGCCTGTCCGCCGGGGTCGGGGCTGGCCAGGCTCGCGGTGCGGCCGTCGCTTGCCACGCCGGTGCCCCGGATCACCGCGTACACGCGGTCACCGGCGCGTTCGGCGTCCGCGAGGCGCTTGAGTACGACGACGCCGGTGCCCTCGCCGATGAGGATGCCGTCGGCGCCGCGGTGGAAGGGGCGGATGCGCTGGCTCGGGGACAGGGCGCGGAGTTGGGCGAAGACGCTCCAGAGGGTGATGTCGTGGCAGTGGTGCACTCCCCCGGCCAGCATCAGGTCGCAGCGGCCGGTGGTGAGTTCGGTGACCGCCTGGTCGACGGCGACCAGGGAGGAGGCACAGGCCGCGTCGACGGTGTAGGCGGGGCCGCGCAGGTCGAGCCGGTTGGCGATGCGGGAAGCGGCGAGGTTCGGGACCAGGCCGATCGCGGACTCCGGGCTGTCCGGGCCGAGCCGCTCGGTGAACGCCGCGCGGATACGGTCGAGTTGGCCGGCGGAGAGGTCCGGCAGCAGCTCGCCCAGGGTGCGGGTCAGCTGTCCGGCCGTACGGACCCGCTGGTCCAGACGGACCAGGCCCGGGGTGAGATAGCCGCCGCGCCCGAGCGCGACGCCGATCCGGTGGCGTTCGGGCAGCCGTTCCGCACCGCCCGCGTCGGCGAGCGCGGCGGCGGCCACGTCGAGGGCGATGAGCTGATCGGGTTCGGTGCCGGGTACCGAGGCGGGCATGATGCCGTACCGGGTGACATCCACCTCGGCCGGCCCGTCCACGAAGCCGCCGCGTCGGCAGTACACCTGGTCGGGGGCGGCGGGACCGGCGGCCGTACCGGGCCGGTAGTAGTCGGCGTCCCAGCGGTCCGCGGGGACGTCGCGGACCGCGTCGACGCCGTCGCGCAGGTTGCGCCAGTAGGCGTCGAGGCCGGGGGCGCCGGGCAGCAGCACCGCCATCCCGACAATGGCGACGGGGGTATGACGCTCCGTCATGTCACCAGCCCGACGCGGTGTAGACGACGGCTCGGGCCGACGGCTCGCCCCAGGCGAGTTCCCGGAGCAGGGCCGCGGTGCCCTCGTCCGGGTCGATCAGCTCGATGCCGCGCCGGGCGTATGCGCGGCCGAGTTCCGCGCCGACCATGCCGCTGTGCGTGCCGGACGGCGCCCAGGGTCCCCAGTGGACGGTCAGCGCGCGGCCGCCGGTGCGGGCGGCCCAGTCGGCGCCGAGCGCTTCGAGGGCGTCGTTGGCGGCGGCGTAGTCGGCCTGGCCGCGGTTGCCGAGGACAGCGGCGATGCTGCCGAACAGCACGGTGAACGCGGGCGTGCCGGGCAGGTCGTCCAGGGCGGCGAACAGCGCGGCCGCCCCGGCCGTCTTCGTACCGTAGACCCGCTGGAAGGACTCGGGGGTCTTGTCGGCGATCAGCCGGTCCTCGATCACGCCGGCGGCGAAGACGACTCCGTCGAGGCGGCCGTGTTCGGCGTGGATCTCCTTGACCGTCTGCAGGACGGCGTGCCGGTCCCGGAAGTCCACCGGGCGGTAGCGGGCCTCGCTGCCGAGTGCGCCGAGCTCCGCGAGGGTCGTGGCGATCTCCCGCTGGGCGAGGATCAGTTCGGCGGCCCGGTTGATCTCGGCGGGCTTCGGTGCGCCGGGCCCGGCCGCGAGGGCCGCGCGCAGCTCCTCGGGGGTGCGGGCGGCGGCGGTGCGCGGGTCCTCGGCGGCGGTGGGCGCGGGGGTGCGGCCCAGCAGCTCGACCCGGCAGCGGCAGGCGCCGGCCAGCGTGGCCGCGAATTTCGCGGTGATGCCCCGGGCACCGCCGACCAGCAGGACGACGGAGTCCCGGTCGAGGCCGAGCGCGGCCGCTTCGGCGGCGCCGGGTCCCGCCGGTCCGGCGCCGGTGGCGGCGAGCGGGCCGAGCGGTGCGGGCACCAGCTCCAGTCCCTGCCGGGCGCCGGCCGCGGTACGCAGGACGACGGATTCCGGGCCGGGCGCGCGCAGCTCGGTGAGTACGGCGTCGGCGACGGCCACCGGGGCGGTGTCGGCCGCGGCGACGACCCGTGCCGTCAGGTCCGGGTACTCGCGGCCGACGCTACGGAACAGGCCGTCCAGACCGGCGGCGCGCAACGCGCCCGCGGGACCGGCGGCCCGGACGGCGAGCAGCCGGCGCGGGTCGCGGGCGAGTGCCGCCCGGAGCACCGGGAAGGCGTCGGGCAGCACCGGGAGGTCGGGGCCGGGCAGCGCGCCGAGGTAGACGACGCCGTCGACGGGGCCGTCGGCATCGGCGAGGAGGTGCGCCCGGTCGAGGGTCACGGTGCCGGCGCCGTGTGCCGCGAGCCGCGCCGCGACCTCGGCCGCCGTGCCGTCCCCGCCCCCCAGGAGGGCGAACCGCCGTCCGGCCAGCGCGGGGTCCGGGCCAGGGGCCGGTTCAGGCTCCGGCTCCGGCAGGGGCACAGGCTGGAGCACGCACCGCCTGGGAGCGACACCCAGTGCGGGCAGGTCCGCCGGCGCGGGCCGCGGCTCGGCTCCCCCGTCCCGGTCGTCGGTGAACGTCACCTCGGCCGACCGGCCGGCTTGTCCGCCCCCCTCACCGGATCCGCCGCTCTCGCCGGTTCCGACGCTCTCGCCTGGTCCGTCCCCCACACCTGGTCCACCTTCCGCACCGGGTCCGCCGCTCTCGCCGGGTCCGTCCCCCTCACCTGGTCCGTCTCCCGCACCGGTGTGCGTGCCGATCCGAGCCGTCAGCCAACCCGTGACGGCCGCCGCCGTACGCGCCTTGGCCAGTTCCTCCAGTTCGGCGTCGTCCAGGACCTGGGCGCCGTCCCCGATGCCGAGGCGTCTGGCGAGTTCGCCCGCGATCTCGGCGCGCTTGATCGAGTCGATGCTGAGGTCCGCCTCCAGATCGAGATCGGGCTCGATCATGTCGACGGGGTAGCCGGTGCGCTCGCTGATGATCTCCAGGACGACCCGGGCCACGTCAGCCACCGGCTCCGCACGGTCCGGCTCGGCCAACTCCTCGGTGACCGGCTGGAGTTCGAGGATCGGCACCGCAGCCGCCGATATCGGCGCGGGTGCGACCGGGGCCGGTGGCGTGGCGCCGGCACCGGCGCCGAAATAGGTGAGGAGGACATCGCGCTGGGCGGCGATCATCTCCCGGCTGGTGCGCAGGAATTCGGAGATGAGCGCGTCCCGGTCGGCCGGGGCGCCGTGCGGCTGGTCGGTGGTCACGGTCGTCTCCACGACTCGTCGGGCCGGTGCGAGGGCACCGGGCAGGAGTGCTCCGTCGGCGGTGCGGACGAGCTGGCCGTCGACCGTCCAGCCGGGCCGGGCGGGCGCCGGGGTGCGCAGGGCGTCGACGGCGTCGCGGCCGCGCAGCAGCCAGGCGGTGCGCACCGGCTGTCCGGCGACGGCGAGCCGGGCGAGGGCGTCGAGCCAGCCACGCAGCCCGCTGTCGGCGGCCGGTTCGCAGGCGACCGTGCGGTGCGGGCGGTCGCCGAGGATCCGTCCGACCAGCCGGGTGAGGACCGTGCCGGGGCCCGCCTCGACGAAGACGCGGGCGCCGGCCTCGTACATCGCCTCGATCTGGGCGGCGAAGGCGACCGGGGCGCCGATCTGGGCGGCGAGTTCGGAGCGCACCGCGTCGGGGCCGGGCGGATAGGGCGCGGCGGTGCGGTTGGCCCAGACGGGGAACTCGGGCGTGCGTACCGTCCGGTCCGCGAGCACCTTGGCGAACCGCTCGCCCGCCGCGGCGACGACCGGGCTGTGGAAGGCGCAGGCCACGGGGATGCGCCGGGCCCCGAGGCCCGCGTCCCGCAGCAGCCGCACGGCCGTGTCGACATCCGCCGTGGGTCCGGAGATCACGGTCTGGTCGGGCGCGTTGAGGTTGGCGACGACGACCGAGCCGGGCGCTCCGGCCGAGCGCAGGGTGTGTACGACGGTCTCGGCTCCGGCGCCGACGGCGGCCATGGTGCCGGGGTCGTCGCCCGCCGCCGTCAGGATCGCGCCGGCCCGCTCGGTGCTCAGCTCCAGCAGGGTCTCGGGGTCGAGGGCGCCGGCCGCGGCGAGGGCGACCAGTTCGCCGTAGCTGTGCCCGGCGGCATGGTCGGGGTGGACCCCGGCCGAGGTGAGGAAGGCGTGGGCGGCGAGGCCCGTGATGCCGAGGGCGGGCTGGGCGACCCTGGTGTCGGTGAGGGCCGCGCGGCGGCGCTCACGGGCGGTGTCGTCGAAGGCGGCCGGCGGATGGACGGTGTCGGCGTGTGCTCGGCCGAGGTCCAGGTAGTGCCGCAGCTCGGGGAGGTGGACCAGGAGGTCGGCGAGCATGCCGGGGCGCTGGCTGCCCTGCCCGGGGAAGAGGAAGGCGGTCTGGCCCTCGGCAGAGGCCTCGGCAGAGGCCTCGGCAGAACCCCCGTCAGGGTCCGCGGCATGGATCCCCGCGGCCGGATCGTGCTCGCCGGCGAGGAGCCGCCGTAGCTGCCCGGCGAGTTCCCCGGTGTCGCGGGAGACGACCGCGGCCCGTACCGGTTCGTGCGAGGTGTCGGCGCGGCGGGCCGCGGCCAGGGCGAGGTCGCGCAGGCGCCAGGGGCGGCCGTCGGCCTCGGCGGCCCGGAGGATCTCCGCGGCCTGCCGGTGGGCGGCCGCCGTGTCCCGCCCGCGGAAGAGGAACAGCTCGGCGGGCCAGTCGTCCAGGGCCTGGCGGGGCGCCACGGCGTCGGCGTGCGCGGCCAGCACCGCATGGAAGTTGGTGCCGCCGAAGCCGAACGCGCTGACTCCGGCGAGGCGTTCGGCGGCCGGTGCGGTCCACGGCCGGGCGCGGGTGTGGAAGGCGAACGGGCCGGCGCCCTCCGTCCAGGCCGGGTTGGGCCGCTCCAGATGCAGGGTGGGCGGGGTGATCCCGGTGTACAGCGCGAGGGCGGTCTTGATCAGTCCGGCGAGTCCGGCGGCGCACTTGGTGTGCCCGATCTGCGACTTGACCGAGCCGAGCGCACAGCCGCCCGTGTCGGCCCCGGCCTCGTCGAACACCTCGGTGAGCACGGCGAGTTCGGTGCGGTCGCCGACGACGGTGCCGGTGCCGTGCGCCTCGACGAGGCCGACGTCGGCGGGCGAGACACCGGCGTTGCGGTACGCCCGCTCCAGGGCCGCCCGCTGGCCTTCGGGGCGGGGTGCGGTCAGGCCGAGGGAGCGGCCGTCGCTCGCGGAGCCGAGGCCCTTGACCACGCCGTAGATCCGGTCGCCGTCGCGTTCGGCGTCCGCGAGCCGCTTGAGGACCACGCAGGCGACGCCCTCGCCGAGGGCGATGCCGTCGGCCGAGGCGTCGAAGGCGCGGGAGCGTCCGGTCGGGGAGAGCGCGTGGACGGAGGAGAACAGGACGAAGTCGTTGATGCCGTTGTGCAGGTCGGCGCCGCCGCACAGCACGGTGTCGCTGGCGTGGGAGACGAGTTCCTTGCAGGCCACGTCGAGGGCGGCGAGGGAGGAGGCGCAGGCGGCGTCCACGGTGAAGTTGGCGCCGCCGAGGTCGAGCCGGTTGGCGATGCGGCCGGAGATGACATTGGCGAGCATGCCGGGGAAGGAGTCCTCGGTCAGCCGGGGCAGCTGCTCCTCGATGCCGGCGGGGACCTCGCCGTAGTACGAGGGGAGGACGGCGCGCAGGGTGGCGGCGTTGGACAGGTCGCTGCCCGCCTCGGCGCCGAAGACGACGGCGGTCCGCGCCCGGTCGAACTCCCGCCCCTGCTCGCCGTACCCGGCGTCCTCCAGCGCCCGGCGGGCCGCTTCCAGGGAGAGCAGCTGGACGGGCTCGATGCTGCCAAGGGAGGCGGGCGGGATGCCGTAGCGCAGCGGGTCGAAGGGGATCCGGGGCAGAAAACCGCCCCATTTGGACGCCGTGCGGCCGGCGGTGTGGTGCACGGCCGGATCCCAGCGCTCCGGCGGCACCTCGGTGACGGCGTCGCGGCCGGTGACGACGGTGGACCAGAAGGCGGCGAGGTCCGGTGCCTGGGGGAACATGCAGGCCATACCGACGATCGCGATGTCGAGCGGCGCGGGCGCAGCCGGCTCGGCGACGGAGGACGGACCGGGCCGGGCGGCCCGCCGGGTCAGGAAGTCGGCGGCGCCGTCGGTCACCGCGTGGTGCAGCTCCGCGAGGGTGGTGGTGGCCGAGCGCAGCACGGCGACCTCGCCGGCCATGAACATCCCGTCCGTGAGCTGCCGTTCCTCGTCGACGGCCGTCAACGCGCCGTCCGCGGCGCGCTCGACGCCCTTGCTGGCGATGCGCAGCCGGCCCACGTTGAGCCGCTCCAGGCGCTCCCAGATGTCGCGGTCCGGCAGGTCCTGCGCCCGCAGCGCGGCCTCCCGGGCACGGTAGTCGGCGGTGAAGGGGCTAGGGACGCAGCGGGTGACGTGGCCGGGGGCGGTCTCCAGCAGGGCGGTCGTGGTGGCGGCGAGGACCTGCCGCTGGAACAGCGGCCGCACGGCGCCGTGGGCGACCGCCTCCTCGGTGAACAGGTAGGCGGTGCCCATGAGGACGCCGACGGCGGCTTCCCGGTCGGTGAGCGGCGCGGCCAGGGCCGCGACCATCGCCGCCGACCGCTCGTCGTGCACACCGCCCGCGAAGAACACCTCCAGCCGCCGGGCCTGCGCGTCGTCGGCCTCGGCCAGGAAGTCCTCCAGTACGGCGAGTTGGGCCTCCCACAGCGGGAAGGACGCCCGCGGTCCGACATGGCCGCCGCACTCGGCACCCTCGAACACGAACCGGCGCACGCCCGCGTCCAGGAACTGCCGCAGCAGACCCGGCGAGGGCACGTGCAGGAAGGTGCGGATCCCGGCCCGCTCCAGCGTCTCGGCCTGGGCGGGCCGTCCGCCGGCGACGATCGCGTGCGTGGGCCGCAGCTCCCGTACGGCGTCCAGCTGGGCGTTCCTGATCTGCTCGGGTGCGAAGCCGAGCACCCCGACGCCCCAGGGCCGTCCGTCCAGCACGGCCCGCGCCTCGGTGAGCAGCGACCGGGTCCGCTCGCCGTCGGCGAGGGCCAGCGCGAGGAACGGCAGCGCCCCGTCCCCGGCGACGGCGGCGGCGAATCCTGCCTGGTCACTGACCCGGGTCATCGGCCCCTGCGCGACCGGGAGCCGGGTACCCAGTGCCCGGCTCATGACCGACCCGGCCCGCAGCGCGCCGGCCGGCCCGGCGGTGGTGCGGGGGGTGGTCGGCGGCGGCGCCGGGCTTGTGGCAGCCGGCTCGTGCGTCTCCACCCGCCCCGGCTGCCCGTCGGCCACGCCGTGGATCGCCGTCGTCACCGCCCGCACCACCCGCCGTATGTCTCCGTACCGTTCGGCGAAGCGGGAGGCGAGGAAGCTGTCCTGGCCCACCGGGAGGAGTTGTGTCCGTGGATCGCGGGTGCCCAGGAGGGACGCGACGGCGTCGGGGTCGTCGGCCGGCGGTCGCGGGGCGTCCGGTCCGCGGCGCCGCAGGACCCGGTGGCCGCCCAGCATCACGGTCTCCGAGCCGTCCAGGGGACGCAGCAGCGCCCGCACCGCCTCCGGCAGCGCCGATTCGGGGAGCAGCGCGAGCTGGGTGTCGAGGACGACCCCGGCGGCCCCGCCGGTCACGGCGGCGGCCGCCGTACGGGGCCCGATGCCACCGCACGCCCAGACCGGGACCGCGCCCGACTCCTCGTCGGACAGCAGCTGTTGCAGCAGGACGAAGGTGCTCAGCTCGCCGACCCGGCCGCCGCTCTCGGCGCCCCGGGCGATCAGCCCCCGGGCACCGGCGCGTACGGCCGCTCGAGCCTGTCCGAGGTCGGTGACCTCGGCCAACACCCGACAGAATGCGGCGAGTTCGGTGAATTTCCAGGATGCGTCCGGGGTGAGGACCACGGTGTCGGGGGTGTCCCCGACGTCGGCCGGGGTCAGGGCGCAGCGCCCCGTCACCCGTATCCCGAAGGGGCCCGTCGCGGCGCGTCTCAGCCGCGACAACTCCTCTCGTGATCTCCGGTCGCCGCTACCGAGGTCGAGGATGCCGAGCGCCCCGGCGGCGCCGGCGGCGGCGGTGAGACCTGCGTCGGGTTCTCCGCAGGGGGTGAGGCACAGGACGAGGTCATGGGCGCGCACAGGCGAGGTCATGATGCTCCGGCACGATCGGCGAGACAGCACGGTGGGGGTGTGTGCGGCGGAACGATCTGGTGCGAGGGCACCGGAACCTAGCCGTGACCTACTCACGGGTCAATAACGACGCGGCCTTTTCACGGCCGGCGACAGCGATTCGGCCAGGTGGTCGAATTCCGCGCAAGAACCGGGAAAAGCCGTCATTCAGCTCGCGAGTGCGAGCGCGGGACCCTTCGGGTCCACGCGCCACACCACCACAACCCCGTCAAAGCGGCCGACCGCTTCACCGTGCAATTACCCGGCCGCAACGCGCCGGGACATTCCCGCGACGTCTGTAAATTCCGCATGACTTCGGCGCTGTGGCTCGAACGCGATCAGGCGTGCCGGAGCCGGCTCGCAGCACGTCAGCGCGGCAGTGTCCGCACCGCCGTCGCCAGCAGGGCGGCGACCGGGCCGGCGATCGGCAACCGGACGCCGTGCGCCACGCGCACCGCCGCGCCGGCCAGGACGGGCGGGACGGGCGGGACGGGCGGGACGGAATCACCGCGGCGCCGATGGCGCTCGGCGCGGACCTGAGCGATCCGGGTCCGGTCGGCCGGGCCCGACGCACCCGGCTCCCCCGGCCCGCCGCCCGCGCCGTCGTGCCCCTCGCCCGCGGCAGCGCCCTCCGGGTCCCCCGGCCGCCGGTCCCCCGGTGGCCCGCCGCCGTCCGAAGCGTCACCACGACCGCCGTCCGCACCCGGACCGGCCGGAGCCACCGGCGCCCCCGGACCGCCCGGAGCGCCCGCCCCGCCCGGCGCCGCATGGGGCCGCCGTATCCCGTCCCCGTTCCCGTCCGCGTCCGGGTCCAGCGCCCAGCGCTGCTCCGGCGAACCGTCCCGCGGTGCCAGCCCGACGCCGGCGGAGGCGCCGCCGGAACCGGAGCCGGCGGCGAGCGCGAGGCCCGCCCGCCCGCGCGGCAGGATCTCGCCGCGCACGGTGAAGTCGTACGTCACCTCTCCGGGGTGTACGACGCAGCCGGCGAGCACGACGCTCTTCGTACCGGGGTCGGCAGCCAGGCACCGGGCCGGGTCGGCGGCGTTGCGCAGCAGTCCGTCGTCCCGGTACGACCACTGCTGCGTGGCCGCGGACGAGCACGGTACGAGCCCCACGCCCGCGGCCGGTCCGGCGAGTTCCCCGCGTACGTCCAGGCAGCGGCCGGAGCGCAGATCGCGCAGGCTGCCGTGGGCGACCTCGACGGGGTCGCCGGCCGAGGCGGCGGTGGGGGCGGAGGGGGAGGTGACGGAGCGGGCGTCCGCGGTGCCGTTCGGGCGGGTGCTGCGGCCGGCGGGCGCGCCCCAGGTGGCGCCGGGTGCGGGGACACCGTTGTCATCCGACCAGCTGCGGACGACGAGGACGGTGGCAAGCAGCGCGAGCGAGGTCAGTGCCACGCCGAGGGCCAGGGCGGTGCGGTGGCGGCCGCCGGGCGCGGTGCGATGCCGGCCGCCGGGCGCCGCTGCCACCGGGTCGGGCACGGGCGCGGGCGGTATCTCCTCGGCGGCGCCGCGCCCGGGACGCGAGTCGAGGTAGCGGCGGGCTCCCCAGCCGAGCACGGTCTCGGCGAGCAGCTGGCCGAGACCGTCGTCGAACAGCGCGAAGGTCTCGGCGGCGCTGCGGCAGTACGCGCAGACTGTCAGATGCTGCCGTACATCCGGCAGCAGGACGCCGCCACGGCGCAGCGGGACGTCCAGGAGCCGGTTGTAGAAACGGCATTCCCTGGTGGGCGCGAGTTCTCGGTGGGCGCGTACGCAACCCGCGCGGAATTGCTCGCACGCCCGTTCCAGGGCGGCCGCCGCGGTGGCCGGGGCGATACCCAGCAGACCAGCGGGTATGTGAATGGGTTCGGCTTCGACCTCGGTGTGCCACAGAAGGCATTGCGAGCCGCCGGGAAGGGCCCGGAAAGCACGTTCGGCGAGTTGTCGTCTTTCCGGCGTTCCGGGCTTTGTCGCCCGCAGTCCGCGACCACCGGTGGGCCGGCGCAATTCCGGCAGGGTCGCACAGGCGATGCCGTCCGCCGCCCAGGCGCGGACGCTGTCGCGGACGGCGGTCAGGAGCTGGGGACGCAGGGCGCCGCCGATCGCTCCGCCCGCCAGCCGGCCGAGGACCTCGTGGAAGGCTGCGGTGGCGACGAGTTGGGCGGTGGGACCGGCGGAGGCCAGGCAGACGATCGCGTAGTCGCGGGCGGCCCGCCAGTGGCGGGCCAGCAGCAGGGCGACGGCGTGATGGTGGATGTGGTGCGGGCCGCCGAGTCCGGCGACGAGATCACGGTCGGACTCCCCGGGCGATCCGGGCAGGGGCGGGTACGGCGGGCGTGGGGGGTGTGGGGACTGCACGGAACCATTTCCTTTCCAGCCGCAGGACCGCACGCGAAATGCCGTCCTGTCGGAAAGCAGTACCGATGTGGCGCATACCTAGATCTGGTACGTACCTAAAGGGCCGGCCTTGGCGCTCAGGCGCCCGCCTTTGCCCTCCCGCGGGGAGGCTCACGATCGCACATGCGCCTCACAGGAAACAAGAAGTTCGATTGACACGACTTCAAAGTCGGCGAATTACCGCACAGTTACCGCCGGTATCACTTCACAGCCGGTTCCCATGCTTGGCGGTCGTACCGGCCGGCACAAGCGCGCCATCGAGGACCACTTCGACAACGCCTTCGAACTGGAGCAGGCGCCGGCCGCCAGGGGCGACACCGTACGCCTGGACGCGGTGCGCGATCCGGCCCGGCCGATGGAGGTCACCCCGGAGCAGGCCCACCTCTACGGCTGCGCGGTGGTGGAACCGACGGACGAGCGGGGCGTCGTACGGGTGAGGGGCCCGGCGGAGAAGCCGGCGCCCGGGACCGCGCCGAGCCGGTACGCGGTCATCGGCCGCTATGTCCTCGACCCGGCCGTGTTCGACGTCCTGGAGCGCACCGCGCCGGGCCGCGGTGGCGAGATCCGGCTGACGGACGCGCTCCAGGACCTCGCGGCGGGCGGCACGGTGCACGGGGTCGTCTTCGACGGTCCGCGCTACGACACCGGCGACAAGGCCGGCTATCTGCGCACGGTGGCCCGCCCGGCCCGTGCGCGCCCGGACCTCGGGCCCGAATTCAGCGACTGGCGCAAGGAGTTCGTGCATGCCTGGAGGACGGCGGGCCCGCCGCCCGGGACGACCGCCGGGCCGCCTGAGACCCCGCACACACGGCCGGGCCGCCTGAGACCCCGCACACGACGAGCGGGGCCCTCGAAAGGGCCCCGCTCCCGCATGCCTTGCCCGCCCTCAGCCGTTGGGACGCAGCGTCCACACGACGGTCATCTCGCTCGTCACGGCGCCGTCCGCGCGCCGGATCTCGACCGCCACGGGGAACTCGGGGCGCTGCCCGGCGTCCAGTTCGGCGACGACCTCGGCGGCCGGGCGGCCCAGCGTGGCGGTCGCGGTGACGGCGCCCATCGCCAGCTTCTTGTAGGCGATCTCGGCGCGGACGGCGAGCGGCACCGCGCGCGCGAGCTGGTCCCCGAAGGCGGCCAGCACGATGGCGCCGCTGGCCGACTCCCCGAGCGTGAACATCGCACCGGCGTGCGGCCCGCCCACGTGGTTGTGGTAGGCGTCCTGGTCCGGCAGGGCCACCACGGCCTTGTCCGCCGTGGTCTCGACGAACTCCAGGTTCAGCGTCCGGGCCATGGGCACGGTGGCGGCGAGCATCTCGCCGATCGACATCTGGTCTGCGCTCATGGCCGTAATGTTACTCGCGGGTAGCAGAATCTGACCAGCCCCAGCGGCCGCCGACCCCGTATCGCTACCACCCTGACAAGGACCGGTGACCCAATCGTGTCCGTGACAGCACTAGGGTTGCTGGCCATGTGGCCAGATCAGCAGCCGCCAGGGGGCGTGCCAAACCCGCAGAACAACCCGCAGCAACCGCCGCAGGACAATCCGTATCAGCAGCCGGGTTACCAGCAGCCGAACCCGTACCAGCAGCCCGGATACCAGCAGTATCCGCAGGCCGGGCCGTACGGTCAGCAGCAGCAGTGGGGGCAGCAGCAGCCACCCACCGTGCCCGTCCCGCAGCCCCCGCAGGGCGGCGGCCGCGCCAAGCTGATCGCGATCGTCGCGGCCGCGGCGGTCGTGGTCGCCGCCGGTGTGACCGGCTATCTCGTCCTCGGCAAGAAGGACGACAAGAACGACCAGGCCGGTGGCAAGGGCGGGCAGCATGCGAGTCAGTCGCCCACCTCGCCGCCCTCGCCCTCCGCATCGGTGACCGACGACCCGCGCGGCACCCAGACGGAGAAGCCGACCATCCCCGGCTGGAAGGTCGTGGTGAACCCCCGGTGGGGCGTCGCCTACGACGTGCCCGCGGACTGGGAGATCCAGTCCCCCGGCCTCGACATCGGCTTCGACCTGCCCAAGAAGAAGAACGGGCAGATGGACAACATCATCCAGTCGGGCACCGCCAAGGACCAGCCGAAGTGGTGCAGCTCCGACGACGACAAGGACGGCCACACCGACGACACCCCGCTGGCGGTCGTGGGCTCCAAGGGCGCGAGCGGTGCCAAGAGCACGGACGAGATCGCGGTCAACACGCCGGCCTGGTGGGTCTACGGCGGCTACACCCAGCCCGACAAGAAGAGCATCTCCTTCGACAAGAAGGGCACCCCCTTCGTCACCGCCTCGGGCATCAAGGGCAGTTACGGATGGGCCCGGTCCTCCCACACGCCCCGCAAGGGCAAGTGCGCGAGCGACGGCAAGGCGCTCACCTTCGGCTTCCAGAACTCGGTCAACGACTATGTGTCGTTCAACTTCTACGGGGCCAAGGGCGTGAAGGACGAGGTGCCCGAGGCGACCATCATGAAGATCCTCAGCTCGGTCCGGCTGCACGGAGACCCGACGAACCAGTGACCCCGCACGGCCCGCGCAGGCCCTCCTGGGCGGGCCGTGACCATTCCTTGCTGACCACCGCGGCCGCGTCAGCCGATGCCGAACGCCCCATCGGGGGGCTCGGGTGACGGCACCGCGTCGGTGTCCTCGACCGGCCGCGCGGAGCCGGTGAACTCCCTTACCGCCGTGCCATGTTCGACCCGTGCCGGAAACGCGTCCGATGCGGCGCGGCGGGCCAGGGCGGCCGTGTCGAGCGGCCGGTGCGAGGCGACGAGCACCGCGTTCCCGAACCGCCGGCCGCGCAGCACCCCCGGCTCGGCGATCAGCACCAGCTCCGCGAAGTACCCGGCGAATGTGGCCAGTTGGGAGCGGAGGAAGCCGAACGGCGCCGCGTCGGCAAGGTTCGCCAGATAGACCCCGCCCGGCCGCAGCACCCGCTCGGTCTCGCGGGCGTAGGCGAGCGTGGTCAGGTGCGCCGGCACCCGCGACCCGCCGAACACGTCGCCGATCAGCACATCGGCCGAGTCGTCCGGGGCCGCCTCCAGCCAGGCTCGGGCATCGGCCGTGTGCAGCGCGATGCCCGAGCCCGCCGGCAGCGGCAGGTGCTCGACGACCAGCTCCAGCAGTGCGGCGTCGGCCTCGACGACGTCCTGCCTGGAGCCGGGCCGGGTGGCCGCCACATAGCGGGGCAGGGTCAGCGCCCCTCCCCCGAGATGCACCACGTCCAGCGCCCGCCCCGCCTCGGCCACGGCGTCCAGCACAAAGCCGAGCCGCCGCGCGTACTCGAACTCCAGATACGCCGGCTCGTCGAGATCGACGTACGACTGCGGCGCCCCGTCGACCGTGAGCAACCAGGCTCGCTCCCGGTCCACATCGGGCATCAGCTTGGCGATGCCGTGGTCGACGGTTCTGGTGACGGGTATCGATGCGTTCACTCATCCATTGTGGGGCGAGCGCGCAACGGTTCAGCCCACGGCGATGACGGTCCCCGCGCCGACGGTCCGCCCGCCCTCGCGGACGGCGAAGCCGAGCCCCGGCTCCAGCGGAACCTCACGCCCCAGCTCGACGGTCATGGTCACCGTCTCCCCGGGCCGCACGACAGCCTCCTCCCCCAGGTCCACGACCCCGACCACATCCGCCGTACGGATGTAGAACTGCGGCCGGTACCCGCTGGACACCGGTGTCGTACGGCCGCCCTCCCGCGCGGAGAGCACATACACCTGCGCGGTGAACCGGCGGCGGGGCGCCACGCTGCCGGGCGCGGCCACGACATGGCCCCGCCTGACCGCGTCCCTCGGGACACCCCGCAGCAGCAGCGCCACATTGTCCCCCGCCTGGGCCTCCTGCATCGGTTTGCCGAAGGTCTCGACTCCGGTGACGACCGTCTCGACCCCCGCGCCGAGCACCTCGACCCGGTCACCGACCCGGACCGTGCCGCGCTCGACGGCCCCGGTGACCACGGTCCCCCGTCCGGTGATGGTCAGCACGTTCTCCACCGGCAGCAGGAACGGCGCGTCCAGATACCGCTCCGGCATCGGCACATATGTGTCCACCGCGTCGAGCAGCGCCTCGACGGCCGCCGTCCAGCGCGGGTCGCCCTCCAGCGCCCGCAGGCCCGAGACCCGTACGACGGGCACGGAGTCTCCGGGGTAGCCCTGGGCGGTGAGCAGGTCGCGGACCTCCAGCTCGACGAGGTCGATCAGTTCGTCGTCGTCCGTGCCGTCCGCCTTGTTGAGCGCGACGACGATGTGGTCGACGCCCACCTGCCGGGCGAGCAGCACATGTTCGGCGGTCTGCGGCATGATCCCGTCGAGCGCGGAGACGACGAGGATCGCCCCGTCGAGCTGGGCGGCGCCGGTGACCATGTTCTTGACGTAGTCGGCGTGGCCCGGCATGTCGACATGGGCGTAGTGCCGGGTGTCGGTCTCGTACTCGACGTGCGCGATGTTGATGGTGATGCCGCGGGCGGCCTCCTCCGGGGCCCGGTCGATGCGGTCGAACGGCACGAACGTGCCGGTCCCGCGCTGGGCGAGGACCTTGGTGATGGCGGCGGTCAGGGTGGTCTTGCCATGGTCGACGTGGCCCATGGTGCCGATGTTCAGGTGCGGCTTGGTGCGCACGTATGCCGTTTTGGACATGGCTGTACCTCGAAGCCTCTCAGCGTTCAGGAGAAGTGGGACCCCGAGGACTGGCCGACCCTCCCCCTGCGGGGTCCGCCGGATTCTCCGGAGAGGGTCAGCTTCGGGCGCCGTCGACAGCGGCCGTGAGGAACGGGACGGCAGCCTTCGGCGCATCCGCGTCGGCGGATGCTGCGAGGAGGAAGGCGTACCGGAACATGACGTCGATCATCGCCGAGCGGATGTCCGGCGTCGAATGATTTTTCACCGTACGTGAGTCGGGGCGCTTCGTACGTGAACCACGGCGCTCTCAGGCGCCGATGTTCTTCAGCGCCTCCCGCACGGTCAGCGGGGCGAACCGGCCCCGCTCCCGCGCCAGGAAGGCCCGTACGGCCCCGGGATCGGTCTTCGCGTACTCGCGCAGAACCCAGCCGATCGCCTTGCGGATGAAGAAGTCGGGGTGCCCGGACTGCAGCAGGCAGTACGTGAACAGCCGCTCGGTGTCAGTGTGTTCCTTGCGGGTGAGCTGGTGGAGCAGTGCCGTACGCACCAGCCACAGGTCGCCGTCGGTGATCCAGGCGTCCATGTCCTCGGTGAGCGAGCGGTCGGCGGCGACCAGGCCGCCGACCACGTGCGCGGCGAGCAGATCGACCGTGTCCCACCAGGGGACGGTGGTGACGAGGTGCCGGGCGACCGGCAGGAAGCCGGAGGAGAGCCGGCCCGCGTGCCGGCGCAGGAAGTCCACCGCGAAGTAGTGGTACTCGCGCTCGGGCAGCGCCCAGCAGCGCAGCGCGACCGCGGTGCCGTCGGCCTCGTCGGGCCGGGGGGTGCCCGCGAGGACCGTGCGGGCCAGGGCGCGGCGCGCCGGGGTGGGGATACCGAGGAAGGGCGCCACGTCCTTCATGTACGCCCGCATCGCGCCGGCCCGCCCGGGATCCGCGGCGGCCGGGAACACGGCCGTCACCCGCGCCAGCACGGTGTCGGCGAGCGCGCTGCGCGTCACGTCCGGCGGGGTCGCGGCGGTGACGGTCATGACACGGACCATGCTGTCGAATATACGTTCGCCCTCGCGTCGTCCGCGACGGCACGGCGCCCCGCCCGGCGGGGCTTGCCACCGCTTCCGTACCGGCGTTACCTGGAAAGTACCGGCGGTGAAGCGGGCGCATGGGGCCACGGCACAGTCCGAGGGCCCGCGCCTTCCGAGTGCGTCCCTCCCGCAGCGGCCCCTCCGTGCCGCCGTCGTCCGACGCTCGACGCGGAGGTGACTACAGGTGAGAGCCGTCGTCTATGAAGAGCCCTTCAGTGTGGTCGTGAAGGACGTCCAGGATCCTGGGATCCAGCACCCCAACGATGTGCTCGTACGCGTCACGTCGACCGCCATTTGCGGCTCGGACCTGCACATGTACGAGGGCCGCACGGCGGCCGAGTCCGGCATCGTCTTCGGGCACGAGAACCTCGGCATCGTCGAGGAGGTCGGCAGCGGTGTGACCTCCCTGTCCAAGGGTGATCGCGTCGTGATGCCGTTCAACGTCGCCTGCGGCTTCTGCAAGAACTGTCTCGCGGGACGGACCGGCTTCTGCCTGACGGTCAATCCCGGCTTCGCCGGCGGGGCCTACGGCTATGTGGCGATGGGCCCGTACAAGGGCGGCCAGGCCGAGCTGCTGCGGGTGCCGTACGCCGATTTCAACTGCCTGAAGCTGCCGCCGGGGGAAGAGTTCGAGACCGACTTCGTGCTGCTCGCCGACATCTTCCCGACGGGCTACCACGGGTGCGAACTCGCCCAGGTGTCCCCGGGTGAGAGCGTGGCCGTCTACGGCGCCGGACCGGTGGGGCTGATGGCCGCCTACTCCGCGTTGCTGCGCGGTGCGGCGAAGGTCTTCTCCGTCGACCGGGTGCCCGAGCGGCTGGCCAAGGCCGCGGAGATCGGAGCGATCCCCGTCGACTTCACCAAGGGCGACCCGGCAGCTCAGATCAAGGAACAGACCGGAGGTGAGGGAACCGACAAGGGCGTCGACGCCGTCGGCTACCAGGCCCAGTCCCACGACGCCAGCCACGAGGAGCCCGCCATCGTCCTGAACGAGCTGGTCGAGACGGTACGGCCGACGGGCATGCTCGGCATACCGGGGCTGTACGTGCCCGCGGACCCGGGCGGTCCCGACGAGCACGCCAAGCACGGCCAACTGCTGGTCTCCATCGGCAGGATGTTCGAGAAGGGCCAGCAGATGGGCACCGGTCAGTGCAACGTCAAGCGGTACAACCGCCAGCTGCGCGACCTGATCATCGCCGGGCGGGCCAAGCCGAGCTTCGTGGTCTCCCACGAGCTGCCGCTGGAGCAGGCACCGCTGGCGTACGAGAAGTTCGACAAGCGGATCGAGGGCTACACCAAGGTGGTACTGCACCCTGGTCACGCACTCGCCGCGTGAACGCACGGGGCCGGACGCCATGGGCGCCCGGCCCCACCCTTGACGTCGATCACACGCGGTCGTCGGCTAGTGTCACCGGATGCTCGATGCCAACCGCTCTGGCACCGCCACGGCCTCTCCTCGGGCCGCCGCCACGGAGCTGTCCGTCGCCCCGGCCGCCCCAGGGCTCGTCCCGCCTGTGCCACCTGTGCCGCACGCGGGATCCACCGGCCGGTGCGCGCGGGCGCTGGCCTCCCCCTATGCGCGTCTGTCGCTGCTGCTCGCCCTGCTCGCCGGCGCCGGCGCGGGCGTGCTGGTCTTCGAGCCGCAGCGGCTGCTGACCCACGGCTGGCCGCCACAGCTCGGCGGGGCCGCGGCGGCCGTCGTGTTCACGGTGGCGTACGGGCTGTGCACCGTGGCGTTCGTGCCGCGCCCCCTGCTCAACCTCGGCGCCGGCGCGCTGTTCGGCTCCCAGCTGGGGCTCGCGACCTCGCTGGCGGGCACGGTGCTCGGGGCGGGCGTGGCCTTCGGGCTCGGTCGGGTCCTCGGGCAGGACGCGCTGCGTCCGCTGCTGCGGGGCCGCTGGCTGAAGGCGGTCGACGGGCAGCTGAGCCGGCACGGCTTCCGGTCGATGCTGGCGGCCCGGCTCTTTCCCGGTGTGCCGTTCTGGGCGGCGAACTACTGCGCGGCCGTCTCCCGTATGCGCTGGTGGCCGTTCCTGCTGGCCACGTTGATCGGGTCGGTCCCGAACACCGCGGCCTACGCGGTCGCCGGCGCCCGCGCCTCCGCGCCGACGTCCCCCGCCTTTCTGATCGCGATGGCCGCCATCGCCGCACCGGCGCTGCTGGGCTCGGTCGTGGCCTGGCGCAAGCGGCATCACCTGCGCCCGCGGTAGCCGCCCCCAAAGGGGCGCGATGCCGTGTCTGACATGCGGCTCCACCGCGTGGGCGCGACCAGCCACAACGGCGCGGCAGACGATCGACGGCGCACCGCGCCGCCCCTCGCTCAGACGGCTTCCAGCACCATCGCGTTCGCCAGCCCACCCGCCTCGCACATCGTCTGCAGGCCGAAGCGGGCGCCACGACTCCGCATGGCATGGACCAGCGTGGTGGTCAGCCGGGTGCCGCTGGCGCCGAGCGGGTGGCCGAGTGCGATCGCGCCGCCGTGCACATTGACCTTGGCGAGGTCGGCGCCGGTCTCCTGCTGCCAGGCGAGCACCACGCTGGCGAAGGCCTCGTTGACCTCGAAGAGGTCGATGTCGGACACCGTCAGCCCCGCCTTGCGCAGTACCTTCTCGGTCGCCGGGACGACCCCGGTGAGCATCAGCAGCGGGTCGGAGCCGGTGACGGCGAAGCTGTGCAGCCGGGCGAGCGGGCGCAGGCCGAGGCGGGCCGCGGTCTCGCTGGAGGTGATCAGCACGGCCGAGGCACCGTCGTTGACCGGGCTCGCGTTGCCCGCGGTGACGTTCCACTCGATCTGCGGGAAGCGCTCGGCGAAGCCGGGGTCGTGATAGGCGGACCTGAGGCCGGCGAGGATCTCCGGGGTGCTGTCGGGGCGGACGCTCTCGTCGCGGGAGACGCCGTCCAGCGGCGCGACCTCGGCGTCGAAGAGTCCGGCGCGCCACGCGGCGGCGGCCTTGTGGTGCGAGGAGACGGCGAACTCGTCCATCCGCACCCGGGTGAGGGACCACTTGGCGGCGATCAGCTCGGCGCTGACCCCCTGCGGGACCAGGCCCTCGGGATAGCGCTCGGCGACGCCGGGCCCGAACGGGTCCTTGCCGGCGGGCACGTTGGACCACATCGGCACCCGGCTCATCGACTCCACACCGCAGGCGACCACGAGGTCGTAGGCGCCGGAGATGACGCCCTGCGCGGCGAAGTGGACGGCCTGCTGGGAGGAGCCGCACTGGCGGTCCACGGTGGTCGCCGGGACCGTCTCGGGGAAGCCCGCGGCGAGGACGGCGTACCGGGTGGTGTTCATGGCCTGCTCGCCGACCTGGTCGACGGTGCCGCCGATGGCGTCGTCGATCAGCGCGGGGTCGACGCCGGAGCGCTCGACCAGGGTGCGCAGGGTGTGGGCGAGCAGCTGCACGGGGTGGACATGGGCGAGGGCGCCGTTCGGCTTGCCCTTGCCAATGGGGGTGCGTACGGCTTCGACGATCACTGCGTCGCGCATGGCGCGGGCCTCCTTGGCCGCTTGGCTGTCCGCAGCGGGCTGCGGCAGTTACCAGTGAGTAGGAAATTCAAACTCACAATAACTCCTTGAGTTGGAAAATCAAACCCTCCTCTAGACTGGCCTCATGGCCGCCACGAAAGACCCGCGCCCCTGCTCGATCGCCGACGCCCTCGCACTGGTCGGTGAGAAGTACTCCCTGCTCGTCCTGCGCGAGGTGTGCCTCGGCAACGGCCGCTTCGACCAGCTCGTGCGCAACATCGGCGCCCCTCGCGACATCCTGGCCGCCCGGCTGCGCCGACTCGTGGACGCCGGGATCCTCACCAAGCGCGTCTACAGCGAGCGGCCGCAGCGCTTCGAGTACCGGGCGACGCCGGCCGGCCTGGAGCTGGAGCCGGTGCTGATGACACTCAAGGAGTGGGGCGACCGGCACATCCGCAAGGGCGCCGACCTGCCCATGGCCGTCGAGCACAGCTGCGGCAGCGACCTGGTACCGGTCGTCACCTGCCAGGCCTGCGGCGGCGAGGTGCGCCACGAGGACCTCAAGGCCCACCCTCAGGTCCCGGGCTGGGCGGTCACGGGCCCGACGGCGGCCTAGGGCCTCCCCCTCCCCCGCACACCGCCCCTGTTGCCGTGCTGTCACCCGGGCCCGCTAGGCTGACCTCACCATTTGAGCAGTTCTTTACCCGACAGCACTGGACGCATTACCTCCATGTCTTGGTTTGAATCCCTCGTCCTCGGACTCGTCCAGGGGCTGACCGAGTTCCTGCCCGTCTCCTCCAGCGCGCATCTGCGGCTGACCGCGGCGTTCTCGGGCTGGGAGGACCCCGGCGCGGCCTTCACGGCGATCACCCAGATCGGCACGGAGACCGCGGTGCTGATCTACTTCCGCCGGGACATCGGCCGGATCGTCTCCGCCTGGTTCCGCTCGCTCTTCGACAAGGGGATGCGGCGGGACCACGACGCCCGGACGGGCTGGCTGGTGATCGTCGGCTCGATCCCGATCGGTGTGCTGGGCCTGACGCTCAAGGACCAGATCGAGGGGCCGTTCCGCGATCTGCGGGTCACCGCCACCATGCTCGTCGTCGTCGGTCTGGTCATCGGCGTCGCCGACCGTCTCGCCGCCCGCGACGAGAGCGGCGGCCGGCACCGCGCGACCGAGCAGCGCAAGACGCTGCGGAATCTGGGCGTCCGGGACGGCCTGGTCTACGGCCTGTGCCAGGCCTGCGCGCTCATCCCCGGAGTCTCCCGCTCCGGCGCGACCATCAGCGGCGGCCTGTTCATGGGCTACCAGCGGGAGGCCGCCGCCCGCTACTCCTTCCTGCTCGCCGTCCCGGCGGTGCTGGCCTCGGGCGCCTTCGAGGTGAAGGACTCGGTGAGCGAGGGCCATGTGACCTGGGGGCCCACCCTGTTCGCGACGGTCGTCGCGTTCGCCTCGGGGTACGCGGTCATCTCATGGTTCATGAAATGGATCTCCCACAAGAGCTTCATGCCGTTCGTCTGGTACCGCGTGGCCCTCGGCATCGTCATCATCGCCCTGGTCTCGGCGGACGTCCTGAGCCCGCACGCGGCGGAGTCGGCGAGCTGAGCGGAGATCGGGGCGACGGCGGGCCGCCGACCGCCGCCGCTGTTTCCGGACATCCCCAGCGCCCCGGACCGAACGGTCCGTCACGGCATATGCCTGGTGGCCTGGATCGACTGCGGATCGCGGCCGCCCCCGACGGTGACCAACCCCATACCTTCTGGGTAGTGGAGCGGTAGCGCAGTGTCAGTGCTTGCCCCTAGGCTGTCGACATGTCCCCCGATTCCCTACCCCCTGGTTCCGTGCGGTCTGCCGCCGAGGTGAACGAGCAGATCCGAGCGCTGTGGCTGCGCGCGGGTGGCACCCTGTCGGCCCAGGAACGCGTGGAGTACGAGCTGTTGGTGGTCGAGTGGGCCGCGGCGATCCGCGGCACGGTGATCGAGGCGGCCTGACCCACACCGGGCCGCCCGGCACGCCGACGCGCCGCACCGCAAGCGGCCCCACGGCATCCGGTCCCACGGCGACCGGATGCCCCGGGCCCGGAAGTCAGGCCCGCAGATGCGCGAGCACCTCGTCCGGGATCGGACAGGGCCGCTCGACGGGCAACAGCGCGGCCGCCCGCTCCACTTCACCCGCCCGCACCCGCGCGTGCACCTCGGCGGCCAGCGGGGTCACGTCCTCGATCCCCACGACCCACTCGTCGGCATACCGCGCCGTCGCCTCTCCGGCGAGGCCGAGCTGCAAGGACCGGTGGGGCAGCGGAGCCAGCCGCAGATCGCGCTCGGGGTCCCACTGCACACGAGCCGGGGCCTGCCGCAACCGCCGCTTCCAGGAAGCCTGGTCCTCATGCAGGTCCGGCACATAGTGCGACAGACAGGCATGGCGCAGGGCCCACTCGAAACCGGCGCGATCGATCTCGACGGCGAGGACGGTCTCCTGACCCTCCTTGGTGCCCCAGCCGCAGCGGTACATCATCCACAGGAAGGACGGCTTGATCCAGGTCATCCGGTCCCGCTTCCAGGAGGACGGGAAGCGTCCGGTACGGGCGGCCGGGCGGCCGATCTCCGGCCGGTAGGCCTGGTAGACGGTGATCGTGGAGTCCGTGTACCGGGCCCGGACCCGGAACTTCGGTTCGGGCTCGGCGGATCGGGGCCCATGGGGATGATCGTTCATGGGAACAGCGTCGGGTCTCGGCCAGGTCCCGCACCACCGAATATCCCGGGAACGTCCCGGCAACATCACGGCGCACCCGAATGTCCCCGCGCGCCTCTTGGCTCCGCGCCCGCCATGCCCAAAACTGTGCCGATGACGCAGCGTGCGGAGCTGGCGACCGTGCTGGACCGGCTGGCCGTGGACGAACTGATCACCGGGTACGCGGTGGCGGTGGACGACGGCGACTGGACAGCGTACCGAAGACTGTTCACCTCGGACGGGCGGGCCGACTACCGGTCGGCCGGCGGCATCGAGGGCGACGCGCGGCAGATCGCCGAGTGGCTCGCCGAGAGCCTGGCGCTGTTCGCCATGCGCCAGCATCTGATCGTCAACCGCCGGGTGCGCTTCGGCACCCTGGACCACGACACCGGCGACACCGCGTCGGTCCGGGCCGACTACCTCAACCCCATGCGTTTCGCGAACAGGGGCGCTCCCACCGCGCCGGACCTGGTGTGCGGCGGGCGATACGACTTCGCGCTGCTGAGGACACGGGAGGGCTGGCGGCTGCGCCAGGTCACCGTCGAGGAGAAATGGCGCAGGCTCCCGGCCGAGGCCCCTGCGGTTCCCTGAGGCGCGGGGTACCGCGCACACTGGAATCAGCGCAGGACAGGGAGGGTCCGCATGAGGACGATCAACCACTGGCCGGCCTCCCCCTGGCGGCGGTCCGCCGTCGCCGCCCTCGCCGGTGCCCTGCCCGTGCTCGCCTTCCCCGCACCCGCGCTCTGGTGGTTCGCCTACGTCGCCCTGGTCCCGTGGATCCTGCTGGCCCGCTGCGCACCGACCGGCCGGCGCGCGGCCTACGACGGCTGGAGCGGCGGCTTCGGTTTTCTGCTGGCCGTGCACCACTGGCTGCTGCCGAGCCTGCACGTGTTCATCTTCCTGATCGCCGCCCTGCTGGGCGCGCTCTGGGCGCCCTGGGGCTGGCTGGTGCGCCGTTTCCTCGGTGAGCGGCCCACGCCGGGCCGGGGTGCCGCCGCGCTGCTGGTACTGCCCTCGGCCTGGCTGCTGGTGGAGCTGGTGCGGTCCTGGCAGGGGCTCGGCGGGCCGTGGGGCATGCTGGGCGCCAGCCAGTGGCAGGTGTCGCCGGCACTGCGGCTCGCCTCGGTCGGCGGAGTGTGGCTGCTCAGCTTTCTGGTCGTAGCCGTCAATGTGGCGGCGGCCGTGCTGATCTCCGTACGGGAGGCGCGTGTGCCCGCCGTGGCCTCGCTGGTCGCCACGGCCGCCGCGACCTCGGCCGTGTGGGCGTGGGCACCCCGCCCGGAGGTCGACGGACGGGCCCGGATCGCCGTCGTACAGCCGGGGATCCTCGACGGGCAGGGCAGCGGAGACCGGCGTTTCGCGCGGGAGGAGCAGCTGACCCGGCGGCTCGTCGGACAGCACGTCGACCTGGTCGTGTGGGGCGAGTCCAGCATCGGCTTCGATCTGGGCGACCGGCCGGATCTGACCCGGCGGGTCGCGGCGCTCTCCCGCGCGACCGGCGCGGATGTGCTGGTGAACGTGGACGCCCGCCGCTCCGACCGGCCCGGTATCTACAAGAGTTCGGTCCTCATCGGCCCGGACGGCCCGACCGGCTCCCGGTACGACAAGATGCGGCTGGTGCCGTTCGGCGAGTACATACCCGCGCGCTCGCTGCTCGGCTGGGCCACCTCGGTCGGCAAGGCCGCCGGCGAGGACCGCAGGCGCGGCACCGAGCAGGTCGTGATGGACGTCGGGCACGGGCTGCGGATCGGCCCGCTGATCTGCTTCGAGACGGCGTTCCCCGACATGAGCCGGCACCTGGCGAAGGACGGCGCCGATGTGCTGCTCGGCCAGTCCGCCACCTCCACCTTCCAGGGCAGCTGGGCGCCGGAGCAGCATGCCTCGCTGGCCGCGCTGCGGGCCGCCGAGACCGGCCGCCCGATGGTGCACGCGACCCTCACCGGGGTCTCGGCCGTGTACGGGCCGGGCGGACAGCGGCTCGGGCCGTGGCTCGGCACCGACGCGAGCACCGCCCATGTGTACGACGTACCGCTCGCGCACGGGATCACGCCGTACGTCCGCTACGGCGACTGGCCGGTGCGGGGCGCGCTGCTGGTCCTGGCCGCGCTGGGCGCGACGGAGGGCTTCAGGGCGTTCAGGCTGCGGCGGAGCGGTCCCGCACCGCTCGTACCACCCGCTCGCACAGTTCATGGGTCGCCAGCGCGTCCCGGGCGCTGAGCACCTTTCCCGCGCGCACGGCGTCGAGGAAGGCGAGGACCGCCTGCTCGATGCCGCGCTGCCGGGGAACCGGCGTCCAGTCACCGCGCCGGCGCACGCTCGGCTGGCCCTTGTGGTCGATGACCTCGGCGAGGTTGAGCACCTGCCGCTTGGTGTCCTGGCCGGAGACCTCCAGGACCTCCTCCGTGGAGCCGCTGAGCCGGTTCATCACACCGATCGCGGTGAAGCCCTCGCCGCCGAGCTGGAGCACGACATGGTGCAGCAGCCCGTCCACGACCCGGGAGTGCACGGCGATGTCGTCGACCGGGCCGGGCACCAGGAACCGGAGGGCGTCGACGACGTGGACGAAGTCGTCCAGGATCATCGAGCGGGGTTCCTCGGGCAGACCGACGCGGTTCTTCTGCAGGAGGATCAGCTCGCGCGGATGCTCCAGGCACTGCGCGTACCCCGGGGCGTACCGTCGGTTGAAGCCGACGAAGAGGGAGACCCCGCGTTGTTCGGCGAGGTCCACCAGCCGTTCGGAGTCGGCGAGTTCATAGGCGAGGGGCTTGTCCACGTACGTCGGCACATCCGCCTGGAGCAGCCGGGTGACGATCTCGGGGTGGACGGCGGTCGGCGCGTGCACGAAGGCCGCGTCGAGGCCCTCGGCGAGCAGCGAGTCCAGCGTGGTGTGCCGTCGTCCGGCCGGCAGATGCAGGGTGTCCGCGACCCGGTCGAGGGTGGCGGGCGTCCGGGTCTGCAGATGCAGCTCGACCCCCGGTTGCGTGCCCAGCACCGGCAGATAGGCCTTCTGCGCGATGTCCCCGAGTCCGATGCAACCGACCTTCACGTGTTCTCCCTCTCCCGTCTGCCCCCGTGCCCTTCCTGGGCAGCATACGGGGGCCGCCAGTCGGCGATGCCGTCGAAGCCGCGCAGGAACAGGGCCGGTCCGAGCGTGGACAGCGCGGCGATCGCGGTGTCGCGTACGGCGACCACGGCGGGAGTGCGGGCCATGGTGAGCCGGGCGACCCTGACGGCCTGGCGGGCGACGGCGGTGGTGCGCGGGAGCCGGGCGGCGCTGTAGGCGGCGAGGTCGTCGGCGTGGTGGGCGAGGACGACGGCGTCCTCGACGGCCTGGTTGCCGCCCTGGCCGAGCGTCGGGGGCATCGCGTGGGCGGCGTCCCCGAGCAGGGCGACGCGGCCCAGATGGTGGGCGGGCAGGGGCGTGGCGAGGTGGTGCACGTCGTGCCGGAGCACGTCCTCGGGGCGGATGGCGGCGAGGACGGCCGGGACGGGTTCGTGCCAGTCGCCGAACCGGCGCAGTAGTTCGGCCTTCTCGTCGTCCGGCGCCCGCTCGCCCGCCGGGGCGACGGCGGCCGCGTAGGCGTAGACGCGGCCGTCCTTGAGCGGGTGCGTGCCCCAGATCCGGCCCCGGCCCCAGGTCTCGTGCGAGGCGAACCGCGCGCCGGGCACCTGGATCAGCACCCGCCAGGTGGTGAAGCCCGCGTACACCGCACCGG
Source organism: Streptomyces alanosinicus (assembly GCF_014650595.1). Taxonomy (GTDB): domain Bacteria; phylum Actinomycetota; class Actinomycetes; order Streptomycetales; family Streptomycetaceae; genus Streptomyces; species Streptomyces alanosinicus. The sequence continues at coordinate 93,384 of NZ_BMVG01000019.1, forward strand.
GGTGGAGCGGGAACAGGGCTGTGCGGACATGGGAGTTGATGCCGTCCGCGGCGACCACCAGGTCGGCCTCCCGCTCCTGTGCGCCGGTCCGCACCCGGGCGGGGCGCCGGCTGTCGCCGGGGTCGGCGAGGGTCGCGGCGGCCGCGGTGCGGACGGCGCCGGGCGGGAGCAGCGCGGCGAGCCGGTCGACCAGGGTGGCGCGGGCCAGCAGGACCAGCGGGCCGCCGAAGCGGGCGGCGGCGGCCTCGGCGCTGGACCGGGACAGCCAGCGCCCGCCGGGGGTGCGCAGGCCTCCGTCGCCCTGCCAGGCGGCGAGGTCGCGGATCTCCTCGCCGATGCCGAGCACGTCCAGGGCGCGCAGGGCGTTCGGGGCGAGGGAGATGGCCGCGCCGGCCGGTTCCAGGGAGGGGGCCCGCTCCAGGACGGTCACGTCCCAGGCTCGCCGGTGCAGGGCCGCCGCCGCGGCCAGGCCGCCGATTCCGCCGCCGATGACGAGCGCGCGTGCCGAGCGTGCCATGACTCCTCCTGGATCCCCGCGGACTACATCTGTAGTGAACGGGACGATACTACGTCTGTAGTGCCCCGGGTAGGGTCGCCTCATGTCCGTACGCACCCCCAGCGCCTCCCGTGCCGATCTCGTCGCCGACGCCGCGCTCGCCCTGCTCGCCGAACGCGGGATGCGCGGGCTGACGCACCGGGCCGTGGACGAGGCGGCCGGGCTTCCGCCCGGCTCGACCTCGAACGTGGCGCGCACCCGGCAGGCGCTGCTGGAACTCGCGGTACGACGGCACGCCGAACGCGAGGCGCGGGTGCTGGAGCTGGCCGACATCCCGGATCCGGACGGCGGGCCCGACGCGCTGGCCGACGGGCTGGCCCTGGCGGTGCACCGCTCCCTCACCCAGGGCCGCGAGCTGCTGATCGCCCGCTATGAACTCGCCCTGGAAGCCACCCGCCGCCCCGAGCTGCGGGCCTACTACGACCGGACCGGCGCCGTCTTCGAGGCACAGCTGACCGCCCTGCTCACGGCCGTGGGCTCACCCGACCCGGCCCGGCATGTGCTGTCCCTGATCGCCTGGGCGGACGGGCTGATGTTCTCCTGCGCGGCGGGTTCGTTCAGCGCCGAGGTGCCGGGCCTCAAGGATGTGCGGGCGGGCCTGCGGGAGTTGCTCGCCGGAATGCTGGGGCGGTGAATTCCGCTGGTGGCACGCGTGGCCGTCGGCGAAGATACGGGCATGACAACGGAACGCCGAGAGCCCGCCCCGAACGCCGGTGAACGCGCCATGCTGGAGGGCTGGTTGGACTACCACCGCCGGACGCTGGCCGAGAAGTGCGCGGGGCTGACCGACGAGCAGCTGCGCACCGCGGCCGTGCCGCCCTCCGGGCTGTCCCTCATGGGACTGGTCCGGCACCTGGCGGAGTGCGAGCGCGGCTGGTTCCGCAAGGTGCTGGTGGGCGACGACCCCGGCCCGATCTACTACACCGAGGAAGACCGCGACGGCGACTTCCATGTCACCGAGGCCGACACCTGGCAGGAGGCGTACGCGACCTGGCAGGCGGAGATCGAGATCGCCCGGCGCAACGCGGCCGGATTCGCACTGGACGGTCTGTCCGAGGGGACGAACAGATCCCGGGACACACGGTTCAACCTGCGCTGGATCTACACCCACATGATCGAGGAGTACGCCCGGCACAACGGCCACGCCGACCTGATCCGCGAGCGGATCGACGGCTCCACCGGCGACTGAACGTCACCTTCCGTACCGGGAATCCCTCCGTACGGGGCACGAGATCACCCGTGCGGGGGCGTCGGCATCGGCTCCCTGCTGCGGGGCCGGTGGCCGACCCAGCAGAGTTGCGCGGGTGCATCGAACGACGACCACCGCAGCGCTCCTGGCCACCGTGGCCGTCTCGGCCCTCGCCGGCTGTGTGACGGTCCGGCACCCGGCGACCCCCGCGCCGTCCCGGGACACGGCACCCGCACTGCCGACGGCGCCACGGCCGGACGGCACCGCCGAGCCCCGGGTGGTGCAGGCACCGGCACGCGAGGCACTGGAGATGACCGGCCCGTCCCGGCATCCGGGACACCCGTCGCCGAGCGCCGCGCGGCATCTGTCACCGTCCGCCCCGCGGCACCCCGTCGAGGCGCCCCCGCTCGCCCACCGTCCGCCCGCGGCCCCGCCCGCTCCCCCGCGCCCGCGCGAGCACCCCCGGCAGCCGCACACCACCGCCCCGGAGCGGCCGAACCCGGTCCCCAGGGCCCCGGGCGTGTGCGCCCTGGGCAGGCAGTACGGCGGCTGGAGTGAGAACAGCCCCGAGTCCAGGATCTGCGACCAGACCTACGGCCACTGAACGGGGTCAGTCCCCCAGCCTCAGCTCCAGACGTCCGATCGCGGCTCTGACCCCGTCTCCATAACCGTCGTCGGCCAGCGCGCCGGCGGCCCGGCGGGCGCGGCGCAGATGGCTGCGGGCGGCCTCGGGGCGGCCGAGTTTGACGTAGTCCGCGGCCAGATTGAGATGCAGCGAGGGGAAGAAGCCCCGGATGCTCAGCGGGTCGCCGTCGGGGCCGCCGGGCCCGTCGGTCACCTCCTCCGCCGCGGTCAACGCCCTGAGGTCCCAGGCCAGTTCGTCCTGCGGGTCGTCCTGGGTGTCCGCCAGATAGTGGGCCAGGGTGCAGCGGTGCAGCGGGGCGCCGTCCTCGCCGACCTCGGCCCACAGATCCAGGAAGCGGCGGCGGGCCTCCTCGCGGTCACCGCCGTGGTGGAGCATCACGACCTGCCCGATCCGCGTCAGCACGGCATCCGGTGCCGCCTGCTCCTGTTGCTCCGCCACGGTGCCCTCCGGGGGTTTGCGGGGATATCCGCTCCCGACGGTAATCGGCAGCGTTCGGATTGCCGGTCAGGCTGCGCCGTTGCGGTGCCGCCTGTGGGCCGCCGGAGGTCCGTCGTGGCCGGTCGCGCAGTTCCCCGCGCCCCTGGGGAGTTGCCGTCGCCGTCTGCCCGAAGTCGGCCCTCAGCCCAGATCCGGGATCCGCCAGTCGATCGGCTCGTGCTTCTGCAGGGCGATCGCCTCGTTGATCTGGGTGAAGGGGTGGGAGCCGAAGAACTTCTTCGCGGAGAGGGGGGAGGGGTGCGCGCCCTTGACCACCACATGGCGCTTCTCGTCGATCAGCGGGAGCTTCTTCTGCGCGTAGTTGCCCCAGAGGACGAAGACCGCCGGGTCGGGCCGGTCTGCGACGGCGCGGATCACGGCGTCGGTGAACTTCTCCCAGCCCTTGCCCTTGTGCGAGTTCGCCTCGCCGGACCGGACGGTCAGCACCGCGTTCAGCAGCAGGACGCCCTGCTCGGCCCATGGCATCAGATAGCCGTTGTCCGGGACCGGCAAGCCCAGCTCCTCCTTCATCTCCTTGTAGATGTTCCGCAGGGAGGGCGGGGTCTTCACTCCGGGACGGACCGAGAAGCACAGGCCGTGGCCCTGGCCCTCGCCGTGGTAGGGGTCCTGGCCGAGGATCAGGACCTTGACCTTGTCGTACGGCGTGGCGTCCAGCGCGGCGAAGACCTCCTCGCGCGGCGGATACACGGCGCCCTTCGCCCGCTCCTCCTCGACGAACTCGGTCAGCTCCTTGAAGTAGGGCTGCTGCAGCTCGTCGCCCAGAGCTCCGCGCCAGGACTCGGGCAGCATGGCGGTGTCGGTCACGTCAACGTCCTCACAGGTGAATCAACTACGGCGTGCGGTCACTTGCAGGCTTCAGAACCTACAGGCGACCACTGACAACCGCTGCCACGAGCCCGGTTCACCAGCTGGTCTTGCGGTGCAGTGCCCACATCGTCATGATCGTCGACGGGTCGAGGGCCTGTTCGCCGCCGGAGATGTCCTCGTTCGCGGCGATGAACTGCCGGCCCTGCCACAGCGGGATCAGCCGGGCGTCGTTCACCAGGATCTGCTGGGCGTCCTCCATGTCCTTGACGGTCTTGGCGCGGTCGCTCTCGGCCCGCGAGTGCGGCAGCAGCTTGCCGGTGATCTCCTTGGCCGGGTAGGGCGTACCCAGTGCGTTGTGCTCGCCGACGAACGGGGCGATGAAGTCGTCCGCGTCGGGGAAGTCCGGGAACCAGCCACGGCCGAACACCGGGTACTCGCCCTTCTGGTAGCCGACCACATAGGTCTTCCAGGGGCGGCTCTGGAGCGTGATGGTGAACAGGCCGGAGGCCTCCAGCTGCCGCTTCAGCTCCTGGAACATCAGCGCCGTCTCGGAGCCGTAGCGGTCGGTGGTGTACCAGAGGGTGAGCGGGACGCGCTGGTGGATGCCCGCGTCGCCGAGGATCTTGCGGGCCTTGGGCACGCTCGGGTCGCCGTAGTCGTCGAAGAAGTCGGTGGTGTGCCCGGTCAGGCCCTTGGGGACCATCGAGTACAGCGGGTCGACGGTGTCCTTGTAGACCTTGTGCGCGATGGCGCCCCGGTCGACGATCTGGGCGACGGCCTTGCGCACGGCGGGCTCCTTGGCCCAGGGGTCCTTGGGGTTGAACACCAGGTAGCTGATGTCGGTGCCGGTGCCGTCGACCAGCTGGAGGTCGGTGGTGCCGCGCTGCTGGAGGGCGAGGATGTCGTCGGCGGCGAGGCCGCGGTAGGTGACGTCGATCTGCTTGGCGCGCAGCGCCTTGACCATGCCGGCCGAGTCCTGGAAGTAGCGGATGGTCACCGCGTCGTTCTGCCGCTGGGCGAAGCCCTGGTAGTTCTTGTTGCCGACGAGGACGGCCTCCTTGTCCTCCTCGTACGACTTCAGCTCGTAGGGCCCGGAGCCGTAGACCTTGTCGTCCTTGCGCAGGGAGTCGGCCGGGTAGTCGTCCGGGTCGACGATCGACATGGCGGGGGTGGCCAGCACGAACGGGAAGGTGGCGTCGGGCTGGTTGAGGTGGAAGACGACCTCGCGGTCGCCGAGCGCCTGCACCCGGTCCAGGCTGCCGAGCAGACCGGCGGGGCCGCCCGGGGCGTCGATCCTGCGGATGCGGTCGATGGAGTGCTTCACGGCCTGGGCGTTCAGCGTGTCACCGTCGGCGAACTTCAGGCCCGAGCGCAGCGTGCAGCGGTAGGTGCGGCTGGCGGAGTCGGTGAAGGAGCAGCTCTGGGCGGCGTCGGGCTGGGGGGTGGTGGCACCGTTGGGGTAGGCGAGCAGGGTCTGGAAGATGTTGCGGTACAGCTCCCAGGAGCCGTCATAGGCACCGGCGGGGTCCAGCGTGCTGGGGGCGCTGGTGGTGCCCACGACGATGGGGCCCTTTCCGCCGCCGTCCCCGTCGGACAGCAGACCGCAGCCGGCCACCAGGGACATGGACGCGATCGCCGCGACTCTCCGCAGGAATCGGTTCCGGTTGAACACGCGCACGCTCCTCGATCTGCCATACCAAGGGTCGGCAGACCATACCGCAGCGTTCGGCCCGCTGAACCGCCCCTGGAGCAGGGCTTCTTGATCGATTTCACGATGACGACGTTGTCAGTCCGCTGGCCGGATCCCCTGGGGTGTTCCGGGCGCCGATCCGTCCGAAAATCGGCGCCCGGAAGTTGGCTCAGCCCACGCCGGCGTTGAGGAAGATCCCGCCGTCCACGACGAGCGTCTGACCGGTGATCCAGTCGGACTGCCCGGAGGTGAGGAACGCGGCGGCCCCGCCGATGTCGGAGGGCACGCCGAGCCGGCCCAGCGGGTAGGCGGCGGCCGCCTCCTCCTCGCGGTTCTCGTACAGGGCCTGCGCGAACTTGGTCTTCACGACGGCCGGGGCGATCGCGTTGACCCGCACCTTCGGCGCGAACTCGTGCGCCAGCTGCTGGGTCAGGTTGATCATCGCGGCCTTGCTGACGCCGTAGGCGCCGATGAACGGCGAGGGCGAGAGGCCGGCGACCGAGGCGATGTTGACGATCGCGCCGCCGTTGTCCTTCTGCCAGGCGTGCCAGGTCTTCTGGGCGAAGCCGAGCGCGGAGATCACATTGGTCTCGAAGACCTTGCGGGCGACGTTCAGGTCGAGGTCGGCGATGGGGCCGAAGACCGGGTTGGTGCCCGCGTTGTTGATCAGGAAGTCGACGCGGCCGAAGGCCTCCATGGTGCGCTCGACGGCCTCGGCCTGGTGGTCCAGGTCGTGCGCCTTGCCGGCGACGCCGATGACCCGGTCCGAGCCGAGCTGCTCGACGGCGTCCTTCAGGGCGTCCTCGTTGCGACCGGTGATGCACACGCGGTCACCGCGGGCGACGAGCGCCTCGGCGATGCCGTAGCCGATGCCGCGGCTGGCGCCCGTGATGAGGGCGGCCCGGCCCGAAAGCTCGGGGAGTTCAGCGGAAGTCATGTACCTGTTCCTCAGTTGAGCGGTCCGCCGGCGACGTACAGCACCTGGCCGGAGACGAAGCCGGCCGCCTCGCCGGTGAAGAAGGCGATGGCGTTGGCGATGTCCTCGGGCTCGCCGACGCGCTGGACCGGGATCGCGCCCGCGGCGGCCTTCTTGAAGTCCTCGAAGTCCATCTTGACGCGGTCGGCGGTGGCCTTGGTCATCTCGGTGGCGATGAAGCCGGGGGCGACGGCGTTGGCGGTGATGCCGAACTTGCCCAGCTCGATGGCGAGGGTCTTGGTGAAGCCCTGCAGGCCGGCCTTGGCGGCGGAGTAGTTGACCTGGCCGCGGTTGCCGAGCGCCGAGGAGGAGGAGAGGTTGACGATCCGGCCGAAGCCCGCCTCGACCATGTGCTTCTGAATGGCCTTGGTCATCAGGAACGAACCGCGCAGATGCACGTTCATGACGGTGTCCCAGTCGGCGACGCTCATCTTGAACAGCAGGTTGTCGCGGAGCACGCCCGCGTTGTTGACCAGGATCGTCGGGGCGCCCAGCTCCGCGGCGATCCGGGCGATGGCCGCCTCGACCTGCGCCTCGTCGGACACGTCGGCGCCGACCGCGATCGCCCTGCCGCCGGCGGCGGTGATCTTCTCGACGGTGTCCTTGCAGGCGGCCTCGTCCAGGTCGATCACGGCGACCGCGCGGCCCTCGGCGGCCAGCCGTACGGCGGTGGCGGCGCCGATGCCGCGCGCCGCGCCGGTGACGACCGCGACCCGCTGTTCAGTGGTGGACATTGCTTCTCCTCGCCCTTGAGAGAACCCGCGGCGCGGTGAGCGACCGCTTAGTACCTTCAGCACAGGTGACGCTAGAAGCCCTGGCACCCGGTGTCAACGGGACACCGGGCGGGTGTGATCCATTACCTCACCAGGAGGTCCAGGAGACGCTCCGTTTCGGCCGCCGGGTCGGCGGTGAGCCCGGTGTGCACGGGTCCGGGCCGGACGACGGTGGAGCGGGGTGCGATCACCCAGCGGTAGCGGCGCCCCGCATCGTCCCCGGCTGCCTGTCCGGCCTCTTCCCCGCCCGCGCAGTGCCGCTCGATCGCGCCGAGCGCGGCCCGCACGCCGGCCACGTCGGCCGCCGGGTCGAGGGCGAGCAGTCGCGCCTCGTCGAGATGGGTGAGGGCGCCGACGTAGGCCTGGGCACGGCAGTAGAGGACGACGCCGGCGTTGATGCACTCACCGCGCTCCACACGCGGTACGACCTGGATCAGCGCGTACTCGAACACATCCCGGTCGCCGCCCTGCCCCGCGCGGGTGATGTGGCGCTCGGTCACATGGCCGGCCATGTGGATGTGGGTCTCGCTCACTTGCCCTCCTCGATGCCGGTGATGCGCTCGGCGATGACGGCCGCCCGCGCGAGCAGCGGCCGCGCGTAGGCCCGGCGCAGCTCGTCCGGGGTGTCGAAGCCGGGCTCGTCGGCGAGCCAGGCGTCCGGGATCTCCGCGGTGACCTCGGCGAGCAGGTCCTCGGTGACGCGGGGCGCCAGCTCGGCCGCGGCGGCGGTGACGTCCGGGGCGAAACGGGCGAGGGCGTGCTCGGCGGCGTCGTAGGGACGGGCCGCGGAGGCCTCGACGGAGGGCCAGTTGTGGTGCCAGATCATCGTCGCGCCGTGGTCGATGAGCCACAGCTCGCCGCGGTGCACGAGGAGGTTGGGATTGCGCCAGGAGCGGTCCACGTTGTTGATCAGCGCGTCGAACCAGACGATCCGGCCGGCCTCCTCGGGACTCACCGGGAAGGCGAGCGGGTCGTAGCCGAGGGCGCCGGAGAGGAAGTCCATGCCGAGGTTGGTGCCGCCGCTGGACCGGAGCAGGTCCTGCACCTGCTGCTCGGGCTCGCCGAGTCCGAGGACCGGGTCCAGCCGAAGGGTGACCAGGCGGGGCATCCGGAATCCGAGCCGGCGGGCGAGTTCGCCGCACACCACCTCGGCGACCAGGGTCTTGCGGCCCTGTCCGGCGCCGGTGAACTTGATGACATAGGTCCCGAAGTCGTCGGCCTCGACGAGTCCCGGCAGCGAGCCGCCCTCACGCAGCGGCGTGATGTAGCGGGTCGCGGTGACTTCCTTGAGCATCGCCCCAGGTTACTGGGGCGGGCGGGTGGCTCGGCGGGCCGGGCCTGACAGCCGGCCGACAGCTGTGGCTTACGGCGGCCTCATGCCCGGGCGGCAAGGATCTGGGTGCCCGGCTGAACGGGTGGCGTCCGGGCGCCGTACCCCTGGACGGATCACGAGAAGCTCCGCGGAAGGGAACCCACATGACCAGCGCATCGCCCCAGCATGCCGCGGGACCGGCCCGCCGTACCGTCGTGGCGGCGGCCGGCGCGGCGGGGCTCGCCGCCGCGCTGACCGCCTGCGGTTCGAGCGACAGCTCGGCCGGCTCGGCCGGCGCCGGGTCCGGCGCCGCCGGCACGACCGGCTCCACCGGGGGCACGGCGGGTACGGGCGGCACCGGCTCCACGGCGACGTCGCAGAACGCCGGCGGCTCCGCGCTCGCCAAGACCTCCGACATCCCCGAGGGCGGCGGCAAGATATTCAAGGACCAGGGCGTGGTCGTCACCCAGCCGACGGCGGGCACGTTCAAGGCGTTCTCGGCCAAGTGCACCCACCAGGGGTGCGCGGTGGGCAGCGTGACCGGCGGGGCGATCGTCTGCCCGTGCCACAACAGCCACTTCTCCGTCGCGGACGGCAGCGTGAAGCAGGGTCCGGCGACCCAGCCGCTGCCCGCCGCGAAGATCACCGTCTCCGGCGAGGACATCAAGCTGACCTGAGCCGCGTCAGCCGCGCCCGCCCGGCCGCCTGAGACAGCCCAGCACCTCGTCGGTGGTCGCGACCGTGGCGACCAGCGCGAGGGTGTGTCTGATCATCGCGGAGGTGTAGTCGGCGGGCACCCCCGCGACGGCGTCGGCCGGGACGACGGCGGTGTAGCCGAGGTTGACCGCGTCGAACACGGCGTTGGGTATCGCCACGTTGGCGGAGACCCCCGTGACGATCAGCGTGCGGCAGCCGAGGTTGCGCAGCAGGGCGTCGACAGCGGTGCCGTGGATCGGGGACAGGCCGTGCAGCCGGCGTACGACGATGTCCTCCTCGGCGACCTCGATCGGTGGCGCGACCCGGACCGCGTGGGTGCCGGACAGCTGGAGCACCGGGAGCCGTTCCGCGGCCCGGAACAGCCGGGCGTTGCGGCTCGCGCCCCGGCCGTCCGGGCGGCGTTCGGCGATCGCGTGGACGACCTGGACACCGCTCGCATGGGCGGCGGCGACCAGCCGGGCCACATTGCGCAGCGCACCGGAGAAGCGGGCCTCGCGGGCGAGTTCGGGCAGCGCGCTGTCCGGGCCGACGACCCCCTGCTGGCACTCCACGGTGAGCAGCACGGTGCTCACGGGGTCGAGGAGTTCGCTGAGCTGTTCGTACGACGGCATACCCATTTCCTTTTCTGACGCGATGTCAGAGGATCTCCAGAACACGATAGTTCTCTGGCACGACGTGAGAGAAGAGGGGCCGCATGACCGTCACTCAGCAGCGCCGGGGCCGGAAGATCATGATGACGCCCGGCGAGCTGGACGAGTTCCTCACCTGTCAGCGCACCTGCCGGGTCGCGACCGTCTCGGCGGACGGCGCCCCGCATGTCAGCGCCCTGTGGTTCGCCTGGGACGGCACCTCGCTGTGGCTGTACTCGGTGGTGCGCAGCAGGCGTTGGGCACAGCTGCGGCGCGATCCGCGGGTGGCGGTCGTGGTCGACTCGGGCGAGGAGTACGACCAGTTGCGCGGCGTCGAGCTGTACGGCCGGGTGGAGTTCGTGGGCGAGGCACCGCGGGTCGGAGAGCTGTGCGCCGAACTCGACACGGCCGAGACACTGTTCGCACGCAAGAACTTCGGCCTGGACGAGATGCCGCACGACGGCCGGCACGCCTGGGCCCGGCTGACCCCGCAGAAGATCGTCACCTGGGACTTCCGGAAACTGGGCGGAGCCTAAGTCCGGCCAAGCTCAGCCGAAGGTCCGTGCCGCGGTGCGCAGGGCGTCCACGGCGGCGCGGATCGAGGGGCGGCGGTCGGCGTCCGCCCGCCAGACCACGTACACATGCCGGCGCACCCGCTGTCTGAGCGGCACCAGGGCCACGCCCTCCGGGACCGGGTGGCGGCCCAGCAGCGGGGCGATGCACACCCCCAACCCGGAGGCGACCAGGCCGAGTTGGGTGTGGGTCTCGCCGGCGCGGTGGCCGACGATCGGCTCGACGCCCTTGGAGCGCAGGGTGAACATCAGCCACTCGTGGCAGAACTCGCCCTCGCCCCAGGTGATCCACTCGTCCTCGGCGAACTCGGTGAGATCGACCTCGTCCCGGCCGGCGAGCCGGTGCCCGACCGGCATGGCGACGTCGGCCGGGTCGTCCAGCAGGGGCGCCTTGACCAGGCCGTCGGGCACGGGCATCGGCTTGTTGTACCAGTCCAGCACCACCGCGAGGTCCAGGTCGCCGCGGACGACTCCGGCGATGCCCCGCTCCGGCTCCAGCTCGCTGGAGCGCACCCGCAGCCCGGGGTGCTCGGCCCGCAGCGCGCCGAGCGCGGCCGGGAAGAGTCCGCGGGCGGCGGTCGGGAAGGCCGACAGCCGCAGTTCGCCGACGACCTGGCCGCGGTGCGCCTCCAGATCGGACTGGGCGAGTTCGACCTGCGAGAGGATGCGCGCCGCGTGCTCCGACAGCAGCCGGCCCGCGTCCGTGAGCCGCACGCCCCGGCCGTTCTTGGCGAGGAGCTGCTGGCCGATCTCGCGCTCCAGCTTGCCGAGCTGCTGGGAGACGGCGGACGTGGTGACGTGCAGCGCGTCCGCGGCCGCGCTGACCGAGCCGTGCCGGGCGAGGGCGTCGAGGGTGCGGAGGCGCTCCAGGTTCAACATGTAAGTGATTCTACGAGATACCGGGCGGGAAATCTCGATTGTGCTACGGAGTTGTCTCCCGCATCGTTGAGGCCATGAGCAGCACAGTCACCCCGGCCCGAACCCGGTCCTCCGCCCCTGTCCACCCTCGCCCCCGCCCCCGGCTCGACTGGCGGCTTCGCTTCTGCGCCGTCTCACTGATCTGGGGCTTCAGCTTTCTGCTGATCAAGGTGGGCACCGAAGGGTACGCACCGTTCCAGGTCACCCTGGGGCGGCTGGCGTTCGGTACGGCGGTGCTGGCGGCGACGATGGCGGTGAAGCGGGAGCGGCTGCCGCGCGGGGCCCGGCTGTGGGGCCATATGGCGGTCGCCGCGTTCTTCCTGAACGCCCTGCCGTTCTCCCTCTTCGCCTATGCGGAGCTGACGATCCCGTCCACGCTCGCCGGTATCTGCAACGCGACGTCCCCGCTGTGGGGCATGGCGCTGTCGCTGGTCGCCCTGTCCGAGGACCGGCCGACCAGGGTCCGGGTGGCCGGACTCGGTCTCGGCTTCCTGGGCGTGCTGACCGTGCTGGGCGCGTGGCAGGGCTTCCACGGCCTGGACGCCAGGGGCACGGCGATGGCCCTGCTGGCCTCGCTGAGCTACCCGGTGGGCTGGATCTACGTCCGCCGGACGCTGGCCGGCACGGGCCACTCCCATCTGTCGATGACGGGGGCGCAGCTGATGTTGGCAACGCTTCAACTGGCCGTGGTGACACCGCTGTTCACCAGCCTCCCCACCCGCTTCCCGTTCGTCCCGCTGCTGGCGATCGCCGCGCTGGGGGCGTTGGGGACGGGACTGGCGGTGCTGATCCAGTACGGGCTGGTCGCCGAGGTCGGTCCCACCACCGCACAGATGGTCACCTATTTCATCCCGGTGATCGCGACCGCCGCGGGGGTGGCTGTTCTCGGGGAGTCGCTGCGCTGGACCACCCCGGCGGGCGCGGTGATCGTGCTGGCGGGGGCGGCGCTCACGCAGGTGCGGGGGCGGAAGGGCGCCTAGGGCGTGTTGCGAAAGTCCCGTCGTCCGCCCGGAGGGCGGGCCGAGCGGCGTCTGGTGCGTGCTCTGGGGGTCCCCCCCGGCCGGAGGCTGGGGGAGTGCCGGGCGAAAGCCCTCGTACTGGGCGTACGTGGGTTTTCGCCCGGTGCGGCGAGAGGGCGTGCCAGGCGTCGGGCGGCAGGCGGGACTTTCGCAACACGCCCTAGTGGGGGACTTGGGGTTTCGTGCGCGTGTGCGGGCCGGATGGGGCCGATCGCGCAGTTACCCACGCCCCTGGTTCAGCCGCCGCTAGCCATAGACGCGCGCCGGAGACGGTCGTACCGCTGTCGCCACCGCGTCGGCCAGGGGGGCGACGTCCTCCTCCCTGAGCGTCGAGATCGTGATGCGGATCGCCTGGGGGCTGTTCAGGCGGAAGCGGGCGCCCGGGGAGACCGCCCAGCCCGCCTGCAGGAGACGGGCCAGCGCGCCGGTCTCGTCGGAGACCGGCACCCATACGTTCATGCCGCTGCGGCCGTGGGCGACAACTCCCCGGTCCGCCAGCGCGTCGACGAGCGCGTCCCTGCGGGTGCCGTACGCCCGCGCCACCGCCGTCCGGTCCACCGCGCCCTCGGCCCACAGCCGGGCCACGGCCCGCTGCAGCAGCAGGCTCACCCACCCGGGTCCCAGCCGCTGCCGGCCCCGCACCCGGTCGACGGTGACCGGGTCGCCGGTGAGGACGGCCACGCGCAGATCGGGGCCGTAGGCCTTGGAGGCGGAGCGGACGACGGCCCAGTGGTGGGTGACGCCCGCGAGGGGGTGCAGCGGGATGTCGACGATGCCGTGGCCGTGGTCGTCCTCGATCAGCAGGGTCCCGGGATGGTCGCGCAGGACCGCGCGCAGGGCACGCGCGCGTGTGGCGCTCACACAGGCACCGGTGGGGTTCTGGGCGCGGTCGGTGACGATGAAGGCCCGGGCGCCGGACTCCAGGGCGCGGCGCAGATCCTCGGCGCGCGGGCCGTCGTCGTCCATGCCCACCGGAAGGGTGCGCAGCCCCAGCGCGGGGACGAGATCGAGGGCGCTGCCCCAGCCGGGGTCCTCGACGGCGACCGCGTCGCCCGGCCTGAGGTGGGCGGACAGCACCCGCTCGATGGCGTCGAGGGAGCCCGACGTCACGGTCAGCGGGGCCTCGGGGACGCCCTCGGCGTCGAGTTCGGCGCGGGCGAGGCGGGCGAGCTCCGCGTCGACGGGGTCGTCGCCGTAGCGCACGGGCCGCGCGTCGCCCTCCTTCGCCGCCGCGGCCAGGGCCGGGGCGAGCCGGGGCAGCAGGGCCGGGTCCGGGTTGCCGGAGGCCAGGTCGCGGCCGCCCGCCGGGACCTCCACCCGCAGTTCCTCGCGGCCCGTGGTGGCCGGCTTGGGCCGGACACGGCTGCCCCGGCGGCCGGCGGTCTCGATCACTCCGCGCTCGCGCAGGGTGCGGTACGCGGCCGCGACGGTATTGGGATTCACGCCGAGCCGGGTCGCCAACTCCCGCATGGGAGGCAGGGATTGGCCCGGATCCAGGGCGCCGGCTGCGACCGCGCGCTCGACGCTGGCCGCGATCTCTGCTGCGCCACGCCCTTCGATGGGATACTCTCCTAGCACAAACAACATTATGCACTAGTGCAATGCCGACCGCCACTCGGCGTTGCCGCACTGCTCGCCAATGCCGCCACGGAGGGACCGCCATGCAGGGGACGACCGAGGAAACCCAGGCCGCCGCCTACACCCCGACCGACCGCACCGTGCCCACGCGCGCCGCCGCCCGGGCGTCGTACGACAAGGAGCTGGTACACGCGATACTCGACGAGGGCTATGTCTGCCACCTCGGCTTCGTCCGCGACGGCGCCCCCGTGGTGCTGCCGACGCTGTACGGCCGGGTCGGCGAGCGGCTCTATGTGCACGGGTCCACCGGTTCCCGTCCGTTGCGGCAGACCGGCGAGAGCGATCCGGGCCTGCCGGTGTGTGTGACGGTCACCCACGTGGACGGGCTGGTGCTGGCCCGCTCCGCCTTCCACCACTCCATCAACTACCGCTCCGTGGTGGTGCACGGCATCGCCCGCGAGGTCACCGACCCGGAGGAGAAGCGGGCGGCCCTGGACGCGCTGGTGGACCACGTCGTGCCGGGCCGCGCCGCCGACTCCCGGCCCGCGAACAAGAAGGAACTGGCCGCCACCGCGGTGATCCGCCTGGACCTGGACGAGGTCTCGGCCAAGGTCCGCACCGGCGGCGCCAACGACGAGCCGGAGGATCTCGCGCTGCCGCACTGGGCCGGCGTCCTCCCGCTGCGCGGCGGCTACGACGCCCCGGTCCCCAACGCCGACCTGGCGCCCGGCATCGAGCTGCCGGACTACCTGAAGCAGCGGTAGGAGGACCCCGATCGCCCGTCGAGGGCGTACCGCCCCGTGCCGGCGCCGGACCACCCGGTGCCGGCACGGGGCGCGTCGGTCAGACCGGGACCTGTGCCCGGCGGCCGGCCCCGCGGGCCTCGCTCACGGCGAGAGCCGCGACCGCGCCGAGCAGCAGCAGGGTGCCGGCCACGGTGGTCGCCGTCAGCCGCTCGCCGAGCAGGACGACGGCGAGCACGGCCGCGGTCACCGGCTCCAGCAGCATGATCACGGAGACGGTGGCGGACCGTACGACGGCGGCCCCGGCGAAGTACAGCGCGTACGCGAGGGCCGTGGGCACGGCGGCGATGTACAGCAGGAGCCAGAGCAGCCGCGCCGGGTGGGCGGTGTGCGGGAGCAGGCCCTCGTGCAGCGCGAACGGCAGCAGGCACAGGCCGGTGACCGCGAAGGCCCCGACGGTGGTGTCGGAGGCGTCGGCGCCGCCGTCCCTCCCCCACCAGCGGGTCAGCAGGGTCATGGCGCCGTAGCCCGCGGCCGAGACGAGCGCCAGCAGCACCCCAGCCGGGCGCACGGTCGCGGCCGAGCCGCCGAAGGTCAGCACGGCCAGCCCGGCGAGCGCCCCGGCGACGGCCAGCACCCCGCCGGCCCCGAGCCGCTCGGCGAGCAGTACCCGGGCGCCGAGCGCGATGAGCACGGGGCCCGCGCCGAGGGTGACGACGGTGGCCACGGCCAGCCCGGTCGACTCCACCGCGGCGAAGTAGGCGGTCTGGAACACCGCCAGTCCAAGGCCGGTGGCGAGCACCCGGCCGGCCCTGCGGGCCAGGGGTTCGGTGGTCGCGGCGCGGACGCGGGGCCGCAGCCCGCGGCCGGCGAGCAGCAGGATCAGGCCCAGCGCACAGCGCCAGAAGGACAGCCCGAAGGCGCCCATGTCACTGGTCCGGTAGACCAGGGAGGCGGCGGCGCCGGCCGTGCCCCAGGCGGCACCGGTGATGATCAGATAGAGCAGGCCACGCCCGACGGGCAGGCCGGAAACAGGGTTCGACTTCGACAAGGGAATCTCTCCGCAGAAACGCACACGGGGGTGCGGAAGTTCGGGGGCGGCCCGCTGGAGCGGGGCGCGCGGACTTCATCTGCGGGCAGCACCGTCCGGCCCGACGCGACTGCGCCGGGCGGGTGTTCCGGAGGCCCGCCTCAGGCGGCCGGGGGCGGAAGAACGAGCGTGGACGGCATGACCTGCACTTTAGGCGGACGTACGGTGCTCGGACAACTCCCGTTCCGGGCCGCCGCCGGCCACCGGTTCGGCGGCGGCCTTGGCGGGGGTCGAGGACTGGGCGATGAACGCGCCGACGAGGACGACGGCGCCGCCGGCGATCTGCGGCGCGGACAGGTGCTCGCCGAGCAGCACCCAGGCCAGCACGGTCGCGATGACCGCCTCCAGACAGGCGACGACGCCCGCGACCTGCGGGGACAGCCGGCGCACGGACAGCACACCGGTGACGTACGCGACGACGGTGGCGATCAGCACGATCCAGCCCAGCAGGACGGGGGCCGGTACGGCGGTGCCGTTCATGTCCGCGGTGCCGGTGAGCACCGACCAGCGCATGGTCCACGGGCGGGCGACGACCGTCAGGACGAGGGCGCCGACGAGCAGACCGTAGGCGATGACGCCGAGCGGGTCCGGTGCCTCGTCGCCCGCGTCGCCGCCGTGGTCGGCCAGCACGAAGTAGCCGACCTGGCAGCAGGCGGCGGCCAGGGCGAGCAGCAGGCCGAGGGCGTCGAAGCTCAGCCCGGACCAGACCTCCACCACACAGGCGAGGCCGCCGGCGGCGAGGACCACGCCGAGCGCGGCGGCACGCGTCACCGGCCGCCGCTGCACGAACCGCACCCAGCCCAGCACCAGCGCGGGAGCCAGGTACTCGATGAGCAGGGCCACGCCCACCGGGATCCGGGAGAGCGCGGCGAAGTAGCAGGCCTGGACGCCGGCGACGGCGAGCAGCCCGAAACCGGCGAGCAGCGCGGGCCTGCGGCGCACCAGCGCGCGGTGCCGCACGGCGAGCGGCAGCATGACGAGGGCGGCGCCGGTCACCCGCAGCCAGACCACATGGAGCGGGTCGAGCCCCGCCTCGATCAGCGGTTTGGCGGCCACTCCGGACCCGCCGAAGGCGAGGGCCGAGACGAGTGCGAGGCCGAGACCGACGCCCTTGCCACGGCTGCCCTGACTGCTCACTGACATATGCACCGGCACATGATGACAGGCGGCGTCATGAGCGTCACCCCCTATGACACCTGTCTCAGGGGCTGGACGTGCGGCGCTGTCAGCGGACCGGTTCGCCGTCGCCGGCGGACTCCTCGGCGCCGGCCGGGATCCGGGTGTCCAGGTCGTGGATGCCGGCGCGTTCGAGCACCTCGACGGCCCGGGATCCCGGGTCCGCGGTGAGCGCGGCGAGCAGGTCGATGCCGGTGACGCGCGGCTCGCCGCGCCGCCGGGCCCGCTCGCGGGCGCCGGTCAGGGCGGCGGCCGCCGTGGGCGACCAGCCCGCGGTGTCCCTGGGCTCCCGGGCGCCGGGAACGGCCGCGGCGGGGACGACGGTGAGCGCGCCGGAGTCCTCCACGCTGCCCTGCCAGCGCAGTCCGTAGCCGATGCTGCGCTGCACCAGGTAGCCGAGGAGCCGGACGAGCTGCGGCGGGCCGCCGACGGCGGCGCGCACCTCGGGGTCGTGTTCCAGGAGGGAGTGCAGCAGATGGGCGGTGTCGATCTGCCGGTCCCCGTCCCGGACGGCCCTGCGGCGGGCGCCCGCGACCACCGCCGCCAGCTCTGCGCCGAGCGCGGCATCGTCGTCCGGGTGCGCGACCGCCTCGTCATGGGCGGCCCGGCGGGCAGTACGGGGTTGCACATCCTCTACCCCATCAGCCTCAACGGACCGAGTCATCCGCGAGTGGAACCATCTTCGCGTCCCACACAGAGTGGACATCGACGGTCGGCATCTCATCCTTACGGAGGAGATCTGACCGATCCGGCCCTGAGGGCGCACGCCATCCTGCCATGCGCCCCATTCGCAACCGCCGCGCACGCACCCCCGTACGTCCCACACCCACATCGAGAGCGCCCTCCCGCGCGCGTGGGACCTGTTCGACGCGGCGGTGATACGGCGCCTGGGCTGATCCACGCCCGCCGGACCACACTCGTCGGCCCACGCCCACGGCCGCCCGTTCTGACGGTTCATCAGTATTGAATGTTCGCGCCCCTGCGGCTACGTTCCGCGACACCGTAGCCCGCTACGCCCGATCCGAAAGGGTGGTCCCATGGCCGAAGTCAGCGCGGAGTCACGCATCCAGGCACCGGCCGAGAAGGTGTGGGCGCAGCTCACCGACTGGCCGTCGTACGGGGAGTGGAACGCCACCCACACCGGTTTCCCCAAGGGCGGCCCGCGGACGCTGGCCGTGGGCGGGACGTTCCAGGAGAACATGAAGCTGATGGGCTTCCCGGCCGAGGTCGACTGGACCATCGAGGAGCTGGAGCCGGCGCGGGTGTTCGCCATCCGCGGCAAGGGCCCGATGGCGGTGACGGTCGCCACCCGCTACACCCTCACCCCCGACGGCGACGCCACGTCCGTGCGCATCGACGGTGAGTTCACCGGCGCGGCCGTGTCGCTGATGGCGGGCAAGCTGAAGGACTCGGCGACGGCCGCCCTGAACGAGTCGCTGCGCAAGCTGGCCGGCCTGGTGGTCTGAACCGGGGCGGGCCGGACACGGGAAGGCGCCCCGCGTGGCTGACCGCGCGGGGCGCCTCGCCTCACCTCACCCGTGAGCCTCAGTGCTCGTCGGCGAGGATCAGGTAGAGCTTCTTGCGGGCGTCGTTGATGACGGCCAGCGCCTTCTCACGCTGTTCCTTGCTGCCGGTCTTCCAGACCTGGCCGAAGGCCTCCATCAGACCGAACCCGGCCTGGCGGATCTCGCTGAGGGCCTCCCAGTCGACTCCGCGCGAGGCCTCTTCCCAAGGCGCGTCCGCGCCCTCGTCGGCGGCGCCGCGCCCGTCCTCGGTCAGGGCGAACAGCTTCTTGCCGCCCTCGCTCTCGCTGGCGATCAGGCCCTCGTCCTCCAGCAGCTGCAGCGTGGGGTAGACCGAGCCGGGGCTGGGCTTCCACGCGCCGCCGCTGCGTTCGGCGATCTCCTGGATCATCTCGTAGCCGTGCATGGGGCGGTCCTTGAGCAGGGCCAGGATCGAGGCCCGTACGTCGCCGCGCCGCGCCCGTCCCCTCGGGCCGCCGCGCCCCCTGGGTCCCCAGGGACCGGGGCCGAATCCGGGCCCGCCGGGGCCGAACCCCGGGCCACCCGGACCGAAGGGCCCGAAAGCGGCCCGTCGCCCGTCGAATCCACCCATGCCCCGCCGGCCGGGGCCCTCGTGCCCATGTCCACGCTCGAATCCGTGGGTACGCATGGCGATCACTCCATTCCATCGCTGATCAGTCACGTCTGCATCGCGTATCGTTCGCGATGCCTCAACGATATATCGGAACCGATCGCATGACAACACCCTTCCGGGACGGTCGTCTGTTGATCTCTCGCCACGAAGGTCGGGCATTGTCAGCGAAGATCGGTGGCCGTTAGGTTTTCTCGGCGAAGGCGTCGGCGGGATCGTCGGGTTCGGTTGTCCGGGACGAAGCCGCGTGGACGGTCGCTGTGGGGGGCGTGGTGACGGTGCGGGTGTTGGCGGGCCGATACGAGTTGGTCGGGCTCGTGGGCCGGGGCGGGATGGGAGAGGTCTGGGAAGGCCGGGACCGCGTCATTGAGCGACGGGTGGCGGTCAAGCTGCTCCCCCTTGCCGCCGGCGATGCCTCGGGCGCGGACCTGTTCTTCCGCGAGGCACGCACCGCGGGTGCGCTGAACCACTCAGGTGTGGTCACGGTGTTCGATCTGGGCCAGGACGAGACGGACGGCTCGCTGTTCCTGGTCATGGAGTTCCTGGAGGGCCGGGACCTGGCGTCGGTGCTGCGCGCGGATGGCCTGCCGCCGGTCGCGGCCGTGGTCGGCTGGGGCGTACAGGCCATGGCCGCGCTGGCCCGTGCCCACGGTGCGGGCGTGGTGCACCGGGACCTGAAGCCGGCCAACCTGATGCTCACCCCCGACGGACAGGTCAAGATCCTCGACTTCGGGATCGCCCGGTTCATGGAGTCGACGAAGAAGTCGAGCAAGATCATGGGCACCCTGGCGTACATGCCGCCGGAGCGGTTCGAAGGGCATCCCGGCGATGCCCGCTCGGACCTGTACTCCTTCGGCTGCGTCCTCAGCGAACTCCTCACCGGCCGACCGCCGTTCGACGCCGACGATCCGGTGGGCATGATGAGCGCGCATCTGCGCCACGCCCCCGCACCACCCGGCCGCACCCGCCCCGGTATACCCGGCGCCCTCGGCGACCTCGTCCTGGCGCTTCTGGCCAAGCAGCCCGACGACCGGCCCGCCACCGCCGCGGAGGTCGCCGACCGGCTCAGCGCCATCCACCGAGCCCTGCTCGGACAACCCGACGCAGGGCCGGACCGACCGCCCGCGTCGGCAGCGGCGGTTGCGGCCCCCGCGGTCTTCTCCGCCCTTCCCACGGAAACCGCCACCCCCCGTCCCATCGCCACGCCGTCCCCGGCGATCAGGCCTGCGCCCGGCTCCCGACGCCCGGCCCGCTACACCAGGCTGGGCGCCCCGTTGACCACGCATGCCAGGAACTCCGGGGCGGTGGCCTTCTCCCCGGACGGATCTCTGCTGGCCACCGCCGGAACGGGCGGGGCTGTGCTGTTGTGGGACTCGCAGACCCGTCGTCCGGTCGGCGAGCCTCTCGCCTCGAACGCCAAGCGCATCTTCACGCTTGCGTTCTCCCCGGACGGCTCGCTGCTGGCCGCTGCCCCCGGCGGGCCTGGCCGGGACAGAGTCATGTTGTGGAACGTGCGCACAAGGAAGGCGATCGGCGAGCTCATCGCCGACTCCGAGATCGCGAAGGTGGCCTTCTCCCCGGGCGGCTCCCTGCTGGCCACCGGCGGCAATGACGGGGTTGTGCTGCTGTGGGACCCGACCGCCCGGCAACGGGTCGGTCCTCCCCTCATCGCCAACGCCGGCCAGATCTGGGCGATGGCGTTCTCCCCGGACGGCTCCCTGCTGGCCACCGGTGGCAAAGGCGGGGCGGTCTCCTTGTGGGATACGGCGACCCGGCACAGGGTCACCTCACTCGCCGTGCAGCGCCGTACACGATGGCTGGGACGCCGTCAGACAGCACTCGACGGCGGAGTCTTCGCGATGGCGTTCTCCCCGGACGGGTCCGTGCTGGCCACCGGCGGTATCAGAGAGGTACTGCTGTGGGATCCGGTCACCGGTGGTCGGGTCACCGGCTGGCGCCTGTTCGTCCCGGTGACCGCCGCGCTGGCGTTCTCCCCCGACGGCTCACTCCTGGCCACCGCCGACTGGGGCGGAGCGGTGCAGCTGTGGGACCGGGCCACCCGGAAACCGGTCGACGAGTTCCGTGACCACAACGGAATGGCGAGAGCAGTGGCGTTCTCCCCGGACGGTTCCTTGCTTGCCTCCGCCGGCGACGACGGCACGGTGCCGTTGTATGCCCGGCTCGCCCCGTAGGAGTGGTGACTGAGTACTGGAGTTTGCGGGTTCAGGACGTCAGAGATCCACCGCGCTCCAGTGCCCGGTCCGGGTCCGCCGGTGCCCCCTGACTGCCCTTTCGGCCCTCGTGGCAACCGTGTCGACGCCCTAGTGTCGGAGCCATACGGCGAGCCGGAGGGGCTGGAGAGCGTGCGAAAGGCAGTGACACACTCGCAGTCGCCGGCACCCGAGGCGGCGCCGAGGAAACGTGCGCAGGGGCTGGCTCCGGAGCTCGCCGCCGGTCCGGCGCCGCGTCCCGCCGAACTCGCCGCCCTCCAGCGGACGATGGGCAACGCGGCCGTCACGCGCCGGCTCCAGCGCCAGCCGGATCCCGGGGTCAGGGACGAGGCTCGGCGGCACGCCGCCGAGCCCACCGTGCACGGCGAGTGGGGCACGTTCCGCGACATGATGACTCGGGCGGGCTTCCCCGACGATGTCACGGACGTCGCCTGGCAGCTCGTCCTCGGCGGCATCGCCGAACAGGGACAGCTCAACGACGAGGCCATGGCGAAGTTCACCGAACGCCAGGAACAGCGCGACCACCGCGCGTCGAACAGCTGGTACCAGGAGCTGGTGAAGGTCGTCGGCGACTATCTGGAGATCGACACACCGACGCTGGCCCTCTGGTCGGGCGGCCGGGAGGTCAGCGACTACTCCCGCACCAAGGGCCACACACCCCTGGAGGCCACCCCCTTCGGCGGCGTGGTCGACAAGCTCACCCTGACCTCGGACTGGCTGCTCAAGACGCCCATGTGGAACGTGCTGTCCAAGGCCTTCGTGAGCCGCGCCCGCGGCCCCGTCCACATCTTTCTGCGGGCGTACAACCCCGACAGCGTCCTCATCGCGCAGGAGGTCCCGCAACTGCGCGTGGTCATGGCGCTCAACCCGGCGGTGAAACTCGTCTGGCACCCGGTGTACGCCGCGGACGACGGGAAGCTGATGGAGGTCACCAAGAGCCTTGAGCTGGCCTCCGACGCGTCCTACCCCACCCGGGACGAGTGTGTACAGGTCCTCTACGACTACCTCCGGCTCCTCCACGACCCGGCCAACGCCCACTCCCGGCGCGCCTACGCGGACATGAGCAGCCGCCTCGCCGCCAACGGCAACCCTCAGTAGCACCGACCGCCTTCGCCGGGCGGCTCAGGCCGGCTGTACCCAAGTACCGGCCGAGGGCCACGTGCCGGCCGCGGGCCACGTGCCGGCCGCAGGTCCGCGGGAATCATGCCAGGATTCGCGAATTGGCCTTGGGCCGCCGTCCGGCGCTGCCGCTAGCGTCGGGGTCATGCGCATTCGAATCGTGGACGCCTTCACCGACCGCCCCTTCGCCGGCAACCCGGCCGGAGTCCTGCTCCTCGACGACGCCTTCCCGGACGACGACCGGCTGCAGAACGTCGCCATGGAGGTCAACCACGCCGAGACGGCGTTCGCGCACCGGCTGCCCGAGGGCGGCGCGGCGGACTGGGCGCTGCGCTGGTTCACACCGGTCGCCGAGGTGGCGATGTGCGGGCACGCCACCCTCGCCACGGCTCACGTCCTGCACACCACCGGCGCCCACCCGGGACCGGTGCGGTTCGCCACCCGCAGTGGCGTGCTCATCGCCACGCCCACGGCGGACGGCTCGATCACCCTCGACTTCCCGACGGCCCCGCTCACCGCGGTGGAGCTCCCGGCAGGGGTCGCCGAGGCGCTCGGCGCGCAGCCGGCCGCCGTCTTCGACACCAGCCCGGACGTCGGTGACCTGCTGGTGGAGCTGGCCGACGAGAAGACGGTCCGCGGCCTCGCCCCGAACCTGAAGTCCCTGGGCGCCTACTCGGCACGCGGCATCATCGCCACCGCCCGCGCCGACGACGCCTCCCGCGGCTACGACTTCGTCTCCCGCTGCTTCTTCCCGAACGTCGGCATCGACGAGGACCCGGTCACCGGCAGCGCCCACACCGCCCTCGCCCCGCACTGGTCGGCGCGCCTCGGCCGCACCGACCTCACCGGACTGCAGGCCTCCCGCCGCACCGGCCTGGTCCGCACCGGTCTGCGCGGCGCACGCACCCTGCTCACCGGCCGCGCGGTCACGGTCATCGAGGGCGAACTGCACGCCTGAAACGGCGCGGCCGCCGGCCTCAGGCCGTGGGCAGCCAGCCGACCTTCCCCGCGAGCAGGGCGTAACCGACGAACGCGCCGATGTCGAGCAGGGAGTGCGCGACGACCAGCGGACCGACCCGCCCCCAGCGGCGGTACAGGTACACGAACACCACGCCCATGACGAGGTTGCCGAGGAATCCGCCGATGCCCTGGTAGAGGTGGTACGAACCGCGCAGGACCGCGCTGGCCACCAGCGCGGTCCCCGGGGTCCAGCCCAACTGGCCCAGCCTGCGCAGCAGATACCCGACGACGATGACCTCTTCGAGGACCGCGTTCTGCAGGGCGGAAAGGATCAGCACCGGGTACTTCCACCACACGTCCGGCAGGGCCTCGGGGACGACCGTGAGGTTGAAGCCGAGACCCCGGGCGGCCAGGTAGAAGGCGATCCCGGTGCTGCCGATCACCGCCGCGACCCCGGCGCCCCGGGCCAGGTCGGGCCGGGGGCGGCTGCGGTCGAAGCCGAGGGTGCGCAGGCCGGCGCCCTCGCGCAGCAGGAAGTGGGCAACCAGGGCGACGGGGATCAGCGCGGTGGCGATGCCGAACAGCTGCCAGGCGAGGTCGAGCCAGGGGCGGCCGGGCGCGGCCGAGGCGTTGAGGGTGGCCGCCTGGTCCTTCAGGCCGCCCGGCTTGGTGACCGAGCCGATGAAGCTGATCAGCGCGGAGACCCCGCTCGCCCCCAGCGAGAGCCCGAGGACGAGCAGCGTCTCGTCCCGCAGGATCCGCCGCGGGTCGCCCCCGCGCACCCCGGGCTCGGCCACCGAGTCAGCCTCCACCTGCACCCCTGCCTCCCTGCGGCTCACGGGCCCCATGGCCCACCCTCGCCCCGCAAGGATCGCAGAAGCAGTGGTGAGAGCAGAAGTTCTCTCCGCCGCGGGACCCAAGGCCCGTACGACGCTCACCCCAGGTCGGCGAAACCCAGCGGAGCGACCCGCTCGGGCAACCCCACCGGCCACGTGTGCACCGGCTCGCCCCCGTGCATCAGCTCGGCATACCTCCGTGTCGTGGCGGCGAGCGCGGCCTCACGGGTCAGCCCCTGCTCCAGTGCCCGATGGAACGTGGCCGCCTGCCAGGACGCCCCGTTCACCCGGCGCCGGCAGCGTTCCTCGATGACGCCCAGGTACAGATCGCGGTCGGCGGCCTCCACCCCCCACGCGTCCAGCCCGGCCGCGGCCAGCGGCAGCAGCTCGTCGCGGATCAGCGTGACCGCGTCGACCACGCCGGTGCCGCCGTAGCGCCCCCGCCGGGGCCACACGAACCGCGCGTCGATGCCGTACCGGCACGCCGCGTCGAAGTTGGCCTCGGCCACGGCGAAGGGCAGCCGGGTCCACACCGGTCTGGACTCCTCGGCGAGGGCGCGGACGAGGCCGTAGTAGAAGGCCGCGTTGGCGATCACATCGGTGATGGTCGGCCCGGCGGGCAGCACCCGGTTCTCCACCCTGAGATGCGGGACGCCGTCCGCGATGCCGTACACGGGCCGGTTCCAGCGGTAGATCGTGCCGTTGTGCAGCACCAGTTCGGCGAGACTGGGCGTGCCGCCCGCCGCAATGACGTCCAGCGGCTCCTCTTCGTCGCAGATCGGCAGCAGCGCCGGGAAGTAACGCAGATTCTCCTCGAACAGCTCGTACGCGGAGGTGATCCACCGCTCGCCGAACCAGGTCCGCGGCCGTACGCCCTGTGCCTGGAGTTCGGGCGGGCGAGTGTCGGTGGACTGCAGGAACAGCGGGGGCCGGGACTCGCGCCACAGCTCGCGGCCGAACAGGAACGGCGAGTTGGCGCCGACGGCGATCTGCGCGGCGGTGGCCACCTGCGCCGCGTTCCACACATCCGCGAACCGGGCCGGGGTGACTTGAAGATGCAGCTGCACGGAGGTGCACGCGGCCTCGGGGACGATCGACTCGGTGGTGCAGAGGAGGTGTTCCACGCCCTCGATGTCCAGCCGGAAGTCCTCTCCTCGCGCGGCGACGATCTGGTCGTTGAGCAAGGTGTAGCGGTCGACCTCGGAGAGGTTGGCGGAGACCAGGTCGTCGCGGCCGAGCGTGGGCAGGATGCCGATCATGACGATGCCCGCGTCGACCTCGCCCGCCTTGCGGTGGGCGTAGGCGAACGAGGTGCGCAGTTCCTCGGCGAGCCGGTCGAATACCCGGCCGCCCAATCTGTGTGGGGCGATGTTGACTTCCAGATTGAACATGGCGAGTTCTGTTTGGAAATCACGGCTCGCGATGCGCTCCAGTACCTGCCCGTTCAACATTTTCGGCATACCGTCGGGCCCGGCGAGATTCAATTCGATCTCGACTCCCATGAGGTTCTTAGGACGGTCGAATCGCTTCTCGCGCAACAGCCGCTCCAGTCCCGTGAGGCACTTCTGGAGCTTTTCGCGGTAGCGCTGGCGATCGGACAGGTCGAAGTGCCCTGCCACGACCTTCTCCCCCATCGAAGTGTCCCTCCTCGGATGGGCGGACCGGCGATCCGGCCGCCGGGCTGCCGGTCAGTGGGAGGATGATGCCCAGCGGAAGCGATCGATAACGTCCCCCGCGAGCCAGGCGCCCGCTACCCTGTCGGAATGTTCCCCGCGGCACATTCACGGGGCATGCAACAGTCCGGAACTCCGGGTTCCCTGAACGACTCGTGAAAAACGCCGACGACATCCAGCCGACCGCTACCGACGCGTATGGCGAGGTCAGCACCGGAGGACCGGCCCGGGAACCGGGAGAAGCCCCGCAAATCGTTGGCGCATTACCGCCTTGCACGGCCCCCGGAAATGGCATAGACGAAACAACGGCCGAACAGACGTCGTATAAACTTCGCCCACAAGGCAGAAGGCTGACGCCCTCGGTCCTGGTTCCTGCCGTGTTCAGGCCGTCCTGGTGACGGGCGGCAGGCCGAGCCGCAGCCATGTTCACCGACCCGGGCCCTCACCCTTCCGGCCTTGCGTGAGCAGACAGCGCCGTCCGCCCCACCCCTCCTCGCGCCGCCGCGCCTGTCGAATGAGAGAGGCGACCCACATGCCGCTCCACGTGCCCCCTGCCCCCGCGCCCGCCCTGCGCTCCGTCCTCGCCGCCCTCGGTTCGCCCACCGCGGTCCGTGAGGCACGCACTCCCTCCCTGCGCGCCGCGCAGGGCCCGACGACCCCCGAACTCCCGCTGCCCGTGCATGTGCTGGACCGCATCACCGCGCAGGGCCTGTCCGCGACGCGGCTGGCGGGCTGGCGCTTTCTGATACGGTCCGGCGGCCGGGCGGTGGCCGCGGCCGAGACCATGCTCACGCCCGACGGCTGGGCCTTCTCGCACTTCTTCGAAGGCCCGTACGTCACCTCCACCGAGCGCGCCCTGCTCCAGGCCGAGGTGCTGCAACAGCCCTACCAGGCACGTCTGCTGTCGGTGCCGGGTCTGTACATGCTGACCCTGTGGCTGCACGGCGACACCACCGCCGACGGAGCCGAGGGGCATCCGGCCGGCACCGATCTGCTCGTCCCGCTGGCGCCGGCCCCGCCCGGCATCCCGACGCACCATCCGTTCCCGGTCACGGAGTTGCTGCCGGTGCTGACCCAGCGCGCGACACCCGTGCCGCTGCTCGGCCCGCCCGTGCTGGGCTCGCCCGCCTGACCCGCCGCCGGCGCACCCCGCCGGCCCCGCGTACCCCGCCGCCCGCCGGGCGAGCGGGGTACGTCCATGTCGGCGGTCTGGCCTGCTTGGACTAGCCCCATCCGGCCACTGCGAACCACCCAAAGGGACAGTCCACTTGGACTGAACCGTCCGCGCGGGTGACGCGTCATCAACCTGTGAGAAGCGGTGCTGCGAAATCCCTGCAGAATGACGCCCAGCGGGCAACACTGGGTTCCGACCGACTTATCACCACGGGGGACGGACATGACCACGACAGAGCGAAAGATCCCGCCCATGTGCCAGCACCAGCCGCCGTGTCCGCCAGCCGAATCCGCCGACCGGGAGTCCGCCCGTCTCGTGGCGCACCACCCGGAGCAGGGCTGGAGTCTGCTGTGCAACGGCGTCCTGATCTTCGAGGACACCGGTGAGCTGCTGCCTGACGGCCGGATCATCGATCCGCACCGCCCGCTCGGTGCGGACCAGGTGATGACCGCGGCCTGAGCGGAGCACGAACGACCCGAGGGGCCGGCCGCACACCTCCTGTGCGCACCGGCCCCGACGCATGTCCGGGGACGGTCACGGTCGGCGGCCGAGCGCGGGGGCGTAGGCCGGGATGGAGAAGGAAGTCCGCCCGGCTGGTCGAATCGCCGGTACGGGAGTGGGATGGAAGGAAGCAGGAGAAGGAAGCAAGGGCCTTGCAGGGCGGGCACGTGCGCGCGCGAGACACCCGGCGTCGCCCGCGAGGAACGGTGGAGTGATGTCCGGTTACGACGCCTCGGCCGCCGCTCGGGTGGTGGTCGGCGTGAGCGGTTCCCTGGGCAGCGTCACGGCACTGCGGCGGGCCACCACGCTGGCCCGCCGGCTGGGCGCGGAACTGTGGCCGGTGCTGGCCTGGGAGCCGCCGGGCGGTGACCCCGCCGCACGCCGCTCCCCCGCCGCCGGTCTGCTCATCGAGGACTGGCAGCGGCTCGCCGGTCAGCGGCTGGCCTCGGTGCTCGACGAGATCTTCGGCGGGGACGCCCCCGGTGTGCGGATGCGTCCGGTCGTCGTCCGGGGAGCCCCGGGCCCGGCGCTGGTGGCGACCGCCGACCGGGAGGACGACGTCCTGGTGGTGGGCGCGGGCCGGCGCGGCCTGCACCGCGCCTTCTCCGGCCGGGTCTCCCGGCACTGCCTGGCACACGCGGTCTGCCCGGTCCTCGCGGTGCCCCCGTCACCGCTGGAGTCGGAACTGCTGTCCGTACACCGGCGCTGCACCTGGCATCTGCGGATGGACATACGGGGCTTGTGACGGCATCCGGGGCTTGTGACGGCCTTGCCGGATGCACGGCCGGATGCACGGGGCTGGAGGAGGTGGCGCGGTGTCGCGGTGGGGCGCTGCGGCCGTACGGCGCTGGGGGCGCGTCAAGAACCGGCCGTCGGCCGTCAGAAGGCCGTCAAGGAACGCTTCGGCCGCGCTGCGGCGGGGCCGGGCCTGCCTAACGTCTGCGCCATGAAGCGCCGCGACGACACCCACGCCCGGCCCGCGGGCGCGTCCCCGGCCGGCACCGCCGGCGTGGTGCACGACCGCGGCTGGGCGGCGGAGGTGCGCGCGGCGGCCGGCTGTGCCGGTGTGCTGCTCGGACTGCTGCTGTGTGTCGACCGGGCGGCCGGCTCCCTCACCTGGTGGCGCGGCGCCCTGTGGGCGGCTCTCGCGCTGCTGTTGCTGTGTGTCCTGTTCCCGGTGCGCGTGTCGGCCGGCGTGGGCTGGCTGGCCGTGCGGCGCCTGCTGGTCACCCGCCGGGTGCGCACCGATCTGCTGATCACGGTGCGCCCCCTGGACGGTGTCGCGCAGCGGCTGATCCTGCGCGACTCCCTCGGCAACCGGGTCGAGATCGATCCGGAGATCCTGGTCCGCAATCCGAACCTGTGGTATCTGCTCGACCAGGGCGCCCGGGTCTCCGAGGCGGCCGGCACCCTGCTGTGCGGCACGACCGCCCTGCACCGCCTCGCCCGGCGTCTCGACCAGGAGACGGCCCAGGCGGTCTTCCGGGTGTCCGGAATGGAATGACGTGGTGCGTTCGACGCGCTGAAAACATGACACTCGGTGGCCGTGCACGGGTCCACGGCGTGAACACTGACCCGAACGGCCGTGTTTTCGGCAAGCCTCTCCGGCCTCCCGTTCTTGATGCGCGCCTGTCGTGTCCGGGCCATTCTTAACGCAAGTTTGACGCCTCCCGAGCCCGGATGCGTGGGCCCCGGCGTCACTCTCTGCATACGCTGTTGCCGCCGTCCGCGTGATGGCCGGAAAGAGCTGAGCCGCACACAGGAGCACGCCGATGGCCACGACCGAGCAGCCTCCCAGTACCAACCGCCTACGCGCCTGGATGCTGGAAGGGCTGTCCGACATGGGCAAGGCCGGTGGCCACACGGGCCCGCACGCCGAGCCGGAACCCCCGCACAAGGGCCAGCGCTGGTACCGCGTCATGTGCCTGACGGGTGTCGACTACTTTTCGACCCTCGGCTACCAGCCGGGCATCGCGGCCTTGGCGGCCGGTCTGCTCTCCCCTGTCGCCACCCTCGTTCTCGTCGTGGTCACCTTGGCGGGCGCTCTCCCGGTGTACCGCCGCGTGGCGGAGGAGAGCCCCCACGGCGAGGGCTCCATCGCGATGCTGGAGCGGCTGCTGTCCTTCTGGAAGGGCAAGCTGTTCGTCCTGACGTTGCTGGGCTTCGCCGCCACGGACTTCCTGATCACCATCACCCTGTCGGCCGCCGACGCCTCCACCCACCTGATCGAGAACCCGCACCTGCAGAGCACACTGCACGGTCGGCAGATGCTGATCACGCTGCTGCTGGTCGCCCTGCTCGGCGCGGTGTTCCTCAAGGGCTTCCTGGAGGCGATCGGCGTCGCGGTCGCCTTGGTGGTGGCCTATCTCGGCCTGAACGCCGTGGTCGTGGTCGTCGGCATGTGGCACGTTCTCACCGCCGGACACGTCGTCACCGACTGGACCAGCGCCCTGACCACCGAGCACGGCAACGTCTTCGCCATGATCGGCGTCTCCCTGCTGGTCTTCCCCAAGCTCGCCCTGGGTCTGTCCGGCTTCGAGACGGGTGTCGCCGTGATGCCGCATGTCCAGGGCGACCCCGACGACACCGAGGAGAACCCCAAGGGCCGGATCCGCGACACCAAGAAGCTGCTCACGGCCGCCGCGCTCATCATGAGCGTCTTCCTGATCGCCACCAGCTTCATCACCACGGTGCTGATCCCGGCGAACGAGTTCAAGTCGGGCGGCCAGGCCAACGGACGCGCGCTCGCCTTCCTCGCCCACGAGTACCTGGGCAACGCCTTCGGCACGGTCTACGACCTCTCGACCATCGCCATCCTGTGGTTCGCCGGTGCCTCGGCCATGGCCGGTCTGCTGAACCTGATGCCCCGCTACCTGCCCCGCTACGGCATGGCCCCGCACTGGGCCCGCGCCGTGCGCCCGATGGTGATCGTCTTCACGCTGGTCGCGTTCCTGGTCACCTGGCTCTTCGACGCCAACGTCGACGCGCAGAGCGGTGCCTACGCCACCGGCGTGCTGGTCCTCATGACCTCCGCCGCGATCGCGGTGACCATCGTCGCCCGCAGGGCGGGCCAGCGCGGCTGGACCATCGGCTTCGCGACCGTGTCGGCGGTCCTGATCTACGTGACCGTCGCCAACGTCATCGAGCGCCCGGACGGCGTGAAGATCGGTGCCTGCTTCATCGTCGGCATCATGCTGGTCTCGCTGCTGTCCCGGCTGGCCCGCGCCTTCGAACTGCGCGTGACCAGCGTGACGCTCGACCCGCTGGCGGAACGATTCGTCCGGGACATGGCCAGCCGCAAGATGCGGTTCATCGCCAATGAGCCCGGGCACCGCGACAAGGCCGAGTACCGCGACAAGATCGAGCAGATCCGCGCCGACAACGACATGCCGGAGCAGGAGGACTTCGTCTTCGTCGAGGTCACGGTCACCGACCCCTCCGAGTTCGAGGCGGGCCTGACGGTGCGCGGCGAGGTGCTGCACGACCGCTACCGGGTGCTGACCCTGGAGTCCGCGTCCATCCCGAACGCCCTGGCCGCGCTCCTGCTGCACGCCCGCGACATGACGGGCTGCACCCCGCACATCTACTTCGAGTGGACCGAGGGCAATCCGTTCGCCAACTTCCTGCGCTTCTTCCTCTTCGGCCAGGGCGAGGTCGCCCCGGTCACCCGTGAGGTGCTGCGCGAGGCCGAAGCGGACCGCGTCCGGCGCCCGCGCGTCCACACCGGCTGAGCGCGGAAAGTATCGTGACCCGCATGCAGTCCTACACGATCGGCCAGGCGGCACGGCTGCTCGGCGTGAGCCCGGACACCGCCCGCCGCTGGGCCGACGCGGGCCGGGTGACCACCCATCGGGACGACGCCGGGCGACGGCTCATCGACGGCCGGGACCTCGCCGCGTTCTCGGTCGAACTGGCCAAGGCGGGCGGCGGCGAGGAGGACACCACCCACACCTCCGTCCGCAACGCCTTCCCCGGCATCGTCACGGCGATCAAGCTCGGTGACGTCGCCGCCCAGGTGGAGATCCAGGCGGGCCCGCATCGGCTGGTGTCGCTGCTGACCCGGGAAGCCGTCGAGGAACTGGGCCTGGAGGTCGGCATGGAGGCCACCGCGCGTGTGAAGTCCACCAACGTGCACATCGACCGCATCTGACCGCGTCCCCCGATCGCTCGGCTACCGGCACATCAGCGCCGCCCACAGATCGAGCCGGTCCCGCAGCCTGGACAGATCGCGCCCGGTCAGCCGCTCGACGCGCTCCACCCGGTAGTGCACCGTGTTGACGTGCAGATGCAGTTCCTGGGCCGTACGCGCCCAGGAGCCGTCGCAGGCCAGGAAGGTCTCCAGGGTGCTCAGCAGGACGGCGACGGCGGGCCGGTCGCTCTCCAGCAGCGGGCCGAGGACCGTACGGCTGTAGGCGGTCCGCACCTCGGCCGGCACTCCCGTGAGCAGGGAGTCGAGGGTGGTGAGGAAGCGGGCGTCGGTGAGGCCGGAGACGTCGGGTGTGCCGGTGCGGGCCGAACCGAGGGCGTAGCGGGCCTGCGCGAGCGCGCCGCCCAGCTCCCGGGGGCGCGCCACGGGCACGCCGATACCGCCGTGCAGCACGGTGCCGGGCGCGCAGTCGGCGACCAGCGGCCACACCTCGTCCGCCCGGCCGTCGGCCACGTCGCCGCAGAGCACCGCGAAGGCGCACCCGTCCGGCAACCACCCGACGACGGCGGCCACGGCGGGGCTCCGCTCGCCCGCGCCCCCGGCACCGGCCGGTTCCATGACGGCGGAGGCAGCGCCGCCGCCCGCGTCCACCAGGTGCCCGGCCACCTCGGCCAACGCGCCCTCCGCGAGCGGCGCCCGGCCCGCCCCCGGCTGCCGTGCCTCCGGCAGCCGCAGCCACGCGTCGGCGACGATCACCTGGTACGGCCCGGTCTCCGGCAGGCCGCACCGGCGCAGCGCCGCCTCCACGGCCGCGTCCTCCAGCCCGCCCGAGGCGGACAGCAGCGCACCGAGTTCGTCCGCCGCGCGGAGCCCGGCCGGCGGACGCCGGGCTCCGGCCTCCTGACAGTGCGCCAGCACGGCGGCGACCTCGTGCAGCATGCGCGGCGGGGCACCGTCGGGATCGGGCAGGTACAGCAGCCAGCGCTCGTAGGCGGAGACACCTCCGGCGTCGACGGAGGCGGTGACCCCGGCCCCGTCCGCGACCAGGGCGGCCGCCTCCCGTACCGGCACGGCCGGCGCGCCCGGTGTGGCCGCGACCGTCCGCCCCGAGGGCGTGAAGACGTACGCGACGGCCCCGCCGAGGTGGGTGAAGGCGGCGGTGAGGACGTCGTCCGGCCCGGCCTCCTGCGCGAGCAGCCGGCTCAGCCGTACCCGCGTGTTCTCGGGCAGCGCGTGATGCCGGCTCAGCCCGCCCCACTGGCGCAGATACACGGTGTCCGTGATCGACCGGAACATGATGTGCGCCGGCACCCCGGCCACCGGCACCCCATGGCGTACGCAGGCCTCGACCAGGTCGTCCGGCACGCTGCCATGGGTCTCCTCGCCCGCGAGCAGCGCGGCGGCCCCCGCGCCCCTGAGCGCGGAGACGAACCGTTCCGCCTTGCCCAGGCCGCCGTCGGGCGACCACCACACCAGTCCGCTGAGCACCACCTCGCCGGGCCGTACGAACCGGGCCGGGTCCTCCAGGTCCGTGACGGTCACTCCGCTGATTTCACGCCTCAGCAGCGCGTCCTCCGCCCACAGCAGGCGCAGCCCGAGGGAGGCGTCCCCAAGGAGGTGTTCGACGTGCATGTGCTGGCTCCTCGTACGGCCGCCGGGCGGCGAGCAGGACGCCCGGCATCTCGCATTCGCGAGCCGAGTGCGAGAGGAAGCATCGTAAATGCAAGCCTTCGGGAGGGGAATGCCCTTTGGTGAATCCTCCAGTGGGAGCTGTGCCGGCGTCGGGCTTTCCGTGCTCCGCACCAGTCGTCCAGGCCGGTTCCCGTTGATTCACTTTCGGCCATGGACCTGAACACGGTGGTCGAGATACGAGACGCCAGGCGGCGCGCGCCATGGCGGCCGGGTGACGCCTGGCTCGGTGGCGGAACGTACCTGTTCTCCGAGCCCCAGCCGCATCTCCGGCGCCTGGTGGACCTCAGTCGGATGGGCTGGACGCCGGTACACCGCCACGTGGACGGCTCGCTGGAGCTCGCCGCCACCTGCACGATCGCCGAACTGTCGCGCTACGCCCGGGATCTGCTCGCCCCGGCGGCACCCCTCTTCGAGCAGTGCTGCCGGGCCTTCCTCGCCTCGTTCAAGATCTGGAACATGGCCACCGTCGGCGGGAACCTGTGCAACGGTCTGCCCGCCGGCCCGATGATCTCCCTCACCGCCGCCCTGGACGGGGAGTGCCTGCTCATCGCCCAGGACGGCGCCCGGCGCCGGATCCGGGTCGCCGACTTCGTCATCGGCGCGGGCCGCAAGGACCTCGCCGAGGGCGAGATGCTGCGCTCGGTCACCCTCCCCGCCCGCGCCCTGGCCTGCCGCACGGCGTTCCGGCAGACCTCGCTGTACGGACTGGGCCGCTCGGCCGCCCTGGTCATCGGCACACTCGACCCGGTCGACCACTCCGTCGCCATCACCGTCACCGCCGCCACGGTCCGCCCGGTGCGGCTGTGGTTCCCGCTGGCCCCGACGGCCGGGGCGCTGCGCGAGGCCATCGACGGGGCGGTCACGGACAGCGAGTGGTTCGACGACATCCACGGACTGCCCGAGTGGCGGCGGCACATGACGTTCCGTCTGGCGGAGGAGATCCGCCGCGAGCTGACGCGGGAGGAGCGGCGATGAAGGTGGACGTCAACGGCCGGACCTTCGAGGAGGAGCCCCGCCCCGGCCAGTGCCTGCGGACCTATCTGCGCGAACGCGGCTGGTTCGGCGTGAAGAAGGGCTGCGACCAGGGCGACTGCGGCGCCTGCACGGTCCATGTCGACGGCAGGCCCGTGCACAGCTGTCTGTACCCGGCCTTCCGGGCCGACGGCCACGCCGTCACCACGGTCGAGGGCCTGGCCGCCCCGGACGGCGAACTCCACCCCGTCCAGCAGAAGTTCCTCGACGCGCAGGGATTCCAGTGCGGCTTCTGCACGGCCGGCTTCCTGATGACCACGGCCGCCCTCGACGAGGACAAACTCGCCGACCTGCCCAGGGCGTTCAAGGGCAACCTGTGCCGCTGCACCGGCTACCGGGCCATCGAGGACGCCGTACGCGGGGTGAAGAACGTGGAGGCACCCGCGCCCGGCGAGTCCGTCGGGCGCAGCCTGCCCGCCCCGGCCGGACCGCAGGTCGTCACCGGCACCGCCCGCTACACCTTCGACATCGACGTGCCGGGCCTGCTGCACATGAAGCTGCTGCGCTCCCCGCACGCCCACGCCCGCATCCTCGCGATCGACACCTCCGCCGCCCTGCGCGTGCCCGGCGTCCAGGCCGTGTTCACCCATCACGACGCCCCGGAACGGCACTTCTCCACCGCCCGCCACGAGCACCCCACGGAGGACCCGGACGACACCCGCGTCCTCGACACCACGGTCCGCTACATCGGGCAGCGGGTGGCGGCCGTGGTCGCCGACAGCGAGGCCTCCGCCGAGGAGGGCTGCCGGCGCATCGAGGTGACGTACGAGGTGCTGCCCGCCGTCCTCGACCCCGAGGACGCCATGCGGCCGGGGGCTCCCGTGGTCCACGACAAGGACGCCGGCACGGCCCGGATCTCCCGCCCGCAGGACAACGTCGTCGGCGAGGCGCACGGCGAGATCGGCGACGTGGCGGCCGGCTTCGCCGACGCGGACGTCATCTACGAGGAGACCTTCCGCACCCAGCGGGTCCAGCACGCGAGCCTGGAGACCCACGGCGCGGTCGCCTGGATCGACGAGGACGGCCGGCTCACCGTGCGCACCAGCTCCCAGACCCCGTTCCTCACCCGCCGCGCCCTGTGCGCCCTGTACGACCTGCCCGAGGAGCAGGTCCGGGTGATGGCGGGCCGGGTCGGCGGCGGGTTCGGCGGCAAGCAGGAGATGCTGGTCGAGGACATCGTGGCCCTCGCCGTACTGAAGCTGCGCCGCCCGGTGAAGCTGGAGTACACCCGCGCCGAGCAGTTCTACGGCGCGACCACGC
Organism: Streptomyces alanosinicus; assembly: GCF_014650595.1. Classification (GTDB taxonomy): domain Bacteria; phylum Actinomycetota; class Actinomycetes; order Streptomycetales; family Streptomycetaceae; genus Streptomyces; species Streptomyces alanosinicus. Next base: position 129,052 of record NZ_BMVG01000019.1, read on the forward strand.
GGCACCCCTTCACGATCCGGGTGAAGGCGGGCGCCCGCCGCGACGGCACCCTCACCGCCCTCCAGCTCCGCGTCGTCGCGAACACCGGCGCGTACGGCAATCACGGCCCGGCCGTGATGTTCCACAGCGTCGGCGAGTCCATGGCGGTCTACCGCGCCGCGCACAAGAAGGTCGATGCCTTCTCGGTGTACACGCACACCGTCCCGGCGGGCGCCTTCCGCGGCTACGGCCTCGGCCAGGTGCTGTTCGCGGTGGAGTCCGCGCTGGACGAACTGGCCCGCCGGCTGGACCTGGACCCGCTGGACTTCAAGGCGCGCAACATCATCGGGCCCGACGAGCCGATGCTCACCCCGGGCGGCCACGAGGAGGACCTGCACATCGCGAGCTACGGCCTCGACCAGTGTCTGTCGATCGTGCGCCGCGCCCAGGCCGAGCCTCGCACCGAACCCGTCCCGGACGGCTGGCTGCTCGGTGAGGGCGCCGCCCTGGCGATGATCGCGACCGGCCCGCCCGGCGGGCACATCGCCGACGCCAAGGCCACCCTGCTGCCCGACGGAACCTTCGATCTGGCCGTCGGCACCGCCGAGTTCGGCAACGGCACCACGACCGTGCACAAGCAGATCGCGGCCGGTGAACTCGCCACCACCGTCGACCGGGTCGCCATCCGCCAGTCCGACACGGACGTCGTACGGCACGACACCGGCGCCTTCGCCTCCACCGGCACCGTCGTCGCCGGCAAGGCCACCCTGCGCGCCTCCCGTGCCCTCGCCGACCAGCTGCTGGACTTCGCCGCCGCCCACCTGGGCGTGGAGCGCGCCGGCTGCCGGCTCGACGAGGAGGCCGTCCTGCACCCAGGAGGCCGCCTCCTGCTGAAGGAGGTGTACGCGGCCTCCCGCGCGGTCGGCCTGGAGCTGGCCGCCGACGGACACTTCGGCGGCACCCCGCGCTCGGTCGCCTTCAACGCGCACTGGTTCCGGGTGGCGGTGGATCCCGGCAGCGGCGAGATCCGCATCCTGCGCAGCGTGCACGCGGCCGACGCGGGCAAGGTCATGAACCCGATGCAGTGCCGGGGGCAGGTCGAGGGCGGGGTCGCCCAGGCGCTCGGCGCCACACTCTTCGAGCGCGTCCTGCTGGACGAGCACGGCGCGGTCGACACCGCGGCCTTCCGCCGCTACCGGCTTCCGCAGTACGCCGATGTGCCGCGCACCGAGGTGCACTTCATGGAGACGGCCGACGCGATCGGTCCGCTGGGCGCGAAGTCGATGAGCGAGAGTCCGTTCAACCCGGTCGCCCCGGCCCTGGCGAACGCCCTGCGGGACGCGACGGGTGTGCGGTTCACCGAGGTGCCGCTGCTGCGTGACCGGGTGTGGCGGGAACTGGAGCGCCACAGCGGTAGCCGCCGTCCACCCGGATCGCCGTGATCCCGCTGATGTGCCGGGCCCCGCACCGGTCCTGCGGGAGCACCAGCTGGGGCCCGGCCGCGTCCAGCGGGGTGTCGTCGATGCGCACGCCCAGCAGAACGGGCGCGTCGGCGAAGTCCGGGTCGATCTCGGCCCAGGACAGCACGGCGTGGTGGCCGTCGGTACCGGTGACCGCGATGAGGAAGCGCAGCCGGTCCTTGCGCCGTGCCGGGTCGAAACCGGGCCCTGCGTCGGCGAGGACGTCGTACAGCCGGGGGCCGGCGAACCGGTGGTGCTGGATGCCGCTGGTCGCGCACTCGAAGCTGACGTCCACCCGGTGCTGCGGCCAGCGGAGCAGCTCCGGCACGGTCAGCCGGGTGGGCCGGGCCAGATCACCGGTCAGGTCGAGTTCCGCGAGCGTCACCTGCGACCACCTCCCGCAGCACCGTACCCGCCACAGCTCCCCGTGCAAACGCACATGCAAGCTACAAGTCACATGTTCGCAGCTCATGCGATATGACAGGAGACTTACACCTGGCAGATGCGGCAGTATCATCGCCGCACGGCCGGTTTTCGCCGGCCGCGACAGGGCGCGACAGTTGTCCCACAGAACGCGAGGAGTACAACGTGATGACCCGTTCCGTGCGCCGCACCCGGCGGATGCTGCAGCTGGCCGGTGCGGGAGCCGCCGCCCTGATGGCACTCAGCGCCTGCTCCTCCTCGTCCGACTCGGCCAAGTCCAAGGACACCTCGGCCTCGTCGGGGTCCTCGGACTCGCCGAAGCTGTCCGGCGACGTCACCGTGTTCGCCGCCGCCTCCCTGAAGGAGAGCTTCACGGCCCTGGGCAAGGAGTTCGAGAAGCAGCACCCCGGCACCCACGTCAACTTCAACTTCGGCGGCAGTGACACCCTGGCCGCGAGCATCACCGGCGGTGCCCCGGCGGACGTCTTCGCCGCCGCCAGCCCCAAGACGATGAAGATCGTCACGGACAAGAAGGACGCGGCCGGGACCCCGGCCACCTTCGTCCGCAACCAGCTGGAGATCGCCACCCTGCCGGGCAACCCGCAGAAGGTGGCCTCGCTGAAGGACCTCACCAAGTCCGGCCTGAAGGTCGTGCTGTGCGACAAGACGGTGCCGTGCGGCGCCGCCGCGCAGAAGGCCCTGGACGCCGGCCACCTCAAGCTCACCCCGGTCTCCTACGAGCAGGACGTCAAGGGCGCCCTGAACAAGGTGGAGCTGAAGGAGGCCGACGCCGCGGTGGTGTACAAGACGGATGTGCACGCCGCGGGTGGCAAGGTGGAGGGCGTGGAGTTCCCCGAGTCCGCCAAGGCCATCAACGACTACCCGATCGTCCTGCTGAAGAACGCGCCGAACGCCCAGACCGCCAAGGCGTTCATCGCCCTCGTGCAGTCCGCCGAGGGCCAGAAGGTGCTGAGCCAGGCCGGCTTCCTCAAGCCGTGACCTCGCTCCACGAACCCGGCGCCGCGGCCGGCCCCCGCACGGGCCGCCCGCGGCGCCGCCGCGTCGGCACGGGGGGCCGACGCGGGGTGCCGTTGCCGCTGCTGCTGCCTGGGCTGCTGGCGCTGGCGTTCCTGCTGCTGCCCCTGGTCGCGCTGCTCGTCCGCGCGCCCTGGGGCAGCCTGCCGGACCAGCTGTCCAGCACCGAGGTGTGGCAGGCGCTCCAGCTGTCGCTGGTCAGCGCCACCGCGGCAACGGCCGTCAGTCTCGTCCTCGGCGTGCCGCTGGCGTGGCTGCTGGCCCGTACGGAGTTCCCCGGCCGGGGATTCGTACGGGCCCTGGTGACTCTGCCGCTCGTGCTGCCACCGGTGGTCGGCGGTGTGGCCCTGCTGCTGGCCCTCGGCCGCAACGGGGTGATCGGCAAGTGGCTGGACGCCTGGTTCGGGATCACTCTGCCGTTCACCACCACCGGGGTCGTGATCGCGGAGGCGTTCGTCGCGATGCCGTTCCTCGTCATCAGCGTGGAGGGCACCCTGCGCGCGGCCGACCCGCGCTTCGAGGAGGCGGCGACCACGCTCGGCGCGTCCCGCTTCACCGCGTTCCACCGGGTCACCCTGCCGCTGATCGCGCCCGGCATCGCGGCGGGCGCGGTGCTGGCCTGGGCCCGTGCGCTCGGCGAGTTCGGCGCGACGATCACCTTCGCGGGCAACTTCCCCGGCCGCACCCAGACCATGCCCCTCGCGGTCTACCTGGCCCTGCAGAACGACCCCGACGCCGCCATCTCCCTCAGCCTGGTCCTGCTGGCGGTGTCGATCGCGGTACTGGCCGGCCTCAGGGACCGTTGGATGACGACATCATGACGGACAACCGACCTGCGGCCGCCGACGGTGCTTCCGCCCCACAGGGGCCACCCGCACCCGACAACGACAGCTGTACGGGTGGTGCGGGTGGGAATCCAAAGCCGGCCGAAGGCCGGCACCCCACCACGCACCCGCACCCGATCACCGGCCTGGACGCCCGCCTCGTCGTCGACCGCGCCGCATTCCATCTGGACATAACCCTCACCGCGGCCCCCGGAGACGTCCTCGCCCTCCTCGGCCCCAACGGCGCCGGCAAGACCACCGCCCTGCGCGCCCTCGCCGGCCTGACCCCGCTCACCGACGGCCATCTGAACCTGGACGGCGCCTCCCTGGACCGCACTCCCCCGGAGTCCCGCCCGGTCGGCGTGGTCTTCCAGGACTACCTGCTCTTCCCGCATCTGACCGCCCTCGACAACGTGGCCTTCGGACCCCGCTGCCAGGGCGTCTCCAAGTCCGAGGCCCGGGAACAGGCCGGCGCATGGCTGGACCGGATGGGCCTCGCCGCCCACGCGGGCGCCAAGCCCCGCCGGCTCTCCGGCGGGCAGGCGCAGCGCGTGGCCCTCGCCCGCGCCCTGGCGACCCACCCCCGGCTGCTGCTCCTGGACGAGCCGCTGGCCGCCCTCGACGCCCGCACCCGGCTGGAGGTCCGCGGTCAACTGCGCCGTCATCTGGCCGAGTTCGAGGCCGTCGCCGTCCTCGTCACACACGACCCGCTGGACGCCATGGTCCTCGCGGACCGGCTGGTGGTCATCGAGCACGGCCGGGTCGTCCAGGAGGGCACCCCCGCCGACATCGCCCGCCATCCGCGCACCGACTACATCGCCCAGCTCGTCGGCCTCAACCTCTACCGGGGCCGGGCGGAGCGGCACACCGTACGACTCGACGCGGGGCCCGAGATCACCACCACGGAAGACCTCTCCGGGCCGGTCTTCGTGGCCTTCCCGCCGAGCGCGGTGACCCTGTTCCGGGACCGGCCCACCGGGGCCAGCGCCCGCAATCTCTGGCGTTGTGAGGTGGCCGGCCTGGAGACGCACGGCGACCAGATCCGCGCCGACCTCGACGGCGAACTCTCCCTCGCCGCCGATGTCACCACGGTCGCCGCCGCCGAACTGGAACTGCACCCCGGCGCCGCCGTCTGGGCGACGGTCAAAGCGATGCAGACCCACGCATACCCGGCTTGAGCGGACGGGCGCCCTACCGTGGGTGCCCATGACCCTGAGCATCCGCAATCAGCTTCCCGGTACGGTCACCGCGATCCAGCCCGGCGAGGCCATGGCCACCGTCAAGATCCGCCTCGACGGGGGCCAGGACCTCACCGCGGCGATCACCCTGGAAGCCCTCAGGGACCTCGGTCTCGCCGCAGGCTCCTCCGTGCGGGCCCTGGTGAAGTCCACCGAGGTCTCCCTCGCCACCGCGCCGATCGACCGTGTCTCGATCCGCAATCAGCTGCCGGGCACGGTCACCGACATCGCGACCGGCGCCGCGATGGCCACCGTCAAGATCTCGATCGACGGCGGCTCGGTGACCTCGGCCATCACCAGGGAGTCGGCCGGTGATCTCGGGCTCTCCGCCGGCTCCGCCGTCATCGCCCTGATCAAGTCCACCGAGGTGGCGCTGGCGACGGCCTGAGGACGGCGCGGGCCCCGCCCGGAAACCGGACGGGGCCCTGCATCTCATCGCTCGCTCAGTCCTCGTACGCGTCCAGCGGCGGGCAGGAGCACACCAGGTTGCGGTCACCGAAGGCCTGGTCGATACGGCGCACCGGCGGCCAGTACTTGTCAGCGGCCGAGACGCCGGCCGGGAAGACCGCCTCCTCGCGACTGTAGGAGTGCGCCCAGTCGTCGCCGAGCGCGGCCGCGGTGTGCGGGGCGCCCCGCAGCGGGTTGTCCTCCGCCGGCCACTCGCCCGAACCGACCTTCTCGATCTCCGCGCGGATGGCGATCAGCGCGTCGCAGAAGCGGTCCAGCTCGGTGAGGTCCTCCGACTCCGTCGGTTCGATCATCAACGTGCCGGCCACCGGGAAGGACATGGTCGGCGCGTGGAAGCCGTAGTCGATCAGCCGCTTGGCCACGTCGTCGACGCTGACACCGGTCGCCTTGGTCAGCGGGCGCAGGTCGATGATGCACTCGTGCGCGACCAGAGAGCCGGGGCCGGTGTAGAGGACCGGGTAGTGCGGCTCCAGACGCTTGGCGACGTAGTTCGCCGAGAGCACGGCGACCTGCGTGGCCCGCTTCAGACCCTCGCCGCCCATCAGCCGGACATAGGCCCAGGAGATCGGCAGGATGCCCGCGCTGCCCCAGGGAGCGGCCGAGACCGGGCCGACGCCGGTTTGCGGGCCCGCGGCCGGCTGCATCGGGTGGTTCGGCAGGTACGGCGCCAGGTGCGCGCGGACCGCGACCGGGCCGACACCGGGGCCGCCGCCGCCGTGCGGGATGCAGAAGGTCTTGTGCAGGTTCAGGTGCGAGACGTCGCCGCCGAAGTGGCCCGGCTTGGCGAGGCCGACCAGGGCGTTGAGGTTGGCGCCGTCGACGTACACCTGGCCGCCGGCCTCGTGCACCTGGGCGCAGATGTCGGCGACGTGCTCCTCGAAGACGCCGTGCGTCGACGGGTAGGTGATCATCAGCACGGCCAGCTCGTCGCGGTACTGCTCGATCTTGGCCCGCAGGTCCTCGACGTCGATCTCGCCGTCCTCGGCGGTCTTGACGACGACGACCTTCATGCCGGCCATCACGGCGCTGGCCGCGTTGGTGCCGTGCGCGGAGGACGGGATCAGGCAGACGGTGCGCTGCTCGTCGCCGTTGGCGCGGTGATAGCCGCGCACGGCCAGCAGGCCGGCCAGCTCGCCCTGCGAACCGGCGTTCGGCTGCAGCGAGACCTTGTCGTAGCCGGTGACCTCGCAGAGACGTTCCTCCAGCTCACGGATGAGCGTGAGGTAGCCCTGCGCCTGCTCGGCCGGGGCGAACGGGTGCAGCTGGCCGAACTCCGGCCAGGTCACCGGCTCCATCTCGGTCGTCGCGTTGAGCTTCATGGTGCAGGAGCCCAGCGGGATCATGCCGCGGTCGAGCGCGTAGTCACGGTCGGCCAGCTTGCGCAGGTAGCGCAGCATCGCGGTCTCGGAGCGGTGCTGCCGGAAGACCGGGTGGGAGAGGAAGGCGTCGGTGCGCAGCAGCGCCTCGGGAAGGGTGTCCTCGGCACTCGCGTCCAGCGCCTCGATGTCGCCCTCGACGCCGAAGGCGGACCAGACGGCGCCCAGCTGGGCCCGCGTGGTGGTCTCGTCGCAGGCCAGGGAGACATGGTCGGCGTCGACGAGGTGGAGGTTGACCCCGTTCTGCCGGGCGGCCGCGACGATCTCGGCGGCCTTGCCGGGCACACGCGCGGTCAGGGTGTCGAAATAGGCACCATACACGATCTCGACACCGCCGGCCGTCAGCCCCGCGGCGAGGATCGTCGCATAGCGATGCGTGCGCCGGGCGATCGCCCTCAGGCCCTCCGGTCCGTGGTAGACGGCGTACATGCCGGCCATCACGGCGAGCAGCACCTGTGCGGTGCAGATGTTGCTGGTGGCCTTCTCGCGGCGGATGTGCTGCTCACGGGTCTGCAGCGCGAGCCGGTAGGCCTTGTTGCCGTCGGCGTCGACGGAGACGCCCACGAGACGACCGGGCAGGCTGCGCGCGAACTTCTCGTGCACCGCCATGTAGCCCGCGTGCGGACCGCCGAAGCCCATCGGCACACCGAAGCGCTGCGTCGTACCGACCGCGATGTCCGCGCCCAGCTCGGCCGGCGGGGTCAGCAGGGTCAGCGCGAGCAGGTCGGCGGCGACGGTGACCAGGGCGCCCAGCTCGTGCGCCTGCTCGATGACCGGCTTGATGTCGCGTACGGCACCGGAGGCGCCCGGGTACTGGATCAGCACGCCGTTGATCTCGCGGGCGGCGATGTCGGCCGGGATGCCCTCGCTGAGGTCGGCGACGACGACCTCGACGCCGGTCGGCTCCGCACGCGTCTCGATGACGGCGACGGTCTGCGGCAGGGCGTCCGCGTCGACCAGGAACAGGCCCTTCTTGTTCCTGCCCATGCGCCGGGACAGCGCCATCGCCTCGGCGGCGGCCGTGCCCTCGTCGAGCAGCGAGGCGCCGGAGGTGGGCAGACCGGTGAGGTCGGCGACCACGGTCTGGAAGTTCAGCAGGGCTTCCAGGCGGCCCTGGGAGATCTCCGGCTGGTACGGCGTGTAGGCGGTGTACCAGGCCGGGTTCTCCATGACGTTGCGCAGGATGACCGGCGGGGTGAAGGTGCCGTAGTAGCCGAGGCCGATCATCGAGCCGAGGACCTGGTTGCGCTCGGCGAGCGAACGCAGCTCGGCCAGCACCTCGGCCTCGGTGCGGGCGCTCGGCAGATCGAGGGCGTCGGCGTTCTTGATGACATCCGGGACCGCGGCGGCGGTCAGCTCGTCCAGCGAGCCGTAGCCGACCTGCGCGAGCATCTTGGCCCGCGCCTCCTGGTCGGGCCCGATGTGACGCTGCTCGAAGGGGATGCCCGCTTCGAGCTCCGAGAGCGGAATGCGATGGGCGGTCATTGCGGAGGCCTCCTGGTCTGACGCGACCTTCGAGGGGCACCACGGCGCGGGTACCCCGACGGCCTCCCCCTCTGTCATCTAACCTGAGAGCTTCACCGGGCCCGAAGATCCCGGCTTTCACCGTCGGTGAGGGCGGGAGCCGTCGACACCCGCCCTGCTTTCCAGAGTGACCTCGTCCGTGCGGTACGTGAGCCTGAGAGATTCCGGGGAGGAGTTGCTCCTTCGGCGCCTCCGAGGTGAATCGGAGGACTCTCCCGCATGGGGTCAGCAGCCGCTGTCAGCCTACCAGCGGGGTCAACGCCCGAGCCCTCGAGTGGCCGCCTCCTTGAATGTGCTCTTTTGTAGTGCTTACGGATGAGTTGCGACCACGTGGAGGGAGAGGGACCGTGCAGACCGACATCGATCCGCGCAACCTGATCGGCCGCAAGGCGTTCGACCGCAAAGGCACCAAGATCGGCACCATCGACGAGGTCTACCTCGATGACGCGACCGGTGTGCCCGAGTGGGCGGCCATACGGACAGGCCTGTTCAGCCGGGACGCGTTCGTCCCCCTGGAGCCGAGCGAGCTGGTCGAGGGCACCCTCCACGTCCCGTTCGACCGCGCCCTGATCAAGGACGCCCCCGACTTCGGCGTGGGCCGTCACCTCTCCCCCGAGCAGGAACTCCAGCTCTATCACCACTACGGCCTCGACGTGGCCCCACCTCCCTCGGTCCCGGACCACGACTTCGGCAAGCTGGCGGGGTCGGGCTCGGAGGAGGCCTGACCGGGAGCCCCGACCAGGGGCAACGGCTCCGCGGACCCCAGCGCGGCATCGCCGACAAGAAACGTCCGCACCCGCCCCGGAGGCGACTGCGGTGTCTCAAATCGCACGGTGACCCGGCCCACGCCGCTGCCCTGCACCCACCCATGGCCGTACTCGGCATGCTGTACGTCCTGCCCGGCGCGCCACTGCCGCTCGACCGGCTCCGGCCGCTCCGCCACCGCCCCGGCCACCGGCTCCTCCGGCTCCTCCGTCGCGGGCAAGGGCTCGGCCTGTGCGAACAGATCCTCCTGGGTGTAGTCGGCGAGCCCGGAGACGCCCACGCCGAGCAGCCGCACCCCGCCCGTGGTGTCCACGGAGTCCAGCAGCCGGGCCGCCGCCTCACGGACCACCGTCGGGTCGTCCGTGGGGCCTCTGAGCGTCTCGGAGCGGGTCAGGGTCGAGAAGTCGTACCGCCGCACCTTCAGCACGATGGTCCGCCCGGACAGCCCGGCCCCGCGCAGCCGCCCCACGCACCGGTCGGCGAGCCGCTGCACCTCCAGCCCGATCCGCAGCCGGTCATGGATGTCCACGTCGTAGGTGTCCTCGACCGACACCGACTTCGCCTCACGCTCGGCCACCACCGGACGCTCGTCATGCGCCAGGGCCATGGCGTACAGCCCGTGTCCATGGGCCTTGCCGACCAGCCGCACCAGTTCGTCCTCGCCCGCCTCGGCCAGCTCCTCGACCGTGGTGATCCCGGCCCTGCGCAGATGGTCCCCGGTGGCCGGCCCGACCCCGGGCAGGGTCCGCACCGACAGCGGCCCCAGCAGCGCCCGCTCGGACCCCGGCTCGATGAGCACCAGACCGTCCGGCTTGGCCCGCTCCGAGGCGATCTTGGCGAGCATCTTGGAGGCGGCGAGCCCCACCGAGCCGGTCAGCCCGGTGACCGCCCGGATGTCCGCGCGCAGCTTGATCCCGGCCAGCCGCGCCGACTCCTCGTCCCAGGCCGTCTCCCCGGCCTCCAGATCCACGAACGCCTCGTCCAGGCTGAGCGGCTCCACCAGCGGCGACAGCTCCCGCAGCAGCGCCATCACCTGCTCGCTGATCGACCGGTACAGCGTGAAGCGCGGCACCAGATACGCGGCGTGCGGTGCCAGCCGGCGCGCCTGGCCCATGGGCATCGCCGAGTGCACCCCGAAAGCCCGCGCCTCGTACGACGCCGTGGCCACCACCCCGCGCGGTCCGAGGCCGCCCACGACGACCGCTTTCCCGCGCAGGCTCGGCTTGGACGCCTGTTCCACAGAGGCGTAGAAGGCATCCATGTCGAGATGGAGGATCGTGGGCGCGTGTCTCACATCTCCGATGCTGCACCACGGCACTGACAATGCCGTGGCGCGGGCGCCCCGCCACGAGCGGAGCGCCGGGCCGGGGCGGTCAGACCGCCCGGTTGCGGCGCCGCGCCAGCTCGTCCGCCGGGTTGTGTCCGACGAGGGTCTCGCCGGTGTCGATGCGCTCGCCGTGCAGCTGGGAGAGCGCGCTTTCCACGTCGCGCCAGACCACGCCGACGGCGATCCCGAAGATGCCCTGACCGCCCTGGAGCAGGGCGTGGACCTCGTCCGGCGAGGTGCACTCGTAGACCGTGGCACCATCGCTCATCAGCGTCATCCGCTCCAGGTCACGGAAACCGCGTTCCCTGAGGTGCTGCACGGCCGAGCGGATGTTCTGCAGCGAGACCCCGGTGTCCAGGAACCGCTTCACGATCTTCAGGACGACCACGTCCCGGAAGCTGTACAGCCGCTGGGTGCCGGACCCGTAGGCGGGCCGGACACTCGGCTCGACCAGGCCCGTGCGCGCCCAGTAGTCGAGCTGCCGGTAGGTGATCCCCGCGGCCGCGCAGGCCGTGGGCCCGCGGTAACCGATTTCTTCCGACGTCATGGACGCCGCCCCTCCGCCATCGGGCACCACCGTCGGCCGCTGCGGAGCATGATCGACCGCGCTGCTCGGCTGGGGGTACCCCCGATTCACACGCAGCTGAGAGCTAGGGGGAGGGTACGGACCGCTCTCCCCGAACCCGCGTCCGGGGGCACCCCCAGCCGTACCGTCGCCGCTGGTTCTCACGCCGACCTCCGTCCTTGACCTGCCTTCACGACGGTAGGCAGTCACCAGGGGTGCGTCAACGATCGCCACACTCGGCACGCCGAGTGATAATCACCCAAGGAGTGGTTTCCCGTGCCCCACCGCGGGGAAAGGCTAGCCGAATGCGCTCGCGGGAGACCGTAGGACGCTCTCAATCGCCGGTGGCAATTGCCCGTGCGGCGGGTGCCGAAGCGCACCGGCCGCGCGCTCTCACTGGCTGCTGGTGCCGAAGTCCTCGGGCGAGATCTGGTCGAGGAACTCGCGGAACTTCTCCACCTCGTCCTCCTGCTCGTCCGGGATGGCGATACCGGCGTCGTCCAGCACCGTGTCACTGCCGTAGATCGGCGTTCCGGTGCGCAGCGCCAGCGCTATGGCATCGGAGGGACGGGCGCTGACCTCGACTCCGCTCGCGAAGACCAGCTCCGCGTAGAAGACGCCCTCACGCAGATCGGTGATGCGCACTTCGGTCAGCTCCTGGCCGACGGCCTCCAGCACGTCCTTGAACAGGTCGTGAGTCAGCGGCCTCGCAGGGGCCATGCCCTGCTGGGCGAACGCGATCGCCGTCGCCTCCCCCGGACCGATCCAGATGGGGAGGTAACGGTCGCCTCCCACTTCGCGCAGGAGCACGATCGGTTGGTTGGAGGGCATTTCGACCCGGACACCTACGACATCGAGCTCGTTCACACAGCAACCCTAGGCCGTGCCCGGGACGTTTGGGTAGTCGGGCCGGGAACAGGTGCCCGATCCGGCCGCCGCCAGCCCCTGGCGTTTCATGGCAGCCGCACCCCGAGAGCGGTCTGCACCAGTGCCGCGTGCAGCTTCACCGTGAGTACCGCCAGTTCCTTCGTACGGGCCTCGGCATGTGCCCTGGTCTGCGGGTTGCGGTGGCGCTTCAGCGGGGCCACCACCTGGTCCACGAGTCCCGCCTCGCGGTCGGCGGCCGCCTTCATCACCCGCAGGTGGCGTGGCTCGATCCCGAATCGGCCCAGTTCGGCGACGAGGGAGGCCACGGTGACCGCCTCGGCGTCGTACACCTCGTCCTCCAGGGGAGCGATGAGGCCGTACGACTCCCACTCCTTCAGCTCGCCCTCGTCGATGCCCGCCGCAGCCAGCAGCTCGGCCCTGCCCACCCGGGCGATCGTGGGTGCGGGCGCCCGCAGCGGCTCCGGAGCGTCCCCCCCGGTGCGCTGACGCCCCAGGACGGGCAACTGGACAGCCTCGCCCTTCTCCATCGCGTCCAAATGCTCGCGGATCACCTTGAGCGGCAGATAGTGGTCCCGCTGCATCCTCAGCACATGCGCCAGGCGCTCGACATCCCCGGCGCTGAACTTGCGATACCCCGAAGCTGTCCGCTGCGGCTCGATGAGCCCCTCCGACTCCAGGAAACGGATCTTGGAGATGGTGACTTCGGGAAATTCGGCACGCAACGCGTTCAGCACCGAGCCGATGCTCATCAGCCCACTGTCCCTGGCGGCGGTACCGCTTCCGGCACCGCCGCTCGGTGTTTGAAGCATGGACCTTCCCTGGGGTCCCCCCGGACGCCGGTCCGGGGGCGGGTCAGATGCCCTGCCGGCTTGCGTAGAACACCAGCCGGTACTTGCCGATCTGCACCTCGTCGCCGTTCGCCAGAGCGACCTGGTCGATCCGCTCGCGGTTGACATAGGTGCCGTTCAGACTGCCCACGTCGGCCACCGTGAACGAGCCGTCCGACGCGCGCCGGAACTCCACATGCCGACGCGAGACCGTGACGTCGTCCAGGAAGATGTCGCTCTGCGGATGACGGCCGGCCGTGGTCAGATCGCTGTCCAGCAGGAAGCGGCTGCCCGAGTTCGGTCCCCGGCGCACCACCAGCAGCGCCGAGCCCACCGGCAGCGCGTCCACCGCGGCCTGCGCCTCCGGCGACAGCATCGGCACCTGCGTCTGCCCGGTCACCTCGGCGTCGTAGGCCTCAAGACCGGAGATGGAGATCGTGGACGTCGTCTCGGAGGCGCGCTCCGGCACTGCTCCCGGGCGCAGCGGCGCGCCACAGTTGGAGCAGAAGCGGGCGTTTTCCGCGTTGCGGTTACCGCACCTCGTACAGACCAGGACCGACATGGACGGATCCTCCTGCTGCGGTTGCCCCGCAGGGGCGTTGGACGCGTACGGACCGGAGGGATATCCTCCGCCCGCACCTGAGGTTGACGGCTGCCCGAAACCTATGTCGCCGGACTGGGCAGGGTCAACCGACGCCCCGCCCTGACCTCCGGAAATGTCACCGCCCGGACCAGCGACCTGGTCCCGGAACAGTGGGCGCTGGCCCTCCGCGTCAGGCTGCGCGCGATGCCGGGCGGTCGCGTTTGCGCTGCCCTCTCGCGCGCTCTTGCCGAACAACTTCGCAAACAACTTCACGGGCGATTCCCCTTGACCGAAACAGACCCGCCCGTGGGGCAGGACGAACCCTGATTGCCTACACCGGCCGAGCCGGACATTCTCACAACGTCCGTATCCACCAAACAGTTTCCATCACGCACCACCCCTTCGATGCGCCGACCCCCCGCAACCTCATGCCCCTGCCGGACGTCCCCCATGCACCGCCGGTTCACTGGGAGGACGACCGAGCGTAGTCAGGCCGCTTCGCCTGTCGCAAGGCATCCACGACGATCTTGTCCGACTGCGCGACCGTCACTGTGGCCTGCTCCTTCTCCAGTGTCTGCACCACGCCTCCCGGGATGTTCAGCGCGGGCTCCAGATCCTGTGGCTTGCCGATGACCTTGAAACGATAGGGGGCGTTGATCTTGTTCCCGTCGACGCCGACACTCGTGCCGGAATCCGTGAAGTACGTGCCCGCGACCACGCGGACCCCGTTCACCTGGATCGCCTCCGCACCCGCGGCACGCAACTCCTGGATCGCGTCGAGCAGCATGTCCGCCTTGACCGTTCCCTTCGTGTCCTCGACCGTCATCGTGATGCCGGGACCCTGCGCCGCCACAGTGCCCGCCAGAATGCCGAGTTGTTTCTCCTTCTCGGCGGTCTGCTTGCGAGCCTCCGCGGCCTGGTCGGAGCTGCTCTGCAGTTCCTGGCGCTGCTTCTCGAGTCCCTGCTTCTCGTCCTCAAGACGCTGAGTACGCGAATCCAGTTCATCCAGGATGCGAACAAGATCTTCCTGACGTGCCCCGCGCAGCGCGCTGTCGCTGTCGCTGTTCGACGCCACCTGCACCGCGAGCCCGAAGCCGAGGCCGAACAGCAGCAGGGCGACGATGAGTTGGGCGCGCGTGACCCGCGGCGGCCACAGCCCCTTGACCAGCCGCTGCCGCCCGGTCAGCGACGGCTGGGCCTGCGCCCGGGCCTCCGCCTGCTGCTCGGACGCCGGCTCGGGTGCCCGCGCGGGCACCTCCTCGGGCAGTTCCTTGCGCAGCCTGTTCTCCGGCCGCTCATTCTCCTCGCTCATCGGTGTCACGCCCGGAACACGTGGCGCCGGATCGCCGCGGCGTTGGAGAAGATCCGGATGCCGAGGACCACCACGACACCCGTGGACAGCTGCGCGCCCACACCCAACTTGTCACCGAGGAAGACGATCAGGGCGGCGACGACCACGTTGGACAGGAACGACACCACGAAGACCTTGTCGTCGAAAATGCCGTCGAGCATGGCCCGCAGACCACCGAAGACGGCGTCCAGCGCCGCGACCACGGCGATCGGCAGGTAAGGCTCGACGACCGCCGGAACCTCGGGCCGGACCAACAGGCCGGCCACGACTCCCACGACGAGGCCCAGTACGGCGATCACGATGTGCCCTTCTCAGTCTTCTCGGTGCTCGGCTGTGCTGTGCGTACGATCACACTCGGTGCGGCAGGCAACCGCACGTCGCCCTCCGTGGAGATGGTGGCGCGGATACCGAAGTTCTGCTCCAGGGCATGCAGATACAGTCCGTCGGAACTGTCCTGGAACCTGGTGCTCAACCGTTGCCCGTCCCCCACCGCCAGCACCGTGTACGGCGGTACCAGCGGCCTGTTGTCCACCAGTATCGCGTCTCCCGCCGCCCTGATCGCGGACAGGGCGGTGAGCCGCTGGCCGTTGATGGAGACGGCCTCGGCGCCGGACTGCCACAGACCGTTGACCACGCGCTGCATGTCCCGGTCACGCACCCGGCCGGTGTCGGAGAAGCCCGAGGTCTCCCGCGGGTTGGTGCCGTCCCCGCCGGAGCTGGCCTCCTTGGCGTCGTTCACGACGAGCTTGACGCCGGTGCCGTGGACCGCGGTGGCGCCCGACAGAACGTCCACCACGTCCGCCTGCGCGCTGCCACCGCTCGACTTCAGCGCCGCCCGCTGGCGCGCACTGACATCGTCACGCAGTTTGTCGACCGTGCCCTCCAGCTTGTCCGCGGACGCGGTCTCGCTGTCGACGCGGTCGATCAGCTCCTGGTGCTCCTTGGCCACCACAGGCGCCGCCGCCCGGGTCTGTGCCGCCCCGACGGTCACGACCAGTGCCGCGAGGACGAGGCCGGCCGCGAGCCCCAGCTTCGCCCGCAGCGTCCTGGGCAGGCCGCCCTCGCCCAGCGACTTCTTCCGGGCGGCCGCCTCGGCGTACCCGTCGTCGAGGCTGTGGTCCATGACGTTGGTGATCAACGACATGGAGGCGTCCGGACGCTGTGGCCGCGCGGGGCTGCTCCGAACGGGGGGTTGCTGCGGCATGCCGCACATCGTCGCATGTCGCGAGCGGTTCCTCCGAATGGCCCCACCGGCGTGCCGGACAGGCCCCCTTGGGGACACTTGTCCGGCACGCACGCGTGCGTGGGTCCGGCCGTTCGGCGCCGGGTGCCGCCCTGCTCCCCGGCCTACCGGCCGGCGCTGTCCACCACCGCCGACCACTCGTCGAGCAGGGCCTGCACCGAGGCGTCGTCCGGTCCCTCGGCCCACAGATGGGTGACGGCCTCCGCCGGGTCGGGCAGCACCATCACCCAGCGCCCGTCGGTCTCCACCACCCGCACACCGTCGGTCGTGTCGACAAAGCGATCCCCTGCGGCCTCGACCACCCGCCGCATGACGAGACCCTTGACCGCCCACGGCGTGGCCAGGTCCCGCTTGAGGACGTGCGCCCGCGGGATCCGCGCATCGATCTGGCTCAGCGTGAGCTGGGTGCGCGCCACCAGCCCGATCAACCGTACGAAGGCCGCCGTACCGTCGTAGACGCTGCTGAACTCGGGGACGATGAACCCGCCCTTGCCGTCACCGCCGAAGATGGTGCCCTCCTCACCGCCGACGCGCGTGAGGTCGTCGGGCGAGGTGGTCGTCCACTCGACCTGGGTGCCGTGGTACGCCGCCACCTGTTCCGCGATCCGGGTCGTCGTCACCGGCAACGCCACCCGGCCGCTGCGCCGCTCCGCGGCCACCAGGTCCAGCATCACCAGCAGCGCACGGTCGTCCTCGATGATCCGGCCCTTCTCGTCCACGAGCGACAGCCGCTCGCCCACGGGATCGAACCGGACACCGAACGCGGCACCCGAGGACGCCACTATCTCGCCCAGCCGGACCAGCCCATTGCGCCGCATCTCGACTGTCTCGGTGGGCCGGGCCTCGTCGAGACCGGGGTTGATGGTCAGCGAGTCCACGCCCAGCTTGCCGAGCAGGCTGGGCAGCACAAGCCCCGCGCTGCCGTTGGAGGCGTCGACCACGACCTTCAGACCGGAATCGGCGATGCCGGTGGTGTCGACATTGCGCAGCAGGGAGCCGGTGTACGAGTCGAAGACGCTCGCCGGGAAGTACAGGTCTCCAATCTCACCGGGGAACGCGCGCCGGTACTCCTGCCGGGCGAACACCCGGTCCAGCTTCCGCTGACCGCCCTGCGACAGATCGGCGCCGTTGCCGTCGAAGAACATGATGTCGACCGAGTCCGGCACACCGGGCGAGGTCCGGATCATGATGCCGCCGGCACTGCCGCGCGCGGTCTGCTGCCGGGCCACGGGCAGCGGCACGTTCTCCAGGTCGCGTACGTCGATGGCGCTGGCCTGCAGCGCGGAGATGACCGCCCGCTTGAGCGCACGGGCGCCTCGGGAGTGGTCTCGGGCCGTGGTGACCGTGGACCCCTTCTTGAGGGTGGTCGCATAGGCGCCGGCCAGTCGCACGGCCAGCTCCGGTGTGATCTCCACGTTCAGGATGCCGGAGACCCCACGGGCGCCGAACAGATGGGCCTGGCCTCGGGACTCCCAGATGACGGAGGTGTTGACGAAGGCGCCGGCCTCGATGGTCTTGAACGGATAGACCCGGACGTTGCCCTGGACGATCGACTCCTCACCGATCAGGCACTCGTCCCCGATGACCGCGCCGTCCTCGATCCGCGCCGCCCGCATGATGTCGGTGTTCTTGCCGACGACACAGCCGCGCAGATTGCTGTGCTGTCCCACGTACACGTTGTCGTGCACGACGGCCTTGTGCAGAAAGGCGCCGCTCTTGACGACGACATTCGAGCCGACGACCGTGTGCTCGCGGATTTCCGCGCCGGCCTCGACCTTCGCATAGTCGCCGATGTACAGCGGCCCGCGCAGCACGGCATCGGGATGCACCTCGGCGCCTTCCGCCACCCACACGCCCGGGGAGATCTCGAAGCCGTCGATGTCGACGTTGACCTTGCCCTCCAGCACGTCGGCCTGGGCCTTCACATAGCTCTCGTGGGTGCCGACGTCCTCCCAGTAGCCCTCGGCGACATAGCCGTAGATCGGCTTGCCTTCCTTCATCAGCTGCGGGAAGACATCACCGGACCAGTCCACCGGAACATCCGGTTCGACGTAGCTGAACACCTCGGGCTCCATGACATAGATGCCCGTGTTCACCGTGTCGGAGAAGACCTGCCCCCAGGTCGGCTTCTCGAGGAATCTCTCGACCTTGCCTTCCTCGTCGACGATGGTGATGCCGAACTCCAGCGGATTGGGCACCCGGGTCAGACAGACCGTGACCAGCGCGCCCTTCTCCTTGTGGAAACTGATCAGATCCGTGAGGTCGAAGTCGGTCAGGGCATCACCGGAGATGACGAGAAAGGCATCGTCCTTCAACGCCTCTTCGGCGTTCTTCACGCTTCCAGCGGTACCGAGTGGCTTCTCCTCATTGGCATATGTGAGCTCCATTCCGAGCTCTTCGCCGTCGCCGAAGTAGTTCTTGACGAGCGATGCCAGGAACTGGACGGTAACAACTGTCTCGGTCAGCCCATGCCTTTTGAGCAGCCGAAGCACATGCTCCATGATCGGGCGGTTGGCCACCGGTAGGAGCGGCTTGGGCATGCTAGAGGTCATGGGGCGCAGGCGCGTGCCTTCGCCCCCGGCCATCACGACAGCCTTCATGTCGGAAGCGTCCTCCTCCAAGAGATGACGGTCTAGCCGACTTCACCCGAACAGATTGTCCCGCACTTTCCCCCCGCGGGCCATCGTGGCGTTACGTCCGGACGATCGCCGAGCTCAGTCGGCCATGGCGTCCGCACGCAACAAACGGCGGACCTGTACCACGTAGAGCACTCCTGCCCACCAGTAGAGGGTTGTACCCCACCCGGCGAACGCCCATCCGAAAACAGCGGCGACTGACGCGATCCACGTGTGTCCATCGCTAAGCAGCAGCAACGGGAAGGCGTACATCAAGTTGAAGGTGGCTGCCTTCCCGAGGAAGTTCACCTGCGGCGGCGGATACCCGTGCCGGCGGAGGATGCCCACCATCACCAGGAGAACCAGCTCCCTGGCCAGCAGCAACGCGGTCAGCCAGAGCGGCAGGATGCCCCGCCAGGTGAGACCGAGCAGTGTGGAAAGGACATAGAGCCGGTCAGCGGCCGGATCGAGAAGCCGACCGAGATTGCTGATCTGATTCCAGCGCCGCGCGAGCTTCCCGTCCAGATAGTCACTGATCCCGCTGAAGGCCAGCACGAGGAGAGCCCAGCCATCGCTCTTGGGGCCACCGAACTCGGGCCTGAGGATCAGCCACAGGAAGACGGGGACGCCGACGAGCCGTGCCATGCTGAGGATGTTGGGGATGGTGAGGACCCGGTCCGTCTGGACACGGGTCTCCTGGACCTCCACCCGGGGGCCTCCTGTGCGAAAACGAGCCAACGATTCCCCCTGACCTTACCTCAACGCAAAAAAGCTCCGGCCCCTGGGCAGTGCCCAAGAGCCGGAGCTGTAAAAGGAGTTCGGCGGCGTCCTACTCTCCCACAGGGTCCCCCCTGCAGTACCATCGGCGCTGTGAGG
>NZ_BMVG01000020.1 GCF_014650595.1 Streptomyces alanosinicus
CCCTCTCAGACAGCCAGACACCCACCACAGTTGCCCCGGACACGTAAAACATCTCCCAAAAATGCCGAAGCCCCGGATCTTCTGCCTGGAGGCGACGCCGATCAGTACCAGAGCGTGGCGACGGCAAGGGCGAGTCGGACAGGTGGACGTCCTTGCCGCCACGGCGACGAGCGTGATGCGGGACTAACCTGGCTCCGTGACACGGCAATTGAGCACGGTGGTGCTGATGTGTGGTCTTCCCGGAGCGGGCAAGACCACCTACGCGATGGAGCTTGTGCGACGCGGTTACGTTCGGCTCTCGATCGACGAGGTGGTCTGGCAACGACTCGGGCGGCGCGACGCCGGCCTGGTGCTGGAGGCGGAGGCATTCGACCAGCTCAAGGAAGAGGTCCGCCGCGAGCAGCGGCAGGAACTGGTCGAGCTGATGCTGGCCGGGCGTGACGTGGTGGTGGACTACAGCTTCTGGAGTCGTGCCGCCCGCGACGACTACAAGACGCTGATCGAGAACCACGGCTGCCGCTGGGAACTGGTCCACCTCAAGGCCGACCGGACGACGCTGGAGCGTCGCCTCGATGCACGCAATGGCGAGAAAGGCGCCAACTCCGTCACCGTGGACGAGACGCTGTTCAAACGCTACCTGGCCAAATTCGAAGAACCGGACGGAGAAGGTGAGCAGGTCGTCACGCAATCCTCGACATGAGGATCTGAAGCGGCCGCGGCTCGGGCGTGACCTGCTGGTGCGGGCTCGCCCTCGGACGCGTACTGCTCTGCCGGCGACGCCCGAACCCAGCCGCGGACCGCTAGTTCTTCTGCAAGGTGCGGGTGACACCCGCGATCAGGGCGGTCGTCAGCACCCAGCCGAAGCCGATCAGCAGATAAGCCAGCCACTGGAGGCCGTCGTTCGACCAGTACCAGGCCGTGCGCTGACCCAGACCACCGATGGGGATCAAGAGGTCCAGTGTGTAGACGAGGGGCTGAAAACGGGCACCTTCGCCTCGTTGTACCGGGTTCGGGGAGTGAGTGCCGAAGGACAGTGTGCCCAGCAAGGTCAGCGCCAGGAGCCAGACGCCGGCCATCCAGGGGCGGTAGCCGTAGCCGACGGTCACGTCGAGCAGATGTCCCCACACACGCGTGGTCAGGGGCAGAGTTCGACGCCGATGGCGCTGCTTGGCCAGGAGAACGCGGCGGGCGTCATCGTCGTGGCCGGCCTTCCGGTACCAGCTCGCCAACTGCTCATAGGGCTGGGGACTGTAACCCGGGCTGTGTCGTATCCACGCCACCCGCTGGGCCACAGAGTCCCGCAGTCCCACTGCCTCCCGCCGCTCGCCCGCCTCAGCCACCTTGATGGAGCCGTAGACGAAGCCGTCCAGCTCCACCACGTCCGGCCAACTGCGCTCGCTGTCGTGGAGGTAGGACACCTGCGCGCCCCGTAGGTCCACGGGGCCGGACGGCGGCCGGGCGAGCGTGAAGTCGAAGTCGACGGCTTGCATCAGCAGGGCGACCAATGACGGGCCGTCGCCATCGGGCGGCCCGTTCAGTACGGCTCCTTCAAAGGTCAGGTTGTCCGAGATCCGGGCACCCCGCAGCCGTACGGACCCGTTCGCGATGAATCCGCCCGAGAAGTCGAGCGTCGAGGCCACGGCGTTGTCCAGGGCCAGCGCCACCCCGCGCGGACCCGCGCCCATGAGCTGCGCGCCTGGCATGTGCAGCCCGCCCGGCAGCTGTGCCCCCATGAGACGGACCTCACCGTGCGCGACGAACCCGTCCACGCAGTAGACGCCGCCCTCCGCGACCAGTCCGCCGGCGGAAACTGCCCATTCCTCAGGTGCGGTGATCTCGGCGCCGCTGAGGTTCACGGCGCCGCTCACGTGGGCGTTGCTGAGCGACAAGGCGGTGGCCCAGCGGTGCAAGCGCGGGGCGGAGCCGCATTCCAGGCGAGAGTGCCGCAGGTCAAGGCGCCCCTCGACACGAATCAGGCCGGCTTCCACCCCCGGCACTCGACTGCCTACGATCGCGATCGACTGGGTAGACGCTCCGGAGAGATCCACTCCCTCCTCGAACCAGCAGTCCTCGAGCCGGAGGGCGTGCGCGATCTGCGCGCCGGCCAGGTTGAGGCGCCCGGATATCCGCGCCCCGGCGAGCGTCAGGGACGAGACGGCACCCGGCTGGGGAGTGTTCGCGCCCAGGAGCAGCGCCACGATCACCGCGGCCCGCACTGTCCGTCCGGCATCCCACTGCCCCCCTCCGTCTACTCGGTCGTCCTCGGGCATACCCGTGCGCAGGTCCACGTGGCGGCCTTCGGGGAACGCCTCCCACAGCTCACGCTCTGGTGGGGTCAACTCGTCGTATGAGAGCACTCATGCAGAGTAGTGATCTTCCTTCGCTTTCGCCGATGGCCAGGACTTTCCGTCTGCAGCGCCCCGGGGATGTGGCGCGGTGCGGATGCGCGGTGCGCGCAGGTCGCGAGCGCGGTCAACTCGCGTGTGTGGCTGTGCTGTTGAGTGCGCCCACACGCTCACTCACTCGGCGGATACGCGATGGATTCGGTTGAGTGCGTTGGGTAGTTGACGGGGTGTTGGCGGTTCGGCGTCCATGCTGGTCTGGAGCTCGGTGTGGGTGCCGCCCGGCTAGAGGTGGGTGCAGAACGCACGCAGACCCGCTCCGGCAAGAGCGCCGGCGCCGTCGTGCCGATCCGTTCGGAGGAGGTTCTCGCAGGTGGACTCGGTGGCATCCCGCCCGTACCGGCTGACCGTGACACCTGTCGGGCGGAGCATGGCCGTCGTGGCCCGGGTGGTCGTGGCCCGGGTGTACGGGTATCCGCCGGACCGCAACGCAGGCTCCGACAGTGAGTGGATCCGCCCGGACCGTGAGATCTTCTACGCCCGCTATCCGCGGGAGTTCCTGCCCAGGCAGAGCATCGTGGTCCGTCCGCCCGTGATCGCGGAGGATTGCCGGACCAGGTCTGGTGACTGCGCGACCCTGGTCAATCTCCATTCCGACAAGGGCGGTGAGGTGTTCTGGCAGGTCGCCGCCGCCTGGACCCCGGACTGGAATGTCCTCGGTGCCCGCGGCGCCTGCGGGCAGCAGATCATGCCGCCACCGCGCCTGCCCAACTGCGAAGTGGTCGACGGAGTCCCTGGGCAGCGGATGCGTGAGCACGTTTACGGCAGGGCGCGCGTGATGCTGATGCCGAGTGTGTACGAGTCCTGGGGGCGGGTGGCGGTGGAGGCGTTCGCCTCGGGGATTCCGGCAATCGCCCATCCCGCTCCCGGGCTGCGGCCCCGGCGGCGGAATTGCGGGCCCTGGAGGCGCAAGACATACGTGTCCCTGAGGACATACGCGTCTCTGACGGGACTGCGTGGCACAGCCGGACCGCGATGCCGCCGTCCCGGCAACGACATCGACTCCCTTTCAGAATCCTCTTCCTGCAAGGTCGATCCGCGGCGAAAGGACACAGACCATGGCCCAGGAAACCATTCCCTGCGCTCTCGCACCGGTAACCGAAATCGAACCTCGCGCGGCTGTCTTACGGTCCGCGAGCGCGCCCCTCGCCCCCTACACCCACAGCCGGCGCTTCAACTATTCCGGCAGCGTCGAGAACTTCACCGTCCCGCCTGGTGTCACCACGGTCAACGCCCGCTGTTGGGGCGGCGGGGGCAGTGGAACGAGCACGGGGGGCGGAGGCGGGTTCGCCACCGGTGACATCGCCGTCGTGCCGGGGGAGACCCTGCGGGTCGTCGTCGACCTGGGAGGAGGCCCGTCCGGTGGAGGCGGTATGAGCGGCCTGTTCAGCCAGCGGCTGGGGCAGACGCTGCTGATCGCCGGCGGAGGAGGCGGCGGTACGAGCAACGCTGAGGCGCGCGGTGGTGCAGGCGGCGGAACCAGCGGTTCCGACGCACGGACCTACTCCAGTGGCGGGTGGACAGGGACGCCGTCGCGTGGAGCTTCCGGTTCGACCGGGGGCGCCGGCGGGGCCATCTCCACCAATACCAGCTATGGGGGCCGCGGCGGCAACACCGGCCAGAACGGCGGTGCCAATGTCAACGGCAGCGCTGGCGGACTGGTGCCCATCGCCGGTATGGGTGGAGGCGGAGGCGCGAGCTACGGCGGCACCACAGGCGGTGGTGCCGGCCATGCGGGCGGCGGTGGTGGCCTCTTCATCGGCGGCTCGGGCGGCACCTTTGCCAGTGGCGGCGGCGGTGGCAGCAGCTTTGTGAACGGCCCCGGGATCACCGGCGGACGAACCGAGGCCGGCAGTGGTGCCCGAGCGGGCGGCAAGGACGATCCGCTGTATGAGTCTCCCGTCGGCGACGCGGACAACCGCGGCCAAGTGGTCCTGCAATGGACAGAGTTCACGGTGGTGCCCGGCGGGCCGCCCGATGTGGAACTGAGGAAGGGCGGACGGGTCGGATACCCGGGAGTGCGGGTCGATGCCGTCACGGCGTTCGAGCCCGTGTCGGTGACGGTGACCCTGCCTGCCGACCGTGGTCTGCTCTTCGGAACGCAGACACTCGCCGACTACCAGCTGACCGTCCAGAACTCCGCCGGGGAAGCCACGCAGTACAGGGGGACCTTGTCGGAGGACGGGATGTCGCTCGTCTTCTCGGACGTGGACCTTCAGCTGCCGGGGACGACGGTGATGTGGGTCGCCGTGAGCGCCGGCCACGATGCCCCGCTCGGATCCACCAGCCTGGCCTTCAACGTGGGAGGGAAGACCTCTCCCTCCACGACGATCGTGGTCACACCGGGCTTCACGGTCTCGCCGGGTGGTACCCCGGTGACGGCGGAGAGGGGAGGGGCGCCGGTGTACCCGGGGGTGGAGGTGCGCAACAGCGGATCGCAGGCCATCCCGCTCCAGTCGGTCACCGCGGTCCTTCCACCGGACGCCGCCATGCGGTTCGGTGTGCCGGGCAACCTCGATCACCAACTGACCGTCTGGGACGCCGCCGGGAACTTCACCGTGTACCGGGGCAGCATCTCCGCCGACGGCCAGTCCCTGGCCTTCTCCGACGTCGAACTGGGAATCCCCGAGGACGGGTCGAAGTCGGTCATGTGGGTGTGCGTGAGCGCCTCCGACGACACGCCGCCGGGCACCACCAGCGTGCAGTTCACCGTCGGCGACCGTATCTCGGCGTCCACCGCCATCGAGGTCGTCTGAGGAGCGAACCACTGCCTCGGTGCGCCCAGACAGGGGCCGTCGTTGCGAGATCGGTTCAGCAGGGAGGGAACAGCAAAAGCTCGCCGATGTGCGACAGCATCCTCAAGCGAGTCATCGGCGTGGGACGGGTACTCCGGCGGAGCGGAGTTTGGTCTCGGTGAGCGCGGTCAGCAGGGCTGAGATCGGTGCCTGGTCCTCGCGGTGGCTGTTGATCAGCCGGTACTCGGTGGATGCGTTGGCCCAGGCCCGCAGGCTGGCGGGATTCCCCAGCAGGGCGGGGTTGCTGAGGTAGTGGTCGGCCATGGCGGAGGCGAGTTCGTCGATCCTCGGGTCGTCCGGTTCCCAGGCCTCGGTCTCCCAGCCGCGCTTGGTCAGGTCGATCCACTCAGCGTCCTCCCGCCAGTGTTCGAGCTGGATGAGGAAGCCGTCGAAGCCCTCCGGCACCAGCGCCCGGGCCAGCACCAGGGCCTCGCGCTGCGCGGAGACGTAGTCGGGGCTGAAGCCGAGGCCGGACATCCGGTCCAGGATCGCGCAGGCGCGGTCGGGCAGCAGGGCCCGGTCGCCGTCGACGAGCCGGTGCAGCGTGTCGCGGCGCGCCACTAGTGCCCCAACAGGCAACGTTCGCCCCGTCGCGGCGTCCGGCACGCCCTCTCGCCGCACCGGCCGAAAGCCCACGTACGCCCAGTACGAGGACTTCCGGCCGGCACTCCCCCAGCCTCCGGCCGGGGGGACCCCCAGAGCACGCACCGGACGCCGCTCCTTGACGGGCAAACGTTGCCTGCCGGGGCACTAGCTCCGCGATCCGCTCGGTGAGCTGCCGCTCGACGTCGGCGAGGGCGGCGCCGAACTGCTCGGCGTCGGCGTCGAGCAGGGGCCCGGTCGCGGCCAGCGGTACGCCGGCGGTGGCCAGCGTCCGGACCTGCACCAGCCGCAACAGTTCGGCCGATCCGTACCGTCGATAGCCGGAGCTGTCGCGTTCCGGCTCCTCGACCAGGCCGAGCTTGTGGTAGTGCCGCACTGTCTTCACCGTGATGCCGGCGAACGCCGCCGCCTGCCGATCGTGACTCCGTTCCTCATCCGCTCAGCCTGCCTTGTGCTCGGGCCCGGGGGAAGCGCACGGGTTCGGGGTGTTCAGTCCGTCGGGTGAGCCGGATCGGTCTGCCCACCGCAGAACACCTCGTTGACGAGCCTTTGTTGGGTGTTCTGAAACGCCGGCGCGATGGAGAGGTCGCCGTCGTCCACATAGTTCAGTCCGGTGGTCAGGGTCCTGCTGCCGTCGGGTGTGCTGTACGTCAGCGCCGCCGAGCCCATGATGGCGCCGTTGTGATGGAAGACGGTGCCGCCGCCGGGGCCCGCGTCCTGCGCGAACACCCCGAGGCCGTAGACGGCCTTCGTGTCCGGTGTGCGCATCTCGGCCAGCAGGTCGGCGGACAGGAGCCTGCCGCCCATCAGCGCGGAGAAATAGGTGCGCAGGTCCTCGGTGGTCGAGATCATGTCACCACCGGCCGAAACCCAGGAGGGGTTCTGCCGGGTGATGTCCACCGTCTTCTCCTGCCCGGCGTCCACATAGCGGTAGTAGCCGTGATGGTGCGGCTCGGGTATCTCCGACGAGAGGCCCGGTGCCACCGTGCCGGTCATCCCGAGCGGCCCCGGGATCAGCCGCTGCAGCTCCTCGGCGAACGAACGGCCGGTGACCTTCTCGATCACCAGCCGGGCCAGCACGTAGTTGGTGTTGGCGTAGCTCCAGTCCGTCCCCGGCGCAAACCGCGCCGGCTTGGACAGCGACGGCCGTACCAGCTCTTCGGGCAGATAGGTCTTGAACCGGTTGTCCACCCACCCCTTGCCCCGCCAGGGGACCCCCCCACTCGATCGTCCCGTCCTCGTAGAGCTCGCCGGTGTGGTTGAAGATCCCGCTGGTGTGCTGCAGCAGCATCCGCACCGTGACCCGCCGGTCCAGGCCGAACTCGGACAGGTAGTCATCGGCCGCGGCAGCCAGACCGATCCCGCCCTCGGCCACCAGCATGAGGAACGAGGCCGCGACGAAGTTCTTGGTGGTGCTGCCGATACGGACGTGTCCGTCGGTCAGCGGCCTGTCGCTCCGGACCAGCTCGCGCGCCCGGCGCTGCCGACCCACTCGCCGTGCTCGTCGTTCACCCGCAACTGCACCCCGAGGAAACCGGACTCGACGATCCTCTCGATCGCTTTCCGCAGCTCTGGCGGCAGCTGCGCGGCCGGGACGTACGACCCCGCGATCCCCGGCCCGCCCGGATTCCACGCGAGGACCCCGATCCTCCTGCCCCTGTCGGCGGCGGGCAGCCGCGACACGGCGATCGCGACCTTCCGTCCACCCGGATCCGCCGGGTCGACCGGCACGCTCA
Organism: Streptomyces alanosinicus; assembly: GCF_014650595.1. Classification (GTDB taxonomy): domain Bacteria; phylum Actinomycetota; class Actinomycetes; order Streptomycetales; family Streptomycetaceae; genus Streptomyces; species Streptomyces alanosinicus. The sequence continues at coordinate 7,537 of NZ_BMVG01000020.1, forward strand.
CCGTCGTGCACCGGCGTGTCGCCTGCCCAGGCAACGCGCAGCCCTTCCACGCCAGGCCGCTGGGCGTGGAACGCCGCTCCGAGTCCGCTGGGCCGGGGCCGCACGCTGTGGCGAGGACCAGCGCGGAGGCGGCGCACAGAACGGAGCGAGTTGCGCGGTAACGCATCATCATTCATTCAGATGTACCCGATATGTTCATCCCTGGCGACTTGGTCACGCGCAGCTGCACCGATCCCTCGGCTCGCAGCACCCGCTCGGCCTAACATGGCCGCACACCAGCGGCAGCGTGCCGTTCAACTCGCCCGAGAACTAGGTGACTTGGCGACTGTCCGGAGAGGTTGGCGCGTGTACCTGAGTGTGCCCTTCGAAAATGGTGAGACGTCGTACGGCCCGCCGTCCGTCGGGTCGAAGGCGGTCGAGTTCACCAAGGACCGGTTCACCAAGGACCGGTTCACCAAGGACTGTGGGGACCATATGGACTGTAGGGACTATTACGATCTCGGCGCCCACGGCCGCACCGTGACGACGTCCTCCGCCGAGGCCCAGCTGTGGTTCGACCGCGGGCTGAACTGGACGTACGCCTTCAACCACGAGGAAGCCGTCTCCTGCTTCGAAGCCGCCGCCGCGGCCGACCCCGACTGCGCCATGGCGCACTGGGGCATCGCGTACGCGCTCGGTCCCAACTACAACAAGCCGTGGGAGTTCTTCGACGAGCGGGATCTCTCCCACACCCTCGAACGCACCCACGCCGCGGTGGAACGCGCCCAGGAGAAGGCGCGGGCCGGTGCCACACCCGTCGAACAAGCCCTGATCGCCGCGCTGCGTGCCCGTTATCCGCAGAAGGAGGCCGTCGAGGACTGCTCCGTGTGGAACGCGCCGTACGCCGACAGCATGCGCGCCGTGTACGAACTCGCGCCCGGCGATCTCGACATCGCCACCCTCTACACCGACGCGCTGATGAACCTCACTCCCTGGCGGCTGTGGAATCTGAAGACCGGTCAGCCGGCCGAAGGCGCCCGCACGCTCCAGGCCGAGGCTGTCCTCGACCGGGCGCTCGCCACCGATGCCGGGGCGCGGCATCCCGGCATCCTGCACCTGTACATCCACCTCATGGAGATGTCCCCGACCCCCGAGGCCGCCCTGTCCGTCGCCGAGCGGCTGCGGGACCTGGTGCCCGACGCCGGCCACCTGCAGCACATGCCCTCACACATCGAGGTGCTCTGCGGCGACTACCGCCGCGTCGTGTCGGACAACAGCGCCGCGATCGCCGCCGACGAGAAGTTCCACGCACGGGCCGGGGCCATGAACTTCTACACGCTCTACCGGTCGCACAACCACCATTTCAAGATCTACGGTGCGATGTTCCTCGGCCGGTCCCGGACCGCTCTGGAGGCCGCCGCCCAGCTGGAGGCGTCGATCCCGGACGAACTGCTGCGGGTGCAGAGCCCGCCCATGGCGGACTGGCTCGAAGGCTTCCTCGCCATGCGGGTCCATGTGCTGATCCGCTTCGGCCGCTGGAGCGACATCCTGCATCTGCCGATGCCCGACGACCCGGAGCTGCACAGCGTGAGCACGGCGATGCTGCGCTACGCCCGCGGTGTCGCGCTCTCGGCGACCGGCCGTATCGCCGAGGCCGAGGCCGAACGCCGGCTGTTCGGCGAGGCCATGGCCCGGGTGCAGGCCACGCGCATGCTGTTCAACAACACCTGTGCCGACATCCTGGCGATCGCGTCGGCGATGCTCGACGGTGAACTGGCCTACCGCAAGGGCGAGTTCGAAGCCGCCTTCGCCGCGCTCGAACGGTCGGTCGACTTGTGCGACAACCTCCCCTACGACGAGCCATGGGGGTGGATGCAGCCCACCCGGCACGCATACGGCGCCCTGCTGCTGGAGCGGGGGCGCGTCGCGGAGGCCGAGGCGGTCTACCGGGCCGACCTGGGACTCGACGACAGCCTTCCGCGGGCGTTGCAGCACCCCGGCAATGTCTGGGCCCTGCACGGGTTGCACGAGTGTCTGATCCGGCTGGGCAGGGCGGGGGAGGCGCGGATCGTGGCCCAGCAGCTGAAGATCGCCGCCGCGCTGGCGGACGTGCCCGTCGAGGCCTCCTGCTTCTGCCGCCTGGACTCCGTGCCGGACGGCGCCGGCGCAGGGGGGTGCTGCGGCACGGAACACTGAGCGCGTTGCCGAATGAGGTGGCCTGTCAGAGCAGGCCGAGGTCGTCGAGTTCCTTGAACAGGTCGGCGCGTGTGCCGTCGGAGCGCGGCTGCGGGGTGCTGCCGGTCGCCGCGCGGGAGGCAGCACCACCCGTGCCGGCCCGTGCGCGCCGGTCTCGGAAGAGCCAGGCCCCGACCAGGCCCCCGAGCAGTCCGCCGAGGTGTCCGAGCCAGCTCACTCCGGGCGTGCCGGGCACGGCCACGGTGAGCAGGTAGGCGAAGGAGGCGCCCATGACGACGCCGACCAGCGTGTCGATCAGGTGCCGGTCGAAGAGTCCGCGTACGACGACGTAACCGAAGTACCCGAAGATCAGGCCGCTGGCGCCGACCGTCCCCACATCGCCTCGCTCGAAGAGCCAGACCATGGCGCCACTGCTCACCGCGATCAGCACGCTCAGCCCGAGGAACCGCACCACTCCTCGGTAGGCGGCGAGGAAACCGAAGACGAACAGGGGGCCGGAGTTGCTCTCGATGTGCGCCCAGCTCCAGTGCAGCAGAGGCGCCACGAGGATGTCGGGCAGCGTGAAGATGTCGCCGGACACCACCGCGTAGTCCCGCGAGAGGGCGTAGTGGTCGGCGTAGTTGGCAAGCTGCACGAGCCAGACGACGGCGAGCAGTGCGAACATCACGAAGAACGCCTTCCGCGCTTCCGCGATCATCTGCTCGGGACTGACCGACACCCCGTCGCCCCGATTCTGGTCCGGCGAACTCATGGCAGGCTCCCCCTCCACCGGATTCCGCGTCCCGCTACGGCGCACTCTACGACAGCTCGGCCCACCGCCCAGACACACCGAGTCTCTTGTCCGCCGTTCCTTGTCCGCCGTTCTTCTCCGTCCCGCCCGCACCTGGTTGGAAACTTGTAGGTACAGGTTGTAGCTTGTACCTACAAGTTGTGGAGGTGGGATGACAGACCAGAGTGATGCCCTCTATCTGGACGTGGTGGTCCGGCTGCGCCAGGCGATCGCCGACGGGGTGTACCCGCCGGGGTCGCGGCTGCCGTCGGAGCATGTCCTGGCTCAGGAGTACGGCGTGTCCCGCAACACGGTGCGTCGTGCCCTGGAGGTCCTGCGCGAGGACGGTCTGATGGCCTCGCAGCAGGGTGCGCGCCGCACGGTGCTCGCCCTGCCCAGACTGCAGAGCTTCGGGGAACTGCGGTCGTTCTCACGCTGGGCCCGTTCGATCGGGGAGGTCCCGTCGGGGCGTGTCGATGTGCTTGAGCGCCGGCCCGCCGATCTGGCCGAGGCGCACGCGCTCGGACTGGAGCCCGGCGATCCGGTGGTCCGCCTGGTGCGCGTCAGGCTGCTGACCGGTGTCCCGGTGATGATCGAGCGCACGGTGTATCCGGAGCGGGTCGGGGCGCTGTTCGCCTTCGTCGACCTGGAGCGTGAGTCGATCTGCGAACGGCTGGAGGAGCACGGGATCGTCTTCGCGCACGCCGAGCACACCATCGACGCGGTCAGCGCCGACGCCGAGGACGCCCGGCTGCTGGAGATCGAGGCCGGCACCGCACTGCTGCGCGAGCGGCGGCGGTCCACCGATCACCAGGGCCGGCCACTGGAGTGGTCGCAGGACCGCTACGTCGGCGACGCCGTCGCCTTCACCATCCGCAACTCCGTCGCGGCCTCCCCCCTTGTCCGCGACCGGCCCCCTGCGACAGGAAAGTGACCAGCACCGTGCAGACCGAACTGATCCGCCAGGACGGGACGCGTTTCCCCGCCCTGTGGCTCCGCGACAACTGCCCGTGCGGCTCGTGCCAGATACCGGGCAGCGGCCAGAAGCTCTTCGACATCACCGACCTGGCACCCGACATCGAGATCGCGCGGGCGGAGGAGGACGCCGACGGCGTGCGGGTCGTCTTCGCCCCGGACGGGCACCGCTCGCGCTTCACCCACACATGGCTGGAGACCCACCGGCCCGGCCCGGCGCCTGCCTACGACGACCGGACCGAGGACGCCAAGACGCTCTGGGTCGCCGCGGACCTCCAGGGCACCGTGCCCACCGGAGTCTGGCCGGCCTTCGCGGATGATCCCGCCGAACGCGCGCGCTGTCTTCAGGCGCTGCTGACCCAGGGCTTCGTCATCCTCCACGGCGTGCCCCTCGCGGACCGTGCCGTGCTGGACGTGGCGAGATCGTTCGGCTACGTGCGCGAGACCAATTACGGCGAGCTGTTCGAGGTGCGTGTCGAGGAGAATCCGGCGAACCTGGCGTTCAGCTCCCGGCCGATCCTGCCCCACACCGACAACCCCTACCGGGACCCGCTCCCGACCATCCAACTGCTGCACTGCCTGACCAATGCGGCGGCCGGCGGCGACTCCGGCCTCGTGGACGGCTACCAGGCGGCCGCCACGCTGCGCCGCGAGCAGCCGGAAGCCTTCGACCTGCTCACCCGCACCCCCGTGACCTTCCGCTACGCCGATTCCGGCGCGGACCTGAGCACGAGCGCCCCGCTGATCGGACTCGATCCACTCGGCCGGATCAAGCAGATCCGGTTCAACAACCGCTCGATGCGGCCGATCGCCCTGGAGCCGGACCGGATCCCCGCGTTCTACGAGGCCTACCGCGCCTTCGCCGAACTGCTCTACCGCCCCGCCGCACAGCTGGGCTTCCGGCTCGAACCCGGCGACTGCGTGATCTTCGACAACACCCGGATCCTGCACGCCCGCTCCGGATTCACCGCCGACGGCGCCCGCCACCTGCAGGGCTGCTACGCCGACCTCGACGCCGCCGCCAGCGAACTGGCCGTCCTGCGCCGCACCCTCGACATCATCGACCAGCTCGAACGGCTCTTCAACGACGAGGGCGGCAGCGAGTACCTCGGCGAGCCGGTCACCCAAGCCGCGCACATGCTGCAGACCGCCGCACACGCCGAGGCCGCAGGCGCCCCCGACGCCCTCGTCGCGGCGGCTCTGCTGCACGACATCGGTCACTTCACCGGTCACATCAGCGGCCACCAGCTCATGACCGGCACCGACAACCGGCACAGCCACACCGGCGCCGACTGGCTCGCCACCTGGTTCCCGCCGGACGTGACCGAACCCATCCGCCTGCACGTCGCGGCCAAACGCTATCTGTGCGCCGTGGAACCCGACTACCGCCAGCGCCTCTCGTCAGCCTCCCTCTACACCCTCGACGTGCAGGGCGGCCCCATGTCGGCGACCGAAGCCGACCAGTTCGCCGCCCTGCCCCACGCCCAGCAGGCCACAGCCCTCAGACGCTGGGACGAGGCAGCCAAGGACCCGCAAGCCGCCGTGCCCCCCTTCGCGCGCTACCGCCCACTCCTGACGCGGTTGCTGCACACATCGCCGGACGCCTGAGGGGACCGCCCTGCCGGCAGCGGCCGGGGCCTGGCATGCTCAGGTGATGCAGAAGCCGGCCCCTGACGCTCCCCGCTCGCCCGACACGGCTGTGTCCCCGGACGCTCCGGCCGGCATACGTGTCCCGCTGCTGACCCAGCAGTGGCTGGATCTGACCTTCATCCACTGGGCCGTCGAACCGGCCACGGTGGCACCGCTGTTGCCGTCCGGAACAGTCCCCGATGTCCATGAGGGACGTACGTACGTCGGACTCGTGGCCTTCCGCATGCACAAGGTCGGATGGTTCCGGCTGCCCGGGGTGCCCTACCTCGGTTCGTTCCCGGAGACCAACGTCCGCCTCTACTCGGTGGACGCGCAGGGCCGCCGTGGTGTCGTCTTCCGGTCGATGGACGCCTCACGTCTGATCCCTGTGGTGATGGGACGGGCCGGCTTCCGCCTTCCCTACCTGTGGTCCCGTATGGCTGTGCGCGTCGCCGGTGACACCGTGGCCTATGCCAGCTCGCGCCGCTGGCCCGGCGGACGCGGCGCGTACAGCCGCATCAGCGTGCGCACAGGAGAACGCATCGACGAACCAAACGAGTTGGAGCACTTTCTCACGGCCCGCTGGGGCATGCACAACGCCTTCGTCGGCGGGACGGCGTACCTGCCCAACCACCACCCTCGCTGGCCCCTGTACCGTGCCGAGCTCATCACCTGCGAGGAGAACCTGCTCACCGCGGCCGGCCTGCCCGCGCCGAGCACCGCGCCGGTCAGTGTCCTGTACTCACCAGGCGTCCCCGTCCGCCTCGGCCGCCCCGTACGCCCTACCACCGTCACCGGCGGTGCCCCGGCTGTCCACCGGCTGCCCCGTGGTCGTGGGCGAGCCGGGTGAGGGTGGAGCGGCAGATCTTTCCGGTGGGGCCCAGCGGCATCTCGGGTACCCGCAGCAGCAGTTCGGGCAGTTTGCGGCGTTCCAGCCCGCACTCGGCCTCCAGGAAGCCGGTGAGTTCCTCCAGGGTGACGGGCAGGGCGTCCGGCACCTCGCGCACGCAGGCGCACAGCCGTTCACCCAGGTCGTCGTCCGGTACGCCGACGCAGACGACCTCGGCCACCGACGGATGGTCCGTGAGCGCCTGCTCCACCTCGGCGGGGCTGATGTTGTAACCGCCGCGCACGACGATCTGCTTGAGGCGTCCGAGCACATGGAGCCGGCCCTGCGGATCCAGGCGGCCGCGGTCACCGGTGCGGACCCAGCCGTCCGGGGTGCGGTACCGCGCGTCGAGGTCGGGCGCCGCCACGTAACACAGGGGTGTCATCGGGCCGCGCGCGCGGATCTCGCCGGTACGGTCGCTGATGCGGATGTCCACGACGGCGGGGTCGGGCAGACCGGTGCCCGTCTGCGGGGACCGCCCGGTGGCGGCCGTATGGCAGTTGACGCCGTCGGAGGAGCCGTAGACGGTGATGACCCGGCGCCCGAAGCGCCGTTCGCAGGCCGCGGCCGTGGCGTCGGGCAGTGCCGCTCCGCTGGAGACCACGGCGCGCAGTCCGCTCAGGTCCTCGTCCGGGACAGGGGGCAGTTCGGCGAGTCGCCGCAGCATCGTGGGTACCCCGAAGACGTGTGTCGGCCGGTGCAGGCTGATCATCCGCAGGGCGTCGTACGGGTCGAACGTGTCCTGGAGAAGCAGGGTGCCGCCCAGGGCGGCGACCGTCACACAGGTGCCCAGAGAGCCGAAGGAGGAGGCGAGCGGAACGAGGACGAGGCTGCGCATCCCGCCCGGGTCGCCGTCGGCCAGGGCGCGCACGTAGTTGGCGCGGCCGCCGGCCATCGCGTTGTGGGAATAGGCGACCATCTTGGGCTCGGCCTCCGAGCCGGAGGACACCAGGATGCGCGCCGGTGCCTCCGGGTCGGCCGGCCGCGGTGCGAAGGGCCGCCGCGCGGGGGCGGCGAGGGAGTGTCCCGCCGGGTGCGTCGGCTCGCCCCAGCCGAACACCGCGTCGAGGTGCGGAAGGCAGGTGTCCGGCAACGCGTCCGACGCCTGCTCGACGATGACCGCGCGGGCCCGGGAACGGCCGAGGAGGCTTGCCGGGCCACGGCTGCCGTGCCCGGGTGGATAGGGCAGGGCGACGGCGCCGAGCGCCGCCACGGCCAGTTCCGCCGTCACCGCCCGCCGCCCGTTGGGCAGCCGGACGGCGATGATGTCCCGCGCGCCCAGGCCGCTCTCGGCCAGCCGGGCGGCGATGTGCCGTACGTCGGCGTCGAGCCGGGCGTAGTCGACGGCGCCCGCCGAGTCGATGACGGCCGTACGGGCGGGGTGGGCCCGCACCTGCTCGGAGAAGAGCGTGTAGAGGTCGCGGTCGGGGCAGTGTCCCCGCGCGACCCAGGAGCGGCGGAGCGCGACGGGCACCAGGTCCCGGATCTCGACACCGGCGGACGAGGTCCACACGCGGGTCATGTGAACTCCCAGGGGGTGAGCGGACAGGCGTACGCGCCCGCACCGATCGCGCCGGCGAAGCGCGGGTCGTGGGCGAGGTCGGCGAGGTCGGTGCACACGGGTGTCACCGTCGTTCCGGTCGCCGTCAGCAGGGGGAGCAGGTCGGCGGTGGGGCGGGTGCGTGCCGACGCGGTGAGCGCGTCCGGGTGCGCCGTGGATCCGGCTCCCAGCGCACGGGTGATCCGCTCCGGATGCGCGCGGGCCTCGGGGCCCAGCCAGATGTGTCCGTCGAGCGTGGGCAGCGGCCTGTCGAGCACACCCCACCGGGCGCGCCGCGGGTCACGCGGGACGGTCGCGGCAGCGGAGTGCAGGGAGGAGTCCGCCCGCCGGCCCTGCCCGGTGCGCAGCCGGGCCAGCAGCGCCGCGAGCACGGCCTGCGCGCTGACCAGCCCACCGAGGACGTCGGTGAGCGTCATCAGGGAGGGGGCGGGAGGCTCGTCCGCGGGCCGGATCGCGGCGGCCAGACCGCTGTGGGCCTGGACCAGATAGTCGGTGCCCAAGGGCGGCCGCGGGCCGAGCGCCTCGCCCCAGCCGGACGCCCAGCCGTACACCAGCCCCGGCCGCGCCCGGCTCAGGTCCTCGGCGTCCAGGCCCAGTCGGGCCGCCTTGCCCGGCGCCCAGTTGTGCAGGAACACATCGGCTTCGCGGACCGCTTCGCGCACGGCCCGCCGGCCCGGTGCCGTGGTGATGTCGGCCTCGATGACGGCCTTGCCGGCGTTCAGGGCACTGAACCGCGCCGAACACCCCTGCGCCAGCGGTGGGATGCCGCGCATCGGTTCACCGCCGGGCGGCTCGATGCGTACGACGTCCGCGCCGAGCAGCCGCAGTACGTGCCCGGCGAGGGGGCCCTGGACACGCCTCGTCGACTCCACGACCCGCAGCCCGGCCAGCGGCAGCGCGGTGCTCGGGGCACCGACACCGGGGAGGCCGGCCGCGGCCTCCGGCAGTGCCGTGAGTGTCCACGGCCGTACCTCGGCAGGTCGCGAGGGCTCCTGCCGTACCGGCAACAGGCTCACCCCGGCGGACTCCGCCGCCGCGCCCAGCACGCTGAACGGAACGCCGCGGACGGACTCGGCCAGAGCGGCCGGCAGCGGGCACACGGCCGTACCGAACCGCGCCTGGAACGGCCGCCATCCGCGCCGGACGGCGTCGCGAGGCGCGCCGAGGATCTGCCAGAAGCCGAGCCACTGCTCGGCGTCGAGGGTCTCCAGTTCGACGCGTACGCCGTCGGCGGAGACGAACGCGCAGTCGCCGAGGGAGGCTTCCATGCCCGGATCCGGGTCCTCCTCCGGCGCGGTGGCGGCGGCGAGGTACTGGGTGAGCGCGAGCAGCGCGGCCTGGCTCACGGAGGTGCGCACACCGCTCACCTGGCCGCCCCGGGCGCGTGCGATCAGGGCCGCGCTCACCCCCTGCGCGGCGAGGACACCGGCGACGGCGGAGGCGAAGTCGACGGCGAGCGGTGCGGGACGGCCGACGGCCCGGCCGTGTACGTACATGATGCCGCAGGCGGCCTGTACGGCCCGTTCCTCGGACAGCGCGAGCGGCAGGGGGCCGGCCCAGTCGATGTCGCACGCGACGGTGTGCGCCTCGGGGTCGGCGACCAGGCCGAGCAGGCGCGTGGCCACCTGGGTGGCGACGAGGGGGCCGGTGACCGCGGGCAGCGGTGCTGTGATCGTCATCGGGTCACCTCCCCGGGCCGCGCGCCGTCGGCGGGGACTCGGTCCGCCGGTGGGCGGCGGCCCTGCACCGAGTACATGACACTGGAGGCGGCGCGGAAGGAGGGGTCGGTCATCACCGCGCGGACACGGTCGAGTTGTGCCTCCGTCATGCCGGCGGCCAGCAGCTTCTCCCGCAGGTGGCGCGTGTGGTGGAGCTGGAGCCACAGACCGGGCGAGTCGGCGGTGCGCAGTTCGATACGGGGCCTGGGATCGACGTCGACGAGTCCCGCGGCCCGCATGGCGGCCGGAGCGCGCCGCCCCCACTCGGGGTCTCCGCCGGCGGCGCGCATGACGGCGCACTTGGCGGCGAGGAACGTCTCGTACAGCCGGGCCGACTCCTCGTCAGGGGCGAGCAGCGGTGGCTCGTAGGCGGTGTCGAGCTCCTCGATCTGCAGCCAGCCGCCCGGTTTGAGCGCCCGCACCAGCTTGTCCAGGACGGCGAGGCGTTCGGGCAGGTGCTGGAGCAGGAGACGCACGACGACGAGGTCGAACGCGGCCGTGGGAAGCGGGTCGTCGACCACATCGTGCTGGACGGTGACCAGTCCGGGCCGTCCGGCGATGTGGTGCGGTTTGACGTCGGTGGCGATGACCTCGCCGTCCGGTGCGACGCGTTCGGCGAGCCAGTGGGCGACGCTGCCACTGCCCGAGCCGATGTCCAGACAGCGCCAGCCGCTGGTGACGCCGGTCTCCGCGAGGCGGGCGAACGTGGCCGCGTCGTAGGCCTCCCGGAGGCAGCGGTGGTGTTCACGGCTGTGCGCGCTGTCGTTGTCGAAGACATAGCCGGGGTCCTCGACCAGGCGTGGGGACATGCGGTCTCCTTCTCCTTCCCGGATCAGGTCCAGCGACCCGAACCCGCGGTTCCGGTGTCTCCGGTGAGCTGCCGCAGAAGCGCCGTACGGCGCACCTTCCCGGTGTCGGTGCGCGGCACGTCCTCCCACAGGAGGGCGACGGGGTCGGCCATCGGCGGCAGGCCGCGCACCGCCGACCGCCAGTCGGCCTCGTCGATCCGGCCGTCCGCCGTGACCACGACGGGCAGCGGCGCACCGCCGGTGCCGGTGAGGACGACGCACTCCAGGGCCTGGGGGAGCCGCTGCTCCAGCAGGTCCTCGGCCGTCAGGCAGCTCAGCTGCGGGCTGTGGTCGACCTCGCGGTCGAGCAGCTCGACGCTTCCGTCGCGTTTGCGTACGCCGATGTCGCCGGTGTTCCACCAGGTGCCGATCTGCTTGGCGGCCCACCGGGCCTCCTCGCCGAGGTAGTCCAGGGCGCGGGCCCGGGTACGGGCCAGGACCAGCCCGGGACGCCCGCGGGGTACCGGCCGCAGCGTCTCGGGATCGACCACGCGCAGCCGCGTCTTCACCGGGATCGGGCGGCCGAGGTTGCGGGTGCCCGGCCCGCGCAGGCCGTCATCGGTGCCTCGCCGGTGGAAACGGAAGGTCAGCGGCCCGGTCTCGGTCTGCCCCCACCCCTGCATCCACACCGGGCCGCGGTGCCGGCTCGCGGCGAGATACGCCCGGATGGTGGGCGGATGCATGGCGTCGTAGGTGCTGACGAAGAGGCGGACGTTCCGGAACGGGTTGTCCAGCCTCTCGGTCAGCGGCCGGAAGCGGACGTAGGAGGCGGGCAGGGCCTCGACGAGCGTCGGCGGGTGTGCGCGCAGCAACGGGTCGGCGGCGAAGGGGTCCTGGGTGGTGACGACGACGATGTGCGCGGGGGCCAGGCACAACACGCTCGCGGTCCAGCAGAACGTCCGGCCGTGGGCGAAGGAGTTCGCGTTGAGCAGTGTGTCGCGGCGCCGCACCCCGATCCACGGATAGCGGACGCTCTCGAAGCGCGCCAGCTTGCCGATGATGGTGCGCGTCGAGTGCGTCACCAGCTTGGGTACGCCGGTGGTGCCGGAGGTGTGGTTGATGACCAGGGGCTGGTCGTCCGATCGGCGGACGGGGGCGGGCGCGGTGTGCCCGCGGACGTCGTCGGGGCCGAGCGTGCCCGGCACGTCCGCGTCCAGGACGAGCGTGGCGCGCGCCGCCGCGGCCGGGTCGGCGCCCTCGTGCCGGGCGCGCTCCAGCACCGCCGCCGACGTGACGAGGAGGGCCGGGGACAGCCGGGCGAGCAGCGTGGCCAGCGCCTCACCGGACAGGCGCGCGGACAGCTGCGCGGGCACGGCGCCGAGGCGTACGGCGGCGCAGGCCAGCAGGTCGTAGTCCCAGTGGTTCTCCTTGACGATCGCCACCCGGTCGCCGGGTTTGACACCGGCGGCGGCGAGCCGGCCGGCCGTGTCCCGTACCAGCGTGGCGAGTTGGGGCACGGTCCAGTGGGTTCCGCCGTCCGGTGCGATGTCGAAGGGCCGGTCGAGATGGACGGCCGTCGCGGCTCCGTGCTCGGCACATTCGTCGAACAGGAGGCCCATGTCATGCGGTTTCACAGGCGTCACTCCTCGGTGCCGCGACGGCGGGGCGGGGTGTGCGGCTGGCGGGGGAGGGGCGCAGCCGGCTGAGGACACGGGAGGCGGCGAGGGCTCCGGAGCGGACGGCGGCCTCACTGGCCGGGCGCAGCATCACCCAGTCGCCCGCGTACTCGACCGGGCGTGGCGGGCGGGCCATGAAGCGGGGCCGGTGGTGCAGTGCCTCGGGGGTGACTTCGGGCAGACCATGACGGAAGGCGTGCACGAAGTGGCGGCGGCGGGCGGTGTCCAGGCCGGGGATGTAGCGGGTGGCCGCCCGTACGAGCCGGTCGGCGGTTTCCGCGTCCGGCGTGCCGCGCAGTTCGGGGATGCGGCGCGGATCGGCCATGAGCGTCAGCAGGCCCTTGCCGGCGGGCGCACGGCCGGGGTGCTTGGCGTGGTCGACGATGATGCCGGAGAGCACATCGTCCACGGCGTCCGGTGTGAGCAGCGCGTACAGGGGTTTGTGTGACACCGGCGCGAGCGGTCGGTCCAGCAGGCAGCTGACCTTGAGAGTCGGGGTGAACGTGCAGGCGGTGAGAAAGGCCTGTTCGTCCTCGGGTGCCTTGCCGTGCAGCCGCGCCGCGATGGGCGCCGGCACACAAAGGACCGCCGCACGCGCCGTGACCGTGCCGCCGGGCCCGTGCAGCCGTACGCCGTCGCCGTCCTCGACGACCTCGTGCACCGGGGTGCCGAGAGCGACGTCGAGGCCGTCGGCCAGTCGCCGGGCGAGCAGGTCCATGCCGTCGTGGTAGGTCCGCCAGCCGGAGACCGGCCCCACGTCGTTCATCAGGCTGATCAGCGGAGCCGCGGCGGAACGCGCCGTGTCCCAGCCGAAGAAGCAGCCGGCGACGGGCTGGAGCAGGTAGTCGTGGACGTCCCGGTGGTAGCGACGCGCGAACCGCGCGACGGTGGCGGGGCCGGCGGGCGTGCGCTCGGGGTGGTCTCCGTCGAACCCGCGGTGGTGCAGGGCCGTCCAGGCGAGGAAGCGCACGAGGTCGAGACGGGCCCGTGGGGACAGTGCCGCGCCGGAGAGCAGCGCGACCGGGTCGGCCACGCCGGCGTGGGCGCGGCCGGCGCGCCAGACGCCGATGGCCTTGCCGATGCGGGGCACGTGATGGTCCGGCACGCTGAGCCGTGTCAGCAACTCCCAGGTGGCGCGGTAGCCGCGCTCGGAGATCTGCTCCGCGCCCTCGTCGAGCACGTAGCCGTCGTGCCGGAAGGAGTGCATCCGGCCGCCGACGTACGGCTGTTCCTCGAAGACCCGCACCTCCAGGCCGGCCCGCCGCAGCTCGTGCGCGGTGGTCAGACCGGCGACGCCCGCGCCGATGACGGCCACGTCCAGTTCAGGGCTCATGCGGCGGCCCCCGTGCCGGCGATCAGGTTGGCGGCGATCAGCAGGACGAAGCCGACACGGTGCACCCGGAAGCCGATCCTGCGCGCGCGCATGATGTCGCCCGTGCGGAATCCGACGAGGTACTGGCGCAGCCGCAGGGCGGTCACGGGCAGCATCAGCAGCACGAACCACCAGGGGGCGACACCGGTGGCCGAGGCCGCCGCGCCGAGCAGGAACTCGGCGGCGGACAGCGCCCCGATGAAGACGGCGTTGCCCTTGGCCGAGACGCGGGCGGCCACGGTGGGGCGCCCGACGGCGCGGTCCCCGGGGATGTCGTTGGTGTTGGAGTAGACCCCGAACATCAACGGACCGAAGCCGAACAGCACACCCTCGACGAGCAGTAGCCCGGAGAAGTGACCGGCCGTCAGCCCGTAGGCCGCCAGCACCATCGCCGCGCCCAGCCCGCAGAGGAAGGCCTCCTGGAAGCCGTGGTAGCTGAGCTTCACGCCGTACGAGTACTGCAGCGACACCACGAACAGGACGGCGATCAGCACCACCGTCCAGGTGGGCCGGTACGGGGCCGTCTGGACGGCGGCGGCCCACAGCACGGCGCCCACCGCCGCGGTGACCCAGGCGAAGCGGAGTGCCTCGGGCACCGTCAACGCCCCGGCGACCAGTGGCTTGCGGCGCTTGTTGCGCAGCGGGTCGTCCGGGCCGTAGTTGGCCGTGTCGCTGCCGTCGCGGTAGCCGGTGACGTCGTCGAGGGCGACCATCGACATGATCACGAAGACGGAGCCGAACAGGAACAGGGCCGAGGTCAGGAGCACGGCCGAGAGCGGCCGGCCGTCCTGTGGCAGCACCGCGGACAGCGCCACGGCGATGGCCGGGTAGTAGTCGTAGACGTCGAGTTTGCCCAGCCGGGCGTAACTGCGGAGCTTGCTCTCCGCCGCTATGGTGCCGGCCGCGAAGCTCCGGGCCTCGGCGCTGCTCGTCATCGAGTCCGCTCCTTTTCGTGGGGGGTGTGCAGGAAATCCGCCGGAATCATTGGCCAAAGGGAATGAGTAATGTGCGGATCACAGGCCACAGAATTAACTCGGGGTGCGCTTCGTCACGGGGGTGATGAGCGCACGTCGAATTCCGGCCGGAATGCCGACAGGGAACTTTATGGCCCGGGTGAGGCGGCCGGGAACCAGCGCTCGGATTGGTTCGCCCGAACGGGTGATGGCGGCCCTGCGGAATCGCCCCCACGGAAAGACGGTCGACCGGTTTGGGAGTTGAACAATCCTACGAGTAAGGCCACTTGAAGAGCAGAGACGCCCTGCCGGACGTGTGTGCCCCCGGCGTACGTCTGTGCAAACCGCTGCCTTTCCTATTCACTCGTACGGGTTAACTGTCGTCCGCCGAGTTCAGCGCGAGAATGCCCGGGTAATGGTGCGTCCGTAGGATTCGGCAGGCGGCGACGGATAATTTCAGCACCGCTTTTCAGCCGGTTCTGATTTTCCCCCGCCGCGCAGACAAAAAGGAGTGAGATGGCTCTCACCGATGCCCAGCAGGAACGCCTCGACCAGCGCTTCAAGCTGTACGACACGAACGGCGACGGACGTATCGACCGCTCGGATCTGCATGAGGAGGCGCTGCGCATCGTGCAGGCCTTCGGCGAACCCGAGGGCTCGCTCAAGGCACAGCAACTGCTGAACGCCTACCCGATGATGTTCGACCACCTCGTCCGCAAGGGCGGCCACGGTGCTGGGGCGTCCCTGACGAAGGAGCAGTTCAGGGCCATCGCCGAACAGGAGATCCTCCAGCACGGACAGGCCGGCTTCGCCTCGGTGCTGCGCCCCAGCATCCAGGCCATGGTCGCCCTGTGCGACACCGACGGGGACGGCGAGGTCAACCCGGACGAGTTCGACAAGTGGATCAATGCCATCAGCCCCGGCATCGACGCCAAGGCGGCCTTCCAGGCCATCGACACCGACGGCAACGGCCAGTTGACCATCGATGAACTGGTGGCAGCGGTCGGCCGCTATCACGCAGGCGAGACGAACGCCCCCCTCCTCGGGGTTTGACCGGGTCCGGTGACCGCTTGAGCCGGACCTGTCCGGATCCAGCGGTGCGCCTGAGCGGTGCCCGTCTGCTGTGGGCACGCGGCTGTCTGGCGGTCCTGGCGCTCGGCGAAGGTCTGCCGGGCGCCTGGGCGCTGTTCTTGCCGCGCCGCTTCTACGGCTCGTTCCCGCTTCCCGGCCACCCGTGGGCTGCCCTGTTCCCGCCCTACAACGAGCATCTGATGCGCGATTTCGGTGCCGCCGTGCTCGCTCTGGCGGCGGTACTCGCCTGGGCCGCCTGTGACACCCGACCGCGGCTGGTGCGGGCGGCCGTTGTCGGGCTGCTCGTCTTCTCCGTCCCCCATCTCGTCTTTCACAGCGCCCATTTCGATGTCTCGGCCGACGGAGAGGTGCCCGCGCAGGTGCTCTCCCTCGCCCTGCCGATCGTGCTGGCGCTGGCCGTGCTCGCGACGACGGCCGGGGCGACGGGGACGGACCGGCCGGCCCCCCTCACTCCACGCACGACCACCAGAGAAGAAAGAGGACCAAAGATGACCTCCAGTGTCCAGGAACAGCGGCTCCAGCGGCGATTCGAGCTGTGGGACCGTGACGGCAACGGGCAGATCGACCGCGGCGACTGGGAGAAGGAGGCCTACCGCATTCTCGCGTCGTTCGACGTCACACCCGCGGAGCCGAAGGGCGAGGCCCTCCTCGACGCCTACCTCGGCATGTGGGACTTCCTCGCGGAGCAGGCGAAGGTGGGCACGGACGGCTCGCTCACCGAGGAGCAGTTCAAGGAGCTGGCCTTGAACCAGGTGCTGGCCCGGGGCCGGGCGGGCTTCGACGAGGTGGTGGAGCCCACCATCCGCTCCATCCTCAACCTGTGTGACACGGACGGCAACGGGCAGGTCAGCCGCACGGAGTTCCGTTCCTGGATCAACGCCGTCGGCGCCGACCCGTCCACCGCCGACGCGGCGTTCGACGCGATCGACGCCAACGGTGACCAGCAGCTGAGCGTGGACGAGTTGGTGCAGGCCGTGCACAAGTACCACGCGGGCGAGCTGGACGTCGCCCTGCTGTGACGTCGCGCCCCTAGCGCGGCGCTGGTCCCTCTCCCGGCGATGCGTCACTCGCCGCACCGCCGCACCGCCGCACCGCCGCATCGCCGGGCGAGGGCCCCTTCTTCCCGTACCTGCCGTCGATCCCCGAGGACCCATGGACCACGCGACAGCCGGCCGTCCCGCCGGTCCGGCGCCACAGAGGGCTTCGTCCCGCCCGGTGCCGTTCTTCAGCCAGGCCGCCTCGTTCGAGGAAGCCTGGCCCGACATCCGTACGCGCGTCAGCGAGGTGATCGACGACGGCAAGTACTCGCACGGGCAGCAGGTCGGCAGGCTGGAGACGGCACTGGCCGAGTGGACCGGCGCCCGGCACTGCGTGGGTGTCAACAGCGGCACCGACGCCCTCGTGCTGCTGCTGCGGGCCTGCGGGCTCCAGCCGGGTGACGAGGTCGTCGTCCCCGCGTTCAGCTTCATCGCCACGGCCTCGTCCGTCGTGCTGGCCGGGGGCCGCCCGGTCTTCGCCGATATCGATCCGGTGACGTACGCCCTCGACCCGGAGGCCGCGGCGGACGCCGTCACCGAGCGCACCACGATGCTCATGCCCGTGCACCTGTTCTGCCAGATGGCCGACATGGGCGCGCTGGCCCGGGTGGCCGGCCGGCACGGACTGACGCTCGTGGAGGACAGCGCCGAGGCGATCGGCATGCGCTGGGACGGCGTCCACGCGGGCCTCCTGGGCGCGGGCGGCGTACTGTCCTTCTTTCCCACCAAGACGCTCGGAGCCATCGGTGACGCCGGCGCGATCCTCACCGACGATCCGCGGATCGCCGCCACGGCGGCGGCGCTGCGCCACCACGGCCGCACCGGACGCACCCTCGCGCACTTTCCCGGCATCTCGAACGCCACCGAACTCAACGGCGTCAACAGCAAGATGGACGACATCCAGGCCGCCGTCCTCCTCGCGAAACTGCCCCGGCTGGCACACGCCGTGCGCCGCCGGGCCGAACTCGCCGCCGCCTACACCGAACGACTCCGTGACGTCCCCGGCCTGGTGCGCCTGCCGACCGTCGCGGAGCGCGACGTCCCGACCGACGCGGTGTTCTACGTCTACCTGGTGGAGGCCGAGCGACGGGACCGGCTCGTCGCCCATCTCGCCGCCCACGGCGTGGGCACCGAGACGTACTACCCCGTACCGCTCCACCTCCAGCCGTGCTTCAGTGAACTCGGCTTCAAGCAGGGGCAGTTCCCCAACGCCGAGGCGGCGTGCGAGCGTACGGTCGCGCTGCCTCTCCACCCGGACATGACGACGGCCGACATCGACACGGTCTGCGACCTGATCCGCCGCTTCTCCATGGGGAGGGCCGGATGACCCGGCAGGAGACCATCCCGTTCTTCGCGCCCGATCTGTTCGAGGCGGACCGTGAGGTGCTGCTCGACCTCGTACGGGGGATCGGCACGGCCGCGGAGCAGAAGTTCATCCTCGGCGAGCGCACCGCGGCCTTCGAGGAGGCGCTGCGCGCGACGCTGGGTGCGGCCGATGTCGTCGCCTGCTCCAGCGGCACCTCCGCCCTCACCCTGGTCCTGACCGCGATGGGCGTGGGCCCCGGTGACGAGGTCGTGGTCCCCGCCTACGGCTGCGCCCCGCTCGGCAACACCGTGGCCAACCTCGGAGCCGTACCCGTCCTCGCGGACATCGACCCCGTGACGATGGTCGTCGACCCGGCGGAGGTGGAGAGCGCGATCACCGGCCGTACGAAGGCGGTGATGCCCGCGCACATGTTCTCGGTGATGGCCGACATGCCGCGGATGCGGGACATCGCGCGGCGACACGGCGTACGGCTGGTGGAGGACTCCGCGGTCGCGCAGGGCGGGATGCTCGACGGGCGGCCCGCCGGCACCTGGGGCGAGGCGGGCGTCTTCTCCTTCGTCCAGGTCAAGACCTTCGGCACCGCCGGGGAAGGCGGCGCGGTGGTCACCGAGGATCCTGAACTGGCCTGCCTCGTACGGTCGTTGCGCAATCACGGGCAGGAGGGGCAGCGCTTCCGTCACCAGCGGGTGGGCTGCAACAGCAGGTTCGACGAAGTGCAGGCGGCCTTCCTGCTGCACCGGCTGCCGGGTTTCCCCGAGCGACTCGAACGCCGGGCCCGTATCGCCGACTACTACACCGAGCGGTTCACTCCGCTACTGGAGCGGGGTGTGGTGCCCCCGCCCCCGGGGCGCAACGGCCGCTGCTTCTACGTCTACTCGCTGCTCGCCGACGAGCGCGACGCGCTCAAGGAGCACCTGGCGGCGCACGGTGTGGCCAGCCACGTCTACTACCCGCTGCCGCTGCCCCACCAGCCGGCCTTCGCCCGCTTCGCGCCCCGCGGCCGTCGGTGGCCGCACGCCGTGGCGGCGAGCCGGCGGCAGCTGGCCATCCCCGTCAATCCGCACCTGACGGACGCGGAGACCGAGCACATCGCCGACACGGTGTGCGCCTTCGCGGAGGGGCGGCGATCGACGTGAGGCGCCGCCCCTGGCCGCGGGGCCGTTCACAGCACGTGGGCGGCGGTGTGGCGCAGCCGGCCACGGGTGTCGAGCAGCAGCGGAGCCCACTGCGGCAGCCGCTCGACGGGCAGCACGCTGTGGTCCTGGAGCAGGATGGTCAGGTCGGCGTCGGCCGCCGCCTCCCGCAGCCCGCCGGCACACGGCACCGGCGTACCGTCGACCGCCCAGGCATCGGTCAGCGGATCGTGGTAGCTGATGTGCGCACCGGCCTGGCGCAGCAGGCGCGCGAGCGTGGCGGCCGGGGTGGAACGCAGGTCGCGGCTGTCCCGCTTGTACGTCACCCCGACCAGCAGCAGCCGGGCACCGCCGACACTCTTGCCCGCGCCCCGCAACAACTCACCGGCCCTGCGTACGACGTGTGCGGGCATCCCGGCGTTGACCTGCTGCGCCAGTTCGACCAGGTGCAATGGGCTGCCGGCGGCGCGGGCCCAGTGGGCGAGGTAGGTGGGGTCGACGGGGATGCAGTGGCCGCCCACGCCGGGGCCGGGACGGAACTGCTGGTAGCCGAAGGGCTTGCTGCCGGCGCAGTCGATGGCGTCCCAGACGTCCACGCCGAGGGCGCGCCCGGCGACGGCCAGTTCGTTGACGAGGGCGATGTTCACGCTTCGGTAGACGTTCTCCAGCAGCTTCGCCAGTTCCGCCTCGCGCGCCGACCCGGCCTCCACGACCTGGTCGCACAGGCGCCGGAAGAAGCCGGCCGCGGCGGCCGTGCAGCCGTGGGTGCAGCCACCGACGATGCGCGGGGTGTTGCGGATACCGAAGCGTTCGTTGCCCGGGTCGATGCGCTCCGGGGAGAAGGCCAGCGAGAAGTCACGGCCGGCGGTGAGGCCGGACGCTCCCTCCAGCAGGGGGCGCACGACCTCGTCCGTCGTGCCCGGATAGGAGGTGGACTCCAGCACCACGAGCGTGTCCGGTTTCAGATGGGTGCCGACGGCGGAGGCGGCCCTGCGTACGTGCGACAGATCCGGCTCGCCGGCGGTGTCGAGGGGCGTCGGCACGCACACGACCGTGACGGCGGCTTCGGCCAGTGAGCTCGCGTCCGTCGTGGCGTGGAATCCGCGGGCCCGCATCCGGGCCAGGTCGGCGTCCGTCACATCCGGCACATGAGAACGGCCGGATTCCAATGCCGCTGTCACCGCGGAATTCTCGTCGAGGCCGATGACGCGCATTCCCGTCGCACATGCCTCGCGTGCCAGTGGAAGTCCCGTGTACCCCAACCCGATGACGGCGACAGTTTCCACTTCTTCCCTTCCCGTGGGTCAATTCAATCCCCCGTTTCCGCGGCAACTTTAGGCCGGGCATCGCAAGGAAGTGCCAGGTAGGGAGGTATGTCACCCAAACTGATGAAAGCGGTCCGGGTGGCGAGATATCGCCGTCAATATGCTCGACCTGTGTCAATCGCGTTCGATAGATGTCAGTGGGAATCGATATTTCTCCGAAGTGGAGAAATGCCATTGAAAGTGGGCGACGCTCAGGTGTCGATAACGTTGCCCGCATGTTTTTCGGCCTGTACGGCAGGCCGACGAGAAGGGGGTGGCACGCACCGTGCTCCGCACGTTGCTCATCGGACTCGGACGCGCCGGGGCGGGACTTCACCTGCCGGTGCTCACCCGCGCGCGAGCCGCGCACCCGGAACTCTTCGCCGACCGCCCGGTGGTGGGCCTCGACCCGGGGTCCCGGCCGTCGACGGCCACGGACGGACTCGTGATCGCCGACTCCCTGCACCACGCCCGCCGGCACCTCGACCCCGCCGGCACCGTCGTCCATCTGTGCACCCCGCCGCAGGTGCGCGGAGCCCTGCTGGAGGAGGCCGCGAGCCTCGGCTACCGGCGGTTCATCGTGGAGAAACCCCTCGCAGCGGACCGCACGGCGCTGAGCCACGTCCTCGATGCCGTGGACCGGCACGGCCTGCACGTCCACGTCGTCTCCCCCTGGCTGCACAGCGCGCTCACCGAACGGCTCGCCGCCCTCATCGGCGAGGTCGGGGACATCCGCTCGATCACCGTCACCCAGGACAAGCCCCGCTTCCGCCGTTCGCTGACCAGCGGCAGCCACACCAACGCCTTCGAGGTGGAGGTCCCGCACGCGCTGGGCGTCCTGCTCCGGCTCCTCGGGGACGCCGAGGTCCGTACGGCGTCCTGCACCGACCTGCGGTGGGGCGACGAGATCGTACGGCACATGGGCGGCGCCACACTCACCCTCCGCCACCGCGACGGAGTGCGCAGCCGGATCCGCTGCGACCTCACCTCACCGGTGCGCAGACGCCGGATCACCATCGAGACCACGACCGGCGCACGCCTCGTCGGCCACTATCCCGTCGCCCAGGACGACGACGTCGCCCAGCTCGACCTGTGGCGCGGCGGCCGCAGAGTACGGGAACGGCTCCACGACGACGCGCTGCACCGCTGCCTGACCCATGCCTACCGCCGCTTCGCCGGCGGCGCGCCCGGCGCGGCGGCCGAGGCCACCGAGGGACTCCGGCTGCACGCGCGCACCGTCGAACTCCTCGACGACGCCAAGCGCCTCGCCATCGAGGACCCACCCGAGGGCGCCCCCTCGCCCGTCTCCCGCCGACGGGGGGCGGCTCGTCATGCCGGCTGACCCCCGCCCGACCAGCGCCCCGCCCCCCGGCATCCGCTACGCCGGCATCGGGGACGAGGCCGCACCCGGCCTCGCCGACCAGCTCGCCGCCGTACGCGAACTCGGCTGGCACGCCATCGAGTTGCGCAGCGTGGACGGCTGCGCCCTCGCCGACCTGGACCACCGCGCGTTCGGCGCGCTCACCGATCAGCTCGCCGCCGGCGGCACAGACGTCGTCTGCGTCGACTCACGCATCGCCAACTGGAGCCGGCCCGTCACCGGCCCCTTGGAGGACGACGTCGACGAACTCCGGATCCTGGCCCACCGCTGCGCCGTCCTCGGCACCCGCTACGTGCGCGTGATGTCATACCCCAACGACGGGCTGAGCGAGCCGGAGTGGGCCCGGCGCGTCCACCGTCGCATGGCCGTGCTGGCCCAGCGCGCCGAGGACGCCGGCCTGGTCCTGCTGCACGAGAACTGCGCCGGCTGGGCCGGCACGAGCGCCGAGCGGATGCTGGAACTGCTGGACCGCGTCGGCAGTCCGGCGCTGCGGCTGCTCTTCGACATCGGCAACGGCGTGCCGTACGGCTACGACTCCGCGGCCCTGCTCGACGCGGTCATCGACCACGTCGACCACGTGCACGTCAAGGACGCCGTTCCCACACCGACCGGTGAGGCGGCGTACACCCTCCCCGGCCAGGGCCGCTCCCAGGTCCGCGCCTGCCTGACCGCGCTGCTGCGGCGTGGCTGGACCGGAACCTGGTCGATCGAACCGCACACCCACCTGCGCCCCCACGACGGCACCGACACCCGAGAGGACAGCGGCACCGCGGCCTTCGTCGCCTACGGACGCGCGCTGGAACGCCTCGTGGCGCAGGACGTCCTGCCCCACGTCGTGGCCTCCCGGCAGGGAGGGGGACGTGGCTGAGGACGCCCGTCACGCCGGAGCCCGGCTCACCGCCGCCGACCGCGCCCTGCTGCTGCGGCTTCTGAACACCCCCACCGCCGGACCGCTGGAGACCGGCGGCGACACGCGGGCCGTACGGCTGTGGGAGGCCGGCCGACTGTACGCGGCCGCGGCGACGGAGTCCGGCATGACGGTCGTGCGGCACGCCGCGCCACCGGCCCCCGAGCTGCACCGGGACGACGTCCCCGCACTCGTCCAGGAGGCCGCCGCCGATCCCGCCTTCCTGGCCTGCCAGCCCAGCCTCGTGCTGCGCCTCGGACCGCCGGGACTGCCCCGGAGCGACACCGTGATGCTCAACGTCCACCTCGACACCGTCGGTGGCTGGTGGACCCCCTCCTTCGACGGCGTGCGCTTCAGCGGCCGGGGCGCCATCGACGCCAAGGGCCCGGCGGTCGCCGTGCTGGCCGGCATCCGCGCGGCGCGGGCGGCCGAACCGGCGCTGGGCTCCCGCACCGGTGTGCTCGTCCAGGCGGTGGCCGGCGAAGAGGGCGGCGCGATGGGCACCTTCGGCACGCGCTACCTCGTCGAGCAGGGCCTGACCGGTCGGCTCAACCTCTTCTGCGAGCCGACCGGACACCGGTACCTGCCACGCGCCACGGCCGCCATGACCGCCTGCGTGCGGGTGCGGGGCGACGACGCGGTCGACGACCACCCCGAAGCCGGCCACAACGCCACCGTCCTGCTGGGCTTCCTCAGCCACCACCTGGCGACGTACCTGCCCGCGCGGGCCCACGGCGCACGCGTGTGCGTGGCCGGCCTGCACACCGGGGACCGGCACAACAAGGTCTACGGAAGCGGGCGCCTCCTGCTCAACATCGCCTACACCGACCGGGATTCCGGCCGAGCGGCCGAGGCGGCGTTGCGGGAGACGCTGCGCGAAGGGCTGGCCGCCTTCCGAAGGAGCGCACAAGGACACCCGTCCTTGGCCAGGACCGCGCACGACGCGGACGCCGTCACCTCCCTGCACTGGCTCAAACGCGGACTGCCCGCCCTGAACGGACCGGCCGGGGACGCCACGTGGGCCGGACAACTGCTGGAACAGCACTGCGGGCTCGCCCGGTGGCCCGCCCACGAACCCGCCTTCACCTGCGACGCCCTGTGGATGAGCGATGTGCCCGGCACCTACACCGCCGTCCTCGGACCCGGCAGCCTGGACACCAACCGCGCACACGCCGACGGCGAATACGCCACCCTCGCCGAGCTGGACCGATACGCCGGCGAAGTGGCCGATGTCCTGGTCGCGTTCACGCGTGTCGCGTCCGATCCGCGGGGACGACCAGATCCCCGTCCCACCCACGCATGGAAAGGCGCGACGCCATGACACCGCCCCGCTTCGCCTCCTCGTTCCGGTTCCCGTCACCGTCCCCGTCCCCGCGCGAAGGTGACGTCCGTGTCCCCTACAGCGGTCTGCTGGACTTCGTCGCCGGTGTCTTCCGCGCCCGGGGCCTGCCCGCGCACCGGGCCCGGGAGGCCGCCCGTGCGCTGTGCCACGGCGACCTCACCGGCTTCACCACGCACGGCGCCACCAACCTCGCCCGTCTCTATCTCCCCCTTCTGGACAGCGGCCGCTGCGATCCCGTCGCCGAGCCCGAGACGCTCGCCGACAGCGGCGCCGCCGTACTGGTCGACGCGCGGAGCGGGCTGGGTCTGTGGACGGCGACCGAAGCGATGGACCTGGCGGTCGACCGCGCACGTACCCACGGCATCGGCCTGGTCTCCGTACGCGGCGGCACCCACTTCGGCTGCGCCGGATACCACGCCCTGCGCGCCGTCGAGCACGGCATGATCGGCCTGGTCACGGCCAACTGCGGACGCCAGCGCCTCGCCCCGCCCCCCGGCACGGCCGCCCCGATGCTGGGCACCAACCCACTCGCCCTGGCGGCGCCGGCCGGCGAGCACCCGCCGTTCACCCTGGACATGAGCACGACCGTCGTACCCACCGGCCGGATCCGGGCGGCCGCTCGCGCCGGCGATCGCATCCCCGAGGGCTGGCTGGAGGACGGCGACGGGTACCCGGTCACCGACCCCGGAGCGTACGACCGCGGCGAGGCCGGTCTGCGCTGGCTGGGCGGCGACCCGGCGACCGGCGGCTACAAGGGCTACGGACTGGGTCTGCTCGTCGAAGTGCTGTCGGCCCTGCTCCCCGGCGCGGGACTCGGCCCCGGCCACGACACCTCGCCACAGCCCGACGACGACGTCGGTCACCTGGCGCTGGCCGTCGCCCCCGGCCGACTGCGCTCCAGGTCCGACTTCCTCGAGGCGGCCACCGCAATGTTCGGCGCTCTCCTCGACTGCCCGCCGCTGCGGGCCGGCGAACCGGTGACCTACCCCGGCTGGCGGGAGCACCGACGCTCCCGGGAACGCCTCGCGCACGGTGTTCCGCTCACGGCGCCCCTCCGGCGTGAACTGCTCGACGTGGCACGCGAGACGAACGTCCCCTTCCCCGACGCCGACCCGCACGGAGGCCCGGCATGACACAGCTGCGACCACCCCTGCGTGTCGGCATCGTCGGCCTCGGCGTGATCTCCCGCTTCTACCTCGCCGCGCTCGACCGGTCCCCGGACGCGGAACTCGTGGCCGTCTGCGACCGCGACGCCAGTACGTTCGCGGGACTGCCGTCGCGCATCGAGCGCTACGGCGACCACCGTCGACTCCTGGCAACGGCCGACGTGGACGCCGTCATCGTCAACGTCCCCAACGACGCGCACTTCCCGGTCTGCCACGACGCCCTCGCGGCGGGACGCGCGGTGTGCGTGGAGAAGCCGCTGGCGACGTGCCCGCAGGACGCCCTGCGGCTGACCCGGTACGCACACGAGCGCGGCGTGCCCCTGTTCACCTCCTTCCACCGGCGCTACAACGCCCCGGTCCGCGCCCTGCTGGACCGGCTGCCGAAGGACGTACCGGTCACGTCGCTGACCGTCCGGTACAAGGAGATGATCGAGGAGCACACCGGACGCGACCGCTGGTACCTGGACCCCGCCCGCTGCGGCGGCGGCTGCCTCGCCGACAACGGGCCGAACGCCTTCGACCTCCTGCGGCTCTTCCTCGGCGAGGACCTGCGCGTGCACGACGTCGAACTCCGGCGGGACGCGCGAGGCGTCGACCGCGCCGCGCGGATCCGGCTGGCGGCACCCACGGCCGGCGCCCAGGCTCGGGTCGAACTCGACTGGGCGTACCCAGGCGAGTGCAAGACGATCGAGGTCCGGCTGGCCGACGGCCGGACCGACTCGGCCGACATGCTCGCCGGACACCCGGAGTTCAAGGGCTCGCTGTGGCACGAGTACGTCGGCGTGCTCCGCGACTTCGTGCAGCTGACGACGACGGGCACGCTCGCGGAACCCGCACCGGACGGTCTGACCGTCGCCGAACTGGTCGCCACCTGCTACAGGACGGCGCAGCACGATCGAGAGGAGACGCCCGCATGAACCCCGAGGAAGACGGCGCCAAACGCGTCATCCACGGCCGACTGGTCAAGATCCTCACCCATCGCCTCGACACGCGTGGCATGTCCCTGGAGCCCTTCGCCAGCCGGTGTGTCCGCCGTGGTGAGGTCCATGAACTGGTCACCACCGACCACACGGACACGGCGGCCGGGGCCCGCGTCGACCGGGTGGGCTTTCTCGGCTTCGTCGAACTCGCCTGCGCCGGCGTGCTCGACCGCGGCGACACGGTACTCGCCGGGGGCCGGCCCTTCGGCACCGTGCTCGGCTTCGACGCCTGCCACTTCCCCAACCACTACAACATCCTCATCTCCACCCCACGACCGGTGACGGGCCACGACCTCTCCCTCACACCGGAGACGGAGATCCGGTTCGAGAGCGCCTCTCTGTGAGGGCGACGCCCGGCTGCCGGGGGAGGGGTGGGTGCCTGCCCTCACATCTTCTCGGCGCCGGCCTTGATGGCCTGCCGGATGCGGAAGTACGTGCCGCAGCGGCAGACGTTGCGGATCGTGTCGAGGTCGGCGTCCGTGATCTCGCGGCTCTCTTCCGCGACCTTACGGACCAGGGCGACGGCTGCCATGATCTGGCCCGGCTGGCAGTAGCCGCACTGGGCCACGTCCTGGTCGAGCCAGGCCTGCTGCATGGGGTGCAGGTCCGCGCCCACCGTGGCCGGCAGGCCCTCGATCGTGGTGACCTCGTCGCTCGGCTTCAGGTTCTTGACGGGGATGGCACAGGGGTTGACCGCCTTGCCGTTGAGGTGACTGGTACACGCCTTGCAGACGTTGATGCCGCAGCCGTACTTGGGGCCGGTGACGCCCAGCACGTCACGCAGGACCCACAACAGCCGTACGTCATCGGCGACGTCGACGGTGACCTGCTCGCCGTTGAGGCGGAATGTGTGTTCAGGCACGGGAGTTCCTTGCGTCAGGCGTACGTCAGTAGGCGTGGTCCAGGCCGTCGGTCGGCGACTGCGGGACGGGCGGGACGGTCGGTTTGGGTGTGAAGGAGAGCGTGCCGTGGTTGATCGGGAAGCTGGTGGGCATCGTGCCGGTGGCACGGCCGTAGGCACAGGCGACCGCGGCCATCGACGCGGCGACGCCCAGTTCACCGGCGCCACCGGGCTCCCCGGTGGTGGTCGGCATGACGATGATCCGCAGCTCGGGCGGGGAGTTCCACTGCCGGGTGTAGAAGTAGTTGTCCCAGCTGGCCTCCAGGAAGTAGCCCTCGCGCAGGTGCAGGCTGGAGGTCAGGGTCTGGGCGATGCCGTCCATGACGCAGCCCATCATCTGTGCTTCCAGGCCACGGGGGTTGACGGCGAGTCCGACGTCCACGGCGAAGACGGCCTTGGTGACGCGGGGCCCGGCCACGCCGTCGCGGATGGGACGGTTCACGGTCTCGGGCCGGCAGTCGATCTCCACCAGCGCCGCGCTGACGGAGTGGTACTCGGAGTGGAAGGCGATGCCCTGCGCGGTGCCGGCCGGCATCGCCCGGCCCCAGCCACCGGCATCGGCGACCTTGTCCAGCACCGCACGGGAGCGGTCGTCATGCAGGAAGTCGTGCCGGAACCGGTAGGGATCCCTGCCCATCCTGGCCGCGAGCCGGTCGACCATGAGCTCCCGGGCGCAGGTGACGTCGGGGGAGTAGACGTTGCGCATGCTGCCCGTGTTGAAGCCCTTGTCGGTCTCGTTCAGGAGCCGGGTGCTCAGACCGAACTCGTAGGGCGTCGACTGGGAGAGCTGGAAGAACGTCTCGGAGAACCCGATGTCGCCGACCGGCAGTTTCGCCGCCAGCGCGGTGAAGACCTCGCCGAGCCCGTGGCCGAGGTCGGTGGCGACGCTGGTGTGCCGCTGTTTGTAGCCGAGTACGGTGCTGCCGAGGTAGTCGATGCGTACGCGTGAGGTGGCCATGGGGTGGGCTCGCCCCTGACGGCAGTCGTCGGCACGGTGCCACATGAGCTTGACCGGCTTGCCCATCTTCTGGGACGCCTCCGCCGCCTCCAGCGCGGCGTCGAAGAAGAGCTTGCGGCCGAAGGATCCGCCGCCTTCGGTGACGTGGACGGTGACCGACTGCGGAGGAAGCCTCAGCGAGGCGGCGATGGCCTCCTTCGCGACGATCGGCGACTTGAGCGACGCCCAGATCTCCGCGCGGTCCGAACGCACGTCGGCCACCGCGCTGTTGGGCTCCAGCGCGCTGTTGCCACGGAAATGGAACGTGAACTTCTCTTCCACGTACGGCGTGAGCGGCGGAAGCCCCAGGGGCGGCTCGGCCGCCGCCAGGTCCGCCAGCACGGACTCGTCCGACTCGCCTTCGACGGTACCGGGCCGCCAGTCGATGCGCAGGGCACGCACGGCGTCGATGCACTGGCCGAAGGTCTCCGCCCGTACCGCGACCCCGGTGGAGATCACCGCGACGTCGGTGACGCCCGGCAAGGCGCGGACCTCGTCCGCATTGGCCACCGATCCGACCGTGCCGTTGATCGTGGGCGGCCGGCACACCATCGTCGGCCTGGCATCCGGTACGTCGAGGTCCATCGCGAACTTCTTGCGCCCGGTGACCGCTGCCAGCGCGTCGACCCGGCCGCGCGGTGTGCCGATGACAGTGAACTTCTCGCGCGGCTTGAGATCCACCGAGACCTGTTGTGTCGTCATACTCGCGGCCTTCTCGGCGAGTGCGCCGATTCCGATGCTCCGGCCCACGAGATCGGTGACGACACCGGCCTGCAGCGTGAGATCGGTGACCGCCGCGCCGAGTTCGATCGCGGCGGCCCGCAGCAGCCGCCCCCGGGCGACCGCGGCGGCGACCCGGATCGGGTGGTAGGTGGAGACGGTCGTGTTCGACGCGCCGGTGAGCTGGTTGAACAGCAGCTCCGGCCGGGCGTCGGCCAGCGACACGCGTATCCGCTCCAGCGGTACGTCCAGTTCCTCGGCGATCAGCATGGCCGTCGAGGTGGTGATCCCCTGACCGACCTCGGCTCGCGGCAGCGCGAACGACACGGTGCCGTCCGTGTGGACCTCGACCGTGATCAGGCCCGAGGTCGGCAGCGCCGCCGCGGTCATCACGTCGTTGAGATCGAGCAGTTCTGTGGGCTCCGGTGACGGAATACCGGCTTCGGCCGGCGGTGCCGTACCGAGCTCGGCGGCGGCCACGAGGGTCGGCGCCGCCAGCACATAACCGAGGAAGCGTCTCCGCCCGACGACATGCCCACCTGGTTCCGCGGGAGCCGAACGCTCAGCGCCGGTCATATACGCAAACCTCCGCTCCGCGCCGTCGCCCTCTGCCTGGCCGCGCACCTGTGCCACCACCCAACTCAGGGGTTCTATCACGGACTTCCGGCCACACGTCGGCCGGGGCTGACCAAGAGTCAGGGCATCGCGTACCGAGGAGGAGCGATCGCCGTCAGGATGTCGATGTGAACCTCCCGCCCCTCGCGAGACCTGCCGCGTACCGACTGGGGGAACTCGATACCGTACGGGTATCGTCACCGGTCATGGAGCTGCGCACGCTGCGCTATTTCGTCGCGGTCGCCGAGGAACTCCACTTCGGCCGGGCCGCCGCCCGGCTGCACATGAGCCAGCCTCCGCTGAGCCGGGCGATCAAACAGCTGGAGACCGACCTCGGTGCCCTTCTGCTGCGGCGCTCCGCCGCAGGAGTCACGCTCACCCCCGCCGGGGCGACGTTGCTGAACGAGGCGCGCACATTGCTCGACCAGGCCGACCAGGTCCGTGTGCGCGTGGCCGCGGCCGCCGGCGCCGCGGTCCTCACCGTCGGCATGCTGGGCGACAGCACGGACCGGGGTGCCACCCGGCCGGCCGCCGTGTACCGCCGCCAGCCCCCGGGCATCGAGGTCCGCATCCGCGAGACCGACCTGACCGATCCGACCTGCGGGCTGCGTGCCGGACTGGTCGACATCGCCCTGACCCGCGCGCCGTTCGACGAGACCGGGCTGACGGTGCACGATCTGCGTGCCGACCCGGTGGGCGCGGTGCTGCGCGGTGTCCAGGAGTGCGTGCAGGCCGTGCTCTGGAACGGCACGGTCGGGATGGCCCCGCTCGGGCACGACCTGCCCGGGGAACTGGCCGTGGTCCCGCTGACCGACATGGCGCCGAGCCGCGTGGTGGCGGCATGGAACGAGGGCGACACGAACCCGTTGATCCGGTCGTTCGTGCAGATCGCGACGGCCGCCTACCGCCACTGAGGTGAGAGCCAGACGGGGTCGGCGACCTGATAGGCAGGGTTGCCTGGGAGGATCGTCCGTGGCGTGCCAGGACGGGCGAGGGTCAGGCCCGCGATGCTCCGCAGCAGATCACCTCCGGGGTCGCCGCTGGGCGTGATCGACATGAAGGCCAGCTGTGTGCCGTCAGGGGAGTATGTGGGTTCGAAGTAGCCGGTGCTGGTGTTGGGACTGGTGGCCAGGGTGCGCCAGGTCGAGCCGCCGGCGGCCACCTCGTACAGCCCCTTGCCGTCGGCGAAGACCAGGTGCCTGCCGTCCGGGGACCAGCGGAGCCAGCCGTACTGCGGGTCGTTCGGCAGTCCCGGCTTCCTGACGGCCAGCGGCGCGGCGGGCTTGTGGCCCTTCTTCAGCCAGATCACGCCGCCGATGGTGAAGGCCAGGGTGCGGCCGTCGGGGGAGAAGCGGGGAACGCCGTCGGGGGCTGTGCCGACGCCGAGGTCGAGCGGCGCGAGGCCGGTCCCGTCGGTATGGATGGTCCAGTAGCGCGTCTGGGAGGGACCGTGCGGGAACGTCCCGAAGAGGATCCGTTTCCCGTCCGGGGAGATCGCGGGGTTGCCCACGACGGACTGGCGGCTGCCGAAGTCGGACGGCATCCGCCAGACCACACGTTGTCCCGTGCCATCGCGGTTCATCATGCTGACGGTGTCGCTGCCGCGGCCCGCGAAATAGCCGCAGACCGTGCTGTAGGCCAGCGTCTTCCCGTCCTGCGAGGCCGCGAGATTGCAGCCCCTGACCCGGTTCGGGCCGCCGATGTCGGAGGTGGCGCCGGTGACGGAATCGGTGGTCTGGAGGTAGCTGACCTCCGCGCCGTAGTCCGTGGCGATCCGGCCGTTCCTGATGTGGTGTGATGCGGTGGCGGCCATGGCCGCCGTGGTGCCCAGTCCGCAGCTGACCGCGAGTCCCCATGCGAGGGCGACGGGCATGGCCAAACGCAAGCGAATCATGCCCCCCCTGAAACACGGCGAGTTGAACACCGCAGGCTCCGATCGGGCCACCCCCTGCGGCCCGTCACCCTTGGAGCCGAGCGTCAGGTTAAAGGGCCGCATGCGTCACGAACACCCGTCGCGCACAACCAGCAGAACCACGTCACGCGGAACGTGCTGAACGAGGGTTGCCGCCACTCACCTTGCACCAGGAGTCCGCCCGGCGGAGCTGTCGCCGGTACGTACGTCCGAATCCAGGCCTACAGCCCGGAAAACAGCCGGCCCGGCGCGGCGATCCGCTGCCAACGCTGCGCAGTTTGAGTCAACTTGACGGCCACTGAGCCCTGATTGCAGGGAGGGAGGTTGTTGTGTTCGCGATGAACTCGTTTACTGCGGATACCACCTGAGACTCAAGGAGGCGCACCAGTCTCATGATCAAGCAACTAGCCGCCCTGACGGCACTTGTCCCGGCCATGCTGGGCACTACGGTCGGCGTCGCTTCGGCGCACTCCGCGCCGCACGCGACGCAGGCTGTGGTCACCCTTACCTACGACGCCAGCAATGCCGGTCAATGGGCGGGCCCGATCAAGCAGGCCGTGCAGAACTGGAACGACGCGGTGCACAACGTGCGCCTGGAGCCGGCGAGCAGCCCCGGCTCGGCCGACTACGTCTACGAGGCCACCAGCGGCTGGCCGCAGACCACGTTGGGGCCGATCTTCCCCGGCGGCAACGGCGACGTGCAGCTCGGCCAGCAAGCGGTGGACGAGGGCTACGACATGACCCGGATCACGGCGCACGAGACCGGGCACATCCTCGGACTGCCCGACCACTACAGCGGTCCGTGCTCGGAGATCATGTCCGGCCACGGCCCCGGCACGTCCTGCACGAACGCCAAGCCGAACGCGGCGGAGGCGGCGCAGGTCGACAAGAACTACGCCGCCGGCACGGCGGCGGTACGCCCGCATCACCACCAGGTGGTGGTCGACATCTGGTCCGGCCGGGTTCTCACCGGCTCGCGCTGACCGGCCGGCGGCACGCCTGCCGCAGGGACCCGGCTGCGGCAGAGCGCCGGCTGGTCGACCAGCGCCGTGGTACCGGCTGTCAGCAAGGCCGGCGGCGAAGCGGAGCGCGACCGCGCGCCCGAATGGCGGGGGTTCGGCCATCGAGACATGGTGCGGCGGTTGCCACCCGAGCAGTTCCTGGGTGCGGACGCTGGAAGCCTGTACTGGTCCGCTGCGGGGACGGTGCCTGTTCGGCTTACTTGGTGTCGATGCGTCCGAGCGGGTGGGGACTCGTCGTCAGTGCCTCACGCGCTGTCTGCCAGGCGGAGTCTCCGGGGTGGAGCTGGGTACGGAGGTAGGCCGCGGTGAGCTGTCCCAGCGCGGCAACCCGCTCGGGGCTCTCGTCGGTGGTCTCGGCGACGTCGTAACCGGCGATCCCGCCGAGTCCGTGCCCCGCGTCGAACAGGGTGAGCAGGGTCTTCGGGGCCGGGGCGAGGGTGTAGGGGTCGGCATGCCAGTCCGGGCCCATGTCCGTGAAGTGCCGGGAGTCGTCCTTGTCGCCGGCGACGACCAGCGCGGGTGTGGTCATCGTGGAGAAGTCCGTGGTCTTGGCGAACGGCACGTTCTCTGCCATGGGCCCGTTCAGGACATCGCCGCCCCTGCCGGGTGCGGCCAGCAGCACACCCGCCTTGATCCGGGGCTCGATGAGGTTCACTTCCTGCCCGTCGTCGGGGTCGGTGAGCCGGGCGCCCAACAGGAGGCCGGCGGTGTGGCTGCCCATCGAGTGCCCGGCCACGCCGACCTTGCCATGGTGCATGCGCCCGGCGAGCTGCGGCACGGCCGCCTCGATCACGTCGAGCCGGTCGAGGATGTGCTTCATGTCCTCGGCGCGCGAGCGCCAGAACAGGGAAGCTGCGGGGCTACCGGTGTGCAGGTGACTCAGTGTCCTGGAGCTGAGGTGGGTGGGCTGGATGACGACGAACCCGTGTGCCGCCCAGTAGTTGGCAAGTGGCGCATAGCCGTTCAGCGAGGACAGGTTGTTCGAGGGGCCCTGACCGTGGGAGAGGAGGATGACCGGCAGGTCGGAGCCGGTCGCGGGCGCGGACACGCGCGCCTGAAGGTCCACAGGACGTCCGGGCACGGACAGCACCACCGGGCTGTACGAGAGGACGGGAGCGGGCGAGCCGAAAGCGTCGGTGATGGAGGTCGATTCACTCATGACGGGGTGTCCCTTCAACGGCCTCTGCCGCCGATACCGATCGGAAGGCGGAAGGCGGAAGGCGGCAGGGGAGGCGGGCAGGAGCGCGAAGGCTTCAGCTAGACTGGTAAGCGGAGCGGCGCTCCACTTACGATACGGAGCGGTGTTCCGCTTTGTCAACGGTCGCCGGAAGGAGAGCGCGGTGCCCTCTGCAAGCCAGTCCGGGGAGGTGCCGGCCCGAAGCAAGCGGGCCGACGCCCTGCGTAACCAGCAGACGCTGCTTGCCGCCGCCGCCGAGGTGTTCGTCACCTCCGGCGTCGACGCGCCGATCCGCGAGATCGCGGCCAAAGCGGGTGTGGGGATGGGCACGATCTACCGCAACTTCCCCACGCGCGCGGATCTCGTCGTCGCCGTCTACCGCCACCAGGTCGAGGCGTGCGCCGAGGCCGGCCCGGTCCTGTTGGCTGGTGCCGATTCGCCTTTCGCCGCACTGCGCCAGTGGATCGGCCTCTTCGTCGACTTCCTGGTCACCAAGCACGGACTCGCGGGCGCACTGCAATCCGACAGCAGCGGCTTCGCCGCGCTGCACACCTATTTCGTCGAGCGCCTGGAGCCCGTCTGCGCGCAGTTGCTCGACGCCGCAGTCGCCGCCGGCGAGATCAGACCCGGTACGCAGCCCTACGAGCTGATGCGCGGCATCGGCAACCTCTGCATCGGACGTGACAGCGACCCCCGCTACGACCCCCGCCGACTGATCGGCCTGCTTCTCGACGGACTGCAGCAGCCGCGGTCACCCTGACGCCGACGACACGCACTGCTCGGCGTCTGCCGCCGACTCCACCGGCGCGGGCCAGGGAACGCGTCAGGCCGTTCCTCGATGGTGGATTGCCTGGTCGGGCGCCGTGTTTCGGGCGCCCGACCAGGCGCTTCGCGATCCTTGGCCGCGATGATGGTGTGGTTGAACGTGACTGTCATTTAGCTGACCTCGTTGTTTTCGACACGAAGAACGGACTCGCAATGCATGAGTGTCGGGAGGTCCGCGTGCCGAATTGAGGGGGTGCCCGCTGCGCACCCGCTGCGCGATCAGCCCTCCACCGGGTGGCCGATCCGTGTGTGGCGTAGTGCCGGTCCGGTGTTCACGTGGGAAGACTTTACTAGGAACAACAGGACGGGCCCGCACCGGGCGTACACCAACAGCCTGGAGCCGGCCGTGGGATCCTGGACGCCGGCCGGGTTGCGGTAGGTGCTGCTCCGGCCCGGTGGCCGGTTCTTGGCCAACTCCACCTGCCGGGCGGGCGGTGCCGGGGTCGGGGGACGGGGCTCGGGGCGGTACGGGGTCGCGTGTACGGCGGTGACGGACTGTCCGCCCTGTTACGACGCGGCCGGTTCGGGCCGGTAGGCGTGGTCGAGGTTGTCCTCGACCCACGTGCGGAGGGCGTTGAGCGGGATCGCGGCGCTCTTGCCGAGGTCGGTGAGCGCGTACTCGACGTGCAGGGGGACGGCGGGGTAGACCGTGCGGTCGAGGATGCCGAAGTCCTCGAGGCGCCGCAGGGTCTGGGTGAGCACCTTGGGGCTGACGCCCTGGAGTGTGCGCTGGAGTTCTCCGAAGCGTTGGGGTCCGTCTTCGAGGGCGCCGATGGCCAGGGCCGACCACTTGTTGGCGAGGAGGTCGAGCAGGGCGCGGCAGGGGCACTGGGCGGCGTACACGTCGTGGTGCGCGTGCTGGCCGCTGGGGCAGTTGGTCGTCATGCTTACGGTCCTCACCAGGTCACTTCCCAATGGGAAGTACTTGTCCTTGAAGGTAACCATACCCCTGTGGATAGCGTCGTCGACGTCAAAAAGGAGCGCCGCTCACGGCCCTCCGCAGGATGCCCTTTCAGGAGATGACGCATGTCCGCAGACACGATGCGCGCGGTGGTTCAGGACGGTTTCGGCGGTCCGGAGGTGCTGCGGATCGAGCAGGTGGCGCGTCCGGTGCCACTGCCGACCGAGGTGCTGGTGCGGGTGCACGCGGCCGGGATCAACCCGGTGGACTGGAAGACCCGCGGCGGCTCCGGCATGGCCGGGCTGATGGGTGAGCCGCCGTTCACGCTCGGCTGGGATGTGTCCGGGGTGGTGGAGGAGGTCGGCTTCGGTGTGACCACGCTGAGGGCCGGTGACGAGGTGTACGGCATGCCCTGGTTCCCGCGCGTCGCGAACGCCTACGCCGAGTACGTGACCGCGCCGGCCCGTCAGTTCTCCCGCAAGCCGGCCGCCCTCGACCATGTGCACGCCGCCGCGGTGCCGCTGGCGGCGCTGACCGCCTGGCAGTCCGTGGTCGACACCGCCCACGTCCAGGCCGGCCATCGCGTCCTGATCCACGCCGCCGCCGGCGGGGTCGGCCACTTCGCGGTCCAGTTCGCCCGGCACCTGGGCGCCCATGTGATCGCCACCGCCGGCGCCGCCCGCCACCCCTGGCTCAAGGAACTCGGCGCCGACCAGACCATCGACTACACCACCACCCGCTTCGAGGACGCCACCGCCGGCGTCGACGTCGTCATCGACCTCGTGGGCGACGACCATGACCGGACCAGCACCCGCTCGCTGAAGGTCCTGCGCCCCGGCGGCCTGTTGATCGCGGTCCCGGCCGGTGTCTCCCCGGAGCTGGCCCGGGAGGCCGAGGCGGCCGGCGTGCGGGTCACCCCGTTCCTGGTCGAGCCGGACGGCGCGGCGCTGACGACGATCGCCGGCCTGATCGACGCCGGCCACGTCGCCGTCGAGGTGGAGGACACCTTCCCGCTCGAACAGGCCGGCGCGGCCCACGCCCGCGGCGAGGCCGGCCGTACGCGCGGAAAGCTCGTCCTCACCGTCCCCGACTGACTGTGGCTGCAGGGAACCGCTCGTGCCCACCGACGCGCTCGAAAAAGTCCTCCTCCGCCTCCTCCATCACCCAGGCCGCCCCGGCGCCCTGATCGCGGCAGTGCACGCGGCCGGTGCGTCGGAGGCCCGGGACTATCCGGTGGCAGCCACGAGCAGGACCAGCAGGCCGCTGAAAAGGCCCTGGCCGCCCTCGGGTTCGAGCTGCCCGCCCGCTGACGGCCTTCGTCGAGCTTCGCGTGGAGCGTTGCCACAGGTTGACGCCGCCGCTGACGTCGATCCTGGTGCCGGTGATCCAGCGAGCGCCGTCGGAGGCCAGGAAGGCGACCGCGTCGGCGATGTCCCGGGCCTGGCCGATCCGGCCGAGGGCGGTCAGGCTGATGTTGCGGTCCAGGTTCGCCGGGTCGGCCAGCACTTCGGCGGTCATGTCGGTGTGGGTGAAGCCGACCGCGACGGAGTTGACGGTGATTCCGCGGGGGCCGAGGTGCTTGGCCAGGGTGTGGCTGAACACCTCAAGTGCGCCCTTGGTGAGCGGATAGCCGATGCCGTGGGATGAGGCGACCCTGGTGGAGACGGATGAGATGTTGATGATCCGGCCGCCGTCGCGCAGCCGTGGCAGCAGCCGCTGGGTGAGGAAGAACGGTGCCTTGATGTTGACCGCGATCATCCGGTCGAACTCCTCAGGGGTCAGAACCTCGATCGGTCGGCCCATGAGGTCGAGCCCAGCGTTGTGGACCAGGATGTCGATCGTCGATTCCTCCTGCGCGCGCAGCCGGCTTCCAGCCCGGCCGCGAGCGTGTCCACGATGCCGCGGCTGCCGCCGGTGACCAGCGCGACCTTTCCACCGAGGTTTCCCTGCACTCCTTGATCGTGTACTGCGGAGTCCCCTGTCCCATTGATAAGGTTCACCACCCCGTCGGCCCGACAAGCGCGTGAATCGCTGAACACTCCAGCTCTACGAGTCCGCCGGGCGGTGGGTCATCAACGGCCGGCTGGTGATGAACTCCCGGAATTTCAGGGCTGCTTCGGACAGATGGGTGTCGCGGTTCCACACTAGGCTGAGCACCCGTTGGCAGTCGGGCGCGGCCACATGCACCCAGGCGAGCGGGATGCGCTCACCGGCCTCGCGGGACATGGCCGGGATGAGGCCGATGCCGAGGCCGGCGCTGATCAGGTCCCCGCTGGCGCCAGGTTCGTCACTCTCGCAGGACAGCACCGGTGTCAGGCCCTCGGACGCGAACAGCTGGTCGAGCAGGGCGCGTTGCCAGCCGCGCCGGGTGGTGACGAAGGGCTCGTCGGCGATCTCCAGGACGGTCACGCTGTCCCGCCCGTCGAGCCAGTGCCCGTGCGGCACGCCGAGCAGCACCTCCTCGCGGACGAGTTCGACCGACTCCACGTGCGTGCCGGGCAGCGGCTGCGAGGCCACGCAGAAGTCGACCTCCCGAGCCCGCAGTTGACGGTTCATCTCGTCCGCGTCCGACTGGAACAGCCGGACGTCCGCACGGGGGTGGGCGGCCCGGAAGCTGCCGAGCAGTGAACTGATCGTCAGTAGTGTCTCGGAGGCGACGTTGACCCGGCCGAGCCCGGTGTCACGGGCCTCACGGACGGCCCTGCGGCCGTCGTCCAGCTCGCTCAGGGCGCGGTCGACGTGCCGCAGGAACACCACGCCGTACTGGTTCAGCCGGATGCGGCGGCCCTGCCGGTCGAAGAGCGGGGAGCCCAACTCGGCCTCCAGGCGGGCGATGGCGCGGCTGAGCGAGGGCTGCGCTATGCGCAGTTCCTCCGCGGCGCGGCTGATGTGCTCGTAGCGGGCGACGGACTGGAAGTAGCGCAACTGCAACAGATCCACGGGCCACCTTTGTTCAAGCCTCTTCATGCCTTCCGGGTTATCTACACATAGCAAAACCGGTCTTGGAATGCATGAGTGATTGTCCCTACGGTCTTTCACGGGGCCACCGCACAGATGACGGGCAACGGAGTCCGGCATCCGCATCCGCATCCGCGAAGCGAGGCCCCGCGTCCGTCCGGCACCTGCCCGGCCACCCGTCCCTCAGGAAGGTCGCACCATGAGCGCTGCGGATCTGGCCCGACTCCAGTTCGCGGCCACGACCACCGTCCACTGGCTGTTCGTGATCCTCACCATGGGGCTCGTCCCTCTCGTGGCGATCATGCACACCTGGGCCGCGTGCACCCGTGATCCCGTCAGGAGAGCCGTCCGGGAGCGTATGACCCGCTTCTGGGGCCAGCTCTACGTCATCAACTACGCGGTCGGCATCGTCACCGGCCTCGTCATGGAGTTCCAGTTCGGACTGAGCTGGAGCGGCCTGAGCAAGTTCGCGGGCAACGTCTTCGGTGCCCCGCTGGCGCTGGAAACCCTCATCGCCTTCTTCGCCGAGTCCACTTTCCTTGGCATGTGGATCTTCGGCTGGGGACGTATGCGCACAGGCGTGCATGTCACGCTCATCTGGCTGGTCACGCTGACCGCGTACGCCTCCGGCTTCTGGATCCTGATCGCCAACGGCTTCATGCAGCACCCCGTCGGCTACGAAGTACGCGGCGGCGCCGCCTACCTGACCGACTTCGGTGCCCTGCTCGCCAACCCCAACGCCCTGATAGCCCTCGGCCACCTCACCCTTGGCGCGCTCACCACGGGCGGCGTCTTCGTCGCCGGGGTCAGCGCCTTCCACTTCGCCCGGGGCACCAAGGAGACCGAGCTGTTCCGCGGTTCCCTGCGGCTCGGCGTCTGGGTGGGCATGCTGGCCTCGTTCTTCGTCATCATCGTCGGGCAGTTGCAGATCCCGGTCCTGAACCGGACCCAGCCCATGAAGATGGCCGCCCTCAACAACGAGGGCGTCGCCGATCTGCAGGCGCGGCTCGTCCGGGACCACGGCCCCGGCGACTACATACCCCCGCACGACTGGTTGCGGATCGCGATGGACACGATGACGATCATCGGCAACACCGTGTCCACCGTCACGTTCGTCGCCGTCTTCCTGCTGTGGAAGGACCGGCTGGTGCGCCGGCGTCCCCTCGCGTACCTGATGACGGCCATGATCCCGTTCCCCTTCATCGCCGCCGTGGGCGGCTGGGTCTTCCGCGAGGTCGGACGCCAACCCTGGCTGGTATACGGCCAGTTGACCGTTGAGGACGCACTCTCCCACGTCAGCAGGGCCTCGCTGGCCGTGTCCTGCGCGGTGTTCATCGCCCTCTTCGTCGCGCTCGCGGTGACGAACTGGACCCTGATCGCCCGCTTCGCCCGCCGCGGCCCGGACGCGACCCAGCTCGGCGCCACCGAGCCGCTCCCTGACGACGTCCCCGAGAGCGGCGCCGACGGCAAGCAGACGGCCCCGGTCTTCTGAGTCGGGTGAGCATCAAGGCCCCCACCCGGTCCGGTGCACAGTCGAACCTCCCCGCTGATACGGAAAGTTGAACGACATGAGTCTGGAGACCCTCTGGCTGGGCCTGCTCGGCCTGCTTCTCGCCGGATACTTTGTGCTCGGCGGCTACGACTACGGCGTACAGATGCTGCATCCATTCCTCCGCGCCCCGGGTCACGGCGAGAAGGCGGAGCGGGCCGGCCGGAACGCCGCCCTCGACGCCATCGCGCCGTTCTTCCTGGGCAACGAGGTCTGGCTGGTCGCCTTTGCCGGTGTCCTCTTCGGAGCCTTCCCGCACCTGGAGGGCGCCCTGCTGCCCGGCCTGTACCCGCTGATCGTGGCGATCCTCGTCGGACTCGTCCTCGGCAACGCCGCGGTCCAGTTGCGCGGCCGTGCGGACAGCGCCCGCGGCCGCCGCCGGTGGGACGTCCTGATCGTGTTCGGCGGCGCGCTGCCCGCACTGTGCTGGGGACTCGTCCTGGGCCTGCTGCTGCACGGCGTGCCCCGCCGGGCCGACGGCAGCTTCCGCATCGGCTTCGGCGAGGTGTTCTCGCCGTTCGTGCTCGGCTGCGGGGTGACCACCGCGCTGCTCTTCGCCGCGCACGGGGCGGCCTTCGTCGCACTGCGCTCGGATCCCGAACTCGCTGTCAGGGCACGGCGACTGGGCGCGCGGTTCGTGCGGGCGGCCGGTGCCGCCGGTCTCCTCCCGCTGCTGCTGACTCTTTTCGGCGCGGGCGCCTCGATGACGAACCGCGCGACCTCGGCGATCATCGCCGCCCTGTTCGCGGCAGCGCTCGCCGGCGCCTGGTGGTACCTGTCCCAGGGGCACCCCGTCCGGGGGTTCGCGGCCACCTGCTGCGCGACGCTGCTGCCCGTGGCGCTCGTAGGGGCAGGCCACTACCCGTACGTCCTGATCAGCTCGGCCGGCGCGGGCCTGACGATCGGCCAGGCCGTCACCGACGGTGCCACCCTGAAGATCCTTTCCGCGTTCGGTGTCGTACTGATCCCGACGATCATCGCGTACCAGACGTGGAGCTGGCGGGCCTTCCGGGGGCGCACGGGCCGGCGCCATCCCAGCTACTTCTGAGCCACACCCAGGACGAGGGAGGGGACGCCGGGATGAAACCGGTCGAACGCCGCCTGCTGCGGGAAGTCCCCGCGCTGCGGCATCACATGACGTACTCGACAGTGCTGACGCTGCTGGGCGCCGGGCTCGTGACCGCTCAGGCAGCCCTGCTGGCGAGGGCCCTCGCGGACGGCTTCGTCGGACACGCGGCGCAGGTCGCACCCCTCGCCGCACCCCTCACCGCACTGGCCGCTGTC
This sequence comes from Streptomyces alanosinicus, assembly GCF_014650595.1. Classification (GTDB taxonomy): domain Bacteria; phylum Actinomycetota; class Actinomycetes; order Streptomycetales; family Streptomycetaceae; genus Streptomyces; species Streptomyces alanosinicus. Next base: position 48,572 of record NZ_BMVG01000020.1, read on the forward strand.
ATGGCGCTGCGCGCGCTGCTGACCTGGGCCCGCGGGACCCTCGCCGAGCGCGCCGCGGCCGACACCAAGGACACACTGCGGGGCCGGATCACCGACCGGATGCGGCAGACCGGCCCGCTGCGGCTGACGGCATGCCGCCACGGCGAGACGGCCACGCTGCTCACCCGCGGCCTCGACGCCCTGGACCCGTACGTCGTCGGCTACCTGCCCACGATGACGGCCACGGTCGTGGTTCCCCTCACGGTCGTCGCCTGGCTGTGGTGGACCGACTGGACCTCGGCGCTGATCGTCGTCATGACGCTGCCGCTGATGCCCGTGTTCGGTGCTCTGGTCGGCAAGCACACCGCCCGGCGCACCGCCCGGCAGTGGCGGTTGCTGGCCAGGCTGGGCGGCCACTTCCTGGATGTGGTGGCCGGACTGCCGACGCTGCGCGCGTTCGGTCGCGAGGGATACCAGATCCGGGTGGTGGGCGAGATGGCCGACGCGCACCGGCGGGCCACCATGCGGACGCTGCGGGTGGCGTTCCTGTCCTCCCTCGTCCTGGAGACGATCGCCACCCTCTCCGTGGCACTGGTGGCCGTCCCGGTCGGGCTGCGGCTGCTCGCCGGCGAACTGGACCTGCGTACGGCCCTGACCGTCCTGTTCCTCGCCCCCGAGGCGTATCTGCCGCTGCGGGCCGCGGGTGCGGCCTTCCACGACAGCGCCGAGGGCATCGCGGTGGCCGAGCGGATCTTCGCGATCCTCGACGACGAGGACACGACCGACGAGGACACGACCGACGAGGACATGACCGACGAGGACTCGAACACGGAGCGCGCCGCCGACCGCCCCGCCGACCGCGCCCCTGCCCCCGACGGCCGCACGGCACACCTGCGCCTCGACGAGGTGACGGTCCACTACCCGGACCGGCCCGCTCCGGCCCTCCGGAGCGTCTCTCTCACCGTCCGACCCGGCGAACACGTCGCCCTGGTCGGTCCGAGCGGCGCGGGCAAGTCCACACTGCTGTCCCTGCTGCTCGGCTTCACGACCCCGGGGGTCGGCCGGATCACCGTCGACGGCACCGACCTCACGAACATCGACCCCGACACATGGCACGCCCAGGTGGCCTGGGTGCCGCAGCGCCCGCACCTGTTCGCGGTGTCCGTCACGGACAACATCCGCCTCGGCCGCCCCGACGCGGGCCACGCCGAGGTGCGGGCGGCGGCCCGCGCCGCCTCGGCCGACCGCTTCATCGAGGAACTGCCGCACGGGTACGCCACCGTGCTCGGCGAACACGGCGCCGGGCTCTCCGCCGGCCAGCGCCAGCGGATCGCGCTGGCCCGTGCGTTCCTCAAGAACGCACCCGTGCTGCTCCTCGACGAACCGACCGCCCACCTCGACCCCGAGAGCGAGGCCGCCGTCACGCGCGCCACGGCCGACCTCATGCGCGGCCGGACCGCGGTGGTGGTCGCGCACCGCACGAGCCTGCTGCCCCACGCCGACCGGATCATCACGGTGCGGGCAGGCAGCCTTGTCACACCTCAACCGTCCCTGGACGAAGGGCTGTTGGCCTCATGAGTCCGCATACCCAGGCCGCAGCCTCCGCCCATGGCCGCGTCCGCCGCCCCACCGTCCGCCTCCTGCGCCACCTCCTGCCGTACTGGCGCAGACTGCTGCCCGCCGCGCTCGCCGCGGCCGGCAGCGAACTCGCCTCCGCCGCGCTGATGGCCACCGCCGCCTGGCTGATCACCCGCGCCGCGCAGCAGCCGCCGCTCGCCTCGGTGAGCGTCGCGATCGTCGCCGTACGCGCCCTGGCCCTGGGACGCGGAACGCTGCGCTACACCGACCGGCTCCTCGGCCACGACGGCGTACTGCGGGCGGTCGCCGGCTTCCGCACCCGGGTCTACGAGGCACTGGTGCCGCTCGCCCCGGCCGGCATCCCCGCCTTTCGCAGCGGCGACCTGCTGACCCGCCTCGTCGACGACGTCGACGCCGCCCAGGACCTGCTGCTGCGCGTCCTGATCCCGGCGGCGGCCGCCGGTACGGTCACCACGACCGCCACCGCGACGGCGTCCGTGCTGCTCCCGCAGGCAGGCCTGCTGCTCGGGCTGCTGCTGGCCGTGGCGGGACTCCTCGTGCCCACCCTGGTGCTCGCACTGTCCCGCCGCGCGGGCCGCGCCGAGAAGGCGGCGCGCGCCGAACTCGCCGTCGCCACCCTGGATCTGACACAGGGAGCGGCCGATCTCGCCGCCTACGGCGCCCGGGACCGCGCCCACGACCGGGCTCGCGGCGCCTCCGCCCGGATCGCCGCGCTGGAGCGCCTGGGGGCCCTGACCACCTCGTCGGCCTCGGCCGTGGTGCTGTTGCTCCAGGGCGGGGCGACGGCCGGCGTCACCTGGCTCGCGCTGCGCGCGCACGCGGCCGGCACGCTGTCCGCCGTACGCCTCACCGTCCTCGCGGTCCTCGCGCTGGTCTCCTTCGAGGCTCTCGCGCCCCTGCCCGGCGCGGCCCGCCGACTTGTCGCGGTGCGCGCCTCCGCACGCCGGCTGGCCGACCTCCTGGACACGCCGCCCCCTGTCGTCGACCCGCCCGCTCCGGCCCCGCTCGGCACCGACGGGCCGCTCGGCGTGGACATCACCGACCTGCGGGTACGACACCGCCCCGACGGCCCCCTGGCCCTGGACGGGGTGAGTCTTCGACTGCCGCCCGGCCGCCGGGTCGTGCTCCTGGGCGCCAGCGGCTCCGGCAAGTCCACACTCATCGCCGCACTCATGCGGTTCGTCCCGTACGAAGCCGGAAGCATCCGCGTCGGCGGGCGCGAACTGCGTGACTGCACGGGCGCCGACGCCCGCCGCGTGATCACCGGCATGACCCAGGACGCACACGTCTTCCACACCACGATCCGCGCCAACCTGATCCTGGCCCGCCCCGATGCCACGGACGCCGACCTGCGCGAAGCGGTCCGCAGGGCCCGGCTCCTGGACTGGATCGAGTCGCTGCCGGACCGCTGGGACACCCTCGTCGGCGGGGACGGCGCCACCCTGTCGGGCGGCCAGCGCAGGCGTCTGCTCCTGGCCCGCGCGCTGCTCGCCGACCCGCCCGTCCTCGTCCTGGACGAACCCACCGAGGGACTCGACCCCGACACCGCGGCCGCCGTACTCTCCGACATCCTCGACGCCACCCGCGGCCGTACCACGCTCCTGGTCACCCACGAGCGATCGGGCCTCGCCGCCGCCGACGAGATCGTGACCTTGCCCACGGCCGGGTCCGAACCGTCACCCAGGACGGCCGCAGGCCGAGAGCGCTACCGGTAGCCGTTCCAGTAGTCCTGACTACCGGGGCAGTAGTGGTAGGTGTTCGACGCCCAGACAGCCTGGCCGTTCTCCCACAGGACGAAGTTCCCGTCCGTCTGCACGATGGCGATCGTGTCCGCCCCGTGCCAGGTCCGGGTGTTCCAGTCGACCTGCCACCCGGCGGAGTTCTCGTAGTAGGTGGCCATGTTGCCGTCGGACCAGAAGTCCCACTTGTCGTTGGCGATGTCGCCGCTGTTGGTCCACCCCGATGCCCACACGGCCTGCCCGGCCGAGACATTACGGCCGAGTCCGTACGAGTAGCCGCTGTTCTTGCAGTACAGGACGAGGTTGCCGTCGTACTGGAACCGCAGATAGGTGAAGGCACTGTTGAACGTCGTCTGCGGTGACCACTCGCTGCCGGTGTGCAAGGTGGAGGAGTGGGAGCACTGGGAGCTGTCGACACCGGACGACAGCGGGACGCAGACGTAGCTGGTGGCGGACGCGGTCGGGGCGTTGGCGACGCAGAGTGCGGCCATGAGTCCGACGGCGGCACCAGTCACGGCAATGGTGCGTCGGCTCTTGCGGAGCTTGAGCATGGGAGCTGTCTCCTGCCTTTGCGCGGCGTGGATCCGGATGGGAGCAGGAGTCAGTTTGACCATGGACGGTCAGGCCGTGTCCACCTTTTCGGCGGATTGGCCAAAAGCTTCGGCTTTGAATCGCCGCAGGTGGAAGGGTACTTACTCACTTCTGGCGGAGGCGTTTCGTCCGCGGCCTCGGGTGGGGAGACTGCAGCGGGTCTGAGGCGAGACGGATCGGTTCTGCGAGCGCGGCCTCGTAGGCGGAGCGGGCGAAGACGTGCGGGCCCATGGCGAGTTCCCCCCACTCCTTGCGGAAGGGCTGTCGGAAGCAAGACCAGGTGACGGTGTCCGGAGTGGTGTTGATGGTTGCCAGCAGGGGCCAGCAGCCCCAGATTCCGCAGGAACAGCCCAGGAGCGGAACGGCGCCGGTGGAGGGATCGACGAACTCCGGGGCCGGGTCACCGAGGAAATGGCGCGCGGGGTCGCCGACCTCGGACAGAGTGAGGCCGCCATGCTGGTTGAGGAGGAAGTCCTCCTCCTCGGCCAAGCCCGCATTCTCGCGCTCCTGGCGCCAGAGATCGCGGGTGGCGTCGGCCGCGTACACACGCAGGTCCTTGCCGTCGACACGGAAGCCCCACTGGGCGTCCGAGAGTTGGTCGCCGACGGGGTAGTTCAGGAACTCGATAGACTGCATGGCCGTCATCCTGACGGACAACGACCGCCCGTGCGAGACGCGCTTCTCCGGGTCGGCTACCGAGCGTCCTTGAGCGGGATGGTGTCCAGGGCGGAGAACACTGCCGGGTCGTGTGTGAGGGACCCGGCCCGCACGTTCGCTTCCAGGTGATCGGGATCGGCGGTGCCGGGGATGAGCAACACGTTCGGCGCATGATGGAGCAGCCAGGCCAGGCCGACCTGCGCGGGTGCGGCGCCCAGTTCGCGCGCCGCAGCGATGACGGCGGGCTCGTCGGCCACCTTCGGCAGGCCGTCGAAGGCGCTGCCGAGCGGGAAGTACGGGACCCAGGCGATGTCGTTCTCCTGGCACAGGCTCAGGATGTCCTCGTCGTCGCGGGCCAGGAGGCTGTAGGCGTTCTGCACGCAGGCGATGTCTGCGGGCAGTGCTCGTCGTAGGACGTCGAGGCTGACACTGCTGAGGCCGATCGCCCCGATCTTGCCCTCGTCGCGCAGCGCGGTCATCACGTCGAGCTGGTCGTCGAGGTCGACGACCTGGTCTCCTTCGGCGCGCAGGCCCGGTCCGGTGTCCGTACGGCGGAGGTTGACCAGAGGGATCTGTTCCAGCCCGAGGGTGGTCAGGTTGTCCTCGACGCCGGCTCGCAGTTGCGCCGGGCGCTGTGCGAGGCGGAGGGGAAGAGGCCCGTCGTCGGCGGGCTCGGCACCGACTTTGCTGACGACCATGACGTCGTCCTCGGGACGGACGGCTTCGCGGATCATCTCGTTGACAAAGCCGTGGCCGTAGAACTGGGCGGTGTCGATGTGGTCGATGCCCAGGTCGATGCTCTTGCGCAGCATCGCGATCGCGGCCTTGCGGTCGCTTCGCAGGCGTTCGAGCTGCATCGCGCCGTAGCCGATCCGGGAGACGGTGCGGTCCGCGAGCTGCCCGGCACCGCCGGCGCGCGACACGCCGGCGGCGGTGACCTGAGGAGAGCGAAGGGACGAAGACATGAGGCTCTCGCAATCGCGTGAGACGATGGACGAAGAAGCGGAGCATCTCCGCTTCACCACCATAACCCTAACCGGAGGGTCTCCGCTTTGTCTGGGACAGAACCCGCGGCCGCTCGCCCCGTGCGCGCCGACGCGCGGCGCAACCGCGACAAGCTCCTCGCCGCGGCCCGGGCCGCCTTCGCCGCTTCGCCGGACGCCGTCACCCTGGACGCCGTCGCCCGGGCAGCCGGCGTCGGGATCGGCACCCTCTACCGCCACTTCCCGACCCGTGAGGCACTGGTCGAAGCGCTGTACGCGTCCGAGCTCGACGAAGTCGTCTCCAGCGCACCGGAGTTCCTCGCCCGGCTCGAACCCGCGGCGGCGCTGCGTGCCTGGATGACCCGCTACGCGGAGTTCTTCAAGATCAAACGTGGGATGTCCGACACCCTGCGGGCAGGATGGGCGTCCGGCAGCATCGCCACACCTGCCACACGGGAAAGAATCACCGCCGCCATCGCCGTGATCCTGAGCCGCGGCGCGGAATCCGGCTCACTGCGCGCCGACGTGGAACCGGACACGGTGACGATGATGCTGCTCGGAGTGTTTCTCTCGACCGGTGCCATCGACGCACCGGAGCGAATCGACCAACTCCTCGACCTGCTCGTCGACGCACTACGGCCGAACCCGGGACCAAAGACCTGAACTGCCGCCTGGAGTCCGGGGCTCATGGGTGGTCGAAGCCGTGGTCGAAGTCGAGGAAGACGGTTTCTTCAGGTCCTTGGAGATGGATGTCGAATCGGCAGCTGTGCGGGCCGGTCGGCACGGCGATCAAGGTTCGGCGGCGGTCGGGCGGAAGGGCGGACAAGAGGGGATCGGTGGTGCTGTCCTCCTGAGCCGGCGGCAGGTAGAGGCGGGTCCGGAGATGGCCGGGGAGTCCTCGGACGAAGAGGCACAGGGAGAGGTACCCGATGCCGCCCGGTGGGAGGGTGCGGACCGTCCATCGCCCCCGGGCGTCGGTGGCGACCCGTCCGAAGCCGGTGAATCCGTTGTGACCAGCGGCGGGTTCTCGGCGCCGTGAACCGGGTGCTCCTGTGCGTGTGCCGTCGGGTGCGGGCTGCCATATCTCCAGCAGTCCGTCAGGGACCGGGTCGCCTTCGCCGTCGTAGAGGTGCCCGTGGACGGTGACGGTGTCCGGATGGCCGTCGGGCGCGATGTCGGTCCCGCCGGCGAACGGCAGGGCGTGGCCGAAGTAGGGTCCGATGGTCTGCGGGGGTGTGGGCACGAGCGTCGGTGGTGGCACGGTCACGCGTCGGTCTCCCTCGGCGTAGCGGCGGGGCCGTCGAGGACGATGTCCCACCGGTAGCCCAGAGCCCGGCCCGGTACGGACAGCTCGTGGTCGTACGTGGCGACCAGACGCGCACGGGCTCTGGCATCCGTGACGGCCTGGAAGAACGGGTCGTGCGCCAGCAGCGGATCACCGGGGAAGTACATCTGCGTCACGGTGCGCTGGGTGAAGGCGGTGCCGAACAGGGAGAAGTGGATGTGCGCCGGCCGCCAGGCGTTGAAGTCCGTGTGCCAGGGATAGGCGCCGGGCTTGACCGTGATGAACCGGTACTGTCCCTGGTCGTCCGTCAGGCAGCGGCCCACACCGGTGAAGTGCGGGTCCAGGGGGCCTGGGCCGCGGTCGGCCTGGTGGGCGTACCGGCCGGAGGCGTTGGCCTGCCAGATCTCGACGAGCTGCCGGCGTACCGGCGCGCCCTGCCGGTCGGTGATGCGTCCGGTGACGGCGATGCACTCGCCGTGCGGCCGGCCCGGATACCGCTGGGTGAGGTCCGCGTCGAGCGCGCCGACGTCCTGGTCCCCGAAGACCGGACCCCACAGCTCCGCCGCTTCCGGGTCCCGTACACCCACCAGCGGCCGGCGGGGCAGGCGCGCTGCCACACCGGGCGAGGATGCTCCGATTGCCGACTCGGTCATGGATCCTCCGATACTGTGGACAGACCTTCACCAGACCGGAGGCCGGCAGCTCCCCGCAAGGGTGCGTGGCGCGCCACTTGGCCAGGAACAGAGACGGCCCCCGAGCACGCCCTGACCGGCGGCCGGGCATCATGGCGACGCGGTGTGGGCCGGGAGCCTACTGAGGAGTGCCGAGAGACAGGGTGACGTGCACGATGGTGTGACGTGACATCTGGGTCCCAGGCGAAGGTGTCTGCTCACACACCTCGCCGGCGGGTGTGCCGGGCCGGGGACACGCCCGGTGCCAGACGCGTTGTACGCGCATTCCCACTGCTTGGGCGTGCGATCGGGCTTCGGCCATCGTCATGCCGACAAGTGTCGGAGCCGTGGCGGAAGGCCGGGCCGTAGCCTGCCATCCGCTGACCATGCAGGTGGCCAGGCCGGTTGTCAGCAGCGCGGCGGTCGCCTGGAGGGCCCAACGGATGCGTCGCCGACGCATGAGGCGCGACGTCTGCGCGCGTCGAGGCGGCAGCTGCCGCGGCTGCCGGACCGTTGCCGACGGGTCGGGCAGATGCGGGGTGACCGCGGTGGGGCGGTCCGCGAGTATCTCCCTGATGGCACCGTGCATCTCCTCGGCGGTCTGGTACCGGTCCGCGCGATCTTTGGAGAGGGCACGGAGCACCAGGGTGTCGTAGGCGCGGGGGAGTCCCGGAACGCGGGCGGACGGAGCCACCGGCGGTTCCGACAGGTGCTTCATGGCCACGGCCAGCGGTGTGTCACCGGTGAACGGGGGAAGGCCGGTGAGCAGCTCGTACAGCAGGCAGCCGGTCGAGTACAGATCGGTGCGACAGTCCACCTGCTCGCCGCGGGCCTGCTCCGGCGAGAGGTACTCGGCTGTGCCCAGCACCATCGATGTTCGGGTGAGGGCCGTGTCCGTCAGAGTCGTCGACCGGGCGATGCCGAAGTCCATCACCTTCACCACGCCCTCGCGGGAGACCATGGCGTTCGCCGACTTGATGTCCCGGTGGATGATGCCATGGTGGTGAGCGTGTTCAAGCGCCTCCAGGACGCCGGCGGTGAGCTGCAGAGCATGTTCGGGTCCGGTGATCCGCTTGTCGCGCACCAGCTGGAGCAGTGTGGTGCCTTGGACGTACTCCATCACCAGATAGGGGGCGGGTACGCCGTCTGCCGTGTCCTCTCCCGCGTCGTAGACGGCGACAAGGGACGAGTGGCCGAGCAAGGCGGTCGAGACCGCTTCACGACGGAAGCGCGCCCAGTGTTCGCCATCGGCTGCCAGTTCCGGACGCAGCATCTTCACTGCGACCGAGCGAAACAGCAGCACATCGTACGCCAGCCACACCTCGGCCATCCCACCTCGGCCCAAGACCTGTTCCAGACGGTAACGCCCGCCCAGACACCGTGTGCGGTCCACTGTGGTCCCCCCTCCTCGCCGGCACTCGTCGGCACTCGCCGGGGCACGGTAGGGACAGAGCTTGTGGGATTTCTGTGATCCCCACGAACCCGGAGTAGCTCGGGGCGGCCCCCCAGAAGACCTGGAACGAGGCTTTGCGCGTCCACGTGGGTTTCTTGGTCAGGACACGGCGTGGACGTCCGATTCCGTACACGTTCCGCCCTTCGGATGTCCCCGAACAGACCGCGTGCCGCCCCCCTCCCGCACTGCCTGAGGAGAAGCCTTGTCCCGACGTCCGGCCCGTCCGACCCGTCTGGCCCGTACGGTCACCGCGGCAGCCGCCGCGCTCGCCGCCGCCGGCACGCTCACCGCCACGGCCATCGAGCCCGCCTCGGCGCACGCGCCCGTACACCCTGCCGCCCGGCACGTCCTGCTGCTGTCGGTCGACGGCCTGCACCAGTCCGACCTGGCCTGGTACATCGCCCGCCACCCGCACTCGGCCCTCGCCCGACTCGCGGGCGGCGGCGTGGAGTACACGCACGCGAGAACCACCGTCCCCTCCGACTCGTTCCCGGGCATGGTCGGCCAGCTCACCGGCGGCAACCCGGGCACCACGGGCGTCTACTACGACGACGGTTACGACGCCGCCCTGCTCCCGGCCGGTACCACCACGTGCGCGGGCGCCAAGCCCGGCGCCGAGGTCGACCTCACCGAGGACCTCGACAAGAACAAGGACTCCATCGACGCGGGCCAGGGCCTGACCGGACTTCCCGGCAGCATCCTGAAGATGACCGGTCACGCCGCGAGTCTCATCGACCCGACGAAGCTCCCGATCGACCCGAAGTCCTGCGTGCCGGTCTCCCCGCACGCGTACCTGCGCGTGAACACGGTCTTCGACGTGGCTCGCAGGGCCGGACTGCGGACCGCGTGGTCCGACAAGCACGTCGCGTACGACATCCTCAACGGCCCCTCGGGCAACGGCATCCAGGACCTGTTCGCCCCCGAGATCAACAGCACTGCCATCGGCTACCCCGCGGGCGCCGACTGGACCAAGGACAACGCGGCGACCGAGCAGTACGACGGCTACAAGGTGCGGGCCGTACTCAACGAGATCGACGGCTACGACCACAGCGGCACCCAAAGGGCCGGCACCCCGGCGGTGTTCGGCATGAACTTCCAGTCCGTGTCGACCGCCCAGAAGCTGCCCGCCTCGGGCGGACTGGCCGGCGGCTACAAGGCACAGGGCGTGCCCGGCCCGCTGCTGGAGAAGAACCTCGCCTTCGTCGACAAGGAGGTCGGCGCGTTCGTCGCCGAGCTGCGCAAGCGGCACCTGGACGGCAGCACCACGGTCGTCCTGTCCGCCAAGCACGGCCAGTCGCCGACCGATCCCAGGGCGCTCAACCGCATCGACGACGGCCCCCTCCTGGACGGCCTCAACGCCGCTTGGAAGAAGGCCCACCCGGGCTCCGGTGACCTGGTCGCGCATGCCGTGGACGATGACGCCATGCTGATCTGGCTCACCGACCGGTCGAAGGCCGCCACCGACTTCGCCAAGGCGTACCTGCTCGCGCGGTCCGGCACCGGCAACGGCATCGACGGCAGCGCGAAGCCTTTCACGGCGAGCGGCCTGAAGACCCTGTACGCGGGCGCCGAAGCCGCCCGCTACTTCCACGTCGAGCCGGGCGATTCCCGCGTGCCCGACCTGTTCGGCATCAGCCAGTACGGCGTCGTCTACACCGGCGGCAAGGGCAAGATCGCCGAGCATGGCGGCGCCCACGCCGACGATCTCGACGTCCCGCTCGTCGTCTCAGGCGCCGTCACCCCGCACGACGTCCGTGTCGCCGCCCCGGTCGAGACCACCCAGATCGCCCCGACCATCCTGCGGCTCCTCGGTCTCGACCCGCGGGCCCTGGACGCCGTACGCGCCGAGCACACCCCCGCACTGCCGGTGCGCTGACCTCACGGCGCGCGGGCTGGGGAGCCACCCCTTGGCTCCCCGGCCCGTGGCCGCTCCGCGCGCGAGAGCGACGACGTCGGGAACTCGAACGCGTCGTCGCCCTTGGGCCCCGCGCCCTGGGCATCCTGCGCGCTTCGGTATGCCTCAGCCATGGCGTGGAAGGAACGCTTCGGTGCCAGGCTGCCGTCGGGCATGACCTTGCGCACTCCGTAGGAGGCCATGTCGAGGTCGTAGCGCGGATCCTCGTGGTGCGGAGGTGTGTAGCCGGCGAAGGTGAACCAGAAGGCGGTGTCCACGCCTTCCTCGTCGAAGACGCCCCATTGCCGGCGCAGGTAGCGGGCCTGTTCGTCTTCGTCGCGGATGTAGTCGCCGTCGATATTCGGTCGCCGCGAGCGGCTTGCCGCGCCGGAGATACTCGCGCAGACCCTGACGGAAGGCGTCACTGGCATCGCCGTAGGCGTCGGCACTGACGATGTCGACGGGCGCCCAGTCGATCTGTTCCAGGGCTTCGATTCTGGCGAGGCTGTCGTCTCCGGGGAGAATACCGGCGGCGAACAGGCTCAACTCACAGCCGGCGACGAAGACGTCCGCCCCCACCTCTTCGGCGCGATCGGCGCAGTCCGCGAAGTAGGGCGGCAGCTCCTCGGCGGACAGTTCGCAAGGGAACGGGGAGAACCGGACCTCCAGCCCGGCGTCGGCGGCGTGCCGGGCCGCGAGGGCCAGCCGCCCAGGGTCGCCACCGGTGATCCGTACGGCGTCGCAGTGCAGGTCGTCCGCGATCATGCGGATCTCGCGTCGTACCGCGTCGGCGTCGAAGACGGGCCGAGAACTCTTTCCGCCCGGAGTGAAGCCGGTGTCGTAGGTGATGCCTTTGGCTCGCATGGATGCTCCTGACAATCGATCGACGTCTGTTGCCGCGTCTCACCGGGCCCGGCGATCGGAGCCGAACGTGAGGTCCGAGTCGAAAGTCCGGTCAACGGCGGTCTCCTCTGAACCGTGCTGTTTGTGCTGGTCAGCCATGCGACTGGTGATTGCAATGACAGTGAGGGGCAATGCACGCCGAGCGAGGGGGTGTTGCAACGATCGGCGACCGGTGCACACTGTGGCCGAGACGCCCCCGTCAGAGGAACCGAACCCGATGCCGGGACGCAGGCTGACCAGAGCCGACCGGCAGCAGATCGCCGCCGGGTTGGCGCAGCGCCTGAGTTACGCCGACATCGCCCGGCGCCTGGACCGTCCCACCTCGACGGTGAGCCGCGAGGTCGCGCGCAACGGCGGACCCGCCCGCTACCGTGCGGAACTGGCACAGCTCGCGACCACCCACCGAGCCCGACGCAGACCGCAGCCGCCCGCGTCGGCGCAGCGGACCATCGAGCACCTCGGCCCCGGCCCCGACGCGACGGCCGCGTTCGTCACCGAGCTCACCGCGGCACTCGTCGAAACCGGCCTCCCGCGCACCGCCGCCCGTGTGATGGCCTGCCTGTTCACCGCCGAGACCGGCAGCCGCACCGCCATCGATATGGCGCAGCACCTGCACATCAGCGCCGCGACCGTCTCGCAGGCGGTCCACCTGCTGCAACGGCAGGATCTGATCCGCTGCGGCCGCGACGACCGCAGCCGCCGCCACCGGTATTTCCTCGACGACAACGCGGGCCTGCGGACCGTCGTGGCCAGCGTCGCCGCCAACCAGCGGCTCGCCGCCACCGCGCTGCGCGGCGCCGAGGTCTTCGGAGCCCGGACCGCTGCCGGAACCCGGCCGGCCCTGGCAGGCCGATTCCTCGAACGCCTCGGCGACGACCTCATCCGCTCCGCTGAAAAGCACTGGCGTGACATGGTCGGTGACGGGGCCGAGGAGCACACGCCGATGATCCACACATCGACACAGTCGGCTACCGGCCAGTAGGTTTGGCTGATCAGGTACTCCTCTCAACCACTTGAGTCTCTCTAGGCTCCGATCACCACACCGGACGGGTGCCGCTGGGGCATCACGGTCCGATCCGATGCTGATGAGGACAGTGAGGACACCGATGACGCGTTCCGGCCGTATCCGTACGCACCTGGTCCGGGGCTGGCCGACGGGCGCGGCGGCGATGATCTCCGTCGCCCTGTGCTTGGGCATCGGCACGGCTCCCGCCTCTGCCACCACGTCTGCGCCGCGGTCGGCGGCCGCCGACGCGGCCGGGCCCGCCTTCCGCCTGGCCGACATTCCCATGAAGGACGGTGTCGTCCTCAAGGCCGACGTCCTGACCCCCGCCGCCGGAACACCGGGCGCCGACGCGCAGGGACGCTATCCGGTGATCGTGCAGCCCGCCTCCTGGGGGCAGAACGACCTGGAGTACGTCGCTCAGGGCAGGAAGCTGGCTGCCGACGGCTATGTGGTGGTCACGTACACGGTGCGCGGATTCTGGCTCTCCGGCGGACGGGTAGACGTCGGCGGGCCCACCGACGTCGCCGACATCTCCTCCGTCATCGACTGGACCCTCGCCCACACCGAGGCCGACCCCCGGCGCGTCGGCATGCTCGGCCTGTCCCTGGGCGCGGGCATGTCCCTGCTGGGCGCCGCCCACGATCCACGGATCAAGGCGGTGGCCGCGCTGAGCGCCTGGGGCGACCTGGTCGACTCCCTCTACAGCGGTCGGACCCGGCATCTGCAGGCGGCGGCCCTGCTCAACGCCCTGCAGGCGCCGACCGGCCGTCCGGGCGCGGAGTACGCGCGGACCCTGGCCGACCTCTACGCCAACCGCGACATGCCAGAAGTCGTCGACTGGGCCAGGAAGCGGTCGCCCGGAACCTACGTGGACGACATCAACGCCCACGGCACGGCGGTCCTCTTGGCCAACGCCTGGAGCGACAGCATCTTCAACTCCAGCCAGATCACGGACTTCTACCAGAAGCTGACCGGCCCCAAGCGCCTGATCATGCGTCCCGGAGACCACGCCACGCAGGAACTGACCGGATTCCTCGGCGTGGACAACGCGACCTGGGCGAACGCACGTGCATGGTTCGACGAGCGGCTGAAGGGCGGCGGCGGAACGTCGGGTGACCACGGCGCACCGGTGGAACTGCATGTCAGGAATGGCGGCGGCGAGGAGGACTATCCCAGTTGGCGGGCCGTGAGCTCGCGGACCCGGTCACTGCCGCTCGGCCGTGCGAACGCCTTCGGCACCGGTGCACTGGATGGTCCGGCCGACACCGGATGGCGCACCTCGATCACCGGTGGCATCGATTCCGGGGCGGACGCCGGGATCACCGAACTGTCCGGGGCACTCGACCAGATCGCCGAGCTGCCGCCGAGCGTCGAGGTTCCGCTACTGCCCCGGTTCGCCGCCGGCGTCTGGCAGTCGGCGCCCTACCCGTCCGTCCAGCGCATCCGCGGTGCGGTCACGTTGCACACCACCGTCACCTCCTCCGCGCCGCAGGGCACCGTCTTCGCCTACCTCTACGACGTGAACGTCCTCGGCGTGGGCAAACTCATCTCGCACGCACCACAGAGCTGGTCCGACCGCACCCCGGGGCGGGCCTTCCCGCTCGACGTCTCACTCTTCACCACGGCGTACGACCTGCCGGCGGGCCACCGCCTCGCCCTCGTCGTCGACTCCAAGGATCCCGCGTACGGCGGCAGCACCCCGCTCGGCAGCGACATCTCGTTCAGCTCTCCGCAGGCCGACCCGTCCCGTCTGGTGCTGCCGTTGAGTTGACCGGATGATGGTGGCGTGTCCGTCGCGCCACCCCAACTTCCGCTCCGGCTCGGCGCATTGACCAATCGATCCGTCATGTCGCCTTCAACGCTGGGTTGTTAGGATCTTCTCATGGGACCTTTGGAGCCAAAGGCAAATGACCTCATCGTTGCGGTGATCTGCTTCGCAGCGGTCTTCTTCACTTTCGCGAAATTCCTGGTGCCGCGCATCACCAGGACGCTCGAAGCCCGGCAGGACGCTATCGAGGGCACCCTTGCTCGGTCCGAGGCCGTGCACGCGGAGGCGCGGCGGATTCACGCCGAATACCAGGCCGAACTCTCCGAGGCACGTCACGAGGCTGCCCGCATCCGGCAGGCCGCGACCGACGACGGAAGCCTCCTCATTCAGGAAATCCGGGCGGAGGGGCAGCGGCAGCGCGACGAACTCGTGGCATCGGCCAGGGCGCAGCTGGAAGCCGACCGGATTCTCGCCGAGGCGGTGCTCCGTGAGGATGTGCTCAGGCTGGCCACCGACCTGGCCGAACGAATCCTGGGCGAGCCGATCACCGACGAGCGCAGGGCACGGGAAACAGCCGAGGCGTTCTTCGCCGAGGTGGACGCCGACTCGTCGGCGAAGGCGTAACCAATCTCTGAGGGGCCGGCCGCAGGGCTTGCGAGCAGCCCTTGGGATCCGGTCGGCTCCGGCCTGGTGTTCAAGGCGTTCGCCGACCCGGAGATTCAGCGGTGGAGCCTGTGCACCGCGCTGTCCGAGGAGCAGGCGAGGCCGTGGATCGCCGGCCGGCAGGAGGGGTGGCACGCCGAGACGGATGCCGCGTGGGCGATCACCGCGCCGCACGGAGCCGTGGCCGGCCACATCGCCCTGCGCCAGGTGTCGTTGGTACTGGGTGTCGCCCGGTGTTCGTACTGGGTGTTGCCCGAGACCCGCGGACGGGGCCTTGTGCCCGCCGCATGGGAAGTGATGGCGGGCTGGGCCTTCGAGGAGATCGGCCTGAACCGGATCGCGCTGGCCCACTCCGTGGCCAACGCCGCCTCGTGCCGCAGCGCGGTCAAGGCCGCATTCGCGGGTGAGGGGATCCGGCGGAGTGTCGTGAAGCATCTCGGCTCGATGCGTGGGGTGAGGGTGCCGGGGTTGTCGTCCATAGGAACAGGCTTCTCCCCGGTGCCGACTGGCTCTGTGATGCGGGTTCGGCACGGGCCTGCACGCGCTCGACCTCCAGTCCGGCGAGTCGGGCGTAACGGTGGAGGTCCTCGGGCAGGCAGCGCATGGGGCGGTACGTCAGGTTGAGGAAGTGCACCTCCTCGGTGCCCCGGGATTCCGGCACCGCGACCATGATGGTGCCGCCTGGCACGGTGAGGGCCGCCAGCCGTCGCAGGCCCTCGACAAAGCGGGGTTCGGGCAGGTTGACGAGGCAGAACAGGCAGACGACGGCGTCGTATGCACCCAGGTCGGTGGTGTCGCTGAAAAGGTCGGCCAGGATGAAGCGGGCCTGGGGAACCTGGCGCCGTGCATGGGCCAGCATGACCTCGGAGATGTCGACGCCCGTGACATCAAGGCCCTTGGCGCACAGTTGCTCCGTGGTCGGGCGGCCCGTCGCGCACCCCACGTCGAGGACACGGGAGCCGGGGGCGAGACGGCCCGTCAGCTCCTCGACGGCGTCGATCTGGGCCTGTTTCCGGCCGGTGAAGGCATGTTCGTAGTCCATGCCGAGGCTGTCGAAGAGGCGCGCCATGGCGGCGCCTTCCGGTGAGATCACCACAGGACCGGGAGCCTTTCGGGGACCCGCTTGATGTTGCCCGTGCGCCAGACCAGCTGGTCGAGGGGCTGTGCGAGGCGCAGTCGCGGGAGGCGCTGGAGGAGGGCGGTGAGGGCTTCCGCGGCGTGGACGCGGGAGATCGCGGAGGCGGGACAGAAGTGGCGGCCCGCCCCGAACGACAGGTGTGCGTTGGGCGAGCGGCCGGGGTCGAACCGTTCGGGGTCCGGGAACTGCTCGGGGTCGAAGTTCGCGCCTTCCACGCAGACCAGCACCAGTTCCCCGGCCCGCACCAGGACGTCACCGACCTGGACGTCGGCCCGCGCGATCCGGGGCAGTCCGTCGCCGATCGACAGCGTGGCCCGCAACAGTTCCTCCACCGCGTCCGGCATCGCCTCGGGCCGCTGACGCAGGTGGTCCATCGCTGACGGGTGCCGGATCAAGGTCAGGACGGCGTGCAGCAGGAACACATAGGTGCTCATGGCGCCGGCGCCGAAGAGCGAGGTGACCGTCGCGGCGAGCATCTCGTCGGTCAGGTCGCCGCCGTCGCGCTCCGGGTCGTCGCGGAGCTCGCACAGCCGCCGGATCAAGCCCTGCTGGGCATCTCGGTCGGCGCGCACGTGCCGCAGGACGAAGGCGTAGTCCTTGTCCCAGTTGGCGGTGCAGCCGTCGTAGACCACGGGGCTGGTGACGAAGCCGAGGTCCAGGCCTGACATGAGCCGCAGCCCGTCCTCATAGGGCAGGCCGAGCACCTTGCAGACCAGGGCGGCGGAATACGGCTCGGCGAACCGCTGCCGCAGGTCGACCGGTGGCCCCTCCTCCACGATGGTGTCGAGCAGTTCGTGCGCCCGCGCGGACATCCACTGTGCGGACGCCGGCCCGGAGCGGGGTCCGAAGGCACGCAGCACTTCCTGGTGGAGCCCGGCACTGTTGACGTTGCCCATGGTGTTGACGACCTCGGGGGGAATCGTCAGAGCGTACTGGCGCGGTACATCGGGAGCGGCTGTGTCGCGCAGGCTGAAGCGTTCGTCCTCCAGTACCTGTCGGGCCGTCGCGTAGCTGGTGACCAGCCATGCGTCGTCGCCCGTGAGCGTCCGGATCCGCGCGACGGGGTTCTTCTCGCGCAGCCGCGCGCACTCGGCGGGCACGACGTCACCGCGCCGGGACAGCGGCCACTCCACATCGGCGTAAGAGGACAGGGAGGTTTCGGTGGGGGTGGATGCCATGGCACTCTGCTTTCTTCTGCGGCTCCGTGGGAGTCCTGCGCGGGTCAGTCGCGGCACGCGACGATGGCGTAGCCCTGGTTGTCGGCCGGGCGCAGACCTGTCCGGCGACCACCGAACAGCAGCCGGCCCAGCGGAAGGACGGTGTGATAGCAGTGGACGGACGAGGCGGCCCCCAGGATCCGTGGCGTGTCGACGAAGAACGGCAACTCGGCGTCCACGTAGGCGAGTGCCGCCTGTACCTGAGCGGGAGCGGGCAGGCCGCCCGGCTGCAGCCGCTTGGCGAGGAACTGGTACGCCATGGCGTCCCGGACCGACCGTAATTCCAGATCGGTTCGCAGCGCCGTCCGCGTCCGCGCACGCACATCCCGGTAGCCGGGCTGGTCGAGGAAATCGGATAACGGCCGAGCCCGTACGCGCTCCGCCGCAGTCCCGAGGTCCTCGAGCGCGCCGTCGATGCGGCGCCGTACACCGCGCAGTTGCTTGGCCACACTCCTGCGCGCGGCGCCCCGCTCGTAGCCGAGGGCTTCGAGCATCGCCTCCAGAGCGACATCCGCGTGCACCACGTCCACGACGGCGAAGCGCTCCACCGCCCACGCCATCCCGTCGGCCAGACGCCGGCGGCTGAAGTAGCTGTTGCCCGTGCTGACTCCGAACAGCGCGTGATCCCCACGCTGAAGGAGCCCTTCACTGCTCGCCCCGAAGGGTAAGACGCTTACCCCTTGATCAGTTTCACGACAGGTCACTGTCACTCCACGCCTAGGTGTCTGCGCACATGCGTCGCAACGTACCCACGGAGAGTGACAGAGATGCCGTCGATCCCCTGAAGGTGTGACTCTGAGTAGTCAATGGTGAAGTCGTGCGCCCTGGCGCGCACTTCCCATGCCCCGGCTCGCCCGGCGCGCGGGCCGCTGGCTTGCTGACCCGCTGACCCGGACTCCTGCGCCAGTTCGCCATCGCCAACTCCAATGGGGCGGACGCCCCTTCGTCGGCGCGACATGAGTATTCCGGCGAACCTCTGAGGTCACAGCACGAGAAAGGACCCCAGTTGAACCCGGGGGCTCCAGTTGAACCCGCACAGCCCGCTGACCGAGAATGGGCCCGACTGGCTTGTGCCGTTTCGGCGGCTGACCGTTTCCAGGGGGGAAAGTGGGCGGTAGTGCCTTTGGGGAGCTTCTGCGCGATTGTCGGCTCTCGGCCGGTTGGACGCAGGACGAATTAGCCGACCGGTCAGGGGTGTCGGCCCACTCGATCAGCGTGTTGGAGGCGGGGCGGCGACAGCCGCGGCTCTCCTCGGTGAGCCGGCTCGCCGAGGCCCTCGCACTCGATCCGCGCCGCCACGAACAGTTGCTCGCGGCGGCGCGCACCGTCTCCGCCCCCGCCCGCTCGGCCGCCGCCCCCGAAACGCGGCGGCCGCGCCCGGCCGCGCCCTGCCAACTCCCTTACGACACCCGGCTGTTCACCGGCAGGGCCCGAGAACTCGACCAACTGCTGGCGCTGGCCAGGTCGGCGCCCGCGGGCAGCGCCGCCGGCATGGTGGTGATCTCGGCGATCGACGGCATGGGCGGTGTGGGCAAGTCCGCGCTGGCCATCCGAGCCGGGCACCGGGCGCGTGCCCACTTCCCCGACGGGCAGCTCTTCGTGGACCTCCACGGCCACACGGCCGGGATCGCCCCGGTCACCCCTGCCGACGCCCTGGACTGGCTGCTGCGTTCGCTGGGCGTACCGCCGCAGCAGATACCCGAGGAACTGAGCACCCGCGCCGCCCTGTACCGGGAACGGCTCGCCGACACCCGCACCCTGATCGTCCTCGACAACGCCGCCAGCAGCGCGCAGGTACGCCCGCTCCTGCCGGGCACACCCGGCTGCCTGGTCCTGATCACCAGCCGCAAGCGACTGACCGGCCTCGACGACGCACACAGCCTCGCCGTCGACGTGCTCCCGGACACGGACGCGGTGACGCTGCTGCGCGAAGGCGCGGGCCCCGGTCGCATCCCCGACGGCCATCCGGCCACCGACGAGCTCGTCCGGCTCTGCGGCCACCTGCCGCTGGCGATCCGTATCGCCGCCGCGCGGCTGCGCCACCACCGCGGCCTGGACCTGGAGGACCTGGTGGACAGGCTCCGCGACGAGCACCAGCGCCTGGCTCATCTGACGGACGAGGACCGCAGCCTGACCGCCGTCTTCGCGACCTCCTTCGCCTCCATCGCCCCCGACGAACAGGATCTGCTGCGGCTGCTGGGCGGCTTCCCCGGCTACGACGTCGACCCTTACGCCGTCGCCGCCCTGGCCGGCACCGACCACCGCACCGCGGAGCGGCTGCTGGAATCCCTGCTTCACCACAACCTGCTGGTCCAGCGCACCCCGTCGCGCTACCACTTTCACGACCTCGTCGGTCTCTACGCCCGGTCGATGGCCGAAGACCAGACGGGGGAGACGGACCGGAACGTCCCGCTGCGCAGGCTGGCCGGCTACTACCAGCACGCCGCCGCCCGGGCCAACGAGCACCTGGCACGCCGCACCCGCCCCGGTCGGCGCCCGGAGCCGGCGGCACCGGCCGCCCTCCCCGCGCTGACCGACCGGACCAAGGCCCTGGCCTGGATGCGCGGCGAGCACCGGAACCTGCTCTCGCTGCTGGGCCACCCCGCCCTCGCGGCCCTCCCCTCGTTCACCGTGTCGGTCTCCGTCGACCTGGCGGCCTTCCTCCTGCTGGAGGGGCGCTGGAGCCAGGCCGCGGCGCTGCACCAGTCCGCGGTGACCGCGGCGGCAACCGCCGGCGACCGCCGTGGCGAGGCGGACGCCCTGTGCGACCTGGGCCGGGCCCGGCACGCGACCGGCGACTATCGGGCCGCCGCGGAGCTGTACGAGGGGGCCCTGGCGATCCACCAGGAGCTGGGCGACCGGCACGGTGAGGCCAACGACCTGCACGAACTCGGCCGTATCCGGCTGCTGACCGGGGAGATCCGGGAGGCTGCCTGGCTGCACGAACGGGCCCTGGCGGCGTTCCGAGCGCTCGGCGACCGGCTCGGCGAGGCCCGCGCCCTGTGCGACCTGGGCCGGGCCCGGCACTCCTCGGGCGACTCCTCGGCAGCGGTGGAGCTGACCTCGCAGGTGCTCGACCTCTACCGGAGCATGGGAGACCGCCGCGGCGAGGCCGCCGCCCTGCACGACCTGGCCTACATCCTGGACGAGGTGGGCGACCGGGACAGCGCCGGGGTGTTCTATCAGGAGGCGCTGGCGATCTACGAGGACCTCAACAGCGTGCAGGGCGTGGCCAACACCCTGCGCGGGCTGGGCCGGATCCGGCACGCCGTCGGCGACCACCGCGGCGCGGCCGAGCTGCATCAGCGCTCCCTGGACGCCTGTCGGGAGGCGGGCAGCCGCCACGGAGAGGCCGACTCGCTGCTGGGCCTGGGCCGGGCCCGCGACGCGCTGGGGGACAGCCGCGACGCCGGCGCGCTCTACCAGCAGGCACTGGCGCTCTACCAGGAGATCGGCAGCCGTCTGGGCGAGACCAGCGCGCTGCTCGACCTCGGAGCCCTGACCGAGCGGACGGCGGACCCGCGCTCGGCGCTGACGCTCCACCAGCAGGCCCTGGCACTCGCCCGCGACACGCGCAGCCTGCTGGACGAGGCGCGTGCCCTGGAAGGCGCCGCCCGCTGCGCCCTCGCTCTCGACGACCGTGCCGCCGCCCTGGCCGGCCTGGAGGACGCCGTCGCCCTTTACCGCCGACTCGGCTCATCCGCCGCTGCGGACGCCGCTGCTCGGCTCTCCGCCCTGCGGACCGAGCGTTCCTGAGGCCGCGGGACCGGCTCCACGTCGAACCGCCAGAGCTCACCGCGTACGTCGACGAACTCCCGCCAGGCGCGGCGTGCGCGCCTCGGCGAGCGAGAGGCTGTTCCCGTCCGGGTCCGATACGACAACGTGGCGCACGCCGTTGCTGTACGTCTCCACCGGCTGGTGGGGATGCCACGTGCGGCGAGGCGGGCCAGGATGTCGTCGAGGTCGGTGACCGCGACCGAGCGCCGTCGGCAGCTGCTCCAGTCGACCGCGTACGAGAGCAGGCCGTCCGACCGCGCCTTCGCCCTCTACGTGGACGCGGTCCTGGCCTCCTGGGAGGGCGGCGTCGACGTCGCGCTGCACTCAGGCGCAGAGGGTTCACGCCTGGCCGGCGAGCACGGCCTGCTCTACTGGAAGGCGATGATGCTCGCGGTCATCGAACGCCGACGCGAGCACGCCTACCTCCACCCCGCGCTGCCATCCACCCACACACCCACCTGGTCCACACGCTGCTGGGACGGGGTGCGGCGGAGCGGGTGCTGAGGGGACGATCGCGCGGCACGCCTGGCGTATCCGGTGGGCGCGGCGTGATGGCGGTTGCGGCGGTCGACCTCGGCGGCGTGTTGGTGGGCCCGGCACATGGGGTCTGTTCCAGCACTCACGATCGTACGGGGATCCGGCTACCCTGCCTTTATTTGCTGCGGATCCCGGGGGGACGGCATGCACTTACCGGAGGGGGACAGAAGCGGACCCGTCTCGTGTGCGATCGGAGCCGTCACTGTGCGCGGCAGAGCGGCGCGGTCCGGTGCGACGAGATTGTTGTGGGTGTCCGTCCTGGCCATGGGCGTGGTCGTGGGGTGTGCGTCGCCGCCGCGGGTGTGCAACGGGCCGAATGAGCCCGCTCCGGACGTGCTGTTGGATGTCGCACCCTGGGTTGCGTCGCATCAACAGGCCACCGTGCGGGCCTGCGTCGACGGCCGGTGTCAGACGATACCGGGCACGTCTCCCCGTGTGCGCTCCCTGTTCCTGCCGACGTCGGCAGGGCCGGATGCCGGGCGTACCGTCACGGTGACCGTCACGGCGGACGAGAGTGACAGGCGAGTGCTCCGGGTCAGCAGAAGAGTCCGGCCGGTCCGGCACACGGAGGATGGGGCGTGCGGCAGGGCCAGCTGGTGGCAGACCCCGATGACACTGACGGCTGCCGGAGAGCTTCAGGTGCGCTCACGATGATGCGATCGGCAGAGCCGGGACACCGGCGCACTCCCCGCTCACATACGCTGCTTCCCCGCACGCGCCAGGCACCACGTGCCGCCGCCGAAGAAGACGAAGGTGGCTGCACGGGGCCCGAGTGCGGACATGCGGATGTCATTCGGCATGTCGACGGCCTTGGTCTGGATCACCCAGATCAGGACGGCGCCGAGCACGATCAGAGCGAGTCCTGCGACGGCCCAGGCGATCCTGGCAGCCGGTGTCCGGGTGGCCGTCGCGCCGGTCGTCGTCTGCTCGTCCTTCAAGGCTGTCATGGTCGAACTCACCTTCGTGGCGGGGGATCCACTCGGGAGCCTACCCGCTGGTGCGCTGTGCCAAGTCGGGGGTGATGAACGGCACCTGTGCCACACAACTCCCGGGCCGTCCGTCCCGCCGATCAGGTGGCCTCACACCGAGAACTCGCGTATCACCGTGTTGCGGAACACCGCACTGCCGCCGATCGTGAACAGCGCGAGCCTCGTGTCCAGCAGGTACGGGAAGACCTGGCTGGTGTGCACGTAGCGGCCGTCGTCGACGAACATCTCCACCGAGGTGCGATCCACCAGGACGCGCAGCTTCACCGTGCCGGCGGACCGGTCGAACGGGGTGCGGCTCTCCTGCCACTTGCCGGACGTGTCGGCGTTCACCGTGTTCCGGCGGTTGAGGAAGGCGTAGGCGTCGTAGATCCCGGCGTCGATGTGCCGACCGCCGTCCGGTGAGCGCCTCAACTGAAGGCCTGCGCCGGTGAGTTGGGACCAGTCGATCGAGGTCGTCACCTCGTAGGAGATGCCGGTGTAGTCGAGCACCTTCGTGCCGTTCACGGTCACGTCGCCCAGGTTCACGGTCCGGGAGACATACGAGTCGAGGCCGGCGACGGGCTGGGAGGCGAGGTAGCAGGTGCCGTCGGACGCCTTCTTCAGGATGACCTCGCGGACGATGGAGTCGCTGCCGTTGAAGCCGTCACAGTCGATGGTGGGGGTGGTGTTGGCGTAGTCCCAGTTGTTCACCCAGCCGATCGCATACCGGGCACCCGAGTCCACCGCGCCGCTCGCGTCCCGCTTCTCGAAGGTGACGGCGGCGTACCAGTCCCAGCCGTGGTCGAGCCACTGCGGGTCACTCGCGTCCGCGGTGAACGCGCTGCCGTCGAAGGAACCCGTCCAGTAGGCGTACGTGTTGGGCAGCCCCGAGCTCTTGCCGTTGGCGCTCGCGCCGAGCACCCACTTGACGGTGCCGTCGCCGGCGGTGATACGGAACAGGTCGGGGCACTCCAGGACGCCGATGCCGTCGTGGACGAAGCCGCCCGCGTACACCCAGGACTTGAGGTCGTCGGAATGGTAGAAGCCGATCTTGTCGTTCTCGGCAAGGGCCATCACCCAGCGCCCCCGGTCCTCGTCGCGGATCACCTTGGGGTCACGGAAGTCGGCGACGCCCGGGTTGGGCAGGACGGGGTCGGTCCCGTAGTTGCTGAAGGAGCGGCCGCCGTCGGTCGAGTAGTACAGGAACTGCTCCTGATGGTCGGTGCCGCCACCGGGGGACATGGTGACGATGACGACGACCGCGCCCGCACCGAAGCCGGCCGTGTTGCCGGTGTCGACCACCGCCGAGCCCGACCAGAGGTCGCCGCCCGGCGTGGTGTCCTTGGGCACGGCGACCCCGCGGTCGCTGAACGAGACCAGGTCCCTGGTGGTGGCCAGGCGCCACGCGGTGCCGACGGCGCCGGTGAAGTAGTCGGCGTTGTAGAGGTAGTAGTAGTGGTACTCGCCATCGATCCAGATGGGCCGCTGAGGGTCGTTCTTCCACTGGTCGGGGACCGTGAAGTGGTACGCGGCACGGTAACTCGCGCCGCTCGCCCCGGCCTTGGCCCTACCCCTGGCCGTAGCCTCGGGCTGCGGGGCGGCCGTCGCCGGTCCGGCGGGCAGCAGCGCGGCGGCGGTGCCCGCGGCCGAACCCGCGAACAACGCTCTCCGGGAGATCCCCGATGTTCCGGGCATGACGCATCGTTCCTCTCGTGACGGCCCATCAGGGCCCATGACGGCTCGTGACGCACGCGAGTGCGGCTCGCAACGCAGGGGGCGTGAAACAGGCGGCTCGTGTGAACGAGGACTGTAGACCTAACTCGTTAAAGGTCAAGCGTTCCCGGCCCTTGACAGGCCTGTTGTCCGGTTCACATCATCTGGGTCATCAACCCTGATCTAACACGAGTTAGGCCCGTTCGATGACCGACTCGAACCTCCCTCGCCGCACGCTGCTGCGGTACGGCGCGTACGGAGCGGGGGCATCCGCCCTGGCCGCTGCCGCCGCGAGCTGGGACCGGCTCACCGCAGCCGACATCCCCGGCCGCGACGACGGCTCCCTCGTCGTCGCCACCCTCGGCTCCGCCTTCGACCCGGCCGCCGTCGACGCCCTCACCGAGGGCTTCCACCGGCTCCACCCCGACATCCCGCTGCGGGTCAACGCGGTGCAGGCCGTCGACTGGTCGGACTTCTTCGCGAAGATCCTCACCCAGATCGCCGCGGGCGCCGCGCCCGACCTGGTCTATGTGGCCACCGAGGGTGTGCAGCTGTTCGCCCGGCGGCTCGGCGTGCCACTGGATCGCTGGGTGCGCCGGGACGCGGCGGAGCTGCGCTCGTACTTCGCCGACGTCCACCCCTCGCTGGTGGAGTCGATGATGTACGAGGGGAGCCTCTACCAGCTCCCGATGGAGTTCAACGCCGCCGACATGTACCTCAACAAGCAGGTGCTGAAGCGGGCGGGCGCGGGTTTCCCGCCGGCCGACTGGAGCCGGGACGACTTCACCGCGTTGCTGCGGGAGATGAAGCGTGCCGGCGATGCGCACTTCACGCCGTACTTCTGGACCAACCGGCTGTGGGGCGGCGTGGTGCCCTGGCTCTTCGCGAACGGCACGAACCTGCTGAAGGAGTCCAAGGCGCCCGGTGGCTCCTGGCTGTGGGACACCTTCTACCCGGCCGCCGACCGGCATGGGCGCGGTGGGGGCTTTCGCTGGACGACCCCGCAGGCCACCGCCGACCGGGTCGAGGAGGCGTACGACTATCTCGCCTCCCTCGTCCAGGAGGACCTGTGCACCCGGCCCGAGGGCGGCAACGGCAGCAACCTGGTCGGTGTGTTCTCCACCGGCCGCGTCGGCGTCACGCCGGCGGGCGGCTTCTGGGCGGGCGGCCTGCAGCTGGCCGGAATGCAGGCGGCCGACTACGACGTGCAGTATTTCCCGCGCTGGCGCACCCAGCGCCACCAGTTCGGCGCCGCGGGCTACGCGCTGCTGCGGACCTCGAAGAAACAGGACGCCGCCTGGGAGTTCATCAAGTACGCCGTCCGCCAGGACACGATGACCCGGCTGTTCCGCAGCAACCAGACCACCCCGGCCCGGCGCTCGATGCTGAACGCCGCCCGCTACGCCGGAAGCGGCCCGGCGCACTGGCAGGTCTTCTACGACACCCTCGACCGGTTTCCCGACACCGGCCCGATCCCGGCGCCGCCGCAGGTCGCCGAGGTGACCGACGTCCTGCTCAAGTACACCGGCACCGCGCTGGCCTCGCCCCGTGCGGTCCGTCCCGCACTGCGCCGGATGCAGGGCGACCTGGAGAAGGCCATGGAGCGTGAGGTATGACGAACACCCAGGTCCCGGCCGCACGTCCACGGCCCGCCGCGCCACCCGCCGTCGCCGCACGGCCCTCCGTCCGCGACCGCGGCTCCCGGCTGCTGGCCGCGCTGTTCCTGGCGCCCACGGTCGTCGGCATCGTCGTCTTCACGGTCGTGCCGATTATCGGGTCGGTCGTGCTGAGCCTGTTCCGCTGGAACGTGATCGACCCGCCCCGTTTCGCCGGCGGCGCCAACTACCGCACCACATTCACGGATTCGACCGTCCTGGTCTCCTTCCGCAACACGCTCCTCTTCATGGTCCTCGCGGTCGCGCTGCAACTTCTGATCGCGCTGGCGCTGGCGCTCGCGCTGAACGGGCGGATGCCGGTGTGGCTGCGGTCGGTGTTCCGTTCGGCGTTCTTCTTCCCGCTGGTGCTGTCCGCCGCGTCGATCTCGGTGGTGATGAAGTACCTGTTCAACCAGGACTTCGGGGTGGTGAACTGGTTGATCGGCCTGGTCGGCGTCGCGCCCGTGCCCTGGCTGACCTCGGAGCACGCGGCGATGGCCACGGTGATCCTGGTCTACGTCTGGCAGCAGTTCGGCTTCTCGTTCCTGCTGTTCGTCGGCGGTCTGAACAACATCCCCAAGGAGATCCACGAGGCCGCCGCCCTCGACGGCGCGACCGGCCTGCGCAAGCACCTCGGCATCACGCTGCCGCTGCTGTCGCCGACGCTCCTCGTCGCGTCGGTCGTCGGCATCATCAACGCCCTTCAGGTCTTCGAGCAGCCGTACGTCCTCACCGACGGCGGACC
Organism: Streptomyces alanosinicus; assembly: GCF_014650595.1. GTDB lineage: Bacteria > Actinomycetota > Actinomycetes > Streptomycetales > Streptomycetaceae > Streptomyces > Streptomyces alanosinicus. The sequence goes on from NZ_BMVG01000020.1 coordinate 75,513, forward strand.
CGGCGACTCCACCCGCACCGTGGTCATGGTGATCTACGAGCGGGCCTTCGAGCAGCTCGACTTCGGTGAGGCATCTGCGGTGGGAGTGCTGCTCTTCGCGCTGATCATGGCGGTCACCGCCCTCCAGTTCCGGCTCAGCCGGCGTTTCGTCCACTACCAGTGAGCCGGTGAGCCGCATGAGCCAAGCAACCCTGACCCTGAGCCGCGTACGTCACTCGCTCGCCCCCTGGGCCCGGATCGCCGGACTGACCGTGTGCGCCCTGGTGACGCTCGGCCCGGTCATCTGGACCGTCTCCACCTCCCTGCGCACCCCGGCCCAGTCCTTCGACCTGCCTCCGCAGATCATCCCGACGCACCCGACGACCGCGGCCTACCACGGGGTCTTCCAGCAGCTCGACGTGTGGCTGCTCGCCCTGAACTCCACGCTGGTGACGGCGCTGATCGCAGTCGGCCAGATGATCACGGCCGGCCTGGCCGGATACGCCTTCGCGCGCCTGGAGTTCCCTCTCAAGAAGCCGCTGTTCGGCCTGGTCCTCGCGACCATGATGGTGCCGTTGCAGGTCACCATCGTGCCCGTGTTCCTGGTGCTGAAGTCGATGGGCCTCACCGACACACTCCTCGGCCTGATCATCCCGGCCTTCCCGACCGCCTTCGGCACCTTCCTGATGCGCCAGTACTTCCTCGGCATGCCGAAGGACCTGGGCGAGGCGGCCATGCTGGACGGTGCGGGGCCCTGGCGGATCTTCCGCTCGGTGTACGCGCCGCTGGCCACACCCGGCCTGGCGATCGTCGGCGTGCTGGCCTTCAACTACCACTGGAACGAGTTCTTCCGCCCGCTGATCCTGGAGACCTCCAGCCAGAACTACACACTTCCGCTGGGCCTGGTCTCCCTGCAGGGCAACCTCGGCACCGGGTCGATCTCGGTGGTCCTGGCCGGAGTCGTGCTGTCGATGCTCCCCGCCGTCGCCGTGTTCGTCGTCGGCCAGCGCCCGCTGCGCGAGGGCATCACCTCGGCAGGAGTCAACCGGTGAGCCACGACCCCCACGCCCCCCGCTTCCGGGTCCGTCCGCCCGCGGGCTGGATCAACGACCCCAACGGGCCCTTCCGTTGGCACGACCGCCACCACCTCTTCCACCAGTACAACCCGCACGCCCCGGTCCACGCCGACATCCACTGGGGCCACGCCTCCAGCAGCGACCTCGTCCACTGGGAGCACCACCCGGTCGCCCTCGCGCCGACACCCGGCGGCCCGGACGAGGCGGGCTGCTGGTCGGGATGCGTGGTCGACGACGCCGGCACACCGACCGCCGTGTACACGGGAATCGACCGCGACCACACCGGTCTGGGCACGATCTGCCTGGCGCGGGCGGAGGACCCGGACGACGAGCGGCTGACCGAATGGACGTCGCTGCCGGCGCCCGTGGTGGCAGGGCCGCCGCCGGGACTGGACGTGGTGATGTTCCGCGACCCGTTCGTCTTCCGCCACGCGGACCGGTGCTGGGCCCTCGTCGGGGCCGGGCACGCCGACGGCACGCCGTCGGTCCTGCTCTACGACTGCGACGACCTGACCGACTGGCGGTTCGCCGGTGTGCTGCTGGACGGCAGGGACCCGGTGGCCGCGTGCGCGTTCGGCGACAAGGCGGTGGGCTGGGAGTGCCCGCACCTGTACCGGACAGCCGGCGGCGACCATGTACTCCTGGTGTCCCTGTGGGACGGAGATCCGTGCTCGACCGCATATCTGACGGGTCATCTAATAGCCGACAGCCAGGGCACGTTGAGGTTCGTGCCGCGCACCGGCGGCCGGCTCGACCAGGGGCGGGACTTCTACGCTCCCGCCGTGCTCCAGGAGCCGGACCGCGTACTGCTGTGGGGCTGGTCGTGGGAGGCCCGGCCGGGCGAGGAGGTGGACCGGGCCGGATGGGCGGGCGTGCTCACCGCGCCACGGGTCGTCGACGTGCACCCCGACGGCTCGCTGCGCGTCCGTCCGGCCCCGGAACTCGGTCTTCTGCGTCCGGCCGAGCCGTTCGTCACCGCGCCGGGCCGGGCTCCGCTTCCGGAGACATACGACCTGACGGTCACCGCGTGCGAACCGACCACGGTGAGCCTGCTCCGGGACGCTTCGGGCCGGGAGCTGACCGTCCGGGCGGACCCCGCCGGGGGAACCGTCCTCCTCGACCGCAGCGCCTGGCCCCGGACCGGCCGGGAGGGCTCCGCCCCGATCACCGTGCACGTGCCGAAAGGCCCAGAACTCGCGATCCGGCTACTCGTCGACGGCTCGCTGCTCGAACTCTTCGTCGAGGAACGGGCGATGATCACCGAGCGCGTCTACCGTCGCCCCGGCGACATCGCCGAGCTGGTGGTCGACGGGCCGGGTGCCCAGGTCACGGGGTGGGCGCCGGACCCACGGAAGCACGGCTGACCATGGGGCAGGCCAGGCGCCGGGGGGTCGCGGGCGGCGTACGGCCGGTGCCGATGGAGTCCAGGAGCAGCCGGGCCGCCGCCTCGCCCATCGCCCGGTGCGGCAGTGCGACCGAGGTGAGCGGAGGGGTGAGGAACGCGGCCATGTGCTCCTGGTCGTCGTAGCCGACCACCGACAGACCGGCGGGCACGTCGATCCCGAGCCGGGCCGCGGCGTGCAGGACACCCGCCGCGACCCGGTCGTTGTAGCACAGGACGCCGGTGGGGCGGCGGCCCGGCTCGACCCCGTCGAGCAGGCGCAGCGCCCCGGCGTATCCCGCGGAGATCTCCCCGCCGCCGCGCACGATCCACTCCTTGGGCACGGCGATGCCCTCGGCGCGCAGCGCGTCCCGGAAGCCGCGGGTACGTTCGGCCGAGGCGATGTCGTCCAGGCCGCCGATCACGGCGAGCCGACGGTGGCCCGCGTCGAGCAGCAGGCGGGCCGCCGTACGGCCGCCGGCGCGTTCGGCGGGGACGACGCAGGGCAGGGAGTCGTCCTCGGGCAGGCAGTTGGCGAGCACGGAGTGGGTGCGGTGCAGGCCCTCGGGGACGCGGACCCGGCGCAGTGACATGGCCGCGTAGATGATGCCGTCGACGCGCCGGTCGAGCAGTTCGGCGACGGCCGCGTCCTCCTTCGCGGGGTCGCCGCCGGAGTCGACGGTGAGGACGAGGTGGTCGCTGTCCCAGGCGGTCTCCATGGCGCCGCGCAGCAGCCGACCGGCGAACGGGGAGGACGCGATCTCGTCGGTGACCAGCCCGATCACGGCCGTACGGCGACGGCGCAGACCGCGGGCGACGGGGTCGGGGCGGTAGCCCAGCCGGGCGGCGGCCTGCCGGATGCGTTCCTGGGTGGCGGGCGAGAGATTGCCCTCGGCGCGACCGTTGAACACGAAGGACACCGCGGTGTGCGACACGCCGGCGAGCCGGGCGACGTCCCGCGACGTCGGGCGCCCGGTGCCCGTGCTCCTGCTGTCCTCGGCACCGCCCATGCCGTCCGCCGCCCTCGCGCAACCCGTCCCTGCCGATCTCCACCCACCCTATCCGTCCTGGCCGGCACGGTGCGGCGAGGTGGTGGCCCGGTCCGCGGCCGAAGGTTGCAAGGGTCACTTGCAAGCACCCTTTGCAACTCGTAGTCTTCCGGCATGGCCGAACAACCGCCCGCCCAGGAGATCACCGATGTCGAGGCGCTCCGCGCCTTCGCGCACCCGATGCGGCAGAAGATCGAGCAATGCCTGCGCCGGGGACCGGCCAACTCCGCCGCGCTGGCACGCGAGTTGGGCGAGAGCACGGGGCTGGTCAGCTACCACCTGCGGCAGCTGGCCAAGCATGGCTTCGTCGAGGAGGTCCCGGAGCTGGCGAAGGGGCGGGAGCGGTGGTGGCGGGCAGTGCCGGGGGACCGGCGGTTCCCGCCGTACAGCCGGCAGACCCCGCAGATGCGCGAGGCGCTGACCGAGATGCACCGGCTCAATCTCGCCGAACTGATCGACTCCGCCCGGCGGTTCGAGGAGGCGCGCGACACGCTGGGGCCCTGGGCCGACGCGGCGCTCTTCTCGCGCGCCACGCTCCGGGTGGACCCCGGCCAACTCCGCGCGTTCTTCGAGGAGTACATCGCGCTCCTCTACCGGTACTCGGCCCGGGGACCCGAGGACGCGCCCGAGGCACGGACCGTGCTCGTCCGGCTGCTCGGAATTCCCGAGACCGACTGACCGCGCGGACCGACCGACAACACAAGGGGGATACGCGCTGTGGCGCTCTCGGCTAGATCCGCATCACCGGTACGCTCCGTACTGGCCGTTTTGTCCGGGGCATTGGTCGGCGCCCTCCTCCTGCTGGCCGCGCCGATGGCGTACGCAAGCGAAGACGGGCCGGTCCTGGTCCGCCAGGAGGTCACCTTCCGGGGTGGCGGTGGGCTCGTCCTGCACGGCACCGTCCTCAGCACAAGGGGAGCACCCGGAGCGGGAGCCGGCATCGTGCTCGTCGGCGGCTCGGGCTCCGGGCCCCGGGAGGAGTACCGGCAGGAGGCCGAGGCGTTCGCCCGGGCCGGGATCACCACACTCGTCTACGACAAGCGGACCGTCGGCTACTCCCGGCTCCATGTGGACTTCGGCCTGCTGGCTGACGACGCGCTGGCCGGAGTGCGGTTGTTGCGGTCCAGGAGCGGGGTGAACGCACGCCAGGTCGGGCTGTGGGGGTTCAGCGAGGGGGGCTGGGTGGCGCCGCTGGCCGCGTCGCGCTCGACCGACGTCGCGTTCGTCGTCACCATCGGCGGACCCGGCTACGACCCGCTGCGTACCCAGGCCTGGAACCTCACCACGCACCTGCGCCACCAAGGGGTGGGCGGACCGTTCCGTCGCACCGTGGCCGGCCCCAGCGCCCAATTCCTGGCCTCGACCGGTCTGTTCCCGGCGGCCGGCTACGACCCCTTGCCGGTGCTGGAGCGGCTCCACCGAACGCCGGTGCTGGCTCTGTGGGGCGATCACGACACACAGGTGCCGCCCCAGGAGAGCGCACGGATCTTCCGCGAGGCCCTGGCCCGTGCGGGCAACCGGCACGCCGTCATCGGCTTCGTCGACGGCGGTGCGCACAACGGGCACCGCACGTCGGACGGGTTCGACCGGATCGGCGGCCCGCTCTTCCACGGCAAGAAGCTGGGGGACCTTGTCCCGCGCTATACGCAGACCATGACCTCATGGGTGCGGGCCGTCGCCGCCGGCCACCCACCGGCGTCGAGCGCCGCTCCCGCACCCGGGCAGGCACTCGCCAGCACCCCTGTGCCGGACCACGCCTGGGCCTGGCTCACCCCGGCGCTGCTGCTCCTCGGCTTCGCCGCCTATCCGCTGAGTGCTCTCCCGCGCTGCGGCCCGGTGCTGCGCCCGGTGCGGTGGTTGGCCGGGTTCGGCATGCTGGCGGTCGTGGCGACGGTGGCCTGTTCGACCGCCGTCTTCGTGGCGGGGAACGGTGCAGCGGCGCCCGTCGTGTGGGGCCGTCCGGCTTTGTGGCTGGTGGTGCAGGGTCTTGCCGTCGCCGTGGTGGTGTCCGCGGGTGTCTCTGCGGCCGCACTCCGGCGCCGCCGGCTGACGCCGAGCTGGGCCGTCTGGCTGCGCCTGGCCCCGGTCGGACTGGCCGCGGTCGGGTTCGTACCGTGGGCGGTGTGGTGGGGTGTCGCCGCGTGACGGCCGTCGTCCCTCTCCTCCGCGAGCGCGTGCGCCTCGCTTCGTCATCCGATCGCTGAACTTGGCACGGACCTTACGATCATGGAGTGACGGTCAACTACGAGTGGCGGGGTGACTTCGACAACGCCGCCCTCAACGCGCTGCATGCCGACGGCTTCGGTCACCCGGTCGCTCAGGCCGACTGGCGAGAACGACTTGAGCGCCACAGTCTCGGCTGGGTCTGTGCCTGGGAAGACGGTTCGCTGATCGGCTTCGTCAACGTGGTCTGGGACGGTGGAGTCCACGCCTTCATCCTGGACACAGTGGTCGGCCGGCATCGGCAGGGGACAGGTGTTGGTGCCGCACTGGTCGCAGCCGCGGCTCATGAAGCTCGTGCCGCGAACTGTGAATGGCTCCACGTCGACTTCGAGGAACACCTGCGTTCCTTCTATTTCGATGCCTGCGGCTTCAAGGAGACGACAGCCGGCCTGATCGCCCTGTAACACCGTGGACAGCCTCCGGGGCCAGAGCCCGAGATCCGAACGGACATTGGCGCCAGACGGAGGAACCCTTGTCGTGCGCTGGGTGGCCTTCCCGAAGGCGTCCGTCACATGGGCAGCGAGCGCAGCCGTACTGGCCCTGAGGGCCAGCGGGCGTCGTCGTGCAGGGGCGTCACCATGGTCCGCAGCGGCATGGTCACCAGGCGGCCTTCGGGTTGTTCGACGCGTACGTCCTCGTCGAGCGGGTGCCATCCGAGGCGCTGGTAGAGCGCCACGAGGGGAGGTCGGCAGAACAGGAGCGCATGCTGAGGGCCCATCGTGCGGGCGTGCTCCAGTGCGGCCGAGACGACGAGCCGAGCCAGGCCCTGACCTTGCATGCCGGGTGCGACGGCCACCCCGCCGACGCCCACCACCTCCGTCTCGGCGTCGCCGATCACGACAGGCAGTCGCAGCAGGCCTGCGTGTGCCACGAGCCGGTTTTCGTGTGTGATGCCGAAGTGTTGTTCTTTCGGTAGCCAGGTCAGACCGGTCGAGGCGACACCGAAGGGATCATCGCTGTTGCCAAGGATCTTCTCCTGGAACGCGTGCACCCGTCGGTCCTGCTCGTTGGCTGAGGGCGCCTCCCTCGCCCTGGACAGCGTCGACGAACTCCACCCGCCCCTCGATCGGCTCGCCGAAGCGATCCAACGCGACCTGCACACCCTTGTGCAAGTGGACTAGACCAATACGGTAGGGTCGCGGACTTGTATGGCGCATACGCGTCAAATGGAACGAACTCGAAAGATCCTGATGAACCACCGAATACGTGCCGCTGCGCTCAGCGCCGCGGCCACGGTCGTGCTGCTCACCTCGCCTGGCGTGGCGGCGGCTTCCCCTGTCTCCGGCACGGCGCAACCACCGGCTGTCTCCGGCACGGCGGCGGATCCATCGCCTCTCTCCGGCACGGCGGATCCAACGCCATCCACTGCCGTCAAGCCCGCGGAGACGCCGACGCAGGCTCCCGCCGTTCGGCCTACCGCTTCGCCGAAGCAAGGAAAGGCAAGCGAAGGGGAGGCGGGCGAGCCCGACATCACCCCCGGACCGGAGGCCACTTCCACACCGGGGACCGGCGACGCTTCCGATGACGGTTTGAAGACCACGCCGCAGGAGATCGAGGAGGCCAAAGCCGCAGAGGCGTACTGGACCTCGGAGCGGATCGCCGACGCGGTTCCGGTCGACAGTGACAAGGCCCGCACGCCAGGGGGCCGCAGCGGTGTGATGCGCTCCCCGTCGAAGTGGGACGCCAAGGGCATCCCCACGGCAGGCGTGTTCCTCATCAATCCCGATGACGATCCGCAGAAGGACCCGTCCAACCGGGATCAGTTCTGCTCCGCCTCCGTCGTCACCTCACCGAACAAGTCCCTGGTGATCACCGCCGCGCACTGCCTGACGGACAACGACCGGCACCGGTCGCTGGCCTTCGCACCCGGCTGGAAGCAGCACCCGGACAAGCCCGGAAAGGGAATCGCGCCCTACGGCGTCTTCCCGGTCAAGAAGAACAAGATCTGGCTGGACCGGCGCTACCTGGAGCAAGGCCCCGTGTCGGCCGATGACGTGGACTTCGCCTTCCTGCGTACAGGGCCGAACTCCAAGGGCCAGTTCCTGGAGAACGCCGTGGGCCAGGGCAATGAGCTCAAGACCGTCCACTCCGCAAGCCTGGCGCAGAGCAACGTCACCCTGATCGGTTTCCCGGGGGACGCGAAGAAGCCCCTGGTGTGCAAGAGCAACACCCGCGGCTACCAGGGCCGGTTCCTGGCGATCGACTGCGACGCGTTCGCCGGAGGTTCCTCCGGCGGCCCGTTCATCCGGAACTTCGACGGCAGACGCGGCGACATCATCGGCGTCATCGACGGCTACAAAACCGGCGGGCCCACCCCGAATACGTCCTACAGCTCACAGTTCGACGCCGATGTCGTCCGGCTGTACAACCAGGCCGTCAACGACAGCACGCCCGACAAGCCCCGCAAGGACTTCGAGATGGGCTCCCCGGGACTGTGGCGCAACGCCGTCGCCGCCGCTTCCGGAACCTTCCACACCTCCTCGCAGAAGACCAAGGACGGTGACCTCATCGTCAAGTGGTCCGACGGTGAGGTGTCGATCTTCAAGGACATCAACGAGCACTCCAAGCTCCCCACCTCCGGTTCCGTCCGCCAGGCCAACGAACTCAAGATCGCCGAGCCCGGATCCACCTGGAAGTACGCCCGGGGCATCGCCACCGGCAAGTACGGCGGCAACACCTGGCCGGACGACCTCGTCGTCCGCTGGTCCGACGGCGAGGTCACCATGTACGGCGACGCGTCCGCCTCCGACCTCGGCCGCGAATACATGCTCGTCCCCCCGCCGGCCAAGGCGTACTCCCAGCGCAGCCGTGCACCGAACGGCACGCCCGACGAGGAAGACCGCGACGGTGACACCTGTACCGATGTGTGCGGCCCCGGCCTGCTCCGCCGCGGTACCGCTGCCTGAACCTGACAGAGAGGAAGGCCGCCGGGCGCACCTCAAAGGATGCGCTCGGTGCCGCATATCATGACCAACATGCTTATACGCCCCCTCGCCGTCGTCCTCCTCGGGGCTGTCGTGATCAGCGGGTGCAGCTCCGCACCGGAGACGAGCGGGCACGGGGGCAAGGAGAGCCCCGCCGTCACCAAGTCGCCGACCCCTCCCACCGGCTCGGACACCACTGACGTGTGGGGCAAGGGCGACTACGAACAGGCAATGAAGCGTCTCGCACGCGCTGTCCACGACCCGGACGCCGAACTTGTCGACGAGGGCTACCCGGACATCATGGAGGGCCTGCGCCGGACCTTCCGTACGCCCGGGAAGCGGCCCTACCGCCTCGACGTCAGCTGCGACAGCCCCGAAGCCGGCGAACTCACCCTCCGGCTCAGGCGCGGCAAGGAGGCACAGGACTGGACGGTGCCCTGCAACGACCACGAGGCTGACCGGTTCAACATCCCCGCGACGGACACACCGTTCACCGCCACCATCGACAGTCCTGACAGCAGAACCACCGGCCTCATCCACTGGCGCCTCAACACCATCGGCAAGGACCAGGTCGAAGAGGAAGAGTGCGTCGACGACATCCGAGGCTGCGACAAATAGCCGGCCATGTGCAGCAGACATACGGCGGCCCCGCCGTCGAAGCGACTGTGTGCCCGGCGACCGACGAGAACGGTGAGGCGGCCGACTGGTTCCCCGCCGCTGTCCACGGACCGGTAGCGGCACGACGTGGGGGCCGGAGCCGGGCTCCGACCTCCACATGCCGGGCAACCGGATCACCGCGTGCGGAGCGGCGTGCATCGCCGAGCACGCCCTTGGCGTGAAGGGGCGCCGACGCCAAGAATCGGCAGATGCGTGAAATCAAGCTGTCCGACGGGATCATCGCTCTGTCCCCGCTGCGCCTGGACGATGCGGAGACACACCTTGCAGGAGAGGACGAGCCGATGGTTCGCTGGCTCAGCGGCGGTCCCGGTACACGCGCGGGCGTCGAAGCCTACATCCGGCACTGCCGGGAACAGTGGGAGACGGCCGGGCCACTCCGCGCTTTCGGCATCAGGGTCGGCGCCGACGAGATGCTTGCCGGCACGCTCGACCTGCGGTTCGCAGCAGAAGGCCTGGCCCCCGGCCAGGTGAACGTCGCCTACGGCCTTTACCCGTCGTGGAGGGGTCGCGGCCTGGCCACCCGCGCGGTCCTCCTGGTCTCCCGGTACGCGGCAGATGAGGGCGGTAAGGAGGCGGTGATCCGGGTAGAGCCGGAGAACACCGCATCTGTCGCAGTCGCCCAGCGGGCGGGGTTTGTTCCCGGCAAGCACACGCGGGGCGGGGACGGGACGCGGCACCACTGGTACATCAGGGACCTGCGCATCGATACCCAGTGACGGACCTACGGCTGGGACGGAGAACAACGGAGAACAGGAGAGCAAGCGTGGCGATCGCGGAGGTTCCGCTGACGGCGGCGGCACGGAGGGCCTGCGGAGTCAGTGGACCGGCCACACGCCTTTACGGCGGTGAGGAGTCCGCCGCCTGGAGAGTCGGCGACAACGTGGTCCGCATCGGCCCGTCCGGGAAGGACCCGACCGAAGCGGAGTGGTGTCACCGGGTCGCGGCGGCGGCGCGAGCCTGCGGTTGCGCCGAGGCGGTGGCACCGCTGGCGCTGCCGGGCCGAGGTGGGGCGACGGTGGTACGGATCGAGGGGCGAGCGGTGTCACTGTGGCCCTATGTCGATGGGGTGTGGGCTTCGAAGGAGGCAGCGGCATCGGCTCCGGCGGCGCGGCTGCTGGCCCGGCTGCACCGGGCGCTGGCCGCGGTCGAACCACCTCCCCGGCCGCGGCCGTGCTTCTTGCAGACCGGGCTGGACGGCCGCGCCACCTACGACGATCCGGGACTGCGTGACCCGCAGCTGGACAAGTGGCTTGCGGACTTCTCGGCACGGGCCCGGCTACGACACCCGCTGCACGGCGACTACTACCACGGCAACCTGCTCGCCGAGCGCGACGACCCGACACGGCTCATCGCCGTTCTCGACTGGGACGAGGCACTGGTGGCTCCGCCGGAGGTGGAAGTCGCCAGTGCCGCAATGGAGTTCACAGACGACTTCTGCGAGGACATCGCGGACGCACGCCGCTTCGCCAACACCTACCTGCAGGCCGGAGGCACCGCGGAGATCCTCGACGACGAGGCGCTGGTACAGCTGATGCGACACCGGCTGCGGTGTGAGAGCGTCCACTTCACGCGGGAGACGGCACGAGGCGTGGAGCACGACGCGGAAGACCTCGACTACCACCGGCGGCGGCTGGAGGCATTCGCCCGACTTCGGCCATGAACGGGTGCGGTGGGCATCTCTGATCGGTCAAGTTCTGCGGAATTCCCTGGTCGTAGGGTTTCGGAACGCTGGTTGCTCTCCGGTCTCAGTCCGGCCGGTCAGTTACTGCGGTGTGTGAGTCAGCCTGGTAGGAGCTGGTGCGGTAGCGGCTGCGGAATTCCGCCAGGAGCTCGTCGGTCGCCTCGGCCCCGGCGCTCACGGCGGTGTGGACATCGCGGAAGTAGTCTTCATAGCCCGCGGGCGTGTAGAGGCACAGGGCGCGTGCGGGGACCGAGCCCGCGTTGCGGAAGCCGTGCGGGGTGCCGCGCGTGGCGGCGAGCAGATGCCCGGGGCCGGCCGTCACCTCGCCGTCTCCGGTGTGGAGTGTGAGCTCGCCCTCAAGGACGTAGAAGTACTCGTCGTGTCCGTCGTGGACGTGCGGCCTGGCGCCGATGGTGCCGGGGGCGAGGCTGAACTCCTCGAAGGCGAAGTGCCCACCTGTGTGCTCCGCGGTGAGGCGGAAGAAGTGCTCGACACCGGCGACGTCAATGAGTTCGCCGTCCTGGGGGCGACGCAGAAGCGGGCGACCGGAGGTTCGGGCCTGATCATTCATGACTGCATTGTGACCCAGCCAGCCTCGTCCGACGCGAGCGAGTCCCCCACAAGTCCCCCGCACCAGCCCGGTGAACGTTCCCTGGGAGTGAGTTCTCGTCGATGTTCCCCGCCAGCACGGTAGTCCTGCTTTACGGGACAAGTAGCTCGTCGAGTTTGCGGCAAAGAGCGCTTGCGCCGCTCGACCAGCCGGGCGATGTCGGTGATGCCGCCTGCGGCCTCGACGACCGCGTTGCGGAACGGGCGGCCGCGCGCTGATCAAACGCTCACCCCCTGTCCTACGCTGACGTGATGGGCGTGGGCATAGAAGTGCTGATCGTGGACTGGCCGCGGGTCGAGGCGGCACAGCCTGGCGACCGGGAAGAGCTGCTGGTCGATGCCGCGTTCGGAGAGGCGTACAGCGATGGCCTCTTCGAGCATGGCTGGTCGTGGTCCACGCACCCGGGGGAGGACTGGTACGGCAGATACGCCCTGCGGAACACGCTCGGCTCGTACAAGCCGCACTTTTGGGCCGGTCATCGTTGGGATCACATGCGTGACCTCGTCGAACCCAGAGCACGCGACGTGGTGGACCGGGTGGCACCCCAACTGGAGGTTCTGCGCGAGCCGTTCACCCAGCATGCCGCGGAGTCCAGCGGATGGATCAGGTCCTTCGAATCGTTTGCCGACTTTCTCACCGACTGGGGAGAGGTGGTCACGGAGGCGGAGCGTCGCGGCTGGGGCATCGTCGGCCTGCGCTGCTGACCACCACTTCCGTTCGCCGTTCGCATCCAAGCGGGAGAAGTTTTCGGGGGCGAGTCGATGACTGTGCCAGTTATGCTGCCCTGTCTTGTCAGGCCAGGGAGGACCGGCACCATGAGCAGCACCCCGTCATCCTTTCCCGAGCGGATTGAGCTCACAGGGGAAGGTCTTGTCCTGCGTGACTGGACGGAAGCAGATCTGGCCGCTATGCCGGATCTGTTCGACCATCCCGACATCGCGTACTGGACGCCGATCGTCTCCCCCTTCGACGAAGCGGCCGCTCGCGCGCGGCTGGACCGGGACCGACAGCTGCGGGCGGAGGGTACGACCATCCTGCTTGCCGTCACCGTTGACGGCCGCGCGCCGCTCGGCGAGGTGATGCTGCGGCGCGCCTCCCAGGGCGCAGAGATCGGCTACGCGATAGGCCCGGCGCACCGTGGCCAGGGGCTGGCCGCACGGGCGGTGCGGGTGATGGCTGCGTATGCCTTCGAGCAACTGGGCGTGGGACAAGTGATCCTGGAGCTGGAGGCCGAGAACGCCGCAAGCGTCGCCGTGGCCACCAAGGCGGGCTTCAGACTGCTCGACGTGCCACTGATCGAGGGGGAGGAGAAGGGACGGCCCTACGCCCTGCAGACGTGGGGCCTGCTGCCGGCTTTGTGACGCTGTTCGGGTGATGTTCCGCCGTTGGAAGACGGAGGTGCCCGGTCTGCGGCCCCGATCCGGGCGTCCGCCGACTGGTGGGCAGCCCACCGGGCGAGTGCCTCGGCTGTGCGTACGTGGCGGGCCACGACGGCTTCCAGGTCCTCGGCCTTCGCCGGGGCGCGCCGGTGTCCTCGCCCGGCGCGACAAGGACGTCACGAAGGCCGGCGGCAGCGTCACGGGGATGCCGAGCTTGCCGAGACCCCCGCAGTGGCTGGCGTGCCTTCGCATCCGGTCCGGTGCATCTGCTGGGGGCCGGCCTCCTCGTCGTCGTGGCACCTCCAGGCGTGTCTGAGGGCGTGCAAGGTCGACTGCGCTGACCCGGACGGCTGTCGTCCCCGAGGGCGAAGATGCCCTTGGCGTGGAGGCGGTACATGACGTCACGGGAAAGCGTCGGCTCTTGCATCGTCGCGGTGCGGCTCTCCGTGTTTCAGAGCGGAGACATAGGCGTACAGGGGGACGTGTGGCCCCTTCCCGGCCGAACAGCCCGCAGGACTCCGGTTCGCCTAGCACGAAGGTCAGCTCCGGCGGCGCTGATCAGTCTCAGCGGAACGCGACGACATTGTGGGCGAGCCAGCCGGCGAAGGGGCGCGGGGCGCGGCCGAGGACCCGCTGGACGTCCGGGCTGACGCGCGGGTTAGCTGGTGAAACCCGGCTGCCGAGCCCAACGCGGCGGCGATGGCCTCCACCTGCTGGCGCGAAGCGATCCCCTCCGGGTCGGTCAGCTTGTACGCGTGCGGCGAGGCACTCAAACATCCGGCCGATGACGGGCCTCTTTCGTGCCGGACTCGTCCACATATATCGGGCCTGTGCACACGAATGATCTAGTCCAGGAGGACGGCGCGGGCGAAGCGGCCCTAGCGTCGATCATGTCTCACTCGCTGCTTGTGCCCTACTCGCTGACAGTCAGGAGTCGGAAGTGAACTGCATGCGCCGCTACATGGCCTGTACTACCGCAAGCGTGGTGCTCACCCTCGGTGCCTTCGTGCTCGCCGCTCCGGTCCAGGCACAGACGGGCCCCGCTACTGGCATTGCCGTCGCGGGCGTCCGCCCCGACGTCACCAGCCCCACCGGCAACGGCTGCGACGACAGCAACGGCAAGGGCAACGGGAGTGGAAACGGCTGCAGCTGCGACGACAGCAAGGGCAGCGGCAACGGGAGCGGGAACGGTTGTAGCTGCGATGACGACAAGGGCAGCGGCAACGGGAGTGGGAACGGTTGTAGCTGCGATGACGACAAGGGCGGCAGCAACGGGAGCGGGAACGGTTGTAGCTGCGACGACGACAAGGGCAATGGCAATGGCAACGGGAACGGAAACGGCTGCAGCTGCGACGACAGCAGTGGCAACAGCTACGGCAACGACAGCGGCTGCGGCAACGGCAACGGCAACGGGAATGGCCACGGCTGCGGATGCGGCACCGCCAACAGCAGCGGCAAAGAGGTCCCCCTTGAGGACAAGAACGTTCCGAAGGTCTTGCAGCCCACGAAAATCGAGCTGTCGTAGGGCTTGAGCCGCGTACGAGGTCAGCCCAGTGTGTGTGTTGCCCACTGCAGGCCGAGGCTGGCCAGCCGCTGCAACTGCGTGGTGCTCAGCCTCGCCCGCCGGGTCTTGGCGTTTGACAACAACACCCCCAGGTTGACCTCGCTGCCATCCGGAACGGTCTCGACGTGGGAGCGGCTGATGGGCCCCACGCCCCGTTCGCTGCCGGAACTGTGCCAGGGGGCTGCACAGCCCCCCTTCCCACGCCACGCGCTCCGAACAGCCCACGGCCCAGACCACCCGGTCCGGGCCCGCTCGCGCACCCGCAGTCGGCACGCGATGCCGTGCCCAACGATGGCCGGGGCACCCCGGTCAGCCGCTCGGCGCGCAGGGAGGGGCAGGGCTCCGTGGGCGACCAGCTGAGGGCCGTAGGGAGTAGGCATGGACTGCGTCTAGACGGCCGTGCGCAGCGGCCGCACCGAGAAGCGGAAGCCCCTGATCGGACCGTGGCAGATGACCCCAGTCGGCGTGGGGATGCCGATGCCGTCACGGCAGAGTGTGAAGCCGAGCCTGGCGTAGAAGTCCGTCCAGACAAGCGCCGAGACCGGCCATGAAGTGGGCGTTGGACGAGGTAGGCGGTGTTGATCGGCGGGTCCTGCGGGGCCAGTGCCTTGAGGCCCGCGCCGCTCAGGAACTCTGCGGGCCCGGCCAGGTTGCACCGGAGCCACGGTGTGTCCCGGTGCCTCGCCTGTGACGCCGGCCAGTTGGTCAAGCGGGTTCGCCAGCCGCGTGGCGAGCTCGTCGGCGTGGGGTAGCGGGGTGACACCGCGGCCTCCTCGTTCGAACAGTTCGCGGCCCATGCGGTTCCCCAGCGCCCGGATCTGCACAGTGACGGGGGACTGCGGCAGTCCGAGCCGCCGGGCGGCGGCGGTGAAGGAAGCCAGGCGGTGCACCACGAGGCAGGCGCGCTGCAGGTTCAGGTCCGGTCCAGTGGACCGGACCCATGACTGTCCTGATCGCTCACGGCTTCGAGCCTAGGAGATGCGCATGACCGCCACCTGCGATCCCTCCCCAAGGCGGGCATCGGTTCGTCGATACCTCGTATCGGTGTGTTCATTGGCGCGGATTCCTCGGCGGCTTTAGCTTCGAGGCAGAGGGCACTCACGTCCCCCACCGAACATGCGCCAGACCTTGCACACACTCGGCCAGGATGCGCCGACCGTCCGGAAAGCGAACTGTGAACCGTGAAGGCAATCGCGCTTGAAAAGTACGGCTCGTTGGACGACCTGCGGCTGGTGGACCTGCCTGAGCCCAAGGTGGCGCCCGGTGAGGTCCTCGTGCGGGTGAAGGCGGCCGGGGTCAATCCTGTCGACTGGAAACTCGCCGCCGGGTATCTGGATCCGATCATGGAGGTCCGCTTCCCGCTGATCTCTGGCTGGGATGTCGCGGGTGTCGTGGAGCGGGTGGGGTTCGACGCCGGAGAGTTCGCCGTGGGGGACGAGGTCTTCGGCTACGTACGCAAGGACTGGGTGCAGAACGGGGCCTACGCCGAACTGGTCTCCGCCCCCGTCCGGACGCTGGCCAAGAAGCCGGCCGCGCTTGGCTGGGAGCAGGCCGCGGGGGCTCCGCTGGCCGGGCTGACCGCGTACCGGAGCATCAAGCGGGTCGGCCTGGGCAAGGGAGAGACGGTGCTGATCCACGCCGCGGCGGGCGGTGTCGGCTCGCTCGGTGTGCAGATCGCGGTCGCGCTCGGAGCCCGGGTGATCGGTACCGCGAGCGAACGGAACCACGGATTTCTGCGGGAACTGGGCGCGGAGCCGGTCACCTACGGGGACGGGCTCGTCGACCGGGTGCGGGAACTGGCTCCCGATGGGGTGGATGCGGCCCTCGACTTCGTCGGCGACGGCGCGGTGGATGTGTCGCAGCACCTGCTCAAGAGGCGCGACAGGGTCGCGTCCATCGCTGATGGCGAGGCGGCGGCGAAGGGCGGCCACTACGTATGGGTCCGCCCTGACGCGGCCGACCTGGCGGCCCTTGCCGACCTCGCGGACGCGGGGAAGCTCACGGTGCCTGTGGAGCACACGCTGCCACTGGCCGAGGCGGCTCAGGCGTGGCGCCTCGGCCAGGCGGGCCACACCCGCGGAAAGATCGTCCTGACCCTCTGACCTCGCCTGCCGTGATGGGCAGCAGCCATCGCGAGCCCGGTGGGCGGCAAGATCCCGCTCGACCCGGAGAGCCTGACGTGGCGGAATCTGGACGACCTGGTCACCCGCAAGCGATATCTGGACCGGGCCTTCATGAACCGCCTGGAGGGCACCATGAAGGTCTCCGAGGCGAAGGTGGACGACTACGACGCCATCCATCTCATCGGCGGCCACGGCGTCATGTTCGACTTCCCGCAGAGCGATCCCGGGCGGTGTCCTCGTGGGCGTGCAGGGGGCAGATGCTATAGGGATGTGGGTCCAGGGCAATGTCCGCTCGAAGGCGGTACTGGCCGGGGTCGCGCTGGAACTGTGCGACCTGGTCCGCCCAGGCGCGGCGTCCCGTAGTTGGCAGCGGCGCAGGTGGAGGCAGTAGGCGGAGGTGGCGTACCCGGCGCCGACAGTGGACTGCCACCAGAACTGGGCGCCTTCTTCCTGCTGGGTCAGGTCGAGCAGGCAGGCGAAGATCGGGGCGCCGTCGGGGTCGATGGAGCGGGCCGTTGACGAGTCGGGCCACGTAGGACGCTGCCTCGGTGGGCGTTGTTGACGGATTAGGACAGGGCGTTCAGGTCCGCTGTCGCCTGCGCGAAGCAGGGTGTGGGACGGCGCTGCGGGGGGTCTGCGGGGCGAGGTAGGGGCGTGTCGCCGCAGTGCCGCTGAGCCAGTACGTGGGGGAGCTCCAGATCGAGCAGGTTCTCCCAGCGTGTGCGGGACAGCTCGGCGGCGATGCGCCGGCGGCGCCCTGGCGGAGTTGTAGTCGTCGCGCTCGCTGTCCAGGACGAGGGTGTCGGCAAGTCCTTCGTCGAGGGACGTTAGGGTGCATCGGATGGTCACCAGCCGGGGAACCGGACCAGCGCGATGCTATGTCCGTACGAGACGGTATCGTCTCCCGGCGTGACCGACACCGACGCGCCCCGGGCCAATCGCGACCTGCTCATCGGGTCTTGGATCTTCGCGATCCCGGCAATCTGCGGCTTCCTCCTGGCGCTCGGCCTGATGCTCGTCCCGCCGTCCTACGACAACAACGGGGCCTTCCAGGAGCCGATGTCGTGCGGCGTGCCCGCACTGTTCGACCAGCAGGCGTTCACAAAGCAGGAGTACGGCTCCGACGCCGGGCTCGACGAGCTCGGCACATCCGGATGCGCCGCGACGGTCTCCGCCCGGGAGCACCAGGCGGTCGGCGCCCTCGCTGTGGCCACCCCGCTCGGCCTGCTCGCATTGGCCCTCCACCTGCACCGCCGTACGGCTCCGGCCTGCTCTTGAACTTGATCGGGTGATGTCGGTCCTGTTTGCCTGAGGGCGATCGGTTGGCTTCGGTAGCCCTGTTGTATGAGATATGCGCAGGGCGGTGGGCTGAACGACGCCGGGAGGGCTACGCGGGAGCGGATTCGACTGGAGGCAGCGGAACGCTTCAGGCGCGCGGGAACGAACCGGGAGATCGCCGCCGCGTTGCGGGTGAGTGAGCGGTCAGTGGAGCGGTGGCGCCGGGCCTGGCACGAAGGTGTGGAGGCCGGGGTCCTGTCGAAGGGCTCGCCGGGCCGCCCGAGGCTCAGTCCGGCACAAATGAACAGGCTGGAACGTGAGTTGGGGCGTGGCCCGCTCCTCCACGGCTGGACGGATCAGCGGTCAAGCGCGAGATCGGCAACGTCGCCGCGGCCGATCCGGGCCAGATCGACGGCTGTCTCACAGGCACCGGCCCGATCATGGATGGCTGACCGGCATTCAGTTGTTTCACGCCACCAAAAAGTCATGGCAGGGGGGCCAGCACCCGTCGTAGGGTCAGTCGGCATGGCCGGTAGTCATCACGACAAGTGTGTTTTTCCTGAACTCAAAACCGACGTCGCCAGATTGACGTTGCGTGCGCTCACTGCCGAGCAAGCCGATGAATACTACGCGCTCATCGACCGAAATCGCGAGCACCTCACCCAGCACGGCGACTACCAGGCGCTGGCCGCATCGGACCACCAGACGGCACATGCCGAGCTGCTCAACGATCCCAATCCTTCCCTCCGTTGCGGCATCCTCCTTGACAGCGCCCTCATCGGCCGCGTTGACCTTGTGGCTGTCAACCCACCCAAGTACGGCTTCGGATACTGGCTCGACCACGAGGCAACGGGACATGGATACGCCACGGCAGCCTGCCGTGCGCTGATCGAGTACGGAGCCACTGTGTTGGGCGCCACCGATGTGTTCGCGGGCGTCACCCACGGAAATGACAAGAGTGGCGCCGTGTTGATCCGGCTCGGCTTCAGGGCCGCCGAGGTCTTCGAGGCCTACACCCGATACCACCGGTCCCTGGTCGCCTCGCCCTGCGCGTATCCCACACAACGCTGAGATCGGACCGAACCGGCCGCCGCTCGGCGAACGGGCCCGACATCACCCAGTCAACTTCAGCAGTACTCTGAGGAAGAGATAGTGCTTCCGGTGTCCCGGGCGGCGGTCGCGCTGTCCCGCCCGGCGGATGCCGAGTGGTCGGGCCTGCGAGTCTGCCCGACAGCCGACGCGTTGGCGACCTTCGTCGCAGTAGGCCTGGGAGGCCGGGTCACCGAGCGCCGCGAACGCCGATAGGACCCTCGGCAGCAGGTACTGAAAGACCGGCGGGTTCGGCATTGCCGGCGTCGGCCGCTTGGGCTGAGCTGACCCGATCGTGCGCCGAGCGGACGGCGTACACCTCTGCTGTGCGTTACTGGTGTGCGGGCCACCTCCGCGTGCACGGAGGTAGACCGTACCCGCGCGACACCACCGTCCGACACAAGACGCCCGCTCCGCGCATGCGGAGGTCACCCGTACGTCGTTTTTTCGAAGAGCGTGAACGACTTGGGTGCACCGCCCGGCTGCGGCTTACCTGCTTTGTGGCCGACGACCCGGTAACCGGCGTCCAGGTAGTAGGCGTTCAGGCGCGCGTTGCCGGCCAGACAGTCCAGACGCACGAACGACCGCCCCGCCGCAGCAACGCGGCGCTCCGCAGCACGCAGCAGAAAACGCCCCGTCCCCGGCCTGGCGCTGCTGCGGTCCACCATCAGCCGATGCACATAGCCGGCTACCGGCGGCTGCGGTCCCCAGGCGTCCTCGTCTTCCCACCACAGTTCCCAGGCTCCCGCCACGCGGCCGTCGGCCTCGGCGAGCCAGACCTCGCCATTCGCCATGGTCTTGCGGAAGTGGTCCTCGCCCAGCTGGCCGGGCTGCCACTGGCCGGTGATTCCCTGGGCGAGCATCCATCGGGCAGCGTCGTCGCGCAGACGAACGAGGGTGGCGAGGTCGGCGTCGCCCGCGAGGCGGAAGTGCAGATCGTTCACATCGCGATCCTCGCACGGACCCGTACGAGCGCTCGACGCTGTTCCTCCCGGTCGAGCGCCAGCGTTGTCAGTCCTCATCGACAATCTCAAGCTGTCTGATCGCTAGTACTGCAACGCTGCTTGTTCTGAGTGCTGGGCAGTTTCCAGGGGTTGTGTCCGCGTCGTCTGTAGTGGCTGATGCGGGCCTGGTGCTGGCGTCGTCGTCGCCAGTGTGACCGGGGCAGGATGTCGGCGACCGGAGTAGGGCGTCGATCGGCGAGGCGGGTGATTAAGCGTCGGGTCTCGGCGAGGCTGAGGTGGATGGGCTGGGAGGTTCCGTTTCTGCTTTCTCAGTGTCCAGCTCTCGGGCCCGCAGGACGGTCAGGCAGGCGTGGGCGGCCATGGCCAGGGTCATGTGGCGGTGCCAGCCGGGATAGCGGCGGACCTGGTAATCGTCCAGGCCGCACTCCTGCTTCGCCGTCTGGAAGCACTCCTCAACAGCCCATCGGCTGCCTGCGATGCGGATCAGCTCGTCCAGCGTGGTCTGGGCCGCACAGTAGGCGATGTAGTAGGAGACCTCCTCGGGCCTGCTCACACTGCGACGGGCGAGAACCCGGTACCGGCGGTCCTCACGGTGCCAGGGCCTCACGGTGCAGGGTGTCACCTCGACGCGGGCCCAGTCATGGATCCGCCGGCCGTGAGCTCCCTCGCCGCAGGAACGGCGCTTCCACTTCTGCCGGGGCAGACCGGGGAACAGGTCGTGGACGGGATGGTCGATGGACCAGCGGGTGACGACGGTGTCGTGCCGGGTGGTGGCCATGACGTGGAAGATGTCCGCCTGCTCCGGCTCGGACCGCCAGCCCTTGCTGAAGCCATAGGCGGCCTCCGCCGTCACCCAGCCGAACGGGATCTTCTCGGTGATGGCGCGGCGGACCATCACCTCGGCTGTCGCCACCTTCGTAGATCAGGACGGCATCCTGGTCGCCGAGGTTCTCGACGACGTAGTCACGCAGGTCGTCCAGAACCTCGTCGGCGTCCCACCCGATCCGGTTCAGCAGCCGGTGGATACGATCGGGACCGGCATGCCCGGCCTCCTCCGCCAGCGTCCAGCCGTTCTTCCGCTCCAGCGGAGCAACCCAACCCCCGCATAGAGGCCAGCGCCGACTGACGCGGCTCTTCCCGGCCGAACCGGTGCACGAACCGCTCGTGCACCGCCTTGAGTTCACTCGCCCACAATCTGACATCAGCAAGGTCCCCACCCATAACCAGACCAACGTCCGAGCTGGCCACCAGTCACGGCAAACACCGTTGCAGTACTAAGGTGAACTCAGCTGAGCCGGGCACCAGTTGATACGGGAGGACATGATGGCTGCGGACGACGCCGACGGTACTTACGGCAAGCTGCTCGCCCTGCTCGACGAACACGGGGCCGCCTACCGGGTGATCGAACATGACCCGGAGGGCGGCACCGAGGCGGTCAGCCGGCTCCGTGGCCACGCCCTGGGTCAGGCAGCCAAGTGCATCATTGCGATGGTGAAGATCGGCAAGAAGGAAAAGCGCTACGCCCTGGTGGTCGTACCGGGAAACAAGCGGATCGACCTGGCGGCGGTGAAGGCGCTCTACGGCGGCACCTACGTCTCCTTCGCCTCTCCCGACATCGCCGAGGAACTCGCGAAGTCGCCGAGCGGCACCATTCTTCCGTTCTCCTTCGACGACCGGCTGGAGTTGATCGTCGACCCCGGGCTGCTGGTGCACCCCGAGTTCTACTTCAACGCCGCCCGCCTCGACCGGTCCCTTGCACTGTCCACGGCCGACTACCGGTCCATCGCCGAGCCCCGGGTGGAGCCGGTGTCGCTGGACTGACATGGCGTCGGCGTCGCCGGCCTCACTGGATCGACGGGGTGAGCGCCAGGGCCATGCCGAGTCCGACGAGTACGGTGCCGATCACTTTGTTCAGCACGGCCTGCCGTTGCAGCAGCCGGGCACGCAGGCTCTGATTGGAGAAGAGGGTCGCGGCCAGCGCGAACCAGGCCAGGTGGGCGACCGACATGAACAGGCCGTATCCGATCTGCTGGGTGACCGGGGTGTCGGCGCTGACCATCTGGGTGTAGGTGTCATGGCTGAATTGTTGGCATCGGCCTTTCTGTGCCGGTGTGCCAAGGACGCCACGAACAACCCTCCACGGGCCGCTGGGGCACCCCCTCAGGACCCACTCCACCTCGGATCCGCTGGTGCGCAGCGACACCGAGTCGTCCCGTCCCGCATAACCTCAGGCCTGCGCTGGCGTTCGGTGTCAATCGCCGGCTGCTGCCGCTCCAGCTTGAGCGGCAGCAGCCGGCGCAGCCCTTCGTACCGCAGCCGGCCGACCCGGTACGAGGTGATCAGCCCGTTCTCCTCCAGCGGCATCCCCGGGAGGCTGGATCACCGTGTTGCCTCGGTCGCCGAGGACGCCGTCGTGATTCATCCAGAGCGACACCTACAGCTTGCTTGTGCCGTGGACGCACTGCACCAGGTCCTTGCGCAGGGACCGGCCGCCTCGGCGCCCCCGCCGCGCATCGGGGAGCCGGCCCCGGCCGTCGCAAGCGCGCGGCCGTCGGGTCGGGGCCCGCGGTGCCGGCCCCGACGGCGGGCCGTGACGTCCCGTCCGCCCGGGTCGTTCAACCGGTGAAGTGCCCCTCGGCTTCCGGCGTTCGGGCCGAGCGGCGTCTCAACGCCCGGCCCCCCACTCGCGCGTGTCGCAGCCGGGCGCCGAAGGGTCGTTCCTCCCCAGCCGCCTCGCGGAGGAACGGTCCTTCGCCGTCCCACAGTCGGGCCGGCCCCCGAGTCTGTGTCAGCGAGCGATCATGGCGGCGCTGACGAAGCGATCGGCCTCTTCGTCGGTCCACTTCGTCGGTCCACTCGCGGTATGGGCCACCGGACTGTGTCAGGGAGTGACGGAGGCAGCGGCAGACGTGCTCAAGGGCAGGGCCGTTCTCGTCGGTGCTGACATACGTGAGGGCAGATTGCACGAGGTGCAGCGCGGTCCGCGGGGACGTCTCGCGCACCCACTTCACCGCGGTGACGATGTCCGAGCTCTTCGCCGGTCTCTCCGGTAACGCCCGCACTCTCCCCAGCCGAGCCTGTCGCGAACCGACACCCTCGCCGCCCAACCCACATTTTGTGATCTTGGTCGCCGTCCTCCGCCGCACCGTCATGGCTCCGGGACAGGTGAGCGGCGGCTGCTGCGGACAAGCGCGGCGTTCGACGATCGATCGGTTGTTGAACGACGGCGCCAGGACGGCGACGCGTTCGGCCGAAGTGGCCTTCCTTGTCCAACAAGCGTGTGTCGCCCGCGTTCCCCTCGGGTTCCGGAGTCCCCAGCCCAGATACCAGTCACAAAGAGGAATCCATGGAGCGCGTCGCCCGGTCGGTCTCCCCCCGGATGGCTTTTCCCCAAGAGCGCCGCGGGAGATGTCGATCTAGCCTCCGAGATGAGCGCGCAATATATGGATCTTCTGATGGCGCGCTCCGACCCGTGGAGGAGATATGCGCAACATACAGAAGGCCGCTGTTGCGGCCGCCCTCATCGCCGGCGCCAGCTTCATGGGCACCGGTCCTGCCAACGCCCTGACTGCCGAGAGGATGCACCCCAGCGGCGGGTGCGTCGACGTCCTCGGGAACGTTGGCGTCCTCAATGGATTGCTAGGAAACCTGATCAACGGCGAGGGAAGTCCAGGTGGACAGGGCACGGAGTGCTAGACATTTGTCTAGGCCTCGGAGTCCTCGTGCCGATGTGCTGGACGTCGTAGTGCGCGACGGCGAGGGGGCAGACCGTCAGCAGCAGTCACCTCCCTCTGGTTGACCCGCCTGCGCAAGGTAGTGCGGTCTCCGGGGCCGCCTCCTCGGCCGCGTGTTGCCCGGGGGCCTGCCGGGGGCCTGCGCACTGATCTGCGAGCGCAACCGCTGCTCGGCTTGGAGCCGCTCGGCGGTCGCTCGCAGGTCGCGGGCCTGGTCGCGCAGCTCGACGGCCTCGTGCCGGGCCTGCTGGCCTTTCTCGGCGCGGGCGGTGTCGATCTGTGCGGCCAGGGTGGGCAGGTGGACGTGCATCGCGGCGAACTGCTGGCGCAGGCCGTCGGGTTGTCGGGAGCCTCGCCGAACGCGCCTTGGGCGCGGAAGACCTCGGCGTAGGGGGAGCTGAGCGGCGTCTGCCAGGCCTGTTGCCGGGTGGTGGCGGCCGCGCGTTCGGTGCGCTGCTGCTCGTCGTGGGCGTCGGCCGTCTGCCGCGTGTACTGGGCGAGCAGGGCCTGCTGTTCGGCTCGGGAGGGGCCGGCCAGCTGCTCGCCGCGCGAGCGGGGGGTGTCCCGATGAAGTTCTGGTCGACCCAGACGGTGTCGGTCTGCTCCCCGCGCGGACGGGGGTGTGTCGACGATGATGTCCGCGATGACGCTCGAGGAGGATGCCGGTGAGGCTGGCGCCCAACTGGCTGCCAGGGGACAGGCAGGAGGTCGACGGGTAGCGCCAGGTGAGGCACGTGTGTCGGCCATGGGTCGACTCAGGGCAGGCGCCGATGGAGTCTCGGAGTGCCGCCGAACAGTTGACGCCTCTCATCCAGGCGATGCATAAGGGGGCGAGGAATCCGGCTGGCCGCTACCGTCGCAGTGCCTTGTGCTGACATGACCGCAGGGCAAGGCGGGCCCGACACACTGCGCTCGTGCAGTGGCCGCCCAACGCGGCAGTCGGACGGGACCGCTCAGCCCTGTGACACCCAGTCCTTGATCTCCTCAGCGACCAGTCGTACGTCCAGTCCGTCGCGGGCGATCCGTTCGGCGAGGTCCCCGGCATCCTTGTAGTCAACTGTCACCACGGCGCCGGATAGCGAGCGCGGGCGGCATGCAACGTCGGCGTGCGGCCATCGAACAGGCTGCCGCCACGGAGGAGGAACAGCAGGCGGAGCGGAATTCAGGCGCCTGACGAGCTTCTTTCAGCATGCGTGGAAAGTCGCGGCCCCCAATCCGGCCACCAGGCGCTCCGTCTTCCTTCTGACGTTTCGCAGCGAAGTTGGTCGGACGGAAGCCGGTGACCTGAGCGGACTGGAAGAGGCAAGCTGGTCTGGAAGGTCGACGGCCCGCGAGCTGGGCGTAGGGCGTGATCTCCGAGCCGTCTGGTGTCGATCACTCGTCTGCCGCGGCCGGAGGGGAGCCGGTGCTCTCGGCAAGCGACTGCATCCTTTGGCCTACTGTGTTTTCGGCCCTGTGGAGGACGATCTTGCGGCACTGCCGCGAGAGGGTTGATCCGTGCGAACAACCATCGGATACACCGTCGAAAGCATCGGCTACGTCGTGGGAGCGCAGGGGCTCGTCAGCTTCGTTTCGCGGACCTTCTTCGGCACGGAGTGGGGCTGGATGCACAAGGTCGTCGATCTTTCGTCCACCGCTTACCTCGGCATCGCCGTCGTGGGGCTGGCGCTCATCGTGGGCGGGGTGAAGGCGCGGAATGCGCCCGAGCGTCAGGAGGCCGCCTGACCGGCGGGCCTTTCAGCCCGCGACTGCCATTTCCGTGTCGTAGCGGTCGAAGCCCGCAGGCCGCCCGCCGCGTGCCCCGTGCAACTTGTCACAGAGCCGGCAGTGGGTGGCCCGGTCCCCGGTGCGAACGCCCGCGCGACCAGACACTGTCGGGGTACGAGCTCATGTGCGGCACTCGGTCCCTGAGTGGCAACGACCGTGGACTTCCAGGCCGAGCCGTATCCGGCGCCCGCCCGCCAGTCCTGCGAACTGCCTCCACGAGCCGTTGGAACTGGCACGGACGAAGTCGGTGAACACTTCAACGATGGTGCAATGCCTCACGGAGATCGTCTGCGCCACCAGACCAGCACGCATCGGCCCGCTCGGTCACGAGACAGGCTTTGAGCTGCCAGCCCCGGCAACCACCCCGAGGGACAGCTTCACCAGGCCGAACAGCGTCTTGGAGTCAATGCGGTGCTCGGGCTTGAGCCCGCGGGCTCCAAGCAGGTCCCCCCCCGGTGTAGAAGACCGTGGCGGCCGCCGGCACCGCGGCGACGAAGGCCGGCACAAGCACGCGGCCGACGGGTCACAGGCGTAGCCGGCGTGGCTCCGTTCGGTGCCGGAACGCAGGTACTCCCATACCGATCAAGACTGTTACCTGCGCCGGCCGGTTGCGGTTGCGTGCCTGGAGGGAGTCCGACGGCGCGGCCATGGTGCTTGGTGAAAAGGCTGGCCTTGCCGTGGCCGCGGTAAGGCCAGCCCGAGTACGTAGAGATCGAGCAGCTCTCGGGCAACGACCTCTTGGGCGTCGTGCCGGGCGCCAGACATCTTTTGGCCGGGCGCCTCGATCAGAGTGAGTAAGCGGACGGGGTGAGGCGGTTGCCGGTGACGATTCCGGCGAGGACGAGCCGGTCGGTGGTGGCACCGCGGAGTCGGTGGGTGGCCAACCAGGCGAGTTCGTTGATGCGCTGGGTGCCGTTACTGGTGGTTCTCGGAGTGAGGCCGAGGACGAGGAGCTGTCCGAAGGGGGCGTTGGTGTTGGTTTGGTGTACTCGGCTTCCTGGGTGAGGGATTCACCCTCGATGTGTGTCCGGCTGTTGTCGTCGATGTCCTGTTTCATCTCGGTTAGGCAGCGGAGTGGTCCGAAGTGGACCATGGCGTCGGAGCGGCCCTTGCCGATGTTGATGGGCTCGACCTGTACGACGCTGTACAGGGGCCGGCCCGGTCAGGTGGCGCTGTCCGCTGGGGTGATGCGGGCGAGTGCGCCGATCTCCAATGCGGTCCATACGGCGCCGTCGGGACCGACGGCGATGCCGTGCGGTTCGGAGTGAGGGGTGGGCAGGTCGTGGACGGTGAGGGAGCCGTCGGGGGTGATCGTGCCGACCCGGTTGCCTGCCCATTCGGTGAACCATGCGGTGTTGTCGCTGTCGACGGTGACGGCGTGCGGTCGGGCGGTTCGGTCGGGCAGCGGGAACTCGGTGATTTTTCCGTCGGGGGTGATCCGTCCGAGCTGACCGGCGGCGATCTCGACGAACCACAGGGCGCCGTCACGGCCTGCGGCGATCCCTACCGGCGCTGCAGCCTCCGTCGGCAGGGGGTGGATGGTGACCGCACCGTCCATGCCGATCCGGCCGAGGGCGTTTGCCTGGTTGAGGGTGAACCACATCGCGTCATCGTCACCGGCGGTGATCGCTGAGGGGAACGCGCCTGTGATGGGGAGCGGGAACTCGGTGATGCGGCCGTCGACGGTGATGCGGCCGATGCGGTCGGCGGCGGTCTCGGTGAACCACAGGGCACCGTCCGCTCCCGCCGCGATACCGAACGGCCCGCAGGCGGGGGTGGGCACGCTGAATTCGTCGATGACGCCGTCGGTGGTGATCCGCCCGATCCGGTGCGCCCGGTACTCGGTGAACCACAGGGCGGCGTCGGGGCCGGGTGTGATGACGGTCGGCCCGCAGGCGGGGTCGAGCCGGTGGCTCGTCGGCTCCCCGCCCGGGACGAGCCGGCCGATCCGGCCACTGTGGACGAGGGTGAACCACAGCGCGCCGTCCGGTCCCGTGGTGAGGGAGTACGGTCCGGCCGCGCTGTCGGCCACCGCGTGCTCTTCGATGGACACCTGGGTCACAGGGACTTCCCCCCAATATGCTCGGCGGCGATGCGGACTATGTCTTCCGGGGATCCGGACATGATGCTGCGGGCGTGTTCGGTGACGAGGTCGACGGGCCAGTCCCACCAGGCGGCGCGCAGCAGTTTGTCGACGTCGGCGTCGCTGAACCGTTGTCGGATCGCCCTGGCCGGGTTGCCGCCGACGATCGTGTAGGGCGGAACGTCGGCGGTGACCACGGCGCCGGCCGCGATGATCGCACCGTCGCCGATGTGTACGCCGGGCATGACGGTCACCTGGTGACCGAACCAGACATCATTGCCGATCACGGTGTCACCGCGGCTGGGCATGGACGTGACGATATCCAGGGTCTCCTCGGTCCAGCGGCCGCCGAACATGGTGAACGGGAACGTGGAGACCCCCATCGTCGGATGTTCCGCACCCGCCATCAGGAACCTGGTTCCCGTGGCGATGGCGCAGTACCTGCCGATGACCAGACGCTCGGGGCCGTACGCGTACAGGACGTTGAGGTGCTCGAAGCCGGTCGCGCCGGTCGGGTCGTCGTAGTAGGTGTACTCGCCCACGACGATCTTCGGTGAGGTGACCAGTGGTTTGAGGAACACCACCCGGTCATGCGCTGGCAGTGGGTGAACGGCGGTGGGGTCAGGCGACAACGTATGTCCTTCGGATCTGTGGCCTGTGGCCTTCGGGATGGGATCGTCTGCGGCTTCGCGCGGTGGGTCAGGCAGAGGCGGAAGGGGCGGTCCACTCCACGAACTGGATGACCACTCCGTTCGGGTCCTTGATCTGGAACAGCCGCTCACCCCCACGGCTCTTCACGCAGCGGCATGGTGATTTCGACATCCTCGGCGCGCAGCCGCTCCTCCTCGTCCTCGATACCGCTGCCGGCGAAGGCGAGAATCAGGCCGGAGGCGTGCCGGTCACGCTGATCGGTCGGCAGCACTTCGGTGCCACGTGCGAGAAGGACGATGTCCACCGCGGCATCGTCGCGCGTCAGGGAGGCGAACCCATCGGCGGCGGCCCGCTCGGTATAGCCGAGGTGGCTGGTGAAGAACCGCCGGGACGCGGCGACGTCGTCGACGGCGAGCGAGACGGCGGACGTGGTGATCTGCAAGACGGCTCTCCTCATGGATGCTTCGCGGAGCCTGCGGCACGACACGACACGGCACGGGCCGTGCCGTCGGTAGGGGAAGTGTGATCAACAGGCGGTCTCGTGTCAATACGGCACGTGCCGTGCCGGTAAGGTGGTTGCATGAGCGACAGTCGCGCCAGTCGTCACGACAACCGAACCGAAGCGATCATGAGGGCCGCGCTCGACCTGGCCCTGGAACTCGGCTACGCCAAGCTCAGCATCGAGGCGGTCGCGACCAGGGCCGGCGTCGGCAAACACACGGTCTACCGCCGCTGGTCCTCCCGTGGCCTGCTCTTCCTCGACGCGGTCCTCAGCCTGAACACCGAAGGTCTGAGCCACCCCAACACCGGCGACGTCGTGGCCGACCTGCGCGAGACGATGACCAGGGCTGTCAAGCTGCTGGCCCGACCCCCGTGGGGCCCGCTGTACCAGGCCCTCATCGGCGAAGCGCAGCACGATCCCGAGGTTGCCGCCGCGCTCAACCGGCGTTTCATCGAGCCGCAGACCGCCGACACCCTGGCTCGCCTCAAGGCCGCGAAGGAGCAGGGGGAACTCGCGCCCGACTTCGACCTCGACCTGGCGTTCGACGTCTTGTCCGGTCCTCTGTACTACAGACTCCTGATCACACAGCAGCCGATCACACACGACTACATCGACCGTGTCCTACAAGCGGTCTTCGCCGGGATGAGCCCCAGGCCGAAAACGAGCTACTGAACTTGAACTCGTGATGTCGGTCGGCTCTTGGTGTCGTACAGATAGGAGACCGTTGGACGCTGGCCGTTCGGGATCAAGAGCGTGGCTGCAGCCAGTGACGTGCGGCGGCCAGTGTCACCTCGATGTCGTCGCTCCATGAATAGACTTCCAGCCACGACAGGTAGCCGCCCTGCGCGAAGACCAGAACCTCACCGGGGCACTCGCCGGCCTCGGTGAGCAGCTGCGCTTCGGCCGCCACGATGGTACCGGCGCCGGTGGGCGCAGGCTCCACCTCGCTGATGTCGAGTTCGAAGTAGGCGGTACCGCACCCGCATGAGCAGCGCGCTCGCACGCTGAGGTGCGGAATCTGCCTTCGGAGCGCGGCATGAACCGGATCATCCACGTTGAGGACCAGCGCAAGCACGTCGGCTACGTCGGCAGGCAGGCTCTCGGTCATCCCGTCACCATATCTGACCAGCTGCTTTGGGCTCTGACCGCGCCCGCCCCACCGCCGCTCGGCCGGCCAGGCCTTGCGTCCAGGACCAGGGTGGTACCAGCGAGACAGCCGTCGATGGCCTCTGGTCGGTACTGCAGCATCTTGAGCTTGCGCTTCACGGCACGGGTGATCTGGCTGAGGTCAGCGGCGGTGAGGTAGCCGATGTCGCGCTTGACCGGGGACCAGATGCCTTCTTGCGGGTTCAGGTCGGGCGCGTAGGTGGGCAGATGGAAGACTGTGAGCCAGTCTGCGTTGGTTTCGATGAACTCCCGCAGTGGCTTGGTCAGATGCAAACGGACGTTGTCCCGCACCAGGACGATCGGACCGTCGAGCTGGATACGGGCACGGATCAGCAGGTGGCGGAAATCGCGCTGGCCGAAGCCCTTGGGGTGGTCCTTGCGTCAGGTGTACTCGCGGACGGAGTAGATGAGCCGAGACCGCTCACCGGGCTTGTAGCAGGTCATGCCTGCGATCGATACCCGGCCCGAGCCCCGGCCGCGAACGTGGACCACCCGGGTGCAGCCCCTGCGGCCCCAGGTTCTGGCTCGCGGCGGCGTCAGCGACTGACCGGCCTCGTCCTCGAAGACGATCCATCCGTCGCAGGCCGCCGCGATGCTCTTACCCGCGGTCAGACCTCCTTCTTCCATAGGTCCCGGCATCGTCATCGCGTTCGATCGCTCGCCGTGTTGGCTGCTGCCTTGACCAGCCGTGCCGCTTCAACAATCGCCACGTGCCCTCCACGGTGCAGGAGACGTGGAACATCCGGCCGATCAAAGTCTTCACCCTGGCCAACGTCCACCGCTGATCAGCCCAGCCGTGCGCGAGGGGACCGCGCTCCAACTCCCTTTCAAGCTTGACAATCTGGCTGTTGGACAGCCGGGAGCGGCCAGTCGGCCCAGACGCACTCGCTCTCGGGCGGCCCTCTCCACGTCGGTCAAACCCCCACCTTGCGCATACCTCACAGCCCCAGCAGTACCGGCCCCGGAGCCCTGGATCTGCCGAACGCCCCGACATCACCCGTTCAGGTTCAGTAGCTAGAGAGTGTCCGCCCGTGAGGAGCCCGAGCAGGAGATCGGGGTGACGCGATGGCAGGGCTGCCCGCCTCTGTTCAGTGATGCCGAGCTCGTCTGCCTGGCGGCGTACGGGAAGCCGTGGGGGACCGGGCTACGTCTGCCCCGGAAGGCGTAGGACTGGATGAAGGCTCGCGCCCGCCGCTCAACCTGTACGGCGCCACCGCGTGGTTCACGTTCGCCGACGGCCGCATCCGCAAGGACGTTGTTCCCCACGACTGGTGGTTGCAGATCAGCGACGGCGATCGCCGTCCGTTCGACCGAGCGCGTGTTGCACTCACCGCGGACGTGCGCGAGGACCGGTTGCGGGGGCGCTCTGCGGGAGCTGAGCGAGGAACTCCTTCTCCAGTGGGGAGGGAGCCTCCGAGGGCAACCGGGACTAAAGGATGCTGCCGAAGACTTGGTGGCGGCGTGTTTGGGCGATGGCTGGCCTGTTGTTTCACGCTGCCACGGCGAGGTTGTGCAGGGTGGCGACGGCCTGGACGGCGTGGTGGAGGACGTCGCCCCTTTGGCGGCAGTCGCGCAGGATCTTCCAGTTCTTCATCCGGGTGAAGGTGTGCCCGATGCGGGCCCGCACACGCCGGTGTTCGGCATTGTCTTCCTCCTGCCCGCGCAGGAGGGGACGTCCGGCTCGTCTGCGGTGCGGGACGATCAGCCCGGTGCCCAGATAGGCGCCGTCCGCGATCACCGTCGTGCCCGCCGCGACGGCCGGCAGGTTGGAGGCGCGCCAGACATGTGCGTCTGCCTTGTTGCCGGGTGCCGGCCGGGCCGAGGCCACCACCAGGCGGGTGTCGGCATCGATGATGACCTGCACATTCGCCGAGAAGCGGTAGTTGCGTGAGGAGGCTGCGACCTGCCGGTCACGGACCGGGATCAGGGCGCCGTCCACGATCCACAACCGGTCGGCGCCCGGCACCGGTCTGGGTGCCGGCTCCAGCGCGAGCAAGGGGCGCAGACGCTGGGTGACCCGGCAGACGGTGGCAGGTGAGCAGCCGAAGAGCGGTGCCAGCTGGCGTATGGTGAGGTTCGTGCGGTAGTACACGGCTACGAGTAGCAGCCGCTCGGCCAGCGGAAGGCACCACGGCCGGCCATCACCGGGGCCGTTCCCGCCTCGTTCCCGCACCACGCGCCGCAGTTTCTCGAACCGCCCCATCCGCAACCCGGTGAACGTCTCCACCCACACCGGCTCAGCCCGCAACACCCCACCCACACAGGCAAAATGCCCGCCACCAAGCCTTCTGCAACACCCTTCAGCTTGTTCCTTGTCGTCTGCTGTCACGCAGAGCGCCGAGTGTCTCGGGGCGTTTGACGGTCTTGCCCACGTCATAGCGGGTGGTGGGGTGCCGGTTCCTCGGGCCGGGTGGTCGTCCTGGCCCTGGCCTGGTGGGTTTAGGTGCACGGGCCGGACTGCCCAGGTGGGGGCGGATGTTCCTGAACCCCGCCGGACCCGGGTCGGGGTGAGCGCGGTGCCGGAGCGTGTGGCCTTCTCCCAGGGCTTGCGCTGGTCGGCTGCCAGCGGCAGCGCGGGCGGAGCTGAGTGTGTGCGGCGATGACGAGCCAGGTCCACCGGTCCACCGCCTGCGGGTCGCGCAGTCTGGGGCGGGTCCAGCCAAGAGACTGCTTGAACAGGCGGAACGTGTGCTCCAGGTCGAATCTCCGCAGGTAACACGACCGCACGAAGGCGACGTCGACCGAGGCGGCCCCGGTCGCGGAGGACCATGGCCAGACCGGCGGCGCGTCGCGGTCGCCGGGAAGGTGGTCCACCTTGAGCCGGATCAACGTGCCGTCGACCAGGGCGAGTTCGCCGTCCAGGTCAATCCAGGCCGAGCGGTGGGTGAGCCTGGGGCGGACCCGATCCCACGCGCGGGCCTCGGCCTTGCCGTAGCGGGGCGTGTCGTTCATGGTCACCACCGCGGGCTCCGGCCAGGTCTCCGGCTTCGCCAGGCGGAACTCCGGTCCGTGCTTCGGTGGCCGGCCGCCCTTCGGGTCGTAGACACGCGGCGGCTTCGGCAGCCTGAGCGCGCGGTCGTCGGAACGCAGGCGTCCTGCCAGCTCGACGGGAAGGTCGGACAGGAGCCGGGCCAGGCGCATCACGTCGTAGCCGGCGTCCATCACGATCAGCACGTCCAGGTCCCCGTGCCGCCACTGCCCGGCCGCGATCAGTCGCTGTACCACCTGCCGGAGCTGGCCGGCCGTGACAGCCGCGGCGTCATCGGCGGGCCTGAGGCGGACTGCGTCCAGCACCGCCGTCCACGAGGTGCGGTCCGGTGTCAGCGCGGCGACGACCGAGTACGGCCAGCCCGGAATGATCTGCGCGGCCTCTTTAGACCGGCCATAGACGTGACAGAACAACGGCGAACACGCAGCGTCCGAGCGCAGCCACGGGGAAACATCCACGGTGAGCACGATCCGCTCGTCGAAACGCGGCAACGGCAGTGACACCAGCAGGTCACGCAGCCGGTCCATGTCGACCGCGGTTGAGCGCGGCATACAGAGAGCCGTAGCCGCGGCGGTGTTCAGCGGTCAGCGACAGCTCCACCGGCGTCCTCACCGGCCCGTCCGCACACAGCAGTGCGTCCGCCAGCTCGAAGAACGCATCCGCCCGTGCGGACAGACACCCATAGAAGTCCGCCCGGAAGCGTGACAGTTCCGCGAACCCATCCCGGTTGGTTGCCCAGCCGTTCCGGCGCACTCAATCACCACGGCCTTCTTCGTGAACACCTGCATCTCGTCGCAGAGTTCAGGATCACGGAGAAAACCGCTGCCATGTCCAGCGATCACCCCAACGAGTGACCACCCCACCCGCGGTGATCAAACCCGACTGTCGTGTGTCATGGAAGTCTGGCCATCAGCCGAGGTAGTTCGCGCACCCCTCGTCGTCGAGTTCGAAGGGACCTTCAGGGATGATGCAGAACTCATTGCCCTCGGGGTCCGCCATCACCAGGAACCCGCCGCCGGCGTACTGCTCCAGCTTGCGCCCGCCGAGCATCTCGACCCGTTCCTGCTCGGCGGCGGGATCGGGAGCGGCGATGTCGAAGTGCATCCGGTTCTTGCCCGACTTGGGTTCGGCGGTCTGCTGAAAGCCCAGCCCCAGGCCGCCTTCCCGCCGCAGCCAGACGTATGGGCCCATACGGGCCACGACCGGTCTACCAAGCAGTTCGGACCAGAACGCAGCAAGCCGCTCAGGGTCTGCGGCATCGACGACGAGGGCATTGATCTGCATAGGTGAATCCGTCATGCCCCGATCCTCTCAAACGAGCCCAGAGCCGCTCAGCATCGGCTCTGGCCAGCGGAAATCAAGCTCGGTGGCATCCGCTCAAAGCGCGATGGCACAGGACACCGACGATAAGGAACAAGTTCAGGGTCTGTTGCGAAAGTGCTGGTCATAGCCAATCGGCAGGTGGCCATGACGACGACCAGTCTCGTCTTCTCGGATCGACAAGCCCGAAACGCCGTTGCCGCTCGACTCAGGTGTCGAGGAGCTCCGGCACGAAGATGTCCTCGCACGTCAGCTTTCGCTTCGACAGGCCCTGCTCGTGGTGGTAGCGCAAGAAGGTGTCGATGGCCTTGCGGTTCGCGGCGACGCCGTAGGGCCACCAGTCGTCGCCGAGCAGCCGACGGTTCTCCTCGAACAGCGTGCTGAACCACGGCGTGATGACGCTCATGTGCTGCTTCGTGGCGTCGTCGAGGTACTTGCGCTCGGCGAGTACCTTGGCTTGCGTGAAGGCGTCGTACACGGCCCGTGCGAGGCCCGGCCGATGTGCCAGTTCCCTGCGGATCGCGATGATGTGCATAGGGGGGAAGATCCCGGTGCGGCGGTAGTAGTCACGCTCCACGGACTCGTAGTCGGGAAACAGGCGGGCGACCTTCGGGGAGCCGTCCAGCACCGCCTGCGGAACGTCGACGGAGATCAGTGCGTCGATCTCGCCGGATTCGAGCATGGCGCCCAGGGTCTGGCCGTCCTCCGCGTGGCGCACGTCGACGCCGTCCGGGACGGGCTGCGGAACCCAGTCGAAGGCGGGGATGGGGTGGTTGGTGCCGCCGATGACCCAGCGGCACTGGTCGGGGGTCACGCCGTACTCGTCGGCCAGGATGCCCTTCGGCCAGATCCCGGCGTCGTGGCCGTAGAGAGCGAACTCGCCGACGGTCCTGCCGGCCAGGTCCTGCGGCTTCACGATCCCGCCGGCGGTGTTCACGAAGATCGCTGAGTGGCGGAAGTTGCGGTTCGGCAGAATCGGCAACGCCAGGAACGGCGCGTTGTCGAGGTCGACGGTGCGCAGGAAGTAGGTGAGGCCGAATTCGGCGAGGTCGTAGTGCCCCTCCATGGTGCTGCGGAAGATGTCCGACACGAGCGGTGCCGTCTCGAATGTCGCGTCCACCCCGTCGACCGTGACCCGGCCGTCGAACAGGGCCTCGGTGTGCTCGTAGGCGTAGACGCCGATGCTCAGCTTGGTGTTCATCAGTGGATCTCCTGTCCGGGAGTCCGTGAAGTGGCCTGCTTCCATAAATGAACGT
Source organism: Streptomyces alanosinicus (assembly GCF_014650595.1). Taxonomy (GTDB): domain Bacteria; phylum Actinomycetota; class Actinomycetes; order Streptomycetales; family Streptomycetaceae; genus Streptomyces; species Streptomyces alanosinicus. Next base: position 110,981 of record NZ_BMVG01000020.1, read on the forward strand.
TCACTTTAGAGTGTTCCCGGAACAGTGGAGCTGTCAAGATGAATGTTCATTCACGAAGAAGGAGGCGACCATGCCGCGCATCACAGCCGAGCGCCGCGAGGCGAAGCGTGCGGAGATCGTCGCTGCGGCCCGACGTTGCTTCGCCCGCGACGGGTTCCACCAGACCTCGATGCCGGACATCGCCGCGGAGGCAGGCGTCTCGGCCGGCGCGCCTTACCGCTACTTCACGAGCAAGGAGGAGATCATCCTCGCTATCGCGGGCGACGCATTCCGGCTGATCTTCGAACCGGTTGAGCGACTGGCCGAGAGAGCGGACGCCCCGTCCGTCGCGGAACTGGTGGCCGCCGCGCTCGGCACGATCAGCGGCGAGACGGTGCAGGACGCGGCGGGGCACGAGGTCGCAGTGGAGGAACTGCTGCGCTGCGTCGTGCAGACGTGGGCGGAGGTGCTGCGCAACGACGAGGTACGCGGCCCGGCCGCGGAGGGCTTCGAAAAGGTCCGTGCCACTGTCGCCGACGCTCTGCGCCGCGGCCGGGCCGCGGGCACGGTGCCCGCCGCCATGGACCCGGACCGCGCAGCCCGCGTGGTGATGGGGCTGCTGCACGGATTCCTGCTCCAGCGCGTGGCCTTCGGACTCACGGACACGGCCGGCTTCGCAGACGACCTGCACGTCGGGCTGATCTTGTGATGGGCTATGACTGCGCGAAGGCGGCGCGACACGGGCACCACGGCGGATGGACACCGGCGCATTGATCCCCGCGCCGCGCGCGTCGCGGTAGCTCACCGCGCAGTACAGGAGTGCTGGTCATAGCCACTCGTTGATGGCTGCGAACAGCGCGGTCGCGTAGTAACGGACGGCGAGTTGTCGTACCGTGCGGCGACCGCGCGATGGCGCTTGAGCCGGTTGATCCCGCACTCCACCGCGTGCCGCGCCTTGTAATCGTCCTTGTCGAACTTCGGCGGGCGACCGCCTCGGGAGCCGAGCTTCTGGCGGTTGCGGATCTGGTCAGCCTTCTCCGGGATGGTGCGCTGCACGCCGCGTCGGCGCAGATAGGCGCGGTTCGCCCGGGACCCGTAGGCCCGGTCGGCGCGGACCTTGTCCGATCGGGTGCGCGGTCGGCCCGGTCTGGCCCGCGGCACGCGATGCCGTCCGTGGCCGTCAGGCTCGGTATCGACCCCGCCGGCAGGCTCTTTTCAGAGATCCCCCTTTGCGCGCCCCGGTGGCGTGCTGGTGGGCACGGGTGAGAGTGGAATCCACGCTCACATCCCACGCGATCAGGCCCTTTGCGTCAGCCTTGGCCTGTAGCTGCTCGAAGATGCGCTTCCCAAGAAGTAACCCAGCCAGACCGCGTGGGGGAGTCCAACAGGGCTTCCCCGCACCCTTTTTGAGTACACATACTCATGCTGCCGGCTGCACCTGGGCGGCATGCTGGGGCAGACGGGGGTGAGGCGACGATCATGAAGCGGGTCAAGCAGGCCAAGACAGCGGCATTGATGCTTCTGGCGCTGGCGGTGCCCGCGTGCTCGGCGGTTGACCGGGCTGTACCGGAGAAGACGGTCCGCAAACTTGCCGGCAGCCCGGAAGCGGTGAAGACCAGGCGGCGGGCGGAAGCTGGGCTGAGAGAAGTGGTTCAGGCGTACGTCGAGCACACGCCGCTGAAACTCGGCCAGGTCGTCGTCAACGATACGTGCGAGGGCGGAACGGCAAGGGGATGGCTGGAGACCAGGGACAGCGACTTGTACAAGATCCGCTGCGGCCTGGGTATCACCGCCTACTTCGGTGCCGACCCGAAGCACATCGTGCCGGTCCTCGACGGGATCCTCACGGCCGGCGACCAGGGCATACCCGGGATCCATTTCACCCACGAGGTTGACGGACCGATCATCGGCTACTACCGGAAGCCGTATGACAGACACGACCCTGAAGTGCCTTCCCGCGGCATCGGAAGCGGAAGCCTGTCGTGGGATCCGATACGCGACCGTCACCGCACAGAACTGTTCATCAGCGAACCGACAAGCCCGTGTGAGAACGACCCACCGGTGAAACGCTGCCTCCATGAACCGGAAGCCGCTACGGTGGCCGCCATTCGCAATCAGTACGGCATGGTGTTCCAGCTCGACCTGGGCACCACCTACTTCAAGATCATGAAGAAGCAGCACTGACCGGAGGTGTGGCCTCCCTGCCCCTCGTGTCGCCGACACTCCGGCTCACGCTGAAGCGGCCGCGGACCGGCCGCGAAGCCAAAGTGGGCGCCTGACGGTCCGGTCTGGGAGGGCTCGCGCCGGTCTGTCTCACCAGTGGATGAGATCCAGCGGGGCGGATTACAGGAAGGGCGATTTCAGGAAGGTCGATTTCAGAAGCAGTTGTCGCACCGATCACGGTCAGCGCGTATTCGACTGTGCGGACCCCGTCGGGTGTTCCTGCAGGGGGGGCAGGGCATGGAATCAGGGGGTTACGATCCGTGTATGCGGCTTGAGGGATCAGGTTCGGTCTGTCTGCAGGTGGATGGGGTGTACTGCGCTGCTGCGGCGGCCTGCGTGGGGGTGTTCGCCAGGCCCCTGGGCGCGGCGCTGGAAGTGCCGAGCGGGTTTGTGGTCGGCGCGGCTGTCCTCACGGCAGGGTGGGCGGGGTTGTTGCTGTTCGCTGGGTCCCGGCTGCGACTGCGTGCGTCGCTGCTCGGCGTCCTGGTGGTCAACGTCGTCGTCGCCGTACTGGTCGGCGTGCTGGCGATGACGCGTCCCGTGGACGCGGTGTCGGTCCTCCTGCTGGCTGTGGTCGTGGAGGTAGCAGGTTTCGCCAGTTGGCAGGCCGCCGTGCTGCGCACCGGCGTTCACTGAGAAGGCATGTTCCTGTCGACCGTGAGGGCGGTTCTGATCGAACGGGGGCCCTGGGTCGGTGATCTTGGCCGGGTGGATGCATGAGAACAGGACCCCTTGGTAGCTCGGGGTTGCAACCACTCAAGTACCAGGAAGCCCTGCGTTGTTCCAGTCTTGTGTGCCGGTCCCTGTGCCGTCTACTGACGTTGTCGCCGTGATGTCGTCAGGTGAGTCCAGTTTCGGCGAGACATCCGTCGATGAAGGTTGCTGTGGTACTGGATCTGGCGGAGACCGTGTCGGAGCGTGCCGATGAGGTGGTCGGGGTCGGCGAAGGCGGTGTTGGCCTGGCGGCTGCGCCGCAGCAGGGACCGGACGCCCTCGACGGGGTTGAGGTCCGGTGCGTAGGCCGACAGGAAGTAGCAGGCGATCGAGATCCGCCAGCGTGAGATCCACCAGCGTGGTCACCGGACCGTCCGCGCACAGCAACGCGTCCACGAGCTCGAACAGTTCGTCCCTACACGGTCGCGCAGTCGAACAAGTCGCCCCCGAAGCGTGACGCCATCGCGAACGGCTCCCGGAGGGCATCGTGATGCAGCAGACTCACTCCCCCACGGCCTTCGTGGTGGTCAAGTGCCTCTTTGGTCGGAGCGCAGGATCAGACGGAGGCCGTGTTCACGTTCCCGGAATCCTCGTACGAGCGGAAAGCTTCGGGGCGCCTCAGGCCGCTGTGCCGGCTGGGGTTCGATTGGGGTTCGATCAGGGTGGTCCCTGATAGACGATGCGCCGAGCACGGGCAAGGATGACGAGCGTGACAAGCAGAATGCGCACGCCACGCCCCGCGATGACGGGCCGGTCGTTGAACCAGAAGGTCGTGACCCTGAAAGCCAGGGCGATCGGAGCGGCGGTGCTCGCCACCGCAATGTTGACGATGCCCACCGCGACTGCCGCCGCCGCGGATCCCGTCGCTGCCGCTGACAATCCGGCGTCGTCCCTGAACTGGTCGGCGTGCCCGTTTCCCGACTCACCGGCGGAACTCCAGTGTGCTTCCATCCAGGTGCCGGTGGACTATGCGCACCCACACGGATTGAAGGCAACCATAACGGTGGACCGGCTCCGGGCGAGCGGCGCGCATCCGGTCGGTAGCCTGTTCTTCGACCCTGGCGGCCCCGGCGGTTCTGGGACGCAGTTGGTGCACGCCGAAGCCCTCGGGGCGCACGTGTTCTCCGCTGCCACCCGGGAGCATTTCGATGTGATCGGCCTGGACCCGCGCGGTGTCGGACTCAGCAGTCCGGTCCGCTGCGACCCCGCGCTGCTCAATCGGCAGGTCTCGCTGTTCCCCAAGGACGAGGCCGAGTTCCGGCGCTTGGTCGCGCGGAACCAAGCACTGGGCCACAGCTGCCGTCAACTCACCGGACCACTGCTGGAGCACGTCGACACCGTCAGCGCCGCCCGCGACCTTGAGGCCCTGCGCCAAGCGCTCGGCGAGGGAGAACTCAACTACCTCGGCCTGTCCTACGGCTCCCAACTGGGCGCCACATATGCCGAACTGTTCCCGAACCGGATCCGGACCCTGGCGTTGGACGGCGCACTCGATCACTCGCTGTCGACGGTGCCCCTGTTCAAGGACGAGTCTCACGCGTACGAGGACTCCCTCAACCGCTTCTTCGACTGGTGTGCGCACACCACCTCCTGCGCGCTGCACGGCACAGATGTCGGGCGCCTGTTCGACACCCTGGTGGCAGCCGCCGACCACCGTCCGATCCCTGCCCCGACCTGTGCCAAGGCGGGTGACTGCCGTCCGCTTGTGACCGGCGAGGACATCCGGTTCGCCGCGCAGGGCCTGCTGCTGTTCCCGTCCCGGCGCAACGATCTGGCCCTCGCTCTCCAACAGGCCGAGGCCGGCGATGCGTCTGCGCTCTCCCAGCCCGTTGCCACCGGGCCGAGCGACGACAATGCGAACGGCAGTCAGATCGCGATCGAGTGCCTAGACTGGACGACGCCGATCCGGACGCTGCACGATCTGCAGCACCTGCGACGGCTCGGGCAGGCGGTCGCGCCTCGTCTCGGCGGCGCGTCCCAGTCGTGGACGATCCTCACCGGGTGCGTCGGCTGGCCGGCACGCGTGGCGAACCCACCGCGGCCGATCAAGGTCCAGCACGCACCGACGATCCTGATCACCAATGCCACCCACGATCCCTCAACGGCGTACCCGTGGGCCCTGCGACTGCACCGCGATCTTCCCTCCAGCGTGCTGGTGACCCGCCAGGGCGATGGCCACACCAGCTACCTGGCCAAAGGCACCAGCCACACCAGGGACGCCATCGACAGCTACCTCCTCACCGGTCGGACACCGCCGCCGGACACGGTCTACGACGACTGACTCGGCTCTGGCCTGGGCTGGTTCCTCGACAACCTCGGCCAGGCCGGCATCAACCCCGCTGGCGACAGGCAGGTGTGTGATGTCACCGACCCAGGCAAGGTTGGAGGAGGATGCGGTGACAATGCGGTGACATCCTGCCGCAGCAGATCGGGCCCCCGCCTGGGCGGCGGTGCCGACATAGACGTGCGATGCCGCCGCTTCAACCTCCTTCCCTGGACGGCCTGTTGAGGAATGATCCGCTCGGCGCGCTCGCGATTCGCAATCAGGCCGTTCGCGCGGAGCTCGGCGGTGATCCGCTTCGCCCCGTACGTCCTCCCGTACGTCCTCCCGGACTCCGCGTGAACCTTGCACATCCGTCGGATGAGTGCGGTGTCTGCGGCCTTCTTCACAGCGCGCACCGGCACGGTCTTCAGCACCGGTAGAAACCCGGACGCCGACAGGGTCAACACGGTGCACGGCCGCTTCACGCCGAAGGCGCCGCGATGGTCGCCAACGAACTCGAAGCGGCTCGTCAGTGGACCATGGTCCAGCAGCCCTGCATGGGTGTGGTTGTGACCTCTCGGTCCCGGCGGGGTACGGCCCAAGCGGCGAGCCGTTCGGCGGCCTTGGTGAGTGTTGTCCCAGGGGCCGTGCGGGGCCACCCAGTCCACGATCGGCAGCCCGTGCAGGGTGACGTGGAGGCCGAGTTCTTCGACCGGTTCCCGACGGACGGCGTCCTCCGGTGCCTCGTTGGACTCGGCCATGCCGCCGGGGAGGTCCCATCCGGGTTTGTAGGTGGGGTTCACCAGGAGAATGTGCCCGGCCGGGTCACACAGGAGGACGTCGGTCGATACGCGCTTGCGCGCTTGCTTGGCGTATCCTTCGGCAAGGTAGGTGTTCCATGCGTCGGGGTCGGCTGGGGTGGGTGTCTGGGCAGGCTTGATGTGACGGTGCCTCCCGGGGCCGGTGGGATGAGATCGGCTGGCAGGAGCATTCTGGCGCGGCGCGCATCATCGAACCGCGCCAGGTACTCCTGGACCGGTGGGTACTGTCAGTGCGGCTCCAGAAGCCGGCGTAACTCGTCGAGCTGCTGCATGACCCGGACGGATCCCAGGGTCGGACTCATGCTGAGCAGGTTGCGGCCGGCGCTCACCGTGGAGTCCAGGTCGCCCCGGCGCACGTGGATGTCCACCAGGGTGATCCGGCTCGGTGCCAGCGACTGTGCCCGCCCCGTCTCCCGCAGGGCGACGGCTTGTTCGGCATGGGCGAGCGCCTCGTCGTACTGCTTGAGGTCACGGAAGATCAGTGCCGACCCACTGGCCAGCGCGGCAGTGTCGAAGGGCTCAGCCACGGGTGATCCGCAGCGGGAACTGCTTCGAGTTCGCCGTGGGCGGCCACCAGCGCGCGCGTGGCCGGGGATGGCTGAGCCGCGACCGACAGGGCCCGCGCCTGCATGGTGTGCAGCCGGGCCGTCAGGGCAGGAGTCCGGGGCCCCTGCGCTGCCAGCGGGAGATCACCGGAGTCCGGGCGAGAGGGAGCGCGCGGGAGAAGTGCTGTGCGGCGCGGTCGTCGTGGCAGGTGTCGTGGGCCGTCCAACCGGCCATCTCGGTAAGTGCCGCTGCTGCTGCGAGCACCTGCTGTCCGGTGCCGATGTCGACCAGCCGGGGAGCCACATGGTTCGACGGGTGTCGCATCACAGCCTCGTACAGTCGGCCGCCGCCGGTCTGCCGGTCCGTGCTGCGGAAGAGATCCATGGCCATCAGGTCGTCCCCGTCCGGCGGCGGCTGGTCTGCCCGCTGGTGCTCGCCTCCTGCGGGCCGGGATTCCCACGGTCGGTGGGCCAGCCCCAGCAGATGACCCGGCAGGTGGAAGGCGTCGGCGAGCTGCTCGAACAGTGCCAGCTTCTGTACCCGGCTCTTGCCGTTCATATAGTCGTACAGACGTCCCTGCGTGATGTCGACGGCAGCCGCGATCCGCCGCGTGCTGACCCCGCGGGTGTTGAGCATCCGGAACACCGTGTCCATGTCCCGCTCGGCGCACGCCGTGATGAGTCGCTCGTCCCCGAGGAGACCGGCGATGACGACAGGCGGGTCCGGTGACTGATGGTCCATCTGTAACTCCCCTGAGTGACGAGTGGAACTGATGCTAAGGCCAACTCCGTGGGGCCGACTCCATGGTGGAGTCACCTTCTGGAGTCCCTTCAGCGGTGCCCGCCGTCATTGACTGTCTGTGAGCCGCCGCCAGGCGGCCGTCCTGCCCGCAGGTTTCTTCCCGGAGGCAAGCGGGCGGGACGCCTTTCGACTTCCGTGACCGATCGCCGAGGCATCCTCATGACCAGATTCGGCACCACCGAGCAGGAGCAGGCCCTCACCCTCACGCAGGTCACCGGCCCTGGCGCGTTGGTCGACGCCCCCGCTGTGCACTTCGAGCGGCTCTCCGACCGGCAGCGCGAGGGCCGCTCCTGCCGCTGGTGCAGCGGAACCCCCGACCGACGCTTCCCGGTGCCGATATTGTGCCTGTCCCGTGCCCGGCTGTACGCGTGCGCCCCGTGCGCCGACATGTACGGCGTCCCGGCGGCCGGAGCTGACACGTGAGTGCCGCCGAGGACTTCCCGGCCGGGCTGGACCACTGGACCGACCGTGACCGGGAGGACTACGAGGCCCGGGTTGCGGACGGCGAGGGCAGCGCGCGGTGACGCCGCAACGGTGCCCCGCACAGTGGGGGTGGGGACCTCGTCCGGGACACCTTCCGGGGCTGTCAGGCCGGGCTGTGCACGGCCCCGGCCATCTCGGCGGCTCGCGCGATCTTCCTGCGCCCCGAGGACGGCGGTACGGAATGGATCGTCGCTGGCCACCGAGCCCACTCCCGGTGCTGAACCACAGGCTTCCCGTCCCGGCCAGGGGTGGGCGGGCGGGCCCGCAGGGCAGAAGCCTTACGGGCCCGCGGCACCACCGGCACGCGGGCGGCAGGCGCCCGCACTGTCCGCAACTACGCCACGAAAGCGAAGGAGAAGGCCCGTGGAGTCCAAGTCCGATATCGCCGCCGCCAGCACCCCAGCAGAGGGGTCCGAGAAGTTCACCGGTCCCGTGGTGGTCGCCGTCGACGTCGAGGACGAGGAGTAGTCCACGTCTCGCGCGTCCTGACCTAGGTGTTGCGGGTCAGGACGTTGTTGACAGGCGAACCGGTCTCCGCACGGTCTGCGCGCTCGCGGGCGTCGACGAGTTCGTCCCAGTGCTCGGCGGTCCAGGCGTAGACGTCCAGGAGGACGGCGAGGAGGCTTTGTCCGAGTGGAGTAAGGCTGTAGCCGGGGGAGTCGGCGTCGGCGTCATGGGTGATGAATCCGTCGCGGTCGAGTGACCGCAGAGCCCGGGTGAGCTCTTTGGGGCTTGTCCTCGGCAGTGCCCTGCGCAGCTCGCTGAACGGCTGAGCTCCTTCGCTGAGCAGGCGCATGACCAGCGGCGCCCACTTGTTCTGCATCCGGATCGGCAGCATCGAGGAGGGACACAGTTCGTCAAACGTCTCGGGCGAGAGCCGGCGCATAGCCCAAGTGTAGGTACCCAACCGGTAACCAGGGGCCCACTTAGCGTCGAGTACATGATGAGGATCGTGATCTTCGGAGCAGGCGGCAGGACCGGCAGCACCGCGGTGGCCGAGGCGAACGCACGTGGGCACCGTGTGACGTCCTTGAGAAGCGCGGACGCGGATATCACCGCCCCGGAAGCAGTGGCGCGGGCAGCATCAGGCCACGATGTCGCGATCGTGGCCGTGGCGCCCGCTGAGGCTGATCCAAGAGGCTTCTTCCAAGCCGCGGCAAACGGCTTGGTGACCGGTCTGCAGAACGCGGGGGGTACCCGGCTGGTCTGGGTGAGCATCGCCTCGTTGCTGCCCGGTGCCTCCGGAGTCCCGGCCGTCGACACCGACGGTTTTCCGGCGGAGTACCGGCCCTTCTCCCTGGGACACCGCATTGCGCTGGAGACGATCAAAGCGTCCGGCCTGCAGTGGACAGCCGTGAGCCCTGCGGGAGACTTCGCCCCGGACACACCACCCACCGGCGGATACGCACTCACCGGGGTCGGGGACCTGACCAGTCGAATCACCCACGCTGACCATGGCCTCGCGCTGGTCGACATGGCTGAGCGCTCCGGCATGCCTGGCGAGCATTTCGGAGTGGTCCCGCTGTCACCCGACGAGGAGGCATCCGTTGCCATGGGGGATGGCCAACGGCGACCCACCGCAACGCGCCCCTGTCGCCCGAGGGCCGCCGTCGTCTGACCGAACGCTGCGCGAGTCGGCGGATCGCCCACGTGGCGGCGGAGATGGGCATCTCACGCGCATGCGCATCCAAGTGGGTGAACCGCTGTCGCCGCCATGGTGAGCTTGGCCTGCTGGACCGTCCCTCAGCGCCTCGACAACAGCCCACGGCGGCGGCCACCGACGTGGTCGTCCGCATCGAGCACCTTCGACGCACCCAGAGGTGGTCGGCCGCAAGGATCGCCTTCGAGCTCCAGGCGGAGGGCATAGCCATCAGCCGCCGGACGGTGTCACGACACGTGAACGCCCTGGGGTTGAACCGATGCATTCATTGATCCCAGCGGCGAAACCAACCGCCAACCGCGCCAGATCACCGCACGTCGGCCAGGGCACATGGTCCACGTCGATGTGAAGAAGGCCAGCAGTATCCCCGACGGTGGCGGTTGGCGCTCGCACGGACGAGGGAGCGTACAGGCCAAGGCTGCCGAGCGTCGCAAGAGGCGAACCGAACGCGCCGGCCACGTGTATCTCCACTCCGCCGTCGACGGGTTCAGCCGCCCGCAAAGCATCAGCGAACCCAGTACGATCCGCGTCCTTCCGGCTCCCCGGAATTGATCGGGGCTTGAGGACATCCGTGCCAGATAGAGCTGGAGGTCGCCATGTGTTCCCTGTTCTCCCGAAGCTGCCAGGATCGTTTGTGGGAGTGCCTGACCTTTTCGGCGTAAGGTCGATGCCGTACGCGGGATTGTCGAAGGCCTGGTTCGGGCACTGAGGAGCCGTCGATGCTGAACCAGGATTTGCTGCGCGCCGCGCGCCTGGCTGATTACGGGACCGTGAGCACTCAGCTCTCCTTGCTGAGCGACCACCGACTCGGGGAGGTCGTGGCAGCCGCCACCCCGCTCGGGTCAGGCATCGGCGGCAGGTCGGCGGAGCTGGACATCAACGGAACGCGCGTCTTCGTCAAGCGGATCCCTTTGACTGACATCGAATTGCGCCCGGAGAATGTGCGATCGACGGCGAACGTCTTCGAACTGCCGATGTTCTACCAGTACGGGGTGGGCTCGGCCGGGTTCGGTGCCTGGCGGGAGCTTGCCGTGCACACCATGACCACGAACTGGGTTCTCGGCGACGAGTACGCGGGATTCCCCTTGATGTACCACTGGCGGGTTCTTCCTGACTCCCCTCCCGAGGGATTCACTGACGAGTTCGGGGGCCTGGAGCGGGCCGTCGCGCACTGGGAGGGATCACCCGCCGTTCGTGACCGGCTGGAGGCAATCGGCCAGTCCTCGTGCAGCCTGGTGGTCTTCCTGGAGCACGTGCCGCACACACTCGCCGGATGGCTGGCCGACCACCGCATAACTGCCATGCCGGAAGGCGGGGACGGCTTGCCCTTCCGCTGGGTGGAGGAAGCCCTGATGGACGGAGCTTCCTTCATGAGTTCTCGCGGACTTGTCCACTTCGATGCTCACTTTGCCAACATCCTGACCGATGGCCGTCAGCTCTACTTCGCTGACTTCGGACTTGCCCTGAGTTCCCGCTTCGATCTGTCGTCGGACGAGTCCAGCTTCCTCTCGGACCACCTCGCGTACGATCGCTGCTACACCGCGAGCCACCTGCTCCAGTACCACTTGCTCGACGGCGTGCGCGGTGACACGGAACGCGAAGTCTTCCTGCACGACTGGATCGCGGGCCGGCGACCTGGCGACGTCCCGCCCGAGATCACGGCCATCATCGACCGGCACGCGCGCCCTACCGTCGTCGTGGACTCCTTCTTCCACCGTCTGTTCACCGAGAGCAAGCAGACGCCGTTCCCGGCAGATGAGATCGAGCGGCAGTTGGGCGCCAGCGCCACAACCCCAAGCTGACCCTCGCCCTCGCCCTCGACATCGTCAGCGGCGAGACGGCCCTGTCTTCCCGTGCCTGCCCCAGCAGCCCGGCTACGACAAGCGACTGCGCAAGGTCAGGGAAGAGAGCCAGCCGTCTCGAGAGAGTGAGTCTTCTGGATCGTCATCAGGTTTCACTTATGTGAAGTTTCCTCCTGATCCATGACAGTCCCCCTTCTGATCAGAAGCATGCGGAGTCCGCGTGGTCTCAAAGTGATGGCCGGGGTGGGGCGGACGGAGTGGTTTCCAGCTGGTCGCAGAGTCCAGCGGTTGGCGATGGTGGCCAGGGCGAGGGAAGCCTCGGTGAGGGCGAATTGGTCGCCGATGCATTTGCGAGCTCCGCCTCCGAACGGGATGAAGGCATGAGGGGGTGGTGGTGAGGTGGTCCAGCGGTCGGGGTCGAATTTTTCTGGATCCTGGTAGAGATCGCTGCGGTGGTGGATGACGTAGGGGCTGTAGACGAGGGTTGTGCCGGCGGGGATGAGGTGATGGCCCAGGATGGTCTTTGCTGTGGTGGATCGGGTGATGATCCAGGACGGCGGGTACAGGCGTAGCGTTTCGGTGAGAATGCGGCTGGTCAGTTCCAGTTCGGGCAGGTGTTCCAGGGTGGCGGGTGAGCCCGCCAGGACGGCGTCGACTTCGCTGTGCAGACGTTCTTCGACGTCCGGGTGGTGTGCGAGCAGGTGGAGCGTCCAGGACAGGAGGTTGGACAGGGTTTCCGACCCCGCGTTGAAGTAGGTGAGGATCTGGTCTCTGACCTCGGTGACGGTCGGTAGCTGGCCGTTCCCCTCAGCTGCCAGGTCGCGGGCGTTGAGTACGGATTCCAGCAGGTCGTCGCGGCCGGTGGCGCTGGTGCGGCGTTCGACGACGATCGCCTCGATGGTCTGCTGCAGGCGTGAACGTGCTTGGAAGTGGCGGCGGTTGGCGGGGGTGGAAAGCCGCTTCAGTCGGGGTGGCGTGATTGTTCTGCGGTACATGCCCGCGAGGAGGACGTTGAGATCGGCGATGGCTTGGCTCAGAGCGACGGGAGAGAGGGTGCCGGAGAGCATGGTCTCGGCGGCGACCTTCATGGTCAGACTCAGCATCTCTGCGGGCACGTTCAGCACTTGCCCGCGCCGCCATCCGGCAGTGGTCGCGTCGATCTGGGCGGTCATCGCGTGGGCGTAGCCGGTGAGCCGGGCGTGATGGAAGGCGGGCTGGGCCAGACGTCGTAGCCGCCGATGGATGCTGCGGGGGGAGGTGGTGATGCCGTCACCGACCGCTTCCCGGACCGCGTCGATGACAACACCACCTTTGTCAAAGGTACGGTCGTCGCGCAGGACATCCCGGGTCAGTTCTGGGTCGCAGATCACGATTGCTGCGGCCGGCCCGATCCGGATCCGGACCAGATCCCCATGGCGGGGAAGGGACTTGAGGAACGCGAGGGGGTCACGGACCAGGGACAGTGCATGGCCGAGCAGGGGCAGCCCTCCGGGCGCGTGAGGGACCGTGGCCTGGTCTGTCATGACCGTTCCCCCGGCTGTGCTTCACGTGCAGTGACGCGGATCGCCAGCGTGCTCGGTGGTTGGATGAGGATGCCCGCGACCTCTCGGACGCGCCTTGGAACAGCGGGCTCGAAGCGCCATTTGGCTACGAGGGCGGCCAGCACCACGTGCATCTCGGCCATGGCGAGCGAGTCGCCGATACATTGCCGGTTCCCGACGCTGAAGGGGATGAAAGAGCAGCGGGGCAGGGTGGCGGTTGTGGGGCCGGCCCACCGGTCCGGATTGAACACACCGGGATCGGGATACAAGGCCGGATCTCGGTGAAGCGTCGCCGGGCTGTACATGACCTCCGTGCCCGCGGGGATGGACGTACCCTCGATCTCGAGGGCTTCACTGGCATCGCGCATGAGCAGCAGGTTGGGTGTGTAGAAGCGGAGCAGCTCGTCGATGAAGGCGCGGGTATAGGTCAGTTCCGGAATGTCCTCCGGCTTGACCGGACGCCCGCCGAGAATCCGGGCGGCCTCTTCTTCCAGGCGCTGGGCGATGGGGCGCTGAGTGGACAGGATGTGCAGGGCCCAGGAGAGCATGGTGGCCATGGTCTCGACTCCGGCTATGAAGATCGTGATGATCTCGTCGCGCAGCTCGTCGTCACTCATGAGCCGGCCGGTGTGCGGATCCGGCGCGGCAAGCAGGAGAGACAGCAGGTCGCCTCGGTCGGACGGGTCGGCCCGGTAGGCTTCGATGAGTTCCTCGGTGGTCCGCCAGAGGTGTTCGCGCGTGGCTTCAAAGCGGCGGTTACCGGGGGTGGGCAAGTTTTTGGTGAGCTCGCCGAATCCGAGCACCCGCCAGTTCACGCCGTCGGCAATGACGGGGAGCGTTTCCTCGATCGCGATGGCCATGTCCCGGGCCAGCTCGCCCGAGAACAGGATGTGCGAGAGCAACGCCCCTGTGAGATGCCGCATCTCGGGCATGACGGTGAGAACGGCACCCGATCGCCAGGACTCGATGTGACGGTACGCCACATCGCTCATCTGGGTGACGTACTGGGCGATCCGCTGCCGGTGGAAGGCCGGCTGCATCGTGCGCCGCTGCCGGCGGTGGGTGTCTCCATCAGAGGCGAGGATGCCGTTGCCGATGAAGGGGCGGGATTTTTCGAACAGGCGCCCCTTGGTGAACTTCCCGGCCTGAACCTGGAGAAGCTGCCGAAGGGCTTCCGGGGAGTTCAGGACGTAGGCCGGCCTGGTGCCCAGATAGATCCGGACGACGGGCCCATGGGACCGGAGGGACTGCACGAAGGCCATCCGGCCGGGCAGGGCGAGTTGGAGTAGATGGCCGAACAGCGGCAGCCTGCCGGGGGCCGTGACAGCTGGGGAGCATGAGTGAACGGGAGCGGTCATGGGGTCACCTTTCGACCTCGTGGGCACGGTCGCCGGCGGTCTTCCCTGGCTGCGCTTCGATGAGGCTTCCCAGCCCGATCGCGAAATACATGCCGCACCACCACTGCTCCATCACGAGACTGGCAATCGCCCTGCAGTACAGGTCGCTGAACGCGCATGCGTGACCGGACCGGACGACGGTCGCAAAGTTCGCGCAGTACGCGCTGTCCATGTAGGACAGGAAGTCCGATGACGCGATCTTTCCGTCGCGCAGGAGTGTGGGAACGACGTAGGCGTAGATGACGATGTCCAGCGGGAGCACGCCGCTGTCGACGGCGTCGCATACGGCGGTGTGCAAGGCCACCTGCCCCGTGTGCCGATCGCCCGCCACAACGACCTCGTAGGACAGGAGACGGCGGGGCACGGTCAATGACGTTGTGTCGGCCGGTTCGCGCGGCTCTAGATCGCTCGTGTAGCAGTCGGCGAGCTGGCAGGCCTTGTAGAGGTCCCGTGCGGCGGCCTCCGCGCAGGCGCCGACGGCGAGTGCGTAGTACCGCCACAGATCGTGGCGGTGGTTGCACATCTCCCAGAAGCACGTGCCGATCGTTCCCATGCACGCCGCGTACCGGTCGGGTCTTACCGTGCCGTCCGTGGTGAACTGAGCGTTGATCATCCACACGGACCGCTCGTAGCATTGCAGAAGCGCCGCCGTCGTGACCGATCCTCGCGTCATCGCAAGGACGCTCTGGTTGCACTCGTCGTTACGCAGATCAGGGCCGAGATCGACCCAGTCGTTGGTCACCCCGGTCAGCATCATGTCGTCCCGGCCGGCCTCCCCCTCCACGAAGGAGAGGAAGTGGGCCCAGGCACCGCTGTCCTGCGCTTTGAAGTCGCGCCACCAGTCGCGATCGCGGTGCACCCAGGCCGTCAGTCCGTCAGTCGGCCTCCTGCGCAGTATGGCCTCGTGCTTGCGTTTGGTGTCGAAGAACGCCATCGAGCTGGTCATGTGCAGCCTGCGCACCTGAAGCTCTGCGGACAAACCATCCATGTCCCACAGCCGGTTCAGGTCTCGCAGTATCTGCTCGGCACGCCGTCGGCCGAACGTTGCGGTGTCCACGTTGTATTCGAAATAGAAGGTGTAGTCGAGCATGGACAGATAGTCCTGGCGCCAGTCCTGGTAGTCATTGGCCAGGTGTGCCATCCACCAGGCACCCATCGCGACGCTCGGAAGCGAAGCGACACCCGTCAGGCCGAACTCGCTCATCACCTCGGTCCACAGCGGATCTGTGCAGATCCAGGGGTGCGACTTCGTGGTTCTTCCCTCGTTGGCGCCCGTTCGCGCTCGGGCGAGGATGGCACCTGCGGAGTCGTCGCTCATCTCTATGGGGGCGGGCCAGATCAGAGAGCCACCGGGGCGGGAGCGTGCCTGGTTGATCGCTGTCAGCAGCGTGCACGCATGCTCAGTCATATCGCTGCACGCCCGGTTCCAGGGCTCGAATCGGGCACCGAGACTGGCCGGGTTGTCACGTAGCGTGCGCTGTGCGGCTTGAGGATCGTAGCTCCACCGAGTTGTGCCCGTGTGCGCGGCCGGTATCCGTCGCGCCTCTGCGACGTGTTCGGCGAGCGGCGAGCCTGCCACGACGTTGCGTGTCCATAGGACGCCGAACGGATCCGCAGGTGTCTGAGGTGATCCGTTCATGCCGATGACGGGCTCGGCCGGTCCGTCGACGTGCACGCGCACGCACACCTCCGGCAGGACCCGGGAACTGGTAACGCTGGGATCCTGGTCCGGGATCGTCACCTGGGCTCGTCCTTTTGGGGGCTCGTTATGTGCCGTGGTCATGTTGTCCTTGTGGTGGTTGCGTCGGCGAGCTGCCGCAAGGCGGCGGTCGCGGCGGGCGGGAACGGGGCTTGTTCCAGGGCATGTTGGGCCCGTGCGCGGCGGTGGGCGATCATGCCCTCGACTGCTTGGAGGGCGCCGGTGGCGGTGAGGATGTCCCGGATGCGGGCGGCGCCCTCCTCGCTCAGGGCAGGGTCGCCGACCAGGGTGTGCAGGGCCTCGCGCTGGACAGCATCAGCGCGCTGGAGGGCCAGGGCCATCAGCACGGTGTGCTTGCCGTCCCGCAGGTCTTCCCACGACGACTTGCCGGTCGCCGCCGGATCGCCGAAGGCGCCAAGGATGTCGTCGCGGAGCTGGAAGGCTTCGCCGATGGGCAGCGCGTAGGCGCTCAGTGCGCTGCGGACGGCCGCTGAGGCGCCCGCCAGGGCCGCGCCGACCTGGAGGGGGCGTTCACAGGTGTAGGTGGCGGTCTTGTAGCGCGCGATGCGCAGCGCCACCTCGACGTCCTCGCCGGTGTGGCCAGTCGTGAGCAGGTCCAGGTACTGGCCGTAGACCACCTCGGTGCGCATGGCATCGACCAGAGGCAGGACCGCGGTGAGCTGGGCGGATGTGAGGTCGGCGGTGTGCAGGAGCTCATCTGCCCAGGCCAGGGCCAGGTCACCGACCAGGATGGCCGCACTGGTGCCGAGGCGGTCGGCTGCGCCGCGACCGGCTCTCCCTTGGTGGAGAGCCGCGAGGGCGCGGTGGACCGTGGGCCGTCCGCGGCGGGTGGCCGAGTCGTCCATGATGTCGTCGTGGATGAGGCAGAAGGCGTGGAACATCTCCAGCGAGGCAGCCACCTGCACCACCGGCGCCGGGGCCTGACCGCGGGCGCGACCGGCGGTGTGCCAGCCCAGCACGCACAGCAGGGGCCGGAGGCGTTTGCCGCCTGCGGCCAGGAAATCCCCCAGGGCCCGGGACAACTCGGCGGGCAGGCCCTGCGCGGCTGCGGTGCGCTCCTTGGCCGCCTGGAAGTCGTCCAGACGGGCGTCGACCACGCGGCAAATCCTCGCCATGTCGAGGGAAGACGCCGTCACCTCAGTAGCTGCCACCTGTCCCGCCTCCCGTCGGACCGGGCCCTGGGCCTCAGCCGCAGGCGCCCTTCGGTCTTGCCCCGCCGCCACGTTGGCCGGCCAGGACCGCCAAGCCCTGCTCAGGCATGCACGGCATATGTGCCGAACATGCCAACAAGGGGTGGCGGCATGATCCTGGCGGGGTCCTCGCCCGCACGGTAGGGCTGCTTTCCGCCTAGGACCGAAACGAGCCATCCGAAGGGCGCATCACCGCCGGCCGCCAGGGCTCCGTCCGCGTAACTGACGTTGACGGAGGAGTCGTTCGACGCACTCACCCAGGGCAAGGGTGCGGGGGAGACCTTCCAGAAGGGCATGGCTGCGGCGCTCAATGCCCGGCCTGCCGCCGGGGGTGTCCGTCGTCGTCACGGAGCCGACGCCCACGAGGCCGATGACATGGTGGCCCTGGTCAAGAGCCGGGGTCTGGACCACCAAAGACGGGATGCCGAAGGTTCACCCAATCGGCCGACCGGGATCAGCATGTCTGGCTACGTCGCACGGCGACCCTGGTCACTTTCCAACAGCGTCATCAGGGTGAGCATGTGCCCAGCTGTCGCTCGCTCGTGAGTGGCCGTCATGCATCCCATGCGCCGCGCCGCACCACCAGCGCTGCTCGCTTGTCTGCTCATGGCGGGCTGCTCATCCGGTTCGCACTCCGGCTCGGGTGCGCCCGCAGCGGCTGGGACGTCGGGCAGCGTGGTTCCGGCGGAGGGGCCCCGCCGGGGAACGCGGTGGGCGCGGGGCCACAGACGAAGTACGCGGTGCAGCCGCCGCCCGCCGGTAGCTGCACGCAGAGGCTCCCGGACCCTGGACACCCCAAGCACCGTCTCGACCTGGAAGTCAGCCGCCTCGGGTCGCCCAGACCTCTACGTACGGTCCCCGGTCGACACTGTCGATCGTGAAGCCCGCACTGGCCACCGTGGCGGCGAACTCGTCTGGATCCCACACGGTGTACCACCGTCGGCCGTCCGGTTCATCGAGCCAGCCTGTACGGCCGGTGGCGCTCAAACACACGTATAGCCGGCCCCCGGGCCGCAGCAGTCCGGCGAACTGGCCCAGCACGTCCACCGCATCCACCAGGTCGAGGTGGACGAGCGACGCGGAGGCCCAGATCCCATCGAACGTTCCGGCCGGGAACCGCGATCCGACCTCGCGCAGGTCACACTCAGAGGTAGGCGCGTGGGCGTTGACCATCGCCACGAACACCGAATTGAGGTCGACACCACGCACCACATGCCCGTGCTTCCGGAACCTTGCAAGGTCACGGCCCGGACCACACCCTGCGTCAAGGATCAGCGAGGGCACAGGCAAGGAGCCGGCGAACCGCTCAACACGATCCGCCATCTTCGGAGCATGCACGGCCGCGTAATCGTCGGCGTGGTCGCTGTAGGGGGCGACCGACTCAGCTACCGGGTCCGACTGCCCCCTGCGGAACGTGGTGCGTGACTTCATTCACCCATCCTGAGCTGCCCCTGCGCAATCAACCAGCGGCCAGATCGAAAAGGGATCAAGCTCATTCGCCCCACCCCAGCGATACAGGCGAGGCGGCAGTGTCTGTCTTCACCCTGACGCGCAAATGCCAGTAGGGCCGTACGTGCGAAAAGTCCGTCCGATCACCGGCAACGGCGTCCTCGCCTCGGATGGGCCAACCTCAACTCAGCGAGGCATGTCCTGTCCCAGCTCCCGTGCCTTCTCACACAGTCCCGCACCCCAGGCACTCCAGCCTGATCCCGGCACGCTCCGCGAGAACCAGCACGGTGGCGGTGAACCCCTCGGAGAGCGCAAGCACTATGGCATGGCTTGTTCTTCGGTGCTGCGCCAGAAGGGCGTTGACGAAGATCTTGAAGATGGCCGGGTCGATCTGGCACTCGTCGTTCTCCGTCGGTCCGATGCCGGATGAGAGCTCCCACTCCGCCTCGAAGATAGACACTTGGCGTCGGCACAGACGGGAGGCCCCGTTGGACAGGTTCCACAGAGTCTCGTCGCCTCTATCGAAGTCACCCGCCCGTCGTCGGCCGCCGCCCCGCGGACGTACGACCTCCGCCGGCGGAACCACCCGCCGGAACAGCGTCCGTAACTCATCCGGAACCAACCGCTCGATCAGACCCGTCATGCACCGCTCAACGGACAGTCACACCGAAGGAAACGGCGTCTTACGGGGCGTCAGGCGCAGACCTTCAGTGTGCGACCAGTCGCTCGCTCATCCACTGCAGCATCGGCGGGATCTCGCGCCCCCAGGTGTTGAAGTTGTGCCCGCCACTCGGAAGGATGATCGACGAAACCCTGGTCACGTTCGTGTCCTGCACGCTCTTGATGAACTTGAGTGTGTCCTTGTAGTTGTGCTCACCGACCTTGCTGCTTGTGACGAGCAGTGACGTCTCGGGCGCGGGCAGGTGCTTGATCGCCCAGAACAGGTCGGCACGATTCTGGAGGTTCTTGTCCCCGTGGAAGAGGTCTCCGGTGGTGGGGTCCAACGGCGCCTTGTAGTACGGCGACAGGCCCGCGGCGGCAGCGTACGAAGCCGGGTGGTGCATGGCGATCTTCAGCGCGCAGTAGCCGCCGGTCGAGTCGCCGGCGATGCCCCAGCTGGCGGGCGTCTTGTCGACCCGGTACTGGGCCGTCACCGAGTCGCGCAGGTCCTTGGCGAAGAAGGTCTCGCTCTGCGGGCCACCGGGGATGTCGACGCACTCGGTGTCCCGAGGTGGCGCCACGGTCGGCCGCAGCATCACCAGGATCATCGGCTGCATCTTGCCCCTCTTGGCCAACTGCTGTGCCGTGCTCGGGTAGTGCAGCTTGTCCACCAGCGCCTGTGCCGTGCCCGGGTAACCCGTGAGGATGACAGTAACGGGGAACTTGCGCGCGTGGTTCTGCGGCTGGAAGTACTCCGGGGGCAGGTACACGAACGCCGGTGTGGCGAGGTGGGTCGTACGGCCGATGATGTCGACCTTCTGGATCTGCCCGGACATCTGCGGCAACGGACTGCTCGCACCGCTGACGCGGGAGGCGGAGACCACGTGGACGGGGCTGCTGCCGCCCTCCGCTCCATGGTCGATGACCACTCCCTGGCCGGTCTCCTGACCGAACAGGTCGGACCAGCTCGCGTAGAACCCGAAGGCCTGATTCGTGGCGAGTCCCACCGTGGCGAAGAGCGCCAGCTGGGTGCTGAGCAGCAGTCCGACCCGTCCGCTGACGGCACGCCAGTTCTGCCGGGCCAAACGAGGCCACAGCCAGACCGTGCCGAGGAACAGTAGGACGGCGAGGACGATCGCCAGCATCAGCACTTTGTTGCTCGTGAGACCCATGAGCTGTTACCTGCCTGCGCTTTCCGCCCGGTGCTACCCGCGCTTTATTGCGAAGGCTTGACCGGGGCTTTTCTTTGTTTTTGACCCGACTTTCCGGTGAGGAGTGAACCTCTCCTCCCGAGACCCTCCTGGAGGGCCCAATGTCGCCGGATGCTCGATCGGATCCCGGGTCCAAGGTTTCTCGCAGAACTGCGAGAGGGGACGTCTGTCGGGAGAGATGGAAAAATGTCGGGTGAGGTTCCGATTCAGGGCCAGCCGACCGTGGCGCGTACCGCGCGTACCGCGCGGCCCCTGTCCCGAGGTCGAAAGAGTGCCACGGTGGCGATGCACCCTGATTTCCGGTCGATTCAGTGTCCGGCCGGCGGCTGTATGTAGTCCTCCAGGCGAGCCACCGCGAAGCCCTGTTCCCGTATGCGCTTGAGCAGATTCGCGAACATCTCCGTCATGGTGGCGCCCTTGAGCTCCGCAGGGCCGCGGAAATGGGCGAGGATGATGTCGCCGGGACGCAGCTTCTTACCTGGCTCTTGGTACTGCATTTTGCGTATCTGCATGGACTCGCGCCACCAGACGATGGCTCGCGGCCCGCACGCTCCCACCGCGATCTTGGTGTTGGTGTTGTACGCCCCGTAGGGCGGCCGGAAGAGGAACGGGGCGGTGCCGAACTGCTGGGTGAGGATCTTCTGGTCGCCGCACACCTCTTGCTTCTGGCGGACCAGTGGGATGGTGTTCATCGCGGGATGGTGAAGGGTGTGGTTCTGGATGTGGTTGCCCATCGCCTGCAGTGCCTTGAAGTACCCGTAGTCCGACTTGATGGCGTCGTTCATCAGGAACATCGTGATCGGGATCTTCAGGTCCCGCATCATCTCGATGAACTTGGGGTCCTTCTCCAGCCCGTCGTCGACGGTGATGAAGACGACCTTCTGGGACGTCGGTACGTGAGTGAAGACCGGAACCGGGCCGGTCGCGGACAGCCTGATGGGTTTGTCCACCGGGGGCGGGGGAGCCGCGGGCAGCGGTGTCAGGCCCCACTTGTGCCAGGCGGCCGGCTCAGCCGTGGCGTGCGACGCGGTCCCGGGCGTGCCGCCGACGGTGGCGGACGCCGACGAAGTGGCCGCCCGACCAGTTGCGTTCCCACCGCTCATGCCGCAGCCGCCTACCGACAGGGCCAGAAGCCCGCTGGCCAGCGGGGCGTAGAACCTGACGCCTGTGTTGCGTCGCTTCACCGTACCGGTCTCCTGACTGCAAAGCTGACCTTGACTCTGCTGGGACGGTAACCGCGGCACGAAAGGCGAAGTTCAGCGGAGGGTGAGAATATGGCCAAGGCCGACATCGCCTCCGGCACCATGGGGGTCGTCTCAGCCGGCGCCCAGCCAGGAGGCGGCCGGTGCGGCGGGTGAAGGAGTCGCCCAGATGCTTGGCGCCCGAGATCTTTTTCCGCGCTCGCTGTCGGAGCCGTGCAGACCGACTTGAGTGCGCGGGAGATCCTGTCCCAGTCCTGGCGGCCCGCGTAACGGATTCCTCGCGGACCCAGGGGACTTCGCGGGCCGTGTTGAACACCCACCAGTCCACGGCGTGACGCATGCGCTGGTTGGCGACGTAGCGGTCGTCCACGCGCTTGTTGAGGACCCGCACGTGGTCGTCGAGCAGGGCGAGCTGCTCGGCGAAGAGCACGGCGGTCAGTTCCTTGCCTGCCACGGTGCCTGGTGCTGCGGTCGGCAGATGCGTACGTATCCGTTCCACAAGCACCTCCGGGCGAGTGCGTCCGGAGTCGCCGTGCCGGCCGGTGAACGCCTTCATCCGCTCGGAACCGATACGGCGGGCCTGCTCACTGTGGGGTAGTCGCGCAGGGAGCAATTGTCGATACCTGGCGATGGGCTGAGCGTCTGTACGGCTGCGTCCCCCCATGTGCCGACAGAAACCTGCGCCGCCCTCGTTGCAGGGCAGGTGCCTCAAGGGGAACGGCAACAGCATGTCCCCGTCGGAGTGAAATACCGCCGGATCGCGCATGAATACTGAGCTTGCACGCCGAACCGTCTGGCCCGGTGCGGCGGTGGCCGTCAGTGGTGTTCGGCGG
>NZ_BMVG01000021.1 GCF_014650595.1 Streptomyces alanosinicus
GCACTGGACCCGCCGCATGATCGAGATCCGCAAACAGAACCCCGCCTTCGGACTCGGCTCCTACGACGAGCTGCCGTCCTCCAACCCGGCGGTGCTCGCCTTCCTCCGGGAGGCCCCGCTGACCGCGGAGGCAGGGGACGACCTGGTGCTGTGCGTCCACAACTTCTCGCGCTTCGCCCAGCCGACCGAGCTGGATCTGAGCCGGTTCAGCGGGCGGCACCCGGTGGAGCTGTTCGGCGGGGTCCGCTTCCCAGCGATCGGCGAACTGCCGTACCTGCTCACCCTCGCGGGGCACGGCTTCTACTGGTTCCGGCTGCGGCGCGAAGGCGTCTAGAGGGCCCTCGTGGGGCGGTTTTCACCGCCCCACCCGGGGCACGCATCAGTAACACCCCGACGATCCGGGGAAAGGACGTGCCACCCATGGCGGACGCGGTCACCCCTTCCGGCACCACCCGAACCAGCGGTCACCTCCTCGCTTCGCTCGATCCCCTGCTGCACGCATGGCTGCCCCGGCAGCGCTGGTTCGCCGGCAAGGGGCGCCCGGTCACCGGCTTCACCCCCGTGGCCGTCACCGAACTGCTCCCACCCGACGGCCGGCTGGGCCTCTACCATCTGCTGCTGCGCGTCCACCAGCCGTCCGCGCTGGGCGCCGAGCCGCACCCCGGAGACTGCTACCAGCTCCTCATAGGCGTGCGCGAGGCGCTGCCACCCCGGCTGGCGCCCGCGCTGATCGGACATGTGCACCACGGCCCGCTCGCCGGCCGCACGGTGTACGAGGCCCTGTACGACCCCCGGCCCGCCGAAGTGCTCCTGGAGGCCCTGCGCACCCAGGCCCGCGTCGGCGGGCTGCGCTTCGAGCGGGACCGCCGCCAGGAGATCCGCGAGGGCCTGGTGGCCCGGCTGCTGACCGCCGAGCAGTCCAACTCGTCCGTCGTCTACGGCGATACGTTCATCCTCAAGCTGCTGCGCCGGGTCGTCCCCGGCGTCAACCCCGACCTGGAACTCCCGCTGGCGCTGTCCCGCGAGGGCTGCCCCCGGGTGCCCGCGCCGACGGCCTGGCTGCAGGCCGACATCGACACGGAGCCGTATGTCCTGGCCGTGCTGCAGCCCTTCGTCAGCGGGGCGAGCGACGGCTGGGAGCTGGCGCTGCGCGAGCTGGCCAAGGGCGAGGACTTCGCCGCCGAGGCGCGAGCGCTGGGCCGGGCCACCGCCGAGGTGCACACCGCGCTCGCCCGCGCCCTGCCGACGGCCACCCTCGGCCCCGCCCAGCTGCGCACGCTGGCCGAGGGGATGACCGAGCGGCTGACGGCGGCCGTCCAGGCGGTGCCGGTGCTCGGGCCGTACGAGAGCGGACTGCGCGCGGCCTACCGGGCGCTGGCCGCCCTCGCCGGCGAGGGCCGCACCTGGACCGCCCAGCGGATACACGGCGACCTGCACCTCGGCCAGTGTCTGCGTGCCCCGTCCGGCACCTGGTCGCTGATCGACTTCGAGGGCGAGCCGGCCCGGCCACCGGCCGAACGCCGGCTGCCGCAGCCCGCGGTGCGGGACATCGCGGGCATGCTGCGCTCCTTCGACTACGCGGCCCACTCGGCGGGCGCGCCCGCGCCGGACTGGGCGCGCGCCTGCCGGGCCGCCTACTGCGACGGGTACGCGGAGGTGTCCGGCCGCGACCCGCGCACCGATCCGGTGCTGCTGCGGGCCTACGAGACCGACAAGGCGGTCTACGAGGTCGTCTACGAAGCCCGGCACCGGCCCGACTGGCTGCCCGTACCGCTCTCGGCGATCCGTCGCCTCGCCGCGTGAAGACCAGGAGGCTCGATCCGTGACGACCAAGAAGCCGGCCACCTCGCGACAGCTCCCGGGGGCCGCCCTGCCGCCCGCCGACCGCGAGCGGCTGCTGCACGGCACCCATCACGATCCGCACGCCGTGCTGGGCGCCCACCCGGGGGAAGAAGGCGTCGTCGTCCGGGTGTCGCGGCCGTACGCGCGATCCGTGACGGTCGTCGCCGGCGGGCTGCGGACCGTGCTGCACGACGACGGCGACGGGTTCTTCTCGGGGCTGCTGCCGCTGCGGGAGGTGCCGGAGTACCGGCTGCGGGTGGCGTACGAGGGGACGGTCCTGGACACCGACGACCCCTACCGCTTTCTGCCCACCCTCGGTGAGCTGGACCTGCATCTGATCGGTGAGGGCCGGCACGAGCAGCTGTGGCAGGCGCTCGGCGCGCATGTCACCACCCATCAGGGCGTACCGGGCACCCGGTTCGCGGTGTGGGCGCCGGATGCGCGGGGCGTACGGGTCACGGGCGGCTTCAGTCTGTGGGACGGCAGCGGTTTCCCGATGCGCTCGCTGGGCTCCACGGGGGTGTGGGAGCTGTTCGTGCCGGGGATCGGCGAGGGCGAGGTGTACAAGTTCGAGATCACCCGCCCGGACGGCTCGTCCACGCTGCGCGCCGATCCGCTGGCCCGCCGTACGGAGGTGCCGCCCGCGACCGCGTCGATCGTGCACGCCTCTCATCACACATGGCAGGACGCACAGTGGATGGCGCACCGCGCCGACATTCCGGTGCACGAGGCCCCGCTCTCCGTGTACGAGCTGCATCTGCCCTCCTGGCGGCCCGGCCTGACCTACCGCGATCTCGCGGAACAACTCCCGGCGTATGTCGCGGAGTTGGGCTTCACCCATGTGGAGCTGATGCCGGTCGCCGAGCATCCCTTCGGCGGCTCCTGGGGCTACCAGGTCACCGGCTTCTACGCGCCGACGGCCCGGCTCGGCACACCGGACGACTTCAAGTACCTGGTGGACCGGCTGCACCAGGCCGGGATCGGGGTGCTGATGGACTGGGTCCCGGCCCACTTCCCGCGGGACGACTGGGCGCTGGCCGAGTTCGACGGGCGCCCGCTGTACGAACACCATGATCCGCTGCGGGCCGCACACCCCGACTGGGGAACCCTGGAGTTCGACTTCGGCCGCCGCGAGGTGCGCAACTTCCTGGTCGCCAACGCCGTGTACTGGTGCGAGGAGTTCCATATCGACGGACTGCGCGTGGACGCCGTCGCCTCGATGCTCTACCTCGACTACTCGCGCGAGCCGGGCCGTTGGACACCGAACGAGCACGGCGGCCGGGAGAACCTGGACGCGGTGGCCTTCCTGCAGGAGATGAACGCCACCGTCTACCGGCGCTGCCCCGGCGTGGTCACCATCGCCGAGGAGTCCACCGCCTGGGACGGGGTCACCCGCCCCACCCACCACAGGGGCCCGAGCGGCTTCGGCGGGCTCGGTTTCGGCCTGAAGTGGAACATGGGCTGGATGCACGACTCCCTGCAGTACATCCAGCACGAGCCCGTGCACCGCACATACCACCACCACGAGATGACCTTCTCGATGGTGTACGCCTACAGCGAGAACTACGTCCTGCCCATCTCCCACGACGAGGTCGTCCACGGCAAGCGGGCCCTGGTGTCCAAGATGCCCGGCGACTGGTGGCAACGGCGCGCCAACCACCGCGCCTACCTCGGCTTCATGTGGGCCCATCCGGGCAAACAACTGTTGTTCATGGGGCAGGAGTTCGCCCAGGGCGCCGAGTGGTCGGAGGCGCACGGCCCCGACTGGTGGTTGCTCGACCCGTCCTACGGCGCCGCGGCCGACCACCGCGGTGTCCTGGATCTCGTACGGGACCTGAACACGCGGTACCGGGACACCCCGGCCCTGTGGCAGCGGGACACCGACCCGGCGGGCTTCCAGTGGATCGCCGGGGACGCCGCGGACGACAACGTCTTCGCCTTCCTGCGCCTCGACGCCGACGGCACCCCGCTCCTCGCGATCTCCCATCTGTCCCCGGTGGTCCGCCCGGACTACCGGCTCGGCGTCCCGGAGGACGTACCGGCCTGGCTGGAGGTCCTCAACACGGACGCCGGACGCTACGGCGGCAGCGGCATCACCCATCCCGACCCGGTCAAGCCGGAGCCGCAGGGGGCGCACGGCCGCCCTGCGAGCATCCGGCTCACACTGCCGCCGCTGGCGACGGTCTGGCTGCGGCCCGCGTAGGCCGACAGGGCCTGGGCCCGCGGCGGCGGGGTCAGGCCAGCGCCTTCGGCAGCTCCTCGCTGTACAGCACGCCCAGCCGCTGCGTGGCCCGGGTCAGGGCGACGTAGAGATCACTGGTGCCGTACCGGGCCGGCTCCACCACCAGGACGGAGTCGAATTCGAGGCCCTTGGCCTGGCGGGGGTCGAGCAGCACGACCGTGCGGGTCAGATCGGGCTCGGCGCCCGCCGTGACCCCGTCCAGCCGGGCGGCCAGCGAGCGGTGCAGCGCGCGCGGGGCGATGACCGCGAGCCGGCCCTCGTCCGGGGTGAGCTCGGCGACCGCCTTGGCCACGGCCTCGGGCAGTGCGCCGTCGGCCCGCCGCACCCATGGCCCCACCCCGGTGGAGCGGACCGAGCTGGGCGGCTCGAAGTCCGGGTGCTCGGCGCGGACCACGGCCGCGGCCAGCTCCATGATCTCGGCCGGGGTGCGGTAGTTGACGCCGAGCCGGGTGTGCTCCCAGCGGTCCTCGACATAGGGCGCGAGGATGTCCGCCCAGGAGCCGACGCCGGCCGCCTCGGCGGTCTGCGCGGGGTCGCCCACGAGGGTCATCGAACGGGTCGGGCTGCGCCGCATCAGCAGCCGCCACGCCATCGGCGACAGCTCCTGCGCCTCGTCCACGATGATGTGCCCGAACGCCCAGGTGCGGTCGGCCGCCGCCCGCTCGGCGGCGCTGCGGTGGTCCGCCTCCTCCTGCCGCTCGGCGAACCGCTCGGCGTCGATGATGTCGTGCGCCGACAGCACCTCCGACGCGTCCGGGTCACCGTCCTCCTTGTCCTCGAACTCATAGGTCCGGGAGGCGTACGACACATCGAGCACGCCCTGCGCGTAGGCGATCTGCGTCTCCCGCTCGCGCTCGGCACGCACCCGCGCCACCCGGTCGTCCTCGCCGAGGAGTTCGGCCGCCTCGTCCAGCAGGGGCACGTCGGCGACGGTCCAGGCACGGGTCACCGGGCGCCGTACGGCGGCGGCGTCCGCGTCGCCGAGATACCCCTGCGGCGCCGCCAGGAAGTCGGCGACGAGCCGCTGCGGGGTGATCCGGGGCCACAACCGGTCGACGGCGGACCAGACTTCGGGGTTCTCGGCGAGTTCGTCGCGGATCTGCGTGACGTCGGAGGCGTCGAGCAGGCTGCTGCCGTCGTACGGGTCGGTGCCGACGCGTTCGGCGTACAGCTCGGTGAGGGTGTTGAGGATATGGCCCTCGAAGTACTCGCGGGCCGCGTTGTGCGGCAGCTTGGCCGCGCGGGTGCGCTCACGGGCGACGTCGACGAGTCCGTCGTCGAGCATCAGCACCTCGCGGTCGTGCTCGATCGCGATCACCGGGTCGGGCAGCGCCTGCCGGTCGCGGACGACGGCGGCGAGCACCTCGGCCATGTCGGCGCGGCCCTTCACGGCGGCCGCCTCGGGGGTGTCGGTGGCGGTCGCCTTCACCCCGGGGAACAGCTCGCCGACCGTGGCCAGCAGCACACCGGTCTCACCGAGCGAGGGCAGCACCTCGCCGATGTAGCCGAGGAAGGCCGGGTTGGGTCCGACGATCAGGACGGCCCGGCGGGCCAGCAGTTCGCGGTACTCGTAGAGCAGATAGGCGGCACGGTGCAGCGCGACCGCCGTCTTCCCCGTGCCCGGGCCGCCCTCGACCACCAGCACCCCGCGGTACGGCGCCCGGATGATCTCGTCCTGCTCGGCCTGGATGGTCTGCACGATGTCGCTCATCCGGCCGGTGCGGGCCGAGTTCAGTGCGGCCAGCAGTACGGCGTCCCCGTTGTGGTCCTCGTACCCGGTGCGGGTCGCGTCGCCGAGGTCGAGGATCTCGTCGTGCAGCGAGGTCACGGTCCGGCCGTCGGTGGCGATGTGCCGACGCCGGCGCAGGCCCATCGGGGTGTGCCCGGTGGCCAGGTAGAAGGGGCGGGCGACATCGGCCCGCCAGTCGATGAGGACCGGGGTGTGCTCGGTGTCGTCCTCGCGCAGCCCGATCCGGCCGATGTGGTGGGTGGCGCCGTCGGCGAGGTCGATCCGGCCGAAGCACAGCGAGCCGTCGACGGCGTTCAGCGCGGCGAGCAGCCCCGAGCGCTCGGCGACCAGGATGTCCCGCTCCAGCCGGGCCTGCATGGGCTTGTCGCCCTGGGCGAGCGCGTCCGTGACCGAGGTCTCGGTCTCGCCGCGCAGTACGTCCACGCGTGCGTACAGTCCGTCGATGAATTCCTGCTCATGCCGCAATTCATCGTCCGGAAAATCGGTGTTTGACAATTCCGCTCCCGCCCGGATATACTCTGCTCAGTGCACTTCCTCGCGACCTGTTTCAAAACGAAGTCGCGAACCACTGAATATACGCAGAGAAATCCCCCGAGCGCAATTGCTCAGGGGATTTTTTCATGGGCGGAGCACATCACCCCAGGTCGCTACAGCACCTCGGCGTCTGCCAGCTCCTCCAGCAGCCGCCGCTTGGGCCGCGCCCCCACCATCGACCGCACCGGCTCACCGTCCCGGAAGACCATCAGGGTCGGGGTGGACAGCACGCCGTAGGCGACCGTCGTCCCCGGATTGCGGTCGACGTCGATCTGCACGACCTTCAGCCGGTCACCCTCCTCGAAGGCGATGTCCTTCAGCACGGGCACGAGCTGCCGACACGGCCCGCACCAGTCGGCCGTGAACTGCACCAGCACGGGCAGCTCCGAACCCTTCACCTCCGCCTCGAAATCGGCATCGGTGACCTGCGCCAATCCACTCGTCCCGCTCGTCACACCCATCACGAAAGCCCTCCCAGCTCGCATACGGGCTCCGGGCCCCCCGGAACCAGCGCCTCGGCGGCCAGCGCGTCCCGGGCCAGCTCGGCCCGGCGCAGCTGCCCGGCGACCGTCTCCCGCACCGCCGACAACTGCCCGATGAGCGCGTCCAACTCCCCGAGCTTGCGCCGGTAGACCAGGAGCGAGGCCGGACAGGAGTCCCCCTCCGGGTGCCCGGCCCGCAGACACTCCACAAAGGGCCGCGTCTCCTCCAGCTCGAACCCGAAGTCCTGCAACGTCCGGATCTGCTCCAGCAGCCGCAGGTCCCCCTCGTCGTACGTCCGGTACCCGTTCTCGTCCCGCCGCGCCGGCAACAGCCCACGCGCCTCGTAATACCGCAGCGCACGCGTCGTGGTCCCGGCCCGCGCGGCCAACTCACCGATTCGCATGCCTACGACGGTAGGCGTTGACGTCAGGGTCAAGGCAAGACGGGGGGGCAGCGGCGGGTGGAGCCGGGCGTCTCAAGCGTTCCTTCAAGCGCCAAGAAGCCACTTCTCCTTCTTCCCGCAACAAGATCTGCACCTTTGACGGAAATTGCGGATCATCCACCATTACGGAGCAGACCACAGAGCCACGGAACCCCATAAACTGCATTCGGGCATAGTCGTTCGGGTCGTGCAGTACGAGCCACCCAGACGGACAGGGGAGTGGCACCTCGAAGAAGTTCACAGGAAGCATCGCAGGAGGAGCCGACTTCCATACCTCGCATTCGACAGGACCGTCAACAGCAGCCTGAACACCGAAGATGAGTGAACTGCCGTCTCGATACCAGCTGCTCGACGCCGGATCCCAGTCGCTGACGTCGTCGTCACTTCCGGCATCTCGCAAGATCAAGCATCCGTGCTCGACTTTTGCCAGGAATGCAACCACAGGGCTATTAGCTACCCGTCCTTGGTGCAGATCTCGAACGCCATCGGGGTTCCGCTGGCGTCCGTGGTTGTGCGGGGAAATCCGTGGGCGTTGCCGTCGCTACTGCCGTCAGGGGCCGGGCGGCTGGCGCTGGTGCCGTTGCTCATCCCGCTGGTCACCGCGGCGTTGTCGGGCCACCGTGTACGCGGTGGGTCCGGTAAGCCCTGTCTCTGTGCCGTCGTTCATGTCCAGGACCTCGAAGCCGGCGCCCTCTGCGTAGCGTTCGAGCTCCTGGGGGAACAGGACACGCCTGCGGATCTCGTCTCGGGCCTCGTCGCCCGAGGGGAGCATCCAGTGCCGGTGCATGGTGTTGATCTGGGTCCGCAGGTCCCACGTGTGGCGGATGGTGACGGTGGCGGGGCCTCTCGGCGTGGCCACCGTGGCAGTGGTCGGCTCGCTCCGGGTGATTGGGGCGACGGGGGAACACAGCACGAGCAGCGCTCCTGGCTGGGCATGTGCCGCGAAGGTGGCGAAGACCTGGCTGATCGCCTCGTTGTCGTGCACGTAGGCGAGGCTGTTGCCCATGCAGGTCACTACGTCCATGCGCTTGCCGAGTCGTACGGTGCGCATGTCTCCGGTGCGGATGTCCACTCCCGGCCGGGCCTTGTGGGCGTAGTCGACCATGCCGGGCTGAAGGTCCACGCCGATGCACTCGAAGCGCTTAGCCAGGATCTCCAGGTCCCGGCCGGTACCGCATCCGAAGTCGACCAGGGTTTGGGCGTCCGGCCTGTGCAACTCGGTCAGGGTCTGGCACATCTCAGCGCTCGTGCTGTCGGACTGGACCACATCGTAAAGTGCCGGATCGCGGTACAGGAGGTTTGTGGCTTCCACGTGCTCGGCTTCCGTGTTGGGGCTGGTCACATGAGGCTTCGCAGCCCGACCTCCAGGGCGAGCACATCGCACAACAGATCGGGAACGACCGGGACAGCGTCGGCGTCCCTCCGCGCCTCGGCGAGAGCCTTCCCGTCAACGTAGCCGAGGTCCACCAGGATGGACTCCTTCAGCATGTCGTCCAGTACGGGCAAACCGTAGTACCGCAGTCCCTTCTCCAGGACGGCCAGGAAGTTTTCCGGCTCGGCCGGCGCGGCCACCCACTCGGGCAGCCCGGCCCGCCGGATCCGCTCGCGGAACAGCGCCTTGCCGCGTTTGTGCTCGTGCGGTAGTTGCTCCATGAACCGCACGATCCGCGGGTGCACGAGCGGGCTCACCGGCCAGACTCCCGCCCGGAGGAATCCGGGGTTGTGCATCCCGAACGCCATCAGCGTCGGCACGGGCAGCACCGGAATAGGGGCCAGGTGGTCGTTCACCTCGGCGAGCGCTCGGACAGCCTTGCTGCCGAGCCACGGCACGGGTTCCGGCGTCGGCAGTTCGGCTTGCGTCCTGGAGTGGTGGGCATTGATCTCGTCCCCGCCGCTGCCCGTGAACATGACCTCGCACCGCCAGGCGGCTGCCTGCTCGCGTACGACGTCGAACGCCTCCTGGTAGAAGGCTCCCGCCGGATCGTGCGGCTTGCGTAGGGCGCGTACGCCTCCGGGGCAGAAGGGCGGGTGCTGCATGGCGGGGGTGGCCGTGTCCCGGAAGTCGCAGTGCTCCGCGAAGGCCCGGCGTCGCTCGTTCTGTTGCCTGCCGGTGCCTCCTCCCACCAGTAGGCCGAAGCTGTGCGCCTCGGGGAAGCGGGCGGCCTTCACAGCCAGGGCAACATTCCCGGAGTCCGCGCCGCCGGACAGTTCGACGCCCACGCATCCAGTTGCTGTCGGCGCCTGGCGGATCACGTCGGTCAGCAGCTCGTCCAGAGCAGCGAGTGGATCAACACCGGGCCGCAGCGCACGCGGCTCAAGTACGTGTTCGGCGGACTTCGGATGGTGGATGCTGAGTCCCGAGGTGGTGAACGTGGCCGATGCCCGCTCGGTGAGGCGATGGACGCCTTCGAACAGCGTCTCGGACGTGTAGCGGTGCTGCCTCGTCAGCGTTCGGGTGACGACGCGCGGCACCAGGCGGTCGGCCCGTAGATGCGGTCGCAGCGTCGTAAGGTCCCATGACGCGTGCAGCTCGCCGGCCTTCTCTGTCAGGTAGAGCGGAGCTGTGCCGAAGGCGCCTGCCGCCAGGCGGGCTTGTCCGGGCTCCATGGTGAGTTCGACGAAGTCGGCCTCGTCCCGCTTGCACTCCTTCACTCGGACTCGTACGCGCGGTGCCTGGTCGTCGTTGACCTCCATGACCAGCGTGGACACGTTGGCGGGTTCGATCCAACTCTCGCCGTTGATCCAACGGCCGCCCTGCGACCTCCATTTGGGATCCTGGAGATCGGTCAGACGCAAACGCATCGTCAGCATGTCGTCCCTTTCCGATGTCCTGCGGCGGGGCGGGGCCGCGAACGGCCCGCCCCGCCTGGTGTCAGCCCTGGATCACTTGCTGCAGTGGTCGCCGTTGTTGTCGCCGCCGCCCGGCATCTTGTCGAACAGCGCGGCCTCGACGGTCGGGACGCCGGCGATCAGGTCGCCGGTGAACAGTTCGTCCACGTTCATCGCTTTCTCCCTTACGGTTTTCAGTGGACTCCGCGGCTGATGCTGCGGAGTTGGACCCGTCCGGCTGCCGAACCCTTGCGAAGAAGGCAGCCGGACGGGGTGCCCGCCGCTTCGAGCGGTGGGCCCTCCCTCGTCATAGGCGGGGAGCCTGGACGCGTGACGGGGAGGAGTCAGGTGGGTGTGGATGCGGCGGCCATGCCCGAGACGAAGCCGACCGATCCCGAGATGGTCAGGATCAGGAGCGGTCCGGCGTAGCGGCCTACGACTGCGGCCAGCCCCTTCACAGTCGCTCTCCACGGCTGCGCTCGTTGACCTCGCGTACTGCGGCGCTCAACTTCTCCCCGTCCTCGGGCGTGGTGCGGCGGTGCTGCGGGCAGCGGCATGGCGGGAACCGATTCGAACCTGGCGGCAGATCCACGCCCTCGTATGTGTCGATCCTCAACACCCCGTCCGTGCCCAGCTCCTCGGTCATTCGGGCCAGGCGGGCCCGTGCTTCGCTTCTCATCCATCAGTCCCTCAGACGACGGCTGCGGCGAGGTCTCGCCGTTTCCCTGCTGTCTCTACGCAACCGTGTGACCACGCACAGCGGTACCTTTTGCGCAGCAGCAGGACTTGAAAGCCTTGAAAGTTGGCAAAGGCGCGGGGAGTTGAGGGCATGGCCAAGCGTGAACCGAACGTGGCACTTGGGCGCCTGCTCGCCGAAAGCCGCTGGACCCACCGCCAGTTCGCGCGGGCGGTGAACCGCGTCGGCACCGAGACCGGCACTCCCCTACGCTACGACGAGTCGGCAGTGAGCCACTGGCTCAGCGGCACGGTCCCCCGCGGTGCGGTGCGTGCATGCATCCTCGAAGCCCTCGCCCGCCGCCTCGGCCGACCGGTCACCCATGGCGAAGCCGGTCTGCCGGTTCCACGCGACCGCTCCTCCGCGGCTGCGGATACGGTGGAAGGGGTGATCGACCTGGGGAGGCTGGATATGGACCCGTCCCGCCGCAGTGTCCTGGGTGCTGGCCTGTTCTCCGTGGCCGTCACCGTTCCCGGCTGGCCTGATGTGGTCGGGCGTGCCGATGCCGTCCAGTCGGGCCGCGCCACACGCATCGGCATGAACGAAGTGGACATGGTCATCGCCATGACCGAGCGTGTCTCAGAACTGGACGACGAGTCCGGCGGCCGTCACGCACGCCCCATGGCTGCCTCGTTCATGGTCAACACTGTGGCCTCCTACCTGCGTGCCGACGCACCCGAGGACGTGCGCAAGTCGATGCTGTCCGCCGCCTCGGATCTGCTCTATCTGACCGGCTACATGGCCGTGGACGAAGGGCTGCACGGTCTCGCGCAGCGCTACTACGTCAAGGCTTTGGAACTGGCGGGCGCGGCTGAGGATCACCTGACGTACTGCACCACCCTGCGGGGGATGAGCGTCCAGGCGGTCGACCTCCGCCACGGGGCGAAGGCCATGGAGTTGGCCGATGCCGCTGCCGCCGCCTCCCCGATGGCCGGCCCCCGCATGCTGGCCTTCCTCTCCGGTCAGCAGGCTCATGCCGCCGCGCAGACCGGCGACCGTACTGGCGCGCTGCGCTACATCCGGGAGGCCGAGGCGGCCATGGACCGTGCTGAGTCGCGTGGCAAGGCGTTCGGCTCGTACGACCCCTCTTCGCTCAATTATCACGTCAGCCAGGTACGTTACGAACTCGGCGACAGGTCCGGAGCCGTCGAAGCCATGCAACAGGCCGACCGGCTCCGCCCCAGCGTTTACCAACGCACGCGAGTACACCGTCGTGGTCTGCTGGCGGAGCGGCAGCTGGAACTCGGCCACCTGGAAGCGGCCTGCACCACCTGGCACCAGGCTCTCGACGACTACCCCAAGGTGCAGTCCGGCCGCGCCGACGACCGCGTGAAGTCGATGTTCGGCCTCTTGCGCCCTCACCTGAAGAACGCGGCGGCCCGCGACCTGTATGAGCGAGCACGGACAATCGCACCACCGTCGCTGGTCGCCTGATCTTCGCCCCGACTTCAAGCTCAGCCACAGAAAGTCAGCCACGACGGCGGGCATGCCGACCGATCACCCGCCACGTGTGTCTCACTCAACCCCGTACCGACTTCAGCCCAGTTATCTCCATCGTCACGACCCTCAGCCAGGCAGCAATCATGGGCGTCCGGGACGGCGCGAGCCGGCCCGTCGGCCTCTCGGGTGCCCTGCTGGTCTGAAGTGACCCGACCGTCACCTACCTGGACGCCGAATCAGCCGTGGCCGTCCCCGATCCCACCAGCAACGCCGACCCCGCTCCCCTGATCCTCAACACCGGCGCCGCCCCCAACGACGACGACCCCGGCGACCACATCAACCTCACCGCCGACGCCTACCGAGCCATCACCGGCGCCATCGACCTGACCACGCTCGGACCCGCCGCCTGAAACTCCCCGAACACACACTGCGCCCCCGCAGGCCTACGGCCACGCGGGGGCGCTTCCCACTACTCCGGTCTATTCCTAGACGGCCACCCCGGCCGACTCCTCGACCTCCATGAGCGAGGCGCTGTGCCGCTCCTCCTCGAATTTCCTCCGTCCGCCCCGCAGCCCGAACAGACGCTTCGCGAGGGCGATATAGAGCACCGCGAGGATGTTCAGGACCAGGGTGACGATCTTCAGATAGCTGACCTTCTCGGTGAGTTCGTAGATCTCCAGCGGAAGGAACGCGGCCGTCGCGACCACCGTCAGATATTCGGCCCAGCGCTTGGCGTACCAGAGACCGCCCGCCTCGACCAGCTCTATCAGCGCGTAGGCGAGCAGCAGCGCGGCCACCAGCAACAGCGTGGAGTGCTTGTAGCCGAACGCCTTCTGGATGGAGCCGACGACCGGTGAGTGGTCGAGGTCGTAGTGGAAATGCCGGAACACCGGCCGGAAGACGTCCAGGTTCTCGTTGAACAACCGGCGTACCGAGTCCTGGCTGTTGCTGAACTTCCACACCGCCACAGCGACGAGGACGATGAACACGCCGCGCACCGCCCGCTCGATCGCCAGGAAGCGCAGGATGAACAGATCCCGCAGCACCTTTCCGCGCGGCACCAGCGGCGCGTCGTCCGCCGGCCCCGAGCCGTGCGGCTCCCCGAGCACGAAGTCACCACAGCGCAGACAACGCCACACGTCCCCGAGCGCGGTCTCGGCATGCAGCCGCAGCCGCAGGCGGGGGTCATCGGGCGCGTAGGTCACATGCCCCTTCTTCGCGCACGTCCGCCGGTCCCAGTCGATCTTCATCCCCCGCGCCTCCATACACGTACTGACTCACAGGTACTGACGCCACGCACGAACGTGCCGTTCCGAATGATCCGGACCGGCACGTTAGTGGATGGATGCGCGAAGTGCTCAGCCGGCGGTGCTGTCCGCCAGTTCCTTCTCCTCGGTCTTCACCTCGGCTGCGGCCTTTTCACGGCGTGGCAGCAGAACGGCCACGAGGATCGTGCCGGTTCCGAGGATCACCGCGCCGACCAGGCTGGTGTGGGCGACGGCGTCGGAGAAGGAGGAGCCGACCGCGTGGGCCATCTGGCGGGCGCCGGCGGCGAGTTCGGCGGCCTGCTGCTTGAGCTGGGCGGCCTGCTGGGGGTTCGTGGCGTGTGCCGCCTGCGCGGCCAGCTGGTGCGCCTTCTCTCCGATGCCCTGCGCGACGGCGTATCCGGCGCCGACCGAGTCCTGTGCCGTGTCGAGGGCGCTGGCCGGGAGCTTGCTGCCGGCCGTCGCGTCGGTCAGGTGGTTGCCGTACGAGGTGGCGAGCAGCGAGCCGAG
The DNA here is from genome assembly GCF_014650595.1 of Streptomyces alanosinicus. Taxonomy (GTDB): domain Bacteria; phylum Actinomycetota; class Actinomycetes; order Streptomycetales; family Streptomycetaceae; genus Streptomyces; species Streptomyces alanosinicus. Next base: position 14,074 of record NZ_BMVG01000021.1, read on the forward strand.
GATGGCGATGCCGAGCGATCCGCCCAGTTCCAGCGAGGTGTCGTTGACCGCGCCGCCGACGCCCAGTTCGGACTCGGGGAAGGCGCCCATGATCGCGTCGGTGCAGGGCGAGAGGGCGAGGCCGATGGCGAGGCCCAGGATGATCAGGGGGGCGAGGAAGTCGCCGTACGTCGAGCCGGCGTCGACCCGGGTGAGCAGGGCGAGGGCGGTGGTGCCGCCGACCATGCCCGCGGTGACGGTCCACTTCATGCCGACGCGCGGGGTCAGGAAGCCGGTCAGGGCCGAGCCGACGAAGACCGCGCCGGCCAGCGGCAGCATGCGGACGCCGGTCTCCAGGGCGTCGTAGCCGAGGACGAACTGCAGGTGCTGGGTGAGGTAGTAGAAGGCGCCGAAGACGGCGAGGAAGAACAGGGCGACGGCGAGGTTGGAGCCCGCGAAGCGGCGGTCGGCGAAGCGGCGGACGTCCAGGATCGGGCGGGGGTGGCGCAGCTCCCAGAGGACGAAGGCGACGAGGCCCGCGCCGGCGACGATCGCCGCCGTGATCGCCTTCGCGTTCCAGCCGAAGTGCGGCCCCTCGATGATCATGTAGATCAGCGAGCCGGTCCAGATCACCGAGAGCAGTCCGCCGACATAGTCGATGCGGTCGTGGTGACCGGCCTTGGACGGCGGGATGAGGGCGAGGGCGGCGACGATCGCCACGGCCGCGATGGGCACGTTGATCAGGAAGGTCGAGGACCAGCCGTGGTCGCGCAGCAGCGCGCCGGCGACGACCGGCCCGGCGGCGATGGCGAGTCCGGCGGTGGCGGTCCACAGCACGATCGCCTTCGCCCGCTCGGCACGCGGGAAGGTCGCGGCGAGCAGGGAGAGCGTGGCGGGCATGATCAGGGCCGCGCCGACACCCATGACGGCGCGGGCCGCGATGACGGTGGCCGCGCTGTCGGCGAGGTAGCCGAAGACGGCGCCGCCGCCGAAGACGACGAGGCCGAGGACGAGGGCGCCGCGCCGGCTGTACTTGTCGCCTATCGCGCCGAGCAGCAGCATCAGCGCCGCGTAGGGGACGGTGTAGCCGTCGATCACCCACTGCAGGTCGGCGCTGGAGAGCCCGAGGTCCTTCGTCATGTCGGGCGCGGCCACGGTGAGGGCGGTGTTGGCCATCACGATGATCAGCAGGCTCAGGCAGAGCACGAGCAGTGCCCACCAGCGCCGGGCGTAGGGGCGCTCCATCTTCTCGACCGGTTCGGTCATGACGAGTCGCATGGCAGGGGTCGCCTTCCTCGGGTGCGCGACAGAACTTGCACAGTGGCGTGCAATTGCACAACCATGTGCAATGTACGCCGTTGCACAAGCATGTGCAACTTGCGAGAGGACGTGCAGAATGGGCGCCATGACCACGGGTAACATCAGCCGCGCCGGCACCAACCGGCGCCGCATCCTCGACGTCGCCCTCGCCGAGCTGCTGCGCGATCCCGACGCCTCCATGGACCAGATCGCGCGCGCCGCGGGCGTCGTACGACGGACGGTGTACGGCCATTTCCCCAGCCGTGAGGCGCTGATCAGCACCCTCGTCGACGGCGCGGTGGAGGCGCTGGCGGACGCCGACGCGCGGGCGCGGGAGGGCGTGACGGATCCCGCGGAGTCGGTGGCGCGCTCGGTGCTGGCGCTCTGGGAGATCGCCGACCGCTATCGGCTGCTGGTGGCCCTGGCCCAGCGCACGGTCACCGTCCAGGGCATCCGCGAACGCCTCGCCCCGCTGCGCGCCAACAAGGCCGAGCTGCTCCGGCAGGGTCTGACACAGGGCGTGTTCCACTCACCGCTGCCCCCGGCGGCGCTGGCATATGTGCACGAGCAGCTGCTGTTCGCGGTGATGGAGGCGGTGAACGACGGCCTTCTCGCGGCCGAGGAGGCGGGCCGCTCGGCCACGGTCACGGTCCTGACCGCTGCGGGCATGCCCGCCGGGCCGGCCACGGCCCTGGTCGCCAGGGTGAGTGAGGAGAGGGGCACAGAGGGGCGCACGGAAGGGCGCGTAGAAGGCGCGTAGAAGGAGGCGCAGAAGGGGGCGTAGAAGTAGAGCGGCGCAGAAGACGCTGGATGCCGAACATGCCGGATGTCCGGCCCCGGTTCAGGCGGGGCCGGACATCCGGTGTCTTGCGCGGGTCAGGCCTTGGCCAGCTCCTTCTCCCTGGGTTCGGGGGCCTCGGTGACGCCCGCCTGGTTCTCGTCCAGCAGCGTGGTCTCGTCGAAGGGCAGCTCACCGGCGAGCACCCGGCGCACCCGGTCCTTGTCGATCTCCTTCGTCCAGGTGCCGACCAGCACCGTGGCGACGGCGTTGCCCGCGAAGTTCGTCAGCGCGCGCGCCTCGCTCATGAAGCGGTCGATGCCGACGATCAGACCCACGCCGTCCACCAGCGCCGGCTTGTGCGACTGCAGTCCGCCGGCCAGGGTGGCGAGGCCCGCGCCGCTGACGCCCGCCGCGCCCTTGGACGCCAGCAGCAGGAACAGCAGCAGCGGGATCTGCTCGCCCAGCGACATCGGCGTACCGAGCGCGTCCGCGATGTACAGCGAGGCCATGGTCATGTAGATCATGGTGCCGTCGAGGTTGAAGGAGTAACCGGTCGGCACGGTGATGCCGACGACCGGCTTGCTGACGCCCAGGTGCTCCATCTTCGCGATCAGCCGCGGCAGCGCGGACTCGGAGGACGAGGTGGACAGGATCAGCAGGAACTCGCGTGCCAGGTACTTGCACAGGGCGAAGATGTTCAGGCCCGCGACGATCCGCAGCACCGCGCCGAGCACGACGAAGACGAACAGGACGCAGGTGACGTAGAAGCCGAGCATGAGCACGACGAGGCTCTTCAGCGCGTTCAGGCCGGCCGAGCCGGTCACGGCCGCGATCGCGCCGAACGCGCCGACCGGCGCGGCCCACATGACCATGGACAGGATGCGGAAGACGAGCCGCTGGATGTGCTCGACGCCGCGCAGCACCGGCTGTCCGGCCGGGCCCATGGCCTGCAGCGCGAACCCGGCGAGCAGGGCCACCAGCAGCGTCTGGAGGACCGACTCCCCGGTGAAGGCGGAGACGAAGGTGGTCGGGATGATCGACAGCACGAAGGCGACGGGCCCCAGCGCCTTCTTGTCCACCTGGGCGTGACCGGTCTGCCGGAGCGCGTCGGTCACATGCAGCCCGTCACCGGGGTGCAGCACATTGCCCACGAGGAGCCCGATGGCGAGCGCGACGAGCGACATGACGAGGAAGTAGCCAAGGGCGATTCCGCCGACGGTCCCGACCTTCGTGGCCTTCCGTACCGACCCGATGCCGATCACGATCGTGCAGAAGATGATCGGCGAGATCATCATCTTGATCAGGCTTACAAAGCCGGCACCGAGCGGTTTCAGCTGGACCGCGGCGTCGGGCCAGATGAGTCCCACGGCGATGCCGAGCGCGACCGCCACGATGACGGCGATGTACAGATAGTGGGTCCGGTCCCGTTTCACACGGGGTGCGGCAGGTGCCGTATCGGGGGTGCTGGCGGCCACGGCTGCCCTCCTTGACGTCTTCGTCGGCATCACCGGCGTGCGGCTCACGTCCGGGCGTTGTGGGGGATGCGGTGACTATCTCCCGCCCTGTGAGGGCGGTCACCCTTCCGTTCATTTAGTTCACGCTTAACCGACGGGACATACGAGGAGGCACACTGCTGCCATGCGCGTCCCCCGTCTCCCCCGGCCCCGCAGCCTGGCCGGCCAGCTGTTCGCCATGCAGGCCGTGCTGATCGCGCTGGTCGTGGCCGGGTACGCGCTGTTCACCTACGTCAGCGACCAGCACCAGGCCGAGGACGCCGCGGTCCGCCAGGTCACCGCGGTGGCCCGCTCGATCGCGGACGCCCCCTCGGTCCGCTCGGCGATCCACACCTCCGACCCCTCGGCCGCGCTGGAGCCGTACGCCCTGCAGGTCGCACGGGACGCGGACGTCGACTTCGTCACGATCATGAACACGGACGGGATCCGCTGGACCCACCCCGACCCCCGTCAGATCGGCAAACGCTTCCTCGGCCGCATCGGCCCCGCCCTGCACGGCCACACCTTCACCGAGACCTACACCGGGACCCTCGGCCCCTCCGTCCGCGCGGTCACCCCGGTCGAGGAGAACGGCCGGGTCATCGGCCTGGTCAGCGCCGGCATCAAGGTGCAGGAGATCAGCGCCCGGGTCCAGGACCAGGTCACCGCGCTGCTCGGGGTGGCCGGCGGGACCCTGCTGCTGGGCGCGGTCGGCACGTACGTCGTCAACGCCCGGCTGCGCCGCCACACCCACGGTATGAACGCCGCCGAGCTGAGCCGGATGCACGACTACCACCAGGCGGCGCTGCACGCGGTCCGCGAGGGCCTGCTGATGCTGGACGGGCAGTACAGGGTGGCGCTGATCAACGACGGCGGCCGGGAGCTGCTGGGCGTCGGCGCCGAGGACGACGTCATCGGCCGCTCGGTCGCCGGGCTCGGTCTGCCGGCCCCGCTGACCGGCGCGCTGCTGTCCTCGCAGCCCCGGGTGGACGAGGTCCATCTGACGGCGTCCCGGGTACTGGTGGTGAACACCTCGCCGGTGTCGGGAGGAGAGCAGCGGGGCACGGTGGCGACCCTGCGCGACGTGACCGAACTGCAGTCCCTGATGGGTGAGTTGGACTCCGAGCGCGGCTTCACCCAGGCCCTGCGCTCACAGGCGCACGAGGCGGCGAACCGGCTCCACACGGTGGTGTCGCTGATCGAGCTGGGCCGGGCCGAGGAGGCGGTGGCCTTCGCCACGGCCGAGCTGGAGCTGGCCCAGGCCCTGACCGACCGGGTGGTCGCGGCGGTCGGCGAGCCGGTGCTCGCGGCCCTGCTGCTCGGCAAGACGGCCCAGGCCAACGAGCGGGGCGTGGAACTGGTGGTCTCCCCGGACAGCCGCCTCGACGACGGTGTGCTCCCCGCGGACCTGGCCGCACGGGACCTCGTCACCATCCTCGGCAACCTGATCGACAACGCGGTGGACGCGGCGCAGGGCAGCACGGGGGCGCGGGTGACGGTGACGGCGTACGCCTCGGCGACCGAGCTGGTGCTGCGGGTGTCCGACACCGGACCCGGGGTCGACGCGGCCCATGCGGACCTGGTATTCCAGCGGGGGTTCTCGACGAAGCCGGCCGGGCCCGGCGGCCGGGGCCTCGGGCTGGCCCTGGTCCGGCAGGCGGTGACCCGCCACGAGGGCACATTGACGGTGGCGGAGTCCGACGAGGACGGCGAGGGCGGAGCGATGTTCGAGGTGCGGTTGCCGCTGCGCCCGGCGGTGGGTGACGGCAGATGACTCGGGACCAGCAGCCGATCCGGGTCCTCGTGGTCGAGGACGACCCGGTGGCCGCCGACGCCCATGTGATGTACGTCGACCGGGTGCCCGGCTTCGTCGCGGTCGGCAAGGCGCACACGGGCGCCCAGGCGCGCCGCGTCCTGGACCGTACGGCCGTGGATCTGCTGCTGCTGGATCTGCATCTGCCCGACGTGCACGGTCTGCAGTTCGCCCGCTCGCTGCGTGCGGCCGGCCATCACGCGGACGTCATAGCGGTCACCTCGGCCCGCGATCTGACGATGGTGCGCGAGGGCGTCTCGCTGGGCGTCGTCCAGTACGTGCTGAAGCCCTTCACGTTCGCCACGCTCCGCGACCGCCTCATCCGCTACGCCGAGTTCCACGCGGCGGCAGGCGAGGCGAGCGGCCAGGACGAGGTCGACCGCGCGCTGGCCACCCTGCGGGCACCGACGCCCGCGGCCCTGCCGAAAGGGCTGAGCGGGCCAACCCTGGAGCGGGTGACGTCGGCTCTGCGAGAGGCGGAGGCGGGGCTCACGGCGGCGGGGCTGGCGGAGGCGGTAGGCATCTCGCGGATCACCGCACGCCGTTACCTGGAACACCTGGTGGAAGCAGGCCGCGCCGACCGGAACCCGCTGTATGGGCAGGTGGGCCGGCCGGAGCTGGTGTATCGATGGGTCCGAGGCCGTTAGCCGGGCTTCTCGTCGAGTTCGTCGGCCAGGGCGAGGACCTCGTAGGCCTTGGTGATGGCCTCGTGCCCCTCGTCGTAGGCGCCGGCGAGGTTGAAGGCGTCGCACGCCTCCGCGTAACAGACGTGGGCCTCTTCCAGGGCGTTTGCAACCTCAAAGACGCGCCCCAGGAGGGTGAGTACCTTGCCGAGCCGGTACCGGCTCTTTCGTTCGTCGAAGACCTCCGCGGCCGTGACCAACGCCTCGATCGCCTCCTCGACGCGCTCCAGCTCCAGCAGCGCCATACCGAGGAGGTGCAACGCCACCCCGCTGTTCTCCCGGTCACCGGTCGCCTCGAACAGCTCGAAGGCGCGACGGTGCGCGTCGACGGACTCCTCCTTCCTCCCGAGCGCGAAGAGGGCGGTGCCCATGCGATTCCAGACCTGCGCCTCCCCGTTGCGCTTCCCCGCGGCCTGGAACATGCCGAGAGCGCGGCGCAGCGCAAGGATTCCCTCCTCCGGCCGGCCCGCCGCCACGAGGGCGAAGCCCAGCTCGACCCACACGCCCGGCTCGCGGTCGTCACCTCCGAGCAGCTGATACAGGTCGCGTGCGGCGGTGAGCACCTCGATCGCGTCGTCCGGCCGGCCGACCGCCGTCAGGAAGTTGCCGAGGTGTTCGCTTGCGACGGCCGCGCCCAAGGGGTTTCCGGTGCGAAACGCGGCCTCCCGCGCCGCGCCGATCACCGTGATCCCGTCATCGTAGGAACGACGTTCGTACAGGTACACGGACAGGGACTGGGCCAACACCCCCGCCAGGTCGGCGAACCGGTCCTCCCCGGCCCACTGCACCGCGGCCACCAACGCCGGTCTCTCCGCCTCCAGCCAGTCCAGCGCCTCGGCATGGTCGGCGAAGCTCTCCGGCTCGCTGTCCCCCGGCAGCCGTCGGATCCAGTCGTCGGCCGCGCCCGCCCGGCGGCAGTAGAACCCCAGCAGCTGCTCCCGGGCGGCTGCCGCCTCCTCCCGCAGGTCCGCGTCCGCCGCGACCACGCCCATGCCGAAGGCCCGCGTCAGGTCGTGCATCCGCCACCGGCCGGGCCGGCCGGCGCGCTCCAGAAGATGCGCACGGGCGAGGACGTGCACCTCCGGCGGCGTGGTCCCCTCGGTTCCGGCCAGCGCGGCGGCCGCCTCCTCGCTCAGCTCGAACGCCGGCGCGACGGAGAGCAGCCTCAGCAGACGCGCGGGGTCGGCGGGCAGCCGGCGGTAGGACAGCTCGAAGGCGGCGCGGACGCTGCGCTCGCCGTCGTCGAGCGGGGCGAGCCGGTCATGTGCGCCGGCCAGCTCGTCGGCGAGGTCGGCGACCGGCCTGCCGGGATCCCCGGCGAGCAGCGCCGCGGTGATCTGCAGGGCCAGCGGCAGGTGTCCGCAGAGCCGGGCGAGACGCGCCACCGCCTCGGCCTCCCCGGTGACACGGCGGTCGTCCGGGTCCGCGTTGCTCAGCGCCCGGTCCAGGAGCCGGTACGACTCCTCGGGTGTGAGTTCTCCCAACGGAACCAGTCTCGCGCCGAGTTGGGTGATCCTGTGCCGCGAGGTGACGAGGATCCGGTGTCGGGGGGTGTCGCCCGGCAGCAGGGGCCGTACCTGCTCCGCGGAGGAGGCGTTGTCGGCGAGGATCAGCAGACCGTCCCGTTCGGCCAGCAACGACCGGAACAGCGCGGCCCTGGCGTCCGCCGGGCCGGGGATGTGCTCCGGATCCGCACCGAGCGCCCGCAGCAGCGACTGGAGCGCCTGCTCGGGGGTGACCGGAGCGTCGTCGTACCCGTGCAGGTCCACGAAGAGCGCGCCGCCCGGGAACCACCCCGCCCTACGGGCCAGGTGCGCCGCCTTCACGGCCAGCGCGGTCTTGCCGATGCCGCCCAGCCCGGACACGGCGGCGACGAGTACGGCCCGCCGGGCCTCGGATCCGGAGGGGTCCAGGGCGGCGAGCAGCTTGGCCAGTTCCTCGTCCCGGCCCACGAATCCGGCCTCCGCGAGGGGTAACGCGTCCAACGCGGTCGGCGCGGGTGCTCGATGCCGGTACTCCACCTTCCCGATGACCGGCCCGTGGAACTGCCCGCCCCGGAAGTCGATGTGATCGCTCACCCGACCGCACTCCCCGCTCCGAACGGCACGGCGTACCGGACGATGCACGCCCCCAGCCCCACGACCGCGACCGCCTCCATCACGGACAGGACGATCAGCCCGGCCGAGACGGCACCGCCCGCCCAGTACACGACGAGCGCGCCCGACGGCACGACGCAGAAGGCGAGGAGGTCCACCACACACTGCACGGCCTTCCGGGAGAGGCGCCGCTCGTCCGTGCGGTGTGCGACCTCCCAGGCGAAGACCTCATCCCCCTCGGCCTGAGCCAGCACGGCGAGCCGGGGCCCCAACTCCGCCCGCACATAAGCACCGATCGCCGAGATCTTGTGGTCGTTGACCAGATAGGTCCACCCGAGCACGACGCACACCGGCGGCAACGCCAGCAGCATCGCCGGCTGCTTGGCCTGGGCGGCGGCGGCGATCACGGCGGCCACCACGGTGAGGGTGACGTACAGCAGATTGTCCCGGAACCCGATCCGTGTCTTCTGCTCGTCCTTGAGTGTCTGGTACTCGGTGAGCAGCAACTGCCCTACGGTGACGTCTCGTTCCGGCACTCCGACCCCTTCCCCCGGCAGTATTTTAGGAGTGTGCCGGAGACAAAGCCCACTGTTCTGGTCCTGACCGCGCTCGCGTTGGAGTACGCGGCCGTGCGCCCGCACATCGAGGACCGCGAGGAACGTGTCCATCACAACGGGACGCGTGTCGAAATCGGCAGACTGCCCGACAGTCCCTGGCAGGTCGCGATCAGCGAGCTGGGGGTGGGCGCCGAGCGGGCCGCGGCACTGGCCACGCAGCTCATCGAGTGGTTGCGGCCACAAGCCGTGTTCTTCGTGGGCGTCGCCGGCAGCCTGAAGAACGACATCGGCATCGGTGACGTGGTGGTCGGCACCCAGGTCTACGAGATCCACGGCGGGAAGCAGACGAGCGAGGGCTTCAAGGTCCGGCCCAAGGCCCTGCCCAGCTCGCACGCGCTGGAGCAGGCGGCCCGTTCAGCGGCACGGGACCTGGATGACGTGGAGGTGCACTTCGCACCGATCGCCACGGGTGACGTGGTGCTGGCCGACTCCGGGTCCGACATCGCGCGCTTCATCGAGTCGCACTACAACGACGCCGGGGCGATCGAGATGGAGGGGTCGGGAGCGGCCAACGCGGCGCGATTCAGCGGTCAGTCGGACGCACTCGTCATCCGGGGTGTCAGCGACCACGCGAACGCGGGCAAGTCGCTGGCCGACGCCGGCGGCTCACAGAAACTGGCGGCGGCACAGGCGGCCTCGGTGACGGTGGCGGTGCTGCGCAAGCACCTCCCTCGCGGCAGGGGTTCCGCCGACTCCGAGGAGGGGCCCCAAGAACACCACGGGGGTGACCACCTCGACTTCCGGGACGGCACCTTCTACGGGACCGTCATCGGCAAGCAGACCGGAAACCGGTAGAGCCACCATCCACGGCCCGGTCCCACGCGCGAGTGCCACGCTGCCGCCCCGTCCGCTGGGCTTCACCGGCCGCTCGGAGGAGCTGGACCGATTGCTCCCGCACCTCGCGCCGGGTGGGGCCGATCCGAGAGTGCTCCCGCTCCTCATCTTCGCCGTCACCGGCATGGGTGGCATCGGCAAGACCGCGCTGGCGGTGGAGGCGGCACATCCGGGCGCATGCGGAGGGCTGGTTCCCGGGCGGGACGCTGTTCGTGGACCTGCGGGGGTACGACGATGATCCGGTCACGGCCGATCAGGCGGTGCCGGCGCTGCTCGACGCGCTCGGGGTGCGGGGTGAGGATCTGCCGCCGGCGGCGGAGCGGCAGTACGACGCGTACCGCACGCTGCTCGCCGCACGCCGCACGCCGGGACCGGATGCTGCTGATCCTGGACAACGCGTCGGATCCGTCCCAGTACCTGCCGCTGATGCCCGGTACAGATCGCCATCGCGTGCTCATCACCTCGCGGGACCGTCCTGATGCGCTTCCGGTACGGCTCATCGACCTTGAGACGCTTGATCCTGACGACTCGGTCGCTCTGGTGACGCGTGCGTTGCAGAACACTGACGAGCGCGACGAACGCGCACGGTGCGAGCCGGACGCACTGTGCGAACTTGTCGACCTGTGCGGTCACTTGCCGCTGGCGCTCCAGATTACGGCGGGTATGCTGCGGCGGCGTCGGCATCGGGACATCGCCTCGCTGGTGGCCGAGATCCGCGGCACCGGTGACCCGATCGCTGTCCTGGACCAGGGCAGCCCGGGCACGGACCTGTACGGGCGGTCACTGGTCCTGCGCCCTGTGCTGGAGACGTCGTATCGCCGACTGCCGCATGACCAGGCCCTATTGCTGCGCCTGCGGTGTCTGGCGGGGAGTGCGGAGACGGCGACGGAGACAGTCGCGGCCCTGGCCGATGTTGACGCGGAGGCCGTGCTGTCGCCGCTTGAGGACTTGGCTGCAGCGCACCTCGTGACCCCGGTACGCCTCACCGGCGAACCGGGGTCGGCCGTGCGGTGGCGGGTGCATGACCTGGTGCGGGGGTTCGGAGCGGGCGTGGTGGCGGAAGATACGGCGCTGTGGGAGGAGGGGGAGGCTGCGCGGGAGCGGGTACTGGAGTTCTACTGCCAGTGGGCAGCCGTGGCTGATCACCGCTTGCGGTGGCTGCCGGGAATGGCGGAGCCGGAGCGGTTCGGGGATCGCGCGCAGGCGTTGGCGTGGCTGGACGGGGAGCGGGCGGGCCTGGTGACGGCAGTGGCGTGGGCGCAGGAGCGGCGGTTCGCGGGCGCGGCGGTGCGACTGGCTTGGTCTTTGCGGGAGTACCTCTCTTGGCGTCGGTATTTCGATGACTGGATCGCAGTCATGGAGGCCACACGGGAGGCCACCCACCGCGCCGCAGACCGCCTGGGCGAGGCGACGGCGTCGGACAGCCTCGGTATAGCCCTGCGGCAGACAGGGCGGGCGGAGGAGGCGATCGACGCCCACACCTGCGCCCGCGACCTGCTGCAGGCCGCCGGAGACCGCTACTACGAGGCCATGACCTGGACCAACCTCGGCAACGCCCTGCGGAAAGCGGGCCGGGCGCAGGAGGCTATCGAGGCGCACGGCACGTCACTGGCGATCTTCCAGGAGTTGGAGGCCTGGTACAGCGAAGGGATGACCCTTTACAACCTGGCCATCGCCCATGAGGCCGCTTGCCACCCTGCCGAAGCCCGCACCTTCTACCTCCAGTCCGCCGATGCATTCACTCGCGCCAACGCCCCCGCAGAAGCTGTAGGCGAGTGTCTCGGGGGAGGGCGGTGGCGTCTGCGGTGCATCGAGGGAGGTGGGGCAGGCCGATACGGTGACGGGTGTGGACACGGACGACTCCTTCCCGCCCCTCCCCAGGGCACGAGAGTGCGGGCAGGCTCGCACGATGCACTTCCGACGACGCCGTACCGTAAGCCCGGCGTAACCCAATTGCACGCACACGCATTGACCTGACGAGACCACGGCTCATACCTTCACACGGCAACCACCTGGCCACGTAGAAGTGCGCCCGCAGGAGGTCATGCCCGTGCGCCCCACCGCCGCTCTCTCCGCCCTCCTCACCGCCGCCCTCGCCGCCACCGCGCTCACCGCCTGCGGCAACGGCTCCGGCAGCAGCCCGAACACGCTCAAGGTGTCGTACAAGGAGTCGACCGACAACTCGGTGAAGGTGATGGACACCTATCTCGCCGGGATCAAGAAGGAGTTCGAGAAGAGGTATCCCGGCAAGAAGGTCGAGTTCGTGCCGATCAAGGCTCCGGACTCGGAGTACTACACCAAGGTGCAGCAGATGCTGCGCTCGCCGCGGACCGCGCCGGATCTGGTCTACGAGGACACCTTCCTCATCAACTCCGACATCACCAGCGGGTACTTGAAACCGCTCGACCCGTATCTGGCGAAGTGGCCGGACTGGGGCCGGTTCATCGACTCCGCGAAGGCGGCCGCCAGGGGGCAGGACGGCAAGACGTACGGCGTGCCGGACGGGACCGACACCCGCGGCCTGTGGTTCGACAAGCGGGTGTTCGCGAAGGCCGGGCTGCCCGCGAACTGGCAGCCGAAGACCTGGGACGACGTCCTCGCCGCGGCCCGCACCATCAAGCGGAAGGTGCCCGGTGTCACCCCGCTCAACGTCTACACCGGAAAGCCGGCCGGTGAACGCTCCACCATGCAGGGCTTCGAGATGCTCCTGTACGGCACGGGCAACGGCACCGCCGATCCCCTGTACGACAGCGGCAGCAAGAAGTGGATCGCCGGGAGCCAGGGTTTCACCGACTCGCTCCAGTTCATCGAGACCGTGTACAAGGAGAAACTCGGGCCCGATGTCTCCGACGCCCTCGATCCCAACTTCGCCACCGCCGTCAACGGCGAGCTGCTCCCCCAGGGCAAGCTCGGCATCGACCTCGACGGCTCCTGGCTGCCGCAGGCCTGGCTCCCCGGCAGCGGCCACGAGTGGCCCGACTGGTCCAGGCGGCTGGGGCTCGCGTACATGCCGACACAGTCCGGGCAGGCGCCGGGCAAGGTGAGCATGTCCGGCGGCTGGACCTGGGCGATCCCGGCCAAGGCGGGCCACTCGGACCTCGCCTTCGACTTCATCAGGACGATGCAGACCGAGGCGAACGCCAAGAAGTGGTACATCGCCAACTCCGGCATCTCGGTGCGCAAGGACGTCGCGCAGGACCCCTCGTACGCGACCGCCCAGCCCGGCATCAAGTTCTTCACCGACCTGGTCGCTGCCACGCACTACCGGCCGGCCTATCCGGCGTACCCGAAGGTGTCGACCGCCATCCAGGAGGCGATGGAGAGCGTGACGACCGGTGACCGGTCCGCGCAGAAGGCGGCGAGTACCTACGACGACACGCTCAAGGACGTCACCGGCGGCCAAGTGACCGGCAGGTGAAGCCGCAGCGCCGGCTCGTCCGGTCTCTTCCCCTCGCCCCCACCGTCGTCCTGCTGCTGCTCTTCCTGGCCGGACCGATCGCCTACTGCGTCTACATCGCCTTCACCGACCTGCAGTTGACCGGTCAGGCCCACTCCTCGTTCACCGGGTTCGCCAACTTCCGGCACGCCTTCGGCGACCCGGAGTTCCGCAACGCCGTCTGGCTGACGCTGGTGTTCACCGTGCTGTCCTCGCTCGTCGGGCAGAACACCCTGGGGCTCGCCCTGGCCGCGCTGATGAAGCGGGCCTCCAAGCCGGTGCGCACGCTCACCGGCGGGGTCGTCATCACCGCGTGGGTGCTGCCGGAGGTCGTCGCCGGGTTTCTGCTGTACGCGTTCTTCCGGCGCGAGGGAACGCTCAACGCCATCCTGGACGGGCTCCATCTGCCGCGTCAGAACTGGCTGTTCACGCTGCCCATCCTCGCCGTGTCCTTCGCCAACGTCTGGCGCGGCACGGCGTTCTCGATGCTCGTCTACTCCGCCGCCCTCGACGAGATCCCGAGCGAGATCACCGAGGCGGCGGAGGTGGACGGGGCCGGCGGCTGGCGGCGGATGTGGCACATCACCCTGCCGATGATCCGGCGGTCCATCGGCACGAACCTCATGCTCAACACCCTGCAGACGCTGTCCGTCTTCGGGCTGATCTGGGTGATGACCCGGGGCGGGCCCGGGAACAAGAGCCAGACCCTGCCGCTGTTCATGTACGAACAGGCCTTCCAGAACAGCATGATCGGGTACGGCACCGCGGTCGCCCTGCTTCTGCTGCTCGTCGGGTCCCTGTTCTCGGTCGTGTATCTGCGGCTGCTGCGGACGGAGGTCTGATGGCCCGCACCCGTGCCTCCCGCCGGCTCGTCGCCGACATCTGTCTGCTGGCCGTGGCCGTCGCCTTCGCGCTGCCCCTCGCCTGGGTGGTGCTGTCCTGCGTGGATCCGCACGCCGGTCTGCGGGTCAGGGTCCCGGGCGGGCTCACCCTGGACAACTTCCACGCGATCCTGACCCCGGACATCACCTACACGCCGCTGCTCAACAGTCTGATCCTGTGCGGCGGCGGCACCGCGCTGACCGTCGCGTGCGCCGCGCTCGCCGCGTATCCGCTCTCCCGGTTCCGTTCCCGGCTCAACCGGCCGTTCCTGCTGACGATCCTGTTCGCGACGAGCCTGCCGATCACCGCGATCATGGTGCCGGTGTACGCGCTGTTCGTGCGGGTGAACCTGATCGACACCCTGCAGGGCACGATCTTCTTCTTCGCCGCCTCCCAACTCCCCTTCGCCGTCTGGCTGATGAAGAACTTCATGGACGGGGTGCCGAGGGAGCTGGAGGAGGCGGCCTGGACGGACGGGGCGAACTCACTGCAGTCCCTGGTGCGGATCGTGCTGCCGCTGATGGGACCGGGGCTCGCCGTCGTCACCGTGTTCTCGTTCGTGATGATGTGGGGGAACTTCTTCGTCCCGTTCATGCTGCTGCTCACCCCGGACCAGATGCCGGCCTCGGTCAGCATCAACGACTTCTTCGGCAACCGGGGCATGGTGGCGTACGGGCAGCTCGCCGCGTTCTCCGTCATCTATTCGACGCCGGTGATCCTGCTCTACGTCCTGGTGGCCCGCAGGCTGGGCGGCGGTTTCGCGCTGGGCGGGGCGGTCAAGGGGTGACGGGAAGAGGTGTTCCGTCCGTTACATACCGAACGGCCGGAACTGTACGTTCCGACAATCGGTGATCCTGTCGGAACAGACCGTAGCCATCCGGCCACGGCGCCCTTAGCTTGTGCGAGGTGCGCCAACCCTCAGCCCCTCCGTTCAACGCCCTGGCGGCCCGCCGGCTGCGCGCCGCGCTCGGCATGGGTCCCGAGCACGTCGCCTACGGCCTGCGGGCCTCGTACGGGATGCCGTACGTCACCCCCGACCTCGTGATGGCCTGGGAGCGCGGCGCCGCCGCGCCGAGCGGCCCGGAACTCACCGCGCTCGCGGGCGTGCTGTGGTGCTCTCCGGGGGAACTCATCAGCCGCCCCCGCACCCTGCGCGAACACCGGATCGCCCGCGGGATCGCGCCCGAGGACGTGGCCCGCGCCATCGGCGTCGACCTGCGCGCGTACGTGCGGATGGAGGAGAGCGGGACCTGGCGCGGCAACGAGCGCCAGTCGGCCGCGCTGGCGGAGCTGCTGCAGCTGGCCCTGCCGGACTTCGTGGCCGTCACGGGCCGCGAGGAGAAGCTCGCCGAGCTGCTGCACAGCGCGGTGACCACCCGCTGGCAGGCCTATGTGCGGCCGGTGGCGAAGCTGGCACCGGTGGGCCGAGGCGTCCTGGAGGAGATCCTGCAGGAACTGCACCAGGACTACCAGGGCCACATGGCCGCCACCCTCAGCTGGGGCGGCGGCAGCAGGGAGTCCAGCACGCCCGGCAAGGAGTTCCTGGACGGGATCGTGGACACCTTCTGGGCGGCCGTCGAGAACAGGACCGCCTGAAAGCGCCTGCCCGGCTCCTGCCCGAAGGCTCCTAGAAGACCGACTCGGCCTCGTCCATCCGGTCCTTCGGCACCGTCTTCAGCTCGGTGACCGCCTCCGCGAGCGGCACCATCACGATGTCGGTGCCGCGCAGCGCGGTCATCCGGCCGAACTCGCCGCGGTGCGCGGCCTCGACGGCGTGCCAGCCGAAGCGGGTGGCGAGGACGCGGTCGTAGGCCGTCGGGACGCCGCCGCGCTGGACGTGGCCGAGAATGACCGGCTTGGCCTCCTTGCCGAGGCGGCGCTCCAGCTCGTACGCCAGGGCGGTGCCGATGCCCTGGAAGCGCTCGTGGCCGTACTGGTCGATCTCGCCCTTGCCGTAGTCCATGGTGCCCTCGGCGGGGTGGGCGCCCTCGGCGACGCAGATGACGGCGAACTTCTTGCCGCGAGCGAAGCGCTCCTCGACCATCTTGACCAGGTGGGCGGGGTCGAAGGGCCGCTCGGGCAGACAGATGCCGTGGGCGCCGGCGGCCATGCCGGACTCCAGGGCGATCCAGCCGGCGTGCCGGCCCATGACCTCGACGACCATCACGCGCTGGTGGGACTCGGCGGTGGTCTTCAGCCGGTCCATCGCCTCGGTCGCGACGCCGACGGCGGTGTCGAAGCCGAAGGTGCGGTCGGTGGAGGAGATGTCGTTGTCGATGGTCTTGGGCACGCCGACGACGGGCAGGCCCGCGTCGGAGAGCATGCGGGCCGCGGTCAGGGTGCCCTCGCCACCGATCGGGATCAGCGCGTCGATGCCGAACTCCTCGACCATGTCGGCGGCGCCCTCGCAGGCCTCGCGCAGCCGGTCGCGCTCCAGCCGGGAGGAGCCGAGGATGGTGCCGCCGCGAGCCAGGATGCCGCTGACGGCGTCCAGGTCGAGGCCGCGGAAGTGCCGGTCGAGCAGACCCCGGTAGCCGTCCTCGAAGCCGATGACCTCGTCGCCGTACTGCGCCACCGCCCGGTGCACGACCGACCGGATCACGGCGTTCAGGCCGGGGCAGTCGCCGCCTGCGGTGAGAACTCCGATGCGCATGCTGCTGTGTCTCCTGCTCGCTGTCGGTGCCGGTGAGCCAGTGCCGATTGTTCCACGTTCGCCGGGACGATGAATCCCTTGACGGGCGCCTTATCCGGCATCAAGGGTATTGTCAAGAGGGTTGAGCTCACCTGGGTGAGCGATTTTTATGCCAAAGGCGCGACATAAAAGACATATGACATGAGGAACGGAGTGGACGCGTGACGCGCAGCGTGTACGTGACCGGGATCGATCGGGGTGACGGCCGCCAGGTCGTGGAACTGGGAGTCATGGAGCTGCTGACCCGGCAGATCGACCGGGTGGGCGTCTTCCGTCCGCTGGTGCATGACGGCCCCGATCGCCTGTTCGAGTTGCTGCGGGCGCGCTACCGCCTCGCACAGGATCCCGCGACGGTCTACGGCATGGACTACCACGAGGCGACCGCGCTCCAGGCCGAGCGGGGCACCGACGAACTGGTCTCGGCCCTGGTCGACCGCTTCCACCTGGTGGCACGCGACTACGACGTCGTCCTCGTCCTCGGTACCGACTTCGCCGACACCCAGATGCCGGACGAGCTGTCCCTGAACGCACGCCTCGCCAACGAGTTCGGCGCCTCGGTGATCCCGGTGGTCGGCGGCCGCAGGCAGTCCGCCGAGTCCGTGCTGGCCGAGACCCGCAACGCCTACCGCGCCTACGACGGCCTCGGCTGCGATGTGCTCGCCGTGGCCGTCAACCGGGTGGCCCGCGAGGACCGCGACCTGATCGCCGAGTGGCTCGACGCCCGGATGCCGGTGCCCTGCTATGTGCTGCCCGACGAGCCCGCGCTGTCCGCGCCGACCGTCTCCCAGATCGCCCACGCCCTCGACGCCAGAATCCTGCTCGGCGACGACTCGGGCCTCGCCCGGGACGCGCTGGACTTCGTGTTCGGCGGCGCGATGCTGCCGAACCTGCTCACCGCCCTGACCCCGGGCTGTCTCGTCGTCACCCCGGGCGACCGCGCCGACCTGGTCGTCGGCTCACTGGCCGCGCACAGCGCCGGCACCCCGCCGATAGCCGGCGTCCTGCTGACCCTGAACGAGGTGCCGACCCAGGAGATCCTCACCCTCGCGGCCCGGCTCGCCCCCGGCACCCCGGTGCTGTCCGTGACCGGCAACAGCTTCCCCACCGCCGAGCAGCTGTTCTCGCTGGAGGGGAAGATGACCGCGGCCACCCCGCGCAAGGCGGAGACCGCCCTCGGCCTGTTCGAGCGGTACGCCGACACCGCCGACCTGGCCCGCCGGGTCTCGGCGCCGAGCAGCGACCGGGTCACCCCGATGATGTTCGAGCACAAGCTCCTCGAACAGGCCCGCTCCGACAGGCGACGGGTCGTCCTCCCGGAGGGCACCGAGTCACGGGTGCTGCACGCGGCCGAGGTGCTGCTGCGCCGGGGCGTCTGCGACCTGACCCTGCTCGGGCCCGAGGACCAGATCCGCAAGAAGGCCGCCGACCTCGGCATCGACCTCGGCGACACCCAGCTGCTCGACCCCGCCGCCTCCGAACTGCGTGACTCCTTCGCCGAGAAGTACGCGGCGCTGCGCGCCCACAAGGGCGTCACGGTCGAGCTGGCCTACGACGTCGTATCGGATGTCAACTACTTCGGCACCCTGATGGTCCAGGAGGGCCTGGCCGACGGCATGGTGTCCGGTTCGGTGCACTCCACGGCGGCCACCATCCGGCCCGCCTTCGAGATCATCAAGACCATGCCGGACTCCTCCATCGTCTCGTCCGTCTTCTTCATGTGCCTGGCCGACAAGGTGCTGGTCTACGGCGACTGCGCGGTCAACCCGGACCCGGACGCGCAGGCGCTCGCGGACATCGCCGTCCAGTCGGCGGGTACGGCCGCGCGGTTCGGCGTGGAGCCCAGGATCGCGATGCTGTCGTACTCCACCGGCACCTCCGGCTCGGGCGCCGACGTCGACAAGGTGCGCGAGGCCACCGAGCTGGCGCGCTCGCGCCGGCCCGACCTGAAGATCGAGGGACCGATCCAGTACGACGCGGCCGTGGAGCCGTCGGTCGCGGCCACCAAGCTGCCGGAGTCCGATGTCGCCGGGCAGGCAACGGTTCTGATCTTCCCGGACCTCAATACAGGTAACAACACGTACAAGGCCGTGCAGCGCTCGGCCGGCGCGATCGCCGTCGGGCCGGTTCTGCAAGGGCTGCGCAAGCCGGTCAACGACCTGTCCCGAGGCGCCCTCGTCCAGGACATCGTCAACACCGTCGCCATCACGGCGATCCAGGCCCAGACGCCCGCCAACTGACCTCGAACAGAGAGCACTTGAACCCCGTGTCAGCAACCCGCGCGGCGCACCGCGTCCTCGTCCTGAACTCCGGCTCCTCGTCGGTGAAGTACCAACTGCTCGACATGCGCGACGCGAGCAGGCTCGCCGCCGGTCTGGTGGAGCGCATCGGCGAGCAGACCTCCCGGCTGAAGCACAGCTGTCTCGCCACCGGTGAGACGCGTGAGCACACCGGGCCCATCGCCGACCACGACGCCGCGCTGAAGGCGGTCGCTGAGGAGCTGACCCGGGACGGCCTCGGCCTCGACTCCCCGGAGCTGGCCGCCATCGGGCACCGGGTGGTGCACGGCGGGATGTTCTTCACCGAGCCGACCGTCGTCGACGACGAGGTGCTCGCCGAGATCGAGCGGCTGATCCCGGTCGCCCCGCTGCACAACCCGGCCAACCTCACCGGCATCCGCACCGCGCAGGCGCTCCGCCCCGACCTGCCCCAGGTCGCCGTCTTCGACACCGCGTTCCACACGACGATGCCGGAGTCCGCGGCGCGCTACGCGATCGACCCGAAGACCGCCGACCGCCACCGCATCCGCCGCTACGGCTTCCACGGCACCTCGCACGCCTATGTCTCGCGGGAGACCGCGCGGCTGCTGGGCAAGGACCCCTCCGAGGTCAATGTGATCGTGCTGCACCTGGGCAACGGCGCCTCGGCGTCCGCCGTGGAGAAGGGCCGGTGCGTGGACACCTCCATGGGGATGACACCGCTGGAGGGGCTCGTGATGGGGACGCGCTCCGGTGATCTGGATCCCGCCGTCATCTTCCATTTGGCACGGGTTGGCGGAATGTCCATGGACGAGATCGACACTCTTCTCAACAAGAGGAGCGGCCTGTTCGGTCTGTGTGGGGACAACGACATGCGGGAGATCCGCCGCCGGATCGACGAGGGGGACGAAGAGGCCGCTCTCGCGTTCGACATTTACATTCACCGGCTCAAGAAGTACATCGGCGCTTATTACGCCGTCCTCGGACAGGTGGACGCGGTCGCGTTCACGGCCGGGGTCGGCGAGAACGCGGCGCCCGTGCGGGAGGCGGCGATCTCGGGCCTGGCGGGGCTGGGCCTGGCGGTCGACCCGGAGCTGAACGCGGTGCGAGCGGACCGGGCCAGGATCGTCTCGCCGAAGGGTGCGCGGGTGGCGGTGGCCGTGGTGCCGACGGATGAAGAACTGGAGATCGCGACGCAGACCTACGCACTGGTCGGAAAGAACAACTGAATAGCACCTGAGCGGTGTGTCACTCATTTGTATCTTCCGCCAGACGGAATATTCCGTAGCGAAACAAACCGATAGGATCGCCCCATGCGCCGTTCGAAAATCGTCTGTACTCTCGGCCCCGCGGTCGACTCCCACGAGATGCTCGTCGCCATGATCGAGGCGGGCATGAATGTGGCCCGGTTCAACTTCAGCCACGGCACCCACGCCGAGCACCAGACGCGGTACGACCGCGTCCGGGCCGCGGCCAAGGAGACCGGCCGGGCCATCGGTGTCCTCGCCGACCTCCAGGGCCCGAAGATCCGCCTGGAGACCTTCGCCGAGGGCCCGGTCGAGCTCGAGCGCGGTGACGAGTTCGTCATCACGACCGAGGACGTCCCGGGCGACAAGCACATCTGCGGTACGACGTACAAGGGGCTGCCGGGCGACGTCTCGCGCGGCGACCAGGTCCTGATCAACGACGGCAACGTCGAGCTGAAGGTCCTGGACGTCGAGGGCCCCCAGGTCAAGACGATCGTCATCGAGGGCGGCGTCGTCTCCGACCACAAGGGCATCAACCTGCCCGGCGCGGCCGTCAACGTGCCCGCGCTCAGCGAGAAGGACGTCGAGGACCTGCGCTTCGCCCTCCGCATGGGCTGCGACATGGTCGCGCTGTCCTTCGTCCGGGACGCCAAGGACGTACAGGACGTCCACCGCGTCATGGACGAGGAGGGCCGCCGGGTCCCGGTGATCGCCAAGGTGGAGAAGCCGCAGGCGGTGCAGAACATGGAGGACGTCGTCGCGGCCTTCGACGCCGTGATGGTGGCCCGTGGTGACCTCGCCGTCGAGTACCCGCTCGAGAAGGTCCCCATGGTGCAGAAGCGCCTGATCGAGCTGTGCCGGCGCAACGCCAAGCCGGTGATCGTGGCGACCCAGATGATGGAGTCGATGATCACCAACTCCCGTCCGACCCGCGCCGAGGCCTCCGACGTGGCCAACGCGATCCTGGACGGCGCCGACGCGGTCATGCTGAGCGCCGAGTCGTCGGTGGGCGCCTACCCGGTCGAGACCGTCCGGACGATGTCGAAGATCGTCAAGGCCGCCGAGGAGGAGCTGCTCTCCAAGGGCCTGCAGCCGCTGGTGCCGGGCAAGAAGCCGCGCACGCAGGGTGGTTCGGTGGCCCGTGCGGCCTGCGAGATCGCCGACTTCCTCGGCGGCCGCGGCCTGATCGCCTTCACCCAGTCCGGTGACACCGCGCGCCGGCTCTCCCGCTATCGCGCGACCCAGCCGATCATCGCCTTCACCACGGACGAGGGCACCCGCAACCAGCTCACCCTGAGCTGGGGCGTGGAGTCGCACATCGTGCCGTTCGTGAACACCACGGACGAGATGGTCGACCTGGTGGACCAGGAGATCGCCAAGCTGGGCCGCTTCGACACGGGCGACACGGTCATCATCACCGCCGGCTCGCCCCCCGGCGTCCCCGGCACCACCAACATGCTCCGCGTCCACCACCTGGGCACACAGGGCAACTGACAAGCCCGGCAAGGGTGTTGTACGGCGCTGAGGGCGCCCCCTGGACCAGGGGGCGCCCTCAGCTGTGTGCGGCTCCCGAACGGGCTTGTGGGACCGGTCAGTCGGTCGTGTACACATGCATGCCGGGCACATGCAGGTTGCCGCCGAACTGTGCGGCCTGGGTCACCTTGACGTTGGTGAAGTAGATCAGCGGCAGGTTCAGCGGGGGCGGACTGTCGGGGCTGAACGTCATCGGGATCAGACCGAACAGGTTGCCCGAGAGCTTCTCCGTGTACATCACGGTGTCGCCGCCCCGGATGGTGGACGTCGAGCCCTTGGACGCCTGCACGTGATAGGTCTTGCCCGAGAGCGTGTCCTGCACCGTCTGGTGCAGGTCACCGATGTCCGTGCCGTCGGAGATGACGTACTTCAGCACCTTCTTGGTGGCGCCGGACGCCGTCTTCACCTCGACGATGCCCTTGTAGTCGGCGCCCTTGAGCAGCAGCGAGCTGGCGTCCAGATGCCAGGGGTCGTCCGCCACCGGCACCTTGTTGTCGACACCGCCCTGGTCGTCCGTGGCGACCGGACAGTCCGAGGGGGCGGAGGAACTCGCGGACGGGCTCGGCGTGGCCGAACCGGCCGCCTGGGCCGTGTCCTTCGCCGTCTTGGAGACCGAGTCAGTGGTCGTCTTGACCGTGTCGGTGGTCTTCTTGACGGTGTCGGTCGTGTTCTTGACCGTGCCGTCGACCGCCTTGCCCGCCGTGGAGGCGGTGTCCTTCACGGTGTCCGACAGCTTGGCGGCCGAGGACGACGCGTCCGACGTGCCCGACGCGTCCGGGGACGCGGTGGCCGACGGAGTCGCGGACGGCGACGGGCTCGCGGACGAGGAGCCGGAGTCCTTGCCGCCACCGGTGAGGAGGCCGCCGAGGGTGTCGCCGAGGGTGTCCAGCAGACCACCGCTGGACTTGGACGCCGACGGCGTGGGCGTGGCCGAGTCGCCGGACGAACCCGACGAGCCGGAGCCCGAGCCCGAGCCGGCGGAGCCGGACGTCGCGGTCGGCTTGGGCGAGGCCTGGCCGTCGGCACCTGAATCCGACGAAGAGGTCTTGCCCGAGTCGCCGGACGTCGTGTCCTTCGAGCCCTTCGAGTCCGTGGCGTCACCGCTCGCCGACGGCGTCGGCGTGGCCGTGTCGGCGGACTTGCTCGGCGAGGCGGACGGCGACGGCGAGGACGAGGCGTCCTTGGAGTCGCCCAGCGCCTTCACGCAGTCCTTGTACTCGTCGGCCGTCAGGCTCTTCGACGTCGTCGAGGGGGTCGGGCTGCCGCCACCGTCAGCCAGGGCGAGCGTGGACGTGAAGCCCATGCCCATCAGCACCGCCGTCGGCATCGCCACGGAGGCGATCGCCTTGCCGGCCGGCATGTGGAACCTGGTGAACAGCGGCCTTCTGGGGGCCGCGTGGCGGGGCCCGGTTCTCACGCGGGACCCGTCCTCGTCGGTCCCGCGGGTCACCTCGTCAGCCGGCACTGTGCCTCCCGTTCGCCCCGTTGGCCGGGTTCGTTCCTGACAGGTCGTGGTTCCCGAACATGTCCGTGGGCTGGTCCGGCAGCGCCGCGGCCTGCGGGGCACCGCCCTCGCCCGGAGCCGCCTCGGCGGGCGGCTGCGGCTGCGCGGGCGCGCCCGGCGACCAGGCCACGGCCATCGCGCCGCCGATCATCGCGGTCAGGAAGCCGACGATGAAGCCGCCGATGTTGGACATCGGAATGGACACCAGCGCCAGCAGGATCGCCGCGACACCCCCGAAGACGCGGATGTGCTGCTGGACCCAGAGGCTGATGCCGATGACGATGAGCAGCACACCGATGATCAGGGAACCGGAGCCACCGGGCGTCCCCATCGTCATCGTGAGGTGGGCCAGCGGCAGGTGTGCGTACGGGATGTACAGGATGAGAAAGCCGCCGAGCATGACCAACAGTCCGGCCCAGAACGGACGGGTGCCCCGCCAGGCGCGGAACTGCAGCCTCCGGCGGGTGAACTGGCCGGGCGCGGCGGCAGAAGTCTCGGCGCTCATGGAAAACAGCTCCCTGGTGCGGCGTTGCTGTGGTGGTGATGTGTGCCGCGTGTGAAACGCGGCCGGAGACTGCGCGGGCGGGGGTGCCACCGGCTCCCCCGCCCGTCAGCGAGTGCTCAGTAGCACTCGTGCGTACCCGTCTGCACCGACATGTGCAGACCGCTGAGCTTGAAGGTTCCGGCCGTGGTCGCCCAGGCCGTCTGCTTCACGCCGGTCAGCGTGGCCGAGTCGGCCTGCTGTGCGAAGCCGTACGGGTTGGACTGCTCCTTCCCGCCCTTCATGCCCGGACCCTTGTTGGCGTCCTTGGCGGCAACACCGATGTCGATGTTGTTGAAGGTGGCGTCGGCACCGAGGTCGTCGACGTCGATGTAGAGGTTGTCGGCCTCGACCGGCTTGCCGCCGCCGCCCGCCTTCAGCACCAGGCTGACCGAGCCGAGCACCGGGATGTCCGGCGTGACGACGGACTGGCACATGTTGCTGATCGAGGCGCTCTTGAAGGCCGAGACCGCGACCGGGTGAGCCGTCTTCTGCCCGCTGAGGGTGTAGCCGTCGTCGATCGCGCCGTACTGCTCGAAGCCGTTACCGACCAGTTTGTCGGCGGTCACCTTGAACGACTGACCTGACACACTGAACGACGCGGCGAGAGCGCCCTGCGCGAGGGCGACACCTATGCACGCCGTGGCGGCCACGCTGGGCACCATGACCACAGCGAACCGCTTCCATCTGGTCCCGCCACGCACCTGGGACTCCATTTTTCCTCCTTCTCGGACGTACATCTCCTGGCCCGGAATCGCCCCAGTCAGGGGCTCAGCCAGGCAGGGATGGGAGAAGTGCTACGTCCTCGGGAAGGAGAACGCCCGCGCCCGGGGCTCGCGAACCGCGCCCGAATCACCGGCGATCACCCCCGAGCGACAACCACTGGTCGCGCCTGACACGCATCACGCACAACCTTGCTGGACAGGCTTCGCCGGGTGGGCGAAGACCCCCCTGCCCGAGAGCCGGCGCCACTGCCGCCGGCTCTGCCCGGTGGGGACCCAGAGTCTCCCGTGACCCGACCGGCTGTCGGGGTGCGGGAATGGACCGAGCGTCGCCGATCGTGGTGCATTCTCGGCGCGGGCACAAGGGGGTTCGTTACTGGCTAGTAACGGCTGGATAACCGGAGTACGACCGACCGGTCTCGGAGCGCGACGCTATGTTGCATCTATGGGCAGAGCAAAGCCGTTGATCCCTGGATAAAACCAGACAGATCAACGGCTTCGACTTACTCCGAGTAACAACTTCCGCGATTACCAAGATTTGGTAAAGCGGGGTCACCCTGACGTCTCGTCGGCGAACCTTTCACCCCGGCATCACAAGCCGTGGCGTTTAGTGACTGGTCAGAACAACGCCCGCGCGAGCGCCCTGCGCGCCCCGATCACCCGCGGATCGTCGGGGCCCACGACCTCGAACAGCTCCAGCAGCCGGCGTCGTACCGTGTCCCGGTCGTCACCGGCGGTGTGGCGCACGGCCTCGATCAGCCGCCCGAAGGCGTCCTCGACATGGCCGCCCACCAGGTCCAGATCAGCGGCGGCGATCTGTGCGGCGGCGTCCCGCGGCTGGTCGGCGGCCTCCCGGCGGACCTTCTGCGGATCGAAGCCCTGCACCCGCTGCAGCAACTCGGCCTGCGCCAGGCCCAGCTTGGCCTCGGGGTGGGCCGGGTCGTCGGCCAGCACATTCTTGTAGGCCCGGACGGCGCCGGCCAGGTCACCGGCGTCCAGGGCGTCGGCGGCCGCGTTCAGCGCCGCGTCGTACGGGCCCTCCGGGGCCTCGGTGACCGTGTCGCCCGGCTGGGCGTCCGCGTCGACGCTCAGTCCGGTGATCCCGAAGCGCTGCTCGGCGACCTGCACCAGCTGGTCCAGGGTCTCCCGGATCTGCTGCTCGCCGGCGGCTCCCTGGAAGAGCGGCAGCGCCTGCCCCGCGACGACCGCGAAGACGGCCGGGATCCCCTGGACCCCGAACTGCTGCATCAGCATCTGGTTGGCGTCGACGTCGATCTTGGCGAGGAGGATGCGCCCGGCGTACTCGACGGCCAGCCGCTCCAGGACCGGGCTCAGCTGCTTGCAGGGCTGACACCACTCGGCCCAGAAGTCGATGACGACGGGGACTTCGGCGGACCGCTGCAGGACATCCCGCTCGAACCCCGCCTCATCGACGTCGATGACGAGATCGGCCGGGGCGACCGCCCCCGTACCGCCCTGCCGGGCGGCCTCGGCGCGCGTCTGCTCGGCCTTGGCCTTGGCCTCTTGGGCCGCCTTCACCGCGGCGAGGTCGACGACGCCGCTCATGGACATGTTCCGTGGCTGCATGCGTCTATCCTCCCCCGTCACCGCGCTGGAATGAAAAAGTCGTCTGTGCGGGCGCCGGGTCCCCACCCCACGCCCGGTGGTCGTCGCCCGTGTACGTCCCTCACGAGCTGCCCGAGCTTTCGCTACGACTCGTAGCGTAATGCCATCCGGACCCCGCGCGACACCACCCCCCGGTGATCTCCCTCACGACCGCACAGTTCCCGCCGGTTATGGTCAAGGGATGCAGAGCCGCACTCCCGCCAGCCGCACGGGGCGTCCGCGCAGCGCCGCGGCGGACACCGCGATCCTGGCCGCGACCAGGGACGCGCTGGTGGAACTCGGCTGGTCCAAGCTCACCCTGGGAGACGTGGCGACGCGCGCCGGGGTTGCGAAGACGACGCTGTACCGTCGCTGGGCCGGCAAGCCGGAGCTGGTGTGCGACGCGGTGGCGGAGCTGTTCGACGAGCTGGAACTGCCCGACCGCGGCAGTCTCGCGGCCGACATCGAGGGCGTGGTCCTGCAGTTCGCCGCGATCCTGGCCCGACCGGAGGCGAAGAGCGGGCTGATGGCGGTCGTCGCCGAGTCCACCCGCGACGACGCCCTGCGCGAGCGCATCCGCGCCTCCATCGTGGAGCGTCAGATGCGGCTGGTTCTGGAGGGCCGCGCACGCGCCCAGAGCCGGGGCGAGCTCCCTGCGGAACCCGACCCGGCGGAATCCGCGCGCACGGTGGACCTGATCTTCGACGTGGTGGCGGGCGCGGTCGTCCACCGCACCCTGGTGAGCGGCAAGCCGGCGGACGAGGACTGGGTCCACAGCTTCACCCGGGTACTGCTGCTGGGCCTGTCGGGGTCATCCGAACAGACATAGCCCGAGGGGTCCAGAGGCGAAGCCCCCTGGGCCCCGGGGCCCCTGGCCCCCCGGCCCCCCGGGGGCATCCCGTCCGCACCGGGCGGCAGGCGGGACTTTCGCAACACGCCCTAGAAGCCGGCCGGCTCCGTGTACACCCCCCACTCGTCCCGCAGCACCCCGCAGATCTCGCCCAGCGTCGCCTCCGCCCGCACCGCGTCCAGCATCGGCTCGATCATGTTGGAGCCGTCCCGCGCCGCACCCAGCATCGCGTCCAGCGCCGACCGCACCGCCGCCTCGTCCCGCGCCTGCTTCCGCGCGCCCAGCACCCGCACCTGCTCCCGCTCCACCTCATGGCTCACCCGCAGGATCTCCAGATCCCCGGTGACGGACCCGGTGGCGACGTTGACGCCGACGACCTTCTTGTCGCCCTTCTCCAGCGCCTGCTGGTACTGGAACGCGGACTCGGCGATCTCGCCGGTGAACCAGCCGTCCTCGATCCCGCGCAGGATCCCGGAGGTGATCGGCCCGATCGGGTGCCGCCCGTCCGGGTGGGCCCGCAGCCCCCGCTCCTTGATCTGCTCGAAGATCTTCTCCGCGTCGGCCTCGATCCGGTCCGTCAGCTGCTCGACGAACCACGAACCGCCCAGCGGATCCGCCACGTTGGCGACCCCGGTCTCCTCCATCAGCACCTGCTGTGTGCGCAGCGCGATCTCGGCGGCCTGCTCGCTGGGCAGGGCCAGCGTCTCGTCGAGCGCGTTGGTGTGCAGCGAGTTGGTCCCGCCGAGCACGGCGGCCAGCGCCTCCACGGCCGTACGCACCACGTTGTTGTACGGCTGCTGCGCGGTCAGCGAGACACCGGCGGTCTGCGTGTGGAACCGCAGCCACTGGGCCTTCTCGGACCGCGCCCCGTACACGTCCCGCATCCACCGCGCCCAGATCCTGCGCGCCGCGCGGAACTTGGCGATCTCCTCGAAGAAGTCGACGTGCGCGTCGAAGAAGAAGGAGAGACCGGGCGCGAAGACGTCGACGTCCAGGCCGCGGCTGAGCCCCAGCTCGACGTACCCGAAGCCGTCCGCCAGCGTGTACGCCAGCTCCTGCGCGGCCGTCGCCCCGGCCTCGCGGATGTGGTAGCCGGAGACGGACAGCGGCTTGTAGGCGGGGATGCCGGCCGCGCAGTACTCCATCAGGTCGCCGATGAGCCGCAGATGGGGCTCCGGCTGGAAGAGCCACTCCTTCTGCGCGATGTACTCCTTGAAGATGTCGGTCTGGAGGGTCCCGTTGAGCACCGAGGGATCCACGCCCTGCCGCTCCGCGGCGACCAGATACATACAGAAGACGGGCACGGCGGGCCCGCTGATCGTCATGGAGGTCGTGACGTCCCCGAGCGGGATGCCCTTGAACAGGACCTCCATGTCGGCGGCGGAGTCGATGGCGACGCCGCAGTGCCCGACCTCGCCGAGCGAGCGCGGGTCGTCGGAGTCGCGCCCCATGAGCGTCGGCATGTCGAAGGCGACGGACAGCCCGCCGCCGCCCGCGGCCAGGATCATCTTGTAGCGCTCGTTGGTCTGCTCGGCGTTGCCGAACCCGGCGAACTGGCGGATCGTCCAGGTGCGCCCGCGGTAGCCGGTCGGATGGAGCCCGCGCGTGAAGGGGTACTCCCCGGGCCAGCCGATCCGCTCGAACCCCTCGTACATGTCACCGGGCCGGGGCCCGTACACCGGCTCCACGGGATCACCGGACAGCGTGCTGAAGTCGGCGTCGCGCGTACGCGCCGCGTCAAACCGTGCCTGCCACCGCCGGCGGCCTTCCTCAATGGCGTGAGCATCCATACCTTCGAATTTACTAGGACGTCCTAGTAAATGTCGATGGCGAACCGGAACGTCCTAGCGGTGCTCCGGCAGCGGTGGGTGCGGGCGCGAGGCGCCAGAAGGCAACCGTTACGCTCGACGCCATGAAGAAGAGCGTCTTGACCCGCTACCGGGTGATGGCCTATGTCACGGCCGTGCTGCTGATCGCACTGACCATCGGCGTGATCGGGAAGCGCCTGCTGCACATGGATGGATTCGACAGTTTCGTGACAGGTGTCGGTATCGCCCACGGCTGGCTGTACGTCATCTATCTGGTCTTCGCCTTCGACCTGGGCAACAAGGCGAAGATGCCGCTGGGCCGCCTTCTGTGGATGCTGCTCGCCGGCACCATCCCCACCGCCGCCTTCTTCGTCGAGCGCCGGGTGACGCGCGAGGTCCAGCCGCTCATCGCCGAGGAACCCGCACCCAAGCCGGCCGCGGTCTGATACCGGCGCGGCCACAGCCGCGCCGACGGGAACTCACTTCGTGATGAAGTGGCACTGCGTCGCGCGAAGCCTGCCATTCACATAGAACCTCGCACACGCCTTGCCGTAGTGGGGCAGCGTCCGCGCACCGGCCCTGCGCAGCGGGTCACCCTTGCACTCCGTGTGGGTCACGCCGCGCGAGGTCTTGTAGATCCTGTTCTCGGTGTCCGCGTAGCCGAAGTCGATCCTCCAGTTGCAGAACTTGGAAAAGGTGACGGCAAGCCCGAAGCAGTCGACACCCGCAAGCTCGGAGCTGATGCGTTTGCCCGAGCCTTCGATGCTGTGCGTGAGGAAGCAGCCCACGGGCACCTTCACGCCCGCGCCGTGCAGGTCGTAGCTGAAACTCCCGATGACCGCCGTCCCCGTCGCGCCCGCGTAGGCCGGACCCGACGACACAAGCGAGCCAGCGGCACCAAGTGCCAGCACGCTCGCGACGGTCAGTGCCTTGCGAACCACTGTTGCGACGCCCACTACTGCTCCCTGTCCTGAGGATGAGACCCGAGGACGAACCGGTTTCCGATCATCCGATTCGTCCCCCAAAGGATCTCAAGGTCATCCTCCAGGGTGAGCGTTTCTGCAGCTCAGCGAGGTGAAATCCACTGTTGAGGAGTACAGGCCACGCGACGGCTGACGTTCGTCAGTCCTCGTCGAAATCATGTGCCGCGACCCGTAGGGGGCGGAGCATGGCGAAGATCTCGGCGCATTCCTCCGCGTCGTACACACCGAGTCCGAAATCCATGGCCATGAGGTCGCGGGTGGCGGCGTCGACCACCTCGCGGCCCCTGTCGGTGATGACGGCGAGCGTGCCGCGCCCGTCGTTGGGGTTGGGGCGTTTGGCGACCAGCCCCGACGTCACCAGGCGGTCCACGGTGTTCGTCACGGACGTGGGATGCACCATGAGCCGCTCACCGATCTTGGACATGGGCAGCTCGCCGGCCTTGGAGAAGGTGAGCAGCACCAGTGCCTCGTAGCGTGCGAACGTCAGTCCGTACGGCTTGACCACCGCGTCCACCTCGGCGAGCAGGATCTGCTGGGCCCGCATGATCGAGGTGATCGCGGCCATGGACGGCACGTTTCCCCAGCGCTGCTTCCAGTGCTCGTCGGCACGGGCGATGGGGTCGAAGGGGAGACTGAGTGGCTTCGGCACGTCATGAGACCCTACCGGCCGGTCATATTCCGGGCAGCCCCCGTCTCGGCTTTCGGTCCAGCGCGGACCTGACAAGCGGCAGGCGCGTCGGCCGTGACCGGCGGAGCCTACTGCGCGAGATGCCGCTCCACCGTCTCGACCTTCGACGTCAGCCCGTCGGTCACGCTGGGGCGGATGTCGGCCTTGAGGACGAGGGAGACCCGCGGCGCCCGCTCCTCCACCGCGGCGACGGCACGCCTGACGGCGTCCATGACCTCGTCCCACTCACCCTCGACGGACGTGAACATCGCGTCGGTCCGGTTGGGCAGGCCCGACTCGCGCACCACGCGGACGGCGTCGGCGACGTACTCCCCCACGTCCTCGCCGACGCCGAGCGGCGTCACGGAGAAGGCGACGATCATGCGTTGACGACTCCTTCCTTGCGGGCGCGGGCCGCGATGACCGCGTTCTCGGCCTCACGGCGCAGCTTGCGCTCCGCGAAGAAACCGCCGGTGGGCAGCACCGAGAGGACGAAGTAGAGGGCGGCGGTCTTCAGCGGCCACTTGGTGCGGTTCCAGGCATCCGCCCAGAAGATCACGTACAGGACGAACAGGACGCCATGGACCGCGCCCATGACGGGGACCGCGTTGAAGTCCGAGGTCCGCTTCAGCACCGAGCAGACGAGCAGGATCAGGAAGGACACGGCCTCCGGGGCCGAGACCAGGCGGAGGCGGCGGAGGGCGGTGGCGGTCTTGATGTCCACGGGTCACCTTAGGGGGAGTCTTATTTGTGAACCAACGCACAAGCGTTCACCCATTGTGGCAAACGACGCCCGTAGGGGTGCGCTCAGGGTCGGTATCCACCCGGGGGGCCTGTTCCGTGCACCCGTGGCACGGCTAACTTTCGCTGCGTGGCGATGTTCCGACTGCAAGGCAGCAAGGTGCTCGCCGTCGACATGACCGGTGATGCCGTGAAAGCGAAGAACGGCTCGATGGTCGCGTACGACGGGCAGATGAGCTTCAAGAAGCTCACCGGTGGGGGTGAAGGGCTGCGCGGGATGGTGACCCGGCGGCTCACCGGTGAGCAGATGACAGTGATGGAGGTGAAGGGCCACGGCACATGCTGGTTCGCCGACCGGGCATCGGAGATCAACCTGGTCGGCCTCCAGGGCGACAAGCTCTTCGTGGAGTCCAGCAATCTGCTCGCGACCGACGCGGGGCTGCGGACGGGCACCACGTTCACCGGGCTGCGCGGCGCCTCGCAGGGCAACGGACTGTTCACGACGACCGTCGAGGGACACGGACAGGCGGCGATCATGTCCGACGGGCCGGCGGTCGCGCTCCGGGTCAGCCCGCAGTACCCGCTGATCGTCGACCCGGGCGCCTACATCGCCCACCAGGGCAGTGTCCGCCAGACCTTCCAGTCCGGAGTGACGTACCGCACGTTCTTCGGCGAGGGCGGCGGCGAGGCCTTCCAGATCCGCTTCGAGGGCGACGGCCTGGTCTACGTCCAGCCGAGCGAGCGGAACACGATCGCGGGGGATCTGTAGACATGGCGTTCCGGGAGATCAACTCCAAGATGGTCGAGGCGACGGTGTTCCCCGGCCAGCTGCTGTACAGCCAGCGCGGGGCGATGCTCGCGTACAAGGGGGACGTGTCCTTCACGCCGAACATCCAGGGCGGCCAGGGCGGGCTGATGTCCATGCTCGGGCGCCGGGTGACCGGTGAGGCGACGCCGCTGATGACCGTCGAGGGCAGCGGCACGGTCTTCTTCGGGCACGGCGGCCACCACGTCCACGTCATCAACCTCACCGGCGACACCCTCTACGTCGAGGCCGACCGGCTGCTCGCCTTCGAGGGCACGCTGCGCCAGGGCACGATGTTCATGGGCTCGCAGGGCGGGGTGATGGGCATGGTCCGCGGGCAGGTCACCGGCCAGGGCCTGTTCACCACCACCCTCCAGGGGCAGGGCTCGGTCGCCGTGATGGCGCACGGCGGCGTCTTCGAGATCCCGATCACCCCCCAGCGCCCGGTCCACGTCGACCCCCAGGCGTACGTCGCCCATCACGGCGATGTCCGCAACAAACTCTCCGCCGCGCTCGGCTGGCGCGAGATGGTGGGACGCGGCTCCGGCGAGGCCTTCCAGCTGGAGCTGAGCGGCAGCGGCACGGTGTACGTCCAGGCATCGGAGGAGAAGCTGTGAGCACCTACGGAACTCCGGGCGGCGGACCGGGACCGGTCGTGTACGACCCGATGACCCTGCCCGTCGACGACAACGTCAACAAGTACACGTTCTGCGTCGAGCTCAAGAGCGGGCAGTGGTTCCTGCAGAAGGGGAAGATGATCGCCTACTACGGGGCGATCGAGTTCAACGGCATCGGGCACGGCCAACTCGACCGAATTGTCCGCACGGCATTCCATTCGCCACTGCACGCGAGCGACTGGGTCGTGGCGACGGGCTCGGGCCGGATGCTCCTCGCCGACCGGGCCTTCGACGTCAACTCCTACGACCTGGACGACGGGAACTTGACCATTCGCGCGGGCAACCTGCTCGCTTTTCAGCCAAGTCTCGCGCTCAAGCAGTCGATCGTGCCGGGTTTTCTGACCCTTATCGGAACCGGAAAGTTTGTGGCCGCATCTAACGGTCCGGTGGTGTTCATGGAACCTCCGATCCGGGTCGACCCGCAGGCGCTCGTCGGGTGGGCCGACTGCCCGTCGCCGTGCCATCACTACGACCATGGTTATCTGACGGGTGTACTGGGCGGTCTACGTGCGATGACGGGCCTCGGCGGGGCCTCCGGCGAGGAGCACCAGTTCGAGTTCGTGGGCGCCGGGACGGTCCTGCTGCAGTCCTCGGAGACCCTCATGGGCGAGACGGCGACGGGGGCCGTGCCGTCCGAACCGGGGGTGCCCGGAGGTGGCGGAGCGGCACCGGGTGGACACGGTCCGCAATCACCGGCAGGACCGCGCCTTCCCGGACAGCTGGGAGACCTCCAGCGTCGCTTCGGGCTGTGAGCGGTAGTCTGCGGAGTGTGACGTCGAACGCGTGCGCACTGTCACACCATCCAGAGTAGTTCGTCATTCAACTTCTTAGGTAGACTTCATTCATGGAGACCGAGACGGCCACGCACTGGCTGACCGATGCGGAACAGTGCGCCTGGCGCACCCACCTGGAGGTCAACAGGCTGTTGACGTACCAGCTGGAGAAGGATCTGCAGCCGTTCGGCCTGACTATGAACGACTACGAGATCCTCGTTAACTTGTCCGAGTCGGACGACGTACGCATGCGGATGAGTGATCTCGCCTCCGCGACCCTCCAGTCCAAGAGCCGGCTGTCGCACCAGATCACCCGGATGGAGAACGCGAATCTGGTGCGCCGCGAGAACTGCGAGTCCGACCGGCGGGGGCTGTTCGCCGTACTGACCGAGCACGGCATGGACACGATGAAGAAGGTGGCGCCACATCATGTCGCCTCCGTGCGACGGCACTTCATCGATCTGCTGTCGCCGGAGGCGCTGACGGAGCTGGACAAGGCCCTCAAGCCGATCGCCGAGCACCTCAGGGGACAGCGGGGCCGCCCCTAGGCTCGCAGCGGTCTGCGCTGCGGCTGCCGTCGGGGGCCACCCGACCGACGGCAGCCGCGATGCCCTAGCGGTGTGCGACTGTGCTCACGGCAGGCTCCGCCGTGTGGGTGCGACCGGCCGGTTCGGTCCGCCTGTCGCGGCGGCGGCACGACGCCACCGCGGGCAGCGCGGCCGCCGCGCCCGCCAACAGGAAGCACACCCCCAGCGGCATCCGCCCGATGAGCACCCCGGTCACCATCACGCCGGCCGAGCTCCCGGCGTTGACCCCCGTGTTCACCCAGGCCCCGGCCTGCGTGCCCGAGCCTTCGGCCGCCGTCTCCGCGGCCAGCAGATACGCCGTCGTCAGAGCGGGCGCGATGAACGCTCCGGCGCAGGCCATCGCCGCCGTGAGGGTCCATATGCCGGGAGCCAGGCCGGCCACCGCGATCACCAGCCCCAAGCCCACGGCGAACCCGGACAGCCGTACGCGGGCCGGCGCACGCCACCGCACCGCCCCGTTGACCAGTCCGCCCACCGCGCTGCCCGCCGAGAGCGCGCCCAGGACCCAGGGGACGAGGCCGGGGTCGTAGGAGTGCCGGGTGACGAAGGCCATCGCCAGCAGGTCCACCCCGCTGAGGGCCAGTCCGACGCCGACGGCCACGGCGACGGCGGGCATCAGGCCGGACAGTCCGCCGGGCTTCTGCCGCGACTGCGGGGGACGCGGGCCGGGCAGCGCCGGGGACGAGACGAAGACGCTCGTACCGCCGGTGACCAGCAGCGCGCTCAGCAGGATCCCGGACGCCGGCGGGGCGAAGCCCATCAGCGCGCCGACCAGGGCCGGGCCGGAGACATACAGCAGTTCCTCGGCAACACCGTCCAGGCTGTAGGCACGCTGCAGCAGACCGCGGTCGGCGACGAGTTCGGACCACAGGGCACGCATCGTCGGACCCAGTGGAGGCGCACAGGCGCCCGCGAGGGCAGCCGCGGCACCCATGGCCACCGGTGACGCCCCGGGGCGCCAGGTCAGGGCGGCCAGCAGGCAGAGCAGGGCGCCGTAGAGGCCCGCCATGGGCAGCAGGGCGCGGCGCGGGCCGTGGCGGTCGATCAGGGCGGCCCGGAACGGCATCAGGAAGACCGTCGCCGCGCCGAACAGCGCCATGATCGCACCGGAGACGGCGTAGGACCCGGTGGCCCGGGTGACGGACAGCAGCGCCGAGAGCGACACCGTGCCGTAGGACAGGCGGGCCGTCAGGGCGGAGGCGAAGGCGCGGCGCGCGTGCGGGACGCGCAGCACGGCGGCGTACGAGGGCCGCGCGGGGGCATGCGTGGACATGCTGATGTTCCTCTGCGGGAGGCGGGAGACAGGGACACCGAAGGTCCGCGAGGGCCTGGTCGGCGGCCCCGCGGTCCGGTGTGCGCTCTACGCCAAGGTGAGGAACATGTGTGTCAATCTAGCAGCCGGGCAGGCCGGTTGGGGGAACTCAGCTCTGCGTCAGGCCCGCCACCAGTTCGTCCGCCGCGCGGTAGGGGTCCAGTTCGCCCGCGACGATGCGTTCGGCGAGCGCGCCGAGGCGGCGGTCGCCGTGCAGGTCGCCGATGCGCTCGCGCAGCGAGGTCACGGCGATGGCCTCCGTCTCTCGGGCCGCGCGGGCCCTGCGGCGCTCGGCGAGCACACCGTGCTCTTCCATCCACGCGCGATGCTTCTCCAGGGCCTCCACGACCTCGTCGATGCCCTCGGCACGGGCCGCGACCGTCTTCACGATCGGCGGACGCCAGTCGCCGGGACCGCGGGACTCGCCGAGGCCCAGCATGTGGTTCAGCTCGCGGGCCGTGGCGTCGGCACCGTCCCGGTCGGCCTTGTTGACGACGTACACATCGCCGATCTCCAGGATGCCCGCCTTCGCCGCCTGGATGCCGTCGCCCATGCCCGGGGCGAGCAGCACCACGCTGGTGTCCGCCTGCGAGGCGATCTCGACCTCCGACTGGCCGACGCCGACCGTCTCGACCAGGATCACGTCGCAGCCGGCCGCGTCCAGGACGCGGATCGCCTGGGGCGCCGACCAGGCGAGGCCGCCGAGATGGCCGCGGGTGGCCATGGAGCGGATGTAGACACCGGGGTCGGAGGCGTGCTCGGACATCCGGACGCGGTCGCCGAGCAGGGCGCCGCCGGAGAACGGGGAGGACGGGTCGACGGCCAGGACGCCGACCCGCTTTCCCTGTTTGCGATAGGCACTCACCAGCGCCGAGGTCGATGTCGACTTGCCGACTCCCGGGGACCCGGTCAGGCCCACCACATACGCCTTGCCGGTCAGTGGCGCCAGCGCCGCCATGACCTCCCTGAGCTGCGGGGACGCCCCCTCCACCAGGGAGATCAGCCGGGCCACGGCGCGCGGCCGGCCGTCCCTGGCCCCGGCCACCAGAGAGGAGACGTCCTGCATCAAACAGCTCCGTTCACTTCAGCGACGAACCTTCAGCGACATACAGCGAGAACTCAGGCCTTGGATACAGCGGGAACTCAGGCCTTGGGGGGGGACTCAGGCCTTCGGCACGCGCACGATGAGCGCGTCGCCCTGGCCGCCGCCACCGCACAGCGCGGCCGCGCCGACCCCGCCGCCGCGGCGCTTGAGTTCGAGCGCCAGGTGGAGCACGAGACGCGCACCGGACATGCCGATCGGGTGACCCAGCGCGATGGCGCCGCCGTTGACGTTCACCTTTTCCGTGGACACGCCGAGGTCCTTCATTGACTGCACGGCGACCGCGGCGAAGGCCTCGTTGATCTCGATGAGGTCGAGGTCGGAGACCTCCAGGCCGTCCTTCTTCAGGGCGTGCAGTATGGCGTTGGACGGCTGGGACTGCAGCGAGTTGTCCGGGCCGGCCACATTGCCGTGCGCGCCGATCTCGGCGAGCCAGGTCAGGCCCAGCTCCTCGGCCTTGGCCTTGCTCATCACGACCACGGCGGCGGCGCCGTCGGAGATCTGCGAGGCCGACCCGGCGGTGATCGTGCCGTCCTTGGCGAAGGCCGGGCGCAGCTTGCCGAGAGACTCGGCGGTGGTGTCGCCGCGGATGCCCTCGTCCTTGCTGAACAGCACCGGGTCGCCCTTGCGCTGCGGGATCTCCACCGGGGTGATCTCGGCCTCGAACAGGCCGTTCTTCTGCGCGGCGGCGGCCCGCTGGTGCGACAGGGCGGCGATCTCGTCCTGCTCGGGGCGCCGGATCCCGAGGCGGGTGTTGTGCTTCTCCGTCGACTCGCCCATGGCGATGCCCTCGAAGGAGTCGGTCAGGCCGTCGTGGGCCATCGCGTCGAGCATCTCGATCGCGCCGTACTTGAAGCCCTCGCGGGACTTCGGCAGCAGGTGCGGGGCGTTGGTCATGGACTCCTGGCCGCCCGCCACGACGATGTCGAACTCACCGGCGCGGATCAGCTGGTCGGCCAGGGCGATGGCGTCGAGGCCGGAGAGACACACCTTGTTGACGGTGAGCGCCGGGACGTTCATCGGGATGCCGGCCTTGACCGCCGCCTGGCGGGCCGGGATCTGGCCGGCGCCGGCCTGGAGCACCTGGCCCATGATCACGTACTGCACCTGGTCGCCGCCGATCCCCGCACGGTCGAGGGCGGCCTTGATCGCGAAGCCGCCGAGGTCGGCGCCGGAGAAGGACTTGAGGGAGCCAAGAAGTCGTCCCATGGGCGTACGCGCACCCGCGACGATCACCGAGCTGGTCGTTCCAGAAGGCATGAGCTGCGATCCCCTTACCGGCCTGCACAGCCGAGGAGTGAACGAGGGTTTACTTCGAATGTACTGATGGCACTCCGTGCCGTCATCGGGCCGTCGGTGTGATCGCGCGCACGTTGCGTAACCATCCTCGGCGCGCTGCACTGAATCCATGCTGACGCGAATCGACCACATCGGGATCGCCTGCCACGACCTCGACGCGACCGTCGAGTTCTACAAGGAAACGTACGGCTTCGAGGTGTTCCACACCGAGGTCAACGAGGAGCAGGGCGTACGCGAGGCCATGCTCAAGATCAACGAGACCTCGGACGGCGGGGCCTCCTACCTCCAGCTGCTGGAGCCGACCCGCGAGGACTCCGCGGTCGGCAAGTGGCTGGCCAAGAACGGCGAGGGCGTGCATCACATCGCCTTCGGCACGGCGGATGTGGACGCCGACTCCGAGGCGATCCGGGGCAAGGGCGTACGCGTGCTCTACGACGAGCCGCGCCGGGGCTCCATGGGGTCGCGGATCACCTTCCTGCACCCCAAGGACTGCCATGGCGTCCTCACAGAACTGGTCACTTCGGCCCCGGTTGAGTCGCCCGAGCACTGACCCCCGTACATAAGGGCCGGTAGGGTTGGGGGCGGTCGTCCCTCACCACGGGGCGACCGCATGCCGGGGTCCGGGTTTCGGGGGACGAGCGTCGGGGCAGCAGCCCGTGCTCCGCCGTTGATCTGACACCATTTCCCCGGGGGCCCCGTTCGGCGGATGGACGGAGCTCGTTGGAGAAGCTGACCAGGGGACGGATGGGACCGCGCAGTGCGGGGCTACGAGAGCCAGGAGCGAGAGCCGGCGGCTGACGTCGACCACCTCTCTCGGTTCGAGGCCGAGATGAAGCGGCTGAGGACCGAGCGGGAGAAGGCGATCCAGCACGCCGAGGACCTCGGCTACCAGGTCGAGGTGCTGCGCGCCAAGCTGCACGAGGCGCGCCGCACCCTCATGACCCGGCCCGCCTTCGACGGCGGTGACATCGGCTATCAGGCCGAGCAGTTGCTCCGCAATGCCCAGATGCAGGCCGACCAGCTGCGCCAGGACGCCGAGCGGATGGCGACGGAGGCCCGTGCGCAGACGCAGCGGATCCTGCAGGAGCACGCCGAGCAGGCCGCCCGGCTCCAGGCCGAACTGCACCAGGAGGCGGTGACCCGGCGCCAGCAGCTCGACCAGGAGCTGGCCGAGCGCCGCGCCACCGTCGAGTCGCACGTCAACGAGAACGTGGCCTGGGCGGAGCAGCTGCGTGCCCGCACCGAGCAGCAGGCCCGCCGGCTCCTGGACGAGTCCCGCACCGAGGCCGACCAGGCGATGGCCACCGCCCGCGCGGAGGCCGAGCGGATCGCCCGGGAGGCCCGCGAGCGGCTGCAGAGCGACGCCGAGGCGGCCCGCGCGGAGGCCGAGCAGCTGCTGCGCCGCGCCCGCACGGACGCCGAGCGCCTGCTGAACGCGGCGTCCACCCAGGCCCAGGAGGCCACCGACCACGCCGAGCGGCTGCGCACCGACGCGGCCGGCGAGTCGGACACCGCCCGCCGCCGGGCCACCGAGCTGAGCCGGGCCGCCGAGGAGCGGATGGCCGCGGCCGAGGAGGCGCTGCGCAAGGCGCAGGCCGAGGCCGAGAAGGCGGTCACCGAAGCCGAGCAGGCCGCCGCCAAGACGCTCGCGAGCGCCGAGGCCGCCGGCGAGGCCCGCACACGCACGGCCAAGGAGCAGGTCGCCCGGCTGGTCGAGGAGGCCACCAAGGAGGCCGAGACCACCCGGTCCGACGCCGAGCAGCTGGTCGCGGACGCCCGCGCCGAGGCCGAGAAGATCGTCGCCGAGGCCGCCGAGAAGGCCCGTACGGTCACCGCCGAGGAGACCGCGTCCCAGCTGGGCAGGGCGGCGAAGACCGCCGAGGACGTCCTCAACAAGGCGTCCGAGGACGCCCAGCGGACCACCAAGGCCGCCACCGAGGAGGCCGAGCGGATCCGCACCGAGGCCGAGGCCGAGGCGGACCGGCTGCGCGCCGAGGCGCACGACATCGCCGAGCAGCTCAAGGGCGCGGCGAAGGACGACACCAAGGAGTACCGCGCCAAGACGGTCGAGCTGCAGGAGGAGGCCCGCCGGCTGCGCGGCGAGGCCGAGCAGCTGCGCGCCGACGCGGTCGCCGAGGGCGAGTCGATCCGCGCGGAGGCCCGCCGGGAGGCGGTCGGGCAGATCGAGGAGGCGGCCAGGTCCGCCGAGGAGCTGCTGGCCAAGGCCAGGGCGGACGCCGACGAACTGCGGCAGGGCGCGACCACCGACAGCGAGAAGGTCCGCACCGAGGCCATCGAGCGGGCCACGGCACTGCGCAGGCAGGCCGAGGAGACCCTGGACCGCGCCCGCAAGGAGGCCGAGCGGCTGCGCGCCGAGGCCGACGAGCAGGGCGAGACGGTCCGTACGGACGCCGAGAGTGCCGCCCGTGAGCTGCGCGAGGAGACCGAGCGCGCCGTCGAGGCCCGCCGCACCGAGGCCGCCGAGGAGCTGGCCCGGCTGCACGCCGAGGCGCAGGAGCGGCTGGCCTCGGCCGAGCAGGCGCTGACCGAAGGCCGCGAGGACGCCGCCCGGATCCGCCGCGAGGCCGGCGAGGAGAGCGAGCGGCTGCGCACGGAGTCGGCGGACCGGATCCGCACGCTCCAGGAGCAGGCCGAGGCCGAGGCCGAACGGCTGCGCACCGAGGCCGCGGCCGACGCGTCCGCCTCCCGCGCCGAGGGCGAGACCATCGCCGTACGACTGCGCTCCGAGGCCGCCGCCGAGGCCGAGCGGCTGAAGGCGGAGGCGCAGGAGACCGCCGACCGGGTGCGCGCGGAGGCCCAGGCCGCCGCCGAGCGGCTCGGCGCGGAGGCCTCCGAGACGCTGGCCGCCGCCCAGGAGGAGGCCGCCCGGCGCCGCCGCGAGGCCGAGGAGACGCTCGGTGCCGCGCGCGCCGAGGCCGACCAGGAGCGCGAGCGGGCCCGCGAGCAGAGCGAGGAGCTGCTGGCCTCCGCCCGCAAGCGGGTCGAGGAGGCGCAGGCCGAGGCGGTCCGGCTGGTGGAGGAGGCCGACCGGCGCGCCACCGAGATGGTCTCCGCCGCCGAGCTCCACGCCCAGCAGGTACGGGACTCCGTCGCCGGGCTGCACGAGCAGGCGCAGGAGGAGATCACCGGGCTGCGCTCGGCCGCCGAGCACGCGGCGGACCGTACGCGGCGGGAGGCCGAGGAGGAGGCGGACCGGGTCCGCGCCGACGCCTACGCCGAGCGGGAGCGGGCGAGCGAGGACGCCTCACGGATCAGGCGCGAGGTGACCGAGGAGACGGAGGCCGCCAAGGCGCTGGCCGAGCGTACGGTCGCGGAGGCGATCACGGAGGCCGAGCGGCTGCGCGCGGACACCTCCGAGTACGCCCAGCGGGTGCGCACGGAGGCCTCGGACGCACTCGCCGAGGCCGACCAGGCGGCGGCCCGTACCCGGGCGGACGCCCGCGAGGACGCCAACCGGATCCGTTCGGACGCGGCGACCCAGGCCGACACCCTCATCACCGAGGCCCGTAACGAAGCCGAGCGGCTGCAGACCGAGACGGTCGCCGAGGCCGAGCGGCTGCAGTCGGAGACCGCCGCCGAGGCCGAGCGTGTGCGCGCGGAGGCGCTGGCGGCCGCCGAGCGGCTCGTCGGTGAGGCCACCGGCGAGGCCGAGCGGCTGCGCGCGGAGGCCGCCGAGACCGTCGGCTCGGCGCAGGCGCACGCCGAGCGGGTGCGGGCGGAGGCCGAGCGGCTCAAGGCGGACGCGGAGGCGGCGGCCGAACGGCTCGTCAGCTCCGCGCGCGAGGAGTCCGAGCGGACCCTGGACGAGGCCCGCAAGGACGCCAACAAGCGGCGTTCGGAGGCGGCCGAGCAGGTCGACACGCTCATCACCGAGACCACGGCCGAGGCGGACAAGCTGCTCGGCGAGGCGCAGCAGCAGGCGCTGAAGACCACCGCGGACGCCGAGTCGCAGGCGGACACGATGGTGGGCGCGGCCCGCAGCGAGGCCGACCGGATCGTGTCCGAGTCGACGATCGAGGGCAACTCCCTGGTGGAGAAGGCGCGTACGGACGCCGACGAGCTGCTGGTCGGTGCCCGCCGGGACGCGACCGCGATCAGGGAGCGCGCGGAGGAGCTGCGCGAGCGCATCACCGCCGAGATCGAGGAACTGCACGAGCGGGCCCGTCGCGAGGCCGCCGAGACCATGAAGTCCACCGGCGACCGCTGTGACGCGCTCATCACGGCCGCCGAGGAGCAGCTGGAGAAGGCGGAGGCGAAGGCCAAGGAGCTGGTGTCGGACGCCAACTCC
The DNA here is from genome assembly GCF_014650595.1 of Streptomyces alanosinicus. Taxonomy (GTDB): domain Bacteria; phylum Actinomycetota; class Actinomycetes; order Streptomycetales; family Streptomycetaceae; genus Streptomyces; species Streptomyces alanosinicus. Next base: position 55,999 of record NZ_BMVG01000021.1, read on the forward strand.
GAGGCGGGCAAGGTGCGTATCGCCGCCGTCAAGAAGGCGGAGGGGCTGCTCAAGGAGGCCGAGCAGAAGAAGGCCAGCCTGGTCAAGGAGGCCGAGGAGCTGAAGGCCGAGGCGATCCGCGAGGCCCGGCGCACGGTCGAGGAGGGCAAGCGCGAGCTGGAGATCCTGGTGCGCCGGCGCGAGGACATCAATGCCGAGATCTCCCGTGTCCAGGACGTCCTGGAGGCGTTGGAGTCCTTCGAGGCCCCGGCGTCCGGCAAGGACGGCGGAGTCAAGGCCGGTGCGACGGTGGGTGCCCCCCGTTCGGGTGGCAAGTCGTCAGAGAGCTAGCGTAAGAGGCACGTTCCGGTGTCTTCTGGGGGCTTTGCCCCAGTTCTTTTGGCAAGCTCTCTGACAGTCAGCCACCCGAAAGAAGTCTCATTCTCCAGATCAAACACGTATCCGCTCGATGACACACCGCTTCGGCCCCTAGGATTCCCCCTATCACCTCACCGGTCTCATTCGACAGGAACCCCATGAGCGACACTTCCCCCTACGGCTTCGAGCTTGTGCGGCGTGGGTACGACCGCGCTCAGGTGGACGAACGTATCTCCAAGCTCGTCTCCGACCGTGACAGCGCTCTCGCCCGCATCACCGCCCTGGAAAAGCGCATCGAGGAGCTGCACCTCGAAACGCAGAACGCCCAGGCCCAGGTCGCCGACGCCGAGCCGTCGTACGCGGGTCTCGGCGCGCGGGTCGAGAAGATCCTGCGCCTGGCCGAAGAAGAGGCCAAGGAGCTGCGTGAGGAGGCCCGGCGGGCGGCCGAACAGCACCGTGACCTCGCCGAGTCGGCGGCCCAGCAGGTCCGCAACGACGCCGAGTCGTACGCCGCGGAGCGCAAGGCCAAGGCCGAGGACGAGGGCGTCCGGATCGTCGAGAAGGCGAAGGCCGACGCCTCCGGGCTGCGTTCCGAGGCGCAGAAGGACGCGCAGTCCAAGCGCGAGGAGGCGGACGCCCTCTTCGAGGAGACCCGCGCCAAGGCCGCGCAGGCCGCCGCCGATTTCGAGACGAATCTGGCCAAGCGCCGCGAGCAGTCCGAGCGCGACCTGGCCTCGCGTCAGCAGAAGGCCGAGAAGCGGCTCGCGGAGATCGAGCACCGCGCCGAGCAGCTCCGCCTGGAGGCGGAGAAGCTGCGCACGGACGCCGAGCGCCGCGCCCGCCAGACGGTGGAGACGGCCCAGCGCCAGGCCGAGGACATCGTGGCCGACGCCAACGCCAAGGCGGACCGCATCCGTTCGGAATCCGAGCGCGAACTCGCCGCGCTGACCAACCGCCGCGACTCGATCAACGCCCAGCTGACGAACGTCCGCGAGATGCTGGCGACGCTGACCGGTGCGGCGGTCGCCGCCGCGGGCACGCCGGGCGACGACGAGCCCATCTCCCGGGGTGTCCCGGCGCAGCAGTCCCGGTAACCCAACGGGGTGCGGGGAACCGCGGGTCGGTTGTGGCTGGTCGCGCCCACGCGGCGAGCCGCATACCGATGCGGCCTCGCGCCCCTTCGGGGCGCTTCTGAGCCCCCTGCCTTCAAGTGGCAGGGGGCTTTTTCTCGTCTTAGCGTGGCCGCATGATCGAGCTGGCGGGGCTGACCAAGCGGTACGGCGACAAGGTGGCGGTCGACCGCCTCACCTTCGCCGTGCGCCCCGGCATCGTGACCGGCTTCCTCGGGCCCAACGGGGCCGGGAAGTCCACGACGATGCGGATGATCCTGGGTCTCGACCACCCCACCGCCGGCGACGTCCGGATCGACGGCAGGCACTACGCGCAACTGACGGACCCGCTGACGTACATCGGCGCGCTGCTGGACGCCAAGGCCGTGCACGGCGGGCGCAGCGCCTACAACCACCTGCTGTGTCTCGCGCAGAGCAACGGGATCCCGAAGCGCCGGGTGGCGGAGGTCCTGGACACCGTCGGGCTCACCGCGGTGGCGCGCAAGAAGGCCAAGGGGTTCTCGCTGGGCATGGGACAGCGGCTCGGGATCGCCGGGGCACTGCTCGGGGACCCACGGATCCTGATGTTCGACGAGCCGGTGAACGGGCTCGACCCGGAGGGCATCCACTGGATCCGGAACCTGATGAAATCGCTGGCCGCGCAGGGGCGGACGGTGTTCGTGTCCAGTCATCTGATGAGCGAGATGGCACTGACCGCCGACCACCTCGTGGTCATCGGGCAGGGCCGGCTGCTGGCGGACACCTCCATGCCCGACTTCATCCGGGAGAACTCGCGGTCGTATGTGCGGATCAGCTCCCCGCAGCGCGAGCGGCTGCTCGATGTGCTGCACGAGGCCGGGATCACCGTCGTGGAGGCGGGCGGCGGGGTGCTGGAGGTGGACGGCGGCAAGGCCGAGCAGATCGGCGAGCTGGCCGCGCGGCACGGGATCGTGCTGCATGAACTGAGCCCGCAGCAGGCCTCGCTGGAGGAGGCGTTCATGCAGCTGACGGCCGAGTCCGTGGAGTACCACGCGCATGCCGACCCCGGGGCCGCCGCGCGGGAGTGGGGCACCGGCTGGAAGGGGGCGTGAGCGATGACGGCCGTACAGATCATCCGGTCCGAATGGACCAAGATCCGGTCGGTGGCCTCCACGGTGTGGACGCTGTCGCTGGCCGTGGTCGTCACGGTCGCCCTCGGCATGCTGATCTCCGCGCTGTCACGGAATCAGTTCGACTCGATGCCGGTGCGGGACCGGCTGGCGTTCGATCCGACCTTCGTGTCCTTCGCGGGCATGAGCCTCGGGCAGCTCGCCATGATCGTGTTCGGGGTGCTGGTGGTCTCCAACGAGTACAGCACCGGCATGATCCGGGTCTCGCTGGCCGCCGTACCGCGCCGCGCCACCTTCCTGTTCAGCAAGATCGCGGTGGCCGCCGCGCTCGCGCTGGCGGTCGGCATGTGCATGAGCTTCGCCGCGTTCTTCCTCGGGCAGGCGATGCTCGGCCCCCACGCGGCGCGGATCGGCGATCCCGGTGTGCTGCGCGCGGTGCTCGGCGGGGGGCTGTACATGACGCTGATCGCGGTGTTCTCCATGGGCGTCGCTGCGATGCTGCGCTCACCGATGCTGTCGCTCGGCATCCTGATGCCGTTCTTCTTCCTGATCTCGAACATTCTCGGCAATGTCGACGCCACGAAGAAGATCGGCCGATTCCTGCCGGACCAGGCGGGCAGCCGGATCATGCGGGTGGTGCCGGGACTCGGTGACGACACCCCGTACGGGCCCTGGGGCGGGCTCGGGATCATGGTGCTGTGGGTGATCGCCGCGCTCGCCGGCGGGTACCTCCTGCTCCGGCGCAGGGACGCGCAGTAGGGGCGGGTGTCACGCACGGTAGTGTTCCGGCTTTACTTTCTTTTGGGCGGAACCGTCAGCGCCCCGATATCCTCCTAACCCTTACGGGGGCGTGCGCCCCGCTGTCCTGAACCTTTCGATGGGTGCGGAGCATGATCGAGGCTGTCGGCCTGACCAAGCGCTACGGCGACAAGACTGCCGTCTACAACCTTTCCTTCCAGGTGCGGCCCGGCGCCGTCACCGGCTTCCTCGGGCCGAACGGCTCGGGCAAGTCGACGACGATGCGCATGATCCTCGGGTTGGACAACCCGACGGCCGGGGCGGTGACGATCGGCGGCTACCCCTACCGCAAGCTCCCCAACGCCCCCCGCCAGGTCGGCGCGCTGCTCGACGCCAAGGCCGTGCACGGCGGCCGCAGCGCCCGCAACCACCTGCTGAGCCTCGCCCAACTCTCGGGCATCCCGGCCCGGCGGGTGGACGAGGTGCTGGGCGTGGTCGGCCTGCAGGAGGTGGCGAAGAAACGATCCAAGGGCTTCTCGCTCGGCATGGGCCAGCGCCTCGGCATCGCCGCAGCGCTGCTCGGCGACCCGCAGGTGCTGCTGTTCGACGAGCCGGTCAACGGCCTCGACCCCGAGGGCATCCTCTGGGTCCGCAACCTGATGAAGGCGCTCGCCGCCGAGGGCCGTACGGTCTTCGTCTCCTCGCACCTGATGAGCGAGATGGCGCTGACCGCCGACCACCTCATAGTGATCGGACGCGGCCAGCTGCTCGCCGACATGAGCGTGAGGGACTTCATTTCGGCCAACTCCGCCGACTTCGCGCGCGTGCGCACCCCCGACACCGAGCCGCAGCTGCGCGAGAAACTGGGCAGCGCGCTCGCCGAGGCGGGCGGCCATGTGCTGCCGGAGCAGGACGGCGCGCTGCGGGTGACCGGGCTGGCGCTGCCCCGGATCAGCGACGTCGCCCATGAGGCGGGCGTCCGGCTGTGGGAGCTGTCGCCGCACCAGGCCTCGCTGGAGGAGGCGTACATGCGGATGACGCAGGGCGCGGTGGACTACCGCTCCACGGCCGACCAGAAGGCGGGCCTGCAGCAGCCGCTGCCGCCCGGCGCCCAGCCGCCCATGCCGGTGCCCGGCCAGGGCCAGCCCGGCTGGTACGCCCCGCCGCCGCCCCAGCAGGGCGGGCAGCCGTTCGCGATGCCGGCCCCCGGTGCCGCGCCCGCCGGGCCGTACGACGGCGCCCAGGCGGGCGGCCACGGCGCTCCCGGCGGCCCGAGCGCCGGCGCGCCCAACCCGTACGCCCAGCCGGCCTCCCAGGCGCCCCAGGCCCCGCAGGGCCAGGCCCCGGCCCCGGCCGCCGCCGTGCCCCCGCCCGCGCCGCAGCAGGCGCCCGTCGCCGCCCCCGCCGACCTGACCAAGCCCGAGGACCCCCGATGAGCACCCAGCAGCCCCCGATGCCGCAGGCCCCCGCAGCGCCCGACTGGCAGGCGGCGCCCGGCGGCGCGTATCCCGGTTACACCTCGCCGATCCCGGTCGTGCGCACCCATCTCGGGCACGCGCTGGCCTCCGAGTGGACGAAGATAAAGTCGGTGCGGTCGACGATGTGGACCCTCGGCGTGTTCGTGGTCCTCGTCCTCGGTATCGGCATGATGGCCGCCGCGCTGGTCAAGGCCCACTCCGGGTCGGAGAGCCTGTCGGGCCAGACCCCGCTCCAGCTCGGCTTCTTCGGCCTGCTCCTCGGCAGCATGTGCATCATCACGCTCGGCGTGCTGACCACGGCCTCGGAGTACGGCACCGGCATGGTCCGTACGACGATGACCGCGTGCCCGAGCCGGCTCCGGGTGCTCACCGCCAAGGCGATCGTGTTCTTCGTCGTCGCCTTCGTCGTCGCCCTGGCCGCGTCCGGCTTCGTGGCCATGGTGCAGACGTCCATGCTCGACGGCGTCGGCGGGGCCAAGACCCCCTCCGGCGGCGACTGGCTCAAGGCGACCCTCGGGATCAGCCTCTACATCGCGCTGCTCGGGCTGTTCTCACTGCTCATCGGCTCGATCATCCGGCACTCCGCGGGCGCGATCACCATCATGATCGGCGCCGTGCTGGCCCCGCTGGTGATCGCGCTGTTCATGGCCACACAGTCGCTGAACAAGGTCCGCGAGTGGCTGCTGGAGTACTCCATCCCGAGCCAGATGAGCGTCTTCTACGACAACTCCCTGAGCAGCTCGGGGCCCACGGGCTGGGACCCGCTGTGGATCATGCTGGGGCTGGCGGCGGCCGCGTTCGCCGGTGCCTGCGCGCTCCTGCAGCAGCGGGACGTCTGAGAGTCCGGGACCGCTCAGAACCTCGGCGCGTTACGGGACCGCCGCACCCGCGTGGTGCGGCGGTCCTTCGCGTTCCAGCACGCCTTGTGCCAGTGCCGGCGGTCGTCGACCCCCGCGTGCTCGGGCCAGGCCACCACGTGCGGGACACCGGAGGGGATCATCTGGTCGCAGCCCGGACAGCGATACGTCTTGCCCTGCGCGCTCGCCCCGGCGACATGGCGCACGCTCCACTCCTCGCCCTGCCAGTCCTCGGTCGACTGCCAGCCGCCGTACCGGCCGGCATGGTCGTCCTCGGCGCTCTGGCCCGACGATCCGGCTGCCTTCGGTCGGTTGCGACGCGGGGACACGGGACACCTCTCGGGGCTATACAGGAAGCACTGCTCCATCCAGCCTACGCGCCGCCGAGCGGGGTACGCGTACGGAACCAACCGGCCCAAGTCCCCCTCCGGACCGGCCATTCTGCAGACAATCCGCAAATCCCTCCGCCAGGCCGTGTCCTGGGCACGTGTCAGACGGTTATGCGGGTGGGGGAGCTCCGGGTCGGAGCCGAGGAAGCAGGAATCAGGATGTACGTAGGAAGTTTTGTGCTGGGCGCCCAGTTCCCGGGCCAGGGCCCCGGGGAGGCCCTGCACCGGGCGGTCCGCTCGGCGGAGGTCACGGAGGAAGCCGGGCTGGACGCCGTATGGCTGGCCGAGCACCACTTCGTGCCGTACGGCGCATGCCCGTCCGCGGTCACCCTGGCCGCGTTACTGCTCGGCCGCACCCGCCGTATCCGGGTCGGCACGGCGGTCAGCGTGCTGCCCACCGCGCATCCGGTCGCGCTCGGCGAACAGGCCGCGCTGCTGCACCTGACGAGCGGCGGACGGTTCACGCTGGGCGTGGGCCGCGGCGGCCCCTGGGTGGACCTGGAGGTCTTCGGCACCGGCCTCGCGGCATACGAGCAGGGGTTCCCGGAGTCGCTCGATCTGCTGCTGCGCTGGCTGCGCGAGCCGGCCGTGGCGGCCGACGGCGAGCGGTTCTCCTTCCGTGAGGTGACGGTCGTACCCCGCCCGTCGGAGGCACTGACGGAGACCCCGGGGCCCGAGGTCGTCGTCGCCTGCACCTCCCCGGCGAGCGTACGGCTGGCCGCCGGGCGCGGGCTGCCGATGCTGCTCGGCATGCACGTCGGGGACGAGGAGAAGGCCGAGATGGTCGCCCTGTGGCGGCGCTGCGCCGAGGCGGCGGGCCGGCCGGCCGAGGAGATCGCGGGTGCCGCGCATGTCTCGGCCGGCGTGTGCCAGCTCGCGGACCGGCGCACGGACGCGGCGGAGACGCTGATGAAGGCGATGCCGGGCTGGCTGAAGCAGGGCCTGGAGGCACATGTGACGGTCGACGGCCGGGCGCGCACGATGCGCGACCCGCACGCCTACACCGAGCTGCTCTGCGGACTGCATCCGGTCGGCACCCCACGGCTCGCCGCCGACCGGCTCGCGGCCACCTCCGAGCGCACCGGCATCTCCCGCTTCGCCCTCCTCGTGGAGGGCTCGGGCGACCTCGCCGCGACGGAGGAGAACCTGCGGCGCCTCGGCGCCGAGGTGCTGCCCCAGCTGCGCTGAGCGCACCCACAACTCCCCTTCCGTCTCGGGGGCTTGCCGCCCCAGTGGTGCACGCACCTCCCCGCGGGTGGAGCGGCAAGCGAACGGCTCAGCGCCTGTGCCGTACCGGTTCTGCCCGTCAGCCGTACCGGTTCCGCCCGTCAGCAGTCCCGAAACTCCGGCGACTGGTTCAGCAACTGACTGCGGACCGAGGTGAAGCGGGCCAGTGTCGCGTCTGCCGAGGTGTCCGTCGGGAACACCGCCACCCGGTGGCAGTTCTGGAAGGCCAGCCGCACGCCGAAGTGCCGCTGCAGGGCGCCGCGGATGGCGTCACTCGCGAGCGCACGCAGCAGCTGGCCGCGTGCCTGCTCGTCCGGCGGGGGCGTCTGGTTGTCGGCGAACGCTCCGCCGTCGACCTTCAGCTGAGCCACCAGGGAGCTGATCATCTCCCATGCGTAGGGCAGGGAGGTCCGGACGCAGTCGACGAATTCTGCTTCGTCGACCTCGCCTCGCTCGGCCTGTTCGAGTAGGGCCGGTGAGACGTCGAGCGACATGGGTTCTCCTCTCGCACCCCCGAAGAGCAGGGGTTGCCGGACAGATAAGGGAGTTCGCGATATCGAACACGCTGCGTACATATGCGGCGACCTCCCGTTCCCTACGGTAGGCAACCGTCGGTGACCACACCAGCAGAATGCGTATATGGAACGGTCCCGTTACGGGCACAATCGGCCAGGGATGAACAAGAGTTTCCAGGGACAATTGGGGCGTTACCCGGGGAGCATGATGGGCGAATCGCGTGCACCGGCGCGCGTCGAGTAGCGTTGCCGACCATGCGTCTCGTCATTGCCCGGTGCTCGGTCGACTACGCCGGCCGGCTCACCGCCCACCTCCCCTCGGCGCCCCGCCTGATCCTGGTCAAGGCGGACGGCAGCGTCTCCATCCACGCCGACGACCGGGCCTACAAGCCCCTGAACTGGATGTCGCCGCCCTGCACGCTGAAGGAGGGGACCGGCGAGGACGAGGGCGTGTGGACCGTCATCAACAAGGCGGGCGAGAAACTGATCATCACGATGGAGGAGATCCTCCATGACTCCTCGCACGAACTCGGCGTGGACCCGGGTCTGATCAAGGACGGCGTGGAAGCCCATCTGCAGGAGCTGCTCGCCGACCGCATCGAGACGCTCGGCGAGGGGTACTCGCTCATCCGCCGCGAGTACATGACGGCCATCGGGCCGGTGGACATCCTGTGCCGCGACGCGGACGGCCGGACGGTCGCGGTCGAGATCAAGCGCCGGGGCGAGATCGACGGTGTGGAGCAACTCACCCGCTATCTGGAGCTGTTGAACCGCGACCCGCATCTGGCGCCCGTCCGAGGCGTGTTCGCCGCCCAGGAGATCAAGCCCCAGGCCCGCGTCCTCGCCACCGACCGCGGCATCAACTGCCAGATCCTCGACTACGACGCCCTGCGCGGCATCGAGGACGACAAGCTCCGCCTGTTCTAGTGCCCCGGCAGGCAACGTTTGCCCGTCAAGGAGCGGCGTCCGGTGCGTGCTCTGGGGGTCCCCCCGGCCGGAGGCTGGGGGAGTGTCGGCCGGAAGTCCTCGTACTGGGCGTACGTGGGCTTTCGGCCGGTGCGGCGAGAGGGCGTGCCGGGCGTCGCGACGGGGCGAACGTTGCCTGTTGGGGCACTAGCCAGGCACCCCGGCTGCCGGCACCGCCCGCCCCCTTTCCCGCCGCGCCCCTTCTTCCGGCGCCGGCAGGAACTAGATCAGCGCGTCCGACGACTGCGATGCGCTCTGCGAGGTTCCCGGGCTCTGGGTGGTCGCTGAGCTTCGTGGGGTCGTCGGGCCGCTCGCCGAGTCCGTCGTGGTCGGGGTCGTACCCGTCTGGGTCGGAGTCGGGGTCGGGGTCGGCGGGGTCGGAGTGGGAGTGTTGCTCGGGGGCGGCGTCGGACTGCCCGTAGGGGGCGGTGTCTTCGTCGGCGAAGGGGAACCCGGCTTGGTCGTGTGGGACTTGGACGGCGTCGGGGACGTGTCTCCCCCTCCGCCCGTGCTCCGGGTGCCGCTCGGGTCGGCCGAGGGCGTCGCGGCCGGCTGCGACGGCGTCGGGTCGTCCGCGGTGCCGTAGGTGCCGTCGGGGCCCGGATTCGTCGGGCGGGTGTGGCTCGGGACCGAGCCGGCGCCCGCCGCCGGGTCCTGCTTCGGGTCGGCGCCGAGGTTGCCGTCGCCCGTGCCCTGGCTCGCCGACGGATTGACGTCGACCTTGCCGGCCGGGTTCTTGTCGGCGTTCTCGTTGGACGTCATGCCGAGCGTGACGACCGTACCCAGCACGGCGGCGAGCAGCGCCCCGGAACCGACCGCCACGAGGTTGCGGCGGGCCAGCCGCCGCAGGCCCTCGCCGCGCGAGGTGGCGGCCGGCAGCCGCCGCGTGACCAGCGGGTCGTCGAGCGGCACGAACGGCGGCGGCGAAGACTCCTCGTGCCGCGTCTCCGGCGGCTCCTCCCCCGCCGTCGCCGCGATGCCGGGCAGCTCGCCGGAGCGGTCGGCGACCAGCGCGAGGGCCCGTCGGCCGGCGACGATGCCCCGCTTGTCGGCGAGCGCGCCGCGCAGCCCGATGGACGCCTCCAGCTCGGCGCGGGCCCGGTCGAGCTGCCCCGCGCACACCGCGAGGACACCCAACTCATGGTGGAAGTAGACCTGTTCGTGCACCTCGCCGGAGAGCCGGGAGGCCTCCGCGCCCGAGCGCAGGGCCCGCTCCCAGGCGCCCCAGTCGAGCCCGGCGGCGAACGCGGGCGCGGCCGTGCGGGCGAGCCGTACCGCGCAGCTCGTCTCCCCTTCGGCGGACGGGGCCGTCCGGGGGACGACCGCGGTGAGCGCGGCCAGCACCGCGTCGGCCTCCGCGCCCACCCGCTCGGGGGTGACCGAGGGATGCCCGGCCCACCAGGCGTAGTGCTCGGCGGCGGTCAGCGCCGAGTCCGCGGCGTCGTCGCCGTACCCGGCGGCCTCCAGCTGGGTCCGCACGCCGGCCGCGAGGCGGTAGCGGGCGCCGGCCGGGGAGACCAGCCCGCAGGCCGTCAGCTCGCCGAGGGCGGCATCCGCGTGGGTGTCGCCGATCAGCGCCGGCAGATGCGCCTGGTGCGGGACCTCGCCGCCGAGGGCGACGGCGAAGCGCAGGGTGGCGCGGGCGGAGGCGCTGAGCCGGGAGGCGAGCAGCGGGGCGGGCGCGGCGGCCTCGCCGAGGGAGGGCAGCGGGACCTCCTGCGCCGGCTCCAGGGACGGCTCGGCCGGTTCCCGCAGTACGTCCTCGAAGACGCCGTACTCGTCGACGGCACCGGCACCGGCCCGCAGCTCGTCACGCTGCCGGAGCAGGGCGCCGGCCTGGATGAACCGCAGCGGCAGTCCCTCGGACTCGAACCACAGGTCGCCGGCCCAGTTGGCCTCATCCTCGGTGAGGACGCGGCCGACGGTCCGCTCCAGGATCTCCACGCCGGCGGCGCGGTCGAGGCCGCTGAGGAAGACCTCCTCGACGGCGGACTCGGCGGAGGGCGCGGGCACCTCGGGGGTGGCGCCGAGCAGGAAGGCGCACTCGGGGGTGGCGTCGAGCAGCTCGTCGAGGGCGGCGCCGCCGAACTCGATGTCGTCCAGGACGACGACCGCGCCGATCTCGCGGACGAGTGCGCGCAGTTCGTCCGGTTCGAGGCGGTGGCGCGGGGCGTCGTAGACGGTGTGGAAGAGGTCGTGCAGAACGTCGGCGGTGGTGCGATGGAGGCCGGAGAGCCGGACCACGCCGTCGGGGGCGAGGTCAAGGCAGTCCTCGGCGACGAGGTCCAGCAGGGCGGTGCGACCGGAGCCGCCGGGTCCGGTGAGCCGGACGGTGCGGCCGCGGGCCAGCAGCCGGACCAGCCGCTCGCGTTCGTCCTGGCGTTCCAGCAGGGGGAGCGCCGGCTGGGCGGGGCCGGGCGGGACGGGCGGCCGGGCGGCCCGCTCGGCCTCGGCGCGGTCGGCAGCGGTGCGCTTGCGGGGGCTGTGCGGTCGTTCGGCCGGCGGGCAGGGCTCTATCTCGCTGCCGTCGACGGGGTTGACGGTCAGCAGCAGATCCCCGCAGACGAGTTGCGCCGTCCGGGCGAGCGCGGGCGTGCTCTGACCGAAGTCGGAGGTGAGGGATTCCCGGGGCGTGCGGCGGCTGTGCGCCTGGCCGTGCTCCTCGGGTCCCGGGCTGATCGGGTCCATAGGTCCAAGCCCCCCAAAAGCGTCGTGTGCCTGTGATGCGGCCCCTCCCGGCCTTGTCGCACACCGCGCTGTCGCTTCTGGTCCGGGCCCGCTCGGTCGAGGGTTGCGAGGCGGCGGGCGACCGAACCCTAAACCTTCGCACAGTATCTCCGACAGGGCGGGGTGCCGTACGGCCCGAGACATCACAGTCCGGTGAGGATTGCCCCCGACGTGCGCTTCGGTGGCCGCGTCCGCATCTCCCCCGTCGCGCGTGTCCCCCTGCTCACCGCGCCCCGCTCACCGCGCGCCGGCGGCCCGGCCGGCCGGTCATGCCCGGGGCAGCGACTCCAGCCCGATGCCGCCTTCGATGGCGAGGATGCGATGCAGCCGGGTGGCCACCAGCAGGCGCTGCATCTGCGGGGGGACGCCGCGCAGCACCAGACGGCGACCGCAGCGGCCGGCCCGCCGATGGGCACCCATGATCACCCCGAGCCCGGTGGCGTCCCAGGAGTCCAGTTCGGACAGGTCGAGCACGAGGTCGCCGACTCCGTCGTCGACGGCCGAGTGCAGGGCCGTACGGGCGTCCGCCGCGCTGCGGACGTCGAGGCGGCCCCCGACGACCAGCTCGGCATGGTCGCCCCTGATGTGCATATGCGCTCCCCGTTGAATGCGGTTGGCGTACTCGGTGACGATGGTGACGATGCTGTGCACCGTCTGACTGCGTGAGTAGTGGTGCGGTTGCTGCTTGTAAGCGAACCGAGACCGAATTCACCCCGGGGGGTGATGTTCCCGGGGTGAATGTCCGGCGTGTGTGCGTACGGGAGGTGTGCGGAGTGGTGTGGGGGGTGGCGTGCGGGGTGGTGCTCAGTACTTGTAGAAGCCCTGCCCGCTCTTGCGGCCGATGTCACCGGCATCCACCATCCGGCGCATCAGCTCCGGCGGCGCGAACTTCTCGTCCTGGGACTCGGTGTAGATGTTGCCGGTCGCGTGCAGCAGGATGTCGACGCCGGTGAGGTCGGCGGTGGCGAGCGGGCCCATGGCGTGGCCGAAGCCGAGCTTGCAGGCGAGGTCGATGTCCTCGGCGGTCGCGACACCGGACTCGTAGAGCTTGGTCGCCTCGACCACGAGGGCGGAGATCAGCCGGGTGGTCACGAAGCCGGCCACGTCCCGGTTGACGACGATGCAGGTCTTGCCGACGGACTCGGCGAACTCCCGTGCGGTGGCGAGGGTTTCGTCACTCGTCTTGTAGCCGCGGACCAGCTCGACGAGCTGCATCATCGGCACCGGCGAGAAGAAGTGGACGCCGACGACCCGCTCGGGGTGCTCGGTGGCCGCCGCGATCTTGGTGATCGGGATGGCGGAGGTGTTCGAGGCGAGGACGGCGTCCGGGCGCACGATCTTGTCGAGCGCGCGGAAGATCTCGTGCTTCACTTCCAGCTTCTCGAAGACGGCCTCGACCACGATGTCCGCGTCGGCGGCGGCGTCCAGGTCGGTGGTCACGGCGATCCGGCCCAGGGCGGCGTCGGCGTCGCGCGCCTCCATCCTGCCCTTGCTCACGAATTTGTCGTACGAGGCCTTGATGCCGTCGGTGCCACGCTTGAGCGCCTCGTCGGTGACGTCACGCATGACGACGTCCCAGCCCGCCTGCGCGGCGACCTGAGCGATACCGGACCCCATGAGACCGGCCCCGATGACGGCGAGCTTGCCTGCCACTGACGACTCCCTTGAACGCACTCCAAGTCTGCTTCTCCGGCGGACCATAGCGCTCCGGAGCTGCCGTGTGACCGGTAAGTAACGCGCGTCACGTCTCAATTGACGGACATCACACCGGCAGGGGTCAGACGGCGGCCCGGACGGCGTAGTTCAGGACCGGTTCGCTCAACAGCTCCTCGATGTCGTCCAGGAGTACGAGCGCCTCTCGGGACACTTCGCGTGGTTCGCGGCCCTTGACCATCTCGCGGCCGATGACCGCCATGACCGTGCTGTGGATCCAGCCGATCTGACCGGCCATCAGATAGGGCAGTTCGTCCGCTTCGCCCGCGCCGGTCTCCTCGCGCAGCACCTGTTCCAGGTTGGCCTGGACCTCCTGGGCGAGGGCCCAGAGGCGGGAGCGCAGGGCGGGGGCCTCCTCGATGACCTTCATGAAGGCCGCGTAGCCGGAGAGCAGGCCGACCCGCGGGGAGACCGCCTCGACCTCCTCGCGCAGCTCGCGCAGGACGGCGACGGCGGCCGACTCGCCCTCGGGCCGGCCCCGCACCCAGCGGGCGAGGCGGTCGATCATGCCGGCGGAGCGGTCGAAGAAGAGGTCCTCCTTGGCCGGAAAGTAGTTGTAGACGGTGTTGACGGAGACGTTCGCCGCCTCGGCGATCTCCGCGACCGTCACCGCGTCGAAGCCGCGCTCGACGAACAGTCCCGTGGCGACATCCGAGATGTACTGCCGGGTCTGCCGCTTCTTCCGCTCCCTGAGCCCCTCTGCCATGTCCGCATCCTAGCTTCGCTGGGGCTGGTGAAAACTTGGTGGCATTGCAAAAATTGAGGGACTCTGTTTTTCTGGGGGCATGGCAGCAGTCATCAGCGCGGCGGGACTCGCCCGCACCTTCCAGACCAAGGCCGGGCCGGTGGAGGCCGTTCGCGGTATCGACCTCGCCGTCCGGGAGGGCGAGATCCTCGGCTTCCTCGGACCCAACGGCGCCGGCAAGACCACCACCCTGCGGATGCTCACCACCCTGCTGAGGCCGACCGGCGGCGCGGCCACCGTCGCCGGGCACGACCTGGCGGCGGACCCGGCCGGGGTGCGCGCCGTGAGCGGGTACGTCGCCCAGTCCGGCGGCGTCGATCCGCAGATCTCCGTGCGAGAGGAGCTGGTCACCCAGGGCCGGATGTACCGGCTGTCGAAGTCCGAGGCGGTCACGCGGGCGCAGGAGCTGGCGCGGGAGCTGGATCTCGGCGGCTTCCTCGACCGCAAGGCCGGCGCGCTCTCCGGCGGGCAGCGGCGCCGGCTGGACATCGCGATGGCGCTCACGCACCGGCCGAAGGTGCTGTTCCTGGACGAGCCGACGACCGGCCTCGACCCGGGCAGCCGCGCCGATCTGTGGGACCTGGTCCGCCGGCTGCGCGACGAGCACGGCACGACCGTCTTCCTGACCACCCACTACCTGGACGAGGCCGACGCCCTCGCCGACCGCCTGGCGATCGTGGACCGGGGCGAGGTCGCCGCCGAGGGCACGCCGCACGCGCTCAAGCTGCGGCACGGCGGCTCCCTCGACGCCACCCTCCAGGACACCTTCCTCGCCATCACCGGCCGCGGCCCCTCCCCCAGTCTCGAACAGACTCGACCGGGGGGACCCCCATCGGCCGACTCCACCCCCGTAGCCGTATAGGGACAGGGATCCACAGAAGATGCTTCTGCACGACACGGCCCTCCTCTACGGCCGCTATCTGCGCCAGTCCCTTCGCTCGCGCTTCGCGCTGCTCTTCGGCGTGCTCACCCCGCTCCTCTATCTCCTCTTCTTCGGCCCGCTGCTCACCCGTCTGCCGCTCGGCGGCACGGGCAGCTCCTGGCAGGTGCTCGTGCCCGGACTGCTGCTCCAACTCGGCCTGTTCGGCGCCCTGTTCGCGGGCTTCATGGTGATCGTCGAGAAGGGCCAGGGGGTGGTGGAGCGGATGCGTGTGACCCCCGTCAGCCGGCTCGCCCTCCTCCTCGGCCGGGTGCTGCGCGATGCCACGGTCTTCGTCTTCCAGGCGGTGCTGCTGGTGCTGGCCGCGCTGGTCATGGGCCTGCGCGCACCGCTCGCGGGCATTTTCATCGGCTTCGCGTTCGTCGCCCTGCTCACGCTGTCGCTGGCCTCGCTGTCGTACGCGCTCGGTATGCGGGTCCGCACCCCGCAGGAGTTCGGCCCGCTGATCAACATGGTGTCGATGCCGTCGATGCTGCTGTCCGGTCTGATGCTGCCGATGACCCTCGCGCCCGCCTGGCTGGACGTGCTCTCGCACTTCGTCCCGTTCCGCTATCTGGTGGACGCGGTCCGCGACGCCTACGTCGGCCACTACGCCACCGCGCACATGCTCTACGGCGCCCTCGTCGCCGTCGGCTTCGCGGCGCTGACGGTGACGGTGGGCACACGAGTGTTCCGGACGGCCGGGGCGTAACTACGCTGGCGGCATGGTCAATCTGACGCGCATCTACACGAGGACCGGCGACAAGGGCACCACGGCCCTCGGTGACATGAGCCGGGTCGCCAAGACCGACCTCAGGATCTCGGCGTACGCCGACGCCAACGAGGCCAACGCGGTGATCGGCACGGCGATCGCGCTGGGCGGTCTGGACGCGGAGGTCGTCACCGTCCTCACCCGCGTCCAGAACGACCTGTTCGACGTGGGTGCGGACCTGTCGACGCCGGTCGTGGAGCACCCGGAGTTCCCGCCGCTGAGGGTGGAGCAGTTCTACATCGACAAGCTGGAGGCGGACTGCGACCGCTTCAACGAACGCCTGGAGAAGCTGCGCTCCTTCATCCTGCCCGGCGGCACCCCCGGCGCGGCCCTGCTGCACCAGGCCTGCACGGTCGTCCGCCGCGCCGAGCGCTCCACCTGGGCGGCCCTGGAGGCCCACGGCGAGACGATGAACCCCCTGACGGCCACCTACCTCAACCGCCTCTCCGACCTGCTGTTCATCCTGGCCCGGACGGCCAACAAGGAAGTGGGCGATGTCCTCTGGGTGCCCGGCGGGGAGCGATAGCGCCCGCGCTTCCGCAACGGCGTCAGCGCCCCCGCTTGGGAAACAGCGTGTAGCTCCCGGCGATGATCACATTGATGCCGATCAGCCAGAGCATCCGCAGCTGCCACTGGCGCAGGGAACTGGTGTCGCCGGCGGAGCCCACGTACCAGACGGCGGCCTGGAGCAGGGCGAGGGCGACCAGGGAGGCCAGCACCCAGCGGCCCGCGACCTTCCATTCGTGGACGGCGCGGGCCGTGCCGTACCGGGGCGGTTTCACCGGGGGCGGGCCGCCGGCGAAGCGGTGGGCGACCCGGGCGTCGGCCCACTTGATCGTGGAGTGGCCGAGCCCGACCGTGAAGCCGATGTAGACGGCGGCCAGACCGTGCCGCCAGTCCGGATGGGCGCCGTTCTTCAGATCGATCGCGGTCACGGCGAACAGCACGACCTCCAGCAGCGGCTCGCACAGCAGCAGCGCCAGTCCGGTCCGGGGCATCCGCAGGCCGTAGCGGAAGGTCAGTCCGGCCGCCAGCAGCACCCAGAACGCCACCTCGCAAGCGATGATCCACCCGACGACCACGGTCCACTCCCTTCGTTCGTCCTTCCAGGCTCCCGGCCGCCGCAGCGCGGTTCGTCGTCGGCGCGGGCGAAACCCGGCGTAAGCGAAAGTTGCAGTCCAAGACCCTGCCGGGGGAGCACGCGGGCCGCTCACGGGCCGTGTTGGATGAGGGCATGACCCTCGCGCTCCCCCGCCCCCACCGTGACGACCTACGGATCGCGCTGGGCGGGCTGTTCGGCGGGATGCTGCTGTGGCTGCTCGGGATCCATCCACGCGTGCCCTCGGACCCGCTGGTGCTGTGGCACGCGCCCTGGGCCCCGCTGCTGCCGCTGGTGGCGATGGCCGCGTGCGAGCCTCTGCGCCGCATCCGGCCCCGTATCGGCGTGGCCGTCGGCACACTCGCGCTGACCCTGGACACGGTGACGTTGGGCAACGTCGTCACCATCGTCATGTACACCGACCTGATGTACGCGGCCGTCCTGTACAGCAGCCCCGCCTCGGCCCGCCGTATCCCCTGGACCACCGGGATGCTGACGGTGGTCGGCGGGGTCGTGCCCGCCGCGATCTGGCGCGACCCCCAGGGTCTGCTGATCGGTGTGGGCATCGGCGTGGTCGCGTTCGCGCCCGCCGCGACCGGCTGGGTGGTGCGCAACCACCGCGACGCGGCCGAGGCCGCCCGGCTGCGCGCCGAACAGACCGCGCTGCTCGCCGAGGTGGACCGAACTCAGGCGGTCATGGCCGAACGGGCGCGGATGGCACGGGAGTTGCACGACATGGTGGCCAACCATCTGTCCGCGATCGCGATCCACTCCACGGCCGCGCTGTCCCTCGACAACCCGCAGACCTCCCGGGACGCGCTGAGCGTGATCCGGCAGAACAGCGTGGACGGGCTGGCCGAGATGCGGCGGCTGATCGGCATCCTGCGGGACAGCAGCGGCGACCTGGAACCGGCCGCGACACCGACGCTCGACGGTCTCGCCGCCCTGGTCAAGGGCGCGTGCGCCAACGGCCTGGACGTCCGCCTGGAGGCCGACCACGGCCGGGTACCGGTCCCGGTGGAGCTGGCCGCGTACCGCATCGTGCAGGAGTCGCTGACCAACGCCCTCAAGCACGCGGCGCCGGGACCCGTCCTGGTGCGGCTGCGGCAGGCCGACGGCACCCTGCAGGTCACGGTCACCAGCCCCTACCGGCCCGGCGACACCCCGCGCGCCCCCGGCTCGGGCTCGGGCCTGACCGGGATGCGGGAGCGGGCGGCCCTGCTCGGCGGCGGCTTCACGGCCGCACCCGAGGCCGGCCTGTGGTCCGTACGCGCCACACTTCCCCTCACCGAAACCGAAGGAGACCTCTCGTGATCCGTGTCCTGGTCGCCGAGGACCAGTCAGCCGTGCGCGCCGGACTCGTGCTGATCCTGCGCAGCGCGCCCGACATCGATGTGGTCGGCGAGGCGGCGGACGGCGAGCGGGCGGTGGAGGCGGCCCGGGAACTGCGGCCGGACCTCGTGCTGATGGACGTACAGATGCCGCGCCTGGACGGGGTGTCGGCGACCCGGCAGATCGTCGCGGAGCGGCTCGCGGACGTGCTGGTGCTGACCACCTTCGACCTGGACGAGTATGTGTTCGGGGCGCTGCGCGCGGGGGCGGCCGGCTTTCTGCTGAAGAACACCGAGGCGCGGGACCTGCTGGAGGCCGTGCGGACGGTGGCGCGCGGGGAGGGCATCGTCGCACCGGCGGTGACCCGACGGCTGATCTCCGAGTTCGCGGCCGGTCCGGTGCGGGAGCCGAAGGCCGATCCGGCCGTGCTGGAGACGCTGACCCGGCGCGAGCGGGAGGTGCTGTCCTGTGTCGGGCAGGGGATGTCGAACGCCGAGATCGCCGGGCGGCTGCGGATGGCCGAGGGCACGGTGAAGACGCATGTGAGCCGGCTGCTGGCCAAGCTGCAGCTGCGCAGCCGGGTGCAAGCGGCCGTACTGGCGCAGGAGTTGGGGATCTAGTCAACCACGAGGCGGAGTGGTCCAGACCTATTGACCGGTGGTCCAGACCTTTCTACTCTCGCAGCACCACGGGCGTGAAGGCTCAGTCATGCCCCTGACGCTCCTGACATTTCCCCTATCGAGGAGGCGCACATGCGCTTCAGACTCAGACACAGAGCCGCGGCAGGTCTCGCGACCCTGCTGCTCCCCCTGGCCGGCCTGGTCGCTCTCGCGGGCCCCGCCCAGGCCGCGGCCAACTCCACGGCGAGCTTCACCAAGACCAGCGACTGGGGAACCGGCTTCGGCGGCCAGTGGACCATCAAGAACACCGGTTCCTCCAGCATCAGCTCCTGGACCGTCGAGTGGGACTTCCCCTCCGGTACGTCCGTGACCTCCGCCTGGGACGCGGACGTCACCAGCTCCGGCAACCACTGGACCGCCAAGAACAAGTCCTACAACGGCAGCATCGCCCCCGGCGCCTCCGTCTCCTTCGGCTTCAACGGCGCGGGCCCCGGCTCCCCGGCCAACTGCAAGCTGAACGGCGACAGCTGCGACGGTACGACGGCCCCCGGTGACGCGGCGCCCTCCGCCCCCGGCACCCCGACCGCCTCGGGCGTCACCGACACCTCCGTCAAGCTCTCCTGGGGCGCGGCCACCGACGACAAGGGCGTCAAGAACTACGACGTCCTGCGCGACGGCAAGGTCGTCGGCACGGTGACGACGACGTCGTACACGGACACCGGCCTCACCGCCGGCACCGACTACTCCTACACCGTGCAGGCCCGCGACACCGCCGACCAGACCGGCCCGGTCAGCGGCGCGACCCGGGTGCACACCACCGGCGGCGGCACCAATCCCCCGCCCACCGGCGACAAGGTCAAACTCGGCTACTTCACCGAGTGGGGCATCTACGGCCGCAACTACAACGTCAAGAACCTGGTGACGTCCGGCTCGGCCGCGAAGATCACGCACATCAACTACGCCTTCGGCAACGTGACGGGCGGCCAGTGCGCCATCGGCGACTCCTACGCCGACTACGACAAGGCCTTCACCGCCGACCAGTCGGTGAGCGGCGTCGCCGACACCTGGGACCAGCCGCTGCGCGGCAACTTCAACCAGCTGCGCGAGCTGAAGGCCAAGTACCCGAACCTCAAGGTGCTGTGGTCCTTCGGCGGCTGGACCTGGTCCGGCGGGTTCGCGCAGGCGGCCGCCAACCCGGCCGCGTTCGCCGACTCCTGCTACAGCCTGGTCAACGACCCGCGCTGGGCCGATGTCTTCGACGGCATCGACATCGACTGGGAGTACCCGAACGCCTGCGGTCTGTCCTGTGACACCAGCGGAGCCGCGGCCTTCAAGAACGTGCTGGCCGCGCTGCGCGCCAAGTTCGGTTCGAGCAAGCTGGTCACCGCCGCGGTCACCGCCGACGGCTCCTCCGGCGGCAAGATCGAGGCCGCCGACTACGCGGGCGCCGCGCAGTACGCCAACTGGTTCAACGTGATGTCGTACGACTTCTTCGGCGCCTGGGACGCCCAGGGCCCGACCGCCCCGCACTCCCCGCTGACCTCGTACTCCGGCATGCCGAAGGCCGGGTTCGACACGGCCGACGCGATCGCCACGTACAAGTCGATCGGCGTGCCCGCCGCCAAGCTGCTCCTCGGCATCGGCCTCTACGGCCGCGGCTGGACCGGCGTCACCCAGGACACCCCCGGCGGCACCGCCACGGGCCCGGCGGCCGGCACCTATGAACAGGGCATCGAGGACTACAAGGTGCTCAAGACATCCTGCCCCGTCACCGGCACCGTCGCCGGCACGGCGTACGCCCACTGCGGCAGCAACTGGTGGTCGTACGACACTCCGTCGACCATCGCCGGAAAGATGAGCTGGGCCAAGTCACAGGGCCTCGGCGGCGCGTTCTTCTGGGAGTTCAGCGGCGACACCAGCAACGGTGAACTGGTGAACGCGATCAGCAGCAACCTGTAGGACGTACGGAAAAAGGGCCTAAGCGACGTTGACGCGCTGACCGGGCGGGGCTGCCTCCAGCCACGCGAGGAATCCGGTCAGCGCGTCTTCGCTCATGGCGAGTTCGAGGCGCGTGCCCCGATGCGTACAGGCGAGGACCACCGCGTCCGAGAGCAGCGCCATCTCCTCCTCGCCCTCGGGCAGCCGGCGGCCGGCCACCTCGATCTGCGCGCGCTCCAGCGTGCGGCGGGGGCGGGGGGCGTAGGAGAAGACCCGGTACCACTCGATGCGGTCGCCGTTGTAGCGGGCGACGCCATAGCTCCAGCCCTTGCCGCCCGCGTCCGGTTTCTCGGCCACGTCCCAGCGCAGGGAACAGTCGAAGGTGCCGCCGGAGCGCTGGATGAGTCTGCGGCGTAGCCCGAACAGGAACAGGCCCGCCACCACGAGCGCGACCACGATCCCGGACACAGTCAGAGCGAGGACCATCGGCACCGACCTCCTCGTCTCCTAGGCACTGGAACTGCAACTGTCACTGAGTAATGAAACCGGAAAAACACCCACATCTGCCTCAGCCGCGACCGGCACCGGATTGCTCCGGGCCGGCCGCGGCTGAGTGACGTCATACTTCTCGCTGGGGTCAGCGAGCCGCCGCCGCACGCAGGCGGACGTCGGCGCGGCGCTCGGCGGCGGCGTCGCCCTCCGCCTTCGCACGCTCCAGTTCCCGCTCCGTGCGCTGGACATCGATCTCGTCCGACAGCTCGGCGATCTCGGCCAGCAGCGACAGCTTGTCGTCCGCGAACGAGATGAAACCGCCGTGCACCGCGGCGACGACCGTTCCACCTTCACTCGTACGGATGGTCACCGGGCCCGACTCCAGCACACCGAGCAGCGGCTGGTGACCGGGCATGACGCCGATGTCGCCGGACGTGGTGCGCGCGACGACCAGGGTGGCCTCGCCGGACCAGACCTGGCGGTCGGCGGCGACCAGCTCGACATGCAGCTCAGCAGCCAAGGGTGGCTCCTCGGGTCACCACCCGGCGGTTCTGCCGGGTGTTGGGGTCAATTCTAGTGGGCGTGGAGAGAGGGGCTGGACGCACCCCCGAAGGGGTGGGTCCGCGCCCCTCTCACGAACTCAGGGAGTTCAGGAGACGCCCAGCTCCTTGGCGTTGGCCTTGAGGTCCTCCAGGCCACCGCACATGAAGAACGCCTGCTCCGGGAAGTGGTCGTACTCACCGTCGATGATCGCGTTGAAGGCCGCGATCGACTCGTCCAGCGGGACGTCCGAACCGTCGACGCCGGTGAACTGCTTGGCGACGTGGGTGTTCTGGGACAGGAAGCGCTCCACGCGACGGGCACGGTGGACGACGAGCTTGTCCTCCTCGCCCAGCTCGTCGATACCGAGGATCGCGATGATGTCCTGGAGGTCCTTGTACTTCTGGAGGACCGTCTTCACGCGCATGGCCGCGTTGTAGTGGTCCGCCGCGATGTAGCGCGGGTCCAGGATCCGGGACGTGGAGTCCAGCGGGTCCACGGCCGGGTAGATGCCCTTCTCGGAGATCGGACGGGACAGAACCGTCGTCGCGTCGAGGTGGGCGAAGGTGGTGGCCGGGGCCGGGTCGGTCAGGTCGTCCGCGGGGACGTAGATCGCCTGCATCGAGGTGATCGAGTGACCGCGGGTCGAGGTGATGCGCTCCTGGAGGAGGCCCATCTCGTCGGCCAGGTTCGGCTGGTAACCCACCGCGGACGGCATACGGCCGAGCAGCGTGGAGACCTCGGAACCGGCCTGCGTGAAGCGGAAGATGTTGTCGATGAAGAACAGCACGTCCTGCTTCTGGACGTCACGGAAGTACTCGGCCATGGTGAGGCCGGCCAGCGCGACGCGCAGACGGGTGCCCGGGGGCTCGTCCATCTGGCCGAAGACCAGCGCGGTCTTGTCGATGACGCCGGAGTCCGACATCTCCTCGATCAGGTCGTTGCCCTCACGGGTGCGCTCACCGACACCGGCGAACACGGAGACACCGTCGTGGTTGTTGGCGACACGGTAGATCATCTCCTGGATGAGCACCGTCTTGCCGACGCCGGCACCGCCGAACAGACCGATCTTGCCGCCCTTGACGTACGGGGTCAGCAGGTCGATGACCTTGACGCCGGTCTCGAACATCTCGGTCTTCGACTCGAGCTCGTCGAAGTTCGGGGCCTTGCGGTGGATGCCCCAGCGCTCGCCCTCGTAGCTCTCGTCGACGTTCAGCACCTCACCGAGGGTGTTGAACACCTTGCCCTTGGTGAAGTCACCGACGGGCACCGTGATGGAGTTGCCGGTGTCGGTGACCGCGGCCTGGCGGACCAGACCGTCGGTGGGCTGCATGGAGATGGTGCGGACCAGGCCGTCACCCAGGTGCTGGGCGACCTCCAGGGTCAGCGTCTTCTTCTCGCTGGCGTTGGCCGGGTCGGCCACCTCGACGTGAAGGGCGTTGTAGATGTCCGGCATCGCGTCGACGGGGAACTCCACGTCGACGACCGGGCCGATGACCCGGGCGACGCGGCCCGTAGCCGTCGCGGTCTCAACAGTGGTGGTCATTATCGGTCACTCCCCGCGGTCGCGTCGGCCAGGGCGCTCGCGCCACCGACGATCTCGCTGATTTCCTGGGTGATTTCGGCCTGGCGGGCCGCGTTGGCAAGACGGGAGAGCGTGTTGATCAGCTCACCCGCGTTGTCGGTGGCCGACTTCATCGCGCGCCGCGTGGCGGCGTGCTTCGAAGCGGCCGACTGAAGCAGCGCGTTGTAGATACGGCTTTCCACATAGCGCGGCAGCAGGGCGTCGAGGACGTCCTCCGCCGAGGGCTCGAAGTCGTAGAGCGGAAGGATCTCGCCCTTGGGGGCGGCCTCCTGCGCGACCTCTTCGAGGCGCAGCGGCAGCAGGCGCGCGTCCAGCGCCGTCTGCGTCATCATCGAGACGAACTCGGTGAAGACGATGTGGAGTTCGTCCACACCCCCGTCGGCCGTGTCCTTCTCGATGGCCTCGATCAGCGGTGCCGCGACCTTCTTGGCGTCCGCGTACGACGGCTCGTCGGTGAAGCCGGTCCACGACTCCGTGACCTTGCGCTCACGGAAGTTGTAGTGCGCGACACCGCGGCGGCCGACGATGTACGTGTCGACCTGCTTGCCGTCGCGCTCCAGGCGCCCGGTCAGCTGCTCCGCCGCCTTGATGGCGTTGGAGTTGAAGGCGCCTGCCAGACCACGGTCGCTCGTGAGGAGCAGGACCGCGGCACGGGCCGGGTTCTCCGCCTCGGTGGTCAGCGGGTGCTTGGTGTTCGAGCCGGTGCCGACCGCCGTGACCGCGCGCGTCAGCTCGGTCGCGTACGGCGTGGAGGCCGCCACCTTGCGCTGTGCCTTGACGACACGCGAGGCGGCGATCATCTCCATCGCCTTGGTGATCTTCTTGGTCGCGCTGACGGATCGGATGCGACGCTTGTAGACCCGGAGCTGGGCTCCCATGAGTCAGGTCCCTTCCTTACGTCACTTGGCGGCAGCGGCAGGGGTGTCCTCGCCGAGCAGCTTGCCGTCCGAGGTCTCGAACTGCTTCTTGAACTCGGCCACCGCGTCGTCGATCGCCTGGATCGTGTCGTTCGACATCTTGGCGCCCTCCTTGATGGAGGTCATGAGGCCCTGGTGCTTCCGGTGCAGGAAGTCGATCAGTTCCTTCTCGAAGCGGCGGATGTCGACGACCGGGACGTCGTCCATACGGCCGTTGGTGCCGGCCCAGACGGAGACGACCTGGTCCTCGGTGGCCATCGGCTGGTACTGGTCCTGCTTCAGCAGCTCGACCATGCGCTGACCGCGCTCCAGCTGGGCCTTCGAGGCCGCGTCCAGGTCGGAACCGAAGGCGGCGAACGCCTCCAGCTCACGGAACTGGGCGAGGTCCACACGGAGGCGGCCGGAGACCTGGCGCATCGCCTTGTGCTGCGCGCTGCCACCGACTCGGGAGACGGAGATACCGACGTTCAGCGCGGGACGCTGACCGGCGTTGAACAGGTCCGACTCCAGGAAGCACTGGCCGTCGGTGATGGAGATGACGTTGGTCGGGATGAACGCCGAGACGTCGTTGGCCTTGGTCTCGACGATCGGCAGACCGGTCATCGAACCGGCACCCATGTCGTCGGAGAGCTTGGCGCAGCGCTCCAGCAGGCGGGAGTGCAGGTAGAAGACGTCACCCGGGTAGGCCTCACGGCCCGGCGGGCGGCGCAGCAGCAGCGACACGGCGCGGTAGGCGTCGGCCTGCTTCGAGAGGTCGTCGAAGATGATGAGGACGTGCTTGCCCTCGTACATCCACTGCTGACCGATGGCCGAACCGGTGTACGGCGCCAGGTACTTGAAGCCGGCCGGGTCGGACGCCGGGGCGGCGACGATGGTCGTGTACTCCAGGGCGCCGTTCTCCTCCAGCGCGCGGCGCACGCCGGCGATGGTGGAGCCCTTCTGGCCGATGGCGACGTAGATGCAGCGGACCTGCTTCTTCGGGTCGCCGGTGCGCCAGTTGTCGCGCTGGTTGATGATCGTGTCGACGGCCAGGGCGGTCTTGCCGGTCTGGCGGTCACCGATGATCAGCTGACGCTGACCACGGCCGATCGGGGTCATCGCGTCGACGGCCTTGTAGCCGGTCTCCATCGGCTCGTGCACCGACTTGCGCTGCATGACCGTGGGGGCCTGCAGCTCAAGCGCGCGGCGGCCGGACGTCTCGATCTCGCCGAGGCCGTCGATCGGGTTGCCGAGCGGGTCGACGACACGGCCGAGGTAGCCCTCGCCGACCGCCACGGAGAGCACCTCACCGGTGCGCTGCACCGGCTGACCCTCCTCGATGCCGCTGAACTCACCGAGGACGATGGCACCGATCTCGCGCTCTTCCAGGTTGAGCGCGAGGCCGAGGGTGCCGTCCTCGAACTTCAGCAGTTCGTTGGCCATGGCCGAGGGAAGACCCTCGATCTTCGCGATGCCGTCGCCGGCAAGGGTGACCGTACCGACCTCCTCGCGCGAGGCCGCGTCCGGCTTGTACGACTGGACGAAGTTCTCCAGCGCGTCCCGGATCTCCTCCGGCCGGATCGTGAGCTCCGCCATCTGGGTTCCCTGCTCTCCTTGTTGGGCCCGAAGTTTCACTTTGGGGGTCTGGGGGCGACCCCCAGGATTCTTCTGCACGGCCCAACCAGGGCCGTTCTGAGTACTACTGCTGTTCTCGAATACCGAGCGTCACTCAGCTCGCCATGCGGCGGGCGGCCTCGTCCAGTCGGTCCACGAGGGAGCCGTTGATGACCTCGTCACCGACCTTCACCCGGATACCGCCGACGACCTCGGGGTCCACGTCCAGGTTGAGGTGCATCCGACGGCCGTAGAGCTTGGCGAGGGCGGCGCCGAGGCGCTGCTTCTGGCCGTCACTCAGCGGCACCGCCGAGGTGACGACGGCGACCATGCGGTCCCGGCGCTCGGCCGCGAGCTTGGACAGGGACTCCAGTCCCGCTTCCAGGCTACGTCCACGCGGCACGGTCACAAGGCGCGTGACCAGTCGCTCGGTGGCCGGCTTGGCGCGTCCGCCGAGCAGCCGGTGCAGCAGCTCGGTCTTGGCGGCGATGCCGGCGGCGCGGTCGGTCAGCGCGGCGCGCAGCTCGGTGCTGGAGGAGACGATCCGGCCGAACCGGAACAGCTCGTCCTCGACGTCGTCGAGGGCGCCCGTCTTCTCCGCGGCCGTGAGGTCGGCGATGTCCGCCAGCTCCTCCAGCGCGTCCACCAGGTCGCGGGGCTGCGACCAGCGGGTGCGCGCCATCCCGGCCACCAGGTCGGCGGTGGCACCGCTGACCTGGGCGCCGATCAGACGCTGGACCAGTTCCGCCTTGGCCTCCGCGGGCTGCGCCGGGTCGGTGAGGGCCCGGCGCAGGCCGGCCTCGCGGTCGAGCAGCGCGGTGACGGCCGCCAGCTCGTCCGCGAGCTGCGCGGCGTCCACGGACGTGGAGTCCGTCAGCGCGTCGAGACGCTCACGTGCGGCTGCCAGGGCCTCGCGGCTCGCTCCGTTCATCGCGTGGCCTCGGCCTTCTCCTCGAGCTCGTCGAGGAAGCGGTCGATCACACGGCTCTGACGGGCGTGGTCCTCAAGGGACTCGCCGACGAGCTTGCCGGCCAGTTCGGTGGCGAGCTTGCCGACGTCCTGACGCAGCGCGGACGCGGCGGCCTTGCGGTCGGCCTCGATCTGGGTGTGGCCGGCGGCGACGATCTCCTCGCGCTGCCGCTGACCCTCGGCCCGCATCTCGGCGATGAGCGCGGCACCCTGCTCCTGCGCCTCCTGGCGCAGGCGCGCGGCCTCGTGCCGGGCCTCGGCGAGCTGAGCCTTGTACTGCTCAAGGACGCTCTGGGCCTCGACCTTCATGGCGTCGGCCTCTTCGATACCGCCTTCGATCGCCGCGCGGCGCTCCTCCAGAACCTTGTTGATGTTCGGAAGCAGCTTCTTCCAGAAGAAGAAGAACACGATGGCGAAGGCGATGGTGCCGACGAGCAGCTCGGGGCCGGCGGGGACGAGCGGGTTCTGCTCGGTCTCCTCGGCCGCCAGCTGTGCCAGGTTGGCGATCACATCAGTGCCTTTCGTCGAAACGTGTCGGTCAGGGGGTGATTAGCGACCGAACACGAACGGCATAACGATGCCGATGAGGGCGAGCGCCTCACAGAAGGCGAAGCCCAGGATCTGGTTGGCGCGGATCAGACCGGCGGCCTCGGGCTGGCGGGCCAGGGCCTGCGTGCCGTTACCGAAGATGATGCCGACGCCGATGCCGGGGCCGATCGCAGCGAGGCCGTAGCCGATCGAGCCGACGGAGCCGTGGACACCAGCGGTGGCGGCGAGGGTCTCAAGAGCAGCGGACATGCCGGTTCTTCCTTCTCTTTCATGGACCGGTGGGGGTTGGCCACCGGACGTCTGGGGATTGGCGGGGTGGTACGGCTCAGTGGTGCTCGGCGAGAGCGCCCTGAATGTAGGAGCAGGCCAGCAGCACGAACACGTACGCCTGGACGGCCTGGACGAAGAGCTCGAAGAGGATCATGGCGAGCGTCATGATGAACGACACGCCCGCCGCCGGGACCATCCAGCTGTTCATCAGGTACCAGGAGGCCACGGTGAACATGACCAGCATCAGGTGACCGGCGAACATGTTGGCGAACAGTCGCACCGCGTGGGTGAAGGGGCGGACCAGCAGGTTCGAGAAGAACTCGATGACCATGACGAGCGGCAGCACCGCACCGAGCGACTTGTCGTAGCCCGTGACGTTCTTGAAGAAGCCGACGAAGCCGTGCTTCTTGAAGGTGAGCGCGACCCAGGTGATGTAGACGATCGCGGCCAGCACCATCGGGAAGGCGATCACCGAGGACACCGGGAACTGGGCCAGCGGGATCACGGACCAGATGTTCATGAGCCAGACGAAGAAGAAGAGGGACACCATGAGCGGCACCCACTTCTCGCCCTCGCGCTTGCCGAGGGTCTCGTACACGATGCCGCGGCGCACGAAGTCGTAGCCGGCCTCGCCGACCATCTGCAGCTTGCCCGGGACGACCTTGGCCTTGCCGAAGGCCGCCGAGAAGAAGGTGACGACGAGCAGCGTGGTGACGAGCGCGAGCAGCATCACCTTGTTGAACTCGAAGCCCCCGACCGTGAAGAGCGGCTTGAACAGGAAGGAGTTCAGGCCCGGGGCCGGGAAGCCGCACCCGTTGTCGGACATGATCCGACAACTCCAGTCAAAGGCGAGCTGGGTCTGGTCAGCACTCACCGCGGGCTCCTTCGGCATGACGCATGGGTACGGCAACCTCGTTGTGTCGGCGCGGCACACGGCCGCGGATCGGCACCGGACTGGTGTTACGGATGTGGGGGCGGCTGGGGGGCGTCGAGCCTCGCCATTGAGCAGGCGTCAGCTCGGATGCCCGCGCCCGCGATGCCGCAGTTGGCACCGGACGATAGCAGGAGATCTCACAAGCCTTTATCCCGCCCCTACCCCTCACGACGACGGCCCTGTCTTCTCGGGCTTCTCGCTCTTCTCGGCGTCCGGGTCGATGTAGAAGATCTTGGCCTTCATATGCGCGCGAGCCTGCGCGGCCATCCACACGACGGTCGCGACGACGAGCGACACGGCGAACGTCTTCGCGTTGAAGAGAGAGGTGTCCTTGAAAACAGCGACGAAGATCAGGAGGAGGAGCAGCTGGGCCACATAGAGCAGCAGGCCCATCATCTGGAACAGCTGGGGGAGCGTTTTCGCCGTCCACTGCAGCACATACAGGCCGAGTCCCATGAACAGGATGGCCAGGACCGTGCCGACGGCCGCGCCGAGCGCACCTTTACCCCCCGCGACCGCTGCGCTCACGGCGACAGCGATCGCACCTGCGATCGCTGTGGGCACAGCGATCTGCAGAAGGTTCCGGGCGTCATTGGACGGCATGGCGGCAACTCCGCTTTCACAGGGGGCAGGGTGTCGTCATGGACGAGCGTAGTCCCGGGCTGAGTGATCGAGACCTCACACCAATGGACCGTCGCACTAGGGTCCTTCGGCTCTATCCGGGGTTCTCGTGAACCGTATCACAAACTATTTGATGAGGTCTTTACCTGCTCGGTGTGCTTGCTGTCACACATGAGAGTGACAGTGCCCGTCTGTGCAAAAACCGGACCCAGTTGTCTGGTATTAGGGGACTTTGCTCCCCCACGAGATGGCAATGCTCTCGTTAGATTCTTACCTTGCGTGTTTCTATCGGCGATCAACGAAACGCGAACGAGGGCCGATCGCGGTCGCGCCGTTGACGCCCGAGATCCCGGCGGTCACAGGAGCGCGTTCCCCGGTCTCCTGGGCGGTCTCGCGCGCCTCCTGCGCCGCACCGGCCTCCATGGCCACAGCGGCCTCGGCCGTACGGCGCCGACGGCGGTAGCGCGGCGGTACGAACCGCTGCGCCCACAGGGGCACCCGCGGCGTGAAGCGCGGGAGCAGCAGCAGGACCAGACCCACCGCGCTGAGGAACACCACACCGAGCACGATCCACATCGAGGCCGAGTTGACCGAGTAGGCAAGGGCGCCGAAGGCGATCAGGGCCGACCAGAAGTACATGATCAGCACCGCCCGGCTGTGCGAGTGGCCGATCTCCAGCAGCCGGTGGTGCAGATGCCCGCGGTCCGCGGCGAACGGCGACTGGCCGCGCCAGGTGCGCCGGACGATCGCGAGGACCAGGTCCGCGGCCGGCACCGCGATGATCGTCAGCGGCAGCAGCAGCGGGATGTAGACCGGCACCGTCTGGTGCACCGCCGCCTTCTCGGAACCCGTGAACAGCGCGAGGGCGTCCGGGTCGAGCTGGCCCGTGATCGAGATCGCGCCCGCCGACAGCACCAGGCCGATCAGCATCGAGCCCGAGTCGCCCATGAAGATCCGCGCCGGGTGCATGTTGTGCGGCAGGAAGCCCAGGCACATGCCCATCAGGATCGCCGCGAACAGCGTGGCGGGGGCGGCGGCCTCGATGCCGTACGACAGCCAGATCCGGTAGGCGTACAGGAAGAACGCGGCCGCCGCGATGCAGACCATGCCGGCGGCGAGGCCGTCCAGGCCGTCCACGAAGTTCACCGCGTTGATCGTGATGACTACGAGCGCGACGGTCAGCAGGGTGCCCTGCCACTGGGTCAGGGCCACATTGCCGACGCCCGGGATGGGCAGCCACAGGATCGTCAGACCCTGCATGACCATGACGCCCGCGGCGATCATCTGGCCGCCCAGCTTGATCAGCGCGTCGATCTCGAACTTGTCGTCCAGGACGCCGATCAGCCAGATCAGGGCGGCGCCGGAGAGCAGGGCGCGCGGTTCGTTCGACTTCTCGAAGACCTCGTTGAGGTTGGTCAGGTGGTCCGCGACCAGCAGGCCCGCGCACAGGCCGAAGAACATGGCGATACCGCCGAGGCGCGGAGTGGGCTCCCGGTGCACATCACGTGCCCGGATCTCCGGCATGGCTCCGGCCACGATCGCGAATTTCCGTACCGGCCCTGTCAGCAGGTACGTCACCGCGGCCGTGATGCAGAGCGTCAGCAGGTATTCACGCACGGGCTTCCCCACAGGTCTCGCTGGCCATCACAGCCCCACACCCTAGCGATGGACGTATACGGATGGGGACTTCCGGGTAGCCAAGATGGTTGCACGCGTGGCTGCGGGCCACGGCACAGTTCGGGGCGTATGGGACCCGCGTACCCCGGTTCAGGCCGGATACGGCGGAAAATCGCCGGTCAGCGCGCGCACCTCGTCCCGGACCCGGGCAGGGTCGCTCTCGCCGCGCAGTACGCCGGCCATCAGCTTCGCGATCCGCGCCATCTCCGGCTCCCCCATGCCCTGCGTGGTCACCGCGGCCGTGCCCAGGCGCAGGCCACGGCCGTCGCCGTGCGGCAGCGCACAGCAGTCCAGGACGATCCCGGCGGCGGCGAGCCGGCCGCGCGCCGTGCGGCCGTCCACGCCGAGCGGGGCCGGGTCGGCGGTGATCAGGTGAGTGTCCGTGCCGCCGGTGGTGACGGCGAGGCCCTCGACGGCCAGCCGGCCGGCCAGCACCCGCGCGTTGGCGACCACCTGATGGGCGTACGCGCCGAACGCCTCTGTCGCCGCCTCGCCGAACGCCACGGCCTTCGCGGCGATCGTGTGCATCTGCGCGCCGCCCTGGGTGAACGGGAACACCGCCCGGTCGACGCGCTCGGCCAGTTCGCTCCCGCACAGGATCATCCCGCCGCGCGGCCCGCGGAGCACCTTGTGGGTGGTCGCGCACACGATGTCGGCGTACGGCACCGGGTTCGGCGCCGCGCCGCCGGCGACCAGCCCGATCGGATGCGCGGCGTCGGCGATCAGATAGGCCCCGACCTCGTCGGCGACCTCGCGGAAGAAGGCGTAGTCGATATGGCGGGGGTAGGCGATGGAACCGCACACGATCGCCTTCGGCCGGTGGCCCAGGGCGAGGTGGCGGACCTGGTCGTGGTCGATGAGCCCGGTCTCCGCGTCCACCCCGTACCCGACGAAGTCGAACCAGCGCCCGGAGAAGTTCGCGGGCGAGCCATGGGTGAGGTGACCGCCGTAGTGCAGGCCGAGGGCGAGGACGGTGTCGCCGGGGCGCAGCAGGGCGGCGTAGGCGGCCAGGACGGCCGAAGAGCCGGAGTGGGCCTGGACATTGGCGTGCTCGGCGCCGAAGAGCGCCTTGGCCCGCTCGACGGCGAGCCGCTCGGCCACGTCGACGAGTTCGCAGCCGCCGTGGTGCCGGGCGCCGGGGTAGCCCTCGGCGTACTTGTTGGCGAGCGGCGAGCCGAGCGCGGCCAGTACGGCGGGCGAGGTGAAGTTCTCGGCGGCGATCAGCTGCAGGGTCGTCGACTGGCGTGCCAACTCGCCCAGCAGGATCTCGGCGAGCTGCGGGTCCTGCCGCCGCAGGACGTCGGTCTCGAGGGTATGGGTGACCGACATGGCGGGCTCCCTGGCGGTCGACGGTGACGTATCCCCAATGTAGGCCCGGGACGTCTGTGACGCCCGGTGTCGACACCCGGCCGACGGCCGGCGCCGCTCCGGCCGCGGGAGGTCCCTAGGTCCGGGTCGCGACGCCGGTCAGGGCTGTCACCACGGGGTCCAGTGCCTGATGTATCTCGTCGCCGATGGACCGGAAGAACGTCAGGGGTGCCCCGTACGGGTCGTACACCTCGTCCGCCTCGGCGGTGGGCGCGAGCAGCCAGCCGCGCAGGGCCGCGGCCGCGCGGACCAGGGCGCGGGCGCGCATGACGACGCCGTCGTCCAGGGGCGGCAGCGTGGCGGGGTCTATGGCGCGGACCAGCCGGGTGAACTCCTTCAGGGTGAAGGTGCGCAGGCCCGCCGAATGGCCCATGGAGATGACCTGGGCGCGGTGGTCGCGGGTCGCGGTGAGGACCAGGTCGGCCCGGATGACGTGTTCGTCCAGCAGCTCCCGGCCGGTGAAGCCGGTGGCGTCCGCGCCGAACTCGCCCAGCACGGTCTCCGCGTTGGCCTCCATCGGCGCACCCTCGTGCCCCCAGGTGCCCGCGCTCTCCACGATCAGCCCGCCGCCGAGCACGCCGAGCCGCTCCGCCACGAAATGGCGGGTCAGCCGCTCGGTGATGGGCGAGCGGCACACATTGCCGGTGCTGACATGGAGGATGCGGAAGGTGTCGCGCGGAAGGCCGAACGTCGTCGTCTGCTCCGCGTGACGCTCCCCGATGCCTATGCCACGCCCCGCTTCAGGGGCCGTCAATTCGCCACCTCGAGGTCGGGTACGACCTTGCGCAGCTCCTCCGGCGACAGCGCGCCCTCACGCAGCAGCACCGGCACCCGGCCGGAGACGTCGACGATGGAGGACGGGACGTTGCCTGGGGTCGGGCCGCCGTCGAGGTAGACGGAGACGGAGTCGCCGAGCATCTCCTGAGCGGCGTCGCAGTCCTCCGGCGCCGGGTGGCCGGTGAGGTTGGCGGAGGAGACGGCCATCGGGCCGACCTCGGTGAGCAGCTCGATCGCGACGGGGTGCAGCGGCATACGGACGGCGACCGTGCCGCGGGTGTCGCCGAGGTCCCACTGCAGGGACGGCTGGTGCTTGGCGACCAGGGTCAGGGCACCCGGCCAGAAGGCGTCGACCAGCTCCCAGGCCATCTCGGAGAAGTCCGTGACGAGGCCGTGCAGGGTGTTCGGCGAGCCGATGAGGACAGGGGTGGGCATATTGCGGCCCCGGCCCTTGGCGGCCAGCAGTTCGGCGACGGCCTCGGAAGAGAAGGCGTCGGCGCCGATGCCGTACACCGTGTCGGTCGGCAGCACCACCAGCTCGCCCCGGCGGACGGCGGACGCGGCCTCGCGCAGACCCGTCGTGCGGTCGGTCGCGTCGTTGGTGTCGTATCGCCGTGCCATGTCTAGCGGGCCTCCTCGTACACGTACTGCGGGATGGAAGTCGGGGCGGTGCTCACGGCAGCGCCTTGCGGGCGGTCGCGAACCGGGGGCGGTTGTTGAGGTCGGGGTGGTCGGCCGCGTCGGCCCAGCCCCGCTCCTCGGTGAAGATCCATGGCACCTGGCCGCCCTGGGTGTCGGCGTGCTCGATCACGACGACCCCGCCGGGGCGCAGCAGCCGGTGCGCGGTGCGCTCCAGGCCGCGGATGAGGTCCAGGCCGTCCTCGCCGGAGAACAGGGCCAGCTCCGGGTCGTAGTCACGGGCCTCGATGGCGACGTACTCCCACTCGGTCAGCGGGATGTACGGCGGGTTGGAGATGACCAGGTCGACCTGGCCGTCGAGGTCGGGGAAGGCGGTCAGGGCGTCGCCCTGGCGCAGGTCCACCCTGGATCCCGCCACGTTCTTACGGGTCCACACCAGCGCTTCCTCGGACAGCTCCACGGCGTGCACCCGGGAGCGCGGGACCTCCTGGGCGAGGGCGAGCGCGATGGCGCCGGAACCGGTGCACAGGTCGACGATGCAGGGCTCGACGACGTCCATCGCGCGCACGGCGTCTATGGCCCAGCCGACCACGGACTCGGTCTCCGGGCGGGGCACGAAGACGCCCGGCCCGACCTGCAGCTCCAGGTAGCGGAAGTAGGCCCGCCCGGTGATGTGCTGCAGCGGCTCGCGCTGTTCGCGCCGGGCGATGACCTCCCAGTACCGGGCGTCGAAGTCGGCGTCCTTCACGGAGTGCAGTGCGCCGCGCTTCACGCCGTGCACGAACGCGGCCAGCTCCTCCGCGTCGTTGCGCGGCGAGGGCACACCGGCGTCGGCCAGCCGCTGGGTGGCCTGCGCCACCTCGGCGAGCAGCAGGTTCACGCGAGTCCTCCGTGTCGTGCTCGTACGTGCGTGCGTGTCTTACGCGGCCGCGAGCTTCGCCGCCGAGTCGGCGTCGACGCAGGCCTGGATGACCGAGTCGAGGTCGCCGTCCAGGACCTGGTCCAGGTTGTACGCCTTGAAGCCGACGCGGTGGTCCGAGATGCGGTTCTCCGGGAAGTTGTAGGTGCGGATCTTCTCGGAGCGGTCGACGGTGCGGACCTGGCTGCGGCGGGCGTCGGCGGCCTCCCGCTCGGCCTCCTCCTGCGCCGCGGCGAGCAGCCTGGAGCGCAGGATACGCAGAGCCTGCTGCTTGTTCTGCAGCTGGCTCTTCTCGTTCTGGCAGGAGGCGACGACTCCGGTCGGCAGGTGTGTGATGCGCACCGCGGAGTCGGTGGTGTTGACGGACTGGCCGCCGGGGCCGGAGGAGCGGTAGACGTCGATCCGGAGGTCGTTCGGGTTGATCTCGACATCGACCTCCTCGGCCTCGGGGGTGACGAGGACACCGGCCGCGCTGGTGTGGATACGGCCCTGGGACTCGGTCGCCGGCACGCGCTGCACGCGGTGCACACCGCCCTCGTACTTCAGCCGCGCCCACACACCCTGGCCGGGTTCGGTGGCGCCCTGGCCGCCCTTGGTCTTCACGGCGACCTGGACGTCCTTGTAGCCGCCGAGCTCGGACTCGGTGGCGTCGATGATCTCCGTCTTCCAGCCGATCCGCTCGGCGTAGCGCAGATACATGCGCAGCAGATCGCCCGCGAACAGGGCCGACTCGTCGCCGCCCGCACCCGCCTTGATCTCCAGGATGACGTCCTTGTCGTCGCTCGGGTCACGCGGGACGAGCAGCAGCCGCAGCTTCTCGGTCAGCTCCTCGCGCTGCTTCTCCAGGTCCTTGACCTCGGCCGCGAAGTCGGGGTCGTCGGCGGCCAGCTCGCGCGCGGTCCCGATGTCGTCGCCGGCCTGCTTCCAGGAGCGGTACGTGGCGACGATCGGGGTCAGCTCGGCATAGCGCTTGTTGAGCTTGCGCGCGTTCGCCTGGTCGGCGTGGACCGACGGATCGGCGAGCTTCTTCTCCAGATCGGCGTGCTCGGCGACGAGTTCCTCGACGGCCTCGAACATCTTGGGCTCCTGATACTGCGGGGGGAGGGCTGGCGGGCGACCAAAAACGCCGGTCCCGGGCACACCCCCGCGAGGGCGTGACCGTGGACCGGCGAAATGGGGCTCGCTACTTCTTGGAGCCGGCGGCAGCCTTGCCGAAGCGGGCCTCGAAGCGGGCCACACGGCCACCGGTGTCGAGGATCTTCTGCTTACCCGTGTAGAACGGGTGGCACTCGGAGCAGACCTCGGCCCGGATGGTGCCGGACTCGATGGTGCTACGGGTGGTGAACGACGCGCCGCAGGTGCAGCTGACCTGCGTCTCGACGTACGCGGGGTGGATGTCGCGCTTCAAGGTGTCTCCTAGATTTCGGGAGGGCGCCGGGTCGCTGACGCGGGATGCGCAAGCGTGAACCGGAGCCGACGTACCAGTCTGCCAGGACTGGGGCCATCCACCCAAACCGGGGGTGCGGATGTTCTATTCCTGAGGGTGAGGGGGTGCCCCTCAAGGGTGAGGGGATGCCCCTCAGCCGCTCACGACACCCTTGGCCTCACCGGTCGCCGTGCCTTCGGTCGCCGACCGCGGGATCGGGCGGTCGTTCTTCAGGGCGTCCCAGACCTGCTGGGCCTTGGCCTTCTCCAGAAGGACCCGGTTGGGGTTGGCCGGGTCGTACTGGACCGGCATCGTGACCATGGTCATGTGCTGGGAGCTGATGCCCTTGAGACCGTCGGTGAAGTCGACGAGGGAGTTGACCGAGCCGAGGTCGGAGTCGGTGGTGACGGTCTTGGTGGCGGTGTCGGCGAGGTCGTACAGCTTCTTCGGGTCGGTGAAGATCCCGACGTGCTTGACCTGGTTGAGCAGCGCCTTGACGAAGGCCTGCTGGAGCTGGATGCGGCCCAGGTCGGAGCCGTCGCCGACGCCGTGCCGGGTGCGCACCAGGCCCAGGGCCTGCTTGCCGCTCAGGGTGTGGGTGCCGGACCTGAGGTTCAGATGGCTCTGCGGGTCGGCGATGGTCTTCGTCGTGGTGACCTGGACCCCGCCGAGGTCGTCGATGAGCTTCTGGAAGCCCTCGAAGTCGACCTCCAGATAGTGGTCCATGCGGATGCCGGTGATCGACTCCACGGTCTTGACGGCGCAGGCCGCGCCGCCGGTGCCGTAGGACTCGTTGAACATCGCGCCGGACTCGGCGGGGTGGGCGGTGCCCTTGGTGTCGGTGCAGGCCGGGCGGTCGATCAGGGTGTCCCGCGGGATGGAGACGACGCCGGCCTTCTTGTGGCCCTTGTAGACGTGGACGATCATCGCCGTGTCGGAGCGGGCACTGCCGTCGTCGACGCCGCCGCCGAGGTTCTTGTTCGAGCCGGAGCGGCTGTCCGAGCCGAGGACCAGGATGTTCTGGGAGCCGTTGTCGATCTTCCTGGGCCGGTCGTTGCCGAGGGCCTGGTCGATGTCGACGCTCTTGAGGTTGCCGTTGAGCTTGAAGTACACGTACCCGACGCCGGCGCCGCCCAGGACCACCACGCCCGCGACGGTCCAGGCCGTCATACGCAGAGCCTTGCGGCCCTTGCTGGGGGCCTTGCGGCGGCGGCCCTTGCCACGCTGGCGGGGGCCGGTCTCGCCCGGCTCGGGTATGACGGGCTCCGGCGTGCTCTGGGCGGACAACATCGCTCCTCGGTCTCGGCGGTCGATTACCCCCTGCTTTCAGGGTCGGGCGCGGTCAGTACCGCTCCATCGTCGCTCCGCATGGTCAGACGGAGAAACTCGGGAAAGAGTTGCACAACGCAGCGTGCCCACCGCGTACGGCGATGGGCACGCTGCGTAGCCGCATCGACCGAGGGCACCCCGCTCACCTGCGGTTTCAGCCCCGGATGCCGTACGCCTGGAATCCGTTACCCGCGGAGATCTTTGTGGCATAGATCTCGCTTGTCGCCTTTGCCGATCTCTGTCGGCCTGCCCCGGCCGCGGTGGCACGGCGCTGTGGCAGCAGGGGGGAGGCACCCGGCACCCGGCACCAAAAAGCCCGCCCCCCGTCACCGATGGACGAGGGGCGGGCTTCTCAACTCCCTGAGGGGCGACTCAACGGCGCTCAGTCACCGTTGCCCGGAGTGGGCGTCGTCTTCTGAATCTGCATCAGGAACTCGACGTTCGACTTCGTCTGCTTCATCTTGTCGAGCAGCAGCTCGATCGCCTGCTGCTGGTCCAGCGCGTGCAGCACCCTCCGCAGCTTCCAGACGACGGACAGCTCCTCGTTGCCGAGCAGGATCTCTTCCTTACGGGTGCCGGACGCGTCCACGTCCACCGCCGGGAAGATGCGCTTGTCGGCGAGCTTCCGGTCGAGCTTCAGCTCCATGTTGCCGGTGCCCTTGAACTCCTCAAAGATCACCTCGTCCATACGGGACCCGGTGTCCACAAGAGCCGTGGCCAGGATGGTCAGCGAACCGCCGTCCTCGATGTTGCGCGCCGCGCCGAAGAACCGCTTCGGCGGGTACAGCGCGGTCGAGTCGACACCACCGGACAGGATGCGGCCGGAGGCCGGCGCCGCCAGGTTGTAGGCACGGCCCAGACGCGTGATGGAGTCGAGCAGGACGACGACGTCGTGGCCCAGCTCGACGAGCCGCTTGGCACGCTCGATGGCCAGCTCGGCGACCGTGGTGTGGTCCTCGGCCGGGCGGTCGAAGGTCGAGGAGATGACCTCGCCCTTGACCGACCGCTGCATGTCGGTGACCTCTTCCGGACGCTCGTCGACGAGGACGACCATCAGGTGGCACTCGGGGTTGTTGTGCGTGATCGCGTTGGCGATCGCCTGCATGATCATGGTCTTACCGGTCTTCGGCGGGGCCACGATCAGACCGCGCTGGCCCTTACCGATGGGCGAGACCAGGTCGATGATGCGGGTGGTGAGCACGCCCGGGTCCGTCTCCAGGCGGAGGCGGTCCTGCGGGTAGAGCGGGGTCAGCTTGTTGAACTCCGGGCGGCCACGGCCGTGTTCGGGCGCCATGCCGTTGACGGAGTCGAGGCGGACCAGCGCGTTGAACTTCTCGCGGCGCTCGCCATCCTTCGGCTGGCGGACCGCACCGGTGACGTGGTCGCCCTTGCGCAGGCCGTTCTTGCGGACCTGGGCGAGGGAGACGTACACGTCGTTCGGGCCCGGCAGGTAGCCGGAGGTCCGGATGAAGGCGTAGTTGTCGAGGATGTCCAGGATGCCCGCGACGGGGATCAGGACGTCGTCCTCGGCGAGCTGCGGCTCGGCGACCTCGTCACGGCCACGGCGGCCACGGCGGTCGCGGTAGCGGCCGCGACGGCCACGGCGGCCGCCCTCGAAGTCGTCGTCGTCCTGCGGGCCGTTGTCACGCTGGCGGTCCTGTCGGCCGCCGCCCTGCTGCTGGCCACCCTGCTGCTGACGGTCCTGCCGGCCGCCCTGGCCCTGCTGCTCCTCGCCCTTGCCGCGGCGGTCACGGTCACGGTCACGGCCGCGCTCGCGGCGGTCGCGGCGGCCACGGCCCTCGCCGTCACCGGCGTCGCCCTTGGCCTCGCCCTGCGGCTGCTGGGCGGGCGCCTCGGCCTTGGCCTCGCCCTTCGCCTCGGCGGCGACCGTCTCGGCGCCGCTCGCGGTGGGGCTGCCGGCCTCGGCGGTGGCACGGCGGCGACGGCGCTCGGTCGGGGCGTCGTCGGAGGCCGGCTGGCCGGGGATCTCGATCTGCTGCTGGGCCACGGCTCGCTCGGCGGGAGCCTCGGCCTTCTTCTCGCCGTCGGCGGCCTCACCCGTACGGGCCTTGGAGGTGGCGCGGCGCTTGGGCTTGGTCTCGGTGGCCGGCTCGGCCTTGGCGGCGGCTCCCCCGGCGGGGGCACCCCCACCGGCGGCCTGCGCCTCCTTGATGACCTCGATCAGCTGGCTCTTGCGCATCCGCGCGGTGCCCCTGATGCCGAGGCCCGAGGCGACCTGCTGCAGCTCGGCCAGCACCATGCCCTCAAGGCCGGTACCACGGCGCCGCCGGGAGCCGGCACCGGCAGCAGGCGCGGAGGCGTCCGTGGCGGGCGCGGCAGCGGTCTCCTCGACACGTGCGCCCATCAGATCGGTGGTGTCGCTCACGAAGGGTCCTTCCCTGGAGCGGACGTCGGCCTGTCTGGCTCGGCGACCGGTTGTGCTGTCCGACTACGGTTCTGTCTTCCGTGAACCGTGCCGGGGCGGTGGTCCGCCAAAGCGGCGGAGGAAATGTGCGGTGATGGCGCTTCCGCGAGCCGTGGCACCCAGTGTCACTTGGCGTGGTAGCACCGATTCCGGCGCGTGCCCGGCGGCCCGCTCAATGCCCGCATACGACGTACTGCCC
Source organism: Streptomyces alanosinicus (assembly GCF_014650595.1). Taxonomy (GTDB): domain Bacteria; phylum Actinomycetota; class Actinomycetes; order Streptomycetales; family Streptomycetaceae; genus Streptomyces; species Streptomyces alanosinicus. The sequence continues at coordinate 95,838 of NZ_BMVG01000021.1, forward strand.
AGGTACGGCGCACGGAACACGGAGTGGCGTGGGAGGCTCCCGGAAGAATGTCTGTCCCGGACTGGGACACGAAGCACCTCGCCATGGTGGGGTCGGGTGCAGACTTGAGATTAACACTACCGGATCCAACAAACATTCCCCCTCTCGAAATCCGGCAACCGTGTTGTGTCAGGTCGCAAGCGGCAGCACGCTCGCTCCCTGGACATCCAGGTCCAGCCGGTTCGCCGCCCAGCCCGCGCCCGCGAGATGAGCGACCTTGTCGGCGCTGTCGGCGTCGGCCAGCGCCATGACGGTGGGTCCCGCGCCCGAGATGACGGCCGGGATACCGTCGGCGCGCAGCCGCTCCACCAGCGCGGCGCTCTCCGGCATGGCCGGGGCGCGGTACTCCTGGTGGAGGCGGTCCTCGGTGGCGGGCAGCAGCAGCTCGGGGCGCCGGGTGAGGGCCTCGACGAGCAGGGCGGCACGGCCCGCGTTGACGGCGGCGTCGACGTGCGGCACGGTGCGCGGCAGCAGGCCGCGCGCGGTCTCGGTCAGGACCGGCTTTCCGGGCACGAAAACCACCGGAACGATGGAATCGGTGGGCTCCATCCTGATCGCCCGCGCCGCACCGGACTCCATCCAGGACAGGGTGAATCCGCCGAGCAGACACGCGGCCACATTGTCCGGATGACCCTCGATCTCCGTGGCCAGTTCCAGCAGTGCCGCGTCGTCGAGGCGGGCCTCGCCGCCTATGGTCACCGCGCGGGCGGCGACGATGCCGGCGCAGATGGCGGCGGAGGAGGAACCGAGACCCCGGCCGTGCGGAATGCGGTTGGCGCAGACGATTTCCAGGCCGCGGGGCTGTCCGCCCAGCAGATCGAAGGCGGTGCGCAGGGAGCGGACGAGAAGGTGAGACTCGTCACGCGGGAGGGTCTCGCTGCCCTCCCCCGCGATGTCGATGTGCAGCCCGGAGTCGGCCACCCGGACGACCACGTCGTCATAGAGCCCCAGCGCGAGACCGAGGGCATCGAAGCCCGGGCCGAGATTGGCGCTGGTGGCGGGAACGCGCACCCGGACGGCGGCGGCGCGGAACGCTGGACCGGCCATCGCTCGTTGACTCTCCTTGAGCTGCGGGACTGTCGAAGACAATTCGATGACATTCGATACGTACGTGAAGACCCTCAGGGCCGCGCAGACGGCGCGACGTCACCCATCTGCGCAGGCATATGCACTGGGCGGGTTCACTACAGCCTATCGAAGGAAGGTTCTGTGGCGACATAGGGCGCACAGGAGGCGCACGATGCGTGTCGTATGCCCCCTGTGCATCCTGTCAGGGTTTTCCTGGGATTCCAGCGAGCTTTCAGGCGAGCCCGAGGCGCTCCGCGGCGGCGGCCGCGTCGACCGGCACGGTGACCGGCTGCGGGGCGCCGGCGACGGCCCAGTCGGGGTCCTTCAGACCGTTGCCGGTGACCGTGCACACGATGCGCTGCCCCGGGTCCACCTTGCCCTGCTCGGCGGCCTTCAGCAGACCGGCCACGGAGGCGGCGGAGGCGGGCTCCACGAAGACGCCCTCCTGTGCGGCCAACAACCGGTAGGCGCGCAGGATTTCACGGTCCGTCACCTCGTCGATGGCACCGCCCGACTCGTCGCGCGCGGCGAGGGCGAACTGCCAGGAGGCCGGGTTGCCGATGCGGATCGCGGTGGCGATGGTCGAGGGGTCCTTGACGACCTCGCCGCGCACGATCGGGGCGCTGCCGGAGGCCTGGAAGCCCCACATCCGGGGCGTCCTGGAGGCGATGCCGTCGGCGGCGTACTCCTTGTAGCCCTTCCAGTAGGCGGTGATGTTGCCCGCGTTGCCCACCGGCAGGACGTGGATGTCGGGGGCGTCGCCGAGCATGTCCACGATCTCGAAGGCGGCCGTCTTCTGCCCCTCGATACGCACCGGATTCACCGAATTGACCAGTGCCACCGGGTAGTTCTCGCTCAGCGCCCGCGCGAGCGTGAGGCAGTCGTCGAAGTTGCCGTCGACCTGGAGGATCTTCGCGCCGTGCACGAGGGCCTGGCCCATCTTGCCGAGCGCGATCTTCCCCTGCGGCACGAGAACGGCCGAAACCATCCCCGCGCGCACGCCGTATGCGGCGGCGGAGGCCGACGTGTTGCCGGTGGAGGCGCAGATGACCGCCTTGGCCCCCTCCTCCTTGGCCTTGGAGATGGCCATGGTCATGCCCCGGTCCTTGAAGGATCCGGTGGGGTTGGCCCCCTCCACCTTCAGGTGGACCTCACAGCCCGTGCGCTCGGAGAGCACCTGCGCGGGCACGAGGGGCGTGCCGCCCTCGCGGAGCGTCACGACCGGCGTGGTGTCGGAAACCGGCAGTCGGTCCCGGTACTCCTCGATGATTCCGCGCCACTGGTGGGTCATTGCTGGTTACTCTCCTTCAACCCGCATGATGCTGGCGACACCCCGCACGGTGTCGAGCTTGCGCAGCGCCTCGACGGTCCCGGTGAGGGAGGCGTCGGACGCGCGGTGGGTGACGACGACGAGGGAGGCCTCGCCGTCCTTGCCCTGCTGACGCACCGTATCGATCGACACCCCGTGCTCCGCGAACACGGTCGCGACCTGGGCGAGAACACCCGGTTTGTCCGCGACGTCGAGGCTGATGTGGTAGCGCGTGACCACCTCACCCATGGGCGAGACGGGCAGGGCCGCGTACGACGACTCACCGGGCCCCGTTGCGCCGTTGAGCCGGTTGCGGCACACGGCGACGAGGTCGCCGAGCACGGCGGAGGCGGTGGGAGCGCCGCCCGCGCCGGGGCCGTAGAACATGAGCTGCCCGGCCGCGTCGGACTCCACGAAGACGGCGTTGTACGCGCCGCGCACGGAGGCGAGCGGATGGGTCAGCGGAATCATCGCGGGGTGCACGCGCGCGGTGACGGACTCCCCGTCCGCCGCCCGCTCACAGATGGCGAGCAGCTTGATGGTGCAGCCCATCTCCTTCGCCGAGCGGAAGTCGGCGGCGGTGACCTCGGCCATGCCCTCGCGGTAGACGTCGTCGAGGCGCACGCGCGTGTGGAAGGCGATCCCGGCGAGGATGGCGGCCTTGGCGGCGGCGTCGAAGCCCTCGACGTCGGCGGTCGGGTCGGCCTCCGCGTACCCGAGGGCGGTGGCCTCGTCGAGCGCCTCCTGATAGCCGGCGCCCGTGGAGTCCATCTTGTCGAGGATGAAGTTGGTGGTGCCGTTGACGATGCCGAGCACCCGGTTGACCTTGTCGCCGGCGAGGGATTCGCGCAGCGGCCGGATCAGCGGGATGGCGCCGGCGACGGCGGCCTCGTAGTACAGGTCCCGGCCGTGCTCCTCGGCGGCGGCGTGCAGCGCGGCGCCGTCCTGGGCGAGGAGGGCCTTGTTGGCGGAGACGACGGAGGCCCCGTGCTCGAAGGCGGTGGTGATGAGGGACCGGGCGGGCTCGATCCCGCCGATCACCTCGACCACGACGTCGATGTCCCCGCGTTTGACGAGGGCGGTGGCGTCGGTGGTGACGAGGCTCGGGTCGATGCCCTCGCGCACCTTGGACGGACGCCGTACGGCGACCCCGGCCAGTTCCACGGGGGCGCCGATCCGCTGCGCGAGGTCGTCGGCGTGCGTCGTCATGATGCGCGTCACCTCTGAGCCGACCACTCCACAGCCCAGCAGCGCCACCTTCAGCGGACGCGTACGCATCATCCGACCTCGTTTCCTCTTACCGTCTACGGTTGGACCAGTCTCACTCACCGGACGGGAGTTTCTACCCTTCGTCCGGATCGTGAGACATCTATTTCATTTGTACGGGGGTGGCGGACCGCAGATCTTCCGCCCCCGGTGTTCCCGGCCGAATCAGCCGGACCAGCCGGATCAGCCGACATCGAGACGCAGGAGATCCTCCTCCGTCTCCCGCCGGACGATCACCCGGGCCTCGCCGTCCTTCACGGCGACGACCGGCGGCCGCAGCACATGGTTGTAGTTGCTGGCCATGGACCGGCAGTACGCGCCCGTGGCCGGTACGGCGACGAGATCACCCGGCGCCAGATCGGCGGGCAGGAACGCGTCCTTGACCACGATGTCCCCGCTCTCGCAGTGCTTGCCGACGACACGCGCGAGCATCGGCTCCGCGTCACTGGTGCGCGAGACGAGGGCGACGCTGTACTCGGCGTCGTAGAGCGCGGTCCGGATGTTGTCGGACATACCGCCGTCCACGGACACATACGTCCGCAGTCCCTCCAGCGGCTTGACCGTGCCGACCTCGTAGAGCGTGAAGGCGGTCGGACCGACGATGGCGCGGCCGGGCTCTACGGAGATCCGCGGTGTGCGCAGCCTGGCGGCCTCGCACTCCCGGCCGACGATCTCGGTCAGCGACTTGGCGATCTCGTGCGGCTCACGCGGATCGTCGTCGCTGGTGTACGCGATCCCGAGGCCGCCTCCGAGGTCGATCTCGGGCAGCTCGACCCCGTGCTCGTCCCGGACGTCCTTGAGCAGTCCGACGACCCGGTGCGCGGCGACCTCGAACCCCGACATGTCGAAGATCTGCGACCCGATGTGCGAGTGGATCCCGATCAGTTCGAGCCCGTCGAGCTGAAGGGCCCGCCGCACGGCCTCCGCGGCCTGCCCGCCGGCGAGCGGGATCCCGAACTTCTGGTCCTCGTGCGCGGTGGCGATGAACTCGTGCGTGTGCGCCTCGACCCCGACGGTGATCCGGATCTGGACCTTCTGCCGCTTGCCCAGGGACCGCGCGACATGGGCGACCCGCACGATCTCCTGGAAGGAGTCGAGCACGATCCGCCCGACGCCGGCCTCCACGGCCCGGGTGATCTCGTCCACCGACTTGTTGTTGCCGTGGAAGGCGATGCGCTCGGCGGGCATCCCCGCGGACAGGGCGGTGGCCAGCTCCCCGCCGGAACACACATCCAGATTGAGGCCCTCCTCGTGCAGCCAGCGCACGACGGCCCGGGACAGGAACGCCTTCCCGGCGTAGAAGACATCGGCGCCGGCCCCGAAGGCGGTGCGCCAGGCGCGCGCCCTGGACCGGAAGTCGTCCTCGTCGAGGACGTAGACCGGGGTGCCGTACTCCTCGGCGAGCCGGGTGGCGGTGATCCCGCCGACGGTGAGGACTCCGTCGGCGTCGCGGGCGACGGTCTGGGCCCAGACCTTCGGGTCGAGGGTGTTGAGGTCGGCGGGCGGCGCGGCGTAGTGCCCCTCGGGCAGGACGTCGGCGTGACGGGGCCCGGCGGGGTGCGCGGAACGGCTCATGACGGTGACTCTCAGTCTCTCTGTCTCTCTCCGCGGCGCCTCTGGCGAGGCTCCTCAGAGGTGTTCGGGTGCGTCGATGCCGAGCAGGGACAGGCCGCCGGCCAGCACCGTCCCGGCGGCTTCGGCGAGGGCGAGCCGGGCGCGGTGGGCGGCCGAGGGTTTCTCCTCACCGCACGGAAGCACGCGGGGCAGAAAAGGCAGTACGGCATCGGCGACGGTGACGAGATGCCGGGCAAGCCGGTCCGGGGCGCGGTGGGTGGCGGCCGCGGCGAGGATGCGGGGGTGGTCGGCGAGGGGGGTGAGGAGAGGATGCGCGACATCGCTCGTGTCGGTGTCGAGGGCGGCGATGTCCGGACGGCGGGCCTCGTCGCCCGCGCCGAGGCGGAGAGGGCCGGGCGCGGCGGTGAAGCCGAGGCGGGCGGCGTTGCGGCTGACGGACCGGATGCGGGCGTGGGCGTAGCGCACCCGGAACAGCGGATTGCTCTCCCGCTGCGCCAGGTGATCGGCGGTGATCCGGGGCCGGTCGTGCGCAGCGGGGTGGAGCAGGGCCCACTGGGCGGCGTCGGGCCCGAGCGGCGCGGGGTCCTCCGGCGCGGGCACGGGCCGCAGGTTCACGGGCTCGGCATGCTCGACGGTCCCTCGCGCCCCTTGCGTCGCGACGATCCGTACGACGGCGTCGGCGACCACCTCGGCCCGGACCTCGTACGGCACCCGCAGCGCGATGACCTGCCCGGCGAGGGCGTCACCGTGCCCGTACGCGGCACCGCGGTCCCGGATCTCCCGCACGAGCCCGCTGACGAGGCCGGCCGGCGCCTCGACGCTGATGTTCAGAAAGCCCGGCCCGGTGATGACGACGTCCCGGATGCCGTCGGCGCCGGCGAGCCGGGGAAGCAGGATCTCCGCGACCCGCAGCGGTGGCTGCCCGGCCGGCCGGGCGAGCTGCAGGGCGATGGTCGTGGCGTAGTCCCCGCACCCCCCGGGCCCCGGCTCGGTCACCACGACCCGCTCGGGCACGGTCACCTTCAGCTCACCGTCATCGACAGCACAACGCACCGCGTGCAACACGGTGCGGGAGAGCTCGACGGGGGTCACAGGACAAGCGTAGGGGAGGAAGGGTGTGGGTAGGCGAGGTGGTTCTCAGTGTGGGACGGGACGGGAGGTGCGCGGAGGAACGCGGTGCGCCGAGACACCGGAGGAGCTACGACCACGAACCGCTGCCGACCGATGACGGCCGACAACCGCCGCTGACCGCTGCTAGCCGCCGGAGGAGATCCGCCCCGGTACACCCTCGGAGACCCCGTCGCCATCACCGCTGCCACCGCCGCCGCCCCCTCGGTGGCCTCCCTCTCCCCCAAGCCCTTCCCCGCCCCCCTCGCCGCCCTCTCCCTCGTCACCGTTCCCGCGCTCGATCAGTTGCTTGACGAGCCGTACGAGTTCGGCGGGTTCGAAGGGCTTGGCGAGAAAGGCGTCCACGCCGACATCGAGGCCCGTGTCGACCTCGTACTGCGTACACGCGCTGACGATGGCGAGGGGAAGATGATGGGTACGAGGATCGGAGCGCAGCCGGGCGGCGGTGCGCAGGCCGTCCAGCCGGGGCATGACGACGTCGAGCGTCACGACATCGGGCCGGACCTGGTGCACCACGTCCAAGCACTCGGCACCATCGGCCGCGGTCACCACCTCGAGCCCTTCCAGCTCAAGATTGACCCTGATCAGCTGCCGAATGACCTTGTTGTCGTCGACAACAAGCACCCGGCCCGAGGCGCCTGACACATGTCGAGAGTAGGTCCGGACCGGCCACCGCGTCCGGGTTTTCCCCACTTCCACCCCGTACAGGGGAACTACCCCACCCTCGAAGCGGCCCCGTCCCGCCCCACCCCGCCCGCACCCCGGGAAACGGGTTCCTGATCACCCCGCCGGACCTGCTAATGTTCTACCCGTCGCCGCGAGCAAAGAGCTCCGCAGCCGACACGCCCCCGTAGCTCAGGGGATAGAGCAACGGCCTCCGGAGCCGTGTGCGCAGGTTCGAATCCTGCCGGGGGCACTCGCCGGTCAGAAACCCAAAACAGTGGTCTGACCAGGGCGGATGCCGACAGAAAAGGGCGGGAGTCAGTCTCACTGACTCCCGCCCTTTCTTGCTGTCTCTCACTGGTTGTGTGTGAGGAGCGCGTGAGCCACTCCACTCGGACGGTGCCGGTCACGCTGTCCACCTGGGGCTGTGGGGTGACCCGGGAGACGAGGGCGAAGACCGAGCCGGGGGTGCTGCGTATCCGGAGGGTGTCGGCTCTGCCGCCTTCCGGCGGGGTCCGGATGGCGCGCAGGTCCGGCAGGCCGGAGGAGCGAGCGTTCAAGCCGACCGCTTGCGGGATGTCGCCTTCTTCGCCGTTGTCTTCTTGGCCGCTGTCTTCTTGGCCGTTGTCTTCTTGGCCGTTGTCTTCTTCGCGGTCGTCTTCTTCGCGGTCGTCTTCTTCGGCGTCGTCTTCTCGGGCGTGGCGGCAGGCGTGGACGTGGACGCCGTCTTCTTCTTGCGTGGCAGTCGTCTGACCTCGGCCTCGCCGCCGGGCGGCGCCTCGCGGGAGGCACGGGCCGCCTTGACGCTGTTCTCCAGGGCCGCCATCAGGTCGAGCACCTTGCCCCCGGCGGCCGGCGCGGGCGCCTGCGGCGGTGCCTCGCCGGCGGCCTTCGCGGCGATGACCTCCTCCAGCGCCTCCCGGTACTCGTCGTGCAGATCGTCCAGGTCGACCTCGCCGAGGGTGTCCATCAGGGCGTCCGCGAGGTCGAGTTCCTTGTCCCGGACGGTGACCTCCGTGTCGGGGGCGACGCCCTCGGGAGCGCGGACCTCGTCCGGCCAGAGCAGGCCGTGCATGGCGATGGCGTCGCCCACCACCCGCAGCATGCCGAGGCGTTCGCGGCCGCGCAGCGCGTACTTCGCTATGGCGACCTTGTTGCTGCGCTTCAGAGCCTCGCGGAGCAGGACGTACGGCTTGGCGGCGGGCACGCCACCGGCGGCCAGGTAGTACGCCGCGTCCATCTGGAGCGGGTCGATGCGGTCGGCCGGGACGAAGGCCACGATCTCGATCGTGCGGGCCGTGGGGAGGGGCAGGTGGGACAGGTCCTCGTCGGTGATCGGGATGATCGTGCCGTCCGCGTCCTCGTACCCCTTGCCGATCTCCGACTGGCTGACCTCGCGGTCCTCCAGCTCGCACACCTTGCGGTAGCGGATGCGGCCGTTGTCCTCGGCGTGGATCTGGCGGAAGGAGATCGAGTGGCTCTCGGTCGCGTTCACCAGCTTGATCGGGATGCTGACGAGGCCGAAGGAGATGGCGCCGTTCCATATGGATCGCACGTGCCGCACCTTCCCTTACTCACCACTTACCAATTCCGCCGATTTCACCTGACTGTCTGGGATTGTCATCGTATGACGCCTATCACAGAGGTGGAGGGGCGGCGGGTCGCGCTCAGCAATCTGGAGAAGGTGCTGTATCCGGAGACCGGTTTCACCAAGGCGGAGCTGGTGCACTACTACGCGACCAGCGCCGGGGTGCTGCTGCCGCACCTGCGGGACAGGGCCGTGTCCTTCCTGCGCTATCCGGACGGCCCGCAGGGGCAGCGGTTCTTCACCAAGAACGTGCCGCCGGGTACCCCCGAGTGGGTCACGACCGCCGAGGTGCCGCGGTCGGAGGGGCCGGCCCGGATGGTCGTCGTACAGGATCTGCCGAGCCTGGTCTGGGCGGCGAACCTCGTCAGCGAGTTCCATACGCATCAGTGGCTGGTGCAGGCGCCGGAGGAGGCCGACCGGCTGGTCTTCGATCTCGATCCCGGTGCGCCCGCGACCGTCGTCCACTGCTGCGAGGTGGCGCTGTGGCTGCGGGAGCGGCTCGCGCGCGACGGCATCACGGCGTACCCGAAGACGGCCGGTTCCAAGGGGCTGCATCTGCTGGCGGCGGTGCGCGGGGGTTCACCCGAACGGGCGAGCGAGTACGCAAAGACGCTGGCCGTGGAGGCCGAGCGGGCGCTGCCGCGGCTGGTGGTGCACCGGATGACGAAGAGCCTCAGGCCGGGGAAGGTGTTCGTCGACTGGAGCCAGAACGCCGCGCGCAAGACCACGGCCACGCCGTACACGCTGCGGGCCCGCCCGGCCCCGCTGGTGTCGGCGCCGGTGACCTGGGAGGAGGTGGCGCAGTGCCGCAGTCCGGCCCAGCTGGAGTTCCTGGCCGCGGACATCGATCCGCGGGTTCGGCGGTACGGGGATCTGCTGGCCGGGCTGCTGGATCCGCAGGCGGCGGCGCCCCTGCCCTGACCCGCGGACACCCGTCCGGACCCGCACGGACCCACGGACCCACAGACCCACAGACCCACGCCGGCAGCCCGGACCTACACCCTCCCCCACAGGTTCCGGTCCCTCGCCATCGCGTGCAGCGCCTCCACGTCCGCCGGCTTCAGCACCCCGCCCAGCCGGGCCAGCACGGTCAGTTCCGTGTCCTTGAGGATCCGTACGGCGCGCGGCCGGGCGGTCACCGTCAGGTCGGCCGGGCCCGCCAGGGCGAGGACCGGGTGCACCTCCGCGGTCAGGGCGTAGGAGGCCCGGTCGGTGAGGGCCCGCAGCCGGCGGAGCAGGGGCTCGGGGGCGCGGCGGCCCACGGTGACCATGGGGTCGGCGACCAGGACGCGGCTCTTGCGGGCGTACAGGGCGTGGACGGCGAACAGGCCGCCGGGGCCGAGCAGCAGATGGTGGATGCGGTCGCCGCCGGGCAGGGGGACGGAGTGCAGGGTGTGGCAGCCGGCGCCCTCCAGGGTGTCCAGGGCCGCGCCGACGGTCTCCTCCGCGGTCAGGGCGCGGCGGCGCGGGTCGGGACGCAGCCGGTGGGCGGGGCCGGGGTCGCGGTCGAGGGCGACGAGCAGGGCTTCGCCGGGGCGGTTGGGTGCCAGGTCGTCGTCGGGGTGCAGGGTCAGCCGGGCGAGTTCGGCGGGGGTCGGGACCGGGGGCGGGCCCACGGTCACCGGGCCGGTCAGGAAGGGTTTCAGGGCGTGGAGTACGTCATCCCTGCTGTCCTCGCCGAGCAGGTTGACGCGGCCTGTCTCGCGGTCGTACCAGGCGACATTGCTTCCGTCGGGCCGGCAGACGTACAGCCGATCCCGGCCGTGCCGGCCCGCCGGCACCACCCGCAGTGCGCTCATGCGCCATCACCCCTCGACCATGGGACCAGGCGGGGTGCTCCCGCGGCAAGACCGGTTACGGTGCCGGGTAGCCTCTGCGCCGGTGTCACCCCGACAGATGGGAGGACGGACGCCAGGCCGGGTGCAAAAAGGACTTACATACGAAATTCTTCGTCTACGCATAAGGTGTACGGGGCCCCGACCGCCCCCGACGCTCCAGGAGTACCGTGCCAGCCCGCCGTACCGTGCGCACCGCCCTCGCCTCGGCCGTCGTCGCCCTGCTCGCGACGACCGCGGCGGCCTGCGGGGACGCCGGCGGGCTGCAGGGCGCGGGCGCGACCCCGACCGCCGTCAGCCCCGCCAGGCTCTGGCCCGATCTGCGCCCGGCGTCCAGCCCCGCCTACCCGTACGACGTGGCGCACAGGGAGATCGTCAAGGGGATCACGGTCCCCCGCGACGACATCCACGAGGTGGACCCGGTGGACGTGGTCGAGGCCGAGATCAAGGCGCATCCCGACGACTACGGCTCGAAGGGGGCGTATCACGCGACCGTGGACCGGATCAAGGACTGCCGGTCCGGTGGCGACGAGGTCCGCTGCCCGCTGCTGACGCCGTACTACCGGGATCTCACGGGTGACGGCCGGGACGATATGACGCTCGGCTTCCGGCTCTATCCGACCAATCAGACGGCCGTACGGGTCTACACGGTCGAGAAGCACAAACTGGTGCAGGTGCTGGCCGACAACGACGCGATCCTCGGCGTGGAGCTGGCCGGCCGGTCGCTGATCGAGCGCTCGCCGGCCGACATCTCCGGCTATGAGTACCGGACGACGTGGGTGTGGGATCCGGGGCAGCGCGCGATGGTGTTCTCCCGCGACGAGTATCTGCACACCGGTGCCGGCCGGCACTCGGCCAAGCCCTCGCCGAGCCCGTCCGCCACGCCCTCCGCTCCCCCCTCGGCGAGCGCGCGATGAGGGTCACGCTCCCGCGGTGGGCCGGGCCGCTCGCCGTGCGGGCGGCCACGTTCATCACGGTGATGTGCTGTGCGCTGGCCGCGCTGCTCGGCGTCCTGGTGCATGTCTCGGTGACGAACCAGACGGTCGGCCAGGCCCGTGATCTGGCGCTGTCCCGCCTCGCGGACGCCACCGAGGCGTACGAGGCCGGGGACACGCTGCTGCCGAGCGCGGGAGTGGACCTCACGGGGCTGCCCGCGCCGCTGCGGGCGCTGGCGGCGGCCGGTGAGCGCGGCACGATGGTCTCCTCGTACCAGGGGCGGCCGACGATGTGGGCGGCGGGGCCCGCGGCCGGGCACCGGGCGCTGGCCGTGGCGGTCGACTACTCGCAGCAGGCCCGCACCATCGCCGGACTCGACAAATCGATCCTGTGGTCCTCCGGGCTCGCGATCGGGGCGACCGTGCTGGTCGGTGTGTTCGGGGTGACCCGGGTGACCCGCCGGCTGCACACCACGGCGCGGGTGGCCCGGCGGATCAGCGGCGGTGACCTGGACGCACGCGTCGACGACCCCCGTACGAAGGACGCGTCCCGGCCGCAGGACGAGGTGGCCGCGGTGGCGGCGGCCCTGGACATCATGGCGTCGACCCTGCAGAGCAAGCTGCTCAGCGAGCAGCGGTTCACCGCGGACGTGGCGCACGAGCTGCGCACGCCGCTGACCGGGCTGCACGCGGCGGCGGAGTTGCTGCCGCCGGGCCGGCCCACGGAGCTCGTGCGGGACCGGGTGGCGGCGCTGCGCACCCTCACCGAGGATCTGCTGGAGATCTCCCGGCTGGACACCGGCCGGGAGAAGCTGGAGGTGGACACCGAGGAGCTGGGGGCGCTGGCCCGGCGGGTGGTGCGGGCCTCGGGCACCGACACGGAGGTACGCGTGCTCTCCGACACGCGGGTGGAGACCGACCGGCGCCGGCTGGAGCGGGTGCTGGGGAATCTGGTGGCCAACGCGCACAAGCACGGGGGCCCTCCGGTGGTGCTGACGGTCAACGGCGCCGTGGTGACCGTACGGGATCACGGCGGCGGCTATCCGCAGTATCTGGTGGCCCATGGGCCGCAGCGGTTCCGGACGGAGGGCGGGGCGACCGGGCACGGCCTTGGGCTGACCATCGCGCTCGGGCAGGCGGAGGTGCTGGGGGCCAGGCTGTTCTTCGCCAACGCGATCGACGGCGGGGCCGTGGCCACGCTGGTCCTGCCGGTGGTGGAGCGGCGGTAGCGCCCGGGGGCCGTGGGCCGTCCCGGTCGGCCCGGCGCGCTGCACCGGCAGTCTCGGGCCCGCGCCACGCTGGTGCCGGGCCCCGCGCACAAGGCGCCCTATTTGGGTAGGTTCCGGGCATGACCAAGGCCGGAACCACCGTGGCGGCGGCGCAGGCCCGTGCTCCCGCCGGTCGCCTGCCCCGGCGCCGTGGCATGGAACTCGCCCTGATCGTGCTGGCCGTGCTGCTGTCCGTGTACGGGTACTGCGCGGTGGGTCTGGCCCGCACCGGCACCGTCCCGCCCGGCGCCGCGGGCTACGGCGCCGGACTCGGCGTGCTCGCGCTGTGCGCGCATATCGCGGTGCGCATCCGGGCGCCGTACGCCGACCCGCTGTTCCTGCCGATCGCCGTGCTGCTCAACGGGCTCGGGCTGGTGCTGATCTACCGGCTGGACCTGGAGACCCCGAACGACCAGGCGGCCCCGGCCCAGCTCGTGTGGTCCACGCTCGGGGTCGGGCTGTTCATCGCCGTGGTGCTGGTGCTGCGCGACCACCGGGTCCTGCAGCGGTACTCCTATGTGTGGGTGACCTCCGCGCTCGGACTGCTCGCGCTGCCGATCCTGTTCCCGGCGGTCAACGGCGCCCGTATCTGGCTGCGGCTCGCCGGATTCTCCATCCAGCCGGGCGAGTTCGCGAAGGTGCTGCTCGCGGTGTTCTTCGCCGCCTATCTGGCCGCCAACCGCAACGCGCTCGCGTACACGGGCCGCAGGCTGTGGTTCCTGCAGTTCCCGACCGGGCGGGTGCTGGGCCCGATCGTGACCATCTGGCTGCTGAGCGTCGGGGTGCTGGTCCTGGAGCGGGACCTGGGCACCTCGCTGCTGTTCTTCGGGCTGTTCGTGGTGCTGCTGTACGTCGCCACCGGGCGCACCGGCTGGATCGCGGTGGGGCTGGTGCTCGCCGTGCTCGGCGCGGTGGCCGTGGGACGGCTGGAGCCGCATGTGAACCAGCGGATCCAGGACTGGCTGCGTCCCTTCGCCACCATCGACGCGGGCCGGGGCCCCAACCAGCTCTCGCAGTCACTGTTCGCGTTCGCGGCGGGCGGCGTGCTCGGCACCGGGCTCGGGCTCGGGCACTCCATCCTCATCGGCTTCGCCGCCAAGTCGGACTTCATCCTGGCCACGGCGGGCGAGGAACTCGGGCTCGCGGGGCTGGCGGCGATCTTCCTGCTGTACGCGCTGCTGGTCGAGCGCGGCTACCGGACCGGGCGCGCCCTGCGCGAGCCCTTCGGCCGGCTGCTCGCGGTCGGGCTCGCCTCGCTCCTGGCCCTGCAGGTGTTCGTGATCGCGGGCGGGGTCACCGGGCTGATCCCGCTGACCGGCATGGCGATGCCGTTCCTCGCCCAGGGCGGCTCCTCGGTGGTCACCAACTGGGCGATCGTGGCGCTGCTGATCCGGGTGAGCGACTCGGCGCGCAGCCGGTACGACGGGACGGAGGCACCGTGAGCGACTACGGCGGCGGGCGGCCGATGGCCCGCTACATCCGGCACGCCTCGGCGTTCTGCGCGCTGCTGCTGGCGGCGCTGCTGGTCAACGCGGCCCGCGTGCAGGTGGTGCGGTCCGGGGTCTACGACGGCAATCCGGCCAACCGGCGCGCCGCGATCGCCCGGTACGGCCAGCCGCGCGGCGACATCCTGGTCGGCGACGAGCCGGTCACCGGTTCCGTGGACACCGGCGAGCAGCTGCGCTACGAACGCGGCTACAAGGACGGCCCGTTGTACGCCCCGGTCACCGGCTTCGCCTCGCAGTCGTACGGCACGACGTTCCTGGAGCACGCCGGGGACGGGGTGCTCTCCGGCACGGATCCGATGCTGTCGCCGCTGCCGCTGTGGAGCGGTGTGACGCGCGCGCCCGGCCGGGTCGGAAACGTCGTCACGACGCTGAACCGGAACGCGCAGCAGGCGGCGTACCAGGGGCTGGCCGGGCGCAAGGGCGCGGTGGCCGCGATCGAGCCGGCGACCGGCCGGATCCTGGCGCTGGTGTCGAGTCCCTCGTACGACCCCGGGCAGCTGTCCGGCAACGGCGAGGCGGCGGCCTCGGCGTGGGCGCGGCTCAACCACGACCCGGAGAAGCCGATGCTCAACCGGGCGGTACGGCAGACCTATCCGCCGGGGTCGACGTTCAAGGTGGTCACCGCGGCGGCGGCGCTCGACGCGGGTGTGGTCACCGACCTGGACGCGCAGACCGACTCCCCCGACCCCTATCGGCTGCCCGGCACCACGACCTGGCTGACCAACGAGGGCGACAGCTGCGAGGACGCCTCGCTGCGGTCGGCGTTCGAGTGGTCCTGCAACACGGTGTTCGCCAAGCTCGGCGTGGACGTCGGGGCGAAGGACATGGCGGCCACGGCGACCGCCTTCGGGTTCGACGACGCCCGGCTGCGCATCCCCTTCGCGGTCGCGCCCAGCACCTTCGACACCCATGTGGACCGGGCGCAGCTGGCGCTGTCGTCGATCGGGCAGTACAACACGCGGGCCACGCCGCTGCAGATGGCGATGGTGGCGGCGGCCGTCGCGGACGGCGGGCAGCTGCGCACCCCGTACCTGGTGGAGCGGACGAGCCGGCCGGGCGGTGAGACGCTCGCCGGGAGCGGGGCGCATCCGCTGCGGCAGGTGATGGCCCCCTCGACGGCGGTACGGCTGAAGGAGCTGATGACGGGCGTGGTCCAGGAGGGCACCGGCAGGCGCGCGGCCATCCCCGGCGCGCTGGTCGGCGGCAAGACCGGCACCGCGCAGCACGGGGTCGGCAACTCCGGTGTGCCGTACGCCTGGTTCGTCTCCTGGGCGCAGGGCGACGACTCGCCGCAGCCCGAGGTGGCGGTCGCGGTGGTGGTGGAGGACGCCTCGGCGAACCGGGGCGAGATCAGCGGCGGCGGGGACGCGGCGCCGATCGCGCGGGGCGTGATGCGGGCGGTTCTCGGCAGATGAGACGGGGGGTACCGGCACCCGGCGGGCCGACCTACCGTTCGGTCATGACGGATACGGCAGCGGCGTACGAACTCGCCGAAGTGAACATCGCCCGCCTCAAGTTCCCTCTGGAATCACCCGAGTTGAAGGACTTCGTCGACGGGCTCGACCCGGTCAACGCGGTCGCGGACGCCTCCGACGGCTTCGTCTGGCGGCTCAAGAGCGACACCGGGAACGCCACCGACATCCCCGTACTCGGTGACGAGTGGCTCATCATCAACATGTCGACCTGGCGGGATCTGCCCGCACTCACGGCCTTCATGTACCAGGGCCTGCACCGGGAGTTGCTGGCCCGACGCAGGGACTGGTTCGAGAAGCTCGACGAGGCGGTGACCGCGCTGTGGTGGGTGCCGGCCGGCCACCGCCCGACGGTGGCCGAGGCGGAGGACCGGCTGCTGCGTCTGCGGGCGCACGGCGCGACGCCGTACGCCTTCACGCTGCGGACGTCGTTCCCGGCGCCGGGAACGCCCGAGGAGGCGGGTGCGGTCAGCCGATCGGCTTGACCGCCTCGGACCTGACCTGGAGGGTCTGCTTCGCGAGCGCCTCCAGGTCGATGTCCGAGGGGCTCTTCGAGGCGAGCGGGGTGTCCACGGTGGCGACCGTGGCGCCCGTGTTGCCGTCGGCCCAGGCGCACATGGGCACCGTGATCTTCGTGCCCATCTGCGCCTGGACGACCACCTCGCACGTGATGGTCACACCGCTCAGGTCGAAGTCCTTCGCGGGGACGGCGACCGTGGCGTTCGCGCCCTCGGCGGCACCCTTCATCATGTTCTTGCGGGACGCGTCGGCGTTCTTGAACCGGCCGTACATGCCCGAGATCACCAGAGTGCCCTTGGTCGCGTCGCCGCCGACGTCATAGGAACCGACCACACCGTGGAGGTCCTTGGCGTCCCAGGCCCCGTCGGCCTCGTTCTCGATCTTCTTGCCCTCGGTGTCGGAGAGGTCCTGGGCGAGCTGGTACTTCCCGTCCAGGAGGGTCCTCGGCAGGGTGAGCTTGTTCTTCGCCTCGGGGAAGCCGCCCCCGACCGCCATCCCGATCACGGCCAGCACCACGACGACCGCCACGACGGCGCCGGCCACGATCCCGATGATCAGCCCGACCCGCCGCTTCCTGGGGAGCGGGGCCAGGGGCGGCGCACCCCAGGGGTTCGGCTGCTGGCCGTACGGCTGGGGCGGGTAGGGCTGCCCCGACGGGTACGGCTGCGGAGCGTACGGGGATCCGTAGGGGCCGGGGGCGGGCTGCGGGGGCTGCTGGCCGTACGGGTACGGCGGCTGCTGCTGGGGACCGTTCGGATACGGCTGCTGCGGTGGCGGAGGCATGGACACGACCGGAATCTACTGCACTCCGGTGAACGGCCCGCCCACCGTCTCAGCTCTCCGCCGCCCCCGACTCGATCGTCTCGCGCACCTCCGCGATCCGGTCCCGCTCCTCGGCGGCGAAGCGCCGTGCGTCCAACTGCTCGGCCAGTTCCTCGTCCTGGGTCATGAGCAGGTCCAGATTGGCGTCGCCCAGCTCGAACACCCCCATGTCCGCATAGGCCTGCTGGAGCCGCTTGCCCCACAGCCCGATGTCCTTCACACAGGGCACGATCCGGCTGAACAGCAGTTTGCGGAACAGCTGGAGAAACTCCGAGCGCTCGCTGAACACCTCCGCCTCGGCCCTGGGTATGCCGAAGTTCTCCAGCACCTCGACACCGCGCAGCCGGTCGCGCATCAGATAGCAGCCCTCGATGACGAACTCCTCGCGCTCACGCAGTTCGGCGTCGGTGAGCTGCTTGTAGTAGTCGCGCAGCGCCAGCCGGCCGAAGGCCACGTGCCGGGCCTCGTCCTGCATGACGTAGGTGAGGATCTGCTGGGGCAGCGGCTTGTCCGTGGTGTCCCGGATCATCCCGAAGGCGGCCAGCGCCAGCCCCTCGATGAGGACCTGCATGCCCAGGTAGGGCATGTCCCAGCGGGTGTCGCGCAGGGTGTCGCCGAGCAGCGACTGCAGATTGTCGTTGACCGGATAGACGAGCCCGATCTTCTCGTGCAGGAACCGGCCGTAGATCTCGGCGTGCCGGGCCTCGTCCATCGTCTGGGTCGCGGAGTAGAACTTGGCGTCCAGGTCGGGCACCGACTCCACGATCCGCGCCGCGCAGATCATGGCGCCCTGCTCACCGTGCAGGAACTGGCTGAACTGCCAGGAGGCGTAGTGCAGACGCAGTTCCCCCTTGTCCTTGTCGGTGAGCTTGTCCCAGTACCGGGTGCCGTAGAGGGTCATCGACTCGTCGGGCGTGCCGAGCGCGTCGTGCGGGTCGACCTCCAGGTCCCAGTCGATGCGCTGCTGCCCGTCCCACTGTTTGTCCTTGCCCTTCTGGTACAGGGCGAGCAGCCGGTCGCGGCCGTCGTCGTACTCCCAGCTGAACCGGGCCGCGCCGGTCGCGGGAACCTGCCAGGGGGACGCTCCCGGCTCATTGGCGTACAGGTCATGGGTCGGCATACCACGCAGGCTCACACGTAGACGCGCGGTCAACAAGTCATGTGCAAGGGATTGACGACCTTGCTGACAGGCAGTCTCATAAGGGGGAACGATATACCCCCGGGTAACGAGGTGAGGGAGCCATGACGAGCCTGACGGAAGCGGACGCGCTCGACGGACTGCGCGACGCGCTCGGCCTGCTCAAGGACCGGGAACAGGTGGCGCAGCGGCTGCTCGCCTCCTCCGCCAAGCACTCCTTCGACCCCGACAGGGAACTGGACTGGGACGCGCCCTTCGAGGAGGGCAAGTGGTTCTGGCCGCCGGAGCTGGTCTCGCTCTACGGCACGCCGCTGTGGAAGCGGATGAGCGAGGAGCAGCGCATCCGGCTGTCCCAGCACGAGGCGGCGGCGCTGGCCTCGCTCGGCATCTGGTTCGAGCTGATCCTGATGCAGCTGCTGGTCCGGCACATCTACGACAAGGCGGCGACCAGCGCGCACGTCCGCTACGCGCTCACCGAGATCGAGGACGAGTGCCGGCACTCCAAGATGTTCGCCCGGCTGATCTCGCACGGCGGCACACCCTGGTACCCGGTCAGCAGGACCCACCAGAACCTCGGCCGCGTGTTCAAGACGATCTCCACCACACCCGGCTCCTTCACCGCCACCCTGCTCGGCGAGGAGGTCCTGGACTGGATGCAGCGGCTGACGTTCCCGGACGAGCGGGTCCAGCCGCTGATCCGTGGCGTCACGCGCATCCACGTGGTCGAGGAGGCCCGCCATGTCCGCTACGCCCGCGAGGAACTGCGCCGCCAGATGCTGACGGCCCCGAGGTGGTCCCAGGAGTTCACCCGGGTCACCTCGGGCGAGTTCGCCCGGGTCTTCTCGATCGCGTTCGTGAATCCCGACGTCTACACGAACGTCGGCCTCGACCAGCGGGAGGCCCTGGCCCAGGTGAAGGCGAGCGCCCACCGCCGGGAGGTCATGCAGACGGGTGCGAAGCGCCTGACGGACTTCCTGGACGACATCGGTGTGCTGCGGGGCGTCGGAAGGCGGCTGTGGAGGTCATCGGGCCTGCTGGCCTGAGCCACGCGGCGGGGCGCGACAAGCCACAACGGGCCGAAAGCCGCCCGCCCTCCTGGCGGTGGACGGCGGCTAGGCTTCCGCATATGACCCCGTCCGCCACCCCTGCCTACCGTCGACTGAGCGTCGAGGAGCGGCGCAGCCAGCTGCTCGACGCCGCGCTCACTCTCTTCGCGCACCGTGCCCCCGAGGACGTGTCGCTGGACGATGTGGCGGAGGCGGCCGGGGTTTCGCGCCCCCTGGTGTACCGGTACTTCCCGGGCGGCAAGCAGCAGCTGTACGAGGCCGCGCTGCGCTCCGCCGCCGAGGAGCTCCGGCACTGCTTCGACGAGCCCCTCCAGGGCCCCCTGCTGCCCCGGCTGTCCCGCGCCCTGGACCGCTATCTGGGCTTCGTCGACGAGCACGACACCGGCTTCAGCGCCCTGCTGCAGGGCGGCAGCGTGGTGGAGACCTCGCGTACGACGGCCATAGTGGACGGGGTCCGCCGGGCCGCCGCCGAGCACATCTACCGCCACCTCGGCGTCAGCGGCCCCGGCCCACGGCTGCGGATGACCGTGCGGACCTGGATCACGGCCGTCGAGGCGGCCTCCCTGATCTGGCTGGACGAGGACAAACAGCCCCCGGTGGAGGAACTGCGCGACTGGCTGGTCGAGCAGTTCGTGGCCGTCCTCACCGTCACCGCGTCCCGGGACCCGCAGACGGCCGCCGTCGTCGGCGCGCTCGCCGGGGATGGCCGAGACTGAAGCGGTGAAGAGTCAGGACACCCCCTTCGAGGGCGGACCCATGGACGGGCGGGTGCTGCCGGTCATGGTCGGGGCCACCGGGCATCCGCCGAAGACGTACCGCATCCCCGTGCCGGACCCGGAGGGCGGGCCGCCCACCGTGCTCGTCTACCGGCGGGTGCCGCGCGGGCACAGCAGGCGGCTGGGTCTGATCCAGGGGTGGAAGTACGCGTACGACCCGGACGACACCTCCGGCGGGCGGCTCAGATGGCCCTGGTCGAAGCCGGCCGCCCCACCCTCCGCCCAGCGATCCGGCAAGCCGGACGAGGCGAACGGGTGACAGACGTACGCCAGGCGCGCGTTCCGCACGGATTACATCTGATTATCGCGGTGCCATAGGAGGCGAACAGCCCGCTCTCCTTCCCGCACCGAGGTGATGACGTGTCAGGAATGCTTCCGCGCCTGGCCTGTACGGCCGCGCTGGCGGCCCAGGCCGTCCTCGCGCCCGCACCGGCCGTGGCCGCACCGGACCCGCAGCGGCCCGTGCCCCAGCTGCTGACGGACCTTCAGCGGCTGTACCGGCAGACCGAACAGGCCACCGAGACGTACAACGCCACCGCGGAGAAGCTGAAGCGGCAGCGCGCCGAGGTGGACCGGCTCGACGGCGAACTGGCGCGGGCCCGCGTCGCCCTGCAGGACAGCCGGGCCGACGCCGGCCGGCTGGTCCGGCGGCAGTACCAGAGCAGCGCCGGCGACAGCCTCGGCCCGTACGTCCGGGTGCTGCTCGCCCCCGACCCGCAGCACGCGCTGGACGAGAGCCATGTCATCGGCGAGCTGGCGCGCGAGCAGGCCCGGACGGTGCACCGGCTGACCGCGGCGGAGCAGCAGAAGGACGCCCTGACCCGGGCCGCCCGCACGGCGCTGGACACCCAGCTCGGCCTCGCCGGCCGGCAGAAGAAGCAGCGCGACGACGTCCGGACCAGGCTGGCCGGCGTGGAACGCCTGCTGGCCTCCCTCACCCCGGCCCAGGTCGCCGCGATCGCCGCCCTGGAACAGCAGGGCGTCACCGCGGCCCAGCAGCGGCTCACCACCTCCGGCGCCCTGCCCACGGACCGCCCCGCCTCCCCCGAGGGCGACCGTGCGGTCCGCTACGCCATGGGCCAGCTCGGCAAGCCCTACGCGTGGGGCGCGCAGGGCCCCGAGGCGTACGACTGCTCGGGCCTCACCTCACAGGCCTGGAGCCACGCGGGCGCCGCCATCCCCCGCACCAGCCAGGAGCAGTGGCGGCAGCTGAGACGGATCCCGCTCGCCGAGCTGCGCCCCGGTGACCTGGTCATCTACTTCCCCGAGGCCACCCATGTGGCGATGTATGTGGGCGACGGCAAGGTCGTACAGGCGCCGAGGACGGGCGAGACGGTGCAGGTCTCCCCGCTGGCGTCCAATCCGGTGCTCGGTGCCGTACGTCCGGATCAGGCCCCGGAGACCGAGGCCAGATAGGCCCCGGTCTTCTCGGGGTCGTAGAAGAAGTTCTCGAAGTCGGCCGGGTCGTCGAAGCCGTTGGCGAAGCGGTCGGCGACCGGCTGGAGCGTGCCCGCCGCGCCGATCAGGTTCAGGATGTGCTCCGGCGGGGGCGCCAGCATCGCGTTCGTCCACTTGGTGACGTGCTGGGCGGTCTCCCAGTAGCGGTCGAAGGTCTGCCGCATCCAGGTCTCGTCGAACTCCTTCTCCCCGTGTTCGAGGATGGCGGCGAGGTAGGAAGCGGCGCACTTGGCGGCCGAGTTGGAGCCCTGGCCGGTGATCGGGTCGTTCGCGACGACGACGTCCGCGACGCCGAGGACCAGGCCGCCGCCGGGCAGGCGCCCGATCGGGTTGCGGACGGTCGGGGCGTAGCGGCCGGACAGGGTGCCGCCCGCGTCGGTCAGTTCGACCTTCGTGGCCCGCGCGTACTCCCAGGGCGTGAACCGCTCCATGAGTTCCAGGGTCAGGGAGAGGTGCTCCGCCGGGTCCTTGACGCCCTTGAAGACGTCCAGCGGGCCGCCGGGTATGCCCTCCCAGAACAGGATGTCGGCGCGGCCGGAGGTGGTGAACGTCGGCATGACGAACAGCTCGCCGACGCCGGGGACCAGGTTGCAGCGGACCGCGTCGAACTCGGGGTGTTCCGGGCGCGGGCCGAGGCCGTGCACATAGGCCACGGCGAGGGCGCGCTGCGGCTCGGCGTAGGGGGACCGGGCGGCGTCCCGGCCGAACATCTGGACCAGCTCGCCCTTGCCCGCCGAGACCAGCACCAGGTCGTAGGCGCGGGAGAAGTAGTCGAGGTCGCCGACCGCCGCGCCGTGGATGACCAGCTGGCCGCCGCGCTGGGCGAAGGTCTCCATCCAGCCGGCCATCTTCACCCGCTGGTCGACCGACTGCGCGTACCCGTCGAGCCTGCCCACCCAGTCGATCGCGCGGGCCGCGGGGCCCTCGCCCCAGGAGCCGGGGGCGGCGACCGAGGCGCCGAGTCCTTCGATCTTCGGGGCCTGGGACTCCCAGAAGTTCAGCTGGAGATCGCGCTCGTGCCGCAGTGCCGTGTGGAACATGCACTGCGTCGACATGACACGGCCGGTGCGGATCTCGTCCGCGGTCCGGTTCGACATCAGGGTGACCTCGTAGCCGTGCGACTGGAGGCCGAGGGCGAGCTGGAGGCCGGACTGGCCGGCGCCTACGACGAGTATCTTCCGCATGCGGGTGGTGCTCCTAACAGGGACTACTCGGGGGTTTCGTCCAGCGCGTGGCCGACCAGGGCCAGAAGAGTCTCGATGGCCGAAATTCGACGGCGCGCATCCATGATCATGACAGGGACGTGCGCGGGTATCGTCAGCGCCTCCCGGACGTCCGCCGGCTCGAACAGCTCGCTGCCGTCGAAGTGGTTGACCGCGACGACGTACGGCAGCCCGCAGCTCTCGAAGTAGTCCAGGGCCGGGAAGCAGTCCTTCAGCCGGCGGGTGTCGGCCAGCACGACCGCACCGATCGCGCCACGGACCAGGTCGTCCCACATGAACCAGAACCGCTGCTGGCCCGGCGTGCCGAACAGGTAGAGCACCAGGTCGTCGTCGAGCGTGATGCGGCCGAAGTCCATGGCCACCGTGGTGGTGAGCTTGCCCGGCGTGGCGGTGAGGTCGTCGGTCTCCTCGCTCGCCTCGGTCATCAGCGCCTCGGTCTGCAGCGGCGTGATCTCCGAGACGGCGCCGACCAGCGTGGTCTTGCCGACGCCGAAGCCTCCGGCCACCACGATCTTCGTGGCGACGGGGGCCCGGGTGCGGTCCGTCTGCCAGGACTTCAGGTCCTCGTCGGGCTCGGCGAAGCCGGCGACGAGGGGGGTGCCTCCGACGGCGGAGGCGACGGCGTCAGAGACGACGGAGTCCACTCAGCACCCTTTCCAGCAGAGCGCGGTCCGGGCGGCCGGTGCCATGACCGGTTCCGGTGCCGTACACACGGATCTTTCCCTGGTCCGCGAGATCGCTCAGCAGCACGCGGACCACGCCGAGCGGCATCTTCAGCAGCGCGGCTATCTCGGCCACCGTGCGCATACGGCGGCACAGTTCGACGATGGCCCGCATCTCCGGCATCACCCGGACGGTGCGGGAACCGTTCGTCAGTTCCCTGCGCTGTTCCGGGGCTTCCAGCGCCGCGACGAACGTCTCCACGAGGAGGACATGGCCGAAGCGGGTACGGCCGCCGGTGAGCGAGTAGGGGCGGACGCGAGCGGGCTTGCGGTCGCCGCCGCGCACGGGGAGTTTGGGTGTGCCGCTCATCGGGCGCTCCCCGCCGACCCGGCTTCCAGTGATGTGCGCAGCTCGCTGCGGAGTTCCGGGGTCAGGACATGGCCGGCGCGGCCGACGAACAGCGCCATGTGGTACGCCACCACGCTCATGTCGCACTCGGCGGAGCCGTGCACGCCGAGCAGTGAGCCGTCGCTGATCGACATCACGAACAGGCTGCCCTCCGCCATGGCGATCATCGTGTGCCTGACCCCGCCGAACTCCATCAGCCGGGCGGCGCCGACGGTGAGGCTGCCGATGCCGGAGACGATGGTGGCGAGATCGGCGGAGGAGCCCTTCGGGCCCTTGGCCGGCCGCTTCTCGCGGGACTCCGCCGTCCGGGCGGGGTCGGAGGAGAGCAGGAGCAGGCCGTCGGAGGAGACCACGGCGACGGACTGGATGCCGGGGACTTCCTCGACCAGGTTGGTCAGCAGCCAGTGCAGGTTGCGGGCCTCACTGCTCAGTCCGAAGGTACTGGGCGCGGTCAACTGCTTGCCTCCTCGACAGTGCCCCCCGTGGTGTCTTCCGTACGTTCTGCGATCTCTTCGGCTACGGCGCGGTAGCCGGCCTGTGCGCCGCTGCGGAAGCCGCCGAGCCTCCTGCGGAGGGCTTCGGCGTCGACGGTGCCGGTCCGCTGCCGCGGGGCCTGGTGCTGTGCGGTGATCTTGGGAGTGCGCTTGGGCAGGCCCTTGGCGGTGACCTCCTCGGCGGATTCCTGCGGAGCCTCGGCCTGTACGGCGTCCGCCTCGGCTCCGGCTTCGGCGTCCGCCGGGTCCGTGAGCCGTGCGTGCGGCTCGTCCGCCGGGGCAGGCTCCGGGTCCGTCGTGAGGTCCGGGAGCAGGAGTTCCATCGTCGACTCGGTGAAGGTCTCCGGTGGGGCCTTCGGGCGGGTCGGGGTGTCCTCGGGGGCCGTGTCGGCCTGTTCGTGGACCGCGTGTTCGGCCGGTTGGCCGGGGGCGTCCTGAAGTGCCTGTTCCGCGAGGGCGACCAGGGGGTCGGGGTCCTTGGTGCGGCTGTGCAGGACGTTGGAGTTGGCCTCGGCGTCGGCGCCCGGCAGGGAGAAGGTGCCGGTGGAGCTCATGGACGTGGGCTGCGAGGGCAGCGCGGTCGCCGGGGGCTCGGTCAGGAGGGTGGCCGGCAGGACCACGACCGCGGCGATGCCGCCCTGCTTCTGCTCGCGCAGCTGCACCCGGACGCCGTGGCGGTGGGCGAGGCGGGCGACGACGTACAGGCCGAGGCCGAGACCGTCCTCGCCCTCCTGGTCGTAGGCCGACTCGGGGTCGAAGTCGGCCAGGCGGGTGTTGAGCCGCTCCAGGCGCTCGGTCGCCATGCCGATGCCCTCGTCCTGGACCGACAGCATCACCTCGCCGCTCTCCAGGAGCCAGCCGGAGATCTCCACCGGAAGCTCCGGCGGGGAGAACGAGGTGGAGTTCTCCATCAGTTCGGCCAGCAGGTGGGAGAGGTCGTCGGCGGCGAAGCCGGCCACATGGGCGTGCGGGGGCAGGGCGGCGATCCGGACCCGTTCGTAGCGCTCGATCTCGCTGACGCCCGCCCGGACCACGTCGACCAGCGGCACCGCGCCGTGGTGCGGCTGGACGTGCTCGGCGCCGGCCAGGACCAGCAGGTTCTCGCTGTGGCGGCGCATCACCGTGGCGAAGTGGTCCAGCTTGAAGAGCGTGGCGAGCCGGTCGGGGTCCTGCTCGCGTTCCTCCAGGCCCTCGATGACCGCGAGCTGGCGCTCGACCAGGCCGAGGGTGCGCAGCGAGAGGTTCACGAACGTGCCGCCGATGCTGGTGCGCAGCCGCTCCAGCTGCTCGGCGGCCTGGCCCAGCTCCGCCTGGAGGGCCTCGCGGGCGTCGGCCATCTTCTGGCGCTGGCCGACCAGATGCTTGCGGTCGGTCTCCAGGGTGGTGACGCGTTCGTGCGCGGTGGCGGTCTGTTCGCGCAGGGCGACCGCGTGCGCGTGCAGGGCGTTGACCGAGCGGACGACCTGGGCGAACTCGTCGTCGCGGCCGGTGAAGGCGATCGGCTCCTCGCCCGTCGGGTCCGCGGACTCCGCCAGCCGGGCCGAGCCGCGGCGCAGGACGGACAGGGGGCGTGTCAGGGTGCGGGCCATGGCCGTGGCGAGGCCGACCGCGACCAGCATCAGCGCGCCGAGGACGGCGATGCGGATCTCCAGGGCCGTGACGTCGTCGTCCCGGAGTTTCGCCAGGTCCTTGGTGCGGTGGTCGAAGAGGGCCGATTCCGCGCCGCGCATCAGGTCGATACGGGCGGACAGGGCCGCGTCCAGCTTCTTGGTGCTGGTGGTCAGCTCGCTGTCGGCCAGCGTCGGCTGGTCGGTGAGCGTGGCCAGGTACTTCTCCGCCGAGTTGACATCCCCGCCGGTGACCGTGGAGTCGTAGGAGTCGACGGCCGTCTTGGGGGCGGTGGCGCGGAAGTCGGCGAGGGCCGCGTCCGAGCGCAGCCGGGCCTGCTGGGCGGCGGCGGTCAGTTCGTCGCGCTGCCTGATGTCGGCCGCGGACGCGGTGGAGGCCGTGGCGGGCAGGCCGGTGACGGGGTTGATCACCGTCCGGGTGCCGGACGGCAGGTTCAGCGCGGCCAGCAGCAGTCCGCGGGCGGCGGCGGACTGCTGGACGGCGGAGTCCAGTTCGGCGAGCGCGTGGGCGCCGGAGCCGGCCCGCGGGGGCGTCTGGTCGGCGAGCTGCTCGGCGAGCCGGTGCAGTTCGGTGATGGCCCGCGCGTAGGCCTGGTGGGTCTGCAGGGCGGTGGTCCTGCCGGTGAGGGCGTCGTGCCGGACGGCGGCGAGGCCGTCCAGTTCGCCGCGCAGGCCCGCCGGGGTGTCGTCCTCGGCGCGCAGGTCCTCGACCTGCCGGTCGACCCGTGCGCTGCGGTCCTCGGAGGGGGCCTTCGCCTTGGGGCGGCCCGCCGCGATGTAGGAGGTGACCTCGTCGCGCTCGTCGGCCAGGGAGTGCGCGAGGGCGAGGGCGTCCTCGGTGCGGGCGGCCAGGGTCACCAGGTCCTGGGAGTCATTGACGTCCTGGGAGGCGGTGAGCAGGGCGGGCGCCCCGGCTCCCGCGACGGCGGCGGCCACCACGGCGACGGCGACGATCAGCCGGGTGCGCACATGGGTGGGGCGGCCGGAGCCCACGGGGGTCTGCGGGGCGGTCCCTTCGGGGGCCGTCTGCCTGCCTGCGCGCCGAGGCCGCTTCATCTGCACCGGTGCTCGCAATCCTGAACTCGTCTACCCAAGGGCCCGGGTGGCACCTCGTCATCTCGGTGCCAAGTGGTGCGAACACCCGGTTCGTACGGTTCCCGACCCTCCCAGCGCCGGTGCGCAGTGGTCGCGCATCACCTGACCCGCCACCCGAAGGAGTGAACATCGGAGGAGAGTTGGCGGGCAAGTTCCTGTGGCGCGTCCGCGGCCCGTGCGCGGCACGCCGGTTGGACGCGCGCGGCAGGGTTTGGCAGTATTCGCCGCCACGCCTTCCCGGAGCCGCTCATTCCCGCCCAAAACAGGCGGCTGACCTGCGGGGTCGTATCAATTCGACGGCAGTTGCCAGCCTTTGGCGCATCCTGTGAAGGGCTCGTGCAGACTGGCCGGATGCGCACTGATCTCGTTTCGGAACCCGGCGACGCGAACCGACCCAACGAGGACTTCGCCGGTGTCGGACTTCCCGCCTCCGGACAGGGCGGTTGTGTGATCGTCCTGGACGGCGTGACTCCGCCGCGGGGCGAGACGGGGTGTCTGCATTCCGTCCCCTGGTTCACCGCGCGGCTCGGCGGCGCGCTGACCGAACTGACCGTTTCGAGCAGAGATCTGACGCTGTCCGGGATTCTCGCGCGGGCGATCGGCCGCACCGCCGATACCCACGCGCAAACCTGTGAACTTTCTCACCCGCGAACCCCCCAGGCAACCGTCGCCCTGGCCCGCTGGTCCGCCGACACGGTCGAGTACCTGGTGCTGTGCGACTCCGCGGTGCTGCTGCAAGGGCCCGACGGTACGGTCACCCCGGTCCTGGACGACCGGCTGGGCCGGATGCCCCGTTCCGCGCTCGCCACGGAGGCCCTGGTGGACGCCACACTGCGCAACAAGGAGGGCGGCTTCTTCACGGCCGCCGCCGACCCCTCGGTGGCCGGCCGCGCGGTCACCGGCACGGTGCCCCGCCGCGAGGTCCGCGCCCTGGCCGCGCTGACGGACGGCGCGACCCGCTGGACGGAGAAGTTCCACGAGGGCGACTGGCGGGCCCTGTTCGAGACGGTCGCGAAGGAGGGCGCCCGGTCGCTGGTGGACCGGGTGCGCGAACGGGAGACGGCGGACCGGGAGGAGCGGACGTTCCTGCGGCGCAGCAAGACGCACGACGACGCGACGGTGGTGTACGTGGAGTTGTGAGGCGCCCGCGAAGCACCGCGGGCGCCGCGCCGGCTGCTCGGCGCCGCGCCGCCTACTTCTCCATGACGCCGTTCAACTGGTTCAGCAGCCGGGCCAGTTGGGCGACCTCGCGGCGGTCCCAGTGGGCGAGCTGGCTGACGTACCGGGCGCGGCGTGCCTCGCGGACCTTGCCGACCCGGCCGCGGCCCTCGTCGGTCAGGGTGACGAGCCAGGCGCGGCCGTCGGCGGGGTCGGGTTCGCGGGCGATCAGGCCCAGCTCCTCCAGGGCCCGCAGCTGGCGGGACATGGTGGCCTTGCCGACACCGATGTAGCCGGCGAGTTCCGTGGCCCGCTGTCCGCCGCACTCGTCCAGGCGGATGAGCAGGCCGTACGCGGAGGACTCCAGGTCGGGATGGACCTCACGGGCCATCTCGCCCTGGTTGGCCCGGGCTCGCCGCAACAACACGGTCAACTCCCGTTCCAATGCCAGGAATTCCTGGTCCGCACCACTGGGCGTCACCTCGTGGGCGCCGCCCGGTGCGTCACTGTTTCCGTCCTCGTGCACGTCAGCACCCCTGCCCGGTTTCGCGATCCTGAAAGTTTCTGCCAAAAGTCGTCATTGCCGCAGCTCCGTAAGTATTTCGCAGGCGTAGACCAACGGCGGCGCCCGGACCCCCTTCCCACGCCGTCATCTACGTGCGTAGCTTCTTTATCAGGCAATCAATGGCATGCCCACGCCAGCATGGGCAGCCATCCGGTACACGGTCACTGCCACGTTCCCCCTCCTCCCTCCCCCCACCCCCACTCCCCGGAGGCACGTCATGTCCGTGCACAGACCCGGCTCCGAGCGCCCCGTCCGACCGCGCCCCCTCGCCGTCCTCGTCACGGCCCTGCTCGCGGCACTCTCCCTCTCCCTTCCCCTGACCGCCGCCCATGCCACGACCGCACCCGCGCGCGGCTCCGCCCACATGGGCATGGGTGTCCCCGCGCACGACGGCGGCCACGGATCCCCCACGTCCGATGTCGCCACCCAGACCGAGGGCGTGGACGTCTCCGCCTACCAGGGCAACGTCGCCTGGTCGACCCTGTGGGGCAGCGGGGTGCGCTGGGCCTACGCCAAGGCGACGGAGGGCATGTACTACACGAACCCGTACTTCGCGCAGCAGTACAACGGCCCCTACAACGTGGGCATGATCCGCGGCGCCTACCACTTCGCGACCCCGGACACGACCAGCGGCGCGACCCAGGCGAGCTATTTCGTCAGCCACGGCGGCGGCTGGTCCAGGGACGGCAAGACCCTGCCGGGCGCGCTCGACATCGAGTGGAACCCGTACGGCGCCGAGTGCTACGGCAAGAGCGCGAGCCAGATGGTCAGCTGGATCTCCGACTTCGTCACCACCTACAAGTCGCTCACCGGCCGCTACCCCGTGATCTACACGGCGGCCAGCTGGTGGGGCGACTGCACGGGCAACTACGGCGGCTTCGCCTCGAACAACCCGCTGTGGATCGCCCGCTACGCCTCGGACCCGGGGACGCTGCCGGCCGGCTGGCCCTACTACACGATGTGGCAGTACACCTCCTCCGGCCCGACCGTCGGCGACCACGACAAGTTCAACGGCGCCCTGGACCGGGTGCAGGCGCTGGCGAACGGCTAGTGTTCCGTGATCCGGTTCGTGTCACCTGCAGTGTTCTGCCTCGTTGAGCCAGGCA
>NZ_BMVG01000022.1 GCF_014650595.1 Streptomyces alanosinicus
GCAGGGCTCGAAGCCGGGGCATGACGAGGAGGGGTCCCAGTCCGGTGACGAGGAGGGGTCCAAGCCGAGTCATGAGCAGCAGGGCTCGAAGCCGGGGCATGACGAGGAGGGGTCCCAGTCCGGTGACGAGGAGGGGTCCAAGCCGAGTCATGACCAGCAGGGCTCCAAGCCGGGGCACGACGAGGACGCGGCGAAGCCCGGTGACGAGGAGGAGGGGTCCAAGCCCTCGCACGAGCACGACGGCGCGAAGTCGGTTCACAAGCGCCACGGGAGCAAGCACGCGCACAAGCGCCACGGAGCCAAGCGCGCGCACAGGCACCACGGGTCCAAGGACGAGGCCAAGCGTTTCTCCCGCTCCTGGGTCGCCGTGACCAACGCGGTTGCGTGACCCCGGCCGTCGGCGGGCGGGGCCATGATGAACCTGTGCCCTGCCCTCCGACGCCCTCCCGCCCCCAGGCCCCCGGCCCGGCCGAGGGCCTCGGCCGCCTGGAGTCGGGCCCCACACCCCGGACCGCCGTGGCCTGGCTTCCCCCGGCCGAACTCTGGCCCGCGATCCAGCGCATCCGCGTCGAACACGATCCGCAGATCCGCCGCTGGCCACCCCATGTGAACCTGGTCTTCGGCTTCGTACCGGAAGAGGACTTCCCGGTGGCACTCCCGCTGCTGGCCGCCGCGGCCGCCGGGTGCGCGCCCTTCGACATCCGGCTCAGCGGGGTGCGCGCCTTTCGCCACCGGTCCTACGCCACCGTCTGGCTCGACCCCGCCGCGGCCGGCCTGGAGCCCTGGACGGAGCTCCGGCGCGCGCTGGCCGAGCCCTTCCCCTCCTGCGCGGAACGCTTCCCGCGCTTCACCCCGCATCTCTCGCTGGGACGCACCCGCGTGCCGCGCATCCTCGCGGCCGAGTGCGCCGCCCGGCTCGGTGTGCTGCACGCGCGCGTGGCCGAGGTCGAGCTGCTCTCCCGACGCGGTGACGGCCCCATGCGGACACGGGCCACGATCGACCTGGGCACCGGCGCGGTACGCCACCGTCCCGGACCGGACCCGGGCGGGTCGTCGACGGATGCTCGGTAGGCTGCGGAGAGGATTCCCGGGGTGCGAGGAGTATCTGGATGCCGCAGGCCAGACCCATGCGTGCGGATGCCCGGCGTAACTACGAGCGGCTGCTGAAGGCGGCGGTGGAGGCCTTCGCCGAGCACGGGGAGAACGCGTCGCTCGACGACATCGCCAAGCGCGCGGGCGTCGGGGCGGGCACGCTCTACCGGCACTTTCCGACCCGGCAGGAGCTGCTGGAGGCCGCGTACGTCGACCGCTTCGAGGCGCTCGGGACCCGGGCCGAGGAGCTGGCGCGGGGGTTGCCGGCGGGGGCGGCGCTCCTGGCGTGGCTGCACGAGCTGTGCGTGGCCACGATCCAGGTGCGGGGGCTGAAGTCCCTGCTGGGCTCGGCGGTCATGGACGGCGGGTCGGTCGCGAGGACGGCGTGCGGTACGTCGGTGCAGGGGGCGGCGGCGCGGTTGGTGGAGGCGGCCCGGGAGGACGGGTTCCTGCGGGCCGACCTGGAGCCGATCGAGGTGCTGCGGCTGGCCCATGGGGTGGCCACGGCGTCAGAACTGGCAGGTAGTCAGGGGCAGGAGATCCAGCGGTACCTGACGCTGTTGATGGAGGGGTTGCGGGCGTAGCGGTGCCCTGTGCCGGGGCCGGGCGGGGCGCCTCCCCCGGAGGGGTGACCCCAGCGCCCATCCGCGGCGGCACCCGGGGATCTGGCGGTCTACAGTGCCCGCGCTCCCGGTTCCGTCATGTTCCGGACCGTGCGGGCCTTGACGAAGTCGCCCATGGCCGTCATGTCCCACTCGCCGGAGAACTGGCGGATGAGCTTGGCCATCATCACGCCGGTCTGGGGCTCGGCGTGGGTGAGGTCGAAGCGGACCAGTTCCTCGCCCGTCGAGGCGTCCAGCAGCCGGCAGTACGCCTTGGCCACCTCCGTGAACTTCTGGCCCGAGAAGGAGTTCACCGTGAAGACCAGGCCGGTGACCTCCTGGGGGAGACGGCCGAGGTCCACGGTGATCACCTCGTCGTCGCCTCCGCCCTCGCCCGTCAGATTGTCCCCGGAGTGCCTGATCGCGCCATTGAGGATCGTGAGCTTGCCGAAGTAGCAGCTGTCGATGTGGTTGCGCTGCGGGCCGTAGGCGATGACCGAGGCGTCGAGGTCGATGTCCTTGCCCCGGAAGGCGGGCTCCCAGCCGAGGCCCATCCGCACCTGGGAGAGCAGCGGCCGGCCGCCCTTGACCAGGGACACGGTCTGGTTCTTCTGCAGGCTGACCCGGCCCTTGTCCAGATTCACCTTTCCGGCACCCGGCACCGGGGCGGGCGGGACCGGGGCGGCCGGTGCGGCCGGGGGCTGCGCGGCGGGCACCGGCGGAGCCACCGGCTGCTGCTGCGGGGCGGCGGGCGCCGCGGCCGGCGCTTCCACCGTCACCCCGAAGTCGGTCGCGATGCCGGCCAGTCCGTCCGCGTACCCCTGGCCCACGGCGCGGGCCTTCCAGGCGCCGCCCCGGCGGTAGATCTCCACGATGACCAGTGCCGTTTCCGTGCCGAGCTGGGGCGGGGTGAACGAGGCCAGCACCGCGCCGGCGTCCGCGTCACGGATCGTGGCGGTCGGCTCGATGCCCTGGAAGGTCTGGCCGGCCGCGTCCGGGCTGGCCGTCACCACGATCTTCTCGATGTCCGGCGGGACGGCACCGGTGTCGACCGTGATCGCGTCCGGCGCCGCACCGCCGCCGGACGCGTGGGTCACGCCGGGCCCCGCCGGCTGGTTGTAGAAGATGAAGTCGTCGTCCGAGCGCACCTTGCCGTCGGCGGTGAGCAGCAGGCCCGACACATCGAGCCGCACCGGAGCGGCGACGTCCACCGTCACGCGCACGGCCGGGAGAGGGATGTTCGAGCCAGGGGTCATAGCTGTCATGCCGGGTGAACGAACGACACCGCTTTACCGTTCCCTTACCCGCCGAACGGCTCGGAACAGGCCCTACGGCACGACCACGATCTTGCGGCCCACCCCGGCCGCGAACTGCTCCAGCGCCTGCGGGTACCGGTCCAGCGGGATCCGGTCGCTGATGAAGATCTCCGGGTCCAGCACCCCGTTCGCGAACAGCTCGGCCGCCCGCTCGAAGCTGTGCAGCACGGCCATGGACCCGGTGATCGTGATCTCCTGGTTGTAGATCCGGTACGGGTCGATCGTCACGCGTGTCGCGTAGTCGGCCACCCCGAACTGCAGGAACGTCCCCGCCTTCGCCACCCGGCCGAGCCCGTCCTGGATCGCGGCCGCGTTGCCGGTCGCGTCCACGACCACGTCCCAGCCCTGCGGCCGGTCCAGCTCGTCCGCGTTCGCCGCCGAGGCGGACACGCCGAGCCGCCGCGCCGTCTCCAGGCGTGCCGGGTTCACGTCGACGACGTCGACGCTCGCCGCGCCCGTCCGCTTGGCCAGCTCCAGCATCATCAGACCCATGGTCCCGGAGCCGTAGACCAGCACATGGGCGCCCAGGCGGGACTGGAGGACGTCGTAGCCGCGGACCGCGCAGGACAGTGGCTCCACCAGGGCCGCGTCCTCGGTGCGTACGTGCTCCGGCAGCTTCACGCAGTTGGCCACGGGAGCGAGGGCGTACTGGGCCGCTCCGCCCGCCGTGGTGACGCCGATCGCGGCCCACCGCTCGCACAGGTTGTTGTGGCCGGTGCGGCAGTAACGGCATTCGTAGCAGTACAGGGAGGGGTCGACGGCCACCCGGTCCCCGACCGCCACCTCGGTGACCTGGCTGCCGACGCCGACCACCGCGCCCGCGAACTCGTGTCCGGGGACGATCGGCAGCTTGGGTGCGAACTCGCCCTGGAGGATATGGAGGTCGGTGCCGCACAGGCCGCAGGCGGCCACTTCGACGACGACCTCGCGCGGGCCCGGTGTCGGGTCCGGCACCTCGGCGACGACGGCGCGGCCCACGGACTCGATGACGGCGGCCTTCATTTCACGGCTCCCAACGACAGGCCCTGGACCAGCTTGTCCTGGGCGGCGAACCCCGCGGCGAGCACCGGCAGGGAGATGACGAGCGACGCGGCGCACACCTTGGCCAGGAACAGGCCCTGGCTGGTGATGAAGCCGGTCAGGAACACGGGAGCGGTCTCGGCGACCACGCCTGTGAGCACGCGGGCGAACAGCAGCTCGTTCCAGCTGAAGATGAAGCAGATCAGGGCGGTCGCGGCGATGCCGGGCAGGGCGATCGGGGCCACCACGCGCGCGAGGACGGTCGGCAGGCGGGCGCCGTCCACCCGGGCCGCCTCGATGACGGCGACCGGCACCTCGGCGAGGAAGGACTGCATCATCCACACCGCGATCGGCAGGTTCATGGAGGTGTAGAGGATGACCAGCAGCCAGATGTTGTCGAGCAGCCCGGCGTTCTTGGCGAACAGGTAGATCGGCAGCAGGCCCGCCACGACCGGCAGCATCTTCGTGGACAGGAAGAAGAACAGCACGTCCGTCCACTTCTTCACCGGCCGGATCGACAGCGCGTACGCCGCCGGAAGGGCCAGCAGCAGGACGCACAGCGTGGAGACCACGGACGCGACCGTGGAGTTGATCAGCGCGGGCCACGGGCTCGCGCCGCCGCCGCTGCCGAAGAAGTCGCGGTAGCCGTCGAGCGTCAGCGACGCGGCGAAGGACGGCGGGTTGGTCGCCGCGTCCGCCTCGGAGTGGAAGGACGTCAGGGCCATCCAGGCGATGGGCAGGAAGAACACGATCCCGGCCAGCCAGGCCACGAGGCCCAGTCCGTTCCGGCGCAGCAGGGCGTTCATGCGCGGGACACCTCCTCGCGGAACAGGGACGACACCACGCGCAGGGCGAAGGTCGCGATGATGATCGAGCCGATGACGACCAGGACGCCGGCGGCCGAGGCGAGGCCGTTCTCATGGGCCTGGTAGAAGCTCTGGTAGACGGTGTAGGGCAGGTTGGCGGTGCCGAGCCCGCCGGAGGTGATCGTGAAGACCGCGTCGAAGTTCTGCACGATGTAGATCGAGCCGAGCAGCGCGCCGAGTTCGAGGTAGCGGCGCAGATGAGGGAGCGTCAGATGGCGGAAGATCTGCCAGTCGCTCGCGCCGTCGACCCGGGCGGCCTCGATCTGCTGCTGGTCCCGGCTCTGCAGCCCGGCGAGCAGGATCAGCATCATGAACGGCGTCCACTGCCACACCAGTGAGGCCTCGACCGCGAGCAGCGGGGTGTGGGAGATCCAGTCGGGCTGTGGGCCGCCCACATAGTGCAACAACCCATTGAGCAAGCCGTATTCAGGGTTGTAGAGCACATGCTTCCAGAGCAGGGCCGCGGCCACCGGCACCACCAGGAAGGGCGCGATGAGCAGGGTGCGGACGATGCCGCGGCCGCGGAACCTCCGGTCCAGCAGCAGGGCGAGCACCAGCCCGAGGACCAGGCTGGCCAGCACCACCGCCACCGTGAGCAGCACGGTCGTCCACACCGAGTGGCGCAGATCGGTGTCGGTCAGCACCTGACGGTAGTTGTCGAGGCCGGTGAAGTGACGGGCCTTGGGGTAGAGGGCGTTCCAGTCGAAGAAGGAGATCACCAGTGTGGCCACGAACGGCAGCTGGGTGACGGCGATCATGAACACGAGGGCCGGCAGCAGCGGGGCCCGGGTGGCCCAGGCGCGCAGCCGGGCCGGGGGCCGTTTCACTGTGCGTGCGGTGGTGGCCGCCAGAGGGGCCGTTGTCGTCGCTGTCATCGTCCCTCGTACTCCTTGGAGATCTTCTCGGCGAGCGCCTGTGATTTCTTGAGGGCCGAGTCGACGGACTGGCGTCCGGCGATGGCCGCGCTGATCTCCTGGGAGACCTTGGTGCCGAGGTCGGTGAACTCGGGGATGCCGACGAACTGGATGCCGGGCGCGGGCCGCGGCTGCACACCGGGGTCGTTCGGGCGGGCGCTCTCGATGGCCTCCTTGGTCATCTCCTGGAACGACGCGGCCGACTTGCGGTAGTCGGCGTTCGTGTACGTCGAGGCCCGCTTGCCCGCCGGGACGTCGGGCCAGCCGCTGGTCTCGCCGACGAGCCGCTCATATCCCCTGCCGGACGCCCAGGAGACGAACTTCCAGGCCTTGTCGGGGTTGTGGGAGGCCTTCTGGATGCCCCAGGCCCAGGTGTAGAGCCAGCCGGCGGACGGCGTCCGTACGACGGGGGCCGGGGCGTAGCCCAGCCTGCCCTTGACCGGGGAGCCGGACGCCTCCAGCAGGCCGGCCGCGCTGGTGGCGTCGTACCACATGGCGACCTTGCCCTGGGTCATGTCGTTGAGGCACTCGGCGAACCCGGACTGCGCGGCGCCGGACTCGCCGTGGGCGCGGACGAGGCCGACATAGAACTTCGTCGCCTTCTCGAACTCCGGGGAGTCGAGGCGGGCCTTCCACCGCTTGTCGAACCAGGTGCCGCCGAAGGTGTTCACGACGGTGGTCAGCGGGGCCGTCATCTCGCCCCAGCCCGGCAGTCCGCGCAGACAGATGCCCTTCATCCCGGGCTGTGCGCCGTCCGCCTTCGCGGCGAGGTCGGCGACCTGCTGCCAGGTGGGGTGCGCGGGCATGGCCAGGCCCTTCGCCGCGAACACGTCCTTGCGGTACATCAGGAAGGACGACTCGCCGTAGAAGGGCTGCCCGTAGAGCCTGCCGTCGTCGGCGGTCAGCGACTGGCGCATGGGCGCCAGCACGTCCCGCTGGTCGTACGACGGGTCCTTCGCCGCGTACGAGTTCATCTCGTGCAGCCAGCCGTTGCGGGCGTAGATGGGTATCTCGTAGTTGGAGAGGGTGGCCACGTCGTACTGCCCGGCCTGGTTGGCGAAGTCCTGGCTGATCTTGTCGCGTACGTCGTTCTCGGGCAGGACCGTGAAGTTGACCTTGATGCCGGTCTCCTTGGTGAAGTGCGCGGCGGTCAGCTTCTGCAACTCGGTCATCTGGGGGTTGTTGACCATCAGGACATTGATGGAGTCGCCGCCGGAACCGGACCCGCCCGCGCCGGCCCAGCAGCCGGAGAGCAGCGGGGCGAGCAGCGTCCCTGCGGCGGCCATGGCGAGTGTGACGCGCGGCCTCCGTCGGCTCGGGATACGCATGGATCGCTCCTGGAGAGGGAGATATGGGGACGTAAGGGGCGCTCGGAGGTGTGGAACGCCCCTGGGGGGAGTGAGGTGTTTCTGGGGGAGTGAGGTGTTTCGGGGAAGGTGGGGTGTCGCTGGGGTGGGGCGGAGGTTCAGACCCGGATGACCTGCGGGCCCAGCAGGGAGTAGCGGTGGGCCTCGGCCGTCGGCAGGAGGGTGCTCGTCACGATCGCCTCCAGCGCGCCGACCTCGGCGAACCGGCAGAAGCTGACCGCGCCGAACTTGGTGTGCACGCCCGCGAAGACGGTGCGCCGCGCGGCTCGCATCGCCTGCGCCTTG
Source organism: Streptomyces alanosinicus (assembly GCF_014650595.1). Lineage (GTDB taxonomy): Bacteria > Actinomycetota > Actinomycetes > Streptomycetales > Streptomycetaceae > Streptomyces > Streptomyces alanosinicus. The sequence goes on from NZ_BMVG01000022.1 coordinate 7,463, forward strand.
ACCTCGCTGACCGCCGGGTCGGGCGTGGTCAGGCCGTGCTCGCGGGAGATGCCGTTGGCGCCGATGAAGGCGAGGTCGACGACGAAGCCGGCCAGCATCTTCGTCGTCCAGTGGTCGACGGTGGCCAGCGTGCCGGACCGCACCCGGCCGCCGAGGAGCAGGACCGACATGGTGTCGATCTCGGCGAGGGAGCCCGCGACCGGCAAGGACGCGGTGACCACGGTCAGCGGGCGGTCGGCCGGCAGGGCCTCGGCGATCAGCTGCGGGGTGAAGCCCTCGTCCACGAAGACCGTCTCGGCGTCCCCGAGCAGCTCGGCCGCGGCCGCCGCGATCCGGCGTTTCTCGGGCACATGGCTGGTGGCACGGAAGGCGAGCGTCGTCTCGAAGCCGGCGCTCTCCACCGGATAGGCACCGCCGTGCGTACGGCGGACCAGCCCGTGGTCCTCCAGGGCGCGCAGATCACGCCGGATGGTCTCCTTGGCCACGCCCAGCTCGGCGGCCAGCGCGGTGACGTCGACCGAGCCGGTCGCCCGCGCGGCCAGCACGATCGCGCGCTGGCGTTCCTCCGCCGTCTTCTCGCTCATGTCGTCACCCACCTCTCCGCCGAGCTGCCCGTTCGGGCCCTTGGGGGAAGTTCTACAGGGGGTGTGCGGTGCTTACCAGGCCTATTGTGAGCCCGATCCTGCCCGTCTGTGCCCGTTTGCCCGAGGGGATGCCCGGCGCGGACCTGCGGGGTCGTGCGGGGCGGAGTGAGAGCGGGCGGCCCGGATGCCCGAAAGGGCAGCGGGCGGGCCCGTTCGGTGCCCGCCCGCGCGTGGGGAGGTTCGATATGCGCCGCCCGAGGGTCTTCTTTCCGCCGCCCAGGGCCCTTGTTCAGTACGGCCAGATCGGCGGATCGTTCACGAAGTGGCCGCCGAGGTGGCTGTGCGCCGGGTTCTCGGGGTCCAGCTCGCCCTGCTCGGCGATCAGCTTCGCGGCGTACGGCTCGGAGTCGTCCTGCGGCGCGTAGCCGAGTGCCCGCGCGGTGCCCAGGTCCCACCACAGCCGGGTGTTGGCGGAGGAGCCGTAGACGACGGTGTGGCCGACGTTCCCGGCGGTCAGGGCCGCGTGGAAGAGGCGGGCGCCGTCGGCCGGGCTCATCCACACCGAGAGCATGCGCACGCTGGTCGGCTCCGGGAAGCAGGCGCCGATGCGCACCGACACCGTCTCCAGGCCGTGCCGGTCCCAGTACAGCTGGGCGAGGTCCTCGCCGAAGGACTTGGACAGGCCGTAGAAGGTGTCCGGGCGGCGCGGGGTGTCGATGGGGATCGGCGGCTCACCCGCGCGCGGGGCCGGGGTGAAGCCGACGGCGTGGTTGGAGGAGGCGAAGACGATCCGGCCGACGCCCTCCTCGTGGGCGGCCTCGTAGAGGTTGTAGGTGCCCTCGATGTTCGCCTTGAGGATCTTCTCGAAGGAGGCCTCCAGGGAGATGCCCGCGAGGTGGAGGACCGCGTCCACGCCCTGCACGGCCTCGCGCAGCGCCTCCCGGTCGCCGAGGTCGGCCGTGATCGCGTCCGGTGCGCCCTCGACGGGGCGCGCGTCGAACAGGCGCAGCGTGTAGCCGTACTCCGGCAGCAGGGACCGCATCAGGGTGCCGAGCCCGCCGGCGGCGCCGGTGAGCAGGACGGTGCGGGGAGCGGGCATCCTCGGTTCTCCTTGTAGCCGATATTCACATACATGGACACATGGGGGCACGCTAGAGAGCGTCGCCGTGCACCGTCAAGTGTCGCGCGAGGTCGGTGAATTCGCTCCGAGCCTTGCGGGTTTGCCTGCTTGACCGGCCATAAGGGGGGCCCGTAGCGTGGTCGTGTTCAGGAATATAGACGTCAATCAGAAACATGTACCAGTGTGTCTCAAGGGAGAGCCCGTGACGCCAGCCCCCCTCAGTGAACGGCTCAGCGATCCGCGCGGGCCGCTCTTCTTTCCCGTCACGGCCTACGGCCAGGGCGGCTCACTCGACCTCGACGTCTACCGCACCCATGTGAGCCGGGGCGTCGCCGCCGGTGCCGCCGCCGTGTTCGCCTGCTGTGGCACCGGGGAGTTCCACGCGCTGCTGCCGGAGGAGTTCGAGGCCTGCGTGCGGGTGGCCGTCGAGGCGGCCGGCGGACGCGTCCCGGTCGTCGCGGGCGCCGGCTACGGCACCGCGCTCGCCGTCCGCTACGCACATCTCGCCGAGGCGGCCGGCGCCGACGGTCTCCTCGCCATGCCGCCGTACCTCGTCCTCGCCGGCCAGGAGGGCCTGCTGCGGCACTACCGGGAGGTCGCCGCGGCCACCGCCCTGCCGGTCGTCGTCTACCAGCGCGACAACGCCGTCTTCACCCCGCGCACGGTGGTGGAGCTCGCCCGCACCGAGGGGATCACCGGCCTGAAGGACGGCCTCGGCGACCTCGATCTGATGCAGCGGATCATCAGCGCCGTCCGCACCGAAGCCCCCGGCGACTTCCTGTACTTCAACGGTCTGCCCACCGCCGAACAGACCCAGCTCGCCTACCACGCCCTCGGCGTCACGCTGTACTCCTCGGCCGTCTTCTGCTTCGCCCCCGAGATCGCCCTCGCCTACCACCGGGCCCTGAGCCTGGGTGACACGGCGACCGTACGGCGCCTCCTCGACGGTTTCTACCGGCCGTTCGTGGAACTGCGCGACCAGGGCCGCGGCTACGCCGTCTCGCTCGTCAAGGCGGGTGTACGGCTGCGCGGCCTGGACGTCGGCGAGGTCCGGCCCCCGCTGCACGAACCGGCGGAGCAGCACGTCAAACAGCTCGCCCAGCTGATCGAACGGGGATACGCGCTGCTGGAGGAGGACGCGTGAAGGCGTCGGTGTTCGTCTACCCCTGGGACGTCGACGGGGACCCTGAGGCTCCGGCGCGCATCGCCGGACTCGGCGTGGCACAGGTGACGCTCGCCTCCGCCTATCACTCCACCCGCGCCCTCACCCCGCGCCACCCCCGCCACCGCATCGTCACCGCCGAGTACGCGGCCGTCCTCTACCCGCCCGGCGAGCGCTGGGCGGGCCGTGGCCTCAGGCCGTACCGCGCCGGCCGCTGGGCCCCGGGCGACGCCTACGGCGAGGCCGCCGAGGCCCTCGCGGCGGCCGGCCTCCAGGTGCACACCTGGGTCGTCCTCGCCCACAACTCCCGCCTCGGCGCCGAACATCCGGACACCTCGGTCCTCAACGCCTACGGCGACCGCTACCCATGGGCGCCCTGCATCGCCCAGCCCGCCACGCGCGCGTACCTGGTCGACCTGGCCGCCGAGGCCGCCGTACGCCCCGGCGCGCACGGCACCGAACTGGAGTCCCTCGGGTGGTACGGGCTGGCGCATCTGCACGCCCACGACAAGATCTCCGGCGTCGGTCTCGGCGAGGCCGGGCAGTACCTGATGTCCCTGTGCTTCTGCCCGTCCTGCCGCGCCGGATACGGCGAACAGGGCCTGGACGCCGATGCGTTGGCGACCGACGTACGCGACGCGCTGGAGCCGCTGTGGCGGGGCGCGGCGGCCGACGAGGGCTGGCCCACGGTCATCCGGCTGCTCGGCGATCAGACGGCGGCCCGCACGCGCGCGTGGCGCGAGGAAACCGCCGGCACCCTCCAGGAGGAGGCCGTCGCCGCCGTACGCGCCGCCGCACCGGCCGGCTTCCAGGTGCTGCTGCACGCCGACCCGGTCCCCTACCACTGCGGAGCCAACGCCGGCGTCGACCCCGCCCGCGTGCTCGCCGCCGCCGACGGCGTGGTCGTACCGTGCACGGGCGGTACGGCCCTGCTGGCGCCCTTCGCCGAACGCGCCGGGCGGCGGACGGTGCTGGCCGCCAACCTCACCGTCGTCTCCGGGATGGGCGGCAGCCCCGGCACACTCGCGGCGGACGCGGCACGCGCGCGGAGCCGGGGCGCGACGGAACTGCGGTTCTATCACGCCGGGTTGGCGTCGGACGGAGACCTCGCAGCGGTGCGCGAGGCGCTGTCCGCGCCCTGGGCGAGTGCGACGGCCGGCAGCAGCAGCGCCAGGCCGTAGAGCGGCAGCAGCAGCCCGGGGGAGGCGAGTTCGACCAGGCCGGCACCGGCTGCCAGGCCGATGACGTTGGGGGCGAAGACCAGGGTCTCGGCGGTGGCCGTCGCCCGGCCGAGCAGCGGCCCGGGCGTCCGGCGCTGCACGGCCGTGAAGGTCGCGACGAGCACACAGGGCAGCGCCAGACCGGTCGCGGCGGCGGACGCGAGGGCCGCCGCGTCCGACGGCCAGGCCCGCGCGGCCACCGCGAGCGCGTTCAGCGCGATCCCGGCCGCCGCGAGCCGGCGCCCGTGCAGCCGCCGCAGCGCGGCTCCCACGCAGAGGCCGGCCGTCACCGAACCGGCGCCCTGGACGGCGTACAGCACACCCGCGTACGCGGGGGAGTGGCCGAGGCGGTCCACGACGGCGTACGTCGTCGTGGCGTTCAGCGAGCCGAGGAGCATCGTCGTGCCGGCCGCCAGGACCAGCGGACGCAGCCCAGGGTGACCCCACAGATGCCGGACGCCCTCGGCGGTGTCCCGGCGCCAGCCGTCACCGGATCGCACGGGCCGCTCCTCGCGCACCCGCAGCAGCGCGCACATTCCGGCGGCGACCACGAACGTGCCCGCGTCCAGAGCGGCGACGGCCGGACCGCCGAAGGCCGCGTACAGGCCCGCCCCGGTCAGCGGAGCGACGAGCTTCATACCCTCCGTGACGGTCATCCGCAGCCCGTTGAAGTCGCCGAGCAGATCCCCGGGGACGGCGGCGGTGACCAGGGCCGACTCGGCGGCCCCGGCGACCACGGCGACGGTGCCGTACAGCAGCAGGACGGTGAACAGCAGCCACAGCCCCTCGGGCGAGTCGACGGTGAAGAGCGTCAGAAGCAAGGCCGCGAGCCCCAGGTCCATGCCGATGAGAAGGGGCCTGCGCCGCACGCGGTCGGCGAGCGTGCCCAGCGCCGGGCCGGCGAGGGTCGGGGCCCACACGGCCAGGAGGCACAGGGCGGCCAGGCCGTCGGACCCGGTGAGGTCCTTGACCCACACGCCGGCCGCCAGGGACAGCGAGGAGGTGCCGAAGGCCGACACCAGCAGGCCCATGAGATACAGCCCCGCGTTGCGGTCCCGCAGCACGCGAAGCAGCGTCCAGGAAGTCGTCATGCCTGGTCATCGTGGGTCTAAGGCGGGCGGGTCCGGATCGGCAAGATGCCTCATACGGCGGCACCGATGAGTTTCGCCGCATCGGCCGGTCATCCCTTCGTACGAGGAGCGCAACCGTGAAGGAGTGAGCCATGAGCATCGTCGACCTCGGCCCGCAGACCCGGATCGTGGCCCGGCTCGCCGAGTCCGTGACCGACGAGCAGCTGACCGCCCGCACACCGTGCCCGGACTGCGCGGTGCGGAACCTGCTGGGCCATGTCCAGCTGCTGTCCGTGGCGTTCCGTGACGCCGCCCGCAAGGACCTCGGCGCGACGACCGACACCGCCCCGGACGCCGCCGTGCCCGATATCGGTCCCGGCTGGCGCGAGGAACTGCCCAAGGCCCTCGACGACCTCGCCGACGCCTGGCGCGACCCGGCCGCCTGGACCGGGATGACACGCGCGGGCGGGGTGGACCTGCCGGGCGAGGTCGCCGGCGCCGTCGTCGCCGACGAACTGGTCATCCACGGCTGGGACCTGGCCCGCGCCACCGGCCTGTCCTACGCCCCCGACCCCGCCGCCCTGGCCGCGGCCCACGGCTTCCTCCTGATGGCCGCCGCCGACCCGAACCGCGACAACAGCCCGTTCGGCCCGGCCGTCCCGGTCCCCGAGGACGCACCACTCCTGGACCGCGCGGTCGGCCTGAGCGGCCGCGACCCGGGCTGGCGCCCATAGGCCCCGTCGTCACATTCCCGCCGCGCGTGAGTACGCGGGCCGAACCGGCTGAGTACGTGAACCGGTGTGCCGGCGGGCGTCGCGCCGATTCACTGAGCACATGACGACACAGCACTGCGCGACGGTCGCCGGCACGGCACACGGGGACGTGCGGGATCCCCGGGGCTGGGTGGCCCCGACGATCGCGACCGCACTGATGGTCGTGCTCGGCCCGGCCGCCGTCCTCCTCGGCGGGCTGTCCGCCATGGCCACGGACAGCTGCGGCCCGGACGACTGTTCGGCCGCCCTCGACACGGCGCTGACCTGGATCTACGGCATCCTCACCTATGGTGGCGCCGTCTCGGTCGGGGCGCTGCTCACCGCCTGGCTGCTGCCGTGGAAGCGCCGCTGGACGGCGACGCGCACCTGGGCGGCCCTCCTCGCACTGCTGCCGCCCCTGAGCGTCCTGCTCCTGGTCCTCACCCTGCCCGCTCCCTAGGGCGTGTTGTGAAAGTCCCGCCTGCCGCCCGACGCCTGGCACGCACTCTCGCCGCACCGGGTGAAAACCCACGTACAACCAGTACGAGGGCTTCCGCCCGGCACTCCCCCAGCCTCCGGCCGGGGGGACCCCCAGAGCTCGCACCAGACGCCGCTCGGCCCGCCCTCCGGGCGGACGACGGGACTTTCGCAACACGCCCTAGCAGAGTACGGGGGCGAACACGGCCGATTCCGGTTGCCCGAGTGGGCCGAAGCGGAGGTCCCGGCCGTCGTACTCTCCCCCCATGCCTCTCACCCTCACCGTCCTCGGCACCGCCTCCCCGCACCCCGGACCCGGCCGGCCCTGCTCCGGGTATCTGCTCTCCGGCGGGGGCGCCGAGGTATGGGTGGACGCCGGACCTGGTACGTTCGCGGCATTGCAACGGCACACGGACCCCGCACGGCTCACCGCGATCTGGATCTCCCATCTGCACGCCGACCACAGCGCCGATCTGCTGGCGGCCGCCTACGCGTTCGCCTTCGGCGGGATGACCCCGGCCGCCCCGATCCCGGTGTACGCCCCGCAGGACTGCGCCCACCGGCTGGCCGGCTTCCTCGGGCGGGCCGACGTCGACTTCCTCAAGGGTGTCCTCGACTTCCGGTCCCTGTACGACGGCCATGACGTCCGGCACTGGAACCTCCGGCTCACCGCCCGCGCCGTCGCCCACGACGCCGAGGCGTACGGGCTGCGCGCCGAATGCCAGGGGAGCGTCCTCGCCTACTCCGGGGACAGCGGCCCGTGCGCCGCGCTCGGCGAACTCGCCGCCCGCGCCGATCTGTTCCTGTGCGAGGCCGACATCGACGCACATCGCGAAGGCGAACACCGGGAGCAGGTGCATCTGACGCCCGAGGACGCGGGGCGCATCGCGCTCGACGCCCGTGTGCGTGCCCTGCTCGTCACCCATGTCGGTCCCACGCTCACCCGCGAGGCGGCCACCGCACGCGCCGCCGCGGTCTCCGGCCGGCCCACCCGTGCCGCCGTCGAGGGTGACGTCCACACCGTCTGAACCGTCCGAGAAGCCCCGGCCTCCCTGGCCTCCCCCTGCCGCCTCCCTTGCCTCCCCCTTTGTCAGAAGCATTGACGAGAGACGGACCCCCTCCTACCTTCAACGCGTCGTACTCCGTACGTCATATATGAGACGCGATATGTGAGATCGGAGAGGGTCGTATGACCGCTGTGCCCATCCCGATCCCGTCCCGCACGCAGTTCGTGCTGGACGCGATCAAACACCGCATCCTCACCGGCCAGTTGACGCCCGGTCAGGCCCTCGTCGAGACGGAGCTGGCCGCGCAGTTCGGGGTGTCCAAGACCCCGGTGCGCGAGGCGCTGAAGACCCTCGCGGGGACCGGACTCGTCGTGATGAGCCAGTACAAGGGCGTCACGGTGCGCATGGTGGACGCGGACATGGCGCGCGAGGTCTACGACGTACGGCTGCTGCTGGAACCGGAGGCACTGCGCAGGGCCGTCCGGCGCGGGGCGTCCCTCGGGGACGCGCGCGACGCGCTCGGCCGGGCCGACGCCGCCTGCGACACCGCCGAACGCTCCCTCGCCAACCGGGAGTTCCACCGGGCCCTGTATCTGCCGTGCGGCAACCCGCTGCTGGGCCGGATGCTGGACGAGGTCCGCGACCAGGCCGCGCTGGTCTCCGCCGTCGCCTGGGCCGCCGACCCCTCCTGGGAGCGGGAGGCCGCCGAGCACCGGGAGATCCTGCGGCTCGCGCTCGCCGGCGACGCCGACGGCGCCGCGACCGCCCTGCACGCCCATATCGCGTCCTTCGTACGGCGAGCCTTCCCCGCGGCCGGCGAAAACCGCGAGAACACCGAGAACACCGAGAACACCGAGAACACCGAGAACACCGAGAACACCGAGAACACCGAGAACACCGAGGACGCCGAGGACACCGCCCCCCACCAGGAGAAAGGCCTTCGATGAGCAGCGTGACGTTCGAGACCCAGCGGACGGCCCTGGCCGACGTGGTGGCCATCCCGGTGACGCCCTTCGCCGCGGACGGCTCCGTCGACACCGCCGCCCACCGGGCCCTGCTGCGTCGTCTGCTCGACGGCGGGATCCGCACCCTCACCCCGAACGGCAACACCGGCGAGTTCTACGCCCTCACCCCCGAAGAGCGCCGCCTGGTCACCGAGTCGACCGTCGCCGAGGCCGGTGACCGCTCGGCGGTCCTCGTCGGCGTCGGCCACGACCTGCCCACCGCCATCGCCTCCGCCCGGCACGCCCGTGACCTGGGCGCCCCGATGGTCATGGTCCACCAGCCCGTCCACCCGTACGTCTCGGCGGCCGGCTGGGTCGACTACCACCGCGCCATCGCCGAGTCCGTGCCCGAGCTGGGCGTGGTGCCGTACATCCGCAACGCGCAGCTGCCCGGCGCCCGGCTCGCCGAACTCGCCGGCCACTGCCCGAACGTCATCGGTGTGAAGTACGCCGTACCGGACGCCGCACGGTTCGCGGGCTTCGCGCGGGACGCGGGCCTTGACCGCTTCGTCTGGGTCGCCGGCCTCGCCGAACCGTACGCCCCGTCCTATTTCTCGGCGGGCGCCACCGGCTTCACCTCGGGGCTCGTGAACGTCGCCCCGGCCGTCTCGCTGAACATGCTGGAAGCGCTGCGGTCCGGGGACCACCCGGCCGCCATGAAGGTCTGGGAGCAGATCCGCCGCTTCGAGGAACTCCGCGCCGCCCACGGCTCGGCCAACAACGTCACGGTCGTCAAGGAGGCCCTCGCCGCCCTCGGCCTGTGCCGCCGCGACGTCCGCCCGCCGAGCCGGCTCCTGCCCGAGGACGAGCGCGCCGAGGTCGCCGCCATCGCCGCGGGATGGTCCATATGAGGAAGCTGAGAAGCCACCAGTGGTACGGGACCGACGGGCTGCGGTCGTTCAGCCACCGGGCCCGGACCCGGCAGCTGGGGTATCTGCCCGAGGAACACCTGGGCAAGCCCGTGATCGCCGTGCTCAACACCTGGTCCGACATCAACCCGTGCCATGTGCATCTGCGGGATCGCGCACAGGCGGTGAAGCGGGGGGTGTGGCAGGCCGGCGGCTTCCCCCTGGAATTCCCGGTCTCCACCCTCAGTGAGACCTTCCAGAAGCCGACCCCGATGCTCTACCGGAACCTGCTGGCGATGGAGACCGAGGAACTGCTGCGGTCCTATCCGGTGGACGGCGCCGTGCTGATGGGCGGGTGCGACAAGTCGACCCCGGCGCTGCTGATGGGCGCCGCCTCCGTCGACCTGCCCGCAGTGTTCGTGCCCGCCGGGCCCATGCTGCCGGGCCACTGGCGCGGCGAGGTCCTCGGCTCCGGCACCGACATGTGGAAGTACTGGGACGACAAGCGCGCGGGACTCATCGGTGACTGCGAGATGGCCGAGCTGGAGAGCGGCCTGGCCCGCTCGCCCGGCCACTGCATGACCATGGGGACGGCGTCCACGCTGACCGCCGCCGCCGAGGCCCTCGGGGTGACCGTGCCGGGCGCGTCGAGCATTCCGGCCGTCGACTCCGGGCACGACCGGATGGCCGCCAAGGCCGGGATGACGGCCGTGGAGCTGGTGCGCGAGGACCGGCGGCTGTCGCGGATCCTCACCCGTGCGGCCTTCGAGGACGCCGCAACCACCGTTCTCGGCCTCGGCGGTTCCACCAACGCCGTGATCCATCTGATCGCCATGGCCGGCCGGGCCGGTGTGAAGCTCACCCTGGACGACTTCGACCGCATCGCCCGGACCGTGCCCGTCCTCGCCGACGTCCGCCCCGGCGGGCAGCGGTATCTGATGGAGGACTTCCACTTCGCGGGCGGCCTGCCCGGCTTCCTGTCCCGGATCACCGATCTGCTCCATCTGGACCGGCCGACGGTGTCGTACGACACCCTGCGCGAGCAGCTGGAGGGCGCGCGGGTGCACGACGACGACGTCATCCGCCCCCGTGACAACCCGGTCGCGGGCGAGGGCGGGGTCGCGGTGCTGCGCGGCAACCTCTGCCCGGACGGCGCGGTCATCAAGCACATCGCCGCCGAGCCCCGCCTGCTCCGGCACACCGGGCCGGCCGTCGTCTTCGACGACTACCGGACCATGCGGCGCACCATCAACGACCCGGCGCTCGGCATCACCGCCGACACCGTGCTGGTGCTGCGGGGCGCCGGCCCCAAGGGCGGCCCCGGCATGCCCGAGTACGGCATGCTCCCCATTCCGGACCATCTGCTGAGGCAGGGCGTGCGGGACATGGTCCGGATCTCCGACGCCCGGATGAGCGGCACGAGCTACGGCGCCTGTGTGCTGCACGTGGCCCCGGAGTCGTACATCGGCGGCCCGCTGGCGCTCGTACGCACCGGGGAGCTGATCACCCTGGACGTCGCGGCGCGCAGCCTCCATCTCCACGTGGACGACGCGGAGTTGGCGCGGCGCAGGGTCGCGTGGACACCTCCGCCCGCCCGGTACGAGCGCGGCTACGGAGTCCTCTTCAACGGGCAGATCACCCAGGCCGACACCGGCTGCGACTTCGAGTTCCTGGCCCGGCCGGGCCAGGTGCCGGACCCGTACGCGGGCTGACACCCGCCCTCGACCGCGGCCCTGCACGGTCGACATCTCGAACATCGGTCGGAAATCGCTTACTGCGAACGGAGAACAGTCATGGCCCAAGCCGCAGCCGTGGCGAAACCCCCCGCGCCACCCCGGCGGCGCCGTGCCCCAGCGACCCCGCGCAGGCTGCCGTACCTGCTGATCGCGCCGGCGGCCCTGCTGATGCTGGGCTTCATCGCCTACCCGGTGCTCAGCGTCTTCTACTACAGCCTGCAGAACCACAACCCGACCAAGCCGTGGCGGAACGGCTTCGCGGGCCTCGGCAACTTCACCCAGGCCTTCGCCCACGACCCCCAGTTCTGGGACACGCTGACCTTCAGCGCCAAGTGGGTCGTGGTGGAAGTCGGCCTGCAGCTGCTGTTCGGGCTCGCGCTCGCGCTGATCGTCAACCAGACCTTCGTGGGTCGGGCCCTGGGCCGGGCCCTGGTCTTCTCCCCGTGGGCCGTCTCCGGCGTGCTGACCTCCGCGATCTGGGTGCTCCTCTACAACTCCCAGACGGGCACCACCCGTTACCTCGCCGACGCGGGGCTGGGCTCCTACGGCACCAGCTGGCTGTCGGACACCTCGACCGTCGTCCCTGCGGCGGTCGTGGCCGACCTGTGGCGGGGCGTGCCCTTCTTCGCGATCCTCATCCTCGCCGACCTGCAGTCCGTGCCGAAGGACCTGTACGAGGCCGCCGAGGCGGACGGCGCCGGGCGGCTGAAGCAGTTCTGGCACATCACGCTGCCCCATCTGAAGGACGCCATCGTGCTGTCCACCCTGCTGCGGGCGGTGTGGGAGTTCGACAACGTCGACCTGCTCTACACCCTGACGGGCGGCGGCCCGGCGGGGGAGACCACGACGCTGATCCTCTACACCGCCGACACCAGTGTCGACGCCCACAACTTCGGCTACGCCTCCGCCCTGACCACGGTGGCGTTCGTGATCCTGCTCTTCTGCTCGATCGTCTGTCTGCGGCTGAGCAAGTTCGGAGGTGAGGCCAAGTGATCACCGAGATCGCTCCCGCGCCCGAGCACACGGTGCCCGAGCCCGCCCGGACCCGCGGCAAGCGCCGCGCCTGGGACGAGGTGCCGCGCTGGCAGATCTATGTCCCCTTGTCGGTCTATCTCCTGTTCACCCTGATCCCCTTCTGCTGGATCCTGCTCTTCGCCCTGCGTCCGGCCGGCTCGACCTCCCTCGTGCCCTGGCCGATGACCTTCGAGCACTTCCAGAAGGTGTGGACCGAGCGCGGCTTCGGCACCTACTTCACCAACAGCGTCTACGTCGGTCTCGCCACCCTGGTGCTGACCACGGTCGTCACGCTCGCCGGCGGCTACGCGCTCGCCCGCTTCGACTTCCGCCTCAAGCGCGGCTTCCTGCCGGCCCTGCTGTGCTCGCAGTTCGTGCCGGGCGCGCTGCTGCTGGTCCCGCTGTTCCGGATCTTCGCCGAGCTGCGGATGATCAACTCGCTGGGCAGCGTGATCATCGCCGAGACCGTCTTCCAGCTCCCGCTAAGCACGACGATCGGCGCGACGATGAACTGACCGTCGGCAGCGAAAATCATATCGATCGGATAACAGCACTCGCAGGCACCGGTGTTATGCGCGTAGACAGTCTCTGACCTGGTACATCACTCTCATTCACCAGATCCGGAGAATCCATGCGGAAGTCCCACAGAGTCGCCGCCACCGGTGCCGCCTGTGCTCTCGCCGGTCTCGCGCTCTTCGGCGCGGGCTCGGCCACCGCCGGGCAGTCGACGGCGAACTCCACCCACGAGCCCTACAACATGGGGCAGTTGGTGAAGGACATCGACACCTACTACGGCACGACCGCCGACAGCAACGGCGTCTACCAGGCGTCCCCGGACAGCCCGTACGCCAAGGACCTGGCGCAGCTGGACGCGGACGCCAAGCGCTATATCGACAAGGCGGCCCGCAAGGCGCACCGCCACGGCGAGAAGCCGGCCGTCGTCTTCGACATCGACGACACGCTGCTGCTCAGCCTCGACTACGAGAAGCGCTACAACTACACGTTCAACCCCACCACGTGGAACGACTACGTGAACCGCGCCGACCGCCCGGCCGTCTTCGGCAGCCCCGAGCTGGTGCAGTACGCCGCGTCCAAGGGTGTCGAGGTCTTCTACAACTCCGGCCTGTCGGAGGCGCAGCGCGCCGCCGCCGTCGCCAACCTGAAGAAGGTCGGCGCCGATGTGAACCTCGACGCCGACCACATGTTCCTCAAGGACAAGGCCAACCCGCCGGCCTACCTGGGCGACTGCGCCACCCCGGGCGCCTGGAACTGCACGACCGTGCAGTACAAGTCCGGCACCCGCCGGCACATCGAGGACGACCTCGGCTACGAGATCATCGCCAACTTCGGCGACCAGTACTCGGACCTCGACGGCGGCCAGGCGGACCGTACGTACAAGATCCCGAACCCGACGTACTTCGTCTCCTGACGCCCCCGCCGCTCAGCCGTACGCCCTGAGCGGGCCGGCGTACCCGGCCCCCGTCACCGGCAGCACCGTGCCGTGGCGGGGGCTCGCCGGCCGTGCGAGGCAGAGCCTCGGACCGGTCGCGACCAGACTGTGAGCCGCCCTCGTCACTTGGTGCGAGCTGCGAAGTCGCCGCTCACCGTGCGCTGTCGGCCGTCCGCCGTCGCCTTGATCGTGTAGCGGTCGCCGGTGGCGTCCCGGCCGCCGCGCTGATGGTTGTACTGCCCGGCGAACACCCACTCGCCCTTGGGGACGGTACGGCCCTCCTTGAGTATCCAGGTGTAGACCAGGAAGCCGTCCTTCTCACCGACCGTGAGGTCGAAGTCCTGCTCCGGCAGTGAGCGCCAGGCGCCGGTCGAGCTGACGGCGCCGGTCTGCGCGACCTTCAACTGGACGGTGAGGGAGGAGAGTTGTGCGCCGGTCTTCAGGGTGAGGTCGCTCTGTGCCCAGAAGTCGTTGCTGTGCGGGTCGACCGAGCCGTCCGACCACAGCGGGCCGTCCTGCTCCCGGGCGGGCGCCGCCGCGGTCGGCTTCGTGGCGGGGGAGCCGTTGTCCGCGCCGGGGGAGGACCGCGGTGCCCTGCTCGGCGGCGGATCCGCCGACGGCGCGGGCGTGTGGCTCGGCGTGTCCCGTGACGGCGTGGGCGTCGGGGAGACCGCCACCGTCTGCCGCGCCGGCGGCTGCTCCTTCACCCCGGACGCCACCGCGTACCCGCCGACCGCGAGCACCCCGGCGACCGCCGCGGTGGCACCGGCCACCCGCACCCAGCCCAGGACCGGCCGGTGTGCGGCCCGGCGCGCGGGGCCGGGCCGCCCGGCCATGCCGCGCTCCACGCGGGCCAGGATGCGCGCGCGGTCGGGTTCATGGGCCTCGGCCGCCTCGTGCAGCCGGGCGCGCAGCTCGTCGTGCACGTCCTGCCGCCTCATCGGTTCCTTCCTCCGCTCTCGTCGCCCCGGCCCGCCATGGCCGCGTGCATCCGCCGCACGTCGCCCGCGGGGCCGAGCTGCCGTTGCAGTTCGGCCATGGCCTTGGACGTCTGGCTCTTCACCGTACCCACCGACACCCCGAGGGCGAGCGCGGTGTCCTTCTCCGAGAGGTCGAACGCGTGCCGGAGCACCACACACGCCCGTTTACGGAACGGCAGCCTGCGCAGCGCCTCCTGGACGTCCACCACCCCGGCCACGTCCGGGTTCTCGGTCCGCTCCTCGCGGTGCGACCAGAACAGGGCGATCCGCCGGCGCTCGCGCACCGCGCCGCGGATCCGGGTGCGGGCCAGATTGGCGACCACGCCCCGCGCGTACGCCACCGGATGGTCGGCCGCGCGCACCCGGTCCCAGCGGCGCCACAGGGCCAGCAGCGCATCCGCCGCCAGATCGTCGGCTGCGTCCGCCTCACCGGTCAACAGATGGGCCAGCCGGGCGAGTTCGGCGTAGTGGCGTTCGAAGAAGGCATGGAATTCCACGGAGGCGGCGTCGTCGACGACTGTGCCCACGGGTGACCTCTTCTCGATGAGGCAGTTGTGGTGGTGCGGTTGTCATGTGAATGACATGCGGGCATCCGGAGGAGTGCCGGATGGAGATCGGAGCGTAGCAGTGATGGTTTTGTGTCCGTCGTACGGGGGGCCGGACAGCGTATGGCGGAGCGAACCGGATTCCGGCGCCGTCGGGCGAAGTGAGGCGGCCGCCCCTCATCTCAGCGGCCCCTCACTTCAGTCGCCCCTTACTTCAGCGCCGCCTGCATCATCGCCTTGGCCACCGGGGCCGCCAGACCGTTGCCGCTGACCTCCGAGCGTGCCGCGTCCGACTGCTCGACCATCACCGCGACGGCCACCTCCTTGCCGCCGCTGTCGGACTTGGCGAAGGACGTGAACCAGGCGTACGGCGTCTTGCTGTTGTTCTCGCCGTGCTGGGCGGTGCCGGTCTTGCCGCCGACGGTGGCCCCGTCGATCAGCGCGTTCGTGCCCGTGCCGTCCTTGACCACCGTCTCCATCGCCGACTGCAGCTGCTCGGCGGTCGAGGAGCTGACGATCTCCGTGCTGTCCGCGCTGTCGTCGTCGTTCTGCAGGACATCGCCGTCACTGTCGGTGATCTGCGACACCATATGCGGCGAGACCAGCTTGCCGCCGTTGGCGATGGCGGCGGACACCATGGCCATCTGCAGCGGGGTCGCGGTCACATCGAACTGGCCGATGCCGGACAGCGCGGTCTGCGCCTTGTCCATGCCGGAGGGGTACACGCTGGCGTAGGCCCGCACCGGCACGTCCTGCTTGTCGTCGTTGAAGCCGAACTTCTCGGCCATCGCCTTCACCTTGTCCTGGCCGAGCTGGACGGCCATGTGACCGAAGACGTTGTTGCAGGAGTACCGCAGGGCCGTGCGGATCGAGGCGTCCTTGCACGGCGCCGACTTGTTCTCGTTCGCCAGCGGGCGCGTCGTGCCCGGCATGATGTACGGGTCGGGGCTGTCGGTCCGGACGTCCACGTTCTTGTACAGCCCGTCCTCCAGCGCGGCCGCCGCCACGACCAGCTTGAACGTCGAGCCGGGCGGCAGCGGCTGGCGCAGCGCGCGGTTGGTGAGCGGCTTGTCCTTGTCGGCGGTGAGCTGCTTCCAGGCGATCCCTGCCGTGTTGGCGGCCGTGAGCGTGCCGGGGTCGAACGACGGCGTCGACACCACTGCGAGGATCCTGCCGGTCTTCGGGTCGATCGCGACGGCCGCGCCCTTCTTGTCGCCGAGCGCGCGGTACCCGGCCTTCTGCACGTCCGGGTCGATCGTGGTGAGCACGTTGCCCGGAGCGGCGCGCTTGCCGGTGAGCGTGTCCATCACGGCCTTCAGCCGGTTGTCCGTGCCGTTCAGCACGTTCTGGTAGATGCCCTCCAGCTGGGTGGGGGCATAGGCCTGCGAGGCATAGCCCGTCACCGCCGCGTAGAGCTTGCCGTCCGTGTACGTCCGCTTGTACGCGAGGTCGCTCCCCTTCGTCCTGGCGGAGCCGGTGATGGCGCTACCGGCCACGATGATGTTGCCGAGCGGCTGCGAGTAGGTCTGTATCGCGTTCCGCCGGTTGTCGTTGTCGTCCGCGAGGGCCTTGCCGTCGTAGAACTGCACCCATGTCGCCCTGACCAGCAGAGCCAGCACGAGCAGCAGCGCGAAGACGGACGCCCGCCTGATCGTCTTGTTCATCCCGCTTCGAAGACGTTCGGGACGGGGCTGATCGTTCCCGTACGCCCCGATTTCTCATCCCGCGCTCAGGAAACCGGCCTCGTACGCGGCGATCACCGCCTGGGTGCGGTCCCGGGCGCCGGTCTTCGCGAGGACGGCCGCCACATGCGACTTCACGGTCGCGGGACCCACCTCCAGCCGGCGGGCGATCTCGGCGTTGGTCAGGCCCCCGGCCATGTGCCGCAGCACATCGCGCTCGCGTCCCGTGAGCTTGCTCACCCAGGGCGCGGACGGGGCGCTGCGGCGCGCGTACTGGTCGGCGAGGGCCCGTACGGCCGCCGGGAACAGCAGGCTGTCGGTCTGCGCGACCAGCCGTACCGCCTGCACCAGGGTGTCGGCGTCGGACCGCTTCAGCAGGAAGCCGGCGGCGCCGGCGCGCAGGGCGTCGTACACATAGGAGTCGTTCTCGAAGGTGGTCACGACGACGATCCGTGGTGGCGGCTCCAGGGTGGCGACGATCTGTTCGGTGGCCCGCATGCCGTCGATCTCCGGCATGCGCACGTCCATGAGCACGACGTCGGGGCGCAGTTCCCGGACCACCGACACGGCCTCGGCGCCGGTGGTCGCCTCGCCCACCACCGCGAGGCCCGGTTCGGCGGAGAGGATGGCGCGCAGGGCGGTGCGGACCATGCGCTCGTCGTCGGCGAGGACGATCCGGACGGCGGGCCGGGTCATACGGATCCCTTCGGCAGCGGGCGGGCGGTTGTCGCCCCGGCGGCGCCGGTCGTGGGCGTGGTCAGGGGCAGCCGTACGGACAGGCGCCAGGTGTCCCCCGACGCGCCCGCGTGCGCCGTGCCGCCCAGCAGCCGCACCCGGTCGGCGACGCCCCGCAGGCCGTGGCCGCCGCCGGGGCGCGGGGCCGGGGCGGCGCCGAGCGGGTTCTCGACGGTGATCTCCAGCCGGCCGTCGGCGACGGCGATACGGACCGCGACCGGGGTGCCGGCGTGTCTGAGGGCGTTGCTCAGACCCTCCTGCACGATCCGGTACGCCTCCCGGGAGACCAGCGCGGGCAGCGCGGCGGGGGCGGTGGCGACGGTGGCCGTCACCGGCTGTCCGGCGGCCCGGGTGCGGCGCAGCAGCCCGTCCAGGTCGCCCGCGAGGGTCGGCGCGGGCGCGGCGTCGGGCGCGTCCCCGTCCCGCAGCACGCCGAGCACGGCGTCGAGTTCGCCGACCGTGCGCCGGGTGGTGTCCTCGATGGCGGCGAGCGCCTCGCGCACGAACTCCGGGTCGGTGCCGAGGAGCCGGCGGGCCGCGCTCGCCTGGAGGGTGACGGCGCTCAGCGCGTGACCGACGGAGTCGTGCAGTTCGCGGGCGAGCCGATTGCGTACGGCGAGGTCGGCGGCGCGGGCCTCGGCGGCGGCCAGCCGGTCCTGCGCGGTGGGCCCGAGCAGCGCCGGTGCCCAGCGGGCCAGCAGCGCCCCGCAGCCCGCCGCGCACGCGGCGAGCCCGAGCAGCATGGCCAGGCCCGCGAGCGGGGACAGCGCCAACGCCCAGGAGTGGTCGAGGGCGTGGGGCAGGGCGAGCGGGGTGCGGCGCAGCCGGGCGAACAGCGGCAGCACGATCAGGACCACCGCGAACGGGGGCACCGCCAGCGACATCCCCGCGACGATCCCGCCGAACCCCAGATGCAGGGTGAACCACAGGGCCGTACGCGCCCGTTCGGCCCGGGTGCGGGCCGGGCCGTGGGCGAGCGCGTCGTCCCCCTCGACCCCGCACAGGGCCCGTACGGCGGCCGACTCCAGCGGCCGGGTCAGGGGGAACAGCGAGGTCAGGGCCGCCATCGGCAACCCGAGGGCGAACGAGCCGAGTTGCAGCGGCAGCGAACCGAAGACGTTGTCCACGCCGGTGAACGGCCCGACGATCACCGAGCCGACGAGGACGTACGGCATGGCGAGCGCGCCGCCCAGGATCAGATGGACCCACCGGCGCCGCGCCCGCCCGCCGAAGAGAGCCCTCAACGCCCCGCGCACGCACGCGCCTTGACGGACCGGTCCGCGAGGAAGCGGGCAGCGAGACAAGCCACGAGAAAGCCGGTGATCACCTGCCCAGCGTAGGTCAGAGTCAGCGTCGCTGTCGGACGAACGGCGGCGTCCTGTGCGACGGTGAGGCTGCCGAGGGCCATCCAGGCGCCCCAGCAGGCGGCCGCTCCGGAGCCGGTCCAGGCCAGGGCGAGCGGCACCGCGACCGGCAGCCCGCTGCCGCGCCGCAGCGCGAGCAGCCCGGTGCCGAGCACGGCGGCGGTCAGCGAGACGGCCATCAGCAGGTCCATCAGCCGGCCGCCGGGGTGGCTCGCGCCCAGCCCCGCCGTGCCGCCGCAGGCCCACAGCGCCCTGGTACCGGCCGGGAACAGCGCCACCGCCGCCACCACCGCGGTCGTCCGCCGGGCGGACACGGCCTCCCGGGCCGTGCCCAGCGCCGGCAGCTCCCGGACCCGCCCCCGCCACAGGTGCCCCCACCGGTCCCGGGCGTACCCGGCGAACAGCGTCCCGAGGGCCAGGCCCTGCACGATGAACCCGCCGTACACCACGGAGAACACCCAGCCGGCGAGGTACGGCTTGTCCCCGGCGCCGGCCGCGCCGCCCCCGCGCACGGCGTCGAGCACCAACTGCGCCGGGAATCCGGCCATGATCGGCGCCAGCAGCCCGGTGGCGATCCACATCGGCACGGCCAGCAGCCAGGCGGGCACCCGCCGTCCCCACGGCCGGGTCAGCAGCAGCGCCAGCACCACGACGGCCGCGTCCATCAGCACGGTCAGCCCATTGGCGACGATCATGGTCACCCGGTGCTCCAGCAACGGGCTCCCGTCCGGGATGCCCGCGTGACTCCCGGCGATCCAGGCGACCTTGAGGCAGAGATACGGCAGACAGGCGGCGATGGCGACGAGGCGCAGCAGCCGGCGTCGTGCGGAGACGCCGGCGGTGGCCGGGGCGAGAGCGGTCGATTGCGTCATGCGGCAACGCTCCCGCGCGGGCGGGCCCGCGCACTTCCTGCCCGCCGACGATCCCGCTCCGCCGCACGGGGGAGACACCGGGCGCCGAGGAGGACGCGGCGGCCCGGCGTGCCCCGTGGCGCCGGGTCTACAGCCGGCGCGTGGCCAGCGCCAGCCGGTCGCGCGCGTCGAACAGCGCGTCCTTGATCATCTGCTCATGGGTGGGCGTCAGCCGGGCCACGGGCACCGAGCAGCTGATCGCGTCCCGGGCCGGGGTGCGGTACGGGATCGCCACGCCGAAGCAGCGCAGGCCCAGCGTGTTCTCCTCGCGGTCGACCGCGAAGCCCTGCTCCCGCACCTGGTGCAGCTCCTCGATGAGCTTCTCCCGGTCGGTGAGGGTGTGCTCGGTGAGCGCGGGCAGGGTCTCCGGCAGCAGCTTGCGCACCTGCTCGTCGGAGTACGTGGCCAGGATCGCCTTGCCGAGGGAGGTGGAGTGGGCCGGCAGCCGGCGCCCCACCCGGGTGAAGGGGCGCAGATAGTGCTGGGACTGCCGGGTGGCCAGATAGACGACGTTGATGCCGTCGAGCCGGGCCAGGTGGATGGTCTCCGTGGTGTCGTCCGAGAGCCGGTCCAGGGTCGGCCGCGCGGCGGCCACGACCTCGTCGCCGTCGATGTACGAGGTGCCCACGAGCAGCGCCCGCACCCCGATGCCGTACCGCGTGCCGGTCGCGTCCGTCTCCACCCAGCCCAGCTCCACGAGTGTGCGCAGCAGCATGTACAGGCTGGACTTGGGGTACCCCACGGCCTCCTGCACGGCCGCGAGGGAGTGCATACCGGGCCGGCCGGCGAAGTACTCCAGCAGCTCAACGGTCCGTACCGCGGACTTGACCTGTGCCCCGCCGCCTGTGTCGCCTGCCGTCATCGCCCTTGACCCCTTCGTCCGACGAGGGCCTGGATATTCAGGTCCCGAGATATGTAGTCTCCGAGCAGCATATTCATCATCAGAGACGGCGTTCAGTATATCGAACGCGGCTGATGGGTGACCGAGTTATCGCATGAAGTGCGGTCTGACTGGGAGGGACCCGCGGTGGCAGCAGCACCAGTCTGGAGTGTCGACCCGCGCACCGGGAAGCAGCGTGAACAGGTTGCGGTGGAGGCCACAGCCCAGGAGGTGGACACCGCCGTCAGGGCGGCCCGCGCCGCGCGCGGCGCGCTGGCCGACCGCGCGGTGCGCTCCGCCTTCCTGCGCTCGGCCGCCGCGGGCCTGGACGCGGCCCGGGACGCCCTGGTCGAGACCGCCGACGCCGAGACCGCCCTCGGGCCGGTCCGGCTCACCGGCGAACTGGCCCGGACCGGCTATCAGTTGCGGGCCTTCGCCGACATCGTCGACGAGGGCGCCTTCCTGGACGTCGTCATCGACCACCCCGACGACACCGCCACCCCGCCCGTCCCGGACCTGCGCCGCCACAAGGTCCCCCTCGGTGTCGTCGCCGTCTACTCCGCCTCCAACTTCCCCTTCGCCTTCTCCGTCGCCGGCGGTGACACGGCGAGCGCGCTGGCGGCCGGCTGCCCGGTGGTCGTCAAGGCCCACCCCGACCACCCGGCCCTGTCCGAACTGGTCGCCAAGGTGCTGCGCCGGGCCGCCGCCGGGCACGGCATCCCCGAGGGCGTCATCGGCCTCGTGCACGGCTTCGAGGCGGGCATCGAGCTGATCCGGCACCCGTCGGTCGCCGCGGCGGGCTTCACCGGGTCGGTACGCGGCGGGCGCGCGCTCTTCGACGCCGCCGCGGCGCGTCCGGTGCCGATCCCGTTCCACGGCGAACTGGGCTCGCTGAACCCGGTCCTGGTGACGGAGGCGGCCGCCGCCGAGCGCGGCGAGACGATCGGCGCCGGGCTCGCCGGGTCCATGACGCTCGGGGTCGGGCAGTTCTGTGTGAAGCCGGGACTGGTGCTGGTGCCGTCCGGCGCCGGCGGTGACCAGTTGGTGAAGGCGCTGACCGACGCCGTCAGCGACACCGAGGCGGGCGTCCTGCTCGATCACCGTATGCGCGACAACTTCGTCGCCGGGGTGCGCGAGCGGGCCGAGCTGGCGGAGGTCGACTCGCCCGTCACACCGGGCGCGGGCGGCGAGCACACGGTCAGCGCGGGGGTCCTCACGGTGCCGGCGGAGAAGCTGGCCGAGGAGGGGGCGCACGACCTGCTGCTGGAGGAGTGCTTCGGGCCGGTCACCGTGGTGGCCCGCTATGCCGAGGAGGCCGAGGCCGCGGCGGTGCTGTCGCGGCTGCCGGGCAACCTCACGGCGAGCGTCCAGCTCTCCTCGGAGGAGGCCGCCGGTCAGGGCCGGGGCGCGGAGATCCTCGCCGAGCTGACTCCGCTGGCCGGGCGCGTGGTCGTGAACGCGTGGCCCACGGGGGTCGCGGTGGCGCCCGCGCAGCATCACGGGGGGCCGTACCCGGCGACGACCTCCACGTCGACCTCCGTGGGCGGCACGGCCATCGAGCGGTGGCTGCGGCCGGTGGCCTACCAGAACGCGCCCGCGGCTCTGCTGCCGGCCGAGCTGAGGGACGAGAACCCCCTGGGGCTTCCCCGGAGGTTCAACGGGGTCCTGGAGCGGTAGCGCCGGGGGGCGTGGGCCGGCTGCCCCCGGGCCGGCCCACAGGCTCGCTTGAGAGAATCGAGCGATGGACGTGGAACTCCCCGAACTCCCTTTCCCGCTGCGCACCTACGGCCCCGACGGGCACTGGTCCTACGAGGACGGGGTGCTGACCGGATGGGCCGGGTCCCGGCAGGACCGGTTCGTCACGCCCACCGGGGAAGCCCTGGACCCCGCCTCCGACGCGCCCCGGCTGCTGGGCGCGCCGGAGGGGGACTTCCGGTTGAGCGCCCGGGTCACGGTCGGGTTCAACGCGCCCTTCGACGCGGGCGTGCTCTACGTCCACGTCGGCGAGCGGGCCTGGGCCAAGCTCTGTCTGGAGTACTCCCCGGACGTGCCCACCGTCTGCACGGTGGTCACCCGGGGACACTCCGACGACTGCAACTCCTTCACCGTGGACGGGAGTTCGGTGTGGCTGCGGATCAGCCGGACCGGGCGGGCCGTCGCCTTCCACGCCTCCAGGGACGGCGAGCGCTGGACCTTCGTCCGGCTGTTCACCCTGGGCGACGACGAGGAGACCGGTGCCGCGTTGGTCGGCTTCATGACCCAGTCGCCGCTGGGGGAGGGGTGCGTGGTGACGTACGACCACCTCACCTACCGGCCCGGCTGGCCGGACGACCTCCGGGACGGCAGCTGAGGACGAGGACCACCGCGACAGATCACCACGGAACCGACACGACCCCCCTCACGTCCTCCGTTGCATGATCAGTGAACGAGTCAACGGCGCCCTGGTGATCCGCACCGCCCTGGCCGCCGAAACCGAAGCCATCGCCGATCTGCACGTCCGGGCCCGCTCGACCTACTACCCGGACGGCCTGCCGCAGGCCGACATCGACTGGGCCGAGGCCTGGCGCGGCTCCATCGAGCGCCCCGACGGCCATGTGCTGTGCGCCGTCGCGCAGGGCCGGATCGTCGCCATCGCCTCCTTCCGCACCCCGGACGGCGCCCGCGCCGACACGGTCAAACTGTTCCAGTTCCACGTCGACCCCGACCGCTGGCGCTCCGGTATCGGTACGGCCCTGCACCAGGCCTGCGTGGAGCAGTGGCGGGCCGACGGCAAGCGCACGGCGGTCCTCGACGTCCACACGGACAACACCCGTGCCCAGGGCTTCTACGCCCGCCAGGGCTGGGTGCCCGACCCCGAGAACCCGCCCGCCGAGGGCGACCACCACCTCTTTCTGCGCTTCCGGGTGCCCGGGGAGTGAGGCACCGCGGGATCCGGGGAATGAACATGGCTGTTTGAACGTTCACGTACTGGCGGTGGAGAAAGCCTCCGCGCCCGTACGACCTGGAGAGAGCCGAAGAATGCGCGTCGAGATCTGGAGCGACATCGCCTGCCCCTGGTGCTACGTGGGCAAGGCCCGCTTCGAGAAGGCGCTGGCAGCCTTCCCGCACCGTGACGACGTCGAGGTGGTGCACCGCTCCTTCGAGCTGGACCCGGGCCGCGCCAAGGGTGACGTCCAGCCGGTGGTCACGATGCTCACCAGAAAGTACGGCATGAGCGAGGCACAGGCCGAGGCCGGCGAGGACAACCTGGGCGCCCAGGCCGCCGCCGAGGGCCTGGACTACCGCACCCGGGGCCGCGACCACGGCAACACCTTCGACATGCACCGCCTGCTGCACTTCGCCAAGGAGCAGGGCAGGCAGGACGAGCTGATCCAGCTCCTGTACCGGGCGAACTTCGCCGAGGAGCGGTCCGTCTTCACCGAGGGCGACGAACGGCTCGTCGAACTGGCCGCCGAGGCCGGTCTCGACGCCGAGGCCGCCCGCGCGGTGCTCGCCGACCCGTCCCGCCACGCCGACGAGGTCCGCGCCGACGAGGCCGAGGCCGCGCAGCTCGGCGCCACCGGTGTGCCGTTCTTCGTCCTCGACCGGAAGTACGGCGTCTCCGGCGCCCAGCCCGCCGAGGTCTTCAGCCGGGCGCTGACCCAGGCCTGGGGCGAGCACTCACCGCTGAAACCGGTCGACCAGGGGGACCCGGCAGAGGGCGCGGCCTGCGGACCTGACGGGTGCGCGGTGCCGCAGCAGGACTGAAACCGCAGGTCAGGGCCGTTGCATAAGCGTTACTGAGAGGAACCACGTAAAAATCGGCAATGGACGGGTACTTCCCGGGGACGCAGAGTGGTCCCATGGACACCACGGAGACGTTCGACAGCCTTGTCCGCGCCGAGTTCAGCCCGAGGACCAGCTACCTCAACACCGCGAGCAACGGCCTGCTGCCCGCCCGCGCCGTCACCGCCCTGCACGAGGCGGCACTGATGCGGGCCGAGGGCCGCCCGCTGCTTCCGCTGCACGAGAACGTGGAGACCTGCCGGGCGGCGTACGCCCGGCTGGCCGGCGTCCCGGCCGACCGGGTCGCGGCGGGCGCCTCGGTCGCCGCCCACACCGGTCTGCTCGCCCTCTCGCTGCCCCCGGGCGCCGAAGTCCTCACCGCGGAGGACGACTTCACCTCCGTGCTGAACCCGTTCCACGTCCGCGGCGACCTCAAGGTGCGCACGGTCCCGCTGGAGCGGCTCGCCGAGTCCGTCCGGCCGGGCACCGCGCTCGTCGCGGTCAGCGCCGTCCAGTCCGCCGACGGGCGGCTCGCCGATCTGCCCGCCCTGCGCGAGGCCGCCCGCGCGCACGGCGCCCGCACCTACGTCGACTTCTCCCAGGCCGCCGGCTGGCTCCCCGTGGACGCCGCACAGTACGACTTCACCGCCACCGTCGCCTACAAGTTCCTCCTCGGCCCGCACGGCGCCGCCTTCCTCACCGTCCCCGAGGACTTCGGCGGACTCACCCCGGTGCTCGCCGGCTGGGTCGCGGGCGAGGAGCCCTGGGACAGCTGCTACGGCCCGGTCGCCGAACTCGCCCACTCCGCACGGCGGTTCGACCTCACCCACGCGCTGTTCACCTACGCCGGGCTGCGCAGCTCCCTCGAACTGCTCGAAGAGCTCGGCATCTCCGCGGTGCACGACCACGCCGTGCGCCTCGCCGACCGCTTCCGCGCCGGACTGGCAACCCTCGGCCATGAGCCGCTGCCCGCCCCCGGCTCGGCGACCGTCTCCGTCCCCGGACTCGGCGTCCGCCAGCCGGAGCTCAGCCGCGCCGGCATCGAGGTCGCCGACCGCGCGGGCAACCTCCGTGCCTCCTTCCATCTCTACAACACCGAGACGGACGTGGACCGCCTGCTGACCGCGCTGGAGGCCTGACCACGGGTTGACACACGCCAGGGGCCTCCGCGCCGAACGCGAAGGCCCCTGTGGCGTTCCCGCACTCAGCGGACGGGAGTGAAGTCCCTCGCCCCGATGAACTCCGGCCGCCGCACCGGAGCCGCGAAGGGCTCCACGGCCGTGTTCTCCACGCTGTTGAACACGATGAAGACGTTGCTGCGCGGGAACGGCGTGATGTTGTCGCCGGAGCCGTGCATGCAGTTGCAGTCGAACCAGGTCGCCGAGCCGGCGCTGCCGGTGAACAGCCGGATGCCGTGCTCGCCCGCCAGCGCGGTCAGCGCCTCGTCGGACGGCGTGCCCGCGTCCTGCATCTGCAGCGACTTCTTGTAGTTGTCCTCGGGCGTGGCGCCGGCGCAGCCCAGGAACGTCCGGTGCGAGCCCGGCATGATCATCAGGCCGCCGTTGGTGTCGTAGTTCTCCGTCAGGGCGATGGAGACGGACACCGTGCGCATGTGCGGCAGGCCGTCCTCGGCGTGCCAGGTCTCGAAGTCCGAGTGCCAGTAGAAGCCGCTCGCGCCGAAGCCCGGCTTGACGTTGATCCGGGACTGGTGGACGTACACGTCCGAGCCGAGGATCTGCCGCGCCCGGCCGACCACACGCGGATCGCGCACCAGCCCCGCGAACACCTCGCTGATCCGGTGCACCTCGAAGACCGAGCGGATCTCCTTCGACTTCGGCTCCACGATGGAGCGCCCGTCGGCGCGGATCTCCGGGTCGGTGACCAGCCGTTCCAGCTCACGGCCGTAGACCTCGACCTCGTCCGGGGTGATCAGCTGGTCGATGGCGAGGAAGCCGTCCCGGTCGTACGCCTGCAGATCGGCCACGGGGATCGGGCCCGGTGTGTCCGGGGAGCCCCAGACGACCGGGTCCTGGCGCGGGACGGTCACCTCGGCGGCGCCGCGGGTCGGGTAGAGATCGGTGACGCTGGCAGTGGTCATGGGTTCTCACACCTCCTCGGGCTCGGTGAGCAGCGGGTAGACGCCGTTCTCGTCGTGGTCCTCCCGTCCGGTGACGGGCGGGTTGAACACACAGAGGCAGTGGAAGTCCTCCTTGACGCGCAGCGTGTGCCGCTCGTGCCCGTCGAGGAGGTACATGGTGCCGGGCGTGATGGTGTGCGTCCGCCCGGTCTCGTGGTCGGTGAGCTCGGCCTCGCCCCTGGTGCAGACGACGGCCTCGATGTGGTTGGCGTACCACATCGACGTCTCGGTCCCGGCGTACAGGATGGTCTCGTGCAGGGAGAAGCCGACCCGCTCCTTGGCGAGCACGATCCGCTTGCTCTCCCAGGTGCCGGACCTGGCCTTCACATGCCGGTCGGTTCCTTCGATGTCCTTGAACGATCGGACGATCACGTGGTGCTCTTCCTCCTGGTCGGCTTTGCGCGGTTCGGACGGTGAGACCGTCAGACGGTTTCCCGGACGGCGCGGGCGAGGGTGCGCAGGCCCTCGTCCAGCTCGTCGGGGGTGACGGTGAGGGCGGGCAGCAGCTTGACGACCTCGCCCTCCGGGCCGGACGTCTCGATGAGCAGCCCGAGTTCGAAGGCCCGCCCGGCGACCTTCGACGCCCGGTCCTTGGCGTGGAACTCCAGGCCCCACACGAGCCCGCGCCCGCGGTACTCCTTCACATCGGCGAGGTTCTCCTCGGTGATGGAGATCAGCGCCTGCTCGACCTGCTCACCGCGGGCACGGGTCTGCTTCTCCATGGCCGAGCCGTCGGCCCAGTACGTCTCCAGCGCGGCGGTGGCGGTGACGAACGCCGGGTTGTTGCCCCGGAAGGTGCCGTTGTGCTCGCCCGGCTCCCACACGTCCAGCTCGGGCTTGAACAGGCACAGCGACATCGGCAGCCCGTAGCCGCTGATCGACTTGGACACGGTGACGATGTCCGGCGTGATCCCCGCCTCCTCGAAGGAGAAGAAGGCGCCGGTACGGCCGCAGCCCATCTGGATGTCGTCGACGATCAGCAGCATGTCCTGCCGCTCGCAGAGCTCCTTCAGCGCGCGCAGCCATTCGGGCCGGGCGACATTGATGCCGCCCTCGCCCTGCACGGTCTCCACGATCACGGCGGCCGGCTTGTTCAGCCCGGAGCCCTGGTCCTCCAGCAGCCGCTCGAACCACAGGAAGTCCGGCACCGTGCCGTCGAAGTAGTTGTCGAACGGCATCGGCGTGCCGTGCACCAGCGGGATACCGGCGCCGGCCCGCTTGAAGGCGTTGCCGGTCACGGCGAGCGAGCCCAGGGACATCCCGTGGAAGGCGTTCGTGAACGACACGATCGCCTCGCGGCCCTTCACCTTCCGGGCCAGCTTCAGCGCCGACTCCACGGCGTTGGTGCCGGTCGGGCCCGGGAACATGACCTTGTACGGCAGATCGCGCGGGCGCAGCACCAGATCCTGGAAGGTCTGCAGGAAGTTCCGCTTGGCCGTGGTCGACATGTCCAGGCCGTGGGTCACCCCGTCCCGTGCCAGGTAGTCGATCAACGCCCGTTTGAGTACGGGGTTGTTGTGGCCGTAGTTGAGTGAGCCGGCACCGGCGAAGAAGTCGAGGTACGCATGGCCGTCCTCGTCGTACATGCGGCTGCCCTGTGCGCGGTCGAAGACCGTGGGCCAGCCGCGGCAGTAGCTGCGCACCTCGGACTCGAGTGTCTCGAAGACGCTGAGGTCGGGCTGGGTGATGGTCACGGTGAATCGCTCCTCAGTGGGCTTTCAGTGGGGGGTGACGTCGGTCAGCGGGCCGATGCGGTAGAGCACTTCGGGGTCGTGCGGACCGTCCGGGAACAGCTCGGCGGGGAACAGCACCTCGCGCTCCAGGCGCGCGCCGTGCCGGGCGGCGAAGGAGGTGAACAGCCGCTCGGAGGCGGTGTTGCCCGGGGCGATGGTGGTCTCCACGTCGGTGATGCCGCGCTCGGCGGCGAGCCGGGCGGTCAGCCCCTCCAGCAGCGTGGCGGCGATGCCGAGGCCCCGGTGCGCGGAGTCGACGGCCACCTGCCACACGAGCAGCGTGCGCGGACGGTCCGGTCGCACATAGCCGGTGACGAAGCCGACCGGCTCCCCGTCCGCACCGCGCGCCACCGCCGAGGTGCCGGCGAAGTCCCGGCACCACAGCAGATAGCTGTACGAGGAGTTCAGGTCGAGCGTTTTCGATTCCTTGGCGAGACGCCAGAGCGCGGCTCCGTCGGTCACCGCCGGCTGGTCGACGATCAGGTCTGCGGGTGCGGCAGTCATGCGGCACGAATTTAGCGAGGTGAATTGGTAAATGCACGGCCGCCGTCGCTGTGCCGCGCAGAGGGTGCAGTGAAATGCCCGGATTGCCCCATGACAAATCCGGGCAAATTCATAGAGCTGTGGAGTACGTCACAGCATGGAAACCGTCAAGGTCGCGCCAGAAACCCGCTGGAAAACTGCCCCGTTTAGCCTCCAAAAAAGCGGGCAGAAGAATACGGGAAGCTATCGTCCGGAGAATTGGCGGGAATTGTGAAACATAATTGAATTCAGGCGCCGGTGGTTCCGTCGATTCGTTCACGCAGAATGTCGGCGTGTCCGTTGTGCCGGGCGTACTCCTCGATGAGATGGATGAGCACCCAGCGCACACTGACCTCGACCCCGGTCAGCGGCTCGTCGACCATCCGCCCGGTGTCCTCCAGATCCCGGCCGGCCAGCACCTGTCGCCCATGCTCGATCTCCGCCCGCCACACGGCCAGAGCCTCCTCCAGCCCACGCTCCGGATCGAGGCCGTACCCCGCGTTCTCCGGGAACAGATACGGCGCGTCCACTCCCCCCAGCACCCGCTGGAACCAGTTCCTCTCGACCTCGGCGAGGTGCTGGACCAGCCCCAGCAGGGTCAGCGGCGAGGGCTCCGCCGAGGCGAGCCGCACCTGCGCGTCGTCCAGCCCCCGGCACTTCAGCTCCAGCGTGGCCCGGTGGAACTCCAGCCACCCCTCCAGCAGAACACGCTCGGACCCCGTCATCGGGGGAATCGGACGCCCGTCGGGAAGGGCGCGCGGGGGCTGGGCGGTGTCGTCGGCCGGCGGGGTCTGCGGTGTGTTGTCGGTCATGGGGGGAGGATGGCACGGGGCACTGACAGTGAGACGGCGCCTGCCCCGCCGACCGGGAGCCCCGGGAACTAGGGCCCTAGCGCCCCGTACCGAGCGCCGTGCCGAGTGCCGACAGGCACCTGTGGACCGTCTCCGGTGATGCGTCCGGGCCGTAGTGGTTGACCCGGATCATCTCCTTGGCCAGTGCGCCCCCGCCCGCGGCCAGCGGCAGGGTGGGGTCGTTCGCCAGTGCCCGGGCCACCAGTTCCGAGGCCACCGCTGTCGGCGGCACGCGCAGTGTCGTCGCCACCGGTGCGGCGTCGGACGCCTCGTGCACATACGGCTCCAGGCCCCCGCCCAGGGCGGCCGCGCCGGCCCGCGTGGCCAGCGCGGCGTCGCGGTGCCGGGCCATCACCGCGTCCAGACCCACCGACTCGATCCGCTCCAGACACGCCTGAAGCGCCAGCATCTCCAACTGCGCCGGAGCGTGCGGCAGCACCTTGCGGCCGGCGTCGATCCACCGTTCCTTCCAGTCCAGCAGGGACAGATAGGAGCGGCGCGGCGCGCCGGGGTTGGCCGCCATCCGGGCCCAGGCCCGCTCGCTGACCGAGATCGCCGACACACCCGCCGGGCCGCCCATCGCCTTCTGCGCCCCGATCACACACAGGTCCACACCCCACGCGTCCGGCAGCACCGGCTCCGCGCCCACGGAGGCGACCGCGTCCAGATAGAACAGCGCGCCCTGCTCCCGTACCACCTCGCCGATCTCCGCGACCGGGTTGGTGTTGCCGGTCGCCGCCTCCGCGTGGACGAGGGACACGAAGTCGATCCCGGGATGCTCGGCGAACGCCTCCCGGATCTGGTCGGCGGTCACCGCCGTGTGGAAGGGCACGGAGATGTCGTGCACGGTGGCGCCGGCGTCACGCAGCCAGTCGCCGAAGGTCTGGCCGTAGGGGCCGGTGATCACGTTCAGGGCCACCGTGCCCGGACCGGCCGCCGCGCGGATCGCGCCCTCCAGCGGCAGCAGCGCCTCTCCCTGCGTGATCAGCACGTCCTGCCGGGTGTCCAGCAGCCGGGCGACCGCGTCCTCGATGGCGGCGAAGCGCTCGGCGCCGAGCGGGGGCAGATCGAGGAAGGGGTGGGTCACGGCGGTGTTCTCTCTTCCGTGCGCGGAGGTGGACTCCCTCGATCTTAGGTGCAACGGGTCCGTAACCATGGGTTTGATTTGAGAGACTCAAACTCTTCCTTATAATCGGAACCCACACTTCCCGCACACGGTCCCCCAGACGGAGATCCCCCATGAAAACGCTCGGACGCCGGACCCGCCTTCTGGCAGCCACCACCGTGACGGCCGGGCTCGTGCTCGTGGCCGGTTGCTCCTCCAGCGACTCCGGCGGCCCGACGACGGTCAAGGGGGTGCACCTCGTCAAGGGCGGTCAGCTGACCACCTGCACCCACCTGCCGTACCCCCCGTTCCAGTCGGAGATCAACGGCAAGGTGCAGGGTTTCGACGTGTCCCTGATCGACCTCGTCGCCAAGAACCTGGGCGTCAAGCAGCAGATCCTCGACACGCCGTTCGAGAACTTCAAGACCGGCGCCTTCCTGAACTCCGGCCAGTGCGACCTGGCCGCCGCCGGCATGACGATCACCGCCGAGCGCAAGAAGAACGTCGACTTCTCCGACCCGTACTTCGAGGCCACCCAGGCCGTCCTGGTCGACAAGAACAGCGGGATCAACTCGCTCGCGGACGTCAAGGCCAAGGGTAAGAAGCTCGGCGCCCAGGCGCAGACCACCGGCGAGGACTTCGCCAAGAGCAAGGGCTTCGACCCGGTCTCCTTCGCCTCCTCCGACGCGGTCCTCAACGGCATGCGCACCGGACAGGTCCAGGCCGTCATCATCGACTACCCGGTCGTCCAGGGCTGGCTGAAGGACAAGGCCAACGCCGAGAAGTTCAAGGTCGTCGACAACCTCAAGACCGGCGAGCAGTACGGCTTCACGGTCAAGAAGGGCAACAAGGCCCTGCTCGACGCCGTCAACAAGGCCCTCAAGGACGCCAAGGCCGACGGCACGTACAAGAAGATCTACGAGCAGTGGATCGGCCCGTACAACGCGTCCGTCGCCTCGCCGGCCGCCTCCTGACCCCATGACCGACACGGACACACGGATCCAGCCGAAGAAGACCGGGCTGACCCGCCGGCAGAAGCGCCGGCTCTCGCGCGCGGCGCAGTACGCCGTCTTCGTCGCCGCGGTGATCGCCTTCGCGGTCACCGCGGACTGGGGCCGGCTGCAGAACCAGTTCGCGCAGGCCCACATCGCGAGGCAGCTGTTCCCGGACCTCATCACGGTGGCCCTCAAGAACACCGTGCTGTACACGCTGTCCGGCTTTGTCGTCGGCCTGGCCCTGGGCATGGTCATCGCCCTGATGCGCCTGTCGTCGGTGGGGCCGTACCGCTGGCTCGCCGGCATCTACATCGAGATCTTCCGCGGTCTGCCCGCGCTGCTGATCTTCATCTTCGTCGGTGTCGGAGTGCCGCTGGCCTTCCCGAGCATCCAGTACCCGGGCGGCACCTACGGCAAGGTCGCCGTCGCCCTCGGACTGGTCTCCGCCGCCTACATGGCCGAGACGATCCGCGCGGGCATCCAGGCCGTGCCCAAGGGGCAGACGGAGGCGGCCCGTTCGCTCGGGTTCTCGCCGGCCCGGGCGATGATCTCCATCATCCTGCCGCAGGCCTTCCGCATCATCCTGCCGCCGCTGACCAACGAACTCGTCCTGCTCTTCAAGGACTCCTCACTGGTGCTGTTCCTCGGCGTCACCCTGGAGGAGCGCGAACTGTCGAAGTTCGGCAACGACCTGGCCAGCTCGACCGCGAACTCCACGCCGATCCTGGTCGCGGGCCTGTGCTATCTGCTGATCACGGTCCCGCTCAGCCTCGTCGTGCGCCGTATGGAATCCAAGGCCCTCAAGGAGATCCGGTGACCCAGCCCGAGATCCGCGTCCAGGACCTGCACAAGTCCTTCGGCGACAACCACGTCCTGCGCGGCATCGACCTGGAGATCGGGCACGGCGAGGTCGTCTGTGTCATCGGCCCCTCCGGCTCCGGCAAGTCCACGCTGCTGCGCTGTGTGAACCTGCTGGAGGAGCCCAGCACGGGCGAGGTCTTCGTCGGCGGCACCGAGATCACCGACCCGGACGTCGACATCGACGCCGTACGCCGCCGGATCGGTATGGTCTTCCAGCAGTTCAACCTCTTCCCGCACCTGAACGTCACCGAGAACCTGACGCTCCCGCAGCGCCGGGTCCTTCGGCGGGACAAGGCGCAGGCCGCGCGGATCGCCGCCGAGAACCTGGCCCGCGTCGGCCTGTCCGAGAAGGCGGACGCCTACCCGTCCTCCCTCTCCGGCGGCCAGCAGCAGCGCGTGGCCATCGCCCGCGCCCTCGCCATGGGCCCCGAGGTGATGCTCTTCGACGAGCCGACCTCCGCGCTCGACCCGGAGCTGGTCGGCGATGTGCTCGCGGTGATGCGCAGGCTCGCCGAGGAGGGCATGACGATGATGGTCGTCACCCATGAGATGACCTTCGCCCGCGAGGTCGCCGACCGGGTCGTCTTCATGGACGGCGGCGTGATCGTCGAGGACGGCACCCCCGACCAGGTCATCGCCCGACCCCGGCACGAACGCACCCGCCACTTCCTCTCCCGCCTCCTCGACCCGGCGATGGCCGAAGTGGAGGAGGGGACCTCCGACCAGGTCGGCAAGCCCGCGCAGTAGCTCATTAAGGTGCAGTACATGAGCGATGGCGCGGTGCTGCATGTGAAGGGGCGGGTCCTGGTCGGGCCCGAGGACGTCCGTGACGAGCTGTGGGTGGTCGGGGGGCGGGTGTCCTACGACCGCCCCGCCGGCGCCCGTGACATCACCACCGTGACGGGCTGGGCGCTGCCCGGACTGGTCGACGCGCACTGCCATGTCGGCCTCGACGCGCACGGCCCGGTCGACGCCGACACCGCCGAGAAGCAGGCGCTCACCGACCGGGAGGCGGGCGCCCTGCTGCTGCGGGACGCGGGCTCGCCCTCCGACACCCGCTGGACCGACGACCGCGCCGACCTCCCGAAGATCATCCGGGCGGGCCGGCACATCGCCCGTACCCGCCGCTACATCCGCAACTACGCCTGGGAGATCGAACCGGACGACCTCGTCGCCTACGTCGCCCAGGAGGCCCGGCGCGGCGACGGCTGGGTCAAGCTCGTCGGCGACTGGATCGACCGCGACCTCGGCGACCTGTCCGCCTGCTGGCCGCGCGAGCCGGTCGAGGCAGCCATCGCCGAGGCCCACCGCCTCGGCGCCCGGGTCACGGCGCACTGCTTCGCGACGGAGCCGCTGCGCGACCTCGTCGAGGCCGGCATCGACTGCGTCGAGCACGCCACGGGCCTGACCGACGACCTGATCCCGCTCTTCGCCGAACGGGGCGTCGCCATCGTCCCGACCCTCGTCAACATCGCCACCTTCCCGCAGCTCGCGGCCGGCGGCGAGAGCAGGTTCCCGCGCTGGTCCGCGCACATGCGCCGGCTGCACGACCGCCGCTACGACACCGTGCGCGCCGCCTACGACGCCGGCATCCCGGTCTACGCCGGCACGGACGCCGGCGGCTCGCTCGCCCATGGTCTGGTCGCGGGCGAGGTGGCCGAACTGGTCACCGCCGGCATCCCCGCCGTGGCCGCCCTGTCGGCGACGACCTGGGGCGCCCGCGCCTGGCTCGGCCGCCCGGGGCTGCAGGAGGGCGCGCCTGCCGACCTGGTGGTGTACGAGGGGGATCCGCGGGCCGACGTACGGGTGCTGGCGGCGCCGCGCCGGGTGGTGCTGGAGGGGCGGATCGTGGAGTGATCGAGGCGTAAGGGAACGCATGTGCTTCACGATTCGAAGAGATGTGCCGATTCTCCTCGATGGAGTGAATGGGTCGAGGAACGCTGACCGTTCACCCGCAACGCGTACAAGGTTGACGGGTCCCACGCATGTTCCCATTGGGGGTCCCACCGCCTTGAACAGCAACAACTTCCGTATGCCCGCCCGTCGTCTCGCCACCGCGCTGACGGTCACCGCCCTGGCCGCCGGTCCCGTGGTCCTGGGCGCGGGCGCCGCGCACGCGACCGGTGACCACGGTCGCGCCTCCGCCGTCGTCCTGCGCACCGGGCTCGACGTGTCCCTGCTCAACAGATCCGTCGACGTCCCGCTCGCGCTCTCCCTCAACGAGGTCCAGGCACCGCAGAGCGCCGACAGGACCGCGCTGTCCGCCCGGCTCGACGGCGTGGCCGGCGGCAAGCCGTTCACCGTCCTCGGCGCGGATGTCGCCGCCGCGAAGGCCACGGTGACGGCGCGGCGCGCCGAGGGCTCGGTCCGGCTCGTCCACGCCCGGCTGCACGTCCCCGGCCTGCCCCTGCTGTCCCTGATCGAGGCCGACGCGGTCACCGCGAAGGCGACCTGCGAGGTCGGCAAAGCGCCGGCCGCCTCGGCGAACGTCCTCGGCGCGGTCACGGTCCTCGGCAAGCGCGTCACGCTCACCGCCGGCGGCCCGACCGAGGTGAAGGTGCCCGGCGTCGGCGAGGTCCGCCTCGACCTCGCCCGGCACAGCACCACGACCCGTACGGCCGCCGCCACCGCGCTCCAGCTCAAGGTCTCCGTCAACCCGTTGAAGCTCAACGTTGCCGACGTGGAAGGAACGGTCACCCTGGCCAAGGCGACCTGCGAGTCCCCGACGGTCCCGCCCACCGGGCACCCGGTGCCGAGCCATGACCCGGCCGCGGGCGCGAAGCCCCAGGGCGGGGTGTCGAAGTCCGACCTCGCGGAGACGGGCAGCAGCTCCGCGACCCCGTACATCGCGGGCGGCGCGCTGGCGCTGGTGCTGGTCGGCGGGGGAGCGGTGACGGTGGCGCGCCGCCGCAGGCACTGACGCTGTGCCCCAGCCGCTCCCTGCCCGGCCGTCCCACCGGGCGGGGAGCGGCCTTTCGAGCCCCGGCTAGCCGAGGGCAGCCCGGCTACCCGAGGCGGCCCGGCTACCCGAGCGCGGCCGACAGTGCCTTCAGGAAGCCGTTCACCGTGCCACGGTCCCGTACGGCGACCCGCACCCATTCCTCGCCGAGACCCGGAAACGTGTCACCCCGCCGCACCGCATAACCGAGCTCACGCAACCGTCGTCGTACAGCGGCCGCCCCCGGCATACGGACCAGCACGAACGGCCCCTCCGCCGGCTGCACCACCCGCACCCCGCGCGAGGCGAACTCCGCCAGCCCCGCCACCAGATGTGCCCGGTCCGCCGCGCCGCGATGCGCCGCGTGCCCGGCCTCCGCCAGCGCCCGTGACCTGACACACGCCTCGGCCGCCGCCAGGGCCGGCGTCGACACCGGCCACAGCGGCTGGGCCCGCTCCAGGTCGGCGATGATCTCCGCGCAGGCCAGCACATACCCGATCCGCAGCCCGGCCAGCCCCCATGTCTTGGTCAGACTGCGCAGCACCACCAGCCCCGGCACATCCGTCCGTCCGGCCAGCGCCTCCCGCTCACCCGGCACCGCGTCCATGAACGCCTCGTCGACCACCAACACCCGCCCGGGACGGGCAAGTCGGGCAAGTGCGCCTGCCGGGTGCAGCACGGACGTCGGGTTCGTCGGATTCCCGATCACCACCAGATCGGCATCCTCCGGCACCGCCGCCGGATCCAGCCGGAATCCGTCCTCCGCCCGCAGCAGCACCCGGTCCACGGTGTGCCCCGCGTCCCTGAGCGCCGCCTCGGGCTCGGTGAACTGCGGATGCACCACGACCGGCCGCCGTACCTTCAGCGCGCGGGCCAGCAGCACGAACGCCTCCGCCGCGCCCGCCGTCAGCAGCACCCGCTCCACCGGCAGCCCGTGCCGCGCCGCCACCGCCGCCCGCGCGGCCCGCCCGTCCGGGTAGGCCGCGAGGGACGACAGCGAGGCGGCGATCTCCTCGCGCAGCCACGGCGGCGGTGTGTCCGCGCGCACGTTGACGGCGAGGTCGGTCAACGCGGCCCCCTCGTCCCGTACTTCGGCGTCCCCGTGATGCCGCAGATCGTGCCCGGACCCGCCGGTGTCCTCAGTGCGCATGGCTGTGTGCGTGCCCCCCGTGATGGTGGTGCCCATGGCTGTGCTGGCCGTCGTCGTCCGGGTGGAAGTGCGGCTGCTGCGGCAGCCCCACCTTGTCCTCGAAGCCCGGCAGCGCGATCCGGTACACGCACGAGTCGCAGTTCATCCGCAGATCGCCCTTGACGGCCTCCTCGTACCGCTCCATCACCAGGTCCAGCAGCTCCGGCTCGGGCCCGATGACATCGGCCGACCGCACCTCGGTCTCCGGGTGCGCGGCGGCCCACCCCTCGGTCTGCTGCCGCACCCGGTCCGGCAGGATCCCGGTGAACAGGAAGTACGGCAGGACGACGATCCGGCGCGCCCCGAGCGCCACGCACCGGTCCAGGCCGCTCGGCACGTCCGGTGCCGCCAGCGACACGAACGCCGTCTCCACCCCGGCGTACCCCCGGCCCTCCCACAAAAGCCGCGCCGCCTTGTACACCTCGGCGTTGGCGTCGGGGTCCGTGGAACCGCGCCCGACGAGCAGCACGGTCACGTCCGCCCGGTCCTCGGGCGTGCGGACCGTACCCCCGAGCGCGTCGTCCAGCCGCCGCTCCAGCACGTTCAGCAGCGCCGGGTGCGGGCCGAGCGGGCGGCCGTAGGTGTACGAGATGCCCGGGTGCCGTTCCTTCTCGCGGGCCAGCGCGGCCGGGATGTCGCCCTTGGCGTGCCCGGCGGACACCAGCATCAGCGGCACCGCCGCGAACCGGCGTACGCCTCGCTCGACCAGCTCGGCGACGGCGTCGCCCAGCGGCGGCGGGGACAGTTCGATGAAGCCGCCGGCGACGGGCAGGTCGGGGTGGCGGCGCCCGAGTTCCCGGACGAAGTCACGGAACGCCTCGGCGCCGGCGTCGTCACGGGTGCCGTGTCCGGCGATGAGCAGGGCGGGCGGGGTGGTCACGGGGTCTCCTCAGGTGAAACGGGGTGGTACAGCAGGGCGTTGAGCGCGGCGGCGGCGACCGCCGAGCCGCCCTTCTCGGACACGTTGCTCACGGCGGGCAGCCCGCTCGCCCGCAACGCGGCCTTGGACTCGGCCGCGCCGACGAAGCCGACGGGCAGGCCGATGACGAGCGCGGGCGAGGCGTCCAGGGTGAGCAGCTCCTCCAGCGCGGTCGGCGCACAGCCGATCACCCAGAGGGCGCCCGGCCCCACCTCCTCGTAGGCGAGCCGGATCGCGTGGGCCGAACGGGTGAGACCCGGGCCGGACACGGCGTCCTTCAGCCGGCACACGGTCTCGCGCCGCGTGATCCCGGCCGCGACCATCTCCACGTCCACCACGACCGGCGCCCCGGCGTGCAGCGCGGCATGCGCCGCCAGCAGGTCGTCCTCGTCGGTCACGAGGTCGCTCGCGTACTCCAGGTCGGCGGCGGAGTGGATCACCCGCTCCACCACCGCCCGGGTCAGCGGCGCGAAGTGCGAGGTGTCCAGGCGTGCGCGCAGCCGCCGGAAGGACTCCTGCTCGATGGGATGCACGATCCGGTTCACCGGGTCTCCTCCTGTCCGCCGTCCTGCCAGCGGTAGCCGCGCGGGGTCACCATGCGCCCGGCGATGATCCGGGTCGCGGTGTTGCCCACGGTCACGACCGTCATCATGTCCACCGTCGCCGGGTC
Source organism: Streptomyces alanosinicus (assembly GCF_014650595.1). Lineage (GTDB taxonomy): Bacteria > Actinomycetota > Actinomycetes > Streptomycetales > Streptomycetaceae > Streptomyces > Streptomyces alanosinicus. The sequence goes on from NZ_BMVG01000022.1 coordinate 45,689, forward strand.
CAGTCCGGCGAGCGTGGTCACCCGGCTCGCCTCGTCCGGCCGGGACGCGTTGCGGACGACGCCGACGGGCGTCGTCGGCTGCCGGTGCTCGGCGAGGATGCCGAGCGCCTTGGGCAGCTGCCAGTCGCGGCCCCGGGAGCGCGGATTGTAGAAGGTGACGACGAGGTCCGCCTCGGCCGCCGCCCGCACCCGCCGTTCGATGACCTCCCACGGCGTATGCAGATCGGACAGGCTGATCGACACATGGTCATGGCCGAGCGGCGCGCCCAGGATCGCCCCGGCGGCCAGCGCCGCCGTCACGCCCGGCACACCGACCACCTCGATGTCGTCGGACGCCTCGGCCAGCGCAGGGGAGGCCATGGCGTACACGCCCGCGTCCCCGCTGCCGATCAGCGCCACCGCATGCCCCTTGCGGGCCTGTGCGACCGCCGTACGGGCCCGCTCCTCCTCGGCGCCGAGCCCCGACTCCAGCACCCGGGTGCCGGGCCTGAGCAGATCGCGGATCTGGTCGACGTACTGGTCCAGCCCCACCAGCACGGAGGCGCGCCGGAGTTCGGCCGTGGCGCGCGGGGTGAGCAGGTCCCGGGCGCCGGGTCCGAGCCCGACCACCGCGAGCCGCCCGCGCCCCGGACGCCGTACGACGGCACAGGTCGCCATCGCCGGCTGCCCGTCGGCACGCTCGGACTTCCGCTTGGGCACGAGCAGTTCACCGCCGCGCACCAGGGCGGCCGCCTCCGCCACGGACGGGGTGCCGACGGCCGCGAGGGGCGCGTGCGAGGGGTTCGGCACCCCGACCGCCGCCAGCTCCTCGGCGGAGTACGTCACCAGGGGCACGCCCAGCCGCTCGGCGGCCGCGACGATGCCGGGCTCCGCCGCCTTGGCGTCCACCGTGGCGAGCTCGGCCACGGACCGCACCGAGAGCCCCGCCTCCCGCAGCGCCTCCTCGACCAGCCCGAGAACCTCCGCCTGCGGCGCACCCTTGGACGCGCCGACCCCGACCACCAGCGACGGCGGCCGGAGCAGCACCTCACGCTCGCCGGGCACGACATCCCGGTCGGTGAGCCGGACGGTGTACGCCCCCTGCGGCGAGGTCGGCAGCGGCGGCAGCGGCCACGCCACCTCGGCCTCCAGGGCGACCGGTTCGCCGTCCAGCAGGGCGCGGGAGACCAGGGCGACCGAGCCCTCGCAGGGCAGTCCCAGCATGTCCAGGCCGACCAGCCCGACGGAGTCCGTGGCGGTCGTCACCACCGGCTCGGCACCCAGCAACTCACCCACCGCCCGGGCGAGTTCGTTGGCGCCGCCGCCGTGCCCGCCGACCAGCGAGACCGCGAACCGGCCGCCCTCGTCCACGCACACCACACCCGGGTCGGCCGTCTTGTCGCCGAGCAGCGGCGCGACCAGCCGTACCGTCGCGCCCGTCGCCAGGAAGCACACCAGCTGCCCGCACTCGGCGAACGCGGCCCGCACCGCCTCCCCGACGGGACCCTCGTACACCCGCGTCCGGTCCGGCCAGGCCGCGGCCAGCCGGTCCCGCGCCGCCGCCCCCGCCGCGGTGGCGGAAATGAGGCCGATCACTCGTCAACTCCCTTACTGGATGCCGGGGTTCGCACACCCCAGAGCAGAAACACAGGATTGGTCGCCGCGAGCCGGGTCACCTCGCCCGGCAGCGGCGCCAGCCGCGAGGACTGCAGCAGCACGCCGTCGCAGGTGAACCCGGCGGAGGTGAGCGCCGCACGCGCCGCCGGCACCCGGTCGAGGGCGGCCATGGCGACGACCACGGCCCGCCGCGCCCGCCGGGCGCAGGCGCCCACGACGGCGGGCAACTCACGCCCACCGCCGCCGACGAACACGGCGTCGGGGTCGTCGGCGAGACCTGCCAGCGCCTCGGGCGCCGAGCCGTGCACCACCCGCACATCGACCCCGTGGGCGCCGGCGTTGGCGCGGATCCGCTCGACGCCGTCGGCCGCCTTCTCGACGGCGACGACGGCCGCGCCGAGCCGCGCGCACTCCACCGCCACCGAGCCCGAGCCGGCGCCCACGTCCCACACCAGGTCGCCCGGCCGGGGCCCGAGCCGGGCCAGCGCCAGCGCCCGCACCTCGAACTTGGTGATCATCGAGTCCCGGTGCGCGAACGCGTCCTCCTCCAGCGCCCAGCGCGCCGGCCGGTCCGCCGCGCCCGCGACGGTACGCACCGCGCCGAGCGCCCGCGCCTCGTCCAGGCACAGCACCACGCTCACCGCCGTACCCCAGTCACGGGCCGCCGCCTCGGCGGGCGTCACCCGTTCCACGCGCTCGCGCCCCGGATCGCCGAGCGCGCTCGCCACGATCAGGACGCGGTCCGCTCCGAGGGCGGCGCCCAGCTCGGCGGGCCCGGCCCCCGGCCCCGTGAGCACGGCCGCCTTCGGGTGCGCCCGGCACACATTGACGGCCGTCCGCAGGTCCCGGCCGTGCGCGCTCACCACGACCGCGTCGTCCCAGGGCAGCCCGATCCGTGCGAACGCCGTCGCGACGGAGGACACTCCCGGCCGTACGTCCAGCCGCTCGGCACCGAACCGCTCGGCCAGCGCCCGTACGATCCCGAAGAACCCGGGATCCCCGGAGGCCAGCACGACGACGTCCTTGTCCGCATACCCCGCGATCGCGTCCAGCGCCGGGGCCAGCGGCCCGAGGACGATCCGCTCGGCGCCCTCGGGCAGCCGTACCGCGTCCAGGTGCCGGCGCCCGCCGACCACCAGCGCGGCACCCGCGAGGACGTCCTCGGCGACCGGGGCGCCCGTCCCGGCGCCGACGACCGTGATCAACTCTTCGCCCGCTGCTCGCGCAGGGCCCGCCGGGCCTGCGGGTCGGCCTTGCGGTACTCGTGGAAGTGACCCGGGTGGTAGAGGTGCGAACGCGTCCCGTGGGCGTCCAGCGCCGGGCCGACGAGGAAGAGCGTGTGCTTCCAGAGCCTGTGCTCCTTGACCGTCTCCTCCAGCGTGCCGATCGTGCACCGCACGACCAGTTCCTCCGGCCAGGTCGCCTGGTAGGCGACGACGACCGGCGTGTCCGTCGGGTAGCCGCCCTCCAGCAGCTCGCGCACCAGCTGCCCGCTGCGCGCCGCCGACAGGAAGACCGCCATCGTGGTGCCGTGCCGGGCGAACTCGCGCACCTCCTCGCCGGGCGGCATCGGCGTCTTGCCGCCGCCCAGCCGGGTGAGCACGACGGACTGCGCGACCTCGGGAATGGTCAGCTCGCGCTGCGCCAGCGCGGCGACGGCGGAGAAGGACGAGACGCCCGGTACGACCTCCGTCGCGATCCCGATCTCCGCGCACCGGTCCAGCTGCTCCTGCGTGCCGCCCCACAGCGCCGGGTCGCCCGAGTGGATCCGCGCCACCCTCAGACCCTCGGCGTGGGCACGCCCGTAGACGGCGACGACGTCCTCCAGGGACATCGCCGCCGAGTCCAGGATCTCCGCCTGAGCACGCGCGTGCTCCAGGACCTCCGCCTGGACCAGGCTCGCCGCCCAGATCACCACGTCCGCCTCCGCGATCGCGCGGGCGGCACGGAACGTCAGCAGATCGGCGGCGCCGGGGCCGGCACCGACGAACGTCACCTTGCCGGTGGGGGCATCGGCCATGGGAAGGGTCCTCTCCTGCGGAAGCGGGTCCGGAAGCGTCCGGGGGCGTTGGGCGGCGTTCGCAGGCGTTCGGAAACGCCGAAGACGCAAGTCGGAATCGGTGAAATGTCAGGGTCTGGGGGAGTGTGATCGGCGCCGGATGTGCGCGAACGTGCCCCGATCGGATAGCAAGGGCCTATGGCGGTCTTCGTCGCGCTCGGCGCGTTCCTGATGACGCTGGCCGGCGGCTGGACGGCACAGCGCGTGACCGACCGTCGGCACCTGGTCCTGGGCCTGGCCGGCGGTCTGATGCTCGGCGTGGTCGGCCTGGACCTGCTGCCGGAGGCGCTGCACGCCGCCGACCGCGAGATCTTCGGCGTACCCGCCGCCCTGCTGCTGTTCGTGGCCGGATTCCTGCTCGCCCACCTGGTGGAGCGCACCCTGGCCGCGCGCCAGGCGGCCCACGGCGGCGCCGAGGGACCGGGCCACCGGGCGCCCGAGGTGGGTCTGGCGGCCGCCGCCGCCATGGTGGGGCACAGCGCGATGGACGGCGTGGCGATCGGCGCCGCCTTCCAGGTCGGCGGCGGCATGGGCACGGCCGTCGCGCTCGCCGTGATCGCGCACGACTTCGCCGACGGCTTCAACACCTTCACCATCACGAGCCTGTACGGCAACGCCCGCCGGCGTGCCATCGCGATGCTGGTGGCCGACGCCTGCGCACCCCTGGCGGGCGCGCTGTCGACCGCCTTCTTCCACATCCCCGAGGCGGTCCTCGGCGGCTATCTCGGTCTTTTCGGCGGCGTACTGCTCTACCTCGCCGCCGCCGAGATCCTGCCCGAGGCCCACCACGAGCACCCCGCGCGCTCCACCCTGCTGTGCACGGTGGCGGGCGCGGCCTTCATCTGGCTGGTGGTCGGCCTCTCCGGCGGTTGATCCGGCCGGCCGTCCCGGCCGGGTCACAGTTTCCCGCCCCGGCCGCCGTCCCGGCGCGGCGGCGCGATCAGCGTCGACAGATACGGCAGCGGCGTCCCGTCCAGCTCGGCGGCGGGCCGCACCGACTCCTCCGGCAGGCCCAGCGCCGAACCCCACACGGCGTCACCGAGCCGACCGGTCTGCGCGAGCGCCTCGGCCACCTCGGCGGCCTGCCGCCCGAACTTGTACGCGACCACGGTCCCCGGTCCCGCCAGCGCCTCCTTCAGCACCGCCGACCCGGCCGTCACCGGCACCAGCGTCAGCGGCTCGGTGCCCTCCGTCAGCACGGCACCGGAGCGCGCCGCCAGATCCTGCATGGCCGTGATCCCGGGCACGGTCTCCACGACGACACCCGGCACCAGCTCCACGAGCGTCTGCGCGAGATACGTGAACGTCGAGTACACATTCGGATCCCCGATGGTCGCGAAGGCGACGGACCCATGCCGCTGCAGCAGCTCCGCGACCCGCTCACCGGCCGCGTCCCAGGCCGCCTCCCGGCGCGCCCGGTCACTCCGCTCGTTCAGCGCGAACACCACCCGGACGACCTTGTCCTCGGGCACGTAGTGCAACACGGTCGCCTCGGCGCGCCCCCGCTCCCCGGTGTCCATGACGGGGACGACGACGACATCGGCCGCGCGCAGGGCGTTGACCCCCTTGACGGTCACCAGCTCCGGATCACCGGGACCGACCCCGACTCCGACCAGCCTGCTGCTCATGACGTCCGGCACCTCTCCACGAACCGATGGGCGACACCGGGCTCGGACGCCCAGTGCGTGTGCAGATAACTCGCGTGCACACCCTGCTGTACGAAACCTTCGAGCCGTCGCACGGGCGTCCGCACCCCCCACGCCGGAGCGGTGCCGGCGCCGGGCTCGACCACCGTGCGATGGAACTCGTGCCCCCGCATCCGCGTCCCCGCGACGGCCAGCACACTGTCCCCGACGGCCACGGCGTCCCGGTAGCCCAGGGTGAGCCGTTCACCCATCCGGGCGGCGGCGTCGAGCACCCCGCACATGGGCTTGCCGTCCAACTCCCGGCAGAGGTACAGGAGTCCGGCGCACTCGGCGGCAACCGGCGCGCCCCGCCCCGCGAGTTCGGCGACGGCTCTGCGCAGGGGCTCGTTGGCGGACAGCTCACCGGCGTACACCTCGGGGAAGCCGCCGCCGATGACCAGACCCGCCGTGTCCTGCGGGAGTTGCTCATCACGGAGCGGATCGAAGGCGACCACCTCGGCTCCGGCGGCGGTGAGGAGCTCGGTGTGCTCGGCGTAGGAGAAGGTGAAGGCGGGGCCACCGGCGACGGCGACGACGGGCGCGCGCTTGTCGGCCGACCGGGTCGATGGGTCGGCCGGCCTCTCAGCCGACCGAGTCGGGTGGTGGGTGGGCGAGGCGGGGGTCCAGGGGGCGGAGCCCCCTGGGACGGCACCGGCGGTCCGGGCAAGCCCCTCCAACGCCGCCAGGTCACAGCCGTGGGCCACCTGCGCCGCCATCGCGGCCACGGCCTCGACCGCCTCACCGCGCCGCTCGGCAACCGGCACCAACCCCAAATGCCGCGACGGCGTCTCCACCGGCGCTGCCCGCCGCAGTACACCCAGCACCGGCACACCGGCCGAATCGAGCGCCTCCCGCAGCATCTCCTCATGCCGGTCGGAGCCGACCTTGTTCAGGATCACGCCCCCGACCCGCACCTGCGGATCCCACGAGGCGAACCCGTGCACCAGCGCCGCCACCGACCGCGACTGCGACGACGCGTCCACGACCAGCACGACCGGCGCCCCCAGCAGCTTGGCGACATGGGCGGTGGAGGCCAGCTCACCTTCCCCCGCCGCCCCGTCGTACAGCCCCATCACGCCCTCGACCACGGCCAGATCGCACCCGCGCGCCCCGTGCAGGAACAGCGGAGCGACCAGCTCGGGCCCGCACAGATAGGCGTCCAGGTTCCGCCCGACCCGCCCGGTCGCGAGCGCGTGATACCCGGGGTCGATGTAGTCCGGCCCGACCTTGTGCGGGGACACGGCGAGCCCCCGCGCGGCGAACGCGGCCATCAGCCCCGTGGCCACGGTGGTCTTGCCGCTGCCTGAGGAGGGCGCGGCGATGACCAGCCGTGGCACCGACGACATCACCACTCGATGCCCTTCTGGCCCTTCTGCCCCACGTCCATGGGGTGCTTGACCTTGGACATGTCGGTGACGAGATCCGCGAGGTCGACCAGCTTCTCCGGCGCGTTACGGCCGGTGATCACGACATGCTGGGTACCCGGCCGGTTCCGCAGCACGTCCACGACCTCGTCGGTGTCCACCCAGCCCCAGTGCAGGGGATACGCGAACTCGTCCAGCACGTACAGCCGGTACGTCTCGGCCGCCAGGTCCCGCTTGACCTGCTCCCAGCCCTCCCGGGCCTTCTCCTCGTTGTCCATCTGAGCGTCCCGCTGGACCCACGACCAGCCCTCGCCCATCTTGTGCCAGTCGACGCTGCCGCCCTCTCCGGAGGCGCCGAGCACCCGCAGCGCGTTCTCCTCGCCGACCTTCCACTTCGCCGACTTGACGAACTGGAACACCCCGATCGGCCACCCCTGGTTCCAGGCCCGCAGCGCGAGCCCGAACGCGGCGGTGGACTTGCCCTTGCCGATCCCGGTGTGCACGACGACCAGCGGCCGGTTCCGTCGCTGACGGGTCGTCAGACCGTCATCGGGTACGACACTCGGCTGTCCCTGCGGCATTACGCGGCCCTCCTCGACGTCCCCTGCACATCCCTGACCAGCCCGGCGATCGAATCGGCGCGCAGCTCGTCCAGCGTGACGGCGCTGCCGCCCAGCTCGCCGGCCAGCTGCCCGGCGAGCCCGAGCCGCACCGGCCCCGACTCGCAGTCCACGACCACGGACGCGACCCCCTCGGCCGCGAACAGCCGCGCCGCCCGCCCGGCCAGCGCCACCGGCTCCGTCCCACCCGTCACCCGACCACCACCCCGGCCGGAGGCGCTTCGCGCCGCCCCCATGCCCGTGGCCCGCCCGTCGGTCACCACCACGACCAGCGCCCTGCGCGCCGGATCCCGCAGCCGCTCCACCCGCAGCACCTCGTGCGCCTTGAGCAGCCCGGCCGCGAGCGGCGTACGACCGCCCGTCGGCAGCGACTCCAGCCGTACGGCGGCCGCGTCCACGGACGAGGTCGGCGGCAGCGCGACCTCCGCCCCCGCCCCCCGGAAGGTCACCAGCCCCACCTTGTCCCGACGCTGATACGCGTCCAGCAGCAGCGACAGCACGGCACCCTTCACCGCGCCCATCCGCTGCCGCGCCGCCATCGACCCGGAGGCGTCGACGACGAACAGCACGAGGTTGCCCTCGCGGCCCTCCCGGGTCGCCTGCCGCAGATCGTCCCGGCGGATCACCAGCCCCGTCCCGGACCGGCCGCGCGCCCGCTGATGCGGGGCCGCCGCCTGCACGGTCGCCGCCAGGTGCAGCTTGGTCAGCGTGCCCCGGGGCCGCCTGGCCCCGGTGGTCCGCCCGTGCTCGGTGCGCGCCCGCGACCGCCGTCCGGCTACACCCTCGCCGATCCCGGGCACGCTCAGCACCTTGGTGCGGAACGGCTCGGCGGCCCGTGCGGCCGGCTGCTCCCGCGCGCCGGACGCCTGCGGCTCCCCGTCCTCCCCGGCCTCGGGCCGCGCGGCGGTGTCGCCGCCGCCCTGCGGGCCGGAGTCGGGCTGCGGCTGACCGCCGCCCCCACCCGGTCCGTCCGGATCGGGATCCTCGTCGCCCTCGGAGTCGTCCCCGGCGAACTGCTCCAGCGTGTCGTCCAGCTTGTCCTCGTCCAGACCGGGCGCGTCGAAGGGGTTGCGGCGCCTGCGGTGCGGCAGCGCCAGCAGCGCGGCCTGGCGCACATCCTCCGCCAGCACATCCGTCCGCCCCGCCCACGCCGCCAGCGCGGTCGCCGTACGCGCCATCACGATGTCGGCGCGCATGCCGTCCACCTCGAAGGCCGCGCAGGTCGCCGCGATCTGCCGCAGCGCGCCGTCGCCCAGCCGGACCTCGGGCAGCAACTCCCGTGCCGCCACGATCCGTTGCCGTACCCCGGCCTCCTCGGCCGCCCAGCGGGCGGCGAAGCCGGCCGGATCGTCGTCGTACGCGAGCCGCCGCCGTACGACCTCCACCCGCTGGTCGGGCTCGCGGGAGGCGGCCACCTCCACCGTGAGCCCGAACCGGTCCAGCAGCTGCGGCCGCAGCTCGCCCTCCTCGGGGTTCATGGTGCCCACGAGCAGGAAGCGCGCCGCGTGCCGCACGGAGACGCCCTCGCGCTCGACGTAGGACGCGCCCATCGCCGCCGCGTCCAGCAGCAGGTCGACCAGGTGGTCGTGGAGGAGGTTGACCTCGTCGACGTAGAGGATGCCCCGGTGCGCGTCGGCCAGCAGGCCCGGCTCGAACGCCTTCACACCCTCGGCGAGCGCCCGCTCGATGTCGAGCGCGCCGACCAGCCGGTCCTCGGAGGCGCCGACGGGCAGTTCCACCATCCGCGCGGGACGCGCCGCACCGGCGCCCGGCTCGTGCGGGCCGTCCGGGCACGAGGGATCCGGGCCCGCCGGGTCACAGGAGAACCGGCAGCCGGGTACGACCGCCACCTCGGGAAGCAGCGCCGAAAGGGCCCGTACGGCCGTCGACTTGGCCGTGCCCTTCTCGCCGCGCACCAGCACACCGCCGACCGCCGGGCTGACCGCGTTCAGCAGCAGCGCGAGCCGCAGGTCGTCCTGACCGACAACGGCCGTGAAAGGAAAGGGAGTTGTCACTGGTCGTCGCCCTCCAAGTCGCCCTCGAGCTCGAGGTAGGTGGCGCGCAGCCGCTCCAGCGTGTCCGCGTCCGGCTCGGCCCACAGGCCCCGGTCCGCCGCCTCCAGCAGGCGCTCGGTGATGCCGCGCAGCGCCCACGGGTTGGACTGCTTCATGAAGTCCCGGTTCTCCGGGTCGAAGACGTACTCGGCGCTGAGCTTCTCGTACATCCAGTCGTCGACCACGCCCGCCGTCGCGTCGTAGCCGAACAGATAGTCCACGGTCGCCGCCATCTCGAAGGCGCCCTTGTAGCCGTGCCGGCGCATGGCCGCCATCCAGCGCGGGTTGACCACCCGGGCCCGGAAGACGCGGTGCGTCTCCTCGCCCAGGGTCCGCGTCCGCACCTGGTCCGGGACGGCCGAATCACCCACGTACGCCTCGGGGTTGGCGCCGGTCAGATGCCGGACCATGGCGACCATGCCGCCGTGGTACTGGAAGTAGTCGTCCGCGTCGACCAGGTCGTGCTCGCGGGTGTCGACGTTCTTCGCCGCCACCGCGATCCGCTTGAACGCCGTCTCCATGTCCCCGCGCGCCGCCCGCCCGTCGAGCCCGCGCCCGTAGGCGTAGCCGCCCCAGACGGCGTACACCTCGGCGAGGTCGGCGTCGGAGCGCCAGTTGCGGGCGTCGATCAGCGGCAGCAGACCGGCGCCGTACGCGCCGGGCTTCGAGCCGAAGACACGGGCCGTCGCGCGCCGCCGGTCACCGTGCTCGGCGGTGTCCTCGTCGGCGTGGGCCTTGACGAAGTTGCTCCCGGCGGGCTCGTCCAGCTCGGCCACGGCCCGTACGGCGTCGTCGATCAGGCCCACGACGTGCGGGAACGCGTCCCGGAAGAACCCGGAGATGCGGACCGTGACATCGATGCGCGGCCGGCCCAGCTCCGTCAGGGGCACGATCTCGAAGCCCGTCACCCGGCGCGAGGCGTCGTCCCACACCGGTCGGCAGCCCAGCAGCGCCAGGATCTCGGCGATGTCGTCGCCCTGGGTGCGCATCGCGGACGTGCCCCAGACCGTCAGACCGACGGACTTCGGGTACTCGCCGGTGTCCTGGAGATAGCGGTCCACCAGCGAGTCCGCCAGCGACTGTCCGACCTCCCAGCTCAGCCTGGACGGAATCGCCTTGGGGTCGACCGAGTAGAAGTTACGGCCGGTCGGCAGGACGTTCACCAGGCCCCGGGTCGGCGAGCCCGACGGACCCGCCGGGACGTAACCGCCGTCCAGGGCCCGCAGAATGTGCCCGATCTCGTCGGTGGTGCGCGCGAGCCGCGGTACGACCTCGTCGCATGCGAACTCCAGTACGGCGACGCCCTCGGGGAGTTCGGTACCGAGCACGCCCCGCAGGACGGCGGGGACGATCGCACGGTCCCACTCCCGCGCCTCCAGCCCTTCCGCGATCCGCCGGCACAGCTGCTCCAGCAGGTCGATCGCGTCGGCGGCCGTCCGCGACGGGCCCTCCACCAGGTCCGTCAGCTCCACCGGCACCTTCACCGGCGCGCCCGGCTCGGCCAGCAGCTCCTTCTCGGTCAGTCCGAAATGAGCGGCCAGCGCGGCCCGCAGCCCCGGCAGGGCGTTGGCCTGCCCGCCCCACACCTGGGACGCCCGCAGCACCGCCAGCACCAGGTTCACGCGCGGCTCGCCGACCGGGCCGCCGCCCAGGATGTGCAGTCCGTCGCGGATCTGGACGTCCTTGATCTCGCACAGATAGCCGTCGATGTGCATGACGAACTCGTCGAAGTCGTCCTCGTCCGGCTGCTCGTCCACATGCAGGTCGTGGTGGAGCTCGGCCGCCTTCACCAGCGTCCAGATCTGGGCCCGGACGGCCGGGGCCTTCGTCGGGTCCAGGTCGGAGACGAGCGCGTACTCGTCCAGCAGCTGTTCCAGCTTGGCCAGGTCGCCGTAGGTGTCGGCGCGGGCCATCGGCGGCACCAGATGGTCGACGACCGTGGCATGCCCGCGCCGCTTGGCCTGGGTGCCCTCACCCGGGTCGTTGACGATGAACGGGTAGATGAGGGGGAGATCGCCGAGGACGGCGTCCGGGGCACAACCGGCGCTCAGCCCCAGCCCCTTGCCCGGCAGCCACTCCATCGTGCCGTGCTTGCCCATGTGCACGATCGCGTCCGCGCCGAAGCTGTTCTCCAGCCAGCGGTAGGCGGCCATGTAGTGGTGCGAGGGCGGCATGTCCGGGTCGTGGTAGATCGCGATCGGGTTCTCGCCGAAGCCGCGCGGTGGCTGGATCATCACGACGACGTTCCCGAACTGCAGCGACGCCAGCACGATGTCCTCGCCGTCGACGTACAGGCTGCCCGGCGGCTCGCCCCACGCCTCCACCATGGCGTCCTTGAGGTCCGGATCCAGCTTCTCGAACCACGCCCGGTAGTCCGCCAGCGGCACCCGCGCGGGCGCGGCGGCCAGCTGCTCCTCGGTGAGCCACTCGACGTCATGGCCGCCGGCCGCGATCAGCCGGTGGATCAACTCGTCGCCGCCGGCGGGGTATTCGGTGACTCCGTAGCCCGCGTCCCGGAGCGCGTCGAGCACCCGTACCGCCGACGCCGGTGTGTCCAGGCCGACCGCGTTGCCGACCCGGGAGTGCTTGGTCGGGTACGCGGTGAAGACCAGCGCGACCTTCTTCTCCGCGTTCCGCTTGTGCTTCAGCTGAGCGTGGCGCAGGGCGATTCCGGCCACCCGCCCGGCCCGCTCCGGGTCGGCCACGTACACCGGGACCTCGTCGGGGCCCTGCTCCTTGAAGGAGAACGGCACGGTGATCAGCCGGCCGTCGAACTCCGGGATGGCGACCTGCATGGCCGCGTCCATGGGGGAGAGGGCGGCGTCCGACTCGTCCCAGGTCTTCTTCGACGAGGTGAGGCACAGGCCCTGCAGCACCGGGATGTCCAGGTCGGCGAGGGCGCCGATGTCCCAGGACTCCTCGTCGCCGCCCGCCGAGGCCTGCGAGGCGTGGGTGCCGCCCGCCGCGAGCACGGTCGCGACCAGTGCGTCGGCGGTGCCCAGCAGTTCGTACAGCCCGGCGTCCGCGCCACGCAGCGAACCGCAGTACACGGGAAGGGCGTTGCCACCCTTCGCCTCGATCGCCTCGCACAGGGTGTCCACGAAGGCGGTGTTGCCGCTCAGTTCATGGGCCCGGTAGAAGAGCACGCCCACGGTCGGCCGGCCCGCCACGCGCGCCCGGTCGCCGTGGATGCCGTACTCCGGCATCTTGCGCGGCTCCTCGAAGCCCTCACCGGTCAGCAGCACGGTGTCGGACAGGAACCGGGACAGCTCCAGCAGGTTCTCCGGGCCGCCCTCGACCAGGTACTTCAGGGCCTCGGCCACCACACCGGCCGGCACCGACGACTCGGCCATCAGCTCCGCGTCCGGCACGGCCTCGCCGCCCAGCAGCACGGCGGGGATCCCGGCCGCCTTCAGCGCGGCCAGCCCCTCCTCCCAGGCGCGCTTGCCGCCCAGCAGCCGTACGACGGCGAGGTCGGCGCCGTCGAGCAGCCCCGGCAGCTCCGCGGCGACGTCCACGCGGGTCGGGTTGCCGATGCGGTAGTCCGCGCCGGAGGCACGGGCCGCCAGCAGATCCGTGTCGGCGGTCGACAACAACAACACTGTCCTCATGCAGGCGCTCCCGGTGGAATGAAAGGCAGTCCTTGCGGCGCGCCCGACTCGATGAGCCGCCACAGCGCGTCCGTGTCCGCGTGCTGTTCGATCAGATCGCCGAGCCGGTCGAGCTGCTGCTCGCGCAGCGCGGCGAAGGAGGTGTCCGGCGCGGGCACGAAGCGGCGGCCCGCGGCGGCGGCCACCTCGCGCAAGAAGGCCCGCCGGAAGCCGTCCGACTCCAGTGAGCCGTGCCAGTGCGTGCCCCAGGTGTGGCCGACCCGGCAGCCGTCCAGGAAGGCTTCTCCGCCGGTCACTTCGGCGACCCCGTGGTGGATCTCGTATCCCTCGACCCGCTCGCCCAGGGCCTCGCCGGCCGGCCGGGTCAGGGTCTTCTCGCGGGCGAACCGCACCCGTACGGGCAGCACTCCGAGCCCGGCGACCTCGCCGGCCCGCGACTCGACCTCGTCCTCGATGTACTCGCCGAGGATCTGGAAGCCGCCGCAGATGCCGAGGATCGGGCGTCCTTCGGCGGCCCTTGTGACGAGCGCGTCCGCGAGCCCACGCTCGCGCAGCCACTCCAGCGCGCGCACCGTGCCCCGCGTGCCCGGGATCACCACGAGGTCCGCGTCCGCCAGTTCCTCCGGGCGGTCCATGAACCGCACCACGACCCCCGGTTCGGCGGCCAGCGCGTCCACGTCCGTGAAGTTGGACATCAGCGGGATCGCGCACACGGCGACGCGCAGCACGTCCTCGCCGACCGGGGGAGTCACCGCGGACTCCCGGACGGTGCCGCGCAGCGAGACCCTCCCCCACGCTCGGCTTCGCTCGCGCGGGGGGACCCCCATCCCGTCCTCCTCGTCGATGCCGAGCCCGTGCCGGAACGGCAGTACGCCATAGGTGTGCCGCCCGGTGAGGCCGTGGAGCATGTCGAGACCGGGCTCCAGCAGGCTGACATCGCCGCGGAACTTGTTCACCAGGAAGCCCGCGATCAGCTCCTGATCCTCGGGCGAGAGCAGGGCGACGGTGCCGAAGAAGGAGGCGAAGACGCCGCCGCGGTCGATGTCGCCGACGACGAGCACGGGCAGCCGCGCGTTCCGCGCGATCCCCATGTTCACGATGTCCGTGCGGCGCAGATTGATCTCCGCCGGCGAACCCGCCCCCTCACAGATCACCGCGTCATACGTGCCCCGCAACTCGGCCAGACAGTCCAGCACCGTGCCGAGCAGCCGCTGCTGCCGTCCGCCGTGATAGCCGCGGGCGCTCAGCTCGCCCACCGGCTTGCCCAGCAGCACGACCTGGCTGCTCTGTTCGCCGCCCGGCTTGAGCAGCACCGGGTTCATCAGCGCGGTCGGCTCGATCCGGCAGGCCTGGGCCTGCATGGCCTGCGCCCGCCCGATCTCCGCGCCCTCGCGGGTCACGAAGGAGTTGAGCGACATGTTCTGCGCCTTGAACGGCGCGACCTTCACGCCCTGACGGACCAGCCATCGGCAGATCCCGGCCGTCACGACGCTCTTGCCGGCGTCCGAGGTGGTGCCGGCGACGAGGAGTCCCCCGTTCACTTCCCACGTCCCTTCAGGCTCTTGACGCTCTTGACGCTCTTGACGCTCGTGACCAGAAGGCGCGCGGCGACCGTGGTGCCGAGCGCGAGCAGGCCGACGCGGCGGGAGAGCCGTACGGCCCGGTCGATGTCGGTGGCCCGTACGGCCCGGCCGGTGTCCCCGCCGAGGACGGGCCGGTGCTCGACCCGGCCGCCGTAGGAGAGCGTGCCGCCGAGGCGGACGCCGAGGGCGCCCGCGAACGACGCCTCGACGGGGCCCGCGTTGGGGCTCGGGTGCCGGTGGGCGTCGGCCTTCCAGGCGCGCAGGGCGCCGCGCGGGTCGGGTCCGGCCGCGGCGGCGAGTACGGCGGTCAACCGGGCCCCCGGCCAGCCGGCCAGGTCGTCGAGGCGGGCGGAGGCCCAGCCGTAGCGCCGGTAGCGGGGGGACTTGTGACCCACCATCGCGTCCAGCGTGTTGACCGCCCGGAAGCCGAGCAGCCCCGGCACCCCGGCGACCGCGCCCCACACCAGCGCGCCCACCACGGCATCGGAGGTGTTCTCGGCGACCGACTCGACCACGGCCCGCGCGATCCCGTCGGCGTCCAGCGCCTGCGGGTCCCGGCCGCACAGATGCGGCAGCCGTGCCCGCGCCGCCTCGACGTCCCCGCGCTCCAGGGCGGCGCCGATGGCGCGGGCCTCGCGCGCGAGCGAAGTGCCGCCGACGACCGCCCAGGTGGCGGCGGCGGTCAGCGCGACGGAAGCGGCGGGGCAGGGGCGTACGGCGCGTGCGGCGACCGTGCCGAGTGCGACGGCGCCGCCGGCGCACACCACGGTGTGCAGGGTGCCCCAGCCACGGTGGTCGTGCCACAACGCGCCGTCCACGGCAGCGGCCGCACGCCCGAACACGGCGACCGGATGCCCGCGACGCGGGTCGCCGAGGAACAGATCACCGAGAAGGCCGGCGGCGGCACCGTACGCGTAACTGCGATCGGCACCCATGGGCTCAGCCGGTCGTGGGCACAGGGGCGGGCCTGGGATGGGTCCTTCGGCAGCCGGGCATGGCGATCGGTGTCCTCACTCAGGGTGTCCGCGCCCTGGTTCGACGAGACGCGGCGGCGAGAGTTCCTGGCTCCCGGGGGTTCTTCCCCGGTGACAGTGGCGGGACCGCGCCGGATTCGCACCGGCTTCCTCTGCTGCCGCCGTACATGGCGGGGGCAGTCCACCACGCGCCCGGAACGGCCGTCAACTTGCCGTTGACCTGCGGGGGGAGAGTGTGCCGATCCCCACATCGCGGGGTGTCCGCGGCCCGCGGGCACGGCAAAGGCTCCCCTCCGCGGGCTTGCGGAGAGGAGCCTTTCGCGGTGCTCGGCGCGTGGCGGTCCGTCAGGCCTTGGCGACGATCAGGAAGATGCCGTACGCCACCGCCGCCGCGCAGGTGGCGAAGCAGAGGTAGGCACCGGTGACGGCGAGGCCGGCGGAGCCGCCCTGTGCGGCCGCCTTCTCGCGTCGGGCCAGACCGCCCACGCCGAGGGTGAACAGGGCCACCAGGGCGACGGTGAACACGAGGCTGACGCCGAAGACGGAGCCGATGGCTGCCCAGTCGATCTTCATGATGCTTCCTTCGGTAACCGGGTGGCCGGGGTCAGACGGTGGCGGCCGGCGGGGCGGCCTGGGGCGCGGGTTCGGCGGCGGCCGGGGAGGCGATCGTGGCCGTCAGGTTCTCGGTGACCGTGCCCGCCGGGGGCGGGGTCACCGCGGCGATGGCGGTGGTGACCACGCCGGCCGGCTCCGCGGTGTCGGCGACGACGTTGGTGTGGTCGACGACCTCACGGCGGGAGATCTTCCAGATCGTGGCGCTGGCGGCGATCAGGAAGACGGCGACCACGGCGGTGCCCCCGTCACCGAGATCCGTGACGGACTCGGCGCCCGCGCCGACCAGTGCGGCGGCCGGCAGGGTGAGCACCCAGGCGACGGCCATCCGGGTCGCGGTGGACCAGCGGACCACGCCGCCCTTGCGGCCGAGGCCCGCGCCCATCACCGAGCCGGAGACGACGTGCGTGGTGGAGAGGGAGAAGCCCAGGTGCGAGGAGGCCAGGATGGCGGTCGCGGCGCTGGTCTGGGCGGCGAAGCCCTGGCGCGGCTCCAGGTCGGTCAGGCCCGTGCCCATGGTGCGGATGATGCGCCAGCCGCCGATGTAGGTGCCGAGCGCGATGGCCAGACCGGCGGAGAGGATGACCCAGACCGGCGGGTTGGAGCCGGGGGAGATGGCGCCGCCCGCGATCAGCGCGAGGGTGATGATGCCCATCGTCTTCTGGGCGTCGTTGGTGCCGTGGGCGAGGGAGACCAGTCCGGCGGAGGCGATCTGCCCGGCCCGGTACCCCTTGCGGGTGGCCTCGCCCTCGGCCTTGCCGCCGATGCCGTAGGAGAAGCGGGTGGCCAGCATCGACGCGAGGCCCGCCACGACCGGCGCGGCGACCGCCGGGAGGAGCACCTTGGTGACGAGGACGTCACCGTGCACGGCGCCGAAGCCGGCGGAGGCGACGGTGGCGCCGATCAGACCGCCCATCAGGGCGTGCGAGGAACTGGACGGCAGGCCCACCAGCCAGGTCACCAGGTTCCAGAGGATCGCGCCGACCAGGGCCGCGAAGATGACCTCGGGGCGGATGCCGGACTCGTCGACGAGACCTTTGGAGATGGTGTTGGCGACCTCCACGGAGAGGAAGGCGCCCACCAGATTGAGGGCGGCGGACATGGCCACGGCGATCTTGGGCTTCAGAGCGCCTGTCGAGATCGTGGTGGCCATTGCGTTGGCGGTGTCGTGGAAACCGTTCGTGAAATCAAACGCGAGTGCGGTGACGACCACAATCGCGAGGATCAGCGAGAAGCTTTCCATTTACCCAGGCAATCTTTCGAGGTCATTGGCTGGACGAACGTAGGCAACCTGGATGAACAGAAGGTGAACTGGGGCGGGCGTGGGGGTGTCTGGGGAGGGGGGTTGATGTTCCGTTTCGCTCCGGTTCGGCACCGCCGTCCCAAGCGCCCCTTGGCTACCGGCTACGCGCGAAGACCCGCAGCCGGCTCGCGGACCCGTTGAAGAGATCCTGGTCACCCGGCAGCGGGCCCTCGGACTGGTACTGCCAGAACGTCCAGTAGTGCCACCCGCCGGGCAGCGTCCCCGGCTTCTTGGTGCCGTGCCGGGCGATCCACAGCGGATTGCTCTTCGAGAACGCACGGCTGTTGCCGGTGCACAGCTTCCACCACTGGGTCGTCGTGTAGATCACCGGGCGGCGGCCGGTCCCGCGCTTGACCTCGTCGCTGAAGGACCGGATCCAGCGGACCATGCGTTTCTTGCTCAGCCCGTAGCACTTGTGCTTCTTGCTGTACGGGTTGTACTCGATGTCGAGCGCCGGCGGCAGCGTCCAGCCGTCCGCCCGCCAGCCGCCGCCGTGCCGCACGAAGTACGCGGCCTGCTTGGCACCGGAGGACCGGTCCGGCAGGGCGAAGTGGTAGGCGCCCCGGACCAGGCCCTCCTTGTGCGCGCCGTTGTACTGCTGGGCGAAGTAGGGGTTGCGGTAGGTCGTGGACTCGGTCGCCTTGACGTAGACGAACCGCGCGCCCTTGGACCGGGACGCCGGCCAGCCGACGCGCTTCTGGTGCGACGAGACGTCGTGGCCGCGGGGCTTGCCCACGACCAGTGCCGGAGCTCCGGCCATCGCGGTCGTGGTGCTCGTGAGGGCGAGCGCAGCCGTGGCCGCCACGAGGAAGCCGGCGCGGCGACGGAGACGAGTGCGTTCACGGGCCATGTGTCTCCCCGGGTCGGCGGACGGAAGATCGTCCGGCGGGCAAGGGGGACCATTGAAGGCCTGGCGATCATCTGAATCGGCGCCCATTCGCGGCGATTCACCCCGACTTCCGCCTTTCGGGGGTACGCTCTTCCGGCCGGAAGAGCCCGCCCCGTCCCGGCCGACGGGCTCGGCTGGCAGGATCGCGGCATGGCTGAGCAGCGACAGGACGAGGAACGGGCACACCTCTGGGCGGAACTGGTCGCCACGGCACGGCGGACGGTAACCGAAGGGCTGGTGGTCGGCACCTCGGGCAATGTCTCGGCGCGCGTCGGGGACCTCGTGCTGGTCACCCCCTCGGGTGTGCCGTACGACCGGCTCGGCCCGGACGACCTCACCGGCGTCGACCTCAGCGGACGCCAGGTGCTCGGCACGCTCGCGCCGACCAGCGAACTGCCCATGCACCTCGCGGTCTACCGCACCACCGACGCCCGGGCGATCGTCCACACCCACGCCGTGCACGCCACGGCCGTCTCCACGCTCGTCCCCGAGCTTCCACTCGTCCACTACATGGCGGCCGCCCTCGGCGGCCCCGTCCGCGTCGCCCCCTACGCCACCTACGGCACCGACGAACTGGCCGAGCACATGCTCCGCGCCCTGGCCGACCGCTCCGGCTGCCTTCTGCGCAACCACGGCACGATCACCTACGGCACGACCCTCGCCGAGGCCTACGACCGCACCGCCCAGCTGGAATGGATGTGCCGCCTGTGGCTCACGGCGTCCTCCGTGCCGGGCCTGTCCCCCTCCCTGCTCACGCAGGAGCAACTGGCGGAGGCGGGGGAACGCTTGAAGGGGTACGGCCAACGCGCATGACCACGCATGACCACCGCGCATGACCACCGCGCATGACCACCGCGCATGACCACCACGCATGACCACCGCGCTCCGGCTCCGCCGACTTCCGGCTGGCCGGTGACGGCAACCCCCACGACACTGGAGCCGTGGGCACCGTAAAAGCGACCGCCACCGCAGTCACCGCGGTCCTCGCCGCAGGCATCGCGTCCGTCGCCGCCGGCCGGTTCGCCAGCGACGCCGCGCTGAAGGCGCCCGCCGGCCGCCCGCTGCCCACCGAACCCCGCCTCACCGTGCACGGCACGGCCGCCGGCCAGATCACGCTCACCCGCGACCTGGCCTCGCTGCGCCCCGGCACCTACGGGCTGGCCGGCGACGGCACCCACGCGGTCGTCGGACCGGTCCTGGAGGCGGCCCGGCACGCGGCCGACACCGTCGTACGACGCCTGGAACGCGTCACGCACGGCACGCTCACCTCCGGCGACACGGTGTGGCTCACCCCGAACCTGTACGTCGGCAACCCCCGCACCGCCCTCGGCCTCGACCACGCCGACATCGACGTGCCCGGCGAACTCGGCGAACTGCCCGCCTGGTTCGTGCCCGGCGCCCGGGACACCTGGGTGATCGCCGTGCACGGCCTCGGCACCACCCGCGAACAGGCCATGAACCTCATGAGCCGGCTGCACGCCCGCAAAGTGCCGGTCCTCGCGCTCGCCTACCGGGGCGACCTCGGCGCCCCGCGCCCGCCGGACGGACTGAACCACCTCGGCGAGACCGAGTGGCGCGACCTGGACGCGGCGATCCGCTACGCCGTCCGCTACGGCGCCCGCCGGGTCGTCCTGCTCGGCTGGTCCACCGGCGCCACCATGGCGCTGCGCGCCGCCGAGCGCTCCCCGGTGCGCGAGCGCATCGCCGGACTGGTCCTGGACTCGCCGGTGCTCAGCTGGGAGGTCACCCTGCGCGCCCTCGCCCGCGCCCGCCACACCCCGCCGCCGCTGCTGCCGCTCGCCGTACGGGCCGCACAGGGCCGGGCCGGTCTGCACGCCGACGGGTTCGCCGAGATCACCGACCCCGACCGGCTCGCCGTACCGACCCTGATCTTCCACGGCCCCGACGACCAGGTGGCCCCCTGGGACCTCTCCCGCCGCCTCGCCGCCCGCCGCCCCGACCTGATCGCCCTGCACTCCGTGCCGCAGGCCCCGCACGCGGCGATGTGGAACGCCGCTCCCGCGGAGTACGAGGAGCGGCTGCGCCGTTTCCTGACCCCGCTGGTGTGATCGCCGGTGCCGGACATTCCGTTTAACGCCGTACGACTGGCCTGATCATGCCTCCCCACCCGGCGTCGGCCCCCGTGCCTTGGCCAGTCCCGTCGCCCGCCGTGACATTCCGTTTGGGTTTTCGGACCGCCAACCGGAAGACTGCACCCGTGACGTCCCGTATCCCGCGCGACTCCAGGCTCCGACTCGTCCGACCGCGACCCCTGGCCGCCGCCCCCAGAGCTGTGAACCAGCGGCGCCCACGGCGCCCCGCACCCCGGCCGCCGGAGGGCACCCCCGCCCCCGCGGAACTGGCCAGAATGGCCCGCACCGGACTGGGCGGCCCGGTCCGCGTCGCCCGCTGGGCCGACACCGCGCTCGGCCCCGGCAGCGACGGCGCCACCGCCGACGGCAAGGCCACCCTCTCCGCCGCCACCGCCGAACGGGCCGCCGCCGACCTGGGCCTGAGCACCGCCGAGGTCCGCGCCGACTGGGACATCGCGCGCCTGTCCGGACTCGTCGAGGTGCACGGCGACAGCGCGCGCCCCGGCTGGCGGCTGCGCGCCTGGGACCGCGACGACAGCGCCGTGCTGCGCGGCTGGGTCGCCCTGTTCGACGCCTGGTCGCTGGCGTCCCCGGAACCCGAGGAGCATGAGCCGGCCGCCGTCGCCGAGGTCGTCTCGGCCATGCCCCAGGTGCTCTCCTTCCTCCAGCTGTCCGCCGGTCCCGTCCCGGTCGAGCAGCTGCTCGACCTGCTCCAGCAGCGGGTCACCGAACTGCGCACCGAGCGCTGCGAGGTCCCCTACGAGCCGGCCGCCCTGCCGCCCGCCGAGACCGACTTCGAACCCGCCGACGACAGCCTGCTCGCCCCGCTCCTCGACTGGGCGCTCAAGGCCCTCGTCTTCGTCGGCGCGCTGACCTACGGCGGCGGCCAGGCCACCCTCACCCCGCTCGGCAGCTGGGCGGTGTGGGTCAAGCTGGAGCAGATCTGCGTGGCCGCGCAGAGCCCGGCCGGCAACATCGAGCAGTCCGCCGAGGACATGCTCCGCGGCTGCGCCCAGCTGCGCCCCAACGCCGCCCGCGCCGAGTACCGCGCCTGGCTCGCCGCCCGCCCCGTCGGCAACGCCGTCACCGAGCTGATCCACGGCGCGCGCGGCGAGGACGCCCTGCTGCGCGGCCTGGCCTTCGAGGCCCTGCGTGTCGTCGGCGCCCCCGCGGAACCGGACGTACGCGCCGTCGTGGACGAGCCCGCCCTGCGGCCGTACGCCCTGCTGTGGCTCGCCGAGCACGACGGGGTCGACCCGGAGGACGCCCACGAGGTCCTCACCCGTGACGAGGCGACCTGGCTGTGGGTGGACACCGCGGCCGCCGTCGCCGACCACGGGGAGGCGCCGATGCTGGTCCGGCATCTGGAGTCCGCGCTGCAGCCCACGGTCCCCCAGCTGCTCGACGAGGTCCGCGCCGTCGGTCATCCGCGCACCGTGCAGGTGCTGGTCGCGCTCGCCGCCGCGCACCCCGACCCGGCCCTGGCCAAGGCCGTGCGCCGGGCCGCCTTCCAGGTGCACACCGGGGGGTGAACGGCGTGGGGGCCGCTCAGACGCCGATCTCCGGGGCGTACGTCCCGAAGCTCCAGATGTTGCCCTCGGCGTCGCGGGCCATGTAGTCCCGCGAGCCGTAGTCCTGGTCCGTCGGGGGCATCAGGATCTCCACGCCGTGCTCCAGGGCCCGCTGGTGGTGGGCGTCCACGTCGTCCACGACGACGTACACCCCGGTGGGACCGGAGTCCTTCATCGCCGCGTCGAAGCGGCCGCCGCGGCCCTTGGAACCGATCATCACCGCGCCGTTGCCCTGGGTCAGCTCGGCGTGCATCACCTTGCCGTCCTCCGTCTCGTACACCGAAAGCTCGGTGAAACCGAGGGCCTCCGTCAGCTGTTTGATCGCCGCCTTCGCGTCCGCGTACAGCAGCGAGGGATAGATGCTCGGCCGTCCGCCACCCGTGCCTGTCATTGCCGATCACTCCTTCGTACGCCTTCGTACGCCGGTTCTGTGGCGTCCCGTTCAGTGTTGCAGCCGCCACTGACAACGCCTCAGCGGAATGTGTCGCACTGCAACATGCCGCCGGTCTCGAAGCCCCGCCGGAACCACCGCTGCCGCTGCCGTGCCGACCCGTGCGTCCAGGTCTCCGGAGTCACCCGGCCCCGGAACCGCTCCTGGATCCGGTCGTCGTCCACGGCCGCCGCGGCGTCCAGCCCCAGCAGGTCCTGCACATGATGGCCGTACTCGTGCGCGATCACGTACGCCTGCGCGAAGGGGCCGCCGGCGGAGCCGAACTTCGAGCGCAGCTCGTCGAAGAAGCCCGGGTCCTGCACCTCGGAGGTGTCCAGGTCCGCGTCGTCGTCGAACTGCACGTGCCCTCCGCCCTCCGCCCGCGCCGCAACGTCCGTCGCCCGAAGCCTGGCGGCATCCTTACCCGCCGCGCCGCCATACCCGTGGACGAACACCCGAACGGGCGACTTCCCGCGCACCCCCGCCCCGGCACCCCGCCCCGTCCGCTACCCGCCACTACGCTCGGCGCCTGATCCGCGGCCGAGGACACCCCGACCCGCGGCCGCGGACACGGAAGGGGCGCAGGTGGCCACCCCACCACCCACCAGGCACACCACCCCCACCCCCGCAGCGCACCTCCTGACAGCGGGCCCGCCCCACGACACCTCGGCGACCCCGCCGCCCCCGGCCCCCGCCGCCCAGACCCCCACCGGCTCACGCGTCCCCGCGCCGGCCGGGCCGCCCGCGCCGCCCGCGCCGCCCGCGCCGGCCGCCTCGGCCCGAGCGCCGTACACCGGTCCCGGCGATCCGCCGCCCCACGCCCTGCGCCGCCCCCGACGCGCCACCCCCGCCCCCACCCCGCACATCCCGGACCTCACCACCGCGGACCCCACCACCGCCCACGGCCGCGACGCGCGCGTACCGCGCGTTCTCCGCGCGCCCTGCGACCTCCGTGTCCTCGCGGGCGTTCTCCTCGCCGTCGTGCTGCTCGGCCTGGCGCACCAGGCGCGACCCGTCGTCCCGTACGGGGACCGGCTCGTGTCCCACGCGCGCGTGGAGCGGCAGGCGGGTTCCGGAGCGTGGGTGGCACGGGCGCGCGGCGCCGCCGTGGTCGGCGCGGACACCCGCACCGGTGTGCCGCGCTGGCGGTACGCGCGCGTGGGGCACCGTCCGGTGGCCGTGCTGGCCGTGCGCCCCGAGGTGATCGCTCTCTGGGACGACGGGCTGCTCACCGACACCGACGGCCGGTCGGTCCGATGGCACCGGGCCCTGCCCGACGCGGCCGAGTGGCTCCCCTCACACGGCGGCACCGGCGTCCTGCGCTCCCTGGGGCACGGCATGCTCGCAGTCGTCGCCCCGCCCCGGGTCACCGCCTACCGCATGGCGGACGGCGATCTGCGCTGGCTGCTGCCCGCCGGCCCGAGCTGCGCCTTCCGCCCCGAGGGCGCCGTACGGCGCGGCGCGGCCCTGCTGATCGCCCAGCCGTGCGCGCGGGGCGCCTGGACGGGGCAGCTGGTGGCGCTGGACGACCTCGGGCGGATCACCCCGGACCGCACGCCCCTCGGCAACGATCTTCCCGGGCACGGGCCGAACGTGCGGGCGTAGAAAAACCGCTTGCACACCCCCGTTAGACTTCATCGCATGGCCATTCTCCTCGCGCATTAGACGGCGGGAACGTCCTCAGCCGTCCACCCGTCAACCTCTGTACGCCCTGGAGTCTGTCCGTGATCTCCGCCTCCGGTATCGAGCTGCGCGCCGGTGCCCGCATCCTCATCGAGAACGCCACCTTCCGTGTCGCCAAGGGCGACCGCATCGGCCTCGTCGGGCGCAACGGCGCCGGCAAGACCACGCTCACCAAGTGCCTGGCCGGAGAGGGCATCCCCGCCGCCGGCCAGATCGCCCGCTCCGGCGAGGTCGGCTATCTCCCGCAGGACCCCCGCACCGGCGATCTGGACGTCCTCGCCCGGGACCGGATCCTCTCCGCGCGCGGCCTCGACGTACTGCTGCGCAAGATGCGCGAGAACGAGCAGCGCATCGCCAACGGCCAGGGCGCCACCCGCGAGAAGGCCCTCAAGCAGTACGAGCGCCAGGAGACCGAGTTCCTCACCAAGGGCGGGTACGCCGCCGAGGCCGAGGCCGCCACCATCGCCGCCGCGCTGAACCTGCCCGACCGCGTCCTCGGCCAGCCCCTGCACACGCTCTCCGGCGGTCAGCGCCGCCGTATCGAGCTGGCCCGCATCCTCTTCTCCGACGCGGACACCCTGCTCCTCGACGAGCCCACCAACCACCTCGACGCGGACTCGATCATCTGGCTGCGGGACTACCTGAAGACCTACCGCGGCGGCTTCATCGTGATCTCCCACGACGTCGACCTGGTCGAGACGGTGGTCAACAAGGTGTTCTACCTGGACGCCAACCGCGCCCAGATCGACGTCTACAACATGGGCTGGAAGCTCTACCAGCAGCAGCGCGAGGCCGACGAGAAGCGCCGCAAGCGGGAGCGCGCCAACGCCGAGAAGAAGGCCGCCGCCCTCAACGCGCAGGCCGACAAGATGCGCGCCAAGGCCACCAAGACGGTCGCCGCGCAGAACATGGCCCGCCGCGCCGACAAGCTGCTCTCCGGTCTGGACGCCGTCCGCCAGTCCGACAAGGTCGCAAGGCTCCGCTTCCCGGAGCCCGCGCCCTGCGGCAAGACCCCGCTGATGGCCGAGGGCCTGTCGAAGTCCTACGGATCGCTGGAGATCTTCACCGACGTCGACCTCGCCATCGACAAGGGCTCCCGGGTCGTCATCCTCGGCCTCAACGGCGCCGGCAAGACGACCCTGCTGCGTCTGCTCGGCGGGGTCGAGACGCCCGACACCGGCGAGGTCGTCCCCGGTCACGGCCTCAAGCTCGGCTACTACGCCCAGGAGCACGAGACCCTCGACCCCGAGCGCACCGTCCTGGAGAACATGCGCTCGTCCGCCCCGGACCTGGACCTGGTCGAGGTCCGCAAGGTGCTGGGCTCGTTCCTGTTCTCCGGCGACGACGTCGACAAGCCCGCCGGTGTCCTCTCCGGTGGCGAGAAGACCCGGCTCGCACTGGCCACCCTGGTCGTCTCCTCGGCGAACGTGCTCCTGCTCGACGAGCCGACCAACAACCTCGACCCCGCGAGCCGCGAGGAGATCCTCGGCGCGCTGCGCACCTACAAGGGCGCGGTCGTCCTCGTCACCCACGACGAGGGTGCCGTCGAGGCGCTCCAGCCCGAGCGGATCATCCTGCTGCCGGACGGCGTCGAGGACCTGTGGGGCGCCGACTACGCGGATCTCGTCGCCCTGGCGTGATCGAAGGTTTGATCCACTGCGTATGGATCATTCGGCTCATCCGTGATCCATCATCTGTGTGAGATCTCCTCGTACCGGGGTGTGTCGTACACGAATTTTCCGGCCGATCCCTTGCGTGCCAAGGGGTCGGCCGTTTCGCGTCGCTGACCTGGCACTTCGCGGATCCACCCGGACGGCCCCGTGGAGATCACTCGTTGGAATTCCTCATTCCGATTGTGGGGATCCACTCCTGTCGTCACAACGATGTCTCACGGACCTTGCCGAATGGGTGGCCATCACGCCGAAGAGGGGTGATCATGAGGAGACCAGAGCGCACTTCCCATGAGGAGGCACGGGTGGCCGAGACTCTGAAGAAGGGCAGCCGGGTGACCGGCGCCGCGCGCGACAAGCTCGCGGCAGACCTGAAGAAGAAGTACGACTCCGGTGCGAGCATCCGGGCGCTGGCCGAGGAGACCGGCCGCTCGTATGGCTTTGTGCACCGGATGCTCACCGAGTCGGGTGTCGTCCTGCGTGGGCGTGGCGGAGCGACCCGGGGCAAGAAGGCCGCCTCGGTCTGACGCCGGGCGGTCCATCGACTTCGATGGTGGCCACCCGGTCGGCGATCTGATCGGCCGGGTGGTTACTGTGCAGTCACTTAAGCATGCGCTGCATGCCCGGATGACCGCACCCATCGGAGGCGCCCCATGGCTTCGCCCGACCAGGACCTCGCTCCTGTACTCGACACGGACGGCGTACGGCTCACCGTCGACGACGCGCTCGCCACGGTGACGCTGGCCAACCCGGCCAAGCGCAACGCGCAGAGCCCCGCCCTGTGGCGGGCGCTCACCGAGGCCGGGCGGCTGCTGCCGGGCTCCGTCCGTGTCGTCGTGCTGCGCGGCGAGGGCAAGTCCTTCTCCGCCGGGCTGGACCGGCAGATGTTCACCCCGGAGGGGATCGCGGGCGAGCCGACCTTCATCGATCTCGCGCGCCGTGACGACGCCGGGCTCGACGCGAGCATCGCCGAGTTCCAGGAGGCGTTCACCTGGTGGCGGCGGAACGACATCGTGTCCATCGCCGCCGTGCAGGGGCACGCCATCGGGGCCGGCTTCCAGCTGGCACTCGCGTGCGATCTGCGGGTCGTCGCGGACGACGTGCAGTTCGCCATGCGCGAGACCAGCCTCGGCCTCGTACCCGACCTGACCGGCACGCACCCGCTGGTCGGTCTCGTCGGCTATGCCCGCGCCCTGGAGATCTGCGCCACCGGACGGTTCGTCGGCGCGGCGGAATCCGTGGCGAGCGGACTGGCCAACGTCGCCGTGCCGGCGGCCGAACTCGACGCGGCGGCCGGGGACTTGGCCGCGGCCCTGGTGGCCGCGCCGCGGGACGCCGTCGTGGAGACCAAGGCGTTGCTGCGGGGCGCGGTGGACCGTACGTACGACGAGCAGCGCGCGGCCGAGCGGGCTGCTCAGGCCCGGCGGCTCCGGGAACTGGCCGGGCTCGGCGAGTAACCCCCGCGCCGGACGATCGCGGTCACCAGCACCGCCACCGTCGGCCCGTCCTGAAGCGCATCCCGTACGGCCGCGCGGACCTGGCGGGCCACCTCGATGGTCCGGTGGTCCGCGGCCGTCGCCAGCTCCACGCGCACATGCCGGTGCGGCAAGGCCGCGTCGGTCGTACGTTCTTCCAGGTGCACGCCGGGGCCACGGCCGCCGAGGCAGGCCGTCAGCCCGGTCACGCCGGGGACGGCGAGGGCGGCCGCGGCCACGCGCGCCTCGTCCGCACCGGCCGGCCCGCCCGCGGGCACCGGCCGTGGTGCGCGGACCTCCACCGGCGGCTCCGCCGTGTCCAGCAGGTCGGTCACCCGCAGGTCCACCTCGGACACCACGAGCCCGAGCAGCTGCGTTGCGGCCGTCGCCAGCGTGCGCCGCAGCCGGGACGCCACCGTGGGCAGCGGTTCGGCCGCCGTCGCGACGAAGTCCGCCGTCAGCCGCAGCGCGCCCGGCGGCAGCGCGCTCGGCGGAGCCGGTACGAGGGGCTCGTACGCCTCTTCCGCCGCGGCGAGCGAGAGCCGCAGCGCGCCCAGCCGCACCCCCGGCACCCCGATCGCCGCCGCACGTGCCAGTTCCGCCGCCGCCGCGCCCTCGGCGATCCACGCGCCGTCGCGCGGCCCGCCGAGCGGCAGCAGCCGGCCCAGCCCCACCTGGCGCCGTACTGACTCTGTCCACCGGTCCGCCGTCATTCCACCAGCCTGCCGTATCACCGGCGCGCGGCCGGGGAACCTTGCATACGGTGGGCTGAGGACGATCGAAGGGGACGACCACCGAAAGGGACGTACGGCGATGACCGACATGACGACGACCCCCGAGGGCGACGGGGAACCTCAGGTGTCGACCCGCAAGACCACCCGGCGCGGCGGCGGTGATCCGGCGACCCGGGGACGGACGACCATTGCCGACGGTGTCGTGGAGAAGATCGCCGGGGTCGCCGCCCGCGACGTCGTCGGCGTCTATGCCATGGGCAGTGGCCTCGCCCGCACCTTCGGCGCCGTGCGCGACCGGGTACCCGGCGGTTCCAAGTCGGTGACCCGGGGCGTGAAGGCCGAGGTCGGCGAGGTACAGACCGCGCTCGACCTGGAGATCGTCGTGGACTACGGGGTCTCCATCGGCGATGTCTCCCGCGCCGTACGGGAGAACGTGATCGCCGCCGTGGAACGCATGACCGGACTGGAAGTGGTCGAGGTCAACATCGCGGTCAGCGATGTGAAGCTGCCCGACGAAGAGGACGAGGAGTCCGAGCCGCCGCGCATCCAGTGACGCAACGGCGACCCGACACCGCACACCCGACGAGCTGAGGAGTGCTGTATGAGCATGGCCGTGGTCGGCATGATCGCCGGAATGGCGCTGGGATTCGCCGGGTACTTCGGCGGCTTCGGTGCCTTTCTGCTGGTGGCGGCGCTGGGCGCGATCGGGTTCGTCGTCGGCCGGTTCGCGGAGGGCGACCTGGAACTGGGTGACTTCTTCCGCACCCGCGACGACCGGCGCGACCGGCGGCGGTGACCGGCGGTGACCGTCGAGACCGGCGCGGTGCGCCCGCCGTCGGCGCTCGTCCCGCCCGGTGAGCGCGGTGCCACCCGGATCGCCGACCGGGTCGTCGCGAAGATCGCCGCGCAGGCCGCCCGTGAGGCGCTGCCGCCGCTGCCCGCCGACGCCGCCCTCCCGCACACGACGGTCGTCGTCTCCCGCCCTCGCGCGAGCGGCACGGCCGCCCCGGACACCGCCCGCGTCAGCGTCCATCTCGAACTCGGCTACCCCTGCGACATCGGCACCCACTGCGCCGCCGTGCGTCGCCATGTCGCCGAGCGGGTAAGCGCGTTGGTGGACATGACGGTGACCGAGGTCGCCGTCCACGTCGAACGGCTGCACCCGGCACCGCACGGGAGGGCGTGATGAGCGAGCCGCGGACGACCACCCCGACCCTCGACAAGGACCCCGCCCCGCCGCCGCCCGCCGTCGGCGGCAGCGGCCGCTTCTGGTCACCGCGCCGCGTCCCGGCCGCCGCCGTCGCGGTCCTGCTGCTGGCCGGCGCCGGCCTTCTGCTGTACGACATCGCCGCCGTACGCGCCCGTCACCCGGCGATGCACTGGCGCCGCGCACTGGCCCGGCAACTGGCCGAACGGCCCCTGGACGACACCTGGGTGCTGACCGGCGCGGCCGTCGCCGCCGTACTCGGCCTGTGGCTGATCGCCCTCGCGGTCACCCCCGGCCTGCGCCACCTGCTGCCCATGCGCCGCCCGCACCCCGACATCCGCGCCGCACTCGACCGGGAAGCCGCCTCGCTGCTGCTGCGCGACCGCGCCGTCGACGTGTCCGGGGTCCGGTCCGTCCGGGTGCGGATGCGCCGCCGGAGGGCCGACGTCCGCGCCGTCTCGCACTTCCGTCCCCTGGACGACGTACGCGCCGACCTGGACACCGTGCTCGCGGACACGGTCCGGGGCCTCGGCCTGGACCGGCCGCCCGCGCTGTCCCTCCGGGTGACCCGGCCCGGACGGAAGAGGTGACGGCGATGCGCGCGGGTGTCCTGCACCGTGTCCTGCTGGCCCTCGTCGGCCTGGTCCTGCTCCTGCTCGGCGGCGCGGTGCTGGCCGTGGGCCTGGGCGCGCCGCCGCCCTCCTGGTGGATCCACTCCGGCCCGCACGACGTCCTGCTCACCGAGGCCGAACGCACCCGGTGGCGGGGCGCCGGCTGGTGGTGGCCGGCCGTCCTCGCCACCCTGGCGATCGCCGTCCTGCTGGCCCTGTGGTGGCTGACCGCGATCCTGCGCCGCCGCCGGCCGGCCGAGGTCCTCGTCGACACCGGCGACGGCGACCGGGCCCTGGTGCGCGGCCGGGCCCTGGAGTCCGCCCTCGCCCATGACGGCGCCCTGCAGCAGGGCGTGGCCCACGCGGAGGTCCTCCTGCACGGCCGCGGTACGACACCCGCGGCACGGATCTGGCTCCAACTGGAGCCGTACGTGGACCCGTCGACGGCCCTGAGCGAGTTCACGGCCCACGCCCTGACCCACGCACGCGAGTCGGCACGCCTCACGTCCCTGCCGGCGGAGGTGCGGCTGAGAGCCGTCAAGCACCGTGCGGAAAGGGTCACTTGACGACTCCCGCCCGCTAGAACCCGCGCCGCATACCCCCGTCCACCGGCAGCATGACGCCACTCAGATAGGAAGCCGCCGGGGACAGCAGGAACGTCGCGACCTTGCCGAACTCCTCCGGTGCCCCGTACCTGCGCAGTGGGATCCGGGACTCGTTCGCGGCCCGTGTCGCCTCGGGATCCGCGGACAACCCGTCCAGCTCGCGCACGCGATCCGTGTCGATGCGCGACGGCAGCAGCCCCAGCACCCGGATCCCGCGCGGCCCCAGCTCGTCCGCGAGCGACTTGGCGAACCCGGCGAGACCGGGCCGCAGCCCGTTGGAGATGGTCAGCCCAGGAATCGGCTCGTGCACCGACGCCGACAGCACGAATCCGATGACCCCGCCCGGCTCCAGCTCGCCCGCCGCCGCCCGCGCGAGCCGCACCGCGCCGAGGAACACCGACTCGAAGGCGTCCCGCCACTGCTCGTCGGTATTGTCCGCGACGAATCCGGGCGGCGGCCCGCCCACGCTCACCAGCACGCCGTGGAAGCCGCCGAAGTGCTCACGGGCGGCCGCGACCAGCCGCTCGGGAGCGTCGGCGTCGGCGTTGTCCACGGCCACGCCGACCGCGTTCGGGCCCAGTCCGGCGGCGGCCTCGGCCACCCGCTCCTTGTCCCGGCCGCTGATCACGACCTTCGCCCCGTCGGCGACGAGTTCCCGCGCGGCTGCGTTGCCCAGCCCGCGGGTCGCCCCGGTGACGACGTACACCCGGTCCTTCAGTCCAAGATCCATGGCCCCTATCCTGCCTGCCCGTCCCCGAACAGCGTGAGCGCGGTGTTCACCAGGGCGATATGGCTGAAGGCCTGCGGGAAGTTGCCCACCTGGCGGCCCAGCTCGGGGTCGTACTCCTCCGCCAGCAGCCCCACGTCGCTGGTGAGCGCCACCAGCCGCTCGAAGAGTTCTCGGGCCTCGTCCCTGCGGCCCGTCATGTGCAGGGCGTCGGCGAGCCAGAACGAGCAGGCGAGGAAGGCGCCCTCGCCGCCCGGCATGCCGTCGACGCCGACCGCGTCGGTGTCGTAGCGGCGTACGAAGCCGCCGTGCCCCAGGTCCTGCCGGATCGCGTCGACCGTGCCGATCACCCGGGGGTCGTCCGGCGGCAGGAAACCGACCCGGGGGATCAGCAGCAGGGCGGCGTCCAGTTCGCGTGAGCCGTAGTACTGGGTGAAGGTCCGGCGCCGGGAGTCGTAGCCCTGCTCGCACACCTCCCGGTGCACCTCGTCGCGCATCGCCCGCCAGCCGTCCGCGTCGCCCTCCAGCTCGGGGTGGGTCTCCAGGGTCCGTACGGCGCGGTCGGCGGCCACCCACACCATCACCTTCGAGTGCACGAACTGGCGCCGGCCGCCGCGCACCTCCCACAGGCCCTCGTCGGGCTGCCGCCAGGACGACTGCAGAAACGTCATCAGCGCGCGCTGGATGGCCCACATGTGCGGCTTGGTGGGCAGGCCCGCGCCGCGCGCCAGCGACAGCGAGTCCATGACCTCGCCGTACACATCCAGCTGGAGCTGGTCGACGGCGCCGTTGCCGACCCGTACGGGCGCGGACTCGGCGAAGCCGGGCAGCCAGGGCAGCTCAAACTCCGGCAGTCGGCGCTCGCCGCCCAGGCCGTACATGATCTGCAGGTCGGCCGGGTCGCCGGCGACCGCGCGCAGCAGCCAGTCACGCCAGGCCTCGGCCTCCTTGTGGTAGCCCGCGGCCAGCATGGCGCCGAGGGTGAGGGTGGAGTCGCGCAGCCAGCAGAAGCGGTAGTCCCAGTTGCGTACGCCGCCCAGTTCCTCGGGCAGCGAGGTGGTGGCCGCGGCGACGATGCCGCCGGTCGGGGAGTAGGTGAGCGCCTTGAGTGTGATCAGGGACCGTACGACCGCGTCCCGGTACGGCCCGGTGTAGCGGCAGCGGGACGCCCAGCGCCGCCAGTCGTGGACGCTGCTGCTGAGCGCCTCGTAGGGGTCGGTGAGCGGCGGCCGGCGTTGGTGCGAGGGGTGCCAGGTGAGCACGAACGCGACCCGCTCGCCCTCGGCGACGGTGAACTCCGACTGGGTGCTGAAGTCCTCGCCCCAGGTGTGCACGGCCGGCTCCGAGCGCAGCCAGACCGAGTCCGGCCCCGCGACGGCCACCCGGTGCCCGTCCGAGCGGCGCACCCACGGAGTGATCGAGCCGTAGTCGAAGCGCAGCCGGAGGGTGCTGTGCACGGTGACCCGGCCGCTGACGCCCTCGACGATGCGTACGACGTCGGGGGCGCGGTCGCGCTGCGGCATCAGGTCGGTGACGCGGACCATGCCCTCGTGGGTGTCCCACTCGGTGTCGAGGACGAGGGTGTCGGGCCGGTAGGCGCGCCGGGTGCAGACGCGCGCTCCCTTGGGCGCGATCCGCCAGTGGCCGTGATCCTCGTCGCCCAGCAGCCGGGCGAAGCAGGCACCGGAGTCGAACCGGGGCAGACACAGCCAGTCGATCGAGCCGTCCCTGCCGACCAGCGCGGCGGTCTGCTCATCGCCGATGAGGGCGTAGTCCTCGATGCGCGCGTTCACGCGATCCGGTTTCCCGGCGGGCCACGGGGCCAATCAGGTGGTGCGCCGGGGGAGTGACGCCGCGAGGGGACACCGGGAGCCGCACGGAGGGCCGGACGGCGCGCAGCCGCACCGGGGGCGAGGCCGCCCGGGGTGGTCACACGGTGGCCGGTTCCGCCTCTTCCGGCTTCGCCTGTGCCGTGGCCTCCTCCTGGTCGCGGATCTCCCGGCGGACCAGGAACCACCAGCCGACCGGGACGGCCGCGGCGAACAGCCACCACTGGATCATGTACGCGTAGTTCAGCGGGGCATCCTCGCTGCCCGGGTCGGAGATCTGCTCCGGGGAGCCGCTCCTGGCCGTGGGCGCGGTCTGCTCGACATAGCCGCCGAGCACCCGCGCGCCGAGCCGGTGCGCCTCCTCCTCGCTGTTGATCAGCATGATCTGCCGGTCGGGGAGGCCCTTGACGTTCTTGATGCCGCTCGCCGCGGTCGTCTCGTCGGCCATCAGCCGCCCGGTGAGGGTGGTCCGGCCGGCCGGCGGGGCGGGGATCCTGGGGAAGGCGGTCTGGACTCCGTTGGCGGGGATCCAGCCGCGGTTGACGAGCACCACCTTGCCGTCGGTGAGGGCGAACGGGGTGAGGACATGGAAGCCGACCTCGTCGTCGGAGTTGGTCCGGCGCCGGACCACTTCCTCCTTGGCGGTGTCGAACGTGCCGGTCGCGGTGACCGTGCGGTACTTCTCGGTGCGGGTCACGGCGTGTCCCGGGGACGTCAGCCGCTCGACCGGGACCGGTTCGGCGTGCAGCGCCGAGGACACCAGGTCGTTGCGCGCGGTGCGCTCCTCGTACCGGTGCTTCTGCCAGAAACCCAGCCTGATCATCGTCGGGATCAGCGCGATCGCGACGATGGTGAGGATCACCCACTGGCGGGTCAACAGGAAGCGGTAGCGATGCACCCCACGACGGTACCTCCGAGCCGTGGGGTGCATTCAGGCGGGTACCGGGTCACACCCGGTCGACGATTCCCGTCTTTCCGTCGGCCCGGGCGCAGTGCGCGCCGCAGTACCAGCTGTCGTCGGCCTCCACCCCCTGGCCGATGATCTGCACCCTGCAGTGCTCGCAGATGGGTGCCATGCGATGGATCGCACAGGAGAAGCAGTCGAACACATGGACAGCACCCTGCGCGTGGACCTCGAAGGTCATCCCGTAGTCATTGCCGCAAACTTCACATTTCGCCATGCGCCACAGGGTGAGCCGTCGCCGGGGCGGGGGCGAGAGGGTCCCGGGTGAGTCGTGTGCCGATCACTCTTTCGTACGATCACTCGTCCGCCGGCTCGACATCCCGCAGCAGCTGTCCGAACGCCGCCTCGTCGAGGACCGGCGTGCCGAACTGCCGCGCCTTGACCACCTTGGACGTGCCCGAGTCGGGGTCGTTGGTCACCAGCAGGCTGGTCAGTCTGGAGATGCTGGACGCCACATGCAGACCGGCCTCGGTGGCCCGGTCCTCCAGCAGCTCGCGGTCGACGGAGGTGTCGCCGGAGAACGCCACGCGCATGCCCTGTTTGAGGCGTTTGCCGTCCTCGTAGCGCCCCGGATTGGGGTAGGGGCATGCGGGCTTCTTGCGGGCGGGGCGCCAGCTGTTCGGCTGGTAGGCGCCGTAGCCGCCGTATCCGCCGGACGACTGACGGGGCACCGGGCGGTCCGACCACTCCGTCAGCGGCCGGCACTCCAGCAGCGGCAGCCGTACGCCGCCCGCGGCGGCGGCGTGCAGACTGGGCCGGAACGCCTCCGCCAGCACGCGCGCGTCGTCCAGCGCGTGGTGCGCCCGCTGCTGTACGACGCCGTAGTGCGCCGCCAGCGACTCCAGCTTGAAGTTGGGCAGCGGCAGCGCCAGCTCCTTCGACAGCGCGATGGTGCACAGCCGCTGACGCACCGGCGCCTCGCGCTTCGCGCGCGCGTACTCCCGCGCGATCATCTGCCAGTCGAAGACGGCGTTGTGCGCGACCAGCACCCGGCCGTCCAGCCGGGCCGCGAACTCCTCGGCGATGTCGGCGAAGAGCGGCGCCCCTTCGAGCACCTCGCTCGTCAGACCGTGTATCCACACGGGTCCCGGATCGCGCTCCGGGTTGACCAGGGTGTACCAGTGGTCCTCGACCTCGCCGCGCTCGTCCAGCCGGTAGACGGCCGCCGAGATGATGCGGTCGTCCCGGGCCAGGCCGGTGGTCTCCACGTCAACGACCGCGTATCCCTTCGGATACACGGCCGGCCACTGGGTGGGGGAGGACACTGCGGTCGCACGGTCTTCGAGCATGGTCACTGAGGATACGGGCCGCGACTGACAGTCCTGACCTTCAGGGCCGTCGGCCGCCCCGCGGACCCGTCCGGCCGTTCGGACCTCGGGCGCGTGTGCTCGTCCTGCGCCCGGCGGCAGGCCGAGTGCCCATCAGCCGACCGGGTCGGGCGGGCGGGTGGACGAGGGCGGTGCCAGCAGCGACCGTACCAGCGCGCTCACGGCCGTCAGAAAGAGCCGTTCCGTGTCCGCCGGCAGGGCCAGCGCACGCGCCAGCGCGGGGTCGTCCCCGGCGGCCTCCTCGCTCCACAGCTCCTGCTCGCCGGGGTGCTGGACCGGTGCCCGCTCGCGGTTGCGCTCCACCAGCACATGTCCGACGACCTGGAACTGCACGGCCCGTACGAACTCGGCGGCCCGGGTGCCGCGCAGGCCGGCGGCGTGCGCCTCGCGCACCAGGACCCGCTGGGCGGGCAGGAACATCCGCTCGGTGAGCCCGCGCTCGTGCACCAGCGCCACCAGATGCGGATGGCCGCGCAGTTGCCGGCGCAGCTCGCACGCGACGCCGACCACCCGCTCCTCGGGTGTGCCCCCGCGCGGCCGGATCTCGCCCAGCTCGGCCATGGTCCGCTCCACGAGGGCGTCGAGCAGCGCCTCCCGGCCGCCGACATGCCAGTAGATCGAGGTCACGGCGGTGCCCAGCGCCTTGGCGAGCCTGCGCATGGTGAGCGCGTCCGGCCCGTGCCGCTTCACCAGGGCCGCGGCGGCGTCCAGCACCGCCTCCCGGGTCAGCGCGCTTCTCGTCCCGCTCGCCATGATCCTCCCGACTCCGGTCCGTACGCGTGTCTTTACCCCGCACGAGGACTGCTGTAACTGTGTTACAGGTGACGGCCCGTCAGAAATGGGTCCGCCGGAAGAAGGGCGGTACGACGTATGGCACGCGTACGGTACGGCGCACGGACCGAGCGGGAGGCCGCCGCGACCCGCGCCGCGAGCGCGCGGCTTCCCGAGATCTGGTCCACCGGGGTGGTGGCCGTCTGGGAGACCGACCCGGACGCGGTCGCCGCGGTGCTGCCACCGCCCCTGAAACCCACCGGCAGCCCGCTCGCGCGGGTGAACATCAGCACGGTCGACCTGCCCGGATACCCGCTCGGCGCGGGCTCGTTCGCGGTCGCCGCCGCCCATGGCACGGTCGAGGGCTGGTATCCGCTGGTCATGCCGATGACCCACGAGCGCGCCCTCACCGGCGGGCGCGAGGTCTTCGGCGAGCCCAAGAAGCTCGGCGAGGTGACGGTCGAGCGCGACGGCCCGGACGTACGCGCGGTGCTGTCCCGGCACGGCATCGCGTTCGTCGAGGTGCGCGGCACGGTGGCCGGCGAGCTGCCCTTGCCGGAGCCTTCACGCAAGACCGACTTCTACTTCAAGTTCCTTCCCGCCGTGGACGGTTCGGGCTTCGACACCGACCCGGTGCTGGTGCACTGCGTGCGCCACGAGAAGGCGCGCCGCCTGGAGCGGATCACCGGCGAGGTCATGCTGCGCGAGTCGGCGTACGACCCGGTGGCCGACCTTCCGGTGCTGCGGCTGCGCGAGATCACCATCGGCGAGAAGACCAGCGACCAGAGCGGCCGGGTCGTCGAACGGGCCGACGCCCAGGCCCTGCTGCCGTACATCCATCAGCGTTACGACGATCCGCTGCAGATCCTCGACGCGCCGCCCGAGGGGAGCTGAGCCGTATGGACCTGCACACCGGACAGGTCGCCGTCGTCACGGGCGCGGCGAGCGGGATCGGGCTCGCGCTGGCCCGGCGGTTCGCCGCCGGGGGCCTGAAGGTGGTCCTCGCCGATGTGGAGGAGGCCGCCCTGGACAAGGCCGCGGCGGACCTGCGGGCCGAGGGTGCCGAGGTGCACGCGCGCGTGACCGACGTCGGCGAACGCGCCCAGGTCATGGAACTGGCCGAGGCGGCGTACGACACCTACGGCGCCGTGCACGTCCTGTGCAACAACGCGGGCGTCGGCTCGGGCGCCGAGGGCCGGATGTGGGAGCACGACCCGAACGACTGGCAGTGGGCCTTCGCCGTCAATGTGTGGGGTGTCTTCCACGGTGTCCAGGCGTTCGTGCCCAGGATGATCACGTCGGGTCAACCCGGTCATGTGGTCAATACATCCTCCAGTGACGGCGGTATCGCACCGCTGCCGACCGCCTCCGTCTACGCGGTCACCAAGGCGGCCGTCGTCACCCTGACGGAATCCCTGTACGCGCACCTGAAGGCCGAGCACGCGCGCGTGGGCGCCTCGGTGCTCTTCCCGGGCCCGCACATGCTGCGCACCGGCCTGTGGGAGTCATATCGCAACCGCCCCGCCCGCTACGCCGAACAGCGTCCGCGCAAGACGCCTTACCGCAGCCTCGACCAGTGGGAGGCGGCGATGCGCGCGGCCGGCAAGGAGATCCGCTTCACGCCCGTCGAGGAGGTCGCCGACCTCGTCGTCGCCGGCATCCGCGAGGACCGCTTCTGGCTGCTGCCGGCGAGCGAGCACAGCGACGCCCAGATCCGCGCGCGGTCCCGCTCGATGCTGGGCCGGGCGAACCCGTCGTACCTCGAAAGCTTCGTACTCGACTGACCGCTCGACCGACCGCTCGACTGACCGGGAGGCTGCTGTGACCGACGCTGTTTCCGGCGGGGACCCGTATCTGATCATCTCCTCGGACTGTCACGCCGGGCTGCCCACCGAGGAGTACCGGCCCTATCTGGAGTCCCGTTTCCACCGGGACTTCGACGACTTCCTCGCGGGCCAGGGCCGGCGCCGCGAGGAGATGACCCGGCTCGGCGTCCGCAACGAGGCCTTCGCCGACAAGTGGTTCCACGACAACGAGGAAGGCCTGCGCGGCGGCTGGGACACCGCGCAGCGCCTGAAGGAGCTGGACGGCGACGGCGTCGCCGCCGAGGTGGTCTTCCCGGACGCCGACGCCGTCGACAGCCGCACCGCCGCCCCCTTCGGTGTGGGCCTCGGCCTGTCCGGCGACCAGGACCCGGAACTGGGCATGGCGGGCGCGCGGGCGCACAACCGCTGGCTGGCGGACTTCGTCTCCGCCCGCCCCGAACGGCACTGCGGGGTCGCCCTGCTGCCGATCACCGGCGAGGTGTCCGAGGCCGTCGCCGAGGTCCACCGCGCCAAGGAGTCCGGCCTCGGCGCCCTGATGATCCCCGCCATGTGGGTCGACAAGGAGCCGTACCACGACCGCCGTTACGACCCCGTGTGGGCGGCCGCCGCCGAGTGCGGCATGCCCGTGCTCACCCACTCCGGCGCCGCCCCGCGCGAGGACTACGGCGACCACCTCGGCATCTATGTGAGCGAGGTGACCTGGTGGCCGGCCCGGCCGCTGTGGTTCCTGCTCTGGTCCGGCGTCTTCGAGCGCCATCCGGCCTTGCGCTTCGGCGTCGCCGAGTCCGGCTGCTGGTGGCTGCCGAACCTGCTGTGGTTCATGGACCGCCTCTACCTCGGCGCCCACGGCGGCAAGAAACTCTCCCCGTTCCAGGAGCTGAAGCGCCCGCCGCACGAGTACCTGGACCGGCAGATCTTCGTCTGCGCCACCAACACCAAACGGCGCGAGTTGGCCCAGCGCTACGAGATCGGCGTCGACAACATCCTCTGGGGCAGCGACTTCCCGCACCCGGAGGGCACCTGGCCCGACACGCGCGCGTGGCTGCGCCGTACCTTCCACGACATCCCCGTCGCCGAGACCCGCCGCATGCTGGGCCTCGCCGCCGCCGAGGTCTTCGGCTTCGACACGGCGAAACTCGCGCCGCTGGCCCGCCGCATCGGCCCGAGTCCCGCCGACCTCGGCCAGCCGGCGGACCAGGCGGCCGTCGAGGCGTCCTGGGCGCGCTCCCGCGAGACCGGCCGGCACTGGCTGACCGGCGAGGACTTCCCGACGCTGGGGGTGACCCGATGAGCGAGGGTTCCGGAGGCGACCCGATGAACGACGACCGCTACACCGTGATCTCCGCCGACTGCCACGCCGGCGCCGACCTGCTCGACTACAGGCCGTATCTGGACAGGCGCCACCACGACGACTTCGACGTCTGGGCGGCCACGTACGTCAACCCCTACGAGGACCTCCTCGCCGACGCCGCCGACCGCAACTGGAACTCCGAGCGGCGCCTCGCGGAGCTGGAGGCGGACGGCATCGTGGCGGAGGTGATCTTCCCGAACACCATCCCGCCGTTCTTCCCGTCGGGCTCCCTGATGGCACCGCCGCCGACCGCTGAGGACTTCCGGCGCCGCTGGGCCGGACTGCGTGCCCACAACCGCTGGCTCGCGGACTTCTGCGCGGCGGCGCCGGGCCGCCGCGCGGGTGTCTTCCAGATCCTGCTGGGCGATGTCGAGGAGGCGGTGAAGGAGATCCGCTGGGCCGCCTCGGCGGGCCTGAAGGGCGGCCTGATGCTGCCCGGCACCCCGCCCGGCTCCGGCCTGCCCGAGCTGCACTCGCCGGTGTACGACCCGATCTGGGCCGCGTGCGCCGAACTCGGCCTGCCCGTCAACCACCACGCCGGCTCGGCCTCCCCGCCGCTCGGCGAGGAACCGGCCGCCCGCGCGGTCTTCATGGTGGAGACGACCTGGTTCTCCCACCGCGCCCTGTGGCACCTGGTGTTCGGCGGTGCCTTCCGCCGCCACCCGGAGCTGCGACTGGTCCTGACCGAACAGGGCTCCGGCTGGATCCCCGGGGTGCTCGGCATGCTGGACTACTACCACGGCCGCCTGGTCGCGGCCTCGAAGGCCGACACCGCCGAGGCCAGGTTCGGCACCGGGCTGGCCGCCGGGATGGGCGCGCCGCCGTCCCAGGTGTGGCGGGAGAACTGCTTCGTCGGCGCCAGCTTCATGCGCCCGCACGAGGTGCCGCTGCGCGACCGCATCGGCGTCGACAAGATCATGTGGGGCAGCGACTACCCGCACGACGAGGGCACCCATCCCTACACCCGGGAGGCCCTGCGGTTCGCCTACGCGGGCGTCGCGCGCGAGGAACTGGCCGCCATGCTCGGCGGCAACGCGGCCCGTGTCTACGGCTTCGACCTCGCCCTTCTCGACCCGATCGCGGCGAAGGCGGGCCCCACGGTGACCGAGGTCGCCGAACCCCTCCCAAAACCCCCGGCGGACGCGACCAGCCCGGTCTTCGCACGGGGGGCGTCGCTTCGGGTGTGGTGACGTCAGGGGTGCGTCCTGCCGGACCTGCGGCCGTGGAAATGCGATCCTCCCTGCTGTGACGGAACCCACCCACGAAGAGGCTCACGGGGGTGCGCTCGGCTCGCGGCTGAACTGGCTGCGGGCCGCCGTGCTCGGCGCGAACGACGGCATCGTCTCCACCGCGGGCATCGTCGTCGGCGTGGCCGGCGCGACCGAGAGCCGGTCCGCCCTGCTCACCGCGGGACTGGCCGGACTGCTCGCCGGGTCCATGTCCATGGCGGCCGGCGAGTACGTCTCCGTCTCCACCCAGCGCGACTCCGAGGTGGCCGCGCTGGCCGTGGAGAGACGGGAACTGCGGGAGCAGCCGGAGGCCGAGCTGCTGGAGCTGACCACGCTGCTCCAGGAGCGCGGCCTGTCCCGCGACGTGGCCCGTGAGGCCGCCGAACAGCTCACCGCGCGGGACGCGCTGCGGGCCCACGCGCGCGTGGAGCTCGGCATCGACCCCGACGAGCTGACCAACCCCTGGCACGCGGCCTGGGCGAGCTTCCTGGCCTTCACGGTGGGCGCGCTGCTGCCCCTGCTGGCCATCGTCCTGCCCCCGACCGCCTGGCGGCTGCCCGTCACCGTCGGCTCCGTCCTGGCCGCGCTCGTCCTCACCGGCTGGTCCGGCGCCCGGCTCGGCTCGGCGGACCCCGGCCGGGCGGTCGTACGCAATGTGGTGGGCGGGGCGCTGGCCATGGGGGTCACCTACGCGGCGGGCAGCCTGCTGGGCGCCGCGGGCGTCTGATCACCCCCGCCGGTCCCACGGCCCCCTCGGCGCGCGGCCGCCACACGCGGCGTCGTACGGTGAAGTGCGCTCGACCACCCCCTGGGCGCACCGCACCGTCCCGCACGAGAAGGACCCTCGCCATGCGCGCCACCACCATCCACGCCCCCTACGACATGCGCGTGGAGGACGTCCCCGAGCCCGTGGTGCAGCTGCCCACGGACGCCGTCGTACGGGTGCTGCGCGCCTGCATCTGCGGCAGCGACCTGTGGGCCTACCGCGGCGAGGCGGCCCGGCAGCCCGGCCAGCGCATCGGGCACGAGTTCCTCGGTGTCGTGGAGGAGACCGGCGGCGAGGTGAGCACGGTCCGGCGTGGCGATCTCGTGGTCGCGCCCTTCATGTGGTCCGACGGCGTCTGCGACTACTGCCGCGAGGGCCTGACGACGTCCTGCGAGCACGGCGGCTTCTGGGGCTCCGTCGGCTACGACGGCGGCCAGGGCGAGGCCGTGCGCGTGCCCTTCGCCGACGGCACCCTGGTCCAGCTGCCGAAGGACGCGGCCTCCGACGACCACCTGCTGTCCGCCCTGCTGACCCTCTCCGACGTCCTCGGCACCGGCCACCACGCGGCCCTCGGCGCGGGCGCCCGCCCCGGCGCCACGGTCGCCGTCGTCGGTGACGGCGCGGTCGGCCTGTGCGCCGTCCTGGCCGCCAAGCGGCTGGGTGCCGAGCGGATCATCGCGCTCGGCCGGCACGAGGTCCGTACCGACATCGCACGCCGGTTCGGCGCCACCGACGTCGTCGCCGAGCGTGGGGACGCGGCCGTCGAGGCCGTCCGGGAACTCACCCGCGGCCAGGGCGCGCACGCCGTGGTCGAGGCCGTCGGTACCGAACAGTCCATGCGTACGGCGGTCAACATCACCCGCGACGGCGGCGCGATCGGCTTCGTGGGCGTGCCCCACGGCAGCGGCACCGGCCTCGACCTCGGCGTCATGTTCGACCGGAACATCGCCCTGCGCGGCGGTGTCGCCCCGGTCCGCGCCTACATCCCCGACCTGCTGCCCGACGTCCTGGACGGCACGATCGACCCCTCGCCGGTGTTCGACCTGACCGTCGGCATCGAGGCCGTACCGGAGGGCTACAAGGCCATGGACGAGCGCACGGCCCTCAAGGTGCTCGTCACCAACGACCAGTAGGCGGTGACCCGCTAGGACCAGCGGATCGGCAGCGGCAGCGCGGTGAGCAGGCCCGAGACCGCGATGACCGCGCCCAGGGCGATCAGCTCGGCCCGCGCGGGCGGGTACGCGGTCAGCGGGTCGGGCGCCCGGCTCAGCTGGAGCCGCGCCCACAGCGCGAGCAGCGCGACGGCGGCGACGAGGATCACCTTGGCCAGCACGGCGCGCCCGTACGCCGTCGTCGTCAGCTGGTCCAGGATCGTCGCCGACGGCATGCGCCGCAGCGAACTGCACACGCCCGTCGCGGTGACGGCCGCCAGCAGGACGCCCGCCACGCGCGCGTAGCGGGCGAGCAGCGCGGGCCCGGCCGCCTCGCCCCGCCACCGCCGCAGCAGCCGCAGCGTGTGCAGCAGACCGCCGGTCCACAGTGCCGCGCACGTCAGGTGCACCAGCGTCAGCCCCGAGCCGACCAGCGGGCTCTGCTCGGTGGCCGGATGCGCGCGCAGGGCCTCCGCGACCACCACCGCGGCCAGCGGCCACACCTGTGCCGCCGGGCGCCGCGCGTACGCGCACAGGGCCGCCAGCAGAAAGCCGTTGACCTCCAGCAGCGCCAGCCTGCCGTCCCTGGAGCCGTACAGGCCGCCGACGTCGATCTGACCCAGGCGGTGCGGGACCAGATCGCCGGCGGACACCACCGCGGCGAGCGCCAGCGCGGCCAGGAACCCGGTGGTGGTGGCCAACGGCGCCCAGCTGCACGGCCGTTCGGGCGGGGCGCCGGGCAGACGCCGGGCGAGCCGGTGCGCGAACAGCTCCCCCAGGGGCACGCTGACGGCGGCGATCAGCACCGTGCGCAGCAGCCCGATGCCGCCGACCCCCGGT
Source organism: Streptomyces alanosinicus (assembly GCF_014650595.1). Lineage (GTDB taxonomy): Bacteria > Actinomycetota > Actinomycetes > Streptomycetales > Streptomycetaceae > Streptomyces > Streptomyces alanosinicus. The sequence continues at coordinate 88,900 of NZ_BMVG01000022.1, forward strand.
GCGGCGGCCTCCCCGGTGCCGTGCAGCGCGGCCGACGGCCCGAGCAGCGGGATCAGGGCGCCCAGCGCCACCAGGACCAGCAGGGCGGCGGCCCGGCCGGTGCCGGGCCGCCGGGCGCGGCCCCGCACGTCGGTCGCCCCGGCGGTCCGTCGTAGCAAGCGCACCCCGTGATCCTCGCCAGTCGGCGCAGAAGCGGGCAAGTACCGGAAAACAAACAGAGGTACGGCATTCCGTGCATATGTACGTTTCCGGCCGCCGGTGCGGTCAGCGCCAGCGTGCGCTGTCCGACCCCCAGGGAACCGGCGGTCGCGCCCAGGCGACGGGGCCGCCCGCGAAGGCCACCGGCGGCCGCGCGTGCCGCAGTCGCCCCAGCGGGCCGTCCGTCTCGGTGAGCCAGGCCCGCGGCCCCTCGTACGGTGCCCCCGCGGCGGCGGCCGGCTCGATCCCGTCCGTCAGCCAGTGCGCGGTCCGGGCCAGCGCCAGCCGCACGAGCCGGCCGCCCCCGTCGTACGACTGCTCGGTCAGCGCCCGCAGGACGGCCGCCGCGAGCAGATAGCCGCTGCCGTGGTCGAGTGCCTGCGCGGGCAGCGCGCCCGGCTCCTCGGCCGAACCCTCGGTGGCGGCGATGCCGGTCGCGGCCTGCACCAGACTGTCGAAGCCGCGCCGCGCGCCCCAGGGGCCGTACGCGCCCCACGCCGAGATCTGCGCCACGACCAGTCCGGGCCGGCGCGCGAACAGCGCCCGCGGGGAGAGGCCGAAGCGGTCGAGGGCGCCCGGCCGGTAGCCCGTGACGACGACGTCGGCCGCGGCCAGCAGTTCCCCGAAGGTGTCCGGGTCGGCCCCCGCGTCGAGCGTGGCGGACCGCTTCCCGAAGCCCGTGTCGGCGTGCTGGTCGGGGAGTTCGGGCAGCCAGGGGGCGTCCAGGCGCAGCACGTCCGCGCCCAGCAGGGCGAGGGTGCGGGTGGCGACCGGGCCGGCGAGAACGCGGGTCAGGTCCAGCACGCGCAGTCCGGCGGCGGGCAGCAGGGGAGCGGCGGCCGGGTCCAGCGGCGCGAGCACGCGCGCGGGTGCCGTGGTCGCCCGCTCGCGCTCGACCAGCGGCCGTGCGGCCACCTCGGCGGCCTGCTCGTGCGCCCGCCACTGCTTCGGGGTGCGCAGGGCCACGGCGAGGCCGCCGGCGCCGTGGACGGCCTCCTCGGCCTCCAGCGCCGGGCGCTCGGCGAGCCGGGCGGCCACCGCCTCCACCGAGGCGTCGGCCGGCAGGTCCAGCGCGCCGAGCAACCGGGCCCGGTGGTGCGAGTAGTTGGCGTGGGTGCGCACCCAGCCGTCGGCGGTCCGCCAGAACCGCGACAGCGGCGCGAAGACGACCGGGGCCCGCCCGTCGACCAGCAGATGCCGTTCACTGTGGAAGGCGGCTGCCACGGCGCCGTCGTCGACCCGGACACCGGGCGGCTCGGCGAGTCCGGCTCGGCGGGCCGCCAGCTCCGCGGCGGCCAGCGCGCAGGCTCCGACGCAGGCACCGGCCAGCTCCCGTACGGGAAGGCGCGCCTGGAGCGCGCCCTCCCGCGTCACGGTGGTCAGTCGTGCGAGATGAGCGGGATCGCCGCCCAGCGCGGACCACGCGAACTTGATAGCAGTCATGACTGCACTATGCAGTATTGACTCAATCAAGGCGTGGACAGGGCAGATGTGGGCGACCGGATATGGACGTCCAGATAGGGACGATATGGAACGCGAACCCTACTTGGTCACCGCGGCCAGAGCGTCCGCCGTGCCGAAGCCGTAGAAGCCGTTGTAGTTCCTGCCTCCCTCGCAGACCGCGTCGACCTTGCCGTCACCGTTGATGTCGTACGGCTTCGTGCACGGCGTGGCGTCGGCCTCCGCGTACAGCAGTGCCTTGACCAGAGCGGCCGGGGCATGTGGATGGGTTGACTTGATCAATGCGGCAACGCCCGCGACATGCGGGGTCGCCATCGAGGTGCCGGACATGTAGCCCCACTTGCCGCCCGGCAGCGGGCCCAGGATCTGACCGCTGGTCGCCGGGGGCTCGGGCTTCTGGTAGGTGGTCGAGTCGCCACCGGGCGCGGCGATGTCGATCACGCCGAGGCCGTAGTTGGAGTACGACGACTTCAGGCCCTTCGCGCCCGTCGCCGCGACGGTCACGACACCCGGCAGCTGGGTCGGTATGTCGTAGCAGGTGTGGGGGTCGATCACCCGGTCCGAGGGGGTGCCGTCGTTCGGGGAGGCGGGGTCGGTGATCGAGTCCGACGCGAGGTCGTAGTTCTCGTTGCCCGCCGCCGCGACGTTGACCGTGCCCTTCCCCTCCGCGTACCGCGAGGCCCGGGTGACGGCGTCCACCAGCGCCTTCTGGTCCGGGTCGCCGGTGCAGTTGAAGTACCAGGGGTCGGTGTAATAGCTGTTGTTGGTCACGTCGACGTGATGTTCGGCCGCCCACATGAAGCCGCAGACCACGGCCTCCGTATAGAAGTAGCCGTCGGGGTTGCCGACCTTGATGCCGGCCACCTTGACGCCCGGCGCCACACCCGTGATGCCGACGCCGTTCTTCGCCCCCGCGATCTCACCCGCCACGTGCGTCCCGTGCGGGCTCTCCGACCCGCGCGGCCGCCAGGCCCCGTCCGTCGTGTCGGGCTTGCCGGAGACGCAGCTGGCGGAGGCCGCGCGGTCGAAGTTGGGCGCGATGTCCGGGTGGGTGTCGTCCACGCCGGTGTCGATGACGGCGACCGTGACGTCCGGACTGCCGAGGGTCTTCTCGTGCGCCTTGTCCGCCTTCATGGCCGGGAGGTCCCACTGCAGCGGCTCCAGCGGGTCCTGCCCCGCCGTCGCCTTCGCCCCGGCCGCGGCGACCTCCTCGGCGCCGAGTGCCTTCGGGGTGCCGACGTCGGTGGTGGACTGGGCGGGCAGCGGAGCGTTGCGGGTGGCGCCGGCCGAGTCCACCCCACGCACCCGGCGGATCTCCGCGGCGAAGCCGGGGCGGGCGGAGTGGGCGACGATCACGCCGATCCGGTCGTACGCGATCACCACCGAGCCGCCGGCCTCGGCGATCGCCCGCTGCACGTGCGCGGAAACGCCATGGCCCGGGCGGACGTTGACGACATAGCTGAGCATCGGCCCGTCGGCGGTGGCCGCCGGGGTGGTCTCCGCCGCCGACGCGGCGACGTTCGGCAGGAACGCGAGTGCCGTGGCCAGGGTCATTCCGGCCGGGATCGCGAGGGCGCGGCGATAGCGCGGCGTGGGCGCTGTCATGGGTCGGTTGTCTCCAGTTCGTTGGTGGCGCGGGCGTGCCGTGCGGGAGTCACGGCGGTGCGGGAGGCGCCGGAAGGTGAGCGTGCCGGAAGGGGAGGCGTGCCGGGATGGTCTCAAGTGACGTAGGAATACGGTTACTTGACCGCGCGCAGCGCGTCGACCACGCCGAAGCCGTAGAAGCCGTTGACGTGTGTGCCGCCGGCGCAGGTCGCGTCCACGACGCCGTCCCCGTCGCCGTCGTAAGGGCCGCTCGGGCAGCCCGGGTTGTCCGCCTCGGCCTTCAGCAGGGCCTGCAAGGCGGCCGGAGTGGCGTGCGGATGCGCCGACTTCAGCAGCGCGGCCACCGCGGACACGTGCGGGGCGGCCATCGAGGTGCCCTGCAGGAAGCCGTACTGGCCGTTCGGCAGGGTGGACAGGATGCGGCCGTTCTTCGACGGCGTGTCCGGGATCTGGTACTTGTCGCCGCCCGGCCCCGCCACGTCGATCACGCCCTGGCCGTAGTTGGAGTAGTACGCCTTGGCGCCCTTCACGCCCACCGAGCTCACGGTCACCACACCGGGCAGCTGGGTCGGCACGTCGAAGCACGTGTGCGGGTCGACGGTGCGGGTCGTGGCGGTGGAGTCGTCGGGGCTGGAGGTGTCCGTGACCGCGTCCGCGTCCAGATCGTGATTGGAGTTGCCCGCCGAGGCCACATTGAGTGTGCCCCTGCGCTGGGCGTACGACTGTGCCCTATTGACCGCGTCAACTATGGCGCGTTGATCGGGGTCGTCCATGCAGTTGTACATCCATGGATCAACGTAGTAGCTGTTGTTGGTGATCTGGATGCCGTGGTCCGCGGCGAACACGAACGCGCAGACCACGCTCTCGGGATAGAACAGCGACTTCTCGTCCGGCTGGGCCACGGTGATGCCGGCGACCTTCACGCCCGGCGCCACACCGGCCACGCCTATGCCGTTGCGGGCCGCGGCTATCTCGCCCGCCACATGGGTGCCGTGGTAGTGGCCGGCGTCCACCGGGCGCCACGCGCCGTACGTCGTGTCCGCCTTGCCGCTCACACAGTTCGCCGACTGGGCCGCGGAGAAGTTCGGGGCGATGTCCGGGTGGGTGTCGTCGACGCCGGTGTCGATGACGCCGACGGTCACGCCGGCGCTGCCCGGGTCGATCCGCGCGGCCTCGTCGGCGCCGATGGCCCGCAGATCCCACTGGTCCGCCTCGTACGGCTCCTGGCCCGGCGCCGCGCTCAGGGCGAGCTTCGCGGCCTCGGCCTTCGACAGGACCTGCACCGTGCCCTCGTCGGTCGTCCCCGCGGCGCTCAGCGGCGCGGTCCGCGTGGCGCCGGCCGAGTCCACCCCGGGCACCGCGCGCATCCGCGCGGCGAAGTCCGGGCTCGCGGAGTGCGCGACGACCACGCCGATCCGGTCGTAACCGGCCACCACGGAACCGCCGTTGCGGACGATCGCGCGCCGCACGGACTCGATCGTGCGCTGATCCGTGCGGGTGTTGACCACGTACGCGAGGTTCGGTCCGTCGTCCGCCGCCCGCGCCGCCGGTGCCACGACGGGTGCCGCCGAGGCCGCCGCCGGCAGGAAGCCGAGCGAGGCGGTGAGTGACAGCACGACGGGCACCGCGAGCGCGAGCCGGCGTCTGGAGCGCAGATGAGCCATGGGATCTCCACTTCATCCGGATACGAAACAGCCCGAGACACGGTGGCGTTCGGGCAGGTACATGGCGAGTGGTGCAGGCAGAAGCTATCCCCACAGCTCACCGGACAGCAATGTCTTGGCAATGGCTTCCCCAGACCGCTTGCGAAAGAACTCATAGGACTTGAACCGGCCCTCGCGTGGCGCCGTGACCTTGGACAGGGACCGTGAGCACCATCGGTCCCCCCGTTCGTCATCGCATCCGCAACGCGAGGAGATCCCGTGGCCACCGAGACACCGCCCCCCGCCACGCCGGGGACACCCCTTCCCTCCGCCGAGGAGTTCGCCGAGGTGCAGCAGAGCGCGGAGTTCGGTGAACTGCGCCGCACCCACCGCTCCTTCGCCTTCCCGCTGACCGTCGCCTTCATCGCCTGGTACCTGCTCTACGTGCTGCTGTCGAACTACGCGGACGGATTCATGGGCACCAAGGTCGCCGGCAACATCAACGTCGCCCTCGTCCTCGGCCTCGCCCAGTTCCTGACCACCTTCCTCATCGCCTGGTGGTACGCCCGGCACGCCGCCGCCAAGCTCGACCCGAAGGCCGAGGCCATCAAGTCCCGGATGGAGGGCGGCGCATGAGCCCCGCACCGCACACCCTGCTCGCCGCCGGCGAGGCGACCCAGCACCGGCCGCTGATCATCACCCTGTTCGCGGTGTTCGTCGCCGCGACCCTCGTCATCACCGTCTGGGCGGGCCGCCAGACCAAGGACGCCGCCGACTTCTACGCCGGCGGACGGCAGTTCACCGGATTCCAGAACGGCCTCGCCGTCTCCGGCGACTACATGTCCGCGGCGTCCTTCCTCGGCATCGCCGGCGCCATCGCCCTCTTCGGCTACGACGGCTTCCTGTACTCCATCGGCTTCCTCGTCGCCTGGCTCGTCGCCCTGCTCCTGGTCGCCGAGCCGCTGCGCAACTCCGGCCGCTACACCATGGGCGACGTACTCGCGTACCGGATGCGCCAGCGCCCCGTCCGCACCGCCGCCGGCACCTCCACCATCGTCGTATCGATCTTCTACCTGCTCGCGCAGATGGCCGGCGCCGGCGTCCTCGTCTCGCTCCTGCTCGGCATCACCAGCGACGGCGGCAAGATCGGCATCGTCGCCCTGGTCGGCGTCCTGATGATCGTGTACGTCACCATCGGCGGCATGAAGGGCACCACCTGGGTCCAGATGGTCAAGGCGGTGCTGCTGATCCTGGGCGCCCTGCTGCTGACCTTCCTGGTCCTGCTGAAGTTCCACTTCAACATCTCCGATCTGCTCGGCAAGGCCGCCGACAACAGCGGCAAGGGTGCGGCCTTCCTCCAGCCCGGCCTGAAGTACGGCGCCACCGGCACCACCAAACTGGACTTCCTCTCGCTCGGTATCGCCCTGGTGCTCGGCACCGCGGGTCTGCCGCACATCCTGATCCGCTTCTACACCGTCCCCACCGCGAAGGCCGCGCGGAAGTCGGTCATCTGGGCGATCGGCCTGATCGGCGCCTTCTACCTGATGACCCTCGCCCTCGGCTTCGGAGCGGCGGCCCTCATCAAGCCGGCCGAGATCATCGCCTCCAACAAGGCGGGCAACACGGCGGCGCCGCTCCTGGCGCTGCACCTGGGCGGCGTCGACTCCGACTGGGGCGCGATCCTGCTCGCGACCATCTCGGCGGTCGCCTTCGCCACGATCCTCGCCGTCGTCGCCGGACTGACCCTGGCGTCCTCGTCGTCCTTCGCGCACGACATCTACGCCAACGTCATCAAGAAGGGCCAGGCCACCGAGAAGCAGGAGCTCGGCGCGGCCCGCTGGGCGACCGTCGGCATCGGCGCGGTCTCCGTCCTCCTCGGCGCCCTCGCCCGCGACCTGAACGTGGCCGGCCTGGTCGCCCTCGCCTTCGCGGTCGCGGCCTCCGCCAACCTGCCGACCATCCTCTACAGCCTGTTCTGGAAGCGGTTCACCACCGCGGGCGCCCTGTGGTCGATCTACGGCGGCCTGGTCACCGCCGTCGGCCTGGTGCTGTTCTCGCCGGTGGTCTCCGGAAGCCCCGCCTCGATGTTCCCCGATGTCGACTTCCACTGGTTCCCGCTGGAGAACCCCGGCATCATCTCCATCCCCGTCGGCTTCCTGCTCGGTGCCCTGGGCACCCTGCTGTCGAAGGAGGCCCCGGACGCGGGGAAGTACGCCGAACTGGAGGTGCGGTCCCTGACCGGCACCGGAGCGCACTGACACCTTCGTACGACGGCCGCGTCGGACCGGTCCTGTACGGTCCTACGACGCGGCCGTCCCGCACCTCGTCGGATCGGGCCGCTGTCGTTGTCAGTGGTGTCACGTAGGCTCGTCGATGACGGACGGCTCATCCGTGACGGACAATGAGTGGAGCGAAGAGGGAGGGGGCCCACGTGCTCATCGACACCTACGGCCGAGTGGCCACCGACCTGAGGGTCTCGCTGACCGACCGCTGCAATCTGCGCTGCACGTACTGCATGCCCGAGGAGGGCCTGCAGTGGCTGGCGAAGCCCGACCTGCTCACGGACGACGAGATCGTCCGCCTCATCGACATCGCCGTGCGGATGCTCGGCATCGAGGAGGTCCGCTTCACCGGCGGCGAGCCCCTGCTCCGCCCCGGCCTGGTCGGCATCGTCGAGCGCGTCGCGGCCCTCGCCCCGCGCCCCCAGATGTCCCTCACCACCAACGGCATCGGCCTCAAGCGCACCGCGACCGCCCTGAAGGCCGCCGGACTGGACCGGGTCAATGTCTCCCTGGACACCCTCCGCCCGGATGTCTTCAAGACCCTGACCCGCCGTGACCGGCACAAGGACGTCATCGAGGGCCTGGAAGCCGCCCACGCGGCAGGCCTCACCCCCGTCAAGATCAACTCGGTCCTGATGCCGGGCCTGAACGAGGACGAGGCCCCCGACCTGCTGGCCTGGGCCATGGACCATGGCTATGAGCTGCGGTTCATCGAGCAGATGCCCCTGGACGCCCAGCACGGCTGGAAGCGCGACGGCATGGTCACCGCCGGAGACATCCTCGCCTCCCTGCGCACCCGCTTCGACCTCACCCCCGAGGGCGCCGACGCCCGCGGCTCGGCACCGGCGGAGCGCTGGCTGGTGGGCGGCGGCCCGCACCGGGTCGGCGTCATCGCCTCGGTCACCCGCCCCTTCTGCGCGGCCTGCGACCGCACCCGCCTCACGGCAGACGGCCAGATACGCACATGCCTGTTCGCAACCGAGGAGACCGACCTCCGCGCGGCCCTGCGCTCGGACGCTCCCGACGAGGAGATCGCCCGCATCTGGAAGCTGGCGATGTGGGGCAAGAAGGCGGGCGCGGGCCTGGACGACCCGTCGTTCGTGCAGCCGGACCGGCCGATGTCGGCGATCGGCGGCTAGGGTCTGATCCGCCGGACAGGCCCTAGACCCCTCCGGGATCCTGCCAGTCCGCGAACTTCACCACGTCCTTCAAGAACCCCCGCACCCCGAGGAACTGCGAAAGATGCTCGCGATGCTCCTCGCAGGCAAGCCATGTCTTGCGCCGCTCCGGCGTATGGATCTTCGGGTTGTTCCACGCCAGCACCCACACGGCAGCGGCGTGGCAGCCCTTGGCGGAGCAGATCGGGGTCTCGTCACTCACAGGTTCGTCTCGCAGAAAGAGGCCCGGACAAGGCGACGCCGAGCAGCCACGGGGGGAGCTGCCCGGCGTCGGTCCGTCGCTCCGACGGGGGATGCGGAGCGCGTACGCAGTATGTCACGGGTACCCCGCCGCCCGGCACTGGAACTACACGATTGATCTGAGCTTTTCTTGAGCTTGACGGGAGGTCGCATTCCGTTTTCGACGCACCCGCCGCGCTCACGCCGGGTCGGACCGCTCACCCCGCGCCCCCGTCGGATGAGCCGCCGCATCCTCCGGAACGGACTCCGTCCGAGGCTCCTCCGACCGCGGCGGCGTGATCATCGGCATGCTCGGCGCGGCGATGAACGTCGAGGGCAGCGACGGCGGCCGCTCCCGGCCCGCGTTCGCGATCACCACGGCCACATAGGGAAGCAGCGCACCGGCCACCAGGGCGACGAAGGCGACGTACCGTTCGACGTTCCACAGCACGACAGCGAGGATCACCGACAGCGTACGGATCGTCATCGAGATGACGTACCGCCGCTGGCGGCCTCGTACGTCCTCGGCGAGCCCCGTCCGGGCACCGGTGATCCGGAAAACCTGGGTGCCGCCACCGTGCTGTTTCCGCATCACATTCCACCATCCGCCCGCATCGGACTCTCCCCGGCCCGCACCGTCGTCCCCGGCCCGGCGGGGAACCGGCCGGGACGACTCCCACGTTACGCCGCGGCCGCGCCGCCCACGAGACCGGGTCGCCCGCTGCCTGCGGTAATGCCTCCGGCCCCGCCGCGCACGGGGGAACCCGACATGCGCCGTACGGCCCACCGACCCACACTGGCCGTAATGCTCACGTCGAGCCGTACGAGGAGGCAGCCATGGGCTGGTTGTGGGCGATCATCGTGGGATTCGTGCTCGGCCTCATCGCCAAGGCGGTCATCCCCGGCAGACAGCACAGCCCGCTGTGGCTGACCACCATCTGCGGCATGCTCGGCGCCATCGTGGGCAACGCGATCGCCCGCGCCGTGGGCGTCGCCGCGACCCGAGGCATCGACTGGAGCCGGCACATCTTCCAGCTGGTGGCCGCGATCATCATCGTCGGGGCCGTGGACGCCCTCTACATGGCGACGCTGGGCAAGAAGAAACAACAGCAGGCCGGAGCCTGAAAACCGCTGACGGGGAGCGCCCCGGAAGGGGCGCGGGAAACTGCGCGACCAGCCACGACGAACCCACAGCCGCCAGATCCCCCACGCCCCTCTCGGCGCTCAGGCGCCTGTGACCTCCACGGCGGCCAGGTTCTTCTTCCCTCGCCGCAGCACCAGCCACCGTCCGTCCAGCAGCTCCTCGGCCGCCGGCACCGCGTCCTCCGAGGTGACCTTCACGTTGTTCACGTAGGCCCCGCCCTCCTTCACGGTCCGCCGGGCCGCGGACTTGCTGGCGACGAGCCCGACCTCGGCGAACAGATCGACCACGGCACCCAGCTCGGCGACCTGGATGTGCGGCACCTCGGACAGCGCCGCGGCCAGGGTCCTGCTGTCCAGATCCGCCAGCTCGCCCTGCCCGAAGAGAGCCTTCGACGCGGCGATCACCGCGGCCGTCTGGTCGGCGCCGTGCACCAGCGTCGTCAGCTCCTCGGCGAGCGCCCGCTGCGCGGCCCGCGCCTGCGGCCGCTCCTCGGTCTGCCGCTCCAGCTCCTCGATCTCCTCGCGGGACCTGAAGCTGAAGATGCGCAGGAACTTGGCGACGTCCCGGTCGTCCGCGTTGACCCAGAACTGGTAGAACGCGTACGGCGTGGTCATCTCGGGGTCGAGCCACACCGTGCCGGACTCGGTCTTGCCGAACTTGGTGCCGTCCGCCTTGGTGATCAGCGGGGTGCCGAGCGCGTGCACCACGGCCTCCGGCTCGACCCGGTGGATCAGATCGGTGCCGGAGGTGAGGTTGCCCCACTGGTCGCTGCCGCCGGTCTGCAGCGTGCAGCCGTACCGCCGGTACAGCTCCAGGAAGTCCATGCCCTGCAGGATCTGGTAGCTGAACTCGGTGTAGCTGATGCCCGCCTCGGAGTTGAGCCGCCGGGAGACGGCCTCCTTGGCGATCATCTTGTTGACCCGGAAGTGCTTGCCGATGTCCCGCAGGAACTCGATGGCCGACAGGCCCTGGGTCCAGTCCAGGTTGTTGACCATGACCGCGGCGTTCGGGCCCTCGAAGTCCAGCAGCGGCTCGATCTGCGCGCGCAGCCGCTCCACCCACTGCGCGACGACCTCGGGCGCGTTCAGCGTGCGCTCCGCGGTGGGCTTCGGGTCACCGATCAGACCGGTGGCACCCCCGACCAGGCCCAGCGGACGGTGGCCCGCCTGCTGGATGCGGCGCATCGTCAGGATCTGCACCAGATTGCCGAGGTGCAGGCTGGGCGCGGTCGGGTCGAAGCCGCAATAGAACGTGACAGGACCGTCCGCGAACGCCTTGCGCAATGCGTCCTCGTCGGTGGAGAGGGCGATGAGCCCCCGCCACTTCAGCTCGTCGACGATGTCCGTCACGGTTCTCGTGTCTCCTCAGTGGTCTTCAGTGATCTTCAGTGGTCCTCGGGTGGCCGGGTGACGCCCGACCACGAACGCCTACGAGGTTATACGCCCTGACTGACAGAGCTCATGTTGAAATCCGGGATCCGCAGCGCGGGCATCGCGGCCCGGGTGAACCAGTCGCTCCACTCACGCGGCAGCGTCTGCTCCGTACGCCCCGCCTCCGAGGCCCGCCGCAGCAGGTCCACCGGCGACTCGTTGAACCGGAAGTTGTTCACCTGGCCGGTCACCTCGCCGTTCTCCACGAGATAGACGCCGTCCCGGGTCAGGCCCGTGAGCAGCAGCGTCGCCGGGTCGACCTCGCGGATGTACCACAGGCAGGTCAGCAGCAGCCCCCGTTCGGTGTCCGCGACCATCTCCTGGAGCGAGCGGTCGCCCCCGCCGTCCAGGATCAGGTTCCCGAGCGCCGGGGCCACGGGCAGCCCGGTCAGGGCCGCGCTGTGCCGGGTGGTCGTCAGATGGGCCAGCAGGCCCTCGTCGATCCACTCGGTGGCCCGCGCCGGCAGCCCGTTGTCGAACACGGACTGATCGCCGCCCGAGGAGTGGGCGACGACGAAGGGCGCGCACTCCAGGCCCGGCTCGTCCGGATCGCTGCGCAGGGTCAGCGGCAGCTCGGCGAGCTTGTCGCCGACGCGTGTCCCGCCGCCCGGCTTGGAGAACACCGTCCGGCCCTCGGCCGCGTCCCGGCCCGATGCCGACCACAGCTGGTAGATCAGCAGGTCCGCCACGGCCGTGGGCGGCAGCAACGTCTCGTACCGGCCCGCGGGCAGCTCCACCCGGCGCTCGGCCCAGCCGAGCCGGACGGCCAGCTCGGCGTCGAGCGCGCCCGGGTCGATGTCCTTGAAGTCCCGGGTGGAGCGGCCGGCCCACGCCGAACGCGTGCGGTCGGGCGACTTGGCGTTCAACTCCAGCGTGCCGGTGGGCTGGTCGTGCCGCAGCCGCAGCCCGGTGGACGTCCCCAGGTACGTCGACACCAGCTCGTGGTTGGCGAAGCCGTACAGCTCACGGCCGCCCGCACGCGCGCGTGCGAACGCCTCGCCGAGCGCCGGCGCGAAGTCGGCGAACACGGCGGAGGAGGTCTCGGCCGGCGCGTCCGTGAAGTCCGGCGACACCGGCACATCGGTGACCAGCGGCTGCGCGTCCTCGGCGGGCCCGGCACCGCGCGCGGCGGCCTCGGCGGCCCGCACCAGCGGCTCCAGCTCGTCCGCGGTGACCGCCGAACGCGACACGACACCGGAGGCCGTGCCCTCCTTGCCGTCCACGGTCGCGATGACGGTGAGCGTACGACCGCGCGTCACACCGTTCGTGGTGAGCGCGTTGCCCGCCCAGCGCAGGTTGGCGGTGGACTGCTCGTCGGCGATCACGACACAGCCGTCGGCCCGGGACAGCGCCAGTGCCTGCTCGACGATCTCGTGCGGCTTGTGGGTACGGGCGCTCATCGACCGGCCTCCTGCGTGGTGTTGAGGATGTTCACTGCCCTGAACAGAGCCGAGGGGCACCCGTGCGACACGGCGGCCACCTGGCCGGGCTGGGCCTTGCCGCAGTTGAAGGCGCCGCCGAGGACATAGGTCTGCGGACCGCCGACGGCGGCCATCGAGCCCCAGAAGTCGGTCGTGTTCGCCTGGTAGGCGACATCCCTCAGCTGCCCGGTGATCCGCCCGTTCTCGATCTTGAAGAAGCGCTGCCCGGTGAACTGGAAATTGTATCGCTGCATGTCGATCGACCAGGACCGGTCGCCGACCACGTAGATGCCCCGGTCGACGCCGCCGATCAGGTCCTCGGTGGACAGCCCCGCCGGGTCCGGCCGGAGCGAGACGTTGGCCATGCGCTGCACCGGCACATGCGCGGGGGAGTCGGCGTACGCGCAGCCGTTGGAGCGGTCGAACCCGGTGAGCCGGGCGATCCGCCGGTCCAGCTGGTAACCGACCAGCGTGCCGTCCTTCACCAGGTCCCAGGACTGCGCCTCGACACCCTCGTCGTCGTACCCGATGGTCGCGAGGCCGTGCTCGGCGGTGCGGTCGCCGGTGACGTTCATCAGCTCGGAGCCGTACCTCAGCTTGCCGAGCTGGTCGAAGGTGGCGAAGGAGGTGCCGGCATAGGCGGCCTCGTAGCCGAGCGCGCGGTCCAGCTCGGTGGCGTGGCCGATGGACTCGTGGATGGTCAGCCACAGGTTGGACGGATCGACCACCAGGTCGTACAGGCCCGCCTCCACGCTCGGCGCCCGCATCTTCTCGGCGAGCAGCTCCGGGATCCGCGCCAGCTCCGCGTCCCAGTCCCAGCCGGTGCCGGTCAGATACTCCCAGCCCCGGCCGGCCGGCGGCGCGAGCGTGCGCATCGAGTCGAACTCGCCGCTGGAGTCGTCCACCGACACCGCGGTCAGCTCCGGATGCAGCCGCACCCGCTGCTGGGTCGTCACGGTCCCGGCGGTGTCGGCGTAGAACTTGTTCTCGTGGACGGTGAGCAGCGAGGCGTCCACATGGCTGACGCCGTTCGCCGCCAGCAGCCGCCCGCTCCACTCCGCCAGCAGCGCGGCCTTCTCCTCGTCGGGCACGGAGAAGGGATCGATGTCGTACGACGAGACCCATGTGCGGTCCGTGTGCACGGGCTCGTCCGCCAACTCCACCCGCTCTTCCGACCCGGCGGCCTTGATGACCTGCGCGGACAGCTTGGCCATGGCCACGGCCTGCGAGGCCACCCGGGCGGCCGCGTCCATGGTCAGGTCCACACCGGAGGCGAAGCCCCACGTACCGCCGTGCACGACCCGGACCGCATAGCCGAGGTCGGTGGTGTCCGACGAACCGGCGGGCTTGGCGTCCCGCAGCCGCCAGGACGCGCTGCGCACCCGCTCGAGACGGAAGTCCGCGTGCTCGGCCCCGAGCGCACGCGCGCGTGCCAACGCGGCGTCGGCGAGGGACCGTAGCGGAAGCGCCGTGAAGGCTTCGTCGATGGAATGAGGCACGGAGGTCTCCCTGCTGTCGTGGCCTGTCAGGTCCGATCATGTCGCGGCGTCGGCCCGGCGGACCACACCTTTCCCGTCCGGGGCGGGGCCGTTTCTGTAGGGACCCGACAGCGACTCACCCGAGCCACTGTCGGTGCCCGATTGCCCACGGACACGGTCGTACCGATAGGTTTTCGATGAAGCCGCCTGTCATCCAGGTGTTCGGGCGGGTTGTCGGACATCTGCAGACCGCTATCGAAAGGGTGATCCGTTGAGCCGCTCGGTTCTCGTCACCGGAGGCAACCGGGGCATCGGCCTCGCCATCGCCCGCGCATTCGCCGACGCCGGTGACAAGGTTGCGATCACATACCGCTCGGGTGAGCCGCCGGCCGTCCTGAAGGAATTGGGCTGTCTGGCCGTCAAGTGCGACATCACCGACCCGGAGCAGGTGGAGCAGGCCTACAAGGAGATCGAGGACCAGCACGGTCCGGTCGAGGTTCTCGTCGCCAACGCCGGTGTGACGAAGGACCAGCTCCTGATGCGCATGTCCGAGGAGGACTTCACCTCGGTCATCGACACCAACCTCACCGGCACCTTCCGGGTCGTCAAGCGTGCCAACCGCGGCATGCTGCGTGCCAAGAAGGGCCGCGTCGTCCTGATCTCGTCCGTGGTCGGTCTGCTCGGCTCCGCGGGTCAGGCGAACTACGCCGCCTCCAAGGCCGCCCTGGTCGGTTTCGCGCGCTCCCTCGCCCGTGAGCTGGGCTCGCGCAACATCACCTTCAACGTCGTCGCGCCCGGTTTCGTCGACACCGACATGACCAAGGTGCTGAGCGACGAGCAGCGCCAGGACATCGTCTCGAAGGTGCCGCTCGGCCGTTACGCACAGCCGCAGGAGATCGCCGCGACGGTGCGGTTCCTCGCCTCGGACGACGCCTCGTACATCACTGGAGCCGTCATCCCCGTTGACGGCGGACTGGGAATGGGTCACTGATCACCATGAGCGGAATCCTCGAGGGCAAGCGCGTCCTGATCACCGGTGTGCTGATGGAGTCCTCCATCGCCTTCCACGCGGCCAAGCTGGCCCAGGAGCAGGGCGCGGAGATCATCCTGACCGCCTTCCCGCGGCCCACCCTGACCGAGCGCATCGCCAAGAAGCTGCCGAAGCCCACCAAGGTCATCGAGCTGGACGTCACCAACGACGAGCACCTCGGCCGGCTCGCCGACATCGTCGGTGAGGAGCTGGGCGGCCTCGACGGCGTCGTGCACTCCATCGGCTTCGCGCCGCAGGACGCGCTCGGCGGCAACTTCCTCAACACCCCGTTCGAGTCCGTGGCCACCGCCATGCACGTCTCGGCGTACTCCCTGAAGTCGCTGACCATGGCCTGCCTGCCGCTGATGCAGAACGGCGGCTCGGTCGTCGGCCTCACCTTCGACGCGCAGTTCGCCTGGCCGCAGTACGACTGGATGGGCCCGGCCAAGGCCGCCCTGGAGGCCACCAGCCGCTACATGGCGCGCGACCTGGGCAAGCAGAACATCCGCTGCAACCTCGTCTCCGCCGGCCCGATCGGCTCCATGGCCGCCAAGTCCATCCCGGGCTTCGCCGAGCTGGCCTCCGTGTGGGACTCCCGTGCCCCGCTGGAGTGGGACCTCAAGGACCCCGAGCCGGCCGGCCGGGGCATCGTCGCCCTGCTGAGCGACTGGTTCCCGAAGACCACCGGCGAGATCATCCACGTCGACGGCGGTCTGCACGCCATCGGCGCGTGACCGTCGCCGCCGAGGCATGAACGACGGCTGAGGCCCGTGTCCCTCCGGGGGCGCGGGCCTCAGCCGTGCCAGGTGGGGGTGCGGGGGCGCGTCGACGGGGGCGCGGGGGCGGCGCAGACCGCCGGGCAGACCGCCGCGCGGGGCGCGTCACCCGATCGGTCCCCCGGCCGCGCGTCCACCGGTCCAAGCGGCGCACCCTGGATTACGCGCCCCTGTGCGCGCCCCTCCGCAGCCTGGCCGAGGAGGTCCCCTTGTGCGCCTGCACCGCAGCCCGGCCCCCGTGACCCTGGCCGTCGCCCTGGTGCTCTCCCTGCCGTACGACGCGATGCCCTACGCGCGCGTGGCGGACGGGGGACCGCCGGCGCAGCCCCTCTTCGGGGCCGCCTGCCGCACGTCCGTCAACGGCTCCCACGTGGTGGCCTACTGCCACAATCCCTATGTCGACATCGACCGTGTGCGCCTGCACATCGAGTGCGTCCGGTGGTGGGACATCGACACCGACAGCGCACCGGCGGACACCGGGCCGGACATGACCGTACGGCTCGCGGGCCGGTGCTGGAAGGAAGTCGGCCCCGTCTGGATCAGCCACCAGAACGAGCACTGAACCGGTCCGGCCGGCACAGGAACGGATAGCTGGCGGCCTCGGCCGCCGCCGCCTCCGCGTCCTGGGCGCGGATCGCCTCCACCAGGCGGGCGTGATCCATGTGCGTCTGCGGGGTCAGCTCCGCGCCCACGTCCGCGCGCAGCCAGTCGCGCAGCACCTCGCCCAGGTCCGCGTACATCGCCGTCATCGCGTCGTTGTGGGAGGCGGCCACGACGGCCATGTGGAAGGTGGCGTCGGCCGCCACGAAGGCCTCCGGGTCGCCGGTCTCCCAGGTTCCCTCACGCCGCTCCATGAGCGCGTCCAACTGCTTGAGGTCCTTCTCGGTGCGCCGCTCGGCGGCCAGTCTCGCCGCGGCCGACTCCAGGGCCGCGCGCAACTCCGCGATGTGGCGGGGATCGGCGTCGGCGAACCGGCGGTGCATCACGCCGGCCAGCTCGCTCGTCGCGACCACATAGGTGCCGGAGCCCTGCCGGATGTCCAGCAGACCGTTGTGCGCGAGCGCACGGACGGCCTCGCGGACGGTGTTGCGGGCGACACCGAGCTGCTCGACGAGTTCCGGCTCCGTCGGAATACGGGAGCCGACCGGCCACTCGCCGGAGGTGATCTGGCCTCGCAACTCGGCGATGACCTGCTCGGACAGCGCCGAACGGCGCGGGTGGCTCAAGGGCATGGCACACCTTCGCACGACGGTCCCGGGCCTGGAGGCGCCGGAAATGGACAACCAATCATCCCATGATTCTATGATGGGTCTCATGGCATGTGAGGAAACCCGGACAGCGAACACCCGGACAGCGGATACCGGTGCGACCGACACCGGTACGGCCGACACCGGTACGACGATGTCACCGACCGGACGCGGTACGGCCCCCACGACAGGCACCCCCGGGACGACCCCTGACGCAGGACCCACGCGCGCGTGGGCGACCCGCCTGGTCATCGTGGGCATCGTGCTGTCCGCGCTGAACCTCCGCCCGGCCATCACCAGCCTCGGCGCGCTCCTGGAGGAGGTCCGCGACGGGCTCGGCATGAGCGGCAGTGTGGCGGGCCTGCTCACCTCCGTGCCCCCGCTCTGCTTCGCGGTCTTCGGCATCACCGCGCCCCGGCTGGCCCGTCGCTTCGGGCCGGCCGCCGTGGTGTGCGCGGGCATGGTCGCCATCACCGCGGGCCTGCTCATCCGGCCGTTCGTCGGCGGCACGGCCGGCTTCCTGGCCGCCAGCGCGCTCGCCCTGATGGGCATCGCCGTCAGCAACGTGCTCATGCCGGTCATCGTCAAGCGCTGGTTCCCCGACCGGGTCGGCTCCATGACCGGCCTGTACTCGATGGCGCTCGCCCTCGGCACGTCCCTCGCCGCCGCCGTCACGGTGCCCCTGACGGACGCCATGGGAGGCGGCTGGCGGTCCGGTCTCGCCGTGTGGGCCGTCATCGCGGGCGCCGCCGTCCTGCCCTGGCTGCCGCTCGTACGCGAGCGCGGCACCGCATCCGCACCGCCGCAGGAGCGCGCGGCGGGGGAGCGCGCGGCGACGGAGCGGCACGCGCCCGTGGCGCAGCCCGCGCCCCTGCGCATCACCCGCAGCCGCACCGCCTGGGCGCTCGCCGTCTTCTTCGGCCTCCAGGCCACCGCCGCCTACATCACGATGGGCTGGATGCCGCAGATCTTCCGGGACGCCGGCGTCCCGGCCGGCACCGCGGGCGTGCTGCTCGCCGTCACCATGGTCATGGGCGTGCCGCTGGCCTTCGTCATCCCGAGGGTCGCCACCCGGCTGCCCCAGCAGGGGCCCATCGTGCTGGTCCTGGGCGTGTGCGGCCTCGCCGGATACGCCGGCCTGTACCTCGCGCCCGCCGCCGGCGCCTGGGCCTGGGCCCTGCTGCTCGGCGTCTCCAACTGTGCCTTCCCGCTGGCCCTGACGATGGTCGGGATGCGGGCCCGCAGCGGCCAGGGGGTGGCCCAGCTGTCCGCGTTCGCGCAGAGCACCGGCTACCTGATCTCCATCCCCGGCCCGCTGCTGGTCGGCGTGCTCTACCAGCACAGCGGCGGCTGGGGAGTGCCGATCGCCCTCATGGCGGCCCTCATGGTGCCGCAGATGGCGGTCGGCTTCCTGGCGGGCCGCGACCGCACGGTGGAGGACGAGGCGGCCGCACGCTGACCTCCGCGAACGGGTCTCGGGGGAGGTGACGCGCCGACCCCCGCGGACGGGGCCCGCAGGGAGGGTGCGAGACTGGGCGCATGCAGCCTGTGCTCGACCCGAACCCGCAGAACGGTCAGAAGAAGATGCTGCTCGTCTTCGGCTCGTTCTTCGCCATCTTCGTGATCATCGCGATCGTCGCGACCGTCGCCTCCCCCTGACGGCGGCCGGGGCCCCGGACCGCCTCCGCGGGCCGATGGTGGGGCTGGCCCCACCATCCCCTAGGGGGTGAGGGTCAGGGTCAACTGGGTGGAAGTCCTGATGGGTTGGCGGCCCCGGAATCCGTACCTTCGAGGGGTGAGACCGCACGGCGGCTCACGAACCCGCTCGAAGACCCACGGAGGCGATCATGTCGGCCCGCACCCACCCCCGGCCTCACCCGGCGACCACGGGCGGCGTCGACATCCGGCTGCCCTGGTGGGCCCTCGCGCTGCCCGCGCTCGCCTTCATCGCGCTGCTCGTGCTGATACTGAACCCGTCGGACGCGCACGCGGCGAGCGGCGACCCGGCGATCACGCACCTCGTCGAGCGCGCCCAGCAGCTCCTCACGCGCTGACCCGAAGCCCCCGTGCGCGGTGAATCCGCATGTCAACTCCCTGCGCCGCATGGCTCGTTTCATGCGAAGCTGGGCATCATGAGCGTTGAACAACCTCGCAGGATCGTCCTCCTCCGGCACGCGAAGGCCGACTGGGGCCAGGAAGCCGACCATGACCGGCCCCTCGCGGAGCGCGGCCGCCAGGAAGCCCTCGTCGCGGGCCGCAAGCTGGCGGACACCAAGATCGCCTTCGACCTGGCTCTGTGCTCCACCGCGGCCCGCACCCGCGAGACCTGGAAGCTCGCCGTCCAGGAGTTCCCGCAGCGACCGAGGACCGTCTACGAGGAGCGGGTCTACGAGGCCTCCCCGGGCGAGCTGATCGCCCTGCTCGACGAGACTCCGGACGACGTCCGCAACCTCGTCCTGATCGGCCACAACCCGGGCGTCCACGCTCTCGCCGACGCCCTCGCGGGAGAGGCGGACGGCGATCTCCTCGCGCGGATGAACCGCAGCGGCTTCCCGACCGCCGCCTTCGCGATCCTCACCTTCGAGGGCTCCTGGAAGTCCGTGGAACACGGCGTGGCCAAGCTGGTCGACTTCTGGACTCCGCACAGCTGACACGGCTGACGCGGAAGGGCCCGGCATGCCGCGGGCGGCACCGGGCCCCTTGTCGTATCCGGGGAACCGGAACGGATCAGCCCTCGTGGTGCGTGTCGGCCGCCTCGACCTCTTCGCGGGTGATGCCCAGCAGATAGAGCACGGTGTCGAGGAAGGGGAAGTTCACCGCCGTGTGCGCGGCCTCGCGGACCACCGGCTTGGCGTTGAAGGCCACGCCCAGACCGGCCGCGTTCAGCATGTCCAGGTCATTGGCACCGTCACCGATCGCCACCGTCTGCGACAGCGGCACCCCGGCCGCCGCGGCGAACCGGCGCAGCAGCCGCGCCTTGCCCGCACGGTCCACGATCTCGCCCGTGACCCGGCCGGTGAGCTTGCCGTCGACGATCTCCAGCGTGTTGGCCTGCGCGAAGTCCAGACCCAACCGTTCCTTCAGATCGTCCGTGACCTGGGTGAAGCCACCGGAGACGACCCCGACCTGGTAGCCGAGCCGCTTCAGCGTGCGGATCAGGGTGCGGGCACCCGGCGTCAGCCGGACCTCGTTGCGCACCTTCTCCACCACCGAGGCGTCCAGCCCCTCCAGCAGCGCCACGCGCGCGTGCAGCGACTGCTCGAAGTCCAGCTCCCCGCGCATCGCCGCCGCCGTCACCTCGGCGACCTTGTCCTCGCAGCCGGCGTGCGCCGCGAACAGCTCGATGACCTCGTCCTGGATCAGGGTCGAGTCCACGTCCATCACCACGAGCCGCTGAGCGCGCCGGTGCAGGCCCGCCGCCACCACGGCCACATCGACACCCAGTGCCGCCGCGTCGGAGGCGAGCGCGGTGCGCAGCGGCTCGGTCTCCACGCCGGAGACGGCGAACTCCACTGCCGTCACCGGGTACTTGGCGAGGCGGAAGATACGGTCGATGTTGCCGCCGGTCTTCGCGATCCGGGCGGCGATGGCCGCCGTCGACTCGGCGGTCAGCGGATGGCCGAGGACGGTCACCAGGGAACGCCCGAGGCCGCGCGGCTGATTGTCACCGTGCCCCGAGATGATCTCCGCCTGCATCTTCATCGACTCGGCCCAGCTGTGCACGGTGGCCCGCAGATCGCCCTCCAGGCCGGCCGGCGGCTGGGTGACCAGCGCACACAGCACCAGGCGGCCCCGGGTGACGACCTGCTCGATGTCGACCACGTCGACGAGGTACGCGGCGAGGGTGTCGAAGAGGCCCGCGGTGATGCCCGGCCTGTCCTTGCCGAAGATCTTGACGAGGAGAGTGGGGACCTCGGGGGTCTGTGAGGCAGAGGTCTGCGAAGCGCTCATGGTGTCACCACCGTATCCGGCACCCAGTGCCGTCCGCCGCCGAGGTCCGCCTGACGGACACGGAACAATGGATGTCGCGCCGGTGTCAGGGATCTTGCCACCGAAAGACACCTTCACGCACCCCGCACACCGGCCCTCGGCTCCACCACGACTCTGCCACGAGATGCCCTCACGGGCAGGCCGGGGGAGACGCCGGCCGCACGCGATCCCCCCGAGTGGCGTGATCTCGACGCCGATGGGCGACTCGGCGCCTCTCAGCCGGAAGCGGGTGCCTCGCCGGAGGGGGTGACCGAACCATCCGTCCCGAGTGTCACAACGGCCGCCGTCACGGGGCCCGGTGAGCGCGGACCCCCCGATCCGCCGGGCGGCAGCATGGCGATGGCTGTCCCCCTCGCCGGGATTAGCACTCTCCGGCCCGGTTTCAACCCTCGTCCACAGGGCGAGTTGGAGCGCGCGAGGGGGCTTGTGGCAAGGCCCGGCTTTCGGTCAGAGGGCGGAGCCTGAAATAGTTCCCCACGATGTTCGACATCCCTAGACTCCCTGTGATGGGGGTAACTCGGGGGACAACTCAGTGGGGCATGGAGTGCCGGAACTCGTACTGGAATCAAACGGACAGACCTGGACGCTCGATCCGTCCAGGCCTTATACCCTCGGCCGTGATCCGCAGGGTGACATCATCTTCGACGACGCCAGGGTGTCCTGGCGGCACGCCACGGTCAGCTTCAACGGCCGCAGTTGGGTCATCGAGGACCATGGCAGCACCAACGGCACCTTCGTGCAGGGCCGGCGGATCCAGCAGACGGAGATCGGGCCGGGCACGGCGCTGCATCTGGGCAACGCGACCGACGGACCGCGCCTGAACCTGTCCGGAGCCGCGGTCGGCCAGCAGCAGTCGGCGCCGTACGCGGCGCAGGGCGCCGGAGCGCCCGGCTGGGCCCAGGCCCCGCAACAGGCCGCCGCACAGCCGCAGGCACCGGCCCCGCAGCAGGCCGTACCGCCGCAGGCCCCGCCGCCGGACTGGCAGCAGCAGGCGCCCGCGTTCCCGCAGCAGGCGGCGCCCGCCGATCCGTACGCACAGCCGGCACCCGGTGGTGGCGCGGGGGCGCCGCCGGTCCACGGCGACCGCAGCCCGACCACGTTCCACCAGTTCGCCATGGGCCGTGTGATGCGCATCGGTCGTGCCCTGGAGAACGAGCTGGTCGTCTCGGACCTGCAGGTCTCCCGTCACCACGCCGAGTTCCACTCGACGCCCGACGGCCGGCTGGAGATCCGCGACCTCGGCTCGCACAACGGCACCTACGTCAACGGCCAGCCGATCGCCAAGGGCGGCTCGGTGCAGCTGGGCCCGGCCGACATCGTCGGCGTCGGCCACTCCACCTTCCGGATCGTCGGCGACCGCCTCGAAGAGTTCGTCGACACCGGTGAGGTCTCCTTCTCCGCGCGTCATCTGACCGTCACGGTCGACGGCGGCAAGCAGATCCTGAAGGACGTCTCCTTCGGCGTCCCGGAGAAGTCCCTGATCGCGGTCATCGGCCCGTCCGGCTCCGGCAAGTCCACCCTGCTCAAGGCGCTCACCGGCTACCGGCCCGCCAACCAGGGCGAGGTGCTGTACGACAACCGGAACCTGTACAAGCAGTTCGCCGAGCTGCGCCAGCGCATCGGTCTGGTCCCGCAGGACGACATCCTGCACAAGGAGCTGACCGTCAAGAAGGCCCTGAAGTACGCGGCCAAGCTGCGCTTCCCCGCCGACACCACGGCACAGGAGCGCGAGGCCCGCATCGACGAGGTGCTGCGCGAGCTCAAGCTGGACATCCACAAGGAGAAGAAGGTCACCTCTCTCTCCGGTGGCCAGCGCAAGCGTGTCTCGGTGGCCCTGGAGCTGCTCACCAAGCCGTCGCTGATCTTCCTCGACGAGCCCACCTCGGGCCTCGACCCGGGCATGGACCGCGACGTCATGCAGCTGCTGCGCGGCCTCGCGGACGACGGCCGTACGGTCCTCGTGGTCACCCACTCCGTGGCCGAGCTGGCGATCTGCGACAAGCTCCTGGTGATGGCGCCCGGTGGTTCGGTGGCCTACTTCGGCCCGCCCGAGGAGGCGCTGAACTTCTTCGGCTACGACACCTGGGCCGATGTCTTCTCGGCCTTCGAGAACTACCGCGACTACGACTGGGCGGGCCGCTGGAAGGGCTCGCAGCACTACCAGATGTACGCGGCGGACTTCGACTCGGCCGCTCCGCAGTCGGTTCACCACATGCCCCCGCCGCAGGCCATCAGGCCGCCCAAGCCGCAGGCCTGGGGTTCGCAGCTGCTGACCCTGATCCGGCGCTATGTGTCGGTCATCGCCTCCGACCGGGGCTTCCTGCTGCTGTCGGTGGTGCTGCCGGCGGTCCTCGGCGCGGTCAGCCTGCCGATCCAGCACAACCGCGGTCTGAAGGTCAACGCGGCGATCAACCCGCAGACCGGCCTGCACGTCCCGAACGGCACCGCCACCACGGTGCTGCTGATCCTCGCGGTCGGCGCGTGCTTCGCGGGCGCCGCGAACTCCGTGCGTGAGCTGATCAAGGAACGGGTGATCTACGAGCGGGAGCGGGCGACCGGCCTGTCCCGGTCGGCGTATCTGATGTCCAAGGTGGTCGTGCTCGGCGCCGTCACCGTGCTGCAGGGACTGCTGGTCGGAATCATCGGCTTCTCCAGCCGTGACATCCCCGACCAGGGAATCGTCCTCGGCGCCTCCACGCTCCTGGAGCTGTGTCTGCCGATCATGGCGCTCGGCTTCACCTCGATGATGGTCGGCCTGGTGATCTCCTCGCTGGTGAAGACCGCCGAGAAGACCATGCCGCTGCTGGTGATGTTCGCGATCATCCAGGTCGTCTTCACCGGCTGTCTGTTCACGCTGCACGGCACGTTCGGTGTGAACGAGGTCTCGTACCTGATGCCGTCGCGCTGGGGCGTGGCCGCCGCCGGCACCACGCTGGACTTCAACAACATCGCCCCGAACACCGATGACCCGGGCAGCACCGACCCGCTGTGGAACCACACGGCCGGCGCCTGGACCATGGACATGATCATCCTGGTCCTGCTCGGTGTGGTCTGCGGCTTCTTTGTGGCCCGCTTCCTGCGCCGCCACGAGCCGGAGGTCATGCGCAAGTAGTCGCACACCCGCGCAGCGACGCCGAAGGGCGGCACCCCGAGAGTGGGGTGCCGCCCTTCGGCGTGCGTCAGAGGTCCGCGCCGACCTCAGTACGCGCTGTTGACGTTGTCCATCGAGCCGTACCGGTGGGCCGCGTAGTTGGCGGCGGCGGTGATGTTGGCGACCGGGTCGTAGATGTTCCACGACGTGCCGGCCACGTGGTACGCGTTGAAGGTCGGCTGGATCACCTGGAGCAGGCCCTTGGACGGGATGCCGTTGATGGCGTTGATGTCCCAGTTGTTGATCGCCATCGGGTTGCCCGAGGACTCACGGATGATGTTCCGGTGCAGGCCGCTGTAGGAGCCCGGGATGTTGTGCTGCTTCATGATGTCCAGCGACTGCCGGATCCAGCCGTCGAGGTTGTTCGCGTACGTCTTCGCGGCGACCGGCTGCATGTCGAGACGCTCGGTGGAGCGGCTCGCGGTCTGTCGGGCGGCGCGGTCCTGCGCGGCCTTCTTGGCCGCGGCGGCGGCGTCGGCGGCCTTCTTCGAGGCGGCGGCCTCGTCGGCGGCCTTCTTCTGCGCGGCGTACGAGTCGAGCTTGACCGACCGGGTGGCGAGCTGGTCGGTGACCGTGCCCTTGACGTTCTTCAGCGTCGCGCCGGCGGCCTGGGCGTGGGCGGCCGGGGCGCCGGTGGTGACGGTCTCCGCGTTGCCGGGGACGGCCGAGAGGGCCACGGCCGCGGCACCGAGAGCGGCGACACCGGCGATGGCGATCTTGCCCTGCTTGGTCAGGGCACGACTATGAGATCGGTTGAGAACGTACTTGGGCATGGCTGATGGACCTCTCGTGAGCGCGGAGGTCGCTCTCTGCGTCCGCCGGGGGAATCGGTTCCTCCCACACGAACACCGGGGGTCCGAAGACCCGCGGCGCTGAGCGACGGAAGCAATTCTTAGCGGGCGCAAAATGTCCAGGCAAAGGTGTGACGTACGATCCCCGATAGTGGATCGGGGAAGGGCAAAACGGGACAGACTGGACCGTCTGTCCCGTTCATGCGGGGAGGCTTTATCTCCTATGTCCGTTCGTACGTGATGTGGGCCCTATGCGCGGGCTCACATCGAAGACGTAACAGTCTCACCAGGAGTTGCCGTCGCAATGCACTGTGTGAGGGCTCTCCTCCGGGAGGATGAGGTGGACGTCGCCGAACTCGTGCCACAGGTAGAGCCCCCGCAGTGCCTCCTCGTACGCCCGGTCGACCGCGCACCGCCCCGCGACCGCCTCCAGCATCAGCAGATGCGAGGCCTCCGGCTCGTGCAGCCCGGTCAGCAGCCCGTCCACCACCCGCACCCCGCGCTCCGGCGTCACGACCAGCTCCGTCCACCCCCGCGCCGCCCGCACCACCCCGTCCGGCCCGGCCGCCGACTCCACGGCCCGCACGGCCGTCGTACCCACCGCGACGACCCGTCCCCCACCCGCCTTCACGGCGTTGACCAGCCGCGCCGAGGCCTCCGGCACCACGAAACGCTCCGCGTACGGCGGCTCGTGCGCCTCCACGGACGCCACCCCCGTGTGCAGCGTGACCGGCGCGAACCGCACCCCCCTGCTCACCAGCTCCGCCACCAGCCGCGCGGTGAACGGCCGCGCCGCACTCGGCATCTCCGCACTGCCCGCCCCGTCCGGCGACGCCGGCGCGAACACCGTCTGGTACGCCGCGAGCGGCTGGTCCCGCTCTGTATAGGAATAACGGATCGGCCGCCCATGGGCGCGCAGCACCTCCAGGACGTCCCCGGCCGCCCGCGCCCACCACAGCCGCTCCCCGCGCGGGCTCAGCGGCTCCTGAAGGACCAGCCGCCCCGCCCCCGGCAGCACCACCTCTGTCCCCGCGCGCGTGCCCGCACGCGGGGATGTGGTGCCCCGCCCGTCCGGCTCCCGCAGCTCGACCGCCCACCGGCCGTCGTCCCCGCGTGCGGAGACATGCACCACCACGCGCGCGTGCCCGATCCGCCCGTCCACCGCCGCGGCCAGGGTGGGCGAGGTGTTCACCACCAGCAGGTCCCCGGCCCGCAGCAGCCGCGGCAACTCCGGGAACGCGTGATGCGACACCTCCGTACCGCGCGACACCAGCAGCCGTACGGCGTCCCGGTCCAGCCCCGGACCGCGCTGCTCGGCGGGCACGCGCGCGGACCGCCCCTGCGGCATGTGCACGACCGCCCTCACCGCTCCGCCACCAGTGCCGGCGCCCCGTACCGGCCGCTCGCCGGCCGTTCGCCGAGCAACCGCAGGAACGCCGGTACGACCGTGTCCGGCGCCGGACGCGGATCGTCGTCGCCCGGCACGGCCGCCGCGTACAGACCGGTCGCCATGTCCCCGGGATCCACCACCCACACCCGCAGACCGGGCTCCTCCACGGCCAGCACCGCCGCGAGCTGGTCCAGGGCCGCCTTGGAGGCGCCGTAGCCGCCCCAGGTCCCGTACGCCTCGGCCGCCGCGTCCGAGCTGACCGCGATCACCGCGCCGGCCGGCGCCAGACGCAGCAGCGGCAGCGCCTCCTGGACCAGGCCCAGCGCGGCCACCACATTCACCTCCAGCGCCCGCCGCAGCCCCTCCAGCGGCAGCTCCGCCAGCCGGACCAGCGGCTCGGCGCCCAGCGCGCTCGCATTGCTCACCAGCAGATCGACACCGCCCAGCCGGCCCGCTGCCGCCACCAGCGCGGCCCGGTGCCCGGCATCCGTCACATCCCCGGGCAGTGCCCGTACGCGCGTGCCGTGCCCGGCGACGCTCTCGGCGGCCTCCCGGAGGGCCGTCGCGCCCCGGGCGTCCAGCACCAGATCCCAGCCCCGGGCGGCCAGCGCCCCGGCGAGCGCCCGCCCCAGGCCCTTCGAGGCCCCCGTGATGATCGCTACCGGCATGACTACCGTCCCCTCGTCGCCCACCGCCCACCGTCGGACGGTGGCCACACCGTAGGAACGGCGCCCTCGGCGCCGCCTCGGACGCGGGCCGCAAACCGCCGGGGCCCTTCGGCGTACCCCGCAGGCCCGGGGCCCAGCGGCCTACACCGCAGGTCCTAGGGCCGGCGGACCGGTCCCGGCCGTCACAGGTCCGATCCCCGCTGTCACACCCCGCCGGTACCGTGAGGTCATGAGTCAAGGCCCCCGGTCCGGCCTCGCCGCGGTCAGTGCCGCGCTGCTGGCCATGAGCAGGCATCTGGAGGTGCGCGACGTCCTCAAGACGATCGTCGCCTCCGCCCGCGAGCTGCTCGACGCGCAGTACGCCGCCCTCGGCGTCCCCGACGACCACGGCGGCTTCGCCCAGTTCGTCGTCGACGGCGTCAGCGACGCCCAGTGGAAGGCCATCGGCCCGCTGCCCCGGCAGCACGGCATCCTCGCCGCGATGCTGCACGAGGCGAAGGCCGAGCGCCTCGCCGACGTGCGCAAGGACCCCCGCTTCGAGGGCTGGCCGGCCGCGCACCCGGACCTGGTCGACTTCCTCGGCCTGCCCATCCGCGACGGCGACGAGGTCATCGGAGCCCTCTTCCTCGCCAACAAGAACTGCCCCAAGCCGGAGGGGAGTTGCGGCTTCACCGCGGAGGACGAGGACCTGCTCGCCATCCTCGCCCAGCACGCCGCCATCGCCCTCACCAACGCCCGGCTCTACGAACGCAGCCGTGAACTCACCATCGCCGAGGAGCGCTCCCGCCTCGCCCACGAACTGCACGACGCGGTCAGCCAGAAGCTCTTCTCGCTGCGCCTGACCGCCCAGGCCGCGGCCGCCCTCGTCGACCGCGACCCGGCCCGCGCCAAGGGCGAACTGCACCAGGTCGCCGCGCTCGCCGCCGAGGCCGCCGACGAACTGCGCGCCGCCGTCGTGGAGTTGCGCCCCGCCGCCCTGGACGAGGACGGCCTGATCGCCACCCTGCGCACCCAGACCCAGGTCCTCGACCGCGCCCACACCGCGCGCGTCACCTTCGCCGGCACCGGCTTCCGCGCCCTGCCCGCCGCCCAGGAGGAAGCCCTGCTCCGGGTCGCCCAGGAGGCCCTGCACAACGCACTGCGCCACTCCGGCGCCGACCACGTCGACGTACGCCTGGGCCGGCGCGG
This sequence comes from Streptomyces alanosinicus, assembly GCF_014650595.1. Taxonomy (GTDB): domain Bacteria; phylum Actinomycetota; class Actinomycetes; order Streptomycetales; family Streptomycetaceae; genus Streptomyces; species Streptomyces alanosinicus. The sequence continues at coordinate 117,190 of NZ_BMVG01000022.1, forward strand.
CGGCGGCGCCGTGCTCCGCGTCACCGACGACGGAGGCGGCTTCGACCCGACGGCGGTCCGCCGCGCCGGACGGCATCTGGGCCTGGTCTCCATGCGGGACCGCGCGAGCGGTGTCGGCGGCACGCTGACCGTGGAATCGGTGCCGGGCAAGGGCACCACGATCGAGATGGAGGTCCCCGGTGGCTGACGCGATCAGGGTGCTCCTCGTCGACGACCACCAGGTCGTCCGCCGGGGCCTGCGCACCTTCCTGGAAGTGCAGGACGACATAGAGGTCGTCGGGGAGGCCGCCGACGGCGCCGAGGGCGTCGCCCGCGCCGAGGAACTGCGACCGGACGTCGTGCTGATGGACGTCAAGATGCCGGGCATGGACGGCATCGACGCCCTGCGCCGGCTGCGCGAACTCGACAACCCCGCGCGCGTGCTGATCGTCACCAGCTTCACCGAGCAGCGCACGGTCGTACCGGCCCTGCGCGCGGGCGCCGCCGGATACGTCTACAAGGACGTGGACCCCGACGCCCTCGCCGGCGCCATCCGCTCCGTGCACGCCGGACACATCCTGCTCCAGCCGGAGGTCGCCGGCGTCCTGCTCTCCCAGGAGGAGGCCAACTCCCCGCAGGGCAGAGGCGGTTCGCTCACCGACCGGGAGCGCGAGGTGCTCGGCCTGATCGCGGACGGCCGCTCCAACCGGGAGATCGCCCGTGCCCTCGTCCTGTCGGAGAAGACGGTCAAGACGCATGTCTCCAACATCCTGATGAAGCTCGACCTCGCCGACCGCACCCAGGCCGCGCTCTGGGCCGTTCGCCATGGCCTGACCGGCTGAAACGCCCTCACCACGACCTCACCGAGGGCAACATGAAGGGTCAGGTTATGGACTGAGATTCATACCGTCGTGGGAATGTCCCCCGGACGGCGCAACCACGGGCGATCTCCGCCGTTCTCCAGTGCGTGCTGCGGCGAACCGCCGCGGTGAACGTCTAGGAGGGGTTGGCAAGTGAAGAACCTGAAGAAGGCCGCGGCCGTGACGATGCTGGCCGGTGGCCTGGTGGCCGCTGGTGCGGGGATGGCCTCCGCCACGGGCGGCGCCCACGCCTGCGGTGACGCCCAGGGCTCCCCGGGTGTTGTCTCGGGCAACGTCATCCAGGCCCCGGTGCACATCCCGCTGAACGTGTCCGGCAACAGCGTGAGCGTGGTCGGCATCATGAACCCGGCCTTCGGCAACAGCGCCGTCAACCACTGAGGTTCACTTCTCGGCGCCGGCCGGGCAAGCACAGCCCGTCCGGCGCCTGAGGCCGAGGCCCGTTCAGGGCCGAAGCGGGAACCTGGGGGCGACAGCCCCCAGGCACACCCCCGGTGACCGGAAGGCCGGCGGCACCGGTGACCGCAGAGCGACGGGCTCAGCGAATCCCCCGCTCCCGCTCCTCCACAATGGAGTTGTACGCCGCGACCTGCGCCCGGCGCCCCGTGCGTTCCACAGGCCGCAGAGCCTCGGACCGAGCGGCCATCTCCGCGGAGGTGACCGCCGCCCCGTGCCCGTTGCCGTACGCCAGCGACACCAGCAGGGCCACCCGCTGCGCCAGTTCCAGCACCCGCGCCGCACGCGGCGGATAGCCCGGCGCCAGCACCTCCCGCCCATGCTCGGCCCGCGCCCGGTACGCGTCGATCGCCGCCTCGGCCACCGGCCCCGACCCGGCGACATCCAGCTTCGACAGCACCTGGGTCGCCGCGCGCAGCGCCTCCGCCAGCTCCCGCTCCGCCTCGCCCAGCGAGGGCACATCGGCGGGCGGCGCCTCCCGCACCGGCAGCACCTGCCAGACCACCTCGGCATGTACATCGCCCTCGGGCCCGGCCTCGTACACCTCGGGCACCAGGCCGAACGCGGCGCCGAAGCAGACCACCGCCTCCTCGGCCTCCAGGGCCCGCGCATTGAACTCCGGCGGACCGCTCAGCCCCAGCGGGTGCCCCGGCGCGGGCAGCGCCACCCGCAGGCCGGTCACCCCCAGCGCCCGCAACCGCCCCAACGCGAGCGTGAGCCCGACCGGCGCGGATTCCCCGGGCAGCCCCTCCACCCGGTGCACCGTGTCCTCGCCCACAATGGCGAGTACGGCGTCATCCGGAGAGACAAGTCCGGCCAAAAGGGCATTTCCCCAAGCGGCAAGGCGTCCTGAACGCGGTTCCGAGAGCATGCCTCCACCCTAAGGACCGGACCGATGGAATGGACCGGCGCACTCGTGGCGTAGATTTCATATGGGCTGCGCCCACCGGCGCGGCGGACCGAGCCACAGGCGTACGCGACAGCCGAGACCGGCCACACTGCAAGGGGAGACAACGCGCTCATGAGCGATGTTCTGGAGCTTCAGGACGTATCCGTGGTCCGCGAGGGCCGGGCTCTGGTGGACCAGGTCTCCTGGTCGGTGAAGGAGGGCGAGCGCTGGGTCATCCTCGGCCCCAACGGCGCCGGAAAGACCACCCTCCTGAACGTCGCCTCCAGCTACCTCTTCCCCAGCAAGGGCACCGCCACCATCCTCGGTGACACCCTCGGCAAGGTCGATGTCTTCGAGCTGCGCCCCCGCATCGGTGTGGCCGGCATCGCCATGACCGAGAAGCTCCCCAAGAGCCAGACCGTCCTGCAGACCGTGCTCACCGCCGCCTACGGCATGACCGCCGGCTGGCACGAGGAGTACGACGAGGTCGACGAGCAGCGCGCCCGCGCCTTCCTCGACCGCCTCGGCATGACCGACTACGTCGACCGCCGCTTCGGCACCCTCTCCGAGGGCGAGCGCAAGCGCACCCTCATCGCCCGCGCCCTGATGACCGACCCCGAGCTGCTCCTGCTCGACGAGCCCGCCGCCGGCCTCGACCTCGGCGGCCGCGAGGACCTGGTCCGCCGCCTCGGCCGACTCGCCCGCGACCCCATCGCCCCCTCGATGATCATGGTCACGCACCATGTCGAGGAGATCGCCCCGGGCTTCACCCATGTCCTCATGATCCGCCAGGGCAAGGTTCTCGCCGCCGGCCCGATCGAGCTGGAACTGACCTCCCGCAACCTCTCCCGCTGCTTCGGTCTCCCGCTCGTCGTCGAGCAGGTCGGTGACCGCTGGACGGCTCAGGGCCTGCCGCTGTCCTGACTCCACCCCGACTCGGTTCGCGCCCTGTCCGTCGCCCCGGCCCCGGTCCTACCATGACCATGTGAAGGACATCGACGCATGGGTGTGGTGGCTCGTCGGCGCGGCGGCACTCGGAATCCCGCTCGTGGTCACCGCGATGCCGGAGTTCGGCATGCTCGCGGTGGGGGCCGTCGCGGCCTCGGTCGTGGCGGGACTCGGCTTCGGCACCGTGATCCAGGTCCTCGCGTTCATCGTCGTATCCGTCGCACTCATCGCCGTCGTCCGCCCCATCGCGGCCCGGCACAGCAGACAACGCCCTCAACTCGCCACAGGTATCGACGCCCTGAAGGGCAAACAGGCCGTCGTCCTGGAACGCGTCGACGGCTCCGGCGGCCGGATCAAGCTCGCCGGAGAGATCTGGTCGGCCCGCTCCCTCGCCACCGACCGCGCCTACGAAGTGGGCCAGGAGGTGGATGTCGTGGAGATCGAAGGCGCCACGGCCATCGTCATCTGAGGCAACCGGCCCACGAGTTGGGTGAAGTCTGACAGACTCGACCAGCAAGATCTTCTGCAAGCATGAGATCTGCCGAAGGCGCCGAGGCGGAGAGGGGTACGGGGAACACGATGGAACCGGTCATCATCGTCCTGATCATTCTGGTGGTGTTGGTCTTCATCGCCCTGATCAAGACCATCCAGGTCATCCCACAGGCCAGCGCCGCCATCGTCGAGCGCTTCGGCCGCTACACACGCACCCTGAACGCGGGCCTGAACATCGTGGTCCCGTTCATCGACACCATCCGCAACCGCATCGACCTGCGCGAACAGGTCGTGCCGTTCCCGCCCCAGCCGGTGATCACCCAGGACAACCTGGTCGTCAACATCGACACGGTCATCTACTACCAGGTGACGGACGCCCGCGCGGCCACCTATGAGGTCGCCAGCTACATCCAGGCGATCGAGCAGCTGACGGTCACCACACTCCGCAACATCATCGGCGGCATGGACCTCGAACGCACCCTGACCTCCCGCGAGGAGATCAACGCCGCCCTGCGCGGCGTCCTCGACGAGGCGACGGGCAAGTGGGGCATCCGCGTCAACCGCGTGGAACTCAAGGCCATCGAGCCGCCGACCTCCATCCAGGACTCGATGGAGAAGCAGATGCGCGCCGACCGTGACAAGCGCGCCGCGATCCTCACCGCCGAAGGTACGCGCCAGGCCGCCATCCTCACCGCGGAGGGCGAGAAGCAGTCCCAGATCCTGCGCGCTGAAGGTGAGGCCAAGGCAGCGGCCCTGCGCGCCGAAGGTGAGGCCCAGGCGGTCCGTACGGTCTTCGAGGCGATCCACGCCGGCGACCCGGACCAGAAGCTCCTGAGCTACCAGTACCTCCAGATGCTCCCGAAGATCGCCGAGGGCGACGCCAACAAGCTCTGGATCGTCCCCAGCGAGATCGGCGACGCCCTCAAGGGCCTCTCCGGTGCCATGGGCAACTTCGGCCCCCTGGGCGGCGGTTCGGGCGGCAACGGCAAGTCCGTCCCGCCCCAGAACAACGGCCCCGACCGCTGGGAGAAGCCGAGCATCGACTGAGGCTCACCGGAAAACGCCGGGTTCGTCCCGCGCCCCTCAGGGAAGGGACGCGCGGGACGAACCCGGCAGACGATCAGGCGGCATCCCGGGCAAGCCACTCAGGAAGCGCGTCGAGGTCCTCCCGCCCCAGAGCCAAGAGCATCGCATCGGCGGGCGTCGGCTCAAACGGCTCCTGGAGGAGCTCCATACCGGCCTGTTGCGGAGTCCGGTCGGCCTTCCGGTGATTGTCCTCCGCGCACGCGGCCACCGTATTCAGCCATGTGTCCTGCCCACCCTGCGCCCGCGGCACCACATGGTCCACCGTCGTGGCCCTGCGCCCGCAGTACGCGCACCGGTGCCGGTCCCGGACCAGCACACCCCGCCTCGACCATGGTGCTTGTCTTCGGAACGGCACCCGTACATATCTGCACAGTCTGATCACCCGGGGCGCGGGTATGTCCACATCGGCACCGCGCATACGCAGCTCGGGATGGGCCTGCTCGACGACGGCCTTGTCCTGCAGCACCAGAACGACGGCTCGATTCAACGTCACCGTCGACAGCGGCTCGAAGCTCGCGTTCAGAACCAGCGTGTCCCGCATCCAGCCCACCTCCCGTGCGCACCTGCCCAGCCCCCGGCGGGCTTGGATCAACTCTGGACGGGCGCGCCGAGATGGACAACGCAATAAAAAATGCCCGCCTCCGATCACGTCCAAGACCGGAGGCGGGCAAACGTTCAATGAACGCTCGGCTGAATCGTGGCGCTGCGCTCAGCCCTGCGCGGGATTCTCGTACTCACCGATGAGCTGAGCCCGGGCGATCGCGTGGAACCGCAGATTGAAGCCGACGACGGCGGGCGAGACATCGCCGTCCGGACCGAGCTTCTCCTGGTCCACCGCGTACACAGTGAAGACGTACCGGTGCGGCCCGTCCCCGGGCGGCGGCGCGGCACCGCCGAAGTCCTTCGTCCCGTAGTCGTTGCGCACATGCACCGCGCCCTCGGGCAGACCCTCGAACTTCCCGCCGCCCGCACCCGCCGGCAGCTCCGTCACGGAGGCCGGGATGTCGAACAGGACCCAGTGCCAGAACCCGCTGCCGGTCGGCGCGTCGGGGTCGTAGCACGTCACGGCGAAACTCTTGGTCTCCGCAGGGAACCCCTCCCAGCGCAGTTGCGGAGACGTATTGCCCTCCGCATGGACCTGGGCGCTCCCCAGCGTCGCACTCTCCTTGACGTCCGCGCTCGTCACGGTGAACGACGGCACGGGCGGATGGAAGTCGTGGGGGAGCGGCCGCCGCTTGAGCTCGGTCACCTCGGTACCTCCTGATCGATGATCTGCAACCAGCGGTTCCCGAGCCTAGAACCAGTTGCGCTTGCTGCCGACCTCGGACAGCCACTGGTTCAGATAAGCCGCCCAGTCGGTCCCCTGCCAGTCGTGCTGCCCCACCTGGAAGGACCGGTAGGTGTCCGAGCCCTCACTGAACAGACCCGGCTTCTTGTCCATCTCCAGTACGACGTCCATCGCGTGCTCGTCGGCCACGAAGCTCAGCTCGACCTGGTTCAGGCCCCGGTACTGAGCCGGCGGGTGGAACTCGATCTCCTGGTAGAACGGCAGCGTCTGCCGCGTGCCCCGGATGTGCCCCTGCTCCATGTCCGCGTTCTTGAAACGGAAGCCCAGCTGGATGAACGCGTCCAGGATCGCCTTCTGCGCCGGCAGCGGATGCACATTGATGGGGTCCAGATCGCCGGAGTCCACGGCCCGCGCGATCGCCAGCTCGGTCGTCACCCCGATGTGCATCCCGCGCAGCGCCTGCCCGTCGATCATGGTGACCGGCGTCTCCCAGGGGACCTCAAGACCGAACGGAACGGCGTGCACCGCACCGGCCTGCAGCTCGAAGGCCCCGCCGAGCCGCACCTTGGTGAACTCGATGTTCTGCTTGTACTCCTCGTCGCCACGCTCCACCTCGACCCTGGCCTGCAGACCGACGGACAGCCCCTCGATGTCCTGGTTCACCGACCCGCCCTGGATACGCACCTCACCCTGGACGACCCCGCCCGGGACGACGTTGACCTCGGTCAGCACCGTCTCGACCGACGCCCCGCCGGCACCGAGGCTCGCGAGCAGCTTCTTGAACGCCATTGACTCTCCCTTTACGAAGGACCCTCGACCCCTACAAACGCGATCCGCCCGCTGCCGGTTCCGCCGGCCCGCCGCCCCGACTGCACTACGCTCGGACGGCATGATCGCGCCCCCGGACCGTACGCCACTGCCCCGAGACTTCTTCGACCGCCCGGTCCTGGACGTGGCACCGGACCTTGTCGGACGCATCCTCGTCCGTACGACCCCCGACGGCCCGATCGCCCTCCGCCTGACAGAGGTCGAGGCGTACGACGGCCCGAACGATCCCGGCTCACATGCCTACCGTGGCCGCACCGCCCGCAACGCGGTGATGTTCGGTCCGCCCGGACATGTGTACGTCTACTTCACCTACGGCATGTGGCACTGCATGAACCTCGTCTGCGGCCCCGAGGGCCGGGCGAGCGCGGTGCTGCTCCGCGCCGGCGAGGTCATCGAGGGCGTCGAGCTGGCGCGCAAACGGCGACTTTCGGCCCGGAACGACAAGGAACTGGCCAAGGGTCCGGCACGCCTGGCGACGGCCCTGGGCATCGACCGCGCCCTGGACGGCACGGACGCGTGCGCCACCGGCGAGACCCCGCTGCGGATGCTGACCGGTACGCCCGTACCCGCTGACCAGGTACGAAGCGGCCCTCGCACCGGAGTCTCCGGCGAAGGCGGCAATGGCGACATCCACCCCTGGCGTTACTGGGTGGCCAATGACCCGACGGTGAGCCCCTATCGGGCCCATGTACCGAGGCGCCGCTCAAGTTGACGCACCTTACGAAGGTGCGTAACGTATCCCGAGCCGCTGAACCGGGTACGGCAATCGCCTGCAGCCGGAGCGGCCACCCACTACCTAGCTACAGCCCCTCGGCGGGGTCGATTTCGGCGCGCCCTTGTGCCCGAATTCGAAGCCGCGAGACTCGATTATGAGTCGCCGAGAGAATGAGCTAACGTAGTGAATGTCGAAAGGGCCACGGCGAAAGCCGAAAACCCCCAGACAAATCCCGCCGACAGGGAATCGGACGCCGAAAGGATCTGATAGAGTCGGAAACGCAAGACCGAAGGGAAGCGCCCGGAGGAAAGCCCGAGAGG
>NZ_BMVG01000023.1 GCF_014650595.1 Streptomyces alanosinicus
CGAGCCACCCGATCAAACGGACACGCCACTGGCGAGTGAACCTGACCAAGCCCTACTAGGGCCTGGGTGCAGGAGGCGAGGTAGGCCACCTGCGGGTCGCCTATGAAGGCCATACCGCCGAGCGACTCCACACAGCGCAGGACCGCGCGGGCGATGGCGTCCTGTGCGGAGTACCGGCACACCAGCGCCGCGGCCAGCGCCTCCTGCCCCGAGAAGCCGTGCGCCATGCGGAAGGCGATGCCCTCCACGGCACCCATCACGGCCTCCAGCTCCGTCACGAGCGCCGCCTGCTCGGTCACCGAGGCCCGGTCCGCGAGCAGCACACGCTCGGCGAGCGCACTCGCGGCGCCGAGATACGTGACGGTCATCAGCAGCTCGAACCAGAGGAAGCCCGCGGTCTGCAGCGCGTCGAGACCGCCGGCCGCCTCGGGGGTGATCCGCACCAGCAGGTCCTCCGGGACCGGAACCCGGTCGAGGACCACCGCCTCGCTCTCCGCTCCGGCGAGCACCGGTGTCGTCCAGAAGGGCTCCACCCGCATGCCGTCCGAGCCGGCGGGAACGAGCGCGACGGCCATCTGTGTGCCCTCGCCCTCGGCGAGCGGCACGGTCACCGAAGCCGTCAGAAGGTCCATCGAACGGGCCAGGCTGCACGGCCTCTTGGCGCCGGAGACGAGGATCTGCCCGTCCGCCGTCCGCTCGGCACGCATGGTCGGCGACAGGATGTGCCGGCCCGGCCGGCCCTCGGCGAATCCGGAGGCCAGCAGCAGGCCGTCCCGGGCGACACCCTCCAGCAGCATCCACTCCAGGCCCTGGTTGGCGCGGTGCGTCTCCACCAGACCGGCCACCGAGAAGTGGTGCATCGTGGTGGCCACGGCCAGCGAGGGCGACCGGGCGGCCACGGCGCGCTGGACGCGGACGGCCTGGACCGGGTCCGCTCCGGTACCGGCGTGTTCGGACGGCACCAGCAGGGCGGGTCCGCCGGCCTTCCTGAACGCCTCGAAGGCGGGGCTCCCGGGACGCTCCAGAACGTCCCAGTCGTGGTCGGACAGCGTGGCGTCGAGCCCCGGCAGCAGCTCTTCCAACGCGGTGCGCTCAGTGCGCAGAAACCGCATGTTTCCCCCTTGGTGCACATGTTCGGTCTGACGGAAGACGACGCTATGAGCACCAGGTGCAGCCGCGTTTCAGAGGAGCTTCAGCTCGTGTGCAGACATGTCTGCACTTGGCCGGTCGCAGGCTTGCACCACTTCTGGCGTACGGCACAGGAGGCAACCTCAGGTATGCCGCAGGTATGCCGCAGGTATGCCGCACCGCAGAAGAGGCAACCCAGAGCCGGCCGTGCGGCGGGCCACATGTGTCACGAGCGCCCGCCGGCGTCGCTGCGGGTCAGTGCGGCCACGCCGGGTATGTCACGCGCCAGGTCCACCTCGGCGACCAGGCCGTGGGGCTCGGCGGAGGACAACGACAGGCGGCCGCCGCCGACTTCGAGCAGCGTGGTGGCGATGGCCAGACCCAGCCCGGAGCCCGACCGGTTCCCGATCTGCTCGCCGCGCCAGAACCGGTCGGTCGCGCGTTCCGCGTCCTGGGCCGTCATGCCCGGCCCCTCGTCCGTGACGGTCACCCGCGCGCGGGTGTCGTCCACCCAGGTGCGCACGGTGATCCGTCCCCCGGCGGGGGAAAAACCCAAGGCGTTGTCCAGCAGCACGTCCAGCACCTGGTCGAGTATGCCGGGCTGGCAACAGGCCACCACCTGCTCGCCCTTGACCACGATGGTCACATCGGTGGCCGCCGCCTGCGGGCTCCAGGCACGGGCGCGCGCCTCGGCCACCGAGCGCATCTCCACGGGCGTGGCTCCGCTGTCGGCCTCGGAGGCGTGGGCCAGCGCGAGCAGCTCGTCGAGGATCCGGCCGAGCCGTTCGGCCTCCTCCACCGCCTGCTCGACCGCCTGCTCCAGATGCGGTCGTCCGGCCTCGGTGACCGCGGACTCCAGCACGTCCATCCGCAGCCGCAGCGCCGAGAGCGGGTTGCGCAGTTGGTGCGAGGCGTCCGCGACGAAGCTGCGCTGGGCCTCCAGAAGCGCGACGAGCCGGTCGGTCATGGTGTTCACGGCGGCTGCGAGCTCACGGATCTCCGCCGGCCCGCTCTCGGCGGACGCCCTCGTGTCGTACCGTCCCTGCGCGATGGCGCCGACGGCCCGGTGCAGCTGACGGACCGGGCCGAGGCTCCACCGCGACAGCGGTACGGCGGCCGCCGCGGCTGCCAGCAGACCCGCTGCCGCGACACCGAGGAGCAGCGCGTTCTGCCCCAGCGCCCGCGCCCGGAGGGACGTCGTGGGCGAGATGGTGACGACCGCACCGATCACCCAGCCGTGTTCGAAGACGGGCGCGGCGACGAGCAGCGGCTCGGCGGAGAGGTTGAACGGGTACTCCAGCGGAAGGTTCGGGTTGCCGTCCAGGGCGCGCCGTACCGTCCGGCGCCATTCGGCACGCTCGATCGCGGTGCCGGGACGGGTAGAGAGGGCGATCTCCCCCTGTGCGTCGAGGAGCAGGACCGTTCTGTGGGTGTGTGTGCCGTAGGACGTGGCCCGGGCGGCCCAGGAGGCGTCCGACGCGGGAGTGGCCGTGCGGGACGCCGCGGCGGCCAGCTTCTCCGTGTCGTTGACCTGGGCGATGGCCAGGTGATGGAACTCGTTCATCGCAAGGCTCAGGGCGAGCGGGACCTCCAGCGCCAGCAGCAGTACCGCGGTCAGTGAGAGGTACGTGATCAGCAGACGGCGGCGCACGGCCGACACCTCCCGGTGTGTGTGCTCACTGCCTGGCCGACGCGCCGAGCCGGAAGCCGACCCCGCGCAGGGTCTCGATCCACTCGTAGCCGCCGAGCTTCGTGCGCAGGCTTCCGATGTGCACGTCGAGGGTCCGGGTCGAGCCGAACCAGTTCTCGTCCCACACGCGCGAGATGATCGCCTCCCGGGTGTGCACGGTGTCGGGGTCCTCCGCCAGCATCACCAGCAGGTCGAATTCCTTGCGGGTGAGCTGCAGGGTCCGTCCGTCCAGTCGGGCGGCGCGGCCGCGCAGGTCGAACTGCAGCGGGCCGACGGCCAGTACCTCCTGCGCGCCGCCGTGGCAGTCGGGATCGTGCCCGCGGCCGTCCAGCCCGCAGCGGCAGGAGCGGCGGGCCACGGCCTCGATGCGGGCGTTGAGTTCATGCACGCTGTACGGCTTGACGACGTAGTCGTCCGCGCCCGCGTGCAGGCCCATCACCCGGTCGATCTCCTCGGCGCGGGCGGTGAGGGCGATGACCGGTACGGCCGACCGCGCCCGGATGCGTTTGCACACCTCGACACCGTCCAGGTCGGGCAGTCCCAGGTCGAGAAGGACGAACTCGCACTCCTGCAGGCGCTCCAGCGCCTCCGCGCCGGTGTGCACGGCGACGACATGATGTCCCCGCATGCCCAGTGCGCTGCTCAGCGCGTCGGCCACCCGCGCGTCGTCCTCGACCACCAGTATGTTCATCCGTCCCCCGTGTCCCGTGTACGGCAGGGCCGTGGTCCGGCCCCCGTGAGCCAACTGCTAAGGAGCTTAGTCGTAGTCGGGTGCAAGGAGAATTGCAGTTCCCCTGAACTGCGCCTGTGAATGAGCTGCTTGACCCCCTCCTACCGTCGGAAAACACCTGCTCCGCGGTGGCCGGGCGGCATCCGCAGCCCGTCGCGCTCGAAGCCGTGGGGCCCTTCCGTCGCAGGGAGCTGTCGTGAGCGACACATCGACCCGATCCACGCCCGAGAACGAGGCGCCCGGCACCCCCGCCGGACCCGACGGCGGCCCACCCTCCCGGCTGGCCGCCCTGGGCCGGTCCGTGGCCCGCAGACGGCTGCCGGTCCTGCTGCTCACGCTCGTGGTGATGGCCCTCGCGGCGGTCTTCGGCGGTGGCGTCGCCGAGCGGCTGTCCAGCGGAGGGTTCACCGACCCCAAGTCCGAGTCCACCAAGGCGGAACGCGTCCTGGCCGACCGCTTCAGGACCGGCGTGCCGAACCTGGTGCTGCTGGCCCGCGCGCCCGGCTCCGTGGACGATCCGGAGGCGGCCGCGGCGGGGCGCGCCCTGACCGAACGGGTGGCCAAGGCCCCGGGAGTACTCTCCACCGGGTCCTACTGGACCATGCCCGGCGCGGCCCCGCTGCGCTCCAAGGACGGTCGCTCCGCCCTCGTGCTGGTCCGGCTCGGCGGCAGCGAGGACGACTTCCGCGCCACCGCCAAGCGACTCGTCCCCCAGGTCAGGGGAGAACAGGGCGTCCTAGACGTCACGGTCACCGGTTCCGCCCAGGTCTCCGTGGAGATCGAGAAGCGCAGCGAACAGGACCTGGCCAAGGCGGAGGCCATCACCGCCCCGGCGACCCTCCTGATCCTCCTCATGGTCTTCGGCAGTGCGGTCGCCGCCTCGCTGCCCCTCGCCGTGGGCCTGCTGTCCGTGCTCGGCACCTTCCTCGTCCTGCGGCTGCTGTCCATGGTGGTCTCGGTGTCGGTGTTCGCCACCAACATCACCACCGCTCTGGGGCTGGGCCTGGCCATCGACTACAGCCTCTTCATCGTCACCCGCTACCGCGAGGAGCTGGCGAGCGGCAAGGACGTCCCCGAGGCCATCGCCGAGACCGTACGCACCGCCGGCCGTACCGTCCTCTTCTCGGCGGTCACCGTGGCGCTCTCGCTCGCCGGGCTGCTGGTCTTCCCGCTGTATTTCCTGCGCTCCTTCGCCTATGCGGGCATGGCCGTCGTCGCGCTGGCCGCGCTCGGTGCCGTCCTCGTGCTGCCCGCCCTGCTGGCCCTGCTCGGACGCCGGGTCGACGCCTGGAACGTGCACCGGCTGCTCCGGCGCGGCCGCGAGCGCCGTCCCGCAGGGCAGGCCGGCGGGGAGACGGGTTTCTGGCACCGGCTCGCCACGGCCGTGATGCGCCGCCCCGCGCTCTTCGCGCTCGCCGTCGTGGTGCTGCTCGTCTCCCTCGGACTGCCGTTCACCCGGGCCTCGTTCGGCATCACCGACGACCGTGAACTGCCCGCTTCCGCGCCCGCCCACGTCGCGGCCCAGGTCGTACGGGACGACTTCGACAGCCGGGAGAACTCGGCCCTGTCCGTGGTCCTTCCGACCACGTCCGCGGATCGCGTCCGCGCCTACGCGGCCCGGGCCTCCACGCTCCCGGGGGTCTCCCGGGTGGACGCCGCGACCGGGTCGTACGCGGGCGGGAAGCAGGTCGCCGGGGCCGGCCCGGCGTCCGCCCGCTTCCGTGCCCCGGGTGCCACCTGGATGTCGGTGGTCCCCTCGGTCGAACCGTACTCCGACGCGGGTGCACGGCTCGTCGAGCGGCTTCGCGCGGCCGAGGGTGCGCCGGGGCGCCTCCTCGTCGGCGGGCAGGCCGCCCTGCTGGTGGACACGCGCGACGCGCTGGCCGCCGGGCTGCCGTGGACCGGGCTGATCATCGCCGGAGCGACCCTGGTGCTGCTGTTCCTGTTCACCGGAAGTCTGCTGATCCCGGTCGAGGCCGTCGTCTTCAACCTGCTGAGCCTCAGCGCGACCTTCGGGGCGATGGTGTACGTCTTCCAGGAAGGCCATCTGCGCTGGCTCGTCGGGGACTTCAGCGTGACGGGCCTGCTCGACATCAGCATGCCGGTCCTGATGTTCTGCGTCGTCTTCGGCCTGTCCATGGACTACGAGGTCTTCCTGCTCTCCCGCATCCGGGAGGTGTATGTGGCGACCGGCGACAACACCCGCGCCGTCGCACTCGGTCTGGAGCGCACCGGGCGCCTGGTCAGCGCCGCCGCCCTGCTCTTCGCAACCGTGATGGCGGCATTCGCGACCTCGGGCCTCACCATCCTCAAACTGCTCGGCGTCGGACTGGCGTCGGCCGTGATCGTGGACGCCACCGTGGTACGCGGGCTGCTCGTCCCGTCCGTGATGCGTCTGGCAGGCCGCGCCAACTGGTGGGCACCGAGGCCCCTTCGGCGACTGCACGAACGCCTGGGCCTGAAGGAAGCCTGAGCCGCTTTCGGGTGGCCCGGGTCGGGGGCGGGTCACCTGCCGACGAGGAGAGGCAACCGATGCAGGAGCCGACCGCGATCGGAAGCGTCCATGTCCATGCCCGGCCGGGTACCGTCTACCGACTGCTCACCGACCTGTCCCAGTGGCGTGCCTTCGTCGCCGAGTGCCGTGTCACGCCGGGCCGGTTCACCGTACGCGTGGGCGAGCGGTTCCGCGGCACCAACCGCCGCGGTCCCCTGGTGTGGCGTACCACCGCCACGGTCACCCAGGCGACGCCCGACCGCTTTTTCGCCTTCCGCGTCACCCTGTTCGGAAGGCCGGTGTCCGACTGGCGCTACGACATCGTGCCCACCGACCGCGGCTGCCGGGTGACCGAGAGCACCCGTGATCACCGGGGACCGCTGCTGCGCGCCGTGTCGCTTCCGGCCACCGGTGTCCTGGACCGGGCAGCTCTCAACCGCCGTAACATCCAGCGCACCCTCACCCGGCTCAAGGCGCTGGCGGAAGCGGCGGAGGCTGCGGGCGACGCCTCGAGCACCAGTGGGGACAAGGACGGCGGTTCGCGGCGGGAGGGGAGTCCGCAAGGAGATCTCGGCATCGAGGAGGTGCTGCGGAAGCGTTACGCTCGGCGCTTCGAGCGGTGAAGAGGCGGAGCAGCTCATGATCACAGCTGTGGGGTTGGCCGGTTACGCGGTCCTGGTGGGTGTCACCGTGCCGCCACGGCTGGCTCGGGCCCGGTGGGCGCATCGCGCACCGGGCCTTGCGGTGCTGGCGTGGCAGGGCCTCATGGCCACGTTCGTCGTCGCCGGCGCCCTCTCGGTGTATCACCTCGCGATGACCGACCATCATGTGCACGACGGGCTGGCCGGCTTGTTCGCCGCCTGTGCGCTGGGCGCGGATGACCCGTCGGCGGGTGAGCATCTGCCCGCCGTCGGTGAGGCGCTCGTGATCGCGGCCCCCCTCGTCGTCGTGCTGCTCCCGGCCGGCTCTCTGGCCGGATACGCCTGGCGGGCCCGACGCGCTCGCGACCGACAGCTGGACCTGCTCGCTCTGGTCGGTGAGCCGGCACCCGAGTACGGCGCCACCATCGTCGACCACGGCGTGCCGGCGGTGTACTGCCTGGGGGGACGCCGCGCCCACGTGGTCGTCACGCGCGGCGCGGTGGACGTCCTCACCGAGGAACAGTTGCGGGCCGTACTCGAGCACGAGCGTGCTCATGTCGAGGGCAGACATCATGTGGTGAAGATGCTGGTCGACGCGTTCTCGTACGCCTTCCGCGGTCTGCCGCTCGCACGTCATGCCAAGGAGCAGACGTACCTGCTGCTGGAGATGGTCGCGGACGACCGCGCCCTGCGGCATCACTCCCGGGACGCCCTGGCGACCGCGATGTACGAGGTCGCGGCCGGGCGAGCGCCGCAGGCGGCACTGGGCGCGAGCGGATCGGACGTCGTCGTCCGACTGCGGCGCGTGCTGACCCCGCACCCCAGGCCGCATCGCGCCGCCTGGCTGGGGATCGTGCTGGCGTCGGTGACGGCTCCGGTGCTGCCGCTGCTGGTGACGTGCGGATGACCGGCGGAGGGTGAGGCCGGGCGCCTCCGGCCGGGCGAGGGCCTGCCGGTCCACGTTCAGGTGCCGGTGCGTTTCCCGACGTTGCGCAGGGCCGTGCGAAGCGCGTCGATCTCGGCGGACGACATCTGGTCCACGAAGTGACTCAGCGCCACGGGGCGGTTCTCGCTGGCGCCGAGGGCGTCTTCCATGAGCGCGGCCGCATACTCCTCCCGGGTGCGGACCGGCTCATAGAGCCAGGCGCGGCCCTCTTTCTGCTCGCGCAGCAGCCAGCCCTTGCCGTGCAGGATGTTGGCCACGGTCATCACGGTGGTGTAGGCGACGGGCCGTGTGCGGTTGATGTCGTTCACGATCTCGCGCACGGTCGCAGGGCGCTGCCACCTCCACAGGCGGTCCATGATCTCCGCCTCCAGATCCCCCAGCCGTCGCATGCCCCGCGTCTCCCTCTGCCCCGCGATCGTGCGAGTCATCGTAGAGGGTCGGCGGCCACCGGTGGCGTGGCCGTCGGGGCGCGGCAAAAAGGGCGCCCCGGCCGGAGCAGGGGCGCCCTTTCACAAAGGAGTGATCAGGTCACTTCAGGTCGCCGGTGGTGGGGACGACAACCCCGTACAGCTCGGTGATGGTGGCCAGGGCGCCGTCGTGGATGTGCTGGGCGCTGATGTGCTCCTGGCCCGCGGCGGTGGTGGGCAGTGCGCGGGTGGCGCAGGCCTTGGCGACGACGGTGGGACGCTTGCCGTTGAGGAAGGCACCCTGAGCGGTGAACAGGACACACATGTTGGTCATGAAGCCGGCGAGGACGAGGTTTTCATGGCCGGCCTTCTCGACCAGTTCGGCGAGGTTGGTGTTGTGGAAGGCGTTGGGGACGGACTTGATGACACGGTGTTCGCCGTCGATGGGGGCGACGTCGGCGATGATCTTTCCGCCCTCGGTCTCGGGCTCGTAGCCCTGGTCCTGGACGTGGATGATCGTGGCGCCGGCCTGGCGGGCGGCGGTGAGGAGCTTCTTTCCTTCGGCGACGGCCTCGGCCCAGCCGTCCAGCTCCATGGTGCCGGAGGTGTAGGTGTTCTGGAAGTCGATGAGGATGACGGTGGCCTCGGCCAGGGAGGCGGGCGTCTCATCGAGGTTGTTGAGCTGGCGCAGGGTGGTCGTGGCCATGGGGTCCTCTTCAAGGTGTGTCGGAGTGGCGGGTGCGCTGGTGAGGCGCCCCGCAGTGTTGACAACGCTAACACAGAACGTAAGCGGAACATACATGGAGAGACTGACCCCGGTTGCGCGGTGAGCATGATTTCCCTGGTCAGGGACGTTAGCGGGGTATGCGAAAACTGTTAGCATGGAGTCATGTCGACAGCGAGAGAACGCATTTTGGCCGCCACGTCCGAGCTGCTCGCCACGTTGAGCGCGGAGGAGATCTCCACACGGGCGATCTGCGCGAAGGCGCAGGTGGGGGCACCGGAGATCTCTCGGCAGTTCGGGGGCAAGCAGGGGTTGCTGGCGGCCGTGGCGGACCAGGGCTTTGAGCGGTTCCTGGCCAACAAGCGGCGCAATCCGCGCACGGAGGATCCGGTGGCGGATCTGCGGACGGCATGGGATGCGCATGTGCGGTTCGCGTTGGACAATCCGCATCTGTACCGGCTGATGTTCGCTCCGGCGGGGGATCCGAAGCCACAGGCGGTGGGGGAAGCACAGGCGTTGCTGCTGTCGGTGCTGGAGCGGTGCAGCGCGGTGGGACGCCTGAGTCTTGCGCCGGCGGTGGCGGGTCAGGCGGTGCTGGCCGCGAATGTGGGGGTGTGCCTGATGATGCTGTCGTTTCCCGAGCTGTTCGGGGAGGCGGCGATGTCACAGGTGGTGCGTGATGCGGTGATCGCGAAGGTGACAGGCCAGATGGAGCAGGTGGCGGACGAGCGGCTGGGAGCGGTGGCGGTGCTGGCGCGCGCGCTGGTGGGGACACTGTCGGGGACGGTGGCGGTGCGGGAGGAGGTGATCGAGGAGGTGTCGCGTTCGCTGGGTGCGTAGTTTTTCTGAAGATTCTTCGCCGTGGTGGCGTGATGTGGCCCTGTCCTGCCGGGACGGGGCTTTTTCGTTGGCCGGGAAAGCCACGAAGGCGGGGTGGACGGGGGCGTTCCGCTGCGCGGGTGCACGAATTCTCCGGTTTGCCGGATCCAGGATCTGTTACCAACGCTTACATCATGTGTTAGCTTCGTAAACACACGAGGGGGACTTGAGTCGCCCTTGAGGTGTTCGCCGCATTTGTGCGGGAGAAGTGCGTCACGGGGGACGCCATCAGCCGTTCTGTCCCTTCCGGCTCGCAAAGGCGCGCCTTTTCTCCCGCATGTCCGTTTCTTTCGGAGGGGATTCATGATGAGCGCTGCTCCCACACCAGACGAGGCACCGAACGAGCTGATGACGGGGGACTCCTTCCTGGAGAGCCTGCGCGACGGCCGCCAGGTCTACCTGGACGGCGAGATCGTCAAGGACGTCACCGCCCACCCCGCGTTCGCCAACGCCGCGAAGTCCTCCGCGCACCTGTACGACGCCCTGCACGCGCCGGACACCAAAGACCTGATGACGACCGTGGACCGGTACACCGGCCACCGCGTCCACCGGTTCTTCACCCCCGCCCACTCGGCCGAGGAACTGCTGAAGGCCCGCGACGCCATCGAACACTGGGCGCGGCTGTCCTACGGGTTCATGAACCGCACCCCGGACTACAAGGCCTCGTTCATGGCCGGCCTGGTCAGTACCCAGGACTTCTACGCTCCCTACGACGGCAACGCCCGCGCCTGGTACGAGAAGTACGTCAAGCAGGGCATGGCTGTCTCGCATGCGATCGTCAATCCGCCGGTGGACCGGAACAAGCCTTCCCACGAGATCGGGGACGTGTTCATCAAGGTCGTGGCCGAGCGGGACGACGGCATCGTGGTGGAGGGCGCCAAGCTGATGGCGACCGCGTCCGCGCTGACGAACGCCGCGTTCGTCGGGCAGATCCACCTGGGCAACCTGCAGAAGGGCAAGGCCGAGGACATGGCGCTGGCGTTCATCGCGCCCATGAACACTCCCGGTCTGAAGGTGATCTGCCGGTCCTCGTACGAGAAGAAGGCCACTTCCCCGTTCGACAACCCGTTGTCGTCGCGGTTCGACGAGAACGACACGGTTCTGATCTTCGACAACGCGTTCATCCCGTGGGAGAACGTGCTGATCTACCGGGACACCGAGAAGATCCACGAGTACTTCCCCCGCTCGGGGCTGCTGTCGCGTGGCTTCTTCCAGGGCGCCATCCGCATGGCGGTGAAGCTGGAGTTCATGGCGGGGATCCTCGACAAGGGCACGGCCATGAACGGCACCCAGGGCTTCAGGGGTGTACAGGCCGGTCTCGGTGAGCTCCTGGCCTGGCGTCACCTGACATGGGCGATGACCACCGCGATGGCCATGGACCCCGAAGAGGGGCCGGCCGGGACGGTCCTGCCGCGTCTGGAGTACGCCGCCAGCCACCGTGTCCTCGCCCCGCTGTCCTGGGAACGCGTCCATCGCTTCTTCGAGGAGCACCTGGCCGGCTCGCTGCTGATGACCGGATCCAGCAACAAGGACTTGCAGAACACCGAGCTGCGCCCGCTACTGGACCGCTTCTACCGGGGATCGGCCGGGAGCGCCGAGGACCGGATCAAGCTGTTCAAGCTGGCGTGGGACGCGATCGGCAGCGAGTTCGGCGCCCGCCATGAGCTGTACGAACTCAACTACGCGGGCGGACCCGACCAGGTGCGCCTGGACACCCTCACCGGTGCGCGCGCCATGGGGCTGCTCGACTCCTACGGCGCCCAGGTCGACAAGGCCATGGGCGACTACGACCTGAACGGATTCACCACCGGCCGATGGGCCGACGGCTCCTGACGAGCCGCCCAGACGCAGCCGGGCACCGTTTCCTTCCCCCGCCGGTGCCCGGCTGCCCTCCTCCCCTGCCCTGGAGGTTCCTCCTGTGAGCGAAGACCTGCGCAGTGTCATGCGGCATTTCGCCACCGGCGTCTGTATCGCCGCGACCTGGCGCCCCACCCGTGCCGGCGCCCGTCGCCACAACGCCATCACCGTGAATTCCCTGTCCTCCCTCTCCCTCACACCGCCCCTGGTCTCGTTGAGTTTCCGCGCGGACTCCGAATTCCTCGCCGACGTCCTCGCCTCCCGCGTCTTCACCGTCTCCATCCTCGGCGCCGACGCGGAGGACACCGCCCGCACCTTCGCCGGGCGGCGCCCCGAACGCGACCGCATGCTGCGCCACGTCCGCACGCATGCGGGTGTGGGAACGGGAGCGCTGCTGTTCGACGCGGCCGGCTGGATGGAGTGCCGCTACTACGACCACTACACGGTCGGCGATCACGTCCAGGTCATCGGTGAAGCCATCACCCTGGGCATCCCCGACGAACCGGCCGGTACTCCGCTGATTTTCCTCGGTGGTGGATTTCACCGCCTCGACTCCGAAAGCGCCGCCTCATGACCCGCCGCACCCGTCTCCTCGCCATCAGCGTCGCCCTGGTGGCCACCAGTGCCCTGACCGTCCCCACCGCCAACGCCGCCGATGCAACCGGTGCCACCACGACCGTCATGTGCGTCACCGACAGCATGGACGGCGGGAAGACGACCACCGTCTCCGCACAGGCCGCCGCCGGCCTCGAAGAGCACACCCGCTCCTATGAAGGCCCCTGCGCTTCCTTCGGCCCCGAACAGGATCTCGGCAACGGCTCCCTGCGCTCCTACACCCAGCTGAACGACGACGGCAGCCCTGCCACAGTCGGGGTCGCCTTCACCCACGACGCGCTCGCCGGGCTGCCCACCGACATGAACGACCGTCACCACTGTTACGACGTCAACGGCGACGGCCGTATCGACCAGAACACCGAATGTGTCGGCGGCTACGAACACCCCCTCGCCCTCCCCGACACCACCACGGCCGCGCCGGGACTGTCCACGAAGTGGGTGCTGGTCAACTACAACCCGCTGGGCCACGGCCTGCCCGGCGTCTACGACGTCCCCCACCTCGACTTCCACTTCTACCTCAAGCCCAAGTCGGTCCGGGACTCCATCCGTACCGGCCCGTGCGGACTCGTCATCAACTGCGACGACTACACCAAGGCCACCAAGCCCCTCGACGCG
The DNA here is from genome assembly GCF_014650595.1 of Streptomyces alanosinicus. Classification (GTDB taxonomy): domain Bacteria; phylum Actinomycetota; class Actinomycetes; order Streptomycetales; family Streptomycetaceae; genus Streptomyces; species Streptomyces alanosinicus. The sequence goes on from NZ_BMVG01000023.1 coordinate 12,727, forward strand.
CCGTACATGCCGGCCGGATACATGGACCACAAGGAAGCCGCCGAAGGCGCCATGGGCAACCACCTCATGGACACCGACGACTCCCCCGAATGGCACGGCCAGCCCTTCACCCACACCTTCATGTACGGCGACTGGGACGGGAATCTGCTGTTCGAGGAGCCGATGATCACCAAGAAGTGGTTCGAGGGGCTCGCCGACCACACCAACGAAAACGGCTGCTACAGCATCAACCAGCCCGCCGCATGGCAGCAGGCCGGGTTCTACCCCCGCCGGTACTGCATCCGTTACCGCCCCGGCCGCGACGACTTCACCGTCTCCCTGGAAGACTTCTATTCCGCCCCGGCCGGTGAAACACAGTGAACGGCGAACTGTCCATCGCCGTCGTCGGAGGCGGCGCAGCAGCGGTGTGCCTGATCGACGCGCTCGCCACAGCCGATGTACCACCGGGCTCCCTGACCGTGTTCGAGCCGTCCCCGCACCTGTGGCGCGGACGCCCCTATCAGGTCGACACCGAAACCCTCACCATCAACATGGTGCCCGCCGACATGTCGGTACGCGCGGGTGACCCCGGTCATTTCGCGTACTGGCTCGCCGGCCGCGACCGCGTCACCCGGACGCGGACCGAACCCGACCCGCACTCCGGGGCCCGGTTCGTACCCCGCACCGTGTACGGCGAATACCTCGAACACACCGCTTACAGCGCCATGGGCCGACTGCGCCGCAAGGGCTGGCGTATCGATCTGATCGGCGCCCCGGTCACCTCCGCGTCCCGCTGCGCCGAGCGCGTCATGCTCCAGACGAAAGACGGACGCGCCCGTGTCTTCGACTACACCGTGCTGTGTGTGGGACGCGGCGCACCCGAGGACATCTACAGCCTCGACGGCGCGTCCGGCTACATCCCGGACCCCTACCCGGCCGTCGACCGGCTGCACACCATCGGTGCTTTCGACCATGTCGTCATCCTCGGGTCGGGGCTGACCGCGGTCGACACCGTCCGCTACCTCGCCGCGACCGGACACCAGGGCACCATCACCCTGGCGTCCCGCCACGGCGTACTTCCCGCCGTGCGCCAGCGGCCCGCCGATTTCACCGTGCACAACCTCACCCAGTCCCGCGTCCAGGCCCTCACCGCCACGGGCACCGAGATCACGGTCACCGAACTCGTGGAACTGTGCCGTGCCGAACTCCGTGAAACCGGCGCCGACGCCTCCCGCGTGCTGCAGGAGATCACCTCGGTGTTCACCGAACCTGCTCTCCCGCGCCTGCGCCGTCAGCTGGACCAGGTGGACGACCCCGACCTGGCCCTGAGGATCCTGCAACGCGCGATTCCCGACACGGGGCCCGACCTGTGGCCGCTGCTGTGCGACAGGGACAAACAGCAGCTGCTGCGCACCCACTACCGCACCCTGATGAGCCTGTGCTGTCCGATGCCGCCCGCCTCGGCCGCCCTGCTGCTGTCCCTCGCGGACACCGGACAGCTCGATGTGCGCTCCGGGCTGCGCCATATCCAACCGGCCGGTAAGACCGGCTTCACTCTGACCACCCGCACCGGCGAGTTCGACGCCGACACCGTCATCAACACCGTCAGCCCGTCCCGCCAGCGCATTCCGCACGCCGCGCAGCGCCTGATCGCCTCCCTTCTGCGCTCCCGCAACGCCAGCATCAACCCCTATGGCGGACTCGCCATCGAACGCGCCACCAGCCGCCTGAGTGTCGCCGGACACGGCGATCCGCGCCTGTACGCCCTCGGTGACCTCGCCGCCGGAGCCCTCTTCTTCACCTGGGGCATCCCCTCCCTGGTCGACCGCGCCCGCGACATCACCGAAGCGATCCGCGCCCACCACACCAGCCCCACCCGTACCGGCACCGCTCTGCTGCCTGCCTGAAAGGACCATCTGTGAGCACCACGGACGACCGGCCGGCCTTCCTCGCCGACACCGCCACCGGGCTGCCCATCCCCGCCGATCCCACGTTCGCCACCCCCGCCGAACACCGCCGCCACGTCAAACAGCGCCTGGCCGCCTCCCTGCGCCTGTTCGGCAGGGAGGGCTTCGGCGAAGGAATATCCGGACACATATCCGTCCGTGACCCCGAGCACCACGACCGGTTCTGGGTGAATCCCTTCGGTGTGTCCTTCAACCGGGTCACCGTCGCCGATCTGATCTGCGTCGACACCGAAGGCCGTGTGGTGTGGGGATCCCGCCGGGTCAACCCGTCCGCGTTCGTCATCCACGCCGCGATCCACCAGCGCTACCCGCACCTGCACGCCGCCGCCCACGCCCACACCGCACACTCCCGGGCCCTGGGCGCACTGGGCCTGCTGCTGGAACCGATCGACCAGGAATCAGCCGCGTTCCACAACCGCCAGCACCTCTACGAAGCCTACGAAGGCCCCTCGATCACCGTCGAACAGGGCCGCGACATCGCCGCACACGCAGGAGACAACCAGGCGATCCTGCTGCGCCACCACGGGCTGATCACCGTCGGCGGCTCGCTGGAAGAGGCCGTCCACCGGTTCTTCACCTACGACAGCTGCGCTCGGATCCAGCTGCTCGCCCACGCCGCCGGCACCCCGAAGACATTCACCGCCCCTCAGGCCCAGGCCGCCGCCGACGGCTTCGGCGACGCCCAACTGGCCCGCTTCAGCTTCGAGCTGCTGTGGGACGAGATCACCCACGACCAGCCCGATTTCCTCAATGAAAACTAAGACGCTCCCGCGCCCCCACGTTTGTCATCCGAAGGGAAAACCCATGAAAATCCTTCTGTTCGGCGCTTCCGGGAACATCGGTTCGGCCATCACTCACGAACTCATCACACGCGGACACGCCGTCACCGGTGTCACCCGCACCGGGAACACCACCACCAACGGCACCTACACCGCCAAGGCCGGAGACGTCCGCAACGCCGCGACCATCGCCGCACTCGCCGAAGGCCATGACGCCGTGGTCTCCGCGATCGGCCCCCGCCACGACGGATCCGACGACGACCACGACATCATCGTCGGCGCCACCACGGCCCTCATCACCGGCCTGCGCCAGACCACCGTCAAGCGCCTCGTCGTCCTCGGCGGCGCCGGAAGCCTCGAAACCGCCCCCGGCGTGAAGGTCATCGACTCCCCTCACTTCCCCGCCATGTGGAAGGCCAACGCTCTCGCCCAGAGTGAGGCACTGGAGCTGTACCGGCAGGTCTTCGACCTGGACTGGACGTTCGTCTCACCCCCGAAGCTCATCGAGCCCGGTACCCGCACCGGCCACTACCGCCGGGGAGGCGACCAGCTCCTGACCGACGAGAACGGCGATTCCAGGATCAGCATCGCTGACTTCGCCATCGGTTTCGCGGACGAGATCGAGACCCCGCGCGCCCTGCGCGCCCGCATCAGCCTCGCCTACTGACCCTCAAGCACCTCCACACCGTCCCCGGCCCCGTATGCGGGCCGGGGGCTTTCCCCGGAGAAAGACGATGACGAAACGAACCGGCGGCACCGCCCGCTTCGCGATCCTCCTCGGCGCACTGACCGCGCTCGGCCCCCTCGCCAACGACACATACCTGCCCTCCCTTCCGCAGATCGCCGACGACCTGAACGCCACCGCATCCGCCACCCAGCTGTCCCTGACGGCATGTCTGGTCGGTCTCGGTTCGGGCCAGATGATCGCCGGCCCCATATCGGACCGGCTGGGACGGCGTGGCCCGCTGCTCGCCGGACTGCTGCTGTTCGTCGCCGCGGCACTGGCCTGCTCCTGGGCGCCCAACGTATGGACTCTTGTCGTGCTGCGTCTGCTTCAGGGAATCGGCGGAGCCACCGGTATCGTCATCGCCTCCGCGATCGTCCGCGACCGGCACACCGGAGTCCAGGCCGCGCGCCTGTTCTCCCTGCTGATGCTCGTCACCGGCATGGCCCCCATTCTCGCCCCCGTCGCGGGCGGACAACTCCTGCGGATGACCGACTGGCGTGGCATCTTCCTCGCCCTGACGGCCGCCGGCGCGGTGATCCTGCTCGCCTGCACCCTTCTCCTGCCCGAAACCCACCCCGTCCAGGCCCGGACCGCCCCCACCGACTCCGGACCCGTGTTCGGCCGTCTCCTCAAGGACCGTCAGTACGTCGGCTACATGCTGTCCTGCGGTTTCGCGTTCGCCGCGATGTTCGCCTACATCGCCGGCTCCCCGTTCGTCCTGCAGGAAATCCATCACATGTCTCCGCAGGCGTTCTCCTACGTCTTCGGAATCAACGCGCTCGGCCTGGTCGTCGCCGCCCAGACGGGCGGAAGAATCGTCCACAAGAGCGGACCGCGCCGCCTGCTGGGCCTCGGCGTCAGCGGATCCGCTCTGGGCGGCGTCGGCGCCCTCGTGTGCGCCGTCACTCACGCCCCGCTGCCCGCGCTGCTGGTCTCCCTGTTCGTGATCGTCACCTCCGTCGGCCTGGTCATGCCCAACTCCATGGCTCTGGCGATGAACAACCACGGCGAGATCGCCGGAGCAGCAGCCGCCCTCATCGGGTTCCTCCAGCACATCATCGGCGCCGCGATGGTCCCCCTCGTCGGACTCGCCGGGAAAACCTCCGCCCTGCCCATGGGCATCACCACCGCGGCCCTCGGGATCGCCGCGCTGGCCTCCTTCACGCTGATCACGCGCCCCGACCCCGACCCTGCCGACCTGCGGCCCGTCGCTGTCGAGGCCGCACGGTGAGCCGCCCCGCGCTTCTGGACGGCGGGCCCGCCCGCACTCCCGCCGCTGCCACGCTCTCCGAGGCCCTGGAACAGACCGCAGCCCGCCACGGCCGGCAGGAAATCGTCCACCTCCACGAAAACGGCACCCGCACCGCCTACACCTACACCCAGCTCCTGGACCGCGCCCGACGCGTCCTTGCCGGTCTGCGTATCACCCATACCCGTCCCAGTGACGTCCTTTTGCTGGACATCAGTGATCCTGCCGAACTGATCTGCGCCTACTGGGCGTGCATCCTCGGCGGCTTCATCCCTCTGCCGGTAGCGGCAACCCCCGGTCTGGCGGCACAGGTGTGGTCCCTGTACGGGTGTCCCCGGATCGTCACCGGAACCGGCCGTACCCCGCCCGAGGACACCTCCGCCTGGGCCGGCGACATGGCAGGTCTGCTGCGCAACACACCCGACGCGCGACATCACCGGGCCGATCCCGGGGATGTCGCCGTCCTCCTGCTCACCTCCGGCTCCACCGGCACCCCCAAGGCGGTAGCCCTCACCCACGCCAACATCCTGGCGCGCAGCGCGGCCACCGCCCACACCAACCGTCTCGACCACCGTCAGCGCACCCTGAACTGGATGCCGCTCGACCACGTCGGCGGCCTGGTCATGTTCCACACCCGTGACACCTGCCTCGGCGCCTACCAGGTCCACGCGCCCCAGCAGTGGATCCTCGACCAGCCGCTGCGCTGGCTGGAAGCCGCCCACACCCACCGCATCAGCTGCACCTGGGCGCCCAACTATGCGTTCGCGCTCGTCAACGACGCTGTCGGGCATGTCACCGGACATCCCTGGGATCTCAGCCGCCTCACGTACATCATGAACGGCGGGGAACCCGTCCACGCCGAGGTGATTCACCGCTTCCAGCAGCTGCTGGCTCCCCACGGCCTGCCCACGGACGCCATGTATCCGGGATGGGGGATGTCGGAGACATCCTCGGGGGTCACCGACTGCCGGTTCAGTGAGCACACCGAGGGCCGCTACGTGCCCGTCGGCCGCCCCCAGCCAGGCACCCGTATCCGTATCACCGCCGACGACAGCACCGTCGTCACACAGAACACGGTGGGCCACGTCCAGGTCAGCGGCGCTGCCGTCTCCCACGGCTACTACCAGAACCCGCAGCAGAACAAGCAGTCCTTCACCTCGGACGGCTGGTTCAAGACCGGTGACCTCGGCTACATCAGCGACGGCGTCCTGACCGTCACCGGCCGCGCCGACGATCAGATCACCATCGCCGGGGTCACCTACCACGGCCACGAAATAGAAGCCTCCGTGGAGGAACTCGGCTTCGTCCACCCCACCTACACCGTCGCCACCCCGGTCACGACCTCCGCCGGTGAAGGACTCGCCGTCTTCTTCCACCCCCGCACAACCCCTACCACCGACGACCTGGAAGCACTTCGCACCCTGCTGGCCGAACGCTTCCGCATCACGGGCGCCCACCTGCTGGCCGTCGGCAAGGACGACATTCCCAAGACCGGGATCGGAAAGCTGCGCCGCGCCCCCCTGAGGGAACGCTTCGAAGCCTCCACCCACCCCACCTGGACACCCGTCCTCCACTAGCCGGGAGGGCTGCGCGGCCCCTTGCCCCGACCACCGCGCAGCCCTCCCCCTCTCCTTCAGGTGCGGCAGCCCCTTTTTTCCGGAACCAGCCGGAGGCTGCCGCACCTTCCGTGTTCTCCCGCCGAAAGGTTTCCGTCATGCCCCAGTACAACGACCCCCGTCCCCTGCCCGCCGAGCCCCTCGCCCTGGACCTCGTCAACACCCGTTACACCGACCCCCGGGGACACCACGACCTGATCAACACCAGGGCCGCCCTCAACCGATGGCTGCACACCTCACCCGCACTGACCCACTATCCCGACATCTACCGTCTCAGCGACGAGTACGCGTTCACCATCATCCGTGACGCCCGCGACAGCCTCGCCCGCCTCCTCGCCCGCCCCGGCGATCCAGCAGCCCTCGAACGCTTCAACCGTCTCCTCGTCCACGGCCGCACCCGCCGCGAACTCACTCCCGCCGGCATCACCCACCACCTCGACATAGACGACCCCGCCCACCTTCTCGGCTATCTCGCCGCCGACAACTACGTCAGCCTCATCACCGAGAAATCTCACCGCCTGCACGCCTGCGCCAACGCCTGCGGCCTGTACTTCCTGGACACCTCCCGCAACGGCACCCGCCGCTGGTGCTCCCACGACCGCTGCGGCAACCGGGTCCGTGCCGCCCGCCACTACGCCCGCAGCAAGATCCGCACGTGAACGGCACGACGGAGCCCCTGCCGGCCGAACCGACAGGGGCTCCAGTTTTTCCGGCTGCCCGATGACGGGAATCCGCTCGGGCCGGCGCTTCATGAAGGTGATGCGCCACACCAGCTGTTCTTCCCGCACGGCCCGGTCCAGGCCGGGCAGGCGCCTTGCAGCAGGGTGTTCAGCCCACCGTGTCGAGCTGCCGGACCACTTCCTCCTTCTTCTTCTCGGGTACGCCGATGGACACCGGCCGCGCCGCGATCAGCCCCGCACAGGTCTCGGGAACCGCCACGGCGAGCAGCACCAGCAGCGGCAGCGCCCAGGACCCGGTCGCGGTGTGCAGCAGACCGACAGCGAGGGGACCGGCCGCGGCCAGGAGGTAGCCGCCGGTGTTCGCCATGCCCGACAGCCGGGCGGTGGTCTCGGGATCGGGTGAGCGCAGCGTGAGCAGGGTGACCGCGAGGGGGAAGCCGCTGCCGGTGGCTATCCCGAGGACACATACCCATAGCCAGCCGGCCTCGGGCAGCAACAGGATTCCGCCCAGCCCGGTGACATGCGCGGCCAGCACGGCAAGGACCAGGGGTCGTTGACTGCGCATGCGGGCGGCTGCGACGGGAACGGCCATGCCCAGCGGGATACCGAGGGCCAGCAGCAGCGAGATCATCGCCCCGGCACTTGCGGGTGTGTAACCGCGTGCCTGCATGATCTGCGGCAGCCACGCCACCGTCGTGTAGAAGATCAGGCACACCAACCCGAGGAACGCCACGACCGACCACGCCGTCCCCGAACGCCTCAGCACCTCACCGGCGTTGCTGCGGCGGGTGGCGGAGACCGGGGCGCCTTCGTCCGCCGTCCGGCCGCCGGTGGCCCATACAACGGCTCCCAGGAGCGCCGGTGCACTCCACACGGCCAGGGCACCGCGCCATCCGCTGCTTTCGGACAGCGGGACCGCCAGAGCGGCGGCAAGAGCCCCGGAGAGCGCCATCACCAGCATCGCCACTCCCATGAAGGCGCCCTGACGTGCGGGGAAGCGTTGTTTGACCACGGCTGGGACGAGCACATTGCCGACGGCGATCCCGGCACCGGCCAGAACCGTGCCGGCGAACAGGGCGACGGCCCCGGGCAGGATCCGTACGAAGCATCCCGTGCCGATCAGGACCAGCGCTGCCGCGACCGTACGGGAGGTGCCCGCCCTGCGGGCGAGTAACGGGGTCATACCGGCGAACAGTCCCAGGCACAGCACGGGCAACGCCGCCAGGACACTGGCCGCTGCGCCCGACAGGTGAGCGTCGCGGGTGACGGATACGAGAACGGGCGGCAGGCCGGTGATCGCCGCGCGCAGGTTCACGGTGAACAGGACAAGTTCGAGGGTCGTCTGGCGGACAGGCGGATGTTTTCGGTGTTTCACAAGTGTTCCCCCGGTGGCAAAAGGGCGAGCCGCTCCCCCACAGGGCGTCACGCATGACATAAGTCAGGCATGACATAAGGGAGGAGCGGCTCACCGGCCCCGTCCGTCCACGGGGCCGTCTGTACGGACTAGACCGCTGCTGCGCGGACGGTCTTCTGCGCCTTGAGCTTGGAGTGGAACGGGCAGGCCAGGGAGGCGGCCGTCGCCGAGGTCGCCGAGGAGTCACCGAGGAGCTTGAGGATCTCCTGCGACAGCAGGTCGGGCTTTCCCTTGAGAGCGTCGGCCAGCTGTTGGTCGGTGGAGAAGACCATCTGGGCGGCGATGTTGTCCTGGACGATCCTCGCGAGGTTGTCCAGGGCCACGTCCACGGCGTTCGCGATCGACGGCGCCTGGCACGGCAGGTCGATCAGGTGGGAGTCCACCATGTCGGCGTCCATCAGGTGCTTGATGATGATGGAGTTCTGGTTCAGTTCGCTGGTGGTCCACATCGACAGCACGACCACGTACAGCTCGTGCCAGTTGTCGGCGCCCACCTTGTCCTTCCAGCGGCCGAACAGATCCTTGACCGCCTCGATCTGGACTTTCGCCGCCCAGTACATGTTCGTCTTGATGTCGTCGGCGATCTTGCCGGTGAAGTCCTCGAAGCCCTTCATGTCGAAGGTGCGCCGACGGGTGATGTCGTTGGCGTAGGTCATCCCGGCGTCCAGGATGTGCGCACAGGAGACCTTCAGGTCGTCGGGCAGTCCGGCCTGTTCGAGGGTGCGGCGGGCGGTGTCCAGGTCGGTGACGAACTTCGTCAGCGGGTCGACCCAGTCCGTCTTGCCCGGTCCCGCGTAGGCGACCATCGCCAGGTCGTGCGGGTACATGTTCTTCTGCCCGTCAGGGATCCGCGCGTCGAGGTACGGGGCGACGACGGAGAAGATCCCGAGCGGGACGTGGGCGATGGACTTCGCCAGCTTGAAAATCTCCGAGATCGGCTCTTCCACGAACCGCTGACCGCCCAGGACGAGGGTGTACTTGCCGCCCTGCATGCCGTTCTCCACGACGATGACCGGGCTGAGCTGCTGTGCGACGTTGACCCGCAGGATGTCGTAGTTGGTGCGCATGTCGGTGTCGACCTGAAGGATGTTGTCCCGCGCGGTGCGCTGGTCGGTCGAGACGTCGCCGTTGCCGGCCGGAGCCGCTGCCGGTGCGGCGTTCGCCGCCGAGGTTGTGACGTTGGTCAGGAGCGTGGCCGCCGCTGCGGTGCCGGCTCCCGCTATGAAGTTTCTGCGCGTACTCATGTCCCGGTTCCCCCCTTGGAAGTGGACGTGGTTCGGGTACTGCCGCCGCTACAGGGCGTCAGCCCTGCGCAATGGACCGCGCAGAGACCGTGACACCAGAAATTCTTCCGCTATACGGAATTAGATTTCCGTTCTCTGCGACGGCGGCACCGAGATTAGTGGCTCGAACTAGCCGTCGAGCACCCGAAAACAGCGAACTGCCCGAAAGAGATATAAATGTCGGGTAAATCTCTACAAGTGGAGCGAATGCTGCCGCAGAAACCTCAGCAAATTCCGTCAGACGGAAAATTCCTCGCAATTTTTGCATGCAAAGATCCCCCACCGGTCAAAAAGGCCAGTAGGGGATTAGATTCGGATGGAACCGGTCAGTACGGCGTGCACACCGCGTTATCCCTGGCGTAAATATCCAGCCACTCCGTCACCGTGGGGCCCACCATGAGGGCGGTATCCGGAGCCAGCAGCACGCCTGTACCCATCTGGCGTACCAGCGGCGCGATCGGCATGACCGCGCGCCTGTCCCTGTGCACGTCCAGGACACGACGCGTCAGTTCCGGCAGACGGATCTCCTCCGGGCCGGCCAGCTCGATCACCTCGGTCATCATGTCGGCCTCCAGCATCTCGGTGATCGCAGCCGCAACCGCCCCGGCGGCCACCGGCTGAAGCAGCATGTCCTGCACCAGGACTTGATCGGCAAAGGCGTGCACGCCAGCCGGGTTCAGCGCGAACTCGTGAAAATGACTCGCCTTCACCACCGTGGTCGGAAGATCGTGGGCATGCGCGATCGCCTCCTTCTCCCGCTTGGCGAGATAGGGCGCGAACGCGTCGAACGCCGCGTGCTCGACCCCCAGGACCGACACCGAGATCAGCCGGTACGCCCCCATGACGTACGCCGCCTCCAGTAGACGCTCAGCCGCTTCACGCACCTCCGAGCGCAGCTCCTCACCGTCAGCAAGACCACGCGGACGTGGATCGGAGGCATCGATCACGACATCAACCCCGTCCAGTGCCGCGTCCAGCCCCCGCCCGGTGACCAGATCCACCCCGTGATACCGGGCGATCGGCGTGACGATGTGCCCGGCACAGGTGACCCGCCGGATCAGATGCGAACCCAGAACGCCGGTGGACCCGGCAATGGCGACATGCATGAAAGACACCCCCCGTATCGACGCGTGTAGATCGTTGACTGGCTCCCGACCAGTACACGCCGAGCAGTCTCACGCATGGACACCCGGATACGGATCTGGCGAAAGCCACGAAGACACGCCCCACCCGATCAAGGAAAGTTCCGACTCACACCCCGGAGATGCCCAGCCGGCTGCGACCGCGCCTCCGACATCGTTGTCGAAGGCGCGGCCTGCCCGGGGCGCGGCCCTACGGGATGCAGCAAGCCCCGAGGGGGCACCGGATGGCGGGGAGTGCGGTCGGCCTACGGCGCGTAGACGGCGTCACTGCCGTACAGCTCCCTGGTGAACGCGGAGACATCGGCACTGCGATCGGCGCCGTCGAGGTTGTACGTCAGATAGACGCCGTACCCTTCGTCGACCGTGCGGCGGGCGAGGTCGGCGGTCGTGCTCTGCGAGGTCCCGCCGATCTCGACGGCCGCCGGCGACAGCTTCGACTTGGGCAGTGCGATGCCGGGGACCTGCCAGGTGCCGTAATACGGGTTCCAGGCGTAGTCGAACGTGGACGAGACGTCGACGCCGCCGTAGGACAGGCGCGACGCGGCCGGGCCGATGTTGTAGAGGCTGATGATCTTGTCCGGCATGTCGGCGCGCAGTGCCGACACCAGATACACGAACGAGCTGTCGTTGGGCTGGCCGGTGCCATTGTTGCCGTACTCGGCGTACTCGTCGTCGAAGTCGATGCCGTCGAGGCCGTACGCGGCCACGGTGTCCGACAGTTGTTTCGCGAACGCCGAAGCCGCCTGCTGGGACGGGAAGTTGGCGAAGCCCGCGCCCTGATGGTTGCCGAGCACCGAGAGGACGACCTTGATGCCCTTCTGCTGCAACGGCCGTATCTGCGTGGCGGCGTTGTCGAGGACGCGTTGCACGTTCTCGTTGAAGTACAGGGTTGCCGCCTTCGCGCCCGTGTCGTAGTTGATGTTCGCCGCGAAGATCACGGCGACGTCGAAGACGTTGCCGCCGCCGTTGGCGAGGGTGTACTTGCCGACGTTCAGCATGCTGCTGTTGTTCACCTCGACGTACGCCACCGAGGTCGGTCCTTGTTTCGCGGGAGCGGGGGCCGCTGCCGCGCCGGTCGTGGCGGTCGCGCCGAAGGCGAGGGCCGTGACGGCCGAGAGCGCGAGCGCGGCCCTCCGTACTCTGCTCCGCACCAGAGTCAACATCGTTGATCGGTCTCCCATCGCATGGAGCGGCGCCCGACCTCTCCGCAAGCGCCGAGTGAGCCCCCCGATCTTTCCGCTCCCGCGACCGAATCCCCAGAACCACGAGAGAACTCTTCACGACTCCCACGCACATCGCGCCACCAGGGAGCTGTCCGGCGGTCAGCCAACGGCCCCGGTGTCGCGCAGGGCCGGCACAAGGGGGAGGGCTACGGCGCAGGCCGCTTGCCGGGCGGTTCCCAGCCGTGCGTGAGGATGTCGAAGATTGCCTCGACGGCGGCTCGGCGGTCCTGCCGACCGCGAGCGAGGGCCGGGATGTCGAGGACGAATCGAGCAAGAGCCACACATGCGAGGTCGTCGTGGTCCACGCCGACCTCGTCGGCGATGGCTGCGCTGAGGCTGTCGGTGTACCGGGTCCACATGCGTTCGGCGTACGCGCGCAGCACCGGCGTGGAGTCCACCAGGTGCGTGAACTCGGCCGCCTGAGGATGTTCCTCGATCGAGGGCCAGGTGTCGAGGATGTGCAGTCGGAGGGCGTCGAGGATGCTCTGACCGGAGGGTCGCTCGCGCACCGCGGCGATCAGTGCTGACTCCCGGTCCTGGTCCTGGTCGAATACCAGCGCTTCCTTACCGCTGAAGTGCTTGAACACCGTAGCGGTCGACACGTCGGCGGCGTCGGCGATGTCACGGATGCCTACTTGGTCGTAGCCACGCTCCAGGAAGAGCTGCAGTGCGGCGTCGGCGATTGCCTGCCGGGTGGCCGCCTTCTTGCGGTCGCGGCGGCTGACAGGGGGCACAGTCATGGTGAGAGTCTATCCCATAGTCGAACCCATCGCTAAGTTGATTCGTTGCACTTTTCTTCTTGTTCTGATTTTATGAGGTTGCGAGCACCTGACCGGCGGCTTCGGAGTGTCCCGCCCCGCTCTGTTCGCCCGATGACTCCTCTTCATGACTCCTCTTCGCCAGCTGGAAGGAACAACCATGAACTCCCCAGAGCCCGCCGACGCCGGCATCAGCATCATCGGCGCCGGACCCGGCGGACTGACCTGCGCGCGCATCCTCCAACAGCGCGGCATCGCGGTCACCGTCTACGACCGCGACCCGGGCCCCGACTCCCGCGACCAGGGCGGCACCCTCGACCTGCACGCCGACAACGGCCAGGTCGCCCTGCGCGAAGCCGGCCTGCTCGACGAGTTCTTCGCCCTCGCCCGTCCCGAAGGGCAGGAAATGCGTCAGATCGACCCGACAGGCACGATCACGGCTCATCAAGTCCCGGCGGCCGACGAGCTCTTCAAGCCGGAAATCGACCGCGGCCAGCTGCGCAACCTGCTGCTCGACTCCGTGCAGCCGGGAACCGTGCGCTGGGGCCACTCCCTCGACGTGATCAGCGGACCCGCCGATGGGCCGCGGCGCTTGCACTTCGCCGACGGCACGAGCATCGAGACCGATCTGGTCATCGGCGCCGACGGCGCCTTCTCCCGGGTACGCCCGGCCGTGTCCCCCGCCGTCCCCGAGTACACCGGGGTCAGCTTCCTGGAAGCATGGTTCTTTGACGTCGAGAACGGACACGCCGAGATCGCCGAGCTGGTCGGTTCGGGCAGCGCCCACGCAGCGGACGGCGAACGCGGCCTGTTCGCCCAGCGCAACAGCGGAGACCACATCCGCGTCTACATCATCCAACGCGTCCCGGTCGACTGGATCAGCGCCGGCGGGCTGACCGCCGAGGACACCGACGGCATCCGCGCCGTGCTATGTGACGAGTACGCCCACTGGTCGCCCCGCATGCGCCAGATGATCACCGAAAACGACGGCCCCTACATCCACCGCCCGATCCTCGCCCTTCCCGTCCCGCACACCTGGGACCACAACGCGACGGTGACCCTGCTCGGCGACGCCGCCCACCTCATGCCCCCGCTCGGCGTCGGCGTCAACCTCGCCATGCTCGACGCCAGCGAACTCGCCCTCGCCCTGGCGAACGCCGCCACTGTCGACGACGCCATCCGCACCTACGAGAAGACCATGCTCCCCCGCTCCACCGAGACGGCCAAGGCCCTCGAACATGGCGCCGAACACCTGCTGTCGGCCGACGTACCCGGCTTCGGCGGCGACAACGACGCCCAGCCCTAGGCCGCGTCCGACGGGTCAACGATCCTGCCGCGCCTGGTCAGTTGACTCCACTGACGCGTTGACCGGTTCGACTCGACGAAGGCCGAGCAGGGGCACCAGGCGCGAGCCCGACGGCGAGGGCGGCTACCGACCCTTCGCGGTGTCCGGGAGGCGCGGCTGCAGGCGCGGCTGCGGCGGTACGCGGTACACACCGAGGGAGTGGTGGTGGACCAGGAGATGGCACCCTCGGACGACTACTTGACGCCCGTCATCGAGTTCACCGACCGGCAGAGCCGACCCGTCAGGTTCACGCCCGTGTCGACAGCGTCGAGGATGGGGATGGACCTCGGAACCCGGGTACCGGTCGTCTATCTGCCCGAACACCCCAAGAAAGCAAGGGTGTCCACCCGGAAGCACCGCCGGGCCTGGGTCAGCATGTGTATCGGCGGCGTGATCTTCCTTGGGGTCGCGGTTGGGCCGTGCCGGTATCGCATATCAGTTCCGCCATCAAGAAATCCAGTTCCTGTCGTGCATGTGCTGACTGCGCTCAATTTGCCACCCCGATCGGTCAATTGAGAGCCGTCAAGGTCAGGGCCAGTGCACGGAGTCTACGGCGTGTCCAAGGCCCCGCTGGTCCACGCGGCGCGCAGCGCCTTCTTGTCCACCTTGCCGACTTTGGTCGTCGGAAGATGGTCCAGCAGCACCGTCTCGCGCGGCGTGTACAACGCTCCCAACTCGGCGGTCACCGCCGCGCCGACCGCCTGCGGGTCGATGTCAGCACCCTCGGCCGTGGCGAGGAAGACCTGTACCGCCTCCCCGTACTCCTCGTCCGGCACACCCAGCGCCGCAGCGTTGCGCACCGAGCATCACCGTCTCGCCCCGGACACACACCTCGCCGGCCTGCCCGACGGGCAGCGCCGCCGTGCTGTCTTCACCACGGATCTCGATCTCGACATCGGATATCGCGCGACCGCAGCTGCGCCAGAGCTCGGGGCGACGGGCTCCTTCCGAGGCGAGATCCTCCGCGCCGAACGCGGTGATACCGAGTGCCTCCGACTGCCCGTAGCCCTGGCTGAGCACGGGCCCGAACACCTCGACCGCCTGCTGCAGCCGGCTGGGCGACGTGGCCGCGCCGCCGACGACGACCCGCCGCAGCGCGGGCAGGGCGTCCGGCTCGCACCCCGGGTGGTCGAGCACCGCGTACAGCATGGGCGGTACGAACATGGTGGCGGTGATCCGCTCCTCACGCAGTACCCTCAGCGCCGCGCCCGCTTCGAACTCGGGCAGCACGACGAGGGCGGACCCCGTCACCAGGGCCTGGACCGACGTCAGGTGGCCGCTGCCGTGCGTGAGCAGCGTGGAAGCGAGCACCCTGTCCGTACCCGGGTTCATGGTCGGGAAGACCGCGGGGCGGGAGTTCTGCGGGGCGCCTTCCATCAGGTCCACCAGCACGTCGTAGAGCCGGTGGCTGTGCGCGGCGAGCTTGGGGCGGCCCAGCGTTCCGCCGGTGTAGAGGACGGTGACGGCTTCGTCCGCTCCCGGGGCGGGCACGCCGTCGGGGCGCACGGCCGGGCACTCGGCCGCCGAGGCCAGCAGGTCCGTGCACTGCTGCCCGCAGGGCCCGAGGCTGAGCAGTACGGGGGCGTGGACGCTGCGGCCGGCCGCGTCGGCGGCCCGTTGCGCGAAGAGCGGGTCGGTGACCACGGCGCAAGCCCGGGACTGCTCGACCAGCGCGGCGAGCTCGCCAGGCCCTGGCTCGGGCGGCAGGAACACGACGCGGCAGCCGATGAGATGGACGGCGAGCTGCACCAGGACGGAGTCCACACGGTTGGCCAGGAAGAGCCCCACTCCGTCGCCGGGCGCGAGCCCCTGCCCGCGCAGCGCATGACCCAACCTGAACAGCCGCGGCTTCACGGGGGCTACCTTCGGCCACCGGCCGGTGGAGTTCCTTACCCACGCTGTGACCGTGGTGTGGCCCAAGTCATCGCGGCCGGCAGCCCGGCAGCATGCTCATCGAGTGCCTGTGGTCGGCGCCCGTCGCGGTCTCCGGCCTGAGCCCGTCTGCCGTGGAACAGCTTGTCCACGTCCCGTCGCTCCGGGCAGAGGCATGTGCGATGTGCGGGACATCGGTCCGGTGCGGTGATGTCTTACGGTGTCGGCCATGACCGAAGTACAGACGCGGTGGTCGGCAGAGGAGTACAAGGACTGGCAGTGCATGTTCGGCACCAGCGGGGAGTGGACGTTCCTGCTGGAGGACTACCTGTGCGCCACGTGGTATCCGGACTGGATCGAAGAGGTCGACAACGCGATGACCCGCCAGGGCGAAGAGTTGGTGTGGGTCACGCTGCACCATCATCAGGCCCCGTCCAGGCTCGTGTACTCACCGGGCGACGGGGAGGTGTGGAGCATGGGGATCGGCGAGGACGGCTTGCTGGATCACCCCGGACGTGAAGACCCCACCGGCAAGGTCGCCGCGCTGGACGGGGCGTTGCGCCGCGCCGGTGTGGTGTGGCGCGGCGATGACCTGCTTCCTCGTGTGTTCCACACGGTCGGAGTGCATCTGGGCATCCGTCTCCCCCGGCACGAGATCGCGGCAGGGCTGCTGCCCGCAGCCGCCCTCCCGGATCCTGCTCAGTAAGAGTGCATGACGGCGGCACACCGGATAGCCGAACGACCGGACACGCTCGGAGACAAAGCGCTTCCAGGACGCCCTGGGCACGAACCCACCCGCGGCCGGCCCCCGGTTGCGAGTCCTCCCCGACGACGGCCTCGTCACCTGGCTGCGCACATGGCCGCGTGGCTGCGCACATGGCCGCGTGCCACGACCTCAACTCACCGATGCGCCAGGCGCCAGCACCAGACCGGCTGCCGCGAGGAAATCCTCAAGGCTGATGACACCGCTGCCGGTGCCCGTCGTCCCATTCGACCACGCCAAGATCATCGAGACGATGAACGAGTTCTTCCCGAAACTGGCCGGCGTCGAGATCACCCACCGCTGGGGCGGCCCCCTCGGAGTCCCGCGGGACTGGTTCCCCTCCATCGGTCACGACCCCGACGCGGGCATCGCGTGGGCCGGCCCGTACGCCTTCCCTGATTCGCCTTCCCAGGCATCGCGTGCTCGGGGACCTGGCCCCTGCGGGACGGCGCCCCGGCACAGACCGCGGAGACCCGCGACTGCACACGCTCGCGGTGGACGCCGGCATCCCCGCGCAGATCGGCGTCTGGGAATGCGCCCCCGGGGAGCTGGCCCGTCGTCGACCGGCCCAACACCGAGACCTGCTAGATCATCTCCGGCCGGGCGACGCTGACCGACGACGAGTCGGGCAGCACGGTCGAGATCTCCGTGGCCGACTTCGTGATCCTGCCTCCGGGATGGACCGGTCGGTGGGACGTCACCGAGACGCTCCGCAAGGCGTACAGCGTCTTCTGCCCCCCCCAGGAAGGAACGACCATGGTCCCCACCGTCACGCGCTGGTGCGACGGCAGGACCTTCGCCGGTACGGGCAGCGGCACCGCACCCGTCACCAACCCCGCAACCGGCGAGACCACCGGCCGCATCGCCGGCCGACCGCGAGGACGCCCGCACCGTCATCGCCGCAGCCCGCGCGGCCTTCCCGCCTGGCGTGACAGCTCCCTCACCGCCGCACCCAGATCGTCTTCCGGTTCCGCGAGCTGCTGAACAAGCACACAACCGAACACGCCCGGATCATCACCGCCCAGCGCAGCACCACCCCGGCGCGTGCGCAGCTGCCGGGCCGTGGGGTCTCCGCCTGCGGATCGGTCTCCGGCAGCGGCACCAAGCACGGGCCTGAAACGCGGCCCAGGAGCTGCACCTCGCGGCAAAACCGGGCCCGGACCCCCCGGGCGGGCTCAGCGGCCGAGTGTGACGGCGGGCGCCCGGCAGGACCCCTGCGCTCGTCGGCGGCCCCGAGCGGAGCAGTCCGTCCCGGTCGTCTCGTGGTCGGCCACCCGGACACGATAGAAAGGAGACATGAGCGGGGTATCGGGTCAATCCGGTCACGATCCGCCTGATGCGTCCACAAGGACCCATCAGCTCGGTCCACCACGTCAGTCGGGAGAGGCGTGGCGGTCGGGTTCCCTGCTGAGCGTGCGCAGCCTCGCGGGCCAGGTCTTCCTGCTCCAGCTGGCGGTTGTGATGTTGCTCGTCGCCACCGCCCTGGTGGCGCTCGTCGTGCAGGCTGGGCGAGACGTCATGGCGGACGCCCGCCACCGGACACTCGCCGTGGCGCAGGCGTTCGCGAACTCGCCGGGGATCGTGGCGGCAGTCAACAGCGCGAACCCGACCGCGGTGCTGCAGCCGCACGTCGAGGCGGCCGGCAAGGCCGCGGGCGTCGACGCCGTCGTCGTGTACGGACTGAACGGGATCACCCTCGCCCACAGCGACCCGCATCAGATCGGAAGACGCGTCATCGGGCCCTACTCGGCGGCGGCGAACGGCAAGCCGTTCACGAGTACGTTCAAGGGCTCACTGGGGCTCTCCGTGGTCTCGGCGGTGCCCGTCAGGGGTCCCGACGGTTCGGTCGTCGCCATCGTCGCCGTGCCCGTCACGGTCGAGAGGGTGCAGCACCGGGTGAACCGGCAGCTACCGGTCCTGCTCGGCGGCGCCGCCACGGCCCTGGTCCTCGCCGCGGGCGGGTCGGCCCTGGTGGGTCGGCGGCTGCGGCGGCAGACGCACGGCTTGGGGCCGACCGAGATGACCCGGATGTACGAGCACCACGACGCGGTGCTGCACGCGGTGCGGGAAGGAGTGCTGATCGTCGGCGGTGACGGCCGGCTGCTGCTGGCCAACGACGAGGCACGACGGCTTCTGGACCTGCCGGCGGACGCGGAGCTGCGGCACCTCGCCGAACTGGGGCTGGACGAGGGCCTCGCCGAGCTGCTGGCCTCCGACCGCCCCGCCACCGACGAGGTGTACCTCGCGGCCGACCGGCTGCTCGCGGTCAGCAAGCGCCTCACCGCACCTCACGGACCGGCCGGCAGCGTGGTCACGCTCAGGGACACCACCGAGCTGCGGACTTTGTCCGGCCAGGCGGAGGCGGCGGGCGAACGGCTGCGGTCGCTCTACGACGCGGGACTGCGAATCGGTACGTCACTCGATGTGAAGCGTACGGCCGAGGAACTGGCCGAGGTGGCGGTGCCCCGGTTCGCCGACGCGGTCACCGTCGATCTGCTGGACCCGGTCCTGCGCGGCGAGGACACCTCCGGCGCGCCCGCCGCGATCAGCGAGTTGCGCCGCAGCGCCGTCGCCGGTCTCGACGCGGGCCATCCCCTCCATCCGGTCCGCGAGCTGATCCGGCTCGTCCCTGCCCAGCCCGCGTCCACGGCGATGGCCGAAGGCAGGCCGGTCCTGGTCGGGGACCTGAGCGTCTCCGGCATCTGGCGGTCCGAGCAGTCCGAAGGTGCCCGGCGGACCCTCGACCACGACATCCGCTCCATGCTCGTCGTGCCCCTCCGCGCCGGCGGTGCGGTGCTGGGCGTGGTGATCTTCTGGCGTGCGAAGGGCTCCCCGTCGTTCGAGGACGAGGACATCTCCTTCGCCGAGGAACTGGCCACGCGGGCAGCGGCGTGCATCGACAACGCCCGCCGCTACACCCGCGAACACGCCATGGCCGTCGCTCTGCAGCACAGCCTGCTGCCCCGCGCGCTGCCCGAGCAGTCCGCCCTTGAGGTCGCCTACCGCTATCTGCCGGCCCAGGCCGGGGTGGGCGGGGACTGGTTCGATGTCATCCCGCTGTCCGGTACCCGGGTGGCGCTGGTCGTGGGCGACGTCGTAGGACACGGTCTGCACGCCGCGGCGACGATGGGCCGGCTGCGCACCGCCGTGCACAACTTCGCCAGCCTGGACATGCCCGTGGAGGAGTTGCTGGGTCGGCTGGACGAGCTGGTGGCGCAGATCGATGCCGAGGAGGTCACCGCAGGGGAGCACGGGCAGGGGGTGATCACGGGAGCGACCTGCCAGTACGCCGTCTACGACCCCACCTCTGGGCGACTGGCCATCGCCAGCGCCGGCCACCCGGGACCGGCGCTGGTCCGTCCCGACGGATCCGTCGACTTCCCTCAACTGCCCGTCTCCCCGCCGCTGGGACTCGGGGCCGGCCTGCCTGTCGAGACCGCCGGGCTCACCGTGCCCGAGGGTTCCCGACTGGTGCTCTACACCGACGGGCTGATCGAGGACCGCTCCCGGGACCTGGACGCCGGCCTGGACGCCCTGCGCGAGGCGCTGACCGGGCCCGATCGCACACCGGAGGCCACCTGCGCGGCGGTGATGGAGGCCATTCCGTCCGACCGGCCGCGGGATGACATCGCGCTGCTGGTGGCCCGCACGCGCCGCCTCGGTCCGGATCAGGTCGCCGAGTGGGAGGTGCCCCGTGACCCGGCGGCGGTGGCCCCCGTGCGTACCGCCTGCGCCCGTCGGCTCGCGGAGTGGGGACTCGAAGAGGCCGGTTTCACCGCAGAGCTCATCCTCAGCGAGCTGATCACCAACGCCATCCGCTACGGAGCCGAGCCGATCGCCGTGCGGCTGCTCCGCACGGAGCCGACCGGCAGCGCCGACGCGGGCACCCTGATCTTCGAGGTCGCCGACGGCAGCAGCACCTCGCCGCGGCTGCGCCGGGCGAAGGTCACCGACGAAGGCGGCCGCGGGCTCTTTCTGGTCGCCCGCTTCGCCGAACGCTGGGGAACCCGCTACACCGCCGCCGGCAAGGTCATCTGGGCCGAACAGTTCCTGCACCACGACGCCGCACCGGAGGCGGAAGAACTCGGCGAGCTCCTGCTCGACCAATGGGACGACACCGCGCTGTGAGGTGAGGCGGTACACCCCGTCCCTGGCGAGATTCCGCCATCGGCGCGGCCGGGTAACCTGACCTCCATGACCCCTTCGTCGGCGCCGTGGAGCCGAGGAAGCCGGGAGGGCGCAGCACGTGAGCCCGCCGCTCGGCCCCCGGGGCACTGCCGGCAGCCGGTCGCGGTGACCATCTCGTCCCCGTACGTCCGGGAGTAGCCGTGACCACACCGAGTGCCCGAACAGTAGCGGCCCTGAGCTGCTGCGCTCTCGTGGCACTGGGCCTGAGCGCTTGCGAGAACACACCGGCCGCCGGCCCCGCGAAGCCGTCGGTGGCCACATCCGCCGAGAGCATGGGCGGCATGCGCGCACTGATCGCCGCAGCGAAACAGGAGGGCACGCTCAGAGCCCTCGCATTGCCGCGTGACTGGGCCGGCTACGGCGGCCTGATCGACGGCTTCAAGAAGAAGTACGGGATCAAAGTCACGGTCGAGGACCCGCTGGGCCACAGCGAGGACGAGATCGACGCCCTCAGGAAGAGGGGGAACAGTCCGACAGCGCCCGACGTGATCGACGTCGGCGATACGTTCGCACGGAATGCAGCGGCACAGAATCTTCTCGCGCCGTACAAAGTAGTCGCTTACGACTCGATTCCCGACAGTCAAAAGGATTCGATGGCCCGCTGGTCCAACAACTACGGGGGCTACATCTCCATCGGTTGCGACGCCGATCGGATCAAACACTGCCCGCAGACCTTTGCCGATCTGCTGAAACCCGGCTACAAGGACAAAGTCGCACTCGAAGGCGATCCGCCCCGGTCGGCCACCGCCTTCGCCAGTGTCTACGCGGCCGCGCTGGCGAACAACGGGTCCTTCGACGACGTCCAGCCAGGTCTCGACTTCTTCGCCGAACTGAAGAATCGCGGCAACTTCAACCCTCTCCATTCCACCTGGGCAACGGTCGCGAGCGGCCGGACCCCCATCAGCATCAACTGGGACTACATCAACCTCGACTACACCGGCCGGCTCCGCGACAAGGGCGTGAACTGGCAGGTCGCGATCCCCTTCGACGGCAGCTTCGCCCAGTACTACGCGCTGGCGATCAACAAGAACGCCCCGCACCCGGCGACCGCCCGCCTGTGGCAGGAGTACCTTTTCAGCCCGGAGGGCCAGAACCTCCGGCTGCGCGCCTATGCCCGCCCGGTACTCATGGACGCCATGAGGCAGGACGGAACCCTCGACAAAGCAGCCGCCGCACGACTGCCGACGGTGGAGGGAACGCCGCAGTTCCCGACGGACGCGCAACTGGAGAAGGCGAGGGAGACGGTCACCCGGGGCTGGGCGAAGGCCGTCTCCAGCCGGCCGGGATGATCCCCGTCGCCCGCCGGGATGATCCCGGTCGCCCGTCAGCCGCGCGGTGCTCGGGCGCCGGCCCAGAGCACTGCCTGCTCGTCCGCGGCGCCGCGGGGCGATGGTTTTCACCACAGGGCGCAGTCGACCGACTCTGATCCGCCAGAGCGCTATGCCTTCATTGCGTAGATATTCTGTGCATTGTGATCGAATCCGGACGGCCACGGCCCCGTCGTCGCCACGGCCGGGGGTGGCTTGTGCGGTTGTCGCCGGTCATCCTGACCGTCGTCATCGCCAGCCTGGCATACTCCACTCCCCCGGAAATGGCCTTCAGCCGCCTCCTGCCCGCGGCTCCGGCCCTCGCCGCCGCCATGTGGCCGGTGCTCCCCACCGTGCTGCTGGGGACGGTCTGCCTCTTTCTGATGATCGGCCTCAGCATGGTGTTCCCCGGCCTGGGGACGTGGTGGACGGCTGCGGGGATCATCGCGGTCACCGTGGCGGCCGCCTACGGAAGTCACGTCCGGCTCCAGCGGGAGCGAACCCTCTTCCAGGTGCGGCTCGTCGCCGACGCGGCGCAGCAGGTGGTGCTGAGTCCTACGCCACGCCGCTTCGGGAGCGTCGAGATCGAGTCGCTGTATCTCGCGGCCGCGGCGGAGGCCCGTATCGGTGGGGACTTCTACGAGGTGGTCGACACCGGATACGGGGTCAGGCTGCTCATCGGTGACGTGCGGGGCAAAGGCCTGCCGGCGGTGGGTGCGGCCGCGGCGATCGTCAACGCCTTCCGGGAGGCGGCCTACGACGAGGCCGACATGGTCAGCGTCGCGCGCCGACTGGACGCCAGCAGCACCCGCTACTACGCCGCCTTTCCCCCTGAGGGAGCGATGGAACGCTTCGCCACAGCCCTTCTCGTCGAGATCCCGCACGGTGGCAGGCGTATCGAGATCCTCAACTGCGGACACCCCCCGCCGCTGCTCCTGAACCGCGGGGAACTCCGAGCCCTGGAACCAACCACCCCCTCGCCGCTGCTCAACCTCGCGGAGCTGATCGGCGATCACTACAGCGTCGACACCTTCGAATTCGCCGCCGGCGACCTGCTGCTTCTCTACACCGACGGGGTCGCCGAGGCCCGCGCCCGCGACGGCGAGTTCTTTCCGCTGACGGACTGGATGCGCCAACAGCCCCCGACGCCGCCCCGTGAACTGCTCACGGCTCTGCACGGCGCCCTCCTCCACTACAGCGGAGGGCGCCTTGACGACGACATCGCCGCCCTGGCCGTACGCCTGCGTGAACCTTCGGAGTAAGCCCGGCCCAGATCTCGACCACCCTCGGCGAAGACGCCGTCGCACAGGCCGGCCGCCCACAATGCCGATCACCCGACCGAAGCCGCCCACGACCTGTTTCATCCGCCGAGACTGCTGCGGTTGAGTGACAGAGTACGGCTCCCCGAGGACGTTCCCGGTGTGATGAGTTGATTTCTCTTAACTTCATCTGAGATTCGGATGTGGCACCCAGCAGGCGGTCGCCTGTGTCCGCCACTCTTGGAGGTCATCGGATGAATCTTCGTGCTTGGGTTGCAGCGCCGCTGGCTGGTGCGGCTATCGCCCTCGTCTCTCCATCGGTCGGCATGGCTGCGCAAGCCTCCGCACGACACGCCTCCGGCTCCCTGTGGCTCCAAGAAGGCGGGGGGCACCACGGTCACCACAATCCCTGGCGAAACTGCCACAGCCACCGCCGTGTCGTACTCATCGACAAGGACCTGAGGGCGATTCTGACCAATGACCGACATGGGCCGGAGGCTCTCGTCGTCCAAGGAGACCCGGGAGCCCCAGCCACCTCGCCGGCGGCACCATGGGACAGCTTTACTGTCTCGACGTATCTGAATGTGAATTATCCGACCCAGACCTCAGGCCAGTACGAGTTTGCGATTCGTGACTTCTTCAAGGTTCACCCGCGCTTCGAGGTGAAGACTTTCGACCGCCACAAGCGCTTCTTTCCCTTCCCGGCCACCCACTGCGTCGACCGCCAGGACGACGATGACCGCGAGGACGGTGCGGGTCCGCACAGTGGTACGACTGGCAAGTCCGGCTCCCCGTCGCCCCAGACTGTTCCGGGTGCCAACTCGGCTGCCAGCTGGAGCGACGACTTCCTGAGCGTCGAGCACATCCTGATCGCGGCCGGCGGTTTGCTGATGGTTCTAGGAGCGCTGGCCACGGTCTGGCTTCGCCGACGTCGCTCTGCCGAGTGAGAGTGGGCCGAAAATGGTTCCCTCTTGGACACGGTCTGAGGTGGCGAGCCGGTCAGGGCGCCGGGGGGCGGCTGCCCGTCGGCCAGGCGCTGCATCCGGCACCGCAACACCCGTACGGGCCGCGCCCATAGGACAACGGCGCCGTCCGGCGGCGCGGCCAAGGCGGGACCGCGCAGGGGATCGCCGACGTACCAGACCGGCCCCCGCTCCGGACCCAGCACGCTCCAGTTCCAGCGCCAGGCGACCACCGACATCACCCGCCCGCCTTCCCGTGCGAGCAGGAGAGCCGGCTGACCGACCCCCAGCGGTAGTACCTGATACGCACCGTCCCATACGCGCCAGGGATGCCGAGCCGCCAGGTGACGCATGCGCGGGATGTTGACCAGGCCCGCCAGTCCGCCGACAGCTGGAACCAAGCCCAGGCCGACGGGTGCGATCAGCACGTCGCGGACCAGACCCGACTGCGCCGCCCGCCCGGACAAAGCCAGGGCCAGCACACCCGCCACGACAGCCCCAAGCCCCGCGAGAGCCACACCCGCGGACCGGACCGCGTAGCAACGCAAGGCCCTGCGCGTCGCAGGCAGCAACAGCGCCACGCCAGGGTGCAGCTCCCACTGTGCCTGGTCCGCCCCACCCGACTGGCCCGCGCCGTCCATGCGCACAGTGTCCCGTCGGCGACGGTCCGCTGACCAGATGCGCGCCGTCACCGGCCTGACCGGAGGCGCTCCGATCTCAGACACGCTCTGGGAAGAATGCAGGCGGAGCAGAGGCGGAGGCGGCGGACTTGGGAAAACCCTTTGCTGGACTTCCCCACGCGCCTTGAGACTGAGAGGCATGTTCGGATTACCCAGTACCGACGACCAGGCCCTCGTCGCCTGCTTGGGCGATTCGCAGCGCACCGTCGCGGCCTACCGCGCACTGCTGCGGCGCGGCGAGGACGCGTTGAGTGCGATCCGTGCCGGCCTGCATCATGAGAGTACGGCGGTACGCGAGGGTTGCTGCCGCCTCCTCGACCACCTGGTCGACGCCGATTCCATGGACGAACTGATCTCCATGGGCGACGACCCCGATGCTCGGGTCAGGATCTCTGCCGTCCACGCCCTGGCCTGCGACCGGTGCAAGGGCGACACCTGCGCGCCCGGCGCGGACCGGGTGCTCGAACCGGCACTGCGCCATCTCGCTTGCGACCCCGATCCGCACGTTCGGAGCATGGCCGCCGAACTCGTCGGCAAGTTCGCACACACTGATGCCCGCGCCGTCGCAGTCCGCGACGAACTCGACCACAAACTGGCGATCCTGCTGGTCAAGCCCGGGGCCATGGCCGACTCAACCGCGCTGGTCACCGCCCGGCAGAACGGTTCGTTCACCAAGGTTCACGAAGCCTTCCGGACCGCGGCCCGCGCTCGTATGCCCCGCTGACAGGAACTCAGGACACCATATGTGCGGCTCGTGGAAGAACCGCTGTGTTGTCTGTCTGCCCGGCTATCGCATTCCAGTACCGGACGAGTCGGCCCCGGAGTGGAGATCGGGGCGAGAGCCGAGCAGGTCTTCTCCGCTCGGCAGCGCCTGCGGTTCGACTGCTACCGGCGAAGGCACACCGCCGCTGCTACTGGCCACCGGAGGTGTCTCCGCGGGACTGGCTGCAAGGAACTGCTGCTCCGGGTGGTGGCCGAGGGAGCTGGCTGTGGCAGTGGGACTGTAACCGGCCTTGGCCGAGTGCTTGGGCTTGGGCTTGTTCAAACGGCTGAGTGCGGCCGGGGAACTGCTGCTTCCGGCAGAGGGCGACGTGTCCGAGGGACTGGATGTGTCAGAGGGACTGGATGTGTCCGAGGGACTCGGGCGGGGGTCGTGGCGGCAGAGCCAGTCAGGGTCTTTGAATCCGTAGCTCAGGCCCCACTCCTTGTCGCAGCCGCCCCAGTATTTCCTCACCCAGCCGCAGTAGGGGCCTCCGTAATTGTCACAAGGGGGAGCCGAGTCCTGCGAGCCCGGATTCGCGAAGGGTGGCTGGGGCGATTCCGCTTTACCCCGCGAGATGACGGGGGCGTTGACCATGCGGACCTGCGTGGCATCGGAGCTCTGGGGCATCCAGTCCGTGAAGAAGAGGGGCAGGCCGATGGCTGAGGCGGAAGCCGCCACCGATACAGCGGCGAGAGCGCAGCGGATCAGGCGCATGACAGTTCCTCTCGGCTTGGTGGTCTGTGGCAGGTGCGGACGAACTCTGGGCACGGCGCCGCCGCTGTGCACGCTGGAGCTGAACGTATGTTTTTCAGACCGTCCCAACAACCAGCGAACCGCCAGTCAGGTGGCCTTGCTCCCGTTTTTCACCCGAAGAGTCTCGCCGCGATCTCCTGGCAGGTGACACCGGCTGCATTCGCCACACGCCGCGAATTTCGCCGCGCCGGCTGCGGCCTGCCGGTCCGTGGGCTGCGACTTCCAGCGGGTGGGGACGCCGAATGCGGTACTGATGGCAAACGTGCTGTGGCTGGTCGGCTACCGCCATCCGTGGGCGCACCGCCCGGAGGCCGCCGCGCGCCTGGTGGACGTGCTCGCCCACGGCGGTGGGCTCTTGGCCGGAGCTCGGAGGGTTGAACCGCGGCCCGGCCAGGCGAGGTGATGGAGATCGACTCGACTCCGACAGATGGGCCCTAGCCGTTCGCGACGAGGGCACGGTGGACACCGTCGAGCTGATCGGCATGCGGCGCCGGAGAGGACGGGAGGAGCTGGGAGGTCCACCACGACCCCTACGACATCTCCCGCATCTGGGTGCGCACCCACTGTGGGGGCGGCTGGATCACCGCCATCTGGCGGCACCTTCGCACCGCCGCGACCCCGATGGGTGAACCCGCCTGGGACCACGCCCACCGCCTCCTGCCCAGCCTGGCACCGACCGGGCGACCGAGGCCGAGTTCGTCCAGGCCGCACACCTCCCTGTTGGACCGCGCCGCCGACGGCCCGCCGGACAAACCCGCGAAACCGGGGATGCCGGCGAGGTGAAGCGCGGCCCGGTAGGCGATCGTGAGTTCGTCGGTTCTGACCGACCTGGTCCGACGGCTGCGGGATGACCGCGGATCTGCCGGCGGAGCAGGTGGCCGCAGATCGCGCGGTATGAGTACGCGAGGTCGGCCAGGCATGCCACAGCGAAGAGGACGGAGCCGGACCGTGCGGCTGACGACGAGGAATAGAGGAATAGTCGAGTAATGGCAATGTGGGAAAAGGGAGATGACGGGCCGAGCCGCCGGTAGATACTGCCAGAGTGCCGATGAACCTCAAGGACGCACTGGCCGCGCTCGACGCCGACCGCCCCGATGCTCTGCTCGGTCTGCGCGAGTCGCAGTGGCTCGACGCGAAGAAATGCTTCTACAAACTGTCGGTCCCGAAGGCCGTCGAGGAGATCACCAAGGACGTCGCCGCGTTCGCCAACGGAGGCGGGGGCGTGATCGTGTTCGGCATCGGCACTCGCTGGGAGTACGGCGAGGAGATTCTCGACAAGATCGTCGGCTTGGATCCAGCTGACGTCAACCCCGATCAGATCCGCAAGGTGCTGCTCCAGCGGATCAAGCCCTTCGTACGAGGCATACGAATCGGCTGGTCCGGCCCTGAGGACAAACCGCGGGTGGCATTCCTCCACATCCCGGCCCAGGAGCCCGGTCAACTGTTCGTCGTGCCGGCCATGACGGGTGGTAGATCCGGCGCACCTCCGTCGGACGCTCTCGCGGTGCCGGTACGCGACGGCGACCTCACGCACTGGCTACCGCGGACCGAGATCCAGCAGCTGCTCGCCGCAGGTGTCAGGGCTTCCACCATGCCCACCCCCGAGGCCCTCGCAACGCTCGTACAGGAGGCGGTGGCTCGGGCCGCGCCCTCGACTGAGGATCGGTCCGCGTCACAGACGGCCGGGCGGGACGGAAACGCGGACCTCGTGGACGAGGACCGCGCCCCATTGGAGGGGTACCTCGCCGATGTCTGCCGCCGCGCAGAGGCTGAGGCTTGCGGACCCTACGTCGCCCAGTCAGTGGTGAACTGGCGCGACGGGCCACCCGTCGACCGTTCGACGGCCCAGCCGGCGAGCGTCGCCGTCTTCACGACCGCGCCGCTCGTGGTGGTGCTCGGTGATCCCGGTGGCGGCAAGACCGAGCTCCTACGACGTCACCGGCTCGACGTATGCCGCCAGTGGCGGGCCGGAGTGCGGTCTGCCGCGCTGCCGGTGCTGATTCCCGCTACTGCGCTCAGCGAAGCGCCACTCGAGGCGCCGTTCTTCGCTCGCCCACCCGCGCCCGGCTCTCACTGGCTTGTTCTGCTCGACGGCCTCGACGAGATCACCAACGCAGAGGTACGCCGGGAGGCGCTGCGGGACATGGTTCGATGGGTCGCAGAACGGCGAGAGACCCACCGCCTCGTGGTCGCCACGCGGTACCTGTCCAAGCAGGAGCTGAGCGATCTGCAGGAGGCGGCGCCCGTCTGTTTCGAGCTCTTGCAGTTCGAGGCGGGTGACGTCCGGGAACTGGCCGCGGCGCGGCTCGGTCCTGAGCAGGTCGACGGCCTCATGGCTGCGATCGACAAGACAGATCTCGGCGACCTGGTCAGGCTGCCGATGATCGGCGCCATGCTCTGCGAGCTGTACCAGGCCGATTCCAAGCAGCCTTTGGGTGACACCCGTGGGGCCATCTACGACGCCTTCATCGACCGGCTGATGGTAACCACGCCTCGCACCGATACCCGGCCGGAGCATCACGCGGGCAAGCGAAGCGACGTAGGGTCACCGGTCTGGTACAGCCCCGCATTGGGGGAACGCGTTGCCGTTCTGGGCTCGCTGCCGCCCGCGCAGCTTCGTACGCTGCTGGCGAAGGTGGCCGTCACTCGCCGACGGCAGAGCAGCCCCGTCCGGTCGGTCATGGACATCCTGCTGGAGCAGCCGCTCACGAAGCTGCCGGAAGGAGTGCGGATCAAGCGGTGGAGGGAGGAGCTCATCGCATGCTTCCGGCGCAGCGGGGTGCTCCAGCAGCAGGGCGGGGAGCTGGAGTTCGCGCATCGCACGTACGAGGAATTCCTGGCCGCCTGGACTCTCGGCGATCCGTGCGAGGGCGGCCTGGCGGAGCTGCGACGCGCCCTCGACAGCCACCGGCTCCGGCTCTGGCCCTGGCGGGCGGCATCTGGTTACCGCCCCGTGGGCGCCTGGGGTCAACGAGTGTGGGCGGCTGATGAAGGGGGAAACCTGTCGTATCTCGGCTTCCTCATCGACCGGCTCGCTGACGCCGCCACGACGGAGCTCGACAAGCTGCCGCCATCTGGCGGCATCAGTGGCTGCACGTTCCTCGCCGCCCTGAAGCGGCTCGGCACCTACCTCCCGGACGACGTGCAGGCCCAGGCAGTGGACAAGCTCAAGCGCCATAGCGAGGTTGGTGGAAGGAGCCTGTTCGGCGCCTCGATCGACGTCGACGCAGTGAATCAGCTGGATCCGGGCTCCGTGCCGATGGCCGAGGCCCTCGCCGCCCTGGCGATCGACGATTCCCGGGTCGATGCGGCCCGTTCACTGCTCGCCTTCGCCGAGAGCCGGGCCGAGGGCCTGGCGGCACTGCGGAATCTGGCCCGATCACCGAGGCTGACCAGTCTGCAAGGCCAAGTTACGGCGGCGACGGCGATGGTCGACGCCTACGACGAAACCGGCCTCGATCTGATCGTGGACCTGGCGTCCGATCCAGGCCTGGACGACGGCACCCGGCTCGGCATCGCATGGCAGCTCACCCAGCTTCGCCGACAACGCGGTCTCGATCTCCTGAACAGCTGGATCGACGCCCGTGCCGGGGACGAGTTCTGGTTCAAGGCGGCGCTCACCGTGGTCGAGATCGACGAGACATACGGCGTCGAGCGGATGAAAGCCATCGCCGACGATCCCGCCTGTCCCGCCCTGAAGCGGATCAACGCGGCCTATGTGGTCGCGCTCCACCACGATCCTCGAGGCGCCGAGGACCTCCTGCTCTTCGCCCGCGACCCCGATCTGGAAGAGGACCTGCGCGTGGCTGCGGTGCATCTCGTGGCCAGGGTCGGCCATCCATCGGCGATCGCGGTGCGCGAAGAGCTGGCCCAGGACCCGAACCTGACACCCCGGGGCCGGAAATCCCTACGCCGGCTGGCCTCAGCCGAGTAGCAACCTGAGCAGACGTCTGTGGGCGGTCTTCAAGGAGCCCGACGCGTCGCCCGGATCAACATCCAGGCGACGCGTCACAACAGGGCGAACGTTGCTTGATGCGGCACGGCCTCGCGCGCAGGGTGGTGGACTACAGGAGGGCGTATTCGATGGCCGTCGCGTACGGGGCGGCCAGAAGGCCGTACTCCGTCGCGGACGCGTCCGGGCTGACCTTGACGTACTTCGGGCCGTCCTGCGCGGCATGGGCGGTGGCGTCGGTGCTGCCCCCGCCGCTGACAGAGAGCAAGATGGCGACGAGCAAACTGGCGCCGAGCATGGCAGAAGTGCGGAGCCTCATCAGTTCCCCCGTGGATGAGTTGGGCTCGGGTCTGTATGAAGCCTCATACGTGCCAAGGCAGTTGACTACACGCTGATCGGCAGGTGTTCGGGCATGTCCTACTTGTCGTCGGCCACCCGCGCCGAGTAGAGCATGCCCTCGCCGTCGCGTCAGGGCTTGGACACTGGTTCCTGGAGTTCGGTCACCCATTCGTCCACGTTCTCCGGGCACTCCAGGTTGATCTCCCGGGGGTAGCCGGTGGAGCGGTAGCCGTTGGCGTCGATCCAGCGGCCCAGGGCCTGGACGGTCGGCAGGATGGCGTCCATCGAGCCGTGGTGCATGATGGTCGCGGCCTGCTCGACGGGCGGCAGGTCCACGATCCGCAGCCCATCGTCGTCTCCGAGGGGTGCGGAGACCTCGACGCCGGCGTGGACGAGGATGCCGCCGTCCGGGGCGTCCTCGTAGTACGCGATGCCCGGCCCGGTCGGCGCGATGCCGGCCTCCTGGAGGCGGCGGAACAGCTCTTCGTACAGCGGCTGGATGACTGGAGTGATGGTGTCGAAGTCCGGTGCCACACCGGTCAGTTCCGCTACCCGTACGGACGGCAGGCTCTTGATGACGACGTCGTTGCCGGGCATGTGCCCCTCGCTCTCGATCATTCGAAGCCTCGTCTCGACCTGGGCCAGCCGGGTGGCCGTTGACGTCATCGCCGCCTCCAGCTCGGCGCGGCGTAGCCGGAGCATGCCGCGCAGTTCCTCGGTGGTGACCTTCTCGCTGAGGATCTTCTGGACCTGCTGGAGGGTGAAGCCGAGGTCCTTGAGCGCGATGATCCGGTTGAGCCGGGCGAGCTGGGCAGCGGTGTAGTGACGGTAGCCGCTGGCGGGATCGACGTGGGCCGGGCGCAGTAGTCCGGTGGCGTCGTAGTGACGCAGCATCCGGACCGATACACGGCCGTGCCTGGCGAAGGCTCCGATGGTGAACATGATGGCTCCGAGTTGATCGCCTGACACGGTGTGAGGGTCAAGAACCCACGCCCCCCAGTCTGCCTCCGACGTCACTCCGCAGCCGAAGGCGCCGTGCGCGAGACCCTCAAGCCCCGTGCGGGTAGGCAGACGTGGTGTCGCCCGCCCGGCCGGACGGATGCATCGCGTGGTCCCCGTGCCTGGCAGTGGGAGTGTCCGGGCAGCTCTAGGCGGAGGCAACGCGCCCCGCTGGGTCTGCTCAGGGAGAGGGGAAGTCATGACCACGAAGACAAGGATCAGAGGCTTTACCGGACGACTCGGTCGAGCGGTCGTCGCCGTCGGCGGTGCCCTCATTCTGGCCACAGCCCTCGGTACCAGCTCGCACGCAGCGACCGGAACACTCACCTACGTGCGGGCCGACACCGGCGGGATGTCGAGCTTCGATGACCCGAGTGACGGGTTCTGCTACTTCGTCGGCGGTGGAGCGCTGAGCGCCCACAACGACACCAACTCGACCGCGCTCTTCTTCGCCGACTCGTTCTGCGACCCCAACCAGTTCGTGGGCGCGGCGCAGCCGGGACAGGGCGTGACCTTCACGTCCCAGGCGCCGCTGAGCGTACGGTTCGGCGGCTGAGCCACTCCCCCGGGCCCGCCGCACGCGCGGTAGGCCCGAGGTCTGTCCGGTGGATCGACATGCATCCACCGGGCAGACCCTCGCGGCACGGACTGCGTTACGGAACGACGATCCCCCTTCGATACGAGACGGTCAGGTCACTTCGACCACATCGATCCGCCTCGGCCTCCGCCGCCCTCCGACAACAGCCCAGCCGGCTCGGCGAGTTCAGCGGCGTGGCCGATATCGCCGGACACATCGTGTCGCGCCGCCGGGCAGGGCTCACTCCGATCACTCCGTTCCTCAGCCGTCCCACGTCCAGTCGGCCACCTCGGGCAGGTCCGTGCCGTGCTCGCGGATCCAGGCGTGGTGGCGTTGTCGTACGTCCTCCATGCTCTGGCGTACGGCCGCCGCGCGGACCGCGAGGCCGGGAACGCGGTCGATGACATCCATGACCAGGCGGTAGCGGTCGAGGTCGTTGCGGACGACCATGTCGAAGGGGGTCGTCGTGGTGCCGATCTCTTTGTAGCCGCGTACGTGCAAGTGGTGGTGACCGGTACGCCGGTAGGCCAGTCGGTGGATCAGCCATGGGTAACCGTGGTACGCGAAGATCACCGGCTTGTCGGCGGTGAGCAGTCCGTCGTACTCGAAGTCGTTCATCCCGTGCGGGTGTTCCGCGCTCGGCAGCAGCCGGGCGATGTCCACGACGTTCACCACGCGCACGGCCAGCTCCGGCAGGTTCCGGCGGAGCAACTGGGCCGCGGCCAGCACCTCTTGGGTCGGTACGTCCCCCGCGCAGGCGAGGACGACGTCGGGCTCCCGCGAGCCGTCCTCGGTTCCGGCCCACTCCCAGATGCCCGCGCCGCGCGCACAGTGCGCTTTCGCCTGCTCCATCGACAG
Organism: Streptomyces alanosinicus; assembly: GCF_014650595.1. Lineage (GTDB taxonomy): Bacteria > Actinomycetota > Actinomycetes > Streptomycetales > Streptomycetaceae > Streptomyces > Streptomyces alanosinicus. The sequence continues at coordinate 46,161 of NZ_BMVG01000023.1, forward strand.
CCAGTCGAAGCAGGGCTGCTTGCCTGCCACGATCACGTTGACGTAGTCACGGCTGCGCAGCGCGTGGTCGGCCACCGAGAGCAGCGTGTTGGCGTCCGGTGGGAAGTAGACCCGGACGGCCTCGGGGCTCTTGTTGAGGATGTGGTCGACGAAGCCGGGGTCCTGGTGGGAGAAACCGTTGTGGTCCTGGCGCCACACATGCGAGGTCAGCAGGTAGTTGAGCGAGGCGACGGGGGCCCGCCAGGGCAGCCGGCGCGTGGTGCGCAGCCACTTGATGTGCTGGTTGACCATCGAGTCGACGAGGTGCACGAAGGCCTCGTAGCAGGAGAACAGCCCGTGCCGTCCGGTGAGGAGGTAGCCCTCCAGCCAGCCCTGGCAGGTGTGTTCGGACAGGATCTCCATCACCCGGCCGTGCCGGTCCAGGTTTTCGTCGACCGGGAGGGTCTCGGCCTGCCAGGCCTTGCCGCTGGCCGCGTAGACCGCCTGAAGCCGGTTGGAGGCGGTCTCGTCGGGGCCGACCAGCCGGAAGTCGCGGCGGCCGGCGGTGGCGGCCATGACGTCCTGGAGCAGGCCGCCGAGGACACGGGTCGGTTCGTGCAGGGTGGCGCCGGGCTTGTCGACGGCGACGGCGTACCGCTCCAGTGGCGGCAGGGGCAGTTCACGCAGCAGCAGGCCGCCGTTGGCGTGCGGGGTCGCGCCCAGCCGACGGGCCCCTTCAGGAACGCAGGCCAGCACCTCGGTGCGCGGGGCGCCGTGCTCGTCGAACAGTTCCTCGGGGCGGTACGAGCGAAGCCACTGCTCCAGCTGCCGCAGGTGCTCGGGGTTGTCCCGCACGGCCGCCAGCGGCACCTGGTGGGAACGCCAGGTGCCCTCCACGGGCAGGCCGTCGACCTCCGCGGGGCCGGTCCAGCCCTTCGGGGTACGCAGCACGATGACCGGCCAGCGGGGCCGATCGGTGACACCCTCCCGGCGGGCGGCACGCTGGATCGCCGCGATGCGGTCCACGACGGTGTCCATGGCCTGCGCCATCGCTCGGTGTACGACGGCGGGGTCGTCGCCGGTGACGTGGATCGGGTCGTGGCCGTAGCCCCGCAGCAGTGCGTCCAGCTCGGCCTCGGGGAGCCGGGACAGCACGGTCGGGTTGGCGATCTTGTACCCGTTGAGGTGCAGGATCGGCAGCACCGCTCCGTCGTCGACCGGGTCGAGGAACTTGTTGGAGTGCCAGGACGCGGCCAGCGGCCCGGTCTCCGCCTCGCCGTCGCCGATCACACAGGCGACCAGCAGGCCGGGGTTGTCCAGCGCGGCGCCGTAGGCGTGGGAGAGGGAGTAGCCGAGCTCGCCGCCTTCGTGGATCGAGCCGGGGGTCTCGGGCGCGATATGGCTCGGTACCCCGCCGGGGAAGGAGAACTGCCTGAAGAGCCGTGCCATGCCCGCCGCGTCCCGTGAGATGTCGGGGTACGTCTGCGCGTAGGAGCCCTCCAGCCAGGAGTTGGCGAGCACCGCCGGCCCTCCGTGGCCGGGCCCCCAGATACACAGGGCGTCCAGGTCACGGGCCTTGATCACCCGGTTGAGGTGGGTGTACACGAGGTTCAGGCCCGGTGACGTGCCCCAGTGGCCCAGCAGACGCGGTTTGATGTGCTCCGGGCGCAGTGGCTCGGTCAGCAGGGGGTTGGCCATGAGGTAGATCTGGCCGACGGAGAGGTAGTTCGCCGCGCGCCAGTGGGCGACCAGCGACCTCAGCTCATCCTCGTCCAACTGGGCGGGCGTCTGCCGCGTGTCGACGGACATCGGGATTCCTTTCCAGGCCGGGGCAGCGGTCCGGTGGCGTACGTGCCGACTCGGATTCGGGTGTCCCACCCTCCACGGCCGCGGCGGGCCCCGACAGGGCCGTTCGGGCCACACCCATGGAAAAGAACCCGAACTGCCCTGGTTCCGGTGCCGTTTGGCCCACGGCCAGCTCGACCATGCGGATGACCGCCTCGGTCGGCGGAGCACCGGGCGTACCCCCGGCGTCGTTGCCCCTCGGTGCTCCGAAGCCGCTGCTGCCGACAGGTGAGGTCACGGCGCTGAGCTCCCCTGCGGCGAAGGATTCGGATACACGCGCGTGTCTCTCGAAGGCACTCCCGTGTTTCCCGGAGTGCGCGGCTCCTCACCCGTGAGTACGGTGGCGTTCTGGTGTCCGACCTGGGGGACGGAGCGGGGAGACGGCATGGCCGGCAAGGAGGCGGTGAGCCTGCCGCGGAAGGTGTACGAGAAGGAACTGCTGCGTCTGCAGGCCGAGCTGGTGAAGCTGCAGGAGTGGGTGAAGGCCGAGGGCGTCCGGCTGGTCCTCGTCTTCGAGGGGCGGGACGCGGCGGGCAAGGGCAGCACCATCAAGCGGGTCACCGAGTACCTCAATCCGCGGGTGGCACGCATCGTGGCCCTGCCGAAGCCGACGGAGCGCGAGCGCACCCAGTGGTACTTCCAGCGGTACGTCGAGCACCTGCCCGCCGCGGGCGAGATCGTGCTGTTCGACCGCTCCTGGTACAACCGGGCCGGTGTCGAGCGCGTGATGGGCTTCTGCACCCAGGAGGAGTACCGCCTCTTCCTGCGGCAGTGCCCGATCTTCGAGCGGATGCTGGTGGAGGACGGGATGCTGTTGCGCAAGTACTGGTTCTCGGTGAGCGACGCCCAGCAGCAGGAACGGTTCCGGCACCGCTTGGAAGACCCTCTGCGGCGCTGGAAGCTGTCGCCGATGGACCTGGAGTCGATCACCCGCTGGGAGGCCTACTCCCGGGCCAAGGACGAGATGCTGGTCCACACCGACATCTCCGAGGCGCCCTGGTACATCGTGGAGAGCGAGGACAAGCGACGGTCCCGGCTGAACATGATCGCCCACCTGCTGGCCTCCGTGCCGTACCAGGAGGTGCCGCCACCGGTGCTGGAGCTGCCGCCGCGGCCGCCGTCGACAGGCTACGAGCGCCCACCGCGCGATCTGCAGACCTACGTACCCGACCACGCGGCGAGTCTCTGACCAGCCGGTCGGCTCGCTCACGCCGCCGGCACACCCCTGCATCGGCCGGGATGTCCCGCAAGGCAGCTGCCGGCCACCGGCGAACAGGTCGAAGGGCTGAGGGCCTGGCCGCCGTATGAACCGCCGTATGAACCCTTGTGCCCCGTCGTGCCGGCCTGGGCGAGATGGAATCGCACCAGGTCCTTCGTGCCGACGAACGGTTCGCCGGCGCCCGACGCGAAGAGCGCCGCGGTGGCGAAGGTGCCTCCATGCGATGGCGGGGGCAGAATTGGTTGGTGAGGAGAGCGACGGTGATCGGAAATGTCCCTGCAGCACCTGGTCCCACGCCCATGCCTTCGTGACGCCGCGCGACTCGTGCTGGTCGGTGCTCTGGCGGCCGCCCTGACGCTGGGCGCCGGTCCGGCCCGGGCGGCCTCCGCGGGCCACGTTTCGACGGTCGACGCGGCCACCCACCAGATGACCGTCACGGATCACGGCCGGACGGTGATGACCTTCACCGCGGGCTTCGGAAAGCCCGGCTTCCGTACCCCGTCCGGAACATTCCATGTGCTGGGCAAGGACGAGGTCATCACGATGACATCGTGCAGCGCGAACATCACATGCGATCCACGCAGTCCCAACTACTACGTCCTCACGGTCCACTGGGCGGTGCGGCTGACCAGTTCCGGCGTGTTCATTCACGCGGCGCCCTGGGACCACGCCATCGGCCAGGCCGACACCTCCCATGGCTGCATCCACCTGAGCACGGCGGACGCCCACCGCTTCTACGATTTCAGCCGCACCGGCGACACCGTGATCGTCAAGAACACCGGCGGCCTCACCGGCAACCCGAGCGGCCCGTAGCGCCCCCTACGCCTCGGCGAAGGATCCGCGGGCTTCAGTCGTAGCTCCTCTGCGGATCATTCCAGCTTGATCAACTCATCGGGGCCTCTGCCACGGGCATGGATCGGAAGGGGGCGGACATGGAGAGCAGTTGCGGTCCCGGCCACGGTCCGGCCCCGTGCCCGGACGCGCTCCCCCGTGCCTGACGGGAGCCGTATCACCGTCTGACAGACGGTTGTCGAGGGCGTACAGGGAGACCACCTCCTTATCAACGTGCGGCAGATCCGAACCGTCCTGGGACACGGCATCCCGGCCCATGCCCTGCTGCCCCTTCAGCATCGTGCTGATCTCTGTGGCATGTCCGCTCTGCCGCCGCCGACTGCGCCGCCGCCGTAGCGGCCGGCGCCCGACCCCTGCGAAGGAGGACACCGCCACGCGCCTCCCCGGAAGCCTCACCCCCGCGCCCTGCCCGACCGGCAGGATCTACCCAAGCGTCCGGCTGACCTTGGACGACGGCGTCGGACGCACATACCTGCTCGATCCCCGCGCCTGCGCCGGAACCCGGTGCGGAACGTATGAGCCGCGCGTTCATCTGGCCCACGTCCTCGCCCGGCAGGGACACCGCCCCGACTGGCTCGCCGAGTTCACCGGCCTTCCGCCGGCGGCAGCACGGCGCATCGCCGATGTCGCTGCACCTCACTGACCCGCGGACCCGCACACCATCCATGCCCCTGGCCGACCCGCCCGCCCCTCCCCCGCGTTCCCAGAGAGCCGACATAGCTCCCCGAACACGCTCCACCGGAGGCAACCGCCCATGCCGGTCTTCACTCACCACCCACTGCGCCACGCCGCCACCCACTCGCACAGCATCCGGCAGTCCGTGCATGCCCTCTTCATCGGCCTTCTCCGCCGTATCGCCGACAGCCCGCTGGAGCAGCCCGTGCTCCACGCACTCGAAGCCCGGGCCTGCGACCGGCACCTGGTGCCGCCCGGCGACGGCCACACGCCCACTGGCATGTGCCGCCTCCTACGTCGACGCCCTCAGCCTCGTCGAAGTCCCCAGGCCGCCTTGTCATACCGGGTGGCGACGCCCCCCACGCCTTGAGTTTGTTGATCAGGACCTCGACGGTGTTCCTCTCCCTGTAGAGGCCGACGTCGTGGCTGACAGGCCGACCACCCATCGAGCGATACCGGTAGCCGGCAGCTGCCGAGGAGGCGTTTGCCGTCAGGGAGTTTGCCGTGCGGAGATGAGGGCGATCTCGACCAGGTGCACGTCGGGGGGTGCGGCAAGGACGTAGCAGACCTGTGCGGCAACATCGGCTGGGTCCAGCGCCTGCTCCTCATGCCAGCGCGCTGTTGCTTCGCGCAGCTGAGGATCGCTGATGTATTCACCACGGTTAGTCAGCACCATGCCGGGCGAGAGCACCGTGACCCGGATCCCGCAGCCGTGTAGTTCGTGACGGAGGCCGTCACTGATGGCGCGCACCGCGTGTTTTGTTCCCGCATAGACACCGGATTCCGCGCTGGGCTCCTGCCGCCCACTCATGGAGCTGATATTGATCAGCTGCCCGCATCCGCTTCGTGTCAGGAAGGGAACGGCCGCCTGGGAAGCAGTGAGCAGCCCGAGGATGTTCAGCTCGACCATGTCCTGCCAGTCGGCGTACCGGCCGTCGCGCACCGCACCGAGCCGGAAACTCCCGGCGTTGTTCACCAAGGCGTCAAGGCCGCCGAGTTCGTCGCCGGCGGCCTCGACGGCCCGCGGCACCGCGTGGGGGTCTCGGAGGTCTGCTGGAATGGGCCGGGCGCCGGTCTCGCGAGCGATCGCCCGGAGCCGTTCGCCGTCCCTGGCGAGGACGGCGACATGTGCACCCTGGCTCGTCAGGGCGCGAGCCGTCGCCGCGCCGATGCCGGCGGAGCCGCCGGTGATGAGGACCTTGCGCCCGCTGAGCGCCATGTTCGCCTCCGTGTCGAATTCCCGTTTACCAAGGCGACCGCTATCCACATGGACGTACCCGTTGAGGTATTTGCCCCTGGGGCGGATGGGCGAATTGTTAGTCGCCGTCTTCGAACGTGTACGTGTGGCCTAGCGATGCAGCGCTCCGAGCAGAGCTCTGGCGAGGCGTCAGCGGGTACCGAGTCCCGCGAACAGGTCACGCGTCAGCCGTGTGTGCGGGTGATTCGGGCCCAGGACACGGTCCCGCGCACGCAGCACCTCCTGCACGATGGGCAGCGCGGCGTTCCGGTCGCCGGTCACTGCCGTCCATCGGCCCAACTCGTGCTGAGTCAGCAAGGTCCGGGGGTGGTGCGCACCCTGGACCTCCTTACGCACAGGCCACAAGTCGTGCAGCATGGCCAGCGCTTTGTCGGGCGCTCCTGCCTCGCCGATCCACTTGGCAAATTCGTGACGGGTCGTCAGCATGCTGATGTGCCGGGGACCCAGCGCACGCTCACGCCGAGGTACGAGTTCATCGAACAGCTCCGCCGCCTCTTCGGCCTCACCGATTTCACCGGTCCGGCGAGCGATTTCGTGCCGGGTTGTGAGGGTGTCCGGATGCTCGGGGCCCTGGTGCTCGATACGAATGTCCAGAAGTTCTCGAAACTGTGTCAGCGCGGTGGCGGGATCGCCTCCCTCTCCGATCCAGTACGCAAGTCGATGCCTGGTCAGCAGGGTATCGGGATGCGTCGGACCCAATGCCCGCTCACGTACGGGAAGGAGTTCCCCGCTCAATTCGACAGCCAGGCCGAAGTCGCCCGACTCGCCCGTCCAGTAGGAAATGTTCTGGCGGCAGTGCAGGGTTCCGGGGTGTTCAGGGCCGGCCACACGTTCCCAGTCCGGGAGGTAGGCACGGAATGCGTGCAGCGCGGTGAGAAAGTGGCCGCCCTCAGCCAGCCAATGCGCGTGGATATCCCTCGCGGTGAGGGTTTCCAGGTGTTCCGGTCCGTATACGCGCTCGAAGACGGGCAGCAGTTCACCGAGGGCGGTGGCGGCGAGAGCCGGGCTTTTCTGTTCACCGAGACGATCAGCCTCGTCCCGTTGCGCAAGGAGGTCTTGCGTATCGCAGACCATCGAAACAAATGCAGGGTGGTCGGTCTTCTGCGGATCGGACTTCTCGACCGGCCCGTCCCCCAGCCTGGACCGTACCCACTCGACCAGGCCCGGCATCGCGGCTTCGATCATCCAGAGGACCTCGACGAAGTCAGCCTCCTGCCCGTAGTAGGGGTCGGGCACACCGTCTGCGCCGCCATCCCTTTCGCTGCACCCCGGCGAGAATGACCGCAGGAGTCGGATCCGTTCGTCCGCCTCGGGGGTTCCGCCGTCCGCCGTCCGGCTCTTCGCCACTCCGAGACGTTCTTTGAGTACGGCTACATGGTGGGAATCCATGGCCACGAAGACATCCGCGTCGAGGTCGCGTTCCCCCAGTTGGGAAGCTACGTGGTCGACAGGATATCCGTGTGCCGATAATACGCGGGCGGCACGTTCATCGATACGCTTTCCGGTGTGCCAGGTGCCAACCCCTGCACTGGTTACGGAGACGCGGTCAGCGATTCCGGCCCTGCGCAAACGCTCCTGGAACACTAGCGCCGCCATGGGTGAGCGACAGATATTCCCGGTACAGATGAAGGATATGTGCATTGATCGACTCCGTAGGTGGCGCCACCACAGACAGACTAAGAATTTCCCCAGAAATCCGAAAGAAGGATGCGCTTGAGATACCTGTCCGGATCGGAGAAAGCATTTCTGCCGTGCAGCACACTCCAGTAACTATCTTGCCGCTGTGATGCGTAACGGGTTTCCCCAAGCGGGCAGCGAAGGCGACGTAGTCGAAATCATCTATCGAGATTCCCGTTATACGCGAGTAGCCGTTTTCGGCAATGCGACTTAAGCTAATAGGCGAGTGTGGACATTGTGTCACGCTTTAACCTCCAGCTTACGCACCCCAACGTTGTTGATCTTATGTTTCGTCAGGCTCTCCAGTCAAGAGTGCCGGGCGAACTCGACAGGGCCGCCAGTAAGCAGCAAGCTGACTCGTGACGTTCCGTCATGAGTCGCAATCCGCACGACCCCGCACCGACACACCCAAATCGGCCGCATTCCAGGTATTGACTGCATGCGCCACGTACCGAAGGATGAACTCCCGCAGAGGAGCTTCCAGAAGACGGAGTGCCACCTCGTCTCGAAATGGGGTGTTATGCAGCAATTACCAGACTTCCCTTTTGCCTCCGACGGAGCCTTCAACATAGCGGCATGGCGTGAAATTGTGACACGAGCAGCAGCCTCGACAGACCCTCGGATACAGGCGATCTGCCCGTTTGGATTCGAGGTTACCAACGATGCCAGGTTTATTCGCCGAAACCTCAACCGATTCTACGTATATCTAGGCATTCCACCGAATCTCAATCCGTCTGCCGCCTGGTCAGTCGCGTTCGCCGAGCACTTGGGCAAGATCGTATCCGAGTGCGCTCCCGACTACTGGGGTGCGGCTCACTGCAGTCCGGAGAATGAAAGGCTCCCACTGGGGCATGGGTACCGATCGGTCGACATCCGCTCTATTCCCGCCAGCGGTGATCTACTGGAGATGTACGCGCAGTTTATCTGCACCGTTCCGATCGCTATTGCGGACGAAATATGCATAAAGCCCGGGATGTTCGATTCCGAAGGCACTTGTAGGTATTTCTATCAGCTTTCCGTGATGTTCCATCACCTACACTTCGGCCCCTGCGCCGCTCTGTCGCCAAAGGAAATGGACGTTTTGGGGCGCCTGATGAGGGAGATATCGACTCGGGAACAAGAAACCGGGAAGACCGCCGAACTCTCCTCGACTTCGGAACAGCGCGCCGCGGTCCACCGCATCGTCATCCCACAGACCGGGCGCATCCGCGACCACATACAGCGGCTAGCCACAGGGCCGAATAAAGTCACCGTGCGTACGCAGGACATCAATACGCCCCTCACCTGGGATGCGACCCTGCCATTCCCCTTCCTCAACGCCAATATGACAGCGGTCCTGCACGCGTATCGGACCTTCGGCCACCATCTGTGAGACCCGCCAGTCGCAGGATCGGACCCATGAGCACTTGTCGAAAGTTCGGCGTCAACCCGTCGTGCGAGCGGGCGTCCGATGGGAACGGTGCGCTTCACGGAAGAGATCACCGCGTTTCCTACCGTGCACCCCGCTCCGGCGGACGGGGGCCGGCCAGCGGGCGCGCCCACTACAGCCACGCCTCGATTCCCCATGTCTGGAGGCATGGGAGCAACGGGCACCGGGCCGGGAGTGACGCCCCCGTTCGAGGGTGTCGGCGTTTCGGCCAAGTGTGCCTCCACAGAGGGCTCTTGCGGGACAAGGGCCCGTGCAGGGCACACCTTCCGTGAACCGCTCAACGACGGGATTCACCGATCGACCGAAAGACATGTGTTCGAAATCCAGGCGGCGTCGTTGGACCTGTCGACACAGCCACGACCGAGGGGGGACCGACGTTGACATCGGCCGGACCACGCTGCACTGCGCCTCAGGAAGCGCAAGACACGACGACGGACGGGATCTCGGAGGCGGAGCGTGAGCTCTACGGAGGACGGCTCCGCTACGACCAGTCCTATGTCCGACACGAAGGCTCGTTGACCCGGCTGGGATTCGGACGGATGGCGGCAGCACTGCCGCACATGATCGGAATGGTGCTGCGCACCGGCTGGAGCGCGGACCGGCGAGCACTGTCCGGGGTTGTGGCGGCCCAGCTCGGGCAGGGCGTCATGGGCGGGTGGGGGCTCGTGGCGGTCAACAGCGTTCTCACGCGCTTGTTCGCGGACGGCCCAACCGCGCACAAGCTCCGCGACGCCCTGCCATCACTGGCGGTGCTAGCCCTCACAGCGCTGGGGACGGCGTTGCTGTCGGCGTGGTCGACGGCCATGTCCGGCCGGCTGGAACCGCAGGTGGAGCGGGCGGTTTCCACGCGGTACTACACAGCCGTCACACACGTCGAAGTGGAAGCGACCGAGCGGCCGGAAGTCCAGCGCGTCCTGGAGGCAGGCAAGTTCGGCACCGACTCGGCGCGCACCATGCTGCGGTTGTCGGTAGGCGTGGGAAACGTGGTGACCGGCATGGTGGCCGCGGCCGTCGTCCTGGCGTCGCTGCACTGGGCCCTGCTGCCGATGCTGTTGGCGATCGCCCTGCCCAAGGGCTGGGGGGCGGTCCGCTCCGCACGCCGCGACTACATTTCACGGCTGAACTGGGTCGACCACCGGCGGGCGATCGCCTCGCTGCTGAACTACCTGACACGCCCGCACGCAGCCGGGGAGATCCGCGTGCACGCGGCCGGCACCAAGCTGCTGTCCAGCTATGAGGAGATGTCCCGGCAGACGGAGGTCGAACAGCAGCGGCTGGCCCGCGCCCAGGCCACCACGGACCTGGTCGCCGGCGGCTTCGCCGGGCTGGCATCGCTCGCCTGCTACGGGCTGCTGTGGTGGCTGCTGGCGAGCGGGCGGCTGCCGCTCGCCGTCGGCGGAACAGCGGTCATCGCGATCCGCACCTCGACCGCGCGACTCACCTCCCTGGTGCAGCAAGTCAACCGGCTGTACGAGGAACTGCTGTTCCTCACCGACACCGAGAACGCCATCGAGGTCGCCGACAAGAACGCGATCCCTTCCATGGGCAAGCCGCTGCCCTCGCCCGTGCAGACCGTGCGCGTGGAAGACGTGTCCTTCACCTACCCGGGGGCCGACTCGCCGTCCCTGAAAGGGGTGAACGTGCAGGTCCGCCGCGGCGAGGTAACAGCCCTGGTCGGTGCGAACGGCTCGGGGAAGACCACCTTGACCAAAGTGCTGGCCGGGCTTCTGCTGCCCACCGAAGGAAATGTGTGGTGGGAGGCCGGGTCAGGCGAGAAGACCGAACTCCGCGAGACCGACCGTGCGCAGGTCTTCGCGGCCGTCGGGGTTCTCGCTCAGGACTTCCCGCGCTGGGAGATGACCGCCGCCGCGAACGTGGCCATCGGCGCCGGCAATCGCCCCCGGGACATGAACCGTGTCCGTGAGGCCGCCCAGGCAGCAGACGTGTCCACGCTCATCGAGAGCCTGCCGCACGGATGGAACTCGATCGTCTTCAAGGGGTACGAACGCGGCATCCAGCTCTCGGGCGGACAGTGGCAGAAGCTGGTAACCGCTCGCAGCCTGTACCGCAACGCGCCCTTCCTGCTCGTCGACGAACCGACCTCGGCGCTCGATCCGCACGCCGAGATCGCGGCCTTCGAAGGACTGTGGTCCCTGGCTCACAAGGGACATGCCGTCGTGCTGGTCACACACCGGTTGGCGGCGACAGCGAACGCCGACCACATCTACGTACTCGATCAGGGGCGTGTCGCCGAAGAGGGCACGCACGAGCAGCTGATGGCCCAGGCCGACGGCCTCTACCAGCGCATGTTCACCGCCCAGGCAGCCCAGTACGGACACATCCCGCCGACGCCGGACCCATTGCCCACCCAACGACGTGCCTCCCCTTCCCGCCCTGAGAAGGCCGAGGAAGCCCGGTGAAGGACGAGGCCACCCCCGAGCTGGACAGATGCGCAGCCACAGCGTCCCGGCGCGCCAAGCTCCTTGCCGACGCCTCCCCCGGATCCAGCCCGGTGCGCCCACCATCGTTGTGGCACCACACCGACTTCCGGCGGTACCTGACCGGCCAGGCCGCCAGCGTGGCCGGCAGCTCGATCAGCCAGCTGGCCCTCCCCGTGCCGGCCGTGCTGGAACTGGACGCCACCCCTGCCCAGGTCGCCTGGCTCACCTTCCTGGGCCAACTCCCGCCCGCTCTCCTGGCGTTGCACGCCGGAGCACTCGCCGACCGCCACTCCAAGCGGAAGCAGATGATCACCGGAGACCTGGTCAGCGCCGCCGCGCTGGCCAGCGTGCCCGTGGCGGCCGCGCTGGACCGCCTGTCCCTGGCCCAGCTCATGGTGGTCGCGGCGGTGCAGGGCGCGGCGGGTGTGCTGCAGGATGCCGCCGCGATCAGCCTCCTGCCCAGCCTGGTCGACCGGTCCCTGATCCAGCGGAGCAACAGCCGTACCGGAGCCCTGTTCTCGGTCGCGGCCACCGCGGGCAGCAACCTCGGCGCCGGGCTCACCGCGCTCCTCGGCCCGGCCCGGGCGCTGCTCGGTGACGTCGGCTCCTACCTCATCAGCGCCTGGTGCACCGCCCGCATCCAGACACGCGAGACCACCCGGGCGCCGGCAGGAGACCGCCGGCTGCGCGCCGAGATCGGTGAAGGCCTGCGCTACGTGCGCCGTGACCACCAGCTGCGCACGCTGACCCTGGTCAACGCGACCACCTCGGCCGCCCTGACGCTTCTCAATACCCTATGGGCCCTGTACCTGCTCAGGTCCCTCGCGATGAGCCCGACGGCCTTCGGCGTGGTCCTGGGGCTCGGAGCCCTCGGCGCGGCGGCGGGCGCGCTTGCCGCCCCGGCGCTCACGCGACAGTACGGGCCCGGGCCGACGATGCTCGTCGCGCTCGCACTCACCCCGCTGACCCAGATTCCGCTGCTGCTCGCCGCCCCGGGCCTGGCCTGGCAGATCGCCATCGGCGCCGCCCTGTTCGTTCAGCTGTCCTGCGCAGCGGCGGCGGGAACCACTCAGCGCTCCATTCGCCAGGTCGTCACCGCCGAGGGCATGCAGGCCCGCATGCAGGCCGTGAGCACCTGGCTCACCTCAGGCGCCCGGCCGGTGGCCGCCCTGGCCGCGGGCGGCCTCGGGACACGGATCGGCGTACGGCCCACCCTCCTCGTCGGCACCTGCCTGCTCCTCGTCCCCCTCGTGGTCCTCTACCGCTCGCCACTACGCGGCCTCCGCCAGATGCCCGAAGCCCGGCCTGTCCTCTCCCGTTCAGGAGATCCACTCGTGCAACCACCCGTCCCCTCCCCCTCCCCTTCACCCAGCCCCGCCCCTGCCGGGCTCCGCGCAGCGAACCACCCATGACCACCACACCACATCACCCACTGAAGAAGAGCAGTTGAGGAGCGCAACCGTGGGGTACGTCGTCCGTGACCAGTGGCAGCAGCACTACGCCGACGGAAAAGGGTTCCGGCAGCTCGGTGAGCGCGAGCGGGCCCTGCTCGCCGAGCACGTCCCCGTCCCCGAGGGCGGCGGACGGGCGCTGGAGGTCGGCTGCGGCACCGGCAGCCTGGCCGCCTACCTTGTGTCCCTCGGCTACATGGTGGACGCCGTCGACTTCGCCGGCAGCGCCCTCGACCGGGCCCGGGACGAACACGTCGGCACCGAGGGGGTGCGCTGGCTCTGCCTGGACATCGAGTGCGACGACCCGGCAGATCTGCATGAGGACGGCTACGACCTGATCACCCTGCGGCTGATGTACCCGTTCCTGCGCGACCGCAGCCGCGTCCTGCACGGACTCGGTGAGCGGCTGCGGCCCGGCGGCGCGCTCGTGGTCATCACCCCCGTGGTCGAGCACACCCCGGCCGAGCGGCGCGACATCGCCCTCGACGAGGACGAGATCCGCCTGCTCAGCGAAGGGTGGAAGAGAGTCGAGCGGCTGGACGCGGACCAGCTCGCCGTTCTGGTCCTGCGTGACCCCCGCCCCACCGACACCACGGCGGTCGAGAAACGACCCACCACCGGCCACGCTCTGACCGGAGCCCTCGCCGTCGTCACCGACGAAGCCGGCCGGGTCTTGCTCGGCCACTCGCGCCGAGGCATGTGGGAACTGCCCGGCGGAAAGAACAGCGGCTCAGAGTCCTTCGAAGCGGCGGCGGCACGGGAACTGTCGGAGGAGACCGGCCTGACCGCCTCGGCCGCGCACATGGTCACGATGCTGGTCGACGACAGCCACGGTGTGCCGCGGCTGACCGCAGTCGTCCGTGTCATCGCATGGTCCGGCACCGTCACCAACCTTGAGGATCATTTGTTCGACCGGTGGGAGTGGCACGACCTGCATGCCCTTGCCTGCGTCGGTCCTGTGTTCACCCCGGCCGCGCAGGCCCTCAACGCGATCTGGCCCGGCGTCATCCCCCGCCTCCCACCGGTCCACGCCAACCCGCTCGCCGTCGACCAGCCGCCCGTGCCCGGCGAACCGGCCGAAGCCGTCCGGCTGCGCGCACGGATGGCGGACACCGTGATCGCCGGCGGCTGGGCCCCCTCCCCACCCGTCCGATCCGCGCTGCGCACGGTCCCCCGGCACCGTTTCCTTCCCGAGGCCCGGCTGCGGACCGCCTACGACGACAACCGCGCCGTGGTGACCGCGAAGGACTCCACCGGTGCCGCAGTCAGCTCCGTCTCGGCGGCCTGGCTGCAGGCCGACATGATCGAGCAGCTCCGGCTGGAACCCGGGATGGTCGTGCTGGAGGTCGGCTCCGGCGGTTACAACGCGGAGCTGATCGCGGACGTGGTCGGGGAGCGCGGCCGAGTGGTCACCGTGGATGTCGACCCGTATGTGGTGCACCGTACGAGGAGGCTGTGCGCGGAGGCCGGCAGCGGCCGGGTCACTGCCGTTCTCGGCGACGGCGGCCTCGGTGCACCTGCCCACGTCCCGCCGGGCGGGTTCGACGGCGTGGTGATCACCCACAACGCGGCGGACATCGCCCCGGCCTGGCGGGACCAGCTCAAAGAAGGCGGACGCCTGGTCGTACCTCTGGAGGCGGGCGGCTACACCCGCTCCATCACCCTCGTCCGACAGGGTGACGTCCTGCACGCGGAGCACTGGACGTACTGTGGTTTCGTGCGGGACCGAGGTGCCGCCGCCCGCACCGCCCCGACTGCCTCGCTGGCCGACGGTGCGGTCACGGTGCGGTGGGAGGACGGTGGCCCCGGCAACACCTGCGGGCTTGAAGAGGCTTTGCGCGGGCCGCGGCACGAGCTCGCCACCGGTGTCATCGTGCCCGGCGAGTACAGCTTCGAGACCCTGCAGCTGTACGCCGCGACCACCCTGCAAGGGTTCTGCCGCCTGACCACTCCGGAAGAGTCCGAGTTGGTCACTCAGCGGGACGCGGCCGCCATCGTGGCCGACGGCGCGCTGGCCTACCTGACCTACACCCAGATCCACCATGCGCCGGAACCCACCGACTGCCGCTACGAGTTCTGCATCCACGCCTATGGAACGGCCGGGTCCGACCTGGCCGAGCGGTTCGCCACGTGCGTACGGGACTGGGACCGGCACGTGCGCGACAACGGATACCCGCGCCTCACCATCCACCCGGCCGACACCCCCGACCGCGACCTGCCCTCGGGGCACGTCCTGGACAAAGTCGCCTCCCGCCTGGTGTTCCGCTGGCCCGGCGGGCAGACCCATGGCGCTGAAGCGGCCGGCTCGACAGGCCGCCGTCCGCCGTCCGCCGGACATAGCTTCTCTTGCGACGTCAGCGCAGCCGGACCGGCAGGGTGAGCAGGCCGCGGTGTCGGGGGTTGTCCTGCCACTCGACGGTGCGCTCCGGATCGGCGAGGCGTAGACCGGGGAAGCGTCGCAGTACGTGGGCGAAGGCGATCTCGGCCTGAAGGCGGGCCAGCGGTGCGCCCAGGCAGTGATGGACGCCGTGGCCGAACGCCAGGTGCCGGGAGGCGTCGCGGGTGACATCGAACCGGTCGGGGTCGGCGAAGACCTCCGGGTCGCGGTTGGCGGCCGCCAGCGCGATCTGGACGAACTCCCCCGCCGGGATCGTCGTACCGTCGATCGTCACGGGCTCCGTGGTGTAGCGCAGGCTCGCGAGGGCGAACGGGCTTTCGTGGCGCAGGACTTCCTCGGTCAGGGCAGGGATGAGCGAGGGGGTGGCGCGTACGGCGGCGAGCTGCGCGGGGTGGGTGAGCAGGGCGTGCAGTCCGTTGGCGACGAGGTTGACGGTGGTCTGGTGACCCGCGATCACCAGCAGGAACGCCATCGAGGTGACCTCCTGCTCGGTGAGGCGGTCGCCGCCGTCGCGGGCGGCGAGGAGAGCGGAGAGCAGGTCGTCGCCCGGGCAGGCCCGCTTGTCGGCGATGAGCGCGCGCAGTCGCTGCAGCATCGCCTCGGCTGTCGGGACGGACACCTCCCCGTCGCCGCCGTCGCCGCTCACCGTGTGGCCGCGGACCTGGAGGGTCCCGTGCGCGTCGGGGTCCGCGCCCAGCAGGTCGAAGATCACGGCCAGTGGCAGCGGGAGCGCGAACCGGGCGATCAGGTCGATCTCATCGGCCTCGTCCGTCCCGTCGAGGGCGTCGAGCAGCGTCGCGACGTGTGCCTCGATCCGGGGGCGCAGCTGCGCCACCCGCCGTTGCGTGAACGCCTGTTGGACGAGACGTCGTAGGCGCGTGTGGCGGGGCGGGTCGGAGTTGAGCATGTGGCTGGTAAGCCCGCTGCCCGGGCCGCCGACGGGAAGTCCCTCGTGACGGGCGTACACCTCGGTCGCGCCGTCCTTGCTCAGCCGGGGATCGGCGAGGGCCGCGCGGCAGGCGGCGTGCCCCGTGACGACCCACCCGGCCAGGGGTGCGGCGCCGGAGAAGCGGACCTTGCGGACACCGCTTTCCTCGCGCCAGCGCCGGTAGACATCATGGGGGTGGCGGGCGAAGGAGTCGCCCACCGTCTCGGTCGCGGTCTCGCTCTCGTCCGGCGGCTCAGGCAGCGGCACGACGCGCCCTCGTCACCTGGACGTCCTCGACGCCGAGCAGGCCGACGAGGGGAACCTTCGCGGAGGTCTGTTCGGGGCTCACGGCAAGGCCCGCGCCCCGTACCAGGTCCAGGAGCAGCTCGGCGAGCGGCATCACCATGTGCCGGCCCCAGCAGCGCTCGGAGGAGTGACCGAAGGGGAGATAACCCGGCGCGGTGTCGGGGTCGAGGGCCTCCCAGCGCTCCGGACGGAACGCGTGGGGATCCTGCCACAGCTTGGGATCCCTGTGGGAGAGAAGGGGCAGGACGAGGACGTCGTCGCCCGTACCGATGCGTTCGTCGAGGGCGGCGTACTCGGGGGAGGCGTTGCGCAGGATGTTCCAGGACGGCGGCAGCAGCCGCATGGTCTCGCACAGAATGTGCCGGTTCGGCGTGCCGGGGTCGAACGGTGAGCCGAGCCAGAGCGCGTTCGCGACCAGGGTGGAGACCGTGAAGCACACAGGCGCCGCCGCCCTCCGGTACATGCCCATGGCATACCGGCGCTCGTGGTAACCGGCGGCCTCCGCCGTCAGGCCCGCGATGGCGGTCAGCGACTCCCCGCGCCCGCCCGCCCGCCACGGGAGCGCGGCGCCCGCCGCGATCACCGCCCAGGTCAGCTTGGGGGTCAGTTCGAGATTGCGGCTCATCAGGATCCGCAGCCGGTACGGGTCCTGGCCAAGGATCAGGTCCCGCAGGAACAGATGCCCCCTGAGCGGCCACACACCCGACAGATCGACGTCCTCGGGCCGGGGGCGGGGCTTCTTCAGTGCCTCGCGCACATCGCCGCCGATCGTCCGCATCACCGAGGACGCCTCGCCGCGCGAGATCGAGCGTCCGTGCAGCGGTTTGAACGTGGGCCGCTCGGTCTCGGTGGCCCGGCGGGCGGCGAGGATCCGGTCGGCGGCCTCATGCCCGGCGACCCCGACGGTGTCGGGTTCGAGCCGGAACACGTCCTGCCCGAGGTGGTCCCGGACCAGGGCGGCAAGTCGCGGATGGAACAACGTGCGGCGCATGCGGGATCTCCGGAAGGCCGAGGGGCAGTCGGGCGGCGGGCGGCGTCGCCCCCGCCGTACGGCGGGGGCGACCTCACCGGGTGCTACGGATCGGCCTAGTACCAGAAGTACCAGGCGCTCGCCTTCAGGCTCTTCTGAGCGGACACCTTGTTGCGCAGAGCGAAGAGAAGCTTCATCACTACACCCCCTTCCAGGGTGGAGATGTCACGCACGCCCCCTTGTGAAGGTCGTGCGCAGCCGGCTTCTCCACACTTCCCCACCACGATCAACGAATGATCAACGCCCTGGCCAGGGCGCACAGTTGAGAAGTCGGGACCGACGTCACACGCAGCAGAGCCCGGAAAAATCCCGTTTGGAATATTTGAGTCGTTTCGTTCCCTTACTTGACCAAGAATCCGTCAAATGAAGTAAAGTTCCGGTCAAGTCCCTGCGCTGAGGTGGTCGTCCAGCCCAGTACGCGGGGCGTAGGTCGATCGCGGCGATCCTCCGTTCCCTCACAAGGGGGCCGGATCGCCATGCTGAATCTGGAGTCACCACGTGAAGTACAGCTGGCGTGCCCGCACCACGGGCATAGCAGTGATGACCGTAGGCGCCGTCCTGGTGTCCACACCGCATGCCATCGCCAAGCCTTTCGCCGAAAGCGATGAAACCGCGGGTCAGTTCACCCAGGCGATGTCGGATCTCGAGGAATCTCTGAAGACCTTCGCGTCCGATCCGATCAAGGAGGCCGAGAGCGTCGAGGCCGCACAGGCGGCTGCGGCGGTCCAGGATCGCAGGGTCGAGGTGCTGCAGCTACGCACCGAGACCGACACCGTCTACGCCAACCCCGACGGCACCCTCACCCGGGAGACGGCCGCGGGTCCGATCCGCATGATCCGTGACGGACGGTGGGTGGACGTCGACGTCGACTTCAAGGCCATGGAGGACGGCAAGGTAGCCGCCAAGGCGCACCCCAAGCAGCTGCGACTGGCCGGGCAGGGAGGGGTGCTGCCGCGGTCGATCGAGGGTGCGGCAAAGGCCCGCGCGTCCGAGGCACGCGACCTCGTCACCCTCGGCACGGGCAAGAACAAGCTGGCGGTGCGGTGGAAGGCGGGCCTGCCGGCCCCGGCTCTGCACGGGAATGTCGCCACCTACAAGGGCGCGGTTCCCGGCGGTGACCTGATCGTGGAGGCCACCCGGACGGGGTTCGAGCAGTTCCTGCGGCTGAACAAGGCGCCCGAGGACGGGGCACCGATGGTGCTGCTCATGACGGTGCCCGAGGGGGTGACGGCCAAGCAGAACGCCGACGGGTCGGTGTCCTTCACCGATGCCCGGGGCGAGGAACAGATGCTGATGCCCGCGCCCGTGATGTGGGACGCGACGGTCGACAAGAAGTCGCTGGAGCACACCAACACCAAACCGGTCGGGATGAAGGCCGTACAACACGGCAACACCGTGGAGTTGACCCTCACCCCGGACACGAAATGGCTGCGCGATCCGGCGACTCAGTACCCCGTGACCATCGACCCGGCCACCGAAGCCCTGGATGTCCTGTTCGACACCTTCGTGCAGGGTGGTGACACCACCGACCAGTCCGCGAACACCGACCTCAAGATCGGCTGGCCCGGCGACCACGAGGGTTCCACCAAGCGCACCGCCCGGTCCTTCCTGACCTTCCGTACCTCGAACTTCTCCGACTCCCTGGTGTCCAAGGCGACACTGCGGCTGTGGAACTACCACTCCTGGTCGTGCGAGAAGCGCAACTGGGAGGTGTGGGCCGCGGACCCGGCGGACAAGAACACCCGCTGGACCAAGCAGCCGACGCTGAAGGAGAAGATCGCCACCTCCGCCGAGACCAAGTCCACCGCGTGCTCCAACGCGGGATGGGTGAACGCGGATGTCACCAAGCTCGCACAGACCTGGTCATCGGCGAAGGCCCAGGAAGGGTCCATCGCGTTGAAGGCGGCGGACGAGTCCGACACCTACGCGTGGAAGCGGTTCTACTCCTCCGAGGCCCCTGACCAGAACCAGGTCCCCACCCTCGAAGTCACCTACAACTACCGGCCCGACAACGGCACCAACCTTCAGGCCGGCACACCGTTCCTGTCCCAGGGCGGCATCTTCAAAGTGAACTCGACCACCCCGACCCTCCGGTTCTCCACCGTGGACACCAACGGCGAGGACCAGATCACCGGAACCTACGAGATCACCGACACCTCGACGAACCAGGTCGTCGCGACATTCAATGCCGCTCCCGTGCCGGCGAACAGCACCTCCAGTGTGCAGGTTCCGGCCGGCAAGCTCGTCTCGGGCAGGACGTACAGCTTCCGCACCACCACCTACGACGGCACCCACTACGCCAACGGCTGGTCCGACCCGGTCCGCTTCACCGTGGACACCTCCTGGAAGCCCACTGCCGCCGAGCACGCGCTGGGCCTCGCGAACCTGTACTCCGACGCCGCGGACGTCACGGCCGCGACCGCTTCCGACGGCACGTACGCCTCGATCGCGGCGACCGAGGAGAACATCGTCTCGATTCCCTGGGACGGCAAGAGCAACGGCATCGACGTCAAGAACGAGCAGATGCCGAACACTCTGTCCATCCCCCAAGGCGGAGCAAAGGGCACTCAGGTGGGCGGCAATGTCGTCTACACCTCGACCGGTCCCGTCGACACGGTCGTACAGCCGACGGCCGACGGCGGCTCACGCACGCTGAACATCCTCAAGAACGGCTCCGCACCGCACGACTACGAGACCGGCTTCGTCATCCCCGCCGGGATGAAGATCGTCACACACGATGACGGGTCCGTGTCCTTGTACTCCGAGGGCGACGACAACACCGGCAAGGCACCGCAGAAGGAGCCGGCCGGGTTCTTCGATGCCCCGTGGGCAAAGGACGCCAACGGCAGGGATGTCGCCACCAGCTACAAAGCCGTGGGCAACAAGCTGGTCCAGCACGTCGACTTCGATGCGAACAGCGCCTTCCCCATCGTCATCGACCCGTCCTGGTGGTCCACCACCAAGAAGATCTTCAAGTGCAGTGTGTACGGCATCGCACCCATCGTGCTGACCTTCACCCCGGCGGGATCGACCGCGCGTGTCGTCACCGCCGTCCGCCTGGCCAAGAGGATCGGATTCAAGAAGACAGCGCAACTCATCTACAACTACTCCAAGCGCCGCAAGATGAACGCGTCGTTCCGGAAGATGGTCGGTGCGTTGATAGGCATCGAGGGAATCAAGAAGCACTGCAAGTTCTGATCGCAAGGGACCACCATGCTCATCAACGCCATCGCGACAGCGGTCCTGCTGGCAGAACTAGGGGTCATCGTCCGCTACCGACTCGTCCGCCGTCGCCGAGAGCGCCCTGGCGACTGGCCCCAACCGACCGACGTCCGCTACAGCCACCTCGCCGCGGCCCTGGCCGCAGCCATCATCGGTTGGGCCCTCGCCGGAGCAGACACAGCCTGGGGCACCCTCACCACGGTGCTGTTCCTCGGCGTGTTCATCCCCGCTTCAGCGGCTCTCGCGGCCACCGCCCTGTGGCGGCCGGTCACCGGCTGGATCGTATGCGCGACAGGAGGACTCGCCACAGGCCTCGCGACCCTGTAGCCGGCTCCCGCTCACACATCGGCCGCCCATCGGAACTCTCCCGAGACCACCCGGTGGGCGGCACCACCTGGGCGCGCGGCAGCCGAATCGCGCCGCCGCCCTCATCCGGTCCGGGTCCGTCCTTGCCTGCGGTATCCGTCCAGGACGTCCTGGCGGAGCAGGTATCCGAATCCGGCAGACTCCAGGCGCAGCCCCAGCTGGGCCTCCTTGATGCCAAGATCGGCCGCGGTGTGCGCCAGGTGCCAGTCGTTGGCGGCAAGTCTGCTGAGCAGATGACCGCGGCGGACCTGGTTCTCCGACAGACGAAATGTCTTGAGGTAGGTGATCCTGCCTCTGTCGTCGGTGATGGCCTCACCGATGTGGTTCTCCTGCTTGGGGCGAAAGGGCGGCAGGAAGCGGGAGAGCGTGAAGCGTCCCATCCGGTGGACCGTCTGCCAGGTGTACGCGTGCTCCAGCAGACCGGTCGCCATGGTGGTGTCGTGAAAGTGCGTCCAGGCATGTTCCTGTTCGGCGACTGCCGTGCGCAGGTGGGCCAGGGAGCGGATCCGCGCGTCGGGGATGCGGGCCCGGAAGTCCTGCACCGGCGGCATCAGCGTGGCGTAGTGGTGGATGAGTTCGCCGTACAGGTCCTGCAGGAGTGTCGAGTGGAGTGCGCGGTAGTCGTCGGGATGCGGGACCGCGAACGCGGCCGCGAGTGCGTCGGCGACGTAGACCATCACGCCGCATTGGCCGGGGTGGATCTCGAAGATGCGCAGTGCGTCGGTGAGTCCGCGTATTTCCGCGCCCACATAGGCTTCCTCGACGCGCGGGGAGAGCCCTTGGCGGATCGCACGCCGCGACCACTCCTCCCAGGCGATCGAGGGGCCGCCGAAGTGCAGTGCCAGGTAGCCCTCCAGTGCCAGGTGCATGGGGAGGAACCGCAGCCTGTCCTTGGCCTCACGGCGGGCCATTCTGCGGTGGAAGTGCAGGCCCATTGTGGCGGTGGGAGCCGGGTCGCCGTCGGCGGAAAGCTGGGTGCCGTAGGCGGCCGCCGGCGTGCCGTCACCCGTCCACGTGGCGATGAATCCGTGCGGGATGTAGGAGACATAGGCATGGCGCGAGCTGACCTCGACCAGACCGGCCGCATCGCCGTAGAGCTGCGAGCGCAGGCGGAGATCGTCGACGGGTTCGTCACGCACGAGCGGCACGAGGCGGACGGCACCCCAAACCTGTGAGGGGCGGGTGGCCAGGCCGGTCAGGTCCAGTGTGGTCATCGCGCCTCCTCCTGCTGGTGTCCGCTCAGCATTCGGGCGGCACGGGTGTCCATGTAGGTGATCAGTTCGGCCAGGCCCGTCCGGCCCTCCGCGAACTGGGCGAGTTCCACCAGCGCGGGGAGATCCTCGGCGTCGCGGATCCCCGCGGTGGGCACCGTGGCGGACAGGCGACGCACGTCGAAATCGGCCGCGTCGTAGACGGGATTGAGATGCACGATGCTGGTGCGACGCTCGGGGTCGAGCCGAGTTCGCCAGATGCGCAGCACCTCGGCGGCCAGGCCGGGAGGTGCGTTGTCCCATCCGTCGGAGACGATGACCAGCCTGGACGGTGAGGTGTCCAGCGCGTCGAGGATCCGCCGGCCCACCGGCGTCGGCCCGTACGGATAGGTCAGCAGGGCGTCGGTCCGCCCGGACGTCCACAGCCCGGTGTAGGTGCCGGCAAGGGCCGCGAGCAGATAGTGGCAGGCCAGGGCCACGGCCAGCGGTCGACGACGCTTGTGAACCGAACCGAAGGCGGAAAAGCTGTCGTCCAGGACGGCGGTGACCTTGCCCCAGCTCCCCCGGTGGGAGCCGGCCACCCGGCCGGCGGCCGATTCCAGGGCGCGGGTCAGCTCGGCGCGTCGGCGCAGGCGGTCCTCGACCGGCAGCGAAAGCACATACGTCGCCAACCGGGTCAGCGGCATCCCGGCCAGGTCCGCCTGTATTCCTGTGGTCCCGGCCTTGTGCGCGGACTCCTGCAGCCGCAAGGTCTCCAGGCGGGTCATCCGTGGGGCTATGCGCTCCAGGAACACATCCCGGGGGATGCCGTGCTTGGCGGCGAAGCCCTCTGCAGCCGTATAGGGCAGCTCGTACAGGGCGGCCTGCTCGTAGTGCGCACGGCGCCACGTCTCCAAGAGAGGTGTCGCGTAGTGCTTGCGGGTCAGCGGCGCGAATACGAACGCCCCCAGCTCTTCGGTGGCCGGGGCCAGGTGTGCGTGGCGAAGGGCTCGCTTGAGGCCGCTGCGGTACTTCACGGCATCGAACGCCGGGTCCGGGCGGGCGGACAGCCAGTCGCGCATGATCGCGCGGGTGCGACGGTTGTTCACGCCGGCCCGGCGCAGGGCATCGAACAGCCCGTACACGCGTTGTGGCGGCAGCGTCGCGAGACGGCACGCGATCAGTCGGCCCTCGCTGCGACGCTGGTCGGCAGTGGCCTCCCCGGCGGTCTCCAGCAGCCGTCGGATGACAAGGGCTGCGTTGTAGTCGTTGATGTCGAGCGCAAGGACACCGGCGTACAGATCACGGTAGTTCCCCAGCATGTATGCATGGAGGAAGTCCAAGGACAGTCGTTGCTCGCCCGCGTCGCCATGAAATTCACGCTGGCCGGTGGAGGTGATCGCCGCGTTGACGAAGAGCAGCACATCGTCGGCTGCGATGAGGTCCCCGTACGAATCCATCCGATTCTTTCCCCATAGGCGTGGATGCCGGCCGGGGAATGGGGGCACGAGCTGCGAATCATTGCTTCAGAGGCAGGTTCCGGAAGTCGCACCGGAGTCCCGCGGCCGGCCACAAGACCGTAACAGAGCAGGCCACAAGCCCTCTACTGAGATACTCCGGGCATGGATGCCGGGGTGACGGGGATCGGGGTGCAATCGGACGTGGCGGTACCTGCACGGGCCAGGTCGGCGCATGCCGCGGGCTGGGTGCTGCGTTCTGCGGCCGCAGCGGACATCGAGGTGATCGCGGAGCTGCGGGCCACGGTCATGCGTGCGGACTTGGAACGCCTCGGACGCTACGACGAGCACCGGGTGCGGCAACGGCTGCGGGATTCCTTCTCCACACAGCACACGTCGATCATCATCGTCGACGGCGAACTTGCAGGATGCATCACGGTCCGGCCCGCCGAAGGCAGGCAGTGGCTGGAGCACTTCTATCTTGCTCGGCACCATCAGGGCCGAGGACTCGGATCCGCTGTCTTGCGCACGGTGCTGGAGCGGACGGACGCGCAGGGCATGACCGTGGGTCTGAACGTCTTGCAGGGCAGTGCTGCCCGTCGACTCTACGAGCGCCACGGATTCGTCGTGGAAGCCCAGGACCCGATCGACGTCTTCATGGTGCGCCCGCCCGGTGAGAGCACCGCTGCGAAAGCCTGACCCGCGGCAGCAGCACGCCTCGACTTCGTCCGCGAGGCCGTCTGCTACGACCGCCTCGCTGATGACGGCGTCCGGGTCTTCAACGTCGTAACCGGCCAGGTGGCACTGCCGCAACGGGGAACACGATGGCCGTGCCAAGGGCTGCGGGTCGCTTCCATCTCAGCAGGTCCGGGTGTCACGGATGCTCCGGGCCCTGGCTTGTCCTGGTTCAACGCTGGGGGACGGCCGTGGCCGCCGGCCTCCCGATCACCGGGGCGGTGTGTATCCGCGCGTGTCGACGAAGTCGTGGGTGAGCCGGGTGAAGGCGCGTGAGGCGGCGCTTCGGTAGGCGCCTTCGCGTTGCAGGAGGGTGACGCTGCGGGCCGGCAGGGGCGGTTCCAGGGGGACGGGGGCGAGGTGGGGATGGTCGTGGGTGATCGCGTCGGGCAGGACGGTGGCCAGACCCGTGCGCTGGACGATTTCGGTGAGGGCCTGGATGGAGTTGGCCTCGACCGCGATGCGCGGGGCGAGGCCGTGGCCGGTGAGGTAGGCGTCGATATGCCGACGGGTGGCGAAGTCACCGCTGAGCAGCGCCAGTTGCCGGTCGGCCAGGGCCCGGACGGGCAGCGGCTCTGACGGCGTCGTCCGGGTGGGCCGGCTGCCGGTGACAAGGCTGAGGGTTTCGGTGAACAGCGGGGTGGCGGTGATGCCGGGGAGGTGCGGGGCGGCGACGGCGATGCCGACGTCGAGGTCGTCGGCGAGCAGCCCTGCCTCGATACGTTCCTGAGCCATCTCCAGCAGGGTCAGGCTGACCCCGGGGTGGCGCGTGTGGAGCTCTGCGGCGAGCGGTCCGATGAGGTAGGCGGTGAAGGTGGGGGTGAACGCGAGCCGCAGGTGGCCGAGGGAGAGGTCCTGGACGTCGTGGACGGCACGTTCGGCGGCGGCCAGGTCGCGCAGGGCGCGCCGGGCATGGGCGGCGTAGACCTCGCCTGCGTCGGTGAGCCGCACGGTGCGACCGGTGCGGTCCAGCAACTGCACACCGAGGGTGCGTTCGAGCTGTTTGATCTGCTGGGACAGGGTGGGCTGGGAGATATGCAGGTCTTCGGCGGCGCGGGTGAAGTTGCCGTGTCCGGCCACGGCGAGGAGATAGCGCAGGTGACGCAGTTCCAGAGCGGCCATGACCACGACTATAGACAACTATAGATGCACTCAATAGCACTCATGCATATCAACTCTTGGACACTATAGACGCAGGTCATGCATGGTGGATTTGGCCGGCCCACCGAGGCAGGCAGCCACCGAAGGGAGTGACCCATGCCCGACCTCGCCGACGGCATCGCCCGTTTCCAGCAGGACGTCTTCCCGGCCAAGGCGGACCTCTTCGCCCACTTGGCCGGGCACCACAGGCCGCACACGCTGTTCATCGGCTGCTCCGACGCCCGCGTCGTACCGGAGCTGATCACCCAGGGCGAGCCGGGTGAGCTCTTCGTCATCCGCACCGCCGGCAACCTCGTCCCCGCCTACACCCCCGGCGCCAACGGGGTGACGGCGAGCATCGAGTACGCCGTCGCCGTCCTGGGCGTCTCCGACATCGTCGTCTGCGGGCACTCCGCCTGCGGCGCGATGACCGCCCTGGCCGAAGGCCACGACCTCAGTGACGCGCCGGTGGTCGCCGGCTGGCTGCGGCACGCGGACGCCGCCCTGGCCCGCATCGCCGGCATGGCGACAGGCCCGCAGAAGCTGGTGGCCCTGGTCCAGCAGAACGTGTACGCGCAGCTGGCGAACCTGGCCACCCACCCCTCGGTCGCCCGGGCGCTGGCGGAGAGGACGGTGACGCTGCACGGCTGGGTCTTCGACATCGCCACCGGGCACGTCGAAGCACTCGATACCGCCGGCACGGGCACCGCACTCGCGTCCTGACCAAGGCCCGGCCCGAACCCCTGTCCCTGAGCCGTTGACACGGTCCCGCGCGCAGCGTGGCGTCCGGGACCGCCACCCCCGAAACCCGCCGTTCCGCTTCTTCCCGCGCGGAAAGGCACCCCAGAAGAAGGAGCCACTCTCATGGCGCACGCCCAGTTCGACCCCGCCGCCCGCCAGGCCCTGGCCGCTCAGGCCGTGGAGGCCAAGACCCGCAAGGACCTCTCCTGGCAGCAGATCGCCGACGTCTCCGGTCTGTCGGTGGCCTTCACCACCGCATCCGTCCTCGGTCAGCACGCCCTGCCCGAGGCGTCCGCGAAGGCCGTCGCCGGGCTGCTGGGTCTGGACGAGGACGCGGTGATGCTGCTGCAGACCATCCCCACCCGTGGCTCGATTCCCGGCGGCATACCCACCGACCCGACCATCTACCGCTTCCACGAGATGCTCCAGGTCTACGGCACCACCCTCAAGGCGCTGGTCCACGAGCAGTTCGGGGACGGCATCATCTCCGCGATCAACTTCAAGCTGGACGTGAAGAAGGTCGCCGACCCCGAGGGCGGCGAGCGCGCCGTCATCACCCTGGACGGCAAGTACCTGCCGACCAAGCCGTTCTGACCCGTGCGGCACGCATGACACCGGTGCGGGCCCGCACCGGTGTCGCCGGCGGCGAAACCCGCCAACGTTCCGGTTGTCGTGGTTTCGTCCCAAAGACCTGCCGGCCGGCTTGACGAAGCAACCTTTGGCTCGGCACACCCATCAGACGGGACGGAACTGACCTTCTTGCCCCCTTTGGGGCAGTGCCAGCCGGAGCCGCAAGATGAGAAACCGATCCGCCGGGGTCCACCGGTCCCGTGGCCGGCGCCGTGCGTCCCGTGCCCGTCGCTCGATCATCGGGGCGGTGTCCGTGGCCACGCTCGGGCTGGTCGCCTGGCAGGTGATGAGCCACTACGAGATCCCGCCGTTCACGGACAAGGGCGCCCCCGTCACCTACGACCAGGCCGGCGGCACGCAGCACGGGAAGAGCGCGAAGACCGCCGCCGGCTCCAGGACGCTGATGCCCACAGGCCCCAAGGCCGAGTTCAGGAACGTCAAGACCCTGAGCGACGGCACCCATGTCAGCGTCGTCACCCTGGACGGGCCGAAGTCCGGGTTCAAGGGCAAGGTGTGGGTCTGGGCGCCCAAGGAGTACCAGGACGCGAAGTTCGCCACGAGCGGCTTCCCTGTGATGATCGCCCTGCCCGGCGGTCCCGGCAACGACAGCAACTACTGGTCGGTGGGCGAGTTCGGCCCGGACGGGCTCTCGCTGGAGAAGAGCATCTCCACATGGTACGAGGAGGGCAGGAGCAAGCCCTTCCTGCTGGCCATGCCGATCCTCAATCCGGGACCGGACACACACGGCATCTACTGGGATGCCAGTGACATTCCCAACCAGCCGAAGATGGGCACATGGCTGACGGAGGACGTCCCGGATCTGATGAAGGCCAACTTCCGCACCATCAAGGACCGTGCGGGCTGGAGCTACATGGGTTCCTCCACCGGCGGCTTCGCGAGCCTGAAGGCCGTCCTGAAGTACCCCGACAAGTTCAAGACCGCCATCGCCAACGGCCCCGACATCGTCCCCGACTCCCCGCTGTGGAGGGGCCACGAGAAGGAAATGCAGGAGAACAACCCCAAGGTGCTGGCCAAGCGGCTGGCGGCCGCCAAGGGGCCGGACGTCTACGTCGCGTTCCAGGTCGGCACGAAGGAGAACGCCGCGACCATCAGCGCCGTCAAGAACTTCATGGCCACCTACGGCAAGGGCCCGGTCCACACCAGGCTGTGGGAGATACCCGACGGCACCCACAACGGCGCCACCTACCTGAAGAAGATGGAGGGGCCCATGCAGTGGATCAGCGAACAGATGGAGGGCCCCACGCCGTCTTCCTGAGTCAGGGACCGGTCCACCGGCAAGCCATCGGGACGCATACGGCGGCCTGTGGAGCATGGCTCGTCTTCGAGGACGAAGCCGGGCACGGCGGCGGGTGTCCTGTACGTCGGTTCAGCGGGGCTCGCCGAACCAGCGGACGAGCGCCGGTTCCAGGTCATCCGCGCCGGCCCAACACACATAACCGTCCGGCCGTATGAGCATCGGCTCGGTGTCGGCGCCCTGGCCCGCCCGGTCCACCCGCTCCGACCAGGGACCGGCGATCCCAGCGAATGTGTCGGCCGGGTCCAGCAGGATGCCGTGCCCGGAACGCAGCAGTTCGTGCACCCGGGCCGGGCCCAGGTCCAGATCCGGTGCGGGCCGGCCGACGAGCGGATGGGTTTCGGTGCCCGGCATCGGATAGCGGATGGCCATCCCGGACATCAGGTCGGCGAGATGGTGCTGGACATCCGGGAGTTGGGCCATGGCCGTGAAGATCTCCCGAGCGGCGAGCACGTCCGGATCGCGGGTGCCGGCCCAGTCCATCAGCAGGCTCTGTGCCCGGACATTGCGCAATACGGCGGCCCCGGCCGGATGCCGCTCCGTGTGGTACGTGTCGAGCAGGTTCTCCGGCGCCCAGCCGTGCACGGCGGCACCGAGCTTCCAACCGAGGTTGAGCGCGTCCTGCATCCCGGTGTTCATGCCCTGTGCGCCGAGCGGAAGGTGGACATGAGCGGCATCGCCCGCCAGGAACACCCGCCCGTGCCGATACCGCTCGACCTGCCGTGACGCGTTGGTGATACGGCGGGCATAGCGCAGTTCGAGCAGGTGCACCCGGGTTCCGAACACGGTGCTCAAGCCGTGGCGGATTTCGTCCTCGGTGACCAGGATATCCCTCGGCAGAGACCGGCCCGGCCCGCCGAGGACCAGTCGGCGCAGCCGCCTGCCCTGCGGATCGGTGCCGAGCGGGAACAGCGCCGCCCAGTGCCCGTCCTCGTTCCAGGTGTGCGACGCGGACGGGTCGACGCCGCTCAGCCGCACGTCGGCGGAGATGATCGTCAACGTACCCGGCTGACCGGGAAACCCGGCCCGCAGCAGGGACCGCACGGTGCTGTGGGCGCCGTCGGCGGCGACGAGGTAACGGGAGCGGAGGGTGACACCGTTGGCGAAGGCCACGGCGACCCCGTTGTCGTCCTGGGCGAGGCCGACCAGTTCGTGGTCCCTGCGGGCGTGGAGACCGTGCGCGGCGAGATGCCGCTCGAAGAATCCCTCGATCACCACCTGTGGCACGGACCGCCATGGCAGACGGTGCCGGTCGGAGTGGAGCGGGAGTGGGATACCGGCGAAGTGGCCGGTGGTGACGGGGTGATCTCCGGTGGCCAGCAAAGGCTCCAGCAGTCCTCGCTGGTCGAGCGCCTCCAGTGTGCGGGACTGCACGCCGCCTGCCTTGGACAGGTCGCTGCGCTGCGACAGCTTGTCGACCAGCACAGTCGACACCCCCGCCATCAGCAGCTCGTTGGCCAGCGTCATTCCGGTCGGGCCGGCGCCGACGATGAGCACATCGGTGTCCACGGGCTCTCCTCTGTCTGTGTCGATCAGGACAGAAGCAACGCTCCGCCGGCCGAGCCGCCCGAGCGAGAAACCAGCTCGATTGTGCTGATATCTGACACCGTCTAACCTCAGCGCGGTGGAATCCGACTACGACGAGCTGGATCGGCGGCTCGTGCACGCACTGCAGATCGACGGCCGTGCCCCGTTCAGCACCATCGCCGAGGTTCTCGGCGTATCGGATCGCACCATCGCCCGCCGCTACGCCCGGTTGCGGTCGGCCGGGGCGGTACGGGTGCTCGGCGGAGTCGACCCAACCGCACTGGGCGCCATCCTGTGGTTTCTGCGGGTGCGATGTGCGCCCGCCGCGTCGCTCCCGGTCGCCGAGGCGCTGGCCAGACGCCCCGACACGTCCTGGGTGAGCCTCAGTTCCGGCGGCACCGAGATCACCTGCGTGGTCCGAACCGAGAGCGAGGCGGACAGCGAGGCCCTGCTGCTGGCCAAACTCCCCCGCACCCCGCGCGTGGAGGGCGTGACCGCACACTCCGTGCTGCACGCCTTCTACGGCGGCCCGGACAACCTGGTCGGAAAACTAGGGTCGTTGGACGAGGAGGCGATCGAGCGACTGCGCCCGCCTCCGGTGCCGTATCGACAGGGACCGGTGCGGCTCGACGACGGTGACCGCAAACTCCTCGCCCTGCTCTCCGTCGACGGCCGAGCCGGGTTCGAGCAGTTGGCCGCGGCGACCGGCTGGTCGCCGATGACGGTCCGGCGCCGGATGACGGAGCTGCGCGAACACGGCCTGCTCTACCTCGACATCGATGTCGACTGGCGCATGTTCGGCGTGAACGCCCGAACCCTGCTCTGGCTCTCGGTCGCCCCCGCATACCTGGAGGAGGCCGGTCGGGCACTGGCCGGGCATCCGGAGATCGCGTTCGCCGCCGCCACGACCGGCCCGACCAATCTGTACGCGAGCGTGGTGTGCGCGAACCAACGGGAGCTGTACCGGTACCTGACCACCCGGGTCGCCGCACTCCCAGCGATCACGCACCTCGAAACGGCACCAGTGATCAGGACCGTCAAGCAGGCGGCGAACGAGACATAGCAACATGGTGATCAAGCAGTTCACGGGCAGGAGGCGGGCTGTGGTGAGGTCACCGGCTGGGGCTTCTTCGGCCGTCTGACCGGACGGACGGGGTGCCCGGACCTGCGTGGTCCGGGCACCGCTGGTGGCTCGCTCGGGGCGTGTGCTGAGTGGCCGTCAGTAGCGGATTGTGTCCGGCCGTTCGGCGGGTGTGTGCGGCGTACGGGCAGCAGCTCCGCCCGGTGTGATGGAGAAGGAGCCTCCGGACAGCGGTCCCGGCGCGTAGCCGCCGCTGGTGAGCGACTGCGGGTTCGTCGCGTCGAACGGCTGGCCGTCCACCGTCACACCGGAGAAGTCCAGTTCGCTGAAGGACGGATAGCTCTGGGTGGGGGACTCGATGACCGCTTCGGCGCTGGTGTTGTCCGCGCCGAGGTTCTGCTCTGTATGTTCGGTCCAGCCCTGGGTGTTGTCCGTGAGCGTCAGCGTGTAGCTGCCTCCGCCGTTGGAGACCGCTGAGGCCGTGATGCTGTCGCCTTCGGAGACCGGGTCGTTCCAGTACACCGGCGCAGCCGGGTACATCTCGTACCAGGCGGAAAGGACCGGCGACCCGCTGGAACAGTCGGTCTGCACACCGGTCTGTTCCACCGTCCGCGAGCCGTAGCCGTCCAGGCCGACCCAAGGCGCGAACAGGTCGTTACCGCTGTTGCAGGTGACATGCGGTTCGGTCCAGGAGCCACTGATGGTGCTGAAGCTTCCGGTGGCAACGTATCCGCCCCAGTTGCTGTCCTGGAACCGCCCCGCGTGCGGGCCGAAGCCCGAACTGACGGCGGCCGCCGACGTGCCGGCGCACGCCGGGACGAGAGCGACGGCAGTGAGCAGCAGACCCGCGGCTGCCGTTCGGCCGGTGAGACAATTGCGTCTGGTTCCTATGTTCATGCCCATGTACCGGTCTCCTGTGGGGGATGGAGTCGATGTTCGGGGCCTGTCAGACCGGGGTTCATCGTGGGTGTGGCTTGTGTGAACGCTCAAGAGTCAGGCGTCAACAGGAACCCGCCATGGCGAGAACATGACACAATGACCTGCTGGCGGGTACCGCTCGTCGAGCTCCGCCCGCCCGGAGCCGAAGGACGGTCAGGGTGTTCCCAGCCGGTTTTCACACTGCCTCAGGCGCGGCCCAGCCGCCGACTCCTCTGCGCGCGGCCTCTGGTGGTCTGCTCGAAGGCCTAGGTATTCCAGAAGCAGAACAGAACGCCTATCTACGTGTCCTCGCCACTGCACGCTGTACGGAAGCCGGTCTCGCCATGGAGTTGGGCATCACGGCCGACCGCGCCGAGCAGCTGCTGACCGCGCTGGCCCAACAGGGTCTTGTCACCCGGCACGATGGCGATCCGGCCCGCTGGTCAGCGGCGGCGCCCGACGTCGCCGTCGAGGCGCTGCTGCTACGCCGGGAGGAGGAACTGCTCCGTACCCGCGGCCGGGTGGGCGAGCTGATGCGGGCCTACCGACGGGCCCAGCAACCGCAGACGACTGATCTGATGGAGGTGGTCACCGGACAGGCCGCCATCGCCGAGCGCTGGCGGCAGATGCAAGACGGCGCACGACGGCATCTCATGCTGTTCGACAAGCCCCCGCACATCTCGCCCACCGACACCGAACTGGAGCGCTCCCTGCTGGCCCGCAGCGTGCGCATCCGCGCGGTGTACGAGGCAGGTTCGGTCAGCGCCCCCGGCCGACTGGCCGAGATCCGCGAGGTGGTCGCGGCCGGTGAGGAGGCGAGGCTACTGCCCCGACTCCCGTGCAAGCTGGCCATGGTGGACGATCGCTGGGCCATGCTGCCGGTGGCCACCGGCTCCGAGTTGCAGGCCGCGGTACTGGTCCGCGCCTCTTCCCTGCTGGACGCGCTGACCGGAATGTTCGAGGCGTACTGGCATCGGGCGGTACGAGTGCCGGACACGGGCGGCCCGACGCTCGGCACGGGGAACCGCCGGGGTGAACTGCTGACTCTGTTGTCGGCCGGGTTCACCGACGACAGCATCGCTCGCCAGTTGGGCGTCTCACCCCGTACCGTCCAGCGGTGGGTGCACGAGGTGATGGACGACCTCGGCGCGCGGACCCGCTTCCAGGCAGGCATACAGGCGGCCCGGGCCGGTCTGCTCTAAGGGCTCTGCGACGAGGACGACGCGATCGGCCCCGGCATCGAAGCCGCACCCCAGAGGGCACCGTGCCATCGCACAGCTCAGCTCGGCTTCCGGACGACGAGGTTCTCCAGTCCGAGGTCACCGGGATGGCCTCGGGTGGTGTACCGCGGAGCCGTCCGTCCCCAATCGTGATAGCCGCGAATCCAGGAGGCCTGCGCATCGGCGTACCGGTGGAGCTCGGGCGCTCCGCCGCCGAGCACCTGCGCCAGATGGGGCAGTCCGGACCGCAGTTCCAGGAAAGACTCGACTGAAAGGCGGACCTCACCGCACACCTGCCGGACAGCCTCGGCCTGCGAGTGACCGCGATGGCACATGAGGCGTGAGACGAGGTTGGGGTGTCCCCCGGCCTGGTCCTTCTCCAGTGAGTGAATCTCATTCATGGCGATGATCACGTCACAGGTGGCGATCCGCATCCTCTCCACATGGCTGGAGCACCAGACCAACAGCGGAACCTCGAAGTGCCCGACCCGTTCAGCCACAGCGAGGAGAGGCCGGGCACCGATCGTTCTGCGGCGCGCCCGCAGATGCGAGGCCGGGTCCGGCAGCACGCCGTGCATCCTGTCGGCGATCTTGGTGGGCCAGCCCGCCAAGTAGTCCACCCAGTCGTGGACAGTACGCCTGCGCCACTGATCGGACATTCCCCTGCTCATCCGCTGCCAGCAGTCCGTGAAGGCCGCCACGACCGGCGCCGGCCGCCCTCCGCCGGGCGAGCCCGATCGCAGCGAATCCACCAGTTCCTGGCAGACGGCCAACGCATCTCCCGTCCGCCCGTCCCGGGCGTCGAATTGGTCATCGAAGAGGAAGAACCATCCAAGAAGGTCGAAACAGAGGTCCAAGTCCTCGCCGACCGCCCCCGGAAAACCATAGGCAGCACTCTCGGACACCCGGGAGAACTCATACCGACGCATGGCTTCCCCGCTGCAGACCAGCCCTGAAGCCCTCACTCATGCCATATGGCGCACCCGAGCCCGTTCCAACTCCGGGCTGACGCGGCTCTCAAGGGGCACCGTGAATTCGATGTCCTGCGGCATACGCCTTCCGTACTTCCGTACTTCCGAACAACGTCACCCTCGCCAGGGCGGACAGAAGCACCTCCGGCACACGTCCCGACACCTGCCGAGCCCTGCGACGCCATGGCGCGGGCGGGCATGGGCACCCCGTCGATCAGGTGAGCCTCGGCAACCCACATGATCAAGGCATCCATGCCCGCCCGCCCACCGCGAATCAACGCCCTGGGCTACGACTTCGCCGCGGTGTCGGGCAGCACGCCGGAGAGCCGCAACAGCTTGCCCTGCCGATTGCTGACGTAGATCCGTCCGTTGGCGCGGTCGAGCCCGACGCCGCAGACCGTGCCGAGACCGTCGGCCACCACGCGCCGAAGGCCCTTGGCCTCGCCGTCGGCCACGGCGACCTCATGCAGCTTGCCGCCGCTGGAGTCGGAGACGTATGCGTTGACCGCGCCGTCCAGCGCCACACGGACGCTGTTCCCGAGGTTGGTGGCCACGTTCCGCGGGGCGCCGCCATCCGCGCTCAGGTCGACCTCGTACAGGCCGCCGCGGTCGTACTGCCCGATGTACGCCTTGCCCCCGTTCAGCGCTACTCCGGCGGCCCTCGGCACGTCCCAGGTGCGCTGCTTCGACGCCGGGGCGCTGTTCAGGTCGAACTCGATCAGCTTTCCGTTCTCGACGTCGGTGACATAGGCCTTCTTGCCCGGCAGGTCGAGCGCGACGCCGTACGCGAACATACCCTCGGCGACCGTGACCGGGGAGGCGGACTGATCGGACAGGTTCACCGTGAACAGGCGCTTGCCGATGTAGTCGGTGACGTAGGCCTTGTTGCCGGGCAGGTCCAGCGCCACATCGTTGACTTGTCCCAGTTTCTCCAGGACCCAGTCCGTGCCACCGCCGGCGAGATCGACCTTGTACAGCTTGCCGCCGCTGTACCGGTCGGTGACGTACGCCTTTTGGTTCGTCAGGTCCAGCGCCAGGCCATCGGCCGTACCCAACCCGGTGGCGAGTTCGACGGGAGCCTCTCTCGGGCTCGTTTGCCCGCCACTGCCACCCTTGTAAAGAGGGTGATTCTTCATGTCGAAATTGAGCGTTTCAAGCTCGAAGACCTCGTGCACCCCGGCGAGGGTGGACACGACCTCGGCCTCCCCTTTCTGCAGGAACGGCTTGCCTTCATCGGTCAAGTCGAAGGCTTCCGTGGCCGTGCCGGTCTCACCGAGCTTCCAGGCAATCACCCTGGAGTATTTCGGTTCCTGTGCCTGCGGGCCGTCCGGACGGGTTTCCTTGACCTCTACCGGCTCCGGGTAATACAGAGCGACCCACCCCCCGAAGGAGACGGGGTATTCGTAGTCGAACCGCCTCACCTGGCGTCGCTGCGTGGCCAGGACATCTACCCGGCTGGCAACCTCCCCGCTCAGAGTGGACGACGTCTTGAACGAAGTGGTCAGCGAACCACTGACAGAAGCAGTGATCCCAAGCATCAGCTGTGCCGACAATTCCCCGGTGCCCGTGGCGGTACTCGTGGCCGTTGTGGTGCTTGTCATTTGTGACTGGGACTCTGCGTCAGCACCCTGATTGTCTTTACTGTTCTTCAGGGTGATCTTCTCGGACTGGTTCATCGCCATGCTCTTCTGTAACTGCTCTTGCAGTGATGCGCTGACCTTTGCCCCAAAGGTGAGCTGCACCTGCCCCTGGAGAGACCAGCTGATTGTATTCGAAATGGAGAATTCGACGGTGTGCGACCATTTGGTGGGGACGGGGTCGGTTCGATTGACGTACGTCTGCTTGGAGATCACGTCCGGAGGAGGCTGCACAATGTCGCCTCGCTCTTCGACCAGCGGTACCCCCACCGTCATATAGGCGCGCCACCCGCGCTCGTGTGCGGCAGCCTCCCCAACGGGAAATTCACTGAATCGCTCCTTGTTCAAAGAAAACCCGACAGGGGAGACATACCGGTCCGTTCCATCCGGCGATTTCCTCTCGGCCTTCCTCTTCAGTTTTTCCCGGTCCCGCGCCAGGATGGCATCGGCCCTTTCGGCGATGTTCAGCTCCTTCAGGTTGCGCCCCGTCATCGGGTGACGCATAAAGCGTTCGCCAAGATAGGCTGTACTCACATTGTTCTTGGTGGCGCCGCCCATGCCCTTCGGTCTCCTCGCGTAGTAGAACTCAACGATGCGTCAGTGATTGTTTGATTGTCGGCCCGCACTGCTCGGCCGACCCGCCGTCAGGTCCTCTTGACGTTCTTGACCGATTCATAGTTGTCCTTCCTGAATTGGTCCAGCCGTTCGTCGCTGGTCTTCGGCTGGTCTTCGCCACTGATCTCCACCTTCACCTTCTTGGCTGCCTCATCCTTGGCCGAAGAAGCCATACCGGATGTCGATTCGGGGTTCTCGCTGGCTTCCCGCTGCTTGTCGGCTGCTGTCTGGGTGTTCTTGAACAGAGGGGTGAGGAAGTTGTTCATGATGCTGAGCGCCTCGGGCGACGTCTCACGCATGATCTTCGGATCGCGCGCAGCCTCAGGAATACCGTCGTAGAGCTCCGGATCGACCCCTTCCCGCTCGGGTCGGGCGCCAGGAATTTTTTCAGAGACGTTTTGAGCCGACTCTTCGGCGGACTTTGCTTCGCTTCCGCCGCCGTCGAAGATGTTCTTGAAAGACATGAAATTCCCTCCGGGTCCTCTCGGTGGGCGCGGAATAACCCCTTGACAAGAGGGGGCTCTTTCTCGCCATGCACCAGGATCATCGTGTGCCTTCCTACCCCTACGGTGATCGATCTATCCAGCCCGGCCCTGCGGTTTCTCGCCATTCGCCTGGTCACGGGCACGCTGTGACGCTGTTACTCCGGGCGCCACGGCGGCCGGAAATGATCTCCAGTAGGTTTCCCTTTGAACGAAGCTGTGCAATGGCGCCGTCCGTGACCTGCGACGACCAGTTCGGAGGGGCCGCTTCAGGACGTAATCGAACTGCAGATTGCGTAGCGTCCTGGCCAAATCAATGGTGCCCAATAATGAACCGAAACCGGTGGGTCCTCTGTTTATTGGTCGGGCACGAGTGCCGAAGGTGGCGCTGCTCGCCCGGGTCCACCGAGGCCGAACCCGGCCTGTTCGCCCAGCCCGGTCCGTAACCCCGCAGTTCGGGATCCCTCGGCGCCGCCCGCCACGAACTGGCCGACAGCCCAGGTCGTATGGTGTGCCGCTCGTTCAGGTGCTGTCTGAGCCGTCGGCCGGATCGGGGATGCGGGGAAGGAGCGAGCGGAACGAGTCCCAGCGGGGCGGCAGGTCGGTGAGCTCCAGCACGGCGAGTGACCGGTTCTGCGAGGCCCGCTCCGACTCGCCTTCGACGATGTGCAAGAACATGGTTCCTTGGTTGGAGCTGTCGGTGGTGAAGAGCTCGCTGCGCTTCGTCGGGATGGTCGTGTTGCGCTCGATGATCTTCGTCATGATTCCGCCGGTGGTTTCCAACCCGAGCGAGGCCGAGCAGGCGTCGAGAAGAAGGGCGTGCCTGATGCGTCCAGTCATGATGGCGCACAGGAGAGCGGCCCCGGTGACGATCCCTTTCCGGGATGAGGCCGCAGTAGGGCTGCCTGCCGCCCATGATGTCGCTCACCAACGTGCCGATCGCGGGCATCCGGGTGGCGCCGCCGGTCAGGATGATCTGGTTCAGCTCGGACGGCTCGATCATGGCGTGGCGGAGGGCTTGTTCGACCGGTGCGCGGCAGTGTTCCAGCAGGTCCTGCGTCATGGACTCGAATTCCCGGCGGGTGAGGGTCTCCTCAAGGTGCAGGGGGCCACTCCCGGACGAGGTGAGGCAGGGCAACACCATGGTTGTGGTGCTCGCTGCGAACAGGGCGATCTTCGCTGCCTCGGCTGCTTCCCGGAACCGCTGCATCACTTCGACGTTCGAGGAGAGATCCATCCCGTACTGATGGCGCACCCGCGCGAGGAGATACTCGACGATCCGCTGATCCCAGTCGTCGCCGCCGAGGTGGTTGTCGCCCGCTTGCGCCTTCACCTCGACCACACCGTCTCCGATCTCGATGAGCGAGACGTCAAGTGTGCCGCCGCCGAGGTCGTAGACGAGGACGGTTGCGTCCTCGTACCGATCAGCGCCGTAGGTGAGGGCTGCCGCGGTCGGCTCGTTGATGACCCGCAGCGCGCGGATCCCGGCCCCGTCGGCGGCCTCCACAAGTGCCGCGCGCTGGGCCAGGTCGAGTTGGCGGGAACGGTGAGGACGGCGCCGTACAGCGGGCTGCCCACGTACGCTTCGGCGTCCTCGCGCAGTTGCCGCAGGATGTGTTCGGCCACGGCCTGCGCCGTCAGATGGACTGTTCCGCGGGTGATGCTCCAGTCCGTGCCAAGCTTCAGCTTCGCGGAGCGGATGGTGCAGTCGGGGTTGGTGATCGCCTGGCGCTTGGCGGGGGTGCCCACCAGGATGTCGCCCGTCTCGGCGGTGTCCACCAGGCTGGGGGTGGTCAGGGCCCCCTCGGCGTTCGGGATCAGGCGGACGTCCTCTCCCTCGAAGAGGCCGATCGCCGAGTTCGTGGTGCCGAAGTCGATGCCCACCACCGGGCTGAACCGGCCGCCGGCGGGTGGGTGGGGTGCGGCCGGGCGTGACGCGCGGGCTGTGGGGATGTCGCCCAGGCCTCGCTCGTACCACAGCCGCCGTGCCCTGCGGGCCACTTCGCGGTCGGTATCGGCGATCAGGCCGAGGAGGGAGGCGCGGGCGGTGTCGCGGGTGGGTTCGCGGACGCTGCCCAGGAGCTGTTCGACGAGGTGGAGGGAGCCGATGCGTTTCCACGGCTGGGGGTCCAAGGCGGCCGCGCGCATCTCGGACAGGTGGTCCACGTCCGCGTGGCGGGGGCTGCGGGCGAGGTAGATCCTGCCCTGGGCACTGTCCACGCTGAGGGTGGGGGTCTGGGCCGGCGATGCGGTTGCGGACCTGCTCGTGGACGTATTCGTAGAGATCCTCGACGGAGACGAAGCCGTCGCCGTCCAGCTCCGCGGAGCCGTCGCGCAGGCCGCTGACCACCGCCGTGGTGAACACGGACGGCTGGGCCGGGACTTCGCGGCTGTGCCGGATGTCACGCTCGCCCTCGTAGGCGAACTGCAGGGCCGTGGAAGCGGTCAGGACGACTCGGCCGTTGCCCGCGAACGGCTCCGCCACATCGACCGTGGGCGGGCCGACGTTTCGGCGCAGGGCGTTCATGGGGAACGCGCCGCTGTAGCAGCAGTCCAGGAGGACGACGATGCGGCGGGAGCGGCTCGCGCCCATCCAGTCGCCGAGCACTTCCGCGGGCCCGGCCGTTGAGCGGAGAGAGTCGAGTTCGGTGTCCCGCATGATGAAGTGCAGGTGACCCCTTGTGTCCTTCCAGCCGTGCAGGGAGAGGGGGAGGAGGAGCAGGTCGTCGCGCGCGGCCTTGGTGTGGAAGGACTCCAGGGCGCGCATCGCGGACCGCTGGGGCACGTCGACGAGCGTGTCGACCTCGAAGCCGCCGATGTCGGGCGCGCCGAGCACCTCGGCGAGGGCGGCCGCGTCCGATCTGGCCGCCGGCAGCGTGACCGAAGTGATCGTCGTCGTAGGAGCTGTTGGCGATGATCAGGGCACGGCTCGCCACGGCGGATCACTGCCCATGGCGGCGCAGAAATTCCTCCAGCGCGCGCTGCTGCACCTCGTCGCCCGCGCCGGTCAGTACGATCTCGTCCTCGCCGATCTTGAGACGGACGCTGCCCGAACAGCGCCGCGTCAGCCAGTTCTGGACGAGGGCGGCGAGGGCCGGGAGCAGGGCTCCGCTGCCGCCGAGGCCGAGTAGGAGCGCACCGAGTTGCACGGCGTGGCGTCGAGCGGCTGCCAGGTGGCGGCGGTCCCTGCGTCACCCGGTCGATGCTGTCGAGGTCCAGCTCGCTCAGTTCAGCTACCACATGCTGGAGTTGCTCCTCGGCATACTCCTCGTCGCCGTCTCCCGTATCGAGTACGAGCTGGACCGGAATCGTCCTGGCCTCCATGACGCCACCCCCGCTCGCCTGCGTCAGGGGATCTGTAGCGACGCGGCGCCGGTGGGAACCGGCCGGGAAACAAGCGCGTCCTGCCCGCTCCACAGCGGGTTGCCGGTGGCCGGGGCGAGGATCCCGGCACAAGGAGATCATCACGGACACCTGGGCCACTGGCTCTTCCATAACGGTACAGCCGTGGACTTTGTACCGCACAGCTGTAGCTGGAGCCCGCCAGTTGGCGTGCGCGAATTCTTCAGCCGTCAGGAGTCGAAGCGGTGGCGGGCGGTTTCGATGTGACCGAGGTACCGGTGGGTCCAGTCGCACATGGCGTCGACGGTCGCGCGCAGGGCTCGGCCCGGCTCCGTGAGGGTGTACTCGACCCGCGGCGGCACGGTGGGGTGCACGCGCCGCTCGACCAGGCCGTTGCGCTCCAGCATGCGCAGGTTCTGGGTGAGCATCTTGTGGCTGATGCCCTCGATCTCGTTGCGCAACTCGGTGAAGCGCAGGGTGCGTTCGCCCACCGCTTCGATGATCAGAAGCGCCCACTTGTTGGCGACGTCCGAGAAGATCTCCCGCGCCAACGAGTCCGCACGCGTCAGGTCTGCTTCATCCTTGAGCGAGCCCTTGAACTGCTTGGTCACCACGAGGTTCCCCAGTCACCGAAAAGTGCGTTCTTCCATGTCAGTGGCCACTCTCCTACGGTTTCCGAGTAACCACAAGAGACCACGTGCGTCTCTCGGGATCTCAGGACAAGGAGGCAGGCAGCATGGCCATCACTCTGGTGAACCCCAGCGGATTGCCGAAGATCGACGCCTATCGGCACGTGTCGATCGCATCCGGGTCGAAACTGGTCTTCATTGCCGGGCAGGTCGCGTGGGATGCCGAGGGGGCCACGGTCGGCGAAGGCGACCTCGCCGCGCAGGTCGAGCAGTGCTACGTCAACATCGGCACCGCTCTGGCCGAAGCCGGTGCCTCCTTCGACGACGTGGCAAAACTGACCGTCTACGTCGTCGACTGGACCCCCGGCAAGATGCCCCTGCTCCTGGAGGGGATCTCCCGGGCGGCCGCGAGGTTGGGGACCGCCCCGGTCCCGCCGGCCACGTTGCTGGGCGTAGCGGCACTGGACATCCCGGACCATCTGGTCGAGATCGAAGCCACCGCGGTCCTCGACTGAACAGCGGCCCTTGGCCCACTGAGCACCACAGTGGCCGACTACGGCGCTCAGCGGCCAGCTGGCACGGTCCCCGTAAAGGGCATACAAGAGTCCGCGCGTCGACCGCCGCATCTACAGGGCCACCATCAGCGTCGGCATCCTCTTGACGGGCCCGACCGGCCCGTCACTTCATGGCCTTGGGCTTGAGGGTCCCTCCGCCCTCAGGTGTGCGGTGAAACTGAACCGGTCGCCGCGGAAGAGGGAGCGGACGCATTCCACCGGGCGGCCGTCGTGGTCGCGGGTGACCCGGTTCATCAAGAGCATCGGCAGGGCCGGACTGGTGCCGATCAGCTGTACCTCGCGCGGGGAGGCGAGCACCGTCTCGATCCGCTCGTCCGCGTCCACGAGGGCCACGCCCGTCGTGCGCAGGTATGCGTACAGCGATGTGCTCGGGTCGAATTCGGCGGTCAGGTCGGGGAAGCGCTCCACCGACAGGTAGGTGCTCTCCAGGCCCACCCGCTCCTCGTCCGCGAGCAACAGGCGCTCCAGGTGGAAGACCGGCTCGCCGACCTCGATCCGCAGGCCGGCCGCGAGGGTGGTGTCGGCGGCGAGGCGCTCGAAGACCACGAGCTGGCGTCCGGGACGCCGCCCCTGGCGGCGGACGCCCTCGGTGTAGCTGGCCAGGAGCAGCGGCTGGACCAGCTTCGGCCCGGCCGTGACCGTGGCCCGGCCGCTGCGCTGGACCCGCCCCTCCAGCCGCAGCTCGCGGATCGCCTGGCGCACCGTCATCCGCGAGACCCCGAACCGCTCGGCGAACTCCCGCTCGGTGGGCAGGGTCGCCCCTTGGCCCAGCTCGTCGAGGACCGCGTCGATTTTCTGCTTGACCTGGAAGTACTTCGGCAGCTCGCCCCGTTCGGGCACCCCGTCCCGTGTGGCGGCCAGAGTCGCCGGCGCGGTGGGCGGGGAGACGGTCGGCGGTTCGACAGGCACGCTGCTCACGCCCACGAGCCTAGCCGAGCCAACCCGGCGGCCGCCGCCCGCAGTGGCTGTCATGGTCACGCCCGCCGGGAGTTCGCTGCTTCTTCGCCTACCGGGAATCCCGCGGACTCCGGGAGTCCGCCGGACACCGAGAGGCTCACGCACATTGGGCTAGCCCAATTGTGGGCAGCTGTCGACCCGTCAGGAGAGCGTCATGAACGTGTCCCTGTCCTTCGTGTCCCCACCTCGCCGCGTTCTTGCGGCCGGGACCGCCACCGCGCTGCTGGCCGCGCTCGTGGTCGCCACCGCCGCGTCGCCGGTACGCGCGGCATCCGGCGCGAGCACGACCACCGACAATCTGCTCGTCGATCCCGGCGGCGAGGACGCGGCGATCTGCTCGCCGACCGGCCTCGACGGGATGACGGTGCCCGGCTGGACCACCACCTCCGGGGAGCCCAACACCGTCTGCTACGGCGCCGCCGGCGGATATCCCACCGCCTCCACTCCCGGGTCACCCACCCGGGGCAAGGGGTTCTTCGACGGTGGCGCCACCGGCGACTCGGGCCTGGAGCAGACCGTCGATGTCTCCTCCTCCGGCACCGCGATCGACACGAGGACGGTGGGCTGGAACCTCTCCGGCTGGCTCGGCGGCTACGCCTCGCAGAACGACCGGGTCGCGCTGACCAGCACCTTCCTCGACGCGAACGGCGCGGCCCTCGGCAGCAGCACGCTCGGACCGGTCACCGACACCGACCGCCACAACACCACCGAGCTCCTGCGCAGGACCGGAACCGGAACCGTGCCCGCCGGCACCCGGTCCATCCGCGTCTCACTCGCGTTCACCTATACCGCGGGCGACGTCGCCGACGGCTACGCGGACGACCTCTCGCTGACGTTGACCACACCCGTCACCCAGCCGGTGCTGACCCCGCCGCCGTCCCGGGTGCCGGGCTACGACCACGTCTTCGTGGTCTACATGGAGAACGAGAACTACGAGAACATCATCGGCAACACCGCCGAGGCGCCCTACATCAACAGCCTCGCCTCGGCCAACTCCGTGCTGACGCAGTCGTACGCCACCACCCACCCCAGCGACCCGAACTACGTCGCGCTCGCAGCCGGCGGCCTCTACGGGCTGACCGACAACACCATCACCACGACCACCATCGACGCGCCTCATCTCGGCAACAGCGTCGAGGCGGCGGGCAAGACGTGGAAGTCCTACGTCGAGAACATGAACGGCGACTGCGACACCACCTCGCACGGCAACTACAGCCCCGACGACACGCCGTTCTACTACTTCAAGGACATGAAGACCGACGCGGCCCGCTGCGCCGCGCACTGGCAGCCGCTGACGCAGATGACTCAGGACCTGAACACCACCGCCACCACGCCCGACTTCGTCTGGTTCGCCGCCGACGGCTGCGACGACATGGAAGACTGCGGCATCACCGCCGGCGACACCTGGCTGAAGAACACCCTGCCGACCATCTTCAACTCCCCCGCCTGGACCCAGCAGCGCTCGCTGCTGATCCTCACCTGGGACGAGGCCGCGACCAAGGCCTATGGTCCGAACTACCCCAACCGCGTGCCCACCGTCCTGATCGGCTCGCAGGGATCGGTCGCCACCGGCTACCACTCCGACCAGCGCACCGACCAGTACGGCCTGCTCCGCACCGTCGACCGAGCGCTCGGCCTCACACCGCTGACCAACAACGACCGCTACGCCGCGACGGTCAACGACGTCTGGCGCTGACCACACGTTCCCGGATCTGCCTGACCTGACCATCGGGGCGCGGGACGGATGCCAGGCGGCGTCCGTCCTCTCCCTTCCCCCCTTCCCTTCTTCGCCCCTTTTCCCCCTGATAGGAGCCCGCTTTCCCGCACTGTCCGGGCCGAATATAGGCTCACGGCCGTACACATGCCTGAC
Source organism: Streptomyces alanosinicus (assembly GCF_014650595.1). Taxonomy (GTDB): domain Bacteria; phylum Actinomycetota; class Actinomycetes; order Streptomycetales; family Streptomycetaceae; genus Streptomyces; species Streptomyces alanosinicus. Next base: position 90,269 of record NZ_BMVG01000023.1, read on the forward strand.
GGGCAGTGAGAACGGGTCCTGACGGGCTGGGGGAGGAAAGACCGAGTGGAGAGGCTTCGGCAGGACGATCCAAGGCGGATCGGGGATCTTGTGACATTGGCGCGTCTCGACGCCGACGGCAGCCGGGGTGTGCCCGAACTCCGCTATCTGGCCCGCGGCGCGGACGGCGGCCACACCGTCCTGGCATGTCTGCCGCCGCCGGGCGGAGACCCGACGCGGTGGGCGGCCGAGGCGCAGCAGGCGGCCCGGCTGACCCAGCCCGGGTTCTGGCCGGTCGGCGAGCTCGGGGGGACGCCGGCCTTCCCCTGGTACTCGTCCCCCTACCGGCCGGCGCTACCGCTGCCGGCCGTACTGGCCGCGTATGGCGGCCCGCTGCCGGAACCGCTGATCCGCACGCTCGGCGGCACACTGGCCGAGGCCCTGGCCTCGGCCCACGTCCTGGGCATCGTGCACGGCGGCGTTTGCCCGGCGGGTGTGCTGCTGACCGCCTGCGGACCGCTCCTGAGCTGCTTCGGCGCGACCCGAGCGAACCCGCTGGCAGAGAGCACCGCCGCGCAGGCCACCAGACTGGAGACCGGCTGCCTCGCCCCCGAACTGGCGGCGGGCGGCCCTGTGGACCGGGCCGGGGACGTCTACGCTCTGGGTGCCGTGCTGGCCTACGCGGCGACGGGGTACACCGTGCCCGAGTGGCAGGAGATCCCCGTCGGCCTGCGGGACATCGTCATGGCCTGCCGCTCACGCGACCCGCAGGGCCGACCCGAACCCGCGAGGGTGCTGGCCGAGTTGCTGCCGGGCGCCGCGTACGGCGGGCTGGCCGGCGGCACGGAGCCGGTGTCCCTGCCCGGCCGCGTCGTCGAGGCGTTGTCCCGTCAGTCAGCGGAGGTCCTCGCCTCCGCACTTCCCTCCCAAGGCCGCTGAAGTCATGATCTCCGCTCTTCTGTACGACGACCCGCACACCGTCGGCCCGTTCCGCATCCTCGCCCGCCTCGGCGGAGGCGGCATGGGCACCGTCTTCCTGGCCCGTTCGGCAGACGGCCGCACGGTCGCGGTGAAGACCCTCCATACCCGCCTCGCCGCGGACACGACACTACGGACGCGTTTCCGGCTGGAGGCGGACGCGGCACGCGTCATCGGCTCCGAGCACGGCGCGGCGGTCGTCGATGCCGACCCTCAGGCACCGACCCCGTGGCTGGCGACGGAGTACGTCCTCGGCCCGCCGCTCGACGTGGCGGTGGAGGGGGGCGGACCACTGCCGGAGCCGGCCGTGCGCGCCCTCGGCGCGGCCCTCGCCGCCGGGCTGGAGCAGTTGCACCGGTCGGAGGTGGTGCATCGTGACCTGAAGCCCTCCAACGTCTTGGTGACGGCGCAAGGCCCACGGATCATCGACTTCGGCATCGCCCGGGCCTTCGGCGACGAGCACCTGACGAACGTCGGCAGCGCCATGGGGACGCCGGCGTTCATGTCGCCGGAGCAGGCGGCGGGCCTGGAACACGCGGCGGCGGGCGATGTGTTCGCCCTGGCCGGAGTGCTGGTCTTCGCCGCCACCGGCATCGGCCCGTTCGGCGGCGGGGCCCCCACCGACCTGCTGTACCGCGTCCGGTACAGCGAGCCGGACCTGGGCCAGGTCCCCGAGTCGCTGCGCCCGCTGCTCGTCCGCTGTCTGGCCAAGGATCCCGCGCAGCGCCCGTCCATCACCGAGTTGCGCACCGCGCTGGGTGCCGTCGGCGGTGTCCCGGGTGACCGCCGCGGCTTCGCCGACCTGCTGCCCGACGCGGTGCTGCGGGAGATCGCCCGGCGCAGCGACGAGGTGTGGCGCGAGCCGCCGCACCGTCTGCCGCCACCGGTGCCTGCCGAGGCACCGGCGGCCCGGCCGGCCTCCGCATCGGGCGTCTCCCGGCGTCGGCTGCTGGCCGTGAGCGGGGGCGCGCTGCTGGGCGGCGGCCTTCTCGGCGGCGGCGGATGGGCCCTGTTCGGGGGCTCCGGTGGCGGCGGGGGCGGCGGCACGAAGAAGGACGCCGTCGACCGGCCCAAGCCCCCGGCGGCACTGTGGAGTACCGCTCTGTGGTGCCCGGACTCCGGCGGCGAGGTGATGACGGTGGGCCGGAACCTGGTGATGCGGGCGGGGATCGTGCTGTGCGGCATCAACGCCGAGTCGGGCCAGGGGACCTGGCAGGCGAACATCGAGGAGACCTGGCGGTCGGCCACCGACGGAACCCGGGTCTACGGCCTGCGGGGTTACAAGGACGCGGCGTCGCTGGCGGTGTGCGAGGTGGCGCAGACCGACGGCGAACTGGGCAAGCCCCTGGTGGAGCTCTCCGCCTTCACCGGCAAGGAGCAGTACAACCAGCTGCTGTGTGTGGTCGACGGCGTCGCCTACCTGGTGGCCAAGGCCGCCTCCGGGGAACGCTGGTACCTGGTCGCGGCAGACCTGGGCACCGGCAAGGAACGCTGGCGCAGCCCGGTGGACGGGCCCCCGATGAACGGGCTGCAGGCTCAGGCAGCCCCACCCGCGCTGGGCGGCACCGTGGTGGGGTCCCGGGTGGTGCTGTGCGGGAACCCGGCGGACGACTCGAAGTTCCTCGGCCTCTCCGTGCACGACAAGGACACCGGCCGGCAACTGTGGCGGCTCTCCGTGACGTTCGCGGGCACTGCGCCGTCCCGTCTGGTCACCGACGACCGGAACATCTACGTGGGCGCGGAGGACCTCACCGCCCGCAGGATCTCCGACGGCGAGCTGGAATGGGTCGTCGGCATGAAGGGCGGCTCCGGCAACAGCGGGGGCGAGGAGCGACGGTACAGCATGCCGGTCGTCCAGGACGGCGTCGTCTACTGCACCGACGGCGACCAGGGACTGATCGCCGTCGACGCGCTCTCCGGCACCATGAACTGGCAGGAGAAGGGGCTGTCCGGCCGGAAGAGCACACGGGACGCGGCCCCGGCGATCGGCAAGCGGTACGCCTACTGCGCCGACGACAAGGGTGTACGCGCCATCGACCTTCAGGCCCACAAGGCTGTCTGGACGTACGAGGCCACGCCCGTCGTCCTGACCGCCGACTCCAAGGGCGGCCGTCTCTACGTCCGCCAGGAGAAGCGGACCATCGCCCTACCCCTCGCCTGAACACCCCACCCCGTCACGATCCAGGAGACGAGCACCCGTGAAACCCCTCGGCCAGGGAGACCCGCTGCGCCTGGGCCCTTACCGCCTCCACGGCGTCCTCGGCGAGGGCGGCATGGGCAAGGTGTACTTCGGAGCGGACGTCTCCGGGCGCCCCGCCGCGGTCAAGGTGCTGCTGCCGGAACTCGCCCACGACGGGCACCTGACCGAACGGTTCCTCCGGGAGGCGCGCACCGCGCAGGCCGTCACCAGCGAGGGCGTGGCGCGCGTCCTCGCCGCCGAACTGGAGGGCGGCCGGCCGTGGATCGCCACGGAGTTCCTGGCAGGACCGACGCTGGACGACGCCGTCGCGCGCTACGGGCCGCTCGACGACGCAACGGTGCGGGAGTTGGCCCGCTCACTGGCCCGCACGCTCCAGGACGTGCACGCCACAGGACTCGTCCACCGCGATGTGAAGCCTCCCAACGTCGTCCTCACCTCGCGCGGACCCCGCCTGATCGATTTCGGTATCGCCCGCCCCGAACACGGCCTGACCCTCACCCGCACCGGACAGATCCCGGTCACCCCGGGCTACGGCGCGCCGGAGCAGGTGCTGGGACAGCGCGTCGGACCGGCGGCCGACCTCTTCTCCCTCGGTGCCGTCCTCGCCTTCGCCGCGGGCGGCCGGCCGGCGTACACCGGTACCGAGATCACGGCTGTCCTGTACGAGGTCGTGCACGGCGATCCCGACCTGGGGGCCGTTCCCGAGGGCCTGCGGTACCTGGTGACGCCCTGCTTCGCCAAGGACCCGGCGGCACGCCCACTGCCCACCCAGGTCGCCGAGGCCGCGGCGGCACCGCCTCGGCCCGAACGACTGTGGAAGTCCGGCCAGTTGGGGGCGGAGATCCGGCAACGGGAGGCTGCGGCACACCGCCTGACGGCCCGTACGAGCGGCCCCTCGCCCACCTCCGAGGACGGCACGGTCGGCGGTGGCCCCCTCCTCACCCGGCGTCGGCTGCTGAGCGCGACCGGCGGCGGCGTGCTGCTGGCATCGGCGGGCGGAGGCGCCGCCTGGTGGCTCGGCCGTGGTGACGCGCCGCCCAACCCCTTCGACATCCCGCCGGCGGCGAAGCTGCGGGCCGCGCCGCTCGGTTCCGCCGACGGCTCACCGAAGCAGCTGTGGGGTCCCCTGCAGGACGTGGCCGACGCCGGGTCGCGGCCCCCGCTGCCGGTGCGTGACGTGGTGGTGTTCGCCGCCTCCGGCGGCGGCATCGCGGCGCGCCAGGTCACCGATGGCCGGGAACGTTGGCGGGTCGGCGACGTGAAGACGGACGCCGGCTACCTCTCGATCGGGGACCGCCTGGTGGCCACCGCCGACGGCGAGGGAACCCTGCGCACCTGGGTCGCCGCCACCGGGTCACCCCGCTGGACGGTGGACGCGCAGGTGGGTGCGCTGCTGGCCGCGGACGCCCAGGCCGTCTATCTGCAGACCACCGACGGCCGGCTGCGTTGTGTGGGGACCGACGGGAAGGTGCGGTGGACGAAGCAGCCACCGCTGTCGCTCTCGGGCGGGCACCCCGCCGCGGCCCTCGGCGCCGGTCACCTGGTGCTCTGCACGCAGACGGGCGACGTGGCCGCGGTCCGCGCCGACGACGGCGCCCGCGCCTGGCTCCGCAAAGGGCAGGCCGCAGGGCCACTGCGGGCCGCCATCGACGGCGGAACCGTCTATCTCGGTGGCCGCACCCTGGCGGCGGTGGAGATCACCAGCGGCCGCCAGTTGTGGACCCGGAACCCGATGCGACCGCCCAGGCAGAGCGACTCCGGGTGGGGCCCGCCCACAGTGGCCGGCGGCGTGGTCTACGCACTGGACTGCGAGGCACTGCGCTCGCTGCACGCCGACGGCAGCCAGGCCGCCGACCCGGTGATCGTCGCCGGCGTTGCCCCGCCGTGGCAGCCGCCGGCTGTCCAGGGCAACAGCGTCTGGATCGTGGAGAGCGGGCAGACCGGCGTGAGCGGCCTGCCACGCTCCGGACAGGGCGAACCCCAGACCTTCGCTCTCGCCGACGACCGGCCCCGTTCCCTCGCCGCCGACGGCAACCGCGTCTTCGTCCTCAACCACACGACGCTGCTGGCGCTGTCGGTGTACTGACGGCCTCGCGCGACAGGGGCCGTACGTGACATTTCGTCTTGAACCGCCCTGTTCCGAGGAGGATTTCAACACGGACGAACTGTGGTCACCACCGTCGGATGTGTGCGGCCGACTCTTCAGACGATCGGCCATGACCGTCCATGAACGGGAAATGAAGTTGTCCGCCCATAGGGGTCGTTGATCCGACGATCCGGCGTGCCGACGAACAGAATCGGACATTTTCCAATAACCTCACGTCAACTTATGACGTGGCGGATCGCAAACGCGTCCGCTTCAACGCTCGGAGAAGACATGCGCAAGACTCGCACGACCGCTGTCGTGGCCGCCCTTCTCGGCACCGTCGGATTCCTCGGCGCCGGCACCGCCTACGCCCACGGGCAAGGGAAGGGGCACCACGAACGCGAGAACAACACGACAATCATCGGCCAGAGCACCTCATGCACGACGGCCGAGGAGAACACCGACGTACAGGGCGAGTCCGGGGTCCAGAACGGCCAGCAGGGCAATCAGTCCAACGGCAAGGGCTCACCCGGCCCGCAGACCACCAACGTCGGCTCGACCCTGGGGTGCAACAACACCATCGTTCTCGGCAGGTAGCTCACACGGGTCCTGACGCCGAGCCACACGGGACCAAGAATCGCACCAGGTCGAGGATCGGAATGTGGGCCGACAGGTCGGACCAGCCACTACTCGGTGGTTGCCTCTGCGCCGTCGGCCCATTCGATCAGCAGCCAGGAGCGGTCGGGATCAGGCAGTGTCAGGATACGTAGGGAGCGATGGCCGCCGCGAGGAGGACGTTGCCGAGATACCCACCCAGTCCGTGGAACCCGAGCCCGGTGTCACAGGTTTCATCGGTATCGACGGGAAACACCTCGCCGAGTTTCGGCGGCACCGCGACCAGGTCACCGACATCGGCGATGTTCACCCACCGGCCCACCCCGGCGGGCTTCACACCGCGGCCGACGCGCAGCGCCGGATCCAGGCGCCGCAGCAGCGAGGGCACACGCAACGGCGAGCCGACCGTCACCAGCAGGTCAACCTCCAGCGCCGGCTGGGCGTGCAGGGTCTCATAGGTGACACAGGAACCGAGCGAGTGCGCGATCACCACCGAGGGTGCCTCCCGTGCGATCACCCCCGCGACCCGCTCACGCACCAGCTCACGCCGCTGTGGCCACGCGGTGTACGCCTCCACCTCACGCAGACTCGCCACAATGACCCGCTCCAGCCGTCTGATCGTCTGCTCCCGCACCGCCGCGGTGAAACGGGATCCGCGCTCGTCGACGAGCCAGCCCAGCATCTGCCGCAGTGGTTTCAGCGCCACGTTCTGTGGATCGGCCGGCGTCACGGCGCCGGCAGCCGAAAGCCACTCGGCCGCAGCCGCCCGCTCCGCCGGGTCGAGGGAGTCGAAGTCCTCGGCGCCTCCGGCCGACTGGGCCTGCGCGGGAAGTTCGGCCCGGAGCAGGTCGGCGTAGTAGGCCATCACCGTCCGCGGCGCCTCGATCGACAGCTTCCCCAGGCTCTCGGCAAGGCGTGGCAAGCAGTCCGCCACCCGCCGCGCAGCGGCCTCGCTCGGCGCTGCACCAGGGATGTGATTGAAGATTCCGTGCACCAGGACGACCGCCGCCATCGCACCCCCAAGCATCACGCGGCGTACCGTGGCCGGGGCCGCTCGTCTACAGATGTACCCGCTGTCACCGGTGCGCCACACGTTGCCGGATGCCGCTGCCCTGCCCAGATGCCGACAACTCCCCTCGCACTCATGCGAGATCGCCTGTCGGAGCGAAGTAGGCGACCTCCGGTCCGTAGGCGACGACGAAGCCGGTGCCAGTGGAACGGATGCGGGTGACCTTGTACGGCAAGTGATACCGGAACCTCTCGTCACCGTCGTACAGGTCCCATACGACCACGGTGCGGCCGGTCTCGACGGCGACGGCCATGAGCCTGCCCTTGACGGAAACGGTCGTGACCAGCCCACTGCGGGCTGCGCGTGACGTCAAGGTGTGGTGGACGGCACCGCAGTCCGGATCCCAGATGACCACCGTTCCGTTTTTGTCGACGGTGACGACCAGCGGGGTACCGTCGGGAGCCGACGTGACCGTGAACCCGGAAGTGCGCCCGGTGTGTCCGGTGAGGGTGTGACGGACCGTCCCGGCTTCGAGGTCCCACGCGATCACGGTACCGTCGTCGTCGACGGTGACGGCCCGCGGAGTGCCGTTGGCATCGGACGTGGTGTGCAGGGCACGTATCGGGCTCGTGTCCGAGGTCAGGGTGTGGCGGACACCGCCCGAGTCGAGGTCCCACACGATCACCGTGGCTCTGCCGCCGGCCCTGGGATCGTCGAACGGGCCACCCAGGCCGCCATGGACCGTAGTGTCGCTGCCGGCGAGGACGGCCAGCAAAGTGCCCTCGGTACCGGTCGTGATTGCGGTCGCACTCACCCAGCCGACATCCGTGGTCAGGGTGTGCCGGGCCGTTCCGGAGTTGAGATCCCAAAGGCTCACATGGTGGTTGTTCCTCACGATGACGGCCAGTGGGGTGGTGCCCTCGGCGGCGAGTGCGACCTGAGGCACCGTGCCACCGACTTCGCGCAGCGTGTGGCGGGCGGCGCCTGAGCGCAAGTCCCACACGATCACACACCATTGTGTGTCGGATGTAACGGCCAGCACGCTTCCGTCGACGCCTGAAAGGGCCGTGACCGTGTACACGGCATCAAGGTGTCCAGTCAGTATGTGGCGGGGTGTGCCCGAGTCGATGTCCCACACGATCACGAGGCCGTCCAGCCCAGTGGTGACAGCGATGCGACTGTCATCGGGCCCGGTCGTGACGGCTATGTTCTGGACCTCGCCGGTGTGTCCGTTCAGAGGATGACGAGCGGTTCGGGCGTCTACGTCCCACACGGCCAAGAGGCCGTCGTGGTCACCGGTGACGGCCAGCGTGGTGCCACCGGGCCCGATCGCGATGGCGACGGTGCTGACCATCGTGGTGTGACCGGTCAGTGTGTGGCGGGCGCTGCCCGAAACCGGGTCCCACACGATCACGAGGCCGTTCATGTCGGCGGTGACGGCGAGCAGGGTGCCGTCGGCACCGGCCATGGCCGCGACGTGGGTCACCTGATCGGTGTGTCCGGTCAGGGGCAGGGTGTGGCGGGCGGCACCGGTCTCCAGGTCCCACACGATCAGGAGGCCGTTCCAGCTGAAGGTGACGGCCAGTGGGGTGCCGGCACCGGGCACGGCCGCGACCCCGGCCGCCATGTCGTCGTGTCCGGGCAGGGTGTGACGAACGGTCCCCGATGTCAGGTCCCACACGATCACACGGCCGCTCATGTCGGAGGTGACGGCGAGCAGGGTGCCGTCGGCACCGGGCGTGACCGCGACCCCGGTCACTCCGTTCTTGTGTCCGGTCAGGGGCAGGGTGTGGCGGGCGGCGCCGGTCTCCAGGTCCCACACGAACACACAGCCGGACGAGTCCATGGCAGCGGCGAGCGGAGTGCCGTCGGCGCCGGTCGTGGCCGCGAGGTGGTGGGCTCGGCCGGTGTGTCCGGTCAGGGTGCGGCGGGCAGTACCGGTCTCCAGATCCCACACGATCACGGCCTCGTCCGCGGTGGTGACGCCGAGTGGGGTGCCATCGAGACCGATCGTGGCCGCGACACGGAAGGCTCGACCGGTGTGTCCGGTCAGGGCGTGGCGGGCGGTGCCGGACTCCAGATCCCACACCATCACGCTGCCGTCCGCGCCGATGGTGACGGCCAGCGGGTTGCCGTCTCTGCCGGGCACGACCGCGACGGCGTTCACCTGGTGGGAGCGTGTAGTGAGTGTGCGGCGGTGGGCGGGATGAAGCACACGCGTCGCCCAGCACGGCGTGAATGGCGCCGTGGCCCGGTCCGCGCCATCGGTGAGGGCACGGGCGATCCGGGGCTGTTTCCAGCCGAGGGCGTCAAGGGCGAGCAGATCGCGGCGGACCGCGGCGTCGTGGCGGTATGGGTGGTGCGGGATGGTGGAGCGGTAGATGTCCGCGTTCAGGACGGCCTGCTCGGTTGTGACGTGGTGCAGGTAGGGGGCCAAGGTGTCGGGTTCTGCGTGGACCAGGTAGTCCAGATCCGTCAGCAGCCGGTCCAGGGCGCCGTCGTGGGCCTGACTCGCGTGGCCGGCGGCATGACGCAGCAGGTAGGGGTGGGCATGGGCCCAGTTGTGGGTGCCGTCGGCGGTGGCGGGGATCGCGCTGATCAGTGCGTGGTGGACCGTGGCGGGGCGGAGGTCGGTGCCGGCGTGTTCGGTCAGGGCGTTGTGGAAGTACCGGTAGAGCAGTCGCCGGTCGGTGTCGGGCGTGGTGCGCAGATAGAAGGAGGCCTTGGCCAGGGCTCGGCGGGTGTCGGCCAGGGTCGGCGCCGGCTGCTCCGGCTCCGGGGGTCGATGGGCGGTGGCGACGACATGGATGAGGTCGAGCGGCATGCCCTGGCCTTGGGCGTGGCCTACCGCGGCGAGGACCGGCCGAACCCACGGGTCGTTCGCGGCGAGCATGGCCACGTGCATGTCGAAGACGTCGGTGACGGTGTAAGGCGACCTCAGCGGTATGGCTTCAGAGGTGGTGAGAAGGTGGTTGGCGTAGAGAGCCGCGACCAGGAAGGCACCGTGGTCGCTGTAGCGGGCCAGGCGCCGGGCGATCTCGTGGCAGTGCCGGCGGGCCGGGTGTCGGCGGGGCAGGAGTCTGCGGAGATAGTCGTCCAGGTCGACGGCCAGCACATCGCGGTCGGTGCCGGTGACCGGGTCCAGGTCCAGGCACGATCCGGGGCGCGCGGCCAGGTGCTCGCGCAAGCCGGGCAAGGCGTCCCACCAGGGGCGAGTGCCGATGAGGACCCGCGGGCCGCTGTTGCCACGGACCAGGGGAAGCAGCAGTTCGGCCGTGACGTCGGCGGGATCCGTGGCCTCGTCCAGGGCGTCCAGGATGATCAGCACGTCGCCGGCGGCGTACAGCTCCCGCAGGAGCTCCTCCCGGTCCGCTCGGTCCGCGGTATCGGAGGTGCTCAGCGGCGTGCCCGGGCGGGGCTCCACCAGCCCGGCGCCGCCGTCGTACCCGGTCGGACCTGCCGTCTGCTGCCCCTGCTGCCCCTGCAGTTGCCGGCCCATCGCGTGGACGATCTGTTGGGTGGTCAGTTGGCGTGCATGCACGGCCAGCACGATGCCGGGTTGGCGCGGATCGAAGGTGATCACGGCATTGCCGATGCGGCGCCCAAGCCGTTGCTCCAGGTCGGGATGTAACAAGCAGGCGGTCACGCCGAGCAGTGCGGACTTGCCGCTGCCCGGCCCGCCCGTGACCGCAAGCAGCCGTCCGGACTCCGGGGAGGTGTCGTCGAGCCAGGCCTGGATCGAGGCCAACTGGGAACGGCGCCCGGTGAACAGGATCTCGTCGGCAGCCGGGTTTCCGGCGGCGCGGGTGGCGAAGTGCAACGGGTCCAGCCCCGGGGCGCAACCGAGGGCGAACTCACGCAGTCGGGTGTCAAGGCCGGTGAGAGCGCCCACGTGGGAGACCGCGGAATGGGCGGGGTTGGGAAAGAACGGCGGCGGCTCCGGGGTGGCGCTCGGCTGGGTGCTGCGTACCACGGCGCTCCGGGCACGGCCCGCACCGCCGCCGCGGGCGAGCCGTCGGTCGACAGCCGCAGCCAGGGTCTCCACCGGCACGTGCTCCAGGGTGGGGGCGACGTCCAGGTCGCCGTCGGCAAGCCGGTGCAGGACCTCGGCCATGGCAGTGGTGAACCTGGCACCGTAGGCGACGGCGTCGGCGGCACACGCGCCGATGATCCACACGCGCCGAGCGGTGTCCTGCCGACGGCGGGCCGTGAGTTCGGCCAGCTGCTGTTGCACGATGGCCTGGCCCGCGGAGCACACGTCCAGCAGGAGCAGCACCGGATGCTCGCCGTTCTCGGCCTCCTCCAGTAACTGCCCGACACTGACACAGGTGTCGACCAGCAGGCCGTCCCGGTTCTCGGCTCCGGCGGTGGCGAGAAAGAGCCCGCCGGACGTGGCCTGGACGCCATGGCCGGCAAAGTGCACGACCAATGGCTCCCCACGCCCGGCGCTTCGCCGCAGGGCACGCCATCTGGCCAGAAAGGCCTCGCGGTCACACTCCAGCAGCGCGTCTCCCCCGGTTGCGACCCCCACGCGGTCCAGCGCTGAGGCCAACTCCTGAACCGCCGGCCCCACAGGGGAAAGCGGCGCGAATGCCACCACCCCGTCGGCCAGCTCGTCCTCGCTGATGTTCGGGGCAGGGAAACCCCCGACTCCGGCGACCAAAGCACGCACCATCATCGCCTCCCCTGCACCGCCTCCCCTGCTCGTCCCATCGTCCGGGACGCGGTGGGCCGCCACAGGCACCGAACCAGCTTCGAGGATCATCCCGGGCCGCGTCCAGGGCGACTTGGCCGTAGGGTGCCGTCACCAGATCGCCCTGGTCGACGCCGAGCCCGAAGCCTGGGCCGCCGACCGCTGACCTCTGGCCTCTGACCGCTGGCCTCTGACCGCTGACCTCTGACCTCTGACCTCTGACCTCTGACCAGGATCCTCTCGGGCCACGCCGCCCGCACCGCCCAACTGGCCGGTCAGGCAGGCGGGCGACGCGTGGTGCCGCCGCCGCTTCCGTTCAGCGGGATCAAGGTTTCCAGGTGAGCGCCCTTGACCCAGGAACCCAGCAGATCGCGGTGCAGGGCCACGACGTCCTGGCGCAGTGCCAGGCCCAGCGCGGCTTTGGTGAACATGCGGGCAGTGGTGGCGAACAACGCGACGTCGGCGCCGTGTTCGGGGCGAGCAGTGCCGACGAACTTCTGCATGTCCTCCGAGGACACACTCCGGTGCGGCGCGTATTTCTTGCACTGGACAACCAGTTTGCGACCGTCGGCGAGGTAGCCGATGACGTCCGCACCCAGGTCGCCGGTCCTGCCGCTGACGACGACCTTCGTACAGCCGTCCCGCCGGCACAGATCGGCGACAAACATCTCGAACTCCTGCCACGACAGTGCGTCGACCTCGGCCATCGACAACTCCCGTGCCCTGGCCTCCTCCTGTGCCCGCCACATGCGGTCCTGGCCGACCGCGCGGCGGTGCGCACGCAGCAGCGCCCAGCCGGCCCCGCCCACCACGGCCGTGGCGAGCACGGCCGCGAGGACAGGCCACACCGCCGCCCAGTTCCGGGCCGTCCACACCGCGGCGGCCAGCACCGCCACCGCACCCCAGCCCTGTAACTGCCTGCGTGTGCGCTTCGTCAAGCGTCGGCGCCGTCGTTGTGCTGCCATCACTCCCCCGCTCCCTCGGACGGCCCGGCGCCACCCCCGGCCCTTCTGTCTAGCCGCGCCCCGGTGATGTTGAACGCAGGTGGCCGACGAATGGCACAAAGCCGTCCCGGCCTGGCCGAATCCTGTGCGGCACCTGCTGGTCCTGCTCCATCGGGATCCGGGATCCGGGATCCGGGAGCATACGGTGGCCGCACGTCCTCCGCCGGCCGCCTCCGCTCCTGATGCCCCTTCCGGACGGCCAGAGGTTCTCCGGCGCAACTCGCGTGACGCAAGGCGGGGTTCGATGGTTCCGAACACGAAGCTACCGAAGAAGGTCAGATAGACGCCGCTTGCCATGTGCAGCAGGGGGTTGAACTCGGCGATCGGGTCAAGACCTCCCAGCCAGCCCTCCAGTTCGGCCCGGTCCGCGCCGAGTTCCTTGAGCAGGGCGAACCGTTCAGCGTTGCGCGAAGTGGCGATGACGCGTGCGCCCGCGTTCACCGCGAGGCCGATCGCGGCCTGGCCGAAGAGGGAACTCACCGCCGGGACAGGCCCTTACCAGGCCGACGCACTCGATGCCGCTGACCTTGGCCGCCTCGGCATGATTCGTCTCCTGATTCAGGGTGCAGGTCACGCTGGGTGGCAGTGCGGCGAAGCGCGACGCCGCGCCGTTCCTGGGCACCGGTCTCCTCGACGACCCGAACCCCGGTCGGCTCCTCGCCGGTCCGTATGATGTTCATGGAACAGATCGCGGCCGAACAGGACCTGCAATTGGGGCTACATCCTGCGGCTCCAAGGGATCGAGGTCATCAACCTGTACACGGCAGAGCGTTCCCCGCACGCCCGACCAGACATAACAGTCGTCATACCCACCCGGCTGCGACCCGAGCGCCTGGGGTATCTGGCCGAACTGCATGCCAGCCTGAACCGGCAGACCGTGCCATGGGAGGCCGTCCTCGTCCTCGACGGCGCCGACCCTGCGCGCCTGCCCGAACCGATTGCCGCTGATGCCCGCATCCGTGTGGTCGACCTGCCCCGCCCGGTCGGCGCCGCCGCCGCACGCAACCTCGGGCTGCGCACCGTCCGTACTCAGTTCGTCTGCTACAGCGACGACGACGATCTCCTTCCGGCCGACAGCCTCGCCGTGCGTCACCAGCGGATCACCGAGACCGGGCTGGGCTGGGTGGCGGGCTGGATCGCGGACCTGCATCCGGACGGTGCCACCACCGTCTGGCGCTGCCCGACTCCGCCCGGTGTCCACCAGCCCGGCGACGTGACGGGGTACTGGGCCAGCCCCGAGGCGCAGATCCCGCTCAGCCAGACCATGCTCCTGGCCCACACCGAACTGGTCGTCGCCGCCGGCGGGCACGGAGGACTGCCACAGGGCGAGGACTTCATCTTGGTCAACGGTGTCACCAACCTCGCGCCGGGCGAACTTCTGCCCCACGTCGTCTACCACTACCGACAGCACCCAGCCCAGATGACCGCCGGCGGCGCTACGTTCCTCGAACTCGAAGGCCCCGCACGCGAATTCGCCTTCCGCCACGGCCGTGAACTGCGCTCCGCACTCAAGCGCGCACGCACTTACGGGCTGGAGTCAGTGGCCTGATGACGCAGCACGCGCTGCGCACCAGGTCGCTGACGTATTCGGAGACGGCGCTCGGAGGTGACCACGCCCGCGCGGGCGTGCCGGACCAGCCGGACACGCCGCTCAGGCTGCTTCATGAGGGGGCGGTCTCAACTCCACTGCACTACTTCGGTGCCTGGAAGCCGCCGATCTTCTGCTCCAGCAGTTCGGCCAGGCGCAGCGGGGTGCGGTCCTCGAACATCGGACCGATGAGCTGCACTCCCACCGGCAGACCCTCGGGCGACCGGCCCGCTGGCACAGCGGTGGAGGGTAGACCGGGCATGGTGGCCAGACCGGCCCAGACGAGCTGGTCGAAGTACGGATACTCGACGCCGTCGATGTCGATCCGGCGTTCCCTCGGATCGGGGTTGTGGTCGTGCGGGAACGCGGGAGTGGGCGTGATGGGACACACCACGGCGTCGTACTCGGCGAAGAACCGGCGCCAGCCGTGGCGGTGGAGCTCGCGACGGCTGTTCGCCTCGATCCAGTCGCGGTGACTGCACACCATGCCGCGCAGCATCGCCGCATCGAGACTCTGGTCGTCTGCGCTCAGTGCGGCGGCGCGGGTCCGCAGCTGCTCGTACGCTTCGACGGGAAATCGTGCAACGGAGCCCGAAAACAGCAACTGCCTGTAGAGCATCGCGGCTTCGGTCAGATCGGGCAGCAGCGGACTGTGCCGTTCGACGCGGGCGCCGCCGTCGACAAGCGCGTCGGCCACCCGGCCCACGCCCGCCCGCACAGCGGACCCGGTCGGAATGAGCGGATGGTCGTCGAGGACCAGGACCCGGAAGTCGCGGAGCCGTTCGTGGCGCGCGGGCGGCAGCGTCAGGTGGTACGCCACACCGAGCGTCAACGGGTCCGGTCCGGCCATGACGTCGAGCAGGAGCGTGAGGTCGCGAGCGGTGCGCGCCATCGGACCGACGACGGCGAGGTCGTGCTCGACCGGCAGGGCCGGCCCGGGCGGCGGGACCATGCCGCGGCTCGCCGTCAGCCCGAGTGTCGGCTTGTGCGCGTAAATGCCGCAGAAATGCGCGGGCGTGCGCAACGAACCGGCGAGGTCGGAGCCGATGGACAGCGCGCCGAATCCGGACGCCAGGGCCGCCGCCGAGCCGCCGGAGGATCCGCCCGACGTACGACGGTGGTCCCACGGGTTGTTGGTGGTGCCGTAGATCTCGTTGAAGGTCTGTATGTCTTGCAGCCCCAGGGGCACATTGGTCTTGCCGAGCACCACCGCGCCCGCGGCCCTGAGCCGCGACACCTGCACCGCGTCCTCGGCCGGCACGAAGTTCCGGTGCGGCGGCATACCCCAGGTCGTGGGCAGCCCCGCAATGTCGTACGACTCCTTGACCGTCACCGGAATGCCCAGCAGCGGCTGGTCCTCACCACGGGCACGCGCCTGGTCGGCATCGCGTGCGGCGGCCCGCGCACGATCGAAGTCCGGCACGCAGATCGCGTTGATCGCCTTGTCGTCCCGCTCGATACGGGCGATCGCCTCGTCGGTCAGTTCCACCGAGGTCACTTCACCGGCACGCAAAGCAGCCACGAGTGTCTCGGCCGTCAGAAAACTCCATTCCATGAATGAGACCGTATAGACCTCCGAAAGAGGTCATAAAATGCCGCTTCGTGCAACCGTTGCGGGATGCCTGAACACTCATCGGGCTCGCCCTTGCAGCTGAGCCAGCGCGCTCGAGCTCGTCACGCGGTCGAGGGCCACCGAGGCAGGTGCCCACCTCGGGCGAGGCCAGCAACTCTGGCACATACGCAGCACCGGCTCCCGCACACACAGCGGCGTCCCGGGCCTCTTCCATCACGAGAGGCCCGGGACGCCGCCTTTCCAGCCCGCCGGCCCGTGACGCATCAGGAGGGTGCGCACGGGTCAGCGGGGTCTATGCCACCCCGAAGAACAGCACACAGACGCAGAATCACACCCATCACGCCCCCACCGTTACACCGAGCCGGCTCCCACGAGGGAACTAGCAGCCCGTGCCACCGCCCAAGCCCAGCAGACCGAGTACAGCGCTGAGCAGACCACCGAGCAGACCACCGGACCCGGTGCTGCACTGGGAACCACCACTGCTGCCGCCACTGTCACCCGGCGGCGTAGCCGGGGACGAAGCGCCGCTGCCACCGCCACTGCTGCAGTCGCAGCCGTTGCCGGTGCCGCTGGAGCCACCAGCGCCGCCTGGGGCGGAGGGCGCGGGCGCGGACGGAGCCGGCGCCGAGGGAGCAGGAGCGGGCGCGGACGGCGCAGGCGCCGAAGGAGCGGGCGCGGAGGGCGCGGGCGCCGAAGGAGCGGGCGCGGAGGGCGCGGGCGCGGACGGCGCAGGCGCCGAAGGAGCGGGGACGGGGGCCGTGTGTGCCTGGGCGGGAGCGGCGAGCGCGAAGGCACCAACGGTGAGCAGCACACTTGCGGACGTACGGGCCATGGAGCGGCGTACGCAGTTCACATCTAACTCCTGACGATCCGTTAGTAGGACATAAGCGACACTAGGGGCACCTCGCCCATGAGAACGCGACCACGCGGACACGCAGATGTAGAGGAATCGTTCGATAAGTGTGGAGGATTTGTGACGGTCCGTCGGCAGGCGAGACGAAAGCGCCAGCGGGGCATCGCGGCCGGCACGCACGCCGCCCGGCACCGGAGCAAGCCCTCCACAACGCTCTTGAGGAGCTACGGGGCCTGGGACACGCCCGGAGCGTCGGCCGCGTACTGCGGTTCCACAAGTGGCATGACGGACCCGCACTGAAAAGCGCAGCACGCCCTCGTGGACGAAGCCGTTGCGCTCGGCGGAGCGCAGCATCGCGGTGCTGTCCGACAGCGTCTCGGTCTGCAGCCGCCGCAACCGGGGATCGCGGCCTGACCGGTCCGGCGCAAGGGCGAAACAGGTCAGGTCACTTGGCGCGGTGTGCGAGGAGCGGCTTCCGGACGCGACGCCGGCCGCGTCTGACTGCGGTCGACTCTCACATGGGGTGTCCGCGGAAGCCGTCAGGGCCGCGTGGCGTGGGCGGTGCCGGCTCGGCAGCCCGCTGTCGGGCCCTTCCGCTCGCTCCCCCACCCCGGCCGGTTCGGTCGGCCCGCCGAACGGCGCTCCTGACCTCGGTCACCGCTGAACCACGGCGCTGTTCCGTCGGTCCCGCGTGTCCCCGGGCGCCTCACACGGAACAGGTGACTGTGGCCGGATCGACCGGCTCACACACGTCGCCAACCGAACATACTCAGAACCTGCACATTCCGTCCCTTGTCACGTACGGAGGTCGACCATGCCCCAGAGCAGTGTGCAGGCCCACGCGGTGCTCGACGCCTGGCTGTCCGGCGCCGAGAGCGCGTTCGGCCAGCTGAACCCCGCCGGCCCGCTCTACGTCGGCGGCTCCGCCGCCGAGGCCGCGCTCACCGATCCCAGCGACTCGCTGTACGGCTTCTGTTCCAGCCCGAGCGGGTCGCACGGCAGCTGGTGCTGCTGATCGTCCTGACGGCCTGAGCCTTCTGCGGCCCTCAGGGCAGCAGAGCGCCGGGTCCAGGACCGAGGCGCGGGGAACGGCTCCGTGTTCCCCGCGTGTCGGGGCACCGCGCAGTACGGCCGAGTCGACGACGAGAGGAAGGCCGAGGGTGAGCGCGACGGCACAGCACCTGCAGCAGGACAAGGACGAGTCCCCGTCGTTCGACCGACCCGTGCGGCGTATCGCCCGTCCGTGGCGGGACGAACTGGCCCGGCGGCTGGCCGTCGTGGAGGGCCTGGATCCGGCCGAGCGGCACGTGGTCCTGGAGGCCGGACACAACGCCCTGCTGCAGTCCCTGCACGCCAAGCTGTCCCGGCTCTTCCTGATCGAACTGCACGCGCTGCGCCTGGCCGCGGGCAGCGGTGCCGCCGAGGCCGACACGGAGACCTGGGCGGCGTTCATCGAGGAGGCCGACCAGGACGGTTACCTGGACGGGCTGGCGAACCGGTACCCGGGCCTCGGCCCCCGGATCGAGGCTGTCGCGCGACGGTGGTTGACGGCCACGGCCGGATGCGCGGAACGGCTCGCGGCCGACCGCGAGCTGCTGCGCCCCTTGCTGAAAGGACGCGCGGGTGCGCTGTGTGCGCTCTCGTTCGGCGCGGGCGACAGCCATCGGGGCGGACTCACGGTCACCCGCGTCGACTTCGACGGCGGCACCGTCATGTACAAACCCCGGCCGTCCGAGGCGGATGTGGCGCTCGGCGCGCTGCTGGAGGAGCTGTTCGCGTCCCTCCCCGATGCCCCGGCGCCGCACGAGCGCATCCGGGTGCCGCGGACGCTCGCGTGTGCCGGCTACGGATGGGCCGAATTCATACCCCATCGCTACTGCGCCGACGACGCCCAACTCGCTGTGTTCTACCGCAATGTAGGCCATTGGCTCGCCGTGCTCCGCTTCACCGGCGGAACCGACATGCACGCCGAGAACATGATCGCCGCCGGCCCGGTGCCGGTGATCGTGGACGCCGAGACGCTCTTCGACGCCCCCGCACCCTTCCCGCCCAGCGGCCGCGGCGACGCGGTGGACGTGGCCGCGGCCGCCATCCGCCGCACGGTGCTGCGGACCGGGCTGCTCCCCGTGCGCGGCACCGGCTTTGCGCTCGGCGGCGTGGACATCTCCGGTGTCGGTTCGCTCCCCGGCCAACAGCCGCTCATCCCCAACCCGGTGATCACGGACGCCGGAACCGCGGCCGCCCGCTTCCAGGTGGACCTCGTCGCGATGCCCGTCGCCGGCAACCACCCCAGCCCGACGCCGGTGCTCAGCACGTACTGGGACCGCGTCCTCGACGGATTCCGCGAGATGACCGCACATCTGCGCCGGCCCGGGACGGATCCGTCCAGGCTGCTGCGCCGCTTCCAGGGTGCCCGGGCACGCCGCATCCTGCGGCCCACACAGGCGTACGTCGACATCGGCCGGATGCTGTGGCATCCGGCCTCCCTGCACGACGAGGGGGCGGCCGTCGAGCGAGCGAGGGACATCCTGCGGCGCAACGCCGAGGTGCTGCCGGGAGCACCGACGGACCGGGCGGCCATCGACAGTGAGGCAGCCGACCTGCTGGCAGGCGACGTACCGATGTTCGGCTTCACCGTCGACGAGGCCGCGATCCGGAACACGATCGAGGACTGGCGCACCGCTGATCTGGCGCTGGAGGAGGCGGTGATCCAGGACGCGCTGGTGGGTGCCTACCTCAACGAGCGTTCGCTGCCCGCCCGGGTGCAGTCCGCAGCCCGTGATCCGCATGCCCGCGACCGGGAACGGCGACGGCGGGCGCTGGCGGCCGAGATGGTACGGCGGCTGTCCGAGGGAGCGGTGCGGGGTGCCGACGGCACGGCCACGTGGATCAGCCCGGTGTTCACCCCCGCCGGCTGGTCCATCCGCGTACTCCCCGCGGACCTGTACACAGGTCAGGGCGGCGTGGTGCTCGCTCTCGCCGAGTACCTGAGCGAGGAGCGGGCCGGGCGGGCGGACGGGGTGCCGGGCGTCGCCGAGCTCTTCGAAGGGGCGTTGCGGGTGCTCGTCAGCACCGAGGACCGGACCCCCACACCGTCTCCCGGTGCGTTCAGCGGCGCGGCGTCGCAGGTGTGGACCTGGCTGGCGCTGCACCGGGTGACGGGGGACGACCGGATGCTGGAACGGGCCGCGGAACGCGCCGCGCTGCTCACGCCGGGCGCCCGGCTCATCGAGGACGACAACGAGGTGGACCTGCTGAACGGCGCGGCCGGCGCGGTCGTACCGCTGCTGAACCTCGCGGGCGCGACCGGACAGGACCGCTGGCTGGACGCTGCCGCCCACATCGGGCGCCGGCTCGTCGGGCAGGCCACACTGGACGCGAGGGGCGCGCGCTGGACCACCCGCCTCAACCCCGAGGGCATCGGCGGTTTCGCCCACGGAGCCACCGGCATCGGCTGGGCGCTGGCCCGGCTCGCCCTCGGCGAGGCCGGATCGGCCGCCGAGCGGCGCGGCTGGGACGACCTCGCACGACGGGCTTTCGCCTACCAGGAGTCGCTCTACCAGCCGGAGGCGGGCAACTGGCTCGACGCCCGCATCGGCGCCGAGGAGGACTTCTTCACCAGCTGGTGCCACGGCAGTGCGGGAATCGGCGTCGGCATGCTCGACCTCCACCGGCGAGCCGGCGACCCCGCCCACCTGGACATGGCGGAACGAGCCGCGCGCGCCTGCGCAGCAGAGGGGTTCGGCTGGAGCCACACCCTGTGCCACGGCGACCTCGGCCTCTGGCAGTTCCTCACCTCCCTGGGCTCCGGAACCCCCTGCGACCTGGACGGCGAGATCCTCACCGGTCTGGAACAACGCGGCCCGGTCGGCGGGCTGGCCCGAGAAGCGTTCTCCCCGAGCCTGATGTCGGGCCTCTGCGGAGTCCTCCACACCCTGCTGCGCATGCACCACGCGGCCGACCTGCCCGATCCCCTCGTCCTCGACTGAGCCCTCGCACAGGTGGTGCCGGGGTGGTCGGCCGAAGTCCAACGGTGAGGCGGGCCGGTAGTCATGCGACACCAGTTACGAGGTAGTGACAATCGGGGGCCAACTTCTGGGCGCGCCTACCACTCTTCCTCGGTGAAAGTGCGTCAATTAGTGAGCTATGGAGTCTAACTGACGCAAAGGGGATAAGGGTATCTAAGGAGACCGAGCATGAAGCTTGGTATGAAGCGGCTCGTGGTGGTCGGCGCGTTGGGCGTGGCCTCGGGGGCACTGGCGGTATCCCCGGCGTTCGCAAAGAGCGACATCTCGATCGAGGCCACCCCGCACACCGCGCACGCGGGTCAGGTGGTGAAGGTACACGGCCAGGGTGACGACGACGCCGAGCAGTACACCGTGCTCGTCATACAGGAGCGGTCCGGCAAACCCGGCCACTGGGGCCACTGGCACGCCGTCACGCGGAGCTTCAACGGCGACGCGCGCGCGAACGTCAAGGCCACGCACACGGGTGATCTGCAGTTCCGTGCAGTGATGTACTCGACCGACAAGCACCACCAGCACGCGAAGACGGACCGCATCTCCACGCCGGTGACCGTCCGCGTCGTCCGCTGACCGATACAGGAGCACCGCACACTGATCGACCCCCTTCACCGGAACGGCACGGCCGTTCCGGTGAAGGGGGGGGGCACCGCTCCCCGCCCGTCCACGCGCGCTCACCCGGCCAACCCGCACACCCACCCGCACTCCACGAGCACCTGCCCACTAGGCTGGGCCGCTCCGATGGGCGGTCGCCCGCCGCCCGGCGAGGGGGCACAGCGCTCGTACGGCTGCGCCTCACCATCACACCCGAGGAGTGCAACCGAGTGTCTTTCTTCACCATCGGCCACCGCGGTGTCATGGCCGCCGAGCCGGAGAACACCCTGCGCTCCTTCCTGCGGGCCGAACGCGAGGGGCTCGACGGCATCGAACTGGACCTGCACCTGAGCAAGGACGGCGAGCTGGTCGTCATGCACGACGAGACCCTGGACCGCACGACGGACGGCTCCGGTCCGATCGCCGACCAGAAGTTGCGGAGGCTCAAGAAGCTCGACGCAGGCCTCGGCGAGCGCATCCCCACGTTCGGGGAGGTGCTGGACGCAGTCGGGCCGACGCTGCCGATCCAGGCGGAGATCAAGGACGTGGCCGCCGCCCGGTCGCTGGCCAAGGTACTCGCCGACCGCGACCTGTTGGACCGGGTCTCGGTGCTGTCGTTCCACGACGTGGCGCTGATCGAGATCCACAACCTGCTGCCGCAGGCCCGCACCGTGCTGGTGGCCGGTCCCAGCGCGCACCGTGACACCTTCGTCGGCCGCGCCCAGAAGGTCGGTTCCACCCTGGTCAGCGTGGAGCTGCGCCAGCTGAACCGGGCCATCGTCGAGAAGTGCGGCGCCGCCGGCATCGACGTGATGGCCTGGACCGTCAACGACGAGCGAGACCTGGCGCTGGCCCGGACACTCGGCCTGGTGGGCTGCGTGACCGACCAGCCCGGCATGAAGCGGCTGGTCGAGGCCACGGCCTGACCTCAGAGTCCGGGACCGAACCGGCCGCCCATGCGGTCAGAGCAAAGTATGAATGCCTCCTCTCCCGAGACCGCCGCCACCGGCACACAACCCTTGCACATGGGCGTGGCTTGACCGAGTCATGTGCCGGGAAGGTCTTCTGGTGAACGTGAACCCTTGGGGAGGAGGGACATGTCCACAGGGTTTGCAAGGGTCTTGTGCGCTGCCCTGGTGAGTGCGGTCGCGGGGGGTGTGTGCCTCGGGTGCGGGCACCAACCCCCTCCGGCCCCGGAGACCCCCAGTGGTGGCGTTGTCTCCTCCGCCTCCGGCGGTTCCCCGAGTCTGGCGCCGTCCCACGGGCGCACGGCCGGTGGCGCCGCGGCGGCGGGCGGTACGTCATCGTCAGGGGGCGGCACGTCGTCGGCGGGCGGTACGTGGACGTACGGCGGTGATCCGATTCCCCCCGTCGCTCCGCCGCCCTCCGCCACCGTGGGCCCTCTGCCGCCGCCGGGTGTCGACCCGGGCGGCGGGAGCGGCAGCACCGGGGGAAGCTCCAGTGGTGGAATGTCAAGCGGCGGTACAGGTACCTGCCCGCCCAGCGGGTCGGTGGGCACGTCGCAGGGAGGCGGCGGAACGTCGTCCGGTGCGACGAGCTCGACCAGTGACACGCCCCCGGCAGCAGGCCCGACGCCGAAGCCCTCGCCGTCCAGGTCCGGCTCGCCCTGCTCGACGGCCAGCCCTACGGGCACCCGATGACCGACGCCGACCCGCCGGCCCCCGCTCACCGCGCGGCGTCCCTGCCCACAGTGCTCAGCGCTACCGTGGCGCAGGCCTCCCTCATCGCGGCGCTCATGTTCTACCTGGGCGCGGTCTACCTCGCCAATTACTACGCCTACTTCCACCTGGACGTCTTCAGCCTCGGCATCGGCTACGCCGAACTGGCCATCCAGAGCCTCCGTGTCATCAACAGACCGTCGATCGTCGGGCTCGCCGCGGCATTGCTGGTCCTGCGGAACCCGAGCGACTACGCCCTCATCCGTCGGATCCCCAAAGCCGACCAGCTCGCCGCCGCCTGGGCACGCTTGGTCGCGCTGCTGGTCCAAGGGCACGTGGCGGTCGTGGCACTGGGCGTCTTGCTGTTCGCCTACATGTCAAGAGTCGTCCATTACGGATGGCTGGCCCTGCTGGTTCTCGCCGTCGGCATCCACCTTGCTCGCCTCGACGCCCGGCGGACCGGGTTCGCCGACGCCGGGCCCCGCCGTGCCAACGCCCGCACCCTCGCCGGGGCAGTGCTGCTCCTGTGGGCCGGGACGCTGGCAGCAGCCCAGATGGGCGCCGACGACGCGAAGGATCTCGGCCATCACGTCGTACGACTCACCGGGGTGACTGTCTTCACCACCGAGCGGTACAGCATCGCCGGGCCGGGCGTCGCCGTCCAGGACCTCGGCCCGACGGTGCATTTCCGCTACCGCTATACGGGGCTGCGGCGCCTCATCGACCGATCAGGGCGCTACTACCTGATCCCTGTGGGGTGGACGCGTGACACGGCCGCGGCGTACATCCTGCAGGACGGCGACAACCTGCGCGTCGAACTCACCCCCGGGGCACGCCCCCAAAGCTGAACCGACCCCGTTGCATGGAGGCTCGCTTTCAGGTGTAGGCCACCGGAACCCGGGCAGGGGCTGGTGGAGAACGGATCACGAGCAACGGGGTGAAGACCATGCATGGCGGCGGAGGATTCAGCGGAGGCGGACACCACGGAGGGGGATTCAGCGGGCACCACCACAGCGGCGGGTTGGGCCACCACCATCACAGCAGCGGGTCGGGCCACCACGGCAATCACCACCAGCACAGCGGGGACTCACAGGGCTTCACCTGGATCCCCTTTCCCCGGGGTCACAGGCCCTCAGGCCATGCCACTGGAGGAGACCCCAGGCGCGTGGCACTGAGCCTCGGCCTGGTGCTGGTCGTGGCCATCGTCGCGGGGCTGATGGCTGCCCGCTAGGGCCTGTCCGGCGGATCAGGTCGCGGGAAAGTGACGGTGCCTCATCGGCGCAGGTGAGCGGGGGTCGGTGCGTCCAGCTGCAAGGCGGAGGAGGGAGTCGACGCGGTGGGGGTCCCCCCGCGCGAGCGGAGTCGAGCGTGGGGGAGTCGGCGACCGACGACAACGCCGCAGATGGGCGTGCCGACCCCCGCGTCCGCGACAGGATCCGCCGGACAGGCCCTAGTAGGGCTTGGTCAGGTTCGTATCGGCTCTGGCATGTTGCGGTGACAGGTGGGGCAG
>NZ_BMVG01000024.1 GCF_014650595.1 Streptomyces alanosinicus
GCCCTGGCGGACGGCGACCGCTCCTGGCCCCTGTACGCCCTCGCCGTCGCCGCCACCCTCATCGCCGTACGGCTGTTCTGGCTGGCGCCGCTGTCGGCGGTCGTCCAGCGCAAGGGCGGCCTCGGCCGCCTGAACTGGCGGATTCCGATGGTGCTGACCTGGGCGGGCACCCGCGGCGTGATGCCGCTGGCCGCCGCGCTGTCCATCCCCGAGACCGCGAAGAACGGCACCCCGCTCACCGACCGCCCCCTGGTCCTGGTCCTGACCACCTCGGTCGTGGTCGTCACCCTCGTCGTCCAGGGCTTCACCCTCGCCCCCGTCGTCCGCGCCTCCGGCATCGCCCTGGAACCCGCGCACACCGCCCGCGAGGAAGCCCAGGCCCGCTCCCACCTCGCCCACGCCGGCCTGGCCCGCCTGGAAGAACTCGCGGAACTGGAGGTCGTGCCCGACGTCGTCCTGGACCGCCTGCGCCGCGGCCTGACCGCACGCCTCGACGACGCCCGCGACCGCCTCACCGAGAGCGACGGCGCCGCCGGCGGCCAGGCCACGGAGTCCGCCGACCGCGTCTACCGCCAGCTGCGGCGGGACCTGATCGACGTGGAGACCGGCGAACTGCAGCGGCTCTACGACGCCCACGCGATCAGCGACACGACGCGGCGGCGGCTACAGCGCTCGCTGGACCTGGAAGAGGCCCGGCTGACGGACCTGTGAGGGGGGCGCGGTCCGCGGGTTCTAGCCGAGGCGGTCGACGGCCTCCTTGGCCTCCCTCAGATCGGCGCCCGTGACATCCCGGTACAGCTTGATCGCGTGGATCTTCTTGCCCTCGCGCACGAGCGCGGCCACCTCGTCCATCCGCAGGTCCTCCCGCAGATCCAGGTGCTTCATGATGAGGTCGACCTTGCGCTCGACGCGCGCCATCCGCCGGTCGGCCCGCGTGAACCGGCTCTCGGCCGAGAGGATGCAGCCGAGCACGGCCAGGGCGAGCGCGAAGAAACCAACAGTGTCCATGTCAGTG
This sequence comes from Streptomyces alanosinicus, assembly GCF_014650595.1. Lineage (GTDB taxonomy): Bacteria > Actinomycetota > Actinomycetes > Streptomycetales > Streptomycetaceae > Streptomyces > Streptomyces alanosinicus. Next base: position 1,016 of record NZ_BMVG01000024.1, read on the forward strand.
ATCCTAAGAGCGCCGGAAGTGATCCCAAGCGCCGGAGGTGTCGGCCGGTCAGCCGGACTCGACGGACGACGTGAAGTGGGCGCGGTCGATGCCGGCCACCCGGTCCAGGGCACCGCACGACCGGCGGAGCCCACGCCGCAGTGGCGCGAAGCCGCAGTGGCGCGAAGCCGCAGTGGCGCGAAGCCGCAGTGGCGCGAGGCCGTGGTGACACCAGGCCACGGTGACGCGCGGGCGGCCGTCGACCACCGTCCCCGTCTCGCCTCACGGCACGAAGGTGTCCATGCTTCCCGCCGCCCCCGAGCAGGCCCCACCGTCCCTCCCCGCACCCCCGCCCCGGCCCGCGGGCGGCGGCAGAACGAGACGCCGCGCCGCCGGCGGGCTGTTCGAACCGGTCCAGCCCGTCCGCGAGTTCCCCGAGGCCGTACGCAAACTGCATCCGCGGGTCCTGATGAAGAACCCGGTGCTGTTCGTCGTCTCCGTCGGCGCGGTCCTCACCACCCTGTCCGCGCTGCTGCATCCGGCCGTCTTCACCTGGGTCAGCGCCTGACTCCTGCTCGACCGGCCGCCGAGTCCCGCTCGGCCGTCGCGTCGTGAGCCGCGCTGACCGGAAGCGCCCGCGCCACCCGGTATCGCGTCCCGCCGACGCCATGCCGCGCTGGCGCCGCGTCCCGCCGCCGCCGCTTCCCGTGACCCGAGGGGCGCCGTGATCAGCTCCGGCGCCCCTCGACCCACCTTCCTCACCGCACGCCCGGTGTCCCATGGGCGGCTCAGCGCCTGGCGACCGCCGCCGCCTTCCCTCGGCCTGATCCGCCGGGCAGGCCCTAGTCTTCCGACGTGACCACCGACTTGACCCTCCTGGACCGTGTCGCCTTTCGTGGGCGGGAGATCACCGCGCCGCGGCTGCGCGGATTGCTGGCGTTGCTCGCCGGGGATCTGCGCGCCGGCTGCAGCACGGGCCGCCTGGTGGAGGGGCTGTGGCCCGACGAGCTGCCGGAGCGGCCGGGCAAGGCGGTGCAGATCCTGGTGTCGCGGCTCCGGTCGCAACTGGGCGCCGAACTGATCGTGAGCACACCGACCGGCTACCGGCTGGCGCTGGACGAGACCCAGGTGGACAGCTCCGCGCTGCTGAGGCACGAGGCGGAGGCGGCCCGGCGGGCGCGGGCCGGGGACCACACGGGCGCCCTGGCCGAGGCCGAGGCGGGGCTGGCGCTGTGGGACGGGAGCACGGGCGCCGTGGCGGGAGAGGATCTGCGCGACCCGGTGGTCGCGCTGCGGGCCGATCGCGTCCGGGCGCTGCGTTCCCTGGACCGGCTGCGGGCACTCGCCCTCGCCCGGACGGGACGGCGTGCGGAGGCCACGCGGCCGTTGGCCGAACTGGCCCGGGAGCTGCCGCGCGACGAGGAGGTGCTGGCGGAGCTGCTGCGCTGCGAGGCCGCCGGCGCGGGCCGGGCCGCGGCACTGACCCGGTACGACACGTACCGGCGCGGGCTGCGGGACGAGCTGGGCACCGATCCCGGCCCTCAACTCAGGTCTGTCTACCAGGAGTTGCTGAACGCGGACGCACCCCCGGTCCGGCACGGTGTGCCGCACGAGCCGAACCCGCTGCTGGGCCGGGACGCCGACCTGGCCGCCGTGTCCGGGCTGCTGCGCGCGGCCCGCGTGGTGACCGTGGTCGGGCCCGGCGGGCTGGGCAAGACCCGTCTCTCGCACGCGGTGAGCCGGGCGGCCGAGCAGCCCGTGGTGCACTTCGTGACCCTGGCCGGTGTCACCGCCGACGACGACGTGGCCGGTGAAGTGGCCTCGGCGGTCGGGGCCGGGGAGGGCCGGCAGTTCACCGGCGGCGGGGACGAGGCGAGCGGCATCGCCGCCGCGCTGGGTCCCGGTCCCGCCCTGCTGGTGCTGGACAACTGCGAGCACGTACTCGCGGGTGCGGCCGGTCTCGTACAGGCGCTGGTGTCTCGGTCGAAGGAGCTGCGGGTGCTGGCGACCAGCCGGGCTCCGCTCGGGCTGACCTCGGAGTCCGTGTACGCGCTGCCGGAGCTGTCCCAGACGACCTCGGTGGAACTCTTCGTCCAGCGGGCGCGGGCCGCCCGGCCCGGTGTGGAGCTGCCCGCCGGTCCGGTCGCCGAGATCTGCCGGCACCTGGACGGGCTGCCGCTCGCCGTGGAGCTGGCCGCGGCCCGGGTCCGGGTACTCTCCGTGGCCGACATCTCGCGCCGCCTGAAGGACCGTTTCGCGCTGCTGCGCGGCGGCGCCCGGGACGCACCCGAGCGGCATCGCACCCTGCGGGCCGTGGTCGAGTGGAGCTGGAATCTGCTGGAGGACGACGGCCAGGCGGCACTGCGCGCGCTGTCGGTCTTCCCCGGGGGATTCACCGTGGACGCCGCGGAGTACGTGCTCGGCGAGGCCGAGGGCGGGGGCGGGGCCGAGGCCGGGGACGGTGGCGGGGGCGCGCTGGACCTGCTGGAGCAGCTGGCCGGTCAGTCCCTGGTCAAGGTGGGGGACAGCCCGTCCGGGGTGCGCTTCCACATGCTGGAGACGCTGCGGGAGTTCAGCGCCGCCCGGTGTGTGGAGGCGGGCGAGGAGGAAGTGGTGACCGGCCGGTTCCTCTCCTGGGCCCGGGAGTTCGGCCGGGCGCACCACGACGTGATGTTCCGCGGTGACGCGCTGGCCTCCGTCGACCGTCTCCGTGCCGAGCAGGACAACCTGGTGCTGGCGCTGCGGCACGCCCTGGCCCGGGCCGACGGGCCGGCCATCGCCGCCGTCACCGCCGTACTGGCCTCCTTGTGGTCCGTCGGCAACAGCTACACCCGGTTCATCACCCTCGCCGCCGAGACCGGCGGGCCGCTGTCCCATTTCCGCCCGGGACCGGAGCACCCCGAGGACGTGGAGACGGCCCGCAGCGCGGCGGCGATCTGCACGGCTGGCCTCTTCATGGGCTTCGGCCCGCACGCCGTACGCCAGCTCGTCACGCTGCGCCGGCTGCCGGCCGCTCCGCCGGACAGCGTGGTGCGGGCCCTGTCCGTCGTGCTGTGCGCCGTCCCGGACATGCTCCCGCCGCGGTGGGCCCGGCTGGAGGAGTTGTGCGACGCCGGCGAACCGCTGCTGGCGGGCATCGCGGCGGGCGTCGCCAGCTACCTGTGGGAATCCGCGTACGAGACGGAGCGCGCGCTCGAGTACGCGCGCCGGATGCTCACCGCGGTGGGGCCGCAGGGCAGCCCGGTCATGATGCTGCTCGGTCACGGGCGGATCAGCGAGCTGTGCCTCAAGACGGAGCGCGGCGCGGAGGCGTACGACCATCTCCGGGCCGCGGACGCGCTCAGTGAGGTCAGTACCTGGTCGGACGCGATCGGCGTCCGCTACGGGCTGGTGTTCGCCTGTCTGCAGCGGGGAGACGTCGACGAGGCGGAGCACTGGCTGGGCCTCGCCACCCTGGACAGGCAGCCGGACCCCGCTCAGGGCTTCACACCCGAACTGCTTCAGGCCCGGGCGGAGATCGCACTGGCCCGGGGGCTGACCGAGGTCGGCCTCGGCCTGTGGCGGCAGGCGGCGGGCGGGATCCGGGAGGCCAGCCTGCTGACCACGGGTGATCCGTTCCTGGATTCGTGGTCGCTTCAGGTCACGGCGGCCACGCTCGCGGCACACGCGCAGCACGGCCGGCTGGAGCCGGTCGCCCGGCTGGCCGAGGACCTGCGGGAACGGCTGCTCGGGATGCTGTCCGGCTCCCCCGGTGCCGGGGAGCCGATGGAACAGCCGGTGTACGGCACCGCCCTGCTGGCGCTCGGCTTCATCGGGCTGACCCGTGGCGAGAGCGCGGCCGTACGGCTGGTGGCGCTGTCGGAGCGGATGCCGGTGATGCGGGACGTCCCCACCCTGTCCTCGGCGCGGGCCCGGCAGGCGGCCGAGCACGCCGACAGGGCGGCGTACACCGACGCGAGGTCGGGATACGCCGCCCTGGGGTGGGAGGAGTTGCGGGCCGCGGCGCTGCGCGAGCTGACCGGCGGTTGATCCGCCCGGGCCGGCCGGCGGGTGGCCCGCCGAGCCTGCCGGCGGATGGCCCGCCCGGCCTCACCGCCGCGGCTCGCGGTTGAACTGCGCCTTGGACCACAGGTAGCCCAGCAGGCTCAGGGCCAGGCACCAGCCGACGGCCAGCACCGCGTTCCTGGTGCCGATCCCGCTGCCCAGCAGCAGCCCGCGCAGGGTCTCGATGGCGGGCGAAAAGGGCTGGTACTCGGCGAACCAGCGGAACCAGACCGGCATGAGGTGCACCGGCACGAAGGCGCTGCCCAGGAAGGGCAGGATCATCAGCGGCATCGCCATGTTGCTGGCGCCCTCGGCGTTGGGGCTGGCCATGCCCATGCCGACCGCGATCCAGGTCATCGCGATGCTGACCAGCGTCAGCAGGCCGATGGCCAGGAGCCACTCCAGCGGTGTCGCGTTCGGCCGGAAGCCGATGGCGACGCCGACGCCCAGCACGAGCAGCAGGGACGCCATGATCTGGATCACGCTGCCGACCACATGCCCGATCAGCACGGAGGCCCGGGAGATGGCCATGGTGCGGAAGCGGGCCATGATGCCCTCGGTCATGTCGGTGGCCACGGTCACCGCGGTGCCGATCGCGGTGCCGCCGATGGTCATGAGCAGGATGCCGGGGAGCAGATAGGCGACGTACTGGGAGCGGTCGGCGTGGCCGCCGTTGATGCCGGCGCTCATCACGTTGCCGAAGATGTAGACGAAGACCAGCAGCAGGATGACCGGGGTGAGCAGGAGGTTCAGGGTGAGGGAGGGGTAGCGGCGGGCGTGCAGGAGGTTGCGCCGCAGCATGGTGAGGTTGTCGCGGACGGCGTAGGTGGCGGGGCTCATCGGGGGGTCTCCTTCGCGGGGGTTCGCGGGGGTCGTGGGCGGTCGCGCGGGTTCGCGGGGTCAGTTGGCGGGCTGGGCGGGTACGGGGCTTGCGGTCAGGGCGAAGAACACGTCGTCCAGGTCCGGGGTGTGCACGGACAGCTCGTCGGCCTCGATGCCGGCGGCGTCGAGCCAGTCGAGGACGGCGCGCAGCTCGCGCTGGCTGCCGTCACTCGGGATCTGCAGCGTGAGCGCCTCGTCGTCACGCGTGGCCTCGCGCAGCGCGGTCGCCGCCCGCTCGTACAGCACCGGGTCGGCGAACCGCAGCCGCACATGGCCGCCCGGGATCAGCCGCTTCAGCTCCTCGGCGCTGCCCTCGGCGACGAGCTTGCCGCCGTTGAGCACCGCGATGCGGTCGGCGAGCTGATCGGCCTCGTCCAGGTACTGGGTGGTGAGGAAGACGGTCGTGCCGCCCGCGACCAGCTCGCGGATGATCTGCCACATCGTGTGGCGGGAGCGCGGGTCGAGGCCGGTGGTCGGCTCGTCCAGGAAGATGATCCGCGGGTTGCCGACCAGGGTCATGGCGATGTCGAGGCGGCGCTTCATACCGCCGGAGTAGGTGGAGGCGGGCTTCTTCGCGGCCTCGACCAGGTCGAAGCGCTCCAGCAGCTCGGCGGTGATCCGCCGGCCCTCCCGGCGGGAGAGGTGCTGCAGATCGGCCATCAGCAGCATGTTCTCCTCACCGGTGATCAGCCCGTCGACGGCGGAGAACTGTCCGGTGACCCCGATGGCGCCCCGGACCGCCTGGGCCTCGCGGGTGAGGTGGTGCCCGGCGACCCGCGCCTCGCCGGCGTCGGCCGAGATCAGCGTGGACAGGATGTTGACCGCCGTGGTCTTGCCGGCGCCGTTCGGCCCGAGCAGGGAGAAGACCGTGCCGACGGGGACATGGATGTCGATGCCGTCGAGGACCGTCTTGTCCCCGTAGGCCTTGCGGAGCCCGGTGGCCGCGATGGCGAGTGTGCGTGGTGTCGTCGTCATGCCCCAGAGCGTGCGGCCGCGGCGGTTCAGTTCGGCTTCACCCGGGTTTCAGCCGGGCACAGCGGGCTTCAGCACACTGAAACCCGCAGGTCGGCGGCGGTCGGCGGCCCGCCCTTTAGGCTTCCCCTTGTAGGAAAGTCGCTTCGGAAAGAGGTCCCGTTGAGCTTCTGGTCGATCTACCAGCACGGCTTCGCGCGCGTCGCCGCGTGTACGGGCCACACCGTCATCGCCGACCCGGCCGCCAACGCCGAGGCGGTACTGCGCCATGCGCGCCGCTGCGCCGAGGAGGGCGTCGCCGTCGCCGTGTTCCCGGAGCTGTGTCTGACCGGGTACGCGATCGACGACCTGCTGCTGCAGGACGCCCTGCTCGACGACGTGGAGACGGCGCTCACCACGATCGTGGCCGGGTCGGCGGACCTGCTGCCGGTGCTGGCCGTCGGCGCCCCGCTGCGCCACCGCGACCGGATCTTCAACTGCGCCGTGCTCGTGCACCGCGGCCGGATCCTCGGCGTCGTACCGAAGTCGTACCCGCCGAACTACCGGGAGTTCTACGAACGCCGGCAGATCGCCGCCGGCGACGACGAGCGCGGCGGAACGATCCGGCTCTGCGGCACGGACGTACCGTTCGGCGTGGATCTGCTCTTCGCCGCGGCGGATGTGCCCGGGCTCGTGCTGCACACCGAGATCTGCGAGGACATGTGGGTCCCGGTGCCGCCGAGCGCCGAGGCGGCGCTGGCCGGCGCGACCGTCCTCGTCAACCTCTCCGGCAGCCCGATCACGGTCGGCCGGGCCGAGGACCGCAGGCTGCTGTGCCGCTCGGCGTCCGCACGCTGTCTCGCCGCGTACGTCTACGCGGCGGCCGGCCTCGGCGAGTCGACGACCGATCTGTCCTGGGACGGCCAGACCCTGATCTACGAGAACGGGGTGCTGCTGGACGAGAGCGAGCGGTTCCCGCTCGGCGAGCAGTACGCGGTGGCCGACATCGACCTGGACATGCTGCGGCAGGAGCGGCAGCGGATGGGCACGTTCGGCGAGAACCGTCGCACCCACGCCGCCCGCACCGGCGACTTCCGCACGGTGTCCTTCGAACTCGCCCCGCCTGCCGCCGCCGACCTCGGCCTGCGCCGCCGCGTCGAACGCTTCCCGTTCGTGCCCGCCGACGCCGAACGCCTCGCCCTCGACTGCTACGAGGCCTACAACATCCAGGTGGCGGGCCTGCAGCAGCGCCTCGCGGCGATCGGCGGCCCCAAGGTCGTCATCGGTGTCTCCGGCGGGCTGGACTCCACGCATGCGCTGATCGTCGCGGCCCGCGCGATGGACCGCGCCGGCCGCCCGCGCAGCGACATCCTGGCCTTCACCCTGCCCGGCTTCGCCACCAGCGACCACACCAAGGACAACGCCCACCGGCTGATGCGGGCCCTCGGCGTCACCGCGGCCGAGCTGGACATCACGCCGACCGCGCGCCTGATGCTCAAGGAGATCGGACACCCCTTCGCCGCCGGCGAGCCGGTGTACGACGTCACCTTCGAGAACGTCCAGGCGGGCCTGCGCACCGACTATCTGTTCCGGCTGGCCAACCAGCGCGGCGGCATCGTGCTCGGCACCGGCGATCTCTCCGAGCTGGCGCTCGGCTGGTCGACGTACGGCGTCGGCGACCAGATGAGCCACTACAACGTCAACTCCGGTGTGCCGAAGACGCTGATCCAGCACCTCATCCGCTGGGTCATCAGCAGCGAGCAGTTCGACGAGGAGACCGGCAAGATCCTCGCCGCGATCCTGGACACGGAGATCAGCCCCGAACTCGTTCCCGGCGAGGAGATGCAGTCCACCGAGTCGAAGATCGGCCCGTACGCGCTGCACGACTTCACCCTCTTCCACGTCCTGCGCTACGGCTTCCGCCCCTCGAAGATCTCCTTCCTCGCCTGGCACGCCTGGCACGACGCGGAGTCCGGCGCCTGGCCCCCCGGCTTCCCGGAGGCCGACCGCGGCGCCTACGACCTCACGCAGATCCGGCACTGGATGGAGGTCTTCATCCGCCGCTTCTTCGCGTTCTCCCAGTTCAAACGCTCGGCCATGCCGAACGGCCCCAAGGTCTCGGCGGGCGGCTCCCTCTCCCCACGCGGCGACTGGCGCGCCCCGTCCGACGGAACGGCTCAGGCATGGCTGCGGGACTTGGAGCGGTTCGGGACGACGGAGGCGTAAGCACCAAGACGGAGGCGTAGGCACGGAAAGGGGCGCGGGCAAGGTCTTCCCGCGCCTGTCAGTTGTTCCACGTCTCGTCATACGGGTCGTGCGGCACCGGGACCGGCTGTGCCGAGGTCACGTTCAGATACGGGATGGGGCCGTTGTTGACCGGGTCGTGGGTGAGGCGTGGGGAGTAGGTGCCGGTCACGTCCAGCCAGGCGTCCGGGCGCAGCACCGGCGGCAGGCTGCCGGTCAGGGCGATCTTGACCGGCTGGGCGTCCGCGGCGCAGCAGTTGAGGGCCATGCGGACCAGGTACGGCGCCCCCGAGTGGTCCAGGGCGAGGAACCCGGTGAGGCGGACCGTGCGGCCGTGCAGGGAGCGGCCGTGGCCGTAGGCCGCGCGGGAGGCGTAGTCGATCACGGAGAGCGGGGCCGGGTTCGCCGTGGGCAACGTGCCGTAGGCGTACGGCTTCTGCAGAGCCGTACCGGAACGCAGCGCGCTGTAGGAGCCGAGGGCGGGCGGTGCGATGAGGATGAGGGCGAGGAGGGGGAGCAGCAGGAGCCAGGAGATGCGGGGTTCGGGGTGCGCGTGGTCATGCGGGTGCCCCGCGGACCGGTTGCGCCGGCGTTCGTACCAGACCGTCGCCAGCGCGGCCGCGATCAGGACCCCGCCCGAGGCCAGCAGCAGCGGTTGCAGGCCCGCCTTGACGTACCGCAGATACAGGTCGGTGCTGCCCGCGTGCAGCAGGGCGGCACCGAGCAGGAACATGACGGCGGCCTGCGCCTGGCGGTTCACAGCAGCACCGCCGAGGTCAGTGCGGCGCCCGCGACGGCCATCGCGAAGGTGGCGGGCGCGAAGCGGAGGGCGAAGCCGCGGCCGAAGGTGCCGGCCTGCATCGCGAACAGCTTGAGGTCGATCATCGGGCCCACCACCAGGAACACCAGCTTGGCCGTCAGGGAGAACTGGGTGAGGGAGGCCGCGACGAACGCGTCCGCCTCCGAGCAGATGGACAGCAGCACGGCCAGCACGGCGAGGGCGAGCACGGAGAAGACGGGGTTCCCGGCCGCCGCGCGCAGCCAGTCCGCCGGGGTCGCGGCCTTCAGCGTGGCCGCGGCCATCGCGCCGAGCACCAGGAAGCCGCCGGCGTGCATCGTGTCGTGCCGTACCGAGTTCCAGAACGCCTCCCCCTTCGTCGCGCCCTCGTGCGCGCCGTGGGCCGGCGGGCGCAGCCAGTCGGTGCGGCCGAGGCGCTGCCACAGCCAGCCCATCGCGCACGCCACCAGCAGGCTCGCCAGGAACCGGCCCAGCACCATCTCCGGGTCGTGCGGGAAGGCGACGGCGGTGGCGGTCAGCACGATCGGGTTGATCGCGGGGGCGGAGAGCAGGAAGGCGAGGGCGGCGGCCGGGGTGACCCCTCTGCGGACGAGGGCGCCGGCCACGGGCACCGACGCGCACTCGCAGCCCGGCAGGATCGCACCCGCGACCCCGGCGACCGGTACCGCGAGGGCGGGGCGGCGGGGCAGGGCGCGGGCGAAGAAGGACGGGGGCACGAACACCGCGATCGCCGCCGAGAGCAGCACGCCGAGCACCAGGAACGGCAGCGCCTGCACGGTCACCGCGACGAACACCGTCATCCAGCTCTGCATCAGCGGGGTGCCGAGGAGCCCACGGATCGGGGACTGGGCGAGCACCGCCAGCAGCAGAATCAGCGTCAGCACCAGCGGGGAGCTGAGCCGGCGGCTCTCCGGGCCGGGCTCGGCGCCGGCCTCCGTGCCGGGCGGGGCGTCTTCGGTGATGGCCACGTACGGTTACCTCCGGCTGGCTGTCCTGGTGCGCTCCCTCCCCCTCGGTACGCGGGGCGGCGCACGTGTGTTCATGGAACTACTGGAACCACCTGTGTCCTTGGGGCAGTCTTTTCCCTCGTGGCGAGCGTTCCGAATCAAGGGGGGCCAAGTGCCCCGCACATGGTGGTGTGCGGTGACGACGGGCTCGCGCACCGGCTGGCGGCCGAGTTGCGCGGAGTCTACGGCGAACGGGTCACCCTCGTGGTACCGCCGAACGAGCGCACCGCGAGGCCTCCGGTGGTCGGACGGGCCCGGCTGGCCTCCGCCGCGCTGTTCGACCGTGTGGTGAGCGCCGCGGTCGGCCGCACAGGCACCGGGTCCGGGTCCGGCTCGATGTCGGGATCGGGGTCGGGATCGGGGTCGGGGTCGGGGTCATCGGCTACGACGGGCACGGGCAGCGGCGGCAACGGCAACGGCGGTGACACCACACATGTGTTGGCGACCACCGAGATCACCGAGGCCGCGCTCGCCGAGGCCGGGGTGGAACGGGCCACCGCGCTCGCCCTTGTCTTCGACGACGACGAGACCAACATCCGCGCCGCGCTGACCGCCCGGCGGCTCAACCCGCGACTGCGGCTCGTCCTCCGGCTCTACAACCGCCGGTTGGGCCAGCACATCGAGGAACTCCTCGACCAGGCTGCCGCGTTGGCCGCGGGCAACGACGAGGGCGGTTCGGACGCGTCCACCACCGTGCTGTCCGACGCCGACACCGCCGCGCCGGCGCTGGCCGCCACCGCCGTCGCGGGCACCAGCAAGGTCGTCCAGACCGAGGGGCTGCTGCTGCGGGCCGTCGAACGGCCTGCGGCCGGCAGCGGGTTGGCCACGCTCGCCCTGCTCTCCCCCACCGGCCCGGACCCCGAGGGCGGCGGAGAGCCGGAGCCACGGCTGCTGCCGGACGACGACGAGGTACGGCAGGCCGCCGGGCGGACGGCCGTCGTGCTGGAGCAGGTGTCGTCGGCGGGCGGCAGGGAGTCGGCCGTACCCGGCCGGGGCGGCGTACCACCGCTCGCCTCGCTGTTCTCGCGCCGGCTGCGCTGGTCGCTGGCGGGCATGGTGGCGTGCGTGGTCGCCCTCGCGGTGGCGCTGTGGGTGGCCACGCCGGGGATCCATCCGTTGCGGGCCTTCTACTACACCCTCCTCGACCTGTTCGCGATCGACAACCCCGCCATCGGGGCGCCGCTCGGCCGGCAGATCCTCCAACTCCTCTCCGGGCTCGTCGGGTTGCTGCTGCTTCCGGTGCTGCTCGCCGCCGTGCTGGAGGCGCTCGGCACCTTCCGCACCGCCTCCGCCCTGCGCAAACCGCCGCGCGGGCTCGGCGGGCATGTGGTGCTGCTCGGACTCGGCAAGATCGGCACCCGGGTGCTGACCCGGCTGCGCGAGCTGAACATCCCCGTCGTCTGCGTCGAGTCCGACCCGGAGGCGCGGGGCCTCGCGACCGCGCGACGGCTGCGGGTGCCGGTGGTGCTCGGCGATGTCACCCAGGAAGGGGTCCTGGAGTCCGCCAAGATCCATCGGGCGTACGCCCTGCTCGCGGTGACCAGCGCGGACACCACGAATCTGGAGGCCGTGCTGTACGCGCGGTCCGTACGGCCCGATCTGCGGGTGGTGCTGCGGCTGTACGACGACGACTTCGCCACCGCCGTCTACCGGACGCTGCGGGCGGCGTATCCGCATGCGCTGACCCGGAGCAGGAGCGTCACTCATCTGGCCGCGCCCGCGTTCGCCGGGGCGATGCTCGGGCGGCAGGTGCTCGGCGCGATCGCGGTGGAGCGGCGGGTGCTGCTGTTCGCCGCGGTCGATGTGGCCGGGCATCCCCAGCTGGAGGGCCGGACGGTACGGGACGCGTTCCGGGCCGGGTCCTGGCGGGTGCTGGCGCTGGAGGGCCGCACGGACACGGCACCGGAACACGTGCTGGAGAAGGGGGACCGGGTGGTGGTGGCCGCCACCCGCCGAGGCCTCGCGGAACTGCGCTGACCCTCCAGGAGACTCCGCCCCCCTCTGCCCTGGCCGCCCTAGCCGCCCAGGTGCCGCTCCGCGAAGTCCATTTCGAGTCTCACCTGCTTGATCCGCTCGTCCACCACCAGGGAGCCGTGCCCGGCGTCGTAGCGGTAGACCTCGTGGGTCGCGCCTCGCGCCTCCAGGCGCTTGACGTAGTTGTCGATCTGGCGGATCGGGCAGCGCGGGTCGTTGACGCCCGCCGAGATGTAGACCGGGGCCTTGACGTCGTCGACGTAGGTCAGCGGGGACGAGGCCTCGAAGCGCTCGGGGACCTCCTCCGGGGTGCCGCCCAGCAGGGTGCGGTCCATGGCCTTCAGGGCCTCCATCTCGTCGTGGTACGCGGTGACGTAGTCCGCGACGGGAACGACCGCGATGCCCACCGTCCACGCCTCGGGCTGGATGCCGAGGCCGAGCAGGGTGAGATAGCCGCCCCAGGAGCCGCCGGTCAGGATCACTCGGGTGGGGTCGGCGAGGCCGGAGGCGACGGCCCAGTCGCGCACCGCGGCCACGTCCTCCAGCTCGATCAGGCCGACCCGGTGCTTCAGGGCGTCGGTCCAGGCGCGGCCGTAGCCGGTGGAGCCGCGGTAGTTGACGCGGATCACCGCGTAGCCCTGGTCGACCCAGGCGGCCGGGCCCGCGGCGAAGGAGTCGCTGTCGTGCCAGGTCGGGCCGCCGTGCAGGTCGAAGACCGTCGGCAGCGGACCGCTCGCGCCCGCCGGCTTCTGGATCAGGGCGTGGATACGGCCGCCGGGGCCCTCCACCCACACGTCCTCCACCGGCACCGACGGCGGGCAGGCCATGCCCGGAGGGTCCAGGACGACGCCGCCGCGCGTCGAACGCACCGCCGACGGCTCGGCGGCCGACGACCACAGATACTCCACGCTGCCGTCGGGGCGGGCCGTGGCGCCGGAGACCGTGCCCGGCGGGGTGGGGATGCGAGTCAGCTCGCGGGTCGCGAGGTCGAGCCGGAACAGCTCGCTGCGGGCCTCGAAGCCATGGGCGACGAGCAGGGCCGAGCCGTCCGGACACCACTCGGCGCTGACGTCACCGGGCAGGTCCACGGCGAGGTCGGTCTCCTCGCCCGTGGCCACATCCCACACCAGCGGCTCCCAGCGGCCCCGGCGCTGGTGGCCGATGAGCAGCCGGGCGTCGCCGTCGACCGGCGCGAAACCCAGCACCTCCAGGCCCAGCTCCTCGGTGCCGTCCTTGGTGTCGTCCAGCTCGGCGACCGGTGTGCCGTCCGGGCGCAGCACCCGCAGCGCCGCGTGCATGGCGTCGCCGTGCTCGGTGTGCTCGATGGCGATCAGGGAGCCGTCGTGCGAGAGGTCGCCCACGCCCGCGGACTCGCGGTGCCGGTAGATCTCGACGGGGGCCTCGCCCGCGCGGGCGAGATGGATCGTCGTGCCGTCCTCGTCCGTGGAGCGGCCGACGACCGCCGTGCGGCCGTCGCGGGCCAGGGCGAGCCCGGCGGGGTAGGAGGGGTCGAGGCCCGGGACGGCCGGCTCGTCCGCCCCGCCGCCGAAGGGCTGGCGGCGCCAGATGCCGAACTCGTCGCCGTCCTTGTCGTCGAACCACCAGATCCAGGCGCCGTCCGGGGAGAGCACGCCGTCCGTCGTGCCGTTCGGCCGGTCCGTCGCCTGGCGCTGCGCGCCCGTCGCGCGGTCCCAGGCATACAGCTCGTACGTCCCCGTCGCGTTCGACACGAACAGGGAGCGGTCCGGCGCGTCCTCCGCCCAGTCGGGCAGCGACACCCGCGGCGCGCGGAAGCGCCTCTCCCAGTCCGGCATACCGGCCGCGTCCTGCGCGCCCGGCTCCTTGCTCTCACTCATCGCCCCAGTCATGCGCCCATACTGCCTGGCCGCGCCGACAATTGGGTGGCGCATGTGCGCAGCCTGTGGATAACTTCCCCCACGTGAACACAGAGACGTCGCCCCCGTCCGTCCCCTCGAACTGGCGGGAGGACAATCGGGCCATGTGGGACGAACGCGTACCCGTGCATGTCGCCGGTGAGTTCTACGACCTCGACGGCTTCCGGGCCCGCCGGGATGTCCTGCGGGACTTCGAGACGGCCGAGGTCGGCGATGTCACCGGCAAGACCCTGCTGCATCTGCAGTGCCACATCGGGACCGACACCCTGTCCTGGGTCCACCGGGGCGCCGCCCGCGTCGTGGGCCTGGACTTCTCCGCCCCGGCCGTCGAGGCGGCCCGCTCCCTCGCGGCCGACCTCGGCCACGGCCCCGAGCGCGCCGCCTTCGTGACCAGCGATGTCTACGACGCGGCCCGGGCGGTGCCCGAGACGTCGTACGACATCGTCTACACCGGGCTCGGCGCGCTGTGCTGGCTGCCCGACATCCGCCGCTGGGCCGAGACGGCCGCCTCGCTCGTCGCGCCCGGCGGCTTTCTCTACCTCGCCGAGTTCCACCCGCTCACCGAGGCCCTGGACGACGCGACCGGCTCGCGGATCGTGCGCGACTACTTCCGCCGCGAGGCCGCGGTGTGGGAGGAGCCCGGCACCTACGCCGACCCGGACGCCCCCACCGTCCACAACCGCAGCGTGGAGTGGCAGCACACCCTCGGCGACGTCGTCTCCGCGCTCGCCGCGACGGGGCTGCGCATCGAGTTCCTGCACGAACACGACGTGTCGCTCTTCCCGCGCTTCGAGAACTTCGAAGTCCAGGGCGACTACCACCGCTTCCCGGCGGACCACCCGCGCATCCCGCTGATCTACTCACTGCGGGCGAGCAGGGCCGACGAGGCCGGCCACAGCTGACAATCAGCCGACCCGCGGGCAGGCGCCCGCGGGGGGCGCCGTACCGTGGAAGGCGTGTACCGGTTTCTGCTGACACCCCGCTGGTGGGGCATCAACGTCTTCGTGCTGCTCGCCATCCCGTTCTGCATCTTCATGGGGTCGTGGCAACTGAGCCGGTTCGAGGGGCGGGTCCAGGAGCATCGGACCGCGACGAAGCAGGCGGCGTCCGACCAGCACGAGGCGGCGCGGCCGCTGACGTCGATGCTGCCCGTCGACAAGGCCACCTCGGGCCGCCGGGTCACCGCGAGCGGGCACTACGGCAAGCAGCTGCTGGTGCCCGGCCGGCAGCTGGACGGCAGGGACGGCTTCTACGTCCTCACCCTGCTGCGCACCGGCTCCGGCACGTCGCTGCCCGTGGTGCGGGGCTGGCTGCCGGGCGCGGCGGACGCGGCGAAGGCGCCCGCGCCGCCGAGCGGTGAGGTCACCGCCACCGGTGCGCTGCAGGCGTCCGAGACGCCCGGGGACAACGGGGTCAGCGCGCAGGGCGGGCTGCCGGCCGGGCAGACGGCGGCGATCAGCTCGGCGTCACTGGTGAACCTGGTGCCGGACCGGCTGTACGACGCCTGGATCACCCTCGACAAGGCCGACTCCGGGATGAAGGCCGTGCCCGCGACGGCACCGGACGGCACCGGTCTGGACCTGAAGGCGTTCCAGAACCTCGGCTACACCGGCGAGTGGTTCGTCTTCGCCGGGTTCGTGGTGTTCATGTGGTTCCGGCTGCTGCGCCGCGAGGCGGAGGCCGTACGGGACGCCGAGCTGGGCCTGACCCCGCAGGAGACACCGCAGCCGGTGACCAGCGGCTGACGCCTACGACGCGGCCAGCACCCCGGTGTAGTAGACCGTCCCCGCGCACTCCTGCGGCACGGTCGCCGTGGCCGACGGGGAGCCGCCCTGCGCGGTGTGGGTGATCTGCACGCTGCCCTCGGCCGTGCCGTCCTCGGTGGTCAGCTGGGTGGTGGTGCCCGCCGTGCCCGCGGTGTCGGCTGTACCGCCGCTGGCGGTCGGGGTCGGATCCGGTGAGGCCCCGCCCGTGTCCGAGCCGCCGGTGGTGGTGTCGCCGCCGGTGGTGGGGCAGGTCTGGGCCGGCACGAAGGCGAACTTCTCCTCGTAGGCCGAGCCCGGCTGCAGGACCAGCCCGGAGACCTCCTGTGAGGGGTCGGGCAGGCCGGTCGCCGCGTCCCCGGCCGTATGCCGCACGGCGCTGATCTTGGCCTGGTCGGCCGCGCCCTGTGCGGTGGGGGTGAGGGTGCCGGCGCCGGCGAGGGTGCACGCGGCGGTGGAGACATTGGCGACGTGGAACGTGCCGTAGACCACGCCCGCGGTGTCGGGGGCCTCGGCGGTGCCGGTGGCGGAGCCCAGCTGGGCCGGTCTGCACAGCGGGACGGTGCCCGAGGCGAGGGTGGCGGACGGGTTCGCGCCGCCGGTGGAACCGGTGCCGCCGGTGCCGGGCCGGTCCTTGCCACCGGGCTTGCCGGGCTGCTTGCCCGGCTTGAGGGTCGTACTGCCCGGGTCCTTCGTGGTGCCCGGTTCGGCGCCCTTGTCCTTGTCGTGCCCGCCGCCGTCCTGGGCCCGGGTGGACTGGCCGGCCATGGCGGTGTCGGGGTCGGTGCCGCCGGAGTCGGAGACATGGACGAGGGCGGGGATCGCGGTGCCGAAGAACAGGGCCGCGGCGACCATGCCGACAGCCGCCTGCCGCCTGCGGGCCCGCCGCGCCGGGACGGCCCGGCGCAGCTGGTCCAGGGTGCCGGTGCGCGGCTCGATGTCATCGACCGCGGAGTGCAGTATCCGGCGCAGGAACTGCTCGTCGCCGTCGCCGCCGAAGCCACTGCCGCCGAAGCCGCCGGCACCGAAGCGGTCGGTGTCAGCACCGAGCCCGTCGGCGTCGGGGCCGCCCTTGTCGACGGTGGGGCCGGGCCCGTCGGGGCCCTGGCCGAGGCCCTCGGGGCCCTTCTCGTCGGGGCCGTCGTTCACAGTTCCGTTCCCAGCGTGCGATGGCGTGTGCTCGTGCTCGTCCCGGCTCGTCGGCGCGTGCCAGGCGAAGGGCTCATGACGTTCGTGCGAGTGGCGTTCATCGGAATCGCCCCCTTCGGCTCGGGCGCTCATACCGTGGCCTCCATGGCCACCCGCAGCGCGGCGATGCCCCGTGAGCCGTACGCCTTCACCGAGCCCAGGGAGATGCCGAGGGTCTCGGCGACCTGGGCCTCGGTCATGTCCGCGAAGTAGCGCAGGACCAGGACCTCGCGCTGGCGGCGCTGCAGCCCCTTCATGGCCTTGATGAGGTCGCGGCGCTCCAGCTGGTCGTAGGCGCCCTCCTCCGCGCTCGCCATGTCCGGCATCGGCTTGGAGAGCAGCTTGAGGCCGAGTATGCGGCGGCGCAGCGTGGACCGGGAGAGGTTGACGACCGTCTGCCGCAGATAGGCGAGGGTCTTCTCGGGCTCGCGGACGCGCTTGCGGGCGGAGTGCACCCGGATGAAGGCCTCCTGGACGACGTCCTCGCAGGAGGCGGTGTCGTCGAGGAGCAGCGCGGCGAGGCCGAGCAGCGAGCGGTAGTGCGCCCGGTAGGTCTCGGTGAGGTGGTCGACGGTCGTACCGGCCGCATCGGTCGCCGCGGCCTCGTCGGAACCGTCACGCTGACTGGGTATGCGGGCGGGCCGCGCTGCGGGCATGGGCGCGATCACCGGCATGCCGCCGGGCGTGCGGGGCCGGAGCGTCGCACGGGGCGGCCGCAGGGCCGCCGCGCCACGGGCCGCACTGAGTTCGAGTACCTCTGCCACGCCTGTTGGACGCGTCTGCCCCCGCCAGGGTTGTACGTGCCGGGCGTCACATGTGCGACATCCGGCGGTTCCTCAAGTGCCGTCATGCGTCCCGCTCTTCCCCTATGTCCTGTTTGAACGGGCGTCCCCACGCCCCGATCACGGCGTCCCCACGCCAGGATCCCCATGTCCACAGCCCCGCAAGGGTGACCGCAAAGACGCTCCCCGCCCTGCAAGCGGTTGCGCGGGGCGGGGAGGAGATTCCTGCGGCGATCTTCCGTCGCCGGGGCGGCCTGGTTCAAGTGGTCCGGACCATGCTTCTGAACACATTTCTTACGCGGATCCTACAAACGGCGCTCAGCAGAACTCCGACGCCACCAGCTCCGCGATCTGCGCGGTGTTCAGCGCGGCTCCCTTGCGCAGATTGTCCCCGCACACGAACAGTTCCAGCGCGGTGGGGTCGTCCAGGGCCCGCCGCAGCCGGCCCACCCAGGTCGGGTCGGTGCCCACGACATCGGCGGGGGTGGGGAACTCACCGGCGGCCGGGTCGTCGCACAGCACCACGCCGGGTGCGGTCGCGAGGATCTCCCGGGCGCGGTCGACCGTGACCTCGCCCTGGAAACGGGCGTGCACGGTCAGCGAGTGCGTGGTGATCACGGGGACGCGTACGCAGGTGACGGCGACCGGCAGCTGCGGCAGCCCGAGAATCTTGCGGGCCTCGTCGCGGACCTTCATCTCCTCCGACGACCAGCCGTCCTCGCGGAGCGAGCCGGCCCACGGCACGACGTTCAGCGCGACCGGTTCCGGGAACGGCCCGGTGTCCTCGCCGACGGCCCGCCGTACATCGCCGGGCTTGGTGCCCAGCTCGGTCCCGGCCACCAGGGACAGCTGGGCCCGCAGCGCGTCCACGCCGGCCCGCCCGGCCCCGCTCACCGCCTGGTACGACGACACCACCAGCTCGCGCAGCCCGAACTCGGCGTGCAGCGCGCCCAGGGCGACGATCATCGTCAGGGTCGTGCAGTTGGGGTTGGCGATGATCCCGCGCGGGCGGGTCCGTACGGCGTGCGGGTTGACCTCGGGCACCACGAGCGGCACCTCGGGGTCCAGCCGGAAGGCGGCGGAGTTGTCGACGACGACCACACCGCGCGCGACGGCGATCGGCGCCCACTGCGCGGCGACCTCGTCCGGAACGTCGAACATCGCGATGTCGACGCCGTCGAAGGCCTCCTCGCTCAGGGCCACCACCTCGACCTCCTCGCCGCGCACGGCAAGCTTGCGGCCGACCGAGCGCGGGGAGGCGATCAGGCGGATCTCGCCCCAGATGTCCGCGTGCTGGGACAGGATCTGGAGCATGACCGCGCCGACGGCTCCGGTCGCTCCCACGACCGCGAGCGTCGGCTTACCGGTCATGGTCATACGCCTCCGTGCGTCGTGGCGACGGTCATCGGCCGGTGCCGCCGTAGACGACGGCCTCGTCGGTGTCGGAGTCGAGCCCGAAGGCGGTGTGCACGGCGCGCACAGCCTCCGGCACGTCGTCCTTGCGGGTGACGACCGAGATACGGATCTCGGAGGTCGAGATCAGCTCGATGTTCACGCCCGCGTCGGACAGCGCCTCGAAGAAGGAGGCGGTGACCCCGGGGTTGGTCTTCATACCCGCGCCGACCAGCGAGATCTTGCCGATCTGGTCGTCGTAGCGCAGGGAGTCGAAGCCGATTCCCGGACGGTTCTTCTCCAGCGCGTCGATGGCCTTGCGGCCCTCGGTCTTCGGCAGCGTGAAGGAGATGTCCGTCAGCCCGGTGGAGGCGGCGGACACGTTCTGCACGACCATGTCGATGTTGATCTCGGCATCGGCGATGGTCCGGAAGATCGCGGCGGCCTCACCCGGCTTGTCCGGCACGCCGACGACCGTGATCTTGGCCTCGGAGGTGTCGTGCGCGACACCGGAGATGATGGCCTGCTCCACCTTCTTGTCCCCTTGCTCGATCGGTTCACTGCTGACCCACGTGCCCTGCAGCCCACTGAAGCTGGAGCGGACGTGGATCGGGATGTTGTAGCGGCGGGCGTACTCCACACACCGGTGGAGCAGGATCTTGGATCCGGAGGCCGCCAGCTCCAGCATGTCCTCGAAGGAGATCCAGTCGATCTTCTTCGCCTTCTTCACCACGCGCGGGTCGGCGGTGAACACGCCGTCCACGTCGGTGTAGATCTCACAGACCTCGGCGTCGAGCGCGGCGGCGAGCGCCACGGCCGTCGTGTCGGAACCGCCGCGCCCCAGCGTGGTGATGTCCTTCTTGTCGGCGCTCACACCCTGGAACCCGGCGACGATCGCGATGTTGCCCTTGTCCAGCGAGTCCCGGATCCGGCCGGGCGTGACATCGATGATCCGGGCTTTGTTGTGGACCGAGTCGGTGATGACGCCTGCCTGGCTGCCGGTGAACGACTGGGCCTCGTGGCCCAGGTTTTTGATCGCCATCGCCAGCAGGGCCATGGAGATCCGCTCTCCGGCGGTCAGCAGCATGTCGAATTCGCGCCCGGCAGGCATCGGGGAAACCTGCTCGGCGAGATCGATCAGCTCGTCCGTCGTGTCGCCCATCGCGGAAACGACGACGACAACCTGGTTGCCGTTCTTCTTCGCTTCCACGATCCGCTTGGCGACGCGCTTGATGCCTTCGGCATCGGCTACGGAGGAACCTCCGTACTTCTGCACGACAAGGCCCACGTGCGCTCCTCGCTCGGTTCGTTTGTGTCGGCTCAGTCTAACGAGCGTCCGAAATCCACCACCCTGCTCCCGCATGGTGAGACATCAGACGTCCGCGTCCGGCATCTGCCCAGCCTCGGCCGGACCACGCGGAAAAGTGCCCCGGGTCACAGTCATGGCCGCATTAAATTTCAACCATCACGGATGCGGTACGACAGATGCGGTACGACGGATGCGGTACGACGGGTGCGGGGGTACGGCATGGCGGAGATCTGGCTCACGGGGATCGTCCTGCTCGGCGGATGTGTGCAGTGGCTGACCGGCATGGGCTTCGCCCTGGTCGCCGTACCGGCGCTGGTGCTGCTGCTCGGTCCCGCCGACGGGGTGGTGCTCGCCAACTGCGCCGCCGGCGCCGTCAGCGTCGTGGGCCTGGCGGGCGGCTGGCGCCGGGTCCGCCCGGCGGCGATGGTGCCGCTGTGCCTGGCGGCGGCCTGCACGGTCCCGGCGGGCGCCTGGATGACCCATCAACTCCCGCGCCCCGTCCTGCTGTTGGTGATGGGCGCCCTGGTGACGGTGGCCGTCCTGCTGGTGCTGCGCGGCGCCCGCGTCCCGGCCCTGCGGGGCGGCAAGGGAGCGGTGACGGCGGGCGCGCTGGGCGGCTTCATGAACGCGGCGGCGGGCGTGGGCGGCCCGCCCGTCTCCCTCTACGCCCTCAACGCGGGCTGGACGGTACGGGAGTTCGTCCCCAACGCCCAGTTCTACGGCGTCGTCGTCAACGCGTTCTCCGTCGCGGCGAACGGCACGCCCCGCCTGACCGGCGCGCAGTGGGCGGCCGTCTGCGCCGCGATGACGACCGGCGCGGTGATCGGCCACGCCATCGCCGGCCGCATCCCGGAGCACCGGGCCCGGCAGCTGGTCCTCACGCTGGCCCTCGCGGGCGGCGCGACGGCGATGACGAAGGGTCTGTGGGGGATGTGGCCCGGTCGCTGAACTGAAGCCGGGGCTCAAACTCCGGACTACGCCCCGAGTGCGGTCATGTGGCCGGAACGGAAAGGTCTACTTCCCCGACTTGATCCCCAGGGGGCCGCCGATCTCCTCCGCCATCACGCGGCCCGCCTCGAACTCCAGGGTCTCGTCACCCATGGCGGCCTGGTCGGTGTCGAGGCCGTCGAGTTCTTCCAGGGGCTGATTGAGGCGGACGTGGATGAGGACGGACTGCAGGGCGCGCAGGACGGCGGAGGCCGTGGGGCCCCAGTTGGAGAAGTAGGAGAACTGCCACCACCACAGGGCTTCCGTGGTGCGGCCGGCGCGGTAGTGGGCCATGCCGTGGCGCAGGTCGGTGATGACGTCGGCGAGGTCGTCGGAGATCCGGGCCGGGACCGGTGCCTTGCGGGGCTCGTACGGGTCGAAGACCTCGGAGTAGACGTCGACCGGCTCCAGCAGGCGGGCCAGGTTCTCGCGGAGTTCGTCCACGTCCGGCTCGGGGCCCAGATCGGGTTCGTAGCGCTCGTCGGGGACGATGTCCTCGTGCGCGCCGAGCCGGCCGCCGGCCAGCAGGAGCTGGGAGACCTCCAGGAGGAGGAAGGGCACGGTCGAGCCCGGCTCGTCGCCTCTCGCCACCTCTGTGACGGCCACCAGGAAGCTCTCGACCTGGTCCGCGATCTGGACCACGAAGTCGTCCGGGTTCTGCGTCGAGTCGTGCAGTGTGGCGTCAGACATCTAGGAGTCGTCTCCCCTCGAAGGCGCGGCCGAGAGTGACCTCGTCCGCGTATTCCAGGTCGCCGCCCACCGGGAGGCCGCTGGCCAGGCGGGTGACCTTCAGGCCCATGGGCTTGATCATGCGGGCGAGGTACGTCGCCGTCGCCTCGCCCTCGAGATTCGGGTCCGTCGCAAGGATCAGTTCCGTGACCGTCCCGTCGGCCAACCGCGCGAGAAGTTCTCGTATACGCAGGTCGTCGGGACCGACACCCTCGATCGGGCTGATGGCGCCGCCGAGCACGTGATAGAGGCCGCGGAACTCGCGGGTGCGCTCGATCGCGACGACGTCCTTCGGCTCCTCCACCACACAGATGAGCGAGGGGTCACGGCGCGGGTCACGGCAGATGTTGCACAGCTCCTCCTGCGCCACATTGCCGCAGGTCGCGCAGAAGCGGACCTTCGCCTTGACCTCCATGAGCGCCTGCGCGAGCCGCTTCACATCCGTCGGCTCGGCCTGCAGGATGTGAAAGGCGATCCGCTGCGCGCTCTTGGGACCGACGCCGGGCAGCCGCCCCAACTCGTCGATGAGGTCCTGGACCACGCCTTCGTACACCGGATTGCCCTTCCTGGAGACCTTTCGGTTCGTACCGTAGTTGGCCCGGCCTCAGAACGGCAGACCGGGGATGCCCGTGCCGCCGCCGAGGCCCTGGGCCAGCGGGCCGAGCTTCTGCTGCTGGAGCGACTGCGCGTTCTCGTTGGCCGCCTGTACGGCCGCCACGATGAGGTCGGCGAGGGTCTCGGTGTCGTCCGGGTCCACGGCCTTGGGGTCGATCCTCAGCCCCCGCAGCTCACCGGCACCGGTCACGGTGGCCTTCACCAGACCGCCGCCGGCCTGCCCCTCGACCTCCGTGTTCGCCAGCTCCTCCTGCGCCC
This sequence comes from Streptomyces alanosinicus, assembly GCF_014650595.1. Classification (GTDB taxonomy): domain Bacteria; phylum Actinomycetota; class Actinomycetes; order Streptomycetales; family Streptomycetaceae; genus Streptomyces; species Streptomyces alanosinicus. The sequence goes on from NZ_BMVG01000024.1 coordinate 23,814, forward strand.
GCTGAAGATCCTGCTGCATCTTCTGGGCCTGCTGGAGCAACTGCTGCATGTTGGGCTGGCCACCACCGGGGATCACGATCAGCTCCTCTGCGTTCTTCTCCTTGAGCATGAGCCTACGTGGTCCACGCCCCCGTCGCTCCGCCACTCTTTCGAGTGAGAAGTCACCGAGGCCTATACCTGATCAAGACCCTCTTCCGGGCGGAAAAGCTGGGAAAGCTCCCTCTTCGCCACCCATTGGGAGGTAGGAAGGGTGCCGCACGTCGGCATGATGTGTCACGCTGCGTGACCGGTCGTGATCAGTGATCAGTAGGGAGTGCCGGGTGGGTCAGCCGGAGATGCAGCCCGAGGGTCCGCCACAGGACGGGCGGGGCGAGGGCGCGGCCGGGCTGCGGCCGGGCGATCTGACCGGGCGGGCCTTCCCGCTCGGGGACTGGGGGGAGCCCGCCGAGCGGCTCGACGAGCTGTACCGGTGGGTGGAGCGCGGGGCGCTGGAGACGGCGTCCTGGTATCTGCGGGACCGGATGTGGAAGCGGCGTGGCGCGCGGGCGCTGCGGTCGGCCGCGGCGGCGGGCGCGGTGGCCGGTGCCGCGCTGCCGCTGCTGGATCTGGCGGGCGCGGCGCGCGGGGTGGCGCCATGGGGCTGTCTGGCGCTGCTGATCGCGGTCTCCTGCGCCGGCGTCGACCGGTTCTTCGGCGTGACGTCGGGCTGGATGCGGGACGTGGCCACGGCCCAGGCGGTGCAGCGCCGCCTGCAGGCGTTGCAGTTCGACTGGGCCTCCGAGAGCATCCGGGAGGTGCTGGGCCCGGCGGAGGGCACGGCGAGCGAGGCCTCGGAGCGGTGCCTCGGCGTCCTGCGGCGCTTCTCGGAGGACATCACGGAGCTGGTGCGCACGGAGACGACCGACTGGATGGTGGAGTTCCGCACCGGGACGGCGCCGCTGGGCATCCAGGCGGCGGTCACGTCCGTGCCACGGCAGGACGCGGGGGGCTCCGGAGGACGCCTCCCCCTGCCCCCGGCGAACGGAACCCGCCCGAACATGCCGCGCCAGCGACCACCGGAGCCTCGGTAGAGAGCCGGGGGGCTCTAGGTCCTGTCGTCCGGGGTGGCGCTGCGGTTGGGATGGACCTCGCCCTCGCGGATACCGCCGATGAGCCGTATGTCCCGGCCGACGTCACCGCCCGACAGCGGCACCAGCAGCTTGAAGTGGTCGCCCCGGTCGAGCGGGACGCGCGGGATGCGCAGGGTGTTGCCCTCGTAGCCGAAGCCGCGTCCGGCGGTGAAGTGGTCCATCAGATGGTCGGTGTCGGTCGGCTGGGTCACCGAGACACCGCGGATGGTCCGGTCCGTGAACACCGAGGTCAGACCGTGCTGTTCGGGACCGGTGCAGTCGTCCCCGTCGATGCTCTGCGAGCCGTCGTTCTCGATGCGCGGCAGGACGAGCGTGGCGTCCGACATGCCCGGCGTCTCGTCGAACAGGCCCAGCCGCCGGTTGGCGCGCCAGACGTTCAGACGCCTCACTGCTTGGTGTACAGCAGGCTCGCCTCGCCGCCCTCCTGCACCCGCTTCAGCGTGCCGTTCGGCAGCAGGGTGACCTCGGTGGCCCCGCCCGGGGTGCAGGAGGAGGCGGGTTCGCCGCTGGTGACGGTGGACGGGCCGATGTCCAACGAGCCGTCGGCACCGGGCTGCCTGGCGAGCTTGGCCTCGAAGACACAGTGGTACATGCCGCCGCTCGGCGTCGGCCCGTCCGCGACCAGCGTCAGCACGCTGTCGCCCACCGCGCCCTGCCGGATGGTCAGCCGGCGGGTGTTGGTGCCGTCGGCGGCGTCGATCGCCGTGCTCCATGTGCCCAGATAGCCGCCCGGAACCGCCCCGCCCGTGGGCGCGGAGCCGGAGGCGGACGGGGACGCGGAGCCGGACGGCGTGGACGCGGTCGGGTCGGACGCCCCCGAACCCCCGTCGGCCGGCGCGGGGGCGGCGCTCCCGCCCGCCGTGCCGTGGCCGGTGCCGCCGTTGTTCATCAACGCGTACACCGAGCCGCCCGCGCCCAGCGCCACCACCAGGGCGACCACGACGAGCAGCGCGGTGGACCGCCCGTTGCGCCGCTCCGGCTCCTGCGCCCCGCCGGGGGACGTCGCCCCGTACGACGGCGTGGCCCCGAGGCCCCCGTCATAGGGCCCACCGCCATAGGACCCGTCGCCATAGGACCCACCGACTGCGTAGGGCCCGCGCCCATAGGGCTGGTACGGCTGTGGATGGCCGTGGGCGCCACCCGACTGGGGGTGCCGCGGTGCCCCGTACCCGTACGTCCCGAAGCCGGGGGCGGCCGGCGACGCCGGTGGCGGGGCCTGCCCGGACACGGCGGTCGGCAGATGGTCGACGCCCCCGGCCGGCGCGTCCGGGGCGGCGGCGTGCTCGGGCGCCTCCTCGGGATCGGGCTTCGCGGCGGAACCGTCCGTGGCAGCCGATGACGCGGATGGCATGGGTGACGCGGGTGATGTGGGTGATGTGGACGGGAGACCGGTTCCGGACGGGAGAGCCGTTCCGGCCGAAGGCTGGGTCTCCGGGTCCTCGACCTCCAGCAACTGCACGGCGTGCCGGCCCAGTTGGGCGACCAGTGCCCCCGGCAGCCAGGGATCCCGGGATCTCCCCCCGGCCACGGTGTCCTCCGCCCCGGTCCGCTCCAGCAGGGCGTCCAGCGAGGGCCGGGCCGCCGGATCCTTGCGCAGACAGGCCCGCACAAGGTCGGCGATCCCCTCCGGTACGCCCCGCAGGTCCGGCTCCTCCTGGGCGATCCGGAACATCAGCGCGTGCACCCCGCTGCCGCTGGTGCCGAACGGCTGCGCCCCCGAAGCGGCGTAGGCCAGCACCGATCCCAGACAGAAGACATCGCACGCCGGTGTGAGGCGGTCCCCCCGGACCTGCTCGGGCGCCATGAACCCCGGCGATCCGACCAGCGACCCGGTCCGGGTCAGGCCCTCCGAGCCGGGCGAGGTCGTCTCCAGGGCCCGCGCGATCCCGAAGTCGATCAGACGGGGCCCGTCGATGGTCACGAGCACGTTCGACGGCTTCAGGTCCCGGTGCACGATCCCCGCCGCATGGATGTCCTTCAGCGCGTGCGCGAGTCCGGCCGCGAGGATCCGTACCGACCGCTCGGGCAGCGCACCGTGGTCGTGGCCCACGACCTGCTGCAGGCTCGGCCCGGCGACGTACCCGGTGGCCACCCAGGGCACCACCGCCTCGGTGTCGGCGTCGAGCACGGGCGCGGTCCAGTACCCGCCGACCCGCCGCGCGGCCTGCACCTCCTGCCGGAAGCGGGCCCGGAACTCCTCCTGTGCGGCGAGTTCCTCGCGGACCAGTTTCACGGCGACCGTGCGGCCCCGGTCCGACCGGGCCAGGTACACCTGCCCCATGCCGCCCCCGCCCAGCCGTGCCAGCAGCCGGTAGCCGCCGATCCGGCCGGGATCCCCTGTCCCCAGTCTCTCCATGGCCCGCCCCGCCTTCGCCCCGTACACCCCACCGACCCCGCACACGCCACGCATACGTGTACGACGGACCGAGAATAATCCGGCCCCCTCGGGGAGTCGCTCCCCCTTGTGGACAACCTGTCGCGGAATCGCCCCGTCCACAGAACAAGACGCCGATAGGCCTTCCGCATCGCGGACATTTACCCTCGCCGCATGACCCCTCAGCCCAACCCCGACGCCGGCGCCGCAGTGAAAGCCGCGGACCGCGCGCACGTCTTCCACTCCTGGTCCGCGCAGGATCTGATCGACCCGCTCGCCGTCGCCGGCGCGGAGGGGTCGTACTTCTGGGACTACGACGGCAAGCGGTACCTGGACTTCACCAGCGGGCTCGTCTACACGAACATCGGCTACCAGCACCCGAAGGTCGTCGCGGCGATCCAGGAGCAGGCGGCCACGATGACGACCTTCGCGCCCGCCTTCGCGATCGAGGCGCGCTCGGAGGCGGCCCGGCTGATCGCCGAGCGGACCCCCGGCGACCTGGACAAGATCTTCTTCACCAACGGCGGCGCGGACGCCGTCGAGCACGCGGTGCGCATGGCCCGGCTGCACACGGGCCGCCCGAAGGTGCTCTCGGCCTACCGCTCGTACCACGGCGGCACCCAGCAGGCCGTCAACATCACCGGTGACCCGCGCCGCTGGGCGAGCGACGGCGCCGCGGCCGGTGTCGTCCGCTTCTGGGCGCCGTTCCTGTACCGCTCCCGCTTCTACGCGGAGACCGAGGAGCAGGAGACCGCGCGGGCCCTGGAGCACCTGGAGACGACGATCGCCTTCGAGGGGCCGGGCACCGTCGCGGCGATCATCCTGGAGACCGTCCCCGGCACGGCCGGGATCATGGTCCCGCCGCCCGGCTATCTGGCCGGCGTCCGGGAGATCTGCGACAAGTACGGCATCGTCTTCGTCCTGGACGAGGTCATGGCCGGTTTCGGGCGCACGGGTGAGTGGTTCGCCGCCGATCTCTTCGGTGTCGTACCCGACCTGCTGACCTTCGCCAAGGGCGTGAACTCGGGGTATGTCCCGCTCGGCGGTGTCGCGATCTCCCAGAAGATCGCCGAGACCTTCGGCAAGCGGCCCTACCCCGGCGGTCTGACGTACTCCGGGCACCCGCTGGCCTGCGCCGCCGCCGTCGCCACGATCAATGTCATGGCCGAGGAGGGCGTGGTCGAGAACGCGAAGCGGCTCGGCGAGAGCGTCGTCGGCCCGGCCCTGGCCGAATTGGCCGAGAGGCACCCGAGCGTCGGCGAGGTGCGCGGTGTCGGCATGTTCTGGGCGCTGGACCTGGTGCGGAACCGGGAGACCCGCGAGCCGCTGGTGCCGTACAACGCTACGGGCGAGGCGAACGCCCCGATGGCCGCGTTCGCGGCCGCCGCCAAGCAGCACGGCGTCTGGCCCTTCGTGAACATGAACCGGACCCATGTGGTGCCGCCGTGCAATGTCACGGAGGCCGAGCTGAAGGGCTTCGCCGCCCTGGACGCCGCGCTGAGCGTGGCCGACGAGTACACGGCGTAACCGCCGAGTACATGGCGTAACCGAACAGCGGCTGACGTCAGGCCGACTCGAACGCGTAAGGTGACGTGCTCGTACGCAAGAAGTACGCGAGCACGTCATCTACGCCCGAGGAGACTCCGACGATGCCCGGCACCGGCGCCGTGACCCGCAGCACCCTGCGCCAGCAGATCGCGGACGCGCTCCGTGACGAGGTGCTGGCGGGGCGGCTGCGGCCGGGCCGGGCGTTCACGGTCAAGGAGATCGCCGACCAGTACGGCGTCTCGGCCACGCCCGTGCGAGAGGCGCTGGTGGACCTGTCCGCGCAGGGCATCCTGGAGGCCGACCAGCACCGCGGCTTCCGGGTGCCGGAGTACACCCTCACCGACTACCGGAACATGATCGAGGCCCGCAGCCTGGTCACCGACGGCATGTTCCAGGCCCTCAGCACCGGCCATCCCGCCTTCCGCACCCCCCCGGAGGACCCGCGCACGACCGCGGCCCTGGTCACCGTGCGCCGCCGCGGCGAGGAGGCCCAGCGGGCGGCGACGGCCGGTGACCTCACCATCCTCATCGGCTACGACCTGCGCTTCTGGCGCGAGCTGAGCGCCCTGTTCGGCAACCCCTACCTCGGCGACTTCCTCGACCGGCTGCGGGTGCAGTCCTGGGTCTGCGCAGTGCAGCATCTGCTGCGCCTGCCCGATCTGCGCGGCCGGCTGTGGGCCGGGCACACGGACCTGGTCGACGCGCTGGCCCGGCGCGAGGCCGACACCGCCCGCTCGATCGTCGCCGCCTCCAACGCCCACTCGCTGGCGCTGCTGGAACACCTGGCCGGTACCTGAGCGGCCGCAGGGGTATGGGACCCGCACATCACCGATTACCCTGCCCAGACCACCTTCTCTGTGTGAGGAGCCCTCTTTGGCCTGTGACCTGTGGCTGGTCCCGCTCGTGGACGTGTTGTGCCACACGCCGGACAACCCGTTCGCCGAAGAACTCGCTCAGTACAACAACGCGTTGACCGCCGCGGGGCTGCCCCCGGTGCCGGTGTACCAGTACATGCCCGGCCTGTCCGGCGAGGTCGCACCCGTGGCCGGCTTCGACTACGACGCCCTCCACTTCCTGCGCCGCGCGTATCTCCTGCAGGTGTGCGGGCTGGCGGTGACCCCGGTGGACGAACTGGGCGGCGACTACGAGCAGTTGCTGGAGATGTTCGAGTCCACGGCCCAGCAGTCCCACCTGGTCTGGCACTACGACCACGCGGGCGCGTACGTCCCGGTCGACTTCCCGCAGCCGCTGTCCAACGAGGACCTGCTGGCGGGCGGCGGACCGCTCGGCTCCTCGCAGTCGCTGCTGCGGGAGCTGGAGTACGTGGCCCCGACGATCGGTATCGACCCGGCGACCCCTCCGGCGGCCCCGGCCCCGCCCATGGCCCCCACGGAGCTGGAGGAGCCGGCCGTGCCCGCGCCGTACGATCCCAGCCCCTTCTCCCGCGAACGGCATGTGTGGCTCGGCCTGCACGCGGCGGCCACCCGCTCACTGGCCCAGGGCTCGATGATCGTGTTCAGCTGAGCCGCTCCAGGAATGTGTGATTTCACCCACCTGGTCTTGCCGTGGGGGGAAATGCCCACCTACGTTCGAATACATGTCCCCCCACGGCCCCACCTTCGACTTCAGCGTCGACCTCAGTGCGCACGAGATGCTCCGGCGCACCCATGTCATGGCCGCCCTGGGCCCCGACTGGGACCCCGCGGCGGCCCTGCGCGGTGAGGAGGAGGCGCGTGCGCTGCTGTACTCCGGCCTGGACGCCGAGCAGCAGCGCATCTACGACGAGCTGGTGGCGGCCGGTGTGCTCCCTGCGGGATCCGGCGATGCTGCCGCTTGATCCGCAGGCCGACAAGGCCCGGCGCGCCTGGGTGGCGTGCCCGAACTGCGACGACCGCAGCGGCTGCGACACCTGCCGGCAGGGCCGCTCCTGCACCGCGCACTGGCGCTATCTGCTCTCCAACACCGGCAGCCTGCTGCATCTGCAGTGCCCCTCGTGCACCCATGTCTGGACGCACGAGAGCAACTTCGGCGCCACCCGCTCGACCGGCTGACCGCTGAGAAGGCCGGCCGGACCGCCTAGAAGACCGGCGTACCCGCCTGCGTCAGCTTCCAGTTGGCGACCGCGAAGTCCTTCGGGTCCAGCGCCTTCTTCGCCGTCACGTAGTCGATCATCAGCTGGCGGATCTCGTTGGTCGAGCTGTAGGCGATGTCGGCGGTGGCTATGTGCGGGTAACCGGAACCGCCGTTCGCACGGTAGTTGTTGACCGCCACGACGAAGACCTGGTCGTCGGTGACCGCCTTGCCGTTGTACGTGAGGTTCTTGATCCGCGAACCCTCCGCCTGCGCGATGTCGATGTCGTACGAGACGCCGGCGGCCGTGTCGTACATGTAGTCCAAGAAGTTGTTGGCGTTGGTCAGCGTCGAGGTGTCGACCTTCGTGCCGGCCGGGACCTGGTGGTAGTACTTCGCCGCGAACTCCAGGTAGTCCTTGAGCTGGGCACCCGTGAGCTTCTTGCCATAGAGCGTGTTGTCGTAGATGTACAGGCCGGCGATGTCCTTGATGGTCACGCTGCCCGCCGGGATGTCGGCGGTCCGGCTGAAGGGCGCGGCCATCGAGATCAGCGGGAGCGCGGCGTCGGACGCCGACAGGCCCGCCTTCACCGACTGCATCTGGACCTCGTGGATGAAGTCCATGACGGGAACGTCCTTCCAGCAGGACTCCGCCGCCGAGAGGTCCTGGGTGCAGGTGCCCACGGCCGTGTTGACGTACTTCACGACGAGGTCGTGGTCGGCCTTCAGCAGGCGGGTGATCTCCGGGTCCTCCTCGACCCCCTTCGGGTCGAGGGTCTGGGCCGCCTTCTTCGTCACCTTCCACTGCCCGTGGTGCAGTTCGAGCTCGAAGTCGAAGACGGTGAGGCGGTAGCCCCAGCAGTACGGCTCGGAGAGGAGGACGTCCTCACCGGTCTCCTCGTTCTTGACGGTGTACGAGGAGACCTCCTTGTGCGTGTGGCCGACCAGGATGGCGTCGATGCCGGGGACCTGCGCGGCGACGAGGTTGGAGGCGTTCTCGACGTACGGGAGCGTGTCGCCCCAGGAGGTCGATCCGTCGAGACCGGAGTGGTCCGTCAGGAAGACCACGTCACAACCGAGCGCGCGCAGCCTCGGCACGTACTTCTTCGCCTGCTCCACCAGGCCCGGGAAGACCATCTTCCCGCTGACGTTGTCCTTGTCCCACAGGGCGATACCGGGGTTGGTGAGGCCGAGGATGCCGACCTTGATGTCGGGCGCGCCGGGGACCCGGATCCGCTTGACGGTGTACGGGTGGAAGGCGGGGCGCAGCGTCTTGGCGTCCAGGGCGTTCGCGCCGAGCAGCGGGAAGTGGCACTGGCTCTCGAACTTGCGCAGCGTCTCGATGCCGTAGTTGAACTCGTGGTTGCCGAGGGCGGCGGCGTCGTAGCGCATGTGGTTCATGGCGACGGCCATCGGGTGCTTGGGGCCCTTCTTGCCGCCGGCGCCCGTGATGGGGTCGACGCGCGCGAAGTAGTAGGCGAGGGAGGTGCCCTGGATGATGTCGCCGGCGTCGACGAGCAGGACGTGGTCCTCGCCCTTCGCCTCGCGCTGCTGCTTGACGAGGGTGGCCACGCGCGCGACGCCGACCGAGTTGCCGTTCTTGTCGGTGTAGGCGGCGTCTTTGTAATAGTCCCAGTCGAAGACGTGGCTGTGCAGGTCGGTCGTGCCGAGGATGGAGAACGACCAGGTGCGGGGGTGGCAGTCACGCTGCTGCTCGGCCGCCTGCGCGGGGGCCGCCGCGACGGAACCCGCGGCGACGACGGCCGCGCCGGTGACGGCCGACTTCTTCACGAACTCCCGGCGGTTCATGGGGCTGAGGGGCATTCAAGGCTCCTGAGGAGGCTGGACGGGCGCGAGCGAAGGGACGTTCACGCGGAGGCTACCCGCGTAGATCGTGCTAGCGCCCGTCAAACCCGAAAACCGGGAAATGGTCATGCTCGGGTCAAGTATGGGTCAACCCGGCCGCTCATCCGAACAACGGGAGAACAGCGGATGTCGGACAGCGGATGCCAGACGCCGGATGCCGGACAGCGGATGTCGGACAGCGGATGCCGGACAGCCGATTTCAGATACGGCCGATGAGTCTGATCTCCGGCGGCCACAGCACCCCGCTCGCCATGAGCAGGGCGGGGCCGAGATGCACCGGGCACACCGGGAGGGGCGGCATGCGGTAGCGGACGATCTCGAAGACGGCCGGGTCGGAGCAGTGCGCGCCGTCGGCCTGCCCGCCCTCGCCACCGTACGGTCCCCGGCATCGTGCTTCCCGGTGGACACTCATACCTCCAGTGTCCACCGGGACGCACGGTTGCCGTGCCGCTCTTTTTGCCGTGCCGCTCTCTACAGGAACGAGTTGATCTCGATCGTCTCGTCCCGGCCCGGGCCCACGCCGATCGCGGAGATCGGGGCGCCGGACATCTCCTCCAGCGCCTTGACGTAGTTCTGGGCGTTCTTCGGCAGGTCGGCGAACGACTTCGCCTTGGTGATGTCCTCGGACCAGCCCGGCAGGGTCTCGTAGACCGGCTTCGCGTGGTGGAAGTCGGTCTGGGAGTAAGGCAGTTCCTCGACCCGCTTGCCGTCGATCTCGTACGCCACACAGACCGGGATCTGCTCCCAGCCGGTCAGCACGTCCAGCTTGGTGAGGAAGAAGTCGGTCAGGCCGTTGACGCGGGTCGCGTACCGGGCGATGACGGCGTCGAACCAGCCGCAGCGCCGGTCACGGCCGGTCGTCACACCCCGCTCGCCGCCGATGCGGCGCAGCGCCTCGCCGTCCTCGTCGAACAGCTCGGTCGGGAACGGGCCGGCGCCGACGCGGGTCGTGTACGCCTTGAGGATGCCGATGACCCGGCTGATCTTCGTCGGGCCCACGCCCGCGCCCGTGCAGGCACCGCCCGCGGTGGGGTTGCTGGACGTGACGAAGGGATAGGTCCCGTGGTCGATGTCGAGGAGGGTGCCCTGGCCGCCCTCGAACAGGACGACCTTGTTCTCCTCCAGCGCCTGGTTCAGGACCAGGACGGTGTCGGCGACGTACGGCTTGATCTGCTCGGCGTAGCCCAGCAGCTCCTCGACCACCTGGTCGACGGCGATCGCGCGCCGGTTGTACAGCTTGGTGAGGACCTGGTTCTTGACGTCGAGGGCCGCCTCGACCTTCTGCGTCAGGATCGACTCGTCGTAGAGGTCCTGGACCCGGATGCCGACGCGGTTGATCTTGTCGGCGTAGGTCGGACCGATGCCGCGCCCCGTCGTACCGATCTTCCGCTTCCCGAGGAAGCGTTCCGTCACCTTGTCGACGGTCACGTTGTACGGCGTGATGATGTGCGCGTTACCGCTGATCAGGAGCTTGGACGTGTCGACGCCACGCTCGTTCAGACCGCTCAGCTCGGAGAGCAGGACCGACGGGTCGACGACGACGCCGTTGCCGATGACCGGGACACAAGTAGGCGAGAGGATTCCGGAAGGGAGGAGATGCAGTGCGTACTTCTGGTCGCCGACGACGACCGTGTGGCCGGCGTTGTTGCCGCCCTGGTATCGCACTACATAGTCCACCGAGCCACCGAGCAGGTCGGTCGCCTTTCCCTTGCCTTCGTCACCCCACTGAGCACCGAGCAGCACAAGTGCGGGCACGCGCGTACACCCCTTCCGGGCGGGGCATGTCCAAGGTCGGGGGCGTGGGCGTAAGGTTCACCGCCGCGTGCCACAGCGACCGCCGTTGGTCGCCAACCGTCGGACCGGATGCCCCGGAATAGACGAAGCCCCTGGCGCAATAGCGCAAGGGGCTCTTGCACAAAGATGCTACCCGAGGAAGCGAGGCAGGACCGAGGTGGCGACTTTCGCGACGTCCGAACAGCTGCTGGTGATCGTCGATCCGGCGGCACGACAGACGGACGGGGAGTCCGTACGGATCGCGAAAGACGTGCTCAGCGCGGGTGCGGCGGCGAAGGTGTGTCTGCCGGACGGGCCGGAGGAATTCGCCCGCGCACTCGGCCGACGGGGTTCCAGGAGGCCGGTGGTGGTCGGCGACGACCGCGCCCTCGTCCGGGCCGTGACCCTGCTGCACCGGACCCGGGAGCTGGCCGGATGTGTGCTGTCGGTGGTGCCCGTGGGGGACACCGGCCTCGCGGAGTCCCTGGGGGTGCCGGGCGGCGCGGTGGCGGCGGCGCGGGCCGTGCTGGACGGCGCCGAGCGGCGGCTGGACCTGCTGGTCGACGACAGCGACGGGGTCGTCCTGGGCGGGCTGGGCATTCCGCCGGAGCCGGTACGGCGGGCCGCCGCCGAACCGGTGGCCGTGGCCGCGGGCCGGCCCTGGTACCGCTCGCTGGTGCGCACCCTCGCCCCGGGCCGGCCCCGGCTGGCCGCCGTACCGGCGCCCGGGCCCTCCCGGCTGCGGGTCGAGGTCGACGGGGAGACGGTGGTGGACCTGGGCCAGCCCGTGGCGGCGGTGTCGGTGACGGCGGGCAGGGGCGGGCTGGCGCGGGTGGAGGTACGCCCGCTGTCGGTGGGGGCGGAGGCGACCGCGGTGCGGGCGTCCGGGCAGACGGTGACGGTGACCGGCGCGGACTTCCGGTACCGGGCGGACGCGGCGGTGTCGGGGCCGGTACGGCGGCGGACGTGGCGGGTGTCGGAGGGGGCCTGGGGGCTCACCCTGCCGACCGGTTTGTGAGCGGGTTTCTGAGCGGGTTTCTGAGGCGGTTTGTGAGCCGGCGGGTGCGCCTCGCGGGTCACCTAAAGGTCTGGTGACAAATATTTAACAACGCCGACCCCTTCCCGCGCGCCCGGGTCGTCCAGCATCCTGCTCCATCAGGACACACCCACCGCAGACGGAAGGGGCCACCCGATGGCAGTGGAGGAGGGCGTCGCCCGGGCGGCGGACACATCGGACGGCGAATCGGTACATCGGCTGAAGCCCAACGCCGTAGGCCTGCTCGGCGTGGTGTTCATGGCGGTGGCGACCGCCGCGCCGATCACCGCCATGACGGGCAACGTGCCCTTCATGGTGTCGTCCGGCAACGGGATCGGGGCACCCGCCAGCTATCTGGTCGCAATGGTCGTCCTGGCAATCTTTTCCGTGGGTTTCACCTCGATGGCCAAGCACATCACCTCCACGGGCGCGTTCTACGGCTTCATCTCCTACGGCCTCGGCCGCACCGCCGGTCTCGCCTCGGGGCTGCTCGCGACCTTCGCCTACGTCGTCTTCGAACCGGCGCTGATCGGCATCTTCTCCACCTTCGCCACGACCACCCTGAAGGACCAGACGGGTGTGCACGTGCCCTGGTGGGCCTTTGCGATCCTGATGCTCGCGATCAACGCGACCGGCACCTGGTTCGGTGTGAGCGTCGCCGAGAAACTGCTGGTGGTGCTGCTCGGGACCGAAGTGACCGTGCTCGCGGCCATGGCGGTGTCCGTCGCCCTCCACGGCGGCGGCCCGCACGGCTTCACCTTCGCCCCGGTCGACCCGGTCAACGCCTTCAAGGGCACGTCCGCCGGGCTCGGGCTGTTCTTCGCCTTCTGGTCCTGGGTCGGCTTCGAGTCGACCGCGATGTACGGCGAGGAGTCCCGCGACCCGAAGCGGATCATCCCCAAGGCGACGATGATCAGCGTCCTCGGGGTCGGCGTCTTCTACGTCCTCGTCTCCTGGATGGCCATCATCGGCAACGGCGAGGCCGAGGCGGTGAAGGCGGCCTCCTCCGCGAACCCGCTCGCGATGTTCTTCAACCCCACCGAGCGCTATGTCGGGCACTGGGCGGTCGACGTCATGCAGTGGCTGATGATCACCGGCTCGCTGGCCTGCGGCATGGCCTTCCACAACTGCGCCGCCCGCTATCTGTACGCCCTCGGGCGGGAGGGCGTGCTGCCCTCGCTGAAGAACACGATCGGCCGCACCCACGCCCGGCACGGGTCCCCGCACATCGCCGGACTGGTGCAGACGGGGGTGAGCGCCGTACTGATCGCCGCGTTCTGGATCGCGGGCAAGGACCCGTACAACGCGCTCTACGTCCTGCTGGCCATCCTCGGCACGATGGCGATCCTGGTGGTCCAGGCGGTGTGCTCGTTCGCGGTGCTCGTGTACTTCCGCTCGCACCACCCCGAGAGCCGGCACTGGTTCCGTACGTTCGCCGCGCCGCTGGCCGGGGGCATCGCGATGCTCGCCGTGGTCGTGCTGCTGGTGTCCAACATGAGCGCGGCGGCGGGCCCGGAGTCCGGGTCACTGCTGCTCAAGGCGACGCCCTGGCTGGTGGCGCTGGTCGCGGCGACGGGTGTGGGCTACGCCCAGTACCTCAAGCGGTGGGCGCCGGAGCGGTACGCGCTGCTGGGGCGGACGGTGCTGGAGGAGACGAAGGAGCGGTGACGGTCAGGAGCGCTGACGCTCAGGGGCGCTGACGCTCAGGGGCGCTGGTACTTCTGCTCCCGGTAAGTGCGCCAGCGTTCCATCATCTCGGCCACGTCCTTCTCGATGAACTCGAAGAAGTCCAGCGTCTCGGCGAGCCGGCGCCCCGCGGGGGTGTCGGCCCCCAGGCCGGCCACCCCCTCCCGCAGGGCCTCCTCCCAGCGCTTGATGATGGCCTCGCGGTTGGTGAGCGCCTCGTACCACTGGTCGCTGTGCACCCGGTACCGCTCTCGGCGCGAGCCGGGCTCCCGCTCCCGGGACACCATGTGGACCTGCGCGAGATAGCGCACGGCGCCGGAGACGGCGGCGGGGCTGATCCGCAGTTGCTCGCCCAGCTCGGCCGAGGTCAGGGTGCCGGTGTCGGAGGCGAGGAGGGCTGCGAAGACCCGGGAGGGCATGCGCGCCATCCCCGCCTCGACGAGCTGTGCCGCGAAGTGCTCCACGAACCGTGAGACCGACTCCGGGTCCCTGTCTGTCCTCGACTCCGTCATGCCGTTCACCTTATCCGAGGGTTTATGCACTTCCTTAACTTCACAAATTTCTGAAAGAAGCGTACGTTCAGAGCCATGACGAAGGCAATCACGGTCGCCGGGCTGCACAAGTCCTTCGGCCGTACGCACGCGCTGGACGGCCTCGACCTGGATGTCGAGGCGGGTGAGGTGCACGGCTTCCTCGGCCCCAACGGCGCCGGGAAGTCGACGGCGATCCGGGTGCTGCTCGGGCTGCTGCGCGCCGACGCGGGCGCCGCGCAGGTGCTGGGCCACGACCCGTGGCGGGACGCGGTCCAGGTGCACCGCCGGATCGCCTATGTGCCCGGTGACGTGACCCTGTGGCGCAATCTCTCCGGCGGCGAGGTCATCGACCTCTACGGCCGACTGCGCGGAGGGCTCGACACCGGACGCCGGGACGAGCTGACCGAGCGGTTCGAGCTGGACCCGACGAAGAAGGGCCGCACCTACTCCAAGGGCAACCGGCAGAAGGTCGCCCTGGTCGCCGCCTTCGCCTCGGATGTGGACCTGCTGATCCTGGACGAGCCGACCTCTGGCCTGGACCCGCTGATGGAGGAGGTGTTCCAGGCTTGCGTGGAGGAGGAGCGGGACCGGGGCCGTACGGTCCTCCTGTCCTCCCACATCCTGAGCGAGGTCGAGGAACTGTGCGACCGGGTCAGCATCATCCGCAAGGGACGGACGGTGGAGAGCGGTTCGCTGGCCGAGCTGCGGCATCTCACCCGGACCAGCGTGAGCGCCGAACTCGCCGGCCCGCCCAACGGCTTGGCCCGGCTGCCGGGCGTGCACGGCCTCGACGTGCAGGGCCACCGGGTCCGGCTCCAGGTGGACACGGACCAACTCGACGCCGTGCTGCGCTCGTTGACCGCCTCCGGGGTGCGTTCGCTGACCTCGACACCGCCAACACTGGAGGAACTGTTCCTGCGGCACTACCAGGACGGGACCGAGGGAGTGCCGGCATGACCTCCCGGACTTCCCGACTGGCCGGCACAGGAACCCTGCTGCGGTTCGCGCTGCGCCGCGACCGGGCGCTGATCCCGGTGTGGGTCGCGGTGAACGCGCTGATGGTCCTCTCCATGCCGAACACCCTGAAGACGCTGTACGGCACTCCTGCCGGGCGCGCCGGCCTGCTGCACCAGATGGCCACCGACACCTCCCTGCGCGCCATGGTCGGACCGGTCTTCGACGACTCCCTCGGCGCGCTCACGGCCTGGCGGGTCGGGGTCTACGCGGCCGCGCTCGCCGCCGTGACGAGCCTGCTCGTCGTCATCCGGCACACCCGGGACGAGGAGGAGAGCGGCCGGCAGGAACTGCTGTCCTCCGGGGTGGTGGGGCACCGGGCCCCGCTCACGGCGGCACTGCTCGCGGCGGTGGTCGCGAACGCGGCCCTGGGTGTCCTGATCGTCGTGGGGCTCGCCGGGCAGGGCGTGGCCGGCGCGCTGGCCTTCGGGCTCGGGGTCGCGGGCGCGGGCATGGTGTTCGCCACGACGGCGGCGATCGTCGCCCAACTGACGGAGAACGCCCGGCTGACCCGGGGCCTCACGGCGGCGGTGCTCGGCGCGGCCTTCGTCCTGCGCGCGGCGGGCGACTCGGCGACCGACGACGGCTCATCACTCCTGACCTGGCTGTCCCCGCTGGGCTGGCTGGAGAACCTGCGCCCCTTCGCCGCCGAACGCTGGTGGGTCCTGCTGCTGTTCGCCGCGGCCGTGACTTTCCAAGCCGTCCTGGCCTACGAGTTGGCGGGCCGTCGCGACATCGGCATGAGCTTTCTGCCGACCCGGCCGGGACCGGCGCGCGGCCGGCTGGGCACGGCGGGCGCGCTGGCCTGGCGGCTGCAGCGCGGCAGTGTGCTCGGCTGGTCGCTCGGCTTCTTCCTCGCCGGGGTCGTCTACGGCGGGATGACGGACGGCGCGGCCAAGCTCGTCGGCGACAACGCCAAGGCACGCGAGATCTTCCAGCGGATGGGCGGCCAGTCGGGCCTGACGGACGCGTTCCTCGCCGCGATGGTCGGCATGCTGGGCCTGGTCGCCGCGCTCTACGTCGTCTCGTCCGTGCTCCGGCTGAACGGCGAGGAGACCTCCGGCCGTGCCGAACCGGTGCTGGCGGGTGCGGTGGGCCGCCTGCGCTGGGCGGCCGGCCATCTGCTGATCTCCTTCGGCGGCTCGGCCCTGATCATGCTGCTGGCCGGACTGGGCTTCGCCGTCGGCTACGGCAGGCAGATCGGACCGGTGCTGGCCGCGTGTCTGCTCCAGGTCGCCGGCGTGTGGGTGATCGGCGCCGTCGCCGTCCTTGTCTTCGGCATCCTGCCGCGGGGCGCCATGGCCGCCTGGGGCGTGGCCGGCGCGGTCCTGCTGATCGGCTGGATCGGCCCCGCCCTGAACGCCCCCCGAGCACTGCTGGACCTCTCCCCCTTCGCCCACCTCCCCAAGCTCCCGGGCAGCGGAATGCAGTGGGGGCCGGTGGGAGTGCTCATCGGACTGACGCTGACGCTGGTGGCCTGCGGGCTGGCGGGGGTGGCGCGGCGGGACCTGAGTGTCTGAGGGCAGGCATCTGTCGATCATCCGAACGGTGATCACCCCATCTCGACGCGCAGTCCCTCCAGTCCCCGGATCACAAAGTTCGGTTTCCGCTTCGGCTCCGCCGCCAGGGTCAGTGTCGGGGCCCGGCGGAGAAGGGCCGTCATCGAGGCGGACAGTTCGATACGGGCCAGGGGGGCGCCGATGCAGTAGTGGATGCCGGCGCTGAAGGAGATGTGCGGGTTGTCCTCGCGGGTCAGGTCCAGACGGCCGGGGTCGGTGAAGACGGCCGGGTCGTGGTTCGCGGAACCGAAGAGCATGGCGATCTCCGAGCCCTTCGGGATCGTCGTGCCGTCGATCTCGATGTCGTCCAGCACCCAGCGTTCGAAGAGCTGCAGCGGGGTGTCGTAGCGCATCAGCTCCTCGATCGCGGAGGGGACCAGGGAGTGGTCGGCGCGCAGGGCGGCCAGCTGGTCCGGGTTGCGCAGCAGTGCCCACCAGCCGTTCACCGTGGCGTTGACCGTGGCCTCGTGCCCCGCGTTGAGCAGCAGCACGGCCGTGGAGATCATCTCCTGCTCGGTGAGCCGGTCGTCGTCCTCGTCGTGCGCCGCGATCAGCCCGGAGATCAAATCCTCGCCGGGTTCCTTGCGGCGCGCGGCGATCAGCTCGCGCAGATACTCCGAGAACTCCACCGAGGCGCGCACCGCCTTCGCGGCACTCTCCTCGGACGGGTTCAGTTCATACATTCCGCAGATGTCCGCGGACCAGGGGCGCAGCCGGTCGCGGTCCGCCTCCGGGATGCCGAGCATCTCGGCGATCACCGCGACCGGCAGCGGCTCCGCTACATCCGTCAGCAGATCGCCGCCGCCCGCCTCGACCAGCTTCCCCACCAGCTCGTCCGCCAGGTCGTGCACATACGGCTTGAGCCGCTCCACCGTGCGCGGCGTGAACGCCTTCGACACCAGGCGCCGGATCCGGGTGTGGTCCGGCGGCTCCAGGTCGAGCATGCCGTGGTCGTTGAGCGTGTGGAACGGTTCGTGCTCCGGCGGGGGCGCGGTCCGCCCGAACTCCTCGTGCCCGTACCGGTGCTGATACGTCCGGCCCAGCCGGCGGTCCCGCAACAGCGCCGAGACGTCCGCGTGGTGCGGGAGGAGCCACTGGTCGGTCGCCTCGTACCGGATCACCCTGCCCCGAGCGCGCAGCTCGGCGTAGGCCGGGTAGGGATCGGCGAGGAACGCCGGGTCCCACGGGTCGAACGTCACGTCCTTGGAGCCAGCCATGCGGGGACGCTAACCCGCCGGACCGGCCGCTGACCAGGGGTCTCCGACGCCCGACACGCGTGCGTCAGATCCAGTCCGCGAGCAGGACGTAGTCGTAGTACCGGGAGACGTCCTCGCCACCCCCGTCGCCCTCGTCGGCCGTGGAGCCGTCAGGGCCGTTCCGGCTCGCGAGGATCATGTTCAGCTCGGGCAGGGCGTCGAAGCCGAGGTCGTTCTCCTCGACGGTGTGGCCCCGTTTCGCGAGCTGCCGGCAGAGGTCCTCGCTCGGGGTGCGGAAGACGTCGAGCCCCTCCAGCAGCACCCTTACGTCGGCCTCCTCGTCCTCGAAGCGGAACAGCTCCACACCGCTCAGCGCACCGCAGGTGAACCCGAGCACGAGGTCCAGCCTGGGCCCGTCGTGCGTGAGGACGATCTGCCCCGGGGCCACATCGCTCGCGACGGTCCGGAACAGCTCCCACTCCCGCAGCACGCCGCGCGCCGCCTCGACCGACATACCGAGCCGGAACGGCCCGGCCCCGATGTGCGGCAGCAGCTCCAGTTCGCTGGTCATTCCACGTTCGCTCCTCGTCGTGCAGGCCGGAGGACACAGCATCAGCTCGGCGTCACCAGCCGGGCCTCGTAGGCGAACACCGCTGCCTGGGTGCGGTCTCTGAGGCCCAGCTTCACCAGGATCCGGCTCACATGGGTCTTGATCGTCGACTCCGCCACCACCAGCCGCTCCGCTATCTCCGCGTTCGACAGGCCCTGGGCGATCAGGATCAGCACCTCCGTCTCGCGTTCCGTCAGCTCACCGTAGGACGCCTGGGCCGCCGGCATCAGACGCGGCGTCTCCGACAGGCGGGAGAACTCCGTGATCAGCCGTTTGGTGACCGAGGGGGCCAGCAGGGCCTCACCGGAGGCCACCACCCGGACGCCGTCGGCCAGCTGACGCGCCGAGGCGTCCTTGAGCAGGAAGCCCGAGGCCCCCGCGCGCAGCGCCTGGTACACATACTCGTCCAGGTCGAAGGTCGTCAGGACCAGCACCTTCGCCGCACCGTCCGCGGCGACGATCTCCCGGGTCGCCTCGATGCCGTTCAGCTCCGGCATCCGGATGTCCATCAGGACGACGTCCGGGGCGAGGGTACGGACCCGTTCCACCGCCTCCCTGCCGTTGACGGCCTCGCCGACGACTTCGATGTCCGGCATCGCGTTCAACAGGACCGAGAAGCCTTCGCGGACCATCATCTGATCGTCCGCGATCAGCACGCGGATGGTCATGCGTCCCCTTCGATCGCGGTGACCGGCGGTACCGGCAGGAACACCGTCACCTCATAGCCCCCGTCCCGCGTCGGGGCCGTCGTCATCTCGCCGTTCAGCATGGAGACGCGCTCCCGCATGCCGGTGAGGCCGTGCCCGGCGCCCGGTGAGGGCTTTATCAGGTGCGGGGCGGGCGGTGGGCCGTTGACTATGCGCAGGCCCAGACCGCCGAGGACATAGCCGATCTCCACGCGGGCACCGGCTCCCGGCGCGTGCCGCAGGACGTTGCTCAGGGCCTCCTGGACGATCCGGTACGCCGACAGCTCCACCCCCTGCGGCAGCTCGCGGACCGCGCCGGTCACCGCCTTGTCCACCTCCAGGCCGGCCTGGCGCACATTGGCGAGCAGCCCGTCCAGATCGGCGAGGGTCGGCTGCGGGGCGTCCGGCGCCTCGTAGTCCTCCGCGCGCACCACCCCGAGGACCCGGCGCAGCTCGGTCAGGGCCGCCACCGCGTTCTCCCGGATGGTGACGAACGCCTTCTCCAGCTCCTCCGGCGGGTCCTGGACCCGGTAGGGCGCGGCCTCCGCCTGGATGGCGACCACCGACATGTGATGGGCGACCACGTCATGCAGCTCGCGGGCGATGGTGGTGCGCTCCTCCAACAGGGTGCGACGGGAGCGTTCGTGCTCGGTCACCGTCTGCTGGGCGGTCACCTCCTGCCGGGCCTCCCGGCGTATGTGCCAGACCGTGACGACCAGCAGGACCAGCGCCGACAGGAACAGCATCGGGCCGGTGTCGGTGGCGTAATCCCGGCCGAAGAGCGCCTCGACGAAGAGGGCGTAGAACGCGGTCAACAGCCACATCCAGGCCGCCGTGCGCGGGCGGGTGCGGATCGCCACGACGGTGAGCACCACCATGTGGGAGATGAAGCTGCTCGGCAGCCACGGCCAGGTGTCCCAGTCGCTGCCGGTGATCGCCGTGGCCGTCGTCGCCGCGAACGACGCCCAGAACGCCGCCGTCGGACGCACCAGGGTCAGCAGCACCGGGGTCAGCGCCAGCAGTGCACGGACGACGGCCCTGAGCCCCGCCTCGTTGTCCGCCATGGCGACCAGGGCCGCGAATCCGCCCGCGGCCGCCACCGTCGCGTGCGGGGCCCAGGCCGCGTACCCCCTGAGGCGGCCGGGCAGTCGGCGGGCGAGCGGGCCGTCCACGGCCGCCAGGGGCAGCGGGCGGTAGGCGAAGGCGTCCTGGAACAGGTCCTGGCGCAGGCCGCGCAGGGCGCCCGCGGCGAGCCGGAACTCCGGGCTGCGCGGCCGGTCGGCCGGGCCCGGCGGTGTCGTCTGCGTGTGCGTCGTCTGGGTCACATACAAAACGGTATGCGCGCAGGCGCGTCGCGGTCGTCCCCTTGCAGAGGGGTCCTCCCGGGTCCTTCTCAGGTACTACGGGTAGCCCCGCAGGTCGGGCGCGGTCAGCGGCCGCCGGGGCGGACCAGCCCGGACTCGTAGGCGAAGACCGCCGCCTGGGTGCGGTCCCTGAGCCCCAGCTTCACCAGGATCCGGCCCACGTGCGTCTTCACGGTCTGCTCGGCCACGACCAGCCGGTCGGCGATCTCCGCGTTCGACAGGCCCTGCGCGATCAGCGCCAGCACCTCCGTCTCCCGTTCGGTGAGGTCGCCGACGCGCTGCTTGAGCGGGGCCCGGCGGCTGCCGTCCAGTCGGGAGAACTCGGCGATGAGGCGGCGGGTGACACCGGGAGCGAGCAGGGCGTCACCCGCGGCCACGATCCGTACCGCCTCGGCCAGCTTGTCCGCGGAGGCGTCCTTGAGCAGAAAGCCGGAGGCCCCGGCCCGCAGCGCCTCGTACACGTACTCGTCCAGGTCGAACGTGGTCAGCACCAGCACCTTCACGGCCGGATACTCGGCGGTGATCCGGCGGGTCGCCTCGATGCCGCCGAGTTCCGGCATCCGGATGTCCATCAGCACCACGTGCGGGACCAGCTCCGCGGTCTGGGCGATCGCGTCCACGCCGTCCACCGCCTGCCCGATCACCTCGATGTCGGGCTGGGTGTTGAGCAGCACGGTGAAACCCTGCCGGACCATCTGCTGGTCGTCGGCGATCAGTACGCGGATGGTGCCGGCACCGCTCGTCATGGGACCTGTTCTCCTGTCGGGGCTTGTCAGCTGTGCGGATCGGATACACGGAATCGGATACAGGGAATCGGATACGAGGACCGGATCCGAAGAAAGGGCGAAGGCCCAGGTCAGGACGGTGAGGGGGGTGAGGGCTCGGGCGGCTCGGGGGCGGCTCCCCTCGGCAGGAACGCCGTCACCACGAACCCGCCGGTCCGGGACGGCTTCGCCTCGACCTGTCCGCCCAGCATCGCCGCGCGCTCCCGCATGCCCAGCAGGCCGTGGCCGCTGCCCGGGGACGGCGGGACCGGACGGCTGGGACGCGAGTTGGAGACGCTCAGGTATATGCCGCCGGGGAGGTGGGCGATGTCCACGCGGACCTTCGCTCCCGGCGCGTGCCGCAGGACGTTGCTCAGGGCCTCCTGGACGATCCGGTACGCGGACAGCTCCACGCCCGGTGAGTAGCCGTGCGGGTCGCCCTCCTCGGCCTTCACCACGTCCAGGCCGGCCGCCCTGGTGTTCTCCAGCAGGGAGTCCAGCCGGGCGAGGTTGGGCTGCGGGGCGTGGGGAGCCGCTCCGGTGCCGGGCGCGGACACGCCCGGGGAGTCCTCGACGGCCTCCGGTTCGTCCGGGCTCTCCGAACGCAGCACTCCGAGCACCCGACGCAGCTCGGTCAGGGCCTCCAGCGCGTTGTTGCGGATGCCCGTGAGGTTCTCCTTCAGCTCGTCCGAGGGGTTCTCGACCAGGTGGGGGGCCACCTGGGCCTGGATGGAGATCACCGACATGTGGTGGGCGACCACGTCATGCAGTTCCCGGGCGATACGGCTGCGCTCCTCCAGCAGGGTGCGGCGGGCCCGCTCCTCCGCGGTGATCGTCGTCTGCTGGACCAGTTCTGTTCGGGCCACGCTGCGGCTGCGCAGGGCGACACCGATGACGGCGGCGACGGCGAACAGGGCCAGGGCGGCGGGCCCCGTCGGGGAGTAGTAGAGCGCTCCGATGCCGCCTTCGACGACGAAGGTCGCGAGGGCGGTCGCGGCGAACGCGGCGACGGTGCCGCGGGGGCGTACGCGCAGGGCGAGGAGCAGGATCACGGCCATGTGGGCGATCAGTACGGGCGGCGACCAGGGCCAGTTGGGGCTGGAGAGCCGCATCGTGGCGATGTTCTGCCGGGCCAGCAGCGCGGTGGCGACGGCCGCGGCCAGGGACAGCGCCCACGCGGGGACCGGCCGCCACAGCGCCAGGAGGATGGCGAGGCCCTGCAGCAGTGCGCTCGGCAGCGCTACGGCGAGGGTGAAGCCATAGTCGTCGGACAGCTCCTCGGTGCCGGCCCCGGCGATACCGAGGGCCAGGTAGAAGACGACGAGATAGGTGAGCAGACGCAGCCAGCGGTACTTCGAGAACGGGGGTGACTGGGAGGACGGGACCTCGCCCAGCCAGGCGCCCAGGCGGGCGGCCCGGGACCGGGCGACCGGACCGGTCTCGGCATCGGTATCGACCCCGGGATCAACCTCGTTGCCGGTGTCGTGCTCGGCCTCGGACGAGGTCCGGGAGGCAGGTGAGGTCACGCGCCCGGCGTCACCGGAACGGCCGGTCGGGTTCTCGGGGTCCGCGGACATCACGGACGTAACTCTAGGCATGGCGCGAGGACCTCGCTGAGGGGATATGACGGCGGATCACCTGCGAGGCGCGGTTCCGGCGGCGGGCGGGGCCCTGCTCGTGGTGCCGGAAGGCCGTCCAGCACAGGGCCAGGGCCAGCGCGAAGACGGGCAGCCACAGCAGCCGGGACGCCGCCCAACCCAGGGAGTCCGGTGCGGTGTGCAGGCCGGGCAGCCGGCCGGCCAGCAGGCCCATGGCCGTCGTGGCCATCATGGCCGTCTGGTGCCACAGGAAGATCGTCATCGCGGAGAGATTGACGAAGGCGATCACCGCCCAGGCCAGGGGCCGGGCCAGGGCGCGGCGCAGCCGGTCGCGGAGCAGGAGGGCGAGGCCGCACTGCGCCAGGCCGAAGGTGACGGCCGCCAGGGTCGGCGGGTTGAGGTTGGATATCGCCGCTCCGGGGACACCCACCATGGACGCCGGGTAGCCCGCGCAGGTGATGAGCAGGGCCGTGGCCGCTGTGCCCCCGAGCAGCAGGACCCAGGCCGAGCGGCGGCTGCGCAGCTCGCCCCGGGCCCAGGCGGCGCCCAGGGTGTACGGGACCAGCCAGCCCGCCACCAGATTCACCCAGCCGAGCCAGGACGGGCCGAGATGCAGGCCGAAGCGCAGGACGTCCACATGCAGGACGACGACGAACGGCCACAGCGGGTTGAGGCGCGCGACGAGCGGGGTGAGGGCCGTGAGCCCCGCGAAGACCAGCAGGAACCACAGCGGGGACAGCGCCAGCTTCACCAGCGTCTGGACCGTGGCCATGGGCGCGCCGACGAGGAGGAGGGCCACGGCGGCCACGGACCACAGAGCGAGCAACGCGGCCACCGGACGCAGCAGCCGGGTCAGCCGAGCCCGCAGCCAGCGGGCATAGCCGTCGCCCCGGGCGCGGGCCGAGGCCAGACTGCACGTCGCCACCTGGCCGCCCACCAGGAAGAACACGGCCAGTGTCTGGAAGAGCCAGGAGATCGGGGCCAGCCAGGGCATGTGCTGCAGCGGGCTCACCGTGCTGAGACCGCCGTCCCGCGCGACCAGCGCCGTCACCAGCCAGTGGCCGAGGACGACACCGAGGATCGCGAACGCGCGCAGCGCGTCGATCGCCCGGTCCCGGGACGCGGGAGTGGCGGCGTCGACCTGCCGGGCGCCCCGGCGCAGGGCGTGCAGGGCGGTGGCGGGGGTGAGGGCTGCGCGCGTGCGGAGCGGGGCGGTCGGGGTCGTGGGCGGGGTGGGAGCGAAGGCGGCGGTCCGGGCGGCGTGACGAAAGGTACGGGTGGTGTGACGAGGGGTGCGGGTGGTGTGACGAGGGGTGCGGCGGATGCTTGCGATCTGCTCAGACACGGGTCACCTCAGAGGTCTCGCCGAGGGTGATCCGGGCCAGGTTGGCGAGGGAGGCCGAGCCCGGGGTGAAGTAGTCGCTGTGGCCGGCGCCGGCCGCGTCGAAGACCCGGGCGCCGAAGGCGTGCGAGACCGGGTCTGCGCCGAAGCCGACGGTCGTGCCGAAGAGGGTGGCGCTGGTGTGCGGGATGTGCCGGATCCAGTCGTCGCTGCCGCGGGCCGCCCAGATGCGGGCGTTGCTGTGCAGGGCCGCGGCGGAGTCCGCGCCGGTGCCGGGGCTGCCGACCAGGGCGATGTCGTCGGCGGCCAGGCCGGCGGCGGCTCGCCCGCAGACGACCGTGCCGTAGGAGTGGCACAGCACCGAGAGATGGGCCCGCGGCTTGGTCGCGGCGCGCAGCTCGCTGACGAAGGCGCGCAGCCGGGGAGCGGCCTCGTCGGCGCGGGACGTCGTGGTCACCGTGGTGCTGACCGTGGCCGGCGTTTCGTAGCCCAGCCAGGAGATGACGGCGACGGTGGTGCCGTGGGGTGCGCGGTGGGTGAGGTCTCCGTACAGCGCCGCGGCGGCCTTGTGGAAGCGGGCGTAGGTGTCCAGGGAGGTGTCCGAGCCGGGGACCAGGACCGCGATGTGGTCGGCGCGGGCGAGGTCACCGAGGACCTCCGTGGCCTGGCCGGAGCCTCGGCCGTCGAAGGTGAGGAGGTTGCGGGACGGGGCGGCCAGGGCCTGGTCGGCGGCGGCGCGCCGGGGGTCGCCGTGCGCGGCGGCCATGCGGGCGGCGCGGGTGGCGTCGGCGCGGTTGGCCTCGTAGGTGGTGTGCAGGGTGGTGGCGGTGAGCGGGGGGAGCGTCGCCGGAGCGGGGGCCGGGATCTGGGGGCGGGCGGCGCCGGAGAGAGGGACGGCGACGGCCGCGGTGAGGAGGGCGGCGAGGAAGGTGCGGCGCCATCTCTGGGTGCGGGTGCCGTGGGGCGGCGTGCGGGTGCCGTGGGGCGCGGGGCGGGTGCTGTGGGGCGGGGTGCGGGTGCTGTGGGGCGCGATCGCCGCCCGCGGCTGCGGGTCCTTGGAGAGGGAAACGGCTGCGCCGGAGGAGAGCGTGGAAGCGTGGCCCATGGTCGGGTTCCTTTCAGATCGCCCGGCCATCGGGCTTCTCTGACAAGGAAATTAGGGACCGGAGCCTGTCGTCGGCGTCCCGCCATGGAGCTGTCCTGCGGGGTAGCTCTCAGGTACTACGGGTATGACCGGGGCCGGCTTCCCCCAGGGACAGGCCTCCTCCAGGGACAGGCCCGTCACCACGCCAGCTGTGCGATCTCCTCCGCCACCACCGCGCACGCGTCGGCCGCCGGGTCGATCAGGGGGAAGTGTCCCACGTCCTCCAGCAGCGTCAGCCCGGCCACCTCGCCCGCCTTCGCCGCCTCCTCCGCGTACGACTCGGCCACCGCCTGCGGCACCACCAGGTCCGAACGCCCCTGGACGAGCGTCGTCGCGATGCCGGTCGGCAGGAGCAGAACGGGGTCGGTGTAGGGGCGGCGCTCCGCGAACGTGCCGTGGCCGCCGAGGAGTTGCAGGCTCGCGTTGCCGCACACGTCCAGCTTCTCCGCCACCTCGAAGTCCGCGATCGGGGCGAGGGCGACGACGCCGCGCAGCCGGGCCGGCTGCTGGGTGCGCCAGGCGCAGTCCGCGGGCAGGACATGGCGGGCCGCGGCCCACAGGGCGAGATGGCCGCCGGCGGAGTGGCCGGTGAGGACGGTACGGCGCGGGTCGGCCTGCGGGAGCGCCTCGCGGACGAGGGCGGGCAGCGCGTCCAGGGCGGCCGTGATGTCGTCGAAGGTGTCGGGCCAGCGACCGGCCGCAGGGGTCACGGAGGCCACGGGGGCCACGGAGGTGCTGCCGCCCGCGTCCCGCGCGTCTCCCTCGGTCTGCCCGGGGATCAGGGGCTCGCCGCCGCGCCGGTACTCGACGTTGGCCACCGCGAAGCCCCTGCGGGCCAGATAGTCCGCGAAGGGGGTGATGTGACGGCGGTCGTAGCGGGCGCGCCAGGCGCCGCCGTGCAGGACCACCACCAGGGGGACGGAGGCGTCCGAGGCGGTGCGGGGGGCGTAGAAGTCGATCACCTGGTCGGGGTGGGTGCCGTACGCGGCGGTGGCATCGGGGTCGACCGGGGGGTGCGAGAAGGCCGACTCCTCTTCGGCGGCGGCGCGGGCTGCTGCGGCGGCGTCCGGCATGCTCCAACCTCTCAGCGACGGAACGTGTTTGGCGGGTGGCGGACCAGGTGAGGGATTTCCGTTCGCCGTTGGCGGGACGGTATCAGGCCGGTGGCAGGCAAGGGCATGGGGATGTGACACAGGGTCAGGGACAAACGGTTCTGTACGGGGCCGGGCGACACCGCCCGGCCCCGTCACCCGTGCAGGACCCGTCACCCGTGCAGGACCCGCCCCCTGGCTACGCCAGCTCCTCGCCCAGGATCCGGGCCGCCCGCTCGGTCTCGGCGAAGCCGACGTACAGCGGGGTGAAGCCGAAGCGGAGGACGTCGGGATGGCGGAAGTCGCCGACGACGCCCCGGGCGATCAGCCGGCCCATCACCTCGCCGGCGTCCGGGCAGCGCAGGGCGATCTGGCTGCCGCGCTCCTCATGCCGTTCCGGAGTCACGCACTCCACGCGCCCCGGCTCGGTGTACGCCCGCACACAGCGCAGGAAGAAGTCCGTCAGCGCGAGGGACTTGGCGCGTACGGCGGAGACCCGGACGCCGTCCCAGACGTTCAGGGCCGCCTCCAGGGCCAGCATGGACAGGATGTCCGGGGTGCCCACGCGGCCCCGCGGCGCGCCCGGCGCCGGGGCGTACGACGGGCTCATGCCGAAGGGGTCGGTATGGGAGTTCCAGCCGGGCAGCGGGGAGTCGAAGCGGGGTTGCAGCTCCTCTCGGACGTAGAGGTACGCCGGTGCACCCGGGCCGCCGTTCAGGTATTTGTAGGTGCAGCCGACCGCCAGGTCGACCCCGTGCTCGTCCAGGCCCACCTCCAGCGCGCCCGCGCTGTGGCACAGGTCCCACACCGCGAGGGCGCCCGCGGCGTGGACGGCGGCCGTCAGGGACGGCAGGTCGTGCAGCCGGCCGGTGCGGTAGTCGACGTGGTTGAGCAGGACCGCCGCCGTACGGTCGCCCAGGGCGGCGGGCACCTCGGACGGGGTCACCCTGCGCAGGGTGCGGCCGGTCATACGGGCCGCCGACTCGGCGATGTAGCCGTCCGTGGGGAAGGTCGTGGCGTCGACCAGGATCTCGGTCCGGTCCTCGCCCGCCATCCGCACCGCCGCCACAAGTGCCTTGAAAACATTGACACTTGTGGAGTCGCCCACGACGATCTGCCCGGCCGCCGCGCCCACCAGCGGGGCGATCCGGTCGCCGATCCGCTCGGGCGCGGTCCACCAGCCGCTCTCCTCCCAGGAGCGGATGCGCAGTTCGCCCCACTGGCGGCGGACCACGTCGGCCACCCGGTCGGGGACCTGCGCGGGGAGCGCGCCGAGCGAGTTGCCGTCCAGATAGACCACCGCGGCGTCAGCCGCGTGACCGGACGCGGTGTCGAGTACGAAGCGGTCCCTGAGCGATGCCAGCTCGTCCGCCGCGTCCAGCTTCTCGGCCTGCAGCGCCAGCTCAGACATGGGACCTCGCCGTCCACAGCTCCGGGAACACGTTCTTGCGGGCGCGCTTCTCCAGCCAGGCCACGCCGGCCGAGCCGCCGGTGCCGGTCTTGGCGCCCATCGCGCGGCGGGTGGCGACCAGGTGGTCGTTGCGCCAGCGCCAGACCAGTTCGGCCACGTCCGACAACGCCTCGCCCAGCCGGGCCAGTTCGGCGTTCTGGTCGCCCGAGTAGATCTCCGCCCAGGCGGCCTCGACGGCCGCGCAGGCCTCGTAGCGCAGGGCGACGTCCCGGTCCAGGACGGACGCGGGGATCGCGTGGCCGCGGCGCGCGAGGAGGTGGACGACCTCGTCGTACAGGCACGGCTGGTGCAGCGCCTTCTCCAGTTCCGCGTGGACGCGCGGGGCGCCGCGGTGCGGGACGAGCATGGACGCGGACTTCTCGCCGAGCAGGAACTCCATACGGCGGTACATCGCCGACTGGAAGCCGGAGCCGTCACCGAGGGCGGAGCGGTAGGAGTTGAACTGGGCCGGGGTCAGCTGGCCGAGCGGCCGCCAGGAGGCGTTGAGCGCCTCCAGCTCCCGTACCGAGCGCTTGAGCGCGGCGACCGCGGTGGGGACGTCATCGGAGCGCAGGGCGTTCGCGGCGGTCTCCCACTCGTGCACGATCACCGTGAACCACAGCTCCATGACCTGGGTCGTGACCAGGAAGACCATCTCTCCGGGATCGTCGGAGAGGGTGTGCTGGAGATGGGTGAGGACGTCCGCCTGGACGTAGTCCTCGTACGGCGTGGTGCCGGCGAAATCGAGATGCGGGGCCTCGGGCTCAGCGGCTTCGGGAAGGGGTTGAGCCTGTTGGGACATCGCTGTCTCCTGTTGTTACTCCGGGTAGCGGTCCGCCCCTGCCGATTCCGGCACGGGGGCCCCGGTCCCCACCCGCATCCTCCGCAATCACTCCCGGTACGGCAAGGCCCGTCCGCTGCGGGACGGGCCACATCCACCCCTGAGGGGAGGTCAGCCGAGGGTCTGGGCGGCCGTCGGCGAGGACTCCTGCAGGAACTGCGAGCAGCGCGTGTACTCCTCCTGCTCGCCGATCGCCTGCGCGGCGCGGGCGAGGGCGTGCAGGGCGCGCAGGAAGCCGCGGTTCGGCTCGTGCTCCCAGGGGACCGGGCCGTGGCCCTTCCAGCCGCTGCGGCGCAGGGCGTCGAGACCCCGGTGGTAGCCCGTACGGGCGTAGGCGTACGACTCCACGACCGCGCCGCGCTCGAACGCGTCGTCGGCCAGCTGGGCCCAGGCGAGCGAGGAGGTGGGGTACTTGGCGGCGACGTCCGCGGGGGCGGTACCGGCCGCGAGGAGTTCGCGGGGCTCGGGGTCGTCGGGGAGGTGGGTCGGGGGCGGGCCGCCGAGGAGGTTCTCGTGAATCGTCATGGGGTCCAGTCTGCCGCGCCGGTCCGCCGGTTTCCTGTCCGGTCCCGCTACGCGGTCGCTCACCGGCGCCGGCCCGCGGACGAAGGCAGCCGCACGCTACTCTCGGCGCTCCCCCTCCAGCGGCGGAGCCGTCACGCTTCCGTGCCGCTTGCACTGCGGGCGCACACACCCCGGTGCCGGGCGCCGCACCAGCGCGAAGGCCAGGGCCGAGGCCAGCACCAGCACACCCGCGCACAGGGGCATCGCCCGGTCGAACGCCGCGTCGAAGGCCGACGCGGAGCGATACGCCTCGGGGCCCATCCCCGCGAGCAGCGGCAGCGCCGCGACCGCGATCAGGCCCGCCGCGCGTGCCGCCGCGTTGTTGATGCCGCTGGCGAGACCCGCGCGGGCGGTGTCCACCGAGGCCAGGACCGTGGCCGTCAGGGGGGCGACGAGCGTGACCATGCCGGCGCCCATGACCAGGACGGCCGGCAGAACGTCCGTCAGGTAGTCGGCGTGCGGGCCCACCCGCAGCATCAGCAGCATCGCCGCCGCGCAGAGCAGCGGCCCGACGGTGAGCGGCAGTCGCGGGCCCGTACGCTCCGCCAGCGCGCCGGAGCGGGCGGAGAACAGCAGCATCAGGGCCGTCGTCGGAAGCAACGCCGTACCGGCCTGCAGGGGCGAGTAACCCGCCACCACCTGCAGTTGCAGCGCGGTGAGGAAGAAGAAGCCGCCGAACGCCGCGTACACGCACAGGGTGACCAGGTTGACCGCCGTGAACTGGCGCGAGGCGAAGATGTCCGGCGGCAGCATCGGGTCCGGGCGGTGCCGTTCGACCTGGACGAAGGCCACGGCCGCCGCCAGCCCCGCGACCGCGGTCAGGGCCACCACCAGGGAGCCCGACCTGGCCTCGATCAGCGCGTACGTCAGCAGGGCCAGGGCCAGGGCGCCCAGCACCGCGCCCAGCACGTCGAAGCGGGCGTGGGTGCCGTCGTCCTTCGACTCCGGGACGTGCCGCAGCGCCACCGGCACACACAGCAGGGCCAGCGGGACGTTCAGCAGGAACACCCAGCGCCAGCCGGGGCCGGCCACCAGCCAGCCGCCCAGGAACGGGCCGACCGCCGCGCCGATCCCGCCGAAACCGGACCACAGGCCGACCGCCCGGCCCCGGTCGTCGGGATGGAAGGAGGCCTGGATCAGGGCCAGCGACCCCGGGGTCAGCAGGGCGCCGCCGATGCCCTGCAACGCCCGCGCGGCGATGAGGATCCCCGCGGTCGGCGCCACCCCGCACAGCAGGGAGGCCGCCGCGAACCACACCACGCCCAGCACGAAGATCTTCCGGCGGCCGTAGCGGTCCCCCAGCGAACCGCCCAGCAGGATCAGACCGGCCAGCGTGAGCATGTAGGCGTTGACGGTCCACTGCAGCGCGGAGAGGCTCGCGCCCAGGTCGTGACCGATGCGCGGCAGCGCGACATTGACGACGGTCGAGTCCAGCAGGGCCATGCTGGAGCCGAGGACCGTGGTGAGCAGGATCCACTTGCCCTGGGGCGAGGCGAGCCGGACATCGGGCATGCTCCCAGGTATACAGCGGGCCCGGCGCTGTAGACAGCCACCGGGCCCACCGCAAAGAAACGCGCGAGGAAACGCGCAGGGAAGCGGACGTACCGCTTACTTGATCTTGTTGCCCGCCGAGCGCAGGTTCTTCGTGGCCTCGACGACCCGCGCGGCCATCGACGTCTCGGCCAGCTTGCCCCAGGTGCGCGGGTCGTAGGCCTTCTTGTTGCCGACCTCGCCGTCGACCTTCAGGACGCCGTCGTAGTTCGCGAACATGTGGCCCGCGACCGGACGGGTGAAGGCGTACTGGGTGTCCGTGTCGAGGTTCATCTTCACGACGCCGTTCTCCAGCGCGGTGGCGATCTCCTGCTCGGTGGAGCCGGAGCCGCCGTGGAAGACGAAGTCGAACGGGGACTGCTTGCCGAACTTGGCGGCGACGCCGTCGTTCAGGTCCTTGAGCAGGTCGGGGCGGAGCACGACGTTGCCCGGCTTGTACACGCCGTGCACATTGCCGAAGGACGCGGCCAGCAGGTAGCGGCCCTTCTCGCCCAGGCCCAGCGCCTCCGCCGTACGGATCGCGTCGTCGACCGTGGTGTACAGCTCGTCGTTGATCTCGTGCGTGACACCGTCCTCCTCGCCGCCGGTGGGGGTGATCTCCACCTCAAGGATGATGTTGGCGCGGCGGGCCTGCTCCAGCAGTTCCTGGGCGATGGCCAGGTTGTCGGCGAGGGTCTCGGCGGAGCCGTCCCACATGTGCGACTGGAACAGCGGGTTGCGGCCGGCCTTCACGCGCTCCTCGGAGAGCGCGAGCAGCGGACGTACGTACCCGTCGAGCTTGTCCTTCGGGCAGTGGTCGGTGTGCAGCGCGATGTTGACCGGGTACTTCTCGGCGACGATGTGCGCGTACTCGGCGAGGGCGACCGCGCCGGTCACCATGTCCTTGCTGTACTGGCCGCCGAGGAACTCGGCACCACCGGTCGAGATCTGGACGATGCCGTCGCTCTCCGCCTCCGCGAAGCCGCGCAGCGCCGCGTTCAGGGTCTGGCTCGACGTGACGTTGATGGCCGGGTAGGCGAACTTGCCTGCCTTCGCCCGGTCCAGCATCTCGTTGTAGACCTCGGGGGTTGCGATGGGCATCTGTCCGCTCCTTGTGTTGCGGGTGAGAGGTTCTGCGTTACGGCCCTGACCTAGACCTGGGATGCGACGTCATCGTCGGCCCCATCTTTCCAGACCCGACCCCATGGTCGGCGCCTCGGCCAAGTCCAGGTCAAGCGCGCGCGTCAGTCCAGACCCAGTTCATCCTTCGAGAAGGCGAACCGGTACGGAACACCCGCGCCGGCCTCGATCTTCTCGGCGGCACCGGTGGCCCGGTCCACGATGGTCGCCACGGCGACGACCTCGGCACCGGCCTCGCGCACCGCCTCCACCGCGGTGAGCGGGGAACCGCCGGTGGTGGAGGTGTCCTCGACGACCAGGACCCGGCGGCCCCTGATCTCCGGGCCCTCGACCCGCCGCTGCAGGCCGTGCGCCTTCGCGGCCTTGCGGACGACGAACGCGTCCAGCTTCCTGCCGCGCGCGGCGGCGGCGTGCAGCATGGCGGCCGCGACCGGGTCGGCGCCCATCGTCAGGCCGCCGACCGCGTCGAACTCCAGGTCCGCGGTGAGGTCCAGCAGCACCTGGCCGACGAGCGGGGCGGCCTCGCCGTCGAGGGTGATGCGGCGCAGGTCGACGTAGTAGTCGGCCTCCAGACCCGAGGAGAGGGTCACCTTGCCGTGCACCACGGCCTTGTCCTTGATCTGCTGCAGCAGCGCGCCGCGTACGTCCGTCATGCCGACCAGCTTAAAGGCGCCGCCAGCTCCAGGTCGTGGTCGCCTCCAGCGGCTCCAGCGGCGTGACCAGGCGCGCGGCGGTGTTCAGGCCGTTGGGCGGGCCGGTCTGCGGCTCGACGCACACGGCCTCGGCCTGCTCGTCGTAGACGACCACCCACTCCTCGCGGCTGGTCACCTTCAGCTCCAGCTGCCCCGGCCAGGTGAGGGTGACGTCGACGCCGTCGGGCATGCCGAAGCAGTCGTCCCAGGGGCCGGGCACGGGGTCGATGCGGTTGCCGGTCGGCAGATGGTCGGCGCCGCGCTCCTCCTGCCAGGCGGGCTTGAAGTCGAGCGTCACGTCCTCGCGGCCGAGGTTGCGGTTGAACCACGGGTGCCAGCCGATCTGCGCCGGGAAGGAGTCGTCCCGCGCCTCCACCGACATCGTCAGCGTCAGGCTGTCCTCGGTGAGCGTGACGACCTGGGTGACGCGGCCGGGGTGCGGCCAGGGCTCGACGAGGTCGTACGTGATCACCGCCTCGTTCACCGCGGTGCGCGCGACGCGCCAGGCGCCGTCGCGGGCGGTGCCGTGGATGGCGTGCGGCGGGGAGTTGAGCGGCATCTGGCGGACGGTGCCGCCGTCGAGGAAGCGGCCGTCCCGGATGCGGCCGCACCAGGGCACCATGGGGAAACAACCGTAGCGCTCGCCTTGCCGGAGCAGTTCCGTGCCGTTGATGCGCAGACCGGCGATGCGGCCGCCGCCTGCGGGGGTGACACGTACTTCCGCGTCGCCTGCTGTCAGCGTGATGTCTTCGTTACTCACGGGAAGAGGCTACTGGGGGGACCGGTCGCGGATTCGGCTGATGGCGCGTTGTGGTTGCTCGCGCGGTTCCCCGCGCCCCTGGGGATGTCGCGGTCAACGTCTCTTACGCAGTGCGCGTCCGACCACGATCGCCGATGCCACCACCAGTGCCGCTGCCGGGGCCGCCCAGCGCAGTGTCGATGCCGCCGTGGCCGGCTGGGGGGCCGGGACCGGGGCGTAGCGACCGCGGGGTGGGGCGTGGTCGACCTCCTCGGCGCTGCGGCCGATCATCGTGCGGCGGGCGTGCGCGGCCTCGGCGGGGGGCTCGCCGGTGTCGGCGAAGTCGTCCGCGAGGCGGTCGGCCGCCGGGTCCAGTGAGGGCGGGGGGACCTCGGTGTCGAAGACGGAGGAACGCGTGTCCTCGGGCTCGGACTCCGGCTCGGGTTCAGGCTCGTGCTCCGGCTGGGGCTCCGCGGGCGTCGCCAGGTTTTCCACAAAACGGTTCAGCAGGCGGGTCAGCGCCGTGCTCACCGTGTCCGCCGGCAGTTCCGTGATACGGCCGCCGGCGTCCGCCGTGCCCTCGACCGTGACCGTCGTACCGCCCTCGGTGGCGGTGAGACACAGCCGGAGGGCGAGCTTCACGGCGCCGGTGCCACGGGCCTCGACGGCGTCGCCCTCGACGGCGTACGTACCGTCCTCGCGGGGGACCACGCGGGCCGTACCCCGGTAGGTGACGGAGTGTCCGCCGACGCGCAGCTTCAGGCGTCCGGCGACCGGTTCGGCACCGGCGTCCTGCTGCAGACCGGGGACCGCACGGGCGACGCGCGCGGGGTCGGCGAGGGCGTCTCTGAGCGGTTCGACCGGGACCGGGACGAAGACCTGGTGCTCCATGTCGGCTGAGCCTACCCAGGTAGGAGCGGAAAGTACCCCCGCCCGCCCGGCTCGTCAGTAGCGCGGATGCACCAGCGTGGACGGCGGCAGCCCGCCGATCCGGGTGCGCCGGGCCGCCCTGCCGTCGGCCGTCAGCTCGGCCTGTGTCAGCGTGCGCGGGCGCCAGGGGCCGAGCCGCAGGGCCGGCGCGGTGCGCCCCGGCGCCGCGAGCAGGAATCCCCAGTCGTGCGGGGGTCCGGAGGTGCCCGCCGAGCGGTCGGGGCCGGCCGGGAAGCCGGAGTCATGGCCGAGGACCCGGTAGGGGGAGCCGGCGAAGCCCGCCGCGCGCAGGGTCGCGGCGACCGTCCAGAAGACCCGGGGGCGGGTGGTGACGGCCCCGGCGTGGACGACGAGCCGGCCGCCGGGGGCGAGGACCCGTCGGGCCAGTCCGTAGAACTCCTGGGAGTACAGCTTGGTGCTGGCGGTGATGCCGGGATCGGGCAGGTCGGCGATCACGACGTCGTACGCGGCGGCGGGTGCGCCGCGCAGCCAGCCGAGCGCGTCGGCGGTGGTGGGGTGGACGCGCGGGTCGGCGTAGGCATGGGCGTTGACGGCGCTGAGGCCGGGGTCGTGGCGGGCCAGGCGGAGCAGGCCCGGGTCGAGTTCGACGATGTCGACGCGGCGCACCCCGGGCCGGCGCAGCACCTCGCGGGCGGCCAGGCCGTCGCCGCCGCCGAGGATGAGGACGCGCGCGTGCGCCCCGCCGGACAGCGCGGGGTGGACGAGGGCCTCGTGGTAACGGCGTTCGTCGCGGCCGCCGACGCGGAGCCGGCCGTCCAGGAAGAGGTCGAGGGGCTTGCCGTCGGTGCCGCCGGCGAGGACGACCTCCTGCACGCCGGTCTGTTCGGCGACCCGGACGTCCCTGCCGTAGACGGCATGCCGGGCGGCGCGTTCGAAGTCGCCGACGAGGGCGGCGGCGGAGGCGAGGACACCGAGGACGACAAGGCCGCCGAGCAGCAGGGTCCAGCGGGCCCGGCGGGTCAGATCGCGGCGGAAGAGGCCCAGCACCAGGGCTCCGCCGGCGACGACGTTGACCGTGCCGGTGAGCAGCGCGCCCGTCAACTGGCCCAGGAAGGGCAGGAGGAGAAAGGGGAAGGCAAGACCGCCGACCAGCGCGCCCACATAGTCCGCGGCGAACAGGTCGGCCACCGCGCCGCCCGCGTCCTGGAGCCGGATGCGCTGGATCAGCTCCATCAGCAGCGGGACTTCGGCGCCGATCAGCAGGCCGATGGCGAGGGAGAAGGCGACCAGCAGAAAGCGCGGGCCGTCGGCCCACATCCCGCCCCAGCCGCCGGTCCAGGCGAAGACGGCGTACAGCGCCATCGCGCTGCATCCGCCGACCAGCGCGAGGACGGTCTCGATCGCGCCGAAGCCGGCCGCGGCGTGCCAGCGCAGCCGCTTGGCGCCGAGGGAGCCGATGCCCATCGCGAACACCATCACGGACAGCACGACGGAGGACTGGGTGACCGAGTCGCCGATCAAGTACGAGGCGAACGCGACGAGTTCGAGTTCGTACACGAGCCCGCAGGCCGCGCAGACGAAGACGCACACAAGGACCAGGAACCGCCCGGTGCCGGGCCGGACGGGCAGCCGGGCGGGGCCCGTCCAGGAGGGCGGGGCCCCCGGAGGCGCGGGGGCGTGCGGTTCGATCACGCTGCGACGTTACGTCACATGATGGGTACGCTTCGTCACCCACACGTGTGGATCTGGGGGCAGTTGACGCACTGTGGGTTTATGCGAACCCGGGTGGATCTAGGGGGGATCCAGATGGATCCAGCTGGACTCAGCCGGACTCAGCTGGTCGGCGGCATCGTCGCCCGCACCCCGACCCGGGTGCGGGTGGCCACCAACTGGCCGTCCTGCGGGTAGGCGTGCCAGGTGCGCCAGTGCACCTGGCCCTCGTGGTGCTGGGCCAGCAGCGCGGTGAACGCGTGCGGGCTGCCGGGGAAGACGCCCGCGAGACCGTGCGGATGCTCGGAGACCAGGGCCAGCAACTCCTGGGCGCGGCCCGCGAACGAGCCGGGGGTGAGCACCTCGACGCGCGCCGCGAACTCGTACTCCCAGTCGTTGACCCGCTTGGCGACACCGAGCGGCAGCGGGGTGCTGGAGCCGGGGATGCACGCGACCGTCTCCGAGCAACTGCCGTGCTCCTCCTCCAGCAACACCTGGTGTGATGCGCCGAGGAGTCTCAACTGGAGCTTGGCTCCGGTGAGTTCCAGATCGAGGGTGGCCAGGGCGGGCAGCGGTTCGCGGCCCAGGGCCCAGGCCAGGTCGGCAGCCCGCGTATCAGTGTAGGAGGTGTTCAGGGTCGTGAGCATGGATCGGCTCCGCTAACACGCGATGAGGGGGAGATCGGCCATGTCAGCCCAGCCGGCTCGGCCGGGGCGGGAGTCTCTGGGACGTCCGAGGGGCTGCGTTGGCGTTTTAGAGGGAATCATGAACAGAGGCGCCCCCACAGCGTTTTTACCCAAGTTCGTGGGGTTTCCATCCCTCAGAGGGCTCCACAGTTCAACTGTTCAACCATGTCGTGCGCCCGGCGCGGAAACCGCACGGCGAGCGCCCGCCGGCTTCCTTCGCCGGCGGGCGCTGCTGTGCGGCCCGGATACGGTTCCCCCGACGGGCTCAGCTGCCCCGTGTCAGCTGCTGCCTCCCCCGCATCCGCCCCCGCCGCCGCACGACGAACCCCCGCCGCAGGAGGAGCCGCCGCAGGAGGAGTGGCCTCCGCACGAATGGCCTCCGCCGCAGGAGTGGCCGCCATGATGTCCCCCGTGGTGCCCGTCCGACGACCCGGAGCCGGCGGTGCCCGCCCACCAACTGCCGCTTCCGTCGTACGACGAGGACGACGAACGCGACGCGGACGACGACCGGGACCGGCGGCGCCCGCCCTTGCCGAGTGACACCCCGCGCTGTCGCGTCCCGTCCCGGACCGCCCGCGCCATGAGGAGCACGAACGCGGCCACGATCGGGATGAAGATGAAACCGGTGACCATGGCGTCATCCTCCTTCCGTTCCCCCCGGAGCGGCCCCCCGTGGACCGCGGTGACGGGCAGATGCCCGGCCGTCCGAAGCCTCAAAGCAGAGTTGAGCAACTTCTGAGGGTCTCCCCGGGAAAGAGGCCCCTGACCTGCGGCGAAAGGCAGATCCGGGGCGGACGCGTGGCGCGCGTGTCCGGACCGGCCCGACTGCCCGGCCGGTTGAGGAAGCCCCGGGCCTGGGCGCAGGATGGCTCGCATGACCTCCAGCGCACGCCCTCACCTCAACCGTCGACTGGCCGAGTTCGGGACGACGATCTTCGCGGAGATGTCCGCGCTCGCCGTGGCGACCGGCTCGATCAACCTCGGCCAGGGCTTCCCCGACACGGACGGCCCGCAGGAGATCCGGGAGGCGGCGGTACGCGCGCTGCGCGAGGGCCGCGGCAACCAGTACCCGCCGGGCCCCGGCATCCCGGAGCTGCGCACCGCGATCGCCGCCCACCAGCTGCGCCGCTACGGACTGGACTGCGACCCCGACACCGAGGTGCTGGTCACGGCGGGCGCGACCGAGGCGATCGCGGCCTCGCTGCTGGCACTGGTGGAGCCGGGCGACGAGGTGGTGGCCCTGGAGCCGTACTACGACTCCTACGCGGCGAGCATCGCGATGGCGGGCGGCACCCGGGTGCCGGTGACCCTGCGTCCGCACGAGGGGTCCTTCCGCCTGGACCTGGACGAGCTGCGCGCGGCCGTCACCGGCCGCACCCGCCTCCTGCTGATCAACACCCCGCACAATCCGACCGGTACGGTCCTCACGCGCGCGGAGCTGACCGCGATCGCCGAGCTGGCGGTCGAGCGGGACCTGCTGGTCGTCACGGACGAGGTCTACGAGCACCTGGTCTTCGGCGACGCCGAGCATGTGCCGCTCGCCTCCTTCCCCGGTATGCGCGAGCGCACCGTGACGATCGGCTCGGCCGGCAAGACGTTCTCCTTCACCGGCTGGAAGGTCGGCTGGGTCACGGCCGTGCCGGAGCTGGTCAGCGCGGTCCGCGCGGTGAAGCAGTTCCTGACGTACGTCTCCGCGGGCCCCTTCCAGTACGCGGTGGCCGAGGCGCTCGCCCTGCCCGACTCCTACTTCGAGGAGTTCCGCCGGTCCATGCTGGCCCGCCGGGACATCCTCGCGAAGGGGCTGACGGAGGCGGGCTTCACGGTCTTCCGGCCGGCCGGCACCTACTTCATCACCACCGACATCCGCCCCCTCGGCGAGAAGGACGGCTTCGCCTTCTGCCGCGCCCTGCCCGAACGGGCCGGCGTGGTCGCCATCCCCAACGCCGTCTTCTACGACGACCGGGAGGCGGGCGCACCGTTCGTGAGGTTCGCCTTCTGCAAGCGCGAGGAGGTGCTGCGGGAGGCCGCGGAGAGGCTGCGAGCGCTGTAGCCGCCCTGAAGGGCAGCGCCCCGAAGGGCGCGGGGCCGTATCGACATGCGGCTCCGTCGCGTGGGCGTGAGCGACAACGACGGGCCCGCAGACGGGCGACGGCCGAAAGCACAACGGCGCGTCACCGCACGGCCCCACCCCGCCGTCACGCAGGGTGCTGAGGTGTGACGTATGCCAGTACCCTCGCCAAGCCCGTAGCCGCGCCGAAGCCGGCGCAGCGAACCGCGCGGGCGAGCTGGGTCGCCGTGGGCCTCTTCCTCGGCGCCCGGCTCAGCGGCGCGGCCGTGCTCGCGCTCGTGGCGCACCGCGCGGGCCGGCATCCGCTGACGCTGCTGGCCCGGTCCTGGGACTCGGTCTGGTACCTGGGCATCGCCGCGCACGGCTACGGCCACAATCTGCCCTCGCACCTCCCGGGTCCGCACAGCGACCTGGCGTTCTTCCCGCTGTACCCGCTGCTGGAGCGGACGGCGAGCGCCCTGACCCCGGTCGGCGCGGACATGGCCGGGCTGCTGCTGTCGTGGGCCGCGGCCGCCGTGGCCGCCGCCGGGATCCACGCGGTGGGCTCCCGGCTGCACGGGCGGGCCACCGGTCTCGCGCTGGTCCTGCTGTGGGCGCTGCTGCCGCACTCGGTGGTGCTGTCGATGGCGTACACCGAGCCGCTGCTGACCGCGTTCGCGGCCTGGTCGCTGTACGCGGTGCTGGCCGGGAACTGGCTGTGGGCGGGCGTTCTCGCGGCGCTCGCGGGGCTCGCCCGTCCGAACGGGTGCGCGGTCGCCGCCGCGGTGCTGGCCGGGGCCGCCGCCGAGGTGTGGCGCCGACGCGGAAAAGTTTCCCACAGGCTGTGGACGGGCGCGGCGCTCGCCCCGCTGGGCTGGACGGCGTATGTGCTGTGGGTGGGCGGGCGCAAGGGCGATCTGCTGGGCGGCTACTTCGAGGTGCAGCGGCTGTGGGGGTCGCGGTTCGACTTCGGGCGGGGTTCGGTGCAGTACCTGAGCGCGATGCTGCTGCACGGCAGCCGGTTCGAGGTCCCGATGGCCCTGGCGGTCGTGGCGGCGGGGGCGCTGCTGTACGCGGTGCTGTTCCTGGACCGCGCCCCGCTGGCGCTGCTCGTGTACAGCGGGGTGCTGCTGCTGATCGCGCTCGGCGGCTCGGGGTTCTTCGAGTCCAAGCCGCGGTTCCTGCTGCCGGCGTTTCCGCTGCTGCTGCCGCTCGCCCACGGGCTGGTACGGACGGCGAGAGCCCGGCCCTGGCACGCGACCGTGCTGGTCGCGTGCCTGGCCGGGCTCAGCTATCTCTACGGCGCGTACCTGGTGGTGTACGCGCTGGCACCGCTGTAGAGGGCGTCCGTGGGGCTACTCGCCCTCGGAGTCGCCCTCGCCCTCGGGCTGGTCCGCCTCGTTGACGGCCTCTTCCAGGCCGAGGTGCTCGACGAGCCACTTGTCGAACTCGATCGCGGCGCGCACCCAGCTGACCGTCGAGGAGACGAAGTGGTTGATGTCGACGCCCGTGCCGATCAGCATCTGGGCCTCGCCGATCAGCCGGACCGTGCCGTCGTCGTGGGTGTGGGTGTACACCTTGGGCCACAGGGTGCGGCGGTTCCAGTCGTCGACGGACTCCAGCAGCTGCGGCTTCTCGTCGATCTTGTGGGGGCGGTCGTAGAACGTCCGGACCGAGAAGACGGCCTGCTCGTCCTCCCCGCGGAACATGAAGTAGGTGCGGAACTGCTCCCACGGAGCCGCGAGGTCACCCTCCTCGTCGACGACGTACTTCAGCTCCATCTGGTCGAGGAGCTGCTTCACGAGGTCCTGATCCGGGAGGACGGGGCCGGCCGGTCCCTGGGGCTCGGGCTCGGGCTGGCCCCCGAAGTTCGGAATCGAGGACGGGTCGATGCTCACCGTGTTTTTCCCTTCATGGTGGATTCCGCCATCCTCCCCCAGAGGGGGCGGGGGATGGCAACCCCGCACCACCTGTCAGCCGTGGGCTGAAGAAAGCGCCTGCCCGCTGTGCGCGATGATGTGATCATGCGCATGCGGAAAGAGGTGCGGTGGCTGCTGTGGACGCTGTGGCTGGCGTGCCTGGTGTTCGCCGTGTGGTTCGTGGTCGCCGTGATCGTCCTGCTGCTGGACGACATGCCGCTCAACCAGCTGCAGAACTGACCCGGGCCCGTCGGCCACAAGGGCGACGGGCCCGTCCGTCGCGGGCTCGGCTACAGCGTCTTCCCGGTCGCCGGACCCACGATCAGGCCCTCGCCGAACCGGTCCACGCGGACCGTGTCGCCGTCCTTGACCTCGCCGGAGAGGATCTCCTTGGCGAGGCGGTCGCCGATGGCGGTCTGCACCAGGCGGCGCAGCGGCCGGGCGCCGTAGGCCGGGTCGTTGCCCTCCTCGGCGAGCCAGGCGAGCGCCTGCGGGGTGACCTCCAGGGTGAGCCGGCGCTCGGCGAGCCGCTTGCCCAGCCGGTCGATCTGGAGCTGGGCGATCCGCTCCAGCTCGGACCCGGTCAGTGCCGAGAAGACCACCAGGTCGTCGAGCCGGTTGAGGAACTCCGGCTTGAAGGAGGCCCGGACGACCTCCAGGACCTGCTCCTTCTTCTCGTGCTCGCTGGTCAGCGGCTCGACCAGGTACTGACTTCCCAGGTTGGAGGTGAGCACCAGGATGGTGTTGCGGAAGTCGACCGTACGTCCCTGACCATCCGTCAGCCGGCCGTCGTCCAGTACCTGGAGCAGGATGTCGAAGACCTCGGGGTGGGCCTTCTCCACCTCGTCCAGGAGTACGACGCTGTACGGGCGGCGGCGGACGGCCTCGGTGAGCTGGCCGCCCTCCTCGTAGCCGACGTATCCGGGGGGCGCGCCGACCAGGCGGGCCACGCTGTGCTTCTCGCCGTACTCGGACATGTCGATGCGGACCATGGCCCGCTCGTCGTCGAAGAGGAAGTCGGCCAGCGCCTTGGCGAGTTCGGTCTTGCCGACACCGGTCGGGCCGAGGAAGAGGAAGGAGCCGGTGGGGCGGTCGGGGTCGGCGATACCGGCGCGGGAGCGTCGTACGGCGTCGCTCACGGCCCGTACGGCCTCGGTCTGGCCGATGAGCCGGCGGCCCAGCTCGTCCTCCATGCGCAGCAGCTTCTGTGTCTCGCCCTCCAGCAGGCGGCCGGCCGGGATGCCGGTCCAGGCGGCGACGACGTCGGCGATGTCGTCGGCGCCGACCTCGTCCTTGACCATGGTGTCCTTGGCGGCCTCCTCCTCGGCCTCGGAGGCGGCCTCCAGCTCCTTCTCCAGCGTGGGGATCTCGCCGTAGAGCAGCTTGGCCGCGCGGTCGAAGTCGCCGTCGCGCTGGGCGCGTTCGGCCTGGCCGCGCAGGTCGTCCAGCTTCTCCTTCAGCTCGCCGACCCGGTTGAGGGACTGCTTCTCCTTCTCCCAGCGGGCGGTCAGGCCCCGCAGTTCCTCCTCCTTGTCGGCGAGGTCGCGGCGCAGCTTCTCCAGCCGGGCGAGGGAGGCGGGGTCGGTCTCCTTGCCGATCGCCAGCTCCTCCATCTTGAGCCGGTCGACGGCGCGCTGGAGTTCGTCGATCTCGACCGGCGAGGAGTCGATCTCCATGCGCAGCCGGGAGGCGGCCTCGTCGACGAGGTCGATGGCCTTGTCGGGCAGGAAGCGGGAGGTGATGTACCGGTCGGAGAGGGTGGCGGCGGCCACCAGCGCGCTGTCGGCGATCTGCACCTTGTGGTGGGCCTCGTACCGGCCCTTCAGGCCGCGCAGGATGGCGATGCTGTCCTCGACGGTCGGCTCGGCGACCAGCACCTGCTGGAAGCGGCGCTCCAGCGCCGGGTCCTTCTCGATCCGCTCCCGGTACTCGTCCAGGGTGGTCGCGCCGACCATGCGCAGCTCGCCGCGGGCCAGCATGGGCTTGAGCATGTTCCCGGCGTCCATGGCGGAGTCGCCGCCGGCACCGGCGCCGACGACAGTGTGCAGCTCGTCGATGAAGGTGATGATCTGCCCGTCGGAGTCCTTGATCTCGGCGAGCACGGCCTTCAGCCGCTCCTCGAACTCGCCCCGGTACTTCGCCCCGGCGACCATGGCCCCGAGGTCCAGCGAGACCAGCCGCTTGTCCTTCAGGGACTCGGGCACGTCCCCCTTCACGATCCGCTGGGCCAGCCCCTCCACGACGGCCGTCTTGCCGACGCCGGGCTCGCCGATCAGCACCGGGTTGTTCTTGGTCCGGCGGCTCAGCACCTGCACGACCCGCCGGATCTCCTGGTCCCGCCCGATGACCGGGTCGAGCCGGCCCTCGCGGGCGGCGGCGGTGAAGTCGGTGCCGAACTTCTCCAGGGCCTTGTACTGGCCCTCGGGGTCGGCGGTGGTCACGCGGCGTCCTCCCCTGGCCTTCTTGAAGGCCTCCAGCAGCTTCTTGGCGTCGGCGCCCCCGCCGCGCAGCAGCTCTCCGGCGGCCCCGCCCTTGGCGGCGATGCCGATGAGCAGATGCTCGGTCGACAAATAGTCGTCCCCGAGGTCCTTCGCGCGCTCGTCGGCGTCCGCGAGCACGGCCAGCAGCTCACGGTTGGGCTGCGGGGGCGCGACGGTGGATCCGGTCACGCTGGGCAGGGCGGCCAGGATCTTCTCGGTGCCCGCGCGTACGGCCGCCTGGTCGGCGCCGACGGCCGCGAGCAGGTCGGTGATGTTCTCGTTGTCCTGCCCCTGAAGCAGGGCCAGCAGCAAGTGCGCGGGCGTGAGGTCCGCGTGCCCCGCGGTCACGGCCCGGTTGCTGGCCGCGCTGATCGCGTCCCGGCTCCTGTTGGTCAGCTCGGCGTCCACGTCGTCCGTTCTCCTCCTCGGCCATATTCTCCACTGCTGACTTAACCAGCGTACACAAAGTTGAGCCTATTCCGCTCAAGGTTCGGAGGCCTTCAGTCAAGGTGGGACCGAAGCCCTTCGGGCGCTAGGTTGCGGGGCATGACGAAGCACCCTGAGGAGTACCTGGCGTTCTGGCGGGAACGCCACCTGTGCACCCTGACGACGCTCCGGTCCGACGGCAGCCCCCATGTGGTGCCGGTGGGCGTGACGTACGACGCGGAGGCCGGACTGGCCAGGGTGATCACCAGCGGGACCAGCACGAAGGTGCGGCACGTCCGCGCGGCCGGGGCCGAGGGCGCCCGGGTGGCGGTCTGCCAGGTGGACGGCCGGCGCTGGGCCACGCTGGAGGGGCGCGCGAGGGTACGGACGGAACCGGACCGGGTGGCGGAGGCGGTACGCCGCTATGCCGAGCGCTACCAGCGGACACCGGGGCCGAATCCCGCGCGCGTGGTGATCGAGATAGCGGTGGAGCGGACGCTGGGGCACGGCTGAGACGACCGAAAAGTTTCAGCCACGGTGGTGGCCTCCCCATACCTGCCATACCTCGATATGTCCCCAGAAACTGCAGCGGCGTCACCGTGTTCAGGTCACGGTGACGCCGCTGCGGGGGGAAGCACCTGAGCGATCTTTTACGACGGGGGAATCGCGTCAGGCACTGCGGGGGGTGGCCGAGATGGTCCTCACGTCCGGGTCCACCGGCTCGGCAAGCCGGTGATCCCGCTGGTCGAGGTTCACAAAGATCATTCCGTAGCGGATGGCACAGCGGACCGGCTGGGGCG
Source organism: Streptomyces alanosinicus (assembly GCF_014650595.1). Taxonomy (GTDB): domain Bacteria; phylum Actinomycetota; class Actinomycetes; order Streptomycetales; family Streptomycetaceae; genus Streptomyces; species Streptomyces alanosinicus. The sequence goes on from NZ_BMVG01000024.1 coordinate 68,113, forward strand.
CGCCTCGCGGCTTGCGCAGACACCGGTAGGCCCGCACGTCCTCTTCCTCGTCCCGCGTCACGACGACCGGCTCACCGAACACGGTCACCATCAGCGAGTCACCGCTGTGGGGGATGGCGGTGACCAGATCGATGAAGTGCCAGCCGGAGCGGTAGGCCGTGGCCATTTCACGACGGAAGGAGCGGTCGTCGGGTGGAGTCGTCATGCGCCCGCCCTCTCCTCCGCGCCTGTCTGCCCCCCGGTGCTCGCGATCGCCTGCGCGAAGGTCCAGCCGGTGTCTGCGCGCACACTGGTCCAGCCGGTGTCCTGCGAGGTGACCTCGGCGTGCCCCTGATGTATGGCGGTGAAGGCCACAGCGGTGGAGAAGACCGCGGCAAGCAGTGAGCCAAGCAATCTCGCTCGCATAGTCGGCTTCATCCTCACTTGATGGTTTCCTCTCCCCCGCGTGACAAGACGATGGCTCATTCAGGCACGTCAAGGCCACAGGAGCGATGCATCATGTTCCTGCATGTTCAGGAGCCTGGGGGGTGGAGATTTGCCCACAAACAACACACAAGGGACACATCCTCATGCGATAACCAACCTGTGTGACGAAGGGGCGCGGCTTTACGCCACCGCTCTGCGCACAGGCCGGGTGGGCCGCACGGATGTGGAACCGGCCGCCCCGTGCCTGCTGGAGTTCGCCCTGCTGCATCCGGACCCTGACGACCCGCAGTGGCTGCGCGCCGTGCCTCCCTCGGTCGCCCTGGCCCAGCGGCTGCAGCCGCTGGAGCGGGAGATCCAGGAGCGTCGCCGCCACACCATCGAGCTGACCGACTCCTTCGAGCCATTTGTCGCGATCAGCACGCAGGTCCAGGGCAGCATCCACGCGATCACCGTTCTGGAGGGCTTCGACCGGATCAACTCCGCGCTGAACGCGGCCACCGCAGAGTGCCAGGTCGAGGTCCTCACCGTACAGCCCGGAGGCGGCCGTCCGGTGGACGCACTCACCCAGGCGCTGAAGCGGGACCGGCCGCTGACCGACCGGGGCGTGGTCTTCCGCACCCTGTACCAGCACACCGCCCGGCACAGCCAGGGCACCCTCGCCTACGTCGAGCGGATGCCCCGGGGCAATGTGCAGGTGCGCACCCTGGAGGAGCTGATCGAGCGTCTGATCATCTTCGACCAGACCGTCGCCTTCATCCCCGCCAGCGACGACCGGAGCGTGGCCCTGGAACTGCGGCATCCAGGGCTGATCACCTATCTCCGCAAGGTCTTCGAGCACCTGTGGCAGCGCGCGGTCCCGTTGACCGAGGACGTGCCCAACGAAGTGTCCCCGGACGGCATCACCGGCGTTCAGCGCTCGATCGCGAAGCTTCTCATCGAGGGCCATGTCGACGAGGCCATAGCCCGCCGCCTCGGCATGAACGTACGCACCTGCCGGGCCCACATCGCCAAGCTGGCCTCGGCCCTCGGCAGCGGCAGCCGCGCCCAACTCGGCTTCCTCATCGCACAGTCGGGGCTGCTGGACACGGACACCGCACCGGGGGACGAGCAATGAGCGGCCGGCACCGGGGAGCGGCAAGGGTGCGCCCGTGACGCATCGGGAGCACGGGGTCGAGGAGTTGTGCGCCGCCGGACAGGAGGTGTACGAACGCGCCCTGCGCGAGGGGCGGATCGCCGTCACCGAGGCCGACGGCACGCCCTGTCTCACCGACTTCGGCCTGCTCCACCCCGTCCTCGACGACCCCGGACTGCTCGAACCGGTGGCCCCCGCCGCGGCCCTGCACCGGCTGCTGCGCACCTCCGCGGCGCGCGTCGCCGAGGAACGGCTGCGCGAGGACCGGCTGGTGGCCCGGTTCGAACCGCTCCTGCGGATCGGCGTACGGCAGCCCCCCGCCGCCGGCACCTCGATGCTGCGCCTGCTCAGCGGCACCGAGCAGATCAACCGGGCCATCACCGACGCGATGGTCGACGCCACCGAGGAGTCCCTCACCATCCAGCCGCACACCGGTCTGACCGGCCCGCGCGGCGTGGCGGCCCGCGACACCGCCTTCCCGCGCGACCGGGCCCTGCTGGAGCGCGGCGGCCGTATCCGTGTGCTGTACCAGCACACCCTGCGCCATGTGCCGCTCGTGTACGGGCCGCTGGAGCACTTCCGGCACGGCGACACCGAGGCCCGCAGCCTCGACGAGGTACCGGACCGGCTCATCGTCATCGACCGCGAGGTCGCCTTCGTCCCCGCCGACGACGACGGCACGATGGCCCTGGAGGTCCGCCACCCGGCCCTGATCAAGTACTTCGTCACGACCTTCGAACGGCTCTGGCGGCTGGCCACGCCGATGTTCCCGAAGGCGGTGCAGCCCCCGTCGGTGAACGGCGTCACCCCGCGCCAGCGGGCGATAGCCGCGTTGCTCGTGGAGGGCCACACGGACGCCGTCATCGCCGACCGCCTCGGCATGAACGTACGCACCGCCCGGCTGCACATCGCCAAGCTCGCCACCACCCTCGGCAGCGACAGCCGCGCCCAGCTCGGCTATCTCATCGCACGCTCGGGGATTCTTGATCGGGAGCCGTGAGCGCACCGGCCGGCAGGGCGCGGCCGCGCCGGCGGTCCAGACCGACCTGGGCGATCCGCACACCCAGCTGGGTACGGCTGGCCGCGCCGAGGGTCTCCGACAGCCGGGCGATATGGGCCCGGCAGGTACGCACGCTGATGCCGAGCCGCTCGGCGATGACGGCGTCCTGGTGGCCCTCGGCGAGCAGCGCGGCGATGGACTGCTCACGGTGCGAGATGCCCTCGATGCCGGTGTCGGGCAGCGGGGCGGTCAGCGGGATGGCGAGGCGCCAGAGCCGCTCGAACACCGTCACCAGGTACTCCACGAGGGCCGGGTGGCGCAGTTCCAGGGCCATCGTGCGGTCGGCGTTGGCGGGGATGAACGCCACCGTGCGGTCGAAGAGGATCAGCCGGTCGATCACCTCGTCCAGCGTCCTGGCCTCGACCGTGTCGCCCATCAGCTCCAGGTAGTTCAGGAGGCCCTGGCCATGGCGGGCCACATGGGTGTAGAGGTCGCGCATGCGCACCCCGCGGCCGCGCAGGGCCAGCGCGCGGTGCAGGCCCTCGGTCAGTTCCGCCTCCCGGCGGATGCCGCCGGGCTGCACGGTGAGCACCTCGGTCGTACAGGCCTCGGTCGCCTCGTCCATCGCGGCCTGGATCCGGGAGAGCCCGTCCAGCACCCGGATCGCGCTGCCCTCGGCCGGTGCGGCCAGCGCACCCAGCTGACGGCCGAGGCCGGCGTACCGCTCGAAGGCGGCCACCGCCGAGCCCACCCGCCGCTGGCTCTCCCGGACCTCGTCGTAGACCCCGCGCAGCAGTCTGGTCATGACCTCCTGCGGGGAGGTCGGCACCAGCCAGTCCATGTCGTCGGGGTCCGGGTGCAGCAGGGCCAGTTCCAGCAGGCAGGGCACCGTCTCGGCATCGGTGCGCGGCACGCGCCCGCGGCGTACGGCCCGTGAATACACCCGGTCCCCGGCCGCGCACAGTCGGTCGGCGCCGTGTGGATGCTGCTCCGCCCCACGCCCGGCCATCGTGCATTTCACCCCCGGTGTGCTGCCACTTCCGCAGCGCAACTATGCGCGGCGCCGACCGGGTCCGCAACACGGCTCACCCCAACAGGGCTGCCGCAAAACACTGTTATGTCCGAGTATCGGCCAGGCTCCACCCCTCACATTGCAACAAGCTGATGGTGGTGAGGCGGACGGTGCCACGGCATCGTTGATCTCGCTTCGGGAGCCGCCGCATCGCGTTCACGGAGGTGACGCGATGCGGGCGGCTCCGCCGGAGGAGCCCCGGGCTACTTCAGGCCGGCCGCCGCGCAGGCCGCCTTGTACACGGCGGTGCAGATGTCGCCGACGGTGTAGATGCCGTCCGCGACGACCGTGGACTTGATGTTGCTCTTGGTCAGGGCGGTCGGCTGGATCAGCTTGGACGGGATGGCCTTGGTGGTCGGGCTGTCGACCTTGTCCTGGGTGAGCGCGTCGAACTGGATGTCCTTGCCCTGGACCTTGGCGACGGCCATCTCCGCGGCGGCCTCGGCCTCGTCCGGGTAGGGCTTGTAGACGCTCATGTACTGCTCGCCCGCCACGATCCGCTGGACCGCGTCGAGTTCCGCGTCCTGACCGGTGACCGGGGGCAGGCTGGTGACACCGGCGGCCTTCAGGGCCTTGATGACGCCGCCCGCCATGCCGTCGTTGGCGGAGTAGACGGCGGCGATGTTGTTCTTGCCGACCGCGTTGATCGCCTTGGTCATGTTGGCCTCGGCGTTCTCCGGCTTCCAGCCGTCGGTGTCGTACGTCTCCGCGATCGTCACCTTGCCGTTCAGCTCGGAGAGCGCGCCCTCCTTGAACTGCTTGGCGTTCGGGTCGGTGGGCGAGCCGTTCATCATGACGATCTTGTCGGAGGAGTCGGAGCCCGACCCGAGGGCCTGCAGCAGGGTGCGGCCCTGCACCTCGCCGACCAGTTCGTTGTCGAAGGAGACATAGGCGTCGATCGGACCCTCGGCGAGCCGGTCGTAGGCGATGACCGGAATACCCGCGTCCGTGGCCTTCTTCACCTCGGCGGCGACGGAGTGCGAGTCGACGGCGTCGAGCAGGATGACATCGACCTTCTCGTCGATCATCTTCTGCAGCTGCGCGGCCTGCCGGGAGGCGTCCGCGTTCGCATTGGCGTACTCGACCGTCCCCTTCTTGCCGGTGAGTTCGGCGACCTTGTCCTTGATGATGGGGTAGTCGAACTTGTCGTAGCGGGAGTTGGTCTTCTCCGGCAGCAACAGGCCCACGGTGACGTCGTCGCCCTTGCTCGGGCTCGCGTCCGCGCCGTTCCCTGTCGCGTTCAGCACGCCACAACCGGCGAGCGAGAGGGTCATCGTGGATGCGGCCACGGATATGGCGATACGACGCATTCGAGGGCTCACTTCAGGTGCGATCCGGACGTAGGGCTGCTATACGACCCAGGTGTCTGAAAAGACAACGCGGAGGCCACACCCGGCGTCAAGCGGAACTACTTAACGAGTCCGCAACACCACGCTGAGCTGACTCTGTGAAGGGTGAGCGGAATCGCCTCCAAACACTCTTTACGGACCCTCCATTCAACGGGAGCCCATGAGCCGGTAAAAACCGGCACAACCGACGCGGCCGCCGGCACGTCTTCACCCGTGCCTTCAACCATGCCTTCACCCATGCCTTCGCCCATGTCTTCACCACTGCGAAGAGGAGGGGCCGGGAGGAACGATCCTCCCGGCCCTCGCCGTGTTCCGTCCGGTCCGCCGCCGGTCAGTCCTGCTGCGGCCGCTTGGGCCGCCACACCACCAGCGCGCTGGTCTGCTGGACCTCCTGGTAAGGGACCAGGTCGCGGCGGTAGGAGGCGTGGACGGCGGCCTCGCGCTGCTGCATCGCGGCCGCCGCGCCGTCCAGGGCCGCCTCCAGCTCCGCGACGCGGGACTGCAGGGCGGCGACCTGGTTCTCCAGTTCGATGATGCGCTTGATGCCGGCCAGGTTGATGCCCTCGTCCTGCGACAACTGCTGCACGGTGCGCAGCAGTTCGATGTCGCGGGCCGAGTAGCGGCGGCCCCGCCCGGCGGTCCGGTCCGGGGAGACCAGGCCCAGGCGGTCGTACTGGCGCAGCGTCTGCGGGTGGAGTCCGGAGAGCTGGGCCGCCACCGAGATGACGTAGACCGGGGTCTCCTCGGTCAGTTCATACGGATTACGTCGACGGCCGTCCATCACTCTCAGTCTCCCTTCGCGGCCTCGAACAGCTCCGCCCGCGGATCCTCACCCGCGGTCGCCTCGCGATACGCCTCCAGCGCATCACGAGCCTTCCCCGACACGTCCTTGGGAACACGCACCTCTACGGTGACCAGAAGATCGCCGCGGGTGCCGTCCTTGCGGACCGCGCCCTTGCCGCGGGCACGCATCGTACGGCCGTTCGGCGTGCCCGGAGGCAGCTTCAGGGTGACGGGCGGGCCGCCGAGGGTCGGCACCCGGACCTCGCCGCCGAGGGCGGCCTCGGCGAACGTCACCGGCACGGTGACGGTGAGGTTGTCGCCCTTGCGGCCGAAGACCGGGTGCTCGCCGACATGCACGACCACATACAGGTCGCCCGCCGGTCCGCCCCGCTCGCCGGGCGCGCCCTTGCCGCGCAGCCGGATCCGCTGCCCGTCGGTGACGCCCGCCGGGATGCGGACCTGCATCGTGCGCGAGGACTTGGCGCGGCCGCTGCCCTTGCACTCCATGCAGGGGTGCTCGGCGATCAGACCGCGGCCCTTGCAGTCGGGGCAGGGGTCGGTGAGCGAGAAGCCGCCGCCGGAGCCCCGCGCGACCTGCCCGGTGCCGACGCAGGTCGGGCACACGCGCGGTGTGCCGTTCTTGTCGCCGGTGCCGGAGCAGGCCTTGCAGGGCGCCTGGGAGGACATCCGCAGCGGCACCGTGGCGCCCTCGATGGCCTCCGTGAAGCTCAGCGTGACCTCGGACTCGATGTCCTGGCCGCGCCTCGGCTGGGTGCGGGTGCCGGTGGTGCCGCCACGGTTGAACAGGCCCCCGAAGACATCACCGATGCCGCCCCCGAAGCCGCCGCCCTGGGGGGTGCTGCCGGTGCCTCCGAAGAGGTCGCCCAGGTCGAAGTTGAAGGAGCCGCCGGCGCCCGGTCCGGGGCGGAACCCGCCGCTTCCGAACAGGGCGCGTGCCTCGTCGTACTCCTTGCGCTTCTTGGGGTCGCCGAGGATGTCGTTCGCCTCGGAGATCTCCTTGAAGCGCTCCTCGGCCTTGGCGTTGCCCTTGTTGGCGTCCGGGTGGAACTCGCGGGCGAGCTTGCGGTACGCCTTCTTGATCTCGGCCTCGGTGGCGTCCTTGGGGACGCCGAGGACCTTGTAGTAGTCCTTCTCGATGAAGTCCTTGGTGCTCATCCTCGACGTGCCCCCTTTCCGCGGTTCCCCTTGGTCGTCTTCCCGTCAGCCCTCGTCCGGGCCACCGTTGTCCTTGTCGTCGGCGGAGCCGGTCTGCTGCGCCTCGGTGGTCTCCTCGCCGCCCTCGGCCTTGACGGTCTGCGCGCCGGGCTGCGGCTCGGCGACGGCCACCCGCGCGGGGCGGATGGTGCGCTCGCCGATGCGGTACCCGGGCTGCAGGATGGCCACGCAGGTGGTCTCCGTGACGTCCGGCGCGTACGAGTGCATCAGGGCCTCGTGGATGGTCGGGTCGAAGGGCTCGCCCTCCTTGCCGAACTGCTGCAGGCCCATCTTCGCCGCGACGGTCTCCATCGACTCGCCGACCGACTTGAAGCCGCCGACCAGTTCGCCGTGTTCCCGTGCGCGGCCGATGTCGTCGAGCACCGGCAGCAGCTCGGTCAGGAGGTTCGCGATGGCGATCTCCTTGACCGCGATGCGGTCGCGCTCGACCCGGCGGCGGTAGTTCTGGTACTCGGCCTGGAGCCGCTGGAGGTCCATCGTGCGCTCGTTGAGCGCCGTACGGACCTGGTCCAGCTGGGCCACCAGACCCGCGTTCGCGTGTGCGTCCCCGGCCGGGGCCGCCCCCTCCTCGGGGGCGGCCTTCGACTCGGCGTCGTCGGGGGTGGCGCCGGAGGGGACGTCGGGCTTCTCCTCGAAGCCCGGGGTCTCCTCCGTCACGCGGCACCGTCCTTGCGCTCGTCGTCGACGATCTCGGCGTCGACGACGTCGTCCTCGGCGGCCTTGGCGCCACCGGCGGCGGCACCCTCCGGGCCGCCGGCCTGGGCCTGCGCGCCCTGGGCGTCGGCGTACATGGCCTGGCCGAGCTTCTGCGAGACGGCCGCGACCTTCTCGGTGGCGGTGCGGATCTCGGCTGTGTTGTCGCCCTCGGCGGACTCGCCCTTGAGCTTCTCCTTCAGCTCGGCGACGGCTGCCTCGACCTCGGTCTTGATCTCGCCCGGGACCTTGTCCTCGTTGTCCTTGAGGAACTTCTCGGTCTGGTAGACGAGCTGCTCGCCCTGGTTGCGGGTCTCGGCGGCCTCGCGGCGGCGGTGGTCCTCCTCCGCGTACTGCTCGGCCTCCTGGCGCATCCGGTCGACCTCGTCCTTCGGCAGCGAGGAGCCGCCGGTGACGGTCATCTTCTGCTCCTTGCCCGTGCCCAGGTCCTTGGCGGTCACGTGCATGATGCCGTTGGCGTCGATGTCGAAGGAGACCTCGATCTGCGGGACGCCACGCGGCGCCGGCGGCAGACCGGTCAGCTCGAACATGCCCAGCTTCTTGTTGTACGCCGCGATCTCGCGCTCGCCCTGGTAGACCTGGATCTGCACGGACGGCTGGTTGTCCTCGGCCGTCGTGAAGATCTCGGAGCGCTTGGTCGGGATCGTGGTGTTGCGCTCGATCAGCTTGGTCATGATGCCGCCCTTGGTCTCGATACCGAGGGACAGCGGGGTGACGTCGAGCAGCAGGACGTCCTTGACCTCGCCCTTGAGGACACCGGCCTGGAGCGAGGCGCCGATGGCGACGACCTCGTCCGGGTTCACACCCTTGTTGGCCTCCTTGCCGCCGGTCAGCTCCTTGACGAGCTCGGCGACGGCGGGCATACGGGTGGAGCCACCGACGAGGACGACGTGGTCGATCTCGCCGAGCGCGATGCCGGCGTCCTTGATGACGTTGTGGAACGGCGTCTTGCAGCGCTCCAGCAGGTCCGCGGTCAGCTGCTGGAACTGGGCGCGGGTCAGCTTCTCGTCCAGGTGCAGCGGGCCCTCGGCGGACGCCGTGATGTAGGGCAGGTTGATCGAGGTCTCGCTGGACGAGGACAGCTCGATCTTGGCCTTCTCGGCGGCCTCGCGCAGGCGCTGCAGCGCCATCTTGTCCTTGCCGAGGTCCACGCCGTGACCGGCCGCGAACTGCTTGACCAGGTAGTCGACGACACGCTGGTCCCAGTCGTCACCACCGAGGTGGTTGTCACCGTTGGTGGCCTTCACCTCGACGACGCCGTCGCCGATCTCCAGCAGCGACACGTCGAAGGTGCCGCCGCCGAGGTCGAAGACGAGGATCGTCTGGTCGTCCTTGTCGAGGCCGTAGGCCAGCGCGGCGGCGGTCGGCTCGTTGACGATGCGCAGGACGTTCAGACCGGCGATCTCGCCGGCCTCCTTCGTCGCCTGGCGCTCGGAGTCGTTGAAGTACGCCGGGACGGTGATGACCGCGTCGGTCACCTTCTCGCCCAGGTAGGACTCGGCGTCCCGCTTCAGCTTCTGCAGGATGAACGCGGAGATCTGCTGCGGGTTGAAGTCCTTGCCGTCCAGCTGGATCTTCCAGTCGGTGCCCATGTGGCGCTTCACCGAGCGGATGGTCCGGTCCACGTTCGTGACCGCCTGGCGCTTGGCGACCTCGCCGACGAGCACCTCGCCGTTCTTGGCGAAGGCGACGACGGACGGCGTGGTCCTGGCGCCTTCGGCGTTGGTGATGACGGTGGGCTCGCCGCCCTCCAGAACGCTGACGACGGAGTTAGTCGTGCCCAGGTCGATGCCGACCGCACGTGCCATTTTCGATTCCTCCAGCTGACTTGAGTGGAACGGACTCAAGTGTGCATGACTCTCGGCACGCGGTCAACAGACCTGAGTCGCAAGGACTCAAGTCTTATCCGTTCCTTACACGCAATGGGCTGCTGACCTGCGGCGATGTCGCCTGTCGGGGCGACTGGACAGGGATGCCAAGGAGTACGACGACCACCAGCAGCGCCCCTCCGGCCACCCACAGCACGGCCCCCTCGCCGGTCCACCCGGTGTGCACGAGCACCCCGACGAGCACCGCCGAGAAGGAGCCCGCGCCCAGCACGACGACGGAGGCCTGCGGGGTGAGCCCGAGCCGGCGCAGCCGGTGCGCGAGATGGTCGGGCCCGCGCCGCAGCAGCGAACGCCGGGCCACCCCCCGGGCGAGGACCACGAGGACGGCGTCGGCGAGGGCCACCGCGCCGAGGCAGAACATCACGGCGGCGCTCGGCCCGAGGTCGTACCCCGCGCGCGTGAAGACCAGCGAGGACGACAGCAGGAACCCGGTGAACAACGAGCCGCAGGTGCCGAGCCCGATCCGGGCCGGATGCCAGTTGTGCATCAGGAAGCCGGTGAGGGCGGCGGCGAACACGCTCAGCAGGACGGCGAGCCCGTCCATCACCTCGGCGGCGGCACAGGCCCCCGCCCCGAAGGCGGTGACGACCCCGACGGTGCCGGCCAGCCCGTCCGCGTGGTCGAGCCCCTTGAAGGCCAGCGAGGCCGCGAGGATCCAGCCCACGGCGAGCATCCCGCCCAGCACCCCCGTCTCGTCGTACGGCACCACACAGGCCGCCGCCACGGCCGTACCGGTGACGAGCACACGCAGGCGCAGCCGCCAGACGTCGGCGACCAGGCCCAGCGCGGCGACCAGGGCGGCGGCCACCAGCAGCCCGTCGACCCCCTGCCCGAGCGGCGCGACCCCGGTCCACTGTCCGACCCCGGTGACGAGGCAGGTGACGACCACCACGGCGACCCCGCCGAGCAGCGGCAGCCGCCGGTGCAGCCGCCGGTCGACGATGCCCGCCCGCAGCGCGGGCACCCTGAGCAGCGCCGCGAGCACGGCGGCGAGGAAGAGGGCTGCGGTAGCCGCGGCGATCCCGTAGAGCACGGCTCTAAGGTAGGGGCGAAAGTAGCAATTCGGTACGAATAACACGATCTGATGACCCGGGGATGACGCTCATCACCCCGCGCTCGGCTGCATCTCGCAGGAAGATGGGGGTAGTCTCAGACGGACTCCATAAGTTACCGCTTAGTAATGTCCGTCGGTTGAATCGCTCAGCAACCGTTCGCCCGTTCATCCGAGGCCGCCTCAGGAGCCCCAATGCAACTCGCCGCGATCATCGTGTCGCTGGTCCTGATCGTGGTCGGCGTGGCACTGTTCGGCCGCGCCCTCCTGCAGATCTTCAACTTCATGAGGCTGGGCCAGTCGGTTCCGGCCGGGACGCGGACCGACGACCCCGCACAGCGCACCCTCACCGTGGCCAGGGAGTTCCTCGGCCACACCAGGATGAACCGCTGGGGCATCGTCGGTGTGGCGCACTGGTTCGTGGCGGTGGGCTTCTTCTCTCTGCTGCTGACGATCGTCAACGCGATCGGGCAGCTGTTCAAGGCGGACTGGATCCTGCCGGTCATCGGTGACTGGGCGCCGTACAACGTCTTCGTCGAGTTCATCGGCACCATGACGGTCCTCGGCATCCTCGTCCTGATCGCGATCCGCCAGCTGAGCAAGCCGAACAAGCCGGGCCGCAAGTCCCGCTTCGCCGGCTCCAACTTCGGCCAGGCGTACTTCGTCGAGGCCGTCATCCTCATCGTCGGCATCTGCATCTTCATGCTGCACGCCCTGGAAGGCGCCCAGCACCACGTCGACGGCTACGAGGTCTCGTTCTTCATCTCGTACCCGGTCGTGTCGTGGCTGAGGGGCATGGACGTCTCGACGCTCCAGAACCTGACCTACTTCTTCGCCGGTGTGAAGATCGCGACCTCCTTCATCTGGATGATCACGGTCGCCCTGAAGACCGACATGGGTGTGGCCTGGCACCGCTTCCTGGCCTTCCCGAACATCTTCTTCAAGCGCAACGCCACCGGTGAGACCTCCCTCGGCGCCCTGCTGCCGATGACGTCCGGCGGCAAGCCGATCGACTTCACCGACCCCGGCGAGGACGACGTCTTCGGTGTCTCCCAGGTCGAGCAGTTCTCCTGGAAGGGCCTGCTGGACTTCTCCACCTGCACCGAGTGCGGCCGCTGCCAGTCGCAGTGCCCCGCCTGGAACACCGGCAAGCCGCTCTCCCCGAAGCTGCTGATCATGTCGCTGCGGGACCACGCGCACGCCAAGGCGCCGTATCTGCTCGCGGGCGGCGGCAAGAACGCGGAGGGCGAGGAGAAGGCGTCCGAGGAGCAGCTGGCCGGGGTGCCCGCCGCCGCTCTCGCCGAGGCCGAGCGCCCGCTGATCGGCACCGCCGAGGAGAACGGCGTCATCGACCCGGACGTGCTGTGGTCCTGCACCACCTGCGGCGCCTGTGTCGAGCAGTGCCCGGTGGACATCGAGCACGTCGACCACATCGTCGACATGCGCCGCTACCAGGTGATGATCGAGTCCGCGTTCCCGTCCGAGGCGGGCACGATGCTCAAGAACCTGGAGAAGAAGGGCAACCCCTGGGGTCTGGCGAAGAAGCAGCGCCTGGAGTGGACCAAGGAGGTCGACTTCGAGATCCCGGTCGTCGGCAAGGACATCGAGGACCTCTCCGAGGTCGACTACCTGTACTGGGTCGGCTGCGCCGGCGCCCTGGAGGACCGGGCCAAGAAGACCACCAAGGCCTTCGCCGAGCTGCTGCACATCGCGGGCGTGAAGTTCGCGATCATGGGCGGCGACGAGAAGTGCACCGGTGACTCCGCCCGCCGCCTCGGCAACGAGCCCCTGTTCCAGGAGCTCGGCATGGAGAACGTGGCGGCCCTGAATATGGCCTTCGGCGAGTCCCTCAACGAGGAAGGGGAGGTGGACGAGTCGACCAAGAAGCCGAAGTCGGCGAAGAAGATCGTCGCCACCTGCCCGCACTGCCTCAACACGCTCGGCAACGAGTACCCGCAGCTCGGCGGCGACTACGAGGTCATCCACCACACCCAGCTGCTCCAGCACCTGGTGGACGAGGGCAAGCTGATCCCGGTCACCCCGGTCGAGGGCATCATCACCTACCACGACCCGTGCTACCTGGGCCGGCACAACAAGATCTACACGCCGCCGCGCGAGATCATCGCGAACGTCCCGGGCCTGCGCAACGAGGAGATGCACCGCCACAAGGAGCGCGGCTTCTGCTGCGGCGCCGGCGGCGCCCGGATGTGGATGGAGGAGCGGATCGGCAAGCGCATCAACAACGAGCGCGTCGACGAGGCCCTCTCCCTCAACCCGGACATCGTCTCCACCGCCTGCCCGTTCTGCCTGGTCATGCTGACCGACTCGGTCAACGGCAAGAAGAACGACGGCAAGGCGAAGGAGTCCATCCAGGTCGTGGACGTCGCCCAGCTGCTGCTCGACTCGGTGAAGACCCCGGTCGACCCGGCGGGCGAGGCCGAGCCCGAGAGCGCGCCGGAGCCCGAGCCCGTGAAGTGACCACGGCTCTTCGACGTACGGCGCCCCCTGCTTCGCACAGGCAGGGGGCGCCGTCGTCGGTACGGCCGCCCGGGTCATGGATCGCGGCCGGCCGGGCTGTCACAGATCCGGACGCTGCCTCGGTGCCGCTGCCGTGCCGCCGCCCTTGGCCGGGCCCCTTCGGTTACGCCTTCTTCGGCGCGGCCTGCTGCACCACCTCGAAGGACCACAGCGTGGAGCCGGACGCCGCCGGCTTCGGGCGCTCGCCCTCGCCTCCGCCCTGGTGCGCGGACTTCATCGGCCCCTCCATCCACGCCTGGAAGGACTCCTCGTCACGCCAGCGCGTGTAGACGAGATAGGTGTCGGTGCCCTCGACGGGACGCAGCAGTTCGAACCACTCGAAGCCGTCGGAGTTCTCCACCGCGTGGGCACGCGAGGCGAACCGCTTCTCCAGCACCTCCCGCTGCTCGGCGGGCACGGTCAGCACATTGATCTTCACTACGCTCATGACACCATCCTGGCCCAGTCCGGTACGGCCGGCCGCACCGGCACCGGCACCGGCACCAGTCCCACGGATTTGCCTATCTCTCGTGCGCCCCTTACGCATCCCGACGGGTCTCCTGATCGCCGACCGCCCGGTGAACCGTGGGACAACTCACGGCGAACGGGGACGGTCCGCACCCCATCGGCTGTGGATGCCCGCCACGCATCCCCGCATGCAGCAGGAGAAACCCGCATGCACAAGCCTCTGCGACTCGCCCTAGCGACGGCCACCGCGACCGCGCTCACCGGCGGTCTGCTCACGTTCTCGGCCGTGACCGCCACGGCCGCGGACTCCACCCATGTCCCCCAGGCCGACTTCAACGGCGACGGCATCGGCGACGTGGCCTTCTCCGCCGACAGCGCCTATGTGAACGGCAGGAGCGCCGCCGGCCAGCTCGTCGTCCGCTACGGCACGAAGACCGGCGTCTCCTCCGCCAAGCGCTCCACCATCAGCCAGGACACCGCCGGCAACCCGGGCACCGCCGAGGCCGGCGACCACTTCGGCGCGGAGACCGCGTACGCCGACTTCAACGGCGACGGCCACGACGACATCGCGGTCGGCTCCCCCGGCGAGGACGTCGGCAGCGACCAGGACGGCGGCGGCATAGCCGTCCTGTGAGGCTCGGCCGCCGGCATCACCGGCAAAGGCGTCACGGTCGCCGACCCGGCGCCCACCGCGCACGACTACTGGGGCAAGAACCTCGCCGCCGGCGACTTCGACGGCGACGGCTTCCTCGACCTCGCGATCGGCGTGGCGGGCGAGAACATCGGCAGCGCGACGAACACCGGCGCGGTCACGGTCCTGCACGGCACACCGAAGGGCCTGGACACCTCCTCGGGCGCCCAGCCCTTCGCCCAGTCGTCGCCGGGCGTCCCCGGCGACGACGAGAAGGACGACTACTTCGGCCAGGACGTCAAGCTCGACGACGTCACCGGCGACGGCAGGGCCGACCTGCTCGTCGGCTCCCAGGAGAACGCGGGCAACGACGCGGTGACCTACCTGCCCTCCGACGGCACGAGGATCACCACGACCGGTTCGCGCACGGTCTCCCCGAGCACCTCGGGCGTCTCGACGACGGGCACGCCGTACTTCGGCGCCAACTTCGCGGACTGAACGGGGGGAACGGGGGGAAACCCCTGAAAGCCCCCTGGTTGAGCGGCTGACGGTCCCTTAGGGGATGTCACAGGTCGGCCGCAAAGCCGGGCCCGGACACCCGGGCCCGGCACACCGCTCTCCGGGACCAGGTACGTTCGATGACGTGGCTGGATTCAGGAACGGACGTGGGGGCCGGGACAACCGCACCCCCCAAGGACAACAGGCGCCGCAGGGACCGTCGTACGGCTCCGCTCAGGCGTCGCAGCGGCCGTACCCGCAGGCGGGACAGCAGCCGTCGTACCCCCGGCAGGGACAGCCGTACGGCAGGCCGGGGCAGTCGCACGGCTATCCGGGCCCGGCCGGCGACGGACCTGAGTACTTCGGTGACGACGCCGGCTACCCGGCCGGCGCCGCCGGGCACGACCCGTACGCGGCCAACAACCCGGGCCACACCCAGGCGTTCTCGATCGACGAGGCCGCCGACTACACCCAGGGCGCGACCTATCAGGCCGGCTCCACGGCCGCCCCCGCCGCCCCGCTCGGTCCGCCGCTGCACTGGAAGCAACTGCTGAAGGGGATCATCTTCTCCCCCGACCAGACCTTCCTGCGCATGCGCGACTACACGATGTGGGCCCCCGCCCTCATCGTCACCTTCCTCTACGGTCTGCTCGCCGTCTTCGGCTTCGACGGCGCCCGCAAGGACGCGATCGGCGCGACGCTCTCCAACGCGGTGCCGATCGTGCTGATCACAGCGGTCGTGATGGTGCTCGGCCTGTTCATCCTGGGCGTGGTCACCCACACCCTGGCCCGCCAGATCGGCGGTGACGGCGCCTGGCAGCCGACGGTCGGCCTGTCCATGCTGATCACGGCACTCACGGACGCGCCGCGCCTGATCGTCGCCATGTTCTTCGGCGGCGACGCGAGCTTCGTGCAACTGCTGGGCTGGGCCACCTGGATCGGCGCGGGCGCCCTGCTGACCCTGATGGTCTCCCGCTCCCACGACCTGCCCTGGCCGAAGGCGCTGGGCGCGTCCGCGATCCAGCTGATCGCGCTGCTGTCGATAGTGAAGCTCGGCACGTTCTAGTTTTCCGACGGACACACGGACTCACGGGCATACAGGCACACGGGCATACGGGCATACGAAAAGGCCCCCGGCGAGACAGCCGGGGGCCTTCGCGTGTCCGGTGTTCTCAGGCGTCGAGGACCTGCCCGGCCCGCTGCACGACGGGCGGCTCGACGCTCCACGGGAAGTTGATCCAGTCGTCGGTCCGCTTCCAGACGTACTCGCACTTCACGAGCGAGTGGGACTTCTCATAGATCACCGCGGAGCGGACCTCGGCGACGGTGTCGAGACAGAAGTCACGCACGAGCTTGAGCGTCTTGCCGGTGTCGGCGACGTCGTCGGTGATCAGCACCTTCTTGTCGGAGAAGTCGATCACGTTGGGCACGGGGGCGAGCATGACCGGCATCTCCAGCGTGGTCCCCACCCCCGTGTAGAACTCCACGTTCACCAGGTGGATGTTCTTGCAGTCGAGCGCGTACGCCAGCCCGCCCGCGACGAACACACCGCCCCGGGCGATGCTGAGCACGATGTCGGGCTCGTACCCGTCGTCGGCGATGGTCTGCGCCAGCTCACGGATGGCGCCGCCGAACCGCTCGTAGGTGAGGTTCTCCCGCACACCCTGCACATCACTCATATCGCTGCTGCCCTCACACCTGGGTCCGATGGAAATTGACGTAGGACCGCGAGGCGGTCGGCCCGCGCTGCCCCTGGTAGCGGGAGCCGTAGCGCTCGCTGCCGTACGGGAACTCGGCGGGCGAGGACAGCCGGAACATGCACAGCTGCCCGATCTTCATCCCCGGCCATAGCTTGATCGGAAGCGTGGCGAGGTTGGACAGCTCAAGGGTGACGTGCCCGCTGAAGCCGGGGTCGATGAACCCGGCGGTGGAGTGGGTGACGAGCCCGAGCCGCCCGAGCGAGGACTTCCCCTCCAGCCGCGAGGCGAGATCATCGGGCAGCGAGATCACTTCATAGGTGGAGGCGAGCACGAACTCCCCGGGGTGCAGGATGAACGGCTCATCGCCGTCGGGCTCCACGAGCCGCGTCAGATCCGCCTGCTCGACGGAGGGGTCGATGTGCGGGTACCGGTGGTTCTCGAACACCCGGAAGTACCGGTCCAGCCGTACGTCGATGCTCGACGGCTGCACCATGGTTTCGTCGTAGGGATCGATCCGTACCCGCCCGGCGTCGATCTCGGCCCGGATGTCCTTGTCTGAGAGAAGCACGTAGCGAGGATACGCAAGGCGCGCGGAGCCGTGACAATCGTGACGGCTCCGCGCGCCTGTGTTACCACTGTGTCCTTCTGTTACCGCTGCTGCTGCCGGTGCCGGACCGATGCCGGGGCCGGTGCCGGACCGATGCCCGTGCCGGGCCGGGCCCGCTAGCGCTTCTCCAGCGCGACCGGCACCACACTGCGGAGCCGGGCGCACCGGGGGCACCTCATGAGCCGGCCGGGGCCGAGTCGCTCGGCCTTCTGCATCGGGAACGACGCGGTGCTGAAGACGTGCCCGTCCGCGCAGCGGACTACGGTGCGTTCCATCAAGTCCCTTAAGTCCCTTCCCCACGAGCCTCGTCGGGCCTGCCTCGCCCTGACGAACAAAAGCCACATTACGGGATAAAAGAGAGGACTCTCCAGGCGGCACTCCGGCCCCACTCGACCCCTCCGCCAGGCCTCCACGGTACGCCCCAACTCACGCCGCCCGCAGCCGGATCCGACCTCTGAAACAGGCTCAGACCCCAGGGTCGGAGCACCTGGGGTCTGCGATGATGTATAGTGAGCAAGCGTCCGGACAAGGACTCCGCGAGGATCATGTCCGTACTTACGCGGGTGTAGTTTAATGGTAGAACATCAGCTTCCCAAGCTGAGAGCGCGAGTTCGATTCTCGTCACCCGCTCCAGAGAGAAACCCCAGGTCAGCGGCCTGGGGTTTGCTTGTTGTCTAGTCCAATTTGAGGCTGGCGTGCCCTCCGCGTGCCCTAAGTGCAGATGAAAGGGCCGCGAGGGGCTCTTTGGGCTCGATTCCTGAAGGCGGCGTCTGGAAAACCTCAAATGGCGAGATGGACTTTCAGTGATCCGCGTCACGCATCGCGCAAATGCGACTGAAGTCGCTTGCACAAAGGGGCCGTTGCGACCGTGACACGTTAGGCGTCACTTACAGCCCGCGCAGATAGGCGCCGGGCGGACCTAGTTCTCCAGCCGGTCCCGGAAGCTGAGATGGCATCAGGGATCGATCAGGGTTCCATCGGGGGCGATCCCTGATTCGTCGCACCGCAGCTGCGCGGCACGGTCGTGGGCATGACTTTCAAGCCTCCTTCCTCAAACGCCGGGACCGCGACGACGGCGGGCCGACGCAGGCGGGTGCCGATGGCGGCGCTCGCCTGCGCGGTGCTCGGCGTGGTGGCGCTGGGCACGGCCGTCCCGGCGGTCGCGGCGCCCGCCGCGCGGCCTGCCGCCGCGGTCGACTGCACCGGCGACACCACCGGCAACACCACCGGCAACCGATTGCCGGAGCTGGATCCGCAGGCGTTGCAGCAGGCACTGTCGAGCGCGCCCGACCGCGTCACGGGCGTGCTGGCGCGTGTGAACGGGCCGGACGGCCACTGGACCGGCACGTACGGCACCGCCGACATCACGACCGGCGCGCCGGTGCCAGTGGACGGCCGGTTCCGTCTCGGCAGCGTCACCAAGACCTTTATCGCCACCGTGATGCTGCAACTGGCCGCCGAGGACCGCGTCGACCTCGACCAGCCCGTCCAGCGGTACCTGCCGGATGTCCTGCCCGACAGCTACCCGCCGATCCCCGTCCGCACCCTGCTCAACTTCACCAGCAGCCTGCCCGAGCTGACCCCGGACGACCTGCCCACCACCCCGGATGGCATCGTCGAGCACCGCTTCGACGACCACCCGCTCTCCGAACTCGTCGCCAAGGCCGTCCGGCACGAACGCCCCTTCACCGAGCCCGGTTGCATGCAGGTATACGGAGCCACCGGCTACTACGTCGCCGCCATGCTCGTCGAGAACCTCACCGGACACACCTACCAGCAGGAGATCACCACCCGTATCCTGCAACCGCTGCACCTGCGCGACACCACCGCCCCGCAGACCGACACCACGGTCCCCGGCCCCCACTCCGACGGCTACATCGCCGTACCTCGGCCGGACGGCGGATCGCAGCTGGTCGACATCACCGAACAGAACCCCGGCGCCGGCGGCATGATCTCCACCACCGCCGACCTCGACCGCTTCCTGACCGCACTCTTCCGGGGACGACTGCTGCCTCCGACCGAGCAGGCGGAACTGTTCGACGTCCCCGACGTCCCCTACCTCGGCGGCACCGCCCACGACCCGGGACAGGGCCGTGCCTACTACGCCGTCGGCCTCATGCGCGTGACCCTGCCCAACGGCGTGACGGTGTGGGGTAAGACCGGCACCACCTTCGGCTACACCAACGGCATGTTCACCACCCGCGACCTGCGCCGCCGCCTGGTGTACTCCTTCAACCCCACCACCGGCGGTGGCAACGACCTCGCCCTGGTCACCCGGATCCTGTCCGCGACCTTCGCCCCGTGAGCGTCACACCTCATGGCTGACGATCACCTTGCCGAACGCGGCTCCTGACGCATAGGCCCTGTCCGGCCGATCTTGCAGGGCGCCCGACGCCGCGCGCTGATCCGACAAGATCGACCGGACAGGGCCCTAGTTGGCAGACGGGACAGGCACCGGTCCGGTGATCATGGAATTGCGACGCTCTGTGATCACTGGGGAGACCTGTGCCTGTGCTGCCACCATGGCTGACCGAACCGCTCTGGGACCAATCCGCCGCCCTGCTGCCGAAGCGGCCCAAGTTCGACCCCGCCCACCCGCTGGGCTGCCACCGGCGCCGGATTGGCGACCGGATCGTCTTCGACAAGTTGCTACAAGTCCTTCGGTTCGGCTGCTCGTACGAAGCGATCGCGGACACCACCTGCTCGGCCAGCACGATCCGCAACCGCCGCGACGAGTGGATGCAGCTCGGGCTGTTCACCCGGCTGAAGCAGATCACCCTCGACGCCTACGACCGCATCGTCGGCCTCGTCCTCGACCAGATCGCCGTGGACGGCGCTATCACCAAGGCCCCCGGCGGGGGTGAAGCGGCCGGACGCTCGCCCGTCGACCGGGGCAAGCAGGGCATGAAACGCTCAGGCATCACCGACGGCTACGGCATCCCTCTTGGCCGCGTCCTGAGCGGCGCCAACTGCCACGACTCGCCACTTCTCGCACCAACTCTCGACATCCTGGTTGGACTTGGACCAGTGCCCGACGAGATCACCGTGCACCTCGACGCGGGCTACGACTCGGCCAAGTCGCGCGCCGTGCTCGGGGAACGGGGCCTGCGTGGCCGGATCGCCCACAAGGGAACCAAGGCACCAGTCCAGGCCACTCAGCGGTGGCATGTCGAGCGCACCCACGCCTGGCAGAACGCCTTCCACCGGCTGGCGCGCTGCTACGAACGGCGAATCAGCGTCATCGGAGCCTTCTTCGACCTCGCCGACACAATCATCACCGTCCGTAGCCTGATCCGCCGAGCCTGGACCACCCACCGTTGGGACACACGACCTCGCCGCCGACCATGACCAGCCGCCAATCTGCGCTGGCTCTTAAGTGCCCAGCCCTTGGCTACGCAGGTACCAGGCCTCCCAGAACCTTGCGAAGAGCGGTACTCGCACCAGGCCCCGCTGTCGCCACCTGGCGCAGGTCGGTGCTCTTCATGTACCGGTAGCTCTGTGGAGGGTGGAAGGTCCCCGCTGCCCGCAGGGCACCGAGCGTCACCGGCTCGTCGAAGGAGACGGGGTCCTCCAGCGTGAGACCACTCGCCTGGGTGGCGCCGCTCATGTACGCGTCGTACTCGCGCCGGGTGATCCCCGTCTGGGTGCGGTGGGCGGACCACACCTCCTTCGGGGAGGCCACGTGGACCGAGGCGATGCGCGCCGCGCCCACCAGGGCCATGGTGGGCGCGGTCGCATACAGCAGAACCGGGGTTCCGGGAGGCGCGGCGACACGTTGGCGGCGGACTTCCACCGTCTTGCTGCCGGCCAGGATCGCGGTGGCGAAGCGCGGGTGGACGGACAGCAGCATCGCGCGTTCCGGATCGTTCACGTCGTTCGGTGCCCCTCTTGGTAGACCGCCTGGAACAGCTCGTTACTGATCTTCGACAGCGAGATCAGCAGGTTCGACGACCACGGTAGTCCCAGCCCCCTGGCCAGCGAGGTCAATCGCCGCAGCGTCACCGGCCTGGGGAAGATCTCGGTGTCCGAGAACCTCAGCGCCATGGCGCGGCCGGAGCTGTCGGCGGCTTCTCGTACCTCGACTCGACCATATACGCCTAGATGTTCGAATTTCGAGAAGAGGGTGTCGGGTGTGTCGATCAGCACCTCGTCCAGGCGTGAACTGCCCACCACCATCTGGCCTTCGCCCGGGGAGCTGCCCTCGCTGACGTACCAGAGCAGGCGAGCCGGGACGCTCTCCCCGCGGTGGCCCGAGGAACGGTAATAGACGTGCTCCCTGCTGATGCCCAGGGCGTCACTGCGCGGAATGAGCGTGGCGGGGACGTTGAACAGCTCGGTCGACCAGCGCGGCTTGATGGGCACCAGGAAGGACGGCAGCTCGGAGTCCATGACCTTCGCCGGCCACCATGCCCGCTCCACCACAGCGGCCACTTCGGCGGACATGCCTAACCGGAGCGTCGTCGTTTCCTCGGTCAGCTCGCGGGCCAGGCCGCCGGCCACCGCCTCCACCTCGGCGGCTGAGCCGCACACGTTCACGAGGAGAGCGACGAGGCTGCCGTCGTGCTCGAAGAACCCGTCGTCCGCTGCCGCGGACTTGGCGGTCTCGGAGGGACGTGGATCGCTGATGCGGATGATCTCTGCGCCGCAGTCCCGGCCGAGCCGCTTGATCAGGAAGAGGAGTTGCCGGGCCAGAGTCTCTTCCAATGGATGGCTGGCCGTGCGTAGGACGGGGACAACCAAGGTTCGCCCGTCCAGCGCCCATGCGTAGAGGGCGATCGGGCGGCCCTGGCCGTCCCTGAGTAGTTCGCGGCGCCACGCGACCGCGCCCCCGTTCAGCGACCGCAGGCGCTCGGCGAATGCCGAGCCGTCGTCGCCACCCGTCTGATGGAAGAAGGCGACCAGTTCGTTCTCCGCGCCTGGTGCTACCTCGCCGGACCGGAACTCCGTCCCCATCAGATCCGCCGGCCGGTACACCTGAGCCTGTCGCAGCTCGTCGACGTGCAGCGTCACGGTGGAAGGCGAGACAACCCGAACGCGGGCGATCTCCCAGGCCACGTCAGCCAGTCGGGACAGCAGCGGATCGCGGGTCGCCAGGACTTGCAGACCGGCGCATGAGGTCTCGGCCACGTACCGCAGGCGGAGCCGAAGCTCAGCGTCGACGGTCACTTCGGGGATGGCCTGTGTGACGGCCACGAGCAGTTCACTGCTTCGCTCGTCCACGGCCGCCGAGTCAGGGGAGAGCTTACGCAGGCCGGTCAGAGCGGCCCGCTGATGCTGCCGCTCAGACGTGTGTGCGAGGTCACGGATCTGATGGACCAGTTGGGGCGTGTAGGCGAGTTCGACGAGATCCGCCATCCAGCCGGCTTCCAGCGCGCGGGACTCCTCCGCGTCGGCCGTGTCAGCGAGGCCACGCAGATCGGCGAACACTCCATGGTCGACCGTCACCACCAGGAGTGCGTCGCTCTCCATCTCCGTGAACAGGTCCGGATGGCCGAGGTCCAACCACCATCCGTCCAGGATCTCGCCGTCACGGCCCCGCCCTCGGACCTCGCCGTCCGGGACGAATCCCAGACTCCTCCACATACCGCTCAGGTCGTAGTCACGCCGGCACTTGGCCTTGATCCCGAGTCGTTGCGGATACTGCTCCTTGATGCCCTCCACCAGCTGCCGACCGATTCCCCGACCGCGCTGTTCCTCCGCCACGCACAGGTGCGCCAGCCGGATGCGCGCGCTCCTCTTCGGGAGTCCGAACAGCGCGTAGCCGATCACCTCATCCTCTTCGACGGCGGCCAGAAGGCCGCCGTCCTCGGCTGCCTTGCGGTAGGCGGGAGGCGTCAGAAGCCCCAGTGTCTTGGTGTAACGATCGCCCAGGGCTATGGCCTTGTCGATCAGCTCGTCCTGCGCAGGCGAAACGGACACTAACTTGATCGCCATTGCTCCCCCTCCGGTTGGGCCGGTCACGGCCGACCGCAACTCCCCTGTCAGTACATCCGGGCATCCAGGGAAAGCTGATCTCAATCACTTGCCTTCCCTCAAGGGGGCATGAGGGGGCGCACGGTGCTCGAAGACTTGCCTGACGGTGGCGGTGGGGCGCTCGTCGGCCTCCTCCTTGCCGGCGCCCTTGATGCGGCACGGGTTGGTTCGCAGGAGGTCGTCGTCGACCGCTGTCTGAAGGATGGCCTTCCGCAGCCGGTACGACTTGGCGACCGTGGTGGCGCCGGTCGCCTTCAGGCGCTCCGCTCGCCACGTGCGGACGGAGGGCGGGGTGATCTCGTCCAGATCCTTGCCGCCGAAGCCAAGCCGTCCGCTATCAGGGGCGCCGTGGTTGGCACGCACGGTCACCACGGCGACTCAGCAGATCCGTCCTTGCCGGGCGGGCATGCAGGTTTCTTCCATGGCAGCGGACGGTTGTCTCGCCGTTCCTCACAGGACTTCGATGGATGTGGAAGGCGAGATGCGATCGCCTACCGTGAACTCCACGCTGGTCAGGCCCGGGGGCGTGTCGTCGGAGGCGCTCACGCAGACCCACATCACCGACCGTGATCCGGCCACGGGAATGTGCAGGTCGACCTCGGAGAAGGCCAGGGACTGGCCGTCCTGGGAAATGCTGCCCATGTACACGGCGGGGTCGCCGACGCCGTCCCAGACCGTCAGCTGGTGATCGGGGTTGACCTGAGTGCCGAACCGCATACCCGCATCGGCCGGCAGAGCCACGGCAACCGATACACGGTGAAGGCCGAAGTGATGACGATCGTTGTGGAGGGCGAGGGCTTTCCTCCTACGGTGAAGGTCAGGCTGGTCGAGCCGAGGGGGTCTCGTGGCTGGCGCTCACGGCGACCCACATCACGGTCGTTCCCGGCAATTCCAGGTCCACGTCCGAGAAGACGAGCGAGGCCCCGTCCTCCGACAGACTGCCCCTGTACCGGGTGGTTTCGTGGTCGGCGTTCAGGACGGTCAGCTGGTAGTCGGCCGAGCGTGTGCGTGCCGAACAGCAGACCGCGGCTCACGGGATCGTGGAACCTGCACTCAGGGCCGGCCTCAACGCCGCGGCAATCGGCATCCTGATCTCCCTCGGCCGGGACGTGCCGGCCCACGCCTGGGAGCCGGCCGACGAGGCGCTGGGCAAGCACGAGTAAGGAACGGTCGTCGCCGGAGGTGCCGTCTTGGCCGCCGACCTGGCCATCGGGCCGGCCGGACTCGTGCACCACGACGTCCGGATCGCCCGCCGTCGCACCGGCCTACGGGACCCGGTGCCGTCGCTTCCGTTCGTAGCCGACGCTTTCGTCCCCAGCCCGTTCGGAGCCGCACACACCCGGACGGTCTCGCCGCCCCCGGAGCGGTGAACAACTTCGCTCCCCTATGCGGAAGTTGCTGTGACCGCCGCGGGTAATCGACCACCCGGAGGGATGCAACATGACCTCGCCCCTCACGCGCTTCAGGCGAGCCGCCGTCTGCGCGGCCACCGCGACGGTGGCGCTGGTCACAGCGATGGCACCCGTTGCCGGCGCCGCGCCCGCCCATGCGCCGCGCGCTGCGGCGGCGGCCGCGCCGACGACGGCGTGCGTCAGCACGTTCCCGCTGTACTCGGACGGCCGCTGGACCGCACCGAAGCCCGGTTCTGTCCGGCGACCGACGACGCCCAGATCCATCCCGTCCTCGAACACTCCGAGTGCCAGCACTACGGGGAGCGGCACGGCACGGATGTGCTCGACAACAGCAGGTCCGGCAGCGGCGGCCCGTCCGGCGCGATCGAAGGCAGCTTCGTTTCCTGTTCGGGCCCCGGGACGCTCTCAGAGCCCGGTACGTCCCGACTGGCTGCGGCTGACAAGGAGTACGACGTGACAGGGAGCACCGAGCTGGAGTCTGCCTCTTGGAGCATCCCGGCGAGATCCAAGAGGCAGGCCCCAGGCCGTTTCCCGAGGACATCTCGCGGAACCCTCGACAGCGTTGCGCGTGCCCCGGCCGCCGCGCCTCCCCCCGTGCCCCTGCCTCTACTCTTGTCCCCGGCCAGGTCGTGAACTGGCGACCAGTTACGGAACGGAGCGCACGGTGTCGGCGGGGGAAACGAACGGCGGAGATCTGGTCGGCAAGGTACTGGGCGGGCGTTACCGGGTGACTGCGATGGTCGGTCGCGGTGGTATGGGCGTGGTCGGCCGGGCGGTGGACGAGCTGCTCAACCGGGAGGTCGCCGTCAAGGTCCTGCGGGCCTACACCGACGCCTCCGCAACCGAACTGGCCGATCTGCGGGCCCGGATGCAGCGGGAGGCGCAGGCCGCTGCCCGTATCCGGCACAGTGGTGTGGTCACCGTGCACGACGTGACCGAGGAGCAGGGTCTGCCGGTCATCGTCATGGAACTCGTCGACGGGCCCTCGCTCGACGATGTGCTGACGGAGCGCGGAACGCTGGAGCCGCGCGAGGCCGCAGCGATCGGCGCCAAGTTGATGGACGCGCTCGACGCCGCGCATCGGGCCGGGGTACTGCACCGGGACGTCAAGCCGGGAAACGTGCTGTTGGAGCGATGGAGGCACCTCCCAGGCCGTTCAGGCTCCGAGGGAGGCCGGGTCGTGCTCACCGACTTCGGCATCGCCAGCATGGAAGCGTCCGACGGCGACGCCATGGCCAAGCTGACCCAGAGCGGTCAGATCGTCGGCTCCCTCGATTATCTGCCGCCGGAGCGCGCGCAGGGCAGGGAGCCCGGTCCCGCGTCGGACATCTGGTCGCTGGGCATGACGCTGTACGCGGCAGTGGAGGGCAGTTCGCCGTTCCGCCGCACGTCCGCGTGGTCCACGCTGGCGGCGATCGTCACCGAGCCGCTGCCGGAGCCCCAACTCGCCGGACCGCTCACGGCGGTGCTGCAGGCACTGATGGCGAAGGAGCCGGAGAACCGGCCCACCGCCGACCAGGCGCGCGAGATGCTGGAGCGGGTGGCATCGGGCAGCCCGGCGAACCTCGCGTCGCCGGCCCCCGTACGTACGGCGACGGAGGCCGCCGTCCCGTTGCCGCCGCCCGGGTTCGGTCCCGTGCTGTTCCACCAGGCTTCCCCGCAGCCACCGCACACCGGCTACCCGCCGGCCGGCCTGCCGCCCACGGTTCCGCAGATCGGCGCACCGGCTGCGGCGCCGCGCACGGCCGGCCGCGGCGCCGCGGCCGGCCGTGCGCGGCGCCGCAGCCGTTCCGTCGTCGTGGCGGCAGCCGCCGCCGTCGTGCTCGCCGGAGGCGGCGTCGCCTACGCGGTGATGAACTGGCCCGGTGGCTCGGACGGTGACGGGACGCAGGCGACGGGGCCCGGGGTCGGTGCTGCGGGGGGCAGCGGTCGGCCGAGCGACGGCGACGAGATCTCCGGCATGAACCCGCCGAACGCCTCGTCGTCCGCGAGCTCCCACGGGAAGCCGTCGGGCGCGCCCTCACAGCGGCCGGACGACGGCGGCAAGGACGGCAAAGCGAGCCCCACGACGACGCCGGGCAGCGATGGTGACGGTGGGGCCCCGCGGTCGTCGGCCTCTACGACGGCTGACGCCGGCGCCGTCTACCTCAGCAACGACTACAGCGCGCTCTGCGCCGGTGCGGGCAGCAGCACCACCAACGGTGCGAAGGTCATCCAGTGGGGATGCACCAGCGCCCAGGACGAACGGTGGGTGTTCGAGGCCACCACCGACTCCAACGGCAAGCGCGCCTACTTCCTGCGGAACGCGTACTCGGGCAAGTGCATGGGCCCCGCGTCGAGCCTCGCCAGCGGGGCGGGCATCGTGCAGTACACGTGCAACGGCGCGGTCGACCAGAAGTGGTGGTACGACTCGGGCACGCGTGCAGTGCGCAACGTCTACTCCGGCAAGTGCCTCGGCCTCGGTTCCAAGGCGACCAAGGGGTCCCAGCTGATCCAGTGGACCTGCAACGGGGCACAGGACGAGAAGTGGTCCAAGACGGCGCGCTGAGCCGAGGGGGCGACTGCTCTCGCCCCAACACCAGGGACGATGGCCCGGACACGGCCCAGATGTATGAAGACCTCGTGTCATGTGGTGAGGGGTGAGCCTGCCTGTGTGGTGAGAAGTGCTAGTTGGTGCAGGCGCTGGTAGTACCGGAGCTGTGGTCAACGTTTCCACAGGTCACAGCCTTGATCGGGGAAAACTCCTCAAGCGGGTGTCGAGGTGGGAACTCTGCCGAGGCATTTGATGATGAAGGCAGCGCAGGAGGATCTTCGACGACTCCGCACCGGCCTGACTGCTCCGCTCGACCGAACGTGACCGCCCCTGGCCCACCGGTGCGAACCCAGCTCTCGCAGCCGTATTGAAGGGCGACGTATCCGCAGGTCAGAGCCGGTACAGCCATTCAAGCGCCGTCGCTTCCCAAGCGGAGATCGCGAGTTCGATTCTCGCCGTCGTGCCCGACTGTCGTCGGCCGAGTTTCGCCGCACCCCGCCTCGAAATCCCAGGTCAGTGGCGTGACGCGGTTGGTCCCTTCTGGATCTGTGCCGACGGCCACAGCGAGCTGGGTACGCGTAGGCTCATACTGAGTCATGACAAAGTCTGCTGCGCCGAAGCGTCACTTGCCTACCAGTCCCTTCAAAGCCCCGGTGACACGGGCTCCCAAGCACTTCGCCGTGGGCGACCAGGTCACACACGACGTGTACGGCCTCGGCCGGGTGGTCGGCATCGAGGACGGAGTCGCGGCGCTCGTGGATTTCGGCTCGGCGCAGACGCGGATCCTGAGCCCGTACCCCAAGATGACCAAGCTGTAGGACCGCTGTGTCCGGTCACGACACACCCGGGCTCCCTTCGGGGACCTGAAACGAAAGAGAGCCTCTCATCGATCTGACGTCGCTGTTCTCCGCGCTGGAAGGGCAACCCCGTTGCTCCACCGCGGCATCGCCGCCTCCGGCGACCAACCCCTTCCAGGTACCTGACTTCGGGCAGGGCGAGACCTTGCCGCTCGAGGGCCCCCAGGAGCCCGGCTCGGGCACGCGTGCGGCGCGGCCCAGGGCAGCTCGGCCCCACGAATGACGGTGGCTGCGGCAACTGGCCGCGGGCCGTCTCTCGTAACTGCGGTGAGAAGTGCGGGCGTCTCGGTTTCCGTCTCACTCAGCCCCGTTCACCGTCGTTCGGACGAGACCACGTGCTGGATCCTTTCTCCGGCCGGGCCCCATGAACACACAATGTCGATGCCCGGCTGAAGGACGCCATGGTGCACGCCCTGCACCGGCAGCCGTCGACCGAAGCCCGCTTCTTGATCGGCGGGAGCTGCGCGGTGGCGGGCGAGGAGTAGCGTGGTGGCGAGGGCGGCGAGGACTCGTCATGCCCTCGGCGGTAGCCGTCCCCTCACCGCCGCCAGCGGTCGGCGGCCTGCCGGAACCGACAGGCAGGCGAGTTCCATGGCCGTCTCCGACCCACTTCCCCCGGCAGGGCTCCTGACGGACGGCGGGTACGAGTCCCCGCTCCCCGGAACGGCGCTCCTGCGGCTCACGACCACCCATGACCGCGAGGGTGTGCTCGACGGTGCGTGGTGGCCCCGTTCCAGACATCCCTCGGCCGAGTTGCCCGGGCCGATCTCCGCGCCGGCCGAGCGGCTCGGGCCCGTCGCCCGCGTCGGTCTGGACCGCGACGCCCGGGACGAGCTGCCGACCCGGATGACCGTCGACGGCCGTGTCGCGCACATCGATTCCTTCGTCGTGGGGGACGACACCGCCCTCGTGACCCGTGGCGACCGCGACCACTTCTCACTGCTCGTGACCCCAACCGACACGCCCCTGCCCTCGGCGAGGGCGGCGATGCCCGATGCGGTGCGAATCGACAACCCGCGGTGGGCCGGGCAGATCCTGGTCGACACCAGCGGTGGTCAGGTCTGTCCGTCCGGCCGGCCCCACTGTTGTAGCAGCAGGCGCCGGGCGGCCGGCGGATCGTCGTGGCAACCGAGCGGTCGGGGTCTCGCACGGGATCATCGTGGCGCCGGAGTTGCCGTGATCCCGGGGGCCAGGCCCCGGCGGCCGACGAGTGTCCCGTGAGGGGGTGGCGGCATGGTCGAGGGCGTGAGGCCCGGCGGAGTGCCCCAGGGGCGGCTGTCGGCGGCGGAACCGGGTCTGTGGCAGCGGGTGGTCGAGCAGTTGGACACGGCCGTGACCGTGCTGGACCCGGTGGGGCGGATCATCGCCGTCAACCCGGCCGCCGAGCGGCTGCTGGGACGCCCGGCAGCGGCGATGTACGGCCAGGACCTGCATGACCTGTGTCATCGGGACCCAGGAGGCTCCCGGATCCCACGAGAGCGCTGTCCGCTGCTGCGGGCACTGGGCGAGAGGCGTTCGGCGCGGGGGGACGACGACAGGTGCCTGCGGGGTGACGGTCGGCTGATCCCGATCTCCTGGTCGGCCACACCCCTCACGGACGGAGGCGGCTCTGCGGCCATGGCCGTACTGATCGTCGAGGCCGCGGCGGACCGCCCTGGCCGTCGGGAACGCGCGGAACGCGCAGGGCAGGCGGAACGGGCCGAACAAGAGGAGCGAGCCGCCCGGACGAGTGCTCTGGAGGATCTCGCCGAGCGGTTGACACTCGTCGCGGAGATCACCGACGTGCTCGGGCAGACCCTTGAGGTGGACGAGGCCCTCGCCCGGTTGGGCCGGCTCCTGGTCCCCCGTCTTGCCGACTGGGCGGCGGTGGACCTGCGGGTCGGCCCTCGTCAGGTGCACCGGGTGGCGGTGACCGGGCCCGAGGGCCGTGACGCCCGGCAGGAGGACTGGCACGGTCACCTTCCGCCGGCCGGGGAAGCGGCCCACTCGCCCCTGGTCCAGGTGCTGAACGGAGGCGGCCCGGTCCTGCAGGACCGGGCGGACATGGACGTACCGCCCGACTCGCCCCTGGCCGCCGTCCACAGTGCCTTTCTCGGAGCAACCGGCGCGGCATCCGTCATCACTGTGCCGCTGGGCACCGGCCGGCAGGTCACCGGCGCCCTGACCCTGGTGCGCACCGACGCGGCGCGTCCCTTCCACAGCGGCGATGCGGACGTGGTGAGCGAAATCGGCCGCCGGGTGGGCCCGGTCATCGACAACGCCCGCCGGTTCGGGCGCCAGCGCGCGGTCGCCGAAGCCATGCAACGCAACCTGCTCCCCCCGCTGCCCCGGCACGGGCGGGTCCAGCTGGCCGCCCGGTACCAGCCCGCTCCGGCCGGTTCGCAGGTCGGTGGTGACTGGTACGACGCGTTCACCCTGAGGGACAGCACGCTCGCCCTGGTCGTCGGCGACGTCGTGGGCCACGATCTGACCGCCGCGGCCGGCATGGCGCAGTTGCAGGGCGTCCTGCGTTCCCTCGTCTGGGACCACACCGAGTCGACCGGTGCCGTCGTGGACCGTCTCGACGACGCCATGCACGCCATCACCAGCGTGCCGATGGCCACCCTCGTCCTCGCCCGGCTGGAAGGCCCGGACAGCGGCCCGTGGACGCTTCGCTGGACCAGCGCCGGGCACCCACCGCCCCTGCTGCTGACCCCCGACGGGAACGCGCAGTACCTCGAAGCCGGGCAGGGTCTGATCCTCGGCACGCATCTGCATGCAGGCGGTCATCGGCCGAGCGCTGCCCTCGCCCTGCCGCCGGGGTCCACGCTCCTGCTCTACACCGACGGCCTGATCGAGGCTCCCGGGAGCGACCTGGACGCCGGGCTCGGCCGGCTGCGCCGCCATGCCCTCGCCCTCGTCCACGAACCGCTGGACACCCTGTGCGACCAGCTGTCCGCCCGGATGCCCCCCGGCAGTACCGACGACATCGCCCTCCTCGCCCTGCGCCTGCCCGGGCCCCGAACCGGGAGCGAGCCCTGATCGACGACGAGGCGCTCACCCCTCCGGAGCCAGCACCAGAACGCGGAACGGGCCGGGCGGCACGGCCGTGAGGGTGTCCTCTCCGGCGCTCCGCCACCCCCAGGACCGCAACGTCTCAACGGCCTGGTCGTCCCGGACATCCACCAACGTGACTCCGAGCGCGGCGCGTTGACCGGCGAGCAGTCGCTGCTGCAGGCGCCGGGCAAGGTTCCAGGGGCGGTCCTGGTGCTCCCAGCACACGCGGGGCGGGACGACGATCCCGGAGACGACGAAGAGCCGCCTGGGGGCGGCGCGGCGGAGCAGACCGTCCTGAACGTGCCTGCCGAGGCCCGCCCACCGCGGGCCGGCGCCGCCTGCGGGAAAGCCGTAGGCGCATCCGGTCAGGGCGGTGGTCTCCGCGATCAGCAGTGAGAATCCAGGCCGTCGTGCGTCGGCCGCGAGATGCCGCAGAAAGGCTGTGCGCGCCTGATTCCACGCCCATGGGCTGCCACCGGAGGTCTCCGCGTACAGGTCCCCCAGTTCCTGTCGGCGGTCCTCGACCTGACCGCGGGTCAGCTCGTGGAGACGTGTTCCCTCGTGGGGCGAGGGCCCCTGCCGCCCCTTCGGCCGGCCCGGCGTGCGTGCACGCCGCTTGCCCGGTGCGGGGAGGTTCGCCGTCGTCGGGAGAAGTATGAGCGCGGTCATCGGGCGAACCCTGCCCGGGGAGCGGTCCAGGACCGGCCCCGCGTCGTCGATCGCCGAGAGCGGTACCGGTCTCGGAGCCGGTGCGCGGCGTGCCCTCGGTGTCTTCCACCGTACTCCCGGCTCAGCCCGCCACGGCGGCCCGGCACTCGCCCCCTCCCGCAGCCGCGGCGGGGAACGGCACCGGTCTTCGGCGCACGCTTGCCCCCTCCGGCCCAGGCCGGCTCGGTCGATCGGCAGGCGGCCGGACCGCCGGTCGGCCGTGGCACGCACGGCCGCCGTCGCCCGGCATACCCTTCAGACGAGGGCCACCGCTGGAGCGTGCCACGGCCCCGCACCGTCGCCCGGCGTCTCGGGCAGGAACCGCACGCCTGGTTGTCACCCGCCGCCTGCCAGGAGGTCCGTATGGAGCACGAGCCGTTGCCCTCCGAGGGCCACGCCGAGGTCCGTATCGTCGCCGCCACACCGGAGGTGGCCCGGCGCGTCGCCGAAGTGCTGCGCCGCTGCTTCGCCTCGACCGAGCAGCGCAGCTACCCCGCCGGCCGGGGAGGAGGGACCCGGCTCCATCTCACCCTCGACACCGGGCAGACCGCGGAACCCGCACGGTCCTGGCTCGCGGCCAGTGAGTCGACGCAGGAGGCGCAGGCACACGCCGATGAGGTGTGACCCGGGTCCGTCACGCCTCGCGGATCCGCCGTCGCGCCCGTCACCAGGCCGTCGACCCCGGAGAACGGCAACCGCCTCGAAACTCCGCGAACACAAGGGCAACCGGCAGGCGGTCCTGCGAACCCTTCACAGAGCCGTCGAGCGCAAACCCCGCGCAGGCCGGCGGACAGTACTCGGCGCCGAGCCGGGAGGCCCTGGCAAGGTCCGGTGCCTGGGTCACCTGGCCGACGAGGGCCTGATCGAGGTGGACCGGGCCTCGCACCGGACACCCGCCCCGCCGTCCCGCTGCCGCACGAGGGCCTCCGACGGGTGGACGAGCCGGAGGAGCAGAAGACGTGCGAGAGGGGAGAGCGGACACGATCGTGCGACGCCCCGCCCGCTTCCCCTCGATCAGAGGTAGCCTGGCCGTACCGAGAGCTTTTCGCGCAGCGCGACCGGCGGTGCCGTTCCCGGCGAGTGACGAACGGGCAGTCGCCCGGCGACTCCCGGAACGGACCGCACGATGGGACCCGGCGGAACACCGGCCGACAGCGCGTCCACGGCCGATGCGCACACCTACCGTATGCCCCTGCCCCGCCTGGCCCTCACGCCGGACGTCAGCCACGGCCCGCTGGACGGGGCCTGGTGGCCGCACTGCGACGCACTGGAACTCGAACTTCCCGCCCTCATAGGCACGTTGGAGCCGGACCCGGGTGCCGCGGTACGGGTCACCGTGGACTCCGCCGCATGGTCCGATGCCCCGCACACGGTCATGGCACCCGGCCGCGTGATCGCGGTGGAGCCGGCCGGACCGGGAAGCGAGGCGCACGTCATCACGCTGGACTGCGGCACCGTCGGGCGCTGGGTGCTCCTGGTCGTCCCGCCCGAGGAGCCCGCCGGAACGGCGGGCCGGCTGCTGGCCGCCGCGGCCGACCCCGAGAACCCGCTGACCGCCTCGCGGATGCTGGCGCTCGCCGAGAGCGGGCGCCTCCGGGGCACGACAGGGAAGGCGGAATGAGGTCCGCCATCCCGTGGGCGCCTACGGCCGGGAGCGACAGCCGCCCTCACGTCGATGCTGCTCGTGAACCGTTGACCGTTCGGGGCGAGGCGCCCGCGCTCTTCGAGGAGTGCCGCATCGTCCACGCATACGGGGAACTGGACACGCAGACCGTGGCGCCGCTGGTCCGCGCCCTGGCCGAGGCTCGTGCGGCTCGGCGCGGACGGCTCTTCCTCATCGTGGACCTGAGCAAGGTGACTTTCACCGACTGCAGCATCCTGACGCCGCTGTGCGCGGCGTGGGCCGACTGCCGCGCCCGGGGCGGCTGGATACGCGTCGTCCACGACAACCACACGACGGACCTGGTCTTCCGCTGCAGCGGTCTCCTCGACCGCTTTCCCGCGTACGCCAGCGCCCAGGACGCCTGGGAGGGACGAACGGCCGACAACGGCACATCGGAGCGGCCGGCACAGCCCGGGTGACCGCACCGGCGAGCCGAGCCGACGCGCTCCCTGCCACCGAGGAACACCGTCCGGCCGAGGACGACGTACCGCGCCGAACCACTCGACAGGACACCTTCATGACGAACGACCGCCTACGCCCCCCGCCGCCGGCCCCGCCCCTCCTCCGCCTGTACCTGGCGCCCGAGAGCACCCTGCCACGCCGTATCGACGGGGCGTGGTGGCCGCACACCTCCGATCTCGCGGCAGAACTCACGCAGTTGTTCTGCGGTCTGCCCCGGGGCTGGGGCCGGATCGTCCGTGTCCTGGTGATCGGCACGGTGTGGACCGGAGCGCCGGGCCGCATGCTCGTCTGCGACCGGGTCGTCCGGCTGCGCGGGGCCACCACGGCGCACGCGCCAGGCACCCTCGTCCTGATGGCACCCGGCCATGGGCGCAGGGACCTGCTGGTCGTGCCACCGCACACGACCGAGCGGGCCGCCGCATCGCTCGTCTCCGCCGCCGGTCTGACACCGGAACCGTGCCGCTCCGCGAGCTGAGTGCGGCCCGAAGGCAGAGAGGAAGTCTGTCATGGCGAGCCCACATCTCCATGCCTGCCGGAGCTAGGGTTGCCGCACGACGCGGACGGTGCCGGATCCTTCGGAGACCGGCGCCAGGACCGACCGGGTCCCTCGCCGCGTCCCCGAAACGAAGGTGCTATGCCCGCTGAGAACGCCCCTGCCTCCGGCAGCCTCGACGACGACGACTATCCCGCCTACACCATGGGACGGGCCGCCGACGTTCTCGGCACCACGCCCGCCTTCCTCCGGGCCGTCGGCGAAGCCGGGCTGATCACCCCCCTGCGCTCGGACGGCGGCCACCGCCGGTACTCCCGCCGCCAGTTGCGCGTCGCCGCCCGCGCCCGTGAGCTGGTCGACCAAGGCACTCCCATCGAGGCCGCGTGCCGCATCGTCTCCCTCGAAGACCAGCTCGACGACGCCCTCCGACTGAACCGGGAAATACGCCGGAAGCTGGACGCGGACGGCGCGGATACCTAGTCTCGCCACCACAGAAATACACACTGGAACGGGAAGAGAATTACCTGACGCCACCCAAAACGCATGGCCATTTCCGCGCGACCCTGTGTTAACGTGATAGCAGTTGCAGTTTTGGTTGCCAGAGATTTTTTCTTTGCAGAGCTTTCCGGATCTTTCCGGAGGGGTGATCATCGCGGCGACTCGGATCCGTAAAGTGCGGAGTCCGGCACTGCCCCCAAAGGGAGATTCAATATGGCATCTGGCACCGTGAAGTGGTTCAACGCGGAAAAGGGCTTCGGCTTCATCGAGCAGGAGGGCGGCGGCGCTGACGTGTTCGCCCACTACTCGAACATCATCAGCAACGGCGGCTTCCGCGAGCTTCAGGAAGGCCAGAAGGTCAGCTTCGACGTCACGCAGGGCCAGAAGGGCCCGCAGGCCGAGAACATCGTCGCCGCCTGACGCCGACGCGTTCCACATGGCTGGGGCCCGTGCTCTCGGGGTGCGGGCCCCAGCTCATTACTTCCCCGGATCGACGCTTTCTCGTATCGACCCGGCTTTTCGCATTTCTTCGGCCCATTCTTGCGAATCCTCGCCCGGCTTCCGCCGCTGAAGGAATTCCTCGATAC
The DNA here is from genome assembly GCF_014650595.1 of Streptomyces alanosinicus. Taxonomy (GTDB): domain Bacteria; phylum Actinomycetota; class Actinomycetes; order Streptomycetales; family Streptomycetaceae; genus Streptomyces; species Streptomyces alanosinicus. Next base: position 103,408 of record NZ_BMVG01000024.1, read on the forward strand.
GCCGCATCGAGGAAGGTTCTTACATGAACCGCACCCGTGATACCGACGGCAGTTCCGGTCGCTTCCGCGCAGACAGAAGTACCGCGCGCTCGACAGGCTCGGCTCGTGGCAGTCGCTCCCGTACGCAGGAGAAAGGCCGGCGGAGCCCTCGTCCGGTCATCGGGCGAAGAGACGGCCAGGGCGCACGCCCCGCGCCACGCCGACAGGAGTTCGCCCTGCCGGTCACCCTCACCGAGCCACTGCCGGCGGTTCAGACGTTCGCCGAACTGGACATGCCCGCACGGCTGCTGGCCGCGCTCGGCGCCGAGGGCATGACCGCGCCCTTCCCGATCCAGGCGGCCACACTGCCGAACGCGCTGGCCGGCCGGGACGTCCTGGGCCGGGGGCGCACGGGCTCGGGCAAGACGCTCGCCTTCGGCCTGCCTCTGCTGGCCCGCCTCGACGGGCAGCGGGCCCAGCCCAAGCAGCCGCTCGCCCTCGTCCTCGTCCCCACCAGGGAACTGGCCCAGCAGGTCACCGACGCGCTCACCCCCTACGCCCGCGCCCTGCGACTGCGGCTCGCAACGGTGGTGGGCGGCATGTCGATCGGCCGTCAGGCGAGTGCCCTGCGCGGCGGCGCCGAGGTGGTCGTCGCGACGCCCGGCCGCCTCAAGGACCTCATAGAGCGGGGAGACTGCCGGCTGGACCGGGTCGCCGTCACCGTCCTGGACGAAGCCGACCAGATGGCCGACATGGGCTTCATGCCGCAGGTGACCGCGCTGCTCGACCAAGTCGGCGCCGACGGCCAGCGGTTGCTGTTCTCCGCCACGCTGGACCGCAACATCGACCTCCTGGTACGCCGTTACCTCCACGACCCCGTGGTGCACTCGGTCGACCCGTCCGCGGGAGCCGTCAGCACCATGGAGCACCACCTGCTGCACGTGTCGGACGCCGACAAGCACGCCGCGACGGCCGAGATCGCCGCCCGCGACGGGCGAGTGATCATGTTCCTGGACACCAAGCACGCGGTGGACCGGCTGACCGAGCATCTGCTGTCCGTCGGTGTGCGGGCCTCGGCCCTGCACGGCGGCAAGTCCCAGCCGCAGCGCAACCGGACGCTCGCCCAGTTCAAGGACGGCCACGTCACAGCTCTGGTCGCCACCAACGTCGCCGCCCGCGGGATCCACGTCGACGACCTCGACCTCGTCGTGAACGTCGACCCTCCCGGGGACCACAAGGATTACCTGCACCGTGGCGGCCGTACCGCACGGGCCGGCGAGTCCGGCACCGTCGTCACCCTCGTCCTGCCGCACCAGCGGCGCGCGGTGGACCGTTTGATGGCCGACGCCGGCGTCACGGCGCGTAGCGTCCGGATCCGCCCGGGCGAGGCCGAACTGCATCTCCTCACCGGCGCACGGACCCCCTCCGGCGTGCCCGTCACCGTCACCGTCGCCGCACCGGCCGCCGGACGAGCCGGACGAGCCGGACGAGCCGGACGAAGCGAACGCACGGATGCCGTTGCCCGCGGTCGCCGGAGAGGGGCCGGCGGCCGAGGTGGGAGCGGACGGACCGTCGGCCACGGGGGGAGCGGGCCGTCCTCCGCCCGAACCCGTCACTCCGTCCCCAGGAACAACCCCTAGCCCAGGCAACGGGACTCGCTCCCGGCAGGCGGGGCGAACCTTCACCTGTCCTGCCCGCCCCGACGAACAGGAGAAGCCCTTGACGCCGATTCCGCCCCGCACAAGGCAGGACGGGAACGCCCACGGCACCGGTCTGACCGCCCGTGACGCCATGCACGCTCTCAGTCCCCAGGTGGACGACCACATGACCGTCGACGTGGCCCTGTCCGTGCTCATCGGTGCCCGCGTCCCGCACCTGCTCCTCCAGGACGAGGACGGGCGGTGCGCGGGACTGGTCACCCGGGCCCAGCTCGCCGCCCACCGCGGCGGTTCCTGGTACAGCGAACGGACACGGCTTCGGGACATCCCGTACGACCGCGGGCCCTTCACCTCGTCCGTGGCCGTACTCGGCGAGGCGGTGGCCACCATGCGGGCCCGTGCCCTGGACGTGTCCCCCGTGACCGACGAGCACGGCTACGCCCTGGGCGTCCTCGCGCTCCCCCGCTGACCGCGTCGCGCGGCCGGCCCTCTCCGGTGTTTCTCCCCCACCCTGTGGAGGCATCCATGCGCTGTGTCATCGCCCGTTTCCCCTTCGACCTGACCAAGAGCGAGGTCGAGCAGTCGATGAACGGCATCACCCCCGAACCCGTCATCGGCCTGGCCGTGACCATCAACCGGCGCGTCTACCAGGTGATGCAGGTCGGGGAAGTGATCACCAGACAGAACCGCCGCGACTTCACGTCGGGCGAGATGCGCCGGGCCCTGACCCAGCTCGGCTTCACCTGCCACGACGCGCCCCCGGTCCCGCCGGCGTCGTACACACGAGCCGATGATGATCTGCTGGGCTGGTGACACCTTGATTCCGGCCATGCGCGGCACCGTCGTCGGACCGGCCTCCCGACACGAGGTACCGCCGCCTCGGCCCTCTCACCCGACTCCGGCTCGTTCTGGACCGTTTGAACTTCGAACGGCACTCGTGGACACGGCCCCGGACATACCCTGGCCGCACCGAGAGCATCTCGCGCAGCGCGACCACGGCGGTGCCGTTCCCGGCGAACGGCGGAAGCGGACGGCCAGGAGCCGCCCGGGACGGGATCGCGCGATGGACGTCACCGGAACGCCGGCCGAGGGTGTCTCCTCGGGCGGACCACGTACCTACCGGATGCCGGCCGCCCGGCTGGCACTCACTCCTGGAGTCAGCCACGGACCGCTCGCCGGAGCCTGGTGGCCGCGCTGCGACATGCTGGAACTGGAGTTGCCGGCGCTCCTCGGCTCGCTGGGCCCCGGCCTCGGCACCGTCGCCCGCGTCACCGTCGATGCCGTCGCCTGGCCCGACGCCCCGCGGAGGGTCACACTGCCCGGCCGCGTGATCGAAGTCGCCTTGTCCGCCGTGGATGCCGAAGCGCATGCCATCGCCCTGGACCGCGACACCGCAGGCTGCCGGGAGCTGCTGGTCATCCCGCCGGGCCGGTCGCTCACGGCAGCGACCTGGTTGCTGACCACAGCCGCCGATCCATGGAACACCCTGACGGCCGCGCACATGCTGGCGCTCGCCGAGACCGGTTTCGAGGGCGACGGCAGGTAATACACGGCCGACAGGTGTGAAGCGCCGCAGCATGTGGCACCCGAATCGTGAGCGGGCACACGCGAACCGCGTCCCGTCGCCGCGAACGGTTCGGCCATGAGCCGGGAGCCATCCGGGCCGGTAGGGCCCGCGCCGCCCGGTTGTCGCCGCCGGGCTGCCCGACGACAACCGGTGTGGCCCCTGAGCCGCATCCAGTCGCGTCGTCGACGAACGATCGCCAGTGCCGGCAGGAGACCGGCTGCCCCGGGCCGACACCGGAGGCCCTTCTAGGGTTCCGCGGAGCCGACCCGCTCGGCACGTGCGAACGCAACCGCACTCCGGGGGCCTCCTCCGCAGCCGCCTCCAGCGCTCGGCACGCACTCGTGCTCGCCTCGCACGGCGCCCTCGGAAGACACCGTGCCCTCCGCGTGCCCTAAGTCGAGGCCACTGGGCATACCGGAGGGCCTCATGAGGGTGTCACGAGCGGCGAGGCGCCCGATTGTCTCGAACGGCGGCGCGGGGAAGCCGGAGCCGGCATCGTTCGCCGGCTCCGGCACGGTGACGGAGGACCGGGAGTCCCGCGACACGGCGGCCGGTGGTCCTCCGCACGGTGCACATGGCCGACCGGCCCGACCCGTAAGGGGGTCAGCCGGTGAACGCGGTGGTGCCGTTCGGTGTGCCGAGCCCGGACGGGCCGTCGTAGCC
>NZ_BMVG01000025.1 GCF_014650595.1 Streptomyces alanosinicus
GCCTGGCTCAACGAGGCAGAACACTGCAGGTGACACGAACCGGATCACGGAACACTAGGCGGACTCCTTCCTCCTCCGCCGCCTTTTCGCCTTTTCTGTCTTTCCCTTTCTTCTGTCTCTCCGCCCGGGTCTGGTGGCGTGCTTCGGGCTGCCTCGCTCAGCCCCCTCCCACGGAACCGGATAGGCCATCCGAATCTGCTACGGTTGGCCACATCAACCGGATAATCTATCCGCATACGTGGAACGGGCTGGACGATGAAGCAGACAGCGCTGGTCACCGCAGGGACGGCGGGAATCGGGTTCGAGACCGCGTCGGGACTGGCCGAGGCGGGCTTCGAGGTCACCGTGGTCGGGCGGAACGCCGAGCGCGGCGCCCGCGCCGTCGACCGCATCAACGCCCTGGGACCCTTGCACTCCGCCCGGTTCCTGGCCGCCGACCTCTCCTCGCTCGACGCGGTCCGCGACCTGGCCGGCCGGATCCTCGCCGACGGCCCGCTGACCGTGCTGGTCAACAACGTCGGAGCGATGTTCCCGGACCGGCGGGACTCGGTCGACGGGATCGAGGCGACCTTCGCCGTCAACCACCTCTCGCCGTATCTGCTGACCGAACTGCTGCTGCCCGCCCTGCGAGCCGGTGCGCCCAGCCGGATCGTGAACGTCACCTCCGGCGCGGTCGGTGTCGCCAAGCGCGTGTTCGACGCCGTCGAGCCGCCGGGCGGCTACTACGGCTTCCACTGGTACGGCCGCGCCAAGCTCGCCCACCTCGCCCACACCCTGCAACTGGCCGGCCGACTCGACGGCACGGGCGTTTCGGTCTTCGCGGCGGACCCCGGCGGCGCCGCGACCGACATGACCAACGGCACCATGCGCGATGCGAAGATCGTCTCGCCGGGGCTGCGGCTGCTGTGGCCGCTGGTCCGGCGCAAGTTCGAACGCTCGACCGCGGGCCCCGCGTCCCTGGCGGCCAGATCCTCGGTCTTCGCCGCTACCGACGGCTCGCTGGCCGGCCGGACCGGCCTCGTCATCGGACCCCAGGCGCATCCGGTCGCCCCCTTCCGCCCGGCGACAGATCCCCACGTCGCCGAGGCCGTCCGCCGCCTCAGCGAGCGCCTCGCACCACTCACGGCGGCATGACGGTATGACGGCATGACGGCATTCGGAGCCGGTCGACGCTGAGCCGGGTGGTTCACCGCGGCGATGCGGATGAGCCATCCAGTTAGACTTCGTCCATGACGACCGCCCCCCTGCGCAAGGACGCCGCTCGCAACTGGGAACGGATCGTCTCGACGGCTCGCGATCTCGTCGACGAGGGCACACCACTACAGCTCAACGACATCGCCCGCCGCGTCCACCTCGGCGTCGGCACCGTCTATCGCCACTTTCCCACCGCCGAGGCGCTCCTGGAGACCGTCGCCGCCCCCACCCTGGAGGCCCTCGCCGCCCAGGGCGAGCAGGCGCTGGCCGACGACGACCCCGGGCGAGCCCTCGCCGGCTTTCTGCGCCGCACCATCGAGGCGCAGGTCACGGACGCCTCCCTGGCCCCGGTCAGCGCCGCGGCCACGGACGCGCTGCCCCGCACGACCGAGCTGAAGCGGACCCTGTCCTCGGTCGGCACCGAACTGCTCGCGCGGGCCCGCGACGCCGGGGTGGTGCGCGCCGACCTGACCTCTGCCGACCTGGTCCCGCTGATGTGCGGAGTCGCCTACGCCGCGAACGTCCACGGCGCCCCCGAAACCCGCCTCGAAACCGCCCGCCGCTATCTGACCGCCCTCCTGGAAGGCCTGTACGTCTCACGAGGCCACGGCGACCCAGGGCCGGCCTGACCCGCGTGACGCGGGCGGCTGCGCCCGGCCGCTCTAGCCGTTCTCCGTGCCGCCCCGTCTGCGTATGCCCCGGGTCACCATCGCCGTGACCGTGGCCAGACACAGACCCCCCACGACCAGCGGCGCGACCACGAACCACGGCGTCTCCCACAGGCCGCCCGCGTCCCCCGCGAAGAGCGCGGCGGTGGCGGTGAGGAAGAGCCCGGCGACCAGCCTCCCCGGCTGGAACTCATGACGCAGCACGGCTGACCTCCACCTCTCCCACACCGACCTCCAGCACGAGGTCCATCGTGCCCACGTCCTTGGCGCCCTGGGCCGGAGCCAGCGTCACGTCCGTGTGTCTGACCGGCTGCACGTCCACGTCCCTCCTGCTGCTCCCCGGCAGGCGGATGTCGCCCACCCCCACATCGATCTTCATCCGCACCGGCACATCCGCCGGCACGATCACCTTCAACTGCCCCGCACCCACGCGGGCGTCCGTCGCGACCGTCCGCCCCCTGCCCGGCCGTACCCGGCTCAGGTCCAGGGTGCCGCGCCCGGTGCCGAGGCCGTACTTCGGCTGCACCTGCTTCGTCGCCGTGGGCGCCCAGGAGGCGTCTCGCCAATGGGCGGTGATGTCCTTCGGCAGGGCCGAGGCCCCGGCGAGCAGCGCTGCGGTGATCATCGCCAGGAACACCGTCCCGGCTCCCGTGCGCCCCAGGAACGCGCTGACCATCAGGCCCAGTCCGAAGACGCCCAGCGCACACGCCAGACCGGTCTGCAGGCTGGTGCCCAGGGGATGCGTGTCCCAGGTCAGCCCGGTGCCCAGGCCGCCGGCCACCAGGGCGAGCAGGAACACCCAGCCGCCGATCCAGCGCGGGCCGCGCGGTCTCGGGGGCGCGGGGGACCGCTGCGCTCTGGAGCCCGGGTGGGTCCAGGGGATGGCCATGCCGACGTCGACCACCGAGGTGATGTCGCGCTCGCGGCCCTCTCCGGGCCCCCACAGATAGCCGGTGCCGCCGACATGTGTGCCGTCCTTGACGATCGGATCCCGCCACCACGACGGATAGATGGTGACGACCGGCGGTGCCTGGGCCTCCGGCGGGGCGTCGGCGGCGGCCTGCGCCGCGAGCGGGTCGGGACCGGGGGCGCCACGGCGCCGCGACCAGTACCCGGCACCCGCCAGCAGCAGCGAGAGCACCGTGGCGAAGGTCAGCACCGCGCCGTTTCTCAGCATGGTCAGGAAGATTCCGCAGCCGACCAGGGCGAACAGCACGGCGGCGAGCGCCTGGCCGTCTATCCGGCCCGTCAGGAGCTTGCGGACCTCGTTCTCCTCCTCGTCCTCGTACGGCACGAGGAGCCAGGCGAAGCCGTAGAAGATGAGGCCGATGCCGCCGGTCGCGGCCAGCACGGCCAGGGTGATCCGGAAGATCACCGGGTCCATGTCGGTCCGCCGGCCGAGCCCCGCGCACACACCCGCGATCATCCTGTGCCGGCGGTCGCGCCGGAACCGCTCGGGGGCATCGGCGGAGGAGTGCTCGTGGTCATGCGGCTGTGCGTCGGCGGGTGTGGTGGCGCCCGCGGCTGTGTCTGCGCCCGTGTCTGTGCCTGTGTCTGCGCCTGTGTCTGTGCCGGCCGCTCCCGTCCTCTCCGTCGCGGCGGGTGCGGCGTCCGTCGGTCCGGTGCCCGGGGCCGGGCGCGGGCCGGGGCCGGGTCCCGGACCCGTCGCGGCGTGCTCGTGATCCGTCATGCGTCCATGGTGACGGCCCGGCCGCCGCCACGGGAGTCGGGACGACCCTGGCCGAACCCTGAAATCGGCCCTGATGCAGGCCGGGGACCTGTTCGAGCAGCATCTGACCCTCCCGGCCCGGCGCCCCCGACCCGGCCCTGTGGAAGATCAGGGGCGTCTAGGGGACCGACCCTGATGCCCGGACCTGCGCGCCATGTGACCATCGTTGGCATGCCGGAAGCCGCAAGCCTGCCAGTCGACGACCCGCGGCCGCCGCGCAAGCTCTACCGCAGCAGCGACGGACGCTGGCTCGGCGGAGTTGCGCGGGGCCTCGCCGGGCACCTCGGGCTGCCCGTCATCTGGGTCCGGCTCGCGTTCGTCGGCCTGTTCATGGCCAACGGACTCGGCGCTCTGCTGTACGCGGCCTTCTGGTTCTTCGTCCCGCTCGGCGTCGGCGGCGTCGGCGATCACAAGCCGCCGCTGGCCGTGGAGACCGCGCCGGGCGGCCGCCGCAGACTCCTGGCCCGTAAGCCGGACCGCGGACAGATCGTCGCGCTGCTCCTCATGGTCTTCGTGTCCATGGTGTTCGTGAGCAGCGTCAATCTGACCAGCGCGGCCAAGGCCTATCTGCTGCCCGCCGTCCTCGTCATGGCCGGCGTCGCCCTCGTCTGGCGCCAGGCGGACAACGCCCGCCGGGCCCGCTGGGTCGAGGTCGGCAGCCGGCGCCGCACCCTCACCCTGCTGCGCGCGGCGGCCGGTGTCCTGCTCGTCACGGCCGGTGTCTCCGCCGTCTTCGTGCTGCAGGGCTCGGCCGCCCACCTCGGCGCGGTCCTCCAGGCGGCCCTCGCCGTCCTCGTCGGCATCGCGCTGCTGGCCGGCCCGTATCTGGTCCGGATGACCCAGGACCTGTCCGAGGAGCGCCTGATGCGCATCCGGGCCCAGGAGCGTGCGGAAGTCGCCGCCCATGTCCATGACTCCGTGCTGCACACCCTCACCCTGATCCAGCGCAACGCCGACAACGCGAACGAGGTGCGCCGCCTCGCCCGCGCCCAGGAGCGCGACCTGCGCACCTGGTTGTACAAACCGGAGGGCACCGGCAAGGACGAGGCCGACGAGCCGGACACGGTCGCCGAGGCCGTGCGGCGCAGCGCCGCCGAGGTGGAGGACAAGCACGGTGTGCCCATCGAGGTGGTCATCGTCGGCGACTGCCCGCTGGACGAGAGGACCGGCGCGCAGATGCAGGCCGCGCGCGAGGCGATGGTGAACGCCGCCAAGTACGGTGGCGAGGGCGGCGCCGTACAGGTCTATGCCGAAGTCGAGGGGAGGACGGTCTTCGTGTCCGTGCGCGACCGCGGTCCCGGCTTCGACCTCGACTCGATACCCGCCGACCGCATGGGCGTCAGAGAATCGATCATCGGCCGCATGGAGCGCCACGGCGGCACGGCCCGGCTGCGGTCGGTGCCGGGCGGCGGCACGGAGGTCGAGCTGGAGATGGAGAGGGTGGAGAAGACGTCATGAGCGACGCGACCGAGGCGAACGGCACGGCGGGAGCCGCCGAGACGGCCCGGACCGGGACGGCCGGGACCGGGGCTGCCGGCGGCGGCGCGGGCGGACGGCATGTACGGGTGGTCCTCGTGGACGACCACCGGATGTTCCGCACCGGTGTCCAGGCCGAGATCGGGCAGACCGCCGAGACCGGTGTCGAGGTGGTCGGCGAGGCCGCGGACGTCGACCAGGCGGTCACGGTCATCACGGCGACCCGTCCCGAGGTGGTCCTTCTCGACGTCCATCTGCCGGGCGGCGGCGGTGTCGAAGTGCTGCGCCGGTGCGCGGCGCTGACGGCGGACGTCGAGCGGCCCGTCCGCTTTCTCGCGCTGTCGGTGTCGGACGCGGCGGACGACGTGATCGGCGTGATCCGCGGCGGCGCCCGCGGCTATGTCACCAAGACCATCACCGGCACCGATCTGGTCGACTCGATCTTCCGCGTCCAGGAGGGCGACGCCGTCTTCTCCCCGCGGCTGGCCGGGTTCGTCCTCGACGCCTTCGCCTCCACGGACGCCCCGCCCGTGGACGAGGACCTGGACCGCCTCACCCAGCGCGAGCGCGAGGTGCTGCGGCTGATAGCCCGTGGCTACGCCTACAAGGAGATCGCCAAGCAGCTGTTCATCTCGGTGAAGACGGTCGAGTCCCATGTCTCGGCGGTCCTGCGCAAGCTCCAGCTGTCCAACCGCCATGAGCTGACCCGCTGGGCGACGGCCCGCCGCCTGGTCTGATCCCTGAAGGGGTCGGCCCTTATGCCACCCGGGTCGCGCCCGCGAACGGCATCAGGTCGACCGGGGCCAGCCGGACCGGCGCCGAGGGATTGGGTGCGTGGATCATCTGCCCGTTGCCCACGTAGATGCCGACGTGGCTGACCCCGGAGTAGAAGAACACCAGGTCCCCGGGCTGGAGTTCGGAGCGGGAGACACGCCGGCCCGCGTTGATCTGGGCGTAGGTGGTGCGGGGCAGGGAGATGCCGGTGGAGCGGTAGGCGGCCTGGACCAGGCCCGAGCAGTCGAAGGCGCTCGGGCCGGCCGCGCCCCACACATAGGGGCTGCCGAGTTTGGCGTAGGCGTAGGCGATGGCCGCCGAGGCGCGTGCGTTCGCGGTCGTGGCCGGCCCGGCCTGCTCCAGCGTGCCACGAGTGTCCGACGCCCACCGGGAGGCGCGATCCGGCGTGCTGCCGTCACCGGTGACCTCGGTCCGCTGCCGCGCGGTGAGCCCCGCGAGCAGCCGCCTGGCCTCGCCCAGCTTGCCGGTGATCGTCTTCTTCTGCCGTCTCAGCTGTGCCTGCCGCGACCGCAGCGAGGTCAGTTGGACGCGCGCGGCGCCACGCAACCGCTCGATCTCCCGCAGCTGTTCGCGTACGTCCGACACGGCGGCGGCCTGCCGGTCGCCGACCCGCTCCGTCAGCGCGGCGCCCTCCAGATAGCGGTCGGGGTCGCCGGACAGCGCGAGCTGCCAGGCCGGGGCGAAGCCGCCGTCGCGGTACTGCGCGGTCGCGAACGAACCGAGCGTGTCCCGGGCCGTGTTGAGCCCGTCCTGCTTGCGCGCGGTCTCGTCCCGCAGCGTGTTCAGCCGCCGCTGCGCCGAGTCGGTCTTCTCCTTGGCGCCGTCGTACTGCTCGGTCGCCGTCTCGGCCTCCTGGTACAGCTTGTCCACCTTCGCCTTCACCTGCGCCGGCGTCAGCTGTGGTTCGGCGTGCCCCGTGCCGTCGAACCCCGTCGCGGTGGCCGCGCCCGCCAGGGCGAGCGTGGCGGCCGTCCGGGCCGTAGGGCCACCGATCGAGCGTTGCCGGGGCTTGCGGTGCGCTGCCACCTGGACCGTCACGTCCTTCCGTACGACGCGTACGACCAAGGGGTCCGACCGCGCGGTCCGACCGAGTGGTCCGTACATCACGTCCGGCGGTGGCCCGCACAGGGGAGGCGGGCCACCGCCGGACCTTTCTCGGCGGTGGTGGCCGACTGCCGCCCTGGCCCGGGCGGCGGTGGGGAGCCGGTCACCTGGGGGAGGACGGTAGGCCTGGGTGTGACGAGCAGGTAACGAGGTGTACGGAACTGGCCCCGACAGACCGGGAAGTGACCGTATGTGACCACGCGGCCGATCTGGACTCGCCACCTTCACACAGCGTGATGACCGAAGCGTGGAAAGCGGGATGTGCGAGAGGTGTGGGGTGCTATGGGACGCGGATACGTACCCTGCCGTCCAGGGGGCTGTCGCCGACGAATTAGGCTCCGGCCCCATGGGCGTACTCATCCATCTCTTCGTCGGCCTGCACATCATCGGCATCGCCGCGCTGCTCGGCGGCTTCCTGACCCAGATGAAGGCGATGGGCCAGGGCACGGCCCGGTTCGTGCCCGGGATGCTGCACGGCGCGCTGACCATGCTGGTCACCGGCGTGATCCTGATCGGCCTCAACCAGGCCGACCACCACCACATCAACACCATCAAGATCGGCGTCAAGCTGGCGCTGCTGATCGTGATCCTCGGGCTGGTCTATGTGAAGCGCGACGAGGAGAAGATCGACAAGGGTGCGTTCGGGCTGGTCGGCCTGCTGACGATGGCGAACATCTTCATCGCCGTCCTGTGGACCTGACGGTCATCCGTCCCTGCCGCCGGCGCGGGCCACGCGCACCGCACCGGCGGCGACCGCGAGCCACACCGCCACCGCCACCCACAGCAGCACCCGTCCCGGTCATCTGAGCCACGGGACACCGACGGCCGTCGCCACGGACAGCGTCGCCGTCATCCCCATCGGGAACACCGTCGACCACCGGCGCAGGTCGTAGCCGCGCCGGGGCCGTGTCACCTCGGCGGCCAGCAGGACGACGTACCAGGCCAGATCCAGGACGAGCAGCGCGACCGTCACCGTGCGCAGCACGCCGCGGTCGTCGTCGTCCCACAGATACAGGCCCGAGTCCCCGGCGATGAGCAGTGTCGCCCCGGCGAGCGCCGAGATCGCGAGCGCCCCGCCCGCGATCCAGTGATCGCCCGCCCCCTCCAGCACCTGCCGCGGATCGAAACGGGCCAGTGCGAGGCCGTAGAGCACCAGTCCCAGCCAGAACAGCACCAGGGCGGCGTGCGCGAGCCACGCCGTGCGCTCGGCCGCGGCCAGCGTGGCGGCCAGCACGGCAAGCCCCTGTGTGGCCACACAACACAGGAACACCGCTCCCGGCATGCGCCGCCTCCAGTGGCGTACGACCAGCAGCAGCACCGGCCAGAGCAGCGCAGAAAGCGCCAGCAGCGCCTCGGCCAGGGGCTGCCGGCCCAGCGCCGAGATCCGGGTGCCGAGCACGGTGGTCGCGGCGACGGCGGTGAGCGCGCCGGGGCTTCCCGCCTCGGCCAGCCGGCGCCGGCGCCGGCCGACCAGCCGCAGGACGAAGTCGGCGGCCGGCGCCGCCCACGCGACGCAGGCCAACGCCAGGGCCGCCCGGAGACCGTCTCGGCGCCGGTGAGACGCAGTCCCACCGACAGGATGCCGGTCGCCATCACGGCGGCCCCGGCCGCGGGGGGGGCAGGTCCGCCCACCACGCACGCAGACCTGGGGTGCCGGGCATGCGCCCGATGCCAGGGAGCCGCGCGAACTCCACCCGGGAAGGGCACGCGCGCGTGGAGCGCGAAATGCCGGTACGCGTGCGTGGGGCTCAAGAACGCGGCACGCGCGTGGACGGCGAGCGGCGGGGGCGGACCCGGCGGTGGTCAGCCCGGTCGGACCACGCTGTGGATGATCGACTCACCGCCGTAGTAGATCGACTCCTCACGGACGTACGCGCCGGGCTTCGGGGCGTGGATCATCATGCCGTTGCCTATGTATATGCCGACGTGGCTGATGTCGTCGTAGAAGAAGACCAAATCGCCCGGCCGCGCATTCGCCAGGGAGACCGTGGTGCCCGTGTTGACCTGGTCGTACGTGGTGCGCGGAAGCGTGACCCCGGCGGCCTTCCAGGCGGCCTGGGACAGGCCCGAGCAGTCGTAGGAGTCCGGCCCGGTGGCGCCCCACACGTACGGCTTGCCTATCTGCGCGCGGGCGAAGGCGATCGCCTTCTCGGCCTTCGTGTCGTACGAGGTGGACGTCGAGGAGCCGCTCGAACCGGAGCCCGTGGAACCGGAGCCCGTCGAGCCGGAACCGGAGCTGGAGCCAGAGCCGGAGCCGGACGCCGTGGACGAGGACGAGGACGAGGACGACGAGTCGCGCTGCTGCTGCTCGGCCTGCCGCTTCGCCAGCTCGGCCGCCTTGCGCGCCGCCTCCTGCTGCTTCTCCCGCTCGATGGCGGCCAGCCGGGCCTTCTCCTGGGCCGTCAGCTGCGACAGCAGCTCGCGCGCGGAGGCGAGTTTCTTCTGGACGGTGGACTTGGCGGTCTGCAGCTCGTTCTGCGAGTCGGACAGGCTCTTCAGGCTCTGCGCGGCCTCGCGCCGCTTCTTCAAGGTCGCGGCCTGCTCGCCGATGTAGGCGTCGACCGCGCTCTTCTCCCGCGAGGTCATCCGGCTCATCAGCTGGGTCTGGTCGAAGTAGTCCTGCGGGTCGTTCGCCAGCAGGAACGTGGCCGTGTCGGGAGCGGAGGTGCCGGTGCGGTACTGGGCCGCGGCGAAGGAGCCCAGCTCCTCGCGGGCCTTGTTGAGGCGCTCCGTGCGCCGGGCGACGTCGTCGCGGAGCGTGTCGACACGCCCCCGCTGTTTGCCGGTGCGTTCTTTGGCGGCGTCGTACTTCTCGGTCGCCGACTCGGCCTGGCGGTAGAGGTCGTCGACCTTCTTCTCGACCTCCTCCAGGCTCGGCTTGGCGTGATCGGTTCCCGGGGCGGCCTCGGCGCTCTGTGAGAACACGGCCATGGAGGTGAGGGCGGCGGTGGCGAGGGCAGGGGTGCGGAGGCCCGCGCCGATGGTCCCGCCGGGGCGCGGCTTGCGATGCGACGCCAAGGGAGGCGACTCCTTCCAATGGGCCGCCTACCGGGTTAGCTGTCGGGTTCGGGCGGTGGTTCGGAAGGGTTGCCCTACGGCGTCGTCCCGGGCGGGAGTCGGCCGATTCACCCCGGGGTTCGGTGGGTCCCCGGCTCCGTGTGCCGTGCGGGCACGCCGGACTCGGCGGAGGCCGCGCGGCCCGGCGGGGTTCGCCGGTAGGGGTCGTACGGCCCGACCGCACGCTAGCCAACTCGTGTTGCTCCTGTGAAGGTTGGTGCGCGATATGTCCGATACATTTTCGTGACCTGAGGGCGGTTTCATGGCTGCGTCATCGGACGCTTCCGCAGCGTGAGCGGCTGGAGGGCCCTTCGGGCACCAAGATCAACTCTCCTCGAAACCGACCATGTTCCGGAGACGGTGACCGGTTGTCGGTGGGGCGCCCTAGACTCGGAGAGCGATGAGCAGCCTCTTTGACGACAGCTTCCTGGCGGACCTCCAGGCCCCTCGCGGGCGCGAGGAGGAGCCCCCGCCGCCGCCCGAGGACGATCACGCTCCGGAGCCGCTTCCGGACGATCTGTTCGGCGGGAAGTTCGACGTGCCGCCGGACCGGGACGCGTACTACCGCGACGGCGCCCCGCGCCCCGTCCTCGACGCCGCGGCGCTCCTGGAGGGGCTGAACGACAACCAGCGCGCCGCGGTCGTGCACGCCGGCTCCCCGCTGCTCATCGTCGCCGGTGCCGGCTCCGGCAAGACCCGTGTGCTCACCCACCGCATCGCCCACCTCCTCGCCGAGCGGAATGTGCACCCGGGCCAGATCCTCGCGATCACCTTCACCAACAAGGCCGCGGGCGAGATGAAGGAGCGCGTCGAGCAGCTCGTCGGCCCGCGCGCGCACGCGATGTGGGTGATGACCTTCCACAGTGCGTGTGTGCGCATCCTGCGCCGCGAGAGCAAGAAGCTCGGCTTCACCTCGTCGTTCTCGATCTACGACGCCGCCGACAGCAAGCGCCTGATGGCCCTGGTCTGCCGCGATCTGGAGCTCGACCCCAAGCGCTTCCCGCCGAAGTCGTTCAGCGCGAAGATCAGCAACCTGAAGAACGAGCTGATCGACGAGGAGGACTTCGCCGCACAGGCCACCGAAGGCTTCGAGAAGACCCTCGCCCAGGCCTACGCGCTCTACCAGTCACGGCTGCGCGAGGCGAACGCGCTGGACTTCGACGACCTGATCATGACGACGGTCAATCTGCTGCGCGCCTTCCCGGACGTCGCCGAGCACTACCGCCGCCGCTTCCGGCACGTCATGGTCGACGAGTACCAGGACACCAACCACGCCCAGTACGCCCTGGTCCGCGAACTCGTCGGCACGAGGGAGCACGACGAGGACGCGCCCCCGAGCGAGCACGACCTCCCGCCCGCCGAACTGTGCGTCGTCGGTGACGCGGACCAGTCGATCTACGCCTTCCGCGGCGCGACGATCCGCAACATCCTCCAGTTCGAGGAGGACTACCCGACCGCGACGACGATCCTGCTGGAGCAGAACTACCGCTCCACGCAGACCATCCTGTCCGCCGCCAACGCGGTCATCGAACGCAACGAGTCCCGCCGCCCCAAGAACCTGTGGACCAACGCGGGTGCCGGCGCGCGGATCACCGGGTACGTCGCCGACACCGAGCACGACGAGGCGCAGTTCGTCGCCGACGAGATAGACCGTCTCACCGACGCGGGCGAGGCCAAGGCCGGCGACGTCGCCGTCTTCTACCGCACCAACGCCCAGTCCCGTGTCTTCGAAGAGATCTTCATCCGCGTCGGCCTGCCCTACAAGGTGGTCGGCGGCGTCCGCTTCTACGAACGCAAGGAGGTCCGGGACGTCCTCGCCTATCTGCGAGTCCTCGCCAACCCCGAGGACTCGGTGCCGCTGCGCCGCATCCTCAATGTGCCCAAGCGGGGCATCGGCGAGCGCGCCGAGGCGATGATCGACGCCCTCGCCCAGCGCGAGAAGGTGAGCTTCCCGCAGGCCCTCAAGCGGGTGGACGAGGCGTACGGCATGGCCGCGCGCTCCACCAACGCGGTCAAGCGGTTCAACACGCTGATGGAGGACCTGCGCACGATCGTGGAGTCCGGCGCCGGACCGGCGACCGTCCTGGAGGCGGTGCTCGAACGCACCGGCTATCTGGCTGAGTTGCAGGCCTCCACCGATCCGCAGGACGAGACCCGCATCGAGAACCTCCAGGAACTCGCGGCAGTGGCCCTGGAGTTCGAGCAGGAGCGGGCCGAGGGCGAGGCCGGCACGCTGGCCGACTTCCTGGAGCAGGTCGCCCTGGTCGCCGACTCCGACCAGATCCCCGACGAGGACGAGGAAGGCTCCGGCGTCATCACCCTGATGACCCTGCACACCGCCAAGGGCCTGGAGTTCCCCGTCGTCTTCCTGACCGGCATGGAGGACGGCGTCTTCCCGCACATGCGCGCCCTCGGCCAGACCAAGGAGCTGGAGGAGGAGCGGCGCCTGGCGTACGTCGGCATCACCCGCGCGCGGGAGCGGCTCTACCTCACCCGCTCGGCGCTGCGCAGCGCCTGGGGCCAGCCGTCGTACAACCCGCCCTCCCGCTTCCTGGAGGAGATCCCGCCCGCCCATGTCGAGTGGAAGCGGACGGGAGCGACGGCGCCGGTGTCCTCCGGTCCGGCCGCCGGGATCGCGGCCTCGCTGTCCTCGACCCGCTCGCGTTCCTCGGCGTCGGGCGCGTCCGGATTCGCCACCCGGCGCACGGCGGAGAAGCCGGTCGTCGCGGTGGCCGTCGGGGACCGGGTCACCCACGACCAGTTCGGGCTCGGCACGGTCGTCGCCGTGAAGGGCACCGGCGCGAACGCGGAGGCGACGATCGACTTCGGCGACGCCAAGCCGAAGCGACTGCTGCTGCGGTACGCACCGGTGGAGAAGCTGTAAGCACGTAAGCCCTGGGGCCCTCGCCGTGTCGGCAAGGGCCCCAGGGCGCACGGGTCGCTCAGGTCGGATCGAGCCCGTGGCTGCGCAGCCACGGCAGCGGGTCTATCGCCGCCCCGCCCGCGGGACGCACCTCGAAATGCAGATGCGGACCCGTGGAGTTGCCGGAGTTGCCGGAGAAGGCGATCGGATCGCCGGCCTTGACGCTCGCGCCGGAGGCGACGCGGTAGCTGGACAGATGGCAGTACCAGGTCTCCGTGCCGTCCTTCGCCGTCACGATCATCATGTTGCCGTAGGCGCTGTTCCACTTGGTGGAGACGACGCCGTCGGTCGCCGCCATCACCGTGGTGCCGTACGAGACGGGGAAGTCGATGCCCGTGTGCACGGACATCCAGTTCACGCCCGCCTGGCCGAAGAAGGCGCTGAGCCCCTTCTGCGTGACCGGCAGCAAGAACTTCGGGCGCATCCGCTCCTTGAGCGCGGCCGCGGCGGCGGCCTTCTTCTTCTCCACCTGCTGATGGTTCTTGAGGTCGATGCGCTCCTGCGTCCGGCTCGCCCGGTCGGCGAAGTCATGGGCGCCGGCGGAGAGGGTCGTGAGCTGGGAGTCCAGTTTGCTGTTGGCGACCGACGGCTGGACCGCATGCGCGTCCGGGGCGGAGGCGGTGGTGTCCTTGCCGTCGTCGCTCAGCGCGCCGACTGAGGCGGCGGCGATCCCGGCGACCCCCACCACACAGGCCGAGGGCACGGCGATGGTCAGCAGTGCGGAGCGCTTGGCGGGCGTGCGCCGACGGGAACGCGCCGCACTGCGCGCCCCGGCGCGGGTCGCCGGCGCCGGCGCGGCCTCCTCCTGGTCGTCCAGCAGCTCGGGCATGGCGGGCAGCACGCCCGTGGCGCCCGACTCCTCGACGCCGGAAGGCTGTTCACCGAATCCGGCGTTCTCGTACGGCGTCCCGTCCTCGTACAGCGTCTGGTCCTGGTACGGCCTCTGGTCCTCGTACGGCACCTGATGCTCGTACGGCACCTGCGGAAAGGCGCTGGTGGGCGGCTGGGCGAACGGTTCGGCAGGCTGCTCGGTCCGGTCGGGTCCGGCCTGGCCGGCGGAGTTCCACTGCGTGGCGTCGTACGTGCCCGACTCGAAGGTCTGGGTGCCCCACTCCCACTGCTGGGTCGGGGCGGCGACGCCGGACTGGTCGGGCGGCAGCCAGGCGCCCGTGTCCCTCTCCCAGTGGGCGCCCCCCCAGCCGCCGGTGTCGTTGCCCGTCGCCTGGGCGGGGACCGTCCAGGCGGTGGTGTCGTGGAAACCGGAGTCGTAGGCGGCGTGGTGCTGGGCCGCGTACGGGTCGTAGTGCGGGTTCTGGCCGGTCTGCCACTGCGTGGTGTCGTACGCGCCGGTGCTCTGCTGACCGGGCAGGCTGCCGAAGAGCGGGTCGGTGGAGAAGGAGCCGGTGCCATCGGGGAAACCGGTGGCGCCGTAGCCGCCGTACGTGGTGAGGTCACCGTAGGGGGCTTCATGGCTTCCGTACGGCGCGTAGGGCGCTGCGGAGGCGTCCGAAGCCGGGGCCGGGGGGCTCATGGTCCCCGACGGGTGACGGTCGTTCACCAACTTCTCTTTCGCCTCGACAACAGGGGCTGCCAGAGCAGTGCGGTGACTGTACCCGCCGGTACCTGGGCGCGACAATCTTCAGCTGGTTTCGCGTGGACGGGAAACGGGCATTCGGCGGCGTTTCGGGGGACGCCGGACACGAGCTTGGCCAAGGGTTCGATTGGCGTTCGACATATGGTGACTGTTCGTCACCTGAATGTCACGCCACCGTCAGACCGCCGGCCATCCGCTCCCCGGGGTGCGCGGCGTCGAGGGCCTCGCGTATCCCGGCCGCGACGGCGGGATGCACGGGCAGGGCGAGATGCCCGATGCCGGTCACCCGGATGTTCTGCGCGTCGAGATCGGGATGTTCCAGACAGGCCGTCTCCAGCGGCACCATCACGACATCCAGGTCGCTCCAGAAGCTGACGAAGCGCGTACGGCAGCCGGGCGCGGGCCGGGTGAGTTCCTCGATCACTTCCGAACCGGGCCGCATCTGGCGCACGATCGGATGGGCGTTGGCCAGTGGCGCCGCGGTGGTCCCGGAGTGCGGGGTGCCCAGCGTGACGAGTGTGCGCACCCGCAGGTCACCGCCCTGGCGTTGCACGTAGTAGCGGGCGATCAGTCCACCGAGGCTGTGCCCCACGATGTCCACCCGGTCGCTGCCGGTGCGCTCGCAGATCTCCTCGACATGCCGGCCGAGCAGTTCGGCGGCGGCGCGGATGTCGCAGGTGAGCGGGGAGTAGTTGAGCGACACGACGCGTTGCGCGCCGTGCTGGGCGAGATTGCGGCGCAGCAGCACGAACACCGAGCGGTTGTCGATGAAGCCGTGCAGCAGCACCACCGGCGGGCCCGAGCGGACCGGCAGCTGGGCGGTGCCGTCCTGGGCCGGCAGGGCGGGTAAACCGCGCTCCTGGGCGAGACCGGTCGGATAGAGCATGAGATGGCCGGCCAGGATCGCGGCCTCCAGGGCGGTCGCCTTCAGCAGTGCCACGGACACTCCGGTCAGTCTGCCGGGCCACAGCCGGCGGCAGAACGGGAGGAAGAGCGGCAGTACCCCGGTGACCTTCATGGCCGACCTCCTGTCGGCACGCCGGAGGACGGCTCCATCCCCCGTGTGCCCTCATGTCCCATCATGTGATTTCCCCCTCGCTGCGCACCGTAAAACTGCCGGTTGCGGGATGCTGGAGATAACGTTCGTTCACTTCGCGGCGGGTGGCGGAACGCGCCAAAAGTGCGGTACTTGTCGTTACGGACGGAAGCGATCGCTTCCGTGGTCGTGTGATGGAGGCAGTGATGGGTGTGGCAGCCGGTCCGATCCGCGTGGTGGTCGCCAAACCGGGGCTTGACGGCCACGATCGCGGGGCCAAGGTCATCGCGCGTGCCCTGCGCGACGCCGGTATGGAGGTCATCTACACCGGTCTCCACCAGACGCCCGAGCAGATCGTCGACACCGCCATCCAGGAGGACGCCGACGCGATCGGTCTGTCCATCCTCTCCGGCGCGCACAACACGCTGTTCGCAGCGGTGATCGACCTGCTCAAGGAGCGCGACGCCGCGGACATCCAGGTCTTCGGCGGCGGCATCATCCCGGAGGAGGACATCCCGCCGCTGAAGGAGAAGGGCGTCGCGGAGATCTTCACGCCGGGCGCGACGACCGCGTCGATCGTGCAGTGGGTGCGGGAGAACGTACGTCAGGCGGCCGCCTCCGGCGGTTGAGCGGGCGGTCCGCCGTGCGGCGGCGCCAGCTCCTCGGCCATCTGCGCCCGCAATCGCAGCGTGGTCATCAGCCGTTGGAAGGCCTCCGCCCAGTACCCGCCGGCCCCCGGCGCGGCATCGTCCGGTTCGTCGGGTATCGCCAGCAGCCCCTCCAGCCGGACGGTCTCCGCCGGGTCCAGGCAGCGCTCGGCCAGCCCCATCACCCCACTGAAACTCCATGGGTAACTGCCCGCGTCCCGCGCGATGTTGAGCGCGTCCACGACCGCCCGGCCCAGCGGTGCGGCCCAGGGCACGGCGCACACCCCGAGCAGCTGGAACGCCTCCGACAGTCCGTGTGTCGCGATGAAACCGGCCACCCAGCCCGCCCGTTCCGCAGAGTCCAGGGCGGCCAGCAGCTTTGCCCGCTCGGCCAGCGAGACCGCGCCCGGACCGCCGGCCTCCGGCGCCGACGGCGAGCCGAGCAACGCCCTCGACCACGCCGCGTCCCGCTGCCGCACCGCGGCCCGGCACCAGGCCGCGTGCAGTTCGCCCTGCCAGCCGTCCGACACCGGCAGCGCCACGATCTCCTGTGCCGTCCGTCCGCCGAGCCGTCCGGGCCAGCTGCCGAGCGGGGCGGACTCCACCAACTGCCCCAGCCACCATGAGCGTTCTCCCCTTCCCGCCGGTGGTATGGCCACCACACCGTCCCGCTCCATGCCGGAGTCGCACTCGAGTGGTGGCTCGATGACGATCCCCGGCGCGCTCCGCGTACGGTCGAGGGCCACGCATGCCGCGGCCCGTACGGCCATGCGCGCGGCGAGCGCCGAAGCGGGCAGCGCCGACAGCAGTTCCGCCGCCGTCGCCCGCACGGTGCGGCCACGGTCGTCCAACGCCCGCTCCAGGAACGGCTCGTCCGCGGCGGACAGACCCGCGCGCAGCGAGTCGAGGAACATCAGCCGGTCCTCCGCCCGCTCCGCGGCCCAGGTCGACGCCAGCAGCTCGCGGGCGCGGGCGGGCGTGCCGGCGCGCAGCGCGCCCAGCAGGGCCACCCGCTCGGCGAACAGGCCCTCCCGCCACAGTCGGCGCACCGCCTCGGTGTCCCCGAGGTCGGGCAGCCTGGCACCGCCGCCGGGGGCCGCGCGCAGGGCGAACCGCCAGTCCGCGTTGAGCCGGGCCAGCCACAGCGCGCGCGGACCCGCGAACGCCAGCGCGGCGGGGCGCAGGTCCGTACGGCCACGGGCCGCGTCCAGCAGGGCGGGCAGCGCCTGCGGGGGCGCCGCGTACCCGCGCGCGTTGGCCGTCGCGAGCCACTGCGGGAGCAGCTCCATGAGGTCCGGCGAGCTGCCCCGGCGGCCGCTGCCGCTGCCGGCGGAACGGTCGGCCAGCAACGTGGCGAGCCTGCGGGCCGCGGCACCGGGCAGGGCCGGGCGCGGATCCTCGGGCGCCGGCTCCGGTCGGCGGGCCGCCCGCGCGGGCCGTAGCCCGGCCCGCCGCCGTACGGTCGCCATGGCGGCCTCGTCGAGCAGGGCGAGGGGAGCCTCCCGGCCGGATCCGCCGTATGCCGCGGGGCGCCGGTCGGTGCCGAGGAGAGCGGTGGTGACCAGGTCTTCCCAGGGGCTCGGGGCAGCCGCGGTGGCCGCGTCGGCCGAGGACGTCCCGTTCATCGCGTTCCCTTCCCTATTGCCTATGAGCGTTCGAGGGGTGCCGGTGCCGGTGCCGGTGCCGGCGCCGGTGTTTGTTGTCTGTCGTGTCGTGGAGGGGTCAGCACAGCGGTATCGCCTCGTCCGTGTGCTGCGGCCAGGCCGTGAGCGGGGTGAAGCCGCGGTGGCCGCACTCGCCGAACACCGTGACCGGGGCGCCACCGGACAGGGCGACCAGCCGCCACAGACCGGGGCGGGAGCGGGCGGCCCGGGTCAGCGGCAGCGCGCAGTCCGCGTCGGCGTCCGCCAGCTGCCACAGATCGCCGTCCGGGACCGGCACGACCCGGTCCAGCGTCACCGGCACCGACTCCAGCCACGGATCGGCGCGCAGTGCCTCGCCGTACCGGGCCACCGCCTCGGCCGTGGTCGTGCCGGGTGGGCGGAATGTGGCGGGGGCGGGCGGGGCGAACCGCTCGCCCAGGGCGGATCGGGGCTGACCGGCCCCCGGATAGGCGGACAGCTCCGCGTCCAGGGCCAGTCCGACCGGCAGGGTCAGCTCCGGAGCCCGGCCGGCCGCGCCGTAGGACAGCAGCAGTCGGGTGCCGCCCGAGGCGGCGCCGTGCAGCCATATCCGGCGGGTCGTCAGCTTCGGGTCCACCGAGTCGTACTGCGCGAGGACCAGCCAGTGGTCGCGGACCGGCGCCCCGTCCGCCGTGGCGGGCAGGCCCAGCCGGGAGCGGACCGTGGCCGCGAGGGCGTCCGGGAGCCGGTCGCGGCGCAGCCAGCCCTGGTCGAGCAGGTGCAGCAGCGCGCACTCCTCCAGCAGCCGGGCCGGCCAGCCCGCACCCGACGCGGGGATCGCCCCCAACTCCCTTGTCCGCGAGGCGAGTCCGGGAGCCTGCGCGTCGACCATGCGGGCCGCTGTCTCGTCCCACAGTCCGTACCCCGCCTGGCCGGCCGCGGCCAGGCCGCCGCGCAGCAGGTCCGCGAGGCGCTGCTCCAGCTCCGTCGCGCCCGCGGTGACCCGCTCGGCGCGGCGCTCGGCCCGCCGCCTCGCGGCCTCGGGGTCGGCGGTCGCGGCCTGGGAACTCTCCTCGGCCCGGGGCTGATCGGTCTCGGCTCGCTTGCGTCTGCCCGCGAGCCACTGCTCGGCCCACTCCGGCGGTTCGGCGGACGCCGGCACCGAGCCGTCGTCGCCCGCCCACAGCAGAAGCAGTCCGAGAGCGTGCTTGCACGGGAACTTACGGCTCGGGCAACTGCACTTGTACGCCGGACCGGCCGGATCGGCGAGGTCGGCCACCGTCTGATACGGCCTGCTGCCACTGCCCTTGCACAGCCCCCACACCGTCCCCTCTCCGCTCCCCGCCTCGGACCACGGACCGGCCGTGCCGAGCTTGCCCCCTGCTGTACGTGACGCGGCGTCAGGCGCCAGTGACAGCACCTGTTCCGCGCTCCAGCGCACCCCCTGCTCAGTCATGCCACCGACGGTAGGTCCCGCCACTGACAATCGGTCCGCTGCGGGCGTTCGTGCTGGTCAGAGCGATTGTCAGTGGCGTGGTGCACGGTGGATGCCAGACCGAACCGGCCGAGCTGGAGGGGGCCTCAGCCATGTCCGCCATGTCTGTCACATCCGCGTCCGCGTCCGCATCCTCACCCGTGTCCACATCCGCGTCCGCGTCCGAGCGGCCGACCACCGCCGAACCGGGCCAGGGCGAGAGCGCCCAGGCGCTGCGCCCGCACGCCGAGCACGCCTTCGCCGCCGAACTCACCGCTCTCGCCGCGCAGGACGACCGCCCGCGCCCCGCCCGCTGGAAGCTGTCACCCTGGGCGGTGGCGACGTACCTGCTCGGCGGCACCCTGCCGGACGGCACGGTGATCACACCCAAGTACGTGGGGCCGCGCCGGATCGTCGAGGTCGCCGTCACCACGCTCGCCACCGACCGCGCACTGCTCCTGCTCGGCGTGCCCGGCACCGCCAAGACCTGGGTGTCGGAGCACCTGGCCGCAGCCGTCAGCGGCGACTCCACGCTGCTGGTGCAGGGCACGGCCGGCACCCCGGAGGAGGCGATCCGCTACGGCTGGAACTACGCGCAGCTGCTGGCACACGGCCCGAGCCGGGACGCCCTCGTGCCGAGCCCCGTCATGCGCGCCATGGCCGAGGGCATGACGGCCCGGGTGGAGGAGCTGACCCGGATCCCCGCCGATGTGCAGGACTCACTGATCACGATCCTGTCCGAGAAGACCCTGCCCGTCCCTGAGCTGGGACAAGAGGTCCAGGCGGTCCGCGGGTTCAATCTCATCGCCACGGCCAACGACCGGGACAGAGGCGTCAACGACCTCTCCAGCGCGCTGCGCCGCCGCTTCAACACCGTGGTGCTGCCGCTGCCGGCGAGCGCCGACGCCGAGGTCGACATCGTCACCCGCCGGGTCGAGCAGATCGGCCGCTCCCTCGATCTGCCGGCCGTGCCCGACGGCATCGAGGAGATCCACCGGGTCGTGACCGTCTTCCGCGAGCTGCGCGACGGCATCACCGCCGACGGCCGCACCAAGGTGAAGTCGCCGAGCGGCACGCTGTCCACGGCCGAGGCGATCTCCGTCGTGACCAACGGCCTCGCCCTGTCCGCGCACTTCGGCGACGGTGTGCTGCGGCCGGCCGATGTCGCCGCCGGCATCCTCGGCGCCGTCGTGCGCGATCCGGCGGCCGACCGGGTCGTCTGGCAGGAGTACCTGGAGACCGTCGTCCGTGAGCGCGAGGGCTGGACGGACTTCTACCGCGCGTGCCGGGAGGTGAGTGCATGAACGACACACGGTGGCCCCAGGCCTACGCCTCCGGGCCGCTGCTGCTGGGGGTGCGGCATCACGGTCCCGGTTCCGCCCGCGCGGTCCGTGGCGCCCTCGACGCCGCCCGGCCGGCCGTCGTCCTCGTCGAGGGCCCGCCCGAGGCCGACGCGCTGATCCCGCTGGCCGCCGACCCGGGCCTGAGGCCCCCGGTCGCCCTGCTCGCCCATGCCGTGGACGAGCCAGGACGTTCGGCGTTCTGGCCGTTCGCCGACTTCAGTCCCGAATGGGTGGCGATCCGCTGGGCGTTGGAGCACGGCGTCCCGGCCCACTTCATCGACCTGCCGGCCGCGCACACGCTCGCCCGGGAGAAGGGAGAGCAGGACCCAGGAGCGAAGAGGGAGGGGGAGGTCCGGGGTGATCCGCTCGCCGTGCTCGCCGAGGCCGCCGGACACGACGATCCCGAACGCTGGTGGGAGGACATCGTCGAGCATCGGGGCCCGGGGGAGCGGGACCCCTTCGTCCCGTTCGCGGCCCTGGCGGACGCCATGGGCGCGCTCCGCGAGCGGTACGACGCCGGCGGACACGGCCGGGATCTCTTCCGCGAGGCGCACATGCGGCTCCGACTGCGCGCCGCTCGCAAGGAGTTCGGGGAGCAGGTGGCCGTGGTCTGCGGGGCCTGGCACGTGCCCGCGCTGCGCGAGAAGACCACCGTCGCCGCCGACCGGGCCCTGCTCAAGGGGCTGGCGAAGGTCAGGACCGATCTGACCTGGGTGCCCTGGACACACCGCCGGCTCGCCCGGTCCAGCGGATACGGCGCGGGTATCGCCTCGCCGGGGTGGTACGGCCATCTGTTCCACGCCCCCGACCGGCCGGTCGAGCGGTGGCTGACCAAGGTGGCCCGGCTGCTGCGCGAGGAGGACCGGATCGTCTCCTCCGCCCATGTCATCGAGGCCGTCCGGCTCGCCGAGACCCTGGCGGCGCTGCGCGGCCGCCCGCTGCCCGGACTGGGCGAGACCACCGACGCGGTGCGCGCGGTGATGGGCGACGGCTCGGACGTACCGCTGGCGCTGGTGCACGACCGGCTGGTGGTCGGGGACGTCCTGGGCGAGGTCCCGGAATCGGCGCCGGCGGTGCCGCTGCAGCGCGACCTGGCCCGGCAACAGCGAGCGCTGCGGCTCAAGCCGGCGGCGCTGGAGCGCGAACTGGAACTGGACCTGCGGGGCGACACCGACGCCGGACGCAGCAGGCTGTTGCACCGGCTGCGGCTGCTCGGTGTCGGCTGGGGCGAGCCCGCGCGGTCCCGGGGGAGCACGGGCACGTTCCGGGAGACCTGGCGGCTGCGCTGGGAGCCGGAGCTGTCGGTGCGGGTCGCCGAGGCGGGGGTGTGGGGGACGACCGTACTGGGCGCGGCGCAGGCCAGGGCCGAGGCGGACGCCACCGCCGCCTGCGCTCTCGCCGACGTCACCGCGCTCGCCGAGCGGTGTCTGCTCGCCGGGCTGCCAAACGCCCTGCCGGTCGTCATGCGGGTACTCGCCGACCGGGCCGCGCTCGACACGGACGTCGGCCATCTCGCCCAGGCCCTGCCCGCCCTCGTCCGCTCGCTGCGCTACGGCGATGTGCGCGGCACGGACACCGGTGCGCTGGCCGGCGTCGCCATGGGCCTCGCCGAACGCGTCTTCGTCGGACTGCCCCCGGCGTGCGCCGCGCTCGACAGGGACGCGGCGGACGAGATGCGCGGCCATGTGGACGCCGTGCACTCGGCGGTGGGTCTGCTGACGGAGACGCGCGCCGGTGCTGTTGCCGGTGGCGCCGCCGCTGCCGGTTCCGGTCCCTTCGGCGCCGGTCCCGGAGGCGGGCTGCGGGACCGCTGGCGCGCCGTGCTGCGGGCGTTGTCGTCGCGGGACAGCGTGCCCGGTGTGCTCCGGGGACGGGCGGTGCGGCTGTTGCTGGACGACGGCGCGCTGCGGTCCGAGGAGGCCGCGCGGCTGATGGGGCTCGCGCTGTCGCCGGGGACTGCGCCCGCCGACGCGGCCGCCTGGATCGAGGGCTTCGTCGGCGGCGGTGGCGGACTGCTGCTGGTGCACGACGAGCGGCTGCTCGCCCTGGTGGACGGCTGGCTGAGGGGGGTGTCGGGGGAGGCGTTCACGGACGTACTGCCGCTGCTGCGGCGGACCTTCGCGGCGTATGAGCCGGGGGTGCGCAGAACGCTCGGCGAACTGGTCCGGCGCGGACCGGCTGACCGTGCGGCCGGCCGGGCGGCCCACGGCGCTGTGACCCCCGGCTTCGCCGCCGAGCCGGACACCGGGCGCGCCGACGCCGTACTGCCGGTGCTGCGTCTGCTGCTCGGCCTGGACGACGACAGCGACATGAGGGACGACAACATCCTTGCGGGGGTGGGGGTATGAGGACCGAGTCGATACCTGCGGGCGACCTGGGCGATCCGGGCGACCTGGGCGATCCGGCGCGGGAGCGGCTGCGCCGCTGGCGGCTGGTGCTCGGCGGAGAGCAGGCCGACGGCACCGGATGCGCGCTGTCCGGGCGGGACGCGGCGATGGACGGCACGCTCGCCGCGCTCTACGGCAAGGGGGACAGAGCGCAGACGGGCCGGGACCGTTCGGCGGGACTGGGCGCCTCGGCGCCGTCCGTGGCCCGCTGGCTCGGTGACATCCGCACCTACTTCCCGGCCTCCGTCGTCCAGGTCATGCAGTGCGACGCCATCGACCGGCTCGGTCTTGCCGCGCTGCTGCTGGAGCCGGAGATGCTGGAAGCGGTGGAGGCGGACGTGCACCTGGTCGGCACGCTGCTCTCGCTGAACAAGGCGATGCCGGAGACGACGAGGGAGACGGCACGCGCGGTCGTGCGCAAGGTCGTCGAGGACCTGGAGAAGCGACTCGCGACCCGTACCCGGGCCACCCTCGACGGCGCTCTCGACCGCAGCGCGCGGATCAGCCGCCCGCGCCATCACGACATCGACTGGAACCGCACCATCGCGGCCAACCTCAAGCACTATCTGCCCGAGTACCGCACGGTGGTGCCGGAGCGGCTCGTCGGATACGGACGCGCCGCGCGGGCGGTGAAGAAGGACGTCGTGCTCTGTATCGACCAGTCCGGGTCCATGGCCGCGTCGGTGGTGCACGCGTCCGTCTTCGGCGCGGTCCTCGCCTCCATGCGGTCGATCAGCACCCGGCTGGTCGTCTTCGACACGGCGGTGGTCGACCTCACCGACCGACTGGACGACCCGGTCGACGTCCTTTTCGGTGTCCAGCTCGGCGGTGGCACGGACATCAACCGGGCGCTGGCCTACTGCCAGTCGCAGATCACCCGGCCCGCCGAGACGGTCGTGGTGCTGATCAGCGATCTCTACGAGGGCGGTATCCGCGACGAGATGCTCAAGCGGGTGGCGGCGATGAAGGCGTCCGGGGTGCAGTTCGTGGCGCTGCTCGCGCTGTCGGACGAGGGCGCGCCCGCGTACGACCGGGAGCACGCGGCGGCGCTGGCCGCGCTCGGGGCACCGGCCTTCGCCTGCACGCCCGATCTGTTCCCCGAGGTCATGGCCGCGGCACTCGAAAGGCGTCCCTTGCCGATACCGGACAGCGGGTGACGCCGGCTGGACAGCGGGGGCCGACCTGCCCACCCGTACAAGCCCCGCCCATCGCCCCCTGCCCCCCCCGGGGCGACCGGCGCGGTCACCCGTACGGCCGTACCGACGTACCGACGTACCGACGTACCGACGTCCGCGCGCTTCGGGACCGGACGGCGTGCGGTGCCTCGTGCCGGGCATCCGATAGCAGAGCCGAGCGCGTCCCGTACCGGCGACACGTGGCCCGACATGCCCCGTGGGGCGTCCGGATCCGGGCGGCCGAATGCCGTCGGCCTGTCCGGCCGGGCCCCGCGGCTCGGGCGGCTGGTCCCCGTTGGGGTGGGGATCAACCGCCCCGGCCCCGGAGACCACCGGGGCCGCCCCAGAGGCCTCACCGGGTCAACCCCAGCCCGGTGAGGTCTCGCACATCGCCGTGGGCATTGCCGTGACAGCGCCGTGGACATCGCCTGGACATTGCCGTGAACATCGTCGCGAAGCCCCTGATCCCACGGCTCGCCCGGCACGCCGTGCCAGGAGACCCGGCATCATGTGACAGGTATCACCGCTCGGGTGTGACCCTCGATTTAGGGAGCCCCCTCAAGCGGCGATAACCTGCGAGACGGACATGCCGCGCGCTCGGACACCGTGTGCGCCTCCCTTGTGACAAGCGGACGTCACGTTGCCCTTCGCGGCACGCCCACGCATCCAACGAACCGCGAGATCACTGATAGGGACGGAAGCGCGTGGACCTGTTCGAGTACCAGGCGAGGGACCTCTTCGCCAAGCACGATGTACCGGTGCTGGCCGGTGAAGTCATCGACACGCCTGAGGCGGCGCGCGAGATCACCGAGCGACTGGGCGGCAAGTCCGTCGTCAAGGCGCAGGTGAAGGTCGGTGGTCGCGGCAAGGCCGGTGGCGTGAAGCTCGCCGCCACCCCGGACGAGGCCGTCGCCCGCGCGACGGACATTCTCGGCATGGACATCAAGGGCCACACGGTCCACAAGGTCATGATCGCCGAGACCGCTCCGGAGATCGTCGAGGAGTACTACGTCTCCTTCCTCCTCGACCGTGCCAACCGCACCTTCCTCTCCATCGCCTCCGTCGAGGGCGGCGTGGAGATCGAGGAGGTGGCGGCCACCCGCCCCGAGGCCGTCGCCAAGACGCCGATCGACGCGATCGACGGTGTGGACGAGGCCAAGGCCCGCGAGATCGTCGAGGCCGCCAAGTTCCCGGCCGAGGTCGCCGACAAGGTCGTGAACGTCCTCGTCAAGCTGTGGGACACCTTCATCAAGGAGGACGCCCTCCTGGTCGAGGTCAACCCGCTGGCCAAGGTCGCCTCCGGTGAGGTCCTCGCCCTCGACGGCAAGGTGTCGCTGGACGACAACGCCGAGTTCCGTCACCCGGACTTCGCGGAGCTGCACGACAAGGCCGCCGCCAACCCGCTCGAGGCGGCCGCCAAGGAGAAGAACCTCAACTACGTCAAGCTCGACGGCGAGGTCGGCATCATCGGCAACGGCGCCGGTCTCGTCATGAGCACCCTGGACGTCGTCGCGTACGCCGGTGAGAACCACGGTGGCGTCAAGCCCGCCAACTTCCTGGACATCGGCGGTGGCGCCTCCGCCCAGGTCATGGCGAACGGCCTGGAGATCATCCTGGGCGACCCGGACGTCAAGTCCGTCTTCGTGAACGTCTTCGGCGGCATCACCGCCTGCGACGAGGTCGCCAACGGCATCGTGCAGGCCCTGAAGCTCCTGGAGGACCGCGGCGAGAAGGTCGAGAAGCCGCTCGTCGTCCGCCTCGACGGCAACAACGCCGAGCTGGGCCGCAAGATCCTCACCGACGCCGCGCACCCGCTGGTGCAGCGCGTCGACACCATGGACGGCGCGGCCGACAAGGCCGCCGAGCTGGCCGCCGCCAAGTAAGCACTCAGGACGAGGACAGAACACACCATGGCTATCTGGCTCAACAAGGACAGCAAGGTCATCGTCCAGGGCATGACCGGCGCCACCGGCATGAAGCACACCAAGCTCATGCTGGGTGACGGCACGAACGTCGTGGGCGGCGTGAACCCGCGCAAGGCGGGCACCACCGTGGACTTCGACGGCACCGAGGTACCCGTCTTCGGGACCGTCAAGGAGGCCATCGAGAAGACCGGCGCCGACGTCTCCGTCATCTTCGTGCCGGAGAAGTTCACCAAGGACGCGGTCGTCGAGGCCATCGACGCCGAGATCCCGCTGGCCGTCGTGATCACCGAGGGCATCGCCGTGCACGACTCGGCGTCCTTCTGGGCGTACGCCGGCAAGAAGGGCAACAAGACCCGCATCATCGGCCCGAACTGCCCCGGCATCATCACCCCGGGCCAGTCGAACGTCGGCATCATCCCGGGCGACATCACCAAGCCGGGCCGCATCGGCCTGGTCTCGAAGTCCGGCACGCTGACGTACCAGATGATGTACGAGCTCCGTGACATCGGCTTCTCCACCGCTGTCGGCATCGGTGGCGACCCGATCATCGGCTCCACGCACATCGACGCCCTGGCCGCGTTC
Organism: Streptomyces alanosinicus; assembly: GCF_014650595.1. Classification (GTDB taxonomy): domain Bacteria; phylum Actinomycetota; class Actinomycetes; order Streptomycetales; family Streptomycetaceae; genus Streptomyces; species Streptomyces alanosinicus. Next base: position 26,732 of record NZ_BMVG01000025.1, read on the forward strand.
CAGGACGACCCGGAGACCGAGCTCATCGTGATGATCGGTGAGATCGGCGGCGACGCCGAGGAGCGCGCGGCCGCGTTCATCCAGAAGAACGTGACCAAGCCGGTCGTCGGTTACGTCGCGGGCTTCACCGCGCCCGAGGGCAAGACCATGGGCCACGCCGGCGCCATCGTCTCCGGCTCCTCCGGCACCGCGCAGGCCAAGAAGGAGGCCCTGGAGGCCGCGGGCGTCAAGGTCGGGAAGACCCCGACCGAGACGGCCAAGCTCGCCCGCGAGATCCTCGGCGGCTGAGCGTCCCAGCTGACCGCCGGCAGGCCCGTCCCATCACCGGGGCGGGCCTGCCGACATCCACGGCAACTCTCCGGGGGCGCGGGGAACCGCGCGACCAGCCACAACGCACCCGCACCGGAATCACCGCTCATTCCGCCCGCGGTGCCAGCCGGTCCGGCCTGCCCGCCGCGACCCTCCGCGCCTTCGCCCGCAGCGCCTGCTTCTGCGGCGACAGCGGACCCGCCATCCCCATCCCCACCGTTGGCATCTCCGGCACGTCCTGCACCGCCTGGGCCGGAGCGATCGGTGGCTCGAAGTGCGTAGGCGCCGTCCACAGCGTGAGCGTGGTCGCGCCGATGATCGTCACCGTGAACGCGATCGCCGCGCGGGTCCAGAACACGTTCCGCCGCTCGCACTCCCCGCGCACCGGCTCCGGCGCGCTCGCGCGGAGCCGCTCCGTCGAGGCCAGTCCGAGCAGCCGGCGGTGCAGCTCGGCGGGGTCGGCGAGCTCCGGCAGCCGAGCGGCCAGCGCCTCGCGGGCGTGGGTCAGCCGGTTCGCGGCGGCCGGCGTGCTGGCCTCCGTCTCCGCCGCCGTCTCCGGCAGATCCAGGCCCACCCCGTCGTAGAGGACGAGCGTGCGCCGGTACGACGGCGGCAGTTGCATCAGGGCGTGCAGCAGCGCCCGGTCGGCGGGGTCGGCCGGCGGTGGCTCCGGCTGCCGGTACCGGGGCCGGTAGCGGTGCCAGGGCGAGAGCGCGCAGTCGTAGGCCATCGCCCGCACCCAGCCGCCCGGATCCCGGTCCCGCGCCACCTCGGGCCAGCGCTGCCAGGCCTGCTGAAAGGCCCGCACCACGGCCTCGCGGGCCAGCTCCCGGCGCCCGGTGAGCAGATAGGTCTGGCGTACGAGGGCGGGGGCGCAGAACGCGTACAGCGCGTCGAAGGCCTGAGCCGGCGTCAGAGGATCGGCGGCGAGGGGCGTCGTGAACCCGGCAGTGGCGGCCGATCCCGTCTGCGGTCCGGTGTACGTCTGAGTGTTCTGCGTCGTCACCATGCACCCTTTCGTACGAAAAACCCTATAAACGTATATTGGGCGACACTTCGGAGGTTCGCCTGTTACGACGGGAAGGCGCGTGTCGTTGGGAGCATGGCGAGCGTGAACCTGATGACCGTTCGCCGAACGTCGCTGGCGCCCCTGCTGACTCGGATGCGCGATCGCGAACCCGGACTGGCCGCCAGCCTCCTGGGCGGCGCCGTCGCGGCCGGACTCGGCTTCGCCTCGTTCGCCGCGCTGTTGATGCTGCTGTGGGTCAGTTCGCCGTACCCCGACAGCGGTCCGGGCGGCGCGCTGCATGTGGCCGCCGCGCTGTGGCTGCTGTCGCACGGCGTCGAACTGGTCCGCACCGACTCGCTCTCCGGCGCGCCCATGCCGGTGGGGGTGACGCCGTTGCTGCTTCTGGCGTTGCCCGTGTGGCGGGTGTACCGGGCGGCCAGGGACACGGTGGACCCGCCCGACGACGCCGACGACCCGCCGCCCGTACCGGCGCGCACGGTGTTCACCGGGGTCGTCCTCGGCTATCTCGGCGTCGGCGCCGCGGTCGCGCTCTACTCTTCGAACGGCGAACTGCGTCCCGGATGGGCCGGGGTGACGGTGTGTCTGCCGCTGGTCGCGGCGGGTGCGGCGGCGGCCGGGGTGTGGTCGGCCTACGGCTGCCCCCGCGAGCCGGTACTGCGCGCGCTGGTGGTGGTGCCGGGACCGGTGCGGCGGCTGGTGTTCGGCACGGACGCGCGCGCCCGGCTGGGTACGGCCGTACGGGCCACCGGTGCGGCCATGGCCGTGCTCTGCGGCGGTGGGGCCTCGCTGCTCGCGGTGTCGCTGGTCTGGCACGGCGACCTGGCGCGGGTGTCCTTCCTCCAGCTGACGGAGGGCTGGACGGGGCGGTTCGCGGTGCTGATGCTCGGTATCGCGCTGATCCCCAACGCGGCGGTGTGGGCCGCCTCCTATGCGCTGGGCCCCGGTTTCCTCCTCGGCGCCGGGCATGCGGTGCATCCGTTCGCCTCCGATCCGGCGCCGCTGCTGCCGCCGTTCCCGCTGCTGGCGGCGGTGCCGGACCCGGGCGCCGGAACGCCGCTGAACTGGGTGGCGGGGCTGGTGCCGGCGGCGGCCGGGATCATGGCGGGGTGGTTCGTGGCGCGGGGAGCCGTGCCCCGGCCGGAGCCGGGGGCGCCGGCGGCGGTGCGCTGGTCGGCTGCCCGTACCGCCGGGGTGGTGCTGCTGACGGCGACGGTCTGCGCGGCGGCATTCGCCCTGCTCGCCGAGCTGGCGGGCGGCCCGCTGGGCGTCGCCGCGCTGGCCGACTTCGGGCCGGTGTGGTGGCGGGCCGGGGGAGCGACGGGTGTCTGGACGGCGGTGTTCGCCCTGCCCGTGGCCCTCGTCGTACGGGCGTGGCGGCTGTGGGGCCTGCGCAAGCGGGGCGGGCAGATCCCGGCGCAGGACACGGGGGCGGGCCGGACCGGCGGCAGGGCTGCCGGGGCGAACGCAGGGAGCGGCACGGATCAGGGGGACCGGACGTCGAAGGAGCCGGCCGAGGCCGACGAGGGGGGCCGGAGCAAGGGGGCCGCCAAGGGCGAGGGCGGGGACCGTGACTCCGCCCGAGCGGACGCCGCGCACGGTATGACCGTCGCCGACGAGGAGGCGCTGTACGACTTCCTCCCGGCCGACGACCCCTTCCGCTCGGAATGGCACGACGACCTCGAACGGATCACCCATCGCGCGGCCCGACGCGCGGCCGCCGATCCGCATGGTCCGCACGATCCGCACAGCGAGTCCGACCCGCACGGCGAGTCCGACCCGCACGGCGCGGCCGGCCCACACGATCCGCACGACACGGCCGGCGCCTCCGCAAGCCCCGGCGCCCCCTCGACGGAGCCCCCTGCCGAGCCCGCCCCGGACCTCACCGACCCGGGGCGGCCGGGCGCCGCGGAACCCCCGGACGCGACCCGCTGACCGGGCGCGTCGCCCGGCCGGGACCTCAGCTGTCGTCCACTCCCAGGACGCCCCTCAGCTGCTTCGGCAGCAGCTGGTCGCAGGACTGTTTGGCCTCGTGGGTGAGGGCGTCGTTGACGCATGTGTAGTAGTCCCGGTAGACGAACTGGACCGTGAAGGTCGAGGCCACCAGGACCAGGGCCAGGGAGGCCGTGAGGAGGCCGCCGACGGCCGCTGTCGTCTGGGGGCGGCCCGCGCCGGGCGGCGTCGGGTTGTCCGGGCCGGTGCCGCGCGGCTTGGCGCGCAGCGCGCTGATGCCCCAGTACAGGGCGAGCACGCCCAGCAGCAGGGATACGTACGGCCAGCTGAACAGGGCGAAGAAGACGGCCCACATACCGGACAGCAGGGCGTACCGGGCGCGGCGCTGGACCGGGTCGGTCGGGTCCCAGCGCATGCCGGGGCCGGCCGGTCCGCCGGGACCCTGGGGGCCGCCGCCGGGCCGCTCGCCGAAGCCGCCGGGGGAGCGGCCGGGCTGGCGGTCGCTCCACTGGCTGCCCCACGGGGAGCCGCCGGCGGGACCGGAGCCCTGGCCGTGGGAGCCCTCGGGATGGCGGGGCTGCCAGGGCCGGTCCGGGGCGCCCTCGGGCGGCGGCGCGAACGGGTTGTCCTCCTGCTGCCCGCCTTGCTGACCGCCGTCCTGCTGTCCCGCGCCGGATCCGTCGGCGCCCCGGCCGCCCCGGCCGGTGTGCCCGCCGGGAGCCTCGGGGGGCGAGGCCGGGCGGTCTCGCAGCACGACTGCGCCCCGCTCGCCTCCCTGGGCCGGGCGCGGAGGGAACGTGAGGAGTCGCAGGCTGCGATCGGGCATCAAAAGAGCGTCTTCCCCTAGGCGAATGCGGCTGTCCGATATGAGCTTCCACCCCGACAACGCACCGTACGACCACCGCGTTCCCAAGGCTGCCCCTTCGTGATTCCTTGCGAACGCTACCTTCCGGCCAAGCCCCCGTCCCGTGGGGGCCTTCGCGTGTGCCGGTATCGTTGCTGCCGGTCGGCCGCTTCGTAGACTTCCCTGTATCGCGGGGCGCGAAGCATTCGTACGAATGTACAAAGGGCCGGCCGGACCCGTCACCCCCCGAGAAAGGGCCCCACAGTGGCCGCCACCCCCGCTGGCCCCGCGGTCAAGCGCCTCGTCGTGCTGGTCTCCGGATCCGGCACCAATCTGCAGGCGCTCCTGGACGAGATCGAGCGCACCGGAGCCGAGCGGTACGGCGCCCGGATCGTCGCCGTCGGGGCCGACCGCACCGGTATCGAGGGGCTGGCCCGCGCCGAGCGGGCCGGGCTGGCGACCTTCGTGTGCAGGGTCGAGGACCACGACAGCCGCGAGGAGTGGGACGCCGCCCTCGCCGAGGCCGTGGCCGGGTACGAGCCCGACCTCGTGATCTCCGCCGGGTTCATGAAGATCGTGGGGAAGGAGTTCCTCGCGCGCTTCGGGGGGCGCTGCATCAACACCCACCCGGCCCTGCTGCCCAGTTTCCCGGGGACTCACGGCGTCCGCGACGCGCTCGCGTACGGCGCCAAGGTCACCGGCTGCACCGTCCACTTCGTCGACGACGGCGTCGACACCGGCCCGATCATCGCTCAGGGCGTGGTCGAGGTCCGGGACGAGGACGACGAGAGCGCGCTGCACGAGCGCATCAAGGAAGTCGAGCGAAGGCTGCTCGTCGAGGTCGTGGGGCGGATCGCCCGCAACGGCCATCGTATTGAGGGACGAAAGGTAGTTATCCAGTGACCGCCGAGAGCACCGTCACGGCCGAGAGCGGCAAGCGGGTCCTGCGCCGCGCGCTCGTCAGCGTCTACGACAAGACCGGTCTCGAAGACCTCGCGCGCGGGCTGCACGAAGCCGGTGTGGAGCTGGTCTCCACCGGTTCCACGGCGGGCCGCATCGCCGCCGCCGGCGTCCCCGTCACCAAGGTCGAGGAGCTGACCGGCTTCCCCGAGTGCCTGGACGGCCGGGTCAAGACCCTGCACCCGAAGGTGCACGCGGGCATCCTCGCCGACCTGCGGCTGGAGCGCCACCGCGAGCAGCTCGCCGAGCTGGGCGTGGAGCCGTTCGACCTCGTCGTCGTGAACCTCTACCCGTTCCGCGAGACCGTCGCCTCGGGCGCGAGCGACGACGAGTGCGTCGAGCAGATCGACATCGGCGGGCCGTCCATGGTCCGCGCCGCCGCCAAGAACCACCCCTCGGTCGCCGTGGTCACCAGCCCCGAGCGCTACGCCGACGTCCTCGCGGCCGTCCAGGACGGCGGCTTCGACCTCGCCGCCCGTAAGCGGCTCGCCGCCGAGGCCTTCCAGCACACCGCCGCCTACGACGTGGCCGTCGCCCACTGGTTCGCGTCCTCCTACGCCCCCGTCGACGACTCGGGTTTCCCGGACTTCCTCGGCGCCACCTACGAGCGCGCGAACACCCTGCGCTACGGCGAGAACCCGCACCAGCCCGCCGCCCTCTACACGGACGGCTCGGGCGGACTCGCGGCGGCCGAGCAGCTGCACGGCAAGGAGATGTCGTACAACAACTACACGGACACGGACGCCGCCCGGCGTGCCGCGTACGACCACGACGAGCCGTGCGTCGCGATCATCAAGCACGCCAACCCCTGCGGTATCGCGACCGGTGCGGACGTCGCCGAGGCGCACCGCAAGGCGCACGCCTGCGACCCGGTCTCCGCGTACGGCGGCGTCATCGCCGTGAACCGGCCGGTCAGCAAGGAGCTGGCCGAGCAGGTCGCCGAGATCTTCACCGAGGTCATCGTCGCCCCGGACTATGAGGAGGGGGCCCTGCAGGCCCTCGCCAAGAAGAAGAACATCCGGGTCCTGAAGGCCCCGGGCGCGCCCTGCAACCGGGTCGAGGCCAAGCAGATCGACGGCGGGACGCTGCTCCAGGTCACCGACCGGCTCCAGGCCGACGGTGACGATCCCGCCCACTGGACGCTGGCGTCCGGCGAGGCCCTGAGCGAGGCGGAGCTGACGGAGCTGGCCTTCGCCTGGAAGGCCTGCCGCGCGGTGAAGTCCAACGCGATCCTGCTCGCCAAGGACGGCGCCTCGGTCGGCGTCGGCATGGGCCAGGTCAACCGCGTCGACTCCTGCAAGCTCGCGGTCGAGCGGGCCGGCGAGGAGCGCGCCCGGGGTTCCTACGCGGCCTCCGACGCCTTCTTCCCGTTCCCGGACGGCCCGGAGATCCTCATCGCCGCCGGTGTCCGCGCGATCGTCCAGCCGGGCGGCTCGATCCGTGACGAACTGGTCGTCGAGGCCGCCGAGAAGGCGGGCGTGACGATGTACTTCACGGGCACGCGCCACTTCTTCCACTGACCTCACCGACCAGCCGCAGCAGACCCCGGCCGGACTCTTCGTCCGTGCCGGGGCGTCGTCGTATCTGTGGCGTACGCGGCGGCGATCGCCCGGTCGGCGATGCCGCGAGCCTCGGATGCCGAGGTCAACGAAGTCGCGAGTGCCCGTACCCCGACTCACCCGTTCATGATGGGTCGAAGTGGCCGACGCCCTCCCCGACCTCGTCCCCGTGCGCGACTCCAAGAACCCGGAGGGCCCCGTACTCCTCTTCCCCGCCCCCGCCTGGGTCCCTTTCATCACCGCCCTCAAGCGCTGAACGGCCTCCGGCTCCCCTGCGAGGGAGCCGGAGGCCGTCGAGGTCAGAACTTGATGCAGGTTGTTACGACGTAGCCCTCGATGCCCTTGTAGACGATGGTGCTCCACTGGTCGTCCCGCTTGCCGCAGAGCTTGTACTTCTGGCCGCCCGTGCTGCTGTCGAAGCAGGCCGTTGCCCCCTTGGGGAAGACGCCGAGGGCCGTGGACTTCGCCGTGGTCTTCTTCCGGATCGTGAGGCTTTCCTTTGCCTTGACGGTCCCGTTCCAGCAGCTTGCGGCGGCCTTGGCGGGCGCGGCCTCGGCGGGCGCCGCCAGGCTCAGGGAGGCAACGGCGAGTGCGGCGGAGGCCACCACGGCGGCAACGCGATTGTTCAACACGTGGTCTCTTCTCTTGATCTGCAATGGTGCACCCGCACGCGTTAGCGTCTGCAATGCGAGTGTCGCCGTGAGCATGCCATGTTGCAGAGGCCATCGACAAGCGACGGCCTCCGGCCCTCCCCCGAGGGAGCCGGAGGCCGTCTGCCCCGCTGGGTCAGGTCAGCAGGGCCGCAGGGAGTAGATCGGGTCCCAGGTCGCGTTGCCGGCCTCGTAGGCCGTCGAGGTCCAGCGGGTGCTGCCGTCCTGGTTGTAGAAGCTGGCGACCGTGCCCGGGGTCTGGTTGTTGGTGAACGGGCCGTCTCCGGTCCAGTTGTTCACGGTCCAGGTCTGGCACTTGTAGAAGTCGAACTTGGTGCCCTTGACGATCATGCAGAGGTGACCGTAGGCACAGTCCAGGTCCTTGGCGGTGACCTTCCCCTTCGGGGCCCTGCTGAGGGTCAGACCGTCGTAGCGGACCGTGTCGGCGGAGGCCGAGAGCGGCTTCGGGTGGCCGGCGAGGACCTGGTCGGCGGTGGCCTGGATGCCGGTGACCCGGACGCCGTCCGGGGTGGCGGCGGTGGCCGCGACCGTGGAGCCGGCGAGCAGGGCGGTGGCCGCGACGAGCAGCGCGGCGGGCTTGGCGATGTTCACGATTCCCCCATGTGAACGATGGTGTCGGTCGCTCCGCCGGCACGCCTTCCCGGCGGAGTGGGTCCACCGTCCCGCTGTACTTCGTCCGCCGGTACCTCGGAAGTCTCAGGGTCACGTCCTGCCCGGCGGCGTGTACTCCTTGAGGTAGTGAGCGACACGGGCGGCGTAGTCGCGGTACTTCGGGGGAACGCCGCCCGTGTCGTTCACCTTCTCGTACGACGTCCGGTAGGAGGCGGCCAGCAGGACGCGGCGGTCGCCCGTCAGGGAGGTCTTCAGACGCGGGTCGATATAGCAGAGGTAGCGGGCCATGGCCGGGATGGAGACGGCGGGGGACAGCGGCGGGGACGGGGTCGCGGAGGCGGGGACGCCGTCCGCGCGGATCCACCAGCGCAGCACCTTCGGGGTCCAGCGGGCGATGCCGTACTCGCCCCCGCCGGGCACCGAGGGGTCCGACAGATCGGGGTCGAAGTTGCTCTCGGTCTTCAGCATGGCCGCGATCAGGGCCGGGGTGACTTCTCGCTGGAGGCAGGCGTGGGCCGAGTCGACGATCAGCCGGCGGTACCGCACCGGGACGCCCTGGTCCGTGCGGAGTTCGGCGGCGCCGTAGACGGCGGCCGGATCCCTGGGCCCGGTCCCGCCGGTGCCGGCCCAGTCGCTGACGCCGTAGCCGAGTGCCGCCACGGCCACGGTGGCGACCGCCGAGCCCACGGCCACCGCCGTCCGGCGCCGGCGGGGCAGCAGGGACCGGGGCAGCCGGGGCGAGCGGCCGGTCCCGGCCGCCGACTCGACCCGGCGCAGCAGGGCGTCCGTGCCGATCCGGTCGCCGTGCGTCCTGGTCAGACAGTCGCGCACGATCTCCCGCCAGGCGTCCGGCAGTTCGGGCGACAGACGCAGTTCGTCGGTGCCGCGCGCATAGGCGGCGGCCGCGTCCCGGCGGGCGGTCGGGGTGCCCCCGGGAAGCGGGAAGGAGTCGGTCAGGACCAGATGCGCCAGCACACCGAAGGCCCAGACGTCCGCCGACGGGCGGATGCGGCGGCCGCGTTCGCCGATCTCCGACCAGAGCAGTTCGGGGGGTGTGTAGTCGGGCGTGGAGAAGGCGGGGGTGTACGCGTGCGTGCCCTCCAGCTCCGCCGCCATGTTGAAGTCCGTCAGCCGCGCCGAACCGTCCTTCATCAGCAGCACGTTGGCCGGCTTCAGATCGCCGTGCACCCAGCCGGCGTGGTGCAGCTGGGCCAGGCCCTCGCAGATCTGCGCGAGGAGGGCGGGGCCGGCGGACGGGCGGGGCGCCGTCCGCAGCTGCGCGGACAGGGAGTGTTCCGCCTTCTCCAGTACGAGGACGGTGGCGCCGTCGAGTTCGGGGCGGGCCGGATCGTCGACGACGAGGGTCTCGTACATCCGGATCAGCCGTGGCCGTCTGAGCCTGCGGAGCAGGCCGACCTCGCGCTCGATGAGTTCGCGCAGATGGGAGAGTTGCCGTGGGGTGCCGGTGCCGGTGGGCAGGAACTTGAGCGCGGCCGTGCGCGGCCGTTCACGGTCGTCGCCGCCGGTGCCGTCGCTGTCGCCCCCGGTGCCGTCGGCGGTGCGCCGGCCCGTGTACACGCTGCCGAAGGCGCCCGTCGCGATCGGCTCGCGCACCTCCCAGACGCCGACCCGGTAGCCCCTCGGCACCGGCACGGCGTACGGCTCGGTCACCGGGCCGCCCGGCTCGCGGACCCGGAGGGGGAGAGCACGACCAGGTCGTCCTCCCGCACCAGGTCGAAGCGGAGCGCCAGGGACACCAGGGACTCCTTCTTGCCGTTGAGGCGGGGACCGGTGTCCGCGGTCTCCGGACCGGGCTTGAGCCGCAGCTTCACGGCCAGGTAGTCGATGTTCCACTGCACCGAGGTGCGTGAGGCGGCCGGCCAGGCGGCGCGCAGCCGGTCCACGACCTGGTCGACGGTGGGCAGCGGGGCGTGCGGGTCGCCGCGCAGCCGGGGCTCGCACAGGGCGGCCAGGACCGCGAAATAGCGCTTGGTGCGGTCGACGGAGAAGGCGGGGGCTGTGGTCTCGCCGTCGGGTCCGCCCTCGCCGCGCAGATAGTCGTGGCGGGGTGCCCAGACCTCGATCGTCAGCAGGTCGCCGGCGGCGGGCAGGACGATCCGCGAGAACTCGAACGGGATGGGCGCGTCGAGCCGGCCCGGACCGACCTTGATGTGTTCGCCGGCGCCTTCCGGGTTCTCGACGACATACGTCTGCCGCGCGGAGAGGTTGCTCAGTATCCAGAACGCGCCCTGGGCGCTCAGTTCGCCGGCCCGGCGTGAGACCCCGTCGTGCGGAATCACCAGCTCGTTGCCGGACGCCCGCCCGAAGCGGAGGCGCTCGCCGGGGGCGAGCCGGATCTGGCCGCGATCCTGTCGGTCCTCCGGGGTCCGCGGAGGTACGACGATGATGCTGTACAAGGTGCGTCTCCCCGAGCCTTGCGGCCACCCCGGCCGGTACGGCTACGCCAGTCAGGGTAGGGGGAGACACCGGGGCCGTGCCTCCCCCTGGACGGGTGAGACACGGCCCTCGACACGGAATGGCGCGAACTGTTCTGTCGCGCGGGCGGGTTCAGTACCTGGGACGGTTGAACCATGCGGTGCCGCTCGGCACGACCGGGGCCGCGGTGATGACGGCCGCGAACACCACCCAGATGAGCGGGAAGATGGTGGCCGAGGCGAGACCGGAGTCCATGCCCGCGAAGAGCCCGATCAGGCCGAGGACACCGCCGAGCGCGCCGTAGACCACCGTCGTGATGCGCACTCCCTGACCGCCGCGGCCGAACTTCACGCCCAGCGTGATGGACAGCGCGGCCAGGCCCAGCGCGATCAGCCCGATGAACACGATCAGGCCCGCGGCCATGTGGCCGCCGTCGCCGATCGAGCTGAACGGGCTGTCGTCGGACGAGCTGCCCAGGTCGTCGGCCTTGTTCGAGACGTCGTTGACGAAGGCCCCGATGTACAGCCAGATAAGGCCGACGATGATCTGCACCGCGGAGATGAGGTACAGGAACACCCGCGCGGTCACGAGCAGACCCGGCATCGACTGGGTCATCGCGTTGCCGCCCGGGTAGCCGGGGTAGCCGGGCTGCTGGGGGTAGCCGGGCTGCTGGGGGTAGCCGTACCCCTGCGGCGGGACGCCGGGAGCCTGCGGGTAGCCGTAGCCGGGAGCGGCCGGAGGCTGCTGGGGTGGCGGGCCGTAGGGGTTGTTCGGGTCGCCGAAGCTCATGGCGAGGTTCCTCCGTTGTTCGAGTGCTGGGGACGAGGCGCGGCACTGCACGGAGGAGGGTTTCTACAGATGCGGTCCGTCCCCCCGTTGAGCTGCCCGCTGCACTGTCTGCTCATCGTTCTTTAGGCAGGTCTTGATTGTCCAGCCGGAATGGTGAGGTGTTGTGCAAGTGCAACATCCCTGATCATGGCGTGACAGATCGGAACGGCGGCGGGGTACCGGATTGGAACCGGGGCCGGTTCATCCGCGAGGATGGGGGCATGACCGCCCAGATTCTCGATGGCAAGGCCACCGCAGCCGCGATCAAGTCCGATCTGACCGCCCGCGTGGCGGCGCTGAAGGAGAAGGGCGTCACGCCCGGCCTCGGCACGATCCTGGTCGGGGACGACCCCGGCAGTCAGAAGTACGTCGCCGGCAAGCACCGTGACTGCGCGCAGGTCGGCATCGCCTCCATCCAGCGCGAACTTCCGGCCACGGCGACCCAGGAGGAGATCGAGGCGGTCGTCCGCGAGCTGAACGAGGACCCGGACTGCACCGGTTACATCGTCCAGCTGCCGCTGCCCAAGGGCATCGACGAGAACCGCATCCTGGAGCTGATGGACCCGGCCAAGGACGCCGACGGGCTGCACCCGATGAACCTCGGCCGGCTGGTGCTGAACGAGCCCGCGCCGCTGCCCTGCACCCCGAACGGCATCCTCAGCCTGCTGCGGGCCCATGGCGTGGAGATCAAGGGCGCCGAGGTCGTGGTCGTCGGACGTGGCGTGACCATCGGGCGTCCGATGCCGCTGCTGCTCACCCGGCGCAGTGAGAACGCCACCGTGACCCAGTGCCACACCGGCACCCGTGATCTGTCCGCCCATCTGAAGCGGGCCGACATCATCATCGCGGCCGCCGGCTTCCCGCACCTGATCCGCGCCGAGGACGTCAAGCAGGGCGCCGCCGTCCTCGACGTCGGTGTCTCGCGCAACGCCGAGGGCAAGATCGTCGGCGATGTGCACCCGGACGTGGCCGAGGTGGCCGCCTGGATCTCTCCCAACCCCGGCGGTGTCGGCCCGATGACCCGGGCGCAGCTGCTGGTCAACGTGGTCGAGGCGGCGGAGCGCAGTGCCGGCTGAGGACGCCCGCGCGGGGGCGGTCACCCGCGGAGCGCCAGGCGCGGGCCCGGGCCCCCGCGGCACACACGGCCACGAGAAGGGCCCCCGCGGCACACATGGCCCCGAGAAGGGCTCCCACGGCACACACGGTTCCGAGGAGGGTCCCGGGCGGACCACACGCCGATTCCCGCGGATCACCCGGGACACCGCGCGACCGGAGGGCGGCGGCCGGGCCGCGCGCGGTGACGCCCCCGCCCCGGCGCGGCAGTGGCCCCTGCTCGTCGTGCTCGGCGGGGTCGCGCTCGGCCTGCTGCTGACCGCGCTCGACGTGTTCCGCTACGGCACCCTGCTGATCGGTGCCGCCCTGCTGGCCGGCGCGGTCATGCGCTGGATACTGCCGGGCGTCGGCATGCTCGCCGTCCGCTCCCGCTTCACGGACATCGTCACCTACGGCGTCCTCGGCCTCGCGATCGTCCTGCTGGCGCTGATGGCCCAGCCCAAACCGTGGCTCGTGATGCCGTTCCTGAAGGACACCCTGCACTTCACACTCACCAGCAACAGATAGCGACGCCCGCGCCCCGACGGGGTGTTCGCGTACGCCGGTGGCCCGTGTCCCCCCGGGGACGCGGGCCACCGGCGTCCCGCCGGCTGCAACTTCCGCGGTACCGCACCCGGTTGACTCCCGGCTCCGGCCTCGGGCGTTACCCTGCGGCGGTGCGACCGAGGACCCCCCGCCCGCTCGTCGTGGACACGCTGATCGCCCTCTCCATGGCCGTGGTGGCCGTCCTGCTCGGGCAGGAGTCGCGCGCGCAGGGCTGGCCGGAACTCGACGCTCGCGCCTACGTCCTGGTCGCCCTCGCCCATCTGCCGGTCGCGCTGCGCGGCCGATGGCCGCTCGCCGTCTTCGCCGTCGTCCAGGCCGCCGCGGTCGCCTACATCACCCTCGGCTACTGGCCGGTGGTGTGCACCTTCGGCGCCATGCTCGCGCTGTACACCGTCGCCTCCGTCCGCCCGGTGCGCACCGCCCTGGTCTGCGCGGCCGGCATGACCGGCGTCTGGGCGTACGCCGGTGTGGTCAGCCGGACCCCGTCCATGGCGTCCGTGCTCGGCCAGGCGCTGCTGTACTGCTCGGTGCTGGTCTGGTTCGGGCACCTGGCCCGCCGGTCCGCCGAACTCACCCGGCGGCTGCGCGCCGAGCAGGCCGAGCGGGCCCGGCACGCGGTCGCCGAGGAGCGGGGACGGATCGCGCGGGAGCTGCACGACGTGGTCGCCCACCACATGTCCGTCATCTCGGTGCAGGCGGGTCTCGCCCGGTTCGTCTTCGACTCGAACCCGGTCCGGGCGCGCGGCGCGCTCGGCACCATCGCGGACACCAGCGGCGAGGCCCTGGAGGAACTGCGCCGCATGCTGCACCTGCTGCGCGAGGAGGACCCCGACGCGCCCGAGCGGTCGCCCATGCCCACGCTGGCCCGGCTCGGGGAACTCCTCGACCGGGTCCGGGCCGGCGGACTGCCCGTGGACCTCGATGTCGCGGGACCCGAGCGCCCGCTGCCGCCCGGCGTCGAACTGTGCGCCTACCGCGTCGTCCAGGAGGCCCTCACCAACGTCCTCAAACACGCCGGCCCGGCGCACGCGCGCGTGGAACTCCGGTACCGCGCCCATGAACTGAGGGTCCGGATCGCCGACGACGGAAAGGGGACGGTTCCGGCCAGAGTGCCGACGGGCGCGGGGCATGGCTTGATCGGCATGCGCGAGCGGGCCAAGCTCTACGGCGGGACGGTCACGGTCGGCCCACGCTCCGAGGGCGGCTTCGAGGTCCGGCTGACCCTGCCCACCTCGGCCGCCGAACGCGGCCGCGGGGGCACGGCCGAGGACACGGAGGAGGCCGCGCCGGAGACGGAGCGGTAGGCAGGCGGCGCACGGGGGGGGCGACGTACGGCATGACCAGAGTGCTCGTCGTCGACGACCAGTTCCTCATCCGCGCCGGGCTCGTCGGCCTGCTGGAGGCCGCGCCGGGTTTCGAGGTGGTGGGCGAGGCCGGGGACGGCGCGCAGGCCGTACGGCTCGCCGCCGAGACCCGGCCCGATGTCATCCTCATGGACATCCGGATGCCCGGCGTCAACGGCATCGAGGCCACCGAGCGGATCCTCGCCGAGGCCGATGAGCGGGTCCTCGCCGAGGCCGGTGAACGGCCGCCGCGGGTGCTGGTGCTGACCACCTTCGACCTGGACGAGTATGTGTACGGGGCGCTGCGCGCCGGGGCGGCGGGGTTCCTGCTGAAGGACTCCGGGCCCGAGCGGCTGCTCGCCGCCGTCGCCGTCGTGGACGGCGGCGACGCGCTCTTCGCGCCCAGTGTCACCCGGCGCCTGGTGGAGGCCTTCGCCCGGCAGCAGGCCCCGGACCCGGCCGGCGCGGCCTCGCCCGACCTCGGGGTGCTCACCTCGCGGGAGCGGGAGGTCCTCACCCTCACGGCCCGCGGTCTGTCCAACGTGGAGATCGCCGACCGCCTCTACATCAGCGAGGCCACCGTCAAGACCCATCTCAACCGCACGATGAGCAAGCTCGGCCTGGGCAGCCGCGCCCAGGCGGTCGTGCTGGCCTACGAGACCGGACTGGTGACACCGGGCGGCTGAACGGGCCCGGCGGGACGGCGGTTCATCCCCTCCCCCGAGTCAGGACGAACCGCCGCCGGGAATCAGCCTTCCGCCCATGAACGGCCTGTTCAACGCCTGTCCCTGCGCTGTGGCACGGAAGTGACCGTTCCGCTACGGTGTCCGCGCGCGCCCTCCGTGCTCCCGCGCGCCCCCACTGCGGGAACTGGGATCCTCAGGCGGTGCATCCTTGTGGGTAGCCAGGACGGGGGGAAGTAGGGGGGAAGCGATGCCTCGTTGGAAGGATCTGCCGGAGGAGCTGGATCCGCAGATCAGGGAGTTCACCAGTCAGGTGCGCCGGCTCGTGGACCGCAGCGGCCTGAGCGTCGCGGCACTCGCCGACCGCACCGGCTACAGCAAGACATCCTGGGAGCGCTATCTGGGCGGCCGGCTCCTCGCGCCCAAGGGTGCCGTCGTCGCCCTCGCCGAGGTCACCGGCACCAATCCCGTGCATCTGACCACGATGTGGGAGCTGGCCGAACGCGCCTGGAGCCGGGCGGAGATGCGGCACGACCGCACCATGGAGGCCATCCGGATCTCCCAGGCACGCGCCGCGCTCGGGGAGTTCGGGGCGGCCGAGGCCACCGGCGGCCCGTCCGGCCGTCCGGGCGGTACCGGGTCCGGCCGGACGAACGGCGGCCCGCCGGGCCGTACGGGTGCGGGCCGCACGGGCGGCGGCATCGGCGCGACCACGGGCATCGCCGGTCCGGCCGGGGTCTCCCCGACGATCCCCCCGCAGCCGACGGCCCCCGACGCCGACGCCCGCGAGGGCGCGGGCCCCGCCCCTGCCGACCGTGACGGCACCGGCACCGGCACGGGCACCTCCGGCGGCAACTCCTGGGGCCTGGCCGGGTATCAGGGCCCCTCCCCGGCGAGCGGCCGCCCCGGCACGGGGGCACGCGCGGATGCGGGCGGCGCGGGCGGTGTCCGGCCCGGCACGTCGCCCGACGGTCCCGGCTGGACGCCGAGCACCCCGAACCCGTACGACGGACCGCTTCCCCCTCAGGGGGCACCCCCGGCGCGCCGGGGGAGCGCCCGCCGGCAGCGGGTGATCATGTTCGCCGCGGGAGCCGTCGGCGTGCTCGTCGTCATGGCGACCGTCTACTTCCTGACCGACCGGGGCGCGCGGCACGACGGCGCCACCGGGCGGCCGTCCCCTGCCGCGACGCACGCGAGCCCGCCGCCCGGTGTCAAGTGCACCGGCTCCG
Source organism: Streptomyces alanosinicus (assembly GCF_014650595.1). Lineage (GTDB taxonomy): Bacteria > Actinomycetota > Actinomycetes > Streptomycetales > Streptomycetaceae > Streptomyces > Streptomyces alanosinicus. The sequence continues at coordinate 42,845 of NZ_BMVG01000025.1, forward strand.
CCTGCGACGGCAAGGACGCCGAGGCCATGGGGTGCAGCGGCGACCTGGTCAGCACCGCCAAGACCGCCACCGTCGGCACCACCACCCTGGAGGTCCGGTACAGCAAGGCCTGCGGCGCCGCCTGGGGCCGGATCACCGGCGCCGCCGCGGGCGACAAGGTCCATGTCCTGGCCGGCCGGGTCCAGCAGACCGGTGAGACCAGCGGCGTCGGCGACACCATCGCCTACACCCCGATGGTCGCCGTGAAGGACGCGGCGCAGGCGAAGGCCTGCGCGACGCTGGCGTCCGGGCGGACGGGCTGCACGAAGTAGCCCCGCCCGGCGGCCCCGCCGGACGGGGCCGGGGCGGGTGGGGCGGGTGGGCCGGGAAAACGGGAGGGTGAAATTACGGGAGCGGGCGCATGCCCCGACGGATCCTGGGCACGCGTGGGTTACCCCCACGGGAGTCCGGTCATCCGGCACCCCCACCCGGCGGCCGCCTCAGTCCTCTCCCCCTCTCCCGGACCTGGCGGCCGCCCTTTCGTTCGCCCTGGGTACGACTTGTGGGGTGAGCCACAGGGCCCCGGACATCTCGCATGCCGGATGCGCGATAGCCTGACCGGTGGATCTCTCTTGATGCCAAGAGATCGATCATCCGCCCGGGGCAGGGACGCCCCACCGCCAGCTGTCATACGGAGAACGCCATGACCCGCACTCCCGTGAACGTCACCGTCACCGGCGCGGCCGGCCAGATCGGTTACGCCCTGCTCTTCCGCATCGCCTCCGGCCAGCTGCTCGGCGCGGACGTGCCGGTCCGGCTCCGCCTGCTGGAGATCACCCCGGCGCTCAAGGCCGCCGAGGGCACCGCGATGGAGCTCGACGACTGCGCCTTCCCGCTGCTCCAGGGCATCGACATCAGCGACGACCCGAACGTCGCCTTCGACGGCGCCAACGTGGCCCTCCTGGTCGGCGCCCGTCCCCGCACCAAGGGCATGGAGCGCGGCGACCTGCTCTCCGCCAACGGCGGCATCTTCAAGCCGCAGGGCAAGGCCATCAACGACCACGCCGCGGACGACATCAAGGTCCTCGTCGTCGGCAACCCGGCCAACACCAACGCGCTCATCGCGCAGGCCGCCGCGCCGGACGTCCCGGCCGAGCGCTTCACCGCGATGACCCGCCTGGACCACAACCGCGCGATGACCCAGCTCGCGAAGAAGACGGGCACCACGGTCGCCGACGTCAAGCGCCTGACCATCTGGGGCAACCACTCCGCCACGCAGTACCCGGACATCTTCCACGCCACGGTCGCCGGCAAGAACGCCGCCGAGACCGTGAACGACGAGAAGTGGCTGGCCGAGGACTTCATCCCGACCGTCGCCAAGCGCGGTGCCGCGATCATCGAGGCCCGCGGTGCCTCGTCGGCCGCGTCCGCCGCCAACGCCGCCATCGACCACGTGTACACCTGGGTCAACGGCACCGGCGAGGGCGACTGGACCTCCATGGGTATTCCGTCGGACGGCTCCTACGGCGTCCCGGAGGGCCTGATCTCCTCCTTCCCGGTCACCACGAAGGACGGCAAGTACGAGATCGTCCAGGGCCTGGACATCAACGAGTTCTCCCGTGCCCGCATCGACGCGTCGGTGAAGGAGCTGGAGGAGGAGCGCGAGGCGGTCCGCGCGCTCGGCCTCATCTAGCTCGGCCTCATCCAAGAGTTCCGTACTCGCGATCTAAGAGTTCCGCACTCGCGTCAGACGCCCGGCATCCCGCCGCAGGGATGCCGGGCGTTTTCCGTCCGCGGATTCGGGGCGCTTCCCGTATCCCGCCACCACCAGCGCCGTCGCCGCCAGCACCACCACGCCCACCGTCCGCAGTGCCGGGCCCATGCCGTGGAGCAGGTCGGTGTGGGACGACAGCACCGTGCCGGTGACGGCGACGCCCAGGGCCGCGCCCGTCTCGCGGGCCGTCGTGCCGAGGCCGGAGCCGAGGCCTGCCTGGTGGGCGGGGAGCGAGGTGACCACGCCGAGGGTCAGGGCCGGCATGGACAGTCCGGCGCCGGCCGAGATGACCAGCAGCCAGCAGACGAACAGCCCGTACGGGGTGCCCGCGTCGGCCGTGGACGCGCCGAGCAGACCCAGGCCGATCAGGGCGAGGCCGGCGCCGATGACCGCGCGCGGGCGGCCGGCCCAGCGGGAGGCCAGCTTCTGGGCCGCGGCCATCCCGAACACCAGCGGCAGGATCGCCACACCGGTGAGCGCGGGGCCGTAGCCCTTCACGTCCTGCAGGTACTGCGAGTTGACGAAGAACAGGGCGAACAGGCCGAAGAAGCCGGTGGCCGTGCCGAGGGAGGATGCCCGCAGGCGGGCGGAGGCGAAAGCGCGCGGGTCGAAGAGGGGTGCAGGGGCGCGCAGGGCGTGCAGCGTGAAGGCGGCGATCAGCACCGCGCCCGCCGCGAAGGCGCCGAGGATACGGGCGGAGGTCCAGCCGTAGGCGGGGCCTTCGATGATGCCGAACAGGACGGCGACCAGGCCCGCCGTCAGGAGCAGGGTGCCGAGCGGGTCGGGGTTGCTGCGGGCCGAGCGCTCGGTGCGCGGGACGGCGACCGCCACACACGTGGCGAGCACCGCGGCGAGCGGGACCATGACCGCGAACAGGGCCCGCCAGCTGAGGAACTGGCCGGCCAGCCCGCCGCCCAGATTGCCCGCCGCGCCGCCCAGGCCGATCGACAGCGTCCAGGCGCCCATCGAGCGGGCCCGGTGCTCGGGCGCGCACAGATGCATGAGGATCGACAGCGTCGCCGGTGTGATCAGCGCGGCTCCGGCGCCGGACAGGCCCCGCCCGGCTATCAGGACGGCCGGGCCGGACGCGAGCGCGCTGGTGGCGGCGCCCGCCGCGAACAGGGTGAGCCCGGCCAGCAGGGCGCCCTTGCGGCCGTACCGGTCGCCGAGCGCGCCGGCCGGGATCAACAGGCCCGCGAAGACGATGACATAGGCGTCGACCGTCCACAGGATCTCGGTGTGCGAGGGGTGCAGGGAGGACGAACTCAGCTGCGGGACAAGGAGGTTGATGGCGGCGACCATGCTCTGCGCGACCAGGACGCAGGCGCACAGTGCGAGCAGGGTGGGGCGTTTCAGGGCGTGCGAGGGCACGGCTCCTCCCGGGAGCTTCGGAAGTGGTGTCGGGATCGCCCTCACCGTAGGCTCGCCGGTGACCTGCTTTCCAGTGCAACCTTTGCAAGGAATACCTGCATATGACGCAATCCGCCGGGCCGGACCTGAGACTGGACCTGAATCTGCTGGTCGCGCTGGACGTGCTGCTGGAGGAGCAGAGCGTGCAGGGCGCCGCACACCGGCTGCATCTGTCCGAGCCCGCCATGAGCCGCACCCTCGGCCGGATCCGCAAGGCACTCGGGGATCCCGTCCTGGTGCGCGCGGGACGCCGGATGGTGCCCACCCCCCGCGCGCTGGCGGTGCGCGCCGAGGTGGGCGCGGTGGTGGAGCGGGCGAGAGCCCTGTTCGCGCCGGGGCGGGACGCCGATCTGCGCACGGTGACCCGTACGTTCACGATCCTCGGCCATGACTCGATGGCCGCCATGCTCGGTTCCGCCCTCTTCGACCGCGCCGCCCGCGAGGCCCCCGGCATCCGGCTGCGCTTCCTCTCCGAGAGCCATGTGGACCTGCCGTATCTGCGTCAGGGCATCGCCGATCTGGAGGTCGGGGTGATCGACACGAGTGCGCCCGAGGTGCATGTGGAGACGGTGTACGAGGAGCGCATGCTGGGCGTCGTACGGGCCGGACATCCGCTGCTCACCGGGGAGCTGACGCCCGAGCGGTTCGCCGGGGAGGCCTCGCATCTGATCGTGTCCCGGCGCGGCAAGCAGCACGGGCCCATCGACGAGGCGCTGGCCGGACTCGGCCTCAAGCGCCGGGTGGTGGGCAGCGTCGGCACCTACCCGGCCTCGCTGTTCGTGCTGCGCGAGACCGAGCTGATCGGGCTGATCGGCCACTGGGGCCGCCCGCTGGCCGACATCCTCGGCCTGGTCACCTTCGAGATCCCGCTGCCGCTCCCGGCGGTCGGCGTCGGTCTCGCCTGGCACCCCCGTCACGACGCCGACCCCGCCCACGCCTGGCTGCGCGACTGCGTACGGGAGCTGATCGTCCGGGAGTCAGGCACCGGCGTCCGGGAGTCAGGCACCGGCCTCGCCGGTTAGCCGCTTCTCGAACCAGTGATCGCCGTAGACATCGTCGGTGTAGCACGGGATCTCGGCGTACCCGCAGGCCCGGTACATCGCCTGCGCCTCGGTGAGCACGGCGTGCGTGTCCAGGCGTACGACGGCCAGGCCGCGCGCCCGCGCCGCGCGCTCCAGCCCGTCGAGCAGCCGCCGCGCGAGCCCCAGCCGCCGGGCCTCGGGGTGCACCCACACATGCCGGATCTCGCCCACGCCCGGCTCCAGCCGCCGCAGCGCCCCGCAGCCCACCGGCCGCCGCTCCTCGTACGCGACCAGGAAGGCACCGGCGTCCCCGGTCACCTCCTCGGGGCCGACCAGGGTGGCCTGGTCGTAGCCCTCGGGGAAGCGCGCGTCGATGTCCGCCGCGTAGGCCTCCAGACAGGCCCGGGCGTCCGGTGCGGCACCGTCGACGGTCTCGACGGTGATGGCGGCCAGCCGCAGCAGGCGCTGCGCGCTCGCCATGGCCCCGGTCAGCTCGGCCCGCTGGGCGGGGGTGAGCCCGTCGAGGAGGCCGGCCACCAGGGCGTCGGACCGGCGGTTCTGCTCGGCGACCTCCGAGCGGCCGGCGGGCGTCAGCTCGACGACGCGCAGCCGGTTGTCGTGCGCGGGCACGCCGACCCGGACCATGCCCTGCGCCTCCAGCGCCTTCACCATCCGGCTGAGATAGCCGGCGTCCAGCCCGAGCCGCCCCCGCAGCTCCCGCAGGGACACCCCGGCACCGATCTCGAACAGCAGCCGGGCCTCGCCGAGCGGCCGGTCCTGGCCGAGGTAGTGGTCGTCCAGGACGCCGATACGGCGGGTGAGATACCGGTTGAAGCGGCGGAAGGCGGCGACGTCCTCGGCCGAGACCGACCGCGCGACTTCTTGACCTGAGTCAAAGGTCTGCATTCTTTGACTGTAGTCAGAGACCCCGGCCCCGTCCACCGGCCCGCCCGTCCACCGGCCCGCCCGTCGGCCGCCTCGTCCGTCCACCGGCTCACCCGTTTCGCGGCGCGTGCCGGGCGCCGGGGCGCCGCCGCTCCTAGCGTGGCCGCATGACGCCCGCCTCAGCCCCCTCCTCGTCGACCGTCCAGCCCGTCGGCTACTGGACCTGGGTCGCCCATCAGGCCGTCGTACGTCATCTGCGCGGCGCCCTGGCCGGAATCGATCTCACCCAGCCGCAGTGGTGGGTGCTGAAGGACATCGCGGCGGATCCGGCGCCCCGCACCCGGGCCGAGTTCCAGGGCCGGCTGGCGGCGCATCTCGACGCCGGTCCCGAGGTGATCGGCCGGGCCGTCGACACCCTGACCGCCCGCGGGTGGCTGACTGTCGACGGGGCCGGGAAGCTGCACCTCACCCAGGCCGGCCGGGCGGCCACCGGGCGGGCCGTCGACGTCCTGGCGCGGGTGCGTGCCGAGATCCACGAGGGTGTCCCGGAGGAGGACTACGCCACCACGCTGGACGTCCTGCGCCGGATGATCCGCAACCTGGGCGGCCCGGCCGACCTGCACTCCTGACCGGCCCCCCGGCCGAATTGTCCCTTTTCGGTCATATTTTCAGTGACGAGCCGCACTTTCGGCCACCGATTACGCATGGCTTGCGCCGGACCGGGGCAGGCGGTGCCGGTCCCCGAGGGCGGCATGCGCGTCACACAGGGGCATGGATCAGGAACGGAAGGCAATACCGATCATGGCGGACAGAGCGGAACGACAGGCCCAGGCGACCATTCACGCGGGCGGTGAGTGGCTGGAAGCGATCTCCGGCGCGACGCGCGAGATCCTCGACCCCGCGGACGCCCGGCCGTTCGCCGTCGTCGCGGAGGGTGACGAGAAGGACGCCGAGCGTGCGATCGCCGCCGCCCGGCAGGCCTTCGACCACGGCCCCTGGCCCGGCACCCCCGTCGCCGAGCGTGCCGCCCTGCTGCGCCGCGTCGCCGATCTCCTCGTGCGGGACCGTGCGGAGCTCGGCCTGCTGGAGAGCCGGGACGCGGGCAAGACCGTCGAAGAGGGCCGTATCGACATCGACTGTGTCGCCGACTCCTTCCGCTACTTCGCCGACCTCGTCGCCGCCGAGGCCCCCGGCCGGGTCGTGGACGCGGGCTCGCCCGACATCCACAGCGTGGTCGTGCACGAGCCCGTCGGTGTGTGCGCGCTGATCACCCCCTGGAACTACCCGCTCCTCCAGGCCAGTTGGAAGATCGCCCCGGCGCTCGCCGCCGGCAACACCTTCGTCATCAAGCCCAGCGAGATCACGCCGCTGACGACCGTCGCGCTGATCGGCCTGCTCGCCGAGGCCGGACTGCCCGCCGGCGTGGCCAACATCGTCACCGGCCCCGGTCACACCGTCGGCGCCCGGTTCGCCGAGCACCCCGACGTCGACCTGGTCTCCTTCACCGGCGGCCTGGTCAGCGGCGTCAAGGTCGCCCAGGCCGCCGCCCCGAGCGTGAAGAAGGTCGCCCTCGAACTCGGCGGCAAGAACCCCAACGTCGTCTTCGCCGACTCCTGCGCCACCGAGGAGGACTTCGACACGGCCGTCGACCAGGCCCTCAACGCCGCCTTCATCCACAGCGGCCAGGTCTGCTCCGCCGGCGCCCGCCTCATCGTCGAGGAGTCGGTCAGGGACCGCTTCGTCACCGAACTCGCCCGCCGCGCCCAGCGGATCAGGCTCGGCCGCGGCACGGCGGACGGCGTCGAGTGCGGCCCGCTCGTCTCCGCGCAGCAGCGCGAGAAGACCGAGGCGTACGTCGCCTCCGCGCTCGCCGAGGGCGCGGTGCTGCGCTGCGGCGGCAAGCGGCCCGAGCCGAGCGAGACCCGCCCGGAATCCGGCTACTTCTACGAGCCGACCGTTCTCGACGCCTGCCACCGCGAGATGAAGGTCGTCCGCGAGGAGGTCTTCGGACCCGTCCTGACCGTGGAGACCTTCCGCACCGAGGACGAGGCGGTCCTCCTCGCCAACGACACCGAGTACGGCCTCGCCGGCGCCGTCTGGACCGCGGACGCGGGCCGGGCCCGCCGGGTCGCCGGCCGGCTGCGCCACGGCACCGTCTGGATCAACGACTTCCACCCCTATCTGCCGCAGGCGGAGTGGGGCGGCTTCGGCAAGAGCGGCACCGGCCGCGAGCTGGGGCCGGCAGGACTCGCCGAGTACCGCGAGACCAAGCACGTGTACCAGAACCTCGCGCCGAAGCCGGTGCGCTGGTTCACCGGCTGAGTCCCCGCTCTTCAACACCTCCTGGAGTAACACCCCTCATGTCCGAGACCACCCCTCATCTGTACGACTACGTCGTCATCGGCGGCGGCACCGCCGGCTCCGTCATCGCCTCCCGTCTCACCGAGAACCCGGATGTCACCGTCGCCGTCATCGAGGGCGGCCCGAGCGACGTCGGCCGCGACGACGTCCTCACCCTGCGCCGCTGGATGGGCCTGCTCGGCGGCGACCTCGACTACGACTACCCGACGGTGGAGCAGCCGCGCGGCAACTCCCACATCCGGCACAGCCGCGCCCGTGTCCTCGGCGGCTGCTCCTCGCACAACACCCTCATCTCCTTCAAGCCGCTGCCGTCCGACTGGGACGAGTGGGAGGCGGCCGGCGCCAAGGGCTGGGGCGCCGTCCCCATGGAGGCCTACTTCGCCCGGCTGAAGAACAACATCGTCTCGGTCGACGAGAAGGACCGGAACGCCATCGCCCGCGACTTCGTCGACGCCGCCCAGTCGGCACTCGGCGTGCCCCGGATCGAGGGCTTCAACAAGAAGCCGTTCACCGAGGGCGTCGGCTTCTTCGACCTCGCCTACCACCCGGAGAACAACAAGCGGTCGAGCGCGTCCGTGGCCTACCTCCACCCGGTGATGGACGAGCGTCCCAACCTGACCGTCCTGCTGGAGACCTGGGCGCACAGGCTGGAGCTGACCGGTACCCGCGCCGAGGGCGTGCACGTGCGCACCAAGGACGGCGAGGAACTGCTGGTCCGCGCCCGTAACGAGGTCGTGCTGTGCGCGGGCGCCGTCGACTCCCCGCGGCTGCTGATGCACTCGGGCATCGGACCCCGTAAGGACCTCGAAGCGCTGGGCATCCCCGTCGTGCTCGATCTGCCGGGCGTCGGCGAGAACCTGCTGGACCACCCCGAGTCGGTCATCGTCTGGGAGACCCATGGACCGATCCCGGAGAACTCCGCGATGGACTCCGACGCGGGCCTGTTCGTGCACCGCGACCCCGACCACGCGGGCCCGGACCTGATGTTCCACTTCTACCAGATCCCGTTCACGGACAACCCGGAGCGACTCGGGTACGAGCGCCCGGAGTTCGGGGTGTCGATGACCCCGAACATCCCCAAGCCGAAGTCCCGCGGCCGGCTCTATCTGACCAGCGCCGACCCGTCCGTGAAGCCCGCCCTCGACTTCCGGTACTTCACCGACGAGGACGACTACGACGGCCGCACCTTGGTCGACGGCATCCGCGTCGCCCGCGAGATCGCCCAGGCCGAGCCGCTCGCGAGCTGGCTCAAGCGCGAGGTCTGCCCCGGCCCGGAGATCACCGACGACGCCGGGCTGAGCGAGTACGCCCGCAAGGTCGCGCACACCGTCTACCACCCGGCCGGCACCTGCAAGATGGGTGACGGGGACGACGAACTCGCCGTCGTCGACCCGGAGTTGAAGATCCGCGGCCTCGACGGCATCCGGATCGCCGATGCTTCCGTCTTCCCGACCATGCCCGCCGTGAACCCGATGATCGGGGTGCTCATGGTCGGGGAGAAAGCCGTCGACCTGATCGGAGGTGGTGCCTGATGGGTACCGCCATACAGACCCCCGTCCAGACCCCCGTCTTTTCCGTCTCCGGGCTGTGGAAGGTCTTCGGCTCGAAGCCGGAGCGCGTTCCCTCGGACCCGGAACTCAGCGCACTGGACCCCGCCGACCTCCGCGCCCGCACCGGCTGCACCGCGGCCGTGCGTGATGTCTCCTTCGACGTCCGCAAGGGCGAGGTCTTCGTGGTGATGGGCCTGTCGGGTTCCGGCAAGTCCACCCTGGTGCGCTGTCTGACCCGGCTCATCGAGCCGACGGCCGGCAGCATCGCCATCGACGGCGAGGACGTCCGCGCGATGGACAAGTCCCGGCTGCGCGAACTGCGCCGCCACCGTGCCGCGATGGTCTTCCAGCACTTCGGCCTGCTCCCGCACCGCAGCGTCCTCGACAACGTGGCCTACGGCCTGGAGATCCAGGGCGTCGGCAAGGCCGAACGCCGGGAGCGGGCCGCCGAGGTCGTCGCCAAGGTCGGCCTGGAGGGCATGGAACACCGCCGGCCCGCCCAGCTGTCCGGCGGCCAGCGTCAACGGGTGGGTCTGGCACGGGCGTTGGCGGTCGACCCCGAGGTGCTCCTGTTCGACGAGCCGTTCAGCGCCCTCGACCCGCTCATCCGGCGCGACATGCAGGACGAGGTGGCCCGGCTGCACCGCGAGGAGGGCCGCACGATGGTCTTCATCACCCACGACCTCGCCGAGGCCCTCAAACTCGGTGACCGTATCGCCCTGATGCGCGACGGCAAGGTCGTCCAGCTGGGCACCCCGGAGGAGATCGTCGGCTCCCCGGCCGACGACTACGTCCGCGAGTTCGTCCGCGAGGTCCCGCGCGAGCAGGTCATGACCGTGCGCACGGCGATGAAGCCGGGCGCCTGCAAGGGATCCGAGCACCCGGGCGCTCTGCGGCCGGACGCCGTGGTGGCCGACGCGATCAAGACGGTGGCCGGCCTCGGCGGCCCCGCCTGCGTGGTGGAGGACGACCGCTGTCTGGGCGTCGTCGACCACAAGCGCCTGCTCGCCGTGGTCGCCGGCGTACCCGCCCCCCGCACCGCTCCGGAGGGCGTCTGATGGCAACGCTCACCGTCCCGACCTCCGCCGGCACCACCGAACCCGGTCTGCTCAAGAGCCGGGCCGCGGGCAAGCTCCTGCTGCTCGGCCTCGTCGCCGCGGTCCTCGCCCCCTGGGCCGCCTCCCAGTGGCCCGGCGCCGCCTGGCCCCACGAGCTGACCGTCAGCCTCGCCAAACCGCTCGCCTCGGCCAGTAACTGGGTCATCGACAACCGGGACAGCCACCCGCTGTTCCTGTACTTCTTCGGCTACATCAGCAACGCCGTCGTCCTCTCCGTACGCGCCGTCTACCTCACCCTGCTCGCCGCGGGCTGGACCGGCGTCACGGTCCTCGGCGCCCTGGTCGCCTGGCGCGTCGCCGGGGTCCGGCTGGCCGCCGGCACGGCCGTCGCCCTGCTGAGCTGCGGAGCGCTCGGCATGTGGGTCCCGACCATGCAGACCCTCGCGCTGATGGTCGTCGCGGTCCTCGCCTCCGTGCTCGTCGGCGCGCTGCTCGGCCTCGCCGCCGGCCTCTCCGACCGGCTGAACCGCGCCCTGCGCCCGGTCCTGGACACCATGCAGGTGCTCCCGGCCTTCGCCTACCTCCTCCCCGTCGTCCTGGTCTTCGGCATCGGCGTCCCCGCGGCCGTCCTCGCCACCGTCGTCTACGCCGCACCGCCGATGGCCCGCCTCACCGCGCTCGGCCTGCGCGGCGCCGACCCCGAAGTCCTGGAGGCCGTGGAGTCGCTCGGCGCGACTCGCCGCCAGCGGCTGCTGACCGCCCGTATCCCGCTGGCCCGGGGCGAACTCCTCCTCGGCCTCAACCAGACGATCATGATGGCGCTGTCCATGGCCGTCATCGCCTCGGTCATCGGCGCCGGCGGCCTCGGCGACCGCGTCTACCAGGCGCTCGCCTCCGTCGACGTCGGCGCGGCCCTCGCCGCCGGCATCCCCATCGTGCTGCTCGCGATCGTCCTGGACCGCGTCACCGCGGCCGCCGGCGCCGGAGCCGGCGCGACGGGAGAGCCGCGGACCCGGGCGATCGGCTGGCCGTACGCCCTCGCCGTCACCGTCGCCGCCGCCCTGGCCGCCCGCCTCCTCGGCCGGCTGGACTGGCCCGCCGGCTGGACCCTGAACATCGCCGAACCGGTCAACCGCGCCGTCGACTGGATGACCGGCCATCTGTACTCCGGTGTCCCGGTCGTCGGCGGTACGGCCGACTGGGCGGGTCACTTCACCACCTGGGTGCTCGACCCGGTCCGCTCCGGGCTGCTGTGGCTGCCCTGGTGGTCGGTGCTGCTGATCGTCGCCGCGCTGGCCTGGTCGATCGGCACCTGGCGCACCGCCCTGACCGCCGTACTCGCCATGGCCGCGATCGGTGTGCTCGGCGTCTGGGGACCGGCCCTCGACACGCTCTCGCAGGTGCTGGCCGCCGTCGCCGTCACCCTGGTCCTCGGGTTCGCGACCGGTATCGCCGCCGCCCGCAGCGACCGGGTCGAACGCGCCCTGCGCCCGGTCCTGGACGTGTTCCAGACCATGCCGCAGTTCGTGTATCTGATCCCGGTCGTCGCCCTGTTCGGCGTGGGCCGCGCGCCCGCCGTCGCCGCGGCCGTCGTCTACGCCCTGCCGGCCGTCGTCCGGATCACCGCGCAGGGGCTGCGCCAGGTCGACCCGGCCGCGCTGGAGTCGGCGCGGTCCCTCGGCGCGACCGGCCGCCAGCAGCTGTGGCAGGTCCAGCTCCCGCTCGCCCGGCGCTCGTTGCTGCTCGCCCTCAACCAGGGCGTGGTCCTGGTCCTCGCCGTCGTCATCATCGGCGGCCTGGTCGGCGGTGGCGCCCTCGGCTACAACGTCGCCTTCGGCCTCGCCCAGGGCGACCTGGCGACCGGCCTGGTGGCCGGTGCCGCCATCGTCTGCCTGGGCCTGATGCTCGACCGGGTGACCCAGCCCACCGAGCGACGCGCGAAGAAGGGAGCGTGACATGACGAAGCTCAAGCGCAGGACGGCGCTGATCGCCGCCGGAGCGGCCACCGTGTCGCTGCTCACCGGCTGCGGCGCCGCCGACATGACCAAGCAGGCGTCGCCGTTCGCGGGCGCCCGGGGCGCGAAGTCCGTGACCCTGTCCGTGCAGTCCTGGGTGGGCGCGCAGTCCAACGTGGCCGTCGCCCAGTACCTCCTGGAGCACAAGCTCGGCTACCGCGTCGACACCGTCCAGGTCGACGAGGTGCCCGCGTGGGACGCGCTCAGCCAGGGCCGGGTCGACGCGATCCTGGAGGACTGGGGCCACCCGGACCAGGAGAAGCGCTACGTCGAGGACAAGAAGACGATCGCGCGCGGCGGCGACCTCGGGGTGACCGGCCACATCGGCTGGTTCGTCCCCACCTACCTGGTCAAGCAGCACCCGGACATCACGGACTGGAAGAACCTCGACAAGTACTCCTCCCTCTTCCGCACCGCGGAGAGCGGCGGCAAGGGCCAGCTGATGGACGGCTCCCCGTCGTACGTCACCAACGACAAGGCCCTGGTGCAGAACCTGAAGCTGGACTACCAGGTCGTCTTCGCCGGCTCCGAGGCCGCCCAGATCACCCAGATGAAGCAGTTCGCCAAGGACAAGAAGCCCTTCCTGACCTACTGGTACTCACCCCAGTGGCTGTTCAAGAAGGTGCCCATGACCGAGGTGAAGCTGCCGCCGTACAAGGACGGCTGTGACGCGGACACGGCGAAGATCACCTGCGCCTATCCGCACACCCCGCTGCAGAAGTACCTCAACGCCGACTTCGCGAAGTCCGGCGGCAAGGCGGCGGCCTTCCTGAAGAAGTTCACGTGGACGACCGAGGACCAGAACGAGGTCTCCCTGATGATCGCCGACGAGAAGCTGTCCCCTCAGGACGCGGCGAAGAAGTGGGTGGACAGCCACCCCGAGGCATGGAAGAAGTGGCTGTCCTGAACGGCCCTATGAGGCAAGGCTGTTGGCGATGTCCCGCAGGGCGGCCGTCGCCATCCGCTGGAGTCCCGGTCCGAACGTGATGCGGGTGGCCCCGAGTTCGCCGAGTTCGGCGGGCGAGGGGCCCTCGCCGTCCGGCCGGGTGTTGATGTTGATCGGGCCCTGGACCCCGGCCCGCAGCAGCGGCAGCGCGTCCGCCGGGGCCTGGATCGGGTAGACGCAGTCGGCGCCCGCCGCCACGTACGCCGCGGCCCGCTCGACGGCCTTCTCCGGATCCTTGCCGCCGCGCACGAAGACGTCCACGCGGGCGTTGAGGAACAGCCGACCGGCGGCCTCCTCGCGGAACTCGGCGAGGAACTCCGCCTGCTCGTGCGGATCCCTGAGCACGCCCCCGGCCGAGTCCTCCAGGTTGCAGCCGACGGCACCGGCCTGAAGAAGCCGCTCCACCAGCTCCTTGGGCGCGAGCCCGTACCCGCTCTCGATGTCCGCCGACACCGGCACGTCCACGGCCCGGCAGATCCGGGCGACCGCCGCGAACATCTCATCGGCCGGGGTGGCGCCGTCCTCGTACCCGAGCGAGGCGGCGACCCCCGCGCTCGGCGTGGCCAGCGCCGGGAACCCGGCCTCGGCGAACACCCGGGCGCTGGCCGCGTCCCAGGGTCCGGGCAGCACCAGCGGATCGTCCTGGGCGCGCCCCAGATGCAGCGCGCGGAACACCTCGGTCTTGCTCATGGCTGGTACCCCCCGGGCGGGACGCGACGGCTGACCATCAGACGGTTCCAGCCGTTGATGGCGGTGATCAGGCCGATGAGATGGGCGAGTTCGGCCTCACCGAAGTGGTGCGCGGCCCGCTCGTACACCTCGTCCGGCACGCCGCCGGTGAGCACGGTGACCGCCTCGGTCAGCGCGAGCGCGGCCCGCTCCCGCTCGCTGTAGAGGTCCTCGGTCTCCTCCCAGGCGTCGAGCAGCTGGACGCGGTCCTGCGACTCCCCGCTCTTCCGGGCCAGTCGGAGGTGCATGTCCAGGCAGAACGCGCAGTGGTTGAGCTGCGAGGCCCGGATCATCACCAGTTCGGCGAGGACCGGATCGCCGAGCCCCTTCTTCGAGGCCGCGCTGAGCGCGGACATCGCCTGCGCGACCTCGCGGTCCAGTATCTGCGTACGGCTCACTTGTGCTGTCCGGACTGGTAGTGGCCCGGGACCATGCGGGTGGTCACGCCGATCCGGTTCCAGGCGTTGATCACCGTGATCGCGGCGATCAGCTGGGCCAGCTCGGCCTCCTCGAACTGCTTCGCGGCCCGCTCGTACACCTCGTCCGGCACGAAGCCGTCGGTGAGGACGGTGACCGCCTCGGTCAGCTCGATCGCCGCCAGCTCCTTCGCGGTGTAGAAGTGCCGCGACTCCTCCCACGCGCTGAGCTGCACGATCCGCTCCACGCGCTCACCGGCCGCCAGCGCGTCCTTGGTGTGCATGTCGAGGCAGAACGCGCAGTGGTTGAGCTGCGAGGCGCGGATCTTCACCAGCTCGTACAGCGTGGGGTCCACGCCCTGCCGGGCGGCGGCGTCCAGCCGGATCATCGCCTTGTAGACCTCGGGGGCGTGCTGGGCGAACTGCATCCGGGGGGTGTGCTCGGGGACATACCCGACGGTGTTCTCGGTGCTGGTCTGTGTGCTCATGTCCTCGACCCTACGAGCGAGGCAGCCCAGGAGTATGGTCCATTTCCATGGTGGAATCACGGGCCACTCTGGGCGTCGACCTGCACCTCGAACCGACCGGCTCCGGCGGGCTGCGCCGGGGCCTGACCGACGCCCTGCGGGACGCGGTCCGCACCGGCCGGCTCGCCCCCGGCACCCGGCTGCCCTCCTCCCGCAGCCTCGCCACCGACCTCGGCATCGCCCGCAACACCGTCGCCGAGGCCTACGCCGACCTGGTCGCCGAGGGCTGGCTGACCGCCCGCCAGGGCTCCGGGACACGGGTGGCCGCACGCGCGGCCGTGACGCCCGCCCGCACCGCGCGGGACCGGGGCACACCGACCCGCCCCGGCGCCCCGGCCCGCCCCGCCCACAGCCTCATCCCCGGCAGCCCCGACCTGGCCGCCTTCCCGCGCGCCGAGTGGCTGCGGGCCGCCCGCCGCGCCCTGACCACCGCCCCGCACGACGCCCTCGGCTACGGCGACCCGCGCGGCCACCCCGAGCTGCGCCGCGCCCTCGCCGGCTACCTCGCCCGCGCCCGCGGCGTGCGCACCGACCCGGAGACCATCCTGATCACCTCCGGCTTCGCCCACGCCCTGCACATCATCGGCCCGGTCCTGCGGGCGCGCGGGGTACGGACGGTGGCGGTGGAGTCGTACGGCCTGGACGTCCACTGGCGCCGGATCCGGCAGGCGGGCCTCGCGACCCCCGCGCTCCCGTACGACGAACTCGGCACGGACACCCGCGACCCGGGCGACGCCGGCGCGGTGCTGCTGACCCCGGCCCACCAGTTCCCCATGGGCACGGCCCTGCACCCCGACCGGCGCGCCGCCGTCGTGGACTGGGCGCGGCGCACCGGCGGACTGATCCTGGAGGACGACTACGACGGCGAGTTCCGCTACGACCGCCAGCCCGTCGGCGCCCTCCAGGGTCTGGACCCCGACCGCGTGATCTACTTCGGCACCGCCAGCAAGTCCCTGGCCCCCGGACTGCGCCTGGCCTGGACGGTGCTGCCGCCGGCCCTCGCGGAGGAGGCGGCCGCGGCCAAGGGCGGCGCCGACACCGTGGGCGTACTCGAACAGCTCACCCTCGCCGAGTTCCTCACCTCCGGCGCCTACGACCGCCAGGTCCGCTCCTCCCGGCTGCGCTACCGGCGCCGTCGCGACGCCCTGACCGCCGCGGTGGCCGCCGGCGCCCCCGAGGTGACGGTCACGGGCATCGCGGCCGGCCTGCACGCCGTGCTCCGCCTGCCCCCTGGCCTGGAACAGTCGGTGATCCAGGCCGCCGGCTGGCAGGGCCTCGCCCTCCACGGCCTCGCCTACCACCGCCACCCCCAGGCCGTGACCGAGCCGCTGGACGCCCTGGTGGTGGGCTACGCAACACCACCGGACAGCGCGTGGGCGGGCGCACTGGAAGCGTTGTGCCGGGTCCTTCCGTAGCAGGCGTCAGCAGCAATTCAGCAGCCATAGGGGCGCGAGGCCGCGTCGATATGCGGCTCCGCCGCGTGGGCGCGACAAGCCACCCACCACCCGCACTCGCCGGGCGACCCAGCGCACCCCCCTCAGGCGACCGGCTCCTCCGCCGCCGGCTCCTCCACCGGCGCCTCCCCGAAGCGCGCGAGCGCCATCGCCCCGGCCACCGCCACCGCGAACCCGAGCACCGCGAGCCAGGTCAGGCCCTCCCTCGTACGGTCGCCCAGCCAGATGACGCCCACCGCGGCGGGCCCGATCGTCTCGCCGATCACCAGCCCGGCGGTCGCCGTGGTGACCGAGCCCCGCTGGAGAGCCGATGTGAGCAGGATGAACGCGGCACCGCCGCCGATCACCAGCGCATACGTCGCCGGGTTGGTGAGCAGGTCTGCCGGCGCCAGGCTGTCGATCAGCCGGACCGTCACCTCCACCACCCCGAACCCGAACCCGGCGCCCAGCCCCAGCACGAGTGCCCGCGCCCGCCCGGACAGCCGCCCGCCCGCGAGCGCCAGCAGGAGCATCCCGACGGCCACGCCGAGCATCACGTACCGCAGCGCGTCCGAGCCGCCCTCCTTGCCCTCCGGCCCGGACGCCAGCCCCAGCATCGCGAGCCCGGCGCACACCACGGCCACCGCGCCCCACTCCGTGCCGCTCAGCCGCACCCGCAGCAGGCGCGCCGCGACCACAGCGGTCACCGCCAGACTCGACGCCAGGGCCGCGCTGACCGCATAGATCGGCAGGGACCGCAGCGCCGCGATCTGGAAGACGAAGCCCAGCCCGTCCAGTCCCAGTCCGAGCAGATACCGCCACTGCCGCACCGCCCGTAGCAGCAGCGCCGCCTCACCGCCGCCACCCGTACCGGCCGTTTGCGCGGCCACCGCCTGAAAGACCGTCGCGGTGCCGAAGCAGACCGCCGCGCCAAGGGCGCACACCATTCCAAAGAGCACAAAGGGACTCTAGGAGAGGGCCGTCCCGATCCCCCACTGTGGTCTGCGCTCTTACCGTTCTCTAGTCTGATCCGGAAATACGACGGAGCACGGTGCGCGCAGAAGCACGGTGCACACAATGGCGCACACAACGGTGCACACACACGGGGGAGACACCACAGATGGAGAACACGCGCCGTCGGCTGCGGTCCGGCACGGTCGTCCTCGGCGGCATGGGCCTACTGGCCGCCGCCCTCACCGCCTGCTCCTCCGAACCCGACAAGCGCTGCGTCGACCGAGGCAGCTACAACTTCGCCAAGGGCTACAAGGTCGTCTCCGACAAGAACTGCAAGACGACCAAGGCCGCCGTGAACGCCGACTGGTACTACGGCGGCAAGAAGCAGGGCTCCTGGGTGGACGGCGGCTCCTTCACCAGGCCCCGCAGGGGCTCCGGCGGTTCCTCCGGCGGCGGCCACGGAGTCCACCGCGGCGGCTTCGGCGGCGGCCACCACAGCTCCGGCGGCTGACCGGGACCGTCACCATGGAACGCCGTACCACTGCACCCCGCCCCGGCTGGCAGCAGACCGTCGAGGAACAGGGACTCGTCTACCCCCTCACCCGCCACCCCGACGGCTCACTGCGCCCCTACTGGGACGAGAGCGCCTACTACGTCTTCACCCTGGACGAGATCGAGGCGCTGGAGGAGACCGTCGAGGAACTGCACCGGATGTGCCTCGCCGCCGCCGGGCACATCGTGGCCGAGGACCGGCTCGCCGACCTCGGCATCACCGACCCGCGGGTGGCCGCCGCGGTCACCGAGGCCTGGGCCCGCCGCGCCGAACTCCCTTCCCTCTACGGCCGGTTCGACCTGCGCTACGACGGCACCGGCCCGGCCAAGCTGCTGGAGTACAACGCGGACACCCCGACCTCCCTGGTGGAGGCCGCCTCGCCGCAGTGGTTCTGGATGGAGGACCGCTTCCCCGGCGCCGACCAGTGGAACTCCCTGCACGAACGCCTCGTCGACGCCTGGCGGTCCCAGGC
Organism: Streptomyces alanosinicus; assembly: GCF_014650595.1. Classification (GTDB taxonomy): domain Bacteria; phylum Actinomycetota; class Actinomycetes; order Streptomycetales; family Streptomycetaceae; genus Streptomyces; species Streptomyces alanosinicus. The sequence continues at coordinate 60,929 of NZ_BMVG01000025.1, forward strand.
CGGGCTCCTCCCGCCCGGCAGCCCGCTGCACTTCGCGCACTCCTCGGCCGACGAACTCGGCGAGGACCTGATGACGGTCGCCTATCTGAAGGAGACCGCCGAACAGGCCGGCCTCGACACCGACTGGCTGTCCATGGAGGAGATCGGCTGGGACACCCTCTCGGGCCGCTTCGTGGACAACCAGCTCCGGTTCATCCGCGGCATCTTCAAGCTCTACCCCTGGGAATGGCTCACCACCGACGCCTTCGCCGGGCATGTCCTGGACACCCTCGACAACGGCGGGGGCACCGGCTCGACCCTGTGGATCGAACCCGCCTGGAAGATGCTGCTGAGCAACAAGGCGCTGCTGGCGGTCCTCTGGGAGCTCTACCCCGGCCACCCGAACCTCCTGCCCGCCTATCTGGACGGCCCGCGCGAGCTGGCGCGGTCGTCGGGCTACGTGGCGAAGCCCCTGCTCGGCCGCGAGGGCGCGGGCGTGACCGTGCACGAGCCCGGCGCCGAGCCCGTCCCGCGCGACGAACCCTGCTGCTATCAGGGGCTCGCCCCGCTCCCCGCCTTCGACGGCAACCACGTCGTCCTCGGCGCCTGGGTCGTCCGGGACGAGGCGGCCGGCCTGGGCATCCGCGAGTCGTCGGGCCTGATCACCGACGAATACGCCCGCTTTCTGCCCCATGTGATCCTCTAGCTCACCTGGGCTCGGCACCCAGCACGGCCGCCAGCTGCTCCAGGCCCCAGTCCAGGTCCGCCTCGGAGATCACCAGCGGGGGAGCGAGCCGCAGGGTGGCGCCGTGGGTGTCCTTCACCAGCACACCCCGGTCCATCAGCTGCTCCGACACCTCCCGTGCCGTACCGACCCTCGGCGCGAGGTCCACGCCCGCCCATAGCCCACGCCCGCGGACCGCCGTCACCGCGCCGGTGGCGGGCAGCTGCGCCAGCGCCCGGTGCATCCGCTCGCCCAGCTCGGCCGCCCGCGCCTGGATCTCGCCCGTCCGCAGCATGGCGATCACCTCCAGCGCCACCGCGCAGGCCAGCGGGTTCCCGCCGAACGTCGACCCGTGCTCGCCCGGCCGGAACACGCCGAGCACCGCCGCGCTCGACACCACCGCCGACACCGGCAGGATCCCGCCGCCCAGCGCCTTGCCCAGCACATACATGTCCGGCACCACGCCCTCGTGCTCACACGCGAAGGTCCGCCCGGTCCGGCCGAGCCCCGACTGGATCTCGTCGGCGACGAAGAGCACGTTCCGCTCCCGCGTCAGCTCCCGGACGGCCGGGAGATAGCCCGCCGGCGGCACGATCACCCCGTTCTCGCCCTGGATGGGCTCCAGCAGCACCGCCACGGTGTTCTCCGTCAGGGCCTCCCGCATCGCCGTCAGATCGCCGTACGGCACGATCTGGAACCCCGGTGTGTAGGGCCCGAAGTCCGCGCGCGCCTCCGGGTCGGTGGAGAAGCTGATGACCGTCGTCGTACGACCGTGGAAGTTGCCGGCCGCGACCACGATCTTCGCCATCTCCGCGGGCACCCGCTTCACCCGGTACCCCCACTTCCGGGCCGTCTTCACCGCGCTCTCCACCGCCTCCGCGCCGGTGTTCATCGGCAGCACCATCTCCATGCCGCACAGCTCGGCCAGCTCCGTGCAGAACGCGGCGAACCGGTCGTGCAGAAAGGCGCGGGAGGTCAGCGTCACCCGCTCCAGCTGGGCCTTCGCCGCCTCGACCAGCCGCCGGTTGCCGTGCCCGAAGTTCAGCGCCGAGTAACCGGCCAGCAGATCCAGATACCGCCGGCCCTCCACATCCGTCAGCCACGCGCCCTCCGCCGTCGCCACGACGACCGGCAGCGGGCGGTAGGTGGGCGCGCAGTGCGCCTCGGCGGCGGCGACGAGGTCTTCAGCGTCCTCAGCAGCGGTCATGGCCTCTCCCGGATCCGGCGGGAACACGACGGTGGGCTCCTTCTTATCCTCGCTCGCATGGTGGACGAGGGCCTGCCACGCCGGACACGCCCGGTAGGCTGATCAGCGGGCCGTGACTGGCGCGCTGGGATGGGACGGACCATCGGGGAGCGGCCCGAGTGTGATGTGTGCCGTGCGCCTGGGCCGAACGTGAACGCTGTACGCACACCGTCCGGAGGTCCTCATGCCTGAGCAGCAGTCTCTCTCCACCGAGTCCACCGCCTTCCGCGCCGCCCTCGACGTCATCCGCGCCGTCGAACCGCGCATCGCCGACGCCATCGGTCAGGAGGTCGCCGACCAGCGCGAGATGCTCAAGCTGATCGCCTCCGAGAACTACGCCTCCCCGGCGACGCTGCTGGCGATGGGCAACTGGTTCAGCGACAAGTACGCCGAGGGCACCATCGGCCGCCGCTTCTACGCCGGCTGCCGCAATGTCGACACCGTGGAGGCGCTGGCCGCCGAGCACGCGCGCGAGCTCTTCGGCGCCCGCCACGCCTACGTCCAGCCGCACTCCGGCATCGACGCCAACCTCGTCGCCTTCTGGGCCGTCCTCGCCCACCGGGTCGAGGCCCCCTTCCTGGAGAAGGCCGGCGCCCGCCAGGTCAACGACCTCTCCGAGGCCGACTGGGCCGAGCTGCGCCAGGCCTTCGGCAACCAGCGCATGCTCGGCATGTCCCTGGACGCCGGCGGCCACCTCACCCACGGCTTCCGCCCGAACATCTCGGGCAAGATGTTCGACCAGCGCTCCTACGGCACGGACCCGAAGACCGGCCTGATCGACTACGACGCCCTGCGCGCCCAGGCCCGAGCGTTCAAGCCGCTGATCATCGTGGCGGGCTACTCGGCGTACCCCCGTCAGGTGAACTTCCGGATCATGCGCGAGATCGCCGACGAGGTCGGGGCGACCCTGATGGTCGACATGGCCCACTTCGCGGGCCTCGTCGCCGGCAAGGTCTTCACCGGCGACTTCGACCCGGTCCCGCACGCCCAGATCGTCACGACCACCACCCACAAGTCGCTGCGCGGCCCGCGCGGCGGCATGGTGCTGTGCGACGACTCCCTCAAGGACCAGGTCGACCGGGGCTGCCCGATGGTCCTCGGCGGTCCGCTGCCGCACGTCATGGCCGCCAAGGCCGTCGCCCTCGCCGAGGCCCGGCAGCCCGCCTTCCAGGACTACGCCCAGCGCATCGTCGACAACTCCCGCGCCCTCGCCGAGGGCCTCATGCGGCGCGGCGCCACCCTGGTCACCGGCGGCACGGACAACCACCTCAGCCTGATCGACGTCGCCACCTCCTACGGCCTCACCGGCCGCCAGGCCGAGGCCGCCCTGCTGGACTCCGGCATCGTCACCAACCGCAACGCCATCCCGGCCGACCCCAACGGCGCCTGGTACACCTCCGGCATCCGCATCGGCACCCCGGCCCTGACCACCCGCGGCCTGGGTACGGCGGAGATGGACGAGGTCGCCGCTCTCATCGACCGCGTCCTCACCACCACCGAACCGGGCACCACCAAGTCGGGCGCCCCGAGCAAGGCCGCCCACGTCCTGGACGAGAAGATCGCCGACGAGATCTCCCACCGGGCGACCGACCTCGTCTCCGGCTTCCCGCTCTACCCGGAGATCGACCTCGGCTGATCAATGCCCCAAGGGGCGGCCAACCTGAAGGGGCGCGGGGAACTGCGCGAGCAACCACAGATGGTCCGCAGTCCCCGACGCACCCGAACCACCCCCCACCTCACGGGCCGATCCCACCCTCAGCCGATGAGACAATGGGCGACATGGCCTCCGCTGACCAACCCCGCGTGCTGTCCGGCATCCAGCCCACCGCCGGCTCGTTCCACCTCGGCAACTACCTCGGCGCCGTCCGCCAGTGGGTGGCCCTGCAGGAGTCCCACGACGCGTTCTACATGGTCGTCGACCTGCACGCGATCACGGTCCCGCAGGACCCGCGGGAGCTGCGGTCGAACACCCGGCTCGCCGCCGCCCAGCTGCTGGCCGCGGGGCTGGACCCGGACCGCTGCACGCTGTTCGTGCAGAGCCATGTCCCCGAGCACGCTCAGCTCGCCTGGATCATGAACTGCCTCACCGGCTTCGGCGAGGCGAGCCGGATGACCCAGTTCAAGGACAAGTCCGCCAAGCAGGGCGCCGACCGCGCCTCCGTCGGCCTGTTCACGTACCCGATCCTGCAGGTCGCCGACATCCTGCTGTACCAGGCGAACGAGGTGCCGGTCGGCGAGGACCAGCGCCAGCACATCGAGCTGACCCGTGACCTGGCCGAGCGCTTCAACGGACGGTTCGGCGAGACGTTCACGATCCCGGCGCCGTACATCCTCAAGGAGACGGCGAAGATCTACGACCTGCAGGACCCGTCGATCAAGATGAGCAAGTCGGCGTCCACGCCGAAGGGCCTGATCAACCTGCTCGACGAGCCGAAGACCACCGCCAAGAAGGTCAAGAGCGCCGTCACCGACACGGACACCGTGATCCGCTACGACGCGGTGAACAAGCCGGGCGTGTCGAACCTCCTCACCATCCACTCCACGCTCACCGGCACGCCGATCGCCGAGCTGGAGCGGGAGTACGAGGGCAAGATGTACGGCGCCCTCAAGACGGACCTGGCCGAGATCATGGTCGACTTCGTGACGCCGTTCCGTGAGCGCACCCAGCAGTACCTGGACGACTCCGAGACGCTCGACTCGATCCTCGCCAAGGGCGCGGAGAAGGCGCGCGCGGTCGCCGCGGAGACGCTGGCGCAGGCCTACGACCGGGTCGGATTCCTGCCGGCGAAGCACTGAGACGCACGCACCGGCGCTGAGGCGCACGGCCGTACACACGTCCGAGTGGGCGGAGCGCTGCACATCACTTCCGCTGCGCCTGCCCACAGGACATCCATAGCCGTACAGTCGATAGCCGACGGCCCGGACGAGACGGCCGAGAAGACGACAGACGCGACGACAGGAGACGACGTGGGGACCGTAACGATCGGCGTGTCGATCGCGGTCCCGGAGCCCCACGGCAGCCTGCTCCAGGAGCGGCGCGCGGGCTTCGGCGACGCCGCGGCTCACGGCATCCCCACGCATGTCACGCTGCTGCCGCCGACCGAGGTCGCGCAGTCGGAGCTGGCGGCCGTCGAGGCGTATCTCACCGAGGTCGCCGGGGCCGGCCGCCCGTTCCCGATGCGCCTGTCGGGCACCGGTACGTTCCGTCCCCTGTCCCCGGTGGTCTACGTCCGTGTCGTCCAGGGCGCCGAGGACTGCGCCTGGCTGCAGCAGCGGGTGCGGGCGGCGTCCGGGCCGCTGGCCCGCGAGCTGCAGTTCCCCTACCACCCGCATGTCACCGTCGCGCACGGCATCGACGAGGCGGCGATGGACCGCGCCTTCGAGGAGCTGGCCGGCTTCGACGCCCAGTGGCCGTGCACCGGCTTCGCGCTGTACGAACAGGGCACCGATCTGATCTGGCGCAAGCTGCGGGAGTACACGTTCGGAGTGTCGGTGGTACCGCCGCAACCGGGCAGCGCGGACATCGAACGCGGGACGATCGCGAGCCTGTAGCTCCCCGGGCCCGCCGGCCTACAGCGGCAGCCTGCGGAACAGCGTCCGCGGGATGTGCCGTAGCGCCGTCATCACCAGCCGCAGCGCGCCCGGCACCCACACCGCTTCCGAGCGCCGGCGCAGCCCCAGCTCGATGGCCGTGGCCACGGCCTCCGGAGTGGTGGCGAGCGGGATCCGCTCCCGGCCGGCCATGGCCGCCGTACGGACGTGTCCGGGGCGTACGACCATGGCATGCACACCGGTGCCGTGCAGGGCGTCGCCCAGGCCCTGGGCGAAGGCGTCCAGGCCGGCCTTGCTGGAGCCGTAGATGAAGTCGGCGCGGCGGGCCCGCTCGCCGGCGACGGAGGACAGGACCACCAGGGAGCCATGGCCCTGGGTCTGCAGGGCGCGGGCGGTGACCAGGCCCGCGCTGACGGCTCCGGTGTAGTTGGTCTGGGCGACCCGGACGGCGCGTACCGGGTCGCGCTCGTCGTGGGCCTGGTCGCCGAGGATGCCGAAGGCGAGCAGCACCAGGTCGATGTCGCCCTCGGCGAAGACCTTGCCGAGGGCCGTCTCGTGCGACTCGGGGTCGAGGGCGTCGAAGGCGACGGTGCGGGTGTCCGCGCCCAGCGTGCGCAGCTGCGCGGCGGCCTGTTCCAGGGCCGGCGAGGGGCGGCCCGCCAGCCACACCGTGCGCGCGCCCCGGGCGATCAGCCGGCGCGCGGTGGCCAGCGCGATCTCGGATGTGCCGCCGAGGACGAGCAGGGACTGGGGGAGACCGAACGGGACAGTGGATCCAGGCATGTCGGTGACCGTATCGCCCCTATATAGGTGGTTAGTTACTGAACATTCGCGCACTCCGCACAATGGGCGATTAGTGGGATGTCATACGAGCGCGTCATCCGGGGCAGGAACGGATCATGGACTGGCTGAAAAGACTCCCCGGCATCGGGCCGCTCGTCGCCCGGCTGACGGAGACGCACGCGTGGTACTGCTACGAGCGGCTGGACCGGGTGAAGTGGACCCGGCTCGCCGCGGCCATGACGTTCATCAGCTTCGTGGCGCTGTTCCCGCTGCTGACGGTGGCCGCCGCGATCAGCGCCGCCACGCTCAGCCCGGACCGGCAGAAGACGCTGGAGATGAAGATCGCCGAGCAGTTCCCCGGCGTCGTCTCCGACCAGCTGGACCTGTCCTCGCTCGTCCACAACGCCGGCACCGTCGGTGTCATCGCGGGCGCCGCGCTGCTGTTCGCCGGCATCGGCTGGGTCGGCCAGATGCGGGCCTGTCTGCGCGCGGTGTGGGAGCTGCCCGACCGCAAGGAGAACCCGGTCCTCGCCAAGGGCAAGGACGCCGGCATCCTCCTCGGCCTCGGCGGGGCCCTGCTCGTCACGCTCGCCGCGTCCACGTTCGCCTCGGCCGCCGTCGGCGTCGTCTCACGCCATCTGGGCCTCGCCCAGTACGGCTGGGGCAGCCTGCTGCTGCGGATCGCCGCGTTCGCCGTCGCCGTGCTCGCCGACTTCCTGGTTCTGCTCTACGTCCTGACCCTGCTGCCCGGGGTCGAGCCGCCACGCCGCCGCCTGGTGGTGGCCGCGCTGCTCGGCGCGGTCGGCTTCGAACTGCTCAAGCTGCTGCTGAGCGGCTATATCCAGGGAGTCGCCGCGAAGAGCATGTACGGCGCGTTCGGCGTTCCCGTGGCGCTGCTGCTGTGGATCAACTTCACCGCGAAACTGGTCCTGTTCTGCGCCGCCTGGACGGCGACCGGGCGCCCGGAGAGCGAACGCGCCGATGTCACGGACGCTGCCGACGACGCATCAGGTCCGGCAGCGGCCACCGGCGATTGATCAGGAACGCCCCGCCCGCGAGCAGCACCAGCGCCCCGCCCGCGATGCCCGCGGCGATCCCGACACCGCCGGCGCCGGACTCGGCGGTGGCGCCGGTCACCGGCTTGGAACCGGAGCCGTGGATCCCGGCCGAGGCACCGGACCCGGACGGCGCGGGGCTCGGCAGCGCGCTCTTCGGCGGCACCAGCTCGCCCACCGGATTGACCTTGCCGGCCGCCTTGAAGCCCCAGTCGAACAGCCTGGCCGTCTCCTTGTAGACCTCGTTGTGCTCGTGCTTCTCCGGGTTCATCACCGTGACCAGCAGCACCCTGCCGTTCCGCTCGGCGACGCCGGTGAACGTGGCGCCCGCGTTGGTGGTGTTGCCGTTCTTCACACCCGCGATGCCCTGGTAGACGGGGACGTCGGCGTCGCCGCTCAGCAGCCGGTTGGTGTTCCGGATCTCGTTGTCGCCGAACTTGGCGTGCACGGTCGAGCAGTAGTCGCGGAAGTCCTTCTTCTGCAGTCCGGAGCGGGCGATCAGCGTCAGGTCGTACGCCGAGGACAGCTGCCCCGGCTCGTCGTAGCCGTCGGGGCTGACCACATGGGTGTCCCGCGCCTGGAGTTCGTCGGCGTGCGCCTGCATGTCCTGCACGGTCCGCGCGACCCCGTCGTTCATCGCCGACAGCACATGCACGGCGTCGTTGCCGGAGCGGAGGAAGACACCGAGCCACAGGTCGTGGACGTTGTAGCTGTGGCCCTCCTTTATCCCGACCACGCTGGAGCCGTCGCCCATGCCCGCGAGGTCGGACGGCGCCACCTTGTGCTCCATGGTCTTCGGGAACCGGGGCAGCAGGGTGTCCGCGAACAGCATCTTCAGCGTGCTCGCCGGCGGCAGCCGCCAGTGCGCGTTGTGCGCGGCCAGCACATCGCCGGACTCGGCGTCGGTGACGATCCAGGAGCGGGCGGTGATGTCCTTGGGCAGCACGGGCACACCCGAGGCGAGGTTCACCTGGGTGCCGGGCTGGCCGAGCCGTTCGCCGCCCACGGTCGACATCCGCGCCGGGGGTGTGGCCGTGGGACTCGTCGAGGGGGTCGGCGCGGCGAGGGCGGCGGGCGCGGTGGCGGACAGGGACAGCAGGGTGGCGGAGGTGACCAGCAGGGAACGCCGGCCGGTCCGCTGCGGTGCGGGCACGGACGAGAACGTACCGGTGGCAGACCGTGAAGTCCCGCCTCCCACCCCACCCCCGACACGGAACCGGACAGGGGACGGCGATACTGGCTCCATGAAGCTCAGCCGTCCCGTCTCCTGGTTCCTGCTCGCCTTCGGGGTGTGGAGCTGGATCATCTGGGTCACTTTCGTCAAGAATCTCGTCAAGGACAGCAGCGGGCTCGCCTTCGATCACGGTCACCCGACCGCGTACTTCTGGGTCCACCTGCTGCTGGCTGTCGTGTCCTTCGTATTGGGGACGGTCATCGGCGGCATCGGGTTGCGCGGACTGCGCGCACTGCGCCGCATGTCATAGCGGCATGACCCCGTCCTCCCTCCCGGCGGAAACCCTCCCTCTGGCCGGAACCGCTCCCACGCCAGTGAAGACGCTGTGAAACCCGGCGGAAACAACGCCTCGGTAAGTTCTCGCACAACTGGTCAGAAAGCCCTTCCCCCAGCTGAAACAGGTGTGATTAGGTGAGCCGCGTCACTTGGGGGAGTGGCTCAATCGTGCTGGGCCAGGGGTAGGGCCCGTAAGGGGCCTGGGGAGGGCACCACCATGCGATCTGTTCGCATGCGCATTCTCGTGACGCTGCTCGTACTCGCGGTCGTGGGAATCGGCGGCTGGCAGCTGCTGCCGTCGCAGGAGAACAAGAACAAGACGATCACGGTCGGTACGACGGACGCCGTCACGGACCTGGACCCGGCAGGCGCCTACGACGCCGGTTCCTGGGCCTTGTTCAGCAACGTCTTCCAGTCACTGCTGACGTTCGAGCCGGGCGGTGTCGCGCCGGTCCCGGACGCGGCGAAGAGCTGTGCCTTTCAGGACAGCGGTCTGCGGACCTACCGGTGCACGCTGCGTACCGACATCACCTTCCCGAGCGGGCGCGCGATGACGGCCGAGGACGTGAAGTACTCCTTCGACCGGGTCAAGAAGATCAACTCCGATCTCGGGCCCGCCTCGCTGTTCTCCACGCTCGCCTCGGTGAGCGCCGACGACGCGAGGACCGTCACCTTCCATCTGTCGTCCGCGGACGCCACCTTCCCGCTGAAGGCCGCCACCGGCGCCGGCTCGATCGTGGACAAGGACACCTACCCGGCGGACTCCCTGCGCACCGGCACCACCGTGGACGGCACCGGCCCGTACACGCTGACGTCGTACACCAAGGACCAGCGGGCCGAACTCGCCCCGAACAGCCGCTACAAGGGCTACCTCGGCGGCACCGGCCGCCCCGTCGAGCTGCGCTACTACACCGACTCCGCGAAGCTCGACAGCGCCTGGAAGGACCAGCAGATCGACGTCGCCACCCGGAACCTGGCGCCGGATGTGCTCTCGCGGCTGAACCCGAGCGACCCCGACAAGCGCGTCACCGAGTCCGACAGCGCCGAGACCCGCAACCTGTACCTGAACACCCGCGCGAACTCCCCGCTGCACGACGTGCGGGTGCGCCGCGCGCTGGCCTGGCTGGTCAACCGCGAGGAGCTGGCCGCGACGGTCTACCAGGGCACGGTCGACCCGCTGTACTCGCTGATCCCGACCGGCATCACCGGCCACACCACGTCGTTCTTCGACAGCTACCCGGCGCAGAACGCCGGCAAGGCCCGCGCGCTGCTCGCCCAGGCCGGGGTGAGCCTGCCGGTGCGCTTCACCTTCGGCTACGGCATCGGCCGCGGCGCGGGCAAGGAGGAGGCCGCGGCGCTGAAGAAGCAGCTGGAGGCGGGCGGCCTGTTCAAGGTGGACGTCCGGGGCTATGAGTGGACCGACTTCCAGAAGCGCTGGGCCGCCGGGAAGATGGACGCGTGGGCGGTCGGCTGGGTGGCCGACTATCCCGACCCGGACACCTTCGGCGCCGCGCTCGTCGGCACCGGCTCCACGATGAGCACCGGGTACAGCAACAAGGTGGTCGACCATCTCGTCCAGGACAGCCAGCAGTACGCCGACCGCAGCCGGGCCGTGAACGACTTCAGGGACATCCAGTCGGACGTGGCCCAGGACGTCCCGCTGATCCCGCTGTGGCAGCGCAAGGAGTACGTCGTCAGCACCGAGGACGTGGGCGGCGGCCAGTATCTGGACGACGGCACGGGCGTCTTCCGCCTGTGGCGTCTGCAGTGGATCTGATCAGCCTTCTGTCCCCGTCGTCTCCGTACGCTCCTTGGTCTCCTTGTTCCCCTTGGTCCGTGGGTCCGGCAGCGCCCTCGTCATGCCGGGCAGGAAGTCCGTGAACAGTTCATGGACCTCCAGGACCAGGGGGCGCAGCACACGGAAGCGCGCGAGCGCCACCCCGCGCGCGGTCAGCCGGGCGCCACGGCGGGCCAGCCGGTAACTGCGCTCGCGGTCCTCCGTGCGGTCGAAGATCCAGTACAGCACCAGGCCCATCTGGGCGAGCCACATCAACTCCGGCAGGACGTCCCGCAGTTCGGGCGCGACCTTGGACCGGGAGCCGGCCAGCACCTCCCGGTGGAGGGCGATGGCCTGCTCGCGGGCGTGCTCGCTCTCCGGTGAGAAGGGGCTGAGCGGACTGTCGGGATCGGCGGCGTTCTTGAAGAACTGCACGGCGAACTCGTGGTAGGGCCGGGCGATGTCGAGCCATACGGTCAACACGCCCGCGAGCCGGGCCTCCAGGTCGGTCTCCCGGTCCAGGACCTCACGGACCGCGGCCTGCTGCTCGGCGGCGATCCGGTCGTAGAAGCCCTGGATCAGGTGTTCCTTGCCCGCGAAGTAGTAGTAGGCGTTGCCGACGGAGACACCGGCCTCCGTGGCGATGGCCCGCATGGTGGTCTTGTCGTACCCGCGCTCCTGGAACAACCGCATCGCGGTCTCCAGGATCAGCGCGCGGGTCTGCTCGGACTTGCTGCTGGGGGCACCGGCCGCCTCGGGACCGTCACTGTTCGCGGGCACACCAAGGAGCCTAACGAGTGCCGGGGGCACTCTCCGACCAGTCCGGTTCAGCCCCTGCGGCCCAGCTCCCGGCGCTTGGTGTAGTCCGTGAAGCCGATGACGTTGCCCCAGGGGTCGGCGATCTCCACCGTCCAGCCGGTGGCCTCCTGGAACACCTCGTCCAGTGGCGTGATGCCGGCGTCGGCCAGCTCCCGCGCCGCGGCCCGCGCGTCCGGCACCTCCAGCCAGATGTGCGGTGAGTGCCACGGCGGCGGGCGGTGCCCCAGCGCCAACTCGGCGCGCAACAGGATCCCGGGCGTCTCCCCGCCGACCTTCAGCTGAGCGATCCCGGCCTCGTCGAACCGGAACCCCAGGGTGAATCCGGCCCGCTCGTAGAAGGCGAGAGCCTCGCCGAGGTCGCCAACGGGCAGCAGCACGTTGTCGAATCCGAGCAGTTCGTACGACTCTTCGTCTGACATGTCGTCAGATTAGAACCGTCGAGTGGCGAAACTCGTCAACAGCGTGGCGAAATGCGGCAAAAACGCCCAAGGGCCCCGCTTCCGGAGGATCGAAAGCGGGACCCTTGAGGTATTTCAGGAGGACCAGTGAAGATCCCGTGAAGGTTAGTAACGGCGCGTGATCAGCGCGCGCTTCACTTCCTGGATCGCCTTGGTGACCTCGATACCGCGCGGGCAGGCGTCCGTGCAGTTGAAGGTCGTCCGGCAACGCCACACGCCGTCACGGTCGTTGAGGATCTCCAGGCGCTGCTCGCCCGCCTCGTCACGGCTGTCGAAGATGAAGCGGTGGGCGTTCACGATCGCGGCCGGACCGAAGTACTGGCCGTCGTTCCAGAACACCGGGCAGGACGACGTGCACGCGGCGCACAGGATGCACTTGGTGGTGTCGTCGAAGCGCTCGCGGTCCTCCGCGGACTGCAGCCGCTCACGGGTCGGCTCGTTCGTGTCCTTGGTGACCAGGAACGGCATGACGTCCCGGTACGCCTGGAAGAACGGCTCCATGTCCACGACCAGGTCCTTCAGGACCGTGAGGCCCTTGATGGGCTCGACCGTGATCGGCTTCTCGGGGTTGATGTCCTTGATCAGCGTCTTGCAGGCAAGACGGTTCTTGCCGTTGATCCGCATCGCGTCCGAGCCGCAGATGCCGTGCGCGCACGAGCGGCGGAAGGTGAGGGTGCCGTCGACGTCCCACTTGATCTTGTGGAGGCCGTCGAGGACACGCTCCTTCGGGTCGATCTCCAGCTGGAAGTCTTCCCAGAGCGCCTCCGCGGAGACCTCCGGGTTGAACCGGCGGACCCGGAAGGTGACCGTGATCAGGTGCGAGGAGGCCGCGGCCTCCGCCTCCACCTTGTCCAGAACAGGGGTAGCCATCAGTACTTACGCTCCATCGGCTGGTAGCGGGTCTGGACGACCGGCTTGTAGTCGAGACGGATGGACTCGGCGCCGTCGTCGCCCACCTCGCGGTACGCCATGGTGTGGCGCATGAAGTTGACGTCGTCGCGGTTGGGGTAGTCCTCGCGGTAGTGACCGCCGCGGGACTCCTTGCGGGCCAGGGCGGAGACGGCCATGACCTCGGCCAGGTCGAGCAGGTTGCCCAGCTCGATCGCCTCCAGCAGGTCCGTGTTGAACCGCTTGCCCTTGTCCTGGACCGAGACGTTCTTGTAGCGCTCGCGCAGCTCGGCGATCTTCTCGACGGCCGTCTTGATCGTCTGCTCGGTGCGGAACACCATGACGTTGGCGTCCATGGTCTCCTGCAGCTCCTTGCGGAGCGTGGCCACCCGCTCGTTGCCGGTGGACTCGCGCAGCCGCTCGATCTGCTCGACGACGAGGGACTCCGGGTTCTCCGGCAGCTCGACGAAGTCCGCCGTGTGGGCGTACTCGGCGGCGGCGATGCCCGCGCGGCGGCCGAAGACGTTGATGTCCAGCAGCGAGTTGGTGCCGAGCCGGTTGGCGCCGTGCACGGAGACACAGGCGACCTCGCCGGCCGCGTACAGACCCGGGACGACCGTGGTGTTGTCGAGAAGGACCTCGCCCTCGACGTTCGTCGGGATGCCGCCCATCGCGTAGTGCGCGGTCGGCTGGATCGGGATCGGGTCCGTGTACGGCTCGATACCGAGGTAGGTCCGCGCGAACTCGGTGATGTCCGGGAGCTTGGCGTCCAGCTGCTCCGGCGGGAGGTGCGTGAGGTCCAGGTAGACGTGGTCGCCCTCGGGACCGCAGCCGCGGCCCTCGCGGATCTCCGTGTAGATGGAGCGGGAGACGACGTCACGGGACGCGAGGTCCTTCATGACCGGCGCGTACTTCTCCATGAAGCGCTCGCCGTCCTTGTTGCGGAGGATGCCGCCCTCACCGCGGGCGCCCTCCGTCAGCAGGATGCCCATGCGCCAGATGCCGGTCGGGTGGAACTGGAAGAACTCCATGTCCTCCAGCGGCAGACCCCGGCGGTAGCAGGCCGCCTGGCCGTCACCGGTCAGGGTGTGCGCGTTGGAGGTCACCTTGAAGAACTTGCCGGTGCCGCCGGAGGCGTAGATGACCGACTTCGCCTGGAAGACATGGATCTCACCGGTGGCCAGCTCGTACGCCACGACACCGGCCGACTTCTTGACCCCGTCGACCTCGGTGATCAGCTGGTCCAGGACGTAGAACTCGTTGAAGAACTCCACGCCCTCCTTGACGCAGTTCTGGTACAGCGTCTGGAGGATCATGTGGCCGGTGCGGTCCGCGGCGTAGCAGGACCGGCGGACCGGCGCCTCGCCGTGGTTGCGGGAGTGACCGCCGAACCGGCGCTGGTCGATGGTGCCGTCGGGCGTCCGGTTGAACGGCAGGCCCATCTTCTCCAGGTCGAGGACGGCGTCGATGGCCTCCTTCGCCAGGATCTCGGCGGCGTCCTGGTCGACCAGGTAGTCACCGCCCTTGACCGTGTCGAAGGTGTGCCACTCCCAGTTGTCCTCCTCCACGTTGGCCAGCGCCGCGGCCATGCCGCCCTGCGCGGCGCCTGTGTGGGAGCGGGTGGGGTAGAGCTTGGTCAGCACGGCGGTGCGGCTGCGCTTCGTGGACTCGATGGCCGCGCGCATGCCCGCGCCACCGGCGCCGACGATGACGGTGTCGTACTTGTGGATCTTCATGATTCTCGCAGCCCCGTGCCTAGCGGATGTTCGGGTCGAAGGTGAAGATCACCAGCGTGCCCAGCAGGATGGTGAACACCGTGGCGGTGTAGAGCAGAGCCTTCAGCCACAGCCGGGTGTTCGCGCGCTCCGCGTAGTCGTTGATGACCGTGCGCAGGCCGTTGGCGCCGTGCAGCATGGCGAGCCAGAGCATCAGCAGGTCCCAGACCTGCCAGAACGGGGACGCCCAGCGGCCGGCCACGAAGGCGAAGCCGATCTTGGAGACACCGCCGTCCAGCACGAGCTGGATCAGCAGATGGCCGAGCACCAGGACGACCAGGACGACGCCGGACAGGCGCATGAACAGCCAGGCCGCCAGCTCGAAGTTGCCCCGGGTCGACTTCGGGGTCTTCTTGGTGCGCTTGCGCGGGGCCTCGATCAGCGGGGCCGGGTTGTCGACGTCGTAGAGCGGCTCGCCCTCGACGGGGCCGACGCCGGACGCGGTGGTTTCAGTCGTGGACATCGGCGTCAGCTCCCGAACAGGACACGAGCGGCGTGGCCGAGCACGGGGTAGATCGCGCCGGCCATCAGGACGACCCAGACACCCATCACGGTCCAGAACATCTGCTTCTGGTAGCGCGGGCCCTTCGACCAGAAGTCGACGGCGATGACGCGCAGGCCGTTGAGCGCGTGGAAGAGGATGGCGGCGACGAGGCCGTACTCCAGCAACCCGACGATCGGGGTCTTGTACGTGGCTACGACCTTGTCGTAGTCCTCGGGGGAGACACGCACGAGAGCGGTGTCCAGGACGTGAACGAACAGGAAGAAGAAAATGAGGACACCGGTGACTCGGTGAGCCACCCACGACCACATTCCTTCCCGGCCGCGGTACAGCGTTCCAGCCGGCACGGAAGTCCCTCCGGGAGCGGGGATTGGGGCCGCGCCGGCTTCTCTGTCGGTCGGGCCCGGCCGGGTACGGTCCACCGGCCCCCAGCATCGTATCCATGCGGTGCGCTGCCGCTTACGGGGGGCCTACCGGTGTGATCAAACTGGCACCGGATGGGGGAGCGAGCGGGCGGCTACGGGGACGGGGTGTCCTGTTATTTGCCGACCGCGGGTGCATTGTGGCTGGTCGCGCCCCGCGGCGGAGCCGCTGACGGACAGGGCCCCGCGCCCCTCAGGGTGGCTGCCAGTCTGCTTCTTGCCAGGCGGCGGAGTTCTTCTGCCGCTATCACCCGTTCCTCCTCCGGATCGTTCGTCAAACGTGATCGGATGCCTTCCAGGATGCGGTCGAGGGCCTCGTCCGGGTGTACGTCCCCCGCGTAGATGACGAACGCGTGTCCGAATCGGGCCTCGTAGGCCGCGTGGGCCGCGCTCAGGGCCATGTGGGCCGCCGAGTAGGTGCCCTCGGGCAGGTCGGGGAGGGATTCTCCCGCCAGGGCCTCCGACAGGTCGCCCGGTGACAGGTCGTACGCCGCCTCGTCCGCCGCGGCCAGGAGGGACTCCAGGTCGGGGTAGGGGCGGTGGTCGGCGATGCGGTCGGACCAGCGCAGGCTGTGCAGGCAGTGCAGCAGCAGGGCCCGGGCCTCGGCGGCGGGGGCGGCGTTGAAGGCGTCGAGGGGCCTGGGAAGGTGCGGTAGGCGGTGGGCGGGCAGCGTGGGTCCTCGCGTCACATGTGGCGTGGCAGGGGATGCTGTGAAAGGTGTGTCGTCAGGTTATCGAGAGTGGTCACGATGTGTCCGTGGGACGCCTGAAATTCACTCGAACGGCAGAGTTTCGGAACGGCTGGATGACGGACGACGAGCGGATCGGTCGTACGTTGGCAGCGTGACCCAGCACAAGCGCCGTGCTTCGGCGCAGCAGGTGATACGTAAGCGGGCGGTCGTGGCCGCCGCGTTCGTCGGGACCGTCGCGCTCGGCGCGGGCGTCGGCGTGTGGGCCTCGTCGGGCGGGGGCGGCGGGGCGTCGCACGGGGGTGCGCGGCAGTCGTCGTCCGGCCGGGTGGCCGAGACCGCCGGCGCGGCCACCCGGCCGGCGAGTCCGACGCCGGGCAAGTCCTATCCGCTCTCCCGGGCGCCGCGCACGATACCCGCCGTGCGCTCGCACACCGCGGCGCGCGGCCCCGGCTGGCAGCCGCAGAAGGCGGACCGGGTGGTCGTCAGCGACGGGGAACTGGCCGACGAGGGGAAGTTGATAGCCGGGGAGCTGGGGCTGGCCTACGCCGGGCAGAAGGACGATGTGCGGGCGGGGGACGTCCGGCTCGCGCTCGGCGGCGGGGGCGGGAACCCGGAGTCGTACACGATGACCGTGCGCGACGGGCGGGTCGACATCAGCGGCCCCGGCGAGGCCGGTGTCTTCTACGGCACCCGCACGCTGAAGCAGGAGGTCCACGGCGGCGGTACGGCGCCGGAGGGCGTCGTACGGGACGGACCGGCCAAACCGGTGCGCGGGTTCATGCTGGACATCGCGCGCAAGCCGTTCAGCGAGGCCTGGATCGAGGACCGAATACGCGAGCTGGGGGACCTGAAGTTCAACGAGATGGGGCTGCACTTCTCCGACGACCAGGCCTTCCGGATCGAGTCCAGCAGCCACCCCGAGATCGTCTCCACGGACCATCTGAGCAAGGCGCAGGTCAAGCGGATCGTCGACCTGGCGAACAGCCGCCACATCACCGTCGTGCCCGAGCTCGACTCGCCGGGACACCTCGGCGCCGTCCTCGCCGCCCACCCCGACCTTCAGCTGCGCAATGCGAGCGGGGTCGCCACCAAGGGCGCGATCGACATCTCCAAGCCCGGCTCCGCGAAGATCATCGACGATCTGCTGAACGAGTACGCGGGCCTGTTCACCGGCAGTCAGTGGCACCTCGGCGGCGACGAGTACCAGGCCCTGACCGTGAAGGACCCGCAGGCCTCCTTCCCGCAGCTGGCGGCCGCCGCGCGGCAGAAGTACGGCGCCGGCGGCACCGTCTCCGACCTCGCGACCGGCTGGCTGGGCGACCGCGCCGGCACCGTCCGCGCCCACGGCAGGACCATGCGGGCCTGGAACGACGGCTTCTACCGGGGTACGTCCGTGCAGCCCGCCAGGGACCTGCAGGTCGCCTACTGGACCGGCAAGGAGATCGGCGCCCGGCAGCCCGTGGAGTACCTGAGCACGGGCCGCAAGATGCTCAACTACAACGACGAGTTCCTCTACTACGTCCTCGGCCAGCCGCAGACCTTCGTCTACCCGACCGGGCAGCGGATCTACGAGCAGTGGAATCCGCGGGTGCTGCGCGGCACGAGTGCCGTACCGGCGAGCTACGACGGCCAGATCCTCGGCGGCTCGTTCGCGGTCTGGTGCGACTTCCCGAACGCCCAGACCGAGGCCCAGGTCGCAGCGGGGATCCGGCTGCCCCTGCGGGCCACGGTCCAGAAACTCTGGGACCCGGACAAGCCCGCGCTGTCCTGGCCGGACTTCCAACGACTTTCGGCCAAGCTCGGCTGAACCGACCCAGGGGCGCGGGGAACTGCGCGAAGAACCGGAAACCACCCGCACCTGGCCTGCGACTGAACACCCCACCCCGGTAGCCGCCCCCTGTGACACCCGGAGGGCCCCGCACGCAGTAAGGGGAAGTGCGGGCTCCGTACCAGTCGGCGCCCTGGCAAGGGAGACATTTCATGAGCCTGGTGGAACTGATCGCACAGGCCGACGAACGCGGACTGGCGGCCAGCGGGTTGGCTTGTCTTGATCGGTGCCTGCCTCTGCTCGGCGCCGACGACGAGCTGCTGCGGCCCCTGTGGGCGAGCCTCGCCGACGGCTCCGACTGGGGTGTGAGCCTGGAGAAGGCCCGAGGAACGCTCGGCGCGGAGGGCGCCGGCGACGAGGAGGCGGTACGGCTGGTCCGCCGCATGCTGCAGGCGGCGCCGGGCGAGCGCACCGCCGATGCGGTACGGCCCTGGGCGGACGCCTGCTCGGTCGCCGCGCTGCGGGTGCACCGGTTGCTGGACCCGGCGGCCGACGGTACGGCGGACGGCGGCGGCGCGGACGGCCTCGACGCCGGGCGGGCGGGGGACACGGCGGAGCTGCCGCCGCTGGTCGCTGCGGAACTGCGCCGGCAGACGGCCGTGCTGGACCTGCTGGCCGAGCACGGGCCGCATGGCCTGCGCCGCGCGCTGGACCTGTCGATCGAGGGGCGCCGGGTGCTGCGCGCGGTGGTGTCCCGCCGGGCGCGCAGCGGGGCGGAGCCGGGGGTGTGACGGGCGCGGGGTGCCGCCGCGGGACTGCCCGCGGCGGGGTCAAACCTTTCCGGCCGAGCGGGTCCTGTGACTGTCGTGGGGCGGACGTGGGGTAGTTCCGCGACGGTTGGCGAAACGTTTCCAAATGCAGTGACGGTTGTCCCGCCGCAGTCGCTCTTCCCTATGTGACAGCCCAGTACCTGACACCACAGCAGGAGACCCGGCCGCCGGCCGCAGCCAAGCCCGTGCGTTGGGCCGCGGACACCGTGGCGACGATGCGCGAGGGCGCCCGGGTCCGGCTCGACTACTCGGCACAGAGCCTGTGGCGGGTGGACCGGATGATCGAGGAGATACGCCGCGAGGGGCCGCCGTACGCCGCCGTCGAGAGCGCGCTGCGCGGTTTCGGCGCCTACGCCGGTGAGGTGATCGTCCGCCAGGCCGGCGCCGAGTGGTGGGCGACCGGCGGCGACCACTGGGTGCGCACCCCCGACGGCCGGCTCTGGGACCCCATCGACGAGGCCCGCCGCGCCTACGGCGGCCATGGCTCGCTGCGGCTGCTGTGCCGGGACGCGACCGCGTCGCTGTGACATTTCGGCGGGGCCCGGCGCTGAGCACCGTGGAGGGCGGAGACACGGCCGGAGCGTGTCGGACCGTGAGGGACGTGCCACGCAGTGGCCATCAACTCGGCACGAACGAGGACGTCTTGGGCCAGCGAGGGGAACCCCGTCGCCCGCAGCCGCGGGACGGGGAGCTGGGCGCGGCGATCGCGCGCGCCCAGGACGGCGACGAGACCGCCTTCGCGGTGGCGTACCGGATCGTGCAGCCCGGTCTGCTCGGCTATCTGCGCGGTCTGGTCGGTGACGACGCCGAGGACGTGGCCTCCGACGCCTGGCTGGAGATCGCCCGCGACCTCGGCCGGTTCAAGGGGGACGGGGCGGGCTTCCGCGGCTGGAGTGCGACCATCGCCCGGCACCGCGCCCTGGACCATCTGCGCCGCCGGCGGGTACGGCCCCGGGCCGCGCCGCTCGAACAGGACGCGCTGGAGCTGCCCGGCCGGCTCAGCACCCATGACCAGGCCCTGGAGTCGCTGGACACCGAGCGGGCCCTGGAGCTGGTGCGGGCGCTGCCGCGCGACCAGGCCGAGGCCGTGCTGCTTCGGGTGGTCGTCGGCCTCGACGGCCCGGCCGCCGCGCGCGTCCTCGGCAAGCGCCCCGGTGCCGTCCGCACGGCCGCGCACCGCGGGCTGAAACGCCTCGCCCGGCAACTGGATGCCCGGGGCGCGGTGGACACGGGCGGTGCGGGTGTGACGGATGACGGCCCCCGGACGCTGGGTGAGTCGACATGAACGGCGCCGGCCGCCCCCCGTACGGACACGGGAGGGGCATCGGTCCGGGACTCCGCGCGAGGCCCGGGAGGTCGCGCGTCTCCGGCACGCCGGACGAGGACGGGAACAGGCATGGGTGAACGACACAACGGCGACGGCCCCTCCGGCCGCCGACACGGACACCCCGGCGGCACCCTCCCGACACCGGACGACAACGACGCGGGACGGTCGGGCCAGACGGGGCACGCGGCACGGGCAGGTCAGGCGGGGCAGGCGGGGCACGCGGCGAGGGCAGGGCATGTGGGGCAGGCAGGGCACGTGGGGCAGACGGGCGACGCAGACCATGCGGGCCTCGTGGGCCATCCCGGCCACGCGGACCATGCGGACCATGCAGGCTACGCAGACCATGCGGCCCGTGTGAGCCACACGGGCCACGTGGGCCACGCGGTCTCGGACTTTGAGGCGTGGCTCGGGGCCGCCCTGCGTGCCGGTGCCGTCGCCGGGGACGGCACCGGCGAGGCGGAGCGCCGGGCGGTGGCCGCGTTCCGCGCCGCCCGCGAGACGCGGACGTCGCCCGCGCGCACCCGGCGCCGGGACGACTGGCGGCCCGCCGCACCGCGCCGCGGGCGCTCGCTGAGGGCGACGTTCTCGGTCGCGTTCGCGAGCCTCGCGCTCGGCGGTGTCGCCGTCGCGGCGATCGGCTCCGCCGGGTCCGGCACGGACGCCCGGCCGGACACCCCCCGCTCGGCCCGCCCGTCCGCGAGCACCCCGTACCGGCCGGCCGCTCCCGGCACGTCCGCCGGCCCCGCGACGCCGAGCCCTTCCGGACGCCCGCATCACCCGGCCACCGCGCGGGACACCGTGGCCCACTGCCGTACCTACGAGCGGGCCGGGGGCCGGGGCGGCGCCCTGGACTCGACGGCCTGGCAGCGGCTCGTCGCGGCGGCGGGCGGCGCGGACCGGGTCGCGGCCTACTGCACGACCCAGGTGACGAACGACACAGCCGGTAACGGCAAAACCGCAGGAAACGGCGCCAAGTCGAGCAAGTCGAATACCAAGTCGGGGCCGAACGGCGGCGATTCGAAGCCCAGGCCCAAGCCGGTCGCCGGCGCCACGAAGCCCGCCACGGGGAACGCGAAGCAGTCCGGCGGAAGCGCGAAGGCCGCCAACGGCGGCTAGCCGAACGGTGCGACAAAGCCTTGGCGAAGGAGGCTCTCCGGCCAGTTCGCCCGGGGTGTGGGGACCGCGAGCGAGCGCACGGCACAACCGCATGCGTACCGGCCTCCAGCCGGGCGCAGTCGCCACGGCGAGATGTGGCCGGCCGAACGAGGTGGGGATACAGGGCCGAGGTGTTCGCGGCATACCAGGGTGTCCCTTCGACCGGCCGTGACCGGTGCTGTGTGCTTGAGGTAAAGGGACCGGTGATATGGGTGCAGTGAGAGACCCTGGTGGGTCCGCTGTTAAATCAGAAACACCTAAACCTAAACATTCTTCACACGATTAGGTGACCCGGTCCGGCAAGGATATTTGGATCTTTCTTGGCCCCCATACTCGGTCGCGGACGAGTGACAGAGATCCAGGGGGTAAATCGTGTCGGATGTCTTCGATCGTATCGAGTGGAAAGCTCGGGAAATCCTCGGGGGAGGGCCGGTTTGCGTACACGTGGGAGATGTCAAGGAGTGTGATATCAAGCGGCATCCAACTTACTCAAAGTTCCGCGATGAGGCGATCTCGGCGGGAGTTCGGTCGGCTGCGAGTTCCCGTCTGTGGGAGTCCATGATTGCTATAGGCAGGTTGTCCGATCTGGATGGCGATGACACGTGGCGGTTGGTCATTCTCGACTGTATCGTCCCCTGCTTCCGTTCGTTGTCCACGAAAATCTCCCGAGATTTCCAGGTCGAGCGTGAAGAGATCCGGTCGGCTATGGCGGTAACCGCATTGGAGGTATGGAAAGACACTGCTCAGGGCGTTCCGCCGCGCCACGTCAGGGACCGAATGGTCAAGGCGTCCTTCGAGGTGGCCTTCCGGTACGGGAACGCCACCTTCGGTCAGTACCCGATGGATGACGTCGAATTATTAATTCAGTCGGAAATCCCTGCTCAGGACTCCGTGCTCAAGGCGTCGTCGATCATCGATGTCAACAGTATCCGTGACGCTGATGTCGCAGAACAGCTCAGGGGTGAGCGAATCGGGGCGCTGTTTCAGAGGCTGGGGCACTTCGACGCCGTTCGAGGTTTTCATGACGACCTTCGCGCCGGTCGCCGTTCGGGGTCGGTTCGCCAGGTGATGACGACTTCGAGGCTGCTCCGATCCCGGATTTCCGGCCCGAACCTCTACTACTATGCCTCAGACCTCTACCCTCCGTACATCGGGCTCCGAGAAGCCGCAAGCGTTATGGGGATCGCGGAGTCTGCTGCGCATCGACTCATCAGGGCTGGGCAGTTCCCCTTCCCGGCAGCAAGGGCGGGACGAAGCTATAAGATCTCCGTCAAGGCCCTCATGTATTTCAAGGAAATTCCCGACGTCATCGTCCATGTCGACGACGTCGAGAATGGCGCCCTGCACGCGAGCGGCGGACGGTGAGCCATGCTGCTGTCAGTCGAATTTCCTGGCTTCCTGAGCCATGTAGGGCTTGACCGGGTGCCAGGCGGTGAGGTGGGCAAGCCGCGTTGCCGGTGCCGCCCCCGGTCAGGTTGAGGGCGCGAGGGCGTTGGGGTCGACGTCGGGCAGGAACGGCACGGAAGCCTTCAGCCGGTTCCGGTGGATGCCGGCTCCCGCAGGCGGCTGACGTGGAGCAGGGTTTCGCCGAGCAGGTGTGGCAGCAGGCCGCTCCGACCTTCAACTCCAAGATCCTTGGACCG
The DNA here is from genome assembly GCF_014650595.1 of Streptomyces alanosinicus. GTDB lineage: Bacteria > Actinomycetota > Actinomycetes > Streptomycetales > Streptomycetaceae > Streptomyces > Streptomyces alanosinicus. The sequence continues at coordinate 83,834 of NZ_BMVG01000025.1, forward strand.
CACTTCGAGGACCTGGCCCGCGACTTCACCCGCCGTAACGCCCACACCCTGCTGCCCGGTGGACTGCCCGGTCCGGTCGGCACCACCGAGGTCGCCGATCAGGCCGCCCGGACCAAGCACGGGGTCGACGTCATCGCCCTGGCCGCTGGCGAAAGCCCGCAGGCTCCTCGCGCGAGGATCGCGCTCCTGGGCGAGGCCAAGGCGACCGCCGCCCGCCGGGGCACTGGTGACCTGGAACGCCTGGAACGCCTGGAACGCATCCGCGCCCTGCTCGCCGATCAGGGGTACGACATCGCCGCCACCACTCTGGCCCTGTATTGACCACCCATTACGGAAGGTAAGGTCCCCGCTCTCGCTGAGCCGGCGCGCAGGCGATGACGCGTTCGACACCCGGCTGCGTGGTGTGAGCGGTGGGAGTGGTGTGAGCGTCGTGGTTGCTGCCAGGGAGCCTCTCTGTGTTTGCGGAGCGGATGCCAGGGGTTCGACTCCCCTGGGCTCCACACGTAAATGCCCTCTGACCTGCGAAAACGCGGTTTCAGGGGGCATTTTTGGTGCGCACGCGGGCGCACGTGTGCGCACGTGGGGATGCGGGAGCCCTTGATTCCCAAGGGGTATGCGGGTCGGCGTCTCCCCCCGTGGATCCCCTGGTACCCCCGAGGGGCGTCGGCTTCGCCCGGTGCGGTGCGGATGGGTGGGCTGACCGAGCCGAGTTCCGGTCGCGGGTCCGGCCTCGTGAGAGAACCCGCGGGCGATGGTGCGCGGGCTGATCCGCGAGCTGCCGCGCAAGACGTGTGGCAGCTGACTGAGTTCGCGGTCACGCGAACCCGGACCGGCTACATGGCTTCCTGGCGATGGCGGTCGGGGACGCCGGCGCTCTTCGCGGCCGCGTCCCCGCTTAGGAGGTCGCCGCTCTGGCGGCCGACGATGCTGAATGTGCCCTGGGGTGGGACCAAGGCCTGTCAGGACGGCGGGGAGACCGGTGATGCGCCAGTGCAGTCGACAGCTCGACGACTCGCCCGTGCTCCTGGGGGTGACACGCGCTCGCGGCCGACGGTCTCCTCGACGAGGCGGATGACCACGTTCTCGTTGCTCCGGTACAGGACGACTCGGTCACGCCAGGTACGGCGGGCGATGGCAGCAGCCAGACTTCCTTGAAGGCGTCACGGTCGTGTTTCCGGGCAAGGCCCGAACCCGAACAGGATCAAGGGAGTTCAGGTGATTGACGTGCGGCCCAGCCAGCGCATGCGAGACCTCGGCGTCGTCCAAGAAGATGCCGGCATCCTCGCCGAACCGGCCCGTGCCTTCGACCTGCCTGCCGAACGCGACAAGGCCGAACACATCGTGGACGAACTGTTCGCCGCCATCGAGCGCATCGGCCAGGTCCACCCCTTCGCCAAAGGCATGGGCATCACCGCCCCACAGATCGGCATCGCCCGCACCGCCGCAATCGTCCTGCCGCCCGACGACGCCCCCGCCGTCATCCTCCTCAACCCCCGGATCACCGACCGCTCCGAGGAGACCGACGAGCAGTACGAAGGCTGCCTCAGCTTCTTCGACGTCCGCGGCCTCGTCCCTCGCCCCCTGAAGATCACCGTAGAAGCCAGCACCCTGAGTGGCGAGACCACCATCACCGAGTACGAACGCGGTCTCGCCCGCCTCATCCATCACGAAATCGACCACCTCGACGGCCTGCTGTACACCGCCCGCATGCGAACCGGGGTCGAACCCATCCCCGTGGAGGAGTACCGGCAGACCGGGCGAGCCTGGGCGTACGAGTAGGCCACTCCGCGGGCAGCAGCTCGCAAGGCAGTACGGCTGAAGCGCCGTCGCTGTGGCGAGCGAGTGGGGGTAACGCGGTGGTAGAGGTTGTCCCAAGACGACCCCCATGCCGAACCCGGCCGGGCTCGTCTCCGTCGAAGGAGCATGATGAGGCGAATCGTGGCCATGCTCCTCGTTTCTGCTGCCACCGCAACGCTCGGCGCGTGCGGCAAAGCAGAGAAATCGGACAAGGCTATCGAGCAGGGCGGCGGTCTCCCGACGGCTCCGGTAGTCCAGAGGGACACCCAGCCCTTTTCTCCGGTGCGTCCGATCTCCGTCGGCCTTGACGGACGTGTCTTGTCCGTCAAGGCAGTGGGGGGCGATTGCCTGACCCCGAGTCTCTCGGCCCGGGAGACGAGTGGCACGGTGGCCTTGACGATCAAGGTCGTTGCCCGGGAGAACCGAGGTCAGGCGTGCACCACCAACGCTGAACTCGTTCCGCTGAAGGTGACGTTGACGCGATCCCTGGGCGTGCGCAAGCTCATCGATGGGGCCACGGGTCGGCCGATAACCGCCCCCGTGGTGACCTCCTCGGATGCTCGCTCACGTCTGGCGGTGCTGCCCTCGCAGGCCGACGCCGACGGTGCCGTCCTGCCGGCCGACAGGGAGAACGCACTCCGGACAGAGCCTTCCGGGCCCGGTGCGGTCAGCTGCCGATCGGACTGCTTCCGAAGGCGTCGGTGACTTCCCCGTAGTTCCGGTGCAGGAGCGCGGTCAGCTGCGGTGTGAAGTGCTCGAGGGAGCTGCCGATGCGCCCTTTGTGGAAGGTGAACGCGTCCGGGTTGAAGATCTTTTCGGCGATGACCGAGGGGCCGGGGCCCGTGGATGGCGCACGCGACCGTCGACACCAAGGAGGACCGGCGCCGGCTCATGAGCGAGGCCACAGCCTGGCACGCGGAGCTTTGGACCTCGCAGAGGAGCCCCGCCTGCCTATCTCCCGCTGGTTCACCTCCTGCCCGCCCGCGATGCACCGGCGCGTCACGGACGACTCGGCCGCCTACCCGCGCGGCTTCGCCCTGGTCGTCCAATCGTGAGGCCACCGGCCACACGGTCCTCACTGCGAGACGACCAGGATCGCCCCGCCCGGCCTCCCCAGGATGTACCAGGGCCCGTCCGGTCGGCGGGGAGGAAGACCGGACGGGCCCTGGTGGATTGAGGGCGGAGCACTGGTGCCGGCGGACGTCGGCCGGCTCCCCCATCGCGGTCCGTCAGTCCCGTTGCAGCCAGACGGTGGTGTCCGGAGGGAGCTGCCCGTCACTGCCCAGTGGTCCCGACTGCTGGAGGGGGCGGCAGGCGACGGGGAGCGGGACTGGCTGGTCGGAAAGGTTGACCGCGCACAGCAGTCCGTTGCCGCGTTCGAAGAGAAGCGTGCCGTCCGGGCTGTCCAGCCAGCGGAATTCTTCGCCGCTCATGCCTGCCTTGGTGCGGCGTAGGCGCAGGGCGGAGCGGTAGAGCTGGAGCATGGAAGTGGGGTCGGCCTGGTTGGCTTCGGCGGTGCAGGACTTCCAGTCCTCGGGCTGCGGGAGCCAGGGTGCGGCTCCGTTTGCGCTGAAGCCGAAGGGCGGGGTGTCGCCGGTCCAGGGGAGCGGGACGCGGCAGCCGTCGCGGCCTCGGATGGTGTGGCCGGAGCGTTCCCAGGTGGGGTCCTGGAGGACTTCTTCGGGAAGGTCTTCGACTTCGTACAGGCCCAGCTCCTCGCCCTGGTAGATGTAGGCGCCGCCGGGCAGGGCGAGCATGAGCAGGGCAGCGGCGCGGGCGCGGCGGGTGCCGAGGGTGAGGTCGGTGGGGTGGCCCTGGTCGCGCATCGGGGTGGTGACACCGGTGTAGGCGCGGCCGTAGCGGGTGACGTGGCGGGTTTCGTCGTGGTTGGACAGGACCCAGGTGGCGGGGGCGCCGACGGTGGCGAGGTCGGTGATGCTGCGGTCGATGACCTCGCGCAATCTGTCTGCCTCCAGCGCGCACTTGAGGAAGTCGAAGTTGAACGCGGTGTGGAGTTCGTCGGGGCGGAGGTAGCCGGCGAGGCGGCCGGGGCGGACGTGGGCCTCGGCGACGAAGACGCGCCGGTCGGGGTAGCTGTCGGCGATGGCGCGCCAGTTGCGGAAGATGTCGTGGATGCCGTCGCGGTCCCAGTGCGGGTGGTTCTCCTGGCCCTTTCGCGCCAGGACGGAGAACTCGGTCAGGCCGAGGTCGGGCAGGGCCGGGTCCTTGACCATGCCGTGGGCGACGTCGATGCGGAAGCCGTCGACGCCCAGGTCGAACCAGAAGCGCAGGACCGACTCGAACTCGGCGCGGACCTCGGGGTTGTCCCAGTTGAGGTCGGGCTGTTCGGGGGCAAAGAGGTGGAGGTACCACTGGCCGTCATCGGTGCGGGTCCAGGTCGGGCCGCCGAAGGCCGCGTGCCAGTCGTTGGGCGGCAGCGAACCGTCCTCGCCTCGGCCCTCGCGGAAGATGTACCGCTCCCGCTCCGACGAACCGGGGCCCGCCGCCAGTGCCTGCTGGAACCAGGCGTGTTGGTCGGAGGTGTGGTTGGGGACGATGTCCAGGATCACCCGCAGGCCGAGGTGGTGGGCTTCGGTGATGAGCTGCTTGGCTTCATCGAGGGTGCCGTAGCCGGGGTGGATGTCGCGGTAGTCGGAGACGTCGTAGCCGCCGTCGGCCAGCGGGGACGGGTACCAGGGGTTGATCCAGATGGCGTCGACACCGAGGTAGGTCAGGTACTGCAGGCGGGAGCGGAGACCGGCGATGTCGCCGATTCCGTCGCCGCTGTCGTCGGCGAAGCTGCGTATGTAGACCTGGTAGATGACAGCGTTGCGCCACCAGGAGTCGCTTGCGTTGCTCACGTTGCTCGGTTCCTGACTGTTCGGTGTACGTGTGGGGGTGAAGAGGAGGAGATGCCTGGCGCTAGCCCTTGACCGAGCCCTGCAGCAGCGCCTTGACGAAGTGGCGTTGCAGGAACAGGAACACGAGGATCGTGGGGGCCATGATCAGCAGGGCGCCGGCGTTCAACAGGACCTGGTCGGTGCTGTATTTCGTGGTGAACGCCTGCAGGGCGCCGGCCATGGTGCGCTTGTCGGGGTCGTCGATGAGCACCAGGGCGAGCAGGAACTGGTTCCAGGTGGACAGGAACATCAGCAGGGCCAGGGAGGCGATCGCGGGGCGGGCCAGCGGAAGGTGGATGTGCCACAGCGCCCGCCAGGGTCCGGCGCCGTCGATGCCAGCCGCCTCTGACAGTTCGCGGGGCACGGTGACGAAGTGCGCGCGCATCCAGAAGACCGCGAAGGGCATGTTCAGGCCGATGAGCGGCAGGACCAGCGCCCACTGGCTGCCCAGCAGGCCCATTTCCTTGACCTGTTCGTACAGCGGGACGATCACGATCTCGTACGGCAGGGTCAGCGTGAGGACGAGGACCGTGTAGAAGACGCGGCCCAGCGGGATGTCGAGTACGGCGATCGCGTAGGCGGCCATGGTCGAGATCAGGACCGCGGCGGGGACGACGCCGAACACGATGAGGGTGCTGGACTTCAGCAGGGTGGTGATGTTGGCGACGTTCCAGGCGTCGACGAAGTTGTGCCAGTGCGGATGGCTCGGCCAGCTCAGGCCGCTGGGGAAGGAGCCCTGGGGCGCCAGCGCCGCGCTGATCATGCTCAGCAGCGGCACGACCGAGTACAGTCCGGCCGCTGCGATCAGCACCAGGCCGGGCGCGCGTCGGCGCAGTGTCCGTGTGGGCATGGGGCTACTTCTCCCGGAACAGGCGCTGGAGCGGGGCGATGACCGCGATCACGATCAGAGTGAGGACGACGGCGAGGGCGGAGGCCGCGCCGAGGCGGTTGTCGTTGAAGGCCAGGTTGTAGACGGCGACGCCGGGAACCATGGTCTGGGTGCCGGGGCCGCCCTGGGTGGCGAGATAGACCACGTCGAAGCTGGCGAGCGCGGCGATGATCGTGATGGTGACGCAGACGCCGATCTCGTTGCGCAGCCCGGGCAGGGTGACGGCGCGGAACTGACGGATGGGGCCGGCGCCGTCGATGCGGGCGGCCTCGTAGAGGCTGCCGTCGATCTTTCCGATGCCGGCGAGCAGCAGCATCGTGCACAGGCCGGTGGACAGCCAGGTGCCGATGAAGCCGACCGCGGTCAGGGACCAGGTGAAGTCGGCCAGCCAGGGGCGGGCGAGCGAGCCGAGGCCGATGGCGTGCAGGAACTGGTTGACCACGCCGTTGTCGGAGTACATCCACGTCCAGGCCACACCGGCGGCGGCGCCGGGGATGATCTGCGGCAGGAACAGCAGGGTGCGGGCCAGGGCGCCGGTGAAGCGGCCCTGGATCTCGCGCAGTACGGAGGCGGTGATCAGGGCGAGGGTGAGGGGCAGGACGGTGAAGAACACGATCAGGTAGAAGGCGTGGAGCAGGGAGGTGAGCTGCTCGTGGTCGGTGAAGACCTCGGTGTAGTTCTTCAGACCGACCCAGGTGGCGGCGCCGACTCCGTCCCAGTCGTAGAAGGAGTACTGGATCGACATCAGCACGGGGCGGAAGTTGAAGACGCCGTAGAAGGCCAGGGCCGGGAGGGCGAACAGCCAGCCGGCCCACCGTCGGGCCCGGAGCCGACGGCGAGTACGGCTCCGGGCTGCGGTGGCGCCCTCCTCCTGGACAGTGGCGGGGGGTGTGGTCAAACGCATGGTTCTCAGCTGCTCTTGAGGGCGTCGGCGTAGGTGGACTGCAGGGTCTTCACCATCGCGGCCGGTTCGACCTTGCCGGAGACCAGCAGCTGCAGCTGCTGGGTGAGCTTGGTGCCCACGGCGGGGGCGGAGTTCTGCAGCCAGCTGTCGAAGCCGTTGTCGGCGGCGATCGCGGCGTAGCCGGCCTGGATCTGGTCGGTCAGCGAGCCGGACAGCGACGGCTTGGCGGCGCTCTTCGCGTCGTCGGTCAGGGCGGCGTAGCCGTTCTTGACCGCGACCTTCGCCGCCTCCGGAGTGGTGAGGAAGTTCAGGAACAGCGCGGCGGTGTCCTTGTGCTTGGAGCGGGCGGCGATCGAGAAGGCGAGGGTGTTGCTGGTCATCCCGGCGTACGAGCCGCCCTCGGTGGCCGGCGGCATCGGGAAGACGCCGTACTTGCCCTTGAAGTTCTCGTCCAGTGTCTGCGTGATCCAGCTGCCCTGGAAGAAGAACAGGCCCTTGCCGCCGGTGAACTGCCCGTACGACGCCTCCTGGTTGATCGCGTTGACATCGGAGGCGAAGTAGCCGGCCTTGATCCACTTCTGCAGGGTCTCGGTGGCCTTCACCGCCGCCGGGGTGTCCAGGGTGGCGCCCGGCTGGTGGTAGACGATGTCGCTGAGCTTCTGGGCGCCCATGTAGTCGCCGAGCAGGAGGTTGTAGAGGTGGCCGATCAGACCGTCCTGGTTGGAGGCGACGATCGGGGTGATCCCCTGTTTCTTCGCCTTGGCCATCATCGCTTCGAGATCGGCGACGGTGGCCGGCACGCTCTTCATACCGACCTTGGAGGCCAGCTCCTTGTTGTAGAAGACGCCGACCAGGGGCCCGGCCGAGCCGCCCGCCTGGTACAGCGAACCCGCGCCGGTCGTCCGCATCGATACCCGCCCCGGGGCCAGCGCGGACGCGGGGACCTTGTCGCTCCAGCCGTACGCCTTGTCATAGGCGTCGAGATTGGTGAGCAGGCCGTCCTTGACGCCGCCGAGGAGGTCGTAGGGCTGCACGATGTCGGGCGTGGAGTCGGAGGCGAGCAGCCTGGGCAGCACGGTGTTGTAGTTGTTGTCCGCCTCCACCCGCAGATTCACCTTGATCTTCGGGTACTTGGCGTGGAAGGCGTCGGCCAGGCCCTGCTCGTAGGTCTGCAGGCCCGCCGCGGAGAACAGTGTCAGGGTCGCCGGGGTGTCACCCACGGCGGTGTTCACAGCGGTCGGTGTCGCATCGGCTGACGAGCCGGAGCCCGAGCCGGGGGCGCTGCACGCCGCCAGCGTGACCAGGGCGGACCCGGCGGCGACGGCCGTGAGCGTGGCGCGCAGACGCCTGCCGACGACACTGGTGTGCGATCTGGCCGGGGAGGTGGTGGGGTGCTGCTGAAGCATGATGCCTCCTCGCATCCATGCGGCTGCCGTTCACGGTCGGCAGACAGAGTCTCGGTGTGCTTCCCGGATGGCCGCGGGGAGGTGGCGGACTGTTTCGGAAGCGTTTCCGTTGCCGAAAGACTGAGCGCCTCCCTTGCGGCTGTCAAGTAACGAAACCGCAACACGCATTTGACGTGCCGAAACGATCAAATGGCCATATGCGGTGGCGGACCGCAGGGAATCTCCCCTTGGAAGGCTTCCGAGAAAATCTGGAAGCGTTTCCGAAAGTGGGTTAGCCTTCCGGCATGGCGCAGAGCTCCCGGAAGATCAACATGGCGGACGTGGCCCGCGCGGCAGGCGTGTCGATGGCCACCGCCTCACGCGCGCTCAACAACGACTACGGCGTCGCGGAAGCGACACGACGCCGTGTTCTCGCGGTCGCCGAGGAACTGTCCTACGTCGTCTCCCCCGAGGCATCCCGCCTGGCCGGCGGGGCCACAGGGCGGGTCGCCGTGGTCGTGCCGCACATCTCCCGCTGGTTCTTCGCCACCCTGCTCGAAGGGCTGGAGTCGGTCCTGCGCGCCGCCGACCTCGATGTGCTGCTCTACCACGTCGACGGCATCGAGGACCGCCACGACTTCTTCCACCGACTCCCGGCCCGACGCAAGGTTGACGCCGTCGTCGTCCTCGCCTTTCCCGTCGGAGAGGAGGAACAGCGCCGCCTGGAACTCATGGGCGTCACGATCGTCGCCGCGGGCGGCCAGCACGCGCCCTACCCGAACGTGTGCATCGACGACGAGACCGCCGCCCGCCAGGCCATGGACCACCTGCTCTTCCTCGGCCACCGCCGCATCGCCATGATCGCCGCAGTCGACCCCGACCAGCCCGACGAGGTGCAGCCCTCCGGCCGCTCAAACGCGTACTACGCCGCCCTGCGCGACGCGGGCATCCCGGTCGACGAGCAACTCGTCGAGACCGTCAACTGGGGCGGCACCAAGGGCGCCGACGCCATGGCCAAGCTGCTCAGCCTGCGCGAGCCGCCGACCGCCGTCTACGCCCACTCCGACGAGGTGGCTCTGGGCGCTGTGCGCACCCTGCGCCGCGCCGGCCTGCGCATCCCCGAGGACGTCTCCGTCATCGGCATCGACGACCACCCCGTGGCCGAGTTGACCGACCTCACGACTGTCCGCCAACCGGTCCGGGAACAAGGCGAACTCGCCGGACGCATGCTCCTGCGGATCCTGCGCGGCGAGGAAACCGAGCATGACGTGGTCGTCCCCACTCAGCTTGTCATCCGCGGCAGCACCGCCCCGCCCCGCTCCTGAGCCGAGGGGCCACGTCTTGCTTGCGCAGTCAGCGGCTTCGCGGCCACGGCGCAGCATTGCCGTGACCGACCGGATGCGGTCCCGCACGGTCCGGAAGAACAGATCCGCAGGCCAGGAGATCCCAAGGGGGGAGCCGACATTTCCCAGGCGGCCGCCGGCATGGAGGCGTTCCAGGCGTTCTTCGACGAGCACCACGCCGATCTCTCGCGTCTGGGCTTCCTGCTCACCGGTGATCCGGTCAGAGCCGACGACCTGGCGGCAGATGCGCTGGTGGAGGTGCGGCGGCGCTGGGGCCTGGGTGAAGGTGGAGCGGAACGGCTGTCGGCTGACGTGTGGGCGATCGTCGTCGGCCTGGCCCACAGCCGCTTGCGCACGCCGGCTGGTCAGCGCAGACGGTGCAGCATCGGCGCAGTGCTGCGCCGCGTCCGAAGTGGGAGACGTGATGTACACGCTGGAGGGGACGTCCTGACCGCACTGGACCGGCTGCCCTTCCTCACACGGGCCTGTGTGGTCCTGCGCTGCGCCTTCGACTTCTCCGAGCAGGAGACCGCGCGTACCCTGGGCGTCTCGGTGCATACGGTGACCAGCCGTACCAGTCGTGGGATCGCCCTCCTTGAAGATGCGCTGCACAGGACGCGAGCCGGACGCGCGACGGTCGGGAGCGGCAAGTGTTGACCGGTGCGGCGCACCTTATCCGGGGCCGTGCTGCCCCGCTCACCAGCAGGTTCGGTGCGCGCTCTGCAGTCTGAGGAGACAGCCCTTCACAACGCCTGCGGTGTGGGCGGGAGGGGCAGCTCCGCCCAGATCGTCTTGCCCGAGCGGGTGTGGCGGCTGCCCCAGCGCCCGGCGAGCTGAGCGACGATGAGCAGGCCGCGACCGCCCTCGTCGGACAGCCGCGCACGCCGCAGATGCGGGGCGGTGCTGCTGGCGTCGCTGACCTCGCAGATCAAGGCCCCCTCACGGATGAGCCGGAGGTGGATGGGTGGGGAGCCGTAGCGGATGGCGTTGGTGACCAGTTCGCTGACCACGAGTTCGGCAGTGAAGGCGACATCCTCCAGCTGCCAGGCGGCCAGGCGCTCGCCGGCGAGTTCGCGGGCCAGGGCGACGACGGAGGGATCGGAGGGCAGCTCCCACGAGGCGACGCGATCGGTGCTCAGCGCCCGGGTCCGGGTCAACAGCAGGGCGACGTCATCCGTCTGTGCGTCGGAAAGCAGATCGCGCAGCATCCGGTCACACATCTGCTCCAGCGGACGACGGGGGTCGGCCAGCACGGCGCGCAGCAGGTCGCACGCCTGGTCCACGTCGCGGGCCTGGGATTCGACCAGCCCGTCCGTATAGAGGGCCAGAACGCTTCCTTCGGGGATGGTGAACTCCGCGGCCTCGAAGGGCATACCGCCCAGGCCCAATGGCGGCCCCGATGGCAGATCCAGGAAGCGCACCGCGCCGTCGGGGGTCGCCAGGGCCGGCAGCGGATGGCCGGCCCTGGCCAGGGTGCAGCGGCAGGAGACAGGGTCGTAGACCGCGTACAGGCACGAGGCCCCGACCTCGCCCGGCGCCGACGTGGCGTGACCGTGGTGGTCCGCGGTTTCCTCGCGGTCCATGCGCAACACCAGGTCGTCGAGGTGGGTGAGCAGTTCGTCGGGGGCCAGGTCCACGTCGGCCAGGGTGCGTACTGCTGTGCACAGCCGGCCCATGGTGGCCGAGGCCGCGATGCCGTGGCCGACCACATCGCCCACCACAAGGGCGACTCTGGCACCGGAAAGGGGGATGACGTCGAACCAGTCGCCGCCGACGCCGGCACCGGAGCGTGCGGGCAGATAGCGGGAGGCCACCTCGACCGCCGGGTGGTGCGGTGCGGGGTGCGGGGGGAGGATGTTCCGTTGCAGGGCCAGCGCGGTGGCGCGTTCCTGGGCGTACCGGCGGGCGTTGTCCACGAGGACCGCCGCTCGGGTGCTGAGGTCTTCGGCCAGTCGCAGATCGTCCTCCTCGAAGGGGGCCGATGTGCGGTGGCGGAAGAACAGCGCCAGCCCCAGTGTCACTCCCCGTGCCCGCAGCGGTACGGCCATGAGCGAATGGATTCCGTGCGTGCGGATGCTGCGCCCGCGTTCCGGAGAGCTCTCCTCCCACCACTGCAGGATGTCCCGGGCACGGTGCAGCGCGCCGCGGCCTGCGGCGAGAGCGCGTCCGGGCGGGGAATCCTCGGGATAGGAGTAGGTCGCCCCGAGAGGCATGACCGACTCGGGACACCCCGCCAGGACGGAGCGCTGGGCGGTCCGGCGCAGAACCAGCAGATTGCTCCGGCCCGCAGCCGTCTCCTCACCTCGAAGGACGCTGTCGAGCAGATCCACCACCACGAAGTCGGCGAAGTGGTCGGTGCTGATCTCCGCCAGTTCGTCCGCGGTCTTGCCGAGGTCGAGGGTGGTGCCGATGCGCAGGCCCGCCTCGGTGAGGATGGTCAGTCGCCGACGGGCACGGAACTGATCGGTGGTGTCCACCGCGGCAGCGGACATGCCGTGGACGCGGCCTGCAGGGTCTCGGACGGGATACAGCGACAGCAGCCAGACACGCCCGCCGGCATCGCCCGGACCGTGCCCGAGCAGCTCCGTCGTCACCGCCTCCCCGGTGTCCAGGACCCGCCGCATCACCTCGCCCAGGTCCTGAGCGTCCTTGAACATCTCGCCGGAGGCAGAGCGGCCGAGAGGCCAGCCGAGGAGGTCGTGATCCGGTCTGCCCGACGCGCGCGTCATGGCGGCGTTGACCTCGATCCTCACCCCGCTGCGGTCGTACAAGGCCATCGGCAGGGGAAGCTGGTCCAGCGCCCACTGTTTGAGCAGCGCCGCATCCGGCGCACCGGCGTTCACCGGCGCCGACCCGGACGGCTCGACGCCCACTGCTGCGAGGAACCAGTAGGCGTCGCCGGCCGTGTCCCGCAGCGGGTACGCCTGAAGCCTCAGCACCAGCGCGTTGCCGCGCTGGTGCCGTACGGCGACGCGCCCGCTCCAGCTCTCCCGCTCGGCGCAGCTGCGCTGGACGGCCACTGGCAGGGGCGCGGCCAGCAACTCTGTCGCGTTCCGGCCGAGCACCTCCGCCGGCTCGTATCCCAGGATTCGGCAGGCGCCCCTGCTCAGGGCGGCCACCACCCCGCGCGGATCCACTACGACACCGGCGTCCTGTACCGGGGCCTGCCGCATCGGGGGAGGCTCGTCGGGTACGGCGGCGTCATTCGCCATGTCCACGACCCTCGTCCTGTCGTCCGGATACCTGGATCGGATGGGCCCCTCGCCACACTCTGCGTCCAGGCTCACCCCGCACTCGGGCTTTCACAACTGCTGATCATGTTCGGTGGCGCGCGCCGCATACGCCGCGTGGAGTCGGGGCGCTCAGCACCGGCTGACGGCTTGCAGCCGGGGGCGTCGCAGGACACGGCAAGCATGCGTGATCGACGCCAGCTCGCCCCACGCATCCGGTGATCACTGGCCGACAAGGACTCGTGCGTGAGCGATGCGTGAGGGGACTGTCCGGCACGAGGCGCGATAAGCCGGATGGAACACGCAGCCGCGTGGCGCTGATCAGGAAAAACAGCGCCACGCGGCAGCATCGAGGACCACCCGGCAAGGATTCGATCCCACTCCCAGAGCAGATTTCGGTCTGCACGTCGCCATGCGTCCAGATGCGGGTCAAACGCACACCCGTGGCCCCGCTGGCCTCGCGCAGAAGCAGCCGTACGCATTCACCTGCCGCGGCACCGTGTCGAGATGTTCGGCAGGCGGCAAGAGCTGGTGGCCGCGCTCGGTATGTACGCGCACCGTCGGCTGTCGCGCCGTTCGACGTGCGGTACGCCTATGTGCACAGCCAGCCCGCGCCCTCGTCGGCCTATTACTCGGCATCGCGTTGCCAGGCCGCGTGGTCGAGCTGGTGGGGCTGCTGGAACGGCAGCACCACGGCGCCCGGCACTTACGTGACCTGGCGGGACAGCCTGGCGGCCCAGGCGACGTACAAGGGCAGCCCGCGCCCGCAGAAGATGCTCTGGACGTGGTACTCGCTGCGCGGCCTCGGGGATGCGGCAGGCCAGGGCGACGGTCCGCGCGAGGTCGTGGCCATCAACAGGGCGGACCTGCTCACCCGGTACATGAACGACTACCGATTCTTCCTCCAGAAGATCGGCAACTCGAACGACATGATCGACCTCGAACCCGACTTCTGGGGCTACGTCCGGTCGCTCGGCGATCCGCACAAGGTTGCCGCGCAGGTCTCGGCCGCGAATCCGACGGACTGCGGATCGCAGGAGAACAGCGCCGCCGGACTCTCCCGCTGCCTGATCTCGATGGCGCACAAGTACGCGCCGCACACCGCCGTGGGGCTCCACCTCACCTGCTGGGACTGGCAGAACAACACCCAGGGATGCGTCAAGGACTACGCGAGCCTCGGGGCACAGAACGCCGACCTCCTGGTGACCGATGTGTCGGACCGCGACGCAGGCTGGTACGCACAGCCGGCCCACGGCGGCCGTGACACCTTCTGGACCGACCAGAAGGCCGCTGCCGCGCTGAGGTTCTACAAGACGATGGCCGAGTCGGTGGGCAAGCCGGTGGTCCTGTGGCAGATCCCCGTGGGCAACATGGCGCAGAACAACACCCTCAGCCATTACAAGGACGACAAGGTCGACTGGTTCTTCGCGCACATGGACCAGGTGGCGAACGCGCATATCGCCGGCCTGCTGTTCGGTCCGGGGCAGCAGGAACAGACATCGATCGAGACCGACGGCGGAAACCTGATCAGCAAGACCATCGCCTACCACAACTCAGGTGGTACAGCACTCAAGTAGGCAGAGGTACGCGGCCGGTCGGCCATCTCCTCGAACGGGTCGGGTTCGCCCTCTTCGCCGTACTGAGGACTTCTCGGCCGGTGCCGGCGGCCATGCCCCGCCGTCGGTGCCACTCGCCCGCACCCGTACTGGGTTCAGCTGGCTCAAGGCGCGTCACCGGCTGTCTCTGTCTGTCCTGGCTGTCGAGGACGACGAGGTCCAGCCTCTCCGCCGCCAGCCGAGCACGTTCCTGTCAGTCCTGCCCCTTCACTGATGTCACCAAGGCGATCACCGGGCCGGGACCCACAGGCCCCGAATGCACTGACACCGTCTTTGGACTTCCAGGGATGGCCAGGTACTGTGCATTGCATGGAACCTGACATCGCAGGTAAGCCTGTCGCGGGCAAGGCGGAGAGCCAGCTCCGCAAAGGGGTGCTGGAGTACTGCGTGCTTGCGATCTTGCGGGAGGGACCGCGCTACGGCGTGGAGCTGCTCGAAACCCTCGGCGCGGTGAACGTCATGGTCACGAGCCAGGGGACCATCTACCCCTTGCTGTCGCGGCTGCGCCGTGACGGACTGGTGGAGACCCGCTGGCAGGAGTCCCCTAGCGGGCCCCCGCGGCGCTACTACGAGCTGACGCCGTCAGGGCATGCGGCGCTGAAGGAGTTCACCGCCATTTGGCCGCACTTCCGTGACGCGGTCGACCACTTCATCACCGACTGACAGGAGACCATCGTGACGATCACCGAGCACCCGCTGGTGAAGAGTTACCTGGCCACCGTGGCGCGTGAAACGGCCGGACTCAGCCCGGAACGCCGCAACGAGCTGCTGGCCGACCTGGAGGAGCACATCGCCGTCGCCCTCACTGAAAAGTCCGCATCCGGCGACGACGGGATCCGAGGCGTGCTGGCACGCCTCGGCGACCCGCGCACCATCGCCGCCACCGCACTCGGCGACGAGCCCCCCGCCCCGCAAGTGAACCGAGGACGCACCCTCGCCCTGCTGGGACTACTGGCGGCGACCGGCCCCCTGACCGTCTTCGTACCCCTGCTGGGCGGCCCCGCCCTGATCGGCGCGATCTGGTGGCTGTGGACCGCCCCGCACTGGCGTAACCGGGACAAGGCGATCGCGACGGCGGCCGCCCTCGTGCCGCCGCTGTTCGCGGTGTCGCAGTGGGTGCTCCCCGCGGGCACGCTGAACTCCGGCCTTGGAGTGTTCGTCCTCGTTCTCCTGATCGTCCCGCTCCTCCCGGTCGCCGCCGCCGTCTACCTGCTGCGGTGGGCACAGCACCCGTCGTGACAGGGGCTCGACCTGGACACGGCCGGCATCCCGGAACGGCCGGACCGCCATGAACCGGGGGGCGCCGGACCGGGCACCCCAAGAATTCACCCCACCAACACGAGGAACGAACGATGCAAGGACAGCTCGCGCACCAGATGGCTCTCGCCCCTACCGGCACTGTCGTGATCGCCTGCGCCGGAGCTGCTGTAGTCGCCGGTGCTCTGGCGTTGTACTTCGGCGCTCTGCTCGGCATCGTCAGGTCCGACCTCACCGGAGGGACGAAGCTGGTCTGGCTCTTCTTCGCCCTCATGGCCCCGTTCCTCGGGAGCCTGTTCTGGTTCCTCATCGGCCGCCGCGACGCCCAGCGCCGGCCGGGCATCGCCTGATTCCAAGAGCGCTCCATCGACATCTTCGTGATCGGGTGGTCACTGAGCCCATGCGGTGGCATGGCCCGGTTCGGGGCGCCGGATTACGCAGTCCGCCACCCAGTTCGTGCGCGAGACGGGCGCACCACTTTGGCGGCGTATCGGAAAGGTGGAGGCATGGCCAAACCTGTTCGCGCGGCTCTCCGGGGCGTGTGGATCAAATGCAACTTCTGTCAGGGTGACCTGTTCAGGGACCGTGAGGTGAAGCTCAACAGCTCCGGCCTGGAGTTCATGAGCCTGGGCTGGGCAAACGAGTCGGCAACCGGCCTTATCTGCTGGAACTGCGGCTATGTACATCTGTTCGTGAACAGGGATCTCGAACTGTACAAACAGAAGAAGGGCTGAGTCCCGACAGGTCATGCGCGCAGCCGAAGGGATGCGACGGCCACAGTGCCGCCCTATACGGAACAAGATCCGCACCCATCAAACAGACCCTAGTGGGCTGGCCCTGCGGTATCCGCGGTGGCGTCGTGGTGCTTCGGTCCGTGCCCACGATGAAAGGCCACGGAAGAGAGGAACCCCAGCCGTCGCACGGCTGGGGTTCCGCCTATGTGTCGGCGGACCGCACCGCATCGCGGTCACCGGGATGAGGCGGGTCAGCGCTGCAGGGTGAGGAGACCGGGCCGCCACGGCAGTTGGTCGTAGGGGCCGCTCGCGGTGGGGGACTTGCCCTGGTAGAGGAACTGCAGGTTGCAGGGGTCGATGGTCATGGTCTGGTCGGGGTTGTTGCGGACCAGGTCACCGTGGCTGATGTCGTTGGTCCAGGTGGCGCCGCTGTTGGCCTTGCCCGCGAAGGGGTTGCTCTCACTGGCGGCCTGCGGGGTCCACGGACCGTTCAGGCTGGTGGCGGTGAAGGAGCGGAAGTAGCGCTGCTCGTTCGCACCCCGGGCCTCGACGATCATGAGGTACTGGTTCTGGCCCTGGACCTTGTAGACCTGGGGCGCCTCGAACAGGTTCTTCGTCGTGTCGCTCATGACCGTTGTGTAGGACGAGCCGAAGTTGCCGGGGAAGTTCCCGATCGGCATGCTCGCCCGGTAGATCTTGCCGTTGTCACCGGCGAAGAAGAGGTACATGTTCTGGTCGTCGGCGATCAGGGTCTGGTCGATCGGGGCGGCGCCGGGGATGCTGCCGGTGAACAGCGGCTGCGGCGCGGACCAGCCGTTGGGGTTGGTGGGGTCGCTGGAGGTGCGGTAGACGAAGGGCGCCGCACCCCACTGGGACGCGAGCACCCAGATGTTCTTGGGCGCGAAGTAGAACAGCGTGGGCGCCACCGTGCCCTGGTTCATCCCGGTCTGGCCGGCCGACGCCATGTCCGACCAGTTCGTGAAGGGTGCGAACGCCATCGAGCCGTACGACGATCCCGACACGCTTGATGCGTAGACCAGGTGCTTGCCGTTGTAGACCACGTCGGTGAAGTCCTTTACCGCGCCCCACCTGTTCGCCGGCTGCGCCAACGCACCGGTCGAGGTCCACCGGTACGTCGAGGGAAGGGCACATGTGCTGCTCGTCGGCGTGGGCGTCGCGGCCTTGAGGTTCCAGTGCTGGTTGGCGCCGCCGCCCGAGTCCCGGATCTGGACGGGGGTGCCGTTGGCGGTCCGGCCACCGGGGATCTCCAGCGCGCGGCCGCTGGCGACGTTGGTCAGCGTGTAGGAGCCGTCGTTGTTGCGGCCGGCCCGCCAGTGCTGGTTGGCGCCACCGTTGGCGTCCCAGACGGTCGTCCTCGTGCCGTTGCCCGTCCGGTTGGCCGGCTCGTCCAGTGCGCGGCCGCTGGCGACGTTGGTGAGTGTGTAGGAGCCGTCGCTGTTGCGGCCGGCCCGCCAC
>NZ_BMVG01000026.1 GCF_014650595.1 Streptomyces alanosinicus
GAGACGACGACCGAACCGGACCAGACCATTTGAGACGTGGACCAGATCGACCGAGACGGGACAAGTCGGCACTCAGCCCGTTCGGCCCTGACCTCCGAGATCTGTCTCAACGAACCAAGTCCCCTCGTCTCACCCAATCCAGTCCACGCAGGTCAGCGCAGAGGTGGACGACTAACCTCGTTGAGAACGGACAGCCGGCAGCAAGAGGCCTGCGCTCCTGGAGGTGTCTTGGGAGTGCGGGCTCGGCGATGGCCGCGCTGCGCTGCGCGGGCGGAACGGAGTCAGCATCGGCGTCGACGGTCCGGGATGGGCCGCCCAGGTCACTTGGCCTGGTCGAGAGGCGACAGAGCGGCAGGGTCGGGCTTCTTCCGACCGTATGCACGCCGTCGCGAACACACCGGCTCGCCGGCCTCCGCGCCGGCGCTCAAACTGCGCACCCCGCGAAAACGTGCGACCTGTCTGAGGCATGTCAGCGAATCAAGGGAGGGAGGCAGTGGCGAGACCACCTGCTCTTCTTGAGTCGGCGGCGAGGAGCGCGTCCGTAAGGGCTCTTTGTCCAGCAGCGCGGACGGCCTCTGCATCGGCACGTGCAGCGTGCTCTCAAGGGTGGAACAGCGTGAACGGCTCAGCCGGTGTGCAGGTTTACGTCCTGTCCAGATCACCTGCCGAGGTGCATATCCCAGCGACCACCTGACTGGTGAGGTGTGTCCGGCTTGATGGATGGCACTTGCAGGCAACCACGCAATCCATACCTACCTCGAGGCACGGCCCGTAGAGGCCTTCGAGGGCTGTTGCACTTGTCGGATGCTGATCCTGCAATCGGAGCGGACAGGCGCATTCCTGTCCAGCAGTTCGAACTGCTGATTCCTAGTGATCCGATTCCTTGGTCTCGAATGATGCAGACGCCTGTCATGCCACATAGACATTGCAGGAGTTTACTCTGCGCACACGTGAGTTGATCCTGATGCTGCTCTTCAACGATGCACCGAGAGGTCTCCCTGTCTCAGCCATACCCTATGTACCTGATTGCTTGCTGAATGATGTTCCGATAGAGACTTAGTTGCTGAGATAGAACCTCATGCGAATCTTGATGAGTACGATCAGGCAGGTGCTGCTTTCAGCTTCCGATCTGAAGTACTCCCTCCCGGACATTCTTCCGCACAGTACTTACTGCCATGACCTCTATAGTCTTCGACATCTGCCTACATTCAGCGCAATGCACCCTTTCGCACACCGCACCACCCGCCAAGTCATCTTTGTAGGTATGCCGGTAGCTACACATGTAGGCGTGTAGAGATGTATGTAGGCAGACTCGAATCTCTGTAGGTATCAACCTTCGTAGCTATGCACTGACTCTCTTTCGGGCTCTCACGCCTCACGAACTCTCGTCGTCCACGCCTGCGCAGCGTCTCTATCGCTTCCTTCGCGACCTGACTTCAGGCGGACAGTGCTTTCTCCTTCCTCCAGCGCTCAAGCCGTCTGACCGCCACGACGCTCACTCGCCGCCTCCACACCCTCGCCACCCCGCCGTTCCACGTTCTCGCGCCTGCCGACTTGGGGACGGCTTCTCTCGCAGCATCACCGATATGCCCCTTTGGCTACCGTCCTGCGTGCTGCCTCACGCCAACCCAAGGGCATCGACACGCCAGTTGCTTCCGCGGAGCACCAACATTGCTCGCCTGTTCCTGTTATGGTCACTCATGTCGCGTCGTGACACGGGTGAAAGGCGCCCAGCACACGAGACGCGCCGCCAATGTCCGATATCACCAGTAGAGCGCCCTCGTGATGCAGCAACTCGCAAGCACAGCCACACAGATACTTCCCGCCTTCGTGACGCGACGCGACAGCCGCTTGGATGTCTCCCGCAGCCACCTTCTCCTTCCGCTCTGGAGGCTTTCGAGATGACCACAGCCCCTGCGAGCGCCCTCGACGCCGCCGCTGACGACGCAACGCTCCCCGCCCCTCTGGTGATCGCCATCGCAACCCAGAAGGGTGGCGTCGGCAAGACAACGACCACTGTCAACCTGGGCGCACGACTTGCCCTGGCTGGGTACAACGTCCTGATCGTCGACCTCGAACCGCAGGCCCAGGCCGGTACCGCACTGGGCATCACCCTTGGCGGGCTTCCCGATCCCGCCGAGAACGAGGCCGAACTCCAGCGGTCTCTCGGCTTCATCCTGCAGATGGCACTCCAGAAGTTCCCGCGCCCTCACCTCAAGCAGGCGATGTTCGATCGCACCGAGGAAGTACTGGAAGGCTTCGAAGGCAACGGAGCGCTCTGTGTCCTCGCCTCCGAGGAGGCCTCCATGTCCGCGGCGCAGAACGCATTCGTGACGAAGCCCTACAAGGAGACCGCTACCCTTCGGCACATCCTCCTCCAGGAGGCCCGGGGCTTTCACTTCGTGCTCATCGATACGCCGCCGGCCGTCTCGCATCTCAACGCCGTGGCACTCGCGGCGGCCGACTACGTCGTCACCGTCTGCATTCCGGAGTATCAGTCCATCAAGGGCGCTCTGGTCCTCAGTGCGGCCACGCACGCGGTCGAGACGAACACCGGTGGGGAATGCAAGCCTCAGCTCCTGGGCGCCCTGCTCAACCGGTCCAATCCGGAGTCCGCGTGGACCACACAGGACATCGACATCCGCAACGCGATGATCGGTGACGGCATCAACGCGGAGCCTGGGCGGGGGCTCTTCCCGTTCGTCACGGATGTGCGACGCGACGTACGCATCTCCGAGTCGTACATCTACGGGCGGCCGGCCGTGGTCCGGTTCCCGAACCATTCGTGTGGCAAGCAGTACACGGGGGTCGTTGAGGAGATCCTGGACCGCATCGAGCTGCCACGCCAGAAGTGGACGATCGCCGACCCGGTGCTCATGGAGGAGAACGCCGATGCCTGAGGAAGCCGAGACCTCCGAGGCAGACAAGAGGCCCAAGAAGAAGACAGCCAAGCGGGCCGCGCTTCGGCCTCGCCCAGGGCTGCTCGACAATCCGGCCCTCTCGGGCGCGGCAAGCGTCGCGGCTCGATCGGTGCTCGGACAAGGTGCTGGCGCTCCGCCTGCCGCGGCTCCGCCGACTCCGACTGCTCAGCCGACTCCGCCTCAGGCAGTGCCGGCCCCCAGCACCCCGCCGGATACGCCTGCCTCGGTCGTGATCGAAGAGCCCAGTGCGCCGCTCTCCCAGGCAACGGCTCCGGCTGCAGTGGACGAACCGCATCCCGGCGTGGGCACCGGGCCTGCCTCTGCTGGGAGAGGGCAGGCCAGTCGGCTCGCTCCTGCAGCAGAATCGGACCCCGCTGTCGGCGCTCGTGCGGGCCTTTCCAAGAACGGTTCAACGCGGACGGCCTCTGACGGTGTGCACGACGATGGACCGATCGCCGACTTGGCCCTCCGCCCTGTTCAGACGCCTCGTCCGGACCCCGGCACACCCAGCACACCGGTTGCAGAGCCGTCCGGCCCGGTCGAGCGGATGTCCTCGAACGCCGCCGGCGTCGGGCATTCCCCCGCTCCGCGGCCGGATGCCCGTACCGGCAGTGGCGGTGGTGCACCGGGGGAGGGGACCTTCTCGCCAATCTCGCCGTCACAGCCGACAGTTGAGGAGTCTCCTGCCGGTCAGGCAACAGCCTCGGGCTCGCGCCGCAGGCGATCTGGGGGATCACGCCAGAGTTCCAAGGCAGGGCCCGCGCACGAGGCGCTGCTCGGCTCGTGGCGCAGCAGCAGGCTGGATCTCCAGCTCCGGCGCCAGGAGTGGCAGACCCATCCGTTCCGCTTCGCGCCCGATCTGGTGGCGCAGCTCAGCAAGCGGGTGGCGCAGGACTGTTCTTCATCGGGGAAGACGCTGACCGCTGCGCAGTACGTTGATGCGGCCATGGGCCTGTACCTGCCGCGAACGATAGAGGAGCAGCTGAATCTCGCGGAGGAGTTCCTGCTCTCCCGTGAGACGGACGTGGGCACCGGCAAGCAGGCCAGCCATCGCGTCAGCCCCGAGGTTTTTGCCCTCGCAGCACCCCTCGCCAACGACCTGCGCGAAGCAGGGCACGCGCGCATCGCCGTCCACGTGTACTCCGGTGCACTTGACAGGTTCCTACGGGATCTTGAGGCAGAAGGGCCGCTCTCTAAGTAGAGGGACGCGTCCGTACAGTTCCGCCGAAGCGCCGACCGCAGCTCTGTGGTCGGCGCTTCGGCGTTCGGGCCGGCGCACTCCGCGGCTGGTCAGCCACCACATCCTGCTCCAGTAGGCATGTTCATAGGTTGCTCAGTAGCTGCACTGATAGCCAGGTAGGCATGTTTAAAGGGATGTCAGTAGGTACCTCTGTAGGCATCTTGGCTATGTCCTCTGTTTGCATTGTTCGCTGCTTTCGAGTGCCTCATCCATGACGCGACGCGACACCGAAATAGGTAGACCAAAGTGGACAACCGGGACTGAAGTCCAGGCGGGCCTGGGAAATTGACGGCGTGTCCGTGTCGCGTCGCGACACGAAAAGGGGTCACGATGCGGTACGGTGATCCACAGGTTTAAGGACACACACTGGAGACGCCTTGTCCGCCTACGTGCAGCCGGCCGTCCTCGCGAACATGGCCAACCTCAACCGCTCCTGGGTGACCAAAGCCGCCCAGCTCGGCCTCGTCAACCCGAGCGCGCTCGACGGCGAAGACCTCATTGTCGTACGTGTGTTTGCATTCGTGGACCAGCTCGTCTGGCCTGGCAGGAAGCGGTCGAGGAGCGAGGCCCGGGCCATGGAGCCATGGCAGTCACTCGCCGTCAACGCGGCACGGGAAGCTGCACGCGACAACGCCACCAAGCTGAACTCGATCCTGTGGATCACTCCCGAGGGAGTCGAGGTCACCAACGAGATCGGCACCCACATCGCCTTCGTCCTCGAACACCAAGGATCCAACTTCGTCGCCGTCCCAATCGGCGAATGGGTTTCCGAACTCCCCCCGAACTTGGAAACGATCTTCCATTGGCCCCGCAAGCTCGCGGACACCACGATCACCGTCCACGACACCGCAATCGACGTCCTGGCGTTCAGCACCATTTCCCAGCAGGTCACCGTGTTCGCCACGTCCACCAAGCCGCTCGACGACACCTCGTACGGCAAGGTGAGGCAGCACGCGGCATCCGAACATCCCGGCTCAGCCGTCCGCATCATCGAACGCCGTGCCAACGGGGCCCCGTCACCGTGGTTCGAACTCTGCGACCTTCCCGACGGTGGCCTCGCACGACGTCCACTCGACTACACGAGCCTTCTCAACGAGTACGGACCCCAACTCAAGCACCTCGGACGTCGCCCGGACCGGGAGACAACATGATGCGTCGACCAGTCCGTCGCCAAGTCAGCAGTCCGCGTGCAAACGCCGGCCTTCATCGTGCGCTTCCCCTGCGCGAGGACGGTGCACGAAAGCACACCCCGCAGGAGCTCAAGTAGCAGGACGGCCCGGGATCTGCGGTCCCGGGCCACTGCTGTTCTCAAGGAGGTGAGGACAACCCGATAACTGAATCTCGTCGCACGCCCGGCTGTTCTGCTACGCGCTAGCCGCCCGGGTGGCGATGAGGGACGCCCTGCACTTCCTCGACCGGAGCACATCATAGCTACCCACACGAGGGCTAGCTCAGGCATGCCTCAAACAGGCAGGAGCCCACAGCCCAATACGACCGAATATGCACCATTTTCACCACAAGTGCCTTTCAGGACTTCGCGTCTCAATCCCCACGGATACTCGCTGAGCCTGAGACGCGCAATCCAGACACGATGGCGCACCGCCGTCCGGGCTCTCCCCTCCGACCCACGATCGGCAAGTTGCCCGCCCACGCAAACCCGTGCGGCCCTCGTGCTGGCGACGAAGGCGAACCACCCCACCCTGCGCGCCCCCAACACAGCCCGGAAGTTGCACCGGTCGCTAAGGGGCACGGAATCGAGCGTCGATCACTACGTACATCCCGCCCTGATCGCAACGAAGGCAATCAGCACTCAAGTCGTCACGGCGCCGCACAGCCGCGCACAAGGTGTCTCTCACCGAGCCAAAGCACTGCGGGAGGCACATGTCTCGCACGGATCTCCCCTGGCCCTGGCACGCCAAGAGTTCGCCGTTCCGCTCGGCCTGTTGGAAGCCCTCTTCGCCCCCGCCTGGGCGAACAGCGAAACCCCCGCAGGCTTGCCCGTGAAACATCGAAACCGGGGCGTTGCCACGGATCAGCAGGCCCTGCTGCTCCTGGCGCCGCACGCGCGGAATCACAGAACAGTGCCTTTGATCGGCGGGAGAGTTCAAGGCGGACGCGGCCGGTGCACTGCGACACTCGCGCGGCCTCTGGCATGCCCAGTGCCAAAAGCGAGCAAGGTGACCCGGCTGCGGCGGTGGACGGTCGCCGAGACACTACCTGTTCAAGCGATTCGGCGGGGGAGAGGTGTCACAACCAGCTGTTTCGACTTCCCCCTTCCATACGTGATCTCCAATCTCTCTGCACTCGTCCATGCCGCTCCTGACCAGGCTGTGGCGGACTCTGTCACGTACGCGTTCGTCCAGCTGCGACAACTCGCCCGGACCTCTCAGCTTCGTGGCCTGGTGCCGTTTGACGGGGTAGGCCGGTGAACGCCACGGCGGCGACGGGTGCTTCGCCATCGGAGATCGTCAGGCCTGCGCGGCGGCAGCGTGTTCGGGTGCCCATGCGTCTGGTCGCGTCACTGTGCTACGAGGATGTCGCGTTGTCCGTGTACGTAAAGGTAAAAGGGCTCGGTCTGCGGCCGGAGGGGTGCCAGGCCAAGTCGGTGACGATCGCCTCGTACCTGGGGATGTCGGTGGCGTCGGTGGAGCGCGGGATGACGCAATTGCGCCGTCCCGCACCTGACGGCGTCGTGGAGCTGATCTCGACCCGCCGGACGCAGCCAGGCGGACGGGGGCTCTCGGCACTGCGGTCTGTGCGGACGATGCCCCGGTCGGAGGCGTTCGTGTGGGTGCCGGTGGCAGCCGCGGAGGACCTAACCCCCCGCCAGCTTCGGGCATACGCACTGATCGCGCACGCCCAGCAGCGGAGGATCGCGCTGACGGAGGCCGAGCTGGCGGACGGCTTGCGGCACCACACAGGGAAGAAGGCCGGCATGCCGCTGTCGGTGACGGCAGCCTCGGCGGTGGTGAACGAGGTGGAAGCGGCTGGCTGGCTCACCGTGCAGCGGCGTGCCGGGGCTCGGGGACGCAACCTCTACATCACGCATGACCTCGCCCCGGAGGCCCGTCCGAAGGCCGGCGGGACGGTATCTTCCGGGGATGCCGAGGCTGCCGTGGACGGTGAGGGAGAGTTGGCTAGTTCCCAAGTTGACGAGGGGTCAGGTGCTCTGGATCGTGAGGGATCCCTCGCGTATAAGGAATCACCTAGGACTGACTCACCGGAATACACACGCGCCCCCATCTCACCCGCCGCAGGCGAGCTACCGGAAGATAAGGCCGCCGGGCCTGTAGAAGACCCGGCTCCTGGTGATGCACAACACCCAGTCGACGAAGGTGATCTCGCGCTTCACGCGGGTGGAAAACCCCAGCCCCTCCCCTCGAAGCCCGACACCCGCAGCAGCAGCGCGCGCAGGTCACTGAGTGCGCCATACAACGGCCCGCAGCTGACCATAAGCTCGCAGATCTATTCCGTGCTGGAGCCTGTTCATGTGCTGCTGAAGCAGGTGCACAACGACTTCGTCGTGCGGAAGATCGCCCGGGAAGTGGGCCGCCAGATGCGCGAGGGCGCGATGCCCGAGCAGCTCCAGCATCGGCTCACCGCCCGGTTCGCCAGGGTCATGCTCTCCGACATCCGTGACCCAGGCCGGTGGCTTCTCGGAGTGGCACTCCCTCGCTGGGGCTGCGGTCATCACGACTGCGAGGCCGGGATCCTCTGGTCGACGGGCAAGAACTGCGAGATTTGTGCCGAGATCGTCCAGGACAAGGCCGCAGCCCAACAGCGTGCCCAGCACCTCGCCAAAGGACTGTGTCCCGAACACGGCACCACGCCAGGGCCCACCGGGCGGTGTGTCGACTGCCTGCCTGAAGACATGATCCGCCAGCCCAGCCCGGTCACGGTTCGACGTACCCCGGAAGGCCCGCCGCGCAGCCGCTGCAGCGACTGCGGCGCCCGGATCATGCTCGTCGGTCGCGCGCTCGAGGACGAGCTGTGCAAGCTGTGCCGTGAAGAGTCCGCCGCGCCGGCCGAGGGCAGAACGCCTCTTGTTCCCGCTGTCTCGACGGAAAACGTGACGTGCTCGGGCCTCGACGGCGGCCTCCCATGCAGCCGCCAGGCATTGCCGACGCGCAGCGTGTGTGCCCGCCACCGCGTCCAGGAACTCGCCGGGACGGTGGCCTGATGAACACAAACCCGAACTCAGCTGATTTGACCTTGCCCAGGTCACTGCGGGAACCGCGAGTTCGTAGAATCCTGGACGCCGATGGGCCAGAACCCGTACGAGACCGAGCTTGGAGGACAAGTTCGGCAGGTAGCCCCGAGTTGGGCGATCATCTCAGCCGCCATGAAGCTGAACGGAATCGACCCACGCGACAGCGCCAGGCCCTCGGCAGTCACTCCGAAGATCGTCTGCCCCCACTTCGTGCGATCCGGCGGCAGCATGTACTGGATTCATGCCAGCTCGTCCTTGATCGGGTCGAAGGCGGGGTCCGATCACACCTCCGGCGCTCTCGGCAGATTGCCCGCCGGCACGCCCCAGTCGACTTCGATCGTCAGGCGGTTCTCCGGGTTCAGGGAGAACTTACCGCCGACCAGGACGTCACCCCAGGCGAGTTCGACGCGGGAGCAGATCGCTTCTACACGCCGCTCGGTGTCGTCATACAGCAGCTCGATCAGCCAGTCCTCGTTCGTACCGCGGGACGCCTCCACCAGAAGCTGCTCCTGCAATCCGACGAGCAGCTTCTGTCCGAGCCGCGGCACCATGCCCTCAATCGCGGTCTGCCACGCCTCATGGGACGCGAACGGAACACTGGCATCGGACCCGCGGCACATGGCGACGTTGACGTACCGGCCGTCGTCCTTGACCCGCCACGTCACCCCGTCCTGCTCCAGCGTTGGGATGATCCCGCCTTCCCTGGTGAGCAGGTGGTCCTTCTATGAGGGGATGGCGCGGGTGAACGTGGTGAGGTCGCGGGCGGCGACGTTCTTGATCAGGCCCTGAATGGTCATCGCTGGCCGCCTCTCACACGTACCGGATCTGGGGAACGGTCACCGACGGAGTGACCTTGGTGATGTCGATGCCGCCGGGAAAATTGGCGGCGACGACCACGCCGTGCCACAGCAGCGCGGCGGGGGCCTTCGTCGCGGTCGGCGCGACAGCACCTCGGCGAACACGAAGCCGACGAGCGCCTGGCGGCCATCGGTCGCCGCCGGGTCGAAAGCGCCGTAAAGACGGCTGGTGGTGATCTTGCTGACGGCACGCCGGACAGGTCCCGGCTGTAAGACAGGCCAGTGTCGGCCGACGCAGCGATGTGCATGCCAGCGGTCAGCTTCGAGACGTCGAGCGTGATTGCCCCCTGATACGGGTGACCTCCGCATGTACGGAGCGAACACGATCAGGGTGGCCTTCTTCCCTTGGCCGGGCGGGTTACCTCCGCGTGCGCAGAGCGGACCCGCTCGGGCTTGGGCGGGGCGGCCGGGGGAGTGGGCCACCTCCGCGTGCGCGGAGCGGACCGCGGCGAGGGGGAGCGGGCTGTGAGCGACGACGTCCGCTCCGCACACACGGAGGTTGGCCGCTCACCGCGGCGGCCCTGGTCGCCGCCGACGAGTCCGCTCCGCGCATGCGGAGGCCATCCGTTCCTGCGCCACCCTCATCGCACCCCAGCCGCGCGGCGCCGCGATCAGGATCAGCATCGGCAGGACTTCCGGGTGGAGGATGGTGAGCACGCCAGCCGTGGAGATCAGGGAGATGGTGCCGTTCAGCGCGGCCACGCAGGCACTGATCATGCGGCGGGCGGATCCGGCGCCGTACTGGGCGACGTCGATGAGCCGCCGGAACTCCGGGTCCTTTCCGTGCCTGGAGGACATCGCCGTACCGTTCGAAAGTGATGGCCCTGGTGTAGCCGCCGATCTCGAGTGGCAGAACCTCCGCGTGTGCGGAGCGGACCAGCGAATGCTTCCCGCCCGGCACAATACCGACGAGCCACCTCCGTCAATGTGTGCGCCGAAGCCGAGGTCTCGCGCGCTTCCTACTACCGCTCGCCGGTGGCGCAGGCGGTGAAGGAGATTCTGGAGGCGCCACAGACTCGGCGCCCGGAACTGGAGGAACTGCGGGCGGAGGTATCCCGGCTGAAGAAGGCGGAGCGCGAGCTTCGCCGAGAACATGCCTCCGAGGTCCGCGAGCTGAAGGACACCCTGGCCCTCTACGCCAACCAGATCCAGGTCCTGACCTTGCGCAATGCCGAGCTGGGAACCCAGAACGCCCGCCTCCTCGAACGGCTGCGGCAGTCCGGGGACAACGTCGCGGTCCTTCCGGCCCCGAGCGTTCCTTCGCCCTGACCGTGGCGTGCCGTGACGCGGTAGTTGGAACCGCGGGGGATAGACGACCTGCGTCTCTTCGGGTGACGGGCCATCGAGGTTGGAACCGACGGGACATTCTTGTTGGCACCGGCGGCGGTTTTGCCACGCATGTTGGCACCGGTCGCGGACCGCCCACCAGGGTCTGACCTGGCGAGGACGCAACTGAGTGGGATCGCCCTCCCCACAGAGCCGACGATGGTCCCAGTCCTCGTGGCCAGGTTCCAACTACCATGTCACGGCTCACGTTGGGATCTACCTGCCAGTTCGCGCGGCCTTCAGCGGTGTGACTAATGTGTCGTGCGCCAGGCATATGCGGCCTGCTACGGGGGACTCGACCTTCCCCTGAACGGGATGCATGGACCTTTGTCCTGGCGGAACACGGTCCGGGCGAGTGGGTATGCGAGCAATCTGGTGATGCGCGAGCTGGACGAGACGGCCGCGGGCGGCCCGATTGGGGTACGCCTGGCCGTCTGGCGCCGACGCCGGGAACTGACCCGGGATGACCTTGCCTCCCGCACCGGCCTGGAGCTCGATTACCTCGCCGGGCTGGAGACGGGCCGGGAGTGGGTGGACCGCCGCGGCCGGCTGGCGGCGCTGGCTGCCGCCTTGCGGCTGGATGTCGCGGACCTGACCGGTCAGCCTTACCCGCCGTGCGGGGAGGAGCACGCGGCTGTGCGGGCGGTTGCCTTCCACCTGCGGCGCAGCCTGGTCCGCCGACAACCGGATAGGGCCCCCGGCGTGCTGCTGGAGGAGCTGGCGGAACGAACCCGGGCCGCCGCACGGGCCGATGCCGGGGGCGATGAGCACCACCTCGCGCTCGCGCTGCCGGAGTTGATCGAGGCGGCCGACCGCGCGCTGGCCGCCGCTACGGGGCCTGGGCGGGAAGAGGCGGTGCGGCTGCGCGTGGACGCGCATGTGCTGGCCGTAGGGCTGCTTCGGCGTCTGGGCTACAGAGATCTTGCGTGGATGCTGCTACACCGTGCCCGGCCGGGCACGCGCGAACCGCTGCCGGTGCTGGTCGAGGAGGTGCGGCTGCTGATCGACCTCGGCCTGCCGGAGTACGCGCTGGCCCGTGCCGAACGCGCCGAGGACGTCGGAGCCGACTGGGAAGTACCGGCGCTGGCCGCCGTCGCCCAGGCCATGGCTGGACGCCGCCCTGAGGCCGAAGACCTCCTTGCCACGGCCGTCGAACGGGCCACCGGCGCAGGGGAGTCGGCCCTGGTGATCGCAGCCCGCGCAGCCGTCGCCGCCGAGGTGGGCGACGCGGCTGAGGCCGCCGACCACGTACGCGCGGCGGATCATGCCGCACTCGACGGCGCCCACCGCTCCAGGCTTCTGGTGGTCGCCGCGGCGGCCGAGGCCCGTCAGGACCGTGCCGACGCGGCTGCCGCCCGGCTGGTCGAGGCCGACGCGGCGGCACCGCTTCGGCTGCGGCTGGACCCCTTCGCCCGGGACCTGGTCGCCGCGCTCACCGACCGCACCACCGTTCACACCGCGGCGGTGCGGGATCTGGCCGAGCGGGCCGGGCTGTGGTGATGCCGCCCGTCTGGCGGGAAAGACCCCTGTGGGCGGCAGGCTCGCCCTACGCTACGGCTGAGGCACGGGAGTTGAGGCGGGGGCGATGAACGAAGAGCAGGCCGTCAGGATCGGCGAGCGTCTGCGGTCGGCCCGCCGCCAGCGCGGGATGAGTCTGCGCAACCTCGCGGGTCTGGCCGGGGTGTCGGTCGGCTATCTGTCGATGGTGGAGAACGGCCAGCGGTTGCTGGACCGCTCCAGCCTCATCACCGCCTTTGCCGAGGCGTTGCAGATCGCCCCGTCCGAGCTGACCGGCCAGCCTTTCGCCCCGGTGGACCCACACACCAGCGCGGCTCACGAGGCGATCCCCGCCCTGCGGCTGACGCTCATGGGCCTGACCATGGCCACCCCGCCGGACCGCCGCCCGCCTCAGGTTCCGGAGGCAGTGCTGACCGAACGGGTGGCGAAGGCCAACCGGCTCTACCACGCGGCCGAATACGGCACCCTCGCCGCCGGGCTGCCGACACTGCTGGCCGACCTGCACGCAGCCGCCGAGGCCGCCGACGGCGCCGCCCGCCACGAGCTGCTGAAACTGCTGGCGGACGCCTACCATCCGGCCTGCACCCTGTTGCTGAAGAACCTCGGCTACACCGACTTGGCTTACATTGCGGTGACCCGTGCCGCCGAGGCGATCGCGGAGCTGGACGACCCGGTCTACTCCGCCCTGTCCGGCTTCTTCCACACCCATGTGCTGATGGCGGCCGGCAGCCCCACCCAAGCCCTGGCGCAGGCCACCACCGCCGCCAATACCCTCGAAGCGCACCTGACGAGCCCTGACGCCCATGCACTGCTCGGCGAACTCCACTTGATCTCGGCCACCTCGCTGACCCAGGACAGGCAGCGGCCCGGCAACACCCGCGCCGAGGAGGTCCGCGGCCATCTTGCGGAGGCCGCCAAGCTGGCCGGCCGCACCGGCGAGACGCGGGCTTGGCACCTGAACTTCGGCCCCACCAACGTCGCCATCCACAAGGTGAGCCTGAACACCGACCTCGGTCTGCACGGAGTGGCCGTCACCGCCGGGAACGGGGTCCATCCCGAGACGCTGGCGGAGGCTCCGGGACGGCAGGCCGCCTTCCACGCCGACCTGGGCCGGTCGCTGGCCCATCTGCGAGGCCGGGAGGCCCAGGCGGTCGCTGCCCTGCTGACCGCCGAGGAGATCGCACCGCAGCGCATCCACGCCAACGCACCGGTGAGGAACACCGTCGAGTTCCTCACCGACCGGCAGCTGTCCACCCACGCCGCGCGGGACCTGCGCGGTCTGGCCCACCGCATCGGCCTGCCGCTCTGACCGGCAACGTCTCCCTGCCCCGGCTTAGCACATAGGCCCGTTACGTGGCTGGACGTTCGCCGGTACGTGACTTCTGTGCAGGCGCCGTACGCGGTTGAGCACGTTGGTCTGTACGCAACTCCCCGCACCCGAGCAGGCATTCACCGAACGACCCTGATCCGGGCTCGGGGACACGGGTTCACCGTCGTGAACACCTCTGCGTGCTGGGGCTCTTACCTTCGGTCACGGTCCGGGCGGCTGCCGCTCGGAGAGAGGGTGAGTCCCGCGATGTCCAGCACTGTGATGCGCCACGACTTCCAGGTGATCTCCGAGGCCGAGTACGTCCCGCTGGCCCGCCGCGAGACGGCCAAGGTCCTTGCCGACTGGGGCATGTCCAAGGAGGTCGTGGGCACCGCCTGCCTGATCATCAGTGAGCTGGTGACGAACGTGGTGCGGCACGCGGCCGTGCTCTCGCCCACCGCCACGGTCACCCTCGCTGTCGAGGAGCAGGCCGCGCTGGTGCTGGCCGTCGCGGATGCCCACCCGCTCAAGCCGAAGCCGCTGCCCGCCGCCCACGACCTCGGTGGCCGCGGCCTGTTCCTGGTCGACGCCCTGGTGAACGAAGTCCACGGCAGAGCCGAGGTCCTCCCGGAGACCGCCACGGGCGGCAAGCGGATCGTCATCCGTCTTCCCCTGGCTCCCGTTGCCGCCTGATCCACCCCTCACGGCACCCGCGTCAGACGGCGGCTACAGCGCCGTCGACGACCGGCACCTCCCACCACGAGAAAGAGGACAGCTGATGCTCGAATCGGTCCGCCACCTTGACCAGGTGGCCCGCCAGTGGAACATCAACCCCGAGGACGTGCTGCTGATCGCGCTGAACGCCTTCGGCGCCAGGTCCCCGCTGGCCAAGCCGCGCATGCGCTTTCGGCTGCGGCTGGACTCCCGCCCCGACACCCCGCTGTTCCTGATCCTCTCCCTGGGCCGTGAGGACTCCCCGTTCGAGCTGGACGAGTACGAGCTGCGGCTGAACGGCGAGAAGGTCGGCGAGGTCGACGGCATCGAGGACGACGACGCGGTGCTGGGCTACTGGCGCAACGGCACGAAGATGCTCACCCTCAACTCCAACGCCCGCAGCCAGTGCACCGGCTGCGTGTTCTGCCCCAACACCCTCGAAGACGCCTCCGACCCGAAGATCACGGCCCTGGACCTGCCCGGCTACCTCGGCGCTCTCGCGGCGAACTCCGGCATGGAGGACCTGTCGGGAGTGGAGACGGTGACGGTCTGCACCGGCTGCTTCCTCTACGAGCACCTCGCCCTGGAACACCTCGCCGAGGTCCGCGCGGCGATGGGTGCGAACGGCTGCGGCGGCACCCTGCACTTCCTGTCCTCGGTGCTGAGCAGCGACGAGGGCATGGACGCCGCCGCCGGCCTGGGCCCGTTCCATCTGACGCTGACCGCCGAGTGCTTCACCGAGCGGCGGCAGATCCTCAAGGAGTCCAAGGCCAAGCTCACCCCCGCCGAGATGACCGCCGCTCTGGGCCGGGCGAAGCAGCGCGGCATCACCACCGACTTCACCTACATCGTCGGACTGGACCCGATCGAGGACGCGATCGAGCACCTGAAGGACTTCGTGCCGGTCACCACCACCTTCCCCCGGTTCCAGACCTACCAGGCCCACAACGCGTTCATGGACGTCTACCGCACGCCGGGCTCGGACACGATCGAGTGGCACCTGACCATGCGCCGGCATCTGGAGGAGCTGTTCGCCCCCGCGGGCTTGCGTCCGCAGTGGTGGCAGAACTACCGCAGTCCGTGGTGCTTCACCTTCGCCGGGGAGGAACTGACGGGGGCGAAGATCTGATGACGGCCCTCACGGTTCGCGCACCCGCCCAAGCCGGGGTGGCCACGAAGACCGTGGTCCGCGCCGTCCGCGCCTGGCAGCTGCCCCCGCAGCCCGCCGGGCTGCCGTCCGAACTGCCCGAGCCGGTTGCCGCTGCGGCAGGTGAGCCGCCGGCGGGCCCGGCCTGGGCCGAGCACCGCACCCGGTTCGCCATCGAGCTGGTCGGCGATGGAGTCTCCGGCTGGCATGCCCCGGTCGCCGAGACGGTCGCGCAGATCATCGTCGACGATCTGGCCGCCGGGCTGATCGGGCACGATGCCGCCGCACCCCGCCGCCTGGCTTACCGCAAGAAGACCGGGCGGCACCGCAACGGTGCACACGCCCGGCAGGCCGCCTCCGCGGTCGAACTGGCCTGCTGGGACCTGGCCTCCCGTGCCACCGGGCTGAGCGTGACCGGCCTGCTGGGCGGCACCATCCGGCCCAAGGTCCCCGCCTACGCCTCGGCACTCGGCCTCGACCCGGCCCACCCGTCGGCCCCGGAGGCGGCGGCCTGGATCACCGCGGCGGGGTTCTGGGGGCAGAAGTGGCCGCTGCCCAAACCGCTGATCCTCGCCGGACCGAGGGCCGTCGCGAAGACGCTCGGGCGGTTACGGGACGCGGCGGGCGAGGGCCGGTTCATGGTCGACGCCCTGGGCCGCTGCCGCCTGGACGAGGCGATGCAGTTACTGCCCGTCCTGGCCGATCTTCAGGTGACCTTCGCCGAGGAACTCCTGCCGCCCGGCTCCTTCGGCTGGCACCGGCTGCGGGCGGCCGGAACCGGAGTTCCCCTGGCGGCGGGCGAACACGCCGTCGACGAGTCCGAGCAGACCCGGCTGCTGACCGGCAAGGCGGTGGATGTGTGGCAGGTCGATCCGGGCTGGTCGGGCGGGCTGGCCCGCTCGCTTCACACCACCGAGCTCGCCGCGGACCTGGGCATGGCGACCTTCCCGCACGGCGACCGGCTGCCCGCCGCCCTCGCTCTGGCCGGCGCCTGCTGCCGCGACAAGATCCCGGCCGTCGAGTGGCACCTGACCCTGGAGCCGCTGCGGCAGCAGATCTACCCCACCCCCGTCCACGTCGAGGACGGGATGCTGCCCGTCCGCACCGTCCCGGCGCTCGCCGAGGCCCCGACACTGCCTGAGAAGCGGCGGTGCTGGAGGTGACGGGCTCGTGACCACCCAGCACCGGTTGCGCCGCACCCTCTGGGAGGGAGTACGTGGCATCTGCTTCGACCTGGGCGGCACCCTGGTACGTCCCGAGGCCGAGCCGACCACCGGGCAGGTCGCCCAGCTGCTGGGCATCTCGTTGGAAGAGGCCCGCGCGGTGATGGAACAGAGGGCGAAACGCCGCCGGATCACCCCCGAGGACCTCGCCCGCGACCTGGCAGCCGCCTTCCGCCGCCCTGCCCTGGTCGGCCCGCTCACCCACGTGCTGGAACGGGCCCGGCAACGGGCCGCCGAGCCGGAGCTGTTCCCGGACGCCCAGCCGGCACTGGCCGTGCTGCGTGAGCGGGGCTTCTCGCTGTTCGCCCTGACCAACAGCCTCGGATCCTCCATCCCGGCCGAGCCCCCGCAGGCATTCCGCAACCTGCTGGATCAGGTGATCTATTCGGCCGAGACCGGCGCGGTCAAGCCCGAACGCGAAGCCTTCGCCGCCGTCGAACACGCCGCCGGGCTCGGCCCGGACCGTCTCCTGCACGTCGGGGACTCGCCCCGGGCGGATGTCGCCGGAGCCGCCGCGGCGGGCTGGCACACCGCCTGGCTGGACCGCCGCATGGCCGGAGGCCCGCTGATGACCTCCGCCCGCACCGTTCGCCTCCACACACTCACCACCCTTCCCCTGCTGCTGCCCGCCGGGCCCGCACCAGCCCCGGCGACGACCTCGGAGGCTTCCCGCTGATGGACCCGAACGGCAAGCACTGCCCGAAGGTGCCCGCCCACGACCCGCTCGTCAGCTCGGTGCCGCTGTTCGACCCCGCGCAGCTGCCGCTGCGCGAGTGGTGCGCCGGCAGCCGCGAGGACGCGGTTACCGGCCTGGTCGCCTTCCCCGACTTCCACAGCCACATCCCCCGCGCGCTGGCGTCCGCCCTGACCAGCGGGGGACTGGTGGGACTGGCGATCGGCGACGTCGACGGGCTCAAGGGCCACGTCGAGCAGGCCAACGCCACCGACCCCGGCTGCTACGGGCACCTGGCCGGAAACAAGGTGATGGCCCGCCTCGGCGCCGTCACCCGCACCTGGTTCCACACCCAGCCCTGGGAGTCCGGATGCGCGGCCACCTTCGGCGGCGATGAGGTCATCATCGCCGCCGCCCTGGACGACGCGAACGCCTTCCACCGGGCCGTCACCCAACTACGGGACCAGCTCGCCGACGAGCTGCCGGTGCGCGTCTCCTTCGCGCTGGCCTTCGCCTCCGCCGAGCACCTACCGGCCGACCGCGGCGCCGGCGGCTGGAAGCACCACTTCACCGACCAGTTGCTCGCCGCGGTGGACCGCTGCCTGTTCACCCACAAGGCCACCCGCCGTGCCACCGGCGGCGAAGGCGGCAACATCGCCATCACCCAGCCCCCGCTGGCCGCCCACACCACCCGGGATGATCGCACCCTGCTGCCGCTGCCCAACGGGGCCGAGACGCTGCACGTACTCGCCCGCCCGGCCGGCACCGGGACACGCGGCATGCTGCTTCTGCCCTGCGCCGGACCGGCCGGGCTGCGCGGCAAACGGCTGCGGGTGACCTTCCCCGACGGCACGGCCCGCACCGCGGTCGCCGTCTCCGTGCATGGCCAGGCCGCCGTCCCCCACGAAACCGCCGCGACCGACGCAATCGAAGGGCCGGGCGTCCCGCTCACGCTTCAGCCAGTCCGCGAGAAGTCCACCCGTGGCATCCCCGACGACCTGGCAACCGCCCTGGAGAAGGAACGACTGGACTGGTCGGTACTGCCTGCCCACGAGCAGGCCCAGATGCTCCACCTGATCACCGAATCCGCCACCGCCGACATCCGCACCGCCCGCATCACCGCCGTCATCGACGCGGTCGCCACCCGCACCCGGAGCTGACCTATGGCCCTGACCACCAAACGCGTCGCAGACCCGGCCCCGCCTGGCTTCCCCGACTGGAGCTACGCGGCACGGCAGGCTGCCGAGGTCGTGCCTGACCAGGCCATCGACGCCTGCTGGCGGGCGTTGAACCACCTGTCCGCCGCCCAGCTATACCTCACAGACAACGCTCGCCTCGCTCGTCCGCTGAGGCCCGCGGACGTCAAGGAGACTCCCTGCGGGCACTGGGGCGTCTGCCCACCGGTCAACTACATGCTCGCCCACCTCGGGCCGCTGACTGCCTGGCGGCCCGCCGGGTCCGAACTGCTGGTGCTGCACGGCGCCGGGCACGCTGGACCCTCAGCGCTCGCCCACGCATACCTGGGCGGCAGCCTGCACCTGACCGGGAACGGGCCGGGCTGCTCGATGCCCGAACTGCGGGCCCTGATCACCGGCTTCCCGCACCCTGAGCGGTTCGGCGGGGAGATCACCTCGCTCATCCCCGGCGTCCGGCACACCGGCGGACAGCTCGGCCCCGCCCTCGCCATCGCCCAGGGCATGGCGCTGGATGCCCCGCACCGCCTGGTCGTCCCGCTGATCGGGGACGGCGAGCTGGAGACCGGGGCAACCGCGGCGGCCTGGCTCGCCCGCCGAGCCCTTCACGGCAGCGGAGAGCACGGGGCGGTGTTGCCGGTGGTGCTGGCCAACGGACTGAAGATGGGCGGCCCCTCCCTGCTGGCTGACATGAACCAGGACGAGGTACGCGCATATTTCACCGGCCTCGGCTACGAGCCGCTGATCCACGACGGCGCCGACCTGCCCGGCTTCCGCCAGATGCTGGCCGACGCCCTCACCCGGCAGCGGCCGCTCGGCGAGCCCGCCCGGCAGCCGATGATCGTGCTGACCATGCCCAAGGGCCACACCGGGCCCGAACGGGTGGCCGACCGGCAGATCGCGGGCACTCCGGCCGTCCACAAGACCCCGCTGAAAAGTCCCCGCCACAACAACGCGGAGTTCGCCGCGCTGGCGGCCTGGCTCGCCTCCTACCGGCCCGCCGAGCTGTTCACCACCCAAGGGCGGCCGACCGACCTGGTCCGCCAGG
Organism: Streptomyces alanosinicus; assembly: GCF_014650595.1. Classification (GTDB taxonomy): domain Bacteria; phylum Actinomycetota; class Actinomycetes; order Streptomycetales; family Streptomycetaceae; genus Streptomyces; species Streptomyces alanosinicus. Next base: position 19,380 of record NZ_BMVG01000026.1, read on the forward strand.
CCCTGCCCGGTCCCACCGCCGAACCGGGAACGCGGCCGTCGGCCCCGCACGCCTCCCAGCAGCTCCAGTCCTGGCCCGACGTGTCCGCCGTCGTCCGCGAACGCGCGGCCAGCGGGGCGTTTCGCCTGTTCAGCCCGGACGAGATCGCCTCCAACCGGCTGGCGGTGACGACGGACGATGCGCTGCCGCCCTGGGCGACCGAGATCCTGAATGAGGAGATCTGTCACGGCTGGCTGCAGGGCTATACCGAGACTGGCCGGGACGCGCTGCTGGCCACCTACGAAGCCTTTGCCCCGGTCAACACCAGCCTGTTGGTCCAGCATCTCAAGCACCGGCGGCTGCGCTATCTCACCGGGCAGGGCGGGCTGCCGTCGGTCAACTACCTGATCACCTCGCTGGGCTGGCGCAACACCTACACCCATCAGAACCCCGGCCTGGTCTCCTCGATGCTGGAGACCGAGGATGGCTTCGTACACGTCTACACCCCCGCGGACGCCACCCGTGCCGCCGCGGTCCTCGCGGTGATGCTCGCCGGGAACGACCGCGTCAACTTCCTGATCACCGACAAGCACCCCGGCCCCGCCTTCCCGCCGGACCCGTTCCGGGACGAGCTCACCGACGGCGCCGCCATCTGGTCCCACCTGAGCCACCACGGCCGCCCGCACCTCGTCCTCGCCTCGGCAGGGGACATCCCGGCCCGCGAGCTGACCACCGCCGCCACGCTGCTACGCCGGTCGCATCCCGAGATCAAGATCCGCTATCTGCACGTCAACGACCTCGCGGTCCTCGGTCCGGCCCCGCACTGGCCCTACGCTCTTGATGAGAGGACCTTCACCCGCATGTTCGGCACCGACACCCTCGTCCTGATGGCCGTCCCTACCCATCCCGCTCCCGTCCGCGCGCTGCTGGCCGCCCGCGGCGAGACCAGCCGGTTCCACGTCGTCGGCTATCGGGAGCCCAGCCGCCCCACCACCCCCGAGGGCCTGCTGGAGCACTGCGGCCTCTCGGCCGCCGCCCTCTCCGCCCGAGCCGCCCTCATGATCAAGGAACACAGCGGATGACGACCCTCGATACGGCACCCCCGCCCGACCCGAAGGTCCTGGACGCCTTCGAACGTGACGGTTTCGTCGTGCTGCGCGACGTAATCACGCGCGAGTGGCGTGAGCAGGCCGCCGCGGCGGCGATGCGGCTGCTGGCCAGCGACCGCACCCCCGGAAGGGACCGCAGCGTCGACGGCAAGGACGGCTTCCGCGGCATCGTTGCCATGGACGACACCTTTCTGCCGCTGGTCACCAACCCGAAGGTGCTGCCCACCCTGGTCGCGCTGCTGAGCGCGAACCTGCACCTGATGTCCAGCAACCTGATCTACATGCCGTCCATCCCGCCCGGCGGCACGCGCACCATCCGCGTCCCCGAACGGCACGGCTGGCACCGCGACATGAGCTCCACCAACCGCGACCTCGGCACCGAGGTCGTCCCACGACTGTCGATCAAGGCCGCCTACTTCCTCAGCGACGTCACCCCCGAGGCCGGCGTGACCATGATCCTTCCCGGCAGCCATACCGACACCAGCCCCGTCACCGTCCCGGCCGGAGCCATCGACCCGCCCGGCGCGATCACCCCCGACATCGGCTCTTGTGATGCGCTGCTGTTCGAGAACCGCACCTGGCACGCGGGCGGCCTGAACACCTCCGGCCACCCCCGCCTCGCCGTGATGATGCAATACGGCTACCGCTGGCTCGCCCTCGTCGACGACCCCGCCCCCCACCTTCTGGAGCGCGAGGACATGGCCGACATCGAGCGGCAGCTGCTCGGCCGACCGGACCGCCACCCCGACGGCTCCGTCGCACACGAAGGCGCCGGAGCCGCGCCCTTGCGCACCTGGTGGCAGCACCTCAACCCGGACCCGGCTCGATCTTCGGGATGACACCGCCCTCGGCCAACTGGACGCGAAAGACTGAAGAGATGACCTCCTACACGCCTGACGAGCTGTTCACCTCCACCGCCCCCTACTACGCTCGTTTCCGGCCCGGGTACGACCAAGCCTTCTACGACATGCTGGACGCGCGCTTCGCCCTGGACGGCTCTCAGCGCGTCCTAGACCTGGGCACCGGCACCGGCGTGCTCGCGCTCCCCCTCGCCAGGCTCGTCGGCCACGTCACCGCTGTCGACCCCGAGCCCGGCATGCTCGACGAGGGCCGCAAGCTCGCCGCCGAACAGGACATCACCAACATCGACTGGCGCCAAGGCGACTCCACCGCCCTGCTCAGCATGGGCCTCGAACCGGTGCTGCTGACTGTGATGGGCGCGGCCTTCCACCCTGTTTAGTGAACTAAGCGTCGAATAATGCCAGGTCAGATGGGTTGCGGCGTGTCTGCGTGTGGAAGGGGGTGGATGTTGCTCAACTTCTGGCTCGTGAACGAATCTATGGTTGTCCGCGATATTGGCCGCCTGCGCCTGCCACAGGTCGGCCGGGTTACTTCGCACGACGGTGACGTGCCGTTCCTGGTGCTCGACCCGCACGATCAACCGGTAGTCGCGGTTCTCGACTACCTGCGCACGTGCCGGGCGTGCGGCTTCGAGCCTTTGAGTATCGAGGCGTATGCCCGCGGGCTGCTGCGCTGGTTCCGCTTCCTGTGGGCTGTCGAGGTGTCCTGGGACCAGGCGACCAGCGTGGAGGCACGGGACTTCACGCTGTGGCTACAGCAGAACAAGTTCCACCGTCGCAAGCCCCGGCCCGGCCGCGTCGGCACGGTGAACGCCAAGACGGGGAAGCGCCGTCCAGGCAAGGGCACCGCACCGACCACGATCAACCAGACGCTGTCCGTGGTGAGCGAGTTCTACCGGTACCACCTGAGCGCAGGTGCCGGCCCGCTGCTCAATCCGGTGCCGGCCCGGCGGCCGGGCCCGGGCGGGGAGCGGTACGCGGCGCATCACAATCCGCTGCAGGCGTTCCCGAGCAGCCGCCGGGCCCCGCTGCGGCAGAAGGTGCCCAAGCGGGCGCCGCGATCGCTGCCGGACGCGGCCTTCGACGAACTGTTCGCGTCCATGAAGTACGACCGCGACCGCGCGCTGCTGGCCTTCTACGTCAGCAGCGCATCGCGGCCGAGTGAACTGCTGGGTGTGACCAACAAGTTGGTGGATCCGGGGAACCAGACGATCGGGGTGATCCGCAAGGGAACGAAGGCGCTGCAGCATGTGCCGGCCTCACCGGACGCGTTCGTGTGGCTGCGGCTGTATCAGCGGGATCTACCGGCACGGTGCCTGCGCGCGTCCGCACCAATGTTCTGGACGCTGCGCAGACCGCTCCGACCCCTGGAATACGACGCGGCCCGGGCCGTGCTGCTGCGGGCCCAGAAGGCGCTGGGCTCGGACTGGTCGCTACATGATCTGCGGCACACGGCGCTCATGCGTATGTCGCAGGACTTGAACCTGGTGGAGGTCCGGGACATCGCCGGCCACAGCTCCCTGCGGTCGACGGAAGCGTATTTGCAGCCGCGGCAGGAGGAGGTGCTGGCCCACGCGCGCGAGCACTTCGAGCGGCTGCGGGATCCGCAGCGCCGACGGGATGCCCAGCCGCACCTGCCGTCTCCGGTGCTCGGCTACGACGCCGATGACATGTTCGAGCTGTTCGGGGGAGCGTCATGAGGGTTGTCGCTCCGCCTCCGGCGGCGCAGGAGCTCTCCGACGTGGCGGACGCCGCACTGCTCGTGGCCGGGTCCGTCGACCCTCCGGCCGCCGAGTGGGAGCCCTGGCCAGGGACGCTGCTGAGGGAAGGCGACATCGTCGACGGAATCTCCACGATTCCGCTGCTCACGGACAAGCGTCAGCAGGACGCCGTGCGCGGAGTTCGCATCGTTCTGGCCGCTCTGCGCCGCACCGAGGGCGCCTGCTGGCAGCAACGGTGGAAGGACGGCGGCTGGGACGAGGCCGCTGACCTGACGGCCATGATCAGCGATACGGTCCGGGGCAGTGCCTTCAAGAGCGGCGAGGTCATGCACGGGCTGGGCATTCTGCTCTGTCTGGATGCGATCCGCCCCTCCTATGAGTGGCTCGGTCGCTTCCGTTTCTCCGCCGGGTTCGAGCGGCTCCGCCTCGTCCGCGACCCCGACTTCTTTGCCGCCGTCCACGCAGCCTGCCGGGCACGGGATGTCACTCAGACGCAGGAGCAGCACGCCATGCGGATGCTGACCTTCCCGCTCGCGCGCACAGGGAAGAAACCATGCGAGCTGACCGGCCAGGACATGCTCGACCTGTGGCAGGGACTCTTGTTTCGCAGGGGACAGCGCCCGCCTGGGCTCACCCTGGCCTGGGACCTGCTGCGGGAACTCGACATCCTTGCACCGGACACCCCGGCCCTGCACGACGTCGTGCGCCGTCAGCGGCCCAACGTGTCCGAGATGGTCGACTTCTACGGCCTGGCTTGCCAGGACGTCCGTGATCTGATCGTTCGGTATGCCAGCGAGCGGGCGCCCGCCATCGACTACAACACCACCCGCCAGCTGATCTGGAAGCTCGCCTCCCGCTTCTGGAAGGACCTGGAGAAACATCACCCCGGCATCTGTAGCCTCCACCTTCCGCACGAGATCGCCGACGCGTGGAAGAAACGGGCCGGCCACGACAATCCCGAGCGCCCCTACGAGGGGTACTCGGTGCTCTTCGCGGTCCGCTCGTTCTACCTGGATATCTCCCAGTGGGCTCTGCACGATGCGTACTGGGCACGCTGGGCGGCACCCTGCCCGATCTCACTCCAGGACACAAAGGGGGTGGCCAAGCACCGCAAGCATGTCACTGCCCGGATGCACCAGAAGGTCCGCCAACTGGCGCCATTACTACCGCAGTTGATGTCCAGCGTTGAGGATAGGCTGCGCTTCCAGGAGCAGTTCATCGACCGGACCCGCGCCGTCGCGCCGGGCAAGGAGTTCAGCCATGGCGGACGCACCTACCGGCGACGCCACTACGCGGTCATCGACGAAGAGGACAAGGCGGGGCTGCGCCGCCTGCACGCCACCGACCCGGACAGCGGCAAGCACATCGACCTGCTCCACGCGGAGGAGCGGGCCTTTTGGACCTGGGCGGTGGTCAACACCTTCTTCTACACCGGTGTCCGGGTCGAAGAACTACTGGAGATCACCCAGACCGCACTGACCACTCTCCGCCTCCCGGACTCCGGCGAGACGGTGCCCCTGCTGCAGATCGTGCCGTCCAAGACCGACGCCGAGCGCGTCCTGCTCGTCCCGCCTGAACTCGCCCACGTGCTGGCCAAGGTCAAGCAGCGGGTCCGTGACGGGCAGGAAGCCATCCCACTGCTCCAGCGATGGGACGCCCACGACCGGGTACTCAGCCCGCCACTGCCGTTCCTGTTCCAGCGACGCAGCGGCGTCCAGCGCCGCGTGCTCACCGACGGCTACGTCCAGAACCTGGTCAACGACGCGCTGACCGCCCTGGGGCACGGTGAGCTGAAACTGACGCCGCACGACTTCCGGCGACTGTTCGCGAGCGAAGCCGTCAGCAGCGGCCTGCCCCCGCACATCGTCGCCAAGATCCTCGGTCACGAACATCTGTCCACCACCGAGCACTACATGGCGGTCTATCCCGAGGACATGTTCCGCCACTACCGCTCCTTCCTCGCCAGGCGCCGCCAGCTCCGCCCGAGCGAGGAATACCGCGACCCCACCCCAGAGGAATGGGAGGAGTTCCACCAGCACTTCGCTAAACGCAAGGTCGAACTCGGCACCTGTGGCCGCGGCTACGGCACTCCTTGCGCCCACGAGCACGCCTGCTTGCGATGCCCGCTCCTGCAACCGGACCCGGCCCAGAAACACCGGCTCAACGAGATCATCTCGAATCTCCACGAGCGCCTGGCCGAGGCCCACGAACGCGGCTGGCTCGGCGAGGTCGAAGGGCTGGAGATCAGCATCGCCGCGGCCGAACGCAAGCTCGCCGACATGACCCGCCAGATCAATCTCGGAATGCCCGCCATCCCGCCCCGACGACAACCCGACTCGTCCTGAAGGAACCCCATCGTGCACTACCAGCCCGACGAACTGTTCACCTCCACCGCCCCCTACTACGCCAAATACCGGGCCGGCTACCCACCCGAGCTCTTCACCCACCTCACCGACCGGCTCGGGCTCGACGGAACCCAGAACGCTCTCGACCTCGGCACGGGCACCGGGGCCATCGCCATCCCCCTGGCCGAGCACGTGCGCCAGGTCATGGCCGTCGACCCCGACTCCGGCATGCTGGACGAGGGCCGCAAACTCGCCGTCGAACGCGGCATCACGAACATCGACTGGCGCCTCGGCGACTCTCAGCACCTCGATGAACTCCACCTCGGCCAGCTCCACCTCGTCACTTTCGGCCAAGCCTTCCATTGGACCGAACGCGACGTGCTCCTGTCCGCCCTGGACAAGCTCGTCACACCCGACGGGGCTGTTGTCGTGCTCGGTGGGCCGGCTCCCGGCGCCATCGAGCCGCCCGCCTGGCTGGAGGTAGTCGCCCAGGTCCGCACCCGCTACCTCGGCCCCGAACGCCGGGCCGGCTCCGGCACCTACACCCACCCCAAGGAGAGCCACCAGGACGTGCTCGCCCGCTCCCCGTTCTCCCACATCGAAGTCGTCCACTGGGACCGGACCATCACCCGCGACCTCGACTCCGTCGTGGGCCTGCAGTTCTCTTACAGCTACTCCAGCACCGCCCAACTTGGCGACAAGAAGGATGCCTTCGAAGACGACCTGCGCTGCGCCCTGACAGAGTTCAGCCCCCAGGGCATCTTCGACGAATTCGTACGCACCGAGGCAATCATCGCCACTCGACCCCAGTGACCAGCGGCTTCCCAGGATGCGAATGAGGAGAAGGCCATTGCTACTTTCCGGCCGCCGCCAGCCAGACGGCCGCATCCCAAGGAGAGAGCAGTGACCATCCACATAGAGCGATCGGCGTTCGGCCCCGTCAGGGCCGTCGCCGCCGAACACGTCGTCGCCCACTGGCTCGACCTGCAGGGAGGCAACCCGACCCTGCACGGAGGCCGGCGCAAGGGCCACGACATCGTCGACGGCGACCACCTCATCGACGCCAAGCTTCTCGTGTCCGCTTCCGCCAGCGAGCAGACCCGCTATCCAGGCTGCACGCACAAGCTCCGCCGGGACCGGTGGAAAGCGTTCGACCCCACGCGCACCACGCACATCATGCTCGTGGAGTTCCCCTCGGACTGGAGCGCCGAGAGCCGTACATCTTTCACCGAGACCACGATCACCATCCGACATGAGGACGTGCGCCTCTACCTCATCGAAGTAGCGGAGTTCAACGAGATCCTCGCCGAAGGACGTGAGGAGGCCGAGGTGGAGAACTGGGCCTTCATCATTCTTGACGCCGACTGGCTCAAGCAGCATCGCGTCCATTGACGGATAGGCGGGGGAGGACCCCACTGTCCTCCCCCGCCACCCGACCGGAGGCAAGATTGTTAGTTCAGAGAAACTGGACCGAACGCGACGCCCTGCTGTCTGCGCTGGACAAGCTCATCATGGAGATCGGGTTCCTTGGCCTCTCACACGGCTGGAGCCGGCCACACCCAGGACGTGATCGGCATCGCCCGCCTCGTCGTCCTGTGGCGCAACATGCGTGATGAGTACCGGCTGCGCAGTTCTCCCCCAAGGCGGTTGAATGGCGTTGAGACCGAACAGTATTGGTGACGAAGGATCATGGAGGGTTCCTGTGACGGGGATCGAAGTCGCTGCCGGGTACTTCATCATGTGGGCCGTCCGCAAGGCCCGGCGGGTGGCCGACGCCGCGGATACAGAAGTTGACCGAGCACTGGACGCTGGCATGGAGCGCGTGCACGACTTGATCAGCTCCAAGATCGGCGCCGAACCTGCGGTGCAGCAACTCACAGCAGCGACGCAGGCCGGGAACGGTGTCCCGGATGACGAGACCCGGCAGGGCATCGAAGCCGCTATCAAGGAAGCCGCCGGGGAAGACGCCGAGTTCGCCGCCCGATTGGAGCAGGCGGTCCGGGAGCTCCAAAAGGCCGAGAAGACCACAGGCAGGGGGCCGACGGCGACGCACGGCGTCGCCGTCGGCGGGGACCTCACGATTCACCCCGATGCCTTCAAATCCGACAACGGATCGGTGTCCGCTTTCCTGATCGGGGAGGTCAACCTGGGAAACCCTACGAATCCGGGGTCGGGTCAGCACTGACCGATCCCGGTGTTACCGCCCAGCTACACGATCCGGCTCAGTATCCGGCTGTTCATGCCGAGGGCGGCTCTGTCGCGGCGAACATCATCCACAACTTGTTCCAGTTCATCCTGCCGCCCGATCTGGTCAGCACGTCGGCCGCCGGCCTCGCCCGCGCGGTGCACAAGAGGGAGTCGTGCCAGCGGAGGCTGCTCCTGGGGCGCGAGGTCCAGCGCATCAACCTCAGCTATCGGCTGGTTGAGCGGATCGGCGCGGAGGAAGCGGCCGCTTACGGACGACTGTTCGGCAAGCACGCCGGCTTGACCGGTATCGCCGACTACTACCGCACTACCGACTCCGGACGGCTTGTGATCACCGGCGGGCCGGGAGCGGGGAAGACCCTCATGGCGCTGGAGCTGCTGATCGAGCTGATCAACAGACGCAGGGAGGACGAGCCGGTCCCGGTGCGCTTCTCGCTGGCCGCCTGGGACACGTCCGTGAAGCTGGATGAGTACCTGGTGGCGGAGCTCGTCCGGTCCTACGGAAGGTCCCGGAGCGAGGCCGAGAAACTGGTCGCCCGGCAAATGGTGCTGCCGGTTATGGACGGTCTGGACGAGCTTGATCCGGTCCACCCGGACGGCACGCCGGCCAGCCAGGCTCCGCGGGCCCAGGCGGTACTCGCCGCCTTGAACGACTACCTGGCCAGGGACGGGCTCAAGCTCGGGCCAGTGATTCTCACATGCCGCACCGAGCACTATCAGGCGATGTACATCCCCGAGTCCAAGGGCAACGGACAACTCCTGGACTCCGTTCAGATCGACATCGAACCTGTGCCGGCGGTCGACGCCCATGCCTATCTGGTGAGCTACGCCCGAGGCGACGCCCGCTGGACACCCCTCCTGGACGCCTTGCAACGTCATCCGGAGGGGCTTTTGGCCCGCACCCTGTCGACCCCGTGGCGCCTGTGCCTGACAGTGACCGCATATGCCATAAAGGGCGACCCCGCCGAGTTACTCAGATATTCCAGCGCGCAACATCTGGATGGCCACCTTCTGCGCCGTTACATCCCTGAAGCAACCGCACTGCGGCCAAGCCGCCGTTATGGCTCCCACCGGGTTCACCGCTACCTGCACCATCTTGCAGAACACCTGAAGGATCACTCGCCTTCGGGCCCAACTCTCCCCTTCCTTGACCGGCCAGGCGAATACGGCCGCCCGCAGTCGGCCGGCTCCGACATCATCTTGCACGAGCTCTGGCCGCTGGCCGGACGGGATCGTGTGCGCAGGCTCGACCGACGCCTGAGCCAAGCCGTCTTCCTGGTCTGCATACCTCTCTTGTTCGCCTCGGGATCTGTTTCCATGAGCCTGCTGCTCTGCTCCCAAGCGTGGGCGGCCTGGGCGACGGCAGGCACATTCATGGTCGACAAGCCACGACGGATTCGATGGAAGGAAATCCGCTCACAACGGACTCACCCACTCCGCCCACTCTTGCTGGGATTCGCACTCACACAGCTGTTCGCGCTGGCCGTCGGTCTCGTCCTGAGCTTGCATAACGTCGAGCTAGGCATCGGAACGGCACTCGTGCTCGGGCCAGCGAGTCTCGCATATCCTCTCTTCGACGTCCGGTTTGCTGTCGGTGGGGCGAAAGCCATGCGGCCACGCACGGTCATCTCCGGTGATCTGATGTTCACGCTGGCGCGGATAATCACCATTGGCTTGCCCATGGGAACGCTGGGCTGGTTCGTCCAGGGACCCTCGCTGGGCCTGGCGTCCGGACTGGTGTGGGCGCTGGCCATGAGCGTCGGAGCCAGCCGGCGGTACCTGGCCTTCGTGCTGTGTTCCCGTCGTGACCGGACGCTGCCGCTGCGGTTGGGACGCTTCCTTGACTGGGCCTGCGACGCGGGACTGATGCGGTTGTCCGGCTCCGCCTACCAATTTCGTCACCGGGAACTCCAGTTCTGGCTCGCCCAGCACCCGGATCCGCTGCCCACCGGAAAGTGAGCCCTTTCAAATCTCAGTCAATGTAGCTGACAGGGCGAACGTTGACCGACGCGGCATTAGTTCAGAGAAACTGGATGGATCGCGATCAGACCCTGCGCGACCTCGACCAGCTCGTCGAGCCGAACGGGGCCGTCGTCCTCGCCTCCGGCGGCGCCCCCGGCGACCTTGAGCCCGCCCCCTGGCTCCAGGCCATCGTCAATGTCCGCACCCGCTACCTCGGGCCCGAGCGCCGAGCCGGGTCGGGCACCTATTCCCACCCCAAGGAACGCCACCAGGACGTGTTGGCCCGCTCCCCGTTCTCCAACGTCGAAACCGCCCGCTGGGACCGAACCGTCACTCGCACTCTCGACGAAGTCATCGGCCTGCAGTTCTCCTACAGCTACTCCAGCCCCGCCATCACGCCCAACTCGGCGACCACAAGGGCGCCTTCGAACGCGACCTGCGCCAGGCCCTCAGCGAGTTCAACCCCGACGGCGTCTTCGACGAAGTCGTACGCACCGAAGCCATCATCGCCATCCGACCCTGACGACCCGCGCGTTGCTGTTTGGCCGACGCCCCCGTTATGCGGCCAGGCAGCAGCGCGGCCTTGAGACACTCCCAGGCTGAGACAACTTGACAGACCACATAACGGTCGTGGACATCCAGCCGCACCAAGCAGGCACAGGTTCCCCAGACGATGCGTCAAGGAGATGTTCGGCCTCGGTGAGTACGCGGAGAGTTGCGCCCCCGCTCGCCCTGAGTGACCAGGGAGCGTGCGAGACGGAGTTGGAGGAGCGGCGCGTGCACGAGCGCGCCGGCCATCTGCTGCGGCGCTGGCACGATCACTCCGACCCGGCCTCGGCCCAGGACCTTGAGGACATCCGTACCTCCATGGCAGACCAAACGGAGGAAGCGGCCAGCTGCCTGGAGAGCACCGCCGGACACCTCGACGATGAGCAGCGTGCCCTGGTGAAAGGCGTCGCCCAGGAGCTGCCGCAGCTGACCGAGGCACTTCCCGCCGTATACCGCCATGGGGACTACTCCACCCGCAACTGGATGTGGCACCGGGAGCACGGCCACGGGGTGATCGACTTCGCGATGTCCGCCCACGGTATCGCCGTCGAGGAATTCGTGTGGCTGTGCGGCGCGGTCTGGGTCGTGCGACCAGACCTCAAGGCGGCCTACTTCTCCGGTTACGGGCGCGCGCTGTCGGACATCGAGGAGCGGGTTCTGCGTCTGCTGACCACGCGGCTCGGCGTCTCCTACCTGCACTCCGGCCTTACCAAGCAGCGGACGGACCTGATCGAGCGCGGCCACCTCATCCTCACGCGGATGACGCACGAGTACCGGTAGCCGCCCCGCACGCCGCAAGCGTGTTTGCAGCCGGGCCTCGGCCGTAGCGGCGGGTGCCCTACCACCGCATGCTCCTCGTCTCGGCACCATCCTCGGACGCCTCCCACTAGTGGGTCCTCCGGCCGCACACGTACCTGTCCGAGTCCCCCCGTCTCTACGACAGGAGCAGCATGCCCCTGCAGCCCTGCAGCCCTGCAGCCCTGCACACTTCACGATCTCACCAGCGGCTTACCCCGCCCGGCGCCCCCCGACGACCCCGTCGTAGCCGCCGTGGCTCCGTGCGGTGGACGGCTGCGACCGCCCGCCGCAGCCCTCGCAGCCACGCCTTACCTCCACGGAACACTGAGGGGAGAGTGCCGGTGAAGGTGGCGATCGAATGCGGGGCGTAGATGCTCATGGTGTCGGCCGAGCCACCTCCGCGTGTGCGGAGCGAACCCCACTGGTTCGCGCCCCGCGCCCTGGACGACCGAGCCACCTCCGCGGACGCCATGCGCTACGGCTGGAGCATCCAGGACAACGAGCTACCTCCGCGTGTGCGGAGCGGACCTCATGTGCGCGGAGCAGAAGAGCCGGCACGCCGAGCCACCTCCGCGTGTGCGGAGCGGACGGCCCGCGTCACCTCGGGGCGTCCATCGCGGACGAGCCACCTCCGCGCACGCGGAGGTTGACCGCGGCACACCGACCCCCGGACGGGCGAGGCAGCGTCCGCTCCGCGCACGCGGAGGTTGACCGCCCGAGGCATCCTCAGACTCGCTGCCTTTCATGTCCTTCTAATGCCGAGTGTGCTCGATCGGGTGACCCTAGAGGCTGCCTGTGTGCTCCGGCGTGCGGCCACGGCCGTCTTCGCATTCGGGCCCGGGTCTCGACGGCAGTGCCCCGTGACGGCCATCGTCACCGGCGGTGTGGCGCGGGATCGCCGGCGGGCACTGCTATCTGGGACGGGTGTCTGGGCAGCCGCGCAGACTGGTCCGCCGTGTGGGGCGCGGTACGCCCAGCGGTGGCTCGGACTGCGCGTGCCAGCTGGACCGCAGTGCAGCGTGCCGACTCGGGTGTCGGGGCTGGTTTCTGTGTCAATGCCTTGCAGCCTCTCCTATCTGCGGGTGAACTGCTTCGGGTGCCTTGGCGGTGGGTGGCCCGGAGGGGTGCTGGCTGGTGCCGAGCTCTGTCTCTTCGCGGGTGTTGGCGGGGAAGGTGCCGTAGGGGCAGGGTCGGTTGGCGGCGGAGGCCAGCAGGGAACGGATCTGGCGGGCGAACTGCGCTCCGGGCAGTGGCAGTTCTGCCTCCGGCTGGCGTAGGTACCCGGAGGCGACCGCGGCGGGGACGTAGGCCATGAGGTCGGTGACGGCCGTCGTGCGAGGGCGGGCGGCGCATTTGGCGACGTGGATCAGGACCCTCAGGATCGATGTGGCAGAGGTACCGGCATCCCGCCCGAACCAGGAGCGGTCAGGCCACGGAATCGTTGGGTGTCCGCTCACAGGTACCTCAGGGGGAGGCTGGACGGCGTCGGTCTGGCGGCGCCACCAGTCGGCCGTGACCTTCTCCCCGCGGGCCAAGTGGTCGAGGTAGAGGCAGTATGCGGCAACAGGCTGTCCAGCGCCGGCGGCGTACTGCCACCAGTAGCGTGCCCCGTCGTCCGTGCTCGTCAGCTGTAGAACACATGCGAGGGCCAGGGCGCTGCGCGGTTCGGGCACTTGATCGGTGACGAACTCGCCGAAATCGGCTGTGGGAGTGTAGGTGATGAGGATCTCGCACAGCGTACGCAGGTCCTGGGCGGCCTCTGCGGACGCGCTGTCTTTGGCTGTACTGGGGCCGGCGAGACTGATGTCGCAGCGTGGTTCCGTCGTGGAGGGCGGAATGATGTCGCGGGGCACCGTGCGGTTGCGCACGAGCAGGGCCCGGGAGAGCACCTCTTCGATGTAGGTCATGCAAGGTTCCATTCCGTCTCGGGCGGGGGGCAGATGACGCTGTCAAGAAAGTGGATGGCGTGACGCTCGTCCGACCCCACGGTGGCCACCGGAACGCCCAAGAGGGCTGACGCGGCGTCTGGAGTGAACCCGCACAGGCAACGCAGCACCATGACGTCGAGCTGCTGGTCCGGCAGCCTGCTCATCGCCTTGAACAGCTCCAGACTCTCGGTCATCTGGTTCATGAGCTGATCCGGGTTGATAAGCGACTGCAGAACGACGGTGTCGAAGGCCGCGGAGCCGAACTCGGGCCGGCCGTCAAGGTGGGGTGTCCGGGACATGACGGTGGCACGCAGGACTTCCCATGCGAAGCGCCGGATGTCGGGGCTGGCCAACGCGTCGTTCCAGCGCAACCAGAGGATGTCGAACGTGTCGGATACGACGCTGTCGCGCTGGTCGTCGTCGAGAAAGACCTGGACATACAGGCCGTAGTCGTCTTCGACCAGTTCGCGGAAGGCGCGATGGTCCAGAGGCGGGACCGTGTGTGAGGTGGTGAGAGCGGCCGTGGTCCTTTCACTGGAGCGGTCGATCCACTCACGGGTCTTGTGAGCTTCGAACGCTGCCTGACGCCAGAGCCGGTACAGCGGCCACTGCGGCATGTCCAGCTCGCTGGACAGACTGAGGATGATCTCCCATCGGGGATACAAGCCGGTCCCGCGCAGCAGTTCGGAGATCTTCGACTTGGAAAGGCGGACCCGGATGCTGAGCTCACTGAAGGTCAGCCCGCTCTTGAGGTAGGCGTCGCGCATCGGTGCCAGCCAGGCACGGTGGGCGCTGCCGACGTTCTGCGCGATCGGCCCGAGCTTGCGCCCGGGCCGGGCCGGTCCTGGTGGCTCGAACGGTGTCGTCACGAAGCGCCGCCCTCCTGGTCCCCGATCGCCTCGATGCGAGCCGCTGGGGGCGGCTCGGTCCGAGGCAGGGCGGCGCGCACGATCTGCTGGACGGTCAGGCCGAGCACCGGAGCGATCGCGGCGATGGCGGCGACGGTGACGTGCCCCATCACCACCAGCACTGCGCTCCAGGCGAACACTGTCACCGTCGCGATGGCGATCAGTATCTGTTTCCGAATCATCCAAAAATCCGTTCGATGTGCGGCCCAGAGGCCTATCCGGTAAACCACTGCGGGGTCCCGGGCTGACGGGTGCCGAAGCCGTCGGCCTGGGAGGTCAACCAGCATGGTGGGCAATGGAGTTGTCACGCCATGTGATCATGAAATCACGGAACAATGCGGTCGCGGGGTCCCGTTTTGGGGGGATTAGGGCGGCCGCCGGGACACGCGCGAGGTCCAGGAAGTACGCGAGGGGTTAGAAGTTCCCGGTTTCCCTTGCAATTGCACTGCGGACCCGCCTCAATGGACGCAGGACACCTTCGGTGTCGGCCTTCTATCCGGAAGGGCTCACTCCCGTGCCGAAGAATTTGGGGAGCGAGCATCGTCCTCTCGCCTGGCCTGGAACAGGCCAGGCGAGAGCAGAACCGGCCGCCCAGCAGCGGTCCAGGCTGTCGGGCCTGGGTCGGCCCACCGCACGCTCAGTTCTGCGCCGAAGCGAGCTGCCCTTCGTGCTGGGCCGGGGACCCGTAGGAAGCGAGCGGAGCAGGTGCGCGCGTGTCCCAGCGTCGGCGAGCTGCCTCACCGCGCAGGAGAAGGCCGGCTTCCGGCCCGGTCGGCCTATGGCGGCGCGGCCACGGACGGGCGACCGGCGGCTTGTTCCGGGCAGGGCTGCCCGTTCTGAAGGGGACTGGCAGCAGCGCTCCGCGAACCCCGGCGCGGGTATTACCGGGTCTGCTGATCCGTGGCGATGGCGCGCGCTGTGTTGCAGCGAGAAGGCGTTGTTCTGCGCTCCGTGTCCTGGTCTGCGGTGATCACCGCACGGCGGCGGCGACGCCCTGCCGGCGTCACATCGTTGCACGGGCGAAAGACTGTGCGAACATGGCCGGAGGATGGCCCTCCGGCAGGGGGCAGGGTCCTGAAACGTCTCACGGATCACCCTGTTTAAGACAAAATCACTTGAAGCGCGCATGGGTAGCGTCAAGGGTGCCGATTCTCTTGGTGGCCCGTGGATGCAATTGCATCCACGGAAGGGGGAGTTGAGGCAGGGCGGAGGTCCATGGATGGAGACTCTGGCATATGCGCAGGTCGTGTCCGCTGTATCCGGGCACGGGGCGTTGCTGGACTGGCGAAAGAGTTCGCACAGCAATCCCGACGGTGCGTGCGTCGAGGTCGCGCGACCGACTGAAGACCGGGTTCTCTTCCGGGATTCGAAAATGCGGCAAGGCAGTGTTATAGGCGTCTGCCGTCCTGCGGCGGTTGCCTTCACGACCGCCCTGGCGCGGGGTGAGTTCCAAACGGCGTGAACTGCCGTGTCATGCGCCGAGTGTGTGCCTATGCAACGTCGCACGACGCATGACTTCTACGTGGTCCCGACCCAGTGCGCGCGCGGTCAGCGTGCTCACAGCACTCTGACCAGCGTGCCTGGGCTCAGATGAACGCGCTGCCTGTAATTCCGTACTGGACAGAAGGACTGACCTGCCAGTAGGGATGAGGCCGGTGCGACGACGTGAGCTGCCCTACAGAAGGGCGTGTGCTTGCCTTGGTCAGGGGTGTGCGGATGGCGACGAGGGGAAGAGCTGTGGGGGAACAGCCTGCGTCCAGGCAGGGCAGCGGCCGGGAAGCGGACTTAGGACAGGACAGGCCGCACAGCGCCCGGATCTACGACTACTACCTCGGCGGGAAGACGAACTACGCCGTGGACCGCGAGGCGGCGCAAGCGACCATCCGCGTCTTCCCAGCCGTCGAGGTGGGCGCCCGCGCGAACCGCGCCTACATGCACCGGGCCGCCCACTACCTGGCTCGCCAAGGGGTGTGCCAATTCATCGACGTGGGGACCGGGATACCGGCGGCGCCCAATCTCCACCAGGTAGTCCAGGAAGTGGCGCCGCAGGCGACGGTCGTCTACGCGGACAACGACCCGATCGTGAAGGTCTATGCCGACGAACTGCTGGGCGGGACGCCCGAGGGCTCCACTTGTTACGTCGAAGCCGACGCGACGGAGCCCGGCAGGGTGCTGCAGGCCGTTGAGGAGACCGGGACCGTCGATCTACGCCGGCCGGTGGCCCTGCTCCTGCACGCTGTGCTGCCCTTCATCACCGACGACGATCCCCACCGCATCGTCAGCCGGCTCCTGGAGCCGCTAGTACCGGGCTCGTACCTGAGCCTGACGCACTGGACCGGCGACTTCGAGCCGAAGGCCTGGGCAGGAGTCATCGACGCCTACCGGCAGCGAGGAACCCAGGCCCGGGTACGCACCCGCGCCGAAGTACTGCGCTTCTTCAACGGACTGCAACTTGTCGACCCGGGACTGGTCGTCGCCCATCGCTGGCGACCCGAACCCGGCAGCGACACATCCACGGTGACGGACGGCCAGGTATCGCTCTACGCCGGTGTCGGCCGCAAACCAAAGACGTAACGCAGGCGCCACCTCAGCGGTAGTAGCTCGAGCTCACCAGGTCCTTCAGCCGCTGGACCGACCGCTGAGGGGACAACGACGCCCCGCGCAGACGGTCGAACGCCTTCTTACGCTTGTCGACCTGTTCCTCGTCCTGGAAGATCAACCCGCCGTCGAAGATCTCCGAGTACGCGATGTCAGGGAGGATCCGCGCGGAGAACTCCCAGATCGTGGTGGAACCGATGTGCACCGGAAGGTCGTAGCGGTCCTGTTGCGCTATGCGGATCAGATAGCGTGGGCTGCTCGCCAGGTCGATCAGGTGCTCCAGTTGCTGCTGCATGACCTGCGGTGTCCCGTACCGGCGCTTGAGCGAACCTTCGTCGATGACGCAGATGAGCTTCTTGTCTTCGCCGGCTGACCGGAAACGCTGCTGGCGCTCCATCCTCAGATCGACCAGGGCCTGGCGATGCTGCACCTCTGCGCTGCCGCCGGCGATCACCGCACGTGCGTAACTCTCCGTCTGCACCAGGCCAGGAAGCTGCAGGGGCTCGTATATCCGGATCCGCTGCGCCATGTCCTCGAAGCTCACCACCGCCTGCAGATGCTTCGAGGCCACTCCCGACCAGGACTGCCACCACGGCTGCTGATTAGCCTCCTGCGCCAGCTCCCGCAGCTGGGCCTGCTCCAGCGGGTCCGTGACCTGGTAGATGGCGAAGAACCGGGCCAGGTCCTGCTCCTTGAACTGGTGCTGCCCGGTCTCGATACGGCTCACCTTTGACTTCGATGCCCCCAGCAGCCGCGCGACCTCCTCCTGCTTCAGACCGATCGTCGTGCGACGCGCACACAAGGCATTGCCCAGCACCATCCGCTGCGCGGACGGAACGATCTCGTCCCTGATGTAGCGAACGCGACGGCCCGACTTCAGCGGATCACCGGAAGCCGCAGCGCCAGCCGACCCCTGGACCACTGTCTCTCCTTGCACACGGTGAGCATGACGGCGCTCATCGTGCACGACCGCTACGGCAGACAAGATGGAATCGGAAGAATATTCCACTTCGGATCATGAAATCGGCTGAAAACCGATCAACATAGGGGAAGAAACCGTCTCATGGGCGGCGGGCAACAGGCCTTTCTGGCGCGCCCCATCACGGCATGGGCGAGGTCGACGACGATCGAGCCGACGAACATACAGACAGAATCGAGCACACACCAGATGGCCACGGAGGTCGTGATGAACGCCGTCGGGCTGTCTGCGATCGTGCGAGATGGATGATCCACGCGAGGATGAGGACGCTCACTCCAATCCAGGGCCTGCGACGCTGGGACGACCGGGCCAGCCAACCGGGTCTTCGATAGTGCCCGGGCCGCAGGCGCCCTGGCGATCGCCTGTGGGGCGCTGCCGGGACGGGCCCTGCCGAGGACTCCGTGGTCGTTTCAGAGCGGGACCCGGCGGCCTGATTCGACGACGACTCCGGCGCAGAGACGGTGGGCCGATGAATCGCCCGCAACGTCCAGGTGCCGCGTAGCGCGATCCAGATCTGGTTCAGGCATCACGGGATCGTCCGCGCGAGCGCGACCAGGGCGACGGTAAGTGCCGGCGGATGTCCTCCGACCTGCGGTGGAACCGGCGGATCCAGCCAAGGATGGTGTCCTCGGCCAGCCCCAGACGGGCGGTGACCTGACGGTGCCCCGTCCCGAGGCCGCCATCTCCAGCCCAGCTCCGATTAGCTCGGCCGTTGCATCCGCTGCGGCCCCGTCATCTCCGGCAGCAGCACGTGCGTGACCTGGCTGCCCGTACAACGCGAGCGACGAGGACGTGCGAACAGCGGGATCCGAGATCACAACGGATCCCGCGCGGCCGGCACCCCCTCCAGCCGGGCGCCGCCAGCGACTCCGACTCCGGGCTGTTCCCCCGGCGCGCGTTCTTCCTCCTGGCCCACGACCGCGACCAGCAGCCTCACGGGCCCTACTCCGTAGGCGCCCCCGGCGAAGCCGTCGACCCCCGCACCATCCAACCGGGCAAAGTCGGCGCCAAGACACCACGCTCCCAGAGGTCCCAGGCAGTGCAGATAGCACCAGCCGGCCGTTAGGGCACATCAGGATGACCGTGTGAGACGGGACTGAAGGGACCGACGCATCGAGACGGCCGCGAGGGGCCCACGAAACGTCCCCACCGGGGTCGATCTGTATGCCGGACTTTCAGTCCCGTCAGTCCCGCGATTATGCGGATAGCATGTCTGACCTGCTGTTCTCGCTATCTGTTCACCTGCCCTCGTGGCCACTTGCGTACCCTGTCCGGGACCTACGGGACTGACGGGACCGAAACTTCGCCATATGTCGGTAGGGAATCGGTGATGGCCGTGCCACTACATGCCCGAGCACGTCGCGCGTGACCTCGCCTACCGGCCGGCCCGGGCCCACCGCGAGGCGATCGTCACCGAGGGCATCCCCGACCCGTCGGCGTTCGCTGCCCGCACTGCCACGCGCAGCCCGACCAGCCGTGCCAGAGCGGATACCGGCGCAACGGTAAGGGCTGCCGCGCTCTGTCCGGCGTTCACCCCTCTCGCATCGAGGCCCTGATCGCCCAACTCGACCCCACCGACGACGAGCAGGCCAAGGCCGAGCAAGTCCACCTCGCTCGCCTCAAGTGCCAGCCGCCCGCACCGCGCGAGACCCGCGCCCGCCACACCTCGGGAGGAAACCGCCGATGACTCCCGCAGTCGCACGCGCAGTGATCGCCGCCCACCTGACCGATGCCCTCGACGTACACCCCCACGTCGCCACGCTCACCGCGGCCGAGCTGCTCGACCGCCTCGCCATCGAGGGATGGGAGATCAACACCACCCGGCACGCGCGAGCGGTCGCGCCTCGCGCGCGGGAGACCCGCGGCGCTCGGCGCCTCGTCGCTCGCCTGCTTTCCCGGCGCGTACTTCGCGTTCGTCGTCTTGCGCACGAAGAACCGAGGGCCGCCCGATGACCGCTGACCACGTCACCACGCCGGCTCGACCCGGGCCTGCTGTGCCGGCACCCGACGGGCTGCCGCGGCGCCTGCCCGCTCGACCTCGGCTCCGTCCTGGTCGAGTCAGGTCGGGCGGGGGAGGCCGCCAGGTGGAGAGCTGGACCGGCTGTGGTGGGAGCGGTGTCGGGAAGCGGCGTGACTCGCACAGCCAGCCGCTGGGCAGCCGGTCACCAGCTGACGGCGAGAGGCCCCGTCGGCTGCTTCCATGCAAGTGGCCGACGGGGCTAATGACGGCGAACAGAAGACGACCGCCATCTCATCTTCGAGTGGCTCGGCAGGTTCGAGCCGGAGTTGCGATCCCCGGCCGTCCCGGAAGACGATCGCCATTCGGGCAGCGACTGGGCGACGGTCTGGTATCCGAGGTTGCGATCCTCGGCCGTCCCGGAAGACAACCGCCATTCTCCCTCCGCCCGATCGGTGTCCGCCTGCTTCTCACGTTGCGATCCTCGGCCGTCTCGGAAGACGACCGCCATCTGCACCAGCGCGGCCATCGCCGCGGGCCCGGAGTCGTTGCGATCCTCGGCCGTCTCGGAAGACGACCGCCATGTTCGCGCTCTCCACGATCCGCAGCACGGCCAGAGCGTTGCGATCCTCGGCCGTCCCGGAAGACGACCGCCATGACCGGCTCGGGCTGCTGCTGATGGTGCTGTCCTCGTTGCGATCCTCGGCCGTCCCGGAAGACGACCGCCATGTGGTGCTCGTGCCGTGGTCGACAGGACCGGGCACGGTTGCGATCCTCGGCCGTCCCGGAAGACGACCGCCATCACCGGGTTCACTGGCACGGGCACGGGTGGTGTGGCGTTGCGATCCTCGGCCGTCTCGGAAGACGACCGCCATCCTCCGGCATCGACGTGATGCGGCGCAGCTCTGCGTTGCGATCCCCGGCCGTCCCGGAAGACGACCGCCATGTCTGCCTGGTCGTCGTGCTGGTCCTGGTCACGCGTTGCGATCCTCGGCCGTCCCGGAAGACAACCGCCATGGGCGTCGGCAGGGTTGGCGCGGTCGTCCCACCCGAAGTTGCGATCCCCGGCGGTCTCGGAAGACGACCGCCATCAGGGCGTAGTCTCACCTGCACCACCAGTACAAAGTGTTGCGATCCTCGGCCGTCTCGGAAGACGACCGCCATCGGCGGGGGTGCGCGAGCGGCCCGCGACGCAGTGGAGGTTGCGATCCTCGGCCGTCTCGGAAGACGACCGCCATGACTGGGTCTGGCCGCTGCACGTCGCGCTGCGGGAGTTGCGATCCTCGGCCGTCTCGGAAGACGACCGCCATCCGGTCACGTAGACGCTGCGCATCACCAGCACGGCGTTGCGATCCTCGGCCGTCTCGGAAGACGACCGCCATGGGGTAGCTCGTCGCCACCGAGTCCCAGCCGTCGATGTTGCGATCCTCGGCCGTCCCGGAAGACGACCGCCATCACCGGCCCTGCCTGGCCATGCACCCAGCTATCAGGGTTGCGATCCTCGGCCGTCCCGGAAGACGACCGCCATCACCTCCGCGCGGTCGTCCGAGGCGAGGACGTCGAAGTTGCGATCCTCGACCGTCCCGGAAGACGACCGCCATCCAGCAGATCCGCGTCGTGGAGGAGACCGACGCCTGGTTGCGATCCTCGGCCGTCCCGGAAGACGACCGCCATTGCAGTCCGGTGCCGACAAGATGACCAACCCGCCGTTGCGATCCTCGGCCGTCCCGGAAGACGACCGCCATCTGGGCAATGCGGTGCTGCCACACGGCGTTCTGGACGTTGCGATCCTCGGCCGTCCCGGAAGACGACCGCCATTGCTAGGGGGCCTCCCACAGCGAGTCCACCTTGACAGTTGCGATCCTCGGCCGTCCCGGAAGACGACCGCCATCACACAGCGCCCGACCTGGGTCACGAGGGTCTACCGGTTGCGATCCTCGGCCGTCCCGGAAGACAACCGCCATTGGTCGTGTGCTCGACCAGTAGCGCGCCGCCATCGAGTTGCGATCCTCGGCCGTCCCGGAAGACGACCGCCATCCTCATGCACCCGTTTTCCGAGTGGCACGGCGAATGGTTGCGATCCTCGGCCGTCCCGGAAGACGACCGCCATGGCCACACCCGCGCTGACGGTGGTCGCGGTGCCGGGGTTGCGATCCTCGGCCGTCCCGGAAGACGACCGCCATGCCCTCGCGATCGGGGGTGTCTCGTGGCGCTGAGGTTGCGATCCTCGGCCGTCCCGGAAGACGACCGCCATTCCGGCCCGGCATCGGCAGCGGACGCACCCGCGAGGTTGCGATCCTCGGCCGTCCCGGAAGACGACCGCCATTAGTCCAGGACGTTGCGCGACATCGCGCTCAGGTCGTTGCGATCCTCGGCCGTCCCGGAAGACGACCGCCATCTCCACGTTCCGCCCGGCCCGGTGGGCGAATCCGCGTTGCGATCCTCGGCCGTCCCGGAAGACGACCGCCATGCGCACAGCATGACGGCGAGGCCGACGAACAGCGGGGTTGCGATCCTCGGCCGTCCCGGAAGACGACCGCCATCCGCGGACCTGATCGAGCATGCCGCGCCCGTACGGCGTTGCGATCCTCGGCCGTCCCGGAAGACGACCGCCATGCGCGATCCCCCGAGCCTGCGCGAAGGCGATCAGCGCGTTGCGATCCTCGGCCGTCCCGGAAGACGACCGCCATCCCGAAGGCCCTGCGGGAGGACACCGAGGGCTTCGTGTTGCGATCCTCGGCCGTCCCGGAAGACGACCGCCATTGCTGACTGACCAGCCAGGTCACTGTAGTTGATGCTTCTTGGAAAGCCGTTGAGGTAAGAAAAATAGGGCAAATAGGTTGTTCGGCTTCGGTGCGGTTCGCGTGTTGCGTGTGCACTTGAGGTTCCGAAGCATGCTCGCGGACGTGGCGAACGCACAGGAGCGTAGTCGCAGATGTCGGCTGTCTCGCCACGTTTCTGCTTGTACGGGTCTGTTGCCGTTGGTGGCGCGTACGTTTCCGGTCCGCGGCGTTCAAGAAGAGATTGTGCTCGGTCCTGGGGGCGGCTATATCGCAGGAACGGCCCCGTCCGGCCCCGCGCTCCGGCAGGCCCCCCGCGGCGACGCCGCCGGCCAGCTCTGGGACGGGCTGGTCATGGTCGCCGCAACGGACGGGTCCTTCGAGCTCAAGCGAAGCCGGGACAGCAAAAGCCCACACCGCGGCCGACTCGGCAGGAAGACGAACAACGAAACCCGAGCCCCGACCTGCGCACCTCGGCCCCGCGGGCCGCTTCGGCCGTGAACCCGGGTCAGCCAGCGTGATGTGCTCGGGCCGCGACGGTGACGTCCTGTGCAGCCGCCAGCCCCTGCCAACCCGCAGTGTGTGCGCCCATCACCGCGTCCAGGAGCTTGCCGGGAGGGTGGCCTGATAAGCAGATGCCCGAACGCAGCGGCTTTGATCTTGCCCAGTCTTCACTGCAAGGCGTGGCCCGTGGTGCATTCCGCATGCCGCGCAGCATCACCAGCGCGCCTTGCATGCTGCGCGACGCGAGCCGCCCCGCCAACCTGCTACCACCCTGCTACCCTACAAGTGTGACTTCCACGAAGAAGCAGACACAGGTCAGGCTGGAAGGGGACGTGCTGGAGGCCGGAAAGGCGGCCGCGCGTGCCCGCCGACTGGACTTCAACAAGTACGTGGAGCGGCTCATCATCGAGGACACCACGGGAGCCCGCGCCGCCGGCATGGCGGCCGCCCAGCGGTTCATCGATGAGCACGGCGCGTTCCTCGACGATCTGGAACAGCAACTCGACACCCCGTACGACCAGCGGCAGCCGGGCGCCGCCGCGTGATCCTTCACGTCGACGAATCCTGGATCCTCGAAGTGGCGGAACGGGCCGGCCGCCGCGACCCGGCCGCAGACGATTACGGCGTGCCCATCGCCGCCGTCGCCCGCCACCGCGGCGAACTCTTCGACACACCCGTCTACGACGGCGCCTACGCCCGCGCCGCCGCTCTCGTACACACGCTGGGCCGCTGCCGCTGGCTGGAACGCTCCAACCTCACCGTCGCCTGTGCCGTCGCGGTCATGTATCTCGAGGCCAGCAACATCCCGGTCAGCCCCACCCGTGAGCAGCTCACCGCGCTCGCCCACGAGCTGAACGATCCGCGCTGCAGCGCGGCCCGGATCGCTTCTTTCCTGCAGACCTGGAAACCCTGAGCACCTGCTGTGCCCCTCGCAAGGGACGAAGAGGCCCCGGAGCCCCCGCCTGCCGACCACTGTCCCGAAAGACGACTGCCATCTGTATGAAGGTGGCCACCGCTCCGTTGTGCTGACGGTTGCGATCCCCGGCCGTCCCGGAAGACGACCGCCATACGGACAGCAGCTGGACGTCGGCGTCAGCGCTCTCGCCGTTGCGATCCTCGGCCGTCCCGGAAGACGACCACCATGATCGCGCCGGCCTCGGTCACCCGGTCGGGCAGACAGTTGCAATCCTCGGCCGTCCCCGAAGACGACCGCCATGAGTGGACGCTGCGCGAGTCCGGCCTCGGTGCGCCGTTGCGATCCTCGGCCGTCCCGGAAGACGACCGCCATTCGGCGAGGTGGTGGCCTTCGTCCTCGAGCTTGACAACGTTGCGATCCTCGGCCGTCCCGGAAGACGACCGCCATCTCGAGGAGCTGGTCGGCGCCGGGCTCGTCGAGAAGTTGCGATCCTCGGCCGTCCCGGAAGACGACCGCCATGGCGACCGGCCTGGTCGAACAGCGCGGTGCGGGAAAGTTGCGATCCTCGGCCGTCCCGGAAGACGACCGCCATAGGATCTGCTCACGGGTGAGGACCTGGCGCGGGTGGTTGCGATCCTCGGCCGTCCCGGAAGACGACCGCCATAGGGTGGCGGTCGCCCCCCGGGGCGACCGAGGATCGCAACACCTCTCCATCGCGGAGAACATCTTCCTCGGCAACGTGGCGGTCGCCCCCCGGGGCGACCGAGGATCGCAACTTGGCCGCCGCCCGCGCGGCCGCGCACCAGGAGATGTGGCGGTCGCCCCCCGGGGCGACCGAGGATCGCAACGCGAAGATCCAGGGCGTGAAGACCGCCGAACTCGAAGTGGCGGTCGCCCCCCGGGGCGACCGAGGATCGCAACTGCAACGAGTACAAGGACAAAGCCAAGCCGTCGCACGGTGGCGGTCGCCCCCCCCGGGGCGACCGAGGATCGCAACTGAGGGTGTGTGTCCGGAGTGACCCGAGCCGGGTCGGGTGGCGGTCGCCCCCCGGGGCGACCGAGGATCGCAACCACTCTTCCGGGGACGCATGAGACAGGGAGTGCGGGCGTGGCGGTCGCCCCCCGGGGCGACCGAGGATCGCAACCGTGCTCGACACTCGGAACGGTACGCCGATCGGGGTGGCGGTCGCCCCCCGGGGCGACCGAGGATCGCAACGCCGCCATGGTCGAGCACTGGACACCCCGGGACTGGTGGCGGTCGCCCCCCCCGGGGCGACCGAGGATCGCAACAACCCGCGCTTGACCGGGTCGACGTCGACCACGACGGGTGGCGGTTGCCCCCGGGGCGACCGAGGATCGCAACCAGCAACAGGACGCCGAGGTTGGACATGGCGCTCGTGTGGCGGTTGCCCCCCCGGGGCGACCGAGGATCGCAACTCCAGCTCCTTGTACGCCGCGCGAACGGTCTCGTGGTGTGGCGGTTGCCCCCCGGGGCGACCGAGGATCGCAACGAGTTGGTGCAGCGGATCGACCGCGAGGCCGACCGCGTGGCGGTTGCCCCCCCCCCCCGGGGCGACCGAGGATCGCAACCCTCGTGTCAGCTGGCGGCGTTGCGGCGCAGCCAGCGTGGCGGTTCCCCCAGGGCGACCGAGGATCGCAACGTCGCAGATCATCGGCAGGTTGGCGAGGAGGATCCTGGTGGCGGTTGCCCTCCGGAGCAGGTCCGCGTCAACTGCGACGCCCAGGGACGGCGCTACGCCCAGATGCAGCAGCGTCCCCGCCGCCTCCCCGGCCTCTCCGCCCTGATTCGCGGCGACGACCCGCCCCTCCTCGTGACGGGCGACCTGGCGATCACCATGGCCCCCGTCGCGTCCCGTCAACCGCGCCAGACCCCCGGCATCGTCACCAGCGACCAAAGAGGCGGCCGCTCATGACCTCACCGAAGCCGCCGTAACGGACCCGGACCACGGAAGCGGTCATCACGATCGTGCTGGCCGGACTCGTGGTCCTTGCCTCGGCGTCGCGCTGCGACCCGGAGCAAGTCCTCGTGGAAACGGGCCGCATCCGCCCCTACGCAGCACCACCGCCCCGCTCCGGCATCACCGCCCATTCCTTTGGTACAGGCTGGGATCATGAGCCGCTGCCCGTCGTCTGGTGGGGCAGTACGGCGCCGACGGGCCGGGATTTAGCCAGTGATGGCGCTTCCTGAATTCGGTTCAGGCAAGATTTTCGTGATGAGTGACGTAGCGTCATATTCCTTGCATCGTCATGTATGTGTGACGAGCTTCTGGACATAGTGTTCCCGCATCTGAAGTTGGTACAGGTGGAGCGGGTGTTCGTGGAGGGTGGCACGGTGCATGTCACCTCGCGTACTCCGGAAGGCCGGGTGGTGGTCTGCCCGGACTGCAGGACTTCCGCACGCCGAGTGCATAGCCGCTACCAAAGGCATCTCGCCGATACCGCCGTCGCCGGGCGGCCGGTGGTCATCGACCTGTCGGTGCGCCGGCTGTTCTGTGACCAACGTGCCTGCTCGCGCTGCACGTTCGTCGAGCAGGTCGACGGCCTGACCATCCGATACCAACGCCGCACCCGCCGCTGCACAGCCTCTTGGTGGCGCTTGCCCTGGCCTTGGCAGGCCGGGCCGGAGCCCGTGTCGCCGCGGTCCTCCCGGTGGCGGTCAGCCGTGTCACGCTGATCAGCCTGCTGATGGCCCTGCCCGATCCGGCAGCCACCAGAGCCACGTCCAGTCCGAGGGGGCTGGGCGTGCCATGAGGATTGCTCGCCCGCGCCATCCGAACCGTCAATGGCGGAATCACCCGCCCCAACCCCGAACCCATCACCACCGCGGCCACCCCTCCGACCGCCAAAAACCGCCCCGCTTCCACCAGGGCAGCACTACAAGGAGATCAACGCAGGCGTGGTCGTCAGACTTCACTCCACCGAGTGAAGATCACCAACAGCATCCGGAACTGCGGACAGAGCCAAATCCGTGACCGCCCACACGGCTGGGCCGGTGAGCCTGGGGCCGGCGTACCTGGGTCTCGGTGCCGTCGATGCGCAGCTCGATGTTCTCGGCTGCCGCGTAGGCGAACAGGTCCTCCAGGGTGTGGATCCGGATGCCGGGGCGGTCGGGGACAGTGAAGCCGCGGGCCTCGAGCAGGGGCCGTATCTCCCGTACCGCCGCCGAGACAGTGGAGCGGTCCACCCCGTACAGCTCCGCCAACGCGGCGTGCGGCAGCTGGTGACGCAGGCAGATCAGGGTGACCAGCAGCCGGTCGGTGAACACCAGTTTCACCTTCAGTCCCGCCCTGGCCAGGCGCTTCCGAACACCCCCACGCCGCTCGGCCCGGTCCGACTCCCGCGCAGCCTCCCAGCGTGGCGCCAACTCGACAACCAGCTCGGCGAAGTGTTGGCGGGAGATCCCGGTGAAGGCAGGATGGGACAGGGCGGCACGATTCAGGGCGGACGTCACATCTCCCGATCATGCCGCCCGCCTCTGACATTGCGTCAGCCCGCTCAGAAACTGTGCGATACGAGCTTCAGCTGCAGTCGGACGTAGTCATGGTCCAGCGGTCCTGGACGGCGCGCTCCGTCCGGCCGCCACCCGTTTCGGGCGTAGAAGCGCTGCGCACGGGTGTTGGACGCCCAGCACTCCAGCACCCCCTCGGTGCAGCCGGCGGCCGCGGCCAGCGCAACGAACTCCCGGTGCAGGGCCCCACCCACCCCGCGCCCCCAGGCGTGCGCCAGTACCCCGATCTGGTACAGCTCGTAGTACGTCGAGGCGTCCAGGTCTTCGTGGTGCGGTGGCCCGGCAGTGAGCAGCCCGACCACCGTCCCGTCCGAGTCTTCCGCGACCAGCGTGGCGCGCGCCGACGCGGCCAGCACCCGCGCCCAGGCGTCGCGCCGTTCTCCCCAAGCACTCGGGTCGGCGAGCTCCTCCTCGGGCATGCCGCCCGCGGTGTAGTACGCGGTCCGGGTCCGGGTGTGCACGTCGGCAAGGACGTCGGCGTCCTCGGCACTCGCCTCACGCAACCGGAAACCTTGATCCATGCCCCTCTGGACGCCTGTACCCACCCGACTGGTTCCCCCACAGGCCGCCATCGGCAGCCAGGCATGACTCGCGATGGAGGACGCGCCATCGCGCCAGCAAGATCCATCAGAGGATATGACTCAGCTCAATTGCCCCCAAGGTCGTAAGTCTTCGGCCCGACCGCTGACCGCTGTCTAGCGGTCGCCGGCCATGGTGTCGGGCTGGGCCAGCCGTTCGGCGGTGTGCTCCAGCCCGACGCTGTGGGAGCCCTTCACCAGGACGATGTCCCCTGGCTCGGTCAGGTCGCGGGCCACGGTCAGGGCGTGGTCCCGGTCGCGGGCGCTGACCACCTTCAGGCTCGGGTTGTTCTCCTGGGCGGCGTCGGCCATCGCCTGAGCGTCGGCGCCGCCGACCGTGATCAGCACGTCCACGCCGGAGGCGGCGACGAGGCGGCCGACCTGCCGGTGCCCGTCGGTGCCGTCGGCGCCGAGCTCCTTCATCTCTCCCAGGACCGCGATGGTCCGCCGCCCGCTGTTCATGGCTTCCAGGGCGGTGAGCGCTGCCTTCATCGAATCGGGGTTCGCGTTGAACGCGTCGTTGATGACCCGTACGTGGTCGGGCCGGTCGGTGACCTCCGTGCGTCCGGACGCCACCAGCACCGCGCGGGAGAGCGCGTCCGTGGTCTTGTCCACATCGGCGCCCAGCCCGATGGCGACGGACGCCGCGGCCAGCGCGTTGGACACGTGGTGCGCGCCGTGAAGGTTCAGGCTGACCCGTGCGTCGCGGCCGGCGGCGACGAGAGTGAAGGAGGCCCGGCCGGCCGGGTCGAGCGTCACGTCCATCGCCCGTACGTCGGCGTCCTGCGTGGTGCCGAACGTCAGGACCTGGGCGCGGGTGCGGTAACGGGGGGGGCCATGCCGGCCACCAGCGGGTCGTCGGCGTTGAGGATGGCCAGCCCCTTGGCGGGGAGGGCTTCGACGAGTTCGCCCTTGGCCAGCCTCCGCCGTCGGCATGCACAAGGCTCTCGCCAAGACCGTCGCAGCCGCCGTCGGGGTGGCGGTCCTGCCCACCGTCACCCTCCCCACCTGCGACGGCGACGTGAGCACGACGCAGACGATCACCAGCACGATCACGTTCCCGCTGATCCTCAAGCCCCTCTCCGTCGGGCGAGAAGCGGCACTGCACGGACCTCGCTCTTCGGCTCGCCAGGCTCGACCCGGGGGCGTGCCCAGGGAGTGAAAGGGCTGTGTGGGAGTTGTTCGTATCCGGTCGACGCGCGTAGCGCACGATGCTGGCGTTGCGGTTTCCTCATACACGCATCTCCAACCCCCCACAATCTTTGGAGAGTTCATGCGCCGCGCCTTCTACGGCCTGCCCGCCGCCGCCCTGCTCCTGATCGGCATCGCTGCTGCTCCGGCTCTGGCTGATCCTCCCGCTCCGCCGTCGTCGGCGACCGCCCGCGGGGAACTGTCGGCGCTGAAGGTGGCCGCGCCGCATTCGATGAACGGTTACGCCCGCGACAAGTTCGACATCTGGGCCACCCAGTCGGACGGCTGCACCACCCGCCAGGACGTGCTGGCCCGTGACGGCAAGAACGTCCAGGACAAGCCCGACCACTGCCAGCCGGCATCCGGGTCCTGGTACTCCGTCTACGACGACACCACGGTCACCGATGTCGCCAAGGCCACCATCGACCACATGGTCCCCCTGGCCGAGGCCTGGCGCTCCGGCGCCGACACCTGGACCGCCGATCAGCGCAAGGCCTTCGGCAACGACCTCAAAGACCCGCAGCTGCTGATCGCGTCGGAGTCGTCGAACTCGGCGAAGGGCGACAGTGGGCCGGCCGACTGGAAGCCCACGAACCGCTCGTTCTGGTGTACGTATGCCGAGGACTACACGCACGTGAAGTCGGTGTGGAAGCTGACGACCACGGACAAGGAGAAGTCGGCACTGTCGTCGATGCTGGACGGCTGCAAGAACTGACCGGAGTCCTGGCCGCTCAGAACCCATCTTTGAACCTCTGATGATCTCGCTCCTACGCCTCGCTGGAGGGCGTGGTGCGCATCGGGCCCTCCAGGCAGTGGGGTCTCAGCGGTAAGGCAGAGGGTTTTGCGGAGAGCTTTCCGGTGCTCCACGCGCTGTGGTGGCGCGCCTTTCGGGTGTGGGACGGCTGGCGGATTCTGCCCAGTACCGGGCTGGCCGGAGTTTCCCCTCTTACGGCCATGGGGCCGTACTCCGGCCTGGCAGGGGGTGGGCGTGGTGCCGAGTACGGAGAAGGTCGGCAATGTCAGCGGGCGGCCCCCTGGGCAGTTCAGCTCCGGACCTTCGCCTTCGATGCGAAGGGGCACTGCGGTGGCAGCCTTATCAGGCCAAACGTCGTGGTCACCGCGGCACACTGCATGATCGACCAGGGCAGGCCTTACGCCCCACATCAGGTCTTCGTCCTCTTCGGAGACAACAAGGGCCCTCGGCAACGCGTGGTGACGGCGAGGCGAGTGGACGTCAACCCGCACTTCGACGAGGCGACGGTGGACAACGACATCGCTGTCGTCGAGATCCCCCCGCTACAGATGGAGAAGGGGGTCGTGGAGACGATCCCGCTCTACGACGGTCGCCTTCCGGCTCACCGTCTCCGGCTGGGGCGCGACGAAGCCCGGCTCCTCCGACCTGTCGGACAGGCTGATGGCTGCTGACGTCTACGTCGGCCAGCCCAAGGCTTGCGACCGCGTCAAGCACGATTATCGGTCCGCCAACGGCCCGGTCATCTGCACCGAGAACTCCTACCATCCGGGCGCCGACGCCTGCCAAGGTGACAGCGGCGGGCCCTTGACCATCGAGAAGGGCGGCCGCCGGTACCTGGCCGGGATCCTCTCCTACGGCGCCAACCCCGAGGGCAACCCAACCTGCGCTCTGCCGGACGGCTTTGGCATCTACACCCACGCCCACCAGTACGCCGACTGGCTCCGCGACGTCGTGGGTACCGTGCCCAGCGGCTCGTAGGGAGCGCCGGGTCGGAGCCCGGCCCGTCGGGGACGCCCCCTGACCGTTCCTTCGCCCTGCAGTCCGCTGATGAGGTGGCGGACTGCGGGGCGAATCGGTCACGGCGACCGATTCGTTCTGGGCACTCCGCTTCCTGGACTACGCGGCGCCGCATTGCCGCCTGGGCAACAACCAGCATCGGCTCGTCGGCGGCCATCAGAGCAGTTCAAAGACGGGTTCTCAGACCTTCGGGTCGGAGGAGGTGGGGATGACGCCGTTCAGGAGAGGGCGTCATACCGTTCCTGGCTGGTAGCGGGGTACAGGCGCTGTGCTTTGGGGGGTGGGGGGAACTCTGTGAGGTCGGGATGCAGGACGATGGTGCCTGAGCGAGCGCCGTTCCAGCGGAATCCTCGGCCGTGGTAGCGCTGCGCGCTGAGGCTTTGGTGGTAGGTGCCTGAAGCGGTGTGCTGATACGTGCGCAGCAGCAGCATCAGGTCGTCGGATGTGCCGAGGTCGCTCCGGCTGATCTCGTCGAGGATCTCGACGCTCTGCTGCTGTGCGGCGATCATGCGAGAGGCTGTCCAGTCCACGGCTTCTTGAAGGGAGATGCCGTAGACCCGGCGAAGGAAGCAGATGGTGCTGTCGTGCTGGTCGGCGAAGCATTCGGCGCGGAAGCTGAAGAGATCATTGAGCAGGAACCAGAGTTCGTAGATGGTGACGAGGAACCGTCGGACCGGTTCAGCGGTCCGCTCGTGTTCCGTGACCTCTATGCCCAGTGTGTATTCGATGAGCCTGGCGAAGGTCGGGCAGGCACTGTCCACCGCGCGGTTGGGGATGAACGCCTCGATCGAGTCGTCACGATGGGCTGTCTGGTCGAGATCGAGCTTGGCTCCGCGCTGCTGCCAGCTGCCGAGGACGTCGATGAGCCAGCTGGCACGGCTCGGAGCGACGCGTCCGATCATGGTGTGGAAGATCTCGCGGACGACATCGCCGGGCCAAAGGTCGTCGTCCTTGCGGGCGCCGGTCGCCAGAGCCCAGATCTCCTCGACCCTGGCGTGCAGACGGGTTGTCCTCTCCCGTTCTCCTGTAGACAGATCCCATCTGATCCGGGTGAATTCATCGTCAAGGCCGAACCACCAGACGCTCAGCTTGCACAAGTCCAGCAGCCGTTCGGGCAGGCCCTTGGGGATGGACTCGCAGACATACGGTCCAGTGCCCGCGCCGATCAGGTCGGTGGCCAGGGCGGTATCGCCCCGGCACAGCCGGTGCACAGTCCATTCGTTGCACGCCCGGGTGATCTCCAGCCAGTCGGGGTGCGGCTCCACTGCGAACGGGTCGGGGATTTCCGGAAGGCGAACAGACGTTCCCCGACGCAGGCCAGGGCAGGCCTGAAGGCCACGTGGCTGCGGGAGAGAGCCCTTGTGGACGGTCGAGTGCTTCATCGTGTCCTCGCGATGGCAGTGAACACAGTGGTGTGGTTGATCGGGAGCGATGCCCCGGAGTAGGGCCGTCACCGGTCTCGGTCGGTGACGAGGCTGGCGAGAGCGGCCAGCTCGCTGGCCGTGGTTGCCTCCGGACGTGCCAGTGACAGGTGCTCCAGGGCGTCGGCGACGTGACGCCGGGCTCGGCGCAGTGTGGCTTCCTTCGCCCCGGTCTCTTCGATCAGCTTCGCCGCCCGGCGGCAGTCGTCCTCGCTCAGCGTGCCGCCCTGTTGGTAGAGGGCACGCAGGGCCCGGGCCTGGGATGTGTGTCCGGCCATCGCGGCGGCGACCGGGGCGGTGACCTTCCGCTCACGCAGGTCCGACCACACCGGTTTGCCCGTGTGCTGTTCGTCGCCCCAGATGCCCAGGAGGTCGTCGGCGCACTGGAACGCGGTTCCCAGCCGTTGCCCGAAGTTGCGCAGATGCCGGGCGCGTTCGGGTGCGGCGCCCGCGGCGAGGGCGCCGAGGTGGCAGGCGCAGCCCATCAGCTCACCGGTCTTCGCGGCAGCGACGGCCAGAGCCCGGTCTTCGCTCGTGCCGGTGCCGGCGTCCACGAGAGTGTCGAGGTACTCGCCTTCGATCAGGACCTGGACGCTTGCGAGCAGGATGAGGATGGACTTGTCGGGGCGGGGTGCCTCGGCAAGGGTCTGGACCGCGGCGAAGAACAGGGCGTCCCCGGCCAGCAGGGCCGCGGGCAGGCCCTTGAAGCTCCACAGCGCGGGGCGGCCACGGCGCAGCGGGTCGTGGTCGATGATGTCGTCGTGCAGCAGGCTGGCGTTATGGACCAGCTCCACGGCTACCGCCGGCGGACAAGCGGCCTCCACACAGCCGCCGACGGCCTGGCAGGCCAGGAGGGCCAGCGCCGGCCGCAGGGCCTTGCCGCCCGCCGGAACGTCTAGCGGGATACGGTCGTCGGTCCACCAGCCGAAGTGCAGCCCGGCGACATGCCGGACCTCAGGAAGAAGGCCGCTGATCCTTGAACGGATCAACGGCCTCACTATGGATGAGCTCTGCACGAGGATTGTCGAGCAGTCACGCGGTACGTCAACCACGTAAGCCTCCCTTGCCAGCGGTGGCCGAGGCGTGCAGCCACAGTGTGCGGTGCCACATCACCACAGGACAGGGGCGCAATGCCCGCGCGCGGGAGCGTATTCACGTGCCGGGCAGCCTCCTCCCCCGAGCCTTCCAGGGGGACCCGGGCGCCGTAGTTCGGGCAGTACCGGACACGGGCCACGTCTCCAGGGTCTCGCGCCGTCCGACTCGGTACTCAGCACCAGAGCTCGGCCTCGGGCCCTTCCCGCTCCTGGTCGTCCTCCTTCGTCCAGGTCCCGAAGGGCCCGGAGGGAGCCGGGTTCCGCCCGGCTCCAAGAACCAGCACCCCGCCACCCGCCATGGCGCGGGCAAACCGTCAAGCCCCCCGCGACACTGACCGAACGTGATTGAGCCCGATATTAAGGAACAAGCCGAGGTTCAGAGATGGGTTCTGACTGGGCGTTTGATGTTGATTCGCACTGACCCTTTCAACACGCTTTGTCAGGACTTGCCGCCGACGAGCATGGCCCGAAACTCCTGGAAGCTCCCTACAAGCAGGGAGCTTCCATCCCATTACTAAGCCAGACGGAATCCGGGCGGCATGTGCGAACTAAACGGGCGCTCCGATCGCCGCCTCGGAGCGTGCGAATGCACTCCTACGGAGCAAAGCATCCTGAAAGCCGCTGACCTCAAAGGTGACGCACCTCTACTTAACATCCCTAAACGCCCACTCAGTGAGGCGCTGCTGGGTGGTTGAGCCCCGGCGCACCTCACTGCGACGCACGCTTCGTCCCGGAGCCGCCCGTCGGTATGTCCGGCGGACAGCCGAGGCCAGGAAGCCGTGAGGGTGCGGGCTACGTCCGTCCTGGACCGGGAGCGCAGGCCGGGCCGCCTGCACGGATGGCCTCGACGACCGTGCTGTGGACGGTGGCGAGGCCGTCTGCCGGGAGGGCTACGGGGCTGCCTTGGAGTTCGTACCATTCCTCGGCGCCGGTGTACTGGACGGTGACGTGCGCGTTGTGCCCGTCGTAGTCCAGGTAGGTGCGGACGGTGAGTTCGCCGGTGATGACGCCGACTTCGCAGGTCATCACCCCGCCGGGCCCGGCGACGACGTCGTCGATGTACCAGGTGGCCTCCATACGCTCGCAAGCTGTGGTCTCTGGTGGGCTTGGCTCTTGGGCCATGTGGTGCGGCTCCTGGACGTGGCCGGTGCGGTCGTGGAGATGCTCTTTCACCTTGGCGCGGACCGTGCGCAGCCATGTGTCGGTGTCGAGATCGGCCTCAGGCATGAGGACGGTGTCGGGGCCTTCGCCGAGGATGTCGTCGCAGGGCGGTTGGAGTTCTGTGATGTCCCACAGGCTCAAGTTCTCTGGTGGGTAGTCGAGGTCGATCGTGTGGTCCTCGCTCGCCCGTGCGTGGCCGGCGGCTGGGGTGTCCTGGTTGTCGGCGGTGGTCATGCGGGGCAGGTGTCCAGCATCTCGGTGAGCTTGGCCTTCTCCGCCTCGGTGACGTTGAGGTGGTAGAGGTGCTTGATGTCCGTCCAGGCACGGGAGTAGGTGCACCAGTAGGCGTGGCGGGGTGGTGCCCACTGGTCGGGGCTCTGGTCGCCCTTCTGCCGGTTGCTGCGGGCGGAGACCGCGATCAGCTGCGAGTGGACAAGGTCGTTGGCGAAGTGCCTGCGCTCGGGGGTGGTCCATGTGTCGGCGCCGGAGCGCCAGGCGTTGGCCAGGGGGACGACGTGGTCGATGTCGAGCTGACCGGAGTTGTGGAAGATTGCGGCGTCGTACTCGCTGAACCATGTCCCCGAGATCGCCCGGCACATCTCGTCCTGTTTGACGTCCTGGCCGTCGCGGGCGAGGACGACCTCGCGGGTGTCGCACTCCCCGTACTGCTTGATCCAGTGCGGGAACTTCGCCCGGCTGTAGCCGGCCATCGAATGCGGCGCCTCCACGTTCAGCCCGGCCAGCTCGACACGGACCACGCCGACGGACGGTGGCTCCGGCAGCGTGGCCGGGAGCCGGTGCGGGGCTGCGGAGGACGGCTTTGCAGCGGCGGGTACGGCGGCTCCGGTTGCTGCCGGGACCAGCACAGCGATAGCGGCAGCAACCATCGTGACGGCGGCGCGACACCAGGAATTCTTGACCATGCAGAGGGCATGACCAGCAGAAACGCTCCCGCATGCGGGATGTCACCCAAACGAGAACGCCACAGGCCGACCTGCCATCTGGGCCGAAAGCCTGGGGCCGTTCCATACTGGGCTGCTTCGCCTGTCCGCAAGCCGGAGGACGAACAGGTACCGGTCATTCTGTCCCGACCGGTCCACGCCCGCTGAACCGGAGAACCCGTGCATAGCGTTGTCCAGTGGGTGGTCTGTCCGTACGAGGTGCTGTCTCCTACCTTGCCGCTATGGACTGGACACCGCTCCTCGCCACACTCCTCGGTGCTGTGATCGCGACGGTCTCCGCCTTGCTGGTTGAAGCAAGAAAGGAACGGCGTGAGGCGCGAGCCCAGGAGAGGCGGAGCAAGAGGGAGCTGTACGGGGCCTACCTCGGGGTGCTCGCTCAGGCGCGCAACGAGCTTCAGCTCATCGTTCTCGAGGGCACGATGTCGGAGGCTGAGCGCACGGTCGCGGCCCGGCAGAGCTTCGCAAGGTGCTATGAAACCCGATACCAGCTGGAGGTGTTCGCCCCGCGCGTCGTTGTCGAGCCAGCCCTGGACTACTTCCGTAGCGTGCGTCGGGCAAGGGAAGCGACCATACGCGGCACCCGGGGCGGAGCCGATGGGTACGAACTCGCTTTTCATGAGGTGATGGAAGCGCTCACGGCTGTCCGCGACGCGATGCGACTCGACATGGGTACCGACGGGCTCTCTACAGACTGAGCCTCCATCGGATGCGCATCAATGCGCCAGGCGACCGAGGAGCAGACGTCGCGGCCTGCCGCTGCCCGCCCGCCCCCGCCCCGATGCGTCATCATCCGGTCAGGCTGGAACGCGCCGACATCACCCTGCAGGCGCTGTGCCGCCATCTCCTGCGCAGCGACGGTGCCTCACAACACCTCGCCCGCACCGCCGACAGTCCTGTCGACCCCGAGGAAGCTCCCGAAGGAGCCCTCTACTTCGGCTGCCTGCTCGACCTCGTCAAGAAATCCGACGGGGCCTTGTGGTGGTGGCAGTTCGCCGCGGGCGCCGGCAACCCGACTGCCGCCTACTGCCTGTACCTGTTCCACACCCGCCGCGGCGACCTCCGGGACGCCGGTCACTGGTGGCACCAGTACCTCGCACTGGGCCCGCCGCCGGCATGGATGCATCTCAACGTCGACACCTCCGGCGTCCTACGCAAAGCCGTGGAACGACTCAGAGTCGATGAAGCCGCCGGGGAATTCCATAGGCCGGACCAGCGCCTCGCCGACCAGATCGAAGAACTCGTCGATGCCTGCTGACGTGCGCTTCGCGGCTTGCCCGACAGCTCGTCAGCCGGGCAAGCCGCATCCCGCAAGACCCTGTGCGCACGTCCGGCGGCGTCGCAGATTTGGACGTCGTTGTCAGTGGCGGCCTCTACAGCCCAAGCTCCGTGCTGACGTACCCCGTCTGGAAACACGCGCAGCGGTTGAGCCTCAGTGTCGGTCGACCGGCTGTAGGGCAGCCGAGAGCAGTGACTGAACTTGATCCCAGGCCCTGCTGTGACCGCATGTGTATCTACGCGGCGGTGGGGCTGGCCTCTTCGCCGGGATCAGAGTCTCGCTCTGTGGTGGCTGGTGGGGTGTCGGTGCTCTCCGGCTCGCTGCCGGCCTCGCTGCCGCTGTCGGCGACTGGGGTGTTCGGGGCGGGGGTGGCGCGGTCGTCGAGGGTGATGGTGACCGGCCTGCCGCTGGGGGTGAGGTCGGTCAGGCTCTCTTCGATCCGCGCATACAGCGTGGCGGCGAGCTCCCGGTCGCCGTCGCCGTCGCTGGCGGCGTGTTCGATGGAGTGCAGGCTGATCAGCAGGGCGATCAGGGAGCGGCCGGACAGTGCAGCGTGGATCCGCGCATCTCCCTCGTCGGTGACCTGAGGCGGTACTCGGAAGTGCGTGTGCCGTCCGGCGTGGGCGGTGATGAACTCCCAGATGTCGCGGTGGCACTGCAGGCCGGCGGAGGACACGCGGGCCGCCGTCTTGAGCAGAGCGCTGTGCTCCGCGCTCACCTCGGCGGCCGTGGTCTCGGCGGTGGCGTCGGGCTGGGGCCGCATCTCCTCCATGGCGGCGCGCAGGTCCGCGATCTCCCGCTGCAGGGCGGCGAGGGCTGACCGGGTTCCCTCTAGGGCGGTGCTGGTCTCCTCCTTGATCAGCCTGGCTGCTTCGCCCGAGCGGTGCGGCACGTCCTGCTGGTCGGCGGCCAGGGCGTTGCCGTTGTGGTCCGGGGCGGTAAGCGAGGTGAGCACGGGGGCGAGTTCCTCGGTGATGACCTCGCGGACGGCCTGGCAAACTGCGTCCATGGACAGTGCCGGGCTGGGCGAGGAGCCCTGACCATCGGCGCGCTGCGCCGGCGTCGCGGTATGGCGGGCGGGTTCCTCCAGGAGCCCATCGGGCTCGGTGACGGCGGTGACCGGTGCAGGGACGAGAGGCGTGTGGCCGCCTTCAGTGCCGGATGTCTCCTGGACGGCCGAGGCGCGGGAGGGCGAGGTGAGGTCCGCAAGCACAACGCGGACTTCCCGCAGCTCGGCGCGCAGCAGGGCGACGACGTCGTGGACGGTGGTGTTGACCGTGTCTGCGTTGGAGTTCAGCTTGTTGTAGACGTCGCGGAAGTTCGCGCGCATCCGACCGAGTTCGTCGACGACCTCTTTGGTCGTCTTGTCGTGGGCGGCCCGGCCGGCCGACTCCAGCTTCTCAACGCTCTTGTCGAGCGCGTCCCGGATGTTCTTGTCCGTGTGCACCACGGCGGTGTGGAGCATGGTCAGGGTGTTGGTGAGGTCCGGGTTCGGCTGACGGGCCATCATCCCCCATTTCGTCGCGATGAGTAGTCGTGCAAGTTCGTTGCGTATGCTGCCCATGGCGGGTCTTCCCACGCGGGATGACCGATCAACTGGCCTAAGAGCGGCGGTTGTTCAGGCCGAAATCAGGCAGGTCGTGACGGACCGGCTGATGTCCGGCTGACCGGCCCGGGCCGTTGCCGTCCAC
Organism: Streptomyces alanosinicus; assembly: GCF_014650595.1. Lineage (GTDB taxonomy): Bacteria > Actinomycetota > Actinomycetes > Streptomycetales > Streptomycetaceae > Streptomyces > Streptomyces alanosinicus. The sequence continues at coordinate 58,152 of NZ_BMVG01000026.1, forward strand.
GCTTCGCATGCGGCACGGCCATGGCGCCTGCTGAGTATCCATCCGGTCTCGGCCTCCGCGATGGAGTGGGAACCGGCGACGTTCCAGGAGGCCCTGGACGCGGCAGGTGACGATCTTGGGGCCGTGGAGCCTCCTTCTCTTACGTCGGACTTCTATGCGCTGTCGGCGTCCTTCTACGCACCGTTCGGTACCAGCGAAGGCACGGGAGCACAGCATCTGGACAAGGTTCTGAGCACACGCCTGGAACCCGGCCATCTGAGCGCCGGCCAGCACGACGACCCTCTCGCCTTGGGCCAGGCGCTGATTGCCGAAGAGGCGCTGCGCTACTTCACCGAGCGTCTCGCGGAACTCAAGCTGCCGGTCGTGACCGACAACCACATCGAGCGGCTGCGTGATGCCGTCTACAAGACGGCCTTGCACCGGCCCCTCGGCGAGATCTACAACCTGGTGTGGCGTTCCACCCGCTCCGCTGCCGAGGCTGCGCAGAAGAACCCCCGGGCGCCGCGCGTCAACATGAGCACCTTCGCGGTCAATCAGTTCGAGACGCACGCACAGCGTGCCGTGACCGATCCCGAGTGGCCCATCAAGGCCTTTGGTGCGGTGGCGGGCTGCGGCCTGAGTGCCATGGCCCGCACGCTCTTCTACACCCTGCTCGATCTCCCGCCGCTGGAGACGTCTGTTCCTGACATCGTGCAGGAACTTCCGCAGCCGGCTCCCGAAGCGCCACCTTCCGTTGCCGAAAGCGGATTCCAGGGCGAGGCGGCAGCTCAGGACGATGACGACGATCTGGCGCTGTTCATCAGGTGACTCAACGCGTACCCCGGCAGCTGGGATCCGGAGATCGTCTTCCAGTGCCTTGGGGACCTCCAGCAGACCGCTGCAGGGATGGAGTACGACGTCGAGCAGCGGGTCACCCGGCGAGCGGTTGCCCACCTTAAGCGGCTGCACGAGCGTCTGGCCGGCGTGCTCGGCCTAGAGCAGGCGGCTCTGGCGGTACTTGCTGCCACTGATCTTCTCCAGCACCCGGTCACCAGCGGGGGCCACGAGACGACACTGCCGGTCGGGACCGTTGTGCGTCAGCACCTGGTGGAAGCCGTTCTCCAGACGATGCCGGAAGCATCCGCTGAGGAGTGACCGACGTCAACACCGGCGGCCGGGGACGGCCTATGCCAACCGCAAGGCAGCGGGCACCGCGGCCGTGCGGTGGCGAGTCGGCAATCTTGACCCGAGACCGCCACTCTGCGTCGCGCCTGTCCAGAGAAGGCCGAGTGGCTGCCTGCGCTGGTTTCCTCACGACGGTCGGGAGCGGCGTTTCGGGCTTGTGCGACAGGAGGGGGCGTTGGCCGATACGCCACTGCTGTAGCCCAGCTTCCGCATCTACGGTTTGTTCTCCGCAAAGGTCCGACTAATAGGCAGTTGGGCAGCACTGCGAAGAGGAGACCGTTTCATGCGATTAAGAACCACCATGAGCGCCTTCGTTATCGGCGTGGCGTTAGTCGCCACCAGCGCTCCGACGGCGTTGGCGGGGCCGCCGCCGAATCCGGAGCCGCCTGAAGTCACTGTGACCGCTCCGGGTATGAGCCCTGAGGCAACAGTGAGCTGCGACTTCTACGCGTCCAAGCCCAACCACAGCGGCTCCCGGATGACGGGTACCGGGGGAATCAGGACCTGCTCGGGCGGCCCGGTGGCCTGCACCAGCGAGGTGGACCTTGAGTTCTACAACAACTTCTCGAGCATGTGGATGACGGCAGGGACCGCGCGTCAGTCCAAGTGCGCGCCGCCGCTGCGGTCGTCGACCGCAGGGTCCAACTGTGTGCACCACCCTGGTGACCCGAACGTTGCCTGGCGCACCACCACCATCGGGACCTTCGTGGCGCCGAACGGCGCCTCGGCCGGCGGTACGGGCAACAGCCCCGTCCTGTACGTGCCCTGCGTGTAGTGGCAAATTGGAGAGCCTGCGGTGGCGGGCCCCTCTCGGCCGCAGGCCCTCCGAACGCTGCAGAGAGGAACAGCATGACCTCGGAGCACGACACACTGTGGCGTCTGTGCACACGCCTGGGATGCGTCCTGCTGCCGCTGGTGGACCAGGAGCCATGGCGTCAGACCCGGCGGCACGAGAACCTGCGGACCTGGGGCATCAGCACGGTGGAAGGCGAGCGGCTGATCGAAGTCTTCACAGCCCTGGCCGCCCACGCAGCCGCCAACGCTTCCACGCCCCCCGCAGAATTCGACGCGCTACCGCTGAGGGCAGTAGCCGACGCGGCGACCGGCAAACGCGACATCGAGCTGCTCGCCGGACTCCCGGACACCTTCACCGGCAGCCGTGATGAGCAGGCCGCCGGTCTCTTCCGCCTGTACGCCTACAAGGGCGGGCAGTACAGCCGCCGACTCTTCCAGCTGGGCACGGAAGTGCGGCACGCGCTGGTCACCCTCGCCGAACGCTCGCCAGAGGCGGCACTCACATGCGGGGACGTCCTGCGTCAGGCAGCAGATGAGGCCAGCCCCCTGCAGTGATCCTCCCATCACGCCCACGCCCACGCTGGCTTTGTAGGTGAGTTTCGCGAACGTCTGTTGCTCAGCGGCGCGAACGCCTCGTTCCACGTGAGCGTGATGGCGCTGAGTTGTGAGAACACCTCGGTGCTTGCTTCGGGACTCTCGTTGTGCTCTGCACGACGAGGGGGCCCGGGTGCTGCCAAAGTCCAAGGTCGATCTGTACGCGGCGATCCCAAGCGCCAGATCGCTTCGATGTTCATCTGGGCGCGCGTCTGGCAAGCGCGACCACTTCGACCCGGTGGCCAGCGGCGCGGTAGGCACGGGAGGAGACACGGAAGTCGTCCGGGTCGGCGAGGGCCGACTCCACCACGGCGTCGAGGCGCCCATCGCGTACATGGGCCTCGACCGCGGACTGCCAGCCGGCGGTGTCCGGGCGAACGAGGGCCCCGGCGGTGCGGACGTCAGCAGCCAGGAGACTCTCGTAGCCCGGGTGCGCCGGCTTGTACAGGTCCTCGTCTTTACCACGTCATCGAGCACGAAGGACAGGTCTTCGTCGGTCCTGCCGAATATGAGCGGGAAGACCAGGCCGCCGCGCTTGCCCTGTTCATCGACATGACAGACGCCACGGCGCTGCACACCGACAACCCGGTGGAGGCCCAGAACTACATCCGGCGGAAGCTCCCCTCGCCCACCGCGGACACCCCTGCCTACGCCGGCCTCGAACAGCGGCGGCACGCCGCCGCACTGCATCGCAGCTTCAAGAGCGCCTGGGCTGCTCATGCCCGTGACCAGCGCGGCCCACAGCTGCCGCCGCACAAGGTCAGGGAGCCCCAACCGCTGCCGGAGAAGCTCATTCCCGGGCAGCGGGTGGAGATGATCCACCCTGAAACGGGCGAGATCATGACGGTCATCGTGCCCGGCCAGCCCGAGCCCGAGCAGGAACCCAAGGTCAACGCCATCGCAGTCCAGCTCAACGCCGCACGCAGCCACTGCTACGAGAAGCTCAGCGGCTACGCCCGCCAGCTGCACTGCCTCGAAGAAGCCGAAGACACAGATCTGGTTGCCGAGGCCGTGCGCCAGATCGAGGAACGAAAGAACACCATCAAGACGGTCAAACGCCAGTCCATCCAGATGCGCGGCTACTACGACGTCCTGGAACTCGCCGCAGCCGCCCAGCCCCGGCACCCCGACATCACCAGCGTCGAGGAGATCATCCGAGCCGAAAAGATCGACGTACGCATCCACGGCCTGACGTACAAGAAGCTCCGCGAGTTCCTGGCAGCCTTTGCCCCGTCGGCCGCTGCATGATCCCCGCTGCGGCCTTCGAACTCGTTACCACCCCGATGCGCACGTCCCAGCAGCGCAAGATGTGGACCCTGTGCTACCAGCGGGTGGTCGGCGCGGCACGATCGGAGATCCGCATGGCAGGCGGCCGCCGGCGCTCGGACCTCCTCGGTGCCGACAGCACGAGGGTCGAGCTCCAGCAGTCCAAGGAGAGCGTACCCAACACCCACGGCAAAGAATTGGCACACGCCACCGGGCTGATGTGGGTCTTCTGTGTCATCAACCAGCATGCGCTCGGCGACTTCTTCTTCACCTCCCGCCAGGGAGCACGCGCGACGTTCATGTGGAAGAACGCCTGGACCCTCATCGGAAGCTGCAACGGCCGGGTCTTGCTTGACCTCGGAATGTCCCCTCAAGTGGGCGACCACGTGCTCATCGAGATCGACCACTTCGAGATGGTCGACGGCCGCACGCCCACCGGGACCGGCACATTGCGCGGCGCCCAGGAGTTTTGCTACTGGCTGAGGGACGGCCATCCCTTGCCTCCGTACTACTGGACGCCGCGCGCGGCCTGATCACACTCACTGAGCAGAACCGAACCGCCGGCAAGTGCTTCCGAGTGCGCTTGCCGGAACTCGCCTCTGAGCCGCACACCACGGATACCACGCCCACACCTCAGCCTCGCGACGGTGTCGACGGCGTGTTCCCTACCCTGGCGGCTCCGCGCACATCCCAGTGATCCCATTGCACGAGAATGAGCAGGAGTTCCTGCCCCGTGCCCCATCTCCCAAAGCCCGCGCGCGACTATCCAGACCGCCATCCCCAGCCGGACGATGTCGTTCGGCTGGCCCAAGAACGCACACTGCCCGACACCGACGTCCCCGACAGAGCCTACGCCAAGACGGTCCTGGAGCACATCGCCAGGTTCGCGCGCGTATTGGCCCCGCAACCACTGGTCAGGACAACAGCGCCGTCCCTCCTGGCAGTTCTGAGGCACGCCGAATCCCTGAGGTCTGGCTACCAGCAGCTTCTCATTGGGTACGCGGCAGCCAACCTTGACGCAGCAATGTGGATCGACACGCACAGCGACGAGGGGCGACTACGTCTGGCCACCGCGCTTGACTACCTCCACAGAGCTGTTGACCTCGAGCCAGATCGACAGCCTGGGCCATGATCGGGCAGAGCAGGCCTCACTCTCCGGGGAGCTGAGCTCGTACCCCGACGCACCGATCACCGTCACGCTGGCCCGGTAGCCGGGCGAGGGCGGCACAGGCCGCAGCGACGTCAGTCCCGAACCAGCCCTCACTCCTCTCTTCCTCTCGCGCGGGCAGGTGCCGAGGAAGCGGGCGTCCCGTGAGCTGACGAGGGCTCTCCGAAGTCACTGATCCCAGCCTGCACCTCGTTCCTCGAAGCGCGGGACGGCTGTGGCGTTCTTAGGCTGACTGATGATGTAGGATCTCGCGGCTCATTTCATCCGCCGCGTCTCTGGCCTGGGCGTTCCGCAGGCGTCTCACGCCGTGTCATCCGTCGGCTGTCTCAGATCCGTGTCATTTCCTCGTCGAACGTCTCTCTCCTCGGATCCGGGTGTTTGTACGTGGTTTCCCCAAGGCTGAGGTCTGTCCAGTCAACAGTTGATCTTGGTTGTTGAGGTGTCAGTTGCTGGTGGTGGGGGTGAGTCGGCCCTCAAACGCGATCTGGAAGGCGTTCAGCGGCGCCTTCCAGCGCATCGCCCAGCGGCGCCGGTCCTTGCTGGTCGGGTCGAGGCTAATCAGCTCCATATAGACGCACTTCAACGCGGCGGCCTCCGTCCATTGGGCGCGCCCACGTTCGCAGGAGTGCTGGTCGAGCGGGTTGGATGCGAGGGCAGGTCCGCCCCCGGATGCCGTTGTTGGAGCTTTCAGGCAGTTCTTGTGGTGGCGCCGACGGCAGTACGCGGCCCGCGCTACCCTCGCGGAGAGTATGACGACAGCGACCGGGGCGATCCGGTGAGGGGTGCGGGGGACGGGGGAGACGACCATGACCTTGGTGACGCGAGCCGGGCGGGATACGTCCGGCGTGGATGAGTTGGCCCGTGGCGTGGTCCAGCGCATTGCCCCTGACGAGATGCCTCAATTTGTCGCTGTGGCACGGTCGTTCCACGCCGCCTCACGGAGCCAAGTGCGCCGGGCCGCGCGACGGAACGAGCCACTCGGCATCGGCGCCGACGGTGTGACGACGATGCTGACCCTGGCGGTGCTGTACGTCACCTCCAAGCTGGCCGACTCTGTCCTCCAGCGGTTCGCCGACCAGACAGCGACCACCCTGATCGGCCGAATGCGCGGGTGGACGAGGCGGGTTGTCCGGGGCGGTCGCCCATCCGGGGAAGGCGCAACGGCAGCGGAGTGGATTCCCGGGTCTGAACAACTGGCCACCATCCGTGCGGTGGCCGACCGTAAAGCGCGCCGGCTGGGGCTGACCGCCGAACAGGCGGAGTTGGTCGCGGATGGGATCGTGGCAGAGCTGGCGACGCGCAGGGGCACTGCCATTACGGCCGACGCCGACGGGGGTACGGCCGCCGTGCGCGACGATGAGCGTGGCTAATCACCCCGCGGCGTTACGGCAGCGCCTCCCTCAGACGCTGATCTCCGCAACGACCCTCAGGTTCGTTCTTCTCGCTGCCATCGCCTCGGCGTTGATGACGTCCGAGGTCGCCAACATGGCATCCATTTTTTTCGATCACGTCAGCGACGCCGCCGAGGGGGCGTATCAGAGCTGCGTGACCGAGCAGAGACGCCAGGTTTTGGAGAATTGGCAGGGCGGCGGCGACCTGTCGGCTGCCTCACGCGACTGCGTGAGGCCGTACAGCTTCGAGGGCTGGCCTCTGATCGGGCTGGTGGTGTGGTGGATCGCGATCGGCCTGGTCGTGTGGTGGCTGCCTGCCTGGCGCATCCGGCGCCGCCGGTACGAGCAGATCGGCCGCGTCGTACCGGCGAGCATCGCGTCGGACGGGGTGCTCCCCGACCGTGCAGACCTGTTCGCACTACTTGCCCGGATCCAGCTCGGCACCGACGTCGCCGTGCCCGTGACATACCTGCTCGATCCGCTGGACCCACGCTGCTCGGCACTTGCCTTCGGACGGCCGGGCCATCGCTGCATCGTGCTCTCCGGGGGCTCTGAGACCCTGTTCCGCCGCGACCCGGTGGCCTTCCGCACAGTGCTGTTGCATGAGCTGGCACACATCCACAACCGGGACCTCGATATCGGCTTCCTCACGATCGTGGCGTGGCGAGTCACCATGCCGTTGATGGTGTTGAGCATCTTGAGCAACCCGTTCATCCCAGTGATTCGGGGAACCAGCACGGACAGTGCCCTCGTCGCCCTCTCCGCTGCCGAATCCGTCACGCTACTCGCCCTCGCCGTGATGGCGCCGCTGCTGCGCAACTCGGTACTGCGCAGCCGTGAGTTGTTCGCGGACGCGCAGGCAGAGCTGTGGGGCTCCGGTACGACGGACATGAGTGCGACGCTCGCCGGATACTTTCCCAGCAGCCGGCGGCGGCGCCCGGAGGTGTTGCGCGTCCATCCGTCGCCGCAGCGCCGCCGCGCTGTACTGCACGACAGCCAGCTGCTGCGCACTACGAGCGGGTGGGACTGGTGTGCAGTGGGGGCGGGCGCGATGATCCTCCGCCGGAGCATCCTTGGTGCGTGGCCAGCGGGTGACGTAATCGGCGATCAAGTGGGGACTGCGATAGCCGCGGTCTTCATTACGGTCGCGCTGGGGATGGCAGCGTGGCAGGGCACCGCACAAGAGGGACAGCCCCAGTTGCGGGGCCGGCGCAGTGTTGCAGTCAGCGTCGCCCTGGGGCTGGGGCTGGCTGCGGGCAGCAGCCTGTTGCAGCCGGACATCATCGGCGCGATCTTCCTTGTGCCTGCTCCGCTGTGGGGACAGTTCCTGGCGTGGATTCCCCTGCTGTGCCTGACCGCATGGGCCGCGCAACGCTGGCTGGGCGCGGTCTTGGCCTCGTGGGCCGATGCGGTCGGCGCGCGGGAAGGCCGGGCAGCGAAGCGGGTGCTGTGGGCAGTACTGGGGGTGGCAAGCGTGCCGGTCTACCTCGGGTTGGCCTTCCTGACCCTGGGACTGCAGCTCGCGATGTTCAAACCGATCTTCGGCCCAGGAAACGCGCTTGGCGGTGTCGCCGTACTCGCCACGCTGCCTGCGATTTTCCTCCTCTTGCCCCCCTTGGCTCTCCCAGTGCTCGTTATCACGGCCGTGCTGCCGCTCGCCGGAGCGGGAGCAGCGAGTCTCCGGCAGCCTCTCCGAAAGGTCCTGTGGTACGGGATCGGGGCCGCCGCACCGACTTTCTTCCTGTTGCTGTCCGGCGCTCGGCTCGTCATCACGGTCGGAGTTGTCGCGCTAGTGCAGACCGTCTGCGCAGTGCACGTGGCCCTCACCGAGGACCGTCAGCAGCACCCCTTGGCCGCAGCTACCGTCGCCGCCCTTGGCACTGGCCTCATAGGGAACTTGAGTGGCCTGGCGGCAGGGACCTGGCACCGCGTTGCCGTAGGCGCCACCTTTGGCGTCATTGCCGGCAGCGCGTCAGCAGCAGTGGCCCTTGGCCTACGTCGTCGCCGTGCCCGGCGGGCCGACGTTGCGCAGCAGCGAGCCCGCAAGCCGTCGTCGGCTGCCGTTACCGGTCCCTGGGTGGGCCCGCCGAAGGTTACGTGGGGGCGCCGTAAGGGGGTGTGGTTCGGGGTGGGTGCCGCTGCGGCGGCTGTCTTGCTCGTGCCATTCGGAATATTGCTCGCCATGCTGGTCGTCGCGCTGGCGCAAGTTGTCTGCGCGGTGCGCGTGGCCCTCACTGCTGACTGGCGGCCGCGTCCGGTGGCCGCAGCCGCTTATGCAGCACTCATCGCCGGGTTCCTGGGGTACCTCGGACTCCTGGCGTTCGCGGCGGTAGTCCTGCCCAGCTCGGCGACTGCAAGGGCGGCCTCGGAGTGGATCACCATCGCCGTCAGCCTCGCTTTCGTGGTCGGCGTTGCTGTCGGTTTCGGTGTCGCTGTCGGCAGCGCGTCAGCGTCCGCCGCCCTGGGCGTGCGTCACCGCCGGGCTCAGCAATCGAGTGGCTTGGACATGCCACCGGACACGGCAACGGCTGGTGCTACCGATCAATGACGTCTGTCAGTCCCCATTCTGCAGACGGAGGCATCGGCCCGACGACGCCCGAGTCCAGCCGACGCCGACATGGTTCACCCGAGAGAGCCAGGGGGTGACCTGGTGTCCTGTCGAGGTGGAGTTGGCAGGTCGCGGTTCGCTGACCTGCGGAGGCGTCAACTGGTTTGAGAACACCGGCGGCCCTCGTTCTCAAACAGCGTGGCCTTCGCGGAAATCTCGTTCGCCGTGGGGAAGAAGCTCCAGGCCGGGAGGAACAACACACCACCGAACGAAACAAACGCAGCCGCTCAACACGTGACGCGATGAGAATACGACAACTCGAACGAGAACCAGTGAGAATCCGACAGCTTCACTGCGACAGGACACCTGCGAGTCTCAATTCTGTGTCGGATCCGACATTGTTCCGACATCGATCGTGAGATTCCGACACGAAAATTGAGACCCTACATGAATTGTAGGTTTTCAGGCTGCGTGTCGTACGGCGGCGCTGTGACCTGCGGTGCCGTCTGGTGTCTCATGCAGTGTCACCCGTCAACTGTCCCAGCTTTCGTGTCATTTCCTTGTGCCTGGCTCCTGGACCGGCACGGATAGGGGGCTGTTGGTTGGGAGGAGGAACAGGCATCACAGGATGACGGTGGTGCTGTCGGGGTTGTCGCCGGTGTGGATGTTGGCGGGACCTGGCGGTTCGACGAAGCTCGTGCCGGCCGCGTGGGCGGTGACTGTGCCGTCGGCGAGTCGGCGGCGCAGGGTGCCTTGGTGAACGGTGACCAGGAGGGGGCCGTGGTGGTAGTGCCAGCCGGTCGACGCCTGCGGAGGCAGGGTGATCTGCTGGAACTCCATTGCAGCGATCTCGGTGTCGTGCCAGGGGAGCGGGAAGTTCAGCGGGCCGCCTGCCATGGTGGTGGCCTGTGGCGATGGCGGAGCCTGTCGCTGTGCAGGCACTCGTGCGGGCTGTTGTTCGCGTGCAGGCTGCCGGAGGCAGGCGGGCGCTTTCGCGGTGTTGTCGGTGGACGGGGGCATCCTGCCTCCAGGGCGGTGTTTCAGTCCGGTTCGAAGGTGGGCCGCAGGTCGCGGGCGATGAGGATGTCGTCGTTGGGCACGCCTGGGGAACCATCGGCCACACCATCTCGTCCGGGGAGACCGCGAAGTCGATGACGACCGGGCGGTCGGTGACCGCGTGTGCTGCGGCGAGGGCGGTGTCGACGTCCTCGGCTCGCTCGTAGTGCAGCCCCGTACACCCGTTGGCTTCGGCGATCTTGACGATGTCGGGGTGCCGGTCGGTGGTGCCGAGGTCGGTGTGGGCATGGTCGCCGTCGTAGAACAGGGTCTGCCACTGGCGGACCATGCCGAGCACGCCGTTGTTGATCACAGCGTGGGGTGGGATACGGATGGAGCGTTGCTCAGGCGTACCGGCTGGCGCGGGTGTGCCAGTCGAGGTTGCCGCGCATCATGTCTGCGTAGGAGTCCGCGATGCGCAGGGCGATCGCACGCGTCGTGCTGTCCTCGGTGACCCGTAGCTGTGCTTCCAGGCGGTCCTTCGCTTCGCAGTAGGCGTCCAGGCGGCTGTTGGCGAGGGAGACGGTGTCGCGGATGGCGGTGTCCATGTCGGTGTGGTGTTCGGCGGACAGCACGAGCGCCGTGTTGAAGAGCCATCCGCCGGGACCTTCGTGGTGGGCCGAGTAGAGGTCGTTGACCAGTCCCGCGTGGTCGGCCGCGGCCCGGCGCATGGTGATCCAGGCGGGCAGTTGCCTGACGGTCTGAGGGAGGTCCGCGCCTTCTGCGTACTCGCACATGGCGAGAATCAACGGGAAACCGGAGGTGTCACAGTGGGTTGATGCCAGATAGTCGGTGACGGCGGGTGTCTGGTGGGCTGCGCAGTAGACGGCATGGGCGTAGGCCGCCCACAGCCAGTTCTTGGTCGCCAGGTTGAACTCGGCCTGCCATCCGATCGATCGGCCCGAGCTGATCATGGCGTGTACTTCGGCGAGGGCGCGGGCGAGTGGTGTGGTGGCCGGCTGGCTGTCCAGCACGGCGGTCATGGGCAGGATGACGTCCGCCGCAGTTTGCGGTTCCCTGCTTGCGGGGGGATTGTCCGTGGTGTCGTCGGCGATGAACGTCCAACCGAGCCACTGGCACAGTACCTGGAAGCGGTACGCGTCAGCAGTGGGGTAGTAGAGCGCCATGCAGAGCACAGTCTCCGTTGCCTGCAGGCGTTTTCGATCAGCTGTTGACGGGCAGAGGCCGTGCTTGTCGATGAATGCCCACATGGCTTCGTCCGCGCCCTTGCGGGCGGGGTTGGGTTCGTGCGACGGGAACGGCATCTTCAGGCCGCGCACGTCGAAGGGATGCACTGTCATGGGATGACGCCCTCATGTTGGTGATTACGACGCTGTTGCTGTACGCGGACCGCGGGACGGAGACGTTTCGCGCTGCGCTGCTTTCAGGATCGGTGTGGGGCCGGACGTGGAGTCCCGGGGGTTTCGCGTACGTCGATGACGTCCATCCATCCCGGCCACCCAGGCGGCAGTCATTCCCTCGTCGGTGTTTTCGTAGACCTGGCAGAGTTCTGTGCTGACCTTGTACGAGGCCGCAGCGGCGAGGGGCATGACGCCCGTCAGGGGACAGCAGCGTGCTGAGCACGAGGCGTTTACGGGGCGCTGTAGTTCCGTCCGTGCCGTGCCGGGCCTGCGCACCGGCGGCGGTCGGCCGTAGGCTGGATGGACGTGCGCAGCAGGAGTACGAGGCGAAGGGCCCAGCCAGCGAACGAACCAGCAGCGGAAGGACTATGCGGTCGCGACTACAGGTGCCGACCGAAACCCGATGTCTGAGTCATCGGGCCTGCCCAGACCCAGGTTGAAGTAGATGAGCGTCGACCAAAGGGCTAGCGGGGTCACACCTTGCCCAGGGCGATTGTCCACTAGCTTCAGGAACAGTTCGTTCCCTACGCACACTACACAGCCCGCCCCGCCGTCGATTGGATCTCCTGGGGCGACGTCCCTGCCCTCTACACGACGGGAGACCTGGAAAGCGTTGAAGAATCGGATGGCCAGCTCGTGGCAGTCTTCGGGGATCAAAGCGCCCCCGAACGGGGAAGCCAGCGACACCGCGTGCGTCGTCAGGTCCCACACGCCCTCAACGAACCGCAGCTTCCCTACCGTCGACTCCACGAACTCGGGGGCTCCTGGCACCCGGCCTCGAAGCCTCGCCGTCTCCTCAACCTTGTCCAGCAGTAGCAACTGCTGATCGGGCCTTAGGCGGGCGACACGCGGACGGCTCCACTCAACCACTCGGTCGACGAGGTCAGAGTCCAAGTGATCTCGGTTTTCCCGCTGGACACCCATCACGGCACTCGGCACGCTCACCTCCTGTACTCGGTCGCTCTCATCTCCGCGCCCTCGCCACGTAACGGCGTGGGGTGCCAGCCAATTCGCGGTTCGCCAGTACAGCTCAGACAGCTCCTCGTCGGTCACCCCACCCACCGGCGCCAGTTCGTCGCAGACGGCCCGAACCCTCTTCCACAGGCGCGGGGTGTGCGGGCCGATCACTACACCTCGCGTCCTGGAAAAGTGCTGAGGTGGGAAATCCGGGACCATCCATGTGTTCACGTGCTCCGCTCCCCGAACCAGAATGTCGACCATCTGCACAGGCCAGGCCAGTACCGCGCCGGTGTGCCGGATGGCGGCCTCTGAAGGTGCTCGTCCCCTCACTTCCTCGCTCCACCAGAAGTGGGGGTGTTCGCCCCTGTAGTGAAGCCAGAGAGACGATGCGGCAAGGTGGTTGCCGAAGACCTCGAATGCCCGGGCAAGGACGGCATCGTTGTCGGGGTCTCCTCCCGCCGTATCAAGGGCAATGAACATGCTCACCGTTCCCCACAGAGCAGCCCCCTTGCACCACCCCTCTCCCATTGCGGGAAGCTCCCACTCATCCAGGTGCCGTCCTCCACGGAGCCACTTGAACCCCTGGTACAGCGCCGTCGTGCAGAACTCCGACAGCTGGGAAATCCACTCTTCTCCTCCGGGCATCACGCACAGGCCGCGCATGGCACCGTGGCGTGCTGCTCCCTCAATGATCTCCAGTACGCGGAAATCTTCTCCTTTGCCGAGGTGCATGAGCGGGGCCTTGCCGGTCACCATGCGGCGGCTCTCGAAGTCGATGAAGTCCCGTACCCCGTCCACCCACGGCCGCCGGCTTCCCGCAATCTTCTCCCTCAAGTGAGCTAGTTTGACTGCCTTTTCACTCGCCAGCGTGGATGCGTCGATCGCGCCGCATGCGTCCCACACATCGGCCAGCCACTGGTCCTTTTCGGCCCCGTAGCACCAGTCGGCCCAGATGTACCCGAATGACTTCTCCACTCCTCTTTCCTTTCTCTCCACCCCAGGTCAGGGCACTGTTTTGGGTATGTCTTCAGGTAGCCGTCTATCTCCCGCGCTCAGGCGGGCTGCTCGCTAGGCAGGTTCAGGGCCCGCCGGAACAGGGGCATGTTGCTTCTCCCGCAGTTCTCGCGGCAGGGCGAAGTGCTGGTTCTCGTCCGCAACGTTGAGGAGCACGACGTCCTGGTACCCCTGGGCGGCAAGCCGGTCCAGCACCTGTTCGACGAGCACCTCGGGCACGGACGCGCCGGATGTGACACCGACTGCCGTCACATCGTCCAGCCACGCGGCGTCGATCTCCTCGGCGGTGTCGACCAGGTACGCCTCCTGGGCGCCGGCTTGTCTGGCGACTTCGACCAGACGCTGGGAGTTGGAGGAGTTGCGGGAGCCGACGACGATGACCAGGTCGGCTTCGGCACCCATCTGCTTCACCGCGAGCTGGCGGTTCTGGGTGGCGTAGCAGATGTCGTCGCCGGGCGGCGAGAGCAGATGGGGGAACTTGGTCTTCAGGGCATCGACCGTCTGCATCGTCTCGTCGACGGAGAGGGTGGTCTGGGAGAGCCAGACAACCTTGTCGGGGTCGCGGACTTCGACGTTCTCGGCGTCGCCCGGGCCGTCGACGAGGGTGATGCGGTCGGGGGCTTCGCCCAGGGTGCCGATGACTTCCTCGTGGCCCTCGTGGCCGATCAGGAGGATGTCGTAGCCCTCACGCGCGTAGCGGACGGCTTCCTTGTGGACCTTGGTGACCAGCGGGCAGGTCGCGTCGATGGTCGTCAGGTTGCGTGCCGCGGCCTCTTCATGGACGGTCGGGGCGACCCCGTGGGCGGAGAAGAGCACGATGGAGCCCTCGGGTACCTGACTGGTGTCCTCGACGAGGACGGCGCCTTTCGTCTCCAGGGCCTTGACGACATACGTGTTGTGGACGATCTCGTGCCGGACGTAGACCGGCGCCCCGTACTGCTCCAAGGCCTTCTCCACGGCCTGGATGGCGCGGACTACGCCGGCGCAGAAGCCGCGGGGTGAGGCCAGCAGTACGCGTTTGCCCGTCCGGTTCACGAGGTCCTCCGGGTCACGGTGTCCGCCAGGTGACGTAGATGAGGGATGGCGTGCGGGGTCAGGGTGGCGGCCGAGTCCAGCGTGTGGAGTACGGCGTGACGCCGTTGGTCGATGAGTTCTTCGACGTGGGCGCGGGCGCCGGTGACGGTGAGGATGCTGCGGATCTGCGCGGCCTCAGCCTCGGTCAGGCCGGGGCTGCCCAGCAGCCGGTGCAGCAAGGTCTTGTGTGGGGGTGCGGCGTCGCGCAGAGCGAGGGCGATGAGCAGGGTGTGCTTGCCCTCGCGCAGGTCGTCCAGGCGGGACTTGCCGGTCACAGCCGGGTCGCCGAAGACGCCGAGGAGGTCGTCGCGGAGCTGGAACGCTTCGCCCAGGGGCAGCGCGTAGGCGGACAGTTCGTCGAGGAGCGGCCCGGGGGCTCCGGCGAGGACGGCGCCGATGTGCAGCGGTCGCTCGCAGGTGTACTTGGCGGTCTTGAAGCGGATGATCGTCCAGGCCCGCTCGACGTCGTCGGTGGGCTGTCCGCCGGCCGCGACGTCCAGGTACTGGCCGTACAGGACCTCGTCGCGCATGGCGTCCAGGACCGGCAGCAGCCGCGCGAGTTGGTCCGGGGTGAGGCCGGCGGCGTGGACGAGTTCGTCGGTCCAAGCCAGGGCGAAGTCGCCGACGAGGATGGCGGCGCTGGTGCCGAACCGGTCGGCGGCCGGCCCGTAGCGGTCTGCGGCGTGGCGGTCGGCGAAGGCCCGGTGGACGGTGGGTTTGCCGCGGCGGGTGGCGGAGGCGTCCATGACGTCGTCGTGGACGAGGCAGAAGGCGTGGAACATCTCCAGAGCGGCAGCGACTTGCAGCACCGGACGGGGCGGGGGTGCGGTGCCTCCGGCGGCGTGCCAGCCGAGCACACACAGCACGGGACGAAGCCGCTTGCCGCCTGCCGTGAGGAAGTCCCTGAGGGCAGCGGGGATTTCTGTGGACAGATGGCGGGCCGCAGCCTCGGCCCGTTTGCGTTCCAGGAACTGCGACAGGATCGTCTCGGCCGCCGCGCGTGCTTCGGGCAGGTCGAGGCCGCCCGTCAGGGGTGGTGCGAGGGTCATGTCTGCTCGCCTTCCGCGGGAAGGTCGCTGGTGAGGTGGAGGGCCTCGTCGAGGAGGGCTTCGACGATCCTGGATTCGGGGACGGTCTTGATGACCTGGCCGTGGCGGTAGATCTGGCCCTTGCCGTTGCCGCAGGAGACACCGAGGTCGGCCTCGCGGGACTCGCCGGGCCCGTTGACGACGCAGCCCATGACCGCGATCCGCAGGGGGTGGGGGAAGCCGTCGAAGGCCGCTTCGACCTGGGTCGCCAGCCGGTGGATGTCGACCTGGAGGCGGCCGCAGCCGGGGCAGGAGACGATCTCCAGCTTCCGGGGGCGCAGGCCGAGGGAGGACAGGATGTGGCAGCCGGCCTTGACCTGTTCGACCGGGTCGGTGGACAGGGAGACCCGGATGGTGTCGCCGATGCCCTCGGCCAGCAGGATCCCGAAGGCGACGGCGGACTTGATGGCGCCCTGGAAGGCGGGGCCCGCTTCGGTCACCCCCAGGTGCAGCGGGTAGTCGCAGCGGCTCGCGAGCAGCCGGTTCGCGGCGATCATGACCAGCGGGTCGTGGTGCTTGACGGCTATCTTGAGGTCGGTGAAGCCGTGCTCCTCGAACAGGGAGCATTCCCACAACGCCGATTCGACGAGCGCCTCGGGACTCGCGCTGCCATGTTTGGCGAGCAGGCGCGGGTCGAGGGAGCCGGCGTTCACGCCGATGCGGATCGGCGTATGGGCGGCGGAGGCGGCCCGGGCGATCTCGGCGACCTTGTCGTCGAACTTCTTGATGTTGCCGGGGTTGACGCGGACGGCTGCGCAGCCGGCGTCGAGGGCGGCGAAGACGTAGCGGGGCTGGAAATGGATGTCGGCGATCACGGGGATCGGTGACTTGGCGACGATGGTGGGCAGGGCGGCCGCGTCGTCGGCGGAGGGGACGGCGACGCGGACGATGTCGCAGCCGGCGGCGGTCACCTCGGCGATCTGCCGCAGGGTGGCGTCCACATCGGCGGTGTTCGTCGTGGTCATGGTCTGCACGCTGACCGGGGCGCCGCCGCCCACCGGCACCGCTCCGACGTGCAGTTGGCGGGTGGAGCGACGGTGGATCGGGATCGGTGAGTCGTGGGACAGGGTCGGCATTCCAAGGTCGACGGCGGTCATCGCAGCGTCTCCTGGCTGGTGAGGGTGGTGCCGGTCAGGGCGTCGTGGACGGTGCGGATGATGCCGGCCGCGTCGAGGCCGACCGCAGCGAGCAGGGCGGTTCGTGAGCCGTGGGAGATGAACGAACGCGGCAGTCCGAGGGGAACGACGGGAGTGCTGACGTTGTGAGCGCGGCATGCCTGGGCCAGGGCCCAGCCCACTCCGCCGCTGGTGACGCCGTCCTCGATGCTGATGGCCAGGAGGTGGCGTGCTGCCAGCGGCGGCAGGGCGTCGTTGACCGGCAGGACCCACCGGGGGTCGGCGACCGTGACGCCGATGCCTTCTTCCTCCAGCAGGCGTGCGGCGTCCAGGGCCGCTTGGGCCAGTGGCCCGACGGGGACGAGGAGGACATCCAGGGGCCGGCGCGGGGAACGGTGCAGGATGTCGATGCCGTCCATCCGGGCCAGGGCCGCGACGTCTCCTCCTGCCGGGGCCTTCGGGATGCGCAGCACGGTGGGTCCCTGATCGTGGGTGACCGCCTCGCGCAGCAGGTCTTCGACGCGCTGCGGATCGCGGGGTGCCGCGATGGCCATGCCGGGCACCGCGGACAGCAGTGACAGGTCCCACATGCCGTGATGGGAGGGCCCGTCGGGGCCGGTGATGCCGGCCCGGTCCAGGACGAAGGTGACCGGCAGCCGGTGCAGGGCCACGTCCATGAGGACCTGGTCGAAGGCGCGGCCCAGGAAGGTGGCGTAGATCGCGACCACGGGGTGGTAGCCGCCCATGGCGAGTCCGGCGGCGCTGGTGACGGCGTGCTGTTCGGCGATGCCGACGTCGAAGACCCGTTCGGGGAAACGTTGCTGCATGGCATGCAGGCCGGTGGGGCGCAACATGGCCGCGGTGAGCGCCACCACCTTGGGCCGCTCGGCCGCCACTTCGGCCAGGGCCCGGCCGAAGACGCCCGTCCACGTCCAACCTGCTCCAGAGCCGGCCGGGCGGCCGGTGACCGGGTCGACGGTGCCGACGGCGTGCAGGCAGTCCGCGTCGTCCGTCTCGGCGGGAGCGTATCCCTTGCCCTTGACGGTGACCACGTGCACCAGGACAGGCCGGTTGAGAGTCCGGGCCCGTCGCAGCACTCCCTCGATCTCCCCGGTGCTGTGCCCGTCGACGGGCCCGAAGTAGGTGAAACCGAGCTCGGTGAACACGTTCCGGCACCCGGCCACGGAGCCGTTGGCCTTCAGCGACTCCAGGTGGCGGGCCAGGGCGCCGTGGGTGGGTTCGTAGGAGCGGCCGTTGTCGTTGAGTACCACGATCACCGGCCGGCCTGGTGCACTGCCGAGGTTGTTCAGCGCCTCCCACGCCATGCCCCCGGTCAAGGCGCCGTCCCCGATCACCGCGACCACCGCCTGCTGCTGTTCCCCCGCGAGCTGGCGGGCCTTGGCCAGACCGTCCGCGTACGACAGGGAGGTGGAAGCGTGGGAGTTCTCCACCAGATCATGCTCGGACTCGGCCCGGGATGGATACCCGGACAGACCGCCGGCCTGCCGCAGGGTCGGGAACTGCTCGGCCCGGCCGGTCAGCAGTTTGTGGACGTATGCCTGGTGGCCGGTGTCGAAAATCAGGGTGTCGCGGGGGGAGTCGAAGACCCGGTGCAGCGCGAGCGTCAGTTCGACGACTCCCAGGTTCGGGCCCAGGTGTCCCCCCGTCGTGCACACGTGGTCGATCAGGAAGGCCCGGATCTCGGCCGCGAGACCACGCAGCCGTGGCGCAGGCGCGGCCCGCAGCTGGGCCGGATCCGGAAGCCGGCAAGCAGCTTCGTCCTTTGCCGGTGTGTACGTCATCGTGTTGATCCCTCCGTGGGGAGAGGAGACAACCGTTACGGCCGAAGGGACGGCGGAGCGGGCCTCTGTTCCGGACCGGCATCGCGCCAAGGCGCCCTGGCAGATGGCCAGTCCAGCACCAAACCGCTGTGCCCGACAGAAGGGCAAGGCGTGAGTACGTCGCAGAACTCGCAACATAGTGAATTTGTGAAACCACGGTCGGGGTGCAGCGCGGCATGGCACGGTGCGAGCCACGGTGTTCCCGTTACTGGCGGGGTGACCCCGATGCGGGCAGCCGGTCGGTCCCGCACCGGCGGACGTCTCGCGCATCCTGCAGCTCTTGCCCTGCCGGTCGGCTCTGCGCCGAGTGCGCCGGCTTCACGCGGGGTGCGTGCGACATGCCTGGGGGTGGGAACCGGCGTCCCGCATACGTCGTCCGCACACGCTTACATCCGCCCGCACCGCTTCGCTTGACTGCCATACCGCACCAAAAACGAGCCCACCGTCAGCGACGCACCAGCGGAAGGGGAACCCGCTGTGCAAGATCCCTTCTTAACCGCCGAAGTCGCGCCCGCCCGAACAGCCGCGGCCTGTACGGCACCGAACGAGCCCGCGTCCACCGGGCCGGAGATCCTCGGCGTCTCGTGCTCGGCGGACCGTCTGGACGGCGACGAAATCCCGCCACTGCTTGGGGCACCTCAGGGAACGCAGCCGCCCCACCCTGCGGGCATGACGGGCGAGCAGGTCCACGCGAGGCCGATCGCCGCCGACGTCCCTCGCCAGAAGGCGACGTCCGTGCCATCCGGACCAGCAGAGCACCGCATACCACCGGTTGGGGCCGCGGAACACGGGAGCGGGTGTCTCATGTCCAGCCGGAGGGCATGACCGAAGCACGGCTTGCACCCGACGCACGTGGAGCCATCGCGCAGGACCACGGCAGCGGTGCGCAACCCCCTTCTTCAGGCAACGCCAGATCACACCTGTTCGCGCGTCCCGGGAGGCGGTCATGCCGCGCACCCCCAATACGCGGCTGGCCCACTTACTGGAGGCGGCCGGCTGGAGTCCCGCTCAGCTGGCCGCCGCGCTGCGGAAGGTCGCCGCCGAACAGGGGACAACGCTGGCCGTCCATCTCACCAGCGTGCGGCGCTGGCTGGAGGGCACCCAGCCCCGGCCGCCCGTCCCCGCTTTGCTCCTGGAATGTCTCTCCCGCCGTCTGGGCAGGCGCGTCACGGCGTACGACGCTGGCCTCACCCGAGCCCCCGCCGCCATCGTGGACCCTGCCTGGGAGGCCGACCCCATGCGCAAACTCGCCCACCTCACCCGTGCCGAACTCGACCCGCACCGACGCGCCCTGTTGAGCGCCGGCGTCTTCGCCGCCACCGCGCTCGCCCTGCCCGACCAGAAACAGCCCACCCCGCCTCCGACGGCGCCTGCCAGTGCACCGCGCCCCGGCCGCCGCGCCGGAGCGGGTGACCTTGAGCAACTGCGCACCATGGCCTTGATGTTCGCCACCGGTGCCGACCAGCACGGCGGCCGGCATGTGCGGGCGGCCCTGGCCGCCTACCTCGCCCACGAGGTCACCCCCCTGCTGGACCTTCCGGCCCGCACCGACATCCATCGCGGGTTGCAGACAGCCACCGCCCGCCTCGTCCTGCTGCTGGGCTCGATGTGCGCCGACAGCGGTGACCATGTCACCGCGCAGCACTACCACCAGATCGCCGCCCGCCTCGCCACCGACGCCGGCGATCACACCACCCTCGCCATCATCCTGCGCGCCATGGCCACCCACGCCCACGACCTCGGCCACCACGACACTGCCGTGCTCAACCTTGCCGAGCAGGCCGACCGGCACGCCCGTCATGCCCCGCCCGCCGTCCGCGCCTACACCCACATCCACCTCGCCGTCCTCACCGCCCACCATGACCGGCACGCCGCCCTGGCCGCCCTCGCCCGCGCCGAACGCCTCCACGCCCAGACTGATGCCGAGCCGGGCCCCTTCACCCGCTACCCGGCCGGTGCCCTGCACTACCAGCGCGCCCAGGCCCTGGCCATCCTGGGCGACCACTCCGTCACCCTCACGGCCCTGACCACCTCGCTGCGCCTGCGTACGACCACCGAACAGCTCCCCGCCGCCCTCACCCGCGCACGCCTCGCCGAAACACAGCTACGCCTCGGCCATCTCGATGCCGCCCTCACCCACTGGCACGCCCTTCTCGATGTCTACCCCACCCTCACGTCCACCCGAGCCGACAACCGCCTGAACGCAGCCATCCAGAAGCTGCGACCCCACCAGCGCCGTCCCGCCGTCACCGACCTCCTCGACCGCATCGCCGAGCTCACCCGCCCCGCGCGATGACGGGCCGCTCCATGCACGGGCCCCGACCTCCTCGCCTGTTGCCGTCGGCCTCCTGTGAGGACACCGCCGCGATATCGCAGGCCACTCCGGTCGGCCGAACGCCACACGATGGATGCTCCGACAGCGCATCCGGGGCCTGTGCCGAGCGGCGGGGGGCCGTGTGCGTAAGAGCGAGGACGGAGTCGAAAGGATCTTGCATGGCGGCAGAATGAACCGGCCCAGCCTCCGTTTCGGCGGCGCCCCGCCCCTGGGCGTTGTCCGGATAACCGCAGAATCGTTGCTGTTGAGCCGCTTGGGCGCACCGTGATCTCTGCTCTCGGCCCAGTGGTCGGTGGCAGAGGGCTCACGGTCGAGTTGCCTGAGCCTTTGAAAAGCGCATGGCGACGCCGTTCTTGATGAGGGCGAGGCGGATGGTGGCGAGGCTGGTTCCTTCGCGGTCGGCGATGTCTTGCAGGGAGACATCGCCGTGTTCGTACCAGGCGCGCCATTGCGGTACGCGGGTGGCGGTGTGCTGGGTGCGCCGGAAGCGGGGCGGGCTCCAGTCGACGGGATGCTGGGACAAAGTCCCGGAGACTATTACGACGAGCGCGCTGTTCGACCAACCACATCGGCCGCACCGTCGAAGCCGTGCATACCCTCCTGACCTGCCTATACACAGGATGAAAGAAGTGGACTGACGCCTGGAGTCCCCTCGCTCGCCCGGTTGTGCGCTCTACCCGGCCCCCGGTGGACCAGCCACTCAACCGTCCGCGCGAGCCGAGGACCACCCGGGAACCGTGGAAACCCGCGCCACCCGCCGCGACAGCTGGGCCGGTAGCCGCGAAACCGCGCCAATCAAGACGCGAAGACCACACCGAGCGATCCAGCAAGATCCCGGAACATCGAGGCTCATGCCCGTTTCACCAGCGCAATCCGCGTCTCCTTCCCGCTGGGTTGAGCGGCGGCTACCATTGCTAAAGACGGCTGGCCGAGATGCCCCCCGCGGACGGCGAGGAGGTGGGCGATGGACGGCTACGTGGTAGTTGAGGGCCCAATCGAGGACGAAGCTTTCTTCGCCGACCTGAAGGTGAAGGATCCACGCGTCGAGGTAATCCCGCAGGACCACTTCGAAGGGGCGCAGGACTTCCTACAAGCGGTTGTGCCACTCAGTGCCACGCTCACGCCCCTGCTCGTGGCCTACTTTCGCGACAAGACGGCCCGCGCGAGGGCACGGGCTTTCGTTAAAGACGGGCAGAAAAGACGACTGTCGGGCTACACAGCCGCAGAGGTCGAGAGAATTCTCAAAGCCGACGGATCGTAGTGCATCCCCTTACTGTTGAGTGGCTGGTTTCGCAGAGCCACACCGCGGAATTCTTGGATCTAGATTCGAATGACGAGTTCGGCCAGATGCGCGACTATATGGCTCAAACGGCTGCATCGGCGCGGCTAGTCCCAATCCGATCTCTTGGCGCCCCCATTTATTCCATGCATTTCGCTGGCGAATGGCATCTAATCTGGAATGAGAACTACCTGGAACATGTATTTCGGATAGCTGGAACGCTGATAGCGGACAAATATCAGCTCATGTGGTACGACGATCGTGGCCTCGATGCCACACAGAGCCTAATGTCGGAAGTTCTCTATGATGAAGGCTATTACAAGGAATCCTGCACGCTTCAGAGTATGGTCCAGAGTCGGAACGGTCTGACTTCTCGACCAGAATCGCGCCTAGCGCTCGCGGCCTTCCTCTGCCGGGATTTTCCAGAGGGTGAGGATGAAACGACTACTCTCAACCATGCCGTCATCGCTCGGCTCTACGTATTCCTCCACGAGCTCGGTCATTTGATTAAGAGAAGTGATCCTACCTTCTATGCTGCACTCGAGCGTGAGGCAGCTTCTACATTCAACGTTTACAAGCTGATCGCGTCGGGAAATGTCGACGAGCAAAATCTCCTTTCCGGAGCGACACTGATTCTCCCCCCGGATGAGATAGGAGACCTCGCCCGGCAGATGCCAGCAAGCGAGATCTCCAAGGCGCTACTGGATGAGCTTGCTCCCGACACCTTCGCTCTCTTCGCAATCATGCAACTGCTCAAAATGGCGAGGCCAGACGGATTGACGCTTGATGAGGCTGTCTACGTGTGCGGCTACCTCTTTGCTCTTCGGCTTGCAGTAGAAGCGATCAGGGATTTGCGCACCCGGACCACACACCTGGCGGCAGGGTCGCCAATACCGCAGGGCCCAGATGAGGGCGCCTGGCGCACCTTCCTGCTACGACAGTGCACGTCCCTCAGCATTAATGAGCTTCTCAAAGCTGGACTCGCTTCGCCCAACGTCGGTGAAGACTCGACACAATCGACGTTCCGGAAGCTCAATGAGCCTTGTTTTACTTTGCTCCAGCGGCGGCGCCTAATCTTCGAACCTGGTGGCACGAAGGCTGCGGACGTGATCTGGAGATCGGTGGTCGAAAGCATAAATTCCCAAACCGCCATTGGACTCGATGGGCCGTCGCCACAGAGTCGGCAGGATGTCAGTACAAGTGATCGGTATGGCGACAACGAGACCCATCGACAGCACTTCCTTGAAGCTGCGGGCTGGTCGAAGCAAAGCGGGCAATGGAGATACTCCCCGACGTAGCTAATATCACCTAAATGACGTCCGGCGACCCGGCTTTGCTTGGTCGAGAATGTCGTCGGCGGTCTTAGTGCACTTCTCTCATCCTGTGTATAGGCAGGTCAGGAGGGTATGCACGGCTTCGACGGTGCGGCCGATGTGGTTGGTCGAACAGCGTGCTCGTCGTAATAGTCTCCGGGACTTCAGGCGCGCGAAGGTGCGTTCGCCGGGGCCCGGAGTCAGGCGTGGTCGCGGTTGAACTGCTGGTAGTGCTCGTGCAGGTCGCGATGGCCGTAGTAGGGGGTGCGGACGGTGGAGCCGGCGCCCTGGTAGGCGCGGTCGGCCAGGACCAGGATCTGCCGGGTCAGGCAGGCCTGGATGATGCCGTGGGCGCGGGCGGAGGTCAGGTCGTGGGTGCACCCGGGTGTCGCGCGATCAGCGACGCGGCCATCACCCGTTGGGTGGATATGGCTGCCAGGACCGCTGCCGGGTGCGGCGTGAAGATCGAAAATTCTCGGCATGACTTCTTTCCCCAGTCGTCGGCGCCTGCTTGGTCAGGTGATGGCGGCCGCCGGCGGCGCGCTGCTTATGGGCCATGCCAGCCGTGCCTACGCCGTCCAGCAGTCCGCCGCCCAGGACCAGCGCCTGCCCGAGATCGGACAGACGGTCAACCTCACCGCGAACTCCTTCGGCGCCACGCTGGTTGTGAACCTGCCGCCGCCGCTGCCCAGGCTGAACTTCATCGGCTCACTCGTCCAGAAAGTCATGGCCGGCGGCCCAGACTTCGTACGCCTGCAGACACTCAACTTCACGCTGGAGCCGGCCCACGCCCACTTCGGGAAGGTCACCGTTGTCCTGCCGGACAACGACGATTCTCCTGCCAGCACCCTTGCTCTCGGCCCCACCGGGCTCGTCGAGACGTGGGTTCAGTCATTCACTGCCACCTTCCAACGGCAGGCAGACACTCCCGGCCCGTTCACCTACCACGGGTCCCCGACCGGAGGTGCACGGTTCGAGTTGCAGGCCCCCATCCGTTTGGGCACGGTGTCGTCCAACGGTGAGAAGACCGTGGACGCCCAGATCGAGGGAATGGCCGTCAACCAAGGTCAATTGTCGGCCTAGCGTGTTCACGGCTGCAGGGGGCTGGGGCGGTGGCGCCCGGGGTGGGCGGCGCGCAGGTACTGCATGGCCGTGTGCGGGGACAGGCCGAAGAGCCGGATGAGATGGACCGGGTCGCCGGTGTGCTTGGCCTCGTCGAGGATGCGGTCCACGCGCAGCCGTGGCATTGTGGGGGCTGTTTGGTGGCTTCGCCGTCGAGTCGCTGGAGTTCTGGACAGCCGTGCGGCGCCACCAGCGCTGGCCCTGGGAGAATCCGGGTGACGGACCAACCCTGGGACTTCTGGCCTACATCCTCGCCACCACCTTACGGCTCGGCGTCGGGGCGGGTGTGGCCGTCGCAGCGCGCACATCCGAGCAAAGCGCCACCGCCTGGGTGGCGATGATCGTCGGGGCCGGGACGCCTCTGCTACTGGAAAAGGCGACGGCCCTCATCCCCTCGTCCTGCAGGTCGGCGTCACCGCGGTCACCGCGACCTCCCCGCGCGAGGGGGAAAGTGGCGAGGCCGCGTTCTTTCTCGAGCCCCAGGGTCCGCGCTCCGCCGAGCGCAACCGCCCTGACACGTCGGTCCCGGACAGCGAGACCGCCCTGGCCGACGGCGAAGGCCAAAGGAGCTGATGGTCGTGCGCGCCAACTCCCTGCCCGGCCGGGTCGTGGCCATCGTTTCGCGCCGTGCTCCCGCGTTCCAGCCGCGTCCAAGCGAACAGACCGGTCTGGCCTGGGCCGTACAGGCGGCGTTGCCGGGCACGCGTCGCCAGGAGCCGACCGAGGTCGACTCCGCATCCGAGGCCGGAACGCTTCCAGGTTCACGCGTTGACCCACCGACCGATCTCGTCGTCACGGTCGAGCCGTGGCGCTGGCCTCAGATCCGGGCCGCTTCCCTCAGCGTCGGTAACGACCGGTCCATGAAGGACATGCCGACCCTCGTCGGGCTCGTCGCCGCCTGTCTCCTGGCAGCGGGCGGCTTCGCGTTGACAACCCTGGCGCCCGGCGAGATCTCGGCGCCGGCCGGGCCGCCGCCGTCGTCCACCGCGACCCTTGGACCTACCCAGACTGTCGAGCGGTATTTCGATGCGGTCAACGAGAGGGACTATCGGACAGCCTGGTCGCTGGGAGGCCGCAACTTTGGCGAGAGCTATGACACCTTCGTGGCGGGCTTCGCGGACACAGCGACGACCTCCGTCACCGTCCAGTCCGTCACAGGTGACGTCGTAGCCGTGGCGCTGAACGTCCACGCCATGGATGGGAGCACGAAGAGCTACCACGGCACGTACACCGTCCGCGACGGCGTGATCACGGCAGGCAGCCTGAAGGCCGACTAACAGGCGAACGGACCGCCGTCCACAAAGGCGTGTGCGGCGAAACGCTTGCCCATCCGGCGGTACGCGGCGGCGGTGGGATGCAGGCCATCGGGCAGGTCGGCCACCTCGTCGGGCCCGAGCAGTTCGCGTCCGTCGAGATAGTGCAGATGGCAATCGCGCGCCCGCCGGGCTGCCACGATCCGGGCCAGCTCGGCACGCACCAAAGTCAGCGACAAAGCCCCACCGGCCACGTCCGCCGGGTCGCCCAGGGCCGTGATCTTCCCGTCCGCACCCGCCGCGACCGGACCGGGACGCTCCTCGAACGTCGGACAGCTCACCGGGGAGATCAGCAGCAGCGGGGTCTGCGGGTGTCCCTCCCGGATCGTGTCGAGGAATCCGTGCACCGCCGGGCCGAACGACCGCTGCCGAAAGGCGGCCAGGGCCACGATGTTGATTCCCACCTTGAGGCTGATCAGGTCGGCCGGAAGATCGCGGATCGTCCGGGCGACATAGGGATCCAGCATCTCGTTGCCCGCCTGGCCGAGATTGATCACCTCCACTCCCCCGAGCGTTGCCGCCACCACCGGCCAGGTGCCGGTCGGGCCGTCGGCCTCCAGGCAGTGGCTGATGGAACTGCCGTAGTGCACCCAGCGGCGTCGCCCGTCCGGCAGCGGCGCCAACACCTCGCCGTCAGCCCGCAGGCTCACCAGTTCCGTGGGGGTCTGCTGCGGCAGCCACAGCTCGACCTGCTTCATGCCGGCCGGCAGCCCGCCGAACCGGACAGTCCCCGGTTCGCCCGGGATCAGTCGCTGCTCGGCGCCGGGGCCCGCCATCCGCAGCACGTTGCCCAGCGGCGCCTGCTGCCGCCCGAACGGCACGCCGTCCACCAGGAGTTCCATCATCCCGGTCGGGCGGGGTTGAGGTTCGGCGTCGAGCTGCCCCGTGGAGGTGAGTACGTCCAACTCCACCTCACACGCGTCGGTACGGAACACCAGCCGGACCCCCGAGGGCATCAGGGTCACCCCGTAGACCGAGGGATCCTGGTACTGCACCTTGGTCCACGCCGGCAGCCGACGCGGCATCACCCCCGCCTCCGTGGTCTCCAGATCCAATGCACCCCGTAACTCCACCGGTCCGCCGACCAGCGGCACCGCCTTCATCCCCACCGTCACCGCTCCTGCTCCTTAGGTCACCTGATAGATCGTCCGGCATAGCCATGCCTTGCACCGGCACACCAACCGGTGGGGGAACAACCACGACCAACGCCCCTTCGCAGCCTAAGGGCTTGCAGGTCATTAACACGTCGTCTTGATCTTGCTGTTGGGGTCGCCGGTCTGGGCTCGAACCCGAGCCTGGAGGGCTGTGCGGGCGGAGGGTGGAGTGGCCGCTGGCGGGATGACGATGCTGTGCGTCTTGAGCAGCCTTCTGATCTTCAGCAGGGTGCGGTGCATGGCGGTCCGACTGCTGTCGAACAGCACCGCGAGGGGTTCCGCGGCCAGGTTGACCCGCAGGTGAAGGACGGCCGCCAGGACCTGGTCGGAGAAGGCGAGCCGGGGCGGGCGGCCGCGCTTGACGTCGCCGTCGACGGCCAAAGTGTCGGTGAGATCGCTCAGTTGCTGCCGGGACATGCCGGTCAGGACGGGGTCGGACAGGAGAGCATGGTCCCACTCCGGGGCCGGCTTTTGCAGAGCCCGCGGCGCTGGGATGGCGGGGCACGACTGGGGGTGCACGGCATAGTTCCAGTCGCCGTGGAAGGCGTGTCGGGTCAGTGGCAGGGCCGCCATCTCCGTGTCGCCGATCTGGACTCCGGTTGGGTAGGTGTTGGTGTCCAGCTCGGCCATGACACGCAGTCCGGTGCGGGTGGTGGTCGCGGCGATGGACTGGACGATGACTTCGTGGCTGGTCAGCGGGCGGCCGCGCCAGTTCATGGTGATGTGCGAGAAGAGCCGATGCTCGATCTTGTTCCACTTCGATGTGCCTGGCCAATGCCGTTGCTTCAGTCAGTGAACTATCGTCGGCTGCAGGGTGACGACCTTGGGGGCAACGCGCCGTGTCGGCTGCCGGTCCCGGGTGTTGATCCGGTAGGAGAGCTTCGAGGAGTACTTCGAGTCCGGCCGCTTCAGATGCCGGTCCGCCTCACGCAGGCGCCTGGCGCCGTTGTCGAGTTTCCGGTGCACCTTCGCCGCCAGCATGGCCAGGAACTTCTTGATCTTCTTGGGCGTATCCGCACACTGACGGACCACACTGCGCCGCGTGTGCTTGAGGACTTTGACGAACGAGACCCGGTCCGGATCGATGCCGTTGTCGTCGGCCAAGCCCATGATGACCCGCGTGAGGCAGTGGTGCACGACCAGGTGCGCCCACACCTCCTGCTGCACCAGATCCGGGTCTCCCGAGCGCAGAACCTCGGCCGGCCCACGCTGGAAGGTCTTGATGTGCCGGAACGCCGACTCCGCCTCCCACCTCGCATGGTAGAGCCGGGCCAACTCCGCCGCCGGAAAGGCAACCGGGTCGAGCAGATCGGTAAGCAGCCTGACCACCTCGCCGCCGTCGACGCGGTACTCGATCACCCGGACCAGCACCCCACCATGGTGTGCGCCCTTCTGCCCGGCCAGGTTCATCCTGGCCAAGTAGGTACCGTCGGGAAGATGCCCAACCGGCCGATGCGCCACCGGCGAACGGGCCCGGATCAACAAGTGCGCCCCGGCCCCGAGGTACGCCTTCCACAAAGCAACCCCGGGAAAGTTCCGGTCCATGATGACCAGCATCCCGCTCGCCGAGCCAGCCAGAGCGATCGCCAGTTCCCGCTCGCCCCCACTGAATCCGCCCACCGCTGCGTCGACCTGCGCATGCGTGCCGCACTCGGTCAGTGTCACCACCCGTACCTGCGGGAAACCCGCCGGCTGCCCGTTCTTGACCGGACCGCCGAACGCAGCACGGTTGGCCGTCGTGTCCGGCGCGTCCAGCACGAACCCGTCTACCGCGCCCAGCCGCATCCCGCGGTAAAAAGAGCCTCCACGCCGACGGGGGCCAACGGACTGGCCAACTCGCGGAAAACGGTCTGCAGGACCAGCGGCCCCAGACGCCTGCGCGCCCGCGTGAACGAGGACTTGTTCGGGATGCTCCCGCTCAACTCTCTGCTACTGCCCACAAGTTGCTCCGCAACATCGTCATAGGAATCCTGCTGGAACAACGCCAGGGCAAGCGTGAAGTAGACCATGAACCCAGCCGGCAGCGCGCCGGGCTTCTTGTCCCGGACTCCGCACTTCTCCAGCACCCCGGCGACCAGTTCCGGGGTCACCCATCGGGTCACCACACCCAGTCGCACATGATCAGACAACCCCACCCAAGGATGCATGCCGAGCCCAACGACCCCGCTCCGCCAACGTCACTGGGAACTGCTTGACGAGTTCAAGCAACGGCATTGTGTGCCTGGCGGCAGGTGGCAAACGGTGATCGTCAGTCCTGTTTCGGCGGCGAGCCGGGCGAGTTCGAGCTTCCAGGCCCGGGTCCGGTAGCCGTTCGAGCCGCCCGCGTCGGCGGTGATGAGCAGTCGTGTCGCCTGTGGGTAGGCGGCCCGGCCCTGGCCGCACCACCAGCGGCGGATCGATTCCACTGCGAACGCGGCGGTGTCGTGATCGGTGCCCACGTTGACCCAGCCGGTGTCCGCCGCGAGATCGTAGATCCCGTACGGGACGGCCTTGCCCAGCTGCGGGTCGGCGAAGTCATGGACGTTCACCGGCACGGGATCAGCCGGAGGCCGCCACTGACGGCCGTTGTTCTTGAACTCGCCGACGAGCTCCTTCTTCTTGGTGTCCACGCTGATCACCGGCTGGCCGGTGTCCCGGTGATCGCGGGCCTGCTCGTTGAGATAACGGAACTGGGCATCCCGGTCCGGATGCTGGCTGCCCTCGATGGTCTTGGCGTTGGCCTGCAGACTGAAGCCTTCTTCCCGCAGCAGGTCCGCGACGGTGTCCGCACTGACTTTGTGCCCGGTCCGAGCCAGCTCCCGCGCTAACGTGCGGGTCGACTTCACCGTCCACCGCAGCGGTGACATGGGAGCCCGGAAACGGGCCGGGCCCGGCTCTCCTACCGCCGGGCCGAGGAACTCTTTGAGGAGGCTACCCGCCTGCTGGCCAATCCGCTCGCCTCGCCCGAGGACATTGAGGACTTGGAGGGCTGGACGCTGCACCGGCTACGGCATTCCGGACTCACACACGAGGCCGAGGGCGGAGCCTCCACCCCGATGCTGCTGGCTCGGTCCCGCCACGCCTCCGTCCGTTCCCTGGAGCGGTACACCCGCCCCAGCGTCGATGCGGTTGCCCGGCACGTAGCCGAGCGAGATCCTGCCGCCCGCCGCAAAGGTTAAGCCCCGGAACCTACCAGCGAGTTACTTGCTCCCTCGTGTCAGAGCTGGGACTACCGGACCTATGAAGTCTGCCGATCCGTTCCGTTGACACGCCGCGGCCTACCAAAGAAGCGAAGCCACGCCACAGTCCACCAGCATGGCTGCCAGCTCGCAAAGTGGACAGCACGGCACGCCGTTTGGGCTGGTACGCCCTTGAGATCCTTGTGTGCTGCTGACGCAACGCACCTTCGAGGCACCCGCGCCCGGCCGGACCTGTCCGATCATGGAGGCACGCGAGAGGAGCGTGGAACATGTCGTTGACGCAACCGGAGTGGTTCGGGGATCTCGACGCATGGTGGACGCCGGCGGTGGGCGAGGGTACTGCCCGGCGAGTGGAACCGGTCGGGAAATCGACGACAGTGGACGTCTGCACGTGCGATGCTCAAGCCCCGCTTGGCGCACACAGGTCCGGATGCCCGGACCGCAGCTGACCGCGCGCGTCAATGAGCTCCTCGCCCCTCAGGCCACGATTAGCGGCGTCGTCGTGTAGGCCGACTCCAGTCAGGTTCCGAAGATCCTCCGGGACCGGTGGGCCGACATCGGGGGGTGAAGACCTCGCCAGCCAGGTGAAACCGGTGAGACGCCCCGCTGAGGGGCAGGAATTATACACGGTGGCCGCATCCGTCCCCGAACGCCCGCTGGCAGACCTTCCCGATCTCCTGGACGGTCAGTGACTGCTGGAACGCCTCCGAGGCGCGCTCAACCGGCTGGAAGTCCATGCCGCCCAGGATGCCCGGCCTGCAGCCTGTTCGTCACGAACACCGCGTACGGCGACACGACAGAAACGCATCCGCCAGGACGCCTGGCCGTCAGGCCACGCCAGGACATGTTTCGAAGCCAACTCCGCCGCTGCGCGACTCCGGTGCAAGGACCTATTCCTCCCCGGCCTGACCGGGGCTTCCTGGGAGAGATCCGGTGATCCCCGTGCTGGCTATGTTCACGAGATTCGGTTCTGGCACAACTTCTGGATGTTGTTGGCGATCTTCAGAATGCTCCCGTCGGCCGGTGTTCCTCCTCAGCCGGGGATGGCAGTGGTGTCGAGGGTCAGATGGACGGCCTGATCGTGGAGGGCGGCGGTGCTGATGACCGCAACTATCTCCATTCCGATCGTGGCGAGGGTGGCGACGTATTGGCCGCGTGTGAGCCGCTGCGCCTCGACCGCCGTTCCGTCCACGACCAGCTGGCCTGTTCCGGCAGCCAGTTCGTTGGGCAGCCGGATCGGTCCATCGGGCGAAGAGTTGAAGAGGAACTCGTCCAGGAGCGCATCGGGCTCCAGGGTTGAGAACACACGGACGTGCTCGGGCAGGCGCCGCTGGGTGGTGACATGCACCAGCATGGTGTGCTCCTCGTAGTATCCGAGGTCGAGCCGCTGGAGGAGGCCATCGACCGACCCCTGGCCCACCAGACGGCGCCAGCTGGGCTCGGGCCGCGCGAGGACAGCCACCGGGCGGCCGAACTCCCGCAGGGTCTCCAGCCAGATGCGATCGACAGGACGGCCCGGTGGGCCGGAGCTGTGGAACATGACGACCCCCTCTGGCTGGTCAACAAATGCGGGTAAGGCGCCCACTCATCGTGGCATCGGGACCGGCAGTCGCGGGCCGGAATTTCGACGAACCGATCAGGAAGCGCGCCCGCGGCGCGGCGTACTTCCTGGCGCGCTGTGTTGCCGGCGGCCCCAGTGTTGCTGGTAGCGGTGTACTACCGGACCGATCTGCGAGGCATCAGCTTGTGTCACTGGTCGGGGGATCCGGGACCCATGAATTCCCAAGATCACCAACAGCATCACTTCTGTACAAGCTGATGCGGTGGGCACGGGTGCGCCGGGCTCCGCACGCCCATGCGTCTGGGGCGGGCGGTAGGAGCGCCTTTGGGTGGGGCAGCATGTGCTCAGTTGCCGCTTTGTTCGTGAGGGGATGTCATGGGTTCCATCCGTCGCGCCGTGCCGCCGGTGCTGCTCTCCTGTCTGCTGTTGGCGGGTTGTTCATCCGGTTCGCACTCCGGGCCGGGCACCTCGAACAACAAGGGTGGAGCGTCGGCGGCGGGGCCGTCGGGGAGTGGTGTGCCTGCCGGTAGGGCGAAGATCCCGGTGGGTGCGGGGCCGCAGACGACGTACACGGTGCAGCAGCAGCCGCCTGCGGGCAGTTGTCACTACCGGAACGAGAAGGGTGAGCCGCTGCCGGACCCGAAGTGCACGCCGGGTGCGGTCTCCCCGGCAGTCACCCAGGCGAACCTGGCCACGACCATCTGCCGAAAGGGCGGCTACACCAAGAACATCCGGCCCCCGGAGGCGATCACCAGTAAGGAGAAGCAGGCCAACGCCGCCTCCTACGGCTACAAGGGCTCCTTCAAAGACGCCGAATACGACCACCTGCTCAGCCTCACGGACGGCGGCGACCCGAACGATGCCCGCAATCTGTGGGTGCAGCCGCCCGACCCGGGCCACAAACCGGGATCGGGCGTGAACAACCTGAAAGACCCGGTCGAGACGAAAATCCACACCGCTATCTGCTCCGGGAAGGTCACACTCGCCGCCGCGCAGAACGCCCTCGCCACCGACTGGACAACGGCACTCAGCCGCCTCGGCATCGGCTGATCCGCGCTTTGCTCCAGGGCCGGTCGCGCCGGTACGCCGAAGGGCGCACAGCCGCGGGCACGCTCAAAGCATCGCCTCACCGGGAACGCCCTGCCCGGAAACACGAGACGCCGGCAGCCGTCTCGCAGCCTGCCGTAGGGCGGACCCCGGCGTGACCAGGCCGCGAGGCCGCAGATGCCGGCAGCCGCCGGTGCTTCGATTCAGGTGGTCGCGAGCTGTTCGAGCTGTTCGGCCAGGGCGGGGTCCGGCTGCGGCACGAGTCCGTAGTCGTCGTCGCAGCTTGCCGTCAGGTTCTCGACGGTGTGCCGCAGGGCGGTGTCCTCGTGGGCGTGCAGGGGGCAGGTGTTGTAGGGCTCCAGGTCCAGGACGGTGTCTGCTCGGAGACGGTACTGGCCGGGGTCGCGCTGGAGCAGTGTGACCTGGTCGGCCCAGAACGCAGCGTCCCCGAGTTCACCGCGGCACAGGTGCAGGAGGTGGAGGCAGTAGGCGGAGGTTGCGTTGCCGGCTCCGACGGCGAACTGCCACCAGAACTGTGCGCCTTCTTCCTGCTGGGTCAGGTCGAGCAGGCAGGCGAAGATCAGGGCACCGTCGGGGTCGATGAGGCAGTCGTTGACGAGGCGGGCCACGTAGGACGCTGCCTCGGGGTCGTGAATGACGGACCAGGACAGGGCATGCAGGTCCGCTGCCGCCTCCGCAGGGCGGGGCGTGTGACGCCGCTGCGGGGTGTCTGCAGGGCGAGGCAGGAGAGTGTCGCCGCAGTACCGCTGAGCCAGTACCTGGGGCAGCCGCCGATCGAAAAGGTTCTCCCAGCGTGTGCGGGACACCTCGGCCGCGATGCGCCGGCGGGCCTTGGCGGGGTCGTAGTCGTCGTACTCGTCGTCCAGGACGCGGGCGCCGGCAAGGGCTTCTTCGAGGGATGTCAGGTGCATCGGGTGAACACTCCGCATGGTCGCAGTCCGCGCTCAGGTCGACGTTCAGGTCAAGGTCTTTGGCCAGCTTCCGCTTGGCGTGCCGGGCTTGCGAGCGAACCGTCGCCTCCGTCACGCCGAGGATGTGGGCGGTTCGCTCGCAGGTGTAGCCGAGGACGTAGCGCAGCACCATCACGTCGAACTGCCGCTCGGGCAGGCGGGAGATGGCCGCGTACAGGCCCAGGGCGCTCTCCATGTCGGCGAGCTGGTCACGTACGGACTCCAGGGCTGCACGGTTGACCCGGGCGAACGCCGCGGTCTCCACGGTCGCGGGAGTACGGCCCTGCAGGTGGAGCTCGAGGGCGATCCGCTCACGCAGCAGCGCCCACGCGTACGCCTCGTGGTTGGCGTCCTCCATCATGTCCGGCCACTGCAGCGCCAGCGTCATGAACGTGGCGTGCACGAGCTCGCCGGCGAAACGGCGGTCACCGAGCTGGATGTGGGCGTATTCGAGGTAGGGCCGGTAGTAGAGGCTGTGAAACGCCCAGAAGGTGTTGGGCAGCTCGGTGGTCATCGTACGCACGACACGCTGGGGCTCCTGGCCGGTCACAGACAGCCCCCCCTTCTCGTCGTCGCGCTGCGCGGGGCCGGCCGGCAGGCCGGCGGCACGCTGCTCGGCGAGCGACTCGGCTCCGATGCGCACAGTGGCACCGAGCAGACGCCGCACGAGCGTCCCCGCACCTGGGCCGAACACACGCAGCGCCGTGACCCCCGAGAGGGCCAGCGCAAGATCGGCTACGTCATTCACGGCTATGCAGTCCTTGTCCTCAGCGGGCGGTGCGCCGTCTCCCCTTGCCGGGGCACCGGAGAGCCCTGCGCTCCCGGGAATCAGCAAACCGATCGAGGACGCGATTCGTGCAACGGCCGCCCGCGAAATCTTCCGGACAGTCAACTTGCGGTCACGCACAGCGAGTTCACACAGTGCCGGACCCCTCACTTGGAGCGCCGTACCAGGTGCCACGCTGAGCAGCGGAAAGATCACTCACGGCAGCCGCGCGGTGTACCTTCACGGCGCCGCCACACCCGTCTCGCGCAGGGTCGGCCTGTGATGCAGATCACGACGATGTCCGCGGGCGGCGGTGGGCCCTGGGGTGGTGGCTGAAGCGCGTACGACGGCCGCAGTCAGTCGTCGGGATCTTCCTCGGCGTGCAGGCGGGTGTCGAGATCGCTCGCCCATGCGAGAGCCCAGTCGCGCAGGTCCGCGATCTGGTGGGGGCTGAGGCCGTAGCCGGTGTAGTCGGCGTCGTCCCACCATTCCGCGCCGGCGAGGCGGTCGCGCAGGTCGCTGAGGCTGAACTCGGTGCGGGCATGGCGGCGGCCGAGTCTCTCCAGGTCGGCGGTGGTGTGGTGACGGGACGCGGCGTGGACGTCGATGAGGTCGCGGACCGCGCCGCGCTCGGCCAGGGCCCGGACCTTGGTGCCGATCACGTCGTCGAGGGCGAGGACCGGCCCGTGCTCGGTGGCGGCGGGTGGGGCCCAGAAGGCTTCTTTGAGGATGTCGACCTCGCAGTCCTCGCCGGTGGCGGGGTCGGTGACGATGAGGCGGCCGGAGAGCGGGTCGGTCTCGATCTCGCGGACGCTCCAGCCGCGTTCGGTGAGGCCCGCCTGGACGGTGCGGATGATCTGATCCATCGGGGCGGGATTCTCGGTGGCGACGTCCAGATCCTGGGAGAGCCGGTCGACCAGGCCGTGGGCCTGCACGGCGTACCCGCCGGTGATGACCAGTGGGTACGGGGTGCCGATGGCGAGTACGTCGGCGAGCAGGCGGCGGTGCAGTTGGGTCAGGTTCACGGGGCCTTCGCATTGGCCAGCTCGGGGAAGGCGTCCTCCCACGCATCGCGGACGAAGCGGCTGATCAGGGTGCGCAGGATGGGCCACTGGCTGATCAGAAGGTCCCGGTTGAGAAAGACCTCCAGGTCCTGGCGCTGTCCTTCGGCGAGGACGGTGCGGTAGAGGCTGATCCGGGACTTGAGGCCGGTCAGGTCGTAGGAGCGGCGCCCGGACCAGACGACGTGCAGCGGCAGGTCGACGGTGCCGTGGTCGGGGCCGGTCAGGTCTTCCAGGCGGGTCGGCAGCCGGTGGGTGTACCGGGCCCGTAGCACCTGGGCGGCGTCGGGGACGGGCGAGCGGGGAGACATGACGGCCATGGGTCCAGTATCGCCTGCAGGGCCGCGTCAACCACCACTTGCGCCCCGGCGACTACACGGCCGTACAGGATATCGACCTGGTCCCCATCGACCTGTGCAGCGGGCGGCCTCCGCCCTGGTCTGCCGCCTGACCAGGCCGTTTCCACCCTAGGGTGCCCTTCGCGTCAACCTGTCCGGCTCTCACAATCAGGGGAGGGCGGTAAGGTCCAAGCGCATGACCGATGAGACTGCACCCCTGCGCCGCAAGCCCCCGCGCCCCAAGCCGCTGGACGAGGAGGTGCGGCGCGTCCTGGCCAGCGTCGGTCTTCCTGGATCGGATACCGCCGAGCGTGACCGTGCCCATGGTGTCGTCGTCACTGATGCGGAGGACGGCGCGGTGTTCGTAGAGTGGTTCACCTCCCGCACGCTGCGTGAGACGGCGGCCACCGAGCAGCGCGAGGCCATCGTCCAGGGCCCAGCGACTCTCCTCCACCGTGACGGGCGCCGTCACATGCATCACGCGATCGCCGCGGTCCTGGGTGCGCACGGCAACTTGAAGACCGATGTACTCGTAGACCATGGGGTGCTGGTCAAACGCCTGCCTGACATCCCAATGCCCGAGCCCGCTCCGCTGGGCCTGCCGCCCACCGTGGGTGAGGTGCTGTCCGAGGCGCCCACGCTGATGCGGGGCTTCCTCATCTCGGAGGACGACAAGGACGGCGATCGGTAGGCGATGACGCCCGCCGGGCTGCTCTGTGTTGTGGTCCGGGGCGTCGGCGCTTCGGCGATCGGTCGAAGGCGCGGGGCGGATTCATCTGCTTGCGGCCGGCCCGGCACACACCTGCTGCCCCTGCCAGGACACCGGCCTCGTTCCCACCCCGTACGCCGTCGGCGAGGACTTGCAGAGGGAGAGCGTCGGGCCGGGTCAGGAGCCGAGCCCCGTTTTGATCTCCGCCTCCCAGACGGCGTAGGCGCGGTCGACGTGCAGGGCCGCCAGATACGCGGCCAGCCGGTCGTCCTCGGCATCGGCCAGTGCGTCGCGGACGAGGCTGGCACGCGCCTGGGTCAGCCGGTCCTTCACCCGCCACCATCGCTGGTCGAGGCCGGCCTTTTCCTGGACCGTCTCGTACAGGGCCTGCAGCGCGTAGCGGACTGAGCGCACGTCGCCCGGTGCCACGTCCAGACGGGGAATGGTGGGGTCGAGGGCGGTCCGGCCCCAGGTGTTGATCCGCGCGACAATCCGCCGCAACGAGACCTCGGCCATCGGAACGCCGAAGGCGGAGTCCTCAGCGGCGGGCGCCTCCTGACCGGGACGGGCCGGAGCATTCGGCGTCAGAGCGAGCAGACCGGCCTGCTCCAGCAGCCGGGCCATGGGCCCGCAGGCGTCCTCGACCTGGTGGAACGGGCAGTATTCCGGGATCAACACAGGGCCTTTCACGACACGGCGAGCAGCAGAGCCGGACATGCTACGGCAGTCCATCTGCCGTCAGGTGCGCCCATCTTGCCCTGCTTTGCTTGGGCGAGCGCGGCCTGGTCTTCGGTGAGCTTCGGTCGGCGTCCGCCGACCCGTCCCCGCCGGGTACGCGACATCACCGAGGACCCCGAGGGCCGCGGGCTCATCGTGGACGTCCGGGTGTCTAAGGCCGCTCCCCGCACCGTCGCGGTCCCCTTCGGCTCACGCGCCCACCTCTGCCCCGTGAGGGCCTGGCGCCGTTGGAAGCAGGAGCTGGGCGAGGACGTCGACCCCGACAGCTTCGCCTTCCGCGCGGTGCACAACCGCTGGAAGACCGTCCTTAAGAGCGGGCTCGACCCCGTGACCATCGGCGACATCCTCACCCGCATCGGCGCCCGCGCCGGGCTCGACATCCGGCCCACCGGGCACAGCCCCCGCCGCGGGCTGGTCACCGAGTCCTCCCGCGCCGGCAACCCCGACGCCGTCATGGAGAAGCAGGGCGGGTGGGCCCCCGGCTCCAAGGTCATGCGCCGCTACCGCGAGGAAGACGACGGCTTCAAGGAGAACGCCTGCACGGGGTGCTGTAGGGACGAGAGGCTGGCGCGCTGTCAGAACCCCACCCTGATGCACCCAGGGGTGCATCTGACCAGGTCAGAGCCCAATTCCCCGCCAAGGGCCGTGTAGGGCAAGGAACTTGCCGCCTCGGAAATGCCCGTGTAGGCAGCACCGAAAAAGCGATCACGCACCCCCTGCAGGGGGTGCGGTCACCTGTGCCGACGATCGGGGAGCAAGGCAGGGCTGATGCGTTCTCAGCCAGCGAGATGAACTGATCGCGTGTGTACGCGTCGCTGCGGACGGTTTGCACGGTTCGCCATTGAGCGGTGTGCATCCTGAAATCGACGAAGGTGGCCGGGCGGGCAGTCCTGCTCGTCCCGCACCGCGGCGACGCGGCCGACGAGGGCGGGCTGCCCGGCGACTACCGCAAGATCCTGGCGATCGTGCGGGAGGGGGACGGCCCGGTGCAGGTCAGGGCGGTCGGCGAGCGGCTGGGGCTGGACGCCTCGGTACACGGCAAGCTGGAACCTTTGCGGGCGAAGATGACCAAGCTCGCCGCCCGGGGCTGGCTGCGCAAGCGGGGCGACGGGCGGTTCAGGGCACGTCCGTAGGCGCGCGGGGCGGGCCCGTAACTGACGGGCCCCCGACGGCAATGGGGATCGCCCTCCTGCTAGAGCACTAGGGCGTTTCTGATGGCTCTTGCTGGGGTGGGTGGATCAGTTCTTCGGCTGGGCAGG
>NZ_BMVG01000027.1 GCF_014650595.1 Streptomyces alanosinicus
CGGCTCGCAGGCGGTGACCAGCTCCCGCAGCGGATACCGGGCCAGCAGCACATCCACCTCCGGGGCCAGCGCCGCCGCGAGCCGCCAGGCGGCCGGCCGGTCCTCGTCCCGCAGAGCCGCGACCGCCTCCTGGAGGACCGGCCGCTGCGCCTTCGGCACTCCGGCGGCCGCCCGCTCGTACAGCAGCGCGCCCTCCTGAAGGACCAGCCCGGTGTCGATGCCCGCCGGGATCTTGATGCGGGCGTGGTGCCGCCAGGTGGCGACCGGATCGGACCAGGCCTCCACCGTGAAGGTCCAGCGGCCCGACTCGCCCGCGGTGACGGTGGCGCCCCAGCGGTCGGTGCCCGGGGCGAGTTCACGCATCGGCGTCCAGGGGCCGGCCCGGCCGGCCGGATCGCGCAGCACCACGCCCGCCGCGACGGCGTCGTGCCCCTCCCGGAAGACGGTGGCGGACACCTCGAACGCCTCTCCGGTCACCGCTTTGGCGGGCCTGCGCCCGTGCTGGACCACGGGGCGCACATCGAGGACGGGGATGCGGCCGAGGACGGTCCGCGCCGTGGCGGGCTTCGCGGCCTTCTTGGCCGTGGTCTTCGTGGCTGCCGCTTTCTTGGCCGTTGTCTTTTTGGCCGGGGTTTTCTTCGCCGCTGTTTTCTTTGCCGGTTTTTTTCCGGCCGGTTCCGTCTCTGCCGCTGCCGTGGTCTCGCTGCTGGTCGGAGGTGCTGGCGAATGGTGCGTGG
Organism: Streptomyces alanosinicus; assembly: GCF_014650595.1. Lineage (GTDB taxonomy): Bacteria > Actinomycetota > Actinomycetes > Streptomycetales > Streptomycetaceae > Streptomyces > Streptomyces alanosinicus. The sequence continues at coordinate 738 of NZ_BMVG01000027.1, forward strand.
CGGGCATGACCGCTCCTGTCCGCGTCAACGTGGGTGTGGGCGGAGGGATGTGGGGAGGTGGGTCCTGCGGAGGTGCTGTGGGACGCCTGTGGGGTCTGTACCGGAGGAGCCTTCCCACCCTGTTCGGGTGGGCAATCCGGAACTTTGTTAACTACTCACGCGTATGTCCACCCGCAAGACCAGCCGGGTTTTCGGCCCCTCTCTCCAGGTGCCCGGCGATGGCCGGTCCACGCCCCGACACCCCCGTCCGGCAGGTCCCCACCGACGCCCGGGTAACCACTACCGTCGAGGATGACGACGAGACGTGCGGTGCCTGCCGTACGTCTCACCCCGTAACGCGCCCGAGGTGGAATGTGAAGGCGATCCGTCGGTTCACCGTCCGTCCCGTTCTCCCCGAACCCCTCCGGCCGCTGAGCGACCTGGCGCGCAATCTGCGCTGGTCCTGGCACGCGGAAACGCGCGATCTGTTCCAGTCCGTCGACCCCGAGGCCTGGGCCGCCGCCGAGAGCGACCCGGTGCGGATACTGGGCCGGGTGCGGCCGGCGCGGCTCGCCGAGCTGGCCGGGGACCGGCGCTTTCTGCGCCGGCTGACCGCGGTCGCCGACGACCTCGACGACTATCTGACCGGCGACCGCTGGTATCAGGCGCAGGCGGACGGCATGCCCGTCGCCGTCGCCTATTTCTCCCCGGAGTTCGGCATCACGGCCGCGCTGCCCCAGTACTCCGGCGGCCTCGGCATCCTCGCCGGCGACCATCTGAAGGCCGCCAGCGACCTGGGCGTACCCCTGATCGGTGTCGGTCTCCTCTACCGTCACGGCTACTTCCGCCAGACCCTGTCCCGCGACGGCTGGCAGCAGGAGCACTACCCGGTGCTCGACCCCAACGAGCTGCCGCTCACCCAGCTGAAGGAGGCCGACGGCGCCCCGGCGCGGCTCTCGCTCGCCCTGCCCGGCGGCCGGGCGCTGCACGCCCGGATCTGGCTGGCCCAGGTCGGCCGGGTGCCGCTGCTGCTGCTCGACTCGGACGTGGAGGAGAACGACCTCGGCGAGCGCGGGGTGACCGACCGGCTCTACGGCGGCGGCAGCGAGCACCGGCTGCTGCAGGAGATGCTGCTCGGCATAGGAGGTGTGCGGGCCGTGCGGACGTACTGCCGGCTCACCGGGCACCCGCGGCCGGAGGTGTTCCACACCAACGAGGGGCACGCGGGCTTCCTCGGTCTGGAGCGGATCGCGGAACTGTGCGCGGACGGGCTGGACTTCGACCCGGCGCTCCAGGCCGTGCGCGGCGGCACGGTGTTCACCACGCACACCCCGGTCCCGGCCGGCATCGACCGCTTCGACCGGGAGCTGGTCGCCCGGCACTTCGGGGCGGACGCGGAGCTTCCCGGCATCGAGGTCGACCGGGTGCTGCGGCTCGGCATGGAGACCTACCCGGGCGGCGAGCCGAACCTGTTCAACATGGCCGTGATGGGGCTCCGGCTGGCCCAGCGGGCCAACGGGGTGTCGCTGCTGCACGGACAGGTCAGCCGGGAGATGTTCGCGGGACTGTGGCCGGGATTCGACGCCGAGGAGGTGCCGATCACCTCCGTGACCAACGGGGTGCACGCGCCGACCTGGGTCGCCCCCGAGGTGCTGCGGCTCGGCGCCCGGCAGGTCGGCCCCGCGCGGGCCGAGGACGCGCTGACCGTCGGCGGCTCCGAGCGCTGGGACTCGGTCGCCGAGATCGCGGACCAGGAGATCTGGGAGCTGCGCCGCACCCTGCGCGAACAGCTGGTGCTGGAGGTACGGGAGCGGCTGCGCGCCTCCTGGCGGCAACGCGGCGCGGGGAACGCCGAGTTGGGGTGGATCGAGGGGGTCCTCGATGCGGACGTCCTGACGATCGGGTTCGCCCGCCGCGTGCCGTCGTACAAGCGCCTGACCCTGATGCTGCGCGACCGCGACCGCCTGATGGAGCTCCTGCTCCACCCGGAACGCCCGATCCAGATCGTCGTCGCGGGCAAGGCGCATCCGGCGGACGACAGCGGCAAGCGGCTCGTCCAGGAGCTGGTCCGCTTCGCCGACGACCCACGGGTGCGCCACCGCGTCGTCTTCCTGCCCGACTACGGCATGGCGATGGCGCAGAAGCTCTATCCCGGCTGCGACGTCTGGCTGAACAACCCGCTGCGGCCGCTGGAGGCCTGCGGTACGAGCGGGATGAAGGCGGCGCTGAACGGCTGTCTGAACCTCTCCGTCCTGGACGGCTGGTGGAACGAATGGTTCCAGCCGGACTTCGGCTGGGCCATCCCGACGGCGGACGGCGCGGGCACGGACCCGGACCGCCGCGACGACATCGAAGCGGCGGCCCTCTACGACCTCCTCGAACAGCGCATCACCCCCCGCTTCTACGAACGCGGACGCGCCGGGCTGCCCGACCGCTGGATCCAGATGGTCCGTCAGACCCTCACCCTGCTCGGCCCCAAGGTGCTGGCCGGCCGTATGGTCCGCGAGTACGTCGAGCGCCTCTACGTCCCCGCCGCCCAGGCACACCGGGCGCTGACCGCCGACGCGGCCCGGGAACTGGCCGAGTGGAAGGCACGGGTGCGCGCGGCCTGGCCCCAGGTGAGCGTCGACCACGTCGAGACGACGGCGACGACGGCCACCGCGGAGCTGGGCACGACGGTGGGCCTGCGGGTCCGGGTCGGCCTCGGTGAGCTCACCCCCGACGACGTGGAGGTCCAGGCGGTCTCCGGCCGGGTGGACGCCGCGGACCGCATCACGGATGCGACGGTGGTCCCGCTGAAGCCGGCCGGCGCCCCGGACCTGGAGGGCCGGCTGGTGTACGAGGGCCCCCTCGCCCTGGACCGCACCGGCCCCTACGGCTACACGGTCCGCATCCTCCCCGCCCACCGTCTCCTCGCCTCCGGCGCGGAACCGGGCCTGGTGGCGATGCCCTCGCAGGACGTGGCGGAGGGGGCGGGGGTGCTGCTGCGCTGAGCGGTGCGGGACCCGCCGGGCGGCTACGGAATGAGCGGACGCATGCCCGAGCAGTCGTCCCCGCCCGACGGGTCCGGGGCGTAGAGCCAGTAGACGCCGGCCAGCAGGAGCAGTGCCGCAAGGACCGAGAGTGCCGCCGACGCGGCTGTGATGCCGCGTCGTTCGGCGCGGGGCAGGGTGGCGAACGCCAGCAGGGCGCCGAGGGCGCAGGCGAGGCCGGTCCACGAGGTGACGTACATGCGCGTCGACGGGCCCAGGTAGCGGCAGTGCTGGAAGGTGTCGGAGTCCCAGGCGACGCGGGCGACGAGCAGCGCGACGGAGGCGGCCGTCTGCAGCGGGACGAGCAGTGCTCTGCGGGTCATGGGTGGGTTTTCGGTCATTCCTCGGACAGTCCCTCGCACAGCTTGCGCAGGACCGCACCGCAGCGGCGGGCGTACGCGTGCTGCAGGCCGCGGGTGGCCGGGCCGCCGGCCCGGGCGTACCACTTGGCTCCCTTGCTGAAGGCCGCGACCGTCAGCCACACCGTGCCGTCCCCGGTGCGGTCGACCAGGAAGGCCTCCTCGCCGCACTCGGGGTGGCCTTCGAGGGTGCCGTAGGCCCAGCCGGCCCGGCGGGGTTCCTCGGTGGTCCAGATGATGCGGCAGGGGGCCTTGATGACTCCCGCGAGGGTGACCGTGACGTCGACGTCGGGTGCCGCGCGGTCGGCGCCGGCGTCGATGCCCACGCCGAGGGCGCGGTGCATCTCCCAGGTGAGGACCGCGTCGGCGGCCCGGTGGAAGAGTTTTTGTCCCTCGCCGAGGCGGGTGCGGACGAGCAGGGGATGGAAGCCGGGCGGGCAGTACGTCAGGTCGTCGCGGGTCGCGCCGACCGGCTCGTAGGTGAAGGGCGCCGAGGACATGGGTCACAAGGGTAGGGCGGCACCCGGGACGATTTCCGTCCGGGTGCCGCCCGGTGTCACCTTCGGGTGCGTCAGCTGACGTTGACGGCGGACCAGGCCGCCGCCACCGTCTTGTACTCGGTGCTGCCGGCGCCGTACAGGTCCGAGGCCGCCTTCAGGGTGCCCGAGCGGGCGTCCGAGTAGTCGGTGGTGGACGTGAAGTACGTGGTCAGCGCCTTGTACCAGATCTGCAGCGCCTTGTCCCGGCCGATGCCGGTGACCTTGGAGCCGTCGGACGTGGGCGAGTCGTAGCTCACGCCGTTGATCGTCTTCGCGCCGCTGCCCTCCGACAGCAGGTAGAAGAAGTGGTTCGCCACGCCCGAGGAGTAGTGGACGTCCAGGTCGCCGACGGAGGAGGACCAGGAGTCGGCCGAGCTGCCGTCCTTGCTGGGCTTGTCCATGTAGCGCAGCGGGGTGCCGTCGCCGTTGATGTTGATCTTCTCGCCGATGAGGTAGTCGCCCTTGTCGGACGCGTTGTTGGCGAAGAACTCCACACCGGTGCCCATGATGTCGCTGGTGGCCTCGTTCAGGCCGCCGGACTCACCGCTGTAGTCCAGGCCCGCGGTGTTGGCGGTGACGCCGTGGCTCATCTCGTGGCCGGCCACGTCCAGCGAGGTCAGCGGGTCCTTGTTGCCCTCGCCGTCGCCGTAGGTCATGCAGAAGCAGCTGTCGTCCCAGAAGGCGTTGACGTAGCTGCTGCCGTAGTGGACGCGGGAGTAGGCGCCGACACCGTCGTTCTTGATGCCGCTGCGGCCGAAGACGCTCTTGTAGAAGTCCCAGGTCTCCTGCGCGCCGTAGGCGGCGTCGGCGGCGGCCGTCTGGTCGCTGGCGGAGGTGGAGGCGGTGCCCGTGCCGAAGGTGTTGGTCGAGCTGCTGACCAGGGTGCCCTTGCCGGACGTCTTGCGGGCCAGGCTGTACGTCTTGTGACCGCCGCGGGAGGCGTCGGTCAGGTTGTACGAGGAGCCCGACTGGGTGGTGGTGAGGCTGACGGTGCCCGAGTACAGCGTCTTGCCGGTGCCGGTCGCGTTCTCGATGCCCTGGTACTGGAAGAGCTTCTTGCCGGTGGCGGCGTCGGTGATGACGTGCAGCTGGTTCGGGGTGCCGTCGTCCTGGAGGCCGCCGACGACCGTCTCGTAGGCGAGGACGGGCGTGCCGGAGCCGGCCCAGATCACCTTGCGGGCGCCGTTCGCGGCGGACTTGGCGGAGCCGAGGGTCCGGGCGGCGGAGACCGCCTGCTGCGCGGCCTTGGCGGCGGTGATCTGCGGCTTGAGCGAGGCCACCTTGATGGTCGCCTTGGTCGCCTTGGTGACGCCCTCGGTCTTGCCGGACTTGGCGGTGTGGACGACGAGGTCGCCGCCGAGCACCGGCAGGCCCGCGTAGGTGCGCTCGTAGCGGGTGTGGACGGTGCCGTCGGTGTCTCTGACGACGTCCTTGACGACCAGCTTCTCCTTGGCGCCGAGGCCTATGTGCTGCGCCGTCGCGGAGGCGTCGGCCTCCGCCTTCTGTATGAGGGAGGTGCGGGCGGCGGCGGAGAGCGAGGTCGGGGCGGCGGCCAGGGGTTCGGCGGCGGCACCGGCCGGGGTCTGGGCGGAGGCGCTGGTGGCCAGACCGGTGGAGATGAGGGCTCCGGCGGCAACGGCGGTGGCGATGGCCAGAGTGGTGCGCTTGTGACGCGCATAGAGGGGGCTCACGCAAGCTCCTTCTCGTGGGGGAGTCCGGTCAGCGTGGGGATACTGGCCGGAGTTGTGTGGTGAAGCTCAGCGGCGGGTGAAGGAAGGGTGACATCAGGGGCGCGTACATGTCAGGGCCCTGAAGTGATGTTGGCCGAAAACCGACTGACCGAGAAACGTTGCAGGTGTGTTAACGGGCGCCGCCCGAGGGTGCCGCACCCTCGGACGACGCCCGGTTTCCGGGCTTGTTGCGGATGATTTACGGGAACGTCAGCTTCCATCCGTTGATCGTTCCGGTGTCGTACGTGGCCTGATCCTGCACCTTCAACTTCCAGGTGCCGTTGGCCTGTTCGGTGGCGGCGTTGACCGTGAAGGTCTGCTTGACGTTGTCCGCCGAGTCCGAGGAGCTGAAGTTCTTCAGCCGGTACGTCTTGCCCGACGGGCCGACGAGGTCGATCACCAGGTCACCGCGCCAGGTGTGGGTGATGTCGACGCCCACCTGAAGGTTGCTCGGCGCGTTGCCGGTTCGGCCGGAGACCGTGATGGGCGAGGTGACGGCGGGCCCGTTGTCCGGGATGGCCACCTGGGTGTTGCTCTCGTACGTCGAACCGGTGTCGCCGCCGCCGGAGCGCGCGCCGACCGCCACCCCCGCCCACGCGTCCTGCACCGCCTTGTACTCGGCGCTGGAGGTGCCGTACAGCTCGCCGGCCGCCGCGAGGGTGCCGGTGCGGGCGGCGGCGTAGTCGGTGGTGGAGGTGAACTTGGTGGTCAGCGCCTTGTACCAGATCTGCAGCGCCTTGTCCCGGCCGATGCCGGTGACCGGAAGTCCGTCCGCCGTCGGCGAGTCGTAGCTGACGCCGTTGATCGTCTTGGCGCCGCTGCCCTCGCTCAGCAGATAGAAGAAGTGGTTGGCGACGCCCGAGGAGTAGTGCACGTCGAGGCCGCCGACGCCCGAGTACCAGGAGTCGGCCGAGCTGCCGTCCTTGCTGGGCTTGTCCATGTAGCGCAGCGGGGTGCCGTCGCCGTTGATGTTGATCTTCTCGCCGATGAGGTAGTCACCGACGTCCTTGCTGTTGTTGGCGTAGAACTCCACGCCGGTGCCCATGATGTCGCTGGTGGCCTCGTTCAGGCCGCCGGACTCGTCGCTGTAGTCCAGGCCCGCGGTGTTGGATGTGACGCCGTGGCTCATCTCGTGGCCGGCCACGTCCAGCGAGGTCAGCGGGTCGTTGTTGCCCGATCCGTCGCCGTACGTCATGCAGAAGCAGCCGTCGTCCCAGAAGGCGTTGACGTACGCGTTGCCGTAGTGCACGCGGGAGTAGGCGCCGACGCCGTCGTTCCTGATGCCGCTGCGGCCGAAGGTGTTCTTGTAGAAGTCCCAGGTCTCCTGCGCGCCGTAGTGGGCGTCCGCGCCCGCGGTCGCGGCGTTCGACGTGGTGCCGTTGCCCCAGGTGTCGTTGGACTGCGAGAACAGCGTCCCGGTGCCGGAGGAGCCGTGGTTGAGGTTGTACGTCTTGTGGCCGCCGCGCGCCCCGTCGGTCAGCGTGTACGTCGAACCCGACTGGGTCGTGGTCAGGTTCACCTGCCCGCTGTACTGGGTGTTGCCGACGCCGGTCTCGATGCCCTGGTACTCGTAGAGCTTCTTGCCGGTGGCGGCGTCGGTGATGACGTGCAGCTGGTTCGGGGTGCCGTCGTCCTGGAGGCCGCCGACGACCGTCTCGTAGGCGAGGACGGGCTTTCCGCTCGCCGCCCAGATGACCTTGCGGACGGAGTCGGCCGCGGACCTGCTGCCGCCGCGCGCCTTGGCCCGCTGGACGGCCTGCTTCTCGGCAGCGGCCTTCGAGACGGCCGGGGTGAGGCCGGAGACCTTCACCGTGGCGCGGGTGGCCTTGATGACGTCCATGGTCTTGCCCGAGGCGGAGGTGTCCACGACGAGGTCGCCGCCGAGCACCGGCAGGCCGGCGTAGGTGCGCTCGTAGCGGGTGTGGACGGTGCCGTCGGCGTCCTTGAGGACGTCCTTGACGACCAGTTTCTCCTTGGCGCCGAGGCCCAGTGAGCGGGCGGTGGCGGCCTTCGTGGCGTCGGCGTGGCGTATCAGCTCGACGCGCTGCGAGGGCGTCAGCCCGACCGCGACATGGGCCGCGTTCACCTTGGCCGGCTGCGGCTTCGCCGGTGCGGCGCTGGCTGCGCCCGACTGGACGGCGGCGGCGATCAGGGCGGCGACACCGGCGAGGGCGACGGTGGCGGTGCGGTGGTGCCCCGTGGGGCGCTGCGCTGTGTGGGAGGTGCGTCTGCGAGAGGAACTGCTTCTCAACACTGACTCCTTCTGCGTGACCGCGGGTCGCGCGGCCAGGGGAGACCGGACGGTGGGTTGGGACGTCCGGGCAGAACAGGGCGTTACGCGGAACCACGTGCAGGCCGCTCATCGACAGCGGATGGGTCTGTGGGGTTGCTGTGAGTCGGCCTGGGAAGAGTGACAGGGGATCAGCACGCCTGTCAGGACCGCGTCACAAACTTGGCCGGAAATGCTCCGTTGACCGGATGTTCACGTTCGATATGCGAACCGCTCACCGGGGGAGAGGGTGCGGTCACCGGGGCGGCGGACCGGGACGACGGTCCCGCCACCAGTCGTACACGGGGGCGCGGTTGTCTGGTTCCGGGCGCCGCGGGTCACGCCCCTGCCGCGGTGTCGCCGTGCCAGGTCCGCCACAGGGCGGCATAGGCGCCGCCGGCCGTCACCAGGTCCTCGTGCCTGCCCAGCTCCGTCAGGCGGCCGTCCTCCATGACGGCGACCCGGTCGGCGTCATGGGCCGTGTGCAGACGGTGCGCGATGGCGATGACCGTACGGCCCTGGAGGACGGCGGCGAGCGCGCGTTCGGCGTGCCGGGCCGTCGCCGGGTCCAGCAGGGCGGTCGCCTCGTCCAGGATCACGGTGTGCGGGTCGGCCAGCACCACCCGGGCCAGGGCGAGTTGCTGCGCCTGGGAGCCGTCGGTGGCGCAGCCGCCCTCGCCGAGCCCGGTGTCGAGGCCGTCCGGCAGCGCACGGACCCAGTCGTCGGCCCCGACCGCGGTGAGCGCCGCCCACAGGCCGGCGTCCGTCGCCTCCGGCTCGGCGATCAGCAGGTTGTCGCGGACCGAGCCGAGGAAGACATGGTGCTCCTGCGTCACCAGTACCACCTGGCGGCGCAGCACCTCCGGCTCCAGTTCGGCGACCGGCACCCCGCCGACCGTCACCGTGCCGCTCCCGGGCCGGTCGATGCCCGCGAGCAGCCGGCTGAGCGTCGTCTTCCCGGCGCCGGAGGGGCCCACCACCGCGAGCCGCTCCCCGGGCCGTACCGTCAGGTCCACCCCGCGCAGCACCTCGCCGCCCCGCTCGTACGAGTACCGCACCCCGCGCACGTCGATCCGGTCGTCCGCCGGAACCGGCGAGCCGGCCGCACTCTCCCCGCGCGGTGCCTGCGCCAGCCCTTCCACACGGGCGAACGAGGCGCTGCTGGACTGCAGTTGCTCCACCCGCATCAGGATCTCGTCGAGCGGCTCGGTGAACTGCCGCAGATACAGCGCCGCGGTCACCACCGCGCCGACCCCGATCGCAGCGCGCTGGTGCAGCCACCCGCCGAGCAGCAGCACACCCGCCACGGGCACGGTGTACGTCACCTCGACCGCCAGGAAGAACACCGTCCGCAGGGACAGGGTGTACAGCCGGGTACGGAGGGACCGCTCCAGGGCGTCCCGGCTCGCCGCGATGCGCCGCCCGCGCAGCCCGAACGCCTCGACGGTCCGGGCCCCGGCCGCCGTGGCGGCGACGATCTCCGCGACCTCGGACGTGGCCGCGCCCTCCGCGAGATAGCCGTCCCGGGCCCGCCGCAGATACCAGCGCAGCGCCAGCCAGATCGGCGTCAGTCCGAGCACCCCGAACGCCCCGAGCACCGGGTCGAGCGCGAACACCGCGACCAGTACGAACAGCGCCTGCACGGTGTTGACCAGCAGCTCCGGGCCGACGTCGCGCAGCGTGGTGCCGACGACCGCCACGTCCGCCGTGCCGCGCGCCGTCAGATCGCCGGTGCCGGCCCGCTCCACCGTCGACGCGGGCAGCGCCAGCACCCGCTCGACGTACTCCTCGCGCACCCGGGCCAGCGTCCGCTCCCCGAACCGGTACCCCACCAGGCGCGCCCAGCGGGCCAGCAGCACCTGCGCGAGCGCGCACAGCAGGATCCACACTGCGAGCCGGTCCACCGTGCCGACCCCGTGCCGGGCCCGCACCTCGTCGACGATCCGCCCGACCAGCCACGGCCCGACCAGCCCCGTCCCGGCCGCCAGCGCGTTCAGCACCAGCGCGGCGGCGAACGCCCGCCCGTCGGCGCGCACCAGCCGCAGCGCGGCGCGCCGCACCCGGCCCCGGTCCGCGACCGGCAGCAGCCCCTCGCCCGCCGTCATCGCACGGCCCCTTCCGGGTCCCGCTCCGGATCCTGCCCCGGACCCTTCTCTGTGTCCTTCGCTGTGTCCTGCTCCGTGTCCCGGGCGACGAGTGCCCGATAGCCCGGCTCCGCTGCCAGCAGCCGCCGGTGCGGTCCGCTCGCCGCGACCTTCCCGTCGACCAGGAACACGACCGTGTCCGCGCGGTCCAGCAGCAGCGGCGAGGTGGAGGTCACCACCGTCGTACGGCCCTCGCGCGCCGCGCGCAGCCGCCGGGCGACCGCCGCCTCCGTGTGCGCGTCCAGCGCCGAGGTCGGCTCCACGGCGAGCAGCACCTCGGGATCGGCGAGCAACGCCCGCACCAGCCGCACCCGTTGCCGCTGTCCGCCGGAGAGGCTGCGGCCCTGCCCGGCCACCGTCGACTCCGGCCCGCCCGGCAGTGCGCGTACGACGTCCTCGGCGGCGGCCGCGTACAGCGCCCGGGCGAGCGCCGCCTCGTCGGGGGTGTGCCCGGTGGCCACGACCTCGCGCAGCGGCCCGGCGAACAGATCGGCCTCGTTGTCCGCGACCAGGATCCGCCGCCGTACGTCGTCGAGCGGGACCGCGTCGAGCCGTACCGCACCCCAGGTGGCATCGGTCGGCCCGAACCGGCCGAGCCGGTCGACCACGGCGGCGGCCTCGGCGGGCCGGGCCGCGGCCAGCGCGGTGAGCCGGCCCGGCACCACCCGCACCCCGGACACCGGTTCGTGCAACTCGGCCGGCCCCTCGGGCGCCGGGTGGATGCCGTCGTCCGGCGCCGGCTCCAGCCGCAGCAGCCGGACGATCCGGCGGGCGGCCACCACGCCCCGGTTCATCTGGTAGCTCATCTCCACGAAGAAGGCCACCGGACCCACCAGCACCGCCACATAGCCGTACACCGACACCAACTCGCCGATGCTGACAGCCCCTTGGGCGGCGAGCCGGGCCGCCAGCCAGGTCACCACGGCCAGGAACAGGGTGGGCAGCCCCACGCCGAGCGCCTGCACCCAGCTGGCCACCGCGCCCACCCGGTAGCCCTGCGCGCGCAGCCGCCGCGAGTCCGTGCGGAAGGCATCCGCGAACAGCCCCTTGCCGCCGAGCCCGTTGAGCACACGCAGTCCGCCCGCGAGATCCCCGATGCGCGCCGTCAGCACCCCCTGCCGCTCCCGGTACCCGCTCTCCGTGCCCTGCAGCCGCAGCGTCAGCGGCCCCGTGACCAGCGCGATCACCGGCAGCCCCAGCAGGACGACGGCGGCCAGCGGCACCGAGATCGTGAGCAGCAGTCCGGCCACCACCGCATAGACGACGGCCGAGCCGACGCCCGGACCGACCACGGTCATCGCCTGCGCGATGGTCTGTACGTCGCCCACCCCGATCGTCACCACCTCACCGGCCCCCGCCCGGCGCGGCAGCACCGCCCCGAGCCGCACCACCTGGCCCACGACCACCTTCACCGTGCGGAAGTTGGCGTCCATCCGCACCCGGGTCATCGTGCGGTGCCGCATGATGCTCAGCCACGCGTTCACCGAGCCGAGCACGAACATCGTCCCGGCCCAGCCGGCCAGCACCCCGAGCCGCCCCGGCACCAGCCCGTCGTCCACGGCCCGCGCCATCAGATACGGCTGCGCGGCCAGCAGCACCATCCACACACTGCCGAGCAGCGCCCCGGCCACCGCCCGCCCCGGCTGGCGCAGCACCAGCCACCACAGAAAGTGCCACCCTCCGCGGATGTCGGGCGTGCCCGGATCCTCGTACGCGTCGATCACCGTCGTCCCCCGGTCGGCTCGCCCCCGCTGGGAAACCCCGAATTTATCGGGACCGGGGACACCGGCTCCATCGAATATCGCGGGGACCAGGCCCCACGGCAGCATGGGACGATGACCGCCATGGCAGGTCAGATCTGGGTGTCACTCATATCGTTGGGCGGCGTCGTCCTCGGCGGCTTGTTGTCCTACCTCGTCCAGCACCGGACCCAGCTGTCGGCGGAACGTGCCGAACAGCAGCGGCAGCGGATCGCGTTGTCGGAGACCCGGCGCGCGGAGCGGCTGGCGCTGCTGGAGCGGTTCATCGAGGCATCGGCGGAGGCGGAACGATGCGCCTACACCCGGCCGTCCGAGTGGGACGACACCGATGACTGGTACCTCGTGACCCGGGACGTCATGTCCAGGTTCTGGGTCGCGGACCGGCTCCTGCGCGTCCAGTTCCCCCGGCCTCTGCCCGACGCCGCACACGCGCACTTCCTCGACCTCAACAGGACCGTGTGGCAGGGCCTGCCCGACGGTGAGAGCGTGCGGGACTACCTTGAGGGAAACCGGTCGGCGTTTCTCGACGCGGCCCGTGAGGTCATGGGGTAGCGCACCGCCGGTCAGCAGTGCGGCTCAGCCCAGGATCCCGCGGTCGTACCCCGCCGCCACCGCCGCCGCCCGGTCGTTGACGCCGAGTTTGGTGTAGAGGTGGGTGAGGTGGGTCTTGACCGTGGCCTCGCTGATGAAGAGTTCGCGGGCGATCTCGCGGTTCGAGGTGCCCCTGGCGACCAGGGCCAGGACCTCGCGTTCGCGGGCGGAGAGGGGCTCGTCGCCGGGCCGGCGGGGAGTGCGGACCGCGAGGACCAGGCGGGAGGCGACGGCCGGGGAGAGGACGGTTCGGCCCTCGGCGGCGGCGCGGACGGCGGTGAACAGCTCGTCGCGCGGGGCGTCCTTCAGCAGATAGCCCGTCGCGCCCGCCTCGATCGCGGGCAGGGTGTCGGAGTCGGTGTCGTACGTGGTGAGGACCAGCACCTTGGCGCGGGCGCCGCGCCGGGTCAGCTCGCGGATCGCGTCCACCCCGGAACCGCCGGGCATCCGCAGGTCCATGAGGATCACATCCGGGTCCAGGGCCGCGGCCCGCTCCACCGCCGCCGTGCCGTCCGGGGCCTCGCCGAGCACGGTGAATCCGGGGGCGGACTCGAACATGCCGCGCAGGCCGTCGCGGACCACGGGGTGGTCGTCCACGATCAGGAGGGAGATGGGGGCGTCAGTGGTCATCGCGCACCAACGGTACGCGAGCCGACACCGCCGTGCCGCAGCCCGGTTCCGACTCGACCGTGAGGGAGCCCGCGATGCGTTCGGCACGGGCCCGCATGCCGTCCAGACCGAAGCCGCCGGTGGGGGTCCCCCCGCTCGAGCGAAGCCGAGAGTGGGGGACGGTGCGTCGCGGTACGGCGGCCGGGTCGAAGCCGGTGCCGTCGTCACGGATGTCCAGCGTGACCTCGTCGCCCATGAAGGACAGGGTCACCCCGACCCGGGCCGGGCGGGCGTGCCGGGCCGCGTTGGACAGGGCCTCCTGGCAGATGCGCAGAAGGGTCGCCGCGACCTCGTCGTGCAGCTGCTCGATGGTGCCGGTGACCGTGAAGTCGGCGCGCGCACCGGTGCGTTCGCCCCACTCCGTGACCGTCTTCTTCAGTGCCTCCGGCAGCCCGTCGACGGCGAGGGCGACCGGCGTGAGGTTGTGCACCGAGCGGCGGGCCTCGCCGAGGCTGTGCCGGGCGAGGCCGGAGGCGCGCTCCAGGTGGGTGCGGGCCGTGTCCAGGTCGGGGGCGTTCGCCACCACCTGGAGCTGGGCGATGATCCCGGTCAGGCCCTGGGCGATGGTGTCGTGGATCTCGGCGGCGAGCCGGCGGCGCTCGTCGGCGACGCCCGCCTCCCGGGCCTGGACGAGGAGCTGGGCGTGCAGGGCCGCGTTCTCGTCCAGGGCCTGCTGCAACGCCGTGTTGGTGCGCTCCAGTTCGGCGATGATCCCGGCCTGGGCCTGGGTGAGGGCCTGTTCCTGCCGGCCGAACCGGGTGAAAACGGAGACCAGTCCGAGGTTGGCGCCGAAGACCACGACGAAACCCGTCCACGCCAACAGCCCCTGTGGCGGCAGCCCGCCGATCTGGCTGCCGGCCATGGTGATCGCGGTCAGGCAGAGTCCCGGCATGACCAGCCGGCGCGGCAGATGCCGGTCGGCGCTGTAGTAGCCGGCGGCGGCGTAGAAGGCGAAGAACGGGTTCAGCCAGGCGAGGACGAAGCCCAGTGCCCAGCGCGTGAAGTACAGCGCCGCGCTCCACCGGTTCGGTCCCGGCGTGTTCTGCCTCGCCCGCCCCAGGCGCATCTGGAGCGGCACGGCGGTGACCGCCAGCGCGCCGGCCGCGTACATCTCGTCCCGTGTCATGCCGAGCGCGCGGGCCGCGCCCGCCGCCGTCACGACCGACACGGCGAGCAGCACGTAGGGTCCCCAGGAGTCGAAGAAGACCCGGCGCAGCGGTTCCACGGTGTTCGTCATGCCCTCAGTGTCCGGCACGGCTCGCTCCCCCCCCGGGGGGCTCTCCCCGCTCACTCCCAGCGGAACCAGCGCGCGGCACCGGCCGTCAGCAGTACCGTCCACAGGACGAGCACGCCGAGGTGCGCCCAGCCGGGCCAGTGCCCGGAGGCCGCCTCGTTCAGGGCGCGGGCCGCCGCGCCGAACGGGGTCAGCTGGACCACCCGGGCCAGCGTGTGCGGCATGGACTGGATGGGCAGCCAGACCCCCGCACAGAACATCATCGGGAAGAACACGGCCGAGCCGATCGCGCTCGCGATCTTCGTGGTCCGGGACAGCGCCGAGACGACGTTGCCGAGGGCGAGCGCGGCCGCCGCGGCGAGCAGCAGGGCGAGCAGATAGCCGGCCGGCTGCTGAGGCAGTGTCACATCGAAGGCGACACGGCCGACCACGACGACGAGCAGCGCCGAGGCCAGGGCGACCACGCCCTGCACGAGCATGTGCGCCGACAGCAGGGCGGAGGGCCGTACCGGAGTGGCGGACATCCGGCGCAGGATGCCCCGCTCCCGGTAGCCGGTCAGGGCCTGCGGCAGCGCCTGCACCCCCGACATGAGCAGGGCGACCAGCACGGCCACCGGCACATAGGCGTCGATGGGCCGCAGCCCGCCCATCGATGTGTCGACGTGCCGGAACGAGGGGATCGAGCCGAGGATCACCAGCAGCAGCGTCGGGAACAGAAAGATCCAGAACCAGGCCGCGGGCTCGCGGCGGAACAGACGGAACTCGGTGCGCAGCACGGCGGTGTTCATGCCGCGGCCTCCTCGGTGTGGTCACGGGTCAGGTCGAGGAACGCGTCGTCCAGGGTGGCGTCGGTGACGCGCAACTGGTGCGCGGTGATGTGATGGCGGGCGAGCAGCGAGATGACCGCGTCGACCGTCTCGTCGGTGCCGGTGAGGGTGATCCGGCCGTCCCGGTGCTCCACGGAGGCCAGCGCGGGCAGCCCGGTCAGCTCCCGTTCGTCCAGCGGCGCCGACGGTGTGAAGGACACGACGGTGGCCCCGGCGGAACGCCGGATGAGACCGGCCGGTGTGTCCAGCGCCGCGACCCGCCCCTTGTCGATGACCGCGATACGGTCGCAGAGCCGCTGCGCCTCCTCCATGAAGTGGGTGACGAGCAGCACGGTCACCCCGCTCGCCCGGACGTCCTCGATGAGCTGCCAGGTGTCGCGGCGGGCGCGCGGGTCGAGGCCGGTGGTCAGCTCGTCCAGCACCACGACGCGGGGACTGCCGATGAGCGCCAGCGCGATGAACAGACGCTGCTGCTGCCCGCCGGACAGCTTGCCGAACCGGGTGCCCAACTTGGGCGTAAGGCCCAGGCGTTCGGCCAGCGGCCGCCAGTCGGCCGGGTTCGGATAGAAGGCGGAGTACAGCTCCAGCGCCTCCCGCACGGTGAGCTTGGCCTGCAGTTCGCTCTGCTGGAGCTGGGCGCCGAGGATCCTGGCGACCTCGTCGTGGTCGGCGACGGGGTCGAGACCGGCGACCCGGATCCGGCCGCCGTCGGGGACGCGCAGCCCTTCGACGCACTCCACGGTGGTGGTCTTGCCGGCGCCGTTCGGGCCGAGGATCCCGAAGATCTCGCCCTCCTCGACGGTGAAGGAGACGCCGTCGACGACGGCCCGGCCGCCGTACGACTTGCGCAGTTCGGTGACTTCGATGACGGATGGCATGACATGAGAATCCCGTTCCGGCGGGGCCCGGCACATCGGCCGGCCCGCTCGAAGCGGCATCAGCCGATCGGTTGATGCCGGGCTACGACCCCTCGTGACCAGGGTGTGGGGGGTATCCAGCCCAGTTGGACGGCCTGGCCGAGGTCGTCGTGGTTGGCCCAGTGCTCGATCAGCCGCCCGTCGGCGATGCGGCACCAGTGGGTCTGGGGGACGGAGAAGGTCTTCCCGGTCGGGGGGAAGGCCCCGTCGGGCCGGGCGTTCTCGTCGTAGGTGACGAACGTGCCCGTGTGGCGGGCCGACTTCGAGGCGCTCATCCACCCCGAGGCGGTCAACCGGGAGAGCCGAGCCGCCGTCGGCCATCAGCCGCAGACAGCGGATCGCGAGGTCGCGCGGGCTGAGCTGGGAATCGGTCATGATCGGGTCCTCTCCGCAAGCGTCGGCGCTGCCCGCAGGGTCGCCGGACGGCATGTCAACCGGCTTACAGCGAGCCGTCACGGCCACCCGGGCAGCGCGGTGACGGCGTCGGTGAACAGCGTGACCATCTCGTCCCGGGCCAGGGGAGCGCTGCGCACGGGAGGCAGCGACGCGAGCAGTCGGGTCACCCGGTTCTCCAGGCGCGGTCCGGCGAACCGCCGGCAGCGGCCGGGATCGGTGCCGCTCCGTGCGGCGTGGTCGGTGACGGCGGCGTGCAGCCGCGCCGCGGTCTCGGGGACACCGAGGACGGCCAGGGCGACGACGCCCGCGTGGAGCGCGCCGAGTTCGTCGGAGCCGTTCGGCTGCCGCTCGAACACGGCGACCGCGCGCACCAGGAGATCGAGGGCCCGGCGCGCGCCTTCGCGGGCCCCTGCCGGACCGGCCGGCAGATACCAGGCCGGCTGGAGATCGCTGATGGCTTCCCCCGAGGTGAAGCCGGACCGCGCGGCGATCGAGCGTGCCCTGGTCAGGGTCGCGACGACGGCCGGCATGTCCCCGTCCTGGAAGTGGACCAGGGCGATGCCCCACAGCGCCGACCAACGACGGGATCTTCGGCGGCACGGTCAGCGGACCGAGCTGGTCCGGCCGATCCGGAAGACTGCGGTTCGGTGCGCGTTCACGCGGGCTATGGTGGATGGTCGACGGGACGTCACACCGCCTCGCCCGCGTGTCCGAAGCCCTTTCCGGGCCCGTCGCCAAGGCCGCTTCAAGCCTCAGTCGCGCGCTGCTCTCGCGCGGACAAACGTTCAACCAAATGAGCCCTCGGTCGGGCAAAGAGGTCTACCCGCATAGATGGTCCCGGTGCTGTCATGCCCATGACCGGCCCGGTTCTGCCGGGCACCCCCACCGGGAGACCCCCACATGTCCCGAATATCGCGCCCCGTGGTCACCGCCCTCTCCGCCCTCGCCCTCGCGGCCGCGGGCCTCGGCGTCACCACCGGCTCCGCCCACGCCGCCAGTTGCAGCCAGTCCAACCTCCCCCTGCCCGACCCGGCCTGTACCCCCGGGGACTTCAACCCCGACGTCACCCAGTCCACCATCGACTCCACCATCTGCGTCCCCGGCTGGACCGGGACCGTGCGGCCCCCCAGCTCCTACACCACCGCGCTGAAGAAGAAGCAGATCGTCGAGTACGGCTACGCCGACACCAACCCCTCGGACTACGAGGAGGACCACTTCGTCCCGCTCGAACTCGGCGGCGCCCCGCGGAGCGAGCAGAACCTCTGGCCCGAGCCGCACAACGGCGACAAGACCTCCGCGGACAAGGATGTCGTCGAGAACAAGCTGAAGAAGGCCGTCTGCGGAGGCGAGGTCACCCTCGCCGCCGCGCAGAAGGCCATAGTCGACGACTGGACGACCGCCCTCTCCACCCTCGGCCTCGGCTGAAACCTTCCCTCAACGCGGGTGCCGGTCCCTCCGGACGCGAGGAACCGGCACCCGCCGGGTCGGCTCCGCGCCGACTCGGTGTACTGCGCCACCGAAATGCGCCACCGAAAGACGTCCGGCAGCGGGGATCACGGCACCCCCAGCTCGAACAGGACGTATCCCGCGTACGACCCGGAGGCGAGGGCCGCGATGCCGAGCAGGGCGCACTGCACGGGCAGGCTCAGCCGGCGCATCGCGGCCGCGAGCGGCAGGAACAGCGGGAAGCAGGGCAGCAGATAGCGGGAGACGTTCGCGAAGATCTGCTGGCTGCCGAGGACCAGGGCGAGCGTCAGGACCGTGTGGACCACCAGGATCGACGGCGGGCGCAGCCGCAGCAGCAGCGGGAGCAGCGCGAAGGCCAGCAGGACCACGCCGACACCGATGACGTCCGCGAAGGGGTACGCGAACAGATAGTCCCCGAAGTGGCCCACCGGCACGGACGTCAGCACGTCCAGGGTCTGCTTGCCGTAGTCGAACTCGTGCGCCCAGGCACCCGACTGGAGCTTGAAGTAGCCGCCCAGGTCACCCATGCGGTTGCCGACCCAGAGCAGGTAGCCGAACAGGCCCAGCGGGGCCATTGCCGCGGCCAGCAGCGGGCGCGGGACGCCGTCCTCGTGGCGGCGCAGGGACAGCAGCGCGGCGACGCCCACCCCGGCGATCAGCGCCGCCGCCGTGGGGCGGTTGAGGCCGGCCGCGAAGGCGAGGACACCGGCGGTGAGCCAGCGGCCGGTGATGACCGTGTAGCAGGTCCAGGCGGCCAGGGCCACATAGAGGGAGTCCGAGTAGAGGGCCCACTCCACTCCCGAGCCCGGCCACACCGCCCACAGCCCGGCCGCGGCGAGCCCGGCCCGCCGCCCGCCGAACCGCTCGGCGATCGCGTAGACGCCGAGGGCGGCGGCGAAGGAGGCGAGCACCGACACCAGCATGCCCGCGCCGTACGGGCCGAGGCCGGTGACCGCCATGACCATCCGGACCAGGGCCGGGTACAGCGGGAAGAACGCCGCCGAGTTGCCCTCCAGCGTGATCAGTCCGGTGGCGCCGGGGACCTCGACGAGCTTCGGGTCGTAGCCGTGCAGGGCGATCTGCTGGTACCACCAGCCGTCCCAGGTGGCGAGCACGTCCCAGGCGTGCGCTCCGCCGCCGAACCGGGGGTCCCTGGTGCGGTAGTCCCCGGCGGAGGACAGCAGATACATGAAGGAGAGGAAACCGGTCAGCTTGAGCGCGCCGAACAGCGCGAGCACGGGGCCGTGCCGGCGGCCGGCGGCCCGCAACCGGGAGCCCGGCCGAGAGCCGGGGCCGGAGCCGGAGCCGGGTCGTGCGGTGGGGCTCTGCGGCCGGGACAGGGTCGCGGTCATCCGACGCCCCGTCCGCCACGGCGACGGCGCTGGGCCAGGGTCCGGCGCATCCGGATGATCCCGCGCACGTCGGCCAGCGCGGTCGCGACGATGTCGACGCTGCTGTCGGGGTCGTCCACCCAGTCCACCGGGACCTCATGGATCCGCAGGCCCGCCCGCTCGGCCAGCACGAGCAGCTCCGTGTCGAAGAACCACTCCCCGTCCCGCACCAGCGGCAGCAGCCGCTCGGCGGCCTCGCGACGCACCGCCTTGAAACCGCACTGCGCGTCGGAGAAGCCGACGGTCAGCGTGCAGCGCAGCAGGACGTTGTAACAGCGCGAGATCACCTCGCGCTTGGGGCCGCGCACCACGCGTGCGCCGGGCGCGAGCCGGGTGCCGATGGCCAGGTCGGAGTGGCCCGACAGAAGCGGCGCGACCAGCGGCAGCAGCGCCGCGAGCCCGGTGGACAGATCCACGTCGAGGTACGCCAGCACGGGCGCCCGCGAACCGGTCCAGGCCGCCCGGAGCGCCCGGCCGCGGCCCTTCTCGGGCAGCCGCAGCGAGACCACCTCGGGCAGTTCGCCGGCGAGCCGGGCGGCGATCACCGGGGTGGCGTCGGTGCTCGCGTTGTCGGCGATGGTGATCCGGAACGGGTAGGGAAAGGTGTCCCGCAGATGGGTGTGCAGCCGCCGGACGTTCGGCTCCAGGTCCTTCTCCTCGTTGAACACCGGTACGGCCAGGTCCAGAACCGGTTCCTCGGCATGGGGCGGCAACGGGGCACGCCGGGGTGCGGGGGTGGGGGCGGGCGCCGGTGCCGACGACCGGCCCGGTCGGAGTTTCATCATGTTGCTCCCCGTTTGTTCCTGTCAGGAGGGCATGCCGAAGGCACGCGGATGGGTGGGGACGGGTGGGGGCGGGCGGGAAGGGGCGTCAGCGGGTCGGGCTGATCACCGATGAGGGGGTGTCCGAGGGGTCGGGCGGCGCGCTCTCCGTCGCGGAGGCCGGCGGTGCGGTGGTGCTCTGCGCGGTGGCCGTGGACGTGGCTGGCGGCTGTTGCGTGCTGGTGGCCGAACTTCCGCCCGCGCCGGGCGCGTTCGAGGTCGTCGGGGTCGAGTCCGGGGTGGCGGTGCCGGTCGAGGACGAGGACGGCGGCCCGCTCGGCGAGTCGGTGCTGCTCGGTGGTGCCGACGGGCTCGGCGAGGTGCTCGGGACGGGGACCGGGCTGGTCGCGGGGTGGGGGCGCGGGGCGCTGGGCCGGTCCTCGACACGACCGTGCGGCCACAGGAACAGCCCGAGCCCGAGACCGGCCACCGCCAGCAGCGAACCGGCCGCCCGGCGCGCCGTGCGCACCCGGCGCCGGGCCCGCACGCCCGCGTGCAGCCGGTCCCGGCGCGGGATGTCGTAGGACGTCTGCTCATGGGCGCCGTGCATGAGCAGCGCGAGCTGCCGCTCGAAGTGGTCCTTGTCCTCCACGTGCTCTCCGTGCTCCATGTCTCCCCCCTCACCCCACCGGCTCGATGACGTCGGCCAGCAGCCGGCGCAGGCGGGCCACCCCGCGCGCGGCATGGGACCGGGCGGTGCCCACCGGGCAGCCCAGAATCTCCGCGACCTGACGGTCGGGCAGGTCCTGGTAGTAGCGCAGGACGACCGCGGCCCGCTGCTGCGGGCTCAGGAGGGCCAGCGCCGCCTCCAGCCGGGAGCGCTCGGCCACGGCCGCCGACAGATCGCCGGCCGCCGCCACCTCGGGCAGCTCCTCCACGGGCCGCTCGCCCCACCAGCGCCGACGGGCCGAACGGGCCGCCGCCCGCGCCAGCACCGTGCGGACGTACGCCTCGGGTGCCTCGTCGGCCACCTTCGGCCAGACGAACCACAGCTTGACCAAGGACTCCTGCAACAGGTCCTCGGCCCGGTGCCGATCCCCTCCGGTGAGCAGACGGGCCAGATGGAACAACACCGACCAGCGGGCCGCCACGAACGCGTCGTACTCACCGGCCCGAGCCTGCTCCATCCTCACGGTCCCTGTCCTCGCCGGCTGTCTACACCAGGAGAAAGGCCCTGGACCCCCGCCGGCGCTGCACCCGGCGAGCGTGATCCGCGTCACGCTCAGCCGTCACACAGGGGCCACCCGCAGCAACAGCACCGCCCGCTGCGGAACCGTCAGCTCCGTTCCCGCCGCGTGCACCGTGCCCGGCGCCTCGGCCTGGTCCTCGCGGGAGGTGTCCACGACCACCTCGTACCGTTCGGCCCACGGCGGACCCGGCAGGGCGAAGGTCGTCGGGGCGTCGCCCGCGTGCAGTACGGCGAGAAAGCTGTCGTCCTCGACCGGCGCACCCCGCTCGTCACGGCCCGGGATGTCCCGCCCGGAGAGATACATGCCGAGCATGGCCGCCGGGGCGTACCAGTCGGCCTCGGTCATCTCCGTGCCCCGCGCCGTGAACCAGGCCAGGTCGCGCAGTCCGTCCGCCGAGTGCGCGCGGCCGGAGAAGAAGGCGCGGCGGTGCAGCACCGGGTGCCGGTGGCGCAGTGCGATCAGCCGGCAGGTCAGCTCGAACAGCGGGCGCCAGGCCGGGTCGTCCAGCAGCGACCAGTCCACCCAGCTGACCTCGTTGTCCTGGCAGTAGGCGTTGTTGTTGCCGCGCTGGGTGCGGCCCAGTTCGTCGCCGGCCACCAGCATCGGCACACCGGTGGACAGCAGCAGGGTCGTCAGCAGGTTCCGCAGCTGGCGGCGGCGCAGCGACCGTACTGCCTCCTCGTCCGTCTCGCCCTCCGCCCCGCAGTTCCAGGAGCGGTTGTCGTCGGTGCCGTCGCGGTTGTCCTCGCCGTTGGCCTCGTTGTGCTTGTGCTCGTACGACACCAGGTCGCGCAGGGTGAGACCGTCGTGCGCGGTGACGAAGTTGACCGAGGCGTACGGCCGCCGGCCGCCCCAGGCGTACAGGTCGCTGGACCCGGACAGCCGGTAGCCCATCTCGCGGACGTCGGGCAGAGCATGCCGCCAGAAGTCGCGGACCGTGTTGCGGTAGCGGTCGTTCCACTCCGTCCACAGCGGCGGGAAGGCGCCCACCTGGTAGCCGCCGGAGCCGATGTCCCAGGGCTCGGCGATCAGCTTGACGCGCCGCAGGACCGGGTCCTGGGCGATGACGGCCAGGAAGGGGGAGAGCATGTCGACGTCGTGCATCGAGCGGGCCAGCGCCGCCGCGAGGTCGAAGCGGAAGCCGTCGACGCCCATCTCCGTCACCCAGTAGCGCAGCGAGTCGGTGATCAGCCGCAGCACCTGGGGCTGGACGACGTGCAGGGTGTTGCCGCAGCCGGTGTAGTCGGCGTACCGGCGGGCGTCGTCCTGGAGCCGGTAGTAGCCGCGGTTGTCGATGCCCTTCAGGGACAGCGTCGGGCCCAACTCGCCCGCTTCCGCCGTGTGGTTGTAGACCACGTCGAGGATCACCTCGATGTCGGCCGCGTGCAGTGCGCGCACCATCCGCTTGAACTCGCCGACCTGCTGTCCCGTCGTACCGGAGGCCGCGTAGGCGGCGTGCGGGGCGAAGTAGCCGATGGAGTTGTAGCCCCAGTAGTTGCGCAGGCCACGGCGCAGGAGATGGTCCTCGTGCGCGAACTGGTGGACGGGGAGCAGTTCGACGGCCGTCACGCCCAACCGCACCAGGTGCTCGATCGCCGCCGGATGCGCCAGACCGGCGTAGGTGCCGCGCAGCTCCTCGGGGATGCCGGGGTGCAGCCGGGTGAAGCCGCGCACATGCAGCTCGTAGATCACCGAGTCCGCCCACGGCGTCTTCGGCCGCCGGTCGTCGGACCAGTCGTCGTCATCGTGGACGACGACGCCCTTCGGGACGTACGGCGCCGAGTCCCGGTCGTCGCGCACGGTGTCGGCGACCGACTGCTCGGGCCAGTCCCGGACATGCCCGTACACCTCGGGCGGCAGCCGGCAGAAGTCGTTGCCCGCGGCGCCGTCCACCGCCCGCGCGTACGGGTCCAGCAGCAGCTTGGCCGGGTTCCAGCGGGCGCCGGTCCACGGGTCCCAGCGGCCGTCCACCCGATAGCCGTACCGCTGCCCCGGCATCACGCCCGGCACGAAGCCGTGCCAGATCTCGTGCGTCAGCTCGGTCAGCGCGAGCTGTGTCTCCCGGCCCCGCTCGTCGAACAGACACACCCGGACCGCCTCCGCACCGGCCGCCCACAGCGCGAAGTTGGTGCCCGCGACCCCGTCCGGACCGACCCGGAACCGGGCCCCGAGCGGGGTCGGCGCGCCCGGCCACACGACCGGGACCGGCACCGCGGCGCGCCGGGCGCCGTTCACCACGGCCGGCTGCTGCCCGGTCCCGGCGGCCGGCTCCCCGGCCGGTGCCCGCTGCTCGGCTGCGCTCGTCACCTGTCGGCCCCTCTTTCAGTGGCTCGCCCCGGAGCGGCGCAGTCGGCCGTGCCGAAGGGCCGGGTGTGCCCCACGGCACCCCCCGGCCACCCGGTACGGCTGCGCCCCGGCAGGAGGGGGTGCCTTCCCGACCGGCGGCGGCCGTACTCGTCCCTTACGGCCGGCCGATCCAGAAGGCGCCCCCCTTCGGCGCGGGCGCGGCGGCTCCCCAGCATGTCGTCCTTCCCACTGTTCTGCCCAGTGCGTGCGTCGCACTCACGTTTCCCCGGAGCGGGCCCGGTCGTTGAGCCCGGCGTGAGGCACGTACAAGGACGCGCACGGCGCGCGGGAGCCGTGCTGGCCGCGGTCATGACATGGGCGGGCCTGCTCGCGGGCTGCTCCGCCGTCGGTTCCGGCCCGCTCGGCCTGGCCGGAGCACCGGGCACACCCCCGGCACCCGAGGACTACGTCCAGGTGACCCCCGTCGACGCCGCCAAGGCCGTCCGCCCAGGTCAGAGGCTACGGGTCCGGGTGTCCCGAGGGCGCCTGGAGAAGGTGGCCGTCGTCCGGTCGCAGGACGCCCAGGACACCACGGTGCACGGGCGGATCAGCGCCGACGGGCTGACCTGGCGGCCGGACGAGGACCGGCTGGCGCTCGCCGCCCGGTACACCGTCGACGCGGTGGCGCTCGCCCCGGACGGCCGCCGCTCGGCCCGGCACACCACCTTCACCACACTCGTCCCCGGCGAGCGGTTCGTCGGCTACGTCACCCCCGAGAACCGCGCCGTCGTCGGCACCGGCATGATCGTCTCGCTGGCCTTCAACCGGGAGATCACCGACCGCGCCGCCGTCGCCCGCGCCGTCCGGGTCAGCGCGCAGCCCCCGGTCGAGATCCGCCCGCACTGGTTCGGCGGGAACCGGCTGGACTTCCGCCCCGAGCAGTACTGGAAACCCGGCACCGAGGTCACCGTCGACCTGAACCTGCGGGACGTCCAGGGGGCGCCCGGTGTCTACGGCCTCCAGGACAAGACCTTCTCCTTCACCGTCGGCCGCAGCCAGGTCTCCCTGGTGGACGCGGCCCGGCACACCATGCAGGTACGCCGGGACGGCCGGCTGCTCGCCACCGTGCCGATCACCGCGGGCGCCCCGCAGAACCCCACGTACAACGGCAGGATGGTGGTGATGGACATGCTCGACGTCACCCGCATGAACAGCCACACGGTCGGCTTCGGCGGCGAGTACGACATCCCCGACGTCCCGCACGCCATGAAGCTCACCGACTCCGGCACCTTCCTGCACGGCAACTACTGGTCGCCGGACGCCCCCGGGCGCGTCAACGTCAGCCACGGCTGTGTGGGCCTCAGGGACGTCAGGGGCGGCGGCTCGGACACCCCCGCGGGCTGGTTCTTCGACCGCAGCCTCATCGGTGACGTCATCGAGGTCGTCCACAGCCACGAGAAGACCGTCGCCCCCGACAACGGACTCGGCGGCTGGAACATGACCTGGGCGCGGTGGACGGCGGACACCGGGGCGCAGTGACGGCGGGCAGCGCGGCGCAGTGACGGCGGGCAGCGCGGCCGCGTGACCAAGTCCCCGCATACCGGCACGCTTTCGGCCCGGGACGGGTAGACGTCCCAGGGGCGGGGTCCGGGGCGGGCGGGCCCGGCGCAAGTTGCGACGGAACGGTGACATTCACCTGACACCTCGCCCAGAACCAGACAGTTAATATGCGCGCACCAGTGTGGTGGGAGCGGGTCTGACCAGGCCCGGCGAGGGGAGAACGAGTTGAACGTACGGCCTGTATCGGGGGCGTCGGCGGCGGGGCGGCGAGGTCGTAAGGGACTGGCACTCATGGCCGGCACCCTGGTGCTGTCCCTTGCCGCGTGCGGCGGGGGCGGCGGCAAGAGTTCGGACGACGGCAAGGGCAAGGACGGCGGCGGCACTCAGCAGGCCGAACGGCAGTCCACCGCCGCCGTCACCATCGTGCCCAAGTCCGGTGCCACCGGCGTCGACACCAGCGGCGCGCTGAAGGTGGACGTCGCCAAGGGCAAGCTGACCGAAGTCACCGTCAAGGACGCCAAGGGCGCGACGGTCGACGGATCCATATCCGGCGGCGGCGCGTCCTGGACGCCGTCGGCCCATCTGGCCGCCGCCACCAAGTACACGGTCCACGCGGTCGCCAAGGACTCCGACGGCCGCGCGGCCGCCGAGGACTCCACCTTCACGACCCTGACCCCGAAGAACACCTTCCTCGGCGACTTCACCCCCGAGGACGGCTCCACCGTCGGGGTCGGCATGCCGTTCTCCGTCAACTTCACGCGGGGCATCACCGACCCGAAGGCCGTCGAGAAGGCCATCAAGATCACGACCAAGCCCGCCGTCGACGTCGAGGGCCACTGGTTCGGCAACGACCGCCTGGACTTCCGCCCGGAGAAGTACTGGAAGGAAGGCACCAAGGTCACCGTCGACCTCGACCTCGACGGGGTCGAGGGCCGCTCCGGTGTCTACGGCAAGCAGCGCAAGACCATCACCTTCACCATCGGCCGCAACCAGGTCTCCGTCGTGGACGCCAAGAAGCACACGATGAAGGTCACCCAGGACGGCAAGGTCATCAAGACCATCCCGGTCACCACCGGCAAGCCCGGCTACGAGACCTGGAACGGCCAGATGGTCATCAGCGAGCGGCTCAGCGTCACCCGGATGAACGGCGAGACCGTCGGCTACGGCGGCGAGTACGACATCAAGGACGTCCCGCACGCCATGCGCCTGACCACCTCCGGCACCTTCCTGCACGGCAACTACTGGGGCGGCGACGCCTTCGGCAACTACAACGCCAGCCACGGCTGCGTCGGCCTGAGCGACGTACGCGGCGGCTACGACAAGTCCACCCCGGCCGCCTGGATGTTCGACCACTCGATCCTCGGCGACGTGGTGATCGTGAAGAACGCCCACGACCAGACGGTGGCCCCGGACAACGGCCTCAACGGCTGGAACATGTCCTGGGCGGACTGGACGAAGTGACCTTTCCCTGACGTACGGGCCCGGTGCTGTGAGGTACGGCACCGGGCCCGTTCCCGTTCGCACCTGACCAGCCGCCGTTGATCCCCGTGCTGTGTCTGCCTGGGGGCAACCCCCGGACCCCCGGCCGAATGTGATCGACCGCACCGGACCAGCCGCCGTTAATCCCCGTGCTGTGTCTGCCTGGGGGACAACCCCCGGACCCCCGGCCGAATGTGATCGACCGCACCGGACCAGCCGCCGTTAATCCCCGTTAACCTGCCTCCATGACCGTCAATCTCGAAGTCGCCGAAGGTGTCGGAATCCTGCGTCTGGACCGGCCGCCGATGAACGCGCTGGACGTCGCCACCCAGGACCGGCTGAAGGAGCTGGCCGAGGAGGTCACGCGCCGTGACGATGTGCGCGCCGTGGTGATCTACGGCGGCGAGCGGGTGTTCGCGGCGGGCGCGGACATCAAGGAGATGCAGAACATGGACCACCCCGCGATGGTCCTGCGCGGGCGCGCTCTGCAGGACTCCTTCACGGCCGTGGCCCGTATCCCCAAGCCCGTCGTCGCCGCCATCACCGGCTACGCCCTCGGCGGCGGCTGCGAGCTGGCGCTGTGCGCCGACTACCGCATCGCCGCCGAGAACGCCAAGCTCGGCCAGCCCGAGATCCTGCTCGGCCTGATCCCGGGCGCCGGCGGCACCCAGCGGCTGCCCCGGCTGATCGGCCCCTCCAAGGCCAAGGACCTCATCTTCACCGGCCGTATGGTCAAGGCCGACGAGGCCCTCGCGATCGGCCTGGTGGACCGGGTCGTCCCGGCCGCCGAGGTCTACGAGCAGGCGCACGCCTGGGCCGCGAAGCTCGCGCAGGGCCCGGCGATCGCCCTGCGGGCGGCGAAGGAGTCGGTCGACAGCGGACTGGAGACCGACATCGACACCGGCCTCACCGTCGAACGCGGCTGGTTCGCGGGCCTGTTCGCCACCGAGGACCGCGAGCGCGGCATGCGCAGCTTCGTGGAGGAGGGCCCGGGCAAGGCCAAGTTCCTCTGACCGCCGGTGGCTGAACCTCCCCGTAACTCTCGTGGCACTCCTGGCAATTGACGCCTCGTCGCATCGGCGTCCCTCGATGGAGCGGTTTATGGGAGCCTTAAGGCACCCTGAAGTCCGTGCCGTCGAGGGAGCCTGACGATTGCCCGGAAGCGAGCCGTCCTCGCAGGTCAGTCAGGCCCTACCGGCCAGTGACATGACGTCGGCATATGCCGGTCGCGCGGCGTGGAACAGGGGCGTGCAGGGGGCGCATTCCTCCGGAACGGCCCCCAAGAGGCCTCCGGGCCGCCATCATGGGGGCATGGCGGGGCTGGAGGGCATCGAACAGCCGCGGGGACACAGCCGTGCGGCCGCGGCTCGCTGGTCGCCCGCGGTCGAGGACGAACAGGCGCTCAAGGCGCTCGAACTGTTCGGCAACCCGGCGGAGGCGGAGGTACCCCTGCCGTCCCGCCCGGAGTCCGCGGCCACCGCGCGCCGCCTCGCCCAGGTCGTCGTTCTGCGCACCTGGCGGCTGTCCCCCAAGCTCACCGAGGACGCGGTCTTACTCGTGTCCGAACTCGTCGGCAATGCCGTACGGCACACCGGTGCCCGGGTCTTCGGCCTGCGGATGCGCCGCCGTCCCGGCTGGATCCGGGTAGAGGTCCGTGACCCCTCGCGCGGGCTGCCCTGTCTGATGCCGGTTCAGGAGATGGACATCAGCGGCCGCGGCCTTTTCCTGGTGGACAAGCTGTCGGACCGCTGGGGCGTCGACCTGCTGCCGAGAGGCAAGACGACATGGTTCGAGATGCGGGTCGCCGACCGCTGAGCGCGTCGCAGGGGCGCGGAAGCCGCCCGGAGCGCTATCGCATTGGCCCGACGCGACCCGAAATCATCCCCCTTTCGGGGCAATCGGTGGTTTTCTTACCTATCGCCCCTTAAATGGTGCGGGTGACCACCACCAACCGACGCGAGGTGCTGCGCGCGGGCGCCGGGCTCGTCGCCGGCGGCGCGCTCGCCGCCGGTTGCGGCGCGGGCCAGGCCGCCCCGTCCCACGCTGCGGACTCCGCGCCCCCCTCCGCCTCTCCCTTCGGCCATCGCACCGCCGGCGCCTCCGCGTCCGGCGCCGGCACGGCCCCCGCCCCGCGCGCCTATCCCGGGCAGCCCGCCCAGATCACCCACGGCCCGCGCAGCCGCCCCGAGGTCGCCCTCACCTTCCACGGCCAGGGCGACCCCGGCATCGCCCACAAGCTGCTCGACACGGCGGAGAAACACGGCTCCCACCTCACCGTGCTCGCCGTCGGCACCTGGCTGGACGAACATCCTGACATCGCCCGCCGGATCCTCGACGGCGGCCATGACCTCGGCAACCACACCCAGCGGCACATCTCCGTCAACACCCTGGCCGAGGCGGACGCCCGCAAGGAGATCACCGACTGCGCGGACCGGCTGAAGCGGCTCACCGGCTCCATCGGCACCTGGTTCCGCCCCTCCCGCGCACCGACCGCCTCCCCGCTGGTCGCCCGGCTCGCCCGCGCCGTCGGCTACCCGCACGTGCTGTCGTACGACGTCGACTCGCTCGACTACACCCGGCCCGGCGCCGCCGCCGTCACCCGCAAGGTCCTCGCCGAAGTGCGCGGCGGATCGGTGGTGAGCCTGCACTTCGGGTACCCGGACACGGTCGCCGCGCTGCCCGATCTCCTCCACGAACTCGACCGGCGTGCACTGCGCGCGGTCACCACCACGGAGCTGCTGAGCTGATGCGAACCACGAAAGCCGCCCGCCTGCTGGCCGCGGGCGCCGCCCTCACCGCCCTGACGCTGCTGTCCGCGTGCAGTTCCGGCTCCCGGCGGCACGAGAACGAGGCCCTCGACAGCAAGGCCCCGGTGCGGCCGCGGGTCGACGCGCAGCGGGTGAACGTGCTGCCCGGGATGCCGCCGGTCGACAACCCCAAGGACCTCTACGCCGCCGACCGCCCGAACCGGCTCTCGCCGGTCGTCAGGGACTTCCCGTCCCGGGTGTACGTCCCCAACACCATCTCCGACACGGTCAGCGTCATCGACCCGCAGACCTACAAGGTCATCGACACCTTCCGGGTCGGCCGCCAGCCCCAGCACGTCGTGCCGTCCTGGGATCTGAAGACCCTCTGGGTCAACAACGACCTCGGCAACAGCCTCACCCCCATCGACCCGAGCACCGGCAAGGCCGGCAAGCCGGTCGCCGTGCACGACCCGTACAACCTGTACTTCACGCCCGACGGCAAGTACGCCGTCGTCATGGCCTCCATGGACCGTCAGCTGGTCTTCCGCGACGCGCACAGCATGAAGGTCGTCAAGGCCGTCCCGGTCCGCTGCTACGGCGTCAACCACGCCGACTTCTCCCCGGACGGCCGCTACTTCATCGTCTCCTGCGAGTTCAGCGGCGAACTCCTGAAGGTCGACACCGCGCGGATGACGGTCGTCGGCCAGCAGAAGCTGCCGTTCCGCGGCGCGATGCCGCAGGACGTCAAGATCTCCCCGGACGGCAAGCTGTTCTACATCGCCGACATGGTGGCCAACGGCATGTGGATCCTCGACGGCGACCGGTTCGGCCCGCCCCGGTTCCTGCCCACGGGCAAGGGCGCCCACGGCCTCTACATCAGCCGTGACTCCCGCCAGATGTACATCTCCAACCGGGGCGAGGGCACCATCTCCGTCTTCGACTTCACCGCGGACCGGCTCACCGAAAGGTGGCATCTGCCCCACGGCGGCAGTCCCGACATGGGCGGGGTCTCCGCCGACGGCAAGATCCTGTGGCTGTCCGGCCGTTACAACTCCGAGGTGTACGCCATCGACACGAAGACCGGAAAGCAGCTGGCCCGCATCAAGGTCGGCAGGGGCCCGCACGGTCTCGCGGTCTATCCGCAGCCGGGCCGCTACTCACTCGGCCACACGGGCATCTTCCGCTGAACCGAGCGCGGAACGGACCGAATCCAGCCGGACACGCCGCCGTTCGGGTGACAGTCCGCGTGCCGCCGCAGCGGAGTGGGGATCGTGCTGGGCATGATCTCAACTCGCCTGCGGCGGCAGTTCGTTGCCGCCGTCCTGTCCCTGGGCGCCGTCCTCGCCACGACGGCCGCCACCGCTCCCACGACCCGTGTCGCGGCGGCGTCCGCCAAGGCCGCACCGTCCTGCCCCCCGTTGGAGGACAAGCTCCGGGCCGCCGCCGACCGGAACGTGGACCTCGGCCGGATCACCCCGGAGCCCGCCTGGCGCACCACCTGCGGCACCCTGTGGCGCAATGACAACCGGGCGCCGGAGGCCATCTTCGAACAGGGCTTCTTCCCGCGGGACGTGGTCAACGGCCAGTACGACATCGAGAAGTACGTCCTGGTCAACCAGCCCTCGCCGTACGTCTCCACGACATACGACCACGACCTCTACAAGACCTGGAAGTCGAAGTACAACTACTACATCGACGCGCCCGGCGGCATCGACGTCAACAAGACCATCGGCGACACCCACAAATGGGCCGACCAGGTCGAGGTCGCCTTTCCCGGCGGCATCGCCCGGCAGTACATCGTCGGCGCCTGCCCGGTCGACAAGCCCACCAAGACCGAGATCCTCAGCGACTGCGTGAGCAACCCGTACTACCGTCCCTGGCACTGACACCTCAAGGAGCGGGCCGCCCGGGCCCGCTCCTTGAGTCTCCACCCGCTGGAAGGGGCAGACTCGCAGACATGACCGAAGACGGCACCGGACTGCTCACCATCGGCGCGCTGGCCCGCGCCACCGGACTGACCGTGCGCACCATCCGCTACTGGTCCGACGAGGACGTCCTCACCCCGGTGGCCCGCTCCACCGGCGGCTACCGGCTCTACGACACCGCCGCCGTCGCCCGTCTGGAGCTGATCCGCACCCTGCGCGAGCTGGGGCTCGGCCTGGACGAGGTACGCAAGGTGCTGGCCGGGGAGCGCACCGTCGCCGAGGTCGCGGCCCCCCATGTCGCGGCCCTGGACGCGCAGATCAGCGCGCTGAAGGTGACCCGCGCGGTGCTGTCGACGGTCGCCCGGCGAGGCTCGGACGCCGAGGAGGTGACCCTGCTGAACAAGCTGGCCCGGCTGCCCGCAGCGCAGCGGCAGCGGATCGTGGACCGCGTCGGCGTGCAGTTGCCGGACGACCCGCCCCCGGAGCAGGCCGACGTCTGGGCGGAGCTGGCGGAGCTGCTCCGGAACCCGGACTCCCGGGCCCTGCTGCGCCGGATGATCGAGTTCGACGCGGCCGACCGCACCCCGGACACCCCGGCCCGCGCCTCGGCCGGCGTTCTCCGGACGGCTGGTCGAGCCGGCCGTCGCCGCCCGGGGCCGCGGAGTGACCCCGCGCTCACCCGGGGCGGACACCGTGCCGACCGAACCGCTCGGCACGGACACCGACCGCCCGGTCGTACGGCGCCGTCGGCCTCGGTGACGAGGCCGCCCGCCACCGTGAGCCGGCGGCCGTGGCACTGAAGGCCTGGCCGGGCCGTTAATCTGACCAGCGTCAGTACGCCAGCACGGCAGCAGAAACACGACTAAAAGGGGCGGATCGGTGGCGGACATCGAGGAAGCACGCAAGCAGTTCGACCGGATCGACGCGAACGGCGACGGATTCATCACGGCCGCCGAGTTCAAGTCCGCTCTGGCCCAGGAGGGCGACTGGAACGTCACCGAGGCGGTGGCGGAGTCCATCATCAGGCAGCGCGACCTCAACGGCGACAAGGTCCTGTCGTTCGACGAGTTCTGGGCGTACCTGAACAAGTGACGTGCCGAGAGGGGCCCTCCGCGGGGAGGGCCCCTTCGTCATGCCCGCCGGATCCGCACGCTCCACCGGCCCTCGCGCCGCTCCAGGACGAGCGGCAGGCCGAAACACATGCCGACCCGGTCGCCGGTGAGGACCTGTGCGGCCCGCCCCTGCGCGATCACCCGGCCCTCCCGCAGCAGCACGGCGTGGGTGGTACCGGCCGGCAGCTCCTCCAGATGATGGGTGACGAGCACGGTCGCCAGCCGCGGACGCTCCGCCCGCAGCCCGTCCAGCGCCTCGATCAGCTGTTCCCGGCCGGGAAGATCCAGGCCGGTCGCGGGCTCGTCCAGGAGCAGCAGCCGGGGTTCGGGCATCAGGGCCCGCGCGATCAGTGTCCGGCCGCGCTGCCCCTGCGAGAGCGTCGGCCAGCGGGCCTCCCGCAGTGCCGCGAGCCCCAGCGTCCCGATCAGCGCCTTCGCCCGCTCCCGATGTTCCGGGGACGGCCGCCACCTCGGCACCGGCGCCACGGAGTTGGTGGCCCCGGTGAGCACCACCTCCCGTACGGTGAGCGGCGCGGTCAGCGGATGGCGCGGGTCGACGTGCCCGACAAGCGCCCGCAGCTCCCGCAGATCGACCCGGCCCAGCCGCCGTCCGAGCACCTCGACCGTGCCCCGCGTCGGATGCGCCACCGCCCCGAGCAGCCCCAGCAGACTGGATTTGCCCGCGCCGTTGGCGCCGAGCAGCGCCCAGTGCTCACCGGCCCGGACCGTCAGGGACACCTCCCGGAGGATGGGCCGCCCGTCCCGGACGAGATCGACACCCTCGGCCCGCAGCACCTCGCTCACCGGGCCGCCGCCCGGTTCACCGCGGACAGCACCGCGCGCACGGCGGCCGACGGACCCGTGCCCGCACCCCAGGCCGTGACGCCGTCGACCCGGCACTCGGCGAAGGCCGCCGTCCCGTCCTCCGAGAAGTCCAGGACGTCCACCGCGAATCCGGCACCCGCCAGGGCGTCGGCGAACGCGGTCAGCTGCCCCGCGCCCGTGCCCTCGAAGTCACCGACCCGGTCGCCGGCCTCCAGCGTGCAGACGAAGCGGTGCACGCCGGGCGGCTGTTCGTGCACGGACCAGGTGTGCAGTCGTACGGGCCCGTCCGCGAGGTAGGCCGCCCGGAACAGCTCGTACAGCTCCTTGGGTGTCGCCTCGCGCCCGCTGTCGTCCGTGGCCGTCTGGACGATCCGGGAGAAGCCGGGCCGCATGCGCGGCGGCAGGTCGATACCGTGGTGCGTGCGCAGCAGATACGCCACCCCGCCCTTGCCCGACTGGGAGTTGACGCGGATCACCGCCTCGTACGACCGTCCCACGTCCGCGGGATCGATCGGCAGATACGGCACCTCCCATGGCGCCTGCCGCTGCGACACTCCCAACTCGGCCGCGCGCCGGGCGTGTTGGGCGAGGCCCTTGCTGATCGCGTCCTGGTGGGTGCCGGAGAACGCCGTGTGCACCAGCTCGCCGGCGTACGGGTGGCGCGGATGCACAGGCAGCCTGTTGCAGTGCTCGACCGTCTCCCGTACGGCGTCCAGGTCGCCGAAGTCGACCATGGGATCGACCCCTTGGGCGAACAGGTTCAGGGCGAGGGTCACCAGGTCGACGTTGCCGGTGCGCTCGCCGTTGCCGAACAGGCAGCCCTCCACGCGCTGAGCGCCGGCCAGCACGGCCAGCTCGGCGCAGGCCACACCGGTGCCGCGGTCGTTGTGCGGGTGCACCGAGAGGATCACCGAGTCCCGGCGGGAGAGATTGCGGTGCAGGTACTCGACCTGGTCGGCGTAGACGTTCGGGGTGGCGATCTCCACGGTCGCCGGGAGATTGTGCGTGACCGGCCGGTCCGGGCTCGCGTCCCACAATTCGGTGAGCCCGTCGCACAGGTCCAGGACGAGGTCGGGCTCGGTCAGATTGAAGGTCTCCGGCGAGAACTGGAACCGGATGCCGGGCGCGTCCCCGGCCCGCCGCGCCATGCGCTCGGCCGCCTCCCGCACCGTCCGCCGCACCTCGGCCCGGCTCCGCCCGAGCACCACCTCCCGCCAGACCGGCGAGGTCGCGATGTACAGATGCACGACGGCCCGCGGCAGCCCCTCGACCGCCTCGAAGGTCCGGTCGATCAGATCGGCCCGGGCGGGGGTGAACACGACCGGAGTGACATCGTCGGGCACGGCCCCACAGGTCACCAGGTGCCGTACGAAGTCGAAGTCGGTGCGGCTCGCGGACGGGTAGCCGACCTCGATCTCCTTGAAGCCCACGCGCACCAGCAGATCGAAGAAGCGCCGCTTGCGGGGCGTGTCCATGGGTTCGGCCAGCGCCTGGTTGCCGTCGCGCAGATCGACGGGGACCCAGAGGGGCGCGTGCCCGATCCGGGCCGAGGGCCAACTCCGGCCGTCTGCGGGGACGTTCACCCGGTCCTGGTAGGGGCGGTAGCGGTGGTACGGCATGGGGCTGGGGTGCTGTGGGTTCCAGAGGGTCTTCATCGGCGGTCACTGCCTTCGGGCCGGGTGGGACGGTGACCGGCAGCACGGCGTCCCGCGGCGGGGCGCCGGTCGCGTCAAACCCCGCCGCGGCAGCCGAGAAGAAGGAGACCGCGGAGCGTCACACCGGGTACGCTAGCGACACCTCAGCTCCTCAGACAAGTGGGTGAACCACATGCCGCTCGGGCCCCTCCGCCCCAGCCCCCTGGTCGAGCAGGCCGCCGACCGGCTGCGCGACCGGATCGCCGCAGGCCACTGGCCGGTCGGCGGCAAGCTGCCCGGCGAGACCACGCTCGCCAAGGAGCTGGGTGTCGGCCGCTCCACGGTCCGCGAGGCGCTGCGCGCGCTCGCCGGCGCCGGGCTGGTTCGGCCGCGGCACGGCGCCGGTGTCTTCGTCATCGCCGTCGAGCCGGCCGAGGACTGGCCCACCCGGCTCGGCCGGGCCGCCGTCACGGACGTCTACGAGGTCCGCATGGGCGTCGAGGTACAGGCCGCCCGCCTCGCCGCACAGCGCCGCACCCCCGAGGACGTCACCGCGCTGCGAGCCGCGCTGAAGGGCCGCCGGGCGGCGGCCGCCGCAGCGGACACCGCTTTCGTGGACGCCGACATCGCCCTGCACACGGCCGTGGTCGCCGCCGCCCACAACCCGGTCCTGACCGACCTGTTCACCGAGTTCGTCCCCGTCCTCCGGGAAGGTCTGGTGACCCTGCTGCACCTCACCCGCCTGCGTGAGAAGGTCCCCGACACCGGCGACGACTCCCATGCGGCACTCGTCGAGGCCATCGCGGACGGCGCCGCCGAACAGGCGGTCGCGGTGCTGCTGGGGGAGCTGGAGCAGACACTGGAGCTGCTGCGGGGGAGCGGCTGACTACGAGACACCCCTTCGATACCGCCCCGGTGCCACCCCGTACTCCCGCTTGAACGCCTTGGCGAAGGCGAACTCCGAGGTGTAGCCGGTGCGTTCGGCGACCTGGCGCAGGGAGAGGTCGTCATGGCGCAGCAGCCGGCTCGCCGTCGTCATCCGCCACCACGTCAGATACGTCAGCGGCGGCTCGCCCACCAGCGCCGCGAACCGGCGGGCGAAGGCCGCGCGGGACAGCCCGCCGGCGGCGCCCAGCTCGGCCACCGTCCAGGCGCGCGCCGGTGCGCCGTGGATCGCGCGCAGCGCCGCCGCGACCGCCGGATCGGCCAGCGCCGCCGCCCAGCCCCGCGCCCGGCCCGCCGCCCGCTCGCTCTCCCACCAGGCCCGCAGGATGTACAGCAGCAGCGTGTCGAGCAGTGAGGTGACGATCGCGTCGGTGCCCGGCCGCTGTTCCTCAAGCTCCATCCCGAGCAGTTCCACCGCGGCCTGCAGCGAGCGGTGGCCGCCGACCCGGGCCGGCAGATGCACGACCTCCGGCAGCTCGGCCAGCAGCCGGTGTGCCCGCTCCCGGTCCAGCCGGTAGACCCCGCACAGCGTGACGGTGTCCGGGCAGCCCTCCCCCGGCCCCTCGGGTGCCGTCCCGCTCCAGGTGCCGTCGGGCAGCAGCGCTACGTCCCGCACGGCCACGCCGGGCGCACTGACCAGGCAGTGCCCGAGCCCGTGCGCGAGGAAGACCACATCCCCGGGTGCCAGCGCCACCGGCTCCCCGTCCTGCGGTATCAGCCAGGCCGAGCCACGCAGCACCACATGGAACCCGACCTCGTAGGCGGCGGCGAACCGCAGCCCCCACGGCGCGTACTTGTAATGGCGGGCGGAATGCGGCCGGCCGGCCCGCATGGCCGCGACGACATCGCTGAGCACGTCCATGCCCCCACCCTAGTCGGCGCGTTCCCACCCGGAAGACGTACGGACATGAAAACAAGACCAGGAGACATGGAGCGTCTGGCGGAGGGGCCATAGCGTCGACGGCATGACAACAACGTCCGCACGCACAGTGCTCTTTCACGAGATCGGCGGCCCCGACGTGCTCACGGTCGAGGAGGCCGCGCTGCCCGCACCCGGACCGGACGAGGTCCTCGTGCGATGGGAGACGCTCGGCCTCAACCGCGCCGAGGCCCTCTTCCGCGCGGGTACTTACTACTACCAGCCCACCCTGCCGGCCTCCCGCATCGGCTACGAGGCGGCCGGCGAGGTCGAGGCCGTCGGCGCGGACGTGACCGCGTTCGCGCCGGGCGACCGGGTGCTCGCCGCCGCCAACTTCCCCCTCGGCTCGCACGGCGTCCACGCCGAACGCTCCGTCCTGCCGGCCGCCGCCCTCGTCCCGTGCCCCGCCGGCCTCGACGCCGTCACCGGCGCCGCCCTCTGGCTCACCTACACCACCGCCTACGGCGCCCTGGTCGAGCGGGCCGGGCTGCTCCCCGGGCAGCGGGTGCTGATCACCGGGGCCTCCAGCGGGGTCGGCACGGCCGCGATCCAGGTCGTCCGGCGGGCCGGGGCCGTACCGATCGTCACCACGCGCACCGAGGGCAAGCGGCGGCAGCTGCTCGAACTGGGCGCGGAGCACGTGATCGTCAGCGACGACGAGGACGTGGTGCATCAGGCGCGCCGGCTGACCGACGGGCGGGGCGTGGACATCGTGCTGGACGCGATCGGCGGCCCCGGCTTCGCGGAACTCGGCGGCGCGATCGTGCGGGACGGCACCCTGGTCAGCTATGGCTGGCTGGACGAGCGGCCCATCGCGCTGCCCCGGCAGTGGCCGCTCACCGTCCACGGATACGCCAACATCGTCCTCAGCGGCGACGCGGCCGGCCGCCACCGCGCAGCCCACTACCTGGCCGCCGGTCTCGCGGACGGCAGTCTGCGCCCGGTGATCGCCGAGGTCTTCGACGGCCTCGACAGCATCCGGGACGCGCACCGCCTGATGGAGTCCAACCGCCATACGGGCAAGCTCGTCGTACGCCTGTGACCTGAGCCGCGGCGAACGTCCACCCGTTCGCCGCCGGGCCGGAATACTCCCCGGCCGCCCCGGGTTGAGTCCCACGAAGGCGCATGCGTGTGCATGCAACTGTCACTCATCCGGAAGGCCTGTCATGAAGATCGGCATCATCGGTGCGGGGAACATCGGCGGCAACCTCACCCGGCGGCTCACCGCCCTCGGCCACGACGTCTTCGTGGCCAACTCCCGCGGCCCCGAGACACTCGGGCAACTGGCCGAGGAGACCGGCGCGACCCCGGTCCGGGCCGAGGACGCGGCCGAGGGCGCCGAGATCGTCGTCGTCACCGTCCCGCTCAAGGCGGTCCCGAACCTCCCCTCCGGCCTGCTGGACGGCGCCGCCGAGGGAGCGGCGGTGATCGACACCGGCAACTACTACCCGCGCGAACGCGACGGACGGATCGCCGCCATCGAGGACGAGCACCTCACCGAGAGCCGCTGGACCGAACAGCACCTCGGCCACCCGGTGATCAAGGCCTTCAACGGCACCTACGCCCAGGACATCCTGGACCGCCACCGTCCCGCCGGCGACCCGGAGCGCCTCGCCCTCCCGGTCGCCGGCGACGACGACCGGGCCAAGCGGGCCGTCCGCGCCCTCATCGACGAACTCGGCTTCGACACGGTCGACTCGGGCGGCATCGACGACTCCTGGCGCCAGCAGCCCGGCACCCCGGTCTACGGCCTCCGCGCAGGCGCGGACGAAGTGCGCAAGGCCCTCACGGACGCCTCCCCGGAACGCCCGGCGGACTTCCGGGGCTGACGTCCCCTACGGCGTTGCCCTGCGGCGTTGCTTCTACGGCGTCGGCCTTACGGTGTAGCCCAGTCCTGGAGTGCGGCCTTGCTGGCGAAGTCCGCCACGTCCTTGTCATGGGGCGTGCTGGTGTACTGGTGGAAGCGCCACTTCGCCTTGATGCGCGGATGGCCCGCGCTCACATAGTCCGCGATCCACAGACCGTCGGCCGCGTAGGACGTGGTGTCGAGGTTCAGCCAGAACTCGCGGTTGCAGTACAGGATGACCCGGTGGCCCGGCCGCAGGGCCTTCACCTTCCTGAGGAACGAGTCCTTCTCCGCATTGCTCGCGTGGGTGCCGTCGCCGGTGGTCTCCCAGTCGACGGCGAGGATGTCGCCCGCCTTCGACGGGGCCTTGGCCACGAAGTACTCCGCCTGGGCGGTGAGGTTGCCGGGCCACAGGAAGTGATAGAAGCCCACGACCAGTCCGGCGTCACGGGCGGTCTTCGCCTGGGCGCCGGCGTGGGGGTTGACGTACGAGTGGCCCTCCGTCGCTTTCATGAAGGCGAAGGAGAGGCCGCTCGTGTCGTAGGAGGACGACTGGAACGCGCTGACGTCGATGCCGCGGAGCATGTGGGGGACTCCTTGGTGTGCCGGTGAGGGATGAGGAGTTGCTGGTTGAGTGATGCCCCGCGACGGCCCGCCCGATCCGCCTCGGGCGGGGGGAACGTCAGCTCCGGGGGACCGTCGAACTCAGGACCGACGCGGACTTCGTCGACCAGTCGGAGGTGATGATGCTCGCGTGGTTCTTGGCGAGCAGCGCCAGCCTGGCGGCGACCTCGGCGTCCGTCGGGTCCGTGGAGGAGATGGCCGGGGAGACGCCGGCGGCATCGGTCATGATCGAGATGTAGTGGTTCGTGGAGTAGAACGCGGTGTCGTAGCCCTTGTTCACATAGGTGGCCGCGTCACCGTCGAAGAACACGAACCAGGGGCGGATCGAGGGGTCGGAGGTCCAGCGGGTCGCCCGCGGGTCGCCGCCCGCCGCGCCCAGCACCGCGGGGAAGGCCTCGGCCCGGGAGATCTGCCCGGCCGCGTACAGATCGCGCAGATGGTCGCCGTACTCCTGGTCCGTCCAGTAGTGGTCGAACGGGTTGGCCTGCTCGACGGTGCCCGGGATCATCTCGAAGAGGAACTTGCCCTTGAGGGAGTCGCGGCTCGGCCAGGCGTTCGCCTTCGCCGCCGCGTCGAGCGAGCTGTAGGTGCCCCCCAGCAGATCGGCCGGCTTGTAGACGCTGCTGCCGAGCTTCTGCGCCACGAGCGCGTCGAACTGCCCCGGCCCCATGCCCCCGTTGTTGTTGAAGCCGACCTTCATCTCCACCTTGATGACGATCGGCGGGTGGTCGGGGTGGAGCTGGTTCCACGCGGCCATGTTGTCCAGGCAACTGCCGAGATCCTGGTCGCGGTTCTTGCTGTACAGCTCGCCCGGGGTCTTCGCCGCCTCGCAGTTGTTGTTGTCGCCCAGCGGATTGCTGTGGCTGACCCGCCAGCGGTGGGTGAGGCTGTCCACGTACACGTCCAGCTCCAGCAGTGAGGCGCCGGAGTCCAGCGCCTGCGCGAAGTACGTGTACTTGGCCTTGTCGTACGCGTTGTGCGTGCCGATCGCCGTCGTCCCGGAGAACGCGGGGGCTGCCGCGTGCGCGGTGCCCGGCCCCACCATCAGCACGGCGGCCGCTCCCAGGACCGCCGCCGCCCGTCCCACTGCGCCCATCGCTCAACTCCCGTTCCGTCGAAACCAGTTGGCGCAAGAGTAGGAGCAGGCGGTTACTGCGCGGTAGCTCCCGGAGGAACAGCAGTCACTCCCGGCCGGTGTGTGACGGGTCCGGACTGAGGTGCGACTGGCGGCTAGATTGCTAGCATGCTAGCGTCGAAGGCGTGGGAGACGAGGAAGTCAAGCAGTTCAACGTGTACCTGCCGATCGGGCTGATCAAGCAGGTCAAGTACCGCGCCATCGAGTCGGGTTCGTCCCTGTCCGCGCTGGTCGCGGACGCGCTGCGGGCCTACCTCGACGACGCCCATGGGCAGGGAAAAGGACCGCAGCCGACCGAGAAGGAGACCTGACATGGCGACCGAAGGCATCGAGGCCGTGTTCCTGGAGACCCACAACTGGGGAAAGGCGGCCCAGTTCTTCCAGGCGCTGGGCTACGACCTGGAGTTCGAGACCGACCACAACTCCGGCCAGTTCCGCAACGGCGAGGGACCGTACGTCTTCATCGCCGAGATCCCCGAGGACCGCGAGCCCCGGACGCAGCTCGTGCTGAAGGTGCCGGACGCGGACGCGTTCCGTGCCGATCCCGCCGTCGAGGTGGTCACACCGTTCGAGGACACCCACTTCGGCACGCGCCTGATGACGGTCCGCGATCCGGACGGACGCCTGTGGAGCCTCCAGGCCCCCCGCAAGGACCAGCCGTGACGGCCGAGGGCACACCGGACAACACCGCCGTGCGATGCGCCCTGTGGCGGGCGATGCACGTCCTGACGGACCCGCCTCCGCATGTCCTTCGGGACGAGGTCGGTCTGCGCCTCGCGGATCCGGGCGACGGCTGGCGCGAGCGCCCCGACATGGATCCGCGGGCCACCCGTGGGTTCCGGGCGGCCGTCGTGGCCCGCGCCCGGTTCATCGAGGACCTGGTCGCCGAGCAGGCCGCGCGGGGCGTCGACCAGTACGTCCTGCTGGGCGCCGGCCTCGACACCTTCGCCCAGCGCGTCCCGGAGACCGCCTCCCGGCCGCGCGTCTTCGAGGTCGACCAGCCCGGCCCGCAGCAGTGGAAGCGCGACCGCCTCACGTCTCTCGGCTACGGCATCCCCGACTGGCTGCGCCTGGTGCCGGTCGACTTCGAGGCGAGCGGCGGCGCCTGGCGGGAGCAGCTCACGGCGGCCGGATTCGACCCGGGCCGGCCGGCGGTCGTCGCCTCCAGCGGCGTCACGATGTACCTCACCA
Organism: Streptomyces alanosinicus; assembly: GCF_014650595.1. Classification (GTDB taxonomy): domain Bacteria; phylum Actinomycetota; class Actinomycetes; order Streptomycetales; family Streptomycetaceae; genus Streptomyces; species Streptomyces alanosinicus. The sequence continues at coordinate 42,281 of NZ_BMVG01000027.1, forward strand.
AGGAGGCCACGGCGGCGACCCTGCGGCAGATCGCCGGGCTGGCCCCGGGCTCGACCCTCGCCATGACCTTCCTGCTGCCGGAGGACCTCGTGGCCGAGGCCGACCGTCCGGGCCTGCGCGCCAGCAAGGCGGGCGCACGCGGCTCGGGCACGCCCTTCCTCAGCTTCTACACCCCCGAGGAGATGCTGCACCTGGCCCACGAGGCGGGCTTCCCCCAGGTCCGGCACGTCCCGGGCACCTCACTCGCCGAGCGCTACTTCACCGATCGCAGCGACGGCCTGCGCCCGTCGACGGGGGAGGACCTGCTGCTGGCGACGGTGTGAGGGGCTGCCACCGGAGAATCCCGGCGCTTCGAGTGCCTCCTCAGCACTCGATGATGTTCACCGCCAGCCCGCCTCGCGCCGTCTCCTTGTACTTGACGGACATGTCCGCGCCGGTGTCCTTCATGGTCTTGATGACCTTGTCCAGGGACACCTTGTGGGAGCCGTCGCCGCGCATGGCCATCTTGGCGGCGGTGACCGCCTTCACCGCGGCCATGCCGTTGCGTTCGATGCACGGGATCTGGACCAGGCCGCCGACCGGGTCGCAGGTCAGGCCGAGGTTGTGCTCCATGCCGATCTCGGCCGCGTTCTCGACCTGCTCGGGGGAGCCGCCGAGGACCTCGGCCAGCGCGCCCGCGGCCATGGAGCAGGCGGAGCCGACCTCGCCCTGGCAGCCGACCTCGGCGCCGGAGATGGAGGCGTTCTCCTTGAAGAGCATGCCGATCGCGCCCGCCGCGAGGAGGAAGCGGACCACGCCGTCCTCATCGGCGCCGGGGACGAAGTTGATGTAGTAGTGCAGGACGGCCGGGATGATGCCGGCCGCGCCGTTCGTGGGGGCCGTGACGACGCGGCCGCCGGCCGCGTTCTCCTCGTTCACGGCCATCGCGTAGAGCGTGATCCACTCCATGGCGTGGGCCAGCGGGTCTCCCTCGGCACGCAGCTGGCGGGCGGAGACGGCCGCGCGGCGGCGGACCTTCAGACCGCCCGGCAGGATGCCCTCGCGGGACATACCGCGCCGCACGCACTCGCGCATCACCCGCCATATCTCCAGCAGGCCCGCGCGGATCTCGTCCTCGGTGCGCCAGGCCCGCTCGTTCTCCAGCATCAGCGAGGAGATCGACAGGCCCGTCTCGCGGGTGAGGCGCAGCAGCTCGTCGCCGGTGCGGAACGGGTACTTCAGGACCGTGTCGTCCAGCTTGATCCGGTCCGCGCCGACCGCGTCCTCGTCCACCACGAAGCCGCCGCCGACCGAGTAGTAGGTCTTCGACAACAGCTCCGCCCCGGAAGCGTCGTACGCCCAGACCGTCATGCCGTTGGCGTGGTACGGGAGGGTCTTGCGGCGGTGCAGGACCAGGTCCTTGTCGAAGTCGAAGGCGATCTCGTGCTCGCCCAGGAGCCGGATCCGTCCCTCCGCCCTGATCGCCTCCACGCGCGCGTCCGCCGTCTCCACGTCCACCGTGCGCGGCGAGTCACCGGCGAGGCCCAGCAGGACGGCCTTCGGGGTGCCGTGGCCGTGCCCGGTCGCACCCAGGGAGCCGTACAGCTCCGTGCGGACGGAGGCGGTCCTCTCCAGCAGGCCTTCGTTGCGCAGCCGGCGGGCGAACAAGCCTGCCGCGCGCATCGGGCCGACCGTGTGGGAGCTGGACGGGCCGATGCCGATCGAGAACAGGTCGAAGACCGAGATGGCCACGGTCACTCCTCAGGAAACAGGGGGTGGCGGGACACCCACCGGCGCTCTGCGTCAGCCGCCGGAGGGCGCCCCACCAGGGACTTACGGGTCGGGCCTACTTGTTCAGGCCCGCGTACAGCGGGTGCTTGTCGGCGAGCGCCTTCACGCGCGCCTTGAGGGCCTCGGCGTCGTAGGACGGCTTCAGCGCCTCGGCGATCACGTCCGCGACCTCGGCGAAGTCCTCGGCCGTGAAGCCGCGGGTCGCGAGGGCGGGCGTGCCGATGCGCAGTCCCGAGGTGACCATCGGCGGGCGAGGGTCGTTCGGGACGGCGTTGCGGTTGACCGTGATACCGACCTCGTGGAGGCGGTCCTCGGCCTGCTGGCCGTCCAGCTCGGACGCGCGCAGGTCGACCAGGATCAGATGCACGTCCGTGCCGCCGGACAGCACGTTCACCCCGGCCTCGCGGGCGTCCGCCGCCGTCAGCCGCTCGGCGAGGATACGGGCACCCTCAACAGTACGACGCTGGCGCTCCTTGAACTCCTCCGAGGCCGCGACCTTGAAGGAGACCGCCTTCGCCGCGATCACATGCTCCAGGGGGCCGCCCTGGAAGCCCGGGAAGACGGCCGAGTTCAGCTTCTTCGCGAAGTCCTTGCCGCGGGCGAGGATGATGCCGCCGCGCGGGCCGCCGAGCGTCTTGTGCGTGGTGGAGGTCACCACGTCCGCGAACGGCACCGGGTTCGCGTGCAGGCCGGCCGCGACCAGGCCCGCGAAGTGCGCCATGTCGACCCACAGGTACGCCTCGACCTCGTCGGCGATCCGGCGGAACTCGGCGAAGTCCAGCTCACGGGGGTACGCCGACCAGCCCGCGATGATCACCTTCGGGCGGTGCTCCTTGGCGAGCCGCTCGACCTCGGCCATGTCGACCAGGCCGGTCTCGGCGTCCACGTGGTAGGCGACCACGTTGAACTGCTTGCCGGAGAAGTTCAGGCGCATCCCGTGGGTCAGGTGGCCGCCGTGCGCGAGGTCCAGGCCGAGGATGGTGTCCCCGGGCTGGGCCAGCGCGAACAGGGCCGCCTGGTTCGCGGAGGCGCCGGAGTGGGGCTGCACATTGGCGTACTCGGCGCCGAACAGCTCCTTGATCCGGTCGATGGCGATCTGCTCGGCGACGTCGACGTGCTCGCAGCCGCCGTAGTAGCGGCGGCCCGGGTAGCCCTCGGCGTACTTGTTGGTGAGGACCGAGCCCTGGGCCTCCATCACCGCGAGCGGTGCGAAGTTCTCGGAGGCGATCATCTCCAGCGTGGACTGCTGGCGGCCGAGCTCGGCGTCGACCGCGGCGGCGATCTCCGGGTCCAGCTCGTGCAGGGGCGTGTTCAGGACGGTCATACGGCTACGACTCCTCAGCTGCCGGAAAACTCGGTGTACTCGGCGGCGGAGAGCAGGTCGCCCGGCTCCTCCGCGACGCGTACCTTGAACAGCCAGCCGCCCTCGAAGGGGGCGGAGTTCACCAGCGACGGGTCGTCGACGACGTCCTCGTTGACCTCGGTGACCTCACCGGAGACCGGCGAGTACAGATCGGAGACCGACTTGGTCGACTCCAGCTCGCCGCAGGTCTCGCCCGCGGCCACGGTGGCGCCGACCTCGGGGAGCTGCACGAAGACGACATCGCCGAGCGCGTTGGCCGCGTGCTCCGTGATGCCGACCGTCGACACGCCGTTCTCGGCGGCCGACAGCCACTCGTGCTCCTTGCTGTAGCGCAGCTGCTGGGGGTTGTTCATGGCCTGAATTCTCCTGTACGCGCGTGTGTGCTGGTGAAGGGGGGACTGCTGGAGACGCACGCGAGCAGCGGTGATGTGCCCGACGTCACATGCTGGGGCTGCTCGGGGCTACGACGGTGTCACTTCCGGCGCTTGTAGAAGGGCAGCGCCACGACCTCGTACGGCTCGTGGCTGCCCCGGATGTCCACGCCGACGCCCTCGGTACCCGGCGCCGCGTGCGCGGCGTCGACGTAGGCCATGGCGATCGGCTTGCCGAGGGTGGGGGAGGGGGCCCCGGAGGTGACCTCGCCGATCACCTCGCCGCCCGCGACGACGGCGTACCCGGCGCGCGGGACGCGGCGGCCCTCGGCGATCAGCCCGACCAGGATCCGCGGCGGGTTCTGCTCCGCCTCGGCGGCGGCCTCGGTGAGCGCCTCGCGGCCCACGAAGTCGCCCTCCTTCTCGAACTTCACCACCCGGCCGAGCCCGGCGTCGAACGGCGTCAGAGCCGTGCTCAGCTCATGCCCGTACAGCGGCATGCCCGCCTCCAGGCGCAGCGTGTCCCGGCAGGACAGACCGCACGGGGCCAGACCGGCGCCCTCGCCGGCCTTGGTCAGCGCCTGCCACAGCTCCACGGCGTGCTCCGGCTTCACGAACAGCTCGAAGCCGTCCTCGCCGGTGTAGCCGGTGCGGGCGATCAGCGCGGGGACGCCGGCGACCGTGCCGGGCAGGCCCGCGTAGTACTTGAGGCCGTCCAGGTCGGCGTCGGTGAGGGACTTCAGGATGCCGGGGGACTCCGGGCCCTGGACGGCGATCAGGGCGTACGCGTCCCGGTCGTCGCGCACCTCGGCGTCGAAGCCGGCAGCGCGCTCGGTGAGCGCGTCCAGCACCACCTGGGCGTTGGAGGCGTTGGCCACCACCATGTACTCGGTCTCGGCGAGCCGGTAGACGATCAGGTCGTCCAGGATGCCGCCGTCGGCCCGGCAGATCATGGTGTAGCGGGCGCGGCCGACGCCGACGGAGGCGATGTTGCCGACCAGGGCGAAGTTCAGCAGGGCGGCCGCCTGGGCGCCGGTGACGGTGATCTCGCCCATGTGGGAGAGGTCGAAGAGGCCCGCCTTCGTCCGCACGGCGAGGTGCTCGTCGCGCTCGGAGCCGTAGCGCAGGGGCATGTCCCAGCCGGCGAAGTCGGTCATGGTCGCGCCGAGCGAGCGATGCAGCGCATCCAGCGCGGTGTGGCGCAGCTCGGTGGGTTCGGTACTGCTCATCGGTCGGTCGTCTCCCAGGGCAGGCATGACGGGCGAGGAACGTTCCTCCCCATCTGTCATCGGAACCTGAGAGGTTCGCCGGGACCGCCACGGGGACGATCACGGCTTGCACCTTGGGTGGAGCCACTGACACAGCGGCCCGCTTTTCAGATGTGCCTCGCCCGCGCGGTAACGGGGCCTGAGAGATTCAAGGGAGGGACTTGCTCCTTCGGCGCCCCAGCGAAGGCTGCTGAGGACTCTCCCGCGCGGATTCAAGCGGCCGGTATGCAGTTGGCGGCCACATCATTGCACGCCACACCCCCACCCGTCAGGGCCCCATCTGTAACCGACCTGTGGCAGTAGGCGAACCCCGCTGTCGACGATCGTCCATTACCTTCTCTTTACGCATTGCGGGCAGGGCTATTACCAAGCCGACCGGGAAGGACGATCACTGTGAACAGCACCTCGGCGTACGCCACCGCCGGCACCGCCCTCGCGGTGCCCGCGCAGCCCGGTGCCCCGGCGCGCGAGCGCCGCGCCGGGCGCCCGGCCCAGGTCGTCCGCGATCTGCGCGACCGCGCCGGCCGCAGCCCGCGCGCCCTGGTCTTCGGCCCCGCCGACCTGGTGGTGATGACCGGCCTGCCCGGCAGCGGCAAGTCCACCCTGATGCGGCGCGCGGTCCCCGGCCGCGCGATCGACTCCCAGGACACCCGCGACCGCTTCGCGGCCCGCCTGCCCCGCTTCCTCCCCTACGCGCTCTACCGCCCCCTGGTCCGCCTCGCCCACTACGCCGGCCTGCGCCGGGCCCTGCGCTCCGGACAGGGCGTCGTCGTCCATGACTGCGGCACCCAGTCCTGGGTGCGCGACTGGCTCGCCCGCGCCGCCCGCCGCCGCGGCGGCACCCTGCATCTGCTGCTGCTCGACGTCACCCCCGAGACCGCCCGCGAGGGCCAGCGCGAGCGCGGCCGGGGCGTCTCCCGCTACGCCTTCCGCCGGCACCGCCGTACGGCCGCCCGGCTGCTCGGCGCGGTCGAGCGGGGCGAGCTGCCCGCGGGCTGCGGCTCGGCGGTGCTGCTGGACCGGGCCGCGGCGGACGCCCTGCGGCGGATCGCGTTCACCGGGTGAGGCCGCGGGTGCACCCGGAGGGGGCGCGAAAGGTGAGGTCCTGTCACAGCCACCCGCTAGCCTTCATGGTCACAGCAGTTGTTCCCAGCAGGCGGTAGGCAGATGGACTTCCCGGCGGACATTCCCGCGGACTTCCCGGCACAGGCGCACCCCCAGCCGCACAGCGGCTGGCCCGGCAACGAGCTGGAGGAGGTGCTCTCGGCCTCCCTCGGCGTACCCACCGCGGCGGGCCGGATCATCGAGGTCCTCGGCCGGAGCCTGCTCTGGGTCCCGCTGCCGAGCGGCGGCGGCCCGGGCAGCGGCCCGCTCGACCTGCCCACCCTGGACATCGCCGGGCAGGTGTACGTCCCGGTGTTCAGCTCCGAGGAACAGCTCCGCCAGGTGACCGGCACCCATATGTCGTACACCATCGCCCCCGCCGTGGAGTTCGCCCGCGGGCTGCCCCCGCAGGTCGGCATCGCGGTGAACCCCGACGCCCTGATCGGCATACCGCTGCCGCCCGACGCGGTGGCCGAGCTGTGCCGGGCCGGCCGCACCCCGCTGGACGGCCCCGCCAGCGGCGGCCGGGTCCGCCTCTTCGAGCCCGACTGGCAGGACGACCCGGTCGACTTCCTCTCCGCCGCGTCCGCCGAGTTCACCGAGACCGGTGTGGTCCGCACGGCCCGCCGCTGCCTGGCCGCCATCGAGACGGACGACCCGGTCATGTTCGTCGGCGTCGAGCTCTCCCAGTGGGAGGGCGACCTGCGCGATCTCCCGATGCAGGCCCTGGGCAGAGCCCTCGGTAAAGTCTCCGTCAAGTGGCCGGTCACCCTGGTCCTCCTGGACGTGACCGACGACCCGGTGGCCGAATGGCTCAGGTCTCACGTCCGCCCCTTCTATCAGTACGGTCACTGACGTACCTCAAGGGGCGCGAGGAGTCGCGCGAATACCACCCGTGAACCCGCGCTCGCGCACGAACCCGAGGCCGCACCCCGGTAGGCGCTTAAGCTGTCTCCGAACGCGGGGCACGGAAAACAGAAGGGCACGACAGGTGAGCGCGAGCCACAGCGGCAGCGTCGAGCACATGCTGCGCCAGGTCACCCCCGGCCGCTACGACGCCTACGAGGCTCTGCTGCGCGCCCTCGCCGCCCCGTCCTCCGGCCAGATCTGGATGCTGCTCTGGCACGGCCAGGCCGGCTCCCCGGACGCCCAGTACGGGGACATGGAGGTGGACGGCTTCCACTACGCCCCCTGTGTCACCTCCGCCCAGGAACTCTCGGCCAGCGGCTGGAACCGGTCGTACGAGGTCGTCGACGCCCTCGACGTGGCCCGCACCCTCTATCCGGACCACTACGGCCTCTGGCTCAACCCGCACGGTCCGGGCGGCGGCGTCGGCATCCCCTGGCTGGACCTGCGCCGTATCGCCACCGGCCTGGACCGCCAGCCCGCCGGACCCCTCCGGCTGACCGAGCCCGGCATCGAGATCCCGCAGTTCTACGCCCTGATCGCACAGAACGCCCATCGCACCCCGGCCCTGCGCTCGCTGCGCCGCGCCTGGGTGCAGCCCGCGCTCGGCGCGCCGTATCTCGCGATCGGCCTGGACGTCTACGAGACCTCCCCGGCCGCGGTCGACTCGGTCCGCGCGATGATGCAGCAGTCCGTCGGCGCCGTCCCCGAGGGCCTGCCGGTGTCGACGGTCGCGATGACCGACGACTACGACCCGGTGGTCATCTGGATGCGAGCCAACGCGCGCCCGTTCTACGACCGCGAGGTCCACGCGGCCCCGCCCCAGCCCCAGCTGCAGGCCTCCCCCCAGCAGGCCCCGGCCGCCGGATACGGATATCCGCCGGTGCGCGGCAGTTACTGACCGCGGTCGTTGACCTGCGCCGAAGGGCCGTCGAGCGCCCTTTTCGCGCGGCCTGTTCGTGCCGTCGTGTCCCGCTTTGTACCGTCCGGTCGTCGTGACTTCCTGTCCGCATAACAGGAAACGCCTGCTTGCATCACGGTTGCGCATCCATTCGTTGTCAAGGCTGGCGGCTGATCGCGCCAGCGTTGAAGACTCCCCCTTCAAGGGGTTCGCCCCTGTGTACGCAAGGGGTTCGCCCCTGTGTACGACGGACTGTTTGATGCCGCTACCAGCGGCAAGTGCGGGCCGGCTACCGCCGGTTGAGAGGGGTCCCAGCCTAATGACGGCACCATTGCACGAACCGACCGCGGAAGCGGCCCCGGGTGCGGCAGAGGAAGCGGCGGTCGCAGCCACCGACGCGAAGGCCGTCCAGGGCCGGTCCCTGGGCCGGATCGCCTGGGAACGCCTCAAGCGGGACAAGCTCGCCCTGACGGGCGGCGTCGTCGTGCTCCTCCTCATCGTGATCGCGCTGCTCGCACCGGTGATCACGAGCCTCGTCGGCCAGGACCCGGACGTCTACAACCAGGGCTTGATCGACCCGCTGTTCAGCACCCCCAAGGGTTCCCTGGGCGGCATGAACGGCGACCATCTGCTCGGTGTCGAGCCGGTCAACGGCCGCGACATCTTCGCCCGCATCCTGTACGGCGCCCGGATCTCGCTGCTCGTCGGCTTCCTGTCCGCGGTGGTCGCCGTCATCCTGGGTACCGTCCTCGGTATCCTGGCGGGCTTCTTCGGCGGCTGGGTGGACTCGGTCATCAGCCGCGTCATGGACGGCCTTCTCGCCTTCCCGCAGCTGCTGTTCATCATCGCGCTGGTCTCCGTGATGCCCAACCAGATGCTGGGGCTCACCGGCACGGGCGTGCGGGTGTTCGTGATGATCCTGGTCATCGGCTTCTTCGGCTGGCCGTACATCGGCCGGGTGGTCCGCGGCCAGACGCTCTCGCTGCGTGAGCGCGAGTACGTCGAGGCGGCCCGTTCGCTCGGCGCCGGGCAGTTCTACATCCTCTTCAAGGAACTGCTGCCCAACCTCGTCGCGCCGATCATCGTGTACACGACGATGATGATCCCCACGAACATCCTCACCGAGGCGGCGCTCAGCTTCCTCGGCGTGGGCGTCAAGCCGCCCACGTCCTCCTGGGGGCAGATGCTGTCGAGCGCGATCGACTACTACGACTCGGACCCCATGTACATGGTGATCCCGGGCGTGGCGATCTTCATCACGGTTCTTGCCTTCAACCTCTTCGGCGACGGCGTGCGGGACGCGCTCGACCCGAAGGGCTCCCGCTGAAGTGCCGTACCCCAAGCGTCCCGTGAGTTCATCCACGGGGTCTCTCATCAATTCCGGAGGATCCGAGATCGTGACTACCCAACGCACCTCAGGGCGGCGCAAGCAGGCCCTTGCCGCTGCCGCAGTGGTCGCCGGGCTGCTGACCACGGCGGCGTGCGGCGGAGGCAACGGCAGCTCGAAGGACGGCGCGGCCGGCTTCGACGCGGCGAACAACAAGGTGGCCCAGGCCGACCAGGTCAAGAAGGGCGGCACCCTGAAGTTCGTGAGCACGCAGGACGCCGACTCGTGGGACACCACGCGCGGCTACTACGGCTTCATGTGGGACTTCTCCCGCTACTACAGCCGTCAGCTGCTCACCTACAAGACGGCGCCGGGTGCCGAGGGCGCGAAGCTCACCCCGGACCTCGCCACCGACATGGGCAAGGTCTCGGACGGCGGCAAGACCTACACCTTCACGCTGCGTGACGGCGGCACCTGGGAGGACGGCAAGCCGATCACCTCCCAGGACATCAAGTACGGCATCGAGCGCTCCTGGGCGCAGGACGTCCTGTCCGGCGGTCCGGTCTACCTCCAGCAGATGCTGGACCCGAAGAACACCTACAAGGGTCCGTACAAGGACACCTCGAAGGACCACCTGGGTCTGAAGGCGATCGACACGCCGGACGCGAAGACGATCGTCTTCCACCTGCCGACGGCCAACTCGGACTTCCTCCAGGTGCTGGCGATGACCGCGGCCTCGCCGGTCCGCCAGGACATGGACACCAAGTCCAAGTACGGCCTGCACCCGTTCTCCTCGGGCCCGTACAAGTTCGAGTCGTACAGCCCGGGCAAGAACCTGGTCCTGGTCCGCAACACCAGCTGGAAGGCGTCCTCGGACCCGGTCCGCAAGGCGTACCCGGACAAGGTCACCCTGGACATCTCCACCAACCAGGCCGACTCGGACCAGCGCCTGATCGACGGCGACTACGACATCGACGCCTCGCAGACCGGCCTGGGCCCGCAGGGCCGCCAGATCGCCCTGAAGCAGCACAAGGACAACCTGGACAACCCGGTCTCCGGCTTCATCCGCTACGCGGTCTTCCCGCAGAGCGTCAAGCCGTTCGACAACGAGCACTGCCGCAAGGCCGTGATCTACGCCGCCGACCACGTGTCGCTGCAGACCGCCCGTGGCGGCCCGATCGCCGGTGGTGACATCGGCACCAACATGCTCCCGCCGTCGGTCGCCGGTGGCGAGGGCCAGAAGTACGACCCGTACAAGATCGCGACCAAGAACAAGTACGGCAACGTCAACCTGGCCAAGCAGGAGCTCAAGGCCTGTGGTCAGCCGAACGGCTTCTCGACGACCATCGCCGTCCGCAACAACAAGGCGCAGGAAGTCGCCACCGCCGAGTCCCTGCAGGCCGCGCTGAAGAAGGTCGGCATCAACGCCGACATCTACCAGTACGACGGCTCGCAGAGCCCGGGCATCATCGGCTCCCCGTCGAACGTCGAGAAGAAGAAGCTCGGCATCATCATCATGGGCTGGGGTCCGGACTTCCCGACCGTCCAGGGCTACGGCATCCCGCTGTGGGACAGCAAGTACATCCTGCAGAGCGGTAACAACAACTACGCCCTGATCAAGGACAAGACGATCGACGGGCTCTTCGACCAGTACACCACCACGCTGGACGAGGCGAAGAAGACCCAGATCTCCACGGAGATCAACCACAAGGTGATGGAGGGCGCGTACTACCTGCCCTTCACCTTCGAGCGGCTGCTCAACATCCGCTCCTCGCGTCTGGGCAACGTGTACACGACGAACGCGTACAGCGGTTACTACGACTTCGTCAATCTCGGCCTGAAGTCCACGAAGTAGTCCCGGCACACCCGCCGAACGGCACGAAAGGCAGGTGAAGGCCGGCGCGGCGAGCCGCGGGCCCACCGGAAGATCTCCGGGGGCCCGCGGTCCGCGGCGGGCCGTTAGCTGTGCTCGCTTACCTCATCAGGCGGCTGTTCGCCGCCATAGTGATGCTGGTGGTCATCATCCTGGTGGTCTTCAGCATCTTCTTCCTCGTCCCCAAGTGGGCGGGCGTGGACATCGCCACGAGTTTCGTGGGCAAGCAGGCGGACCCGCACGCCGTCGAGGCGGTGCGCGAGAAGCTCGGTCTGAGCGACCCGATCTACTCGCAGGTCTGGCACTTCTTCAAGGGCATCTTCGTGGGCCGCACCTACGCGGCCGGCGGCGATGTCACCCACTGTGCCGCGCCGTGCTTCGGCTACTCCTTCCGCAGCGAGCAGGCCGTCTGGCCGGTGCTGACCGACCGCTTCCCGGTGACCCTGGGTCTCGCGCTCGGTGCCGCCGTGCTGTGGCTGGTCCTCGGTGTCGCCGCGGGTGTGCTCTCCGCCCTCAAGCGGGGCAGCCTGTGGGACCGCGGTGCGATGGTCGTCGCCCTCAGCGGTGTCTCCCTGCCGATCTACTTCACGGGTCTGCTCTCGCTGGCGATCTTCAGTTACGGACTGAACTGGATCAACGGCCAGTACGTCTCGATCTCCGACAGCTTCTCCGGCTGGCTGGGCGGCATGATCCTGCCCTGGATCACCCTCGCCTTCCTGTACGCGGCGATGTACGCCCGTATCACCAGAGCCACCATGCTGGAGATCCTCGGCGAGGACTACATCCGCACCGCCCGCGCCAAGGGCCTCACGGAGCCGGTCGTCATCGGCAAGCACGCCATGCGCTCGACGATGACCCCGATCCTGACCATGCTCGGCATGGACCTCGGCGCCCTGATCGGTGGTGCGATCCTCACCGAGACCACGTTCAGCATCCCCGGCCTCGGCCAGGCCGTGCTGACCGCCATCAAGAACCAGGACCTGCCGATCATCCTGGGCGTCACCCTGATCACCTCCCTCGCGGTGCTCATCGCCAACCTCGCGGTGGATGTGCTGTACGCCGTGATCGACCCCCGAGTGAGGCTCGCATGACCGAACTCAGCAAGACCGGAGCAGCCGTGGGCGAGCCCACCGACTCCTCGCCCAAGCCGAGCTCCTTCCTCGAAGTGCGCGACCTGAAGGTGCACTTCCCGACCGACGACGGCCTGGTGAAGTCCGTCGACGGCCTCAGCTTCCAGCTGGAGAAGGGCAAGACCCTCGGCATCGTGGGCGAGTCGGGCTCCGGCAAGTCCGTGACCTCGCTCGGCATCATGGGCCTGCACACCGCCGGCCAGTACGGCAAGCGCAAGGCACAGATCTCCGGCGAGATCTGGCTGAACGGCACCGAGCTGCTGTCCGCCGACCCCGACCATGTGCGCAAGCTGCGGGGCCGCGACATGGCGATGATCTTCCAGGATCCGCTGTCCGCGCTGCACCCGTACTACACGATCGGCGCGCAGATCGTGGAGGCCTACCGGATCCACCACGACGTCGACAAGAAGACCGCCCGCAAGCGGGCGGTCGAGATGCTCGACCGCGTGGGCATCCCGCAGCCGGACAAGCGGGTGGACAGCTACCCGCACGAGTTCTCCGGCGGCATGCGCCAGCGCGCCATGATCGCCATGTCGCTGGTGAACAACCCCGAGCTGCTCATCGCGGACGAGCCGACCACCGCGCTCGACGTGACGGTCCAGGCGCAGATCCTGGACCTGATCCGCGATCTGCAGAAGGAGTTCGGCTCCGCGGTCATCATCATCACCCACGACCTGGGCGTCGTCGCCGAACTGGCCGACGACATCCTGGTGATGTACGGCGGCCGCTGCGTGGAGCGCGGTCCGGCCGAGAAGGTGTTCTACGAGCCCCGCCACCCCTACACCTGGGGTCTGCTCGGCTCGATGCCGCGCCTGGACCGCGACCAGCAGGAGCGCCTGATCCCGGTCAAGGGCTCCCCGCCCTCGCTGATCAACGTCCCGTCCGGCTGCGCCTTCAACCCGCGCTGCCCGTACGCCGACGTCCCGAAGGACAACCTGACCCGCACGGTCCGCCCCGAGCTGACCGAGGTCGGAACCAAGCACTGGGCCGCCTGCCATATGTCGCAGGAGCAGCGGGAACGGATCTGGACCGAAGAGATTGCGCCGAAGCTGTGAGTGAGAACGCAGAGGACAAAGAGGTGAAGGCGGCCGGTGCGGCCACCCTCAGCAAGGACGCCGCGCCCGGCGAGACCCTGCTGAAGGTGACCGGGCTGCAGAAGCACTTCCCCATCAAGAAGGGCCTGTTCCAGCGACAGGTCGGTGCCGTGCGCGCGGTCGACGGCCTGGACTTCGAGGTCCGCTCCGGGGAAACCCTCGGTGTCGTGGGCGAGTCGGGCTGCGGCAAGTCGACGATGGGCCGGCTGATCACCCGGCTGCTCGAACCGACCGCGGGACAGATCGAGTTCGAGGGCAAGGACATCACGCACCTCGGCGTGGGCGGTATGCGTCCCATGCGCCGCGATGTGCAGATGATCTTCCAGGACCCGTACTCGTCGCTGAACCCGCGGCACACCATCGGCACGATCGTCGGCGCTCCCTTCCGGCTCCAGGGCGTCGAGCCCGAGGGCGGCATCAAGAAGGAAGTCCAGCGGCTGCTGTCGGTGGTCGGCCTCAACCCCGAGCACTACAACCGCTATCCGCACGAGTTCTCCGGCGGTCAGCGCCAGCGCATCGGCATCGCCCGCGCGCTCGCCCTGAAGCCGAAGCTGGTCGTCGCGGACGAGCCCGTCTCCGCGCTGGACGTGTCGATCCAGGCGCAGGTCGTGAACCTCATGGACGACCTCCAGGAGGAACTGGGCCTGACATATGTGATCATCGCGCACGACCTCTCGGTCGTCCGGCATGTCTCGGACCGTATCGCGGTGATGTACCTCGGCAAGATCGTCGAGCTGGCCGACCGGGAGTCGCTGTACAAGGCGCCGATGCACCCGTACACCAAGGCGCTGATGTCGGCGGTGCCGATCCCGGACCCGCGGCGCAAGAACGCCAAGAGCGAGCGCATCCTGCTCAAGGGCGATGTGCCCTCGCCGATCTCGCCGCCCTCGGGCTGCCGCTTCCACACCCGGTGCTGGAAGGCGACGGAGATCTGCCGGACCACGGAGCCCGCGCTGCTGGAGCTGAAGCCCGGTCAGCGGGTGGCCTGCCACCACCCGGAGAACTTCGAGGACCAGGCCCCGCAGGACACGGTCCTGCTGACCGCCGCGAAGGAGGCGGCGGAGCTGGTCGCCGACGAGGTCCTCGCCGAGTCGGCGGAGACGTCGGCGGCGGTGGCGGCGGAGCTGGCGGAGGAGGACACGTCCGAGGAGAGCACGTCCGAGGAGAGCACCTCCGAGGAGGCCACCTCCGAAGCGAGCACCTCCGAGACGAGCGCTCCCGAAGCCGCTGCCTCCGACGAGAGCACCGAGGAGACCGGGTCCCAGGAGTCAACCGACAAGTAGCACATGACAACTGGGCAAAGTCATGCACATGCCCGAACGGGAGAGCGCAGAGTCGTCCGTGTCCGACCACTGATCGGTACACGCTCGAAAGGGACGACTCATGGCACTCTCCCGTTCGGCACGTCTGGGCACCCTCGCCACCGCGGCGGTCTCCTTCCTCGTGATCGCCGCCGCCCCCGCCCCGCACCCCGGCGCCCCCGGCATCGGTGACCCCTACTTCCCGGACCTCGGCAACGGCGGCTTCGACGCCCTCCACTACGACCTCGACGTCGCCTACGCCCCGGACACCGGCCGCCTGGACGGCCGTACGACCCTCACCGCGCGCGCCACGCAGAACCTGTCCTCCTTCGACCTCGATCTGCAGCAGCTGGACGTCAGCCGGGTCGAAGTCGACGGCAGACGCGCCGAGTTCACCCGCACCGGGGACGAACTCGTCATCACCCCGCGCCACAGCCTCGCCCGGGGCCGCGCCTTCCGGGTGAGCGTCACCTACGGCGGCATACCACAGCCCCTCGGCGGGCCCATCGTGTTCGGCTCCAAGTACGGCTGGATGAAGACCGCCGACGGTGTCTTCGTCGCCTGTGAGCCCAACGCCGCCTCCACCTGGTTCCCGTCCAGCGACCACCCCTCCGACAAGGCCACCTACGACATCCGGATCAAGGCGCCCGAGGGACTGACCGGTGTCTCCAACGGCCGGCTGGTGTCGACGTACGCCAAGGGCGGCTCGACGTACACCCACTGGCGCGAGTCCAAGCCCATGGCGACCTATCTCGCCACCGCCACCATCGGGAAGTTCGATGTGCGCACCGGCCGGACCCCCGCCGGCACCCCGATCTATGTGGCGATCGACCCCGTACTGAAGAACAGCAACAAGGTCGATGTGTACGCCGTCACCGCCGCCGCGACCGACTACTGGTCGAAGGTCTTCGGGCCGTATCCGTTCGAGGAGACCGGCGCGATCGTGGACGACATGCCCGAGGCGGGGTTCTCGCTGGAGGTGCAGAGCAAGCCCGCCTACTCGGCGGTGCGCAGCGAGACGACGATCGTGCACGAGCTGGCCCACCAGTGGTTCGGCGACTCGGTGAGCGTGGCGCAGTGGAAGGACATCTGGCTCAACGAGGGCTTCGCCACCTACGCCCAGTGGCTGTGGGCGGAGCACCAGGGCACCCGCTCGGCCCACGACTCCTTCCTCGCCGCCTACAACGCCCGCCAGGCGGACGACGCCTTCTGGCAGATCAAGGTGGCCGACCCGCAGCGCGACACGATGTTCGCCTCCGCGGTCTACCTGCGCGGTGCGATGACGCTCCAGATGCTCCGGGAACGGATCGGCGACCAGGCCTTCTTCAGGCTGCTGCCCGCCTGGACCAGGCTCCACCGGTACGGCAACGCGAACACCGCCGACTTCATCCGCCTCGCCGAGCGCGTCAGTGGGCAGCAGCTGGACGGCCTCTTCGACACCTGGCTGTTCACCACAGGGAAACCCGCCCTGTGAGCCTGGCTTTGTAAGGTTCACGTCGTTCGGCAGGTGAGAATACCGGGGTGCAGCTCCAGCAGATCTTCAGTCCCTCCGTCCAGCACACGCTCGATGTCATCGGCATCTTCGTGTTCGCCATCTCCGGCGCGCTGCTGGCCGTCCGCAAGAACTTCGACGTGTTCGGCATCGCCGTGCTCGCCGAGGTGACCGCGCTGGGCGGGGGGCTGTTCCGCGACCTGGTCATCGGAGCCGTGCCCCCGGCCGCCTTCACCGACCTCGGGTACTTCGTGACCCCGCTGCTGGCCGCGCTGGTCGTCTTCTTCCTGCATCCGCACGTGGAACGCATCCAGGCGGCGGTGCTGGTCTTCGACGCGGCCGGCCTCGGGCTGTTCTGCGTGAGCGGTACGACGAAGGCGTACAGCTACGGACTCAACCTGACCGCGTCGGCGACGCTCGGCCTCGCCACCGCGGTCGGCGGCGGTGTGCTCCGGGACGTACTGGCCAACGAGGTGCCCTCACTGCTGCGCTGGGACCGCGATCTGTACGCGGTCCCAGCGATCGTCGGCGCCACGATGGTCGTGCTGTGCCTGCACTACGACGTGCTGACCCCGTTCACCAGCGGGCTCGCCGCCGTCACGGCTTTCGTGCTGCGCCTGCTCGCGATGCGGTTCCACTGGCGAGCTCCGCGCGCGTGGAACCGCCGGTCGACGGTGACCGAGGAGTAGACCCCATGGCTCCGGCGGCGTTCCCGGTCAGGGTTCCGGGGGGCTTGGTAAGAGAGCGGTCCTGCCCCTTGGCGTGGTTCTGGCCCATCTGCAGGGTCAGCCAGCGGAACACCGTGTCGACCTGGGGCTTCCACAGCGCCATGTTGTGACCGCCCGCGCTGCGCGGCAGGAACACCACGTGCACGGTCGTCGGCGCCTTGGCGATGGACTCCAGCGCCACGCCCGCCTGATAGCCGTCACCGGACTCGCCGGAGACGTAGAGCGCGATCGGCGGCGGCACGGCCGACTTCTTCAGGATCAGGTAGGGGTTGTTCTCGTTGCGCACGGTGGGGTTCTGCGCGGCGAGGGAGTTGCGCTCGCCGATCGGGTCGTTGTAGCCGGACAGGCTCACGGCCGCCCGGTAGCGGTCCGGGTGCGCCACGGCCAGCTTGACCGCGCAGTGGGCGCCCGCCGAATACCCGGCCACGGCCCAGCCCTTCGGTGCCGGCTCGGCCCGGAAGTTGTCCATGACCATCTTCGGCACGTCGATGCTGAGCCAGGTGTCGGCGTTGACCTGGCCGGGGATGTTCGCGCAGCCGGTGTCGACGCCGGCCAGCAGGTTGGTGCGCGGGGCGACCAGGATGAAGGGGGCCACCTGACCGCTCTTCATCAGCGGCAGCAGCTGCTCGTGCGTCTTCATGGAACCGAACCAGGCCTTGGCGGAACCGGGGTAGCCCGGCAGCAGCTCGACCACCGGGAACTTCTTGTTGCGGTAGGCCGGGTCGTTGTACTGCGGCGGCAGCCAGACGTAGACCTCGGCGTTCACCCCGGAGACCCGGCCCTTGAGCTGGGTGACCCGCACGCCGCCGGCCTGGCCCATACCGGGGCCGGAGGCCTTCGTGAAGTTCTGCTTGACCTTGGGCAACCGTTTCACCGCTATGCCGCCGGTCCCGTCCTTGCCCAGGTCCTGGGCCTGCTGGACGTGGTCGCCGGTGCCGAGCAGGTCGGCCCAGTTGTCGTACAGGTTGTTCTGGTTGTTGACCATCACGAAGATCAGTGTGACGGCGGTGCCCTGGGCGAACAGCAGCATCAGCAGGCGTGAGGCGGCGCGCAGGGGTTTGGGACCGCGCACTCGCGACCACAGCACGAGCGGCAGTATCAGTGCGACCACAGCCAGCACGATGGTCGTGTAGAGGAACGGAGTCCCGGTGAGGCTCATGCCCCCATAGAGGGGAATCTGCCGCTTGAGGTTGTGGACGTGTCCGGACACTTACCGAGAAATTGCCAGAACCTCACTCGTTCGAGGGATCCGGCGGGTCCGGCGGAGTGATCCGAGACTACTCCGTCATCCGCCGTCTCCGCACAAAGCTACCGCTTAGTAGTTTCCTGTTATACCGTTCCTCCATGCCAGAAGCAGCTTCCGCACCCTCCCCGTCGCGAGCCGTGATCGGCGACAGCGAGTTCGACCGCGACAGCGCGGTCACCCGGCGCGAGCCCGGTGTCTACGACATCGAGCTGTCCGCCGGCTGGACCATCTTCGGTGCCGTCAACGGCGGCTTTCTGCTGGCCGTGCTCGGCCGGGCCCTCGCGGACGCGCTCCCGCACCCCGACCCGTTCGCCCTCTCCGCGCACTATCTGACCGCCTCCCGGCCCGGCCCGGCGGTGGTGCGCACCGAGGCCGTCCGTACCGGCCGTACCCTCTCCACCGGCCAGGCCTCGCTCTTCCAGTACGACGACGAGGGCAACGAGGTGGAACGCATCCGCGTCCTCGCCTCCTACGGCGACCTCGCCGCCCTCCCCGACGACGTCCGTACGACGGCGGTGCCGCCCGCGATCCCGCCGCTGGAGCAGTGCTTCGGCGCCGACGACGCACCGGAGCCGGTGCCGGGCGGTTCGGCGATCGCCGGCCGGCTGATGCTCAAGCTCGACCCCGCCACCCTCGGCTGGGCGCTCGGCGCGCCCTCCGGCAAGGGCGAGATGCGCGGCTGGTTCGGTCTGGCCGACGGCCGTGACCCGGACCCCTTCTCGCTGCTGCTGGCGGTGGACGCCCTGCCGCCCACCGCCTTCGAGATCGGCATCCAGGGCTGGGTGCCCACGGTGGAACTCACCGTCCACGTCCGCCGGCGCCCGGCCCCAGGACCGTTGCGGGTGTCCATCACCACCCGCAACCTGGCCGGCGGGTTCCTGGAGGAGGACGCCGAGGTCTGGGACAGCGAGGACCGCCTGGTCGCCCAGTCCCGCCAACTGGCCCGGGCGGGGCTCGGTCGAGCGGACGAGCCGAGCGGACGAGTCCAGCGGACGGATTGACAGCCGGCGGACAGGGCGCGCCCAAGTACCGCCAAGGCGCCGTTGGTTGAGTGCGGCTCTCAGGACTTCCTCATATTTCCCGGAGCTGAATCTCATGAAGCGCGTCCGTCTCGTCCCCGCCGTCGCCCTGCCGGCGCTGTCCCCGCTGCTGCTGACCGCGTGCGGCTCGGGCGACTCGTCGTCCTCCGGCGGTTCCTCCGGCAGCGGTACCTCCGGTCGGCAGCAGAGCTGTCAGCGGCCCTCCGGCATGCCCGCCGGCGGCGCCAAGGGCCACCGCCCGAGCGGGTTGCCGTCGGGAGCGTCCCGCGTGAAGCCGACCGGCGCACCCAGTGGTACGCCCACCGGTATGCCCTCGGGCATGCCGAGCGGCGCGCCCGGCGGCCGGGGCGGGGCCGGGGCCGGGGGCGGCCAGGGTGGCGGCTGCGGCGTTCCCGGCGGGGGCCGGGCGGGCGGGCGGAGCGGGGGCCAGGCCGGGGGCCGGGCTCAGCAGGGCTGACCGGCGGTCGGGACCGAGGGTCGTACGACGACAGGGGCGGTGTGCCGGGCGTGCCGCCCCTGTCAGGTGTCCGTGGCGGCTCGGCCGGCCTGGTCCAGCCAGTGGCTGCGGCCGACGGTGATGAGCCGCAGCTGCCGGGTGGCGACCTGGGTGACGCGCTCCCGGTCCTGCGCCGGGGCCTCCAGGGCCTCCAGGAACAGGGAGGCGGTGATGAGCATCTGGTCGACGTAGAGGTGCGCGAGCATCAGCAGGTCGTCGTCGTTCCAGCCCGCCGCCTCGGGGTCCTTGGCCAGCTCGGCCTTCACCTCCTCGGCGAACCGGACCAGTTGGGCCCGGATGGCCTCCCGTACCGGCTGCACCCCGCCGTGCCGCTCCCTGGCGATGAACCGGACGTGCGCGGGGTGGGTGTCCACGTGCCGGGCGATCAACTCGATGGCCCGTGCGATGCGTTCCTCGCTGCCGCCCGCCGTGGACACCGTCGTCCGCACCATCGGGTGCAGGCTGCCCAGCGCCTCGTCGACCAGTGCGACACCGAGGTCGGCGGTCGAGCGGAAGTGGCGGTAGAAGGCGGTCGGGGCGACGCCGACGGCTCGGGTCACCTCGCGCAGACCCAGGCTGCTCAGGCTCTGCTCCTCCAGCAGCGCGAGCGCGGCGTCGAGGAACGCCTGCCGGGTCTTCTGTTTCTGCGCCTGCCGGATGCCGAGGGTGTGACTCATGTCATCCAGTTAACAACTGTTCTCTGGAATTGGAAAGCCGTGCGGCACGCTAGAGTAGAAGTCAGTGAACAAGTGTTACTACAACTGTTCACCGAAACTTCACACCAGCCCGCATCGCAAGGCATCCCGGAGGGGGATCTGATCCCATGCTGTTCCTCGTCGCCGCACTCATGCTGCTCGGCGTCGTCCTGGGCACCGTGGCCCACGCACCGCTGACCGTCACCGCCGCCGTCGCCGCGGTCATCGCCGTCTGGCTCGGCATCTTCGCGATCCGCGAGCGCCACGGCCGCCGGCGCCGTACGTCGGCCAACTGACCGTCCGCCACGACTTCCAGGAGCTGAACATCATGCAACTCACCGCACCCGTCACCACGAGCGACGCGACCCGTCCCGCCGCACGTGACGCCGACGGCATGGCCGTCGCGTCCTTCATCCTCGGCCTGCTCGGCCTGCTCGTCCTCAACATCTTCCTCGGTCCGGTCGCCATCGTCCTCGCGGTGGTGTCCCTCTGGCGCGGCACCGCCCGCCGTGGCCGAGCCCTCCTGGGCCTGGCCCTGGGCGTCGCCGACCTGGCCGTCCTGGCGATCGCCATGCAGGTGTCCCATACGCTGTCGTGGAGCCTGTGACCCAGGACCGTCCCGCCGCAGCCGGAGCCCCGAGGACGACGGGGCCCCGACCGCTGCCGCACGGCGCACGGCCCGGGCCGATCGCGGGAACCCGGCGCCGTAGAATCGCCTCACCATGGCTTACCTCGACCACGCCGCGACAACCCCGATGCTCCCGGAGGCGGCAGAGGCACTGACCGCCCTGTTGAGCATCACGGGCAACGCTTCTTCCCTCCACGCGTCCGGCCGCCGGGCACGCCGTACGGTCGAGGAGTCCCGCGAGACCCTCGCGGAAGCACTCGGCGCCCGCCCCAGCGAGGTCGTGTTCACCTCGGGCGGCACCGAGGCCGACAACCTCGCCGTCAAGGGCCTGTACTGGTCCCGCCGCACCGCCGACCCGGCCCGCACCCGCGTCCTGGCCAGCCCCGTCGAGCACCACGCCGTCCTGGACGCGGTCCATTGGCTCGGCGAACACGAGGGCGCGACCGTCGAGTACCTCCCGGTCGACTCCTACGGCCGGGTCCACCCCGACGCCCTGCGCGAGGCGATCGCCCGCAACCCCGACGATGTCGCCCTGGCCACCGTGATGTGGGCCAACAACGAGATCGGCACGATCCTGCCGGTCCGTGAACTCGCCGACGTGGCGGCCGAGTTCGGCGTCCCGATGCACGCGGACGCGGTCCAGGCCTTCGGTCAGGTCCCGGTCGACTTCGCCGCCTCCGGCCTCGCCGCGATGACCGTCTCCGGCCACAAGATCGGTGGCCCGTACGGCATCGGCGCCCTCCTGCTCGGCCGCGACCACGCCCCCGTACCCGTGCTGCACGGCGGCGGCCAGGAGCGGCATGTCCGCTCCGGCACCCTCGACGTCCCCGCCGTCGCCTCCTTCGCCGTCGCCGGCCGGCTCGCCACCGAGCGGCGCGCGACGTTCGCCCGCGAGATCGGCGCCCTGCGCGACCGGTTGATCGCGGCCGTCCGTACGGCCGTCCCGGACGCCATCCTCGGCGGCGACCCGGCACCCGGGGGCCGGCTGCCGGCCAACGCGCACTTCACCTTCCCCGGCTGCGAGGGCGACTCCCTGCTGCTCCTGCTGGACGCCCAGGGCATCGAGTGCTCGACCGGTTCCGCCTGTACCGCGGGTGTCGCCCAGCCCAGCCATGTGCTGCTCGCCACCGGCACCGACCCGGACCTGGCCCGGGGTACCCTGCGCTTCTCCCTCGGGCACACCTCGACGGAGGCGGATGTGGAGGCGGTCGCCCGGGCGATCGGACCGGCGGTGGGGCGGGCGCGCGCCGCGGGCCTGAGCTGAGACATGACCTGAGCCGAGGCGCGAAGACCCGTGCCGAGGCATGAAGCGACCTACGAGGCGGGTTCCCTTCGCCGGCATTGTCCGGATCAGGTAGTTGGGGGTCGCCTTCCGGTCCAGTCCTTGCGACCTTCCAGCCTCTCAGCCCGAGCGTCGACGTCGGCACCAGCGGAGACGATGTACCTCTCGATGAAGAGAACAGGTATCTCTCGCTGACGTCGGCTACTCCGCTTGAACTCCCTCACTCGTCCCGTAGGTCTTCTCCCAGCATAGAACTGCCCATAGCAGACAAAAAGGGCCTACGCCTTGATTTTTTAGCCGGCGACCCGGGTTCCCGCGGCCCCGTACCCTGGAAGGGCTATGACTGAGACCCCGCAGCGCCCCCTCCGCGTCCTCGCCGCCATGTCCGGCGGTGTCGACTCCGCCGTCGCCGCCGCGCGTGCCGCGGAAGCCGGCCACGACGTCACCGGCGTCCACCTCGCGCTCTCCGCGAACCCGCAGTCCTTCCGGACCGGCGCCCGGGGCTGTTGCACCATCGAGGACTCCCGCGACGCCCGCCGCGCGGCCGACGTCATCGGCATCCCCTTCTACGTCTGGGACCTCGCCGACCGCTTCCGTGAGGACGTCGTCGAGGACTTCGTCGCCGAGTACGAGGCCGGCCGCACCCCCAACCCCTGTCTGCGCTGCAACGAGAAGATCAAGTTCGCGGCGCTGCTCGACAAGGCGCTGGCCCTCGGTTTCGACGCGGTGTGCACCGGCCACTACGCGAAGGTGATCCTGCGCGAGGACGGCTCCCGCGAGCTGCACCGCGCCTCCGACATGGCGAAGGACCAGTCGTACGTCCTCGGCGTCCTGGACGAGAAGCAGCTCGCCCACGCGATGTTCCCGCTCGGCGACACGGTCACCACCAAGGAGGAGATCCGCGCCGAGGCCGAGCGCCGGGGCCTCGCGGTCGCCAAGAAGCCCGACTCGCACGACATCTGCTTCATCGCCGACGGCGACACCCAGGGCTTCCTGGCCCAGCGGCTCGGCAAGGCGGAGGGCGACATCGTCGACGAGTCCGGCGCGAAGGTGGGCACCCACGAGGGCGCGTACGGCTTCACCATCGGCCAGCGCAAGGGCCTGCGCATCGGCACCCCGGCCCCCGACGGCAAGCCGCGCTACGTCCTCGACATCTCCCCGGTCACCAACACGGTCACCGTCGGCCCGGCCGCGGCCCTGGACGTCACCGCCCTCACCGCGATCAGGCCCCGCTGGTGCGGCACCGCCCCCACCGGTCCCGGCGGCTACACCGCCCAGCTGCGCGCCCACGGCGGCGAGACCGAGGTCACCGCGGAACCGGTCGACGGCGAGCTGCGCGTGACCTTCACGGAGCCGGTCCGCGGTGTGGCCCCCGGTCAGGCGATCGTCCTGTACGACGGCACACGCGTGGTGGGTTCGGCGACGATCGCGACGACCACGCGCACACCGGCCGCGGCGCTGTAGCCGCCGCTCACCCGGCGACGAACTCCGCCAGCACCGGTCCCAGCACCTCCGGCTCCACCCTGTGGGTCTGCCGCTCCAGGACCCGGTACGTGCCCTGGGGCACGGTCTGCGCGACCGCGCGGGACGCCTCGCGCATCCACTGCGGGCTCGCCCCGCCCGCGACCGACAGCACCGGCACGGGGATCGCCGCGAGCCGCTCGCGCGGGAGCAGGCCGTCGCCCATCACCGTGTCGTCGTACGCGAGACTCGGCGCCACCGCCTCCATCCCGGCCCACATCGGTGACTGCCGGGCGCCCCGGATAATCTCCTCGCCGAGCCCGGTCAGCCGCAGGAACAGCTCCACCGCGTCCCCGCGCCGGCCCGCCGCGAGCGCCTCGGTCAGTGCCGCCTTGTACGCGGCCTCCCGCTCGGCGCCGCCCTGGAGCGTGTCGGCGTAGGGCACCTCGTACACCGCCGCCCGGGGGACCGGCAGCCCGCTCGCCGCCGCCCGGAGCACCAGCGCGCCGCCCGAGGAGACCCCGAACAGCACCGCGTCACCGCCCACGGCGTCGTTCAGCGCGGCCAGGTCCTCGATCTCCCGCTCGACCGCGTACGGCGCGGTGTCACCGCTCGCGCCGCGGCCCCGGCGGTCGTAGACGACGGCCGTGCAGCGGTCCGCGAGCCGCTGGGCCAGGGGCGCCAGGGTGCCCCCGGTGGACATGGCGCCGCTGACCAGGATCACCGCCGGCCCCCGGCCGCTCACGCCGTACGCGAGGGCGGTGCCGTCCCGCGAAGTCGTCTTCTTGTCCATGCCGGTGCAGACTGCCCTACCGGCCGGAACTCATCGCTCACGACACGTCGGCGGCGTAGAAGCAGAAGTGATCCTTGATCTCCGCCACGTCCGGCTTCGGTTCCGGGTACGCCCACACCAGGTCCGGCGCGTCCGGCAGCGACCAGTAGGACGCCGTGCCCTTGAAGGGGCACACGGTGTGCGTGCCGGAGGGGGTCAGCAGGTCGAGGCGTACGTCCTCGGCGGGGATGTAGTACCGCACCGGACAGCCCGTCTCGCGCAGCACCAGCGGCCGGTCGGTCTCCGCGAGCACCTGGCCGCCGTGCACCACACGCACGTGCTGCCCGCTCTTCTCGATGGTGATCGTGTGTCCCTGTGTCATATCCGGTCAGCACCGGCGGGCCCGCGCTTCTTCCCCGTATCCGGCCCGGCCGTACGGTAGGGGCCATGAACATCTGTGTCTTCCTGTCCGCCGCCGACCTCGACGAGCGCTACACGCGCCCCGCGCGCGAGTTCGCGCAACTGCTGGGAAAGGCCGGGCACACCCTGGTCTGGGGCGGTTCCGACGTCGGTCTGATGAAGGTCGTCGCCGACGGGGTGCACGGTGCGGGCGGCCGGCTGCTGGGCGTGTCCGTGGAGTTCCTCGCCAACACGACGCGGCCCGGCGCCGACGAGATGGTCATCGCCGCCGACCTCGCCGAACGCAAGAAGCTGCTGCTGGAGAAGGCGGACGCCGTGGTGATCATGGTGGGCGGCACCGGCACGCTGGACGAGGCCACCGAGATCCTGGAGCTGAAGAAGCACGGCCGCACCGAGAAGCCGGTCGTCCTGCTGAACACCGCGGGCTTCTACGACGGCCTCAAGACGCAGTTCCGTCGCATGGAGGACGAGGGCTTCCTGCCCCGCCCGCTGTCCGAGCTGGTGTTCTTCGCCGAGGAGCCGGCGGCCGCGCTGGCCTACCTGGAGGCACACCTGTCCGGCCGCTGATGCGAGCATGGCGGACATGGCTACTCATGTGATCACCGGGGCGGGGTCCGGCATCGGCGCCGCCGTCGCCCGCCGTCTGCAGGCGCGCGGGGACGAACTCGTCCTGCACGCGCGCGACGCGGGCCGTGCGAAGGAACTGGCGGCGCGGTTCCCCGGCGCCCGGACCCTGGTGGGCGACCTCGCCGACCCGGACAAGCTGTCCTGGGCGTTCTCCCACCAGAGCCTCCCGGACCGGGTGGACTCGCTGCTCCACATCGCCGGGGTCGTCGACCTGGGCGAGGTCGGCGAGCTGACGCCCAAGTCCTGGCGCCACCAGCTCAACGTCAACCTGATCGCCCCCGCCGAGCTGACCCGGCACTTCCTGCCCCAGCTCCGCGCGGCCCGCGGCCATGTGATCTTCGTCAACTCGGGCTCAGGCCTCAACGCCCACGCCGGCTGGTCCGCGTACGCCGCCTCCAAGCACGGCCTGAAGGCCCTCGCCGACTCCCTGCGCCAGGAAGAACACGCAGCCGGCGTCCGGGTCACCTCGGTCTACCCCGGCCGCACGGCGAGCCCCATGCAGGCCAAGGTCCATCAGCAGGAAGGCAAGGAGTACGACGCGGCGAAGTGGATCGACCCGGAGTCGGTGGCCACGACGATCCTGATGGCCCTGGATCTGCCGAGGGACGCGGAGGTCAACGACCTGACGGTGCGGCCGGGGCACTGACCGCTCGGCCGGTCGGCATACCCTGCCGGGGTGAGTGAGAACAGCGAGTTCAGGTTCCCGCCGGCCACCGGAGTGGGGTCCATGCCGGGCGGCGATGCGCGGGAGGCCGCCAAGACGGTCACGGGCAGCTTCGAGGACTTCCCGTTCCTGCCCGAGCTGCCCGCGCGCGGGCCCGGCGCCGACATGATCGGCCGCACCGCCGGCATGCTCGTCGAGCTGTACGCGCGCGTGGAGCCCAGCGGCTGGCGGATCGGGGACCGGCCGGGCCGGGACACGAAGCGGGCCAGGTCCTGGCTGAGGGAGGACCTGGACGCCCTGGAGGAGTTCACCCAGGACTACGAGGGCGATCTCAAGGTGCAGGCCGTCGGCCCCTGGACGCTGGCCGCCGCCCTGGAGCTGAGGAACGGCGAGTCGGCCCTCTCCGATCCCGGCGCCTGCCGTGACCTCGCCGCCTCCCTCGCCGAGGGCCTGCGGCTGCACCTCGCCGAGGTCCACCGCCGGATCCCCGGCGCCCGCCTCGTCCTCCAACTGGACGAGCCCTCCCTCACCGCCGTACTGCGCGGCCAGGTCCGTACCGCCAGCGGCTATCGCACGCACCGCGCCATGGACCGGCAGATCGTGGAGTCCGCCCTGCGGGACACGATCGCGGCGCACCACGGCGGGCCGGTGGTCGTGCACTCCTGCGCCCCCGACGTGCCGTTCGCCCTGCTGCGCCGGGCCGGCGCGGCCGGTGTCTCCTTCGACTTCTCGCTTCTCACCGAGCGTGACGACGACACGATCGGCGAGGCCGTCGAGGCCGGCACGCGGCTGTTCGCCGGTGTCGTGCCGGGCACGGACGGCCCATTGTCAGACCCTGCCGGTAGCGTCATGGGTGTCAGGACGCTGTGGCGCAGGCTGGGGCTGCAACCGGGGCTGCTCGCCCGGGCGGTCACCCTCACCCCGGCGTGCGGTCTGGCGGGCGCTTCCCCCGCTTTCGCACGCCAGGCGCTCGCCCACTGCGTCCGGGCGGCGAGATCCCTCGCGGACAACCCAGAGTAACGGGAGGACAACACGGTGGCCGGCGACAAGCAGCAGGCGGAGACGGCAGTGCCCGCCGAGGCACGTGACAAGCACGCGCAGCTCGCTGAGCAGATCGAGGAGCACCGCTTCCGGTACTACGTGAAGGACGCTCCCGTCATCAGCGACGCCGAGTTCGACAGGCTCCTGAAGACTCTGGAGGCCCTGGAGGAGCGGTATCCGGAGCTGCGCACCCCGGACTCGCCCACCCAGAAGGTCGCGGGGTCGTACGCGACGGAGTTCACGGCGGTCGAGCACCGCCAGCGCATGCTCTCGCTCGACAACACCTTCAACGACGAGGAGCTGGCCGCCTGGGCCGACCGCATCGCGCGTGAACTGGGCGACCAGGAATACCACTTCCTGTGCGAGCTGAAGGTCGACGGCCTCGCGGTCAACCTCACGTACGAGCAGGGCCGCCTCACCCGCGCGGCCACGCGGGGAGACGGCCGTACCGGCGAGGACATCACGCCCAACGTCCGTACGATCACGGAGATCCCGGACCGCCTGAAGGGCGACGAGGTCCCGGACCTCGTGGAGATCCGCGGCGAGGTCTACTTCCCGATGGAGAAGTTCCTCGAACTGAACGAACGCCTGGTCGCCGCCGGTGACAAGCCGTTCGCCAACCCCCGCAACGCCGCCGCCGGTTCACTGCGCCAGAAGGACCCGCGGGTCACCGCCACCCGCCCGCTGCACATGGTCGTCCACGGCATCGGCGCCCTGGAGGGCTTCACGGGCATGACCCGCCTCTCCCAGGCGTACGACCTGCTGAAGGCCTGGGGCCTGCCCACCTCCTCGCACAACCGCGTGGTCGACGACCTCGACGGCGTACGGCAGTTCATCTCCCACTACGACGGCGAGATGCGCCACTCGGTGGAGCACGAGATCGACGGCGCCGTCATCAAGCTGGACGAGATCCGCCTCCAGGGCCGCCTCGGCTCCACCGCGCGCGCACCCCGCTGGGCGATCGCGTACAAGTACGCGCCGGAAGAGGTCAACACCAAACTCGTCGACATCAAGGTGGGCGTCGGCCGCACCGGCCGGGTCACGCCGTACGCCCAGGTCGAGCCGGTCACGGTCGCGGGCAGCGAGGTGGAGTTCGCCACCCTGCACAACCAGGAGGTCGTCAAGGCCAAGGGCGTCCTCATCGGGGACACGGTCGTCATCCGCAAGGCCGGTGACGTCATCCCGGAGATCCTCGGCCCGGTGGTCGACCTGCGCGACGGCGGCGAGCGGGAGTTCGTGATGCCGGGCGAGTGCCCCGAGTGCGGGACGCCGCTGCGGCCCATGAAGGAGGGCGACATCGACCTCCGATGCCCCAACGCCCGTACCTGTCCGGCCCAGTTGCGCGAGCGGGTGTCCTACCTCGCGGGCCGCGAGTGCCTGGACATCGAGCACTTCGGCGCGGTGGCCGCGGCCGCGCTCACCCGCCCGCTGGAGCCGGCCGACCCGCCGCTGGTGGACGAGGGCGACCTGTTCGACCTGACGGTGGAGAAGCTGCTGCCCATCAAGGCCTATGTCCTCGACCCCGACAGCGGTCTGCCCAAGCGGGACCCGAAGACGGGCGAGGAGAAGGTCGTCACGGTCTTCGCCAACCAGAAGGGCGAGCCGAAGAAGAACACCCTCGCCCTGCTGGAGAACATCGAGGCGGCCAAACAGCGCCCGCTGGCCCGTTTTCTGAACGGCCTGTCCATCCGGCACGTCGGCCCGGTGGCCGCACAGGCCCTCGCCCGCGAGTTCCGCTCCGTCGACCGCATCGAACAGGCCACCGAGGAGGAGCTGGCGGCCACCGACGGCGTCGGCCCCATCATCGCCGCCGCGCTCAAGGAATGGTTCGCCGAGGACTGGCACCGCGAGATCGTCCGCAAGTGGAAGGCCGCGGGAGTCCCGCTGGAGGACGAGTCGACCGGCGAGGACGAGGGCCCGCGCCCGCTGGAGGGACTCACGGTCGTCGTCACCGGCACGCTGGAGCACTTCACCAGGGACGGCGCCAAGGAGGCCCTGCAGAGCCGGGGCGCGAAGGTGACCGGATCGGTGTCGAAAAAGACCTCGTTCGTCGTCGTGGGTGACAACCCCGGATCGAAGTACGACAAGGCTGTCCAGGCGAAGGTTCCGGTGCTGAACGAGGACGGTTTCACCGTCCTCTTGGAGCAGGGCCCCGAAGCGGCGGCCGAAGTCGCGCTTTCGGCCGACGAGTAGCGGTTGAAGGCCACCCGTTCGGCGCATATCAGTTGCATACGGGTGGCCCGGGCGCATTCGGGCAACCGTCGACGACCGGTGCCCGTGGAAGCCTTCCGCGGCCTACTGTTGTGGTGTGCACCTGCCGTGCCCAGCTGCGGTTGGGGCATTCCCGTGCGCTCCCAGGGCGCGGGGAAGGGTTCTTCGACGCGGAGCTGCTGATGGGTGTCGGACATCGGCCCGCGTGGCGTGGGCACCGCCGGCTGTGAGAGGGACGGGAATGGAACCGACCGAGAGCGTCGCCCCGGACTCACGGCTACGCCTGTGCCGCCGCGCGGTCACCTGGCGGGGCCTGCGATGGACGGGACGGGGCCACGGCCGTACGGCCGGCCGGGCCCGCGCGGCCGCAGGGGGCACCGCCGCCGACGCCCACCCGCGGATACCCCTGGCCATCGAGCCCGCCCCCGGTCTGCCGGGCGCCGACTCCGAACGGCATCTGTCCTGGCCCGCACTGCCCGCGGCCGTCGTGGCCGCCGCCGCGTTCGTCCTCGGCGCCGGCTTCTACCGCGGCTTCAGCGGCCATCACGCCCTCTTCCCGAGCGGCACCGCCGGCTGGTCGCTGGCCCTGCTCACCGGCGTCATCGTCGGCCATCTCGTGATGCTGGGCCGCGCCCGCTGGTGGGGCGGCACCGGCTCCGGCGCCGCCCTCACCCTGGCCGTCCTGCTGCTGTACGGCTGGGTGCCCGCCGGCATGGTCAGCCTCACCGTCGTCGTCCTGGTCGGCATCGCCCGGCGCCACCGCTGGCGGCAGGGCGTGCTGCACGGCGCGGTGGACATCCTCGGCATCGGCGCCGGCGCCCTGCTGCTCGGCGCGTTCGGCCGGGTCCCGAGCGTCGAGACGCCCTGGTGGCCGGACAGCTGGAGCATCGCGACGGCACCCGAGGTCGTCCTCGCCGCCGTCGCCTATCTCGCGGTCAGCCGCGGCCTGCAGTGGTATCTGTACGCCCCGCGCGACGGCAAGGTACCCACCGTGGCCCGCACCGCCCTGGTGAGACAGGGCCTGGTCGCCGTCGCCCTGCTGGGCATCGCACCGCTGCTGTGTGTCGTCGCCGACGCCCGGCCGGTCCTGCTCCCGCTGTTCGCCATCCCGCTCATCGCCCTCGACTCCTCCCTGTGGATGGCCCGCGCGCGTGCCGAGGAGCAACTGCGCGACCCGCTGACCGGGCTGCCCAACCGGCAGTGGCTGCTGGAGCGGATCTGGACGGCCCTCGACGACGCCGAACGCATCGGCGCCCGCTCCGCCCTCATGCTGATCGACCTCGACCGCTTCCGGTCGGTGAACGACACCCTCGGTCATCTCGCCGGTGACCGGCTGCTGCTGCAGATCGCCGACCGGCTGCGGCTCGCCCTGCCGCGCGGAGCGGAGGCCGCGCGACTCGGCGGCGACGAATTCGCGGTCTTACTCCCCGTCGCCGACTCCACCACGTCGGCCACGCGCGTCGCCCGCGGTCTCGTCGCCGCCCTCAGCTCCCCCCTGGACCTCGACGGGCTCACCCTCGTCCTGGAGGCCAGCGCCGGCGTCGCCGTCTTCCCCGACCACGCGCTGGACGCCGAAGGGCTGCTGCGGCGCGCCGATGTGGCGATGTACCAGGCGAAGCGGGACCGTACGGGCGTGGAGGTGTACGAGTCCAAGCGGGACTCCAACACCCCGGACCGGCTCGGCCTGCTGGGCGATCTGCGCCGGGCGCTCGACGCGCACGAGGTGCAGCTGCACTACCAGCCCAAGGTCCGCTTCGACGGACAGGTCGCGGGCCTGGAGGCGCTGGTGCGCTGGGTGCACCCCGAGCGAGGGAAGGTTCCGCCGGACGAGTTCATCGCGATCGCCGAGTCCTCCGGGCTGATGCCCCATCTGACGGAATACGTCCTCGACACCGCGCTCGCCCAGGTCGCCAGGTGGCGTGCGCAGGGGCTGCGGGTGCCGGTGGCGGTCAATGTCTCGCCGCGTGATGTGCACACACCCGGTTTCGCGGGATCGGTCGCGGCCCGGCTGGCCCGGCACGGGGTTCCCGCGGGTGCCCTGCAGCTGGAGATCACCGAGCATGTGCTGCTGGAGGACCCGCAGCGGGCCGCCGACACCCTCGCCGGACTCACCGGGCACGGCGTGAAGATGTCCCTGGACGACTTCGGCACCGGGTACTCGTCCCTGGTGCATCTACGGCGGCTGCCGGTGAGCGAGCTGAAGATCGACCGCTCCTTCGTGGCCCGGCTCGCGGTCGACAACGAGGACGCGGAGATCGTGCGCTGCACGGTCGACCTGGCGCACTCCCTGGGACTGCTCGTCGTCGCCGAGGGCGTGGAGGATGACGAGACCTGGGAGCGGCTGCGGGACCTCGGCTGTGACGCCGTGCAGGGATGGCTGGTCGCCGCGGCGATGCCGCCCGAGGAGACGACGGCGTGGCTGCGGGCCCGTGGGTCCCGCGGGTGGCAGCGGCCGCGCGCCGCGCTGCCTGCCGCCGAGTAGTCGGCGATCAGTAGCCTCAGGCCTTCCTCGTGAGCCGCGAGCAACTCGCCGAACGCCTCCCGGAGCGCCGCGGGGCCTCCTCCGTGGCGGAGGCCAGGTCGACCAGGTGGGTGAACATCGCGTCGTAGAGGGCGTCGTAGAGGGCGGGCCGGCTGTACTCGATCTC
Source organism: Streptomyces alanosinicus (assembly GCF_014650595.1). Classification (GTDB taxonomy): domain Bacteria; phylum Actinomycetota; class Actinomycetes; order Streptomycetales; family Streptomycetaceae; genus Streptomyces; species Streptomyces alanosinicus. The sequence goes on from NZ_BMVG01000027.1 coordinate 74,140, forward strand.
GACGGCCAGCCCGCGGGTGGTCACCGCGTCCCAGCCCTCCGCCTCGGCCGGTTCCCGCGCGGCCGTCACGATCAGCTGCTCACCAGCGTCGCTGTTGTTCCTGGCGTTGCCAGGAAGCAGAAAGCAGAGTCCTGCGGCACGGCGGGGCGAAGGCGGTCGCCTTCGGGATCCACCTCGCCACCGCGGTCGTTGTACTGATCAGCGCGGGGCCGCTGTTCGCCGTCTGATCACCGGACCACGCGCTGCCGGACCAGTCGCTGCCTGATCACTCACCGCCCGATCACTCACTGCCGGACCACTCACCGGGGGAGCCCTCATGTCGCTGTTCGTGCCGCATTTCGACGAGTCCGTGATCGTCCGTGCCGCCGAGGCCGAGGTCGTCGGCCGCGCACCCACCACTGTCCGTCTGCTGGCCGACAGCAGCGCCACCGGCGGCGCCCTGTCCACCCAGCGCGTCACCCTCGCGCAGGGCGCCGACGGCGCCAAGCCGCACTGGCACGACAACTCCGCCGAGATGTTCTTCCTGCTCGACGGCGCCGCCGACATCCTCTCCGGCGACGACGTCGTCACCGCGGGCCCCGGCGACCTCGTCGTCGTGCCGCCCGGCAAGCCGCACGCCTTCGCCGCCGTACCGGGAGCCGACGCCGACCTGCTCATCGTGATCACGCCCGGCGTCGAGCGTTTCGAGTACTTCCGCCACCTCCAGCGCATCCGCCTCGGCGAGGCCACCCCGGAGAGCCTGCTGGAGGTCCAGGAGCTGTATGACAACCACTTCCTGAAAAGCGCCGTGTGGGACACCCGGCGCCGCTGAGCGCGAGCCCACGGGAAACCGTTTCACGGGCACCGGGTCCCGCCCCATAGGATTGGGGACTGGCGTCACATTTCCGCCTGCCGCGCGACGCCTGGCACGCACGCTCGCTGCGTTGCCGAATCGCCCACGTGGCTCCGCCACGCGGGCGCTCCGGCGCCTTGCGATCGCACGCACCAGACGCCGTGCGGCCCGCCCTTCGGGCGGACGGCGGAAATGTGACGCCAGCCCCCAGCCCCAAACCACACACACTCACCCCAGAGGATCGCTGCATGCCTGGCATCACGCGCGAGGAGGTCGCCCACCTCGCCCGGCTGGCGCGTCTGGAGCTGAAGCCCGAAGAACTCGACCACTTCGCGGGACAGCTGGACGACATCATCGGCGCGGTCGCCCGCGTCAGCGAGGTCGCCGACCAAGACGTACCGCCGACCTCGCACCCGCTCCCGCTGACGAACGTCATGCGGCCGGACGAGGTCCGTCCCTCGCTCACCCCCGAGCAGGCGCTCTCCGGCGCCCCGGCCCAGGAGCAGCAGCGTTTCAAGGTGCCGCAGATCCTGGGGGAGGAGTGACCGACATGACGGACAGCAACATCATCAAGCTCACGGCCGCGCAGATCGCCGGGAAGATCGCCTCCGGCGAGCTGACGGCCGTCGAGGTCACCGAGGCCCACCTCGCCCGCATCGAGGCCGTCGACGAGAAGGTGCACGCCTTCCTGCACGTCGACCGCGAGGGCGCCCTCGCCCAGGCCCGCGCTGTCGACGAGAAGCGCGCGCGGGGGGAGGAGCTCGGCCCGCTCGCCGGCGTGCCCCTCGCCCTCAAGGACATCTTCACCACCGAGGGCGTGCCCACGACCGTCGGTTCGAAGATCCTCGAAGGCTGGATCCCGCCGTACGACGCGACGCTCACCAAGCGGCTGAAGGCCGCCGACGTCGTCATCCTCGGCAAGACCAACATGGACGAGTTCGCCATGGGGTCCTCCACCGAGAACAGCGCGTACGGCCCGACCGGCAACCCGTGGGACCTCACCAAGATCCCCGGCGGCTCCGGCGGCGGTTCCTCCGCCGCGCTCGCCTCCTTCGAGGCCCCCCTCGCCATCGGCACCGACACCGGCGGCTCCATCCGCCAGCCGGCCTCCGTCACCGGCACCGTCGGCGTGAAGCCGACGTACGGCGCGGTCTCCCGCTTCGGCATGGTGGCGTTCTCGTCCTCCCTCGACCAGGGCGGGCCCTGCGCCCGTACGGTCCTGGACGCGGCCCTGCTGCACGAGGTCATCGCCGGGCACGACCCGCTCGACTCCACCTCCATCGACGCCCCGGTCCCGCCGGTCGTCGAGGCCGCCCGCAACGGCAGCGTCCAGGGCATGCGCGTCGGCGTCGTCAAGCAGTTCCGTGGCGAGGGCTACCAGGCCGGTGTCATCCAGCGCTTCGACGAGTCCGTCGAACTGCTGAAGGAGCTGGGCGCCGAGATCGTCGAGCTGGACTGCCCGTCCTTCGACCTCGCGCTGTCGGCGTACTACCTGATCGCGCCCTCCGAGTGCTCCTCCAACCTCGCCCGCTTCGACGGCCTGCGCTACGGCCTGCGGACGGGTGACGACGGCACGCACTCCGCCGAGGAGGTCACCTCCTTCACCCGCGAGGCCGGCTTCGGACCCGAGGTCAAGCGCCGCATCATGCTCGGCACGTACGCCCTGTCGAGCGGGTACTACGACGCGTACTACGGCTCGGCCCAGAAGGTCCGCACGCTCATCACGCGCGACTTCGAGAAGGCCTTCGAGCAGGTGGATGTGATCGTGTCTCCCACGACGCCCACCACCGCCTTCGCGATCGGCGAGCGCGCCGACGACCCGATGGCGATGTACCTCGCGGACCTGTGCACCATCCCGACCAACCTGGCGGGCAACGCGGCCATGTCCCTGCCCTGCGGTCTCGCCCCGGAGGACAACCTCCCGGTGGGCCTGCAGATCATCGCCCCGGCGATGCAGGACGACCGCCTGTACAAGGTGGGCGCCGCCGTCGAGGCCGCCTTCGTGGAAAAGTGGGGACACCCGCTGCTGGAGGAGGCTCCGTCGCTGTGAGCAAGCTGTCCAAGGCCAAGGACTTCAAGAAGTCCAAGTCCGGTACGTACCTGTCGATGGCCACCACCGCGTTCGGCGCGATCGGGGTCACCAAGCAGATCAAGAAGGCCCGCGCCGAGCACGACACGCTGCGGCTGATCGACGCCACGGTCTCCGCCGTGGCGATCGTGACCGGCCTCGCGATCCTCTACCGCGAGCTGAAGCGGCTGGGCGACGACGACGTCCTGCTGGGCTGAGAGGGAAGTTTTCACCGTGACCACCACGACCGACCTGGTGTCGTACGAGGACGCGCTGGCGTCGTACGACCCCGTCATGGGCCTTGAGGTCCATGTCGAACTCGGCACCAAGACCAAGATGTTCTGCGGGTGTTCGACCGAGCTGGGCGCCGAGCCCAACTCGCAGACCTGCCCGACCTGCCTCGGCCTGCCCGGCGCCCTGCCCGTCGTCAACGCGACCGGCGTCGAGTCCGCGATCAAGATCGGTCTCGCGCTGAACTGCGAGATCGCCGAGTGGTGCCGCTTCGCCCGGAAGAACTACTTCTATCCGGACATGCCGAAGAACTTCCAGACCTCCCAGTACGACGAGCCGATCGCCTTCGGCGGCTACCTCGACGTGCAGCTGGAGGACGGCGAGACCTTCCGCGTGGAGATCGAGCGCGCCCACATGGAGGAGGACACCGGCAAGTCGACGCACGTCGGCGGCGCCACCGGCCGTATCCACGGCGCGTCCCACTCCCTGCTGGACTACAACCGCGCCGGCATCCCGCTCATCGAGATCGTCACCAAGCCCATCGTCGGCGCCGGCGAGCGCGCCCCCGAGGTGGCCAAGGCGTACGTCCGTGAGCTGCGCGAGGTCATCCGTGCCCTCGGCGTGTCCGAGGCCCGCATGGAGATGGGCCAGATGCGCTGCGACGTGAACTTGTCGCTGATGCCGAAGGGCGCCGAGAAGTTCGGCACCCGCAGCGAGACGAAGAACGTCAACTCGCTGCGCTCGGTGGAGCGCGCGGCCCGCTTCGAGATCATGCGGCACGCGGCCGTGCTCGGCGACGGCGGGACGATCATCCAGGAGACCCGCCACTTCCACGAGGACACGGGGTCCACGACCTCGGGCCGCGTGAAGGAGGAGGCCGAGGACTACCGGTACTTCCCGGAGCCCGACCTGGTCCCCGTCGCACCCTCGCGCGAGTGGGTCGAGGAGATCCGCGCGGCGCTGCCCGAGCTGCCGCTCGTCCGCCGTACCCGGCTGCTCGCCGAGTGGGGCATCACCGCCACCGACATGCAGGCGATCCTCAACGCCGGCGCCCTGGACCCGATCGTCACCACGATCGAGGCCGGTGCCGACGCGGCCTCCGCCCGCAAGTGGTGGATGGGCGAACTGGCGCGCAGCGCCAACGAGTCCGGTGTGTCCCTGGACGAGCTGGCGATCACGCCGCAGCAGGTCGCTCGGGTCACCGAGCTGGTCAGCTCCGGCGACCTGAACGACAAGCTGGCCCGCCAGGTCATCGAGGGCGTCCTCGCGGGCGAAGGCACCCCGGACGAGGTCGTCGACAAGCGCGGTCTCAAGGTGGTCTCCGACGACTCGGCCCTCGGCACGGCCGTCGACGAGGCCATCGCCGGCAACCCGGGCGTCGCCGACAAGATCCGCGGCGGCAAGGTGGCCGCGGCCGGCGCCCTGGTCGGCGCGGTCATGAAGGCGACCCGCGGTCAGGCCGACGCGGCCCGCGTGAAGGAACTGATCCTTCAGAAGCTGGGCGTGAGCGAGGGCTGAGCCCGACGCGCACACGGTACGGCCCCGGAAGGCCCGCCCTCCGGGGCCGTACGCGTGTCGTGCGGCCCCGCCGCACCTGTTCGGGGCCGAAGGCACTACGCTCGCCCGCCATGAGTGGACGCACCGATTCCGATGTCGGACCCGCGATAGCGGAGAACGCGGAGCAGCCGGGGGGAGACCAGCCGATCGGGGAGGCCCGGCGGGCCCGTTGGGTCGCGGCCGCCACCGGGGCGCTGCTCGCGCTCGCGGGGCTGGCGGCCGCCCTGGTGCGGTTCACCGGTGCCGCGCCGGCCCGTGTCCCCGCCGCGTTCGCCCTCGGCGCCGCCGTGTGCGCGCTGGCCGCGGTGCTCGGAGCCAGGGGCCGTACCCGCAGGGCCTTGTGGCTGTTGATCGCGGGGACCGCGATCATGGCGTTCGGAGACCAGTCCGACTGAGGCCGGCGAAGTGCCGCTCGGGATGACGGAGTTCGCCGGGATGTCCTGTGACGTCCCTCCCACTCCTGTGAATAACCCCACGAACGCGGCAAACGATCATATTCGCCTGCAAGAGTGTCCTGCGGTTGCTCATACCTTCTTTGCGGGCTGTTCGGCTTTTGGCGATCGTTCCCGGCCAAAGAACCACACATCGTCCTCTGGGAGCACGTCCGTGGCAGACCTCGCCCGTTGGTGTGTCCGGCATCGGCTGATCACCGTGCTGCTGTGGCTCCTCGCCTTCGGCGGCGTCACCGCCGCCGCCACCGTGGCCGGTTCTTCGTACTCGAACGACTACGAGGTCCCCGGCACCGAGTCCGGCCGCGCGACGCGACTGCTCGAAGAGGGCTTCCCGGGCCTCGGCGGAGACAGCGACACCGTCGTCTGGCACACCGTCACCGGCACCGTCCGCGCCGCCGACGTCGAACAGACCATGAACAGCACCCTGGACCGGATCGCCGCCCTGCCCGGCGTCGCCTCGGTCAGCGGCCCGGACGACGGTGACGGCACGCACCGGATCAGCGCCGACGGCCGCACGGCCTACGCCACCGTCACCTTCACCCGGCCCGTCGAGGACATCGGGGCGTCCGAGGCACGGGCCGTGGTGGACACCGCCAGGGCCGCCAAGGGCGACGGACTCCAGGTCGAGCTGGGCGGCAGCGCCATCGGGCTCACCCAGTCCCCGCGCGAGCACACCGCCGAGCTGGTCGGCGTACTCGTCGCGGCCGTCGTGCTGTTCCTCGCCTTCGGCTCGCTCGCCGCTTCGCTGCTGCCGATCGCCACCGCGCTCGTCGGCGTGGGCACCGCCTACGCCGGCATCGGGCTGCTCGGACACGCCATGACGGTCGCCGACTTCGCCCCCATGCTCGGCATGCTGATCGGCCTCGGCGTCGGCATCGACTACGCGCTGTTCATCGTGACCCGGCACCGGCGCGGACTGAAACGCGGCCTGAGCGTCACCGAGTCCGCCGTACACGCCGTGGCCACCACCGGGCGCGCGGTCGTGTTCGCGGGTGCGACGGTGTGCATAGCCCTGCTGGGGATGCTGACCCTGCGGCTGGGCTTCCTCAACGGGGTCGCCGTGGCCGCGTCGCTGACGGTGGTGCTCACCGTCGCCGCCTCGGTCACCCTGCTGCCCGCCCTGCTGTCGTACCTCGGCCCCCGCGCCCTCAGCCGCCGCGAGCGGCGCCGGCTCGCCGAGCACGGGCCCCGCCCGGAACTGCCCACCGGCCTCGCCGCCCGCTGGTCGGCGCTCGTCGAACGCCGCCCCAAGCTGCTCGGCACGCTCGCCGTCGCCGTCATCGCCCTCCTCGCCCTGCCGACCCTCTCCCTCCATCTCGGCACCTCCGACCAGGGCAACGACCCGCGCACCGCCACCACCCGCAAGGCCTACGACCTGCTCGCCGACGGTTTCGGACCCGGCGTGAACGGCCCGCTCACCCTGGTGACCCGGGTGGACGGCGGCGCCGACAGGCTCGCCCTGGACAACCTCGACGACACCCTGCGCGCCACCCCGGGCGTCGCCTCCGTCACCCCGGTCACCTACGCCACCGGCGGCGGCACCGCCTCCCTCACCGTCGTCCCCGACTCCGCACCCCAGTCGCAGCACACCAGCGACCTCGTGGACCGGCTGCGCACCGAGGTGCTGCCGCGCGCACAGACCGGCACCTCCCTCGACCTCCAGGTCGGCGGGGTCACCGCCGGCTACGACGACTTCGCGGATGTGATTGTCGGCAAACTGCCGTTGTTCGTCGGCGCGGTCATCGGGCTCGGCTGCCTGCTGCTGCTCGTCGCGTTCCGCTCGCTCGGCATCCCGCTGAAGGCCGCCGCGATGAACATCGCCGCCGTGGCCGCCGCGTTCGGTGTCGTCGTCGCCGTCTTCCAGTGGGGCTGGGGCAGCGAACTGCTCGGCCTCGGCCGGGCCGGTCCCATCGAGCCGTTCCTGCCGGTCATCATGGTGTCGGTGCTGTTCGGCCTCTCCATGGACTACCAGGTCTTCCTGGTCAGCCGGATGTACGAGGAGTGGCTGGAGACCGGTGACAACCGGCGCGCCGTCCGCGTCGGCCTCGCCGAGACCAGCCGGGTGATCAACTCCGCCGCCGTCATCATGATCTCGGTCTTCCTCGCCTTCGTGCTCAGCGGCGACCGTGTGATCGCGATGTTCGGCATCGCGCTGGCCGCCGCCGTCGCCCTGGACGCCTTCGTGCTGCGCACCCTGCTCGTGCCCGCGCTGATGCATCTGCTCGGCGCCGCCAACTGGTGGCTGCCCGGCTGGCTGGCGCGCCGGCTGCCCCGCGTCAGCATCGAGCCGCCCGAGTGCCGGGCCGCCCATGAGAGGCTCGGCGGGGTCCAGGTGGAGGAACTGCGGGAGGAAGAGCACCGCGATGTACGCGATATCCCTGGGTGACGACGGCGCCGAGCTGCGGCCCCTGGAGGTGTGGCACGCCGAGGAGCTCCTCGCCCACATCGACCGGGGACGGGAGTTCATCGGCCGGCACATCTCCCTGCCCGAGGTGGTCTGCGACCTGGAGGGCGCCCGGTCCTGGCTGAAGTCGTACGCCGACCGGCGCGCCGTCGACGGCGGCGGCCTGCACGGCATCTGGCTGGACGGGAAGCTGGTCGGCGGGGTGCTGTTCCGGGTGTGGGACACCCCGGGCGGAGTGTGCGAGGCCGGCTGCTGGCTGGAGCCGGCGGCGGCCGGGCGCGGACTGGTCGCCCGGGGCATGCGGGTGCTGCTGGACTGGGCCTTCGAGGAGCGCGGCATGCACCGCGTGGAGTGGCACGCGTCCTCGGCCAACGAGCCCAGCATCAACGTGGCCCGGCGGCTCGGCATGACCCGCGAGGGCGTGCTCCGCGAGAACTTCCCGCACCGGGGCGTGCGCACCAGCACCGAGATCTGGGCCGTGCTCGCCCCGGAATGGCGTGCGGCACGCGCGCGTACGGCGCACGGCGATCATTAGACGATCATTAAGAGACCTCTCAGACAGCGTCCGTACGGTGCCTGGCATGGCTACGAAGACTGAGGAAGGCGCCGAGGCGCGAGACGACGAGAAGACGGAGGTCACGGAGGGGACGGAGGCCACGGAGGCCGGGGAGGATGCGCGGGCCGAGGCCGGGGAGGCCGAGGGCCTGGACGCGGCCGAAGGGGCGCAGAACGCCGACGGCGACGGCGACGCGGACGCCGGGACCGAGACCGATGCCGACCTGGATGCCGACGCGGACGGCGACGCGGACGGCGGCGACGTGGCTTCCGGGGTCGGGCAGGGCGCCGGTGCCGTCGTCTCCGCCGCGCTGGGCCTCGTCTCGCTCAGCGGCGGCTGGATCGGCACCGTCGCCGGTGCCCGCCAGCAACTCGAAGGCCAGCTGCGGACCTCCTCCACGGCGAGCGTCGCCACCCAGATCAAGGCGGTCTACGGCAACGCCTGGCACAGCACCGCCCTGTGGGCCGGCCTGTTCGCGCTGGCGGCGCTGCTCACGGCCGTGGTCGTGCTCGTGCGGCCCGCCTTCGGCACGCCCGGCCGCCCGCAGGCCCCCTGGATCAGGTCGGTCGCCTGGGCGGGTGTCTGGCTCGGCGCCATCGGCCTGCTGCTGGCCGTCCTGAAGTACTCCGACGCCCTCCTCGGCCTGCCCTCGACGGGCTGAGAACCCGCAGGTCCCAGGGGCCTTAGGGAATCCATGAGCACCTTATGGACTCTCTGAGGCCCCTTACGCGCGCGCACGGCCCGTACGCCGCCCCAAGATGCGGAACTCTCCCGATGTGGCACACCCCCCTGGGAGACGAAGGTGGAGGCATCGCAGAAAGCGACGCACCACACCGACTCTCCCCGAAGGACACACCGTGATCGAGTTCGAGTACCACAAGATGCGCTCCGCCCAGCTGATCCGCGAGGCCGAGCAGCAGCGCCTGGCCCGCGCGGTCGTCCGAGCCCGGCGCACCGTCCGTGGCGCCGCCTCCGCCGGCCACGAGGCCCCGGCCGCCGAGTCCCATACCGACCGCCCCCGCAGGCGCCGGATCCCGCGCACCGCGTGAGCCCCGGACCGGCGGGCCGGGCCCGGCCCGCCAGCCTGGTGGCCGTACGGGGGTCGGCCACCGGTACGACGATCGCACCGGACCTGTGGAAAACCACTGCCGTGCTGTCCGGGCCTCGTGCGATGCTCGGGCCCGTGGAGACCAGGTCCGTCAGTCCCGTGTTCGTCGGCCGCGCCGACGAACTGCACACGTTGAACGGCGCGCTCGCCCGCGCCCGCGCCGGCGAGCCGCAGGCGCTGCTGCTCGGCGGCGAGGCGGGAGTCGGCAAGACCCGCCTCGTCGAGGAGTTCGCCGCGGCCGCCGGCCGGCATGCGGTCGTCGCGGTCGGTGGCTGTGTGGAGATCGGCGCCGACGGACTGCCGTTCGCGCCCTTCTCCACCGCCCTGCGCGCCCTGCGTGACGCCCTGCCCGAGGAGTTCGCCGCCGCCGCGCGGGGTCAGGAGGAGGAATTGGCCCGCCTCCTGCCCGACCTGGGCGAGGCCGGCGCCGGCCGCCACGACGAGCAGGGCATGGCCCGCCTGTTCGAACTGACCGCCCGTCTGCTGGAGCGGGTCGCCGCCGAGCAGCCGGTCGCGCTGGTGCTGGAGGACCTGCACTGGGCCGACGCCTCCACCCGCCACCTCCTCGCCTACCTCTTCCGCACGCTGCGCGCCGGCCGGCTCCTCGTCCTCGCCAGCTATCGCTCCGACGACATCCACCGCCGCCACCCGCTGCGCCCCCTGCTCGCCGAACTGGACCGGCTGCGCACCGTCCGCCGCATCGAACTCGCCCGCTTCACCCGCGAGGAGGTCGGCCGCCAGATCGCCGGCATCCTCGCCGCCGAACCCGACCCCGCCCGGGTGGACGAGATCTTCGAACGCTCCGACGGCAACGCGTTCTTCGTCGAGGAACTCGCCGTCTCCGACTGCGAGGGCAACTGCACCGGTCTCACCGACTCCCTGCGCGACCTGCTGCTGGTCCGGGTCGAGACACTGCCCGAGAGCGCCCAGCGGGTCGCCCGGGTCGTCGCCGAGGGCGGCTCCACCGTGGAGTACCGGCTGATCGTCGCCGTCGCCGGGCTCACCGAGGACGATCTCATCGAGGCGCTGCGGGCCGCCGTCGGCGCCAACATCCTCACCGTCGCCCAGGCCGGCGACGGCTACCGCTTCCGGCACTCCCTGGTCCGCGAGGCCGTCGCCGACGACCTGCTGCCCGGCGAACGCTCCCGGCTCAACCGCCGCTACGCCGAAGCCGTGGAGGCCGACCCCACGCTCGTCCCCGCCGACGCGCGCGTGATGCGCCTGGCCAGCTACTGGTACCACGCGCGGGACGCCGCCAAGGCCCTGCCCGCCGTCCTGGCCGCCTCCGTCGTGGCCCGCCGCCGGCACGCCTACACCGAGCAACTCGGGCTCCTGGAGCGGGCGATGGAGCTGTGGGACAGCGCTCCGGAGGAGGTGCGCTCCGCCCTGCGTCCGGTCGACTGCATCGAGGTCTATCCTCCCCCACTGCCCGAAAGGCGTGGCGGGACCACCAGCGGCGGCGACACGGCCACGACTCCGCTGAGCTATCTCGACCTGATGGCCGAGGCCGCCGTCGCGGGCCGCTTCGGCGGCGAACGCGAACGCGCACTGAAGATCACCAAGCGGGCGCTGCGCCTGCTCGACGACGACCCGGACCCCTTGCGCGCCGCCTGGTTCTGGGTGCAGCGCTCCCGGCTCGTCCAGGCCCAGGCCCGCGGTGACGGCTGGCAGGCACTGGCCACCGCCCAGGACCTGGTGCGCGGACTGCCCCCGTCCGAGGTGCACGCCGAGGTGCTGGCCCTCGTCGCCAACTGGTCCATGCTGCACCGGCCCGGACCCGAGGCCTTCGCCGCCGCCGAGCGCGCCGTCGAGTACGCGCGCATGGTCGGCGCCCGCGACATCGAACTGCACGCCCGCCTCACCCTCGGCGTTCTCAAGGTGGACTCCGGCGACTACGAGACCGGGCTCGCGGAGATGCGACAGGTGCTGCGGGACACCCTCGCGGAGGGCGTGCACGATGTCGCGGGCCGTGCTTATGTGAACCTGCCGTCCGAGCTCCAGAGCGTTGGCCGCAGCCGGGAGGCCGCCTCCCTCCTGCGCGAAGGCATCGCCTTCGCCCGCGAGTACGGGCTGATGGACTCCGAGGCGTGGATGCGGGGCAATCTGTCCGCGGCGCTCTACGCGCTCGGACAGTGGACCGAGGCCGCCGAGACCGCCACCCACGCGACCGGGGTCGGGCACAGCGCCAAGCCGCGCGGCGCGGGCGCCCTGCGCCTGGCCCATCTCGCCCTGGCCCGCGGCGACCTCGCCGAGGCCGGCCGGCAACTCGCCGCCGCCCGCGGCCACTGGGGCACCCACGACCCCATGCCCCAGCAGTCCCTGCCGCTGGCCCGGGTCGCCCTCGGCGTCGCCGCCGAGGAGGGCCGGATCGACGACGCGCGCGCCGAGCTGCTCCGTGCCCTGGACGCCGGTTTCCCGCCCGGCACCCAGCGCTACGGCTGGCCGCTGCTGCGGGCCGCCGCCACCGCGGAGGCCGAGACCCGCGCCCTGCCCGCCGGCCGGGCCGGCCGCACCGAGATCCTCGACCGCCTCCGCGAAGCCGCTCGGTCACTGGCCACCGGCGCCCCGCTCTGGCAGGCCTACGACCTCTGGACCCGCGCGGAACTGCGGCGCGCCGAGGCCACGGACACCCCCGACGACTGGTCGCCGGTCGTCACCGCCTTCGAGTGCCTGGACCGCCCCTACGAACTGGCCCGGGTCCGCCACCGCCTCGCCGCGGCACTCCTCGCCGTCGGCGGCGACGAGGAGCGCGAGCGCGCGACGGAGCTGCTCCGGCTGGCCGCCGCGGTCGCCGCGCACCTCGACGCCCGGTCCCTCGCCGACGCCGTCACCCGCCTCGCGCAGCGCGCCCGCCTCATCCTGACCCGCGCGGCCGGTGCGGCCCTCGCCCCCGCCGACCCGGCCGAGGCCCTCGGCCTCACCAGCCGGGAGCGGGACGTGCTGCGCCTGGTCTCGGCCGGCCGCACCAACCGGCAGATAGCCGAGGAGCTGTTCATCTCCCCGAAGACCGCGAGCGTCCATGTCTCCAACATCCTGGGCAAGCTCGGCGTCTCGGGCCGGGGCGAGGCGGCGGCGATGGCGCACCGGCTGGAACTGTTCCCGGCCGAGACGCTCACCGTCTGAAGGGCGCGCCCGGACGTACGCTGAAGAAAAGCCACAAGGGGGAGAAAGCGGGGGGACCGTGTTCAACGCCTTCGAGGAACTGTTCGCGCCCGGCCGCAAACACACCCGGGACGAGCAGAATCGTTTGGAGCTGACCCGCGAGGACGTGGGAGACGCCGATCCCGGGCGGGGTCCGATAGATCTGTCGTCGGGCAGGGCGGTCATACGCCTGGCCGGCCCCTCGCCCGCCGAGGAGGAGCGGTCGGACGGTCGCCGAGAGGACACCGAAGGCGCGCGGGAGGACGCCGAAGAGGTGCGAGAGGACGCCGCAGAGGCGTGAGCGGTCCGCCGGACAGGCCCTAGGACACCTCCACCTCCAGCACACGGTCGTCTCCCTTCCGCGGGTGGCCCCGGCCGTCCGTGTTGCTCGTCACCAGCCACACCTTGTCGCCGCCCGCCGGGACCACCGTGCGCAGCCGGCCGTACTGTCCGCCGAGGAAGGCCTGGGGTGCCGCCGCGGCCTGGACGCCCCGCAGCGGGATGCGCCACAGGCGCCGGCCCTTCAGACCGGCCATCCAGATCACGCCCTTGACATAGGCGATGCCGCTGGGCGAGGCGTCATCGGTGTGCCACTGGGCGACCGGATTCTGGAACGCGGCATCGGAGGACCTGCCTTCGGCCCGCGGCCAGCCGTAGTCTCCGCCCGGCTTGATCGCGTTGAGTTCGTCCCAGGTGTCCTGGCCGAACTCCGAGGCGAACAGCCGCTGTCGGTCGTCCCAGGCCAGGCCCTGGACATTGCGGTGGCCCTGCGAGTACACGGGGGAGCCGGGGAAGGGGTTGCCCGGGGCCGGTTCGCCCTCCGGGGTCAGGCGCAGGATCTTGCCGCCCAGGGACTTCCGGTCCTGGGCCAGGCCACGCTCGCCGCTCTCCCCGGTGCCCGCGTACAGCATCCCGTCCGGGCCGAACGCGATCCGGCCGCCGTTGTGGACACGGCCCTTGGGGATGCCCTTGAACACCGTGTCCGGGGCGCCCAGTTGCTCACCGGCCGGCTTTCGCTCGTCGTACAGCACACGGACGACGCGGTTGTCGGACGCCGAGGTGAAATAGGCGTAGATCATGTGGTCCGAGGCGTAGCCGGGGGAGAGGGCGATGCCCAGCAGACCGCCCTCGCCCGCCGGGGAGACCCCGGAGACCGTGCCCAGTTCGGTCCTGCGGCCCGTCTTCTCGTCGATCCGGGTGATCGTCCCGTCGTCGCGGGAGGACACCAGCAGACCGCCGTCGGGCAGCGGGGCCAGTCCCCACGGTGTCCTGAGGCCCTCGGCCACGGTGCGCAGCACCTTCACCGAGCCCTTGGCCGGCGGCACCGGCCCGGTGGCCCGGCCGGAGGGGGTCGTACCCGCGGCCGGGTCCGTGGGGGCCGTCCGCCCGCCGGCGCCAGGGGATACCCCTGCGCCGGAGGAGCAGCCGGCGGCGAGCAGGAGGGCGGCCACGGCCGACACGGCCGGCACGGCTCGACGTCGCACGATCACGGTCCCTTCGAGGTGGTGCCCACAGACAGTTGCTACCTCTCCTACCCCGTCTACCCCGCCGGCTCCGCCCGGGTTCCCGCTCGGCCTCGATCGACTCCGCAAACCCCCGACGCCCGGTCGGCGCGAGCCGCTTGCCGTAAGCCACCCGCCGAACCCGGGCGACCCCGTCGGCCCCCAGACGCAGACGCGCCCGTCGACCCCCAGAACTCAGACGTGCCCGTCGGCCCCAGCCGCAGACGCCCCCCTCGCCCCCAGACCCGCGCCCGTCGGCCCCCAGACCCAGACGCCTCCGTCGGCCTCGACCCAGACGCCCCCGTCAGTCCCAGGACCCCTGTGCCGGCGGCAGGCGGGAGATCTCCGTCAGGTCCTCTCCGGTCAGCCGGACTCCGCTCGCCGCGGCGTTCTCCACGGCCCAGCGTTCCTGTTTCGTACCCGGGAGGGCGATCACATGGCGGCCCTGGGCCAGGACCCAGGCCAGGGCCACCTGCGCCGGGGTGACGTGCTCACCGTGGCGGCGCGCGACGCGGCGCAGGCCCGCGACGATCGGCTGGTTGGCCGCCATCATCTCGGCCGTGAAGCGGGGGTGGCGGGCCCGGACGTCGTCCGGTTCGAAGCCCTCGCCGGGGGTCAGCGTGCCGGTCAGGAAGCCGTTGCCCAGCGGCATCGCCGCGAGGAAGCCCACGCCCCGCGCCTCGCACCACGGCAGCAGCGCCCGCAGGGCCTCCGCCGACCACACCGACAGCTCCGCCTCCACGGCGGCCACCGGGAACACCTGCTGAACTCGCTGCAGCTGGCGCAGGGTCGCATCGTGCATCCCGCCCCCGGAGCGGCGGCCACCGCGCGCGCCCACCGCGCACAGGCCCAGCGCCCGCACCTTGCCGGCCCGCACCAGCTCGGCCATCGCACCCCAGGTCTCCTCGACGGGTATCTCGGGGTCGGCGCGGTGCAGCTGGTAGAGGTCGATCACATCCGTCTGCAGCCGCCGCAGCGAGGCGTCGCAGGCCCGCTTCACATAGCCGGGGCGGCCGTTGGCCACGATGTGCTGCTCGCCCACCAGCAGCCCTACCTTCGTGGACACGAAGGCGTCCGCGCGCCGCTCCTTCAGCACCCGGCCCACCAGCAGCTCATTGGTGAACGGGCCGTACATGTCCGCCGTGTCGAGGAGGGTCGAGCCCGCGTCCAGCGCCCGGTGCACGGTCCTGAGCGAGGCCTCGCCCCGCTGCCGTGATCCGCTGTACGCCCAGCTCATCGGCATGCACCCGAGTCCGACGGCCCCCACCGCGAGCGCCCCCGCGCCGATCGTCCTGCGCTCCACCTGCTCGTGAACCTCCCTCTGCCCGGCCCCCAACCTAACCTCTGCACGCGCGCGTACCTGACATAGCCTCCATGCCATGACTGCTGATGTGTGGCTTCCCATCGAGCCGGTGCGGATCGAGGGGCTTCCCGAGGGCCCCCGGTATCTGTTCTGGGACGGCGGCGAGGACGGTGACCAGCCCTTTCCCGGCGACCCGGCACAGTGCGTGCTGTACGTGGTGCCGTACATGAAGCGGTTGTCGGTCAGGACCCGTCCGCTGGCGCGGATGACCGGTGTCCGGGTCATCCAGACCCTGACGGCCGGCGTCGACGACATCACCGCACAGCTGTCGGTCATCCCGCCGGGCGTGCGGCTGTGCAACGCGCGAGGGGTGCACGAGGCGAGCACCGCCGAACTCGCCCTCACCCTGACCCTCGCCTCCCTGCGCGGCATCCCCGGATTCGTCCGCGCCCAGCAGCAGGAACGCTGGGAGAACGCCTTCCATCCGGCGCTCGCCGACAAGAGCGTCCTCATCGTCGGCTACGGCTCGATCGGCGCCGCCATCGAGGACCGGCTCGCGCCTTTTGAACTCGCGCGGGTGGCGCGCGTCGCGCGCTCCGAGCGCACCACGGCGCGCGGTCTGGTGCACCCGCTCACCGAATTGCCCTCTCTGCTTCCACACGCCGATGTCGTGATTCTGTCCACGCCCTTGACGCAGGAGACGCGGGGGCTGGTGGACGCCGAGTTCCTCGCGCGGATGAAGGACGGGGCGCTGCTCGTCAACGTGGCGCGCGGTCCCGTCGTCGACACCAAGGCACTGCTGGCGGAGCTGGAGAGCGGCCGTATCGGCGCGGCGCTCGACGTCACCGACCCCGAGCCGCTGCCGCCCGGACACCCGCTCTGGCAGGCCCCTGGCCTGCTCATCAGCCCGCATGTGGGCGGGCCCTCCTCGGCCTTCCTGCCGCGTGCCAAGCGGCTCCTCGTCGACCAGCTGACCCGCTTCGTGCACGACCAGCCGCTGCGCAACGTGATCGTCACGACCGGGGTGTAGTCCTCCCCGCCCCCTGCCTCGTTAGAGCGGTAGGGCGTCCGTCCGGCACCCTCCGCAACCTCTCGGACGCGGCCTGTACTTGCATACGCGCTGGTCGTCACGGAGCGTAGAGAAGCTATGTCCCTGAGTGACGATCCTGGTGTATCGTCCCGACAGGGGCTGCGCCGTCCACATTCGGCGCCGGGGATGGACATTTCAGATTTGTGAGGGGGGCGACGGGCGATGCACGGCCTATGGACGAACGATCCGACGCGGCGGAGCCGCCGACGGCGGCCCTGGCGCACGGCCGCGCGCAGGCGCGACCACCACACCAGCCATCACCAGCGGAGGCCGAGCGGCCGCAGGAGGCACACGCATCCAGCGCACCGGGACCGTCGGGACCCGGGAGCGGCGCGGACCGGGAGGCCCCGGTGAGCGCGCCGCCCTCGATGACGACCGCCCTCGACGGAGCGGTGCGCGCACCGCTCACGCAGCAGGCGCCGCCGCCCCACCGGCCGGCCGCCGACGAGGGCACCCGCACGCTGGAGCAACTCGTTCTCGCCCTGGTCTGCGCGGCCTACGCCGTGGGGGCCGCGTTCGACTGGGGTTCGGGCGAAATGGCGCTGATCATGGGCGACTTCGGGCTGAGCGCCGCGGCGGGCGCCGCCGCCGTCTCCTGCTTCCTGTACGCCCGTAACGCACGCGTCCGCTTCCGTTCGGCATGGCTGCTGTTCGCCCTCTCCTCGGCGATGGCAGCCCTCGGCAACGCGGTCTGGGGGTGGTACGAAGTGGTCCTCGGACGGCCCGTGCCCAGCCCCTCCTACGCCGACCTGTTCTTCCTGTGCTTCGCGCCGCCCGCCATCGTGGGCCTGCTGGTGCTCGCCAAGCGCCCGGTGACCAAGGCCGGCTGGATCTGCCTGGGGCTGGACGCCTGGCTGATCGGCGGCTCGCTGCTCACGCTGTCGTGGAGCCTCGCGCTCGCCCAGGCGGCCCGGTTCGACGGACCGAGCGTGGCGCACACCGCGCTGTCGCTGGCGTACCCGCTGCTCGACATCGCGCTGGTCAGCATGGTGCTCGCGCTGCACTTCCGGCGCTCCCCGGGCAACCGCACGGCGGTGAACACGGCGATCGGCGCGCTCGCGCTGACCGTGATGTGCGACGCGCTGTTCACCTCGCCGCTGCTGCACAGCAGTTACCACTCCGGCCAGCTGCTGGACGCGGGCTGGTTCGCCGGTTCGCTGCTCCTCGCTTACGCCCCCTGGGCCGCACCGCGCGGCAAGGGCGCACAGGAGACGCACGTACCGGACGGGCACACCCGCGTGGTCCACGAGCATCTGCCGGGACAGCGCGGCACGGTCCACCAGCACGTGTCCGTGCCCGCCCCGGGAGGTGATCACAGCCGGTATCCGGCCGGCAGGCCGCTCACCGGCTCCCTCGCCGCGCTCACCCCGTATCTCGCCGCCGCCGTGTGCACCCTGGGCATCCTGTACAACGTCCTCAACGGCCGCCGGCCCGACCACGTGGTCCTGATCACCGCGGGCGCCGTCGTCCTCGCGCTCGTCATGCGCCAGGGCATCATGCTGCTGGACAACATCACCCTCACCCAGGAACTGGCCCAGAAGGAGAACCACTTCCGCTCCCTGGTGCAGGGCTCCAGCGACGTGATCATGATCGCCGCGCCCAACGGCGTCCTGCGGTACGTCTCCCCGGCCGCCGCCGGGGTCTACGGCCGGCCCGCCGAGGACCTGGTGGGCAGCGAGCTGGCCTGTCTGATCCACCCGGAGGACCTGGGCTGCGTGGTGCACGAGGTGCGCCGCTTCCTCGCCGCGAGCCCGCTGGATGAACCCACCACCCGTATCGAGTGCCGTTTCCGGTCGGGCGAGGGCGGCTGGCTCAACGTGGAGTCGACCGTCAACCGTCACCACGGCGGGCTGATCTTCAACAGCCGGGACGTGACCGAAAGAGTGCGCCTGCAGGCGCAGTTGCAGCACAACGCCGAGCATGACCCGCTGACCGACCTGCCCAACCGCGCTCTGTTCACCCGGCGTGTCCAGCAGGCCCTGTCCGGCCGCCGTGCCACCGACCGGGGCGCCGCCCTGCGCAACACGGCCGTGCTCTTCATCGACCTGGACGGCTTCAAGGCCGTCAACGACACGATCGGGCACCAGGCCGGGGACGAACTGCTCGTCCAGGCCGCCCGCAGACTCCAGGACGCGGTCCGGCACGGGGACACCGCGTCCCGGCTGGGCGGCGACGAGTTCGCGGCCCTGATCGTCGGGGACGGCACCCGGGACCGCGCCGCCCGGGAGCGCAACATCCTGGAGCTCGCCGACCGCCTCAGGCTGACCCTCTCCCAGCCGTACGCCATCGACGGCAGGGACGTGCGGGTCAACGCCTCCATCGGCGTCGCCTTCGCCGAACCGGGACTCGGCGCGGGCGAGCTGCTGCGCAACGCCGACCTCGCGATGTACCGCGCGAAATCGGCCGGCAAGGGCCGGGTCGAGCTGTACAAGCCGCAGATGCAGCAGGACGTCGTACGCAAGGCGGAGCTGGCCACCCGGCTGCGCGCCGCGCTGCACGACGGCGAGTTCGTGCTGCTGCACCAGCCGGTGGTGTGTCTGGACGGCGGTCGGATCACGGCGGTCTCGGCGCAGGCGCGCTGGCGCTCCTCGCAGGGGGTGCTGTTCACCCCGGCGGAGTTCCTGCGGTTGGCCGAGGACGGCGACAAGACCGCCGAGCTGGACCGCTGGATCCTGCAGGAGGCCGTCGAGCAGGCCGCCGAGCGGGCGGCCACCGGGGTCGTGGTCCCGGTGACCGTACGGATGAGCGCCCGGCGGCTGCTGGACCGCTCCATGCCGCTCGGCTCGGTGGAGGCGCTGCTGACCCGGCACGGGCTGCCGCCCGGCGCGCTGGTCGTGGAGCTGTCCGACACCGATCCGCGGATCTCCCTGGACGAGCTGGAGCGCCGGCTGACCGCGCTCAGCCGGCTCGGGGTGCGGATCGCGCTGGACGGCTTCGGCAGCGGCTACGCGGCCATCACGGCCCTCAGAAGGCTCCCCGTCGACGTCCTGAGGCTCGATCGCAGCCTGGTCGAGGGTGTCGTGGAGTCCGCGCGGCTGCACAAGATCACCGGCGGTCTGCTGCGGATCGCCGGCGATCTCGGGCTGCAGTCCGTGGCCGAGGGCGTGGATCTGCCGGAGCAGGTCGTCGCGCTGCGCGCGATGGGCTGCACGCACGGACAGGGCATGGCGTTCGCCGGGCCGCTGGACGAGTACCGGCTGCGCCGGGCGCTGGGCACCGGGCACTACCCGGTGCCGCACGCACCGGCGGAACCGGCGTTCGCGGGCGGTCTCAGGGAGCCGCAGGGGCGTGCGGGGGTGTACACAGGTGGTGTCCCCGCTGTCCTGGGAGGCGGCAGTGCCCTTCGCTCACATTCTGAGACTCCTGTCCCACCCACTTGACACTCGGTGCGCGTCGGGGGGAGGGTCAGTGCCATGCGCACCCGAATTCTCGTACTTGGACAGCGCGTCGGCTGAGCTGGGACCCACCGGAGGACGATCCGGAACCCCCAGCGACCACACCGGCGCGCTCCCCTCGCTTGCCCTACGGCACGAGGGGTTTTTTGTTGCACATGTGCTTTTCGTGCAGCGCTTGAACTCCGTACAAACCTCGCAAAAACCCTCAGCATCGAGAAGAGAATGCCGATGACCGAGCAGGCCACCGGGGCCCATCCGCAGCCGCGGCCCCGATCCGGAGGACAGCAGTCCGCCCCCGTCGAGCATGTGACGGGTGCGCAGTCCCTCATCCGTTCCCTTGAGGAGGTCGGCGCGGACAC
>NZ_BMVG01000028.1 GCF_014650595.1 Streptomyces alanosinicus
CGGGCTGGAGGTGATGAAGTGCGCCAGGGCCTGACGGTTGCCGTCCTCGCCCAGCCGGGCAGCCATCGGCTCCACCGACTTGCGCCGCCCCTCCAGCAGCAGGCCCCGCAGATAGACCCCGCCCCACCGGCGCTGATCCGCCCGCGCGAACGGCTCGAACATCTCCGCCGCGAAGTCCTCCAGATCACACCGGACCGCGGCCAGCTCCCCACCCATCACAACAGGTCAACGGAACAAGCGATCAAACGGACACGCCACCGTCGGGTGAACCTGACCAGGCCCTACTAGCACCGGGTGGCCGGAGCGAAGGTACAACGGCTGCCGATACCCCTGGGCTCGCGGCGCGGGCGGTGCGCGGCAGACCACATCCCCGTTCACGCCGTTCCGCCGAGCGGCACGTCGAGGATCCGATCGAACATGATCTCCCGCCGGTCGTGCCACTGGGTGACCAAGGTGATCTTGTCCGCGCGCAGCGTGACGGGTCCGGGGCCGTGGTCGCTGAGCCACACCTTCATCGGAAGCCGCTCTGCTTCCCCCACTGACGGTATGCGAGGATTGCGTGAGGGTAGTGGTCCGCAGGAATGGTCGGGAACCGTCCACCGGTGGCCTTCGCGGTGGCGTCCGAGGTCAGTTTCCCCAGCGGGCGCGAAGCGGTACCCGGTTGCCCCGCGCACTCGATAGCGACAGTGCCCACGGCCGCGCGTCCCAGAGTGAGTTCGACTGGTGCGATCTTCGCGCAGCTCGTGCGTACCTGGTTGACCATGTCCGCGAGCTCTTGCTCGGACATCTCCTCCACAGGAGGCCCGTGCAAGAGTGTGATGTGGAAGTTATCCGGCTGCACAGGGGCGAGACCCGGTCGGTGGGTCAGCTCACGGTAGGGCTCGAACAGTGTCTCCTTCACCCACTCGGGGGCTGCGAGTAGGTGCCAGTGATAGTCCCGGCGGCCTTCCGGCCACCGGTGGATGACCGTGGAGAAGAAGTCCTTCGCAGCCAGGTTCCCCTTCATTCGTGAACGAGCGGGACTCGTTTGGACCTGGAAGGTCTTGGTCAGCCAAGCGCCGACTGCATCCGGTCGCCTGGCACGGCGGTCAGGGCACTACTGGGCGCTTCGTGATCGCCCGGCAAGTCATCGGCATCGCGCTATCAGGTGCAGGCGCGTGCTGACGTTGTAGCCGTACTCTGCCGCGCCGGCCGTGATGACCGGTTGGCGTTCCAGGAGCGTGGCGGCATCGGAGGCTTCCGGCATCACCCAGACCCACGAGGGCTCCAGAGCGTGCTCCGCGACAAAGTCCGCTACCTCCCCGATCTGGACCTGGTCGGCCACGACGAACTTGAACACCGCTCGTTCTGCCGCCGCGAGCTGAGCGAACGCCGCGATCGTATCGGGTTGGATCCGGCGCTTGAGCGGATCGCCGCCGCCCATGACCGTCAGCTTCGGCGACACGCTGTAGTGCCCAACGAAGGGGTTGAGCGACGGAAGCGGCGCGATAGTGCCATTCGTCTCCACATGCACCTCAATGCCCCGGCGCCCCAACAGGTCCAGCATGGTGATGAACGCCGGTGCGCTCTGCCACAGCAGAGGTTCACCGCCCGAGATCACCACCATCCGAACCCGCCGAGGCAACTGGTTCACTGCAACCTCGACCGCAGTGTCCGGGCAGGTAGCGGCCAGGTCGTAGCGCGATCTGTCCCACGTCTGGGCCGTGTCGCACGGAGGACAGTGCAGGTTGCACAGCCCCAAGCGGATGAAGCCACAGGAACGGCCCATGTACGGGCCTTCGCCCTGGATCACGTCCCAGAAGACCTCGTTGACCGGTAGGTGAGTATCCCGATTCCGGTCGGCAGCCAGCAGGGGCAAAGCACGGCGAGTCACTGCTCCTCCCGTCCGGAGTGGGTCTGGGTGACGACCTCGCGCAGTCCTGCCGTCCACCGGTGCGCGTCGCCCAGCACCCGCTGAGCGACTGGGAGTGTCTTCGCAGCCAGCGATGCCGCCTCCGACATCTTTCCCGCCGCAACCAGAATGCTGGCGAGGTCGTGGGCGATGGCGACTGTGTGGGGATGCTCCGTTCCCAGAGTCGCGACACGCCCGCGATACACCTGCCATGCCCGGGCTTCTGCACCCTCGAGGTCGCCGATGTTCTGAAGGCATACGGCCAGCAGATTTCCGGCCGAGTAGGTAAGCCGATGCTCTGTGCCGAGATGGCGTTCCAGGTCCGTGTAGACGGTGCCGGCCAACTCTGCGGCCTCATCCCATCGTTCCTGATGGAGTCTGATCCACGCCTCGGTCATGCGAGCCATCAGCACCCCATCGTGCGACTGCAGACCCTTGGCTTCCCCGAGTCTGATCGCCTCCTGGGCGATCGCCCCGGCTTCCTCCCAGCGCCCCTGCTCGCCGATGGCGTCGGCCAGCCGGCAGCGAGTCCTGATCGTGTCCGGGTGATCGTTGCCGAGTATGCGGTCCCGGCCCTCCACGGCACGACGGTGGTACATCTCTGCTTCCGCGAAGCGTCCCAAGTTGTAGAGGGAGAGCCCGAGCATGAGGCGGGTCTGCCAGGGGGTGTCGTGGTCGAGGCCGAACTCGGCGTCGACGTGCGGAAGAGCCGCCAGGTACAGACTCATGGCTTTGGTGAAGTCGCCTTGCTGGAAGGCAGATTCCGCCTGTCGTAGGACGTTGTTGAAGGTCGGTGTGGTCATCCCTAGAGCCTTTTCGTGATCACTGAGATGCGTGTGTGCTGCTTGGTCCGTGCGGGCCGCGTGGAGCCAGTGGGGGCATGGGACGAGGCGAAGTTCCCCGACTGTCTTGGCAGCCACGCAGGCAAGTGAGGAAAGGCGAGTTCAGCTGTAGGCACTGGCAGCAGAGAGATCGACCCGGTCCAGGTCGAAAGTGGCGACGATGCCGTAGTGATCGGAGTTGGTGTCGACTCGCCGGTAGTCCACGATGGCGGGTGCGAGGGCCGGGGTGACGTGGAACTGGTCCACCCGCAACTGCCCGCCCTTGCCGGTCAGCGCACGTAGGGAGGGATCGGAGCGGGAGCCGGCGAGGTGGGCGGCGACGTCGGTCATGTCGCCGTCGCGGAACACCTCGCCCACGAGGCGGTTACCGAGCCATGGGTCGGAAGGTGTCTTGCGTCTGTGGCACCGGGAGGACCGGTTGTAGGGCGGGACGAGCGACCAGTCGGGCTCCTCGTCCCCCAGGGGCATGTGGTTGATGTCGCCACCGACGAGGCCGATGCCGCCGAAGCGGTGGGCACGGGCGATAACCAGCTGAGCCTCCTGGCCAGCGAATTCCACGGAGTAAGGGGTCAGATGGGTACTGATCGCTACCAGCGGGTACGGCCACTCCTTCGGGAGACCCAGTGGCCGAAGCTGAAGGGAACAGTAGCCGTGGTGCAGGTCCGTGTCGCTGTACCTGGTGTCGGTGTCCACCCACTCCAGCGTTTTGGCTTTCCAAGCGACTGCGGTGTTCATCTGGCGGGATGGTGCGACGGCGAGGTTCATGCCGAGCTTTTCGCGAGCGGTATTGGCCTGTTCAGGATCGGCCAGCCATCCGACCTCCTGAAGCAGGAGCAGGTCGGGGTCCACCTCACGGATTGCGTCGACCTTGTCCTCCCATCGTCCGTCGTGGTTTGCGCCGATCTGTGCGTTCTGGCTCATTACGTCCAATATCACGGGGATACAGTCCTTGCGTGTTGGCGAACTGGCTGAGGGAGTGCCATCCCCTCCGGAGGTGAAGTGGTCCGGTTGTCGGCCTGTGGCGACGCCGACTCTTCGACACGGACGGCGCAGTATGCGGCTGTTTCAGATCACCGAGTTGGTGACTGTGGAAACGGGCGGCAGGACTGTTCCGGTCTCGTCCTGGCAAGCGGTGTCCATAAGGTCATGGAACTGCCGGGCCCGCGTGTCGACGGCAGCCCGGGCCCGAGCATCACGGACACGTGCCCACCAGCGCAGACCCTCAGGCGTGGCGAAGAGGGCTCGCGCTGCACGGTCCACTCCAGCAGGAGACAGGGCTCCAACTCGGTACATTGCCTCCCAGGCGGAGACCCAGGCGTTGCGGTGCAGATGCAGGCGGCGCTCCTTCGGGTCGAGCGGTGTCAAGCTCCCCCACATCGTGCGGAGACTGGGGCGATCCACCTGAGCGGCCAGTAACTGCTGGTGCATCTGCGCAGTTTCCAGAACGACGCGATCACGGTGCCGGCGCCCACTGAGGACGAGGTGGACGATGCCCGTGCCTGCGACGGCAAGCAGCGCGGCAGCGGTCACACGGTCACTACGCATAAGAGGTCCGTCCCTTCCGATGGTTTGTCACGGTGTGAGAGAGCGAGCAGAGGGAGATGCGCCAGGCGGCATGACCCATGCCGCCTGGCGCCCGAGACTCGGCAGCGTGAGGGGCTGCCCTCACGAACACCGGTCCCGTACATCAGCGGGGGCCATCGAAGCGTTGCCGAGCGCGGTCTCGGACTGGTCAACGGCCTGGCGGAGGGAAGCCGCCGCTGCTGCGATCGACTCGCGGTCACGTAAATGGATCGCGTCAAGCAGGTCCTCGCCCGCAGCCAGCACCGACATGTGCCCGAGAATGAGTACCTCGGACTCCGAGAGCGCCCGACAGTAGCCCTTGAAGAACCAATCACGCAGGTTCGGCTGCATTGCCCACAACAGGGTCGGCCGCGCGAGGTCAATGACGGCAGCCATGATCTGAGACCGGCCGAACCCCGTGAAGGACAGGGCCTGAGACTGGCTCTGCCATTCCCAAGTTGAGGGGCCGAACGTGCCATGGCAGAACGCGGCCGGCAAATCTCGTATGTGCTCCAGCACGATGGCTGCGGATCGCTCAACGGCATCGTGCTGCGTCATGGACATCACTGCGCCGGCCTGGCGGACGAGGGCGCGGATGCGTTGCGCGTAGAGCGCGGTGGCCCGAGTCGCTTGAGTCCGCGATGTGTCATTAGGACCAGCACTGTCGTGCAGCACTCGAAGCAGGCGTCCCGCTTCCTCGTGAACTCGTGGTATCAGATGGAGATTTGCGTTGTCGACGCGCCATCCTCTGGGTTGGACCGTCAGCAAGCTCCTGAGTCTCGGCTCGCT
The DNA here is from genome assembly GCF_014650595.1 of Streptomyces alanosinicus. Lineage (GTDB taxonomy): Bacteria > Actinomycetota > Actinomycetes > Streptomycetales > Streptomycetaceae > Streptomyces > Streptomyces alanosinicus. The sequence goes on from NZ_BMVG01000028.1 coordinate 5,086, forward strand.
GGCAAGTATCCGCGGGCCGTGGTTGGGGCTGAGATGACGGATGGCGTGGCGGTGTGCGTAGATCTCGCGGCGGAAGTCGTCATCGTTGCGCGTGATACGTAGGTCGATGAGTCCTTGCGGTGAGGACATGCGCCATGCACGAGCGCAGCAGAGATCGGCTGGCAGCGCCCAAGCGGCCTGCCTTCCTACGTGGCCTCGGGCCCAGTCAGCGGCCTCGGCCGGTATGGCGGTCGGTGTCATCTCACTCTTCCAGAAGGTCAGGACAGGTCGCTCTGGTTGGGTGCACCCCCCTGTTCGGGCGACGTACGGAGCACAGGTTCCACTTGGTCACGAGTGGCCTCCGCTCGCTGCGATGCCGGAAAAGGCGTCGTCGACCTCATCGAGGTGGTCCAGCAGGATGCGGATGGTGATCTGCCTCTCCCGCCAGTGCCGCTGCAGGTCTGCCTCTGCCTCTTGAGGCAGGTTGTACTCGCTGGTAGTCGCCCCGTAGAAGCTGAACAGCATGTAGAGAAGAGCGATCCGGGCACAGGCCAGGACATCGGCGAGAGGGAGGGTGGGGTTCTCTGAACGATAGGCGGACACCATCGCTGTCGCGCACGCCGGCCACTGGTCACTGGTGGCGACCGTACGCGGGTCGAACGCCGCGCGCCCCAACTCCCAAGCTGGAAAGGCCTTGGCACCGCGGAAGTCGATGACGCCCCTGACAACATCGGTGAGTACGAGCAGGTTGGGACGGGTGAAGTCCGCGTGTAGCGCCTGCTCCACCAGATCTTCTGGCAGCCTGGCTCGGAGCCTGCCGACGTGAGTGCGCAGGTCCTGACGACGCTGGTTCAGCTGGTCACGCAACCGCGCCAGATCGGCATGCCCTTGCTGATTGGCTGAGGACAGCACGCTGCTGCACTTTGTCACGGCGTCCTGGACAGATCCTGTCCGCCATCGAGACGGCTGTACACGTCTCGGTAGGGGATACGCGGCGAGAACTCGATGCATGCGTCCCAACACCATGCCGATGTGCTCCGCACGCGCCACGGTCATCGCCGAGGTGGCCACCCGACCCGGCACCTCATCGACCACGGCCCAGGCACTTCCTTCGGCAAGGGCAATCAGATTGCCGTGGCAGTCAGGCCAGACACGTGGCACGGGAAGATCAGCCGCCCGGCAGAACTCGGACATGTCCCACGCTGACCTGGCCGCGTCCAAGTCAGCTGTCGACGCGTACTCCTTCACGAACAGCCTGCGGCCATCGGTGGTGAGGACACGCCGGTTGGTGGTGTCCGTGCCCATCGGCACGTGCTCCATCGCCTCGACGATCACCCCGTACTGCTCTTCCAGTACGTCTGCCACCAGTTCATCCCAGTCGGCGTTGCCCATGCCCCTCACCGCCTTCCGTGTGAGGAGGGGCAGCAAGCGGTCGCGGCCGCGGGGAGGTCACCGACGTCGCCAAAGCGGCTGACCGTTTCGGGCATGTCGGTCACTGCGGCGCATCCTCCCGTTCATGGAGTCGACCCGCGACACCAAGCGCGATCAGTTGACTACACAGGGTGTTTTCCTGTGGGTGAAAGTTTGCCAGCAGCCACTGACAACGCGGCTCGAGCGGTCTCTCGGCGAGACGATCACTCTCAAATCGTGAGGGGACCGATCGTTCCGCGTCGTCGTCGGCTGACAACCAAGGGTGTGACGAAAAGCCCGCGTTGGCACATTCCCCTGGTGATATCACTGATGTGATTGCGTTCATGGAGATCCTTGACCAGGATCTCGTGCCCTGATGGGAGGCGGCAGTGGCACACAAGGACAACCGTCGGTGCACCCGGTGCGGCAACCCCCTAAGCCGATACAACACTGACGAGCGGTGCGCCGCGTGTGCCCGAGTGACGGGTAACGAGTTCCCGGCGGCACCGACCCTTCCGGATCACGTGTGGCAGAACCCGACGGTAGCCGCAGCCCTGGCCGACTGGGACTTTGGCACCGCATTCCGCCTGATACGCCAGATTGCGTCACTCCGCCAGGAAGACATGTCGGCAATCACCGGCCTGAGTCAATCGTTCCTGTCCACGCTTGAATCCGGGGCGCGGCGACTGGTCAACATCGACAAGATCGTCCCCGTCCTCGAGCGACTGGGTGTCCCCCCCGCAAGTGGCGCCACTTCCCGTCCCGGGTTCCGCTGCCCAGTATCAGCCGCCGGCTTCCGGCGCGCAGTTCACGCCGTTATCCACCCCTGAGTGGGAGAGCTCTCTCGACATTGCGAAGAGACTGAACGCCACCACTTCGTCAAACACCGATCCCGCGACCGTCTCGGTCCTGGAACAAGGCGTGGCGGACCTCGTCGCCCGCTATGAGACCGAAGGGCCGCACCGCCTCGCCCCCGAAGCCGTCGATCTACGAAACTTCATCCAGGACCGGCTGGAGGGGCAGCAGCCGCCTCGCCAGCGCGAAGCCCTGTTCCGGCTGGCAGCTCAGGCCTCAGGTCTGCTCGGCTACATGGCTGTCAATGCCGGTCGTGAAGTCGTGGCGGAGGCGTACTGCAAGGAAGCAGAGGAACTGGCGAAGGAGATCGCAGACCGTGCACTGATCATGTGGGTCCAAGGCACGCGATCACTGAACGCCTACTACGCAGGCCACTACGACGAGGCCGTCCAGTGGGCAGAAGCGGGCCTCCAGATCGCTCCAAACCATCCGCAAGCCATCCGACTCCAATCAAATGGGCGCGCGCGAGCCCTGGGCAAGCTTGGCGACCGCCCCGGCGCGGAACGCGCGATCGCCGCAGCCGAGGAACTGAGCAGTGACCATCAGGTTGCTGTGGGCCTGACGTCCTGCATCTCCTTCGAGCCATACGGCATGGCCCGCACTCTGGCCAACGCTGCGACAGTCCACGTCGCGCTCGCCAACGCCCCACAGGTTCTCGCTTACGCCGATCAGATCGACGAACTCGTCGAGCAATCCGACTCTGCCTGGAGCCAGGCCCTGGTCCGTCTGGACGTCGCCACCGCACTCCTGGCCGGCCCACGCCCCGATGTCGAGCACGCAATGGTCCTTGGCCGCCAGGTTCTCGAAGCCGGTGGTGGCCCGCCCATCCGCTCCGTGGTCCAACGGGCTGGTGAACTCTACGCCGGAGCCAGCAGATGGCAGGACCTGCCAGCCGTGCGGGAGTACGACGACGCCTTGCGCTCATGGCAATCCGCCCCACAAACGAGGGACCTGGCGACGTCTGCCAAAATGGCATGCCTGACGGAGCAGACGAGAAGGGCCGCGAATGCAGCTCACAGCCGACCCGGGCGCATTTCCTCCCACTCCTCCGCCCAGCACAACTGACGCGACGCTGATCGCAGAGCACGACTGGGCCGCCTTCGCTGCCGTCGAGCAGATGCAAGACCACTGGGACCGGCCCGGCTGGACGCCCTCCACCCGCGCCTACTACTGGATGCTCACCTTCCCAGATGCGACGTCGCTCATCGACCACGCAAGCCAGTGCCAGAAGGAGCTGCGCCACCTCGCCTTCGACGACATTGATGCGGACGGCCTGCACCTGACCCTGGGACGTATCGGCCGCATCGACGAGATCGACTCCGAGGATGTGGACCGTCTAGTCGCCGAGGCGTATGAACGCAGACCGGAGTGTTTTACCCTCCGGGTGGTGCCGCTCACGGCATCCCGCGGCGCGATCCGTTACAGCGTCGCCCCCTGGACCCCCGTCCTTCAGCTGCATGAGGGCCTATCCGCAGCTGGGGCCGAGTCGGGGATTCCGCCGCGCAAGCCGACGTCGCTTCTTCGCCCACACGTGGGCATCGCTTACTGCAATCGCCCCATATCCGCCGGCATCGTGCGCGACGCTGTACGACCCCTCCGGGAACTCGAGACGGTGGACGTCGCGGTGCAGAACGTTCGGCTGGTCGAACTGCGTCGTGAAGGCCCGGCCTACCGCTGGCAGGTCATCCACTCGCTGGAATTGCGCTGAGACCAGGCAGCCCTTCGTTTCCGTGCGTAGAAGAGACAGACCTGGCTCTGCGGACTCGTGTGGACGCTGGAGGACCGACGCCCCTCCAGCGTCCACGGGGAGTCACAGCAGGGAAACAAGAATCGGGGTCCGGTCGCCCACGGGGCCTGGTCCAGCGAGCGTCGGCTCGTTGGACCAGGCGGTGGGCTGTGGATCTGCCTGCAATCGTGCTGCGGCACTATCCCGATGTTCGTGCGCCGCCGATCTTCGTGTGCATCATCGAGTGGCCCTCTCTGACGCGGGGCTGAGCGGTGTGGTGTTCCGCGGGTGGTGTGGGTTGAGGAACCACTTACGGGCGGAGACGAGCCACCAGGTTCCCGCGAAGGCGAGGGCCGCGCCGACGGCGAGGGGCGCGTAGTTGAACGTCTCGACAGTCACAGGGTGGGACGGGGGCAGCATGAACAGGACGGTGATCAGCGCCACCCACATCACCGCGATCACGCCGACGGGCTTGGACCAGCGGCCCAGGTGCCAGGGACCTCGTCGGAAGTCTTCTCCTTGGCGAAGGCGGAGGAGGGTTGGGATGACGTAGGCGATGTAGAGGCCGATCGTTGCGATGGAGGTGACGGCGGCGTACGCGGTGGTGTTGAACAGATACGGCAAGCCGAGGGCGAATGCAGCACCGGCTGCGAGCCAGACGGCGTTGGTTGGGGTGCGGCTTCCAGGATGCAGCTTGTGCCACACGGTGGAGAACGGGAGCGCGCCGTCGCGCGAGAAGGCGTAGATCATGCGGGAGTTGGCGGTCACCGAGGCCATGCCGCAGAAGAGCTGTGCACCGATGACGATGAGAAGCATCAGCTTGCCGGTGCTCGCGCCGAGCGCGTCCATGAAGATCTGCGCCGGCGGAACACCCGTCTGTGATTGGAGAGCGCCGGTGTAGGACTGGATGGCGAAGGTCAGGCCGAAGAGGAGGATGAGTCCGGCGGCCCAGGAGACGAGGATGGATCGGACGATGCCCTTCGGTCCTTCCAGGGAGGCGTTCTTCGTTTCCTCGGTCATGTGGGCGGACGCGTCATAGCCGGTGAAGGTGTACTGGGCCATGAGCAAGCCGATGAGGGCGACGTAGACCGTGGAGCCCCAGCCGGTCTTGTTGACGAACTCGGTGAACACAAACTTGGGTGATTGGTGCTTGTCGGGAACGGCCAGGAGCGCACCGACGATCACAACGACGCCGACCAGGTGCCACCACACGGAGACGGTGTTGAAGAAGCCCACGACGCGGACCCGGAAGGTGTTCACGACGGCGTGCAGCAAGAGGATGAGACCGAAGAGCGTGATGGCGTGACCGGGGGTGGCCGTGTACCCGAACTGAAGGTTCAGGTACGCGTTGAGGAACGATGCGGCACCGAAGTCGATGCCCGCTGTAACGGCGACCTGGCCGAGGGTGTTGAACCAGCCGGTGAACCAGGCCCAAGCCGGCGCGGACTTGTGCGGGGCGAGTTTGTGGGCCCAGAAGTAGAGGCCGGCGGAGGTCGGGTAGGAGGAGCAGACCTCGGCCATGGCCAGGCCGACGAAGAGCGTCATCAGGCCGACAAGAACCCAGCCCCACATGATCAGCGCAGGACCGCCGGTATTCATGCCGAACCCGTACATGGTCAGGCAGCCGGACAGGATGCTGATGATCGTGAATGAGACGGCGAAGTTCTGGCGCCCCGACATGGAGCGGTCCAGAGTCTGGCTGATCCCGAGCTCTGCGAGGCGCTCCTCTTCCGATGGCGTGACGCTCGGTATGTCCAATGGCATGGCGATGCCCTTCTCTGTCGGTGGTAACTGGACGGGACGAGGCGGTGCCGTGACCTACGGGGTCACGGGAGGGCGTTTACGGCGCGGACGCCTTGACCGCCCAGGTGCAGTGGCGGGTGAAGAGCGTCTGCGCGTCTCCGCAGTAGCTCCAGGGGACGTCGGTGGCGTACGGACCGATCGCGTCGAAGACCTCCGCGGCTTCCCGGTGCTGATTCGCAAAGCACAAGGCATGGGCCAAGTAGTTCGCGTCCTCGTGGAAGGCGGCGTGAGGCCGGCCAGGAGCCCGGTACGCCCACCAGTTCTCCCACGCCTGCCGCGTCGACGGATTGTCCGTCCACGGGTGCACGGTCAGTCCATAGCGGTGACCCTCCTGCTCCATCCGCAGGCGGTGGGACTCAGCGAGAGCGACCAAAGGAAGGGTGTGGAGCGGGAGACCGCGAGGGGCGTGCGCGCATCGCTCCTGCGCCCAGTGGAACATCTCCCCTCCTACGCCATGCCAGGAGGGGAACATGTAGGTGAGGAGCTCGTGGTGTGCTTCCCGATTCCACGGGTCACGCTGCATCACCTGTCCCCACACGTGCCGCACCGTCGCGCGCCACTCGCGGTCACGGTGAGGCGAGTGGAACCGCATTAACGCGAGCATGACAATGTGTGGTGATGGGTCGCTGGGCATTGCTTCCGCAGCGTCGGCACAAACCGCCCAAGCCTGTTCCATCGCCTCATTGCGGCCTTGCCCCCGACCGTTTGCCATCGACCGCAGGGCCAACACGTGGGCCAGAAGCGCAAGGGCATGCGGGGACCGCGGTTCGGCCTGCGCCCAAGTGTCGGCAAACGTCAGCTGCATCCCGACACGGGCGAGCACCTGGAGACGGAAGATACGCCGGTCCCAGTCTGTTCCAGTCGAAGCCAGCAGTTCCCGGGCGCCTTCCCAGCGGCCCATCGCCGAGTCCTCAACTACCACCCGCAATCGGGCGTCGTCACGAGCCGGATGTCTGTCCAGAGCTGAGCCTCGACGCTTCACGGCTGCCCCCGTCCCAGGCGGACAGGCTCATACGGGAAGAGGTGGTGAGGTCCCACATACGGGGCGCTTTCGCGTAGAAGCAGGTGACGCTCATCGTGCGTCTTGGCACGCGGGTAGAGCAGGGGCGAAGCGATAGTGGCCGTACCCTCAGTCGGACTCTGGCACAAGGTTGGTATCGGCGTCATCAGCAGTCCTCGGGTTACGTCCGGGAGTGGAAAGACCGTCTGGGCTCAGAGCTAATGGGAGGTGAGCCAGAACCTCGTCTGCGCACCGGTGGCCGGTCTAGAAGTGGATCTTTGCGATCAGCTGAAATGCGCCCTGCACGCCGTCCCTGATACTCGGCGCTGCGGAACTCCCGGCCAGGAAGAAGCCGAACAGCACACACACGAGGGCGTGGGCCACGTTCAGGCTGGCCTTCTTCACGAGGAGGAAGACGATCACGCCCAGGAGCACAACAGCGGAGAAGCTAATGACCAAGGGGCACCCCCGAAGAGGGGACCGCTCCGCAGCACGAAAGGGGCCGCCACGCCTTCTCCCATGACCGGACCAGTGGCGGGGGCTGTGCAGGCCGTACGTGTAAGGCCGAGGACACCTTGGACTCCGGTAGACGAGGTGAGGGACAACGGTGTACCCGCAGCACGGAGGGCAGGTGTGAGCCGGAATGATCCGCTTTCGGACGGCTCGCTGACACCGCGCGCTGCGGGAGTCCCAGAGTGACGGGAACACGTCCCGTGCACACATTCCGCAGGTGATATCACTGGAGTGATTTCAGTTCGGTGAGGGCAGTTGAGCTCATAGACCGTGCTCACCGAGGGAGGAAAGGCGCTTACGCAGTCCGTGACGGCAGCGAGGAACTGAACGTGACCGAGGCCCAGCAGACCCTCATCCTGTGGGATATCGACCGTACGCTGCTATACGTCGGGGACATCGACCGCCAGGTGTACCGCGAGACGTTCGCTGAAGTGGTAGGCCGCCCCGCCGAGTGCCAGCCGGCACGTGGTACTGGCGTGACCATGCCCCTCGCCATCCGCTCTCTCCTCCTCGACAACGGCGTACCGGAGCACGCGGTCCCAGACCTGCTTCCGCGCATGGTGGAGCTGCTGCCGAAGCGGCTTGCCGCCCACACAGACGATCTCCACAGCAAAGGGTCCTCATGGCCGGCGCGAAGGTTGCTCTTCAGGCCGTGCACAAGCACGAGAACTGGGTAGCGACGACCGTCACCGGCAACCTCAAGCCGAACGCTCTGCTGAAGCTCGCAGCCTTCAAGCTCGACCCCTACCTCGATACGGAGATCGGGGGGTACGCGTCAGACGATGACCACCGTCCCGCCCTCGTCCGCGTCGCGCAGAAACGCGCTCAGGCCAAGCACGGCACCGCCTTCACTCGCACCAACACGGTGATCATCGGAGATTCCCTCGAAGACGTACGCACCGGGCTGGAGGGCGGCGCTGCTGTTATCGGCGTGCCCTCAGGCAAGACCTCTTCCCGGGATCTCAAGGAAGCTGGGGCTGATGTTGTTCTCCAGAACCTGGAAGACGTACGGCAGCTCCTGGACGCAATCACGTCACTCGCGGCCTGAACCATCTGCCCACCTCGGCTTGGCTGGGGTGGCGCCGTACCGACGACATTCCAGCCGTCTGATCTCCGCTATGCCACCCGACAAGGAGACATCCAGCGTTCCCAGGATGGCTCCGGGCTCTGTCACCTGACCAGCGGAATCCCGCAGGCGCACATCGACAGCGCGAGTAATCGTGAGGTATGCGCCTGGGGCAGTGGCACCTCACTGAAGATGTCGACGGCTTTCTCGACCGAGCCGGAGCCTTTCTGCAGTCACGCCCTGCGCTGCACACCCTCCCGCTGACAGTAACCGAGTCCGTACGTCAGCGTGGGGCGGGCGCGTATGGCGCCGGGACTCCGATTTTCGGCTGGCTGGAGCGGGGAGGGGAGGCGTGCGCGGCTCTCTTCCACACCCCACCCCACCGTCTCGTCCTCACCTCCCTCACCCCCGAGGAGGCCGACGCCCTCGCAGCTCACCTGGCCACCCTTGGGCGCTCTCTGCCCGGGGTCAGCGGGGACAGCGGCACCGCTACCTCCTTCGCTGCGGCTTGGCAGCGGCACGTGGGTGCGACGCCGTCGCTCTACGAGCGCCAGCGTCTCTACAGACTCGATGCTCTCACCCCACCGGAGCCAGTCCCGGAAGGCCGAGGGCGCGTCGCGGGAGAGCAGGACCGCGAGCTGCTCATGTGCTGGTATCACGAGTTCGTTGATGCCATTGGCGAAGTCCCCTCCTCCGAAGCGAGCTCCTGGGCCGACACTCGCATCGCCAACGGGAGGATCAGGCTCTGGCAGACCCCGGACGGCACCCCTGCATCCATGGCGGGTGTGACCCCGATGGTCGCCGGCCAGATCAGGGTGGCCCCTGTCTACACGCCGGCGCACCTACGCGGCCGTGGCTACGCGGCGGCCGCGACGGTCGAAGTGAGCCGGGCTGCGCTAGCCGTGGGCGCGGCGGAGGTCGTACTGTTCGCGGACCTTGCCAACCCCACCAGCAACGGCCTCTACCAGCGGATCGGGTACCGCCCGGTGACTGACTTCGCGCTGTACGACTTCTCGCCGCGGTAAGCAAGGAGTGAGTTGAGGGGCTCGCGGAGGTTCCATAACGAGCTGTATAGCGAGCACTCCCCCCACCTGAGGCGGCGCCGACAGCATTACGCGAGAGTCCTCGACTGACGATGGCGCCAGGGCTCCACTCGAACCCACTGCCTTGATCTTGCGGGCGCGCACAGCCGCGGCTCCGGCCTGCGAACCGGCGCGACCGGGGTTCGGCCTAGCCGGAAGACGCCGCCGTGGAACGCCGCATCACCTGAGTGATATCACGCCCGAGATGTGCCAACCACCCGTAGCTCTTAGAGAGTTGGGGCAGTGCCGGGAACCCGTCACGGCCATGAAGATGGCTGAATCGCGTCAGTGAAATCCTTCATGCATCACATGCAAAGTCAAGGAGATTCCCGTGGAAATGGGATCGGTGGATATCGCAGGCGAGGAGGGGCACGGCGCCGGATGGACACCCGTTCATGTCGATCGTTCGGGACGTTCGCTGTGGCACGTACCAGGGTCGGGAACATCAGGGGCGGGCACCGGGCGGTACATCAAGCAGTACGCAACCCCGGCCCCGTATGAGCGAGAATTGCGCGCGCTGCAGCAGATGCCGGACGGTCTCGCTCCGCACATCTTGGAGCACCGCCGGAATCCACCGACGCTGGTCCTGGCGGAGGTCCCCGGTGTGCCGCTCGACGATCCAGCGGCTGGGCATCCATCCAAATGGATGCAACAAGTACTGGAGGCGGTGGTTGCATCCGTAGGGCTGCCAGGACCGTGGCCGTACGACCCACCGACTCAAATCACCGAGCTTCAAGCAGAGTTAGCTGCCGCCCTCGGCTCCCGGGCGCCAGCGAGCATCCGAGCACTCCACAAGGCGATACAGGAGCCGTTGCGAGTTGCCTGCCACGGGGACGCCACCCCTCCCAACGTGCTTGTCGATCCTGAGCAGCCTCGGGCGTGGTTGCTGGACTTCGAGTTCTACGGTCCAGGGGACCCGCTGCACGATATCGCTGCCCTTTGCCTGACTCCATCCCTGGACCTGCTAGCAGGCACACGCCTGGAACTACTCCGGCAGGGACGTCTGATGGTCGAGGCGAAGACGGAAATGTCTCTGGCCGACCGGATGGCTGGAGCTATCGCCATTTGGGCGGTTCAGTGCGCGGCCTGGCATCGCCGCCACCGCCCGGCAACGGACGGGTTCGAGAAAGCCGTACTCGCTAACGCGACCCATGCAATCGAAGCATCTGAAAGGGGACTGCTATGACCAAGACGGTGGGGGATCGCTGCCGATTCCGTCCTCCTGCGGAGGGTGCCACGGTTGTATGGGAGGTCACCAACTACTGCAATCTGGCATGCAAGCACTGCCTGTCAGACTCTTCACCACAGATCCCTCGTTCGGGCGATCTCAGCACATCACGCTTCCTCGACGCCGTGCGAGAAATGGTCTCCTCTGGGGTGACCGAGTTCTACCTGACCGGCGGTGAACCGTTTGCCCGAGAGGATCTCGTTGAGATCATCGCCGCCATTGATCCGAAGGTAGCCGAGGTATACGTCAACTCGAATGGCTACTTCATCACGCAGGAAACCGCTGAATCTCTGCGCGGGACTGCCCTGCGCCGAATTACGGTGAGCGTGGACGGACACAATCGGGAGTCGCAGGCACTTGTGCGCAACAAGCCGACATCGTTCGACCGAGCCATAGTTGCGGTTGAACGTCTCCTGGCTGCTGGGGTCCCCGTCCGGGTATCCCATGTTATTCACCCCGGGAACGTGGAGCACGTGGCCGCGTTCTGCGCTGAGATGGCACTTCTGGGCGTCGAGGCGCTGGTCATCAACTCCGTGTTCCCTGCCGGGCGGGCTGCCCGTCACCCGGAGCTGGGCCTTTCGCCCGAGCGCAAGCAGCGACTGTTTGAGGAGCTCACCGAGCTCCAGGAGAAGTACAAGCAGCTCGGCATGCAGATCGACCACAGCCTCGGGAAGCCGCAGCCCAGCGATGTCGAGGGGTGCCCCGCGGGGCAGTCGGTGTTCTTCGTGGCGCCGAACGGGGACCTGGCCACGTGCTCGTGGCTCTACAAGTTGGACCAGGACCGCTTCCGTCTCGGAAACCTGGAAGAAGCGTCCTTCACCGAATTGCGCACGGGCGTGGAGTCGATGATGCGACCGGTCCGAGAACTGGCCACAGCTTGCCCGCTTCCCCTGCTTTCGCTGCCGGTGATCCAGTCGTGAGAGCACTAGCACAGCCGATCTCCAACCAGGCACACGTGCCGGACGAACCGTGGCGCCGGCGAGCACGCATGACGCTGCTCGGCTGCGATTGGCGCGGTCGCGAGATGCTCCTGACCCCGATCCGCAGCATCCACACAGCCCTGGCCCGCGGCGGAACGGAACGCGACGGCTGGTGGCGCACTTCCTTGATCGGGGACGCCGCCGTCGTACACGTTCCTCAAGGCACAGCCGCCAAGGACATCGTCTTCGCACTTCCCCAACCAACTCGGATCACGTTCGTCGGCCTGGCCGGTGGCCTGCGGAACCAACCGGTCGGCACCACTGTGGACCCGGAGTCTGCCTTCATCGCAGAACCCTCTGCGGGAAAGCCCAGCCAGTTGACCTTTCCCGCCGACCTGTCGTTTCACGCTCGTAGCCATCCGACCAAGTCACGCCTGCCCGGCGGGGTCGCCGCAACGGTCGGTTGCCTAGCCGACTCCACGCTTCTTCACCACCGGCTCGCGAGCATAGCTGACTACGTCGACATGGAGAGCGCCCATCTGTTGTCCGCGGCTGCTCTCGCCGGCCACCAGATGCGGTGCCTGCTCGTCATCTCGGACCACAACCGCGACGGTGATGTGTTTACGAGCACTCCGGAGCGGATCGCTGCCGCGGTAGACGACCTATGCCAGGCCATCCAAGAGGACCTGACCGGAGGCCAGTGATGAACCAGACCATGGAGCGTGTCGCGGTTATTACCGGAGGAAGCCTCGGAATTGGCGAGGCAATCAGCACCCAGCTGCTCAACCTCGGCTGGAAAGTCCACATCCTTGCCCGGCGAGCCAGCAGCTACATCCACGCCGATCACGAGGGCTGCCGTACGCACGATGTGGATGTTCGCGACCTCGACGCCGTTAAACACTCCGCTGACGCTGTGGCGAGCTCCTGCGAACGCGTCGATGCCCTGGTCCTGTGCGCGGGAGTCGGCTACCCGACGCCGCTCTCCTCCGCGAGCCGCGCCCAGTACGACGAACTCTTCGACACGAACGTGGCCGGGGCGATCTTTTCCACCCAGGTGTTCACGCCTCTGCTTCGTGACGGCCAGGCGGTGGTCACGTTCGTCTCCTCCATCGCAGGACGCCGGGGCTTTGCCGACTGGTCCCTGTACTGCGCCTCCAAGCACGCGCTGGAGGGCTTCGCCGCGAGCATGCGAGACGAGCTCCGGCCACGCCGCATCAGAGTGACGAGCGTCCAGCCCGGCTCAGTCGATACACCTTCCTACGACCATCTGCGGTCCGAAGAGAAGAAGGAGTTCATGGATCCCGAGTCCATCGCTGAGCTGACTGTCGCGGCAATTCAGCTTCCTCCGCAAGCCTGCGTGGAGACGCTGTTCGTCAACAATGCAGTGGGGGACCTGTGATGCCTCGCGAGATCATCGGCCTGGATGAGGCGGACCGCATTCACGAGCAGCTCGGCAAGCTCGTCGAATTCCACCTGCCCGAGGCGGTGGTGGCATTCACCAGCGGGAGCTTGCCCTTTGGCGCCGCCGTCCGCGGAATCAGCGACATCGACGTCAATGTCGTCCTCCCCGCTGACACGAAGCCTGACGACGCTCTCTTTGACCGCCTGAGGGGCTTCATCGACGATTACCGCAACCTGCATCACCAGCATGGGATGCGCCTCGACTGCCGCTACCCCGGCGAATACTTCACCGTCGGCCAAGCACACGACGCCGCAGCAGGCCGAGGTATCCCCGTGATCAACGGCAAGCCGGCGCTTCCCCGAGAGCTGGGTGACTCTTACTGGGACAGCAGTGAGGACACCTGGTACCTGGCCTGGATGGGCGCCTTGGCGTTCAGTCGGCACGTAGCCGGCAACAGAGACGTCCTCGCGGCACTGCGTAGGCGGGCGTGGGCCACCATCGTGACCCTGTGCCTCCCCGACCTCAGAAGCAGAGACTTCGATGCCGAAGACGTCATGGCCCGCATCCTCGACAAGGACCACCCCAACGGTGGCTTCGGCGTCCATCCCGGCTACCGCAGATTCGCAGAACTGGAAGCCGCTCATTGCCGACAGGCTCTAGCAGACCTCTCCACCTCCGGAATCCTTGCCCGCCAAGAGAAGGACAGCTTCTTTGTCGAGGACGACGAGCTCCTTAGCTGGGCTACGGGCCTCGCTGCCCGTCACCGAAACGGCTTCCACGCCGCGTCGCTTCTCACCGTGGCCTCCAGCCTGAGGCTCGCCATATGAACACACCAACACTGTTCTCCGACCTTCACGTCGCCCACGACTGGCTGGCCGGCCGTGGACTTCTCCCGCCAGAGCGCCGGAGCGAGACGCTACCCACCCCACTCGTACGCCTCCACGATGGCAGCACAGTGGTCTCCTTCTGTTCGAACAACTACCTCGGCCTTAACCACCGCCCCGAAGTAAAGGCCGCAGCCACCCAAGCCCTGCACGAGCACACCCACGCCACCAGCGAATCCCGCCGTCTCGGAGGCAACCTCGGGCTACTCGGACAACTCGAATACGAACTCGCCGAGTTCAAGAAGCAGCCCTCGGCCCTCATCACAGCGACCGGGCTGTTGGCCAACATCGCAGCCGTCCACGGCATCCTCGATGCTAGCGAACTAGCGCGCCGCTGGTACGGATCCCCGCCGCCCAGCAGCCACCCGGTGGTCATCTACGACGAGCTGTGTCACCGCAGCATCCAGATGGGAGCACGGGAATCCTCGGCCGAACGGGTTCGCTTCCGCCACAACGATGCCGAACAGCTGGCCGACATCCTGGCCGTGTACATCGGGCGCGCAATCCTCGTCGTCACGGAGGGGGTGTTCAGCATGGACGGGGACATGGCGGATCTCCCCAGCCTCGTCGAAGTGTGCGATGCGCACGGAGCAGTCCTTATGGTGGACGACGCTCACGGCACAGGCGTTTATGGCGCCGACGGATCCGGCACGGCCAACCACTTCGGTCTCACCGGCCGCGTCCCCCTCCAAGTTGCCACCCTCAGCAAAGCCTTCGGGGGCATGGGAGGAGCCGTTCTAGGTGATGAGCGGACGATCGCGATGCTCCGTACCTTCAGCTCGGGCTACCGCTTCACCTCGAGTCTGCCGGCAGAACAGGCGGCAGCGACCATCGCGGCCCTGCGGATCCTGCGAAGCGAGCCGGCAGTACGCGAGACCCTCTGGGACAACGTGCGTCGGCTCCGCACCGGACTGGCCCGCATGGGTATCCATCCGCCAGGCGACGGGCCCATCGTCCCCCTCCATATGGGGACACCACGAGCAGCGGCAAAGTTCGAGGAGCTGATGCTCGACAAGGGGTACTGGTGCGTCGCCGTCACCCCGCCAGCGGTCTCTCCGGAGGCATGCCGTGTCCGTCTCACCGTGTCAGCCATGCATAGCAGTGAGCAGATCGACGGCCTTCTCGAACGAATCAACGATGTCTCTTCACAGGCCCCTGCGCTCATGGGATTGGCGCGTAGTTACGCAGGAAGTGCCACTTGACCTGCCCAGATCCAGCCTTGATCTCTCGTGACGGCTCGCTCGACCCACGAGTGAGCCGCTTCGGCACGCTGGAAGGGAGCGCGACCCAGATGACGACAAGCTGTACGCGGATGGCAAACAGCCGAGTAGACGGCCAACGTGGCGTCCAGAGACTGGCCTTGACGGTGCAGAAGATCCTTAACGGCGGCGAATCCGCAGGACGTTTCCGCCTATCCTTGTGCCATGAGTGACGAGATCTACGAGGGTGCCCCGGAGCAGATGCGCGTCCGCCTGGAGAAGGTGGCGCGGCTCCGAGAGAACGGCGTCGAACCGTACCCGGTGACCTACCCGCGCACGCACACCATCGGCGACGTCCGGGTGAAATACCCCGACCTGGAAGCCGACACGGTGACCGGTGAGAAGGTCGGGATCACGGGACGGGTAATGCTGTCCCGGATCGGCGGCAAGCTCTGCTTCGCCACCCTTCGCGATGGGACCGCGGACATCCAGGTCATGATCTCGCTCGCGGGCGTCGGTGAGGAGGCGCTCAAGGCATGGAAGCGCGACGTAGACCTCGGTGACCACATCGGCGTGACGGGCGAGGTCATCTCGTCCAAGCGTGGCGAGCTGTCGATCATGGCAGAGAGCTGGACCATCACGTCAAAGTGCCTGCGGCCGCTGCCGGAGAAGCACGCCGGGCTGACCGACCCTGAGGCGCGCGTCCGCTACCGCTATCTCGACCTCATCGTCAATGACGAGGCCCGCAAGATGGCACACCTGCGCAGCAACACCGTGCGGGCGATCCGGGACTTCTGGCACGCTGAGGGCTACCTCGAGGTCGAAACACCGATGCTTCAACGGATCCACGGTGGCGCTGCGGCCCGGCCGTTCAAGACCCACATCAACGCCTACAACATGGAGATGTATCTCCGCATCGCGATCGAGCTTTACCTGAAGCGGCTCGTCGTCGGCGGCATCGAGAAGGTCTTCGAGATCAACCGGAACTTCCGGAACGAGGGTGCCGACTCCACGCACAACCCCGAGTTCACGATGCTCGAAACCTACGGCACCTACCTCGACTACAACGACATGGCCGACCTCACCCAGCGGTCGATCCAGCAGGCCGTCGTCGCTGCGTTGGGTACGACCGTGGTCGTCCACGACAACGTCGAATACGACCTGGGCCTCGCCGAATGGCCGCGGAAGACCGTCTACGGCCTTGTCTCGGACGCCCTAGGCGAGGAGATCACACCGCACACCCCGATCAAGGACGTCCGTAAGCTCGCCGACGCCCGTGACGTCGCTTGGGAAGCCAAGTGGGGTCAGGGCAAGCTCGTCCAGGAAGTGTTCGAGGAGCTCGTCGAGCACACAATCATGCAGCCCACGTTCGTCATGGACTACCCGGTCGAGACCTCGCCGCTGACCCGCCAGCATCGCTCCGAGCCGCTCCTGGCAGAGAAGTGGGATCTGATCGGCTTCGGCGCCGAACTGGGCACCGCCTACTCGGAGCTAGTCGACCCAATTGAGCAACGCCGACGCCTCACCGAGCAGTCCCTGCTAGCCGCAGGCGGCGATCCGGAAGCCATGCAACTCGACGAGGACTTCATCCATGCCCTGGAATACGGCATGCCCCCCACGGGCGGCATGGGCATGGGCATCGACCGCCTGATCATGGCCTTCACCGGCAAAAATATTCGCGAAACCATCCTGTTCCCTCTGGTGAAGCCCAGCTGACACGGTTCCCAGCGTTCCAACGGGAAGCCGGCACAGGGGGCCGGTGGATGGACTCGGGAAGTGAGGATCTCGTGGGCTCCGGCGTTCGTTTCTGTTGCAGAGGTGTCATCGGAGAGCCGCGGTCTTGGACCACGATCTGAGGCGCATCTCGATTTCGGCTGGGGCACCATGTGACCGAGTCGAGTGGCGGCCCTCTTGCCCAGAGAGCTCGATTGTCGCGTCGAGGGCGTGGCCTGCCACCGCCCCTCGATGCCCTCGGGAGGAACGCCAAAGGCCGCCCACCTCAAGGAGGTGGGCGGCCTTGCCAGTCGAGCAACATGGCGAGAGTGCGCCGCCAGGGACTCGAACCCCGGACCCGCTGATTAAGAGTCAGCTGCTCTAACCAACTGAGCTAGCGGCGCCTACTGACTCGCAAATAGTACCTTGTCCATGAGGGCACTCCGGCTGCGTCTCCGCCAGCGCGTCGAAGTCGCCAGTCCTCGGGCTTGGGAAGCATCTCGCCTGCCAAGGTGTCGGTCCCGGGGCCCCAGGCGAGAGTTCAGGACCTCGGTGTGTCCTAGCCAACCGCGTGACTGCTCCCGCCTCCCAGGCGTCTCAGTCATCGGTTTGACCCATGTGGAATTGCATGTCGATTAATCTGGCTATTTCCCGCAGGACGGTTTCGTACAGATGCTCAACGAGAACTGCCTGGCTGTCGCCGAGCGAGGCGAAGCCGTCGAGCTCAGGGGCACTGTTGATCTCCAAGACGACGCAATGTTCGTCGCTCCGGTCTTCGTGCGCCACATCGTGGTGGGCCTGGGATGGGACGAGGTCGGAGTGCTCCACCCTGAGGTCGACCAGGAGGTCCACCCCTGCCAGGCGCAGTCCCGCAGTCTGGGCCGCGCGGACCGCCAAGTTGAGAACATCCGCCGGGAGTGCCTGAGACAGGTCGACTATGTGCGCCCCGGTCGCGACATTGGCGGCATCCGCGAGAGGAACGTATTCGCCGCTGCGTGGTACACGATGCAGTCCGCCTTCTCGTCTCGCCAGCCGGGCTGCGGCTTCACCGTGATCCGGAAGCCGCTTTGCCGGCCCAGCGATCTTACTATTGGCATACAAGTCTTTGAGAAGCAGCTGGATCGAACGGCTGCCGTCACCAACGAGTACCGGCGGGATACGGCAGTACGCTGCGATTGGTGAACCGTCAAGCACCAGGACTCTGACATCGTGCCCCGGGACGAAGGGCTGAACGAGAGCGATCTTGTCCATGCGCAAGGCCCGCTTCACGGCGTGACACAAGGCTGACATGTTGTCGACCTTCTCGACCCCTTGGCCGCCGTAGCGGCTATTAGGCTTCACGACGAGCGGCCAAGAGTGCTGCATAACGAAGTTGTTAAGCTGCCGGTCGATTACCTCGTCAAGTGCACGGATCGGGAAGCTTGATGGAACCGGGATGCCGGCATTCGCGAGGAAGTGCGCGCAGGCGTACTTGTCCCGCGCAAGGTCGGCGCTACCGGAGCGATTGATGTCGAGGTTGCCATGGCGAAAGTAAGCGATCCGGCCATTGGGGAACTTGAGCCGGGCCGCTTCGCGTCCCCATGGTTCGAGTTCCAGTACAATTCCCATCTGGGGCGCCACCCGAGAAATCACCTTGTACGCGAATGGAATGTCCGTGTCGGAGGGTCGATGGACCGCCCCGATTTCCTTCTCCATGAGTCCATCCTTGATTCCTTTGAGCTGTCACCGACCGATGCCCAGCGTGGCTCAGGAAGGCGGATCGAGCACATCACCGCCGTGATATGTCCACGCCCTACCCATGGCCGTCGCTCGTCGCGGGGTCCTTCGGGCCGTGAAGGATCTGGCCTGTGAGCTCGATCGGTACATCGAGGCCTTCGAGCAGCACGGTGATCTCGTCGGTGTTGGTGAGTAGTCGGCGCATGCCGGACACCGCGGGCGTCTTGGTCGTGGGGATTGCCGACACGGACATCCTCTCCTCGATGAACCGAGATACCGCTTGGGGACGGAAGGCCACGACCGCACTGATCCTGGGCGCCGTCGAAATGTGAGACGTCATCGTGAAGCGTTGAGCAACAGCACGTGGGGCTGATCTCCACCCGACCTGTGGGATCTAAAGGACGGAGCCCTCCATGGACCCATAGATCTCTCTGCGGGCCATACTCAGGGCTCGGCGCAGCGCAGCGGGTTGCGTAAGAGCACTGGGGGAACTGGGCAACCTGTGCCAGTGCAGACCGGGCGGCCCGGTCTTGCCGCTGATGGAACGATGACGTGGCACTTCAAACCGAGCGCGATCGTCGGGCACGTCACCCGGGCATGCCATGCCGCACGTCGGGCTCATCTCGATTCGGCCTCGGCATTCGGAGCATAGGGCCGGTGAGTTCCGCTGGAGTACCGAGCCCTGCAAGTAGCTCGGTGATCTTGTCGATGTTGGTCAAGCGTCGTGCCCTTGACTCAAGCATGGACAGGAATGCTTGGCTCAGCCCTGTGAGCTCAGCCATGTCGCTCTGCCGTAAGTCGCTGGCCACACGCACCAGTTGACACAACTTTCCAAAGTCACGAGCGACCAGTGCTTCCTGAACATCGGCACGGGCCCACACATCGCTTGCCACGCAGGGAACTGGTCCAGGCTGATTCCGCGTACTGCGCGCACAACTGCTGCAGTATGCCTCCTCGTTGTACCGGCTGAGGATGCAACGGCACTGCTTGCACCGGCGGGTGCGCTGCCCTAGGCCCTCATCTACAGCCGGTGCTGGTGCGGGCTGCTGCGCTCGGTCGCCGGAGACGGCCAGCCAGGGCATCGCCAGAGGCGACGCTTCCTCGGCGGGTGGGCATGGAGCCTGATGTGCAAAACCTCGCCTGCTGGAGGTGCCGACCAGCACTAGATCGCCCGCGGGCTGCGCGGTGATCGCCGACAGACCCGTCGACAGGGAGGTTCTCGTCGCCGGATAGCGCATGGCGAGGCTCCATCAGTAGATCGGTGATCTTGCGCGGAACCGAGCTCGCTGAGTTGGGTTTCTGAGATCCGACGATGCCCCGAGCCCGAGAGCGCACCGGCCTGGCAGATCAGTCAAGCCATCTGGCGAGCAGGTAGGAACGTTTCTAGGGGGTTTCTCTCGGCGCTGAGGGCTCCCATGTGCACGTCAGGTGGGTAATCTCGCCATCGTCGAACGAGGACGACCGGAGGCGTGACGTGACTGGTGAGTCATTAGCAATGCACCCGCTGACCTTCGTCCGCCAGTCGAAGGGCTGGGGAAAGGCCGAGCTCGGACGGCTCATGCAGGTACGCGGCAAACAACTTGGCATCCCCCTGGCGACCAATCGCACAACCGTATGGAAGTGGGAGCAGGGCCAGGAGCCGGACGCCGACGCCCAGCGCGTCCTCGCTGACTTGCTTCAGGTTCCTTACGAACAGGTTCGGGTGGAGGGATGGCCGCGATGGCTCCCCGTGTGGGAAGTTACCGGACTCACGGCGCCCTGGACTGAGGCGGGCACCGTTGAGGCCCTGGCTGATTTAGTGGGGAGTGGCCGCATGGACCGTCGGGGATTTCTCACCATCACTGGTGCCGCACTGACGGGTCTCGCAGCGAGTTGGGCCGGGGCTCCCTACGCCTTTGCCTCCGCGCTCAACGGGGACCGAGTCACGGACACGATGGTCTCGACGATCGAACAGCGCATCAGCACACTCCGGACCCTCGACGACCAACTCGGGGGCGCCCGACTGCTGGAGCAGGCACGCGGCGATCTGGCTCTGATCACCAGTCTCCTGAGCGCCGGCCGGTACACAGACGAGATCCGCGTCCGCCTGTACGCCCTGGCGGCCCGGGTGTCCCATCTGACCGGCTGGATGGCCTACGACGCTGGGCTGCGATCCGCGGGGCAGCGGTACTACATCGGGGCCCTACGCGGCGCCCGCACCGCTGGGGACGACGCCTTCGGGGCCTTCGTCCTAGCGGAGATGGGAGTTCACGTCTCCGAGGCCGGACGGACCGCCGAGCGCGTAGACCTCATCTCGACCGCCATCGACAACGCTCCTCGAACGCTGACGCCCTACACCCAGTCCTTCCTCTACCTGCATAAGGCCGAAGCACTGTCGCGAGACGGCGACCACCAGAGGGCCGGTACGGCGCTGAACCGTGCCGCTGCCCTCTGGGAGCGCCACACATTGGAAGAAACCCCGGACTGGCTCGACTGGTTCGGCGAGGCGCAACTGAAGTCGACCGAAGGCAAGGTACTGCTACGTGCCGGCCAGGTGGAGAGCGCAACGAGCTCGCTGGAGACCTCCGTCAAGAAGGCCGCCCCACGGGACAAGGCGGTACGGTCCAGCCGTCTGGCTGAAGCCCGCCTCGCCGGTAATGACCTGGACGGGGCGCTCGACGCCGCGAACTACGGCGCCGGACTCCTAGAAGACAAGGTCAGCTCCGTACGGGCACTGGACCGCCTGAAGGAATTCTCCGAGCGACTCGAACCGCACAAATCCGTTCCAACCGTCCGCGACTTCCGTGAGCGCCTTCGGGCGCTGCCCGCCGCGAACTGACAGGCAGCGCCTTGTGCGAGACAGTGAGCCAGCCCTCCTCGCGGCAGGCGGCCAGAATGCCAGGATGAGCGACATGACGACGATCGACGGTGAGGTAGCGGCCGGGTTCGAACCGGTGCTAGAGGCGTTCGCGGCGAACTTCGACCGGCACGCGGACATCGGCGCCGCGCTCTGCGTGTACCACGACGGTCGGCCGGTAGTGGACCTGTGGGGTGGGGTCACGGACCCCAGCATCGGTTATCCGTGGACTCGGGACACGCTGCAACTGGTCTACTCAGCAACCAAAGGCGCGACCGCGACTGCCGTACACCTACTGGCCCAGCGCGGCGTGCTGGACCTGGACGCACCGGTGGCCAGGTACTGGCCGGAGTTCGCCGCGAAGGGCAAGGCGGATATCCCTGTGCGCTGGCTGTTGTCCCACCGTGCCGGCCTAGTGTCGCTGGACCAACCCGTGCCGTTGGCCCAGGCGTTGAGTTGGCAGCCGATGGTGGCGGCACTGGCCGCTCAGCGTCCACAGTGGACTCCAGGTACCGCGCACGGATATCACGGCCGGACCTGGGGATGGCTGGTCGGCGAGGTGATCCGTCGAGTGTCCGGCCGTACTCCGGGACGCTTCTTCGCCGACGAGATCGCCTCCCCTCTCGGGCTGGACTTCTTCATCGGATTGCCGGCCAGCGAACGCGGCCGGGTCAGCCGGATGGTGTACCAGCAGCCGGAGATCGACTTCACCGCCCTGCCACCGGAGGCGGTCCCCGAGGAGCTTCGTGAACTGGTTGCCGCCTGGCGCGACCCGGACTCGCTCTCCAACCGCGCGTTCGCGGTCACCAACCCCGCTGATATCGACTTCAACTCGCCAGAGGTGCAGGCTGCTGAGCTCCCGGCCTCCAACGGCATCGGCACCGCCCGCGGACTCGCGCGCATGTACGCCGCGCTGATCGGCGAGGTCGACGGCATACGCCTGTTCACCCCGGAAACCCTCGCATCGGCCACAAAGGAACAGGCCAGCGGGGTGGACCAGGTGATGGTGGTCCCGAGCCGGTTCAGTTCCGGATACATGCTTCCCACCGCGACCACCCCGATGACCGGACCGAACTCCTTCGGCCACACCGGTCGAGGCGGCTCGCTCGCCTTCGCTGACCCAGAGCACGGCATCGCCTTCGGCTACGTAATGAACCACATCATTGGCGGCCCCGACGATATGCGTGCAGCGGCGCTGGCCGAAGCAGTGCGAAAGTCGCTGGGGTGACGGACAAGCGCCCTGGGCTATGGGGTGTTTGTGCGTTTCGTCCGCCATCGCTGTCACGCTGCCAATTCGCGTAGGCGGCAGCATCCTGATCGTGGGGGCAGCTGATTCCGGCGAATGCGAAGGGGTAGGCCCAAGAAGCCGACTTCCGGGCAATTCGCGCCGCCTCCACCCGCTTACCTCCACCGCTTCAGTCGATTCCGGGAAGGCGCGCTCATGAGCTGACCGTAGGACGTAGCTTCGGCGTCACCTTCGACCACGAGGAGGACTTCTTCGAGGCGCTGTCGTCCTTCTGCCGGGAGCACGGTGTAGGACAGGGTTACATCCCCACGTTCATCGGAGCCTTCGCGGAGGCGGAGATCGTCGGCGCCTGCGAGAAGCTCGGAGGCCCGGACGCAGGATCACGTGGTGGCCGCAGGGATCACGACGCCACTCGGAGGCGCAGCCCTGCGAGGCTCAGCCGGCGCATGGACGGGAACTGGTCGACGCGACAACTCCGTGGCGCCGGGAAACGCCATTCCCCCATCCTGACGGCATGCCCACCATCATCACGCCCCGCCTCCGTTACGACGCCACGGCGGTACGCCCACAGTGGGAGGACCTCCCCCAGGACGTTCGCCGACTCATCGCACAACACCTCGGGGGCCAGGTACAGGCCGGGCCCAGCACAGGGAGCGGATTCACCAGCGGCTTCGCCGCAGTACTCCGTGGGACCTCCGGACCTCAGTTCATCAAAGCGGTCAACAGCCTGGACACCCCTGGGGTCGCCGACTGCTACCGGCGCGAAGCGGTGATCAACCAGGCACTCCCCTCACAGATACCGGCACCACGCCTGCAGTGGATGGAGGAGTACGACGGATGGGTCGCCCTCGGCATCGATGCCGGCTGCTTGCCCACCACGCCATGGAAACCCAACGAGCTCACCGCCGCCCTCGACGCCTACACGATCACGGCCGAGGCCCTCTCCACCCCACCCGCACGACTTCAACACGTCGGCCTTAAGCGGGTTGGTGAGGGTGGTGACTTCGTCGATTGGCGCAATCTCGTCGGCGGCGCCACGTCCGTGAACGTCCTCCCCTCCTGGATGCCACTCGAGCTGCTGGACGTGCTGGCCAGCCTGGAAAGCGGATGGCGGGAGGCCGTCGCAGGCAATGCCGTCCTCCACCACGACCTACGCCAGGACAACGTGCTGATCGACACATACGGCACCGCATGGATCTGTGACTGGAACTGGCCCTGCCTGGGGGCGAGCTGGTTCGATCTGGTGCTTCTCTTGGCCACCGCCTACGCGGACGGCCACGATGCCACGTCCCTGTTCGCCGAGCACCCCACCGCCCGCGGAGTCACCGGCGAGCAACTCGATGCGGCGCTCGCCGCACTCTCCGGGTTCTTCCTCACCTCCGGCGGACAGCCCCCAGCAGACTGGTCACCGCACATTCGCCAGCATCAGATGTGGTGTGGAGAGGTCACACTGCGATGGCTGGCTGACCGGCGCGGATGGACCTTCTGACCGCTCCAGCCGAGGCGCACGTCGGGCCAGGAAATCAGGGGGCGATCTGGTCAAAGAAGCCACTACCCTCCGGGCATGTCGAAAAAGTCCGCTGACTTCGCAGCGCGCTGTGAAGCCGATTGGGCGGCCATTCCACTCGATCTACAAAGCGATGGGTTCATCTCGTTGTCCCCGATGGCTACCAGGAAGGACTTTTGACCATGACCGTCTTCTACGTAGTGCAACATGCGGAGAAGGAACGCCAACTAGGCGATCCTGGGCTGACTGCGTTGGGGACGCAGCAGGCTGTACGTACCGCAGACTGGCTTCGTGATGTCGGGCTGAAAGCCGTGGTCAGCAGTCCGATGAGGCGAACCCGTGAGACCGCGGAGTTCATCGCTGCCGCTGCCGAGCTGCCGGTACGAGAGGATGCCCGGCTACGTGAACGGATGAACTGGGACGACGATCAATCCCTAGAAGATTTCCTCACAGAGTGGGACGCGACGGTCCAGGACCGGGATTTCATCCCACGGTCCGGAGACTCGTCCCATCAAGCCGGGGCACGATTTCTTAGTTGCTTGAGGGATCTGACCAGAGAGCCGGGCCCGATCGCGGTCGTTACCCATGGTGGAGTTACGGTCGACCTGTTGCGAACTCTAATCGGTGACGATGCGCTCACGGCCAGCTTGCTAAACGAAGGCGTGCCCGCGTGTGCCATCACCACGCTGTATGGCACCTCGGTTGTAGACATCGCATCGCACGCACACCTGGGGTAGGCCGACCACGGCGGAGCGCGACTCTCGTATCTCTGCAAAGCGACAGCCGAACGGCTCGCTCAGTCCACCGGCCCACGCAGCCAACGGCTGCCAGCTCCTCCTGGGCGTCGCCCTTTATCTGCGGTCACGGGCGCGCAGGACGACGAACACGACCGCGGCGCGATCCACGTGGGCGGCAGACGGAGGCGCCTGGCTGGAGTAAACCGGTCGTGGAAGGTGCCTTGCTGTTGGCACTCTGGCGCCATGTTGTTCATGCTCACCGGGTCAAGCTGCTCGGGTAACTGCCCGTTCTCTATCCGTTCGTGTGCTCGGTCTGGTTCGAACGTGGTCCTGGATCGGGTGAGTTGGCCGACGTCGGGGCATGAAGGAAGGGCCTCTTGGTAGCTCGCGGTTGTCGAGTCCAGCGAGAAGCAAGAGGCCCTGTTGTCGAAGTGTCGCGTGGTCGTGGTTGCCGGGTCCAGTCCGTCCACTCCTGGGTGTGACTGCCTCGCCCATCGGTTCGGGAACGCGGCCGACCGGCCAGAGCGCCGGCCCCGGTACGGCTCGGACCTGAGCGATGCGGAGTGGGCCCTGGTGCGGGATCTGCTGCCGGTGCCGGGATGGCTGGCGGGCCGGGGCGGCCGTCCAGAGGGCTACTGCCACCGGCAGATGATCGACGCTGTGCGCTACCTCGTCGACAACGGCCAATGCCGTTGCTTGAGCTACTGAAGTATCGCGGGCGTGAGGGTGATGACCTTCTCCGGAACCCGTCGTGTACCTCGCCTGACCTGGTCTTTCTTGCGCACGATGTACTGCGAGACCGGATGGCGGGTGTAGCGGTCCGCTGCACGTAGTCGCCGTAGCCCGTTGTCGAGCTTGCGCACGACTTTCGTGGCCATCCGCTTCATGAACTGCCCCAGGCGGCGGGTTGATTGGCCTGCCTGGAGAACGACGCTGCGTCGTGTGTGCTTGAGGACCTTGACGAACGAGATCCGGTCGGGGTCCAGGCCCTCGCCGTCGGCCAGCCGCATGATGATCCGGTTCAGACAGTGATGGAGAGTCAGGTGAGCCCAGATCTCCTGCCGTACCAGTTCCGGCGACGCCGACCGCAGAACCTCGGTCTTTCCCCGCTGACAGGTCTTCAGCTGCCGGTAGGCGGACTCGACCTCCCAGCGCTCGTGATACAGGGCCGCCAGCTCCTCAGCGGGCCAGGATTCCGGATCGAGCAAGTCGGTCAGCAGCCTGGCTGTCTCACCCCCGTCGACCTGGTAGTCGATCACCCTCACTGTCACCCCGCCCGGATGGGACCGCCGCTGCCCGGCGAGATTCATCCGGGTCAGATAGGTCCCGTCAGGCAAGACCTCCATGGGCTTCGCGGCGACGAAGGTGCGGGCTCTGATCAGTAAGTGCGCTCCGGCCCGCGTATATGCCTTCCACAGTGCGACACCGGGGAAGGCCCGGTCCATGATCACCAGCATGCCGGCGGCACTGCCGGCCATCTCTGTCGCCAGCGCGGGCTCGCCACCACCGCCCTTGAAGCTGCCTATCCGCGCGTCGATCGTCGCGTGCGTACCGGTCTCAGTCAGGGTCACCACCCTGGCCTGCGGGAACCCGATGGGCCGACCGACACTGTCCACCTGGCCACCAAAAGCGGCACGTGTCGTATCGTTCTCCGGCACGTCCAGCAAGAACCCGTCGACCGCGGCAACTCTCATCCCGCGCCAGAACGCGGCCTCGAGAGTGCGCGGAGCGATCGCCCCCGCCACCCGGCGGAACACTCCCTCCACCGGTGCGGCCCCAAGCTGCTGCCGGGCCCTGGTGAACGACGACTTGTTCGGGACCGACTGGTCCATCTCGCCCAGGGCCCCGACCAGGTTCTCCGCGACATCGTCGTAGGAGTCCTGCTGGAACAGCGCCAGAGCAAGCACGTAGTAGACCATGAACCGGCTCGACAGGGGACGGGGCTTGGCATCCAGCCGACCACACGCGGTCAGCACCTCGTCCACCAGCTCAGGAACGATCCACTCGGTGAGCAACCCGAGCCGGACTTCATCGGATAACCCGATCCATGGATGCATGTCCGTGTCAACGAACCAGCACCCCGGCGGTCACCGTGCCTGGGAGAGAACTACGTGCACCTCTCAAGCAACGGCATTGCGACAACGGCATCAAATGGCGGGCGATGCCGTCTGACTTCCCGCCCTGGCCACGGGTCTATGCCTTCTTCGCCCGCTGGCGGGATGCGGGGCTGGTGACCGAGCTGCACGACCGGCTGCGCGAGGCCGTCCGCCTGGTAGAGGGCCGCAGCCCGGAGCCGAGCGCGGCGGTCGTGGACTCACAGTCGGTGAAGGCGGACGCCACGGTCACCCTCGCTTCACGGGGATACGACGCCGGGAAGAAGATCAACGGGCGCAAGCGCCACCTGCTCACCGACACCCTCGGACTCCTGCTGGCCGTGCTGGTCACGCCGGCCTCCACGACCGACCGGGACGCGGCCCGCATCCTTCTACCCGCAGCAAGGAATCACTTCCGGCGGCTGGCGCGCGTCTGGGCCGACGGCGGTTACACCGGCCACCTCACCGACTGGGCCACCCAGCACCTCGGAGTCGTCCTCGACATCGTCCGCCGCAGCGATGAGGCCAGCGGCTTTGAGGTCCTGCCCCGTCGCTGGGTCGTCGAGAGATCCTTCGCCTGGCTCCTGCGCAGCCGACGCCTGGTCCGTGACTATGAACGGCGCACCGACACCAGCGAGACCGTCATCCTGTGGTCGATGACCATACTCATGAGCCGCCGCCTGGCCGCCCAGTGCCCGCAGCGTCCTGCTCCGGCGCGGGCAGCATGAACCTGCCCGGCTTCTCCTCCACCAGCCAGCCCCGTTCCACCAGCCGTTTCAGCCGGGCCCTCGCTCCTTCGACACGGGAGGCGGAGGCGCTGTCCCAGCCCAGCACCACCGCTGGCCGTCGGGCACCAAGCCCATCGGCTCCCGCCTCCAGGGCAGCGGCCATCAACGCCTGGTAATCCACCGACAGCACCTCGGTGTCGGCCGCGTCCTGGCGGTGAGGCACCGCCCGGCGCGGCCCCACCGGCTTCCTCTGCGACACGACGGCCACGGCGGGCGCATCCTCCTCGGCCAGCGCCTCCAGATACTGCTCCAGGCCGATCACCCGGCGCCTGAGCACCTCTTCCGCATCTGCCAGAGCCGCCCGCACCCGCTCCAGCTCGGCTTCGAGTTCCTCCACCCGCACCATCGCGGCCTTCTGCCTCGCTTCCAACACCGCCCGCATCGACGGCATCCGCCACCCCCACGACATCTCGGTCAGCAACGGACCGAGACTTCCGTGCCAGTCGCCATCCCATGCCGGACCAGCGGAAACCACACGTGAGGTTCGGAAAGAGAACGACCTCTAAGACGACCCTGGCCTATGCGACGGCCTGTCGGCTCGGGAAGATCGCTGTGCACGACTCCGATGAGCTTGGTGTGCCGGAGGACGCCAACCGCCAGTGGCGGCATCGCATGACCGAGATGTGGGTGCGACGCGCGTTGGACTACCAGGACCGCGGCATCGACCTTCTGCTCAGCGGGCAGTCCCCTTTGGGTGAATTGCTGGCAGCGCCCTCCGCCCTGCGACTGGACGGCATCGCCGTTTGCCTGGTCGATGTCACTGACCCGGTCCGACGCGCTCGCCTCGTCGAGCGTGACCCCGGGCGGTGGGACATCCAGGCGATCGACGCCTACCTCGGCTGGGCTGCATGGCGCCGCAAGCACGCCCTCGACCCGTCTCACCGACCCGACGTCATCATCGAGGACGGCTGGCCCGGGATGGCCTGGCAACGCTGGACCGGGTGGCACTCCGGTGATCCCCGATGGTGCACTCAGCTGCTCGACACCACGGACCATTCAGTCACCGAATCCGTGGACCAGGTCGAGCAGTGGATCACTGAGCAGCGCAACGCACACCAGGCTGGCCAGCTCCCTCTGCACCGCGGTTGGGCTTCGTGATCCGCCCGAACGGCTCAGTCCAATGATCCCGGGCCTCCACTCGACGTCGGTTTCGCTGCTGGGCAACCACACCTCGACGTGATACGCCCTGTCCATCGCTGCGCTGCTATCCCCCGAGCGCGTCGATCGCTACGCAGCCAAATCACCAGCGTGATACGTCGCTGGCGCGCCGGCCCGTAGGCTCTGCCTCCATGCAGCAGCTGGCGATTTTCGACCTCGACAACACCCTTGTGGACCGCCAAGGTCCATTGACAGCCTGGATCTCAGCCTTCTCCGAGCGGCATGCCCTGACGGACCTTGCTCGAACGCACCTGTTCGATGCGATGCGTGACCGCGCTTCCTTGGAGACCTTTGAGGCGTTTTGCGCTGAACATAAGCTCGCACCCACGGCCGAAGCGTTGTGGCTTGATTACAGCCGCCATATGGCGCGTTCCGTCAGTTGCCCTGCAGGAGTACTTGATGGCCTATCCAGGCTACGAGGCGCCGGCTGGAAGGTTGCCGTTGCCACGAACGGTGGGACCGAGATCCAGACTGCGAAAGCGACCGCATCGGGGATCGTTGATCACGTTGATGTGGTGTGCATCTCTGAGGCAGTCGGGGCACGCAAGCCGGAAACGGTGATCTTCGAGAAAGCGGCTGCCGCCTGCGGAGCTGATCTTGCACTGGGCGGCTGGATGGTCGGGGACGGTGTGGACACCGACATCCGCGGGGGCCGAGCAGCTGGACTGCACACCATCTGGATTAGCGGCGGCAGGACCTGGCCCAGTGGTGACGTGCAGCCGGACCACGTCACCACCGACGTACGCCAGGCGATCGATCTGCTGCTCACCACCGTGGGCTGAGAGGACATCGTCGTGGATTGCGAAGCCATCACGGTTGGGCTGCTGCACCCCGGCAGCATGGGCGCCGCATTCGGCGCCCACTTGCGACGACAGAACGTCCGGGTGCTGTGGTGCACGGACGGCCGCAGCAGCCAGTCCTTGGCCCGGGCCGAGGACGCCGGCCTCGAAGGCGTACAGAACCTGATGCAACTGGTGGCGCGTGCCGACGTGCTGCTGTCTCTGTGCCCGCCAGCCGCCGCAGTGGAGGTCGCGCAGCAAGTGGCTGCCTGCGGGTTCGACGGCCGGTTGTATATCGAGGCGAACGCGATCACGCCGCGCCGTGTAAGGGAAGTCGCAGAACTTCTTCCTGGCGCTGTGGTCATCGACGGCGCGGTTGTCGGCTCCCCACCGGTGGGCGGCAAGCAGCCCACGTTGTATCTGTCAGGAGACCGTGACGGCTGCCTCCGGGCCACGGCCCTGTTCGACGCGAGCGACGTGAAGACCCATGTGCTGGGCACCGAGGTGGGAACGGCCTCTGCGCTGAAGCTGTCGTACTCGAGCTACCAGAAGGCCTCCCGCATCCTGGCGGCGCTCGCCTACGGTGTCGCCGATGCCAACGGCGTAGCTGACGAACTCCTCAAGATCGCCGGGAAACGGGGCGGAAGCTACCTGACCGAAACCGACTACATCCCCAAGACAGCATCCCGCGCCTGGCGCTGGGCCCCCGAACTCGACGATGCAGCAGCCCTGCTGAGGGACGTCGGGCTCCCAGACGACCTGATGCGAGCAGCCAGCCGAGTCCTCCACCAGTGGTCGGACGCCCGAGACCGCGACCTCACCGTCGCGGAGACGCTCTCGCTTCTGCAAGTCGACCACGGACGGGACAAGAACGCCGAACCGTAGCGTGCCCCTGTGGTTCGCCTGCGGTCAGACGCCGCGGCGAATCAGGAGATCGATCTCCTGCGCTGCCTCTGCGGGCGACATGGCGTCGGTATCCAACTGCAGGTCCCAAGCGAAATCCGAGCTGGTCTCGATGTCTTGGGCCGTAGCGTCCCAGGCGGCCAGGCGGGCCTCGGTGTCGCTGTCGCCGCGCCTCTTGGAACGGGTACCGGTGCTCTCCCGCGAACACCACAGCAGCACACTGGTCCACGAGGCGGGGAACTTCTCCACCACTGCCTCAAGGCCCGCGACCTGCCCGAGATGCAGGATGGGAATGCATCCGTCCTTCATGGCCTGGACAAGGCCGGGACGGTCCACGAGGTAGATGTTGCTGTACCTGTCGTTTCGGTAGATCACGTCCCCTCGTGCCTCAAGCTCTGCCAGCTGATCGGCGGACCCCATCCGGTAGCCACGGGTGCGGCCACTGCCAATCTTGAGACGCATGAACGCGCGATAGGTGTCGTTGTGTTCGCAGAGGGCCGTGGTGATGGTGTCCTTCCCGGACGCGGGTGGACCGTACAGCAGGATGCCCTGGCTCATGCGAACACCGTCCCGAAGATCTGCCTAACTTGATCCGTGAGGGATATTGCTGCACCGAGACGGTTGTCGACCACCAAGTGCGGTACGACTGGTCGTAGTTCCGTATCAATCGTGGAGGCGTACTCGTCCCAGTTCTGCAACTTCCAGCTGTCGCGGGCTGCCGAGCGGAAGCTTATGTTCTCGTGCATCGTCTCCAGGTCAGAGTGGATCCAGATGACCGGCACGATCACGCCCCGCGCCTGGCATCGGTTGATCAGCCGGCGCATCCACCGCTCGTCGGTCACCTCGGCAACGAACGGTGCGGTGAGTACGGTGCTGATCGCGCAGTCGACGTTGGCGTAGGCGGTTTCGAGCAAGCACTGGTACTCCAAAGGCCGCACCTTCTCCCGATATATCGGGGAGCGGCGGTCGTTTGGGTCGCTTCCCATCTCGATCAGCAGCCGCTCAACAAGCGGACGAGTGATGGGGTCCTTGTCGAGGAGCGGCCATCCGGTGAGCCTCGAGAGGAACCGGGAGAACTCTGACTTCCCACTGCCGGCGAATCCGGCCACCACCAACAGCGTGGGCTGATTCGGATCGCCGCCCGTGTGACGACGTTTCCACGCATCAATGATCCGCTGCTGAACCTCCTGGCCGTTGCTGTTGGCATCGCCCGGAGCGATCTGCAGCACCGCACGCTCAACGGCCAGCACGTGGTCGCCGATCGGCTCTACCTTCGATGGTGTGAGCCTGAGCTGAGTTTGCTCACCCGGAAGTGCCTTACGGAACCCCAACTCCGGCTCGGTGGCTCGGTAGAGAAGACAGTAAGCCCGGCGGTAATGCGGACCGGGATACACCTCACCTTGCTCGTGCTGCCACAGTGTCTGGAAGTTCGCGGCTGGCACAGTGAGTCCGGCAGCGCGCGCCACTTCCCGTAGCTGCTCACCGGCACCCTCAAGCGTCAGACCATGCGCTTCGCGCATCGCGCGGAGCTGCTCCGGACGCCACCCCGCGCGGCCCTTCCCCATACCTGCTACCGCCTGCCCACTACTCACCATGATCGGGACCCTAAGTCTGCCCCGAACGAACTCATGTGTAAGCCGATGTTGAAAAGTCACGTCGCTCGATGATGAGCAGCTTCGCCAAGCGCCAGTGATACGCCACAGAGCCGAATGCCGGTGTGATGGGGCCCACTCCGGCAGGCCCGCTTGCCGGATCCAGGAGTTCATCAGCCGGCGAAGGAGACGATCAGGTGTCGGGACCGCGAACCACTGAGGTACCTGCAACTTCGTGGGGCACTCGTCGCTGCCGCACCTGCCAGTGCCGCCTGAGCAGGTACAACAGCGACGACATCTGTTCCGGCTGCGCTCGTAGCACGACAGCCGCGCCGCCTGCGCGCCCCTTCGTTCCGACCCATGTATGGGCCCGCCAGGACGTCAGAGACGCCTTGTTACGTAAGGACTTCGGCAAGCTGTGCCAACTCGTGCGAGAGTACGGCCATCTCCGTCAGGAGGACATGGCCCTTCTGACGGGATTGAGTCAGGCGTTCCTGTCGATGCTGGAATCCGGGCATCGACGCCTCACCAACATCGAGCGGATCGTCGTGCTCCTAGACGGCTTGAACGCACCCGTCGACATCACTGGGCCGATGCTCCGCCCCGTAGCCGCTTCTCCAGGCCTACCTCTCCGGACCGTCTCCTGATGCTCGAACCTCGATCGTGATCTTGCCACCAAGATGCGGGTTGAGTATGACGGCGGCCGTGACAATTCAACTTGCGTTGACGCCGCTCTGTGAAGAAGGTACCCGGCTGATTCCGGCCCGGATATCACACTTGTGATGTGCGAAGTATGCGGCGCCAATGCAGAGTTGAGTAATCAGAGGTGGCGCGGACACGCGTAGGCGATACCTTGCGATCTACAGGCGACGGAACGCGCGCGCCCACCTCACGCTGCCGCCGCCTGATGAGAGCCGCCCTGTCCTTCTGCTTCCCCCGTAGCGGAAGGACAGGGCATCATCACTGCATCTGCCATGATGGCTGGCCTGAGCCATGTGCGAGACGGGGGAGCTGGATGACGCTCGCGCCGGACCCACGCGCCTTTCCGCCAGCACCCCCAGCCGATACCACTGACCCCGGCGTCATTTCGGCTCACGACTGGGACGCCTTCGCTGCGGTTGGCCAGATGGTCAACCACTGGGACCGGCCCGGATGGACCAGTAGTACTCGCGCGTACTACTGGATGCTCACCTTCCCTGAGCCGCTCCCGCTCATCAAGCAAGCTCGCTACTGCCAACGGGAACTCCAGGACCTCGGCTTTGACACGGTAGACGAAGACGGCTTCCACCTCACGCTCGGCCGCATCGGACTCATCCACGAGATCACCCCGCATCGGCTGAAGCATCTGGCAGCCATCGTGCGAGAGCACATCATCCACGCGTTCACGCTTCAGGCCATTCCACTGACGGCCTCCCGCGGGGCAATCCGCTACAGCATCGCACCCTGGGACCCCGTCTTGCGGCTTCACGCGACGCTTGCAGCCGCCGGCAGCGAGTCCGGCCTGCCCTTGGATAAGCCGACCGCCAGCCTGCGGCCCCACGTGGGCATCGCGTACTGCAACCGGTCGATGCCCGCGCACGATGTGAGGGCCGCCATACTGCCCCTCCGCAATCTCGACCCGATGGATGTGGGCGTGCACCACGTGGAACTCGTTGAACTCCGCCGCGAACGCAGGGCGTACCGCTGGCAGGTCGTCCACTCTCTCGCGCTGCGGTGAGCCGTTGAAGCGCCGAACCGCTACCCAGAGCACGGCCAGGCGGTCCTGCTGCCTCCCACGTCGACGATGTGATGCAGCTTCGGACCCCGGAACAGGAACGTGGCTTCGTGGATCGAGTCGGGAATTTCTCGGCAATGTCCTTCCCTCGGGTGGCCGTTCACGATCAGCGACTCCTTGATCCTTTGAGTACGAGAAGGATGCACTGACTATGCCTGCGGCCTCGGCCCCAGGGGTTGCGTCGACGAGTCCTTCAGGGAGCGGTGGGAGGCCGAACGCACCTCGCCCCGGCTCGTGCGGAACAATCCACGTGTCCGCGAGACCTTTCGCGACCTGAGGGAGCAGTACCCGGTCACGGGTGGCAGCCACTCGTCCGGGCTGCTGGCCGTGGCTCAGTGATGCAGGGCGGTGCAGTGAGTTCAATGCAGGGCAAGGTGCTGGGCGTCGTGGGATCGAGCGCCGGCGGGATTGAGGAACTGCGTCCAGGACTGGTGGTCCCGGCGCTCGAACGGGGCTGGACGGTTGCGGTCACGCTCACACCGATCGCTGCTCAGTGGCTCGGCGCGAGCGGGGAGACGGCGGAGCTCGAGGGGCTGACCGGCTTTCCCGTACGGTCCGCATCACGCCTGCCAGGTGACTCCCGGCCGCATCCGCCTGTGGACTGTTATGTCGTTGCCCCGGCAAGTGCCAACACCGTCGCCAAGCTCGCCCTGGGGATCTCAGACAATCAGGCGTTGACACAGCTCAACGAAGCCATCGGAACACTGGACCTTCCGGTAGTCGTCTGGCCCCGGGTGAACGCCGCGCATGCTCGCCACCCTGCATGGGCAGGGCACATCAAAGCTCTTCACGATGCAGGGGTACGGTTGATCTACGGAGACGAGGTGTGGCCGCTCGCCGAGCCGCGGGCTGGGATGCCGGGGCGCCAGTATCCGTGGGAAGCGGTACTAGACGAGGCCAGCCGGATGATCTCGTGATATGCAGCGACCTGTCTTGGACATCGCGCGCGAGGTGGTGGCCACCACGGGCTGGCCAAGCCTCATTCCGCCTGCGGATCGTGATGGTGCGCCTCGGCCGCTGTTGCTGGGGCGGATGCTCGGCTTGGCCAAGGGGCTTCTGGCCTGTCTCGCGCTGGAGTCGCAGGTAGACGCCGATCGGGTGTTTCTCCGCGATCTGTCTATCGAGGTGCGCCAGGATCGCCCGAAGTCGGGGCGGGTCAGGGGCAGATCGGACATGGCGTGCACCGTGCAGCGCCGCCCAGCCCGCCGACCGCTGGCCCTGCCGATACGGGTGGAACAGCACCTCCGACGACAGCACGAACCGATCACCGGACGCGTTGCGCTGGAGCTCTCATTCCCTGGAGGTCGCGTCCGCTGTGAGAGAGGGGCCGGGGACCTCCGCCTGATCCTGATGTGATGATCTTGGTGTGGCTGGTGTGATGACGGCGTCGGAGCCGTCCTGGACAGCCCCGCTCTCCGGGCTGAGCTCGCGTGCCTTCGGGAAGCTGGTGACGGTGTGAGGGGCGGGGTGCGGACGCGGTCCGCAGCGGCCGGCCCTGGAGCCTTCCGCTGGAGGACCGGGCACTGCTGGTCGCGGCGTACTGGCGAACGAACCTGACCATGCGGCAGCTGGCGCCGCTGTTCGGGTCTGGATGCGGCTGCGTCCCGGTGATATCTGTTGAGATCGCCAAGCGCAGCAAGGGGGGATGGCGTGACGAGCCAGCATGACGGTCAGCCGGGGGGCGAAGAGCAGCGGGCACTGACAGTGCTGCCGCCTAGGCTCAGCATGCCGAGGATGGCGACGCCGAAGCAGACGGTCACTTTCCTGTACGACCCCGACGAATTCGAGGAGTTCGTGAAGGAATGGGTGCCGACGCAGGGGGCGAAGTACGACCTCGTTGAACGGCAGGGAGGCGCGGGGGACCACGGCATCGACGTGGCGGGCTTCCTGACGCAGGCGAAGCTGGAGGGGGAATGGCACAACTACCAGTGCAAGCAGTACAAGAGGGATCTGTCCTGGACCACTGCGGCCCAGGAGATGCGGAAGATGTTCGTGGCCGCTGCGGCCGGCCACTTCACCGTCCCCACCCGCTACGTCTTCGTTGCTCTCACCTTCGCTGCCAGCCTGAAGCGCCTCATCTCGAAGCCGTCCGAGTGCCAGGCAAAGTTCCTGGAAGACCTGTCCACGACCAAGGACAAGCTCGTGACCAAACTCGACGCTGACGAGCGCCGGAAGGTCGAGGGGCTGGCGGAAGGCACTGACTTCGGGATGTTCTCGTGCATCGATCTCGATCAGCTGCTCGAGGAGCACATGACCACGCCTCACTGGCTCGCGCGCTTCCCGCAGGCTCCGCCGGCGAGCGGGCCGATGAAGCTGACTCCTCCCGAGCGGCCCCGGCACGACGAGGCGCGGTATGTGCAGCGCCTCGTCGAGGTCTACCGGGAGCGGTTCCCCGACAAGATCAACAGTCTTGAGCAGGTCGACGACGTGGCCGAGGCCAAGGGGCATCTTCTGCGACAGCGGGTGGCCTTCTTCGCTGCGGAGTCCGTGCGTGTGTTCGCGCGGGACTCGACCACATCAGACTATTTTGACCAGGTTAAAGAGGATATCTACACGATTGTCGTGGAGGAGGCGGAGCGGGCCCACCCAAGTGGCTGGGAACGACACGCAGCCGTCACGATCTGCGCGGGCGCCGTGGAAGTGACCGAGACGATCCTCAAGCCCTACGTGGGACCGGAGGTCCGCAAGGGGATATGTCACCACCTGGCAAACGACAACCGCCTTATCTGGTGCCGGGAGGGAGAGCAGTGACCCCGCTCAACAGCCCACTCGAGGTTGGCGTGCGCGCCCTTGTCCTCCTGGCCGAGAGCCACCCCCGGCCTTTGGACCTCGCCCAGCTCGTCGCGCTGGACTACCTCGTACTCCACAGCGGCGAGTTCGACGGCCCGCGCAGCCTCCACCCCGACCTGCCGGCCCGGGAAGGCGAGCTCGGCAGGAAGCGAGAACTCCTCGAACAGGGTCTTCTCGTGCTGATCCGGGCCGGGCTGGCCGACATCGTCAGCAGCGAGGGCGGCCTCATGTACGCGGCCACCGAAACCGGCCCCACCTTCATCGAAGTGCTGGAAGCCCCTTACGTCGCATCTCTGCGCGAACGCGCCGAGTGGGCCCTCCGCCACTACGCCTCCGCGGCGCATGCCCGCAGTGTGACCCACCAGATCATCAACCGCGCCGCAACAGGCTCCGCATCCGAAGGGGCTGGCCATGGCTGACCTGCGTCTGACACATCTCACCTACGCCTCCGCGACCAAGCCGCTCGCCACAGTGGACTTCGACCCGTCCCTCACCGTCGTCTACGGGGCCTCGGACACCGGCAAATCGTTCGTCGCGGAGTCCATCGAGTACATGCTCGGCGGCAGCAAGCTCGACCTCGTCTCTGAAGCCGAGGGATACAGCCAGATCCTCCTCGGCCTCGAACTCGACGACGGTACCCCGCTCACCCTGCTGCGCGTCCCGGACGGCAACACCATCCACGTGCACTGGGCCGACTTGCGGGAACAGGTCACCCGCCCCTCCGACTTCGACGTCACGGCCAAGCACACCGCGCGCAGCAAGAACAGCCTCTCCCAGTTCCTCCTCGGCAACCTCGGATGGGACGACCTGCGCATCCGTACGAACGACGCAGGCGGCACCCGCGAGCTGCGCCTGAGCGACCTGGTGCACCTCTCGGTCGTTCCCGAGAACCGCATGGTCGACAAACGCTCCCCAGTCCTGCACTCCTCCTCGACCAACGGGAAAACCGCGGCGGCCTCCGTCATGCGGCTGCTGATGACCGGAGAAGGCGACGCCGAGGTCACCACCGGCATGAACGCCGGCCAGCGCCGCGTCAACAAAGGGCAGGTCAGCCTCCTCGACCGGATCATCGTCGACCTGCAGAACAAGCTCAGCACCTCCGAGAACGTCCAGGAACTCCGCTACCGGCACCGGCGCCTGCAGACAGCCATCGACGGCTACTCCCGCGCAGTCGAGACCATCACCCAACAGCACCTGAACTCCGTGGCCGAACGCATGTCGGTCACGGAGGAGCTGGCCGGGATGGAAGCGCGCCTGGCCGAGGTTGGCGACCTCATGTCCCGGTTCACCCTGCTGGAACAGCAGTACCGCTCCGACATCGACCGGCTCGTCATGGTCACCGAGGCCGGCAACCTCCTGGGGTTCTTCAAGGTCGGCACCTGCGTCTTCTGCGGCGCCGAACCCGAACACCAGCACCCCGACCACAGCGAACGCGAGACGACCCAGCTGCATCTCGCAGTGGAGACCGAGATGGCCAAGACCACCTCGCTCCTTGATGACCTTCGGCCGACCATGCGCGACCTGCGCAGTCAGCTCGAAGAGCTCAGCAGCCGCAGGGAGGAGCTGAAGGCATCCGCTGCTCGCCTCGACGCGGACATCTCCGTCACCCGGGGACGGCTCGCCCCGCTGCGCGAGGACATGGACCAGCATCTTGAGGTCCGCTCGGCCATCGAACGCGACCTGGACCTTCACCAGCGCATCGAGGAACTGGAAGAACGCCGGTCGCAGCTGGACGGTGAAGCCGCAACGCCCGCCCACCGGCCCACCGACTACATTCCGAACCGGGCACTCTCCGCCTTTGACCAGGTCCTCCAGCACACGCTGGAGGCGTGGAAGGTGCCTTCCGTCGAGTACGCGGAGTACGACCAGTACCAGATGGAGATCAGGGCAGGTAACCGACTGCGGGCCTCTCGGGGCAAGGGCGTCCGCTCCGTGCTGCACTCCGCATTCACCACGGCCCTGGCCCACTACTGCCGTGAGCACGACCGGCCGCACCCCGGGCTCGTCGTCCTCGACTCGCCCGTCGTCACCTACCGCGGCCCCCACAGCGACCCCCAGGGCGACGCCCCAGGTGACGACGTACCGATGACATCGACCGTCGTCGATCACTTCTACCGGAACATGCTCACCTTCCCAGGACAGGTGATCATCTTCGAGAACGGCGACCCGCCCCACGACGTCATCGCCCAGGCCCGCACCCACCGGTTCGGCCTGCAAGAAGGCGACCGTGCCGGCTTCTTCCCTTCAAGGCGGGAGAGGCGGTCAGGTCCGTGAGCGGCTGAGGTCACGAGCTGGGAGCCATAGGAGCGGCGACCACGGTCGCATTTCTCGTAGTCCACGTGCCAGCGAAACGCCGCGCCCGATCGCCGTCGGCCGTCGAGGCAGCTCAGCAGAGCTGTGCTGTAAGAGATGTTGGCCATCGTAGGCGGGGAGCGACGCATGGTGCAGGCCCAGGCGGGATGCCGGACCTGCACAGTCCCGCGTTGTCTCTGACGTGGATGTCTCAGGCGAGGAAGGGGGCCTGGTACTCGACCCGATCATGCTGGCCGACGGGGCTATCGGCGGGCACGAGTATGCAACTGCACGGCTATCAGAGTGCCGCCTTGCATGGGGGATAGGTCGTCGGGAGCTTCCGCCGCACTGATCCGGGCGGCCTGTCTCTCCAACGCAGAGACGTTGGCTGAGTTGTCGATCGTCACCACGCCATTGACGGTGACCTTCAACGGATCCGCAAGAAGTGCGGCGGTCCGCTCGTGCAGTACCTCGAGAGCGACCGCTCGGGCGGATCCGAGACGCTCGTATCGGCTGACAAGGTTCGCCGCATCTATGTCAGGGCCGAGCTGGGCGTGGAGCCAGTGCAGTACGTCGCTGTTCACGGTGTTCCTGGGGAAAGACGGCGGTGGGGAGCAGCACGTGCTACTCCCCACCGCTGAGCAGGGTTACTGGGCGGCTTTCGGCTTCCGGGCGCTTGTTCGGCGCACGTCGGGTGCATCGGGCTGCCAGCATCGGGGGTTGTTTATCTGCTCGGCGATCACGGGGTCGGTGACCTTGGTTCCGGCTTGAAGTACGAGCGGTACTCGCTCGACAGGATCGAGGATGTGGACAGTCGCGGCCAGGATGCCCCCAGCGGGGCCGCTGGCGCTCACAGGACAGTCGCCGTGATGTGGCAGTCCGGCGCGTACAGGACAGGCATCGCGGCCGCAGCGCCCTTGGTCCAGATCTGAACCGGATCGTCCTCGGCGTCACGGGTGATCACGATGCCCGGCGCGTCCTCGCGCTCGATCTGTGGGCTAGCGCCCCGCGACAGAGCGAGCGACTCGGTCGTGGTGCCGTACTGGGTCTGGCCCCACTTCGCGCGGTCCGGCGGCAGCATGATCCACCGGTCCTCCGGCAGGACCCGCTTCGACACGTCGTCCTGCCACACCTGCGCCTTGTAGAGCGTCACTGGCGGCAGCCCGTATGTGCCGCGCACCGAGTTGACCTGCTCCGGATTCAGGGTCGCGGTCGGGGTCTGACCACCGGCCGACGTGCCGTAGTAGGCCGCCCGGTAGGCGCCGTTGGAGGCCAGATGCGACCAAGCCTTCCTGGACGTGATCACCATTTCAGGTGCTGGTGCGCCGATGGAATCGAGGTAGTCGATCCACCGCAACTCGTCAGCAATCGGGTCCGCGTCCGGGTCGCTCCACGGCTTCGGAGCCGTCGGCATGTTCGCCGCGGGCACGCCGTAGTCGACTTCGATCGTGAGGCCGTTCTCCCCGGCCAGGGTGAACTTGCCGTCGACCAGGACGTCACCCGCCGCGAGCTCCAGGCGGGAACGAATGGCCTCGACGTGCCGCTCGGTGTCGTCATAGAGCAAGTCGATCAACCGGTCCTCGTCCGCACCACGCGTCGCGTCCAGGAGGAGCTGTTCCATCTCGCCGACGAGGAGCTTCTGGCCCAGCGCCGGCAGGGTGCCTTCGGTCTGCGTGGACTCAGCCTGCCGCTTCGCAAACGGCACGCTGGAGTCGTAAGCGCGGTAGGAGGCGGTGTTGACGCGACGCTTCGACTGCCGAACACGCCACCTCACGTCCTGAACCTTGGTCTCGGCGAAGACGCTCTGGGTGAGCAGGAAGTCCGCAGGGGTCGGGATCGACCGTGCGTAGACGGTCAGGTCCGCGACAGAGACGTTCTTCAGGAGGTCGGCCACGCTCACGCGCTCACCGCCCCAAGGAACCGGATCTGCGCGCCCGCCGGGCTAGGGGCGATCTTCGCTGGGTCGATGCCTCCGGGGATCTTCGCCGTGTTCACGGTCCCGTGCCAGAACAGCGCCGCGGGAACCTTCGTAGTGCCGGGCGTGAACGGGGCCTCGGCGTAGACGAGGCCGGCGAGGACTTCGCGGCCGTCCTTCGCGGCCGGATCGTACGCGCCGTACAGGCCGGAGGCGGCGATGCGGCCGACCGGGACGCCGGAGCGAACGTAGCCGTGCGGCTGGCCGGCGGTCGGCTCAAGGTAGTGGGTGTTCTTGGTGAGATTGGTCAGGTCGAGGGTGATGGTCTCCGTGGAGTCGGTGCCGTGTCGGGAGGCGAGCCAATCCCGGTTGGCGGTGACCGTCACAGAGGTGGTGTACGGCTGGATGCTCAAGCCGCTTCTCTCCAGGTGGTGCAGGGTGCGGTCGCGCACTCACCGAGTGGTGGCGCGGTCCACGGGGAGGAAGCGGGGCGTGGTCCCCACGATTCGGTGCTCCGGTGGTCGAGCTATCCGGGGTTGGTGAGCAGGCCTCGGCGGCGGGCCATCTCTAGGCCAGCGGCGCCGGGCTTGCGCTCGACGTTCCCGGGCCTCGGCGGCGGGACCGATGCAGGAGCACCACCAGGAGCAGCTGGGAGCGGATGAGAGGGATGGGCGAAGAGTTCGGGCCGACGGCCCTTCAGCTCCTGGATCGCCTCGTCGAACGCGGTCTCGTCCGCGTCGTCGGCTACGCGTAGGAGGACTACAGCATCGTCGAGGTCACGACCGGTCGCTCCGGCCCTGGCGAGCAGGGCGCGGCACATCACCTCCCGCTCCCGCGCGATAGCCGCGTTCTCACGGCCGAGGGCGGCTTTCTCCCGTTCAGCGAGCGCCTGCTCGCGGCGCTCGGCCTCGGTCAACTGCTCCTGCTCCGCCTTGCGGACGGTGGTGATGAACTCTTCCAGAGCGGATGCGCTGGGGAAGCCCAGCTTTTCGACAAGGCCGCGGACTGCTGCCCGGCCGCCCTGGTCCTTCTCCCTGGCCATGAGGGTGCTCAGGTGCTTCTGGCTGATGCTGAGGGTCGCCTCGTCGCTGTTCGAGTCGTCGTCCGGCGAGGCGCCGAGTACGGGGTGGATGGGGCGACCATCGCGGCGGTAACCGAGCACAGCTGTCGGTGCGGGCAGGCTGCGAGTCCTCAAGAGTGCTGCTCCCAGATGGCCCCGCG
Organism: Streptomyces alanosinicus; assembly: GCF_014650595.1. Classification (GTDB taxonomy): domain Bacteria; phylum Actinomycetota; class Actinomycetes; order Streptomycetales; family Streptomycetaceae; genus Streptomyces; species Streptomyces alanosinicus. The sequence goes on from NZ_BMVG01000028.1 coordinate 47,213, forward strand.
CCGTGGTCGAGTCTACGCAGGCCAACATCACGGGCTGCGAACTCCGGCTGCCACAGTGCGCCGGTATATGTGCTGTATACACCTGGCATGATCGTCTACGTACAAATGAAGCAACGGTGTTGTAGCACTAGTCGATTTTTGGCACCGCAGAGCAGGACTCGTCGCGTGGTCCGGAATGACATACTGTGACATTCTCCGCCGAACGCACGGCACGTCGATCACCTCGGAGTAGGCGATTGACTCATGGGTGAGAGGCGAGGTCAACGGCCCGCAGGATCCGGCCGATGTACGGCGGTTCGCCATCGCCGTGCAGAACCGGGTCTGCTCGCACAGGCAGAGAGAGTCGGCTGGGCGTTGAAGACGCTGCAGATCGTGCACCGTAAGGCGGGAGTCTGGTTGTCCTCCCAGATCAGCGGAAGCGACCCGCGCCCCAACGAGACGCTGATCGACGTGAACCTGGGGCTCCGCGTCTCGGATCTGCTGGATAGCGTGACGGCGCATACCGGCGGGGCGGTCGATCCAGCCCGCGCACCGTCGCGACGCACGAGGTGGGGCACCTACTCCCACGAACATTTGAGTGAGATCGTCACTCAACTGGCTTAAAAGTGGCACTGGTTGAACCTGTTCGGCCTACACCGGCCAATGCGTCGCGCTAGAGTATCGGCCATCTAATAGCCACGCAGTTGCGCACTTAGCTCTTCTTCGACTTAACCCACATGAGGGTCACGCGAGGGGGTCTCCCCCCGGACGGGCCAACCGGCTATACGCCCACCGTTCACAGCACAGGAGCTTCGCCATGTCGGCATTCCCTCATGGCCGTGCGTCCGCGCCGGCCAATACGCCTGCCCAGCGATACGACGCCCTGCTCGCGAGCCTCTCGCGCCGCGTGGTCAGCCAGGCCGTAGGCACTTCAATCCCTAGCGGCACCCGCCTCTCCGACCAGCCTCAGAAGCGCCTGTGGCTCGGCATGCTCGCGAGCGAGCCGAAGATGATCCAGGAGACGAACGTCGGTTTTCGCGGCCTCCAGATCACCCCTCCCGCGCAAGGTTTCACCTTCCGCGTACAGAGGTTGCCAAGCGAACTGACCGTCGAAGTCAGCGCGTCCGCCTTCCTCGCGCTGCACCCAACGGTCGACGAACAGCGCGCGTCTATGGCAACAGAGGCGAGTACCCACGGTTTCGACGCCGCTGACGAGCTTGGCTCTGCGGCGGCGGATCACGCCCGCGGTGTCCCCGCCGCCGCTCCTGCGCCGCGAACACGAGTGTCCACCTTTGGGAACGGCCAGACTCCGGGATACCCGCTGGCTCAGGTGTGGACGAAGATCTCGATGACCCCGGTCAAGGTCACGATTCCCCTGGTCTCAGGCGAGGCGCGTTCGGTTCGGGTGGGGGAAAGCGAGATCGCTACGGCGATGCGCTCCGCGACGGCACGACAGCAGCGGGAGCTCTACCGGCAGCGTCTGGCCGGCCCACCCGTTGGTTCCCTGCCGCGCGATCACGACCTTATCGACGAACGAACGTGGGCCTCCTACGGAGCTCACAACTTGTTGGCTCCCGATCACCTCACTCCACCTGAGCATCGGGCCGCTGTCGAGGTCGAGGTGAGGCCCGTAGATGGCTGCTACGAGATCTTCGTCGCCGTCGTGAACACCACGCCCGCTCCGCGTGATCAGTTGGTCGACGGCAATCGGCCCTACGACGAGGCATACCTGGATACTCGCCTCTACGAGGTCATCCTCTCGGCGACCGTTGATGCGCCCGTCGTGCCGTACGAGCTGGAGCAGGTAGCCCAGTCGCATCGTTACGAGCGAACGGTCTCAGCCTTCGGACACGCCTCTCCGGTCACGTGCGAGACCCGCGGGGAACGTACAATTTTGCGCACGGAGTTCGCGGCTGAACAACCGACCTGGCGCGCGCATCCCAGGACGAAGTCCAAGGACGCCGACGGACGAGAGATCCTTATTGACACCACCTTCGACTCGCTCATCGCGGATCCGATTGGAACAGTCGCGAGGCTCGTGGATCTCCTCGACGTGTGGGTTGAGAGAAATTGGGGCGCGTCCGCTCTCGATGCCCTCCACAAGGCGCGCGGTTGGAACGACGAGGCGCGCGCTGAGGCCGAGGAGGACGCTCTGGCCGCCCGGGCGGAGGCCAGCTGGGTACGCGCTGGGCTCGAGACCCTACGCGCCAACCCCGATGTGTTGGCCGCCTTCGTGGCGGCGAACAAGGTGGTCAAAGCTGCCGCGGAGAACGAGTACACGGCCTGGCGACCTTTCCAGATCGCCTGGATCGTCGGCTGCCTCCCCGGCATGGTCGACCCCAGGAAGCACCGCGAGGTCAACATCGTCTGGTTCCAGACAGGTGGTGGCAAGTCAGAGGCCTACCTCGGCTTGATGCTGGTCACTCTGTTCTACGGCAGGTACACCGGCGTCACCCGCGGGACTCAGGTGTGGGCTCGCTTCCCCCTGCGCCTGCTGGCCCTCCAGCAGACAGAGCGATTCGCGAAGATGGTGCTGCACGCGGAGGTCCTGCGGCAGCGAGACCCACGCATTCGCCACACGGGGGCCTTCGGCATCGGTTACTTCGTTGGTGGCGGCAACACACCGAACAAGCTGTACAAACCCGGCAACAACAGCTATCACGGGCCTGACCCCACGTCACCTGAGACAGCGGAGGCCTGCCGGGTGCTGGACGACTGCCCGTTGTGCGGCTGCCCGCTAGCGGTGCGGTGGGACGATCCCAGCCACACCATGCGTCACATTTGCGAGAACGACGGTTGTCAGCTCTCGGGAGTGTTGCCGGTATGGGGCGTAGATGACGATATCTATCGCCGGGCACCCGCTGTCCTTGTGGGCACTGTAGACAAACTGGCACAACTTGGCCAAAACCAGGCGTTCCAGATCCTGCTCGGGCGGCCTCACTCCGTCTGCCCTAAGCACGGATACTCCTCCAACCCCAACTGGTGTGCGGTGTATGGATGCCGTGAGAACCGGCTCCCCGTGCCGAAGGGATTCGGGCATGTACGCCTGGAGATCGCGGACGAGCTCCACTTGCTCGATGAGAGCCTTGGCGCTCTCGACGGCATGTACGAGTCACTACTCCAAAAGATCAGCGAGCACCTGAACAACGATCCGTTTCAGATCGTTGCGGCCACCGCGACGATCGAGGGATACAAGAACCAGGTGCGCCACCTCTACGACCGGGACGCGAGGCGCTTCCCCGTCAATGGTCCGGAGGCGGGGGAGACATTCTGGTCCACCACCGAGATTGGCGATCCACTGCGCCGCTACCTTGGCGTGCGCTCCCGGGCGAGCACGATGGTCACCGCCACCCGAGAGGTCGCCGTCGTCCACGACTACTGGGTACGTGACCTGTGCACCAATCCCAAGAGCGTCGTCGCGGAAGCCGGCCTGGACGCCAACGACCCCGACATCGTGGAGGAGGCTCGAAAGGCCGGCGAAGACCTTTACGAGGTGCTGGTCACCTACTGTCTGCGCAATGAGGACCTGACGAGCTTCACCCGGGACCCGGCGGTGAGTGACCTCCTAGTCAGCCGGGACAACCTCGCGATCATCAACGGCGACGCCAGCCCATCGGCGATTCGAGGGGCGGTTACCCGGCTGCTTGAACGTCCTGACGACGAATCCGAACGTGTCAAGATCATCGCTGCCACGAAGGCGATCGGGCATGGATTCGACGTCTCACGACTCGGCGTCATGGCCGTCATGGGAACCCCGACTCAGGCCTCCGAGATCATCCAAGCGTCCGCGCGTGTGGGGCGACGACACCCGGGCCTGGTCGTGAACGTGATTAACCCCAGTCGCGACCGCGATGCCAGCGTCTTTCGCTACTACCCCGAGTGGATCAGGTACCTGGACCGCCTAGTCCACAAGGTTCCCGTCAACCGCGAGTCGGTACCCGTACTCAAGCGAGTGTTGCCAGGCGGATTGATGGCGTGGCTGCTCCAGGTGCTCGACCGTGCCTGGATCACGGGAGCGCCGAAGCGACGCTCGTTGGCGGACTCGACGGCCTTCCGTGACGCCGTGAACGCCGGCGCTATCGACAAGAAGCTGCTCGTCTCACTTCTGCGTCACGGTTTCGGCATCGACGACACCAGCATCTACCACCGCATGCACCGGCAGGCCATCGATTCCTGGGTGGACGAACATCTGACTACGGTCCCGCTGCGGGCGGAAGCTGGTGACAGGCTGCCCACCTTGCTGAACCCGTCTGTGCCCCGGTCTCTCCGGGATATCGAGGAACCTCTGATCATCTACGGCGAGTTGTAGTCAGCCGCGCAAGTCAGCGTGCCGCACCAGCCGTTCTCAATCACGTCTCTCCAGAGAGTCCGTCATGGCCTTCGAACAGCTCAGTCGCAGTAATATCCAAGCCCTCTGGCGCTACATGCCCGGCCAGCCATACAACTGGTCCTCCAAGGGATCGGTCATCGGCCAGCCACCCCGACAGGTGACCGCCCTCGATGTGCCCGAGGGCTGGGTCGCTCCGCAACTCACTCGCCTCCTCCTGCCGTTCGCCGCCGCGGCGAAGGGTGGCTCAAGGTCGGGAGCTGAACTGCACGCGATCGATCGCGGACAGTTCAGGCTCGTGAAGGCGGAGGACCTGCGCGCCACGCGTTTCCCCAACACCTTTATCTGCCGTGCGTGTGGCCTCCTCAAGACCGTCCGAGCGAGTGACCCGGCGCCGGCCTGCTCGGTGTCCAGCCACGGGGGTATGGCCCAATTCTCCTGGGGTGAGGTGCATGAGTGTGGCCATCTGAAGGAGCTTTCGGTGCCGCGATGTGCCTCCGGTTGCCAGGGCGCGATGCGGCTCTGCAACACCCGCGACTTGAACACGTACCGCTGGTACTGGATGTGCGGTCGTTGCCAAAGGCGCTCCGACCAGCCGATCGTCAAGTGGTGCTCTACCTGTCGCGAGGGTCGCCCTCAGGTGATGCGTGTGCCACAGACGTCGGTCTATTACCCCCAGCAGATCACCGTCATCAACCCGCCGACTCGGGGCACTTATGGGGCCCTGGCCCACAAGCGCGTGTACGCGGCAGCTGTGGCTCAGAGTCTTGGCCTCCTGCCCAAGGGTGCGGAAGGACTACGACGGGGAGGAGGCTCCACCGCCACGGGAGGCGCCGTAGAACAGGCACGCGAGATGGCCGCGACCCTCGGCCTGAAGGCGGGCGATGATCTCTATAACCAACTCATCGCTGAGGCCAAGAAGAAGGAGGGAGACGCGCCCGCGTGGGACGCACAGGTCGACTCCCTCGGACGGGATCCAGACACGATTGAGGAGTTCGGTGAGGAGTGCCGTCAGCTTGGGTTGGCCTGGGACGCCAAGCCCCTGACGTCTCAGGAGCTGCTGGACGGCGACGAGGGAACTGAGCTTGAGCCCATCTACCGGCGGTACCGCAAGCTCTTCACCCATTACGGGTTCGCCGACGTGACCCTGCTGCGAGAGCTCCCGATCGCCTACATCGTCGCTGGCTACACCAGGATCAGCAGCAAGGCGGTCGCGACGACCCGTCGGGGAACGCAGACTACGCAGCAGTTCCGCTTCTTCCCCGCTGGCCGGGACAGCAAGTTCCCGATGTATGGCGTCCGTACGGAGACCGAGGGCTTGCTGTTCGAGCTGGACAAACTCGCCGTGGTGAAGTGGCTCGTCGACTCCGGTCTCGTCGCGGATCCGGGCGTGCGTACACAGGAAGACGCTCAACGTTGGATCTTCTCGGTGGCCGACCCAGTAGTCGATGTCTTCAACGCCCCCGAGAACCCGATCAGCCGGGCGCTACTCGGCCTTGTCCACTCGATGGCGCATCGCACCATGAAGGCCATGGCCAGCAGGTGCGGCCTCAATGTCGATTCGCTGGCGGAGTACCTCTTCTCGGCGAATTGCGCCTACCTGATCTACGCGAACACTCGAAGCGAATTCACCCTTGGCGGGCTGGAGCATGTCTATCGCTTCGATCTCGAAGACGCGTTGCGTGAGTTGGACGCGGAGACCCGTTGCGTCTTCGACCCCCCGTGTCGACGGGACTTTGGTGGAGCGTGCGCCGCCTGCCTTCACATCTCCGAGGTCGCTTGCGCGAGGTTCAACACCGTATTGGACCGCAACCTGCTCTTCGGCACGCTCCCGCTGTCCGCTTCCCCCGCGAGCACACCAGCCAAGTCTGGACGAAAGGAAGAGCCGCAGTGGCGCGGGTACTGGAGCCACTGAGACCTCTCGTCTCCCTTCTCCAGCAAGCGGCGGACCCTGTCCGCGTCGCAGCGGCCGCGACCAGCCTCGCGGCCGCCGGCGCCACCGCAGCGAAAGTGATTGAGCAGGTCGCCCACGCGGTGACGGATCAACGCCTCGTGCCCCACGCCCTCGTCCACGCCGGTGTGCTCAGAGAAGACGGACACCTTACCGAGTCGGCACCATTGCTTCTCGCCCAAGCCCACGCCATGGTCGCGATGTCAGTCGAGGACAACTGGGACCTGGTCTTGACCGTTCCGACCTTCTTGCGTGATTCACTGAGCACGATGTCCCGGGACAACGGCGGCCCGGGACTCCCTCTCGATACGGAGCCTACGCTCCGCATGGTCGCTGAGAGCGCCCAGGATCGACTGGTGATGGCCGCGCCTTATCTGCACCCATCCTTCGTCGCCGCGCTGGCGCCCGCTCTGGCCGATCTCTTGGCGAATGGAGGGCGCGCGGTCCTGATCACAAGGGCGTTGGGTGTTTCGGCACCAAAGCGTTCCGACGCCAATGTCGACTCTGTGTCCATTCTTCTTGAGGCCGCGGGCGCAAACGGTGGTCGCCTCAAAATCTGCTCGTGGGACGAAGCTGGCCTAGGTGTCCACTTCAAGGTCTTGCTCGCGGACGAACATCTGGCGTACGTCGGATCCGCCAACCTCACGCCTGGAGGCACTTCGTCACACGCCGAAGCAGGCGTGCTGCTGCGAGGAAGACGGGTTAGGTCGCTCTCGCGTTGGCTCCATGTGGTGGCTGATGAGCTCATACGAAGGTCACTCGCGTAAGCCTCTACAAGGCCCTTCCGCCGGTCGCCCCGCTCGGGCAGGACCAGACTACCCAGGCATCGGTGGTGCCTGGGCGCGTCCCCATCCGCCCTGGGCACACACGCGCAGTCGTGACCTCAAAGACAACAGGAGCGGTGGAGCCGACTCCCGACCCGAGAGGCCACTTATGATCCACGACTCAAGGTCAGGAAGGCTGGAGGCGAAGTGGTCGCCCGTGGCAGAGGGCCGCGTGGCACACTCAGCCGTATGATCCGCGAACCAACAGAGCTAACCGTCCAAGCGGACGGAACCGTTGAGTTGCCCATGGGGCTGTTGGCCGAGGCCGGCCTGAACCCGGGGTCCACGGTTCTCGCTTACAGCGACGGGGACGGCCGGATCGTGCTGCGCCGCTTTGAGGACTCGGTCGAGGACCTACTAGGTGGGCATGGTTTGTAGGTCTGGGCGTTCAACCGTCGCGCGCTCAGGGCGGAGAACCGCGATGACCCGGTTGGCCGCGTCGACTGGGTCATCGTGTTCCCAAACCCGGATGACCGTCCAGCCAGCTTGGCGCAGGAGGCTGTCAGTCTCTGCGTCTCGCTTGCGGTTTCCCTCGATCTTCTCGCGCCAGAAATCGATGTTCTTCGTGGCGGGTCGGTGGTGCTCCGGGCAACCGTGCCAGAAGCAGCCATCGACGAAGACCGCGACACGCGCCTTGGGAAAGACGACGTCGGCCGTCCTGCGCAGTTGAGGCAGTGGCCTAATCCCCACGCGATAGCGCAGGCCCGCCCGGTGCAGGAGCGAGCGCAGCCGGATCTCTGGTTTGGTGTCCCTGCTGCGGTTACCCCGCATCACAGACCGGACGGCCGGCGAAGTGGCCCATGACCGCTCGGGCGGCGGCTCCTCGGCGAGAAGCCCGGCGTCCCTCGCCATCTCCCATGCCTGAGCCAGGTTGGCACCACGTGTCTCGTGCGCGACCTCGCCCACATACTCAGCTGGTGAGCGGCCCTTGTCGGACCACCGGAGATAAGCCCGGATGCGCCGTGTCTTGGGGAGGACCTTCAGCTCGATGGAAGCGCGCGCGAAGCGGCCGTCGCCCAGGTCCACCATGCGTCGGTGCCGTCCACTAGCGGCACGGTCCTGCTCGGCCGCCAGCGCCTCACGGCTTCTTCCCTCTCGGCCCTTCCACGCGCGGGCGGGTGGCGGCTTGTCCTTCCATCGGCTTGGCTCGGTTGGTGCCATACCGGTCACCTACGGCTCTCCGCCTCGTCCAGGGCGGCGGCCACGGCCTTGGCGAAGACCTCGCCGAGTAGAACGGGGACGGCGTTGCCGAGTTGCCGCATCTTCTCTCCGCGAGGACCTTCCAGCTTGTGGTCATCCGGGAATGTCATGACGCGAGCGGTCTCTCGAACGGTCATGTAGCGGTGCTTGTACTTCCAGCCGTTAGGGGCTTCGGGGTCCGGCTCTTTGTCGTCCAGGAGCATGACCGATTCCCCACCGGGTACACCGTGCACGCCGGCCTTGACGGTCTTCGCCGGCCTGTCCAGCTCGTTGGGCGTGTGGCCGTCGTAGATACGGGCACCGGGCCAGCCGATGTGGTAGGTAAAGCCCCCCAAGTAGTGCTCCTTGCGATCGAAGAGCTCCTCGGGGACGGGGGGTAGGGGCCTGTTCCCATCGATTCCGGCGATCGCGTCGCGAAGGGTCCGCCAGGGCTTCTTCTCGCCGTCCTCGTCCTGCGGCAGCTCCTGCTGCGGCAGCCGCGCGTGGACGCGTTCCGCAACGTGGTCCGGCACTTCCCGGATGGCTCGATGGCGCTTCCAGTAGGACCCGTCCAGCATGGAGCGGATCAGTGCCTCTTCCGAGTACTGGGGGCGCACGGCCCTCTTGAAGGCCTCGATATCGACGTTCAAGTCCGCCCGGAACGCGACGAGGATGACCCGGTGTCTGATCTGCGGCACGCCGTAGTCAGCGGCGTTCACCGGGGTCATGATGACCTCGTACCTCTCGGACGGGTCGCGAGGCTTTTCCTCCCGGCGTCGCTTCAGGATCTTGTCGTGCTCTTCCCATGACGCCCCGTCCGCGCGTTCCTCGAAAGGCAATTCCAGCTCCCGCTGGATGTAATCGAAGTACCGCTTGAACGAGGGGCGAAGCAAGCCACGGACGTTCTCGCAGATCACGGCCTTGGGTCTGATCTGCCGAACCGCCCTGAACATCTCGGGGAACATGTTGCGCGAGTCCTCGGTACCCTTGTGGGCGCCCCCGAGGCTGAAGGGCTGACAGGGCGGACCGCCCGCGAGGACGTCGACCTCGGCGTCACGCAGGTACTCCATGGACAGCTCTCGGACGTCGCCCACGACCAAGGGACAGGGCTCGCCGGGCTTGGGGATCCCTTCCTCGTCGCCGCGGGGCTTGGCCCCGTTGGCCTCCAGGGTCTCGCCCGCTCGCTTGTTGAACTCGTTATAGAGGAGCGGACGGAAGCCCGCACGCTGGACACCCAGCGCCAAGCCGCCAGCGCCCGCGAACAGCTCGACGCTGGTGCGGTCCTTAGTTTGCTCTCCAAGCTGATCAGGCATGATGAAAGCATACCGCGGAGTTGTCGATCTTGTTGCGGGTGTGGCGAGAAATTTCTCCTCACATTCCCGATCGCGGATAGGGTGCCGGTGATCACTTGAGCGAAAGGACGCTTGGATGACGCCGGCAGTCGAGTCCGATGGCGGGGCCAAGTACCACAGAGACTTCACCCTGAGTATCACCAAGGCCCTCGGCGATCAGCTCGCGGACGCGCTTGAGGGACTGGACAGGGCTCCGTTGGCCGAGGACAGCATCGACGACCTCAAGGAGAAGCCCGGGGTCTACCAGCTCTACCTCAATGGCGAGTTCGTCTACGTGGGCAAGGCGGACAAATCGATACCCGTTAGGCTACGTCAGCACCTCCGCAAGATCGGCGGACGTCGCGGCATCTCCCTGCGAGACGTGGAGTTCTCTTGCCTCTACGTCGCGGAGGACTTCTCCGCCCTCGCACCGGAGCAACTGCTTATCACGCACCACAAAGAAGCTGGCCAGATCCCATGGAATAACAACGGCTTCGGCAACAAGGACCCTGGCCGGAATCGTGACAGCACAGTCCTCAAGGCCAACCACTTCGACATGCTATTCCCCATCGACCTGGAACGTACGGTCGATGGGCTCACGCCAGGTGTCGTAACTCTTCAGAAGTTGCTGGACGACGTGAAGACGGGCCTTCCGTACAACTTCAGGTATCAGAAGTCGCCTCTCTTCAAGCAGCGATTGGTGACGACCCCTGAAGCGAATATGACGGCGGACTCCGTCTTCAGGCTGATCGCGAAGGAGATACCAGACTCCTGGCAAATCGTCGCCCTGATGGGTTACGTGATCATGTACGACGACAGCCCCCGCGAGTATCCGAGCGCCTGGCACTACTACCGCGGGGCGGAGTCATTCGAGACGGCGCCAGAGGCTGAGCCCCCCGGCCCTATCGATGAGGCCGAGGAATCCGACGAGGACGCATAGTCAACCAGTTCGACCCCACAGTCGCTCCCAGGCGGCGTGGATGTACACCAAGAGTAGCCACGCGAGCACTCGACGGCCACACTCGTCGTCGAACGCTGCCCGCATCACGGAGCCCTCATGACCACGCCAAGCACCCTGTCCTCCTGGGCTGAGTCCGAACCGCCCCCGGCTCCCCCACGGAGAAAACCCAAGCCCGCCAGTTGGATGGATAGTGCTCAGCGGCACGAAGAGTACAACCCTCTCGACCTGGAAAACCTCGGCCGCAGCGTAGAGGCGCAACTGCTGCGCCGCCCGATCGAACCGCTGGCATCCATCGCGCCTACCCTCGGCGCCGGTGTCTACGCCATCTATTACTCGGGCCCTCATCCGCTCTACACGCCGATCGCCGAACCGTTTGGGGGCACCCCTATCTATGTGGGCCAAGCTCGCCGCGAGGGGGAACGCAAAGGCACAACAGACCTGAACGCTCCAACGCGCGCCCTCTTTGATCGTCTAGAAGAGCATAAGGACTCCATAGAACAAGTCGCTCGGCTCGATAGCGATCTTGATATCCAGTTCTTTCACGCGCGTTACCTCGTAGCGATCGAAGCCTTCGTTAGCCTCGCGGAGCGCGTCATGATCCGGCACTATCGCCCTGTCTGGAACACTGTCGTCGACGGCTTTGGCAATCACAATCCGGGAGCCGGCCGCTTTGACAAACAGGCACGGCCCGCATGGGATGATCTACATCCGGGCCGCTGGTGGTCACATCCGAAACGTATGAAGAAACCAAGCGCCCGGTCGCCCGAGCAATCGCGCCAATTGATCAAGGCGCACTTCGTGGGCGTTCCCGCACAGGTCACGAGTGAAGACGCCACTCTCTGAAGACGGCTCACGCTGTCCAGGCGGCGATGCGTTCAGAGCTGAGGGTTATCGGTAGCGGCGGGCGGCGGTCAGCCATGTCACCGCTATCGACTCGTCCCCGTCCTCTTCCTCGTCGGCGCCGTCGGGGGCGGGGGGCCTGGCGGACCTGTTCGATCTGCCGCTCGATGCCCTGCAAGTTCTCGTGCAGATCCGTGGTCACTACGCCATCGACGGTGACCTTCAGGGGGTCGGCAAGGAGCTTGGCGCGTCGCTCGCCTAGGGCTCGTTCACTGGGTTCGAAGTGTCGGTTGCGGACGGGGAGTACACGGTGCCGGGCTCCACTACGGATTCGTGTGTTCGCACGGCAGCTTCTGAAGAAGAGACCGTGATCTACGCCGAGGACGGCAAGTGGCTTGCCTCGGGGCGCGCGCCAAGGGAGGGCACGCGGCTCGGGCCTGAGTTCAACGACTTTGCAGGCGATTGCATGTTCATCACTCGCATCGACAACGTGCCAGGTGGCGAAGGCACATACTTCACCGAGTGGGGCGGGGGGAAGAAGACCAAGATCTCCGAGGAGGAGCTGCGCTTGGCGCCCGAGATGAAGCGTGAACGGTTCAAGACGAAGAAGAAGCAGGGCTAACCGAACTCTGGGCTGTCGAATTGGGGCGTGTCTGGCGCTCTGTGATCCGGATGATCTCTTCACGGGCGTCTTCGATGGGGTAACCGGTGTCCTGCAGCATGCGGATGCCGGTCTCCAGCGAGAGGACGCCGGCGGTGACACCGCGTATCACCTCGTCCAGGATCGTGGTGCGGTCGGTCGGAGTGTGCGGGCCGAACACAATCCTGGCCGGAAGCGGAGCACCTGTGGGCCAGCCCTCAGCCCGGCCTGCCTGGTGGACGCGCTGCACCATCTTCAGCAGCAGTGCGTACTTGTGGGCGCGAGCCAGCCGCATCGAGTCGACGAGGGAGTCCAGCGGGCCGAGGGACAGCTGCAGCGCGTAGCCGCTGGGAACATCAGAGGGATCGACTGTTCCCAGGCTCACGGCAGGAAGCCGGGCATTGACGGCGGCCCGGTCGCGTAGCTCCTCGACTCGCGCCCGCAGCTCGGCGAGCTGGTGCGACGTGTCCAGAACGTCCATGCGGCCGCCGTCGGCGAGCGCGAAGATCGTTCCTGGCTCGACCGAGAGCGGTTTGGGCCTGCCGGTGACGCGGTCGACCTCGGGGCGGGCTCCGGCCAGGCCGATGATGGGCGCACCCGTGGTAGAGGAGGCGCGCGCAGAGTCCGTGTCCGACTCCGCCAGCTCGTCCAGGGCCTGCATCACCTTCGCAAGCGTCGGCTGGCCAAAGTGCTCGCCGTCAGACACGGTGTTGCTGATGTGCACGACAGGGATGAAGTCTAGGCGCAGATCAAGTCGGTCAAGGACCTCGCCGTCCCCACGGGTGCGGAACCGCGCCTTGTTCAGGGGTAGCTCATCGAGAGATTGGCCGTGACGGAGATCATCCAGGAACCACTCTGCGTCCGTCAGATAGCACGTAATGGTGGAGGGCCGGGCGGGTGCCCACGGGTAGGTGCGCTCGATCTTTCGGGAGTCGGGGTTGTAACGATCGCCGGGCTCTACGACCAGCCCGCCCGCCCCATCCGTCACAGGCTGCCGCTTGGCCTGGCCATCTTCCCCTGTACGGCCGCGTGTAGCCGGGCCGATGGAGCCAAGCTCGTAGGTGATCCTCCGCAGCCGCGCCGTGATGCCCCGCTTGGGATCTTCCGGGATCTCCCACGCCAGGTGCACGCGCCGTGGATAGTCGCCGGGGTCGGCGTCGTCCACCAGTACGGGGAAGTAGAAGCCCGGATCGTACGTCTTGAGACGCACCCGCTTCTTGTCCGGATCCCAGGCCAACAGGTACAGGCCGTCTCCCAACAGCACGGCCTTGCGCTCAGCGGCCTGCATGCGCAGCGGCAGAAGCTCGGCTTCCGCCCACTCTCGCAGCCGCCGCTGAGTCTCCGCGGCCGCCACTGCTTCGGGTGTCGGGTCATCGTCCGTGGCGTGCTCGGCCCCGGGCACGATGATCTGCTGCGACTTCCCCAGCAGGTGTGCGACTGCGGTATCAACGAAGGCGGACGCATCACCGAACTCGCGCCGCTCGGCGGCTGCTTCGTTCCCTGCAAGAGCAGCGAGCTCTCCGGCTTGGTTGTTGTCGTACGCCGCCAGGAGCGTGTACGCGGCGAGCCGACGCACGGCCTCATCAGGCAGCCACGTCGCGTGAAGCTCTGGTGCCAGGGACCGGTGAGGCCGCCCATCGTGGGTGCCGGACATGACCGGTTTGTAATTGAGCCACGACCAGGCGTCGGTCAGGAAGGTACGCAAGCCCATGAGGACAGGTCCGTAACGTCGGCCCCGCGCCCTCTCCACCCTAGGCGATCGAGGAAGCGCACCCGCGAGACGAGTCACCGCAGGGCGCCGACGTGAACTGCGCGGCCAAACCCACCCCGCACTCACCGCCGGCCAGATAGACGGCCGTCGCCGTACGATGTCGCACCGGTACCGACTTGCCCAGGGTCGGCGAGCTGTGTGAGGCCGTGGACAGCAGCGTCCATACGGTCCGGGGAGTCCATGCCCGCGACCCAGGTGACCATCTGCTGCTCCAGCGTTGCCCACTCACCGACGTGGTGGACGCGCCCCTGCTCGTAGAGCTGGGCGATCGGCTCCGCCCTCAATCGCTTGCCTTGCTTGGCGGTAACGGGCAGGACGGCCGGCATCAGCATGTTCTCCGTGCGCTGCTCGCGCTGGAGTTCCTGCCACGCCTGGTGAAGGATCTGCGTGCTCATGTCGCCGCCGAAGTTGCTTTCCACCACGATGGCGTCGGCACGCAGCTGAATGGCGAGCAGGCATGCTTCGCGGCCCCAGGCGTCCGCGCCGCGGTTGCCGGAGCGGTCGTCAAGGACGTAGAGGTGGCCGTCGCGATCTCTGGCGGCTGCGACGATCCCTGTTTCGTCACCGACAGCGGACTCACCGCCTGCCGGGTCGACAGCGACGATGATGCGGGCCAGGTCGGTACCGCGGAGCTGCGCCGGGCTGATCCGGTTCTCCGTGATCCATGTCCACTGCCAGACGCCGCCTTCCTGCGGGCGGGGTAGCTGCATGTACAGCGACCACCACACGCGTTCGCCCACAGAGCGCCGGATCTCGGCGAGGGCGTCAGCGTCGTACCGCTCTGGCCACAAAGGCGCACCGAGCTGTCGGCCAAGAGCATCGTCTTGCGAGAGAGCGAGGGCCGGGAGGTCGATGACGGTCCATCGGTCGCTTTCCTCGGCGAGGATGCGGCCCGCCAGGTCATCGACATCCCAGCGGGTTTGAATCAAGATCACCGAACCGCCGGGTTCGATGCGTGTGAGCAAGACGGCCTGCCACCAGTCCCACAGCCTCTTGCGCATGGTCGGCGAGGCGGCTTCAGCGGCGTCCTTGATGGGGTCGTCCACCACTGCCAGGTGAGCGCCCTTGCCGGTCAAACCGCCGCCGACGCCTGCTGCGACGGCTCCGCCTTCAGTGCCGGCCAGGTCGAAGCGGTTGGCCGCGGTCGATCCGCCGCGCAGGCTGATGCCGAGCTGTGGTCCGTGGGTGAGGATCGCGTCCCGGATCCAGCGGCCGTGATCGTCAGCGAGGTCCGAGGAGTAGGAGGCGATCATCACCCGGTGCTCCGGGCGGCGCCGCAAGTACCACAGGGGTGCCCAGCGGGCGGCGCGGCGGCTCTTGCCGTGCCGCGGAGGCATGGTGAGCATCAGCCGTGTCGGCTTCCCGGCGGCGACCTGCTCGAAGGCAGCGTCAATCAGCCCCAGGTGCGGGGCCTGCATCTCCCGGCCGTCGGTGAGCACTGCTGCCATGGCCCCCGGCGAGCGGTCCATGGCCAGCTCCCGCTCGATGCGTACGAGGCGGGCGCGTAGATCCGGGCTGGAGGCTGCGGCTATCTCACGACGGCGCTGCGCGGGAAGCGTCCGGTAGTGCTCGAGGACAGCCGCCTCGTCAGCTCTGGCCACCCTCGCCACCGGCGAGGTTGATCAGACGCTCCAGCTCCTCCAGGCCTGCGGTCTCCACGTGGACGGCACCACCATCGGGGCCGGACAGTTCAGTGCGGACCGGCCGGTCGACGCCGAGGAGGCGGCTGCTGCGCTCGATGATCCGCACGGCCCGGTCGACAGCCTGATAGTCGCCGTTGCGGATGGCAGCCCGGTAGACACCGAAGAAGAGTCGCTCCAGTCGCTCCACCATGAGCTGCCGCAACTCATCGGCGCTCTCATCAAGGGCGGTGGTGCGCTCAGCCAGGGCCTTGGAAACGTCCTTACAAGCAAGCTCAATGAGCCGCTTGTCGCTCGGCGGCTCCTGGCCGCGCTTGTACTTGTCAATGCCGTACCCCTGCGGGTACGCGATGCCGTCGGAGTTGATGGCAGGGTCGGCGGCGAGTTTGCGGCCGATCGTCAGCCAGTCGACGCCCGCGAGTTTGAGGTCGATCGCGTCGGCACGGCGTTGGGTGATGGCTGCCCGAGTGGCCCGATTGGGGCGGCCCATGACACGACTCCCTGGTCCCGCGCCCACCGTCCATGATCCCTTACCGAAGCGGAATGCCGGACTGCAGGTTCCAGGCTCGGCTGTACGTACTCGGTACCGAGCTCGGTCGCTCGCCGTGTGCGCCGACAGGCACGGCCAGCAGCCCGGGGGCAAGTGCGTGACCGCGTGCAGCTTGGCCGGGCGTCGGCGCCGTGGCCCGCGACGTGAGCGGATCGGCGGGATGCCTTGCACGAGGGCCTGCAGGGCTTGGCAGTCATGAGTGTTGGGCTGCGGATATTCCCAGCGAGATGGGCAGGCCGCGGCGATCGACGACGAGGTGGATTTTCGACCCGCTCTTGCCACGGTCGGTCGGATTCGGTCCTGTCAGAGGCCCCTTTGACCGCCCGACCACTCGGTGAACCGGCGGAACGCGGTCACGCTCGACGGGCCGAAGCCGGGCGGGAGCTGGTCCCACGTGCAGCCTGACGTGGCGACGAACACGGTTGCCGCCCTGCGGTCGCACTGGAGCTGGCAACACCACCCGCTGAAACAGCTCTCACAACCCTGCCGCGCCGCACTCGCCTGCGACGATTCGAAGGGCTGAACCACTTTCCAAAAGTGCCCGCTGATCCAGTGGGCGGTGCTTTGTTACTGGCCAACCACACAAACGTAACCCGTCCATGGGTTGACCTGCTACAGAGGCGCACTGTCTGATACGGAGGTACCTTCGAAGAGTCGACACGACAGGAGGTGCCCATGCGGTCCCAAACACGGAAACTGCCCGGAGCTGCGACACGGCATCACTATGAGGTGAGCGAAAAGGATTTTGTTCTGATCGACGCCTACAGTGACGAGTCTGTAATCAGTTGGACCGCCGACTTCTCCGCAAATAACTTCATTACCGTATGCGAGAAGCATGGGGGTTTCAGTGATGCTTCCTCTGAAGCAGTTATCTCCGTACACGGCCGAACGTTTCGCGGCAGCGGAAAAAGGGCTCAGGACTGGCTAGGAAACTTCCAAGCATCAGAGATCGAGGATGGCTGCGATTTCATCCGTTTCGATCTGTCCAAGATAACCCTCACATTCCACGCCTTCGGAGACGTGCACCTAATAAGCGCCGACCCCGAAAGTGGCGACCTCGAAGAGATTCGTGAACTTTTCGAAGCCTCAGCCACCAAGGAAATCCGAGAGCGCCTATCGGAGATTTTGAGAAGTTCGCAAGCGGCGGGCCGTGTCGCCTAGTCAACCTTCTCTGATCACGCGAAAGATAGCCACTATGCCAAGCCTCCGGAGACTCCGCCCCGGAAAGAGGGCTAAATGTCACGACGATGTCCCGCAGGGATTCTTGACCATTAGTACTTACGTTACGGGCAGAAGTTGCTCCGTGAGTAAAAGATCTGATGCGGCACAGCATGTCGTTCACATACAAAGCGATTCCTTGCTTCCCTGGATTATTGCAGTTAGTGCAGATTCGAGTCAATACATTCGCTTCCCTCAAGACGGGCGTCGATACACACGGGGTGGACATCCACTCACTCACTGGGAAGAGAAAGTGAGCCTGGCGGGGAGAAGAAGGAAAAAGGCATCGAGTCGCAAAGATCTGAACCATCCGGTAGTAGCGGCGACTGCGAACCGAGTAGACGAAGAAATCACGGTTCAGATCGAGTGGAATTGCGAAGACGCCAGCTATATTGGCGCAGGTGAGCTACAAGACCCTGCTCTCATACGAGTCGATACGGTTCCCTGAGGAGAGAGCAGTCGGATGAAGGACGCCATACCTTTCATCGCCGCCAGCGTCATGTACCTATTGAGCCCAGTCCTGACTCGACGCGCGCAGGCTTCTGTAAGGAATTGGATTTCATCGGAGAAAGCTCAATCAAACATTTCCGTCGGCACGCCGCCGTACTACTTGTCACCGGAGCAGATAGAAGACTATATCGAATTTTCGGTGGATGCCGTTCAGATTGTCCCAGCAATCACCCTAACCGGCGTGGGGATAGTGCTCGCACTTCCCGAAAGTTTGTCTTCATGGGTCGTCGGGATAATCTATATATGTGTTGCTCTCGTCCTAGTCTTGGCTGATACGGGAATGCATCTCACACGCCCCCAAAGGTATTTGAGTCGGAAATTTTTGGGCCTTTCCTACGTTGCGCTCGGCGGCCTTTGCGTTAATCTCGCTGGCATCGCGTTCACATTTTCGTAGCCGCGATCACTTTGTACGCTGCGCGCGGAGGTCTCCACCGCGCTCTAGCGGCGCTGACGAGTCAAGGGGACACGCCCAGCTGAGCGGCTCACCGCATTGCCCCTCCTCGCCACGGGCACAGCCGAGCGGCAGCTCGCCCCACTCGAGCCCTACCTCTCTCTGTCTGGCCTGCCGATCCGGTGGGCTCTTTCTCACGCCATCACGAGCCTCAGAGGGCTAACCCGACATGCCCGAGCAGATCCTCGACGAGACCTTGCCAGCTAATCAAGGGTGGCTCGGGCGAGGCCGGCGACCCGAACACCCCGCCCGCCCGGCGCCCCGACCCCTGCCGCGAACGTCGGCCCCGGCACCCCGTCGGCCGCGGACCAGGCCACCCAGCGCAGCGGCTCGCCGAGGCCACCAGCCGCGCCGCGCAAGCCACCGCTGAGCGCGACGAGGTGCGCGCCGCCCTCGACGCGGTGAACAAGGCACTTAACCCCGACGGAGCCGAGGCCGAACAGGACCCGGCCGCGGTCGCCGACCGCGACAAGCAGCTCGGCAACCTCGCCGCCGAGCTGCGCACTGCCCGCGCCGTGTTCGCCGCCTACAAGGCCTGCGGGCGAACACGGCGCACTCGCCGACTGGCTGCTGAACAGTCGCGCATTCGCCGCTACCGTCGGCGCGCTCGACCCGACCGGCGCCAAGTTCGGCGCTCGCCGACGCGATCAAGAGCGCCGTAGACGCCGACCCTGACCTCTATGGCGCCGCCCCGAGTGGCCCACCGCGCGGCGGCGCCGAGTTCAACGGCGTCCCGACTGGTGAGCGCCGCGCTGCCTCGCTGCACGATGCCGTCGCCGCCCGCCTAGGCGGCGCCTAAGGAAGTGCCAGCTGCTCGGGCCCGCCCTCGTCGGCGGCCGGTGCCAGCAGGGCAGATGCGTCAGGGATGCTGCGGTTGGTTCGCAGCCACCACGCGAACTGCCAGTTCCTGCAGGTGCGGTGCGGCCGTGAGTTCCTCTTGGGAGCGTCATGCGGGATGGAATGCTCGCCCCAACCGGTGATGGGGCGAGCATTGGTGAGTCGTACGCCAAGGCCGCGGACGAGTGCGTCGCCTTCCCAGTTCTCACCGGGCGTGTACTCGAAGGCGAGGTGTGCGTTGCGGGCCCAATCCCATGGGATCGGCAGTGCACACAGGTACCACGCCGTGGGCGGATTGGCGGCTGGCAGGTGGAGTGTCTGGCGGCTGTGCTTGGTGTTGATGTTGTAGCGGTCACATTCGGCGAATGTCTTGAGGCAGTGCTGTGTGAGGTCAAGTTCACGTATGCCGGCCAGCCACATTATGCGGTACCTGTCGCGTGCTTCTATGTCCACGCGAACCCGCTCTAGGGTTGCCCCCGAGTTCATTACCTTACCCCTTCAGAGTTGAATTCCTTTCTCTCGTCAATTCTAGCAGAATTGATGATATTTCGCGGTGTTTATTGTGGCGGTAATTGTTGGGGTAGGGCATGTTGAATTCTTCGGAGAAGGCTCGCTCATATTCGCCGGTTGGCAGGGGGCGCGGCTTACGGCAGACGGCTTTCACTGTGGCCCTGGTGGTGTCGCTGAGTTGCACGTCTTCGAAGTACCGGGACAGCAGCCCGCGCAGCGACTCGGGAGTGTGGTAGCGGATGCGTTGCCACTTGCCGCGCACGAACCGCATGTCGACGTTGTGCTCGTCAAGGAACGCCAGGCGGGTGGAGTCGCGGCTGATGGAGTGCTCTGAGTTCTCGTATGCCACTTCCCGCTCTAGGTTGCGGGTGCCGACGCAGACCTGTCCGTCAGCGGCGCACAGCGCGTTCACTGTGACGAGTACCCAGTGCTGGTAGTTGAGGCTGGTGGTGGCGTTGATGACGGAGTCGAGGACGACGACCTCGTACAGGCCGTTCTCGCGTAGCTCGCGTTCGATGCCGCGGAGCTGGCCGACGATCGTGCGGATGTCGATCGAGTATTTGCCCTTGAGGGTTCGGTACGGCTCGTAGTCCTGAACCCGGTAGCCCTTGGCGCGCAGGTGCCGGGCGTAGTCCCCGTGGCCGGCCCCGAAGTCCACCACGCGATGCGACGTGGTCAGCCACGGCAGGACCAGGCGTTCCCACACTTCGGACTTGTAGCGGACCTTGTCGGCCTTGGCCTTCGAGGAGTGTTCGCGCAGCCGGTTGGGCTGCACGATGTGCTGGTTCCAGACGGGGGCCTGGTCCTCGAGCCCGGACCAGTCGTAGACGCCGTACTCGCCGGTGAGGTCTTCAACCAGCTGGCCCGCGTCGAAGGAGGCGACGGTCCAGGCGAGGACGTCGAATCGCTGGGTTTTCGCGACGGCCGCGTACTCGGCGTTGAGGACGATGCGCCCTTGGTCATCGATGACGACCGAGCCCCACGGGCCGTGGGCGGCGGTCATGAAGCCGATCGCCTGCTGGAAGGGAAGGTTCTTCGACTCCTCGACCTGGATGGTCTGCCAAGGAATCCAGCACCACCGGCCGATCGGCCCCGGCTCCGCGTACACCACGGACGACTCCGTCTCGACGCGGTTATGCAGCAGGTTGAACTTGATCTCGTCCTGCAGGCGCACCTTCTGCGGCAGGATCACCGCCGGCGTCGTCGTCTCTCCGATCGCCTTCAGACCTTTGGTTCGCTGGTGGCCCGCGACCAGGGTGCCGTCGGCGTTGAGGATCACAGGCTTGACCACGCCGTGCCGCGTAAGCGAGGCCTGAAGCCGGACGAAGGCGTCTTCTGAGAGGCGCCGTGGGTTGTAGTCAGCCGGCCGCAGCTTCGCCAGCGGATACGCAGGGTCGAAGCGGACATCGAGGCTCTTCACGCTGTCGCCCCTTCCTCGGCGCGATGCTCCTCGTTGAGGACGTGCCAGCCGAAGCCCATGTCGGAGTCGTTGTCGTCGACGAACCGCTTGTACAAGGCGTCGAGGAGTTCGACTTCGGCCTGGGTGATGCGCACGCGAGTGGAGGACCACTGCATGTAGCCCCACTGCAGATAGTCCACAGTTGCGGCGGCTCCGGTACCGGCGCCGTCGCTGGGCAGCTCGATCGGCGCCGGAAGTGCGGTCTCGTCCAGGAGTTGGTCGAGCTGGTCCTGGTCGTAGCCGGTGCCCTGGAGGTCTGGCAGGTCCTGAAGGATGTCGGCGAGGAGGACCGTGTCGTACCCGGCCAGATCCGAGGTGCGATTGTCGACGATGACGATCTTCGCTGCAGCGTCATCATCGACGTCGAGCCAGGTGACGGCAATGTCGCTCCAGCCGAGCTGCTTAGCCGCCTTGTAGGTGTGGTTACCGGCGAGGATTTCGTTCGGGCGGCCTGTCAGCGTCCCTCGATTGACGACGATCGGCCGGTACTGGCCATGCGTCGACAGAGACTCGGTAATCGAGTCCAGGTCACCGGTGCGCGGGTTGCGGTGATAGGGGGTCAGCTCATCGACCGGGACGGCCAGGTCCGCCAGCGAGGCTGGTATGCGAGAGGCGGTGGACATGCGGCTCCAGCCCCACGCCCACCATCGAGCCTAGGTGATCATCCGAGACGCCGACCCGGGGTAGTTCGCGGAACGAGGCAGCTGACGGGGTAGGACGCCAGCCCTGTCGATGGGACGGCTGGACTTGGCGGCAGCGGATCCGGCCTCTTCCTCAGTGTTCGCTGTATTCGGTTCCGTCGAACTTGTAGGGCCATGTGCTTTGGGCGGCGATGCTGATGTCGGAGCTGCCAGCAGGCACCTTGAGAATGGTCATCTGCATCATGGTTTGGGTGAACTTGTTCCAACGGATTCCTGTGGTGCCGTCCCAGCCGCTTGTTGTGAGCTTGAGCCACCGCCCTGGCCCCATGTCGGCCGTTACCGTGTTCACGTCGACGCAGGCAACCAGTGCTCCGCCGTCCTTTGTCTGCCAGGCCGGACCAACCGGGGCACGCTGGGCCTTTGTCTGAATGTTCACGGATTCGGCGTTACCTAGCTGCTCGCGGATCGGCTTTGTCTGCCCATACGTTGCGCGGTATGTGTCGATCTGAGATGACCACCGAAGGTGCTCGTCCGCGCTCTTTCGTGTGACGTAGTCGAAGTACGCCCCACAGGCTTTACCTGGCTGCACTGCTAGGTGGGCGTTGGGCGCGACGATCTGCGCTGTCCCGTTCCCGTCTACGGCAATCTGAGGGACATCCTCCTTGCTCGGGGCGTCGGCAGTGAACGCTGTCCGCCACGCGCCGCCATCGTCAGCCCGATGGATCAAGCTCCAGCGCATGCTTACGGTGTTCTTGAACTCGCCACCGATGGCGTAGCTGGACACCTGTTGGGCTCCCAAGATCCAGCTTCCGGCGCCTGCGGTGTCAGGCATGGCTACCCAGGCGCGTACAGCGGGGTCAACGTGTGGGCGGTTCGTCGGGTTCTGGCTTTCGTCCCTGCCACGCGCTTTGATGCTATCGATCCGGGCGAGTGTCCGGTCCAGCCACGGACCTTCCTGGATCGAGCGCCAGTAGGAGGGGCTGAGACTGTCGCTGTCGTCCTTCTTATCCAGCGCCTTCAGGACCCTCTGCGCTTCGTCGACAGAGACTGGTGGCTTCGCCTTTGCGGACGGGGCGCTGTCCACGCTCTTTCGTTCCCCGGAGCCGGCATCGCATGCTACGGCCCAAAGGAGCAGAGCTGCTATGAGCAGTGAAGAACGCTTCATCCCAAACCTCAGCCAGCCGTGAACCAGTGGTTCCTTGATCCTATGCAGAGACCAACTTGACGTTGGGGGGCTCCCGAAAGTTTGTGCCGTCTCACAGGGGCAGGTGGATGCGCGTGCGGCACGGCTGGTTCGCAGCGGCCTTCGTTCACGTCAGGTCGCCGACTGATCCGCGGCTGGTGTCGCGCGGACTCTGAGGCAGGATGCCGCTGACAGCGGCTCGCCGCGGATGCAGTGCCCGGTCGATCAAGTCGAACCAATCGGTTCCGGCTAGCCAGTGCTTGCTGCTCAGGTGCACGCTCCAGTCCAGCAGCGCGGTCCAGGAACGCACCCGGTTGACCGTGATCGTGCAGGCGAACGAAGGGGCTTTGCCGCAGCTGTGATGGCGCACCGCCCACTGCACGGGGTGGGTGCCAGCTGATGCGTGGAACACGGCGTAGTCCGCGCTGCCGGTTTCCCTCCAGGCACGGAGGGCCCGGTCTGCCGCGTCGGTATCTACCTCCAGTACGCCGTCGCCGTCCTGAACGAGTTCCAGGCAGTGATCGCAAACCGCTACGAGCTCGTGCGCCATGACCCCGGTATACCTCAGGTTATGGAGCCCCCGGAATCGACGCTGCTGGTGACAGGAGACGTGGCAGCGCAGAGCCGTCGGCGTGCTGCGCCGCGCCCCGTTCGAGCAGTGCCCTATCGGCCGGCACCAGCGCGTTCACTGCCGGAGCAAGGGACAACAGGGCTGCCCCGCGTGGTCGCGGGTTCGGTTAGCGAATAGCTGTCTCATTCATGTGGGGGCGTTGTCAGAGGCTGCTGCTACACATTCGGCGAGACGACCGTTGTGGTCGCAGCCGAGAGGAGCACGATGCCCACCCCCACCTCCGAGCAGTGCGTCGCCGTGGACACTTTCAGGCGCGGCGATCACCTCGTCCTGCAAGCGGGCGCCGGGACAGGCAAGACAACGACCCTCGCCATGCTTGCAGCAAGCACGAAGAAGCGGGGGAGGTACATCGCCTTCAACAAGTCCATCGCGATGGAGGCGGCGACCAAGTTCTCGAGCAACGTGCAGTGCAAGACTGCTCATTCGCTGGCGTTCGCCGCTGTGGGCCATAACTACTCGGCTCGCATGGACGCGCCCCGCGTGCCTGGCTGGAAGACCGGAGCGTCCCTCGGGATCGGCCTCAACATGCGTATCCGCATCGGGGAACGCGACGTCACCAACAAGGCGCTCTCCTATACGGTGCTGCGGACCGTTACGCGTTTCTGCCAGTCCGCAGACCCGATGATCCAGCCGTACCACGTCCCCCGACTCCGCGGCATCGAGATGGAGGACCTGCACGCCCAGCTTGTCGATGTTGTCCTGCCGTACGCGCACAAGGCGTGGGAAGACCTTCAGAACCCCGATCATGGCAACGTGCGTTTCGATCACGACCACTACCTGAAGATCTGGGCGCTCACCGAACCCCGCATCGAAGCGGACTTCCTGCTCCTGGACGAAGCGCAGGACACCAACCCGGTCGTAGAGAAGGTCTTCAACGCGCAGCGCAGCCACACCCAATTGGTGATGGTCGGCGACTCCGCGCAGGCCATCTACGGGTGGCGCGGCGCCCGCGACGTCATGAGCGACTTCGACGGCACCGAACTTGCGCTGTCCCAGTCCTTTCGCTTCGGACCCGATCTGGCCGACGAGGCCAACCGGTGGCTGAGCATCGTCGATTCCCCGATTCGGCTGGCCGGCACCACCGCCATCTCAACCAGGCTCGAACGGGTCGAGTACCCGGACGCCATCCTGTGCCGGTCCAACGTTGGCGCCATGCTTGAGGTCATGAACCAGCTCGAACAAGGCCGTCGCGTTGCTCTTGTCGGGGGAGGGGAGGCCTTGCGGGCTCTGGCCAGGGCCGCCAGGGGCCTGAAGGCCGGCAAGCGAAGCACTCACCCCGAGTTGATCCTTTTCGAGTCGTGGGGCGAGCTACAGGAGTACGCGGAATACGACCCATCGGGCAGGGACCTGCTGCCTCTGGTTGACCTTGTTGACGAACACGGCGTCGATGTCATCCTCGATGCCGTCGACAAGCTCGCTGTGGAGCACGGCGCCGACATCGTCGTCTCCACCGCCCACAAGGCCAAGGGCCGCGAATGGGCGTCCGTGCGCATCGGTGAGGACTTCACTGAGCCCGTTGATCCAGAAGAGACCGACGAAGACGGTAACCCGCTGCCCGGCGACATCGACGACGGGGAAGCACGCCTCGCCTATGTTGCGGTCACTCGTGCCCGGAACCAGTTGGATCTCGGCGGCCTGTCCTGGATCAACCAGCACCCGGATGGCAACCCCAACGTGGACATCCCACGACAAGCACCCATGGCGCCCACTCCCTGGGACCGGCTCGGGCCCCTGTAATCAAGGCGGTGTCAGTGGCTGCTGCCACAGTTGGCTCGGAGGGAGGAAGGGGGAGCGGCCGGTGCCGATGACAGCGATGCATCCCGAGAAAGGCCGGATTGATGCCACGGTCCCGGACCTCGGTTGCGGCTGGGCATGGGGGGCCGTCCACCGTGTCCGTCCCCGTGCTGCTCTGACGTGTCCCGAGTGCGGGCACGGTGTACGCGCCAAGGTGTCCCACCTGGGACTTCGATTCTTCGCGCACGATCCTGGGGCGCCGACTTGCGGTTTGGCCGGCGAGTCGATGGAGCATCGGCTGCTCAAAGTGGAGCTGGTGACAGCAGTACGCGAGGCAGGGTGGCACGGAGCCCTGGAGGTATCAGCCCCTGACGGCAGGTGGCGGGCCGACGTCATGGCCACCTCGCCCGACGGGACGTTACGCATGGCGTGGGAAGCGCAGCTCTCCTCCATCACTGAAGGGGACGTCCGGCAGCGCACCGACCGGTATACCTCCGACAATATTCAGATTTGCTGGGTGGCGACCCAGCCTCGCCGCTGGCGTGGCAGCGTGCCCTCCGTTCTTGCCAGACCGCCAGTTGAAGGCCAGCGGACAGCGTGGGAGGTGACCGAAGGCCTCGCTCGCTTCGTGACAGAGCCATGCCTTCACCGGCCCCCATGCCCCGGCGGTCACGGCGAATGGCAGATGGCACAGGCACCGTTACGGGAGTTGGTGAGCTGGATTCTGGGACGCCGAGTGGTGCCCCATCGCTACCTCGAACCGGAGCGTCTCGTCGAGCACTGGTGGCAGCAGGTCTGGACTTCTCCGCAGTACGTATCTTTGGCTGCGGACTTCGCGAAGGCCAGGCGACGAGCCCGCAGGAGGAACACGGCTACGGGAACGGTGCAGGTCGTGCCTCTCGATGGCTCGGATCCGCTCTCCATGGCCCGCGAGGCCGCTTTCCGGATGACGGGCGTTTGGCCGTCCCGACCCCGGACATCCTTGCGCTTCAACAGCCGCTCTCACCGTGGAGATCAAGGCGCAGCGTCCTCCAAAGCGTCCAAGGATCACGGCGACCCGCGGCTCATCGCTGCCGCGGAAGCCTGGGTGCAGGCCGAGACAGGGGGCCATCCCCTCGTGAAGGCGGATCAGGAGCTGGCCGGCGGGACACCCGTCTATCTGGACGGCAGCGTGTACGGCATCGTCTGCCCTGATCCGGATCAACTCGACTGGCAACGGTGGCCTGGCCGCCGCGTCTGGGTGCTCTTCGTCGCATGCCGGGGTGAACTCAAGCGCATCGCGGTCTCCGCTCCCAATGGGGTCCGGATCGTGATACTTGATGACCCAGACCCGTAGATCGGGCAACTGATTTCGCTATGAAGTGGGCCAGCGCCTTCAGGGGCCTGCTGAGGGACGACCGGTTGGCGAATTGCGGACTGCCAAATGCTTGGAAAACCGCTCCATGAGGGGTATTCAAGGATGAAAGGCAGGCAGCAGTGGGCTGCCTTGGCCCTGGGTGTCGCTTGTGCGGCGGTGTTCAAGGAGAGACTCATACCGATGGCAACGGGCGTAGTGAAGTGGTTTAACGCCGATAAGGGATTCGGGTTCATCCAACAGGATGATGGCGGACCGGACGTGTTCGTCCACTTCTCGGCTATCCAGTCCACCGGGTTCAAGGAGCTGTACGAGGGCGACAGGGTCGAGTACGCGGTAACGCAGGGGCCGAAGGGACCGCAGGCGGAAAACGTCGTTCGGCAGATGTAACGATGCGGAGCCTACACACGGACTCTGCACCCAACGGGTCAGGTCGTTGGGAGGGAGTCCGGCTGCTGATTCGCCAACAACGTCTGGTGGAGACACGTGACGTTCCGCCTTGGCACGCAGCCGTTCTTTGCGCGTGATTTAGCCCAGCGGCTACTCGCGGCGGGGCCTGGTCCTCTCACGACTGCCAGGTATGGGCGGGCAACTCGTCAGCGAGGGTGGAGAAGAACCGCTGATCGCGCCACGCGCCTAGGTTCCCGATGACGAACAGACGGCGTTTAGCACGGCTTACAGCGACGTTGAGGAGGTTGGGCCGGGAGGCCGCCCAGGAGCGGGCTCCCGGGCGACGCGGATCGCTGCCGAGCACAAGGACGACCACGTCGGCCTCCTTGCCCTGCGTCGTGTGAATGGTGCCGACTCGCGAGTCCGGCAGTAGATCGCGGCAGGTGCGCTGAGCACCGCGGACCACGGCCCGGAAAGGACTGATGACATAGACGTCCCGGGCGAGGTCGACACCGCCGTCGTCACGAAGCTTCTCCAAGACGCGGCGTAGAGCGCGGCCTTCTTCGGGCATCCAGTGGCCGTCCGCTTCGGTGGCCTCCACGTTTACCCAGCAGCTACGGGGGCGGTAGCGGTAGTCGCCGCGGTCCGGGGTCCCGTAGACCATGAGGTTGTCGTAGGCGATGGCGTTACTGATGGCGAACATGGGGTTGTCGCAGCGTCGGTGAACGCGCAGCGGGCTGCCCACCCACACCTCCTGGGAGCCGTCCGGTAGTTCGGCGGGCAGCAGCGTGCCGTAGCGGTTGGTGCGGTCGGCAAGCTGCTGGACCGAGGTGCGGCTGGGGGCCCATTCCTCGTTGACGCCCAGCTCGTCGCCCAGGGCTCGCTGCGCCGTCCAGGGCAGGACCACGACCGGTTCGAGCTGCAGTGGGTCACCCACCACGATGGTCCGGGCAGCTCGCCACAAGCCGCCGACGGCCATCTGCCCGGTGGCTTGCCCGGCTTCGTCGATGAACAACCAGCCCAGCGCCTCCGACCCCAGGCGGCCGAAGACCCGGTCCAGAGAGGCGAACGTAGTCGAGACGACTGGGACGAGCAGGAAAAGGCTCTGCCAGGCGGCCTTCACATGCTCCCCGGAGACGGTCTTGGGGATCGCGCCAGCCACGGCGTCCATGGCCGCCATGAGGTTGGCGTACATGGTGCGTGCGGTGCATCGCAGAAACGCCTTGTGGAGTTCCATCGCGGCGAGGAGCAGCTCGGCGCGGGCGGCGGAGATTTCCTCGTCGCCCCAGGGGGCGGCGAGTTCGCGGGCGGTGTCGTCGTGGATCCATGCTTCCTGCGGAACGTGGTCGCCCCAGTCTTCGTGTGCCTGTTCGACGGTCTGCTCCATTTCCTCCAGGTGGGCTTGCGCTGCAGCGTGCCGATGCCGGCAGGACGCGAGATCGTGTTCAGCCTGTGCGACGGCTTGCTCGGCACTGAACAGGGCTGTAGCTGCGGCATCGCGGACGCCTTGCGTTGTGTCTGCATGACCGGCTAGGTCTTGGTCGCGACGGTGCCAGTCTCTTCCTGCCCGGCCCAGCGTGCTCAGGCTCACGACGAACCCGGGGCGCCGTCGTGCATGGGCATCCAGGGCCTGCTGCGCCCGTTGAAGCTCAGCCTCGGCGCTCTGCAGTGCGGCGGCCGCACCCATCGCCTGTCCTTGGGCATGTTGTACGTGGATTTCGCCGTCGGTGATGGCTTGCTTGGCCGCCTGTACGTCGGCACCCGCGGCAGATAGCCGTTCAAGGGCTGCCGCAGCGGCCGCTCGTTCGGTCTGCAGCCGCTCCACCCGGGCGAGGGCCTGGCTGAACCGTTCCTTGGCTTCCCTCCAGATCCCGCTGTGCGGCTGCCGGGTCCATTCACGCAATAGGTGTGCGATGCCCTGCTCGCTGTCGACCCAGGCATCCCGGCTCCGGGGAGGCCGACCGTTCGGTGGGGGCGGCGCCCCTGCATCCGTGATCTTGTATTTGCCGTGCCAGAACCGGTTGATGAACTCCATCCGGTTCTTCTTGTTGCCCAACCGGGCCGCGACCGCACCCCAGGCGGGGGCTCCCTTGAGGAGCCGGGTCGCCTGTTCGGCGAAGTAGTCGGCGTCGTCACGCCACCGGTCGCCGAGAGCCGTGCGGGCAGGGATCTCGGTGGAGATATTTTCCACCGCTCCGTTGTTGGCCGAGGCCACCACCATCTCGAAACCCGTGAACTCCGGCTTCAGCGCAGTCACCGTGCGGGTGTAGTCGCCGCTCTGCCATCGGTACGGCTCCCCGTCGGCGAACGCCATGGAGGGCATGCGCAGTCCGGCCAGACGTCGGGCACGTTCTACGATCACGGCGGCGAAGCAGTCACGCAGCATCGTGGTCTTTCCGGTGCCAGGTGGGCCGTTGACCGCGAACAGTCCGCTGGAGTCGGCCAGTTCAGCCCAGATGGTGTTCACCGCGAACTGCTGGCTGAGTGCGAGCGGATGCGACGGGTTCGCGGGCCAACGGCCCACCGGGGTGCGCTCGGGTGCCACCGCGTTCAGCGTCGCCCGTGGCTTTTGCCTGAGATCGACTCGCCACGCGGTATTCACCTGTGCTTCCGGCGTTAAATAGGAGGCCAGTCCCTGCCCGGGTTCTCGCGTCTGCAAAGCGCGCGTGACCAAGTCCAGGTCGGTGACGAAGAAACTGTTGAGGAAGTCCTGCTGATCAGCGTCATCGGCCTGCTTCTGGCGTACTGCCACGCTCCGCACCCGGATCTCGCCGGGGCGCAGGGTATCCACTACGCCCCAGCACTGGCTGAGGTCGTGCACGAAGTTCAGCAGATGCTTGGCAGGCAGGCGCCGCGAGCCGAGTTTGTCCTCGGCGTTCTCGCCGTCTTCGCCGGCCTCGCCGGGATCACTCACGTCGGGCAGCTCCTCAAAGGGTTCCTCACCCATGTCGGCTGCTCGGGCAAGCCAGACGGCTTCCTCCTCGTCGAATCCGTCCAGCCAGCCCTTACGTGCAGGCCCCGGACACAAGGCCCGGCCTGTAGCCCAAGCACAGGTGGACAACACCGGAGAGTCGACGAGCAGCCGGCCCTCGTGGTTGACCGTCAAAGCGAACAGGGCGCTTTCGCCGTCCATTCGCCCGTCGTGGTCCTCCTCGGTCTCCCCGAAGACCTCCAGGAGCGCGTCACGTACAGCCTGTAGCGCGTACGCGCCGCCGTACACCGCGTGCTGCCACATGAACCCAGGTTCCAGTGGTACCGACCGCAGCGGATGGCCGTCCTCCCACGGCAGCGGACTGTTCTCCGTCACGGCGTACACCCGCTCGCGTGCCGACACGGCAGGAATCCTTTGTGGGCTGAACAGCTCCACCGCACGCCAGTACGCCACGATCCGAGCCCGTCGCTGTCGCTCAGTTCCCACAGTGCCCCCTACCCACACAGCCGCTTGCCGTCACCTTACGTACCTCCGTCGGAACTGCTGTTCCAGGGGCGCACGCGGATGGGCGGTGGTCAGCTTCACACTCGCGCCGTCGCGATCGATGATGCAATCGTGCGCAACGACCCGAAGCGGTGCATAGTCGGGGATGCCGGGACAGCTGACATCCGCCACGAGCGCGTGCCCGGCGGCATTCTTGGGGTGTGGGCGGTGCACTGCTTGGCGTCGCAGGTAGCGACTTCCCAGGGGGCAGATTCCCGAACGCGCCTTGTCTCGTGCTGACTTCGGCCCATGGCTGGCAGTTCCTGCCCGCTGTTGGGGAAGCGGATGTCGGCAGGGCAGAAGGCGTCTAGGTTGGGCTCGGTACTGATCAAGTGACGGCCGCGAGGAGAGCTCAGGTATGTCAGACGTTTCGCTGCCCGGCGACGACGGCCGCGCACGGATTGCACGGCTCCGCACCGATGTGTCGCACTCGGCTCGGATCTGGAACTACTGGCTGGGCGGGAAGGACAATTACCCCATCGACCAGGAAGTCGGCGATCAGATTCTGGCGTTCGTTCCGGGCCTGCCCCGCTCGGCCGTGGCCGACCGGCAGTTCCTCACCCGGGCTGTGGAGCTCCTCGCCGGCAAGGAGGGCATCCGGCAGTTCCTGGATATCGGTACTGGGCTGCCCACCGTCGACAACACACACGAGGTCGCCCAGCGAGTCGATCCGACCTGCCGGATCGTGTACGTGGACAACGACCCCATCGTGCTCAGTCACGCCCACGCTCTGCTCACCAGCACCGCCGAAGGCGTCACGGACTACGTCGATGCCGACGTGCACGACCCGGACGCCATCCTGGAGCGTGCCGCCCGAACCCTGGACTTCAGTCGACCGGTCGCCCTCACCCTGCTTGGCGTCCTCAACTTCATCATCGACAGCGGTGAGGCTCAGGCTGTTGTACACCGGCTTCTGGATGCCGTGCCGTCCGGCAGCTATTTGGTGATCTCCCATCCCACCACTGAGGTGGATGGCGAGGCGATGACGCAAGCGGTGCGCCACTGGAACAGTCAGGGTTCAGCGCCGATGACCCTACGGACCCGCGAGGAGCTGCTGCGGTTCTTCGAAGGCGTGGACCTCCTCGAACCTGGTGTCGTCTCGTGTTCGCGCTGGCGCCCTACCCAGCGGGAGGCCGAGATCATCGATGTGCCGCAGTTCTGCGGCGTGGCCAGAAAGCCGTAGGGCGTCGTGGCCCCGTCTTGCGGGCGATGGGCATTCCGAAGCTGGTGAAGCCCCGCAGACGGGGGATGCTGCGGGGCTTCGTATTGATCAACGGACCGGTCTTGCCTGGAGTTCCCGTCGTCGACACCTCGTCGCAGAAACACCCGGAGTAGTGCCCTGGCATGGTCGACCCAGCATGGCCGCCAGGACGGGCCAACGCGTTCAGAGAGGCGAGATCAGGCGCGCAGTCGCCGGTAGGCTGCTTGAATGGCTGCAATGTAGCGGTCGAACTCGCCAGTCGTCTTCGACCGGTTGAGAGCACTCATGTCGCCATCCTTGAAGAACACCGCTCGCTGTGCCGTCGACAGTTCCAGTTGGACGCCGCGCCCGGAGAGGTTGCGATTGCAGATGTTCCTTGGGCTTTCTCCAGCACGTTCTGGAGATGCCGGGGCCACGGCAAACCCTGCGTGCTTCAGCGATACCGTCACCCAGTGCTTGAACTCTTCGTCCAAGCCGCCGACCTCGGTGACCATGACCCTGTTGCTGAACCCGTGCCATGAGACCGTGCGCACCATGTCGCGTTGCAAGTCGACGCACTCAGGCTCATCGAAGTGGCTGGCGGTGATGTGCAGGGTGCCATTTCCTGCCGACTTCTTGCCCCTGAATGAGTAGTAGTTGTCGGTGCGCCCCGCGGCTGCTCGCGCGGCCTCGGTGGTGCCGACTTCGATACCTCCGCCGTGGATGGCTATGTGCGCCAGGTCGGAGCCTGGGGCGCGGCACAGCTCTATGGCCCAGTCGACTCCTTCACGTTCGCGCGACGCGAGTTCGGCGAAGTTGTCGTATACGTCGCGGGCTGCGGTGAAGTGTGCTCCGTTGAGCAGGGTGCTGTTCACGGTGGTGGCTCCGGGGGCGGTGCTGCGCTGCGGAAGGTTACTGCTGGGTGGTGCTGACGTAGCAGGCGTAGACGCTGGCGGTGCCGTCGCCGGTAAGGCGGGCGGTGGCATCGAATGCGCCGGCCGGGCGGAAGGCGCTGTGGCGGCCGGTGCGGATCCGGTACGCGAGGTTGGTCGCCCGGTTCAGGTTCCCGAGGGTTTCGATGTGCGCCCACTCGGCCGGGCGTTCGCGGAGCGCCTTTGCGGTGTCCTGCGCATCCTGGCTGCGGCTCGGAGCAGGCAGAGGTTCGAAACGGGCGTGCATTCAGCGGTCTCCGACGTTCGGCAGAGTGGATTCGGCGAGTTCCCTGATCCGGGCGGCTGTGAGCCACTGGCTGTCGGTGAGGTGCTCGCACAGCTCGTTGGCCAGACGAGCGATCTCGGTGAGGACGAACTCAGTGCCGACGCCCAGCATAGGGGTGCTCTGCTCACGGTCCGGGCTGATCAGTGCAGAGGACGCAGGGGTGTGGCCGGTGGCGTGAGCAGAGGGGGTCATGACGGTTTCCCTGAAGTGTTCAGCGGTTGTTGCAGCGACACGTGTTGGTGATGGGGTTGAACCAACTGTCGCAGGAGTTGCACCAGACCGAACCAGGCATCGGGGGAATGGCGGACTGCTGATTGTTGCGGTCGTGCACGGTGGCAGGGCTCCTTGTCAGAGATTCTCGGGAAGTTGGGCGCGGGGACCGTCGGGGGCAAGGACAGCGACAATGCGGTGCAGGTCCTTGGGCCTCCAGAGGGCGGTTTCGTAGCCGCAGGCGGCCAGGTGCTGGAGCCAGTCGCGTTGTGCGGGACGTATCCGCCCGGTGTCGGACTTGAACTCGGCAAAGATGACACGTCTGGCCTTGGGATGTCCGTAGACCTCGTCGGGCCATCCGGCGTCGCTGCGCTGCGAGTTATGCGTGTGGTACGTCAGCGTCCAGCCGCGGAGGGCTGCGAGCTTGCGGACGTGCCGGCGGAACTGTTCCTCGGTCACGCCACCCTCCGGCGCGCTCGCGGGGCGGATGCTTCGAGGAGGGCCGCGTAGTTCGCGGCCGCGTTCGGGTCAGGCGCGGGCCGGTGCCGGACGGGCGCAGGCGGGATCCGCGGACGGCGCTGCTGCTCCTTGAGGAGCTCAGGCAGGGGGCGCCGGGTCTGCTCCTGGAGGAGTTCATCGATGGTGCGGCCGTACCGCTCCAGGATGAGGGCCTCGTACAGGGCGTTTTCGTTTCGATTGCTCGTGGCAGGCATTGGGGTCTCTCCATGGGGTGGCCGGGACCCGCGGGGGTGTGCGGGTCCCGGCCGGAGGGGTGGCTCGTATCGGACGAGCCGTTCCGGGCGGGCGGGGCGCGGGGGATCGCTGCCCGTCCGGAGGTACGGGGTGGATGGTCGGGCCGTGCCAGGGCCTGACATCAGTAAGAACCTAGCACGACGATATGCACTCACCTATTTTGCGGTCAGCCGACGATGGCGAGTTCGTCCGGCTCGTATGGCAGCGGCTTGGGTGCGCCGGGCCATTGCACCATCACTAGTTCCCTGCCCGTGATGGGATCGGTGGCGTGACCGTGTACTTCGCCGAACGGGCGGAGCAGTCCTTTGGGGGAGGGGTGGGCGAGGGTCACTCCGGTGTGCTTCTTGAAGCTTTCCATGATGGTCTCCTGCTGTGTCACGTAAGGGAGATGTGGGCGACGAGCGTGAGTGCGTGGCCCCATTGTTCGGTGATTGACTCGTTGAAGGCGAAGCCCGAGCCGAGGGCTTCGAGGTCGGTGGCGCGCCAGTCGGCGCAGGTGCCGGCCGACGGGCGCTCGAAGTGCTGGATGGCCCCGTCGGGGAGGGTGACGGCCAGGTGGACTGTGCCGCGGCTGTCGACAGTGGCTGCTGTCTTGCTGCCTGCGGCAAGGGCTTCTTGGGCTAGGGAGTCGCCGAGGATCATGTAAGGCTCCTGATAGGTAGTGACCTATTTTTGGTCAGGTGAGGAAGGCGAACCCGGTCGGCCAGGGATGTCACACCGGATGCTCGGGCCGCGTTCACGACGGGGGTGCACACGAGGATCAGCAGATGCGGTTTGACGTGGTGGACGGTGGTGTCGTCCAGCCACACCTCGCAGTACGAGCTGTCCAGCCGGGTGAGCATTGCCAGACGGTGAATGTCTCCCCATCCCGGGTGCAGCCCACCCGGCTTGACCCACAGCCAGGTGCCCGGCCGGATGTCCCCGGGGCCGCGTGGCGTGTGCGCGTAGGGCGGCCGCTGGCGACGCCTGCGCCTGGGCTGCGGTGGCCGTTGCGGCGGATAGTGCGGGTGTGCCTCGTGGTACTGACGAAGTTCCTTGGCGAGCGCGTCCATAGCGTCGCGGTGGCTGTAACAGCGTGGCCCGGTGTGCCAACGGCGAGGGAGGTGCTTTTCCCAGTAGGTGGTGAACCGCACTGGCAGCGGCCTGTTGTGAGGTAGGGGGCTGCGGTCTCGCAGGGCCAAGTGGATGTGCAGGACGGGCATGTCCACGGCATCGTCGCTGAGTTGGGAAGGTGCTCGTTCGGAAGGTAAAGCGGTGGCGGAGGAGTCCATCCTTCCATGCGGTCACCGGCCCGTACGGTCGATCAGCTCGGCAGCGGCCAGCTGGACCTGTTCCGCCGTCCACTGCGACCCTCCGAAGGAGAGGGCGGCGAGCCGGTGTCGGCCCTCGTGCAGGGTGATGGTCACGGTGCCGGTGTGCGCGCCGAGCGCAAGATGGCGGCCGTCTTTGGCGTGGTTCGGTAGATGAAGCTGCGACCAGCGGACGGTGACGTTCTCGTCGTCCACCGCGTCAGGGGTGTGGTGTCCGATGACGTTCAGCAGGGTGCCGTCGTCATGTCGGCAGCGGCCCAGGCAGGTCAGCAGGGCTGCACGGGTGCCGTTGACGAGAAATGCGTGTCGGGTGAGGGAGCCGTACATCCGGGTGCGGATGTCGACGTGTGGGGCCGGCGCGTAGGGAGTGCGGTGCATCTAGAACCCCTCGCCGATCTCGTCGCGATGCAGGCGCCCCACCTCCCAGCCCCTGAGCCGGTGCAGCTGGAACCAGTCCCACTTGTGCCCGTGCGCCTGGTAGTCGGGGTCGGTGGGCCGGTCAGTCATCCACAGGGTGCTGATCGGCTCGACGGTGAACATCGCGTCGTCGGGGAACGTGGACTCGACCCGGACAAGCACGCGGCCCGCATTGAACGGCACCTGTTCCGCGGATGAGTCGAGGGAGGCGGCCATGATCGGGCAAGTGCGGCAGTCTCCGCGCCGTGTGCAGGAGCCGAAGCCACCCCAGCGGGCACGCCGGGTGTCGCGGCTCTCGAAAAGCGTCGCCCACGACTTCGGCTGCAGGGCGCACTGTGCTCCGCCCACACCCATGTGGGCGTTGAGGCTAAGACGGTTGTAGCCCTTGCCGTCCGCGGGGCGGGTTGGTTCGGGTTCGGGCAGGTAGATCGGCACCGTGTCTCCTTGAGGAAGCGGTGTACGGAGAAGCTGGAGGGGCGGGGCGGCCGGACGCCGCTGCCGGCCGCCCCTCAGGGAAGGGGCCTGTGGAGGGGCGGCTAGAAGAGTTCGTCCTGGTTGTCGATGTCGCCGGGGCGGGGCGGCCGTTCGCGTTGCGGCTGCGGCTGCGGCTGCGGCTGCGGCTGCGGCTGCGGCTGCGGCTGCGGGGCGGGAACGGGATCGCCGAAGAGGGCCTCGGTACCGACCTGGTCCCGGGCTGCCGGGATGCGCACCGGGCCGGCGGGAACAGGAAGTTCGATGGGCGCGTCCTTGTCGAACTCGGCGCGCTGCATGGCCTTCCAGTCGCGGCCTGCGGAGGCGATGCTCACTGGGCGGCCTCCTTGTCCTGGCCTGTGTGCTGCTGGTTCAGGCGGTCGCGGGTTTCCAGGACGGCGTTCGCCCAGTCGTGGATGAGCGCGGTGCCTGCCTTGGCCGCGGCATCTCCGGGCCGGTGTCCTTCCTCGAGCGCCTTGAGGTAGCGGGCTGCGGTGACGTCGATGGCCGCTGAGGAGGCGAGGGTGCGCATCAGCTGCTCGGTGATTGTGTCGCCGCGCAGGTGGCTGATGGCGTTGGCGGCGAAGCCGATGATCACGCCGACGTCGTTGCCGAGCTGTTCTGCCTGGGCGGCGGTGAGGGGCGCTGTGTAGCGCATGGCGGCGTGGCCTTCCGGTGGTGCGTTCGGGAGTTGTGGGCAGGCGGCAGCGGGTGTGCGGGCGGGCTGGCCCGCACACCCGCAGTGGGTTGGGTTCAGGCGGCGGCAGGCTCAGGCTGTCCCTCGGGCTGGCTGACGGCCTCGGGGTTGACCGTGACCAGCTCACGGGCTTCGGCGTGCGCCTTGGCCTGCTTGAGCTGGAAGCGGGCCTTCGTCAGCGACTCGGCGACGCGGTCCAGCTGCTCAAGGCGGGCCCCGACCTGGGTTTCGAGGTTTTCAGCGAGCTTGACCGGCTCGGTGCGGGCGATGTCGTCGAGGAGTTCACGGATCTGCTCGATCTTGTCGAGCGTGCTGCGGGTCTTCTTCTGTGCGCTTGCGCGTTCGCGGCGCTGCTCCTCGGTCATCTCCTCGACGATCATGAGGACGGCCTGCTCCTGCTGCTGCTTCATCGCGTAGGCGAAGTGCACGATCTCGTTGTCTGAGGTGAACTCGCCGCGCGCGAACTTCGCGAGCACGGCGCCCTGGTTGGCGTGGGAGAGGGCGGCGATCTGGACGGCTGCCTGCGTGCCTATCTCGCCGGCTTCGACGTGCTTGGCGACCTCTTCGCGCAGTTCCAGCAGCGTCAGGCGCAGCTTGACGTAGGTGGTGGTCTTGCCGAAGTCCGCGGCGACCGACTCGATCGTGGCGCCTTCCTCTTCGTCGAGGATGCGCTGGTAGCCGCGTGCCTCCTCGAAGGGGGTCATGTCCTCGCGGGTGACGTTCTCGGACATGGACCGCTTGAACCGCTGGATCTCGTTCTTCTCGGAGATGATGTTGGCGCGGATCTTGGTGCGGCCGAGGATCTGGTGGGCGCGGAAGCGGCGCTCGCCGGAGACGATCTCGTAGCCGCCCAGGTCGTTGTCGGGGCGGACCTCGATGGCCTGCATGAGGCCGTAGTTGTCGATGGAGTTGGCGAGTTCGTTGAGCGCGTCCTGGTTGAAGTACTCGCGCGGCTGGCGCGGGTTGCGGTGGATCTGGGACATCTTGAGGACGCGCTGCACTTCGGGCTCCAAGAGGTGGTGGTGAGGGTTCTTTCCCCCTCCCTCGATAAGTTAATTCTACTATGTCTAGAGAGGGTGTCTACTCCCGGCAAATCCCGCGAACGTAACCTCGGCCACGCACCGATATGGACTCTGATGTGCGAAAACACTGATGGGCGCCGAGAAGATCTCGACGCCCATCAGTGGCAGCCGCCTACTGTTCGTCCATCCGTTCCCGCCAGGCGCGCACCGTGGCCGGAGCCCCTGCCGCCGGGACGGTAAGGCAGTCCTGACGGATCGGGCACGCCGCGCACACTCCCGCGGCAGCGTGCTCGCTGCTGCGCGCCCACGATGTGCACCGAGCTGCCGACCACGCCACAGGGCGGGACAGCGTGCCATGGTTCTTCCCGGCTCCGGCCAGCGCCGTCATGCGGTCGGCGTCGCGTTGGCGGTCAGAACCCACCCGGGCCGGCTGCCGTGCCAGCTCCAGGATGCGCTCGGCGTCGATCACTCCCGCCCCCTCGGACCGGAAGTGCGCGAGGCGGCTGCCGCATCCCCCGCACGGCGCGGTCGCCGCCGACGTCTGCCGCGAGCTGTTTCCCTCGCAGCGCGCAGGAGGGTGCCGCAGTCTGAGTCCACCGGCTAATGCCCCATTCCCGCGCCGCCGTCGACCGGGATGACCGCACCTGTGACGTAGGAGCCTTCGTCGACGAGGAACCGCACCGTGCGGGCAATCTCCTCGGGCTGCCCGAGGCGGCCGAGTGGGATCTGACCGAGCAAGGTCTTGATGCGCTCCTCGGGGAGTGCCGCGGCCATGTCGGTGGCGGTCAAACCCGGGGCAACGACGTTGGCAGTGATGTTGCGCGACCCGTACTCGCGGGCGATCGAGCGGGCCAGCCCGATCAATCCAGCCTTGGAAGCGGCATAGTTGGTCTGCCCCGCCTCGCCATGCATCGCGGTGGCCGAGGAGATGAACACCATGCGGCCACGCTTGGCGCGCAGCATGCCGGGCAGTGCGCGCTTGGCGACGCGGTAGGCGGCCGTCAGGTTTGCATCCAGTACCGAGCTGAAGTCCTCCTCGCTCATGCGGGCAAGGAGCCCGTCGCGAGTGATGCCCGCGTTGGAGATCACCGTGGTGACCGGTCCGTGCTCGGCTTCGGCCTGCTTGAACGCCACGTCGATCTGCTCGCTGTCCGTCACGTCACACCGGACCGCCAGGAAGCGGCCGCCGCAGTGTTCTTCCCCTATCAGGTAGGAGTGCGCGGGCGGCTCGCCGGAGCGGTAGGTGACGGCCACATTGTGGCCGGCCTCGGCAAGCTCGGTGGCTATCGCGTACCCGATGCCTCGGTTGCCGCCGGTGATGAAGACGCTCATGCCTGGACACCTCTTGGATCGTCGATGATGCGATGTCCACCCGCGGCGGCTCTCCCAGTGAGGCCAGATGCTGCGCGGAGGACAGCCACCGAGGGAGGTCGCCCCCGGCAGCGGTCCCACACCTTGCCCGGTTTCCGTTCCGTTAGGCCGGTTCTGTGGATGCCGGTAGCGGTGCAACCGGCACTGCGACTACGGATTACCGCCCGTTCGGCCTGTAGAAATGTCTGAAATGATGCATTAGGTGCCCGTCTTGTGTGACTGGCCCCTCAAGTCGGACAAGGTCATTAGGTGCGTTAGGGTCTCCTCATACTTTTCCTTTTCTTTACTCAGGGGAGTCCTGCACCGCCATGTCGAGGAACCTGCCGCCGATCACTCGCATGCTCAAGACCTGGCGCGAAGAGCGAGACCCGTGCGCCGTGCCCGGATTCACGGCCCGTTACGGATCACGCCGCCGCAAAGGCCTCACCCAGCGGGACGTGGCCGAGCTGGCCGGCGTGACCGAGGGCTGGTACGGGAAGCTGGAGCGCGGCAAGCTCGACCACGTCGGCGAAGAGTTCCTCGAAAGCATCGTCCGCGTCCTCGGCCTCGACGACGCTCAACGCGCCCACCTATGGCTGGAAGCCAACGGCTGCGAACCGCCCCCACGCCCCCACGCAGATGCCAACACCATCGACCCCGTGGTCTCGGCAATCGTCCACGGCCTCCGGTGGCCCGCCTACACCTTCGACCGCTGCTGGGACATACGCGTCTTCAACACGGCCGCAGCCCGCGACTACCCGTGGATGCTGCACGGCATCAACGTCATGATCTGGGCCCTGTGCTACCCCGAAGCCCGGCTCCAACTGATCGACTGGGAAGAGACCTGGGCCAAACCCATGGCCTCCCAACTGCGCCTGGCCCACAAAGCGAACCCCGACGATGCGCGGCTCAACGACGTCTGCAACCACATCCGGGCCGCCGATCCGGTCGCCCAGCGCATCCTGGACGAGGACGTCACCACCGTCACGCACCCCGACGGCGACAGGCGCCGCCTATACCTGCCGCACCAGCACGAGGAAACCGAAGTCGAGTTCGTCACCCTGGCCCGACTGCGCAACAACACCCGGCTCATGATCGTCATGCCGGGCGACATCGCTCAGACGGCCAACGGGGCCATGCCGCCCACCATGGCCAGTGTGCTCACCGGCACCCCCGGTACCTCAGCCTCCGCATAGACAGCCGTGAAACAGCCGCTCCGGATGCGTCCAGGTACCGGCGTGGCTCGCCTTGATCAGGCGGGCCACGTCGGCCAACCGCACCCCACGCCGCGCGTGTGGCCGTCGCGCACGCACGCTGCACAGCTGGGCGCGGTTCGCTGCGACGCCAGGGCTGCTCAGTAGGCCCCCATACCCGGCACGAACAGGTCGGCGCCGGCCCAACGAGGCCTGGCACGCCGTGATGCAGCCGCAGAGCGATCCCGACCACATCAGCATGTGCGCATCAGAGCCGGAGTAGTTCGGCCGGTTCGCCGTCCCGGTGCGGCGCTGGGGGGATCAGGGTGCCGTCGATCAGGACGACCTCGGCGCCCCACCGGGCGATCTTCTTCAGGGCGCGGTCCAGCCGTGGGGCCTTGGCGGTCAGCAAGGTGATCAGCTCGTCGCGCCAGCGTCGGATGGTGGTGGCGGAGACGTCGTTGCCGTCGGCCATGTCGGCCAGGCGCTGATCGTGCCGCAGCACGGCCAGCACGATGGTCGCGATCCTCCCGGCCGGCAGTACCCGCCACCTGGACCGTATCGACTTCAGGTGGCCGCGCAGCAGATCGGCGAGGTACTTCACGGTGCGCGTGGACAGCGGCAGGCGGCACTGGTAGACCGGGGACACGTGTCCCCGGCATGCTTATTGGTTTTCATCACGCAATTCCAACGCCCGCCGGGGGTACCTTGGTTACGCCCTGCCGTCCGTGCGGGCCGGTCACGGGCGGACGGTGAACTTCCCGTCGGGCCTTTTGTGCAGCCAGCCGCGGTCGGCCGGCTTCGTCGGCTTCCCGCGCAGCGGCTCCAGCTTGCCCCGCACCCCGGTGTCCGCGCCCAGCGCCTCGCCGATCTGCCGGGTAGCGACCGGACTACCGGCCGCCCGCACGGCAGCCAGGATGCGCTGATACTCCGCCGGCAACGCGGACTCCAAAACTCCCGGCCCACGCTCCGGGACCACCCTCACTGGCCGACCGCCACCTGAACCACCGGCGATCCGGCCCGGGCCCGCTCGTCGGCGAGCTGCTCACTCATTCGCTGTCACTCCCGCTCGGCCCGCACCTCCGCCAGCTGCTTGACCAGCTGTTCTTCGAGTCCGTCCAGCTCCGCACGACGCGCGGCGATCCGTTGCTGTATCTCGGGGTCAATCATGCGCCGGAGCGTACGAGCGGCGCCGATCCCGACGGACGAGAACCCGCAAAACCAACCCTGCCGGACGATCTACACCTCAGACTGCCGCTCACCACCAGCACGAGCACCCCGAACGACCCTCACGCCACCACTCTGATCAGCTACTTCAAGATGGCTCAGCTTCAACGAGTCTGACTAGAACTGAAGGCTATTCGCTCGACTCCCGGCTGGCGCGCATTCCTCGTTGGGCGGTGGCGGAGGTGGCCCTACACCTGCCGCTCCTCAAGCAACTCTTAGGCTGCCGGCCCGTCGTCTTCATCCCGGCGGCCCTCTTCTTTGGCTTCGGTAGTTCGCGCACCTTGGCCGGCCGACATGTATGTCACGGGGCGGCCGTGGCCTTCGACACTGAGTCCTGGAGCGTGGCCATGAGGTCGAACACTGCGGCAGGCGGCTCCGGCTCCGGGGGCTCGGCCAGTGACCTCAGATCAAGATTTTGACAGCGATCAGCGGACCAGTTGCGAGGGCGTAGATACCCACATCCAATAGAAGAGGGGATGCGTCACACGGACTTGGCCCCTGGGAGAGGCGCAACATCGACAAGTCAGGAGTACTCCGATGACCACTGCGACAAGAGGAAACATATTTCCGGTCTATTTGATAGCAGATGAATCGCCCTCGATGCAGGGATCCCGCATCAGCAATCTAAATGCAGGGCTGCGATCTCTACTTGACGAAATGCACAAGCATCCCCTAGAGGCTGCCAAAATCAGATTCTCCATAATTGGTTTCGCCGACGACGCATGTACAGAACTGGCCTTGTGTGACCTTAGGGACCTGCACGAAGTACCTACGCTGTCGGTCCGAGGGGCGAAGACAAGGTATTCAGCCGCATTTGACGCCACGCGAGAAAGAATCCAAGAAGACGTCGTAAGTATTCGCAAACAGGGATACGGCGCCTTGAGACCTGCCGCATTCTTCCTTACCGACGGGGAGCCTACGGAGGCGACTGAAAATTGGATGACATCACTCCAAAGGCTCACCGATAGCAACTGGCGAGCTCACCCGAACATCCTGGCATTTGGCATAGCTGAAGCCGCAACAGACGAGAGTGCAGAAACCATCAGAAAAATCGCAACGCTTGTCGATTATGCGTATGTGGCGGCGGAATCGCACGATACAGGCGGTGCCCTCACAAAGTTCCTTACCGCTCTTACTCATACCATGGTCGCCACTGCGGAGGGGCTTGCACAAGGTAAGGCTGAGGTTATGACGGAGCAGCCGGAAGGATATATCCGTATCAAGGCTGATCTAGTTTGAGCGATGAAAGGATGGCCCGATGACTCAATCCAGGGATGGAAGGGAACCATCCAACCGTCCCCAGGGCTCTATGACGGCGCCGCATGGTGCCTGGGAACCGATAGTCGTGGAGCGACCAATATACGAGTTTGAACCAAAATTTG
Organism: Streptomyces alanosinicus; assembly: GCF_014650595.1. GTDB lineage: Bacteria > Actinomycetota > Actinomycetes > Streptomycetales > Streptomycetaceae > Streptomyces > Streptomyces alanosinicus. The sequence continues at coordinate 90,029 of NZ_BMVG01000028.1, forward strand.
GCAAGAATGGGATATATGTTGCAGATACCGTCGTGGACGGATGGTCTTCACGGTCATTCATTCTGCGAGCCGCATGTGTTCGCGGCTATGCTCATCGCTTCAATGGGATGCCGCGGCAAGACCAATTTTCGCTCACTGAATTTGAGGAAAATGGTTCAATAGTAGTGGCTGTCGCCGATGGTGTTTCAGCGTCTCCTCTCTCCTCAGTTGGTGCAACCTTGGCCTGTCGCTCGGCAATCGACTGGTGCAAGCGACGAGCAAGCGAGGAGGCCGTTTGCCTGGATCAGGACTGGAACTGGGACGTTGATATTTGGAGACAACTACTGAGAAACGCGGCGTGGGGTCTTATCGACTACGCACACACAAATCTCAATGCCCCAAAAGACGCCCTAGAAGTTGAAAGAATTCTAGGAACGACACTGACTGTAGCAGTACTAACACCAAAATCTGACGGAACAGCGAATCTCGTTGCCACTCAGATTGGAGATTCGGATATTTGGGTTATGAGGGGGCGTGAGTACCATGCCGTGACTCCGCATGCCCGATCCTTGGATAACGAGTCCCTTGATATTGCATCAACTGCCATTGCAGCACTGCCCCGCCTGCCAGCACAGGTGGAACCAATGCAAATGCAGCTACTCCCGGGAGATGTACTCCTAGTCGGATCTGATGGATTCGGTAGTGCGCTCGGTGACGGCAGCGGGAGCATCGGTAAGATATTTGCAAACTTGCTCGCCAATATTCCAAGACCATTGGAACTCGCCCATACGCTGGATTTTTCCAGGGAGCTATTCGACGATGACCGGACACTAATAGCCTTGTGGATTAAACCATCTCTCGGAGAAGGAGTGTGAAGTGGACGTATTCCAGAAGACGGATCTAGGTCCCCTGCGGGTAGTAGCCTCCGGCCGAGGTGGACAAGGCAAAGTATATGAGACCCAAGTCAGGGTGAACGGTAAGCCGCAAGTGTATAAGGAATACCATGCGCACACGCTTCACGACTTGGATGTGACTCAACTCGGCAGGATGGTGAGCTTCCCACTTCAACTCCCACCAAAGGCTCGCAGGGAACTCTACGAAATCGCTGCATGGCCTGTAAGGGCAGTGGCGGAGCGCGCCAAAATCATCGGGTTCACGATGGCGCGCGTTGATAGCGAATTCTTCCGCGAACTGAAACTGCCATACAGCCGTGAACGAGTTCTAGCACGGTATCAACTTATATTGAATGATGACAAATATCTACGCAGAGTAGGAATTGCCATCACAGATGCCGATAGGATGAATTTGGCACATTCCGTGGCGGTCGACTTGGGGTTTCTTCATGACCGCCACATCACTGTAGGCGACTTCTCGCCGAATAACCTATTGTTCGAATCCTCACTAAGTCGAAGCTGCTTTATTGATTGCGATGCCATGTTGCTCGACGGGGTGGGAGTGCTACCGCAAGGAGAGACGCCCGAGTGGGATGTCAGGTCTATTTCTACGGAAGCACTCGGAACGACTCAGTCGGACATATATAAGTTTGGCTTGCTCGTCCTCAGGTTGTTTGCAGGAGATCAACTCATCCGGCTCCCTGAAGTTCTGCGCGATAGGATTCCCGCAGACATGTTCGATATGCTTTGTGCGTCGCTTTCGGTTGAGCCGCGACAGCGTCCTTCTGTACATGAATGGATTCGGATAACTCGCAGCCATGGCCGGAAAGTGGCCATCACTCCACCAGCCATGCCAAGACAAGGATCGGGGAAGCAGGCAGCCGGCAAGTCTTCCAGTTCTAGGGCGCGATCGAAGACTGCTTGGATTGTGGCAGGTCTTGGAGCCGCAGGATCCGTAGCCGTCGCAGCCGCTGTGCTAATAGGCGGGGGCAGTAGAGAACCTGCCGTAAAAGAAGCCCCCAGTACTGCGGCATCGCAGCCGAGTGCGCCTGCTCCCTCAAGCCCTCATCAAATCTTTGCAGACTCTCTGACATCATCCGGGAACCACCATCCAGGCTGGCCAGTTGGCGATTCAAGCTGCCAAATAGAGCCTGATGGGCTTCATATGAGTGGAGATGCTGGAGAATGTGTTGGACCTACTATACCCGTAAGTGGAAATGCTGACGTGTCAGTCAAGGCTAAGTGGATTAGCGGTGATCCCCCCGAGGAGCTGGGTCTGTACTTCTCGACCCAATCTTCCGATGGAGTGAAGGAATATGGATTTGTTATTTTCCGGACGGGGGAATGGAAGATAGATGATCCAAACTCTCCGGACATGTCTGAGCCAAGGTTCAATTCGGCAATAAGGCGCGATATTGGCTCAGTCAATGACATCACGGTACAGGTTAGAGGATCTCGCCTAACGTTCCTCGCGAATGGCCAATACGTTACATCTACGATTACTGTATCGACCGATTTTTCAGTTATTCTCTTCGCCTATAATGGCGGCTACGGTGGACAGAATGAGGTTCTCTTCAGGGATCTGTCGGTGACTGCTTGACACAGAAGCAGGTTGTTGCGGCTCCCATGCCACATGGCCATCGAGGTACCTGAGGACTTCACGGCCCTCGTCTACACCGAGATACCGCGGAGCTCCACTCCAGCCACTGGCTCAAGCAACCTCAGCAGATCACCCACGAACTTCGTGCGAGTCGAGGCTGGACGGCGCACCGTGTCCCCGACACGAACGACCGCATTGACGAAACCCCGGGCAAGGACGACTCATGTATCCGTCCCCCTGCCTGATCGCCACCTCCAAACGCTTCACAACTTGTCCAGATGCTTGATCCACCCCCGAGGCAACTCCGCCAGATGATCTACTCCGCAGACTGCCGCCCACGAACAGCACGAGCGCCTACGCAGACCGGCACACCAGCCCTTTAACCTGCGATTTCAAGTTGGCGGAGGCTCAGCGTTTGATGCGGCCTCGTACGGCGAGTGCAGCTAGGGCGAGGAGGGTGGGCTCCAGCAGGCGGGAAACCATCTCGATGTACGTGCCCCAGGTCGTGAGGTTCTGGCCCGAGGAGCGGAAAATCACGGAGTTGACCGCAACGCGTGTGGCCTTCTCCGCACGGGCCCAGGTCATGCGCCGGTCCCAGCCTCCGTGAAGGACGGGATCCGGTGCACTGGTGGTAAGGCTGATCTTGTTGCCGTGGAGCGTGCCGGTGGTGGCAGGGTCGGGGTCATGCGTGGGCAACCCGAACCCCATGAGGAGCAGCACAGTCAGGGACATGGCGGCCACGAGCCATCCAATAGCGCGGGAGGCGCGCAGGCCGTAGCCAGACAGCAGCCAGTAGCCCCACAGCAATCGGCGCTCGCCGGGTGAGGTGCCGGTGCGGTCATGGCGGCGCATCTCGCATTCGCCGTAGTAGAAATCGGCGGCGCCGGGTTCGTTCTTGCCGTCCTCGAAGGCTTTGCGCAGCTGCCGGTATTCTCTGAACTCGGTTTGCTCGCCGTACGTGTTGGCGTCAGGACCTCTCGGAGGGTT
>NZ_BMVG01000029.1 GCF_014650595.1 Streptomyces alanosinicus
CGGCAGCGGCCGCAGCGGCGTCAAGCGCATGTACTCCCGCTTCGTGGCCCTGCGGATCCGGCCCGCCGGACGCGAGATCCGCAAGGCAGCCGACGGCCCGGAGCTGCCGGTGCGCTGGCTGCTGGCCGAATGGCCCGCCGACCAGCCCGAACCCGTCCAGTTCTGGCTGTCCAACCTGCCCGCCGACACCCCGCTGGCCACCCTCGTGCGCACCGCGAAACTGCGCTGGCGCATCGAGCACGACTACCGCGAGATGAAACAGGCCCTGGGCCTGGCCCACTTCGAAGGCCGCACATGGCGGGGCTGGCACCACCACGTCACCCTCGTCTCCGTCGCACACGCCTTCTGCACCCTCCAACGCATCACCCGGGCCCCAAAAGAGACGGCGCCGGCCTGACCCTCTACCGGGTCGTCCGTGAACTGCAGTTACTCCTCGCGGTCTGGACCGGCGCCTGCCCCACCTGTCACCGCAACATGCCGGAACCGATACCAACCTGACCAAGCACTACTAGGACTGCCCTGTCCGTGTGCACTGCCGTGCGCACGGACAGGGGCTTCGTCGTGCCTGGCACGTCGGACTGCTCCTCGGCGCTGACTCATTCGGATAAGTGGTTGACCGCTCTGATGTGGTGTTGAATGCTGGCCACTCATCCGGATGAGTGGTTGGCGACTGAGATGGTCGGCGACTGCTCGTCCTCTTTGAGTCGAAGGGATTTCGATCATGGGACGTAAGGCACTGCGGGCGCTGGTCGTGTCGGGCGCGCTGGTGGCCGGTGTCGGCCTGGTAGGCGTCTCGGCGGCCTCGGCGATGCCGGCGGATCCGGGGTACTCGTCGGGTGGCTCCGGTGGGGCGGGTGCGTCGTATCCGGCGGACCAGTCGGTGTTCAAGTCGGCGACGGTGGACGGGTTGCGGGTGCGCATGGGCCCGGGGATGGATCGGGCGATACTCGGCCTGGTCTACGACGGTCAGCCGGTGCGGGTCATCACCTCGGCGTACGACTCGACGGGGCAGATCTGGGACAAGGTGATGTTGCAGACCGCTTCGGCGGGCGGCCTGTCGGCCGGATATGTCGGGTGGATCACCGAAGAGTACTTGTACTGACCTGACGTTCAGTAGGTGAGTCGGCCCCCTCTCGGCTTCGGCTGAGAGGGGGCCGCTTGGTGGACTATGACTCTGTCATATGTGAAGGCCTTGTGCGCATTGCGTGCAGGGGCGGGGGGCCGGTTGGTGTGGTTCCGGTTCCCGCACAGAGAGTAGTGGTGTGAAAACCCGATGAGACTTACACTGATCGCTCGGTTTTCGACTGGCACGCGTTCAAACGGGTGGGGTTAGTCGGCCGTTGTGACCAAAACGGCCATGGCTGGAGTGGGTTGCGCGATGGAGGAAGGCTGGTCGCCGGACGGGGGCTTTGTCGGTCCGGACGATGCTGTGTTCATTCCCGGAATCGGCTATGCGCCATCGTGGCGGGAAGCGGATGTGGCAGCGCAGGAACTCAACGCCGTTATCGAGGATTTGGGGCTGGATCGCCGGATCGTTCGGGCGATTGCGCATGTGGGCCCGAACGGTGAACCGGTGGTTTGGCTACGTATCGAGGGTGTTCGCCTGCTCGCGGGGCTCCTGGAGGAGATAGCGGGAGAAAGGCGGCGGGCATGTTGACGAGCGCTGGCGGACGGTAGGCGAGTAGGGGAAGGGAATGCGGGATGAGGCGGGATGACTGGCGGACTGCGAAGGGTTCGCGAGTGTGGATCGAAACCGATAGGCGGGGAGAGTTCATCCAGTGCGAGGGCTGCCGACGGCCGATCTTGATCACGGGTGCGGGTCCTGCGCGGTTTGCCGCCGAGCAGCACGCGCGGACCTGCCGGAATTAGGGCGGTCCCAGGCGGCGACGTTGGCGTCCTCGGCGCTGGCACAGCGGCCGATCGCCGCCAAGAGCTAGGAGTCTTCCCGGCGTTGCTTTGCCGGGAAGACTCCTGCATGACACCCTCGTCAGCCGCAGGGCACGTTGAGGTTGTACGTGCGATAACCGGAATTGATCTGGGTGTCGGTCCAGTACGGTCCGCTGAGGACATACCGTGCCCTGAGCGTGTAGTTACCGGGACCCGCGCAACCGGTGGAGTTGCCTTCGACAACACCGCCCGGACCGCCGCTGCCGGAACTGCTGCTGTCCAGCAAATCCTGCCCATTACGGGTCACCGTGTAGGCGAAATCGAAGCCGCAAGGGTACTTCGCCTTGGCGTAGTACCAAGCCCCTCCCCAGTAGTACTGGCACTCGGAGAATTCCAGCACGGGCCAGAGTTGGCTACCGTCAGTCGCGAGGCAGAACCGGGCTTCGGTGTAGGTCCAACGACCCTCTGAGTACAGCGAGAACTTGCTGCCGCATGTAGTCGTCGGCTCGGCCTTCGTCGCGACATGAGGCGCATGGTGAGTTGTGGCGCTGGCCGTGGACACCATCAGTGTCACCGCCGCCATTGCAGCAGTGGCTGTGCAAGCGATGGCGCGTTTGAGGAGCTTTTGGGGCGTTAACACGTTTCCCCCTCCGGGTGGTCAATTTTCCGCGAATATCGACAATCTGCCGATATTCGCGATCGATTGCTTGCGCATTGACCATGCCATGCACCCAAAGGGGGGAACTATGGAAAATGGCGCAACTGACTCGTGTGGGGGAATTCTTCACCTTGTCGCTTAATGGCTGAAATGGGTCATCTGTTGGACCTTCTGGGTCGCGTCGCCTGAGGTGGAGTGGGGGCGGTGTTTCGTCGGTTGATTGCGGGGTTTCGGTTACAGCACCCCGCGACGGCGGAACGATGCGATTACGTGCGTGGTGACCTCACGCGCGCATGGATCTTGGCCACCACGAAACCTGTTTCGCGCGTGAGGTTGCCACGCGTGGGCGGGGTCCAGGGGTGCGCTGTAGTGCCCCTGGTACCACCGGCCCCAACCCGTTCGTCACGGCGCTGTGCGCCACAGTGTGGACGTGGGTGGCGTAAGGAACTCGCACGGACGCCTGTGGTGGACGCAGGACTTCACGTCGTGAAAGGCAGGCCCGAGGCCCCCACAGCCCGGCGCCGGCTCGCGTCCGCAGAAACGTGTGCGCCCGCCGGGGTGGCACCGGCCACTACCGACGGGCGATGGTTCACGAGCGTGTCCCGAGCGGACCGATCCGCCTACCGGGACACATCCGAGACCGGCGGATACATCACTGGAACCCCATGCAGGCAGCGACGACGTACCCCTTCATCCCCTTCCACGTGACCGGGTACCAGAGCCTTTCCTTTATTCCACAGGCCTTGTACGTGGCTCCCGCCACGTAGGCGGTGTCGTTGGTGTTGACGACCGCGCCCTTGGGGATGATGCCCCGGGCGGTGGACTTGTTGGTCGGCTTCGCCCTCAGCGTGACCGATTCCAGCATCTTGGCCTTCGCCGGAGCCGCCGTGGCAGCCGGAACCGCACCGGCCACCACACCGCCCACCAGCGCGACAACGGTCGCAACGCGTGCAAGTCTCGTCACGGCAAATCCCCGTTTCTCTTTCTTGATCAGGTCTAACAGCCAGGCGACGTTAGCAAGTGCTGATCCATCGGGCCTTGGGGAGGGGCCGCGCCCACACGGCCTGGACACACACTCTCTACACGTCAGACCACGAACCACCAGATCCAGCAGCGCACACACGAACAGAGCGGTCCCGATGAAGTAGTTGACCGAGAGAGGCGCTGGCCTCCTTGGTAAATGAGCGTGATAGCGCGGCGACTTGGCGCCGGTAGCAGGCGAGAGTGGGCCTCTGTCGGCCGTGCGGCTAGCTTTCCCGATGACGAACAGGGCGGACGGCGAAGCCCCCCCCGCGACGATTCAGCGGGGGGCTTTGCTGCTTGGTCGGGTGCGGTGGCGGTGTCGGGCGGTTGCCGTCCGGACGGGACCGGCCGGAGGCCGCATGCCCGGCCGGGGCGGCAGGACCGCCCGGCGCGCCGAAGGCGCGCCCTTGAACAAGTAAAGCGAAGTTACTCCGATTCGGATCGCCGGCGGGTGGTGCGCCTGGCGGCTGCCCTGGTCGGCGTCACGGGGTAGGTGAGCCGGCACGTGGAGGCGGGGGCCTTCAACTCTTCGCACAACAAGGGGCGGTCCTGGTCGGCGTCGGTGGTCACGCGGTAGGTGATCAGGAGGGGGCTGGCGTCGCTCAGTCCGAGTGCCGTGCGCTCGTCGGGGTATGGGGCGCGAGCGGTGACATGTTCGGTGAAACTCAGACTGAGTCCGGCTTCGGCGAGTTGCCGGTACAGGTCGGCGATCTCGGCGTCTGGCTGCTCGGCCAGCGTGGGCACGTCGGCAGCGGTGGCCATCGGGATCAGGACACGGTGGGCCATCCGGGCACCGGTCGCCGCGTCGCAGAGCATGCGGTCCACGCTGATGGCATCCTGGTCAAGCTGGTCAAGCAACAGGGCTGGCGGTCCATCCAGCGCGATCCTGCTGACGGCAGGCGCCTCGGCCTCCTTCGCCACCGGCAAGCGCCAATCCCCCTTCGCAGTGCGCTGGATGGACCGGTCAACACGGGTGGCGGGCAGGACTCCGCCGGACGGAAGAACCCTGCTGCCCTTGCCCTGCAAGGACTCCACCAGTCCCATGCGACGCAGCTCGGCGACGGCCGCACGGGCGGTGTGCTTGCCTACGCCGTACATCTCCACCATCTCGTTCTCGGACGGCAGGAGATCGCCTGGTTGATAGCGGCCGCGCTTGATGTCGGTGGCCATGCGCTGAGCCACCTGCAAGTACATGGACGGGGCGCGTTCGATGTGCTCTCGGGCTGCCATGGCTGGTGTCCTTCTCGGTTCGCCGGTCTGAGTACTGGGTGGGCTTCGGGCGGACTGGCTGTCAGTGCCTCGTGGTACGGCGCACGGGCACTCATGAGGATAAGTGGTTGACCGGTCCGTCGAACAGCCCCCTACCCACTCATCCGGATAAGTTGTTGACCCTGCGTCGAGCGACAAGTCAAGATGATCACCCAACTCATTCGGATAAGTGGCTGGGTGGGTGTGATGCTGGATGAGGTGAACTGCCTTGATCAACAAACCGATCGACACCGGGCGGTTGGGCACGATCCGTTGCCTGATCGCTCCGGAACCGCGCGTCACGCTGGAGGGCGAACAGCGACGTGACCGCGAGGGAAACCCCCTGTGGATCACGGGTCTCGTGGTGCGCCAGATGGAGGGGCGCCGGCTGGAGGAGATCCACGTGGTCACCAACGGCCAGCCTCAGGGTCTCGTGGAGGGTGGTGAGGTCCGGGTCACGGACCTGTGGGGTAACGACTGGGAGATCGACGGCCGGAACGGTACGACCTACCGGGCTGCTGCGATCACGCCCGTGCAGGGCTCCGTCGGCAGCTCCGCTCCGTCTCCTGCGGCCGGTCCGCGCGGGAAGCCGGCGGGCGGCGATTCGTGATGGAGCGGTATTTCTGGCACCTGAATGCCCGGCAGGCGGACGGCATGGCCTGCGTGGTCTGCAACGCCGACTTCCTCAACGCGAAGATCACGTCTCTACCGGTCGGGCGGTCGCCTGCCGATGAGTCACAGGTCTTCGCATGCAAGGACCCGTGCGCGGCCGTGATCGCGGACGAGGCGGATCGCATGGCCCGAGACATGCGGGCGGCGGCAGGCGCGGACGAAGCAGACGGCGAGGACGCTACGGATCGCGATGGCCCGGTGTTCTGCGTGGATGGGCATTTCGGTTCGCTGCTGCGGGATCTGCGAGCGCTGGCTGGTGCTGAAGCGCTGCTCGCGACGTCCGATGACATCCCCGCCCTTCGATTCCTCCTCGGCCTCACGGCTCGTCATGCCGAGTCGGCCATGCTGCGCGCCCGGCTCGTGCTCGCCTGGACCAAAGAAGAAGGAGCGGACTGATGCCCGCTTCCCTGGTGGTGTGGATCCTGTCAGCGCTGCTGATCGTCGGTGTGCTGACGCAACGCTGGTGGGAACCGCGTCTGGCGGCGCGGGGCATCCCGATGCGGCAGTGGCCATGGCGCTGGTGGCTGGTCGGCTACCCGGGAACCGCACTGCGCATCTGGACGACGTGGCGCCACTGACCCACCTCAACGGGCTTTCGGTGAGCACTTCGCCGGACCGCCGGGTCATCGGCCGTGACCTCGTAGTGCAGGGACAGGTGCTGCGCCCTAAGCCTCCTGGGCGGTCCTGGCCGGTGCCGACGAAGAACGGGCTGAAGCTGCGGGTGCTGCTGCATCCGGGCCAGACTCCGGCCCCGTACTTTGCGGCGGCCCAAGCTATGGAGCACGCCTGGCACGTGCACGGAGTACGGGTCACCTCTCCCCGTCGAGGACAGGTGGTCATCCATGTCACGGCTCTTGATCCTCTGACCGGTGAGGTCCCGTTCGCCCGTGCGCCGGCTCCGACGCTGCTGTCGGCGGACGTGGGCCGTATCGAGGATGGCGAACCCTGGCTGGTCGACCTGCGGCGCGTGCCTCACTGGCTGGTCACAGGGGCCACGCAGTCCGGTAAGTCGTCACTGTTGGCGGCGCTGGTCCTCGGGCTGGCGCCTCAGCCGGTCGGCTTGGTCGGCATCGACTGCAAGGGCGGTATGGAACTGGGCCTGTTCGGCGGCCGGCTCTCGGCGCTGGCCACCGACCGGACACAGGCGGTCGGACTGTTGTCCGGCGTGGTCGACGAGATCCAGGCGCGCATGCGAGTCTGCCGTGAGGCGGGCAAGCGGACCATCTGGGACCTGCCCGAACATCTGCGGCCGGTGCCCCTCGTCGTGATCGTGGACGAGCTGGCAGAGCTGTACCTCACCGACGGCTCTCGCGAGTCGAAAGACGAGACGGAGCAGTGCGGAACACTGCTGCTGCGCGTCGCACAGCTCGGTGCGGCACTCGGCGTCCACCTGGTCGTCGCCGGACAGCGGGTCGGCTCCGACATAGGCCCAAGGGTCACCACACTCCGCGCCCAACTGGGCGGACGCGTCGCCCACCGCGCTCATGACGCAGCGTCAGCCGAGATGACCTTGGGTGACATCAACCCGGACGCCGTGATCACCGCCCAGAACATCACCGAGGACGAACAGGGCGTCGCCGTGGTCGCCATGGGCGGCCGGTGGATGCGCGCCCGGTCCCGCCTCGTCACCACTGTCGATGCGGCCTCGATTGCCCGGATGGACCCCCCGGCGGACCCGTTCCTGACACAGCCGCACCCCGTGAATTTCGTGAAAGGAGGTGCAGCAGCATGACGCAAAACGAAATGTGGGCCATCGACGCCTTCCTGTTCCTGTACGTTGTCCTGATCGCGCGATCCCGGGAAATCAAGTGGTATCAGGCAACCCTGATTTCCTTGTTCGGATTCCTGCTGGCAGGAACCCCGTTCTCCTATCCCGCCTGGGAGATCGTCAAGATCCTCGGAAGCCTATTTTTCGGCTGACCCCGAAAAGGAACCACAGGGGAAGGCTGCGCTGAACCCGTAGCTGAGTCAAGCAAAGACGGAGCTGAACCCATGAATGCCGCGCCTATCTACCACGAAAGGGGGCCTCCCATGTTTCCGATATCAGATAAGGCGCGGCGCTCGGTCCTCGATGAGCCTGAGCGTCTGCGCCTTCTTTCTTCTACCGAGCGGGACCTTATCCGTCTCGTTCACGAACCCGGATACTCTCGCTGGCTCGAACAGATCACATCCATAGGCGGGTGCGCTCACCCGATCTATCTCGCAGGACACACAACGACCCACGACGTGGCCACGGGTGAAGTGCTGCGGCACTACGACACCAGCGGTGAACCCGGCGGCCGGATGCCTGTGCGCTGCCGCAACCGACGAGAGACGCGCTGCGAGCCGTGTTCCTACCTCCACGCCGGCGATACCTTCCACCTGGTCCGTGCCGGCCTCCTGGGCGGCAAGGGAGTAGCGGAAGGAGTCCAGCGTCACCCCCGGCTCTTCGTCACCCTGACTGCCCCCTCATTCGGCGCCGTACACGGAGCCTTTGACGGCGCCGTATGCCGTCCCCGCCGAGATGGCGGTGTCTGCGAACACGGGCGGCCTGCCGGCTGCGGTCAACGACACACCGAGAACGATCCAGCGGTGGGACAGCCGCTGTGCAGGGACTGCTACGACTACGCCGGACACGTGCTCTGGCACGCCTCGGCGGGCAAGCTCTGGAATCGCTATTGCCACATGCTCCGCCGGCACCTGGCAACGGCCGTAGGAATCACACAAACCCGTCTGCGGGAACACCTGACGCTGTCGTTCGCCAAGGTCGCCGAGTACCAGAAGCGGGGCGCTGTTCACTTCCACGCGGTCGTACGCCTCGACGGGCCCGACGGCCCTTCCTCGCCCCCGCCTTTGTGGGCGACAACTGACCTGCTCTCAGATGCCGTTCGGTCGGCTGCCGACCAAATAGAGGTGCATACCCCGTATTCCCCGGCAACCGGTGAGCGGGTCATCAAGTGGGGGAAGCAACTCGACGTTCACGCGATCCGTAGCGACGCATTTACCGAATCATCGGCCATGACGGATAGCGCCGTTGCGGCCTACGTCGCCAAATACGTATCCAAGAGCGTCGGCGACTCGGGCGGCATCGACTACCGAATACAGGACGTCGACAGCATCCGCCTTGCACCAGTGAATGCCCACCTGCGGGCGCTTATGGCCACGTCCTGGCGCCTGGGCGGCCTGCCAGAGCTGGAGGGGCTGAACCTGCGGGCCTGGGCCCACACGCTTGGCTACCGGGGCCATGTGCTCACCAAATCACGTCAGTACTCCACCACTTACGGGGAGCTGCGCGCGGTGCGGGCGGACTACCAGGGCGGCGGCGCGCTCGCCTTGGAGGACCGAGAGACCGTCACGGAATCAGCCTGGCGCTATGTCGGCTCGGGGCACTCGCCGGCAGAAGCGGACATTGCATACGGCATAGCCGAAGACCTAGCGAACCTACGGAAACTCAGAAAGGAAATGATAGCTGAGGGGTGGAGGTATGCCGCGTAACGGCGATGGTAATCCCCTGATCCCTCTCGAAGAGTGGGTGAAGCGGGAGCTGGAGAAGCTCCCGCCCTTCTCGGAAGAACAGGACCGAGAACTCCGGCAAATCCTCGGCCTGTCTGACGTCACCTACGAGGAATGACCTTCAGTAGATTCGGATCGAAGGGAGCTCGCCTGGATCGCCCTTCAGGTAGAGGCGCGATGATAACGGCTCGAATGATCTTGGCTATGGCCATCCTTTTTTGAGTCAGGTCCATGGGTGGAATTCCCTTCTTGGGATTTCCGTACCAGCGCGAACGGTCCCACCCATTGAAGGCATTACTTTCGGCCACAGCTACGGCGTGCTCTTCCCGATCTTGTTCAAGCCCCTTGATTTTATCGTCAAGGTCGGGGAGTAGGTCATAGAACGTCTCATCGCTAATGTCGCCTTCCATCCATTTGGATGAGAGGGACTTTTTCTTTTCCAGGATGGAAGCGAGGAGTTCCGCCCCATCCCAGGAATCCACCTTCTTGGGGACGGCCTTGTACCTCGCTTCTAGGGCTGCAACTACCAAGGCTTCGAGGTGCGCGTCAACCTCTTTCCCGCTCCTGGCTACGCCTCCACACCCAATCTCGGTGCAGACGTATTCATGCATATCTGGATCGCTCTTGGTCGGGCGGCGGGTCCCCCCGATCTTTGTGTTGCATACGACGTCAATCGGGATGTTCCCGCAGCGGAGGAACCCGCTAAAGAGGTATTTCCTAGCTCGACCTTCAGGCGGACCAGGATTCTTTCCCCCGCCATTGGTTAGCCTACTTCCCGTCTTGGCGCCTCTCTGCTTCGAGAGGTTGCAGATGTATCGCCACTCATCCGGGGTGCCTATGGTTTCCCATTTGCCGACAATCGGCTTTCCGTCCTTGTCGACAACCAGTTTCCCTCTGATCTGGCGGTAGCCGTAGTTAGTGGCATTAGTCAGGTATTGGCGTACGGTCTCACCGGACCAATCTGCGCCGCTTGCTCCTTTGATCCCCTTCTCGCGCAAGTGAATTGCAATCGTCTTCCACGCTGCCCCTGCCATGGCCCATTCCTTCATCCTGATAGCCCAGGGGCTCTCTTCAGGGCACAGCTTTTCGTTAACCTTGCGTCCCTTCAAAGGGTCCTGGGCAAGGTAACCGAAACGGCGACGGCCGCCGGGGGTAGTTCCGTCCTGTGCGCGACGGCTGATGTTTCGCTTGATGCGCTCCTTGGTCTTGGACACCTCTCCTTCGGATACCCCCGAGTTCACCAGGCCCACGATGTGGCCGCCGGTGCTTGAGATGTCGTAGACCTTGCCTCGCTCGATAAAGACCCCGTCATCGGCGGTGATGACGGCGCGCCGAAACCTGATGTAGTCCTCTGGGAGGCGCCAAACCCGTTCGTGCTCCTGGGCCACGATGGCTTGGACAGGGAATCCCTCGGGGACCTTGCGGTGAAGTAGAGCCTTCGTCATCTCCAGGAAGGAGGGGCGGGTTATGTCAGGGTCGGCAGCGGTGATGTTGTTGTCTTCATAGAAGCGCACGATGGCTATGCCGTGCTCGCCTGCAACTTCCTGGTTGCCCTCGTGCTGGTGCCGGACACCTCGGCCCTTCTCCTTGGTCAAGGCTTGCGTGGTCGACCTGACGGCCTGGTCCCCGCTGATCCTGGCGTAGTCGATCCCCGGTATACGGCCGTTGAGCCATTCCTCAAACGTGCGGCCTTGCTGGAGCGCTGTCACAAGCTCCGGGTTGAGGTAGCTGCGAGAGCTGCCGGCCATGTCCCTCCCCTTCGTCTGTACTGGTCACCTGCGGTGATCAGCCCCCGACCATGGTCGCCAAGCGGTCTGGGATCTGACTACCGGTTTACAGATTGACTTAGACGAGTGGATGGCCGACTACGGCTTCCTGGAGGACGAGGGCCCGAGCGCCCGCGTCGCCGATGTCCTCAGCCACAAGGCGGGCGACGTCATCCCCTCCCTCGTGCACATGCACCCCGAGGAGACCGTCGGCCAGGCCATCGAGGTGCTGCGCGAGTACGGCGTCTCGCAGATGCCGGTCGTCAAGCCGGGCGCGGGACACCCGGACGTGATGGCCGCCGAGGTCGTCGGTTCCGTGGTGGAACGGGAGCTGCTGGACGCCCTGTTCAACAAGCGCGCGTCCCTCGACGACCCGCTGGAGAAGCACATGTGCGCCCCGCTGCCCCAGGTCGGCTCCGGCGAGCCGGTCGGCGACCTGATGTCCGTGCTCGGCTCGGCCGACGCGGCGATCGTCCTGGTCGAGGGCAAGCCGACCGGTGTGGTCAGCCGGCAGGACCTGCTGGCCTTCCTGGCCAAGGGCGGCAAGTAGGGGCGGCAGGCAGGGCGGCAGGCAAGGGGCCGCACATGCCGGCGAACCCCCGGTGAACTGGTGGTTTACGCCGACCACTTGAGGTGAGGCGGGGTTCGCGGAAGTGGTACGAGCGCGTCACGTGCGCGCAGCACCCGCTTAACACGGATCCGGCACATTAGGGGTGTCGGCAGGGGGGAGCGGCTCTCCGCCCAGGCCGACGCCGAACGGCGCCAAGGAACCTCCGGAGCGGCTCCCGGACCTCCATGGACGCCACGGACGCGGAGGCCCGGCCCTGACCCGGACCGCGTCCCTCGCGGGGACCGCCGTCGTCCCGCCCCCCGGAAACGGGGGTGCGGCGGTCCCCGCGAAAGTCTTTTCCCGGGGCCTTCTTCCGGAGTCTTTTCCCGGAGTCTTCTTCCGGGACGTCAGCCGTCGGACTCCGTGCGCCGCCGGCCGGAGAGGATCTCCGGGTTGGTGCGCACGGCCTGGGCCGCGTTGACACCGACGATGCCGGCCCAGGTCGCCACCATCCCGGTCATCCCTCCGAAGGCGCCGCTGATGGCCGTCAGCGGCACGGCGAGGACCAGCGAGACGATGGCGAACCCGAAGCGCTCCGGCCAGCTGTCGGCGTCCTTCGGGCGCCGGGTGCCGCGCGCGGTCGTCATCCGCTGCTCGGCCAGGTGCCGCCGCACCCGGCGGTCCACGGCGTCGTCGATCCGCTGCTCGACCTTCTCCAGGAAGGAGTCGACCAGCGCGGAGTCGTACTCGGCACCGAGATCCGTGCGGGCCCGCACGGTGGCGTCGAGTTCCTTCCGCAGGTCCGGGTCCTTCCGCAGATTCAGGCCGGCGTCCCGCGAGTCCAGTGTGCTCATGCCCCCACCCTAGAAACCACACCCGCCCCGCGCACTGGGGAAAGCCCCCCTTTCGGGACCGGGCTGCCGGGTCGGGCTGGGTCATGAGACGCCCCTTGCTCGGCTGTATAACGTCATGCAGAGTTCTTGGTGTGTGAATAGTCTGGTGACGGGTCGAGGGGAGTCTGGGCATGGTGTCGTCTCGTGCCGTGGATACGTCGCAGCCCGTGCCGTCCGAGCGATCGGCGACCGTGGTCCTCGACGGGTCCGGACTCGGTGTCGAGGGTGTCGTACGTCTTGCCGGCGGTGCCGTCCGTCCCGTTGCCGAGGGCGGTGCGATGCGGCGGGTGGAGCGGTCCTGGAGTGCCGCGCGGCAGATCGCGGCCACCGGGCGGGTCTACGGCCGGTCCACCGGTGTCGGTGCCAACCGGAACGAGGACGTGCCCACCGAGGCCGCCGCCGGGCACGGTCTGCGGCTGTTGCGCAGCCACGCCGGTGCCATCGGCGAAGAGCTTCCGGCGCGTGAGGTGCGGGCGATGCTCGCCGTCCGCGCCAATCAGCTGCTGGCCGGCGGTGCCGGGCTGCGGCCCGGGGTGGTCACCGCGCTGTGCGAGGCGCTGGAGAGCGGCGCGTATCCGGTCGTCAACGAGTTCGGTTCCGTCGGTACCGGTGATATCGCGGCCCTGGCCCAGGTCGGGCTCGCGCTCGCCGGTGAACACCCCTGGCGCGGTGTGGGCGCCCCCGCGCCGCAGCCCCTCGACAACAACGACGCCCTCGCCCTGATCAGCAGCAACGCCCTCACCCTCGGCCAGTCCGCGCTCGCCCTGCACGAGCTGCGCGGGCTCATCGGCGCCACCCAGGTCGTCGCGGCGCTGTCCCTGCTCGCCGTCGACGGCTCCCACGAGGCGTACGCCGACCCGGTGCACGCCGCCCGCCCGCACCGGGGCAGCGTCGAGGTGGCCCGGCGGATGCGCGAGCTGATCGGCGCCGCCGACCGGCCGACCCCGCCGCTCGGCCGGATCCAGGACCCCTACGGCCTGCGCTGTCTGCCCCAGATCCACGGCCCCGCGCACGACGCCGCCGATGCCCTGGAGCGGGTGCTGGCCGTGGAGATCAACGCGGCCGCCGAGAACCCGCTCATCGCCGCCGAGGACCTCGCCGCCTACCACCACGGCGGCTTCTACGCGGCTCAACTGGCCCTCGCCCTCGACCACTTCAGGCTCGCCGCGACCCAGGTGGCCCGGCTGTCGACATCCCGTCTGTCCACCCTCAACGAGCCCGCCTACACCCGGCTGCGCCCCTTCCTCGCCGACCACGAGCCGGCCTCCTCGGGGGTGATGATCCTGGAGTACGCGGCCGGCGCGGCCCTCGGTGATCTGCGGGCCTTCTCCGCGCCCGCCTCGCTCGGCCACGCTGTACTCTCCCGGGGCGTCGAGGAACAGGCCAGCTTCGCCTCGCTCGCCGCGCGGCAGACCCTGCGCGCGTGCGGTGCGTACCGTCTGGTGGTCGGCTGTGAGCTGGTCGCCGCCGTCCGGGCGCTGCGCCAGCGCGACCTCAGGCCCGACCCCGGGCTGCCGGCCGGAGCGGCGTTCGCGCTCGCCGAGCCGGTCCTCGACGCCGACCCGGCCGACCGGCCGCTCACGGACGATGTGACGCAGGCGGCCGCACTGCTCGACCGGTTCACGGACATCTGGAGGGGGAGCGCGTCATGAGCGTGGACAGGGGTATCGGTGCAGATGCCACGGAAGGCGCCGCCTCCCAGGTGGCCTCCGGTGCGGTGAGCGACAGTCCCGCGAACCGGCTGCAGGCGCTGTTCGAGGGCCACCGGCTGACGCCGACCCAGCGCCGGATCGCGCACAGCATGGTGCGCAGGGCCGCCGACGTGCCCTTTCTGTCCAGCGTGGAGCTGGCCGAGCTGGCCGGCGTCAGCCAGCCGTCGGTGACCCGGTTCGCCGTCGCGCTCGGCTTCGACGGCTATCCGGCGCTGCGCCGGCATCTGCGCGAGGTCGTGCCCGCCGAACCGGCCGCCGAGGCGGGTGCCTTCAACGAGTACCAGCAGGCCGTCAAGGCCGAGATCGAGAACCTGCGGCACCTCGCCGACCTGCTCGCCGACCCGCGCCCGGTGCAGAAGGCCGGCCGGATCCTCGCCGCCTCCCGCCCGCTGCCGGTGCTCGGCCTGCGCGCGGCCGCCTCCCAGGCGTACGGCTTCGCCTACTTCGCCGCCAAGGTCCACCCGGACGTCCGGCTGCTCGACGAGGGCGGCACGATGGTCCAGGACCGGATCGACGCCGCCGTCCGCGCGGGCGCCTCCGCGCTGCTGTGCTTCGCGCTGCCCCGGCATCCGCGCGAGGTCGTCGACACCCTCGCCTACGCCAAGGACATGGGCCTGACCACCGTCACCGTCGCCGACTCCGCGTTCGCGCCGGTCGCGGGGCACTCCGATCTGCTGCTGCCCGCCGCCGTCGGCACCGGGCTCGCCTTCGACACCGCGTGCGCGCCGATGCTGCTCGGACGGGTGCTGCTGGAGGCGGTCTGCGACGATCTTCCCGAGGCGCAGGCCCGGCTGGAGGAGTTCGACGCGAAGGCCGCGGCGCGGGGCCTGTTCGTGGAGTGACCTGCCCGCGGGCGCGCTCTCAGACTCGTCTCACGTTCCCTCGTTACCGTGCCCGGCCGACAGCACTGTGCCGGTACGGCGGACGGTGCCGGTACGAAGAGACGGTGCCGGTACGAAGAGGAGGCGGATCGTGGCGCGCGGAGGACGCGGAGGACAGGGACTGGCCCGGGTGGCCGTCGTCGTACGGGCCGGGGCGGCTCCGCTGTGGTGGTTCGGGGTGTGCGCCGCGGGGATCGGGGTGCTGCCGCCCGGGGTGACCGGCCGCCGGATCGGGGTGCTCACCGGTGCCGCGCTGTTCCTCGTCGGCATGGCGGTCGTGGCACTGGTGCGCCGGGGTCGGTACGTCGCCCTTGCCCGCGGCGCGGCCCGCGCGGGCAAGTACGACGTACTGCAGGACCGGGCGGTGACCGTGCGCAACTGGCGGCGGGGCCACCGCTGGTGGCTGCTGGCGGCCTCCGTCGTCGCGCTCGGCTCGTCCTTCGCGCTGCCCGCCGCCGGCGGCATGCTGCTCGCCGGTCTCGGCACCGGGCTGCGGCTGAAGGCCGCCTGGCTCGGGCGGCGCGAGCGCGCCGAGGAGACACTGCTGTGGGTGCGCGTCGACTGGCTCGACCGGCGTGGTGGACGCCCGGCGGGCAAGGCCGTCAAGGGCCTGCGCGGCACGGGCGTCGCGGCCGGCGACGCGGCCCCGGGCGGGGCCCGCCGCCGTACCGCCGAGCTGGTCCCGGTCTCCCGGGACTTTCGCAACACGCCCTAGATCTCCAGTTCCTGCTCGATCTTCTTCAGCTGGTGACGGGCCATCGCCAGGTTGGCCCGGGAGGAGTCGAGGACCAGGTAGAGGAACAGGCCGTTGCCGCCGCGGCTCTTGAGCAGGCGGATCAGGTGGTACTGGTCCGAGAGCGTGATCAGGACGTCCTCGATCTCACCCTTGAGGCCCAGCATCTCCATCGTGCGCATCTTGGCGCGGATCACATCCGTGTTCCCGGCCGCGGCCACGTTCATGTCGAAGCTCTTGCTGCCGCCCAACGTGCCCAGCGCCATGCCGCTGGTGTAGTCGACGAGCGCGACGCCGGTGGCGCCCTCGACGGAGGTCAGCGCCTCTTTCAGGGCCGTCTCGGTGTTTGCCATGGTGATCCTCTCAACTGTCGGTTGTGGTGCGTGCGGTACCGGCGCGTGGTGTGCGCGTGCTCCGGGCGCGTGCGGGTGTGGTCGCGGGGGGCCGGCGTACGGCCTGTGCCGTGGCCTCGGCGGCGTCGAGCAGCTCTCCGACGCGGGCGCCGGCCCGGCGGCCTTCCAGGTGCAGCCGGCCGACGTTGACCCGGTCCTGGGCGAGCAGGGTCAGTACGGCGGTGCGGCCGGCCGCGTAGGTGGCGACATAGCCGCGCTCGCCGCGCACCAGCAGCTCCCGGAAGCCGCCGTGCCCGGTGGCGTCGGTGACCCGGACGGCGACGCCGAGCGCGGCGGCGGTCAGGGCCGAGAGGCCCTCCGGGTCGACTCCGGGCGTGTCATGGGCGACGACGAGACCGTCGACGCCGGCCGCCAGGGCCCCGGTGAGCTGCGGTACCCGGCTGCGCAGCCGGTGCAGCTCGTCCAGGACGGCCTGGAGGTCCTCCTCGGACACCATCAGCTCTCTCCTCTCGGCGGGGCGGTGCCGTTCAAAGCGCCTCCAGTGCATCCCTGAGCCTCTTCAGCAGCGCGATGTCGGGGTCGGTGACCGGGGGTGGGGGCAGCGGGGAAGGCGCCGTCACACGGGGTTCCGGCGGGTGGGGTGCCAGCGGGGTGACATGGCCGGCCGCCGCGAGCCGGCGCACGTCGACCAGCGTGTGGAAGGCCTGCCGGCCCAGGTTCCGGGCGATCCCGACGGCCGTGCGGACACCGTCCACGCGGTCCAGGACCGCCCGCTGCCGGGGCGTGACGGGCGCGGCGCGCGCGGGGTCCGTGCGGATCAGCGGGGCGCCGTCGGCGGCCGGGTCGGGCCACAGCCGGTGCAGCAGCAGCCGGCGGCGCAGCGTCTCCCGTTCGAGGGCGACGACCGGCACCGAGGGCAGCGGGCCGACGCGGGGCGTGTTGTCGTAGCGGAAGCGGCCCGGGGTGCTGCTCGGGGCCAGGGTGAAGTACCCGGCGTCGTACACCGCGTCCAGATGGCACAGCTCCAGCGCGCCCGCGGGCAACAGCCCCTCGTCCAGCAGGAGTTCGGCGGCCCGCAGCGGGCCGGACGCGCGGGCGGCGGCCCGCTGCCAGGCGGCGCTCGCGAGGGTGCCGTGGGCCGTGAGGAGCACATCGAGTCCGGGGGCGAACGGGCTCTCGGCGTGTACCACCCGGCCCTCGGCGAGATACAGGGTGCCGTGCTCACGGACCAGGATGCCGGTGGCCCGCTCCTCGGCGAGCCGGGTCAGCATCGGCGACAGCGCCCGGCCGGCCGTTTTGTCCCGCACCGGCAGAGGAGGCGGCGTAGGTATCTGCACCAGGGTCATCCCAGCACCAGCCGGGCCGCCATCTCGCCGAGCCGGATCCGGGCGAGGGCGAGGTTGCCCTCCTCGCGGCCGAGCCACAGATGCAGGAAGACGCTGCTGTCGAAGGACGTGTCCACGAACCGCAGCAGGTGGTAGCTGTCGTGATTGCTGACGATCACGTCCTCGACGGGCGGGCGCCCGTCATCGCTCCGGGCCGCGAAGGCGCCGTGCTCGGCGGCCATCCGGGCCAGTTCGGCGGCCTCCGCGGCGGTCGTCTCGTGATCGCCGCCGGGCGCGTCCCCGACCGTGCCGAGGGCGAGTCCGCTCGTCCAGTCCACCAGTGCCGCGCCCCGCGCACCGGGCAACCGCATCGCTGCCAGCAGACACTCGTCGATTCCGGGCACCGTGGCTCCCCTCCCGCCTGGGAATCCGGTTGAGTGACAGCGACACTACGCAACGTGTGCGCGGGAGGAGGAGCCTTTGGCATTTTCCAGTGGAACATGCGTCCGGGGTACTAGTGTTGGTCAACTGACGTGTGTGCCAGGTGAGTTGATCCATTCGTTCGAGGGGCGCCCGGCGTGCGTCAACGGCTGCCGGACGCCCGGAGGGTGGTGAGTGCGTCCGCGTGCGCCCCGCCGGACTCCGCCACCACCTCGTCGACGGTCTGCGGCTCCCGTACGGTCGCGAAGGTGACGCCGCCCGAGCCGTCCGGCGCGAAGCCGTGGATGCCGGGCCGGGCAAGGGAGTTGTAGGCGTAGTGGTGGGCGAAGTAGTACGCGCCCGTGTCCAGCGCCGCCGCGAAGTCGCCCTGTTCCAGCAGGGGCAGTGCGCGCCCCTCGGCGAGCAGATCGCCGGAGAAACAGGCCGGCCCGGCCACGTCCTGCACCACCTCGGGCCCCGGCTTCGGCCGCCCCTTGGCGTCGTACGCGGCGATCCTGAGCGGCCATGCCTGCGGCGCGTACACGGTGCGCGTCGCCACCTGCACGCCCGCGTGCGTCACCGCGATCCGCCGCCCGCCCGCGCTCTTGGCGTACTCCACCCGGGCCACCACCGTCCCCTGCTTGGCCAGCAGCGACCGCCCGAACTCGGTCACCAGCCCGTACCGCCCGTCGAACAGCCCCGGCACCTCGGCGGCCAGCAGCCGGGCATGGTCCGCGTACGACGGCGCGGTCGCCTCGCCCGCGAAGTTCACCGGCAGCCCGCCGCCGATGTCGAGCGTGTCGATCTGCCGCCCGCCCGCCCGCTCGTTGATCTCCTCCGCGAGCGCGTACGTCTCCGCCACGCCGCGCGCCAGCAGCGCCGGCGGGATGCCCTGCGAGCCGGTGTGCGCATGCAGCCGGGTCAGCCAGGGCCGCTCCAGGTACGCCCGTACGACCCACTCGCGCGCCCCCTCGTCGCGCAGCGCCACCCCGAACTTCGAGGTCGGCGTCGCCGTCGAGGTGGCCCCGATGGTGCCGCCGCCGATCTGCGGGTTGACCCGGATGCCGAGCGGGGACCGGGTGGGGGCCGTGCGCACGAGGGCGTCCAGGCGGTCCAGCTCCTGCGGGTTGTCGGCGTTCACGGCGATGCCCAGCGCCAGCGCCTCGCGCAGCTCCGCCGGGGTCTTCGCCGGGGAGTCCAGCACCGTCCGCGCGGCCGGCACCCCGGCCGCCCGGGCCAGCGCCAGCTCGCCGGGGCTCGCCACCTCCGCGCCGATGCCCGCTTCATGCAGCAGCCGCAGCACCGGCACCAGCGGGGTCGCCTTCACCGCGAAGGCGTGCAGCACCGGCGTCCCGGGCGCCACGACCGCGTCGAACGCCGCCCGCAGGGCCGCCGCCGACTCCTGGATCCCGGTCACGTCGAGCAGCCCGACCACGGCCGCGTCCGGCCCCAGCAGCCCCTGCTCCACGGCGGCCCGCACCGCCTCGTCCCGCCGGGCGGCGCGCTGCCGCGCCTCGCTGTCCCTGCTGCCCCCGCTGTCCCCGATGCCCCCGGTGTCCCGCTCCACGGTCTCTCCCCTCGTCTGGGTCGCCTGTGCATCCAGCCAAACACCGGCGGCGCGCGGACGGGCTCGGCCAGATGTATTGACTAGTTCTATTCAGGCCATCAGGATGTGAATAGAGGCAGTAACAGGAGGAGGCAGACGATGTCGGGACCCCGCCCCGTACGAGCACCGCGCGGCACGGAACTGAGCGCCCTGGGATGGCAGCAGGAAGCCGCCCTGCGGATGCTGCAGAACAACCTCGACCCGGAGGTCGCCGAGCATCCCGACAAGCTCGTCGTCTACGGCGGCACCGGCAAGGCCGCCCGTGACTGGCGCTCCTTCGACGCGATGGTGCGCACGCTGAAGACCCTCAAGCAGGACGAGACCATGCTGGTCCAGTCCGGCCGCCCGGTCGGTGTGATGCAGACCCACGAGTGGGCCCCGCGCGTCCTCATCGCCAACTCCAACCTCGTCGGCGACTGGGCCAACTGGGAGGAGTTCCGCCGTCTGGAGGCCCTCGGCCTGACCATGTACGGCCAGATGACCGCCGGCTCCTGGATCTACATCGGCACCCAGGGCATCCTCCAGGGCACCTACGAGACCTTCGCCGCCGTCGCCGCGAAGAAGTTCGCCGGCACCCTGGCCGGCACGATCACCCTGACGGCCGGCCTCGGCGGCATGGGCGGCGCCCAGCCCCTCGCCGTGACCATGAACGACGGCGTCGCGATCTGCATCGACTGCGACCCGCGCGCCATCGAGCGCCGCATCGAGCACCGCTACCTGGACGTCAGGGCGGACTCGCTGGACCACGCGCTCCAGCTCGCCACCGAGGCCCGCGACGCCCGCCGCCCGCTGTCCATCGGCGTCCTCGGCAACGCGGCCGAGCTGGTCCCGCAGCTGCTCGCGATGAACGCCCCCATCGACATCGTCACCGACCAGACCTCCGCCCACGACCCGCTGTCCTATCTGCCGGTGGGCGTGGCCTTCGAGGACATGGCCGACGCCGCCGCCAAGGACCCGGCCGGCTTCACCGCGCGTGCGCGGGAGTCCATGGCCCGGCACGTCGAGGCCATGGTCGGCTTCATGGACGCCGGCGCCGAGGTCTTCGACTACGGCAACTCCATCCGTGGCGAGGCCCAACTCGCCGGATACGACCGGGCGTTCGCCTTCCCCGGCTTCGTCCCCGCCTATATCCGCCCCCTCTTCTGCGAGGGCAAGGGCCCCTTCCGCTGGGCCGCCCTGTCCGGCGACCCCGCCGACATCGCCAAGACCGACAAGGCGATCCTGGAGCTGTTCCCGGAGAACGAGTCCCTGGCCCGCTGGATCAAGATGGCCCGCGAGCGCGTCCACTTCCAGGGCCTGCCCGCGCGCATCTGCTGGCTCGGCTACGGCGAGCGCGACAAGGCCGGCGAGCGGTTCAACGACATGGTGGCGAGCGGGGAGCTCGCCGCTCCGCTGGCGATCGGCCGTGACCACCTGGACTGCGGCTCCGTCGCCTCCCCGTACCGCGAGACCGAGGCCATGCTCGACGGGTCCGACGCGATCGCCGACTGGCCGCTGCTGAACGCCATGGTGAACGTGGCGTCCGGGGCGTCCTGGGTGTCCATCCACCACGGTGGCGGCGTGGGCATGGGGCGGTCGATCCACGCGGGTCAGGTGACGGTGGCCGACGGGACGAAGCTGGCCGGCGAGAAGATCCGTCGGGTCCTGACCAACGACCCCGGTATGGGTGTCATCCGGCATGTGGACGCCGGGTACGACATCGCGGAGTCGGTTGCGGCCGAGCGTGGGGTCCGGGTGCCGATGCGCGAGGGTGACCAGGCGTGACCTTCCACAGCATGTGGGCGGAGCTGCTGCCGATCGGCCGCAACTCCGCCTCCGGCGGCTACCGCCGCTATGCCTGGAGCGGGGCCGACGCCGACTGCCGGGCCTGGTTCAGGCAGCAGGCCGAGGACCGTGGGCTGGTCCACGAGGTCGACCGGAACGGGAATCAGTGGGCCTGGCTCGGGGACCCGGCCGCCGGGGACGCCGTCGTCACCGGGTCGCATCTGGACTCCGTGCCGGACGGCGGGGCCTTCGACGGGCCCCTCGGGGTCGTGTCCTCCTTCGCCGCGCTCGACGAACTGCGTGGCAGGGGCGTGCGGTTCACCAGGCCCCTCGCCCTCGTCAACTTCGGTGACGAGGAAGGGGCCCGGTTCGGGCTCGCCTGTGTCGGGTCGCGGCTCACCGCCGGGCAGTTGAGCGTCGAGCAGGCGCACCGGCTCACCGACGGGGACGGGATCAGCCTGCCGCAGGCCATGGAGGCCGCCGGGTACGACCCCGAGGGCATCGGAGCCGACCCGGAGCGGCTGGCCCGCATCGGCGCCTTCGTGGAACTGCACGTCGAGCAGGGCCGCGCGCTGGACCTGTCCGGCGACCGGGTCGGCATCGCCAGTGCCATCTGGCCGCACGGACGCTGGAGGTTCGACTTCCGGGGCGAGGCCAACCACGCCGGCACCACCCGGCTGGCCGACCGGCGCGACCCGATGCTGTCGTACGCCGAGACCGTGCTCGCCGCCCGCCGGGAGGCCGAACTCGCGGGCGCCGTCGCCACCTTCGGGAAGATCGCCGTGGAGCCCAACGGGGTCAACGCGATCCCCTCCCTCGTGCGCGGCTGGCTCGACTCCCGCGCCGCCGACCAGGACACCCTGGACACGGTGGTCGGCGGTGTCGAGAAGGCGGCCCGGGAGTACGCGCACGCCCACGGCATCGATCTCGACGTCGTGCGGGAGTCCTTCACCCCGGTCGTCGAGTTCGACCACGCCCTGCGCGACGAACTCGCCCGCATCCTCGGCAAGGACACCGAGCTGAAGGTGCCCGTCCTCGGGACCGGAGCCGGACACGACGCCGGAATCCTCTCCGGCAGCATTCCGACCGCCATGCTGTTCGTACGCAACCCCACCGGTGTCTCGCACTCCCCGGCCGAGTACGCCGCCGAGGACGACTGCGTGGCCGGGGTGCGTGCGCTCGCCGACGTACTGGAAGGGCTGGCCTGCAGGTGACCAGGGCGACCTACTGGCTGGAACACGCCTGGCGCGACACCACCGTCGAGCCGGGCGTGCTGCTCGATGTGGACGGCGGGCGGATCAGTGCCGTCCGCACCGGCGTCCCCACCCCGCCGCCCGGCGCCGAGGTGCTGCGCGGACTCACGCTGCCGGGGCTCGCCAACGCCCACAGCCACGCCTTCCATCGGGCGCTGCGCGGCACCGTCCAGGTCGGCAGCGGCACCTTCTGGACCTGGCGCGAGGTGATGTACTCCGTCGCCGACCGTCTGACCCCGGAGACCTACCACGCCCTGGCGCGCGCGGTGTACGCCGAGATGGCCCTGGCCGGCATCACCTGTGTCGGCGAGTTCCACTACGTGCACCACGCGCAGGGCGGCACCCCCTACGCCGACCCCAACGCGATGGGCGAGGCACTGATCGACGCCGCCGCCGAGGCCGGCATCCGGATCACCCTCCTCGACACCTGCTATCTGTCCTCCGCCCTCTTGAACAAGCACAGTGGTGAGGCCCCCAACACCCACCAGCTGCGGTTCTCCGACGGCAGCGCGGAGGCCTGGGCGGCACGCTGTGCAGTTCTCAAGGAGCGGGATCACGCGCGGATCGGGGCGGCGATCCACTCCGTACGGGCCGTGCCCGCCGGGCAGTTGGCGACCGTGGCGGGATGGGCGCAGGAGCGGCGGGCCCCGCTGCATGTGCATCTGTCGGAGCAGACCGCCGAGAACGACGCCTGCCTGGCCGCCCACGGCGTCACGCCCACCCGGCTGCTCGCCGACCACGGCGTCCTCGGGCCGCGCACCACCGGTGTGCACAGCACCCATCTCACCGACGAGGACATCGCCCTGCTCGGCGGCTCCGGCACCGGCACCTGTATGTGCCCGACGACCGAGCGGGACCTCGCCGACGGCATCGGCCCCGCCGTCGCCCTCCAGCGGGCCGGCTCCCCGCTCTCCCTCGGCTCCGACAGCCACGCCGTCATCGACCTGCTCGAAGAGGCGCGCGCGATGGAGCTGGACGAGCGGCTGCGCACCCGCACCCGGGGCCACTGGACGGCGAACTCCCTGCTGCGGGCCGCCACCGTCGACGGCCACGCCGCCCTCGGCTGGGACGAGGCCGGCACCCTGGAGGCGGGCTCCCTCGCCGACTTCACGACGATCGCCCTCGACTCGGTCAGGACGGCGGGCACGCTGCCCAGGCTGGGCGCCGAGACGGCCGTCTTCGCGGCGACCTCGGCGGACGTACGGCATACCGTCGTGGGCGGCCGGCAGGTCGTACGCGACGGCGCGCACACGCTCGTACCCGATGTGCCGCAGGCCCTCGCGCGGGCAGTCGAGGCCCTCCGCTCCTGACCACCACCCACGAGGACACCATGAGCAGCAGCACCGTCATCACCAACATCGCCACGCTGGTCACCAACGACCCCTCCCTCGGTGACGGGTCCCCCCTCGGCCTGGTCCAGGACGCGGCCGTCGTCATCGACGGCGACCGCGTCGCGTGGACCGGTGAAGCCAGCAAAGCACCCGCCACTGACAACCGGGTCGACGCGGGCGGCCGGACGGTGCTGCCGGGCTTCGTCGACTCCCACTCCCACCTGGTCTTCGCCGGGGACCGCACGCAGGAGTTCAACGCCCGTATGTCCGGCCGCTCCTACACGGCGGGCGGTATCCGCACCACGGTCGCGGCCACCCGGGCGGCGAGCGACGCGGAGCTGGAGGCGAACCTGACCCACTACCTGGCGGAGGCCCTCCGCCAGGGCACCACCACCTTCGAGACGAAGTCGGGCTACGGCCTGACCGTCGAGGACGAGGCCCGCGCGCTGCGCCTCGCGGCGCGGCACACCGACGAGGTGACGTACCTCGGCGCGCACATCGTCCCGCCCGACCACGCCGACGACCCGGCCGCCTATGTCGCCCTGGTCACCGGCGAGATGCTGGACGCGTGCGCCCCGCACGCCCGCTGGATCGACGTGTTCTGCGAGAAGGGCGCCTTCGACGGCGACCAGGCCCGCGCGATCCTCACGGCGGGCAGGGCGAAGGGTCTGCACCCCCGCATCCACGCCAACCAGCTCTCCTACGGCCCCGGCGTCCAGCTGGCCGTCGAACTGGACGCGGCCAGCGCCGACCACTGCACCCACCTCACCGACGACGACGTCGACGCCCTGGCCAACGGCAGCACGGTGGCCACGCTCCTGCCCGGCGCCGAGTTCTCCACCCGGGCGAAGTGGCCGGACGCCCGCCGCCTCCTCGACGCGGGCGTGACGGTCGCCCTGTCCACGGACTGCAACCCGGGCTCGTCCTTCACCTCCTCCGTCCCCTTCTGCATCGCCCTGGCCGTCCGTGACATGCGGATGACCCCGGACGAGGCGGTCTGGTCGGCGACCGCCGGCGGCGCGGCGGCCCTGCGCCGCACCGACATCGGCCACCTCACCCCGGGCGCCCGCGCCGACCTGACCCTCCTGGACGCCCCGAGCCATGTCCACCTGGCGTACCGGCCGGGGGTGCCGCTGGTCAGCGGGGTGTGGCGGGGCGGCGTACGGGTCGTCTGAGCGGGTGCTCGGCGGCCACGGGCGGCCATGGCGGCCCGGAGGCGCATGACCTCACACCGCGGCCCCGGCCCCCGTGGCCTCGGCCCCCGTCCCCGCGGTCCCGGCCCCCGTCCCCGTGGTCGCCGTCCCCGCGGTCGCCGTCTCCGTGGTCCTTCCGGACCCCCGCTCCCGGTCCGCCACCGACCGTCCCCACGAGGTGCCGGCGAGCACCAGGACCGCGCCCAGCAGGCCCAGCCAGCCGGGCCGGTCCCCGCCGACGGCGATGCCGGCCGCCGCGGCCCACACCGGCTCCGTGCCGAGCAGCAGGCTCACCCGGGACGGAGAGGTACGGCGCACCGCCCACATCTGCACGAAGAACGCGAACAGGGTGCAGAACGCGGACAGATAGAGCAGCCCCAGCCAGTCCCCGGCGCCGAAGCCGGCCGCGGCCACCCAGGGCGAGGCACCGGTGCCCGGCAGCGCCGCCAGCGCGGCGAACACGACGACCGCCCCGCCCAGCTGAACGGTGGTCAGCGACAGCGCGTCCGCGCCGCGCACCGACTCCATGCGGGACATGGCGAGGACATGCACGGTACGCGCGACGGCGGCCCCCAGCATCAGCAGGTCGCCGCCGGTCGGGGCGGTGAAACCGGCGCCCTGGGTGAGCAGCGCCACGCCGAGCACCGACAGCCCCGCGGCCGCCAGGAAGGCGCCGGGCAGCCGGGTGCCGCGCACCCGGCTCTCGGCCACCGGGGTGAACACCATGGTGAGGCTGATGATCAGCCCGGCGTTGGTCGCCGAGGTGTGCACCACGCCGTACGTCTCCAGCAGGAAGATCCCGGCGAGTATCAGTCCCAGCAGCCCGGCCCCGCGCAGCTGCACGGCGCTCAGGGCGCGCAGCCGCCGCCGGCCCGCGGCGACCAGCACCGGCAGCACCACGGCGAACCGCAGCACCAGCACGGCGGGTACGGTCCGTTCCGTGGTGACCCCTTTGGCCGCCAGATAGCTGGAACCCCACACCACCGCGACCAGCAGGACGGGAAGATCGGTCAGCCGGCCGCTGCGGGCCGCGGTGACGGTCATGGGCACTCCTCCACAAAGCGGGGGACGACGGTGCGACGAAGGGGACGGGCGCCATCGGCCGTCGGCACTCAGGGTGCTGTGCACGCGATCACCAGGACTTGACGGTGCGCGGACAGCGTAGTCGTCGGCAGGGGGCGGTTACCGGGTCCCCGCCCGCCACCGCTGGTCCCGCTCGCCGTCCAGCGGACGCAGGGCCACCCCGTGCCGGCCGTCCGGAGTCACCGCCGTTTCGATGGCGATGTCCGGGCGGATCGTGCCGTCGGGGCCGACGCTGAAGCGGAGGTTGTCGCCGTTGTCGCTGTGGACCGAGTCGCAGGTCCAGATGCCCACACCGCGGTCGGTGGCGCCGCGGCTGTCCAGGCAGAAGTCGTCGTCGGCCGCCGAGCGGAGCACGCCGAGATAGGTGTCGAACCGCCAGCGCTGGGTCGCGGAACCGGAGCAGGGTGCCGTGACGACGTCGTTGCCCTGCTCCAGGTCGCCGTCGCGGATGTCCAGGCAGCGGCCCGTCGACAGGTTCACCACCTGTGCGAAGGAGGTGCCAGGGGGGACGAACGCGGGCGTCGGGGTCGGGGTACGCCGTCGGGGCGGGGGAGTGCAGCAGGTCGGTCAGCCGGGCGTCCGGTACGTCCGCGCACTCCTCGGCCGCAGCGGTCCGGTCCTCCTCGGTCATGCACCACCGTCCGTCCCGCGAAGGCATCTGACCAACCAAGCGGTTCGGCGGCCCATGGTGGTGGAGGGGACGGGAGGGGAAAAGAGGTTACCGCGGGTAATCGGATAACGGTTGGCGCATGGGGCGCCGGTCGGCGGCGACGGTCAACACCGCGGCGGCCCGGCGTCGTTGGCGACGCCGGGCCGGCGCGGTCATTCCATGAGTGTCAGCCCCTTGCGCAGCCGTACCAGCGTGCGGGACAGCAGGCGGGAGACATGCATCTGGGAGATGCCGAGTTCCTCGCCGATCTCCGACTGGGTCATGTTCGCCACGAAGCGCAGGGAGAGGATCTTCCGGTCCCGGGAGGGGAGTTCGGCGATCAGCGGCTTGAGCGACTCGATGTACTCGATGCCCTCCAGGCCGTGGTCCTCGTACCCGATCCGGTCCGCGAGCGCGCCCTCGGTCTCGTCCTCCTCGGGCTGGGCGTCCAGCGACGAGGCGGTGTAGGCGTTCGACGCGGCCATGCCCTCGACGACCTCGTCGTTGGAGATGCCGAGCTTGTCGGCCAGCTCCGGGACGGTCGGCGCGCGGTCCAGCCGCTGGGCCAGCTCGTCCCCGGCCTTGGCCAGGTCCAGGCGCAGCTCCTGCAGCCGGCGCGGCACGCGCACGGACCACGAGGTGTCACGGAAGAAACGCTTGATCTCGCCGATGATGGTCGGCATCGCGAAGGTCGGGAACTCGACGCCGCGCGACAGCTCGAAGCGGTCGATCGCCTTGATCAGGCCGATGGTGCCGACCTGGATGATGTCCTCCATCGGCTCGCTGCGCGAGCGGAAGCGGGAGGCGGCGAACTTGACGAGTGCGAGGTTCAGCTCGACGAGGGTGTTGCGGACGTACGAATACTCGTGCGTCCCTTCCTCCAGCGACTCCAGGCGCTCGAAGAGGGTCTTGGACAGCGCCCGCGCATCCACCGGGCCGATCTCGTCGTACGGGGGGATCTCCGGGAGTCCCTCGAAGGGGTCGAGGGCGTCGATGGGATGATCCGGCGGTTCCGGAGGGGGTGTCGACGTCGCGGTCCGGGTATGCGATGCGTCGAGCCGGGCTGACATGGTGTCCTCCATCGTTCTCGGCATATGGCTGCCGAAGCCAGTTCGTGCACTGCGGTGTGCGGCGCCTCCAAAGCCGGCGTGTAGCGGTAGGTGTACTTACTAGCCCTACCTGCTCCACCGAACCGATCGCAAGTGCGTTCTGTTCAGGTATGTCCTATTCTGTGAAGTTCTTCGGGTGCCGGAGTGCGCATGGAAGGCGTAATGTTCGAGAGCAGTCAGCGTTCGCGACCTCGGGAGAGAGACGGCATGGACCACGGGATGGTCGGCAGCGCACAGTCGGGCCGGCTTCTGGTGGAGGTGCGGGAAGCGGGCTCCAGTGCCGTCGTGCAGCCGGCGGGTGAGCTTGACCACCACACCGCCGATCTGCTGCGTGAGCCCCTCGACGACCTCCTGGCCAAGGGCTTCGCGCGCCTGGTCGTGGACTGCACGCGCCTGGAGTTCTGCGACTCCACGGGCCTGAACGTGCTGCTCGGTGCCCGGCTGAAGGCGGAGGCCGCCGGCGGCGGGGTCCATCTGGCCGGGATGCAGCCCGTGGTGGCCCGGGTGTTCGAGATCACGGGGGCCGAGGCGGTCTTCACCGTGCATGACTCCGTGGAGGCGGCCCTGGCCGACGGCGCCGACTGAGCCCGCCGTCCCCGCCCTTCCTCGCGCCGCCGGCCGTGCGCGCCCGCGTCCGCAACGCCGAAAACAGGGGTGTTGTGCCGGATCGGCCGGGCAGGAGAGGGCAGGAGGAGGCGGGACACACCCTGACGACAGCCGGCCCGGACCGCCCCGGGACCGGCGCGACGATGGACGGGACGTACGTGCGACGGACGGGCGAGCAGCACATCCCGTGCGGACGGCGGGCGGACCATGGACCGGCCGGCACGGACCCGTGCCGGCCTTTGAATCGTGAACCGGTGAATCGGTGAGGTGAAGCGCTGATGAGCACCACCCGGCCTTACCCGCCGGGCGACCGCGGCCCGGAGCCCAGCGGCGCTCCCGGGGCGTCCGAGCAGGGCACGCCGACGGCCGGCGCGCCCACGGGGGCAGCCGCGCCGTCCGTGCCGTCCGGGACCCCCGGCGGTACCGCGGACACCGGCGGACCACTGGTCCGCAGACTCCGCCTGCAAGGGGAGAGCGGGGTCGTCCCGCTCGCCCGCGACTTCACCCGGCAGGCGCTGTACGCATGGGGCTGGCTGCCCGCCGTCGGCGCCGACCAGCGGGCCGCCGCCGAGGACGTGCTACTCGTCGTCTCCGAACTCGTCACCAACGCCTGTCTGCACGCCGAGGGCCCCGACGAACTGGTCCTGGCCTGCGACAACAAGGTGATCCGGCTGGAGGTCTCGGACCACGGCACCGGCCAGCCGGCCCCCCGCACCCCGCACCGCGCCGGGCGCCCCGGCGGCCATGGCATGTTCATCGTGCAGCGGCTGTGCCTGGACTGGGGCGTCGTGCGCACCACGGGCCGGCCGGGCAAGACGGTCTGGGCGGAGCTGGGCGGCCCGGGGTAGTCCGACCGGGTCCGTCCGCGGGCGGCGCGCGGAAATTCGATGGCCGCCGGGTACGGCGCTGCCTACGCTGTGCGCAACGCGCTGACGGAGACGAGTAACCCGGGCCGTTCGCGAGCCGAGAGAGCCGCCGGCAGCTGGGAAGGCGGCCTCGCACCCCGGGTGAATCCCCTCCCGAGCGCGGGGAGGAACGGACCGTCGCGCCACGGCGGCCCTCATGCCCCGCCGGCCGGCCCCCGTCATCGGGCCCGACGAGGCCGTCGCAGACGGCGAAGGCGTGGTGGCACCGCGAGCACCCTCTCGCCCACGCCCCGAGGGACGCCCCGGGGCGGACGCCGCCGCCCCGCCGAACATACGGAGCAGAGCGCCATGCTCGACGTCACCCTCATCCGACAGCATCCCGAACGGGTCCGCGCGGGGCTGCGCAAACGCGGCCTGGACGTGGACCTCGACGCCTTCCTCGCCCTCGACGAACGGCTGCGCGCGGCCCGTACGGCCCTGGAGCGGCTGCGCGGCGAGCGGCGCCGCGTCTCGGCGGAGATCGCGGCCCGGCGCCGCACGGGCGAGGCGCCCGGCGAACTGCTGGCCCGCGCCACGGAACTGGCCGACCGGGTCACCGGGGCCACCGCCGCACACGGCCGGCTGGATGCGGAACACCGCGCCTTCCTCGACGGCCTGCCCAATCTGCCCGACCCGGACGTGCCCGCCGGCGGCAAGGAGCACAACGAGGTCATCCGCGCCGAAGGCGTCCGCCCGGAGTTCGCGTTCCCGCCCCGGGACCACGTCCGGCTCGGCCAGGAGCTCGCCCTGGTCGACCACCGGCGCGGTGCCGCGCTCGCCGGCAGCGGGAACTGGATCTACCGCGGCGAGGGCGCCGCGCTGGAGTGGGCGCTGCTCAACCACTTCCTGGACAGCCACCGCCGGGCGGGCTACACCTTCGTCCTGCCGCCCCATCTGCTCACCTGGCAGGCCGGCTACACCGCGGGCCAGTTCCCGAAGTTCGCGGACGACGTCTTCGTGACGGAGCGCGCGGCCGACGGCCGTCCCGAGCGGTTCCTGCTGCCCACCGCCGAGACCGCGCTCGCCGCGATGCACCAGGGCGAGACCCTCGACGAGCCCGAGCTGCCGCTCAAGTACGTGGCCTACACGCCCTGTTACCGCCAGGAGGCCGGCGGCTACCGCACCGCCGAGCGCGGCACCCTGCGCGGCCACCAGTTCAACAAGGTCGAGCTGTTCCAGCTCACCCGGCCCGACGACTCGGACGCGGCGCAGCTCGAACTGCTCGCCCGAGCGGAGGAGCTGGTCGCCGGGCTGGGGCTGCACCACCGGGTCACCCGGCTCGCCGCCGGCGACACCAGCGCCGCCCAGGCCAAGACGTACGACGTCGAGGTCTGGCTGCCCAGCCTCGGCACCTACGCCGAGGTCAGCTCGGTCTCGAACGCCCGTGACTACCAGGCCCGGCGCGGCGGCATCCGGTACCGCCCGGCCGGCGGCGGCAAGACGGCGTACGTCCACACCCTCAACGCCTCGGGCCTGGCCACCAGCCGACTGGTGCCGGCGCTGCTGGAACAGCACCAGCGGCCCGACGGCAGCGTCGCCGTCCCCGAGGTGCTACGGCGCTGGGGGCTGCCGGAGGTGCTGCGCAGGCCGTAGAACCCTGCCGCCCGGACCCCGGGCCCACCCTCCACTCCCGCCACCCGCCGCACACGCCGGATCGCCACAACTCCGGCGTGTGATGCGTCTTCCTTCCTCACGACGCCGGGCGTACCTTGACGGCCGAATCTGATGTGCCGTCAGGAAACGTCAGTAACTGTCGTCGGGAATTTCGTCGGGAATGAATGGGGTGGACCGATCGTGTCGTACCCGAAACGAACCGCCGCGCTCGCGTCCGCCGCGGCCCTGGCCGGCTCGGCGGTGCTGCTGGCCGCGCCGGCGGCCCATGCCGACGCCGTCAACGTCAACTACCGCTGTCAGACCCCGATCGGCGTCAAGAGCGCCGTCTCGCCCATCGACATGAAGGGCGTCAGGAGCGGCAGCGGCTACAAGATCACCATGTCCTGGGAGAAGGGCGTCTCCTCCAGCCCCGTCGAGCTGGGCAAGGGCGCGATGACCCCGAGCGCCAGTGTCGGGCTGGGCGGCGCCGACAGCGGGACCCTGCCGGTCAGCGGTCCGCCCAACGCGGCCGCGATCCCCGCCAACACCCCCATCAAGATCAGTGACTTGAGCGGCACCTACACGCCGAAGAAGACCGGCAAGGTCACCTTCACGCCGGGCACGCTCGTCATCAAGGCGCTGGGTACGACGACGACCTGCACGCCGACCAACAATCCGGGACCGGGGCTGACGCTGGACGTCACCGCGCCCGGCGGCTCCTCCTCCTCGTCCTCGGCGTCCTCGGGTGCCTCGTCGTCGTCCTCCTCGTCCTCCTCCGGCGGACAGCTCCCGCAGACCGGGCCGGAGGACTCCGCGGTCGCCCTCGGCACCCTCGGCGGCACGGTGCTCCTCGCCGGCGCGGCGGGCACGCTCTGGCTGACCCGGCGCGGCCAGACCGCGCGCCGCTGACCGGCCGACGACCGCCGAACCCCAGGCCACCGCTGGAGCCGCCCATGCCGTCCGCCGCCCGCGCCCTGACCCGCCGCCCGCCCCGGGCCCGCACCGGGCTCCTGGCCCGCGCCGCCCTGCCCGCGGCGCTGTGCCTGTGCGCCGCGCTGGGCGCCGTGGCGGCCACCGCGCCCCGCGCCCATGCCGCCACGGGCTGGTCCGTCCTGCCCGCGGGCGGCGGCCGCCCCTCCTTCTACGCCGAGGGCCCGCCCGGAACGGTTCTGCAGGACACGGTGTCCGTCACCAACCCCGGACGCGCGCCGGTCGTCGTCCGGCTGTCCGGCACCGGCCTGCGGGCCGTCTTCGCCGAGCAGGCCGGGAACGGGATACGCGTCCCGGCCCGCACCCGCGCCGAGGTGCCCTTCACGGTGACCGTGCCGGCCGGGGCCGCACCCGGCGACCGGTCCGGTGCCGTCGTCGCACGGGACACCCGGGGCCGTACGGCGACCGTCCCCGTCCGGCTGCGCATCGGCGGTCCGGCGCTCGCCGCGCTGACCGTCGAGCATCTCGCGGTGCACACCGACCGCATCACGTACGAGCTGGTCAACCGGGGTACGACCGTCCTCGTGCCGAGGCTCGCGGTGCGCGCGGACGGGGTGCTCGGCCGGGTCCTGGACCGTGCGCCCCGCACCCTTCCCGTCCGGGTGCGCCCCGGCGCCCGGGTGAGGCTCACCGAGCCGTGGCCCGACCGCCCCGCGCTGGACGCCGTCGACGTACGGCTGACGGTCACCGCCCCCGGCGGAGCGCACGGCACCGCGACCGCGTCGGCGCGGTTCGTGCCCTGGCCGGCGGTGGCGGGCGCGGGCGCCGCCCTGCTCGCGGGGCCGGCCGCACTGCTCGCGGTGCGCCGCCGGCACCGCGCACGGCCAGGCGCCCCGGCGCGTGAGGGCCCGACGACCGGTGCCCCGGCGGACGGCGGCCGCACCGCATCCGACGGTGGCGCGCACGGCGCCGGCGCCGCCGAAGACCTGTGGCCCGAGGGCGCGTTCACGGAAGGCGCGGTGAAGTGAGCGGGAAGCTGCGGATGGTGCGGGTGCCGGCGGCGGTGGCGGCGGCGGTGTGCGCGCTGCTCCTGCCCCTCCTGCCGCTGTCGCTCGCCGGCCCGGCGGCCGCGGCGGACGGCCCGGTCGTGAAGCTGTCGGCATCCCAGGCCGGCACCGGCGGCTCGGTCACCGCCACCGGCACGGGCTGGAGGCCGCACACCCTGCTGATGCTGCTGGTGTGCGGCCAGGCCACACCGTCCCGGGGTGTCATCGGTGGCACCAACTCCTGCGCCAACGGCGACGGCCGGGCCGTGACCACCGACGCCCGGGGCACCTTCGGCAAGCGGCTCCCTGTCGCCGAACCGCCCGTGCCCTGCCCCTGTGTGGTGCATGTGGCCACCGTCACCGGTGCCGAGGCGGAGGCGGACGCCGTTCTGCGGGTCGCCGGGCATCCCGTCGCCCCGCTGCCCGCCGAGGACACCGGCGGCCGGCTGTCGATCCTGTCCGACACCCGGCTGACCGGGTCGAGCGGAGTACTGACCTGGTTCGGCGCCCCGCCGAGCCGCACCCTGGTCTTCACCGTCGGCAACTCCGGCACCGGCGCGATCAGGGATCCGGTCTTCCAGGTCGGCTCCGCACACGGCGTCTTCGCCCCGCAGTGGGACGACCAGCAGTGGCACGGCACCCTGTCGCCCGGCAAGAAGGCCGAGGTCAGACTGCCCGTCGAACTGACCGCCGGCGCTCACGGCGACTACACCGTCTCCCTGCGGTACGCCGGCAAGGTCCTCGCCGAACAGCCGTGGGGCGTGGGCCGCCCCTGGGGCGTGACGCTGTTCTGGCTCCTGCTCTGCCTCGTGATCCCGGCCGCGGTGTTCCGCATCGGTATGGCCGTGGTGGACCGGGTACGGCCACGCCGTCCGGGCGGCGGCGCCCGCAGCGCCCACCGGCGCCTGGCCCGGCCCGCCCTGCGGCTGCCGCTGCCGCGCTCCCGCGCGGCCGAACCGCCCCCCTCGACCCCGACCCTGCCGTGGTTCAGCCCGGACTCCGTCCCGGGCGACCCGGCCGGCCGGCTCTCCGCACCGCACCCCGACAGCCCGACGAGTCCAACGACTCCCACCAGGAAGGGACCCACGTGAGCATCCGAAGGAGAGGTACGGCCGCGGGCGCCGCGCTGGCGCTGAGCGGTGCGGGCGTCCTGCTGGGCCTCGCCGCGACCCCGGCGCAGGCGGCCGAGGTGGCGTTCGCCACCCACTGTGTGCCGCCGGCGGGCATCAGCCCGGTCGACGGCACCACGAAGGTCGAGATCACCGCGCCGGCCACGGCGAAGGTGGGCGACACGGTGGACGTCGTATGGAAGTTCGTCCAGGCAGCGTCCAAGAACCCGGACATCATCGACCTGCCCGCGAACTCGGTCCAGCCGTCCGGCGTGCTGAAGGCGGCCGGCGCGCAGAGCGCCGACATCGCGATGCAGGGGCCGCGGCAGAACCCGGCGATCCCCAAGGGCGGCGCCATGGTGCTGTCCGACATGAAGGGCAGCCTCAAACTGACGGCGGCCGGCGAGGTGACGCTGACCCCGGACGCGTACACCGTCAACGCGATGTCGACGGACACCAAGTGCACGCCCAAGGAGACCGTGCAGAAGGCGGCGACGATCAAGGTGACGGGTGGCGGCGGCACACCCACCACGACGCCGACCCAGACCCCGACGGCCACCCCGACCCGGTCGGGCACGCCCACCGGTTCGGCCACCCCCACGGCCACCCCGACCGCCACGTCCTCCGGCGGCAGCGGCGGTCAGAGCGACTTCACCGGCAAGGAGGTGCAGATCCCCTACGCCTGCAAGACCCCGATCGGTGACAAGAACGCGACCTCGCCGGTGCAGATCAACGCCAGGAAGAACAGCGGGAACTTCGACCTCACCGTGCAGTTCAAGAAGTCGGTGATGAACAGTCCCGCCGACATACCGGCGAACTCCGTGAAGCCGTCCATGGAGGTGGCGCTGGGCGGCGCCGACAAGGGCACGGTGCATGTCGAGGGGCCGATGAACGCGAAGCCCATCAAGTCCGGCGACCCGATCGCGATCCCCGACCTCACCGGCACCTACAAACCCGGCGCGAGCGGCTCCTCGACCCTGTCCCCGGGCGTCCTGACGGTGAAGGCGCTCGGTACGACCACGGTCTGCACGCCGACCAGGACCCAGGTCTCGCTCACGCTGGACACCAGCCAGCAGCCGGGCGGGGCGTCCGGCGGCACGTCCACCTCCGGCGGCTCGACCGGCGGCACCAGCACCGGCGGCAGCAGCACCGGCGCCGGCGGCCTCGCCCAGACGGGCGCCGACGACCACGGCGCCCTGAAGGCCCTCGGCCTGGTGGCGGGCACGGCGATCCTGCTGGGCGGCGCGGTCTTCACGTTCATGCCGCGACGCAGGACGCGCTGAACCCGGAGCGGACGGAAGAACGAACGGAAGAGGGCCACCGCATCCGGAGATGCGGTGGCCCTCTTCAGCGGGACCGGTTCACGGAACTACGTCAGTGAACGTCGCCCATGAGCTTGTTGACGTTCTTGCGGAACATCCACACCGCCACACCGGCGATCACCGCGAGCACGGCCTCCAGGGTGACGAAGCCCGTCTTGTCGAGGTTGACCCCGCCGACGGCCGGGTTCGACAGCAGCGCGGTGATGGAGTCGCCCGCGGTGACCGCGAGGAACCAGACGCCCATCATCTGGGAGGCGTACTTCTTCGGCGCCATCTTCGTCGTCACGGACAGACCCACCGGGGACAGCGTCAGCTCACCGATGGTCTGCACGAAGTAGATCGCGGCCAGCCACAGCGCCGCGGCCTTGTGACCGCCCTCGGCGATCGACAGGGGGATGAGGAAGACGAAGAACGACGCACCGATCATGACCAGACCGGAGGCGAACTTCACGATCGTGCTCGGCTCCTTGCCGCGCCGGTTCAGCCACAGCCACAGCCAGGCGAAGACCGGTGCCAGAGTCATGACCATGACCGGGTTGACCGACTGGTACCAGGAGACCGGGAAGCCCCAGCCGAGGATCGAGTTCTTGGCCGAGCTGCTCGCGAAGAGCGACAGGGTCGAACCACCCTGGTCGTAGATCATCCAGAAGACGGCGGCGGCGGCGAAGAACCAGATGTACGCCCGCACCTTCGACTTCTCGCCCGAGTCCAGGTCCTTGTCCCGCAGCATCCGGCCGATGACCAGGATCGGCACGATCAGACCGATGACGGTGAGCGGGATCAGCGCCCAGTTCAGGGTGAAGTGACCGGTGCCGCCGACGACGCCGTAGAAGACCGCGGCGACGGCCAGCCACATCAGGCCCTTGCGCAGCGTGGCGGACTTCTCCTGGGCCGACAGCGGGGTCGGGACCACACTGCTCTTCTCGCTCAGGTGGCGGCCGCCCAGCAGGTACTGGGCGAGGCCCAGCGCCATGCCGAGCGCGGCCAGCGCGAAGCCCAGGTGCCAGTTGACGTTCTCACCGATGGTGCCGATGACGAACGGCGCGACGAAGGCGCCCATGTTGATGCCGATGTAGAAGAGCGTGAAGCCACCGTCACGGCGCGGGTCCTCGGGGCCCTTGTAGAGGTGGCCGACCATCGTGGAGATGTTGGCCTTCAGCAGACCCGAGCCGATGGCGACGAGACCCAGGCCGACGAAGAAGCTGGCGGCCACGGGCAGCGCGAGGCACAGATGGCCGAGCATGATGATCAGGCCCGCGACGGCGACCGTCTTGCGGGGGCCGAGCACACGGTCGGCGAACCAGCCGCCGGGCAGGGCGAGCAGGTACACGAGCGACACGTACACCGAGTAGATCGCGGTGGCCGTGCCCGCGTTCAGGTGCAGGCCGCCCGGGGCCACCAGATACAGCGGGAGCAGGGCCCTCATGCCGTAGTAGGAGAATCGCTCCCACATCTCGGTCATGAAGAGAGTGGCCAGGCCGCGGGGGTGGCCGAAGAAGGTCTTCTCGGAGCCGGGGGTGCCCGGGCGGACCGAGTCCTTCGTCAGGCTGGACGCCATGGTCGTTCCTTGCTGGTCGGGACGCGCGTTGGAGCGTCGCGCGCCCGGTGGGGGTGCGGCCGGCACCGGCAGGGTCGGCCGCCCACCCCCACGCCCAGGAGGAGTCCGCCTCCGGGTCACGGAGGCGGCGGACGGCGACCACCGGGATCCACGCCCCGACGCGACGATGCGTCCGGGGCCCGGCCAGAGGTCATTCCTTTCAAGGCTGGTGTTCACCAGCCCGCACACAAAAGAGACCCTCAGCGTCATGTTCCCGCCGAAGGTCCCCGGTGTACTACAGGCGTTCAGGTCACCATACGGCAGGACACTGCCGGATATGGAAGGACTTGAGACGGGGATCACAGGTGTCGAGGGAACCGCGGGAACGGATTCCAAGGTCTCCCCAACGATCCCATCCCCGGAGCAATGGTTCGTACCAGTGGAGTACGAAGGTAAGAAGTCCTGGTAGCGATCACACCCCAGCACCGGACGCGGGCGGTCTACCATCACCTCATGACCCGTGTACTGCTCGCCGAGGACGACGCGTCCATCTCGGAGCCGCTGGCCCGCGCCCTGCGCCGGGAAGGTTACGAGGTCGAGGTGCGCGAGGACGGACCCACCGCGCTCGACGCCGGAATGCAGGGCGGCGTCGATCTGGTCGTACTGGACCTGGGCCTGCCCGGCATGGACGGCCTGGAGGTCGCCCGCCGGCTGCGCGCCGACGGCCACACCGTGCCGATCCTCATCCTGACCGCGCGGGCCGACGAGGTGGACACCGTCGTCGGCCTGGACGCCGGCGCCGACGACTACGTCACCAAGCCCTTCCGGCTCGCCGAACTGCTCGCCCGGGTCCGGGCACTGCTCCGGCGCGGCGCCGCGGAGCCCCAGCAGCCGCCGGCCACGCACGGGGTGCGGATCGACGTCGAGTCGCACCGGGCGTGGATGGGCGACGAGGAACTGCAGCTCACCGCCAAGGAGTTCGACCTGCTGCGGGTGCTGGTGCGGGACGCCGGCCGGGTCGTCACCCGTGACCAGCTGATGCGCGAGGTCTGGGACACCACGTGGTGGTCGTCGACGAAGACCCTCGACATGCACATCTCCTGGCTGCGCAAGAAGCTCGGCGACGACGCGGCGAACCCCCGGTACATCGCGACGGTCCGCGGCGTGGGCTTCCGCTTCGAGAAGAGCTGACCCCTCCCCGGGCGGCTCCCTCCCCGGATGGGCCCCGCAGGGCCCAGCGATCACTTCAGGTAACGGATCATGCGCCGACGTCTCATCCAGTCCACCCTCGCCGTCGTCCTCGTCGTGATCGCGGTCTTCGGCATCTCGCTGGTGATCGTCGAGTCGCGGACGATCAGCAACAGTGCCCAGGAACGGGTGGATTCCGAGGCGGTGCGGCTGGCCAGCATCGTGGACAGCCGGATCCTCGCCGCCGAGAACGTCAACGCGGAGGTGCTGCGCAACCCGGTCAGCAAGGACCAGTACGCGGTGATCCGCATGCCGGGCCATGACCCGATCGAGATCGGCACCAAGCCGCAGGGTGACGTGATTCACGCCACCCAGCAGGGCGAAGAGGGCGAGACGGTCACCGTGTCGGAGCCGCGCTCCGCGGTCACCCGCGAGGTCGGCCGGACCCTGCTGATCATCGGGCTGGTGGCGCTGCTCGCGGTGGTCGCGGCCGTGCTGCTCGCCGTACGGCAGGCCAATCGGCTCGCCTCCCCGCTGACCGACCTCGCGGAGACCGCCGAACGCCTCGGCTCCGGCGACCCCCGCCCCCGGCACAAGCGCTACGGCGTCCCCGAGCTGGACCGGGTCGCCGATGTGCTGGACTCCTCCGCCGAGCGGATCGGCCGGATGCTGACCGCCGAGCGGCGCCTGGCCGCCGACGCCTCCCATCAGCTGCGCACGCCGCTGACCGCGCTGTCCATGCGGCTGGAGGAGATCACCCTCACCGACGACCCGGACATCGTGAAGGAAGAGGCGAACGTCGCGCTCACCCAGGTCGAGCGGCTCACGGACGTGGTCGAGCGGCTGCTGACGAACTCCCGCGATCCGCGCACCGGCTCCGCCGTCACCTTCGATCTGGACGAGGTCATCCAGCAGCAGCTCGCCGAGTGGCGGCCCGCCTATCGCAGCGCCGGCCGGGCCATCGTCAGCTCCGGCAAACGGCATCTGCAGGCCGTCGGCACGCCGGGCGCGGTCGCCCAGGTGCTGGCCGCGCTGATCGAGAACTCCCTCATGCACGGTGGCGGCACGGTCGCGCTGCGCACCCGGGTCACCGGGAATCAGGCCGTGGTCGAGGTCACCGACGAGGGGCCCGGTGTCCCGGCCGACCTCGGTGCGCGGATCTTCGAGCGGACGATCAGCGGACGGAACTCCACGGGCATCGGCCTGGCCGTCGCCCGGGACCTCGCGGAGGCCGACGGCGGGCGGCTGGAGCTGCTCCAGAACATGCCGCCGGTGTTCGGCCTGTTCCTCTCCCGCACGCCCCCGGCCCGCAAGCCGGACGAGGACCGTCCGACGGTCCGCTGAGGCCGCGCTCCCCTGAGGGACGCTCCCCTGAGGGACGCTGTCCGGTTACGGAACGCGCTGGGACTTCGGTTCCGGGTGCGGCCTCTTCGACTCGGCCACCAGGATCGACTCCGCCTCCTGCGTCGGCTGCACGCGGAACACCCAGGTGCGGTAGGACCAGAAGCGGAACAGGGTGGCGATGCCGATGCCGGCGAACTTGGAGATGTTGCTCTGCAGCGAGCTGTCCCAGCCGAGGCCGTAGGTCGCCAGGTAGAGCACGCCGTTCTCGATCACCAGGCCGATCGCGCTGAACAGGAGGAACAGCGTGAGTTCCTTGGTGCGCCCGCCCTTGTCGCGGTCCCGGTACGTCCAGTACCGGAAGCCCACGTAGTTGAAGACGATCGCGACCACCGTCGCGATGATGCTGGCGCGCACCACCGGCAGGTCGGAGACGTGCCGGACCAGGTTGAAGACGCCGAGATTGACGAAGATGCCCGCAACGCCGACGGTGCCGAACTTGGCCACCTCGCGTACGAGCCGTCGCAGCCCCGAGGAACGAGGTTCCATGGCTGAGCAAGCTCCCGTCGGTAGGTTTCGTAGCCCAGCCATGCTATCCAGGCGAACCCGCCGATGCCTCCGGACCGGGTCATCGCGAGGAAACAGGTCGGAAAGAGGGCGGAAAGCGGCGGGTAAGAGACCGCCGGAGGGACACGATCCGGCCGCCCCGGCGTGGCCGATACGCTAGGGGTGTGACGTTCCCGGTAGTCGGCATGGTCGGCGGGGGGCAGCTCGCGCGTATGACGCACGAGGCGGGCATCCCGTTGGGCATCAGGTTCAAGCTCCTCAGTGACACTCCTCAGGATTCCGCGGCGCAGGTCGTGCGTGATGTCGTCATCGGCGACTACCGCGATCTGGACACGCTGCGTGAGTTCGCGCGCGGTTGCGATGTGATCACCTTCGATCACGAACATGTACCCATCGAGCACCTCAGGGCCCTGGAGGCGGACGGCATCCCCGTGCGTCCGGGGCCCGACGCACTGGTGCACGCCCAGGACAAGGGTGTGATGCGCGCGAAGCTCGACGCGATCGGCGTGCCGTGCCCACGGCACCGGATCGTCG
Source organism: Streptomyces alanosinicus (assembly GCF_014650595.1). GTDB lineage: Bacteria > Actinomycetota > Actinomycetes > Streptomycetales > Streptomycetaceae > Streptomyces > Streptomyces alanosinicus. Next base: position 40,280 of record NZ_BMVG01000029.1, read on the forward strand.
CCGACCCGGAGGACGTGATCCGGTTCGCGGCCGAGGGCGACGGCTTCCCGGTGGTCCTGAAGACCGTCCGCGGCGGCTACGACGGCAAGGGCGTGTGGGTCGTGGAGACCCCGGAGGAGGCCGCGGAACCGTTCCGCGCCGGCGTCCCGGTCCTCGCCGAGGAGAAGGTCGACTACGTCCGCGAGCTGGCCGCCAATGTCGTGCGCTCCCCGCACGGCCAGGCCGTCGCCTACCCGGTGGTGGAGTCCCAGCAGGTCGGCGGCGTCTGCGACACGGTGATAGCCCCGGCCCCCGGCCTGGACGAGTCCCTCGCGCTGCAGGCCGAGCGGATGGCCCTGACCATCGCCAAGGAGCTGGACGCCGTCGGGCACCTCGCCGTCGAGCTGTTCCAGACCCGCGACGGCCGCATCCTCGTCAACGAACTGGCGATGCGCCCGCACAACTCCGGCCACTGGACCCAGGACGGCGCGATCACCTCGCAGTTCGCCAACCACGTCCGCGCCGTCCTCGACCTCCCGCTCGGCGACCCGCGCCCGCGCGCGAAGTGGACCGTGATGGTCAACGTCCTCGGCGGCGACTACCCGGACATGTACTCCGCCTACTTGCACTGCATGGCCCGCGACCCCAAGCTCAAGATCCATATGTACGGCAAGGACGTGAAGCCCGGCCGGAAGGTCGGACACGTCAACACCTACGGCGACGACCTGGACGACGTGCTGGAGCGCGCCCGTCACGCAGCCGGCTATCTGAGAGGCACGATCACCGAATGAGTACCGCTGCCGGCCCTGTCGTGGGCATCGTCATGGGGTCGGACTCCGACTGGCCCGTCATGGAGGCCGCCGCCAAGGCGCTGGACGAGTTCGAGATCGCCTACGAGGTCGACGTCGTCTCCGCGCACCGCATGCCCCGCGAGATGATCACGTACGGCGAGCAGGCCGCCGACCGCGGGCTGAAGGTGATCATCGCCGGTGCGGGCGGTGCCGCCCACCTCCCGGGCATGCTCGCCTCGGTCACGCCCCTGCCGGTCATCGGTGTGCCGGTGCCGCTGAAGTACCTCGACGGCATGGACTCGCTGCTGTCCATCGTGCAGATGCCGGCCGGTGTCCCGGTCGCCACCGTCTCCGTCGCCGGTGCCCGCAACGCGGGTCTGCTCGCGGCCCGGATCCTCGCCGCGCACGACGAGGACCTGCTGCACAAGATGCGCGACTTCCAGCAGGACCTCAACGACCAGGCCACCGAGAAGGGCAAGCGGCTGCGCTCCAAGGTCGAGGGGTCTGGCGGTTTCGGCTTCGGGAAGTAACAGACCATGACCTCACTGGACGAAGCACGGTCCCTGCTGCGCGAGTTCCCGGTCGTCGACGGACACAACGACCTGCCCTGGGCGCTGCGCGAGCAGGTCCGCTACGACCTCGACGCCCGCGACATCGCCGTACCTCAGAACGACCATCTGCACACCGACATCCCGCGGCTGCGCGAGGGCGGGGTCGGGGCGCAGTACTGGTCCGTGTATGTGCGCTCGGACCTGCCGGGCGCGGTGCCGGCGACGCTCGAACAGATCGACTGCGTACGGCAGTTGATCGACCGGCACCCCGCCGATCTGCGGGCCGCGCTGACCGCCGCCGACATGGAGGCGGCGCGCGCTGAGGGCCGTATCGCCTCCCTGATGGGCGCCGAGGGCGGGCACTCGATCGACAACTCGCTGGGCACCCTGCGCGGTCTGTACGAGCTGGGGGTGCGCTACATGACGCTCACCCACAACGACAACAACGACTGGGCGGACTCGGCGACCGACGAGCCCAAGGCCGGCGGCCTCACGGCCTTCGGGCGCGAGGTCGTCCGCGAGATGAACCGTCTCGGCATGCTGGTCGACCTCTCGCACGTGGCGGCCACGACGATGCGCGCCGCGCTGGACACCACGTCCGCGCCGGTGATCTTCTCGCACTCCTCCGCGCGCGCCGTGTGCGACCACCCGCGCAACATCCCTGACGACGTCCTGGAGCGGCTGCCCGGCAACGGCGGCATGGCGATGGTGACGTTCGTGCCGAAGTTCGTGCTGCAGGCGGCCGTCGACTGGACGCTGGCGGCCGACGAGAACATGCGCGCCCATGGGCTGCACCACCTGGACACCTCGCCCGAGGCGATGAAGATCCACCGCGCCTTCGAGGAGCGCACCCCGCGCCCGATCGCCACGGTGTCCACGGTGGCGGACCATCTGGACCACATGCGCGAGGTGGCCGGCGTCGACCACCTGGGCATCGGCGGCGACTACGACGGCACCGCCTTCACCCCGGACGGCCTGGACGACGTCTCCGGCTACCCGAACCTGCTCGCCGAGCTGCTGGAACGCGGCTGGTCCAAGGCCGACCTGGCCAAGCTGACCTGGCAGAACGCGGTGCGGGTGCTGGGCGCCGCGGAGGACGTGGCACGCGGGCTTCAGGCGACGCGCGCGCCGTCCAACGCCACCATCGAGTCGCTCGACGGCGACGTCTGATCCGCGAGGGCGGGGTAGTCGGTGTAACCGGCGGCCCCGCCCACGTACATGAAGTACCGGTCCCGGACCGGGTTGAGGGGCGCGCCGACGCGCAGCCGCTCGACCAGGTCCGGGTTGGCGAGGAAGGGCCGGCCGAGCGCCACCAGGTCGGCGCCGGCCGCCAGCATCTCCCGGGCGGCCCCGGCGACGGCCTCGGTGGTGAGGTCGGTCAGGTCCGGGTTGCCGATCAGGAGCCCCGGCCACTGTGCGCGGATCCGGCGGTACCAGCCGGCCTCGGGGGCCGAGCGCACCAGGTGCAGATAGGCGAGGTCCAGCCCCTTCAGACGGTCCAGGAGCGCCGTGTAGAGGCCGTCGGTGTCGTCCTCGTGGACGCCGTTGACGGTGGAGGCCGGGGAGATCCGGATGCCCACCCGGTCCGCGCCGATCGCGTCGGCCACCGCCTCGGTCACCTCGGCCGCGAACCGCACCCGGCGCCGGACGGAGCCGCCGTAGCCGTCGGTGCGGCGGTTGGTGTTGTCCGCGAGGAACTGGTGCAGCAGCATCCCGTTGGCCGAGTGCACCTCCACGCCCTCGAAACCCGCGTCGACGGCCCGGCGCGCGGCGGAGGCGAAGTCGGCGACGGTGGCGCGGATGTCGTCCGCCGTCATCTCCCGCGGTACGGCGGCCGGCCGGTGCCCGCCGGGCGTGAAGATCGTCTCCGGCAGCGGGACGGGCGAGGGCGCCACCGGGATCAGGCCCGTCGTCGCCGGATGGCTGACCCGCCCGCCGTGCTGGAGCTGCAGGAACATCCGCCCGCCGGCCGCCCGCACCGCGTCGGTGACCTTGCGCCAGCCCTGCTGGTGCCGGTCGGTGTGGATCGCGGTGATGTCCGGGTAGGTCTGCCCGACCGGGTTCGGCGTCGAGCCCTCGGCGATGATCAGCCCGGCGGAGGCGCGCTGGGTGTAGTGCGTGACCATCAGATCGGTCGGGGTGCCGTCCGCCTCGGCCCGGTTGCGGGTCAGCGGGGCCATCACCAGGCGGTGCGGGAGGCCGAGCCGGCCCAGCCGGGCGGGGGCCAGGAAATCCGTGGAGTCTGTGGAGATCGCGGAGTCCGTGGAGTCCGTGGAGTCCGTGGAGGTCGCGGAGGTCATGGAGTCCGCGGGGTCCGTTGTCTGCGTCATGCCGGCACGGTAGAACGTGACACTGATGTCAGATTCAAGCCCTGTTCCCGGCGGAGGCGGACATGCGGATCGGTGAACTGGCCCGGCGCACGGGCGTGAGCGAGCGGTCCCTGCGCTACTACGAGGCCCAGGGGCTGCTCGCCGCCGAGCGCACCCCGGGCGGTCACCGCGACTACCCGGAGCGCGCCGTCGACCGGGTCATCCGGATCCAGGAGCTGTACGCGGCCGGGCTGCACAGCGAGAAGATCCGGCAGCTGCTGCCCTGCATGCGCGACCAGGACGGCGGGCCCTCCGCGATCGCCACGCCCCGGCTGGTCGCCGACCTCACCGCGGAACGCGAGCGCATCGACCGCGTGATCGCCGACCTCCAGCGCTCCCGGGAGACCCTGGACGAGGTGATCCGCACGGCCGGCGAGAGCTGACCGGTGTACCCCGAACGCCCCACTCACCGGGAAGTCCTGCTCCTCTCCGTGCGACCGTGGCGGTACGCCGCCCGCGTCATGGCGTGAGCCATGACCGGCGTAGCCCACGACGTACGGAGCCGCCATGGCCGATCTCCAGCCCGACATGCCCCGCACGGCCGAGGCCGGCGAGGACGACGCCCCACCGGACGCCCCTCCCTCGCTCACGACTCTTCCCGCCCTCCCGGCCCCTCCCGCGCGCTCGCTCCGGCAGGAGGAGCCCCGGGCCCCGGAGCCGCACACCCCGGGCGGGGTGCTTCTGGACCAGGCCCACGCGCTGCTCGCCGCCCACCCGGTCGCCGACGGCTACAGCGGGCTGCCCTGGGCCCTGCGCCAGCAGCCCCGGTACGACCTGGAGCAGGGCGAGGCGACCATCGACACGGACCTGCCCCGGATGCGGGAGGGGCATGTGGGCGCGCTGTTCTGGTCGTTGCACCTGCACGACGGATCGGGCGCCGGCCGGGCCACGGCCCTGACCCTGGAGCAGCTGGACCACGCGCGCTCGGTGATCGAGTCCCACCCGGACGGACTGCGCCTGGTGCGCAGCGCCGGGCAGGTCATCGACGCCCGCAACTGCGGCCGTGTCTCCGTGGTGCTGGGCCCCGCCCACGCCACCGCGCTCGACGACTCCCTCGGCGTGCTGCGCATCCTGTGCGCCCTCGGTCTGCGCGTGCTCACGCTCACCGGCACGGCCTGGGCGGGCGAGGGCGGGCTGACCCGCTTCGGCGAGGAGGTCGTCCGCGAGATGAACCGGCTCGGTGTGCTCGCCGATGTCTCCGGCGCCCCCGAGACAACCGCCGAACGCGTCTTCGCGCTGTCCAGGACCCCGGTGCTGTGCAGCCGCTCCGCCGCCCGTGCGCTGCGCCCGCACCCGGCCAACCTGCCCGACGAGCTGCTGGCCGCGCTGGGCGCGGCGAGGGGCCTGTGCATGGTGCCGCTGATAGCCGAGCAGACCGGGCCGACGGTCCAGGACGTCGCCGACCACCTCGACCACGTCCGCGAGGTGGCAGGACCGGAGTCCGTCGCCCTGTCCGGCACCTACGACTCGGGGGTCGTCCACCCCCGCGACCTCGCCGATGCCTCCCGCTACCCGCATCTGATCGCCGAACTGCTGCGGCGCGGCTGGTCCGAGCCCGAGTTGGCCCTGCTGACCTGGGGCAATGTCCAACGGGTGCTGCGCAGCGCGGACTTCGCGGCCCGAGCGGCCCAGCACCGCCGCCCGGACCCCCTCTAGGGCCTGTCCGGCGGATCAGGTCGCGGGAAAGTGACGGCGCCTCATCGGCCCCCGCGTCCGCGACAGGATCCGCCGGACAGGCCCTAGACCGGCGCGGGCCCTCGCCCAGGTCGTGGGCCCGCGCTCACCTCAGGGGTGCTCGATCCGGCACAGGCAGAAGGGATGCCCGGCCGGATCGGCGTACACCTGGAAGTCCTTGGTCTCCCGGTCCGCCAGGTCCAGCGGCCGCGCCCCCAGCGCGAGCACCCGCTCATGGGCGGTGTCGATCTCCGCCCAGGTGCGGCCCGCGTCGAAGTCGAGATGGAACTGCTGGCCGTCGCGGTCCGCCCGCGGCCACCGCGGCGGGGCGTACCCCTCGACCCGCTGGAAGCCCAGCCGCGGCCCGTCCGGGACCTGCAGCACGACCCAGTCGTCGTCCTCGGCCCGCGGGGTGCCACCGGCCACCGCCGCGTAGAAGGCGGCCAGCGCATGCGGATCGGGGCAGTCGAGCACGACGTTACGGAAACGGGCGACGGAGCCCATGATTCCCTCCTCCGGGACGGTCGGGACAGCAGGGACGTCTCAGCAGGCGCAGAGACAGAACGGGTGCCCCGCGGGGTCGGCGTACACACGGAAGGTCCGCGCGCGGTCCTCCGCGTCGAGCGGTCGCGCGCCCAGTTCCAGCACGCCCTTCTCGGCCGCGTCCAGGTCTTCCACCGTCAGGTCCAGATGGAACTGCTGGGAGCCGTCCGGCGCGGGCCACACCGGCGGCTCATGCCCGGGGGCCTGCTGAAAGGCCAGGGCCGGCCCGCCGGGCACCTTCAGGTCCACCCATTCCCCGTCCCCCTCCACCGCGCCGCCGAGCACCGCCGCGTAGAAACCGGCCAGCGCACGGGGATCGGGACAGTCCAGCACCACGACGCCGAGCTTGGCGAGAGCCATGACTACCTCCTCGGGTTACCCGTAAAGGCGGGCAACCGGTAACGGTTACCTCATGGTCCCCCATCGGAGGTAACGTCGCAAGCATGAATGAGAGATCGGCCGCCCCCGGAGCCCTGGCGCTGGTCGAGTCCCTGGTCAACACCCTGGACGTCGAGACCGGCGCCGACGCGCTGGACACCCGGGAGGGCCGTGACCGCCTCGGGATCGCCGAGAGCGGGCTGGAGCAGGCACGGGAGCTGCGGGAGTCGCTGCGGGCCGCGCTGCTCGCGCACGCCGGTCATCGCCCGCACCGCGAGGTGACCCCGCTCGGCGCGCTGCTGTCCGGCGCGCCCCTGTACGTCGCCGTCGACGAGCGGGACGGCTCCGCCGGATTCGCGGCCCCCGCGGCCGGCTCACCGCTGCTCACCCGGGTCGCCGCGGCCGTCGCCGAGGCGCTGGTCGCGGGCACCTGGAACCGCCTGAAGGCGTGCGAGGCCGAGACCTGCCACTGGGCGTACTACGACCGCAGCCCGGCCGGCCGCGGCCGCTGGTGCTCCATGCAGGTGTGCGGGGCGCGGGCGAAGATGCGCCGGTACCGGGCCAAGGAGGGGTAACACACAGGGAGTTCACCGGCCATGTATGTGTCCGGTGGTGCAGAATGCGGAAAGACGCCGGTTCGGCCGACTGAGCCTCGGCCGAACCGGCGTCACCCTGGACGCGCCTTACGCCGTGGGGCGGCCCATCGCCCGGTACGTCCAGCCGGCCCGCCGCCACAGCTCCGGGTCGAGGGCGTTACGGCCGTCCAGGATCAGCCGGGACGAGGCGGTCTCGCCGAGCGCCGCCGGGTCCAGCTCGCGGAACTCCCGCCATTCGGTCAGGTGCAGGACGGCATCGGCGCCGCGCACCGCCTCCAGCGCGGAGCCGGCGTAGCCGAGGGTCGGGAAGACCTTGCGCGCGTTGGCCATGCCCTTCGGGTCGTACACGGTGACCTGGCCGCCTTGGAGGTGGATCTGGCCGGCCACGTTCAGCGCGGGCGAGTCCCGCACGTCGTCCGAGTCGGGCTTGAACGTGGCGCCGAGCACCGCGACCCGCTTGCCGAGGAAGGAGCCGCCGCCGAGCGCCTCCCGGGTCATCTCCACCATCGCGCCGCGCCGGCGCATGTTGATCGAGTCGATCTCGCGCAGGAAGGTCAGCGCCTGGTCCGCGCCCAGCTCGCCCGCCCGCGCCATGAACGCCCGGATGTCCTTCGGCAGACAGCCGCCGCCGAAGCCGATGCCGGCCCGCAGGAACTTCCGCCCGATCCGGTCGTCGTACCCGATGGCCTCCGCCAGCTTCGCCACGTCGCCGCCGCCGGCCTCGCACACCTCCGCCATCGCGTTGATGAAGGAGATCTTCGTGGCGAGGAAGGAGTTCGCGGCCGTCTTCACCAGCTCGGCGGTCGGGAAGTCGGTCACGACGAACGGCGTGCCCTCGCCGACCGGCGTCGCGTACACCTCGCGCAGCAGTTTCTCGGCGCGCTCGCTGCGCACGCCCACCACGATCCGGTCCGGGTGCAGGGTGTCCTCGACGGCGAAGCCCTCGCGCAGGAACTCGGGGTTCCAGGCCAGCTCGGCGTCGCCGCCCGCCGGGGCGTGCTCGGCGAGATAGCCGGCCAGCCGGTCGGCCGAGCCCACCGGCACCGTCGACTTGCCGACGACCAGCGCCGGACCGTGCAGATGCGGGGCGAGCGCGGAGATCGCGGAGTCGACGTAGGACATGTCGCACGCGTACTCGCCGTGCTTCTGCGGGGTGTTCACACACACGAAGTGCACATCACCGAAGGCGCCGACCTCGGCCCAGTCGGTGGTGAACCGCAACCGCCCCGTGGACCCCTCGAAGCCCGCGACATGCCTGCGCAGCAGCTCTTCGAGACCCGGCTCGTACATCGGGGTCTCGCCGCGCTCCAGCATGGCGATCTTCTCGGGCACGACATCGAGACCCAGCACCTCGAAGCCCAGCTCGGCCATGGCCGCGGCGTGCGTGGCGCCCAGGTATCCGGTGCCGATCACGGTGATCTTCAGGCTCATGGATGTGCTCCAGATCGGGTGCGTCGGTGATGCGGAGCCGAGCATAGTCGGGCCGCCCACCGGGCAATTTCCCCGCTGTCGTGTAGCTCACGTAGGCGTGCTGCGGGCGGGCCTCTAAAATTTGAGTTACTTAACGGTAATTAGCGTCAGTATCACTGCGTCTTTGGAGCGTGAGAGACCGTGGCCGGATCGGCTGACTTCGACCTGTACCGCCCGTCCGAGGAGCACGACATGCTCCGCGACGCCGTCCGTTCCCTGGTCGAGGCGAAGATCGCGCCGTACGCCGCGGCGGTGGACGAGGAGGCCCGCTTCCCGCAGGAGGCCCTCGACGCCCTGGTGGCGAACGACCTGCACGCCGTGCACGTCCCCGAGGAGTACGGCGGCGGCGGCGCCGACGCGCTCGCCACCGTCATCGTGATCGAGGAGGTGGCCCGCGCCTGCGTCTCCTCCTCCCTGATCCCCGCCGTGAACAAGCTCGGCTCGCTCCCGGTGATCCTCTCCGGCGGCGAGGAGCTGAAGAAGAAGTACCTGACCCCGCTCGCCAAGGGCGACGCGATGTTCTCGTACGCCCTCTCCGAGCCGGAGGCGGGCTCGGACGCGGGCGGCATGAAGACCAAGGCCGTGCGCGACGGCGACCACTGGATCCTCAACGGCGTGAAGCGCTGGATCACCAACGCCGGCGTCTCCGAGTACTACACGGTCATGGCCGTGACCGACCCGGACAAGCGCACCAAGGGCATCTCCGCCTTCGTCGTCGAGAAGTCGGACGAGGGCGTCTCCTTCGGCGCCCCGGAGAAGAAGCTCGGCATCAAGGGCTCCCCGACCCGCGAGGTCTACTTCGACAACGTCCGCATCCCCGCCGACCGCATGATCGGCGCGGAGGGCACCGGCTTCGCCACCGCCATGAAGACCCTGGACCACACCCGCATCACCATCGCCGCCCAGGCGCTCGGTGTCGCCCAGGGCGCCTTCGACTACGCCAAGGGCTATGTCCAGGAGCGCAAGCAGTTCGGCAAGGCGATCGCCGACTTCCAGGGCATCCAGTTCATGCTGGCGGACATGTCGATGAAGATCTCGGCGGCCCGCGCCCTCACCTACCAGGCCGCCGCCGCCTCCGAGCGCGGCGACGCCGACCTGACCTACCTGGGCGCCGCCGCCAAGTGCTTCGCCTCGGACGTGGCCATGGAGGTCACCACCGATGCCGTCCAGCTCCTCGGCGGCTACGGCTACACCCGCGACTACCCGGTGGAGCGCATGATGCGCGACGCCAAGATCACGCAGATTTATGAGGGCACGAACCAAGTTCAGCGGATCGTGATGGCCAGGAATCTTCCCTAGCGGGGTTTTTGCAGGTCAGAAGCTGTTTCGAAGGTCCGGAGGGGCGCTCCTTGGCTTTCTGCCCGTTGCGACCCGATCAGGGCCGTTCCAGGGCGTCATGCTGGGGGAATCCTGGGCAGATGCCGGGCTGAAAATGGCCACTGACCTGTACAGACAACACAGCCCCCGGCGTGACGCCGGGGGCTGTTGTCGTACGCGGCCGACGATCTGCGCTCCGGCCGCGAGCCGTTCGGCGACGACGGTACGGGCGAGGTCAACGGCTTGGTCTCGGGTGGGGGTTGCGGTGGATACCTGCAGCAAGTCAGCCATGCGCGGAGCGTACGCGGCTGCTGCATGTACGCGAGAGGCCCGCAGGGCGACCTGCGCCGGGGGCCGTGCGCCTCAGGGGGCGCGAGACGGACGCTACGGGGCCTCGAAGGGCGGCCCCAGGAGCACCTGCGCCCACGACGCCAAGTGCGCCGCCGGTCCGGTGCCACCGGGTGCGCCGGCCGGCAGGTCGGGCTGCTCCTCGGTGAACTGGGCGGTCCGGGGTTTCAGGCGCAACTGGCTGGAGTTCGCGGACTCGATCTCGCCTCCGTAGCCGTGTGTCGGCCCGAGACCGCTGGTTCGTTCGGGTCGTCGGAGGTCCCTACGAGATTTGGCATGGGGGTGCACCTGCCGACCGGTCGGTCACATGCGGGGTGGGCCGGGGCGTCGTAGGACGGAAGCACACGGGACCCGGCCCGGGTCCCCGCCTCCTGAGGAGGAGCCATGACCCAGCCCGGAACGATGACGCCCATGACCCGGCAGATGCAGGACTGCGTCAACGCCTGCATGGCCGCGCACACCATGTGCGAGGAGACCATGAGTTCCTGCATGCACATGGGCGGCCAGGCCCAGATGCAGATCATGCGCGCGCTCATGGACTGCTCCGAGACGACCCGCATGTGCGCCGACATGATGATGCGCCGCTCGCCCATGTCGGGCGACATGTGCGCGATGTGTGCCAAGGCCTGCGACATGTGTGCTGACGCGTGTATGGCGATGCCGGACGATCCCCAGATGATGCGCTGTGCGGAGGCGTGTCGCCGCGCGGCGGAGATGTGCCGCGCGATGGCGGGCGCCAAGATGTGAGGCCCGTCTGAACACGATCGAGGGCACCCGCGTCCGCGCGGGTGCCCTCGATCTGCGTGCCGTCGGTCAGTTGCCGGAGACGGTGACCTTCTGGTCGTTGTTCAGCTCGTCCACCAGGGTCTTGACCTTCGTCTTGTCCCAGACGAGGTTGCCGCCGACGGAGCCGGATATCGGCATGTTCAGGGAGGTGCCCCCGCCGCCCTGGACGCCCTTCATCGCCCAGAACATCGAGGCCAGGTCCCACAGGGACATGTCCTTGTCGACGATCAGGGAGTCCAGGCCCGCGCCCATCACCGGGTAGAACGTGAACGGGTTCAGGAGCGTCGACGGGGTGGCCACCTGGTGGGCCAGCGCCGACAGGAACTTCTGCTGGTTCTTCGTGCGCTGCAGGTCGGACGCGGCGAACGCGTGCCGGGTACGGACGAAGGCGAGGGCCTGCTGGCCGTTCAGGGTCTGGTCGCCGGCCTTGAAGTCGGCGCCGGACCACTTGTCCTTGAAGGGCTTGTCGATGTTGATGTCGACACCGCCGACCGCGTCCACGATGTTCGCGAAGCCCTGGAAGCCGATCTCCACATAGTGGTCGATGTGCAGCCCGGTGTTGGCCTCGATCGTGCGCACCAGCAGCGTCGGGCCGTCCTCGGCATAGGTCGCGTTGAGCTTCTCCTGCCGGCCCTGCGCCGGGTAGACCTTCCCGGACGTGGAGCCCTTGTACGAGGGGACGGTCACGTTCGAGTCGCGCGGCAGCGAGACCAGCGTGTCGCCGTTGTCGCCGACGTGCAGGATCATCATCGAGTCCGTGCGCTTGCCCTCGGCGGCACCGGTGTGCAGCTTCTTCTCGTCCGCCTTGGACATGCCCTCGCGGCTGTCCGAGCCGACGATCAGGTAGTTCGTGCCCGCGCCCGACGCGGGCCGGTCGATCACCGTGGACAGGTCGACCTCGCGGCGCAGCTTGGAGTCGGCCCAGAAGTAGGTCGCCACGCCTGTGACGACCAACACGGTCACCAGCGTGATCGCGATCCACTTGATCCGGCGCCGCCAGTTCGGGCGCGGCCGGTACTGCTGGTAGTCCGGATCGGGGTCGTTGTCGTTGGGTACGAAGCCGCCGCGGCCGCCGCCGTACACCTGGCCGGTGTTGTAGCCGCTGTCGTAGTCGGCGCCCTGGTCGTGTCCCTGGCCGTCGACGTACGACGGCTGCTGCGGGATACCGGCCCCGTACGGCGGCGCCGCCGGACCGGGGTCGCCGTAGGAGCGCTGCCCGGGCGGTACCGCCGGGCCGCGCCGCACCTGACGCATCGCACGCGCGCCCTCCGGCTGCGCGCCGGCGCTTCCGCGTCCGTACCGGGGTCCGCCGTTGTTGTCGGACCATCCCTCGGGCCAGTCATTCATGCGGACCAGTGTGCAGGGCTCCGCCGTATGGCTTACAAGGGCTGTCGGAAAATAGGAGCGACGCTGTTGCGAAGCCAACACAAAATCCGGGATCGGCGCGGCGGCATAAGGTGGAGGCCATGACAGACCAGGTCACGGACCCGGAACCGGACATCCCCGGCAAGCCGACGTCCGCCTCGCGCACCACGCTCAGCCACATCATGACCCACAACGACACCAACCTGCTGGGGACGGTGCACGGCGGGGTGATCATGAAGCTGGTCGACGACGCGGCGGGCGCGGTGGCCGGCCGGCACTCCGGCGGTCCCGCCGTCACCGCCTCCATGGACGAGATGGCCTTCCTCGAACCCATCCGCGTCGGCGATCTGGTCCATGTGAAGGCGCAGGTCAACTGGACCGGCCGGACCTCCATGGAGGTCGGTGTACGGGTGCTCGCCGAGCGCTGGAACGAGTCGACCCCGGCCACCCAGGTCGGCTCCGCCTACCTGGTCTTCGCCGCCGTCGACTCCGACGGCAAGCCCCGCCGGGTGCCGCCGGTGCTCCCGGAGACCGACCGTGACCGCCGCCGCCACCAGGAGGCCCAGATCCGCCGCACCCACCGCCTGGCCCGCCGCCGCGCCATCCGCGAACTCCGCGAGAAGAGGGCGGCGGAGGGGCTTCAGGACTAGGCACCCTGAGGGCGGCTCCGCGAAGGGGCGCGGGCCCCTCACAGCGACGCGTTCAGCACACCACCTCGTCCCCCCGCACCGCGGCCTGCTGCGGCTGTGCGGGGTCCTCGAAGCGGATCTGGTGGACCTCCTTGAAGTCCTCCCCGGCGGTCACCTTCAGCATCGGGCCCTGGCCCGGTACCGGGTGCAGTTCGCTGCCCGGCAGGGCCGCCGCCAGCGCGCGGGCGGAGCGGTCCCAGCGGGGGTCGTAGAAGATCACCGTGTGCGGCACATGGGCCGGGGCGGTCGCCGGTCGGCGGGTCGTGGCGAAGCCGGTGGCCGCGAGCGCCGCGTCGACGCGCCCCGCGAGGCCCATCGTGCCGGTGCCGTTCGCCACCTGGACCCGGATCTGCCGCGGGTCCACGTCCACCGTCGCGGGCGGCGGGGTGTGCGGATGGTGCGGGTGGTCCGCGGTGAGCGACGTGTCGTCGCGCAGGGCCGTGAAGAGCTGGTCCGTCTTGACCTGGTCCCACTTCAGGGTCGAGCCGATGCCCTTGACGTCGTAGTTCATCTGCCCGATGGGCACGGTGACGAACTCGGAGGAGGACGGGGAGAAGCTGCGCATGGCCCGGCCGAGGTCGAGCAGCTCGTCCGCGCCGAAGCCCTCGTCGGCGCGGACCGAGCCGAGCACCGCCCGGGTGACGTCCCGGAACCGCATCGGGTTCAGCAGCACCCCGGAGGAGGTGGCCCGGTCGATCAGCGCCGCCAGGAACTGCTGCTGCCGCTTCATCCGGCCCAGGTCGCTCGCCCCGTCGATGTGCCGGGCCCGTACGTACTGCAGGGCCTGCCCGCCGGTGAGGGTGTGGGTGCCGGGGGCGAGGTCGAGGCCGGTGTAGGAGTCCTTCAGCGGGGTCGCCGTACAGATCCGCACCCCGCCGAGGACGTCCACGGTCTTCATGAAGCTCGCGAAGTCGACCTCCAGGTAGTGGTCGATCTTCACATGGGTCATGTTCTCGACCGTGCGGATCGTCAGCTGGGGGCCGCCCTCGGCGTAGGCCGCGTTCAGCTTGATCGGGTGCGCGGCGTGCTGCTGGCCGGAACCGTCGTCGGTGTGCTCGGGCACCTCGGCGTAGGAGTCGCGCGGCAGGCTCACCACGGTGGCCCGGTCCCGGTTCTCCGAGATGTGCACGATCATCATCGTGTCGGTGCAGTGGCAGGGCACCCCGCCCAGCCGGAACTGCCGGCGCTCCCGCTCGGTGATCTTGTCGCGGCCGTCGGTGCCCACCAGCAGCACATTGGTGCCATGGCCCGCGCTGGGCCGGTTCTTCATGTCCTTGAAGGCGTCGACCCGGGCGATGCCCGCGTCCAGGCTGCTGATCACCGCGTGCCCGATCCCGGCGGAGGCCAGCACCAGCACGGACAGTGTCGTCATCGCCCGCATCGCCCAGCGGGGCCGCCGCGGCGGCCGGACGGACCTCACGGGCCGCTCGGGCGGGCGCGGCACACGGCGGGGTGGCTGCGGTCGGCGCTGTGGGCGCGCAGGCGACCGAGGCGGGCTGGCCAAGAAGGACACCTCCGGGCGAGGCCGTACGTGGGATCCGTGAGCACCGTAGGCCGATACGATCTCCAGCCCGGTCTTACGACTCGGCGGCGCGCACCGGTGTCCCCCGTTCGCGGTAACGTGAGCCCTCTATGAACGCCAAGCCCGACGTGCGACACCCCGCTGTTTCCGTGATCATGCCCGTCCTCGACGAGGAGCGGCATCTGCGCGGGGCCGTCCAAGCGATCCTCGCGCAGGAGTACCCCGGCGAGATGGAGGTCGTCATCGCCCTCGGTCCGTCCACGGACCGCACGGACGAGATCGCCGCCGAGCTGGTGCGGGACGACCCGCGCGTCCGCACCGTGCCGAACCCCACCGGCCGCACCCCCGCCGCGCTGAACGCGGCGATCAAGGCCTCCCGGCATCCCATAGTGGTCCGCGTCGACGGCCATGGCATGCTCTCGCCGAACTACATCACCACCGCCGTCCGGCTCCTGGAGGAGACCGGCGCGCAGAACGTCGGCGGCCTCATGCACGCCGAGGGCGAGAACGACTGGGAGCATGCGGTCGCCGCCGCGATGACCTCGAAGATCGGGGTCGGCAACGCCGCCTTCCACACCGGCGGTGCGGCGGCCCCCGCCGAGACCGTCTACCTCGGCGTCTTCCGTCGCGAGGCGCTGGAGCAACAGGGCGGCTACAACGAGGAGTTCATCCGCGCCCAGGACTGGGAGCTGAACTTCCGGATCAGGGAGGCCGGCGGGCTGATCTGGTTCTCACCCGAGCTGAAGGTGTCCTACCGGCCGCGGCCCTCGGTGCGGGCCCTGGCCAAGCAGTACAAGGACTACGGCCGCTGGCGGCATGTCGTGGCCCGCTACCACTCAGGCTCCATCAATCTGCGCTACCTCGCCCCGCCGGCGGCGGTGTGCGCGATAGCGGCCGGCATCGTGGCCGGCGTGGCGCTCACCCCGTGGGGCTTCGTCGTCCCCGGCGGCTATCTCGCGGCGATCGCCGCGGGCTCCGTCCCGGCGGGCAAGGGGCTGGGGCTGAAGGCCCGGCTGCAGATCCCGGTGGCCCTGGCCACCATGCACATGTCGTGGGGCTGGGGCTTTCTGACCAGCCCGAAGTCGCTGGCGAAGAAGGTCATCGCGTCCCGGCGGCCGGCGGTCGTCGCCGCCCGATAACCGCGCCGGTCCCCGCCTGACAATCGCGCCGAGCCCCCTTCCTCAGGGTGGGGGCCCGGCGCTTCTCATACACGGTCGCGGCCGGTCACCACTGGTAGGGCTTGTACACATCCATGCAGTCGCCGGTGTCCGCGCCGTTGACGGAGTCGGTGTTCTGCGGCAGTTCGCCGGCCCTGGGCTTCGCCTGCGCGGGATAGCTCGTACCGGTCCGCCAGTCCGCCCCGATGACGACCGTGACCCCGGACACCCCGGTCGACTGCTTGACCGAACTCACCGGGATGCCCAGCGCCTTGGCGACGGCCTGGGCGTCGCCCGCCAGATCGGCGCTCGGGTACTGGACCACGGTCCTGTCCACGGACTGTGTGACGGTGGTGTCGACGGCGGCCCTGCCGTAGCCCTTCTCCCCGAGCGCCTGGCTGATCGTCTGCGCCCGGCCGGGCACCGCCGCCTCGGTCGTGGACTGGGTGGCGTTCTGCACCAGCACCCCGAGCCGGCTCGGGTCGGTCGACGGCGCCTTCGCCGTCTTGTCCGTGTTCGCGGCAGGCTTCGCGTCCGACGCCTTGCCGTCCTTGCCGCTCTTGTCGTCCTTGCCGTTCTTGTCCAGCGGTACGTCGTCGCGGAGCATCTCCCACAGCTTGTCGGCGTTGGCCCCGTCCGGCACGACGTGCTCTCTGTTCCGGGCGTCCTCGACGTTGGGCATCGTGATGCTCGTGATGCGGTTCGTCGGCACCGACTTGAGCTGCATGCCCAGGTCGTACAGCTTCTTGACCGTGCCGATCTCCTCGGAGACCTGGAGCGACTTGGTGGCCGCCTCGGCCAGGTCCATCAGCCGCCCGGTGTCGGTGAACACGTTCTGCTGCTTGAGCGTACGGATCATCGAGTTGAGATACATGTGCTGGGCGCGGGCCCGCATCAGATCACTGCCCCAGGCGTGCCGGGTGCGCAGCCACTGCAGGGCCTGCTCCTTGTAGATCTTCTGCGTCCCGGCACGCAACTTCAGCCCGGAGCCGCCGCGTTGGGCCGCCGTCGGGTGGTCCCACACGTTCTGCCGTACACAGACCTGGACACCGCCGATCGCGTCCGCCATGTTCACCACACCGGCGAAGTCGATCATCATCCAGTGGTCGATATAGACCCCGGTGAGCTTCTCCCAGGTGGACAGCGTGCAGCCGGCCCCGCCCCGGGCCAGCGTGGTGTTGATGATGTCGTCCGTCGCCGGGTAGACCTTGCCGCTGTCGGGGTCGGTGCACTTCGGGATGTCGACGCGGGTGTCCCGGGGAATGCTCACCATGGAGGCGCTCTTGCGGTCCGCGGAGAGGTGGATGAGCATCTGCACATCGGCCAGCGGCGGGCTGCCGACCTGGTCCCTGCTGCCGCCGAGCTTCAGGTCCGCCGCGGAGTTACGGCTGTCCGAGCCGATCAGCAGGATGTTCAGCGGGGTCTGTCCGTCCGCGTTGGGCGCGGTCTTCTGCGCCTCGGCGTCGCCGCTCTCCCGCTGGCCCTTGCGTATGTTGCCGTTCAGGTGCTCGTAGTACAGAAAGCCCGCTGTGGCGGCGCCGGTTATCACCACCGCCAGGACGGTCGCCGACCAGCGCAGAGCCCGCCGTCTGCGGCGCGGCCGGCCGGCCCTGGAACCGTTCTTGCCCCGCCCCCCGCCGCGCCGGCCGGACCCCTCCGGCGTCTTCCGGTCCTGCGGTGCGAGTGACAACGTGTCGTCGACCGAAGGATCCTGCCCTCGTACGTCGCTCTGCGCCAAACTTCCTGCCCCCCACCCTCGCGCACACCAACGGGCCCGTCCCGCCTCCAGTTAGACGCACGACGGACCCGTTGGGTTACCTAAGAAGCACACTTCACCTTGTCCGCCGTGGACTTGTCGACGGCCGGGGCCTTCGACGGCGCGGTCAGAGAGACACCCGCACCCTTGAAGTCCTTGCCCAGCGTCAGCGTCATCGCGGGCAGCCCCTGGGAGTTGGTCACGCTCTTGCCCGGCTTGAGCGCGGCACCGGACAGCCCCATGAGATGGGCCAGCTCCCGCGCCTGGGCGGCCTGGTCGGGCGCGTACTCCAGCGTGGTACTGGCCAGGGCGCCGGCGTTCCCCGCGTTCTCCGACTTCAGCACGCCCTGCTGGGTCTGCAGCCACTGGAGGGTCTCCTGCGCGCTGCCCGCCTCGGCGCCGCCGTTGAGGATCCGCACCCGCACATCGGAGGGCGCGGACCTGCTGCCCTTCAGGCGCGCCGCCTCCGCGTCCTTCTCCGCCTTCTGCTGCTTCTTCACCTCGGTGAAGGAGACGTCGTTCTTGATGGCGTCGAAGACCGCGGGGGCCGTGGTCCGGTTGACGATGACCGTCTTGTGGACGGCGCCGTCGGCCGGGTTGTCGATCACGGGCACCGTCACGAACGAGATGTTCTTCGTCGGGACCTTCTTCAGCTCCAGCGCTATGTCCTTGAGCGTGCTCACCTTGCCGATGCCCTTGTCGACGGTGAGCGCCTTGGTGGCGGCCTCGGCGAGGTCGATCAGCTTCGACGGGTTGGTGAGCGTGTCGCCGGAGGACATCTTCCGCATCAGCGACGCCATGAACTGCTGCTGCACCTTGATGCGGTCGAGGTCGCCCTGGTTGCCCCAGCTGTGCCGGGTGCGGACGAACGCCAGCGCCTGCTCGCCCTCCACCTTGGACTTGCCGGCGGGCAGGTTCAGGTGCGACTCCTTGTCGTTCACCGCGTGCGCGAGACACACGTCCACCCCGCCGACCGCCGAGGTCAGCGTCTTGACCGCGTTGAAGTCGACCATCATGAAATGGTCCGGCTGGATGCCGGTCACCGCCTGCACCGTGCGCATGGTGCAGCCCGGGTCCCGGCCGTCCTGCCCCAGGCTGGTGTTGAAGCGGGCGCTGTTCGTGCCGGGGACGACCTTCTCGCTGCCGTCGGGCTGCTTGGTCTCGCAGTCCGGCACGTCCACGACCAGGTCGCGCGGAATGCTGAGCGCGGTCGCGTTCGTCCGGTCCTTGGAGACATGCAGCAGGATGTTGGTGTCGGCGTGCCCGACGCTGCCCTTGTCGCCGTAGCCCTCGTTGCCCTTGCCGGTGCGCTTGTCGGTTCCGATGATCAGGATGTTGAAGGCGTCGTCCTTGCTGAAGCCGTTCTTGGCCGCGCTGCCGACGTCCGTCGTGGTGACGTTGCCCTCAAGGTGCTTGAGGTAGAGGTAGCCGGCGGTGCCGATGGCGACCAGCACGAACGCCGTGCCGCCGGCGGTCCACGCCAGGACCTTCTTGACCTTCGACTTCTTCTTCACCGGCCGCCTGGACGCCCGGCGGCCCTGCGCGGCCTCCGGCTCGCCGCCCCGGCGCCGGCCCGACCGCGGCGCCGGTACGGAACCGCCGCGGGCCTTGCCCGTCTCCCGGCCCTCGCCGCGCGCCCTGCCCGTCTCCCGGCTCTCGCCGGTCGAGGGGTTCTTACGGCGACGGGGTCCACCGGCGCCGTCCCGGGGACCGGGTCTGCGCGGGCGGGGGACCGACGACTGCGGTGCGGAAGGGCCCAGTCGCAGTTCGTATTCGCCAGTGTTCGGATTGAGCACCCACTGGTCTGCGGGGTCGATGTTGTCCGCCCGCCCACGGCCTTGCGCGTCCACGGTTGTCCGAATCCTCCGTCGGGGCCACGCGGCGCCTTCCCCCTCAAAGGCGCTCGGGTCTCGGTGAATCGGTGCACGGCCCCAGGACGGACCTCGTGGCCAGGTGCACCGGATCGCTCACACTATCCGCCCAGTTCAGCGTCGAGCGACGCCCGTGACAAATTCCTCTGCCTACAACTGGGCAATACGCCTCATTTCCCGGAAGGAACTTTCGGCGTCCTGATGCGCGCGTCACCCACAGATGTGTTCGGCGGCGGTGTTCCCGTGGAAGGTGGGGGCGGGGGAGGGGTCGCTCTGCGCGGGGGCGGGGCCGCCCCCGCCGTCCGTCGCAGAGGCCTCGGGCGCCGCGTTCCGGGCCACCGCCACGGGCCGGTCGGCCCGCAGCCGCGCGAACAGCTTCTCGGCTTCCGGCTCCACGAGTTGATCACGATTGGCGTCGTAGACGTACGACTCCCTCGGTACGGTCAGGAACTGCACCCGTTCGGTGGGGATGTCGCGCAGTCCGCGCACCAACTGGTACAAGCCACGCAGAGTGGCCAGTTCCGGATCGGCGGTCAGCGAGGACGTCGCCGCGTCCAGCACCGGGTACAGCTTCACCGGGTTCAGCAGGACGTCATTGCTCTGCATCTTGTCGACGAGCGCGGCGAGGAAGCGCTGCTGGCGTTCCATCCGCTCGGTGTCGCTGCCGTCGCCGAGCGACTTGCGGGCCCGCACATAACCGAGCGCCTGCTCCCCGTCGAGCAGGACCTTTCCCGCGGGCAGCCGCAGCCTGGCCGCCTTGTCGTCGATGGGTTCCTTCAGACAGACCCGCACCCCGTCGACGGCGTCCACCATCTCCTTGAACCCGCTGAAGTCCACGACCACGTGATGGTCGATCCGAATGTCCGTCAGCTTCTCGACGGTCCGTATCGTGCACGCCGAACCGCCCGCCTGGAAGGCGTGGTTGAACATCGCGAACACCGGCTCGCTGCGGGTGCCGTCCGACTGCCGGCAGCCGGGGATGTCCACCATCAGATCCCTCGGCAGTGACACGGCGGTGGCGCTGCGCCGGTCGGCGGCCAGATGCAGCAGGATCGTGGTGTCCGACCGCTCGCTGCCGAGGTCCCGGCCGTACCGCGCGTTCCCGTCGCCGGCCCGGGTGTCCGAGCCGATCAGCAGGATGTTCTGCGCGCCCCGCACCAGCGCGGTGGGCCGTTCGGCCTCGTACCGGGCCAGTTCCCGGGCGGCCGCGTCGTCCGCGGTGATGTTCGCGCTGAGCTTCGCGTACAGGGCCCAGCCGGTCCCGGCGGCCGCCGCCATGAGCACGCCGAGACCGAGCGCCGTCCCCTGCGCCCACCGCCGCCGACGCCGCCGCCGAAGCCCCTCCCCGGTGGCCGAGGCCGCGGCCGACGCCCCGGGACCGGGACCAGGACCGGGACGAGGACCGGGACCAGGACCGAGGGCCTTGCCTGCGGAGTCGGTCACGGGCCGGGCACCCCTTCATGGCGTACGAGCGTCACGTCCTGCTCCTACGACCATGGCGGCGCGGCAGGGCGAAGGCGCCCTCAGCTACGCCGATCGGGGGAAGATCCGGCTGCTCAGCGGCGCACCGCGGTCACCCGCTCGCTCTCGATCCGCTGGGCGAGGGAATCCTCGTCCAGCCGGTCCAGATGCCGGCACAGCACGACGGACCCGCCGACGGCCAGCGGTGAGTACAGCCCCGCGCCGAGCCCCTCCCAGGTGTCGTACGGCATCCCCGACAGCAGCCTCGACCCGGGCCCCGTCAGATCGAGCGAGGCCGCGTCCGTGAGCGCCCGCTCGACCACCTCCGCCCCGCTGAACTCCGCCCCCGCGACGATCAGCGCGGACTCCTCCGCGTCCACCGGGACGAACGGCACGAACCGGTCCCCCTGTCCCGGTGCCTCCACGGCGTAGTCGGCGAACCCGGCCGGCGGCTGCGGGAACCGCCCGCCCAGCGGCCGCAGCGCGAGCGCGACCCGCTCACCGCGGCAGGCCCGCGCGGCATCGAGCGAGTCCGGTCCGCTCACCACGACGTCGGCCGCCGCCGGATCCCCGCCCACATCGGCGATCGCCCCCACGGAGGAGCACGCCAGCAGCCAGACCGCCGTCTGCCAGTGCGCGGGCAGCAGCAGTGCCACCCGGTCGCCGGGCCCGGCGGAGAGGTCGCCCTGGAGGAGGTTCGCGGTCTTGGCCACCCAATTGGCGAAGGTGGCCACGGACAGTTCGACACGCTCGCCCGTGGCGTCGTCGTAGAAGGTCACCAGCGGGCGGCCGGGGTCCGCGGCGAGCGCGGAAGCCAGCAGGTCGGCGGGGGTGCGGTCGGTGGCGTTCACCCGGAAAAGAGTACGCGCGGGCCGGTGTGCGCGGCGGGCGCCCGCGCCACCGGTTCGGCGGAACGACCCCCGACGGTCCGTCAGTTCACCGATGGACAGATTTGTCTGACTATGTCGAAGATCGTAAGCATGCGTGGACTCCTGACTTCCTCGATCGGCGCCACCTGCGCCACGGCGCTCGCACTCCCGCTGACCCTGACCGCGACCCCCGCGACCGCCGCGACCGCGACGGCGGCAGCCGCGTCGGAGGCGGCCGCGAGCCCGGGAAGCACCCGCTCGCTGCCCCTCACCCCCCTCACCCCCGAGCGCGTCCTCGGCACCGCCCCGGTGCAGGGGCTCTACCGTCCCGACGGCGAGCACTTCTCGCTCGTCGGCGTCGTCTGGGACGACCCGGACACCGCACTGCGCGGCCGGGTCCAGGTGCGCACCCGGTCGGCCACGACGGGAAAGTGGTCCGGCTGGCAGGACGTCGAGGTGCACAACGCCGACCACGGCGCCGACCCCGGTACGGCGGAACGCGGCGCACCGCGGGTACGCGGGGCGACCGCGCCGCTGTGGGTGGGCGACGCGGAGGGCGTGGACGTCCGGGTCCGCGCCGACGGCGCGGCCGCGGGCGCGCGGGGCAGCCGTGCGGCCGGCCCGCGGCGGCCGCGGGTGCCGCTGCCGTCGGGGCTGCGCCTGCAGCTCGTCGACCCGGGCGGACAGGCGCCGCCCGAGGGCGCGCTGCCCAAGGGGATGCCCGTCGACGACCCCCACACCGATCTCGACACGGACGCGGCGCGCGCGGCCTCGAACGCCAACACCGACGTCACCGACTACGGAGCCCTGGAGATCCCGGCGCTGGGCAAGCGGGCCACCGAGGAGGAACTCATCCGCCTCAAGGGCCCGGTGAAGGGCAAGCCGCACATCGGGGCGCGCCCGCGGATCGTCACCCGGCGCGGCTGGGGCGCGGACGAGGAGGTGCGCGAGGGCGGGTTCATCTACACGAAGAAGATCAAGGCGGTCTTCGTGCACCACACGGCCTCCGGCAACAAGTACACCTGCGCCGAGGCCCCCTCCGTCATCCGCAGTATCTACCGCTACCACGTCGACAGCATGGGCTGGCGGGACATCGGCTACAACTTCCTCGTCGACAAGTGCGGAACCATCTACGAGGGCCGGGCCGGCGGCGTGGCGAAGGCGGTGCTCGGCGCACACACCCTCGGCTTCAACAACAGCAGCATGGGCGTCGCCGTGATCGGCACGTACGGCACGGCGAAGCCGCCCAAGGCGGCCCTGACCGCCATCGCCAAGCTGTCCGCGTGGAAGCTCGGGCTCTACGGGGTCAATCCGCGCGGAAAGACATATCTCACGTCGGCCGGAGGCAACCTCTACGCCAAGGGTAAGAAGGTACGACTGAACGTCATCTCCGGCCATCGGGACGGATTCGCCACCGAGTGTCCAGGCGACCGGCTTTATGCCAAGCTCGGTACGGCCCGGTCCAGTGCGGCGCGCTATCAGGGGCGCTGACGCCGGCCGGGGTACGCGTTCGGCGCAGTCGTCGGGGGACACGCCGGTCCTGAGCCGGTCTCACACCGTTCTCTCACCGATCTCGTGGGAAACCGCGCGGTGGTCAAGGGTGCCGCCGCTACGGTCTGCATACACTGACCGGCCGATACGAGTGATACGAAGTGATACGAGAAGTTCGGCCGTTCCCGGCAGGAAGCAGAGACGACAGGTGACAGAAGCGATCCTCCTGGTCGGTGGCAAAGGCACCCGGCTGCGTCCGCTCACGGTGCACACGCCCAAGCCCATGGTCCCCGCCGCCGGGGTGCCGTTCCTCACGCACCAGCTGGCGCGCGCCAAGGCGGCGGGCGTGGACCACATCGTCCTCGCCACCAGCTATCTGGCGGAGGTCTTCGAGCCGTACTTCGGTGACGGTTCGGCCCTCGGGCTGCACATCGAGTACGTGACGGAGGAGGAGCCGCTCGGTACGGGCGGCGCCATCCGCAACGTCGCCTCGCGCCTGCGCTCCGGCCCCGACGAGCCGGTGCTGATCTTCAACGGCGACATCCTGACCGGCCTGGACATCAGGGCCCTGGTGGACACCCACCAGTCGACCGGCGCGGATGTGTCGCTGCACCTCACCAAGGTCTCCGACCCCCGCGCCTTCGGCCTGGTCCCCACGGACGACTCCGGCCGGGTGCTGGCCTTCCTGGAGAAGCCGCAGACGCCCGAGGAGATCGTCACCGACCAGATCAACGCGGGGGCGTACGTCTTCCGCCGCTCGGTCATCGACACGATCCCGCTGGGCAGGCCGGTGTCCGTGGAACGCGAGACGTTCCCGGACCTCCTCGCCGCGGGCGCCCACCTCCAGGGCATGGTCGACTCCACGTACTGGCTGGACCTGGGCACCCCGGCGGCCTTCGTGCGCGGCTCGGCGGACCTGGTCATGGGCCGCGCCCCCTCTCCCGCCGTCCCCGGCCGCTGCGGCGACCAGCTGATCCTCCCCACGGCCACAGTGGCCCCGGACGCCAAGCTGACGGGCGGCACGGTGGTGGGCGAGGGCGCGGTCGTGGGCGAGGGCGCGAGGATCTTCGGCTCCACCATCCTCCCCGGCGCGGTCATCGAGCCCGGCGCCGTCATCACCGACTCCCTCATCGGCGCGAGGGCCCGCGTCGGTGAACGCACGGTCCTCACCGGCACGGTCGTCGGCGACGGCGCGGTCATCGGCGCCGACAACGAACTCCGCGAGGGAGTCCGCGTGTGGTGCGACGCCCAGATCCCCTCAGGCGCGGTCCGCTTCTCTTCCGACCAGTGAGACCCGGGGACGCCGGTATGTGTGGGGGGCTGGCCTGACGGTCTTTCGGCTGCCCCCGCACCTCCGTGGCGCGGGCCGCCGCGCCCCCTGCCTGTTGGGGCACTAGCCGCGGGCAGTCGTGCCGCTGGGGCGGCACGGGTGGGCGCCGGGGTCCCCTCTGGGGGAGGGACCCCGCAGGCGCGGGCGAGCGAAAACGCCCTGTCGTTCAGCGGCAGCGCCCCGCACTCCGCAGGCGCGGGCGGGCGAAACGCCCCGTCGGCCAGCTGCAGCTCAGAGCAATCCGATGTCCACCCGAGGCATCTTCGGCGCCCGCCGCCCCGGCACCTGACCACTCAGCAAGATCAACCGCACCGCCCGATGCCGCTGCCCCGCATACGGCTCCAGCAAGCGCAGCATCCCCGCGTCGTCGGCCCCCCGGTCCCCTGCCAGCGCCCACCCCACGATCCCCGGCAGATGCAGATCCCCGACCGTCACCGCGTCCGCCGCCCCATGACTGCGCTGCACCACCTCCGCCGACGTCCACGGCCCGATCCCCGGCACGACCTCCAACCGCGCCCGCGCCTCGTCCGCCGTCATCCCCACCGCCTGCTCCAGGCGCGCGGCGACCCGCACGGCCCGCAGAATCGTCGACGCCCGCTTGTCGTCGACCCCGGCCCGATGCCACTCCCAGGAGGGAATCAGCGCCCAGGTCCGCGGCGCCGGCATCACCCACATCGGCCGCTCGAACGCCCCCGCCGGGCCCGGCGCAGGCTCCCCGAACCTCCGCACCAGCAACCGCCACGCGCGGTACGCCTCGTCGGTCGTGACCTTCTGCTCCAGCACCGACGGGATGAGGGACTCCAGCACCAGCCCCGTCCGCGTCAGCCTGAGCCCCGGCCGCCGATGCCGCGACAGCGCCACCACCCGGTGCCGGGGCACGAACGCCTCCGGCTCGTCGGCCGCGCCGAGCCACTCGGGCAACCGGTCCAGCAGCCACTGCGCCCCCGGCCCCCACGCCTCACCGGACACCTCACCGCCGTACGCCCGCACCCGCAGCGTGCCCGGCCCGGCAGGCGTACGGCAGGTCCGCCACACGGAGCCGTCCGCGGTGGCCCGGAACGTGGGGTCGGCGGGCCCGCGCCGCAGCGGTCCGAGCACCAGCCCGAGATCGAGCGGCCCGTCGGGCACCCAGCGCCGTACCCGCACCGGCGCCGCCTGGCGCGGTATCCCGGCCTCCCCGCCCCCGGGTACACGGACATGGCCGCCGCGCACGGTCGTACGGGTGGGCCGCTGAGGAAAACGTCCTGCCACGAAAGAGGTCCTGGAGGTCCGGGAGGGGGCGCCGTCCTATGAGACTAGGCGGTCACCCGAGGGCTACGGCCGCGTACGCCGAACTCACCGCACCTCGACAAACGCCCCCGCGTCCCGCTCCGGCCGCGGTCTCGGCTCCCCGGCCGGATGCCCGACCGCCACCGCGCCCATCGGCTCCCAGTCCGCGGGCAGCGCGAGCACCTCGCGCACCACGTCCCGGCAGAACATCGTGGACGACACCCACGCCGAGCCCAGCCGCTCCCCGGCCAGTGTGACCAGCAGGTTCTGCACGCCCGCGCCCATCGCGACGACGAACATCTCCCGCTCGGCGCCGTCCCGCCGCGCGTCCCCGTAGTGGTGTGAGCCGTCCATGACGAGGCAGGGCACGACCAGATACGGCGCGTCGCGCAGCACGTCACCGCGCCGTACGCGCTTCGCGATGGACTCCTCGCTCCTGCCGTCCCGGCGCAGATCGGCGATCCAGGCCTCCCGCATCGCGTCCAGCAGCCGGATCCGGGACTCCTCCGACTCCAGCAGCACGAACCGCCACGGCGTGGTGTGGTGCGGGGCCGGCGCGGTCAGTGCCGCCGCGACCGCGCGCCGTACCGCGCCGGGGTCGACCGGCTGGTCGGTGAAGGCCCGGACCGTACGTCGCTGGGTCACCGCCTCCCGGACCGCCTCGGACGTGCCGAGCCGGAACATGTCGCCGCGCGCGTCGCGCACCAGCGCCCGCGCACCCTCGCCGTCCTCCGCCGGGGTCACCACATGCGGCAGACCGCGCACCACGGCCACCGGCCGGCCCGTCGCCTTGCCCTTGACCAGGTCGCCGGCGGCGGCCAGTTCATCCGCCGTGGCCACGATCGTCGCGTGGAGCGAATTGCCATACGCGTCCGTGCCCCCGCGCAGATCGTCCAGCACGCGCACCCCGGCGGCGCCGATCGCCACGTCCGTGAGCCCCGAGCGCCAGGGCCGTCCGAAGGTGTCGGTGACGATCACCCCCACGTCGACCCCGAGGGCGGCGCGCAGGCCGTCGCGGATCGCGCGCGCGGACGCGTCCGGGTCCTCGGGCAGCAACAGCACGGTCCCGACGGGGGTGTTGGAGGCGTCGACCCCGGCGGCGGCCATGACCAGGCCCCGCCGGTTCTCCACGATGCGCAGCGTGCCGCGCCGGGCGACGACGCGGACCGTCTCGGCGTCGATGGCCGCCTCCCGGTCGTCGGCCCGCACGATCCGGCCCTCGGCCTTGGAGACGATCTTGGAGGTGACGATCAGCACGTCCCCGTCGGCCAGGCCCGGTTCGGTGGCGGCGATCAGCTTGGCGAGGTCGTCGCCGGGCTGCACCTCGGGGATGCCGGACAGGGCCCGGACCGTGTACTCCGGGGGCTTCGGGCGGTCCTCGCTCACGCTCCCCGCACCTCCTCGGCCAGCGCCAGCGCCTCCCGCGCCATCCGCGCGGTCGCCTCGACGTCGGTCATCATCAGCGGTACGGCACGGCAGCGGATCCCGTCCGCCTCGACCCGCCCGACCGCGTCCGCGTCCACGGTGTCGACCAGCCAGCCGTCCAGCAGTCCGGAGCCGTAGTGCTCGGCGACCGCGGCGGCCGTGGACTCCACGCCGACCGCGGCGAGCACCTTGTCGGCCATGCCGCGCACGGGCGCGCCCCCGACGATGGGGGACAGGCCGATCACGGGCACGCCCGCTTCCGCGATCGCCTCGCGGACGCCGGGGACGGCGAGGATGGTGCCGATGGAGACGACCGGGTTGGACGGCGGGAAGAGGATGACGTCCGCCGCGGCGATGGCCTCCAGCACACCGGGCGCCGGCTTGGCCTGTTCGGCACCGACCGGCACGACCGCCTCCGCGGGGACCGAGGCGCGCAGCCGTACCCAGTACTCCTGGAAGTGGACCGCCCTGCGCTCGCCGTCGACCTCGACCGCGACATGGGTCTCCACGCGGTCGTCGGTCATCGGGATCAGCTTCACGCCCGGCTGCCAGCGGTCGCACAGTGCCTCGGTGACGGCGCTGAGCGGATAGCCCGCGCCGAGCATCTGCGTGCGCACGATGTGCGTGGCGAAGTCCCGGTCGCCGAGGCCGAACCAGTCGGGTCCGACGCCGTACGCCGCCAGTTCCTGCTTGAGGTGGAAGGTCTCGTCGGCCCGTCCCCAGCCCTGCTCCTCGTCGATGCCGCCGCCCAGCGTGTACATCACCGTGTCGAGGTCCGGGCAGACCTTCAGCCCGAAGAGGTGGATGTCGTCGCCGGTATTGCCGATCACCGTGATCTCCGCGTCCGGCACGGCCCGCTTCAGACCGCGCAGGAAACGGGCACCACCGATGCCGCCTGCCAGAACCACAATGCGCATGGGGCCAAGTGTCGCAGGCGGGTACGACAACGCGTCAGGCAGTCACCGGACGCGCGACGGTCGGCTTTCAGGCAGTCACGGCACGCGGCGCGGTGCGCGCCTCGCAGTGCGGGGAGGTGTGCATGGGCATCTCGGTCAGGCCCGGGTAGTACACGTGCAGGCTGACCGCGGGTTCCAGCGCGTCGTTGACGACTTCGTGGGCGTACCCCGGCGCGAACACGCGCTGGGCGCCCGCCGGCAACGCGCGCGTGGCGCGGTCGGTGCGCTCGGTGAGCGCGCCCTCCAGGACGGTGAGGACACCGGAGGAGCGGCCGTGGTCGTGCAGCCCGCTGCCCTGCCCCGGCACCCAGCTCAGCAGCCACACCTCGTAGCCGGGGCCGGTGCGCAGCCGGTGGTACCAGCGGGTGGTCGCGTCGTAGCGGACCAGGTGCGCCCACTGGGAGCGGTCGGCGGCGATCGAACGGGCGAGGCCCACGAACTCGGCGACGGTGGCCGGGTGCTCGCGCGGCGGCTGGAGCAGGTGCGGGACTTCGAGGATGTCGCCGGCGATCTGGAGGTCGTTGTCGCTGTTCATCGGGTGCGTGGTCCCTCGGCGGAAGAACGGAGGAGTGGGGCCCGGGAAGGGAGGGTGCTACGGAGTGGCGAGCGGCCGAGTCGGCTCGTGGGACTCGGTGTCAGCCGGAGCGGGAGACAGGCTCAACAGCTGGTACAGCGACAACAGCTACAGCGGGACCGGGCAGCACCGTGGGACCCGGCGGTGCGGGTCGAGGTGAGTGCCGAGTTCGCGAGCATGCCCCAAGGACACCGGCTCACACCTGCGCTGTCAACTCGACGACCGGTATGTGGGACGCGGTTCACCTCTTCCGGTGCACCTCTCAGGCGAAAGGTTTGTTCAAACGGACCCCGGGACACATGGCGCACATCCGGGCACTCGGGTCCCGTGCAACGCGATCGAACACGGGGACGTCCTTCTTCGTACAGAGATCTGTACGGGTTCCGACCGGTCCTGAGGGTCTCGCCTGCGTGTCGAGGTTTATGGCGATTTGAACACTTTCCGCATGGCCTTGGTTCCGCAGAGTGAATAACGGGCTCAATAGCAGATCTCGGCTTGACTCGCCCGGAGCAGCACACTTGTAATTTCACTCGTGTCGTTCAGCCGGGACCGGTAACGGCAACGCACGGGGACGCGAAAGACAGACGAGGGGCGCACATGACCGAGCTGGTGCAGCAACTGCTGGTCGACGACGCGGACGAGGAACTCGGCTGGCAGGAGCGCGCGCTGTGCGCCCAGACCGACCCCGAGTCCTTCTTCCCCGAGAAGGGCGGCTCCACCAGAGAGGCGAAGAAGGTCTGCCTCGCCTGCGAGGTCCGCTCCGAGTGCCTTGAGTACGCCCTCGCCAACGACGAGCGGTTCGGCATCTGGGGCGGTCTGTCCGAGCGGGAGCGCCGCCGGCTGAAGAAGGCCGCCGTCTGACCTCACGTCCCGCGGTCGCCCGAGCACGCATCCGCACGAAAACGTCACGAACGGCCCGTCGCCGGTGGGTTATCCACAGGCGGCGGGCCGTCGTCTTGGCCAGCCGATAGTGTGGTCGCTCGTCCGAGACACCCCGCTGTCCCCTCGACCCCTCGAGAGGGCACAGGCGTCCACCGCAGTCCACCGAACCGGGGCCCGTACCTCGATGTCCGTGCACAGCCATACGGCAGCCCAAGACCCGGCCGCCACAGCGGCGTTTGACCCGTCCCGCAAGGCGGCGTTCGACCCGGCCCGTGAGGCGGGCTTCGACCCGTCCCGCCCGCCCGAGTTCCCGCGTCACGTGGTCACCGCGGTCCTCGTCTCCCACGACGGTGCCCGCTGGCTGCCCGACGCCCTCGCCGGCCTGCTCGGCCAGGAGCGCCCCGTGCAGTACGCGGTGGCCGCCGACACCGGCAGCGCGGACGACTCCGCGAGGCTGCTCACCGACGCGCTCGGCGACGCGGGCGTCCTGCACCTCGCCCGCCGCACCGGCTTCGGCCAGGCCGTCGAGGAGGCGAGTCGCACCGCCCCGCTTCTCACCCCGGACGAGCTGCCGTACCTCAAGCGCCCGAGCGGCTGGGACCCCGTCACCCGCTCCTGGCGCGACGACGCCTACGACCTGCCCGAACTGCCGCACGGCGAGCCCGTCCAATGGCTCTGGCTGCTGCACGACGACTGCGCCCCCGCCCCCGACGCCCTCGCCGAACTGCTCCGCGTCGTCGAGAACGAAATGGAGCTGGGCCGCGACGACGTGGCGATCGTCGGTCCCAAGCTGCGCGGCTGGTACGACCGCCGGCAGCTGCTGGAGGTCGGCGTCTCCATCGCCCACTCCGGCCGCCGCTGGACCGGCCTGGACCGCCGCGAACAGGACCAGGGCCAGCACGACCACGTCCGCGGCGTGCTGTCCGTCTCCACCGCCGGCATGCTCATCCGCCGCGATGTCTTCGAACGGCTCGGCGGCTTCGACCGCCGGCTGCCCCTGATGCGCGACGACGTCGACCTGTGCTGGCGCGCCCACACCGCGGGCCACCGCGTCCTGATCGCCCCCGACGCCGTCGTACGCCACGCCGAGGCCGCCTCCCGCGAGCGCCGCACCGTCGACTGCGCCGGCCGCACCGCGGCCTCCCCGCACAAGGTCGACAAGGCCGGCGCCGTCTACACCCTGCTCGTCAACACCCGCGGCGCCGTGCTGCCCTGGGTGCTGCTGCGGCTCGTCCTCGGCACCGCCCTGCGGACCGTCGCCTATCTCGTCGGCAAGGTGCCCGGCCAGGCCGTCGACGAGATCCGCGGCCTGCTCAGCACCCTGCTGCGCCCCGAGCGGATCATCGCCGCACGCCGCCGTCGCGGACCCGCGCAGATCGACAAGGGCGAACTGCGCCAGCTCTTCCCGCCGCCCGGCGCCACCGTCCGCGCCACCGTGGAACAGCTCGCCGGCAACTTCACCAGCGGCTCCGACACCGACACCGCCTCGGCCGGCCGGCACGGCGGCGCGGTGGAGTCCGGGCCCGGCGGCGACGACGCCGAGTTCCTGGAGGTCGAGCAGTTCGCCCGGCTCAAGCGGATCGCCCGCAAACCCGGCCCGGTGCTCTTCCTCGCCCTGCTGGTCATCTCCCTGATCGCCTGCCGTGCCCTGCTCGGCGGCGGAGCGCTCACGGGCGGCGCCCTGCTGCCCGCACCGGCCGGCGCCGGCGAGCTGTGGTCCCGCTTCGCCGACTCCTGGCACCCGGTCGGCGCGGGCGGCACCCCGGCCGCACCGCCCTACCTCGCCATCGTCGCGACCCTCGCCGCGGTCCTGTTCGGCTCCACCGGACTCGCCGTCACCACGCTGCTGGTCGCCTCGGTACCGCTCGCCGGATGCACCGCCTACTTCGCCTCCCGGCCGCTCGTCACCTCGCGGCTGCTGCGCGCCTGGGCGGCCATCGCCTACGCCTTCCTGCCCGCCACCACCGGCGCCCTGGCCGACGGCCGTATCGGCACCGCCGTACTCGCCGTGCTGCTGCCGCTCATCGCGCGCGCCGGCATCGCCGCGAGCGGCCTCGCGAACCGCTCCGGCGCGCGCGGCAGTTGGCGCGCCACATGGGCGTACGCCCTGCTGCTGACCATCACCACGGCCTTCACCCCGATCGTCTGGCCCATCGCGCTGCTGCTCGGCGCCGGCGTGCTCGTGCTGCGCCGCGGCGACCTCGTCGCCCACGCCCTGCGCCTGCTCGCCCAGCTCGGCACCCCGCTGCTGATCCTCGCTCCCTGGTCGCTGACCCTGCTCCCGACCGGCTTCTTCAAGGAAGCCGGCCTGGCGTACGGCGGCTCGGCGGCCTCCGCGCTCGACCTGCTCGGCACCAGCCCCGGCGGTTCCGGCACCGTGCGGGGCGTGCTGCTCATCGGCATCGTCCTCGCCGCCCTCGCCGCGCTGCTGCGCTCCGAGCGGCAGCTCGGCATCCGCACCGCCTGGGCGGTCGCCCTGGCCGGCCTCGTCTTCGCCGTTCTGTCCAACCGGTCCGCCTGGGCCGGACCGGCCACCCTGGTCTACGGCCTCGCCCTGCTGGCCGCCGCCGCCCTCGGCGCCGACGGCGCACGCGCGCGTGTGGCCGAGCAGAGCTTCGGCTGGCGCCAGCCCGTCGCCGCCCTGATCGCCCTCGCCTGCGCCGTGGGCCCGGTGCTCGTCGTCGCGGGCTGGATGATCCGCGGCGCCGACGGCCCGCTGAAGCGCCACGACCCGACCCAGGTGCCCGCGTTCGTCGCCGAGGACTCCACCACCGGCGACCGGGCCCGCACCCTGGTCCTGGACAGCGACTCCACCGCGCGCGTGCGCTACACCCTGGTCCGCGGCTCGGGCGCCCGCATGGGCGACGCCGAAGCCGGCGCCGCCGACGGCGAGAACACCCGGCTGGACAAGGTCGTCGCCAACCTCGTCGCCGGCTCCGGCGCCGACCAGGCCGACCAACTCGGCGGCTTCGCCGTCCGGTACGTCCTCGTGCACAAGGGCGCGCCCCGCGACATCACCCGCGTCCTCGACACCACTCCCGGACTGAGCCGGCTCAGCCAGCAGAACGGCAGTGCCCTGTGGCGGGTCGACCAGGAGGTCTCCCGCGCCACCATCGTCCCCGCCGGCGGCTCGGGCACCGCCCAGCCGGTCAGCGCCGGACCGGTGGAGATCCACACGAGCGTCCCGTCCGGCGCGGACGGCCGTGTCCTGCGCCTCGCCGACACCGCCTCCGCCGGCTGGACGGCCACCCTGGACGGCAAGCCGCTCACCCGCACCACGGTCGACGGCTGGGCCCAGGGCTTCCAGCTGCCCGCCACCGGCGGACAGCTGGACGTCACCTACGACGACCCGGTCACCCACACCGCCTGGCTGTGGGCCCAGGGCGCGCTCGCCGTCGTCCTGGTCGTCCTCGCCCTGCCCGGCCGCCGCCGCGACGTCGACGACGACATGCCCGAGGAGGAGCCGGTGCCCGCCCAGGCCGCCGCGGGCGAGGGCCGTCGCGCCCGCCGCCTGCGCGCCCAGGCCGAGGAGCAGGCCGCCGAGGAACAGCCCGTGGACCCGCCGCCGGCGGACCCCCCGGCCGCCGTACCCCACCAGCAGTCCTACGACGGGTTCGACCAGGCCTCCTACGCGAACGCCGGATACCCCGGCTACGGCACCGACCAGTACCACGACGGCGCCCAGTACCCGCCCTCCGGCTACGACCAGCAGGCATACCCGCCCGCCGACCCGTACCAGACGGGCCAGTACGACCCGTACGCCTACGGCGGCACGGCCGACCAGATGCCGTACGACCCGACGGCCTACCAACAGGGCTACGACCCCGGGTACGACCCCGCCCAGCAGGGCTACGACCCGGCCCAGCACCCCCACGGCACCGGCAGTGAGCGCCCCGACGGGAGCCAGCAGTGAACCGCACCACCCTGTCCCTGATCGCCGCCACCACCGCACTGGCCGCCGTCACCGCGTTCGCCGCGCTGGACGGCCCGTCCGCGTCCGGGGCCGCCGCGTCCGAGGCGGCCGCGCATCTCCCGGTGCAGCGCACGAGCCTGATGTGCCCCGCGCCGAGCATCTCGGACATCGCCGACACCTCGTACACGTCGTACACGCCCGTCACCGCGGGCGTGCCGAGCACCGGCAAGGCCCAACTCCAGTCGGCCGACGAGCAGTCGGGGGACGACACGGGCACCTCACAGACCGGCAAGGGCGGCAAGGACGCCAAGGGCTCCAAGGGCTCCAAGGGCGCGAAGAAGACGACGGACCAGCCCGTCCTCACCCCGAAGGCGCCGGGCACCCCGGTCTCCGGCGACACCTCCGGCGCCGACACGCCCGCGCTCATCGGCACCGCCGACGGGAAGTTCGCGCCCGGCTGGACCCTGCAGGAGACCACCGAGGTCGCCGCCGGCACCGGCCGTGGCCTGCAGGGCGTCAACTGCACGGCCGCGGACACCGAGTTCTGGTTCCCGGGCGCCAGCACGGCCGCGAGCCGCACCGACTACGTCCACCTGACCAACCCCGACGACTCCGCCGCGGTCGTCGACATCGAGCTGTACGGCAAGGACGGCGCGATCAAGTCCCCGCTGGGGGAGAACCTCAACGTCCCGCCGCACGCGAGCAAGCCGATCCTGCTCTCCACGCTCACCGGCGAGCGGCAGGACGACCTGACCGTGCACGTCACCGTGCGCAGCGGCCGGGTCGGCGCCGCCGTGCAGGCCCTGGACGACAAGACGGGCGGCGACTGGCTGGCCGCGGCCACCGACCCGGCCGGCTCCCTGGTCCTGCCCGGCATCCCGAAGGACGCCACCGACGTCCGGCTGATCGCCTTCACCCCCGGTGGCGACGACGCCGACCTCAAGGTCCGCCTGGCCTCACCGGACGGCCTGATCACCCCGGCGGGCAACGAGACGCTGCACGTGAAGTCGGGCATGACGACCACGGCCGACCTCGGTGCGGTGACCCGCGGCGAGGCGGGCTCTCTGGTCCTGACCCCCACCGACCAGTCGGTCCCGGTGGTCGCGGCGCTGCGGGTCGTCCGGGGCAAGGGCGACAAGCAGGAGACGGCCTTCATCCCCGCCACCGCCCCCGTCGCCGCGCGCGCGACCTCGGCCGACAACAGCGCCAAGGGCACGACCCTCGCCCTGACGGCACCCACCGCCGCCGCCACGGTCAAGGTCACCGCCTCGGCGGGCAGCGAGGGCGGCACCGCGACGACGAAGACGTTCACGATCAAGTCCGGCACCACCGAGAACGTCCCGGTCCCCGTCCCCTCCGGCCTCAAGGGCACGTACGCCCTCACCGTCGAACCGGTCTCCGGCGGCCCGGTCTACGCCTCCCGCACCCTCGCCGCCACCGAATCGGGAGTCCCCGGCTTCACCATCCAGACCCTCCCGGACGACCGCGGCATGGTCGCGGTACCGAAGACGACGGAAGACCTGTCGGTCCTGCAGAAGTAGCCCGACAGCAGGCGGGGGCCGGGGTGCCCCCTCCGGTGGTGCCCCCCTTTCGAGGGGAGGCACCTCGCACGCGTGTCAGTCCTCTCCGTACCGAGGATCCACCGTCTCCGGAGTCAGTCCGAGCAGCTCCGCCACCTGCTCCACGACCACCTCGTGCACCAGCGCGGCCCGCTCGTCCCGGCCCTTCGTCCGGATCTCCACCGGCCGCCGGTACACCACCACCCGCGCCCGCCGCCCGTCCCCCGCCGGAACGACCCCGCCGAGCGGCACCGCCTCGTCGTTCCACGCCTGCTCACCCCGCCCGTCCAGCCGGGGCACCTCCAGCACGAGGAAATCGATGTCGGCCAACTGCGGCCACCGCCGCTCAAGACGCTCCACGGAGTCCTGCACCAGGTCCGCGAACACATCGGCCCGGCTGGCCGCCAGCGGCACCTGCGGCGGTGCGATCGGCCCCCGCATGCCCCGGCCGTGACGATCACGGCGACGAGGCCCGGGGCCGCTGGCACGGGGCGGTACACGGTTGTCCATCACTGGGGAAGCGTAGTCCCCGCGCGCTCCGCCCGCCCGGCCCCACACGGCACCCGCCCCCTCGCCGGCCGGCGAGGCGCCTCCTTGCGCCAGTCGGCGGCACCGGCCTGCGCCAGTCGCCGCGCCACGCTCGGCCGATCGGCTCGCCCCCGATCGGTCCTATTCCACTCCGAACGGCTGCTTCCATCTCATGTCGCAGGATGACCATTCCAGCCAACGTCTGGCCCGTTTGCGTAACCCTCGAAGACCGCTGAACTCAAGGCAATTGACGGTGTTTGTGTCGACTCATGACCGTATCGAGTCGTGCCCAAAACCTGCCGACAACCCGTCCTTGCAGGTCAACAAGGCTTCCCCGAAGGGGTGTGTGGGGTGTTTCACAGCGCGACACAGTGGAGTGACGTGGTGGAGAGTCGTCGCGGCCCGCTCAAGAGTGCGGTACCGTCCAACGTCGTGAGCCCTGTACGTCGCTGTTCGCGAACCGCCTGCGGCCGACCCGCCGTCGCGACGCTGACGTACGTCTACGCCGACTCGACCGCGGTCCTCGGCCCGCTCGCCACCTACGCCGAACCCCACTGCTACGACCTGTGCGCCGAGCACTCCGAGCGCCTCACCGCCCCCCGCGGCTGGGAGGTCGTCCGCCTCCTCGACGGCTCCGCTCCCGCGCGGCCCAGCGGAGACGATCTGGAGGCGCTCGCCAACGCCGTACGCGAGGCGGCCCGCCCCCAGGAGCGCGCCGCCGAGGCGGGCGGCGGCGGAGCCCGTACCGCGGACCCCATGGAGGTCGCCCGCCGCGGCCACCTGCGAGTGCTGCGCTCACCGGACAACTGAGCCGGCAGCCGAGCGGACACCGGCACCGGACACTGGGCACCCGACCCGGCACCGGACACTGGGCACCCGCCCCGGACACGGGAGACGGTCGCGCGGGACCCTCATCGGGTGTCCGCACACCTCCCCCTTACCCCCGACGGGTAGTTTGTGGGCACCCATAGGACTTTCAGGAGGGTTGGCCGTGACTGCTGATCTGTCGCAGATCGTGAAGGCGTACGACGTACGCGGAGTGGTTCCGGACCAGTGGGACGAGTCACTGGCCGGGCTCTTCGGCGCTGCCTTCGCGGAGGTGACGGGTGCGGCGGCGATCGTCGTCGGCCATGACATGCGGCCCTCGTCCCCGGGCCTCACCCGCGCCTTCGCGCGCGGCGCGGCGGAGCGCGGCGTGGACGTCACCGAGATCGGCCTGTGCTCCACGGACCAGCTGTACTACGCCTCGGGCGCGCTGAACCTGCCGGGTGCCATGTTCACCGCCTCCCACAACCCGGCCCAGTACAACGGCATCAAGCTGTGCCGCGCGGGCGCCGCCCCGGTCGGCCAGGACACCGGCCTCACGCAGATCCGCGAACTGGTCGAGGGATGGCTGGAGTCGGGCGCCCCCGAACCGGTCGCCGAGCCGGGAACCCTGACCACCCGTGAGACGTTGGACGATTACGCGGCGCACCTCCGCTCCCTCGTCGACCTGACCTCCATCCGCCCCCTGAAGGTCGTGGTCGACGCCGGTAACGGCATGGGCGGCCACACGGTCCCCACGGTCTTCGCCGGCCTGCCCCTGACCCTCGTGCCGATGTACTTCGAACTGGACGGCACCTTCCCGAACCACGAGGCCAACCCGCTCGACCCGGCCAACCTCGTGGACCTGCAAAAGCGCGTCCCGGCGGAGGGCGCCGACCTCGGCATCGCCTTCGACGGCGACGCCGACCGCTGCTTCGTCGTGGACGAGCACGGCGACCCGGTCTCCCCGTCCGCGATCACCGCCCTGGTCGCCCGCCGTGAACTCGCCCGCCACGGCGGCGCGGGCACGATCATCCACAACCTGATCACGTCCCGCACGGTCCCCGAGGTCGTCAAGGAGCACGGCGGCACCCCGGTCCGCACCCGCGTCGGCCACTCCTTCATCAAGGCCGAGATGGCCCGCACCGGCGCGATCTTCGGCGGCGAGCACTCCGCGCACTACTACTTCAAGGACTTCTGGAACGCCGACACGGGCATGCTGGCCGCCCTGCACGTGCTCGCGGCCCTCGGCGGCCAGGACGGCCCCCTCTCCGGCCTCGTCGCCCAGTACGACCGCTACACCGGCTCCGGCGAGATCAACTCCACCGTCGCCGACCAGTCGGCCCGCCTCGCCGCGATCCGCTCCGCGTACGAGGGCCGCGCCGGCATCACCCTGGACGACCTCGACGGCCTCACCGTCGCCGCCGCCGACTGGTGGTTCAACGTCCGCCCCTCCAACACCGAGCCCCTCCTCCGCCTGAACGCGGAGGCGAAGGACGAGGCCACGATGGCGAAGATCAGGGACGAGGCGCTGGCCATCATCAGGGCCTGACACAGGCATGCGGTGCCCTTCCGGCGGCCCGGCCCGGCCCACAGCGCCCAGGGGCCGGCCGCCGGCGCCCCCCGGTCGGGACCCGCAGCCCGGCCCAGCCGGCCCGGCAGCGGTACGCTGACCAGCGGCCAAAGAAACCCCGCCCTCGAAGGGACACCTCATGCCGCTCGAAGCCGGCCTCCTGGAGATCCTCGCCTGCCCGGCCTGCCACGCCCCCCTCAAGGAGCAGGACACCGAGCTGATCTGCACCGGCCAGGACTGCGGCCTCGCCTACCCGGTCCGCGACGACATCCCGGTCCTCCTCGTGGACGAGGCCCGCCGCCCCAAATGACGAGGCCCGTCCCCTCGTAGGACCCTCCTCGACCCCTCGTAGCGAAACGGCGCCCACCGCGTGGCGAGAGGCGCCCACCCCCTGGAAGGCTCCGCACAGGACCCCCGGCGACCGGAGGCTGCCGCCCATGCTGGACGAATCGCTGCTCGACACCCCGGAGGGCCTCGCCGAGGCCGACCGGCGAGGCCTGCTGCGCG
The DNA here is from genome assembly GCF_014650595.1 of Streptomyces alanosinicus. Taxonomy (GTDB): domain Bacteria; phylum Actinomycetota; class Actinomycetes; order Streptomycetales; family Streptomycetaceae; genus Streptomyces; species Streptomyces alanosinicus. The sequence goes on from NZ_BMVG01000029.1 coordinate 78,583, forward strand.
GCGCCGCCGAGGCCGGCGCCCGCGTCCGCACCGCCGCCCGGCACGCCGCCGAGGCCGGCATCGGCGACCTCAAGCCCGACGGCCGCCCCCGCGCCGTCCTCATCGCGGGCCCCGGCGCCGCCGCCACCCACACCGCCGACCTCCTCGGCACCCTGGCCGGAGTCGGCAGCCCCGTGGTCCGCCTGGACCCGACCGGCGTCGCCCCGGCAGCCGGAGCCCTGCGCTGGGAACTGCCGGGCTGGGCCGGCTCCGTCGATCTGCTGCTGATCGCCACCCCGGACGGCACCGAACCGAGCCTCTCCCTCCTCGCCGACCAGGCCTACCGCCGCGGCTGTTCGCTGGTCGCCGTGGCCCCGCCCCGCACCCCGCTCGCCGAGGCGGTGGCCGGCGCCCACGGCCTGTTCGTACCGATGGCGACAGCCCCGTACGACCAGGAGGAGCCGCTCGCCGCGTCCGCCCCGGGCGTCTTCTGGGCGCTGCTCACCCCGCTGCTGGCGCTGCTGGACCGGGTCGGGCTGATCGACGCCCCGCCGGAGGCCCTGGAGAAGGTCGCCGACCGCCTCGACCACATCGCCGAGCGCTGCGGCCCCGCCATCGCGACCTACAGCAACCCGGCCAAGACCCTGGCCGCCGAGCTCGCCGACGCGCTCCCGGTGGTGTGGACGGAGGGCTCCTCGGCGGGCCCCGCCGGGCGCCGTTTCGCCGCCGCCCTCGCCGAACTGGCCGGCCGCCCCGCGCTCGTCGCCGAACTCCCCGAGGCGCTCACCGCCCACAGCGCCCTGCTGGCCGGCCCGCTGGCCGCCAGCGCCGACCCCGACGACTTCTTCCGCGACCGCGTCGAGGAGCCGCCCGCGCTGCACGCGCGCGTCGTGCTGCTGCGCGACCGCCCGATCAGCGGCCTCACCGCCGCACCCGCCGCCCGTGACCTGGCCCTCAGCCACGACACGCCGATCAGCGAGCTGGAACCGGAGGAGGGCGGCGAACTGGAGACGCTCGCAGAACTGATCGCCGTCACGGATTTCGCCGCCGTTTACCTGGCGCTCGCTTCGAGGGCCTGATCTGGTCACAGGCCGGAACACCCGGGCCCCCGCGCCCACCACCGGCACGGCGGCCGACACCGCCGCCGGCCCCGGCTGAGCAGCCGTACGTACGGAGACAGAGAAGAGACATGGACCGCCTCGACAACACCGTCCGCCCCTACGCCTGGGGTTCCCCCACCGCCATCCCGCACCTCCTCGGCGTCGAGCCGACCGGTGAACCGCAGGCGGAGATGTGGATGGGCGCGCACCCCGGAGCCCCGTCGCGCACCGCGCGCGGGACGCTCGTCGATGTCATCGACGCGAACCCGGAGGCGGAGCTGGGCGAGGCGGCCGTGGCGAAGTTCGGCCCGCGGCTGCCGTTCCTGCTGAAGATCCTCGCCGCCGGTGCGCCGCTCTCCCTCCAGGTGCACCCCGACCTGGAGCAGGCCAAGGAGGGCTACGCCGACGAGGAGCGCCGCGGCATCCCGGTCGACGCCCCGCACCGCAACTACAAGGACGCCAACCACAAGCCCGAACTGATCTGCGCGCTCACCGAGTTCGACGGCCTGTGCGGCTTCCGCCCCCCGGCCCGGGCGGCCGACCTGCTCGCCGGACTCGGGGTCGACACGCTCAAGCCCTACGTCGACCTGCTGCACGCCCGCCCCGAGGACGCCGCCCTGCGCGAGGTCCTCACCGCGATCCTCAGCGCCGACCCGGAGGAGATGGCGCACACCGTCGCCGAGGCCACCGCCGCCGCCACCCGTCTCGGCGGCGACTACGCCCCCTACGCCGACATCGCCCAGCACTATCCGGGCGACCCCGGCGTCATCGCGGCCATGCTGCTCAACTACGTCCGCCTGCAGCCCGGCGAGGCCCTGTTCCTCGGCGCCGGCATCCCGCACGCGTACCTGAACGGCCTCGGCGTCGAGATCATGGCCAACTCCGACAACGTCCTGCGCTGCGGCCTGACCCCCAAGCACGTCGACGTTCCCGAACTGCTGCGCATCGTCCGCTTCGAGGCCGGCGACCCGGGCGTGCTGCGCCCCGAGGCCTCCCCGGACGGCGAGGAGGTCTACGAGACGCCGATCGACGAGTTCCGCCTGTCCCGGTACGTCCTGCCCGAGGGCGGCACCGCCCACGCCCTCACCCTCGACACCCCGCAGATCCTGCTCTGCACGGCCGGGACCGTCCGCGCCGGCGAGCACGAACTGCACGCGGGCCAGTCGGTCTTCGTCCCGGCCGGCGAGAAGACGGAGATCTCGGGCACGGGCACCGTCTTCCGCGCCACCGTGGTCGTCTGACCCGGGCTGTGAACAGTCCGCGGATCATATGACCGGGGTTGTGGATACCTGACGCGCCGGAGCCCGGCCGGGCTGCAAGAATGACCCACCGGCAAAGGCCGGGCAATGCCGGGCACCCCCTGGCACTGCCGGGCACGGACGTACGGAGACGTACGACGGCGACAGCGGCGAAGGGACATCGCGAACATATGAGCGCGTCAGGCGGTACGAAGGCGATCGTGGCGGCACTCGGCGCCAACCTCGCGATCGCGGTGTCGAAGTTCGTCGCGTTCGCGTTCAGCGGCTCCTCGTCGATGCTCGCCGAGGGCGTCCACTCCCTCGCCGACTCCGGCAACCAGTTCCTGCTCCTCATCGGCGGCAAGAAGGCCCAGCGCGAGGCAACCCCGCAGCACCCGTTCGGCTACGGCCGCGAGCGGTTCATCTACGCCTTCCTGGTCTCGATCGTGCTGTTCTCCATCGGCGGCATGTTCGCCGTCTACGAGGGCTACGAGAAGATCAGTCACCCGCACGAACTGGACAACTGGTACTGGCCGGTGGGCGTCCTGGTCTTCGCGGTCATCGCCGAGGGCTTCTCCTTCCGCACGGCCATCAAGGAGTCCAACGAACTGCGCGGCAGACTCTCCTGGGCGCAGTTCATCCGCCGCGCCAAGGCACCCGAGCTGCCCGTCGTCCTGCTGGAGGACTTCGGCGCGCTCATCGGCCTGGTCCTCGCCCTCTTCGGCGTCGGCCTGGCCGTACTCACCGGCGACGGCGTCTGGGACGGCATCGGCACGGTCTGCATCGGCGTCCTGCTCGTCTGCATCGCCCTCGTCCTGGCCGCCGAGACCAAGTCGCTGCTGCTCGGCGAGGCCGCGGGCACCGAGGAGGTCAAGAAGATCGAGGCCGCGATCGTCGACGGCGACACCGTCACCGGCGTCATCCACATGCGCACCCTGCACCTCGGCCCCGAGGAACTGCTGATCGCCGCCAAGATCGCCGTCCAGCACGACGACACGGCCACCGAGGTCGCGAACGCCATCAACGCCGCCGAGGCCCGTATCCGCGCCGCCGTCCCGATCGCCCGCGTCATCTACCTCGAACCGGACATCTACAGCGAGGCCGAGGCCGCCAAGGGCCCCGACCCCGAGGCCACCCCGGGCGGCCCGACCCCGCACGCGACCGGCCACTGAGGCCTCCGGCCGCACCACGGGCGGAAGCCTGCCGCCCTGTCGAGGCATCCGAGGGGCGAGGTGCACGAGGTCGAGGCGTGCGGGCCCGCCCCGCCGGCCCGCACACCTCCCCTCAGCTCACCCCACCTCGGCGAGCACGTCGAGGACCGCCCCCTCGTCCGGCGCGGCCAGCAGCCGCTCCCGGAACCCGGCATCCATCAGCTTGCGCGAGAGCAGCGCGAGGATTCGCAGATGCTCGTCACCCGCGGCCGCCTCCGGTACGGCGATCATGAACACCAGCCGGGCCTTCGTACCGTCCAGCGAACCCCACTCGACACCCTCCGCGGACCGCGCGAACCCCACGACCGGCGCGGTCACCGCGTCCGTCTTGGCATGCGGGATCGCGATCTCCTCACCGAGCCCGGTCGTCCCCTGCTCCTCACGCCGCAGCGCGGTCGCCACCAACGCGTCCGCATCGGCGACCCGCCCGCTACGGCCCAGCAGCTCGGCCATCTCCCGTATCGCGGCGCCCTTGTCACCGGCCGCGAGGGCGACCTTCACCGTGCGCCCGGTGAGATACCCGGAGAGCACTTCGGCTCCACTGCCCTCAGCAGTCGTGTCCGTGTCCGCCGAGACGAGCAGCGACCCCGCCGCGCCCACGGCCTCGTCCTCGGCCGCCGCGTCCTGCGCCCGGACCTGACCGGGTACGACCACATCCGCGGACACACCCGCACCGCTCGACGGCGCACCCGCACCCGCACCCGCACTCGATGACCGCGGGATGCCTCCACCGGGACCACCCGCACCCGCGAGCGCGGGCACCGCACCCGCACGCCCCCGACGCCCGCTCATGTCGACCAGCGCCACGGTCGTCACCGCGGTGACCACCGACCCGATCACCACGGCGACGAAGAACATCGGCACCCCGCTCACCGCACCCAGCACCGCCACGATCGGCCCTCCGTGCGGCACCGCGTCCTTCACCCCGGCCAGCCCCGCGACCGCACCGGCCACCGCGCCACCGAGCATGTTCGCCGGGATGACCTGCGCCGGCCGCGCCGCCGCGAACGGAATCGCGCCCTCCGAGATGCCGAAGCAGCCCATGAACAGTGCGGCGAGCCCCGTCTCCCGCTCCTGCTCGGTGTACAGCCGCCGGCGGATCAGCGTGGCCAGCCCCTGGCCCAGCGGCATCACCGGGATCGCGGCCGCGCACATGCCCATCACCGTCTGGTTGCCGCTCGCGATGAGTCCGGCACCGAACAGGAACGCCGTCTTGTTGACCGGCCCGCCCATGTCGAAGGCGATCATCAATCCGAGAATCGCGCCGAGCAGGATCGCGCTCGTCCCCGTCATCCCGCCGAGCCAGCTGGTCAGATGCTCGAACACCCAGGAGATCGGCTTGCCGATGACGTAGATGAAGAACAGCCCGAGCGCCGTCGTCGCCACGATCGGGATCACGATGATCGGCATGATCGGCTGCACGAACTTCGGCACCCGGACCTTCTTGATCCACAGCACCAGATACCCGGCGAGGAACCCGGTCACGATCGCCCCGATGAAGCCGGCGCCCGCCTTGGAGTCGTACAGCTCTCCCGTGTTGGCGATCCAGCCGCCGATCATGCCCGGCACCAGCGCCGGCCGGTCGGCGATCGCATAGGCGATATAGCCGGACAGGATCGGGATCATCAGCTGGAAGCCGATCCCGCCGATCGCGTTGACGTGGGCCCAGAAGGTGCCGTCCGGGATCACATAGCCCTTGGACGTCGCATGCCCGCCGAGCGCGAGCGAGACCGCGATCAGCAGACCGCCGACGACCACGAACGGGATCATGTACGACACGCCGTTCATCAGCGCCTTGTACACCGGCCCCCGCTCCCTGCCGCCACCCGCGGACGAGGCCGCCGGACGACCGGCCGCGTCCGGCGCGTGCACGGGCGCCGACCGCACCCGGTCGATCAGCTGCTCGGGATGGTGGATGCCCTCGGCGACCCCGACCGTCAGCACACGCTTACCGGCGAAACGGCTCAGGTCGACGTCCTTGTCGGCCGCGACGATGACACCGTCGGCCTGCCTGACATCGTTGTCATCGAGGGCATTCTCGGCCCCGATGGATCCCTGCGTCTCCACCTTCATCTCGATGCCACGGCTCGCCGCGGCCTGCGCGAGCTTCTCCGCCGCCATGTACGTGTGCGCGATGCCGGTCGGGCAGGCGGTCACCGCCAGCAGCTTCGTCTGCCGCCGCTCGTCATCGCGGCCACCTGTGGAGGGAGGGCCGGCCGGACTGGTCACGTCGATCTCCTAACGCCTTCGTCGTACGAGGCACCGTCCCGGACACCTCGCGAGCGGAACCGGACGGCCCCGGTCCTTCTGCATCCTGCCCCACCCGTCCCCCGGCCCCAAAGGTGCGAAAGTCCCCGTTCGCACTGGCCTGTGGGCTCCTGCTCCCCTGTTTCCGCGCCCCCACCGGCCCCCCTTCTGCCCCCGCCCCGCACATCGAAAACGCCTCCCGCACGGCTCGAAGCCCCTGGAGGCGGACTGGGGCCGACCGGGTCGTCCGGTGTAGCTTGGGACGGAGCCAGACGTCGCTGCTGATGGCGGTCGGGCGGTCCCAGCACGGGCCGGCCGAGGGAGAGAGGGCCTCCGACGGACTGCGCTGCGCCTACGTGGGCATGCCCGTGTCCTCTTCTCGGACACCCGTGCGTCCGCCGCCGCGCAGACCAGCCGTACCCACCTCGCCCCAACTCCGAGGAGCAGCTCGTAATGACGACTGTCGAGAACCGACAGGACTTCAAGGTCGCCGACCTCTCGCTGGCCGAGTTCGGCCGCAAGGAGATCACCCTCGCCGAGCATGAGATGCCGGGCCTGATGGCGATCCGCAAGGAGTACGCCGAGGCCCAGCCCCTCGCCGGCGCCCGTGTCACCGGCTCCCTGCACATGACCGTGCAGACCGCCGTGCTCATCGAGACCCTGGTCGCCCTCGGCGCCAAGGTCCGCTGGGCGTCCTGCAACATCTTCTCCACCCAGGACCACGCGGCCGCCGCGATCGCCGCCGCCGGGATCCCGGTCTTCGCCTGGAAGGGCGAGACGCTGGAGGAGTACTGGTGGTGCACCGAGCAGGCGCTGACCTGGCCGGACAGCCCCACCGGCGGCCCGAACATGATCCTCGACGACGGCGGTGACGCCACCCTCCTCGTCCACAAGGGCGTCGAGTACGAGAAGGACGGCCAGGTCCCCGGCCTGGAGACCGCCGAGTCCGACGAGCACCGCGTCATCCTCCAGCTGCTGCACCGCACCCTGGGCGAGAACCCCCAGAAGTGGACCCAGCTGGCCTCCGAGATCCGCGGCGTCACCGAGGAGACCACCACCGGCGTCCACCGCCTGTACGAGATGCACCGCGACGGTTCGCTGCTCTTCCCGGCGATCAACGTCAACGACGCGGTCACCAAGTCCAAGTTCGACAACAAGTACGGCTGCCGGCACTCCCTGGTCGACGGCATCAACCGCGCCACGGACGTCCTGATCGGCGGCAAGACCGCCGTCGTGTGCGGTTACGGCGATGTCGGCAAGGGCTGCGCCGAGTCGCTGCGTGGCCAGGGCGCCCGGGTGATCGTCACCGAGATCGACCCGATCTGCGCGCTGCAGGCGGCGATGGACGGCTACCAGGTCACCACCCTGGACGAGGTCGTCGACAAGGCCGACATCTTCGTCACCACCACCGGCAACAAGGACATCATCATGGCCTCGGACATGGCCAAGATGAAGCACCAGGCGATCGTGGGCAACATCGGCCACTTCGACAACGAGATCGACATGGCCGGCCTCGCCAAGATCCCCGGCATCGTCAAGGACGAGGTCAAGCCGCAGGTTCACACCTGGAAGTTCCCCGACGGCAAGGTGATCATCGTCCTGTCCGAGGGCCGCCTGCTGAACCTGGGCAACGCCACCGGTCACCCGTCGTTCGTGATGTCCAACTCCTTCGCGGACCAGACCCTGGCCCAGATCGAGCTGTTCACCAAGCCCGACGAGTACCCGACCGATGTCTACGTGCTGCCCAAGCACCTCGACGAGAAGGTCGCCCGCCTCCACCTGGACGCCCTCGGCGTCAAGCTGACCACGCTGCGCCCGGAGCAGGCCGCGTACATCGGCGTGGAGGTCGACGGCCCCTACAAGCCGGACCACTACCGCTACTGATACCGGCGACCCGTAGCCCCGCCCACCGGGGAGCGCGCTGGTGCACCACCGCGCTCCCCGGCAGCAGGTCTCCAGAGGCAGGCCCCCGCACCCCCGTGCCGGGGGCCTGCCCCTTTGGCCGGTCCCGCCCGGACCGGCGGCCCGTCACGACCCAGGACCCCCATGCCCCGCGGCCGTTATTCGCTCCACGATCCGCACGATCACACCCCCCTCGGTGAAGAACACTTCCAGTGCGCCCCCGGCCCTTCCGGCTGGCGCTATGTCTCCCGGCTGACCGGCCCCGCCGGCGATCAGCGCGGCTCGGTCGACCTGACCCTGGACGACCTCGGCCGCCCCATCCGTCTCGAACTCCATGCGGGAGGCTGGCAGGTGCGTGGCGCCGCCCTCGACGGCGTCACCTGGGTCCGCACAGACCCGACCGGAACCCATGCCACCGAAGGCAATGTGCGCGCCCACGCCTTCACCGGCACGTCCCCCGCGTTCCTCGTCGCCACCGCCCGTCTCCTACGCCTCACCCCCTCGTCCGACGCGACCCGCGTACGCCTGGTCGCCTTCACGGACCCGGTCCTCGCCCCCCGCACCGTGGACCAGTCCTGGGCCTTGGTGAACAGCGAAACACACGCCACTGACAACGCCCCCCTGGCCGTGGACGAATACCAGGTCACAGCCCTGGACACGGGCGAACGGCACACCGTCCACATCGCCGGCGACGTCGTCCTCGCCGCCCCCGGAATCGAGCTGGAGGACCTCGAATCACCGCCGTCGACGTTCGTCTGAGTGCGGGTACGGGTACGGGGGCCGAGAGGGGCCAACGGGACTGACGGGACTGAGGGGACCTAGTAGAACGACGGGACTGACGGGACCGAGAAGAACGACGGGACTGACGGGACCGAGAAGAACGACGGGACTGACGGGACCGAGAAGAACGACGGGACTGACGGGACCGACGGGATCGGTAGGTCCGGCAGGGCCGTCGTAGCAGGACCCGAGCGGGTGCCGCTCTACGCCGGCGGGGCGAAGCCGGTGGCCGGGCGGTCGGTCGGCGGGTGGTCGTGCGAGGCCTCGGCCGGCGGTGTCAGCGGGGCCAGCGGCTGCCGGGCCCCATCGCGGGGCGGCTCAGGCTGACCGGGGTGCTGCGGCCAAGCCGCGGCGGGAGCGGGCGGCTGATACACGGCAGGCGCACCGGGCGCGGCCACCGTCGGCGCGAAACCCCCGGCGCCGAACGCCCGCCGGGCCTCACGCGACTGCCGCTCGTGCAGGACCGCCGCCAGAAAGGCGGCCGCCGGGAGATCATGCGGCACCGACGCGCCTGTCCGCGCCGCGAGGTCGGCGGCGAGCCGCTGGGCCATCCCCAGCGACACCTGTGGATCGAGCTGCCCCATCCGCGTCAGGTACTGCCGAACCGCAAGCCACAGGCCGTCGGGGACCGCCGACATATCCAGCTCGGCGAATCGCCCCGCGAGCCACGGAGGGGGTGGCGGAACGAAGCCGGTCCGGCCGGTGGGTATCCGCTCACGCACGACCAGAGTGCCCGCGAACACGTCTCCGAGCCGCCGGCCTCGCTCCGACACGAGCGAGGCGATGCAGGCGATCACGCCGAACGACAGCAGGATCTCGACGACGCCGACCGCACCGCGCACCAGAGCGTGCCGGAACCGGATCGGCCCGCCGTCGTCCCGCACCACCCGGAGCCCGAACGCCAGCTTCCCCAGCGAACGCCCGTGACTGAGCGTCTCCACCGCGATCGGTCCACCGACCAGCACCAGCAGAAAGGTGGCGATGGACAGCGCCACCTGCGCGGCGTCGTCCAGAGACGCGGTCGACATCACCACGGCCGTGGTGACGACGACATACCCGATCACGGCCACCACGAGGTCGAGCAACACGGCCAGCGCCCTGCTCGGCAACTTCGCCGGCCGCAGTTCGAGCGCCACCGCCTCGCCCGTCACCAGCTCACTCACGCCCGCTGCCCTTCCTGATCTGCCCCCGGAACCGCAAGTCTGCCAAGCTGTGAGCGCATCGCGCCGCAGTACGACAAGCTGACAGCGATCAACAGCATCCACCACGAGCGGTCGACGACCACCCGAGGAGCAGGCAGACCCGATGGACCTGGACGTCTTCGTCTCCGTGCACCGAGCCGAATGGGACCGCCTGGACGCCCTGCTCCGCCGCCGGCGCCGCCTCAACGGCGCCGAGGCAGACGAACTCGTCGCTCTCTACCAGCGCACCGCCACTCACCTCTCCCTCATCCAGTCCAGCGCCCCGGACCCGCAGCTGACGGGACGGCTCAGCCAACTGGTGGCACGCGCGCGGAACGCCGTCACCGGCACCCGCCGTGCCTCATGGCGCGACGTCACGCGCTTCCTGGGCCAGGGCTTCCCGGCCGCTGTGTACCGCGCGCGCCGCTGGTGGGTACCCACGGCACTGATATCCACCGTCATCGCGATCCTGCTGGGCTGGTGGATAGGCACCCACCCCGAGGTGCAGTCCTCCATAGCCGCGCCCAGCCAACTGCGCGATCTGACCCGCCCGGGCGGCGAGTACGAGACGTATTACTCCAGCCATCCCGCGGCGGCCTTCGCCGCCCAGGTGTGGACGAACAACGCCCAGGCGGCCGCGATGTGCCTGGTCCTGGGCATCTTTCTGGGCCTGCCTGTCCTCTGGATCCTCTTCGAGAACATGCTCAATCTGGGCGTCGGTTTCGGCCTGATGTCCTCCGCCGGCCGACTCGACACCTTCCTGGGGCTGGTCCTTCCGCACGGTTTTCTCGAACTGACCGCCGTCTTCGTGGCCGCGGGTACGGGCCTGCGCCTGGGCTGGACCCTCATAGACCCTGGCCCCCGCACCCGGCGCACCGCGCTCGCGGAGGAAGGGCGAGCAGCGGTCGGCATGGCCATCGGTCTGGCCCTCGCCCTCTTCGTCTCCGGCGCCATCGAAGGCTTCGTCACCCCGTCCGGACTACCCACCTGGGCCCGCATCGGAATCGGCGTCCTCGCCGAACTGGCATTCCTGACGTACGTCTTTGTCCTGGGGGGCCGAGCGGTACGCGCAGGTGAGACCGGCGATCTCGAAGCAGCCGACCGCAGCGCCACGGTCCCCACCGCGGCTTGATGTGCGTTCCACGCCTGTGAGCTGCTAGTCTCCTCTTCGCCCCGCAAGAACCGTTGACACGGAAGGAGCGGGGAGGTAGATTCAAACAGTTGCCTAGAACTGGACAAGTTCGGCGGCGGCCGTTAGGCTCTACGAGCTTCCACAGAATGTCGAGAACGGCATCTCGGAGAAGCGACCCCCCGATTACTCAGAAATGAGCGGCCGGTTCGACCGGCCAAAAACTTCTGATAAAGTCGGAACCGCCGGAAAGGAAACCGCGAGAAAGACGCGGGGAACTGG
>NZ_BMVG01000030.1 GCF_014650595.1 Streptomyces alanosinicus
GAACACCGACTCCAGGTTGACCTTCTGGCTCTTGAAGTGATTGACCAGCTTGTTCAGCGCCTCGAGATCGGCACCACTCATAGCGACCATGGCTAGAGATCTTTAACGGTCCAGGTTATGGAGGTTGGAGGTCAAGCCCAGTTTTGGCGATGAGTCCCTCGATGAGGCGGGGGCGGTACTGCATCCGTTTCAGCCGCGTCTTTACCAGCGCGGTGAGCTGGTCGAGGCTGTGTTTGGTGAGGTTGGCCAGCGATCATTTCAGGTGCGACCACACGCCCTCAACGGGGTTGAACTCGGGGGCGTACGGCGGCAGCTGGTAGGCGGTCAGCCATGATCGGGCCGTGATCAGCTCGCGCATGGTGCGGCTGACGTGCGTGTTCAAGTTGTCCCACACCAGCACGATCGGTCCGCCGAGCTGCTGGTGCGCGGCGTCCAGCAGGCGGGCGTAGTCGGTCTCCGTGAAACCCTTGCGGCGGCCCTTGGCAGGGCCACGGTCGAGGTGGATGCGGTAGATCAGCCGTGGCCGGTGGCCCGCTTTGGTGCAGATCAGCGCCGCCATCGACACGCGTTTGGTGACTGCCGCAGTGACTCGCACCACCGGGATGTGTCCCCGGCGGCCCCAGGTGCGGCCCTCGGGCGGCCTCAGGCCCTGGCCGGCTTCATCCTCGAAGCAGAGCCAGGCGCCCAAGTCCGCCGCCCTCTTTTTATGACGGGCCACTGCGCCTGTGGCCAGGCGGCAATCTTCGCCTCATCCCGCTCGGTGGCCTTGCGGAAGGGGACCTGCACGCTCCAGCCGATGCGGTGCAGCAACAGGTCCAGCCCGGCCAGGGTGTACTCCACGCCGAACCGGCGGTGCACGATCCTAGCCAGCGTCCAGCACTGGTCACTCCAGCCCGAGGCGGCCGGTCCAGCATCCAACACCGCTTCCAACGTTCGGAGTTGCGCCGCATCGAGCTTGCAGCGGGCGTCGCCGGGACCCTTGGAGGCCAGGGCCTCCCGACCGCCCGAAGCCAACGCCCGCCGCCAGCGGTTCGCCGACATTCGGGTCGCCCTGAACCGCCGGGCCACCTCCCGGTCACTGTCCCCGGCCTCGATCAGGTCAGCGGCTGCAAGCCGGACTTGCTCACGCCAAGCCCGTTCCTCGGCCGTCAACCCACCCCCATCGGGATACCTCATGCCCCCGGCATAGCGCGACCAACGACAGCCGTCACGACCCCGCGTAACCCGCACCGTTAAAGATCTCTAGCCTCGCGCTTTCATAAAGTTCGAGGCTAGCCGGGACGCCGACACTCGGCCGCGCATGCCCAGGCTCGTATTCAGCGGCTGACAGCCTGGGCCTCTTCGACGACGACGTTCTGGGTCTTCCCGAACACACCATTGGGCAAGCCGGTCGGGTTCGGGCGGCCGGTTCCGGTCCAGGTGACCTGCCAAGTGATCGTCGCCTTCAGAGGGAAGGACCCGCCGGCGGACGAACGCAGGTACTTAATGCCGCAGGGCGGGTCCTGGTTCCCAAGTCCCGGGGCCCAAGCCTTGCCGATGGAGCCGTCGTCATTGAACGTGCACTCGCCGCTGGCCGGGTAGGTCGTCGCATCCGGCGTGCCGGGCTCTAACTTCAGCGAGATCGACTTGGCGGTCGTGGTAGCCTGGAGGCTCCACCCCGGTACATTCAGCTCGGCGGTCACCGACACCGGTTTGAAGTTCTTCTTGTCCAGCCAAGCCCAGGTGGGCAGGTTCACCTTGGTGGGACCGGGCGGGGCGAGCGTCACCTTCGTGTCAGGCAACTTGATTTTGTTGTACGCGAGTTGGGCCAGGACCTCAGGGGTGACCGCGTTCTTGACGGTGGGCGTCTCCCCGTTCTTCACCCAGAAGGTAGCGGTGTCACAAGCAAAGGCAGCCGGATCGCCGGCCTTTCCCCGTGCCGGATCCCGCACCGCGTCCCACCACATGCCTTTGCCGGCCTCGGCCTTGTTGAAGTCCTTGTACGGCTTGCCGTTCTGGAAGTGCTCCTTGGCAATGTTGTACGCCTCACCGACCCCGCTGGCTGTGGGGATGTCCCACGCCTCCTGGAAGTGCTTGGCGAACTCGTCGGGGTTCCATTTCGGCTCGTACCAGCATGCAGGTGGCGACCAGTTGGTCATCGGCTCCAGGCCACCGGAGTCGCCCCCTCCGGAACCCCGCGTCGCCCCGTGGAAGGAGATGCGCGAGCCGATGGTCTGACTCTCGCCTTGCTGGTTCTCGCCCGAGAGGTCGAACTGGGAACCGCCCGGCCCCGTTGCAAACGCCAGGTTCGGCGCGAGGACACCTGCGAGGACGACCACGCCGGCGAGCAGCGTGCCGGATCTCTTCAGCGCATGCATGACTGGCTTCCCCTCACGGACGTTCCGACTGTCGTCTGCCAGACGCCCTGGGCGTTCTTCTCCAGGCGCATGTTGTACAGCACGAACGCGTCCTTGCCGGGCGCGGTGTGGTCGACCTTCCCGGTCTTGCGGTTCTTGTTGAACGCCTTGGTCTCGTCCGAGCAGAACACGACCCCGGCTGCGTTCTTGCCGAACAACTCGACCTTCGGGTTGAAGTAAGACGTGGTTCCTGTGAAGCTGAGCTCAGCGTCCTTCCACTTCTGCACCCACTTCACGGTGGAGACGAGGGCTTCGTCCTTGTAGTAGAAGGACATGGCCGACGTGTTGGGATCGCCCTTGAGGATCGCGGCGTTCATGGCATTCTGCGCGCCGCTTGCGTCGGTGAGGACCGCGTCCTTCGTGGCGTCGCCGGTCTTCCAGTTTTCGAAGTCGTCCTTCACGTCTCTCGGCAGTGAGATCGCCGGGCGATCGTCCGAGGCCGACACGCTCGGGCTGGGCGACGTAGACTCCTTCGTGTCGCCGCTCCCGGCGCCCGCGATCTTGCCGCTGTCCTTGGCCTTGGAATCGCTGCTACAGGCGGCCAGCGACAGAGCCGCGGCGCTCGTCAGCGCGGCCACGATAAGCAGAAGACGGCGGTTCACGTGTGACTCCCAGTGAGGCGAGGGGCTTCGTGGTGGACATGACGATACTCAGAGCGCAGGGTGCCACGATGGCGAATGAGTATCGGATGCGGGATCGCGATGTGGCTGATATCGGCTCCATCCTCAGTCACCGAGGGATGGCTGTGCGCCATATTCCATTTCATTGGGACCGCCGCATCCCTGCACGTCAACCAGCTTGAAGGTACCGGGACCCTGAGTCGGCTGAACGGGTTCCCGGAGCAGCTGCAGGACGATCCTGGCGTCCTCGTGCGTTCTTTGCGTGTGGCTGGCATTCGTCCCTCGGGTTGGCGCACGCGAGACTGGCTAGGGGGAATCCGGGAATCGAGAGAGCCACCGTGCCTCTGCGCCAGCTCTGTCAGACCTTTGGGTCGGAGGACGTGGGGACGCAATCCGAACTGACGCTGATGAACATTGACGACTCGTTCTCTACGCCCACGCCGACCCACCATTCGGACTTTGGAGGTTTGCCCCCGACCCTGGCCATTTTCGGGTACGGGGGGTCGAGCGTGTATCCGGCCTTGACGAAGTGCGCCTTCGCCGCGTCCATCACGGGCTGAGAGGCGTTCTTGGGAACGTCGACCTTCAGGACGTAGTCGTAGGTGAACCTGTGCACGCCGGGTGTCTCGGTCGAGCACTTCTCCCAGCTACTGCTGTCGACCGACGTAGTGGCCGATCCGATGGTCGGGCGAACCGCTTCGAGCGTCTCCTGAGCAAGCGACTGTGCCTTGCTCACCACCGACTTAGGGTCAGTACCTCCGACGCCTGACCCTCCACAGCCCGCTGTCGCTGCCAACGCTGCCACGGCGGCGGCCGCGGCTCCCTTCGACAACCGTTCCGTCATCTTCACAACTCACCAATCCAAGAGGTCTTCTCCAGCGTGCAATATGCCCTTGCCGCTGGCCTTCAGATCGTCACCGACATCACCGAGACCGTCCAACGCACCATCCGCATCACCACTCAGGAGGTCACCGCCAGCCCCAACAAGGTTGTCCCCAGCTACCCCCAATGCGTGCATTGAGTCGCCGGCGTGCTCGATTGGCGTCCCCCAGTCATCCATCGCATGACCGGCGTTCTGTAAGACCGCGCCACCTACGTCAATCGGGCTCCATATATTGGGTATCGCGCCGATCTTCTGCTCGGTCGGCATCGCCGTGACCTTCTGGGGCTGGCCGAGCACGATGTTGGTCATGTTGTTCAGGGACGGACCTGCGTCCCAGTACTCACTGTGTGCGTGGTCGACGCCACTCCCGTCGCCGGTGTCGAAGGTCTGACCGCCGAAGGCCGAGGATGTGGGGTCGTTGCCGAACCTGATGTGATGGTCGTCGTGCCACTCAAGCGGATTGAGCGGCACGGACACCTCGGGAACGGGGTCGAACTTCGCCTTGCCCGCCCAGACGTGACTGGGATCGAGATGCAGATCGGATGCCTTGTCGACCGTGACTCCAGGTGACCCCACGAAGATGACACCGTCGGCTTTCATTCCTGCGTGTGCGAAAGCATCACCGATGACGGTCGAACCGTAGCTGTGGCCAATGAGTGTCACATGGCCCGCGCCGATGTGGTTGGGCTTAAGGGAGTTGACAAAGGCTGCCAACTTGGGAGCCCCCGCATCCGCGTAATCCGGCACGGTCGGACCACCGGGAAGGTCGTCCCATTGCGGAGCGTCATAGCCGAGCCAGTAGATTGATGCGGTGGAGTCCGGTTTCTGCGTGTTCGTCGTGCTGTTGAGCGTCAAGGCTCGATTCAAGTCACCCGAAGCACCGTCGAGGCTCGATCCCGTGCCGGGCACATAGACTGCCGTATTGGCCGCGGTGTCCGGGTTTCCATACGAGACTGCGACATGCCCCATGTCTACGTCGTCGAAACCGAGCAAGAACATATCCGGCGTGTACTGCGGATCCTTCGGATTCGTCAAGTGCTTCCACAGCTTCTTAAGCCGCTGCGGGCAGTCCGGCTTCTGCACCGCCGCCTCGAGCCGCAGTCGATTAAGCTTGTCCGCCGCATCGGCGGGCAGCCCTTGAAATGCCGTCACATCATTCGGCGGCGAGGCGTCCGAGTACGCCTGCAGAAACTCCCGGTCGTTCAGGTGCTTACGTAGGTCGCCTTTAACAAGGTTGATCGTTGCCTGGTCCTTGTTCGCGAGCGCTTGCTGGAGCAAGGCTGCATCGGCAGCCCCCATGGAGTACGGCTCGGGGATGCGGACGGTGTTACCGATTCCTGGGCGCTCTTTCTCCAAGGCTGCCCCCAGAGCCTGTCGGCGCTGAAGCATGGGTAACTGGTCATCAAGCCAGCCGCAGATAGCTACCAAGCTGGTCAAAGGCTCGGCATCGATACCGAACCGATCGAATTGGGCCTTGATCGATGATGCGCCGTTCCGCAGCCGCTCCTTATCCCCCTTTAAGGAGTTGATGGTCTTCAGTAAGGCACCCGGGTCGATCCCCGAGAATTCCCCCATACCATTTCTTCCCGTTGAGTCCGTGCGCGTCGGCCATGCCCGTCAGTAGCCCTGGAGGTCCATCCTCATCATCTTAGCCTCAGCAACAGATACCTTGGCCGGGCACTTGGCGATCTCGGCATCAACTGCTGGAATGACTTTGTCGATCAGAGATTTCATGTGTGCACGTCGGCCTTCGAGTTCCGAGTGCCAGGCATCGGCGGTCTTACCCGACCACACTTTTCCCGAGCCGATGTCTTTGGATGTCGTCTCCAGCTGCTTTCTGAGCTCAGCCGTCTGCGTCAGGAGATTGAGCTTCAGCGCCTTCAGAGCAGAAATACGCGGATTGTCCACCTTAGGCTGGCCATCGTCTGCCCCCAAGTGCTCCCCCTCAGGCTCCTGTTGGTGAGTTGCGTCACTCAGCATGATGCCACGGGGAGCCAAGCAGCGTGGGTGGATGCCCCGCCCCTTGTGCACCCACTGCGGCCGCATTAGGGAGGGAACCGATCGGGTCTGCTGCACGATCGGGTGACATCTGAACTGGCTTGCCCTGTAGGGCGGGTGGGAAGGATGTCGCTGTGCCCAAGCCTTATCCGGAAGAGTTCCGCGAGGATGTCGTGCGGGTCGCGAGGAACCGCGGCCCGGGTGTCACGGTGGAGCAGGTGGCCACCGACTTCGGGGTCCACCCGATGACGTTGTGGAAGTGGATGCGCCGGGCGGATATCGACGAGGGGACCAAGCCCGGGGTGACCAGCCAGGAGAGTGCGGAACTGCGGGAAGCGCGTCGGCGGATCAAGCTGCTGGAGCAGGAGAACGGGGTGCTTCGCCGGGCCGCGGCCTATCTGTCGCAGGCACATCTGCCGGGAAAAGGCTCTACCCGCTCGTGAAAGAGCTGGCCGGGGACGGGGTGCCCGTCACGGTTGCGTGCCGGGTGCTGAAGCTCGCCAGACAGCCCTACTACCGCTGGCTGGGCAAGCCGGTTCCCGATGCCGTGCTGGAGGAGGCATATCGCGCGAACGCTCTGTTCGACGCCCACCGCGACGACCCGGAGTTCGGCTACCGGTTCCTGGCCGATGAAGCCCGTGGTGCCGGGGCAGGGATGGCCGGGCGCACCGCGTGGCGGATCTGCCGGGACAACCGCTGGTGGAGCGTGTTCGGCAAGAAGCGCGGCAAGGGCAGGAAGGCCGGCCCGCCGGTGCACGACGACCTGGTCCGCCGCGACTTCACCGCGGATGCCCCCAACCGCCTGTGGCTCGCCGACATCACCGAACACGCCACCGGCGAAGGGAAGCTGTATCTCTGTGCGATCAAGGACGTCTTCAGCAAGAGGATCGTCGGCTACTCCATCGACGCGCGGATGAAGTCCCGCCTGGCCGTGACCGCCCTGAACAATGCTGTTGCCCGGCGTGAACACGTCGACGGGTGCGTTCTGCACACCGACCGCGGGTCCCAGTTCCGGCCACGGAAATTCGTCCGGACACTCGACGGTCACGGGATGGCCGGGTCGATAGGAAGAGTCGGGGCCGCAGGCGACAACGCGGCCATGGAATCCTTCTTCAGCCTGCTGCAGAAGAACGTCCTCGACCGCCGGACCTGGGCCACCCGTGAAGAACTACGGATCGCGATCGTGACCTGGATCGAACGGACCTACCACCGACGCCGCCGACAAGCCTCGCTCGGCCGGCTGACCCCCGTCGAATTCGAAACCGTCATGACTACGCCGGCCCTCCAGGCCGCGTGACCCAACCTGTCACCCAAACCTGCAGCAGACCCGTCAGGCCAGTGCCCGCTATGAAGCCGTCGAGGGTGGCGGACCGGTACTGGGGTCGTTTAGGCCGGTTGCGGACGAGGGCCTCAAGCCGGTCGAGTTCGACCACGGCGAGGTTGGCCAGGCTGCGCTTGACGTGCGCCCGTACCCACTCGACGGGTCGAGGTCGGGCGAGTAGGCGGGCAGCAGGAACACCATCAGCCATGCGCGCTCGGCGATCAGCTCACGCATGGCGTGGGAGACATGGGTGTTGAGCCGGTCCCAGACCAGCACGATCGGCGCCTTGACGAGGTGGTGGACTCCGTCGATCAGCTCGATGAAGTCCCGCTCGCCCATGCTGCGGCGTCTGTCTTCGCCGGCTCGGCGGGCGCGCAGCCGGTGGCACAGCCGGTCCGCGACCCGGGCCGCATGGCGATCAGCCCAGCCACGGACAGGCGTCCCGAGCGTCGGCCGCTCACGGTCACGACCGGGGTAGGCCGCGCCGGCCCCAGGTGCGTCCTTTGGGCGGCCGACAGGTGAAGTCTGCCTCGTCCTCGACGCCCTGCGCGTGGCCGAATCACGCGGCATGCGGCTAGCCGGGCTCCTGAGCATCGGGGACGGCAGCGGTTCGGGAGGGTGCCCGTAGCCGGCGCGCCGTCCGCCGCTACGTCCCATACACCATCCGACATCCCACGGAAGGCGGGATGCGACGCACCGCGAGCGCGGCGGAGAGCCCGCGGTCACGACAGCCCCGGGCGCCACACTCCAAAGTGACCGGGGCCGTCATCTCCTTGAACACGACCAGGCCACAACGCAGGCAGCCGCCTTCGGCGTGGGTGCCCCCGTCGCCTCAGCACCTGACACAGCTGGCGCGGTGCTGCAGGACGCCGGGCATGTCTTCGGTCTTCCCGGTATCTGATATCGCCCAGGGAAACGGCCCGGGGGTGGTGGTCCGACCGTGCGGACCACCACCCCCGGGTCGTGATGCCAGGCTTCTAAGAGCCGGTCGGGTCAGCGAGGACCCACGGTGGCGTGGTGGATGTTCTGGTGGTTGGTGTGCGCGGCCTGGTGAGCCTCGTGCAGCAGGTCCACGATCTTCTGCAGGTGCGGCTTCATCGCGGCCCACTCATGACGGAACTTGTCCGCCAGCGGACCCGTCCAGTACGCCTGGCTCTCGTCAGAGGCAGAGTTCAGACCGGAGAACACCGACTCCAGGTTGACCTTCTGGCTCTTGAAGTGATTGACCAGCTTGTTCAGCGCTTCGAGATCGGCACCACTGATGTTGGACGCCATGGCGAACCGCTCCTCCCCGTATCAAGAACTCTTGCTCACGGACGCGTCATCCGCAGGTGGCACCGTACTCTACGCCACCGTGGCAACGGTCGTTCCGGTGCATTCATCGACAACACACGCCACTCGTAAGCCCGTTGGTTCCCGGGGATCCAGCAGTGGGCGTGGGTGTCGAACCGCGCGGTCGGCAGGAGTTGTGGATCTTCGGTCACACATCGACCAAAGGCAGTCATGTCCGAAGCCCTCTCGTCTAGGGTTCCGGAGACGCCACGGACGGATGGGACACGGGGGACACGGGGGACATGGCAGACCAGGACGACGCTGCGACGTTGCGCGGTCGGGCGAAGAATCTGCGCGAGGCCGCGCGCCAGGCGCGGAGCCTGGCGCCCAGGCTGGGTGGCTACCTCGACGACGTCAGCAGACAGGCCTGCAACGGCATCAACGACTTCGTCGTCCGCAACAGCGAGTGGAGCTCGGCCATCTGGCACGGCCCCTATGCCCAGCAGTGCGCCCAGGCCCTGGTGACCCACCAAGCCACGCTTGAGTCGATGGCCACGGCGCTCATGGCCGACGCCAGCCGGTGGGACGCCGAGGCCACGGATCTCGAGACCAGAGCGAAGGACGCGGACAAGAAGACCGCGTCGGCGGGCGGGAGCCACTGATGGGTGACGGATACGTCGGATTCGACATACCGGGCGTACGCAAGCTCGCGAGCGACCTGGACGGACTCGCCGCACACGCCTCCCCGCTCCACCGGAGCCTGAAGGCCGTCCTGGAGATGGCGCAGACGAACCTGTCCGCGGGCAAAGTCGCTTCCAACGACCCCGACCTCCAGGCGCTCGCCACGCCCCTCGGCGACTTCTCCCTGTTCGGTGGCACCTTTCATCTTCCCGGTGTGCTGACCGGTGAACTCGGCGACATGCAGGCCGACATCAAGCGCCGCCTCGCCCAGTTGGAGGGCATGCGCAAGCTCGCGGACCTGGGCTACCCCGTCGACCCTTCGATGACCTTCGCGGACGAGAAGCCGCCGGACCCGCAGAAGATCCAGGACGCGCTGAAGTTCTTCCGGGAGCACCTCGACAAGGAGGTGGTCGACCGTGGCTTCTACGTCTCGCCCGATTCGGACCCGATCCTCAAGGAGTTCAAGACGCTCACCCCCGCCGAGCTCGATGCGGTGGTCTCCAAGCTGTCGGACGACGATCTGCAGAGGCTGGACCAGCAAGTGAAGGTCTCGTTCGGCAACGGGGACCAGCTGCGACGTGACTGGGCGAACCTGATGTTCAGCAGCGTCTCGGCGACCAACGTGGCCAGGGTCGCGAAGGACATGCCCTGCCTGGAACCGACGATCGACGGTGACTACGGGTACGGGGATGTGAACGGCAACCTCTTCGGCCCGAACGGCGTGGACGTCAAGCACGACCTCGCTCAGGGCAACGAGGGCGACTGCTGGTTCCTGGCTTCCCTGGGGGCTGTGGGCCAGCAGGACCCCCAGTTCTTCCAGAACCACATCCGCCAGAACCCCAACGGCACCTACACCGTGACCTTCTACAGGGACGGCAAGCCCGTGGACGTCACCGTCGACGGAAAACTGCCGGTCAGGTCGGACGGCGGCACCGCGTACGCCGAGGTGCGCGACAACGTGAAGTGGGTGGCGATCTACGAGAAGGCGTTCGCCCAGTTCAAGGGCGGCTACAAGAGCATCGACGGCGGCTGGGGCGACGAGGGTCTTGACGCCGTCACCGGTCAGTCGACCGAGCGGCTCGACTCCGACGATCTCTCCCTGACAGACCTGAAGAGCAAGCTCGACCAGGGGTACGCGATCACGACCGGCAGCAAGGACAACAAGACACTGTGGTTCTTCGGCGGCAGCGACTCCACCGACAACCACCAGATCGTCACCACACACGAGTACGTGGTGCAGCACGTCGACACCGACGCGCACCCGCCGACCGTGACCCTGCTGAACCCCTGGGGGGACAACGGACTCGACGACGCGCAGGTGAAGATCCCGCAGCAGATCACCCTGACCGAGGACCAGTGGCACAAGTACTTCGACGAGGTCGGCACCACGAAGGGCAAGGTGTGATCCGATGACACAGGTTCCGCAGGAGCACCGCCTGGTGCACAGCGGCAGACTGCGCCTCGGCCCCGTCACCCTGGGAATCGTCGCGATGAGCCCGGATCCCGCGGACCGCGCCGCCCGGATCGACGTCGTGGACCGGGCCGCCGGCTTCGCCGACGTGGTGGAGGTCCGCGAGGGCGAGGAGGTCGCCACCGGGCGTCACACCGTCCGCTTCATCGAGGTGTTTCCCGGCGACCGCGACGGATACGTCGTCGTCACCGTCGAGGAGACCGGGCAGACGGCGGACGCAGACACGCCGGGGGTACGACCATGAGCCCCGTCCGCCGCCGCCTGCTCGTCTGGATCCTCGTCCCTGTCACCTTGCTGGTCGCAGGCCTGATCGGTTTCCTGGTGTACTGGGGCCAGACCCCTCCTGCGCTCGGCGCGCACTCCTCGGACGTCTACCGCGTCACCTTCTCCGACACCGGTGGCCACTCGGCCCCACAGGTGCCCACCGCGTTCATCAAGCTCCCCGACGGATCGAAGGTGGGGCTCCAGATCGGCGGCCCGATCCACGGCTCCGGACCCCACCGGGCACTGCTGATGATCCGGCCGCTGCTCCCCAGCGGCTCCTACGGAGACGGCACTTCGTTCCCGGTCGCCCCCGGCGACGTCGTACGGGAGCACGGTCTACGCGTCAAGGTCCTCAAGGTATGGGCCATGCCCGACTGGAAGAAGTCCGCCGTCGACGTACAGGCCGACCCCTCGTAACTCACCGCTGTGTTCTCCTCGACAGCACCGCCATCGGATTGCCTTCCGCAGAGCTGTCCGAGGTGTACGTCAAGTCGCCGTGCGTCGGCGTGAGTTCCACGGTGTGCGGGGCGGGGTCGCAGCCCCCGTGGTTGCCCGTTGCACCGGTCGACGTGGCGACCAGCCTCGTCTCGGTGGCCTTCTTCAAGGTGAGGATGTCGGTGCACACACCGCCGAGCTGGTCGGTCTGGGTCAGGTGGCCGAGGTCTTTGCCGACGGCTGCCGGGTGGACGGTGAGACGGAAGGTTCCGATGGGGAGGTTGCCGTCGAGGGCGGTGGCCCGGCCCTCCCAGGTGCCGAGGTAGCGGGACGGGATCGCGTCGGGTGCCTGGGGGTTGCCGGTGAAGCCGGCGGAGGGCGCCGGTGCCTGGGAGCGGGAGGGGGAGCTTGCCGCGTTGTCGTCGCTGCTGCCCTGACCGGACCAGGAACCCAGCAGCCCGCCGAGGCCCAGGGCGCTCACGGCCAGTGCCCCGGCGACCGCCAGGGCCACCGAGCAGCTCAGCCGGCGGCCCCGACCGCCCGCCACAGGCGCGGAGGCCGCCGACACGCTGACGGAGAGCCGGCCGGGGCGCGGTGCGTCATGCGGCTCCGGTACGGCGGCCGGCGCTTCGGCGGGCGGGCCGTTCAGGTCGGTGGCCGGTGCGGAGGGGCTCTGCTCGGGGGCGACGGGCGGTACGAACGGGATGTCCGCGCCCGAGGCAGGGGACGGGGTTGATGGCGAGTCGAAGGCCACCGGCCCCGAGTGCGCCGTCTCCCCCGTGTCCAGGTTGAGCAGGTGTACGGCGCTGCGGCTGACCTGCTCCACCAGGGGACCGGGCAGCCAGCCGCCGGTGATCAGGCGGGGAGCGCCCTGGGGGGCGAGGCGGTGGCTCACCTCGGCGGGGGCGGGCCGGGCCGCCGGGTCCTTGGCCAGGCAGGCCGGCACCAGCTCGCGCAGCTCTCCGTCCAGGGTGCCCAGTTCGGGCTCCTCGTGGACGACCTTGTAGAGCAGTGCGGCCGAGGAGTCCCCGCGGAAGGGGGGCTCGCCGGTGGCGGCGTAGGCGAGGACCGCGCCGAGGGAGAAGACGTCGGCGGCGCCCGTGATGCCTTGGGCGAGGATCTGCTCGGGGGCCATGTAGCCGGGGGAACCGACCGACACCCCGGTCGATGTCAGGGACGCCGTACCGTCCGTGGCGCGGGCGATGCCGAAGTCGATGAGGAGCGGGCCGTCCAGGGTCAGCAGGACGTTGGACGGCTTCACGTCCCGGTGGACCAGGTCCAGTTCGTGTACGGCCGTCAGCGCCTCGGCGAGGCCCGCGCCCAGGGCCCGTACGGTGTGCGCGGGCAGCGGGCCGGTGTCGGTGACGGCCGCGGCGAGGGAGGGGCCGGCCGCGTAGGCGGTGGCGACCCAGGGCACCGGGGCCTCCGGGTCGGCGTCCAGGACGGGCGCGGTCCAGGCGCCGCCGACCCGGCGGGCGGCCGCCACCTCACGTCGGAAGCGGGCGCGGAACTCCTCGTCCAGGGCGAAGTGCGGGTGCACGATCTTCACGGCGACCGTGCGGCCGCCCGCGCTGCGGCCGAGGTAGACCCGGCCCATGCCGCCGGCCCCGAGCCGGCCGAGCAGCCGGTAGGGCCCGACGGCGACCGGCTCGTCCACGTCCAGCGGCTGCATGGCGCGTACCCTCCCCCAACGCCCGGGATCCCAGCTCCCGGAACCCCGGCCCCGGAACCCCGGCGGCTGTGCCCCCGAGGTCCCTACCCACGGATGCCGCACAGAAGCCTAGGGCCTGTACGACGGATCCCCAGGGCCTCACGACCGCAGCAGGTCGACCTTCACGTCCGCCGGGAAGCCGGTCGTCGGGCCGACGCGGCGGGCGAACTCGGCGACGGCCTCCAGCTGTGGGCTGCCGAAGCTGAAGTCGAGGGTGGTGAAGTACTGCGCCAGGGTCGTCTCGTCGAAGGCCTCCCAGCGGGCCGCCTGCTCGGCGACCTTGCCGACCTCCTCCAGGGAGAGGTCGCGGGAGGCGAGGAAGGCCTCGTGGATCTTGCGGGTGAGCTCCGGCTCGCGCTCCAGGTACTCCCGGCGGACGGCCCACACCGCGAAGACGAACGGCAGGCCCGTCCACTCCTTCCACAGGGCGCCGAGGTCGTGCACGTCGAGGCCGTAGCGCGGTCCGTCGTGGAGGTTGGCGCGCAGGGCGGCGTCGCCGATGAGGACGCCGGCGTCGGCCTCCTGCATCATCAGGCTGAGGTCGGGCGCGGAGGTGTAGTACGCGGGCTGTACGCCGTAGCGCTCGGCGAGCAGCAGCTGGGCGAGCCGGACCGAGGTGCGGGAGGTCGAGCCGAGGGCGACCTTGGCGCCGTCCAGCCGGTCCAGCGGGAGCTGCGAGACGATCACGCAGGACATCACGGGGCCGTCGCAGCCGACCGCGATGTCGGGGAAGGCGACCAGCTCGTCCGCGTGCTTGAGGAACTCGACCAGGGTGATCGGGGCGATGTCGAGCTCCCCGCGGACCAGCGTCTCGTTGAGCTTGTCCGGGGTGTCCTTGGTCAGCTCGAAGTCGAGGAGGGTGCCGGTTCTCGCGAGCCCCCAGTAGAGGGGCAGGCAGTTCAGGAACTGGATGTGGCCGACGCGCGGCCGGGTGCGAGCATTGTCCACATCGCGAGACTAGACCCCGGGGGCCACGGGGCCGGGACCGACCCCGCCGTCAAATGGCGCAACGGCCGTTCAAACATCCGGGTGACGTGATCTTGACCCCTATTGCATCCGGCCCCCCACGTGCTAGGCTCGCCGCAAGTTGCAGTTTGGTTTCCCTTGCAGTACAGAGCCTGCGGAGCATGTGACCGCGGGCTCTCGTCGTTTTCAGACGAATGCAGTTGTGCAGCACCGTTTCGCACGTGCAGGTTCTGGAGCAGGGCAACCCTTTTTGAGCCCAAGGAGGGCTTATGGCTACCGGAACCGTTAAGTGGTTCAACGCCGAAAAGGGCTTTGGCTTCATCGCCCAGGAGGGCGGCGGCCCCGACGTCTTCGTTCACTACTCCGCGATCAACGCGAACGGCTTCCGTTCGCTTGAGGAGAACCAGGCGGTGACCTTCGACGTGACGCAGGGCCCGAAGGGTCCGCAGGCGGAGAACGTCACCCCCGCCTGATCACTGCCTGATCGCAGAACCTGAGAGCAGTACCCAAGGAGCCCCACGCCGTTTTCGGCGACGGGGCTCCTGCCTTTCCTGTGAATTCTCTCGGCCGGCGGGGCCGCGCCTCAGGCCGCCTTCCGCCAGATCGTGAGGTCCCCCTTCAGGAAGGCGATGTCCGGCACCGCGGTGGACTTGACCTCGATCACGAACAGCCCGACGTCGCCTTCGGCGTCCTTCATGCAGATCTCGGTGCCCGCCGCTGCCGCGGCCAGCGACCAGCTGTGGTACTTGCCGCTCCCGAGCATGAGACGGCACTCGTCGAGGGTCGTGCCGTGTCCGCCGAAGATCTGGACGAACGCGGTGCTGTCGCTCTTCAGCTCGCAGCCGGTTGTCCGGCAGTCGAAGCGGATGTCCCCCTTGCGGTCGTTCCGCGCGGGGTCCTTGCTCTGGAGGCTCAGCGAGGTCTTCGCGTCCAGCCACACCAGGGGGAACCCCTCCGGCCGCGCCTCCTGGGGCGAGGCGGCCTGGGACGCACCCCCACCCTCGCCCTCACCCTCACCGGTCCCCCGGGCCGACGAACCCACCACGCCCGAGGAATCCGACGAGGAGCCGGGCGCGGACGCCGACGAGGAGGACCGTGCGGCCGGTCCCGTGGCGGACGTCCTGGAGCCCGCCGCGTCCCGGTCGCCGCGCCGGTCCTTGGCGTCCAGGAGCGACCAGGCCGCAGCCGTCACCAGCAGCGCGCCCCCCGCCACACCGGCGGCCGTGATCAGCGCCGTGCGCCGTCTGCGGGCCTTGCGCTCCTGAGGCGTCAGCTGGGTCGGCTGCATCGGATACACCGGCTGCGTCGGCTGCGTCCACCCGACCTGCGGCTGCGGGAAGGCCGGAGTCGGCTCGGGCACCGGCGCCGGTATGGCGACCTCCGGCCCGGCGATCTCCCGCCACACGGACGGCCCCCCGCCCGCGTCAGCGCAGGCGTCGGCGCCCGCGCCCAGCCGCTGCCGGCACCACTCCATGACCTCCGCCGGAGTGGCCCGCCGCGCCGGATCGGCGGCCAGGCACCGCGCCAGCAGCGGCCGCAGCGGCTCGGGCAGCAGGGACAGGTCGGGCTCGGAGTGCACGATCCGGTACAGCACGTTGAGGGCCGCCCCGTCCCCGTACAGGGGCCTGCCCAGCGCCGCGAACGCCGCGGTCTGGCCGAGCGCGAAGACATCGGTCGCCGCCGTCACCTCACCCCCCGACGCCTGCTCCGGAGCCATGAACGAGGGCGTGCCGATCGTGCTCCCGGTCGCCGTGTACGAGGTGCCGTCGGTGGCCAGCGCGATACCGAAGTCGATCACCCGCGGCCCGTCGGCCGCCAGCAGCACGTTCGACGGCTTCAGATCCCGGTGCACGATGCCCTCGGCATGGATGGCCTGCAAGGCCTCGGCCACGCCCGCCATCAGCCACAGCAGCGCCGGCACCGGCAGCGGCCCGCGCCGGGCCACGGCCTCCGTCAGGGACGGACCGGGCACGTACAGCGTGGCCAGCCAGGGCGGTACGCCGTCCGCGTCCCCGTCGATCAGTTCGGCGGTGTAGGCGCCGCGGACCCGCCGGGCCGCTGCGATCTCCCGGCCGAACCGCCGCCGGAACCCCGGATCGTCCGCCAGCTCCGGCCGCACCACCTTGATCGCCACGGGCCGGCCGCCCTGCGTGTGCGACAGGTAGACCCGGCCCATGCCGCCCGCCCCCAGCCGCGCGGCGAGCCGGTACCCGGCCACGACGGGCGGGTCGTCCGCCTGGAGCGGCTGGAAGACCTCTCTCTCCTGGTTCGTCGCGTGGTTCGTCGCATGGGTCACTCGGCCCACTACCCCCCGTACACACTGCCTCGGTCAACACCAGCAGCCTAGACGGCGTTGTCAGTGCGGTCCGTTACGGTCCCTCCACATGACCGCCACCGAGGAATTCCTGACCGCCACCCGCGCCTTCTACGACACCGTCGCAGAGGACTACGCCGACCACTTCCGGAACCCGCTGAGCGACAAACCCCTGGAGCGGGCGCTGCTCGCCGCGTACGCCGAGCAGGTCGGCCCGGACGGGCCGGTGGCCGACCTCGGCTGCGGCCCCGGCGCGGTCACCGCGCATCTGGCCGGCCTGGGCCTGTCCGTGTTCGGCCTGGACCTGTCCGAGTCGATGCTCGCCATCGCCCGGCGCGAGAACCCCGGGATCCGCTTCGAGCAGGGTTCGATGCTGGAGTTGCCCGTCGGCGACGGTGCGCTGGCCGGTGTCGTGTCCTGGTACTCCAGCATCCACACGCCTGTGGACCGGCTCCCGGACCTGTTCGCCGAGTTCCACCGAGTGCTGGCGCCGGGGGGCCGGGTCCTGCTCGCCTTCCAGGTCGGCGAGGCCCCGCGCCACATCGACCATGCCTGGGGGCATGACGTGGTACTGGACTTCCACCGTCGCCGCCCCGAGCGGATGGCGGAGCTGCTGTCCGGCGCCGGGTTCGTCCTTCGGTCCAGCACCGTGCGCGAGCCCGAGGACGAGGGGATCGCGGCGTCAGTCCCGCAGGCGTTCCTCCTCGCCCAGAAGGAAGGCTGACCAGGCGGCCGGGGTCACGGTGAGGTGAGCGGCGGCGGGTTGCTTCGAGTCGCGGATGTGGACGGCGGTGGGGTGGGCGGCGGCCTCCAGGCAATCGCCGCCTTCGCCGCCGCTGTACGTGGACTTCCGCCAGTTGTAGGCGAGTTCGAGGCACTGGCCGCCTTCGCCATCGCTGTAGGTGGACTTATGCCAGTTGTAGGCGAGTTCGACGCACTCGCCACCTTCGCCGCCGCTGTAGCTGGACTTGAACCAGGCGAGTCTCTCGGTGTTCATCGCTCTCCCAGCAGTTTCTCAATCAGGGCCAGGGACTCCATGGGAGTGAGTGCCATCGCGCGCATGATCCCATAGCGGTCTGCGATCTTACGGACTTCCTCCGGTTCGGTGATCAGCCGTGGGTAGCCCTGAACCTCTACGTAGGCGACCTGGGCCCGCTTCTTGGGCGTCAGCAGGTTGAACGGGCCGTCCATGTTGGGGTGTTCCGTCTGCACGAAGGGCATCACCTGAATCTCGACGTTACGCCTGCCTCCGATCCGCAGCAGCTGGCGAAGCTGGCCCTTGTGCACTTCCGAGCCACCGATGAGGCGATGCAGGATTGCCTCTTCCAGGACATAGCCACACATCGGCAGCGGCCACTGCTCAAGAACCTGCTGGCGCGCCAACCGGTCGGCCACTCGCTTCTCAATGGCATCTTCGTCCAGCAGGGGGCGACGGCGGGAGAACACCGCCCGCGCATACTCCTCCGTCTGCAACAGACCAGGCACGCCCTGGTTCGCATAGAAGTGCAGCTCGACGGCCTCCGCCTCCAGCGCCGCATAACTCCTGTACCACTCCGGATGCCTCGTCCGCGCCTTCGCCATCGCCTCCTCTACCTCCGGGATGACCGCCTTCAGGAGCCCGCCCGCCTTGAGGATGTCGTCCGCCTGCCTCAAGAAGTCCGGCCTCGGCGTCCGTACCCCCCTCTCCATCGCCGAGATCTGGTCGGGGCCGTACCCCACCAACCTCCCGAACTCCGGCTGGCTCAGCGCCGCCCGCTCCCTCAGCAACTTCAGCTGCTTGCCCAGGAGGACGAAGACCCCCACCGCCCCGTTCTGCTCCGCGGGCGTCTCCGGCCTTCGCTCCGTCTCCTCCGTCACGCCACCCTCCACCGACTACCCGTACACCAGACGTACCGCTCCCGTACGATTACGCACAGTCGCGGGAAACCTCCTGGTCAGCGTAGAGAGAAGCGACCACGCTCGGTCACGTGAATCTGGAAATCTCCACCCCCACAAACGAACTCAGCCAACGTCTCAGCGCCACGCCCCGCGGTGCCCGTCTGGCCCGGCGACTCACCGCGACCCAGCTCGCCACCTGGGGATACCCGCATGACAGCGACGCGAGCCACACCGCTCAGCTCCTCGTCGCCGAACTCGCGGCGAACGCCGTCACCCACGGTCGTGTGCCGGGCCGGGACTTCGAGCTGAAGCTGACGCTGCTGCCGGAGAAGGACACCTTGCGCATCGAGGTGAGCGACACCCGGGGGGACCGTGAACTGCGGTTCCTGGACGGCGGGTCGGAGGACGAGCACGGCCGCGGACTGGTCGTCGTCTTCGTGCTGTCGGCCAGGTGGGGTGTGGCCCGGCGCACGGTCGGCAAGACGGTGTGGGCGGAACTGCCGCTCACCTCGCGGCGGCGACCGTGTCCGCGAAGGCCCGTGCCGGAGGGCTGAGGGCGTCCCAGCGGCGGACGGCCCAGCCGACGGGGAGCGGGCGCAGGCCGGGGAGGGGGATGAGCCGCAGGTCGCCCTCCCCCGGCACCGGAAGCCCGGGTACGGCCGGTACGACCGCCCGCCCGACCCCCAGCTCGGCGAGGAGCAGGGCCGTGTCCCAGTCGGCGACGCTCGTGTCGTACGCGAACCGCACCCCCAACTCGTCACACGCGGCGTCGAGATGGGCGGAGGAGGTGGAGTTCGGGGGGAGCCGGATGAGGCGGACGTCCCGGAGTGCGGCAGGGTCGAGGTCCGGCCGTCCTGCCAGGGGGTCGTCGGCGCGGACGGCGAGCAACCAGGGCAGTTCCGCGATCGTCCGCTGCTCGATGCCGCGGACCGGCGGGCCGATGGTGACCCAGGCGAGGTCGAGGGTGCCTTCGGCGAGGGCGTCGAAGCTGCTGCGCCCCGAACTCACCGTACGGAATTCGAGGTTGACCTTGGGGTGCCGGCGGCGGAAGGCGACCACGGCGTGGGACATGAAGTGCCGGACGGTGGTCGCACCGGTGGCGACGCGGACGTAGCCGCTGTGGCCGTCGATGAGATCGCGCAGTTGCCGTATCGCGAGATCCAGGCCGGAGATCCCCTCGGCCGCGGCGGCCTCCAGGATGCGCCCGGCCCGGGTGGGGACGACTCCGCGCGGCTGGCGTTCCACCAGTGCCACCCCGGTCTCCCGCTCCAGCCGTTTGACGTGCTGACTGACGGCGGACTGGGTGCAGCCCAGGTCCCGCGCGACGGAGCTGAGGCTGCCCGCGCGGCACACGGCCACGAAGACACGGAGATCGTCCAGGGTCACGAGATCCAAGCTAACACTTGGAGTTGATGAGTAAATCCAAGGATTGACTAAGCATCAGGTGCGTACCAGGATCAAGGGCGGGCCGCGACCGACCCAGGCGGCAACCCGCTCCCCGTCTCGCCGAGTCCGGACGACGCGGGGTCAGCGAGGAGCGGGTGTCGACCCTCACCCGAGGGCGCGGACGGCGACCTCGATCGCCGTGCCCATACGGGCCTGGTCATGGCCCGCGCGTTCCCGTACGCGCAGCCCGAGCACCGTCGTGAAGAGCAGCTCCACCGCGCCGTCGATCTCGAGACCGGCGGGCAGCTCCCCCTTGCCCCGCCCCTTGAGCAGCAGCGCCCGCAGCGCCTGCCGGGTGACCTCGAACGCGGCCTCGGTGCGCTCGCTGATCCGGGCGTCGGCGGTGCCCAGTTCCGTGGCCGTGTTGACCACGAAGCAGCCTTTGCCGGGTTCGCCGTCGGGCGGGCAGGTGACCAGCCAGAGCATCCAGTCCCGCAGCACCTCGCGGATCGGCCGGTCGTCGGCGGCCAGCAGCCGTTCCGCCTGAGCGGATTCGGTGGCCCGGTAGTGGTCGAGCGCGCGCAGGAACAGCGTGTGCTTGTCGGTGAACGTCCGGTACAGGCTGCTGGGGGTGAGTTTGAGCTCGTCACCCAGGTCCCGTACCGACGTGGCGTGATAACCGCGTCGCCAGAACAGCTCGGTCGCCCTGACGACCGCGTCCTGCTCGTCGAACTGTCGGGGTCGTCCCATGCCCCTCATCCTACCCGACTTGTGGAGCGATCGTTCCCGTACTAGCCTCGTTCTCGTATGGGAGCGATCGCTACCAAATATGAAGGAGACTCCGGTGACGACGGCAGAACAGTCCGCCGCCCAGGCGACCCAGCCACAGAACGCGCAGAAGAGCCGGTGGCTCGCCGTCAGTGCGGTGGCCCTGGGCACATTCCTGCTGGTGACCGCCGAGCAGCTGCCGATCGGCCTGCTGACCCCGGTGGGCAAGGCGCTGTCGGTCTCCGAGGGGACCGCCGGCCTGATGGTGACCGTGCCCAGCATCGTCGCCGGTTTCGCGGCACCCGTGGTGCCGGTGGTCGTCGGCGCCCTGGACCGACGGGTGCTGCTGCTCGGCCTGATGGCGCTGATGACCGCGTCCAACGTGGTCTCGGCCGTGGCCCCGAATTTCGGCGTACTCGTGGCGTCGCGGGTGCTGGTCGGCATCGCGATCGGCGGTTTCTGGGCCATCGCCAGCGGCCTGGCCGTCCGGCTGGTGCCCGGTGAGGACGTGCCGCGCGCCACTGCGATCATCTTCGGCGGCGTCGGCGCCGCCAATGTGTTCGGTGTCCCGCTCGGCACCCTGGTCGGTGATCTCACCGGCTGGCGCATCGCCTTCGCTTCGCTGAGCGCGCTCGCGGTCCTCACGCTGCTCGCCCTGCTGGCCGTACTGCCCCCGCTGGCCGCGGACCAGGCCATCCGCCCCCGGCTGCTGCTCGAACAGCTCCGCAACCCGGGGGTGCGCGTCGGCATCATCGCGACGGCCCTGATCGTGTTCGGCCACTTCTCGGCCTACACGTTCGTCAGCCCCGCGCTGCAGAAGCTGTCGGGGATCGACGAGAGCTATGTCGGTCCGCTGCTGTTCGGGTTCGGTATCGCGGGCATGATCGGCAACTTCGCGGCCGGCTCGGCGCTGTCACGCCGGGTGCACCGCAGCGTGCTGATCATCGCCGTGGCCCTGACGATCGCGATGCCGCTGTTCCTCCTCCTGGGCCGCACCACGATCGGCGGCGCCGTCCTGCTGATCGTCTGGGGCCTGGCCTACGGTGGCGTCTCCGTCGGCCTGCAGACCTGGATGATCAAGGCCGCCCCGAACGCGGTGGAAGCCGCCTCCTCCCTCTGGGTGGCGGTCTTCAACCTCGCCATCGGCCTCGGCGCCCTGGCCGGCGGTGTCATCGTCGACAGCATCGGCCTGCGGGGAGTCCTCCTCCTCGGCGGCGCCTGCGCCCTCC
Organism: Streptomyces alanosinicus; assembly: GCF_014650595.1. Lineage (GTDB taxonomy): Bacteria > Actinomycetota > Actinomycetes > Streptomycetales > Streptomycetaceae > Streptomyces > Streptomyces alanosinicus. The sequence continues at coordinate 21,594 of NZ_BMVG01000030.1, forward strand.
TGGCCGCCCTGTCCCTCGCCGGCGCCCGCACCAACGAGAGCGTGCGCTAGGGCTGTCCGGCGGACCGGATCACCGGCGGGCGTACAGTCCCGCCACCTCGTCCGTGAAGTCGGACATGATCTGGGCACGACGGAGCTTCATCGAGGGGGTCAGATGGCCGGCCTCCTCGGTGAAGTCCACCGGCAGTACGGCGAAGCGGCGGATGGACTCGGGGCGCGAGACCAGTTTGTTGGCCTCGTCGATCGCTCGTTGCAGTACGGCGTCCAACTCCGGGTCGCCGCACAGGAGTTCCGGCGGCACCGGGTGCTTGCCGAGCATCTGCCGCCAGTGGGTGATGCCGTCGGGGTCGAGGGTGATGAGGGCCGCGACATAGGGGCGGGCATCGCCGACCAGCATCACCTGGGAGATCAGGGGGTGCTGGCGCAGCCAGTTCTCCAGCGGGGCCGGGGCCACCGACTTGCCGCCCGCCGTGATCAGCAGTTCCTTCTTGCGGCCGGTGATGGTGAGGTAGCCCTCGTCGTCCAGCTCGCCGATGTCGCCGGTCGCCAGCCAGCCGTCCCGGGCCGCGGGCACGACACCGCCGGCCTGCGGATCCCAGTAGCCGCGCAGGACGTGGTCGCCGGCGACGAGGATCTCGCCGTCGGCGGCGATGCGTACCCGGGTGCCGGGCAGGGGCCAGCCGACGGTTCCCAGACGGGGTTTGAGCGGCGGGGTGACCGTCGTGGCACCCGTGGTCTCCGTCAGTCCGAAGCCCTCGAAGATCTCGATGCCGGCGCCCGCGTAGAACGCGGCGAGCCGTCGGCCGAGCGGGGAGCCGCCGCAGATGGCGTAGCGGACCCGGCCGCCCATCGCGGCCCGGATCTTGCGGTAGACCAGCGGGTCGTAGAAGGCGCGGGCCGTCTTCAGGGAGCGGCTCGGGCCGCCGCCGGTGCCGGTCTGCCGGGCTTCCAGCGCCTCGCCGTAGCGCCGGGCCACCCCCGCCGCCCGGTCGAAGGCGGTGACCCGGCCGCCCGACTCGGCCTTCGCACGGGCCGAGTTGTAGATCTTCTCCAGCATGTAGGGGATCGTCAGCAGACAGGTCGGCCGGAAGGCGGCGAGGTCGGGCAGGAGGTCCTCGGCGGCCAGGCTGGGCGCATGGCCGAGGCGGACGCGGGCGCGGACGCAGGCGATGGCCACCATCCGCCCGAAGACATGGGACATGGGCAGGAACAGCAGCACCGACGGCTCCTCGCCCTGAGCCTTGAAGACCGGGTGGAGCAGCTCGATGGCGTTGTCGACCTCGGCGAAGAAGTTGCGGTGCGAGAGGGCGCAGCCCTTGGGGCGGCCGGTGGTGCCGGAGGTGTAGATGAGCGTGGCGAGGGTGTCGGGGCCCAGCATCCCGCGCCGCACGCCGACTTCGCCGTCCGGCACCTGCGCGCCCGCCTCCGCCAGCCGGGTCACATGCTCCTTCTCCATCACCCACAGATGACGCAGGTCGGGCAGGTGCTGGAGTTCGGGGCCGATACCGGAGGCCTGTGCGGTGGTCTCGGCGATCAGGGCGACCGCGCCGGAGTCGTGCAGGATCCAGCGGGTCTGGAAGACCGAGGAGGTCGGATAGACCGGCACGGTGACCAGACCGGCGGCCCAGGCGGCGAAGTCCAGCAGCGTCCACTCGTACGTCGTACGGGCCATGACGGCGATACGGTCGCCGGGCACCAGGCCCTCGGCGATCAACCCCTTGGCCACGGCGAGGACCTGCCCGGCGAAGTCCGCGGCGGTCACCTCCGCCCAGCCGCCGTCGGGGAGCCTGCGGCTGAGCACGACCTGCCCGGGGGCCGCCTCGGCGTTGTCGAACGGCAGGTCCGCGAGGGAGCCGTGGGTGACCGGGGGCGCGAACGGCGGTACGGAGACCTCCCGTACGGCACCGTCCAGCCGCTGGACCCAGGGTTCCACGAGGACCGGGCGGCCGTCGTAGTCGGTGGCGGAGACCGGGGCACCGGAGGGGACGGGGGCGCCGGAGGAGACGGGGGCGTTCGGGAAGGGGGTGGACACGGGCGGCTCCTCTGGCGTGCGTGCACCTGCGGCGGGCCTTGGCGGAAAGGTGTTACCGCAGGTTAGGCAGGTGATCGTACGGGTCCGCCGTGAGGGGATTGTGCGGGTCCGGGGGTGGTCCGGGGCTGAAGGTATGCAGCGTCGGGGGTTATGTGACAGGGGCTCACTTCTGTGTGTCCGGCGGGCTCCCGTCGCGGGGCTTTCGCCGCCGGGCGCCTCGTCGGCGTATGATTACCGGCGGTAACCTTACTTCAGGGTAAGCAGGGGGGATCGCCATGGCGCGCGAGTTGTTGCATCTCACGAGCGGCGTGCTGCGCTCGCCGTTCAAACGGCCTTCCGCGCAGGCGGGTTTCCCGCGCACCCGGCTGGTGCTGCCCGGACTGCGGATCGATCCGGACCGGCTGACCGCCTATGAGCGGGTGTGCGGCTTCGCGACCGGGGCCGGCGGACCGGCCGACGGACCGGCCGGCGCGGCCACCGGACCGGCCGCCGGCGAAGACGCGTTGCCGGTCACGTATCCGCATGTCCTCGGCTTTCCGCTCGCCCTGCGGCTGATGAGCGACCGGGCCTTTCCGCTGCCGCTGCCGGGGCTCGTGCACACCTCGATCGAGATCACCCGGCACGCCCGCCTCCCGGCCGGGGCGGTGTACGAACTCGCCGTCCACATCGAGAAACTGGCCCCGCACCGGCGCGGCACCGAAGCCACGCTGGTCACCGGGATGCGGGCCGGCGGGGATGTCGTATGGGAGTCGCGCAGCACCTATCTCGCCCGGCACCGGACGCCCGGCGCGGCAGCACCGGAGCGGGCAGCGGAGCCGGGGCGGGAGGGGCCGGCGCTGCCCGTCGTCGCCGAGTGGCGGCTCGCCGGCGACGTCGGCCGGCGGTACGGCGCCGCCTCCGGCGATCGCAACCCCATCCATCTGCATCCGCTCGCCGCCCGCCTCTTCGGCTTCCCCCGGGCCATCGCCCACGGCATGTGGACGGTGGCCCGCTGTCTGGCCGCGCACGGCACACCCGACGCTGCGGTGGTCCGGGCCCGGTTCCGGGCACCGGTGCTGCTGCCGGGCACGGTCGCGTACGGCGCGGACGGCGGCGGCCGGTTCGAGCTGCGCGGCGCGCGCGGCGAGCGGCTCCATCTGTCCGGAGAGGTACGGACGCCGGACGGGGAATCCCGCACGCTCCCCGGCTGAGCGGGGTGCGGTGGGCGAAAGCCCTTCGGCGGGCTCGGGCCCTGCTCTCAGACCACGCCTTCGGGCGGCGGGGTCCAGCGCCGGCCCCGCATCAGGGCGCCCAGGCCCGACCAGGCGAAGTTCATCAGGGTGGAGGCGGCCTGGCGGGCGGTGACGCCGGGCGTGGTGTTGGCCCACGCGGCCAGTGACTCCGCCGCGCCGACCAGGGCCTCGGCGAGACCGGCGACCTCGTGTTCGGGGAGGTCGGGGTCGCGATGGGCCTCGCGGGCCGCCACCGCGACCAGGCGGGTGACGAAGGAGACGATCTCCGTGCGCATCGCGGCGGCCTCGGCCGCGAAGGGTTCCCCGTGCGTGCGGGCCTGCAGATGCAGCACGGACCAGGCGTCGGGGTGCTCGGCGGTGTGCTGGAAGAAGGCCCGGAGCCCGTCCCACAGCTGGCGGTCGGCGGGCAGATCGGTGCGCACCCCGGCGCGGACGGCCCGCGTCAGCGCGGTGGCCTCACGCCGGATACAGGCGGTGAAGAGGTCTTCCTTGGAGTTCAGATACAGATAGACCAACGGCTTGGAGACGCCCGCGAGTTCGGCTATCTCATCCATCGAGGCGGCCATGTAGCCGCGTTGGCCGAAGATCTGCACGGCGGCGTCGAGCATCTGCTGCTCCCGCACCGCACGCGGCATCCGCTTGGTCCTCGCCCCACCCATGAGGGCAAGACTAATTGGGCTCCGGGGTACCGGGAGCCGTGCCGGACGTCAGGAGGGCTGGCTCTGCGCCCGGGCGGTGTCGTCGGCGACGTCCTCCTGGCTGCGGTTGGCTTCCAGGTTGGCCTTCATCCGGTCGACCCTGCTGACGATGCGCTCCGAGGCCCGGTCCCGCTCCCTGCGCAGCACCACCCAGCTGATCGGCGCCGACAGCACCAGCGAGAGCAGCAGCACCCAGAGGAAGTTCGAGTCGCCGAAACCGCGCGGGAAGATGCCGGAGTAGACGGCTCCCCAGACGACCACGAGGCAGCCGGCGAAGATGCCGAGGCGCATCAGCGTGTAGCGGAGCATCTCAATCCACTCGTCCGATTCCAAACAGGGTCATCGTCCAGTGAAGCACGGTCGGGAAGAGATCTTGCAAGAGGGTCAGTCCAGCGGCCGCAGCATGATCACGTCATCGCGGTCGTCGCCGGGCGCGACACGGATGGCGCCGGGGATCCGGCCGACCTCCTTGTAGCCGCAGGAGCCGTAGAACCGCTCCAGGCCGAGGCCGCCCCGGCAGGTCAGCCGTATCGCGCCGATGCCGTCGAAGGTGCGGGCCGCGTCCTCGGCGGCCGCCAGCAGATCACGGCCGTACCCCTTGCCCTGGTGGCGGGGGTGGACCATCACCGTGTACAGCCACACCCAGTGCTTCTGGAGCCGGTGGGTGTTGTGGGCGAGGAACGCGGTCGCGGCCGGCGCGCCCTGCTCGTCGCACCCGACGAGCAGCCGGTGCCGGCCCTCGGCCATGGCCACGAAGTGGGTCACCAGCTCCGGCCGGACGTCCTCCCGGGTCACGGGCGGCACGAAACCCACGGCGCCGCCCGCGTTGGAGACGTCCGTCCACAGGTCGAGGATGCCGTCGCGCAACGCAGGGGTGATGGCGGGGTCGAGCGTGAAGGTAAGGGGCATGTAGGCAGCCTATCCATTACCCGCACGCTCCTTCCAGCGAATGGATCACACCCGCATCGGCTGCGGGGAGTCCCGGCGGGCCGGGTCGGGGCCGTCGTACTCACGGATGATCTCGTAACGGGTGTTGCGCTCCACCGGGCGGAAGCCGGCGTCGCGGATCAGGTCGAGCAGATCCTCGCGGGTCAGCTTGTTCGGGGTGCCGTAGTTGTCCGCGTCGTGCGTGATCTTGTACTCGACGACCGAGCCGTCCATGTCGTCCGCGCCGTGCTGGAGGGCCAGCTGGGCGGTCTGCACGCCGTGCATCACCCAGAAGACCTTGACGTGCGGAACGTTGTCGAACAACAGCCTGGACACCGCGAAGGTCTTCAGGGCCTCGGCGCCGGTCGCCATCTGGGTGCGGGCCTGGAGGGTGTTGCGTACCTTGCCGTCCTTCATGTCCACGAAGTCGTGCTGGTAGCGCAGCGGGATGAAGACCTGGAAGCCGTTCGTCTCGTCCTGCAGTTCACGCAGGCGCAGAACGTGGTCGACCCGGTGGCGGGGCTCCTCGATGTGGCCGTAGAGCATCGTGCAGGGGGTCTTGAGCCCCTTCTCGTGCGCCAGGCGGTGGATCCGCGACCAGTCCTCCCAGTGGGTCCGGTGGTCCACGATGTGCTGCCGGACCTCCCAGTCGAAGATCTCGGCGCCGCCGCCGGTCAGCGACTCCAGACCGGCGTCGATCAGCTCGTCGAGGATCTCGGACGCCGACAGGCCGCTGATCGTCTCGAAGTGGTGGATCTCCGTCGCCGTGAAGGCCTTCAGGGAGACGTCCGGGAGCGCCGCCTTCAGTTCGCGCAGCGAGCGCGGGTAGTACCGCCAGGGCAGGTTCGGGTGCAGGCCGTTGACGATGTGCAGCTCGGTGAGGTTCTCCGACTCCATCGACCTGGCCAGCTTCACGGCCTCCTCGATGCGCATCGTGTACGCGTCCTTCTCGCCCGGCTTGCGCTGGAAGGAGCAGTAGGCGCAGGAGGCCGTGCACACATTGGTCATGTTCAGGTGCCGGTTGACGTTGAAGTGCACCACGTCGCCGTTCTTGCGGGTGCGCACCTCATGGGCGAGGCCGCCGAGCCACGCCAGGTCGTCCGACTCGTACAGCGCGATGCCGTCCTCGCGAGTCAGCCGCTCACCTGAGCGGACCTTCTCCTCCAGCTCGCGCTTGAGCCCGACGTCCATTGCCCACACCTTTCTACGACAGCCCGGCCAACGGTATCCCTAGTGCCCCGGCAGGCGACGTTTGCCCCTCAAGGAGCGGCGTCCGGTGCGTGCTCTCGGCGCGCCGGCCGGAAGTCCTCGTACTGGGCGTACGTGGGCTTTCGGCCGGTGCGGCGAGAGGGCGTGCCGGGCGTCGCGACGGGGTGAACGTCGCCTGCCGGGGCACTAGACCTCTTCGGGCAGCTCTCCGACCCGGTTCTCCCACTTGGTGGAGAGCACGATGGTGGTACGGGTGCGCGAGACACCCTTGGTGCCGGACAGCCGGCGGATGATCCGCTCCAGCCCGTCCACGTCCGCCGCGCGCGCCTTGAGCATGAAGGAGTCGTCGCCGGCGATGAACCAGCAGTCCTCGATCTCCGGCAGATCCCGCAGCCGCTGGGCGACGTCCTCGTGGTCGGCGGCGTCGGAGAGCGAGATCCCGATCAGCGCGGTGACGCCGAGACCGAGGGAGGCCGCGTTCACCGTGGCGCGGTAACCGGTGATGACACCGGCCGCCTCCAGCCGGTTGATGCGGTCGGTGACACTGGGGCCCGACAGGCCGACCAGGCGCCCCAGCTCCGCGTACGAGGCCCGGCCGTTCTCCCTCAGGGCCTGGATGAGCTGCCTGTCCACCGCGTCCATGCGATCGAAGCCTTCCGGTGAAAGTTCCTGAAGTGATGAGAGGTACTGCTACTTGCCCAGTGCGTCTGCTTGCCCGGTGCGTCTACTCGCCCGGTACGTCCGAGGAGCCGCCGCCCAGCTCGCCCCGCCACCGCCGGTACAGGCCGTGCTCGACGCCCGCCGCGTCCAGCACCCGCCCGGCGACGAAGTCCACCAGGTCCTGGATATGGGTGGCGCCCGCGTAGAAGGCGGGCGAGGCCGGTACGACGGTGGCTCCGGCGTCGTCCAGCGCGACGAGGTGGCGCAGCGTCTGGCCGTTCAAGGGGGTCTCCCGCACGGACACGACGAGGGTGCGGCGCTCCTTCAGGGTGACGCTCGCCGCACGCTGCAGCAGATCCTTGGACAGCCCGAGCGCCACCCCCGCCACACAGGCGGTGGAGGCGGGCACGATGAGCATCCCCTTCGCCGGGTACGACCCCGAGGACGGCCCGGCCGCGAGGTCGCCCGCGTTCCAGTACCGCAGCCCGCTGATGTCCACGTCGAAGGTCCCGGGCTTGCCGTCGGCCCCCCGGGCCAGCCATTCCCGCAGGTCGTCCTGCCAGTGGGCGTCCCGGAACGGGATACCCGTCTCGTCCAGCAGCGTCAGCCGCGAGGCCCGGCTGACCACCAGGTCGACGGCCTCTCCCGCGGCCAGCAGCGCCCGCAGCACGGCCGCCGCATACGGCGTCCCGGACGCGCCGGACACCCCCACGATCCAAGGCACGCGCTGCGTTTCTCCTGCGTTCACACCTTGAGCGTACCGGTGGGTCGGACAGCCCTCAGGCCGGGTGGGGGCAGCCGCCGGCCCGGTGACCCGAGGGGCCACCCGAGCGACCGTCACCCGAAGGGACTACGGCGTGAGGCCCCGCACCAGCAGATCGATCAGCGCGCAGACGAACAGGGAGATCCCGATGAAGCCGTTCGTGGAGAAGAACGCCCTGTTCAGGCGGGACAGGTCGTGGGGGCGGACGATGCTGTGCTCATAGACGAAGGCACCCGCGACGATCACCAGGCCCAGCCAGAAGAACGCGCCCGCGTGGGTGGCGAGGGCGTACCAGACGAGCAGGGCCGTGGTCAGCGTGTGGCAGACCCTCGCGCCCCAGATCGCGGCCGGGATACCGAAGCGCGCCGGCACCGACATCACGCCGGTCTCGCGGTCGGTCTCGACGTCCTGGCAGGCGTAGATCAGGTCGAAGCCGCCGATCCAGATGCCCACGGCGAGGCCGAGGATCACCGCGTCCCAGTTCCAGGTCCCGGAGATGGCGAGCCAGCCGCCGATCGGGCCCATGGACTGGGCGAGCCCGAGGATCGCCTGCGGGAAGTTCGTGAAGCGTTTGCCGTAGGGGTAGACCACCATCGGGATCACCGCCACCGGCGCCAGGGCCAGGCACAACGGGTTCAGCAGGGCCGCCGCGCCCAGGAAGATCACCAGGGCGATCAGGGCGCCGGTCCACGCGTGCCGGACCGACATCGCGCCGGTGACCAGCTCCCGGTGCGCCGTACGCGGGTTACGGGCGTCGATCTCCCGGTCGATGATCCGGTTGACCGCCATCGCGAACGTCCGCAGGCCGACCATGCAGACGGTGACCAGCAGCAGCCGACCCCAGTGGATGTTCCCGTCCCACTCGAACATCGCCGTGAGGGCGGCGATGTAGGCGAAGGGCAGCGCGAAGATCGAGTGCTCGATCATCACCAGCCGCAGGAAGGCCTTGGTGCGTCCCGGCTGAGGGATCGCGGCGGAAGCGCTGCTCACAGTCCGTACTCCGGATCACCCCCGCGAAGACGGGGAAACCCCGTCTTCGCGCTGCCCCGCACCATCATGTCGGTGCCCTTCACAGTCCGTACTCCTTCCAGCGCCGCGTCACCCGTTCGGCCGTATCCGGGTCCGACAGGACCATGTCCGGCCAGCCGCCGTCGCGGGTGTAGCCCTCCTCGGGCCACTTCCTCGTCGCGTCGATGCCTGCCTTGCCACCCCAGAACTGCTGGTAGGAGGCGTGGTCGAGATGGTCGACGGGGCCTTCGACGACCGTGAGGTCACGGGCGTAGTCGGTGTTGCCGAGGGCCCGCCAGGCGACCTCGTGCAGATCGTGCACATCGCAGTCGGCGTCCACGACCACGATCAGCTTGGTCAGGGACATCATGTGCGCCCCCCAGATCGCGTGCATGACCTTCTGCGCGTGCTTGGGGTACTTCTTGTCGATCGAGACGATCGCACAGTTGTGGAAGCCGCCGGCCTCGGGGAGGTGGTAGTCCACGATGTCCGGGACGATGATCTTGAGGAGGGGCAGGAAGAAACGCTCCGTCGCCCTGCCCAGCGGGCCGTCCTCCGTCGGTGGGCGCCCGACCACGATCGACTGGAGCAGCGGACGCTTCCGCATCGTCACGCAGTCGATGGTCAGCGCCGGGAACGGCTCCTGCGGGGTGTAGAAGCCGGTGTGGTCGCCGAAGGGGCCCTCGGGCAGCATCTCGCCCGGCTCCAGCCAGCCCTCCAGGACGACCTCGGCGTTCGCGGGCACCTGGAGCGGGACGGTCTTGCAGTCGACCATCTCGATCCGCTTGCCCGCGATGAACCCGGCGAACAGGTACTCGTCGATGTCGCCGGGGAGCGGGGCGGTGGAGGCGTACGTCACGGCGGGCGGGCACCCGAAGGCGATGGCGACCGGCAGCCGCTCGCCCCTGCGCGCCGCGACCTGGTAGTGGTTGCGGCTGTCCTTGTGGATCTGCCAGTGCATGCCGATCGTGCGCCGGTCGTGGCGCTGCAGGCGGTACAGACCGAGGTTGCGGATGCCGGTCTCGGGGTCCTTGGTGTGGGTCAGACCCAGGTTGAAGAAGGAACCGCCGTCCTTTGGCCAGGTGAAGAGCGCCGGGAGCCGGTCGAGGTCGACCTCGTCGCCGTGCAGCACGACCTCCTGCACGGGGGCGCTGTCCGATTTCACCTTCTTCGGTGGCACATGGGTCATCGCACCGAGCTTGCCGAAGGCCTCCCGGACGCCGACGAAGCCGTGCGGCAGTTCGGGCCGCAGCAGGCCGCCGATCTTCTCGGAGATCTCGCCGTACGACGTCAGGCCCAGCGCCTTCAGCAGGCGGCGGTCGGTGCCGAAGACGTTCATCGCGAGGGGCATCGCCGAGCCCTTCACGTTCTCGAAGAGCAGCGCGGGGCCGCCGGACTTCTGCACCCGGTCGACGATCTCCCCGACTTCCAGATGAGGGTCGACCTCGGCCTTGATGCGCTTGAGGTCACCCTCGCGCTCCAGCGCCCGCAGCAGGGAGCGAAGATCGTCGTAAGCCATGCGGTCAAGTATCGCCGACGGACCGCTTCGTCCCGGCGCCCACCCCTGCCCGGCCGGGGCGCGGCGGCCGCTGGGATACTCGGTGATCATGAGACGCCGTGCCGTGTCACCGGTCCTGACCGCGCTGCTCGCACTCGCCGCGTGCACGCCTCGGCAGGACCCGGACGCCTCCGCCGATTCCCTGGTGAACCGCGTCCCGGCCGCCGGCCGCGAGGCCGCGCCGGACCTCGCCGGCACCGACCTCGACGGCCGCCGGATCCGGCTGTCCGCCTATCGCGGCAAGGTCGTCGTCCTCAACGTCTGGGCCTCCTGGTGCGGCCCCTGCCGTGCCGAGGCGCCCGAACTCTCCCGGGCCCAGCAGCACTTGGCGGCCAAGGGCGTCCAGGTGCTGGGCGTGGACACCGACGCCGACCGGTCCCAGGGCCGGGCGTTCGCGAGCGACCACCGGCTGGCCTATCCGAGTCTGTACGACGCCGGCAGCCGGCAGCTCGTGCGGCGGCTGCCCGCGAAGTACCTGGCGCGGGCACTGCCGTTCACGCTCTTCATCGACCGGGACGGGAGGATCGCCGCCCAGGGGCTGAGCAGCTTCACGGAGACCGACGTCCGCACCGTCACGCGCCCGCTGCTCGACGAGAAGACCGGCAAGCACTGAGCGGGGCCAACCGCTACCCTGGCCCGGTTGCCGGCCGTCTCATTTCGTGAGGGATCGCACGCCATGCTCAGCTGTCTGCTGTTCCTGCTGGTGCTGGCCCTGTGGATCTATGCCTTCGTGGACTGTCTGAACACCCCCGAGGAAGAGGTGCGGCAGCTGCCGAAGGTGGCCTGGGTGATCATCATCCTGCTCTTCGGCGAGGTGCTGGTCGGGCCGGTCGCCTGGCTGATCACCGGCCGGGCGCGGCCGGCGGCGGGCGGCTCCGGCCCCGGGGCGGGGCGCCGGGACGCGGGGGCGCGCTGGGTCGCCCCCGACGACAATCCCGAGTTCCTCAGGACCCTGGGCCCGTCCCGGGACACCTCGCGTGGCACCTCGCGTGGCACCACCCATGACACCACCCATGACACCACCCTCGACGACTCCCGCGACAAGGACGACCCGAAGGGCGGTCCCAAGGGCGGTCCCAAGGGCGGCCCCACGGGCGGCTGAGCCGTACCGCCCGTCGCCCAGGCCGCCGTCAGGTGTGGTGCCAGTTCTGCGAGGACGCCCCCGACTGGCAGGTCGCCTCGGACACGCCGCCGCCGAAGGCGAGGTCGAGGCAGCCGCCGTCGTAGACCGTGCGCAGGGAGTTGCCGGAGCCGCTCGTCCAGCGGAGGTTGCTGCCGCCCTGCGAGCAGTCGCCGACGAAGACGGCCTGACCGTTGCCGTTGGCGCTCAGACATTCGCCGGTCGACGCGTTGACGACCTTGACGCTGCCGCCGGCGGCGCTGCGGAAGGTCCAGCGGGCCGTCGAGTCCGAGCAGCTGCCGAGGCCCGTGGAGCCGTAGACCTGGGTCAGGCACTTGCCGTTCTCGCCGTTCTCCAGCCGGAACGTGCCGGAGCCGGGGCTGGTGCCCCCACCGGACGAGCCACCGCCGCTGCCACCGGAACCGCTCGACCCCCCGGCGCCGCTCGACCCCCCGGCGCCGCTCGACCCTCCCGAGCCGCTGGAACCGCCGGAGCCCGAGGAGTCGCCGGAACCTCCCGAGCCGCCGCCTGCCGAGCCGTCGGAACCGGAGCCCGAGCCGCTCCCCCGGGTGCCGGATCCGCCGCCCGAGCCGTGGGAACCGCCGGAGCCGCCCGTGTCCTTCGGGTCCGTCGTCGAGTCGCCCTTCTTCCCCTGCTCGTTCTTGCCGTTCGACGGTGCGGCCGAGCCCTTCGCTCCCGGCCCCGGCCTGCCGGACGGGCTCGCCGAGGACACGCCGGGTGTGGCACCGGCCGACGCGGAGACGGAGGCGCCCGGTGTGCCGGCGGCGCCGTCGTGCCGGGCGTCGGAGGTGTACGGGAGCAGCTGGAGGGCCAGGGTCGCCACCCCGGCGCCGACCACGATCGGTACGACGGCCACCAGCACGCGCCTGCGCCGTCGCTCCCGCTCGGGCCGCCGCTGCCCGCCGGACCGCACGACGATCTCGGGTTCGGGTGCGGGCGGTGCGGGCGCGGCTGCCGCGTCCGGTGCCGGAAGCGTCCCGGCGGCACCTGCCCGCTCCGGCTCCGCCGGCTCAGCCGTCCCCTCCGGCCCTGCCGACTCCTCCGGCTCCTCCAGCTCCTCCGGCTCCGGTGCCTGTGCCGCGAACTCCGCGCGGGCGGTGAGGCATTCGGTGAGGGAGGACGGCCACAGCGGCGCGCCGGACGAGGGGATGTGACCGGCGGTCAGCTCCAGCAGTTCGGCCGCGGTGGGACGGCCCTCCGGGTCCTTGTCCAGGCAGGAGGCGACGACGCTTGCCAACTCGGCGTCCACGGCGCCCAGTTCGGTCAGATCGGGCCGCTCGTGCACGATCCGGTACAGCACCCCGTGCCCCGACTCGTCACCGAACGGCGGCCGTCCGCTGCCCGCGTACGCCACCACGGAACCGAGCGCGAAGACGTCCACCGCACCGGTCAGCCGGCGGGCACCGGAGGCCTGTTCGGGCGACATGTAGGCCGGGGTGCCGACCACCATGCCGGTCCGGGTCAGCTGGCTCTGCTCGGCGGCGCGGGCGACCCCGAAGTCGATCAGGGTGACCCCGTCGAGGGTCAGCATCACATTGGACGGCTTGACGTCCCGGTGCACCATGTCCAGCCCGTGCACCGCCGCCAGCCCCGCCGCCGCCTGCCTCAGCAGCAGCCACAGCGCCTCGGCCGGCAACGGCCCGACGTGCGCCTCGACGGCCTCGCGCAGGGTCAGCCCGGGGACGTACGCCGTGGCGAACCACGGCGGGCGGGCGTCCCGGTCCCCGGCGAGCAGCGGTGCGGTGGCCCCGGCGGGCAGCCGGGAGAGATTGTCCAGCTCGTGTCCGAAGCGGCGGACGAAGTCCTTGTCCTCGCCGACGACCGACGGCAGGACCTGTTTGACGGCGGCGTACCGCCCCTCGTGCACACCGAGGTAGACCCGCCCCATGCCGCCGGCGCCGAGCCGGCCGACGAGCGGGATCGGTCCGATCCGCCGGGGGTCGTCCCCCTCCAGCGGCTCGACCCCGTTGCGTTCCCCGTTCAACTCTTTCCCCCTGCTTCCGCTTCTGCCTCTGCTTCAGCGCGCGTAGGACCCGAGGCCCACCAGGCAGTACACATACTCGTTGATGGTCGACCCGTTGATCGTGTAGCGGGAGGAAAAGGCGTACTGGGTCTGGGAGTTGTCGTTGCAGCGGCTCATGTCCGAGGTCAGCGGAATCGTCTCGATCACCTTGTAGTGCGCGTCGGACGCGGAGCAGGAGACCTCGTCCACCCCGCTGACGGACTGCGCGGTGGTGGAGTCCGGCAGGGTGCCGTTCAGGCAGGTGCCGGAGGTGTACGGGCTCGGCTCCGGGGTGGGGCTGGAGTACGGGTCGCTCGAATACGTGTCACTCGGATACGGATCGCTGGAGTACGTGTCGCTGGGGTACGGATCACTTGAGTACGGCGCACCGGTCGCCGTGGGCGAGTACGACGGCGAGTCCTCCGCGTAGCTGCCGGACGAACTGCCGCCGCCGGCGGTGTGGGCGGACTTCACCACGGCCGTCACGATGACGACGACGAGCGCCAGTACGGCGAGGACGGCGAGGACTCGCCCGCCCTGCCCCCGCCCCTGCCCCTGCCCGGGCGCGGGCGCGGGCGTGGGCGCGGCGGCCGGTCCGTCGACGACCCGGATGCGCAGCAGGACGTCGCGTCCGCCGAGCCGGACGGGCACGGTGTCGCCGTCGCGGACCGGCGGGATGTGTATCGGCGGAAGGCCTGAACTGTCCGGCAGACGGATGGTCGTGCCGGCGGCCGCCTCCCGGGCGGTGAGGGAGATGGGTATCTCGGGAATCGCGGAGTTCTCGGGGTTCTCGGGTGACGACACCAGCCGCTCCTGGATGTGAGGATGAGGCAACCAGTGTGGGCCAACAGCCCACAGAACTAAAATATCCTTCTAGAAAAGTACTTCAGAATGAGCCCCAAGCAGCAGCGTGGCGAGGCCACCGCCGAACAACTCCTGGACGCCGCACTGCGGGTGTACGCCGAGTCGGGCGAGCAGGGGCTGACGGTCGCGGCTCTGACCAGGGCGAGCGGGGTCAGCCTCGGCAGCCTCTACCACCACTTCGGCAGTGTCGACGGGCTGATGAACGCCCTGCTCACGCGCTGGCTCGGCCGGCTGCTCGGCGAGCTGGTCACGGCGCTGGAGCACACCCGTACCGCGCACACCGGTATCCGTGCCCTGGTCAGGGCGTACCTGGACTTCGTACAGCAGCACCGGGAGGCGGCGCTGCTGCTGCACTCCTCCTACGCCGACCGGCAGGGGATGACCGACGGGAAGCGGCTGCGGGACGCGCAGGAGGCCCGGCTGTCGCCGCTCGCGCAGTGGGCGGGGCGGTATGTCGACTCCGGTGACCTCGCCCCGCTCCCCCCGCCGCTGCTGGAGTCCCTGATCCTCGGCCCGGTCATCGGGGTCGCGCGGCGCTGGCTGTCCGGGATCGACGACGTGGATCTCGACCAGGCGGCGGTGCTGCTGCCGGACCGGATCTGGCGGTCGGTGGCCGCGTGAGCAGGGGCGGTCTCCGCCCCATCCCCTGCGCATCCCCTCCCCTGGCCAGCGGGCCCTCCCCTCCCCTGGTCAGCGGGCCCGCCCGTGGTCCAGGCTGGCCCGTACCCGCTGTTCCGCGCCGTCCGGCCGCAGGAGTCCCCGTGTCCAAGCCTCGCTTCGCCGTCCTCGGCGCCGGCACCATCGGCTGCCATCTCGGCGGCCATCTGGCCGCCGCCGGGTACGAGGTGACCTTCATCGGCCGGCCCGCCGCGATGGACGTGCTGCGCGAGCGGGGCCTCACCCTCAGCACCTCCGTCCGCCCGCCCGTCCGCCTCACGCCGGACCGGCTGACCCTGGCCACCGGCGCCGAGGCCGCCGCCGGCGCCGACTATGTGCTGGTCACCGTGAAGAGCGCGGGCACCGGCGCCGCCGCCGGGGAGCTCGCCCCGCACCTCGCCCCCGGCACCGTCGTGGTCAGCTTCCAGAACGGACTGCACAACCCCGCCACCCTGCGCGCCGCGCTCCCCGGCCGCACCGTGCTGGCCGGGATGGTGCCCTACAACGTGGTGCGGTCCGAGCTGGGCACCGTGCACCAGGGCATGCCGGGCCGGCTCATGACCGAGCCCGACGACGGGCTCGTCGCCGCGTTCCGCGAGGCGCGCCTCGCCATCGAGGCCCGCACCGACATGCCCGGCGTGCAGCACGGCAAGCTGCTACTCAACCTCAACAACGCGGTCAACGCCCTCTCCGGGCTGCCGCTCGCCGACCAGCTCGGCCGGCGGGCGTACCGCCGCTGTCTCGCGTTGTGCCAGCGCGAGGCTCTCGCCGCCTACCGGGCCGCCGGTGTCGCACCCGCCCGCCTCGGCCCCACCGCGCCCGGTGTCACGCCGTATCTGCTGGGGCTGCCCGACGCGGTCTTCCGGCGGGTGGCGGCGGCGTCCCTGCGGATCGACGCCCATGCCAGGTCCTCGATGTGGGAGGACCTGCGGCGGGGCCGCCCCACCGAGATCGACTCCCTGCAGGGCGAGATCGTCGGCCTCGCCGAGGCGCATGGGCTGAGCGCCCCTGTCAACGCCCGCCTCGTCACGCTGGTGCACGAGGCCGAGCGCGGCCCGCGCACCTGGAGCGGGCCCGAGCTGTACGCGGAGCTGCGGGCGGCACGGCGGCACGGGCGGTCCTGAGCGTCGCCGGGCGCGGCCCCGTTGCCCGGTACTCCCCCCGCCCCGCACAGTGAAGGCATGGACGAACGACAGGCCCGGCGCTGGCTCGCCACCGCGCTCGACGAGGCCCGTGCCGGACTGGCCGAGGGCGGGATCCCGATCGGGGCCGCGCTCTACGCCCCCGACGGCACCCTCCTCGGCCGCGGCCGCAACCGGCGGGTCCAGGACGGCGATCCCTCGGCCCACGCGGAGACGGCCGCGTTCCGCGCGGCGGGACGGCAGCGCGGCTACCGGGGTACGACCATGGTCACCACGCTCTCCCCGTGCTGGTACTGCAGCGGCCTGGTCCGCCAGTTCGGCATCTCCCGGGTGGTGATCGGCGAGGCCACCACCTTCCACGGCGGGCACGACTGGCTCGCCGGGCAGGGGGTGGAGATCGTGGTCCTGGAGGACCCCGAGTGCGTCGCGGTGATGCGCGCCTTCGTCAGGGACAACCCGGAGCTGTGGAATGAGGACATCGGTGAGTAGCGCACGCGTTCCCGTCATCGATCTGCGCCCCTGGCGGGGCGGCGCCGAGGAGACCCGCGCCGCCCTCGCCCGTACCGTCGACGAGGCCCTGCAGAGCGCCGGGTTCCTGCTGGTCACCGGGCACGGGGTGGACTCCGGGCTGCGGTCCGGGGTCCGGGAGGCGGCGCGGGCGTTCTTCCGGCTTCCCGAGGAGGTCAAGCGGCGGTACGCGGTGAAGGTCGGCGGCCGGGGCTGGCTCGGGCCCGGCGCGGAGGCCAACGGCTACGCGGAGGGCACCGAGACGCCGCCCGACCTGAAGGAGTCGCTGAGCTTCGCCACGGACGAGCCGTACGACGATCCCGTCGTCAACGCGCAGTGGTACGCGCCCAATGTGTGGCCCGCCGAGGTGCCCGGCCTCAAGGCGCTCGGCCAGGAGTACCTGACGCGGATGGCCGCCCTGGAGAAGGAGCTGCTGTCGCTGCTGGGGTACGCGCTGGGACTGGAACGCGACTTCTTCTCCCGGCACATGGACCATCCGACGTACGGCTTCAACATCAACTGGTATCCGGGCACGGAGGTGGTCGGCGAGCCGTTGCCGGGGCAGTTCCGGATCGGACCGCACACCGACTTCGGGACCGTCACCATCCTCGACCGGCAGGCCGGCAAGGGCGGGCTCCAGGTGTACACCGACGAAGGAGGGTGGCAGGACGCGCCGTACGATCCGGCCGCGTTCACCGTCAACATCGGTGATCTGCTGGCCCGTTGGACCGGTGACCGATGGCGGTCCGGGCGGCACCGGGTGCTGCCGCCGCCGGTCGACGCGCCCGCCGAGGAGCTGATGTCGCTCGTGTACTTCGGCGAGTGCACCCCCGGCACCCTCGTGCGGTCCGTGCCGGCGCCGGTGGGCCGGGTGGCGTATCCGCCGGTCGACTCGCATGTGTATCTGCGCGAGAAGCTCGACTCGATCACCGTCGGTTAATCCGTCTCGCGTTCGATCAGCCACCCGTTGGGGTGAAAAGAACCCGGCGCGCATGTCCCGGCCGCGTCCCACGGCATTGCCAAGGGAGGGGCCCGCGACCAGGGCCCCTTTCTGTGATGGGAGACGCGTGCGAATCACTGACATCCAGCGCTGCGAGGTCCGGCCGGGACGGCTCGTCGAGTGGACACTGAGCCCGGCGACCGTGGCGGCGGCCACGGCGCTCCCGGAGGACTCCCGGCCACCCGCCTATATCCAGGAGTCGCACATCAGGACCGCCAAGTGCGTCCGGGAGGACGGGCTGTTCGTACCGACCTGGCTCGGCACCGGCTTCGACCTGCCGGGCCCGGTCGACCTCGATGTGCTCCAGGGGGCACTGCGCGCCTGGACGGTACGGCACGAGACGCTGCGCAGCGGATTCCGCTGGGCGGGCCCGTCGGGGGACGAACTGCGCCGCTTCACCCTCGACGCCGCCGATGTGACCCTGCACCGGGAGGAGGTCGGCGACTTCCCCGACGCGCAGGAACTGGTCGGGCATCTCCAGGACCGCTTCGACACCGTCGCGGACGCGCTGCGCTGGCCGAACCTGATCTACACCGCGGTCGTACGGGACGACGGCGCCAGCGTGTACATGGCCTTCGACCACAGCAACGTCGACGCCTACTCCCTGACCCGGATCGCCTCCGACGTGCACGAGCTGTACACGGCGGGCCTCGCCGGCATCGAGCCCGACTCCCTCGACCCGCCGGCCAGTTACGTCGACTTCTGCGAGATCGAGCGGGCCGACGCGGACGCCATCGACGGCCGGCACTCCGTCGTGGAGCGCTGGCGCGAGTTCATCCGGCGCGGCGACGGCAGGCTGCCGGGCTTCCCGGTCGACCTCGGCCTGGAGCCGGACGGCCCGCTGCCGCGCCAGAAGATGCTGTGCGAGCCGCTCGCCGACGCGGACGAGGCGGCGGCGTTCGAGGCGTACTGCAGGCCCTACGGCGGCAGCCTGGTCGGGCTGCTGGCCGCGACCGGGCTGATCGTGCACGAGCTGGGCGGGCACTCGGTGTACCGGACCGTGGTGCCGTTCCACACCCGGGTGAAGTCCCGCTGGAACGACTCGGTGGGCTGGTACGTGGGCGGCGCCCCCATCGAGGTCCCCCTCGGCCGTGCGACGGGCTTCCCGGACGCCCTGCGTGCGGTGCGCGGCGAACTGCAGGCCAACCGGCCGCTGGCCCGGATGCCGCTGGCCCGGGTGCTGAGGCTGCTCGGCGCGGACTTCCGGCCGACCTCGCCGGACCTGTACTCGATCGTCTCCTACCTCGACGCCCGGAGCGTGCCCGGCGCCGAACGCTGGGCCGAGCAGCGGGCGCACGCGCTGCTGCGGGTGTCGTACGGCGATCAGGTGTGCGTGTGGGTGAACCGGCTGCACGAGGGGCTGTGGCTGGCGAGCCGGTACCCGGACACGGATGTGGCGGCGAAGAATCTGCGGCTGTATGCCGAGCGGCTGCGCGACCACATCTCCTCGGTGGCCCACGGCAGCCTGTCCGCGGTCTCCTAGGACCCGGCCCCTAGGACCCAGCCCCCAGCCATTCGACCAGACGTTCGAATCGGCTGCGCCAGCTCGCCTCGCTCTCCCTCTCGCCCTGGAACTCATGGGTGAAGCGCAGCACGCTCCCGGTGTCCCCGGCCCGCTCCAGATGGAACCGGATCCGGCCGCCGCCCCCGACGGTGTACTCGGCGACCCGGTCGACGTCCCAGGCGGTGACCCGGCCGGAGCCCAGGTCACGCAGGCTGACCGCGCCGTCGAGGCGAGGCTGCAGAACGTCGACGGCGGTGCACCACGCCCCGAGTCCCTCAGGGGTGGCCACCGCCGGCCAGACGTCTTCCATGGGCCTCGGGAGCCGCACCAGGAAGTGGAGTATGTGCGTGTTCCCGTGGGTCCGGCTGGTGCCCTGTGCGATGGAACCGCTCATGACACCAGTGTGGGCGCCCCTCGGCTCACACGCCCGCGTAGGAGTGCTTGCCGCTGACGAAGATGTTGACGCCGTAGTAGTTGAACAGCCAGCAGCCGAAGGCGATCATCGCCAGATAGGCGGCCTTGCGGCCCTTCCAGCCGGCCGTCGCGCGGGCGTGCAGATAGCAGGCGTAGGCGACCCAGGTGATGAAGGACCAGGTCTCCTTCGGGTCCCAGTTCCAGTAGCGGCCCCAGGCGTCGCCCGCCCAGATCGCGCCCGCGATGATCGTGAAGGTCCACAGCGGGAAGACGGCCGCGTTGACCCGGTAGGCGAACTTGTCCAGGGACGCCGAGGCGGGCAGCCGCTCCAGCACCGAGGTCGCGAACGCGCCCGGCTTGCCGCCGGTCTGCAGCTTGTTCTCGTAGGAGTCCTTGAACAGGTACAGGATCGTGGCGACCGCGCCGACGTAGAACACCGCACCGCAGAAGATCGCGGTGGAGACGTGGATGTACAGCCAGTACGAGTGCAGCGCGGGGACCAGCTGGTCGCTCGCGGTGTACAGGACGGTGACCGCGAGACCGAGGTCCAGCAGGACCGTGGTGATCAGGAACAGCCCGAGCCAGCGCACGTTCTTCTTCAGCGCCAGCAGCGCCAGGTACACCCCGACGGCGACGGTGGAGAAGGTGATGTTGAACTCGTACATGTTGCCCCACGGCGCCCGCTGCACGGAGGCCGCGCGGGCGACGACACCGCACAGCTCCACCAGGAAGGCGAGCACCGTGAGGGACACGGCGATCCGGCCGTACAGGTCGCCCTGTACGTCACCGCCGTGCGCGCCGGGCCCGTCCGGCACATCGCGGGCGCCGGCCGCGGCGCGGACGACGACCCGGGGCCGCTCCAGTACGGCGGTGCCCCCGGCCCGCTTGACGGTGACGGCGGGCGCGCTCGCCTTCCGCGTGTCCTCGGCGGTCAGCGCGGCCGCCGTGCGAGCGACCTTGCTGCGGCTGCCGAAGAGCCACTCGGCGATGTACGCGAAGAAGGCCAGGGTGTAGACGGCCATGGACGAGTAGATCAGCGTGTTGCTGATGCTCGCCAGATGTTCGTTGGTCGCGGCAGCGAGGTCGGCAGCGGCGGCGAGAGTCACTTCTCAGCCCCTTCGGCAGGTACGACGGAGGATTCGGTGGAGTCGTCGTCGGGTTCGGCGGCCCCCGGCGCCTGGTCGTAGAGGATTCCGGCGAGGTCGCCCAGTTCCTCGGGCACCTTGGCGGACTCGCTGCGGCCGAGTCCGGCCATCTCGACGACCGTCACGCCGTCGGCGCCGCGCACCGCGCGCACCCACACCCGGCGCCGCTGGATGAACAGGGACGCGGCCAGACCGAAGATCGCGGCGATGGCACCGCCCAGCGCCCAGCCGCTGCCGGGCTCCTGGACGATCTCGAAGCCGGCCCATTCCTTGATGTCCTTCTCGAAGGTGACGGAGCCGGCACCGTTCGGCAGGGTGAGCGTGTCGCCCGGCTGCAGCAGCTTCTTCAGCAGCTGGCCCTTGCCGTCCTTGAACGCCTTCATGTGCGTCTTGTCGAGCTGGTACACGTTCTGGGTGCCCGCGTTGACCCCCAGGTCGCCGTGGTAGGCGTTCACCGCGAGCAGCGGGTTCACCAGCGCGGGGAACTGCGAGAGCATCGTGCCGCTCTTCGGGTCGAAGGTCGGCACGAAGAACGCCTGGAAGCCGAGCTGTTCCTTCTTGCCCTGCCCGTCGCGGTAGCCGTCCATCACCTTCACCACGCCGTTGGAGGTGACGTTTCCGTCGAGCGGCAGCAGCGGCACGGCGTCGTGGAAGACCTCCTTGCCCTTGCCGTCGCGCACGGTGATGACAGGCGCGTAGCCGTGGCTGACGAGGTAGACCTTGGAGTCGTCGATGGTCAGGGGCTTGTTGACCTGGACGGTGGCCGGCTGGTCCTTGCCGTACGCGCCCTTGCTGTAGGTGATCTTCGCTTCGAAGGTGCGCGGGGTGCCCCGGTTGGGGCCGTCGACCTCGTAGGTCGCCCTGAAGTCCTTCAGGTCGAAGCTGAACGGCACGAGGTCGTCGCCCCGGAACAGGCTGCCGGACTTGAAGTCGTCGTACTGCGGCAGCGCGTTGGCGAAGCCGTCGCCCTCGACCACCAGCTTGGTGCCGTCGGCCTTGTACAGCTGGCCGGAGGCGAAGGCGATCAGCAGCACGATCAGGGCGACATGGAAGGCCAGGTTGCCCAGCTCGCGCAGATAGCCCTTCTCGGCGGCGACGGCGTCGCCGGCGAGATGGGCGCGGAAGCGGCGCTTCTTCAGCAGGGCGAGCGCGGCCTCGCGGACCTGCTCGGGCTCGGCCGTGGTGCGCCAGGTGGTGTACGCGGGCAGCCGGGTCAGCCGCTTCGGCGCGGCCGGCGGCCGGCCGCGCAGCTGGCCGACGAACTGCCAGGTGCGCGGGACGATACAGCCGATGAGGGAGACGAACAGCAGGATGTAGATCGCGGAGAACCACACCGAGCTGTAGACGTGGAACAGGCCGAGCTTGTCGTAGATCGGCGCGAGCGTCGTGTGGGCCTTGCGGAAGTCGTCGACCTTGTTCAGGTCGGCGCCGGTCTGCGGGATGAGCGAGCCGGGGATCGCGCCGAGCGAGAGCAGCAGGAGCAGCAGCAGCGCGACCCGCATGGAGGTCAGCTGCCGCCAGAACCAGCGGGCCCAGCCGATGACACCGAGGCCCGGCGCGACGGACAGCTCCTCGGCGGGCGCGGTGGACAGCTGGGAGCCGGCGGCGCCGAGGTCCTCCTGGTCCGGGGCGTTGTCGGTTTCGGTCTTGCTCATCGGTCAGATCCCCACATCGAAGCCGCCGGACCAGATCTGCATCTGCTGCACCAGACTGTCCCAGGCACCGGTCAGCAGCAGCACACCGGTCACGATCATCATCGTCCCGCCGATGCGCATCACCCAGACATAGTGGCGCTTGACCCAGGCGAAGGCGCCGAGCGCCTTGCGGAAGGCCACGGCGGCGAGCACGAAGGGCAGGCCGAGACCGATGCAGTAGACGACCATCAGCAGGGCGCCGCGCCCGGCGCTCGACTCCCGCATGGCGAGGATGTTCACCGACGACAGCGTCGGGCCCAGGCAGGGGGTCCAGCCGATCCCGAACAGGGCTCCCACGATCGGCGCGCCCACCAGGCCGGTCGTCGGCCGCTTGTGGAAGCGGAACTCGCGCTGGGTGAACCAGGGCATCAGCCCCATGAAGAAGACGCCCATGAGGATCATGAACACGCCGAGCACTTGGGACAGTACGTCCTTGTGCTCCTGCAGGGTCCAGCCGAAGGAGCCGAACAGGGCTCCGGTGGAGATGAACACGGCGCTGAAGCCGAGCACGAACAGGGAGGCCCCGGTCACCATCCGCCAGCGCCGGGCCTCGCCGAGGTCGGTGCCGGCGACTCCGGTGACGTAGGAGAGATAGCCGGGGACGAGCGGCAGGACGCAGGGCGAGAAGAAGGAGACGAGCCCGCCGATCAGGGCGATCGGCGCGGCCGCGAGCAAGGCGCCGTGCAGCACGGTCTGGTTCTGGCCCACCGCCAGCATCAGCGTCGCGCTCACGTCACTTCTCCGCGAGGACGGGCTTGAGCATCTTCAGCAAAGACGTGTCGTCGAGCGCTTCCAGGGCCCGCGCGGCGACCTTCCCGTGCCTGTCGATGACGAGCGTGGAGGGGATCAGCTGCGGGTTGAGCGTGCCCTTCTCGAAGCGCAGCATCAGCTTGCCCGTGGGGTCGTACAGGCTCGGGTAGCCGATCCCGTGTTCCTTCTCGAAGTTCACCGCGGGGGTGGTGCTGGTGTCGCGGGTGTTGATCCCGACGAACTGCACACCCTTGCCCGCGTACTGCTTCGACACCTTCGAGAAGTACGTGGCCTCCTCGCGGCACGGCCCGCACCAGGAGCCCCAGACGTTGATGACGACGACCTGGCCCTTGTAGTCGGCGACGTCCAGGGACTTGCCGTCGATGGTCTGGCCGGACAGGTCCGGCGCCGCCGCGCGCTGACCCGCGGCCACGGTGTCGATGCCGTTGTTGCCGGTGACGAAGTTGGTGTTGCCACCGCCGCCGGAGGTGCCGCCCTTGCCGCACGCGGACAGGGTCAGGGCCGCCGCCGCGGCCATGGCGCCGAGCAGGACGGCGCGGCTACGGGTACTCATGTGAAAAGTTTCGCATGCCAGTTCCGGGGATTTCGCGCGCCCCCCTGTCGGGCGGAAAACCGCATTTCAGGAGCTACTTACACGGGACATTTCCGACAGGGGGTCACACCGGAAGCGGACCAGGGCCGCACCGGGCCCTGCCGGGCCTCAGGCGAGGAACGTCTTCCAGCCGCCGGTGGGCTGCGCTCCGACCCCCAGCGTGCGCAGCTTGGCGAGCACCTCGGGCTTCTGTACGTCCATCCAGTCGACGAACTGCCGGAAGGAGACCATCCGGACGTCCGCGCCCTTCTCCTTCTCCGCCGCGATGTGCTTGAAGGCCTCCTCGACGGAATCCATGTAGATGCCGCCGTTCCAGTGCTCGAAGTGATTGCCGATGAAGAACGGCGCCCGGTTCGTCTCGTACGCCCGCGTAAAGCCCGCGATGTACGCACCCGCGGACTGCTTGCGCCAGCCCGGGTAGTTGTAGGCGGGCGCATGGGTCGAGTTCTTGGACTGGTTGGCCATCATGTTGTAGTCCATCGAGAGGACCTCGAAGGAACGACCGGGGAAAGGTACCTGCTGCAGCGGCAGGTCCCAGATGCCGAGCCGCTTCACCGGCCACACCTGAAGGCCGCCCGGCGAGGAGGCGTCGTAGCGCCAGCCCAGCTTCTTGGCCGTGGGCAGCAGGTTGTTCTGGCCGAGCAGACAGGGCGTGCGGCCGCCGGCCAGCTCCTTGTCGTAGTCGAACGGCAGGGAGGGCATGTCGGACCAGCCGGTGTTGGTCCGCCACTCCTTCACGAACGCCTTGGCCTGCCGGATCTCGCTCTCCCACTGCTGCGGGGTCCACCACTTCACCGAGCCGTGGGCCTCACCGCAGAAGTGCCCGTTGAAGTGGGTGCCTATCTCATGACCCTCCAGCCAGGCCCGGCGCACATTGGTGAGGGTCATCTTGATGTGCTCGTCGGTGAGGTAGCCGATGTCGGAGGCACCGCGCAGGTTGTTCGGCGGCTCGTACATCCGCTTCTTCGCCTCGGGCAGCAGATACAGCCCCGAGAGGAAGAAGGTCATGCTCGCGCCGTGCTGCTTGGCGAGGTCCAGAAAGCGCGGGAAGAGTCCGTTGCCGACCTCGCCGGCACCGTCCCAGGAAAAGATCACGAACTGCGGCGGGGTCTGGCCCGGCTCCAGCGGCTCGGGCTTGTCCGGCTGGTGGGGCTGCTTGCCCGTGAAGGACGTGGAGCCGTCCCCGATCGGCCGGCCGGCCGTCGAGCCTCCCCCGTCCTGGCCGTTCTTCCCCTGATCGGAACCGGTCGAGTGCCCGGCACCGTCCGATGAGGTGCCGGTCCCGCAACCGGCGAGGGTGGCGGCGGCGGCCGCACCCGCACCCAGGCCGAGTATTCCCCGGCGGGAGAGAGTCCGGGAGACGGTGCGCATGGAAATCCCCGATTCGTCGCGCCTACTGGTAGTCACCCAGTGAGAGGGCACGACGATCGGGGAGGTTCACCTGGATTCTTATGTTTTTCGCAATATCTCCGGCAAATTGCTCTACGGCAAGTCAAATAACCTGCTGGAGAGGTGAGTTACGCGCCGAAGGCCTTGCCCTTTCCCTGCACCGGTTTGGCACCGGCCCGCAGATGGGCCGGGACGAGATCGATGGCGGGCTCGCTGTAGCCGACCGACACGATCTTGTCGCCCAGATAGGTGAAGGTCGTCAGGGAGGCCAGGGTGCACTGCCGCTTGCGCGGATCGTGCCACAGCCGCCGCCGCTCCACATAGGACCGCACGATCCAGATCGGCAGCTGATGACTGACCAGCACCGCCTCGTGCCCGCGGGCGGCGTCCTTGGCCGCGTTCAGCGCGCCGGTCATCCGCACCACCTGGTCGACGTACGGCTCGCCCCAGGACGGCTTGAACGGGTTGACCAGGTGCTTCCAGTTCTCCGGCCGCTGCAGCGCGCCGTCCCCCACCCCGAAGGTCTTGCCCTGGAAGACGTTGTCGGCCTCGATGAGCCGCTCGTCGGTGTCCAGGTCGAGACTGTGCGCCTTGGCGATCGGGGCGGCCGTCTCCTGCGCCCGCTCCAGCGGCGAGGCGCAGACGTACGTCACATCCCGCGCGGCGAGATGCTCGGCGACCCGGTCGGCCATCTGCCGGCCCAGCTCGGACAGGTGGTATCCGGGCAGCCGCCCGTACAGAATCCCGTCCGGGTTGTCGACCTCGCCGTGCCGCATGACATGGACGACGGTGACGTCCTTGTCCCTGGCACCGCCGCCGATGCCGGTGCTGCCGCCGATGCCGGTGCTGCCAATGCTGTTGCTCACGCGGTGGCCTCCGCAGCCGCCCGGGCCGCCGCCGGAAGGGCGTCGGCGATCTTCTGGATGGCCCGCTCGTCGTGGGCCGTGGACACGAACCAGGACTCGAAGGACGACGGCGGCAGATAGACGCCGTTCGACAGCAGCGAGTGGAAGAACGCCGTGAAGCGGAACGACTCCTGCCGCTTGGCGTCCTCGTAGTCCCGCACCTGCCGGTCGGTGAAGAACACGGAGAACATGTTGGAGGCGGTCTGCAGTCGGTGTGCGACGCCCTCCTTGTTCAGCGCCTCGGTGACGAGGGCCTGGATCCGCCGCGACACCTCGTCGACGGTGTCGTAGGCGGCGTCGTCGAGGAGCCGCAGCTGGGCGAGGCCGGCGGCGGTGGCGACGGGGTTACCGGACAGCGTGCCGGCCTGGTACACGGGCCCGGCGGGCGCGAGATGCGCCATGACGTCGGCCCGCCCGCCGAAGGCGGCGGCGGGGAAGCCCCCGCCCATGACCTTCCCGAAGGTCATCAGATCCGGCTTGACCCCGTCGATGCCGTACCACCCGGCGCGACTCGTACGGAACCCCGTCATGACCTCGTCGGAGATGTAGAGCGCGCCGTTCTTCCCGCAGGCGTCCTTCAGGCCCTGGTTGAAGCCGGGGTTCGGCGGGACGACGCCCATGTTCCCCGGCGAGGCCTCGGTGATCACACAGGCGATCTCGCCCGGGAACCGGTGGAAGGCCTCCTGCACGGCCTCCAGATCGTTGTACGGCAGCACGATCGTGTCGCCGGCCTGGGCGCCGGTGACACCGGGCGTGTCCGGCAGTCCGAACGTGGCGAGCCCGCTGCCGGCCGCGGCGAGCAGCGCGTCCACGTGCCCGTGGTAGCACCCGGCGAACTTGATCACCTTGGACCGCCCGGTGAACCCGCGGGCGAGCCGGATCGCGGACATGGTCGCCTCGGTCCCGCTGCTGACGAGCCGGACCTGCGCCACGGGCTCGACCCTGGCGACGATCTCCTCGGCGAGCGCGACCTCTCCCTCGCCGGGCGTGCCGAAGGACGTACCGCGGGCGACGGCCTCCTGGACGGCGGCGATGACCTCGGGGTGCGCGTGCCCGAGGATCATGGGCCCCCAGGAGCAGACGAGATCCACATACTCCCGCCCGTCGGCGTCGGTCAGATAGGGACCGCTGCCGGACACCATGAAGCGGGGCGTGCCGCCGACGGCGCGGAAGGCGCGCACCGGCGAGTTCACACCGCCGGGGGTGACGACGGAGGCACGGTCGAAGAGCGCCTGGGAGGCGGGCGCATCGTAGGAATAGGGCGTTTCGCTCAGGGCACTCATGACGTGCGGCTTCTCCGGCTTCTCGGACTCCGGTGACGTGATGACCTCCTCAGGGTAGGCCGCGGCCCGACCACAGCGGGGGTCGGCTCGGGATCGGGGCGGATCGGGGGGCGGGGCGGGGCCTGGATCCGGGCGCGGGTCGGGGCTCCGTCATCCACCGCCGCCGTCCGCCATCTGCGAGACTGAGACCTGATACACACAGCTCATACGCACGTAATGATCAGGGGCCGGAAAGAACCCGTGGACTGTTGTTCAACCGCACGTTTCGGCGGGCGGACGTGGGGGAGGTCACTGACACGATGATCGGGTTGCGCGGCGGGGGCCACGCGTCCTAGAAAAGCAGTCGGGTGGAGATATGCATCGCGGTGGCGGACTGGGCGAGGGGACTGATGACCTGGGTCCTCGACGTGCCCGGCGGGGAAGGCACCGGCGCGACGCGGAGGAAGCGACCGAAGCACGTCACACACAGGGTGTACCGGGTGAGCCCGAGCGGCGGGCCGACCGTCTCAGGGCGGGGAGCAGGAATGGTGGTCGGGTGGGGGTGACGTACAAATACTTCGGTGCGCCGGACGGCGCGACCGCGGCCCGCGTTCCCATCTCGATGCGCCCGGAGGAACTCGGCGGCGACGAGCTGGGCATGAACGGCATGTTCACCAAGATCAAGCCGGAGACGATGGCCGCGATGGTGCTGACCGGCATCGAGGGCGTCCCCCTGCACAAGGTCCCGCCCCTGGAACTGGTCGTCCTGCACCCCGACTACGCGGTCGTGAAGCTCCCCATGACCGTCGTCGACCCCTTGCGCGGCATCGGCGAGGAAGCGGTCGGCGCGGCCGCCTTCATCTGGTCTACGGTCCCTGACCGCGGGGGTCCGCGGGACGCGTTCAACGTGTACCAGTTGCTGCACGAGTGGCAGGACTTCTCGCATCGGTTGCATGAGGCGGGGCATCAGCCGTATTGCTTGGTGTGGCCCTGAGCTGGGGTTTCAGGGGTTTCGGGCGGGGTTTCTGACCCCGCCCTCGTCATGTGCGGAGAGAGGCCGTCAGGCGGCCAGGGCACATTGAGGGCACATGGGTTGTGATCAGGGCACTGGCGTGCGCCGCGCCCTTCCCTGTAGCTCGTGCTCTGCCCGTCCCGGTACTGCGCGTAGGTCGATGGGATGCCGGTGACGCGTTGTGCATTCAACATTGCCCATCGTCAGAGGCATGCGCCAGAATCATCGGGCATTTGAC
Organism: Streptomyces alanosinicus; assembly: GCF_014650595.1. Classification (GTDB taxonomy): domain Bacteria; phylum Actinomycetota; class Actinomycetes; order Streptomycetales; family Streptomycetaceae; genus Streptomyces; species Streptomyces alanosinicus. The sequence continues at coordinate 49,919 of NZ_BMVG01000030.1, forward strand.
AAAACCTCGTGCCACAGACGATCCCGCAGGCTTCCGCGAACTGCTCGGGTGTCCGCTTGACGGGCGGCGTTGGGGGCGAGTGAGTTCTGTTGCGGGAAGGACACCGCTGTGGAGAGCGCCGCTGGAAGCGCGAAGCCAGGAGCCTTACGCGCTTCGGCTGAGGCCGCTGTATCCCTTCTAACCGACGACCGCGTCCCTTACCTCGCCCGGCTCCCGGAGGCGGCCTCGGTGGCGTTGATCAGCGCCGGAACCGAGCTGCGTTATCCCGCTCGTACCGCCCTGCTCATGAAGGGCGAGCCGTCCTCCCACGTCCTGCTCGTCCTGGAAGGTTGGGTGAAGGTGACCGACGGTTCCCCCGGCGGGCACGAAGCACTGCTGGCTCTGCGCGGGCCTGGGGACGTCATTGGCGAAAGCGCCGCGCTCGAGGACACGTCACGGTCCGCTTCGGTGACCACCTTGGAGCCGGTGAGGGCAGTGGTCATCTCGGCGGACCGCTTCAAGGCGTACCTTGACGCGCACCCGACCGCGGCGCGTCAGCTCATGGCCGTGGTCACAGACCGAATGCGTGCCGCGGACCGCAAGCGGCTGGAGCTCGCGGCCTGCGGCGTCAAGGAGAGACTGGCGCGCCTGCTGCTGGAGCTGGCTCAGCACCACGGTGAGGCGGTACCGGAGGGCGTTCTCGTCAGAGTGCCGCTCACTCAGCAGGAGCTCGCCGGAGCAGTGGGGTCGTCTCGTGAGTCGGTTACTCGGCTTCTTCGTGAACTACGGGAGCGCGGCTACGTCACCACGCACCGTCAGTCCCTGGTGGTAGTCAAGCCGGAGATGCTGCGGCGGATCGGCGGCTCTGCGTAATCCGTCACACCAACCGTGCGGCAACGATCCTCGCGGCGCACGACGTGCTGGTTGACCCTGGGTATGGAGTGCTCGGACAGCCAGGGCGGTCGGCCCGGTGGTCGATTCGCCCTCCTGCACTTCGCTTTGGCCTGACGCGCCGGTCGCGCGCTTCTGAGGAGAGACACATGGCGGAACCCAGCAACAAGACGATCCTGCTCATGGACATGGAGGGATCGGGGCGGCGTCGCGACAGCGAACAAGCCGTCATTCACCGCATGTTGTACAGAGTCCTCCACGAGACGCTGTCGGCTGCCGCCATCGAGCCGACCGAGTATCGCAGCGAGGACCGCGGCGACGGCGTCTTCGTCCTCATCGATCCGGCCGTGCCGAAGCCCGCGCTGCTCAGGGCCTTGCTGACGGCGACACCTGAGCAACTCGTCAGCACCAATCGGCTGGCCGCCGAGGGTGCTCGGATCAGGCTGCGGATCGTCGTCCATACAGGCGAAGTGGCACTGGACGAGTTCGGTGCAGTGGGCGCGGATCTCGTCCATGCCTTCCGGCTCCTTGACGCACCGGCGCTACGAAAGGAGCTTGTCGCTACGTCGGAGCCGAGTGTCCTTTGCGTGTCCAACGCCGTGTATCAGGGCGTTGTGCGTCACGCGCATCCGGGTGTACGGCCCGAGCAGTTCCACCCGCTGACCGTCGACAGCAAAGAAGGTGCCACGCTGACGGGCTGGTACCACGACATCTCGCGACGGCACACCGACACCGCCGGATCGGAGCAGCCCGCCGCGGAGTCGACCTCATCGTCCATCCCCGCGCAGGCGGCCGCACCGGTACCCAGGACTGAGCACTCGGCCGACGCGGCTCCGGCTCCGGCGCTGCACACGCGCACCGGCAACTTCTTCTTCGGGACCGCGAGCATCGCCGGGGACGCCATTGCGGGTGACAAGCACGTTGGTACCCGCTCCACCGAGTCGACTCGGCATCGGGACGTGGAAGGAAGCGGAGAGTGAATCAGCACGTGGACGCCCCCTTAGACCCCGAAGACGCCAGCGCCGGACCCAAGGCAGAGAAGGATCCCGGGCGGGCCACCGATACCGGGGACGTGGCGGCACCGCCACCGGATGAAGACCCCGCCCCGGAGGCATGGGAGGCCATCGAGCAGCTCTTTGCTCTCGCCCCGCACCTGCGGTCAGGGCGAGCCAATGTCATGGGGGACACCCAGGTATCAGGCGATGTCGTCGCAGGCGACAAGCGCGTCGATGTGCACCTGCACGAAACCCGCCTGCCCCGGTTGCACACTGTCGGCCCTCTACCGACAGCGCAACTCAACTACCTTGCCGAGACGTTCGCACCGAATCGGCGGTATGACGAGCTGTGCGCGCAACTCACCGCCCGGCGCGTCCTCGTTCTGCGCGGGCGGCCCGGCACAGGCCGTAGGACCGCGGCCCTGCGCATGCTCATGCAGGTCGGTCCAAAAGCCAGCGAGGTGATTGCGCTGGATCCAGGCACGGAGTCGGCCGATTTCGCCGACCACGTCCAGCCCGGCGGAGCCTACGTGGTGGTGGACCCGATCACCAGCCAGGACAGTCCGTTGCGGGACATCCATCTCAACGCCATCCGCCGCCGTCTGGGGGACGACGGGCTCTTTGTCGTCGTCGCAGCGCACGGCACTGTCATGGAGGAAGTGACAGCGCACGATTGGCAACCGCTTCCCGCCGCCGACATCACACGGGCTCACTTGCTGCACGCGATCCAGGGCTCAGCGGCAGACGGACCGGCCGGTGATGCCGCGGCGGCCGACAGGGTACGGCGTTTACTCGAACTGGAGCCGACCGTACAGTATTTGAGCGCCGGCCCGTCACCCACGGAGGCCGCCGACTTCGCTCGGCTTCTCGTGGAGTACGCAGCGGGACGCCGCGACGATGAGGAGCTGTCCAGGTACGGCCATAGATCGGCCGAGGAGATCGCCAGCAGGTGGTTCAGTGAAGACCAGCATTCGGGCGGAGCCTCGCTGCGCGACAAAGCGTTTCTGATCTCGCTCGCCGTATTCGACGGATTGCCATATCCATTGGTGGCCGAACTCGGAGACCTCCTCTACATGCGGCTTCGCACCGTCGAGGAACCCGATCGCACCGCCGGATATCCCGTTTTCGGTTCATCCCCGGATGACCGATTGAGGTTGGCCAGGGCCCAGGAACACGACGAAGAGACCGTAACCGCATGGGGACGCTTGCCCGAACGGGTCGTCGCCTTCCAGAACGACTCCCTCTGGAGCATCGCCCTACGCCACGTCTGGACAAGCCATCCAGCTGTCAGAAAGCCCCTGTTGGCCTGGCTCGACACCCTCGTGACGGACCGCCGGACCTTCGTACGGCTCCGAGCCGCAGTGGCCTCGGGAGTGCTGGCGGCCGCGGACTTCGGTTACGCCTTCGACAGCTTCCTCAATCAATGGGGTTCTTCGCCGAGGCCGATGCAGCGGCAGCTCGCCGCATGGGCGCTGTACACCGCCGCCGAACATGGCATGGACACAGCGGTCAGGCGCCTACTCTCCGACTGGAGCAGCCGACATCACCTGGCACGGAGGTGGACGGTCGCTCGCTCATACGCTCTGCTGGGCGGGGCCACAGCCCCGAGTGCGCTCCGGGACATCGGGCGAATGGCCGCGACCGAACCGCCACCGGACAGCGCACTCCAGTCAGCGCTTGAGCAGGCACTGGAGGCGTTGCTTCAGGGGCCCGCAGCCGTCACGGTTCTGGAGCGACTCGTGCAGTGGCACGCAAGCCGTGGTCCCCTGCGCGAACTGGCAGTAGCAGGATTTCTGCGGGGTGCGCGCAGGCGCCACCGGGCCGTGAGCAACGAGGCGACGACGTGGCCGAGCCTTCTGTGGTTGGCGGAACACGACGCCCACGCCCGACGGTACGCCGTCGTGATGTGGCGGGCGTTGCTGGACAGTCGCTCCAGCCGCGACGCGGCACGTGACGAACTGGTTCGCTGGGTCCGGGTCGCAGAGCGTGCATCCGCGAAAGCGGCACGGCACCGAGCTTTTACGACCGAGGCGCCATTCGAGCAGACGGACCGATACGACACGGTGTCGGACGTAGAGGAGGCGCTGGGCAGACTGCTCCCTCTGCTGGTCGAAAACCAGAACGACTGGGACCGGTTGGACTTCCTTCTGCGCCGGGTCAAAACCCCGGACGGAGGCCAGAGCCCCACGGCCGCCCGGCTCGGGATCGCCCTCGCCAAAGGCCCCGCGGCACTGCCCCGTCCCCTGTGACGGCAGACCCGTCATCCCCGGTTCCGGCCGCCGCCAAGACTCGGCCAGCCTCACGCAACTCACCGCCTCGTACGCAACCCCCGATAGCAGGAGAACTCATGGCACTCGTCAACGACCCTGTACGCCAGATACGGAGCCTGGGCCGCTTCGAATACGTACGCCACCGGCCACCGGCCTACGCGGAACGCGCACTCGTGTTCCTGACGTCCGGAGGACGACCGCAGACGTATCTCCCGCATCAGCAGCCCACCCGCGGAGAGCTGGTGACCAGCAACTTCCGCACGCTGTACGAAGTAGACATGGGCATCCAACACATGTCGCTGGAGCACCGGCTGCCTAGCGACGGCGATGCCGCGTTCTTCTCCGCGGAGACCGATCTAACCTGGCGGGTCATCGACCCCGCCAAGGTGGTGGAACGGCAGATCCGCGACGTCCGTGCACTGCTGGAACCCCGCCTGCTGACCCGGATGCGCCGGGAAAGCCGCCGGTACGCCATCGAGGAGAGCGCCGCTGCCGAGGTCGCAGTGATGGAGGCGCTGGCCACCACGCCTCTGGCGGCCGACGAAGGGCTGGACATCCAATGCGAAGTCAGGCTCAGCCTCGACGAGGAGGCGGTCGGCCAACTGTCCTCACTGCGCTCCCTCGACTACACCAAGCAGCGGACGCGGAGCGAGCACGAACTGACCAGGCTGCGCACCCACAACGAACACGAAGTCATGGAGGAGCGCAGCTCCTTCTACGCCCGGCTGCTGTCTCAGGGCGAGTTCGAGCGCTGGGGCGCGCACCTCGCACAGAATCCGGCGGACATCCCGCTCGCCATCGAATCCATTCGTGACGACGAGCGCGAGGCCAGCGCCAACCAGATCCGCGTCATCGAGCGGGTCCTCGACTCCGGAGCAGTTGAGGATCACATGCTGGAGGATGCCTCGCGGGCGGCTCTGTCGGCTGTGAAGGAGCGGCTCAACGACGCCGGCCGGGGCCGGACACGCAAACACCCCCTCTACCGGGAACAGCTGGAGCGGGGGACCAGTGACCAGGACGAGCGACCGGACGCATCGGGAGACGAACGGTGACCACGCCCGCGGACGTTGAACGGGCCCTCGTGCCCGCTCTCGTCGTCGGCATCGCCTGCTACGTGCTGCTCCGCTGGGCTGCGGTACCACTGTTGACGCACCTAGAGAACGGCATGGAATACGCCATGAATGTCATGGTCGTCGGACTGCTGTTGCCCGAATACTGCTGGACCCGGGCACAGCGCCGTGTCTCCGGCCACGCCGCCCCCTTCGCCTACACCTACGGAGACGCGGTGTGCGCTGTCGCAAACGCCGGACACCGCTGTGTGGGCACCGTCCTGTCGGCGCTGCGCGAGGCAGTAGGCCAGCTCGGTCATCGCGGCGCGTTGTGGGGCGGCCTGCTGGTAGCGGGTGCCCTCCTGTGGTCCGGCTTGCCGTGATGTGACGGCGGCAGGGGATGTCTCCAACCGGAATCGATGTCAGGAGAACCGAAGATGATGGGTGTCACGAGCACAACGTCCTCCTCTCACGGGCCCGCCCCAACGCTCAATTCCGATCACGCAGGTGTGCATGCCGCGGAACGCTTGCTGGCCGAGGTGCGAACCGAAATCGGCCGTGCCGACACCAAGGCATCCGTTCTCATTGGCGCGCTGGGTGTGTGTGTCGGAGTCGTCCTGAGCACGTACTGGAGCAGGATGCCAGCCACAGGCTTCAGTCGAACCCTGGGCGCGGCCAGCGCTCTGACCTGGGCTCTTGCGCTGGGCTTTCTACTGTTCGCGACAGCCCCTCGCTACCGGGCGAGCCAGTGGCGGGCCGGCAGTCCCCTGACGTATTTCCTCGACATCCGTCGCGCCGCGGATTCCGGAGTACTCGCTGATGCTCTGCGCACCACCGAAGAGGAACAGATGTCCGGCCTGGTGATCGCGCTCCGCAACACGAGCGACATCGTCGCGGCCAAGCACCGATGGATCAGGACAGGACTTGTCTGCTTCCTCCTCGGAACGATTGCCCTTGGGGGGAGCGTGCTGGCAGCAGTCTGAGCGGCGAACAAGCCAATCGATGCAGGTCGTTTCGCCCACCGCCCCCTCTCGTCATGCGCCGGAAGAGGCTGTCAGGCGGCCAGTGCGCGCTGGCACGTTGCTTGCGGTGTAGGCACGGATGTGCCCCCACCATCGGAAGCGCTACCTCGGTCTTCAGCGTTGGCCTCGGTGAAGGCGTCATCGATCGCCTTACGGGTGCGGATCTCGCTGGACGGCAGCAGGTGCGTGTACGTCCGCAGCGTGAAGCCCGGGTCCGAGTGGCCGAGGTATTCGGAGAGCGCCTTGATGCTCTCCCCCGCGTCCAGGAGCACGGAGGCGTACGCGTGCCGGAGGGCGTGCATGCCGTCTTCCGGCGCCGCCTGGAGGTACCTGGCTCCGCGCTCGCGGGGAAGTATGACGCCGACAGCGGCAAGGGCGCGTGCCACTTCTGCGCATAGGCGCCAAGCGTCTGCTTCGTCTCGGCGGGGACGACTCAGGAGCCGCGCCTGAGACCTCCGTCCTCTCGCACGAAGATCCTCATGGCAGCGGCGTGTCGAGCCAAAGACCACGGGGGCAACGGATATCGGGCCTTGGCTCCGCTGCCCCTGAGAAGGACGCCCTTGCGGCCCACGCCGAAAGCAATGCGGTAGACGCTCGAATTCTTGGTGCGGCCCGGGGCATCGGGACGCCCCGGGCCTGTGCGCACCAGGTCGTTGCATGCCTGTCGACCGAACCTGAGAAGCGTGACGGCACCGCTATCGACATCTGCTTGGCCCTCCTCACTGCTACGGTCGCGCGTATGACGCTCTCGGTGTCCGCCCTTCAGGCTGTTGATCTACGGGTGCAGCCGGTTGATGAGGTTCTTGATCGCGTCGCGCGGTCTCTGCAGGTGCGTTTCCTTCCGGAAACGGTGGTGCGCAAGCGCCGTTCCGTGGGAGCCCGAACAGACCGCGATACCTGGGTCCGCGTCGAACGGCGCTTGCTCGACAAGGTCACCGATCAAGGGTGGAACGCCACCGAGTGCGCCGCCCGTCTGGAGGGCGTCGCCCAGCCGGCATGGCAGGGATGTGTGGTCTGGCGGGACGTGGACGACCCCGTGATGTGGCGGGCCGACGAAACGGACCTCCTGCCGGCCGCTCCCGTCGGAAGTGCCGTCGTGAGTGATGCCCCGGAACTTCCGGACGAGTGGTGGGAGGCGATGAACGCCTCACTGGACGCGCTGGCGGCTCATAAGACGGGGCGGGTCGCCACGCCCGACACCGACACCATCACAGAGGCATTGATCACCGAGTCCATCCGAGGGATCTTCCCCGGCGGCTTCGACACGACCGTCCAACGCTGGGTCCCGGCTCACGCCGACCTGAACTGGGCCAACGTGACCGCTCCAGTCTTCAGCCTCTTCGATTGGGAGGACTGGGGGAACGCCCCGCAAGGGCTGGATTCCGCCTCCCTGTGGGCAGGCTCGCTTGCCGTCCCCTCTCTCGCCGATCGCGTGCAGAGTGAACGTCGGCGGGACTTCGAGAGTCGGGACGGCAAGCTGATGACGCTGTTCGTCTGCTCGAAGATCCTTGGGCCGTACGCGCACCCGGAGGACCCTCGGCTGAAGCCGGCGCAGCGCATGGCCGAGCAGATCACCAAGGAGCTTCAGGCAGTCTGATCACGCGATCGGTCCCGAAGGAGCCGCCGGTACTCCTGGACGGTCCGCTCCTCGACCTGGGCAGCCAGGCCGCCGACGAGCTCGCGCAAGTGGCTCGGTTCGTCGGTGCCGACGGCGATAGATCCGACCCGCGGAAGGTAATAGGCGGCGCTGAACGCTGCCTGGACGCGGGAGAGCCGGCGGCTGTCCCGGAGGAAGACCCGAGGATCGAACCTGTCCCACACGGGGGCACTCGTGCTGCCTCCGAAAGGGCTCATCCCCCAGACATCGGCACAACCCAGATTCCAGGCCCTGATGAGGGCGTCCGCGGCCTCCAGTGTCCTGGCGCCGACAAGTAATCCAGCGCGGATCATGAGGACCGATGGCCTCGGTACGGTCGCGTCGATCAGGTTCAGCAGCGGTGACGGGCTCCAGGACGCGATACCCCAGGCGGCGCACAGCCCCTTTGCTGTGGCGTCGCGACCTTGGCGTGCCCACGCCACCTACTGACGGAAGCCGCCCGAGCCCTCAACAGCCCCGCCCCTCCCGATAGAGGAGGGTGCCCTCCAGCGAGCCGGCCCCCAGGGCATATCCGGGGCATATGAGCGTCGGGGCGGCGCTCAGGTGCTCGTGACGGGCGATACAGGGCAACCCCCGTGCCGACACAGGGGAAACCCTGTGTTTTTACTGTGAGTTGACCGCACCGCGTAAATTCTCCATTGCCTGGCGCGATATAGCCGCCGCCTCTCTTGATGCGTGACATGTCCGGTGCAAGCATCCCGGACTGCGAACGCGCGCTCCATCGGCGTGAACGTCCTTCTCTCCCCACATGCCGGGGTGAACTCCGGCTGCCCGAAAGGATGTTCCGTGTCCCGGTCCAGACGCGGGCGCGGCCGGACAGCCGCGCCCACTGCGATCCCCACCGCTGTTCCCGGCCTCTGGCTCGCCGTCCCCGCGGCCCAGGCGTGCAGCCGCTGGGGCGGCTACCCGTCGATGGCCGTGGGCCGGGCCGTGGAACGGGCCGTGGGACGGTCTCCACCGCGCGTCGGTGGTCGGCTCCAGGGTGCTCAGGGACAACACCACCGGCTCTTCAGCCACGACGCAACCACACGGGCCGGCCAACGTGCGCCGCTGGTCCGCCTCAGGTCCGCCTCACCTCGAACTCACCTCGAACTCACCTCGAACGCCCTCGTCTCGGGGGCGTCCCATCGACGACAAGGTGTCTCCTCATGTCGCGCACTGCTGTCCGCAGATCCGTGGCGACCGCCACCACCGCTCTGCTCGCATCAGGCGGTCTGCTCCTCGCGTCTCACCCGGCGCTCGCCGATGTCTCCAACGGCGGCTTCGAGTCCGGCAGCCTCACCGGCTGGACGTCCGCCGGGACCACCTCCGTGGCCGGCTCCGCTGCTCACAGCGGCACCTACGCCGCCCGCGTCGGCGGCACCTCCCCCACCAGCGGTGATTCCTCGATCGCCCAGACCTTCACGGCGCCGGCCGGCGCGAGTCAGCTGTCCTTCTGGTACAGCGTCACCTGCCCCGACACGGTGACGTACGACTGGGCGACGGCGACCCTGGCCGACACCACGGCCGGCACGACGACGACCGTTCTCGCCAAGACCTGCACCAACGGCCAGGGCTGGAAGCAGGTCGCCTCGGCCGTGACCGCCGGGCACAGCTACACCCTCAAGCTGGTCAGTCACGACGACAACTACGCAGGTGACGCCACCTACACGCTCTACGACGACGTCGCCTTCACCACGGCCACGCCGCCACCCGGCCTGACCCAGATCAGCAGCGACCCCTTCACCAACAGCTCCAGCCAGCACGCCACCGAACTCGAACCGGACACCTTCGCGTACGGCAACACGATCGTCGCCTCCTCCCAGGTCGGCCGGTTCACCGACGGCGGCTCCTCCGACATCGGCTGGAACACCTCCACCGACGGCGGCACCACCTGGCAGCACGGCATGCTGCCCGGAATCACCACCTACCAGGGCGGTAGCTGGGCCCGCGTCTCCGACCCGGCCGTGGCCTACGACGCCAGGCACGGCACCTGGATGGTGGCCGGGCTGGTCATCGACTCCAGCGTCAACGGCGCCGGGGTCAGTGTCAGCCGCTCCACGAACGGCACGAGCTGGCAGAACCCGGTGATCGCGGTCGGCAACGACGGCCGGGGCTACGACAAGGAGTGGATCGTCTGCGACAACTCCGCCTCCAGCCCGTACTACGGCACCTGCTACGTCGAGGTCGACGTCACGTCCTCGGGCAACGCGGTGGTGATGAGCCGCTCCACCGACGGCGGCGCGACCTGGTCGGCGCCGGCGGCACCGTCCGGAGGCCCGAGCGGCCTGGGCGGCCAGCCCCTGGTCCAGCCAGGCGGCACGGTGGTGGTCCCCTACTCCGCCAACGGATCCTCGGTCCGCGCCTTCAGCTCCGCCGACGGCGGCGCCAGCTGGTCCTCCAGCACGCTGATCGCCAACGTCACCAGCCACGGCGTGGCCGGCAACCTGCGCGACGGTGAGGGTCTGCCGTCGGCCGAGATCGACGGCTCCGGCAGGATCTACGTCGCCTGGCAGGACTGCCGCTTCCGCTCCGGCTGCCCCGCCAACGACATCGTCTACGCCACGTCCGCCGACGGCACCACCTGGTCGGCCGTGACCCGGGTCCCCATCGACGCCACCACCAGCGGCGTCGACCACTTCATCCCGGGCATCGGCATCGACCCCGCCACCTCCGGCACGACGGCGAAGATCGGCCTCTACTACTACTTCTACCCGAACGCCAACTGCACCGCTTCCACCTGCCAGTTGAAGGTCGGATACGTCTCCTCCGCCAACGGCGGCAGCACCTGGAGCAGTCCGACCGCCGTCGCGGGGCCGATGTCCCTGTCCCAGATCGCCGACTCCACCCAGGGCAGCATGGTCGGCGACTACATCTCCACCTCCGTCATCGGCGGCAAGGCGGTCTCCGCCTTCGCCGTCGGCAAGGCACCGGCGGGCGGACAAGCCTTCGACGAGGCCCTCTACACCGCCGGCCCGCTCACCGTCACCGGCGGCAGCACCGCCTCCACCACCCGCGGCGCCGTCACCGTCTCCGCACCGCACATCACGAAGCCCCTGCCGACCCGGCACTGACCTGGAACGGCACACGGTGCGTGCGCTCCGGCGGCAACGCCGGGGCGCGGCACCTGTATACGGGTACGCACCACCTGTATACGGGTACAGGAACCGGCCGTCAGGGCAGGACGTCACAGTGACGTCTCAGTGGCGTGCGGCGACGTGAGGAGGCGGTTGTGGCGCCGGAGCAGCCAGGGCGCGGACCGGGGCACGGGCGGCCGTGGTTCGGGGCCGCCGTCATCGCGGTCGCCTGCCTGCTGACCGCCTGCGGAAGCAGTGGCGGCGCCTCCCCGTCCGATCAGTCCGATCAGTCCGACTCGGCTCCGTCGGCGACAGCGCCTCCCGGGACTCCGTCGCCGCCCCCGAGGGACACCGCGACGGGCCGTGCCACGCCCTCCGCCTCGTCGGGCTGCGCGGCAGGCTCCGCCACGATCACCCACAGCACCGGGGACGCCTCCGTCCGGAACCTGTGCGTGCGATCGGGCACGACAGTGACCGTCGTTCTGGAGCCCGGCGCCCACGGACCCTGGCCTCAGCCGCGCAGCAGCAATCCGATGCTGGCGCTGGTGACCTCGTCCGCCACCGACGACAAGGGCGTCACCCGGGTCACGGTGCGGGCCGCGCGGATCGGGGCGGTGACCGTGACCTGGGGTCCCGAGAGCGCGCCGTTCTTCACACTTCGGCTGAGCGTGGCGGCGTACCCGGTGCAGTGAGCCCGGACGCCGGACGGCCGGTGCGCCCCCGGGAACGGGGTGCGCACCGGCCGTCGTCGTACGACAGAGCCGTACCGGGTCGTGATCAGTCCTTACGGCCGCCCGGGCGCCGTACGTCGAACGACCAGATGCCCCGCCCGTGGGTGGCGGCGTACAGCTTGCCGTCCGGGCCGAGACGCAGCTGCATCACGGCCGTGGTGGGCAGGTCGTGCCCCAGGACCAGCCACTTCGTGGCCCCAGCGGGCCGGTAGAAGCTCGCCAGGTCGGTGCCGAGGGCGAGGCCGCCGTCCGGCAGGAGCTTGACCGTGTCGGCGGGGACGTCGGGCAGGTTGGCGGAGATGTCCGTCCAGCTCGCGCCGCCGTCCTTCGACTCGAAGACGTGGCCCACGCCCGCGCCCGGGCCCTCGGTCCACTTGCGGGAGAAGCCGTTGACCGCCACGTAGACGTGCTGGGCGTCGGCCGGGTCGACCTCGAAGCCGGAGATGTAGCGGTTCGGGATCGTGCCGTCGACCGGGAGATTCAACTGGTGCCAGCCGGTGCCGTCGGCGTTGCCGACCGCGATGCCGCGGGTGAAGCCCTGGTTGTTGCAGGGCCCGCACCAGCCGACGTAGACCGTGCCGCCGGAGGAGGCCACGGCGGTGGCCACGTGGCCGTCGCCGAGGTCGTAGGCGTTGGTCCACTCCTTGCCGGAGCGGATGGCGTAGCCCTTGGTGTTCACCCACACGTGCCGGCCGCCGGCGATCCACGTGTTGGCGTCCTTGGCGTCGGCGGTGATCGGGGCGATGAAGCGGGCGCCCGCGCCACCGAGGTCCTTGTCCGGCGGGGCGACCTCGTACTCGGTGGCCTTGGACGGGTCCGTGGACCACGATCCGTCGTTGACACCGCAGTTCTGGGTGACCCACATGTCCAGGTACACGTACTCGGCAGCGATGTTGCAGCCATTCGCGGGGTCGGCGATCGTGTCGCCGCCGTCGCCGCCGAAGTTCGAGCCCATCACCTTGTCACGGCCGCGCAGGATGGACTGGCCGTTGTCCTGGAGCCCGCCGGTCACCGAGACGCCGCCGTAGGTGAGGTCCTTGCCGACGCCCACGGAGTAGTACTGGAGGGTATCGAGGGTGCCGTCGTTGAGGGACTGCCAGTCCTTGGCGTGGCCGCCGGAGTCGACCGCACCGTTGAGCGGGCGCCGGTAGATGCCGCCGTCGTTGCCGACGTACGCCCACGTCCTGCCCTTGTAGCTGCCGATCGCGACCGCGTGCTGGTCGGAGTGGACGGTGGGCGAGCAGTCACCGGTCTGCTTGGCCGGGTCGATGCTCCAGCAGGGGAAGGGGAAGTTCCAGTACGGCCCCGGGGTGGTCCAGCTCTGGCCGGCGTTCTTGGTCTCGAAGACCTCTTCAAGGCCGAGGTAGAGGTGGTCGGCGTCGGTCGGGTCGACCTGGAGGAACTGGTTGTACCAGGACTGGATGCCGGGCATGTAGCCCGCGGTCTGCAGGGCGGATCCGGACGCCTTCAGCTTGGTGTAGTCCGCGATCAGCGTCCACGGGCCGAACGGCGAGCCGTTCTTCGAGACGTACACGCCCTTGAGCCCGCTGTCCGGGTTGGCCGCCATCTGCGCCGGGGACTGGTCGACGGCGTACAGGCGCGAGCCGTCGGCCGCCGCGGCGAAGGTCATGTTGCCGACGTCGGCACTGCTGGTGGGCAGGTCGCCGAGCCCGCCGGCCGGCTTCCAGCTGCCGTCGTCCTGCTGGGCGTACAGGCCGTTGTAGGTGTCGCCGCCGCGCCAGCCGACCGCGAGCAGGACCTTGGAGGGGTCCTTCGGATCCACGGCGATGTCGTTGGCGATGTTCTTGTACGGCGCACTCGGGTCGTCCGCCTTCGAACCGCCCGGCAGATAGTCCGGGTTGGGGGCGAACTCGTGCTTCCAGGGCCCCGACAGGGTGGTCGTGGAGTGCGACCAGACGCCGGTGCTGGTGGCCGCCCACACCTTGGTGCCCGCGAAGCGCAGGGCGTGGATGACGGTGGACTCCAGCTCGGCGCCGCCCACGCGGTCGCCGGGCTGGAACCGGCCGTGGCGCGGGTCCTTCAGGACGTACACGCCCGTGCCGACGAACGAGGTCGCCCCGGTGTTGGACTCGCCGGTGGCGTACCAGAGCCGCTGCCGGCCGTCCAGGGCGAGGGTGCCCGTCGACAGGGACGGCAGCCTGTCGGCTATCGGCTTCCAGTGTCCGCCGCCGGTGGTGGAGCGGAAGACACCGCCGTTGGCACCGCCCGCGTACACATAGCCCTGGTCGTCGGCGGCGATGCCGGTGATCCGGCCGGTCACCTTGCCCGCGCCACCGCTGGAGTTGGAGTTCACATCGCGGTAGCGGGGGTCGTCCCCGTTGTACGCCTTCTTGGTGACGTGGTCCCAGCTGCCGCTGGTGTGCCGCATCGACTGCAGTTGCTGCCAGGCCGCACCGTAGGCGCCGGGCGCGACCACGCCGGGTGCGGTGCGCGCCTCGGTGAACTGTGCTGTCGACTCGGCGGAGTTCTCCGCCTCGTCGGCGCCGTCGTCGTCGCCCTCCGCGGCGAACGCGGACATGCCGTGGCCCGCGTGCACCGCCCTGATGTGCTGCCGGCCGATGGCGGCCTGGTGGCGCGCCTGCCAGGGCCGGGGTCCGGCGTCGTGCGACGCCGCGAACGCCTGGGTGCTGACCAGTCCGAACGCGGCCGCGACGACGGTGCAGGTCATGAACCGTCGCTGGTGCTTCGGGCGCAACATGCCCGCTCCTCCCTGCACCGGGCAAATGCGAGTGTCCCGGCGCAGACCGGATCTTGGCGTGACCACAACAGCTGCACAAAGGGCTCACACGAAAAATGGCACGCTGTTTACCCTGCGGCTCACCTGGATCCGAAGTCGCGCTGGACGCGGCCTCCTTGGGGCGGGCCTTCGATCAGCGGGCTGCCGCATGGGTGCCACGGGCGGCGGCCCGCGTGCGCCGGCGGGTGTTCGGCGGTGCCGCCGACGTCGGGAACGGGCTGCGTCTGTGCGGGCGCGCCCTGTCACGGCCGCTCGACCGCTGTGGCTACCGCTCGACCGCTGTGGCTACCGCTCGACCGCTGTGGCTACCGAGCACGCCGCGAAGGCTCCCCCGACCAGTCCGTTGGGTACCGGCCCCACTGGGTCTATCGTCGGAGTTCTGAGGTCAGGACGAGGAGGACGGCCGGTGATGACGCAGGACGAGGCCGTGGTCGGCTGTATGGGCAAGGTGCTCATCGGGACGCGTGGAACCGCGGGCCCCGGTGAGGTCCTCGTGCGGGTCCGCGGCGGCTCCGAGACGTTCCTGGCATGGTCCGAGGATCCCCTGCCCGTGGGCGCTACGGTCCTCGTGATCGAATCACGGGGATGCCGCGAGGTCGGTGTCATCGAGTGGGTGGATCCATTGGACGCGCTCGGCGGGGACACCGCCGGCGCGAGCTGAGGAGTAGAGCATGTTCGGATACCGCGTTCCCGCTCCCGACGAGGCGATGTTGATCTCGGGGGGCCGGCGGGGACTGGGGGGCGCGCCGTTCCGAGTGGTGACGGGGCACGGGAAGTTCGTGGTCCCGTTCTTCCGGAAGACCCGCTTCCTCTCCCTGGCGATGTGCGAGTCCGAGGTCACCGAGACCTGCGTGACCAAGCAGGGCATCGCCCTGCACGTCCGCGCCGTCATCGCCTTCAAGGTCGGCAACGACCAGGAGAGCATCATCAACGCCGGTCAGCGCTTCCTCTCCGACCAGGAGCAGATGTCGGTGCTCACCGGCCGGATCTTCGCCGGCCATCTGCGGGCGATCATCGGCTCGATGACGGTCGAGGAGATCGTCACCGAGCGGCAGAAGCTCGCCGCCGAGGTCCTCGACACCTCGAAGGTGGAGATGGCGAAGATCGGCCTGATCGTCGACTCGCTGCAGATCCAGTCGATCGACGACGGCGACACCGGTTACATCGCCGCGATGTCCGCCCCGCACAAGGCGGCCATCCAGCGTCAGGCCCAGATCGCCCAGGCGCAGGCCACGCAGGCCTCGGCCGAGGCCGAGCAGGCGGCGGCCCGCAAGCAGGCCGAGTACGCCCGGCAGACCGCGGTCGTCCAGGCCGAGTACTCGGCCGAGGTGGACCGCGCCCAGGCGCAGGCCTCGCAGGCCGGGCCGCTGGCGCAGGCGCACGCCCAGCAGGAGGTGCTGGACGCGCAGACCGAACTGGCCCAGCGGCAGGCTCAGTTGCGCCAGCAGCAGCTGGTGGCCGAGGTCGTCAAGCCCGCCGAGGCCGAGGCCGAGCGGGTCAGGATCCTCGCCGCGGCCGAGGCCCAGCGCATGAAGATCCAGGCGGAGGCCGCGGCCTCCTACGACCGGGTCGCGCTGGACCGGATGCTGATCGACCAGCTCCCGCAGATCGTGAAGGAGGCCGCCGGCGGCCTGGCCGGCGCCAACGTCAACGTCCTGAACGGCGCGGACGGCCTCGGTGAGATCGCCGCCGGCCTGGTGTCCCAGGGTCTGACGATCCTCGACTCGGTCCGGCAGAACCTGAGCGGCCCGGACGCGTCCGACCGCCGCCCCGGCCCCGAGGAGAACAAGAACAGCGGCCTGCTCCAGCTGCGCTCGGGCAAGGAGCAGCGCTCCGACGACGGCCCGGTGGACATGGACTAGGACCTGCCCGGCCCTACGGCCCGCGGGTCTCGGTCACCGTGAAGTGCCGGTCGGTGCCGGGGCTTTCGAGTTCGTCGAGCACCGCGACCGCCAAGTCCTCGGCGCTGATCCGGGACTGCCCGTCGGCGCCGAGGAGCAGGGTGTCGGTGCCGCGCCGGTAGCGGCCGGTGCGGGCGCCGGGTTCCAGTACGGCGGGCGGGCTCAGGTAGACCCAGTCGGCTCCGGCGTGGGCCCGGCAGGCGTGCAGCTGGGCGATGCCGGCGAGCGCCACGGCCCGGTGTCCGGCCGGCACATAGCGGGGGTTCTCGGCGACGGGCAACTCCCGGTCGCCGGGGCTGCGCAGGGCGCCGGCGCCGCCGACCACCAGGACGCGGATCCCGAGCCGCGCGGCCGTGTCCAGCACCGTGCGGGTGGCGCCGACCAGGAAGTCCTGGTCGGCCGGGAACGTCCGCACGGCCAGTACGACGGCCTCGGCGGACGATCCGGCCAGTGCGTCCCGCAGTGCCGCCGGGTCGGTGGCGTCGACCGCGGCCGGCGTCACGTCCGGGTCCTCACTCGCCGGTTTGCGCGACAGCGCCAGCACCCGGTGTCCGCGCGCGCTCGCCTCGGTGACCACCCGGGCACCGACCATCCCGGTGGCCCCGAGCACGGCGACCGTCATGCCCCTCGTCGCTCCGCTCACCGTGCCTCTCGCCATACCTCTCGTCATCGGATCTCTCCTCCTTCGTTCCGGTGTTCTTCCGTGCCGTGGGGCCGAGTTGCGCGGCGACCAGCGCGGTCAGCGCGAGGGCGAAACCCAGGGTCTGGAGCAGGCTCAACGACTCGCCCCGGGTGAGCCCGATGACGGTCGCGACCAGCGGGGACAGCAGCACCAGCGGGGCGGACGCGGCGACCGGCAACCGGCCGATCCCGCGGAACCACAGCGTGTAGGCGATCAGTCCGCCCATGCTGCCGAGCCACAGATAACCGCCGGCGGCACCCGCGTCGATCCGCTGCGGCACCCCCTCGACCGCCAGGGTGAGCGGGAGCAACAGCAGTCCGCCGACGGCCAGTTGCCAGC
The DNA here is from genome assembly GCF_014650595.1 of Streptomyces alanosinicus. GTDB lineage: Bacteria > Actinomycetota > Actinomycetes > Streptomycetales > Streptomycetaceae > Streptomyces > Streptomyces alanosinicus. The sequence continues at coordinate 67,249 of NZ_BMVG01000030.1, forward strand.
CGGTGAGGGCCAGCGGGCCCACGCCCGGCGGGCGCCCCCAGCGTTTGGTGAGGACGACCCCGCCGGCCATGGTCGTCGTATGCCCGAGGCCGGCGAGCACGCCCACGGCGTCCAGCCGGGCCGCCGGCCCCAGCACCACCAGGCCCACTCCGAGCACCCCGAGCACGGCCCAGACCAGCCGCCGGACCGTCGGCCGGTCGTGGAGCACCGCGAGTCCCAGCCCGGCGACCAGCAGCGGCTGGGCGGCGCCGAGGGTGGCGGCGACCCCGCCGGGCAGCCGTTCGGCGGCCACGAACAGCAGGGGCATGGCGCCGATGTTGAGGACGCCGAGGACGGCGGTCTTCCACCACCACGCGCCGCGCGGCAGCACCCGGGTGATCGCCAGCGCGAGCAGCCCGGCGGGCAGGGCCCTCATCAGGCCCGCGAACAGCGGGTGCCCGGGCGGGAGCAGCCGGGTCGTGACGACGTAGGTGGTGCCCCAGGACGCGGGGGCCAGCGCGGTCAGCAGGACGGTCGTCGCCTGCGCCTCACAGCGATGCATGGGGGAAGTCTCGGCGGGCATCATCATGAATCCAAAGCATGGTTGTCATCGCAGCCATGAAGGAGAACGATTGATCCGTGGACCTTCAGCAGCTGCGCTACGTCGTCGCCGTCGCCGACGCCCTCAACTTCACCCGGGCCGCGGAGCGGTGCCAGGTGGTGCAGTCCGCGCTCAGTCACCGGATCGCGGCGCTGGAGCGGGAGCTGGGGGTGCGGCTGTTCGCCAGGTCCAGCCGCCGGGTCGAGCTGACCGGGGCCGGCGCGGCGTTCCTGGTCGGCGCCCGCGAGTGTCTGGCGGCCGCCGACCGCGCGGTGGCCGACGCCGCCGCCGCGACCGGTGTCGTACGCGGGCGGCTGGCGGTCGGCGTGATCGTGACCACGGCCGCCGTGGACGTGCCGGAGCTGCTGCAGCGGTACCGGGCCCGGCACCCCGATGTGCAGGTCGTCCTGCGGTCCGGGCGCAGCGACGAGCTGGCGGCGGCGATCCGCGCCGGGGAACTGGACATCGCCTTCCTCGGTCTGCCGGAGGGCGAGCGGCCGGCCGGTCTGGAGACCGTCGTCCTCGATCACGACCGGCATGTCCTGGTGGTGCCGGCCGGGCACCGGCTGGCGGGCGCCGCCCGGGTCACGCTGGACCGGATCGCCGGGGAGACGTTCGTGGACTTCGTGACCGGGACGCCCGCCCGCGCCCAGTCCGACCAGGCGTTCGCCGCGGCGGGTCTGGCCCGGGACGTGGCGTACGAGGCGGGCGTGGTGGAACTGATCACCCGGCTGATCGCGCGCGGGCTCGGCGTCGCGCTGCTGCCGTCGGCGTACATCCGGCCGCTCGCCGCCGAGGATCCCCGGCTGGCGCTGGTCCCGGTGGTCGACGGGCCGCGCCGGCTGGAGTATCTGGCCTGGAGCCGCTTCAATCCCAGCCCGGCCACCCGGGCGATGCTCGACGTCCTCGGCGTCAGAACACCGGAAAGCCCCAAGGGGACAGCAAGGGCTCCTCATGGATGACGCGAGACGTACCATGAGACCCGTGACAGAGAGCGTGAGCGCGACGGCCCACCCCGCGCCGTGCCCGCCGGCGCCGGGCGCGGAGCGGTACGTCGCCCTGGATCTCGCCAACAGTGCCGTCGCCCTGCCCGGCGGGCAGCTCGTCGACCTGCTGGACACACCCGGCGCCGCCCAGGACTGGCTCGTGCGCCGCGGTCTCGCCCCCGTCGACGCCGGTCTGCGCGAGATCTGCGCGGCCCGGCTGCGCGCCCTGCGGGAGCAGATCCGCGCCCTGCTCGCCGCCCGGGTCGGCGACCGGCCCGCCCCCGCCGACGCCCTGGACGCCGTCAACGACGCGCTCACCCGCGCCCCCGCTGCCTCGCTGCTGCACTGGTCCGCCGACCGCGGCCTGTACCGGGCGGCGGCGCACCCGACCACCCAGATCGTCGAGCACGCCCTCGCCGCGCTCGCCGCCGACGCCGCCGATCTGCTCACCGGCCCCGACGCCGACCGGCTGACCGCGTGCGGCTCCGCACCCTGCAACCGCTATCTGCTCCGCCACGGCCGCCGCCACTGGTGCTCCACCCGCTGCGGCGACCGCGCCCGCGCGGCCCGCGCCTACGCCCGCCGCACGGGGCGCACCGAGGAGTCCTGAGACACCGGGCATCCCGAGCGCCTGTGCCGTCGCACAGGTGAGTCCGGTCTCACTCGCGTCTTACTCGGCGCGCCGTCGACGACAATGTCCGCGGCGCGCACCGTCAGCGCGCCCCGCACCGCCGTGTCCGCGTCCTCGGCCATCATGGAGCGGCCGCGCCCGCGGCCCGGCCGGACGTCGTCGGCACCGACCGATCCGGACCCTACGTATTGTAGGTTCCCAACCGCCAGTGGCCGCAGGGCCGTTCATCTCATTCGTCTGTTCACCGGGGGATCCATGCAGGACACGGAAACGGAAGCAGGTGAGGAGGTCCATCTGCGCGCGCTCGCGCCGACGCTGGCCCTCCTCGTCGTCAGCCTCCTCATCGCAGCCGTCGGCGTCTACGAGCTGTGCGGCTTCGGCCTGCACAGCCTCGACCGGCGCCCGCATCTGTTCAGCGACGGGCTCGCGACCGGCGGTGTGATCGTCGCCGCGGTCGCGGCCGGCGCCGCGGTGGGCAACCTGGCCTGGCACCTGGTGGCGGCCCGGCGCGCCGCGAGAAGACCCCGGTAAGGCGTGTAAGACCTGGTAAAGCCCGGTAAGAGGCGCGGCATGCGGGGACCGGGTAAGAGCGATTGTCGGTACGCTCCTGTCCCGTACGACCCCGCACGGCCGCCGGTCGCGCTACCCTACAAGCTGTAGGGTCAGGGAGCCCCGTCCGGGGTCATCCGTCCCTTCCCTCTCCCAAGGTGACCAGTCACCATGTCGGCTCAACAGCAGACCATGACCTCCGCGCAGGTCCCCGCCCAGCGCGGTTCGCGCCGCACCCCGCAGCTGCCCCAGCCAGGACCCCGTCTGCGCGCACGCGCGGCCACGGCCAGCGTCTGGTACCTGCGGCTGATCGCCGTCTTCAACATCATCGCGGTCCTGTCGCTCCCGTTCCGCAAAGAGGTCCAGGAACACAACGACGGCAAGCTCTTCACCGCCCGGCATGTGCAAGCGCACGCACACCACTCCGGCCAGTTCTTCACCCCGTACCTGGCCACCGCGGGCCTGGTCTCGGCCGCGGCGGCGATCTTCCTGGCACTGGTGATGCGGCGCGGGAAGCGGGCCGCGTGGGTGGTCAACATGCTGCTGGCCGGCCCGCTGTTCGCGCTCTACGTCCTCGCCCTCACCCAGCACCCGTTCCGCGACCACGTCTTCAACTGGGTCTCCACCGCCCTCACCGGCCTCTTCGTGGCCGCGCTGCTGATCGGCCGCCGGGAGTTCAACGCCGTCGGCGACCCCTCCAACCCCCGGCTCGCGCTGGCCGTCGGCGCCGGCGGTGTGCTGGCGACCGGCGGTCTCGGCACGCTGCTCGTCCACGCCACCAACAAGGTGCCGGGCGGCGCCCCTCCGTTCGAGGAGCTGGCCTACACCCTGCTGCGCGGCATCAGCGTCGGCCCGCTCGCCGACCGGGTCGACTCCGTGCACGCGCCCCGCTGGGCCGACATCATCATCAACCTGCTGCTGGCCGCCGTCTTCTGCCTGGTCCTGTACGCCTGCTTCCGCTCCCCGCGCGGCCGCAAGCTGCTCACCGACGAGGACGAGGAGAAGCTGCGCGCGCTGCTCGCCAAGCACGGTGCCCGGGACTCCCTCGGCTACTTCGCGCTGCGCCGCGACAAGGCCGCCGTCTTCTCCCCCACCGGCAAGGCAGCCGTCACCTACCGTGTCGTCGGCGCCGTCTCCCTCGCCTCCGGCGACCCGATCGGCGACCCCGAGGCCTGGCCCGGCGCCATCGAGGCCTGGCTCACCGAGGCCCGCCGGCACGCCTGGACCCCGGCGGTCATGGGCGCGAGCGAGGAGGCCGGCACGATCTACGCCCGGCACGGCCTGGACGCGCTGGAACTGGGTGACGAGGCGATCGTGGACATCGCGGACTTCACCCTCGACGGCCGGGCGATGCGCGTGGTCCGCCAGGCCCACAACCGGGTCAAGCGGGCCGGCTACACGGTCCGGGTCCGACGCCACGAGGACATCCCCGCCGAGGAGATGGACCTGCTCGTCAAGCGCGCCGACGACTGGCGCGACGGTGCCACCGAACGCGGCTTCTCCATGGCCCTCGGCCGCCTCGGCGACCCGGTGGACGGCCGCTGCGTGATGCTGGAGTGCCGTGACGCGAACGACGAACCGCGCGCCCTGCTCAGCTTCGTCCCCTGGGGCGAGCACGGGCTCTCGCTGGACCTGATGCGCCGCGACCGCGACAGCGAGAACGGCCTGATGGAGTACATGGTGGTGGAACTCCTGCTCCAGGCCAAGGAGTTGGGCATCAAGCGGGTGTCGCTGAACTTCGCGATGTTCCGCTCGGTCTTCGAGCGCGGCGCCCGCCTCGGCGCGGGCCCCGTCCTGCGGCTGTGGCGCTCCACCCTCACCTTCTTCTCCCGCTGGTGGCAGATCGAGTCCCTGTACCGGGCCAACGCCAAGTACCGCCCCGTCTGGGAACCGCGCTTCCTGCTCTTCGCCAAGTCCAGCGACATCCCGCGCATCGGCCTGGCGAGCGCCCGCGCGGAGGGCTTCCTGGAGCTGCCGGGCATCGGCGGACGACGGTCGTAGAAGCCGTAGACGGTCGTCAAGGCCGTTGACGGTCGTAGAAGCCGCAGAAGAAGCCGGTCCGAGGCCCTAGGGCGCGAGGGCCGGCGCCGTCACCGACCGGGCGGCGCTGTCGGGCGAGTAGGACTCGGTGTCGCCCTTGTGCCACCCGGGGTCGTACGCGCAGGGCACGGAGGCGCCGCCCGTGAAGTACTGCCGGTCCGCGGACCAGTCGAAGGACATCCGCTCGTCCCCGCCGTCCCGCTTCGCGTAGAGCGTCCCGTCCGCGCCCTTCGCGGCGGCGCGGTACGACGTGATGTCCCAGCCCTCGTCCGCCAGCCGCTGGTGCAGCCGACGCAGACCGGCGGCGGCCCGGGCCGCCGGCACCCGGTCCAGCGCCCAGCTGTGGTTCAGCCGGTAGGCGCCGTCGACGGTCTTGTCCTCCATCCCCAGCAGGCCTCCGTCGTAGCAGTAGTCGGCGCTGAACCCGTTCCCCGTGCCGTCGCCCTGCCCGCCGCCTCCGGGCGGTACCGGCCGGCCGAACCCCAGCGTGGTGTACGCCTCCTGGGAGTACCGGAAGGCCTTGTCAGCCATGTCCTGCGGGGCGACCCGGTCCAGGTGCGTCGACTCCCAGGACTTCCAGCCGAACTGGACGACGAACACCGCGATCAGGACGAGCACGAGCCCACCGCAGCCCAGACACCCGATCACACCGGAAGGGGCCCCGGAACCGACGGGGGCGGTCGCGGGGGCGGGGCTCGGTGCAGTCGTCTCCTCGGGCATACGAGGACCGTACGATCACCGGGGAAGGCGGCGTATGCGCGCGCCTACCTGCCGGGGATAGGCGCGGCTACTCAGCCGCCCACCGTGAACCCGATGACCGATCCGCCGCCCTCCCGCCGGAAGGCGAACGGCGCTCCGCCGTGCGCCATGGCGACCTCCCGCACGATGGACAGGCCCAGCCCGGACCCCGGCAGGGACCGGGCGTCGGCGGCCCGGTAGAAGCGGTCGAAGATCCGGATCAGGTCGCCCTCGGCGATACCGGGCCCCCGGTCCAGCACCTCCACCCGCACGGTCCCGGGCCGGTCCGGGCCGGTGATGGCGACCTCGATCGGCCCCTTTCCGCCCCGGTCGAACTTGGCCGCGTTCTCCACGAGGTTGGACATGGCCCGCTGGAGCATCCCGGGTCGCCCGTCGGTCGTCGTGTCGCCGCTCGTGCGCAGCACGATCTCGCGTCCGCTGCGGCGCCGGGCGACCCCCACGACCTCCTCGGCGATGTCGGCGAGGTCCACCTGCTGCGGGGGCTCGGTGTCGGACTGCCCCGCGGCGAGGTCGACCAGCTCATTGACCAGGTCGGTCAGTTCCCGCGCCTCCTGGCCGAGGTCGGCGACCAGTTCGTCGCGGCTGGCCGGCGGGAGTTCGTCGATGCGCCGGAGCAGGGAGATGTTGGTCCGCAGGGAGGTCAGCGGGGTGCGCAGTTCGTGCCCGGCGTCCTGCACCAGGCGCCGCTGGTCCTCCTCGGACTGCGCGAGCCGGCCGAGCATCCGGTCGAAGGCGCGGCCGAGGCGCCCCACCTCGTCCAGCCCGGCCACCGGCACCTCGATGCCGAGGCGGCGGGTGCGGGCCACGTCCTCGGCGGCGGAGGTGAGGATCACCAGGCGCCGGGTGATCCGCCGGGCCAGCCACCAACCGAACAGACCGGCGGCCACCACGACGGCCGCCATCAGGATCAGCGTGCGCTGCTGAAGCGTCCGCAGCAGGTCCTCGGTGTCGCTGAACTCCTGCGCGACCTGGACGGCGCCCCGCCCGCCGCCGAGCGAGACGGTGGCGATACGGAACAGGTCCTCGTCGACCCGTACGTCCTTGTGCTGGACCACCTTCCCGGCCGTCGTCGCGAGCGCCATCGCCTTGTCGCGGGAGGTGACGGGCAGGCTCGGGTTGCCGTGGTCGACGATCTGGCCCTGCGCGCCGAGCACCTGCACATCGGTGCGAGCGGGCCGGACCAGGTCATGGCCGGGCCGGGAGGAGGAGAAGTCCTCCGGGTCCATGTCGTGCTGCCGTACCTCGTCCTGGACGTCCTGTACGACCTGTGTGAACACCGACTGCTGGTCGACCCGGACCAGCCGGGCCGCGCTGCCGTACGACAGGATGCCGACGAGGATCGTGACGGCGGCAGTGACGGCCGCGAAGGAGACGGCGAAGGTGGTGCGCAGGGAGACCAGCTTGGGCCGGCCCGGGGCCAGCAGCCGCCGCAGCCGGCCCACCTAGTCCTCCCGGAGCACGTAACCCACGCCCCGCACGGTGTGGATCAGCTGCGGTGCGCCGGGCTCGTCGAGCTTGCGGCGCAGATAGCCGACGTACACGGCGAGGTTCTTCGAGCCGGGCCCGAAGTCGTAGCCCCAGATCCGGTCGTAGATCGTGGAGTGGTCGAGGACGATGCCCGCGTTGCGCACGAGCAGTTCCAGCAGCTCGAACTCGGTACGGGTCAGCTCCAGCTCGCGCTTGCCGCGCCAGGCCCGGCGGGCCTGGAGGTCCATGCGGATGCCGGCGGCCTCGACCTGCCGGTCGGAGATCTGGGGCTCGCGGCCGCCGGTCTCGGCACCGGCCCCGCCGTTGCCGCCGGCGGTCACCGGGCTGGTGCGGCGCAGCAGCGCCCGCAGCCGGGCGAAGACCTCCTCGACGTCGAACGGCTTGACCACGTAGTCGTCGGCGCCGGCGTCCAGGCCCGCGATCCGGTCGGCGGTCTCCACCAGGGCGGTGAGCATGAGGATCGGGGTCCGGTCGCCCTCGGCGCGCAGCACCCGGCAGACCTGGAGGCCGTCGATGCCCGGCATCATCACATCGAGCAGGAGGATGTCCGGCGGCGTCTTGTGGGCCTGCGCCAGCGCTTCCACGCCGTCGGCTACCGCCGTGACCTCGTACCCCTCCAGCGTCAGGGCCCGCTCCAGGGCATGGCGGATGGCACGGTCGTCTTCGGCGAGCAGCACAGTCTGGGGCACGCCCCCAGTCTGCCAAGGCCGCCGCCGGTTCGGTCAGGACCGGCGGACCTACGATCACGCTTTTTACCGGCCTCTCACCGTCACACAGGCAACCGGACGACCGCCCCTACCGTCCTCTCACCTTGCGCCGGACGGGCCCTGAGCACCGCGCGGCGCCTGCGCACCGAGCTACGCCCGGGCGCGCTGAGCCGCCGTCGCGGCGCGCAGGGACTGATGGGTCGGCGCCTCGGGCACATCCGCCGGACGGCCGTTCGCGAACTCCTTGCGCAGCACGGGGACGACCTCCTCGCCGAGCATGTCGATCTGCTCCAGCACGGTCTTCAGCGGCAGCCCGGCGTGGTCCACCAGGAACAGCTGGCGCTGGTAGTCACCGGCGTACTCGCGGAAGGCCAGGGTCTTCTCGACGACCTGCTCGGGGGTCCCGACGGTCAGCGGGGTCTGGTCGGTGAAGTCCTCCAGGGAGGGCCCGTGGCCGTAGACCGGCGCGTTGTCGAAGTACGGCCGGAACTCGCGCACCGCGTCCTGCGAGCTGCGCCGCATGAACACCTGGCCGCCGAGCCCCACGATCGCCTGCTCCGGGGTGCCGTGCCCGTGGTGGGCGTACCGGCTGCGGTACAGCTCGACCATCCGCCTGGTGTGGTCGGCGGGCCAGAAGATGTTGTTGTGGAAGAAGCCGTCGCCGTAGTAGGCCGCCTGCTCGGCGATCTCCGGCGAGCGGATCGAGCCGTGCCAGACGAACGGCGGGACCCCGTCCAGCGGCCGCGGGGTCGCCGTGAAGCCCTTGAGCGGCGTGCGGAACTTCCCCTCCCAGTCCACGACGTCCTCGCGCCACAGCCGGCGCAGCAGGGCGTAGTTCTCGATGGCGAGGTCGATGCCCTGCCGGATGTCCTTGCCGAACCAGGGGTAGACCGGCCCGGTGTTGCCGCGGCCCGTCATCAGGTCGACCCGCCCGTCGGCCAGGTGCTGGAGCATCGCGAAGTCCTCCGCGATCTTCACCGGGTCGTTGGTGGTGATCAGGGTGGTGGAGGTGGAGAGGATCAGCCTCTCGGTCCGGGCCGCCACATAGCCGAGCATGGTGGTCGGGGACGACGGCACGAACGGCGGGTTGTGGTGCTCGCCGGTCGCGAAGACGTCCAGGCCCACCTCCTCGGCCTTCAGCGCGATGGCCACCATGGCCTTGATGCGCTCCGCCTCGGTCGGCGTACGCCCGGTGGTCGGGTCCGGCGTGACGTCGCCGACCGTGAAGATCCCGAACTGCATGCTCGCTGCCCTCCAGATAGTTAACCATTCAACTATATCCCGCTGAACGGTCCACCCGGCCGGGTTATTCCGGACACCACCCGCGGGCCTCGTCAGGGGACGAGAACCAGCCGCCCGCGCGCCCCGCCCTCGGCCAGCCGCGCATGCGCCTTCGCCGCCTCGTCCAGGCCGTACGCCTGCGCCACCCGCAGCGTCAGCACCCCCTCGTCCACCAGCCGGACCAGCTCCGCGAGCTGCGCCCCGTCGGCCCGCACCCAGACGTTCTCCATGCGCACCCCGCGCGCCGCCTCGGGCAGCACCCCGTCACGGACCGCGACGAACGCACCGCCGTCCCTCACCCACTCCAGCGCGGGCGCCCCGAGCACGGCGGCGTCCAGCACCGCGTCCACGCTGCCCGGTGCGACCCCGTCGGAGGTGAAGCGCGCGGCCCCCAGGGAGCGCACCAGCTCCTCGTCACCGGCGCGCGCGTGCCCGACGACCTCGATCCCGCGGTGCGCGGCCAGCTGCACCGCGAATCCGCCGACCGCCCCCGCAGCCCCGGTCACCAGCAGCTTCCCGCCCGGACGGAGGTCCAGCAGGTCCAGGGCCTGCAGCGCGGTCAGCCCGTTCAGCGGCAGGGTGCCCGAGTGCACCGCGTCCACCGAGGCGGGCGCCACGGCCACCGCGCCCGCGTCCACGACGACGTACTCGGCGTGCGAGCCCAGCGGATCGGCGAGCCCCGGCGCCAGCGCGACCACCGCGTCGCCGACGTTCCAGGCGGCGGCCACACCCGCCGCGTCCACCGTGCCGGCCACGTCCCAGCCGAGGCCCAGGTCCTTGCCGGCCCCGCCGAAGACGCCCGCCCGGACGGCCGCGTCCACCGGGTTCAGCGCGCCCGCGGCCACCTTGATCCGCACCTGCCGCGCGCCCGCCTCCGGGACCGGCACCTCCACGATCTCCACGGCCTCCGGACCACCGAACGTCCGCACCACAGCAGCGCGCATGTCAACTCTCCTCTACCGCAAGGCATTTGATGGCTTTCGCGGCATCTTTCCGGCCGCACCGCCAACCGTAGGAGAGCTACTATCGATCGGTAAGTAGTTACCTGAGAGTGCGTAGCCGACCCCGAGGTGAGAGCCCATGGCGACCCTGACCGCCGCCCAGCGGCGCGAACAGGCCCGCGCCGACTACGACGCCTTCCTGCGCGAGTGCCCCACCAACCAGCTCCTCGGCCGGCTCAGCGACAAGTGGGTCAGCCTCGTCGTCGCCGCCCTGGCCGCCGGCCCCCTGCGCTACAGCGACATCGGCCGCAAGGTCGCCGGCGTCAGCCCCAAGATGCTCACGCAGACCCTGCGCACCCTCGAACGCGACGGCATCCTCAGCCGCACGGTGACCCCGTCCGTCCCGGTCCGTGTCGACTACGCGCTCACCCCGCTCGGCGCCAGCCTCGCCGGCCTGCTGACCGCCGTGAAGGACTGGGCGGAGACCCACTTCGATGAGGTACGCACGGCCCGCGAGCGCTACGACAGCGAGAACCCCGGGTAAGAGAACCCCGGACAACGAGAACCCCGGACAAGGCGCGGAACCGGACACGGCTCGGAACCGGATGCGGCTCAGAAGGCGTACGGGTCCCCGGTGCCGAGCACGAGCACCTTCTGCCGGTCGTTCGCCCGGTTCTTGTCCACCGCGCCGCCCGCCCACGCCGTGTCGGTCTCCAGCGTGACCTGCGAAGGCTTCTCCTTCAGCCGCACCGGCAGATCCAGTTGCTCGCCCACCGCGTTCGCGGCCAGCGCGCCCGTCGCGCACACCACCGTCCGCTCGTCCTCCCGGGCACACCGGGCCGGCAGCCGCTGCGCCGCGGCCAGCGCCACCGACCAGCGCAGCCGCACGGTCGAGTCCGTCACGGCGGCGGGCCCGTTGTTGCGCGGCGTCAGCTTCACCGCCACCTTGTCGCCGCTGAGCACCGCGGTCCCGTGAAAGGCCAGATCGGCCTCGGGCACGGGCGCCGGAGCGGCCAGGGCTGCCCCCGGCACCAGCACCGTCCCGGCCAGGGCCCCCGCCGCACACCACGTCCACGTCCGCATCCGCACGCCGCTCACCACTCCACTCTCGCGATCCGACTGCCGTACGGATGTATGCCACGAAGCCTCCGGGACAGACGCCGTCCAACAGGTGACAAGGGCCCTGACAGGTGGCAAGGGCACCGCGCGGGCCGGGCGCGCCCCCGTGCCAAGCTGCTGCCATGTCGATCCTGCGCTCCGCCGCCCTGTTCGTCGTCGCCGCCGTGTTCGAGATCGGCGGCGCCTGGCTGATCTGGCAAGGGGTGCGCGAGCACCGGGGCTGGCTGTGGATGACCGGCGGGGTCCTCGCCCTCGGCGCGTACGGCTTCGTCGCCACCTTCCAGCCGGACGCCCATTTCGGCCGCATCCTCGCCGCGTACGGCGGGATCTTCGTGGCCGGCTCACTGCTGTGGGGCGCGATCGCCGACGGCTACCGCCCCGACCGCTTCGATGTGACCGGAGCACTGATCTGCCTCGCCGGTATGGCCGTGATCATGTGGGCGCCGAGGAACGGCGCGTGAGCCTCACTTAGGCTGGACGGAGCCACCGTCGGCATACCGCCGCATCATCAGAGGAGCTGCCCATGGCCCCCGCCTCCCGCATCGCCGTCGTCACGGGTGCGAGCAGCGGCATCGGTGCCGCCACGGCCCGGCGGCTCGCGAAGGCCGGCTACCGCGTCGTCCTCACCGCTCGCCGCAAGGACCGAATCGAGGCACTGGCGGAGGAGCTGACCAAGGCGGGCCACTCGGCGGTCGCGTACCAGCTGGACGTGACCGACCGCGCCGCGGTGGACGAGTTCGCCACGGCCTTCGAGACGATCGGCGTCCTCGTGAACAACGCGGGCGGCGCGCTCGGCGCGGACCCGGTGGCCACCGGCGACCCGGCCGCCTGGCGCTCGATGTACGAGACGAACGTCATCGGCACCCTGAACCTCACCCAGGCCCTGCTGCCCAAGCTCGAAGCGAGCGGCGACGGCGTGATCGTGATCGTGTCCTCCACCGCCGGCCACGGCACGTACGAGGGCGGCGGAGGCTATGTCGCCGCCAAGCACGGCGAGCACGTCCTCGCCGAGACCCTCCGCCTGGAGATCGTCGGCCGGCCGGTCCGCGTGATCGAGATCGCGCCCGGCATGGTCAGGACCGACGAGTTCGCCCTGACCCGCTTCGGCGGGGACGAGGCGAAGGCGGCCAAGGTCTACGAGGGCGTGGCCGAACCCCTGACGGCGGACGACGTGGCGGAGACGATCACCTGGACGGTCACCCGCCCCAGCCACGTCAACGTCGACCTCCTGGTCCTGCGCCCCCGCGCCCAGGCCTCCAACACCAAGGTCCACCGGGAGCTGTCATGACGGACCCCTCCCCCGAACCCGCCGACTCCCTCGACTCCTTCGAGAAGTCCCTGGAACAACGCCGCCTCGCCCAGGAGACGAAGGACGAACGAAGGGTCTGGTGGTTCCTCGGCTACTTCCTCTTCGGCATCCACATCGTGGCGTTCGTCATGATCTACGCCGTGCGGCACGGTCACTGACCGGGGTCAGCCCTTCACACACACGACCTGCTTCAGCTTCGCCACGACCTGCACCAGGTCCCGCTGCTGGTCGATGACCTGGTCGATCGACTTGTAGGCGCCCGGGATCTCGTCCACGACGCCGGAGTCCTTACGGCACTCCACGCCCCGGGTCTGGTCCTCCAGGTCCTTCGTCGAGAAACGCTTCTTCGCCGCGTTACGGCTCATCCGCCGACCCGCGCCGTGGGAAGCCGAGTTGAAGGCCTTCTCGTTGCCGAGGCCCTTCACGATGTACGAGCCCGTACCCATGGAGCCCGGGATGATCCCGTACTCCCCGGAGCCGGCCCGGATCGCTCCCTTACGGGTGACGAGCAGGTCCATGCCCTCGTACCGCTCCTCCGCCACGTAGTTGTGGTGGCAGGAGATCTCCGGCTCGAAGACCGGCTTGGCCTTCTTGAACTCCTTGCGGATCACGTCCTTCAGGAGCGCCATCATCAGCATGCGGTTGTACTTGGCGTACTCCTGCGCCCAGAACAGGTCGTTGCGGTACTCCGCCATCTGCGGGGTGTCCGCGACGAAGACGGCCAGATCGCGGTCCACCAGGCCCTGGTTGTGCGGGAGCTTCTGGGCCACGCCGATGTGATGCTCGGCGAGTTCCTTGCCGATGTTGCGGGAGCCGGAGTGCAGCATCAGCCAGACCGCGCCGTCGTCACCGACGCACACCTCGGTGAAGTGGTTCCCGGAGCCGAGCGTCCCCATCTGCTTGTGGGCCCGGTCCGCACGGAACTTGACCGCGTCCGCGACCCCGTCGAACCGGCCCCAGAAGTCGTCCCAGCCGGCCGTGGCCAGCCCATGGAAGTCCCCCGGCGCCACGGGGTCGTCATGCATCCCCCGGCCCACCGGAATCGCCTGCTCGATCTTCGACCGCAGCCGCGACAGATCCCCCGGCAGGTCGTTCGCCGTCAGGGACGTCCGCACGGCCGACATCCCGCAGCCGATGTCCACGCCGACCGCAGCCGGGCACACCGCGCCCTGCATGGCGATCACCGAGCCGACCGTCGCGCCCTTGCCGTAGTGCACGTCCGGCATCACGGCCAGACCCTTGATCCACGGCAGGGTCGCCACATTCTGCAGCTGGCGCAGGGCCACGTCCTCGACCGTCGCGGGGTCCGTCCACATCCGGATCGGCACCTTCGCGCCCGGCATCTCCACGTACGACATAACTTCCTCATTCCCCCGGATACAACAACAAAAGACTTAAAAGCACCAAAGCGCAAAAACGGCACCAGGGTCGATGAAAAGGGACAAGGGACCGGCGGCCACAGCAGCGCGTGCGATACACATTGTCTCCAGGGGGCGCCCCGCTGCGGCAAGCGAATAACCAGCGGGGACACTGGAGCACCGAGCGAGCGCACACCCGAGAGGAGCCCGACCGTGCAGCGGAAGGCGTACGTAACCGGCACCGCCGCCCTCCTTGCGGCACTGCTGGTCGGCTGCACGAGCGGCTCGGGCGGCGACAGCACGACGGACAACGCCAATCCGGGCGAGACCGGCACGACCACGGCGGCCGCCCAGCCCGGCAAGTACCGCACGCTGCCCGAACCCTGCGGCGCGGTCGGCCACGACAGCCTCAACGCGATGCTGCCCGGCATCAAGGAGATCACCGACCCCGACCAGCGGGACAAGGCCTACCAGGGCGAGGCCGCGCTGACCTACGACACCGACCGCAAGGTCGGCTGCCACTGGAAGGTGGAGTCCGCCGACGCCACCGACCGCCTCTCCGTCGACTTCGAGCGCGTGGTGTCGTACGACAACACGGTCAGTGACGACGACCAGGCGCAGAAGCTGTTCGAGGACAAGGAGACGGCCGCCGACCTGCCCGAGCCGAGCGGCTCCTCGGCACCGGCCGGGACGCCCACGCCCTCCGCCACGTCCACGTCCGCCGCGCCGTCCGCGACCGCGTCCGGCACCCCGTCGGCCCCGGCGAGCCGCGCCGCCTCCGGCTCCGGCTCCCCGTCCGCCTCGGGCTCTCCCTCGGGCTCGCCCTCCGGCTCTCCCTCCGGTTCCGCCTCCGACGACGCCTCCGCGGCCGATCTGCAGCCGCGGGTGCTGTCCGGTCTCGGTGACGAGGCGTACATCAACGATCAGCTCGGGTCCGGTTCGACGGCCGAGCCGCGGACGGTGACTGTGGTGTTCCGCACGTCCAATGTCATCGTCACCATCGAGTACGAGGAGCAGCCGATGGCCACCGGAACGGTCCCAGACAGCAAGGAAATGCAGGACACAGCGCGTGAACTGGCCTCTCAACTGGACGACGCGCTGGGCGGTTGACGGCACCCGGAGCCGCTCGCCCCACCGTGTGCGAAGCACCCGAACCGAAACCGCACAGCTCCTTCACCGCGTACCGTGGGCCCCCGCAAGGACCCGAACGACCACCGAGCGTCACGAGTGAAGGAACCATGCAACGAGCAGCCCAGACAGACGACCGTGCCCAGCGACAGATGCGTGGCAAGCGCCTGAGCCGTGCGCTTGTCTGCGCGGCAGCCGTTCCGGCGGTGCTGATCACCGCCGCCTGTTCGTCGGGCTCGGGCGACGCCAAGGGCAAGGGCACGGACAGCAGCGCGCGGCAGTCCGCGAGCGGCAGCACCTCGCCCTCGACGAGCGCGTCCCCGACCGTGCAGGCGGCCGCCTACAAGAAGCTTCCCGACGCGTGCGCGGTGGTGTCGAAGAAGACCCTGACGGACCTGGTCCCGCAGGGCACTTCGGGCAAGAAGGGCAGTTCGGACGATCCGTCGTCGCGGGCGTCCTGCTCCTGGTCCAGCCTGGACAACAACGGCGTCAAGGGCTCGCAGTTCCGCTGGCTGAACGTGTCCCTGCTGCGCTTCGACTCCGACACCACGCGCGGCTCCGCTGAGGCACAGGCCCACACGTACTTCACCCAGCAGGTCAAGGACGCCGCCGCGGTGGACGGCGCGAAGAACGCCAAGGAGACCCCGCTGTCCGGCACGGGCTCGGAGGCGACGGCCGTGCGCTACGACCTGAAGAAGAAGGAAGGTCTGTTCAAGCAGCAGACGGTGGTCGCGCGCGTCGAGAACGTGGTCGTCACGCTCGACTACAACGGCGCCGGTCTGGCGGGCGAGGACACCCCGGACGCCGACGATCTGACGAAGTCGGCGGAGCAGGCGATCAAGGAGGCCGTCGGCGCGGTGTCGTCCGCCAACAGCGGCTCCGCTTCGGGCGGTTCGGGCTCGGGCTCCTCGGCCTCCCCGTCCAAGTCGCCGTCTTCCAGCGCTTCTCCGTCCAAGTCGGCCGCGAAGAAGAGCTGACCGAGTGGGCCCGAAGCCCTGACCGGTAACCCACGCGCCCTCCGCGTGTGCCACCCTGTTGCGCGCAACAACAGGCAAGGGGAGGGGAGTACGAGTGGCCGCGCCACCGCAGCTGACTCGGATGCACCGCATACTCATAGGCGTGGTCGTTTCCGGCGCCTTGATCATCGCCGGGATCGGCTTCGCCGGCTCGTACGCGGCCGTCCGTGAGC
>NZ_BMVG01000031.1 GCF_014650595.1 Streptomyces alanosinicus
CCTGCCCAGCCGAAGAACTGATCCACCCACCCCAGCAAGAGCCATCAGAAACGCCCTAGTCCTTCGGCCAGGTCTCCAACGCCTTCATCCGCGTCGTCAACCAGGCCGACGGCCAGGAGCTGTCGCGCTACGAGTGGAGTGAGGACGCCTCCACCGAGACCGCCGTGATCTTCGGCGAGCTGTACCAGTACCAGGGCGAGTGAAAGTTCCGCCCATCTACCTGCATGGGTGCTGCGCGCACCGGAGTACCGGACCCGATGCATGGCCAGGCTCACATCTCCACTAACCGGCCTGGTCAGACCGGGGTTGCGAGCCTAACCCCCACACCAGTCAATCTGGCGCCGCCCTGTCCAAACGGCTCCGCCGCCACGGAAGGGATGGGAAGTGTTTGCGCTCTCCCCCACCATCAACAGCCCGCACCCGGGGCTTGTCCCGGGTGCCCGACCCCTGAGGGGGAACCGCGCATGTCCACGATCGCCCTACTGGTGATCCTGCTCCTGGCCGTCGTCGGTGCGATGCTCGCGGCTGGCCTCGCCTACGTGGTCCGCCGTGACCCGTCCTGGGGCCAGCCGCTGACGGTCGCCTTCGGCGCCGTGGTGGTCCTGGCGACTTGGTCGGAGTGATCGTCACCCGGCGGTGAGCCGTGGCCACCGTGGCCGTGGTCTGGGAGCCGGTGCGGCCCCTGGCCACGGCCCAACAGCCGAACGTCACTCGTCGCTTCGTGCAACCCGGCCTCACCCCGAGAACCGGTTAGGCCACCTGGCAGAGCAGCCCTGACGCAAAGACGGTCCCGCTCGTTACCCGTGTTCTTCCCCTGGGCACGAGGGTGCCCGCGATCCCCGATGAGGAACCGATGGTTGTAAGCGCCGAGCGCCGCGTCAAGCGATATCTGCAATGGTGCGATGAAGCGGGACTCGATCCCTTGCTGGCGTCATCGCTGTTGTTGTTTCTGCAAGATCTCGCCGACCGGCGCCGCCTGAGCAGCACGCTGGAGAGCTACAACGGCACGCTGGCCGGATGGCTACGCGAACAGGGGCATCCCCTGGCGGCTGCTGACCGGCACGCCGTACGGCAGATCAAAGCCCGGCTTGCGGCGGCGGAGGAACTCGAAGACGACTCGGTACCGATGAGAGCTACCCAGGTGACCGAAGTTGACGTGGCGCGGATGGCGGCGGCCTGCGATCGCGACACCGACCGCGGGCGCCGCGACGTCCTCGTCCTGCTGCTGTACCGATACGCCGCTTCCGCTCTCGCGGTCTCCCACCCGCTGCAACTCGACGACGTGCACGATGTCGTACTACGGACGGCAGGCACCCAGACACTTCCTTCTCCCGGGTCCATGACCGCTCTCGAAGTCCGCTGCCGCTCGCTGCGGCCCCACGCCCCCGACCAGGTACTGCGCCTGCCCGCCCATGCCAACCCGCAATTGTGCCCGGTCAGAGCCTGGCAGGAGTGGATGTCCACGCTGCGCGCGGCCGGCGTGGCCGGCGTCGGCCCCCTGTTCCGGCGGATCGACCGGCACGGAACCGTAGCCGGCCATCGGCCCGTGGCCGGCCGCCAGCCCAAAGACCCTGCACAACGCGCCGGAATCAGCCTGCAGACCATCGGCAACATCCTGCGCGACCTGGCCACCGCAGCGGGCCTGAGCCCCCGTCTTCACGCCGACGAACGGCTCGTGCTGAGCACCGTGGCCGGACAGGCCGCCCTGGCCGCCGCCCCGCCCGAGGAGCAGATTCGCGTCGATGCCGCGAGACAAGTACAGCGCCGCCGACTGCGCCGCTCACGTCCCCGGTACACACCCCTCAGCATGCCGGTGAGCGCGTCGTCTCCGGCCTCAGGGATTCCGGCAGATCTACTGCTGCTGTACAGCCGGTACCTTGTCCGTCCTTCAGACGTCCTGGCCGAGGTGGACACCTCTGCCCGATCATGAGCGCCTTGAGACAAAGATCCAGACGAATGCCGAGCCGTATGGCCACCGGGCCACGCCTCCGTCCTGCTCCAGGTGCGCCCAGGTGCGCGATGGCAACGAATCCCCCACCTCCAGAGGGATCTCCATCGGATCCAGCCACGTCCGGGTGTAGACGGGCACCGGGTAGGGGCTCCGGCACCCTACGCTGGTGAATGAGCAGCCAGTGGACTGCCTAGCCACCGCCGGTGTCTCCCACCGCATCAGACCGTCGCACCGTCCGCTCTTCTGATCCGGGTCGACCTCGGCACAATACGGCTGTGGCAGCCGCCCGAGCGCGCGGCCGTTGAGTGCGCGGTCGGCATCCGCAGCCGGGGCCTGGCCAAGCGCCACTGCGGCCACAGCAGCCCGCCCGCTCGCCACCGCCGCGTGGACCATGAGGAAAGAGGCGTGCTGCTCGGCCCGCCATCGCGACGGCAGAGTTCTGTGCTGCTGACCGATCGCGTCCCCGTAGGAGCCGAACCTACCCGACAGGTGTGCCGATCTGGCCTGCACCAGGGCCACAGCGGTCTCCCTGGTCGCCAGCAGGTCCACCAGCTGCCGTTCGGCAACGGCCTGGTGCAGCGAAGCCATGCCTCTCCTCCGCTTCCTGAGGAGCCGTCAGCCCCCACAGCACCACAGCACCACAGCAAGCGGACCTGTCGGGCCGGAGCTCAATACATGTGCTGCTGAGTTGCCCCATTCGCAGGAGCGATCACGGTGACTGGCTCTGAGCCTGGCCCCGTTCCGCGACCGCGGCTCGTGAGGCTCACGGCCAGGTGACGGGTGCCGTCGGTAGAAGGGTCGCCGCCCTGCGGACGGTTCCACCGTCACCTCCGGGCCCGTGGCGCAGCTGCTGCGCGGCGCGGAGGCTCGTTTCCGCCTCTCCGACATCGAGGCCCTTCTTGGCGCCTGCCTGACAGTGACTGGCGCCATCCCCTCGCACTCCGCTCGTGGATCGGGTCTCGCCCGGGTGAAGGCATTGTCAGTGCCCCCACTTAGCCTCACATCCAAACAAATGCCACATAACCCCAGAAAGGTTCAAATGCCCCATATCGTTCCCTTCAGTGGTTCCGGCGACGACAACTGGATCGTCGAGGGGTGGGCCAGGACGAAACTGAAGGCACAGGACCCGACCCGGGCGTTCGGGTACGTCATGAGCACGGTCCGCGAGGAGTACGCGGCGATCATGGACGTGCTGGACCAGGCCGTTGACCACCTGACGCCCGCACAGATCTCGGTGCAGCTCGCAGCGGGAGGAGTCGACCTTCACCCCGTGGTGGTCGCGCAGCGGCTTCGCGCTCTGCGGGATACCTTTCTGGCGGTCTCGGGCCAGCCGGACAACGACATCGAGCGCTGGCAGGAGCTGAACGGCGCACGGTGGCGGTACACCGCGACGGCGCAGGGGCGGCAGGTGCAGCGGCTGTGGACGCTGCTGGCGGCGGAAGGGCTGGTCCAGCGGGAGATTCCGTTGGACGGGCTGGCCCGGATGCGTGAAGCGCTCGCAGCTCTGCAGGAGGAGGATGTGACGCCCGAGGATCTGGTGAAGCTGGCGGGGCAGGCTTTCGTGGAGCACGACCAGCTGGATGCGTCGCTGGTGGGGCAGGCGGACATGCTGGCCCAGCTGGCCGACCGCTTCGACCTGGACGCGGATGGCACGGCCGAGCTCAAGCAGCTCATCGTCGAGTACGCGACCCATGTGGTCGTTCATCTCGACCAGGGGGTGGTGGCCGTCCACACACAGCTAGTGCGGTTGCGGCCTCGGTTCACCGAATTGGCGGCGGCGTGCCGTGCACAGTCCCGGGCGGGTGCCCTGGTCGCGCGAGGGGTGCTTGCTCCTTCGCGCGGGGCGCAAGAGGGGGACTGGGAACAGTTGCTGAGCTGGTTCGCGCCGTCTTCGGGCAGGTGTGCGCGATTCGGGTTGCAGCTGGTGCGGGCGATCCCGATGATGCACGCGAATCTGCGGCGGCAACAGAGTGTGGCGGGGCCGGGGACGTTGCGGGCGAAGGCGCTGTCCCTGGCGGCGGCGTGCCGTGATGCGCGGCGGGGTGAGGCGGTGTTCCGGGCGTCGCTGGCGGACCGGCCGTGGGTGAAGCTGCATACGTGTGCGGAGGGGGAAGGCGGCGGCGAGGTCGTCTCCTGGCATGCGGGGCCGCGGGTTTCCGCACTGGCGATGCTGCGCGCGAGCGGGCAGAGCGGTCCAAGAGGCACGGTGACGCCGCGGCGGGACCGTGCGGAGGCGGCGCGGGAGGTGGCACGGGAGCGGGAGCGGGTCGAGGCGGAGCAGCGGGAGGCTGTGGCCGAGGCACTCGCGGGTGTGTTCCCGCTGTCGGATCGTGCGTGCCGGGTGGCTCTGCGAGCGGTGATGGCGGCTGCTCGGGGCGTGGAGGTGGGCGGCGTCCGTGCCGGGCAGGTGGGCGGGGTGGGCTGCGTACTGACGGCGGTGGAGGGGGCGCTGGGGCGTGTGGACGGGGTGGGGTGGTCGGTGCTGGTCCCGGGGCGGCAGGTCGCCTTCCATCCGGAGGCTGTCACGGGGGCGGCGCGTGCTGCGGAGCTGCGTGGCGCGCGGTCGGACGTGGCGGCGGTGCGCGTGGAGGTGCTGGCATGAGCCTGTCCGGAGGCTGGGGGCAAGGGGAGGACGAGGAAGAGGTCGTCTGGCAGCTGGCCCGGGTGTTGAAGACGCGGGCGTGGCTGGTCGGCGGGCGGGATGACGCGGTCATCGAGGCGGTGTACCGGCATCGCAGTGCGCTGCGCGAGGTACTGGCGGCGGTGGGGTGTGTGCTGGTGGTGGAGCCGGATCTGGTGCGGGTGTACAACCCCGCTCCCCCGCTGTCGGCGCGACTGCCCGAGGGGGACTCCCCCAAGGGGGTGTGGTTCTGGCTCACGGTCAGTGCGCTGGAGTCGTTGCCGGTGAAGGTCAGGCTGGGCCAGGTCGCAGCGGCGGCGCGGGCGGCCGCAGCCGAGATCGAGCTGTCGGTGACGCAGTCGCGCGCGGAGCTGGCGGCGCTCGCGGCCGGCCTTCGGCGGCTGTGCGCGTGCGGTGTGCTGGAGGAGCTGGAGGGCCGCGTCGAGGCGCTGCTGGACGGCGAGGACGACCCTCCGGTACTGCTCAGGGTCCATCACACCCGGCTTCTGTGCGTATTGCCCAGGGATGTGCCCGTTGACGAGTGGGGGCAGTGGGCCATCGACCCGGCCGAGGACCCCGCAGGGTGGCTGGCGGGGCTGGTCCGGCCCGTCGACGCCGGTATCAGGGTGTGCGCGATGCTCGTCGATCAGGCCGTGGTGCACGCCTGTGATCTGGGAGAGGACGAGCTGCAGTGGCTCAGTGACAAGGTCGCCACGGACGGTGCGGCCGTCGCCCGGTCCTTCGGGCTGGCGCTGGAGCACCGGCTGGAGGGGGCGGCGTTCGTGATGCCGCAGGAGACATACGAGGAGCAGGTGATGGGGCCGTTCCGGTTTCCCGGCCGCAGCCGCAGCAGTGCGGGAACGGTGAGGCATGCCGCGCTGCTGCTCATCGACGTGCTGAGCGCCGAGGGTGAGCGGGGCGGGACGGGAGCACCGGGGCCGGGTTGGTGCGGTGCGCCGAAGAGCTGGGTGGTAGGCCGGCTGGGCGAGATGGCCGGGCGACATGCGTGGTGGAGCAAGGACCTGCGGAGCGATCTGCCGCGTCTGGCCGAAGATGTGCGTCAGGTGCTGGAGCCCGAGGCGGATCTGCTGCGGGTGGTGGGCGGCTACGAGGACTGGTGGTGGCTGTCGCCCGCTGGGGCACGGTGGACGGTTCTGCCCGAGGAACAACCGGTGCCCGCAGTGCCCGGTACAGGGGTGAGGGAGGCTGGGCGGTGAATCCGGTGGACGGGATCGAACGCTGGTGGCGGCGCTGGCATCTGATCGGAGCCGGCGTGGACAACGTCTGGTACTACACGCGGGAGGTGCTCACCTGCCCGTCCGGGCGGTGGCTGGCACGTGGTCCCAACGGCACCGGGAAGACGACGCTGCTGGAGGGACTGTGCCCCTATCTGTTGAACCCCGCACACCACCATCTGAGTTCGGCGGCGGGGCGGTCCACGAGTCTGGTGTCGCTGATGAAGGGCGGCAGCAGCGGCAGGCGGCGCTTCGGGTACATGTGGATCAGTTTCGGCCCGCCCGGCGATCCGGCCAGCGGGGATGCGGACGCAGGAGAGCAGCACTACGGGCTGCGCCTGGAGTATGCCCAGAGCAGCAACAGCGTGGAGACGGCTGGCTTCCGGCTGCCGGTCGTCCCGGGGCACGACGGCAGCGACCTGTCCACGATGAGCCTCGACGACTTCCGCGCCTGGGCCGAAGCCCAGGGCGGTGAGGTCTTCGGGTCCACCGAGGCCTACGTAGCGGATCTCGCTCAGCGGGTCTTCGGCTGCGGCCCAGCGGCGCTCAGGCGGATCGCCCGGCAGATCAGGAAAGTCCGCAACCCCGGCCTGCTGACCGGGCTGTCGCCGGCCGACGCCGCCGCCGAGCTGCGCAAGGCACTGCCCACCGTGAGCCCGGAGGTGGTGAAGGCGACCCAGGAGGCGCTCGCCGCGGCGGAGACGACCCGCCGGCGCTTTGAGCGTGACGCGAAATCCGCCCAGCTTCTCGAAGACCTGGCCGCTGCCTGGTCCCACGCCGCCGCCCGGGTCGGCGCACAAGCCGTCGACGCCGCCCTTACCTGCGCCGCCGCGCTGGCCGAAGACCGGGCAGAGGCGGGCCGGGCGCGCATGAACGATCAGGCACGCGCGCGGGACCTCGACGGATTGCGGGCGTCGATCGAGGAACTGACGGCCGCGGAACGGCAGACCGCCGAGCTGGCCAAGGCCCTGGCCAGCGATGCCGCCTCCAGCGACGTGGCTCAAGCCCGCGGCGAGGTCGCACGGTCGGGTTCGGCGCACGAGAAGGACTGCGAGATCCTCACAGTGCGCACGGAGGCGGCGGTGCGCACCGCCGGTGACGTGCAGGACGCGGTGGGCGCCGTGTCGGAGCTGACGGACCGGGTGGCGCGTTCCTGCCGCGCGGCGCTGGTGCCGGTGCCGGTCGCCGTTGCGGTGAGCGTGCGGCTCGACGAGCAGGCGCCTTTGCGTATTGGGGAGCGCGGCTTCGAACAGGCCCCGCGTGTGGACGTGGCGGTCGACGAGTCGGCTGCCGGGCAGTCGGTGGAGCAGCTGCAGCAGGTCTGCGCGCGGCTGGAGCGGCGCGGTGAGGACGCAGCAGCGGTCGCGCTGGCCTACAGGGACGTCGAAGTGGCGCAGGAGGAGAGCGTTCAGGCCCGCCAGCTGGCCGATGCCGCCGCCGGGACGGCGCAGGAGGCCGCTGCTCGCCACCAGGCGACCCTGGAGCACGCCCAGGAGCGGGTCGTGGCCCTGTCGGACCGCGTGCAGGGGTGGGCGCGGGAGGTCCGCGGTCGGTGCCGCACCCCGCACTTGGATGCCGGGGGGATCGCGGGACAGGCTCATGGGTGGGGTGATGGACGGGAGTGTTCCGGCGTGGTTCACGACGCCGGTCGGCTCGCCCGGAAGGTGGCGCTGGAGGCTGATACCAGCAGCCGGCAGGCGCGCACGCGTGCCGAGCGCCACGCCGGCCAGGCCGAGCAGGCGCAGAAGGCCGCCGTTGAAGCGGCCGAGCGGGCGTGGCGTCTGGGTTCGGGGGAGCTGCTGCCGCTGCCGGCTCCCTCCTGGCACGAGGGGGTCGATGAGGAGCGGGCGTTCGCGTGTGCCGTGGAATGGACCTCGCCGGACGCCGGGAGCGGTGCGCTGCGCGATGTGGCCGAGGCGGTGATGGCGGCGGCGGGTCTGCTGTCGGCCGAGGTGACCGAGCTTGGGGCGGACGGGCACGGCCGCTGGCTGGTGCATCCGCACGGCCCGGCGCTGCCCGAGCAGCAGTCGATGGCTGCCGTCCTACGGGCGGTTCCCGGACATCCGCTGCAGGAAGTGACGGCCCGCGTCCTTCAGCGAATCGCATATCTGCCCAGCGCCGTCGGGGCGGAGGCAGACCACATCGCGGCGGGGCTCGTCGTGGGCGCGGACGGCACGTTCCGTGCTGGTGTGATGACCGGGCGGCTCCCGGTGAACGCCGGGCAGGTACCTCAGGCCTCGCACATCGGCGCCGCCGTCCGGCAGGCGGCCGCCCTGCGCGCCGCGGCAGAGGCTCAAGGCGAGTGTGACCACTGGCAGCAGCAGGCCATGCGGCATGCGCGGGCGGCACACCGGATGACCCTGTTCGCTGACACCGTCCAGGAACTAGCCTCCCGGTTCCCCCACGATGCCGTGGCCGACGCAGACCGGGCGGAGACCACCCGGGCCGAGGCATCACGGGCCGCGCACACAGCCGACGCCCATGCCGCACAGCAGGACCGCATCGCCCAGGACAAAGAGAGTTCTCACCGCGCGGCGCTGAGCCGGTGGCGCAATTCGGCCGTGGCGCTGGGACTACCCGACACCATCCTCGCGGTGGAACACGAGGCACAGGACGCGCAGCGGCGCGCTGCGGCCGTGCGCGCTGCCGCCGACGATCTGCAGGGCATCGGCCGCCTCCTCAAGAAGGTCCAGGACGCGGCCGGGCAGGCAGAGGCCGCGTCACAGCAAGTAGCTCAGGCGGTACGGGCGGCCCAGGCCAGTTACGCAGAAGTCCTCGCCGCCCACGCCGCAATGGAGGCCTGCCGGCAGCGCAGCGGGATGGACGAGCTCGCGCTGACGGAAGCGGCCGAAGCCGCCCACAAGGCCCACAACGACACTCAAGAGCGGCTGGCGGAGGCCCGCTCCCGGATGGAGAGCGTCGCAAGCCGGGCAGGAGACGCACGGCGGGCCGCGGACGAAGCGGAGCGCCGGGTGGAGCGAGCAGTGCCTGCGGCACAGAGCCTGCTGGACCGCGTACGCGGGCTCATGGACTTCGAGGCACTGCGGGAACTGCTCGACTGCCCACCCGAAGAGCCGGCCGACGACAACGACGCCAGCGGGTGGCTCACCGAGCTGCGCGGCCGACTGCAGGCCGTGCCGGCCCCGGGCACGCCGCTGGAGGACTGCGCCGCGGCGGTGCGCGCACATCTGGCCAGCGAGGACGACGACTGGCAGCTCGGCCACGGGCAGGCCCCCGACGGGCTTCCCACCCACGAGCTGACGCTGACCGGACACAAGGCGATGTCGCCGCCGGCGGCCGCGCAACACGCTGCCGCCCGTCTCCAAGCGGCTCAGGCCGCCTACGACAGCGCAGAGGACCAGGCTCTGCAGCAGTTCGTCCTCGGTCGCATCCCGACCGCCATCAGCACCGCATGGGTCGATCTCCACACCTGGGTCAAGGACATCAACTCCCAGATGAAGCTCGCCAGAGCATCCTCTGGTCTCCTCGTCCAGCTCAAAGTCCGCCTCGCTCCCGACCTGACGCCCTCGCGTGCGCTCATCCACCAGCTCACCTGCGAGATCGGCGATGCTGACCGCACACCCGAGCAGCAGCACAGCGTCGGCCAGGAACTGCTGGCCGTCATGCGCCACAGCGAGGAAGGCGGAGCTGCCGACCGGGCCACGCGGCTGGCTGAGGCCATCGACATCCGCAACTGGGTCACCGTGCAGTACATGATCGTCCGCGAAGACGGCACGGAAGAGCAGTGGGGCAAGCCACAGACGACGGTCTCCGGCGGCGAGAGCAGGCTGATCGTGCTGGCCCCTATGCTTGCCGCGCTGGCGGCGGAGTACCGCGATCTGCCCGCCCACGCTCTGCGCCTGTGCGCGCTGGACGAAGTACCCGGTGAGGTCGACGAGGCCGGACGGGACGGCATCGCCAAGTACACCGCCAGTCTCGACCTGGACCTGATGTGCACCAGCCACCACTGGGACGGCTCCCCCGGCGCCTGGGACGGCATCGACATCCACGACCTGGCCAAGTCCTCCACCGGCGTCATCATCGCCGAACCCATGCACCTCTACAGCCGCCAGATGCTCACCGCCACGGGGCACCTCCCCGCCCAGAACACCGGCCGGACGATGGAGGTGACCGAGTGAGCACCGCACCAGCCGACTGCTCCCGGGGCTGGTGCCCGGACGGGGCTTGCCACGGCGCCCGGCTGGACTCCCTGCTCACCCCCGAAGCACGGTGGCTGTGGGAACAACTCGCCGCCAGGGCCGACAAACGCGGCGAGCGGTCCATGACCGGCGGCACCACCGTGATCACAGCACCCGAGGGCGCCGGGCAGCGAGCAGCAGTGCTCGGTCTGATCGGCACCCGGATCCTGGCGCCCGGGGAGCGGTGCAGGATCCGGCTGGAGGAGCTGACGCTTCGTCTGCGACGGCACGGTGCCCGGCTCACCCCGGGAGCCGTCGCCGCCCACGCGGTCGGTCGGCCGCTCGGCTCGGCTGTTGCCGAGCGGGCCCGCCAGACAGCCCGCGCAGGCGGGCTGCGGCTGCTTCGGGCGCGCCTTGGCGCGGCCCTGCCCGGCCAGGCCCCGGTGCGGCCGTCGGACGAGGGCTGGGAGGAACTGCACCACACCGGCCGTGTGGCCCGGATCCTGCAGCATCCCGCGCCCGAGGAGTTGCTGAGGAGGGGAGCCGAAGTGTTGCGGCTGCTGCCGGTGCGCGGCTGTGTCGACCGCCGCGTGTTGGCCCACCGGGTAACCGGCGACCCCCACGGGCTGGACGCGGGCAGCGATCTGGCCGGGCTCGTCCTGGCCGAAGCCGCGCTCGCCGGGGTGACCGCCCCCGGCATGCCCCTGCGGGCGGCCTGGAGCCGGCTGCGGGTGGCTCTCGACGCCCTCAGCGGAGGACTCCTCAGCGTCGGCGTCCATCCCAAGGGCTGGACCCTGCCCGCCCGGCATCCCTGCATCCTGCCCCCCTACACCTTGGCGGAGGCCACCTGGCCCGGACCGGACCGCGAGGAGGACTCCTGGGTGTTCGTCACCGAGAACCCTTCGATCACCGCTGCGGCTCTCGCCCTGCCGGCCAACGTCCCAGTGCGGCTGCTGTGCACCGCCGGGACTGTCTCGGCCGTCGAAGTCGACGCTCTCGCCCGCCTCGCGGACAGCGGCTGGCGCATCGCCGTACGCGCAGACTTCGACGCAGCGGGTCTCGCCCTCGTACGGACGGTCCTGGCCGCGGTGCCCCAAGCCGAGGCATGGCACATGACCGCCGACTACTACACCGCCAGCCTGCACCCCTCACCTTTCGAGCCAGTCGCCCTGGCCCCCGACCGTCTCGGCGACACCCCCTGGGATCCATCGCTCGCCGCCAGCATGCGCGCGTGCGGCCAGGCCGCCTACGAAGAAGGCCTCATCGATGAGCTCCTCACCGATCTTCACGAGGGCCGCCCGTCTGCTGGCGCACCGGCTCACGGCCACCCAAGGGCGAACAGGCGCCTGTGATGGCAGCAGACGACCTGCCTGCTGCCGATGAGCCCATGACCATCGCGGCGTGCCTGGGCCGCTGGCCGACCGCCCCGATGCGCACGGAACTCATCCACGGCGTGCTGCTGTTCACCGGCGACTTCGATCAGCGCGATGCCATCACCGCGCAACGGACCTACCCCGGCCGCCGGGTCCTGGTGAACGCCGACGGCAACCTGGAGATCCACCCCGCCGGCCCCGGGCTGCCACGCTCGCTTCTCGACCGGTAGCAAACGTCGCTACACCGCCCAGGCCAGGTGATGCAGGCGCCGCAGCAAGGCCCGGCATTTGTCGACCGCGTCATAGCGGCCGCCGAGGCGCTGGCGACGGTAGTGCGAACCATCAACTGACCACAGTCCTTCGGCCACTGCGGCCGGTCCCATCGCGTCCTCCCAGCGGCTTCGGCCCAGCCAGGCCCGCACCAAAGAGACGTCGGCGTGGTGGCGCAGCAGTTCCCGGGCCAGGACACCGCAGTCGAAGCGGGCGTTGTAGGCGACGCAGCGCCGCCCCGCCACCACACCAGTCAGCTCCGGCAGCAGGTCGGCGAAACGGGGAGCGTGAGCAACCTGGGAGCAGGTGATTCCGTGCAGTTCGCTGGCCGCCGCCGTGATCGGCTCGCGTGGGTCGAGCACCTCATTCACCAGCGTTCGGCCCCTGCCGTCCAGTGCCGCGATCTGCACCGCCCAGGCCTGTGCGCCCAGACCGGCAGTCTGGACATCGATCACCAGCAGCGCCGGATCAGCCAGCACCGTGCGCGCCCAGCGAGCCACCTGCTGCCGCTGACGAAACCAGGAAGACGGCCGGCGCAGCACCCTCACCGCATCATCCAGACTGGGGCACTGCTCCGCCACGGACTGCACGTGCCACAGCCCGTCGTCGTCCGGACGGGCGTGCACCGTGCCGAGGTACCGCTCGTGTTGATAGACCGCCCAGGTCGGCCGCTCGGTATCGCTAGGCCTCACCAGGCTCACCGGCAGCCCGTCGACCAGACGGCCGAACGCATCCCCCCACTCCCCCGCCAGCGCGGCGCACGCTTGGCGGCACCGCCCGCCATCGGCGCGGCAAAGGCCAGCCTCCAGGCACCGCCGCCCCGAGTACTCCATACATCGATCATGCAAATGCGTCGTTCCGCAGTCCTCCATACACCGCGCGACACGCCGGAAGGCTCATCCCCCAAGTCGCTCCCGCCCTAGCCCTACCGGCTCGGACATCGGTCCCAGCAGCACGACCAGCCCCCCCTTCCCCGGCGTGCTCGGTGAGCACGGGCAGAGGCAGCAGCGGGGGGCCGCCCGCGCCCGCGGTGAGCGCGGCAGACACCAGTGGCCCGACCGGAACGTAGGTGAGCGGGTAGCGGCTGACGGACGTCTCCCCGTCCGCGGCCTGCCACACCTCGGCGGTCGGCGAGACGTCGTCGTAGTCGTCACCGTGGCGGGTGCGCATGAACGTGGCCCGATCATGTCGACAGCGTCTCGGTGATGTCGCAAACGGCGGTGCGCCGCTGCAGGCCGATACCGGCCCTGCGCGACGACATGGCCCCCGGCGACGTCCGGGAACCGCCCGGCCACCTCACGCTTCATCCCTCGGCCAGAGAATGAGAGCCGGGTCACAGCCGTAGCGTCCAATCGTGGACAACGGCGTGCACCTCCCGTGGTCATGATCAGATCCTCACCCGCGACCAGGAGGGGCTACCGCTGTGCCGGTCCTGCGCCAGATCACCACATGCACCGCGCCGTCGACCATCGTTGTCGAACGCCGCACCCGAGCACGGGACCGGCCGGTGGACTACCGGCTCGAGGTCTGCCACCGCCACCGGTGGCTGGCGAACAGCTGGACCGGGCGGCGCGGACCCGAAGGCGCCGGCGGCCGGTGCGGCACCGTCACGGACTACCGGCCTTTCGCCGCGATCGTGCAGTCCCATGCCGACCTGTGGCTCAAGGCGTTAACCACGAACGGTCCCGAGGACCACGACGGCGACCTCGCAGCCGCGCTCCGCGCGGGATTCGAGTGGCTGACCACGTACCGGGAGCCGACCGGCGTGGCGATGGCACTGGAACACGCGGCCCGGGTCGCCGAGGCGACCGCGGCCGGCACCCTGCAGCCGGCCGAGGGCCAGGTGCAGGTCCTGGCCGTGCTCAGCTTGGCGGAGACGCTCGACGCCAGCTCACGGGGAGCATGAGCCAGCGCCCTACGACGGCAAGGACCCCCTCAGGTTCCGTCGGGGCACCGCCCGGGCTCGGTACTCACCGGGCGCAGCAGCGGGGCTTCATGGAGGCGGGCCGACGGGAGTCGTCGCGGCGGGTCGTAAGGTCGAAGCCGACCGGCCCGACACAAGGAGGCCGGGCTGTGCGCGTAGGAGTCTCGGTTGTCCGCCCTCAGCGTTGCCCTGACCGCCGCCGTCGGAGCCCTGACCGGTGCCGCAGCACGCCCGCTGGTCTTCGCACGCTCGGTCCCGGCGCCCGCGTCCGCACGCAGCCACTGCCCGCACTGCAACAGCTCCATCCTCCGAGGCCGGCTGCCCGTACTGCCCGTCTCCGGACGCTGCCCGGCGTGCACACAGGCGATCGGGCCGCACACCCTCGCACCGGAGGCGGCCGCCGCCGCCGCGTTCGCCGCGGTCGCAGCGGGCGGGGCGAACGGCTGGTTCGCCGCCGCCCAGTACTGGGTCGCTGATCGACCTCGCTGTGCAACGGCTCCCCAACGTGCTCACCCTCCCCGCCGGCGGCGGGACGCTGATCCTGCTCACCGCGGCCGCGCTGGCGGGCGAGCCCGGAAGCCTGGGCCGCGCCGCGGCCGCCGCGGCCGTGCTCACCGCCGTCTTCCTCCTCATGGCGTTCACTGGCGCCATGGGTCTGGGAGACGTCAAGCTCGCACCGGCCATCGGAGCGCTCCTGGGCTGGAGCAGCTGGACGGCCCTGTTCTGGGGAGCAGGCGCGGGCTTCGTCGTCGGCGCGGTGTCGGAGGTGGCGCGGATGGCAGTCGGCCGCGCCCGCCGCACGCACGTCTCCTTCGGCCCCTACATGGTCATCGGGGCCCTCGTCGTCTCCGTCACCGCGGCATGACCGTCGCCTTGGATTGCCGGAAACCTCGCTTCCTGTAATTCGTCTTCCTGCGTACCGTTTTCCGGAACGTCCCATACCTGACCACGCCGTTCCGGAATCCCGTTTCACGGAATAAACCGAGCCTGGTCAACTCCCCTGCGCAGACAGAAGATCGAATCCGGAACGAAGACGAACCTGTCGCGTTCCTGACTTTCTTCGCCGCCTTCACCACACCGCATCACTGGTGAAGAAGCCTTGCGCAGGCCCGCGCGAGCGAATTCTGGCCGACGACCCCAGGAAGAGCCGCACATGAACACCCTCACCCGCCGCGTCGCGACCGTGGCATCCACCGGCGCGCTGCTCGTCGGCGGCGCCATCGCCACCGCCTCCACCGCCAGCGCCGCAGGCACGGTCGGCGGCAGCGCCTGCACGAGCAAGGCCCAGATCCACTCGTGGGTCGAGACCGCCTCGGCACTCAAGATCCGCACCGGCCCGGGCGCCGGATACAGCGCCACCGGCCAGCTCCCGAAGATGACCGGCGTCTGGTGGTCCTGCAACAAGGGCTCATGGGCCTACGTCAAGGTCGAGCGCGGAGCGCACAAGGGCGAGTGGGGCTGGGTGGCCAACCAGTACCTCGCGGTGCCCATGCAGACCGACTGACGAGGCTGCCCACAAAGGCACTGGGTCTGGGCGACCGCTCACGTCGCGCCCACGTCCTGTCGACGGAGCGCAGCGTCACAGGAAACCTCACCCAGTCCCGGCCTCCAACGCCTGAGCCGTCACCCTGTACAGGCTCAGGACGACGCGACGGCGGCCCGGCCCCCTGGGACCCGGGCCGCCGTCGGCGTACCCGGCCCCGCCCCGCCGCATCCCGCCACACACCGCTCCGGCACCCAGCACCCAGCACCCAGCACCCAGCACCCAGCACCCAGCACCGATAGGGTTGCACCTGCCAGGCAGCAGACGTCTATGGTTCAGACCAGGACACCAGACTGCCGACCGCTCACTGACGAGCGCACAGGAGCGGACCGCATGCTCGTAATGCGCCCAGCCACGCCGGAGGACCAACCCGGCCTCGCCGCCATGATCCAGGCCCGCTCCGACTGGATGAAAGCCAAGCAGCTCCCGAGCTGGCACAGCTGGGGACTGCACGTCCGCGAGCTGGCCAGCAACTGCACGCGGCACCCGAGCGAGATGTGGGTTCTTGCCGAGGAGGGTGAACGGATCCTCGGCTGCACCACGATCCTTAGGACCGCGGCGCCCTGGGCCTGGACCACAGGCGAAGCTGCGGACACCGCCTTCTACCTCAACGGCACCGTCACCGACCCCGCCGAACGCCACCGCAAACTCGGCACGCTCATCGCCGACTGGGCCGTCGACCGCGTTGCCCGCGAAGACATCAGCCGCGTCCGCCGCGACTGCAGCTCCCCAGCCCTCGCCTCGTACTACCAACAGCAGCACTTCCAGCTCGTTCGCAAGTTGTCTCCCTCCGAAGGCCAGCCCACGTACGCCTTGGAACGCAAGGCAGAGCGCATTCCCGAGGTCGCCAACTGCCTGGTCTCCGGCAATTCGAGTCCAGGACCCGTCGGAAGGCCGAGGACGCCGGTGCCCGGGAATACGAGATCGAATGTCGCGGAAGCCACACCCTCCGAGGACATACCAATCCAGTCCGCGCCGGGCAGGGACTGGGACCGGACTGGGTTGGCTGTCGACTGACAGCGGGACGGTGAATACGCATCCGAAGCAGCCCAGTTGGGTACGGTCTGGCCGGAGGGCGTTCCCATTCGACCACTGTTCACGCCACAGCCTGCCACCGCCATGGACGTGGCCCTTGCAGGCCCCCTACGCACTCAAGGCGATAGCGAGCCTGGGCAAGCATGTCTGGATCTTGGCCCGCAATCTGGAGGGCAAAGGTCACGAGGCGCAGCTCCCGGATGCCACGAAGGGTGGGATAGCCTGGCCACTTCCTGACGTCGTAGCCGTACAACTCGCAATAGGCCGCATACTGCTCATCCGACACCGTGCCGAAGGTGTCATAAGCGACAGCGGTCGATGTCAGGTCCCACTCGGGCGGTCCGAGCGACGTGCGTTCGAAGTCCATGAGGAGCGTCGCCTCGTCAGTCACGGCGCAGTTGCCATGCGTCTCCGTGGATGGCCGCTGTAGGGAGTCCAGGGGGAACCGCACACAGATGTGTGCGGCGGATGCGTGGGGAACCATGAGACGGGTCGGCCCCAGTCGCCTTGGGGCCGACCCGTCGACCATTGCCTCAGCCAGAGGTCAGAGGTCGAGCAGGAAGTCGAAGTCGTTGTCCTTCGCGCCCATCAGCCAGGCTTTGGCCTCGTCCGTCGTGAAGACGTGCGGAAGCCGGGCAGGGTTCTGGGAATCGCCGACCAGGACGTAGCCGTTCTGCACGCCGACCCGGATGCAGTTTCCACCGCCTCCGCTGTACTTGGAGACTGTCCACTCGACGTTGTCGAGGTCGAAAGAGGACGGGTCGGGCTTCGCTGTCACTGTTGCAGCTCCTTGATCATCTTCTTGAGGCGTACGCGCGACTCGGTGGGCTCCAATGCCCGCTCCCACAGATTCGTGAAAGCCTCGGTGTAGCGCTGCACATCCGCCTCTCCGTCGTAGTACACCGAGCTGACCATGGTTTCCGCCCACACAACCGCGCGGGCGGCTTCTGGGAAGCGCATAACAACGAACGGCCCCGCCTTCCCCGGATGGAGTCCGACCGTGTCCGGGAGAATCCGGATCTCCTGGCTCGTCTTCTCGGATTCCTCAATGAGCCGCTCCAACTGCACCTGCATTACTGCTGGGTCGCCGACGTCGAGGTGGAGCGCCTCCTCGTCGATGAGGGCTCGGAAGTCCTGTAGCGCCCAGTCGGCGACCTTCCGCTGCCGGTCCACACGAACATCGGCGAGCGCCTTCACCTCGGCGAGACGGAGCTCGGGGCGCATGCCAGCAATTACGGCTCGGGCGTATTCCGGAGTCTGGAACAGTCCCGGGATGAGTGCTCGCTCGTAGTTGAGGATGGCGGTGGCTCTCCGCTCCATCTTCAGGAAGCCCTCGAACTGCATCGGTCCGAGCAGTGCGGCGTTGCGTCGCCACAGTGCTGGTCGCGGCCGTCCGGCCGGAGTGGTGTCGGCGCTGAGAAGCTGGAGGATCTCGGCACGTTCGGTGGAGTCGGCGTCATAGCAGTCGAGGAGAGCCTCGGCGAGGTCACGGGAGACGCGACGTCGTTGGCCTTGCTCGAGCCTGCTCAGCCCGCTCGTGTCGATCCTGATGCCACGGTCTCGTAGCACGCCGGCCACGTGGCTTTGCGTCAGGTCGCGGCGTTTCCGCAACTCCTCAAGACGGGCGCCTACTTCGCTGAGAGTCAGCGACCAAGGCACCTGGTTCACTTCCGGCATGGTGGCCAGTGTGACGGTTCGTCGGGACCGATACAACCAATCCGCCGAGCAATTTGCTCAGTCATGTTGCTAACAACACACCCGGAGGAGCATCCTGGCCGGGATCACGAAGTGTGCAGCCTGCGTCGCCCCGCGTGGTGGCCTTCTGCTGCTCTGCTGCCCATACTCACCCAGGGAGGGCCGCGCGATGCGCCGGACGCTGTTCAGCCTCCTGCTCCAGGAGCGCCAGCTTCTCCGCTGGGAAGCGTTCTGCGTCCACTTTGCGGCGTCGACAAGGGAGTTGGCTCATGAGTCGGGAAACCGCCGCCTGGCCTCTGTGACTGTAGGACGCACAACCTTCGACCGCTGGTCATCCGGAACGTGGTTCGGCCGGCCCCGAGGCGAGGCGGCACAGGTCCTTGAGCGCATGTTCGGGCACACAGTCGATGTGCTATTCAGCCCGGCGGACGGCTCTGACTCTATTGCGAAGCCGATCACTGAAGCCGCCGAACGGATCGCTTCGCGGTGGACCACCTCGCGTCTCCTTCTTCCTGCCGACGCCCTGGTAGGAACTTGGGAGCTGTCTGGCCGGCAGAATCTGGACGGCACCAGCGCCGCGGTGCACTTCCTTCCTGTCGCTCGATGCGGTGATGACACGGGTGCCTGGGACATGAACGCGGATGGACTCCACGAACTCGAGCGGTTCTTACGGCCGGCGCGCCGGGGCTTCCTCGTGGGAGTTGAGAACAGGGACAACGACCCGCAGTTCTACGTCCGCGACGCTGGCCCAGCACGTAGGGCGGCAAGCTCAGGCATGTCTACGGCGGGGATGACGATCCCCTCGGCTTACCTCCTGGATGACCTCACCTACGGCATCCTTTGGTCCCTCACGCAGCTCGATGACGGGTTGCTGGCCGACGACCAGGCACTTGATGCGGAGCAGCGCCTCCTCAGCACCTA
Organism: Streptomyces alanosinicus; assembly: GCF_014650595.1. Classification (GTDB taxonomy): domain Bacteria; phylum Actinomycetota; class Actinomycetes; order Streptomycetales; family Streptomycetaceae; genus Streptomyces; species Streptomyces alanosinicus. Next base: position 18,707 of record NZ_BMVG01000031.1, read on the forward strand.
CCTTGCCCTGCCGAGATCGGCACCCAGCAGAATGTTCGTGGACCTGACCTCGGTCGGCACGAGCTGGGTGGGTTCGGCGTTCTGTGCCCAGCACATTCAGCATCAGCTCGCCGACGCCACCACGGTGCCGACCTTCTGGACCCGGGAACAGAGCGGAGAGGAAGCTGCGCCGTGGCTGTTCTTCCAGCATAAGATCGAGTACCTGCGAGCGCTGAATCGCTTCCACAGCACGGCATCGCCGACCACCCGTGTGTTCTGCCTCCCGAACGCCACCGTGACTCGTTCCGAGCGGTACGAACGAATCCTCCTGCTCCTGGCCATCGCCCTGATGGAGCACTTCGGCATCCGCGTGCGGGTGATACCGAAGCCGGAGTACTCGGACGTGGACGGCGTGGCCCTGGTGCCCGGCCAAAGGGCCGTCGTTGCGAACTGGGTGCGAGTCCACGGTGAGGTGCTGTGGGCCGCCAGTACCACTACCAGCCGCGGGGATCTGCGCACGTACGCCGAGGTGTTCGGCGACGCTCAAGATGAAGATCTCTTGGTGGGCACCGACACGGAAGGGCGGCTGCGGTCGCTCGCGGACTATCTCGACATCGACTGGGCATGGCTGACCTCGCGCTGCCGCTCCCTGGGCGAGCACGGCGTGGCCGACCTGGTCCGGCCCCGAAGCAGACTGCTCACCGTCGAGGCAGTCGACGAGGCCCTCGCCTTCCTCGGCGCACTCGCACCAGACCGCTGAACCCGCTTCCTTGCCTCGGCATCCACACTCTCCGAAAGGCCCTCTGTGAACTCCGCTGACCCCACCTTGAACCGCAAACTCCTGGTGCTGACCCTGGGTGGAACGATCGCCATGACGCACACTGGCGCAAGCGTCAGCGGCGTCGTGCCGAACCTGACGGGGGCCGATCTCGTGGCCGCCGTGCCGGGCCTTCGGGAGGTCGCGGAGATCGTCGTTGAGGACTTCCGGCAGATGCCCGGCGCCTCGCTGACGATCAACGACATCGTCAGCCTCGTTCAGCGGCTCGCCCAGGCCGACCACGAGGGCTTCCACGGCGTCGTCGTCACTCAGGGCACCGACACCCTTGAGGAAACCGCGTACCTGACCGACCTCTACTACCAGGGCTCCGCTCCCGTGGTGTTCACCGGGGCCATGCGAACGGCGGCTGCGGCTGGGGCTGACGGCCCGGCAAATCTCCTGGCCTCAGCACAAACGGCCGTCGCCAGCGAGGTGCGGGGGATGGGAGTGCTCGTCGTCCTGAGCGATGAGATCCACGCCGCGCGTCATGTCCGCAAGATGCACACCACGAGCACCGGCGCGTTCGCCTCACCTCAGACCGGGCCCGTCGGATACGTGGAGGAGGGGAATCCGCACGTCCGAGGCATCCTCGCACCGGTCCCGCCCGTCCCCCGGCCCAGTTCTCAGCTGCCCCGCGTGGAGCTCGTCACCGCCACGCTGGGCAGCGACGGCCTCCTTCTCGACGGGCTTGAGGACAAGCTCGACGGACTGGTGATCGCCGCTTTTGGCGTGGGCCACGTCCCGGAGAGCTGGTGTGCCCGCCTTGAGGCGCTGGCCGACAGGATGCCGGTCGTTCTCGCCTCTCGCATCGGGGCGGGCCCGATCCTGAACAGCACCTATGCCTTTCCCGGCTCGGAGAGCGATCTGCGGAGCCGCGGACTCATCGGTGCTGGCACGCTCGATCCGTACAAGGCACGCCTGCTCCTCGGCGCACTCCTCGCCGCGGGCTCGTCCCGCTCCGAGATCGCGAAGGCCTTCCGCGAGCGTCACTGATCCGCCCGACCAGACAAGGACCGACCACACCATGCGTTCCACCCTCATCAACACCGGCAGAACCTTCATGCTCGCGCTCGACCACGGCGAGGACTTCTTCACGGGCCTCACCGCGTTCTGCTCGGAACAGGGCATCCGCGCAGGCTTCATCCCGTCCTTCGTCGGCGGGTTCAGCACAGCCCGGCTGGTTGGATCCTGCACGCCTCTGGCCAACCCCGAAGCCCCGCTTTGGGAAGAAATCACGGTGGAGACACTCGAAGCGCTCGGGGGCGGAACGCTCGCGTGGGACACCGAAGAAGAGCACCTTGCTCCCCACATCCATGTCGCCGCCGGCCTCAAGGGCGACTCCGCTCACGGACGGGTCTCTCACCTGCTGGACGCGACCGTGCAGTTCATCTGCGAGATTCCCATCATCGAGGTGCTCGGAAGCGAGAACAGGCCTGGACTGACGCGCCGTCGAGCCGCGGAACTGTACGACGTCCCGCTTCTCGGCTTCGGCACCGGCCTCTGAGTCTCGGAGGCAGTGATGCGCGGAACGGCTCGACGATTCCACCAGGTGGTCACTGGCCGCAACCTGGGCATCTACGAGACGTTCTGTCTCCACTACAAGCAAGCCGCCAAGGAAGTGGCACGGCTGGACAGCAACCCCGCTCTTGCCTCTGCATTCGTCTCCCGGTCTGCCTTCGACCGATGGATGATCGGAGACATCAAGGGCCTCCCCCGACGGCATACCTGCAGAGTGCTGGAACACCTTCTCGGCGAGCCGGCGGAGAAGCTGTTCGGCCCACCACTGCCATCCACCAGTCAGCGGAGCGATGCTCAGATCGCGTCCGCTGCCGAAAGCAGGCCCTCGGGGCCCGAGACCGAGTCTCCGCACCTCGCCGCCATGGCGTCCTTCCGGCTTGCAGACCGCCAGCTCGGGGGCGGTCACGTCTACAGGTCCGTAGTGCAATACCTCCACACCGCCGTCGCCCCCGGTCTCTTCGGCGCAGAGAACCAACCGGGCGGCGGCGAAGACGCGTTCCGTGCGGCAGCCGTGCTGACGGAGATGGCGGCATGGATGGCCCATGACGCAGGGCGGGACGATCGCGCCAGCGCACTGCGCCTGGGCCAGAGCCTGACGGACGTCTCTGTCTCGGCCAACGTCCTGGCCGGCATGAGCCACCTGGCCCTTCAGAACGGTCAGGCCAGCGAGGCAGCCGATCTGGCCCGTCAAGGCCTGAGCCGGATCGCCAGCGCAGCGCCGGTGCCGGTTCTTTCCTCCCGTCTTCACGCCATGGAAGCCCGCGCGCTCGCGCAGCTCGGCGAGGCGCCCGGGACGCAGCGCGCTCTTGAGAAGGCGCGTGAAACCCTGGCCCTCGCACGCGGGACGACGACTCCGGACTGGGTGGCTCCCTTCGATGACGCCGCCCTCGCAAGCGAGTCCGCGTTGGCGCTGCTGGACGCCAACGTGCTCAAGGGTGCCTCGGAGGAGGCCGAGAGGGCGCTAGCACTGCGCGACGCGAGCCGAGCACGAAGCCGGGCGTTCGGACAGGTCACACTGGCCCGGATTTTCCTGGCACAAGGACAGGTCGACGCAGCGTGCGCTGTAGCGGGTGACCTCCTGGACGCCTGCCAGCCGGTCGGCTCCCTTCGGCTCAGCGTCCAGCTCGACGGCCTGCAAGGGGATTTCGTGACGCACCGCGGCCACCCCGCTGTGCGTGAGCTGCTGTCGCGTATGACCGCTGTTGCCCAGCACCGTAGATTGCTGCTCGGCAGTCTCGCCCTCCCGGAAGGCCCGCAGTGACCGTTGCACCCAGGCCAGGCGAACCTGGCCGTGACGCGTACCTCGCCGAGGGCAACGCGAAGCAGGCCCGGAAGCGGGTGGCCGCCGACGCCCTGATCCGCGACAGGCAAGATCGCCTGCTTCTGGTGAACCCCACCTACAAGGAAGGATGGGACCTTCCCGGCGGGATGGCGGAGGAGAACGAACCGCCCGAGCACGCCGTACGTCGCGAGCTTGCGGAAGAGCTCGGCCTAGCCGTCGGTGATCTGCGCTTTCTTTGCGTGGACTGGGTGGCACCGCATGGTCCGTGGGACGATCTCCTGGGATTCGTGTTCGACGCTGGCGTCCTGGAACCGGAGCAGATCGCGCAGCTGTCACCACAGGACGAGGAGATCTCGGAGCATCGGTTTTTCGAGCGCGGCGAGGCACTGCGGCAGCTCCCCGAGCGACAGCGCGCTCGCACCGTCCAGGCGCTGCTAGCCCTGGATGACGGGTCCCCGCGCTACCTTCAGAACGGAGGTCCTCGATGCTGAGCGACCGCCACCCGCTGCGAGACGTTCTGACGAGGGACGACCGATCCTTCCCGCCTGCTCCTCCGAGTGACCTGGACGATCCTGTCCTGATCGTCGAACACGACTGGGCCGCCTTCGCCGCTCTGAACGCGATGACTGATCACTGGGACCGCCCAGGATGGACGCAGGGCCAACGGCACTTCTATTGGCTGATCACGGACTTCGGATCGCCGGTCCTGGAAGCCCATGCCGCCCAGTGCCAGCAGCAGATCGAGCATCTCGGCATGGACCTCGTGCCAACGGACGGGATGCACATCACCGTAGTGAAGGTCGGCTCCGCGGCGCAGATGCGACCGGACGTGTTGGACCGGCTCTGCCGTGAGGCGTGGCAGCTGCCTGTCGCGCCTTTCCCTCTCCTGGCCCATCCCGTGGCTGGCTCCCGAGGAGCCGTGCGCTTCACTCTGACCCCGTGGACGCCACTGGTAGCTCTCCACCTCACCCTGACGGACGTGAGCCGGCGCGTCGGAGTGCCGGGCGGAGCACCGTCCTCGGGTTACCGACCCCACCTCGGACTCGCGTACAACCCCTGCCGCCGCCCGGCCGCACCCGTGGTTAATGCCGTCAGCGAGCTACGAAAGCTACCGCCTGTTCCGTTGCAGGTGAGTGCGGTCGACCTGGTCGAGCTCCGGCGAGAAAGGTCCGCCTACCGCTGGGAGACGATCGTGACCGTGCCCCTGGCCGGCTGAACGGCCCGTTCCTCGATCACACGTTCACCCCGGCAACGGGGACGCCACCTGCTCGATCCTGCAGGCCGATCCGTATGCGAGTAAAAACTTCCTGAACCTCGGCGAGCTCCTCGTCCGACAACGGGCCGGCGAGACAGCTGAAGTACTGCTCCACCTGCCGTTCATCACCCACGCCCACGACCACAACAGCGTGCGAGGCCGCTTGGAGGGTGAAGCGCAGTGCCAGCCGCACCAAGGAGCTTGGTGCCCCTCCGAATCGGAGGGACAACTCCGCCAAGCCCCGGTCGATCACCATGGCGGCCGCATCCGCATCGGCGAGCGCCCGACCTTCCAGGGCGGCGAGCGCTCTGGCCGGACAACCGCCGACCAGCGCACCGTGGGCCAGGGGGGAGGCAACCACGAGGCCGACGCCGTGCCGCGCGGTGAAGGCACCAAGGTCCTCTCCGTCTTCCAGAATCGCGAGGGGGAGAAGCCCGCTGGCCTGCGTCCAGACCACGTCCGGCCTGATCCGGTCAAATAGTTCACGGAAACGCCGTATGTGCCGCGCGGAGTCGCGGGAATCGGGGCCGCGAAGACCGACGGCCCTGATCTGACGAAGGTCTCGCATCGCCTGCAGTTGCTCGATAACCGGATCGAGGTGCTGATCCCCCAATCCGAAGTCATAGGAATCAAGTGTGTAGACGGCCAGAGCGTCCAGGTAGAGATTCTCCAGCGTCTGTTCGAGCTGGTGCCGCAGTCGGCAGCCGGCGTACGGGTGCGATGCTGAACCGCGCACGTGCCCGACCTTGCCGGCGACCTGCACCGTGTGGCCCGGGAATTCCCGGAGCACCTTGCCGATCAACCTCTCCGCGTGCCCACTGCCGTAAAAGTCAGCGGTGTCGACAAGGTCGACGCCCGACTCCACAGCCCGCCGTAGCCCGTCAAGCAACCGCCCGTCGTTGATGCATCTGGAGGACGGACCCCAACGTGAGGTTCCGCTGCTGATGCCCAGTGGCCGGAAGACAAGGTCACCGCACAAGGAACGCGGGACAAGATCATGCGGAGTCATCGAGCAGCGCCGACCTCTCGGTGCAGGAAGACTGCGACAACACGCTTCCCGTGGTCCTCCGGCTGCACCTCCCACGCGCTGGACAGCACGTCAACCAGAAAGAGGCCCCTGCCGCCCTCGTCGAACTCATCGGCCAACTGCAGCGAGCCCGGGACGGCCTCGACGTCCGCGCCGCTGTCGCTGACTTGCACGGTCGCCCCCCAGACGTACAGATCAAGGGAGATGCCGATCGCGGCCTTGGCGTGTTGAACGGCGTTTCCTACAAGCTCATCAGCCACCAGGACAACATCATCCACCCAGCTCTGGCCGGCCTTTCCCGCAAGGACGTCACGGACCAAGCGCCGGGCAGCCTGCTGCGGGGCTGCGAGGCCGCTGATGTCACAGGCGACGTGCGTCAGCGGGGCACCGTCCAGGCCGCCATGACCGCACGCTGATTCGGTGGTGATGGGGTCGAGCACGGGGATCACCCTCGCCTCCTCGCTGCATTTCGAGACGCCCAGGGGCGCGGACTTACAAGTCCTGCTAACACCGTGGACCATTCGGCAGAGCCATTGGTAGCGAAAGAGATCCCCACTTCTTCCCACTTGCCCGAGCGACTCTCTCCCTTTCGAGGCGCACCTGGTCGGCCCGCGGTGCCACATGCGTACAGCGAGACGGTTCATCGTGGAGATTTTCGAGCTGCGACGCCTCAGTAGCGATCGTCATCCCGCAGAGACTCGGATACGTGAGAAGGGCGCGGCCGACTTGCCGAGAAGACCTCACGGCGCTCTGAACAGGAGAAACGAAGGGCCCTTCGTGTTCCCGCGAACGGCGGCGCCTCGCCTGAGCAGAGACCAGGACTTGTACCGCTACCCATGACTTCAGTCAAGCAATTTCGACGAAGTGGGGAGAAGTGGGAACCCCGGACAGCTTCCCGCCGTCGGGCGTCGCTCACGTGAACCACGACTGCCCCGACCGTCCCATTTCATCGCGAATATCCGTTCTTTGAAGGGGTGGCGCGGAGAAATTTCGGAATCTCTGGGGGCCCTGAAGTGGGGAGAAGTGGGGGCCGTTTTTGCTACCGAAACGCACCGCCGAAAGGCAACGTTATTCGCAGCCTCTACGCCTTCAGCCACTGCCCATGACCGCAGAGCCGTTTCTTCCGAGGACCCGCCATGTGTCAGCACCGACCCCACTGCCCCTCCGCAGAAGCCCAGGACCGCGATGCCGCCGTAGTGCTTGCTGCTCACCCGGCGCAGGGAAGGTCTGCTGTGCAACGGCGTCGTCCGCTTCGACACCGGCGAAATCCTCCCGGACGGACGCGTGATCAACCCCTTCCGGCTGGCCGGCTCCGCGGTTGGAGCCGGCGCATGAGTAGGGCGAGGCCCCGTGCGGCGTCAGTGTGCCCATCGGCGACCGGCCGCACCCGCTACGCCGACAAGCGCCCCGAAGACCGCGATGACATCGACGGATTCCCGTGGGAACAAGGAGACCTTGTGAGGGCCTCCGCAGACCCGGCCTCGGACACATCCCCTGCGGTATCCCCGGTACTGAGCACAATCGTGTCAGCTCCGCGTTCGTGGTGGTGGCCGCGCATGGCGGGCAAGCGGCCCGGCGTCGATATCGCAGCGGTCATCACCAAGGCTGAGCGCGACGTCTACCTCGTGCTTGGCGACGACCTGCCGCTTCCGTCGCGGCAAGCCGATGTCGACCAGCTCCTGACCCGGCTCGCCAGCCATGTTGAGGGCCTCGGCAGGGCGAGCGAGGCGGGCTCGATGTCCGGCACGAAAGTCGCTGCGGCGCGACGGTTGAGCAGTGTTCCCGGGCCCGCTGGCCTCATGGAATCGCGGATCCGGTTGGTGATGGCCGCAGAAGCCGTGCAGGAACTGCTGGCCAGGGTTCGTGCCGAATCCGCCTTCCCGTCCGCAGCAGCACAGCCGCGCAGGCGCCGCCACTGGCAGATGTTCGGCCGACGACTCCCCCTTCCACCCGCCCTAGCCTGCCGGGCCCGTGTTCTTGAGGAATCCCATGTCTGACCACCGCCGCCCCAATCAACTCCGGCGCCGCACCGCCCGCTCAGCACCGCTGAGCAGGAATTCGCTACGCGGGCTGGTCCTAGGTCCGATGCTGGCGACGGGTGTCTCGGCGGGCGGTGCCTGGGCAGTGCACAACGCGGCGTTCGCCCCCCTCGCCGTGGCCGTGCCCGTCGCTGGTGCCGCCTGGATCGGGTTCACCTGGTTCGGGGTTCGTCGCGCGGATGCCACATTCGAGGGCGCTGACGCGCACCTGGAGAGCCTGGTCACCGGCGTCGAGGAGCTGCGTGCCGCGATCAGCGGGGCACTGGAGCGGGTAGAGGGTGGAGCCCTCAGCAGTCCGTCGGCGGTCCCACCGGAGTTCATCGGGTCGCTCAGCGCCGACCCCGCGCTGGCCGTGGAGCAGCTGCTGTTCCACGCCCGTGCCGAGGTGGAACAGGCTATCGACCGTGCAGGGCAGCTCCATCAGCGAAGCGCGCTCGGCGAGCGCGCGCAGACAGATTTGTTGCGGACCATCGCCCAGCGGCAGAACGCGCTGGTGGGCCGAGCTCTGGCAGCCCTCGACAAGGCGGAGAACAGGGTTGAGGACCCTGACATCCTCAATGACTTCTTCGGCATCGACCATCTGGTGACCCAGCTGCGGCGGTTCACGGAGAACATCGCGGTACTGGGCGGGCAGAGTCTGGCTGGCCGTCCCCGTGATCCTCTGCCGGTGTCCACCGCGCTGCGCCAGGCCGTCGAGGAGATCGAACGGTACGACCGGGTGGGGGTCGGCCTGGCCCCGGACAGGCTGTCCTTCCCTGGACACGTGGGTCCCAGCGTGGTCCACCTGCTGGCCGAGTTGCTGGAGAACGCCACCCAGTTTTCCGATTCCCGGACGAAGGTGCAGCTGACCGCGACGGTGGAGCAAGGCGGCCTGGTGATTGCGGTCCGCGACCAGGGCATGTCCATGACTCCCGCGCTGGTGTGCCAGCTGAACGAGCAGTTGGCCGCGCCGCAGACCGTGGACGTCTATTCGCACCTGAAAGCGGGCCGCATCGGTTTGGTGGTCACCGGCCAGCTTGCCCAGCGCTGCGGCATCCGGGTCCAGTTGCAGGCGAACACCGACGGCCCCGGGGTGACCGCCTTCGCGCTCATCCCCAACGCGGTCCTCATGACCTCGCCCGTGGCCACGGTCCACAGCGTGCCCGCGTCGCCGGCAGAGCCAGTGCAATACCAGGTGCTCCCCGAGCTCTCGGTCCACCAAGGCCGTTCTGGCCTGTCCCAGCCTTCGGGCGCTGTGCACCCGATAGCGACGGAAGCACCTGCCGTGCGCCAACATGCCACCGAAGCCCCGACCGAGGGGCGAGCTCCCCTGCCCCGCCGCCCTGCCACGCCCGCCGCTGGCCAGACCTCTGCTCCACCCCAGTCTGCGCCGGCGAGCAAAGGCCCCACGCCCGGCCTCATGGCGCAGTACCGCGCGGGTGCCCACCACGCGGCGGGCCATCGCTCGGCCGGCGAGTGACGCCCCCTTTTCCCCTTCCCTGGAGAATTTTCATGTCACAGCACACCACCTCGTTGAGCGCCCTGGGTCAGATGCTGGCGGACTTCGTCGACCGCGTCCCCGGAGTCGCCGCGTCTGTCCTCGTCACGTCCGACGGCCTGGTCAACGAATACGCCGGGCTCTCGGAAACGGACGCGGACACGCTTGCTGCGGGAGTCAGCGGGCTCGCGTCCCTGTCGAGCGGAGTGTTCGTGGACGCGCCGGGCCAGGTGCAGCAGACCGCCATCGAACACGACTCCGGCACGCTGTTCATCATGCGGGCGGACGGCCCGAAGCAGGTCCCCAACATGGTCGGTGCGCTGCTGGCCGTGCTCACCAGCTCGACGGCCGACGTGGGCGTTGTCGGATACGAGATGCACCAGTGGATCGACAGGATGCGCGAGCACTTGCTCAACCCTGTCCGCAGCGCATCGCTCAACCCTGCCCCCAGCGCACCGCAGCTGGTCCAGTGACGTGGTCGGCCCCTATAGCGACGCTGTCATCGGGGCGGGAGGTGCACGGCTTCGCCCTTACGCGCTTACGGGCGGACGCACCCGCTCTGACTACCCGCTGCAGCTGGACACGCTGCTGGCTGCTCACCCCGTTCCCGCGGACATCGATCTCGGCCCGGAGGGCGAGCGGATCCGCCTGCTGTGCGCGACTCCCCAGCCCGTCGCCGAACTCGCGTTCCACCTGGGGCAGCCCGTTCAGGTGGCCAAGATCCTCGCCTCCGACCTGCTCCACGTCCAAGCCCTGGTCATCGCCGAACACCACGACGCCAGCCATCGTCCCGACCGAGAACTCCTGGAGGCTGTCCTTGTCGGCCTACACAACCTGTGAGGCTGCTCCCCCGCGCCTGCGGAAGATCAAGATTGTTATCGCCGGGGGCTTCGGCACGGGCAAGACGACCCTGGTCGGCGCAGTCAGCGAGGTCCGGCCGCTCCTCACGGAAGCGGCGATGACCCAGGCCAGCGAGGGCGTCGACGCCTTGGTGGGCGTGGAGTCCAAGAAGACAACCACCGTGGCCATGGACTTCGGGAGGATCACCCTCCACCCGGAAATCATTCTGATGCTGTTCGGCACTCCAGGGCAGGACCGCTTCAACAACATCTGGGACGACCTCTCCCGTGGCGCAGCCGGCGCGGTGGTGCTGGTCGACACCCGTCGCCTGGAAGACGCCTTCGACGCTGTGGCCTACTTCGAGGCACAGCAACTGCCCTTCCTCATCGCGGTGAACCAGTTCGACCGAGCTCCGCGCTACCTGCTGGACGAGGTCCGCGAAGCCCTGCGACTTGACGCCAGCGTTCCGGTCGTCGCGTGTGACGCCCGCGACCGCCGGTCCGTCCTCGAGGTCCTCAAAGACGTCGTTCGCCATGCCCTGTACCGCCTGCCCGCGTCCCCGCACACCGTCCTCGGAGCCCGCACATGATCCCTGCCCCCCGAACCCCTGCCGCTGAAGCCCGCTTTCAGCTGCTACAGCATCTCGGCCTGGACCGCATAGACCCGCAGCTGGATGAGCTGGCAACCGCGCTGGCGGCCGAGGCCGGCGCTCCGTACGCCATCGTCAACGCGTTCAACCCGGTCACCGGCCGACAGGAATTCGTCGGCCTCTCCGCCCACCCGGGCGGCGATCTTCCGCAGGTGGAGCGGTCGATGGCCCCCGACTGGGGGTACTGCCCCGAAGTTGCCCACCGCACCAAGGCCCTCGTCCTGCCGAATGTCTGTGCCAAGCCCCGCTTCGCGGTGAACCCAGTCGTAGACCAACTCGGCATCCGCACCTACGCCGGAGCTCCCCTCATCCACGACCCCGACGGAACCGGCGGCGACGTCTTCGGGACCGTGTGCTTCATCGGGCTCGAGGCGATGGACCAGTCCACCGGCCAGGCATCCCTCGCCCTGATCAAGCAGTACCGCGACCGCGTTCTGCAACTCGTCTACGACGGTGCCGGCATCCGTCTTTCGTAGTCACCGCTTCGCCGACGACACCCGACCCTGGGTGTCCCAATGGAGGGGAATCCCGTGTCCGAGTCGTTCCTGACCGAGAGCCACCGGCAGCTCCGTCACGAAGTACGCGCGTTCGCCGAGACCGTCGTCGCGCCACGCGTCGCGGACATGGAAGCCAGCCACCGCATCGAGCACGAGCTGGCAGGTCAGATCGCCCGGCGCGGCTGGGTCGGCGCCACGATCGGAACGGAGTACGGCGGGATGGCAGTCGGTCACCTCGCCAAGACCCTCATCATCGCGGAACTCTCCCGCATCAGCGCCTCGATGGGCGCGATGGTGCAGGCCTCCCAGCTCGGCACAGCCAAGATCATGCACTTCGGGACCGACGAGCAGAAGGCCACCTGGCTGCCCCGGATCGCCGCCGGAACGTGCCTGCCCACGATCGCGGTCACCGAGGAAGTCTCCGGCAGCCACGTACTCGGCATGCAGATGACCGCCGAACGTGACGGCGACGACTACCTCCTCAACGGCGCCAAGGTCTACGTCGGCAACTCCCACATCGGCCACCTTCACGGCGTCGTCGCCCGCACCGGCACCGGTTCCCGAGGGCTGACCGCCTTCCTCGTCGAATCCGGCAGGCCCGGCCTGACCGTCTCACCACACCAGGACACCCTCGGCCTGCACGGGTTCTCCTTCGGAGAGCTGATCTTCGACAACTGCCGCATTCCCGCCACCAACCGGCTCGGCGCCGAGGGCGACGGCAAAGACGTCGCCTACTCCTCGAGCATCCTGTACGGCCGCCCCAACCTCACGGCCGTGGCCCTCGGTCTACACGAGGCCATCTTGGAGACCACCACGGCGTTCTGCCGCGAGCGCATCCGCTACGGCAAGCCTCTGCACGCCCTGCCGACGGTCCAACGCAAGATCGGCCAGATCCAATCGCGGCTGATGACGGCCCGGCTCACCGCCTACCACGCGGCCAGCCTCCTTGATGGCGTTCTGCACAACGGCACCGAGTTGCGGGACGACCCCCCGTCCTGCGACGCCGAGCTGATGAACGCCAAGTTCGTCAATGTGGAGTTCCTCCTGGACTCCGCCCGCACTGCTATGGAAATCCACGCAGCCGCAGGCCTGCAGACCGACCGCCCCATGGAGCGCTATCTGCGCGACGCGCACCACATCTACGCGCCCGCCGGCACCTCCGACATCCAACTGCTGCGACTGGCCGAGACAGCCCTGGGCACCTCCAAGGGCCAGTACTCCCACCGCTTCGCCGGACCGGAGCACGCCACCCGCCACGCCACAACGGCCATTCCCGCCTAAACCGGGCGCCGAACGCGCAGGCCGCTCCACCTCCCCCTTCCTTGGAGATTCCCCCGATGCCCACGCACACCGCCACCCCCAGCTGTTCCGTCAGCCTGTTCAACGAGCGGGTCCAGGTCGACTGCCACAACACCGTACGGAGCTACTCCTGCGTACCGGCCGCTGTGGGAGTCGCCCCGTATGAGAAGACCTCCACGGTGTACTCCAAAGCCGCGAGGAGGCCGAGTTGAGCACCCGTCTGTCCCGCAGTGTGCGCCCGGACTCGGAGCTTGCGGACCTGCTGCTTCTGCACTGCGCAGGGATCCTGCCCGTCGGCCCCGGCTTCGAGGTCGTCCTCATCGACGAGGACTTGGCCCACCAGGCCGTCGCTCTGCTCGATCGGATGGAGCTGTCCGTCGACCCGGTCGGCGCGGTCAGCGCCGTCGAGGGCCGATGGGCGTTCTTCGTCCCCGAGGAATCGGACATCCCCGTGTGGCCGGCCCGCACCCAGTACTTCAGTTGTGGCACCACCCTCCCGCTCCCGCCAATCCCCGGCACCACCCCGGCGCTCATCAATTCCACGCGATGGATCCGCTGGCAGCCCTTCGGTCGCGTCATCACTGCCCCGCTGCTCCTCCAGCTCGCTGTGAACGCCGTAGCCCCGCGCGCCCTCGCGTCCTGAACCCCGGAGACCTCCCGTGAGACCCCTCGCTCTCCCACCCGCCGCGGCCCCGGCTGCCGTGAGCGCTCTTATTGCGCCCGGGAACCAGCTCTACGTCGCTCCCTTCGCGGACGAAGGTCCGTGCGACGTCACCGTGCTCTTCGACGACAGCGGCCACGTCGCGTACGCCGACGAGCAGCCCGAGGACCGCGACATCGACGGCGTCCTGTGGGAGCGGTGGGGCGGAACGCCATCCGGCCCCAGGCAGTGGGCCCTGCACCACCCGGCGCGGCAGCGTGAGGTCATGGACCAAAGGCCGCTGTGCGCCGTCTGCAGCGCTGAGCCGGACTGCAACGAGCACGGGGTGCTATGGCTGCTCAACGCGGACGCCGCCTTGCAGAAGTCGCTGACCTTCCCCCGGGATATCGTCACCGCGACGCCGGCCGTGTGCCTCAAGGACGCCCGCCGCGCCCTGCGCGCCTGCCACGTTCTGCAGCAGGGATTCATCGCGCTGCGCGTGCGCGAGGCCGAACTTGTCGGGGTCCGCGGCACCGTCTACTCGCCAACGAATCCGCCACAGGTCGACCAGGACGTGCGGTTCGACGACGACGCCATCCATCGCGTCATCGCCCGTCAGCTTCTGCGGGAGCTGCGCGGCGCCGTCCTTGACAAAGTCACCCTGGCCGACTGCACCTTGCGGCACCGCAGGAGCTCGGCGGAGCCGACGGCAGCCGCCGCGAGCGTGACAACGATGACACGCACTGGGCCTGCGACAAGCCCGCGTCCCGCACGGAAGATCGCGCTGTTCGATCTAGACGACACCCTCACCGACCACACGGCCGCGTTCGCCCGCTGGGCCGCCGAGTACTCCCGGAGCACGGGCATCCCTCTGCCCTGGCTCCTGGAGGCGGAGCAGCGGCACGCCGGGGCACGGCATCACTTCTTCGAAGAGATCAAAAGCGACTTCGGGATCCGTACGTCCATCGCCACCCTGCACGCCGAGTACCGGCGCCGGTCCGCCGATCTCGTTCCGCACCGCCCGGAGGTCTGCACCGCCCTGGAGGAGCTGGTGGACGATGGGTGGGCGCTGGGTGTGGTGACCAACGGATCGCCGGACGCGCAGCGCATCAAGCTCGACATGGCCCGGCTCACGCCGTACTTCGACTCCGTCGTCGTCTCCGGCGAGTACGGCGTACGCAAACCGGACCCGGCCTTGTTCCGTGTGGCGCTGGACGAACTCCATGCCGACGAAAGCACCTGGGCGGCCATGGTCGGTGACCGCCTGGACACGGACATCCAGGGAGGTGTGCGGGCGGGGCTGCACACCGTGTGGATCGCGGCGGGGCGCACTCACTGTCCCGAAGGCTCCGTGCCCACCCTTGCCGTGGACACCACCGTCGAGGCCTGCGACTGGCTGCGGTCCCAACCCCAGGTCCCCACCGCCCTCGTCCCGACAGGTCCCACGGCGGTACGCCCATGACCACCGGCAGACTCGTCTTCCCGCCGTGTGCACCGCAGTGCGCCATTCCCTCCCTGCCTCGCGTCCTGGTCGGCGCGCTGATGCGCCGCTACCGCACGCGCGCCGGGCTGAGCGACCAGCAGGCCGCGGACATCGTCAAGGCGTCGGCCAGCAGGATTCGCGCCCTGGAGCTGGCCCGGGCTCCGATGTCCGCCGCGATCGCGGGCGCCCTGCTGGGCGCCTACGGAGCACCCGACCGCGAGGTGCAGGAGGCACGTGCACTCCTGACACATCCGGGCCATCAGCACCATCTCGACGGTTTCGCCCCGTCCGGAGCATGGGTGGACGCGCTCCAGGCCAGCGCCCGGGCCGCCCTCGTCTACAGCGCCGGTCCCCTCCCGGCGTCCCTCCTGCCTCTGCCGGACCCACCGGCCTCCGCCAACCCTGGCCGGCGACAGGCGTCCTCCCATGGGTGCCGGACGCTACTGCTGCTGCACCAGAGCGTGCTGGACCGGATACCCGACGGACTGTCCCTGCTCGTCCGCTTGGCCGAGAAGGGGGCGATCACCATGCGTCTCGTACCGGAATCACTGGCTGAACCCGTCGCGCTGCTCACCGAGTACACGTGCACGGCATGGGGCTGGGACGGAAGCAACACCCAGCGGCTGCGCCGTCAGGTCTACGTCACTCACCATCCCCGCCAGGCGCAGAGCGGCGTAGACAACGGTCGGGCGGCGATAGGCCAGCGCCAGCTGCTGGAGGACGCCGTCCGCAGGGCGATGCCCTCCCAGTGGAGCCTGGCCCAGCTGCAACAAGCCGTTGTCCAGCAACAGTCATCCGCCGAGGCCGCCGGTAGCCGCGCCACCCGGCAGGCGGCCACGGTTCATGCCGCGACACAGGACTCCGGGGCAAGGAGGCCGGCATGAACCCCCGCGTACCCGCTGTCTCGGCGGCCCGGATCCACACTGCTCTCCTGGGCGGCGCCGTCTTCGCGGTGGACCGCAACGTGGCCGCCCAGGTAGCCAGAGCAGTCACCTGGTGGCCGCAGGCCGCTCGCACTCTGCATCAGCACGGACGACGCACGGCGGCCCACCTCGTCGCGCGAGGCTTCGACCAGATTCTCGACCTGGGCTGCGGCCTGCCCTCCCCCACTGGCCCGCAAGTCCACGAGATCGCCGCCGCTCGGCACCCGGGCCCGGCCGGCGCCCGCACGGTCTACGTCGACCGCGACCTCCACGCGCACGCTGCCCGCCGCATCGGGCTGGTCTGCCGGCCCGGCTCGGACAGCTCGGACGCGGTCCTCGCCGATATCACCGCAACCGAGGCGCTGCTGGCCCATCCCGCGGTTCAAGGGCTCGACTGGCGGCGCCCCATCGCTGTCCTCCTGCACGACGTACTGCCATGGCTGCCCAACGACGCGGCCAGCCACCTGATGGCCGTACTCCGGCACGGGCTCCCGCCCGGCAGCGTCATCTCCTCCACCCACCTCCTCTCCACGCCTCACCCCTACGCCACCGCCCCGCTGGTACTGCACCACCGGAAGGCGGGGATCGGGCTGTGGCCCCGGCACATGCCGGACGTCACCGCACTGACCGGCACGTGGCCCACCTACATCCACTCCGGCCCCGGGCGGCTGCCGGTGTGCGCGCTCCTCACCCGCGCTCCCGGCCCCGGCCGATTCACACGTCCTGCCTTCTGGTCCGCCCCCACCACCAGCGGCAGCGCACGCCACCCCAGTCAGACCTCGTCTCATCGTTCTTCGCCCGCCGCCGACGCAGTGAAGGTGACCCATGGCATCGCCTGCTGACACAACACCGCAAACAGCTGACCGCCCCTTCGTCTTGCCGACCATCACAACGAAGGCGAAGCGTGCCGACGAGGTACGCGTCCTGCGCCCGTCCGTCTCCTATCTGCCGGCACGGCCCAGCGCCTTGCACACGAGCAGCAGACCGCCTCTGCACACCGCCGGAGGATTTCTACGCGAGGAGGCGAACACCGCCCAGTTGCTCGCCCTGCGTGAGGCATTCCTCAACCGCGCCGTGCAGCGCCTCGCTGCAACTGGTACACCCGTGCGGGTCGGCCGGTACACCCTGGTCAAGCCGGGCCAGGATCCCGCCGGCCGACTGGCCGAGACCCAAGCCGTGGTCCACCGCCTCAGCTGGCAGGCCCCCATCACGACGTACGACAGCACCGGCATGGCCGACCCCGCGATCCGCCCGCAGATGGCCCGGCTGTACGCGGCGATCTGCCGCGGCGAGATCCACGGCATCGTCGCGGTGTCCCGGGTCGATATCAGCACCTTTCCATGTGTCTATGCCGACACCCTCACCGCAATCCAGGCGCGCGGAGGCTTCCTCGCCCTGGTCCGGAATGAGATCGCCATCTGACACCGCCCTCGGGGGCTCCTCATGGACACGACCGGCTCCGTGCCTCGGCCCGCGGATAGCTCCACCGACCCGCCTACCGGCGAGACGGCCGGCGACATGGATCGGGCGGGCGCGTCCTGCAGCGCCCTGGTAGCCCCGCGACACCGCACGAAGGTCTTCGTCCAACCGGTCCGAGACCGGCATGCGTGAGCTGACGGTGACCCAGATCCCGGGGGCAGGCGCATGAGCGGGTCGGCGTCGGTGCGCGGCGCCTCGCAGAGGAACAGGGACCTCGAGCGGATCGTGCTGGATGGGCTCAAGTGGTCGATGTCGGGTTTCGCCAAGAGGATCCGCGAGCATTGCGCGGCCACCGGCCATCCCCGGTCCGTAAGCACAAGCACGGTGTCGCGTTGGTTCGCGGGGGCGCAGCCGGGTCCGGAACTGGCGGCTGCGGCGTGCTACGTCCTGACCCGGGCGTGCAAGCGTCAGGTGACCCCTGAGAGCCTGGGATGGTCGTCCGAGGACACGGATGTCGCCGAGCAGGCGCTCCAATACGGCGACCTGAGACACGCTGTGCGGATGCTGCGGCGGCTTTGGCAGATGGACGCCGTGCCCAGGAGTGCGGCGGTGCGGAGGATGCCGTTCGCCTCGACGCCCTCTGCGGTCGAGGCGCTGGTCATGCTTCCCGACACGGAGATCACCGGGCGCGGACAGCGGCGGGTGACTGTGGCGGACATCGAGCTCTTGGACGCGCATACCGACCTGTACGGCAGGACGGACGCCCGGCACGGAGGGGGGCAGTTCCGCTCCGTGTTCGCCGCCTTCCTCGCCGCCCACGCCGTTCCGCTGCTCGAAGGGGGTTTCAACGCCGGGCGTGCCCGGCTGCTGTACGGCAGCGTCGCCGACGCGGTGCTCGCGCTGGCGAGCATGGCTTACGACGACCAGCTGCCGGGCCTGGCTCAACGCTACGACCTGCAGGCGATGCGGCTGGCGCAGGCGATCGGGGATCGCGGCCGGCTGGCACGCGGATGCATTCACCAGGCCCGGCTGGCGGCGGTACGGGGCGACGGCCGGGAGGTGCTGACCCATGCCCGCAGCGCGGTGGTCGCGGCGACTGGCGCACCGGCGCTCGTGCGGGCCTACGTTGCGGTGACGGAGGCGAGGGCGTGGGCCTACAACGGTGACGGCGCGCGGTGCCGGGCGGCGGTGGAGCGGGCGCGTGCCGCGTTCGACCGGGCCGGGCGTGGGTCGGACCCGAGGTGGCTGGCGTGGCTGGACCGCCCGGAGCTGGAAGGGCAGGCCGCGTGGGCGCTGGCGATGGCCGGGCTGGCCGAGGAGGGTACGGAGGCTTTGAAGGTGGCGATGGGGCTGCCGCCGGAGCGTACGCGCGACAGTGTGGAGCTGTTGATCACCGGTGCGGAACTGGCGCGGCTGCGTGGTGACCGGGCGGAGTGGGAGGAGTCGCTGGCGAAGGCGAAGACGGCTGCTCAGCACCTCAAGAGTCGGCGCTTGGCGCGGCGCCTGGCCGACGCCGCCGAGGGGGGCCCGCTCCACGCCTTCTGACCTGATCGGCCCGACCCGGGAGTGAACTGGTCGGGCCGATCACGGAGCGGGGTCAGAGGGCGGTGTCGCCGAGCCAGCTGAGCTTGGACCGGACGTCGGCAGCGGCACGCGACCGGGGTGCCTCGCCGGGGACGGGGGTGCCGACGTTCAGGTAGCCGAGCAGTTGCTCTGCGTCGCCGACGCCGAGGTGCTTGCGGACCTGCGGCGCATCCGGGTAGGGCCCGCCGTACCAGACACCGCCCCAGCCGCGGGCGTCGAGGAGCAGCAGCAGGGTGGTGGCCATCGCGGACGTCGCGGCCAGTTGCTCCCAGCGCGGGATGGCCGGAAGGTCGCGGGGCTGGAAGACGAGGGCGAGCATCAGCGGGGCACGCAGGTGTTTGGCGGCGGTCCTCTTGGCCAGGTCGGCGGTGGGCGCGGCCTCGGCCGCAGCTTCGCCGAGCCGGACGCGGGCGTTGCCGCAGATCGCGATCAGACGCCAGGGGCGCAGCTGGCCGTGGTCGGGTGCGGTGGCCGCGGCTGCCAGTAGGTCGAGGAGTTCGTCTGGGCCAGGAGCTGGCGCGGTGAGGCGGACGGTACTGCGCCGGGAGCGTATCGCCGTCTCGGCGTCGCCCGCGGCGGCCCGTGCGGCAGGGACGGTGGTCATCGGGTCGCTCCCGGTGTGTTGGGCAGCGCGGTGACCGGCACCCCGGCGGGGGACGGGGCATTGAGGTCGGGGGCGTTGCGGGTGAGGCGGTCGAGCAGGGGCGCGGTGGCGGCGGTGGTCACGACGGCCATGACGACCATGATCGTGAACAGGTTTGCGGAGATGACTCCGAGCTGGAGGCCGATGCCGAGGACGACGATCTCGGTGATCCCGCGGCAGTTCATCAGGGTGCCCAGCAATGCGGACCACCGCCAGTCGCAGCCGGCGAGCCTGGCTGCTCCGGCGGCGCCGACCCACTTGCCCATCACGGCGACGGCCAGGACGAGTGCGGCCCACCCCCATTGGCCGGCGGGGAGGGCGGCGAGGTCGGTGTGCAGACCGGTGTCGACGAAGAAGAGCGGCAGCAGCACCGGGACGACCACCGCCTGGAGGCGAGCAGCGCTGCGTTCGACGGTCGGCACCCCGCGCGGCACGGTCGCGCCGACCAGGAACGCGCCGATCGCGGGGTGGACGCCGATCCGGTCGGTGGCGCACGCGGCCAGGAGCAGCTCGGTGACCAGCAGCACCGTCACCAGGTCGTCGGAGGTGCGGGCGGCGCGCTCCAGCGTCCGCTTCACGACGGGGCGCGCCGCGGCTAACGCGGCGGTGAGGGCGGCGGTCAGGGCAAGGGCGGTGAGCGCATCCATCGGGGAGCCGGCCGTGGCCAGGGAGGTGACCGCTATAAGCAGGCACCAGGCGAGGGCGTCGTCGGTGGCCGCGCACGCGAGCGCGAAGGTGCCCAGGCGGGTGGTAGCCAGGCCCCGGTCGGTGAGGATCCGCGCGAGGACAGGGAAGGCGGTGATGGACAGAGCGGTGCCGGCGAACAGCACGAACGGCAGTTGCTCCACGCCGGGAGGCGCGAGGGCCGGGTACATCGCGAGCGCGAGGGCGGCGCCGAGCGCGAGGGGCAGCAGGATGCTGCCAGCGGCTACGGAGGCGACGGCGCGGCGGGTGGCGCGCAAGGCGCCCAGGTCGAGATTGAGGCCGATTAGGAAGAGGAAGACGAGCAGGGCGAGGTTGCCGAGCACGGAGGTGTAGGGCAGGACGGCGGGCGGCAGCAGGAAGTGCTGGACGCCGGGGGCGAGCCAGCCGAGGAGGGAGGGGCCGAGGAGGATGCCGACGGCCATCTCGCCGATGACGGGCGGCTGGCCGAGGCGGCGGGCGGCCCAGCCGCCGGCCTGGCAGGCCAGCACCACGGCGGGAACGGCGACGAGGACGAGTGAGAGAGGACTGGACAACGCAGGGATCCTCCGGGGGCGGCGGCGAGGGGGCCGGCGGTGCGTGAGCGGCCCGGCAGCCCGGAGTGGGCGAGCCCGAGTGGGCGAGTCGGGAGCGGGCAGCTTCGAGAAGGCGAGCGGAGGTCAGGTGCGCAGCAGGGGCAGGGTGGTGCAGCGCAGGGAGCCGGGGATGCGGGTGACCTCGCAGTAGTCGACGGTTAGGACCTCGAGTCCGCGGGCGGCCAGGGCGGCGGCGATGCGGTCGCTTCCGGCGGCGACCACGATCGTGGCGGGGGCGATGGCCAGGACGTTGACCTGGACCGCGAGGGCTTCGGTGTCGGTGACCGGGAGGATGTCGTCGAAGTGGGCGTCGAACCAGCGGTTCTGGTCGGCGGTGAACACCTCGCGGTGGATGAGGGCGGTGCTCGGCGCGACCACGGCGAGGTGGTCGTCGAGGTGCACGATCCCCTTGACCGCGAAGTGCACGGGGATGACCTCGCGGTCGACGCGGTGCCGGACGAGGGCCTCCTGGAGGGCTGCCGCACCGTCGGGGCTGGTCTCCTCGCTCAGGCCGACGAGGACGCGTCCTGTGTCGGGGAGCAGGACGTCACCGCCCTCGATCGTGCCGCGCTCCAGGTCGACGGGCCGCAGTCCGAGCGCGGGGTCGGTGAGGGCGTCGGTCTCGGGAAGGCGGTGCGCTGAGTTCAGGCGAGCCCGGACCAGGATGTGGTCGACGACGAAGGCGATGTCGCGGGGGTAGTGCTGGGCGGAGCAGCCCGGCGCCGCGGGGAGCAGGACTACCTCGGTGGCGCGATCGCGCAACAGGCCGATCAGCTGGTCCTGTTGCGCGCGGACGGCGGCGGGATCGTAGAAGGTCCAGGTGCTGGTGGCTTGCTGGCGGGCGAGGACGGGGTGAACGCCGGGGCCGGTCAGGGGGCGGGTGAAGTCGCCAGCGTGACGCATGGCGACGCGGCGCAGGGTTCCGTACTCGGTGGCGACATGGGTGGCGGTGGGCACGGGTCCTCCGGGGCGGTCGGTGCGGGCGCTGGTGGTGCGGGGTGGAGGCGGCCCCAGCACAGCCCGGCGACAGGGTCCTGCGGGGGCGCACGCTGTCAGGTGCGCCTGCCCCCGCAGGGGCCGGGGTCAGCCAGCCGCCGCGTGCCGGTTGTCGTACTGGGCGAGCCAGGGGGCGGCCTCGGCGAGCCGATTCAGGTTGGTGGGTACCAGGGCCAGGTCGGTGGCGCAGTGGTCGAGGGCGGTGGCGAGGATGCCGATGACCATGCCGTCACCGTAGTCGCGGGCGGCGATGTGGCTGCCGCAGGCGCCGCAGAAGCCGCGAGCGGTCTTGCCGGGGTGGGTGTCGAACCAGGTCGGCTCGGCACCGGTCCACTTCAGCCCTGCCATCGCGAAGCCGAGCCACCACTGGAACGGCGCGCCGGAGCGCTTCGAGCAGTCCTTGCAGGCGCAGATGTGCGGGTCGTCCACCGGGCCGGTGACGGTGAAGCGGATCTTCCCGCACAGGCAGCCGCCGGAGCGGACCTCGGGGCCGGAGCCGGTGGCGGCGACAGTCTCGGACACTAGTTCAATTCCCTTGCGCGATAGGCTAGTTGGGTCCACCAGTGTGCCATCGCGTTGAAGATCTGAAGGAAGCCCTCAGAGGCCTGCGGCAGGTCGAGGTGGAAGAGCTCACTCTGACGAATGAACCGGGCCAGGCCCTCGATGTGCGCCTCTTCCACGCTCATGCCGCCGACCTGCGCGGCCTCGTGGCCTTCGTCGAGGTGGAGCCGGTAGTAGTAGTCCAGGTTCTTCAGCTCCGCGCCACTGGCCTGGATGGTCAGCTCGCCGTAACGGTCGGTGATCTCCCTCAGGATCTCCGTCTCAGCGACGGCGACGCCCTCGGTGGCGTAGTAGCCGCCGGCGATGAGTCCTGTCATGTGGGAGTTCACGAGGACCTGGTGCTGGAGGACCAGCTTGGCGGTCTCGTCGGCGGGGACGTGGCCGTTGACGAGCAGGCCGAGGTCGGCGAGCAGCGCGCGGGTGTAGAGGATGTAGTGGGCGGGGACCTTGCCGGGCTCGCCGCCCTCCTCCAGGAAGTTGCGGTCGAACTCGTGCCCGAGGGCGGGGCAGGAGCCGTAGACCTGCTGGGCGGCGAGGCGCAGGAACTGGGCATTGTGTCGGGCGAAGACGGCGAGCTCGGCGATGTACATGCGGGCCTGGGCCACGGTGAGAGCGCCGGGGTCGACCAGGGCGCGGATCTGCCGGTATACCGTGTCGATCATGGGCTTCAGGTGCTTGTCGACGAGGTCGTCACCGCTGTTGCGGGTGCCCTGGAGGGTGGCGTGGATGTAGCTGCGGGTCTCCGGGTTCGCTCGCAGATACGCCTCGACGAGGCTGGTGCCGCTGAGGCTGTCGAGCGTGGGGGCGGGTGCGGTGGTGGTCACTCGGTCTCCTCGGGCGCAGTGGTGACGGTCAGGCCGCCGGTGGCGCCGAGCGTGCGGATCGCGGCGATCACCTTCGGGTCGTCGGGAAGGGTGGTCGGGCCGTCGTTTAGGCGCTCGACCAGGCCGGGGGTGAGGACGGCGGGGTCGGCCGCCGTCTCGCAGCTGCGGAGGAACGCCTGCTTGCCGGTGACCATCAGCCGGTAGGGGGCGCGGACCGCGACGCTCGTGCCGGGCGCGAGGTCGGTGACCGCGAACGCGGCGGCAGCCTCGTCGCGGGCGAGGTCGTGGTCGGCCTGCTGCCAGCCGCCGTTGCTGAGGACGGTGTACCAGCGCTGGTGGGCGTGCTGCTGTGCGGCGCCCGGCGCCTGCTGGGCGGCGGTGGTGAACGCGGCGGCGGTCACCGTGCTCAGGCGGCCGGCGAGCTCGCCGGGGCCGGCGGTCAGCGGCTGCATCGGGGACGGCCTGCCGGCGTCGGTGTCCGGCTCGCTGGCCAGCAGGGCACCGAGCAGGTCCGGTGCGATCCAGGCCCGGGCGATCGCGGCGTCGGGGAGGGTGTAGAGGCAGATGGCGACGGAGACGGAGAACTCGCTCTGCCGGCCGACGTGGAAGACCCGCTCGGGCAGGAACAGCGCGTCGCCGGGCTCCAGGGCGAAGTGCTCGCCGTGCTCCAGGAGCCACGTGTAGTCGCCGTACAGCGGGTCGCTGCCTCCGGTGAGCTTGCGGTACTCCTCGGCCGGCCAGCAGTAGAAGTCCTTGGTGCCGGGCCCGTAGTGGGTGAGGAACGCGTTCTCGTAGCCCTCGTGGCAGCCAAAGGCGGTCCCGCTGTAGTTGCCGACGAAGGCGACCAGCTCGGCGCCGCCGGCCGGGAGGCCCCAGCCGTCGATCAGCGCGCCGACGAACTCGCCCAGGCCCGCGGCCAGCGGCTCGCTGACGCTCTCCAGTGTGTTGAGGACCAGGCTGAACCGCTCGGCGCCGACCTGCTCCTGCATCCACGCAGGAAAGCCGCCGCCCTCGTGCCAGCCGTCGGCGGCCAGCACCTTGTCCACCAGGTCGGGGCGGTGCTCCTCGCCCACGTACACCCTGGCGTTCGCGGTGATCTCCACCCCGGTGGCGTGGGCACGGCGGATCGCGGCGAAGCCGTCCAGGACGGCGGCCGTGTTCGCCGCCGAGGCGGGGACGACGCCCTTGAACAGGTACGGGCGCCTCATGCCGGCGGTCTTCTCGGGCAGGATGTCGGTCCAGAACGCGCGGGGCGGAGGCCACGCTCCGGTGCTGCTGCTCATGGCCGGGTACTCCTTGGGGTTCGGGCCGCGCAGGTGGCGGCCGGACGGGCTTGTTGGGGTGCGGGCCTGGCGTTCAGGTCGCGAGGTAGTCCTCGAGACCGCCGTCGCGGACGGTGTCGAGGGTGAAACAGTGGTGCCCGCCGCCGAACAGGCGCCGGTGCCGGTGCCGGACAGGGACGACGGTGAAGCCTCGCTGCTCCAGCAGCTCGATCAGCTCCGGGTAGAGCGAGTTGACGACCACCGTGTTCTCGTCGATCGACAGGACGTTGATATCGATGTACCGGGACGCGGTGGGGATCACGAACCCGAGCGCGTCGTAGTCCTGCTCGGCCACAGCGCTCGGCGGCGGGTAGATCGCCTCCCAGCCGCGCATTGCCTCCGGCAGGAACTGCAGGTACTGCGGGGATCGCAGCAGCATCAGGCCCGGGCGCAGCGGCACGACGATGGAGTCGACGTGGTTGTCGGCGATCCCCGGCAGCCGGTGCAGGCGCAGGTCAGGGAAGTTGCGGGCCAGCCACCGGTAGGCCAGCTGGTGGTTGCGGTTGGCGACGTTGCACAGCACGTCGCGGCCCAAGCGGATGCACTGCGCGCCGTCGAAGACCATCTCCAGGCCCAGGCCGTCGATCGGCAGGGCGGCCTCGTCGGCCATCGCCGCAGTGACGTCGATGCCCTGTCGGTCGAAGTAGGCGGTGTCGAGGGAGCCGGCGGCGAGAGCGGGGCGCGGCATGGACAGCCAGTTCGCGCCCTGCTCGAAGTAGCGGGTGAAGTGGGGCTTGAGGTGGTCGTTCTCGAAGATCCGGCCGCGGATGTGTGGGGCGGTCTCCACGATCGTCTCCCCGAGGATGATCGCGTTGTCGCGGACGTTCAGCGGTGGTGTCGCTCCGCTGCTCCACCAGGGGGAGGACACCTCGGCGTCCTTGCCCGGAGATGCGGGGCGCAGCACGCGCACCCCGCAGCCGGCCAAGGCGTCGGCGAAGCCGGCGACGTCCTCGTTCAGCTCGTCGACGATCTGCTGCGGGATCGGCATCTGCCGCTGTCCGTCGGCCAGGTGGGGGGCGACGTTCTCGAAGTAGAACAGCCGCCAGGTCGGGTCGGCGTCGTGCGCGGTGTAGTGGTCGGCGCGGCCGACGACGACCTCGCGCAACCGGGTGAAGTCGTCGAAGCTGTGCACGCTTGCGGTGGGCAGGTCGAGCTGGGGATGGGTCATGGTTGGCCGCCTCCTCGGCGGCGGGTGCCGGCACGGCCCGGACGGGCAAGGGGGTGCCGCCCGGGCGGCACTGGGGCGGTCCGGGCGTGGACAGGATGAAGGGGATCGGTCAGACGGCCGCGTGTTCGGCGGCCACGGCCGCGGGGGGTGCGGGCTTGGAGACGAGGCGGGCGATGACGTCCTCGATCACGCACGGCACCTCGGGGGTGGAACGGCGGCGGAAGAAATAGCCGGAGCACCACGGCACCTCGTCCCAGCGCTCCAGGCACTCGGAGAGGAGGGCGGTGGCCTCGGGCAGGCGCCGCCAGGGGATCTTGGGGCACCAGTGGTGCACCGGGTGGAACATGTCGTCGAGGTGGCCGCCGAGCAGGTGCCGGGTGAGCCAGTGCGAGGACCAGCCGCGGGTCTGCAGCAACACGTCGTCGCGGTTCTCGATCAGCCCGGCGTGGTTGCCGAGGTCGGTGATCCAGGTGACCGCTGGCCGCACGAACACCAGCGGGACCAGCCAGTACAGCAGCAGGTCGCGGAGGACGCCGAAGGACCAGCACGTGACGGCGACGCCCGCCCACAGCACCGCGCGGGCGGCTGGCGCCCACCGGCTCTCCCTCGGGCCGCGGGTCAGCAGCACCCGCAGCGCCGACGTCGGCAGCCGCCACAGCGCGGCCCTGACAAGCACCCGCAGCACAAACCCGGTCCGGCTCATCGGCACCCGAACGGTGTGAAGGCGCCCGGCCTGGTACGACTGGAACATCGGATCGGCTCCGGTGCCCAGCTGCGCGTGGTGCACCCCGTGGGTGACCCGGTAGGGCCGAAGCCCCTCGCCGAGCATGCCGGTCAGCAGGTACCCCACCAGGCGGTTGCCGCGCGCGGTGGCCAGCAGTTTCGCGTGGACGCACTCGTGCGCCAGGTTCGACAGGTGCCGCTGGCGCACCCCGATGTACAGCACCGCGAGCAGCGGCCCGACGAGGTGCCCGGCCAGCGCGCCGACGAGCGCCGCCACGACGATCGCGCCGACATCGCACGCGACGTCCCGCAGGCCGACACTCGGAGCGCCGCACAAGCCCTCCAGCTTGCCGATCAGCTCCGGCCCCAGCGCCTGCCGGACCGGACCGGACGCGCCGGTCGAGTGCCGGGTGCGCCTCGGTGTCTTCTCGCGCCGGCGTACCGACCACCGGCTGGGCCTGCCCATCTGCTCTCCTCCGGACATCACTGGACTGGAACCGGACATTGGCCTTTCGTGAGCTGCTGCCGGTGGGCGGGGCGCCCCGCTCACCGGCAGCAGCACGTCAGCCGATGAGGACGATCGGGGTCAGGCGGTGGCGCCGGGGCGCATGCCGAGCTTGACGCCCGGGCGCATGCCGAGC
Organism: Streptomyces alanosinicus; assembly: GCF_014650595.1. Taxonomy (GTDB): domain Bacteria; phylum Actinomycetota; class Actinomycetes; order Streptomycetales; family Streptomycetaceae; genus Streptomyces; species Streptomyces alanosinicus. Next base: position 45,590 of record NZ_BMVG01000031.1, read on the forward strand.
TTGACGGCGACCGCGCCGGGGCGCATGCCGAGCTTGACGCCCTCGCCCGGGCGCATTCCGAGCTTCAGCTTCTGGTCCATGTGTTCTCCTCTCGGCCGCGGGCATGCTGCGGCCGCGCGTGGTGAATCGGATGGTCGAGCCAGAGATGAGCGCGGCTCGAAGGAGCCGGCCAGGCGCTGCGCCGAGGGCGCTGGTGAAGCTGTCGCGCCGAGTGGCCGTGCCATCACGTTAGGGCCGTGCCAAGGGCAGCAGCAACGGGTTGTGACGTTGCGCCAGGTGCGCCGGGGCGTTGCGCATCCGTTGCGTCCATACTGCCTCTGGCCTGGGGAAACGCTCATGCGGGCCGCTGGAATGCCGCCACTCGCCGAGCGCCAGCCCGCTCGGCCGGTGCGCGCGGCCTTCTGCGCTGCGTCGGCGTGCGGCTACCTTGAGGCGCTCCGAGGAGGGCGCGCCGCCCAAGCCGTACTCCGGTTCGCAAACTTCCTTTTTCCTTGCCTGAGTTGAGAGGAGGCACGCATGTCCGCGCTGTCCGGTCCCATCCGTGCCAAAGCCCACGTGCTGCACGGCCTGCGGACCCTGCTGCACGTGGAGGGCTTCACTGAGCTCGTCACCCCCGTCGCCCGCCGCTCCGACCTCGGGCCCGGCCGCCGCGCACCCGCCGGCCTCCACGAAGGCCGGTACCTGCGCGCGATGATCGGCCCGGCGCTGCGCGTCAACGTGAGCACCGACCTCCCACGGGTGTACGAGATCGGCCCGTGCTTTCGACCCGAGCCCCCGGACGCCCTCCACGCTGGCGAATTCACGATGCTCGACTTGTACGCGGCGCACCTCGGCTTCGAGGACCTGATCGACCTCGCCTGGCGCCTGGTCGGGCCGCACCTGCCCTCCTACGCCCCCGAGCGGCTCTCGATCGCCGACCACGTCCACGACGAGTTCGGCATCGACCTGCGCACCGAGTCCATCGGCGGCCTGCACTCGCGCATGGCCGTCCGGATCGGCTCCGACGCGGGCGAGCCGTTCCGCGACGTCCTCGGCCGCTACATCGCCCTCGAACTCGAGGCTGGCACCGTGGGCCGCGCGGTGTTCCTGACCGACTACCCGACCGGCGGCGACGAGCCATGCGCCCGCCTGGCCGCCGGCACCACCGCCGTCCTGGAACGGTTCGAGCTGATCGTCGACGGCATCGAACTCGTCCACGGATACACCGACGAAACGGACCGGAATGCCTTCACCGAACGCGCGAAGGCCGTCGGTCTCTACGACGACGAGCAGCAGCTCGCCCAGGAAGCCGTCGAGGCCGGGGCCGTACCTGCTGACACCGCGGGCCTCGGCATCGGCATCGAGCGGCTGTGCGCCGCCTCCGCCGGGCTGCGCGACATCACGCCATTCCTCCAGTCCCCCCAGTTCTGACGCACGGCTCCCACCCCGGAGGCACGATGGACCTTGCGATCATCCCGCTGCCCGGCGGATTCGGCGCCCGCGTCGAGACCGACCTCGCCCGCACGACCGGCTCCGCCGCAGCACGCGTTCTCACCGATGCCCTGCACCACCACCGCGTGCTGGTCCTGCCCGGCCAGCACCTCAACCACACCGACCTGGTCGCCGCCGCCTCCCTGTTCGGCGCCGTCGACACCGCCACCGACCGCCGCTACACGGTCCCCGGCTTCCCCGGCCTCACCATCGTCTCCAACATCCACCAGGACGGCACACCGATCGGCATCTACGACGGCGACCAGGAGGAGGAGTGGCACGCCGACAACTCCTTCAAGCCTCGGCTGACCGCCGCCACCCTGCTGTACTCGGTCATCACCCCAGGCGCGGGCGGCGAGACCCGCTTCGCCGACGCCACCCGCGCCTACGCCGGCCTTCCTCCGGCGATGCGCCAGCGGACCGCGGAGATGCGCGCGGTGCACTCCGCCGAGCATCTGGGCACCTTACAGAGCCAGGCCAGCGGCGGGCAGTCGTCGGTGGCGGCCGGAAGTCTCGCCGGCCACCCGGAGGTCGAGCACCCGCTCGTCCTGACGCACCCTGTCACCGGCGCCCGTTCGCTGCTGCTCGGTTCCATGGTGATCCGCGGCATCACCGGCCTGTCCCAACAGGACAGCCGTGGCATGCTCGACGAACTGCTGCGGCACACGACCAGCGAGCGATACGTCTACAGCCACTGCTGGAGACAGGGCGACCTGGTCGTATGGGACAACCTCGCCACACTCCACACCGCCTCCCCGTGCGACAGCTCCCGCAACCGCCGGCTGCTGTACCGCGCCGTCGTCCGATAGCCGAAGACCTCGCGTCACACCGCCGGATGACCTGCGGTCGGAACGCGAAGGCCGCCCCCGTAACCGCCCTTAGGTTTTGCCCATGACCGTAAAGGTTCCTCTGAAAGAGTCCGCACTCAACGCCGAGCGCATCGCTCGTATCGGCCGCGAAGTCCACAGTGTTTGCCCCGAGTTCGATGCCGACGGCTTCGCCCGGTCGGTCATGGCCGACCTTCCCGGGCTGGAGCTGAAGGACCGGATCACCCGCACCAGCGAGGGCCTGCACGCCTACCTTCCGGTCACCGGCCCGGAGGCGCTCGAGGTCCTGCTGCGCTCGCTGCCGCCGACTCCCGAAGCGGCCGGCGTGACCACCGACTTCGGCCTGCACATCTACTCGCCCCACTCCGACTACGTCTCCCGCTACCTGCGCACAGCCGAGCACCTGGACCAGGCCCTGGCCGCTCTCGCGCGCCTGACCCGGTACTTCTCGGCCGAGGTCGCAGCGAGGCACTTTCTGGCCAGCTTCCCCGACGAGACGATGAAGGCCGTCCAGACGTGGTCTCGCGACGAGGACCATCGGGTCCGCCGACTGGCGAGCGAAGCAACCCGTCCCCGCCTGCCCTGGGCCCCACGAATCGCCCTGCCCACCGGTGCGGCGCTGCCCGTCCTTGACCAGCTCTACACCGACACCAGTTCCTATGTGCGCACCTCGGTCGCCAACCATCTCCATGACCTCTCCACGGACCAGCCCGAACTGGTGCTCGCCACCCTTCAGCGGTGGAAGGAGTCGGGCCGCGCCACCGGCCAGCACATGACGTTCATCGCCCGGGAGGCTCTGCGTAGCAGGCTGAAGAAGGGCTGGCCGGAGGCCTACGCGTTCCTTGGGTACGCGCACGATGCGCCGGTTGAGCTGACGCCCCTGACCATGGAGCGCAACCAGCTGTCCGACGGCGACACCCTCAGCTTCTCCGCCGCTCTCACGAGCACCGCCCCGGGGCCGGTGCACGTGATGTTCGTGATCTCCACAACGACGCAAACCGGAAGGCCGCGCGAGAAGGCGTACTTCCTTCATCGCGGCACAACCGAGCCGGGCCGGGAACTGCACCTCGCCAAGAATCACGTGCTGCGCTCCACCGCTACGTGGAAGGTGTCTCCGGGCCCTACTCCATTGCCCTCCAGGTCAACGGTCGCCGCTTCCCTCCCGTCACCTTCACGGTCCTCAACGCCTGATTCCCACTCCGGCCGCTTCCTGATCTCAAACCCCTGCCGCAGGACCGTCGCCGACATCCGCCGTGGGGTCGGTCAGCCCTGTCCGCTATCCCCACCTGACTGATCGGCCCGCTGCCGCTGTCGGGACGAGCCGCAGGTCATATCGCACGACCGGCTGATCAGCCGGCAGCGAGGACTCATCGGTCACCGCACGACTCACGACAACAAACGGGAGAAGCACGCACATGGCCAGTACCAGCAGCCCGATCGACCTCACCATCGTCGCTTGGAACCTGCTACTCGGAGGCGTCGACAAGAAGACCGAGGAGCGCCGGCTCCAGCAGTTGGAGTTTCTCGCATCCATCCAAGACCTCGACGTGTTCTGGGCGATGGAGGCCACCGGCTGGCACGAGGACAACGACCGCCGCTTCCGGGAACTCGCCGACGCCACGGGCCTGACCGCCCTCCCCTACGTGACCTCCCACGTCGGAGACGGGCGTAACCACAGCTGCTTGTACTTCCGCGCCGACAAGCTCCACCTGATCCCACCGGCTACCGAACTCGCGCGGGGCGCCTTCCACCACGGCGTTACCCGAGCGGTCTTCGACGTCGACGGCATCCGCCTGCTCCTGCTCGGTGCGCACCTGGCGTACGCCGACGGCGAGACACGGCTGAGAGAGGCCCACCATCTCGCCGACTACGGGCAGCAGTTCGGCGACTGGCCCGAGGACGCCGTGCTGCTCATGGATGCCAATGGACCTGACGACAATGATCCCGAGCCGGAGGATCCAGAAGGCTGGGCGCAGATACCGCGGAACCTTTGGCACCGTTATCGGGAAATTCTCCCGGACGGCTCGTTCGGGAGCTGGGACCGGCGGGCTCGCAGGCTGCTGCTGAACTCCGGCTGGCGCGATCCCCAGGCCAGCATCCCGATTCAGCGGGAGCCCACCGTTGGTTACTGGTACGACAACGAGCCAGTACCTCTCCGCCTCGACCAAGCGCTCGTTACCGGTCAACGCATCGAAGTGGTCGACTACCGCACGCTCAATCCCGAGGTTCCGGACCTGACCAGGCTCTCCGACCATCTGCCGACCCAGCTCGGCGTCCGCCTGCACCGTCGTCCGATCAGCCCAGTGGCCAAGGGCGCAGCGTGAACCGAATGCCTGGCGGCTACCCCGCTGCAGACGGGGCCAACGGAAGCCCGACGTTCATCGCCATCACCGGCACGACCATCGGCATGAGAGCCGAGACCCCGCTGATCAGGCCCTGCACCTGCCGGCCGCCTTCGAGACCCTCACCTCTCCCCCTATCCGCTCGACCGAAAGGACCCTGTCCGACATGACCAGCCCCACTCTGCGTGCCGTCGTGGTCGGCGAAAGCCTCAAGGCAGGTTCACTCCCTACGGCCTCCGCCGGCATGGAGGACCGCCGCTACCGGAGCCGGCTGGGCGACCAGACTGAGATCGAGATCATCGAGCTGACCGTGCCGGTGGAGCAGGCTGCGGCATTGGCGCTGGAGCTGTCCGCCGTGCTGAAGCCGCGGTTCTTCTACGCGCACCTGTGCGTGCGCGTCTGGGACCGCGACGTGCGCGAGAGCGGATATCCGCCGATGACCGTCTACCCGGCGGCAACGCCCGACGACCAGCTGCCGCCCGGCGACGTGCTCGACAAGCCCAGCGCACGGCTTGTCCTCCAGTGGCCGGAACGGACCCCCGCCGGCGCACTGAGCCTCTCGACCGCAGGGGGACAGCGTGCCTGACTCCGACGAGTTGATCCCCGAGACGGCGGCGTCCTCCACGATGCCGTCCCTGCTCGGCGTGTTCGCCCACCCCGACGACGAGAGCCTCCTCGCCGGCGGTGTCCTCGCCCAGCACGCCGCCGCGCACGCGCGCACCGCCGTCGTCACCATGACGTGGGCGCCCGACAGCCCGCGGGCTCCCGAACTCGCCGACGCCTTGCGGGCGCTCGGCGCGGGCGCCCCTCGCATGCTCGGATACGGCGATGCCCGCAACCCGCAGGCGGCTCCCGGCCGTCCCCGGCTCGTCGACGCACCGCTCGACGAGGTGGTCGCCGCCCTGGTCCAGCAGATCCGCTCGTTCCGCCCCGACATCGTGGTCACACACGACGCCCTGGGCCAGCTGACCGGTCACCCGGACCACCGCCGCACCCACCAGGCCGCTCTCCTCGCCGCTCAGGATGCGGGCCTCCCGCACCTTCACCCTGAAGCAGGTGAGCCCTGGCAACCTCGCGTCGTGTACTGCGCCACGCACCCCGAGTCCGGTGTCGGCGAACTCGGGCCGCTTCTGGAGGCCGTCGGCAAAGCCGTGCTCGCGGTGCCGGACGCGTACGCCACCACCACGGTCGACGTCACCCCCTGGGTCGACGTGAAGTGGGCGGCGATCCTCGCGCACCGCGGCGAAGTCGCACGCGAGCGGCCCCTGCCCGGCATCCTCGCCCGCCTTCCCGAAGCCGACCGCAACCGGATCATCCAGATCGAGCACTTCACCCGCCTCACCCCCGGCCCCGCAAAGGGCGACCCAGTCCAGCTGACCCACTGACACCTCGGCCCCGTGCCGACCGCCCTTTCACCGCGCCCACGAGCAAGCACCTACCCATCGGAGAGCGATGACTACGACTTCTGCCCCCGACGAACGCCTCAGTGTGGCCAGGACATTGCGGCTGGCGGTCGCGCAGAGCACGGTGCCGGAGGATCCCACTGATCGAGGAGCACTGCGGGCGGCCGGGCAAGAGATCCGGGCCCTGATGGTCGAGGCCGCCGAGGCTGGTGCGCGGTTGGTGCAGTTCCCCGAGGGGGCGATCACCTACCCGAGCAAGCACGTAATGGCGGCGGGCCCGGCCGGCGAGCTGGTGCCGGCTGATTGGAGCCGTGCCGCGTGGGATGTGATGCGCGAGGAAGCGGAGTCGATCACCGCGCTGGCGGGAAAGCTCCGCTTGTGGACGGTGTTCGGATCGATCCACCCGCTCACACCGCCGAACCGACCGCACAACAGCCTCTACGTCGTCTCCGACCACGGCCAGCTGGTCGCACGGTACGACAAGAGGTTCCTGTCACACACCGAGGTGTCCTACTTGTACTCCCCAGGACACCAGCCGCTCGTCATCGAGGTGGACGGCATTCGGTTCGGCTTCGCGCTGTGCATCGAGGCCAACTTCCCGGAGGTGTTCGCCGAGTACGAGCGCTTGGACGTCGACTGCGTCCTGCTGTCGGTGATGGTCGACGACGCGCCCCGTGCCCGTGTCGCCCAGGCGTACGGGACGCTCTACAACTACTGGCTCGGCTACTCCATCCCGGCCCAGTTCAGCGCTACGGTGCCGTCCGGGGTCGTGGCGCCCGGCGGAAGGTGGCTGGCGCGCTGTCCCGCGAACGGACAACCTGCCCTCGCGATCGCGGACATCGACCTCGACTCGCAGGACGAAGACATCGACATGGCCGTTCGCTGCGCCCGCCCGTGGCGGCGCACTGCTCGATCTGGACTCTACGAGGAGCGGACCCCCGTCGGGGATCCGCGCAGCGATGCACGCACAGCGTTCTGAGACCGCCCTACGGCCAGATTCCCTCGGCATTCCCACGGCTCCTCACCCACCCGTCACCGAACTCGCCGGCCCTGCTGGTTCCGAGTCAGTAGTCAGGGCGAGGGTCTGAGGGGTGTCGTCGGTGGTGGCGGCAAGCAGGTCGTGTTGCCCGCCAGGGCGGGCGGTGAGGGCTGGCCTCGCGCCGTCGGTTCATCGGTCGCGGTTTTGCTGCCGGAGGAACTCCCGGGCTCCGCGGAGGCGGGTCGCCAGGTATTCCTGGGTGACGCGGCTGTCGAGGCGGACGCGGAGTCCGCCAGGGAGGCCGCTGTCGGCGCGACGGCCGGTCGGCAACAGCGATGCGTCGAGGCCGTCCCGCTGCGCAATGAGGGTGCCGAGTTCGTGGCGAGTGACGGCGTCCGGGCCGGCGAGGTGAAAGACGCCAGCCGCATCGGACAAGGTGAGCTCCCACAGTGCGGCGGCCAGATCACCGACATGGACTGGGCAACGGACATCGTCACTGAACAGGGCCCCGTCCCGCGTGCCGGCGACCAGGGCGTGCACCATGCGTTCGTGCTCGGACCGGCGACCATCGCCGATGATCAGCGAGGTCCGAGCGACGACGGCGCCGACGTCCAGGAGCCGCACGGCGGTCTCGGCCGCCGCCTTTGCCGCCCCGTACGGCGTTACCGGGTCGGGTAGACACGTCTCGTCGTACAGGTCGTGGCGGCGGCCGGAGAAAACGGCGTCACTCGAGACGTGGACCAGGCGGATGCCCCGTTGAGCCGCGGCTTGGGCCAGTCGCATCCCGCCCTCGGCCGTGACTGCCCACTCGGATCCGCCACTGCTCGCGTTGACGACCGCCGTTGGGCTGACCGCGTCCAGGACTCCCCGCAGACTCGCAGGATTGCGCAGGTCAAGGCGGTGCCACGTCAATCCGGCGATCTCGCCGGGGTGTGAGTGGAAGGTGGCGGCCGTCTCCAGGCCCGCTGCACGTCCCTGGCGGGCCAGCTCAGCGCCCAGGAACCCGCTGCCGCCCACGATCAGTACCGTCATGCCTTCCACGCTAGGACAGCAAGGTCCGTGCTGAAGCCGAACCGTCTGAAGCGCAGCGTTGGAGACACGCCCAGCCGGTCGGTGCGGAATCCCTGTGGGCATCGTCTGCGCAGTCCGGCGCGGGGCCGCACGTGCAGTCCTGGTGGCGGGGTCATCCGCACACCGCCTCGAGGGATCCGTCGTCCGGCCAGGTCGGGCGGTACGGGTCGTCGATGATCCACCCCCGCCATGCGGTGTCGCGGAGCTCGCCCGTGCTCTCGTCGACCACGCCCTCGGGCACCAGCCGCAGCCGCGGCCGGGCGGACCGGCGACGCTCGACGGCGTGTTGCGTCCGTGCGGTGAGCCGCTCCCGGTACCGGCGCCGCTGGTCTCCGTGCCGTTTGCGGCGCCGTTCCCCCAGGCCGGCGGTGCCGCGGGCGAGGGCGACGTCACGCGGCGGCGCACCGTGGTGCGGTGCAGGCCTGTCGCCGCGGCCAGGTGCACGACGTCGGCGCCGTCGAGCAGGTCGAGGGCGGCGAGGATCCGCGCCCCAGAGGTGCCGTGGGCGCAGTGGCGACAGGCGTCGGTACTCATCACGGCGCCCAGCGCGCGGGTGCTCATGACAGTCAGGAGCACCGCCTCGTGACACAGACAGACAAGGTCGACCCGGTACTGCGGCATGAACCTGCCGACGATCCGATGGGGACTATGGCTTTCCGTAATCTGACGGACCGAGCGTGGGAGTCGTACAGCATCGCGCTGCACTACCACACGTCCCTGGGGCTGTCTGACGGATCCTGTCACTCTCTAACCGGACACTCCCTAGTGGGCAGCGTGGGCCGTCATCAGGTCATGTGGCCTGGACGGCTTGGCCGCGTCGGATGGACAGCACCAGTGCCTCCTTCACCGCCGCCTACGGTGCCAAGGCTCAGGCAGGCAAGTGGACCCACCTCGTCGGCGTCTACGACGCTGACGCCGGCCAGCTCCTGCTCTACGTCAACGGCCGTCTGTCCGCCACCAAGGCCTACACCGGGACCGCCTGGAACGCCGCGGGACCCGTCTAGTTCGGCCGTCGGACCCTCTCCGACGACGAGGGCCGAACCTACACCTTCCATCACGTGTGGCTGAGCGGCTGGGCCATGGTCCGGATCCACACCGGATACGGCCGCGACACCAGCGCCGACCTGCATCAGGGCCGACGCCGCGAGGTGCGGGATGACCACGGTGACACCGCGACCCTGCGCAACGCCTGCGGCCGCTTCGTCGACGCAGGTGACGCCGGTGCACGGGCTGGTGTGAATGCGTGCAGGGTGTCTGCTCCGCAGGCCGCGGGGGAGACACCCTGCGTCATGGCGGTCTACTTGAACCAGTAGCGGACGCCGTGGTGGTGGGAGCAGGTGCCCTGTGAGTGCGACGAGTACGACACGCTCGCGTCGTAGCACTTCGCGGTCTCGTACTTGTCCCTGGGCTTTTGACGGTGCGTCCAGCCGCACACACCAGTGGTGTGGCGGATGCAGTGGTGAGCGGTGTTGGTCGACGGCAGGGTCGCCGCGGACGCGGCCGGTGCACTGAAGAAGACACCGGCCACGGCGACAGCCACCGCTGAGACAGCAAGACGAGCGCGCAAAGGAACCCCCCTTTGAGTTCGAGCAAGTGCAGGGGGACTCTATATGGATTTCAACCGCTTACGTGCGGTTTCGAGATAGCGGACGCAGCGGAGGACCGCGGAGTCTGTCTGACGCCGACCAGGGCTATCACCACTCGGCTCCTCCGCGAGCAGGACAGCCCGATCGCTAGGCGTGGACCCGGAGGACTGGCGGACGCTCAGTTCGGTGAGTACGGCACGCTGCACGACGCCAGGCAACCACCTGATGTGACTGCGGTCTTCACCTGTGGTCGTGGCGCTTGCCCGCCTGGCAGCCGGCGGCGATGCGGCCGGCTTCGATGTCGGATTCGACGCGGCGGACGAGCAATGCTCGTGACCTGTGGATCGGCCTCGGGTTGGACGCGGAGGGCGTACCTTCCCGAGTGATCGACTTCTGGTCATCGAGCAGGCCGACGTTGCACCGTCGGTCGGGAAGGCACGCCCGTGCTGAGCGTAGTGAATGCCGATGGAACGACCGAGGCTGGCTCCCTGATCGACGACATCGTCCGCGAGGGCGCGAGGCGGATGCTGGCCGCCGCGCTGGAGGCCGAAGTCGACGCCTATATAGCCGAGTTGACCGACAAGCGTGATGAGCGCGGGCATCGTCTGGTGGTCCGAAACGGCTATCACCAGCCTCGGAAGGTCACGACCGCGGCCGGGTCGGTCGAGGTGAAAGCCCCGCGGGTGAACGACAAGCGCGTCGACGAGACGACGGGTGAGCGCAAGCGATTCTCCTCGGCGATCCTGCCGCCATGGTGCCGCAAGTCCCCGAAGATCAGTGAGGTGCTGCCGCTGCTCTACCTCCACGGCCTGTCGTCCGGCGATTTCGTAGCCGCACTGGAGCAGTTTCTGGGCAGCTCCGCCGGGCTCTCACCAGCGACCGTGACACGGCTGACGGCCCAGTGGCAGGCGGACCACACCGCGTTCGGCGAGCGTGATCTGTCGGGCAGCGACTACGTCTACGTGTGGGCTGACGGCATCCACCTGCGCATACGCTTGCGGGAGGCGAAGTCGTGCGTCCTGGTGCTGATGGGGGTGCGCGCGGACGGCACCAAAGAGCTGATCGCCATGGCCGACGGCTACCGCGAATCCGCCGACTCCTGGGCCGACTTGCTGCGGGACTGCGCACGCCGGGGCATGCGTGCTCCCGTCCTCGCGGTCGGCGACGGCGCCCTGGGCTTTTGGAAGTCCCTGGCCGAAGTGTTCCCCGAAGCCCGCCATCAGAGGTGCTGGGTTCACAAGACCGCCAACGTTGCAAACGCCCTGCCGAAATCTGCGCAGCCCGGCGCGAAGAAGGCCCTGCAGGAGATCTACAACGCCGAGGACCGCGACCACGCGCTCAATGCCATCACGGCGTTCGAGACGGCATACGGTGCGAAGTTCCCCAAGGCCGTCAAGAAGGTCACCGACGGCGTGGACGAGCTGCTGGCGTTCTACGGCTTCCCCGCCGAGCACTGGATTCACCTGCGGACCACGGATGAAATCGGCAAGCCCTGCGGCGGGTTTACGTGGAGTTCTTCGATGCAGTGGCGGGGCCGCGCGGCTGCCAGTGAGCCGTCATCACCGCGTAGGCGCGCTCCTGTTGCTCGACGATCTCTCGCTCATGGCGGCGCAGGGCCTTGTCGTTGTACTCGTAACCCAGGCCGCGGCGGGCGACGCGGCGCTCGGCGCCGGCCTGCAGTTGCAGCTTGCGCCGTTTGAAGGCCACCAGGCTGGGCCGGGCGAAGGCATAGTCCTCGCCCTTGGTGACCAAGTGCCAGCACAAGGTGGTCATTTTCCGGGCGGTGGCGACGATCGCGACCTGGATACCGCGCCGCGCCTTGATGCGCTGGTAGAACGCGCGCAGAGGCCCCGGGGAGCGGGATGCCACCCACGCTGCCTCCACCAGCATGCCCCTGACTTGGGACCGGCCGGTCTTGGTGATCCGGCCGGTGGCGGCCGGCAGCCCGCCGGACTGGCGCACGCGAGGATTGAGCCCGAAGTAAGCGACCAGCTTGTCGGCGGAGCGGAAGCGCGCGAAGTCGCCGACGGCCGCGGTGACGGACAGAGCGACGTTGACGTCGACACCGGGGATCGTCATCAGCCGGCGGATGTCGGGGTCGTCCAGGGCCTCGACGGCGACCCGTCGGTCCAGCTCGGCCAGTTCCGTGCCGTGGAAGTCCAGCTGCCGCAGCAGCGCATCGACCGCCTCGCGTTCGTCGTCCGGCAGCGGCAGGCGCTGCAGCCAGGCACGGCCACGAGTGCCGAAGGCGTCGCTGACCGGCGGCCTGGGCATCAGGTTACGGTGCAGGATCGACTGGACCTGGTTCTTGATCCGGGTGCGCTGGCGGACCACGTGCATACGCCGCGCGATCAGCCGCCGCCGGCGGCTCGTGCGCTCGTCGGGCAGCCACACCGGCGGCAGGAAGTCCGCAGCCAGGAGCTGGGCGAGGATCCGTGCATCGACCTTGTCGGTCTTGACCTTGGCCTCCGCGATCGCCCTGGTCTTGTGCGGGTTCGACACCACGACCCGCGCCACCTTGGGACGCAGCAACAGCGCAATCGCCTCGGAGTTGCCGGTGGCCTCCAGGGCCACCTCGTCGTCCTTTCGCAACGTCGCGGCCCAGGCCCGCAGTTCCTCAGGGCGGCAGCCGATCTGCCCGGCATCCCGAAGGAGGCCGTCCTCGACAATCGCTATCTGGGCGAAGTCGCGGTGGATGTCCATTCCGATTTTGCGGCCCATGGCCGCCTCCCTCTGATCCTTCCGTGCTGGGGACCAGCTGGGCGAAACGACACCTACGGATCCGCGCTCGCAGCGCATCCTGGCAGGTCGCAGGGGCGGCCAACTACTAACTCGGGCGCACAGCCCATCGTTCAACACCGGCCTGCCCATGCTGAATCCCCGGATGCCCCTGGCCCGGACGGTCGCACCGTACGGCGAGAACCACGTCCCGTCACTACCGGTACCAGAACGGGCCTCCACCGATGTTCATACCGGGTACGAACCCGATCGAGTCGACCTTCGCCACCGTCCGCCTGCGAACGAAGGTCACCCGGGGCGCCGGCAGCGCGGCCGCCGCACTGGCCATGGTCTTCAAGCTCGTCGAGTCCGCCCAGCAGCGGTGGCGGGCCGTGAACGCACCCCACCTCGTCGCCCTCGTCCGCGCTGGAGCCCGCTTCGAACGCGGCCGCCTTGTCGAACGGCCCAAGGCAGTGGCGGCCTAGCCAATCGAGAAGGTGGCACCGGGTGAGGCATAGTCGACGGGACCGTCGAACCGGGCCGAGGCGCGCACCACCGCCTGCTGCGGGGTGAGGAATCGGCCGACGTGGGTGACGATCAACCGGCCTGCCCGGGCCGCGCTGGCCGTGTCGCCGGTGTCTTCGGGCGTGTGGTGCACCTGTTCGCCCTCGGCCGGCGCCTGGGCGCTTTCGGCCTCACACAGAAGTACATCGCATCCCTCGGCCAACTCCGTGAGGTTCGCGCACGGTGCTGTGTCCCCGGAGTAGACCAGCGATCGGCCCTCGGCCTCGATACGCACGGCGAAGGCCGGAATGCCATGCGCCACTGCCCGGCTGGTCAACGTGAGCGCGCCGACACACGCCTGATGCCCGTCATCCAGCTCATGGACGGCGAAAGCGGACTCGACCGGGCTGCGCGTCGAGGTGTTGGTCAGGAAGTGGGCCAGCCGGTCAGCGATACCCGGCGGCCCGTACAGGGGGATGGGCGCGGCAAGCTGAATATCCGCGAAGAGCGCCGCGTAATAGGCAGTGAGCAGGTCCGCGCTGTGATCGGCATGCAGGTGCGAGATCCATATCGCGTCCACCTCTTCGAGCCGGACATGCCGCTGCAGCTGCGCCAGCGTCCCGCTGCCCGCATCCACCCAGACCCGAGTGCCGCCGCTGGACACCAGGTAGCCGGAGCACGGGTTGTCCACGGTCGCGTAGGGCGTGGCACACCCCAGGACGGTGAGGCGGAGAAGATCGCTACTCATCCGGGGAGTCTATAGAACGCTTGATCCACAGGTATTAACAATTTCTCGTGGTTGTGGGCACCCCGCGCATTTCACGAACGGCTGCTGCCCCACGGCTAGGAGCCGAGCCGCAGGGGACATGCGCGAACAGCAGAAGATCACCTGGCCGTGGGACCGACCGGCAGCGGCCCGGTGGCCGTCAGCTCAGACCGAGACTGCTCAGCGCGGTGGTCCAGTCACTGACGATGGCCTGCTGCGCCGCCTTCAAGGTGACCTTCCCGGAGCAGACCGCGGTGTGCAGCTTCGTCTCCACCGGGTCCTTGAGATTGTTCACGCCTGAACCCGGCTTGTGACCCGGGTCGGCCGGCTCCACCCACAAATTGCGGGCATCGTTCGGGTCACCGCCCAGCTGCAGCGAGATGAGGTGGTCGTACTCGGCGTCGCCGAGACTGCCCTTGTAGCCGTAGGAGGCGGCGTTCGCCTGCTTCTCCTTGCGGGTGATCGCCTCCGGCGGACGGATGTTCTTGGTGTAGCCGCCCTTGCGGCAGATCGTCGTCGACAGATTCGCCTGCGTCACCGCCGGAGAGATGGCACCGGGATTGCACTTCAGGTCCTCAAGAGGCTCACCCTTCTCCATGCGGTAGTGACAGCTGCCCGCGGGCGGCTGCTGCTGCACCGTGTAGGTCGACTGCGGCCCCGCACCCACCGGAATCGCCCCCACCGAACCCCCGGCCGGCGTCGTACCCGATGACCGGGAAGCAGACGCACCGTTCTTCCCACCCGCCCCTGCACCCGAATGCGTGCTGGAGGACGAACACCCCGCCACCACAAGACAGGACAACGCCACCAGCGGAACAACACGACGGGACAGACCCATGACAACCCCTCACAGACAGACAGCAGCTGAGCAGATGCTCCCCCACTCCCCTATCGCCCTACTCCCCGGGGCCCAGGGCGCACAGACGCGCGAACCCTCACCCGGTCAAGCCCTCCAACGACAAGCCCACGTGCCACCGCCCGTGCAGAGTCGTCAACAGCCCCCTACCCTCAAGGCCAGCCCTCGTGCCCGCTACCGGTGAACCCGGCAAAGGGACATTCTCCCGTCGCACTCCAGCGAATCGGCCTCCCAGCGAACCGAGTCGTTCGGGCTTCTGCCTCAACGGACCCGGAGCGACGGCCTCGGCAGCTCGTCACGGTGCATCACCGGTCTCTCCGATGAGCCGCCTGTAGAGGGGGTCGGTGAGGTCCGGCCGCACGTTACACGCCACCACGGGATGTCCGGTCAGCCGCGAGCGCTGGGCGATGGCGGTGAAGGAGACATCGATCTGAGAGATCCCGTAGGAGATGAGCTTGGCGACCGAGGTGCCGTAGGCGACGCCCCGCACCTTGGCCCACAGGAGCGCGCCCGCGCACATCGCGCACGGCTCGGCGGTGGTCACCACCACGTGCGAGGGGAGGTCCAGGCCGGCATCGGTGGCTTTGCGCAGCAGGTTGACCTCGGCGTGTGCCGTCGGGTCACCGGTATTGTCCGTGGTGTTGCAGGACCCGGCTACGACGGCCCCGCTGCCGGCATCGACCAGGACGGCCCCGAAGGGCCAGCGGGCCTGGCGGGCCCAGTCCACAGCGACAGGCATGGCGTGTTCCACCGCGTCCGTGAGATCGGCCGGCCAGTCCTCGCCCCGGTGCCCCTGTAGGGCGCTCGCGGGTGGAGCGAGCACGCCGAGCGCGGAGAGCGGTGCGGCTGCGACAGCTGTGCGCAAAAAGCGGCGGCGGGAAGAGTTCGAGGAGATCATTCCGCCTGTATAGCGGCCTGGTCGGCGGATGATCGGGCTTGTGCCTGGAATGGCTGAAGACCGCGCCCATCAGGGTGACTTGTATCGGGGACCAGCGCCCGGAACGCCAGGGGCCCTCGCAGTCTGCTCCCGGCGCCTGCCCTTGCCCCTGTGCCGATCAATCCCGTCCTTGCAGGTCAGCGAGGACCTCATGACCACGTTCGTTGTCCAGGGTGATGCCCGCTCAGCCAGGTCGGCTCGGAGTCGGGTGACCGGACTGTCACCGGCTCGTTGAACCGGACACTGCCATGTGCACACCGCGGGCTGGACCGCAACCGTCTTCCGGTCCAGCCCGCATGGCGCCGGCGCCGAAGACACGGTTCCCAGCAGGCACGCCACCACCGGCTTACGGGCAGGCATGGCAGCCGGGCAATGCGCAACCTCAGGTTCTACGGCCCGGATGGCTGGCCGGCCTGTGGCGTTCTCGTTCGGGTGACATCCCGCATGCGGGAGCGTTTCTCCTGGTCATGCCCTCCGCATGGTCAAGAATTCCTGGTGCCGCGCCGCCGTCACGATGGTTGCTGCCGCTACCGCTGTGCTGGTCCCGGCAGCAACCGGAGCCGCCGCACCCGCCGCTGCAAAGCCGTCCTCCGCAGCCCGACACCGGCTCCCGTTCACGCTGCCGGAGCCACCGTCCGTCGGCGTGGTCCGTGTCGAGCTGGCCGGGCTGAACGTGGAGGCGCCGCATTCGATGGCCGGCTACAGCCGGGCGAAGTTCCCGCACTGGATCAAGCAGTACGGGGAGTGCGACACCCGCGAGGTCGTCCTCGCCCGCGACGGCCAGGACGTCACACAGGACGAGATGTGCCGGGCGATCTCGGGGACATGGTTCAGCGAGTACGACGCCGCGGTCTTCCACAACTCCGGTCAGCTCGACATCGACCACGTCGTCCCCCTGGCCAACGCCTGGCGCTCCGGCGCCGACACATGGACCACCCCCGAGCGCAGGCAGTTCGCCAACGACCTCGTCCACTCGCAGCTGATCGCGGTCTCCGCCCGCAGCAACCGGCAGAAGGGCGACCAGAGCCCCGACCAGTGGGCACCACCCCGCCACGCCTACTGGTGCACCTACTCCCGCGCCTGGACGGACATCAAGCACCTCTACCACCTCAACGTCACCGAGGCGGAGAAGGCCAAGCTCACCGAGATGCTGGACACCTGCGAGTGAGCAACCCTCAGCGGCCCGCGGTGACCGACCAGGTCACCGCCGGCCCCGGCGGGGCCATGACCGTCGAGGTCGGGGTCATCACCGGTGACCTCATGGTGAGGACCGCCGACACCGGTCAGGGCACGGCCACCATCAGTGTCCAGTACGCCGGAGCCGATGAGTGGTACGAACTGCAAGGCAGCCCCGTACCCCTCCCGGCAGACAGCCTCGCCACCGTCCACAGAGCGGTCGTCGAGGCCATCCGCGCGGGAGGCGCGACCTGCGTTCCCAGTCCGGGACGGACGTAACCCGGCCCCTCACAGCTTCCTCGCCGCGGCCGCCCGCCGGACATACCCACGGGCGGCTCCGGGACGAAGCGTCCGTCGCAGTGAGGTGCGCGGGGGCTCAACCACCCAGCAGCGCCTCGCTGATCGTGCGGTGCACCGTGTCAGTTCTTGCAGCCGTCCAGCATCGAGGACAGCGCCGACTTCTCCTTGTCCGTGGTCGTCAGCTTCCACACCGACTTCACGTGCGTGTAGTCCTCGGCATACGTACACCAGAACGCATGGTTCGTAGGCTTCCACTCGGCCGGCCCACTGTCGCCCTTCGCCGAGTTCGACGACCCCGACGCGATCAGCAGCTGCGGGTCCTTCAGGTCGTTGCCGAAGGCCTTGCGCTGATCCGCGGTCCAGGTGTCGGCGCCGGAGCGCCAGGCCTCGGCGAGGGGCACCATGTGGTCGATGGTGGCCTTGGCGACGTCGGTGACCGTGGTGTCGTCGTAGACGGAGTACCAGGAACCAGAGGCCGGCTGGCAACGATCGGGCTTGTCCTGGACGTTCTTGCCGTCCCGGGCCAGGACGTCCTGACGGGTGGTGCAGCCGTCCGACTGGGTCGCCCAGATGTCGAACTTGTCACGGGCGTAACCGTCCATCGAATGCGGCGCGCCCACCTTCAGCGCGGACAGCTCCGCGCGGGCAGTCGCCGACGACGGCGGCGCCGGAGGATCAGCCAGAGCCGGAGCAGCACCGACGCCGATCAGGAGCAGGGCAGCGGTGGGCAAGCCGTAGAAAGCGCGGCGCATGAACTCTCCAAAGATTGTGGGGGGGTTGGAGATGCGTGTATGAGGAAACCGCAACGGCAGTACGGTGCGCTACGCGCGTCGACCAGATACGAACAACTCCCCCACGCCACCTTCACCCTCAGAGCACGCCCCCAGGTCGAGCCTGCTGATCCAAGGAGGTGGGAGTCCATGCAGTCCAATGCCGGGATGCCGCCACTGCCCCGGCGGTCGGTCGCGGGTCGTCCGGCGCACCAGCCGCCGACGCCGAACTACCCCGTTCGCAGAGCATCCGGCCATCGGTTCAGTCCGGGAAGCGCAGCCAGGGTGCAGGTCCGATCACGGTGCGCACCAAAGCGTTCGAGGACAGCCGGTTCCAATGCCTGCCCCCATCGGGGGCGGGCACCGTGATGCACTGCCCAGATACCGTCACTGCAGTGGAGGTGCCGATGAACGAGACCGTGCCGGACGAAGCGGCCGCCGCGCTGTGCGAGAACCTGGGGCACGTCCTGCAGGCGTGCGCGCTGATGTGCGTCATCGCTCCCGACAGCGTCCAGGGCGAGACCGTCGTCCAGGCCGCCCTGCAGCACGCTCAGGCCGAACCGGTCATCGTCACCGGGACCGCGCCCGGCACTCTTCCCGCCCTCCTCGCCTCGCTGCACGACCAACTCGCCCCGACAGCGACCCGCCCACGGCAAGCGGCACAACTGCAGGACACGATCGAGGCAGAACTCGTGCGACGCCCCCGGCCGGCGGTCGTCGTCCACGACGCCCACCTGCTGCGCAGCGACGCCCTCTACTACCTCTACCGGC
The DNA here is from genome assembly GCF_014650595.1 of Streptomyces alanosinicus. GTDB lineage: Bacteria > Actinomycetota > Actinomycetes > Streptomycetales > Streptomycetaceae > Streptomyces > Streptomyces alanosinicus. The sequence goes on from NZ_BMVG01000031.1 coordinate 64,066, forward strand.
TGTGGGACGCATTTCAGGAACACGAGCCACGCCTGCCCGTCATCCTCACCGGACCCGAAAAACTCCAGGCCGTCCTGGACCGGCCCCAGCTCGCCAGCCTGAAGAGCTGCGTCTACCTCTGGCACCGCCTCAACTGACAGCTGACGCACTCCAGGAGCACACGACATCGTCTCACTGGCAGATGTTGTGTCTCTTCGGTCCTCTGCTGCTGTCCGCTTCCGGCTCTTCGGCTCTTCGGCTCTTCGGCTGTCCGGCGGCCGGCGGCCGGCGGCCGACCAAGACTGTGCAGTGGCCCGCGCGCCAGCCTCGGTGTCGGTGAGGGGGAGAACCTGCGAAGTCCGGCAGGCCGCAACAGCGGCCGACTCCAGAGGTGGGAGGCGTGCCGGCCCGCCTTTCACTCGTCCGGGGACTTCCGCTTGCAGTCACCCCCACGGTCGTACTGGGGTGGCTACGGTGCGGCCTATGTCATCAGAGCTGTCCCCAGATCAGGTCATGCGTGTGGTTGCCGCACTGGAAGCCGCGTGGGCCGATGACAACGACGACCTGGCCGCTCTGGTGCGCAGCGGGCATGGCGAGCGACCGCTGGCGGAGCTGATCGCCCAGTACGGCGACACCCGGCTGCAGAACGTGGTGCTTGTCGTCACCGGCATTGCCGGCCTGGACGGGGCTGACCGGCAGGAGGCGCTCGCGGAGTTGAGGGAGGGCCTCATCGCGCACATGCTCACGGTGGCGCTGAACATGATGTCCGGGTGGGCTCTCAGCGCGGGCAAGGATGTCCAGGCAACCGGCGACCTCGCCCGGCGTGTCCTGCAGGCAATCCTGTCCTTCACCACGGACGGCGACGATCCACAGGAAGTACGGGCCTTGCTGGCCCACCTGCGGGCAGACGCCCTGGATCGCTCGTAAGCCGCCGCCCATGGTGAATCGAAGCTGGATCGTTTGTCATCGATTCCTAATGCCGTTTGTCAAGCAGCGAGGGCAGTCGGCGGCGTGAGCTCGTAGGCTCGTCCGTCACGCAAGACGGCCCAGAGGACGTTGCCGCGGCGGCGGGCGAGCGCGAGGACAGCCTGGGTGTGGCGCTTCCCCTCGGCTCGCTTGCGATCGTAAAACCGACGGGATTCCTCGCACTTGCGGATGCTGAACAGCGCGGAGGTGTAGAAGACACGCTGGAGTCGGCGGTTGTATCGCTGCGGGCGGTGTAGGTTCCCGCTGATCTTGCCGGAGTCGCGCGGGACCGGCGCGACGCCGCCGAATCCGGCGAGGCGGTCCGGAGTGCCGAAGACGCTCATGTCGCCGCCGGTGGCGGCCAGGAACTCGGCGCCGAGGATGATGCCCAGGCCGGGCATGCTGGTGATCACTTCGAAGGTGCTGTGATCACGAAACCGGGCCTCGATGGCCTTGTCGAGCTCGGCGACCTGCTGGTTGAGCGCCATCACCTCCCTGGCCAGCGTGTGGACCAGCTGCGCGGTCAGCTTCTCGCCGGGCAGGCTGGTGTGCTGTCGCTCGGCGGCCTGGACGGCGGCTTCGGCGAGCTGGTCGGCGCGAACGAGCTTCCGGTTGCGGAGCCAGGTCTCCAGGCGCTTGGCGCCGAGCCTGCGAATAGCGGCCGGCGTCTGGTAGCCGGTCAGGAGGGTGAGCGGGCCGGTGTTGGTGAGGTCTAGCGTGCGTTCCAGGCCGGGGAAGATGCCGGTGAGCTGGGCGCGGAGCCGGTTGACGGTGCGGGTTCGGTCGGCGACCAGGTCCATGCGGCGGCCGGTGAGGATCTTGAGGTCGATGACGGTCTCGTCGCCGGCACGTATGGGGTGGAGGTCCCGTCGGACTCGGACCTGGTCAGCGATGACCGCGGCGTCCTTGGCATCGGTCTTGCCTTCACCGCGGTAGCTCTCGGAAGCACGGTGGATGGCCCGGCCGGAGATGTAGTGCACCGGCTGGTCGTGGTTGAGCAGGATCGCGATGGCCAGGGCGGCTCCGCCGTCGGCCAGGTCTATGCCCCAGGTCGCCTCGTCGCCCAAGGCCAGGACGTCGGCGAGGAGTTCAAGCAGGTCCGGCTCGTCGTTGGCGACGCGTTGCGACAGCAGCCGGCGGCCGCTCTCGTCGATCGCGACGCAGTGGTGGTGGGTCTTTCCTGCGTCGATGCCGGCCCAGATCGCGGCCACGGTGTGCCTCCGTACGGTGTGCTGCAGGTTCCTCCCGACGGACGACCTCGCTGTCGATTCCCTACGGAGCGATCATTCGCAATTCCTAATTGGCAGCCGAGTCGTCGTGGGGTGCCGGGCGGCCAATCGATGGAAGCCACAAGCGGCAGAAGTTGGAAAGCCACACCCGACGCCCCTGGGTGGGCCAACCATACGAAGGGCTCGCCCTGTCCCGCAGAACAACGTAGGGAAGTTGGACCGGTCGGACGGTAGTGCGCCGTGACGCGATAGGTGTTACCTGTAACGGTTTCTGTCATCTGCCGTTGTCGATCTTCTGCAACTTTCGGGATGAATGTCACCTCGTCCGGGTCGCGAGGCCTGCCGCCCAGCGAACGCGCGATCTGCTGTCAGTGGCGTGCGCTTGGATAGCCGCATGACTGTTCACGACGTTGCCGAGGCTCTTCCTGATATCCCGACGCTGCGGGACCGGTGTCGGTCGATGGCCATGCTGGAGACTGTGCTGAACCCTGACGGTGACCGCTACTACTCATTCAGCCGGGCCTGGTCCGAGACGGAGAAGATCGCCTCCATGCGCAACGGCTCGGGGGACGAGTTCGACGTCATCTTCTCTCCGGCAGGCGCGTATGTCCGAGGCTTCGATCACGAGTCGGCGATGAGCCCATATGTCGACGACGCGCCCTGGCCAGGCGTAGTGGACTCGGTCCCCGAGGTGTTCCGCAGTTGCGTCGAAGAGCCGGCCTTCACAGACGACGGAATGCCCAGGGTGACGGCCTGCATGTGGCGTGAGGCGGGAAGCGAGCACTGGCAGGCAGGAGAGATTGACTTCCCTGAAGACAACACCGACCCTGACGGCTCGGGTTGGCTGTTCCACCTGCTGGTCGACCCATCGCCGGAGGCATTCCAGAAGTTCGCGGAGGACTACTACGAGATCCCGGTCGACATCCACGCGGTGCGCCACGTATACGCCCTTCGCCCACTGACCCAGGACGTGGTCACCGCTTTGAACGACAAGGCATCCCTGGCGGGCATTGCCGACGCAGCCGCCGCGATCGGCTATGCCATCACAACCGGCTCGGCTCCCTGACCTGAACCTGCCGGAGAGGCTCCGCGGGTGCAGAGCGCGCCGATCACGCCGCCAGTTCGTTTGTGCAGGAGGCGATCGAGCTTGACCAGTGTTCCGGGGGCGTGACAGTGCAGCAACAGTATCCTCTCCATGGCGCTGACCAGCCCTTTCCACTCCTGGCCGTAGGGGAAGAGGTGAGTGGGGATCAGGGTGAAGCGTCCGGCGATGTGGGCTCCGCGGGTGCCGGAGAGCAGGCTGCTGTGCTCGACGTGCCGGCGTAGACGAAAGTGGCGGCGATGCGCTCGGAGAAGTACTTGAGGGTGTCGGCGACTTCGGCGCCATGGCGGGTGATCAGCGAGTGTTGTGCAGCTCGTCGACTTTACCGACCGCAGGAGCTCGTGAACCGGCTCTGAACTGCGACGATTCATAGACTACATGTCCGCGACGGGGAGTTGGGGCGGTTGCTGCAACTCGCCTGGGAGGTCTCATGGGACGGCCCGTCCACCGGAACGGTGGACGGGCCGTGAAGTGGTTGGGCGAGAGAGATCAGGACTTCAGCGCCGGTTCGGCAATGCGGGCTTCGAGGTCGGCGACGCGCCGGTCCTGGAAGCGCAGGTTCGAGCGGGCGGCCTTGAGCCGCTCGTCGAGGGTGCGGTTGTCGGTGGTGAGCTGGCGGACCCGCTGCTTGAGGGTGGTGTTCTCCGTGGTGATCCGCTGGATGGCACCCTCAGTCCACTCGGCTTCCAAGTCGCGGATCTGACCGAGGAGTTCACCGATCCTGGTGCGTTGAGCGAGGATCTCGGAGTGGGCGGCCTTGAGCGCCTCCTCCGCGTTCAGGGCGCGTTCGCGCCAGGTCGCCTCACGCTCGTCGTCCTGCTCGGCGAGGGTGCGGGACCGGCGTTCGCTGGCCTCGGTCATCGCTGCGGCGACCGCGGCTCTGGCCTCGGCGTTGTCGTAGAGGAAGGTGCGCGAGACGTCCGCTCGGCGGGCGACGGCGGCGATACTGGCCTGGGCTTTCTCGCGCCGGAGCCGGGCGATGGCCTGGTGGACGCGCTCAAGGGCGGCGTCGGTCTTGCGGCGTCGGGCGGCTAGGGCCACCGCGGTGCGGGGTTCGGGAACGGGGGCGGTGTTCATGCAGCGTCCTGTTCGGGGTCGTCGCCGTCGGCTGTGCACGTATCGCTGTACTCGTCCGGCTCATCGCTGCCCGCGTCGGCGAGGTCAGCGGCACGGAAGGCGGTGGACCACACGCGGTGGAAGTAGTCCTGGGGTTTGCGCAGGTCCAGGGCGAGGGCGTCATCGAGGAGACCGAGACCGGCCAGGGCCTTCTCCAGACCGTCGATGGCGCGGGCGGTGGGCTCGAAGTAGCGGTGGAGGTAGTCAGCGGTGGCGTCATCGGGGGCGCCCTCGGCCAGCAGCCGCCACTGCTCGCGCTTGCGCCGCCAGTAGAGCAGGTCCGCGCCGGACAGGACGAACTTGTCGCAGTTGTGGCAGTCGAGGTTCCAGGGGCAGGCGCCGCCGTCGACGACGGGCTGGAAGGTGCAGAACCCGCCCTCGGCCGGGGTGCTGCGGCGTGACAGGTCGATCGCCAGAGCCTGGGCCTGCTGTCGGGTGAGCGGGGTGGTCTCCCCGGCCAGGAGTTCGCCGGGCTGAGCCGTGCCGGGGCCGGCGACCCAGACGTGCTGGAGCACGTTCTCCAGATCAGAGCTGGTCAGGTGGACGTAGTGCTCAGCCATCCGGTCACTGACCTGTCCCAGGTAGCGGCGGATGTGGGTCAGGGTGGCGCCGTGGCGCAACAGGCTGGTGGCCAGAGTATGACGGGCCTGATGGGGGACGTAGTGGTCGAGGTCCATGGCGTCCACCCAGGGCCGGAACCGGCTGTAGAACCACTGGTGAGTCAGTGACACCGTCCCGTCCTGGCTGCGGTAGACCGTGGGAAACAGGGCCAGCGCGGCGCGTTGGGCACCGGTCGGCCGGTAGCCGCCGAGCTGAACGGATGCCCACGCAAAACGCTCGGCTGGGAAACCCAGCCGAGCGTCTCGCTAAGCTCCTGGACCTAGCCAGTTGATCACTTGTGTTGCAACGCCCCCTGGAATTCGCCCACTCCCGGCAGGGCTTGCGTCGTTCTACTCTGCGGGCTGTCGCGTGGCTGCGCGTGCGGTCATTCGCCGTCGAAGTCCTCGGCTACCTCTCGCATTTCCTCGTCGATGCTGTCGCGTGCCCGGATGCAAAGGTCGTGGAGAGCAGCGTCCAGGCCGAGGTGGTCGAGCAGTTCGGCCATGCGCCGGTAGTCGTCGCTGTCCGACGCCTCGTCCAGCAGCTTCCGTACGGCTGGCGGAATTGCGGCCTCGGCGGCGGAGTGGGGCAGCCTGCCGAGCAGCTGCCGCACCCGAAGCGTGTCTCGGATACGCAGTGCGGTCCTGAGCAGAGGGGAAACGAGCGCTTCGGTGATGTCTGTGCCGAGGGCTGCCAGGAGCAGGAGTGCCTCGTCCCGTGTTTCGAATGTTTGCAGGGCTTCCCCGAGCACGCGCACGGTGGCTTCCCTGTCCTGTCGCAGTGGTACGAGTGAGCGGTTCAGGGCGCCGGCTGCCGCGAGAGCGTGCGAGAAAGGCTCCCACTCCGGTTCGGTGTTCGGCACGTCAGTGTTCCCTTTCACTTCTTCTTCTTGTTGCCGGCCCATTGCCAGTCCAGCCCGGCCACCCGGTCCCGGAAGTCACCGGCACTCATCTGTTCCGTGGGATAGATCGTTCGGTGCCCCCATGGTGCGTTGCCTCCCTTGTCCTCCCCGTCGGCGTGCAGTCCGAGTCCGGGCGGGAGGACGGCGTCCTGTGGCAGCACATGGTATTGGCCCGTGGTCGGTGCTCGTTCAGGGTCGATGAAGGTGGAGGCGCCCAGGACATGATCGGTGGGAGATTGCGGTGCGAAGGGCCCGACGATGTCGTCGGCGTCCTCCGCTTCCAGGTCCCGGTCCAGCCGTACCGGTCTCGGCGCTTCCTTGTTGCCGAAGGCATGCAGACGCTCGGGGGTGTCCGCATCGGCACCACCCGCTCCTGCCTCGTCCTCGACCGGCTCGCCCTGGTCAGATACCTCGCCCGGATCGGTGTCATCGGTGGTCTCGACCGGCTGGGGCACCTCGTCCGGATCACCAGTCTCAGCCGGGTCCGGCGCCCCTCCGTCGACGTCGACGACTGCAGGGCTCTCGGCCGGATCGGCCACCTTCTCTGCGGCCTCCGTCGGATCGGGAGCTTCCGTCGGGTCGGGAGCGTCGGTGCTTTCGTCGGCTTCCGCAGGGTGCGGGGCTTCCGTGGGCTCAGGGTGTTCGGTCGTGTCATGGTCGGCTTCTGTGGGGTCCGGGGCCTCGGTCGGGTCGTAGGCTTCGGCTGGTTCAGGAGCGTCCACCTGCTCCGCGGCCGCCGGGTCGGGAGCGTCGGTGCTTTCGTCGGCCTCTGCAGAGTTCGGGGCTTCCGTGGGCTCAGGGTGCTCGGTCGTATCATCGCCGGCCTCCGCTGGATCCGGGGCCTCGGTCGGATCCGGCGTGTCTGCCGTGTCGAGAGCCTTCAAGGGGCCCGGGGCTTCGGTTGAGTCAGGCGCCTCGGTCGGGTCGGGTGCCTCCAGGTCCGGGACGTCCGCGGGACGAGACGCCTCCGGTATCGGGGGTCGTTCCGAAGGGCGATCGGTCATTGGAAGCTCCGGGTGGGACGGTGCGACTCCGGTAGAGCCGTACCCAGGGGAGGGTTTGCGTTGCCGGGTGGTGCGGGTGAGATGGAGGAAGACGCAGGCGCGGTAGTCGGCCACCGCTTCGGGGGTGGCGGTGGGGCCCGGGAGGAGGACCGCCGTCGATCTCGGCGATCCCGGTGGCGGTGGGCTGCCACCAGGCGGACTGGTCCGGCTTCGCCCCGGGGCACGGGGTTACACGCTTCCTCAGTTCCAAGGCGTGTTCGGGACTGACAGCTGTGGCCGCGCGCGAGCGGAAGGCACAGCGGCGGCGGCAGCCCTCACAGCCCGGGAAAGGTGCGAGGGTGGCATCCACGGAGGGCGACCCATCGGCATTCGACGTCGCCGTACTTCATGGCCTGGCTGTGGCAGGCCGCGTCGGCCTCGTTCGGCCCGACCGCGCCCGACGCGGCCCATCCATCTTGTCCGCCGCTTGTGTCCATCACGCTGATCGTCCCCCATCAACCATTATCTGACACCACATCATCCAGTAGCCCGTGATCACGTGCAAACGGATGTCCGATGTCTGCCGCACCGAGGAGAAGGGGCATCAAGTGCCGTGCCCCCGGCCGCAGTCGAGCTCACGCTCGCCCGCTCGGCACACGTCCACCGCCGCTGAGGTTACGAGGGCGTTGGCACCGGCATCGAAATCACCGATGCCGGGTGAACAACGGATCGTCGCTGGACCGACCTCATGAGTGCGCCGACTATGTACGGCCCCGCGTGGAACCCTCCCCCACACAACAAAAACACCGCCCAGCACAACTGCACAACAGCAGGCCACAAACAAGATCAATGAGCACCCAAAGTGCTACGCCACAACGGCCTCGTCCTGGCGGCCGGCCGAGATCCGCACCACCCGCTCGCCGCGGTCGCCCAGCTCTTCCCGCTGACCAGTCATGCCCGCCATTGTCCCGGCCACGGCCCCTCCGCAGGAAGGCTGCCCTACTGTGCACCGCATGCCGGGGACAGGGGCGGGGTCCGCGCGTTGGAGTGAGAGCGGCTCATTCCTGGGGCGGGAGCCTGGGCAGCAGTTTCGGGTTCGATGTGTCAACCTCTATTTGCGCAGGCTCACCGCGTACCCGGATCCGGCGGGGTCGCGGTGCAGCGTCTCCAGGGTCCAGGCGGAACCGTCCACGGCCGCGGCGAACTCCTCCGGCGACGCCAGCCAGTAGTCGAACCAGGGCGTTGCCACTGCGCCGTCCCGTACACGCAGCCGCAGCTGCCCACGTGCTCGGCTGCGGCTGAGATTCCAGGAGTGGTAGTCAGCGTGGACCGTGTCGGCACCGTCGCCGGGATCCGTGCCGGTGCCGATCAACCGCGCGCCGGGGCCTGCCGCTGTGGCAAGGGCCGACAGGACCTGCGGCGCCTGTTCGGGGCCGCCCAGCAGGCCTAGGCTGTCCCCGCACAGGGCGATCGTGTCGAACCTCCCGAGGTCTTCGGGCAGCGACGGCACCGAGCCCACCACGGCCTTGGCCCCTCGCTCGCGCGTGATCCGCACAGCCGCGGGCGAGGGGTCCACACCTACTACCTCGTGCCCGCGGGCCACCCACGCGACCGCGTGGCGCCCGCCGCCGCACCCCACGTCCAAGATCCGGCCCTCAGCCTGTTCCCACGCCCACCGATCCAGCGCCGACCACTGTGCGGGCTCGCTGAAGTACCGGGAGGCGTCATTGGCCGCGATCAGGCCGTCGTCGCGCTCGATCACTTCCACCACCGACCACGGCGCGGCACCGGCCTCCCAGCAACGGGCCAGAACACGGCCGAAGGCATCGTCAATCCGGGGTTGCTTCGCGACCAGATCCATGACGCCCATGGTGTCCCTGGACCTCCATGCCCTGTGCGCGAATTTAAGGTCGGCAAGGCCGAACCCGGCGAACCTATGTGCTCGCGGCACTAGGCCGTCAGTCTTTGACAGAGATGCTGGAAGTGGGTGCGTGGTCGGGGTCTCGTTGCGGCGTGAGGCTGCGACCTCAGGCCTCCAGGGCTTCGGCTATTGGTTGGCCAGTAGGTCGGTGCGGTGCTGTTCGAGGTCGGTGACACCGTCGAGGTCCACCTCGACGGTGTATCGGGTGTGTACTGCGTCGGGACCCGTCTCCCGGGTCAGCTGCCAGGTGTCCGCGAAGCCCCAGCTGCCGCCTGTGTAGACGCCCTTGATCCTGCCGTCCACCGTCCCGATGGCGTCGAAGGGGCCGCCCTGCCAGCGGAAGGTCCAGTGGGTCCGGTACCAGGCGTCCAACTGCTCCGGGGCGGCCAGGAAGTGCTCGGCGCTCGGGTCCCGGGGATCGGCGCCAAGATCCTCAGGTCGGTCGTGCCCGGTGGTCAGCGCGATGAGGCCCGAGGCGTCGGCCTCGGCGGCAGCCGGATACGTCTGGCCGTGGTGGACCGCGTAGGTCTGGGGGCGGAAATGGTCGGCCTCGGCCAAACGCCGCACCAGGGCGCGCAGTGGCTGGAGCAGATCCTCGCGGTGCTCCGCCAGCTCCGTGATCTCGTGGCGTGGGAAGACGCCGCGGTAGCCGATGACCCTGCGCTTGAGGTGCTCCTTGGCGAAGTGTTCGTCGGAGCCGAGGTAGTTGCCCGAGAGCGTGGTGGGCGTGGCGGCGGTGCACTCGAAGAGCTCGTCGTGCCAGCGGAATGTCCACTGCACGGTGTACCAGGCTTCGAGGCGCTCAGGCGCAACTGGGTATCCCACCGACCCGTCGGCGGCCTCGCGCGGCGCGAGGTCTGCGGGTGCGGGGCGGCCGGGCTCGGGTAGCAGCTCGACGTACGGCCACAGACCCACGGCGGCACGGGCCTGGTAGAGGTCGCCGTGGAAGGCTGCGACCTCGCCTCTGACCGGGAAGGGGTGGCCCGCAGGGTCAGTCATAGTAGTTCCACAGCCTTTCGTTCTTGTCGAAGAAGCCGACGGCCTCTTCGGTTCCGTCGGCGTTCATACGCCAGATCTCGGCATGGTGTGGGAAGCCGGTGGGCTTGGCGTCCCACTCCGGGACGCCTCCGCCGGTGTAGCCGGTGCCGAGGAACGGGTCATCCCAGGCCCGTCCCGGGCTTTGGCCGGCCATGCCGGCGACGTGGTCGGCCAGCTCCTGGTCGCCGACGGCGCCGAGGGTCACCTCGGCGCGCATGCCATGCGGGGCCGGGAAGCGCAGCTGGTAGGCCTCGGACGCGCCCGGTGGGACGGGGGTCCAGCCGGCCCCGCCATCGTCAAGGGCGAGCCCGTCGCGCAGTTGGTCCATGCTGCGCAGGTCGGCGGTGTCGGAGCCGCGCGCAATGGAGCCGCGGAACTCGCCGGGCTTAAAGTCGTAATTGCCGAGCTTTGTGGCGTTCTCCAGATAGGCCTGCGCGACCTCGGGCTTGAGTACCTTGGTCACCATACGACCCTCACCGAGCTTGATCCCGTCACGGACCCCGACGACCTCGCGGGCCTGCGCCTCGGTCAGATCGTTGGTCGGGGTGAGCCGGAGCTTGTCATGCTCAGAGCGGTCCAGGCTGCGTGCCCCCAGCTGGTCGTCGATCTCCTCCTGGTAGTTCGGGCCGTCACGTAGCGCGCTGTTGCCGTACTGGTCGGCTCCACCCTCGGCCGCGCCGACCTCCAACTCGGCCGTCGGCTCGATGGCCTGGGGGATGCGGTTGCGGTCACCCGACAGGACGGTGTTCCCGGCCTCTGCACCGGGACCGACGAGGTCGGAGGCCCCGGCCTCGTCTCTGGAAGTCTTGGCCTTGAGCCCTTCGACCGGCCTGGCCTCGTTCTCAGCGTGCGCGACGGGGTTCTGAGCACCTTCTGCCTGCGCCTCCGCAACATCGGTCGGTGCTGTCGGCTCGGGGGCCTCGTCACCCGAGCCCAGGGCGTCCGCTGGCAAGTGCGGCGCCCCATCGGTCGGCTCCGGAGCATCCGTCGGCGGCTTCGGAGCCTCGTCGGCCGAGTGCGGTTCGGGGGCTTCATCAGCCCGGTCCGAAGCTCCGCCGCCCACATCCGAGGCCTCTACCGGGGCCGCCTGGTACAGAAGGTCAACCGGTGGCGTCGGCTCGGGGACCTCGTCAGCCGAGCCCAGGACGTCCGCCGGCGATTGCCGCACCCCATCAGCCGGCTCCGGAGCATCCGTCGGCGGCTTCGGAGCCTCGTCGGCCGGGGCGGCGGTGTCGATAGGTGGTCCCGAAACGTCCCTCGGCGCGGGCGACTCCGGAGCATCGTCGACCGACGCAGCCGGCTCCGGGGCTTCATCGGCTGAAGGCGGAGCCTCGGGTGCTGGTGGTCGCTCCTCGCGGGGGCGGTCGCTCATGAGGTGGCATCGGGGGCGGCGTGCGCGCGGTACAGGCGGATCCAGGGCAGTGGCTTACGCTGCCAGGTACCGCGGGCGAGGTGGATGTCGACGCAGGTACGGGGACCGGCCTGAGCCTCCGCAGAGGAGGCTGTGGTGGCGGAGAGCGGGACGGAGTCGTCCAGGTCAGTGACCCGGCCGGCCGTGACGGTCCACCACTCGCGCTGCTCCGCCGGGGCGCGCCGATCGGCCACGACCCGCTGCTTCAGCTCCGACGCGCGCTCGGGCCACGCAACCGTTCCGGCACGGGAGCGGAAGGCGCAACGGTGCCAACAGCCGTCGTAGTCAGGGGAGACTTCAAGGATGGACAACGTCGCCAAACTGGAAGGCCACCTGACGGCCCGGCTGGGAGCGATGCTCGGGCCGCGCCTGGCGGTACAGCCCACCCTGGGCTTTACCTCCTCCAAGCCGGACGAACTCATCCGCGCTGTGCGCCTGTTCTTCGACACGGCCCGCCGCAGAGGCATCTCCGACACCAGCCTGGGCAGCGCCAACGTCATCTACCTCGGCCTGCTGCTGGAAGCACTCAGCCAGCAGCGACTGGACGAGGAGTTCATCGCCACCCTCGTCTCCGTGGAGGAACCCGAAGCCCACCTCCACGTCACCCTCCAACGGCACCTCTTCAGGTATCTGCTGCGCACCGGGCCATCGCTCATCCTCACCACCCACAGCCCGCACATCGCCGCCGTCGCCCCGGTCCCGCTCCTTCATCGTGCTGCGCGCGACGGAGAGCCGTGCAGAAGTATCCGCTGAGCACTGCACGATCGTTTTTAGCCATTTATCCCCCCTTCTCCTTGGCACTTCAGGCGGACTTGACCTTGAAGCCGCTGCCATTGCGGGGGCCGAGTCGCGCCGTTACCCGCGGCTGTATGCGGGCGTCACCCTGCACCGTAAACTCCTCCGTGCCTACACCGAGCCGGGCCGCCCGCTGACCTTTGTAGCGGAAGAACACGGCGATCTTATGGGCTCCTGGCTCGATCAATACCTCCGTCGTGCCCCACCTCGCGGGCCACTCAACCCCGTCGATGTCCACTACTGGCCTCGTGAAGGCACGGTGGAAGGGCATCGCCACCAGCGACGGACGGATGTCTACGACGACGTTCACCATGACCATCACCGAATTCCTTGCTTTAGTTGTTCATCTGCCCAGTTGCATCGGGTTACCTTGCATTGACGTGTTCCACGCCGCCGAAGACAGCAGCGACTCCTGGCGGCAGCCCCTCGCAAGCTGTGCTCCGCCACCACGCCCGCGACACCGACCGCCCACTGGTCGCCCTCGGGATCCCGTGATCAATCCAGAAATATCACCTGATCTGGCCCCTGGCACGGGGGTGCGCCTCAAGTCATAAGCTTTCCCAACCTTGGAGCTATTCTCGCTGGCACCATGCTTGAGTTAGACACGGCGGACAAGCGCCCCCTGCATGAACAGGTGGCCAGTGCGATTCGGCGCGCCATCGCTGAGGGAGACTGGGCGCCGGGCGACCGACTCCCCGCTGCGCGGGCCCTCTCCCAAGCGCTGCGGGTGAACGTCAACACGACCCTACGCGGCCTTCGAACTCTACGTAACGAGGGACTACTGGAATTCCGACGAGGTCGAGGTGTGACTGTGACCCGCAGGGCAGATGAACGCTCAGCGCTACTGGACCGACTACTTGATGTCGTGGCTGACGCGGCGCGCCTCGGATACAACAAGAGCGACGTCATCGACATGATCAAGACGCTTCCGTGACCGGCCATGTAGCGCATTGGCAAACTCGTCGAGGCACTGAGCCTCTTTCATCCTGTGGTTCAGGAGTGAAAAGGGCTGGTCAGGAACGGTGACTCGGCGAAGCCCCTCGTCGTTGGTGTTGTGGTCTCACTCAACACGCCGACAGCCGGGGGGCTTCGTTGGTTCCGTATCCTTCCATGCTCGATGCCCCGCATGAGCTGGTCGAGCATGTTTCCTGGCTCATCTACGCCCGAAGGCGTGAACTGAACTCTCCGTGGCGGAGGCTGGGCTGCTTCAAGCAGGCCCTGCTGGTCCTGGCCCACCTACGGAAGAACGAGACGTTCGCCCAGGTGGGGGCCGGGTTCGGAGTGTCGGAGGCGACGGCGTGGCGGTATGTAGACGAGACACTCGAGGTCCTGGCCGCCTGGGCACCGGGCCTGCACGAGGCCCTGGTGGGCCTGGGCGAGGGCGACTTCGTCATCGTCGACGGGACGCTGATTCCCACCGACCGCATCCGGGCCGACGAGCCGTACTACTCGCGAAAGCACAAGAAGCACGGCATGAACGTCCAGGTCATCACGACGCCGGACGGTACGCCGCTGTGGTTCTCACGGGCAACGCCGGGACGGACCCACGACCTGACTGACCGCCGCCCGCGCCCACGGCATCGTCCAAGCCTGCCTGACACGCCAGATCCTCATCCTGGCCGACCACGCCTACCAGGGCGCCGGCGCCACCGTCCGCACCCCCTACTACGGTCACCACGAACTGCCCGAGCACTACCAGCAGTACAACCGCGACCACGCCCACCTGCGCGCATCCGGCGAACGCGCCTTCGCCCAGCTCAAGTCCTGGCGCCTGCTCCGAAAGGCACGCTGTTCAACCAACCGCCCCGGCCGCATCGTCCGTGCAGTCCACACTCTCCTGATCTGCACGAACTCAGGATGAAAGACGCTCACTGAGTCGGTCCGTTCCGTCGAGTGCGGCGCATCCTTCGAAGCCAACGTACCTGACGTCACCTCGGCGTACACGACGAGCACTGAGTGCCGTCCGACGTAGGTGGCGAAGCCGTGGGCATAGGTCAGCAAGAGCACGACGGCAGCGCGTTCCGTCTGCTCCACTCCGGAAATGAATCCGTACCCCGCGATCAGTGCCTCGGGAAGTTCCCGCAGCAGTGGAGTCGCTTGGCGTGCCGCGCCCGGCAGCGGCTATTTGCAGTGGGAGGACCAAACGGCGAAGACTAATTCGGCCATATCATGCTCTGGCCGAGTTATGACAGTTTGGACCACGGGGGCAATCCGGAGCATCGGCCGGTCCCTTCCTCCGTCAGTTCGCGCAGCTCCGGCACGAGGGTGGAAGCCAAGTACGACGGCGGAGTGAGCCAGGTAAGGGCGGACGTCAGCGACCCGGTCGGCGGCGCGCGCTATGGCTGGACGCAGGACAGCGAGGCCTAGTTCGACTCGCAGTGCCGGCATCCGTGAGTGGCGCCGTGGGTCGGGATCTGGGGCGTGGCCGGGCTACTACAGGCCCGCGTCGCGGGACTGGGCCGATGCCAGTTCGGCTTGGCCCGGGTTCATGCTGTCGATTTTGGCCACCACACCCCAATGGCGTTTGACAGGGCACCTCGTGAAACGTCGGCCGTGCGTGAAGCGTACCGACCGAATGTAGATCAGCGGAGTCCACGTCGCCGTGTACTGGTGCCCCGCGGAGCATCGCACGATGGTATTGGGAGCCATTGTCCATCTCCTCCTTGCCGTGGCGGCTCAATCGACGTGTCAGGAATCGAGTGCGGTTTCCGGGCTGAAACAGGCGGCCACGATAGTGACCGAGGCGAACGCGATGACGAACGTGGTGCCTCCGGCAGCAACCAGCAGCCGGGTGGCCCCCAGGTGCGGCAGACCGTAGGTCAGCACGAACACGGACCCGAGCGCGGGCAGCATGGAGATGACGTTGCCCAGGTTTCCGCCGGACAGGCCGGCAGCGCCCCCGATCTGGGTGAGACGGGGGAACAGCAGACTGACCAGGAGGGCCAAGCTCCCGCCAGTAAGGGCGATAAGCAACGGCAGGACGAGGGCCAGGGCCGTGTATCCCGCGCCCAGGTGGAGCCTCGTCGATGTCGTGGCGACGAGCAAGCCCGTCGCCAAGGCCACGATGGCCATGTAGGCGGCCCAGAAGCAGGTCGCAGCGGCGGCCATGTAACCGAGGATGGCGGCGGCGATGCGCCGGGGTGTGTAGGGGGCGCCGAGGAGCTCCTCGAAGCCGCCCCGAGTGACCTCCGCACCCACCAGGCCCTGGACGGCGCGGGTCACGGACATGGAGTTGAATAGCGCGGCCAAAGCGGGGCCCAGGGTCAGCAGGATGCCCACCGTGACAGCATGGCCACCGCTGGTGTAGCGGGCGGCGACGTTGAGGAAGGAGCCAGCGCCGTTGACCGCTCCGCTGCCACGCAGGGAGGTGAGCACCATGATGGCCAGGGCCGCGACAAAGGGGAGCACGGGCGCGAGCAGATGGTGTCTGCCCTCGTGGAGCAGGCGCCAGAGGAGTGCGTGGGTGAGCGCGAACGGGCGGGGATTGCCCGAGGATGCCGTCACTGTTGGTCCCAGGCCTGGTAGGTGGGCTGGTGGCGGGACTGGCCGTCCAGGTGGAGGAATACCTCTTCGAGGGCGTTGCCGGAGTGGGCGACCTCTCTGAGTCCCACGCCTTGACGGGCGAGTTCCTCAATGAGGGTTTCGGCTCCGCTGTCGTCGGCGACCTCGACCAGGACCGCACCGTCACGGTCATGGAGCGATTCATGGCCGAGACCGCGGAGTACATCGGTGGGGTCCAGCCGGGCGCGGATACGCAGGCGAATACCTCGGCCGACCATCTGCTCACGCAGTTCGGCAGGGGTTCCGCGCCCAGCGATGTGACCGCTACTGAGCAGCGTGACATCGTCGGCCAGTGCCTGCGCCTCACTCATGTTGTGGGTCGACGCGATGATCGTACGGCCATCCGCAGCAAGTCCTCGCAGCCGCTCCCTGAGATCGGCAGTCGCCGCTGGATCCATACCGGTTGTAGGTTCGTCCAGAAGGAGGACGGGCGGATCGGACAACAGCGCCTTGGCCAGCGCGACGCGCTGCGCCTGTCCGCGGCTGAGCGTGCCGGCCTTGCATGCGACGAGATCGTGTAGATGCAGCGCGGATACGGCGGCGGCGACGCGCTGCTTGCGCAGCACAACGGGCAGATCAAGTACCCGAGCCCAGTAACCGAGGTTTCCGCCGACGGTCAACTGGGGGGAGAGCGCAGGCCGGTGCGCGGTCACGGAGACCAACCGTTTGGCACTGGGATCGTGATGCGGATCGAGACCAGCGATCAGTACTCGCCCGGACGTGGGTCTGAGCACTGCGGCCAGTACCCGGAACAGGGTGGTCTTTCCAGCTCCGTTGGGTCCGAGCAGGATGTGCACTCCCGGCCCGAAGTCCAGATTCACGTCCGTCAGGACGGACCGCCCCCGGTATCCGGCGCACACGTCCTCGACGGACAGCACCATCATCGCTCCTCACGCGTCGTGAAGTGGTCGATGGTCAGCATCGTATGTCCGGAGTTCACGACGCCAAGCTCGTGATGTCGAAGACTGTGAAATCCAGCCACTTCAGCTGCCCAGGCGAACACCGCCGGTTCCACTGGATACTGATGGGAGTAGCCGTGCGTAGCATCGAGATCGCTTGCCAGGGTGCTGCCGTTGACAGATGCCGCTCGCGTCACGTCCACGGCATGAGCCTCGATCACGACTAGACCGTGACGGCGGGCAAGGTGACGCCAGCTGCGGAAGTGTGCGGCAAGATCGCGGGCCATGGCGTCCGGGCTGACAGCCTGCCCGTCAGGAGCCGCGAAGAAACGGAGCATGCGGGGCGAGCGGCCCGTGTGGGGCACGGTATCTGGCCGCCCGGCCCGGAAGTTCCGGTCGTGAATGACCGATTTGCTGACGTGCAAAGCGTCAGTGGCGTCTAGACCATGCTCCGCCAGCGCACGTCCCAAGCTGTAGGGATCGGTGATGTCGCCGTCGATGACGAGATGAGGGATGCCTACGCCGGCGAGCCGTTCGTCGGTGATTCGCCGGGCTACGGGGCTCGGTTCCACACCGACCATGAGAAGCGGGCGCTCATGAAGCCGTGTGCCCCGTGCCGTGCGCTCTCGGATCGCGGTGTGGAGCGTGTGCAACAGGGTTCCGTCGCCGCATCCCGAGTCGATAACCAATGCGGGCTGCCGGTCGAGATCCGAGCTGTCGAAGAGGGGCAGGCACACGTCCAGAAAGGGTTCAGAACAGGTGGCGGTGAACACGTCCCCACTGAAGACGATGTCCAGCTCCCGGTCGAGATGTGCGTCTTCGCCGAGGGCAGCAACAACGGTACTTGGGTCACCGAAGAGCAGGTTCTCCACATTTCTGAGAGTCGGCAAATAGCTGACTGGGTGCCAGTACTGGCGCGCATACGCTGCGGCGACAGCGCCTAACGGGGTTACCCGGGCGACGCCGTCGTCCACGATGACCCATCCCTGCTGCGCGAGGATCTCGCAGGCGGTCTTCAGGGCGCGTGGGTTTGCACAGTCCACGGCGAACGGAATGGATTCGGTGGCCGGGTTCAGGAGGCTCTGCTTGGTCAGATGGACCATCAGCGGCGCTGTGATGTGGCCGTCCAGATGGGCCAGTACCTGAAGCCTGGGCGCCACAGGACGCAGACCGGCGGGCACGTGCCACTCGGCCCGCATGAGATCGCGCACCACGACCAGTTCCTCTTCGGCTTCCGGGTCATGGTCCGCGAACAGCACCCTACCGAGCCGCTGGGCCAATGGTAGGAACGCGACTGCCGACGCGTACGAGGCGGCAAGCGCGGTCAGGACGGTACGGCCATGACCGGTGAGTTGGTAGTGCAGTGTGTCGACGGGCCCTGGGCCCGCGTGGGGTACGAGCCATCCCTGATTGGCCAGGAGGCCGAGGGCAATGTGCAGGTATCCGGGATTGGCGGCCGCATGCCGGGCGAGGCCCTGTACCTCCACGGGTTCGTCGGTCAGCAGCCGAGCCAGGACTCCTCGTCGGTACAGCTGATGGCGATTCTTGAAAATCGCCAGGTTCGCTCTTCCCACCACTTGGTTGGCTTTTCAA
>NZ_BMVG01000032.1 GCF_014650595.1 Streptomyces alanosinicus
GATCGTGGACCTGCTGCACGAGGCTCACCAGGCCGCGCACACCAACCACCAGAACATCCATCCCCCCCGGGCCGTTTCCCTGGGCGATATCTGAACGTGCGGCGCGTTCACGGCGGTGTCTGATTCCGCGGCCGATATTCAGATACCGGGAAGACCGAAGACATGCCCGGCGATGCAGGCGACGATGCACCTGCCGCCGTCGGCCAGTTCCCAGAGGCCCTCGGTCGTCGAGATCTGGCTGGTGCGGAAGTTCCAGACGACCTTCCCCGTTCGACGGTCCAGTGCGTACACGCCATTGGTCTGATCGTCGCTGGTGACGTACACACCGGTGTCGGTCACCACCAGATCGGTGCCGTTGGTGCCTCCGTCTATGTTCCGCGACCAGATCTGCCGCCCGTCGGAGGCATCGAGAGCGTGTACGGCTCGGCCGTCACTGACGTACAGCACACCGTCCCTGACCCGTGGGGCGCTGAAAGTCCCGTCCGAAGTGTGGCTGAGTGCCGACCATTTCTTCTTGCCCGTGGCCAGGGCGTAGGCGACGACGTGCCAGCCGGAGGCGAACACGGTGCCGTTGTCCACTGTGGGAAGGGTGGCCCCCTCCTCGATGGCGGCGGACCAGGCCAGGCGGCCATCGGCCGTGTCGCGGACGCTCAACGTGTTGGTGGCGTCGTCGGTATAGACGAGATGGCCGCCTGACAAGGTGCCCAAGGAGACGGTGACTGGCTTCTTCCCGTCGAGCGGTACGCGCCAGCGTTCGCGCTTGGCACCGATGTCGATGCTCAGCAGCACCGTACGGCGCTTGCCGGGACCCGGGTCGGGGCCGTCCGTGGTCGGACTGCCCGAACCGAAGACGTAGACGGCCTTGTCATCCGCGGCGATGAACGTGGCGATGCCGGCCAGGTTCGACGGCTTGGGCCACTGCCACGTCGGCCTGCCGGTGGCCGGGTCCACCTGGGTGACATGTGACTTCTGGTCCAGGGCGACAAAGGCACGCGCGGTCACCAGCATGGGGATCAGGCCTGTCGGCCAACCGAAGGTGCCCGAGCCCGACCACGTGCGTCGGCCCGTGCCCACGGCAAGACCGACCGGCGGGACCTGCGGCAGGATCACCGTGCTTCCGGAGACGGCCACGAGTGAGTTCTTCGGGTCGCCGTCGGTGTACGCCCACATCGCCGGCGCCACACCACCCGGCCACTGGGTACGCCGCGGAGTCGGTGAGCCGCTGCCCGTCGGGCCGGGCTTCGGCGTCCGTCTGCCGTCGGGTATCAGCGCGTAGGCGGCTCCGCCGCCTACGAGACCCACCGACCCGACGGTGGCCGCGACCGTCAGGAACCGCCGTCGCGAAGGAGTTCCGCCGGCGGACTCGGCGCCCGCCAGGCCGCCCGACGGCGCAACGAACTGCGTCGGCGTGTACGACGGTCCGGCCGTCGGAACAGGGGCGGAGCCCTCCGCCGGCGTGTCGAGGTCGAGGATCCGAGCAGCGTGCTGGGCGATCGTCGAGGTCACCTGCGTCGGCAGCCAGGCGCCGGGCACGACCGAGAACCCCAGGCGCGCAACGCCGTCGGCGATCTGCCCGGGCGTCGGGCGCCGCGCCGGATCCTTGATGAGACATGCGGCGACCAGTGCCCGCAGCGCCTCCGGCACTCCGCTCAGATCCGGCTGCTCATGCACCACTTGGTACAGCTGCGACGCTGCGGCGCCCACCCCGAACGGCATCAGTCCGCAGGCGGAGAACGCGAGGACGACGCCGAGCGAGAAGACGTCGCCCTCGGGCCCCACCACCTTCCCCATGGCCTGCTCCGGCGACATGAAGCCGGGTGAACCCACCACGATTCCGGTGCTGGTGAGGCGTTCGCCGTCGATGGCCCGGGCGATACCGAAGTCGATCACGCGCGGCCCGTCCGCGGTCAGGAGAATGTTGGACGGCTTGAGATCCCGGTGCACCAACCCCGCTCCGTGGATGCCCCGCAGTGCCTCGGCCAACCCGCCGGCCAGCGCCCACACGCTTGTCTCCGGCAACGGACCATGCTGGTCGACCACGTCCTCCAGGGAGGGGCCGAGCACGTACGTCGTGGCCAACCAGGGCAGCGGTCCTTCGGTGTCCGCGTCCACCAACGGAGCGGTGTACGGCCCGGAGACGGCCCGGGCAACCGCCACCTCATGCCGGAAGCGCCGCCGAAACTCGCCGTCCTCGGCCAGGTCGGCCCGTACGACCTTCACCGCGACGGTACGCCCACCTCCGCTGCGCGCGAGATAGACACGGCCCATCCCGCCTGCCCCGAGCCGTCCGATCATCCGGTACGCCCCGAGCACGCGCGGATCCTCCGGCCGCAACGGCTCCACAACCGCCCCCTGTCTCCACCATCGAGCGTTCGTCATACGCCCGGATGACCACGGATGCCGCAGCTTAGCCAATGCGTTCGCCCGAGCCTTCGGCAGTCTTCGCGTACCGGCACCGCCGCCCCGGAACCCTCGCCGAGTTCAGCCGGACGGCCGCTCCGGGCCGGGCCCGCACCAGTGGGAGTGTCAGGCCTTCTCAGTCATCGATGACCGCCTGTACCTGAGTCACCGAGCCGCCCTGGACCAGGATGCCCCGGCCCGCGGGGCCCGCCGCGGTCGTGCGGGGCAGACGGACGCCGAAGAGCTGTTCGCCGGCGTCCGGGGTGGGGGCGAGCAGCAGGCCGAGGCGGTTGCGTCGTGCCTCGACCACGAAGCCGCGGTACTGGGACCCCAGGGACTCGGCCGAACCGGCCGCGATGACGGCGTGGTCGCCGTCCAGTCCGCTGCGGACGACCTCCTCCAGCCCCTCGGCCAGCGCGGAGTCGTAGAGCAGCTCCGCGTCGTCCACGAGGACCGCGTACCGCTTGTTCGGTACCTGCGACAGAAGGTCGGTGAGGTCCTGCCGGGAGGCGTCGCCGGCCAGGACGCCGAGGACGCCGGGTTCGCCTTCCAGGTTCTTCAGCGGTGAGCGCTTCGGGGTGACCAGGACGACGGGCAGGCCGCGGCGGGTCAGCGACCGGGCCATCGTGATCAGTGTGCTCGACCGGCCCGACTTCGGCGGACCCGCGACGACGAAGCCAGGGCCGGCCTCCGACAGATCGGCGCCCAGCGGTGCCAGTTCGTCGCCGCCGACGCCCACCAGGGCCCACAGGTCCGAGGCGGGGGCGAACTCTGGGTCGAGGGCGAGGGCTTCCCCGGTGCCGCACCGGATGGGCAGGGCGTCCACCCGCATCGGGCGGAGCCGTCGCGGCGGCCGCGGGTGGCTGCGGGTGGCCTCGGCGGCGATCTGCTGCAGTACCTCCACCTGGGCCTTGCCGGCCGGGTCGGCGGCCAGCAGGGCCAGTTGGCATTCCTGGACGCCGTCGTCCGTGAGACGCAGAGCGCGGCCGGGCGGCATGTCCTTGGGCACGGAACGTGGGTTGATGCCGACCATGCCGTAGTCGTCGGGGTCGGTGAGCCGCAGGATCAGCCGCTCGCCGAAAGAGCTGGTCACGGAGCCGGTCGTGCCGCTGCGGTCCGTGGTCATCACCACGCGGAGGCCGACGGCGGGGCCCTCGCGGAAGAGCCGGGTGGCGGCTTCGATCAGCTTGCCGTAGTCGTAGTTCTCGAAGGTCGAGATGTAGCCCTCCCAGCTGTCGAGGAGCAGCACCATGTACGGCAGCCTGTCCTCGCCCTGGGCCGATGCCCGCTGTTCGGCGACGCTGGAGACACCGAGGTGGGCGAGGAGTTGCTGGCGCCGGGTCACCTCGCCCTGGAGGCGGCCCAGCAGTCGTACCAGGCGTTCGGACTCGTCACGGGTGACGACGCCGCCACAGTGCGGCAGCCGGGTCAGCGGCAGGAGGGCGTTGGCGCCGCAGTCGATGCCGTAGACGTGCACGTCGGACGGGGACGTGGTCGTCGCCACGGAGGCGGCGAGCGTACGCAGCGCGGTGGAGCGGCCGGAGCGGGGACCGCCGACGATCAGCAGGTGATCGCCGTTCACCAGGTCGAGGGTGAGCGGAGAACGGGCCTGGCGGGTCGGGACGTCGATGACGCCGAAGACGGCGGGCGGCAGGTCACCGTGTGCGGGACCGGCCTGCACGCTCAGGTCGGCGACCGTGATGTGCTCGGGCAGCGGAGGCAGCCACGGCCTGTGCGGTTCGCCGAAGCCCATCCGGCGTGAACCGTCCGCGATGGCGTCCACCAGCACCGCGAGGTCCGTCACCAGGGTGCCGTCGTCGCCGTCGTCGGCTGCCTTCGGCAGGGGACGGCCGACCGCGTTCCACGGCAGTGGGACGAGGCCGACGGCCGGCCGTGACGACTGCCCGGGCCGCCGGCCGCCGATGCGTGCGGACTGGACCGCCACCAGCGCGTTCGCTCCCGAGCGTACGTACATCCGGCCCGGGGTGGACTTCGCGATGCTCCCGGCGTCCGGGGCTTCGATGACGTCCGCGGACTCGTCCCGGTTGGTCACGCGCAGGGCGATGCGCAGGTTCGTGTTGGCGCGGATGTCCTGGCTGACGACGCCCGCGGGACGCTGCGTGGCGAGAATGAGGTGGACACCGAGAGAACGCCCTCGGCGTGCGATGTCGACCAGACCGGTGACGAAGTCGGGCAGCTCGGCGACCAGCGCGGCGAACTCGTCGATGATGATGACCAGGCGTGGCATGGGCTCCAGTTCGGGCCGCAGCCGCCGCGCGTCGGTGTAGTCCTCGATGTCCTTCGCGGGCGCGGCGCGGAGCAGGAGTTCCTCGCGCCGCCTCAGCTCGGCGGCGAGCGAGGCCAGCGCGCGCTGCGTCAGATGCGCGTCGAGGTCACTGACCATGCCGACGGTGTGCGGAAGCCGAGCGCAGTCCTGGAACGCGGCACCGCCCTTGTAGTCGATCAGGACGAAGTTCAGGGCGTCGGGCCGGTTGTGGACGGCCAGTGAGGTGATGAGGGACTGCAGCAGCTCGGACTTACCGGCACCCGTGGTGCCGGCGACGAGCCCGTGCGGGCCGTCCATCCGAAGGTCGAGGAAGAACGTGCCCTCGGCCCCGACGCCGACCGGAAAGCGGGTGGAGGCACCACCGGACCGCCACATCAGCTCGATGGCGGCGCCCGTCGGATCGGGCATCTGCAGCAGGTTCAGCAGGCGCGCCGCCGACGGCAGCGCACTGTCCGCGTCGTCGCGGCTGACGTCCCGCACCGGGGCCAGCGAGCGGGCCACCAGCTCGCACCACTCGCGGGACACCTGGTCGGCCAGCACCTCACCCAGCGCGTCGAGCCCCGCACCGCGCAGCACCACACGGTCGGCGGAGCCCATCGGCCAGCCGATCGCGACGCGGCACTCCTCGGGCAGCAGCCGCTCGTCCTCGTCCACGCACAGCGCGAACATGCCGTACAGCGGCCCCTCCTGCAGCAGTTGGGGGACGCCCGGCACCCGGCGGAGCAGCCGGGCCCCGTCCAGCACGATCAGGACGTGCGGGTCGGGCCGCAGCTGACTCATCGCGGCGGCCGGGGTGGCGGCCTCCTTGCGGCGATTCAGCTCGTTGAGCAGTTCCGTGACGCGTCGCCCGATGGTCTCGGAGTCCGTGCCCACGAGGGAGACACAGTCCTGTCCGTCGCGCGGCGCGGTGTGGGGCAGCCAGTGTGCCCAGCTCCAGGCGTCCCCGGCGTCCGGGGCGGAGGAGAACACCACGACCGACAGATCCCGCGGGCTGTGCAGGACGGCTGACTGGACCGTCAGCCAGCGCGCGCCGGCCAGCGCCTGGGAGCGCGCTCCGGCCAGACCCACCACACCCAGTTCGGTGAACGGCAGCGGGACCGGTACATCGTGGACGAGCGGCGGTGCGGGCGGCCCCTCGTCGCTGTACGTCCGAGAGCCGGCGAGCTCGATGTTCGCCGGGAGGTCGGCGACGCCGACGCGCAGTTCCAGGGCGTCGGGATCGGTGAGCCTGCGCTCCCACAGGCGGCGCCGTGGTCCGGTCGCGAACAGCAGAAGGGAGGCCGCGTCCGGGAAGGCGTCCCGCCGGGCCCGCTGATCCGCGACGCACAGGCGGGCCAGGTCCTCGTCGTACGTGGCCTTCTGGGCCTTGTACTCCTTCATCGTGGTGCGGTGCTTCTTCTTGCCCTCGCGGTTCTGGCTGACCCATTCGCCGGCCATCATCACCGGGCTCATCAGGCAGAACAGCAGCGTGTACGTCTGCTTGGTCATGAGGTACATGACCACCCCGAAGAGCAACGGGGTGAGGGAGGCGATCAGTTGGAAGCGGTGGCGCTCGGCCCTGCCGGGCGGATCCGGAACCACCAGCCGCGCCCGCGGCGGCAACGAAGTCAGCCGCGGCGGGCGGTTGTAGGCCAGTCCGCCCTCTCCCATCGGCGCCAGATGCGCGTCGGGCTCCACCGGATGGTCGAGCACCAGCAGGGAGCTGCCGCAGGCGACGAGCGCGCCCCGCGGCCACTCGCGCTCACCGGCGACGGCTTCCCCGTCGAGACGTACCTCCGTGCCCGCCGCTCCCGGCGTCAGCGTGACCCGGCCGTCGACGGCGACGCTCACGCGCAGCGCCTCGTGGGGGAGGCGGGGATCGGGGACGGTGACCGTGCAACCAGGCGCCGATCCGATGGTGGTCACACCCGCGGCCAGCCGGGCGACCCGGCCGGCGCCGGGCCCTGCGGTGACCCGCAACTCGTACCGCCCGGAGGGTTCACCCGACCGCAGAAAGGGTCCGATCGCGTCGTCGACGGATATCCGCATGCCGTCGCGGAGTACGTCGCCCGCCCGGACGTCGAGTTCGCAGTACCGCCCGTCGGCCCACAGACCCGGTGCGGTGGGCTGCGCCGCACCGCCGGACCGGCGGTCGTACGGATGGTGCGGCAGCGCGGTGACGGTGGTGGGGACGGGGGCGTCCGTGGGGGCCAGCGCCTTGGCCACCTCCGCGACGGTCGCGTCCTCGCCGAAGTCGAGGATGACGTCCTGTGGATCCGTGCCTTGCCGGATCACCGTCACGGACACGCGCATGGACCGTGTTCCTTCCCTGGGACGCGTGGCACCGCCACGTTGACATGCCCGCTGAGGCTACCCGGACCGGCCGGCCCGTTCCGCCAAGACCTGCTAGGCGTCTCCGAGCTGCTGCAAGTCCACGTATCCCGCCCTGAAGTCCGGCGAGTTCGTCTCGACGTTCATATGTCCGGCGTCGATGGTCGCGACCTTCCAGAGCTTGCCGGCGATCTCGACCGTGGCACCGGGGCGGAGGTTGTCGTAGAAAGCGTGGGACCCGGAGCCTGCGGCACTGATCGTGGCCCTCAGCGGGTCGCTCTCGATGTCCGTGACCACGGCACCCATGCCCTGTGGTCCGTTGTCCGGAACGTGCCAGCGCAGGCGCCAGTGACCTTCGTACGTGGTCGGCCAGACGGGCATATGTTTCCCCTTGTGCGTCGGAGCAGGCAGTCCCGGCGCGGTGAGGACCACGCGGTACGTGCAGATCTGCGAGACGGTGTACGCGCGCCCGCCGAGCGTGGCCTTCTGGGCCGGGCGCACGGTCTGCCGCGCCGTGCCCACGGCGAGCTCGGCCGTGCGATGCTTGCCGTCCGCGGTCGCGTTCGCGTACTGCACCCGCGTGCCGCCGGGCAGAGAGGCCGACGCGCCGCGCAGCACATGAAGACCTCTGGCGGCCTTGTCGCCCTCGCACTCGGGACCCTTGTCGGCCGGCGGCGGCGTGTACCGCGTCGTGGACGACGGCGTCGGGTCGGCCGTCGGGCTTCCCGATGTGCCGCAGGCGGCCAGCAGCAGACACGGAACGACTGCGGCGATTCGTGCTCTGCTCATCCGGTCCCCTGGAGTTCCTGCGGGCTGTTGAAGTACTTCTGGTAGTCCGCGGGTGAGACACGGATGTCCTGGCCGCTCGGTGGCCCCCACGGGTTGCCCAGGATCATTGTCCCGTCACTGTCGAAGCCTTTGACGTAGAAGACATGCCGGGTGACGTACCCCTGCTGCCAGTTCGGGTCGAGGCCGCTGCTCTTCAGCTCGTCGCTGGACGGCGTGGCGAGGATCACCGGATGGTGCGACTCGAAGGATCGCTTGATGTCGTCGAAGTTGTTGTCGAGCGACTTGGAGTCGTGACCGGTCACGTACGGCGGGGCCTTGTCGGTCTGGTCCCACTCGGTGGCACCGTAATCGCCCTTCTCGGCACGGTCGTAGAGCTTGTCCCCCACATGGTTGTCCGGGGTTCCGCCCTTGTCACCGGCGTACATCAAGGCGAACGCCTTCTCGTAGTACGCGGGCCAGGTCTCGCCCTGGCCGTGTGCGGAGACCAGGTTGCCGTTGGCGTCCATGGGAAGGTCCGGCGTCACCGTGACCCAGTGCTGATTGCCGCCCTTGTCCCAGATCCGCACGTCCACCGTGCCGTTGGGGTTCTGTTTGATTCCCTCGGCGATGAACTTCGGGTTCGCCTGGGCTGTGGCGGTGATGGACGCGATGTACCAGCAGTCCGCGAACTGGCCCTGAGAGATGCTCGACGGGTCGACCTTGCCAGGGGTGGCGAACAACGGGTCGGTGGGCATGCCGTAGTGCATGCCGTTCACGCCTTGGTTCAGCTGGGAGTTGTATCCCTGGAGCCATGCGTCGGTGGTGTCGAATCCCGGCTGGATTCCCGGGAAGGCCGCCTCCAACTTGGGCCAGTGCGAGGGCCCGGCCTCCTTCAGCAGCGTGCTCAAGTGATCGCGGAACTGGTCGTCGGGTATCCCGTCGTGGGACTCCCACCACCACATGCCGCTGTCGTCGGTCTTCTTCGCCAGGTCGCCGTAGCGGCGGAGGTCCTCGGCGGGGACCTTGTCGAGGAAGGCGTCGAGTTCGGCGGGGGTCAGGGCATTGAGTTCGTCCTTGACCTTGTCCAGATCGTCACGGTTGCCGTCGTCGCCGAAGTCCTTGCCGTCCAGTGCGGCGATGTCCGCCAGCGCGGTGGTGATCTTCTTCTCGTCCGGGGCGTTCTCGTCGGCGAAGGCGACCGCGGGGTCGATGGCGTACCCCTTGGCGAGGAGTTCGTTGCACTTCTCCAGCTGGTTGCAGCGGCGCGTGATCGAGTCGGACATGTCGTGCAGCTCGCGGCCGAGTGACCCCGGTAGGGTGCTGCCGCCGAAAGGCCAGAAGGAGAAGGGGTTGCCGACCAGCGGTTCGAGGGCCGGGCTCGTGGTGGCGGGTTTCCCGCCGAGCAGGCTCTGGGCCTGGGTCAGCACCACGGAGATGTCGCTGTGCAGCTTGCCCGCGTTGTCGCCCAGTGTCTTCAGATCGCCCCCGAGGCTGCGGATCTTCGGGATGTCGAACCCGGCGAACGGCATCAGCTCACCCGCCCGGCTTGTCGTTCTTGGCCTTGGCCGCTTCCTCGTCGAGGTTGCGTGCCTCGGTCTCCCAGCGCCGGGCGTCGGCCATCAGATCACTGGCCATCGAGTGCAGTGAGCCCTTGCGGGCACCGAGTGCGGTGGTGGATGCCTCCGCGAACGGGCCCTTCCATATGGTGGGTGTCGCCTGCGTCACCACGTTGTCGAGATACGGCCCCAGCGACCCGGCGAGGGTCCGCGCCTTGCGGGCGCACTCGCGCAGGTCCTCTGCCCGCTTCGTCAACTGCGCTGGTGTTTCGCCTTGTTCGTCCGGTCTTCCCATGTCAACCCCGTAGTCGATCGGCCGGCAGGCACTGCGGCCAGATGCTAACAAACGAACGGGGAGGTCGGCCGTCCACGTATTCATGACGCGTGCGGCTGGGAATAGACAAGTACGGGGACCTGCGGGGCGAACGCGTCCACCGCGGCCTGGAGCCTTTCCGGGTCGAGCCGCCAGAAATTGATGGGACGGCTCGCCAGGAACAACTCGTAGTCGACATGCGGAACCAGCTGTGCAGCCGTCTCCTGGCTGACGCCGCTGTTCATCCCCGGCAGAGCAGGTGCTCCGGGCTTTCGCTGCACCCCGATGTAGTTGATCCCGTTCCCAGCGGTGAGTTGACGCCACACCACGATGGCTGTGATGTCGTGCCACGGCACAAAGGCGAGTTGGCGCTCATAGCGCGCCGGAGCACCGCCGAGCAGCACTCCTTCCCCGTCGACGCGCAGGGCGACCAGCTTCTTCCACTTCATGCCGCTGAGCAACTGGAAGGGGGTTCGTACGAAGTACGCTTCGTAGACGAGTGAGTTCACATCAGCCATCAGGCCCCCTACTTCGTGGAACCGGTCTTCTTCTTGTTCTCTTCGTCCTGTACGCGCTGCAGGATCGTGTTGTACTGCCCCCGTGCCGCGTCCAGGGCATCGTGGATCGCTTTCCTTCTGCCGTTCCATTCCGAGCGGAAGCTGTCGGCGGCAGGGCCTTGCCAGGTATCGGTACCGGACGCCGCGTCCACCGCGTCCAGTACCTTGTCGATCTCGTTCGCGAACCTCTTCATGTTGTTGAGATCTTTTCTGCACTCTTCGACGCGGTCGCTCATGGCTCTCTCCAAGGACGCTTTCTCACGCGGTCGGCTGTCCGATCAGATCGATGATGCGCTGCTCCAGGGTGCGCTCGCTGACCGCCTGCGCCGTGATGCCGGTCGGGGCGTGCGGGGAGTCCACACTGACCGTCCACACCTCGCGGTCGGTCGCGTAGGCCGTGAGGAGCGGGCCCGGTGCGTCGGCGAGCACGATCAGCTGGCTCACCACCAGAGCACGGTCGATCACCGAGGCCAGTCTGCCGTCCACCGTGTCGGTCGTCAGCGCCGACGGGTCGAGCCGCAGGGCGTCTCCGTCCCGGCCGGCCGTACCGAACGGGTCCACCAGGGCCTGGACGATCCTCGCCGCGTCACGCGCTGTGCCGGTCAGCGTGAAGATGTGCATTCCGCCACCGGTGACCTGCTCGATCAGCATCAGCTCAGGGGAATGCACGAAAACGAAGGCCGTCACGCTGCCACCGGACGTCTGCTGTTCGACGGCGAGCGCCCGCGCGGCCGTGCGCCGCAGGGTGAGCGCCATGCTGACCTCCGGCGTGACCCGCATGTCCACATCTGCGGTGAGAGGCGATTCGGTGCCCTCGGACCGCAGGACCGCGTCGAGTTCGGCGATGTTGGCGACCTCCACCGCGCCCCGGGAGACCAGGGAGCGAAGCGCTGTCGCGAGTACCCACTCGCGCTGCTCTGCCGAGAGCGTGGCCAGGTGCGGTGCCGGGGCTACGACGTCGTCGAGCCCGCTGGGATCCAGTACGGCGAGTTCCTCGTCGGTCAGCCTGATGAGCGGCTGGGTTCCGCCCTCTGCGAGTGCCTTGCCGACGAGTTCGCGGAACTTCTCCAGCTCGATGTCGAGTTCGGGGTGTGCCATGCCGAGTCCTTGAGTCGTTGGAGGTCATGCGGCCGTTTCGGAAGCCGCACGCGAGCTTCCGTCAGGCCTGTCCGGTACGGGTGCCCACGGTCGTCACGATGCGTACCCCGGCGAAATCGAGTGGAGGCGCATCGCTGCCGCCCAGAATGAATCCGATGGGCAGGATGGTGAGGCCGTAGGCAATGCCACCGATCCATCGGCCGAAGAGCTGCCACGGCCGCGGCCGGCCCCCGTCCGAAAGCCGGACCACACGGGTACCGACGAGCAGCTTGCCCAGGCTGCAGCGGAACAGCAGGACCAGCAGGACGTGGTTGATCAGGGAGACGCCGATTCCGACGGAGAAGATCCGAAGCCACAGGGTCCCGTCGGTGAGCGGGAGCACCTTCGACGCCGGGAGGCCGAGCACATGGTGCAGCCCGGAAATGCCGGCGCAGACAATCGCCAGTGTGCCGTCGATGACTGCCGCCCCGTAGCGGCGTCCCGTGGACGCAGGAACTGGTGCCGGAGGGGCATTCCGGTTCAGGCGCTGCTCCCACGGCACACCGAACAGGTCCTTTGATTCCATCGGGGCCGTCTCCTACCAGAACTTGTACTTCTTGATGCTGTCGGGGACCAGATTCGTGACCACGCTCTTGGCGCCGTTGACGATCTCCTCGCCCTTGTCCGCCACGTCCCCGGCCCACTTGGTCGTCGCGTGCCATGCGCTCTTGGCCGCGTTTTTGATCGATTCTCTGTTGTCCCACGCCCACGTGCCGATGAAGTAGGCGCCGGCCACACCGAGAGCCGCCCAGCCGACCACGGGGACCGCCGCCGCGACCGTCGCGCCGGCGCCGAGGGCCTCTGCCGTGGCCGCTCCCCCCAGAACCGCTCCGGCGCCACCCGCCTCCACGAATCCCATGCCTCGGTCGACCCCGCCCAACGCGCCCTTGTGGTCGGGCACGGCCATCTCCTTGACCCCGTGGAGGACGGCCAGCGGCAGGCCGACGCGGTCAAGGATGCTGAGCCCGGGCCCCTGGGCGAGCAGCTTGGCCGGCAGGGGGATCCTCAGCTTGGTGGTGAGGAAGGCGCGGAGACCTTGCTGCCATTTCCACGGCTGCTGGTAAAGCCCTTCGACGTTCTGGAGCTTCAGGAGCTCGCGCATGTAGTCGATGTTCTTCAGCTTCAGCCGGTCACCCGTGATACCGAAGTACTTGTTCAGTTCAAGAACCGCCTTGGCCCCGGTGACGTTCTGCCCCTGGGACCAGCGCTGATACAGCTGGAGGGAGGCCTCGATGCCCGAGGCGATCTTGGTGAGCCGCAGCGGCGTCGTCACATTTTTCTTGGCTTCCTTGAACTCGTCCATGTACTCACCGATTTGACCCTTGTGCGCCTGGTAGTCCTGCCAGGTGCTGAGTACTCCGGTGAGCCCGATGAACATGAGCTCGGCGCTCGGGTCCGCTTCCAGGATTCCGAGCCGACGGCGCACGTCCTTGGCCTGATCGCGGGACCAGGAAGCGTCCTGCCGAATGCGCTGGAGCGTTCCCTGGTCGCCTTCCCATTTGGCGAGAATTCCGGACACCAGCGGGCCCTGGATGGAGAGTGCGCCATCGGCGACGTCCAGTGCGGCGGCCAGCTTGCGCGCGTTGTCCTTGGACATGCCTCTGTACGCCACGCAAACCCCCCCTGTTGAAGGCACGCGCCCCGGTCACGGCATGCCTGCCCCTGGGCGAGCTTAGTACTTCCCTTGGCTGGGACGGCTGTTGCCCACGTCAGGAGAGAGGACGCGCCTTGAGGGGCTTATGTGTGACTGATACGGTGCCATGGCTTGACACCCGCCCCGGTGCTGGGTATTCGGACGTGCCGGGTCGGCCAGGTGTCATGGATGTCGTGAACGGCCCGATGGCGAACGACATATGACAGTCCAGACTTTTTGGGCGTACGGGGAGCGGTTGCGTGAAGATCCAAGAGCGTGCGGGGGCGGGCGCCGGTCGTTCCGCCGGTCCGGCTCAGCCACCGGTCGGGGACCGGCTTCCCACGCCGCCGCGGGAGCGCAAGCCCGCGCTGGCCGCGCTCGCGGTGCTGCTGATCCTGCTCGGTGCGCTGGGCGCGACCACGCTCGTGCTGCGTGCCGGGAACCGTATCGAGGTCGTCAAGGTGACGCAGCCGATCCAGGTCGGGCAGTCCGTGAACAGCGGCAACTCCACGTCCGTGATGGTCGCCGACGACAGCAGCATCGACTACGTCCGGTGGGACCAGCTGGCCGCCCTGAAGGACTACAAGGCGCGGACCGCCATCTACCCGGGCACGATCGTCGTGGGGCAGATGTTCACCAAGGGCAATGTGCTGCCGGCCGGCAAGGCCGTCGTCGGTGTGTCCCTCAAGGAGGGCCAGTACCCGCTGGACATCCAGGGCGGCGACACGGTCGCCGTCTACAACGTCGGCAGCGGCAGCGGCAGCTCCGGTTCGGGCAAGACGGGCAGCAGTCGCACCGATACCGGGTCCGGCACCACCGGTTCCTCCGGTGACCCCATCACCACCGCCAAGGTGGGGGACAAGAAGGACGACGGCGACGCCACCATCAGCACCGGCAATCTCTCGCTGACCCTGATCGTCGACCAGTCCGAAGCCGCCGCCGTGGCCCGCGCCGCCTCCGACGGTTCGGTCGCCGTCGTGCACGTCTCCGGCTCCGGCAACTAGAAGGCGGCCTCCTTCCCCATGGCGCTCATCGCTCTCGCCGCCGACAAGGGTTCCCCCGGTGTCACCACGGCGGCCGTCGCTCTCGCCGCGGTCTGGCCGCGTCGTGTCCTGCTGGCCGAGACCGACCCGGCGGGCGGCGACCTCGTGTACCGCAGCACCGCCGCGCACGGCGGCCCGCTCAACCCCAATACCGGTCTGCTGTCGATCGCCGCGACCGCGCGGCGGGGACTCGTGCCCGATCAACTGTGGGACCACGTCCAGCCGTTGAGCGGTGGACTGGAGGTGCTCGTGGGGCTCGGCATCGCCGAACAGGCCGCCGGGCTCGCCAGCCTGTGGCCGACCCTCGGGCACGCGTTCGCCTCCCTCGCCGACTCGCCCCATGCGCCCGCCGACGTCATCGCCGACTGCGGACGCATCAGCGGCGACACCCCGGCCGTAGAGCTGTTCCCGCACGCGGCGCTCGTGCTGCTCCTCTCCCGTACCGAGCCGGAGGCGCTGGCCCGGGTCCGGGACCGGGCCGCCCAGCTGTCCACGCGGCTGCACGGCGGGGCGCGCGGTGCCGCACCCCTCGCCACCCCGCTCATCGGCGTCGTGCTGATCGCCGACCCGGCCGGCTCCGGCAAGCTCGTCAACCAGGTCAACGACATGCTGGTGCACGCCCAGACCGGCGCCCGCGTCGTCGGCACCCTCGCGGACGACGTGGCCGGCGCCGACATGCTGGCCGGCCGGAAGCGCGGCCGCCTCGACAAGTCGCTGCTGGTCCGCTCGGCCCGCAAGATCGCCGCCGATGTGAACCAGCAGTACGGCGCCGCCTGGGCCGTCCCGGCCCAGCGGGCCCCCCAGGCCCAGCAGCCTCAGCAAGGCCACCCGCAGGCTCCCTACCAGCCCCAGCAGGGTCACGCGGGGGCCGGCCGATGACCGCTGTCGACCACCAGCTGGTCAAGCGGTTCCGGCAGGACGCCGGTGACCGTATCGCCGAGCAGCGGCGGCTGGACCAGGTCAGCGGCGTCGCGCCGATGTCCACGGAGGACGAGCGGCAGTACGCCCGCGCGGTGATCGCGCAGATCCTGGAGGAGTACGCCCGCGCCGAGATCAACGCGGGCCGTGCGCCGCTGGACGCCGAGACCGAGGAGCAGTACGCCGCCGCCGTGCACGCGGCGCTGTTCGGTGTGGGACGGCTCCAGCCGCTGCTGGACGACCCCGAGGTCGAGAACATCGACATCAACGGCTGCGACCAGGTCTTCGTCGGTTACGCCGACGGGCGCGAGGCCAAGGGCGAGCCCGTGGCCGACTCCGACGAGGAACTGATCGAGCTGATACAGGTGCTCGGCGCCTACTCCGGTCTTTCCTCGCGGCCCTTCGACTCCGCCAACCCGCAGCTGGACCTGCGGCTGCCCGACGGCTCCCGGCTCTCCGCCGTCATGGACGTCGCACGACGGCCCGCGCTGTCCATCCGACGCGCCCGCATGGGCAAGGTGTTCATATCCGACCTCGTCGGCAACGGCACGCTGACGCCGGAGGTCGCCCATTTCCTGGCCTGCGCGGTCCGGGCCCGCAAGAACATCATGATCGCCGGTGCCACCAACGCCGGTAAGACCACCCTGCTGCGGGGACTCGCCAACGAGATCCCGCCGTACGAGCGGCTCATCACCGTCGAACGCGCCCTGGAGCTGGGCCTCGACACCTTTCCCGACCTGCACCCGAACGTCGTCGCCTTCGAGGAGCGGCTGCCCAACTCCGAGGGGCAGGGCGCCATCCCCATGGCGGAGCTGGTGCGCCGGTCGCTGCGTATGAACCCGTCCCGTGTCATCGTCGGCGAGGTGCTGGGCGACGAGATCGTCACCATGCTGAACGCGATGTCGCAGGGCAACGACGGCTCGCTGTCCACGATCCACGCCAACAGCTCCAGCGAGGTCTTCAACCGGATCTCGACCTACGCGTTGCAGGCGTCCGAGCGGCTGCCCATCGAGGCCAGTCAGATGCTGATCGCCGGCGCGGTCAACTTCGTCGTCTTCATCCAGCGGCGCAACAACTACGAGACCGGCGGCAGACTCCAGCGCATGGTCACCTCCGTCCGCGAGGTCAACGGCGTCGACGGCCGTGTGCTGTCCAGCGAGATCTTCGCCGAGGCCCCCGACGGACGGGTCGTGCCGCACGCGCCCGTCGCCTGCCTGGAGGACCTGATGGCCCATGGCTACCGGCCCCACGGAAACTGGGGGTGAGCATGGACTTCGGTGCGCTCGGTGCCCTGTTCTCGACCACGGTCCTGTACTCCATCGGCAGTGGCATCGCCGTCGGCGGCGGCATCGCGCTGCTGCTGATCGCGATCCGCGGCCTGCCCGCGAAGCCCGAGCACGAGAGGCAACGCGCCAATGAGCGCGTCGCCGAACTCCTCCGGTTCGCCGGGCAGCGCGGCTCCCTCGCCGTCATCATCGGGCTCGTCGTGCTGCTGCTGACCCGCTGGGCGGTGGCGGGCATCGCCGCGGGCGTCCTCGTCTTCTTCTGGGACAGGCTCTTCGGCGGTGCCGCCGAGGAACGCGCCGCGATGCGACGCGTCGAGGCCCTCGCCTCCTGGACCGAGTCCCTGCGCGACACCATCGCCGGCGCCGTCGGCCTGGAGCAGGCCATCCCCGCCTCCGCGCGGGCGGCCGCCCCCATCCTGCGGCCCCACCTCGACGCGCTCGTCGACCGGCTGCGCGCCCGCACTCCGCTGCCCGATGCGCTGCAGGTGCTCGCCGACGAGATCGACGACGCCTCCGCCGACATCATCGTCGCCGCGCTGATCCTCAACGCCCGGTTGCGCGGCCCCGGTCTGCGGCAGGTGCTGGGTGCGCTCGCCAAGTCCGCGCGCGAGGAGGTCGACATGCGCCAGCGCGTGATGGCCCAGCGCGCCTCCACCCGGCGCTCGGTACAGATCGTCGTGGCCGTGTCGGTCGCGTTCGTCCTCGGACTCGCGGTCTTCAACCGGGACTTCGTCGCACCGTACGGCACCCCCGTAGGACAGTTCGTCCTCTGCCTGGTCTGCGCACTGTTCGCGCTGGGCTTCTGGTGGCTGCGCAAGCTGTCCACCATCGAGACACCCGAACGGTTCCTGGTCCGGGACGAATCGGCGGTCCGGTTCGTGCGGCCACGCACCCCGGTGGCCCAGGAAGAGGGGGTAGGGGGATGAGTCTCACACTGCCGATCGTCGTCGGTGTCGTCTTCGGTCTGGGCGTCTACGCCCTGATCCGTGCCGTGACACCGACCAGACGCAGCGCGGTGGCCCAGGTCGCGCGGATCGACGCGCTGCGGGCACGCGGCACGGCGTACGAGTCCGCGCGCCGGACGAAGGACGCCCCGCGGGGCCGGTTCGGCGCGCTTCGCGCCCGGACCGGAGCCCGTGTCTCGGAGTTCTACCTCCAGCAGGGCTGGGAACAGCGCTCGCTCCGCGCCGACCTGGCCGTGCTGGAACGCAGTTGGGAGAACTTCCTCGCGACCAAGATGCTGCTGGCGGTGACCGGTCTGTTCTTCGGGCCGTTTCTCTTCGCCGTGGTCTGGACGATGGGCTTCGGCTCCAGCCCGGTCATTCCGGTCTGGCTCGCCCTGCTCTGCGCGGCGCTGTTCTTCTTCCTGCCCGATCTGGAGGTACGGCGGGACGCGGCCGACAAGCGCCGGGACCTGCGCCGGGTCATCGGGGCCTATCTGGACCTGGTGTCGATGAGCCTGGCCGGTGGACGCGGTCTGCCCGAGGCGCTGATGGCGGCGGCCGAGATCTCCGACGGCTGGGCCAACCAGCGCATCCGCAACGCCCTGGCCGACGCGCGGATCACCGGACACAGCCAGTGGCACGCCCTGGGGATGCTGGGTGAGGCGCTGGGCGTGGAGGAGCTGAAGGACCTCTCCGCCTCCCTGGCCCTGGTCCAGGACGACGGTGCCAAGGTGCGGGAGTCGCTCGCCTCCCGCGCCGAGACCATGCGGCACCGCGAGCTCGCCGAGATCGAGGGCAGCGCGGGCGAGAAGTCCCAGTCGATGCTCGTCGCACAGTTGCTGCTGTGCGCCGGCTTCCTGGTGTTCCTGATCTACCCGGCGGCGATGCGGGTGTTCCAGGTGTGAGCCGGCTTCCCTGGGCGCTCCTTGGGCGCGCGAATCCATTGCCAACCGCTGTAACGAGAGAACAAAAGGGGGACAACCCACAATGAACACACGGAACTTCCATACCGGGATTCCTGCGGTGGACTTCCTGGTCACCTTCCTGCGCGGCCGCGTCGAGCGCGCCCGCTCCGGTGAGCTGGACCGCGGCGCCTCGGCGGTGGAGTGGGTCATCATCTCCGCGGTCGTCGTGGCGATCGTGGGCGTCGTGGCCGCGATCATCAACGGAGCCCTGAAGGGCGGTGCCACCAAGGTCGGTGACTGCATCAAGGGCGCCAGCGCGGACAAGACCTGCTGAACGGTCGTAGGACGGGGAGTCTCAGGACAGCACGGGGATGACGGGGGTAGTGGTGAGCCTCGGCAGCTGGGTACGCCGCCGGGCGGAGGCCGCGCGTGGTCGCACCGCCGACTCCGGCATGACGGCGATCGAGTTCGTGCTGCTCACGCCGGTCCTCTTCTTCATGATTTTCGCGACCGTCCAGTTCGCCCTGTACTTCTTCGCGGACCACGTGGCCCAGGCCGCGGCCCAGGCCGGGGCGCGCAAGGCGCGTGCCACGGCCGACGAGCAGCCCGGCGCATGGCGCGGCGAGGCACGGGACGCGGTCGACTCCTACATCCGCCAGCTCGGTCCGCAGCTGGTGCTCTCACCGGACGTACAGACCGTCCAGCCGGAGCAGCACA
This sequence comes from Streptomyces alanosinicus, assembly GCF_014650595.1. Lineage (GTDB taxonomy): Bacteria > Actinomycetota > Actinomycetes > Streptomycetales > Streptomycetaceae > Streptomyces > Streptomyces alanosinicus. The sequence goes on from NZ_BMVG01000032.1 coordinate 18,775, forward strand.
CGGTCGGGGTGGAGATCTCGGCGCGGATCCCGACGGTGTTCCCGGGCCTGGACCTCACGGTCCACGCGCGGTCGGTGGGGCCGGTGGAGCGGTTCGTGAAGGAGGGCGGGAACTGATGCTCCGCGGGCTGACGGAACCGGTGCGCTCCTGGCTGCCCGAGCCGGTGCGCTCCTGGTGGGGAGGACGACGCGCCTCCTGCCGCGGGCCGGCCGGCGACCGGGGCCTGTCCACCGTCGAGGTGGTCATCCTCGCCCCGGTCATCATCCTCTTCATCCTGGTGCTGGTGGCCTTCGGGCAACTCGTCGACGGGCGGGGCGCGATCGACGGCGCGGCCCGGGACGCGGCACGTGCCGGTTCCATCCAGAAGGACCACGCCCTCGCGATGTCCGAGGCACGCAGGGCCGCGGAGTCGGATCTGGCGGATGTCTGCTCCGGACCGGTCTCGGTGGTCCAGACGAGCAGTGGTTTCAACCCGGACGTCGACCCGTTCTTCACGGTGGAGGTCAGCTGCCAGGTCAGGGGCCTCGCCACGCTGGGCCTCGATGTGCCGACCCACCTGTCCGCCCGGTTCTCCTCCCCGCTGGACCCGTACCGGAGGTCGGCGTGAGCGACGTCGTACCCACCTGGTGGGCCGCCCGCCGAAGCCGCCTGGACGACCGGGGTTCGGGCGCGGGCGCCGTCATCGTCTTCGCCCTCGTCTTCCTCTCACTGGCGGCCTTCGTGATCGACGGCGGCCTGTCCATCTCCAAACGGGAACGCGCCGCCGACATCGCGGAACAGGCCGCCCGGTACGCCGCCCAGGACATCGACAAGAACGCCCTGTACGAGAACGAGGGCGGCGCGGCGCCGATCAAGTACGAGGACTGCGACGCCCGGGTGAAGGCGTTCGCCCGGGAGATGGGCATGAGCGCCGCGGACGTCGGCGCGACGCACTGCGTCGCGGCCGACGCCGGGCATGTGGAGGTCGAGGTCCAGCTGACCTACCAGCCGGTGTTCACGGGCCTCTTCTACGGCGGTGACGTGGTCGTGCACGGTCGCTCGGTGGCGAAGAACGAGGTCGGCTGAGCCGGGTTCACCGGTCGACCGACGGGTTCACCGGTTGACCGACTGGATCTCCTGGACGTTCATGTCCTGAGTGGTCTCGAAGGTGCCGTCGGGAAGGTTGCCACGGCTGTCACCGGTGCCCTTCCAGGAGATCTGCCAGGTGATGCTGGCCTTGAGGTGGTAAGGGGTGCCGTCCGTGGTGCGCAGGTACGTGATGCCGCACGGCGGGGTCTTGTCGCCGTCTCCCTCGGCCCAGGGCGTGCCGACCGAGCCGTCGTCGTTGATCGCGCAGTCGCCCGAGGCGGGCAGCGTCGTGGCGTCCTCCGTACCGGGGTCCAGGTGGAGGGCGACCGGCTTGGCGGTCGTCTCGGCCCAGAGGTCGGTCCGGGGGAGTTCCGCACGGACCTTGATCTCCTGGAACCTGCCCTTGTTCTGCCAGACCCAAGTGGGCACGTTGACCGTGGACTTGGCGGTGGGCTTGAGCTCGATCTCGGTGTCGGGGACCTTGATCTGGTTGTAGGCGTAGTCGGCGAGCATCTTGGGCGTGGGGGCGTGCGGGACCTTGGGTACCACGCCGGCGTCCTGCCAGAACATGATCCTTCCGCAGTCCCAGGACGCGGGGTCCTGGTCGTCGGGAGCGACGCTGCGCCAGAAGTAGCCCTTCTTGCCTATGTTGTAGTCCTTGTACCCCGGGGCCTGCGACCAGGTGTCATCGAAGTTCGCCTCGGGCTTGCCGTCCCGGTAGTGGTCGGTCCACAGCCCCTTGCCGAACCACGACTGATGGATTCCGACGTCACCCGCGCCGTTCGTCTTGTCCACGAAGTCCTTGAGCTCCTGGCCGGTGAAGACGGGTTCGTACCAGCAGGCCGGCGGCTTCCAGTTGACGTCCACGGAGGCGAGAGCACCCCGCTTGCCACCGGTGGGACCGCTCACCTGGCGGACCTGGATGTGGGAGTAACCGGCGGAGGCGTAGACGTCCTGGCCGTTGGCTCCGCCGGTGGGGCTGGAAGGCTTGTGCCCCGTAGTGTCGCCCGTGGGGCCGTCGGCATATGCGGTGCCGCCGCTCCACGTCATGAGCGTGACAACTACCGTCAGGGTCAATCGCTTTGTGAGGAGCGAGGACTTCATGACTGGCACTCCTTCGCCTTGCCTGCGACCTCGGCGACCTGGGCCTTCCAGGCATGGGAGGAACCCGATGGCGGGAACATGAGCAGACTGAACTTCTCGTAGCTGCTCAGGCTCTCCTTGGTGTAGAGGACCTTTCCGGTCTTGATCTCCTTGCCGTAGAACTTCGCCTGGTTCCTGCAGAAGGAGACAAGGACGCGCTTGCCGCCAGTCATCGTCGTGACTTTCGAGTCGTAGTACTTGTCCGTCCCCGTGGGCGCCCACCCACCCTTCACCCACGCCTGGATCTGGGACTTGGCGTACTGCGCGGCCTGGCCGCCCGAGTAGTACTGGTACGCGGGGTCGTTCGGGTCCTGCTTGGCGATGCCGTGCTTCAGTGCCCGGACATAGTTCTCCGCGTCGGCGAGCGCCGCCGCCTGCTTCGCGTCGGACGGCTGGGCGAAGTCGAAGACCAGATTCAGGTCCTTCGGAACGCTGACATCAGGGCCTCCCGTGGCCGTCGTCGCGGACGGCGAAGGGCTTTGCGCCCCCTTGTCCGCGCCCTTGATGTCGTCCGTCTTGCCGCTCCCGCCCCCGCCGCAGGCGGTGAGCAGCAGGGCCGCGGTCGCGGTCACGGTGGTGAGGATCAGAGTGCGGCGAGCCACGGTTGAGTCTCCCCCGGAGGTTGGCGTGTGCAGCAAGAGACGAAAATATCAGGGGGGTACGACGGCCTCTCGGGGAACGGCGGGGAGTTGTGTGGAACGTGTGCAGGGGCAGCGGGGGAGACGGTGAAGGCTGCCTGTACGGACGTGAGTTCGCGCCGGAGGCCCTGCCACCCCTTCGACGCTGTCAGTCCGAGTCCATAGGATCTCTGTAGGCTCCGATTCCCACCGTATTTCCCGCCCGTACGACACCAGACGACCCAGACGACCCAGGACATCCGCCATGGCGCGACGCAGTACATCAGGCTCGACGGGAAGCCCGACGGGCCCGCGGAACCGGACACCTCAGCCGGTGCGCGTGCGTCGGCGCACGTTCGGGGACTTCGTCATGGCGTTCCTCGCGTTCGTCGCCCTGCTCGTACTCGTCGTCGGTGTACCCGGTGCGCTGGCCGTCTTCGTCGGCTGGCCGCTGCCGCACGGGATGCCGTCGCAGGACTGGCTGACGCAGGAGATCACCGTGCAGACCTTCCTGCACGTCCTCACCGTCGTCGTCTGGCTCGCCTGGGCCCAGTTCACCGCCTGCGTGCTCGTGGAGGTCAGGGCCGCCGCCTCCGGCGTCGGCCTGCCCGGCCGTGTCCCGGGCGCCGGCCCCAGCCAGCTGCTCGCGCGCCAGCTCGTCACTGCGCTGCTCCTCGTCGGCGCCACCGCCGCCAGCCTCACGCCCGGCCTCTCCCAGCTCGGGCACAACTCCGGCCTGGAAGGCAACCACAAGGGCACCGTCGCCGCCGCACAGCAGACCCCCGGGCTGCTCTCCCCGCAACAGGCCAAGGCCACCGCGGCGAACGTGGCCGAACAGGCGGACCATGTCGCGGCGCAGGCCCGGTCCGACGGGGGCAAGCACGGAGCCACCAAGTTCTACCGGATCCAGCCTCCCGAGGGCCGCCACCACGACTCCCTGTGGGAGATAGCCCAACGCCACCTCGGCGACGGCCGCCGGTACAAGGAGATCTACGAACTCAACAAGGACCGTCTCCAGGCCGACGGTTCCCGCCTCACCGAGGCCAGCCTGATCCGTCCCGGTTGGATCATGGAGATGCCCGGCGACGCCCACGGCGGCGAACTTGTCGAGATGCCCGACACGCACATCTCCCCGGCCGCGCAGAAGCAGATCCAGCGGTACGACAGGTCCGGCCACCACTTCCATCAGCAAGGACAGCACGCCGAGAACGGTGACCACGCGTCCGTGCCCGCACAGCGGCAGCCGGCCACCGGCACGGCCACGGATGGTGACGGTGCCGGACAGCACGCCCAGCAGCACGCCACCGCCTCGCACGGCGACTCCTCCGGCCTGCCCGAAGCCCTTGTCGGCGCCCCGCTGCTCGCCGCCGGTCTGCTCGCCGCCCTCGGCCGCCGACGCCGGCAGGCGCTGTGGCAGTCCGCGCTCGACGCCGTCGGCGGCCGACGCGGCATGGAGCCGCCCACACCGACCGGCGACGCCCAGAACGCCCAGGACGCGCTGCTCGTCGGCGCCGACCCCGACGGCGTACGGCTGCTTGACCGGTCCCTGCGCGGGCTCGCCGCCGCCCTCGCCGCCGAGTCCCGCCCGCTTCCCGTCGTCTACGCCGTCTGGCTCAGCAGCGGCGCCCTGCACCTGCAGCTCGCCCAGCCCGCCGGAAAGCCGCCGGCGCCCTGGCGGCCGGGACAGGAGCAGACCTTCTGGATGCTGTCCCGCGCGGACGCCGAGCGCTACGACGACACCGACACCGCCGCCCCCTACCCCGGTCTGGTCAGCCTCGGCACCATGGACGACTCCCGGCTGCTGCTGAACCTCGAAGCGGTGCCGGGCATCGTCTCGCTGAGCGGCAGCGAGTCCGACCGAGCCGCCGTGTTCGCCTCGGTCGCCGCCGAACTCGCCACCAACGGCTGGTCGGACCGCATGACCATCACCCTGGTCGGCTTCGGCACGGACCTCACCGCGCTCGCCCCCAACCGCCTGCGCCACCTCGACGGCGTCGAGGCGCTGATCGAGACCATGGAGGCCGAGACCCGGCAGCGGCGCGGCGCGCTCGGCGCCGCCGGCCACGACTCCGTCCTCACCGGACGCACCGGCCCCGCCCAGCACACCCGTTGGGCCCCTCACCTGGTGCTGCTGGCCGCTCAGCCGTCCGCCGAGGACGCGCTCAAGCTCGCCGAACTCGCCGCCGACGCCAGCCGTCTCGGCATCGGCTACGTCGTCGGCGCCGAGACCGGCGATCTGCCCGGCGCCGCCTGGGAGATGGAGATCACGCGCGAAGGCAAGCTGCTCGCACCGCTCCTCGGGCTGCAACTGGAAGCCCAGTTGCTGCCGGCCGCGCTGCAGCGCGCGGTCGTGGAGCTGTTCGCCCAGGCCGACCCCGAGCGCGACCCGGACGGCCCGGCCACCACCCCGCCCTTCCTCGTCGACATCACCGAACAGGGCCGGCCCGCGGTGTACGCCCGCCTCGTCGGTCCGTACGAGATCATCGGCCTCGACACCCCGGAGGACGAGCGCAGCACCCTGCTCCAGGAGGCGCTGGCGCTGCTGCTCCTGCACCGGGAGGGCGTCCACCCGCGTGTGCTCGCGGCCGCGCTGTGGCCGCGCGGTGTGACGGAGGACGTCCGTGACGCCCTCGTGGAGCGGCTGCGCGACTGGCTGGGCACCGATCCCGACGGCAGCTCACGGATGCGGGCCGACGCGACAGGCCGGCTCATCCTCGCCGAGTCCGTCGTCTCCGACCTGGACGTACTGCGCTCCCTCTACCACGAGGCCACCCAGGGCAAGGGTGCCGGCAGTCGCGCGGTGCGCGGACGTCTGCTCACCGACGCGCTGGGGCTCGTGCGCGGCCCGCTCCTCGAAGACCGCCCCGAGGGCCGGTACGGCTGGCTCGGCCACGAGATCGTCGACGCCCAGCTTCCGCTGCTGGTCGCGGACATCGGTCTCGCGCTCTCGGCGTTCCACTTGGAGAAGGACCGGGCGCAGAAGGCGATCGAGGCACTTGAAGCGGCCCTGAAGACGGCCGATTCGGACGAGCGCCTGTGGAATGAGCTGCTGCGTGCCGTCCACGCCACCGGCGACCCGGACCGCCTGCGCGCCCGCGCCGCCGACTTCTTGTCCCGCAGCGGCGCCCGCGGCCTGCCGCCGCGCACCGAGGCTCTGCTCGACGAACTCCTGCCGACCTGGCGCGAGGCCGTCGCCGCGGCCGGATGAGCGGCGCACTGCTGTGGGCCGTCGCCGCGCTGTGGGGCGCGGCGGCCGGCGGGATGCTCCCGAGGGCCGCGTACCGCTTCACCGTCCCGGCGGGGGAGCCCTGGCGGGACCGGTGCCCGCGGGGACATGCGCTGCAGGGCTGGCTGGGACCGGCGCGCTGCGGCGAGTGCGCCCGCGCCGGCGCACCTCTCCCCGAGCCGCCGCAGGCGCCTCCAGCTGCCCTCACCCCCGCCCCTGCCTCCACCCCCGCCCTCATCTCGCCACAGCCTCCCTCCGCCGTGCTCCTCGCCACCACCACCGCCCTCCTGTGCGGCGTGCTCGCCGCGGCCACCGGCGCCCGGCCGGAGCTGGTGGTCTGGCTGCTGCTCGCGCCCGTCGGGGTGCTGCTGGCCGTGATCGACCTCCAGGTGCGGCGGCTGCCCGACCCGCTGACCCTGCCGCTGGCCGCGACCGCCCTCGCCCTGCTGGGCCTCGCCGCGCTGCTGCCCGAGCACGCCGGCCACTGGCTCACCGCGGTGTACGGCGCCCTCGCCCTGGGCGCCAGCTATCTCGTGCTGTTTCTCATCAACCCCGCCGGCATGGGCTTCGGCGATGTGAAGCTGGCCGTCGGCATGGGCGCCGTACTCGGCTGGTACGGCTGGCCCACCCTGCTCCTCGGCACCTTCGCCGGCTTCCTGCTGGGCGCGCTGTACGGCGGCGCGCTCGTCGTCGTACGGCGGGCCGGGCGCAAGACGGCGATCGCGTTCGGGCCGTTCCTGATCGCGGGCGCGTTCCTGGGGCTTCTGGCGGGGGCGTACGGCGCGTAGGGCGGCGCTCTCCTCGACCGGATCGTCCTCGGGCGCACCGGCGCCGACCTGCCGTAGCGGCTGGCGTAGGCTGGTTCGGTCCGTCCACGCCGTTGACGAAAGGGACGCCCCGGTGACCGAGAAGGCCGACCTCCAGTCTGTTCTCGACCGTGCCGCTGCCGGTGGGCGGATCACCCCGGAAGAGGCCCTCGACCTCTACCGCGACGCCCCGTTGCACGCACTGGGCGCCGCCGCCGACGCCGTACGCCGCCGCAGGTACGCGGGTATCGAGCACATCGCGACGTACATCATCGAGCGCAACATCAACTACACCAACGTGTGCGTCACCGCGTGCAAGTTCTGCGCCTTCTACGCGGCCCCCAAGGACAAGGACAAGGGCTGGACCCGTGACCTCGACGACATCCTGCGCCGCTGCGCGGAGACCGTCGAGCTGGGCGGCACCCAGATCATGTTCCAGGGCGGCCACCACCCGGACTACGGCGTCGAGTACTACGAGAAGCACTTCAAGGCGATCAAGGACGCGTTCCCGCAGCTGGTGATCCACTCCCTGGGCGCCTCCGAGGTCGAGCACATGGCCCGGATCTCCGGCGTGTCCGTCGAGGAGGCCATCACCCGGATCCACGAGGCGGGCCTCGACTCCTTCGCCGGCGCCGGCGCGGAGCTCCTCCCCGAGCGCCCCCGCAAGGCCATCGCGCCGCTGAAGGAGTCCGGCGAGCGCTGGCTGGAGATCATGGAGACCGCGCACAAGCTGGGCGTGGAGTCCACCTCCACGATGCTGATGGGCACCGGCGAGACCAACGCCGAGCGCATCGAACACCTGCGGATGATCCGGGACGTCCAGGACCGCACGGGCGGCTTCCGCGCCTTCATCCCGTACACCTACCAGCCGGAGAACAACCACCTGAAGGGCCGCACCCAGGCCACGCTCTTCGAGTACCTGCGGATGATCGCGATCGCCCGCCTGTTCATGGACAACATCCAGCACATCCAGGGTTCGTGGCTGACCACCGGCAAGGAGGTCGGCCAGCTGTCCCTGCACTACGGCGCGGACGACCTCGGCTCGATCATGCTGGAGGAGAACGTGGTCTCCTCGGCCGGTGCCAGGCACCGTTCCAACCGGCTGGAGATCATCGACCTGATCCGCAAGGCGGGCCGGGTCCCGGCCCAGCGCGCGACGACGTACGAGCACCTGCTGGTCCACGACGACCCGGCGAACGACCCCGTCGACGACCGCGTGGCCTCCCACATCTCCTCCACGGCCATCGAGGGCGGCACGGCCCACCCGGAGCTGAAGCTGCTCACCTCCAACTGACCCCGCCGTGCTGACGATCCACGCGGACTCCCGGGAACACGCCCTCGTCGTCCAGGGCGAGCGGATCGCGGCCACCGGGTCCCTGGCGGAACTGGTCGTCGCGTACCCGCGGGCGCGCCTGCGCACCTGGCCCGGCGTCCTCACCCCCGGCTTGGTCAACCCGCACGGCACGGAACTGCTGGAGCAGGCCTATCACCCGGATCCCCGGGAGGCCGACACACTGGGCAGTGAGCCGCTGACCGGCGACGCGCTGATCGCACTGGCCCTGGACGACGGCCGCTGGGGCGCGAGCGCCCGGCGCGGAGTGCAGCGGATGCTGGCGCACGGCACGGTCGCCGCGGCCTGCGCGACGCTCGGCAACCGCGCGGTCCGTGACGCCGTACGGCGCACCGGTCTCGCGATCGTGGCCCGCGAGGGCCACCCCGGCGGTGTCCCCTGCCTCGACCCGCTCGCCTCCGGCGTTCCGCCGGTGTTCGCATCCCCGCGCGCACCCGGCTCCGAGGCCTGTTTCACGGTCTTCGACGTCCGCGACGAGAGCGAACTGGCCGAGCGGGGAGCGGGCACCTGCGTGGCTACGGTGGTGGCGGGCCGCCTGGTGTTCCGCCGCCGCTGACTCCCCGGGCGAACTGCCGCGCCCTCACCCGGCGAGCGCCCTGCCAACGCCCCGTCCGCCTGCTCCACCCCGCCCGTCATCGAAAGTCGCGCCGCACGGCACGGTCGCCGCAGCAAACATGGCAAGGGCTCGTCGACGGGCCCGTGTTCGTTGACACCACCGGACGCCGTTCGAAGGTGCTGCGCCGCGTCGGTCTGCTCGTCGGCGCCGTCTGCCTCACCTACGCCGGCGTGCTCGCCGCCGCCTTCATGGGCTGGGGCACCTCCCTGGGCCCGTCCTCCCTGCTTCCCTCCGACAGCGCCGACGGCGGCCACGGCCCCGGCGGCACCCGCCCTCAGGGCGGCATCGGCCGCCGGCCGGACCTGCCCCACGGCACCCCGTCACCACGGCGCTCGGCCACCACTCCCGCCCCCTGACCACTCCGACGCCCCCGCGCGGCCGCAGACGTGCCCCCACCCGCATCGAACGCGCCGCAGGCCGGGCCGCGGCCCTCCAGCGGCCCCGTGTCCTCCTCGCCCTCCTGCTTCTGCTGCTCCTGCTGCCCCTGACCTGCGTGATGCTGCTCGCCGGCTGTCTGCGCGCCGAGGTCGGCGTCGACCAGCGCGTACGGACCGGCGCCACCTCCAGCGAGGTCTCCGACGAGATCCTGAACGGCGGTCGTGCGGCTGGGTGGAGGACGTCGCGGCACACAGGAAGCCGAGGCTCCTGCCGTGAGACCGTGCTGCAAGAATGGGCGGGTGACCCGCGCTTCCCTGAACAAGCAGCCGCACGAAGTCGCCTCGATGTTCGACGACGTGGCGGAACGGTACGACCTGACGAACGACGTCCTGTCGCTCGGCCAGGACCGGCGCTGGCGCAAGGAGGTGGCGAAGGCGGTCGACGCGCGCCCCGCGCAGAAGATCCTCGACCTGGCCGCCGGTACGGCGACCTCCTCGCTGCCCTTCGCGCGCACGGGCGCGTACGTCGTCCCCTGCGACTTCTCGGTCGGGATGCTCCAGGTCGGCAAGAAGAAGCACGCCTGGCTGCCGTTGACGGCCGGGGACGCGACGAAGCTGCCGTTCAAGGACGACACCTTCGACGCCGTGACGATCTCCTTCGGGCTGCGCAACGTCCAGGACATCGACACGGCCCTGCGGGAGATGTACCGGGTGACCCGCCCCGGCGGCCGTGTGGTGATCTGCGAGTTCTCGACCCCGACCTGGGCGCCGTTCCGTACGGTCTACACCGAGTACCTGATGCGGGCGCTGCCCCCGGTCGCCCGCGCGGTGTCCTCGAACCCGGACGCCTACGTCTATCTCGCCGAGTCCATCCGCGCCTGGCCCGACCAGCCCGCTCTCGCTCAGCGGCTGCGCAAGGCGGGCTGGTCGAAGGTGGCCTGGCGCAATCTCACCGGCGGCGTGGTCGCCCTGCACCGGGGTTTCAAGGAGAGCTGAGCCCTTACCGGGCCTAGCGGTTGATCATCTCGAAGGCGTCCCCCGGCTCTCCGAGTTCGCGTTGCAGCCCGCCCGTCGGCGGCCGCGGGATGCGTGGCTCACGGACGCCTCCGCCGCCCTCTCCCTCGCCGAAGTCGAACCACACGTACACCATCGACTCCCGTGGCACCTCGGCGCCGGGCTGCGGGTACTGGCGTACGACGTAGTCGACGACCGCGAGGTGGAAGTCCGGGCGGTCGGGCGCGTTGAGGAACAGCCCCTGTGACCGGGCCGTTTCGCGCGCGTCCACGGCCATCAGCCCTACCAGCCGCGGCACGCGCACTTCGGGTGTTTTGGGTGTTATGCGCACAGATGTCACCCCCAGCGGTACTGGAAGGGTAACTCCCTCGCGTGCCCGTCGGAAGGCGCTGGTGTCTTTCTGTGACAGACGACTACTGTCCGTTACTGAGGGTGAGTCGAAAACTGAGGGTCGGCTCGTCCAGCGTCGGATGCGGATAGCTCTCCGCGGGCTCCATGCCGAGCCGCCGGGTCACCGCGATCGATCGCTCGTTGCCCGGCCGGACCACCGCCACCACCTGTCGCACCCCGGCCGCCCGCACCCGCTGGAGCGTCTCGCGCGCGGCCGCGGTGACATAGCCCTGGCCCCAGTGCGCCCGACCGAGCCGCCAGCCGATCTCTGTCTCGCCGACCGGACCCCAGCCGGGCCGCCAGGGCTGAGCCCCGGTGAAACCGATCACCTCGCCGGACTCGTCCAGCATGGTCCACAGACAGAAGCCGAGCTCCGCGTCGTGCCGCCGCTGCCGCGCGGTGAGTTCCTCGTAGACCGACAGGGCGGCCGGCCTGCCGCCGTAGAACTCCATGACCTCGGGGTCGTCGAAGACCCGGTGCCAGGCGATCGCGTCCTCATGGGTGGGGACGCGCAGCCGTACCGAGGGGAGGGGTCGGTTCACAGGGCAGCCCTTCAGCCGGGTGATCAATTCTGCTGAATAGACTGCCCATGTCCAGTGCCGGTCGGCACGCAGATTTCGAACTTGGGGAGATCCCGCCGTGACCGTCGTGAAGGAGCCCCTCTCCGAGAACACCGCCGACGTGATCGTCGTCGGCGCGGGGCCGGCCGGCTCCACGACCGCCTACCACCTCGCAAAGGCCGGTCTCGACGTCCTGCTTCTGGAGAAGACCGAGTTCCCGCGCGAGAAGGTCTGCGGTGACGGCCTCACCCCGCGCGCGGTGAAGCAGCTCGTGGCCATGGGCATCGACATCTCCGAAGAGGCCGGCTGGCTGCGCAACAAGGGCCTGCGCATCATCGGCGGCGGCTCCCGCCTCCAGCTGGACTGGCCGGATCTCGCCGCCTACCCGAACTACGGCCTCGTCCGCAAGCGCGACGACTTCGACGAGCAGCTCGCCCGCAACGCCCAGAAGGCCGGCGCCCGCCTCTATGAGCGCTGCAATGTCTCCGGGCCCGTCATCGACGACCGCACCGGTCGCATCACCGGCGTCACCGCCAAGCTCGGCGAGGAGAAGCGCGAGGTCACCTTCCGCGCGCCGCTCGTCGTCGCCGCCGACGGCAACTCCACCCGCCTGTCCCTCGCGATGGGCCTGCACCGCCGCGAGGACCGCCCGATGGGCGTCGCGGTGCGCACGTACTTCACCTCGCCCCGCCATGACGACGACTACCTGGAGTCCTGGCTGGAACTGTGGGACCGGCGCGGCGCCCAGGACCGTCTGCTGCCCGGCTACGGCTGGATCTTCGGCATGGGCGACGGCACGAGCAATGTCGGCCTGGGCGTGCTGAACACCTCCGAGTCCTTCAAAGAACTGGACTGGCGGGAGGTGCTGAAGGCCTGGTGCGCCTCCATGCCCGAGGACTGGGGCTACACCCCCGAGAACATGACCGGTCCGATCCGCGGCGCCGCCCTGCCCATGGCCTTCAACCGCCAGCCGCACTACACGCGCGGACTGCTGCTCGTCGGCGACGCCGGCGGCCTGGTGAACCCCTTCAACGGCGAGGGCATCGCCTACGCCATGGAGTCCGGCCAGATCGCCGCCGACGTCATCGTCCAGGCCCACGCGCGGGCCACGCCCGCCCAGCGTGAGATCGCCCTGCAACGCTACCCGCGCGTCCTGAAGGACACCTACGGCGGCTACTACACCCTCGGCCGCGCCTTCGTGAAGCTCATCGGCAACCCGAAGGTCATGCAGATCGCCGCCCAGCGCGGCCTCACCCACCCGCTGCTGATGAAGTTCACCCTCAAGCTCCTCGCGAACCTCACCGACCCCACGGGCGGCGACGCGATGGACCGCATCATCAACGGCCTGAGCAAGGTGGCCCCGAAGGCGTGAGCCCCTTCCAGGCCCCTTCCAGGCCCCTTCCAGGCCTCTTCTAGCCCTGGCTCGGCTCCTCGGCCCTGGCGGCCCGGCGGGCGAACACCTCGTCCTGCCGGGCCGCCATCTGCCGCAGCGCGTCCTTTTTCTCCCGCTTGGAGAGCCGATCCAGGTAGATGTGCCCATTGGTGTGATCGGTCTCGTGCGCGAGGCAGCGCGCGAAGTACCCCGTGCCCTCGATGACGACCGGCCGGCCGTCCCTGTCCTGCCCGCGCACGACGGCCCGGTCCGGCCGCGGTACGGCCATGACGGCACCCGGCACCGACAGACAGCCCTCGCCCTCGTCCAGCAACCGCCGCCCGCGTGCGGGCGTTTCGAGTACCGGATTGGCAATGTGTCCGACATGTCGGACACCCTCGTCATCGGGGCAGTCATACACGAACAGTCGCAGATCGACCCCGACCTGATTCGCCGCCAGTCCCGCCCCTTCGGCGACATACAGCGTGCGGAACATGTCGTCGATGAGCGCGGCGAGGTCGGGTCCGAACTCCGTGACGTCCCGGCACGGCCTGTGCAGGACCTCCTCGCCGACCTGGGTGACGCGGCGCACCGCACCACGTCGGGCCTCGGGGGCGTGGCGGGGGTAGTGGTCGGCGGGCTTTCCCTGCACGAACACGCGTGGCATCGCGCGGTCTCCTTCGCTCGTGGACGGACCGCCGAGCGGCGGCCCGTGCAGATCCTGCCAGGGGGAGAGCGCCACGGTGTGCGGGGGACGACGTAAGGGCCGCTGCCCCCGAGCGGCTGCGGCCCTTACGCGCGTTGTACGGCGTGCGGAGTGCTCAGAGCACTCGCACGGCGCCGGTCGGCGGGTCGTACGACAGCGGCTTCTCGACGATGCCGGTCGACGGGTTCTGCGCGCCGACGAACATACCGTCGCCGACGTACACCGCCACGTGATACGCGCTGCCCGCGCTGCCCCAGTAGAGGACGTCGCCCGGCTGCAGGTTGCTCAGCGAGACCTGCGTGCCGGCGGTCGACTGGTCCTGGGAGACGCGCGGCAGGCTGACGCCGATCTGCTTGAAGGCGGACTGCACCAGGCCGGAGCAGTCGTAGGCGCTCGGGCCGGAGGCGCCCAGGACGTAGGACTTGCCGATCTGCGCCTTCACGAAGGAGATGACGGACGCGACCGAACCGGTCGCCGTGGACGTGCTCGTGGAGGTGCTGCCGGAGTCCGACGAGGTGGAGAGGGTCGTGCGCGCCGTGCTGCGCGAGGCGCGGGCGGCGGCCGCCTTGCGGGCGGCCTCCTCGGCCTTCTTCTTGGCCTCGGCGGCCTTCTGCTTGGCGTCCGCGAGGTCCGCCTTGGCCTGCTTCGCGGCGTTTGCGGCGGCCGTGTCGCGCTCGGCCTGCAGCTGGTAGTTCGCGGCGGCCTGCTGCGTGGCGTCCGCGGACTGGGCGGCCTGAGCGGCCAGGTCGGCCGTGAGGGTGGGCAGTTCGAGGGTCTGCGTCACCGGCTCGGCCGCGTTCGCCGAGCCGGACGCCCCGGCGACTGCCAGGGTGCTGAGGACGCCACCGGCAACTCCGGCCCGCATCGCGAGGGTCGACGCGCTGCGGCGGGGCTTCCGGTGGCTGCGTATGTGAGCGGTGTGGGACATGGGAATAACCGGTACCAGGGGCTCCTTCATATCTACAAGAAACGTGTGCTGCGCCACAGTTGCTCAATCGAGACCATGAATCCCGGGTGTGTCGCTCTTTATTGACGCCGTAACGGACATAGCGGACGTCGATGATCAAGCCGCTGATCACGCCCTTTGATCATTACGCCCGAATTGCCCCCCGCCTACCACTGGTTGAGATGGTTGGCCAAGCCCGGTTCTCAGAGATCTCTCATCGATGTGGCGGAGGTCACGGAACGGTCACCGGAATCATCGCGTCCCGCGTGCGCGGAGCTCGTGAACGCGTGCACGCGTCCGCATCACGTCCACACCGCACCGCGCACCTCCCCCTGATGTGTGAACGGGGCTCTCTATCAGGCAGCAGTGTTCAGCACCAATTTGCATGCAGTGGAAGTCTCTTGATATTGAGACGCCCCCCGTGGCCTGCGGTGACGAGTGAGAATGTCACTTCTGGTGATCAACTGAACGCTTCGCGTATGAAGATCACCCATCATCCGACTTCATGATCCTTCGTCAGGTGGTGGAGATCACAAAGCTTGTGGAATACGCCGTGTCGCAGATCACAGAGCGGCGGGCATAAGATGCGTGGCAACTGGGCTTGTGACCTGCTTCACATGTTCTCGATCTTCGCCGGGACGAGCGGGGCTCGTGGAACCGGTGAGGCGGATGTGAGCCCGGTGCACCAGTGCAACCGCCAGCAGTCAGCGCCGACTGAGAGGAGCGAGGAGCGGTGAACGCCTATGCGCCCATCCTCGTACTGGGAGCCCTCGGGGCAGGCTTTGCGATCTTCTCCGTGGTCATGGCCACGCTGATCGGTCCGAAGCGCTACAACCGCGCCAAGCTCGAGGCCTACGAGTGCGGCATCGAGCCGACCCCCACGCCGGCCGGCGGCGGGCGCTTCCCCATCAAGTACTACCTGACGGCGATGCTCTTCATCGTCTTCGACATCGAGATCGTCTTCCTCTACCCCTGGGCCGTCACCTTTGACGCCCTGGGGATCTTCGGGCTCGTGGAGATGCTGCTCTTCGTGCTCACCGTCTTCGTGGCGTACGCGTACGTATGGCGGCGCGGCGGCCTGGAATGGGACTGAGGAGCCTTTGGACATGGGACTCGAAGAAAAGCTGCCGAGCGGCTTCCTGCTGACCACCGTCGAGCAGGCCGCGGGCTGGGTGCGCAAGGCGTCCGTCTTCCCCGCCACCTTCGGCCTCGCCTGCTGCGCCATCGAGATGATGACCACCGGCGCCGGCCGTTACGACCTGGCGCGCTTCGGCATGGAGGTCTTCCGCGGCTCGCCGCGCCAGGCGGACCTGATGATCGTGGCCGGCCGGGTCAGCCAGAAGATGGCTCCGGTGCTGAGGCAGGTCTACGACCAGATGCCCAACCCGAAGTGGGTGATCTCCATGGGCGTCTGCGCCTCCTCGGGCGGCATGTTCAACAACTACGCGATCGTCCAGGGCGTCGACCACATCGTCCCGGTCGACATCTACCTCCCGGGCTGCCCGCCGCGCCCCGAGATGCTGATGGACGCGATCCTCAAGCTCCACCACAAGATCCAGACCTCCAAACTCGGCGTCAACGCCGAGGAAGCCGCCCGCGAGGCCGAGGAGGCGGCGCTCAAGGCACTGCCCACGATCGAGATGAAGGGGCTGCTGCGGTGAGCGACGCGAACGGCAACGGCACGGGCGGAGCGAACGGGTCCGCGAACGGGGTGAACCCCGAGAAGGACCTCTCCGCCTCCAATCTCCCCGGCCAGCGCGGCCAGGGCGGCGAGGAGATCCGCGTCCAGCGCGGCATGTTCGGTGCCGCCAATGGCGGCGACACCTCCGGCTACGGCGGCCTGGTCCGCTCGGTCCGGCTTCCGGGGCCGGCGAGCAGGCCCTACGGCGGCTGGTTCGACGAGGTCGCCGACGAGCTGGAAGGCGCCCTGGAGGAACAGGGACTCCTCCCCGACAACGCCATCGAGAAGACGGTCGTCGACCGCGGCGAGCTGACCTTCCACATCGAGCGCGAGCATCTGCTCCGCGTCGCCCGCACCCTGCGCGACGACCCGGCCCTGCGCTTCGAGCTGTGCACCGGCGTCAGCGGCGTCCACTACCTGCACGACAAGGGCCGTGAGCTGCACGCCGTCTACCACCTGCGCTCGATCACCCACAACCGGCTGATCCGCCTCGAAGTCAGCGCCCCGGACGCCGACCCGCACATCCCGTCCCTGGTCCCGGTCTATCCGACCAACGACTGGCACGAGCGCGAGACCTACGACTTCTTCGGGATCGTCTTCGACGATCACCCGGCCCTGACGCGGATCATGATGCCGGACGACTGGCAGGGCCACCCGCAGCGCAAGGACTACCCCCTCGGCGGCATCCCCGTCGAGTACAAGGGCGCCCAGATCCCGGCTCCGGACCAGCGGAGGTCGTACTCGTGAGCACGCAGTCAGCATCCGCGGCCGACGCCGCCTCGGCGCGCGAGACCACCGAGGGCACCGTATATACGGTCACCGGCGGCGACTGGGACGAGGTCGTCCAGTCCGCGACCCGCGCCGACGACGAACGCATCGTCGTCAACATGGGTCCCCAGCACCCGTCCACCCACGGAGTGCTCCGCCTGATCCTGGAGATCGAGGGCGAGACGGTCACCGAGGCCCGCTGCGGCATCGGCTATCTGCACACCGGCATCGAGAAGAACCTCGAGTTCCGCACGTGGACGCAGGGCACCACCTTCGTCACGCGCATGGACTACCTGACGTCCTTCTTCAACGAGACCGCCTACTGCCTCGCCGTCGAGAAGCTCCTCGGCATCGAGGACGAGATCACCGAACGCGCCAAGATCATCCGGGTGCTCCTGATGGAGCTGAACCGGATGTCCTCCCACCTGGTGTGCATCGCCACCGGCGGCATGGAACTGGGCGCCACCACGATCATGATCTACGGATTCCGTGATCGTGAAATGATTCTCGACCTCTATGAGCTCATCACGGGCCTGAGGATGAACCACGCGTACATCCGCCCCGGCGGACTCGCCCAGGATCTGCCGCCCGGCGCGGTCGACCAGATCCGCGAGTTCGTGAAGAAGATGAAGAAGAACCTCCCGGAGTACGACAAGCTCGCCACCGGGAACCCCATCTTCAAGGCCCGCATGCAGGACATCGGCTACCTCGACCTGGCCGGCTGCATGGCCCTCGGCGCCACCGGCCCGATCCTGCGCTCCACCGGCCTCCCGCACGACCTGCGCAAGGCCCAGCCGTACTGCGACTACGAGACGTACGACTTCGACATCCCGACCGCCGACACCTGCGACGCATACGGCCGGTTCCTCGTCCGCCTGGAGGAGATGCGCCAGTCGCTCAGGATCGTCGAGCAGTGCCTGGACCGGCTCCAGCCCGGCCCGGTGATGGTCGCCGACAAGAAGATCGCCTGGCCCGCCCAGCTCGCCCTGGGACCGGACGGACTCGGCAACTCCCTCGACCACATCAAGAAGATCATGGGCACCTCCATGGAGGCCCTGATCCACCACTTCAAACTCGTCACCGAGGGCTTCCGCGTCCCGCCGGGACAGGCGTACGCGGCCGTCGAGTCCCCGAAGGGCGAACTCGGCGTGCACGCCGTCTCCGACGGCGGCACCCGCCCCTACCGGGTCCACTTCCGCGACCCGTCCTTCACCAACCTGCAGGCCATGGCGGCGATGTGCGAAGGCGGCCAGGTCGCCGACGTCATCGTCGCCGTCGCGTCCATCGACCCCGTGATGGGAGGCGTCGACCGGTGACCACCTCTTCTTCGGAGCGGGGCGTCAGCCTGGGCATGCCCGAACTGCCCGCGCCCGCATACCCGGACGACGTCCGGGCCCGGCTGGAGGCGGACGCGCGCGACGTCATCGCGCGCTACCCGGACTCCCGGTCCGCCCTGCTCCCGCTGCTCCACCTCGTGCAGTCGGAGGAGGGCCATGTCACGCGCACCGGAATGCGGTTCTGTGCGGACATGCTGGACCTGACCACGGCCGAGGTCACCGCCGTCGCCACCTTCTACACCATGTACCGGCGCCGGCCGTCCGGTGACTACCAGGTCGGCGTGTGCACCAACACCCTGTGCGCGGTGATGGGCGGAGACGCGATCTTCGAGACGCTCCAGGAGCACCTCGGCGTCGGCAATGGGGAGACCACCGACGACGGCAAGGTCACCCTGGAGCACATCGAGTGCAACGCGGCCTGCGACTTCGCGCCGGTCGTGATGGTCAACTGGGAGTTCTTCGACAACCAGACGCCGGGCAGCGCCAAGCACCTGGTCGACGATCTGCGCGCGGGGCGGCCCGTACAGCCCACGCGCGGGGCGCGGCTGTGCACATTCAAGGAGACCGCGCGGATGCTGGCCGGCTTCCCCGACGAGCGGCCCGGGGCCGTCGAGGAGGGCGGCAGTGCGGGACCGGCGTCGCTGGTGGGCCTTCGCCTGGCAAGGGGAGAGGCCGCACCCGCGCGCGTGGTCCATCCGCGTGCGCAGGAACCCCAGGACACGCCCTCCGCGGGCCAGGCCGAAGAGGAGGGGGAGTGATGACCGTGACGCCGGAACTCAAGGACACCAGTCCCGAGAAGCTGCTCGCACCCGTGCTGTCGGCCTTCTGGGACGAGGACCGGTCCTGGTCCATGGACGTCTACCGGAGGCACGAGGGGTACGAGGGGCTCCGCAAGGCGCTCGCCATGTCGCCCGACGACGTGATCGCGTACGTCAAGGACTCCGGGCTGCGCGGCCGCGGCGGGGCGGGATTCCCGACCGGAATGAAATGGCAGTTCATTCCGCAGGGAGATGGAAAACCGCACTATCTAGTTGTCAACGCCGACGAATCGGAGCCCGGGACCTGCAAGGACATCCCGCTCCTCTTCGCGAACCCGCATAGCCTCATCGAGGGCATGGTGATCGCGTGCTATGCCATCAGGTCGTCGCATGCCTTCATCTATCTGCGTGGTGAAGTCGTCCCCGTTCTGCGGCGGTTGCACGAGGCCGTGCGCGAGGCCTATGCGGCGGGCTACCTCGGCGAGAACATCCTGGGCAGCGGGCTCAACCTCCACCTCACCGTGCACGCGGGCGCCGGCGCGTACATCTGCGGTGAGGAGACCGCACTGCTCGACTCGCTCGAAGGCCGCCGTGGTCAACCGCGGCTGCGTCCCCCTTTCCCTGCCGTCGAAGGGCTCTATGCCTGCCCGACTGTTGTGAACAACGTCGAGTCGATCGCGTCGGTTCCCGCCATCCTGAAAAACGGGAAAGACTGGTTCAGGTCGATGGGCAGCGAGAAGTCCCCGGGCTTCACGCTCTACTCGCTCAGTGGCCACGTGGCGACCCCCGGCCAGTACGAGGCCCCGCTCGGCATCACGCTGCGCCAGCTCCTCGACATGAGCGGCGGGATGCGCTCCGGCCACCGGCTGAAGTTCTGGACGCCCGGCGGCTCCTCGACGCCGATGTTCACCGATGAGCACCTCGACGTCCCGCTGGATTACGAAGGCGTGGGCGCCGCGGGTTCGATGCTCGGCACGAAGGCCCTGCAGTGCTTCGACGAGACGACCTGCGTGGTGCGGGCGGTGACCCGCTGGACCGAGTTCTACGCCCATGAGTCCTGCGGCAAGTGCACGCCCTGCCGCGAAGGAACGTACTGGCTCGTGCAGTTGCTGCGGGACATCGAGGCCGGCAAGGGCACCATGTCCGACCTCGACAAGCTCGCGGACATCGCCGACAACATCAACGGCAAGTCCTTCTGCGCCCTCGGCGACGGCGCCGCGTCCCCGATCTTCTCCTCGCTGAAGTACTTCCGCGGGGAGTACGAGCAGCACATCACGGGCCGGGGCTGCCCCTTCGACCCGGCCAAGTCGACGGCCTGGGCGGACCGCCCGGAGGTGAACGCATGACCGTGACCACCAGTGCTCCCTCGGGCGGGGGAGAGGCGGCGGTCCCGCCGGAGGACCTCGTCTCGCTGACGATCGACGGCGTGGAGATCAGCGTGCCCAAGGGCACCCTGGTCATCCGGGCCGCCGAGCAGCTCGGCATCGAGGTCCCCCGGTTCTGCGACCACCCCCTGCTCGACCCGGCCGGCGCCTGCCGGCAGTGCATCGTCGAGGTCGAGGGCCAGCGCAAGCCCATGGCGTCCTGCACCATCACCTGCACCGACGGCATGGTGGTGAAGACCCAGCTCACCTCGCCGGTCGCCGAGAAGGCCCAGCACGGCGTGATGGAGCTGCTGCTCATCAACCACCCGCTGGACTGCCCGGTCTGCGACAAGGGCGGCGAGTGCCCGCTGCAGAACCAGGCCATGTCGCACGGCAACGCCGACTCCCGCTTCGACGGCAAGAAGCGCACCTACGAAAAGCCCGTACCGATCTCCGCCCAGGTACTGCTCGACCGCGAGCGGTGCGTGCTGTGCGCCCGCTGCACCCGCTTCTCCAACCAGATCGCGGGCGACCCGATGATCGAGCTGATCGAGCGCGGCGCGCTCCAGCAGGTCGGCACCGGCGAGGGCGACCCGTTCGAGTCGTACTTCTCCGGGAACACCATCCAGATCTGCCCGGTCGGCGCGCTGACCTCGGCGGCCTACCGGTTCCGCTCCCGGCCCTTCGACCTGGTCTCCTCGCCCTCGGTCTGCGAGCACTGCTCCGGCGGCTGCGCCACCCGCACCGACCACCGGCGCGGCAAGGTCATGCGGCGGCTCGCCGCCAACGACCCCGAGGTCAACGAGGAGTGGATCTGCGACAAGGGCCGCTTCGCGTTCCGCTACGCGCAGCTCAAGGACCGCCTCGACACCCCGCTGGTCCGCAACGCCGACGGCGTCCTGGAGCCCGCCTCCTGGCCGGAGGCCCTGGAGGCGGCCGCGCGCGGACTGAACGCGGCACGCTCCCGGGCCGGTGTCCTGATCGGCGGCCGGCTGACCGTCGAGGACGCGTACGCGTACAGCAAGTTCGCGCGCGTGGCGCTCGACACGAACGACATCGACTTCCGCGCGCGCGTGCACAGCGGCGAGGAAGCCGACTTCCTGGCGTCCCAGGTGGCCGGCCGCGGCCGTGACCTCGACGGTACGGGCGTCACGTACACCTCCCTGGAGAAGGCGCCCGCCGTCCTGCTCGCCGGCATCGAGTCGGAGGAGGAGGCACCCGGCGTCTTCCTGCGGCTGCGCAAGGCCTGGCGCAAGCACAAGCAGCAGGTGTTCGGGCTGGCCACGCACGCCAGCCGGGGCCTGCAGAAGACGGGCGGCACCCTGCTGCCGGCCGCGCCGGGCACCGAGACCGAGTGGCTCGACGCCCTCGCGAGCGGCGCCGACCTGGAGGAACTCGGCGCACGCGCAGCCCAGGCGCTGCGCGCCGAGGGCGCTGTCATCGTCGTCGGCGAACGGCTCGCCTCGATCGCCGGCGGCCTCACCGCCGCCGTACGCGCCGCCACCGCGACCGGCGCCCACCTGGTGTGGATCCCACGCCGGGCCGGCGAACGCGGCGCCGTCGAGGTCGGCGCGCTGCCGTCGCTGCTGCCGGGCGGCCGCCCGGCGACCGACCCGCGCGCGCGGGAGGAGGTCGCCGCCGCCTGGGGGCTCGCCGAACTCCCGCTGCGCTACGGCCGCGACACCCACCACATCGTCGAGGCCGCCGCCACCGGCGAACTGTCGGCACTGGTCGTCGCCGGAGTCGAGGTCGCCGACCTGCCGGACCCGGCACGCGCGCGTGAAGCGCTCGACAGCGTCGGCTTCCTGGTGTCGCTGGAACTGCGGCCCAGCGAGGTCACCGAACACGCCGACGTCGTCCTGCCGGTCGCCGCGGTCGCCGAGAAGGCGGGCACCTTCCTCAACTGGGAAGGCAGGGTGCGTTTCTTCGACGCCGCGCTCAAGCCCGACCAGATGACCCGCCGGCTGGCCCCCACCGACGCGCGCGTGCTGGAGATGCTCGCCGACGCCATGGACGTCCACTTGGGCCTGCCGGATCTGCGCACCACGCGCGCGGAGATCGACCGGCTCGGTTCCTGGGAGGGTCCGCGCGCCACCGAACCCCAGGAGTCCCCGGGCGTCCTGCCCCGCCCGGCCGCGGGCGAGGCCGTACTCGCCGGACACCGGCTGCTGCTCGACCAGGGTGTCCTGCAGCAGGGCGACGAGGCGCTCGCCGGCACCCGGCACGCCGCTCACGCGCGCGTGTCCGCCGCGACGGCCGCCGAGGCGGGCGTCAAGGACGGCGACGTCCTCACCGTCAGCGGCCCCGCCGGCACCGTCGAACTCCCGCTCCGGATCACCGAGATGCCCGACCGGGTGGTCTGGCTTCCGCTGAACTCCGTCGGCGCGGGCGTCGCCTCCGACACCGGCGCCCGGCCCGGCTCTCTCGTCCGTATCGGCCCGGCGGCACCCGCCGAAGTGGCCCCCAAGGAGGTGGAGGCATGAGCCCGTACCTCGCAGCTGAAGACCTCTCGATGTTCGGCCGCGACCCCTGGTGGCTGGTCGTCATCAAGGCCGTGTTCTGCTTCGCCTTCCTGATGGTGACCGTGCTGTTCTCCATCGTCTGGGAGCGCAAGGTCGTCGCCTGGATGCAGTTGCGCATCGGCCCCAACCGGCACGGCCCCTGGGGCATGCTCCAGTCGCTCGCCGACGGCGTGAAGCTGATGCTCAAGGAAGACCTGATCGTCAAGCGCGCGGACAAGGCCGTCTACGTCCTCGCGCCGATCGTCGCGGCCATCCCGGCCTTCATGGCGATCGCGGTGATCCCCTTCGGCCCGGCCGACAACGAGATCTCGATCTTCGGCCACCGCACCACGATGCAGCTCACCGACCTGCCGATCGCAATGCTCTACATCCTCGCGGTCGCCTCCGTCGGCATCTACGGCATCGTCCTCGCGGGCTGGAGTTCCGGATCCACCTACCCGCTCCTCGGCGGCTTGCGCTCCTGTGCGCAGATGATCTCCTACGAGATCGCCATGGGCGCGGCGTTCGCCTCCGTGTTCCTGTACTCGGGGTCGATGTCGACGTCCACGATCGTGGCGCAGCAGCACGACCGCTGGTACATCCTGCTGCTGCCGGTCTCCTTCATCCTCTACATCGTCACGATGGTCGGTGAGACCAACCGCGCCCCCTTCGACATGCCGGAGTCCGAGGGCGACCTGGTCGGCGGCTTCAACACCGAGTACTCGTCCATCAAGTTCGCGATGTTCATGCTCGCCGAGTACGTGAACATGGTGACGGTCTCGGCCGTGTCGACCACCCTGTTCCTCGGCGGCTGGCGCGCCCCCTGGCCGATCAGCACCTTCTGGGAGGGTGCGAACCACGGCTGGTGGCCACTGCTCTGGTTCGTGATCAAGGTCCAGTTGCTGCTGTTCTTCTTCATCTGGCTGCGCGGCACGCTCCCGCGGGTCCGCTACGACCAGCTGATGAAGCTCGGCTGGAAGGTCCTCATCCCGGTCTCCGTGACCTGGCTGATGCTGGTGGCGACCGTACGGGCCCTGCGCAACGAGCACTACGACTTCGCCGACATCGCTCTCTACGTGGGCGGCGGAGTCCTGGCCCTGCTGCTGATCTCCTTCATCGCCGACATGTTCCGGGAGAAGGCCAGGACGGCCGAGCAGTCCGCCGCCGAGCAGGCCGGATTCGACCCGATGGCCGGCGGGTTCCCGGTACCGCCGCTGCCGGGACAGGAGCCGCTGCCGGTGCCGAGGCGCCGCCCCCGCCGCGAGCGGGAGCTGATTGTCAGTGGCGGGGCGGACACTGTCAGTGACGGATCTTCGGATGGAAAGGAGGCGTCCGATGGCTGAGGAGCCCAAGGAGACCAAGCCCGGTTTCCAGAACCCCGTCGCCGGCTTCGGCGTGACCTTCAAGGCCATGTTCAAGAAGCGGCTGACCGAGCAGTACCCGGAGCAGAAGAAGACCACGGCTCCGCGGTTCCACGGACGGCACCAGCTCAACCGCCATCCGGACGGCCTGGAGAAGTGCGTCGGCTGCGAGCTGTGCGCCTGGGCCTGCCCCGCCGACGCCATCTACGTGGAGGGCGCCGACAACACCGACGAGGAACGCTACTCGCCGGGCGAGCGGTACGGCCGCGTCTACCAGATCAACTACGCCCGCTGCATCCTGTGCGGACTGTGCATCGAGGCGTGCCCCACGCGCGCGCTGACGATGACCAACGAGTTCGAACTGGCCGACTCCAGCCGCGCCAACCTCATCTACACCAAGGAACAGCTTCTGGCCGGCCTTGAGGACGGCATGGTCGAGACGCCCCACGCGATCTTCCCCGGGGCGGACGAGCAGGACTACTACCGGGGCCTGGTGACCCAGGCCGCACCCGGCACGGTCCGCCAGGTCGCCGTCTCCAAGGGGGAGACCCCCGAGGCCGAGGACCGGGAGGTGGACGCATGAGCCCGCAGCTCGCCGCCTACACCACCTCCACCGGTGAGGCCTTCCAGTTCTGGGTGCTCGGCACCGTCGCGGTGATCGGCGCCCTGTGCACCGTCCTGATGAAGAAGGCCGTGCACAGCGCGCTCTGCCTCGCCGGCACCATGATCATCTTGGCGGTCTTCTACCTCGCGAACGGCGCCTACTTCCTGGGCGTCGTGCAGATCGTCGTCTACACCGGCGCGATCATGATGCTGTTCCTGTTCGTGGTGATGCTCGTCGGCGTCACGGCCGCAGACTCCCTGAAGGAGACCATCAAGGGTCAGCGCTGGCTGGCCCTTCTGTGTGGGGCCGGCTTCGGTGTCCTGCTGTTCGCGGGCATCGGGAACGCCTCCCTCAAGGAGTTCGACGGCATCGGCCAGGCGAACGCGAACGGCAATGTGGAAGGCCTCGCCTCCCTCATCTTCACCAAGTACGTCTTCGCCTTCGAAATCACCGGCGCTCTGCTGATCACGGCCGCCGTCGGCGCCATGGTGCTCACCCACCGCGAGCGCACCGAGCGCGCCAAGACCCAGCGCGAGCTGGCCGAACAGCGCGTCCGCGAAGGCAAGCACCTCCCGCCGCTGCCCGCCCCCGGCGTCTACGCCCGGCACAACGCCGTGGACATCGCGGGCCTGCTCCCCGACGGCACCCCGTCCGAGCTGACCGTCAACAAGACGCTGCGTGAGCGCGGCCAGATCCGTGACGTGTCCGCGGAGGCACTGGGCGACCTGCGGGCGCTGGAGCAGCGAGCGGAGGAACGCCTGGAGCGTACGGAGATCGAACCGGCGACGTTCAAGCGGCCCGAGGAGGCGTCGAAGTGAACCCGGTCAACTACCTCTACCTCGCCGCCCTGTTGTTCACGATCGGTGCGACCGGCGTCCTGATCCGGCGCAACGCCATCGTGGTCTTCATGTGCATCGAGCTGATGCTGAACGCCTGCAATCTCGCGTTCGTCACCTTCTCCCGGATGCACGGCAACCTCGACGGCCAGATCATCGCCTTCTTCACGATGGTCGTCGCCGCCGCGGAGGTCGTGGTGGGCCTCGCGATCATCGTGTCGCTGTTCCGCACCCGCCACTCGGCCTCGGTCGACGACGCCAGCCTGATGAAGCTGTAAGGGGTCGGAAGAATCGTGGAGAACCTGATCGCGCTGCTCATCGCGGCGCCCCTGCTCGGAGCGGCCGTCCTGCTCACCGGCGGTCGGCGCCTGGACCGCGTCGGCCACTGGATCGGCACGCTCCTGTCGGCCGCCTCCTTCGTGTTCGGCCTGATCCTTTTCGTCGACCTGCTCGGCAAGAACGCCGAACACCGCACGCTGATCAAGCACTTGTTCAGCTGGGTGCCGGTGGCCGGCTTCCAGGCGGACGCCACCTTCCGCCTGGACCAGTTGTCGATGACGTTCGTCCTGCTCATCACGGGCGTCGGCTCACTGATCCACCTGTACTCGGTCGGGTACATGGAGCACGACGAGCGGCGCCGCCGCTTCTTCGGCTATCTGAACCTGTTCCTCGCGGCGATGCTGCTGCTCGTCCTCGCTGACAACTACCTGCTGCTGTACGTCGGCTGGGAGGGCGTGGGCCTCGCCTCGTACCTGCTGATCGGCTTCTGGCAGCACAAGCCCAGCGCCGCGACGGCCGCGAAGAAGGCCTTCCTGGTCAACCGGGTCGGCGACATGGGCCTGTCCATCGCGATCATGCTGATGTTCACGACGTTCGGCAGCTTCGCCTTCGGCCCGGTCCTCAGCCACGCGACCCAGGCCTCCGAGGGCAAGCTCACCGCCATCGGCCTCATGCTGCTGCTCGCCGCCTGCGGCAAGTCCGCCCAGGTGCCGCTGCAGTCCTGGCTCGGTGACGCCATGGAGGGCCCGACCCCGGTCTCGGCCCTGATCCACGCGGCGACGATGGTGACCGCGGGCGTGTACCTCATCGTCCGCTCCGGAGCCGTCTTCAATGCCGCCCCGGACGCACAGCTCGCCGTCACCGTCGTCGGCGCGGTCACGCTCCTCTTCGGTGCGATCGTCGGTTGCGCCAAGGACGACATCAAGAAGGCGCTGGCCGGCTCGACGATGTCGCAGATCGGCTACATGGTGCTGGCGGCGGGCCTCGGCCCCATCGGCTACGTCTTCGCGATCATGCACCTGGTGACACACGGCTTCTTCAAGGCCGGGCTGTTCCTCGGCGCCGGCTCCGTGATGCACGGCATGAACGACGAGGTCGACATGCGCAAGTACGGTGGCCTGCGGACGTACATGCCGGTCACGTTCATCACCTTCGGCCTCGGTTACCTCGCCATCATCGGCTTCCCGGGCCTGTCCGGCTTCTTCTCCAAGGACAAGATCATCGAGGCGGCCTTCGCGAAGGGCGGCACCGAGGGCTGGATCCTCGGCGGCGCGGCCCTGCTCGGCGCGGCCATCACCGCCTTCTACATGACGCGCGTGATGCTGATGACGTTCTTCGGCGAGAAGCGCTGGCAGCCGGACGAGAACGGCAACGAGCCGCACCCGCACGAGTCCCCGAGGGTCATGAGGATCCCGATGATCGTGCTGGCCGTCGGATCGGTCTTCGCCGGTGGCCTCTTCAGCATCGGCGACCGCTTCCTGCACTGGCTGGAGCCGGTCACCGGACACAGCGAGGGCCACTCCCCGGTCAGCGCCTGGACGGTCACCGGCGCGACCATGGTGTGCCTGCTCGTCGGCGTGGGCATCGCCTGGGCCCAGTACGGCCGCAAGCCCGTACCCGCCGTCGCCCCGCGCGGCTCGCTGCTCACCCGCGCGGCCCGCCGCGACCTGCTCCAGGACGACTTCAACCACGTGGTCCTGGTGCGCGGCGGCGAACACCTGACGCGCTCCCTGGTCTACGTCGACCACACCCTGGTCGACGGTGTCGTCAACGGCACGGCGGCCGGCTTCGGCGGCCTGTCCGGACGGCTCCGCCGGCTCCAGAACGGCTTCGCCCGCTCCTACGCGGTCTCGATGTTCGGCGGCGCGGCACTCCTGGTCGCCGCGACCCTGCTGATGAGGGCGGTCTGATACCGATGTCCTTTCCTCTGCTGACAGCGACGGCGGCGCTCCCGGCCGTAGGGGCCGTCATCACGGCCGCCGTACCGGCCGCGCGGCGCACCGCGGCCAAGTGGCTGGCGCTGCTCGTCTCGCTCGCCACCCTCGCCCTGGCGGTCACCGTCCTGGTCCGCTTCGACCCGGACGGCGCCCGCTACCAGCTCACCGAATCCCACGCCTGGATCAAGGACTTCGGGGTGCGGTACGAACTGGGCGTCGACGGCATCGCGGTGGCACTGATCGCGCTGACCGCCCTGCTGATCCCGTTCATCATCCTCGCCGGCTGGAACGACGCCGACCCGCTGGAGACCGGCAGTCGGCGCTGGCGGCCCACCCAGGGCTTCTTCGCGCTGATCCTCGCCGTCGAGGCGATGGTGCTCATCTCCTTCGAGGCCACCGACGTCTTCGTCTTCTACATCTTCTTCGAAGCCATGCTCATCCCGATGTACTTCCTCATCGGCGGCTTCGGAGACCGCGCCCACGAACACGGCGAGGCGGCGGCCTCGACGCAACGGTCCTACGCGGCCGTGAAGTTCCTTCTCTACAACCTGGTCGGCGGCCTGATCATGCTGGCCGCGGTGATCGGCCTCTACGTGGTCGCCGGAAACTTCAGCCTCCAGGAGATCGCCCAGGCCCGCGCGAGCGGTTCGCTGCACATGGCGACGAACACCGAACGCTGGCTGTTCCTCGGCTTCTTCTTCGCCTTCGCGGTCAAGGCGCCGCTGTGGCCGCTGCACACCTGGCTGCCCAACGCCATGCAGGAGGCCACCGCCCCGGTCGCCGTCCTGATCACCGCGGTCGTGGACAAGGTGGGCACGTTCGCGATGCTCCGCTTCTGCCTCCAGCTGTTCCCGGAGGCCAGCAAGTGGGCGACGCCCGCCATCCTCGTCCTGTCCCTGATCAGCATCGTCTACGGCGCGCTGCTCGCCGTCGGCCAGCGGGACATCAAGCGCCTGGTGGCGTACGCGTCGATCTCCCACTTCGGCTTCATCATCATGGGCATCTTCGCGATGACCAGCCAGGGCCAGTCCGGGGCCACGCTCTACATGGTCAACCACGGCATCTCCACGGCCGCGCTGATGCTGGTCGCCGGCTTCCTGATCTCCCGGCGCGGCTCCCGGCTCATCGCCGACTACGGAGGCGTGCAGAAGGCCGCCCCGGTCCTCGCCGGCACCTTCCTGATCGGCGGTCTCGCCACTCTCTCCCTGCCCGGACTCGCCCCGTTCGTGAGCGAGTTCCTGGTCCTGGTCGGCACGTTCGCGCGCTATCCGGCGATCGGCGTCATCGCCACCTTCGGCATCGTCCTCGCCGCGCTCTACACCCTCGTCCTGTACCAGCGGACGATGACGGGCCCGGTGAAGCCCGAGGTGTCCGCGATGCCTGACCTCCGCGCGCGTGAACTCGTGGTCGTCGCCCCGCTGATCGTGCTGTTGATCTTCCTCGGCGTCTACCCGAAGCCCGTCACGGACATCGTCAACCCGGCGGTCAAGCAGACCATGTCCGACGTACACAAGACCGACCCCAAGCCCTCGGTGGAGGCGGCCAAGTGAGCACAGCAGCCGTCCACAGCCTGTGGACAACCGCGGCCGACCCGATCACGAAGATCCCGGCGCCGAAGATCGAATACGGACAATTGTCGCCGACGCTGATCGTCCTCGGCGCCGCGCTGGTCGGGGTGCTGATCGAGGCGTTCCTCCCGCGCAAGTCCCGCTACTACGCGCAGGTGTTCGTCTCCGTCGTCGCCCTGTGCGCCGCGTTCGCCGCGGTGGTCGGGCTCGCGTCCGACGGCTACGGCACCACGAAGGCACACATCGCGGCCATGGGCGCCATCGCCGTCGACGGACCGTCCCTGTTCCTGCAGGGAACGATCCTGCTGGCCGGTCTGGTCGGCCTCTTCACCTTCGCCGAGCGACGCCTGGACCCGGCCGCGCACGGCAACCGCGTCGACTCCTTCGCGGCGCAGGCCGCCTCCGTACCGGGCAGCGACAGCGAGAAGGCGGCGGTCAAGGCCGGCTTCACCACCACCGAGGTCTTCCCGCTCCTCCTCTTCGCGATCGCAGGCATGCTGGTGTTCCCCTCGGCCAACGACCTGCTGACACTGTTCGTGGCCCTGGAGGTCTTCTCCCTGCCGCTGTACCTGATGTGCGCGCTGGCCCGTCGCAAGCGGCTGATGTCGCAGGAAGCCGCGGTCAAGTACTTCCTGCTCGGCGCCTTCGCCTCGGCCTTCACACTGTTCGGCATCGCCCTGCTGTACGGCTACGCGGGCTCGGTGTCGTACGCGCGCATCGCCCAGGTCGTCGACGGCACGATCACCAACATCGACCCGGCATTGGCCAACACCATGGGCAACGACGCGCTGCTGCTGCTCGGCAGCGCCCTGATCGTGATGGGCCTGCTGTTCAAGGTGGGCGCGGTGCCGTTCCACATGTGGACGCCCGACGTCTACCAGGGCGCGCCGACGCCCGTGACCGGCTTCATGGCGGCGGCCACGAAAGTGGCCGCGTTCGGCGCGCTGCTGCGTCTGCTGTACGTCGTCCTGCCCGGGATGCGCTGGGACTGGCGGCCGGTGATGTGGGCGGTGGCGATCATCACCATGCTCGGCGGTGCGATCGTCGCGATCACACAGACCGACATCAAGCGTCTGCTGGCCTACTCGTCCATCGCGCACGCCGGATTCATCCTCGCGGGTGTCATCGCCACGTCGAAGGACGGCGTCTCGTCGGTCCTCTTCTACCTGGCCGGCTACTCCTTCGTGACGATCGGCGCCTTCGCGGTGGTCACGCTGGTGCGCGACGCGGGCGGCGAGGCGACGCACCTGTCGAAGTGGGCGGGGCTCGGCCGCCGCTCCCCCCTGGTGGCGGCGGTCTTCGCCGTCTTCCTGCTGGCCTTCGCCGGTATCCCGCTGACCTCCGGCTTCGCGGGGAAGTTCGCCGTGTTCAAGGCGGCGGCGGACGGCGGCGCGGCCCCGCTGGTCGTGGTCGGTGTGATCTCCTCGGCGATCGCCGCGTTCTTCTACATCCGCGTGATCGTGCTGATGTTCTTCAGCGAGCCGAAGCCCGAGGGGCCGACCGTGGCCGTACCGTCCCCGCTGACCATGGCCGCGATCGCCGTGGGCGTGGCCGTGACCCTGGTCCTCGGTGTGGCCCCGCAGTACTTCCTGGACCTGGCGAGCCAGGCGGGAGTGTTCGTGCGCTGACGCACCCGTCGTCCACGCCGCTGCCCGGCACCTCGCTCAGGGGTGCCGGGCAGCGGCGTGATCGGATCGGGGCAGTGTCCGATGGCACATCCGATGGCGCGTCCGATGGCACACGAGAACAGGTCGGGCCTGTGGATAACTCTGAGGCTGTCGGTCCGGACCCCTATCGTGGAGGCAGCGGTCGAGAGACGACACACGGGGGACCGACGGGGGACAGGACGATGGGCGCGACGGGCGGGATCAGCGAGATGCCACAGGTGACCGAGGGGCCGGGCGCGGCCGACAGCGAGGCGCTGGCCACGCTGCACCGGGTCTTCGGATACGAGGCCTTCCGGGGCGAGCAGGCAGAGATCATCGAGCATGTGGTGGCGGGCAAGGACGCCCTCGTCCTCATGCCGACCGGCGGCGGAAAGTCGCTGTGCTATCAGATCCCGGCCCTGGTCAGAGCCGGTACAGGCGTGGTGATCTCCCCGCTGATCGCCCTGATGCAGGACCAGGTGGACGCCCTGCGCGCCCTCGGTGTGCGAGCCGGCTTCATCAATTCCACCCAGGACTTCGACGAGCGGCGCCTGGTCGAGGCCGAATTCCAGGCCGGCGAGCTGGACCTGCTGTACCTGGCACCCGAGCGGCTGCGCCTGGACACCACGCTCGACCTGCTCTCGCGCGGCAAGATCTCCGTCTTCGCGATCGACGAGGCGCACTGCGTCTCCCAGTGGGGCCACGACTTCCGCCCCGACTACCTCGCGCTGTCCCTCCTCGGCGAGCGCTGGCCGGACGTCCCGCGGATCGCCCTGACCGCCACGGCCACCCGCGCCACGCACGAGGAGATCACCCAGCGGCTGAACCTGCCGACGGCCCGCCATTTCGTCGCCAGCTTCGACCGGCCCAACATCCAGTACCGGATCGTGCCCAAGGCCGACCCCAAGAAGCAGCTGCTCGCCTTCCTCAGGGAGGAACACACCGGCGACGCCGGCATCGTGTACTGCCTGTCACGCAACTCGGTGGAGCGTACAGCGGAATTCCTCACCGCCAACGGCATCGAGGCGGTGCCGTACCACGCGGGTCTGGACGCGGGCACCCGCGCGGCGCACCAGTCCCGGTTCCTGCGTGAGGACGGCCTGGTCGTCGTGGCGACCATCGCCTTCGGCATGGGCATCGACAAGCCGGACGTACGCTTCGTCGCCCACCTGGACCTGCCCAAGTCGATCGAGGGCTACTACCAGGAGACCGGCCGCGCCGGCCGCGACGGCCTCCCCGCCACGGGCTGGATGGCGTACGGCCTGAACGACGTCATACAGCAGCGCAAGCTGATCCAGTCCGGCGAGGGCGACGAGGCGTTCCGCCGCCGGTCCGCCGCTCACCTCGACGCCATGCTCGCGCTGTGCGAGACGGCCCGGTGCCGCCGTGGACAGCTGCTCGCCTACTTCGGCCAGGACCCCGATGCGGCGGGCTGCGGCAACTGTGACACGTGCCTCACCCCGCCGGAGACCTGGGACGGCACGGTCGCCGCGCAGAAGGTGCTGTCGACGGTGGTGCGGCTGCAGCGGGAGCGCGGGCAGAAGTTCGGCGCCGTGCAGATCGTCGACATCCTGCTCGGCAAGCGGACCGGCAAGGTCATCCAGTTCGACCACGACCAGCTGTCCGTCTTCGGGATCGGCACGGACCTCACCGAGATCGAGTGGCGGGGCGTCATTCGGCAGCTGCTGGCGCAGGGGCTGCTCGCGGTGGAGGGGGAGTACGGCACCCTGGTGCTCACCGAGACGAGCGGCTCCGTGCTGCGCAGCGATCGGGAGGTGCCGCTGCGCAAGGAGCCGAAGAAGCCGGCCGTGGCCCGGTCGCGGTCGACCAGCGGGTCCGGCGGCGGCAGCAAGGCCAAGGCCGTCGCGGCCGAGCTGCCCGACGAGCTGCTGCCCGCCTTCGAGGCGCTGCGCGCCTGGCGCACCGAGCAGGCCCGCGAGCAGGGCGTCCCGCCGTACATCGTCTTCAACGACGCCACCCTGCGCGGGATCGTCACCCTGAGACCCACCTCGGTGCGCGAGCTGGGCACGGTGAGCGGCGTCGGTGAGAAGAAGCTGGCCACATACGGAGAGGGGGTGCTGGCGGTGCTGGCCTCCCTGGCCGCCCCGGCCGCGGCCGCCCCGGCTGTCGGCGACGCAGCGGACGCCGACTGGCCGGAGCCGGACGAGGAGCCGGAGCCCGACGACTGGATGTAGCGGGGTGAGCGGGCCGTCCAAGGCGACGGGGGATCGTCACAGACCCCGCGTCGCGTAGGCCCTGACGTCCGCGTCCGAGTCGGCCGTCGCCGTGGCGAGGGCCGCGCGGGCCTCCGCCGTGTCCTGGTGCCGGGCCAGGGCCAGTACGGCCGCCTTGCGCACGTCCGCGTTGGGGTCGGCCAGGGCCTTGGCCAGGGCGGGTACGGCGGTCTCGGCGGCCGCGGCCGACAGCGCGGTGGCGGCGCCCGAGCGGACCTGCCAGGACGGATCGGACAGCGCGGTTACGGCACGGGCGGCGAGCGGTGCCGGGCAGCCGGTGCCGGCCAGCGAGGCGAGCGCGGCACCGCGCACCAGCGGATCGGTGTCCCCGCTGAGCCGGTCCAGCGCGGCCGTGACCACCTCGCGATCGGCCTCGGCCGGGGGCGCCGAGCCGACGGAGGCCAGCGCCTTGGCCACGGCGACCCGGACCTCCCGGGAGGGATCGTCCGCGGCACCCGCCAGCGACCGGACCGCGTCGACCGACACGAGCGCCCGCACGGCCTCGGTACGGACGGCGATGTCGGGGTCGCCCAGGGCCGCCGCGAACACCCCGGCCTCGCCGAGCCGCAGCGCACGCAGCACATCGAGGGCCGCGGCACGGACCACGGGGTCGTCCGCGGTGAGGGCGCCGGTGAGGGCGCGGCCCAGGGCCGGTTCGGGCGGCAGGGTCTCGACCAGCTCGCGCAGTGAGGCCGCGGCGCTCGCGCGGACACCGGCGTCGGGATCGGCCAGGGCTCCGGCCAGGGCTCGCCCGGTGCCGGGTGGCACGGTCTCGGTGAGGACCGAGACGGCCGTACGGCGGACGGCGGGGTCGGGGTCGGTCAAGTAGGGCTCGACCAGGCCGAGTTCGGGTTCCGTCTCGGCGAGCGCCAGCAGTTCCAGCAGCCGGGACGAGGCGGTGCCCGGCGCGCCGGTCCGGTCGGCGAGGGCAGTGGCACGCGCGGCCGTCGGTCCTGCGGTGACCGGTGCCACCTCGCGCGGCCCGGCCGTGGCCACGTGCTCGGCACGGACCTCGCCGATCCGCCGGGAGGGACCGCCGACCGGCGTGAACTCCTCGACCGGGACCAGATAAGGAGCCACGGGCCGGGCCGTGAACTCCATCGCACCAGAGGGGGACTTGTGCAGATCGAGATGGTGGAACCAGGAGACGTCGTCGCGGCCGGGGTGGTCGAGACGGTCGTGGTAGAGGCCCCAGCGGGACTCGGTGCGGGCGAGAGAGGCGCGGGCGGCCATCTCGGCGCAGTCCCGGATGAAGGTGACCTCGGCGCAGCGCAT
The DNA here is from genome assembly GCF_014650595.1 of Streptomyces alanosinicus. Lineage (GTDB taxonomy): Bacteria > Actinomycetota > Actinomycetes > Streptomycetales > Streptomycetaceae > Streptomyces > Streptomyces alanosinicus. Next base: position 53,116 of record NZ_BMVG01000032.1, read on the forward strand.
GAGCTCGTGCGGGGTGCGGGCGCCCATGGCGGCGATGTCGGCGCGCATCCGCTCGAAGGCCTCCAGGGCGAGGGAGAGCCGCGCACCGGACTTCGGCGGTGCGACATAGTCGTTCACGAAACGGCGCAGCTTGTACTCGACCTGGGCTTGCGGCGGGCCGTCCGGGTGGCGCAGCGGGCGGTAGATCAACTCACGCGCCTCGCGGACCTGGTCCGCGGGAAGTTCGCCCTCGTAAGCCGTGTACTGGGCGGCGTCCGCGCCCGGCGTGGAAGGTACCCCGGGTGGGCCGCTCGGTGGAGTGCAGGATCGACTCCAGCGCGGAGACCGACTCCTCGGGGAGATGACTGAGCTTGAGGTAGACAGGGCCGCGGTCACCGGCGACCTCGGCCATCATCTGCCCCGACCAGTAGTCGGAGTCGACGAATCGCTCGCCGTGCCGGTTGACCTGGTAGCCGCCGAAGGGGTTGGCGACGTAGGCACAGGCCGGCCCGTTGTAGTCCTTGATCAGCGGATTGATCTGGAAACACTCGATGCCGGTCAGCTCGGCGCCCGCGTGGTAGGCCATGGCGTACCCGTCGCCGGCGTTGGTGGGATTCTCGTAGGTGCCGTAGAGGTAGCCGGAGGCGGGCAGGCCGAGCCGGCCGCAGGCGCCCGTCGCGAGGATCACCGCGCCCGCGCGGACGGTGACGAACGCGCCGGTACGGGTGTGAAAGCCGGCGGCACCCACGGCCCGCCCCCCGGCGGTCAGCACCCGGACCGGCATCACCCGGTTCTCGATCCGGATCCGCTCCCGCATCTCGCGCCGCCGCAGCTGCCGGTACAGGACCTTTTTGACGTCCTTGCCCTCTGGCATCGGCAGTACGTACGAGCCGGAGCGGTGGACCTGGCGGACCGCGTACTCACCGTGCTCGTCGTTCTCGAACTTGACCCCGTACGACTCCAGCCGCTGTACCATCGCGAAACCGCGGGTCGCGGTCTGGCGGACGGTGGACTGATCGACGATGCCGTCGTTGGCGCGGGTGATCTCGGCGACGTAGTCGTCGGGTTCGGCGCGGCCGGGGACGACCGCGTTGTTGACGCCGTCCATGCCCATGGCGAGCGCGCCGGAGTGGCGGACATGGGCCTTCTCCAGCAGCAGCACGCTCGCGCCGCGCTCGGCGGCGGTGAGGGCGGCCATGGTGCCGGCGGTGCCGCCGCCGATCACGAGGACGTCGCAGGTCAGCTCCTCGGCGTCGGCGACGGCGGGGATGTCCACGGGGGTGGTGGGGATGGTCACCGGGTTGCCTTTCAGGAGCCGAGCGAGGTGAGGACGTCGCGGCGCAGGGCCACGCGCGCGGGGTCGTCGACGGCCCCACGGTCGCGGGGGCCGGGTACGTCGCGTACGGCGGCCACCCGGCCGGAGCCGAGCAGGGCCACACGGTCGCCGAGGAAGAGGGCCTCGTCCACGTCATGCGTGACGAAGACGACGGTCGCGCCCGTGCCGCGGAGCACCTCCACCAGCAGGTCCTGCATGCCGGAGCGGGTCTGGGCGTCGAGGGCGCCGAAGGGTTCGTCCATGAGGACGGCGCGCGGGCTGTCGGCCAGCGCGCGGGCCAACTGGGCACCGTCGTACAGGGCTTTCGCCTTGCCTTGGTAGGCGAGCAGGCCCGGCCAGGCGACGAACTGCGACAGGGCGTCCACGCTGCCGGAGGTGAGCGCCGAGGCGCCCACGGCGGGCTGCTGGTTGAGTTTGGAGATGTCCTTGTCCGGGTCGATGCCGGCGCGCTGCAGGGCCCGTACGAGGGTGCCGTCGGCGGCGGAGCCGATGCTCGTGGAGACCTTCTTGCCCTTCAGGTCCCTCAGGGTGCTGAGTTTCGAATCCGGGGCGGTGACGACGGTGTTGAGGCCGCCGCGCAGGTTGTAGCCGGTCACCGAGACCAGGCGCGTGGAGCGGCCGAGCTGCTTGCCGCGGGCGGCGTTGAGCAGCAGCGGGAAGTCGCCCATCGAACCGATGTCGATCTTGCCGGCTGTCATTTGCGCGGTGATCGGGGCGCCGGTGGCGTAGTCCTGCCAGTCGACCTTGTAGGTGTGGCCGTCGTGCAGGGAGTCGAGCTGCTTCTCGAAGGAGCCGAGGGAGCGGAGCAGGGTGCCCGCGGTGACGGTGTTGATGGTCTTGGACTGGTAGCCGACGGTCACGGTGATCGTGGAGCCGCTGCCCGCTTCGGCGCTGCTGCCGCAGGCGGACAGGGGGAGGAGGAGAACGGCTGCGGATGCGGTGAGTGCTGTTCGTTTCATGATGGTTGTCCCTCTCACCGCAGCAGGTAGGGCATGTTGACCGTGACGGCCCCGGTGGGGCAGCGGGCCGCGCAGGGGCCGCAGTACCAGCACTCGTCGACGTGCATGTACGCCTTGCCGTTGGTCTCGTCGATGGCGAGGGAGTCCAGCGGGCACATGTCCACACAGAGCGTGCAGCCGTCGATGCACTTCGACTCGTCGATGGTCACGGGCACGTCGGCCCGCTGGGGCGCCAAGGGCATGACGGTCTCCAGGAGAAGCGCAGGCAGGAAGGGGTGCCGGCGGGTGGCTACGACCGGTGGAGCAGGCCGCTCATGGTGATCCGGTCGCCGCGGAAGCGGATGAACTCCAGGTCGACGGGGCGGCCGTCGGCGAGGTGGGTGAGGCGTTCCAGCATCAGTACGGCGGCGCCGTGCGGGGCCTGGAGCACGGCGGCGGAGTGGGTGTCCGCGTTCACCGCCTCCAGGGTGATCTCGGCGTGGCCGAGGCGCTGGCCGGTGATGCCTTCCAGGAGGCGGAAGACATCGGTGTTCTCCAGGTCGGCGCCGAGCAGGGCGGTGCCGATGTCGAGCGGGATGTAGGTGAGGTCGAGGGACAGAGGCAGGCCGTTGAGGCGGCGCAGGCGTTCGATGTAGAGGACGTCGGCGCCGGCGGGGACGCGGAGGCGGTCGGCGACCGGGGCGGGTGCGGGGGCGGGGCCCATGGTCCGGACCTCGTTGGTGACGCGGCCGTGTTCGCGGAGGGTTTCCGCGAGGCCCATCAGACGGTCGAGCCCGTGCGGGTACTTCCGGGCGACGACGACGGTGCCGACGCCGGGCAGCCGCTCCACCAGGCCCTCGGCCCGGAGCAGCTCCAAGGCCTGGCGGACGGTGTTGCGGGAGGTGCGGTAGTCGGTGGCGAGGGTCGACTCGTGGGGGAGAGGGCCGTCCTGGAAGGCGCCGGTGAGGATCTGGTGGCGCAGCAGGTCGGCGAGCTGCCTGGCCCGGTCCGCGCGCAGCCGGCGACGTGTGCGGTGGGCGGCGACGGTGGTCGCGGCGCCCTGACCGGCGTGGTCGCGGAGGCGGTCGGTGGGTGGCATGGCTTGAACCATACCGATGCGGTAGGGAAAGTCGTGTTGCCGCAGTGCTGCGCCAGGTGAGGGGCCGTTGGATGCGCGGCTGAGCTGGGGTTTTCCGTTCCGGGCGGGAAGATCTGCCACCCGGGACGGCCGGTCAGGACAGTGCCCTCAGCCCCGGAGCGAACGTGATCAGCAGCGGCAGCAGCGGCACCAGGGCGGCCACCGTCGTCGTCAGGGCCCGGTGGCGGCGCAGCAGCCGTGGTGGCGGCTGCAGCAGGCGGTCCACGCGCTCGCCGAGGAGGCGTCGGCTGGAGTCGCAGGAGAGCACGCCTCGGTGCTGGTTCAGTTCGATCAACGCCAGGGCCGTGGTGAGGTGCCCGCAGCGGCGGGACGCCGTGTCGTCCGCGGCCAGTTCGACCAGGCGGTGCGTCTGGTCGCAGAAATGCGCGAACAGGGGCACGCGCGGGAAGCCAGTGGCGAGCGCGGTGGACAGGTGCAGCAGCCAGTCGTGGTGGGCACGCGCGTGCCCGCGTTCATGGGTGAGGACGGCGTCCAGCTGGTGGTCGGTGAGGCGCTGCAGTGCCCCGGTCGTGACGACCAGCTGCGGCGGGTGTCCCGGCATCCACCAGGCGTCCGGGTACTCGTCCTCCAGGACCAGCATGGGGCCGCGTGCCGCAGGCAGCCCGGCCGGCAGGTCGGGGGCGCGCTCGCGTAGCTGCGCACGGGCCTGGCCGCGGCTGCGGCGGGCCTCGACGAGTTCCCGGGCCAGCATCGCCGTCGTCCAGGCCGCGCCGCAGGCCAGCAGCACCGTGAGGATCCCGGCCCATGCCGGCGCGGAGGACAGGTCGTAGGCGGCGGTGACGGAGGGCGGCGCGGGGGCGAACACACGCTCGCGTACGGCGTGGAAGACGGCCGCCGTGCCCAGGATCAGCGCGGCCAGGCAGCACAGCAGGACGGTGGCGACCAGGCACTGCCACACCCACAGCGCGACCACGGGGTCCCGCTCGGGCCAGGCGGCACGGGTCAGCGCGCGCGGTGCCGGCAGCGCGGCCGTCAGGGCGACGACGCTCAGCAGGAGCAGGCAGACGGTCATGCCGGGGCTCCGGTTCCTGATCGGAGAGTTGTGCGGGAGTCGGTTGGTGCGGGCGATGCGCCGAGGGCACGTCGCGTGGTGCGTGTCCGCTCAGTATGACGGTGCGGGGCGGCGAGAGTCAGGTCTCGGCAGCGATCGGTTCCGTGCTTCCTGCTGACCGCTCGCCTTCGCGTCCGCCGTGCCCGCACCCGCGAGCGGAAGCCCTACGCCTCCCGTTCCCGCAGGGCCTGCCGTACCGCCTTCAGGACCTCCTCGTCGCCGAATCCCAAAGACATGGCCCAGGCAACGAAGTCCCTGGTCCCGGAGGCGAGTTCCGCTCTCTCGCGGCGCTCGGCGCCCGGTGGCGGGGGAGCCGCGCGTGTCCCCGCGCCGCGCCGGGTCCGGACCAGGGAGGCCGCCTCCAGTTCGCGGTAGGCGCGGGCCACGGTGCCCGCCGCCAGGCCGAGGTCAGCGGCCAGTTGCCGTACCGTCGGCAGCCGCTCGCCCTCGGGCAGCCGTCCGCTGCCGATCAGGGCGGCGAGCTGGGCGCGGATCTGCTCGTAGGGCGGGACGGGGCTGGTCGTGTCGACCTGGACGACGGCGCCGCTCACCGGCGTACTCCCCGGTCCGTCCGGCGGAGCCGTCCCGCCCGCGGCGAGCAGATGGTGAACAGCAGCCATGGAGCGGTCACCAGCGAGACCAGAGCCATCGGCACCAGGAACACGGTCGCGACGGTCCCCGTGGTCCCGTCGCACCTCAGGCTCAGCAGGGAGGCCGAGGCCGTCACGGCCGCGCCCAGCAGCGAGACGGAGACGACGATCCCCCATGCGGCCACGATCGCCAGCGAGCGGTCACGGCGGGACTGCTCGTCGCCGGGCCGGGTGGCGATCCGCCGCAGCGACCAGCCGCACGCGCCCGTGGCGACGGCGAGACAGGCCAGCATGGGCAGGCCGTAGTACAGGCCGGGCCAGGGGCTGTGGGCCTCGGTCATCCCGTTGCAGGTCAGGGTGATTCGGCGGCCCGCGCGTCCCAGGTCGTCCGGCGAGGCCACCGCGCCCGCCGTCGCCAGCAGCGCCACCAGGGCGATCGCGAGGACGGTCAGCAGCAAGGTCAGCCGGGGCGGTACGTGGTCCCGGACCCGGCGTGGTGCGAGCCCGGCGGTTCGGACGGGGCCCCGGGCCGGCGCGGTCAGCGCGTCGCCGACCAGGACGCCGGCGACCGCGCACAGGCCGAACGCCGGGAGGGCGTACAGCACGCCGTTGCCGTGGCCGAGCGTGGACAGCCAGCAGGCCGTCAGGCCGCCCGTGGCGACCCCCGTCCAGCGGGCGTGGCGGTCGACCGGCCCCCGGGAGGCGGTCGACGGGGCGGTCGGACCGAGATCGGTCCTGGCGAGATCGGTCATGTCGAGATCGGTCATGGAAGTCCCCGTGGAAGCACGACGTGTACTCACCGCTTGTATCAAGCGGTGAGTACAAGATGCTTTCTCCGGCGAACTTGTGTCAACTCGTTGCTACAAGATGGCGCTCGCTCCGAGGCCGCCGGGTCCGGTACCGCTCACCCCGCCACGACCCGGCCGCTGACCTCACCCAGTCCGACCCTGCGCCCGTCCGCCCCGGGGGCCCAGGCGGACAGGGTCACCACGTCCCCGTCCTCCAGGAAGGCCCGCTTGCCGTCGGGAAGTTCGAGGGGGTCGCGGCCGCTCCAGGTCAGCTCCAGCAAGCAGCCGCGCTGTCGCTCCTCGGGGCCGCTCACCGTGCCCGAGCCGTACAGGTCGCCGGTGCGCAGCGAGGCGCCGTTCGCCGTCATCTGGGCGAGCTGCTGGGCCGCGGTCCAGTACATCGTCGAAAACGGTGGCTCGGAGACCACATGGCCGTTGATCGCGACGGAGATCCGCAGGTCGTAGCCGCCGGGCTCGATGCCGGGTGCCGAGTCGTCGAGATACGGCAGCAGCGGGTGCGTGCGCTCCGGGGGCGCCACGCGCGCGTGCTCCAGCGCTTCGAGCGGGGTGATCCACGCCGACACCGAAGTGGCGAAGGACTTGCCGAGGAAGGGGCCGAGAGGGACGTACTCCCAGGCCTGGATGTCCCGCGCGGACCAGTCGTTCAGGAGGCAGAGCCCGAAGACGTGTTCACGGAAGTCGCCGAGGGCCACCGGGCTGCCCAGCCGGGACGGCACGCCGACGACGAAGCCGACCTCGGCCTCGATGTCCAGCCGGACCGACGGGCCGAAGACGGGGGCCGGGTCGGTGGGCGCTTTGCGCTGTCCGGAGGGGCGTACGACGTCCGTGCCCGAGACCACCACCGTGCCGGAGCGGCCGTGGTAGCCGATCGGCAGGTGCTTCCAGTTGGGGGTGAGGGGGTCCGCGGAGTCCGGGCGGAAGATCTGGCCGACGTTTCGGGCGTGGTTCTCCGAGGCGTAGAAGTCGACGTAGTCCGCGACCTCGAAGGGCAGGTGCAGGGTCACCTCGGAGAGGTGGCGGAAGAGCGGCTCGATCGCCTCGTGGTGCGCGGGGTTGGTGATCCAGGACGTGATCGCGCGCCGTACGTCAGACCAGGTCGCGCGGCCGGCGGCGAGGAACTGGTTGAGGGTGGGCCCCGTGAGCAGCGAGTGGTACGGCGAGCCCAGGGCGGCGGCCGCGGCGGCCGCGTCGAGGACGTGGTCCCCGAGCCGGACACCGACCCTCCGTTCCGTGCTTCCGGAGGGCGAGAACACGCCATAGGGAAGGTTGTGCGTGCCGAAGGGGTCGCCCTCGGGGACGTCGAAGGGGGGCATGGGGTTACTGCCTCACTCTCATCCGGGCCGTGCACGGCGTTGCGTTCCATGTGGTCGCGCCACACGTTACGGCCGGGACGCGTGTCTTGGGCAGTGCCTTGATCGGCGGCTCCCTGGGTGTCCGAAAGGCGTGTGTAGGAGAAGGTTCGAAAGGTTGCTCGCACCCTGTCTAAAGAGTTCGCAATGTCCGAATAGGCCTTGCCGGAGGTGGCAATTCCGGCTTAGCGTCCTTTGGGGACACGGACGGGGTGGGTCCGTTCCAATGGGGGGACACGTGGGGGGACCCGTGGCCGAAAGTGGCATCGGTGTGCCGTTCGAGGCGGACCGTGACGTGCCCGGACTGATCGTCAAGTTCGGTGACTACCCGCTGCACCACGGCGGCGTCGGAGCGATCCGCAGCCTGGGCCGGCTCGGCGTGCCGATGTACGCCATCACCGAGGACGCGTACACGCCCGCGGCCTCCTCGCGCTATCTGAAGAAGGCCTTCGTGTGGCCGACGACCGGTGCGGAGGACCCCGGCCACCTGGTCGAGGGCCTGTTGCGTATCGGCCGCCGTATCGGCCGTCCGACCGTCCTCGTCCCAACCGACGAGGAGGCCGCCGTACTGATCGCCGAGCACCAGGACGATCTGGCCGGACCTTTTCTCTTCCCGCGTGTCGATCCCGCGCTGCCGCGCCGGCTCGCCAGCAAACAGGGCTTGCACGAACTGTGTGTGGAGCACGGCATCGCGACTCCCACGTCGGCGTTCCCGGAGTCGTACGACGAGATCGTCGCCTTCGCCGACACGGCCCGCTTCCCGGTGGTGGCCAAGAACCGTGAGGCGTTCGTCCGGCGGGAACGACCCGCCGTGGGCGGCACCACAAAGATCGCCACCCGAGAGGGCCTGCTCACCCTCGCCCGCGACTGGGGCGCGCGGCCGGGCGTGATCCTGCAGGAGTACCTGCCGCGAGAGGAGGCCGAGGACTGGATCGTGCACGCCTGCTTCGACCAGGACTCCAGCCCCCTGGCGCTGTTCACCGGCGTCAAGGTCCGCTCATGGCCGCCGCACGCCGGCATGACGGCGAACGCCTACGTCGTCGACAACCCGGAACTCACCGACCTCGCCGCACGTTTCATCAAACAGATCGGCTACAGCGGCATCATCGACCTCGACCTGCGCTTCGACCGGCGCGACGGACAGTACAAACTCCTGGATTTCAACCCGCGCACGGGCGCCCAGTTCCGCCTCTTCGAGAGCGAGTCGGGTGTTGACGTCGTCCGCGCGATGCATCTGAATCTGACCGGCCGCGCCGTACCGGAGGGGGAACAGCGCGCCGGCCACCGCTACATCGTGGAGAACATCGACCTCCCCGCCCTCCTCGCCTACCGCCGCAGCGGCTATACGACGCCGCACGCGCCGGCCAGGGCGAGCGGGACGGAGCTGGCCTGGCTCGCGGGTGACGACCCGCTGCCCTTCCTCACGATGCTCGCCCGCTTCGTGCGCCCGGGCGCGAAGCACCTCTACCAGCTGTGGCGGACCAACCGCCGCGGCAGCAGCACCTCCACGAAGTAGGCAAGGCCACCAAGAGTGGCGCACCGTGTCCTGGGGAGGGACTTCGTGACTCGACCGGTTGCAGTCATCGGGGCCGGGCCGTACGGCCTGTCCACCGCCGCCCATCTGCGGGCGCGCGGCATCCCCGTCCGCGTCTTCGGCGACCCCATGGTCAGCTGGCGTGACCACATGCCCGAGGGCATGCTCCTGAAGTCGACACCCGCCGCCTCGAACTTCGACTGCCCACAGCCCGGCCACACCCTCGCCGACTACTGCGACGCGGCCGGGATCCGCCGCCTGGTGAACGACGAGGACATCATCCCGGCGGAGACGTTCATCGCCTACGGCGAGTGGTTCCAGCAGAAGCTGGTCCCCGGCCTGGAGCGGGTGCGGGTCGTCGCCGTGGACCGCGCCGAGAACGGCGGCTTCGAGCTGAAGCTGGACTCGGGCGAGATGTTCACCGCGCGCGCGGTCGTCGTCGCCACCGGACTGTCGGGCCTCGCACACCTGCCGGCGGAGCTCAAGGGAGCCGCGGCCGACGGACCGGCGCCCACGGGCCCGGTCTCACACAGCTCTCAGCATCACGATCTGGGCCGGTTCGACGGCAAGGAGCTGATCGTGATCGGCGCCGGTCAGTCCGCGCTGGAGACGGCGGCGCTCGCGGCCGAAGCGGGGGCACGCGTGCGTGTGGTCGCGCGCGGCCACGGCCGGGTCGCCTTCGGCGCCCCGCCCTGGGACCAGCCGAAGCTGCGCCCCGAGTCCCCCTTCGGCAACGCCTGGTCGCTGTGGGCGCTCAGCTACTACCCGCATCCCTACCGCTATCTGCCCGAGGCCACCCGCCACTACCTGGTCCGTCGTGTCCTCGGACCGCTCGGCGCCTGGTGGCTGCGCGAGCGCTTCCAGAGCGCCGTACTGGTGCGGGACGTCGAGCGGGTCGTGGCCGCCGAGGCGCCGGACGGCAGCCCCGTCGTCACGGTGCGCACACACGGCGGGGACACCGAGCGGCTCACCGCCGACCACGTCATCGCCGCCACCGGCTACCGCGTCGACATCGCGGCGATGGACTTCCTCGGCCCCGAACTGCGCACCCGGCTCGCGGTGAGCCGTGGCACGCCCAAGCTCGGCCCCGGCTATGTCTCCTCCGTGCCCGGCCTGTACTTCACGGGCCTGCCGGCGGCGTCGTCGTACGGCCCGGTGATGCGCTTTGTCTGCGGCACGGAATTCGCCTCCCCGCGGCTGACGAAACACCTGGCGGCGGCCCACGCCTGAAGGCCGTGCGACGGCCCGCGGCTGATCCGCGGGAAAGCCGGCGCGAGCGTTGGAGGACGTCATCAAGGCGCCTGCGTACGCCACTTGGGGATGATCAGTACGTAAGTACGCAGGACGACAAGATGAGTCGGCAGGGCGCGGTATCCGTATTCTCTGATCATGGCAGCTTCCCCCGCGTACGCACTGATCGCCACCGACCTGGACGGAACGCTGCTGCGCGGCGACGACACCGTCTCCGAACGGTCGCTCGCCGCGCTCGCGCGGGTGGCGCGGGCCGGCGCCCGGCACCTGGTGGTGACGGGCCGCCCGGCGCCGCGGGTGCGGCCGCTCCTGGCACACCTCGGCTGCACGGGGCTCGCGGTGTGCGGGCAGGGCGCGCAGGTCTACGACGCCGGATCCGGGCGCCTGTCGTGGTCGGTCCGGCTGGACCGGGAGCTGGCCGAGACCGCGCTCGGCAAGATCGAGGCGGAGGTGGGGCAGGTCTACGCGGCCGTCGACCAGGACGGCGTGGACGGGCTCACGCTCATCGAGCCCGGCTATCTGATGCCGCACCCGACCCTGCCTGCGGTGCGGGTCGGCCGGCGCGACGACCTGTGGGACCGGCCTATCAGCAAGGTGCTGCTGCGCCATGCCGACCTGTCCGACGACGAGTTGGCGGCCATCGCGCGCGCGGTGGTGGGCTCGCTGGCGACGGTCACCATGTCGGGGCCAGGAACCGTGGAGCTCCAGCCGTCCGGGGTGACCAAGGCGACCGGTCTCGCGCTGGCCGCCGAGCGGCTCGGCATCGATGCGCGCGAGGCCCTGGCGTTCGGTGACATGCCCAACGACATCCCGATGTTCGAGTGGGCCGGACATGGGGTCGCCATGGCCAACGCGCATCCTGAACTCAAGGCGGTGGCCGATGAGATCACTCTGTCGAACGAGGACGACGGCATCGCCGCCGTCCTCGAAAAACTGTTCCCGACCGACTGACCGGCACATCAGTACGCGGCCGTCCGTGACCGGCCCGGTGGCCGCCCCGACCCGCCCGGTGGATACCCGGCGGCCGCCCGGCACGCCCCCGTCCGTCAGGTGCGGGTGCGAGCCGGCCGGCCGGGGTCACTCCGGTCCGCCGGGCCGGCGGGGACGGTCAGTACGCGCTGTAGACGTTGTCGATCGAGCCGTAGCGAGCTGCGGCGTAGTTGCAGGCCGCGGTGATGTTGGCGACCGGGTCGTACGGGCTGAACGCCGTGCCGGCCACGTGGTAGGCGTTGAAGGTCGGGTCGATCACCTGGAGCAGCCCCTTGGACGGGGTGCCCGCGGCGGCGTTGGAGTCCCAGTTGTTGATGGCCAGCGGGTTGCCGGAGGACTCCCGCATGATGTTGCGGTAAATGCCGTTGTAGCTGCCCGGGATGCCCTTCTGGGCCATGATCGCGAGGGACTCGCGGATCCAGCCGTCGAGGGTGTTCGGGTACTTGACGGAAGTGGTGGAGGCCGTGGTGGTCGTCGTCGTGCCGGTGGCCGCGGAGGCGCCGGTGGCGCCGAAGAGCGGCAGGGCGACGACGGCGGCGCCGGTGCCGACGACGGCGAGGGCGCGGACGAGGCGGTTGGCACGGGTACGGCGGTGCTGAGCGGAAGCAGGCATGGGGAATTCCTCTCCGGCGCCTGCGAGGTGAGCTGTCGGGTTCGGGCGGGGAGGTGCCCGGCCGTGCCTCGGGAAAGGCACGGCTTCACCCCTAGCCGTTCCGGTGCGACGTGTGCCGACCGGTCCGGCGACTTACCTGGTTCCCCCGCTCCTGCCGTACGAAATGAGTTCGTCGATGGGTTACGCGGGCGGCGGCAGGATTCGGCGTCCGCCCGACGGCCCGGAACGTATGCGAGAGCACATGTCGGGAACAAGTACTGGATTCACACAACGCGCCGTTTGACCATGATCTGCACCCTATGGGGTGCTTGATCCTTTGCGGTTGCCAATCCTCAACTCGCCCACGGGCAGGGGAGGGAGGGGTGGCCGGGCGGGGTCGAGGGTCGAAGGGTGCCGATGGGTGTCAGTGACCCAACTCACGAACTAGCAAAGTGGCACAAATCGAACATAAAGGATTCAGGTGGCTCGGATGGGCGGTGGAACCCGTGGTGCCGTTCTCTCTGTTCTCGTCGTTGTCGTAGTGATCGCGATCGCGCGGAGGGGGCGGAGGCGGGGCGTGCGGGGAGGGCGCACGGAGTGGAGGCGCGCGCGTTACTCCGCCCGCCTGTCGGTTCGCGACAAAGTGGATGGGTTCCTGTTAAGTCGATAAATGTCCGTTCTTAGCGCTTGATCAAAAAAATACCGGTCATGATCCGATACCGCCCGGGCTGGACCGGTGGGCGCTATCGGTGATCGAAACAGGACCGGATACGCTGACTTGAGTGATGGCAGCGACCTATCGACAAACCGTGTAATCACGAGCAGACACCAGCAGACAGGAGACCCCCCGTGACCGTCGTCGGGCCGTTCGGGCTGAGCGTGCGGGACCAGGCTCTGGAAGCCGATGTCCAGGCTGGATTGGCGGCTGTCGAGGAAGGCTTGCTCGAGGCCACCAAGAGCGAGGTCCCCTTCATCACGGAGGCCGCGCAGCACCTCGTGCGAGCCGGCGGGAAGCGGTTCCGGCCGCTGCTCGTGATGCTCGCGGCCCAGTTCGGCGACCCCTACGCGCCGGGTGTCGTACCGTCCGCCGTGGTCGTGGAGCTGACCCACCTGGCCACGCTGTACCACGACGACGTCATGGACGAGGCGGCCGTGCGGCGCGGTGTGGACAGTGCCAACACCCGCTGGGGCAACTCCGTCGCGGTCCTCACCGGCGACTTCCTCTTCGCCCGCGCCTCCCAGATCCTCGCCGACCTCGGCCCCGAGGCGGTCCGGGTGCAGGCCCTCGCGTTCGAGCGGCTGGTCACGGGCCAGATCCTGGAGACCGCGGGCCCTTCGGACGGCCGCGACCCGGTCGAGCACTACCTGGACGTGCTCGGAGGCAAGACGGGCTCGCTGGTGGCGGTCTCGTGCCGCTTCGGCGCGATGATGTCGGGCGCCGACGAGACGGTCGTCGACGTGCTCACCCAGTACGGCGAGCGGCTCGGCGTCGCCTTCCAGCTCGCCGACGACGTCCTGGACATCGCCTCCGACTCGCACGAGTCCGGCAAGACCCCGGGCACCGACCTGCGCGAGGGCGTCCCGACGCTGCCCGTGCTGCGGCTGCGCGAGCGGGCGGCCCGGCTGGGGCTGCCCGAGGACATCACGCTGTGCCGGCTGCTCGACTCCGACCTCAGCGACGACACCCGGCACGCCGAGGCGCTGACCGCGCTGCGCGCGCACCCCGCGCTGGAGCAGGCCCGCCGGGACGCCGTCCGGTACGCGGAAGAGGCGCGCGCCGCGCTGGCGCCGCTCGGGGACTGCGACGCCAAGGCGGCGCTGATGGAGCTGTGCGACGCGGTGGTGCACCGCGCCGGCTGACCCTCGGCCGAGAGCCGGCTGATCGTCGGCTGCCCCCGGCTGAACGCCGACTGTTAGCCGCCGATTCGATCACCCCGCAGGTTGCCCTCCGCCGGCCTCGCCGCCCCCGCCGAGGGGCGCGGGCCGGCGTCCGGCCGCCCCCGATGCCCGGTCGGCCCGCGTTGTCACGTCTCCCGCCACGACCAGCCGTACGGCCCCGTGCATCCCCTTACGGCCCCGTCCGTTCCGGTGAGACCCCTACGGGTCGGGGGAGCCGCTGCCCCTACGTGTCATACCGCAGGCGTACACGTAGTTGGCTCCGAGGTCTGACGCTTCCGCGTGGCCGATTTGGTGAGATGGGAACCACGGAAATCACCACTCCTCACCGATTCGGGTGAGAATGGCGGCTCAGGTGGACCAGCGTGAGGACAGCCGCCGCCGACGACGGAGGTAAGGCACACATGGCACCGTACGAATCCGACGACGCAGTGGGCGCAGTGCGGGACGAGAACCCGCACGCCGGACGCCGCAAGGCCGCCCGCTACGCGGTCCCGGTCGCGGTGGTGGGGGTGGCTGCGGCCACGATCGGCCTGGTCCCGGCGCTCGCCGCCTCCGGCGACCCCGACCTGCCCAAGATCACCGCGCAGCAGCTCATCGAGAAGATCGCCAAGTCGGACGTGCAGCAGCTGTCCGGCACCGTGAAGATCAACACCGACCTGGGCCTGCCCGACCTCGGCGGCCTGGGGAGCAGTCTGGCCTCCGGCGCCGCCAAGGGCTCCGGCGACGGCTCCTCCGCCGACCCGAAGTCCCAGCTGACCTCGCTGGTCTCCGGCACGCACACGCTGCGCGTCGCCGCCGACGGCCCGCAGAAGCAGAAGCTGTCGCTGCTGGAGAGCGGCTCCGAGTACAGCCTGATCCACAACGGCAAGGACGTCTGGGGCTACGACAGCAAGAGCAACGAGGTCTACCACGCCACCTCGGCCGACTCCGGCAAGGACCACCGGGCCGAGCCGCCCGCCACGCCGAAGGACTTCGCCGACCAGGCGCTGAAGTCGGTGGACGACACCACGTCCGTCACCGTCGACGGCACCGAGCAGGTCGCCGGCCGCGACGCCTACAAACTGCTGATCAAGCCCCGTCAGTCCGGCACCACGGTCGGCGCGATCAGCATCGCCGTCGACGCGAAGACGGGCATGCCGCTGAAGTTCACGCTGACGCCGAAGAGCGGCGGCGCCGCCGTCCTCGACGTGGGCTTCACCCAGGTCTCCTTCGCCAGGCCGAGCGGCGCCACCTTCGCCTTCACGCCGCCCAAGGGCGCGAAGGTGACCGAGGACAAGCAGGACTCCGCCGCCCGGAAGCACACCGAGTCCCGCGAGGGCTTCGCCCAGGGCATGAACGGCGCCAAGGTCCTCGGCAAGGGCTGGACGTCCGTCGCGACCTTCGACACCGGCGCCAAGGGCGGCCTGCCGACCGGCTCCAAGAGCAGTGACGTCGGCGGCTTCCTCGGCTCGCTCGGCGACAAGGTCTCCGGCAAGTTCGGCAAGGGCACGGTCTTCTCCACCCGCCTGGTCAACGCCCTGATCACCGACGACGGCAAGGTGTACGCCGGCGCGGTGACCAAGGACGCCCTGGTGAAGGCGGCCGACGCCGGGAAGTGATCCCTTCCGGGCACGCCGGGACGTGTCCCGTACGTTGACCCTTCGGGGCAGGACGAGTCGAGGGGGAGCCGATGGACGGACCGTCCGCCACGGAGCGGGACGCGCAGGAGGCGGGGGATGCCGAGCGGCGTGCCCCGGCTCCGGGGCGGACGGAGGCGGGCCCCGATGTGCAGGAGAGCGTCATCGAGGCCCGTGGCCTCACCAAGCGCTACCGCGGCGGACAGCTCGCCGTCGACGGCCTCGACCTGATCGTCCCTGCGCGCAGCGTCTTCGGTTTCCTCGGCCCGAACGGCTCGGGTAAAACCACCACGATCCGCATGCTCATGGGCCTGATCGAGCCGACGGCGGGCACGGCCCGTGTGCTGGGCCGCCCGATGCCCCGGGCGGCCCGCGCGGTCCTCCCGCAGGTCGGCGCGCTCATCGAGGGCCCGGCCCTGTACGGCTTCCTCTCCGGCCGGGACAATCTGCTGCGCTACGACACCGCCGACCCGACCGCCGACCCCCGCACCCGGCGTGTCCGCGTCGCCGCCGCCCTGGACCGGGTCGGTCTGAACGCGGCAGCGGGCAAGAAGGCGAAGGCGTACTCCCTCGGCATGAAACAGCGCCTGGGACTCGCCGCCGCGCTGCTCCAGCCACGCCGGCTGCTCGTCCTCGACGAGCCCACCAACGGCCTCGACCCGCAGGGCATGCGCGAGATCCGCACCCTGATCCGGGAGCTGGCCGCCGACGGCACCACTGTCTTCCTCTCCTCCCACCTCCTCGACGAGATCGAGCAGGTGTGCACGCACGCGGCGGTCATGGCGCGAGGCCGGCTCGTCGCACAGGGCGCGGTGGCCGACCTGGCGGCCGGGGCGCGCGGGCGGCTGGTGGTGACCACCCCGGATCCGGCGGAGGCGGCCCGGGTGCTGAAGGAGCAGGGCGTCGCCGACGTCACCTCGGACGGCGACCGGGTTGCCGGCGAACCGCCCGCGCGGGACCTCGCCGAGGTGAACGCGGCCCTGGTCGCGGCGGGCGTGCGGGTGCGGGGCTTCACGGTCGAACGGGCCTCGCTGGAGGACGCGTTCGTGGCGCTGACGGGGGAGGGCTTCGATGTCGCGGGCTGAGACGGCTCCTGTGTCCGAGCCGGTCCCCGGAGCCGAGCCGCTCCCCGGATCCGCCGTTCGCCGGCCGAGCCCCCTGTGGACATTCGGGCTGCTGCGCAGCGAACTCGTCACGACCGTGCGGCGCTGGCGCACGCTCGCCTTGCTCGGGGTGCTCGCCGCGGTGCCGGTGCTGGTCGGGATCGCCGTGAAGATCGAGACACGGGGCGGCGGGGACGCGGGCCACGGTGGCCAGGGCCCGGCGTTCATCTCGCAGATCACCAACAACGGTCTGTTCCTGGTGTTCACGGCGCTGGCCGCGACCCTGCCGTTCTTCCTGCCGATGGCCGTCGGGGTCGTCGCGGGCGACGCGATCGCGGGCGAGGCGAGCTCGGGCACCCTGCGCTATCTGCTGGTCGCCCCGGCCGGCCGCACCCGGCTGCTGCTCACCAAGTACACGACCGTGCTGGCCTTCTGCCTGCTGGCCACCCTGGTCGTCACCCTCTCGGCGCTGATCGTCGGCGCACTGCTCTTCCCGCTGGGCGACCTCATGACCATCTCCGGCACCCGGATCGGCTTCGGCGAGGGCCTCGTCAGAGCCCTGCTGATCGCCCTGGTGGTCGCCGCCTCACTGGTCGGCGTGGCGGCGCTCGGCCTGTTCGTGTCGACGCTCACGGGCAGTGGTATCGCGGCGATGGCAACCACCGTCGGCCTGGTCATCACCGTGCAGATCCTGGACCAGATACCCCAGTTGCACGCGTTGCAGCCGTACTTCTTCTCGCACTACTGGCTGTCCTTCGCCGATCTGATGCGCGACCCCGTCTACTGGGACGACCTGGTCAAGAACCTCGGCCTCCAGGCGCTGTACGCGGCCGTGTTCGGCTCGGCGGCCTGGGCGCGGTTCACGACGAAGGACATCAGCGCCTGACTCCCCGTGACGGCGCCTGCCTCCCCGAGACAGCGTCTGCCTCCCCGAGACAGCGTCTGACCACCTGAGACAGGTGCTGACCACCCGATCCGGCGCTTGATTCGTGAGACGGTGTCAGGCGGCCTGGTCCTGGTACGGAAAGCGGGCGAGGGGTGCGTCCTGAGCGAAGAACGTCTTCGCGCGCGTGAGCGCGTCGGTGTCCTTCAGCACGTCGCCCGGACCGCTGCCGTTGCCCAGCAGCACCCCGCCGAAGCGCATCCCCATGTAGGCGGCGGAGTTGTTGAGCGTGCCGGCATAGGGGTCGGCGACCGAGGGCTCCTTGTCGGCGAGGGCGGCGATGCCCCAGAGCGTGCGGCCGGCCAGGGTCGCCCTGAAGTCGATGCCGGGGACGCGCAGCCAGCCGGACCAGTGGTCCAGGTAGCGCTTGGTGAGGCCGGACACCGAGTACCAGTACAACGGCGAGGCGATCACGATGTCCGTGGCCGCGAGCGTGGCCTCCAGTAGCAGGCCGGTGGCGCTGTCCGCCGGCGGTCGTACATGGTCGCTGGCGTGCCGTAGGTCCACGAAGTCGGGCAGCGGGTGGTCCGCCAGGCGGATCCAGCGCTGCTCGACGTCAGCGGGCAGCTGCTCGGCCGCCGCGTGGGCCAGCAGCTCGGTGTTGCCCTCGGTGCGGGCGCTGCCCAGGACGAACAGGAAACGACGGCTCATGGGTCCCCCAGAGTGACCTGCGTGCGACGAATAGAGGCGTATGCATTTTATGCATACGCAAGCAGTCTTGGCCAGAGTGCGGCTGGTGCGAGGCTGTGACGCTGCGGTGACGCGGAAACCGAGGCGAGCCGACACACTGGTGGGCAGGACGCGTACGACCGGATCGCGGCGCCGGGGGAGTGAGGAAACACCGATGTCTCGACTCAGCTTCGAGAAGAAGCGGGCGCAGCAGCCCGCGGCGCATCCGGCCGTGCTGGCGGTCCGGGTGTTCGGCGCGGGCAGCGCGTCGGTGGGCGGGACACCGGTGGTGGCCGCACCGGGCGAGGAGATCCAGCAGGCCGTCCTCAACCACCTCCAGCGCCTGGCCATCAGCCTGGGCGCCCCGATACGTGCCACGATCCACGACGACCGCGCGGGCTGCGTGGTTCCCCTGGAGGTCTCGGCGGACGGCTCCAGCCGGGTGACGGGGGAGCCGGCGCGGGTGGCCACACCGAGGGGCGCGACGAGCACGCCGTCGCCCGTGGGCGCGCGGGCCGTGCCCCCGGCCGAGAAGCCGGAACCGGTGCCAGTGCCAGTGCCGGAACCGGTGCCGGTGCCGGCCGGGACGGTACAGGCGCCGACCGGAGAGTTCGGCCCCGCACCGGTCATGCCGGCCAGGCAGACGCCGGCGCCCACCACCGACACCCCGACGCTGCCCCCCGCGTTCGCTCGCGCCCTGACTGCCCCGGCCGCCACATTCCCCTCCGACCCCGTCCCCATCCCGACTCCCGCTCCGGCGGCCACGGCCCCCGCCTCGGATCCCGAGCTTCGGCGTGACCCCGTGGCCTTGGCTGCCGACCCCGAGCCCGTTCCCACGCACACCCCCGCCCGGGGCTTCGACGCCGTCGCCGAGGAGGTACTCGGGGACGGGCCCACGACCGAGACCGCGGAGGGGGCCGAGATGCTCGGCGAGCCGATGAGGCGGATCAACGAGGCGGTGCGGGCCGGCCGGATCGAGGCGGCGGCGGAACTCGCCGACCGTACGGTCACCGAGGCCGCCGCCGTGCTGGGCGCCCGCCACGCCGAGGTGCTGCACCTACGCGAACTGTCCGCCTACATCGCCTACTTGGGAGGCGAGCCGGTCCGCGCCTTCGAGCTTTCCCTGGACCTCGCCCGGCTGCGCCGGCAGGAGCGGGACACGGACGCGGCCTACGGCAATGTGCAGAGCGCGGCGACGGCGTGGCGTGCGGTGCGTGACCCTGAGCAGGGGCTGCGGCTGGGCCACGATCTGATCGAGCTGTGGACGGACCTCAGCACCGAACCGGGTCCCGCCGCCGACGACCTGCATGCGCTGGAGTCCGCCCGCGCCCGCATGGTCCGCCTCACCGACCGGGCGGCTCGCGCCGCACAGCCGTAACCGCGACCACAACCTCCACGAAGCTCACTGCAGACAGAACTCGTTGCCCTCCGGGTCCGCCAGTACCACCCACTCCCCGCCGGGCTCCTTCACCTCACGCACGACCCGCGCGCCCAGCGCCTCAAGCCGGGCCAGTTCGGCCGCGCGCCGGTCCAGGCCGGCGTGCAGGTCCAGGTGGAGCCGGTTCTTCACCGTCTTCGCCTCCGGGACACGCTGGAACAGCAGCCGCCGTCCGATCCCCGTGCCGGTCTGCGGGTCGTACGGGTCGTCGGGATGCCGTACGGCGATCAGGTCACGGAAGGCAGGACGGCCGTGGTACTCGACCGTGGCCTCGCCGGACAGTGCGCCGGCGGCCAGCAGTCGCTCGACGAGAGAGCTGTTGTCCTCGGCTGTGTAGTGCAGCGCGGCGGCCCAGAAGTCGGCCTGGGCGTGCGGGTCGGCCGCGTCGATGACGAGCTTCCAATGCAGTGGAGTGGGCGCCTCGGCGGGCGTCTGCGTCGACATCCGGACAACGTATAGCGGCTGGCGACCGGCCGGGCCCCGAACAGCCCTGCTTGAGAGTGGTTCCTCGGCTTAGGTCACTGGTCGCTCGGCTCCGTTCCACCGCATCAGGTTCTGGAACAGCTCGGCCTGTTCGATCGCGTCGTCCAACGCGTTGTGCGTGTGAGGTCGCGAGGGGAGCAGTTGCTGTGGCATCGAGCGCTTTGTGGATCCAGTGATCGGAGAAGCGGCTTTGGTCGCGTAAAGAGTTTTGATGTCCAGGCATCGGGAATGCCCGAAAGGCGAACCGTTACTGGCGAACTGCATGAAGTACCAGTACATCCACATCCAGTCATAGCCCAGCGGATAGGCGACGAACACTGGAGTGGCGGCGAGTTCCTCGGAGACGGCCGCCAGCCAGGTAGCCGTGGCGTCCATGGCCTGGGCGGGCTCCTGCCCCGCCCGCGCCAACTGTTCGCGATCCAGACCACTGATCGCTAGGGCTTCCGGATCGTAACGGTCGCTGATCGGTTTGAGCTCGGCGTAGAACGTGCGCTCAGCGGGGTCCAACGCCCGGAATGCGCCGCCGTCGTCGACGCCGGCGACCGCCAGACCGAAACTCGACATGGAGAATGGACCGGGAACAGGGCCGTCGGCCTCGATATCGGCGGAGACGTAAAATTCTGCTTTCGCCATTATTCTCTTCTCGTTATGACGTCTACGATGCGGACTGGGAGGTAATACGCTTAGTCCTGTTCGGTAGCTTCGTCTAGTGACTCCGGCGGCCTGGCGTTGCGACGTTCTTCTGGGACCAGCCTCTCGTACAGCGCGAGTACCCGATCTTTTCCATCCCGGAGTTCAAAGTGAATACCGTGGTCTCCCGGGTAGGGGAGCCGATGGTCGAAACCGCCTCGGTAAATGGTGTCCGGAATGCCGTCGGGGAAGGCGTCGCAGTAAGGGATCCACTGGTCCATCGAAGTCCTCGCTTCGGGGTTCTGGCGCTGCTTCAACCTGGTGCATGCGTCACAGATGTTGGGGAGTCGGCGCACGACTCATCTCCTCCTATTTGCTTTTCAGGTGCTTATCGATGACTCCACCGATCGCCGAAGCGAAGGGGCGGGGAGAGATGGCGAGCTTGTGCTCGGTGAATGCCTCCGCCATCATCTCGTGCGGAGTCGTCGACCCGTAGTCGGAGAGTAGCTGGCTGATTGCGTCGCCGGTCGGTCCGTCGTGCGGAGTCGAATAGTCGTACGGGCGCCCGATGGACTGCGATACTGCCTCATTCAGCTCCTCACGCGCCACTGGTGAGTCGAAAATCTGTTGCGCGCAGTGATGTCCAAATTCGTGATAAAATACACCCTTCGGTGAGCCGCCGCCTGGAACGGTGAATCCGCTCGATTCCTCCTCGGCTCCTCTTGAAACGGCCGCTTCCGCATCTGAGAATGCGTCGGCATTGACGAAGATCCCAGAATCCGGGTGTCCAGCGTACGGCAGTGCGTACGCCAGGGTGTTCGGATCTGTGGGCTGCTCGGTTCGCACGTGATTCATGCCGTCGAAGACTTTTGGGTAATCGGCCGACAGTTCCTTCATTGCCTCATTGAATTCGGCGGCGCATTCCGGAGAGACTGGGTCGGTCGTATAGTCCAGTGCAATGCCGTGCGGCTCTGCGATCTCTCGGCCGCTCTTTTCGGCCTCTTGGAGGCGCCGGGCGGGGTCTTCGCCCACATCACTGCCGTCACCGGCCGGGTCTCCTGAGTCCCCAACAGCCTCCAGTCCCGGCTCGAAGGCCTCCGTCTCGGCAGGAGGCGCAGGGGCGGCATCGCTCCCTTCCGCAGTCACGGGATCGGGCGCGTCGTACTCGCCCACTGGTGCTGACACGGTCGTATCCCAGGCGGCCAGGGGTTCCGGCGCTTCGCTCTCGTTCTTGGGAACCACAGACTCATGTAACTGGCCCGAACCCGCATCCACGGGGGTGTACGCATCCCCGTACTCCGCATCTGGAGGAACAGGCGTGGCGTTCGGCTGTTCTGGCACGTCTGGAGACGGCGCTGTATCCGGGGACTCGGGATCGTCAGGGGAGCCTGAGGGCGAGGACGTATCCAGAGGCTCCGGCGCTGTCTCGCCGGGTTCCGCTGCCGCCTCACCAAACTCGGGCGTCTCAACCGGTGCAGGTGCCTCTTCGGTGTCGGCTGGCTCTGTCGGCTCGGCTGGTACTTGGAGCGACTCAGGGTCCGGCGCCTCGACCGGCTCCGGTGCCTCCTGGAGGTTCGCCGGTTCTGTCGGCTCCGCCGGCTCGACGGTGGCCTGCGCCGATTCAGGATCCGGCGCCTCTGCCTGCTCCACCGCAGCCGGAGTCTCCGGCCGCGTCGGCCGCTCGGCCGGGCGGTCGTTCACGCGTTACCTCCAGAGGACAGATGCGTGCGGTAGAGGCGCACCCACGGCAGTGTCTTGCGTTGCCAGGCCGAGCGGGCCACGTGGGTGAAGACGCAGGCCCGGTAGTCCGAGAGGGGGGCCGGAGCCACGTCCTCGCCGGGAAGTGGGGCGCGGTCGGCGATGTCGGTGATCCAGGTCGCCGTCGACTGCCACCATGTCGCCTGTTCCGGCTTGGTCTTCGGGTAGGTCTTCACTCGTTCCCGCAGTTCCTTGCCGTCCTCCGGCCAGACCACCGCGCCTGCCCGGGAGCGGAACGCGCAACGGTGCCGGCAGCCCTCGCACTCCGGGAAGGGAGCCAGTGCGTCCGCCACCGGGGGGTGTGAGTCGGCGAAGTCGCGGAAGCGGGAGGCCAGTTCGGTGGAGGTCGCCAGGGGGGCGCGCGGGACTCCCGCCTCGCGGGCCGCCGCCGCGCGTACGTCCGGGACCGCGATCAGGGCCGGGCGGTCCAGGCGGTCGTGGTGGGCGAAGGCCTGGAAGGGTTCGAGAGTTGCGGCGTAGCGCTCCTGGTCGGGGGAGAAGCGCATGGTGCCGCCGATGAGTTCGCGGTCGGCTGCGGCCGGCAGGCGGTGCATCACCTTCAGGTTGGTGTTCTTGTAAGCGTCCTCCACCAGCTTGTCCGGCACCTGTTCGACGATCACGACGCCCTCGCCGTACTTGCGGTTCTCCGCGAGGGTGTTGGCGAACGCCTGGGCGGCACGTGCCTGGGCGTTTCCCTCCTTGGCGTCACCGGATCGCGCGTCGGGGCGACCGAGCAGGCGGTGCGCCTCCTCGATGACGGTGACGTGGGCGAGGGAGCCGCCCGAGCGGTTCGCCTTGTAGTACTCGGTCATCGACTGCAGGATCAGCGCGGTGACGAGCGACTGTTCCTTCTCGTTGTCGCCGACTGCCGCCAGTTCCACCACGGTCGGACGGTTGAGCAGCTCGGCCACGGGATACGACCGGGCCACGTCCAGTGTGCTGCCGCAGGCGCCCTCGGTCAGTGCCTCGGCCCGCAGCAGGGACGCGGCGACGATGTTGTCCCGCACCTCGCCGGAGTAGTCGAGCGCCTCACACTGCCGGCGCATCTCGGCGATGAAGTCCCGCAGGGTGGGCCACTCGTGCGTCGGGCCAGCCAGGTCCGTCGGCACGATGCCTTTGCGCGCGTATGTGGCACGCAGCGCCCGGTTGTAGATGTTCGGCAGTGGGTCCCAGAGGCCGAACGCCGCGTCGAAGCAGGCCATCAGTCCGGCCATGTGCGTGCTGATCCGGACCCCGGCCGGGACCTCGAAGGGGTTCAGCCGGAGCGGGGCCGTGGTCTCGTCGCCCACGGTGAGGACCAGGAGGTCCTCGAAGCCGGGCCGATGGGCGAGCCAGCGGTAGTCGTCGAGTTCGGAGTTGACCGGTTCGAGGACCAGGAAGGGCACCCGGTGGTCACGCCAGAGCTGTTCGCAGAAGGCCAAGGTCGTGTTCGTCTTGCCCGAGCCCGTCGTGCCCACGAACAGCGCGTGCCGGGACAGATCGCCCAGGGCGATGCCGAGCGGCCCGGCGGGGGAGTCGTCGACGAGCTGGCGGCCCAGGGTGATCGACGGCCCCTCCGCCCGGTACACCGTCTCGGTGGCCAAGCCCGGCCGGCGTACCGGAAAGCCGGTCATGTGGCCGCTCACGGCCAGCGGCAGCCGGAACGCGGCGCCCGCTTCCCGGGCGTCGACCAGGTCGGCGAGGAGGCGCAGCGGCGGGGCGAGCGGTTCGGGCAGCCGCCAGCCGTGGTCGCCGCCCCAGCGGGGCTGCTCCAGCGTGGTCAGTCCCTGCCATGCCGCAGGCAGCTCGGCCGGCGTGGGCCAGACCACGCAGTGCGCCGGGCCGGTGAACGTCTCGGTGAGCACGCCGCCCTCGCGTGCCTGTTCCTGCGGGGAGACGGTCGCGCCGACCAGCTCGGCCAGGGACTCGGGCAGCCGGGCGGGCGAAGCCAGCGCGATCCGGGCCCGGAAGGCGCGGTCGGTGTAACGGCGGGCGGCGTCCGCGTAGACCCGCGAGGCGTCGACGGCGAAGGCGTCCGGGGCGAGTTGTGCGCCCGGCGACCACAGGCCGCCCGGCAGCTGCCCCTGGGTGCCGAGCCGTCCGTACTGCGTGGCGATGCGGTGCAGCAGAGGCCCCAGGTCGTGGGGTACGACGTAAGGCTCCAGGCCGATGGTGAGCATGACCGGGTACGGGTGCTCGGCCAGCGCCCGCCACAGCGCGTCCCAGGTCGGGGCGGACGCGGTGAACGGCTGTGGTGAGAGGTAGTACCGCACCCCCGCGTCCGGACGGTTGGGCAGGCCCGTGCGGTACCGCTTGCGGATCTCGGCCAGGCCGGCGACCGGTTCAGGCGTGAACGGCGTGAGCAGGCGTGCCACCTCGGCCGGGTCCTCGACGGGGCCGGCGCTCACATGGCGGGGCAGCGTGGCCAGCCGCGCGCGCAGGGCCAGCGCGGCCGCCTCCGCCCCCGCCGGAGTGGGCGCGTGGACGCGGCCCAGCAGCGCACACGAGACGCGGCGCTCGGCCGGGTCGGTCAGATAGCGCAGTTCGAGCCGTTCGCCGTGGGTCGTGTCCCACTGCCCGGCCAGCCAGGCCGCCTCGGCGGCGACCGCCTTGACCCGGCGTTCCGGCTCCGCCAGGTCCGCGTACTCCTTGGTCTCGGTGAGGTCGGCGGCCGCGTCGATCCGCACGGCGGTCCAGGCCCACACGGCCGTACCGTCGCGGACCGTCAGCACTCCGGTCCCCGACGGTGCCGCACCGGTGGTCAACTTCCGTTCCAGCCGCTCGTGTAGGGGGCCTGGGGCGGCGGTGTCATGGGTGGAACGGACGGGCTCACAGGGGGCATGCCGGGCATCCGGCCGGGGGAGGGCGCGGGGGCGGGCGGCGACGGTGGGGTGGGCGGGACCGGGGCGGTCGGTGCGGACGGGGCGTCCTGGATCGGGACCTCCTGGCCGAACGTCGAGGCCAGCGGCACCTCGATCCCCTGGATCGCGATCTCCACGCCCTCACGCGCGGCCGAGTGCACGGCCTCCCGCATGGCGCGCGGCCGGTCGGTGCGCAGCATCTGATTGACGCTGCCCGTACGGTTCATGAACGAGCCGACGAGGTCCTTCAGGAAGTGCCCGATGACGACGGCACCGGAGCGGCTGCGCCACATGGTCCAGCCGACGTAGAGGCTGGTGCCGTACGCGAAGACGGTCACGTACGCCACGTAGCGGCCGCTTCTGATCACCAGCCGGTTGTGCACGACCTCGGGCGTGATGTCGCTGCGGATGCGGGCGGGTACGGCGGAGACCGGAATGCGGCGGCGGCTCAGGGCGCCGTAGATCGCCGCGTATGCGGAGGAGGAGGCAGCGGCCTTCTCCTCCAGGAGCGTCTTCCACTCGGAGATCGGTTCGGTCTGCCCGCTCGCCAAGAGCGTCAGCCAGAAGACGACGAACGAGATGAGCACACCGAGCCGGAGGGCGTCCACATCCTCCGCGAAGAGCGCGGGCAGCGCACCGACGACGGCGAAGACCAGCGTCGCGGAGACGGCGGCCGTGAACCACAGCCGCTTGATGGTGCGGAAGTCGACCGACTCGTCGAAGGCCAGCTCGACGTCGCCGTATTGCAGTGTCTGGTTGCGATACGCCGCGTTCGGGCCCACCGCGCCGGAGGCCGCCCAGCCGACGGCGGTCCCTTCCGTGCCCATGGCGTCCATCGTCACGGCCCCCCGGTTCCCCGTTGCGTAGTTCTCTTGCCCCTTTGCCTCCACGGCAGTTGATCACACTAGTGCACGGGTCTGACAACGCAGCGCAGTCGCGTCGCTTTCGGGTCAGGCCTCCACCGCGGCCGAATCCGGCCTTTCCTCATGAGGTGCCGGAAGCGGTCCGCTCGCGCCGCGTGCCCGCCTCGCGGACTGCATCGCGCTCCACGTCAGGAGGATCAGGGCCAGCCAGACCAGTGCGAAACCGGCCCAGCGTTCGGGTGGCATGGCCTCGTGGAAGTAGAGGATGCCGAGCAGGAACTGGAAGACGGGCGCCAGGTACTGCAGCAGGCCCAGCGTGGACAGCGGCACGCGGATCGCGGCCGCGCCGAAGCAGACCAGTGGCAGCGCGGTGACCAGGCCGGTGGAGGCGAGCAGGGCGGCATGCCCGGCCCCGTCGTTCATGAAGCTCGCCTTACCGTGGGCGACCAGCCACAGCAGATAGCCGAGCGCGGGCAGGAACTGGATCGCGGTCTCGGCGGCCAGCGACTCGACGCCGCCGAGGCCGACCTTCTTCTTCACCAGGCCGTAGGTGGCGAAGGAGAAGGCGAGGACGAGGGAGATCCACGGCAGACGGCCGTAGCCCACGGTCAGGACGATGACGGCGGCGAGGCCGGTCGCGACCGCCACCCACTGCACGGGCCGCAGCCGCTCCTTCAGCAGCAGCACGCCCATCGCGATGGTGACCAGCGGGTTGATGAAGTACCCGAGCGAGGACTCGACCACATGGCCGGAGTTCACGGCCCAGATGTAGACGCCCCAGTTCACGGTGATGACGGTGGCGGCCACGGTGATCAGCCCGAGCCGGCGCGGCTGGCGCAGCAGTTCCCCGGCCCAGGCCCAGCGCCGTACGAAGAGCAGGGCGACGGCGACGACGACCAGGGACCACACCATGCGGTGGGCGAGGATCTCCACCGCCCCCGCGGGTTTCAGCAGGGGCCAGAACAGGGGCACGAGGCCCCACATGCCGTACGCGGCGAAGCCGTTCAGCAGGCCTATCCGGTGCTCCCCCTTGGACTTTCCGGCCACCAGACCCCTCCCTCTCCCATTCCGGCATGCGAGAACGAAGGTAGCGTCGAGCGCCCCCGGCTGTCATGTGTGTATCGGTATACGGTCATGACAGCTCGGGGGGCGCCGGACGGATCGGCCGTCAGCCCTTGAGCGCGGCCGCGACCGCCTCCGCCAGCGGCGTGGTCGGGCGGCCCGCCAGGCGCGAGAGGTCGCCGGAGGAGACCACCAGCTCACCCTTCTCGATCGAGGCGTCCACGCCGGCCAGGATCGCGGCCAGCGGCCCGGGCAGCCCGGCGCCGGTCAGGATGCCGGTGTAGGCCTCCGCCGAGACGGAGGTGTAGGCGATCTCCTTGCCGGTCTGCCGGCTCAGCTCGGCCGCGTACTGGGCGAAGCCGAACGCCTCGTCGCCGCCCAGCTCGTAGGTCTTGTTCTCGTGACCCTCGCCGGTCAGCACCGCGACCGCGGCGGCGGCGTAATCGGCGCGGGAGGCGGCGGAGATCCGGCCGTCACCGGCGGCCTGGACGACCGCGCTGTGCTCCAGCACCGGGGCCAGGTTCTCGGTGTAGTTCTCGAAGTACCAGCCGTTGCGCAGCAGGGCGTACGGCAGGCCGGAGGCGAGCAGTACCTCCTCCGTCGCCCGGTGGTCGTCCGCCAGCGCGGCCGTGAGGCCGCCCGGCGCGCTGGTGTACGCGAGCAGCGCCACGCCGGCCGCCTTCGCGGCGTCGATGACGACCCGGTGCTGGCCGACCCGGCCCTTGTCGAACTCGTTGCCGGAGATCAGCAGGACCTTGTCACCGGCGGTGAACAGGCCGTCGAAGGTCTCGGGCGCGTTGTAGTCGGCGACGGCCGGCCTCACTCCGCGGGCCGCGAAGTCGGCGGCCTTCTGCTCGTCGCGCACGACGGCGGTGATCTGCTCCGCCGGAACCTTCTCCAGCAGCTGCTCCACGACGTGCCGGCCGAGGTGTCCGGTGGCTCCGGTGACGACGATGCTCATGGTTCAGAACTCCTTGTGCGGCGTGCGATGGGTATGTCACTCACCCTAGGAGATGCACTAACCATATGAAAGTACCCACTTTGAAGTAAGGTACTGGTATGGCAGTAAGTCACAAGCAGCAGGTGGACGCCGAGGCGATGTGTCCGCACCGGCTCGTCCTGGAGCACCTCACCAGCCGCTGGGGTGTCCTCGTCCTGATCGAGCTGCTGGAGCGGTCGTACCGGTTCAGCGAGCTGCGCCGGGCGATCAGCGGTCTCGGCGGGCGTGGCGTCAGCGAGAAGATGCTCACCCAGACCCTCCAGACCCTGGAGCGCGACGGCCTGGTCCACCGGGACGCCAAGCCGGTCATCCCGCCCCGCGTCGACTACTCCCTCACCGGCCTCGGCCGCGAGGCGGCGGAACAGGTGCGCTCCCTCGCCCGGTGGACCCACGACCGCATGGGCGAGGTGGAGCGGGCACGCCAGGCCTACGACGCGAACCGCCAGGCCTACGACGCGAACCGGCAGACATAGAACGAGGCCCGGGACATCAGGTCCCGGGCCTCGTGGCAGAGCGAAGGGGGTCTCAGCCGACGACCGTCCAGGTGTCGCCGCCGGCCAGGAGTGCGGCCAGGTCGCCCTTGCCCTTCTGCTCGATCGCGGTGTCGAGCTGCTCGGCCATCGCCGTGTCGTAGACGGGTCGTTCGATGTCGCGGAGGACGCCGATGGGGGTGTGGTGGAGGGTGTCGGGGTCGGCGAGGCGGGAGAGGGCGAAGGCGGTGGTGGGGGACGCGGCGTGGGCGTCGTGGACCAGGATGTCCGCCTCGTTCTGCGTGGTGACGGTGACGACCTCCAGGTCGCCGGTGGTCCGGTTGCGTACGACGCCGCGTGTGCCGTCGGCGCCGAAGCGGATCGGCTGCCCGTGTTCGAGGCGGATCAGTGTCTCCTGGGCCTGCTGTTTGTCCTTCAGGGCGTCGAAGGCGCCGTCGTTGAAGATGTTGCAGTTCTGGTAGATCTCGATCAGGGCCGTGCCGGGGTGGTCGGCGGCCTGGCGCAGGACCTCGGTGAGGTGTTTGCGGTCGGAGTCGATCGTGCGGGCGACGAAGGACGCCTCCGCGCCGATGGCCAGCGACACCGGGTTGAACGGGGCG
>NZ_BMVG01000033.1 GCF_014650595.1 Streptomyces alanosinicus
CTCCGTCGGCCGGTGATACATCCACGACAACAAACCCAACGCAAACATGTTCTTACTGCGCTCGGCCTCCTTGCGGGACAGGGCGAACTCCTTCAACGCCTCCAGCGTGAGCGAGGTGAGCGGCACCGGGTGGAGGTTGTAGCCGTCGAGCGAGCCGTCCTCCAGCGGAGAGGCGTCGTAGCCGACCTTCTGCAGCGCGCGCTTGGTGAACTCGTCCGTGTTGACGATGATCTCGGCACCGCGCGGCAGATCGCCGATGTTCGCCTTCAGCGCGGCCGGATTCATGGCCACGAGCACGTTCGGCGCGTCGCCGGGGGTGAGGATGTCGTGATCGGCGAAGTGGAGCTGGAAACTGGAGACACCGGGCAGGGTGCCGGCAGGGGCACGGATCTCGGCGGGAAAGTTGGGGAGCGTCGAGAGATCGTTGCCGAAAGAGGCGGTCTCCGAGGTGAAACGGTCACCGGTGAGCTGCATACCGTCACCCGAGTCCCCCGCGAACCGGATGATCACCCGGTCCAGGCGCCGCACGTCCTTCGCGCCGCCCGATGTGCGCTGCTCCCCGACGACGGCTCCGTCGGCCTGCTCCGCTGGGCTGCTGACCTGGCTGGTCACTGAACTGGACCTCCTTCGAGGCGGCTGTCCGGGCGTGGTCGTCCCACGGACCATCCCAGGATCAACCCTACGTCGGTTAGGGTCGCCTTCCCGAGGCCATCCGTATGATGGACGGCTTTCTGAGACGGCCTGTCGCGTTACTGAGAGGTTCTTTCGCGCGTCCGGGACGGTCTCTCACGGCGGTTTCTCATGGTGTTCCGCGCTGACTTCGCACGTTTTCTCCCCCCTCGTGCCTGACCCGAGGACGCTCGCCGCACGGCTCCCGGTTTCTCTGCGCCGCTCACCCGTCCGGGTGGCCTGCCCCCATGGAAGCCGGACGGGCTGACATCTAGCTGACACGGTGTCAGTCCGCTAGGAGTTCAGATAGGTCAGTACGGCCAGAACCCGCCGGTGATCCCCGTCACTCGGGGCCAGGCCGAGCTTCAGGAAGATGTTGCTGACGTGCTTCTCCACGGCCCCGTCGCTGACCACCAGCTGCCGGGCGATCGCCGAGTTCGTCCGTCCCTCGGCCATCAGCCCCAGCACCTCGCGTTCGCGCGGGGTCAGCCCCGTGAGCACGTCCTGCTTGCGGCTGCGGCCGAGCAGCTGTGCGACCACCTCGGGGTCCAGTGCCGTACCGCCCTCGGCCACCCGCACCACCGCGTCCACGAACTCGCGCACCTCGGCGACCCGGTCCTTGAGCAGATAGCCCACACCCCGGCTGGAGCCGGCCAGCAGCTCGGTGGCGTAGCGCTCCTCCACGTACTGCGACAGCACCAGTACCCCGAGCCCCGGGTGCGTCTTCCGCAGCCGTACGGCCGCCCGTACGCCCTCGTCGGTGTGTGTCGGTGGCATCCGCACGTCCGCCACCACCACGTCGGGCAGAGCGCCCTGCGCCTCCAGGTCGGCGACGGTCTTCACCAGCGCCTCGGCGTCCCCCACCCCGGCCACGACATCGTGCCCGCGGTCCGTCAACAGCCGGGTCAGGCCCTCCCTGAGCAGCACTGAATCCTCGGCGATGACCACCCGCACCCTGTCCTCCACGATCTCCTGGCCCCCCAAGCCCGATCCCGCCCCTCGACCACGTCCGGCGGTTGTCGTCCGTACAGAGCTGTCGTCCGTACAGAGGTCAAGCATTCCAGCAATCGCCCCGGTCCGCCGCACCACCAGGGAATTGCCCCGGGGCGGCAGGGGGCCGTAGAGGGCCGTAGGAGGGGGCTGGGCCGGTGAGTCGTAGGGAGTACGGGCAGGGGAGCCCTGGGGAGGGCTGACCGGGGCTCCCCAGGCCTCCCGGCAGCGGGACGGCCGTTCCCGCTGTCGTCAGGCCCGCCAGGGCAGCTCCGCGATCACCCGGGTGGGGCCGCCCGTGGGGGAGTCCACCACGAGGACGCCGTCCACCGCGCCCAGGCGTCCGGCGAGGCCGGCCAGGCCCGAGCCGCGGGAGGCGTCAGCGCCGCCCACCCCGTCGTCGGTCACCTGCAGCATCAGCCGGTCCTCGGTGTGCCACACGTCCACCGACGCGGAGCGGGCCCGGCTGTGCTTGCTGATGTTCTGCAGCAGTTCGGAGACGGTGAAGTAGGCGATGCCCTCGATGGCCGGGGCGGGGCGGGCCGGCAGGTCGACCTCGACCCGCACCGGGACCGTGCAGCGGGAGGCGACCGCGGACAGTGCCGCGTCCAGGCCCCGGTCGGTCAGCACGGCCGGATGGATGCCGCGGGCGAGGTCCCGCAGCTCCTGCAGGGCCGTCTTCACCTCGCCGTGCGCCTCGTCCACCATCCGCGCCGCCGCCCGCGGATCCTCCCGGAGCTTCTCCTTCGCCAGCCCCAGATCCATGGCGAGGTTGACCAGCCGGGCCTGCGCCCCGTCGTGCAGGTCCCGCTCGATGCGCCGCAGGTCGGCCGCGGCCGTGTCGACCACGACCCCCCGGTCCGACTCCAGCTCCACCACCCGCGCCGACAGCGGCGACGGCCCCAGAAGTCCCCGGACCAGCAGCCCGTCGACCGTCGTCAGGGCCCGTACGATCCACGGCGTGACCAGCGTGAACAGCAGCCCGACCAGCGCGGTCACGGTGATCTCGAACGGGTTGTCCAGATAGACACTGTGGTGCTCGTCGCCGTACAGCTGCAGCCCGCCCTGGCCGGCGTACGCCGGGAAGACCCAGAACCACAGCGGGTAGCTCAGCAGCGTCCAGCCGGTCGTCCACAGGCTCACCGTCACCACGAACGAGAACACCGCCCAGGGGAACTGCACCAGCGCGTACAGCATGTTCCGCCAGGAGGTGCCGCTCTTGAGCACCGCGCCGATCCAGGCCAGCGCGCCCGGCCCGCGCATCCGCAACGGCTCCGGCTCGGCCACGTCCAGCCGCAGCAGGCCACGCGCGCGTGCCCGCTCCAGGGCCGCGAAGCCCCGGCAGCCGGCGAGCGCCGCCGCGAGCACCGGGACTCCGATGAAGGTCACCAGCAGGCCGGCGCCGAGCGCCACCATGGTCACCGTCCAGACGAACAGCACGAGGGCGAGCGGCAGGCTCAGCAGGACATAGCCGAACTCGCGCCAGCTGCGCGCCTCGAACGGCGCCCGCAGCGCGGCGGGCAGCCGATGGCCGGCGGCGGAGCCGCCGTCCCCCCGTCCGTATCCGTACTCGTGTCCGTACTCCGTGGCCATCGTCCTCGTCCCGTTTCTCGTCGTCCGAGTGGCTCTTCAGCCGTATGTCCAGAGTCGTGTCCCGCGGCGCGCCGGGCCATGGAGTCCGTCGGCGTCTTGGGGCGGGGGTTTTCCCCACCTTGGCCTCCGGCGGTTCGGCCGGTTCTCGGTTCCGCCGGCTTCTCTTGGTTCCGCTGTTGGTTCCGCTCTTGATAGCTATGCGGTCCGGTCGCGCCAGGGCAGTTCGGCTGTGATGACCGTCGGGCCGCCGGACGGTGAGTCGAGGACGAAGAGGCCGTCCACCGCGCCCAGGCGGTCCGCCAGGCCCCGCATACCGGTGCCACCGTCCAGCCGGGCGCCGCCCCGGCCGTCGTCCTGGACCTGGATGAGCAGCCGGTCCTCGGTGCGCCACACGTCCACCGACGCGGAGCGGGCCCGGCTGTGCTTGCTGATGTTCTGCAGCAGCTCGGAGACGGTGAAGTAGGCGATGCCCTCGATGGCCGGGGCCGGGCGGTCGGGCAGGTCCACGGTGACCTTCACCGGGACGGTGCAGCGCGAGGCGACCGACGACAGGGCCGCGTCCAGGCCCCGGTCCGTGAGCACGGCCGGATGGATGCCGCGGGCCAGATCGCGCAGCTCCTGCAGGGCCAGCTTCACCTCGCCGTGCGCCTCCTCGACCATCGTGGCCGCCGCGTCGGGGTCCTCCAGCAGCTTCTCCTTGGCCAGACCGAGCCCCATGGCGAGGTTGACCAGCCGGGCCTGCGCCCCGTCGTGCAGGTCCCGCTCGATGCGCCGCAGGTCGGCCGCGGCCGTGTCGACCACGACCCCCCGGTCCGACTCCAGCTCGGCGATACGGCGTTCCAGCTCGTCCGAGGGCGACAGCAGCCCCCGCACCAAGAAGCGGTCCACGTTCGCGAGGCCCCGCGCCAGATACGGCAGCACCGGCCACAGCACGAACAGCGAGACCAGCACCGCGGCGAAGGTGAGGACGCCCCAGGGCAGCCGGATGACGTCGTACAGCAGCGTCCGCCAGCCCACCGGGTCCTTCAGCGCCATCCACAGCCGCAGCGTCAGCCCGTCGGTCCTCGCGAGCGGCAGCGGTGTCGGCTCCTCCACCTGCACCCCGAGCAGCCACCGGGCGCGGGCCCGCTCCAGCTTGCCCAGCTGACGGGCGCCCAGCAGACCGAGTGTGAGCAGCGGGAGACCGATGACCGTGATCGTCAGGGCTCCGCCGACGGCCACCGCGGCGATCGCGTAGACGAAGCCGAACACCGACACCGGCAGGTTCAGCAGGAGATGCAGGACCTCCTTCCACGTGTGCGCGTCGTACACCGGCCGGATCGGCGGCGGCCGGTCGGTGCCGTCGCCCCGGTCCGGGGCGGAGCTGCTGGTAGCGGTCATACCGGTCAGCCTGCCGTGCCGGGCGCCCTCCGCGCCATGCGGTATGCCGCCCTCCGCCGACGGGGGAAAACCCCACCCCCGGCCTCCTCACCCGTCTCACGCCGTGACGGGCTGCTTACCGGTTCTTTATCAGGGCCTAGACTCCCGTGCGTACAGATCGTCGAATCATGGTGCATCACAGATCACGGTGCATCACAGAATTCACCGGTGTCACGAGGTCCACGAGGTCAGGGAGCGAGGTCGGACGGTGCGGGAGACGTTGGGGGACTCGACGGCCGCCACGGCGCACGTCATCGCGGCCGGCTATTTCCGGTCGTACTCGGTGGTGGGCCTGCTCGCCGTCGTCGGCGTGCTGTTCGTCGCGGTCGCCTTCGGCGCCGGCCGCCTGCTGCGCCCGATCGTGCCGACGCCCGAGAAACTCCTGACGTACGAGTGCGGTGTCGACCCGGTCGGCGAGGGCTGGGCCCACACCCAGGTCCGCTACTACGTCTACGCCTTCCTGTACGTGATCTTCGCGGTCGACTCGATCTTCCTGTTCCCCTGGGCGACGGTCTTCGCCGCCCCCGGCTACGGCGCGACCACCCTGGTGGAGATGTTCGTCTTCCTCGGTTTCCTCGCCGTCGGCCTGCTGTACGCATACAAGAAGGGCGTCCTGGCATGGACGTGAACCCCTCCGTCCCCGAGGCTGTCCCAGGGCCCGTGCCGCTGCCCGAGCCCAAGCGGCTGGGCACCCTGGCCCGGCTGGCCCCCGAGCCGATGAAGGTGATCCTGAACTGGGGCCGCCGCTACTCGCTCTGGGTCTTCAACTTCGGCCTCGCCTGCTGCGCGATCGAGTTCATCGCCGCGTCGATGGCCCGCCACGACTTCATCCGCCTCGGCGTGATCCCGTTCGCGCCGGGCCCCCGCCAGGCCGACCTGATGGTGGTGTCCGGCACGGTCACGGACAAGATGGCCCCGGCCGTGAAGCGCCTGTACGAGCAGATGCCCGAGCCGAAGTACGTCATCTCCTTCGGCGCCTGCTCCAACTGCGGCGGCCCCTACTGGGACTCGTACTCCGTCACCAAGGGTGTCGACCAGATCATCCCCGTGGACGTGTACGTCCCCGGCTGTCCGCCGCGCCCCGAGGCACTCCTCCAGGGCATCCTCAAGCTCCAGGAGAAGATCGCCCGGGAGTCGCTGGAGGAGCGGTACGGCCACGCCCGGCCGTCGGTGGCTGCGCTGACCAGCGACCTGGTGAAGCCGCCGGCGCCACCCGCCGAGGAGGACACCCCGGCCGAGGAGGACACCCGATGAGCACCGTCGGCTGGCTGCCCGCCCCGGCCGAGGACCTCTTCGGCACGGACGCCACGGCCGAGGAGTCGTACGACCTCCTGACCGTGGACGTACCGCCCACCGCCTGGCTCACCGCCCTGGAGACGGCCCGTACGACCCTGGGCTGCACCTACTTCGACTGGCTGAGCGCGGTCGACGAACCGGGCACGGGTTTCCGCGTCTCGGCCCACGTCGTCGCCCTGCACCCGGTCCGCCGGCTCCTGGTCCGCACGACCGTCCCGCACGAGGCGCCGACACTGCCCTCCGCCGTCGGCGTCTACGCGGGCGCCGCCTGGCACGAGCGCGAGACCCACGAGATGTTCGGCGTCCGCTTCGAAGGCCACCCGTCGCTGGCGCACCTGCTGCTCCCCGAGACCTTCGAGGGCCACCCGCTGCGCAAGGACTTCGTCCTCGCCGCCCGCGTCGCCAAGGCCTGGCCCGGCGCGAAGGAGCCGGGGGAGGCTGCGGCGGGTGCGGCACATGGTGGCCCGAAGCGCCGGCAGATGCTGCCCCCGGGCGTGCCCGACCCCAACGAGTGGGGCCCCCTGAAGGGCCAGCTCCCGCCCGCACCGACCCGCCCGGCGCGGGGCACGGCGGGACGCGCGCCGGGCGAGCGCCCGGCCCGCGCGGCCGGCGAGCGTCCCGTACGGCGGGCCCGTACGGCGGCGGAGGGCTCCGCGAGCCAGACAGCGCCGCAGGCCGAAGAGGGCGCCGCGGAGGCTCCGAGTGCGGGTGCCGCTGCTGGTGCCGCTGCTGGTGCTGGTGCCGGTGCCGGTGTCCGTCCGCGCCGGATGAGGAGCGCGAGCCAGGGCTCGGCGAGCCAGACGGCGGCGCCGGGCGAGGACGCCGCCGGACAGTCGGCGGAAGGCCCGGCAGCCACAGGCCCCGCCGCGCACCCGCCCGGCCCGGCACCATCGGGTCCGCGCCGCGCGCGCAGCGCCTCGGACGGCTCGGCCTCGCAGCGGCCGCAGGGCCAGACGCCTACGCCGGCCGATCCGACGGCAGAGGCTCCGGCCGAGCCTGCCGAACCGGCCGGACAGGACAGCGCGGCCCGCCGGAGCACCGCCCCGCGCAGCTCGGACGCGCCGTGGCACCACGCCCGCCCGGCTTTCGACGCGCCGACGGAGGCCGAGCGGACGCCCGCCGAAGCCGAGCCGACCGTGCGACAACCCGAGCAGGCCGCCACCGG
Source organism: Streptomyces alanosinicus (assembly GCF_014650595.1). Lineage (GTDB taxonomy): Bacteria > Actinomycetota > Actinomycetes > Streptomycetales > Streptomycetaceae > Streptomyces > Streptomyces alanosinicus. Next base: position 7,133 of record NZ_BMVG01000033.1, read on the forward strand.
TGCCGAGCGCGCCACGGATGCCGACGCCGACGCCGACGGCCAGACCGGCGAAGCCCCTGTCACCGGTGAGGCTCCCGCCAGCGGCGAAGCTCCCGCTCCCGGCGAAGCCCCCACGAGCCCGGCCGCTCCCGACTCCTCCGACACCCCCGACGACGACCCCACAGGAGGCCCGCAGTGAACGACGCGCTGGACGTCGCTCTGCGACTCCTCGTCGTGTTCGTCGTCTTCCTCACCTTCCCGCTGATCGTCGGCCAGACCGAGCACAAGGTGATGGCTCATATGCAGGGCCGCCTCGGCCCGATGTACGCGGGCGGCTTCCACGGCTGGGCCCAGCTGATCGCCGACGGCGTGAAGTTCGCACAGAAGGAGGACGTGGTCCCGGCCGGCGCCGACCGCCGCGTCTTCCAGCTCGCCCCCGCCGTCGCCCTGCTGCCGTACCTCCTCGTCCTGCTCGCCATCCCGATCGGCCCGAGCGAGGGTGCCGTCGGCCAGGTCCTCGACGCGGGCGTGTTCTTCGTGCTCGCGGTGATGGGCGTCGGCGTGCTGGGCTCACTCATGGCCGGCTGGGCCAGCGCGAACAAGTTCTCCCTGCTCGGCGGCCTGCGCACGGCAGCCCAGCTGCTCGCCTACGAACTCCCGATGCTGCTCGCCGCGGCCTCGGTCGCCATGGCCGCCGGAACGGTCTCGCTGCCCGGCATCCTGCACGCCTTCCACTGGTGGTGGGTGCCCTGGCAGATCGTCGGCGCGGTCGTCTTCTTCGTCGCCGGGCTCGCCGAACTGCAGCGCCCGCCGTTCGACATGCCCGTCGCCGACTCGGAGATCATCTTCGGCGCGTACACCGAGTACACGGGCCTGCGTTTCGCACTCTTCCTCCTCGCCGAGTACGCCGGCATCGTCGTTCTGTGCGGTCTGACCACCGTCCTCTTCCTGGGCGGCTGGCACGGACCCTGGGGCGCCGACGGCCTCGGCTGGGTCTGGACCCTGCTGAAGGCCGCGATCCTCGCCTTCCTCGTCATCTGGCTCCGCGTCACCTACCCGCGGCTGCGCGAGGACCAGCTCCAGAAGCTCTCCTGGACCCTCCTCGTCCCCCTCTCCCTCGCCCAGATCGCCCTCACCGGCATCGTCAAGGTGGTGATCAGCTAACCATGGCCCCCATTCCCGGCAGTGGCCTCGCCAAGGGCCTGGCCGTCACCCTGCGCACGATGACCAGGAAGTCGGTCACCGAGCAGTACCCGGAAGCCCAGCCCGCACTGCCGCCCCGCACCCGCGGGGTGATCGGCCTGTTCGAGGAGAACTGCACGGTCTGCATGCTCTGCGCCCGTGAGTGCCCGGACTGGTGCATCTACATCGACTCCCACAAGGAGACCGTCCCGCCGGCCGCCCCCGGTGGCCGTGAGCGCAGCCGTAACGTCCTCGACCGGTTCGCCATCGACTTCTCCCTGTGCATGTACTGCGGTATCTGCATCGAGGTCTGTCCTTTCGACGCGTTGTTCTGGTCCCCGGAGTTCGAGTACGCCGAGACCGACATCCGCGAGCTCACCCATGAGCGGGACAAGCTCCGCGAGTGGATGTGGACCGTGCCGGCGCCGCCCGCCCTGGACCCCGCCGCCGAGGAGCCCAAGGAGATCGCCGCCGCCCGCAAGACCGCCGAGAAGCTGGCGGCCGCGCAGGCCGAGCCGGAGGAGGGCGGCTCATGAGACTCGCCTCGCCCGAGATGCCCCTGAACCTCGCCGCGGCCCAGCACGGCTTCCTGTCTCCGACCGGTGTCGAGATCGCCTTCCTGCTGGTCGGCCTGGTCACCTTCGGCGCCGCGCTGGTCACCGTCACCACCCGCCAGCTGGTGCACGCCGCCCTGTGGCTGGTGGTCGCGCTCGGTGGCCTCGCCGTCGAGTACCTCCTCCTCACCGCCGAGTTCATCGCCTGGGTGCAGGTCCTCATCTACGTCGGTTCCGTCGTCGTCCTCCTTCTGTTCGGTCTGATGCTCACCAGGGCGCCCATCGGCCGCTCCCCGGACGCCGACTCCGGCAACCGCTGGGCCGCCCTGACCGTCGCGGTCGCCGCCGCCGTCGCCCTTGTGTGGGTGGTCGTCGACGCCTTCCGCACCACCTGGATCGATCTGAACGGCCCGGCCGCCGGCTCCACCCGGGTCACCGGCGAGAGCCTGTTCCGGCACTGGGTGCTGCCTTTTGAGGCCCTGTCCGTGCTTCTCCTCGCGGCCCTGGTCGGCGCGATCGTCCTGTCCCGCAAGGCGAAGGCGGAGTCGGAGTCGAGCCCTCCCCCTGTGAACTCCCGGGCGGTCACCGAGAGTTCCCCGTCCGTCACGGATTCCGGAATTCACCCGGTCGAGCAGGAAGGCGCCCGCTGATGCACCTCGCCTACCCGGCCGTACTCTCCGCCCTCCTCTTCTGCACCGGCCTGTACGGCGTCCTCGCCCGCCGCAACGCCATCCTGGTCCTCATGTCGGTCGAGCTGATGCTCAACGCCGTCAACCTCAACCTGGTCGCCTTCGACGTCTGGCTCAGCCGGGCCGCCCGGGAGACCCTGCACTCCGGCCAGGCGCTGACCCTGTTCACCATCGCCATCGCCGCCGCCGAGATCGGCATCGGCCTCGCGATCGTGCTCGCCGTCTACCGCAACCGCGGCACCTCCGACATCGACAAGCTCCGCGACACCGCCGAAGGCCCCGAGACCCGCGGCCCCGGCACCGAGGGCCCCGGCTCCTCCGCGGCCGAGAAGGCTGAGGCCACCGCGTGACCACGACCACCCTCGCCGTCCTCGTCCCCCTCCTGCCGTTCCTGGGCGCCGCGGCCGGACTGCTGCTCGGCCGCACCGCGCCCGGCTTCGTCCGTCCGCTCGCCGTGCTGCCGCCGCTCGCCTCGCTCGTCCTGGCCGCGCTGGTCGCCGTACGCCAGGGCGGCGACCAGGCCGTCGACGCCCACACCGAACTGACGCCCACCGGCTCCGTCCCGATCGAGCTGGCACTGCACATCGACGGCTTCGCCGCGCTCGTCGCGATCCTGGTCGCGTTCGTCGCGGCCTGCGTGCAGATCTACTCGACGGGCTATCTGCGCGACGACCCGCGCTACCCCTCGTACGCCGCTCTCGTCTCCCTGTTCACCTCCGCGATGCTCCTGGTCGTCTACTCCGGCGACCTGATCGTGCTGCTGGTCGGCTGGGAAGTCATGGGCATCTGCTCCTACTTCCTGGTCGGCCACTACTGGGAGACCCCCGAGGCCCGCGCCGCCTCCCTGAAGGCCTTCCTGGTCACCAAGCTCGGCGACGTGCCGTTCCTCATCGGACTGTTCGCGCTGGCCACCGACGCCGGGTCGTTCCGCATCACCCGCGTCCTCGGTGCCGTGTCGAGCGGACACCTGCACCACCCGACGCTGATCGCCCTGCTGCTGCTCGCGGGCGTCGCGGGCAAGTCGGCGCAGTTCCCGCTGCACACCTGGCTCCCGGACGCGATGGCGGGCCCGACGCCCGTCTCGGCGCTGATCCACGCCGCGACGATGGTCGCCGCCGGTGTCTACTTCATCGCCCGTCTCCTTCCCGTCTTCGAGGCCTCCTCGGCCGCGATGGTGGTCCTCGCCGTGATGGCCGCCGTGACCATGACGGGCTCCGGTCTCGCCGCACTCGCCCAGGACGACATCAAGCGCGTCCTCGCCTACTCGACGATCGGCCAGCTCGGCTACATGACCGGTGGCCTCGCCGTCGGCGACCGCGGAGCCGCCGTCTTCCACCTCCTGTCGCACGGCGCCTTCAAGGCGCTGCTGTTCCTCGCAGCCGGCGTGATCATCCACGCCGCCGGCACCAACTCACTGGCCGCGATGTCCCGCATGCACGGCCTGCGCGACCGGGTCCCGGACGCGTACTGGACGATGACCGTGGCACTCCTCGCGCTCGCCGCGATCCCGCCGTTCAGCGGCTTCTTCTCCAAGGAGTCCGTCCTCGGCGCCGCCGAGCACGTCGCCACCGGGAGCACCGACCGCGCACCCGGCGCCGCCGGCTGGATCGTCCTCGTCGCCGGCCTGCTCGCCGCCCTGCTCACGGCCGCCTACGCGACCCGGCTGTGGCTGCTGGCCTTCCGCGGCCGGGGCGCCGAGGCCCCCGACCACGGCCGCCAGCCGCTGACGATGACCGTGGTGCTCTGGGTGCTCGCCGTGCCGTCCCTCGCCTTCGGCGGGCTCGCCTACCGCTCGCTGCCCAGCTGGTTCGACGGCCGTGACCTGACCCCGACACTGCTCACCTCCATCCTGGGCACGGGCCTCGCCCTGGTCGGCGGGCTGCTCACCTACGGTGCCTGGCAGCGCACCAACGCGCTCGCCGCCCGGGTCCCGGCAGCACCCGCGCCCTCCTTCGAGTGGGAGCGCCTCCAGGGCGAGGCCGCCGCTCACCCGGAGGGCGATGCGAGCCTGGTCGAGGCCCATGCCCTCGCCGACCACGGGCCGGCCTACCGCGACCTGGCCCACGCGCCGGACCCCGGCCGGCTGCTGCTCGGCCCGCTGCACCGGCCCGCGGCCGCCGGCTTCCACCTGGACACCGTGTACGCGGCGCTGTTCGTCCGCCCGGTCCAGGCCGGAGCGAGTCTCGTCCGCTTCCTCGACAGCGCGGTCGTCGACACCTACGTACGCGGCGCGGCCGCCCTGCCGCGGCTGCTCGGGGCCGCCGTACGGCGGGCGCAGACCGGCAATGTGCAGACCTATGTGAGCGCGCTGCTCGCCGGCACCGTCGTCCTGGCGGTCGCCGTCGTCCTCGTCGCCTCGGGAGCGTGAGCAGGCGTGATCGATATCAACGAGTCCGTGATGCAGTTCCTTCTGGCGTTCGTCGTCGTCGGCCCGCTCCTCGGCGCCGTCGCCGCTCTGCTGCCCGCCCCGCCCGGACTGAAGGGGAAGTCGCCCGAGCAGGCCGTGCTGCGGCACGGTGTGACCGTGACCGGCGCGATCCTCGTCGCCGCGCTCGTCCTCGCGCTCGGCTTCGACCACCACCATGCGTCGAAGATGCAGGCCACGACCGACATCAGCTGGATCCCCGCACTCGACGTGCGGATCCACCTCGGCATCGACGGCATCTCCCTCCCCCTTCTGGTCCTGACCGCGCTGCTGACGTTCCTCTGCGCGCTCTACTCCTACTTCAAGCCACCCGCCGGCGGCTCCCCGAAGGCGTTCGTCGCGCTACTGCTCCTGCTCGAGTCCGGCACCCTCGCGACCTTCGCCGTCCTCGACCTGCTGCTGTTCTTCCTCGCGTTCGAGATGGTGCTCATCCCGATGTACTTCCTCATCGCCCGCTGGGGCGGCGAGGGCCGGACCCGGGCCGCGTGGAAGTTCATCCTGTTCACGCTGCTCGGCTCCGTCGTCATGCTGCTCGGCCTGCTCCTGATCGGAATCAAGGCGGGCACGTTCGACATGGTGGCACTCGCCACTGACAACGGCCGGTCGCTGAGCACATCCGTGCAGGTCATCGCCGTTCTGGCGATCGGCATCGGGCTTGCGGTGAAGACGCCGATGTGGCCGCTGCACAGCTGGCTGCCGGACGCCCACACCGCCGCGCCGACCGTCGGCTCGGTCCTGCTGGCCGGTGTCCTGCTCAAGATGGGTACATACGGGTTCGTCCGGATTCTGCTGCCGATCGCGCCCCACGGCTTCCACACCTTCGCGCCGTACCTCGCCGCGTTCGCCGTGGTCGGGATCATCTACGGATCCCTGGCCTGTCTGGCCCTGGCCAGGCACGGCGCCAAGGGCGACCTCAAGCGGCTGATCGCCTACTCCTCCGTCGGCCACATGGGCTTCGTCCTGCTGGGCATCGCCACGATGACCCCGACCGGCGTCAACGGCGCCCTGTTCGCCAACATCGCCCACGGCCTCATCACCGGCCTGCTGTTCTTCCTGGTCGGCGCTCTGAAGGACCGCACCGGCAGCACCGACCTCGACACTCTCGCCGAGGAGACCGGCGCCGCGCTCTACGGCAAGGCCCCCCGCCTCGGCGGGCTGCTGGCCTTCGCCGCCGTCGCCTCGCTCGGCCTGCCGGGCCTCGCCGGGTTCTGGGGCGAGATGCTGGCGCTGTTCGGCGCGTTCAAGCCCGCCGCCGACCTCAGCCGGCCGGCCTTCCTCACCTTCATGGCGATCGGCGCGTTCGGCACCCTGCTGACGGCCGCGTACATGCTGATCGTGGTCCGCCGCGTCTGCATGGGCGGCGTGGAGCAGGAGGCGCCGAAGCTCGCCGACGTCCACGGCTACGAGTTCGCCGCCTGGACCCCGCTCGTCGCCCTCACCGTCGTCGCCGGACTGTGGCCGAGGGCGCTGCTCGGCCTGACCGACCCGGCCGTGCATCAGCTCCTCGCAGGAGGCACCCGATGAGCGCCCAGCCCGTCGCCGAGTCGCTCGTCCAGTCCGTCGACTGGCTCGCCGTCGCCCCGCCGACCATCGCCGCCGCGGTGGGACTCGTCGTCCTGGTCGCCGACCTGTTCCTGCCCGAGGCCCGCAAGAACGTCCTGGGCTGGACCTCGGTCGCCGGACTGGCCTCGGCCGCGCTGCTGCTCCTGCCCCTCCTGGACGGCGACCGCAGCACCTTCTGCGTGAACGGCGCCACGCGCGCGTGCAGCTACACCGCCGACCACTTCACGCTCGTCATCCAGTTCCTGGTCCTCGGCGGCGCGCTGCTCGCCGCCCTGCTGTCCGTCACGAACCTCAAGGACGACGAGCGCCGCGTCCCGCCGGGCGAGTTCTGGTTCCTGCTGCTGTCCTCCGCGGCCGGCGCCGCGCTGCTGCCCGCCTCCCGCGACCTGGCCACCCTGATCGTCGCCCTGGAGGTCGCCTCCCTGCCCGCCTTCGCTCTCGTCGGTATCCGGCACGGCGACAAGCGGTCCTCCGAGGCAGCCCTGAAGTTCTTCCTGTCCTCGGTGACGGCCACCGCGGTCAGCCTGATGGGCATCAGCTTCGTGTACGCCTCCACCGGCACCCTCTACCTCACCCAGGTGGCCCAGCGCCTGACTCACGTCGACGGCCAGCTGCACACCCTCGCCCAGGTCGGTGTCGTCCTCACTCTGATCGGCTTCGCCTTCAAGACGGCCGCAGTCCCCTTCCACTTCTGGGTGCCCGACACCTACGTAGGCGCGCCGCTGCCTGTCGCCGCCTACCTGTCAGTGGTCGGCAAGGCGGTCGGCTTCTCCGGCCTGATTCTCGTCACCGTCGTCGCGTTCCCCTCGTACGCCGACGTCTGGGGGCCCGCGCTCGCGGCCCTGGCCGCCCTCACCATGACCGTCGGCAACGCCGCCGCCCTGCGCCAGCAGGCCACGCGCGCGTACAGCGCCGTACGGCTGCTCGCCTGGTCCTCCGTCGGCCAGGCCGGCTATCTGCTGGTGCCGATCGCCGCCGCCGGCTACGCGAAGGACCCGCAGAAGGCGATCGGCTCCACGGTGGCCTACGCCCTGATGTACGCGGCCGTGAACCTCGGTGCGTTCGCGGTGGCCGCCCTGGTGGGCCGCGGCCGGGCCCTGAACCGGATCAGCGACTACCGGGGCCTGTACGCGACCAATCCGCTCACCGCGCTCCTGCTCGCGTTCTTCCTGCTGTGCCTGGCCGGGCTGCCGCCGGGCGTCATCGGGCTGTTCGCCAAGGTCACCGTGTTCTCGGCGGCCGTCGACGCGGGCCTGGGCTGGCTCGCCGTCGTCATGGCCGTCAACGTGGTGATCGCCCTCTTCTACTACCTGCAGTGGACGGCCCTGCTGTTCCGTGCCCCCGAGGGCGAACCGGCCCGGCACCGCGTCCCGGCCCCCCTCACGGCCGCCCTCGCCCTCACCGGCGTACTCGGCGTCGCCCTGTCCGGAGCGCCCCAGCTGGTCCTCCGCTTCGCCGCCACCGGCCTCTTCTGAAGCTGTTCCCGGCAGGTCCCACCCGGACCGCTCCGACAGGGGCATCGGACTGCCGGGAGAAGCCGCCCCGCGCGGCTGGGCGCATCCGTGCCGTCACGCGCGCGTGCACGCGAATGAGCACGTCACCCGTACGGCCGAGCGGCGCCCGCGCAGCCGGCAGGGAACTCGTGGCCGTCGCCTGGCGTTGTCACAAGCGGGAGGGTCCACTGGACCAAAGTGTTCCCCAGCTGCACGACTTGGAGGGCGCACGGTGCACCGCCGGCACAACGGGCTCAGGACCGCAGTACTCCTCGGGGGACTGTCCGCACTCATCATCGTCATCGGCAGCTTCTTCGGCCGCACCGGACTCATCGTCGCCGTCCTGGTGGCGCTCGGCACCAACGCGTACGCGTACTGGAACAGCGACAAGCTGGCACTGCGCGCCATGCGCGCCCGCCCGGTCAGCGAGTTCGAGGCCCCGGCGCTCTACCGGATGGTCCGCGAGCTGTCCACGCAGGCCCGCCAGCCCATGCCCCGGCTGTACATCTCACCCACGGAGGCCCCCAACGCCTTCGCCACGGGCCGCAACCCCCGCAACGCAGCCGTGTGCTGCACCGAGGGCATCCTGCGCCTGCTGGACGAGCGCGAGCTGCGCGGCGTCATCGGCCACGAGCTGAGCCATGTGTACAACCGGGACATCCTCATCTCCTCGGTGGCCGGCGCCCTCGCCTCGGTGATCATGTTCCTGGTGAACTTCGCCTGGCTGATCCCGATCGGCCGCTCGGACGACGACGACGGCCCCGGCCTGCTCGGCATGCTCCTGATCATGATCCTCGGCCCGCTCGCCGCCACCGTCATCCAGCTGGCCATCAGCCGCTCCCGCGAGTACGAGGCGGACGCCTCCGGCGCCCAGCTCACCGGCGACCCACGGGCCCTCGCCGGCGCCCTGCGCAAGCTGGAGGCCGGCACCCAGCAGCTCCCGCTGCCGCCCGAACCCCGGATCGAGACCGCCAGTCATATGATGATCGCGAACCCCTTCCGCCCGGGCCAGGGACTGACCAAGATGTTCTCCACGCACCCGCCCATGGCGGACCGCATCGCCCGGCTCGAAAAGATGGCAGGTCGCTACCAGTGAAGACCATCCTGAACGTCATTTGGCTCATCCTGAGCGGCTTCTGGCTGTTCCTCGGCTACCTGTTCGCCGGGGTCCTGCTGTGCATCACGATCATCGGCATCCCGTTCGGCATAGCGGCCTTCCGTATCGGCCTCTACGCCCTGTGGCCCTTCGGGTACACGACGGTCGAGCGCCGGGACGCGGGCGCCCCCTCCTGCATCGGCAACGTCCTGTGGCTGATCCTGGCCGGCTGGTGGCTGGCCATCGCCCACATCGTCACCGGCATCGCCCTGTGCATCACGATCATCGGCATCCCGTTCGGCATCGCCAACTTCAAGCTGATCCCGGTCTCCCTGCTGCCGCTGGGCCGCGAGATCGTCCCCACGGACCAGCCGTTCGCGACCCGCTGACCACGCCGGCGACAGACGGGCGCCGGCCGCGCGGGTGGCCTCGGCCGTGCTGACGGCACGTCATTCGCCGCGCCGCCGCGCCCAGAGCCGTACGCCGTAGGCCGCCACGCCCACCGCGAGTACTCCCGCCCCCGCGGCCACCGAGACGGCGGGCAGCGCGAACGCCAGCGTGGCGCATCCCAGCAGGCCCGCCACGGGCGCCACACGGGCCGCGGGGGCCGGACTCAGGGTCCACGCGGAAGCGTTGGCGACGGCGTAGTAGGCGAGCACTCCGAAGGAGGAGAAGCCGATCGCGCCGCGCACGTCCACCGTCGCGGCCAGTACGGCGACCACCGCGCCCACGGCCAGCTCGGCCCGGTGCGGCACCTGGAAGCGGGGGTGCACGGCCGCCAGCGCCCCCGGCAGATGCCCGTCCCGGGCCATGGCGAGCGTCGTACGGGACACGCCGAGGATGAGCGCGAGCAGCGAACCCAGGGCCGCCATAGCCGCCCCGGCCCGCACCACGGGCACGAGCCCCGGCACGCCGGCCGCCCGCACCGCGTCGGCCAGCGGAGCCACCGCGTGCCCGAGCCGGTCCGCGCCGAGGACCGTGAGCACCGCGACGGCCACGCACGCGTACACCGCGAGTGCGATCCCCAGGGCCAGCGGGATCGCGCGCGCAATCGTGCGCGCCGGATCCCGTACCTCCTCCCCGAGGGTCGCGATCCGCGCGTACCCGGCGAACGCGAAGAACAGCAGTCCCGCCGCCTGCAGCATCCCGCCCGCGCCCGAGGACAGCCCGACGTCCAGCCGTCCGGCGGCGGCCCGCGCGGAGGTCAGGCACACGACCACCACGGCCGCGAGAACGGCCAGCACCACCGTCACGATCACACGCGTCAGCCACGCCGACTTCTGCATCCCGCCGTAGTTCACGGCCGTCAGGACCACCACGGCGGCGACCGCCACCGCGTGAGCCTGCCCCGGCCAGACATACGCGCCCACGGTGAGCGCCATGGCCGCGCAGGACGCCGTCTTGCCGACCACGAACGCCCAGCCCGCGAGATAGCCCCAGAAGGGGCCCAGCCGTTCCCGGCCGTACACGTACGTGCCGCCGGAGGCCGGATAGCGGGCCGCGAGACGGGCCGAGGACATGGCGTTGCAGTAGGCCACCACGGCAGCGAGCGCCAGCGCGGGCAGCAGCCCCGTTCCCGCCGCGCGCGCGGCGGGCCCCAGGGCCGAGAAGACGCCGGCCCCGACCATCGAGCCGAGCCCGACGACCACGGCGTCCCGCACGCCCAGGGTGCGGCGCAGTTCGTTACCGGAAGGCGTCACGCGCCGCACCTTACTGAGCGCGGCAACCGCGTGGTGGATCCGTGGCGTCCTCTTCGTCGACACGGCACGAACACGCGCGCGTGGACCGCGCGTGGACAGCGGGTCCTCGCCGGATTCTCAGCGGCCGGACGGTGCGGACACAGCGCGGAAGGGCAGGTTCACGGTATGGGCATCATCGCTTGGATCATCCTGGGACTGCTGGCCGGAGCCATCGCCAAGATCCTCCTGCCGGGCCGCGACCCCGGCGGCTTCATCGGCACGACCCTCATCGGCGTCGCGGGCGCGTTCATCGGTGGCTGGATCTCGGCCCGTTGGCTGCACCACCCGATCACCAAGAGCTTCTACGACGGCGCCACCTGGGTCGCGGCCATCGGCGGCTCCCTGGTGCTGCTGATCGTCTACCGCATCCTGTTCGGCAACTCACGCGACTGAGCGCGGCGTCGACAGCACGGAAGGGCGGGCGCTGCTCGGGGGCGCCCGCCCTTCCCGCCTCTTGCTCGCTTCTCGCCTCTGACCGAGGCCCTGCCGGTCTCTTACCGGTAGTTCACGAACTGCAGTGCGAAGTCGAAGTCCTTGCCCTTCAGCAGCGCGATCACGGTCTGCAGATCGTCCCGGCTCTTGGAGGAGACGCGCAGCTCGTCGCCCTGGACCTGGGCCTTCACGCCCTTCGGGCCCTCGTCGCGGATGATCTTCGCCACCTTCTTCGCGTTGTCCTGGGAGATGCCCTCCTGGATCGACGCGAAGATCTTGTACTCCTTGCCGGACAGCTGCGGCTCGTCCGCCTCCAGGGCCTTCAGCGAGATGCCGCGCTTGATGAGCTTGGACTGGAAGACGTCGAGGACGGCGTTCACCCGGTCCTCGGAGTTCGCCTCCATGAGGATCTTCTCGCCGGACCACGAGATCGAGGCACCCACGCCCTTGAAGTCGTAGCGCTGCGAGATCTCCTTGGCGGCCTGGTTGAGGGCGTTGTCGACCTCCTGCCGCTCGACCTTCGAGACGATGTCGAAACTGGAGTCGGCCATCCTGTGGCTCCTTGTATCAGGGTGCGAATCGGGTGCGTGCCGGCGTGCGCGGCGGCGGTCGCCGGGCCCGGCATGTCACCGGGCCGCATCCGCACCAGCCTAGCCACCCCGCGAGCCCAGGGGTGGAGATCAATCGGGTGGCGAAGCACCCCTGTGTATCGGGTATTGTTTACGACGTCGCCAGGGAGCGCTGCCGAAAGGTGGTTCGATCTGGTGGTCAACCCGGCGGTGTGGCTCAGCCTTCCCAGGTTCGAATCCTGGCGCCGCCACACTTGAGGAGACCCTCTCCAAACTGCGGAAACGCAGAGTGGAGAGGGTCTCTTTGTGTTCGAGCACTCTCTTCGAGTCGGTATACGAGCGCGAGGATTGTCCCGGTGTGTGTCCATGCTCACCACCAGGAGAACGGCCTCTGACCAGGTGAACCGGTCAGAGGCCGCGGTGTCGTCGGAGCGGGTTTCCCCTACTGCTCGTAAGGGTTGAAGCACTTCAGCGCGGCCCAGCCGTAGATGACCTTGTGGTCCTTGCGGACCACCTTGCCGTAGATCCAGGCCTTGTCCACCTTGATGTCCTTGTAGCCCTTGTAGTCCTTGTAGTCCACCTTCGTGCCGTTCATGAGGTCGCCCTTGTAAGCGACGCCATTGACCTTCGCGCTGGTGTTGGCCTTCGCCCGTATGTTGACCGAGCTGCACGTGGCCTTCAGCTTCCAGACGGAAGCTGCCGACGCAGATCCGGCACTCAGTCCGAGCGCCCCGACCGCGAGGGCGGAGGCGCACAGAACCGCTACCAGTGACTTCTTCAGGATCGTCGTGATCCCTATCGACTATCGGCCTCGACTGTCCCCATGGACAGACACGACTGCCTGGTAAACCCTCATGAGCAGGTCTGATTTCGACAGCTCGTCGACGCGCGCGCACCAGCTCTGCTCGGTCAGGTTCCGAGACAGCAAAGGTAGTTGGCCACCGATGCGCGTCATGGGGGCGGGCGGGGCCCGCCGTCAGTGGAACTTGGTGAGCATGCCCGCCTCGTAGTCGCCGGCGGGCTGCTGGGTGATGACGTTTCGACGGTTGAAGGCGTTGATGACGGCGATCTGGGTCACCAGGTCGGCGAGCTGGTCCGTGATATGGGTTCCCTGCCATGTCAGTTCCAGGGCGCGTGCGGACCACGTCCACGTCGCCACGCTGGGCCGGCGTGGGCGGGCGCGCGTCAGCCGGCGGTGCCGACCAGGCGACGCATGATCGTCATGAGTTCGTCGGGCGGGGAGATGCTCATCGTCCGGCTTTCCTGGTCGAAGACCGTGATCGATGTCAGGGTGCCGGCGCGCCACCAGAAGACCCGGGGGGAGAGGCGTCCGGGGCCGTCCTCGTAGGCGCCCTGCCCGAACTGTGCCAAGGCGTTGACGGCCTCGGCCACGTGCCTGTCGGTGAGCGGGTAGAACACGAGGTTGTGCCGGTTCGGGACGACGAGCAGCACGCCCTCGTCCGGTATCTCGGGGCCGTCGGCGGCCCGCACCGCCTCGTCGAAGACGAGCACCTTGCTGGCCGCGAACACCGACTCCGGGTGGCCGAGGATGTGGAGGACCGCGCCACCGGGGAGATCGTAGGTGTTGTAGTCGACCGGCTCGCTGAGCAAGTTGGTACGCGCGGCGGCCGCGAGGGTGTCCCACTCGACGAGGGCCACGTCACGGTCATCGAGGACACGGACGTTGTCAGGGGTGTCGAGGGCGATGCCCGCCAGGAGGTCCGTGGCCAGCGGCTGCAGGTAGCTGAACTGCTCTCGTGCTTCCTCGGGTATCGATTCCTCGGCGACCAGCCGCAGGTACACGCTGCGCAGGGCGTCCGGGGCACTGCTGTGGTCGGTGCGGGCTGACAGGTCACTCATACGCGGTTCCTCGGGGTGTGCGGCCGCGGCGGGGTGCCGGGCACATCTGGTGGGTGGTCCGTCGGGCGGCTCACAGGTGGAGCAGCTCACCGATCAGATCACGCAGTCCCGCGCCGCCGCACCGTGGTGCAGCGGTGAGCAGGTGCTGGCGCCGGTGCGGCCGGGGACACCCTGTCGGAACCCGGTCGCCTTTTGTCGGTGGCGAGGCCCGGCATCGCTCCCGTACGGCTCTGTCACTCGCGTGGGGCCGACGGTGAGAGTCCGCCCGGCCGGGCGAGGAGGCCTGCCAGGTTCAGGTGACGTGCGCGCTCGCCGAAGGGAGGGGCGGCCCCGCATACCCGTTGTGCCGCGCCGACGCCGTGCCGGGGATTCTGGAATGACCGGTCCGGGTGCGGCTGGGGACGGTCCGGACGATGCTGGAGCCATGGCCGGGAAGCGACCCATCATCGTGCACCTGCCGTCCCCGACCGGCGGCCGCCGGGTCCGGGTGGACGGCGAGATCCTCGGCCTGGCGCACAGCGTGCCGGACCTGGTGGAGTTCCTGCGGCGCGCGGGTCTGGAGATCGAGCCGGAGCAGGTGGCCGACTCGCCGCTGATCGACTGGCGAGGGGTGGGCCCTGACCGATGGGAAGCCGATTCCCGCACCTGACGGTGACACCGCCGTCCCGAATGCGGGCACACTGACGGCATGTCCTCCCGACGCAGAACCTGTCCCGTGTGCCGCCGCGACATCGCCGTCGTCGCGGGCCGCTTCGCGCGACACGACCCACCCGGCGCGCGGGAGAGCGGCGGACTCCTCTCCTGCGCCGGGTCGCGACGGCAGGCACAACTCGGGGCAGCCCAGCTGGCGTTGGACGGATACGCCGTACCGGAGTTCCCCGGGCAGCTGCCTCTGTTCTGAGCCGCGGAGCGGTGCGGGAAGCCGGACCACGGAGCCTGACGGGGTGGCAGCAGGCGGTGCTGGGGGCTTGGTGGTGGCCCCGATCGTTCAACGGCCGGTGGTGGTCATCAGTTCCCGGCCACCGACTTCACCGCGACCGACACCGGAGTCGATCCGCTGATCAGCTCCAACGTCAGACCGGTCGTCGCCGGGGTGTCCACCAACTCCGCGAGGACGGCCGCCACATCGTCCCTCGGGACCGGACCGCGCCCGGTGTGCGCCTCCAGACGGACCAGACCGGTGCCCGCGTCGTCCGTGAGCGAGCCGGGGCGCAGGATCGTCCACTCCAGGGCCTGCTGGCGGGTGACGTGCGCGTCCGCCTCGCCCTTGGCACGCAGATACGCGTCGAAGATCTCGTCGCCCTGGTGCGCGGGATCGGCGCCCATGGAGGACACGACCACGAAACGACGTACACCCGCGCGGACGGCCGCGTCCGCGAACAGCACCGCCGCGCCCCTGTCCACCGTCTCCTTGCGGCCCGCTCCACTGCCCGGACCCGCACCGGCCGCGAACACCGCCGCATCGGCGCCCTGCAGGTGCGCCGCGACTTCCTCGACCGAAGCGGACTCCAGGTCGAGCAGCACCGGTTCGGCACCGGCAGCCCGTAGATCGTCGCCCTGCTCGGCCTTGCGGATGATCCCCGCGACCTCGTCCCCGCGCGCGGAGAGCAGGCGCTCCAGCCGCAGCGCGATCTGACCATGACCACCAGCGATGACAATGCGCATGGTTCCGACCGTACGCCGGAGGGGGCGCATCCGCCGCACGAGTTAACCGGCATGGGCGGAGCGCGCCGGGCTCACTCGCGCAACACGCGCCCGGCGTGCACTGACGTGCGCGGGGGCGTGTGCCCAGGGTCGCGCTCCCCGGTGCGTTGTGATCAGTCCTGCGCCCCGCGTGCACCCCGCATCACACGCCCGCATCTGCCGGTCGGCGCGCCATCAGCGCGCGCTCCGCCCCACGCGCCTGCATCTGCCGGTCAGCACCGGCGCGCACTTCGTCCCACGCGCCCCGCTGCGCGCCTGCCTGCCGCACGCCCCGCGCTCCACGACACCCCGAGCCAGCTCTCGATCACCCTGAGCCGCGCCTACGGCCCCGGCCGCATCACGACAACTCGCCCCGCCCCTGCCGCGGCAACCCGAGTTCCACCGTGGCCGCCGAGTTGCAGTACTCCCGCACCGCGCTCGTACGCGCCACCACCCGGCCCCGGTGCACCACGATCCGGCTGTAGGCCAGGGACAGGGCGCCGGCCAGACGGTCGCCGCGCACGGCCAGGAGGTCCGCGGGGAAGCCCGCCTCCACGCGTACCTCCGGCAGGCCCAACACCGCGCGGGCCGAGGCGCTCACGGTGTCGTAGGCGTCCTCCGGGCGCAGGCCGTGGGTGGACGCGAGGAGGTAGGCCGCCTCCAGGGGGTCGCCGCGGCCGACGGGGTTGGAGGCGTCGCGCAGGGCGCCGCTGCCGGCCGCCACGCGCACCCCGGCCGCGCGCAGCAGCCGTACCGGAGCGGCGCCCCGGCGGTCGGCGCCGCAGCAGCCGCCCTGGGGCAGGCATACGACCGTCACGCCGGCCGCGGCGAGCTGGTCCACGGCGCGGGACGTGGCCTCGGCGGGCAGACGTGCGAGACCGGCGCACGGCCCGATCGTCACGCCGGGGCGCAAGCCGCCCGCCATGGCCGCGAGCCGGGACAACCGGGCCGGGTCGGAGGCGTCCGTGTGCAGGTCCACCGGGCAGCCGTGTTCGGAGGCCACCTCCAGGACGGCCTCGACGTAGCCCGTGGGATCGGGGTCCAGGTCGGGGCAGCCACCCACCACGGAGGCGCCCATCTTGACCGCGTCGCGCAGCATCGCCAGCCCGTCGGCCCCGGCCGCGCCGGTCAGCAGCCGTGGCATCGCCACCGTCGTCAGCTCCGCGAGTCCCCGCAGCGAGCGCCGGGCGTGCAGGACGGCGCCCAGCGCGCCGAGCCCCTGGACGTCGCCCACGCGTACGTGCGCGCGTACCGCCGTCGCCCCGTGCCCGAGCTGCAGCAGAGCCGCCTCCGTGGCCCGGCGCTGGACGTCCTCCGGGGCGTACGACACCGGGCCCGGGTGCTCGGCGGACAGCGCGGTGTCGCCGTGGCCGTGCGGTTCGGCGGGGGCCGGCAGGAGCAGGTAGCCGCCCAGGTCCACGCGCGTGGCGCCGGTCCGGGCCGGGCCCGGCGCCAGACTGCCGGCCGTGCCCACCGCCTCGATACGTCCGCCTCCGAGCCGTACGTCCACGGTCCGGCCGTCGGTGAGCCGCGCCCCGCACAACAGCAGGGCGGCCGAGTCGGACTGTCCCGAGGATCCCGAGGAGTTCGACGGTGGGTGGGGCTGCGGCTGGCTGTCGGGCATCGCGCTCCAGGGTCGGTACCGGGGGCTCGGGCGGGCCCGCGTGAGGATCGGGGCGCGGACGCCCCAAGATCATGCAGATTGAGTCGAGCCTAGGACGGCGAACCGCGCGGGACGCGCAGGAGCGCAATAGTCGTACCGGTGTGGTCCGCACTTGGCGGTACGTCTGTCGTCCGGCTGCGCGGCTCCGGCCCGTCTTCGACGACGCCCGCCCGCGCGGCCCGTGCTCGCCCGCGCGGCCCGTGCTCGCCCGCGGACGGGCACGCGCGTGCCGGCCTCTGGCTCCCGTCGTCTCCCGAGTCTCCCGACCCGGGCACGCAATGGCCTCACCCTCCGCAGCGAGCTCCACGCGCGTGCCGGGCGTCGGCGTCCCGTACACCGGCTTCCTGATCCCTTTCTCGGCTACCCGCCGCCCGCCTCACCGCGGCTCATGAGGCCGTTGCGGGGGAGGGGATGGGAGGTGCGGAGGGCGGTCGGATACGGATTTGGGTGAACGGCGGCGGACCGTGTAATGTCTTCATCGCTCGCCCCAATAGCTCAGTCGGCAGAGCGTCTCCATGGTAAGGAGAAGGTCAACGGTTCGATTCCGTTTTGGGGCTCTGGTGCGAGAGGTTCCCGTCGAAAGGCGGGGTCCGATCGCATCTCAGCGGTGTAGCTCAGTCGGTAGAGCAAGCGGCTCATAATCGCTGTGTCACCGGTTCAAGTCCGGTCACCGCTACTGACAGTAGCCGATTGCGGGGTCGGTCCTTCGATCGGCTACTCTTTCTTGCGTTAAATCAGTCAATCCGTTCGTCTTAGGAGCACTCACGTGGCTGCCACCGACGTCCGCCCAAAGATCACGCTGGCCTGCGTGGAGTGCAAGGAGCGGAACTACATCACCAAGAAGAACCGGCGTAACAACCCGGACCGTCTTGAGATGAAGAAGCACTGCCCGCGTTGCAACGCGCACACCGCGCACCGCGAAACGCGATAAACAGGCTCGCACACGAGGCCGTCCCCTTCCGAGGGGGCGGCCTCGCGTCGTTTCACCGGCTCACCCCGTTGATCGCTCAGAGGTTCGCCCCTTGACCGGTCCGGGACCCACTCGTTGATCGGTCAGCGCTCGCCCGCTGGGCGGCCGCCCGTCCCCCTGCGTAATTCCCGGTTGGGTTCGGGCTAATTTGGGGCCAATCAACAGCAGACATCAGGAGGTGCCGGGCCATGGCGCTCGACCAGTCCTTCGTTGGACGGACCTACCCCCCCACCGCTCCCTATGAGGTGGGCCGGGAGAAGATCCGCGAGTTCGCCGAGGCGGTGGGCGAGACCAACCCGGTGTACACGGACCCCGAGGCGGCGAAGGCATTCGGTCATCCCGATGTGATCGCCCCGCCGACCTTCGTGTTCTCCATCACCTTCAGGGCCGCGGGGCAGGTCGTCGAGGATCCCCAACTCGGCCTCGACTACAGCCGCGTGGTCCACGGCGACCAGAAGTTCGCCTACAGCCGCCCGGTGCGCGCCGGCGACCGGCTCACGGTCACCTCCGCCATCGACGGGATCAAGTCCCTCGCGGGCAACGACATCCTGGACATCCGCGGCGAGGTGCACGACGAGGCCGGCGAGCACGTCGTGACCGCCTGGACCAAGCTCGTGGCCCGCGCGGCCGAGGAGGCGTGAGCACCTGATGACGGCGAACATCGCGTACGACGACGTCGAGGTCGGCACCGAACTGCCGGCGCAGACCTTCCCCGTGACCCGCGCCACCCTCGTGCGGTACGCGGGCGCCTCCGGGGACTTCAACCCGATCCACTGGAACGAGAAGTTCGCCAAGGAGGTGGGCCTGCCGGACGTCATCGCGCACGGCATGTTCACCATGGCCGAGGCGATCCGCGTGGTCACCGACTGGACCGGGGACCCGGGCGCGGTCGTGGAGTACGGCGTCCGCTTCACCAAGCCCGTCGTCGTGCCGAACGACGACCGGGGCGCCCTGATCGAGGTCAGCGGCAAGGTCGCGGCCAAGCTGGACGACAACACCGTGCGCGTGGACCTGACGGCGACCAGCGACGGCCAGAAGGTGCTGGGCATGTCCCGGGCGGTCGTACGACTGGCCTGACGGCTCGCGCGACGGGCTGAGGCGGCTGCGCTCGGTATCGCGGTCATGTCGTCGATACTTCTCCGCGCAGGGCGGCTACGAGAGCGCACAGAGCTTCGTGGACGGCCTGCGGCCCGCGCTGGTCACCGGCTCGGCCGTGGTCGCCCTCGCCGCGGTCGCGGCGCTGGTGATTCCGGGCCGGCGGAGCGCCGCCGGGGTCGGCGCGGGGGAGGAGCAGGCCCTGGGCCAGGTTCTGGAGACCGGCACGTCGGAGGCCGCCTCCCTGGAGCCCTCCGTCCGCTGATCCGGAACCTCGCCGAAGGGAGCCCGTGATACCCACTCTTCCCTGGACCGTGCCGACCGCTCCGCGGCGGGACGCCGAGGTGCATGTCTTCGCCTCGCGCTTCGAGACCCGCGCGCTGTGGGGCGCTCTGTGCCTCCTCGCTTCCTCGCCCGTACCCCTGCGGTATGGCGCCAGATCGGCCACGCGCGCGGTGCCTACGGCCTCACGCTCAGCGCACAGCCTCTGCGGCGGACCTTCTGGACGCCGTCCGCCTGGGAGTCCGCCGGCGCGTTGAAGGCCTTCGCGCACTCCGGCGCCCACCGGCCGATCTCCCGCGCCCTGGCCGCCCAGATGCGCGACGTCTCTTTCGTCACCTGGCGGACCACCAGCGACCAGCTGCCGCTGGGCTGGGCGGAGGCCGAACACCGGCTCAAGAAGTAGTCGGCCGGACGGCAGTACCAGCATCGCCGCTCGCGCGCGTGGTCCCGCCGGCCGGCGTCGTCACGACGACCACGCGCCCGTGCAGGCACCATGCACACGCGCGCGTGCACGGCACGTGAATCCGGAGGGTGATCGAGCTACGGGCGGCGGGCGATGCGCCACGCGCGCGTGCGGTGCTGTCGGAGCCGTCTCGTAGTCTTGGGCCCGTGCAGGTACTCCACGACGCCCCCCTCGCCCCCCTGACCACCTTCCGGCTGGGCGGCCCCGCGACGCGACTGGTCACCGCGGCGACCGACGCCGAGGTGATCGCCGCCGTCCGTGAAGCCGACGACAGCGGGACGCCACTGCTGGTCATCGGCGGCGGATCGAACCTGGTCATCGGTGACAAGGGCTTCGACGGCACCGTCGTGCGCATCGCCACGCGCGGTGTCGAGCTGCGCGGCACGACACTGGAGCTGGCGGCCGGCGAGGTGTGGACGGACGCCGTCGCCCGCACGGTCGAGGCCGGGCTCGCCGGGATCGAGTGCCTGGCCGGCATCCCCGGATCCGCGGGCGCCACCCCGATCCAGAACGTGGGTGCCTACGGCCAGGAGATCTCCTCCACCCTGACCGAGGTCGTCGCCTACGACCGGCGCGCCGGTGAGACCGTCACGCTGACGAACGAGGAGTGCGCCTTCTCGTACCGTCACAGCCGCTTCAAGGCGGACCCCGAGCGCTATGTCGTGCTGCGCGTCCGTTTCGAACTGGAGGACGCGGGCGGGATGTCCGCGCCGATCAAGTACGGCGAGGCGGCCCGCGCGCTCGGCGTCGAGCCGGGCGAGCGGGTGCCGCTGGCCGACGCGCGCGAGGGCGTGCTGAAGCTGCGCGCGGGGAAAGGCATGGTTCTCGACCCCGAGGACCACGACACCTGGTCGGCCGGGTCCTTCTTCACCAACCCGATCCTGACCGACGAGCAGTTCGCCGCCTTCCACGCGCGCGTGCGCGAGCGGCTGGGGGACGGCGTCGAGCCGCCCGCCTACCCGGCGGGGGAGGGCCGTAGGAAGACCTCCGCGGCCTGGGTGATCGACAAGGCGGGCTTCACCAAGGGCTACGGCACCGGGCCCGCCCGCATCTCCACCAAGCACACCCTCGCCCTCACCAACCGGGGCGAGGCCACCACCGAGGATCTGCTGGCGCTGGCCCGTGAGGTCGTCGCCGGTGTCCACGAGGCCTTCGGGATCACGCTGGTCAACGAGCCGGTGACGGTGGGCGTCAGCCTGTAGGGCCGGTGGCCCGAGCCGCGGCCCCCAGCCGCGGCCCCAGCCCACCCGCGGCACAGAGGGCCCCCACCCGCGGCGCAAAGGGCCCAACACGCGGCGCAGAGGGTCCAACACGCGCCGTACAGGCCCTAGTACGCCACCCCCACGCCCTGCTTCACCGTCCCCTCGTCATCGATCATCGTCAGCATCGCGTGCGCGACGTCCGCGCGGGCGATGAAACGGCCCTTGCGCGGGAAGCCGCCGATGACGGTGCGGTAGCGGCCGGTGAGCGGTTTGTCCTGCAGACGCGGTGGCCGTACGGACGTCCAGTCCGTGCCGCTGGCTGCCAGCTCGGCCTCCAGCTCGCGCAGGTCGGTGTAGACGTCCTTCAGGGCGGCAGACACCACCGCGCGCACGCCACGGTCCAGGGGGCCGTCGTCCTCGGGGGCCGGACCGATGGGAGCGGCGCTGACCACGAGCAGCCGTCGTACATCCTCCGCTTCCATGGCGCGCAGGACCGTGCGGGTCAGCCGGGCGGCGACCCCGGCGTCCTTGCGGCTGCGCGCGCCCAGGCCGGAGAGGACCGCGTCCCGGCCCCGGACGGCGGCGCGCAACTCCGCGGGGTCGGTCAGGTCGGCGCGGAACACCTCCAGTGCGTCCCCCGTGACGGCGAGCCGGGCCGGATCGCGGACCACGGCGGTCACCCGGTGGCCGGCGCCGAGCGCCTGACGCACGATCTCCCGGCCGATACCGCCGGTGGCGCCGAAAACGGTGAGGTTCATGAGTGCTCCCATGGGAGGGACCAGTGGGTGAGCATTCACTCACCCGTGTGCCCTCTAGAGTGGGTAAGCACTCACCCACTCGTCAAGCCCGATTGGAAACCCATGGAGCCGAAGCCGACGCGTGTCCGCATCCTCGACGCCGCTCACGAGCTGATGCTCACGGTCGGACTCGCCCGCGCCACCACCAAGGAGATCGCCCGAGCGGCCGGCTGCTCCGAAGCGGCCCTCTACAAGTACTTCGACAGCAAGGAAGACCTGTTCGTCCGGGTGCTCGCCGAGCGCCTGCCACGCCTCACCCCGCTGCTGGGCAGCCTCGCCGCCGAACCGGGACAGGGCACCCTGGAAGGCAACCTCACCGAGATCGCCCGCGAGGCAGCCCGCTTCTACGAGCAGAGCTTCCCGATCGCCGCCTCCCTGTACGCCGAGACACAGCTGAAGCAGCGGCATTTCGAGGCCCTGCGCACGCTCGGCTCGGGCCCGCACCGGCCCATCCAGGACCTGGACGCCTATCTCCGCGCCGAACAGGCCATCGGCCGGGTCCGGGCCGGCGCCGACACCTTCGCGGCCGCCTCCCTGCTGCTGGGCGCCTGCGCGCAGCGCGCGTTCGCCTATGACGCGACCGACGCCGGGGAACGGCCGCCGGTCGACGACTTCGCCGCGCGGCTGGCGCGGACGCTGCTGGGCGGGATCTCCGCTGCGCCGGACTCCGCGTGAGCCTCGCACCGGGGCCCTGACAAGCCCTCCGTGCTTCAGACGGCCGGGCGCGCCAGCCAGTCGTCGATGCCGGCCAGCAGCCGGGCCTTGACGTTCTCCGGGGCGGCCGACGCACGCACCGACTGCCGGGCCAGTTCGGCGAGTTCGGCGTCCGAGAAGCCATGGGCGTGCCGGGCGATCTCGTACTGGGCCGCCAGTCGGGAGCCGAACAGCAGCGGGTCGTCGGCGCCCAGGGCCATCGGGACGCCGGCCTCGAAGAACGTGCGCAGCGGAACGTCCTCGGGCTTCTCGTAGACGCCGAGCGCCACGTTCGACGCCGGGCACACCTCGCAGGTCACCTGGCGGTCGGCCAGCCGCTTCAGCAGCCGCGGGTCCTCCGCCGCGCGTACCCCGTGCCCGATCCGCGAGGCGTGCAGATCGTCCAGGCAGTCACGCACCGAGGAGGGGCCGGTCAGCTCGCCGCCGTGCGGGGCCGACAGCAGACCGCCCTCGCGTGCGATGTGGAAGGCCCGGTCGAAGTCCCGCGCCATGCCCCGCCGCTCGTCGTTGGAGAGCCCGAAACCGACCACGCCCCGGTCCACGTACCGCACCGCGAGCCGGGCCAGCGTGCGGGCGTCCAGCGGGTGCTTCATCCGGTTGGCGGCGACCAGTACGCGCATCCCGAGTCCGGTCTCCCGGCAGGTCGTCTCCACCGCGTCCAGGATGATCTCCATCGCCGGGATCAGCCCGCCCAGCCGGGGCGCGTACGACGTCGGGTCCACCTGGATCTCCAGCCAGCCCGAACCGTCCTTCACGTCCTCCTCAGCGGCCTCCCGCACCAGGCGCCGGATGTCCTCCGGTTCGCGCAGGCAGGAGCGCGCCGCGTCGTACAGCCGCTGGAAACGGAACCAGCCCCGTTCGTCGGTGGCCCGCAGTCTGGGTGGTTCGCCGCTGGTCAGTGCTTCCGTCAGGGCCTCGGGCAGACGTACGCCGTACTTGTCGGCGAGCTCCAGGACGGTCCCCGGTCGCATCGAACCGGTGAAGTGCAGGTGCAGATGGGCTTTCGGCAGCTCAGAGAGGTCACGTACACGCTCCATCCCAGGATCCTGCCGTACGTCCCCGGACTCCGGGTAGCCGTTTCCCTGAACGTGGTCTTGCTCGCACGAACGAGCGAGGGGCACCTACCAACGTTGGTAGGTGCCCCTCGTCCAAAAATGGACCACTCAGTCCCTGGCCTCCGCCAGCAGCTTCTGGATGCGGCTCACGCCCTCGACGAGGTCCTCGTCGCCGAGCGCGTACGACAGCCGCAGATAGCCCGGCGTGCCGAAGGCCTCGCCCGGGACGACCGCGACCTCGGCCTCCTCCAGGATCAGCGCGGCCAGCTCGACCGTGTCCTGCGGGCGCCTGCCCCGGATCTCTTTGCCCAGCAGGCCCTTGACCGAGGGGTAGGCGTAGAAGGCGCCCTCGGGCTCCGGGCAGACCACGCCGGCGATCTCGTTGAGCATCGCCACGATCTTCTTGCGGCGCCGGTCGAAGGCCTCGCGCATCTTCGCGACGGCTTCGAGGTCACCGGAGACGGCGGCCAGGGCGGCCACCTGGGCCACGTTGGAGACGTTCGAGGTGGCGTGCGACTGCAGGTTGGTCGCGGCCTTGACGACGTCCTTCGGGCCGATGACCCAGCCCACGCGCCAGCCGGTCATGGCGTACGTCTTGGCCACGCCGTTGACCACGATGCACTTGTCGCGCAGCTCGGGTAGCAGCGCCGGCAGGGACACCGCGGAGGCGTCGCCGTACACCAGGTGTTCGTAGATCTCGTCGGTGAGCACCCACAGGCCGTGCTCCACGGCCCAGCGGCCGATCGCCTCGGTCTCGGCCTCGGAGTAGACCGCGCCGGTCGGGTTGGACGGGGAGACGAAGAGCACGACCTTCGTCTTCTCCGTGCGGGCCGCCTCCAGCTGCTCGACGGCGACCCGGTAGCCGGTGGTCTCGTCGGCCACGACCTCCACCGGGACACCGCCCGCGAGGCGGATCGACTCCGGGTACGTCGTCCAGTACGGCGCCGGGACGATGACCTCGTCGCCCGGGTCGAGGATCGCGGCGAACGCCTCGTAGATGGCCTGCTTGCCGCCGTTGGTGACGAGGATCTGCGAGACGTCGGGCTCCCAGCCGGAGTCACGCAGCGTCTTCGCGGCGATCGCGGCCTTCAGCTCGGGCAGGCCGCCGGCCGGGGTGTAGCGGTGGTACTTGGGGTTCTTGCAGGCCTCGACGGCCGCCTCGACGATGTAGTCCGGGGTCGGGAAGTCGGGCTCGCCGGCGCCGAAGCCGATCACCGGACGCCCGGCGGCCTTCAGGGCCTTGGCCTTGGCGTCCACGGCGAGGGTGGCGGACTCGGAGATCGCGCCGATTCGGGCGGAGACCCGGCGCTCGGTGGGAGGGATTGCAGCGCTCATGGAGTCCATCGTTCCAGACCGGAAACATCCCCGGCACGCGGGTTTCACGGACTGAACAGCCAGGGGTCGGGACGTGAACACGGATCCG
This sequence comes from Streptomyces alanosinicus, assembly GCF_014650595.1. Lineage (GTDB taxonomy): Bacteria > Actinomycetota > Actinomycetes > Streptomycetales > Streptomycetaceae > Streptomyces > Streptomyces alanosinicus. The sequence continues at coordinate 32,061 of NZ_BMVG01000033.1, forward strand.
AATCCGGGCCCCGGCCAGGACGATCTTTGGTCACGCGGCTCCGGACGGGCACTTTCTGTTCGACGCGGGGCTGCGGACCACGTACACTCTCACCTCGTTGGCCTTCAGCAGCCGCCGCCGAATCGGTGCACACCGCGCACCCGGTCGGATGCGGTACGTTGGGGGACACGCAAAGGGTCGTAGCTCAATTGGTAGAGCACCGGTCTCCAAAACCGGCGGTTGGGGGTTCAAGTCCCTCCGGCCCTGCTACACACACCGCCAGGATGTGTGCGCTTGTACGTACAGCAATGCACCGCCGTGCGGCTCAGGAACCGGGCGCGGCACGGCCATGACCCGGGATCAGGTGAGGACGAATGACGGACGCCGTGGGCTCCATCGACACGCCTGATGCCCAGGACGAGGTGTCGGAGTCCAAGAAGAAGGCCCGCAAGGGCGGCAAGCGCGCCAAGAAGGGCCCGCTGAAGCGCCTCGCCACCTTCTACCGCCAGATCGTCGCGGAGCTCCGCAAGGTTGTCTGGCCGACGCGCAACCAGCTGACGTCGTACACCACTGTGGTGATCTTCTTCGTCGCCATCATGATCGCGCTGGTGACCGTGATTGACTATGGGCTCAACCACGCGGCCAAGTACGTCTTCGGCTGAGCCAAGAGCGAAGGGCGCCGTGGCACCGGCGCCCGTTTTCGCATGTTCCACCCCTATGTATCCAGGAAGAAGCAGCCATCGTGTCTGACCCGAACCTGAACGACGACGCCATCGAGTCTCGCGGGACCGCTGCCGAGATGGTGGACGACGAGCTCGACATCGTCGAGGGCGCGGACGAGCAGGACGAGTTCGAGGCTGCCGAGGCCGAGGCGGGGGAGCCGGCCGAAGAGGCGGCCCTGCACGTCGAGGACGAAGACGTCCAGGACGACGAAGACGTCGAGGACGAAGGCGACGCCGAGGGCGAAGAGGCTGCCGATGAGGCCGCCGCCGACGCCGCCGAGGAAGAGCCGGCCGAGCCCGTCGACCCCATCGCGGCCCTGCGCGAGGAACTGCGCACGCTGCCCGGCGAGTGGTACGTCATCCACACCTACGCCGGTTACGAGAACCGCGTGAAGACCAACCTTGAGCAGCGCGCCGTCTCGCTGAACGTCGAGGACTACATCTTCCAGGCCGAGGTGCCGCAGGAAGAGGTCGTCCAGATCAAGAACGGCGACCGCAAGACGATCAAGCAGAACAAGCTGCCGGGTTACGTCCTGGTCCGCATGGACCTGACCAACGAGTCCTGGGGCGTCGTCCGCAACACCCCGGGCGTCACCGGCTTCGTGGGCAACGCGTACGACCCGTACCCGCTGACCCTGGACGAGATCGTCAAGATGCTCGCCCCGGAGGCCGAGGAGAAGGCCGCCCGCGAGGCCGCCGAGGCCGAGGGCAAGCCCGCCCCGCAGCGCAAGGTCGAGGTCCAGGTGCTGGACTTCGAGGTCGGCGACTCGGTCACCGTCACCGACGGCCCGTTCGCCACGCTGCAGGCGACCATCAACGAGATCAACCCCGACTCCAAGAAGGTCAAGGGTCTGGTGGAGATCTTCGGCCGCGAGACGCCGGTCGAGCTGTCCTTCGACCAGATCCAGAAGAACTGATCCAGAAGGACTGATCCAGAAGAGCTAGTCCTTTTTTGGACTTCGTGCTTCCGTGCAGGTCAGGCAGGCCGTTCTGGTCCGCCTGACCTGCACGGTTTTTAGCCGCGCATCTATACCCGCTATCGTTGTGCGGTATGCCTGCGCCAGGATCGCGATCCTTGCGCAGGCATGGACCCGAATGAAAGGACCCGGAGAGCTATGCCTCCCAAGAAGAAGAAGGTCACGGGGCTCATCAAGCTCCAGATCAACGCCGGTGCGGCGAACCCGGCCCCGCCGGTCGGCCCCGCGCTCGGTCAGCACGGCGTCAACATCATGGAGTTCTGCAAGGCGTACAACGCCGCGACCGAGTCGCAGCGTGGCTGGGTGATCCCGGTGGAGATCACGGTCTACGAGGACCGCTCCTTCACCTTCGTCACCAAGACGCCGCCGGCCGCGAAGATGATCCTCAAGGCCGCTGGTGTCGAGAAGGGCTCCGGCGAGCCGCACAAGACCAAGGTCGCCAAGATCACCGAGGCGCAGGTCCGCGAGATCGCCACGACCAAGATGCCCGACCTGAACGCGAACGACCTGGACGCCGCGTCGAAGATCATCGCCGGCACCGCCCGCTCCATGGGCATCACGGTCGAGGGCTGAGCCCACCCCTGGCAGTCATGCGGCCGTAACCGGTCGCACGTGGCAGGGCCTGCTCGGCCCAGAGACCACGACTCCTTTCAGAACACACAGGAGCAAGTTGTGAGCAAGCGCAGCAAGGCTCTCCGCGCTGCGGACGCCAAGATCGACCGGGAGAAGCTCTACGCCCCGCTCGAGGCCGTCCGTCTCGCCAAGGAGACCTCCACGACCAAGTTCGACGGCACCGTCGAGGTCGCCTTCCGTCTGGGTGTCGACCCGCGCAAGGCCGACCAGATGGTCCGTGGCACCGTGAACCTTCCGCACGGCACCGGTAAGACCGCCCGGGTCCTGGTCTTCGCGACCGGTGACCGTGCCGAGGCCGCGCGTGCCGCGGGCGCCGACATCGTCGGCGCCGACGAACTGATCGACGAGGTGGCGAAGGGCCGTCTGGACTTCGACGCCGTCGTCGCCACCCCGGACCTCATGGGCAAGGTCGGCCGCCTCGGCCGCGTCCTCGGCCCGCGTGGTCTGATGCCGAACCCGAAGACCGGCACCGTGACCCCGGACACCGCCAAGGCTGTGACCGAGATCAAGGGCGGCAAGATCGAGTTCCGCGTCGACAAGCACTCGAACCTGCACTTCATCATCGGCAAGGCGTCCTTCGAGGACGAGAAGCTGGTGGAGAACTACGGCGCCGCGCTGGAGGAGATCCTCCGTCTGAAGCCGTCCGCCGCCAAGGGTCGCTACATCAAGAAGGCCGCCATCACCACCACGATGGGCCCCGGCGTTCCGGTCGACCCGAACCGCACCCGCAACCTCCTCGTCGAGGAGGACCCGGCCGCCGTCTGAGCCTTCAGCTCCCCGGTAGCCGCGTCAGGTACGCGTAAGTAGAGGGCGGGCCCTGCAACCTTCCAGGTGCGGGGCCCGTCCTTTCTTTGTACGAGCTGTATCAGCGGGTCTTCGCACGAGCTGTATGAGCGAGCGGTACGAGCCCGCTCTGGGCAGGCTTTCGCAGGACTGTCAGTGGCCTGGGCTACGGTGCAGGCACACGACTTGCATGGGGGTAGGACAAGATGAAGAGCACGACGGCGCGTCGGGTGACCCTCTCCGTGGCGGTGGTCGCCGCACTGACCGGGGTGGCCGCCTGCGGCTCCTCGGACTCCGGGAAGGGCGGCAAGGCGGCCGGCGACGGCGCGATCAACGTCAGCCCCATCGCCGCGCTGCGCTCCGCCGAGCAGTCCACCGACAAGGCGGACTCGGCCAAGGTGCGCTCCACCACGTCCATCGGCGAGCTGATGACGATGACGGGGAACGGCGCCCTCACCTGGGGCGACGGCCTCAAGGGCAACCTCACCATCACCTACACCGGCGGCAAGATGGCCGACATGATGCGCCAGGCCGGCACCTCGTCGATGGAGGCCCGCTATCTGCCGGACGCCTACTACGCGCACATGAGCGACGCCTACGCCCAGCACACGGGCGGCAAGCACTGGATCAGGTACTCGTACGACGAGCTGGCCAAGCTCGGCGGCGCCTCCGGTTCGTATCTGAAGGACCAGCTGCAGAACTCCACGCCGAACCAGTCCGTGAAGATGCTGCTGGCCTCCGGCGATGTGAAGAAGGTCGGCGAGGAGACCGTCTCCGGCGCCCACACCACGCACTACGCGGGCACGGTGAACGTCGCCGACCTCGCGAGCAAGAACAGCAACCTCAGCTCGGACCAGCTGAACGCCCTGAAGAAGCAGCTCGGCCAGGCGGGCGTCACCACCGACACCATCGACCTCTGGATCAACGACCAGAACCTGCTGGTGAAGAAGTCCGAGAAGGCCGACACGGCGAACGGCAAGATGACCAGCACGGCCTACTACAGCGACTACGGCGTGAAGGTCACCGCCGTGGCGCCCCCGGCCGGCGACACGGTCGACTTCGAGAAGATGCTGAAGTCCGGCGGCGTCATGGGCAGCGGCACCGGCTCCGGTACCGGCTCCACCGTCGCGGGCGGCACCGGCACCACCTCCTGAGCCCGCAGCACGCCTGCCGGACCTCCTGGGCCCGCCCGCACGCCCCTGCCGGACCTCCTGGGCCCGCCCGCACGCCCCTGCCGGACCCTCTGAGCCCGCCCGCACGCCCCTGCCGGCTCTCCGGGCCTCCCGGGGCCCCAGCGGCCCCAGCCCACGTCACGGCCCCGCCGGGGCGCCGTAGAGCCCGATTTGCTCGATGGTGCCCCGGTCCCGTACTCTCTTGCAGAAGCCAAAGACCGCTGGTCGTTGCCGCGCGCTCTGAACGAGTGTGTGGTGGCCGAAGGATCCGCTGAAAAGTGGGCGACCCGCGCAGGTGACTGTGGAAGAACTCCCGGAGTGCGCGCCCAGCGCGTGTACGGCCGGTCGAGTCCGCCCCGTGCGCCTGCGCCGGGGCGTTTCGTTTTGCCCAGTCCTCCTTCGGGTCCGCGCGGTCCGAATCACCCGGAAGGAGGCCGAGGCTCTATGGCGAGGCCCGACAAGGCTGCCGCGGTTGCGGAGCTGACGGACAAGTTCCGCAGCTCCAACGCCGCCGTGCTGACCGAGTACCGCGGTCTCACCGTGGCGCAGCTCAAGACGCTGCGCCGGTCGCTCGGTGAGAACGCCCAGTACGCCGTGGTGAAGAACACGCTGACCAAGATTGCGGCCAACGAGGCCGGGATCACGCTGGACGACCAGCTCTTCGCTGGTCCGACGGCCGTCGCCTTCGTCACCGGTGACCCGGTGGAGTCGGCGAAGGGTCTGCGTGACTTCGCCAAGGAGAACCCGAATCTCGTCATCAAGGGCGGTGTCCTTGACGGCAAGGCGCTGACCGCCGACGAGATCAAGAAGCTTGCGGACCTCGAGTCCCGCGAGGTTCTGCTCAGCAAGCTGGCCGGTGCCTTCAAGGGCAAGCAGTCCCAGGCTGCTCAGCTCTTCCAGGCGCTGCCGTCGAAGCTCGTCCGCACCGTGGACGCGCTGCGCGCCAAGCAGGCCGAGCAGGGCGGTGCCGAGTAATTCGGCTCGCTTTCTGATCCTGGCCGCCTGACGCGGCGAGGGTCGCAGCGGGCCGACGTACGCCCGCCTTACCCAGTACATCCGGCACCTGCCGATTGAGTGGAAGGACCGCCATCATGGCGAAGCTCACCCAGGACGAGCTGCTTGCCCAGTTCGAGGAGATGACCCTCATCGAGCTCTCCGAGTTCGTGAAGGCCTTCGAGGAGAAGTTCGACGTCACCGCCGCCGCCGCGGTCGCCGTTGCCGGCCCCGCCGGCCCGGCCGCCGTTGCCGAGGCCGAGGAGGAGAAGGACGAGTTCGACGTCATCCTCACCGGTGCCGGCGACAAGAAGATCCAGGTCATCAAGGTCGTGCGTGAGCTGACCTCCCTGGGTCTGAAGGAGGCCAAGGACCTCGTGGACGGCGCCCCGAAGCCCGTTCTCGAGAAGGTCGCCAAGGACGCCGCCGAGAAGGCCGCCGAGTCCCTCAAGGGCGCCGGCGCCTCCGTCGAGGTCAAGTAAGACCTCTCGGGTCCTCAGGGACTCGAACGCGCGCCGACCACAGTCTTGTGGCGCCGTAAAAGGTGCCCCGTAGGGCTGTAACGCGAACGCACCGAAGAGCGATCATCCATCCGGGTGGTCGCTCTTCGGCGTCTCCGGCGGGCCCGACCACGGTTACCTTGCACTCGCCTTGGCGAGGGGTATGGTGATCTTCGTCGTGTCTCCGCCACGGTCCGCCTCGGGCTGGGGGGCCTTGACGAACCGCACGCAGCGCGCAATTCTCAGGACGCGTCGTCACAAGGATCCGAATCCGAGGCATGGATCGACGACGAAGAGGGCAGTATGAACGTGCGTTGAGGGCAGGCATGCCGAGGGCGTTGACAAGAGCGGTGAGCACAGCGAGGGTCTCGAAAAACCCGCACTGGACATCAGTGTGCCAAGTGGCTACACTGACCCTTTGCGCTGCCTGTTAGCTGTCCCCTGCCCGTCACCAGGGGTCTGCCCTCACTCGAGCACGGATGACAAAAGCCCCCTTGACCTAGGGTTTCTGTCGCTGTGTACGGGAGAGGGGCCGGCACGCGCGTAGTGAGTCCGAGCCCTCGGAAGGACCCCCTCTTGGCCGCCTCGCGCAATGCCTCGACCGCGAATATGAACAACGGCGCCAGCACCGCCCCGCTGCGCATCTCCTTTGCAAAGATCAAGGAGCCTCTCGAGGTTCCGAACCTGCTCGCGCTGCAGACCGAGAGCTTTGACTGGCTGCTCGGCAACACCGCCTGGCAGAGTCGGGTCGAGGAGGCTCTGGAGAACGGTCAGGACGTCCCCACCAAGTCCGGTCTGGAGGAGATCTTCGAGGAGATCTCCCCGATCGAGGACTTCTCCGGGTCGATGTCCCTGACGTTCCGGGACCACCGCTTCGAGCCGCCGAAGAACTCCATCGACGAGTGCAAGGAGCGCGACTTCACGTACGCCGCCCCGCTCTTCGTCACCGCCGAGTTCACCAACAACGAGACCGGTGAGATCAAGTCCCAGACCGTCTTCATGGGCGACTTCCCGCTCATGACGAACAAGGGCACCTTCGTCATCAACGGCACCGAGCGTGTCGTGGTGTCGCAGCTGGTCCGTTCCCCCGGTGTCTACTTCGACTCCTCCATCGACAAGACGTCCGACAAGGACATTTTCTCCGCCAAGATCATCCCGTCCCGGGGTGCCTGGCTGGAGATGGAGATCGACAAGCGCGACATGGTCGGTGTGCGTATCGACCGCAAGCGCAAGCAGTCGGTCACCGTGCTGCTGAAGGCCCTCGGCTGGACGACCGAGCAGATCCTCGAGGAGTTCGGCGAGTACGAGTCCATGCGCGCCACCCTGGAGAAGGACCACACCCAGGGCCAGGACGACGCGCTGCTCGACATCTACCGCAAGCTGCGTCCGGGCGAGCCCCCCACGCGTGAGGCCGCGCAGACGCTGCTGGAGAACCTCTACTTCAACCCGAAGCGCTACGACCTCGCCAAGGTCGGCCGCTACAAGGTGAACAAGAAGCTCGGCGCGGACGAGCCGCTGGACGCCGGCGTGCTCACCACCGACGACGTCATCGCCACCATCAAGTACCTGGTGAAGCTGCACGCCGGTGAGACCGAGACGGTCGCCGAGTCCGGTCGCACGATCATGGTCGAGACCGACGACATCGACCACTTCGGCAACCGCCGTATCCGCAACGTCGGCGAGCTGATCCAGAACCAGGTGCGTACGGGTCTCGCCCGTATGGAGCGCGTCGTCCGCGAGCGCATGACCACCCAGGACGTCGAGGCGATCACGCCGCAGACGCTGATCAACATCCGGCCGGTCGTCGCCTCCATCAAGGAGTTCTTCGGCACCAGCCAGCTGTCCCAGTTCATGGACCAGAACAACCCGCTGTCGGGGCTGACGCACAAGCGTCGTCTGAACGCCCTCGGCCCGGGTGGTCTCTCCCGTGAGCGGGCCGGCTTCGAGGTCCGTGACGTGCACCCCTCGCACTACGGCCGCATGTGCCCGATCGAGACGCCGGAAGGCCCGAACATCGGTCTGATCGGCTCGCTCGCCTCCTACGGCCGGATCAACCCCTTCGGCTTCATCGAGACGCCGTACCGCAAGGTCGACGAGCACGGTGTGGTCACCGACGAGGTGGACTACCTGACCGCCGACGAAGAGGACCGCTTCGTCATCGCGCAGGCCAACGCGCCGCTGACCGACGAGCTGCGCTTCGCCGAGGCCCGTGTGCTGGTCCGCCGCCGTGGCGGCGAGGTCGACTACGTCGCCCCCGAAGACGTGGACTACATGGACGTCTCGCCGCGCCAGATGGTGTCGGTCGCGACCGCCATGATCCCCTTCCTCGAGCACGACGACGCCAACCGTGCCCTCATGGGCGCGAACATGATGCGCCAGGCCGTGCCGCTGATTAAGTCGGAGGCGCCGCTCGTCGGCACCGGCATGGAGTACCGCTCCGCGGTCGACGCCGGCGACGTGGTCAAGGCCGAGAAGGACGGTGTGGTCCAGGAGGTCTCCGCGGACTACATCACCACCGCCAACGACGACGGCACGTACATCACGTACCGCCTGCACAAGTTCTCCCGGTCCAACCAGGGCACCTCGGTCAACCAGAAGGTCGTCGTCAACGAGGGCGACCGCATCATCGAGGGCCAGGTCCTCGCCGACGGTCCGGCCACCGAGAACGGCGAGATGGCCCTCGGCAAGAACCTGCTCGTGGCGTTCATGCCGTGGGAGGGTCACAACTACGAGGACGCGATCATCCTGTCGCAGCGCCTCGTGCAGGACGACGTCCTCTCCTCGATCCACATCGAGGAGCACGAGGTCGACGCCCGTGACACCAAGCTCGGCCCCGAGGAGATCACCCGGGACATCCCGAACGTCTCCGAGGAGGTCCTCGCGGACCTCGACGAGCGCGGCATCATCCGCATCGGTGCCGAGGTCATCGCCGGCGACATCCTCGTCGGCAAGGTGACCCCCAAGGGTGAGACCGAGCTGACCCCCGAGGAGCGCCTGCTGCGCGCGATCTTCGGTGAGAAGGCCCGTGAGGTCCGTGACACCTCGCTGAAGGTGCCGCACGGCGAGACCGGCAAGGTCATCGGCGTGCGCGTCTTCGACCGCGAGGAGGGCGACGAGCTGCCGCCGGGCGTGAACCAGCTGGTCCGCGTCTACGTCGCGCAGAAGCGCAAGATCACCGACGGTGACAAGCTCGCCGGCCGGCACGGCAACAAGGGTGTCATCTCCAAGATCCTGCCGATCGAGGACATGCCGTTCCTGGAGGACGGCACCGCGGTCGACATCATCCTCAACCCGCTGGGTGTGCCGTCCCGAATGAACCCGGGACAGGTCCTGGAGATCCACCTCGGCTGGCTCGCCAGCCGCGGCTGGGACGTCTCCGGCCTCGCGGACGAGTGGGCCCAGCGCCTCCAGGCCATCGGCGCCGACCAGGTCGCCCCGCGCACCAACGTCGCGACCCCGGTCTTCGACGGTGCCCGCGAGGACGAGCTGGCGGGTCTGCTGCAGCACACCATCCCGAACCGCGACGGCGAGCGCATGGTGCTCCCGTCCGGCAAGGCGCGGCTGTTCGACGGCCGTAGCGGTGAGCCGTTCCCGGACCCGATCTCGGTCGGCTACATGTACATCCTGAAGCTGCACCACCTGGTCGACGACAAGCTGCACGCCCGGTCGACCGGTCCGTACTCGATGATCACCCAGCAGCCGCTGGGTGGTAAGGCGCAGTTCGGTGGCCAGCGCTTCGGTGAGATGGAGGTGTGGGCCCTCGAGGCCTACGGCGCCGCGTACGCGCTCCAGGAGCTGCTGACCATCAAGTCCGACGACGTCACCGGCCGCGTGAAGGTCTACGAGGCCATCGTCAAGGGCGAGAACATCCCCGAGCCCGGCATCCCCGAGTCCTTCAAGGTGCTCATCAAGGAGATGCAGTCGCTCTGCCTGAACGTGGAGGTGCTGTCCAGCGACGGTATGTCCATCGAGATGCGTGACACCGACGAGGATGTCTTCCGCGCTGCGGAGGAGCTCGGCATCGACCTGTCCCGGCGTGAGCCGAGCAGCGTCGAAGAGGTCTGACGGGAGTCGGGCGGGCCTCCTGACCAGGAGGCCCGCCGACCCCCAGGCCCCCGTTTCAGACCACAGACTTACGACCCTGAGAGGGATTGACGCATAGTGCTCGACGTCAACTTCTTCGACGAGCTCCGGATCGGCCTGGCCACCGCTGACGACATCCGTCAGTGGAGCCACGGTGAGGTCAAGAAGCCCGAGACGATCAACTACCGCACCCTGAAGCCCGAAAAGGACGGACTCTTCTGCGAGAAGATCTTCGGTCCGACCCGGGACTGGGAGTGCTACTGCGGCAAGTACAAGCGTGTCCGCTTCAAGGGCATCATCTGCGAGCGCTGCGGCGTCGAGGTCACGCGCGCCAAGGTGCGCCGTGAGCGGATGGGCCACATCGAGCTGGCCGCCCCCGTCACGCACATCTGGTACTTCAAGGGCGTCCCGTCGCGCCTGGGCTACCTGCTGGACCTCGCCCCGAAGGACCTGGAGAAGGTCATCTACTTCGCGGCGTACATGATCACGTACGTCGACGAGGAGCGCCGCACCCGCGACCTGCCCTCGCTGGAGGCGCATGTCTCGGTCGAGCGCCAGCAGGTCGAGAACCGTCGTGACTCCGACCTGGAAGGCCGCGCCAAGAAGCTTGAGGCCGACCTGGCCGAGCTGGAGGCCGAGGGCGCCAAGGCCGATGTGCGCCGCAAGGTGCGCGAGGGTGCCGAGCGCGAGATGAAGCAGCTGCGCGACCGTGCGCAGCGCGAGATCGACCGCCTCGACGAGGTCTGGACCCGGTTCAAGAACCTCAAGGTCCAGGACCTGGAGGGCGACGAGCTGCTCTACCGCGAGCTGCGTGACCGCTTCGGCACGTACTTCGACGGTTCGATGGGTGCCGCGGCGCTGCAGAAGCGCCTGGAGTCCTTCGACCTGGAGGAGGAGGCCGAGCGTCTCCGCGAGATCATCCGCACCGGCAAGGGCCAGAAGAAGACCCGTGCCCTCAAGCGGCTGAAGGTCGTCTCCGCGTTCCTGCAGACGTCCAACAGCCCCAAGGGCATGGTCCTGGACTGCGTCCCGGTCATCCCGCCGGACCTGCGTCCGATGGTGCAGCTGGACGGTGGCCGCTTCGCGACCTCCGACCTGAACGACCTGTACCGCCGTGTGATCAACCGCAACAACCGTCTGAAGCGGCTCCTCGACCTCGGCGCGCCCGAGATCATCGTCAACAACGAGAAGCGCATGCTTCAGGAGGCTGTTGACGCCCTCTTCGACAACGGCCGTCGCGGCCGTCCGGTGACCGGCCCCGGTAACCGCCCGCTGAAGTCCCTCAGCGACATGTTGAAGGGTAAGCAGGGTCGATTCCGTCAGAACCTGCTCGGTAAGCGTGTCGACTACTCGGCGCGTTCCGTCATCGTCGTCGGCCCGCAGCTGAAGCTGCACCAGTGCGGTCTGCCGAAGGCCATGGCGCTGGAGCTGTTCAAGCCGTTCGTGATGAAGCGCCTGGTCGACCTGAACCACGCGCAGAACATCAAGTCGGCCAAGCGCATGGTCGAGCGTGGCCGCACCGTCGTGTACGACGTCCTCGAAGAGGTCATCGCCGAGCACCCGGTGCTGCTGAACCGTGCGCCCACCCTGCACCGCCTCGGCATCCAGGCCTTCGAGCCGCAGCTGGTCGAGGGCAAGGCCATCCAGATCCACCCGCTCGTCTGCACCGCGTTCAACGCGGACTTCGACGGTGACCAGATGGCCGTGCACCTGCCGCTGTCCGCGGAGGCGCAGGCCGAGGCCCGCATCCTGATGCTGTCCTCGAACAACATCCTCAAGCCGGCCGACGGCCGTCCGGTGACGATGCCGACCCAGGACATGGTCCTCGGTCTGTTCTTCCTCACCACCGACGGCGAGATGCGTGACGTCAAGGGCGAGGGCCGTTCGTTCGCGTCCGTGGCCGAGGCGATCATGGCGTTCGACGCCGGTGAGCTCTCGCTGCAGTCGCGCGTGGACATCCGTTTCCCGGTGGGCACCATCCCGCCGCGCGGCTGGACCCCGCCGGCCCGCGAGGAGGGCGAGCCGGAGTGGCAGCAGGGTGACAGCTTCCGGCTGAACACCACCCTGGGCCGTGCGCTCTTCAACGAGCTGCTGCCCGAGGACTACCCCTTCGTCGACTACGAGGTCGGCAAGAAGCAGCTCTCCGAGATCGTCAACGACCTCGCCGAGCGCTACCCGAAGGTCATCGTGGCGGCGACGCTCGACAACCTGAAGGCGTCCGGCTTCTTCTGGGCCACCCGTTCCGGCGTCACCGTCGCCATCTCCGACGTCGTCGTCCCCGACGCGAAGAAGGAGATCGTCAGGGGTTACGAGGCCCAGGACGAGCGGGTCCAGAAGCAGTACGAGCGCGGTCTGATCACCAAGGAAGAGCGCACGCAGGAGCTCATCGCGATCTGGACCAAGGCGACCAACGAGGTCGCCGAGGCGATGAACGCGAACTTCCCGAAGACCAACCCGGTCTCGATGATGGTGAACTCGGGTGCCCGAGGCAACATGATGCAGATGCGTCAGATTGCCGGTATGCGTGGTCTGGTGTCGAACGCGAAGAACGAGACCATCCCGCGTCCGATCAAGGCCTCGTTCCGTGAGGGCCTCTCCGTGCTGGAGTACTTCATCTCCACGCACGGTGCCCGTAAGGGTCTGGCGGACACCGCCCTGCGTACCGCCGACTCGGGTTACCTGACCCGTCGTCTGGTGGACGTGTCGCAGGACGTCATCATCCGCGAGGAGGACTGCGGCACCGAGCGCGGTCTGAAGCTGCGGATCGCCTCGCGCGACGCCGACGGCGTGCTGCGCAAGGCGGACGACGTCGAGACCAGCGTCTACGCCCGCATGCTCGCCGAGGACGTCGTCATCGACGGCAAGGTGATCGCGCCGGCCAACGTGGACCTCGGTGACGTGCTCATCGGCCAGCTGGTGCAGCACGGCATCGAGGAGGTCAAGACCCGCTCGATCCTGACCTGTGAGTCGCACGTCGGCACCTGCGCGATGTGCTACGGCCGTTCGCTGGCCACCGGCAAGCTGGTCGACATCGGTGAGGCGGTCGGCATCATCGCCGCCCAGTCCATCGGTGAGCCCGGTACCCAGCTGACGATGCGTACCTTCCACACCGGTGGTGTGGCCGGTGACGACATCACCCAGGGTCTGCCGCGTGTCGTCGAGCTCTTCGAGGCCCGTACCCCGAAGGGTGTCGCCCCGATCTCCGAGGCCAGCGGCCGTGTCCGCATCGAGGAGACCGAGAAGACCAAGAAGCTCGTCGTCACCCCGGACGACGGCAGCGACGAGACGGCGTTCCCGATCTCCAAGCGTGCCAAGGTCCTGGTCAGCGAGGGCGAGCACGTCGAGGTGGGCCAGCAGCTCACCGTGGGTGCCACCAACCCGCACGACGTGCTGCGCATTCTGGGCCAGCGTGCCGTCCAGGTCCACCTGGTCGGCGAGGTCCAGAAGGTCTACAACTCGCAGGGTGTGTCGATCCACGACAAGCACATCGAGATCATCATCCGGCAGATGCTCCGCCGCGTGACGATCATCGAGTCCGGCGACGCCGAGCTGCTGCCCGGCGAGCTGGTCGAGCGCTCGAAGTTCGAGACCGAGAACCGTCGTGTGGTCCAGGAGGGCGGTCACCCGGCCTCCGGTCGTCCGCAGCTGATGGGTATCACCAAGGCCTCGCTGGCGACGGAATCCTGGCTGTCGGCCGCCTCCTTCCAGGAGACGACCCGAGTCCTGACGGACGCGGCGATCAACGCCAAGTCCGACAGCCTCATCGGCCTCAAGGAGAACGTCATCATCGGTAAGCTCATCCCGGCCGGTACGGGCCTGTCCCGCTACCGCAACATCCGGGTCGAGCCGACCGAGGAGGCCAAGGCCGCGATGTACTCGGCCGTCGGCTACGACGACATCGACTACTCGCCGTTCGGCACGGGCTCCGGCCAGGCCGTTCCGCTGGAGGACTACGACTACGGTCCGTACAACCAGTAAGCGAGCAGCATGAAGGGCGGTCACCCCGGCACGGGGTGGCCGCCCTTCGGCGTGTCCGGGGGCCTTGGGACCTGATCCGCCGGAAGGCCCTGGCGGCGCAGAGGTCCTAGCGGCGCAGGCCCAGATAGGGCTCCAGGGCGCTCAGCCGGGTGTGGTGATCCGGGTGGGTGGACAGCAGCCTGGCCAGGGCGCCGGGCCCCTTGAGCTTCTGGCCCTGCGCGGCCAGGGCCGCCTTGGCCGCCTCCTCCTCGGCCTGGGAGTGGAGGAGGACCTCGGACAGTTGGCGCGCGAAGCCCAGCTCGGCGGCCTGCTGGTCCGCCCGCAGCTCGCCCCGCCGGCCCACGTAGGCCAGCAGGTAGGGGGCGAGCACGAGCGGGATCGTCAGGTACCAGGCCGTGAGGAAGGCGGCGAGGACCACCACCGACATGAAGAAGGCAAGGAACGCGGTCGCCGCCAGGGAGAAGAAGCCGGCGATCGCGATCGCGACCCGGGCCAGGGCGCGGGTCATCGCCCAGGCGATCCGGCCGGGCAGTGAGTACCAGTAGCCGAGCAGTCCCGCCCAGGCGTGGCCGCCGGTGTGGTGCCCCAGCTCGTGCGCGAGTACGGCGGCCAGGTTGCTGCTCGGGATCCGGTTGAGGGAGTAGGTCGTGACGCAGACGACATGGCCGGCCACCGCCGCCGCGTTCAGCTCGTCGCTGTTCTCCACCATCAGCTCGTAGGTGCCCGGTTCGATGCCCGCGCGGGCGGTCACCTCGTGCCAGACGGGCTCCAGGCGGGCCCGCTCCGCCTGTGTGGGCGGCCGCAGCTTGAGCACGAACCGGGCGAAGGCCCGCTCGGTCGGCCGGTGGAAGACGAGCAGGCCGGAGGCGACCCAGGCCACGACCACGAGCGTGCCCATGACGCTCCCGAACAGGCCGACCGCTATGGATCCGACCAGCGAGAGGCTCACCAGGGCCCCGGGCAGCTGCACCGCCAGCCGTCCGATCGCCGTCGCGTCGGCCCCGCGCTGGTGCTCGGCCACGTGCACGCGGGCGCCGCGATGGCGGTAGTCGAGGTCGTCGGGGGCGGCTTCCGGTGCCGGCGGGGTCGCGCCGGGGCGGTACGCGGGCGGCGGCGGCACCGCGCCGTCCTGCGGGGCAGGCGGGGCCGACGGATAGCCGGGGGCGGGGTGGGGCGGGACCGGGCCGCCGGCGGTCGGGTATGCGGGTGGTGGGTCGTGAGGCGTCGCGGTGCCGGTGGGGTAGGCCGGGGGCGTGCCCGGGTGGGCGGGTGCCGCGGCCGGGTACGCCGGGGGAGCGGGCGGCAGGTCCGGGGCGGCCGTCGGGTACTGCGGCGCAGCCGCGGGATACGCGGGTTCGCCCGGGTACGGCGGCGGGCCGGCGGGGTAGGCGGGTGGTGCGGGACGGGAGGACGGCTCGGGGTAGGCGGGTGGTGCGGGACGGGAGGACGGCTCGGGGTAGGCGGGTGGTGCGGGACGGGAGGACGGCTCGGGGTAGGCGGGTGGTGCGGGACGGGACGGCGGCTCGGGGTAGGCGGGTGGTGCGGGACGGGAGGACGGCTCGGGGTAGGCCGGTGGTGCGGGACGGGAGGACGGCTCGGGGTAGGCCGGTGGTGCGGGACGGGACGGCGGCTCGGGGTAGGCGGGTGGTGCGGGACGGGACGGTGGCTCGGGGTAGGCCGGTGGCGCGGACGGGTCCGGCGGCTGGGACATGAGCGGGGCTCCTTCGAGTTCGGGGACGTCAGCCGATGAGCGCGGCGGTGGGGAGCAGCAGGGCGCCGACGCAGAAGGCGATCAGGCCGGTACGGATCCAGCGGTGCTTGGACGCGGCGATCCTGCTTTTGTCGGCGAGCGCGGCCAGCACGGCGGCGGCGGGGTCACGGTCGGTGTCGGCGAGCGCCTCCGCCAGCCGGCCCTCCCGTACCGCCTCTCGGATGTCGCCGAAGTAGCACAGGGGACGTCCTTCGGCCCACGGTCCGGAGCGGAGGCGGGGGAGCACCGCGAGCAGCAGCGCGACGAGTGACAGGGCCAGCGCCGCCGTCCCGGCCCACCACAGACCGGTGCCGGGCGCCGTGAGCCGGCTCGGCGACCAGTTCCTGCCGGCCACCAGCCCGGTGAACACGCCGGCCGTCATGCCCAGCGCCGCCACCAGGACGGAGGCCTTGGTGTCGGCTCGCGCGATCTCGTCATGCAGCTCGGCGAGCAGTCGTTCCGCCGTGGAGGTCATGCCGAACCCGCTTCGGGGGATTCCTCCCGGGCTGTGCCGGGAGCGGGCGGTACGGCCGGTGCGGGCCCGTCGGTGACGAGCGTCAGGGGAGGCACACCCGGCGCCGGGGGGACGTACGGGGGCTGACCGGCGGTGGGCGGAGCGTACGGGGGCTGACCGGCAGTCGGTGGCGTGTACGGGGGCTGACCGGCAGTCGGCGGAGCGTACGTCGGCGGTCCCATCGGTGCCTGTTCGTACGGCGGTTGCCCTTGCGGCGGCTGGTCGTACGGGGCCGATGCGGTGCCGGGAGCGGCGTACGGTCCCGGGGGCTGGGCGGGCGGCGGTCCCGGGGTGTAGGGCTGCGGCGGGACGTACGGCTGCTGCGGGGGCATGCCGGGGGGCAGGGCCTGGGGCGGCGCCTGGGGCGGAGCCGCCTGCTCCCGCATGAGTTCGTCGACGGAGCGCAGCACGGAGCGGGCCGACTCGGCCTTCTGGTAGTCCTCCAGGGTGTCCCCGGCGATCAGCTGCAACTCCTGTCGGATGGCGCCGAGTTGGTCCTTCTCCAGGGTGCCGACGACCATCCGGGTGTCCCCGGGGTGGGCGGCCAGGTGCAGGGCCCAGGCGGCGACGCCGCCGTGCTGGAGCCAGTACTGGTAGAAGGCGATCTTCTGGGCGATCAGCTCCTGGGACTGCTGCTCGCGCAGGACGTCCAGTTGGTGCTGGAGCTGCGCCTGGCGCATCTGGTACTCGTGCTCGGGGTCGAGCATCTCCGACTCGTAGCGCAGGGCGCGCTTGCGCCGGCGGTGGGCGATCGCGTCGTCGTCGAGTCGCAGCCGTACCACGCACGTCACGCTGAGACCGGTGCCGGCGGCGAAGATGTCCTCGTCCTCGACGGCCCGCTGCACGGCCCGTTCGGCGGCGGGGCTGTCCTCGATGGAATAGCGCCGGGTGACCGGGCGGCCCACCTGCTGGAGTTCGCGGGAGAGCCGGGTCGGCACATCCCGTTCGCCGCTCGCCACGAAGGCGATCGGATCCGCCACCCGCCAGGTGAGCTCGGCGGTGGCGCCGAAGGCGAAGGCGTCGTCGTCGCTGGGCAGTTCGAGGTCCAGCCGGACCGGGTGGCTGCCCATGTCCACCTCGTAGACGGAGGTGTAGCGACGGGTGGCCGCCTCGGTGCGGCTCGGGCGGTGCGGCGGCATGTAGACGTCGTACGAGCCGTTCGCGGTGACGAAGACCAGAGCGTGGTCGATCGCGCCCACCTGCCGGCGAGTGGTGTAGTCGAACCGCGAGATCGGACGCACGGTCAGCACCGGGTCGATCAGCGCGGTGTGCCGGTCGGCGTGCTGGGTCCACTCCGGTGGCCGGCGGAAGTCCGCCATGGTGCAACTCCTCTTGTTCCTGGGGTGGTTCAGTGCGAGGCCGCGGCCGGATGGACCACGGCGAGCAGGCGCTGCGCCAGCGGCGGGCGGGGACTGCCGTCCTCGGCGCGCATGGTGCGCAGTTCGTGGTCGAGTCGCTTGCGGTCCTCGGCGGTGACGATCAGCGCGGGCAGCAGCAGTTCCAGGGCCCGTTGCGCGTCCGTGCGGCGGGCGGCGACATGGATCCAGGTCCGCAGGGCGGTCAGCGCCGCGCGGGTGTGGGTGCGGTCGCCCAGCGCGGTGCGCCACAGGGTGGCCATGTCGCGGGCGGTGTCCTCCTGGTACATGCCGGTCTCGGCGTACCAGCCGACGAGCGAGCCGTCCTCGTCGTTGTCGCAGGCACGGGCGAAGGCGGCCAGGGCGAGGTCGCGGACCGCCGGGGTGTCCCGGTACAGCAGCCGTACGAACTCGGCGAGCACCTCGCCGCGGCGCTGGCCGGCGGACAGCAGCAGGGCGGCGGACTCGGTGAGGTTGTTCTGTTCGGCCTGGCTGCTGGCGGCGACCCGGGCCCGGGAGGCCAGTGCGTCGAGGGCCGGCCCGGCCAGGTCGGGGCGGAGCGGGGCGAGCAGGCCGAAGGCGCGGATGGCGGTCCAACGCCGCCCCCACTGACCGTCGTTGCACCACTGGGTGAGCAGCCGCAGTACGACCGGCCCGCCGAGGACCTGGGCCAGGGTGAGGGTGTTGGCGGCGGTGACGCGCGGGCCGACGGCGCGTGCGGTCGCCCATCCGTCGACGAGCAGTGCCATCGTGGAGGGCAGGTCGGCGGCGCCGAGCAGCGCGGCGGCCGCGGCGGCGCGGGTGCGGACCAGGGGGCGGCCGTCGCGGGCGAGTTGTCTCAGCCACTCGACCAGGGCCGGCCGGGCCGAGGGGTGGCTGGTCCACACCTCGGTGAGCAGCACCTGGGGGGTGCGCTCGTCGCAGAAGGCGGCCATGAACTGCGGAACGGGACCCCAGTCGGTCTGTTCCTGCCGGATCTCCCCCTCGGCCCGGGCAAGCACGAGGCGGTCCTTCGCCGTCGGCCCGAACACCGGGATGGTCGGCGGTGTGTCGGGGTGCTGCAGGCGCTCGAAGTGGACGAACAGCTTGTCGGCGAGTTCGGCGGCCAGGACGTAGGGCGCCTGGTCGAAGACGGCCAGCGAGATGAGGAAGGCCTTGTCCCGCAGCCCGGTCTCCGGATCGCCGAGCCAGTCCCGGCACTGCTTCTCCACGGCGGCCTGCCCGAAGTCCGCGAGCCGGGCCAGCGCGTGCGGGCTGCCGTCGTACGCCGCGAGCGCCTCGGCGAACGCGGCGGCCTCGGCCGGACGGCGGTCGGCGTCGGCGAGGAAGCCGGTCACCGGTGCGAGAGCGAGCAGGGCCTCGGCGTCAGCGGGTCTGCGCCGGGCGAGCAGGGCCCGTACGACGTCCTCGGCGGGCGGCGCGGTCCATGGGCAGGGGGTGACGCCGGGCAGATGGGGGGAGTTCTCGACGGTGACGACGAGGTAGCCGTCGGCCTTGACGAGCTGGTCGCGGGCGGCGAACAGATGGGTGTCGCGCAGCGGCCGGTTGCGGCTGAGCGGCAGGTCGCGCAGGACGTAGCCGCCGGGCTGGGTGAGTGTGCCGCTCAGCGCGGCTGGCGGGGTCTCGGGGCTCAGCGCGTGGACGGCCGGGACACCCAGCCGGTGCAGCAGCATGAGGGCGGCGGTGTTGCGGCCGGTGGCGTGGGCGCCGGAGAGGACCAGCACCCGTTCCTCGCGTAACCGCTCCAGCGCGGCGGCGAAGGCGGGCCCGTCGGCGAAGACGGCGGCCAGCTCCTCGATCCGCTCGCGGGGTATCTCGCCGGAGGTCTCGGGCGTGCCGCCCTGGGGGCCGTGGTAGTGGTGCTCGGTCCGGCCGCCCAGGTAGACGTCGCCGCGGACCTGGCCGCCGGACACGCCGTGCTGGGCACCGCCGACCAGGCTGCCGCCGAAGCGGGTCTCGTCGCCGAGGAAGAAGCCCGGGGTGTGCGCGACCAGTTCGCGCTGGGCGGCGCGTGCCTCCTGGGCGCCCTCCGCCTCCATGCCGCCGTCGGACAGCGGATCCGCGCCGGGCGCCTGTCCCTGTGCGGACTGGCCGGGCGGCGGCTGCTGGGCGGCACCACCGCCGGGCGCACCGCCGTCGGGTGCGGGCTCGGCCCCCGCCGCGGCCGTCATGCCTCCTCACCGACCGTTCCGCCACCCAGGTGTACGTCGCCGGTGACCTGGCCGCCGGACACGCCGTGCTGGTCACCACCCACGAGGCTGCCGCCGACGTGGATCGAGCCACTGCCGAAATTGAACACGGCACCACCGCCGGGCGCCGCGGCCTGCGTGGCCGGCGCGGGTGATCCGGGCGCGGCCGCCTGCTCGGCCTGCGCCGGCTCCCCGGCCGGTGTCGTCTCGGCGGTCGGTGTCGTCACAGCGGCCGGTGTCGTGGGCGGTGACCCCGGTGCCGGGACGTCCCCCGACGTGCCCGGCACCGGGGTTTCCCCCGCCCCCGTGTCACCGTGGTTCGTGGTGCCGTGCGGTGCCGGGCCGTGGAGCCAGGCCCGCAGCGGTCCGTTCTTGCTGGTCAGGGTCACGGGGTGGAAGGTGTCGGCCCGGATGCCGGGGTGGTCGTGGCGCACGATCCCCGCGTGCACGCTCTCCGACACGCACAGCGCGAAACCGTCGGTCCGCTCCCGCAGCGCGGCCCGCAGCAGCGGGGCGTCGAGCAGTCGGCAGGCGTGGTTGAGGTCCGAGCCGACCCAGCCGCCGTGGTCGTCGACGGCCACGTACCCGGTGGCGACCACGCCCCGCAGCCGGATCTGGGCCGAATTCGACGCCAGCCGGTTGTAGCCGTGCAGCTGCGCCGGCACCTCGGTGAGCAGGGCTCGCAGCAGTGCCGTGACCGGGGCACCCGCGTCGATCAGCTCCATGACGGAGTCGCCGCGGTCGGCCCGCTGCCGCTGTGTCTCGTCGATGCCGGCCTGTTCCAGGGCCCGGTCGGCGATGTTGTAGAGAACGCGTCGCAGATACGCCTGCTCCACGTCGTCCCGGTCGCTGTACCTCTCGATGTCGAGCAGGAGCATCGTCCGGCTCACGGGGTCGTTCATGAGCGCCTCTCGGTGAATTCCGTACGGGGTCGGGCCGCGCCGCCGACAGAAGCGTGGCGCGGGGGGTCGGAGGGACGTGAGGACGGATGAACCATTCGGACTGTGACCGTGTGCACAGAACGGACGGTCGCGTCCCTCACTGCGGCGGCTGGGCCCGCGCGATCCTGCGCAGCACATCCGGCCGTACGATCACCAGCGCCCGGCGGCCGGTGCGGACCACGTCCCGCTCCCGCAGCTCCTTCAGCAGCCGCTGCACCGCCTCGCGGGAGGCACCCACCGAGCCCGCGAGCTCCTGTTTGCTCAGCGGTACCGAGAGCTCGACGCCCTCGGCGGTGCGCCGGCCGTGGGTGCGGGCGAGGTCGAGCAGCAGGGTGGCGAACCGCTCCTTGACGTTCATGGAGGCGAACTCCAGACGCCGCCGGTCGGCGGCGCGGGTGCGGTCCGAGGTGAGGCCGAGCAGGGCGAAGGACACGGCGGGGGAGTCGGCCAGGAACTCGGTGAAGCGCTCACGCTGGACGGCCACGGCGCGCACCTGTTCCAGCGCGGTCACGGTGGCCGAGCGGGTCCGGCCGGTCAGCGCCGCCGACTCGCCGATGATGTCGCCGGGCCCGCGCAGGGCGAGCAGCGCCTCGTAGCCGCTCGCGGCCGCCGCCGTGACCTTCGTCCAGCCCTGGACGACGAACAGCACGTGCGAGGACGGCTCCGACTGGCGCAGGAGCACGTCCCGGGGCGCGAAGTCCAGCTCATGGCCGAGGGCGAGCAGCGTGGCCCGGTCGGCCTTCTCCAGGCGGGCCAGGAACGGCACCCGGTCGTCGAGACCGTCGTCCGCCGATGTCTCGTCCGGTGCCGCGGCAGGTGTGTGCCGCGGTAAGGCGTGCGGTGTGTCCCCCGTCATCGATCCTCGTCCCCACAGGCCGACAGGACCGCTCAACGTACAGAAGCGACGGGCCGCGCGGGGACGGAACGGCAGGGTTCATCGGAAGCAGTGGGAACGCGGTGCGGGGAACCGGGACAAGTCCGGCGTGTCGGGGCACGCTCCATTTGTTTTGACCGAAGTCCGTGAGGTAGGTACGCTCAGACCTTGTGCCTGGGGTGTGCCCTGGCTCGCGTGCGTGCCTTCAAACCGCATGGCGAGCCGCGAGCGGCCACCGTAATCTGTGCTGTTTTCGCCTTGCGGCGGGAGTCCGCCGGATTCGACACACCCGACCGCGTGGGTCGGCGACGTTCCAGGTTAGCTTCACATTCGGCACACAGAAACCGGAGAAGTAGTGCCTACGATCCAGCAGCTGGTCCGTAAGGGCCGGCAGGACAAGGTCGAGAAGAACAAGACGCCCGCACTCGAGGGTTCCCCTCAGCGTCGTGGCGTCTGCACGCGTGTGTTCACGACCACCCCGAAGAAGCCGAACTCGGCCCTGCGTAAGGTCGCGCGTGTGCGTCTGACCAGCGGGATCGAGGTCACGGCCTACATTCCGGGTGAGGGACACAACCTGCAGGAGCACTCCATCGTGCTCGTGCGTGGTGGCCGTGTGAAGGACCTGCCCGGTGTTCGCTACAAGATCATCCGCGGCTCGCTCGACACTCAGGGTGTCAAGAACCGCAAGCAGGCCCGCAGCCGCTACGGCGCCAAGAAGGAGAAGTAAGAATGCCTCGTAAGGGCCCCGCCCCGAAGCGCCCGGTCATCATCGACCCGGTCTACGGTTCTCCTCTTGTCACGTCGCTGATCAACAAGGTGCTGCTGAACGGCAAGCGCTCCACCGCCGAGCGCATCGTGTACGGCGCCATGGAGGGCCTGCGCGAGAAGACCAGCAACGACCCGGTCATCACGCTGAAGCGCGCGCTGGAGAACATCAAGCCGACCCTCGAGGTCAAGTCCCGCCGTGTCGGTGGTGCGACGTACCAGGTTCCGATCGAGGTCAAGCCCGGTCGCGCCAACACGCTCGCGCTGCGCTGGCTGGTCGGTTACTCCCGCGCCCGTCGCGAGAAGACCATGACCGAGCGTCTGCTCAACGAGCTTCTCGACGCCTCCAACGGCCTTGGTGCCGCTGTGAAGAAGCGCGAGGACACCCACAAGATGGCCGAGTCCAACAAGGCCTTCGCGCACTACCGCTGGTAGTCGCTACCCACATCGAGACCGAGAGAAGACTGAGCCGATATGGCTACCACTTCACTTGACCTGGCCAAGGTCCGCAACATCGGGATCATGGCCCACATCGACGCGGGCAAGACGACCACCACCGAGCGGATCCTGTTCTACACCGGTGTGTCGTACAAGATCGGTGAGGTCCACGACGGCGCTGCCACCATGGACTGGATGGAGCAGGAGCAGGAGCGTGGCATCACGATCACCTCTGCTGCCACCACCTGCCACTGGCCGCTCGAGGACGTCGACCACACGATCAACATCATCGACACCCCGGGTCACGTCGACTTCACCGTCGAGGTGGAGCGCTCCCTGCGCGTGCTCGACGGTGCCGTGACGGTGTTCGACGGCGTCGCCGGCGTGGAGCCCCAGTCCGAGACGGTGTGGCGTCAGGCGGACCGTTACGGCGTTCCGCGTATCTGCTTCGTCAACAAGCTCGACCGCACGGGCGCCGAGTTCCACCGCTGCGTGGACATGATCTCGGACCGCCTGGGCGCGCAGCCGATCGTCATGCAGCTCCCGATCGGTGCCGAGGCCGACTTCAAGGGCGTCATCGACCTCGTGACGATGAAGGCCCTGGTCTGGTCCGCCGAGGCCACCAAGGGCGAGATGTACGACACCGTCGACATCCCGGACACGCACACCGAGGCTGCCGAGGAGTACCGCGGCAAGCTGCTGGAGGCCGTGGCCGAGAACGACGAAGAGATCATGGAGCTGTACCTGGAGGGCACCGAGCCCACCGTGGAGCAGCTGTACGCCGCGATCCGTCGTATCACCATCGCGTCCGGCAAGGGCACCGGCACCACCGTGACCCCGGTGTTCTGCGGCACCGCGTTCAAGAACAAGGGCGTCCAGCCCCTGCTCGACGCGGTCGTGCGCTACCTGCCGTCCCCGGTCGACATCGAGGCCATCGAGGGCCACGACGTCAAGGACCCCGAGGTCGTCGTCAAGCGCAAGCCGTCCGACGACGAGCCGCTGTCGGCGCTGGCGTTCAAGATCATGAGCGACCCGCACCTCGGCAAGCTCACCTTCGTCCGGATCTACTCCGGCCGCATGGAGTCCGGCACCGCCGTGCTGAACTCCGTGAAGGGCAAGAAGGAGCGCATCGGCAAGATCTACCGCATGCACGCCAACAAGCGTGAGGAGATCGAGTCGGTGGGCGCCGGCGACATCGTCGCCGTCATGGGCCTGAAGCAGACCACCACCGGTGAGACGCTGTCCGACGACAAGAACCCGGTCATCCTGGAGTCCATGGACTTCCCGGCGCCGGTCATCCAGGTCGCCATCGAGCCCAAGTCGAAGGGTGACCAGGAGAAGCTGGGCGTCGCGATCCAGCGCCTGGCCGAGGAGGACCCGTCCTTCCAGGTCCACTCGGACGAGGAGACCGGCCAGACCATCATCGGTGGTATGGGCGAGCTGCACCTTGAGGTGCTGGTCGACCGAATGCGCCGTGAGTTCAAGGTCGAGGCCAACGTCGGCAAGCCGCAGGTCGCGTACCGCGAGACGATCCGCAAGGCCGTCGAGCGCGTGGACTACACCCACAAGAAGCAGACCGGTGGTACCGGTCAGTTCGCCAAGGTGCAGATCGCGATCGAGCCCATCGAGGGCGGCGACGCCTCGTACGAGTTCGTGAACAAGGTGACCGGTGGCCGCATCCCGAAGGAGTACATCCCTTCGGTCGACGCCGGTGCGCAGGAGGCCATGCAGTTCGGCATCCTCGCCGGTTACGAGATGACCGGCGTGCGCGTGATCCTGCTCGACGGTGCCTACCACGAGGTCGACTCCTCCGAGCTCGCCTTCAAGATCGCCGGTTCGCAGGCCTTCAAGGAGGCCGCGCGCAAGGCTTCGCCCGTGCTCCTTGAGCCGATGATGGCCGTCGAGGTCACCACGCCCGAGGACTACATGGGTGAGGTCATCGGCGACATCAACTCCCGCCGTGGCCAGATCCAGGCCATGGAGGAGCGGGCTGGTGCCCGCGTCGTGAAGGGCCTCGTGCCCCTGTCGGAGATGTTCGGCTACGTCGGCGACCTCCGTAGCAAGACGTCGGGTCGCGCAAGCTACTCGATGCAGTTCGACTCCTACGCCGAGGTTCCCCGGAACGTCGCCGAGGAGATCATCGCGAAGGCCAAGGGCGAGTAACGCACCGCGTTCACACGCCGTAGGCTTGACTCCGGAGCCTCACGGGTCATTCATCCGCGTTTGTGGGTGAATGACCCGAGGCCCGGGACCTAACAGCAAAGATCACCTGGCGCCGACGAACCAAGGCGTACAGAACCACTCCACAGGAGGACCCCAGTGGCGAAGGCGAAGTTCGAGCGGACTAAGCCGCACGTCAACATCGGCACCATCGGTCACATCGACCACGGTAAGACGACCCTCACGGCCGCCATTACCAAGGTGCTGCACGACGCGTACCCGGACCTGAACGAGGCCACCGCGTTCGACAACATCGACAAGGCGCCCGAAGAGCGTCAGCGCGGTATCACCATCTCCATCGCGCACGTCGAGTACCAGACCGAGGCGCGTCACTACGCCCACGTCGACTGCCCGGGTCACGCGGACTACATCAAGAACATGATCACCGGTGCCGCGCAGATGGACGGCGCGATCCTCGTGGTCGCCGCCACCGACGGCCCGATGCCGCAGACCAAGGAGCACGTGCTCCTGGCCCGCCAGGTCGGCGTTCCGTACATCGTCGTCGCCCTGAACAAGGCCGACATGGTGGACGACGAGGAGATCCTGGAGCTCGTCGAGCTCGAGGTCCGTGAGCTCCTCTCCGAGTACGAGTTCCCGGGCGACGACGTCCCGGTCGTCAAGGTCTCCGCGCTGAAGGCGCTCGAGGGCGACGCCGAGTGGACCCAGTCCGTGCTCGAGCTCATGAAGGCTGTCGACGAGTCGATCCCGCAGCCCGAGCGTGACGTCGACAAGCCGTTCCTGATGCCGATCGAGGACGTCTTCACGATCACCGGTCGTGGCACCGTCGTCACCGGTCGTATCGAGCGTGGTGTCCTCAAGGTCAACGAGACCGTCGACATCATCGGCATCAAGACCGAGAAGACCACCACCACGGTCACCGGCATCGAGATGTTCCGCAAGCTGCTCGACGAGGGCCAGGCCGGTGAGAACGTCGGTCTGCTGCTCCGTGGCATCAAGCGCGAGGACGTCGAGCGCGGCCAGGTCATCATCAAGCCGGGCTCGGTCACGCCGCACACCTCGTTCGAGGCGCAGGCCTACATCCTCTCCAAGGACGAGGGTGGCCGCCACACGCCGTTCTTCAACAACTACCGTCCGCAGTTCTACTTCCGTACGACGGACGTGACGGGCGTTGTGACCCTCCCCGAGGGCACCGAGATGGTCATGCCGGGCGACAACACCGAGATGTCGGTCGAGCTGATCCAGCCGGTCGCCATGGAGGAGGGCCTGAAGTTCGCCATCCGTGAGGGTGGTCGCACCGTGGGCGCCGGCCAGGTCACCAAGATCAACAAGTAAGTTCCGCTTGCTTGAGGGTCATCCGACCTGAAGGTCTCTGACCTGACGAGAGGCCCGTACGACTTCGGTCGTACGGGCCTCTTCGGCGTTTCAGGGGCCGCTGGGGAACGAGAGCTCGGCCCAGACGGTCTTGCGCGGGTGCCGTCCCTCTGCGACGCCCCAGCGGTCGGCGAGGGCCTCCACGAGGATGAGTCCGCGACCCGATTCGCCGGCCGTGGTCGGCGCCTGGAGCCGGGGCAGGCGGTCACCTCGCGTGTCCGTGACCTCGATACGCAGCGTCCCGCCGACGATGTACAGCAGCAACTGGAAGTCACGGCCCGGCACACGCCCGTGGGTGGCGGCGTTGGCGGCCAGCTCGGCGACGATGTGCGTGGCCTTCTCCAACGGCAGCCCCCAGGTGCGGAGTTGCTGCTCGGTGAGCAGCCGGGCGAGACGGGCGCCGCGTGGCGTGGGGGACAGGCGGACGCTGAAGTTGGGGACGCTGCCGCTGAGTTGGTTTTCAGGGGCAGTCATTTCTCGATTCACGTCACCGAGCGTGGCGGAACCTGCTTCGGTGAGGGGAGTGACTACGCCTGCACGTACGGTGACTGTCCCCGCTTTGTCTCGGCTGTCTCGGCTGTCTCGGGCGTTGTACGGGTACGACTGGGCGGCGAAGGAGGAGCGATGGGCGAGGGTGTGGACGAGGCGGGCTGGGACGTCGAGCCGGGCGACGAGATCGAGCCCGTGGTCCAGGCGGTGGGGCGCCTGCTGCGGGTGTGCCGGGAGGCGGCGGGGCTGACGGTGTCCGAGCTGGCCGAGGCCATGGGGTACGGCGAGGACATGATCCGCAAGATCGAGCGGGGCGCGCGGATTCCCCGCCCGGAGTTCCTGGACAAGGCGGACCGCCTCCTGAAGGCACAGGGCCATCTGAGGGCGTTCATGGAGGACATGAAGAAGGCTCGGTATCCGAAGAAGATTCGCGAGCTGGCCGACTTGGAGGGACGGGCCGTGGAGATGCTGCTGTACGGCAGCCACAACATCCATGGCCTGCTGCAGACGCCGGAGTACGCGCGAACGCTGTTCGGGACGAGGCAGCCCGCGCTCAGTGAAGACGCCGTGGAGCAGGCAACCGCCGCACGCATGGCTCGAAAGGCCGTCTTCGAGCGGGAACCCGCCCCGACACTCAGCTTCGTCCAGGAACAGGTGACGCTCGAACGCCCCTACGGTGGGAAGATGGTGCTGCGCCGACAGCTCGAACACCTCTTGGAGGTGGCGCAGTTGAGGAACGTCACGCTCCAGGTCATGCCGACCGACCGGGAGGAGAACGCTGGAGCCGCGGGCCTGATCCAGGTGCTGAAGTTTGCCGACGGCACGGCGATCGGACGTTCCAGCGGCGTGTTGAACGGCCGCCCGATCTCAGACCCCAAGGATCTCCGGATCCTTGAGCTGCGCTATGGCATGATCCGGGCGCAGGCTCTCACGCCGAGGGAGTCGCAGATCTTCATCGAGCGAGCGCTGGGGAGACTATGAGCACCGCCGAACTCCACTGGTTCAAGAGCAGCTACAGCGACAGCAGCGAACCAAGCGACTGTGTCGAGGTGGCTCTCGCCTGGTCCAAGAGCAGCTACAGCGACAGCAGTAACGGCAACGACTGCGTCGAAGTCGCCCCCACCCCCACCACCATCCACATCCGCGACTCCAAGTACACCGAGGGCCCGCAACTCGCCGTCGTCCCCACCGCCTGGACCGAGTTCCTCCCGTACGCGGCCCGTGGCTGATCCGTACCCCTGGGGGCCGCCGTACGGCGGCCCACCTCCGCCCCTGCGGGACATCCCGGCCAGGGACCTGCGGCCGCGGCGCGTCTGGTACGTCGTGGGCGCGCTGCTGGGGCTCGTCCTGGTCGGTGCCGGTATCGCGTCCATCGTGACGACGGTGAAAGACACGATGCACTCGGTCGACACGGCCCGGAGCTTCTCCAGTGGTGGCACGCGCACGTTCGGCTTCGTCCGGGGCGAGACCAAGGCGATCTACGTCTCCCAGGCCGGGCCGGGGCACGTCGAGTGCCGGATCCCGGAGCTGGGGTCCGGGTCGATCACCCGGCCGGACAGCACCTTCCGCGTCACCCTCGGGTCCCGCTCCTGGGACCGCGTCTTCGAGGTGCGGACCGGCAGCACCGGTGACTACGCGCTCACCTGCACCTCGGAGCGGCCGGCCGAGTTCGCGCTGGGGGACAGGCCCCGGGTGGGGGCGACGATCGGCGGCATCGCCGCGGGGATCGGCTGCTTCCTCGCCGCGCTCGCCGCGGTCACGGCCATCGTCCTGGTGACCGCCGTACGGCGTAGCCGCCACCGCCGCCGGCTCGCCGCAGCGCGGGCCGCGGGCGGGTCCGCGGTTTGACCTGCGTCACCTTCGGGGTATTCTCTCCGGCTCGATTGGCCAGGCCCCTGCCCCATATGGCAGACTGTCCGAGTTGCTCGGTCGAGTGTTGATGCTGCGCGCCTCCCGCCGGGAGGACCGGAAGCGAGTCCCACAGTACTCGTCGTCCTAACTGCCCTCGGGCAGCACTGGGGCGGACGTACGGGAATCTTCCGGGAAGTGTCAGCGCGGCACCGGCCAGGCACCCGGTGGACCTTTGGTCCCCGGTCCGCGGTTCCGGAAGGGCCGTCGCATTCCCCGCAGGGATGTTCGAACAAGGGGCATCTGTGTCAGCGGGAGCGCGACACACCCGACCGCGTGGGTCGGAGAACAGCACAAGGAACACCTGGTTCCAGAGCGTTAACAGAGACAGGACTACTGAGTAGCCATGGCGGGACAGAAGATCCGCATCCGGCTCAAGGCCTACGACCACGAGGTCATCGACTCCTCGGCGAAGAAGATCGTCGAGACGGTGACCCGCACTGGTGCGTCGGTCGCGGGCCCGGTGCCGCTGCCCACTGAGAAGAACGTGTACTGCGTCATCAAGTCGCCGCACAAGTACAAGGACTCGCGCGAGCACTTCGAGATGCGCACGCACAAGCGCCTGATCGACATTCTCGACCCGACCCCCAAGACCGTTGACTCTCTGATGCGACTCGACCTCCCGGCCGGTGTCGACATCGAGATCAAGCTCTGAGGCTGGTGGGCTGAGAATGGCTAAGCAGATCAAGGGCATCCTGGGCGAGAAGCTCGGCATGACGCAGGTGTGGGACGAGAACAACCGCATCGTTCCGGTCACCGTCGTCAAGGCCGGCCCCAACGTCGTCACCCAGGTCCGTACGAACGATGTCGACGGCTACGAGTCGGTCCAGATCGCCTTCGGCGAGATCGACCCTCGCAAGGTGAACAAGCCCCTCAAGGGCCACTTCGCCAAGGCCGACGTCACCCCCCGCCGTCACCTCGTCGAGATCCGCACCGCGGACGCCTCCGAGTACACGCTGGGCCAGGAGATCTCCGCTGAGATCTTCGAGGCCGGCGTCAAGGTGGACGTGACCGGCAAGAGCAAGGGCAAGGGCTTCGCCGGTGTCATGAAGCGTCACAACTTCAAGGGCCTCGGCGCCGGTCACGGCGTTCAGCGCAAGCACCGCTCCCCCGGTTCCATCGGTGGCTGCGCCACCCCGGGCCGTGTGTTCAAGGGCGTCCGCATGGCGGGTCGCATGGGCAACGAGCGCGTCACCACCCAGAACCTGACCGTCCACGCCGTTGACGCGGAGAAGGGTCTGCTGCTCATCAAGGGCGCGGTTCCCGGTCCGAACGGCGGCCTCGTCCTGGTCCGCACCGCGGCCAAGGGGGCCTGAGGTAACCGATGAGCACTGTTGACATCCTTTCGCCGGCGGGCGACAAGGCCGGTACCGTCGAGCTCCCCGCGGAGATCTTCGACGTAGAGAAGATCAGCGTTCCGCTGCTTCACCAGGTCGTCGTCGCACAGCTGGCCGCTGCCCGCCAGGGCACGCACAAGACCAAGACCCGTGGCGAGGTCCGTGGTGGCGGCAAGAAGCCGTACCGCCAGAAGGGCACCGGCCGCGCCCGTCAGGGCTCGACCCGCGCGCCGCAGTTCGCCGGCGGTGGCGTCGTCCACGGCCCGCAGCCGCGTGACTACTCGCAGCGCACCCCGAAGAAGATGAAGGCCGCGGCCCTGCGCCACGCCCTCACCGACCGGGCGCGTCACAACCGCATCCACGTCGTCTCCGGCGTGGTCGAGGGCGCGACCCCCAGCACCAAGGCCGCCAAGTCGCTGTTCGGCAAGATCTCGGAGCGCAAGAACCTGCTCCTGGTCGTCGACCGCGCCGACGAGGCCGCGTGGCTGTCCGCCCGCAACCTGCCCCAGGTCCACATCCTGGAGCCGGGCCAGCTGAACACGTACGACGTTCTCGTCTCGGACGACGTGGTCTTCACCCAGGCCGCTTTCGAGTCCTTCGTGTCCGGCCCGAAGGCCAATGACACCGAAGGGAGCGAGGCCTGATGGCTATCCGTCACCCCGCTATCGCCTCGAAGGCCGCCAAGGCCGCCAAGGCCGCGCGCGTCGCCAAGGCGCGTCGCCACGCCACCGAGGGCAAGAACACCGTCGAGACCCCGCTGAGCAAGTCGTACACGGACCCCCGTGACGTCCTGCTGAAGCCGGTCGTCTCGGAGAAGAGCTACGCGCTCCTGGACGAGAACAAGTACACGTTCATCGTCGACCCGAACGCCAACAAGACCCAGATCAAGCAGGCCGTCCAGGCGGTCTTCGACGTCAAGGTCACCGGGGTCAACACGATCAACCGCCAGGGCAAGCGCAAGCGCACGAAGAGCGGCTTCGGCCAGCGTGCCGGCACCAAGCGCGCGATCGTGACCCTCGCCGAGGGCGACCGTATCGACATCTTCGGCGGTCCGACCGCCTAAGGGCGGTCCGGATCGTCCGATATCGGACGAGGACTGAGAAATGGGAATCCGCAAGTACAAGCCGACTACGCCGGGCCGTCGTGGCGCCAGCGTCGCCGACTTCGTCGAGGTCACGCGGTCCACGCCGGAGAAGTCGCTGGTCCGCCCCCTGCACAGCAAGGGCGGCCGTAACAACGCCGGTCGTGTGACCGTTCGCCACCAGGGTGGCGGACACAAGCGCGCCTACCGAGTGATCGACTTCCGTCGTCACGACAAGGACGGCGTGCCGGCGAAGGTCGCGCACATCGAGTACGACCCCAACCGCACCGCGCGCATCGCGCTGCTGCACTACGCCGACGGCGAGAAGCGCTACATCCTCGCCCCGCGCAACCTGCAGCAGGGTGACCGCGTCGAGAACGGTCCCGGGGCCGACATCAAGCCGGGCAACAACCTGGCCCTCCGCAACATCCCGGTCGGTACCACGATCCACGCGATCGAGCTCCGTCCCGGTGGCGGTGCCAAGTTCGCCCGCTCCGCCGGTGCCTCCGTGCAGCTGCTCGCGAAGGAGGGCGCCTACGCCCACCTGCGCATGCCGTCCGGCGAGATCCGTCTCGTCGACGTCCGCTGCCGCGCCACCGTCGGTGAGGTCGGCAACGCCGAGCAGAGCAACATCAACTGGGGTAAGGCCGGCCGTAAGCGGTGGCTGGGCGTTCGCCCGACCGTCCGTGGTGTCGTGATGAACCCGGTTGACCACCCGCACGGTGGTGGTGAGGGCCGGACCTCCGGTGGTCGCCACCCTGTGTCCCCGTGGGGCAAGAAGGAAGGCCGTACTCGTTCGCCCAAGAAGGCGTCGAACAAGTACATCGTCCGCCGCCGCAAGACGAACAAGAAGCGCTAAGGACGGGTTGAGATGCCTCGTAGCCTGAAGAAGGGGCCCTTCGTCGACGACCACCTGATCAAGAAGGTGGACGCCCAGAACGAAGCCGGCACCAAGAACGTCATCAAGACCTGGTCCCGCCGCTCGATGATCGTCCCGGCCATGCTGGGCCACACCCTCGCGGTGCACAACGGCAAGACCCACATCCCGGTGTTCGTCACCGAGTCGATGGTCGGTCACAAGCTCGGCGAGTTCTCGCCGACGCGCACCTTCCGGGGTCACGTCAAGGACGACCGGAAGTCGAAGCGCCGCTAGTAGCGGATCGCATTCAGACACGTAAGTAACTGAGAGGGACAACCATGGAAGCCAGGGCCCAGGCGCGGTACATCCGCGTCACGCCCATGAAGGCCCGCCGCGTGGTGGACCTGATCCGTGGCATGGACGCCACGGAGGCTCAGGCTGTTCTGCGATTCGCTCCGCAGGCAGCCTCCGCGCCGGTCGGCAAGGTGCTCGACAGCGCCATCGCCAACGCCGCGCACAACTACGACCACACCGACGCCGACAGCCTCTTCATCTCCGAGGCGTACGTCGACGAGGGCCCGACCCTGAAGCGGTTCCGGCCGCGCGCCCAGGGCCGTGCCTACCGGATCCGCAAGCGGACCAGCCACATCACCGTGGTCGTCAGCAGCAAGGAAGGAACCCGGTAATGGGCCAGAAGGTTAACCCGCATGGGTTCCGGCTCGGTGTCACGACCGACTTCAAGTCGCGTTGGTACGCCGACAAGCTGTACAAGGACTACGTCAAGGAAGACGTCGCCATCCGTCGGATGATGACGTCCGGCATGGAGCGCGCCGGTATCTCGAAGGTTGAGATCGAGCGCACCCGTGACCGCGTGCGGGTGGACATCCACACCGCTCGTCCGGGCATCGTCATCGGCCGCCGTGGCGCCGAGGCCGACCGCATCCGCGGTGACCTCGAGAAGCTCACGGGCAAGCAGGTCCAGCTGAACATCCTCGAGGTCAAGAACCCCGAGACCGACGCTCAGCTGGTTGCCCAGGCCGTTGCCGAGCAGCTCTCCTCCCGCGTCTCCTTCCGCCGCGCCATGCGTAAGAGCATGCAGTCGGCGATGAAGGCCGGCGCCAAGGGCATCAAGATCCAGTGCGGTGGCCGCCTCGGTGGCGCCGAGATGTCCCGCTCGGAGTTCTACCGCGAGGGCCGTGTGCCCCTGCACACGCTCCGCGCGAACGTGGACTACGGCTTCTTCGAGGCCAAGACGACCTTCGGCCGCATCGGTGTGAAGGTCTGGATCTACAAGGGCGACGTCAAGAACATCGCCGAGGTCCGCGCCGAGAACGCTGCCGCCCGTGCGGGTAACCGCCCGGCCCGCGGTGGCGGCTCCGACCGCCCGGCCCGTGGTGGCCGCGGTGGCGAGCGGCGCGGTCGCAAGCCGCAGCAGGCTGCCGGCGCCGAGGCCCCCAAGGCCGAGGCTCCGAAGGCCGAGGCTCCGGCTGAGAGCACCGGAACGGAGGCCTGACCGACATGCTGATCCCCCGTAGGGTCAAGCACCGCAAGCAGCACCACCCGAAGCGCCGTGGTCAGGCCAAGGGCGGTACGACGGTCGCGTTCGGCGAGTACGGCATTCAGGCCCTCACGCCGGCGTACGTGACCAACCGCCAGATCGAGGCGGCCCGTATCGCGATGACCCGCCACATCAAGCGTGGCGGCAAGGTCTGGATCAACATCTACCCGGACCGCCCGCTCACGAAGAAGCCTGCCGAGACCCGCATGGGTTCCGGTAAGGGTTCGCCGGAGTGGTGGATCGCGAACGTTCACCCGGGCCGGGTGATGTTCGAGCTGTCCTACCCGAACGAGAAGATTGCGCGTGAGGCTCTCACTCGTGCAGCCCACAAGCTGCCGATGAAGTGCCGGATCGTCAAGCGCGAGGCAGGTGAAGCGTGATGTCGGCCGGTACCAAGGCGTCCGAGCTGCGCGAGCTGGGCAACGAGGAGCTTCTGGCGAAGCTCCGCGAGGCCAAGGAAGAGCTGTTCAACCTCCGCTTCCAGGCGGCGACGGGCCAGCTCGAGAACCACGGCCGTCTGAAGGCGGTCCGCAAGGACATCGCGCGGATCTACACCCTGATGCGCGAGCGTGAGCTGGGCATCGAAACGGTGGAGAACGCCTGATGAGCGAGAAGAACGTGACTGAGAACGCAGAGGCCCGCGGCTTCCGCAAGACCCGTGAGGGTCTCGTCGTCAGCGACAAGATGGACAAGACCGTCGTCGTCGCCGTCGAGGACCGCGTCAAGCACGCGCTGTACGGCAAGGTCATCCGCCGTACGAACAAGCTCAAGGCGCACGACGAGCAGAACGCCGCGGGTGTCGGCGACCGCGTCCTCCTCATGGAGACCCGGCCGCTGTCCGCGACGAAGCGCTGGCGCGTCGTCGAGATCCTCGAGAAGGCCAAGTAGGCAATTCCCGCAAGGGAATTCCAAAAAGTAGGTTCCTGCGGGACATCCCTCGCAGGACAGTTCCGCCAGGCTCCGGGAGCCGCTCCGCTGAGCGGCTCCCGGGGAACCGGCAGACAAACAGGAGATAGACGTGATCCAGCAGGAGTCGCGACTGCGCGTCGCCGACAACACTGGTGCGAAGGAAATCCTTTGCATCCGTGTGCTCGGTGGCTCCGGTCGCCGCTACGCGGGCATCGGTGACGTCATCGTCGCCACCGTCAAGGACGCGATCCCCGGTGGCAACGTGAAGAAGGGTGACGTCGTCAAGGCGGTCATCGTTCGCACCGTCAAGGAGCGCCGTCGTCCGGACGGCTCGTACATCCGCTTCGACGAGAACGCCGCCGTCATTCTGAAGAACGACGGCGACCCTCGCGGCACCCGTATCTTCGGCCCGGTCGGCCGTGAGCTGCGCGAGAAGAAGTTCATGAAGATCATCTCGCTCGCGCCGGAGGTGCTGTAAGCATGAAGATCAAGAAGGGCGACCTGGTCCAGGTCATCACCGGTAAGGACAAGGGCAAGCAGGGCAAGGTCATCGCGGCCTTCCCCCGCGAGGACCGCGTCCTGGTCGAGGGTGTCAACCGGGTCAAGAAGCACACCAAGGCCGGCCCGACCGCTCGCGGTTCGCAGGCCGGCGGCATCGTCACGACCGAGGCGCCGATCCACGTCTCCAACGTCCAGCTGGTCGTTGAGAAGGACGGCAACAAGGTCGTCACGCGTGTCGGTTACCGCTTCGACGACGAGGGCAACAAGATCCGCGTTGCCAAGCGGACGGGTGAGGACATCTGATGGCTACCACCACCACTCCGCGTCTCAAGACGAAGTACCGCGAGGAGATCGCGGGCAAGCTGCGTGACGAGTTCAAGTACGAGAACGTCATGCAGATCCCCGGCCTCGTCAAGATCGTGGTCAACATGGGTGTGGGCGACGCCGCCCGCGACTCCAAGCTGATCGAGGGCGCCATCCGCGACCTCACCACGATCACCGGCCAGAAGCCGCAGGTCACCAAGGCCCGTAAGTCCATCGCGCAGTTCAAGCTGCGTGAGGGTCAGCCGATCGGTGCCCACGTCACGCTCCGTGGCGACCGCATGTGGGAGTTCCTGGACCGCACCCTGTCGCTCGCGCTGCCGCGCATCCGCGACTTCCGCGGCCTGTCCCCCAAGCAGTTCGACGGCCGTGGCAACTACACCTTCGGTCTCACGGAGCAGGTCATGTTCCACGAGATCGACCAGGACAAGATCGACCGTACCCGGGGCATGGACATCACCGTGGTCACCACGGCGACCAACGACGCTGAGGGCCGCGCGCTCCTTCGTCACCTCGGCTTCCCGTTCAAGGAGGCGTGAGCGAGATGGCGAAGAAGGCTCTGATTGCCAAGGCTGCTCGCAAGCCCAAGTTCGGTGTGCGTGGCTACACCCGCTGCCAGCGCTGCGGCCGTCCGCACTCCGTGTACCGCAAGTTCGGCCTGTGCCGCGTGTGCCTTCGTGAGATGGCTCACCGTGGCGAGCTGCCGGGCGTGACCAAGAGCTCCTGGTAATCCCCCTAACAGGGGATTCCGGAAGCTCTCGGTAAGCATCTGGGTCGGCAGGGGCCCTTCTCCGCATGCCGTAGGCTTGTGGGGTTGGGCGTCTGCCGCGCCCGTACGACTTACTACGCCGTAGGTCCACCGCGCCGCACCCGTCCCGTCCCGGATCGGGGAGAGGGATGGCGCACCAGGAAACCCCGGCGAGAGAGGCCGAAGGCCAATTCATGACCATGACTGATCCGATCGCAGACATGCTTACGCGTCTGCGGAACGCGAACTCGGCATACCACGACACCGTGACGATGCCGGCGTCCAAGATCAAGTCTCACATCGCGGAGATCCTCCAGCAGGAGGGCTTCATCACGGGCTGGAAGGTCGAGGACGCCGAGGTTGGCAAGAACCTCGTCCTGGACCTGAAGTTCGGTCCCAACCGTGAGCGCTCCATCGCGGGCATCAAGCGGATCTCCAAGCCCGGTCTCCGGGTGTACGCGAAGTCCACCAACCTGCCGAAGGTGCTCGGCGGCCTGGGCGTGGCGATCATCTCCACGTCGCACGGGCTCCTCACCGACAAGCAGGCCGGCAAGAAGGGCGTGGGTGGGGAAGTCCTCGCCTACGTCTGGTAACGGAAGGGAACGGAGGAAACAGCTATGTCGCGTATTGGCAAGCTCCCCATCACGGTTCCCGCCGGCGTGGACGTCACCATCGACGGCCGTACGGTCTCGGTCAAGGGCCCCAAGGGCACGCTGACCCACACCGTCGTCGCGCCGATCGACATCGTCAAGGGTGAGGACGGCGTCCTGAACGTCACCCGCCCCAACGACGAGCGTCAGAACAAGGCCCTGCACGGCCTGTCCCGCACGCTGGTGGCGAACATGATCACCGGCGTGACCCAGGGTTACGTGAAGAAGCTCGAGATCAGTGGTGTCGGTTACCGCGTGACCGCCAAGGGTTCGAACCTGGAGTTCGCGCTCGGCTACAGCCACCCGATCGTCGTCGAGGCCCCCGAGGGCATCACCTTCAAGGTGGAGGCCCCCACCCGGTTCTCGGTCGAGGGCATCGACAAGCAGAAGGTCGGCGAGGTTGCGGCCAACATCCGCAAGCTGCGCAAGCCTGACCCGTACAAGGCCAAGGGCGTCAAGTACGAGGGCGAAGTCATCCGCCGCAAGGTCGGAAAGGCGGGTAAGTAAGCCATGGCATACGGGCAGAAGATCCTCAAGGGCGACGCCTACAAGCGCGCCGCGATCAAGCGCCGTCACATCCGGATCCGCAAGAACCTTTCCGGTACGGCGGAGCGTCCCCGTCTGGTCGTGACCCGCTCCAACCGCCACATCGTGGCGCAGGTGATCGACGACCTGAAGGGCCACACCCTGGCTTCCGCGTCCACCCTGGACGCTTCGGTCCGCGGTGGCGAGGGCGACAAGTCCGCGCAGGCCAAGCAGGTCGGCGCCCTGGTCGCCGAGCGTGCCAAGGCCGCCGGTGTCGAGGCCGTGGTGTTCGACCGTGGTGGCAACCAGTACGCCGGGCGCATCGCCGCCCTGGCGGACGCCGCCCGCGAGGCCGGGCTCAAGTTCTGAGCCGCTTGTAGCTAGCGGAAAGAGAGAGGTAATCCAATGGCTGGACCCCAGCGCCGCGGCAGCGGTGCCGGTGGCGGCGAGCGGCGGGACCGGAAGGGCCGTGACGGCGGCGCTGCTGCCGCCGAGAAGACCGCGTACGTTGAGCGCGTTGTCGCGATCAACCGCGTCGCCAAGGTTGTGAAGGGTGGTCGTCGCTTCAGCTTCACCGCGCTGGTCGTGGTGGGCGACGGTGACGGCACCGTGGGTGTCGGTTACGGCAAGGCCAAGGAGGTGCCGGCCGCCATCGCCAAGGGCGTTGAGGAGGCCAAGAAGCACTTCTTCAAGGTCCCCCGTATCCAGGGCACCATCCCGCACCCGATCCAGGGTGAGAAGGCTGCCGGCGTCGTGCTGCTCAAGCCCGCGTCCCCGGGTACCGGTGTTATCGCCGGTGGTCCGGTGCGTGCCGTGCTCGAGTGCGCCGGTATCCACGACATCCTGTCGAAGTCGCTCGGCTCCGACAACGCGATCAACATCGTGCACGCGACCGTGGAGGCCCTGAAGGGCCTGCAGCGTCCCGAGGAGGTCGCGGCCCGCCGCGGTCTGCCGCTCGAGGACGTCGCTCCCGCGGCTCTTCTCCGTGCGCGTGCCGGGGCTGGTGCGTAATGGCGCAGCTCAAGATCACGCAGACGAAGTCGTACATCGGCAGCAAGCAGAACCACCGTGACACCCTGCGTTCGCTTGGCCTGAAGAGGGTCAACGACGTGGTCGTCAAGGAGGACCGCCCCGAGTTCCGCGGAATGGTGCACACCGTCCGCCACCTCGTGACGGTCGAGGAGGTCGACTGATCATGGCGGAGAACAACCCGCTGAAGATCCACAACCTCCGTCCGGCCCCCGGCGCCAAGACCGCCAAGACCCGTGTCGGTCGTGGTGAGGCGTCGAAGGGTAAGACGGCCGGTCGTGGTACGAAGGGTACGAAGGCCCGTTACCAGGTTCCGGAGCGCTTCGAGGGTGGCCAGATGCCGCTCCACATGCGCCTTCCGAAGCTGAAGGGCTTCAAGAACCCGTTCAAGACCGAGTTCCAGGTCGTGAACCTCGACAAGCTGGCCGCGCTCTACCCCGAGGGTGGCGAGGTCACGGTCGAGGGTCTGGTGGCCAAGGGGGCCGTTCGCAAGAACAGCCTCGTCAAGGTCCTCGGCCAGGGCGAGATCTCCGTGGCGCTGCAGGTGACGGTCGACGCCGTCTCCGGCTCCGCCAAGGAGAAGATCACCGCCGCCGGCGGTACGGTCACCGAGCTGGTCTGAATCTCTCAGGTCCCTCGATGACATGAACGATCCCGACCGGGGATACCCCACAAAAGGGGTATCCCCGGTTGGTCGTTCCTAGGGCGGTGCTCTCGCCGGTAAGGTGGCCAGCACTGCCTACTTTCACCGGGTGCTTCCGATGGGGCACCCTGAGCGGCAGTCGACCGTTATCCATTCGTCCATTCGTCGAACCTCAAGACCGTCACCCTTGACGCAGTTGCGCGGGGGTCGCAGGAGGCACCGTGCTCACCGCGTTCGCCCGGGCGTTCAGGACGCCCGACCTGCGCAAGAAGCTGCTTTTTACGCTGGGCATCATCGTGGTGTACCGCGTCGGTACGCACATCCCGATCCCGGGTGTGAACTACAAAGCCGTCCAGGAGTGTGTCCGGGAGGCGTCCGGTAACCAGGGCCTCTTCGGGCTGGTCAACATGTTCAGCGGTGGAGCGCTGCTGCAGATCACCATCTTCGCGCTCGGGATCATGCCGTACATCACGGCGAGCATCATCCTGCAGCTGCTGACCGTGGTGATCCCGCGCCTGGAAGCCCTGAAGAAGGAGGGCCAGGCCGGCACGGCGAAGATCACGCAGTACACCCGTTATCTGACGGTGGCGCTGGCGATCCTCCAGGGCACCGGTCTGGTCGCCACCGCCCGCAGCGGCGCGCTCTTCAACGGTTGCCAGGTCGCCGGCTCGATCGTCCCGAACCAGTCGATCTTCACCACCATCACCATGGTCATCTGCATGACCGCCGGTACGGCCGTCGTGATGTGGCTGGGTGAGCTGATCACCGACCGCGGTATCGGCAACGGCATGTCGATCCTCATGTTCATCTCGATCGCCGCCACCTTCCCGTCCGCGCTGTGGGCCATCAAGAAGCAGGGCACCCTGGCCGGCGGCTGGATCGAGTTCAGCACCGTGATCCTGGTCGGCCTCGTCATGGTCGCGCTCGTGGTCTTCGTCGAGCAGGCCCAGCGCCGCATCCCGGTGCAGTACGCGAAGCGCATGATCGGCCGGCGTTCCTACGGCGGTACGTCCACATACATCCCGCTCAAGGTGAATCAGGCGGGTGTGATTCCCGTCATCTTCGCCTCCTCGCTGCTCTACATTCCGGCGCTCGTGGCGCAGTTCGCGGGAGGCAAGTCGGGCTGGAAGACCTGGATCGAGCAGAACCTGACCAAGGGCGACCA
Organism: Streptomyces alanosinicus; assembly: GCF_014650595.1. Lineage (GTDB taxonomy): Bacteria > Actinomycetota > Actinomycetes > Streptomycetales > Streptomycetaceae > Streptomyces > Streptomyces alanosinicus. Next base: position 71,982 of record NZ_BMVG01000033.1, read on the forward strand.
CCCGATTTACATCGTTTCGTACTTCTTGCTCATCGTTTTCTTCGCGTTCTTCTACGTGGCGATCTCCTTCAACCCCGAGGAAGTCGCCGACAACATGAAGAAGTATGGTGGCTTCATCCCGGGCATCCGGGCTGGCCGACCGACCGCTGAGTACCTCAGCTACGTGCTCAACCGGATCACCTGGCCGGGTTCGCTGTATCTGGGTCTGATTGCTCTCGTGCCAACAATGGCGTTGGTCGGGTTCGGGGCGACGAACAACTTCCCCTTCGGCGGTACCAGCATCCTGATCATCGTGGGTGTCGGTCTTGAGACGGTGAAGCAGATCGAGAGCCAGCTCCAGCAGCGCAATTACGAAGGGTTCCTCCGCTGATGCGTATCGTCCTCGTCGGGCCGCCGGGCGCCGGTAAGGGAACGCAGGCCGTTCGGCTCGCCAAGGAGCTGGTCATCCCGCACATCTCCACGGGTGACCTGTTCCGGGCCAACATCAGCCAGCAGACCGAGCTGGGCAAGCTCGCGAAGTCCTACATGGACCGCGGCGAGCTGGTGCCGGACTCGGTCACCATCGACATGGCCAAGGACCGGATGGAGCAGGCGGACGCCGAGAACGGCTTCCTGCTGGACGGCTTCCCGCGGAACGTGGACCAGGCCAAGGCGCTGGACGAGCTGCTGACGACCGAGGGCATCAAGCTGGACGCGGTCCTGGACCTGGAGGTCCCCGAGGACGAGGTCGTCAAGCGCATCGCCGGCCGCCGCATCTGCCGCAACGACTCGTCGCACGTGTTCCACGTGACGTACAGCCCGCCGAAGAAGGAAGGCGTCTGCGACGTCTGCGGCGGTGAGCTGTACCAGCGCGGCGACGACCGCGAGGAGACCGTGCGCACGCGGCTGGAGGTCTACCACACGCAGACCGAGCCGATCATCGACTACTACAAGGCGCAGGGCCTGGTCGTGACGATCTCCTCCCTGGGCCCGGTGGACGAGATCACTCAGCGGGCGCTGGGGGCTCTCAAGCGCGAGAAGGCCGAGCAGTAGAGCGCGGCTCCTCCGGCCGCGGTGCCCCTCCCCGGGTGCCGCGGCCGTAGTGTTGTACAGGTAAACCCAGCCGACGTGAGTGACGGAGAGCGCAGGCCCCTATGGTGCAGATCAAGACGCCCGAGCAGATCGCCAAGATGCGGGCGGCGGGCCTGGTCGTAGCCGCCATTCACGCGGCCACCCGGGAGGCCGCGGTGCCCGGCGCCTCCACCAAGGACCTGGACGAGGTCGCCCGCAAGGTCCTCGACGAGCACGGCGCGAAGTCGAACTTCCTGGGCTACGGCGGTTTCCCCGCGACCATCTGCACCTCCGTGAACGACGTGGTCGTCCATGGCATCCCTTCCGACGACGTCGTCCTCAAGGACGGCGACATCATCTCCATCGACTGCGGCGCGATCATCGACGGCTGGCACGGTGACGCCGCCTACACGGCCTTCGTGGGCTCCGGTCACGCTCCGGAGCTGGTCGAGCTGTCCCGGGTGACGGAAGAGTCCATGTGGGCCGGTATCGCGGCCATGAAGCAGGGCAGCCGCCTGGTCGACATCTCCCGCGCGATCGAGACGTACATCCGCCGTCAGCCGAAGCCGGGCGGCGGCAGGTACGGGATCATCGAGGACTACGGCGGCCATGGCATCGGCACCGAGATGCACATGGACCCGCATCTGCTGAACTACGTCGACCGCCGCCGCGGCAAGGGCCCCAAGCTGGTCCCCGGCTTCTGCCTCGCGATCGAGCCGATGGTCTCCCTCGGCACCCCCCGCACCGAGGTCCTTGAGGACGACTGGACGGTCATCACCACGGACGGCACCTGGTCCTCCCACTGGGAGCACTCGGTCGCCCTCACCCCGGAAGGCCCCCTGGTCCTGACGGCCCCCGACGCCGGTAAGGCGAAGCTGGCCGAGTACGGCATCACCGCTGCTCCCGATCCGCTCGCTTAGTGATCTTCCCGATGGGGCAGAATTCCTCGATTCGCCTTTCCGGGTATGCCGACGTAGACTGACTCGTCGGCTCTCGTGCACCCGCATGTCCGCATGCTCGCGGGAGAGTCGATCAAGGTAGTCGATTCGAAGGGCGAAGCGTGGCCAAGAAGCAAGGTGCCATCGAGATCGAGGGCACTGTCGTCGAGTCTCTGCCGAACGCCATGTTCAAGGTCGAGCTCCAGAACGGCCACCAGGTCCTGGCACACATCAGCGGCAAGATGCGTATGCACTACATCCGTATCCTCCCTGACGACCGGGTCGTGGTGGAGCTGTCTCCGTACGACCTGACGCGTGGCCGGATCGTCTACCGCTACAAGTAGATCTTGCCCGCACCCCGGATCGCCTCGGGGTGATGGCACTGACCCGGAGAACCTCACCATGAAGGTCAAGCCGAGCGTCAAGAAGATCTGCGACAAGTGCAGGGTGATCCGCCGTCACGGTCGGGTCATGGTCATCTGCGAGAACCCGCGCCACAAGCAGCGCCAGGGCTGACGCACGACCATCTCCCTCTGCACCTCTATCGCAGAGATTCGCAGCGACGCGAGCTGAATTTGTTCATACGCAGAGCCCGAGCCATCCAGCTCGACACCCCCGGTCCGGAGGCCGGGGACCCGGTTCGTACCTGGTACGGCGGCCGGGAACCGGTTCTGCGGAAGACCTCCGAAGATCACCAGGAGCCATTGAATGGCACGCGTTTCCGGTGTTGACATCCCGCGCGAAAAGCGCGTGGAGGTTGCCCTCACCTACGTGTTCGGCATCGGCCGGACCCTCTCGAAGGAGACGCTGGCTGCGACCGGCGTCGACCCGAACACCCGTGTTCGTGACCTGACCGAAGAGCAGCTGGTCGCGATCCGCGAGTACGTCGACAACAACATCAAGACCGAGGGTGACCTCCGTCGCGAGGTCCAGGCCGACATCCGCCGCAAGGTCGAGATCGGCTGCTACCAGGGTCTCCGTCACCGTCGCGGTCTGCCTGTCCGCGGTCAGCGCACCATCACCAACGCCCGCACCCGCAAGGGCCCGCGTCGCGCCATTGCCGGCAAGAAGAAGCCGGGCAAGAAGTAGTCCGCAGCGGACACCTGTCCACGGTCTTCGCTGTAGGACCGACCACCTCCCGTAGGAGTTAGTAGATGCCCCCCAAGGGTCGTCAGGGCGCTGCCAAGAAGGTGCGCCGCAAGGAAAAGAAGAACGTCGCTCACGGCCACGCGCACATCAAGAGCACGTTCAACAACACGATCGTCTCGATCACGGACCCGTCCGGCAACGTGATCTCCTGGGCCTCCGCCGGCCACGTCGGCTTCAAGGGCTCCCGGAAGTCCACGCCGTTCGCCGCGCAGATGGCCGCCGAGTCGGCTGCCCGCCGCGCCCAGGAGCACGGCATGCGCAAGGTCGACGTGTTCGTGAAGGGCCCGGGTTCCGGTCGTGAGACCGCGATCCGCTCCCTGCAGGCCACGGGCCTCGAGGTCGGCTCCATCCAGGACGTCACCCCGACCCCGCACAACGGCTGCCGTCCGCCGAAGCGCCGTCGCGTCTGACGCACAACGCTCCGCTGGTTTTGCGGTTCCGGGCGGTACGGCCTCTGTGAAGAAGCCGTATCGCCCGTACCCTTGCAGTACAGAGTCGGGCGTCAAATAGCGGGCGCCCCTGACTGAAGGATTCATCCATGCTGATCGCTCAGCGTCCCTCGTTGACCGAAGAGGTCGTCGACGAGTTCCGCTCCCGGTTCGTGATCGAGCCGCTGGAGCCGGGCTTCGGCTACACCCTCGGCAACTCCCTGCGCCGTACCCTCCTGTCGTCGATCCCCGGCGCTGCTGTCACCAGCATCCGCATCGACGGTGTCCTGCACGAGTTCACCACCGTGCCGGGCGTCAAGGAGGACGTCACCGACCTGATCCTCAACATCAAGCAGCTGGTCGTCTCCTCGGAGCACGACGAGCCGGTCGTGATGTACCTGCGCAAGCAGGGCCCGGGTCTGGTCACCGCCGCCGACATCGCGCCCCCGGCCGGTGTCGAGGTGCAC
>NZ_BMVG01000034.1 GCF_014650595.1 Streptomyces alanosinicus
CGAGCCACCCGATCAAACGGACACGCCACTGGCGAGTGAACCTGACCAAGCCCTACTAGGTGCATTGATCACGAGCACTGTCAACGCCGGCCGGGCTCGGGCAGGCGCTCGCCGCGGGGCTCGGTAGCGGGGAGCAGTTCCGCCACGGCGTAGCCGAGGCACGGCCGGATCCACTCACCGTCGCGTTCTGTGCCGAGCACACCACCGAGGAAGGCCATCTCGAAGGTGCCGGTGGGCGTCTCCCAGCGGAACGGGACGCGGGAGATGTGCGAAGGGAAGTGCTCCTCGTCGGTGGTTCCCGGGCCGAACGACTGCTTGGGAAACGGTCCGTCGTCGGTGTATCGGTGGGCGAAGAAAGCGGTGATCCAGCCAGTGACCTTGTCGCCGCCGGAGGCCGACTCCCACTTGTAGAGCGAACGCCAGAACTCCTCGTCGATACCCCACCCCGAGGCCGTCGCACAGATCGAGTCCAGCACCGGGTGCAGGGCGGCGAACCACGGCCGTAGGCCGTCGAACCATCCTTCCAGCTCCCGTACCCGGGCCGCCAGCAGGCGCCAGTCCCGGTCCGTGCCCTCCAGTCGGATCCGGGGAATGCCGCAGAGCGAGACCCACCGGAAGCGGTAGTACGGGCTGACCACGTCCATCAGCGCCACCAGCGCGGCCGTGGCATCGGTGCGGGTGGTGGTCGAGAAGGCGGGCTGGAACAGGTCGGCTACGTCATCGCCGATGCGGGCACGCAGGGGCTGTTGGACCAGGTGGATCGAGCGCTCCCAATCCATCGGAGCCACATCGTCGCGGACGGCGATGGTCTGCTGGTGCCCCGGCGTTTCGGTGAAGAGTCCCGCGTAGGTGCCGGAGTTCAGGCGGACGTGGACGGCTACCTCGTGCACGACGGCGTACCAGAGCACGTCGGGTGAGAGGCTCAGTGGCAGGTGAGCCGTGAAGCACAGGTGGACGGCGCGCAGCAGGAGGCTGGAGGTGGGCTCGGTGTTCTCCGGAACATCGCCGGACCGGCCGACGAGGCGATCCGTGCTGCGGTGGTGGAAGCGTGCCTGGTCGCGTAGCACGGCCCGCAGGAAGCGCTCGTTGTCGAGTTCGGTGAGCTCGGAAGCGAGCCGAGCGGCCTCGGCGTCTTCAGCGAGCGGCAGGTCCATCTCGAAAGCCATCCGTATCCCCCGGAAACCGTGATCGGCCCTGATCCTAAAGGGCCGGTGAGACCCTCACGGCGGGCATGGCAGGCCAGGGCGTAGACGGGAGATCCCGGGAGCGCGGGAGCGTGTCGAGTGACCGGGTGGTCGGCGACGTACCCGAGGCTGTCGGCGGCGTCGGTCTCGGTCACGTGCTCCCGCGCTGCCGCGCTGCCGCAGGGCGCCGTCAACCTGTCTGATTTTGCCGGTCTGCGCTCTCGTCCGTGCCGGGTTTCCCGCTGATGGACTCCTGATAGACGTCCGCGTAGGTGCGTGAGTCCTTGACCAGGTCGTCACAGAAGGCGGCGACGTCGTGGCCGATGAGTTCCAACACTCCCTTGCCGGCCGCGACGCCTTCCTCGAAGAAGTCGACAATACCGGGGAGCAGGCGCCCGTCAGGTAGATCGATCGGGCCGACCTTGAACAGGTACCTCTGCATCTCCTTGTAGACGATCTGGTAGTCCGGCGGGAGCGCCTTGACCCGAGCCATGTGCGCCCGCCACTGCTTCTTGCCCTCGATGATGTCTTGGATGCCCACGTCAGCCTCCCAGCCGGCCCAATTTCCTTGCGACGTTCCTGTTCAACTGCTCGCGCCACCGGTCGCGATAGGTTCGGGCCCCCTCACCGCCGGCCAGTGCCGCGCAAAAGCCGGGGATGTCGTCGCCGAGCACCTCGTGGATGCTCTGCCGGTCCGCCGATGCCTCTTCGAGCAGCCCCAGGGCGGCGTCGAGGATCGGCATCAGGTTGCGACCGGTGAAGTCCGCGTAGGGGAAGAGGTGGCCCTTGATCTGGTCCCACGCCGGCCGGTAGTCGGCCGGCAATGCCTCTGCCCGGGCTTCGAACGCCTTCCATTCCCTGGTGAGATCGCTGCCTGTGATGGTCTCCCAGAAGTTCATCTCCCGCCCTCCTTGAGCTTGTCGATGCGTGATGAGAGGTACTGCCATTTCGCCCAGAACCTCGCGAGTTCCTCGCGCCCGGCGTCGTTGAGCGCGTAGAACTTGCGCGGCGGGCCCACCTCGGACGGCCGTTTCGTCACCTGGACGAGTCTGTTCCTCTCCAGTCGCAGCAAGATGGTGTACACCGTCCCCTCGACGACGTCGGTGAAGCCGAGCTCGTTCAGCCTGCGCGTGATGGCGTACCCGTAGGTCTCCTCGCCTGCGATGATTTCGAGCACGCAGCCCTCGAGCGTGCCCTTCAGCATCTCCGTCAGGTCGTCCATCGCTGCTCCTCTTCGCCCCTCCTGGTACCTCGTAGTACCGAGTACTGCTATACGGTACCACGCAGTAGACGGCCAAGCCCAGGCCGCGGGCGTCCAACTCACCTGCCAGCAGTAGCCGTCAGAGGTGAGCCCAGTCCCTCGATACGTACACACCACACAGCAGAGTGCGCCTGTGCGCCCCCGGTGCGGACATCCCAGCATCCGGGAGACCTCACAGGATGGAGGCTTGAGGCACAGGTGAGTTCGTTGAGGAGGACTACGGCATGACCGAGTCGCGCTCTGGCGGTATCAGCGGTGTGGCGGGTGGCAAGTCTCGGTTCGACGACATCTACGACCGGCCCGACCCGCGCGCGTACTTCGCCCGGCTGGCCCCGCTTCAGTACGAGATCCCGCACCACGCCCAGCCCGACTTCCGTCAGACCGCCGCCGAGCGGACCGCCCTCGACGACGGCCACCCACGCCCACCGGCGGTGCTGGACCTGTGCTGCTCGTACGGAATCAACGCCGCACTGCTCAACCACGACGTGACCCTGGCGGATATGTACCAGCGCTACACCTCCAGCACCGCCCAGACCATGTCGACAGCCGAGCTCACCGCCTGGGACAAGGAGTTCTACGCCGAACGCCGCCGGTCGGACGCGGTCCCCGTGTTCGGCCTGGACGTCTCCGGACCGGCCGTGGCGTACGCGCACGCGGTGGGCCTGCTGGACGTGGCGTTCACCGACAACCTGGAACAGGTCCCGCCCAGCCCCCGGCTGGGCCGCGCACTCGCACAGGTCGGCCTCATCACGCTCACCGGGGGCGGAAGCTATATCACCGCCCGGACCTTCACCACCCTGCTGGCCAAGGCCCGGCGGCCGATGTGGGTCAACGCGTTCGTGCTGCGGACCATCTCCTACGACCCGATCGAGCAGGCCCTGGCCGCACACGGACTGCGGACGACCTGCGATCCCTCCCGAACCTATCCGCAGCGGCGCTTCACCGACACCCGGGAACAGCGCTACGCCATCGAGGCGGTACGAGCACTGAGCCACGATCCCGCCGACCGCGAACAGGCCGGCCGCTTCCACACCCTGCACTACGCATCCCGCCCCGGCCCCGACACCTCCCGCTAGCCGAGCGCAGCCGCCCCTCCCCCGCACCGCGCACACGCCATGGCCACCCAGGTCGTCGCCTGTTGTCGGCACAGTGCTTGTGGTTGCTGGGGAAGAGCGGCTGTCCGGTGCACCTGTCCCGACCTAGGGCCTGTCCGGCCCTCAGGTCAAAGGCACCGCCCCACGCCCCCGGCCATCCCGCCGGCTTCAGCGAAGGCGGCTCGGAGCCCGGCACGAACGTCAGGTAGAGCGCGGCGCTTGTCGATGTCGTCGGGTCAGACGGCCGGCTTCTCGTCGGCGGTCGGCCTGGTGACGAGCAGTGCCGTGATCTCGTCGGCGAGGTGCGGGCCGAGCTGTCCCCAGCCGTCCTTGTAGCCGTAGACACTGGCCAGGGTGCGGGCCTCGTAGTCGCCGTTCATGATCTCGATGTCGTCGGCCGTGATGAGTCCCGGGTGGGCGACGCCGACGGCTCCCGACACCTTGATCAGCTCCCTGCGCAGGGTGCGCAGGTAGACGGCGGCCCGGGTGGCCTTCGAGGCCGGGTCGAGGCCACGGGCCAACCACGCGTTCTGGGTGGCGATGCCGGTGGGACACGTGTCGGTGTGGCATTTCTGCGACTGGATGCAGCCGATGGACAGCATCGCCTCACGAGCCACGTTGATCATGTCGGCACCCAGAGCGAAGGCGACCGCGGCGTTCTCGGGCAGGCCGAGCTTGCCGGAGCTGATGAAGGTCAGCTCGTCGGTCAGACCCAGCTCGGCGAAGGTTCCGTAGACCCGGGAGAAGCCCATCCGGAACGGCAGCGACATCGAGTCGGCGAAGATCCGCGGCGCCGCCCCGGTGCCGCCCTCACCTCCGTCGATGGTCACGAAGTCGACACCACGGTCACCGCGCGCCATCAGCGTGGCCAGCTCCTGCCAGAAGCCCATCTCTCCGACCGCGCTCTTGACCCCGACCGGCAGACCGGTCTCGGTGGCGATCAGTTCGACGAAGTCGAGCATCGAGTCGACGTCGCTGAACGCGGTGTGCCGCGACGGGGAGGCGCAGTCCTTGCCGACCGGGATGCCGCGGATCCGGGCGATCTCCGGGGTCACCTTCGCGCCCGGCAGCATCCCGCCCAGCCCTGGCTTGGCGCCCTGGGAGAGCTTGATCTCTATCGCCCTGACCGGAGCGCCGGCGACCACGTCCTTGAGCTTGTCGAGGTTGAAGCTGCCGTCCTCGTTGCGGCAGCCGAAGTACGCCGTACCGATCTGAAGGACGAGGTCGCCGCCATTGCGGTGGTACGGCGAGAGACCGCCCTCGCCCGTGTTGTGCATCGTGTCCGCCAGCGCCGCCCCCTTGTTGAGCGCCGTGATGGCAGCGCCGGAGAGCGATCCGAAGCTCATCGCCGAGATGTTCACCACGCTCGCCGGCCGGAACGCCTTGGCGCGCCCGCGCGGCCCGCCCAGCACCTTGGCCGAGGGCAGTGGCGCCTGCGGGTCGTGCGCGTCGGGCAGGGTTCCGGCGAACGTGCGCTGCTTCAGGTAGGCGTGCCCCTGCACGTGCTCGACGTCTACCTCGGTTCCGAACCCGAAGTAGTTGTTCTCCTCCTTCGCCGACGCATAGATCCAGGTGCGCTGGTCACGACTGAACGGGCGCTCCTCCTCGTTGGACGTCACGATGTACTGCCGCAGCTCCGGCCCGATCGTCTCCAACAGGTACCGGGCATGCCCGACCACCGGGAAGTTTCGGAGCAGTGCGTGCCTCTTCTGGACGAGGTCGCGGGCTGCCAGGAGCGCCACTGCGGTTGCCGCGGCCGCGCCGATCCTCCGGGCGTACATGAACGTTCCTCCTCGATGCACGACTCCATCGCCATGCGGTGGAGTCGTTGTGTCGCGTTGGGCGTTGGACGGCGGCCACGGCCAGGCGGGCATCAGCGTCCGTCGAAGAATGCGAAACGATATTAGGAGACCGCGCGCACAGGCATCTGCTCAGGGGGCCGGTCCGGGTCCGGCTCGCGCGGTACGGCGTGTGGGCGGCCGCGCCGGGTTCGCGTAGGCGCCGCAGCTCGCGGCCCGCGGCCCGCGGCTATCGCAGGCAGATCAAGGCGCAGGCCGACCTCCAAGAGGAGCGCCGCCACTGCCCGTTGGTGCGGCACCACATCGACATGCCCCGCGGACGGGTCATCCGAGCTTGCGGAGGTACGCCTCCAGTTCCGCGGCCCCGGTCAGCATCGCGCGCCCGCGGGCCGACAGCCGGCCGTGCCAGTCGCGCAGTGCGGCCTCCAGTGGCTCCAGCCCGCCGGCCGACCGGACCTGGGCGATCAGCGGAGCGATCTGCTCCAACAGGTAGCCGCCCCGCCTGAGCTGGTGAGCCAGCCGGGCGTCCCGTACGTCGGCCTCGTCGTAGACGCGGTACCCGGTGATCGGGTCGCGGCGCGGGCGCACCAGCCCGGCGCGCTCCCATTTGCGCAGCGTCGCGGGCCGGATTCCGAGCTTGTCCGCCAGCGGCCCGATGAACGTGCCCCCGGGCCCGGACACCGCGGCCGACTCGGACTCCGCGCCGGGCTCGGGCGCCGTAGCGGGACCAAGGTCACGGAGGGCGCTCTCCACGGCCTGGAGGGTCCGCCGGTCGTCGAGGAGCTGAGCGTGGCTCGCGTCGATGAGGCGGAGGGCCTCGTCGACCACTCCCTCGTTCACGGCCCGCATGATCGACGTCGCCGTCTGGTGGCCGTGGCCGGGCACCAGGGCGAGAAACGCGCGCAGGGCCCCCGCGTGCAGCGCGGTATAGACGCGGTAGCCGTGGAGTGTGCGATCCGCGGCGGGAAGGATGCCGGCCTCCTCGTAGTTCCTGACCGCCTGTGTGGACAGACCATGCCCGCGCGCCAGATCAACCGGCCTGAGCCGATCACCGTTTTGAAGGTTTCGCCCCATGGAACCGACGATATCGCGACCAAGTTTCAACCGAGGGTTCAGCGATAGCGTTGAAGGCATGGATGCTGACATCAAGGACACCGCCCATGCCGTCGAGGCTGCCGCCGTCATGAGGCTGCTCCCGGCCCGGCCGCGACTGCTCGCCCTGGGTGAGCCCAACCACGGCGAGGACGCTCTGCTCGACCTGCGCAACGAGCTCTTCCGACAGCTTGTCGAGCAGGAGGGCTACCGGACGATCGCGATCGAGAGCGACTGCATGACGGGCCTGGTCGTGGACGACTACGTCACCTCGGGCCAGGGCTCCCTCGACGAGGTCATGGAGCGTGGCTTCAGCCACGAGTGGTTCAACGTGTCGGCGCCCAACCGTGAACTGGTGCGCTGGATGCGCGCGTACAACGACGGCCGGCCCGCGTCCGAGCGGCTCCGCTTCGCCGGCTTCGACGGCCCGCTGGAGATCACCCACGCCGCAAGCCCCCGGCACGCCCTCACCGCACTCCACGGCTACCTCGTGGCCCGTGTGGACCCGGGCCTGCTCCCCTGCACCCCGGACACACTCGACCGTCTGCTCGGCGCCGACGACCGGTGGACCGCCCCCGCCGCGATGACGGACCCGGCCCGGTCCGTGGGGCAGTCGGCCGAAGCCGGCCGACTGCGGCTGCTCGCCGACGATCTGGTGGCACTACTCGACCAGCAGACGCCGCACCTGCTCGCGGCGACCTCACGGGACGACTGGGACCGGGCGCGCCTGTACGGACGCACCGCCGTCGGCCTGCTGCGCTACCACCACTGGATGGCCGACGCCTCCCCGGCCCGCATGACACAGCTGTGCGCGCTGCGGGGTTTGATGATGGCTGACAACCTCCTCGCCCTCGCCGAACGGGGCCCGGCCCTCGTCCACGCCCACAACTCCCATCTCCAGCGGGAGAAGAGCACGATGCAGCTGTGGGAGGGCGCGGTGGCGTGGTGGAGCGCCGGTGCGCTGGTGAGCGCCCGACTCGGCGAGGAGTACGCCTTCGTGGCCACGGCCCTCGGCACGATCCGGCACCAGGGAGTCGACGCCCCGCCCCCGGACACCGTCGAAGGACTCCTGTACGCGCTCCCGGAGGACCGCTGCGTCGTCGACGCCCGGCGGCTGGCCGCCGCCCTCGCCGGCATGCCGCCCGCCCCCCGCGTTTCCCCCTGGTTCGGCTACGCCCCGCTTGACCCGGCCCACCTGGCGAACAGCGACGGCATCGTGTACGTCAAGGACGTCCCGCGCAGCTAGGACCGTGTAGGTGTTCAGGACGGCCGGGTGTGTGTCTCCGGGGCGGCCGCCACCGATTCCCACAGCTTCGCGGTCACCTCGTCCAGTTGGTCGAACCGCTGCGTGATCCGCTGCCGCACCGACGGCGCGGACGTCGCCTCGTAGCGCAGGGCGAGCACACCCATGGCTTCCCAGTGCCGCGTGGCCTCCGCATGCAGGGTCAGGCTGCGCTCCGAGGCACCGGCGGCCCGCAGGGAGTGGGCCATCAGCTTCAGGCTGGGCACCGCGTAGAGGACCGAGGCGTGGTGGAACAGTCGACGGGCGCCGTAGGCGGCACGTTCGGACGAGCCTGCGAAACACTCCTCGCACAGCGCCTGATAGCGGCGGATCGCCTCCCGGAAGCGCTCCTCGGCGAAGAACCGCTCCGCCTGACGGGTCAGCGCACCGCTCAGCTCCGCGCCGTTCGGGCGCCCCTCGCCGTCGGCCGCGGCCGGGTCCGGGGAATCGGCCGCGAGGAGGTCGTCGGAGACGGCGTAGAAGAAGCCCATCGCGTCATGCGCGTCGCTCTTGATCCGGTCGGCCGCCGAGCGGACGAGGTCGTCGATGGTCACCACGGCCCGGCAGCTGTACGGCTGCGGGCCGACGACGAGGCTGTCGTGTACGTCGACGTGGCTGTGGTTGGCGGCGATGCCCTGGACCACGACCGCGTGCAGGTACGGGTTGTTGTCCCGGTAGACGTCGGCGTAGTTGAGGTGGGCCGTGTTGACCCACACGATGACCGCCCGGTGCCGTGCCAGCAGCGCCTGAAGGTGCGGGCCCGGCGCGTCGAAGTCGATGGGCTCCTTGTGCACCGTGAACCCCGACCGGGTCATGCCGAGCGCCCCCGCCTCCTCGACCGGGAAGATGTACTCGGGGTATCCCGACTCGTCCAGGCCGGCCTGGAACAGATAGCCGTCCCCGCACTCGAAGACGGTCTGTTCCGCCACGGGGCGGCCGGCGAGGCCGGCGAGGACCGAGTAGCTCCCGGTGAGGCAGTTGACGGCAGACTCGCCGTACCGCTCGACGATGTGGCTGTCCATCGGCGTCAGCCCCGCAGTTCCAGGGTGCAGCACTTCACGCTGCCACCCGCCTTGAGGAGTTCGGTGAGGTCCACCCCTATCGGCTCGAAACCGCGCTCGGCGAGCCGCCCGGCGAGTCCGGTGGCCGACTTCGGAAGCAGCACGTGCTTGCCGTCCGAGAGCATGTTCAGCCCGAACACCGCGGCGTCCTCGTCGGTCGCGAGCACGGCGTCCGGGAACATGGCGCGCAGCACCGCCTGGCTGCCCTCGGTGAACGCCTTCGGGTAGTACGCCACCTCGTCCTCGGACAGCACCGCGAGCGCGGTGTCCAGGTGGTAGTACGACGGGTTCACCAGCCGGAGTCCGGTGACGGGCAGCCCGAAGAACTCCTGTGCCTCGAAGTGCGAGCGCTGGTCGGTGCGGAAGCCCGTGCCGGCGAGCAGCCGGCGGCCGACGACCAGATAGTCGCCCTCGCCCTCGTTGATGTGCTCCGGCCAGTACAGCTCGTCGAAGCCCTGCCGCTGGAACCACTCCAGGTACAGGGGGCCCTCCGCGGTGCGCTCGACATGCCGGAAGCGAGCGCCGAACACCTTGCCGTCGACCACGGTGGCGCCGTTGGCCGCGAAGACCATGTCGGGCAGGCCGGGAGCCGGCTCGATCTCCAGCACGGTGTGCCCGAGTTCCCGGTACAGATCGCGCAGCCCCTCCCACTGGCGCAGCGCGAGGCCGCCGTCCACGGGCTTGCCGGGGTTCATCCAGGGGTTGATGGAGTAGGTGACGCCGAAGTGGCGCGGGGGGCACATCAGGAACCGGCGCGGGGTCGCCGTCCGGGTCCGGTTGTCTGCCACGGACTGGTTCGCAGTCATGCGTGTTGCTCTCCTGAATAGGCGAATGAATGGGCGAAGCGGGCGGCATCGAGGTCGCTCCCGCCGTCGAGGGCGGGGGTGGTGTGCGCGACGGCGGCAGCGATCAGCCGGCCGTCCGGGCTGCTCCAGTCGGCGAACCGCCAGTCGGCGAGGAGCCGGTCGGCGTGCCGCCCGTCGGCCGACCGCCGGCCGGCCGGTGCGCCGGAGGCCGCGAGGTCGGTTCCGCGCAGTTCGCCGAGCGTTGTCACGCCCACCTTCACCAGGGCCTCCTTGCGCACCCACAGCCGGAGGAAGGACCGTGCGGGGTCGGGGTCGGCGTGGACCGCGGCGAGTTCGGCGGGGGCCAGGGCCCGGGCGGCCACCCGCGGGGAGAACACCGCGTCCGCGGCGTCCTCCACATCCACACCGACCGGGCCCATGCCTGCGGCGCCGGCGACGGCGCCCCTGGCGTGGGAGAGGCTCACGCCCACGTCGGGCCGGTCGCGCAGGAACGGCCGGCCGTGGTCCTCGCCGCCGCACTCGGCGCAGCGTTGACCGAGCACCAGGGCGGCGGGGTCCACGTCCAGCAGACGCGCCGCGCACAGCCGTACCAGCACATGCGCGGCCAGGTAGTCCGCGCGGCGCTCCCCCGCCGGCAGCCGGGCGGCCCGGTCCCGTTCGTACGGGGCGAGCGTGACGGCGTCCAGCAGCGGCAGGACGTCCTCGGTGGCGCGAACCAGGGCGAGGGGGGTGGGCGTGCCGGGGCTCGGGCTCGTGGTACGCGGCGGCCGGGTGGACACTTCCTGTTCCTCCTCGTGTGGGGCGGATCCGGCCGTCCGTGCTGCGGTGCCGGGTGGTGCGCGTGCCGGGGTGCAGGTCAGTGGCCCATGCCGACCCCTCCGTCGACGCGCAGCACGGTGCCGGTGACATAGCCCGCGTCCTCGCCGGTGAGGTAGCCGACCGCCGCCGCGACCTCGTCCGGGGTGGCCATACGGCGCATCGGCACCGTCGCCAGCAGGCTCTGCCGCTTCTCCTCGGGCATGGCCGCCACCATGTCGGTGTCCGTGTAGCCGGGAGCGACGACGTTGACGGTGATGCCGTGGCCGGCCACCTCCCGCGCGAGTGACCGGGCGAAGCCGATCAAACCGGCCTTGGAGGCGGCGTAGTTGGTCTGTCCGACCGCGCCGGACAGCGCGACGGTGGAGGACATCAGGACGATGCGGCCCCAGCGGGCGCGCATCATGCCGCGCAGCACAGGCTTGACTCCGTGGAACGCGCCGAGCAGATTGGTGTGCAGCGGCGCCTCGAAGTCCTCGGCGGTCATGGCGGCGAACGGCCGGTCCCGGGTGATGCCCGCGTTGTGGACGAGCACCTCCACCGGGCCCAGTTCCGCCTTGACCTGTGCGCAGGCCTCGGTCACCGCCTCCGCGTCGGTGACATCGCAGCGTACGGCGGACAGCCCGGCGGGCGGCTCACCGGAGCGGTGGCTGACGGCGACCCGGTCGCCGCGGGCGGCCAGATGCCGGGCGACGGCCAGGCCGATCCCGCGGTTCCCGCCGAGTACCAGGGCAGTACGGGGCATAGTGCGAGCCCTTCTCCGTTTCGTGTCCGGTCCCACGGGACCGCTAGCGGTCCAGCTGCGGGGCGGTGTTGTCGAGCGCGTCCAGCGCCTTGGCCACCAGGTCGCCGATCTCCCGGGCGGGGCGGGCGTTCATCATCTCCATGTGGGCGCAGGCGATCCGGTGCTCCAGCAGCCGGCCCTCGACATACGGCAGCCAGGGCTCGCGGAAGGTCGGCGGCCGGCCCGGTTCCTCGGCGGCGACGAAGAACAGCACGTCGCCGCGGTAGCGTTCGGGACGGAACTGGTCGCGCACCCGGATCAGGTTCTCCACGACCGCCAGCAGCCGCTTCTCGTCGGGCACGACCTGGCGTACGGCGGCCGTCTCGGCCTCGATCAGCTCCCACACGTCCGCAGGGGTGTGCTCGTCGCCGGTGACCATCACCGTGTCCAGCATCGCGACCAGTTCGACCCGCTCGCCCTCGGCCTGCAGCCGTGCGGCCAGTGAGTGGGCGACCAGGCCGCCGAAGGACCAGCCGAGCAGCCGGTACGGCCCGTGCGGGCGGACGGCGCGGATCTGGCTCAGATAGTCGTCGAGCAGTTCCACGTAGCTGTCGGACATCTCGTCGGCGGTGGTGATGCCGCGGGCCTGGAGGGCGTACACCGGCTGTTCGGAGTCGAGCCTGCGCATCAGCGCGGCATAGCTCCAGCTGAGCCCGAATCCCGGGTGGACGCAGAACAGCGGGGGCCTGCTGCCGCGGGTGCGCAGCGGCAGCAGCACCCCGAAGTCGTCTGTCGGGGCCGCTTTCGCGGCGGCCGCTGCCGCCGGTGCGGCGGGGTCCGGGCGCAGCCGCTGCGCCAGGCCCTGCACGGTCGGCGTCTCGAACAGGTCACGCACGGTCAGCTCGGTGCCCAGCCGCGCGCAGATCCGGCGGACCAGCCGGATCGCCAGCAGGGAGTGTCCGCCGATGTCGAAGAAGCTGTCGGTGGCCGACACCTCGGGCAGACCGAGCGCCTCGGCGAACAGCGCGGCGAGGGTGATCTCGTCTTCGGTACGGGGCGGCCGGCCCGCGAGGGCGCCGAAGCCGGGGTCGGGCAGCCGGCCGCGGTCCAGCTTGCCGGCGGGCGACAGCGGCAACGCGTCGAGCGGTACGACGGCGGCCGGGACCATGTACTCGGGCAGCAGCCGGGCGAGCGCGGCGCGCAGTCGGTCCGGGGCCGGTGCGGCGCCCGGTGCCGGTGTGACGTAACCGACCAGCCGGCGTTCGCCCTGGCCGTCCTCGTGCACGACGACGACGGCCTGGGACACCTCGGGCTGTGCTCCGAGGACCGCCTCCACCTCGCTCAACTCGACCCGGAAGCCGCGGAGTTTGACCTGGTCGTCGGTGCGTCCGACGTACTGGAGCTGTCCGTCGGGCCGGCGCAGCACGATGTCGCCGGAGCGGTACATGCGCGCTCCGGGCTCCCCGAAGGGGTCGGGGACGAAGCGGGCCTCGGTGAGGTCGGGCCGGTGCAGATAGCCACGGGTGACGCCGGCGCCGGCGATGTACAGTTCGCCGGGCACGCCCACGGGCAGGGGCCGCATCCGGTCGTCGAGGACGTACAGGCGGGTGTTGCGCAGCGGGCGGCCGATGGGCGGCGCCTCCCGCGCGGCCCCGTCCGCTTCGGTGCCCTGGGGCGCGGACGCGCTGGCGTACACCGTCGTCTCGGTCGGGCCGTAGGCGTTGACCAGCCGGGCGCCGGGTACGGCGGCCCGCAGCCGGGCGGCGACCTGCGGGGTCAGTGCCTCGCCCGCGAGGACGAGGTGGTCGGCGCGCAGATCAGGGGCGCCGTCGGCGATCAGCCGGTCCAGGACCGAGGGGACACCGCTGACGAGTGTGCCCTGCCAGCCGCCGCGTTCGCCGATCTCCAGCAGGTCGCGGACGATTTCGATGCTGCCGCCGTTGAGCAGCGGCCCGAGGATCTCGAACACGGAGACGTCGAAGCTGAGGGAGGTAGCGGCGAGCACCCGCCCGAGCCCGTCACCGAAGGCGTCGGCCGCCCACGCGACGAGGTTGGCGATGTTGCGGTGGGTGACCGCGACGCCCTTGGGCCGGCCGGTCGAGCCGGAGGTGTAGATGACATAGGCGGTGTGGTCGGCGGTCACGGCGGACGCGAACGGGTCCTCGCCGGGCGCCTTGAGAAGGGCCGTCACCTGCGGGTCGTCCAGCAGCAGGACCGGGGGTGCGCCGGGCCCGGCCGGGAGGCTGGCGACGGCGGAGGTCTCGCTGATCACCAAGGCGGGGGCGGCGTCCTGCACCATGAACGCCAGTCGCTCTCGCGGATATACCGGGTCGAGCGGCACATAGGCGGCTCCGGCGCGCAGCACGGCGAGCAGGGCGACGACGGTGGTCGTGGAGCGGCGGGTCGCCAGGCCCACGAAGTCGCCCTCGCGGACGCCGCGTTCGGTAAGCAGCCGGGCCATCCGGGCGGAGCGCCGGTCGAGGTCGCGGTAGCTGAGGCGGTCCGTGCCGCAGACGACGGCGAGGGCGTCGCCCCGCCGGGCGGCCTGCCGGGCGAACAGGGCCGGCGCGGTGTCGTCGGTCCGGGGCGCGCCGGTGTCGTTCCAGTGGTGCAGGACGCGCCGTCGCTCCTCCTCGTCCATCAGGTCGAGGTCGGCGAGGGGGACGCGGGGATCGGTGCAGACGCCGACGAGCAGGTGGGCGAGGTGGTCCGCGAGGGCATGGACGGTACGCGCGTCGAAGCGCTCGGTGTCGTACTCGACGTAGAACCGGATGTCGTCCCCCGCCTCCACGAAGGTGAGCATCAGCTCGAACGCGGCCGTGGAGTTGGCTATCGGCAGCGACTCCACGAGCAGCCCGGCTTCCGGCTCTGCCGCGGGACCGGTGCGGACGTGGTTGAGGGCCAGTTGGAAGACCGGCTGACGGCCCGCGGACCGGGGCGGGTTGACGGCGTGGACCAGTTCGTGGAAGGCCACGCCCTGATGGCGCAGCGCCTGGAAGGTACGGCCCTGGACCTGGCGCAGCAGCGGCAGGAAGTCCTCGTCGGCGTCGAACCCGATGCGCAGCGGCATGGTGTTGACCGTCAGGGCGACCAGGCCTTCGGAGCCCGGTTCCAGCCGGGTGGACAGGGGCACGCCGAGCACGATGTCGCGCTCGCCGGTGTAGCGGCCGAACAGGGCGAAGGCACCGGCGGCCAGTACGGAGAAGAGGCTCGCGCGGTGTTCGGTGGCGAGCGCGCGCAACCGGGCCGCCACCGGTTTCGGCAGGTCCCGGCGGTGGGTGGCCGCGCGCCGGCGGGTGGTGCCGCCGAGCCGGGCCATGGGCAGGTCCAGGGTGGCGGGCGCGCCGTCGAGTTCGGTGCGCCAGTGTTGCAGGGCCCGGGTCCGGCGCCGGTCGAAGGCCTTGGAGAGCCGGGCGGCGACATGGTCGGCGTATCCGAGGGCGGGCGGCGGCAGCGGGTTCTGCCGTCCCTCGGCGCGGGCCGCGTAGAGGGGGCCGAACTCGCGGGCGAGTACGTCGAGGGAGTCGCCGTCCGCGATGCTGTGGTGCGCCACGAGCAGCAGGACGTGCCGCTGCCCGCCGAGTCGGAACAGGGCGGCCCGCAGCAGTGGCGCCCGGTCGAGCGGGAACGGCCGGTCCTGGGCTTCGGTGAAGTACCGGTCGAGGACGGCGTCGGCGGGGTCCTGGTCCGGGGCCGCGAGGTCGACCTCCTCCAGGGGCACGGTCACCGCGTCCGCGATCGTCTGCCGCGGCCCGCCCTCGTGCTCGGTGATGCTCACCCGCAGCGCCTCGTGCCGCTCGGTCAGCGCGCGCAGCGCGCCGTCGACGGCGGCGCGGTCGAGCGGGCCGGTGAGCCGCAGCGCCAGGGCCAGGTTGTGGGTGCCCGGCCGGCCGTGTGCCGCCTCGGCGAACAGCACGCTCTCTTGGGTGGGGAGGAGGGGAAGGCTCCTGGCCTCAGTGTTCATGTCTAGTCCCGTCGGCAGGGGGCGGGCGGTCCGACTTCCGGGCGGCTCGGGCGGAGTCCGGGGCGCGGGTGGCGAGGCGGTGCGGGTGCGATCCGGGCGGCGCGGGCCGCGGCCCGGGGATCACGGCCCGGGGACCACGGCCCGCGGAGCGCGGTCACGGTCGTGCCAGGGGGGTGCGGTGTGCCGGGCGGACGCGGTCGGCGGCGTCCGCCCGGCGGAATGCGCGGGCTGGCGGGGCCCGGACCGGAGCACGGCCCGGGGGTCGGTCGTTCGGATCGTGCCGGGGTCGGCGGCCCCGTCGGACGCCGTCGACCGGCCCGGGGCCGACCTGGCCCTGCGACCTGGTCCGGCGAACTGATCCGGCGGACTGATCCGGAACAAGAGTCCAGTCCTAGGCGGGGGTGACCCGCGGTGTGTTCGGGTCGGTGGCGAGGAATGCGACGGCGCGAGCGGCGAAGTCCTCAAGGGTCTCGTCCGGCGTCGCGGCGGAGATGTACATCGGCTCCTCGATGTCCGGCGCCAGGTGATAGCCGTCCTTCCGGATGCCCGCGTACAGCGTGGTGTAGGGCGAGTGCGGCTGGGCCGCGACATCCGCCTTGCGGCGGACCGGGGTGCCGCGCGGGACGAAGATGAACGCGAAGATGCTGCCGGTGCGCACGAAGTGGAAGTCGAGCCCCTTCTCGGCCCGGTGGCGCTCCACCGCCGCCTCCAGCAGGGCGCCCTTGCGCTCCAGCTCTTCGTAGAAGCCGGGCTCCGCGAGCACGTCGAGCGTGGCGAGGCCGGCCGCCATGGTCAGCGGGTTGCCGGCCAGGGTGCCGCCCTGCAGGACCCGCTCCTCGTCGAGCAGCCGCATGATGTCTCGGCGGCCGCCGAACGCGCCGACGGGCGTGCCACCACCGATGATCTTGCCGAACGCGGTGAGGTCGGGGGTGACCCCGAGCAGGTTGCTCGCGGGGCCGTAGGTGAGCCGGAAACCGGTGATGACCTCGTCGAAGATCAGTACCGCGCCCTCGCGGTCACAGATGCGGCGCAGGTCGGCGAGGAAGCCGTCCTCGGGCAGCACGAGGGACATGTTGCAGGCGATGGGTTCCACGACGACGGCCGCGATCTCGCCGGGATGCTCGGCGAAGGCGCGCTCGACGCTCGCGGTGTCGTTGTACTCGGCGTAGACGTTGGAACGCATCGCGGCCGGGTCGAGACCGGCGTCGCGCATGCGGGCCTCGTCCTTGTTCTGCACCAGGTCGAAGTGGCCGTGGTAACCGCCGTTGAAGCGCAGCACTCCGGTGCGTCCGGTGTAGGCCCTGGCCAGCCGGAGCGTGGACATCACGGCCTCGGTGCCGCTGCACACGAAGCGCAGTTGCTCCAGGTGTCCGGCGGTCGCGGTGATGCGCTCGGCCAGCTCGATCTCCTGCACGCAGTACGTGCCGAACAGGGTGCCGTCCACGGCCTGGCGGGCGATGGCGGAGCTGACGGCCTGCGGCGCATGGCCGAGGATCAGCGGCCCGAAGCCGTACATGAAGTCGATGTACCGGGTGCCGTCGATGTCGTGGAGGTACTGCCCGTGGGCCTCGGCGACGACCAGGGGCTCGGTCTCCACGTTGCGGCAGGCGCGCAGCGGCGAGCTGGCGCCGATCGGGATGGTGTGCAGGGCACGCTTGATTTCCGGCCTCATGAGGACTTTTCCGTTTCGGTCTCGATCGTGCAGTCGGTCATCAGGACATCCAGCAGTGCCTCGGCCTCTTCCCGGGTGTCCCGGGCGAAGTAGGCGGTCAGGACCGTCTCGAAGTTGAGTGGCGGAGCGAGCACGAACTGGCCGTCCTGGCGGTGCAGGTGCACGGTGGTGACGCCGTTCTTGCGGCAGACCTCGACCGCGCGGGCGGTGTTCCTGAGGAAGCCGCTGCGCTCGATGGGGGCGTCGTACTCCAGCGCCACCCGATGGTGCAGCGGCTTCGGGTCGACGGCCTCGCGGCCCAGCCGGTGCAGCAGGTCGTAGGCGTCGAGTCCGGTGCAGATGCGCAGTTGCTGGTAGGTGGTGGTGCCGCCGCCGCACAGGCGGGGGGCGAGTTCGAGGATGCGCAGGCGGCCCTGCCCGTCGAACCGGAACTCCGCGTGGAAGGGGGAGTTGTCCAGGCCGACGCCCGGGATCACGTTCTCCAGCAGGGCGGTGAAGTCACGGCCCAGTTCCGCGTCGAACGGCTCGGTCAGATAGGCCACTTCGTGGAAGAGCGGACCGACCAGGGGCGGCAGCTTGCGGTGGACCTGGAGCGGGATGATCCGGCCGTCGCTGACCATGCCGTCGACGGCGTACTCGTTGCCGTCGAGGTACTCCTCCGCGAGCATCCGGGACTGGCCGTTGCCCTCCCGCAGCACGGTGCAGACGCGCTTGGTCTGCAGGAACGCCTTCGGGAACTCATCCGGTGTCTCGGCCTTCACCACGCCCGCGCTGTAGAAGCCGTTCGACGGCTTGACCACGACGGGGAAGGACAGGTACTCGGTGACGGCGGCGAGTGCCTGGGGCGCCTTCGCCGAGGAATCCAGTTCGATGTGGCGGGTGATGTGGTCGCGGACCGCGGGGTGCGCCTTGAACCGGGTCTTGTCGGCGAGGCACAGCAGTGTGTCGATGTCCCGGGTGGGCATGCCCAGTTCACCCCGGAGCAGCTCCAGCTGGATCTGGTAGCTGTCGTGGAAGGAGATCACGTCGTCGAGGCCGGTGAGGTCCACGACGGCGCGCGCGGCGCCCGCGACGGTGTGCCGCCAGTTGTCGCGGTCGTCGGCGGCGAGCTGCGGAGGGGCGAAGAAACGGACGGTGATGCCCCGCTGCTCCGCGTAGTCGAGGTAGTCGCGGCAGTCTTCCTCGCGACCGAGAAGGAGGATGTTCACGGAAAAAGGCCACGCTCTCTGTCTGGTGGGCTGTCAGGCGGTCTGCTGGACCGGATCGGTGGTGTGGAGCCTGTTCTCCTCGCCTGCGACGGCACGCCGGACGCGCCACAGGCAGACCACCGCCATCGCGGCCTCGAAGGCGGAGAAGATCACCCACATGATCGGCAGCATGTCCGGCCTGTCTCGGTTGAGCAGCACGAACACGGTGATCGTGGGCACGCACAGGACCCACATGAGGACGATCCGTGCCACGAACCCGAAGCGGGCGAGGCCGAGGCACTCCAGGACGCCGGAGCCGACCATGGAGAACATGAAGGCTGCGGAGTACGTCCACAACACCCGCGAGGTGTCCACGGCGTGGCCGGTCACGGCGGAGTCGGCACCGTCGAGCCCGAACGGGCTCAGCAGGAGCGTCGGGGTGGCGATCTGGAGGACGGCGACCACGGCGACGTACACGCCGGAGGTCATCAGCGTGACCCGCATGATGTGCGGGATGTCGCGGTGCCGGCCGGCGCCGACGGCCTTGCCGCACAGGATGTTGCAGCCCATCCCGAGGCCGATCAGGGGGATGACGGCGGCGTAGTTCAGGGCCAGTGCGACGTTGTTCGCGGCGAGCGCCACCGACCCGAGGACACCGGCCAGCCACACGAACGCTGTCTGCCCCAGCTCCTCCAGGCTGAGCGAGCCGCCCGCGGGGGCGCCGCGCCGCAGCCGCAGCCAGAGCACCTGGGCGACCTGCCTGACCCCCTGGCGCACGAGCCGGACCAAGCCCGACGCGTAGCCGCGGGGCAGGCACACGACGTAGCCGAGGCACATGACGGACACGGCGCTGAGCGTGCCGAGCGCGGAGCCCCGCATGCCCATCTCCGGCAGTCCGAAGCGCCCGAAGACCAGCCCGATCGTCATCACGACGCCGACCGCCTGCCCGATGATGCCGACGGTCATCGGGATCCGGGTCCGGCCCATCCCGTTGAAGTACGACGACAGCGCCATGTTGAGGGTCATGACGGAGCCGTAGACGGTGGACAGGCCCAGGAACTGCGCCTCCAGTGCCTCGATGTGCGCGGGCTGCCCGCTCAGCTGCGGCATCCGGGTCAGCAGCGGGGTGGCGAGCAGCAGCAGCGCGGAGAGCAGCAGGGCGAGGACGACTCCGTTGGCCCCCTCGTCCCGCGCGCCGCGCTCGTCACCGCGGCCGTGGGCCTGCGCCACATAGGAGCGGGTGATGCCGACCGCCCCCGTGGTCACCATGATCACCGTGGTGGCGGTGAAGACGGCGGGCCCGGACGCCTTGAGGGCGTCCTCCGAGTAGCGGGCCAGGCAGATCCGGTCGACCAGCATCAGGACCAGGTTGCCGACCATGCCGAACATCAGCGGCACGGAGACACGGATGACCTCGCGCATCGCCCCCAGGTCGAGCAGCCGCGTCCGGGCGGTGCTCATCGCCTCTCACCGGCTCCGGACGCGGCGGTCACGGGGTCACTCCGGATTCCACGAGCAGTTCGTGGACGCTCTTGAGCAGGGCCTCGCGGTCGGACAGGTCGAAGGGGAGCACATCGCCGACGTCGAGCATGGCGTCGAGCCGCTCCTCCAGGCCGA
This sequence comes from Streptomyces alanosinicus, assembly GCF_014650595.1. Taxonomy (GTDB): domain Bacteria; phylum Actinomycetota; class Actinomycetes; order Streptomycetales; family Streptomycetaceae; genus Streptomyces; species Streptomyces alanosinicus. Next base: position 19,560 of record NZ_BMVG01000034.1, read on the forward strand.
CCAGGAAGCGCATCTGGTCGAGCGAGCTGATGATGATCTGGGACGGTTCGGCGTCGGCCGGCACGTCCCGTGCCTGGGCGAGCTGCTCCAGCAGGTCGTCGACGACCTTCTTCAGGTCTTCCATGGAACTCATTCCCTCGATGGGTCGGTTTCGGTGTGCCGGCCGGGTCAGGCCGGGGTACCGAGCAGGCCGTACGACAGCAGCGCGTAGGTGAGCCGGTCCAGGCCGATCCCCGCGCAGCAGGTGCCTTCGGCCCCGAGGTCGCGCAGCCCGAAGGAGTCGGCGAACACCTCGCCGTGCGCGTTGACGCTGGCCACGGACAGTTCGCCGGTGCCGAGCGGGACCCGTACCTCGAACTTGCTCTTGTTGAGCAGCTGGGCCTCGCGGGTCATGGTCGGAGCGTCCCCGAAGAACGTGTCGGAGGCGCTGACGATGCGGTGCGGCACGCCGAGTTCGGCGAAGAACTGCGTGAACGCCTTCAGCATGCGCTCGAAGTCGTCCGCGACCTCCTCGGCATTGCCCATCCGGACGAGTTCGAACATCCGGAACTCGCCCAGCCGGGTCGGGCTGTGGTTGTGCGACTCGTGCCGGAAGACCGGACCCTCGATGGCGAACAGCCCGGTGCCGTAGCGGTCCCTCAGCTCGGCCGCGTTGGCGTAGACGTGGTAGCAGGTGACCGGGGTGAGAACGGTCTCGGCCGGCCGGTAGAAGGAGTCCCGTGCCTCGGTCTGGCCGGGCCGGAGCTGGGCGACGGTGACGCCGTCCCAGTAGTGGTCGCGGATCCGGGCGACCGCGTTCACCAGGTTCGGGAACTTCTGGTAGTACCCGGCCCGGACCAGCACGTCGCGGGCGAGCTGTGCCGGTCCGGCCAGCAGCGGTGCGCCGAACGGCTCGGCGAGCCGCTCCCGGCACAGCCGGCGCACCTGGTCCATCGCGGCGGTCCACTCCGGGCCCTGCAGATAGGCGCCCCTGGCCGCGGCCACGCGGTGGTCGTCGGGCACGGTGCAGGTCAGTCCGGGGCGTCCGGGATGCTCGGCGACGACCGTGACCGGCACCTCGCGATGGCCGCGCAGGAAGTGGCGGACCATCTCGCCGAGTTCGGGCTCGGTGGGACCGGCCGCGACGACGACCTCGACACCCTTGTCCAGCGGCTCCACGGTGACGTCGCCGTAGTGGAACGCGAGGGCCTTGCGCAGTTCGTCGGCTGCCTCGGCGCTCACCGGGCGCTCATGGCGGTAACGCACGCCGTTCATGTGCTGCCCCCTCAGATGCGGTGGCGCATGGGCACCCAGTCGGCCAGCAGGATGGCCCGCTCGCCGGGCCGGTCGGCGGCGCCCTTGCGGATGGGGCCGACGTAGTGGCTGACGAGGTGGTCGGTGATGGCGTACGCCTCCAGGGACTGTTCCATCTGGAAGTCGGCGAGGCGGTCCGCGGGCGGGACGTCCTCGGGCTGCTTGCCCCGGTACTCGGGAGTGGCGATGAGGTTGGCGCCGCCCTCGGCGTTGTCCCGGTAGATCAGGTGGGCGAAGACGTACGGCTCGCCGTCCTGGTGCAGCTCGTTCGGGGAGGAGACGGCCTCCCGGCCCTCCTCCTCGATGTGCAGTTTGATCAGGTGGACGCCGACGTAGAGCGGCCAGACCGCGTCGTCCTCGCTCCAGCGGGTCTGCGAGAAGTCGAACTGGATGATGTCCAGCAGGAGCTTGTTGTTGCAGACCTCATCGCTGATGGCCGGTAGATTTCGAGTGACGTTCACGTACTCCGGGTTGTTGTCACCCTGGTAGTAGCCGTTCATGCCCTCCCGGGCCTGGCTCTCCGTGGCCGGCATCCAGAAGAATTCCTTGGACCACGGCAGGAAGACGCCGCGGGCGTAGCGCCGGTATCGACCCGAGCCGAGCGCGTACGGGTCCTCCGGGAGATCGCCGTAGGCTGCCCGGAGCGACTGGTAGTCGCCGTCCGAATCATCGATTCCGAATTCCGTGCCGAGATTCCAGCGGTCCCAGCCCTGGCGTGAGAGAGTCGAAGGGTTTGCCGACATGACGAAATGTTCCCCCGTTTCGAATGCCACCAACAAACACCGGAATTTAGTGCGAGGCGACACACACCGGCAACGTGACGTGACTCACGAAAAGTTCCGTCTGCAGGGCGAGTTGGCTGGAAAAAGTGCCAGCCATTGGCGCATGAGCAGGCGATTCTTCTCCACCCCGAGCAGATCGTGCTGGCTGATTTCCGCTCTCTGGGTGCACTTTCCGATCAAGCCGGCCACATACAATCGCGCCCCGCTTTATTTCGCCAGGAGCGGCGCTGGAGTTCGCTCGGAACTCATTGACAAGCTGCTCGACACCTGGTTAGGGTCCGGGACTGTCAAGCGTCTCTTTCACAATGGGGGAAAGATGTCGGAGAACGTCATCGACGGTCGTATTTCCGAGGTGCTGAAGCAGATCGCGGAACTTCCGGAATCCTTTGAAATCACGGCTGACCAGGACCTCAAGACCGATCTGAACATCGATTCCCTCAAGCTGATCGATGTCGTCGTCCAGGTGGAGGCGGTTCTGGACGTCGAACTCGGCGACGAATTCTCCCGTGATCTCGTCACGGTGGGGGACCTCCAGCGGCACGTGAGCGAGCGGGTCGGCGGCTGACCGTCCGCGCGTCCCGCCCACCCGAAGCATCGCCTTGGAGAGTTGTGTTGTTTGAGTTCTTCCTGGGCCCGGTCACGCTGTGCGCGCCCGGCTCGACGAACGGCACGGACGACCGCGAGGGCCTGCCGCCCGACTGGCACGAGGTGATCGGCACCGCCGGCGACCAGTTCCGCGACGCGTTCACCCGGACCTGCCTGTATCTCGTCCTCGGCGCGGCGGACGTCTCCGAGGCGCTCACGGACGGCGGGACGCGCTCCGACGACACCGTGGTGATCGGCACGGAGTACGGCAACACCGCCGCGCTGGCCCGGCTCCAGCGCCACGCCGCGGAGAAGGGGAAGCTGCTGTCCGCCCAGTACTTCCCCAACGCCACGTCCAGTTCGGCGTCGGCGTTCGTCAACCTGCGCATCGGCGCGACCGGCCGGAACATGACGATCAACGCGGGTGTCCTCACCCCGGTCGTCGCCCTGTGGCAGGCGCTGTCCGCCCTGGAGCGCGGACGCTCCGACGTCAGCCGGCTCCTCGTCGGCGACGTCTACGCGCCGGAGGCCGTCGCGGACGCCCGGCTCGACACACCTGACGCACCCTGCCGGGACGGCGTCGCCCACGCGTTTCTGCGCACCGGCACCGACCTCACCGCCGAGTTCGACTTCGGCGCTGCCGACACCCCGCGGCCGAGCCCTCGGCCGGGCACTCGGCCGGGCCTGATGCGCACCGTCTGCAAGGCCGTCGCGCACGGCACCGACGCCGGCGACGCGGCGCCCGTGGCCTTCGCGGAGCGCAACAGCGCCTTCGTCACCCGCGCCTTCCTGGACCTCGTCCACACTCTGGAACCCGCCGAGCGGGCCGTCCTCGAATGCCATGCCCCGGACGGCCGCCACGCCACGGTGACGGTGACCCGGCGACACGCGAACAGCACGGACAGGGAGTCCCAGTGAGCCAGACGGCGACAAGGGTGAACCGGGGAGCGGCAAGGGTGAACCAGGGGGCGGCAAGGGTCTTCATCACCGGTGTCGGCATCATCTCGCCGGCCGGCGCGGGCGCGGCACCCTTCTGGGACGATGTGTGCGCGGGCCGCAGCCGCTTCGTGGAACTGCCTCCGCTGTACGCCGGCATGAAGCCCGGTATCCTCGGCGGCCGGGTACCGCGGGAGGCCCGCGAGACCGCCCTGGCCGAGGTGGACGCGGTCACCCGCGAACGCCCCCGTGACGCTTCCCTGTTCGCGGAGTTCGCCGCGCTCGAGGCGCTGCGGGACGCCGGGCTGGTCCCCGGCGACCCGGCGCTGCGCACCGCCGTCGTCTGTGTCGGCAGCAGCGACGGCCAGGCCGAGGCGCTGGAGGACGTGGTCGCCGGGCGCCGGGGCATCGCCGAGACCGGCGGCTTCTCCAGCTACTCCATCGCCCAGGGCGTGGCCCGCACCGTCGGCGCCGCGGGCCCGGCCTATCTGCTGCAGAGCACCTGCGCCTCCGCGAACGTGGCGCTGTCCTGCGCACTGGAGATGCTGCGCGCGGGCGTCGCCGACACGGCGGTCGTCGGGGGCTGCGACCCCTACTCGGAGAAGAACATCATCGGGTTCAACACCCTGCAGGCCATCGGCTCCACGCCCTGCAAGCCCTTCACCAAGAGCCGGCGCTATGTCACGCCGTCGGAGGGCGCGGGCATGTTCGTCCTGCAGACCGAGCGCGCCCTGCGCCCGGACGCCACCCCCTACGCCGAGGTGCTGGCCACCGCGGTCAGCAACGACGCGAGCCACCCCACCGCGCCCGACCGCGAGGGCGTCGCCGCCTGCCACCGCAGGTCGCTGGAGGAGGCCGGCCTGAAAGCCGACGACATCGATGTGATCTTCGCGCACGGCACCGGCAGCCGTGCCAACGACACCATCGAGGGCGGCATCTTCGCCGAGCGGTACCCGCGGGCCGCGGTCACCGCGATCAAGAGCACCATCGGGCATCTGATGGGCGCGGCCGGAGCGGCTGGTGCCGTGGCGGCCTGTCTGTCGCTGCGGCACCGCCTGGTACCGCCGACCGCGGTCGACCCCGACGACGTGGAGCTGGACCTCAACCTCGTCACCGGCGCCCCGCTGGCCTTGCCTGGCCTGCGGCACGTCCAGAACAACGCCTTCGGTTTCGGCGGCAACAACGCGATCAGCATCTTCCGGAGCGTGTCATGACGCTCCCCTCGTCTCTCACCGGCGACAACGCGGTCCTGCGGCTGACCTTCGACGGCCCGCTCGCCGTACTCACCCTGCACAGCCCGCCGTTGAACCTCTTCGACGAGGCCATGTGGACCGCGTGGAGGGACGCGGTGGCATGGTTGGCAGCCCATCCGCCGCGGGCCCTGCTGGTGCGGGCGCAGGGTCGTGTCGTCAGCGCCGGTGTCGACGTGCGTGTCTTCGCCGAGCTCGACCCCAAGGACGCCGAATCCTTCTGGCGGAGCCGGCTGGGCATCACCCAGGCGCTGGAGGCGCTGCCCTGCCCCACCGTGTTCGCCGCGCACTCGCTGACGCTCACCGCCGCCTTCGAACTGGCCCTGGCCTGCGACCTCGTGGTCGCCACCCCGCAGGCCCGGTTCGGCCTGGTCGAGCGGAAGGTTGCGTTCACCCCGGCGATGGGCGGCACCCAGCGGCTCGCCGAGCGCGCCGGAGGGGCCCGGACCCGCGAACTCGTCATGACCGGCGACCTGTACCGCGGGTCCGTTCTGGCTGACTGGGGCGTGATCAACGCCCTCTTCCCGCCGGAGTCGTTCGACACCGACGCGCACTCCTACGCGATGCGTCTCGCCACCGGGCCCACCCGGGCGCACCGGGCCACCAAGGAGGTCGTCCGCCGCTGCCTGGACGGCGGCGTCCCCGCAGCCGACGCCGCCTTGCCCGCCCTCGCCGCGGCGGTGACGGACACCGGCGACCACCGCCGCGCCGTCACCGCGTTCCTGACGGACGGTCCGGAACACACGACGGATTACCAAGGACACTGACCAGTCCCCCACCGAGGAAGTCCCGCGCCCACAACTCTCGCTTGCTACTTGAGGCCGCTGAGGACGACGCCGCGGATGTAGTACTTCTGCAGCAGCACGAAGAGGATCAGGACCGGCAGGATGCTCAGGACGAGGCCGGCCATGACGATGGGCAGCGTGCTGGCCGGGTCGACGTAGTCCTGCAGGAGCTGGATGCCGACAGGCAGGGTCATCAGGTTCGGGTTGGCGGTCGCGACGAGCAGCGACCAGATGTACTCGTTCCAGGCGTCGACGAAGGTCAGCAGCCCGAGCGTCACCATGACCGGCATCGTCTGCGGCAGTACGATCCGCCACCACACGGTGAACTCGCCGGCTCCGTCGACGCGTGCGGCGTCGAGGACGTCGTCCGGGATCGAGACCATGAACTGGCGTGTGAGGAAGATCCCGAAGTTGTTGACGAGGAACGGCATGACGAGCGCCGCGATGCTGACGGTCAGGCCCGCGCCGCCGCGCCCGAGCAGGTTGTTGCCGCCCGCCAGCGGCCAGTGCACCAGGATCAGGAAGTGCGGGATGAGGAAGAGGAACGGGGGGAACATCATCGTCGACAGCACCAGGCGGAAGAGGAAGTTCCGGCCGGGGAAGCGGAGTTTGGCGAGCGCATAGCCGGCGAGTGACGACGTGCACAGCACCGATGCGGTGATCACCGTGGTGGCGATGACACTGTTGCGGAAGAGCACCGGCAGGTCGAGCTGGTCGATCGCCGCCCGGTAGTTGGACAGGTCGAACGCCTTGGGCAGGAACCGGTACGGCAGCCTGCCGGACTCGCCGGGCCCCTTGAAGGACGTCATCACCATGTCGAGGAACGGCACCACCGTGAGCACGGCGCCGGTCACGACGACGAGGCAGGACAACCACGGGAAACGGCGGCGGATCATGCGTCCTCCCCCTTGCGCCGGAAGATCCACAACTGTGCCAGGGTGACCATGAGGACCACCACGAACAGCACGAAGGCGGCGGCGCTCGCGGTGCCCCAGTCGCCGTACGAGAAGGCCTGCTGGTACATCTCCAGCGCGGCCACGTCGGTCGCGTCGCCCGGCCCGCCCTTGGTCATCACGATGATCAGCGCGAACGACTGCAGGCCGGTGAGGAACTGGGTGATGCACACGAACAGCAGACAGGGCCGCAGCAGTGGCAGGGTGATGTCCCGGAAGACGACGACGGGCCCGGCGCCGTCGAGCGCGGCGGCCTCGTAGTACGAGGCGGGAACGGACTTCAGCCCGGCGGTCAGGACGAGGATCGCCGAACCGAACGACGCCCAGGCCTGTACGACCACGACCGAGGGCAGCGCGGTGTCCGGATCCTGCAGGAACGCCACCGAGCCGAGACCGAGGGTGTTGAGGGCGCCGTTGACCAGCCCGCCCGGCTCGTACATGTACTTCCATACGTTGCCGACGGCGACGACGGTCGTGACGATCGGCAGGAAGTACACGGTGCGCCACATCCCCTGGAATCGCAGCCTGTCGATGCAGGTGGCGACGAGCACCGAGCCGGTGAGCGCGAGGACCACGGTGCCCAGGGCGAACAGCAGCGTGTGGGTGAGGACCGGCACCAGGAACGTCGATCCGTCCGCGAAGAGGCGGGTGAAGTTGTCCAGGCCGACGGGACGGATGCCGCCCAGGTCGAACCCGGCCCAGTGGGACATCGACAGCAGCAGCGCGAACCCGAGCGGCAGGATCAGGAAGACGGCGAAGAAGAGCAGCGTCGGCGCCAGGAAGAGACAGGCGACGACGGTCTGGTGGCGACGGTGCCGGGTCCCCCCGCGACGGCCGGCGACCGGCCCGGCGGACCGCTGGCTCTGTGCCCGCTCAGTCGTCGCCGGGGACGGGGCGTTCACCATGGGCGCGACATCTCCTGATCAACCTGACGACGGGTGGAGCGCAGCGCCGCGTCGACCGACTGCTGGCCGGTCCACAATGCCTCGATGTTCTTGCGCAGCAGCGACTTGGCCTGCTGTGCGCCCGGCACATCGGGCTCCGGCACCGCGTACCCGAGCGCGTCCAGGAACGGGCGCAGGTTCGGATCGCCTTCCTTGCCCAGCAGGGTGCGCATGTCGTCGGCGCGGCCGGTCATGGAGCCGGCCGACACCTGCAGGGTGCTCATCCGGGTCGCCGTCGCGCCCTTCTCCGCGCTCTGTACGCTCATCTTCTCGGCGTTGAGCCAGCGTAGGAACTCCCAGGCCTCGCGCGGGTACGCACTGGCCGTGTCGACCCCCAGCATGAACCCGGTGGAGAGCGTGGCGCGCTTGTCGTCCGCCTCGGGCACAGGCACGGGCGCGACGCCGACATCTCCGTAGTTCTTGCCCATCAGGGCCTTGAGGCTGGCGGTCCACCAGCCTGCGCTGATCACCATGGCCACCTGCCCGGACGGGAAGGCCTGGTAGACGTTGACGCCCGGGGCGCTCGCACCGTTGACGACGAGGCGGTGCTCCAGATCGAACACGGCTCGGCCGGCCGGCGAGTCGATGGCGGTGCTCCTGCCGTCCGCGGAGACGAACCTTCCGCCGGCGGCGTTGAGCAGGGCGAGCGTCTGGCCGACGGTGGTGGAGTCGTCGTAGGTCGACAGCCCGAACCCCTGGACCAGCGTGTTGCCGTACCGGTCCCGTTCGGTGGTGCGGTACGCCGTCTCCTCCAGCTCCCGCCAGGTGCGCGGCGGGCGATCGATGCCGGCGGCGCGCAGCAGCCGCTTGTTGTAGTAGAGGGCGTAGGTCTGCACCTCGGTGGGATAGCCGTAGACCTTGCCCCCCACCGACGCGGAGCCGACCGCCGCCTCGCCGTACCCGCGAGTGATGTCCTCGGCATGCTCGGACGGAGCGGGCCGCAGGACGCCGGCCTGGACGAGCTGGCCGTTCCACAGGCAGTACGGGTGGAGGATGTCGGCACCCTGGCCCGCGGCCTGCCGCACCATGAACGTGGTCAGCAGGTCAGCGAACGCGACGGCCCTCGTGCGTACCTTGACCCGGTCATGAGTGGCGTTCCACTCGTCGACCGGGCCCTGCAGGGCCCTCTTGAGCACCCCGCTCGCGTAGTGGGAGAGCAGGGTGAGGACGATCGGGTCCCCGGGCCGCCCGGTGCCCTGACGTGGTGCGGCGCATCCGGTGGCGAGCAGCGCCAAGGGGAGCGCGCGCACGAAGTGACGGCGGCTCAGGGTGCCGGCGCGGCGTGACGGGGTCATCGGGCGGCCTCCCGGCGCATCACGCGGAACAGCCTGGTGGTGGTGAAACCGGCCTCGCGGTACAGGCGGCCCGCCGGGGACTGCTTGGTGGTCCACAGGAACCATGCGGAGTGCGCTCCGCGCGCCCGCATCCGTTCCAGGACCAGGTGGAGCAGGATCTTGCCAAGCCCGGTGCCGCGCATCTCCTCCAGCACGCCGAACGGGCCGAACCGCTCGTCCGCCGACTCGTACGCGCCGTGCATCGCCCAGCCGACCAGGCGGCCGGAAGGGTCCTGGGCGATGACGATCCGGTCGACCGGCGTGCCCGTGACCAGACACTCCCGGATAGCGTGGGCCCAGTCCGGCGTGAAGTGGCCCCCGGCGAGCGCGACAAGTGGCACCAGGTCGTCGTCGGACGGGGTCGCGAACCGGTAGCCCCGCGCGGTCAGTTCGGCCAACCGGCGCGCGACATCCTCCGGGAAGCGGTAACCGACCAGGCCGCGGTCCATCGCCGCTGCCTCGTACAGGGTGCGGAAGTCCAGGGACTCAAGGAGGCCGGCCGCTTCCGGGTACGTCTCGGCGTCCAGGCCGGGGAGGATGTAGTTCGGGGTGTACGAAGAGAAGTCCACCCGCATCCGGCCGTGGCGGTGCAGCCAGTCGAGGGCGTCGGTCAGCAGCCGACGGCCGAGGCCGCGCCCGCGGGCGGCCGGGTCGACGAAGAAGAACGGGATCCAGCCCTGCTCCGGCTCCCGGTCGGTGCCGGTCATCGGCGTCAGACGGCGGACCGCGTAGGCGGCGCCGACGACACGGTCACCGACGACGGCGACCCGAAGTCCCTCCGGATCGAAGTTGGCGTCGAGCAGCACCAGGGAGCGGAAACGGTGCGGGGTGATGGGGTCGGCCGGTGCACTGCGGTGCCACGCCTGCACCAACTGTGGGCCGTCTCCGACCCGAAATCCACGAATCCCGGCCCGGGATCTCACCGTGTGATCGGTCATCAACAGGGTTCGTCCTTCCATACGCAGACCGCCGGCGGCGTCGAACGTCGCCCGCAGCTCAGCCTCGGTCTGGTGCGGGTGCGCTGCACCGCGGCGGTCAGCATGCGGTCTGCGGCGGCGGGTTGGGCGAGGTGGGTGAGATGGATGGGGTGGGTGAGATGGGTGAGGTGGCCCGCCATCGCGCTCGCGTGCGGTCCTGCGCCGTCCGTCTAACCGATCTCGTCGGCCGCGGGGCGCGGGCGCATGCGCTCATCTCTCTCGATCCGCGGGGTCTGATGGTCAAGACGGGGTCTGATGGTCAAGACAGGTAGCGGTTCTTACGTTCCGGTGTCCGCCGGGCTGGAGTTGTGTCACCCGAATGGCGGGTGGGAGTTCACCGTGCTGGTGGCCACGCGGGCCAGTGCCTGGGAGAGAGTGAAAGAACCGGAGTACAGGGCTCGGCCGATGAGAGCGCCGTCGACTCCGTGCGGGGCCAGCGCGGCGACCGCCCACAGGTCGTCCAGGGTGGCGATGCCACCGGCGGCCAGCACGCCGGCGTCAGTCCGGCCGCATACCTCACTGAACAACTCCAAGTTGGGGGTGGAGAGGCTACCTTCCCGGCTGACGTCGGTGACCACGTAGCGGGAGCAGCCGGCACGATCGAGCACGGTGAGGGTCTGCCACAGGTCTCCGGCGTCCGTGCCCCGCCCCGGCCCGGCCAGGCGCGGGCCGCGGTCGGTCAGGCGGACGGGCAGGCTGACGCCGATCCGCTCACCGTGCCGGGCGATCACCTCGGCGCACCAGGGGAGGTTGGTCAGGGCGCTGCGGCCGAGGTTGAAGCGGGCGCATCCGGTGGAGAGCACCTGCTCAAGGACGCTCTCCTCGTTGACTCCGGCTCTGCACATCAGCTGGACGTCGACGCTGACAGCCTCGATAACGCGCCGGGCTTGCCCGAGGTCGAAGCCCCCGTCGTCCTCTTCCGCCATCACCAGATGCAGCCACGTGGCGCCCTGCTCCTGAAAGGCCAGCGCGGCCTCGACCGGATCGCTCCGGTCGAGTTCGGCTATGTGACCATCTCCGACCAGGTGCACCACCCGGCCACCGGCCACATGCACCGAGGGAAAGAGCTCGAACCGTGTGCCGGCATCGGCCCCCTGCGCGCCGACCGGAGCCTGCGAAATCCGTGGCACCCACACCACCGTCCCTCCCGAACCACGCCGAAGAACCCCACCCACTCCGGCAGCACAGTAAGGACGCTGCACCTCAGCCGTATACAGCACGAACCCGCCATGCTGACGACAACACTCACTGGCGGCTGCCCTCCCGGCATACGGGTGGTCAGCGTGGCCGTTGCCGGGTAAACCGTAGGTGTCGTCGTTCGGCCAGTTCCTCCACGCCGACCACGGTCAGGACCGGCGTAGCCGGCGGCGCGAACATGGTCACCACCAGCTGCGACTGCGCGTCCGGAAGGTTGTTGGCGCCCTGGTAGTGGATCACGTCGCCCCCGGGTTCGAACAGGGCGTCGCCGGCTTTGAGCACCCGCGGCGGCTGCCCCTCCAGCTCGAAGAGGATCTCGCCCTGGGTCACGTAGCCGAAGAGCGGCCCGGGGTGCCGGTGCGGCGGCGCGCCGGGGTCACCGGGCGGCAGAGTGACCCGGATGGTCCTGGCCTCGGCGCCGGCCGGGATCCGGGCCGCTGCTTCCGGCGGGGTCGTGATCACCTCAACGCCCGCGGGCAGATGTGTGTGCTCCGTACTCATGTGTTCCTCCAAACAGGGACTGTCTCCAGCGAAGACAAGACAGCCTCCCCGTTTGTGACAGCCCTGCGCCTCTGACAGCCCTGCGCCGCGAACCGCTCCAGGGCCGCCACACTGTCACGGCGCGATACGGGGCCTCAGCTTGCTCTCTGAGATCGACGGCGACGGTCGTCGTACCGGTCCTCGATGACCACAGCCACAGGGGCAGGGGGTGGGAGGGTGGGAGGACCCACCGTGCCTTGCACGAATCGCCGAAGGTGCGCACGCACGGTGTCGGGCTGCTCCAACCAGGGTTCGTGCCCAGCGCCCTCGATCCGCGTCATCGGAAGAGCGAGCCGGAGCGCGAGTGATTCGAGTGCCGACACGGGGCGGGGATCTTCGGCCCCGCCGAGGAGCTCCGCTCGCGTGGGCAGGCACGCGTGCAGCTCTGCGAGATGTTCATCGAGCGGGTCCGCGCGTCCTTCCCTGCCGAGCTCACCGTTCATAGCCCAGTTGACCGGGCGACGCCGCCGGGCGGCCTGCGCGGCCCAGTGCCACCCGCGTTCGGGACCGGCGTGGTCGGTGAACCAGGCCAGCGTGAGCAACTCGACTTCCTGCTCCTCCGTACGGCGCGGCAACTCCTCCAATTCGCGGAGCCGCTCCCGCTGCGCCGCGGACATGCGGTGGTCGCGCTCCGCTCGGTACCCGGTACGCCACTCACCGACGAACGGCCCGCACATCAGCAGCATCGCGGCAACCCGGTCAGAGTGCCTCAGGCAGAACCGGCTCGCCAGGTCGGCGCCATAGGAGTGCCCCATCAGCACGGCCTCGGACACGTCCCATGCGTCGAGCAGCTCGGCGAGATCGTCGGCATGCCGGGCGAGGGAATGGCGGCCCTCCCACGGGGATCGGCCGGTGCCACGCTGGTCGTACCGGTACACGGGCGCGAGGTCCGCGACCATGGGGGCGACATCGCCCAGGTAATCCGGCAACCCCGGACCGCCATGAAGCATGACCACGGGCAGCTGCCGAGTCGTGTCCCCCAACGCCACCCAACGTAACTGCGCCCCGTCGCTCATCGACGCGAGGCCCTGCGTCTCCATCAAGGTCACCGCGGAGAACCTACCGGTGTCGCCGAAGCTCCGCCAATAGGCGTATGAAGCGGTTGCGGACGAGCGTTTCCAGGGGTCGAGGGCTACGGCAGCGAGGTCGGCCAGGCTGCGTTTGACGCGCCGCCGGGGTCAGGCCGGATCTTTTGTCGATGCCTCGAAATGCCTGCCCAGCATGGACATCGCGGTACGCATGACAGGGTCGTCGGAGGCCCTGGCCCGCCGCCACACATCCCTGCCGACGGGAGGGAAATCGACCGCCGGTGGTGTTTCAGCGATGACAAAATCAACAGTGTCCCGGCATGTTCTTCGGACAGCGCGATACAGCACGGTCTCCCGCCCGAAATCGTTCATCCACCGCAGACCTTCACTCATGTTGTATTGCAAGGCGGAAACCGAGAGGTGTGTACAGCCCTCCGGTTCCTCACCGAACCGCCCGACCAGGACGTCCTTGTTGAGTCCGTGAAGTGCCTGTACGGATTTCACCCACCCCTCCAACTCCACCTCGACCCACCCCGTCGACTTCAACGGGTAGGCACGCGCCATCTGGTGGCTCGCCTCGGAGAAGAGATGACGCCTCACGACGGGATGGCAGTAGGCGCCCGTGTGATAAGCGCCGATGTCCTTGCGCTGCACGTCATACAGGGCATGCACCATTGTCACGGCATAGGACATCCGCAGGTGAGCCACCCCCGCCTCGTCCAACTGGCCCGAGCCTCTGAGGCCAATCCATTGGGCGTCCAACGCCCAATGGGTGCCCATAAGATCGGCGGGAGATCTCGGCCCGTGCGAACAGGTCCTCCAACTCCGCCAGACCGAGCGGGACCACTATTACGTACTCCCCCTCACTCACCTCCTTCGTCCTGCAGGTGAAGAAGGGCGAGTTCACCAACTCCAGTCGCGTGCGGACCCCGGTCCTGTTGTCGCCTTCGCTCAGCCACGCGCGCGAGAAGAGTAAGGTGCCCGTGCATATCTGGGACAGGCGGTCCCGGAGAAAGGGAGGATAGTCCTCGCTCGTGACGGCTCCTCCGGTTGCCGCTACGAACTCATCCGCAAGCAAGTGACTACGGCCCTCACTCGTCACCACTGCATATCTTGCGGACACCCACATAAGCGACCTTGACCGCAAGCACGGTGACCGGGACGTCGACCTTGAAGTTCACATTCAGCAGCGCATCCACGATCGCCACGGCCAGCAGCTGATCGTTCTCCCCCGGATTCTCCAGCACCCGCTCGATCGCCTCCTGCCCCGCAGATGGCGCTGCGCAGCCTCCCCCGCAGCGAGGCGAACCACCGACCCGCGCCGGAGAGGTGCGCGAGGAACTCGGCATCGCACTGGAGATTGGTCTCCTGCTTGCCGTCGACTAGGCTCCTAGCTCCTCGGAGGGCGACAAGGTGCTCTGTATCTTCGATGGCGGCATGCTGTCCCCAGAGGAACAGGGCGATATTCGGCTGCAAGCCTCTGAGATTGCCAGGTACGGCTTCCACCAGGCTTCCGCGATCCCGGGCCTCACGATCCCCCGATTGGCGCGCCGCATCTGCGCGACCGCCGCTGCTCGGGCAGAGGGACTCACGGCCCCCTGGAGTACGGCCGCCAAGCAGGATCGCTTTCGCCCGCATGTTGCCGCACGAACCGATCCGGCCCACGAACTCGATGCGCAATCTATCTCTTAAGACGACTTCGCATCGCCAGCAATGCCAATCCAAGGAATACTGGCTCGATCGCCCTGGAAACCATTTCGATGTATGTTCCAGATGTCGTCAGTACTTGGCCGGATGACCGGAATACAACAGAGTTGACCACAACCCGCAACCCCTTTTCGAAGCGCTGGGAGGTGGCGCGACTGGAAAGCGAGCCAGTCGGATTTACCGGCTTCGGCACATTCGTGACTTCCTGGAAATTGTGGCCGCTTATCACGCCACTGGAGACGGCTGTTGGCGCCTGAGACGGCAATCCCCAAAAAACCATAGCAACCAGAGTTGCAACGATTGTTACCCCGAACCACAATAGTGCGCGGCCAGCACGGAGCCCGTATCCAGAGACGAGACAGTAGAGCGCAAGTAGATAGCGCTCCGAATGCGGTCGATTCGAGTCATTCCGTCGCATCTCCATTTCACCGTAGTAAAAGTCGGCTGCGTCGGGTTCATTTTTCGAATCCTCGAAGGATTTACGCAGATGCCTGTAAGTGGCAGATAGGGCCGCAGGGGTCACACTTGTTGTTGCGGACGGGGCCCTCCAGCCGCTCGGCCATGGCCTGCCTGCTCGCCACTCGGCCTCTTCCGCCAAAACCCGTCGCTGACTCCATCGCGCTATCCGCCAGCCATCAATATGGATTCCGCGTGGAGAGTTGCTAAACTGACACTCCCCTTCAAGGCGGATTTGATCAAGGTGCATCGCGCCAGCGAATCTACATTCTCGAAGGTCGACATCCACAAGCAAAAGCCTTGAGACGTCTGCACCTTGTAGTGAAGTTATCTTAGCAGGAACGGATTCACCAATGCGCGAGTCGTCGAGAGCGCCGCCGTCTGAGTAAAGGAAGAATGTGGGCATGGTTGCGACGATCATGGGTGCTGCGAAAGTGGCACCACTCAAGTTAACGCTGGCATATCTGACCCGTAGCACGCCCGTGGATGACCACTCTGTTTGTTGAAACCCGAGATGCGCGGCAGATGCTTCGATAATCAACGGGCTTCCGAACGATGCCCCATTGAATATGATGGATTTTTCGGAGACTATGGGGCCTATGTGTTTAGCTCGTTCGAAAATAGCTCCCACAAAATGGGCACCCTGATTGAATCGCGAATCGCGAAATAGCGCCGCCTTGCGAAAGAGTGCGTTTGCGAAATGAGCCCTATCGTTAAACTGCGCTTTACTGAAGATTGCGTCATCAGAAAAGGTAGTATCGTTGAAGCCGCCTCGACCGAAGGTCACATTTTCAAAGTCAACCTCGCGCGCAAAAGTGACTCCAGTGAAAGTTCCGCTGGTTATTGAAGAGTCTGTGAACTTGGCCGCAGAGTGAAACTGAGCCGCCAGGAACTGCACCCCCCTCTGGAACGAGCTGGCGGAGAAGTCTGCCGTGCGAAAAAACTCAGTATGGGAGAATCTTGACTTCCTGCCACTGAACGTTGATCCAGTAAAGGTGCATCGATCTCGGAATTTCGCCCTCATGAAGGAGGCGGTGTAAAATCGCGCCGATCGATACTCCGCCGCATCTGCGAAGGTACAGTCCGCAAAAGAAGTGGCCTTTCGGAATGAGGCGTTGCTGAAGTTGGCGAGTCCGAGAAACTTGGCTCGTTCGAATCTCCCGTCACCTTCTATTTCAGATTCCGCAAATTGGGCCCCCTTGTGAAATATTGCCCCGGCGAAGTGTGCGTCTTCGTGGAATTTGACCCTAAGGAAAGTGGCGTCTCTCAGGAAGTCGACGGAGTCAAAATTTGCTGGGCCGATAAATGTGGCCCCGGAGAACTTGGCCGAACCGAAGCCGGCTCGTTCGGCTTCTGGGTCGCGCATGAATTGCAACAGTTGGTTAAGTAGCTCGCTTGTAAATGTAGTTCCGCTGAAGTCAACGTCCTGGCCGTAAGAAAGAGATGTCAAGAAGGAAAGTCTTGCCTCTTCGGACATATGAGCTAAGCAGCGACCGGAGGGCAGTCGACGGCCGGGGCATGGCGGCTGATCTGGTTGGCTGTAGCAACAGGCGTTACGGCGAGGTGGTCGAACCATGCAGTGAAGGACACGCGGATTGGCAGCTTGGTTGCACTTGTCTCACCGAGCCGTTGTCGGAGTGCGCCAGTACGCCTACTGGACACCCGTCGGCAAGGCGGGCCCCGACCAAGGACTGGCCCGCCCTCGCGCGAACGCGGAGATCTTTTCCACCCGCTCCATCGCGCAGACCATAGCGGTGCCCGCCGACTTCATCGGCGACGTGCGCAGCCGCCTCCAGCTCCGGGCGCATGGGCACCTGGGTGAATGTCCCGTACGCCTCGGCCTGCTCATCAGTCAGGAACTCCACCGGCACGACCGGACCGTAGCCAGCGCCAACCGCCGCCCGGTGATCTTTCCACTAACCCCAGCGGCAGCCGCATCCCATGTCCTGGCCGACCGTGGTCAATCTCAGCGGCACTTTCTGTACCGCAACTACTCACCCGTGTCTGCGGTGGCGCGACGCCAACACGCCACGACGTCCTGGCAGCCGAACGCAAGAAGCGCGCCCGTATCCGAAGTGAGAAAAGTGTCCGCTGGAGAGGTGCCGATCCCTCGACTCGACGCCTTCGCCTGGCCGTTTGCCTCCTTCCGGCTCACAGTTCAGGCCGGGTGTTGACGGGCGGACCGATTCTGCGGTGGGCCATCAGGCTGACAGGCCACCCCGCGGGTGGACGACGGCACTCGGCGATCGATAGCAAGGACATCCCACTCCCCCGCTTCCCAGGTGGTGCCCATGCCTCTTCCCGCCAAGGTCAAGCCCGGTGACATCGTCCTCTCCCGCGGAACCGGATGGATCTCGCAGGCGATCTGTCTGCTCGACGGCAGCGAAGTCAGCCATGCGGCGCTCGCCTTGGAAGCAGACCGTGTCGCCGAGGCCGTCGGTGAAGGCCTGCGGACCATCAACGGTGACGAGGTGATGAAGGACCACGACCTGATGGTCGCCAGGACCCTGGCGGCGCCGGCCGACATGGCACCGGTGATCGGTGTGGGCAACACCTACCTGCGGCGCGGCGCCAAGTACGCCCACCAGCAGGTCGTGCTGCTGGCCGTGCTCTGCGTCTCACGACGCATCCCCCTTCCCCGGGGAGGCAAGCAGATGGTGCGCACCGTGCTGGACCAGGCAGCCGCAGCCGTCAACACCATGCTGGAGCGCGGACAACAGCCCATGATCTGCTCGGAGTTCGTCTATCGCTGCTACAGCGAGGCCCAGCCCCACGCCCCGTACACGCTGAGAATCGGGCAGGAGCAGGAGGTGCAGGGGGATGGGACCCTCCTCGACTGGGCCCGGACGCACCCCGCCCTCAGCGCGCTGCGCCCGCCCCAGCCGACCGCAGGCTTTGCCACGGCGGCAGCGGAGACCGCACTCGCTCCGCTGGTGTCCGCCTACGCGGCGGCCACCGGACAGGCCGCGCCGCTGCCCAAGGTCCCGCTCACCGCCGGGCTGCCCGACCCCAGTGACGAGGAGCTGCTGTCGTCCATGACCTCTTTCGGTGCGGCCCTGCACAAGGCCAGGACCGGACCGGACGGAGCAGCAACCTCCGAGCAGGCCCTCGACGCGATCCGGGCCAAACACGCAGAGCCGAACTTCGTCACCCCCGGCGACCTCCTGCGTACCGCATCGCTCGGCCAAGTCCACCGCCAGAGCGCCCCGTCCACGCCCCTCCGTGGAGCATCCGCACTCTCCGGGTGAGCAAGCTCGGAGGCTCGTACCCGTGCGTGGGTGTTGAGGTGTTTCTCAACCGGGCTGGCGGGCTGCTTCCTGGCGGAGCGCACGGATGATCTCGGTAACGGCTGGCGGGCATGGTCCTGGCAGGCGGGCGAGGACCACCCGTCGGCGTTCAGCGGGGCCGCCCTGGACCTCGACCAGCCGCACGCCGGGTGGGACCGTGTCGGCCAGGCCGGGTGGCACGGTGGTGATGCCGCATCCGGCCGCGACCAGATGAAGTTTGGTCAGCCAGTCGCGGGCGGTGTGGACGATCCGGGGCCGTCCTGGCGCGCCGGGCCAGACGCCCATCGTCGGTTCGGCGGTGCTGGACGGGCCGGCGATCCAGTCCTGGTCGGCGAGCGCCTCAAGCTCCACGGTGTCCCCGGCCGCCAGGGGGCTGCCGGCCGGTACCGCGAGGAGCAGCGTCGTCTCGCTGAGGGTCAGGCTTTCCAGAGGCGGAGCCTGGTCGTCCAGCTGCCGATGCGGTGGCCGGGAAGCGAGGACCGCAAGGTCGATAGTGCGCGCTCGAATCGCCCGAACCAGCGCCGGGGTCGTGGCCTCTCGCGTGGTGACTCTGATACGGGGATGCGTGCGACGCAGCGCTGCCAGGGCCCGTGGCAGGATCAGCACTCCGGCGCTGGGGAAGGTGCCCAGTCGAACGATGCCGTGCTCGGGCGGAAGGCCCTTGAGTTCGCGGTCGGCCGCGGCGACGGCGTCGAGTGCCACCACGGCGTGCCGCAGCAGGGTGAGCCCGGCGGCGGTCAGCGTGACGCCGCCGACCTGGCGGTCGAACAGGCGCTGTCCTGTGGCGCGTTCCAGCGCGGCGGCCTGCCGTGAGACGGCTGACTGCGTATACCCGAGCTGCGTAGCCGCGGCGGTGAAGCTGCCGCGTTCAGCGATCTCGCGCAGCACCCGCAGGCCGGTGAGTGAGGGGTCCATGACGGTAAGGCATACCAGCCATGCCGGACTTTCGCTGGCCGCATGGAGTGCCCGGACCTAGCGTTGCCGGTGTCAGCCGCGCCGATGAGCGCGACGGCGGATCCTTCCCGATACCCGAGGAGCCTTCCCGTGCCATTCGTCGAGATCTACCTCCGCAAGGGCAAGACGCCGGAATTCCGCAAAGCCGTGTCCCAGGCAGTGCACAAGTCGATGCGGCAGGTGTTCCAGATCCCCGAGGACGACTTCTTCCACATCGTGCACGACATGGAGCCGGGCGACTTTCTCCAGGCGCCGACGTTCTTCGGTCTCAAGCGCAGCGCCGACTCAGTGATCATCCGGATGACGTTCAACCACCGGCCACCCGCGCAGAAGGCCGAGCTGTTCGAAGCCGTCGCCGACCACCTCGTCGAAACCGCGGGGATGCGCCGCGAGGACGTCCTGCTGACCATCCTGGAGACCGCCGCGGAGAACTGGTGGGCACAGGGGCGGACCATCGATCCTGAGACCGGGTTCGACACCCGGATGAGTCCCGAGGCCATGGCCGCCGGCCGACTCGACTGACGCCAGCACCACTGCCGGGCCCCGGGGCGTGCCGCGAAGCAATCGGCACCTGGCGCCCCGCCTGGTGTTCACCCTTCACCTGAACGAGTCGCTGCTGCGGGAGCCAGTACCCGCGGTGATCGGTGTCCTCGTCCGGCGCAGCGCCGACTTCGCGTCGGCCGAGGATGCCGTGCAGGAGTCCATGATGCGCGCGCTGCAAAGCCGGCCGGACGGTCCACCGCGCGATGCGAAAGCCTGGCTGGTCGCGGCCGCCTGACGCAAGTACCTCGACTCCGCCCAGGCCGAAGCCTCGCGGCGCGGACGGGAACTCGCCGTAGAAGTCGAGCCGCCGACCGGTCCGGTACCGGGCACGGACGACTCGCTGTGGCTCTACTTCCTGTGCGCGCACCCGTCGCTGCCCCCCGTTCCGCCGTCACGTTGACGCTGCGCGCGGTCGGCGGCCTGACGAGGCGGCGAGGCGGTGGTGCATCGTTGTGCGCCGTGGCGACGGTGACAGTGATCGATACCGGGTTCTGACGGACACACGGTGGGAATCTGTCGAGCTGTTGCTGCCGCAATCCGAGCGGCATGTGGGCCGTAACTTCGCCAGCAATCGGGGGCTGACTGCGCTGCTGGCGCTAGGCGATATCACCGGCTATCTGGACCGGATGGAGTCGATCGACTCCACGGGTCGTCGCCGCGGCTCGGCTGTGATCGTCGCTCGACTGGGCATCCCGAATCATGCGCACGTTTGGCAGTCTTTCTCGCCAGTGCTCTCGCTCGCCTGTGGTCTTGAATCCGTAGCGCTCGTAGAAGCGGACCGCTCGCTCGTTGTATTCGGTGACCCACAGGCGTATGGGTGAACTTCCCACCCAGGTGAGGAACTCGCTCATCATTCGACCTCCGATACCGTGGCCCTGAGCTTCGCTCAGCAAATACATCGGCCCGAGGGTGACCACCTCGTCCCGGCGACCGCAGAGGAAGCCGATGATCTCCGTCCCCGAGCGGACAACACGACAAAACAGCAGGTCCGGTTGCTGCTGCGCCGCCTCGATGAACTCCCGCCACTGGGCGATGCCTTCAGCCGTGGCGGAGGCACCGCGGTGCTCACGGATCCAGGTCTCGTCGATCCCTGCCGCCTCGTTGGGATATGTCTGTAGCCAGATCCTCAACTGCAGAGGCCCGAGAAACGCAGCGTCGTCGGCATGGGGGGCTTCGATCACATGGGTCATGGCGGCCATTCTCGCCGATGCTGAAGCACCTGACCCGGGCGGCCGTGGCACGCTGGGCGGCGGCGGGGTGCTTCCAGGCCGCGCAGGGCGAGCGTCGTACCAAGCGGAGGGGCAGTTGGAAGGTCGTACGGGCGATCCGGTTCGACGCCTACGGAGGACGCGAGGTGACGCCGGCCTTCCAGGCGATGGCGGAACGGCACTCCTCCAACGCCTGGATCGGTGCGCCGACGCGCTGCCGGTGGGCGCCGAGAAGCCGCAGGCGCTCCGCCTCGTTGCCCGTACCGTGCCGCACCAGTTCGGCGAACCGGTGCGCCCAGCGCACACAAGCACGGCACGGCACTGACGAAGTGGCTTCATCCAACTCCGGCTCGGCACTCCCCCCGGCTCCGCACCATCGGCAGACTCACCGCGGACCGCTGTCTCCCCTACCGCGACCTGACCGCTGGGGCCGCGGTGGCGGCCGGGGTGAGGCGGTAGGCGGGCAGTCCGCGTCGGCGGATCATCAGCTCGGCGATGACCAGGTTGGGCAGCCAGCTCAGGAAGGGCAGTGGAGCGTACGCGTTGTTGAAGATGCGCGTGCCGTCGACGGATCCGTGAGCGGTGAGCACCTGGACGAGGATGAGCACGCCGAGCCAGGCGCGGAGTGTGACCGCGGCGTAGGCGAGGGCGAAGCTCCGGATCATCCATGCGCGGTGGCTGGGCAGGTCGCGGTCGCGGATGGCACGGTAGCCGCGCCAGGTGGCCCAGGCCCACAGCGCGGCAAGGCCGCCGAACCCGAAGAAGCCGTCGAAGGCGATCGAACTCGCGAAGGACATGACGACGGCGGCCACCGATCCGACGGCCACACCGAGGACGTACACCCGGCCGCTCCAACGGTGGACGGCCGGGAACCTCACCCGCAGCACGGTGGAGAACTGAAATGGCCCGGCCAACAGGGCAAGCGAGGCCATCATGATGTGGGTGTAGAAGGCGACTTGGATCGCTATCGGCCGATGCGCATACGTCGCGGACAGGCCGTGGCTTCCCGGCCTGATCGGCAGGCGCGCTTCGGCGTAGTTGGCAACGGCGTATCCGACGACGCCCAAGGAGGTCAACAGGAGGACACTCCAGCGCACTCGTGCGCGCCACCGCGCCTTCGAGGCGGTGGCGTTCGCGGCGGGTGCGGCGGTGATGGTCATGGGTGATCCCCCGTTCTCCTCTGCGTGAGACGGACTCGCGTACGCGGGGCGGGGGTGTCCTGTCTCCCTGCCCGATTCGAGCCCGCGCGAGGCCAGAACCGCACTTCGCGGGCCACGAAGTCAGCGCTGTGTCCAGCGGGCACGACCTCCGGCCCAGGCCCGTCGCGGGTCGCGGGTCGCGGTATCGGGGGCATCCCTGAGCAGGAACGCGGTGTGCGTTCCCCTCGCAAATCTAGAACGCCCAACACACCTTGTGAAGTGGCCAGTTGCACAGTGAGGGACCGGTTCCGGTGCCGCAGTGCACAGCGAGCACGGCGCGCACACCTTCACACATCTCACGGCACAACTTGCCCATATCCGTGAGGACGGGCTACAGTCATCTCACGGTTTACCAGAATCTATCCGTGAGGTGTTGGGGTGTCTGTTCTTCCCGTAACGACCAACCAGTTCCCCGTCCGTGTTTTCGGCGGCCCGACCGCCCTCTTCGAGTACGGCGGCCTGCGGTTCCTGACCGATCCGACCTTCGACGAGCCCGGCGACTACGGCCGGCCCGGCCGCCCGGTCCTGACCAAGACCGCCCCTTCCGCCATCGCCACCGCCGACCTCGGCCGCATCGACGTGGTCCTGCTCTCCCACGACGAGCACGCCGACAACCTCGACATCTCCGGCAGGTCCCTGCTCGCCGACGTTCCCCTCACCTTGACCACGCCCAGCGGCAGCGAGCGCCTGCAGGTGAAGGCCAAGGGCCTGGCCGACTGGGAGTCAATCGAGCTGCACCGCCCGGACGGCGGCACGATCACCGTGACCGGTGTCCCTGCCATCCACGGCCCCGGCTCCCGTGAGCAGGTCGAACCGATTGCCGGTCAGGTCGTCGGCTTCGTTCTGACCGGACAGGGCCTGCCCACCGTCTACGTCAGTGGCGACAACGCCTCACTCGACGCGGTCCGGGAGATCGCCGACCGCTTCGCCCCGGTCGACACGGCCCTCCTCTTCGCCGGCGCCCCTCGCTTCCCCGTCCTCTTCGACAACCAGCCGATCGTCCTGGACAGCGCCCAGGCCGCGGAGGCCACCAAGATCCTCGACGCCCGCCGCGTGGTGCCCGTCCACTACGACAGCTGGGCCCACTTCACCGAAGGCCACGAGGACATCGACGCCGCCTTCACCGCCGTCGGGCTGGCCGGCCGTCTGGACTGGGGGCAGCGGAACTGACCTCCGCCGCCTCAAGCGCCGACGCAAGCGGCGAGTTCTCCCACACCGCTCACATTCCAACGAAGCTCGCAAGCAGCCTTACGGGACTCGGATCGCCAGCGTGCAGCCTGCCTGCCGTGGGCGTGATCCGCCGGGCAGCCTCAGCCTGCTGGATCAGCCTGCAGCGGGCGCTCCGGACACGAAGAGATGGGCCGGTTGAGGGCCGGTTGGGGGCGTGCCGTGACCGCTGGGAGGCCAGAGCGCTGGTCCCTTCGGTAGCCGATCTCTGGCAAGGGTGACATGCGGTCAAACCGCTCCGCGCTCGGGCTGGGAGCCAAGATCGATTGTCAGTGGTGCGTGAGACGGTAGGAGCATCGAGTCGGAACGAGGGGGAGCGGCCATGTCCGGAAGCCAGAACTACATCAATCACGTTGCTCTTGTGCTGGATGCCAGTTCGTCGATGAGGCACCTGAGCGGCAAGGTCGTCGAGGTCGCCGACCAGCAGATCTCCTATCTTGCCCGCCGGTCGAGGGAACTGGACCAGGAAACCCGCGTCACGGTCTATGTCTTCGCGGACAAGGTGGAGTGCGTCATCTATGACAAGGACGTGCTGCGGATGCCCTCGCTGAAGCAGCTGTATCGGGTCGGTGGGATGACGGCCCTGCTGGCGGCTGCACTGAAGTCACAGCGGGAACTGGCACAGACAGCGCAACTGTACGGCGACCACAGCTTCCTGACGTTCGTACTCACCGACGGACAGGAGAACGCCAGTCATCGCTGCCCGGACGCACCTGCCACGGATCCGCGTGAACTGGTCGCGGCCGTGGCCGAGATGATCGAGGCACAGGAGGACAACTGGACGCTGGCCGTCCTGGTGCCGGACCAGATGGGCAAGCGCGAGGCCACACAGTGCGGTTTCCCGAAGGACAACATCGCCATCTGGGACGCCACGAGCACACAGGGGCTGGAGGAGGCCGGGCAGGTCATCCAGCAGGCCACCGAGAAATTCATGGTGGGCCGCTCCCAGGGCATCCGGGGATCGCGGGCGGTGTTCTCCACGGGTGCCGAGGCGGTCAACAAGGACACCATCAAGGCCGCCGGCCTCACCCCGGTGGATCCGTCGCAGTACGAGCTGATCCCGGTCGCCCGTGACGCGGCGATCCGGGACTGGGTCATCGAGTCCGGGCACACCTACCGCACCGGTGGCGCGTTCTACCAGCTCAGCAAGTCGGAGAAGGTCCAGCCGCGCAAGCAGATCGCGGTGTTGGAGAAGAAGACGGACCGGGTGTACACAGGGCCCGAGGCCCGGGCCCTGCTCGGCCTGCCGGACGTGGACGTGCGCGTCAAACCGGACCACAACGACGACTTCACCATCTTCGTGCAGAGCACCAGCGTGAACCGGAAGCTCGTACCGAACACACGGCTGCTGCTGATGCTCTGACGCCTTGGCAACCCCGATCGCGGACAGCTTCTAGAGCGGCAGTCCGCGATCGGGATGTGGCGGCCGTGATGAGTGCCGTCGTGATGAGTGCAGTCACGTGCCTGGCAGTCACCTGCCTGAGGGACGTATCAGCTCAGTCCCACTGCGCTTCGGCGAGAGAGCTGACCGGCTGCGGCTTGCCGATGACGGCCAGGGCTATGAAGAAGTTGATCTGGCCGATCGCGATGGTGAGAGTGGCCAGCGCCTTCGCGTCGTAGTGCTTGGCCGCCTCGGCGTACAGCTCGTCGGAAACCCGCTCCTTCCCGTGCGGGGCGGGCTGGAGAGTGGCCTCCACCAACGCAAGGGCGGCACGCTCGGCGTCGCTGAAGTACGGGGCGTCCTGCCAGGAGGAGACGGCCGTGATGCGCTCCTCCGACACTCCGGCCTTGCGCAGGAAACCGGTGTTCAGGACGGTCAGGTAGGTGTTGCCGACGATCTGCCCGGCGCGCAGGTGGACAAGGTTCATCGTGGTCCGCGGCACCGAGCGGTTGCCCGTGGCCCGGAAGAGAGCCGCGCTGATGTCGTTCAGCTCGGGCACGAACTCAGCCGGGTTCGGCATCCGCGAGATCGAGGCGTTCGTCATGACTGCACTCCTTCACATCCTGCTGGTCAACGACTTCACCGCACTGACGGACCGGCGCAGCAGAATGTGACAGGAAACCGGAAACTCCCTTCCCCGGCCGGCGACACGGCGACCGGTCAGGCGGTACGACGACGGCCGGCGGCACGATCTGCGCAGTCGGCGGCGGCGCCTCGCAAACCGCAGCTCACCCTTGGGCCGGTGGCCACCCGTCGGCGGGCTGCCGAGCGAGCCGGGTTGAAGGCGCACCCGTGGCCATGGCGGATCATTGCGACGTGGTGGACAGGTCGTCTCTCGCCGCCGTCAGCGCGCCCTCCAGGGCTCCGCGGAGCACCGGTTGGCTGACGATCTCCGCCAGGGCGAGGGGGACGTCCACCGCGGCGAGTTCTTCCGTCTCGGCCTCCAGCAGCCGCAGCAGCGGCTCGCCGCCGGCATGGACCAGGTGGCCCACGAGCACCACCGCACCGGGATCCAGCACGGCGGAGATGGTGGCGAGCCCGATGGCGAAGCCGTTCGCGAACCGCTCCAGAAGCTCGCGGTACGGCCCGTCGTCCGCGGCGGCGCCACGGCGCAGCAAGGGTCCTCGGCGGTGTGGGTGGCGAGGGTCCGGCCGGTGATGTCGGCGACGGACGCCCGGACCAGCGAGGGGGTCACGTCCACCCCCACCGCGTAACCGGCCGTGGGATCGACCCCGTGGAGCTGGGCGCCGGACCGCGGCGCCCTTCAGCGCTGGGGCAGCGGAACGCACTACGGCGACGTCACCGTCGCCGGGTCCCTGCTGCTGGTCAACAACGGCACGCGCGGCAGCGGCCACGGCTGGTCCGACGCGAACAGCACCGCGTACAACTGTGCCACGCAGAGATACAAGACCCCGCCACGGGCAACAGCCACTGAAGGCCCACCGGTGCGCGGGGCGCAGGGGTGCAGGGGTGCAGGGGCCCAGCGTCCATCTGACCCACGACGACGCGACCGCGGCGCGCCGTCTGCCCGCGGAGCCATTGCCTTTGTCCGGCAGGGCAGCCAAGTGTGCCCCTGCATCCCTGGTCACGGCGGGCGGCCGCGGCGTAGAAGGGAGAGCTGTCTCGACCGTCCAGAAAGGCCACGAATGCGCGCTCACGAATCGGACCACACGTCGGCCCGCCATGAGCAGCGACGACAGTCGAGGCGCGCCCCGGCAGAGGCGACCGGCCCGAAGGGCTCACAGGGTCTGCTGGCCCTCCAGGCCGCCGTGGGCAACGCCGCCGTCGTGCAGATGCTCCGCCGGGCCGACCGCGTCGAGGACGTCGAGGGCATGGGGAACACCGAGGCAGTCGAGGCGTCCGCGGCGACGGAAACCCACCGGCACGCTCCCGGCTGCGGCCACGGGGAGGCCGACCCGCCCTCGGTACAGCGCTCTTCCGTCGCCGGGGTGCTGCGCAGCGCGGGCCGTCCCCTCGACGGCAGGACGCGCGACGAGATGGAACGCCGGCTCGGCGCCGACTTCTCCGACGTCCGTGTGCACACCGACAGCGCCGCAAGGGCGTCGGCGACCGAGTTGGGTGCCCGTGCGTACACCTCCGGCAACCATGTCGTGATCGGCAAGGGCGGCGGGGACAAACACACCCTGGCCCACGAGCTCACCCACGTCGTCCAGCAGCGCAATGGGCCGGTGTCGGGCACCGACACCGGCCGGGGGTTCTCCGTGTCCGACCCGGGGGACCGCTTCGAGAGGGCCGCCGAGGCCAACGCGCGCAGGGTCATGTCCGGTCCGGTGCCGGACGTACAGCGCCACGTGGAGGCCGGGCCGCCCGTCGCGGCAGGGGCGGCAGGAGCGGACATGGTGCAACGGACCAGCTCCACCCAGCTTGAGGACGCGGTCGTCTCGCACTACCACCCCGGCAAGCGTGGTGCCCGGCTCGCCCAGAACCTCACCGTCAAACGCCCGCGGAGGGTCACCGGCAAGATCAAGCCCACGGGTACTTCCGACCGGAAGCAGGCGCCGGAGCCGGTCGCGGTCACGTCGCTCGTGACGTCGTACCGGAGCGCCATGGGCTCGAAAGGGGCGCCCGACAAGAAGCAGATCTGGAAGGACCTGTTCGGCGGGGCGGGCTACGACCGCGGTCACGTGATGGGCCTGGAGGTCGGCGGAAGCGATGTGGACGTGAACATCGTCCCGCAGTGGTCCCTGAACCAGGGCACCGGCATGTGGCGCCAGATGGAGAAGAAGATGGTCGACGCGAAGTCGGGCGACCTCCAGTTCGATGTGCACTACGGCACCGCTCAGGGCAACCACCGCCGGGTGATGATCCCGGAACGGATCGATATCACCCTCAACAACCTCCACTACGACACCTGGAGCAACGAACCGGACGTCAACGACCTGATCAGGTCGGGGCAGGACCCGAGCGACCTGGCGTACTTCTACATGCAGACGAAGCAGCGGCTGAATGGCAAGACGACGCTGACAGAGGGCGAGATGGACGCGTTCGCCCTGGAGGCGCTGGCCGGCGACAAGGGCGCCTTCCTCTGGCACGAGGACTACGAGCAGAACAGGGCCCAGGGCAAGACCCCCGCCACCAGCACTGCCGACACGCACGCGCAGGGCATGACCCGAAGCGACATTCCCAAGGACCGCCGGACCAAGCTGATCGAGGCGTACATCAAGGCGGGCTGGGTGACCAAGGGCGGCAGCGGCGCCGCGGCGACCTACACCCTGAAGGACGCCCCGGAGCCGGTCTTCTCCGACGTCGAGAGCAGTTCCGACAGCGACTCCGACGTCCAGATGTCCGACGGATCCCAGTCGCCGGGACAGCTCTTCGCCACCATCGACTACGGCTCACAGGACGACAGCAGCCAGGACCCGGACTACGAGGACAGGATGTCGACCGGCTCCTGACGAAGCCGCTGTGTGCTGCCGGGGCCGGTCATGCCGGGCACCGCAGGCAGGCGCGGACCTCCCGGCCGCTGCGCGTCTGGTGGATCTCGGTCGACTGCGCGAGGTGTGTGACGATGCCGGTGCCCCGGCCGTGTTCGTCCGGGGCGACGTCGTGCGGACGGCGCTCCACCGCGGTTCCCGAGTCACTGACCACGATGTGCAGGGCGTCGTGATCGAGGACGAGCACCAGCGTCATGCACTCACGGCCGTACTGGGCGGCATTGGCGGTGAGTTCGTCGACGATGAGAACGGCCGAGTCGCGCTCGCTCTCGGGAACGCTCCAGCACTCCAGCAGCTCCGCCGTGAAGTGACGGGCCGCGGACACATGAGCCTCCCGTGCGGGCAGGGTCAGCGTCGCCCGGTGGGAACAGGTCCCTGAGCCGGTGCGCTCGGGATTGGTCACGAACATGGTCTTCTGGCTCTTCTGTGTGGATCCGGAGGCCGGATTCGAGGTGGGGACTCTATGGGAGCGCTCATCCCGTAATACGAACGGCCAGCGGCAAATGGTTCGAGCAGTTCGCACTTTTTACCCATTTTTCTCGACGCTCGACGTCCGATGTCCGATGTCCGACGTCTGACGCCCGGCTTCCGGCTTCCGGCTTCCGGCTTCCGGCCGACCTCAGGCCCGGACCGTGACCAGCTTCTGGCCGTTCCCGGCGACGATCTCGAAGCGCTCGATGGCTCCCGGAGTCATGGGGACCGCCCCTGGAATCTTCGTTCCGGGCGGGTACGCACCGGCCCGCCAGGTGGCGGCGTCCGCCCTGGTCCCGCCGGGCCCGATCGCCTGCAGCCGGCAGATCACGCCGGTCGGCGCGCCATGGGCCGAGACCTGCAGGACACTGCCCCAGGCCGAGGCGAACACCTTCACCGAGGCGGTGACGCCGGTGCTGGAGTCGCTTCCGGAGAAGGTCCGCGACGGCGTCGGCGCGGCAGACCCTGGTTGCCTGCCCTGACTCGTCACCGATGTGCCGGCCGCCAGCCAGGTGCCACCGACTGCCGCCGCCGCGACCAGCATCAGGGAGGCGGCCACGCCGGCCAGCTGCAATCGCCAGGTTCTGCGACGCCTGATCGCGGCCTGCTGAAGCATCCTGTCGACCAGTCCCGCCTCGGCCGCCTGAGGCGCCGCGGACACGCCGGACGGTGCCTGCGGCGCGCCCTGCGCGCCCTGCGCCCCCTCGGCTGCCCGCCGCACCAAGCGGTCGGCCAGGTCCTCGTTGCCGGCGGGCACCGTCCGGCCTGCCGCTTCGGCCGCCGTGACCATCGCGAGCAGCGCCGGCAGCCCGGCCAGCTGCTCGTACTCCGCCCGGCATGCGTCACATGTCGCCAGATGAGCGCGCACCTGTTCCGTCTCGGCCGGGGACAGCGCGCCCAGGACATAGCCTCCCAGCGCCATCCGCAGGGCGTCGTGGTCCGCGTTCATGGCCGGCACCTCCTCCATGCCTCGGTCATGGCTCGATGCCTCGTTCCTGCAGCGCGAGCCGGAGGGCGTGCAGGGCGTAGTACGTCCGCGACTTGACGGTGCCCAGCGGGATGCCCAGCACGCCCGCGGTCTCCGCCATGGTCCGGCCCCGGTAGTAGGTCTCGACCAGTACAGCGCGGTGGTCCGGGGACAGCGTCCGGATGGCGTCGGCCACCGCCCAGCTCTGCAGTGCCTGCTCGATCTGGTCCTCGCCGACCGCCTGCTCGGCGGCCCGCTCCAGGGCCTCGCCGCCGGTCTCCGCCGGCCTGGCCCGCCGGGCCCGGTGGGCGTCGATGACCAGGTGCCGGGCGACCGTGAACAGCCAGGCCCGGGCAGGACCGCGCCGGGGGTCGAACGCGGCGGGGTGCTGCCATGCCCGCAGCAGCGTCTCCTGTACGACATCCTCGGCCCACTGCCGGTCTCCTGACGTCAGTCGCAGCGCGTAGTGGAACAGGGGACCCGCGTGCTCGGCGTACAGAGCGCGGATCAGCTCCTCGTCCGCGGCCGAAATGATCCCTTCATCAGAGACACGGCGCGCGGAGCGATCCGTATCAGCTGTTTGGCCACGTTTGCGGGCATTCCATGGCATAAGTCGATCATTACCCACATACGCAATTTTGTCGTGCCGCGTATCGGTCGAACCGGACGGCATCGTCGCCCGTGAAGTCGGATGAGAACTGAGATACACGGGGCGAGACGAGCGGCCGTGGCACACGGATCCCCTCTGCGTCGGACTGTCGCGCACTCGGCCACCGCCTTCCCCTCCCTCTTCCCGCCTCTTCCCGCCTCTTCCCGCCTCTTTCTGATCGGTGAGGAACGAACACCATGAACCCACACCTTGGTCATGTCGGCCGACGATCACGCGTCGCTGCCGGGCTCGCAACCGTGGCGGCAGCAGCCCTGGGGCTCCTCAGCGCGTGCGGCCAGTCCCCGCATTCCACCGCGGCCGGTGCCATCACGGCCGGTCCCGGCCAGCGACAGGTGGCCGGGATGCCGGGCGCCTCCGCGCCGGGACATACGGCGAGCGCCGCTTCCGGCGTCGCCTCGCCGATGCCCAGCATGAGCATGCCCATGAGCTCGCCGAAGACGGGTGCCGTCGATGCGCCGGTGACCGGAGACGCCGTGGCGATCAAGAACTTCGCGTTCTCCCCGACCACGCTGAAGGTCAGGGCCGGCACAACGGTGACCTGGACCAACCAGGACGCGGACGCCCACACCGTCAGCAGCGCCGCATCGGGCGGACCGTTGCACTCGCCCGCTCTGGCCACCCACGCCACCTACAGCCACCGGTTCACCGAGCCGGGCACCTATGTCTATCTCTGCACCATCCATCCCTTCATGACGGCCAAGGTGGAGGTGACCCGATGACCGGGTACCGTGACGCCCACAATCCAGTCCCCGACGGCGCCGCCGACCAGCCCGCCGGAGAACACGGCATGACACGGCGTCAACTCATCCGGCACGCGGGATGGTTCGGCGGGGCCGTCGTGCTGACCGTGGCCGGCGGCGAGGTGATCAGCCACATCGCCGGCCCTCAGGACACCGTCGCCGAGACTGCCGAGGCCGCCGCGGTCACCAGCGGCGCTCTGCGGTTCGTACAGGTCTCCGACAGCCACATCGGCTTCCACGGGCCGGCGAACATGGACGTGGCCCGCTCATTCACCGCAGCGATCGATCAGGTCAACACACTCGGCTTCCGGCCCGACTTCGTCATGCACAGCGGCGACCTGACACACCTGTCCACGCCGGGCCAGTTCGACCAGGTCAGGCAGATGTTGTCCGGACTGCAGACGGACCGCGTCTTCACCGTGCCCGGCGAGCACGACTCCATCGGCGATGCGGGCCGCGCCTACCGGCAGATCTTCGGGCAGGGCACACTCGGCGACGGCTGGTACAGCTTCGACACCCACGGAGTGCACTTCATCGCCCTGGTCAACACCCTGAGCCTGGAGAAGCTGGGCCACCTCGGCACCGAGCAGATCGACTTCGTACGCAAGGATCTGGCGGGACTGCCATCGGACACCCCGATCGTGGTCTTCAGCCACATCCCGCTGTTCGCCATGTACCCCCAGTGGGGCTGGAGCACGGACGACGCGTTGAAAGTGATCGCACTCCTGCGCCGCTTCTCCTCGGTGACCTGTCTCAACGGACACGTGCACCAGCTGTTCACCAAGACAGAGGGCAATATCACCTTCCACTCCGCCACCACCACCGCCTACCCGCTGCCGAAGCCGGGACGGGCCCCCGCCCCCACCCCCCAGGTCGTCCCCGCCCGCCGGCTCAAGGCCGCGCTCGGCATTCGCACCGTGGGCTACCGGCAGGGCGACCGGGAACTGGCGATCAAGGACGAGAGGCTGGCCTGAGCGCCTGATCCGGCAAACCGCGCCACGGCGCTCTGACGGGTCGGGGGCGGTTCCTCGTCTTGGCCCACAGGGACAGAACGAGGGCGCGTTCGCGGCCCCTCAGTCGAGACAGAACTCGTTGCCCTCGATGTCCTGCATCACGAGGCATGACTCGTTGTCACCATCGGCAGGCAGCAGTCGCACGCGTACCGCGCCGAGCGCAATGAGTCGCGCGCATTCGGCCTCGAGTACGGCGAGGCGCTGTTCACCCACGAGCCCGGTGCCGACCCGCACATCAAGATGCAGCCGATTCTTGACGACCTTCCCTTCGGGAACGCGCTGGAAGTAAAGTCGCGGGCCCACACCTGAGGGATCACTGCATGCGAACCATGCGTCCTGATCCTCAGGTGGCAGCGAGCAATTGAAATCGTCCCAGGTGGCAAACCCCTCCGGCGGCGGCGGTGCGACGTACCCCAACACCTCGCACCAAAAACGAGCGACGCGCTCAGGTTCCGCGCAGTCGAAGGTGACTTGGAACTGCTTGATCGATGCCATCGGCCCACCATAGTGGCGCGGGGGCTCGATCTGGCACGGCGTCATCTTCACCGGTCTCATGGTCGCCGCGGGATTCCTGCCGGCCGTCGCGTCCCTGGTCGCCTCCCACTTCGCGGTCGTGGGCCTCGTCGTCCGCCTCGCCTACGGCGCCGTGCTCGGGTCAGGCGGCAGCCGGCGCCGAGCGGTGGTGTCGGTGCAGCAATCGTTGCGCCGGAGTGGTGCGCAGGCACGCGGCGAGTGTGATGACCGCGGCTGCTGCGCCGTACGCCCATGCCTGGAGGGGGAAGCCGGGGAGCAGACGGCCGGCGAGGTAGAGGACGGTTCCGGCCAGGGTGACGGTCAGCCACTCCCAGCGGCCGTCGAGGGCGACGAGGGCGACCACGAGCAGGGAGTACCAGGGGTAGTTGGGTGAGATCAGGAGCAGGGCCGTGCCCGTGAGCAGCAGGGCGCCGCGCCAGGGGCGAGCGGGATCCCCCCGCAGCCACACATAGATCGCGGTCAGGGCGAGCAGCACGACCGCGGCCACGCCCGCGGCGGCGTCCGGCAGCAGAAGGCGCAGCAGGGCGAAGCGTTGTACGTCGCCCGGTTCGTAGCCCTCCTCCTGGAGGTAGCCGGGCAGGTAGCCGAGGACGCCGGTGCCGGAGGCGAGGACGTAGGGCAGGTAGGCGAGTGCGACTGCGCCGACCGCTGCCGATGCCACGCGGAGGACCCGAGCCGGGCTGCGCTGCCCCGACAGCGCGCCGGGCAGAGCGAGGACGGGCAGAACCTTCACCGCGATCGCGGCGCCGAGGAGTGCGCCGCGTCGGGTACCTGCGGCGGTACCCAGGGCGAGCACGGTGAGCAGGACACCGAGCGTGTCGATGTGGGCGTTGTTGACCGCCTCGAAGGCGACAGCAGGGCACCAGGCCCACAGCGCGGCCCGGGCCGGGGCCCGCTGCGGATCGCCACGCCGGCGCACCACCGTGAGCAGGGCAAGGGTGGTGCCGAACGCCAGGACGGCGCCGCCGATCTGGATCGGCTTGTGGCGGCTGCCGGGCGGGGAGAGGGCGTGGACGGCGAGGAACCAGCCCTCGGCCACGGGTGGGTAGATGGTGGGGACGGTGGGGCGGTTGATCCGCACGCACAGCCCGGTGTCGGTGCGGTGCAGGCCCCAGCCTGTACAGGAACCATGGGTGGGGAAGAGCCAGTTGTCGCGCAGGCCGGAAAGCCGCGGTGCGGCGGGTGGGTGGGCGTAGGGCGAGATGCCGGCGGCCTGGACGCGGCCGTCCCAGGCGTAGCGGAACATGTCGTCGCTGGTACGGGGCGGGGCGGCGAGGGCCGCGACGGCGACGGCGACCGCACCCGTCAGGACCAGGACGCTCGCCGCGCGCGCCGGGACCTTGCGCACGGCCCATACGGCGGCGCCGAACAGTGCCCAGGCAACGGCATACCCGGCAAGGACGTGGCCAGGGTTGCTCTGATTGTCGCCGGCCCGGACGGTGTCGGCGACGACGGCCGCGAGCGCGGCGAGGAGTACGGCGGTGATGGCGATACGCGCCCGCCCACGACCGGTGGCGTGGCTCACGAGCACGGCGGGGTGCCCGGACCGGGGCTCGGCCCGCCCGGGGTGCGCCCGGCGTTGGGTGACGGCACGCGTCATGGCTGGTCGATCCCTCCGATATGCGGGGCAAGGGCCCGGAGGGCCTCACGATGCGGGGCAGGGGCCTGGAGTACCTCACGGCGAGCGGCCCGCATCGGGCCGAGGTCGTGCAGGCGTAGTCCGCCACATCGCCGGATCAGCCGCGCTGGCTCCCGGTCGGCCGACCTTGCGTGCGGGGGCCGGGCACCGAAGTCTCGGCGCGGCTCACGCGCCACATGTGCCCCGACAGCGCGGGCTATGTCCGCCGAGTTGCCCGTGGAGCGGGTGTCGACGACGATCGCGCGCCGGACCGAGGGTATGCGGCCCAGCACCCACGGATTGACCTCGGCCTCGTCGGGGCAGGGCAGCACCACGTCAACGGGAGCGGACGAAGGGGAGGGTGTCTCGATCACCTCACCCACCCTACGGACGCAAAACAGGCATAAGGGATTCGGTGATCTTACGGACCGCTGACGTCCGCGGCCGCTGCCGCCGAACCGCCTGCCGTGGTGCTGCTGGACCTGATCCCACCCGTCCGACGCTCGTGCCGCCCGCGCCGCCCGCCCGCACGGCACACCGAGGCCGACGAGGCGGTGCGGTCGGTCGGCGGACTCAGGACGGCGGACGGCGCCGATGCCGGCTGAATCCCTTCGCGGCGAGCACGAGCGCGGTGACCGTGGCCACTGTCAGCAGCGTGAGCAGCCAGTTGCGCGGATAGTCCAGCGGCAGAACCGAGGAGTTGGCCCTGGGCCCCGGGCGCAGCAGCACCGGCAGTGCCACGGCCGTCAACGCGCCCGCCACCAGCAGCGCCCCGCGGACGGGCCCGCGCACGCCGCCGCGGACCAGGACCAGCCCGGCGAGCAGCACCAGCGGCGCGATGAACGCGTCGTGCAGGACCAGGGCCCCGCCGAGCCAGACCAGGACGTCCATCAGATCGGGCACGTCCAGCAGCGACGACGCCCCCACGCCCATGAGCGCCAGTCCGGCCACGCCGGCCAGCACCCGTGTCACGCTCACCTTCGCGCGCCTGGGCTTCATGACAGCACCTCCAGTCGGCCGACCCACTTGGTCTGCAGCACACCGGGCCGGTTCGGCGCGATGAGGCGGGCCGGGTAACCGTGGTCGGGTGTGAGTTCCTCTCCGTTGAGGCGCAGCGCGAGCAGGGTGAGCGGGTCGCGGGCTTGCTCGTGACTCATCTCGGAGACCCGGTAGCCGCCGCGGAGTTGCAACGACACCACCCGCACGCGCGCGTGCGACGGGGCGCCGGCCCGCTCCAGCAGGTCCGTCACGCGCACACCGGTCCAATGCGCCGACTTGCTCCAGCCCTCCACACAGGCGATCGGCAGTTCCACCTCACGCTGCGGCAGGCCGCGCAATTCTGCCAGCGTCAGTGTGTAGGGCCGCGGCCCGTCCACCACCAGACGGTAGGACTCATCGGGTATCCGGCCGACGCCGGCCGCAGCCGCGGTGCGGTTGACCGGCAGGCCCTGCGGGCCGTGGTCCGGGTGGCGGGGCGCGAGCAGATCGAGCTTCTTCAGCGGGGTGAAGGACTGGCCGACCGTGGTCAGCGTGACCGCACCCACCGCCGCGGCCACCGCGGCCAGCAGCGAGCGCCGGTCGGGGGCGTCCTCGGCGGACAGGGCGAGCGTTCCGGGTGACCGTCGGCTCCAGTGTGCCTTGATCTCGGGGGCCTTGACGGCGATGTGCAGCACCAGCGCACCGGCCACCAGCCAGGCAACCGCGTAGTGCACAGGCACGAACGAGAACGGCCACGGGTACCACTGAGCGGTGTTCAGCAGCCCGGTGACCAGCTCGAACGCCGCTCCCGCCACCAGCAGTCCGATCGACAGCCGCTCCAGTGCGTGCAGCACCGAGCGCACCGGCGGCCAGTCGAACAGCCGCGGGTACACCGCCCACAACTTGGCCGGCAGCAGGGGAATGGCGGCGATGCCGGAGGCGACGTGCAGGCCCTGGGTGAGCCGGTAGCCCCACGCCGGGCGGCTCGGCAGCTCGTTGGCCAGCCAGCCCGGCGGATGCTGCAGGAAGTGGCTGATCAGTCCGGTGACGAAGCACACGGCGAACGCCAGGCCCAGCCACCGCCCGATCGAGGTCGCCGTCCGGGCGTCGTGCAACCGCCCCCTGAACACCGGCGGCCGGAGCGAAAGAATGCGCGATCTCATGTCTTCCATCACAGCCGCCGCGACCTCGCAACGGAATGTCCGACGCCCTTACGGAACACGGACATCATGTCCGGCATACGGTTCCGGTATGAAGCGTCGATCTCGGACGCGGCCAGGGCTTCGGGCGCGTCCGGAGCGTGACCCGAAGGCTTCGTTCAGACGTTCGGGCAGTTGCCGGGGTACCAGTTGCCCCAGGGCGTGCCGGTGCCGTAATACCAGTACGTGCCCTTGGCGTAGGAACCGCAGCCATTGAGCGTCGCCTCAGCCTGCCAAGCGTCGGGGCTCGCGTGATGGATCTCCACCGGGTAGGAGTAGGCGTCCTTCGTGTAGGTCTGGTACCACTCCGAACCGCTGTCGTTGGAGTAGGGAGAGTACTGCCAGACATTGATCCACTTTCCGGGGTACGCGCTCTGAAATGCGCTGGCCCACTGGAAGTGCCCGCGGGCGTTGACCACACCACCACCGCAGCTTTGGTACTGCTGCTCAACCTCTCCGACGTAGATGTAACCACCGTCGCTCCGTTGCATGTAAAGGCTTCCGGGCTCACCGACGTCGTACCAGGTCGCGCCGCAGTCACCGTCCGCGTGGGCGGCGCCGGCGGTGGCGAGGGTCGTGCCACCGGCAAGTGCGAGGGAGGCGACGGCCATGGCAACGGCGCCTCGGGTCTTGGCGAACTTGAGCATGACTACTGTCTCCTAGCCTGCTGTCAGAATTCCTGTCGTTGTCCACCCAGGGGGTGCGGTCGGCGGCCATCGCCCGGCCCGCGAACCGCGAAGGATTTCAGTCGTATCTCCTACTGCACTGGACCTCGGCGCCAGTCGTCACGTCCTGGACGCAGACCTGCACCTCAAGCAGGGCACCGGTGTCCGTGGGCCCGTGCCACCACGTGGGTGTGCTCGCACCTGTGTTGGGCGCGTAGGTGTCGGCGTAGGTGTAGGACGAGCCGGCGCCCGGTGTTTCGTAGGCGTTCCACTGGATGATGCTGATCCGGCAGTCGTCGTAGGCGTGGTCCCAAGTGTGTCCGGTGACATGGTTGGTGTCCCATGTTGTCCAGCCATAGCAGTTGCCGGACCAGTCGGACCAGTTGTAGCCGGCTGCCTGGGCGTTCGGGGCCAGCAGGACCCCGGTGGTCACGGTCGCGAGAGTGCACAGAGCGGCTGCGGCGGTTCGTCGGCCGCCTTGCGGCCAGCGCTGGTGCGTTCGACGGGGCATGAACTCCTCCTCCTGTGATGCCTTGCCTGGGCGGCGCCGGCTTCGTCTGTCGACCGCGCAGCGCGCGCTGATGATGGATCGAACGTCGGCGGTCGGTCAGCGGCTAGTTGAACCAGCCCGTGGATGCGCCACCGGTCCGGTGCCCGGTCTCCGTCGCGTTGAACGACCCCTGGAACGGCCCGGAACATCGTCATGTGTTCCACCGCCAACCTAGGGCCGAGAACGCTTCATGTGGAGTGTCCAATTGCACGGTGAAGACGGGGTTCCGGTGCCGCAGTGCACAGCGAGCCGGGTCCCACCGAGGCTGTGGCAGTTCTACGACGAACCGAGCCGGGGGCGCCGGTCGAGGTCGCCTCGATGGAGAACGATCCGGACGGGCTGTTCAGCGCCCGCTGCCACCCCTTGGCTCCCTCCGAGGCCCCGGCTCACCTCGTTGCGGGCGGCGCTGGAGGAGGCGTCGGCCGAGGAGGGCTTCCGCAGGACGTTGGTCTTCCCCCGGGAACGCCGGCGATCGTGGCCACTGTGGTGCCCGACAGCAGCACGGCGGTGCGATTCGCGGACGCCACGCCGCCTTGGAAATCGACTCGGTGGAAGACAACAGCACATGGCACAGTGACCCCGTGAACGAACGAGGGCTGGACCAGGACGGAACGATCGCACGCGAAGGCGCGCTGGACCGAGTGCCAGCAGCGTTCATCCCCGTGGTCGATGCCGCCCGGGCTCGCATCGCCGAGACGTTCGGCGGAACGCGTCTGCACAGCGCCTACCTCTACGGCAGCATTCCTCGTGGCACCGCCACCCCCGGAGTCTCCGACCTCGACCTCCAACTCGCCCTCCACGACGAGCCCACAGAGACCGACCGCGCCGACAGCAAGACGATCGAGACGACACTCGACCGGACATTCGCGCAGATCGATGGCGTCGGAATCCTGCTGACCAGCACGCGGGTTCTGCTCAGTGACCTCGAACGTCACGACGGCGGATTCTTCATCGCCTGCCTCTGCACCCCATTGCTGGGACCCGACCTCGCAGAACAGCTGCCCCGTTACCGCCCCACCACCCTCCTCGCACGCGAGACCAACGGTGACCTCGCCCGCGTGCTTCCACAGTGGCGTGCCAAAGCAGCGGAAGCCACCACGGACGCCGATCGCCGGATGCTCGGCCGTCTCGTCGGCCGTCGTATCCTCCGCACGGGATTCACCCTGGTCATGCCGCGCTGGGGCGGCTGGACCAGCGACCTCGACCAGTCCGCCGAACTCTTCGGCCGCTACTACCCCCAGCGCGCCGAGCAGATGCGAGTCGCCGCGTCCATCGGCCGCACACCCTCACCCGACCCGACGGTGCTCGGGATGCTCCTCAACGACCTCGGCCCGTGGCTCGCAGCCGAATACGCCGCCGTACACGGCGAGAAGGCCCCGCGCCCCTGAGGCACGCCCCACACCACCAAAACCCGTCGAACCAGGCTCTACGCGTCCGCCGGGCAGAACATGAAACTCCCGGTCATCATCGCGATGTCGGATGAGGAGGACACGGGCACACGCAGCCGGGATGCCGCGTCGGCTTCCGCCCCGGCGGCAGCGTCGCCATACGCAGGGGCATGGGCCCCAGCAAGAACCTGACCGGCAGAAGCCTCCGCAACCGTTCCCACTCCGCATCACTCAGATGTACTTGAGGGTCCACTTCTGATTGGGCAGTCCCTGATCGTCGTTGGTCACGACCGGGGACTCGTTCGCGCCGTTCCAGCCGCGGTCGGGCTCAAGGACGCGGCCGAAGAGGTTCGCGATGCGTGCCGGGTCGGACTGGTTCGCCGGGTCGACGTACCAGAGTTGGTCGACGTCGGTGAAGCCCCTGTCGCAGGGCGACAGCCAGGTCGCCCAGCCGCTCGGGCCCTGCGCGTAGCCCGCGAGGCACTCGCCGTTCCTGCGGCTCACCATGTGGTAGCGGCCCTGGCCGTCGGCGACCAGGTCCCAGAGCTGGTATGCGTCCGTGGTGCAGTCCCACACTCGCACACGGTCGTCATCGGCCGGGAAGCCCATGCAGCGGCCGGTGCCCTGGTTTCTGACCTGGAACGGTCCGACCGCGCGGAGGGCTAAGGCCGCCGGGGCCGTCTCCGCGGGGGTCTGTGGTGCGGCCGCTCCGACGCCCGGGACTGCCGCCGCAAGGATGGCAGCCAATGTCGTCGCCAGCATGGCGAGTCGTTTGCGTGGCTTCACGAGTCTCCCCTTTTCGACTGTTTACGAGGCCGTCAGCGAAGGCTCCCGCCCCCGCGCCCCCGCTCGAAAGGGGTCCCGCCCTGAAACCCCCCTTATAGGTGGTGCGGGAGCCGCCCCTTCTCAAACCGCCATCAACACACCAGGACAGACACCACCACCCACACCAACTGGCGCCCTCTGAATCTCACAGGCCAGCGGGAGAGACATCGCCGCCGGGCAGCTGAGACTGCTGTCGTAGCGGGCGGGCGGCGGGCCAGGGAGCGGAGGGCAGGACCTGCGCCAGCTCATGGCGTATGCGGTCGGCTTCACCACGAGCCTGGGCCGGCACATCACCGCACTCCGCGACAAGGCGGTTGAAGATCGGGGTTTCCTGGAACACGCTGGGATCTGCCTTCTGGGTTGACGCGGCACGGCGACCGCCGAGCTGCGAGCCGATCATGTGACAGACCGAGTATCCAGTACCGCGAGCCGGCGCAGTGACCAGCATCCCGAGCATCAGCGCCCCAGGTTCAGAAGACCGTACTCATCCAGATGCTCAGCGCCCGTGACTGGCCTCCTCATCAACGGGGCTGCGGCTCCACCCGAAACAGGGCTGCGGCTCCACCCGATCGGCCGGTAAGTCAGGTCGCGGGCCGGTCATGCCTCCCGCCTACGATTCCTGTCCGTGACAGAGGTCCCGGATGAACTGATCAAGCTGGAACGATCCGCCGAGGAAGAACGCGCGAAACTCGCCGGTCTCACCGGTGACGAGTACGACGCCCAGTTGCGCCACTGGCGCGACGCGTCCGAGGCCGTGCAGGGGGCCATCGCCATGCACGCCGAAGCCACCAAGGCCAGCCGGTACGAAGTGGAACAAGCCGTGAAGAAGGCTGTGCGGGACACTCAGGAAGACCCGGCCGTCGAGTAGACCACATCTCTGGTGTACAGAACCACCTCTGGAGAGGCCGAAGTGAAGACCAGCAAGAGGATGCGGGCCCTGGCAGGGCTCACCGTCGCGTTGACGGCCGTCACAGCCATGGCACCGGCTCCGGCGGCGTCCGGCAAAGGGGCCTCGGGACTCCGGATGACCTGGAGCTCGTATCACTCCTTGGCAGACATCGACGCCTTCTTGGAGCAGACCGCCGCCGCCCATCCGACGACCGCACGTGAAAGCGTGGTCAGCACCAGCGCCGAGGGACGGCCGATCAAGGCGATCACGCTCGGAGACGCGCCGGGCCGCGAGCAGGAGATCGTGCTGGTGTGCGGCCAGCACGCCCGGGAGTGGATCGCGCCTGCGGCCTGCACCTACCTGGTGAACGAGCTCGTCGTGAACCGCGCCCGCTACCCGCAGTTGAAGGATCTCACGGTGACCGTCGTACCCGTCGCCAACCCCGACGGTTACGAGTACAGCCGCACCTTTGACCGTCGCTGGCGCAAGAACCGACGCAGCGGCTCGTCCACCCGCTGCCAAGGTGTGGACCTCAACAGGAACTGGGGCTACAAGTGGGGCGGCGAGGGAACCAGTCCCGACCCGTGCACAGAGAACTACCGCGGACCGCACGCGTTCTCGGAGCCGGAGACCAGGGGCCTGCGGGACTACTTCCTCAGCCGCACCCGCAAGCCGGCAGCGGTGGTGGACATCCACTCCTACGGCCAGTACATCTTGGTCCCGTACGGCTACGACCGCCAGGGCCATATGTACTCCGACTACCAGGACTTGCTCAGCGTCGGCCGGCAGATGTCCCAGGCGATCTATCAGTACAAGGGAAAGACATTCCGGGCGGGCAACGCGGCGAACGTCATCTACCCGGCCGCGGGCAGTCTCATCGACTGGGCCAAGGGGACACTGGGCTCCAAGTACGACTTCGGGCTGGAACTCCGCGACGACGGCCGGTACGGCTTCAATCTGCCCGCCGGCCAGATCATCGACGCCTCCACGGAACTCGCCGTGGCAGTCCGCACCCTCGGCACGGCGGTTTCCGGGCTTCCCACCGCCCACTCGGCCGACTAGGGCCTGTCCGGCGGATCAGGTCGCGGGAAAGTGACGGTGCCTCATCGGCGCAGGTGAGCGGGGGTCGGTGCGTCCAGATGGGCGCACCGCCCCCCGCGTCCGCGACAGGATCCGCCGGACAGGCCCTAGGTCCGGAACCCGGTGCCAGGCACTCTCCCGCAGGACGTGTCCTGCGCTACGCGAGTTCCTTCCGCATCAACGTGCACATGGTTTCGTAGCGGCGCAACGATCCGTCAGGAGCTTGCTCATCCCATGAGTCCGGCTGACGGTCGTACGCCACATATCCCAGCCGTTCGTACAGTGCACGTGCGCGGGGGTTGTTTTCCTCCACAGCCAGCTCGGCCTGACGCAGGCCGCGGTTCTTGATCCGCAGTTCTGCGGCTTCGACGAGGAACGTGCCGATCCCGCAGGATTGCAGTGCGGGGTGGACTGCCAGCTGCCACAAGGTGCCGACGCCCTCCTTGATCTGGTAGTCGACACCGCCCTTCGCCACAGGGATGTCGGTCGCAGGGCAGACCGCAAGGTAGTCGACCTCACCGGTCCGGGCACGTTCCAACTGCTGGGCGACGCCGACCAGGTGGTGATCCGAGCCCGCCCAGCCACATGACGCCAGGTCCGCATGCACCAAGTCACGGGC
The DNA here is from genome assembly GCF_014650595.1 of Streptomyces alanosinicus. Lineage (GTDB taxonomy): Bacteria > Actinomycetota > Actinomycetes > Streptomycetales > Streptomycetaceae > Streptomyces > Streptomyces alanosinicus. The sequence continues at coordinate 61,847 of NZ_BMVG01000034.1, forward strand.
CGACAGCTTCAACACAACGCTGATCATCTTCAGTACCTCCGGTGCGTCAGCATCCACGGTGATCACACGGGGCACAAATCCTTTCCCGGCCCGTCGCCGGTCGGCGATTACCCCGTTCGTCCCCGAGCCTCGATGGAGGCCGCTCCGTAGTGGTCCGGAACGGTCTCCGAAGGCTTGGGGAAGCGTCTCCACAGGATCGACCGCAGGACCGGAAAGTTCCTTTTATCGTCTTGGTGACCGGAGATTTCCCATGCTCTTGAACCACTTCAGCGAGCCGGCCGGCAGCCTTGCCGACCGGCGATTCAGCAAGGGGACAGAGCAATGCCAAAGCACCGCGCGACCCGCGTACTCACAGCGCGGCGGGTTTCCGCCACCGCCACCGCCGCCGTCGCCGCCGGTCTCACCGGACTCCTCGGGTTCGCGTCCGCCGCTCACGCGGAAACGGGTCCTTCGTCCAGCAACGTCACCGCACCCGCCGATACCTTCGACAAGGAGAACTTCAACCGCATCATGCACGAACCCCTCGACCAGTTCGCTCAGGACATGCAGGCGCACAACCCCACCCTGTCGAACGATCGCGTCGTCGACGGCGACGGCATCCGCTGGGACACGACGGCTGCTCCGACCCCACCGGCCAATTCGGCGGCGGCGACGCGGAAATCTCAACAGCAGGGGAAGATCAGCGAAGCCCAGGAACTCGGTCTCGGCGGGGGCGCCGGGGTCGGCTCACACCTCCCGGGCTCGGTCAACGGACTGCCCGCGTACGACGGCAGTACCGGCAGTCCCTTCAGCAATGAGGGCGGCGGCGTGTAGGCAGCGGATCCGACTGCGCTTCGCTCCTGGTGAGCGGTGCCTCCACCGGGACGAATTCTCCGGCAGCCGCTTTCAGGAGGGCTTGCCGGAGAGGATTTCCACCTTGCCGGTGTCGAGTGAGTAGTACGCGCCGACCACCGCCAGGGAACCCTTGCGCACCAGTGGGGCGAGGTCGTCGTTGGAGCGCAGTGCCCCGGCGGTCAGCTTCACCTGAGCCCGGGCCATCGTCTCGACCGGGTCGGTGCCGCCTTCCTTCACCGCCTGCTCGTACGCCGGCCGCAGAGCCCTGACGATCGCCTGCAGGTTGCCGGGCAGAGGTTTGCCGTCATGCAGGGACTTGTAGGCCGCCTTGACGGCGCCGCAGCGTTGATGTCCGAGGACGACGACGAGCGGGGTGTCACTCGTCATGGGGCCGTACTCGACGGAACCGGTGACCACCGGACCGACCGCCTGCCCGCCCGTGCGCATGACATAGAGGTCGCCCAGTCCGGTGTCGAAGAGGAGCTCAGGCGGCACCCGGGAATCGATGCACGACAGAATCGACCCGAAAGGCTCTTGTTCCTGGGCCACGAGCTGGCGCCGGTCCGGATCCCGGTCGGGGTGCTGGAGCTTTCCGCTCACCCAGCGTTCATTGCCGTCCATCAGTCTCGCGAACGCGGTGGCGGGAGTGGTCGGGCGCGCTGTGGGCGAGGCGCTGGGCGCCGATGTGGCGGCGCTCGTCGACGAGCACCCGGCGAGGGCGACCGTGGCGGCCGCGAGTGAGCCGGCCAGCACAGCTCTACGGTCCACATGCCCGGCTGTGTCCATCGGCCGCTCCCCTCTCCGCCGTACGCGCCTGTGTCTGCCTGCAGAACAGGGCCATTGTTCGGCGTGGTGGGCCGGCTCGGCGGCAGGCACCAGTGAGCGCGGGTTCTTTACCCCCTGACGGCCCAAACCAAGTGGTGCACGCGCCGGCATCGGCCTCAGAGCCGACTGTGCGTGTCGATGTCCTCGGTGAACTCCTCGATCGCCCGTGCGGTGAGTGTCGGCCGGGTGTCGGCGATGGCCGTCAGGAAGTCCTCGGTGGTGGCCGGTCGGCCCTGGCGGTGGGTGACTTCGCGTTCGAATGCCGCCTGGGCGCCCTTGCGGGCCGCGAATTCGATATCGGCAGGGGTGAACAGTTCACTGGCCTTGACCAGCTGGTCGAGGTCCACCGATCGTGCGGAGTCCCTGAGATAGCGGGCCCAGATCGCGGCACGGGCGGTGGGGTCCGGTGGGCCGATGGGGATGACGTAGTCGAATCGGCCCGGTCGCAGGAAGGCGGCGTCGAGTGAGCGGACCGAGTTGGTGGCACAGGCCAGCAGCCGTGCGTCGTGCTCGCGGAAGACGGGGATGAGTTTCAGCAGCTCGTTCGTGACTCCGTGCCCGGGGTCGACCGCCTTCCCGGACCGCACGCCGGCGATCTCCTCCACCTCGTCGATGAAGAGCACGACCGAGTCCAGTTCCGCCAGATCCGCGAAGGCCTCCCGCAGCGCCGCGGCCAGCCCCTCGCTCGTGTCGGCCGCAAGGCGGGAGGGGAAGAGCTCCACGAACGGCCAGCCGAGCCGTGAGGCCACCGCCTTGGCGAAACTGGTCTTTCCGGTGCCGGGAGGGCCGAACAGGATGACCGCCTTGGGCGGGACGACGCCGTACCGGTCGGCCAGTGTCGGCTCGGTCAGCGGGAGCACGACCCGGCGTTCGATGACCTGCTTCTCCCGCTCCATGCCGGCCATGGCGTCCCAGCGGCCCTCGGGCAGCATGCGGCCGCCCAGCGCCGCGAGGACCTCGGCGTTGGCGGTGCCCGGTGGTTCGAGTTTCTCGTAGTAGGTGAGGTCGTCCCGGAACTGGTATCCGGAGTTCTCCAGAGCCTTCGTGCCGGCGGCGCCCGCGGGCAGCAGTGCGCTGATGTGGCGCACTCCCAGTGACCGTAGCCGCCGTTCCAGCTCGGCGAGGAGGGCGCTGCCGATGCCGCGCTCCCGCCAGCGGGAGGCGAGTGCCACCAGGAGGATCCAGCCGCGCTTTCCCTGCGCCTGAGCCACGGCCATACCCACCAGTTCGTCGCCGACCACCGCGACCACGCCCGGCTGGCCGGCCTTGGCCGCGGCCATCACCTCGGAAACCGGGAACACCCGGTTCTCGTCGGCCCTGCGGCTCTGGTCCCAGATCTGGATGGCCTGGTCGAGATCGTCGTCGTGGTAGTCACGCAGATGCCATGCGGGCATCGTCACCACCGCCTCACCGTGCGCGGTGGTCCCATTGTCGCCGCGGGAGCGCACGGTGACGACTCAAGGCGGACGACGGGACACTCATGGTCACCTGTTGATTGCGTTCCGTGCGCAGTCGCTCCGCGCGAGATCAGAGGTCGTTGCCCGCGTAGGAGAGGTTGAAGCTCTTGTTGGTCAGCGGGAAGTCCGGGACGATCGTGTCCGCCAGCGCGACCGGCAGGGCAGGCCAGTTGAAGAAGGACGGGTCGACCGGCTTGACCCGGGCCAGGGTCCCGTCGGCGGCGAGTTCGACGCGGGTGGCGATGGTTCCGCGCCAGCCCTCGACCAGCCCCACGCCGCTGCGGCCCCGCTCGCCGGGCGCGGGAGAGCGTGCCGGGGCGGCGCACGGGGCGATGAGGCCGTCGGCCAGGTGCTCGACCAGGGTGAGCGACAGGTGCTCGACCAGGGTGAGGGACGTGTCGATCTCCGCGGCACGGACGAGGAAGCGGGCCAGGACATCGCCGCCGGTGTGCACGGGGATGTCGAGCTGTGTGCCGTGGTCGGTGAAGGGGTGTGCGACGCGGGCGTCGTGGGTGAGGCCGCTGGCGCGGGCGACGTAGCCGAGGCAGCCGATCTCCTGAGCCGCTTCGGTCTTCAGGACCGCGGTGCCGGTGAAGCGGTCGCGGACGGTGGAGTGGCCGAGGGCCAGGTCGGTGATCTCGCGGATGTCGTCGCCGATGGCCTTCAGACGGCGTACGTCGGGCACGGACCGCAGTGCGGCGCCGCCGGGCACGATGCCGCCGCGCAGCAGGCGGTGTCCGGTGATCTCCCGGTTCAGGCGCAGAAGTTGCTCGCGGACGCGCTGGGCGTGGGCGTTGAGGATGGCGTGGCCGGCGTCGTTGCAGAGCATGCCGAGGTCGGCGACGTGGTTGTGCGTGCGCTCCAGTTCCAGCAGCAGGGCTCGGGCGCGCCGGGCCTCGTCGGGTACCTCGGTGCCGGTGGCTTCCTCGACGGCCAGGCAGTAGGCCAGGGCGTGGCCGACGGCCGTGTCGCCGCTGATGCGTTCGGCCAGCGGCAGGCCGGCGGCGATCGTGCGGCCCTGGAAGAGTTTCTCGATGCCTTTGTGGACGAACCAGAGGCGGGCCTTGAGCCGGAGGATGGTCTCGCCGACGACGGAGAACCGGAAGTGCCCTGGTTCGATGAGCCCCGCGTGGACCGGTCCGACGGGGATCTCGTACACGCCGTGGCCTTCGACTTCGAGGAAGGGGTAGGGGCCTTCCTGTTCGCCGAAGGGCGGTGGGGTGCCTGCGTCGGGGTGCATCGGGTACCAGCCGCGGGGCCAGTGGAAGTGCCGGACCAGGCGGTGGGGCAGCGGATGGCCTTGGGGGACGATGCCGAACAGATCGCGCATCTCGCGTTCGAACCGGCCGGCGGGGAAGGAGAGAGGGGCCAGGGTCGGGAGTTCGGGGCGGTCGGGGTCGAGGTGGATGTGCAGTTCGGTGCGTGTGTCGGGTGGACCCGCCGTGAACAGATAGACGACGCGCAGGGCGTGTTCGTCGTGGTGAGCCGCGATCAGGGCGAGGCGATGCCCGCCCGTCAGCAACTCCTTTACACGGCAGGGCAGTTCGGTGGTGCTGATCGCTTCTGTGGTGCGCATCGGGGTCAGTGCCCTCCGATTGCCTGGGCGGCGGCGTGCAGCAGGTCGGTGAGGGGGCCGGTGGCGATGCCCAGGGCCGCGCACGCTGCCAGGCCCAGCGTGAGCGGCCACATGCCCGGCTCTGTGGGGCTCTCGGGCTGAACGGGGCCGGGGCCGAGGAGCATGTGGGTGGTGCGGGTGGCGAGCGCGGCGAAGGCGATGAGTGCCAGCAGCAGGGATCCGGAGGTCGCCCAGGCAAGGCCGGTGCCGGCGGCGAGACCGGCGCGGGCGATGCCGAGTTCGGAGGCGAAGAGGCTGAAGGGCGGGAAGGCCGCCAGCGCCACGACCGCGATTCCGAACACCCCGCCCACGGACGGGACATGGGCGAGCAGCCCGCGGACCCGGCCGATCCTGGTGGTACCGGTCAGCTGGAGGATGCGGCCCGAGGCGCAGAAGGCGACCGACTTGGCGAGCCCGTGGCCTGCGATGTGCAGCAGTGCGGCGGACAGGGCCAGCGGGCTGCCGATCGCTGCGCCGAGGGCGATCAGGCTCATGTGCTCCATGCTGGAGTAGGCCAGCATGCGTTTGTAGTCACGCTGGGCCAGCAGCAGGCCGGCCGCGAGGGCGAGGGTGAGCAGGGCGATGCCCGCCAGCAGGGTGCGGGTGAAGTCGGGGCCGAGTGCGGCGTCGGCGATGACCCGGTAGCGCAGGATCGCGGTCAGGGCGACCGAGAGCAGGACCCCGGACATGAGCGCGGAGACCGCGGCGGGTGCCTGGCTGTGGGCGTCCGGCAGCCAGGCGTGCAGGGGGATCAGACCGGCCTTGGCGCCGAAGCCGAGGACGACCAGGGTGATGCCGAGGCGGGTGACCGCCGGGTCGAGCCGGTCGGCGCGGGCGGCCAGGGTGGGCCAGTCCAGTGCCCATGCCTCGGCGATGCCGGCGTGCCGGGCCGCGTAGTAGATCAGCACGGTGCCGAGGAAGGCGAGCGCGATGCCGGCCGAGCAGATCACCACGTACTTCCAGGCGGCCTCGACCGAGGTGCGGGTGCGTCGGTGGCCGACGAGGAAGGCGGTGACGATGGTGGTGGCCTCGATGGCCACCCACAGCACACCGAGGTTGCCGGTCATCACGGCCAGGCACATCGCGGCCAGGAACGCCTGCACGAGCACGTGGTAGTGGCGGCGGGCACGACCGCTCGCCCGCCCGGCGGCCTCTTCGTCCGCCAGATACGCGGGCGCCGAGCCGCACGCGATGAGCGCGACGGCACCGACGACGAGGAGCATCCATGCGGTCAGCGCGTCGGCGCGCAGCAGCCCCGAGAAGGCCGAGGCGGGGCCCTCGTCGAGGACACCCGCCGCCAGCAGGCTCCCGCACAACAGGATCGCCACGGGCGAGACGAGTCCCCACCAGGCACTCGGACACCACTGCGGTCGCCGCTCGGGCTCCGGCTCTACGGCCGGGACGGTGACGGGCGTCTCCGCGACCACCACAGGGTGGCCGTGCGAGCACGTTCGGGCCGGGTGTGGTGCTCGTGCACCGGTGAGCGCATACGCGGCGGCGACGGCCAGCGGCGCGGCGACGGGAGTGGTCAACAGCAGAGCGGTGTTCATCAGTCGTGCAGCTCCCGCAGGTCGTCGATGTCGGTCGTGCCGAACGCCTCCCGCATCCGGGTGGTGAGGATCTGCAACACGAGCACCGCCAGCAGCACATCGAAGGAGACCCCGAGTTCCACGATCAGCGGGACTCCGGAGGTCGCCAGGAAGGCGGTGGCGGTGATGCCGTTGTCCAGCAGCAGGAAGCCGACCACCTGGGCCAGTGCCCGCCGGCGGGTCACCAGCACGAAGAATCCGATCAGGACGACGGCGAGACCGACCGGCAGGGCACGGGTGGCCGGTGTCGGGTTCAGCTGGGTCAGGGGCCGGGCGACCGCGTAGGCGAGCAGGGTCAGCAGGGCCGCGGTCAGCAGCGAGGCGGCGACATTGACCAGCGGCTGGGTCTCGCGGACCTCTTCGCTGCCGCGGTCGGCGGCCGCCCCGGCCAGTGCGCGCCGCATCAGATACGGCAGCACACCCGCCCTCAGCACCCCCACTCCCAGACCCACCCCGGCCAGGTCCCACCGTTGCTCGTGCGCGCCGAGCAGCACGGCGATCGCGGCCAGGGCGACGCCCTGGAGGGCGAAGACTCGTACGATCGCGGCGAGTTCGCGCAGCCACAGCACCAGCACGGCCGTCAACAGGAAGGTGCCGCAGGCCAGGTCGAGGAGCTCGGTGTACAGGCCGGCGCTCATGCCGCTCCGTTCAGGAAGTACGAGGCGGTCACCGCGAGCAGTGCCAGCAGGAAGGACCCGGCGAGCAGTTCGGGCACGCGGAAGAGACGGACCTTGGCCCAGAACACCTCGGCCGCGGCCAGTACCGCGCCGAGCAGCAGGACCTTCGCCGCGAGCAGCGCCAGTGCCACGGCGAGGGCGGCCCAGGAGGCGCTGGTGGCGATGCCCCAGGGCGCGAACAGCGAGGACAGCAGGCCGAGCAGCAAGGTGAGGCGCATCTGTGCGCCGAGTTCGACCAGCGCGAGGTCGGGACCGGCGTACTCCAGCACCATCGCTTCGTGGATCATGGTCAGTTCGAGGTGGGTGGAGGGGTTGTCGACCGGGATCCGGCCGGTCTCCGCGAGGATCGCGACCGCGAGAGCGGCGATGGCCAGCAGCCCGGCCGGGGAGGCGAGGCGGGCCGGTGCATGGGCGGCGCTGGAGACGATGGCGGGGATGTTGGTCGTGCCGGCCGGTATCGACAGCGCGAACACCGAGAGCAGCAGGGTCGGCTCCACCAGGGAGGCGACCGTCATCTCCCGGGAGGCGCCCATCCCGCCGAACGCCGTGCCGGTGTCCAGGCCCGCCAGAGCGAGTGCGAGTGTGCCGAGCGCGATCAGCGCGACCACCACGATGAGGTCCGCGTGCGCGCTCACCGGGGTGTCGGTCGACAGCAGCGGCACCAGTGCGGCGGCCACCACGGTGGTCGCGACCAGCAGCGCGGGGGCGGCCCGGAAGGCGGGCCCCGTTCCCACCGGGGTGATGGGCTCCTTGCGCAGCAGTTTGCGTACGTCCCGCCACGGCTGAAGCGGTCCCGGCCCGGCCCGGCCCTCCAGCCGGGCCCGCACCTGCCGCATCCATCCGGTCAGCAGCGGCGCACCGATCACGACGGCCATGACCTGGCCGGCGACGGCCACATACCCGATTGCGTTCATCACCAGCCCACCGCCAGCGCCGACAACAACACGACCAGCCCGGCGAAGCCGTAGCCGAGATACAGATGGACACTGCCGCCGGCCAGCCGGCGGGCCGCCCGCCCGGCCCGGGCCAGCCCGCGCAGTACCGGCTCGTACAGCCGGTGTTCGATCCGGTCGGGCACCCGGTGCTGGAAGCGCACGCGCTCCACCAGGTACGCCGACTCCCGCACCGGGGTGACGTCCACGTCCTGCTCCGGGGCGAGGACGTCGTCGAAGACGCGTTGCAGGGGTTCGGCGAACGAGGTCGCCGTGTATGCCATGCGCGGTGTCGGAGCACCGCCCCCGCAGTCCCACAGCCGGGCGTTCACGCGTCGCCGGCGACGGCCGTAGAGGCGGGGCAGGGCGACGGCGAGGAGGATCGCTACAGTGAGGGCGGCCACCACCCACAGCGGTGACAACTGGGCCGAGATGTCGGCCAGTCGCACCTTCAGTCCGCCGCCCGTGAGGGCCCCGCTGCCGGGCAGCCCGACCGCGCCCACGGCCCGGTCGAGACCGCCGCCGAGCAGACCGGGCACCACCGCCAGGGCCATGAGGCCCGCGGCGAGCAGCGCCATCCCGGCGAGCATCGGCGCCGGCGCCTCCCGCGCCGAGGCAGCCCGCGCATCTCGTGGCCGGGCGAAGAATCCGACGCCGAGCGCCTTCACGAACACGGCTGCGGCGATGCCGGCCGACAGCGCGATCAGCGCCACCGACAGGGGCAGGACGACGGCGACCGCGATGCCGTGCACGGCAAGACCGTGGATGAGGGACTGGAGCAGCAGCCACTCGCTGATGAAGCCGTTGCCCGGCGGCAGCGCCACGGCGCCGAGCGCGGCCAGCGCGAAGAAGGCGGCGGTGAGCGGCATCCGGGAGCGCAGCCCGCCGAGGCGGTCCAGGTCACGCAGGCCGGTGGAGCGCTGGACGGATCCGGCCGCGCAGAACAACAGGGCTTTGAACGCGGCGTGGTTGACGACGTGCAGCAGCGCCGCCGCCAGTGCCAGCGCGGCCAGCGGCCGGTCGCCATGGGAGGCGAACAGCCCGGACGCGCCGACACCGATGAGGACCAGGCCCATGTTCTCGCTGCTGGAGTACGCCACCAGTCGCTTCAGGTCGGAGGCCATCGCCGCCTGCAGGACGCCGTACACGGCGCTGCAACCGCCGACCGCCAGCAGGCCGAGCCACCACCACGCCGGGCCGCCGTCCAGCAGATCGAGCCCGGTGCGGACCAGGCCGTAGATGCCGAGGTTGACCATGGTGGCGCTCATCAGCGCCGAGACGGGGCCGGGGGCTTCGGGGTACGCCCGCGGCAGCCAGGCGTGCAGCGGCACCGCGCCCGCCTTCGACAGGAACGCCGACGCCACCAGCACGAACACCACTGCACGCAAGGTCGGCGACATGCCGGGGGCGCCGGTTCGTAGCGCGGTGAAGGTCTCCCCGCCCGCCCGCGCGGCGAACAGCGCGAACCCGGCGAGCAGCAGCATCAGCCCGAGGTGCGTCATCACCGCGTACCAGACGCCGGCCTGTCGTACCGCGGACCGCTCGCGGTGCTCGGGCAGCACCAGCGGCAGCGAGCCGAGTGCCATCAGCTCCCACAGCAGCAGGAACGTGGACACCGACGCCGCCACCGGCACCAGGAGCAGACTGAGCGCGAACAACGGCAGCACCGCCTGCGCCGTCCGCGAGCCGAGCCCGTGCCCGCCGAGCCCGGCCGCGTATCCGATGCCGTACACCGCGACCGCGGTGACGACGGCACCCGCCACCGCCATGAACAGACCCGCCAGCGCGTCCACCGCCAGATGCGCCCCGGCCAGCGGCACCAGGCCGGCGTAGTCGGCCGCCCAGCGGCTTCCGCCCAGCGCGGCCACACCCGCCGCGCCACCCGTCACCCCCACACCGGCCGTCACGACTCCCACGGCCGGTACCCGCAGCCGGTCCGGCAGGCCGATTCCCGCCAGCGCCCCCACACCGCCCAGCCCCGTGGCCGACGCGAGGGCGGCCGGAATCACGCTCACCGACCCGTCACCCGCCGAAGGGCCGCCACGATCGCCGCCGGCTCCGGCGGGCATCCCGGTACGGTCAGGTCCACCGGTACGACATCGGCGACCGCGCCCTCGACGCCGTGCCCGCCGGCGAACTCGCCGCAGTCGATGGCGCAGTCCCCGACCGCCACGACCAGCCGCGGCTCCCCCATCGCGGCGACCGTCCGGCGCAGCGGCTCCGCCATGTTGCGGGTCACCGGCCCGGTCACCAGCGCCACGTCCGCATGCCGGGGCGAGGCCACCAGCCGCGCACCGTAGCGCTCGGCGTCGTACACCGGGTTGAACGCGGCGGCGATCTCGATCTCGCAGCCGTTGCAGGAGCCCGCGTCCACACACCGCACCTGCGCCGAGCCGGCCAACTGCCGTGCCTTTTGCGGAACTTGCTCGTCCGGGCGGGGCGGGGCGGGTTCGGCGACCCGTCCGGCGGTACGAATCCTGCGCAACAGGCCCATGAACCTCTCCCGGCTGGTGGTGGGGACTTCCCCAGGTCACCAACCAGGCCACCGGCGGATGGAGTTACGAGGGTTTTCCTGTGTTTTGCCTAGTTTCAGTAGACTTTGCACCACGAACAGGGTCGAATCGGTTCCTTATTGCCAACAGCGGAGGCGGCCGTCGCTACGACGGCGGCTTTCCCTCCGGCTGGGCCGCTCTGAGGTCGGCGAGCAGTTCGGCCTGCCCCGCCAGCACGCCGGACAGGATCGAGCGCGCCACCCGCAGCAGTTCCGCCACTTCCGGGCTGGCCAGGGAGTAGTACACGTTCGAACCTTCCTTGCGGGTGCGC
>NZ_BMVG01000035.1 GCF_014650595.1 Streptomyces alanosinicus
CGAGGAGAGGTGCCCGGAGCGGCTGATCGGGGACCAGGGCAGCAGCCCAGAGTCGGACCCTAGCGGTCCACGCAGGTTCGAATCCTGCCCTCTCCGCCACACACCGCACACCTCACAGGCTGCGGGCGGTGATGTCGCCGCTGGAGGTCGTGGCGCGGATGTCGAGGCCGGTGGTGCCGTCGTTCTTCAGGGCGTTGCTGATCCGGCCGTGACTCGTGCCGGCGTCCAGGGTTGCCGAGACGCCCGCGGCGGCGCCGACCGTGATGTCACCGGACTGGGTGCGCAGTTCGACCGTGCCGCGCACCGCCTCGGTGATCCGGATGTCACCCCTCGCGGTGGTGATCTGCGAGGGGCCGCCCAGGCGGCCGATCTCGATGTCGCCGTCGGTCGCGGTCAGACGGACACTTCCCGCCTCGTCCAGCTTGATGTGGTGGTAAGCGCCCTCGAAGGCGATGTCGCCGAGGCGGCCGACACCACGAAGCTCGCAGGCGGCGGTCTTCGCGTCGACACGGGAGCCGGCCGGCAGCTTCACCGTCACCTCCACCGAGCCCGAGGGGCCGAACAGTTGGTTCTTCGCTTCGGCGGCCTCGATCCGCAGGACACCGTCGGCGAACTCGACCCGCGTCTCCTTCGCGGCCTGGACATCGCGGCTCTTCGAGGGGTTCGCGGGCAGAACCTCGACCGTGGTGTCCGTACGGTCCGCCGCGACGAACTGCACACGTCCCGCGGGGACGGCCAGGACCACAGAGACCGGGGCGGGCGACTCGAACTTCTGCATCATGCACTCCCTTGTACTCACGTGTACTCACGCTTGCGGTCGGTGTTTCCGACAACGCAAACGCTACGTTGCTTTCCAATAGTGGGCAACAGAAGAATTGCCATAGGAGGGCATTCATGCAGGTCACATGGGCGAAATCGTTGCAACACCCTCCCGTCAAACGCAACAACCTCACCTCCAGCCGTTGCAATGAACTGAACATGAACGCTATGATGGGGCAGTAAGGAAAACCGAGAGGCGTGAAGGGGGTCGTGATGCCCGGAGGCAGGCTCACGCAGCAGGAGCGGCAGCAGATCGCGGTGGGACTGGCGGACGGGCTCGCGTATGCCGAGATCGGGCGCCGGCTGGAGCGGCCGACCTCCACGATCACGCGTGAGGTGATGCGCAACGGCGGGCCCACCGCGTATCGCGCCGATCTGGCCCAGCGTGCCACCCAGCAGCGCACACACCGGCGCAAGCAGGTCGCGTCCCAGGGGGCGCAGGCGCTTCCGCAGGCCTACGGGCGCGATGCCGAGGCCGTGCGTGAGTACCAGGAGACGCTCACCACCGTTTTCATGACGTCGGGACTGCCCAAGATGATGGCCCGGGTACTGGGCTGCCTCTACACCACCGACGACGGCAGGCTCACCGCCTCCGAGCTCGCCCAGCGGCTCCAGGTCAGCCCGGCGTCCGTCTCCAAGGCCATCGCGTTCCTCGAGGGCTTGGCCCTGGTGCGCCGGGAGCGCGACGAGCGGCGTCGTGAGCGGTATGTCGTCGATGACGATCTCTGGTATCAGTCGATGATCCGCAGTGCTCGGGCCAACGACCAGTTCATCGAGACCGCGCGGCTGGGCGTCGGCGTCCTCGGCCGTGGCACGCCGGCCGCCAACCGTCTGGAGAACTCCGCCCGCTTTCTGGACTTCGTGGGCGAAGCGCTCATCCGCGCCGCGGAGCAGGGGCGCGAAGTCCTCTACACCAGAACCGAAATGTAACGAGAGATACAGCGAGAGATACATCCAAAGAGGCATCGAAGAATTCTTTTGTTGCCTCGGTGTGTCCGACCGGAACACCTCGCACTGTCTTCCTCATGTGTTCGACTACCGTCTGAATTGACCTCGTACAAGACAGTTCTTGCGGCAGCAGCAAAGAGGAGCGACTTTTATGAATGAACCCGTGGTCGTCGTCGGTGCCGGCCCTGTCGGTCTCGTCCTCGCGTGCGAGCTGCTGCAGCAGGACGTTCCCGTGCGGATCCTGGATTCCTCGCGTGGTCACTCGGCGCACTCACGCGCCACGGTGATCTGGCCCCGGCTCCTGGAGCTGTTGCAGCGCATAGGCGTCAGCGATGTCCTGGCGGAGGAGGGGCAGCACATTCAAGGTGTCACCTACTCCTCCAATCAAATGCCGTTGGGGACTGCGTGGCTCAATCGGCTCGATTCCACTCCGTATCCCTTCGCCGTCGGAATTCCGCAGACCCGTACCGAGGACATTCTGGAGCGCCGTCTTCACGAACTCGGCGGGAAGGTCGAGCGTGGATGCACTCTCACGGAGATCGACACCTCGGGTCGTCTGCCTGTCGGGCGGTTCGTGGGGTCGGACGGCAGTACCGAGGACATCACGGCGTCCTATCTGGTGGGGGCGGACGGGGCGCACAGCACGGTTCGGAAGCTCCTCGACATACCGTTCGACGGTGATCAGCTCTCCGTGTGCTTCGCCATCACCGACGCGGAGGTGTCCGGCAACATCGCATCGGACCTGGTCAGTTACTGCTACACCCCGCAGGGGAGCCTGGCTCTGGGGCCGCTGGAGGCGCATGTGCAGCGCATCGCGGTGAGTGTGCCGCCGGGCACCCAGGGCGAGTCCCCCGAGCGTGAGTTCTTCCAGCGCATCGTGGCCGAGCGGGGTCCTGGCGGTATCGAGTTGGGCGAGCTGCGCTTCAGCACGACGTTCCATGTCAACATTCGGACTGCGGCGCATTTCCAGTCCGGCCGTTGTTTTCTGGTCGGGGATGCCGCGCACATCATGAGCCCGGCCGGCGCGCAGGGGATGAACACCGGGCTGCAGGACGCGGTGAACCTCGGCTGGAAGCTCGCGGCAGTGGCGCGGGGGCAGTTGGCGGAGTCCGGGCTGCGCAGCTACGACGTCGAACGGCATGCCGCCGCCCACGCCGTCACGCGTTCCACCTCGCTCCAGACCCGGTGGGGTTTCCTACGGCATCCCGCGCAGATCGCGCTGCGTGACGGCATCGTGCGTGGTGCCGACCGCGTGGGTGTCCTGCAGCGACGTCTGGCACCCAAGATCGGGCAGTTGGACGCGACGTACAACCCCGTCCCCGTCAGCCGCGGCGAAGTCCGGCCGGGCGACCGGGTGCCGGTCGTGCTCGGCGAGCGACACCAGCTGGGCGGCCGGTGGGCCGGGGTGTCGCGTGATCGCTGGACGGTTCTGATGCACGCCGGCCGGCGCCGTCCTGACACCTGGCACCGGACCAAGGCCGCGGTGTGCGCGGCGGTCGGTGACCTGGCCGAGGTCCTGGACGCGCCGAGCCAGTCGCACGGCCCTCTTGTCGACGCCCTCGGCACTCGTCCCGTCGTCGCTGTGGTCCGTCCGGACGGGCATTTGTACCGGAAGCTGGGTGCCGACGCCCCGGAGGCGGTCGCGGAGGCGGTGCGGCAGGCACGGGTCGATCCGTCGCCGACACCGAAGCCGTAGCCGTAGACGTAGAGGTAGACGTAGCAGTCTCGCGAGCGGTGGATGGTCATCGTCGAGTACGGGCGGCAGGTTGATGTCCGAGCCGTGGCCCATCCGGCCGTGCCAGTCGCTGCGGCACGGTGCTCCGCGTACCGCTCGAACACCACCGCTCGCAGGCTCTCACCCTCCCTGCCGCTCCGGCATTCACATCAGCTGCCAACTGTGCATGGCCTGTGAACCTCCCTGATAAGGTCACCGCGACCACACAACCGGAAGATCTAATTCCGGAAGTTTCTGCATTCCTGTGCGCGCTGCCGCACCAGGGGGGAATCCACATGAACGCGAGGAAACTCGCCCTGCTCGCGGTCGGTGGCGGCCTGCTCGCCGGCCTGCTGAACGCGCCCGCCGCCGAGGCGGCGGCCACGGCCCCGGTGGCCTTCACCGGCCAGGCGGACACCAGCACTCCGCTCGACCGTGCCCAGTTCACGCTGCGGGCCGACCTGCCCGCTACCGAGACCGCCGGCCTGGCCGACGGCGACCAGGTCCCGATGCTGACGCTGCCGGCCTCGTCCGTCACCACCAGCGGCAACTCCTTCACCGTGGCGGTCGACCCGGCGGACGTGCCCGCCCGGTACGTCGGCTCCAACGGTCTGGTCTCACTGGACCTGGAGATCTACGACCCCGTCACCGACACCTACGCCTGGACCACCCAGTCCGTGCGGCTGACCGAGCAGCAGTCCGTCGCCCGTTCCACGGGCGGCCGCGTCTGGGCCGACCCGCTTGCCGCCGGCCGCGCCTTCGGCGCCCGAGCCGCTGTCTCCCGTACGCCCCAGGTCGCGGTCCATCTGGGCAAGGCACCCAAGGGCCTGAAGAAGTACCAGGCCCTGAAGAAGAAGCGCGGCGTGCTGCCGCAGGCCGACACCTGCAGGACCACCAAGGTCGGCCAGAGCGACGCCTGGGCCACTATCGGCGAGGGTTATCCGGCCGCACCGGGCTTCGGCAAGACCCGCGGCCAGGGCTGGATGACCCACAGCAACGGCTCCGAGATCACCTACGGCGCGGCGTTGTCCACGGAAGGCACCAAGTGGTCTGCCTCGGGCAGCTCCTCGGTCGCCAACACCAAGGGCTTCTCCTTCGAGTGGGCGCCCGACTCATACCCGACGATCTCGTACCGCACGGAAGTCCGTTACTACAAGTACGCGTACGACTGCGGTGGCGTGATCATCAACCGGACGCTGAAGGCCGTCTCGGAGACCGGCGGGGTGAAGACCATACACACCGACTCCAATCCGCCGTACTGGCTCTCGCGTGCCAAGTGCACCTTTGACATGCCGGCCGGCACCTGGACCAAGACCACCGGCAGCGCCTACAACAACTCCGGTGGCGTGAAGATCAGTTCGGTGATCGGCATCGAGCTGAGCACGGCCCGCAACTACACCAAGGGCTCCACGCTCAGCTACAAGATGGACGCCGGCCACGACTCGCTGTGCGGCAACACCGACAAGCCGAACTACGCGTCCAAGGTGCAGCAGTACTACAACCGCATCCAAGAGGAACTGTGACCCGCCGGTCCCGTCGGCTCCCTACCGCTGCGGCCGCCACCCTGCTGGCGGCCGCAGCGGCCCTCGCCCTGCTGGCCGGGTGCCAGGGCGGGAAGAGCCGTACCGAGCACATCAGCGGCGAGGGCCCGCTCCAGTCGCACACCGCCGCCGGGGTGACCTCGGTGTACGCGCCGAAGTCGGTCCCCTGGGCCGTCACCTTCGGCAGCTTCGTGCTCTGCACCACCAACGGGGAGCCCATCACCCTCGACGGCGTCCGCTACCGCGCTCCCGTCGCCCCCGAGAAGGTCTCGGCCCAGCTACGGACGGTGACCCCGGCGCTGCAGCGCGAGACCGTCGACGCCGGCCAGATCGGCGCCGCGCTGGGCCGCCCGCACCACTTCCTGAACCGTAAGGCACCGGGCCGCTACGAAGCCTTCCGTCCCGGCCGCCGGATCACCCAGAACTGCGCCGAACAGGACCGGGAGGGCACCGGCTTCACCGAGCTGGTCTTCGTCCTGGACATCGGTGCGCAAGGCGGCCTGGTCGACCGGGCGTGGATCGACTATCACGCGGGCGGCACGGCGTACACCCTCCGGCTGGAGTGGAAGATGGTCGCCTGCGGCGGCCGCGTACCCCGCACGGTCGACGGAACCGAGGTGTGCGGGGGACGGCAGGGCGTCTGAAAGCCGGACTGAACCGGACCGTCCTCGACGTCGCACGCTACCGCTACAGAGCGTCACACAGTGCATGGTCGATCAGGGAGCCGGCCGCGTTCTCCTGGCTCAGTATGTGCTCCGGGGCGTCGCCGCGTGCCTCGGACATGGAGACCACGGCGCTTTGCCTGCCGTCGTCGGTGACGCCGTTGAGAGTGATGTAGCCGCCGTCCCCGCCCTCGTGGCTCCAGTAGGTTCCTCCGCAGCTCAGGGGGCGTTTGACGAGGCCGAGCCCGTATCGGCCGCCGGGCCACAGCCGTTGGACCTCCGCGCTCACGGGGACCGTCTGCTTCATCTCTGCCAGCTGCCGGGGCGGTAGCAGGCGGCCCGCGAGCAGCGCGCGGAGGAAGACGTTCTCGTCCCGAGTGGTCGTGACCCACGAAAGGCTCTCGTGGTCCACCGGTATCTGGTCGGTGACGTCCACCCGGGAGCCGGGGCCGAAGAGCTGGTAGGCCTGGGCGTGCGGCCGGGGCAGGGTGGCCGAGGTGCCCGTCCACCGGGTGTGGTCGAGGCCGAGTGGGCGCAGAACGCGGTCTCCGATCTGCTGGTGGACGGGTTGACCGGTGGCCTTTTGGATGATCATGCCGAGCACGACGTAGCCGGTGTTGGAGTACGCCCAGCCCTTGCCGGGCGGGAAGTCCGGCGCGTGGGCCATGGCACGGGCAACCAGTTGTCCGGGGCCGTAGACGTTGTGGCGCTGCTGGTAGTACTCCTTGGGCGTGGTGTATCCGGGCAGGCCGTCGGGGATGCCGCTGGTGTGCTGGAGCAGTTGGCGGATGGTGACCCGGCTGCCGTCGTTGCCCTTGCCGCGCACCACTCCTGGCAGCCAGTGGTCGACCGTGTCGTCCAGGGACAGCCCGCCCTCTGCCTCCAGTTGGAGGACCACGGTGGCGACCAGCGTCTTGGACGTGCTGGCCATGCGGAAGTAGCCGTTGGACGGGACCGGGCGGCCGGTGCCCAGGGCGGCGGTGCCGCTGGTGGCGACCGACTGCCGACCGTCAGGCGCGATCACGCGGGCCTGCACACCGCTGATACCGAGGGCGTGGATCGCCTCGGCGTCCTGGCGCAACCGCGCCGCGGGAGAGGACCCCGCGGGCTTGGCGTGGGTGGTGGCCGCGCAGGCGGTGAGCAGCATGGCGACACCGAGTGCCATGGCAAGGGGCTTTCGCAGAGGCGAACTCATGACTGAACGCTAGGTTCGGCCCCCAACGGGGTGCGATCCGGCGAACCCCAGGATCGGAGTGGGGACATCCCGCCCGGCGCGGGGGGCTCAGAAACACCCTCGCAGGGCGTGGGGGGCTATCGGATGTGCAGGTGGTCGAGGTACGAGCGGACGTTGCGCCGGGTCTCGGGCACGCTGTCGCCGCCGAACTTCTCCGTCACCGCGTCCGCCAGGACGAGCGCGACCATGGCCTCGGCCACGATGCCGGCCGCCGGCACCGCGCACACGTCCGAGCGCTGGTGGTGTGCCGTGGCCGGCTCGCCGGTGGACACATCGACGGTGGCCAGGGCGCGGGGGACGGTGGCGATCGGTTTCATCGCTGCGCGTACGCGCAGCGGTTCGCCGGTGGTCAGGCCGCCCTCGGTGCCGCCGGAGCGGCCGGAGGCACGCCTGATGCCGTCGCCGGTGGTGAGGATCTCGTCGTGGGCCCGGGAGCCGGGGACGCGGGCGAGGTCGAAGCCGTCGCCGACCTCCACCCCCTTGATCGCCTGGATGCCCATGAGCGCGGCCGCCAGCCGGGCGTCCAGGCGGCGGTCCCAGTGCACGTGCGAGCCCAGTCCGACCGGCACGCCGTAGGCGAGCACCTCGACCACGCCGCCGAGCGTGTCGCCGTTCTCGTGGGCCTGGTCGATCTGCGCGACCATCGCCTTCGACGCGTCCGGGTCCAGGCAGCGCACCGGGTCGGCGTCCAGCCGCCCCTCGTCGGCGGGGGTCGGGCGGATGCCGTACGGGGCCTTGGCGGCGGCCAGTTCGACGACGTGCGAGACGATCTCGATGCCGGCCGTCTCCGTCAGGTAGGAGCGGGCGACCGCGCCCAGGGCGACCCGGGCCGCCGTCTCCCGCGCGGAGGCGCGCTCCAGGACGGGGCGCGCCTCGTCGAAGCCGTACTTCTGCATGCCCGCCAGATCGGCGTGGCCCGGGCGCGGCCGGGTCAGCGGGGCGTTGCGGGCCAGGCCCTTCAGCGTGTGCGGATCCACCGGGTCGGCCGCCATCACCTGCTCCCACTTCGGCCACTCGGTGTTGCCCACCATGATCGAGACCGGTGAGCCCAGTGTCAGGCCGTGCCGGACACCGCCGAGGAACGTGACCTGGTCACGCTCGAACTTCATCCGCGCCCCGCGGCCATGGCCGAGCCGGCGCCGGGCCAGCTGGTCCGTCACCAGTGCCGTCGTCACCGGGACGCCGGCCGGGAGTCCTTCCAGTGTCGCCACCAGTGCGGGGCCGTGCGACTCCCCCGCGGTCAGCCAGCGCAGTCTGCTCAACATGCTTGTCTCCAGGGTGAGTTGGGGCGGGCGGTCATAGCACCGCGTGGTGCGGAGGACGGTGTCCTTCGCACCACGCGGGTGTCGGTGTTCCGGGGTCAGCGGCGGGTGCGCAGGCCGGTGTAGGAGAGGACCGCGCCGACCAGGACGATCGACGCGTTGACCAGCAGGGCCAGGTGGATGCCTTCCAGGGCGGAGCCCGTCGCGGCGGTCCGCGCCGTGGCGATGGAGCTGAGGACCGGGATGCCCAGCGTGGCGCCGACCTGCTGGGTCATCGAGGCGAGGCCGCTGGCCAGGCCCTGTTCGCTGTCGGACAGCCCGGACGTGGCCGTGACCATGTAGGCGACGATGACGGAGACATGCCCGACGCCGCTGGCCATGGTGGCGGCCAGCAGAAGGGCGAGGGCGGAGCCGCCGCCGTTGCCGACGAGGAACAGTGCGCCGGTGGCCACGGCCTGGACCAGCAGGCCCGCCCCGAGGAGGGTGCGGTTGCCGAAGCGGCCGAGCAGGCGCGGGGCGAGCAGGCCGCCCGTGAACGCGGCGGCACCGAATCCGCAGAACGTCAGACCGGTCTGGAGCGGGGTGTAGCCGAAGACGTCCTGCAGGTAGAGCGTGAGCAGGAAGATCGCCGAGCTCTGCATGGTGAACGTGATCAGGCCGCCGAAGTTGCCCCACTTGACGGTCTGCCGGGTCAGCACCCGGACCGAGGCCAGCGGGGCCTTGGCGCGCAGCTCGATGAACCAGAAGGCGCCGAGCAGGACGACGGCGGCGGCGAGGGTGATCAGGGTGACGGGGGCCGCCCAGCCGTCCTGGCCGCCGGCGGTGACGCCGTAGACGAGGGCGAGCAGGCCGCCGGTGACAGTGATCGCGCCGGGGATGTCGAGCTTGGTGCGCTCGCCGCGGCTTTCGCTGATGACGCCGGGGGCGGCGAACAGGATGGCGACGGCCACGGGGACGTTGATGAAGAAGGCCCAGCGCCAGCTGAGCAGGTCGGTCAGGATACCGCCGAAGATCGCGCCGACGGTGAAACCGGCCGACAGCAGGGTGCCGTTGAGGGCGAGGGCCTTGTCACGCAGTGGCCCTTCGGGCAGCGACGTGGTGAGCAGCGACAGTGCCGCGGGGGTGGCGAGGGCGCAGGCCAGGCCCTGGGCGACACGGCCGACGAGCAGTATGGCGGGGGTGGTGGCGAGGCCGCCGACGAGGGAGCCCGCGGCGAGCAGCGCCATGCCGATCAGCAGCATCTTGCGGCGGCCGGCCATGTCGGCGAAGCGGCCGAAGAGCAGCGCGAACCCGGCCGACGGCAGCATCATCGCGGTGGAGATCCACTGCAGGTTGGACAGGGAGAAGCCGAGGCCGTGTCCGATGTCCGGCAGGGCCACGTTCAGGATGGAGAAGTCGACGGCCAGCATGAACTGGGAGCCGAGCAGAAGCGTGAGCACCAGGCGCTGACGCGAGGTCATGCGGGGCGTCGGCGGGGCGGCCGGCGCGTCGATGACGGCGGTTGCCATGACGGTCCAATCGTGAGGCGCTTGTGGGCGGGGCCGTTGGGGGGGTCGGGGGTGGTAGCTGCGGTGGGGGCGGGCACGGCGGTGGCGCCGGTCAACAGGACGCGGAGGGCGGCGGCGGTCTCGAAGCTGATGTCGTCGGGAGCGCGGCCAGGAGTGGGGGAGTTCCGGGCATGGGCTGG
The DNA here is from genome assembly GCF_014650595.1 of Streptomyces alanosinicus. Taxonomy (GTDB): domain Bacteria; phylum Actinomycetota; class Actinomycetes; order Streptomycetales; family Streptomycetaceae; genus Streptomyces; species Streptomyces alanosinicus. The sequence goes on from NZ_BMVG01000035.1 coordinate 9,868, forward strand.
CTCGCTCCTGTGGTGTCCACGTGTGGTGTGCGTTGGTGTCCGCGCCGCCGTGCGTCTGGCCGTCCCGTGAGGCTCCGGGGTGTGGTCCGGGGCCCGGTGGGATCGACCGACGGGTGGGCGGGCGGACGGGATGCGCGCGGTCCCGGCCGGTGTCTTCGACGGTACGGAGCGTGGTGCGCGGTACTCAAGGAAGGTGCTACCGAGGTGGCTCCGGGATGTGTCCTTGGAGACATCGGAGGGCCCCGAGCAGCTAGCTGCCAGGGGTTGGCGGCGGTGCGTCAGCTAGGTGCCACCGCGGTGGGGGCGGGGGGACGGGGCGCGCACAGTGGCTGGTACTTCCGCTGTGCCCCTCGGGCCGCGGTCGCGGCGGGCACGCACGGTGTGGCCGCCGCAGTTGTGCAAACGACCCGCCGACACAGAGAGGAATGCGGTGGCAGGTCGCCCACCGCGGATGCCTTCATATGAGTCTGTCCGAGCTGGCCGTGAGGTCTTCCCGTGTCCCTGATTCCCTCCCTGACTCTCTCCCTGATTCCCACCCTGACTCCCTCCCTGGTCCCCTCCCCGGTCCTCGACTTCCGATCGATTCCGTCGCGTTGACGGCCGTGTCCGGGGTGGCGCCCCCCGGTGCGGAACACAGTTGGCAGGGGCTGCCGGCGGCGCAGCAGCCACAGTGGCCCGATGCGGCGGCGCTGCGGGCGACGGTCGCCGAGCTGTCCGCGCTGCCGCCGCTGGTGCTGGCCACGGAGTGTGATCGCCTGCGTGAGCGGCTCGCCCTGGCCGCGCGGGGCGAGGCAATGGTGCTGCAGGGCGGTGACTGCGCCGAGGCGTTCCATCAGATCTCGTCGGGGCAGGTGCGGGCGAAGGTCCGTACGCTGCGGCAGATGGCCGATGTGCTGTCGGCGGGTGCCGGGGTGCCGGTGGTGACGGTGGGCCGGCTGGCGGGGCAGTATTCCAAGCCCCGTTCGCAGCCCGTGGAGGTGCGCGGGGGTGTCGCTCTGCCGTCGTATCGCGGGGATTCGGTCAACGGCCCCGCGTTCACGAAGGAGGCGCGGCGGCCGGATCCGGGGCGGCTGCACCGGATGTACGGGGTGTCGGCGGCGACGCTGAATCTGCTGCGGGCGCTGGCCGTGGAGGGTTTCGCGCCCTCGCATGAGGTGCGGGCGTGGAACAGGGAGTTCGTCGCCTCGGCGCCGGCGCGGCGACGGTTCGCCCCGCTGCTGCGCCGGGGTGTGCCGGTGGCGTCGGGCGAGGTGTTCACCAGCCATGAGGCGCTGTTGCTCGACTACGAGGGTGCGCTGGCGCGGCCGGGCGCCGACGGCGGGCTGTACGCGCTGTCGGGGCACATGGTGTGGATCGGTGAGCGGACCCGTCAACTGGACGGCGCGCACGTGGAGTTCGCGTCGCGCGTGCGTAATCCGGTGGGGGTGAAGCTGGGTCCGGGGGTCAGTGCCGATGAGGTGCTGGCGCTGGCGGACCGCATCGACCCGGACCGTGAGCCGGGCCGGCTGACGTTCATCTCGCGCATGGGCACGGAGCGGGTGCGCGATGTGCTGCCGGGCCTGGTCGACAAGGCGCGGGCGGAGGGGCTGGCGCCGGTGTGGCTGTGCGATCCGATGCACGGCAACACGTTCGCGGCGCCGAGCGGTCACAAGACACGCAGTTTCGACGCGGTCCTCGATGAGGTGGCCGGCTTCTTCGAGGTGCACCGTGCGCTGGGTACGCATGCGGGCGGGGTGCATCTGGAGCTGACCGGCGACCATGTCACGGAGTGCGTGGGTGGCCTGGAGGGGGTGGGCCACGAGCAGTTGCACGAGCGGTACGAGACGGCGTGCGATCCGCGTCTGAACCATGCGCAGTCGGTGGAACTGGCATTCCGTACAGCCGAGTTGCTGGCCGGCTGAGAGCACGCGAAGGCGCCCCGGGGAGTGTCCCCGGGGCGCCTTTCGTGGTGCGTGCGGTCCTTTCGGTCTCAGCCCTGTGCGGAGAACCCGGTGCGCCAGCTGCGGTGGGTCGGCTGCCAGCCGCGCGACCGGGCGAGCGCGGCATCGGCGCCGCGCTCCCAACCGGCGCCGCCCTCGACGGGCTCGGGCACCGGTGCCTTCAGGGCGTCCGCGAGGACGGGGACCCACACGCGGGCGGCGGCCGGTTCGTCGTCGACGATGTTGACGGGGCCGGCCGGCCAGGCGAGCGCGGCGACGGCGGCGCGGGCCGCGTCGTCGACGTGGACGAACGAGGAGACGCCGGCGTTCGCGGGCAGGGTGCCGGCAGCGAGCTTGTCGGCCATGAGGCCGCCGGGGGCGAACCAGGTGCCGGGGCCGTACAGGGTGCCGTAGCGCAGGATGACGTGGTGGGGCAGTTCGGCGACGGCGTCCTCCAGGGCGCGGATGCCGCCGATGGTGGTGGCGCGGGGCGCGGGGGCGTCGAGGTCGAGCGGGTGGTGTTCGCGGGCGGGTTCGGTGCCCGGTGCGTAGGCCCAGGAGATGGACTGGGCGACGATGCGGGTGACGCCGGCGCGCTTGGCGGCGTCGACGAGGTTGCGGGTGCCCTCGACGCGGATGCGGGCGTTGTCGGCGGGGTTGCCCGCGGCGAGCGAGGTGAGCTGGTGCATCACCACGTCGGGGGCGGCCTCGGCGACGGCGGCGGTGACGGCTTCGGCGTCGAAGACGTCCAGTTGCCGGGCGTCGGCGCCCAGGGCGCGCAGGGTGTCCAGGCCGCCCGGGGTGCGGGTGGCGCCGATGACATCGTGCCCGGCTTCGATCAGGAGCGGGACGAGCCGACGGCCGATGGCGCCGGTGGCTCCGGCAACGAAGATACGCATGGGTTCACTTCCTGTGATGGTGCTGGTGGTGCGGGATGGAGGGTGGGGTGGAGGGTGGGGTGGTTCAGGCGGGGGGCGTCTCCTGTCCGGTGGGGCTGCGGTGGCGGTCGGTCAGCCACAACAGCAGGGCGAGGATGGTGAGTGTTCCGCCGGTGGCGCACACCCCGGCCCATCCCGCGGCGGTGTAGAGGGCGACACCGAGCGCGCCGCCGAGGGAGCCGCCGAGGAAGTAGGCGGTCATGTAGGCGCTGGTGACGCGGGAGCGGATGTGCGCCGGATAGCCGTACATACGGGCCTGGTTGAGGACGTGGACGCCCTGGACGCCGATGTCGAGGACGAGGATGCCGGCGATCAGCAGGGCGAGGCTGCCGGTGCCGCCGGCGGACAGGGCCCAGGCGGCGCCGATGACCAGGAGCAGGACGCCGGTGGCGGCGTGGGCCGCGCCGCGGTCCTCCAGGCGGCCGGCGGGCTGGGCGCAGCCGGCGCCGGCCGCGCCGAGCAGCCCGAACAGGCCGATGACGGCGGCGGAGTAGTGGTAGGGAGCGCCGCTGAGCATGAACGGCAGGGCGGTCCACAGCAGTTGGAAGCAGCAGAAGCCGATGGCGCCGATGGCCATGCGGCGGCGCAGGAACGGTTCGTTCCTGACCAGGGTGGCGACGGAGGCGAGGAGCTTCGGGTAGCCGGCGCCGCGGCCCGCGGGCAGGTCGGGCAGGTTGAGCCGCAGGGCGAGGGTGAGGACGGCGATGGCGAGGGCGGCGATGCCGTAGACCCAGCGCCAGCCGATGGCCTCGTCGATGGCGCCGGCGACGGTGCGGGCGAGCAGGATGCCGAGGAGGAGTCCGGTCATCAGGGTGCCGACGACGCCGCCGCGCTGGTCGTCGCGGGCCAGGGTGGCGGCCGCGGGGATGAGGATGTTGATGGCACAGCCGGAGATGCCGGCGACGGTGAGCATCGCGATCAGGGTGAACGCGCCCGGGGCGAGCGCGGCGGCGAGCAGGGCGAGGGTGTCGATGCTCAGCAGGACGGTGACCAGGGTCCGGCGGGCGAGCAGGTCACCGAGCGGGACGAGGAGCACCAGGCCGACGGCGTAGCCGAGTTGGTTGAGGGTGACGGTCAGGCCGGCGGTGGAGGTGGAGATGTGCAGGGCGCGGGTGAAGTCGGGCAGCAGGGGCTGGGCGTAGTAGTTGTTGGCGACGATGAGTCCGCAGGCCACGGCGAGCAGCAGCACCAGGGGCCGGGATATGCCGGCGCCGGGGGCGGCTGTGGTGGCGTGCCGCTGGGACGGTGTGCCGGGGATCTGGTCGAGTGTCATGCTGTCGGGCACCTCGTTGGTGTCGGGCGCGTGGTGGTCGCTCCGGCGCTCTCAGACGACGTCGAAGTCGACGGTCAGCTCCTCGCTGGCGGGGACGGACTGGCAGGTCAGTACGTAATGGTCGGCGCGTTCGGCGTCGGTGAGCGTGCGGTTCCTCGCCATGTCGGCGCGGCCGGTGACGACGCGGGCGCGGCAGGTGGCGCAGACGCCGGTGCGGCAGGAGAAGGGCAGTTCGGGCCGGGCGGTGAGCGCGGCGTCCAGCACGGTGGTGCCGGCCGGGGCGGTGACGGTGGTGTCGCGGCCGTCGAGGCGGACGGTGATGCGGTGGCCGCTCGCGCCCGCCGCGGCGGGGGCGGGCGGCGGGGTGCGAGCGGGGGCGGCGGACAGGAACGGTTCGGTGCGGATGCGGTCCGGGGCGACACCGAGCGCGGTGAGCGCCTCCTCGCCGGTGTCGACGAGGCCGGGCGGGCCGCACACGAACCATTCGTCGACCGCCGCCACGGCGAGCAGACCGGGCAGCAGCCGGTGCAGCGCGGCCGGGGTGAGCCGGCCGGAGGCGGGCCCGACCTGCTGGCTCTCGCGGGAGAAGACGTGCACGGGCTGCAGCCGGTGTCCGTGGCGGTCCTTCAGGTCGGCGAGGTCCTCGGTGAACATGGCGGAGGCCGCGGTGCGGTTGCCGTAGACGAGGGTGAAGGTGGAGTGCGGCTCGGTGGCGAGCACCGCCCGGGCGAGCGCGAGGACCGGTGTGATGCCGGATCCGGCGGCGACGGCCGCGTAGCGGCGGGTGCGCGCGGGGTCGGGGGCGGTGGTGAAGCGGCCCTGCGGGGTGAGGGCGTGCAGGGTGTCGCCGGCGGCGAGGCGCTGGGTGACGTACGGGGAGAAGGTGCCGCCGTCGACGGCGCGTACGCCGATCCGCAGCTCGCCGCGCTCGGCGAGGTCGTGCGGGGTGGAGCACAGCGAGTAGGAGCGGCGGATGTCGTCGCCGAGGGCGGCGGAGCGCACCGTGAGGTACTGGCCGGGCCGGAACACGAAGGCGGCGCGCAGGGCGTCGGGCACGGTGAGGGTTATGGCGATGGCGCTGCCGTCGGCGGCGGCCGGTTCCACGGCGGTGACGGTCAGGGGGTGGAAGCGGGTGCGCGAGGTGGCGCCGGAGGCGGTCGCCCGGCCCCCGGGCGCCTTCCCCGGGGCCGTCGACTGGGCCGTCATCAGTGCTCCTTGAAGTGGTCGAACGGTTCGCCGCAGCTCTCGCAGCGCCACAGGGACTTGCAGGCGGTGGAGCCGAAGCGGGCCAGTCGCTCGGCCCTGCCACCGCAGCGCGGGCAGGCGGGGGCGGGCGGTGTGCCGGTCACGGCCAGCGGCAGCAGGCGGGTGCCGGCGGGGGCGGCGCCGACCGGTTCGGGCAGGTCGCCGGACGATTCGGGCAGGTCGCCGGGTGGTGCGATGCCGGCCGCGGCCAGTTTGGCGCGGGCCTCCTCGCCGATCCAGCGGGTGGTCCAGGCGGGACTCCACACCGTGTCGACGCGTACGTCGGGCGCGCCGGCGCGGCGGGCGGCGGCGCGGATGTCCGCGCGGATGGTGTCCATGGCGGGGCAGCCGACGTAGGTGGGGGTGATGGTGACGGCCGTGCTGCCGTCGCCGTCGACCGACACCTCGCGCAGGATGCCGAGTTCGGCGATGGTCACCACGCGGATCTCCGGGTCGGGTACGGCGGCGACGGCGGCGCGTATCCGCTCGGCGGTCACCATCGGGCCCCCGGGTGGGCGCGGTGCAGGCCCTGCATCTCCAGGACGAGCGGCCCGAACGCCTCGGTGTGCAGGCCGTGGCGTCCGCCGCCGGGCGCCCAGCCGTCCTCGGGGACGGGCAGGGTGGCCTCGGTGAGGACGGTCGTGATCCGCTCGCGCCAGGGGGCGCGCAGGCCGGCCGGGTCGACACCGGTGCCGTCGGTGGCGGCGCGGGCGAACACCTCGTCGGAGACGAACAGTTCGTGGGTGTAGGGCCACAGGTCGCGGGTGGCGCGCCGCATCCGCCGGTGGGACTCCTCGGTGCCGTCGCCGAGCCGCACCGTCCAGGCGGCGGCGTGGTCGACGTGGTAGGCGGTCTCCTTGGCGGACTTGACGGCGATCGCGGCGAGGACGGGGTCGGTGCTCGCGGTGAGCCGCCGGTAGAGCAGGTCCTGGTAGACGCCGAAGAAGAGCAGCCGGGTGACGGCGTCGGCGAAGTCGGTGTCGGCGAGTTCGACGAGTTGGACGTTGGTGAAGGCGCGGTCGTCGCGCAGGAACGCGAGGGTGTCCTCGTCGCGGCCGCGGCCCTCGACGCGTCCGGCGTGGCCGAGCAGGGCGCGGGCCTGGCCGAGCAGGTCGAGTGCGATGTTGGCCAGCGCGACGTCCTCTTCGAGCTGGGGGGCGCGGGTGGCCCACCAGCACAGGCGCTGGGCGGCGACGAGGGCGTCGTCGCCGAGCCGCAGCAGGTAGTCGGGCGCGGTGTGCACGGCGGTGGTCACAGGTGTTCCACTCCTTCGGGCAGGGCGAAGAAGGTGGGGTGGCGGTAGGTCTTGTCGGCGGCCGGGTCGAAGAACGGGTCGCGTTCGTCGGGGCTGGAGGCGGTGATCTGGGTGGCGGGCACCACCCACAGCGAGATGCCTTCGCCGCGCCGCGTGTACAGGTCGCGGGCGTTGCGCAGCGCCATCACCTCGTCGGGGGCGTGCAGGCTGCCGGCGTGCACGTGGGCGAGGCCCCGGCGGGCCCTGACGAAGACCTCCCACAGCGGCCACTGGGCGGCGTCTGCGGTGCTCATGCGGCACTCTCCTCGGTGTCGACGCCGATGTCGACGCCGATGTCGGCGCCGGTTTCGGCGGTGTCGGCGGCGGCGCGGGCGCGGCGTTTGGCGGCATGCGCGGCGGACGCCTCGCGGACCCAGGCGCCGGCCTGGTGGGCGCGGCGGCGGTGGGCGACGCGCTGCCGGCCCGCAGGTCCGTCGCCCTTGATGACCCGGCGCAGTTCGTCGTAGTCGGGTTCGGTGAAGTCGTAGTGGCCGCGTTCCTCGTTCCAGCGCAGGTCCGGGTCGGGCAGCCGTACGCCGAGTGCCTCGGCCTGGGGCACGCAGATGTCGACGAACCGTTGGCGCAGTTCGTCGTTGGTGAACCTCTTGATGCGCCAGCGCATCGACGCCTCGGTGTGCACGGAGTCACGGGTGGGCGGCCCGAACATGGCGAGGGCCGGGTACCACCAGCGGTCGATGGCGTCCTGGGCCATGGCGCGCTGGGCGTCGGTGCCGTGGGTCAGCGCCCACAGCGCGTCGAAGCCCTGCCGGTGGTGGAAGGACTCCTCCTTGCACACGCGGACCATGGCGCGGGCGTAGGGACCGTACGAGGAGCGGCACAGCGGCACCTGGTTGACGATGGCCGCGCCGTCGGTGAGCCAGGCGAGCGCGCCGGTGTCGGCCCAGGTCAGCGTCGGGTAGTTGATGAACGACAAGTATTTCTGGCGGCCCGCGTCGAGGTCGTCGAGGAACTGGGAGCGGTCCACGCCGAGGGTCTCGGCGGCGGCGTACAGATACAGGCCGTGGCCGGCCTCGTCCTGGACCTTGGCCAGCAGGATCGCCTTGCGTTTGAGGGTGGGGGCGCGGCTGATCCAGTTGGCCTCCGGCTGCATGCCGACGATCTCGGAGTTGGCGTGCTGGGCGAGCTGGCGCAGCAGGGTCGCCCGGTAGGCGTCGGGCATCCAGTCGCGCGGCTCGATCTTCTGGTCGGCGGCGATCACCGCGTCGAAGCGGGCCTGTAGTTCCTCCTCGTCGTGCGGTGCCGGCGGTGCCGGTGGTGCCGCCTCGGGCCGCCCCGGGCGCTGTGCGGCGCCCCGCTGTGCGGCCTCGATCTCCTGCACGAGTGCGTCGTGTCCGGGCGGCTCGGGCGCCGGGATGTCGTTGTCTGCCAGCTGTGCCACCAGCGCTCTCCTTGGGTCCGGGTGCCAGCACCGTAGGTCGATGGGCGGCGGGCGGCCGGACACGGGGACAGCAACCTGCCGTGCCCGCGCGCGCAGGTGTCAGCAAGGTGTCACGGCGCCGGGTGGGGGAGGGGTCCGCGACCAGAGTGGAGCGCCGTCAGGGCCGGCGAGGCGAAAGGAGCGGCACTTCCGTGACCAGCAGGTATGCCTTCTACATAGGCTTGATGTTCGAGCGGGCGGCGGCACGTCATCCGCATGCGCCGGTGGTGCTGGACACCCCGCTGCAGCTGGCGCCCGAGGACGGGACCAGACTGACGCTCCGCCAGGTGGCCCTGCATGTGCGCACGCTGTCGGCGCGGCTGAAGTCGGCGGGCGTGCGGGCCGGGGACCGGGTCGCGGTCCACAAGACCAACAACTTCGACATCGCGCTGCTCGCGGCGGCCGTACAGCGGATCGGCGCGGTGCCCGCGCTGCTGTCGCCGCGGCTGGACGGCGAGACGGTCAGCCGGCTGCTGGAGCGGCTCGGCAGGCCGTGGCTGCTGAGCGACGCGGACAAGCTGCGGGACTCCGGCATCGACCTGTCCGCGGCCCGGCGGGTGCTGCTGAGCGCCGGCGAGGAGCTGCCCGGCACCGAGCTGCTGACGCGGCACGCGGCGGCGCCGGTGCCCGCGCCGACGGTGCCCGGCCGCCGCGAGCCAGCGTTCATCTCGCACACCTCGGGCACCACCGGGCTGCCGAAGCTGGTGGTGCAGACCCCGGACGCGCTGTGGCACCGGGTGCGGCTGCAGAAGCTGGTCGCCTCGCGGATCTACGCCACCGAGTCCGTGGCGCTGTGCATGAGTTTTGTGCACGCCCGTTTCTACACGGCCGTCGAGCTGGCGGTGGCGCACGGCAATCCGCTGCTGGTGATGGTCGACGAGGACCCGGCCACGGCGGGGGCGCTGTTCGCCGAGTACCGGCCAGGCATCGTCGAGACACAGCCCAACACGTTCGTGGACTGGGAGGTGCTCGCCGGCGCGCCGGGTGCGCCGCTGGGCAACGTACGGATCTTCGCGGCGACGTTCGACGCGATGCATCCGCGGACCGTGCAGACACTGCTGGGTGCCTCGCGGCGCCGCAAGCCCCGCTTCATCCAGCTGTACGGGCAGACCGAGACCGGCCCAGTGGCCGGCCAGTCGGTCACCCTGCGCTCCGCGGCCAGGGCCGCCGGGCGCAGCGTGGGGTGGCCGCTGCCGGGGGTGATCCGGATGCGGATCACCGATGCGGCCGGGCGCCCGGTCAAGCGGGGTGTGGAGGGGCATGTCGAGGTCCGCAGCCGCACCCGCGCCGTCACGTATCTCGGGGAGGACGAGCGGTTCCGAGGCCAGCTGAACCACGGCTGGTGGCGGATGGGCGACCTGGGGCACCGGGACGCGCTGGGCCGGCTGCACCTGCTGGACCGGGAGATCGACCACATCGCGTCCGTCGGCTCCAGCCTGGAGCTGGAGGACCGGCTGATGGAGCGGCTGCCCGAGCTGCGCGAGGTCGTGATCATCGCCGGTGACGACGGGGTGGCGGTGCCGGTGGTGTGCACCCGCGACGACGAGCCGCTGCCGCGGGAGCGCTGGGAGCGGGCGACGGCGGATCTGCCCGCGCTCGCGCCGATGCGTCATCTGCCCTACGCGGCGCTGCCGCACACCGCGACGGCCAAGGTCCGCCGCCCGGAGCTGATCCGGCTGCTCGCGGAGGGCGTCCATGGCTGAGCCGGCCCTGGCGCCGGCGCACGTGCCGGTGTCCGAACTGGAGCGGCGGCTCGGCATCGAGCTGACGTCCGCGACGCCCGAGCGCGTCGAGGGCAGCATGCCGGTCGACGGCAACCGGCAGCCGTTCGGGGTGCTGCACGGCGGCGCGTCCTGTGTGCTCGCCGAGACCCTCGCCTCCGTCGGCGGCTGTCTGCACTTCGCGCCGGGCGCGGCGGCCGGCACCGAGATCAGCGCCACGCATCTGCGGCCCGCGACGGGCGGCCGGGTCACCGGTGTCGCCACCGCCGTACGGCTGGGCCGCAGCCACGCGACGTACGAGATCCGCGTCACCGACGACCAGGACCGCCTGGTCTGCGTCGCCCGCATGACGTGTGTGGCGACGCCCGGAACGTCCCCGGGCCGCTGAGAGCCCCGTCCCCACCGGCCGCCCGGGCCCACGCCCGGGGGCGGCCGCCGGAGGAGTCCATGCAGCAACACTCCCCTTCGATACCTCTACCGTCTCTGCCGTCTCTGCCGTCTCTGTCACCGCAGCCACCTCTCTCACCTCTCTCACCCACCGCGTATCCCGACACGTTCGCCCGGGACAGCCTGCCGCCGCCGGGTGAGTGGCCCGTCTTCCGTTTCGACCTTCCCGAGCTGCGCTATCCGGACCGGCTCAACTCCGCGGCCGAGCTGCTGGACCGGGCCGTCGCCGACGGCGCCGGCGGGCGGCCCTGTCTGACCGACGCCTCGGGCACCACCTGGAGCTACGCCGAGACCCTCGACCTCGCGGCCCGTATCGGCACCGTCCTGGTCCGCGACATGGGGCTCGTGCCCGGCAACCGAGTACTGCTGCGCGGCCCCAACTCGCCCTGGCTGGCGGCCTGTTGGCTGGCCGTGCTGCGGGTGGGCGGCATCGCGGTCAGCACCGTGCCGATGCTGCGCGCGGGCGAACTCGCCGATCTCGCCGAGCGGGCCCGGATCCGGCTGTCCCTGTGCGAGGAGGGGTACGCCGACGAGCTGACGGCGGCCGGCACCGGGCGGCCGGTGCTGACCTACCGGGCCGATGACGGCGGCGAACTCGGCCGCAGGGCCGCGGGTGCCGCCTGGGCCCCGGCCGCCCGGACCGCCGCCGACGACGTGGCACTGATCGCGTTCACCTCGGGCACCAGCGGCGAACCCAAGGCGACGGCCCACTTCCACCGTGATGTGCTCGCCATCGCGGACACCTTCGCACGGCATGTGCTGCACCCCCGCCCCGACGACGTGTTCGCGGGCAGTCCGCCGCTCGCGTTCACGTTCGGACTCGGCGGGCTGCTGATCTTCCCGCTGCGGGCCAGGGCACGGGCCGTGCTGCTTCAGGAGGCGGGCCCGCGCGCCCTCTTCGGCGCCGTCCGGCGGCTCGGGGTGACCGTACTGTTCACCGCGCCGACCGCCTACCGTGCCGTGCTGCCCGAGATCGGGTCGTACGACCTGGGCGGGCTGCGCCTGTGCGTGTCGGCGGGTGAGGCGCTCGGCGAGCGGACCTGGCGCGACTTCCGCGACGCGACCGGACTGGAGATCATCGACGGCATCGGCTCCACGGAGATGCTGCATGTGTTCATCGCGGCGGCCGGCGACGACATCCGGCCCGGCTCGACCGGGCGGGCGGTACCCGGCTACCGGGCCAGGATCGTCGACGACACCGGCCGGGAGCTGCCCGACGGGGTGCCGGGCCGGCTCGCCGTGCAGGGGCCGACCGGCTGCCGCTATCTCGCCGATCCGCGCCAGCGCCGCCAGGTGCAGGACGGCTGGAACCTCACCGGCGACGTCTATGTCCGCGACGCCGACGGCTACTTCTGGTACCAGGCGCGCGCCGACGACATGATCGTCTCGGCCGGCTACAACATCGCCGCGCCCGAGGTGGAGCAGGCGCTGCTGCGTCATCCGGCGGTCGCCGAGTGCGGGGTGGCGGGCGCGCCGGACGCCGAGCGCGGCACCGTCGTCAAGGCGTTCGTGCTGCCCGCGCCCGGTGTCCGTCCGAGCCCCGAACTCGCCCGCGAGCTGCAGGACTTCACCAAGCGGCAGATCGCTCCCTACAAGTACCCGCGGCAGATCGAGTTCGTGGCCGAACTGCCCTACAGCACCACCGGGAAGCTGCGCCGCGTCGCGCTGCGTCAGGCCGGTGCGCCGGCCTGAGGCCTTCACCCAGGGCCGTGACCAACCACCACACAAGGGGAGAACCATATGATCAACAGGAGGCGTCTGCTCGGCTCCGGGGCCACGGCCGCGGCGGCGGCCGTCGGTATCGCCGGGGTCGGCGCCGTCGGCGCCCAGGCCCAGGCCCGGCGGCGCACCGCCGCCGGCGCGGACGGGAAGTGGGAGCGGCTGCGCAACGCCGTGCGCGGTGACGTCGTACTGCCCGACGACGCGGCGTACGCACGCGCCCGGCAGCTGGCGTCGGCGCAGTTCGACCACATCGCCCCGCAGGGCGTGGTGTACTGCGAGACCCCGGGCGATGTGTCGGCCGCGCTCGCCTTCGCCCACCACTACGGCCTGGACAGCGCGGTGCGCAGCGGCGGGCACAGCTTCGCCGGCTGGTCGACGTCCGAGGGCGTCGTCATCGACCTGTCCCGGCTGAACCGGGTGCGGGTGACGGGGTCGACGGTGCGGGTCGGGCCGGGCGCGCAGGCCGTCGATGTGCTCGGGGCGCTCGCCCCGCTCGGCATGAGTGTGCCCGCCGGGTTCTGTCCGACGGTGTGTCCGGGCGGTTTCGTCACCGGCGGCGGCATGGGCTGGCAGTTCCGCAAGTACGGCCCGACGTCCGACCGGCTGGTGTCGGCGCAGGTCGTGCTTGCCGACGGCAGCGTAGTGACCGCCTCGCAGCGGGAGAACCCCGATCTGCTGTGGGCGCTGCGCGGCGGGGGCGGCGGCAACTTCGGCGTCGTCACCGACTTCGAACTCGCCCCCACGCACGAGCCGCACGTGGTCACCTTCGATCTGACGTGGCCGTGGCAGCAGGCCGAGCGGGTGCTGACCGCGTGGCAGGAGTGGGCGCGCACCGCGCCGGCGCATCTGGCGCCGCGGGCCGGGGTGCTGCTGAAGGACGCGGCGCCGGGTGCGGAGCCGGTGGTGCTGGTCTCCGGTGTGTCCTTCGGCGAGCGGGACGAACTGGAGACTCTGCTGGCCGACCTGTACGGTTCGATCGGCAGCCGCCCGGCCACCGAGGTGGTCGCCGACCGGGCCTACGACAAGGCGATGATGCGGCTGTTCGGCTGCGAGAACGACTCGCTGGACCAGTGCCATGTCACCGGCAGCAACCCGGAGGCGCTGCTGCCGCGCACCACATGGATCAAGCACCGCAGCCGGATGTTCGCCCGGTCCATTCCCGAGGGCGGCATCGCGGGGATGCTGGCCACCTTCGAGCGGGACCGTCGCGCGGGCCAGTACCGCTACCTGGGGGTGCTGTCGCTGGGCGGCAACGCCAACGACATGGCGCCGGGCGAGACGGCGTATGTGCACCGTGACGCCGAGTTGTTCGCGGTGTTCTCGGTGGGCCTCGGCCGGCCCGAACCGGAGAGCGAGGACCTGGCGGCGGCGCTCGCCTGGTCGGACGGGGCGTTCGCGGCGATGGACCCGTACTCCAACGGCCGTACCTATGTGAACTATCCGGATCCGGGCCTGGCCGACTGGGCCGACGCGTACTACGGCACCAATCTGCCGCGGCTGCGGCGGGTCAAGCGGGCCTACGACCCGTACGGCTTCTTCCGCTTCCCGCACGCCCTCCGCGCCTGACCTGCGCCCCCCGGCGGCTCGCACGGCGCGGCGGGCCGCCGCATACCCCACTCACCTGTCGGAAAGAGAGTTCGCATGTCCCTCCTGGAGGCCGCGTCCCCCGCCCTCGCCCTTGCCCCGGGCGCCCACTGGACCACCCCGGCCGGTGTGGCGGTGCGGCGCACCGTCGAGCCGGCCGGCTCCGCCGCGAGCGTGCGCGCCGCGCTGGAGAGCGCCCTGGACGAGCGGCGCGGCCTGCTGCTCTTCCGCGGCCACGACCGGGTGATCGGCTATGTCGACCCGCCGCTGGAGATCGATGTGCGCGGTGACGTGCTGACCGTCACCGCCCTCAACGACCGCGGCCGGGTGCTGCTGCCAGCGGTGCGCGGTGCCGTGGCGGGCACGCTGCTGCTGCGGGAGGCCGGCGACGGGCGCGTCAGCGGGGTGGCCGCCGTCGCGGACGGCGAGTTCGCCGAGGAGGAGCGGACGCGGCGGGCCGGGGTGTTCGGCGCGCTGCGCGCCCTGGTCGGTGCGCTCGCCGGGCCCGACGGGGATCTGCTGGGCCTGTACGGCGCGTTCGGCTACGACCTGATCTTCCACCTCGACCCGGTGGACCTGCGCACACCGCGGGCCGCGGGCGACCGCGACCTGGTGCTGCAGCTGCCCGACGAGATCGTCGACCTGGATCTGCGGCGCGATGTCGCGGTGCGCCACGCCTACGAGTTCACCTTCGGCGGCCGGGACACCTGCGGGCTGCCGCGCGGCACCGCCGCGGTGCCCTACCGGCCGGGCCGGCCGGCCGAGGAGCGTGATCACGCGCCGGGCGAGTACGCCGGTGTCGTACGGCGCGCGATGCCGTACTTCGAGCAGGGCGAGCTGTTCGAGGCGGTGCCCGGGCAGGTGTTCCGGCGGCCCGCGCCGCAGTCGCCGTCCGCCCTGTTCCGGCGGCTGCGCGCGCAGAACCCGGCGCCGCACAGCCTGCTCGCCCATCTCGGCGAGGGCGAGTACCTGGTGGGGGCGTCGCCGGAGATGTTCGTCGACGTGGCCCGCGAGGACCTTCCCCTGGGGCGGGGGCTGATGGTGCGCACCTCGCCGATCAGCGGCACCGCGCCGCGCGGCCGCGACGCCTTCGAGGACGCCGCACGCGTCAAGGAGCTGCTGGCCTCCGTGAAGGAGGAGTCGGAGCTGACCATGTGCACCGACGTCGACCGCAACGACAAGGCGAAGGTGTGTGTGCCGGGCACGGTCCGGGTCACCGACCGGCGCCGTATCGAGCGCTACTCGGCGGTCATCCACACCGTGGACCGGGTGGAGGGCCGGCTGCGCGAGGACCGGGACGCGCTGGACGCGTTCCTCGCGCACCTGTGGGCGGTCACCGTGACCGGCGCGCCCAAGCTGGCGGCGGTGCAGTTCATCGAGGACGTGGAGCGCTCCCCGCGCCGCTGGTACGGCGGCGCGGTGGGCCGTGTCGGGCTCGACGGGACGCTGGAGACGGTGCTGACGCTGCGCACCATCCAGCTGCGCGACGGGGTGGCGACCGTGCGCGCCGGGGCGACCCTGCTGCATGACTCCGACCCGGCCCTGGAGGAGCGGGAGACCGAGCTGAAGGCGCGTGCCCTGCTGCGGGCGCTGGAGTCCGATGACCTCAACTCCTCGGATTTCTCCGGGAGTTCGGCCGTCGACGAGGTACCGGAGGGGGTCGGGGCGGGTCTTCGGGTGCTGCTCGTCGACCACCGCGACTCCTTCGCGCACTGCCTGGCCGACTATCTGCGCCAGACCGGCGCGCAGGTCACCACCTACCGGGCCGGCCGCCATCTGCCGGTCATCGAGCGGGAACGCCCCGACCTGGTGGTGCTCTCCCCCGGCCCCGGCCGCCCCGCCGACTTCGGCCTGTCGGACACCCTCGACCTCACCGGGCGTCTGGGCATCCCGGTGTTCGGCGTGTGTCTGGGCCTGCAGGGCCTGGTGGAGCACTGCGGCGGCACGCTGGGCACGCTGACGACGCCGGTGCACGGCAAGCCGTCGCGGGTCAGCGCCGTCGACGGCGGCGGGCGGCTGCTCGACGGGCTGCCCGACACGTTCGAGGTGGGCCGCTACCACTCGCTGTACGCGCGCCCCGACCAGCTGCCGCCGGACCTGCGCGTCACCGCCCTGACCGAGGACGGAGTGGTCATGGCCGTCGAGCACCGCAGCCGACCGCTGGCCGCGGTGCAGTTCCACCCCGAGTCGATCATGACGGCGCGTGGTGCGGTCGGCCGCCGGATCGTCGCCAACGCCGTTGCCTCGCTGACCCGTTCGGCCGTGCGCGGCTGACCGGGCCGAGCCCCCCTTCCCCCCTTTTTCTCCCGGAGGTTTCCATGGCGCTCGCCGCCAGCGAGGTCCAGCTGTGCATCATCGGTGCCGGGCCGCGCGGACTGTCCGTGCTCGAACGGCTCTGCGCCAACGAGCGTGCCGCGCCCCGGCACACGGCGGTGACCGTGCACGTCGTCGACCCGCATCCGCCGGGCGCCGGCCGGGTGTGGCGCACCGGCCAGTCGCGGCAGCTGCTGATGAACACGGTGGCGTCCCAGGTGACGGTGTACACCGACGACAGCGTCGATGTCGCCGGGCCCATCCAGCCGGGCCCGAGCCTTTATGAGTGGGCCGTCGCGTTCGGCCGGGGCCCGAAGAGCGCGGACGCCGGCGAGGAGCGGGTGCGGGGCGAGGCGGCACGGCTGGGCCCTGACAGCTATCCGACGCGGGCGCTGTACGGGCGCTATCTGCAGGAGGTGTTCGCCCGCGTCGTCGCCGGCGCGCCACGGCACGTCACGGTGCGGGTGCACGGCTGCCGGGCGGTGGCCCTGGACGATGCCGCGCTGCCGGGCGGCGCGCAGCGCGTACAGCTGGAGGACGGCACCGTCCTGGACGGTCTGGACGCGGTGGTCAGCGCGCAGGGGCATGTGCCGCTGCGTCCGTCGCGGCGGGAGAGCGAGACGGCGCGGAAGGCGGCCCGGCACGGGCTGCGCTATGTGCGGCCCGCGAACCCGGCGGACGTCGACCTGTCCGGCGTCGGGGCCGGGCAGGCGGTGGTGCTGCGCGGTCTGGGCCTGAATTTCTTCGACCACATGGCGCTGCTGACGTGCGGCCGTGGCGGACGCTTCGCCCGCACCGCGGCGGGCACGCTGGTGTACCACCCCTCGGGCGAGGAGCCGCGGCTGTACGCGGGTTCGCGGCGGGGCGTGCCGTACGCGGCGCGCGGCGAGAACCAGAAGGGGGCGTACGGCCGGCATGTGCCGCGGGTGCTGACCGAGCAGGTCGCCGAGCGGCTGCGCAAGGAGGCGGGCGGGGCCGGCCTGGACTTCCGGCGGCAGCTGTGGCCGCTGATCGCGAAGGAGGTGGAGAGCGTCTACTACGGTGCGCTGCTGGCCGAGCGCGGCCGGGCCGGTGAGCGGGCCGCCGCCGTCGACGCGTATCTGGCGGCGCAGGGCCCGCGGCAGGAGGCCGAGGTCCTGGACCGGTACGGCGTCGCCGAGGGCGACCGGTGGGACTGGGAGCGCGTCGCCCGCCCGTACGCCGGGTGTTCCCTCGCCGACCGGGACGCGTTCCGGTCCTGGCTGCTGGCGTATCTGGCGGCGGATCTGCGCGCGGCGCGGCAGGGCAATGTCGACGGGCCGGTCAAGGCGGCGCTGGACGTGCTGCGCGATCTGCGCAACGAGATACGACTCGCGGTCGACCACCGCGGTCTGGACGGCGCCTCGCACCGCGACGACCTGGACGGCTGGTACACCCCGCTCAACGCGTTCCTGTCGATCGGCCCGCCCGCGTCCCGTATCGAGGAGATGCGGGCGCTGATCGAGGCGGGCGTTCTGGAGGTGCTCGGCCCGGGGTTGCGCGTGGAGCTGGACACGCAGGGTGGTGAACCGGCGTTCGTGGCCTGGTCGGACGCGGTGCCGGGGCCCGCGGTGCGGGCCCGGACGCTCATCGAGGCGCGGCTGCCGGAGCCGGATCTGCGCCGTACCGCCGACCCGCTGCTGCACCGGCTGTTGGCCACCGGGCAGGCGCGGCTGCACCAGGTGCCGTCGCCGTCGGGCGCGTACGAGACCGGCGGGCTCGCGGTGACACCCCGCCCCTACCGGGTGCTGGACGCGCGCGGCGCGGCACATCCGCGGCGGTTCGCGTACGGGGTGCCGACAGAGGCGGTGCACTGGGTGACGGCCGCCGGCATCCGGCCCGGCGTCGACTCGGTGACGCTGGGCGACTCCGACGCCATCGCGCGGGCGGCGCTGGCCGTCGGCCGGGCGGACGCGGTGGGCTCCGTGGACGAGGTGCCGATGGAGGCGGCGGCATGAACGTGACCATGGACTCCGGGGTGTTCGCGGCGGCAGACCTCGGGCTGCTGTCGCCGGTGCGGGCGGGTGGCGCGGTGGAGGCGGCCGTCGGGGACGTGGCGTGGCTGCAGGCGATGCTCGACGCGGAGGCCGCGCTGGCCCGGGCACAGGCCCGCCTCGGCACGGTGCCGACGGAGGCGGCGCGCACCATCACGGGGCTCGCCCGCGCGGAGCTGCTGGATGTGCGGGCGATCGCGCTGGCCGCGCGGGAGACCGCGAACCCGGTGGTGGCGCTGGTGTCGGCGTTCACCGCGCTGGTGGCGCGGCGGGATGCGTCCGCCGCCGAGTATGTGCACCGCGGCTCGACCAGCCAGGACGTGTTCGACACCGGGGCGATGCTGGTGGCGCGGCGCGCGCTGCTGCTCGTACTGGACGAACTGGACGCCTGTGCGGGGGCGTTGGGGCGGCTGGCCGCCGAGCACCGGGACACCCCCCTCGCCGGGCGGACGCTGGCGCTGCAGGCGGTGCCGACGACGTTCGGCCTGAAGGCGGCCGGGTGGCGCCATCTGGTGCTCGACGCCCGTGCCCGGCTCGCGCGGGTCGTGGAACACGGGTTGCCGGTCGCACTCGGCGGCGCCGCCGGCACGCTGGCCGGCTATCTGGAGTACGCCGCCGTCGACGCGCGGATGAGTGACGTCGAGGGGTATGTGCGGGAGCTGGTGGAGGCGTTCGCGGACGAGACCGGGCTCGCGGTGCCCGGCCTGCCGTGGCACGCGCTGCGCACACCGGTCGCCGACCTCGGGGCGGCGCTGGGCTTCGCGGCCGGCGCGCTCGGCAAGTTCGCCGTGGACGTACAGCTGCTCGCCCGTACCGAGACCGGCGAGGCGGCCGAGCCCACCCCGGCCGGGCGGGGTGTGTCCTCGGCGATGCCGCACAAGGCCAACCCGGTCCTGGCGACGCTGATCCGCAGCGCGGCGCTCCAGGTCCCGCATCTCGCGGCCGGGCTGACGCAGGCCCTCGTGTCGGAGGACGAGCGGTCGGCGGGCGCCTGGCACGCCGAGTGGCAGCCGCTGCGCGAGGCGTTGCGGCTGGTGGGCGGGGCCGCCCGCTGCGCCGTCGAACTCGCCGAGGGGCTGCGCCCCGACCCGCGGCGGATGCGCGCCAACCTGGAGCTGACCGACGGCGCCCTGGTCACCGAACGCCTCACCGCGCATCTGGCCGGTGCGCTGGGCAAGGCGACGGCACGCGCGGTCCTCACCGAGGCGGCGACGCGGGCGCGCGAGAGCGGCCGGCCGCTGGTGTCGGTCCTGTCGGCCGACGAGCGGATCACGGCCGCCGGGTTCACCGCGGAGCGCCTCGCGCACCTGCTGGACCCGGCGGCCTACACCGGGGCCGCGGCCGCCCTCGTCGACCGGTCGCTGGCGCGCTGACGCCGTCGGCCACGCGCAGGTCACGGCGGGTCGATGAGGCCCGCCTGGGCCGCGCGTACCCCGGCCTGGAAGCGGGAGGAGGCGCTCAGGCGGGACATCAGGTCGGCGACATGGCGCCGGTAGGTGCGCACGGACAGACCCAGTTCGCGGGCGGCCCGGGCGTCGGTGTGGCCGCGGCCGAGGGCGAGCAGCACGCGGGCGGCGGTGCCCTCCTCGGCCCACAGCAGCCGGTCGGAGCTGTAGGCGGACAGGTCGGCGGCCTGGTTCCACACGGCGGTGTGCAGGGTGCTCAGCGTCTGCGCGTGGCCGCTGTCGCGGACCACGGAGACATGGGCGGAGCGGGCCGCGGGCACCAGGGCGACCGTGCTGTCGTACACCGCCGTGGTGGGCAGCTCGGAGGGGGACAGCCGGATCTGGGCGCCCTGGCCGGCCAGTTCGCGCAGCCGCTCCATGGCGTCCTCGTCGCCGAGCAGCCGGGAGGGGAACAGCAGGCGTACGTCGCCCTCGCGCAGCAGCAGTTCGGCGTTAAGGCGCGCCAGCAGCGCGGGCTGGTCGCCGCCCGCCGCCGCGGAGACGGTGACCTGGGCGAGCACGGTGTGGTGCAGGGCGCGGTGGACGATCTGGGCGGCGACCGGTTCGGCGCCGCCCCGGTGCACCACGGTGTCGGGGACATCGAGTTCACGGAGCATTCCCGCCAGTTCGGCGAGTTGGTCCGCGTGGCGGCGCAGCACGTCACGGTCGACGCCGACCGGAGTGCGGTGGGCGTCGGCCACGGGGCGGGCGTGGCCCCGGGTGTGCTCAAGTCGCGATGCGCTCATCCCTGTCTCCTCGGTCAGGCACGCGCACCCGGCGGGCCGGCACGCCAGGTGCGCGCGGTGGGGCGTCTGCTGTGGTGGCTCCAGGCGGCGCGGGGCCGCGGGGCGGGCGGGCCGTCGGCGGCGGCCGAGTCGCGGGCAGCCGAGTCGCGGGCGGCGAGGGCGTGCAGCACCGCCACGACGGCGGCGAGTTCGTCGGCGTCGGCGCTGCCGCGGACGACGCGGACGACGTGTCTCTGTTCTTCGGGGCCGTTCATACGGGCTGGTTCCCGTGCTTGCGCTCGGGCAGCCGGGCGTGCTTGGCGCGCAGCATGCGCAGGCCGCGGATGAGGGCCTGCCGGGTGTCGCGCGGGTCGATGACGTCGTCGACGAGGCCGCGTTCGGCCGCGTAGTAGGGGTGCATCAGCTGGTCCTTGTACGCGGCGACCAGCCGGGCACGGGTGTGCTCGGGGTTGTCGGACGCGGCGATCTCCTTGCGGAAGACCACGCCCGCGGCGCCTTCGGCGCCCATGACGGCGATCTCGTTGGTGGGCCAGGCGTAGGACAGGTCGCAGCCGATGGAGCGGGAGTCCATCACGATGTACGCGCCGCCGTACGCCTTGCGCAGGATGACCTGGACGCGGGGGACGCTGGCGTCGCAGTACGCGTACAGGAGTTTGGCGCCGCGGCGGATGATGCCGTCGTGCTCCTGGTCGGTGCCGGGCAGGAAGCCGGGCACGTCGACGAGGGTGACCAGGGGGATGTTGAAGGAGTCGCAGAACTGCACGAACCGCGCGCCCTTCTCGGAGGCGGCGATGTCGAGGGCGCCGGCGCCGGCCATCGGCTGGTTGGCGACGATGCCCACGGTCTGGCCGCCGAGGCGGGCGAGGCCGACGAGCAGATTGGGCGCCCAGCGTTCGTGCAGCTCGAACCAGTCGCCGTCGTCGACGATCTCCTCGATGACGCGGCGCATGTCGTAGGCCTGGTGCGGGTCGGCGGGCACCAGGTTGACCAGGACGTCGTTGGCGCGGTCCGCGGGGTCGTCGGTCGGCTCCTGCGGGGGCAGTTCCCGGTTGTTGGCGGGCAGCAGCGACAGCAGATGGCGTACGTCGGCCAGGCAGGACTCCTCGTCGTCGTGGAGGAAGGTGGAGACACCCGAGCGCGCCGAGTGGACGTCGGCGCCGCCGAGTTCGTCGTGGCTGACCTTCTCGCCGGTGACCGCCTGTACGACGTCGGGCCCGGTGATGTACATCTGCGCGGTGCCGCGGACCATGAACACGAAGTCGGTCAGCGCCGGCGAGTAGGCGGCGCCGCCCGCGCACGGCCCGAGGATCACGCTGATCTGCGGGACGACGCCGGACATGCGGACGTTGCGGGTGAAGATGCCGCCGTAGCCGGCGAGCGCGGTGACGCCTTCCTGGATGCGGGCGCCCGCGCCGTCGCTGAGTGCGACGAGCGGGGCGCCTGCCGCCTCGGCCATGTCCATGATCTTGTGGATCTTCTGGGCGTGGGCCTCGCCGAGGGCGCCGCCGAAGACGCGGAAGTCGTGGCCGTAGACGAAGACCTGCCGGCCGTCGACGGTGCCCCAGCCGGTGACGACGCCGTCGCCGTACGGCCGCTTCGCCTCCAGTCCGAAGCCCGTGGCGCGGTGCCGTCGCATGCCCTCCACCTCGGTGAACGATCCCTTGTCCAGGAGGAGTTCGAGGCGTTCACGGACGGTGAGCTTGCCGCGGGCATGCTGGCGTTCGGTGGCGGCGGCGTCCGCGCCGTCCGTCACGAGCCGGCGGACGCCGGCGAGTTCGTCCAGGCGCTCGTGCATGGACGCGCTGGTCCGGGCGACCAGGGACTCCAGCTCCTCGGTGTCGGCGGGGGCCGTCTCAGCGGTCCGCACGGGCACCGGCGGGCCGGCCTGCGGAACGGTCGTCATCGGGAACTCCTCCTCGGCGTCAGGACGCACAGCGGTCCGGCCACGCTAAGCAGCTCTTCGCGGGGGCGGACAGTGCTGTTCCCCGCAGGGAGAACGGCCGCCGCCTTTGGTGACATCGGCGTGTTTCCTGCGACGCCCCCCGGTAGCGGCATCCGTATATCCCGGACGGAAATCGGCACGGTCCTAAGGGGAATGGGAGAGACCGGCCGGAACACTTTTCGTGGCCGTCGGCCCGCCGGGTCGCTACGTTCTGACCACCCCCCGCAGGAAGGAGGCGGCGACCCCTTTTCCCTTTCTCGTCCGGAGGTACGAAGCGAGCAATGAGAAAGAACTGGGCAATGGCAGAAGCTGACCGGGGCCCGGGCCTGTCCCGGCACCGCACCGCCGTGGTGGCCGACCCGTTCCCGGTGTCCCGGCAGGCGGTGGCCTCGCTGATCCGGCACTCCGATGCCGTGGATGTGGCCGAGCAGGCCGGCGACCAGCGGGCGGCGCTGGAACTGCTGCGCCGGCTGCGTGCCGACGTGGTGATCAGCGATGTGGATCTGGAGCGCCGCGGCGCCGGACTCGCCCTGTGCCGCCAGGCCAAACGGCTGCCGGACCCGCCCACGGTGCTGATCTTCACGGGGGCCGACGACCCCGCGGTGGTGGCCGCCGCCCTGGCCAGCGGCGCCGATGGTTTCGTGCACCGCACGGCCAGTCCCGAGCGGCTGTTGCAGGCCGTGGACACCCTCGCGGCCGGGCGGCCGGTGTGGTATCTGCGCGAACACGGCCCGGGTGCCGCCCGCGACAACACCACATCCCGCATTCCGGGGCTCACCGCCCGCGAGCAACAGGTGCTCGGGCTGCTGCTCGGCCGTTACTCGAATGACGAGATAGCGGGCGAGCTCCATCTCGCCCGGCAGACCGTCAAAAACCATGTGAGCAGTGTTCTGCAGAAAATCGGCGTGGCCAGCAGAAAGGATCTGCTGATCTCCCGCGCCCCGCTGGCCCGCGTCGGCTGACCCGCGTCGGCTGACCCGCACACCGGCGCGGGCCGCATGTCCCATAAGAGGCATCGAGCGGCACCGAAGAGGAATTTCTTCGCCCATGACCGCTGCCTAGCATTTTCAGCGACAGGGGCCGTCCGTCACCATCCCCCGCACGGACGGCCCCTGTTCCCCTGTCTTCCCTTGTCTTCCCTTGGCCGCGTTGTTCGCGTTGTTCGCTTTCCGCGTCGCGCCCGATCCGTCCCGTGAACCATGGAGGTACCAGCACCGTGAGCGCACCAGTTCCCGCCCCCCGCTTCCGGGGCCGCGTCGCCCTCGTCACCGGGGCGAGCCGGGGCATCGGACTCGCTGTGGCCGAGCGGCTCGTCGCCGAAGGCGCCCAGGTGTGTCTGACCGCCCGCTCGCCCGAGCCGCTGGCCGAGGCGGTCGCCCTGCTCGGCGGCGAGCGGCACGCCATCGCCGTCGCCGGGAAGACCGACGATCCCGAGCACCAGGCGGCGGCCGTGCACGCGGCGGTCGAGGCGTTCGGCCGGCTCGACGTCCTGGTCAACAACACCGGGATCAACCCGGTGTTCGGCGATGTCCTCGACCAGCCCGACAGCGCGCTGCGCAAGCTGTTCGACGTCAATGTGATCGCCGGGCTCGGCTGGCTGCGCCAGGCGCGGCGCGCCTGGATGGGCGAGCACGGCGGGTCCGTGGTGAACATGACGGCCGTGGCCGGGCAGCGGCCCGCCACGGGCATCGGCGCGTACGGCGCGAGCAAGGCCGCCGTCATCCACCTCACCCAGCAGCTCGCCCAGGAGATCGGCCCGCGGATCCGGGTCAACGCGGTGGCGCCGGCGGTCGTACGGACCCGGTTCGCCGCCAAGCTGTACGAGGAGCGGGAGACGGAGATAGCCGCCGACTACGCGCTCGGCCGGCTCGGCACGCCCGAGGACATCGCGGCGGCCGTCGCCTATCTGGCCTCCGAGGACGCGTCGTGGGTGACCGGTCAGACGGTCACCGTGGACGGCGGTCTGATCGCCACCGGCGGAGGCATCTGATGGCGGCGCGCAGGGCCCGGCACCGCCTGCGCCGCCTCGTGTGGCAGCTGGTGGCCCGCCCCGAACCCTCGCCCACCGTCCCGACGGCCGCCGGGGAGCGGACATGACCACCGCGGCCTTTCTCGTCATCGGCGACGCCCGCACCCGCGCCGGCGAACTGCGCCGGCTGCAGACGCACGCCCGTGAACTCCACGACGCCGAGCTGATCCTGTGCAAGGAGCAGCTCGGCCACGAGGACCGCGGCGCCGTACGGCACTGCGTGGAGAGCGACCTGGAGCCCAGCGCGACGACGCTGGCCTCGGTGCTCGCGTTCGCCCGCCGCCGCGGTCTGAACATCACCGGCGTCCTGCCGCACTGCGACACGGGCGTCGCCCTCGCCACGATGATCGCGGACCGTCTCGAACTGCCCGCCGCCGACCCGGTGCGGGCCACCGCGGCGGTGTGCGGGTCCACGTACCGGCGCGCCGAGGCGGAACTGCCCGCGCGGCCCGCGTTCCTGCGCGCCCCGGCCGCCCGCGAGGTCCGCGACGAGCCGGAGGCGCAGGCCTTCCGGGACGCCGTGGCGCCCGCCGAGGCGCGGCTGCGCCCGGTGGTGACCGGAGGCGGCGCCGGGGTGCGGGCGGGCGCGGCCGGCACCATGCGCGGTGCGCTCTCCCGGCCGGCGCCGCGGCCCGGGACCACGGTGATCGCCGAGGAGTTCCCCGCCGGTGCCCGCTTCTACGGCGTCGACCACGTGGCCGGCTTCGCCTGGGTCACCGAGCAGGAACTCCTCGACGGGTCCGGCCGGCTGGTGCGGCAGCAGATCGTGCCGGCGCCGCTGGACGCGCAGGCCGAGGCGCGGCTGCTGCACACCGGGTTCACGGCGGCCGAGGTGTGCGGTTTCGACGGCAGCGTCTTCCACGCCGATGTGCTGCGGCTGCCCGACGGGTCGACGAGTGTGCTCGCGCCCGCGCTGCGCCCGGACCGGCTCGGCGGCTGGCAGCTGGCCTCGCTCGCCTTCCCCGACCTCGACCCGTGGGAGCAGTGGCTCCAGTACGCCTGCGAGGGCACGCCCGCGTTCGGCGTGTTCGACCAGCGTGCGGTGGCGGGCATCCGCCGTGTCCGCGCGCCGCGCGACGGGGTGCTGTCGGCGGCGCCGTACCCGAGGGTGTCCCGGCTCCTCGACGAGCACGACCCGTATCTGCGCGAGGTGTCGTTCACCAAGCGGCTCGGCGACCGGGTCACCCGGGACATCACCCACGAGGACGACTTCCTCGGCCATGTCATCTGCGCCACGCCCACCTACGACCAGACGCGGCAGACCCTGCTGGACTGCACGCGCCGCATCGAAGACGCCCTGGAGATCTCATGAGCACCGTCGTCGTCGTGGGGGCCGGTGTCGCGGGCCTCGCCGCCGCCCTGTCGGCCGCGGCCGCCGGTGCCGATGTCACCGTGGTCGCCAAGGAACCGCTGCCGGCCGGGTCCGACAGCGTCGACGCCGCCCAACTGGCCGAAGTCCTCGATGAGTTCGCGGGCCGGGGCGAGGAGATCCTCGCGGCCGGCGAGCACGCGGGCGATCCGGCCCTGGTGAAGCGGGTGTGCCGCAGCGCCGGCCGGCTCGCCGCCCAGTTCGGGTCTGCCGCGCGGACGCCGCGGGCAGGCGCCGCGCCCCGGGACCCGGACGCGCTGGAGGAATGGCTGAGCGGCCGGCTGCGGGCCGCGCTCGCGGACCGGCTCACGATGCCCACGGCGAGCGGAGCGGTCCGCACGCTGCCGGGGCTGCGCGCCACCGAGGTGCTGCTCGACGCCGAGGGCCGGGTGCGGGGGCTTGCCGCGCTGAACACACGGACGCTGGAGACCGTCGAGTTCGACGCGGACGCCGTCGTCCTCGCCGACGGGGGCGGCGCCGCGATGTACGCGCCGTCCGCGTCGGCGGAGGCGGTGTGCGACGGTCTCGCGCTCGGCCTCTCGGCCGGTGCGGAGGCGATCGGCATGGAGTTCGTCGACTTCGACCCGGCGGGCCTGGTCACCGATGTGATCGCCCGGGACGGCAGCCCCGTCACGGAACTGCTGACCCTGCCGGGCAGCCGCCTCGTCGACGTCCTCGGCGAGTGCGTCGCCGAGGGCGGGCGAGGGGCCTCGCGTGCCGAGCTCGCCCGCGCCGTGCACGCCCGGATCCTCGCGGGCCGCGGCTTCGACGACGGCTCCGTCCGCCTCGAACCGGGCGGCGCCGCCCGCGACCTGGCCGAGCTGCGGCCCGCGGCCTGTGCACGTCTGGTGCAGGCCGGGTTCGACCCTGCGCGGGACACCGCGCTGCCGGTGCGCCCGCGCGCACGGGCGCTGCTCGGCGGCCTGCGCACCGACGCCCGGGGCGCGACCGGCGTGCCCGGCCTGTACGCGGCGGGCGACAGCGCCGGCGGAATCCACGGCGCCGCCCGCGAGGGCGCCGACGGTCCGGCCGCGGCGGCCGCCTCGGGCCGCATCGCCGGCCGCCACGCCGCCGCCGAGCACGCCACCGCGCCCACGGTGGGCGGTCCGCGCCCCACCGGCGGGTTCCGGTTCGCGGGCCGCGGGCCCGACTCTGCCGAGGCGATCCTGCGGGAGCTGCGCACCGGCATGTATCTGAAGGCAGGGCCGGTGCGGGACGCCGAGGGGCTGACCCAGATGCTCGGCCACCTGGGCGTCCTGGAGCAGCGGCTACGCCATGTCGGCGTGACCCCGGGCCCGGGCGCGGCCGCGCAGATCGCCGCGTATCTCGACGTACGTCATCTGCTGCTGGCCTCGCGCGCGATCGTGGAGGCGGCGCTGCGCCGCGAGGAGTCGCGGGGCGCGCACGTCCGCTCCGACTTCCCCGAGGCCCGGCGGGAGTTCGTGGGGTACGGGGTGCGGCTGGAGCAGGGGGTTCTGGCCTGGCGGGTGTGTGCGCGGCGGGCGGTGCCGGTGGGTGCCGGGTAGCGGGTACGACGAGTCCGACACGTACGACACGTACGACGGGTACGACACGTACGACGGGTACGACACGTACGACGGGTACGACGGGTACGACGGGTACGACGGGTACGACGGGTACGACGAGGGGCCGGGTGCGGGGTTGCATCCGGCCCCTCGGCGTACCCGTCGTATGTGTCGTCCATGCGCCAACAGGCCGTTCGCGCACAACAGTTCGCCCCGCCGGGTGGGGATCCCGGCGGGGCGGAGACAGATGGTGGGCGGAGGTCAGAAGAAGTAGCGGCTCACCGACTCGGCGGCGCAGACCGGCTTGTCGGTGCCCTCGCGTTCCACGGTGACCGCGGTGGTGACCTGGATCGCGTCGCCGACGTACGTGGCGTCGGCGATGCGGACGCGAGCACGGACCCGTGAGCCGGACGGCACCGGGGCGGGGAAACGTACCTTGTTCACGCCGTAGTTGACGCCCATCGTCGCGCCCTCGACGCGCATGGCGCGCGGCACGAGCACGGGCAGCAGCGACAGCGTCAGATAGCCGTGCGCGATGGTGGTGCCGAAGGGACCCGCGGCGGCCCGCTCGGGGTCGGTGTGGATCCACTGGTGGTCGCCGGTGGCGCGGGCGAACAGGTCGATGCGGTCCTGGTCGACGGTGAGCCAGTCGGTGGGGCCGAGCTCCTCGCCGACACCGGCGAGGAGCTCGTCGGAGGAGGAGAAGACGCGTACGTCGGTCATGTCAGGTGCTCCCTGTCTCAGTTGAGCGGTCCGCCGGCGACGTACAGGACCTGCCCGGAGACGAAACCCGAGCCCGCGCCGGCCAGGTACGACACCGCGTCGGCGACGTCCTGCGGCGTGCCCACCCGGCGTACGGGGATCTGCGCGGCGCAGTCCTGCCGGAACTGCTCGAAGGTGATGCCCATGCGTTCGGCGGTCGCGGCGGTCATGTCGGTGGCGATGAAGCCGGGCGCCACCGCGTTCACGGTCACACCGAAGCGGCCGAGCTCGATGGCGAGGGTCTTGGTCAGGCCCTGCAGACCGGCCTTGGCGGTGGCGTAGTTGGCCTGACCGCGGTTGCCGAGCGCGGAGGACGAGGACAGGTTGACGATGCGGCCGAAGCCGGCGTCGACCATGTGCTTCTGCACGGCGCGGGACATCAGGAACGCGCCGCGCAGATGCACGCCCATGACGGTGTCCCAGTCGGCGGCGGTCATCTTGAACAGCAGGTTGTCGCGGAGTACGCCCGCGTTGTTGACCAGCACGGTGGGTGCGCCGAGCCGCTCGGCGACCTCGTCGACGGCCGCCGTGACCTGCGCCTCGTCGCTGACGTCGGCGCCGACGGCGAGCGCCCGCCCGCCGGCCTTCTCGATCGCCGCGACGGTGTCGGCGCCGGCCGCCGCGTCCAGGTCGAGCACGGCCACCGCGTATCCGTCGGCGGCGAGCCGCCCGGCGGTGGCCGCGCCGATTCCTCGGGCGGCGCCCGTCACTATGGCGGTGCGCTGCGGGGCGTCGGCGGAGTCGGTCATCTCTGGTCTGCCTTTCGCGGGCGTCGATGGACGTCTGTGGACGTCTGTGGACGTCTGTGGGCTTCGGTTGGCTTCAGTTGGCTTCGATGAGGCACAAGGTAGGCGGGATACGGTCCCGCGCGCCGTACCGGTGTTCCGTAAGGAACACGCGGGGGCACGTCGGTGACATTTCCCTTTTCCCGGCTCCCGGCGACCTCCTAACGTTCTGGTCATGCCGAGGCCGCACCGCCGAGCGAACAGCGAAAAGGCGGAGCCCGTCATCAAAATGCAATTCGAGCACATTCCACCTGGAGGATGAAATGCCGGTTGTCACCGTGCTGCAGGGCCCCCGCGACATCGAGCTGAAGCGGGACCTCGTCACCCGCATCACCGACTCGTTCGTCGAGTCGTACAACATTCCGGCGGAGACGGTCCAGGTGTGGTTCACCGAGGTCCCGGCCGACAGCTGGGGCGCCGCCGGCAAGCTCACCGCCGACAGCTGATTTCCCCTCCCTGCCTCGGTGCCGGGCGCCGTCCTCCCCCCGCGACGCCCGGCACCGACGCATGCCGTAGCCGAAGGAGTTAGCCGTGCCGGAATCCTGGCCGAGCTGTGGGAGAGCTGACGAGATGACCACGACGCTGCCCGAGGCACCCCCCGGTGTGGACACCGACCGGCTCTCGGACTGGCTGGACCGCCGGCTGCCCGGCGCCGGCCCGCTCACCGAGGTGCGGCCGCTGACCGGCGGGCGCTCCAATCTGACCTACCGGATCGTGTGGGGCTCGCGCACCCTGGTGCTGCGCCGTCCGCCGCTCGGCCATGTGCTCGCCACCGCCCACGACATGGCCCGCGAGTACCGGGTGCTGTCCGCCCTCGCGGGCAGCGACGTCCCGGTGCCGCCCGTGTACGGACTCTGCAACGACCCGGACGTTCTCGGTGCCCCCTTCTACGTCATGGGGTTCACCGACGGCACCACCTACCGCAGCGACGCGGAACTCGCACCGCTCGGTCCCACGTCGGCCCGGCGCGCCACCCATGCGCTCGTCGACACCCTGGCCCGTCTGCACGCCGTCGATCCGACGCGGGGGGGCCTCGGGGACTTCGGCCGCCCCGAGGGGTTCATGGCCCGGCAGGTGCGCCGCTGGCGCCGGCAGTGGGAGGACTCGCGCACCCGCGACGTCGCCGGCGCCGACGCCCTCAACGACCGTCTCGCGGCGAGCTGTCCGGCCTCCGCGCGCACCGGCCTGGTGCACGGCGACTACAAGCTCGACAACGTACTGCTGGACCGCGCCGACCCGGGCCGCGTCACCGCGGTGCTCGACTGGGAGATGGCCACGCTCGGCGACCCGCTGGCCGACCTCGGCATGCTCTGCATGTACTGGGACGGCTTCGCCGGGGTGGACCGGGCGCCCGTCGCCTCCCCCGGGGTGCTGCCGGGCTGGCCGGGGCGCGAGACGCTCGTGGAGCGTTACGCGGCGCACCACCCCGACGGCCTCGAACACCTCGGCTGGTACACGGCGTTCGGCTTCTACAAGCTCGCCGCGATCCTGGAGGGCATCCACTGCCGCACCGTGCGCGGACTGACCGTCGGCGAGGAGAGCGCCGACCTGGCCGCGGCGGTCCCGCTCCTGGTGACCCGCGGCCACGAGGCCCTGGACACGGCGGTCTGACACACAGTCAGACACGTGGTCTGCCCCCGGCCCCCCGCCCCTCCCCCGACCTCCCCTGTCTCGCCCGAAACGGACACACACATGGACTTCGCGTACGACGCACGCACCGAAGAGCTGCGCACGAAGCTGCGCGCCTTCCTCGACGAGCATGTGATCCCGGCCGAGCCGGTCTTCCACGCCCAGCACGCCGAGGGGCACCCGTGGGGGCGGCCACCGGTCCTCGAACAGCTCAAGGACGAGGCCAGGCGGCAGGGGCTGTGGAATCTGTTCCTGCCCGACGACCGGTTCGGGGCGGGGCTGACGAACCTGCAGTACGCGCCGCTGGCGGAGATCACCGGCCGCAGCCCGTTCATCGCGCCGGAGGCGGTCAACTGCGCCGCGCCCGACACCGGCAACATGGAGGTCCTCGCCCTGTTCGGCACGCCCGAGCAGCAGGAACGCTGGCTCAAGCCGCTGCTGGACGGCTCGATACGGTCGGCGTTCTGTATGACCGAGCCGGACGTCGCGTCGTCCGACGCGGCCAACATCGCCACGCGGATCGAGCGCGACGGCGACGAGTACGTGATCAACGGCCGCAAGTGGTGGTCGTCCGGCGCGCTCGCCCCCGAGTGCGAACTGCTCATCGTGATGGGCAAGACCGACCCGGACGGGCCGCGCCACCGCCAGCAGTCCATGATCCTCGTACCGCGCGACACCCCGGGTGTCACGGTCGAGCGCGGGGTCCATGTCTTCGGCTACACCGACGGCCCGCACGGCGGCCACGGCGTCGTCGCCTTCGACGACGTCCGGGTGCCGGCCTCGCACATCGTCAAGGGCGAGGGCGAGGGCTTCGCGATCGCCCAGGCCCGGCTCGGACCGGGCCGCATCCACCACTGCATGCGGCTGATCGGCATGGCCGAGCGCGCCTTCGACCTGATGTGCGAGCGGGTCAGCGAACGGGTCGCGTTCGGGCGGCCGCTGGCCGAGCAGGGCGTGGTGCGCGAGTGGATCGCCGAGGCACGGGTGCGCATCGAGCAGGCGCGGCTGCTGGTGCTGAAGACCGCGTATCTGATGGACACCGTGGGCAACAAGGGCGCCCACACCGAGATCCAGGCGATCAAGATCGCGGTGCCGGCGATGGCCGAGTGGGTCATCGACAAGGCCATCCAGGCGCACGGCGGCGGCGGTGTCTCACAGGACTTCCCGCTGGCCGAGCTGTGGGCCCACGCGCGCACCCTGCGCCTGGCCGACGGCCCCGACGAGGTCCACCGCGCCTCGCTGGCCCGCCGCGAACTGCGCCGCTACGCACCGGCCGGCTGACCCCGGCGCCCTCAGCACCTTCCGGATCTCACCGGATCCCGTCGGCTCCCGCCGGCTCCCGCCGCCCCGCTCGCCTTTCGCGAGCGGGGCGGTTTTTTTGCTGTGCGGGAATGCGACCCGGTACCGGCGGTACCGGGTACCGGGTTAGTCGGTACCCGGCGGCCCATGGAATCGAGCCAACTCCCGCCTAATGTTTTCTGCATGACGAACAGTGAATTCAGGCGGATACACTCCGCGGATTCGGATTCGCCATTCCAGGCCTCGGACAATGAACGCGTCGTGGTCACCGGAATAGGCGTGGTCCTTCCCAATACCCTGACGGTCGACCAGTTCTGGTCCAATATCTCCGGTGGCCGCTCCCAGGTCGGCCGGCTGACCCGGTTCGACGGCGAGCAGGCCGGCCTGCCGGTGTACGCGGCGGCGGAGATCTCCGGCTTCGACCACCACCCGTTCCTGCCGGAGCTCACCGACGCGCACGCGGCCAAGTACTCCCGCGAGATCCTCATCACGATGTCCGCGGTGGCCGAGGCCCGCCGGGACGCGGGGCTCGTGCCCGGCGATCTCGACCCGCGCCGGCTCGGCATCGTCATGTCGTCCTCGCGCGGCCCCTTCTCCTGGTGGCGCGACGTGCTGACCGGAGCCGACCCGGACGCGTTCGGCGACAAGGGCGCCATGTTCCGCGGTCTGCCGGGCTGCCCGGCCACCCTGTCCGCGATCTACAACGGCGCCCAGGGCCTGGTCACCACCGTCTCCAACGCCTGTGTCGGCGGCCACCAGGCCATCCAGCTGGCGCTGCGCGAGCTGCGCTCCGGCGCGGCCGACGCGATGCTGGTCGGCGGCCACGAGTTCCCGATCGTGCCCGAAGTCGCCTCCTGCTACCGGGCGATGGGCCACGGCGTCCTCTCCTCCGAGCGCGACGACCCGAGCCGCGCCGTACGCCCGTACAGCAACTGCCGGGAGGGCTTCGCGCTCGGCGAGGGATCGGTCGTGCTGTGCCTGGAGCGCGAGTCGGTCGCGAAGGCCCGCGGCGCCCGCGTCTACTCCGAGATCCTCTCGGCCGCCTCGCTCAACGAGGCCGCGCACCCCACCACCATGGATCTGACCGGCAAGGTGACCGCCTCCGTCATCGAGGACGCGCTCAACGAGGCCGGCCGCTCCGCCGATGACGTCGACTACTTCTGCGCCCACGGCACCGCCACCCGCTACAACGACATCGCCGAGTCCCGCGCGCTGCGCGCCCTGTACCCGGAGCGGACGGTGGGGCAGCTGCCGCCGCTCAGCTCCAACAAGCCGATCTACGGCCACACGTTCGGCCTGGCCGGCGTCATCAACGTGGCGGCCACCAGCCTGATGGTCCACCACCGGACCATCGCCCCGACCATCAACTTCACCCAGCCCGACCCCGAGTGCGACCACGACCATGTCTTCGAGGGCGCCCGGCCCGCCGAGATCGACCTCGCCGTGTCGATGTCGTTCGCCTTCGGCAGCCAGACCGCCGTCGTCGCGGTGGGAGCGCCGTCATGAGCCGCCCGCTGATCGCCGCGGACGTCGACGAGCTGGTGCGGGCCCTGGTCCGCCCCGGTGACCACGTCCACCTGGCGGGCACCCCGTCGCGGCCCAACGCCCTGACGTACGCGCTGTGCCGGGTGTTCGGCGCCGACGGTCATCTGACGGTGTCGACGACCGCGGTGCACTCCTCGGCGCACGCCCTGGCGCTGTCCGGGGTCGCCGACAAGGTCATCGCGGGTTTCGCCGGGGACACCTATCCGTCACCGCGCCCCAATCCGCTCTACGCCTCTCTGCACGACGGTGAGCCGTTCACCTTCGAGGCCTGGTCACTGCTCGCCTATGTGCAGCGGCTGATCGCCGGCGCGCAGGGCGCCCCGTACGCGGTCACCGCCTCGCTCGCCGGCACGGATCTCGCCGAGGACAAGCCGGGCGTGCTGCACCGGGTGCCCGACCCGGCCGACCCCGAGCGCGAGGTGCTGCTGCTCGAACCGCTGCGCCCGGACGTGGCGCTGGTGCACGGCGCGGTGGCCGACGAGGACGGCAACATCGCCCTGGTCCCGCCGCTCGGCGAGGGCGCCTGGTCGGCGTACGCGGCCCGCCGCGGGGTGATCGCCTCCGTCGAACGCATCGTCTCCCGCGCGGAGCTGGCGAAGATCGCCGACCGGGTCGTCATCCCGGGCCAGCGGGTGCTCGGCCTCACCGAGGCACCGCTGGGCGCGCACCCGCAGTCGCTGCGCACCGACGGCCTGGCCGGGGTGGCCGGCTACCTCGACGACTACGACTTCCTGGAGGAGATCGTCGCCTCCTGCCACGGCGAGGAGCGCGGCCGGGACTGGTACCGGGAGTGGGTCGCCGGCTGCCCCAGCCACGAGGACTACGTCCGCAAGCTCGGCGCGCGGCGCCGTCGCGCGCTCACCGAGCCGGGCACCGGTCCCGACGACGGCTACGAGGAGGAGACCCGGCTCTGGCTCGACGTGGCGGCCGCCGAACGGTCGGCCCGTGAACAGGCCTCCGTGCACACCGTGGGAAAGGAGTCGGCAGCGCCCCCGGCACCGCGGCCCGTGCCGCAGCCCGTGCCGGTGCCCGCCACCCGGCAGGAGCGGCTGATCGTGCTCGGCGCGCGCGCCGTCGCCGACCAGGTCCGCCGCCATGGCTACGACACGCTGCTCGCCGGAATCGGCACCTCGCACATGGCGGCATGGCTCGCCGCCGAGCTGCTGCGCTCGGGCGGCCACGACGTCAAGGTCGTCGCGGAGCTGGGCATGTACGGCTTCACACCGGAACCCGGCGACGTGTACCTGTTCAGCCTGCTGCACGCGCCGCGCAGCGAGATGCTCGCCGGTATCCCCGAGATCCTCGGCGGGATGGTCGCCGCCAACCCGCGCGCCCTGGGGGTGCTGGCGGCGGCGGAGATCGA
Source organism: Streptomyces alanosinicus (assembly GCF_014650595.1). GTDB lineage: Bacteria > Actinomycetota > Actinomycetes > Streptomycetales > Streptomycetaceae > Streptomyces > Streptomyces alanosinicus. The sequence continues at coordinate 44,214 of NZ_BMVG01000035.1, forward strand.
CCCGACCGGCACCATCAACACCTCGCGGGGCGCCGACGGCCGCTGGCTGACCGGCTCCGGCGGCGCCAACGACATCGCCTCCAGCACCGACTGCGTCGTCATCGCCCCGTCCTCGCGTCGCCGCTATGTCGAGCGGGTCGGCTACCGCACCAGTCCCGGCGGCCGGGTGCGCGAGGTCGTCTCCGACTTCGGCCGCTTCACGCGGCTGGCCCCCGAGGGCGGGTTCCGGCTGGCCACCTGGCTCGGCCCCGACGACGACGCCCCGCTGGCGGACACCGCCGAGGCCCTGGAGCGGCGCGCCGCGCAGGCCGTCGCCGAGCGCACCTCCTGGCAGCCCGACGTCGCGGGGGTGAGCGCCGAAAAGCCGGTCACCGAGGAGGAGTTGACGCTGCTGCGCGCCCTCGACCCCGACGGCCGCTACCGCTGAACACCACCGCCCCGCACCGCACATCGCCCGCTCTTCTTCCACCCCTCTGCTTCCACCCCCTCATCTTCCAAGGAGCACGACCATGCGCACCCGTACCGAAGGCCGTACCTGGACCGGTTCCGGCCTGAAGTTCGCCGGCCTCGGCCACTACTTCCCCCGGCACCAGCGCCGCCACGACACCGAGGTCACCATCAGTGGCCGCACCTACGGCCCGGAGGCCGCCGCCGAGCTGGGCGTGCGCAGTCTGCACGTCGCCGACGAGGACGAGACGCTGGAGTTCATGGCGGTGCGCGCCGCCGAGGCCGCCCTGGCGAACGCGGGCCGCGAGGCCGGCGAGGCGGACCTGGTGATCCTCGCGAACTGGACCGACCGGCAGTGGATCCCGGAGATAGCCCCGGGCGTCGCCCACCAGCTGGGCGCCGACAAGGCCCTCGCGTTCGACGTGTGCGGCGCCTGCACCGGCTTCGTGCACGGCGTGCAGACCGCCGCGTCGATGCTGAGCGCGCATCCGGGCTGGCAGCGTGCCGTGGTGGTCGCCGCGGACCGGTTCACGCGCCGTGCCCGGCCCGGCACCCGCGGCCAGCTCGTCTTCGGCGACGCGGCCGGCGCGGTCGTCCTGGAGAAGGGCGACCCCGACGACCCGAGCGGGCTGCTCGACTCGGTCCTGGACTGCGACTCCACCGAGGCCGACACCGTCGCCGCCCGCCCGCCGGAGGGCTTCCTGCGCCCGAAGCCCGAACTGATCGACCTGGCCGTCCGTTCCAGCCTGCGCGTCGCCGACAACGTCCTGAGCCGCAACGAGCTGAAGACCTCCGACATCGACTGGCTGGTGCCGCACCCCGGCAACAACGCCATCCACGCCGGCGTACGCGACGGACTCGACCTGGACCCCGCCAAGTTCCTCACCAACTTCGCCACCCGCGGCAACACCGGCTGCGCCTCCATCCCGATCGCGCTGTCGGAGTTCACCGAGAGCGGTGTCCTCAACTCCGGCGATCTGGTGCTGTCCACCGCGGTCGGCTCCGGCTGGTACTACGGCGGGCTCCTGTACCGCCTGTGAGCCCCGACTCCCTTGTCCCGTACGTCCCTTCATCCCAGCCATGTTCGCGAGGAGACCGTCATGACCGCCACCGCCAACCCGTCCGCCCCGCTGGCCGTCTGGACCGACTTCGGCGGGGTGCTCACCCCGCCGGTCAGCGTCACCTTCAATGAATTCGCCGACCGTGTCGGTGTCCCGCTGTGGTCGCTCAAGGAGTCCATGCGGATCGTCGGTGAGAAGTACGGCACCGACTCCATGGGCGCCATCGACATCCCGCTGATCGACGAGGCGACCTGGTCGAACGAGCTGGAGGACGTCCTCGGCGGCACCTTCGGCATCGTCGCGGACCTGGAGAACTTCGGCGACCGCTGGTTCGCGGGCCGGCCCGCCAACGCCGTCTGGGTCGAGGCCCTCGACGCCTTCCGCGCCCGCGGCGCGTTCGTCGGGATGCTCTCCAACCTGCCGCCGTCGTGGGTCAGGCACCGCCGCTTCATGATCGACGACAGCCACTTCGACGACATCATCTGCTCCTTCGAGGTCGACTGCCGCAAGCCCGACCCGGAGATATTCCGGCTGGCCGCCGCCCGCGCCGGGCTCGCCCCCCACCAGTGCGTCCTCGTCGACGACCTGGAGAAGAACGTCGTCGGCGCCATGGAGGCCGGCTGGCAGGCCGTGCACTTCCACGACGCCGAACAGGCCGCCCGCCAGGTCTCCCACCTGCTCGACGCCACCTCCCCGGCCCCCGCCCTGGTCTGACCCGCCTCCCCCACCCGCCCCGCCACCCCGACTGGAGTTCCCGCCATGACCGTTCTGCCGCTGCGCCCCGCCGCCCCCGAGACCGACCTGACCACCCAGCGCACCCTCGCACGGCGCCTGGTGCACCGTTCCGCGCTCGCCGAGGTGTTCCTCACCGACTTCCGGTCCGTCGACGAGCTCACGTTCCACGCCGCCGCCCAGCTGCCGCCGCGGCACTTCTACTACAGCGACCACACGACACGCGTCGCGATGCACGACCCGCTCGCCGTGTTCGAGGCCGTACGCCAGATGCTGCTGTGCGCGATGCATCTGCAGCACGACGCGGGCCCGGACACCAAGTCCATCACCGCCACCGCGTCCCTGGAGATCACCGACCCGGAGCCGCTGCGCCGCTCCGGCGCACTCGACCTGACCCTGCTCGGCGGTGTGCTCCTGGAGAAGAAGTACGAGGGCGCCACCTCCCGCGTGGTGCACCGGGTGCGCGTCCTGGTCGACGGCCGGGAGACCGGCGTGATCACCGTCGACACCGCGCAGCGCCCCAACGATGTGTACGAGAAGCTGCGCCACAGCCACCGCACCACCCCGCCGCCCATGTCGGACACGCTGCCGGCCACCGGTGCCGGAGCTCTTCCGCCGGTGTGGCTGGTGGGCCGCGAACGCGCCGAGAACGTCGTCGTGCAGGACGCCCGCACCGAGGACGGCGCCCTGGTCACGGAGCTGCGGGTACCGGCGGCCCACCCGAGCATGTTCGACCACGCCCAGGACCATGTGCCGGGCCCGGTGATGATGGAGGCCGCCCGTCAGGCGTCGCTGCTGCTGGCCGCCGACCACCAGGGCCTGTCCCCGTCCTCGTTCCACCTGGACTACGTCAGCGCCGAGTATCTGCGCTTCGCCGAGCTGGACTCGCCGATCGCCGTGGTCACCCGCCTGATGCCGAACCCGGTCAGCGAGGGTCAGTGGACCGAGGTGTCCTTCGAGCAGGACGGCGCGGCCGTGGCCCGGATGCGGGTCCGTCTCGGCAGCGCCCTCGCCTCGGGAGGCGACGATGCGGTGTGACGCCCCCGGCGACCACGGCGTCGCGTACGGCGAGGGCTCGCCGGCCCGTCTCGCCGATCTGCTCGACCGGGACGACGTGCGTTCCGGTGGCCCACTCGTCCTGCTCAGCGCCGGCGCCGGGGTCACCTGGTCCGCCGCGACCGTGGAGGTGTTCTGACATGGCTGTCCCGACCACCGCGGCGACGCCCGCTCCGCTCGCCCGCTCGATGTCCGACCCGCTCGACCTGTTCCGGCTGGACGGCAAGGTGGCCGTGGTCACCGGCGCCTCCAGCGGCATCGGCAAGCATGTGGCGCAGTTGCTGACGGCGGCGGGGGCGCGGGTCGCCCTGGCCGCCCGGCGCGAGGCGCCGCTGAAGGAACTCGCCGACGAACTGCCCGGTTCGCTGGCCGTGCCCTGCGATGTGACGCTCGCCGAGGACCGGGAGCGGCTGGTGCGCACGGTGACACAGGAGCTGGGGCCCGTCGACGTACTGATCAACAACGCCGGCCTCTCGGAGACGGTGCCGGCCGAGCAGCAGACGGTGGAGTCCTTCCAGTCGATCCTGTCGGTCAACCTGACCGCGGTGTTCGCGCTGAGCACCGCGGTGGGCACCGGGATGCTGGAACGCGGCCGCGGCTCCATCGTCAACATCGCCTCCATCTACGGGATCGTGGCCAGCGGCAGCCTTCCCCAGGCCGCGTACGCGGCGAGCAAGGGCGGCGTGGTCAATCTGACGCGGGAGCTGGCCGCCGAGTGGGGTGCGCGGGGGGTGCGGGTGAACGCCGTGTGCCCGGGGTGGTTCTGGTCGGAGATGACCGAGTCGATGCTCGGCACCGACAAGGGCCGCGCCTGGGTGGAACGCCGCACCCCGATGCGGCGCGCGGGGCAGCTCGACGAGCTGAACGGTGCGCTGCTGCTGCTCGCCTCGGACGCCGGTTCGTACGTCACCGGCACCGCGATCCCGGTCGACGGCGGCTATCTGGCGCTGTGAGGAACGGCCGCGCGGGGCACATGTGCCCGCTCCGACGGACACATCGCCGCGGGCCGAAGGTGGCATCGACGACTCCTCCGTCGCGGATCGTGCGACGGCCGGCCCGCTCCGTACAGTCCGGTCAACCGGCTTCCGGCGCGGCCACGGAAACGCGAGGAAACACGAAATGTCTTTCGGGAAGGACTACTTGTCATGAGCGACAGCCAGCAGGCGACGGCGCCGCGGGGCGGTGCGGTCGGGGAGTTTCCGCTCGACATGTCCGACCCGGCGCTGCAGGCGGACCCCTATCCGGCCTATCGCTTCCTGCGGGACGAGCACCCCGTGCTGCGCGGACCGCTCGGCGCCTTTCTGGTCAGCCGTCACGCGGACTGCGAGGCGCTGCTGCGCGACCGCCGCATGGGCAAGGACTTCGCCAACTCGAAGTTCTTCCAGCAGGTGATGGGCGAGGCCGGGGACGAACCGCCGCCGTTCCTCGGGCTCGGGCTCGACGACTTCGACGCCAAGCTGTTCATGCTGACCGACCCGCCGGAGCACACCCGGCTGCGCTCCCTGGTGGCGCAGGCCTTCACGCCCGCCACGATCGAGCGGCTGCGGTCAGCGGTCGCCGGGATCGTGGACGAGCTGCTCGGTGACCTTCCCGAGCGCTTCGACCTGATGGAGCGGCTCGGCACCCCGCTGCCGATCCGGGTGCTCGGCCGCATGCTGGGCATCCCCGCGGCCGACCAGGCCCGGTTCACCGTGTGGTCGACCGAGATCGCCGGGATGCTCGACCTGGACGTCGAGCTGCCGCCGGAGGCGGCCCGCGCCCGCCGCGAGGCCGTCGCCCAGTGCACGGACTACTTCCTGGACCTGGCGCGGCGGCGGGCCGAGAGCGACGGCGGCGACGACCTCGTGTCCCAGCTCGTCCGGGCCCGCGACGAGGGCAGCGCCCTGACCACGCAGGAGATCGCCGCGACCTGCGTGCTCCTGGTGGTCGCCGCGCAGGAGACCTTCTCGAACCTGATCGGCAACGCCGGCATCGTCTTCGCCCGCCACCCGCACGCCTTCACCCGGCTCGCGGCCGACCGGTCGGCCGCGGATGCCACGCTCACCGAGATCCTGCGCCTGGAGCCCGCGGCCCACCAGGTCGGCCGGATCGCCCTGGAGGACATCGAGCTGCACGGGCAGCGCATCGAGCGGGGCGACGCGGTGATCCTGCTGGTCGCCTCCGCCAACCGCGACGAGCGCGCCTTCACCGACCCGGACGCCTTCGACATCGACCGCGCAGGACCCGCGCATCTGTCGTTCGGCCGCGGCATCCACTACTGCCTGGGCGCTCCGCTGGCCACGATGATGGCCAAGGAGGCGCTGTACGGGCTCACCGCACGGATCGACAGCCTGTCCCTGGCCGACGACAGCATCGCGTACAAGCCGGGGATGGGGCTGCGCGGCCCGGCCCGGCTCGACGTCGTCGTGGAGAGGAAGGCGGCGTGATGGGGGCGCCCGCACGGCCGTCCGCCGGCCGTTTCCTGCTGCTGCTCGCGCGCAGTTGCAGCATCCGGTTCACCGCGTACTACTGGGTCGGCTGGGCCGTGGGGCTCGCCGCGAACGACCGGCTCGACGTGGCGTGGGCGCTGCTGGGTGTGCCGCTGTGGCTCGCGTACTGCGTGGGCACCGAGGCGGTCAACCGGATCGCCGACCGGACGGAGGACGCCGTCAACCGGCCCGAACGCACCGCGCTGTGCGAGGAGTTGGGCTGGGGCCGGCTGACCTCGGCGGCCGTCGTCTCATGGCTGGTGTTCGTCGCGATCGGTGCCGCGCTGACGTGGACCCACCCGGGCTTCGCGCTGCCCGCGATCCTGCTGGTCGACATCGGGGTGGCGCTCGGCTACTCGATCGGCCCGGCGTTCAAGCGCCGCCGGGTGCTCGCGCTGCTCGCGCTGACCGCGCCCGTGACCACCCCGCTGGTCACCGGCTGGGCCGTGCACGGCACCGTGGACACGCTGCTCACGCCGGTGCTGCCGGCGGTCGCCGTACAGGCGGCGTTCAGCCTCGGCCTGTCCGGCATCAAGGACATCACCGATGTGGCGGGCGACCAGGAGATCGGCTACTCCAGCCTGTGGCTGGCGCTGGTGCGGCTGTGGCGGCCGGCCGCCGTGTACGCCCTGGTCGGCGCCCCGTTCCTGCTGGTCGCCGGATGCGTGGCCGGCGGTGCGCTGCCGCTCGTCGCGCTGTCCGTGCTGCCGCTGGTCGTCGTGTCGCGCCTGGTGATCACGGCCGCGTCCCGGGCCGCGGCGCCGGCCGACCGGGAGGCGGCCCGCGAGGTCATGCACCAGTACACCTTCGCCTTCCTCGCCCTGGCCCTCGCCGCCTGCGTCGCCACCCCGGCCGCGCTGGCCGCGGCGCTCGTCGCCGCCGGCTACTGGGCCGCCGCGTCGAAGGCGCTGCACTGGTCCGGCGGCCTGTCCCTGGCCCAACTGGGCCGCTGGAAGGACCTGTTGACCGCCGCCACGCCCGCTTCTCTCGCCGACGAACACTGAAGGAAGGCCGTACCTCATGAGCACTGTGCACAGCACCGACGTCCGCACCGCGATCACCGAGATCTTCGCCACCGTCCTGTCGCTGCCCGGCGACCAGGTGACCGGCTCCGCCCATTTCTACGACGACCTCGGCGGCGACTCGCTGCAGAAGCTGGAGGTCGTCGCGCATCTGGAGGCCGCCTTCGACTGCCGGCTGAGCAATGAGGAGGCCGCCGAGAACGACACCGTCGACGCCTTCGTACGGCTGGTGGGCGAGCGTGCTGCGTGAGGACCGTGCCGTCCTGGACAGCCGCCGGGTGGTGGTGACGGGCCTGGGGCTCGCCTCACCGCTGGGCTGCGACGTGGAGGAGTTCTGGACGAACGTCACCACCGGCGCCGTCGCCACCGCCCTGGTCACCCGCTTCGCCACCGACGGCTACCCCACCCGTCTGGCGGCCGAGGTGGCCGCGCCGGGCCTGAGCGACCCGGACCCCGACGTGCCGCGCAGTGTGCGGTACGTACGCCACTCGGCGCGGGCGGCGCTGCGCCAGGCCGGTCTCGGGCAGGGCGCCGTGGCCCGGGAGCGCGCCGGGATCGTGGTCGGCACCGTCATGGGCACCCGTCCGCACCTGGAGGAGTTGCGCCGCCAGGGCCGCCCGCTGACCCGGGGCGGACCGTGGGACACCCCGGGGCTGCTGGCCGACGACCCGGCCCGCACGTTCGGGCTGCGCGGTCCGCGCCAGGCGGTCGCGGCGGGCTGCGCCGCCGGCAACACCGCCCTCGCGCTGGCCGCCGACGAGATCCGTGCGGGCCGGGCCGACGTCATGGTCGCGGGCGGTGTCGACGAACTGTCCGAGGCCGTCTTCCAGTTGTTCACGACGCTGCGCGCCCTCACCCCGGACCGGGTGCGCCCCTTCGACCGGGACCGGCGCGGCATGCTGCCCTCCGAGGGGGCCGGGGTGCTCGTCCTGGAGTCCCTGGAGCACGCCCGGAGGCGCGGCGCCCAGGTGCTCGCGGAGCTGGCCGGCTGGGCGGTCGCCGCCGACGCCCACCACATGACCGCCCCGCACCCCAAGAGCGCGGGCCTGCTGCACTGCATGGCCGAGAGCCTGCGCGGGGCGGGCCTGCGCCCGGACGAGATCGACCACGTCAGCGCGCACGGCACCGGCACACCCGCCAACGACGCGCTGGAGGCGGCGGCGGTCGCCGAGTTCTTCACCCCGTACGGCGCCCGGCCCGCGCTGTCCTCGCTGAAGGGGATGCTCGGCCACGCGCAGGGCGGGGCGAGCGCGCTGGAGGCGATCGCCTGCGTCCTGGCCGTCGGGCGGGGCCGGGTGCCGGGCAACCCGACGCTGGAGCACCCCGACGACGCCTGCGCCCCGCTCGACGTGGTGCGCGGTCCGTCCCGCGATCTGCCGGTGCGGGCCGCGCTCAGCAACGCCTTCGGGTTCGGCGGCAACACGTCGGCCGTGGTCCTGACCCGGTACGGCGGCTGAACTGCCGTAATCCACAGCCCAGTTGATGACACCTGGCGTCACGCCCAGGGGATGGAGGCGCCCATGCCGAACCAGTCACTGCCCTCGACCGACGTGGTCGTCACCGCCGTCGGCGCGGTGACCGCCTGCGGCGCCTCGACCGCCGACCTGCTCGACGCGGTCCTGGGCGGCGCGGCGTTCTTCCGCTCCGCCCAGGTGCCGCTCGTCGCCGCCCCACTGCCCGTCGCACGGGGCGAACAGCCCGCCCAGGCCCGGGTGTTCGCCGGGCACGTCACCGGCGACCTCGATCTGACGGACACGGTCGGCGCACGCACCGCCCGCGCCCTGAGCCGCGAGAGCCGGCTGCTGCTGCACGCCCTGAACGGCTGCGGCGCCGGCCCGGTCGCGGACACGGAGCGCACCGGCGTCGTCCTCGGCACGCTGCACGCGGGCCGCGGCGAGTACCTCGCGATCCATGACGCGGCGGGCGGCACCGGGGGCGTCAACCCGGTGTGGGGGCCGCAGACCGGCTACAACGCGCCGGCCGCGCAGCTGTCCATCCATCTCGGGGCGCGCGGCCCCAATCTCACCCTGTCGTCGGGCACCACCGCGGGCCTGGACTCCGTCGTCGTCGGGGCCCGGCAGGTGACGGACGCGACCTGTGACACCGTCGTCGCGGCGGGCGTGGACACCCTGTGTCCGGCCGTCCTCGGCGACGACGACGGCACCGCCGTACCGGAGGGGGAGGCCGCCGCGGTCGTCGTCCTGCAGAACGCGCGGCACGCCACCGGCGCCCCCTTGGCGCGGGTGCTCGGCACGGCGCGGACCACGGCCGGACCCGGCGACGACCAAGCCGCGCTGACGAGCGCCGCGGACCGGGCGATCCGCGGCGCCCTCGCCGAAGCCGACCGGTCGCCCGCCGAGGTGCGGTTCGCGGTCACCGCGTCCGGCGGCGCACCGGCGGTGCGGCGAGCCCAACTCACCGCGATCACCTGCCTGTTGGGTGACTCGGTGCCGGTGTACGACGCGGCCGCGTCGACCGGTGTCACCGGCGGCGCCGACGGCACCCTCGCCGTCGCCCTCGCCGTCGAGGCGCTGCGCCGGGGCGAGGTGCCGCCCGGCGCGCCCGAACCCGGCACCCCGCTCGCCCTGTGCCTGGCCGTGGACGCGGGCGGCACCGCGAGCGCCGTGCTGCTCGGCGGGGAGGTGACGTGATGGGCTCCGCCGCCGACGCTGTGGACGACACGGACGCTGTGGGAAGCGTCGAGCGCAACGCCGGCTGGTGGTACCTGGACCGGCACCTGAGCGGCGCCGGCGCCGACGCCCTGTGTCTGCTCTGCGGCGACGAGCAGCTCACCTACCGTCAGCTGCACGCCCTGGTCTGCCGGGTGGCCCGCGTGTTCACGGCGGCAGGGATCGCGCCCGGTCAGCGGATCGCGCTAGCGCTGCACGACACCCCCGACTTCGTCGCGTACGTCCTGGCGGCGCTGCGCGTCGGCGCCGTGCCCGTGCCCGTCGCGCCGCTGCTGACCGTCGCCGAGCAGCGGTATGTCGTCGCGGACTGCGGCGCGAGCGCCGTCGTCGTCGAGGACGGCGCGGGCCCGCTCGCGGCCGAGCTCGCCGGCGGACCGGACGGCGTGCCGCTGTGGTGCAGGCGCCCGGGTCCCGGGGCCGTGCGGTGTCTGCCCGAGGAGGCGCGGCGGGCGGCGCCGCTGACCGGCGTGGTGCCGCGCGCGGACGAGGACGTGGCCGTGCTGCAGTACACCTCCGGCAGCACCGGCCGCCCCAAGGGCGTGGTCCATCTGCACCGCGGGCTGCTGGCGTTCCCCGAGGGCATCGTCCGGCACCTGGGCGTCACCCGGCACGACCGGGTGCTGTCGACGGCCAAGCTGCCGTTCGGGTACGGCTTCGGCAACTCGCTGCTGCTGCCGCTGAGCGTCGGCGCGAGCGCCGTACTCCTGCCCGGCCGCGCCGAGCCGCACGCGGTGGCCGCGCTGCTCCGACGCGCCCGCCCCACGCTGCTGTTCGCCGTGCCCACCCTGTACGCGGCGCTGCTCGCGCTGCCGCGGGCCGAGCAGAGCCTGGACTTCTCCGGGGTGCGGCTCGCCGTCGCCGCCGGGGAGCCGCTGGGTGCACGCCTGTGCACGGCGCTGGCCGACCGCTTCGGCCTGGCCGTCGTCAACGGCCTGGGCGCCACCGAGTGCCTGCACATCGTCACGGCGACGCTGCCCGGCCGGGTCCGTCCGGGCAGCGTCGGCGAGAGCGTGCCCGGCTTCGAGGCGGAGGTCTGCGACGAGGCCGGCCGGCCGCTGCCCGACGGCAGCCCGGGGCGGCTGCGGGTGCGCGGCCCGAGCGTCGCCGACCGCTACTGGGGCCGGCCCGAGCTGACCGCCCGTACCTTCCGCGACGGCTGGGTGCACACCGGCGACACCATGGTCCGGGACGCGGACGCGGGCTGGGTCCACCTCGGCCGCAGCGACGACGTCCTCAATGTGGGCGGCATGAAGATCGCGCCCACCGAGGTGGAGGACGCCATCGCGGCCGTGGACGGCGTCGAGGCGTGCGCCGTCGTCGGGGTGCAGGACGCCGACGGGCTGACCCGGATCGCCGCACAGGTCGTGCCGAGGGCCGGGTGCGCCGAGGGGCTGGCCGAGCGGATCCGGGCGGCGCTGCGGCACAGCCTGCCCGTCTTCAAACGGCCCCGCACCCTGCGCCTGGTGGACGCGCTGCCCACCACCACGACCGGGAAGACGGCCCGGCATGCGGTGCGCCGCCAAGAACAGGAGCCGGTGTCATGAGGGGCGGCCCCGAGCGCGTCGTACTCCAGGACGGCGCGGCGGCGCACCTCGTCTGTGTGCCGTACGCGGGCGGTTCGGCCCGCTCCTTCGTCCGCCTCGCCCGGCAGCTGCCGGACGACTGGCGCATCACGGCCGCCCAGCCGCCGGCCGGCTCCCCGGCCGGTGCCGGGCTGGCCGCGCTGGACGGACTGCGCGGACTGGACGGGCTGGCCCGGCACTACCTGCGGCTGCTCGCCGACGACCTCGCGGGCGCCGCGGGAGGTCCGACGCTGCTGCTCGGGCACAGCCTGGGCGCCGCGGTGGTGCACCGTATGGCCCGGCTGTGGCCCGCGGGCACGGCGGACCGGGTGCGGCTGGTGCTGTCCGCGCCGCCGCGGCCCGGCGCGCCGACGGCCGATCTGCTGGCGCTCGACGACCCGGCGCTGCTGGCCGCGGCCACGGCCCGCGGCATGCTGCCCGACCTGGGCCGGGGCGCGGACTTCGCGATCCGGTTCCTCCTGCCCGACCTGCGCCGCGACCTCGCCGCGCTGGCGCACGGCGGCTGGCGGGCCGACCCCGTCGACGCCGCCGTCCATGTGCTCGGCGGCACACGGGACGCCCTGTTCCCGCCCGCCGCCGTGGCCCGGCTCGCGACGGTGCTGCGCGCCCGTTCCAGCCATCTGGTCGAGGGCGGCCATCTGTACGTCGTCGAGCAGCCTGCCGCCACCGCGCGAGCGCTCGTCGAGGCCGCCGCCCACCCCCAAGTCCCTGTACGTACGTGATGAGGAGCACCCCATGAGCAAGGAGAACGCGGTATCGCCGCTGGTGGTGTCGCTGGACGACCCCGCCGCCCTCGACCCGGCGGAGGTCGGCGCCAAGGCGGCCGTACTGGCCCGGATGCGGCAGGCCGGCTTCAGCGTGCCCGACGGCTGGGTCTTCACCGCCCGCGCCATGGCCGCGCACACGGCCGGCCTCGACGCCGCCACCGGCGAGGCCGTCCGGGCCCGGCCGCTCGCGGGCGAGTTGGCGGCCGCCGTAGAGACGGTCGCGGGGCGGCTGCCCGGGGCGCTGGCCGTGCGCTCCTCGGGCATCGACGAGGACGGTGCCCGCGCCTCGCACGCCGGCCAGTACACGACGGTGCTCGACGTGCGCGGCGCGGCGGCGCTCGGCGAGGCCCTGAAGTCCTGCTGGGGGTCCGCGTTCACCGATGTGGTGCGCGAGTACCGCGCCGCCAGCGGCGCCGAGGGCGACGCCCCGCTCGCGGTGCTCGTGCAGGCGCTGGTGCCGGCCGACAGCGCGGGGGTGGCGTTCACCGTGAACCCGGTCACCGGGAACCGCGACGAGGTCCTGGTCTCCGCCGTGCCGGGACTCGGCGAACGGCTGGTGTCCGGCGAGGTCTCGCCCGACGAGTGGGCGGTGCCCGCGGCCGGCGGCGAGCCGGTGAACACCTCCGGCCGGCACGGTGCGCTGAACCCCGAACAGGCCTGCCAGGTAGCCGGGTTGGCGCAGCAGGCCGCACGGGTGCTGGGCGGCCCCACGGACATCGAGTGGGCCCGCGCCGGCGGCCGGCTGTATCTGCTGCAGGCCCGGCCGATCACCGCGATCGCCGACGAGCTGCCGCAGCCGGTGGAGATCCCGGTCGACGTGCCGCCCGGCTTCTGGACGAAGGACTCCACGCACGCGCCGGTGCCGCTGCTGCCGATGACGCGGGCGATGCTGGAGTACAACAACACCGTCCTGGAGGACGTGTGTGCCGAGTTCGGCCTGCTGCTGAAGGGCATGGCCTTCCGCACCATCGGCGGCTGGCGCTACGTGGGCAATGTACCGCTGGCGCCCGCCGACGTACCGGACAGGATCGCCGCCTGTGTCCAGGCCGTGGGCGAGGACCGGGTGGGGCGGGCGCTGACCGAGTGGCGCGAGGAGCAGCGGCCGCGCTTCGCCGAGCGGATCGCGCGGCTGCGCACCGCGGACCTGGGGCGCCTGGACGACGCGGCGCTCGCCGCCCATCTGGACGAGGTGGTGGCGCTGCACCGCGAGGGCGCCGAGGTCCACTTCCGGCTGGTCGCCGCCGTGTCCCTCGCGCTCGGCCGGTTCGGCCTGTTCACCACGACGGCCCTCGGCTGGGACCAGACCCGCCCGTTCGCCCTGCTCGCCGGTCTTTCGACGGAGAGCACCGGGCCCGCCCGGGCGATGGCGCAGCTCGCCGGACTGGCCGCCGCCCGGCTGCCGGAGGCCGCCGACGCGGCGGCACTGCGCGACCTGCTCCGGACCGACCGGCAGTTCGCCGAAGCCTTCGAGACGTACCGCACGGCATACGGCTGCCGCGCCCTGCAGTACGAGCTGGCCGCGCCCACCCTGGCCGAACGCCCTGAACTGATCCTCGCCCTGCTGCGCGACCAGCTCGCCGACGGCGGCGGCCGGGGCCGGGACGGCGCGGAGGTGGAGCGGGAACGCGGGCAGGCGGTGGCCGCGGCGCTGGACGGGCTCGCGCCCGAGCGGGCCGAGCGGCTGCGCGCCCTGCTCGCCGACGCCGAACACGCCTATCCCGTACGCGAGGACAACGAGCACTGGACCGTCAGCGCCCCCAACGCGCTGCTGCGCTGGGCCGTGCTGGAGGCGGGCGAACGGCTGGTGGCGCGGGGGCTGCTCGCGGCGGCGGACCAGGTGTTCTTCCTTGAGACCGACGAGGTCCGCACGGCGCTGCTCAAGGGCGTCGACACCCGCGAGACCGTGCGCCGCCGGCGCGGCGAGCACCGCTGGGCGCTGGCGAACCCGGGCCCGGCGAGCCATGGCGAGCGCCCGGGGCCGCCGCCGTCCATGGACCAGCTGCCGGCCGAGGTCCGCGAGACGATGGGCGGTTTCCTGTGGACGCTGCAGCACATGAACGGGGCGTCGCCCGCCGCGCCGCGCACCGACGCTGCGACGGTCACCGGTGTGCCCGGTTCGGCGGGGCGTGCCACGGGCACGGTGCGCGTGGTGCGCGACGAGAGCGAGTTCGACAAGATCCAGGCCGGTGACGTACTGGTCTGCCCGATCACCTCGCCGGTGTGGTCGGTGGTCTTCCCCGGCCTCGCGGCTCTGGTCACCGACACCGGCGGCGCCCTGTCGCACGCGGCGATCATCGCGCGGGAGTACGGCATTCCCGCGGTGCTCGCCACCGGTGACGGAACGTCCGCGCTGGCGGACGGGATGGTGGTGACCGTCGACGGCACCGCCGGCACCGTGGAGATCCACGCCGGCTGAACCCGCCCGGGGCGGCACAGGACCACCCTGTGCCGCCCGGTCCTGGCCGAGTCCGGCCCCGGCAGCACCCCTTGCACGGCATCCCCCTTGCACGGCGTCCCGCGTCACTCACGAAAAGGAATCCAGGCAGCACCATGAACCTTGTGCACACCGACACCCCCGTGGCCACCCCCGCGTCGGCGGACGCCGGGATCCTGCTGGAGCTGGTCACCCCGGACGGGCGGACCGTCGGCACGGCCGGGAAGCTCGCCGCGCATCAGGCGCCGGGCGCGCTCCACCGTGCCTTCTCCGTCTTCCTGTTCGACCCCTCGGGGCGGATGCTGATGCAGCGCAGGGCCCTGACGAAGTACCACTCGCCCGGGGTGTGGTCCAACACGTGCTGCGGTCATCCGCTGCCCGGGGAGCGGCCCGAGGCCGCCGCCACCCGCCGCACCCGCGAGGAGCTGGGTCTGGTCCCGGCGCCGCTGCACCCCGCGGGCACCGTCGTCTACCATCACCCCGACCCGCTGACCGGCCTGGTGGAGCACGAGTACAACCATCTGTTCGTGGGCCACGTCGGCGAGGAGCCCACACCCGATCCGGCGGAGGTGCACGCCACCCGGCTCGTCACCCGCGACGAGCTGACCACGCTGATCGAGGACGGCGTCTGCTCCGCCTGGCTGCCCACGGTCCTCGCCGGCGCCCTGCCCGCCATCCGCCGCATCACCCCGTCCGGCACGTGGTGAACGGCGCCCTGCCGACGCATCTGGACGACGCCCCAACTGGAGGGCAGTGCCGACGTTGCTGATTTCGCCTACTCGTACGCCCAAGCTCGCCCGGTCTGCCGGTACTCCTCCACGGGGATGGGATCGACCCCGGTACGCATCCGGGCGGTGTACAGCAGGCCGTCGAGGTGGTCGATTTCGTGGTGGATGAGGCGGGCGAGGCCGCGTTCGTACACGGTGGTCGTGGTCTCGCCGGTCAGGGTGGTGGACTCCACCGTGATCGTCAGAGGGCGGGGGATGAGGCCACGGACGTCGAAGAAGCTGAGGCAGCCCTCGTACTGCTCGTCCGTCTCCTCGGAACGCTCGGTGACACGGGAGTTGAGCAGGATGACGGCAGGGGGCTCGTCGGCGGGCATGACGACGGCGGCAGCGCGGGCGATGCCGATCTGCGGGGCGGCGATACCCATGCCCTTGGCGAAGGGATGGACCTGGCCGATGCGCTCGACGGCGGCGAACAGCTAGTCCACGATGCGTTCGGCCGCATCGCACTCAGCAGGTAGATCGAAGGCACGGGCCGGCTCTGCGAGGATGCCGGCGCCCTGCTGGACGATGCCGAGGTCTCGCATGCGCTGGCTGGGCCGCACGTCAGTCACCTGAACTCCCTTGATCTGATTCGCCGTCGGGCCGCGCCCGGAACGGACATTCCAGACGGTACCGAGCGTGCAAGGCGGGTGTGGTCGTGATCCATGTGAAGTGCCGTATGGAAAGTAGGGAAGCGAGCCCGCCAACGAGTCGGTGATCACCGCTGCTCGGCGCCTCGGCCTCGACCTCACCTCCCACCGCGGCCGGCAGATCACCCTCGACATGCTCGACTGGGCCGGCAGCGTCTCGCGATGGACGCGGCCGTCCTCATCGAGGCAGGAACGGCTCTCCACGTCGGCCAGCAGTGACCGGCTGCCCGGACGCGCAGGACAGGATCTCGTCCACGAGCCTGTCCGCCGCGTCCGGACGGCCGTACGCGCGGGCCCGCTCCGCCATACCCCGCCGAAGATGGGCGTCGGCCAGGAGCGGGCCCAACGCGATGCGCACCTGGTCCACCGTGACATCGCCTTCGAGTGCGACCGCCGCGCCGGCCTCCTGCAGGTGCCGGGCGTTGTGCGCCTGCTCGTTGCCCGCCGACGACGCCAGCGGCACGAACACCGCGGGCTTGCCCAGCGCGGTCAGCTCCGCCAGCGTTCCCGCACCGCTGCGAGAGATCACCACATCGGCGAGCGCCAGCACGTCCGGCAGCTCCGGACCGACGAACCCGGCCAGGTAGTACCGGCCCGCGAGCTCGGAGGGCAGCCCCGCTGCCCGCGCCCGCAGGCTCTCGACGTTGTCCGGGCCGCACTGGTGCACCACGTTCGTCTGCTGCAGCAACCACGGCAGCACCTCGCCGACCAGCTCGTTGATCTGCTGCGAGCCCTGCGCGCCGCCGGTGACGTACACGGTCGGCAGTTGCCGGTCGAAGCCCCACAGCTGCAGTGCCTGCACAGCCTTGTCCGCGCGTCCGGACAGGACTTCCGGCCGTACCGGGTTACCCGTCACCACGGCGACCTGCCGCGCCGACTCCGGCAGCAGCGCCAGCGTCGATTCCGACGACACGCAGATCCGCGCGGCCGACGCCGCCAACTTCCGGTTCGCCAGTCCCAGCCGCACCGTCTGCTCGTGCAGCACCAGCGGGCGGTGGCACATCCGCGCCGCCAGCCCGGCCGGGACCGCGACATAGCCGCCCGTCGCGAGCACCACATCCGGCTGGAACCGGTCGATGGCCCGGCGGGCCTGGAGCACGCCGAGTGGCACCCGCGCCATGTCGCGCACGTTCGCCGGGGACGCCAGCTTCAGCGGGTTCTTGGAGCGGCGGATCTTGCCAGTCGCCACGGTGGTGAAGGGGATGCCCTCGGCCGGCGCCACCCGCGCTTCCAGGCCGGTGGCCGTTCCGATCCACAGGGTCTCGAGCGCCCGGCCCTGGGCAGCGAGCCGGGCCTGCAGAGTACGCACGGCGGTCAGCGCGGGGTAGGTGTGTCCACCGGTCCCGCCGCCCGTGACGACGAGACGGAAAGGGGCGCTGTTCATCCGGGGCCGCTCCAAATCTGGCGGAGAGTCAGACGAGTCGCCACAGTAGCGGCTGTGGACCACGGTCTCGCCCTCGCAGGTGAGGGCTCACTGGATACAGGCTCAGGCGGTGGGCCGGGCGGTTCAGCCGGCCCTGGACAGCAGGCGCTTGTCGGCGCCGGGCCGGATGTACTGCAGCGCCACGGCCTTGTTGACGGCGTCCAGCCGGGAGACCGCGTCGAGCTTGTCGAATATCTTGCGCAGATGGCGCTTGACGGTGCCCTCGGTGATGCCGAGCCGGGCGCCGATCTGCCGGTTGCTCAGGGCGCTCGCGACCAGGGTGAGCACCTCGCACTCGCGCTCGGAGAGCCTGGCTTCGGCGCGGCCCGCGGCCGGGGCCGGGGCCTGCGGCATCGAGATGGTGACGACGCGGCGGGAGAGGTCGGCGCGCTCGCGGATCGCGGCGGCCAGGGTCTGCCGGCTGACGCTCTTGTGCAGATAGCCGCGCACCCCGAGCGAGAGCAACTGGCGTACGAGCACGGGGTGGTCGTCCATGCTCAGGATGATGACGCGCAGGTCGGGCTGGCGGTGCAGCAGATGGCGCACGGTGCGCACCGGGTCCTCGTTGTGCGGCATCTGCACATCGAGCAGGGCCACGTCGGGCCGCAGCCGGGCGGCCTCGGTGACGGCGGCCCGCGCGTCGCCGACCTCGGCGACGACCTCGAAGTCGGCCTCGGCGCGCAGCAGGTCGCACAGGGCGCCGCGCAGCAGGGTGTGGTCGTCGGCGACCAGGATGCGGATGGGTGCTTCAGCCATGGCGGACGGTGCCTTCCTTGGTGGGGATCCACAGGGTGATCCGGGTGCCGCGGCCCGGGGACGAGGTGATGGTGGTGACGCCGCCGAGGGCACGGGCGCGTTCCCTCATGCCGCTCAGCCCGTTGCCGCCACGGCCGTGCCCCGCCGTGTCGGGGTCGAAGCCCGAGCCGTCGTCGGTGACGGAGGCGTGTACGTCGTGCGCGCCGACGGCGATGTGCACCGTGACGGTGCCGGCGCCGGAGTGGGCCAGCACATTGCGCAGCGCCTCGCGCACGATGACGAACACCTCGTCGCCCACGTGCGGGGCGAGCAGCGCGTCATCGCCGTCGAGGTAGAACCGGACCTCGGGGGTCAGCGGCTCCATGGAGCGCAGGAAGCCGCGCAGTGCGGTGCCCAGCGGCACGGCGGGCGCCGGCCGGGTCGCGCGCAGCCGGGTGGTGAGAGCGCGGGCGGCGAACAGTGTGTCCACCAGCGCCTCGCGCACCTCGTCGAGCCGCTGCCGCCCCTCGGGCTCCAGTCCGGCCGCGGTGACTTCGAGCAGTTCGAGACGGCGCATGGCCACCGCGAGCGAGGTCCCGATCCGGTCATGGACCTCACGCGCCAGCAGGGCGGCAGCGCCGTGGACCGTGGCTTCGGGGTGGGTGTACGTCATGGCTTCCGCCTTCCGCTGCAGATCCGGGCGAGACCACGGGACGCGCCGATACAGGCGCGCACCAGGTCCCCTTTCATGCGCGCCGGGATCGGCCCGCTACCCCCAACTATATAGAACGTTCGCTTTGTTTTCCAGTCGCTTGAGCCTTGAACCTGTTCCCGATCCGGCCAGGGCCCTCGCGGTTCGGATCAGTCGGCGCCGACGGCGATGCCGCGTTCGACCAACGGCCAGACGCGGTCCACCCTGCGGCCGGCCGGGACCCGCTGCCCGTCCGGCGCGGGCCAGACCTCGGCCCCCGCGAGCAGGTACTCGACGAGCGCCGCCACGGCAGCGGGGTCCGTACCCGGACGCAGCTGGCCATCCGCCTCGGCCTGGGCGAGCAGCTTGCGCACCGCGGGCCCCCAGGCCGAACTCCACTGCCCGAGCGCATCGGAGCGCTCCCGCGCCAACCGGGCCGCGGCGCGCACCACCTGGTCCTTCTCCAGCAGTGCGGCCAGCCCCTTGACCAGCTCCCCCATCACTTCCAGCGCGGGTCCCGGCCCGGCGGAGATGCCGGTGGCCAGGCGCCGGGCCCGGTCCGAGCCCACGCCGAGCACGGCCCGCGCCAGTTCGGCCTTGTTCGGGAAGTGGAAGGTGAGCGCCCCCATCGAGGCGCCGGCCCCCTCGACGATCCGCGCCAGCCCCGCCCCGGTGTACCCGTGCCGGTCGATCTCGGCGGCCGCGGCGAGGACGAGCGCCTCGCGCGTGCGCACCGCCCGTAGCTGCCTCATGCCACTCTCCCTGATGCCTCGTAATGCTCGTAAGGAACCTTCGGTAGTCAACCTAGCCATCACCAGAGTAAAAATCAAAGCGATCGTTCTACTTTTTACATCGGGATGTAGAACGCAAAAGGGGGCGTTCCCTCGCGGGAAGCCCCCTGTGTGCCGATGCGCGGCCGGCCGACCGTCACGACGTGGCGGTGGCGCCCCCGTCCACGGGCATCGCCGCACCGGTGACGAACGACGCGTGCTCGCTGCAGAGCCACAGCGCCGCCCGCGCCACCTCGTCGGGGGCGGCCATGCGGTGCTGGACCGACTCCGCCGTGAAGGCGCTCTCCAGCGCCGGGGAGGCGGAGATGATCTGCTCCATCATCTCCGTGCGCGTGGCGCCCACGACCAGGGCGTTGACCCGCACGCCATGCCGTCCGTAGTCCGCGGCCGCGGCCCGGGTAAGGCCGATGACCGCGTGTTTGGCGGCGACATACGCGGCCGAGGCTCCGGTGGCGACGGTGCCCGCCACGCTGGATGTGTTGACGACGGCCCCGCCGCCGCTGTCGATCATCCGGGGGATCTGGTGAGCGAGGCAGTTCCACACCCCGCGGACGTTGACGTCCATGGTGCGGTCGTATTCCTCCGGGGCCACTTCGTGCAGCGGCAGCCCGGCGCTCGCGTATCCGGCGTTGTTGAAGGCGAGGTGGAGCCCGCCGAACGTGTCGACCGCGGCCTCGACCGCACGGCGCACGTCCTCACCACACGTCACGTCGCCGGGGACGGCGAGTGCACGCCCACCGCTCTCGACGATGCTCCCGGCGAGCTTCTCGATCCGGTCCGCGCGGCGGGCCATCAGCACCACGGCCGCGCCCTCCTCGGCGAAGAGCCGGGCCGCGGCCGCGCCGATGCCACTGGACGCGCCGGTGATCATCGCGACTTTGCCGTGCAGCACTCAGCCTCCCCACAGGGTTCCGGCGGCGGCGTCCGCGTCGACGGCGCGCAGCAGGCCCTCGTCGATCGCATCGAGGCCGTCGATCAGCCGCCGCACCCCCGCCCGGCGCATCAGCGCCCGTTGGTGGCTGTGCTCGAAGGTGGTGGGCATGCCCACGAACGGCATGCCCAGCAGCCTGGCCTCCTCGGCGACCCGGGCGACGTCGTCGACGAACAGAACCTGTTCGTGCTTGAGGCCGAAGTACTCGGTGACGATCTCGTGCAGTCCCGGCCGGAAGGCGTCGGTGCAGACATAGCCGGGCGCGTCGAAGAGGTCCTCGTACGCGCCGAGGAAGGCGGTGAAGTGCTCCTTGCCGAGGCCGCCGTAGCACACGGTGGAAAGGCCGAGGCCGCGCAGGCGGTGCAGCAGGTCGACGGCGCCCGCCTGGATGCGTACGGGGTGCTCGGCGAGGTAGCGGTCACGCTCGCGGAAGTAGGCGGCCAGCGCCTCGTCACCGCTCATCACGCCGCCCAGGGCCTCGGCCATGCGCTGCCCGGCGATCCGGCGCGGCTGGGAGAACACGGCGCGTTCCGTGTCCTCGGTGTACGCGCCGCCGCGCCCGGTGATGAAGCGGTGGATGACAGGGCTGAAGGTGTCGTTCAGCAGCACGCCGTCGATGTTCAGCGCGACCAGTCGCAGCCGACGGAACTCGTCCCCCAATGTGCACCTCTCCCCAAGGCTGTGCGTCCGGCGGATGCCGGACGCTTCGCACAGTACGCGCAGCGTCTCACGCCGCAGTCGGATGGAAACGGTCAGGGCGGGTCTCGATACGGACCGCGACCGTGGGCACCGCGATGCCCGGGAGCAGCAACTGCCACATGCTCACGACGCGTTGGGGCAGATCGGCGCGGTCGCTGGACCTGGCGGCCGAATACAGCTGCATGCCGGTGCAGTGCTCGACGATGAACGTGGCGAGGCCCTTGGGGTCGATACCCGGCTGCAGCTCGCCCCGCTCGGCCGCGGTTTCGAGCACATCGGCCATGATCGCGACCCATTCGTCGTACGGCGCCGCCGCGTCGGCCATGCCGAAGGTCGTCTGCTCCGTGGTGAGCCGGACGCCGGCCCGCAGCGTGAGGTCCAGACGCAGCTGATGGCACCAGACCAGGGTGATGTCGACCAGCCGCTGCAGCCCTTCGGAGGCCAGGTGCGGCACGATCGTCTCCGGCTGTGCGGTCATCACCGCCCGGGCCAGCTCTTCCTTGGACTTGAAGTGGAAGTACAAGGAGCCGGCGGTGGCTCCGGCCCGTTGCAGGATGCGGCTGATGCTCGCCCCCGCGTATCCGGACTCCTCGAACACCGCCGCGGCCGCGCGAAGGATAGCTTCGCGGGTCTCGACGGATCGCTGCTGTTTCGACCGCGCCATCACGCCTCCCAAGTAGAACGTTCTTTAGGTTATCGACTGGGAGTCTCCCGCGTCCAGCTCGCCCCAAGAGTGTCACTCGCGTCCCGCTCCAGCGCTTCTTTAGCGGATATAAGCAGCGAAACTGGACGAACACGGACGTGAATTGATCGCCTGTCGCCCCATTCTTTACCCTCCATTGACCGTGTAAAACGGAACACTCTTTATGTTTAAGGGGCGATCGTCGGCCACCGTCCAGCTGGTCCGACTGCGCAAACGACAAGGGGGAGTTCGTATGCACCGCACCGTTCTGCTCAGATCCCAGTCGGCTCCGGCCATCGCCGCCGACCGGATCCCCGGCCGCCTCGTCCACAAGAGGAACCCGGACGAGATCCTTCTGGCCTCGTACCTGCAGCTGGAGAACGAAGAGTTCCTGATCGACGCCGCCTGGCCCACGCACCACGCGTTCTACCAGCCGCGGCACGGCTTCTTCGACCCGCTGCTCGCCATCGAGTCGGTCCGCCAGTCCGTGCCGCTCATCAGCCACGCCGGGTACGGCGCCGCGCTGGACAACCGCCAGTCATGGCTGTTCCTGCGCTACGCGCTGGACGCCCGGGCGCTGTACATGACGGCGCGGGACAAGGAGACGGCCGTGCAGATGCACGTGGCCTGCTCGCAGGGTGCCCGGCGCTCCTCACGGCTCGGCGCTCTGTCGATGTCCGTCAGCCTGCGGCGCGGCGACATCAAGATCGGCTCGGTGCAGACGTCCGTCCACAACTATTCGGCGGCGCTGTACCGGCGGGTGCGCGGTGCGTACGCCGACCTGGAGACCTCGGTGTCCCGGGCGCTGCCGCTGGCGCCGCCCGCCCCGCCGCGCACCGTGGGGCGGGCCGGCTACGACGATGTCGTGCTCTCCCCGACCGACACCCCGCTGCACAGCCAGCTCCGTGTCGACCTCGGTCACCCGATCCTGTTCGACCACCCCGTCGACCATGTGCCGGGCATGCTCCTGCTGGAGGCTGCGCGCCAGGCGGCCCATGTGGCCACCATGCCGTGCCCGATGCTGCCGGTGGCGATGGACGCGGCGTTCACCCGCTTCGTCGAGCTCGACGCGCCCTGCTGGATCCACATCGATCCGCTGCCCGACGACGCCCGGGGCCGGGTGCGCCTGCTGGTCTCCGCCCTGCAGCGGGAGACGCTCGCCTTCTCCAGCGTCGTCACGCTGGAGCCCGTGCCCGGCATCTGATCCCGGCCCCGCTCATCACCTGCGACCCGGTCCGGTCCGGCCGAGGAATGTCATGACGTAGCGATTGTCATGACGTAGGCCGTATCCAGGCGGGAGGCTTCGTCGTTCCCTTGCCAGGGGAATATGCCTCAACCGCCGGTGAGCTTATGGCCGTTGAGTGGGTGGCACCCACTCAACGGCCATAAGCCCATCGTCACGGTCCGCCCAGCCACGGGCGGGCCAAGGCCCCTCGGGTGCCAGCCCAAGAGGCGTATTTCTCAGGTTCTCCAGAACCAAGCTCCAGCCAGCACGCACGCAAGCCGGGGGTTTCCCCACCAATCAACCGGAACGCCGGGGTTTCCCCCACCAATCGACCGCCGGGGTTTCCCCCACCAATCAACCGGAACGACCAATCAACCGGAACGAGATACATCTTGCAGTACAGCAACGCCTTTTGTCACCACACGCCGGTCCTGGGTGCCGCCCAGGAGGTCGCGCACACCGCGTCGCGCCGCAGCGGCCCGCGTCAGTGGCTGCGTGTCGTGGAGTGGCTGTGCGGCGCCCAGCTACATCCGCGCACGAACGCCACGACGCTGGTGGTGGCCCGGGACCTGGCGGCGCGCATGGACTACGACTTGGGGCATGTCCGCTACCAAATGGACGCCATGGAGGCCCGGTTGGACGTGTCGCGGCCGACCCTGGCCCGTCACGTGAGGTGTCTGCGGGAGCTGGGCGCCCTGGTGTGGGTGGAGCACGGTTCGCAGTCCAATGTGCGCCGGCGACAGGGACTTGAGGGATACGCGGCCACGGCGACGGTGTACGGCGCCGTGATTCCGCCCGAGTACGACGCGGCGATGGGGCACCGGGTGGTCGGTTCCGGCTACGAGGCACGCGTCGTCGTGGACCAGCGCGACCATGCTGGTCCGTCCGGGCGGGAGACCGCTTCCCTTACCCGTGAGACCCCTTCCCTTACCGGTGTTGAGGTAGAGGAGAAGGCGAAGATGGTGGGGGGTTTAACTACTACCGCTGCGCGGCCGCGCACGACTTCCCCCGCTTCCAGCAAAAGCCGCCGCAAGCGCACCACCATCCTCGGAGCACGGGTCACCGCGGCCGGTATGCGGCTCGGGGACCGGCTGGCCCGGGCGATCCGCAGCCGGGTGCCGTGGACGCGCCGGGCGGGCCACGACGAGCTGCGCTGGGTGTGCGCGGACATGGGCGAACAGCGCTGGACGGAGGAGCAGGCCGTACGGTTCGCCGCCGAGGCCGGGTGTCTGCGCGGCGCCGATCTGAAATGGCAGCCGGACCGTCCGCACCGCCTGCTCGCCGCCGAACTGCGCTCCTGGCAGGCACAGGAGGAGCAGGACCGGCAGCTGCGTGAGGACTGGGCCAACGCCGTGGCCTGGGAGGACAGCACCGCGGCCCGCGATCTCGCCTCCCTGGTCCGGCTGTTCGGACTCACGCCCGCCGAGACCGCGACGGTGCCCGAGCGGACAGACGAGGACCGGCGGCGGGCCCGCATGGACTGGAACATCTGGCCGGAGGTCCTGGATCACATGGCCGAGGACCCCGACGACGCGCTGGACCTGTACGGCACGGCACTGTGCAAGTTCGCCGTCGGGCAGGAGGCCCGGCTGTGAGGTGAGCTCACCGGCGTCAGCAAGTCGCAAGGCCCATTGCGCGTGCCCTCACCCGGCTGTGGCGGCGGCCGTCCGTTGCCAGCTGTGCGGGGCGCGGAAGAGCGCGACGCGGTCGAGCGGGCGCGGATCGGCACGGCGGCGGTCGGCCCCCGCCGCGCTCGGCAGCCTGCCACGGTTCAGACGGGCGAGCAGAACAGCGGTGACGGCCGCCAGTTCCTCGGCAGTGGCATGACCGCGTTCCACGCGCAGAAGCGCGTCGCTTGCCGCCTGGCGCACGTGGGTCTCTCCTTCGGTCATTGCGGGGGGTTGCCGTGCTTGCGGGAGGGCAGGTCGGCGTGCTTGCGGTGGAGCATCGCCAGCGACTTCGCCAGCACTTCGCGGGTCTCGGCCGGGTCGATGACGTCGTCCACGAGCCCGCGCTCGGCCGCGTAGTAC
>NZ_BMVG01000036.1 GCF_014650595.1 Streptomyces alanosinicus
CAACGCCTACCACGTGGCCGGCACCGCCCACAGCGTCACCGACCCGGTCGCCAACATCACTGCCGCCGCCAACTACGCCGCCCACCGCTACGGCTCCATCGACAACGTCAACTCCGCCTACTGATCCAGGGCGAGGCGCACGCTGTCAGAGCCGGCCGAGGGATCCGAACATGATCAGGGCCACGGCGTCGATGCCGAGAAAGTGACCACTCCCACGTGGTGCAGCCAGATCTCGACCACCACTGACGCGGCCGAGTTGACGGCGATCAGTACAGGGCGATTGGGGAGCCCCAGAACGCGTGTGCCGCGCCCGTCCGGTGAAGTGGAACACGAGCGCGTTCCATATCTCGTTGAACCAGTCCATGCCCCACAACGCGAGGCCGGCGAACAGCACGTTCCAAATGCGGCGTTCCGCCTCCACGGCGTACACGTAGATCACGATCAGCAGGAGCGGGACGACGTACCAGGCGAAGTGGCCGTTGTCGCGCAGCAGTTCGCGCGCCGCGCGGGCATGCTCGGTCATGAGATGTGGGCCCCGGTGCTCGGGCCGCCGACTTCTGGTCGGGCGTCTTCAGGGCGACGGCACAGCCGGCCGACGGCGGCAGTAGTCCTAACCGGCCGGTAACTATGGCGTCGCGGAGCCATGCGTCAACGGTTCGGTACGGGGACGGTCTCGCGAAGGTTGCTTCCGCAAAGTGGAAGCCTCTGGGATCCGTGCCCGCTGACAACTGGAGCTTGCTACAACCACTGTCGCGAAATCGGCTTCCTGGTCTAGTGGTTACGTTGATGGCACTGGAGCGGCCGCTGCGGTCTACTGCCCAGCGTGAAGAAGATCCTGCTGATCGAAGCGCTCGCAAATTCGGGCACGTATGTGCTGGACGCCGCCCGCGCACTGGACGCGCGTGTCTTCGTCGCCACCCACGAGGACGTCTACGAGAGCTATCCCGCGGCTCTGCGCGACAAGATCCACGGCACGGTGTTCACGGACCTCACCGCCCTGGACCGGGCACTGGCGGACCTGACCGCGTTCGCCGAGGCGACCGAGATCGACGCGGTGGCCGGCTGCCGGGAGTTCTTCACCCCGCTCGTCGCCCATCTGGCCCAGCGCCTGGGGCTGCCCGGCAACGACCCCCGGCGCGCCCAGGCATGCCGGAACAAGGCGAAGATGGCGGAGGCCTTCTACGCGGGCGGGGTGCCGGCGCCGCGCACGATCACCGCGCGCACGGCCGGACAGGCGGCCCATGCCGTCGGGCGCGTCGGCATGGGATTCCCCGTCGTCGTCAAACCCGCCGAGCAGGGCGGCTCCTGGGGCGTCAGCGTGGTGGAGAGCCCCGAACAGCTCGACGGCGCCGTACGGCATGCGCAGTCCTGGCCGATCGCCGCCCCGCACGGCCTGCGGATGGACCAGCGGGTCGTCGTCCAGGAGTACGTCCCCGGACCCGAGTTCAGCCTCGACACCGTGGTCTGGCGCGAGGAGTACTTCCATCTGCCCGTGGTCGAGAAACACACCACCGGCGGCGCCTACCGCGCCGAGACCGGTCACACCTGCCCCGCCGCCCTGCCGCTCGGCGACCTCCACGCCGTGCGGTCGGCCGCCGAGCGGGCCCTGCGGGCGCTCGGCATCCGCAACGGCGTCGCCCACACCGAACTGAAGATCTCGCCCGAAGGCGGCCCCGTCGTCATCGAGGTGGGCGCCCGCCTGCCGGGCGACCATCTCGTGGACGTCGTACGCCGTGCCTCCGGGATCGACGAGGCACGGGCCTACCTCCAGGCCGTCCTCGACGAGAAGCCGGACGTACCCACGCCCCGCGAAGGGGCCTGCGCGATCAGGTTCCTCACCCCGCCGCGCGCCGGCACCTTCCACGGGGTGACCATCCTCGGCCGGCACGACGGCCTGGTCGACCGGGACATCACCACACCGGCCGGCGCCGCCGTCGGCTGCGCCCAGGACAACTCGGCCCGCATCGGCCACCTGGTCTTCGCCGCCCCCACGCCCGCGCAGGTCAACGCCGACGCCGCCCGCGCTCTCGCCCACACCCGCATAGAAGTGAGCTGACATGCAGCGCATCGCCTTCCTCCGGTCCGTCGACATCCAGCGCGCCGACCCGTACATCCACGGCATCGCCCCCGCCCTCACGCGGCTCGGCGCCGAGGCCCGCCTCTTCCACACCCACGGCGACTGCGGCCCGGACCTGTTCCCGGGCACGAGCGAGCGACTCGACCCCGCCGCGACACCGGACGAGTTCGTCGAGCGGGTGCTCGCCTGGGGAGCCGACGCCGCCGTGGCGATCTCCCTGCCCGACGAGAACGCCCTGCGCGACGCCGTGGTCAAGACCAGACTCGAAGCCCTCGGCATCCGCACCGTCATGACCCCGCTGCCCGCCACGCGCCTGCTGTGCGACAAGTGGGAGACCAAGCGGCTCCTCACCGCGCACGGCCTCACCACCCCGCCCGCCGTCCTGCTCGACAGCGACCTCCTCAGCGGCCGCGCACTGCCCGTCCCGGCCTACCCGGACGCGGTCCGCCTCGCCGCGCACGACCTCGGCTATCCCCTCATGGCCAAGCCGTTGTGGGACTCCACCAGCATGGGCATCGCGTTCATCCCCGACCCGGCCGCGCTCGACCGTCATCTGGCCGCCCGCCCGGCCGCGCACGCCGTCCTGGAGAAGTGCGTCAGCGGACGGCTCTGCTCGGTCGACATCGTCGGTGCCGGCGGCCACCACACCGTCATGCCGCTCATCTGGACCGGCACCGCGGGCGGACCTCCCGCCTTCACCTTCGAGGACCTCCGCTACGTCGCCCCCGCCCAGGACGACGACTTCCGGCCCACCGCGCAGCGCCTCGTGGACCTGTGTACGGAACTCGGTGTCGAGGGCTCCGTGAACGTCGACATGATCTACGCCGACGGCGTCTACCACGTCCTGGAGATCAACCCCCGGATCGGCGGCGCCACGACCCTGTCCATCGCGGCCGGCGGACTCAACACCTTCACCGCCCTGCTCGACATCCTGGGCGGCACCTGGCCGACACGGTCCGCCGCCCCGGCCGAGAGGTTCGCGATCGAGTGCCTCACCGCGAACCCCACCCCCGCCCTGCTCGCCGAACTGCGCTCCCGCGTCGACCTCGTCACCTGCCACGACCTGATCATCGACGGCCATGATCACGGCGGCATCCTCACCTTCACGGTCAACCCCGGCGACGAGCAGCGGGCGGTGCAGGAACTCACCGAGATGTGCGCGCGGACCGGCTTCATCCCGGCACCCATGCTCGACAAGATCCGCCGCCTCCTGACCCCGGTGGGCCGCTGACCATTCCGACCGGCGGGGACCGGCGGCCGTCATCTCACGGCGGGTCCGGGCCGGCGGAGCGAGGGGATCTGGACCAGCCGAGGGACCGTTCGACGGCCCGCTGCCAGTTGTCGTACTCCGCCTCGCGCCGTTCGGGGTCCATGTCGGGCAGCCACTGCGCGGCCCGGTGCCAGTTGCGGCGCAGCACTTCCAGGTCCGGCCAGTAGCCGGCGGCGAGCCCGGCCGCGTAGGCGGCGCCGAGGGACACCGTCTCGGCGACCATGGGCCGCACCACGGGCACATCGAGCACATCCGCAACGAACTGCATGAGCAGGTTGTCCGCGGTCATGCCCCCGTCGACCTTGAGCTGCTGGAGGGAGACGGAGGAGTCGGCGTTCATGGCGTCGACGACCTCCCGGGTCTGCCAGCCCGTGGCCTCCAGGACGGCACGCGCCAGGTGCCCCTTGGTGATGTACGAGGTGAGGCCGACGATCACCCCGCGCGCGTCGCTGCGCCAGCGAGGCGCGAACAGACCCGAGAAGGCGGGGACGATGTAGCAGCCGCCGTTGTCCTCGACCGTCCGCGCCAGGGTCTCGATCTCCGGGGCGCTGCTGATCAGGCCCAGGCGGTCGCGGAACCACTGGACGAGTGCTCCGGTGACGGCGATCGATCCCTCCAGCGCGTAGGCCGGCGGCTGGTCCCCGATCTTGTAGGCGACGGTGGTGAGGAGCCCGTGCTGGGAGCGCACGATGTCGCTGCCGGTGTTGAGCAGCAGGAAGCTGCCGGTTCCGTAGGTGCATTTCGCCTCGCCGGGGGAGAAGCAGGTCTGGCCGAACAGGGCGGCCTGCTGATCGCCGAGCGCGGCCGTGATGGCGACGCCCGGGAGCAGCGCCCGGGCGTCGCCGTACGTCTCGGCGGAGGACCGGATCTCCGGCAGCATCGAGCGGGGCACCCCGAAGAAGTCCAGCAGCTCTTCGTCCCAGGTGAGCGTGCGGATGTTCATCAGCATGGTGCGGCTGGCGTTGGTGGGGTCCGTGATGTGCAGTCCGCCGTCGGCCCCTCCGGTGAGGTTCCAGATCAGCCAGCTCTCCATCGTCCCGCACAGCACCTCGCCGGCCAGGGCGCGCTGCTGGAGGCCCTTGACATGGTCGAACAGCCAGCGGAGCCGCAGCGCCGAGAAGTAGGTGGAGGGCGGCAGACCGCACCGCTGCAGGAAGAACGCGTCGCCGGGGTCCTGCTTGAGTTCCTCGACCAGCGCCGCCGTGCGGGTGTCCTGCCAGACGATCGCCCGGCCCAGCGGGGCGCCGGTCCGCCGGTCCCAGAGCACCGTCGTCTCGCGCTGGTTGGCCAGGCCGATGGCGGCGACCTGCCCCGAGCCGACACCGGCGTCGGACAGGGCCTCGGGCACGATACGGCGGAGGTTCTGCCAGATCTCCACGGCGTCGTGTTCGACCCAGCCGGGCCTGGGGAAGTGCTGCTGATGCTCCTTCTGCGCGACCGAGACCAGCCGCCCTCGGTGGTCGAACAGAATGCATCGGGTCGAGTTGGTGCCCTGATCGACGGACATCACATACCGTTCAACCATGATCGGGTCTGCCTTCCGACGGGTCGAGGTGGCGGCCGGCCTGGCCTACCAGCGGGCGGCTCCCAGGTCTCTGGAGATCGCCCGCGCGGCCTCCCGGATCAGGGTGATCAGACTCGGCCGGGGGTGGCCCTGGCTGTCGCAGATCCGCTCGACCGCCCCGGACAGTCCGATGGCGCCGACGACGAGCCCGCCGTGCCCGCGGATCGGCGCGGCGAGCCCGGCCTCGCCCATGCTCATCTCCTGGATCTCGGCGGCCCAGCCGAGCTCCCGGACCTCGGCGAGCGCTCGCGAGAGCTGTTCGTGATCGACGAGTGTGTGCCGGGTGTACGCCTCCAGCTGCGGATGCCGGGCGGGCTCGGTCGTCGCGGTCCCGTAGGCCAGCAGCACCTTGCCGAGCGACGAGGCGTGCAGGGGCAGCAGTGAGCCCACATCCAGCGTCTGGAAGGTGTCGTCCGGCCGGAAGACGTGATGGACGATGAGGACACGGCCCTCCAGGGGTGTCCCCAGGCGCACCGCCTCCCCGCTGCGGGCGGCGAGGGCATCGGCCCAGTTGAGGGAGCGCGAGCGCAGTTCGTTGACGTCCAGGTAGCTGGTGCCGAGGTGCAGCAGGGCGGCTCCGAGCTGGTATTTACCGGT
This sequence comes from Streptomyces alanosinicus, assembly GCF_014650595.1. Taxonomy (GTDB): domain Bacteria; phylum Actinomycetota; class Actinomycetes; order Streptomycetales; family Streptomycetaceae; genus Streptomyces; species Streptomyces alanosinicus. Next base: position 5,509 of record NZ_BMVG01000036.1, read on the forward strand.
CGCCGCGTCCTGCTCCACGAAGTCGACGTGCTGGAGCGTGCGCAGAATTCCATGGGCGGTGCCCTTGGCCAGCCCGAGCGAGGCGGCCACCTCGCCGAGCCCCAGTCGGCGGGGCCCACCGGCGAGCAGGCGCAGAATCGCCGCCGCCCGTTCGATCGACTGGACTGGGCCGGCCATGAGGAGAGCGTATTACCGCCACGGAGGCTTCGCTTCACGGGCGGACGGCCGCCGCGGAGCCGCCCCGGAGATCCGCGTTCGGTAATGCCGACCGCCGTTCATTGACCTGCCCGGTTTGTCTCCCTAGCTTTGCAGCGAAGCTGGAAGATGGCGGGACGCAGCGCCGGATCGGCATCACAGACCACCGGGAGAGACCATGGCGGCTCAGCTGAAGACGCTGCTTCGGGCGGCATACGAACACATGTGTCCGGTGCCGCCGGTCGCCGGCGCCGTCTGCGCCGTACGCCGCAGCGTGGCGGCCGCGCTCGCCGACTGGAACGTGTCCTCGGAGATCGTCGAGGACACCCTGCTCGTGGTGTCGGAACTGGTCACCAACGCGATCATCCACGCCCGCCCCCCGGCCGTACTGCGGCTGACCTGGGTGCCCGGCGACGGCATACGCACCCTGCGCGTCGAGGTCACCGACGCGGGCCCCGCGCTCCCGCCGGCGGGCTGCCGGGCCGGGATCGACCCGGACGAGCACGGCCGGGGCGAGACGATCGTCCACGCCCTGGCGACACGCCACGGCATCCGGATCCACCCGGGCGGGGTCACGCGGTGGGCGGATCTCGTCGCCGTCTAGTGCCCCGGCAGGCAACGTTTGCCCGTGAAGGAGCGGCGTCCGGTGCGGCGAGAGGGCGTGCCGGGCGTCGCGACGGGGCGAACGTTGCCTGTTGGGGCACTAGAGTGCGGCCTGTGCCGGGGTCGGCTGGGGAAGCCGGCCGTCCGCCGTCTGCTTGCGGAGCAGGAGCAGGGCGGCGTCGTCATGCAGCCGGCCGCCCACGTGGGCGAGCAGTTCGTCATGGAGCGCGGTGAGCGTGCGCGCCGGGTCGTCGCAGGTGTGACGGGCCACGCCTTCGGTCAGCGGATAGAACTCACGGGCGTGGTCGCGGGCCTCGGTGACCCCGTCGGTGTAGAGCAGGAGCTGGTCTCCGACCGAGAACGACAGATGCTGCAGGCGGGGCGTCTGCCCTGACAGGGCGCGCAGTCCGAGAGGCGGCGCGGGCTGTGTGGGCTCCACCGGCCCGACGTCTCCGGAGGCGGAGATCAGCAGGGGAGGCGCGTGTCCGCAGTTGACGATCTCCAGGTGTCCCGACCGGGGGCAGCCGGCGACCACGGCGGTGACGAAGTCGTCCGGGCCGAGGTTGCGGGACAGGCTCCGCTCGATCCTGCCGACGACGGCCAGCAGATCGGGCTCGTCATAGGCGGCCTCGCGGAACACCCCCAGCACCAGCGCGGCGGTCTCCACGGCGGGCAGCCCCTTGCCGCGCACATCGCCGACGATCAGCCTGACTCCGTGCGGGGTGGGCACCAGGGCGTAGAGGTCCCCGCCGATCCGGGCCTCGGCCGCCGCGGCGCTGTAGCGGACGGCCACCTGGAACGGGCCGACGGTCTCGGGCACGGGCTGCAGCAGTGCGTGCTGGGCGGCCTCGGCGACCGAGCGGACGGCTGCGAGCACCCGCTCTCGACGGCCCCGCAGCGCGCTGGCCAGGGCGCTCGCCGCGGTGACCGCCAGTACGGCGGACAGTACGGCCGCCAGCTCACCGGCGGGAACCCCGTGCTCGTGGCCCAGCGTCGCGCCCAGCGCCGCGGCGAGGAGCCCGATACCCAGCACACCGCGCGGTCCGTTGGTGGCGGCGGCCAGCGCGGGCCCGGCCGCGAGCAGCGGCAGCCATGCCCCGCCGACCAGGTCGACGAGCACGACGACGCCGACGACCAGGACGGGCAGCACACAGATTCCAGGGGCCAGATGACCTGCGGCACACCGGCGGACCGACTCCCAGACGCCGATCCGTCGCTTGCCGGACAGTCGTATCGACGCGCGGTCGCCGCCCTGATCTCGAACCTGGCTCATGTGTCGTCCGCAGTCCTTGCCTGTTCGGGGTGCACACCCGGAATGTCCCTTTCGTCAAGCAAACGGGGTGGGCGCGGGCGGCCACAAGGAGCGGATTTTCAGATAGTGAGCGAGAGGCTTCGGCTCACGCGCCTCGCGATCGGCAGCATGCGCGCGCGGATCTCCTGCAGCTGGGCCTGCCGGTCCACGGGCAGGGAGACCCCGAGCGAGCCGAGCGTGTCCCCGCTGTGGACGGGTACGGCCACGCACACCGTGCCCAGCGCGTACTCCTCCAGGTCCGTGACGGCCGGCGCCAGCGGCGAGGACTCGATTCTGCGCAGCAGCTCCGGAACGCTGGTGATCGTCCGCGGCGTCAGATCGGCCAGATGGTGCCTGGACAGATAGTCCCGGCGGGCTTCCTCGTCCAGCTCGCGCAGTACGGCCTTGCCCAGGGCGGTGGCGTGTCCGGCGTCCTCGAAACCCACCCACAGATCGACCCGCGGTGTACGGGGGCCGTCGACGATCTCCGCGACCCGGATCTCGCCGTCCTCGTAGAAGGTGAGGTAGGTGGCGGTGGACAGCTCGTCCCGAAGGGCCGCGAGCGCCGGGCGGACCCGGCTGAGCAGCGTCTGCGCGCTGCCCGCCGAATGCAGGGAACCGAGTTTGTCGCCCAGGACGAAGCCGCCGTCGGCGAGCTTGCGCACGTATCCGTCGTGCACCAGCGTGCGCAGCAGGTGATAGGCGGTGGCCAGGGGCAGCTCCGTCTCGCGTGCCAGCTGTTTCGCCGGCGCGCCGTTCTCGTGCGTGCTCACCGCCTCCAGCAACCGCAGAGCCCGCTGCACGGACGTGATGAGCGTCGGGCCGTCCTGAGCGCCCATAGGACCAGACTGCGCCGGGCACCTTGCACGGGCAAGACGGTCACCGGCCTGCCGGGCGGCCTGGGCCGGCCGCCGCCCATGGGGGCGACGCCTGCGGCGACCACGGGCCGATCATCAAGGCAGGCGAGGGGCCGTACGGCGTGGGAACGGAGGTGAGGGGCTGGACCTCCAGACTGCCCGCACCCCCATCTTCCGGTCACTCGAACGCCGCCACCCTCGGACCGTACCCGCACAACACCGCGATCCATGCCCAGCCCCAGACCTGAGTGTCGGTCGGCCATGCACCCTCTCCGTCGACGTCGACACGGGCGGCGTAGGTGAAAGCGAGAACGGCTTCTCCGAAGCAGGGCTGTGCAGACTGCGGGAGGTGCTGGCGCGGCATGTGGAGTCCGAACGGATTCCCGGGCTTGTCGCCTGGTCGGCCGGGGTGAGGAGACACATGTCGAAACGATCGGGACGATGCGTCATGACGGTGGCTTACCGATGCGCCGGGACACCGTCTTCCGGATGGCCTCGACGACCAAGCCGGTCGCGGTGGCGGCGGCGATGGTCCTGCTGGACGAGTGCCGGCTGAGGCTGGACGACCCGACAGATCGGTGGCTGTCCGGGGGGCTACGGCCAGGAGTGGCTGTTGCCGGCACCGGAGGGTCACCGGCCAGTCGTTCGAGACGTTCCCGCGCGAACGCATCTTTGATCCGCTGGGCATGAAGGACACCGGATTCCACGTACCCGCCGACAAGATCGACCGGCTGCCGCCGCGGTACGCGCCGGATCCGCAGACCGGGGAGTTCGTCGTCGCGGACGAGGCCGAAGGGGGACACCACAGCCGGCCTCCGGCCTTCCCGTCGGGCGGCGGCGGGCTCGACTTCACCGTCGACGACTATCACGCCTACTTCCGGATGCTGCTCAACCATGGAACGCGCGGCACCGAACGGATCCTGTCCCGGCCCGCCGTCGAGCTGATGACCACCAACCGCCTCACGCCCGAGCAGACATCCGCCCTTCAGGCCTGGGCCCGTAGCGTCGCCCATCTGTCACACGGTCAGGGGCAGACCGGCGGCTGGGGCTTCGGGATGACGGGGCGCACCTATCGCGGTGACTACGCGCCCGTCGGCCAGTTCGGCTGGGACGGCGGAAGCGGCACCACGACATACGCCGACCCGGACAACCGGCTCGTCGGCATCCTGCTCACCCGGACCGGGATGTCCACGCCGGATTCGGCGCGGGCCATCCAGGACTTCTGGACCACGCTCTACCAGGCAATCGACGACTGCCCCGCGTGCCGTGCCGTGCCGCCCGGCCGCGCGTACGCCGGCGGCCCGGCGGCTTCTTTGAGTAGTCGTCACCTCATGGAACCATCCTCCATGCGTCACTGGTTTGACAGGTGACGCGCCCTGTGCGAGTGTCATTACGTCGGTCACGAGACACACATGACGGAGGGGTTCTCATGATCAACAGGCGCACGTTCACCAAGGCCGTCGGCCTGGGCACCGGCGCGGGCGCGGTCTCGCTGACCGGCCTGCGGTCCACGGCGTCGGCCGCGCCGGCGGCGCACTCGCCGGGCGGCACCCCTGGCCGCAACATCCCCACCGTGCCCACCGTCACCCCCGGCACGCACACCACGTTCCGTACGATCAAGCACGTCAGGGCGGGTGTCCTGGAGATCGGTTACGCCGAGGCCGGCCCCGCCCACGGACCGGTCGTCCTGTTGCTGCACGGCTGGCCGTACGACATCCACAGCTACGTCGACGTCGCCCCACTCCTGGCCGACCTCGGGTATCGAGTGATCGTCCCCTATCTGCGCGGTCACGGCAGTACACGTTTCCTGTCCCGCCGTACTCCCCGCACCGCCGAGCAGTCGGCCATCGCGCTCGACATCGTCGCCCTGATGGACGCCCTGAAGATCGACAAGGCGGTGCTGGCCGGCTTCGACTGGGGCTCGCGCACCGCCGACATCATCGCGGCACTGTGGCCCGAACGGGTCAAGGCGCTTGTCTCGACCGGCGGTTACCTCGTCACCAACCTCAAGGCGCAGCAGGAGCCGGCCGCCGCGGCCGTCGAGCACAACTGGTGGTACCAGTGGTACTTCGCCACCGAGCGCGGCAAGAAGGCGATGGAGAACGTCGACGAGCGCATCGCCCTGTGCCGCTACGTATGGACGCTTGTCTCGCCCAACTGGGCCTTCGACGACGCCACCTTCCAGCGCACCGCCCAGGCGTTCAGGAACCCCGACTACGCGGCCATCGTCCTGTACAACTACCGCTGGCGCATCGGTCTGATCGAGACGGACCGCCGCTACAGTCGCTACGAGGCGCAGCTCGCCGCCCAGCCGCCCGTCCGCGTCCCCACCGTCACCCTCGACCCGGCCCTCGACCCCTTCATCCCGGCCGGTGACGGCTCCGCCTACCGCGACCACTTCACCGGCCCCTACGCGCACCGCACCCTCGCGAACGTCGGTCACAACCTCCCGCAGGAGGCGCCGACCGTCTTCGCACGGGCCGTCGCCGACGCCGACCGCCTGTGACGGCGCACTGACGTACCGAAAGACGAAGTGGAGTATGTGTCATGAAGAAGGAACTCACGGCGGACTCCGCCGCGGCGGCGGCACGGCATGCTCGGTACGGAACGCTCCCCGAGCGCATTCGCTTCGAGGACATGACCGAGGAGGTGGAGAGCGCGCCGGGCGGGGCCGCCGCCTCGTACGACCCCGAGGGCTCATGGAAGTCCTACTCGTGCCTCGCCCTCGACCTGGGGCTTTAGAAAGCCCTCTGCTCCTCCTCCGCTCAGCCGGCGGCCGCCGCGGGTGTCGTCTTCTTGCGGGCGCGGTAGGCCGCCGCCTTGATCTTGTTGCCGCAGGACTCCATGCCGCACCACTGGCGCCGCATGCCCCGGGAGCGGTCGATGTAGACGCGGGTGCACTCGGGGTTGCCGCACTCCTTGAGGAGCGGGACGTCCGGGCCGCTGAGCAGTTCGACGGCCTGGCGGGCGACGGTGGCCAGGGCCTGGCCTGGCGTCGCGTCGGTGTGCCGGCCCGCCAGGGTGAGCTGAGGTGTCACCGGGACCTGGCGCGCGGCGGCGTTGAGCACCGCCAGGGCCTCCCGGTCGAAGTCCTCGCCGAGGCGGCGGTTGGTGATGAGCCGGTAGAGGGCCTCGCGTACCTCGATGGCCTCCCGGACGTCATCCTCCTTGCCGGGCGTGATCGTGTCCACGAGCCCGGACTCCACGTACCAGGCGTTGAGCCGTTCCGGAGTCACGAACATCTCGAAGCGGGTCGAGCGCCGGGCGCGCAGCGTGGCCGCGAAGTCGAGCGCCGGGTGGCCGCACACGAAGACATGGTCAAGATTCACATCACCATCTTGACAGGTGACTAGGATGAGGCGCAAGGCCCGTCACTGTTTCAGCAGGTGTCGCCCCTGCCCGCCCCGGCGTACCGGCGCTCCCAGCGCCTCCGCCCGGCGCGCTTCTCGCTCAGGTAGGCGGTGTCGTTGGTGGGCCGGACGCGAGACGCTCCCGGCATCGGGTGCGCCCACGTCGGCCCGCACCACCGTCGGCTCACACCGCGGGCGCTCCCGTCTCCTGGAGCGTTCCGTCGGCCAGGCGCAGCCGCACGCAGCCGTTCGCCGTCGGAGAGTACCCCGACGGGCGATGCGCCCGGGCGCCCCGGAACAGGGAGCGTGCGAGCAGGTTGTCCAGGCGCTGCGAGAGATAGGCGATACGGCCGTCGCCGCGCTTGATCTCCCCGCCGTCCGGGGCGAGTTCACCGGTGAGCAGGCGCAGCAGGGTGGTCTTGCCGGCGCCGTTGGGGGCGACCGGGCCCGTGCGGCCGGTGGTCATGGTGAAGGACAGGTCGCGGAAGACCGGGGTGTCGTCGGGCCGGGCGAACGACAGGTTCGAGCAGGCGATAACGGCGTCGGACATGGAGGCGACCTCGGGAAGGCTTGGGCGAAGACAGCTCCGCCCCGGGTGGACATGGGGAAAGGGGTACGACGAACGGGCCACTTCGGTGGCGCTCCTTCAGCGCGTCCGGTGGCCGAGGTGCGGGCGCCAACCGCCGCGGCCCGTAGGTGTGTTGACAGTCCGATGACGCCCATGCCAGCACCGTCGCCGGTTAAACCGGTGAAGATCGCTTCGCGTGCCACACACCGGATCTGACGCTCGACGGTACCGAGCTCTTCGCCCCGCTGCGTCCGGGCCGCCACGTCCTGATCGACCTGACGGGGTATGAGGTCCTTCAACTGCCCTGCGATCGGACGACGAGCCGCTGCAGAAGGAGGCGGCGGGCGTCGTGGCCGCCGCGCACCGTTGAACGGCTCCCGCGCGGTGTGCCGTCCCGGCTGCGGTCAGGGGGTGGAACGCAGCAGCACGAGGGAGCCGTCGTAGGTCGGCCGGTTGCGGAGGTGGCCGAAGGCCTCGTCCCAGCTACCGGAGCCCAGGGCCCGGCGCAGCGAGGTGTCGAAGGCCTGGCGGGCGTGGTCGTCGATGAAGCTCCAGGCCGAGCAGGCTTGACGGGCCGCGGGGTCCAGGAGCAGCTCGGGGCGGCCGTAGTAGGCCTCGTTGAAGCCGTCGGTGCAGTCCAGCGGGATGGGCACGGGCTGGATGGAGGTGCTGCCGCCGAGCGCGGTGGTGAGCCGGTCGAGCGGAGGGTAGCGGCGGGCTTCGGTCTCAAGGACGTCGGGTGCGTACTCGTAGAGCCAGAAGTCGCGCACGCGCGCGGGGTCGCAGGTCAGTACGACGACGGGGCCACAGGTGACGCGCCGCATCTCGCGCAGTCCGGCTTCGGCATCGGACCACTGGTGGACGCTGAAGAGGGTCATCGACGCGTCGAACTCCCCGTCGGCGAAGGGGAGGTCCTCGGCGACGGCGTCGATCGCGGTGGCGAGTCGGGCCGGGCGCTGGGCCCGCATGGCCAGGGACGGCTCGACCGCGGTGATGGTGCGCGCCGCGGTCTCATAGGACCCGGTCCCCGCGCCGACGTTGAGGACGGTGCCGGCGTCGCCCAGTGCCTGGGCGATGACGTGGGCGATGCGCTCGTCGGGGCGCCGGTAGGAGGCGTAGCCGGAGCCGATGCGGTGGTGGTCGACGTCGCCGGCGCTGCCGTCGTGGGTGCGCATGACCATGAGGGACCTCGCCTTGTGGGCCTGGGCCGGGGCGCTGGCATCCGCGTCCCGAACAACGCTCCAATCTTGCATCTGCCAGGGCAGATCGCATAGATGGCTGGCTCATGCTTGGCCGATCAGCCAAGAAGAGCGGCATGTGCGATGTTGTGCGTTTGGACGTTGTGCTGGTCGGAGCCGGTCTCACTCCGGCCCGAGGCCCGGCTCACCCGGCCATCGGCACGGGGGTGGGTGCCAGATGTCCGCCGCGATGCAGCCGTGACACCAGCCAGGCGCACATGAGGCCGGTGACGGCCAGCGCCGTCCACGGCAGCCAGCGGACGCCCGTGTCGAACAGTGCCCCGACCACCAGGTTGCCGAGGGAGATCGCGATGCCGGAGACGGTGTTGTAGGCGCCGTAATAGGTCGCGATGAGGCGGTCGCCGGACAGACGGATCACCGTGTCCATCTCGAAGGGGTAGAGCAGGGCCCCGCCCCACGCCAGCAGCGCCGCGCACAGCGCGAGCGAGAGGCCACCGGCCACAAGGCCGCCCGCTCCCTCCTCCGGGCCGGGCAGGACCAGCAGGAACGCGGCACCCATCACGACCAGCCCGCAGGCGATGGCCCGCGGTGCGGACAGCGTGCGCTTCGCCCACGCGGTCAGCTTCAGCTGGCCCGACAGCGCGGCGAGCGCGGAGACGGCGAACACCGCCCCGGTGACCAGCCCGGTCCGTTCGCCGAAGAGTTCCCGGGCACGCAGGGGGAGCGCCAGATACACCTGGAAGCCCAGGACGTACGAGCCCGTCATGGCGGCGGTGAACAGCAGGAAGGGCCGGTTGCCGGCGACGGTCCGCCAGTCGGCGGCCACGGCGCGCCAAGCGGGCTCGGCGCTTCTGCCGACCGGGTCGCGTGCCGGCAGGGCGCGGGCCTGGAGGACGGCCAGGGCGGCGAAGACGAGCGCCGAGACCGCACACACCACACCGAAGTCCCAGGCCAGCAGGGCCAGGCCCACCGGCGGGCCGATCAGGATGCCCGCCTGGTAGAACACGTTGAAGACGGCGAACGCCTCGACGCGACGCTCCTCGCCCGCGTCCGCGGCCAGATACGCGCGCACCGCCGGGTTGAACAGCGCACCCGCCAGCCCGGTCAGAGCGGAGGCCGCCACCAGGGAGGGCAGCGTGTCCGCCACCGCGAGCAGTCCGAAGGCAACGGTCCGCAGGGCGCATCCGACGAGGATCACCGGCTTGCAGCCGTAGCGATCGGCGAGCGTGCCGCCGACGAGGAACATGCCCTGCTGGGAGAGGTTGCGCACGCCGAGGACCAGGCCGACCGTCCAGGCCGCGAGGCCGAGGCCGTGGGCCAGATGATCGGCCAGATACGGCATGAGCATGTAGAAGCCGAGGTTGATGGCGAACTGGTTGACCATCAGCAGCCGCGCCGGCCGGTCGAAGGAGGCCAGCTGGGCCCGCAGCCCCCTCATCGGACACCCGCCTCGGCACGCTTCGCGCTGCCACGGCCGAGCGGGTCGCGGACCGTGCCGCACCGGGTCCAGCCGGTCACCACGCACGCGTCGGGCTCGGCGATCTCGCGGGGTTTGCGCGGTGGTTCCTGCCCCAGCAGCCGGTGCTCGCGGCACCAGACGTCGTTGTAGACGGTGTCGAGATAGCGGTGCGGGCCGTCGGGGAAGACCGCCGCGACCCGGGTGCCCAGGGGATACGTCCGCGCGGCCCATCCCGCGACGAGCGCCACGGCTCCGACGCTCCAGCCGCCCGTCGCGTAGTGGCGGTGGCCCAGGCGGCGGCAGGCCCACACGGCCTCGGCCGGCGCCACCCAGTGGACCTCGGCGAAGGCCGCGTAGTCGACGTTGCCCGGATGGATGCTGGAGCCCAGCCCGCGCATCAGCCGCGGCCGGGCGGGCTGCCCGAAGATCGTCGAGCCGACCGAGTCCACACCGATCAGGGTCAGCGCGGGAAAGCACTCCCGCAGTACGCAGGAGATGCCGGCGGAGTGCCCCCCGGTACCCACCGACGCCACGAGGACGTCGACACGGCCGAGTTGTGCGATCAGCTCCATGGCCAGCGGCCGGTACGCGGCCACGTTGTCGGGGTTGTGGTACTGGTCAGGGCAGTAGGCGCCCGGTGTGCGGGCCAGCAGCTCGGCGACGCGTTCCCGGCGGGCCTGCTGCCAGCCGCCGTCCCGGTGCGGGACGGCGACCTGGTCGACGTACGCGCCGAGCGTGGTCAGCAGCCGCAGCACCGACGGCTCCATGCCGGGGTCCGTCACCACGGTGACCGGATGCCCGTGCGTCAGCCCGGCCAGGGCGAGCCCCAGGGCGAACGTGCCGCTGGAGGACTCGACGATCGGCGTACCGGGCCTGAGATCCCCGCGCCGGCGCGCCTCACGGATCATGTGCAGACCGGGGCGGTCCTTGATGCCGCCGGGGTTGGCGCCTTCGAGCTTGGCGTAGAAACCGCGGCCGGGCGGGGCGAAGGGTTCGTCGATCCACAGGACCGGGGTGCGGCCGACCAGCTGGGAGGGGTGGCGGGCGACTGCGGGGAGCGCGGCGTGGGCTCCGAGGGTTTCACGCAGGGGGACGTTCATACGGGTACGGGGCTCCTTCGCACCGCGCGCTGCACGGCATGGCACGGCATGGCACGGCATGGCGTGGCGTGGCGTGGCGCGATGCGGTCGTCTGGGGGCATGGGTCTTGGGTCTGGGCGCGCGGGCACGCCCCCGCCGTGGACCGAGGTCGGGGTGAGGGCGTGCGGGCGGTGCCTAAAGACGCCAGACGCAATGGAGCGCAAGGGTGCCCGGGGCGTCGCCGGTGGAGACGGGCGTGGCCGACGGCCTGCACCGGACGCCGGGCAAGGGGATGACACCGGCCGGTCCGGACGGACCGTCAGCCGGATCGGTATGGCCGGGCTCCGTGACCGTCTCGTCGGCCGCGGTCCTGGGACGGTCGGCCGCGTGATCGATATGGTCTCCGGCCCGGTGCTGATGCGCGGGAGCCGGTTCGTCCTCGTGGCCGGCGTCGGCGGGCAGCTGAGCCCTGGCGGTGACCTCGACGGTCAGATGCGATCCGGCGAAGGAGGCGGCGTGGACGGCACCGGTGAGGTGGGCCGTGACCAGAAGGACGAGGCCCAGGAAGAGCCCCACGCGGCCCGGCCGCATCGAGGTCCCGGACCCCTTCCACGCTCTGATCACATACGTAGCGTATTCGACCGGTCACCGGACTCGGGGGAAGCGGTCGGCGTCATTTCCCGCGCGTCTCGGCGGCGGCGAAGAGCGCGCAGGCCAGGACGATCAGGAGGAAGCTCACCACGGCTTCGTAGCCATGGAGGAACGACACCCGCCGCACGAGACCCACATGCCAGTGGGTGAACTCCTGCAGCAGACCCAGCACCCCCTGCACCAGAGCGACGAACCCGACTGCCTCCAACACCTTCCTCATGCATACGATCCTCGCCTGCGCGGATTCCCCCGGGCCATCGGCCGCTCGGCGGGACCTCACCACCGAAAGTCCGTCGCTCCGACGGGCCGGGAAGCCGAAAGTCGACCATGCCGCAACTTTGGTCGCCCGCACGCCCACTCCCGCACGGCGGCGACCCCGGGGCTGCTATGTCCCATGCCTACGACTGCCCACCCCCGGCTGCCTACGACGGACTCCCGCCCGGGTTGCGGTTGCGCGGGCCCGTGCGGTGGCCGCATATGGGTGATGTGGCCCGGTGCATCGTGGCCGGCCGTAGCCGCTGCGGCGGGAGGCGTGCATGACTGTGCGGAGCCGGGAGAGGACACGGTCCCCGTCCCGCCCGGCGACGTGGCTGCGCGAGCGCGATCCGGATCTGGCGGCCACGCGGCGGGCCGGGCGGACGGCGCTGGTGATGCCCGCCCTGTTCGCGCTGTGCAGCGAGGTGTTCCACTCGTCGACGATGGCGGGTTTCGCCGCGTTCGGATCGTTCTCGATGCTGCTGCTGGTCGATTTCAGCGGTCCGATGGTGGAGCGGCTGCGCGCGCAGGCGGGGCTCGCGGTGGCCTGGGCGATGCTGATCTGCCTCGGGACGCTGGTGGCGCCGGTGACCTGGCTCGCCGTCGTCACGACGCTGCTGGCCGGCTTCGCGGTGCTCTTCTCGGGCGTCGTGAGCTCGGTCCTGGCGGGCAGCGCGACCGCGCTCCTGCTGGGGTTCGTCCTGCCGGTCACGACACCCGTGCCGCTGTCACAGCTGCCCGAGCGCCTCGCGGGCGCCGGGCTGGCGGCAGCGGCGGCCCTTCCCGCTGTCTGCCTGCTGTGGCCGCGCCCCGTCGCCGATCCGCTCAGCGCGCCGGCGGCCCGGGTCTGCCGCGCCACCGCGGCACACCTGCGCGCGGACGCCTCCGGCCTGGGCGGACAGGGCTCCGCGGCCGATCCCGAGCAGCGCCGGGCGGCGGCCGGCCGTACCGCCGACGCGAGCGCGGACCTGCGGCGCGCCTTCGACACCACCCCGTACCGCCCCACCGGCCTGTCCACGACCTCACGCGCCGTGGTCCGCCTGGTGGACGAGCTGACCTGGCTGAGCACGATCCTGGCGGACGAGCCGGCCTACACCGACGAGCCGCCGCCCTGCGATCCGGCCGCACGCACGGCACGCCTCGCCGCCGCAGGCATCCTCGACCGCGCCGCCGATCTCCTCACGGACATGAACCGGGACGTCGGCCCGCTGCGGTCCGCCATGAAGGAACTCCGGGCAACCATGAAAGGGATGGAGAAGAGCTCGACCGTGCGCCTGCCCGCAGGCCGTCCGGCCGACGGCAGCGCGGCGGAGACCTACGGATTCATCGCCACGCTGGACCTCTCCTTCCGCGCGCAGGAACTGGGGTTCGCCGTCCTGCAGATCGCCGGCAACGTGGAACTGGCCGCCACGGCATGGCAACGGCACTGGCACGACCGGCTTCTCGGCCGCGCACCCGTCACGCTCACCGAGCCGCTGACCTCGGCACGCGAACGGGCCGCGGCACACCTCGGGCTCCGCTCGGTGTGGCTGCGCAACAGCCTGCGCGGAGCCGTCGGACTCGGTGTCGCCGTGCTGCTGGCGGACCTGACCGGAGTGCAGCACTCGTTCTGGGTGCTGCTCGGCACCCTGTCGGTACTGCGCTCCAACGCGCTGAACACGGGCCAGAACGCGCTGCGCGCCGTCCTCGGCACGGTGCTGGGCTCCGTCATCGGTGCCGGGCTGCTCCAGCTGATCGGCCACCACGGCACCGTCCTGTGGTTCCTGCTCCCCGTCGCCGTCCTGGTGGCCGGCATCGCCCCCGCCGTCATCTCCTTCACCGCGGGGCAGGCCGCCTTCACCGTCACCCTCGTCGTGCTGTTCAACATCGGCCAGAACCCCGACTGGCACATCGTCCTGCTCCGCGTCCAGGACATCGCCCTCGGCTGCGCGGTCAGCATCCTCGTCGCACTGTTCTTCTGGCCCCGCGGCGCCACGGCCGCCGTACACGAGGCACTCGCCGAGGCGTACGACGACAGCGCCCGCTATCTCGCCGACGCCGTGGACTACGCCCTCGGCCGTTGCACCGCGGCGGTGCCGGTCAGCGAACCGGTGCAGCCGAACCGGCAGGCAGCGGCCGCCGCCCGCCGGCTGGACGACGCCTTCCGGACCTACCTGGCCGAACGCGGCGCCAAGCCGGCGACCCTGGCCGACATGACGACGCTCGTCACCGGGGTGGCCGCCCTGCGGCTGGCCGCCGACGCCGTCGTCTCCCTGTGGCGGGACTGCGGCCCGGTGCAGCAGACGGCCGGCCGGACCGAGGCCCACCGCGCCGTCCTCGGCGCCGCCTCCCAGGTCACGGAGTGGTACCGCGGGCTCGCCGCGAGCCTCGGCCGCGACGCACCCGTCCCCGACCCCCTCCGGCTCCAACCCGAGTCCGCGGCCCGGCTCGTGGACTCCGTCCGCTCGGACCTCGTCGACGGCCGGGGCCGGGCCACGGCCACCGCCGTCCGCATCATCTGGACCGGTGACCACATCGACGTCGCCCGCCGCCTGCAACCCGGCCTCGCCCAGGCGGCGCAGGAGAGCACACCGCGCTGACCGACGGCCGCCGCCCACGCAGACACGGTGCTCCGCGGCTCAGGTCCTGCGCAGCACGCGGCCGGCCCCGGCCGCGACGGTGGTCGCCAGCAGCCAGCCGGTTCCGATGAGGAGGATCGCCACCCACTGCATGCCTCCTGACGGTTCGTACGCCCGCTCCTGGCCGAGGTCGACCAGCGGCAGGAGCAGATCGAGGGTGTAGATGACCGGCTGGAAGCGAGGGTACGGACCGTCGCCCACAGGCGAGGGCGGCCATGCGTGGAAGAGCGCGGAACCGATGGCGAGGAGGCAGATCAGCAGCCATACGGCCCGCAGCGGGCGATACCCGTAGCCGACGGTCGCGTCCTGCAGGAAGCTCCATACGCGAGCGGGCGGGCCCAGCGTCGACCGCATGGTGCGCTGCTTGGCGACCAGGACGGTCCGCGCGTCGGCGTCCCGGCCGTGCTGCTGATAGACGGTCGCCAGTTGCTCGTACGGCTGAGGTGTGAATCCGTCCGGGTCCCGCCCGAGCCACGGGAGGCGTTCCGCGGCGGGCAGAGCGGGACGGATGGTGTCATAGACGATGCCCTCCATCATGAGGGCGGCCGGCCAGGTCGTGGGGTCGTCCTGCAGCAGCTCCACCTTGGTGCGGCTGAGATCGACGGTGCCCAGGGGCGCCGTACGGGGCCGAAGAGTCAGGACGGCCGCCGTCGTACCCCGGCAGCTGAGGGCCCGCTCGGTGGCGGGCGTGTCCAGGAGCGCGCCGGTGAAGGACAGACTGCTGCGGATGGTGGCGCTGCTGAGGCTGATCCTGCCATGGGCGGTGAAGCCCTCGCTGAGGTGCACCACGCCGCCGACGTCGATCCCGTTGGCCTTCAGGGCGACCCTGCCGCTGTCCGGGGCGGTGAGTTCGGCGCTCTGGAAGCGGACCGAGCCACCGATCCGGGCGTCGCACAGGTCGACGGTGCCGTGCGCGGTCATCCCGTCCCGGCAGTCGAGATCGCCGCCGATGCGGGTGCGGCCTGCCGTGAGCGCCGTACCGGCGGGAAAGTCGAGGCGGGCGCCCCTCAGCACGACACTGCCGCGTATCGATGTGTCGTCGAGCGTGACGGGTCCCTGGACGACGAGTCCCCGCTCGGCCTGGATGTCGCCGCCGACCTGTGCGGAGCCCAGATGGAGCGCGTACTGACCCGCGTCCGTGCCCGGTCCGGCGAGGGTGGCGTCGAGCAACTCCACCGACGCCCCGATCGAGGCCCCGCAGAGGTTGACCGTTCCGGCGCAGGAGAAGCCGTGTCCCAGATACAAGCCGCCACCGACCGTGATCTCCGGCATCTGCAGATGTCCCTCGGGGGTGCTGATCGCCGCTCCCCGGAGCACGAGCGCGTCCTGCACCCGGGCGTTGTTCAGATGGAAGGCACCGGCGCAGTCCAGGCCCGTCGCCCAGAGGGACTCGTCGACGGCGACGGACTGGGCGGCGACACCGGCTTCGCCCGGAGCGGGACGCACCGTGGTGCCGTCCAGGGAGAGATGGGTACCGACGCTGAGGGAGCGCAGGTCCAGTGTGCCGTTCACGGTGCACCGGGTGACCTTGAACTCCTGGGTGATGCGGGCACTGTGCGTGTGCAGACCGGGCAGATGGCACTCGTCGAGTTCCAGGGCCTCGAACTGCCCGCCCTCCAGCCGCGGCGCCGCATCGAAGTGGCACCCGTGCAGCCGTACGGCGCTCGCCACGGCGGCCTCGGCCAGGTCCAGCGGCCCCCGGATGCGCACACCGCGCAGCCGGAGCCGGGCCAGCCGACCGGGTCGTGGGGGAGGCGCGGACAGCAGCAGCCTGCGTATGGCCTCACCGCGCACCTCCGACACGGCCTCGCACCAGTCGCCGCGCCGGTACGCCTCCCACATATGACGCTCTTCCACGTCCCACCCCGCCGGCGGGTCGTCCCCCCGCGCCATCTGTTCCCCCTCCGCCCCGGCAAGCCGATCGAACCCCACTTCGCCACCCAGGGCGGGGCTGGACTATCCGCGCTGTCGGGGTCGTTCGGCCGTGATCAGATAGTAGTCGAGGATGTGCTGCTCGTAGGCGTGGAGGAAGTTCCGCGGCCAGGTTCCGGCGTCCCACCACCGGCTGAGCCACAGATCCCACCCGGGCCAGACGTGCGCGCCGATGGATGCGGCGCGCACGGTTGTGAGTCCGGCGGCCGTGAGCGCGTCGGTGAGCGCGCTCACGGGCCGGGCGATGTCCAGGCCGCTTGCGAACGTGTCGAGCAGGCGGGCGAGTTCCCCGGGCCGGCCGGGTGCGTCGTCGACGGTGAAGAAGCCGGCGAGGGCCAACCGGCCGCCGGGGCGCAGCACCCGCGAGGTCTCGGCCGCGAAGGCGCCGAGATCGGTGAAGTGCTGAGCGGCCTCGACGCTGATGACCGCGTCGAAGCCGGGGTGGTCGAACGGCATGCGCTCCGCGGCCCCCTGGACGAAGCGCAGCAGCCCGGGTTCCCGCCGGATCGTCTCGGCGTGCGCGGCGCGCGCCCGCCGCACCTGGTCGGGATGGATGTCCATCCCGGTGACCGTGGCGGGTCCGTACTCCCGCAGGGCCAGCGCGCATCCCCTCCCCAGACCGCAGCCCACTTCGAGGATCTGCGACTTCGCGGGCACGTCCGCCGCGTCCAGGACGCGCCGGTAGAGATCCTCCTGACTGCGGATCCGCTCAGCCTCGCCGAGCGGTTGATCCAGGGCGATGGCCTGCCAGTACCCGAAGTTGATGAAGCCCCCGGCGAAGAGCGGCTCCGCGCTCAGATCAGCCGGACCGTAGGTCTCCCGTACCGCGGGATGCATGGCGGGAGACGCCTGCTGAGCCTTGTCTTTCACTGTGCCGTACCTGTCCCGGGAGAGTGAGCATGGTGTTGTACGTGCTTCTCCGCCATCCTGCCGCGTGCGATCGCCGCCCGGCATGACAAAACACGCCGGGTACGGCGCTCGCGCGACGGTCAGGGCCCGGGACGGGGACGTCACTCGTCGAGCGCGATCGCGTTCTTGGCCCGCTCGACGGACTCCTCGCAGGGTGGTCCGTCCGGGTTCTCGGTGGCCAGTGCCTGGTTGAGCTCGACGAACGGGCGCATGCGCTTCTCGTAGCGGGCGAAGGCCGCGCGGTGGTCGGCTCCCGCCCGGCGCAGGGCGTCGGCCAGGACGTAGGCTCCCACGAGAGCGAGGCTGGTCCCCTGACCCGACAGCGGAGAGGCGCAGTAGCCCGCGTCGCCGAGCAGCACGGTCCTGCCGTTCCACCAGTGGTCCATGCGGACCTGGGTCATCGCGTCGAAGTAGAAGTCGTCCGCTTCCCGCAGGGCTTTCAGCAGCCGCGGGGTCTCCCAGCGCAGCATCGCCATCCGGTCGGCGACGAACCGCCTGTCCTGCTCGACGCCACGATGGCCGGCGGGCAAGGGCCCGGCCGCGAAGCCGAATGAGATCCTCAACTCGGAGTTGTCGCGCACCGGGTAGACGCCGTAGCCGGCCTCGCCGTCCCTGAGCCACAGTTGCCAGTCGTCCAGGGCCAGGAAGTTGTCCGAGCTGAAGATCGCCAGATGCGTGCCCAGATGGCGGGTGAACCGCTCCTCGGGCCCGAAGCTCAGCCGTCGCACGGCCGAGTGCAGACCGTCGGCCCCCACGACCAGGTCGAAGGTCCGGGGGCGGCCGTGCTCGAAGGCGACCCGCACCCCGTCCTCGTCCTGGTCGAGCGCGGTGATGCGGTCGGCGAACATGAACTCGGTGCCGGCACCGGCCCGTTGGTGCAGGAGGCGGACGAGATCCTCACGCAGCAGCTCGATGTCGTCGTTCTCCAGCCGGCCACTGCTGAACGTCATCTCGGTGGAGCGGTGGATCTCCTTGCCGTCGCCGTCCAGCACCGACATACCGCGCATCCGGGTGCGATGGGCTCGGGCCTGCTCCAGCAGTCCCATCCGCTCGACGGCATCGAGCGCGACGCCACGGATGTCCACCGCCTGACCGCCGGGCCGAGGGCCCGGTGCGTGATCCACGAGCGTCACGGCGATGCCGTCACGGTGCAGCCAATGGGCGAGCGCGGACCCGGCGACACCGGCACCGGATATGAGCACAGACTTCATGTGAACTCCTTGGAAATACGCCGTACGCGTCTGAATGTACGGCGTATGCGCAGCACCGCCAACTCCCCTTTCTCTCCATCTGGTCTAGGACAGGAGCCCAGTTCAGGAACCCTTTCGGGCTCGACTGCTGGTAGCCTCTGAACTAGTACAGATTCGATGAGCCCGAAAAAGATCGGGAAAAAGCTCAGAAAGAGTTCAGGGGGGTCCACAGCATGGCCTCGCAGTCCGGTCCGCCGTTCCGGCGCATCGCCGACGAGATCGCCCGGCGTATCGCCGAGGGCACGCTCGCCCCGGGTGAGCGGGTGCCGTCGACCCGTCAGATCGCCCGTGAGTGGGGCGTCGCGCTCGCCACGGCCACGAAGGCCCTCACCGTGCTGCGCCTGGAAGGGCTGGTCGAGGCCCGACCGCGGGTCGGCACCGTGGTGGCGGCCCGGGAGCCCGCGCCGGTGGCGCAGCAGCGCGCCCCGGCCCGGCACCGTGCCGCGTCCACGGCCCTCTCCGATCACGAACTGACCCGCGAGCGGATCGTCCGTGCCGCGACGGACCTCGCGGACGTCGAAGGACTCGGCGCGGTGTCGATGCGGAGCGTCGCCGCCAGGCTCGGCGTCGCCGCCATGTCCCCCTACCGGTACGTCAACAGCAAGGACGACCTGGTGCTGTTGATGGCGGACGCCGCGTTCGGTGAGGAGACCTATCCGGACGAGCCGCCGCAGGGATGGCGGGCCCGCCTGGAACTCGCCGCGCGCACGCTGTGGCGGATCTACCGCAGACATCCCTGGCTCGCCCAGGTCGGCTCCCTCACCCGGCCCTTGATGCTTCCGGAACTGATGACGCACGCGGAGTGGGCGCTCGCCGCCCTCGACGGCCATGGCCTCGACCCCGAGACCATGCTCGACCTGCACGTCCTGCTCTACAGCTACATTCACGGCATCGCCGTACACCTGGAGCGGGAGGCTCAGGCCGAGGCCGCCACCGGCCTGTCCGAGGACCAGTGGATGGACCACCAGGCCCCCGCCTTCGCCGCGCTCACCACGGCGACCCGCTACCCCGTCTTCACCAGGGTCACCAGCACCTGCAAGGACGGCTACGACCTCGACCTGGACGCGTTGTTCGAGTTCGGCCTCAAGCCGCTCCTCGACGGCATCGCCCTCATGATCGAGACCCCGCCCTCCCGCCGGCCTTGACGAGCGGCACGTCCCGGGTGAACTTCCGGAAGCCGACGCTGTAGTACAGCCCGCGCGCCGCGGGATGCCCTGGCGCACCCAGACAGGCGACCGTCATGTGATCGGCCCCGGCCTGCCGCGCCAGGTGCATCCCGTGCAGCAGCATCGCCCTGCCCAGCCCGAGCCGCCGGTGGTCCGGATGCGTGCCGACCGGCTCGAACTCGGCGGTCCTGTTCGCCTCGTCCAGCCACATGATCGTCGATGCGGCCATCGTGCCGTCCGGAGCCTCCACCAGGACGTGCAGGTCGCCGCGGTACGGCGGTGTCCGCCGGACGTCCTCGTAGGCCTCGGCCGTATACGTGGTCGGGGCCCAGGCGTCCACATGGGCCTGGACCGCGGCCTGTGGCCCGGCCTCGTCGGCGGTGCGGAAGCGGAAGCCGTCCGGCAGCACCGGCCGTTCCAGGTCATCGAGGTCCCGCTCATTGAGCTGGGTCCAGGAGCCGGCGTCGCCGAGCGAGGCCGGATCGGTCTCATAGCCGTGCGCCGCCCAGCGCTTCAGCGCGCATGAGTCGGCCATTCCCGGCAGTACCGTGCGCTCGATGCCGATCGTCACACCGTCGTACCAGTCGATCACCTCGTCCACCAGCTCGCTGTGTTCGGGATGAACCTGGTAGGCCAGATAGGCGCCGGTGACGTCCTTCACCGACCCGTCGTTCCGCCTCACCCGGTGCGGCAGACAGGCCCAGCCCCACGCGACCAGGTCGGCACCGGAGAACCACATCCGACGAGGCCAGCTCCGGCCGACGCTTGCGTGCCCCTTGCCCCAGTTCCAGGCCAGCTCTCCGTACGACGCATCGCTGTTCACCAGGTCGGGACGGGCGGCGGTGACCCGCTGAGCCAAGCCCTGCATGAGCCGCACATCCGCAGCGGTCACGAACTCGGAGTCGTCCATGGTGCGCCACTGTGCCAGGGCTGCGGCACGCCATCGAGTCATTTTCCAGGGGCCGAGGAGCACAGCAGCCGGTCCACCCCCGAGCGGTGCCGGTATCTCGCACGGGCATTCCACAGCCCATGCCAGCGCCGTACCGCGGCGACGTGCGGTACTGACGTCCGCTTCGGTATCACGTACGACCCCGCGGACCCCGAGACCGCCGAGGTCGGTCGCCGTGCGATGGGATGGCTGGTGTTCGGTGCCGTGACGATCCTGCTGTTCGGCCCGCTCTGCTGGCCGGTATCGCGTTCGTGGTGGTGGGGTTGGTGGCGCTCGTCGTCTGATCGTCTGCCGAGGGGCGGCCGTCCGCCACCGGACCGCGGCCGGGCGCGGTCCGGTGGCCGAAACGGCCGCCCACACCGTCTCAGCGCAGATCGACGACCGTACGAAGCTTGCCGCTGGTCGGGGTGCGCTCGAAGGCCTCCCGCCGTATGCTCCGCACGGCGAGGGAGAGCAAGCCCTCCGCCACCGCTGAAGCCACCTCCGGCACCTCGGTGAGGATCGCGTCACGTGTGAGGTCGGCGTCGGGGGCGTACTGCTCGTCGAGCCGGACCGTCAGCTCCTCCCGGTCGGCGCCGGGTGCCACCGACAGCTGCACCTCGCCGAGATAGGCGAGCCGCTCCTCCAACACCCTTACGATCCGCCGGTAGTTGAGGAAGTACGTGCCCACGCGCACCACATCGCCGTAGCGTCCGAGCAGTTCCAGCCGAGGCACCGTGCTGCCGCACGCACAGGTGCCCTCCACCGCGCGTCCCAGATCACCGATCTCGTAGCGCTCCAGGCGCTGACCGGTCCGGGCGCGGGAGGTGAACACCAGCCGTCCCGGTTCCCCCGGGGCCACCGGCCGGTCCGCCCGCGGATCCAGGATCTCCAGTGTGTGCAGGTCGGTCAGCACATGGTGGACCGAGCCGGCGGAGGACGCGCACTGGTAGCCGAGGGGGCCGAGGTCGGTGCTGCCGTAGGCCGCGGAGCGGATGACCTCCACCCCGAAGTCGTCGGTGAGCACCCGGCGTTGTTCGGCGGTGAAGTGCTCGCCGCCGTAGAACACCTTGCGGATCCCGCCGTAGGCGCGCAGCCGGTCGGCCTCGGCGTGGAGGAGCTGCCACAGGTAGGACGGCATCCCGAAGACGGTGTCGGCCCGGTGGGCGATCAGTGCCTCGGCGACCATGGCGTGGTCGGGGCCCGCGGCGATCGGGAACTGGGTCGCGTTCAGCCGCTCCAGGATGGAGAAGAAGCTGATGAAGCTTCCGTACATGCCACCGCTGTAGAAGAGGTTGGCCGCCCGGTCACGTGCCGGGTCGAAGCCGGCGGCGAGCAGTCCGTCCGCCGCGGCGCGCATCTGGTTGTCGTAGTCGTCGCAGGTGAACACCGACAGCGCGGGCGCGCCCGTGGAACCTCCGCTGCGGAAGTAGAGGTGTGCGTGCCGTGGATCCATGGTGGCGAGCGCGCGCTGCACGCCCTCCTTGCCGAGCAGCGGCGCGTCCGGTGCGGGAGGCAGCACCGGCGGTGCCACCAGGTCGTCCAGGCAGGGCACCGTACGGAAGTCCCTGTCTGTGGCGCGTACGCTCACCCTGCGGCTGTAGCGCTGCAACGCGTAGACGCCGTCGTGAGGTTCGCCCTCGTAGCTGTCCAGCATGGAGCCGACCGGGGTGACGCGGGTGACGCCCGCGGCGAACATGGCTCGGGACAGCGCGGCCACGTCCGCGCGGTCGCCGCCGATCGCGGCGGTCTGCAGATAGCGGCGCATGGGCCGCAACGTGGCGGTGATGGCGTGCCGGGGGAGCGGCTTGACCCAGACACTGCGGTGCAGCGGGGAGGCGTCCAGCGCCGGGCGGGTGTCGGCCAGGACCCGCCAGGAGCCGTCCTCGGCGGCGAACACACGGGTGAGGCCCAGGTGTTGTTCGAGCCGGGCGAGCTGCTGCACCGTGCTGATCTCCGCCTGCTCGGCGGGGCCCGGCACAGGCGCCTCGTGCTCGTCGGACACCTTCGCCAGCCGTTCGGCGAACCGGCCGGCGAACGCGAAGAGTTCCTCGGTGCCGTCGGTCCCGTCGGTGTCGAGATACACCACCTGGGGGCTGGAACACGCCTGCTGTTCGTGGCGGCAGACGTCCTCGGCGAGTGCGTCGAGCACGCTGTCCTCGGCCGCCGCCTGCCGGGTCAGATAGGCGAAGGAGATCCGGTGGCCCCATTCGACCAACCGGCAGCCGGGCGAGGCCAGTTCGCCCGCCGCGCGCACCGCGTCCTCGCCGCCCCACACCGCGATCGCGTCCGCCGGCCCGCAGACGGCTTCCAGCCACTCACGGCGCGCGGAGGAGAAGCGCAGGGCGACGATCCGCCCGGCGATCAGCCCGGACGGGTCGGCCGCACCGAGCGCGGCGAGCACGTCGAGGGCGAGAGCCGAGTCGGAGCTGCTGGTCTTCAGCACGTTCACATTGCCGGCCAGCAGTCCCTCGACGACGCTCAGCGGAGCCACGCCCGCCGCGTTGCCCGGCGCGATGTGCACCAGCAGGCCGACGGGCGCCCAGGCCTCGTACACCGTCTCGCGGGCGTCCGGCAGGGTCAGCCGCTCCGGGCGCAGACCGCCCAGCTCGCGCCGCAGCTTGCGCTCCAGCGCCTCCCGGGTGAGCGCGGCCGCCAGCTCGGCGAGTACGGCCCTGGCCTCGTCCGTGGGCAGCTGCCCGGCCAGCCGGCCGTGCAGCGTGGAGGCGGGATCGGCCAGGTCACGGCTGACCGCGGCACAGGCGCCGAGCACCACATCGGTGGGCAGGGGATGTGTCAGGACCCGCCCGGCCAGCTCGGGGAGAGCGGCGAGCCGTCGGCCGGCCTCGGCGTCGTCGACGAACTCGCCCTGCCAGAGGTGGAGTACGGAGGTGTTCACGACATTCCCTTCATCAGTTCGGCGGCGGCGACCGCGCAGCTGCGGTTACGGCTCACTCCGGCCCGGCCGTGCACGGTGAACCAGTCGGTGGACAGCGGACAGGGACACTCCTCGCCGGGATGCAGCGACGCGAGGTCGCCCATCAGCACGCTCTGCGCGGGCACCGAGGTGATGTAGGGGCTGACCAGATGCAGGAAGCCCTTTTCGCCGTACGGCAGGGGACGCAGCGTCCCGGTGTCACGGACGGCCGCTCGGGACCACACCGGCACATGCAGCCGGTGCTGGGCGCACTCGATGTACGGCACGCAGTGCTCGACGGAACCGAATGTGTCGCGGACCCGCTCGGCGGGAATCCCGAGTCGGTCGGTGACCTCGGCGTAGAAGACGTCCTTGCCGATCTGCCGGTCCGCGTGCCCCTTCCAGCCGCCGCCGAGCACCACCAGCGAGCCCTCGGGCAGCCGCAGCGGCGGCAGCCCCATCGCCCGCATCCGCTCCAGGGTGAAGTACAGGAACGCGGGAAAGCCCAGGATACGGACCGGTACGTCGTCCTCGGCGTAGCGGTGGAGGGCCGCGATGCAGCCGTGCACGTCGAACTCGTGGCCGCTGCCGGTGTGCCGCAGGGCGTGCGTGGTGTGCCGGGCCGGGGCGAAGTCGCACAGGTAGTTGTCCGTGAACGACGTGCCCAGTTTCAGCGCCGGCGCCGGCTCGTAGCTGTACAGCAGGTAGTTCACCGGCTGTTCGGGGGTGATCCAGCCGTAGTGGTCGAAGATCCGGGCCACCATGCGCTGCGCCGAGCGGATGGTCCACTCGTCGAAGAACATCTGTGACTTCTGGCCCGTGGTGCCCGAGGAGGTCAGATGCAGGAACACCTCGTCGCGCGGGATCGACAGCACCTCATGACGCTTGAAGAAGGCGGCCGGCACCAGTGGGGTGCGCACTCCGTCGCCCACCGTGGGAGCGGGTGTCCCGGCCGGTTCCTGGAGCAGGGCCGCGAACAAGGGGGAGCGGCGGGCGTGCCAGGCGTTGGCCTCCGCCATGGCCGCGGCGAACAGCGCGTCGGTGCCGGGGCCGTCGGCGTACGGCTCGGCCAGGTCGCACAGGCGCTGCACCTGGCCGAGCGCCGCCGGGTCGGGAACCTCGACGGGAGCGAGATGGGGTTTCATCGGGACACCTCGTGAAGGGGCAGATAGGTGGTGGTCCAGGCACTCAGGTAGGCGCTGAGATACGGCTGGAGCAGCGGGCTGACCGCGGTCGTACGGAAGTCGATCTGCCGGCCGGTGCGGGAGAGCACGACATAGTCGTGGAGCCGGTCGCCGATACGGCGCATCGCGGGGTAGACCGCGCTCGGTACGAACCCCGAGGCGAGGAAGACCTCCAAGGCCTCGGTGTCGGCCAGCGGCAGCAGTGCCTCGACATAGTCGGCGCCGGCCCGGGTGACCGACGCGATCAGCGCCTCCAGGCTTCCCGCCACCGCGGCCGGGCGGGGATGGACCGCGACCAGCGCGCAACTGCCCGCCACGGGATCGAGGTCGGCGTACGCCTCGAAGCGGCCGTCGGCGGCCACCAGGACCGCGTTCGGCGTGTGCAGCGGGAAGAAACGGTCGTCGGCCGCGGGGAACAGCTCCAGGAAACGGCGCCGCACGAAGGCAGGGGCCGCGATCAGCTCGATCGGTTCGGCGCCGGCGGCGGCCCCCGCGCCGTGGCAGGGGGCGGGCCGCGTGCGGGTGTAGTCGATGCCGACGCCGTGGGAAGCGGCGGACAGCAGCGCCGACAGCCGCTCGGGCACGCTCGCCACGGGTTCGCGGCGCTCCAGCACACCGTCGGCATAGCGGGCGAACAGCGCGAGCGTCTCGCAGCCCTCGACCTCGACGGCGTTCGGCAGCAGGCCGAGCGGCCGGAATCCATTGCGTACGACGACCTGCTGCGGACCTTCGGTGACCAGGCGCACGGTGGCGTACACCGAGTCCAGCAGACCCGAGGCGAAGGCCTCGTCGCAGACCGCCCCGGTCAGCCGGGAGGCCAGACCGCCGCCACGATGGCCGGGGTGCACGGCGAGGCCGACCAGTTTGCCGATACGGCCGCCGGGTTCGGTCACGACGACCGCGGAGCCGACGAGGTCGCCGGCGTCGGTGCGGGCGGTGAGCCAGTGCGCGGTGCCGTCGGTGATCAGCCGGCGCATGACCGCCGGTTCGCTGCCGAGCGGCACCGGATAGCCGTGCCCGTACACCTCGAAGTACAACTGCCGCAGCTCGGCGATGTCCTGGACGGTCGCGGGGGAGAGGACGGCGGTCACGAGGCCTCACCCGCGGGCACCGGCGCCGGCGCGTCCTGGCCGGGCTGCCCGGTGGCGTTCGCTCGGCCGCCGAGCCACCACAGCGCCAGCGCGACCGGCACGAGTCCCGCGCCCTGCGCCAGGCACAGCGTCGTGGCCGTCAGATGGTCGCCCAGCGCGCCGAACACCAGCGAGGACACGGGGAACGTGGCGCCCAGCACCGCCTGCATGACCGCGAAGAAGCCCGGCTTGTCGTCGGCGGGCACCAGCCGCTGGAACAACGCGACGAACCGCACGCCGATCACGCCGACACACCAGCCGGCCACCGCCATCGACGCGAGGGCCGCCATATGCCCGGCGAACAGGCCCGGCAGACCGAGGGCCGCGGCCATCAGGGTCAGACACGCGCTGCCGACCGTGACGGGACGGCCGGGCAGGCGGCCGCCCGTGAACGAGCCCAGCAGAGCGCCCGCACCGAGAGCCGTCTCCAGCGAGGCGACGGTGGAGCCCGTCGCGTGCAGCACCTCCCGGGTGTACAGCGGCATCACGACGTAGACGGCGGTCGTGAAGACATTGGCGGCGGCGAAGCAGACCAGCACCCGGCGGATGAACGGCAGACCGGCCAGTACCTGGCGGAGCGTGCGCCGCTCGGATGCCGGGCCGTGTCCGGCCGTACGGCGCGGGAAACGGGTGGAGCCGACCAGCAGGGCCGCGAGCAGATACGCGGCGCCGCAGACGGTGGTGACGCCGGTCAGCTTCCCCGCGTCCACCACCAGGGGGCCGAGCAGGCCGCCGCACAGGCCGGCGACGGACTGGGTGGACAGTTCGAAGCCGGTGGCCGACTCGATGTCGGCGTCCTCGACGAGGTCCGGCACCGAGGTGGTCAGACAGGGGTCGAAGACCGCCTGACAGCCGGCCAGTACCAGCCCCACCGCGTAGACGACGGCCAGGGGCAGGGCCCCGGCGCAGGCCAGGACGGCCGCTGTCACCGCCACGGCGCCCGCCACGAACGCCGCGGCCGCCAGCACCGTGCGCGGAGCGTACCGGGCGATGACGCGGGCGATCAGCGGGGCGAGCGCGACCGCGGGCACGGTGCTCACCATGAGGAACAGCCCCGAGTCGAGCCCGCGGTGCTCACCGCCCGCGAACCCGACGAGCCACCAGACCGCGCCGACCTGGAACATGCGGCTCGCCGCCTGGGTCAGCAGCTGACCGGCCCAGACCCGGCCGAAGGACGGATTGCGCAGGACGAGCGGCAGACGCCGCGCGCGCTGAGAGGTCAGGCTCACGAGTGCGGCCGTTCGTCGACGACCCGGATCAGCTTGCCCGAGCGGGAGTTGACCGCGAGATCCTGGTGGCGCACCCATTCGACGGCGAGCGGGTTCACATGCCCGGACGCGGTCGCGGTCGCGTAGAAGGGCCGCGCGGCGAGGACCGAGGCCGTGACGGACTCCGTCAACGCGGACGGCGCCTGCCGGGGATCGGCGATCGCGAGCCGCAGCACCAGACCGTCCCGGCCCTCCCGCCGTCGTACCACGAGCTGTAGACCGGTCACCTCGCCGTGGGTGTCGGCGGCCGTGACGACGGCATGGACGTCCTCGGTGTGGAGGGATACGGGGCCGACCCGCACGCCCTCCTCGGCGCGCCCGAGGATGCGGAAGACACCCGCGTCCCGGTCCACCCACTCGGCCCGGTCGCCCGCCGGATAGCGCAGCACGGGCATGAGCCGCCTGCGGAGATCGGTGACGACCAGCCGCCCCGGCACGCCGTTGCCGGTGACGGGCTCGTCGGACGTGCCGGGCTGGTGCGGTTCATCGGACGTGCCGGGCTGGTGGGGTTCGTCGGACTCGTCGGACTCGTCATGGAGGATCTCGACCACCGTGTGCGGTGTGAACGCGCGGTGCAGGCGCGGATCCCCGCCGGGTACGGCCTCGCCGAGGAGCCCCGCGTCGACGCTCGCGTATCCGAGCGAGCGTGGCTCGGCATGGGGGAACGCCGCCCGGAGCAACGGGAGTTGGTCTCCGAAGAGACATTCGCCGCCGAAGAAGAGCAGCTCCACGTCCGGCAGGGTGCGGCCCGCGCCGGTCAGGCGTTCGGCGAGCGAGCACAGCGTGGTCGGTGTGCCCGCGACGACCTGGACCCGGAACTCCTCCAAGGTGGCCGCGGTGGATTCCCAGGGAGTCGCGCCGCCGATGGGCAGGCGGACATTGGCCACGGGGGAGCGGTGCAGGGAGTCGAGGACGAAGCTGAAGCTCGCGTACAGGTCGCCGGCGTAGAAGAGATCCGCCACCCGGTGACCGGGCCGCAGCCCGGCACCGACGAGCCCGGCACCGAACGCGGCGGTGAATTCACGCCATTCGGTGCGGGTGTAGTAGGAGAACTTCGGCGAGCCCGTGGTTCCGCCACTGCGGAATACGACCGCTTCGTTCAGAGGGGCGGTCAGCAGTCGATTGTCGCGAGGCGTGTTGGCTCGCCAGAAATCGGCCTGGGGCACCACCGGGAGATCCGTGAGACGGGTCACGTGATCGGGAAGGTGTGCGTAAAGCTCGCGGTAGAAAGGTGAGTTGTGCCGGGCGAAACGTATGAGTTCCGCAATTGGTTGAACGGGCATCAATTCCTGCTCGAAGGCGTGGGCCACCGGCATGGGAAAGCCGGCGGAGTGCGACGGTGCGGGTCCACTGACGTGGGCTTTCGTCGCTGAAGGTATGAGGAAGCGGGACGCCCGTGACGAGCGGGCATCCGAAGGCGAGTTTATCTCACCATTCGGAACGCACTTGCGCTAACTGGCCACCCATGGCAGGGGTATTGACGCCCTGTGGATGGACTCGGGCCGACTTCGGTTCCCGGGAACA
Source organism: Streptomyces alanosinicus (assembly GCF_014650595.1). Taxonomy (GTDB): domain Bacteria; phylum Actinomycetota; class Actinomycetes; order Streptomycetales; family Streptomycetaceae; genus Streptomyces; species Streptomyces alanosinicus. The sequence continues at coordinate 33,842 of NZ_BMVG01000036.1, forward strand.
CGGAGACGGTGATCACATCCAACGTGTCACCTATAGCTTTCCCTTTGAGGATGGCTCACGTGGGCCTTATGGAAGGCCGGTTCCCGGCGATCCGTTACCTGGCTGGAATGCGGCTCCGTCTGATGCGAAGAGTGCGAAAAGCCGAGGGCAGGGGCGGGGGTGCGGCGGGCCAGGGGCGGGGCCGGCACGTGCTCCTCCTGGTGGGCCACGACGAGTCGCGCGTGTCCCCCGGAGACGCTGGCCGGGCCACTCCCGGGGCCGCACCCGGGGCCGCTCCCGGATTGCCTGCGGAAGAAGAAGTGTTATCCGAGGCGGGGCGAGGGGTCTCCCAGGTATCGGACACAATCGTGCGGTCTCGAGGACAGGAAGCATGGGTATGAGCACGCAGGACGCGACGGAGACGGCGGCGCTGGTCACAGCCGCCCGCGAGGGCGACACACAGGCACAGGACGCCTTGGTCAACGCGTACCTCACCCTGGTCTACAACATCGTGGGCCGGGCCCTGAACGGCTCGGTGGATGTCGACGACGTGGTGCAGGAGACCATGTTGCGAGCCCTGGACGGGCTGGACGGACTGCGTACCCCCGAGCGGTTCCGCTCCTGGCTGGTGGCCATCGCGATGAACCAGGTCCGACAGCACCGGCAGAATCGACTCTCCGCCCCGGGCGCGGTGGAGGAGGCCGAGGATCTGGCCGATCCGGGCGCGGACTTCGTCGATCTGACGGTCGTCCGACTGCAGCTCACGGGGCAGCGCCTGGAGACGGCGCGGGCGACGCGCTGGCTGGAGCCCGACGACCGGGAATTGCTGTCCCTGTGGTGGCTGGAGTGCGCCGGCGAACTCACGCGGGCGGAGGTCGCCATGGCTCTGGACCTCTCGCCTCAGCACGCGGCCGTCCGGGTCCAGCGGATGAAGGCGCAGCTGGAGGCGGCCCGCGTGGTGGTACGAGCGCTCGACGCCAGGCCGCTGTGCGAGGAACTCCGGGTCGTGCTGGCTTCCTGGGACGGCAGGCCCTCGGCGCTGTGGCGCAAGCGAATAGCCAGGCACGCGCGTGGCTGCACGCGCTGCAGTGGGTTGTGGAGCGGCCTCATGCCGGCGGAAGGGCTGCTGGCCGGTCTGGCGCTGATCGCGGCGTCACCCGCGCTGGTCGCCCTGGTCTCCTCCGCTTCGGGAAGGCTCGCGCCGGCCGGCGCGGTCACAGTGCTCGGCAGCCCCGGGGGCGGCGCGGGCTCGGGCTCGGGTGCCGGGCGGAGTGGCATACGGGGCCGGACCGGCTCGCGCAGCCAGTCCCGTCGGCGGCGGCGCATGCGTCGCCGGGCCGTCGGGGGCGCCGTCGTCGCGGCCTGTGTGGCGGGAGGCGGCCTGTGGTACTTCGGCACCGACTCCGGCACCGGCACCGACGCCGCGAACGCCGAGCGAAGCACAGCCGTCCCCGTGCTGGACCTCTCGACGCCCAGTGCCCAGAGCGGAACGCCGGCATCCGCGCCTTCCGCGTCGCCGTCCCCGCCCCCGTCGAAGCCGAAAAAGGCGCGTGCCACGAAGTCGGCGAGCCCTGCAGGGAAACACACACCCGCGGCCCCGAAACCCACCCACCGGGCTCCCGCCCCGGCCGGCACACCGCAGCCGCAGCCGGATCCGAACGACGTCGCCGGCCAGGTGGTCGCGCTGGTGAACAAACAACGGTCAGCCGCCGGCTGCGGCCCGCTCACCGAGGACCCGCAACTGCAGAAGGCGGCTCAGGGCCAGTCCGACGACATGGCCGCACGCCACTTCTTCGACCACACCAACCCCGACGGCGCGGATCCCGGGCAGCGGATCACCGCCGCCGGCTACCACTGGTCCACCTACGGCGAGAACATCGCCCAGGGCCAGCAGACCGCCGCGGCCGTCATGGACTCCTGGATGAACAGCCCCGGCCACCGGGCGAACATCCTCAACTGCTCCTTCAAGGACATCGGCGTGGGAGTGCACAAGGGCACGGGCGGTCCCTGGTGGACGCAGGACTTCGGCGCCAAGATGTGACGTACCCCCGACATGGTCCGGGCGCGGCCACCGTTCGCTCGGCACCGTGACGGACTACCGGTTGTCTCCCGTCGTCGGGTAGGCGAGCATCCAGCTCCCGTTCAGGGAACGCCCCTCGTCCTTCTGGGAGTTCGGCTGGTCGTCGGGCGGTGGGCAGTAGCCGGTGATGACCAAGCTCTTGTGGTCCGGGGAGAAGGAGGTGGTGAACTGCGCGGGGCCCTTGATCTTCTGCACCGACGGGCAGACGGCGGGAAAGGGCAGGGACACGGTGGTCAGCGTGCGGTGGGTTGCGGGCTCCCAGAAGACGAGGCGTGCGCTTTGCAGGACCGTCACGACATGGCCGTCGTCGGCCACCGGCTGGATCGGGCTGCGTCGGGTGCTGATGGTCTTGTCGGCGATGATGCCGCTGAGCCTCGGATGGGGCTGGCCGGGGACGGCCGAGGCGCTCGGCAGCGGGCTGGTCGCGCGGTAGTCCAGCAGCATGGCGTGGCGAAACGTCCCGTAGACGAGGCGATCGGGACCGACCGAGGCATGGCCAGAGCCGGGGAAGAAGACCTGCCGCTCCATGCGCCACGTCGACGCGTCCCAGACATTGGCACAGGAGTCGAACGTGGCGACGAACTCGGCGCGGACGAAGCCGATGTCGTCGGCAGCGGAACACTCGTATCTCATGGCCAGCCAGCGCGGGGGACGGCTGTCGCGCATGTCGTAGATGCCGATCATGTCCGTCTGCGCGGCGACATGGCTGCCGGTGGAATCGACGGCGAGCCGGTCTGCCTTGAGGGTGAGGTCGTATTGGCCCAGCACGGGCGAGGCGGCCTGGTAGGGGCGGCGGACGACCGGGGCGGTCGGGTGGGCCATGTCCATGACGGCGAGTTCGCTGCGGTCGCTGGCGGCCGCCAGCCATCGTCCGGTGGGGTCGAAAGCGAGCTTCACCACGCGTCCGGGCAGACCTGTGATCCGTCGTGGGGTCGCAGCCGACGATGTGACGAAGACGCCGCCGGCCTCGGTTCCGTAGACCACGCTGCCGTTGCCGGCCGCGATCGAGGTGACGCGTTGTCCGGCCACGACGCGCGTCAGCCCGTGGAGACGGGGAGCCGCCTGCTGTTGCGGCGGTCCGGCAGAGCCGGGGGAGTCCGTCCGCCCGACCCGCTGGACGACCACGACCAGCAGCACTCCCACCGTCATGGCTGCCGCGAGGACGCCGACGACCGCGCGTGTGCTCAGCACACGCCGGGGTGCCCGCTCGGTCATGACGTCCCGCCCTCTTGGCCCGCCGAGGCGGCGCTGCCGCCGGTGGCCTTGCGCCAGCCCCCTCCGCCGGGATCCAGTTCCCAACTGGTCAGACCCGTCGGACGGGTCACGGTGCTGAACGGCTTGCCACCGTCGCCGTCGAAGACCACGGTGCGCTGATGACCGTCCTCGACGAGATCGACGGCCAGCTTCCACTGGGCGGCGCCATGTGTGATGCGGGCCGTGACCAGAAATGTCTCCAGATCGCCGGCCGCCACGGTGAAGTCCGGCTGGACACTCTTGCCGCCGTTGTCGTAGACACCGTTCGGCTGCGGTTTGTCGAGGTCGATGTTCACCGAGTACACCTTCGCCTCACCCTGGGTGCGACACCCCGCCTCCACGACGGGGGCAACGGGCTTGCGCGCGACCAGCTCAGCCCGCATGCCGGTGATCAGCACCGTGTTCGAGCCACTGTTGGTCACCGTCAACTGCATCCTCGTCCGGTCCTCGTCCACTCCGCCCCGGGCTCGGCCCCAGGACCAGAAGCCGCCACACCCGGTCTGCGGTGCACTGCCGTCGAACCGCTCGGCGGGTATGAGCTGGAGGATGTCCCCTTCGGCGTCGAGACGCATCGGGTCGGTCTCGACGGACAGGGAGACGTTCGACGACGCGGACCCGGGCCACAGGTGCACCGCACCGGTAACCACCGCCGTGCCAGCCGCCGCTGCCAGCGTGGTGACGACCGTGGACGCGGCCAGTCCCGGAACGGTGCGCAGCCACCCGGAGAGGCGTCTGCGCGCCGTGGTCGGTGTGGTGTCGTCGTTGTCCGGACGCGGACCGCCGGCATCCCCCGCGTCCGCTGAATCGCCTGTATTCCCTGTATTCCCTGTATCGCCGTCAGGGTGATCCGGTCCCGTATCCGGACGGTCCGCATCGCCCTGTCCCGCTGCAGCCGGTAAACCTGCGGCCACTGGCCCACCCCCTGAAGACCCGCTTACGTACGGGCTCACGTGATACCCGGCTTCCCATCTACCGCCACCACTCATACCAGCCCCGGGCACACCTTGGAAAAGGTTGCGGTGGAAGGCTCAAGGCCCCCGGCGACCTCGGCCCGCTTCCCGGCGCCTCCACCGTCGGCCAAGCCCGCATCAACTCTGAGCGGTCGGCCGTACGACGATCTCGTTAACGTCGACGGTGGCGGGCTGTTCGACGGCGAACGCGATGGCCTGCGCGATCGCCTCCGGTGGGATCGCCATACGGTCCCGGGCCTCCGTGATCTCCGCCCTGACCCGCTGATTCGTTGACGCCTCGGCGAACCCGGTACTGATCATGCCGGGCGAGACGGTGGTCACCCGCAGGGAGTTCCCGGCTTCCTGGCGAAGCCCTTCGTACACGGCCCGCACCGCGACCTTCGTACAGGCGTAGACCGCCATGGCCGGCATGACGCGGAACGCGGCAGTGGAGGCGGTGGTGATGAAGTGCCCGGTGCCCTGCGCCCGGAAGACCGGCAGCGCGGCGGCGATCCCGTGCAGCACCCCCTTGATGTTGACGTCGACCATGTGGTCCCACTCGTCGACACGCAGATCGTCGAGGGGCGAGATCGTGCCCGCCCCGGCGTTGCTGATCAGTACGTCGAGCCGACCGAATCGCTCGACGGCCAGCGTGACCAGGGCGTGCAGGTCGTCCCGCCGGGCCACGTCGGTGCGGGTCTGCACGGCCGTGCCACCCGCCTGCTCGATCCGGGTCACCAGGTCCGCTAGGCGCTCGGACCGGCGGGCGCCCAGGACGAGTCGCGCGCCCCGTCCGGCCAGCAGAAGCGCGGTCGCCTCGCCGATGCCGCTGCTGGCGCCCGTGATCGCCACGATCTTGCCGTCGATCTTGCCGTCGATTCCCGACACGATGTCCTCCTCTTCCTTCTCCGGTTCCGGGGGCACGAGCCGCGCCCCCGCCCGGAACGCCAGTCTGCGATCGGAAGAGCCTGGTATACAGAACGTGTTTATTCTGGAACCAGGGGTGCCATGCATCATGCCGAAAGAGCCCGAACGACGCCGTGAGCTGGGTGCCTTCCTGCGCAGCCGCAGAGAGCGCATCTCCCCCGAGGAGGTCGGTCTGCCGCAGACAGGCCGGCGCCGTACGCCAGGGCTGCGCCGGGAAGAACTCGCGCTGCTCGCCGGGATCAGCGTCACCTGGTACACGTACCTTGAGCAGGGTCGGGACATCCGCGCCTCGGATCAGGTGCTCGACGCGCTCGCCTCGGTGCTGCGACTCGACCGGCATGAGCGCGGTCACCTCTTCCGGCTGGCCGGTCACCCGCCCGCGGCCGACGCCGACGAACCCACGCCGCTGCCCGCGGAGGTGGCAGCCGTCCCCCACCTGCTCCAGCCCCACCCGGCGTACATCATCAGCGGCACCTACGACGTGCTCAGCCGCAACCGGGCGGCCGAGGAACTGTTCCCCTGCCTGTTCCCCACCCTCACCACAGCGGCGCACCGTTCGGCGAACTTCGCCCGCTGGGTGTTCCTCGAACCCGTGGCCCGGGAGGTCCTGGTCGACTGGGAGCCGGAGGCGCAGGGCCTGCTCGCCCGGCTGCGCACACTGGCCGGACGCCATTCGGGCGATCCGCAGTACACCCGGCTCGTCGACGAGTTGAAGACGGGGAGCCCCGAAGTGCGGGCCTGGTGGCCGAGGTACGACGTACAGGCCCGGCACGGCGGACGAAAACGGCTGCGAAGCCCCGGCGGCGAGGTGGTCGACTACGCCTATACGGCATTTCACCTGGCCGAACAGCCCGATCAGACGCTCGTGATCTACTCCGGTCAGGGATGAGGCAATGGCAACGGACAAGGCAATGGCAGCGGGCGAGGCAACGGCAACAGACGAACCGTGGGCGGCGCACAGCGATGTGCTGGCGGCGAAGGAACGTGTGTACGACCCGTGTGGGTTCTCCTGCTCACAGCCCGTGCCGGAGGCGGAGAGCGCGGAGTACGCGGCGCATCAGTTCACGCTGAAGGGCCTCTCGGTCAGGTTCCGCGTGGCCAGGACGACGCCGACGAAAGCCGGTCAGTTCGTCACCGTGTGGCAGAGGTCCGCGGAGGGACCGATCCGGCCGTTCGATGTTGACGACGGCGTTGATCTCTTCGTCGTCAGCAGCCGCGAAGGCGACCGGTTCGGGCATTTCGTGTTCCCCCGGGACCTGCTCCGCGAGCGCGACATCGTCTCCCGGAACGGCTCCGGCGGAAAGCGGGCGTTCCGCGTCTACCCGCCGTGGGTGACCACCACGAGCCGCCAGGCTCGCAACACCCAGGCGTGGCAGGTGAAGTACTTCTTGCCCATCGGTGAGGACGGGACGGTGGACCTGGAGCAGGCGAGGGCGCTCTACGCGGGAGGGAGCGCTGTCAGGTCGTAGTGTCCCGAGGGCAGGCGGTACGGGACGCAGCCGTCGGTGGAGCCGAGGTGTTCATGCCGTGCCCCTTCGGCAAGGGCAATCCCGCGGAACACCGCAACCCCGAGCCGCGGATGCGCGTCGTACGAGGCGCGGGGGCGGAAGCCGGCGGGTGCCGGCGTGATCGAGTTGGGGGTGGGGGCCGTGACGAGGAGACGTCGCAGGGTCGCTGTGGGCAGCGTAGGCTGTGCGGCCGTGTTGGTCGCAGGGGCGATGCTGGGGATGCCCGACGGCGCACAGGCGGCGGCCGGCGCAGCGGTGCCGGGAACGGCTTCTCCCGCCGTGCGCGCCATGACCGTCGCCGGCTCCGTGCCGTCCTCGCAGCAGCTCACCGTCCAGGTGTGGCTGAAGCCGGACCTGGCCGGTGCCGCCGCGTTCGCCGACGCGGTGGCCACACCAGGCAGCGCCGAGTTCCACCACTATCTGAGCCCCGACGCCTACACCGCCCGGTTCGGTCCTTCCCCCGCGCATGCCCGGGCACTCGCACGCTGGCTCGGCGCCGAGGGCCTCACGCGGGTGAACATCAGCGCCGGCCGCGACTATGTCTCGGCGACAGGGCCGGCGTCGACGGTGCAGTCGGCGTTCCAGGTGCGGATCAACCGGTACCGGGTCAAGGACGCGAACGGAAGGCCCAGCCTGATCCAGTCCAACGACCGTGATGTGACGGTGCCGGCTTCGCTCGCCGGTGACGTGCTGGGCGTCACCGGGCTGGGCGGCGCGCGGCCGGCCGCGACCCGGGGCGCGGCAACGCCGGCTCCGGGCCGGCCCGGAGAGGCGGCGGCAGCGCCGGCCTGCTCCCGGTACTGGGCGCAGCACACGCAGACCTTCCACCCGGCCTACCAGGGGCTGACCAAGGGATCCCTGCCGGTCTGCGGGTACTCCGCCGGCCAGATCCGTGCCGCCTACGGTGCGACGTGGACGGACACCGGCAAGGGCCAGACGGTGGCGTTGACCGAGGACGAGTCGCCGACGGCGATGTTCCAGACGCTGAAGGACTACGCGAAGAGCAACCATCTGCCCGCGCCGAAACCCTCCCAGTTCCGGGAGATCCGGTCCGGAACGTCCTGCCCCGCTCCCGCGCGGGGCGCGGCCCGCGCGGCCGCCGTGAACGACGAGGCGGAGATGGACTCCGAAGCGCTCTACGCCATGGCGCCCGGGGCCGACCAGCTGATGGTGATCGGAGGGGGCTGCGACGAGGACCAGGCGCTGCTCGACGCAGCGCTCGCCGTGCTGACGGGCAACGGCCACCACCCCAGCGCCTCCATCGAGTCCAACTCATGGCAGATTCCCCTGGGCGAGGTGCCGGAGCGTACCGTGCACGCGATCGATGTGCGGGCCGCCGCCGAGGGGGTCGGTGTGTACTTCGCCTCCGGTGACACGCCCGGCCTGACGGCGACCGACTCCGACCCGTACGCGATGTCGGTCGGCGGCACCAGCCTCGGCATCGGGGCCACGGACAACCGGGTCTTCGAGACCGGGTGGTCCGACGACTACGGCTCCCTGGACCACGGCAAGTGGACCGACGTGGGCGTCAGCGGGGGCGGAGGCGGCACCAGCCGTGTCTACGGGCAGCCCGCCTACCAGAAGGGCGTCGTCCCCGCGTCGATGTCACACGTCCGCATCGGCAACCGGATCGCCACCGAGCGGGCGGTACCCGACATCGCCGCCGACGGCGATCCCGACACGGGCCTGCTGACCGGGTACATCCAGTCGGACAGCCAGGGGAAGCCGGGGCCGTACCGGACCATGGTGAACGCCGGTACCAGCCTGGCGTGCCCCCTGATCGCCGGCCTGGTCGCCGACGCTCAGCAAGGCCGCACGTCGGCCTTCGGCTTCGTCAACCCACTGATCTACCGGCTTGCCGGCACACGCGCGTTCCACGATGTCCTGCCGGTCGGGAGGTCGACGCCCCAGCAGGACCGTGACACCTACCTGCCGGCGAACGGGCCCTCGGACGGCACGGGTGTCGATGTCTTCGACTCCCAGGAACGCACCCAGACCCAGCAGGTCACCGCCAAGGGCTACGACACGATGACCGGAGTCGGCACACCGAACGGCGCCGCCTTCATCGCCGGACTGCGCCACGCGGCACCCTGACCGGACCCGCCGGCCGGGTGGCCAGGGCGCGTGCGCCGAGACAGCCGGTCCACATGTCGAAGGCGGTTCCTTTCAGGGGCGCAGGATCAGCCTGATCGGGTCGCCTTCCTTGGTGAGCAGGCGCTGGACGGCCTTGGCGGCGTCGTCGAGGGGGAGCACGTCGGTGATGGAGCGCGAGAAGTCCAGCCGGCCGCCTTCGGCCAGGGCGATCAGCTGCGGGACGGCATCCTCCTCGGAGCCGTAGTGGCCGAGGATCTGGTGCTGCAGATAGCTGAAGCGCGTGCCGTCGGTGACGGTCAGGGGCCTGTCGGTCAGCCCCACCAGGACAAGGCGTCCCTTGGGCGCGAGGACGGTCAGGGCCTGCTCGCGGACGGCGGGGACACCGGCGAAGTCGAGGGCTACCGCCAGCGCCCGGTCGCCGGTCGCGGCCAGGATCCGCTCGCGCAGCTGCGCGTCGGCCGGATCCAGCGCCAGGTCGGCGCCGAAGTCCAGGGCGCGGCGGCGGGCGGCCGGGGCGGGGTCGACGGCGATGATCGGGTAGGCCCCGACAGCGCGCAGCAGCTGGACCGCGTGGGCCCCGAGCCCGCCCACGCCCCACACACCCACGGCTTGCGCGGGCTTGACCCCGGCAGTGGTCGTGATGGCCCCCCAGGGGGTGGAGACCGCGTCCGGGATGATCGCCCCCTGCTCGAACGGGATCGAGTCGGGCAGCCTGAACAGGGTGGCCACATCGGCCAGCGCGTACTGGGCCCAGCCGCCGTCGTAGTCGATTCCGCGGGTCAGGACCCGGCCGTCGCGGGTCTCGCCCGCCTGCAGTACGACCCGCTGGCCCGTCGTCCAGCCCGTCACGTCCGGTCCGAGCGCGGCGATGGTGCCGGCGACCTCGTGCCCGAGGGTGACGGCCTCCGCGCGCAGGTAGGCAGGGGTGAGGGTGCCGTCGATGACATGGACGTCGGACAGACACACGCCGGCGGCTTCGACTCTCACCAGTACCTGCCGGGGGCCGGGGGCGGGCCTGGGCACGTCCTCGACCGTCAGGGTGCGCGAGGGGACATGCAGCCGCGCGGCGCGCATGAGCTCCATGGCGGGTCCTTCCGCTGTGGTCAGTGGCTTTTGAGAGGGCAGGTCGGATATTCGAGAGGGCACAGGTCAGATATCACAGATCGTCTCGCTTTGGACCATACGACCGGTCGCTCGCCTCCGAAGCCCTGGACGCGGCCCCCGATGCCCAGGCCGACCCTTCCGATCACACCCCGCCGACACCCGACACCCCGCGTTCGGCAACGTTTGCGAAGATAGCGGTGCCGCATCTCCAGGAGGCCTCGCATGATGTCGCTCGATCTCCATCCGATCTTCCGCAACAACCAGGACATCGAACTGGCGCTGCGGCAGTTCCTCTTCAGGGCCAACCACTCGGGTGAGCCCGTCGTGGAGATCATTCCGGGCAAGGGTTCCGGGCGACTGAAGGCGCGCGTTCTCGCGTTCCTGGACCAGAAGCACATCAGGAAGCTGTACGCCCGACGTGAGGTGGACGCGGGCAACACCGGACGCATTCTTGTCTACTTCCAGTCAACAGTCGTCCGGTGAGGGAGAGACCGATGCCATGGTTCGTGGATGCCGCACCCCATGCTCGCGCGTTCCATGCGCGGTATCGCCCGCAGTCGGCGCGAGCGGCCGTGATGATCCTGCACGGGGGATCGGAGGAGAGCTACAAGGCCTCGCGGTCCTGGCAGTTGGCGGCACTGCGGATGCGTTCGATCCTCAGGACGGTCGGATCCGTGGCGGAGGTCCACGACGTCGTACGCGGCGAGGTGCGCTACCGCTATCGCGGATGGAACCGGGGCGAGCCGCTCGACGACGCCCTGCGTGCGCTCGACGAACTCGGGCGGATCGCGGGCGAGGTGCCGGTGGTTCTCATCGGCCACTCCATGGGCGGCAGAGTGGCCTTGCGCGCCGCGTCCCATCCGCGTGTCCACGGCGTGCTGGCCCTGGCGCCGTGGCTGCCGGACCACGAACCCACCGGCCAACTCGCCGGCAAGGCCATCGTGGTGATGCACGGCGACCGGGACGGCGTGACCAGTGCCGACGCCTCCGCGGAGTACGTCGGCAGAGCCCGGACCTCAGGCGCACGCGCGGGCATGGTCCTGGTCGGACAGGGCGACCATGCGATGGCGCGGCGCTTCACCGTATGGCACCGCTCGATCGCCGACGTGGCGACGAACCTCCTTCGCCCGGAAGGGAAGAGCACCGGACTGGCCGCCGAGAGCTGCGCGAGCGAGGGTGCCGTCCTGCTGTAGGAGGCGTTCGGCTGCGTGCGGCAGGGAGAGCGAGGGCTGGTGCGGCATCTGCGATCACCGGACGCCGCACCCCCGGCGCCGAAGCGCCGTGCCGCCCGTGCCGGTCAGTACGTCGGCAGCGGGTTCACATCCGCGCGGATGTGGTCGACCGCCCAGTACCAGTTGTTGCCGGCATTGAAGACACGCCAGGTCAGGGTCACCGAGCGGGCGCCGGCCGGGACGGCGGTGTCACGGGCGACGTAGGCGTTCTCCGCGTCCTGGCCGAGATTGTCGTTACCGCTGACAGCCGACGAGTAGTGGAGCAGCCGTACGGTGGTTCCGTCGTCGAAGACGGCGGTCAGTTCCGCCTCCTGCGGGGCCTCCTGGCGGTAGTGGGAGTCGAAGGAGACATACAACTTCCCTGCTCCAGAAGGTAGTTGGATCGCCGGGGAGACGAGTGAGGAGTCGAAACGGCCCTTGCTGGACGGCGAGCCGGTGTCGTCCCAGTCGTCCGGGTCGGCGACGGCGACGACGCCCAGCGCGCGGCTGAAGTTCCCCCGGTCCTGACCGCCGGTCTGCCACAGCCGCTTGGTGTGGAAGGTCCAGCCCTGCAGACGCGGGGTGCCCTGCGGCATGGCGGCGGCGTTGACGACCTTCCAGCCCGCCGGAGCGTTCGCCGTCCAGCCGAGGACACCGCCCGACGTCTGCAGGGCGCCGGCGACCGACTCGAAGTCCTCGCCGAGCGGATGACCGGCGACGGACACCGCGACACGGGCACTGATCTCGCCGTCGGCCAGCACATACCGCTCGCCGGACCGGCCCCGCGCGGTGACGAGCAACCGGTGCCCGTCCCCGGTGACATCGCCGGGGACCGCGATGTCGTAGACGGCCTTCGCCGAGGCGCCGGCGGCCAGCGACGCGGGCGGCGCGGTCACGGTGCGCACCTGCCAGCCCGGCGGGACGACGGGCGCCGCCTCCAGGGCGGTGACCTTCTCCCGTGCGGTCAGCTCGACGCTGATCCTGGCGGTGTGTCCGGGGACGAGGACCGCCTCGTCGATCGTGGTGGACGCGGCGGCGAGGGTGACGGCGACGCCGAGCGCGTCGGGCAGACCCATCGCCGGATCGGTCACACCCTGCAGCGGCGACGGGACGCGTCCGGCCCAGCGGCGCCGGAAGAACGGCTCGCCCGCGATCCCGATCGCGAGGTCGTACCAGCCCTCGCGGGCCAGCGGAACCTGCACGCTCTGCTCCGCCCCGGCGCCCACGCGCACCTCGCGGGTGCCGCCGCCGTAGGCGAGGTCGCCGACCAGAAAGGTACGGGATCGCCGCGACCGGTTGGCCAGCCGCACCTCCGCCTGCTGTGCCCCGGTCGGCACGTCCACGACGGCCTCGGCATCGCCCGTGGCGTCCCCGCGCAGATGCCACAACTGCCCGTCAGGGCCGTGTACGCGGAGGTCATAACCAATGTCGCCGACGCTCCAGGTGTCGGACAGCGTCGTTCCGGCGGACAGGGTGTAGTGCTTCGGCACGGTGCCGGGCTCGGGATACACCTGGAGGACGGCGCCCTGCCGGCCCTGGTTGGCGAAGTCCAGCGTGAGGGCGCCGCCCCGCAGCCGGGGGCGGAGGGTCAGGTGGTACGGCACGGGCCGCGAGGTGCGGGTGCCGCGCTGCTGCGCCGGGAACACCTGCGGTTCGGGCACGGTCGGCGCCGGGCGGCTGCCGGAGTCCATGACCTTCTGCCGGTTGCCCGAGGTGTCGGGCAGCGCCGGCCAGTCGGGGTCCTGGCCACTGAAGTCGAAGACCTCCGTCAGATCACCGGTGATCTCCCGGCGCCAGGCGCTGATGTTGGGCTCGTGGACGCCGAACCGCTGCTCCAGGAACTGCAGGACGGAGGTGTGGTCGTACACCGTCGAGCAGACCGCACCGCCCCGGGTCCACGGCGAGACCACGATCATCGGCACCCGCATGCCGAGTCCCAGCGGGAACGGCCCCGCGGTCTGCGTCTCGCCGGCGGGCAGGGTGTCCGACCAGGTGATGCTGCCGTCGGCGGCCTTGGTGAGGTACTGGCCCAGCTGGTTGACGGGCCGGTAGTAGGTGCCGGCGCCCTTGGCGACGCGGACCACGACCTCGCCGTCCGTGGAGACCGTGGACCGGCCGCGCTGCGGGGAGACCGGCGGCTGCGGGGAGACCAGATGGTCGAAGAAGCCGCCGTGCTCGTCGTAGTTGAGGATGAACGCCGTCTTCGCGAAGACCTCCGGCTTGTCGGCGAGCGCCGACAGCAGCCGCGCGGTGAGGTTCTCGCCGTCCGGCGGGGCGTAGTCGGCGTGCTCGGACAGGGCCGCGGGCGCCACGATCCAGGACACCTGGGGCAGCGCGTCGGCGGCGACATCGGCCGCGAAGGCCGCGACGAGCGCGTCGCCCATCTTCCATGGATTGCCCTGGTCCAGCACGGAGCCGACCCGCTTCATACCGCGCTCGTAGAGGGCCTCGCCGGGCTTGGCCTTGCGGAAGGCGGTGAACCAGGCGAGCGCGTTGTCGTCGAAGTTCTCCTGCGCCTGGTACGTCTTCCAGCTGATCCCCGCCGTCTGCAGCCGCTCGGCGTACGTCGTCCACTCGAAGCCCGGCTCGGAGTTGTCGATGACCACCTGCTCGCGGACCGTGCCGCCGCTGGTGCCCGTCATGAAGTGCTCGCGGTTGGGGTTGGTGGAGGTCTCCATCGAGCAGTAGTAGCTGTCGCAGATGGTGAAGACCGAGGCCAGCGCGTTGTAGAAGGGCATGTCGGCGGGTGCGTAGTAGCCCTGGCCCAGCCAGCCGCTGCCGCGCCGGGTGACGTAGCCGTCGGCCCGGCCCTCGTTGCGGGCGTTGAGGGAGTCGCCGAACCCGAAGGCGGGGGCGCCCTGCTGGTAGGCGTTGGTGTGCGCGGCGTTCATCGGGAACGGCGCGAGCCAGCCCTCGGGGCGGGAGGGGTCGGGCTGGTAGAAGACCGGCTTGCCGTTGACACCGCGCACCGCGGTGCGGTCACCGAAGCCGCGGACTCCCTGCATGGTGCCGAAGTAGTGGTCGAACGCCCGGTTCTCCTGCATGAAGATCACGACGTGTTCGATGTCGTCGAGCGTGCCGGCCCGCACCGGGGCGGCGAGTGCGGTGCGCAGGCTCAGCGGCAGGGCGGCCAGCGCACCGGCGGCCACGGCGCCGCCGAGCAGGATGCGGCGGGAGACTTCCGCTCTCGCATTCATAGGTCGATGTCTCACTTCTCGCGTCGAGGAGGGTGCCGACGGCCCCCCGACGGCGCTGGGCACCGACTCGGGGGCCATTTGGGCTAGACCCGTGATGATTACGTGATCTGGGCGGCCGGAAAAGGCGAGCCGGGCGAAGGGAGGATGACCGGATGCCGACGGGATGGTTGCGTGCGCCGCGGGAGGGCCGTCGAGCGGGCGGGCGACGTGACGGAGCCCGGTCGACGGTGGTCGGCCGGGCTCCCGGGATCAGGCGATCCGCGAGGGTGTCACACGTGCGGGCGGTGGCCGCTTTCCTGGTTCGGGAAGGTCTGGTCGGCTCCGGGCAGCTTCGGCTTCGGCAGCGTCGCCACCTCCTCCTTCGCCTTCTCCAGCTGCTGTGCGGTGTCGTCGGGGAGCTGGGGCGGGCGAGGACTGGCGTCCGCGAAGCGGAACGCGGTGGTGAGATCGCCGAAGGTGGTGCGCCGCCACTCGCTGATGTTCGGCTCCTTCACCCCCGTGAACCGTTCCAGGAACTGCAGGGCCGAGGTGTGGTCGAAGGCCTCTGACGCGACCCAACCACCCACGGTCCAGGGCGAGATGATGATGGCGGGGACACGGAAACCGCCACCGATCGGCAGGCCTTGGATGTACTCGCCCGCCGTGCCCACGGGCGGGGTGGGCGGGGGCACATGGTCGAACAGGCCGTCGTTCTCGTCGTAGTTGAGGATGAAGGCGGTCTTGCTCCACACCGCGGGGTTGGCCGCGATCGCCTCGATCTTCGAGGCCACGAAGTCGGCGCCGGCCGCCGGAAGGTAGTCGGGGTGCTCCGACTGGTAGCCCGTCGGGATGATCCAGCTCACGGCCGGCAGGCGGTCGTTGCGGGCGTCTTCCTCGAAGGTGCCCGCAGGCTGCGGACGCACGCCTCGCTCGAAGAGGGGAGAGCCGGGTAGCGCGTTCTTGAAGGTGGCGAACTGCTCCAGCAGGTTGCAGCCGTAGTCGTCGTCCTGCTGGTACACCTTCCAGCTGACCCCGGCCGCCTGCAGCCGCTCGGCGTACGTCGTCCAGCGGTACGGCGTCGGCGCGACGTTGCTGATGATCGGGCCGCCGTGGGTGCCGGCCGGGTCGATCGTGCCGGTCATCCACATCAGGCGGTTGGGCCAGGTGGGGCCGAACACCGAGCAGTAGTAGTTGTCGCAGATGGTGAAGGCCTCGGCGAGCGCGAACTGGAACGGGATGTCCTCGCGCGTGTAGTAGCCCATCACATAGGGGCCGTTGACACCGTCGGCCCTGCGGTGGGCGGGCAGCCACTGGTCCATCTTGCCGCCGTTCCACGCTTGGTGCTGCACGGCCCAGGCGTGGCTGGTGGACGGGATGGCCTGGGCGCTCGACGTGTGGGTGTCGAGGTGGAAGGGCAGCAGATAGCCCTTGGGGTTCCTGGCATCGGGCTGGAAGAAGACGGAGCGCCCGGTACCGAGCCTGAGGGCGTCCGGGTCGCTGAAGCCCCGGACGCCCGACAGGGTGCCGAAGTAGTGGTCGAACGACCGGTTCTCCTGCATCAGCATGACCACATGCTCGATGTCCTGCAGTGATCCGTTCGGGGGAGGCCCGGCGGCGACGGCCCTCTGGATGCTCGGCGGGAGGAGGGAGAGAGCCGCGGTGGCGCCCAGCGCGCCTGCGGCCGAACCAAGTAGTCTACGGCGTGTCAACTCAGCCATGACGGCCCTTTCTTGAGCGTGAGAAGCGCTCCGGAGTGACGGCCGGCCCGGCGGAAGGTGGGCCTCCATTCACCTTCGCGCGCAGGGGCGGGTCCCATCAGGGAGGGACCGTGAACATGCGCCCAACGCGCGGGAAGGGGTTGGCCAAGCTGTGACATTCAACGCCTGTACGTTGCACGGATGTTGCCCTGCGTTGATAAACAATGGCCGAACGGCTGTGCCTGGGCGGCACCGGACGACGGCTATCCAACTCCTTGGCCAGGGCCTGCCCCATGACCGACCCCTGGCCACGAGGTCCGACAAACCCGCGGAGTGGGTGCTCGTCCAGTCCGGCGACAACTACTCCGGCTACGCGATCTGCGTCAAGCCGCACGAGGACATCGCCAACCTGAAGTACGGCTGGGTCTTCAACGACGCGGCCGAGAGCGCCAAGACCGTCGCCAGGGCGTCTTCGCGCACCCCGGCGACGAGGCGCTGCTCGCTGGTGGGGTGCTCGCCCAGCACGCCGCCCGTGGTGCGCGCACTGCGGTCGTCACCGCCACCTGGGCCGCCGACAGCCGTCGGACACCCGAACTCGCCGGTTCCCTGGACAAGTTGGGTGCGAACGAACCACGCATGCTCGGTTACGCCGATGCCCGCGATCCGTCCTCCGCTCCCGGCCGGGCCCGACTCGTCGACACGTCGATCGACGAAGCCGTGGGTCAACTCGCGGGCCATCTACGGGAGTTCCGCCCCGACATCGTGGTGACCCACGATGCGCTGGGCCAGTTGACCGGTCATCCAGACCACCGCCCTACCCACCAGATCACCCTCCTCGCCTGTGCGGCCGCAGGGCTCGCGCTCCTCTACCCGGAGGCCGGGGACCCCTGGCAGCCCCGCGCCCTGTATGCGGCCACCCACCCCGAGAGCGGGGTCGGCGAACTGGGATCGCTGCGGGCGGGGGTCGGCAAGAGCGTGCTCTGCGTTCCGGACACGTACGTGACTGCGGTCGTGGACGTGCGCGCATGGGCCCACGCGAAGTGGCGCGCGATCCTCGCGCACCAGGGTGAGGTCGCGCGTGAGCGTTCTCTGCCGGGCATCCTGGCCAGGCTCCCCGAGGAGACGCGCAACAAGATCATCGGCACCGAGTACTTCACACGGCTGGCACCCGGCTTCGTCAGTGGCCACTGCCCGGCACTCGCGGTATGACAGCGCAGCGCACCGTCAGGGGCGGTAGCCAACACCAGGCTCCGTCTCGACGCGCCGCACGCCACCGCCCTGCTGCGGGGGGGGGCTTGTCATAGGGGGGAGCCTCAGTTCGGTGTCATCTCGGTGTCAGAGGGAAGAGCATGCAACTGCTGGTGGCATGGGCCAGCAGGTGGCCCTCGGAGTCGAGCAGGTCGGCCTGTGCGAGAGCGGTGCGGCGGCCGTGGTGGAGGACGGTGCCCACGGCGCGGACCTTGCCGGTGTCGACGGTGATCGGACGCAGGAACTTCACGTTCAGGTCGAGCGAGGTGTATCCCATGCCCGCCGGCAGCACGGACTGCACGGCACAGCCCGCGGCCGAGTCGAGGAGAGTGGCGTAGACCCCGCCATGGACACTCCCGATGGGGTTGTAGTGCTCCTCGCCCGGCTCCAGGGTGAACGCGGCCCGGGCGAACTCGACCTGTTCGAGGGCGAATCCGAGGGCTGCGGCGATGGGCGGGGCGGGCAGACGTCCGCTCAGCATGCCCCGCAGGAAGTCGAGACCGCTCTCCTCGCCGACAGCGGCCGCGGAAACACTCGGATCCTGCCACTCGAACGTCCGTGACCTTGTCATGGCCCTTGTCCCTCTTCCTCCCCGGCTGACTTTACAATCCGAAGCTAGCCAGGCAGACCTCTGGCTGTCAATGCCGAAGCCAGCCTACGATGGCTGCATGACCTGGCTGGAGACCAGCACCGAGAACTGCACGGTGCAGCGCACCCTGGACCTGATCGGCGAGAAGTGGTCGCTGCTGGTGCTGCGTGACGCCATGAACGGCGTACGCCGCTTCGATGACTTCCGTCGGCATGTGGGACTCTCCGAGGCCGTGCTGGCGGATCGGCTGCGCAAGCTCGTCGCCGCCGGGATCCTGGAGACCGTCCCGTACCGCGAGCCGGGCCGTCGCGCGCGCCACGAGTACCGGCTCACCGGCAAGGGCTGGGATCTGTGGCCCGTGATGATCGCACTCAAACAGTGGGGCGACCGCTACACCGCGGACCCGGAGGGGCCGCCCCTGGAAGTGCGCCACCGTGACTGCGGCGAGCAGGTCGGAACGGTCGTCGTCTGCGCCGGCGAGCACGGCGGACCTCTCGTCCCGAGAGAGGCCTATACGCGGCCCGGTGCTTCCGCGCACACGATGACCTGAACAGTCCGTGGCAAGAACATCCGCCGGTATTTCGGAGGCACATTCTCGGCGACTGTGATTTGTTGGTCGTACGCCGGAACGCCTGGCAACTCACGTACCTTTCAAGGGAATAGACCCATGAACTCCGCACACGCCCCCCGCATCGCGGTTGTCGGCGCCGGCCTCGGCGGACTTGCCTGCGCGCGCGTCCTGCAGCAACATGGCCACGCCGTCACCATTTTCGAACGTGACACTTCGGCGGGTGCGCGTCCCCAGGGTGGCAGCCTCGACATACATGCCGACACCGGTCAGGTCGCCCTCCGCGCGGCCGGCCTGCACGACGGCTTCCGCGCCTTGGCGCGGCCCGAAGGCCAGGAGTGGCGCGTCCTCGACCCGGTCACCGCCACCCCGCTGCCCTTCCCGGGGCCCGGTCACGGCGACGACAGCCCGGAGATCGACCGCGGCCAACTGCGTGGCCTGCTGCTGGAAGCCCTCGCCCCGGGCACCATCCGATGGGGCTGTTCCGTCACCGGGGTCACCTCGCTCGGCGACGGCACATGGCGCCTGCACCTCGACGACGGCACCGCCGAGGACGCCGACCTCGTGGTCGGTGCCGACGGCGCCTGGTCGCGCATCCGCCCGGCCCTGTCGGACTCCGAACCCGGCTACACCGGTGTCACCTTCATCGAGACCGGTTTCGACGACTGCGACACCCGCCATCCCGACTTCGCCCGCATGGTCGGCAACGGCACCCTGCTGGCGAAGGCCGGCAGCAAGATCCTGTTCGCCCAACGCAACAGCAAGGGTCACATCCGCGTCTACTTCGCCTTCCGTGCTCCGCAGAACTGGCAGGGGCCCGCTGACGTGGAAATCGGCGACACCGAGGCCGTGCGCGCCCACCTGCTGGAGCTGTTCGACGGCTGGCACGAGAGCCTGCTCTACGCGGTACGGCACCACGACGGCGGGTTCATCAACCGACCCCTGTTCGTCCTGCCGGCCCCGCACACCTGGGAACACCTCCCTGGAATCACCCTGCTGGGCGACGCCGCGCATCTGATGCCCCCGGTCGGGCTCGGTGCCAACCTGGCCATGCTCGACGGCACCGATCTCGCGCACGCCCTCATCACCGAATCCAGCATCGACGACGCGGTCCGCGCATACGAGAGCCTCATGCTGCCGCGCTCGGCCAAGGCGGCCCAGGGCTCCGCCGAGACACTCGCCGACCTCATTCCCCCGACGGACTCCTGAACAAGCGCCGCCCTCGCTCCCGCTCCACGAGCGCCGATCGGCAGCGAGGGCCAGCGCGGGGGCCGGCGGGGGAAAAGCGGCCGACGCGTACCTGTACCGGCGCATCGCGAACGTGCCCTACTCGGCACGCAATGTGGACGGGGACGAGAAGGTGTGGTCGTCGACCGTGTCGAGGAGTGCCAGCAGGGGGCCGTTGTCGAGACGGGAGTGCACACCGTGTTCGGTGAGCAGGTCGCGCAGGGCAACGGTGTAGTACCGGATGGCGGAGGCGATCGCCACGGGGTCGTAGGGGGGTGGGGCTGCCGCCAGGCGTGTCGCCCAGGTGTCGTAGCGGGTATCGCCGTGTCGGTGATGGGTGGTGCCCTTGCTCCGGTCGCGGAGGACCATCGCCGCGACAAGGATGTGACGGGCGAGGCCGAGCGTGAGATGCGCGCCGATCAGTACGTCGTGGCGGGCTGCCTTGCATACGGCCAGTACCGCGTCGAACCGGAAGTCGTTGACCAGAGGATCGATCAGACCGCGTACGTCGGGCGGCGGCGCGGTGACGGCCTTCGGTGCACCGCGCGGGCTCGCGGCCACGAAGGTGAGGTCCAGCCGGCGTAGGTCACACAGCACCAGTCGCCTCGTGTGCCGGTCGGTGTCCCCGCTCTGGTTGGAGGCGAACACCGGAGCGTGGTGCTCAGCGATCTCCTGTGCCAGGTCCTCGGCTACGGCGAGCGGCTCGCTGGTCGTGATCATCAGATCAAGGTCGGACCATTGGTCCAGCGTTTCGCCGCAGTCGGCAGTTGATCCGTGGACGCGTATGTCCAGGATGCGTTCGTCCCGGGACGCAAACCCGGTGAGCGCGGAGGCAAGTGTGTGCTGCCAGCCGACTGCCGGCAGCTGGGAGTGGCTCATGCTCTGGCCTCCGGCCGTGGGATGTTCACCGGTCCAGGGCGCGGGCGAGCGGCAGGGTGTCGCAGGTCTGCCGCAGGCGGACGATCCTGCTGTCCCGCAGGGTGAAGACATGGACGAACCGTGAGGACACCGCGGTGCCGGCGGCGGTGGTGCCTTCGTATCGGCCCAGGACGATGACATGGTCGCCGTCCTCGAAGAACTCCTCGCTGACGACCTGGAACTCGTTGAAGTGGACGAGGAAGCCGAAGAAGTCGCCCAGGATGCTGTCCAGGCCGCGGTACACGCCGCCGTTGGGAAAGCCTTCGACCACATCCCACTCGGCGTCAGCTGCGACGACCGACCGGATGACCTGCGGATCTCCCTTGGCACCGTAGTAGCGGCGAACGATCTCGATCTGCGACGAGTCCGACACGGCTGCTCCTCCCGTTGGTTCCCCCAGGCCGGGGTGCCTTCAGTTTCCTCGGTCGTCGGCGAACACGGCCAGTACACGCCCGGCCGAGTGAGTGGCAAAAGGCCTGTCCGCTGCCGCTTACTGGTGGTACTTCTCCTCGACCGTCTCGGCACCGCCGGACTTGGGGTCCATGGTGACGCGGACGGTGACGCTGCTGGTCTTCGCGGCCTTCTCCAACTGGTCCACGGTGCACTTCGAGGTGCCGTAGCCGTCGTTGCCGACGGTCACCCGGCCGTCGGTGGCGGAGCAGATCGCGGCCGCGCCGAGGATCCGCGTGGCGTCGGAGACCAGGAAGGCCTGGTCCATGCCGCCGCCCTGCGGCTTGACGATCAGCTTGCCGGGTGCCAGGTACTCCAGCGTGCCGACTGCGGTGCGGTGGTCACCCGTGTGGGCGGCACCGCTCCCGCCGGAGCCGGATACCGGCGGGCAGTAGCCGGTCTGTTCGCCGATGGCGTTGATCTCGGCGTTGGACCTTGAGTCTCCCGCGTAGTCGATCTGGTTGGTGCAGCTCACCCCGGGCTTCTTGGGGGTGCCCGACGGTGTGGCGTGGGCCGTGCCGTGGCTGGTGCTGGAACTGGAACTGGAACTGGAACTGGACTGGGTGGGGTGCTGTGCGGAACCGGGCGAGGCGGACGACGTGGTGCTGGAGGCGGACGAGGCGCTGTCGGTGCCGCCCTTGTCGCATGCCGTCAGCGACAGGCAGACGGCCACAGCGGCAAGGGTGAACGCAGAGATCTTCCGAACGTGCATCGTGGCTCCTACGGATCGGTTCTGTGTCCCGTGACCGGGTTTCCGACTGTTCAGACAGAGCCGCCGTCAACCTCGTTGCGGGACAACGGTCGTCAAGACACACCTGTGACAATGGATGGCGTATATACACTCACCATACCGCTCGTTCACTCTGGTCAGCCCTACCCCGGGTCCGGGTGGCGGCTCCATCGATGCGACGAGCGGGCGGGAGTTGACTGGTACGGGTCAGGAGAGAGAGTTGGGCCGAGCACAGAGGTGACAGGGTGGCGGGGAAGCGTACGGCGGTTGTGGCGTGCATCGCGGCGCTCATGGCGTGCGGGGCGGGCGAGGCGCCGGCCGGGGCACATACGGCGGGCGGCGGCTACTCGGCGGGGGACCTGAAGCGGGATCTCGCGCAGGTACGGGCCGCGGCAGGCGGCGATGTGAACGTGGTGGCCCGGGTGGACGCGCCGGGCGGCGCCGTGGTGCGGGCACGGTACGGGACTTCGGGCGCGGGCTCGACCGCGCCCGTGCCATGGGACCCGGAGTTCCGGGTGGCAAGCACCAGCAAGACGTTCACGGCGGTGGTGGTGCTCCAACTGGCCGCGCAGGGGCGGCTCTCGCTGGACGACACGGTGGAGCGGTGGCTGCCCGGGGTGGTTCACGGACACGGCAACGACGGCTCGCGGATCACCGTACGTGACCTGCTCCAGCACACCAGCGGGATCTACGACTACATCACCGATCCCGGCATACAGGACAAGCTGCGGAACCATTTCGAGGAGAACCGGTACGACGCCACCCCGCCCTCCCGGCTCGTCGCGATCGCGATGCGACACGCCCCGCTCTTCACCCCGCCGCAGGACGGTTCGCCGCGACGCTGGGCGTACTCGAACACCAACTACCTGCTGGTAGCGATGATCGCGGAGAAGGCGGCCGGCGCCGACTGGCGGGAGCTGGTCGAGAACCGGATCATCGCGCCCCTCGGTCTGCGGCACACCTACATCCCCGGCGCGAACCCGTATCTGATCGGTCCGCACGAGCGGGTGACCATCACCGGGCCCGGGGGCGCACTGGTGGACCTGACCGAGGAGAGTCTCCAGCACACCGCGGACTCCGGAGTGGTGAGCACACCGTCGGACCTCGACACGTTCTTCCGCGCTCTGGCCACCGGACGGCTGCTGCCCGCCACGCAGTGGTCGCTGATGCGGCAGACGGTCGCGTACGACGACCTGCCGGTGCCACCCGCGGGCAAGCAGGGTGGGTACGGCCTCGGGCTGCGGGTCGTACCCCTGACCTGTGGGGGCGTCTACTACATGCACGAGGGCGACGGCTTCGGGGTGTACGGCCGGCCGGCGGTCGGCGCGGACGGGGGACGGGCGGTGACCGTGTCGGTGACGTCCACCACCGCGCTGGTCGACGAGGACCGGCTCAACAGGGCCGTACAGACCCTCACCGACCACGCGCTGTGCGCGGACCGGCGCTGAACGGTCGGCCGGGGCAACTCGGCGTGGAGCTCCGCGTCAGCGTTCTTCCGCGTCGGCGAGTGCGTCGGCGATCAGGCGGGTGGCGAAGTCGCGGTCGTCGGTGAGCCGGTTGATGTGCTCCGCGAGCAGGAAGGCGGTGGCTTCCAGGGGATTCATCTCCTCCGTGGTCCAGTACCCGTACTGCTTGCGCCACAGGCTGGGGCTCAGACCGGTGCCTGCGGCGACGATCAGGCCGGCCATGGTGGGGATGGCCTCGGGGCGGATGCTGATGGGCATCATGCGCATCGTGGCCACGACGTTGGGCACCACGCACTCGATGACGTCCTTGTCGTGGTCCTCGTAGGCCATCCGCAACCACTGCATGTACATGTAGATGAGGGTGCACGCGCCGTCCAGGACGTCATCGAATCCGCTGGGGCCCATGGACGCGGCGAACTGGTCGGTCAGCGCTTGTTGTTCGGTGTCGGTCTGGGTCTTGTCGTCATAGATGCTCTTGAGCCGGGAGTCGATCATCATGAGCGCCGCGCCCACGTTGCCGGCGGGAGCGTGCTTGGGGTCGCAGGGCGATGACACAGGATTACTCCTCGGGTGACTGTGGGCAACGCGTCGCGTCCGTACAGTAGTCATCCGGCGGTGTGCGGGTACGGCGAATCCCGAGGAAAGGCCGAAGGCGTACTGCACCGCTCAGACTTCGACGGCACCTGCTCAGGATCCGACGGCAGCCGAGTCGGCCGGCGTTGTCCGTGGTGCGGAGCTTTTCGACCATGGTCCGCTCACAGAGCGCCGGATCCGCAGACAGCGGGGGGACTTGCGGCTAGAGTCGGCAGGGCACGGCCAGCTTGGCTGGCTGCGACGGGAATGGGTCCGACGTCCCTTTCGGGCGTGGTCGCCACGGAGTTGGCACTGCGTCAATCGCGACAATTTCATACGCGGCCTGCACGTCGGCAGGGCCTCAGTTGATCATCCGTCTTCAGGGTGGTCGGCCTGAGACACCTGCCACCCTGCATGCGGCTTTCCCTCGGCTCGGCCACCCTCCATCCCCGGGAGAGGAACCCGAGCGTGGAGTCGCAGATCGTCTTGGCCGTGCTGGGCGCGGCCGGTGTCGTGTCCGCCTTCTTGTTCGCCCTGAAGGGCCTGCTCGACCAGATTCCCGATGTGATCCGTTCCTGGCACCGCATCGTGGCCGAAGTCCGCCGCTCCCACTCCGGCCACGGCCCGGGGCCGGAGGGACAGCGCCCGCCAACCAGGGGCACCGATGGATCGCGGTGAGGCAGATCAGGCATTCGGTGACGCGGGCGGCATTCCCGGGAAGACGCCGCGTGCCTGATTCGTTGAATGTGCTGGCACGCTCGACGTGCGGCCGTCCAGGACGCGGCCGTCCAAGGGCTGTTCGAGCGGGAAGGTGCGGTGATCACGAAATGAAGGCGGTCCGGTTCCACGCGTACGGGGGGATCGAGGTGCTGCGGGTGGAGGACGTGGAGCGGCCGGTGCCCGGCCCCGCGCAGCTGCTGGTCGAGGTCCGCGCGGCCGGAATCCAGCCCGGCGAGACACATATCCGGGAGGGCGGGTTGCACGAACGCTGGCCGGCGACATTCCCCTCCGGGCAGGGCAGCGACCTGGCCGGCGTCGTGGTGGAAGTCGGCTCGCAGGTGCGCGGCTTCGCGGTGGGCGACGAAGTCCTGGGCTTCACCCACGGCAGAGCGAGCCACGCGGAGTTCGTCGTGGTGGACGACGTGAACGTGGTCTTCCGTCCGGAGGGACTGCCCTGGGACGCGGCCGGGTCGTTGTACGTGGCCGGTACGACCGCCTACGCCACCGTGTTCGCGGTGGACCCCGGACCGGCCGACACCGTCGTGGTGTCCGGTGCGGCGGGCGGCGTCGGGTCGCTTGCCGTGCAGCTCGCGCGGCGGCGCGGCGCCACCGTGATCGGACTGGCCGGCGAGCGGAACCACGCCTGGCTGAGGGACCGTGGTGTCATCCCCGTCGAGTACGGGGACGGCGTGGCCGAGCGGATCCGGCAGACCGCCGACGGGCACGTCGACGCGTTCATCGACACGTTCGGCGACGGCTACGTAGAGCTGGCGGTGGAGTTGGGCGTCCGCCCCGAGCGGATCAACACGATCCGCGACTGGCAGGCCGCGGCCAAGGTCGGTGCGCGGACCTATGGAGAGGGCTCGGCGGCGTGCGCGGTCGTACTCGGCGAACTCGCCCGGCTCGCCGCGTGCGGGGAGCTTGAGGTACCGATCGCGCACACCTACCCGCTGGAGCGGGTCCGAGACGCGTTCCGTGAACTCGAACGAGGGCACACCCATGGAAAGATCGTGATCCGCCCGTAGCCCCTGGCTGTCCGAGGCAAGCCTCGAACATGTCCGCGTGTGGCTGGGGGAGCAGCACGAGCGCCAACGCCCTTACGCTGCCGCGCTCGTGGAGATTCAGACCGGCTCGCTCTTCGAATGCAGCGAGGCGAACTCGTCGGCGAGCATGCCCATCACGACGAGATCATGGTGTCGGTCGGCGAGGAACACCCGGTCGCGAAGGCGCCCCTCCTCGACGAACCCGAGCCGACGGTGAAGCGCCAGCGACGCCTCGTTGTGCGCGAAGATCCGTGCTTCGCACTTGTGATACCGCCGCTCGGCGAACATGAACCGCAGCAGCGTCACCACGGCTTCCGCCGCATATCCCTTACGCCGGTGATCAGCGCCGATCGTGACGCCGTACTCGAACCAGCCCGCACGCGGATCAGCCTGGTGCGAAGCGACAGCACCGACTGTTTCCCCCGTGTCGACGACCTCGATCGCCAACTGGAAGCAGTCGCCGTCAGACGGGGCAGCGGACTGTTCCTTCGCCCAGACACGGAACCCCTCGGCAGAACGAGGCGGGCGCAGCACGTCTCCCATCCGCTCCTCGTCCACGGCGAACCGCATGAACGCGGTCCAGTCGTCGGGCTCGATTCCACGCAGACGTATCCGATTGCCGGTCCAGAACGATGTCATCCCCCATTCGATCACACCGCAGAGCGCGAGGGGCGGACACGCGGGCCGATTGTTGCTCAAAGTGACGGCGTGGTATCACGTTGGCTGACATCATCAATTCCACTCGCGTCGGCTTCGGCGAAGGCAGGCCGCGCGAGGGCTGAGTGCCGGTGTCACGCGTGCCAGGAGGGAGGCCTTTTGGTATTCGCATGTTGAAGGCGGTCCGTCTGTCCGTGGCATGTCTTGGGGGCGCCGTCGATGAATTGGCTTCACCACACCTGGCTGATTGATTACGTGTTACCCGCTGGCGTGAGCGCGGTCATCGCGTGGGTGGGGCTGGCACGCGAGTTCTCCGGCAAAGGGCGGCTGCTGGGCAGTTGGGCGTCGTCGGGTCTGATGCTGCTCGTGCTGGCGCTGATGGGCGCGGTGGCGGCCGGCGCGGTGGTGCTGCTGCCGCACGCGGCGTCGATTCCCCCGGTGATCGCGGGTGCCGCGACGGGGGCCACCGCGCTGCCCCGGCGGAAGCAGGACGAGACCACACAGCCGTACGTGAAGTTCATGACACTGGGCATCGCTCTGGTCAGGGAGCGGCTGGTGCAGCGTGTGCACCTGGACGCCTGTACCTGGTCGGACCGCTTTCTTCGGGGCATTGAAACGTCTGCCCAGCTCAGGGTGTTTGTCCACGATCTCAAGCTGTACCTGCTGGAGCGGCATCCGCTTGCCGCCGAGGCCAAGACGATCAACGCGATCTACACGGATGTGGAGAGGGCGATCGATGTGGCGCTGGACGTGCAGACAGGGATCGACGAGGTGTGCCGTCAAGCAGATCGTGAGCCGACGGCTGATGAACTTGTCGCCCGGCGCCAGGCGTTCGGTACCGCCCTCGCGCAGTGCGGACACCTGTTGCGCTTCGCCTACGTCCACGGCCGCCGCAGCGAGAACGAGGAGCTTACGACCCTGCGTGCGAAGGCGATGTCCAACGATGCCTTCCACAGTCCGGTGCTGCCACCGCAGCGTCGCTGGTTCGACCGCTGGCTCACCCGCTGAAGCAAGAAGCAAGCAGGGCCGGGCTCAGTGACGGGCCGGGAGCCCGCTGCTCCTGATGGGTGACGAGTCCGTGCCGCCGCAGGCTTTGGCGTCCGTCGACTGTCCTCGGGCACGGAATGTGATCTGGACGTCGGCATCCAGCGCCTCCGCCACGGCGGCGAGTGTCCGCACTGTCACGTTCGCGTCGCCGGACATGATCTGGCTGACGCGGCCTGGGCTGACGCCCATCGCGGCTGCCAGATCGGAGCGGGTCTTGCCCTGTCCTGCCAGCAGGCCCGCCAGGGAGGCTGTCGCCTGTCGCGCTATCCGGGAAGCCGCTAGGGTGGTCCGGCTCTCGTCACGGGCAAAAATGCCCATGATTCACCCCCAACTCATGGAGAGACAACCTTCGTTGCCACTCCATCAGCATGCCACCTTTAGCTAGGGCTAAAAACTCGGTTGGTGAAAACGCTACGCCTCACTCTCCTCATCCGAGACGTGACCTGCGCCGGTCCACAGTGAAACTGATGCAAAGTCACTCTGTCGGGGTATAGCAGTCGCGGCCGACCGCGCCGCCCGAAGATCCGCGAGTCAGCCGGAAGGCAGTGAGCCGTCCGCGCGCTGCTGTCCTGCGTCCGAGGTGGGTGGCCTGCGGCGAAAGATCTCGGCCACCGCCGTGTTCGCGACCACGACGACGGACGTGGCCACGGCGGCACCAGGATGCCCGACGCCGTACAAGGCCGCTGCTCCACCACCCAGCACCACGGCCTTGACGGCGAGCACGAGCGGCAGCGCAGGCCGTAGTCGCGCCCTCGGTGCCGCGAACAGCGACCACAACACGATCGCCACCAGGGGAGTCCCTACGCCGAGCAGAACACGGAGGGCGGCGTCATGGCTGACGGTGAATCCCCACCAGCTCAGGAATGCCAGAGCGGCAAGCTCGACCAGGAACGCCAGGAGTTCGTTCGCTGTGTACCAGCGCCGCTCGTCTATGAGGACCGCGGCGTCAGGGCGTGTCCGACTATCCATCGGACTATCCATCGGAACGGATCACCTCTCCGGCGACATCGACGACCGCCACCGCCAGCCCAGGAGGGTGTGGAGTATCAGACACAGGCGCGAAGCTAGTGCCCCGGCAGGCAACGTTTGCACGTGAAGGAGCGGCGTCCGGTGCGTGCTCTGGGGGTCCCCCCGGCCGGAGGCTGGGGGAGTGCCGGCCGGAAGTCCTCGTACTGGGCGTACGTGGGCTTTCGGCCGGTGCGGCGAGAGGGCGTGCCGGACGCCGCGACGGGGCGAACGTTGCCTGTTGGGGCACTAGCTTCAACAGCCCTGTCAGTCAAAGCAATTGCCCGCCCAGCTCGCCGCGCCCGGCACTCGTCCTCGGGGCGTGCGTCATGCTCAGCACCCTGGCCACGGGGTGTCGATCTCGGTCGGGGCGGTGTAGTCGACGCCGGGCACGGCAAAGCCGTACAGGCGCTGGACCTCGGCACGGAACCAGTCGAGATCGCCGAGGTCGCCGATGGTGTCGGTGGTCGCCTTCGCCCAGCGTTCGGCGACAGCCCGCTGAACCTCATCGGCCAGCTCCCAGCCGTCCAGGCGCACCCGGCCTTCGCCGTCGAGCACCAGCGGGGTGACACCGGTCAGTTGGTCCCACAGATCGGTCAGCTGGTCGCTCGGCGCAATGAGGCCGTCGCCGAGCACGCCGCGCAGCAGCCCGGTGTAGAGGGCGATGCCGGGGACGGCGGTGGAGGACTGGGTGACCGCGGCGCCGTTGACGGAGGTCACGGCACGTCCCCCGACGAGCCGGGCGAGGCGCTCGTCGAGAGCGCGAGCGGTGGCTTCCACATGGGCCTTGGCCGCTCCGATGGTGCCCTGGCGGTAGATCGCAGCGGTCAGAGGGGAGCCGATGTAGGAGAGGGCCGCGGTGGTGAATCCCTCGGCGAGCAGGCCCCGGGTCGCGAGGCGGTCGATCCAGCGTTCCCAGTCGGTGCCGCCCATCACCGCCACGGTCTGTTCGATGTCATCCCCGAGGGCAGGTTCCGTCTCGACCTCGCGGACATCGGGATTGCCGTCCTCGTCGAAGACGAGCGTCTTGGTGCGATGCGCCGCGCCGATGGGCTTGAGGACCGAGGCGTAGGTGGCGCCGGTGTCGGGATCGGTACGACGGGGCGCTGCGACCGAGTAGACGAGATGGTCCACGCGCCCTTGGAAGCGCTCCTGGAGGACGTCGGCGACCTGGTCCTTCATCGGGTCGGAGAACGCGTCACCGTTGAGGAAGACCATGTCCCGGCCTGCGGCGCGGGCCAGGTCCGAGGTGGCTGCGGTGCGGTACCAGCCGGCGGTGGCCGTGCGCCGCGCACCGGGCGCCTTTTCGAAGCAGACACCGACACCGCGGATGCCCGCGCGCTTGAGTCCGGCGAGCGTGGCGGCCAGGCCGTACCCGGCCGACGAGCCGATGACCACGGCGACCGGCCCGTCACCTGCGGGCTCGGCCCTGGAGGCCGGTATGTCCCGCCACATGGTGTTCACCAGCTCGCGGCAGCCGGCCGGGTGGGAGTCGAGAAAGAGGAAGCCACGGTTGCGGGGCGAGATGACGCGCTGGTTCACGAGAAAGGCCTTTCGGCTGGCGCGGGCAAGGACACGAGGACCACGGAGGTCCGTCGTGTCCTGCCAGTCTTCAAGGCCGCGGGCGCGGTGAGAGATCTTGTCCGGCACAACAATGCCGTGGTGATCCTGGTGCTTCCCACCACTTCCGGAACCGGGGAATAGCCGTGGGGCCGCCTCACGTTTTCATGCGCATGACGACGAATGAGCCGTGGCCCGAGGTGCTGCGCTACACCGCCTTCTCCAGCCGTCCCGAAGGCGGAAACCCCGCCGGCGTCGTTCTGGACGCCACTGCTCTGGACGACACCGACATGCTGGCCGTCGCCGCCGACATCGGATACTCGGAGTCCGCGTTCCTGACCGCGCCCCCGGAGGGCCTCGGCGGCCAGGAGGGGCGGGCATACAGCATCCGTTACTTCAGCCCCAAGGCCGAGGTTCCGTTCTGCGGGCACGCCACCGTCGCGGCCGCCATCGCGCTCGCCGAGCGGATCGGCCCCGGCGAGCTGGTGTTCGCGACGCGCGCCGGAACCGTGCCGGTGGAGGTGACCGAGGAGAGCGGGACCGTCCGGGCCACGCTCACCAGCGTCGAGCCGCACATCGAGGAGATCTCCGAAGCCGACCTCGATGAGGCGCTCGCCGCGCTCGGCTGGCCGGGCGCCGACCTCGACCCGGCGTTCGCGCCCCGAATCGCCTTCGCCGGCGCCCGCCATCTCGTGCTCGCGGCGGCGACGCGCGCTCGCCTCGCGGATCTCGCCTACGACTTCGCACGCCTCGAAGCCCTGATGCACCGCTTGGACCTGACCACGGTCCAGTTGGTGTGGCGGGAGTCGGCCACCGTGTTCCACGTCCGTGACCCGTTTCCCGTCGGCGGCGTCGTCGAGGACCCGGCGACCGGCGCCGCGGCGGCCGCGTTCGGTGCGTACGCCCGTGAACTCGGCCTGGTCCCCGACAGCGCCGTCCTCACCCTGCACCAGGGCGAGGACCTGGGCCGCCCTGGGGAACTCACGGTGACGCTGCGCACGGGCGACCCGCGCGTCCGGGTGAGCGGCACAGGAGCTCGCATAGGCTCCTGAGTACATTCCCCAGTGCCGCCTCAGCGCTGTCCGGCCCTGCCCGGACCACCCCGCTCAGACCGTGCGGGGCCGGCCGGCCGGCGCTCCGAGGACCGTCTGCAGCACGACGGCGACGAGTAGCGCGATCAGGGAGAGGTGCCAGGTGCCGGTGGCCTGCCGCAGCAGCCCGAACAGCAACGGGCCGACGGTGGCGAGGAGATAGCCGGTGGACTGCATCATCGTCGACAGCCTCGCGGTGTCGACCGGATCCACGGTGCGCAGGGGGACGAGGGTGAGCGCGAGCGGGAACGAGGTGATGCCGATGCTCAGCAGCAACGCCCAGATCCAGGCCCCGGCCACGGGGGCTGTGAGGAGCCCGACGGATCCGGCGAGTGAGGCGCAGGCGAGCCCCACGGCCCACGCGCTCTGGGAAGGGGAGCGGGCAGCGGCCGGCGGGAGGAGCAGGCTCATGGGGATGTTCAGCAGCAGCACCGCGCCGAGGATGAGTCCGGCCTGACCGGTGCTCATCCCGGCATCGGAGAACATCCGCGGGAGCCAGCCCATGATGACGTAGGCGACGACCGTCTGTGCGGCGAAGTAGCCGGTGAGGATCCAGGCCAGGCCGCTGCGGAAGAGCGAACGGCGTCGGCCGGCGGTATCCGGCCCGTTGCTCGCGCGGGGGACGGCGAGGGCGGGGCCGCAGGAAGCCCATACGAGCCAGGCGCCGAGGGAGAGCACCGCCCAGGCGGCGAGTGCCAGCCGCCAGGAGCCGAAGGCGGACTGCAGCCAGGGCGAAGCGGCCGATCCGGCGGCACCGCCCGCCGCCATGGTGGCGGAATAGATGCCGGCCACCTGGCCGACCTTGGTGAGGAAGGCCTGCTTGACCACCACGGGGATCAGGACGTTGCACACCGCGATCGCGGCGCAGGACAGCACCACGTCGGCGAACAGCGACCACGCCCCGTCGATCAGCCGGCCGACCAGCGAAAGCGTCAGCAGGGTGAGGCCGGACCAGACGGCGCGGTGGATGCCGATGCGGCGCGCCATCCACGGAGCGGCGATCGCGGCGGTACCGAAGCAGAGGGTCGGCATGGCGGTGATGAGGCTGACCCATGTGGTGGACGCGCCCAGGGCGTGCCGCGCGGTGGCGAGCAGGGCGGCGACGCTGGTGGTGGCCGGGCGCAGATTCGCCGCGGTGAGGGCGATTCCCACCAGCAGCAGGACGCCACCGGATGCCGGCGTGGCGGGCTTCTCGTGGGTCGTCGCGCAGGTGTCTGATGAGTTGAAGGTCATTCGGGTGTCTCGCAAACGTGGGATGGGTCGATCGCCGACGGCGCTCACGGAGGCCCGTGGCGCAGTACGAGGTGATCGCCGTGTCAGGCCGTCACCGGCAGTACGGCGGCGAGATCCTCGGCGAGTTGCTCGCACCCGGCGGCGTCCAGCCCCACCATCGGGGGCTTGAGCGGTCCGGCCGGGAGTCCGGCCATGGCGAGGGCCGCCTTGGTGCTGATCACGCCCTGGGTGCGGAACATGCCGGTGTAGACCGGCAGGAGATGCCGGTGGAACTCGGCGGCCTTGACCACGTCGCCGAGCAGATGTGCTTCCAGCAGTCCCCTCAGTTGCCGTGTGACCAGATGGGAGACGCCCGAGACCGGCAGTCCGGTGACGTTCGCGATGGTCAGGAAGTGCTGGAGAACGCCTTCTTGCGGGGGTTTGCTGTAGTAGGGGGCGACCGCCAGCAGGCCGTGGGCTCCGGCCTGTTCCGCGGCGCGGGCACGCACAGATCGTCGCCGTGCCAGTCGCGGATGTCCGCCAGTTGCTGTGTGACGTCGCCCGGGGTTCCGGCGAGCACCTTGCAGCCCTGCAGCGACTTGGCGAAGCTGTACTGCTTCACCTTGTCGATGAGTGGCTCATAGCCCTTGTACTGGTCGGAACGGGTGGTGGCCCATGAGGCGATCGCATCCGACATCAGCCGGATGCAGTTCGTCTCGAACTCCTCGCCCCGGGCCAGGGCCTGGTCGCGGTCCTCGTCCAGATAGCAGGTGTACTTGATCTGGATCCGGCCCGTGCCCATGCGGTCCGGTACCCGTCGAGCATCTGGAGAAGGGTCTCGTGGGAGATGATCGACGGCACTATCTGCAGGTGGTGGCCGGCCTCCACGGCCGCGGCGCACGACTCGGGGGAGGAGGCGGAGGCGAGGAAGACCGGGATACCCCCACGCCGGGCGGGGCGCGGCAGCAGCGTGACCGGGCCGAAGGAGTGGAACTCGCCCGAGAACGTGACGTCTTCCTCGGTCCACAGCCGTCGGCAGGCTTCGACGCCTTCGGTGAGCCGGCGTCGTGAGGTGCCCATCGCCACGCCGAACCAGTCGAATTCCTCGGGCAGGAAACCGCGGCCGAAACCGGCGTCCACCCGGCCGGCGGAGAGATTGCCGAGCATCGCCAGCTTTCCCGCCAGCTTCAGCGGGTGTGTGAACGCGGGGATGACGGCGCCGGTCGCGATGCGGATGCGCCGGGTGCGCGCCGCCACCGCGGCCAGCAGTGTGACCGGGTCGGGGCTGTAGCCGCCGTAGGGCGTGCCGTGGTGCTCGACGGTCTGCACATGCTCGAAGCCGAGTTCATCGGCGAGTACCGACAGGTCGATGACCTCCCGGTAGTAGTCAGCGGCCGTCTTTCGGTCCGGCGTGAAGACCGGGAAGAAATTGAGTCCGAATTCCATGAGAGTCCTTTACGGTCGGGGCGACCGCTCGTATCAGAGTTCCGAGCCTCAGAGTTTCGAGCCGAGCCGACCGGCGATTCCCCACCGCTTGGCCGGGGTTCCCTCCAGAGCCACCCAGGTGTGCGAGCGGGATTCCTCGCCGAAGGTCTTGGTGACGGCCTCGGTGAGGTTCTTGATGAACTCCTCGTCCTGAGTTCCGTCGAGACGCTCCTCGAAGATGCGGACGCTGATGAACGGCATGGCAGGGCTCCAATTCAGGTGAAAGGTGAAAGGTGAGAGGCGAGGGGTGAAAGGCGAGAGGTGAAAGAAGGGTGAAGGCGCGCGAAGGTCAGGCCGCGAGTGCCGAGAGGGACTCGTCGAGGGCCTCGCACAGGTAGTCGACCTGGGCGTCGGAGAGACCGGGGTGGCACGGGATGTTGACGTGCTCGGTGAACCACAGCCGCTCGGCGACCGGGCATTCGCCCAGGCCGTGGCCACCACCGTGTACCTCGCCCCCCGGGCCGGCGACATCTCCGGCCCTCACGTGCGGGAAGCCGGAGTCGCCGCCCGATGACTCGTAGGACTGCCGCCCGTGCGGGGCTCGGCGGGTCCGATCTGCAGGTGCCGGGGCCGACCGGGGCGATGACGGTCGTCCTGGTGCCGATCGTCGCGCAGTATCCCGCGCATGTCGCGGGTGCCCACGATGGACGCCACCGGCGCCCTCGTCCTGAAGGACGCGGTCGAGAAGCTGAACCGGCGCGGCATCGTCGTTCTCGCCTCCGGCATACGACCAGGTCAGCGACAGGTCCTCGACTCGGTCGGCGCGCTCGCGCTGCTAACAGGTTCTCGTGGAGTGGGGCATCGGGCTGCGACACCGCACCGTGGATCCGGCGCTGCTGATCCTGGGCGAGCTGGTCATCTGGATCACCTTGCCTCTGTGAACGCCCGACCCGCCGAATGCGAGATTGCTAATATCGGCAACAGCTGGGCTCATCATCGGTGGATACGCGCGACCTGCCCCCCCGGCACGAGTTCGGCTCTTTCGGTGCCACGCGCGAGGATGGGTCGCATGTTCTTGACGAGTGGGTGGACGCGATGCCGAGTGGACCGGCGGCCGGCCAGGCCGTGCCGTGCCGGGAAGAGGGCCGCATGGTGAGCACGCCGCTGTACCAGCTGAAGGCCGAGTTCTTCAAAACGCT
>NZ_BMVG01000037.1 GCF_014650595.1 Streptomyces alanosinicus
GAGACGACGACCGAACCGGACCAGACCATTTGAGACGTGGACCAGATCGACCGAGACGGGGCACCAGGGAACTGAGCCGAAGCTCAGGAGTTGTCACCGGACAGAACCGGATGAGCTGGTGAATGGGACTGGTCGAAGCAGCCTGGTTGTCACAGAGGAGGCACGCGGCTTGTCACAAATGCTTGTTCAGCAACCTTTCTGTCACAGAAACGAAGATCGGGAGCCCCTGGCTTCCCTGCGGCGATGCCTACGATCGTCATGTGCCGTCCCGCGGGGAGCTGGGATCGACGCTGCCGGTTTCCTTGGTGGCTCGCTGAAGCTCTCGGTCGAGGAGCTGAGCAAGTTCGAGGGCTACGGCGTAGTGCGCCCCCCCCACACACACCTCGGCAAGGTGTCCGTCTGCAGCGTCGGCGACGAGCAGGTCTCGAAAGTCCTCCCGATGACCGGCCAACTCCTGCAAGGACTGCCACGCCTGGAAGCGGGCGTTGACCGCACGCAGCTGAGTGGCCTGGGCTTCGAAGCCCGCCACAAGGCGCTCCAGTGCTGCACGCTCCTGGTCCAGCGCCCGACCGGACTCCTCAAAAGCGTTGGTCGGCAACAGTCCTTGCGGGTCCTGTTTGACCAGTTGCTGATGGACACGCTGCATGCGTGACCACTTGGCGGCGCGACGGGCGAATGTCCAGAAGTCCGAGGCCAGTTCGCTAAGGAGGCGATCGGCGTGCGGCATCAGCCCGGAGCGAAGGACCGGTTGGCAGGTGATGCTGAACCTGACCGTCTCGGCCCGCTCTGCCAGCTGCCGGGCGTGATCGTTCAGGTCGCGGACACTCACATATCTGCGATAGACCAAGTGCCGGTACCGGGCATTGCGGGACGTCCGGCCGACGAACCAGCTCGGTTCCGGAGGGCGCTCATCGTTCCACTTGGGACGACCTTGGATGTAGATCAGGTGCTGTCGCACCTTCTCCGGCAACTCCGGGTCAGTCGCAACGATGTACTTACTCATCGGCCCTCGCCGGAGAGCGCGGCCGCGGTGCCTTCAGCCTTGCTCCACACCCGCTCCGGCTCGTGCGGGTGGATCGGCTGTGTGCTCATCGTGCTGCTTTCCTTCTCTCTGTTGCCGCCTGCGATTCTGTCATTTCCGCCTCTCGCGTCGACCTCCTTGAGCTGTACCGAAGCACCCTGAGATCGGTGCTGGCCTGGTGACAGTAAGCCTGCCTCTGTGACATCTATCGTGCGTCGGCACAGGAACATGCAGAGAGTGGTCGCGAGGGCGCGGACTCAGGCCGCAAAGCCGATGTTGGTGACGTACTCGTACTGGCCCCACTCAGAGCCGAGGTCGACCACGGCGTCACTCACCCAGGCACCGTCCAGTGCCTCATCGTTGTCGTCGGCCCAGGCCTCGACGATGCGGTCCCAGTGGCACACGTTGAGCGTTCGGAAACTGAGTTCGCGTTGCCTCGGCCGCGACACTTGGGACTGGTTGAGCGGATGAATCTCCACTCGGGTGCCCCTGCCCTCACGATTGAGGCGCGCGAGCAGGTAGCGGGAGACGCGTTGTGTCGGCGCACCGCTCGGTAGGCCGTCTCGATGCGCTCCAGGTTCTTCTTCGAGGGAGCGCGCTTACCGTCCTGCCACGCCTTGAGTGTGCGGTCGGTGACGGTGAGGCCGGCCTCGCGGGCCATCTGACGCGCATGGTCGGTGCGGGTGAGGTAGTTCAGACGTGCGAGCAGGCCGCGGCGTGCCGTGATCGGTGTGGCGATGAAGTTGGCGAGCGCATTGAGCTGGCGGGCGACGGCCTGGTGTCCTTTGATGCCGCTCGCACCGTATTTGCCGAACTCGATGTTCCTCTCCGGCACCTTCGTCTCCTCTGCCTGCGCGTAGTTGGCGGAGCCTCACACGCGCGTATCTTCTGGTCAAGAATACCGGCTCTGACGTGCGGAAGTGCAGTCTCACGATTTCTGAAGCCCTGCCGGATGTAAAGGAATTACACCGTGCCCTGCTTCGACGTCGCCCATTTTGAAGCTGCACCTCGTTCGGTCTCTTGCGGCAGTTTTCAGTCGTTCGTGTCGGTGTCCGTCCCGACGGTGTACAGGTCCTTGACCTTCACCTCGGTGACGCCGCGGCCCTCGGGGAACACGGCCCGCCAGTCGCCGATGACGTGCAGCTCGTCGGTGCCCATCGCGCGTACGACCATCAGGCCCTGGAAGATGTGCATCCAGTCGGTGCGGTAGATCTCGCGGTTGAAGTTGGACTCGCCCAGGGTGGAGACGAACTTGGAGTACATCGCCTTCACGTACGCCAGCGTCACCTCGTCGTTCTCGGCGATCGCCTTGTCCCGGGCGTCCTTCATCGCCACGCGGAACTTCTCCAGCAGGCCTTCCGTGGCTCCGGAGGTCCAGGATTCATGGATCTCCGGCGGCTCGCACAAGCCGTACTTCGGGCCGGACAGGCGCAGCAGCAGGCGCAGCGTCGCGCTGTCGGCGGTGTCCACCGCCACCGTGCCCACCGGAATTGACCTCTGGCTCGGCCGGGACGCCGTGGTGCAGGCGCCCGCCGCGGGGAAGGTCCTCGCTGCGGCGCCGGGCCACGTGGAACTCACCTACGGCGCGCAGGCGCTGTCGCTGACCTTCCCCCGCACGGTCCAGCCCGCGGTCACCACCGGTGCGACAGTGCAGGCGGGCGAAGACATCACCCACCTCGGCTCCGGTGCCTCCATCCACGTTGCGCTGCGCGACGCCGGCAGCCCCGCTGCCCGCGCCTGGTCCGTCCCGAGTACGCCGCCGGCTGCCTCGCGCTCACCGCCGACCCCGCCCCGCTCCTCGGCCTCCCGGCCGACTCCGGCCCTGCGCGCGCGAGGGACCTGCTCGACCGGCGTGACGCCGCGTTCGCCACCGTGCAGGAGCTGGTTCCGGCTCGTTCTCCGCAGCGCTGTTCTGCCTGATCAGAGCATGTGCGGACAGTTGCGCTGTGAGCCCAGTGCCGTCGGGTCCGAAGGCGTCCGGCCACACTCGGGCGCACCCTGCGGGGTCACCGTGGTCCGAGCCTCATTGTCGCTCACCCACAGCGTGGCCGCCGTGGCCCCGCCGCCCTTGTGCACGGTTGGGACAGTTCAAACGGCAAAGCAGCACTGATCAGGTTCGGCGAAGATCGGCTTCGACTCTCGAACCGGCACTTTAAGTTCACCCCGGATTAAACCATTCCGGTTTTGATGGTGCCTCTAGATCTCCTGGCCAACTGGCCCCGCGGTCCGGCGGCGGAGCCATCAGTCCTTCGGTGGCGCCGTGCTCTCCCGTACGGTGAGGGTCGTCGCGATCTCCAGCCCGGTCTGGGGTGCCTGCTCACCGCGGCCGAGGGTCAGTGCGAGTTCGGTCGCCGCGATGGCCATCTCGGTCAGCGGCTGGTGGACGGTGGTCAATGGCGGGTCCACCCAGGAGACCGCCGGCAGGTCGTCGAAACCGACCACGCTCAGGTCCTCGGGGATGCACAGGCCGGCTTCGCGCGCGGCCTGGTAGACCCCGAGCGCCAGAAGGTCGTTCGCGGCGAAGATCGCGGTGGGGCGGTGGGGCCGGGACAGCAGGTCGCGCGCCGCGGTGTAGCCGTCCTCCCGGGTGAGCTTGGCGTAAACCACGAGGTCCGGATCGGCCGACAGACCGGCGGCCTGCAGCGCCGAGCGGTAGCCGTCCAGCCGGGCAACGCAGCACAGCACGTCCTGCGGTCCGCTGATCATCGCTATGCGGCGATGGCCCAGCTCGGTCAGGTGGCGGGTCGCGGCCCGGCCGCCGGACCAGTTGGTGGCGCCGACGAAGGGGACGTCGTCCGGCAGTTCACGGGTCGGATCGAAGACGACGAACGGAATGCCCTTCGCCTGGAGCTGCTCGCGCTCGGCCTCGGAGAGCTGCGCCACCGACAGCACGCAGTTCGGGCGGCGGGCCACGGTGTCGTCCCAGGCTGGAGCGGGTGAGTCGTGCAGGCCGAAGCGCGAGACCATCAGCCCCACGCGGTGCTTGCTGGCCACCCGCTCCACGCCGCGGATGATCTCCACGGCCCACATGCTCTCCAGCTCGCGGAACACCAGCTCCACCACGTTGTTGCGGTTGGCCCCCGAAAGCTTGCGGTAGCCGTACCGGTCGATCAGCTCCTCGACGCGGGCACGGGTGCCGGGCGACACCCCCGACTTGCCGTTGAGCACCTTCGAGACGGTCGGAACCGATACGCCCGCCGACTCGGCGATGTACGCGATCGTCACCGGCCGGGAGGCGTCACCCCCGGGGCGTTCGCCACCACCCGCCGGTCCTTCCGCTGCGTCGTCAGCCAAAGCCGCCTTCCGATCCTTCGCGTCCTCGCCGCCCCCCATGGCCGGCCGAGCGACCGGCAGCCCTGCCCGACGTGTGCGGCACCTTGGAGGTTGCCGCACAGCCGGACCAGGCACCGGCCCGCGTCATATTAGCTCTCTCCGCCTGCAAGCGACGAAACTTTCCTGCGGCAGCCCGACGCGGCCCGCCTCGCCGGAGGCCGGGATCGCGCCGCAGGATGCGTGCAGCGGCAGCAGCACGATCCGGTGCATGGCCACGGAGCAAGCCAGCGCCACGGTCGGGCCCGGTCGTTCCCGGGTCGGCACGGGCGC
Source organism: Streptomyces alanosinicus (assembly GCF_014650595.1). Taxonomy (GTDB): domain Bacteria; phylum Actinomycetota; class Actinomycetes; order Streptomycetales; family Streptomycetaceae; genus Streptomyces; species Streptomyces alanosinicus. The sequence continues at coordinate 4,625 of NZ_BMVG01000037.1, forward strand.
GGCCCGCCCCTCGGGGGGGGCGGGCCGCCCGGTCTCAGTCCGCGACTGCGCGCGATGAGGCGCAGCGGAAAGCGGCCAGCCGGAAGTCCCCGTGCAGGGTGAGGTGCAGGTCGTGCACGCCGTCCAGCAGTGCGGGGAACTCCTGGGTGACGGTCGTCCACGTGTAGCGGCTGCCGGTGATCGGTACGGGGAGGGCCGCGAGGAGGCGTTCGTCGGCCCTGAGTTCCAAGAGAGCCTCGCCCGGCCCGGTGTCCGCGCGCGCGACCTCGGCTTCCAGGCGGACCGCGGAGGTCAGGTCGGCGGAGCGGAAGAGGGCGGTGGCGGGTCTTGTGGGGTCCGTGGGGGTGATCGCGTCGTCGTTGGTGCGGGTGGCATCGACGAGTGTGAGGTTCTCGTAGTCGTCGAAGTCGGCGGCCCAGGTGCGATGATCGACAACTGCCCGTGGTCCGGGAGCGGTTCCGGTGACGGTGAGGGGCGCGGTGAGGACGACGTCCTCGGCGGACCGGGCGATGAGGACCTCGTACGTGCCCGGGTCGGTGGTGAAGGCTCCGGTGGTGACGTCCCAGTGGGCGAGCTGCTCGGCGGTCAGGTGGAAGGTGGCCTCCTGGCTTTCGCCCGGGGCGAGCCGAACCTTGGCGAAGTCGGCGAGCCGCAGCCGGGGCGCCTCATAGCGGGCGTCCGTCGCGCGGACGTAGAGCTGGACGACTTCGCTTCCGGGGCGGGTGCCGGTGTCAGTGAGGGTGACCGAGATGTCGACCGTGCCCTCGGGGTCGATGGACGCTGCGGACAGGCGCAGGTCGTGGTAGGTGAAGTCGGTGTAGGACAGACCATGGCCGAAGGGGTAGAGGGGTGGGGTGCGGTGGTACTGGTAGGTCCAGCCGGCTTTGACGATGTCGTAGTCGAGTGGGTGGGGCAGTTCGTCCTCGCCCCGGTACCAGGTCTGGGGCAGGCGCCCGGAGGGGTCGGTTTCGCCGAGCAGGACGGCGGCCAGCCCGTGGCCGGCCTCCTGTCCCGCGTGTGAGGTCCATAGTACGGCGGGCAGGTGCGTGTCGGCCCAGTCCAGGGCGTAGGGGTAGCTGCTCATGACGACCAGCGCGGTCTGGGGGCGGACGGCGGCGACCGCCCGCAGCAGCTCCTGCTGTCCTTCGGGCAGTGCGGTGTTCGCCCGGTCCTGGGTCTCGCGGCCGCCGATCAGGGGGTGGTTGCCGAGCACGACGACGGCGACGTCGGCGCTCTGGGCGGCGGTCCGTGCTTCGACGGTGCCGTCGCGGAGCAGTTCGCGGTGGAAGGTTTCGGCGGCCTGCGGGGTCTCGGCCGTCATCCTCACCGCGCCGTCGGCTGGATCGATGGCGGCGTAGCGGCCGGTGAGGACGTTGCGCAGCAGCACGGCGTCGGGGCCGCTGGCAGGGTCGGGTTCCAGGCGGAACGTTTCGTGGATGAACCAGGACTTGAGCTGTTGCTGGTCGGCCTCCAGGTGGCCGTCGTCCTTGACGCTCAGGTAGCGGCCGGTGTCGGCATCGCGCAGTGTCAGTGCCCCTTCCCCCCAGTCAGTGGTGTCGAAGGAGGTCTTGCCGAGCAGTTCGCCGGTGGTGCGCAAGCGCAGGGCGATGCGGTCGCAGCCCTCGACCCGGACCACGTGTCCGCCCTGATCGGCGAGTGCTGCTTCCAGCCCTGCGGCGACGGTGACCTGGTAGGGCAGAGTGCCGCTGTACCAGTCCTCGAACAGGGTGTCGGACAGCAGGCCGATGACGGTGATCGTCGGGGTGCGGGCTGCGTCCAGGGGCAGCAGTCCGTCGTTCTTGAGCAGCACCACCGACTCGGTCGCGGCGAGCCGGGCCAGCTCGCGGTGGCGGGGGTGGTCGATGGCGTCGGGGCCGATGCCGGCGTACGGATCGAGGTGCTGGTCGAACTCGCCGAGCCGGAAACGCAGTTCGAGTTGCCGCCGTACGGCGCGGTCGACGTCGTCCTCGGCGATCAGGGATCGCTCGATGGCCTGACGCAGCCAGCCGGTGACGGTAGCGCTGTCCTGTTCGTGGTCGGTGAAGCTGTCGATGCCGGCCTTGAGGGCGGCGGCGAAGGCCTGGGGGTGGTCGTCGAAGTAGTGCTCGGGGTCGACGAGGTTGCAGGGTGCTTCGGCGTCGCTGACCACGAACAGCTCGTGGCCGGTGGAGACGGCCCAGCGCCGCAGTTCGTCCTCGATGAGCGGGCTGACGTGGCACGGGCGGCCGTTGACCAGGTTGTAGGCGGCCATGGCGCCGGTGGCCGCGCCGGAGGCGACGACGGGCCGGAACGCGGCCAGGTCGTATTCGTGCAGTACGCGCGGGCGCAGCCCGGAGGAGGTGGTGCAGCGGTCGTCCTCGTTGTTGTAGGCGAGGAAGTGCTTGAGGACGGGGGCAACGCGCAGGTAGTGCGGGTGGTCGCCGGCCAGGCCCCGGCAGTAGGCGGTACCCAGCCGCGCGGTGTGCACGGGGTCTTCGGAGTAGCCCTCCTCGTTGCGGCCCCAGCGTGGGTCGCGCAGCGGGTTCACCACCGGGGCCCACGCCTGCAGGCTGTTGGTGCCCGGGCCGGAGGCGGGCGGGCGGTGGTGGTGGAAGGCTCGCAGCTCGACCGAGACGGTTTCGGCAACCCGGTGCACCAGTTCCTCGTCCCAGGTCGCGCCCAGCCCCACCGCCTGCGGGAAGACGGTCGCCTCGCCCAGCCAGGCCACGCCGTGCAACGCCTCGGTCCCGGTGCGGAACGCCGCGACGCCCAGACGCGGCACCTCGGGAGCGTACTGGTGCAGCATCGCGAGCTTTTCGTCGAGGGTGAGTCGTTCGAGCAAGTCGCCGACACGCGTCCGCAAGGACAGCGCCGGATCCTGGAACGGAAAGTTTTCGACAGCGGAGAGGGATGGTGGACTCACGCAGCTGACCCCTAGCAAGTGGGATGGAACAGAAGGCGAAGCGCATCGACGCTGCCACGCGGCTGTCCGGGCCGTCAACGAAAGTGGAAACGGTTTTTTGCTTTGGTTTCTCCTCTTGTCTGACAGGAGAACGGTCGATACGGTCGCCGCCAATCGTCTAAGCGCTTCGACGCTTCTCAGGGGAAGGGCCGCCTCCACATGAGCAGTCAGCTGAATCGCAGAACCTTCGTCAGTGCGGCCGCGTCGGTCGCGGGAGCCGCCGCGATGGCGCCGCTGCTGTCCGCCTGCGGAGGCGGCTCGCACCAGAAGACCGGTGCGAACACCAAGGCGGGTCTGAAGGCGGCGCTGCCAGCCTACGTGCCCAGCACGGCCGTGAAGCCGGACATCCCGTCCGTGTCAGGTGGCGGCAACGGGGCGGCGACCGACCCGGCGTTCCTGCACTATCCCACTGACCAGGTCGCGACGGTCTCCGGAGTACCGGGCAAGGGCGGCAGCTACACCGCGGTCACCCCGTTGTGGGGGACCATCCCCCCCGCGGGGAACTCCTTCTATCAGGCCATGAACAAGGCCCTCGGCGTCGACCTGACCGTCAAGCCGGCCGATGGCAACAACTACAACACCATCGTCCCCACCATGACCGCCGCGCGCCGCCTGCCCGACTGGATCCAGTTGCCGGCCTGGTGGAACAACGCCTTCAACACCGGCGAACTGGCCGGGACCCAACTCGCGGACCTCACCCCCTTCCTGGCCGGCGACAAGGTCAAGAAGTACCCGAACCTCGCCGCCCTGCCCACCGGCGCCTGGCAGACCTGCGCGTGGGGCGACAAGATCTACGGAATCCCCTGCGTCTCCACCAACTTCGCGCTCGCCGGCGCCATCTTCTACCGCCGTGACAGCCTGGAGGCCAAGGGGATCACCGCGGACCAGGTCAAGTCCGCCGACGACGTGTGGAACCTGGGCAAGGAGCTGACCGACGCCAAGCGCGGTGTGTGGGCCTTCGACGATGTGTGGACCTACCTCTCCCTCTTCTGGGGCGTGCCGCAGCAGTGGAAGCTGGTGGACGGCAAGCTGATCCATAAGTACGAGCTGCCGGAGTTCCTGGAGGCCATGGACTGGCACTACCGCCTGGCGAAGTCCGGCTTCATGCACCCCGACGCCCTGGCGGGGAACAACGCCGGCCAGGGCACCCGGTTCTACTCCGGAAAGGCACTGATCGCCGGCGGGGGCCTCGGCGCGTGGAACCTTGCCGACTACCAGTCGGGCACCGCCGCGGACAAGAACTACCGCCGCGGCTCGTTCAACGTCTTCGCCGCCGACGGCAAGAGCACCCCGAGCATCTTCCTGGGTCCTTCCGCCAGCATGATCAGCTACCTGAACAAGCGCCTGAAGCCGGCCCAGATCGAGGAACTGCTGTCGGTGGCCAACTACCTGGCCGCGCCCTACGGAACGCGCGAGTACACCATGGTCGACTACGGTGTCGAGGGCGTCCACTACACGATGAACAACGGTGTGCCGACGGCGACCAAGGAGGGCCAGAAGTTCGTCCAGGCGACCACCTACCCCTTCCTGGCCTCGCCGACCTCCGTGATCAGCAACCAGGGCGCCGACGTCGTCACCAAGGACTACACCGCCTGGGCGGCCGCGAACGTGAAGTACGGGTACGAGCCGCTGTTCTGGAACGTGAACATCAGCTTGTCGCAGTCGCTGGCGACTGCCGCCGCCGCGCAGTCGGTGGAGGACACCATCAAGGACTGCTACCACGGCAAGAAGAAGGTCTCCGACGTCCAGGCGGCCATCTCCAGCTGGAAGTCCAGCAGTGGTGACCGCCTGACGCGCTGGATGACCACGAACGTCCTGGACAAGGTCGGGACCGGCCAGTGAGCGTCCAGCAGTCGCAGGACACGGGACGCCCTGTGCGGCTGAACTGGCGGATGAGGATACGGCGCGACAAGACGCTGCTCATGATGACCGTGCCCTCGATCGCGCTGCTGCTGGTCTTCAACTACGCGCCGCTGTTCGGCCTGGCCACCGCGTTCCAGGACTACGACCCGCTGATCGGGGTCTGGCACGGCCAGTGGGTGGGATTCGACCAGTTCCGCCAGCTGTTCCACGACCCGCAGTTCTGGGACTCGCTGAAGAACACGATCTATCTCAGTTTCGTCCAACTGATCCTGTTCTTCCCGATCCCCATCGTGCTGGCCCTACTGCTGAACACGGTGCTCAGCATGCGGGTGCGCAACTTCATCCAGTCCGTGGTCTACCTGCCGCACTTCTTCTCGTGGGTGCTCACGATCACCATCTTCCAGCAGATGCTCGGCGGCGCGGGCCTGCTCAACCAGTACCTGCGCTCGCACGACATGAGCACGTGGGACATCATGACCAACCCGCACACTTTCGCCCTGCTGATCACCGGCCAGGCGGTGTGGAAGGAGGCCGGCTGGGGGATCATCGTCTTCCTGGCCGCACTGGCGGGCATCAACAGCGAGCTGTACGAGGCCGCCGCAGCCGACGGCGCGGGGCGCTGGCGGCGGATGTGGCACATCACCCTGCCCGGCATGCGCGGAGTGATCGTGCTGATGCTGGTCCTGCGGCTGGGCAACGCGCTGTCGGTGGGCTTCGAGCAGTTCCTGGTCCAGCGTGACGCGGTGGGCCACTCGTCCGCGGACGTGCTGGACACCTTCTCCTTCTACTACGGCATCACTACCAACAACTACAGCTACGGAGCAGCTGCCGGGCTGTTCAAGAGCGTGATCTCACTGCTGCTCATCTGGGGTGCCAACAAGCTGGCGCACGCCTTCGGCGAAGACGGATTGTACCGCAAATGACCAACACACTCACCATCAGCCCCACCCGCGCCGGAGCGGCGGCTCAGGCCCGCCACAGCAGGGCCGGATCAGCACGCCCGCCGTGGGAGGAACAGCCCACCGTCGTCGGACGGACCGTCAAGGGACTGACCCTGACCGGGGTCGTCGCGGTGGTGTTGGTCCCCATCTGGATCATCTTGGTGACCAGCTTCTCCACTCCCGGGGCGATCAACCGGGCCGGAGGCCTGGTGATCTGGCCGGACGGCCTGACCGTGGAGCCGTACCGCGAGATGCTCTCCGACCCGACCGTGCGGACCTCGCTGCTGGTGAGCCTGGGCATCACCCTGATCGGCACCGCGGTCTCGATGGCCGTGTCGGTCATGTGCGCCTACGGCCTGTCCCGGCCCCGCTCCTTCGCACACCGCTTCCTTCTGTTGCTGCTGATCGTCACGATGTTCGTCAACGGCGGCCTGATCCCCACCTTCCTGGTCGTCACCGACCTCGGCGGCTACGGCAAGTACTGGGCACTGATCCTGCCCAGCGCGGTCTCGGTGTTCAACATCCTGGTCCTGCGCGCCTTCTACTCCGAGACCTCCGGCGAGCTCATCGACGCGGCCCGGCTCGACGGCGCAGGCGACTGGCGGATCCTGTGGTCCGTCGTCCTGCCCACCTCGCGCGCCGTGACCGCCGTGGTCGCCCTCTTCTACGCAGTGGGCTACTGGAACGCCTTCTTCAACGTGATGCTCTACATGCCCACCGACAGCCAGAAGTGGCCGCTGCAGTACGTCCTGCTCACCTACGTCAACCGCGGCGTCGGCCTGCCTGGCTCGGTCAACGCCGGCTTCGGCAGCGCCCACGCGCAAACCGCACCGCTGTCCCTGCAGATGGCGGTCGTGGTACTGACCCTCGTCCCGCTCCTGATCGTCTACCCGTTCGTCCAGAAGCACTTCCGCACCGGCGTGCTGACCGGCGCGATCAAGGGCTGACGTGATCGGCCGCCGTACCACCCCGCAGACCGGAAGCGGCTCCGCGCGCCCAACCCCGCCGCGTGGCAGGGGCCGCTTCCCACATCCGAGGAAATGGGAGCAGGACACCACGATGGTGACCATCGCCGACGTAGCCCGGCATGCCGGCGTGTCGACCAGCACTGTCAGCTACGTCTTCAGCGGCAAGCGCACGATCTCCGCCGCGACCCGGCGCCGTGTCGAGCGTTCCGTCATCGAACTCGGCTACCACCCCAACGCCGGTGCCAGAGCGCTGGCCGGACGCCGCTCGTACGTCCTGGCCCTGGTCGTGCCGCTGCGCACCGACGTCTACGTCCCGATCATGATGGAGATCGCCGTCTCCGTCACCATCCAGGCCCGCAGGCACGGCTACGACACCCTGCTGATCACCAACGGCGAAGGCCCCGAAGGCGTGCAACGGGTCGCCGCCAGCGGACTGGCCGACGGGGTGATCCTCATGGACGTCCAACTCGGCGACGCCCGCATCCCCCTCGTCCGCGGCCAGCGCACCCAGGCCGCCCTGATCGGCCTGCCCGACGACCCCAGCGGCCTCTCCTGCGTCGACCACGACTTCGCCACCGCCGACGCACTGTGCGCGGACCACCTCGCCAACCACGGCCACCACGAGATCGCCTTCATCGGCTACGGCCCGGGCATCTACCAGCGCCACGCCGCATACGCCGAGCGCACCCTGGCCGGATTCCGCGAACGAGCCGCACAACGCGGCCTGCGCTTCCTGCACCGCCCCTGCGAGGGCACCTACGAAAGCACGGCCGGGACCTTCACCCGCATCCTCGGCGACCGGCCCGGCACCACCGGCTTCGTCGTGCAGAACGAGGCGGCGATCGGACCCCTGCTCACTCAACCTGCTGCGAACCAGCGGACGCACCGTCCCCGAGGACGCCTCCGTCGTCGCCCTGTGCCCGGCACACCTGGCCGAACAGTACGTGCCGACCCTCACCGCCGTGACCGGCCCGGCCAGGAAACTCGGCCAAGTGGCCGTCGAACAGCTCATGCGCCGGATGACCGCGGCCGAACGCGGCGAACAACCGCCCGACGAACGCGTCCTGCTGACACCGACCCTGACCGTCGGCCAGAGCACCGGCCCCGCGCCGCGGTAGCACCGGCACCGGCCCGAACCCGGCCCACCGCACCCGCGCGGTGCCGGTCGAGCGCGCCTGCGGCAGCAGGCCTTCCCCGGCCCCGGACTTGAGGAGAAGCCCTGTATGTCCCCGCACTTTCACGACCTTCACCCCCCTGTGGGACCAGGGGCTCCCGCTGTCCCGCCCGCACGTCCGCACGGCTTGCGCGGCCCCGAGCGGACACCCGAGCCGGCGATGACCGGCCTGGACAACGAGGTCTGGTCGTACGGCGAGGAGGCGTACCCGATCCCGCGCGACTACCTGCACGTGCGCGAGCGGCCGCCTGTCCGCAACGCCGCGGATGCCGGGGCGGAGGTGGCGCTGTGACCGCCACGCCGACCCATCAGACCCTCAGCTGGGGCCACGACACGTTGCGGCTCGACCTGCGCATTGCCGCCGACGGCACCGCCCGACTCGGCCTGGGCGCGCCCTCCGACCCATCCTGGGACGGCGCGCTGCCACTGGTCGAGGTCACCGCCACCGGCCACGGCCAGTTCTGGTCCAGCCACCGCCTGGTGGACAGCACCCTCGGCACGCAGCTGCGGCACCGCGCGCACCACGCCACCCGCGAGGGCGGGTGGCATGTGCTCACCGTCGCGCTTCACGACCCGGACACCGGGCTGGTCGCCGAGGTGGTGTACCGATCCCCGGACGGCGTGCCGGCCCTGCGCGCCGAAGTGACGCTGCGCAACGAGGGCGCCGGCACCCTGCACCTCGAGTCGGTGACTTCACTGGCCCTCGGCGGCATCACCGACGTCGACCTGGACACCGCCGACGTGTGGTGGGCCAGCAACGACTGGCTCGCCGAATTCCGCTGGCAGCGCCGCCCGCTGCGCACGGCGTTGCCCCAGCTCAGCGGGCGGGTCCGGTACGGGTACGGCAAGGGCTCGTTCGCGCTGGCCGGGCAGGGCACCTGGTCCAGCTGCGGACACCTGCCGATGGGCGCGCTGTCCGACCGTGCGGCCGGCCGCGCCTGGGTGTGGCAGGTCGAGCACAACGGCGGCGGCTGGCGCTGGGATTGCGGCGAACGGCACGACACCGCCTACCTGGCGCTGTCCGGCCCCACCGACGGCGACCATGGCTGGCGGCACCCGCTGGAACCGGGCGGCGAGTTCCACGCGGTGCCGGTGTCGGTGGCGCTCGGCGACCGGCTGGACGACGCATTCGGCGCGCTGAGCAGCTACCGCCGCGCGACCCGCCGCCCGCACGCGGATCACGAGAACCTTCCGGTGATCTTCAACGACTACATGAACTGCCTGATGGGCGACCCGACCACGGCGAAGCTGCTGCCGCTGGTGGACGCCGCCGCCGACGCCGGCGCGGAGTACTTCGTGATCGACGCCGGCTGGTACGACGACAGTGCCGGCTGGTGGGACAGCGTCGGCGCGTGGGAGCCTTCCACCACCCGGTTCCCCGGTCCACGCGGCATCCACGAGGTGCTGGACCGGATCCGCGAGCGCGGCATGGTACCCGGCCTGTGGCTGGAACCGGAGGTGGTCGGGGTGCGCAGCCCGATCGCCACCGCACTGCCGGACGAGGCGTTCTTCCGCCGCGACGGCGTGCGGGTGGTGGAGACCGGGCGGTACCAGCTCGACTTCCGGCACCCGGCGGCCCGCGCGCACCTGGACGCGGTGGTGGACCGCCTGGTCGGCGAATGGGGCGTCGGCTACCTGAAGCTGGACCACAACATCGACGCCGGCACCGGGACCACCGGCCACCGCGCCGAGGTCCCGGCGGCCGGGGCGCTCGGCCACCACCGGGCGCACCTGGCCTGGCTGGACGGCGTGCTGGACCGGCACCCGCACCTGGTGCTCGAGGACTGCGCGTCCGGCGGCATGCGCGCGGACCACGCGTTGCTGTCCCGGATGCAGCTGATGTCCACCAGCGACCAGCAGAACCTGCTGCTCTACGCGCCGATCGCGGCCGCCGCACCGACCGCCGTCACCCCCGAGCAGGGCGCCGTGTGGGCCTACCCACAGCCTGAGGACACCCTGGAGGAGGTGGCGTTCACGCTGGTGAGCGCGCTGCTCGGGCGAATCCACCTGTCCGGGCCGCTGGTCGGCCTGGGCCCGGAGGCGCGCGCCCTGGTGCACGAGGCGGTGGCGGTCTACCGCGACCTTCGCACCGACCTTCCGGGCGCGCTGCCGATATGGCCGCTGGGCCTGCCGGCCTGGGACGACCCCTGGGTGGCGCTGGCCCTGCGCACCCCGACCACCACCTATCTGACCGCGTGGCGCCGCCCCGGCGCCGACCCGACCACCACCCTGCACCTGCCGCACCTGCTGGACACCCCGACAGTCGCGACACCGGTCTTCCCCGCCAACACCCGCGCCACCACCGCCTGGAACCCCGGTGCGGCGGAACTCACGCTGGCCCTGCCCGCGGTCCCGTCGGCCGTCCTGCTCCGCCTGAGCTGACCCGCGCCCACCCCCGCCCCACCTCCCGGGGGCCGCCCCACAGTGCGATGAGGGCTCCACCCCCCACCCCTGCCTGCCGTGCCTGAGCGCACGGCTGGAAACCCGCCGTTCACGCAGACGGGAGCACCACATACCTGCCCGAACACGACCCAATGGAGGGTTTCGTGAAACGGTTCCTGCGCGCCGGACGCGATCGCCTGCTCGCCCTGTCCGTCGGCGCGTTCACCGCCGCCGCCCTGTCCGTCGGCGCGTTCACCGCCGCCGCGCCGGCCGCCGCCGCCACCTCCGCGACGGTGACGGTCGACAGCACCCACTGGCTGGCGAACTACTCGTCCACCACCCCCGGCCTGAACACCCAGGTCTACGACGCCAACATGAACCGCTCGGACATTCCCGGCCTGCTCAACAACGCCGGTATCGGGATGATGCGCTACCCGGGCGGCAGCTACGCCGACGTCTACCACTGGCAGACCAACACCGCCGACGGCAACTACGTCGCCCCGAACACCGACTTCGACACGTTCATGGGCACCGTCCGGGCGGCGAACACGCAGCCGATCATCACCGCGGACTACGGGTCGGGCACGCCGCAGGAGGCGGCGGACTGGGTGCGGTACGCCAACATCACCAAGGGCTACGGCGTCAAGTACTGGGAGATCGGCAACGAGATCCCCGGCAACGGCGAGTACGGCGCGCAGTGGGAGACGGACAAGCACTCCAGCCACAGCGCCACCACCTACGCCACCAACCTCCTGCAGTTCGTCTCGGCGATGAAGGCGGTCGACCCCAGCATCAAGATCGGGGCGGTACTCACCACACCTGGTAGCTGGCCCGACGGCATCGTCGGCCCCGGCGACACCCAGGACTGGAACCACACAGTCCTGTCGATCGCCGGTCCGAAGATCGACTTCGTGATCGTGCACGACTACCCGACCAGCACCAGCGAAGCCGACCTGCTGGCCAAGCCGCAGACCAACGTGCCGAGCATGGCCGGCACGGTGCGGTCGCTGATCAACCAGTACGCCGGCAGCAACGCGCCGAACGTGAGCATCGCCATCACCGAGACGAACGCCGACAAGTACAAGGACACCGCCCCGAACGGGCTGTTCGCCCCGGACCAGATGCTGACCTGGGCGGAGCACGGCGCGTTCACCGTCGACTACTGGGCCATGCACAACGGCACCGACTGCTCCCACGTGACCACAGTGGACGGTGCCACCGACTACGACGAAGGGGGCGTGCTGGCCAGCGGCCCGTCCTGCGAGCCGGCGCTGGACACCCCGTTCGCGCCCTACTACGGCATCTCGATGATCAGCAAGCTGGCCCAGTCCGGCGACTCGCTGATCCAGGCCAGCAGCTCCACCTCGCTGATCTCCGCGCACGCGGTGCACCGCGGCAACGGCGACGTGAACGTCATGCTGATCAACAAGGACCCGAACAACAGCACCACGGTGTCCCTGTCCTACACCGGGTTCACGCCGTCCTCGGCCGCCCCGACCGTGTACACCTACCTGAAGAACGGCACCTCGATCACGTCGTCCACCACCGGCAGCGGCACCACCCAGACCGTCCCCGCGTACTCGGTGGTCGTGGTGCAGATGCACCCGAGCAGCGGCGGCAACACCGGCGGGTCCTCCGGCGCGCTGCACGCCGTCGGCTCGGGCAAGTGCCTGGACATCGCCAACAGCAGCACAACCGCCGGGACGCAGGCCCAGATCTGGGACTGCAACAGCGGTACGGCCCAGACCTTGACGCGCACCTCCGCCAAGGAGTTCCGCCTCTACGCCAACACCTCCACCCCGATGTGCCTGGACGACTACGGCAAGAGCACGAGCAACGGCATCGGCGTTATGAACAGCTCGCATGTCTCAGACCTTCTCCTGTCTCACCAACAACCAGGTGAGGCACAAGGATGATCGTCTCTGGACGAACCTGGTGAATGTCTCAGCGGCGGACGGGGACCGTTGCGCTTTCGTGACCTTCGGGCCTCGCTCACGGCGGCATTCCGCTGGGCTCGGATTGGATTGCTGGCACCAACCGGTCGGAGGACCTTCTCGGCCGCCAGAGGGTGGGCATGCTGCACACGGTGACGCCGTTGCTCGCATTCCCGCCTCCTAAATCACGCCCCGCATATTTGCCAGGACTCTGCGTGAACCGTAGGCGCGGCGATCTGTGGATAAGTTCTGAGAAACGGTGCCGCCTTGGGTATGCGATGCCCAGATAGACAAGAGGTGCCGGGAGGTAGGAAATCGACTTGGGGCTCCATCGAGGAGCGATCAATTTCAGTCGTTCGCACCGGATTGCCGGATGCTCAACTACGTTGGCCAACATGACTGATCATCACCCCGCGCCGGCCGACCCGGGTCGACCTCACCGGCCCTGGCGGCGGAACCAGCCCAGAGCTGATGGAACGGCTCACCCGGCAGGTTCTCGACCCCGCCGCCGACGAAGTGCCGCACACGCTCGTTGAACAGACCGAGGACAGGACGAACGACGTCGTGGCGGCGCTGCTGGCGCAGGCCCGGCACAAAGGGGAGGACGCGTGATCCCGACGCCGCACCGTACGAAGGGCCCCGGTGTACTCGGAGCCGAAGGCCCTGGCTGCATCGGACCGTTCGGCCGCTGGCCCAACGAGAAAGACCAGAGCGAGCCCGACGAGGAAGATCCTGCCGGAAACCGGCGGTAGGCCGCCCGGCCGCCGGACAAGATCCATCCATCACGCCCGATCGAATCGAAAGCAGCAGCACGTGATGGACCAAGCACAGAAGTCATGGGCCAAGGCCCTGGCCGAGGATATACGGACCAGCTACCCGGGCGTGCGCCTTGAACTCGGAATCGATCACGATGGTGTGAAGTGGAATGGTCTGCGTGATCTAACCGGTACGCGTGTCAACTTCGCAGTGTTCTCCGAGTTCAATGGCGACCAGGAGGGCAAGCTCTTGGACGTTGAAACGCACGGGTCTATTCCGAGCGACTTGGTTGCGAGCATGGCGGTCGAGTTCGACGGTGGCTTGTTGGGCTCGTCCAGCTTGTATCTGCTGAGAATGTCGTGACCGTCGGGCTCAGCATCGATTCGGCGCCCTCGGCGTGCCTGCGCATTCCAGTTCATATGCCCGGTCGAGTCTTTCAGCCATCGAGCGGCGACAAGCCCAATGCCATACCCGGAGTCTTCGGGCTCACCGATCCTACGAATGGCCGGCGTGGACCCGCGCAAGAACAGTAGAACAAGTTTAAACGACCTGGCCTTGGGGACGCCTCAGCGCCCCGCTGCACCCCAGCACCATGGTGTGCAGCCCCCAGGCGCTCAGAAGGCGCGGGACACCGGCGGACTCGCGCACAGAAGATCTACGAAATGCGCCGCAGCGTGCAAGAGGGCAGCAACATGACACGCTGGCCCTGCCGGCACGAAACACGCTCTTTGTCCTCTCGCGCGCCCCTTCCCGCGACCTTGCCCCCACTCGGCATTTCCCGCTTAGTTGGTCAGGAGACCTGCTGGGCAGTGGACGTGAGACCCCTGTCAGGCACCCCTGTGAGCCGCGTCCGCCTGTCCGGAACAAGGGAGGCACCCATGGTCCAGGACGCCGACCCCCTCTACCTGTCCGGCGGCCCCGGCGAATCTGGCCGAGGCTCCACCCACCCCCGTCCATCAAGATCTCACCCGCCTCACCATGCGCCGGCGTAACGGCTACGAACACTACGAAGCCGCCTCCCGCGCATCAAACCGCCGCGTCTACCGCTGGATCTACCAAACCAAGACCGCAGAGTGATGAGGAGCCCGGGTTTCCCGGACAGGCGCCTGACCGCTTCTTTCGTGACGGATCGCAACTTCTGGTAATCGGCGTGGACTTCAGGGGAGGTCCGGTACGCAGCTTGAATCCATGGTGTCCGGGTGGTCGTGACGGATCGTGAAGGTCTCCCACGAGCCATACCGCGCGGGCACATCCCGCCACGGCGAGTCGGTCCGGGCCCGCCACCAGATCCCATCGAAGACCTGCCGCCGATCCCGAGGCTTGCGCCCCATCACCGGCAACCCGGGCAACACCACCTCTAGGCACACCCATTGTGCCTGCGTCAGATCTCCACGAGCCACCCCAGGATTATTTCACGACCTTGATCAACATCTCAAACACGCCCTAGCCGCACGGGCAGTGGGGGCCGGAGAGTGCGAGATGGCGCTGGCCGGTACCTCGATGCTGATGACCGGGCCGCAGACGCTGCATTACGAGGCCGGGCAACTGACCTCGGGCGAGCGGACACTGCTTCGCATTCGATGAGCGCGCGGACAGGTACGTACGGCCTGTGGTGCGAGGACGGGCTCTCGGCCAGCAGATCCAGGAACTCCTGCACTGCCAGGTGTTGGACACGTTAACAACTCAGTCTGAGGAGAAACTGATGCCCCTTTCTGCTCCCCCTCCGGCCGTACCTGGCGCCGTGCCCTTGCTGGGGCACTCCATGGCACTACTGCGCCGCCCCTTCCCATTCCTCGCCTCACTGCCCGACTTTGGTGATGTGGTGCGCGTCAGGCTGGGCCTCAAGGACGCCTACGTAGTGTGCACGGCAGAACTGACCCGTCAGGTCTTGGCTGACGACCGGACTTTCGACAAGGGCGGACCCCTCTATGAGAAGGCAGCGGAGATCTTCGGCAGTTCTTTGGCGACTTGCCCGCATGCCGCTCATCGTCGGCAGCGACGCCTGATTCAGCCCGCCTTCCACGCCTCACAGTTACCTCTTTACGGAGCCGCGGTGGTCGATCAAATCGACAACGTCATCGACACCTGGCGCTCAGGCCAGCCCTGCGACGTGCTGGCCGACATGACGACCATCGCCTCCCGGTCCCTCATGGCAGCGATGTTCACCGACCTTGAACAAGACACATTGGAACAGATGCGCAGCGACTTCCGCATCATGGCCAGCGACATGCAACGGCGGGTGCTCATACCCCCGTTGCTGAACCGCCTCTCGGTAAGGAGTAACCGGCGATACTGGCAGGCGAAGGCCCGGCTGGACAATGAGGTCAGGCGCCTGATCAACAACCGTCGGACGGACGCGGTCGAACACGCGGACCTGTTTTCCATGCTTTTGACTGCGCGAGATCCCGACGGCACCAGCGGTGACGACACAGATCACTTGTCGACCACCGAACTGATCAACCAGGTCCTGACCTTCTTTTACACCGGCATCGAGAGCACATCTGCCACCTTGGCCTGGGCAATGCACCTCCTGGCCACCCACCCACCAGTCCAAGGAGCCCTGCACGACGAAGTCAACAAGGTCCTGGCCGGTTCCCCAGCCACCTACGACGACCTGCCCCGACTTCCACTGACGGAAAAGATCATCGCTGAGGCATCGCGGATGTACCCGACCGGCTACTTCGCAACCCGAGTCACTACGCGCGCAGCCAGGCTCGCCGACTATCCCATTCCCGAGGGCGCCACCGTCATCTACAGCCCCTACCTGCTCCACCACCAACACTCAGTGCACGCCGACCCTGAACGCTTCGATCCAGAACGGTGGAACGGTGCCACCGCCCCCTTCGGACCTCACGGCACCCTCTTCAGCTTCGGCGCCGGCCCCCGCAAATGCATCGCCGACACTCTCGCCCTGACCGAGACCGCCCTGGTCCTGGCAAGCATCGCCTCCCGCTGGCACCTTGACCCTGCACCCGGCACCCACGTCCGCCCAGCACTCGGTATCACCCTTGTCCCCCACGGACTCCGGCTCATCCCACAGCTCCGCAAAGTTGAGGTTATGGAGCGTCATTCTCATAAATGACCATCTATGCGACTTCTGCGACAGCCCCCCGGGAGAGGCCATGACTTCGCTGACGGGTAAGAAGCTGTCCGAGCCAAGCGAGCTGATGGGGCGAGCCCACGAGGCGTTGGATGCCGCACTGGACGTCGTACTCCGTACCCAACGGGCCGACGGCTCCTGGGCGGGCACCGCGGACCCCCGGATATTCGACACCGCGGTCGTTGCCTGCGCCCTGGGCCCGGGGACGTCACCGGAGCGCGAGGCACGCACCCGGGCGGTCGCCTGGCTCCTCGACGCCGAACCGCAGCGCCATCACCGCGGGGTGGAGGACATCGAGCGGTGGCTGCGCCAACTGCTGATCGTCCCGCATCGCTGCGGGACACCACCGCTGCCCCTGAACAGCCGCTTCGTCGGACGAGTGGTCCTGCTGCACGCCCTCGCCGTGGCGGCCAACGCTCCCGGCGGAGACGCCGGGGCCTTGCGTAGCGCGATACGACGGATCAGGGACGACGCTGGCGGCAGGCCCTTGCGGCAGTGGCTGCGTGTCGCCCTGCGATCGGCCGAACTCCTCACCAGGACGTCCCCGGCTCCCGCCGAACAGGTCACCGAACTCGCGGCTGAACAGCGTGACGATGGATCGTTCTGCCTGATGCCGTCGGTCACCGCACTGGCCTACCTGGCACTACGCACGACCGCCCCCAGGCACCCCTCGGTCAGACGGAGCCGAGGCTGGCTGCTGGCCACGCAACACGAGGACGGGACGTGGCGATTCGCCGAGAACGACACCTGGATCTCCGCCCTGACGGTCCGTTCCCTACGTGGTATCCCTGCCTTCGACGATCACGCCCTGCCTCCGGCAACTGAGTATCTGGTCCGGGCGCAGTCCGGCGACGGTGGTTGGTCGTACAAGCACGGTCTCGAATCCGACTGTGACACCACCGGAATGGCACTGCTCGCCCTGGCCGATACCCCGGCGGGCCGCTCGGTGGCGGCCGCCGCACAGGACTTCGCCCGCCGTGTCCAACTGCCCGAAGGCTCCTGGCGGACCTGGCAGTCCGTCGACGACCCGGCCTCTCTGGACGTCACCGCGCACATGATCAGTGGGCTCGACGCGGCAGCGCCGGGCCACCGGATCGACACCGCACGCGCCAGGGCCTGGCTCGCCGCCCAGGGACGCGCGCCGGGCGGCTGGGTAGCCGACTGGTACTGTCCGTCGGCTTACGCCGTCCACGAGATTGCTGCGGCCCTCGGCCGGGACCACCCGGTCAGCTGCGATGCTGCGTCGCGCCTGGCCACACAGCAGAACTCGGACGGCGGCTGGTCCACCCACCCCGGCGGCCCGTCGGGAGCGGCCGCCACCGGTCTGGCCCTGTCTGCGCTGGCGCACCCCGTGTCCCCGCTGCCTGAAGCGGCGGTGATGCGCGCGCTGGAGTACCTCGTCGACCGCCAGCGTAGCGACGGGACCTGGCCGGGGCTTCCCTTCATGAGCGGGCCCCGCCCGCTCCTGGTCCACTATCCGCCGGACACCCATGCCTTCACGGTCGCGGGCCTGAGCGCTGCGTGCACCAGGTACGGCGACGGTCGCGTCTCCCCCGGCCTCCGCACCTCGGGAGCGGATGCATGAGCGCGGTGCGGCTTCCTCCCTTCTACCTCCCCGCCCCCGAGCTCCTCTCCCCGCACGCCGAAATGGTGGACCGGGAAGCAGCGCGGTGGCTGGACCGGTTCGCGCTCGGCCCGGACCGCTGCGACGCGTTGTCCCGGGCCGAGGTCGGATCGCTCGCGGCAGCGTTGGCCCCCTGCGGAGAGCTCGCTCCCCTGCAACTCATCGCGGACTTCCTGATGTGGAACATCGCATTCGACGACGAATGCTGCGACGAGGGCCCGCTCAGCTCCCGCCCGCTAGAACTGGCCGACATGATGATCAGGCTTCTTCGCGTGGTGGAATCCCCTGAGATCCCTCCGTCCGGCCACTACGACGAGGCGCTGTACGACCTGCGAACACGTCTGTCCAAGCACGGCTCACCAGCGCAGGTCGCACGCTGGACCGAGGCCGTGCGCGCCTGGTTCTTGGCGGAGCTGTGGAAGGCGGGCAACGTCGCACGGGGCGTGGTGCCCACCCTCAGCGACTTCCTGGTGCAGCGCCTGTACAGCGGCGGCGGATTCGTCTGCACCGTCATGGTGTCCATCGCCGAGGGCTACGAGGTCCCCGAACAGGTGATGGCGGACCGCCGGATCCGCGCCCTGACCGAGATGGCGATCCTTGCCGGCAACGGCTACACCGATATCACCTCCCACGCCCGGGAACGCCACGACGGACAGGGCAGCCACAACCTGGTCGACGTACTGTGCCGGGAACAGGAGTGCGGTCCCGAACGGGGGCTGGTGCTCGCCGCTGACCTGCTGAACCGGGTCACCGCCTTGTTCGTACGGCTGCGCGACGATGTTGCGACGACCGCCGACGACACTCTGCGGCGTTACCTGGCATCGCTGAGTTGCTACGTCAGCGCGGCAGCCCGGTGGACGCTGACGTCCGCCCGCTACCGCTACCCCTCCCAGCAGGCCTTGGGCCCCGCCTTCGAGCCCGGTGGCTGGGTGGGCGCTCCCGAGGACACCACTCCGCTCCCCATCCCTTCAATGGCGTGGTGGTGGCAGCACGACCCGCTCTCAGAGCCCGCCCCGAGAGCGGCCCCGCCTCCCCAGTAATCACGGAAGCAGCCTCCGCCCCCGAGGCGGCCCTCTCGAAAGGCATGTCACGTGACAACCACCACGGAGTTCACCTTCGCGACCGCTCCCGGGGCCCTGCCCATCCTGGGACACGCTCCGCACCTGATGCGGGACCCCCTGGGCTTCCTGGCCTCCCTACCCGCCCACGGGGACCTGGTCGCCATCCGCCTGGGCCCCCAGCATGCGTACGTGCCGTGCCATCCCGAGCTGCTGCGCCAGCTGCTGGCCGACGACCGCACCTACGACAAGGGCGGACTCTTCTACGACCGCCTACGCGACATGTTCGGCGACGGTCTGGCCACTTGCCCGCAGGCCCATCACCGACGCCAGCGCCGCGCGCTCCAGCCGGCCTTCCGCACGGCCAGCCTCAGGAACTACATCGGTGGCATGGAAAAGGAGACCGACGCCCTGATCTCCCCGTGGCACGACGGGCACACCTTCGAGGCGTTTCCGTCCTTCCGCCACCTGAGCATGCGCACCGTGATGCGCACGCTCTTCGGCACCCTCTGCACCGACGCGCGAGCCACTGCCGTGCAGGCAGCCGTGAACCCCCTCCTCGCAGGGCTCGTCCCTCGCACCGTCCTTCCCGAAATCGTCACCCGGTTGCCCCTGCCCTCCAACCTCCGCTACACCAAGGCACTGGACGAACTGCCGGCCGTCGTGGACCGGCTCGTCGAGGACTTCCGCCACGCCCGCCCCGAAGAAGCGACCCTCATGTCGCTCATGCTCGATGCCAGGGACGAGGACGGACGGCCCCTGTCCGCCCGGGAACTGCGCGACCAGGTCGTTACGCTGCTGGTCTCCGGCACGGAGACCACCGCGTCGGCACTGACGTGGGCCTTCCTGCTACTTGCGGAGAACCCGCAGGTCCGCGACCAGCTGGAGGAAGAGGTCGACCGGTCCCTGGGCGACGGCCCCGCACACCTGGCGCAGCTGCCTATCGTGCGCCGGGTTCTCCTGGAGACCCTTCGGATGCGACCGTCGGCCTGGCTATTCACCCGGGTCACCCGCACGCGGGTCACTCTCGCCGGGCACGTCCTGGAATCCGGCGCCACCTTGTTCCTCAGCCCGCACCCCATCCAGAGCCGACCGGATCTCTTCGACTGGCCGGAGCGGTTCGCCCCAGACCGGTGGGTGCCGGAGCATGGCGCGGCCCTGCCGCACTCCTCGTCCTTCGTCAGTTTCGGCCACGGTGCACGCAAGTGCATCGGCGACGAGTACTCCCTGCTCGAGTCGGCCTTAGCACTGGCGGCTGTCTCGGCTCGCTGGCGGCTCGAGGTCGAGCCAGGCAGCGACACCCGCCCCGTGTCGACGGCGACCCCCCTCAGGCCTCGAAGCCTGCGCCTGCGCGTGACCGCACGCCATGGAGCATCCGCTTGACACGTCGTAGGAGGCCGCCATGCAAAACGACCCGCCGCCGCTCCCGGAGTCGTGCCCCGGCGGTGACGGACAACCGGGCCGCCGCATGGGGGCGGAGGCGTACCGTCAGGGCACCATCAGCCATCGCGTCCCGGAAGAACTCCACCGCCTCCACCTGCTGGAACAAGTCCTGGACCCCGGCACCATCGCCATTTTGGACCGGCTCGGTGTCGCTCCCACGTGGAGGTGCGCGGAGCTCGGAGCAGGCGCAGGGTCGGTAGCCGGCTGGCTCGCGGACCGCTGTCCGGACGGACGCGTCGTCGCCACGGACATCGACACCGATTTCCTTCGACGGACCAACGGCCCAGAGAATCTGGAGATCCTCCAGCATGACGCAGCCGTCGACGATTTCACCCCGGGATCTTTCGACCTCGTCCACGCCAGGGCGCTGCTGTCTCACATCCGCGACCGCGACGCGGTGCTGGCCAAAATGGCCGCCTGGCTGGCACCGGGAGGATGGCTGGTTGTGGAGGACGCTGTGTTCCTCCCTGCGGAAGCTTCCCCGTATCCCGAGTTCAGGGAGCTGCTCTGGGCGATCGAGACGCTCTTCGCCCAGGTCCAGGGCAGCGACGTGCGGTGGGGGCGCCGGATCCCGGCGGCGCTGGCGGGGTGCGGCCTGGTCGACGTGGGCCTGTCCGTCACGCCGTCGGTGTGCGGGAACGGAGGCATCCACCAGGAATTCTGGCGGGCGAACTTCACCCAGGCAGCCGCCGCCATCGTCCAGACTGGACTCCTCACGACCGTCGAGGTGGACACCGCCGTGAACTGCTTGGAGGATCCGGGGTTCTCGGACCTCGCTTGCTTGTTCGTCTCCGGTTGGGCCCGCAAGCCTGAACTTGTTCCTTAAGTGTCTGAACGGAAAACCCCCCAGTTCAAGGGCATGCTGACGCGTTCGTTGGCCTGGGCTTTGGGGTTGGCTGGTCAGGCTGCGGGGGCGAGGGTGACGTCGTGGCCGAGGGCTTTGAGCTGGCGGACAAGGTCGCGAGTGCGGCGGGTGGGGTCGACGAGGTGCTGGTGGTAGTCGGAGCCGAGGTCGGTGTACGGCATCTCGGGTTCGTTGAGCAGGCGCCAGATGATGACCAGGATCGAGTGGCCGACGGCGACCAGCGGTCTCTTGTGGCCGCGGCGCTTGACGATGCGTTCGATGAGCGCCCACTCGTCGTCGAAGGTGTCGGGCGGATAGCAGCGGGGCCGCGGCAACGTGAACCTCCCCTCGGGAACGGGGGTTGGGACGGCCGCTTATGTGTTCAGATCCTTCACGCCTCCGGGGCTGCCGTGGGTGATGTGTCAGGCCGACGCCCGGAGGGTGGCGGAGGGGTGGGTGTCACCTCTTCTGGAAGGAGCGCGGCATCCGGTGGCCTTCTGAAAGGGATCCTTCAACATGCCCAAACAGGCGAGAAGTTACACTTAGCCCTTTTGATCGCATCTTCCTTCGTTATGGCGAAAAACAGTGTAAAGGGGGCTTGTTGACCTTTTCGGCTCTACCGTGATCAGTGTGCCTTCTGCTGTAAACGTCCATGCCCGAGCACTTCCGGGCTACCCCGGCCCTCGCCACTGGCGGCAGGTCCCCGTCACAGGCCAGCACTACGTCGACGTCGGCTCGGGTGACCTGGTGCTCTTCCTTCATGGCAACCCGACCTGGAGCTACCTTTGGCGGAGCCTGCTCGGCACCCTGTCATCGGACTTCCGCTGCATCGCCCCCGACCTTGCTGGATTCGGCCTGTCACCCCGCTTCCTCAAACCTCAGCGGGGCGCCGACTGCCTCGAGCAGCAGCTCGCATGCCTGGATCACCTCTTCCACCACCTCACCGACGTTCAGGGGTTGCCGGCCTGCCGGTGGACCCTGGTGGTGCACGACTGGGGAGGTCCGATCGGCATCGCCTGGGCACTGCGCCATCCCGGCGTGGTGGCACGGTTGGTCGTCCTCAACAGCGTCGCTTTCCCGTGGCCTGCCGGTTACCGGCTGCCGATGCATATGAGGTGGATCAGGGATAGTGCCCCGGCCGCCGCCCTCGCGCGGGCCGGCAACGTCCTTCCCCGTGCCGCCGTACGGCTGAGAGTCGTACGGCGGCTCAGCGAGGCCGAGCGGATGGCGTACCTGCTGCCCTTCGCCGACGCGCAAAACCGTGGCACCGTCGTGGAGTTCGTCCAAAGCATTCCCCAAGGTGACGGCGATCCAGTCTGGAGACTGCTCAAGGCCCCGGACGCTGAGAGCAGCATCGCCCGGCTGCCGATATTTATCGGGTGGGGCATGCGGGACCGTCTGTTCACGCCAGCGGTACTGGACGAATGGATCCGCCGCTTCCCGCAGGCTCGGGTACGGCGCTATGGCGACGCCGGCCACTTCGTGATGGAGGACGCGGGCGGCGAACTCGACCGTCATGTCCGCGACTTCCTGCTGGGGGCGTGACGCGTGGAGGATTCCGGCCTCCGCGTGTGCGACTTCTTCCAGATAGTCCTGCCGATGGTGGCCGTCGGCTTTCCGAGCTGACGCCAACAACGCACAGGCATCCGGCAGTTGGCGGTGATCTGTGTCGATAACGGTCTCGTAGTTGCTCGATCACACGCAGGGTTTCAGGAATGGGGTGTGGGTTGATGGGGGTTTCGTGCGCCGCGGATGCGTTCGCGATCGTCGGGCTGGGGTGTCGGCTGCCCGGCGGGATCGTGGATCTGGCCGGCTTGTGGGAGGCGCTGGAGGCCGGGCGTGACCTGGTGGGGACAGTCCCGGAGGATCGGTTTGAAGCGGCACGGTTCGTCGACACCGAGATGGCGCGGCCGGGGAAGTCGTACACCGCGCGAGGTGGGTTCCTTGCAGACATCGCCGGGTTCGATGCGGACTATTTCGGGATCTCGCCGCGGGAGGCGGCGCAGATGGACCCGCAGCATCGGCTGCTGCTGGAGACGACTGTCGAGGCACTAGACGATGCGGGCATCGACCCCGCACTGTTGGCGGGCTCCGACACCTGCGTGTTCATCGGCATCTCGGACTTCTCCTACGCCGGACTTCAGATGACCAGGGCCGGGCAGCTGAACGCCTATTCGATGGCGGGCGGTGCGCATTCGATCGCGGCGAACAGGCTGTCACACTTCTTCGACCTGCACGGGCCGAGCATGGCGATCGACACGGCCTGTTCGTCGTCGCTGGTGGCGGTGGAGCGCGCCTGCCGGGAGCTGGCGTCGGGCGGCAGCCGTGTGGCGCTGGCGGGCGGGGTGAACGTGCTGCTGAACCCGAACGGGTTCGTCGGGTTCAGCCAGGCGTCGATGCTGTCCAAGCGAGGCCACTGCGCGGCGTTCTCGGCGGATGCCGACGGGTTCGTCAGGGCCGAGGGCGCGGGCGTGGTGGTACTGAAGCCGCTTGCCGATGCGGTGGCCGGCGGGGACCGGATTCATGGGGTGATCGCCGCGGCCGGCAGCAACTGCGACGGGCGTACCGCCGGGCTGGCGCTGCCCAGTGCGCGGGCGCAGGAGGACCTGCTGCGGCGGGTGTACGAGCGGGCGGGCATCGCGGCCGACGAGGTGGTGTACGTGGAGGCGCACGGCACCGGCACGCAGGCAGGCGATCCGGCTGAGTGCACGGCGCTGGGCCGGGTGCTGGGCGCCGCGCGGTCGGTGGGGCCGCTGCCCATCGGGTCGGTGAAGTCGAACGTGGGGCACCTGGAGCCGGCCTCGGGCATGGCGGGGCTGTTCAAGACTCTCGCGGTGCTGCGGTATGCCACGATCCCCGCCTCGCTGCACCTCGAACCCCTTAACCCCGCCATCGACTTCGCCGAACTCGGGCTGGAGCCCGTCGACCGGGCACGTCCGCTGCCGTCGGGAGAGAGGCGGCGCTTCGTCGGCGTCAACTCCTTCGGGTTCGGTGGGGCGAACGCCCATGTGGTCGTCGGCCCTCCGCCGGCCACCCCGCCGGGGCCGGACGTTGAGGTGGCAGGGGAACTGCCGGTGATCGCTTCCGGGCGTACCCCACAGGCGGCCGAAGAGGCGGCGCGGCGGCTGGCCGCCCGGCTGATGAGTGTCGCATCGGAGGAGTTCTACGACATCGCGGCCACCACCGGGGGCCGCCGTGCCAAGCACCGCTACCGCCGGGTGGCGCTGGCCTCGACGCCGCACGAGGCCGCGCGGATCCTGTCCGACGAGAGCGTGACGGGCGAGGCGGCCGCGCAAGGCCGGCTCGGGCTGGTCTTTGCGGGAAATGGCTCGCAGTGGGCGGGAATGGCCGCTGACCTGCTGGACGACGCGGTGTTCCGCGCCGAGGTAGAGGCGGTCGACGCCGCGCTGGCGCCCCGGCTGGGCTGGTCGGTCGCCGATGCTCTGCGACGGCCGACGGACGAGTGGGGGCTGGAAGCCACCGAGATCGCTCAGCCGCTGCTGTTCACGGTGCAGGCCGGGATCACCGCGGTTCTGCGCGCGCAAGGCGTGACGTGGACGGTCGCCCTCGGGCACAGCGTCGGGGAGGTGGCGGCCGCGTACGCTGTCGGCGCGCTGACGCTTCAGCAGGCGGCGTGGGTGGTCGCCGAGCGGAGCCGGGTTCAGGCGCTTACCGCCGGTCAGGGCCGGATGGCGGCGGTGGGGTTGCCCTCGGTCGAGGCTGAGGAAGTCCTGTCGGCCTTCCCCGGCCTGGTCGTTGCCGCCGTGAACAGTGCCAGGGACGTGACGGTCGCCGGGCCTGTGAACCAACTCAAGTCGCTGGGAGAGGAGTTGGTCGCACGGGAGGTGTTCTTCCGGCTCATGGATCTCGACTACGCCTTCCACAGCCCGGTCATGGAGCGGGTCCGCGGCCCGCTGACGGCCGGTCTCGACGGGTTGGCCCCGCAGGGGAGCACCGATGCTCTGATCTCCACCGTGACCGGTGGGCCGGTGCCCGCGAGCGGCCTGGACGCCGATTACTGGTGGCGCAACGTCCGCGAGCCGGTCCGATTCGCCGCCGCCGTCGAACACGCCCTGGACACGGGCGTCGACGTCCTGTTGGAGGTCGGCCCCCATCCCGTCCTGCGCACGTATCTGCGCCGGATCACCGCCGGACGCGACCGGGTGGGCGTACTGGCGACCCTGCGTCGCGACATCGCCGGGCCGGCCGCGCTGCGCCACTCGGTGGAAGCCCTGTTCGCCGCCGGGGCAGAGATGGACTTGGCACGCTGGTTCCCCCGCCCCGCGCGGGTGGCGGAGCTGCCCGCGTACCCGTGGCAGCGGGAGCGGCACTGGAGCGGCCCCCCGCACCATTGGATCATCAGCAGCGGACCGGGGCGGCTGGACCACCCCCTGCTGGGCGAACGGCTGCCGACGGCGGAGCCCTCGTGGCAGGGGCCGGTCGAACCGGCGCTGGTGCCCTGGCTGGCCGACCACAAGGTGGCCGGATCCGTGGTGTTCCCGGCGGCCGGTCACATCGAGCTGGCCCTGGCCGCCGGGCGGCGGGTGCTGGACGGGCCGGTGGAACTGGCATGGCTGGAGGTGAGCCGCCCGCTGGTCATCCCCTGGGGCCGGGCCGGAGACGTCCGGATGCAGGTCGCGTTCTCACCCGACGACGGCATGGTCTTCATCACCAGCACCGAGACCACCGACGGCGCCGAAGGCGATGCCCCACCGCCCCGCCCGCACGCCCGATGCCAGGTCCGCGACCTGATCGGCCGCCCGCCCGCGCGGATCGACCTGGCGGGCGTGCGCGCCCGCTGCCCCCGACGCGGTGACGCCGACGCCCTGTACCCCGCACTTGCCGCGACCGGCCTGGACTACGGGCCCGCCTTCCGGCAGCTCACGCGGCTTCACATCGGCGAGGGGGAAGCCCTGGCCGCCTACCGGCACACCACGGACCCGACGGACACCGCGCACTACGTGGCGCATCCGGCACTTCTCGACGGCGCACTCCAGGCGTGCGTGCCGCTCGTGGCCGCCCGGGTGGGCGCCGGGCAGGCATGGCTTCCGGCCTCGATCGGGGCCGTACGGGTGTGGCGGAGCCCGTCCCCGACGGGGATGGTCCAGGTCCGTGATCGCACGCGTGGGACCAGCGAACTCTGCTTCGACATCACCGTCACCGACCCGGACGGCAGTGTCACCGTCGAACTGGCCGGTGTCCGCATGCGGCGCGTGCCCAGCCCCGCGGACCGGACACCGCAGCGTTACGAGACCGTGCTGCGCGCCGCGCCCCATCTCCATCTGCCGGCCGCGCCCTCGCCGCTCGGCACCAACGACAACCTCTCCGGGGCCGTCGCGGGCAGCGTCGATGCGGCGGGGGCCGATGCGCGCTCCGTACGCTTCGCGGACTTCATGACGCGGATCAGACTGCTGACCGCTCATGTGGCCGCCGCCGCGTTCGCGGACCTGCTGCCCGCAGACGCATCCGAGTTCACGCCTGCCGACCTGGTCCAGCAGGGCATGTTGCCCGGACACGACCGGTTGGCGCAGGCTCTGCTCGGCCTGATGTCCCGGCACGGCCTGGCCGCCATCGGCGACGATGAACGTTGGCGGCTGACGGGCACGCCGGCCCCAGCACCTCATCTGGCGCGGCTGCCTCTGGACTTCCCCGCCTTGAGTGCCGAAGTACAGCTGGCCTTCCGTCAGTTGTCGCATCTGCCCCAGGTGCTCCGCGGCGAACAGGAGGCACTGCACCTGCTCACCGGCCAGGGCTCCCAAGACGCCTTCGAGCAGTTTTACGACGTGGCGCCGACCTGCCGGTTCCACAACCGGATCGTCGCGGCGCTCACGGCTCAGATCGTGCGGGCCTGGCCCGAAGACCGGCCCTTGCGGATCCTGGAGATCGGCGCGGGCACGGGTGGCACGACCGCCTCGCTGCTCCCGCTGCTGCCGCCGGAACGGACCGTTTATCACTTCACCGACGTGTCCGCGGGCTTCTTCGCCCGCGCCAGGCACCGTTTTGGCGACTACCCCTTCGTCGACTACCGCCCGTTCGACCTGAACACCGACCCTGGCGAGCAGGGATTCACCGACGCCACCTACGACCTCGTCGTCGCGGCCAACTCCCTGCACACGGCGGCCCACCTGCGCACGGCCCTTGGCCGGGTGCGGGAGCTGCTGGCCCCGGGTGGTCGACTTGTGGCCTTCGAGACTCACGACACGGACTATCTGCTGCCGTTCTTCGGCGCGCTGGGCAGTTTCTGGGGTCACGAGGACGAACTGCGGCCGGATTCGCCCTTGCTCGGCCGTAACCAGTGGCTCGATGTGCTGCGCGAGTGCGGTCTGTCCGACGCCGTCTGCCTGGGGGACACGATCGGGTCGGCGGACAGGGAGATCTCCTCGGTGCTGCTGGCCTCGGCACCCGCGAGCGAGACCGCCCCGCCCGCGCCTGCCCGGCCGGACGACGACACGCGGTGGATCGTGGCCACCGAGAGTGAACCGGAGACGCCGCTGGCCGAGCACGTCGCCGCACTGCTCGCCGGGCCCGGTACACAGTCCGTGCCGGTGGCGCCCATGCCCCTCGACCCGGCGGCCTGGACGGCGTCGCTCGCTGGTGACGGCGATCCTGGCGTGGTCGTTCTGCTCGGGGACTCCCCGGCGGACCCGCAGGCGATGCTCGACCAGGCCGTACGACGCGCTGCCGCGCTGCGCGCTCTGGCCACGGCCTGCCGGGACCTCCCGGAGGGCCTGCACCCTGCCCTGTGGCTGGTGACCCGGCCCAGCGGTGCACTACCCGCGCCCGAACGAGCCGCCCAGCCGCAGGACGCCGCCGCCTGGGGGTTGGCGCGCACCCTCGCCAACGAACACCCCGGTCTACGGGTGACCAGGCTGTCGCTGGAACGCCTCGACGACCCGGCCGCCGACGCGCACCGGCTGGCCCACGAGCTCCTGGAACCCCTCACCTCGTCCGGCGACGACGAGGGCGCGGCGGCGCGTGAGGACGAGATCGTGCTCACCGCGAACGGCCGTTTCGTGCCCCGTGAAGGCGCGTTCCCCTCCGGCGAGTACATCGAGTCAAGCGGCGACGGGCCCTTCGCCCTGGAGATCCCGGCGCCCGGTCTGTCGTTCGAGCCGGTCTGGACGCGGATCAGTCCCGTCGCTCCTGGGGCCGGTGAGGTGGTGATCGCGGTGCGTGCCGCGGCGCTCAACTATCGGGACATCATGCTGGCGACCGGCCTGCTGCCGCCCGAAGCCGCCGAGGGCATGTTCAGCGAGAACAGGCTCGGCTTCGAGTGCGCCGGGATCGTCACGGCCATCGGCGACGGCGCCGGCGACCTGACGGTCGGGGATCGGGTGTACGCGGCCGTCCCGGGCAGTCTGGCCTCGCACACGGCGGCTCCCGCGCAGGCCGTGGTGAGGATTCCTGACGGGCTCGGCTTCGCGGAGGCCGCGACCCTTCCGGTGGCCTTTCTGACAGTGCATTACGCGCTGCACGATCTGGCGCGGCTGGCGCCCGGGGAGACCGTGCTGGTGCACGGGGCCGCCGGTGGGGTGGGGCTGGCCGCCGTCCAGTACGCCCGTCTGGTGGGCGCCACCGTGATCGCCACCGCGGGCAGCCCGGCCAAGCGCGACCTGCTGCGCGCGCTGGGCGTCGAGCACGTACTGGACTCCCGCACCCTCGACTTCGCCGACCAGGCACTGCGGATCACCGGGGGGCGCGGGGTCGACGTGGTGGTCAACTCGCTGGCCGGGCAGGCCATCGACCGGGGCCTGGAAACCTTGCGGTCCGGCGGCCGGTTCATCGAGCTCGGCAAGCGTGACATCTACGCCAACAAACCGCTGCTCATGCGGCCCTTCAACCGCAACATCGCCTTCTACGGCGTCGACGTCACCGCCCTGCTGTTCGACGAGGCCGGGCTCGCGAGCGGCCGGCGCCTGCTGGCCGCGGTCGCCGAACGAGTGGCGGACGGCCGGTACCGGCCGCTGCCGCACACCGTGTATCCGGCCGCGCGGGTCAAGGAGGCGTTCACGTTGCTGCAGCACTCGCGGCACATCGGCAAGGTCGTCGTCAGCCTCGATCCGCAGGACGGCCCGGTTCCCGTCCGCACCCGGACCGAGCCGCCCCGGCTCGACCCAGACGGCAGCTACCTGGTCACCGGCGGGTTGAGCGGGTTCGGTGCCGCCACCGCCCGCTGGCTCGCCGAACGCGGGGCCCGCCATCTTGGCCTGGTCTCCCGGCGGGGAGCCGACGGCCCCGAGGCGGCCGAAGTGCTGGCCGACCTGTCTGTGCGGGGCGTGACGGCCACGCCGTACGCCGCCGATGTCACCGACGCCGCCGCCATGGCCGAGGTGATCGGCCGGATCGACGCCACCGGACACCGGCTCACGGGTGTCGTGCATGCGGCCATGACGCTGGACGACGCCCCGCTCACCGAACTCAACGACGAGCGGTTCCGCGCGGTCCTGGCGCCCAAGATGGCCGGGGCGGCGGTCCTCGACGCCCTGACCCGCGAGCGCGACCTGAGCCTGTTCTGGCTCTTCTCCTCGTTCACCACCTCTGTCGGCAACATCAAACAGTCCGCCTACGTCGCCGGGAACTCCTACGCCGAAGCGCTGGCCCGGCGACGGCACAGCCCCGGCCTGGCCCTCGCCGTCGCCTGGGGCGCGATCGGCGACTGCGGCCATGTCGCCCGCGAGGGCCTGGCACCGTCCATGGAAGCATTCGGCGCCATCCCTATCAGCTCTCACGAGGCACTGGCCGCCCTGGAGACGCTGACGGCATCTGGCGCCACTGTCACCGGTATCGGCCGCTACGACTGGGCCCGGCTGCGCCCCCTTCTGCCCACCCTGGCCGCGCCCCGCTTCGCGGCGCTGCTGCCCGCCGACTTCGAGCTCGGCGGGCACACGCGTCAGGATTTTCTGGCCGCGCTCGCCGGCCTCAACACGGACGAGGCGCTGGCCACCGTCAGCGGCGCGCTCGCCGAACTGCTGGCCCGCATCCTCCAGACCGACGTCGCCCGCCTCGATGCGCGGCTGCCGCTCCAGGACTACGGCGTCGACTCCCTGATGGCCGCCGAACTGCTGATCACACTGCGGCAGCGCCTGGACGTCGAGATCCCGCCCATGGAGCTCCTCCAAAGCGGCATCACCCTCACCGACCTGTCCCGCCATGTGCTGCTGCGCCTCGGCGTGCGCACCACCGGCACCACCAACGGCTGAAGGAGAGGCCCCGTCATGGTGACCTGTCAGGAATCCGATGGCCCGGCGGTGGAGGACGCAGAGGGCTTCCTCAGCTTCGGGCCGCTCATCGGCGGCGCCACCGTCGCCGACCGGACCGAGTGGGTCCACGCGATCCGCGCGAGCGCACTGATCGATGATCCCATCGGCGCCACCTGCTACCGCAACGCGCTGAACGCCGGACGCATGGGCCCCGACGCCCATCCCGAGACGATCCTGGGGCGCTGCGCCCTCGCCGGGCCTGAGGACATGCAGGCCGCGCTGCGCACCGCGCGGCAGGCGACCGCCGAGTGGGGTGGCAGCGCCCCCGGTCGGCGTGCGTCCCTCGCCGAGGCGTTCCGGACGCGGCTGCGGGAGCACGCCGACGCGTTGACCGGGCTCCTGGTCGAGGAGGGACATCCGGTACGGCTGGCCCGGATGGAGGTTGCCAACCTGCTCACCTTCTTCGGGCCGGAGACCACCGAATGGTGTCTGCGGCAGATGGAGACACAGCACACCGCCGACGGCCGGGCGGTGTCGTTGCGCCGGGTGCCGGACGGCGTGGTGTGCGTTCAGCCGCCGCAGAACACGCCGGCGCTCAGTGTCGGCGCGGCCTTCCAGTCCGTACTGGCCGGCAATGCACTGGTGGTGCGGCTGTCCCGGCACTCGCCGATCGCCGCCATGTATCTGCTGGAGCGGGTCGCCGTGCCCGCGCTCGCCGAAGCAGGCGCTCCGCCCGGCGTCCTGTCGGCGCTGTGCACGGACCCGACGCAGGCGCTGGACACCTGGCTGGAAAGCCCGTTGGTGGACGACGTGCTGTACTTCGGCGACTCGATCCGCGGCGAGCAACTCGAGAAGGCGTGCCTGGCAGCGGGCAAGAGGCCGATCCTGGAACTCGGCGGCAACGACATGGTCGTCTTGTGGCGTGACGCGCCGCTCGACCAGGCGGTCGAGACGCTGCTGGAGTCGTACCACGGCAGCGGCCAGATCTGCTGCGCGCCCAACATCGCGCTCGTCCATCCCGAGATCGCCGACTCGCTCACCGACCGGCTGTGCGAGCGGGTCCGGGCGCTGCGGCCCGGCTTCCCGGACGACCCGGGGGTGATGCTGGCCGCCACGCCCCACACCGCCGGATACGACGCCACGCTCGCCGACGCCCGGCGGGCGGGCGCCCAGGTCCTGACCGGCGGACGTCACCTGGACGTCCACGGCCAAGACAGCGACGTCGCCGTGTTCGCGGAGCCGGCGCTCGTCCGGGCCGACGGGCTGTCCTTCGCCCGCAAGCTCCGCTCGGTGCGGTACGAGACATTCTTCCCACTGCTCACTCTGGCGGTCCCCCACCCGGCCCCCGACGGCGAACTTCTGACCGAGATGCTGTCGTTCATCGCCTCCGGCGCCTACGGCCTGCGCAACTCGCTGTGGACACGGACCCCGGAGGTCATCGACCGGTTCATCCGCGACGTCCGCTCCTGCGGCCAGCTTCGGGTGAACGACTCCCACCTCGCCGGGGTGCCCTACCTGTCCAATCACGGTGGCCCGGGCCTGAGCGGCGACCGGTTCGCTGAGCTCAACTACCCGATGCTGCGCACCAGCCGGCTCCAAGGCGTGTCCATCGCGCAGGACGCTCCGTCACCGGCCGAGGACCCCAGCCCGTACGTCCCCGCGCAGCCAAGGCCCCGGGTCGAGGCGGTCCGGGAATACCCGCCGGGCTGGCCCCCCGATCAGCTGCCCGGCGGACTGCCCGCCCCGTTCACCGAGGCGTTCCAGCACGACCCCTACCCGACGCTGCACTGGCTGCGCGAGCACCGGCCGGTCAGCCGGATCGTCAGCCCGGACGGTCCGGGCTGGCTGCTGACCCGCTACGACGACGTCCGCAAAGCACACACCGACCCGCGCGTGACCTGCAACAGCAAGCGCATCCCCGCGGGCGTCATGTGGCTTAGGCACTGGCCGTCCGAACTGCGCGAGCGGCTCTTCGTGCACCTGCTGGACAGCGACGACCCGCGTCACGGCGAACTGCGCCGCATCATGCAGCCGTTCTTCACACCCGCCCGGCAGGAGCAGTGGCGCTCGCGGGTACAGCGCCTCGTCGACAACCGCATCGACCAGATCGTGGACCGCGGCCGCGGCGACCTCATGGCGGCCGTCGCCTATCCGCTCGGCGGCAACGTCCTGTTCTCCGTGCTCGGCGCCACTCCGCCGCAGATGAACCACCTGCGGGCGATGATCTGGCGTACCGCAGAGTGGAACAACGACGTGCCCTACGTGGCGGCGCTCGCCCACGAGGTCGACGCGTTCGTACGGGCGGCCGTCGCCGAGAAGCGGCGCGCCCCCGGCGACGACCTGATCTCGCTGCTGGTCCGGGCCCGGGACGAGGACGGCCTGCTCAGCGAAGACGAACTGCACGGCCAGGTGATGATGATGCTCGTGGCCGGCCAGGACCCCAGCATCAACAGCGTCGGCAACAGCCTGCACGCCCTGCTCACCCACCCCGGCCAGCTCACCGCGCTCCGCGACGACCCGTCCCTGATCGCCACTGCCGTCGGCGAACTGCTGCGCCACGAAAGCCCCCTGCCCTTCACCAGCTGGCGGGGCACCCTCAAACCGGTGGAGTTCGGCGACGTGACCGTCCCGGCGAACGAGTCCCTGTTCCTGTGCATCGGCGCGGCCAACCGGGACCCCGCCCGCTTCCCCGAGCCCGACCGCCTCGACCTGCGCCGCCCGACACCCGGTCACCTCGCCTTCGGCCACGGCGCCCACTACTGCCTCGGCGCCCACATCGGCCGGATGACGGCCGAGGCCGCCGTCACCGGCGTCCTGCGCCGACTGCCCGGACTGCGCCTGGACGGCACGCCACGGTGGCGGCCCAGCATGTTCGAACGCGGACTCAGCGTCCTGCCCGTCGCCTGGGACGCCACGCGGAAGGAGGCGGCGCGGTGAACCGGGCCGACATCCTCGCCGAACTCAAGGCCATGCTCGCCGAGTTCGGCGACGTCGACCCCGAACACGTCGACGAACAGACCGCGTTCATCGCCGACCTCGGGCTGGACTCCCTGGTCCTGGTGCGGATGACCGTCGTCGCCGAGGAGCGGTTCGGCGTGCGCATCCCCGACGAGGTCGCCTGGGAACTGCACACTGTCGGCGCCGTCCTCAACCATGTAGAACACGCCCTGGCCGGGCAGATCGGAGCCGGCGGTGAGTGAACTCGTCCGGTTCCTGCGCGAGAAGATGTGGATTCTCGGCGACACCCGCTGGTACGCGCGCGTGGACAGTGTCCGCGGCGAGCTCGTCGAGGTGGAACGCCTCGGATACGCCCAGCTCGACGCACGAGCCCGCGCGGTGGGAGCCTGGCTCACCGACCACACGCCGCCCGGCGCGCACGTCATGCTGATGTACCCGGCGGGCCTGGAGTTCTTCACGGCCTTCCTCGGCTGCCTGTACGCCGGGCGGATCGCCATCCCCGCCCCGCTGCCGGACACCGACCGGCGCGCCCTGCAACGCGCCGAGGGCATCATCCGCGACGCCGACGTCGGCCTGATCCTCAGCGACACCGCACACCAGCCGGCACTCGGCTCCTGGCTGGATGGTCTCAGCCCGGAACGGCGGGCCGAGTGCGTCGCGACCGACGGGACCGTCCCGCCGGCCCCGGACACCTGGTCCCCGTTCTCGCTGCACCTCTCCGCCGCCGCCTACGTCCAGTACACCTCGGGATCGACCAGCGAGCCGCGCGGCGTCGTCATCAGCCACCGCAACCTGCTGCACAACCTGCTGTCAATCAGAGAGAAACTGCTCACCGAGGAGATCCTGGACGAGCTGCGCCACGACCCGTCGCCGCCCGGCGCCGGATGGCTCCCGCACTACCACGACATGGGCCTGGTCGGCATGCTGCTCAGCCCACTCGCCTGCTATGGCAACCTCGTCTTTTGCTCCCCGGTGTCCTTCATCGCCCACCCGCTGCTGTGGCTCCAGATGATCAGCCGGTACCGGGCCTTCTACACGTTCGCCCCGAATTTCGGCTACGACTGGCTGCTGCGAAGCCTCAAAGCCGGGCAACTCACCGAACTGGAATCAGATCTGGACTTGGGCAGCCTGCGGTTCGCGCTGAGCGGCGCCGAACCCGTCCGCGCCGAGACCCTGAACGCGGTCGCTCGCAGACTCGCCCCCATCGGCTTCCGCCCGGACATCTGGGCCCCCAGCTACGGCCTGGCCGAAGCCACCCTCATGGTCACCGGCACCCCCTGCGGCCAGGGACCGACCATGAGACGCTTCGACCGGGACGCCCTGGAAGCAGGTGCAGCCGTGCCCGCACCGGACGGCATCGAACTCGTCGCAAGCGGCCGACCCGCCGGAATGGACATCAGGATCGTCGACCCGGCCAACTCACATCCCGTCAAAGACGGGCAGATCGGCGAGATCTGGGCACGCGGCCCCAGTGTCGCCCCCGGCTACCTCGGCAACCCACAAGCCACCGCCGAACACTTCGCCGCCCGCACCGCCGACGGCGACGGCCCGTACCTGCGCACCGGAGACCTCGGCTTCCTCCAGGACGGCGAACTGTACGTCACCGGCCGCGCCAAGGACCTGATCATCGTCAACGGCCGCAACATCCACCCCCAAGACATCGAACGCATCAGCGAAACGACCGACCCCGCAACCGGCCCCTGCGCCGCCTTCGCCCTGCCCGACGCCACCGGCCGCGAACACATCGTCCTGGTCCAGGAGATCCGCCCCCTCCACCTCAACGGCCGCGCTCCCGCGGGCCTCGCTGAACTCATCAGAAAACGCCTCGCCCAAGAACTTCGGCTCGCTGTCCACGTCGTCATCGTCGGACCGATGAGCGTGCCCCGAACCACCAGCGGCAAGATCCAGCGCTCGCGAACCCGGGAGGAACTCCGCGCGGCCCGCCTCGACCCGCTTCACTCCGACATCCCCGCCCAGAGTCCCCTCGCGAGTCCGACGGGAGGCCATGAAGCCGGCCGCCCTGGGAGCTGACGGGCACCGCAGCCAACACGGTGTCCTCATCGACGTGCCGCTCGGATACAGGCCGCCTTCACATCCCTCGTCCCTCTGGTCGACCAACTCGGCGGTAGCTGACTTCGCCCTCCAGCGCGACGGCGAGCGCCCACGAGCTATGCCGCCGATAGTGGATTCGGCGGTAGAGCTGCGCCTTTGATCACGGTCGGAGAGACAGGCAGGCCCTCGTTCATCCCTGAGAAGCTGAACGGAAAATTCCCCAGGTTACGGGCATGCTGATGCGTTCTTTGGCCAGAGCTTGGGTGTGCTGCGGTTCAGGCTGTGGCGGGGGTGAGGGCGACGTCGTGGCCGAGGGCCTTGAGCTGGCGGACCAGGTCGCGGGTGCGGCGGTTCGGGTCGATGAGGCGCTGGTGGTAGTCGGAGCCGAGGTCGCTGTATTCGGTGTCGGGGTCGTTGATCAGGTGCCAGGCGATGACGAGGATCGAGCGGGCGACGGCGACCAGGGCCTTCTTGCGGCCGCGGCGTTTGACGATGCGTCTGTAGCGGGCGCCGAGGAAGGTGTCGGTGCGTGAGGCGGCGGTGGCGGCCTCACCGAGGGCGCCCTTGAGCCAGGGGTTGCCCCGGCCGGTGGGGCTCGCGCCGCGCTTGGCGCCGGACTGGGTGGTGCGCGGGGTGAGCTTGGCCCAGCTGGCGAGGTGGTCGGCGGTGGGGAACACTCCCATGTCCGGGCCGAGTTCGGCCAACAGGACGTGGGCCGTTGTGATCCCGACACCGGGGATCGCGTCGAGGCGTTCGACCAGCGACGGTCCCGGACGTAAGGCTGAGGTTCCTTCCGGGCCGGGCAGGTCGCGGACGACGGTAGTGATCTGTTCGGTGAGCCGGGCGATCTGGGCGGTGAGATGGTCGATGCTGTCGAGCAGGGTCTGGCAGAGGAAACCGTGGTGGTCCTCGAACTTCCCGTTCAGGGCCTCGGCGAGGGCGGTCTTCTTGCGGACCAGGTTGCCGCGGGCGAGGTCGGCCAGGGTGTGCGGGTTGTGTTCGCCGGCGATGAGTGCGGCGAGCATTAACCGGCCCGAGACGCCGAACAGGTCGGTGATCACGCTGGTCAGCTTGATCTGCGCGTCCTCCAGGACCTTCTCGACGCGCTGCTTGTGCCGGGCGCGTTCCTGGTTGAGGACCGTCCGCAGCCGGGTCAGGTCACGCAGCTGCCGCACCGGCTTCGGCGGCACGAATGAGGGCCTGAGCATGCCGCGCTCGGTGAGCTTGGCCAGCCAGACCGCATCCAGTTTGTCGGTCTTGGGCCGGCCCGGCACGTTCTTCACGTCGCGGGCGTTGACCAGCCAGCAGTCCAGGCCGCGGGCTTCCAGGAGGAAGAAGTACGGTTTCCAGTACGTGCCGGTTGCTTCCATGACCACCCTGGTGACGCCCTGGCAGACCAGGCGGTCGCCCAGTTCCAGGATCGCGGCGGTGGTCGCCGGGACGTTCCACACCTCCTGCACCCCGCCGCCCGGCACGGCTGTCGTGGGGCAGGCGCATACATACCATCCCCGACGCCTTCGCGACGTCGATCGCCGCGACCCGTTCCACCATGTCCTCGGTCCGGCCGAGTTCTTCCGGCTCCGGCACCGTGCTCACCTCGCTTCTTCCGGGCCAGGCGGCGGCTGCCCGTGGAGCGGGAGGGGACGTCGGAAAGCTGAACGGTGTGCTCGAAGGCAACAGTGCATGGCCCCTCAGGCCGGCTCCGGCGTCAGACTGTGTCGCGGGATCGCTCCCCCAAGTTTCTGCCGACGTCGACGGACAGCCGCCGACCCAATTTTCACGCCTGGCAAGGCGTCACAAGGAGGGATACGGCAACTGTGTCAGAACCGGTGATCTGTGACGCTCGGCGATTGGCTGCAAGGTCGCTTTGTTGTGCGCCTGGCCGGAGATGCGCTGCGGCCGGAATCGGCCTACTCGGTACAGCGGTTGATGCTGAGATTGATCACGGTCGGCTTGGTACGCCGGACGCACGATCGTCGGCCGTGGGGACCAACGGAACAGCAATTGAGGCGCTGAACCGACGCCTTCCGGCCGGTCCCCAAACCCCGAAGACGCGCTGGATGTGTGTTCGGTGAGGGTCACCTTTTCGGTGGGCGGTGAGTGCAGACGCTAGCGAGGGGGGTCCGGTGTTCCGACACTGGTTGTGTACGTGTTCCCGTACACGATGAGGTGATTGCCATGTCTTTGTCCGAAGCCACAGTCATGGGCGCGTATCGCGCCGCCGTCGTCGAGCTGGTGGCCCCCGAGCGGGCCACGGCGCTACCGTTGGGCATCGCCGACCCGCAGGGCAACCCCATGCTGCTGCTCGCCGCGCATGCGCAGCTGGACGCGAACCCGACCGAGAAGGAGCCCCTCGAGGACGCCTTCGAAGGTGTGATGCAGAGCCTTTCTTGCGCCAGGGCCTTCTGAGCAGGGGAGAAGTCACACCTTGCCGGTGATCCATGCAACGGTCGCTGCCTCGGTGGAGGCGGCTGCGCAGCAGCTGACAGACGGCGTCGCCCGAGCTCTGGGGGGCGCGGGCGGTACCGTCTTCTGTCTCCATGACCACGTCGCCGGCGGACCCGACGTGGTCGCCGGACTCGGCGCGGTACGGGTCCTGGGCGCCGATGTGCTTGCGCCGTTCGTGCTGGGCGGCGCGGCACTGGGCTGCGACGACATCGCCCTGCTCTGCGACTCCGTGCGGGCGTTTCCCGCGCCGACCCCGACCGCCGACGATCCGGAGACGGTCCGGCTGTGGGGCCTGCGCGACTGGGCGCTCAGCCACACCCTCGCCGGGCTGGGCGTGGACGTGGGGGGCTGGATCGGTCTCGCAGAGGGCGCCGATCCGCACACCGAGATTGATGACGGAGCGTCAACGCATTGGGCTGCCTGGGCGGTCGAGCTCTCGCAGCTCTCCTCGCTGGCCTTCCCCCAACTGCACAGCCCCCTGCGTTCGGGGGCCCGAGAGCGCCGGCTTGACCTGGCCCGGGGCGTCACCCACGCCCTGCTCCGTCGCGACCACCTACGCGCCGCCCGACTCGCCCGCTGGCTCGCGCTGAGCGCCGCCGAGGACCGGGGCGCGGCGACGGAGCCGGCCGTCCGGCAGGTGCTCGCCCCTGCCCTCGACCACCTCGACGCCATCGCCGTCGACCAGCCGCGGACCCTGATGGAGGCCGCGCTGGCCCGGTGCTTCCTTCCGGAGGTCGTTCGCTGATGGACGTGGACCCCGCCGCGCTGCAGATCCCGCACCGGGTCAGTGCGCGCGCCCTCGACTGGCTGGAGTCCGTGCGCTCCTGCTTCGCGCTCGATGCCGACCTGCCGGTGCACGAGATCGACGGGCCCAGCCTCAAGGCGCTGAGTGAACTCGCTCTCGCCGCGGGCATGGTGATCCGGGAGGCGGTGGCCGCCCCGGAAGAGGCTCGCAAGGCGCAGTCCCTGATGGACTTCGCCTGGCAGCAGTTTCGCGAGGGCGACGTTCTCTACGAACTGCAGCGGCACACCCCCGCCGCGACGCACTGCACGGAGATCTACTCCTTCTTCGCGGCGACCGGATACCGGCACGCGCGGCTGGAGCAGCTGCTGGAGCACCTGGTTGGGATGCGAGCGGCGCGTGTTCCCGAGCATGTGCCCAACCGTCAACTTGCCGTGGTTGCTGCAGTGCGAAGGATTGGGCTGCCCGACCACAGTGACCTTGAGGAGCTGATTGGGCGGACCTGGCTCGGGGGGATGCCGGAGCCGTGGATGCTGGACGCCTTCAACGGCTACGGCATCACGCACACGGTCTTCCATCTGACCGATTGGTCCGCCGAACCCGGGCGACTGCCGGGCAAGTTGCAGCACTATCTGCGAGCCTGGCTGCCTGCCTGGGTGGAGGTGTTCGCGGAGACGCGGGGGTGGGATCTGCTGGGCGAGTTGCTGGCGGTCGGGATGTGCCTGGAGGAGCCGATGTTCTTCCCGGCGGTGTGGGAGCAGGTGGCCCAGGCGCAGCGCGCGGACGGGATGCTGCCCAACGGGGTGACCCGACCGCCGGACGATGCGGTGCTGGCCTTCCGTAACCACCACCATCCCACGATCGTGGCGGTGGTGGCCGGGACGCTGACCGCGTCCAGGGCGCTGACCGTAGCGGCCGGGATGCCGGCGTGAGCATGAAAGGCCCGGGGCGTGGGTCCGCCGGGGCAGAACCTGCAGAGGCCGTGCGCCACCCACCGCGCTGTTGCCCCAAATCCACTGTGAGTGACGCGAGTTGGGTACCGGTCGGCTCCGGTCGCTGAAGAATCGAGTGTGGGCTGAGCCTGCTGCCGGGTGGGCGGATCATGCATTTGGTGCGGTTTCTTCCGGTCGCTGCTGGTGATCTGGGCTGGTCGGCGCGGGCGGTGCTGGTACTGGTACTGGCGGGGCGGAGCCTGTGTCGTTGGCGAGTGCCGCGTCTTCGTCTTGCGGGTGGGTGGTGATCCGCTGTGGCCGTGATCGGGAACGTGGCCGCGAGCCGCTACCACGAGCTGGTGGCTTCCTCGCTGTACCAGGTCGAAGTCCATTCCGCTGCCCAGTGGGCTCTTGCTCGTTTCACCATCGAGTCCCGCCCGATGAATGTGAGCGGAACGATGGCCGCGGGCACTTGGGTTCGCAGCGATAGGGCATGGCTGGAGCTGATTGAGGCCGTTGGCACCCCGCACCGGGCTCTACAGCATGCGTAGCGTCGCTTGCAGTCGCTCGGCCGGTTGGAGCAGGAGGCCCGGTCGGGGGACGGGCTCGTCGGGGTCGAGGTGGAGGTGGAAGCGCTGCGCGAGGGTCGCCAACAGCAGCGTCGCCTCGACCATGGCGAACCGGGCACCGAGGCAGGCCCGTTGTCCACCGCCGAAGGGGAACCAGGCGTGTTCGGGCACCGCCGGTTGCGCGTCCGGGTCCCACCGCTGGGGGCGGAAGGCCTCCGGGTCGGGGAACCAGCGCGGATCGCGATGGGTGGTCCACGGACTGCACCAGACCGTCGTTCCCACAGGGACGGGGGCACCTGCGAGCGTCGCGCCCTGGCGGGCTGTGGCGGGCAGGACCCAGACGGGTGGGTAGAGGCGCAGGGCCTCCTTGACCACCTGGCGGGTCCAGTCGAGCCGCTCGTAGTCGTCGAAGACGGGAGGGCGGCCGCCCAGTACCCGCGCGAGTTCCTCGGTCAGACGTCCGCGCGCCTCGGGGGAACGTGAGAGCAGGTACCAGGTCCAGGTCAGCGCGGTGGAGGTGGTTTCGTGGCCGGCGGCCCAGAACGTCACGGCCTCGTCCCGGACTTCCTTGGGCGACAGCGGACAGCCCTGCTCGTCGCGGGCCTCGAAGAGGCGAGTGAGCAGGTCATCGCCCGGCGCGGGGCCGGTGCCGGCCAGCCGGTCGGCGATCAGCTGGTTCACCTCGGCGTCGATCGTCGCGACGGCCTTGAGCAGGCGCCGCCGGGCGGGCGTGCGGACCCATCCGGGCAGGAACTGGGAGACGCTGCGCAGCTCGGCGCCGATCTTCTGCTGAGCCATGGCCATGGCGGCTGCGAGTACCCGGCCCTGGTCCCCGAGGTCGCTGCCGAAGAGTGTGCGGAGGACGATCCGTTGGGTGAGGGCGGTCATCTCGTCCAGGACGTCGATGCGCTGGTCGTCGCGCCAGCGATCGGCGTGCGCGATGCCGCACTCGACCATGGTGGCTGCGTACTCGCGGACCTGGCGCGGGCGGACCGCCGGCTGGACGAGCGAACGCTTGCGTTGCCAGTCGGCCCCGCGGCTGAGGACCACGCTCTCACCGGCCACCTGCCTGAGCATCCAGCTGAGGTCGACCATCTCGAAGGTCCGCTCGACCGCGCCCAGAAACTCCGCGATGTGCTCGGGCCGGGAGATGAACAGGCTGCGGCGTGGACCGAGCGACCAGCGGGCGAAGTCGCCGTGGTCGTCCCGCAGCTGGGCTAGGAACGCCAGCGGGTCGCGGCCGAAGGCGAGGAGATGCCCGAGGAGTGGAAGTCCGGGCGGTCCGGATGCGGGGAGCACCGGTGTGGCTGCGGCAGAACCCATAATGGACATCCTTCGGACTGATCGGCACCAGTGCGATGGCGCGGGGACCCGGTCCTGCACCGCGCTTGCCGCTCCTGACCGTGGACGAGGTCCGTTTAAACTGCGCGACCCGCCCGGCTTGCTGACGGTGCGTTGTCAGCCCGGCCTGCCGCTTTGAGTCCTCCTCGGACGATCGAAGGCCAGAGCCAGTCAACAGCCGCACCAGCATCCATTGTCGATCATCAGCAACCGAGTCACCCGAACGGCCCAGCCCCCGCCTGCGGGTCGCCCCCTGCACATCGGCGCGGCCCTGGCCGGTGGCAGCGCCCGACTGCGTGCGGACCTGAGTGCGTACGCCCTGCCCGTGGGGGAGGCTTTCCAGCTGCGGGATGACCTGCTGGGGACGTACGGCGACCCGGAGATCACCGGCAAGCCCGCTCTGGACGACATCCGGCAGGGCAAACACACCGCACTGTTGGCACTGGCATGGCGGCACGCCACCCCCGCCCAGCGGCACCAGCTGACCGCCCTCATCAGCGACTGGGACATGCGCGAGGAAGGCGCCTAAAGCGCGTTGCAGAAGGCCGTGGTCAGGGCATTTCCCTTGTATGCGTGGGGTGTTGAGGGCTGAGCCGTTGTGGGTGGAGACGTTCACGGGGCTGCGGATGGCGCAGTTCGAGCGGTTGCTGAAGGTGGTGCGGGAGCGGGGTGGCGATGGGCCGCGGATCGGGCGGCCGTGGTGTCTGCCGCTTGCCGATCGGGTGCTGATGGTGGCGGTCTACTACCGGACCAACCTGACCATGCGGCAGCTCGCGCCACTGTTCGGGGTCTCGCCGGCCACCGTGTGCAGGGTCATCCAGCGTCTGCGGCCGCTCCTCGCACTCGGGCCGGTCTCCCGCCCCGTCGATGCTGCGGACCGGCTGTGGATCGTGGACGGCACGCTGGTCCCGGTCCGTGACCGTACGGTCGGCGCCTCGAGCCGCAACTACCGGTTCTCGGCAAACGTGCAGGTCATCATCGACGCCGACACGCGCCTGGTCGTGGCCACCGCCCGTCCGGCCCCGGGCAACAAGGCCGACGCCCATGTCTGGCGCAACTCCGGCCTGCCGGAGCAGTGCCAGGGGGTCACGGTGCTCGGCGACGGCGCCTACATCAACACCGGCCTGGTCGTCCCGCACCGCAAACGACCCGGCCGGGCGCTGCTGGCCGGCGAGGAAGCCGACAACAAGGAGCATCGCCGGGTCCGTGCACGGGTCGAGCATGCCTTCGCCCGCATGAAGCACTACAAGATCCTCCGCGACTGTCGACAGCACGGAGAAGGCCTCCATCACGCCGTGCAAGCAGTCGCGCACATGCACAACCTCGCCCTGGCTACGTGATCAGCACAGCCGTAAGCGGGCCCTGACCTGCAAAATCACGGCCTTCTGCAACGCGCTTTAGATCGTCCGCGGCATTCTGACCGCCACGAGTGCCCGCGACACGGTCGAGCGCATGATCACCGAGCGCCGCACACAGGCCAGGGGCGACCGTGGCGTGGCGGCTCGGGCCGGTCTACTGGGATTCGGCCCAGGACTTGACCTGGGCGACGTCCGTGAACACGGAGGGCGAGCCAGGTTCGCCGCAGCCGCGGCTCCAGGAGGCGATCCCGACGACCATTCCGTCGGCCGTCAGGGGATCGCCGGAGTCGAGCGTGCAGATGCCGGAACCGCCGTCGTCGCTTCCCGCGCACAGCATGCCGGAGCCCAGGACCGGGTCCGGGCTGGTGGGGGCCGTCTGCGGCCCGGGGTAGGCGGCCTGGCACGCGGCGAAGGTGCGGATGGGCAGTTGCGTCTCCTGAAGGGCGTTGGGGAGGGATGGATCATCTGCCTGGGTCCTGCCCCAGCCGGTGACCGTGGCGAGCGTATCCGGGGCGGGGGCACTGCTTGCGAGCTTGGCGAAGCGGACGGTGCCTGTCTCCGAAGCCGAGCCCGACAGCTGGAGAATTCCGACGTCGTTGGCGAAGGTGTTCGCGTTCCAGCCGGGATGGACGACGACCTTGCTGACTCCACTGCTGTGGGGCAGCTTGCCTTTCTCCAGGCCGCCCCACCGGACCTCAATCTTGCTGGCGGTCGCGCCGGCGATGCAGTGGGCACTGGTGACCACCCTCTTCGCACCGATGAGGAAGCCGCCACAGGCGTGGGACTTGCCAACCCAGCCCTCCATAAGAACGGAGACCTGGTAGGGCGCGGTGTCGGTGGCGGCGGGGGATCCGCCGACGATCGCGGCAGCGGGCACCGTAGTGGCGAACGCCAGTCCAAACGCGATCCCGGCGGATACGACAACCTTGCGGAGCATGCGGCCTCCTGGGGTGAAAGAGCGGCGTAACGGCTGATGCGGCCCGGAGGCGGCAGTGCCATTACTCCGGGTGACTTGCTGGTCCAAGTCACGAACACCATGGTCATGTCGGCCGGAGCCCCGGGTCCCCGGCTCGTGGCGGATTCACTCGAAGTGTCCAGCCGACGCCCCGCCGATTGCCATTAATTCCACGATCCACGCCACACGTATGCAAGATCCATGTGATCTGTGCAGATACAGACGCAAGGAGCGGCTGACCTATGGAAGGCCAGCCGCTACAGGACACACCCGCCCTGCGCAACCTCCGATGCAAGGTAGAGCTGCAAAGTGCAAGGTTCAGCGGCACAGGACAGATGTCGTCGGGGCTGACAGCTGTCAGCCCCGACGACATCACGTCCGGAAGGTCATTAACGGCACCCCATAGGCTGCGAACTCCTCAGCCTGGGGAACTCGTGTGCCGCGGTCCATAATCGACCGGAGTGGCCTTCGTGTTCCCTCACCAACCACTGCGAGATCCTGCGAACCCGTCGGCTTCACGGCCGTACTGGGTGGACCGGCGAGGGTCACCCCGTCATGGAGCCCGGCCCCCAAAGCCCTACGTCAGAGGGGCCGGCGGGCCGAACAGGATCGGTATGACTGTTTCCCTCTTGGGGGTGACCGCGGCGCCCATTCCTCCGATGTGAGTTCTGCGCCCGTTAGAAATGATCCGTCCTGCTGATCAACAGATGGGCTGATCCAAGATGTTGAAGACCGCTCTGCGTGTCCTCGCCGCGACATCCCTGGCCACCGCCTCGCTGACTGTCGCCGCTCCCGCCGACGCGACCGTCCACCGCTCCACGACGGCGCGGGCGCAAGCCCCTGACACCGGACCCTGTGGGCCGGTCGGCCTGTTCCACCCGTCGGACTGGTGGCGCACCACCACGTCCCCGTCCATCGCCCCGGCCGTCCGGCATGCCGCGGCGGACGAGAACTGGCAGTGGCGCGACGACACCAATACCCTCTGGCGGGGCGACACGCGGGACAATGTGCAGAAGCTCTTCGGTGAAGGCTTCACCCCGCGAGGCGAGACGGTCACCCCGCTCGCCGAGTACATCGTCAAGGGCGGCGGCCAGAACACCGCGCATGTCAGTACGAGTTGCGAGAAGTGGGTGGCGCAGAAGTCCGCCACATACGGTGCGGCGAAGACAGGGTGGGTCTACGAGATCGAGGCTCCGGGCGGCATCGACGTGAACGCCACCGCCCACCTCAACGGGTATCAGTCCCCGTACCTGTGGAACAAGGAGATCGACTTCCCCGGCGGGATCAAGGGGAGTTACATCAAGGAAGCCTGCAAGTACCGCCTCCTGAAGACCGATCCGGACACCAAGGTCAACACGTACGAGAACCTCGGCTGCCGGACCAACGACCACTTCGAGCCCGCCTAGGCCT
This sequence comes from Streptomyces alanosinicus, assembly GCF_014650595.1. Lineage (GTDB taxonomy): Bacteria > Actinomycetota > Actinomycetes > Streptomycetales > Streptomycetaceae > Streptomyces > Streptomyces alanosinicus. The sequence continues at coordinate 49,618 of NZ_BMVG01000037.1, forward strand.
GCTGCCGCACGCTGAGGACGGGGAGGGTGCATCGGGTAACCACCCGAAGGAGCTCCTGAATACCCCGGCCGGGTGGCGGGCGACACCGCCGCCACCCCGCCACCCTCAGGAATTACGCTTCCGCCTTACGGGCCAGAAGGCAGGCGTGGCCTCTCTTCACCCGGCCGTCCGGCTCCTGCTCCACGCGCGCGGCGACGACGAAACCGGCCCCACCCAGCAGCTCGGCCGTGCGGTCGAGCGTCCGATCCTCAGAGTCCGGGCCGCCCCGCCGAGTGCTTCCGGCACCCTGTCTCGCATCGCCCCAGGCTACGACTGCCCGGTCAGCCGATGATCGCCGACTTCGCCACGTAAGTGCCCGACTCGCCGGGAGCGAGAACGCCGGACGAATCACCCTGGCAATCCGCGGTCTCGTACAGGGTGATGGCATTGCCGGTGTTGTTCTCGAAGGAATGCGTATCGTCGGCGCCGAAGAAGACGCAGCCAGCCAGATCGTGATACGGCGTACCATCGACAATCAGATCACCGTCGGCGGCGTCGGCGACTGGCGCGGCAACGAACAACATCACCGCGGCGAGAACCCCGGACACTGCAACAACGCTGCGCCGCATGTCATGCCTCCTTGCTGGACCGGAAACCCGGCACGCATCCCCATACCGAGTGGGCACGTCAGCGTACAAGCATGCCCTTATGCTCAGGAATCGCTCCAATGAGTGAAATTGACGTTAAGGGACGCATGCGGCTCCAGCCCATCGTCCAGGTCTGCCCCAGGCTCGACGACCAGCCAGCACCCCGCACACACGACAGAACCGGCCAACCTTCGCGGTCAACGCACTGGCAAAGCCGGGCGTCAGGCCCGGCCTTGTTAGCCGCGCGGCCCGGGACCCGCCACGGCGGACAGTTCCCGGGCCCGGCCATGCGGGGGTGGCGAGGGGATGGTTCGTCGCTGTCTGCCGGGGTCCGAGCCCGCCTCTTAACCCGGTCTACACCCGCACCTGGATCAAGACACCCGGGCTTGTGCGGCTTCGGGGCCCGGCATCGCGGGGTGTCAGGTGCTGGCTGCCGGGAGCAGGCTGGTGTTCATGGGCAGGTCGACGTCGCCGTGTTCGCGTTCCAGCCAGCGTTGGACGAGGCTGAACAGGACGTCGTTGAACTCGCCCCGGGGCAGGCCGGAGGCTCCGACGGTGTTGATGGTGGTGAAGGCTGCCGGGACCGCGACTTTGACGGAGGCGTCCAGGAGAGGGTCACGGGCCAGGTGGATGTGGTCGGCTTCCTCGTCGCCGATGATGTAGCGGACGAAAGCGTTGACAAAGGGCCGGACCACCGGCGATGCCGGTCCGGATACGATTTTGGTCATGGCGTCGATGGCCTGTTGGGCTTGAGCGTTGGCTTTGGCGGAGTCCTGGCTCAGTTGCTGCTTGAGGACCGCGGCGATGTGGAGGGAGTCCGCGACGGTGGTCGGCAGAATGTCGAGCGGCATGCCCAGCATCGCTCCGTACACGCGCCACAGATGCAGGTGGTCAGCCTGTTCCTGGGGCGTCATCGCGGTCCCGAATTTGGGCAGTGTGTCGTAGGCGGCGTTGGTGAACATCGTCCAGTTCTGCAGGAACGTGATCTGGTTGATCGGCGTCCCCCACTGGGCCTGGTCCCAGCCGTCGGCCAGGAGCAGGTGCCGAACCGCCGAGTGCATCATCCGGGTCTTGAGGAGGTCGACGAGCAGGTTGCCCGAGGGCCCGAACGGGTCGGCTTGGTAGAAGCCGACCAGGAGCTGTGCTGCTTTGCCGGCGAACAGTTCGGGGTCGTTCATATCGACGGCGCGGTCGATGGCGCTCATCTCCATCGGCATACGGACCCGGCCGATGGTGGTGTGCAGAGCGGCGGTGATGCCTTCCTCGATGGCGTGTTGCTGCTCGAACCGCTGGCCGCGGCTGATAGCGGCCTGGTCTGCCCAGGCCGGCACCGCCAGACCCGCGGTCAGGAAGGTGACGACCTTGTCCGGCAGGCCGTCGGGCAGAGGCTGCCCGTTGGTCTTCCAGTCGTGCAGGAGCGCGTTGACATGTTCCACCTGCCCGTGTGCGAACAGGTCGTCGACCACCGCGTCAGAGTCCGGGTCGCCGACGTTCTTGAGCCTGTCCAGCAGAGCCAGATCGGCCGGGGTCGGAACCACCGGACCGCCCTCCGCCGATGCCATTACTTTGGGGAGTCGAGGAGTCACCATGAGTAGTGAATGGTCCCTTCTGAATAGGCCGGCGGCCTGCCCGGCAGGGGCGGCCTCGCACAGATCCCGGCGACGTTGTCTGACGGTTGGACGATGTCGTCGGCAGCCTCAGCCGTGGTCAGAAGCCGGTTGTGCTCGCCGTGCGGCGGCACCCCGACGGCCGGCCCGTATATCGGCGGCTCGATCGACTGGTCGGTGGTCACGTTGGGGCTCACTCGATCGCCTGGAGACTTCGACGTTCCGTCGAGATTTCCTGGCGCATGGTCGTTCTCAGTGAGCCGAGGCGTCGATGACGTTGCGCTGCACCGGCACCATCGACCAGCCTGGCCTCATCGAGCACAGCCTGCGTATTGCGGGGCTGGCACGGAGGCCAGGGGTCGAGTGGGAGTGGGGCGCTTCTCGCGCTGGGGATGAGGGTCGGGCTGCTGCCGGGGTGGTCAGCAGGCGGTCATTGCACGCAGGAGGGGCATCAGGCGCTGTTCGTGGTGTAGGCCAGCACGATGCAGCCAGGCTGCCCGTCCACTCCCTTCCATCCGTCGTTGCTGGGGCCATCGGCAACGTCGCCGCCCTTGCCGCCTTCGCCGCCCTGACCCGCCAGGTCGCAAGTCCCCAGCGTGCGGGGGCTGAAGCCGCGCCCGCCGCCCCAGCCCCCGCGGTTGCTGTCACCATTCCCGCCGTCCTTGCCCTTACGACCGTCCAGCAGAGTGGGATTCGACCCGTCACACTCGCTCTTGCGGGCCTCCCCGATGCCCTGGGCCTTGCCACCGTATCCGCCGTATGAGCCGCGATAGGCGCCCTCTCCGCCAAATGCCCAGTCCGCACTGACCTTCCTGGATCCGTCGACGTCGACCGTCGACTTGACGCCGCCTCCTCCCTCACCACCGGCCGTGGGGATCCACCCCCCGGTGCCGCCGCCTCCGCCCTTGCCGCCGATGCCGACGCTCAGGTTCAGAGCGCTGCCGCTGGTGACGTCGAGATCGCAGCTCACTACTGCACCAGCGCTGCCGCCGCCGCCGCCCCCTCCACCCTTTGTGAACGCGGGGGTGTAGGCGCCCCCGCCGCCCCCGCCGCCCCCGCCCCCGCCGACGGCCGCGACCGAGATCTTCGTGACCCCGTCGGGCACCTTGAAGGTGAACGTGCCCGGCGCTGCGTAGGTCTTCGTCTGCTGCTCTCCGGGCGCCTTCGGTTGCGCGTGTGCGTCCGCTACCCCACATACGGCGAGCAACACCGCGCTACTGGCGGCCATGGCCCTGGCCAGGCGTGAATCCATCGCGTACTCCTTCGGCTAGAACATCCGAACCGTTGGCTGCCAGGCCCCTCTCAGGCGCTGGCAGACACCACAGTCCCCAAAACCGACGGGTCAGAGGCGATTTGCTGGCGAAACTCCCCATATCTGGGGAAGCGGGAGCGAAATGGCAAGGAAGAGCTGACCCCGTGGGCCGGGCGCACATCCGGCGAGGGAGCGCCCGGCGCGCGCCGCCGTTGCTCCCTCCCAGCGTTCGAAGACATGTCCGAGATCAGCGCAAGGCGATGAGGCCGGTCGGGTGGACCACGCGCGGCGTCAGCCGCGGGCGTCGGGTTGTCCAATGTCTCGGCGAGCTGGGCCCTCGCCTCGCATGCCTTCGTGCGCAGGTTGACGGTCGTCTCGTCGCGCTGGACCTCGCCGGGCGTACGCAGGACGGCGGGCGACCTTCGAGTCCCCCTCGCCGAGGGGGTGCTGGGCACCCGAAGATGCCCGCGGGCCCTCCCCCTCCCCTCCCAAGTAGCAGCGCACAGTGGCGAGGTCCGGCGGTCCAACTGCCGGGTAGGGCGAAGTCGGCTACTGGTGTTCTTGGGTGGGCAAGACCGTCACCCGCCTGCGTCCGAGGCGCTTTTTCAGTGTGAGGTTCTCGGCGTAGAGGTTCGCTGTCACCGTGGCGAGGGCCTCGAGTTTGCCCTGGGTCTGTGCCGCCTGCTCCGTCGCCTCGCGCAGCCTCTTGCGGAGCACGGCGATCGTCTCGTCGCGCTGGACCTCGCCGGGGGTCCGCAGGACGGGGCGGGCGACCTTCGCGTCCCACTCGGCGAGGATGTCTTCGGCGCGGTGCACGGTCGCGTGACTGACCTGTGCCTCACGGGCGAGGTTCTCCTTGGTGAGAGCGCCGTCGGTGTGCACGGGCTCGCCGGCCAGCAGCCGGGCCATGGCCGCCTTCAGCTTGTCAGCGGACGCTGCGGATACCGGCATCAGGCGCGGCCTTCCTCTTCGAGTGCGCGGGTGATGCGCTGGACGTCGGCAAGCCGTACGAAGACCGACTCTCGGCGCGGCGGTGACAGCCGCGGGTCCCTGGATCGGGCGGTCAGGTCGTCTTCTTCGGCGACCCAGTACGGGGCGTGGGCGCGGGTGATGGTCGAGTTGCGGCAGCGGGCCGGCTGACAGGCGCCGAGCAGTGGGGCGCGTCCGCGCTGGTCTTCGGGGAGTTCGTCTTGGCACTCGGCCTGAGGCGCGTCGAACATGCAGTGGTTGATGGTGCCCAGGTGCAGGTTGGGGAACTCGTCGGCGAGCAGGGCCTCTTCAACCCGCGCGTCGGCGATCTGCGCCCGGAGTTGGGGGTTGCTGTTGATGGTGTCGATGACCTTGTCGAGGCCGGCGTGGAGGCGGGCGGCGCCGGGGCCGACGGCAACGCGTTGGCCCTGACGGCGACCACGGAGCAGGTCCACGAGCTTGCGGGCGGCGGCCTGCTGCAGTTCGGTGTCGAACTCCTTGGCCCAACTCGTGTCCATCTGTGCGTACGCCTGGGTGGTGCGGTTGGCCATCGCCCGGCGGGCGGCGTGCTTGAGCTGCAGGCCGAGCGCGACCTCGGAGTCCGGTTCGCGTCCGGCGAGCTGGGACATGGTCTTGCGGAACATGTGCGAGCGGACGTGGGAGGGCGGGATCTTGGCCAGGCCGTGCCGGTGGGCGATGGTGTTGATGCCGTTGATGAAGAAGTCGATCTCGGCGTCGGAAGAGATGCCGGGCTCCGTGTGGGTCTGCTTGCCGGTGGGCGGGCGTAGGGCTGCGAACAGGTGGGTGGGATGCCAGGCCAGCTTCTCGAGGACCGCGAGTGCCTCGGCGACCGGTTCGATGATCCACCAGTACAGTTCCGGGCGTGTGGGGTCCAGCTTGGTCTTGCGGGAACGGACGGCCGGGGAGCCGAAGTAGGTCCGCACGGCGTCGCGCTGGATCTCCTGAACCTCCGAGTCGCGCATCAGGGTCAAGGCCGCGACGAACACGTAGATCGCGGCTCTGAGCATGTGCAGTTCGAAGGCGACCTCGATGGCGCTGATCTGCGTACGCCACGGCGCTGACGTCCCGTCCGCCCGCGGGATGTGCGCGGCCTCCGGGCTCTGAAGCGGAAAGGCGCGCCAGCCGGCCCAAAGGTCAGAATCGACGGGAATCCCTCGCCCGTCGGCGACGGCCTGCAAGACCAGGCGGGCTCGTGCTGCCCCTGATCGGGTGCGTCGGTGAAATCGCTTCCCGTTCCGGTGCCGGTTGGCGTCCGGCGGGGTTGGCCCCCAGATCATGCGGGCAGTCATCCCCCAGATCGGCTCCCCGGCCTTGCCCTGCTCGTCGGTCGCGTACACCGGCACCACGGTGCCCGGGTCGGCGAGCCATCGTCGTACGTCGTCATCCAGCTCCTCTTGGGTGACGCCCGTACTGGTGCCCGGTGCGATGTAGCGCGGCCCGGCGGGACCCTTGCCCTTGCCCACGGTCGCCTTGACGGTCGTGGCGCGGCCCTCGTTGAGCGCGGCCAGAACGGTGGCCCGCCGTCTGCGGGGCCGGTCGCTCTGGTTGTCGGCGAAAATGTTCATGGTTCTGCCGTCGGTGACCATCTTGCTCAGCGCGGTCCACATAGGAGTGCCGGCCCTGACGCTGATGTAGTCCACCTCATGGACGGGCACCGCGTTGCCCGGCGTCCGCAGCCACTTCTCCAGCAGGGCATCCGTTTCCTGAGGCCGCACCGGCCGGGCCTTGGTAGACCGTGGCTGGTCGGCGGGGACCTCCCGCTGCTGGGCGAAGTGGTCGCGCCAGCGCAAGATGTCCGGGGCGAAGGTGTGGATGTACGTCCACGCGCCGCGCAGCAGCGGCCACCAGGCCTCGGGCGGGATCGCCGGGGTGGCGAGGGTGCCGCGGCTGGGGGCCTCCTCGTCGTACGCCTTGGCGGCCACGGTCGAGGCAGGCTCGTCACCCCAGGGGTCGTCGAAGGCGCTGATTCCGGTGAGGACCGGGGCGAGTTGGCGCAGGCGGCGGATGGCCGTCACATGGAAGGCGACGGTTTTCATGCCGTCGACCTGGGACGCCTTGTGGGCTATCTCCTCGTGCCAGTCCTCCGGGTCCCACAGCCCAAGATCGTCCGGCAGTCCCTGTTGCCGGCCCCAGTCCATGATCTTTCTGATTTCCATCATCGAGGGGCGGATGGTGGCCACAGACAGCGGGACCGCGGACAGGAAGATCAGGGATTGCCGCAGGACGGGGTGGGAGGGGTTGAGGAGGGCGAAGCAGTACTCACGCAGCTGGAGGTTGATCAGCGGGTCGTCCAGGGGGAAGACGAAGCGCCACTCGCCCGGCTTCCTGCTGGCGGGGCGGCCGATGCAGTCTGCCGGCCACCGGTGGGGCTCGCCGAAGAGCGGCACCATGATGTCGTCGAGGAGTTGGTAGCCGCCGTAGCTGAAGACCTTCTCGTCGTCGCGGAAGGCCGACGATGCCAGCGGCAGGGGTGCGGGGCGGGCCATCATCGGTCGAACTCCGTCCTCATGCCCAGGGGGAGGTCGAGGCGCAGGCCGAGCTCGGCGATCTCGCGGCGGGCCGCGGGGATGAGGTCGGCGCATTCCTCGAAGACCTCCGCGAGGGCTGCTGCCTGCCGCCCCCACAGGGCCTGCCAGTGGCGCGGGGTGAGGTTGGCACGCATGTGCTCGATGTGATCGGACAGCAGCAGGAGCCGCGGGATCTGGGAGGTGAACACGACGGCGTTGCGGCACAACATGCACATCGCGGGTGCGACGTGGCAGACCTTGGCGTCGTTGCGGTGTGGCGAGGCCCAGGGGTTACGGCAGTTGACCAGGCCCATATCCAGCTCACCCGTCCGCAGCGCCTTGGCCAGCTCGGCATCCAGGCCGAGGTCCTCGGCGACCGCGGGCTCCTCCAGGTGCTGCTCGGCCTCGGCGGTGACGAGCACCGGCCGTGAGGGTGTGGTCATGCGGTCGAAGACCCACTTCTGAGCTCGGTTGATCGACCGGCCTGCCAGTATGTGCGCGGTCGTGCCGTGCGCGTAGTGCAGGCGGTAGACCTCCACGTGGTGGTCATCGCCCGCCAGATCGCTCACCGTGCCGCCGAGCGCGACCGCCCGAACGACCTTCGTCGTCTTGCGCAGCCGCCTGATCTCATACGGCTCGGAGATCTTCAGCGCCTTCCCTGCAGCATCGCGCTGCGCGGCGATCCAGCGGCCGAAGCGCCGATCGCGATTGGTGAAGTCAGCGAACTCGGCGTCCAGGACACCCCGGCGCCGTCGTTCCACCGCGAGAAACAGCCACGGGTCGGCGTCGGGAAAGACCGTCCGGGACAGTTCCGTGGCGGCCAGCAGACGCCGGAGCAGGCCCGGCACGTCCCAGGCACCGTCCCCGGCGAACTCCTGGGCCTCCTCCTCTGGCTCCGGATCCGGGTGCAGGTCGGCACGGACACGCTGGGCACGCATCTTGCGCTGGACCAGGCGAACGCCGCCGTCAGTGAACTCGATATCAGGCAGCTGGAGAAAGTGGAGTTCCTCCGGGCTCGTCTCACTCATGCCCAGCATCAGCAGCACCCGAAAGGCCTGCAGATCCACTTCGGTCGGAAACAGAAGACGGCCCAACTCGACGACGAGATATCGAAATCCGCGCCTGAGGAGAGTGCCGTCCGGCGCGGTCGGGAGCAGGGCCTTCACCGGCTCCGGCCAGCTCAGCACGTTCTGCCGGAACTGCGGCTTGAGGATCTCCACGGTCAGCAGATGGGGGCGCGTCGCCGCCCACAGCAGGTTCGCCGGCTCGTGCCACCCACCTTCTCTGGGATCGACCCCGTGCTCCAGCATGGCCCGGCCCCGGGCCATGCGGGCCTCCAGCGCACGGACCGCGTCACGCGCCGAGTCCCGCAGCGCGATCCGCTCCGCGTTCGAGAACTCGTCCAGCGGCTCGCCCTGGTACGTCGGATAAGCGGGCGGTGCCTGCGCACGCACCCGCAGCGCCTCCGGCATGCTCGTGTCCTTCAGTGCACGCTGCTCGATCAACGTCAACAGGGAATTCGTCTTGACGTACGGGGAGTTCGAGCGGAGCCCGTGGTACTGACGAAGGTCTTCCTCCCACGAGTGGATGACCTCGACCAGATCAACCTTGTGCCCGTCCAGGCGGGCATCCGCCGGGTGCACACCGAGCGGTGGCAGATGCTTGTCGACGAACTTCGCGAAGGACCGCACCGCCAGGGCCAGGCCCGCGCCCCCGTCGGACAGTGCCATGGAACGGGTGTAGGTGATCCACTCGTCGGCCAGCTGGGCCGCCAGAATGCTGCACTGGTACTGCGCCGGATTCACGAAATGGCTCGCCGTCCCGCCCCGGCGCGCCCAGGTCACGGTCCGGATCCCGACGTGCTCCAGGTCCCGGGTGGGCAGCGGCTTCGGGGCGCTGCTGCGCACGCGCTGCTTGCGCTCGCCGCGTCGGGGCATCAGGCAGCCCTCTGTTCGGCGATCGCGGCCGCGTAGTCGGCGTAGGTGGCGTTCTTGTTGTTCCACTCGGCGATCGCCTTTGCCACCAGCACGTTGGTGTCACGCATGTACCGGAGGTAACGCAAGGTCGATTGTGGACGGCGATGCCCCAATAGGTCCTGCAGCATCAGCAGGGGGTTCCGCGAGATGTGGTCCGTCAGGTAGCCGGTGTGCCGGCCGGCGAGGTACTCCTCGGCTTCCTCCTGGAGGATCAGCTTGGTCAGCAGCGGCAGCATGTAGACCGCGAAGGTGTGCCGGGTGTCGTGGATCCTGACCTCACGCGGCATGACGATGCCGACCTTGTGCTCCTCGCTCAGCCGCACGGCGCGCAGATGCGCGGCGTCGAATATCTGCTCCCAGCGCTGTCGGGTGGGCATTCGTCCGCCGCGGCCGACGAACATCGCCATCGGCTCCAGCCCGTGGTCGCCCTCGAAGACCGCGCGACGGCGCTTGTCGGCGTTCATGCTCTCGACCCGGAAGGTACGGCGCCGGCCTTCGAGCATCCCGCTCACCTTCATCCGCCGCAGGTCGATGTCATCGACGATGAACAGCTCCTCGCGGCGTCTCCACAGAGCTTTCGCCGCCGCCCGCACCTGCGCGGCGCGTTCGGTACGCCGGTACATGTCCAGCTCCCGCAGCGTCGGATCCTGGATCATCACCGAGCGGGGCAGGCCGTACTTCGCGATCGCCTGAAGGTGCACCTCCGCAGGAGAGGCGTCCCGTCGCGGTGGCCCGACCTCGATATCCAACAGGCAGCTGAACTCCTGCAGCCGCATGCCGGTCGTGATCGACAGTTCGGGTGCTGAGCTGTCGCGCAGCGGCGAGCGCCCGCGGAACGTGCGATCGACGCGCCCGTCGGGCAGATAGCCACGCAGTCCGACCTGTTTGAGGAAGTTCCACTGCCGCCAGGTCAGATGCCGCACGTCGAGCTGCGTAGTGGCACCCCAGGACAGCACGTCGCGGCCGTTACGGCGGCGGAAGTAGGGACGCTTGTCGATCAGCTTCTCGTCGTCGGCCCACCCGTAGAAGCCATTGATCATGGCCCGGCGCCGCTTCCAGGTCGCTGGCGCATCCGGCGACTCGCGATGCTCTGTGCAGTCCTCCCGATACGCCAGGAGGTCTTCCTCGATCACCGACAACAGATCGACCGGCGGGTCGAGTTCGTTCTCCAGGAATTCGGTCAGGTCGAGGGCGTCGTACGTGTAGTCCTGCAACGACTTCGCCTTCAGCGTCTTGGCCATCTCGAGAAAGAACGAGACCAACGGTTCCGCCGGGCGCATCTGCGAGTCGAAGAAGAACGGAGTGCCCTCCTTCAACGCACCCTTGCGCGACACATACGCGAAAGCATCAAGTTCCACGCCGGGCGGCGCCTCGTAGAAGCGACGCACCTTGCTGCGTGACACAAAGAAGTAGTCCACCCCGCACCACCATGATCATGAGACATCCAGGAGGCTGGAACCTAACAGCCGCACCTAGGAGCTCATGTCACCCGAGGATCACACCTGAGACATCTGGACTTCCTTTGCATAACCGCCGCCGTGATCTGGCAGTGCAACGGCGGCACCAACCAGCAGTGGAACGTCAACTCCAACGGCACGATCACCAACGTGCTGACGGGGCTGTGCCTGGACGTGAACGGGTACGGCACCGCGAACGGCACCAAGGTGCAGCTCTGGGCCTGCGGCTCGAACCAGAGCAACCAGCAGTGGACGTTCGGCTGACACGAGTCCGCTGAACCGCGCCGGGCGGCCCGGCACCTCGCCGGGCCGCCCTCCCGTCGAACGACGACCAGAACAGGGCCAGCTGCCCTGGAGAGGAACGAGTGTGCCCGACCAGCACCAGGCGACCGCCGTCGTCAGCAATCCGATCATCCCCGGGTTCCACCCCGACCCCACGGTGTGCCGGGTCGGCGACGACTACTACCTCGCCTGCTCCAGCTTCGAGTACTTCCCGGGCGTGCCGGTCTTCCACAGCCGCGACCTGGTCAACTGGACGCAGATCGGCAACGTGCTGGACCGGCCCGAGCAACTGGTCCTGCCGCTGGACTCGCCGTCCTCCGCCGGGGTCTACGCGCCCACCCTCCGGCACCACGACGGAGTATTCCACCTCATCGTCACCAACGTCAGCGGCTACGGGAACCTGCTGGTCACCGCCACCGACCCGGCCGGCCCGTGGTCCGACCCCGTCCGGCTGCCGGACGTGCCCCGCATCGACCCGGACCTCGCCTGGGACGTGGACGGCACCTGCTGGTGCACCTGCGCTGGCGTTCAGCAGGTCCGGCTCGACTCGACCACCGGCAAGGTGACCGGCGAAACCAAGGACGTCTGGTCCGGCACCCCCGGCGCCCGTTACCCCGAGGCCCCGCACCTCTACCACGTCGGCGAGCACTGGTACCTGATGATCGCCGAGGGCGGCACCGAGCGTGCGCACGCCGTTTCCATCGCCCGTGGCACGTCCCCGAACGGGCCCTTCGAGCCGTGCCCGCACAATCCGATCCTCACCCACCGCGGCCGCGAGCACCCGGTGCAGAACACCGGCCACGCCGACCTCGTACAGGGTCCGGACGGCTCCTGGTGGCTGGTACTGCTCGGCGTCCGCCCGAACGGCGGCACCCCCGGCTGGCATGTGCTCGGCCGTGAGACCTACCTCGCCCCGGTCATCTGGAACGAGGAGGGCTGGCCTGTGGTCGGCTCGCCCGACCTGGAGCTGGCCGTCCCGAACTGGCCGCTGCACCCGGCGCCCCCGGTGCCGGTGCGTGACGACTTCGACGACGAGCGGCTCGCCCCGCAGTGGGTCTCGCTGCGCGACCGCCCGGCCGAGCTGATCACCACCGGCGAACGCCCCGGGTGGCTGAGCCTGCGGGCCCGGGGTGCGTCGCTCGACGACCGGGACGTGGTGTTCGTCGGCCGCCGCCAGCAACACCACGCGTGTCGGGCCAGCGCCCTGGTCGACGCGACCGAGGGCGCCGGCGGCCTGGCGGTGCGATTGGATGAGCAGCACCACTACGAGGTGGAGGTCGCCGACGGCGAGGTGCGCGTGGTCGCCCGCCTGGGCTCGGTGCGCAGCGTGGTCGCGTCTCGCCCCTCGCCGGCCGGCCCGGTGGTGCTGCGGGTGGACGTCACGACCCCGGCGCCGGACTACCCGGGCAGCGGCCCCGACCTCGTCACGCTCGGATTCGAGGAGCCGGACGGCACGGTCACCGCGCTGGCCGCACTGGACGGCCGCTACCTGTCCACCGAGGTGGCCGGCGGCTTCACCGGTCGCGTCATCGGCGTCTACGCCGCCACCGGAACCGTCCACGTCGACTGGTTCGACTACCAGCCGCTCACCTAGGAGCCGTGATGAGCGCATTCGCCCTGGCCGGGGGCGGCCTGGAGCGTCACACACAGCACGAGGCGCCGCAGGCCGAGCAGGTGACCCGCCCCGGCGCCGCGGTCACCGGACGGGTCTCCGGACCGGCGCACCCCGTTCCCAGAACCTGTACACGGCGTCCGCCTGCACGAGGAATCCCGACAACCGAGAGGCACCGACCATGACCGGAACACCTCGCCCGGCGAGAGCCGGCCGGCGGCTGCGGCCGCTGGTGGGCCTGCCCCTGGCACTGATCACCGCGGTCGGCGTGGCCGCCGTGCCCGCCGCCGCGCAGGCCGGCACCACCGCGGACACCACCGTGGCCGCGGACGCCACCACCAGCGCGCAGGCCGTGGTGGCGGCGATGCAGCCGAGCTGGAACCTGGGCAACACCCTGGACGCCTTCCCGACTGAGACGTCGTGGGGCCAGCCGCTGACCACCAAGGCGGTGTTCGACACCGTCCGGGCGGCCGGCTACCGCAGCGTGCGCATCCCGGTGACCTGGAGCAACGCCCAGGACACCAACGCGCCCTACACGATCGACCCGAAGTACATGGCGCGGGTCAGGCAGGTCGTGGACATGGCCCTCTCGGACGGCCTGTACGTGGTCCTGAACGTGCACCACGACTCGTGGCAGTGGATCAAGAACATCACCACCGCCGACCACGACGCGGTGCTCGCCCGGTTCGACTCGACCTGGCAGCAGATCGCGGCCGCGTTCAGGGACGAGCCGCGCAAGCTGCTGTTCGAGAGCGTCAACGAGCCGCAGTTCACCGACGACGCCACCGAGGCGCAGAAGACCCAGGCGATGGACGAGCTGAACACCTCGTTCCACACGGTCGTCCGGCAGTCCGGCGGCCGGAACGCGACGCGCGTGCTGCTGCTGCCCGACCAGAACACCAGCCCAACCCCGCAGAAGATGGGCGAGCTGTACACGACGATCACCAAGCTGCACGACCCGAACCTCGGGGCGACGGTGCACTACTACAGTTTCTGGCCGTTCTCCATGAACAACAGCGGCTACACCACCTACAACGAGACCGTCCAGAAGGACCTGGTCGACGACTTCACCGCGGCGCACGGCACCTTCGTGGCCAAGGGCATCCCGGTGTACCTGGGCGAGTACGGCCTGCTGAACTACCCGGACTACAACAAGGTCGACCAGATCGAGTACGGCGAGGCGTGGAAGTACTTCGAGCAGGTGGGCTACGAGGCGCGGATCAACGGCATCACCACCGCGCTGTGGGACGCCGGCTCGTTCCTCAACCGCAACACCCTCCAGTGGATCGACCCCGACCGGATGGCCCTGATCGAGAAGGGCTGGCACACCCGCTCCGGCACCGCGTCCACCGACCAGGTGTTCCTGCCGAAGTCCACGCCCGCCGCCGCGCAGACCGTCGCCCTCAACCTCAACGGCCTGTCGTTCCGTGGCCTGTGGCAGGGCGACACCCGGTTGCGCCGGGGCGTGGACTACGCGGTGTCCGGCGACCAGCTCACGCTGACCCGCTCGCTGCTCACCCGCCTGGGCGGCGACCGGGCGTTCGGTGAGAACGCCACCTTTGAGGCGCGGTTCTCCCGGGGCGTGCCGTGGAAGTTCCACGTGATCACCAACGACCTGCCGGTGCAGTCCGACGCGACCGGCACGACCGGCTCGTTGACCATCCCCACCCAGTTCAACGGCGACGTGCTGGCCACCATGGAGTCCCGGTACGCCGATGGCAGCCCCGCCGGCCCCTACAACTGGACCCCGTACCAGGAGTTCAACCTCACGTACACGCCGGAGTACCCGAACGGCGCGATCCGGCTGACCGCCGACTACCTCAAGACCCTCACTGACGGCGCCACCGTGACCCTGAAGTTCGACTTCCGGAGCGGGGCTTCCGTCACGTACCACGTGACCAGGTCCGGCGACACGGTCACCGGCACCGTCTCCTGACCACCAGGCGACCGGCCCCGGCCCCGTGTGCTCCCACACGGGGCCGGGCGTCAGAAGAACAAGAGGAATCGCCTTGCCCTACAGCATCAGCGCGGATGGCCTGGAACGTCACACCGCCGAAGAGCTTCTTCGTATCGAGCCCTGGGGACCGCACGCGGTTCGGGTTCGGGCCTCCTCCGGGACGGTCGACCCCGCCGCTCCCGGGGCGCTGGAGAGCCCGCCGCCCTCCCCCCACGTCGAAGTGTCCGTTGCGGAAGACGGCTCTGCCCGTCTGGTCAACGGCCGCCTCGCGGTCGAGGCCTTGCCGGACGGTCGGCTGAGGTTCCTGCACGCCGCCTCGGGACGTGAACTCCTCGCAGACAAGACCCCGTACCCCCATCATCCCGGCCCCCGCGTCCATGCGGCCGGCGGCCGGACGGAACAGCACTTCGAGGCCTACGGCGGCGAGCGGCTGCACGGCCTCGGGCAGCATCTGCACGGGCTCCTGGACCAGAAAGGCTGTGTGATCGACCTCGTCCAGGGCAACACGGTGGCCGCCATCCCCTTCCTGCACTCCTCGCGCGGCTACGGACTGCTGTGGAACAACCCCGCCACCGGCCGTGCCGAACTCGGCACCGACACCACCCGGTGGGTCGCCGACGCCGGCGGGCGGGTCGACTACTGGATCACCGCCGGTGACACTCCGGCCCAGATCCTGGACGCCTACACCCTGGCCACCGGACGTCCGCCGCTCCTGCCCGAGTGGGCGTCCGGTTTCTGGCAGTCCAAACTGCGCTACCGTACCCAGGACGAACTCCTGGCTGTGGCACGGCAGTACAAGGAACGCGGACTGCCGCTGTGCGTCATCGTCTGCGACTTCTTCCACTGGCCCGCGATGGGCGACTGGCGGTTTGAAGCAAGCGAGTGGCCCGATCCCGCCGCGATGGTGGCAGAGCTCTCCGGCCTCGGGGTGAAGCTCGCGGTCTCGGTATGGCCCACCGTCGAGCCCGGCAGTGACACCTTCGACGAACTGCGCTCGGCCGGATGCCTTGTACAGGACGGCAGCGGCGGCCTGCTCACCTACCACTGGCCCTCCCGTAGCGCCGAGGAGCCGATGCGCCGGATGGCGTACTACGACGCGACCAACTCCCACGCGCGCGCCGCACTGTGGCGACGACTGAGCAACAACTACCTTTCAGCGGGCGTGGCCTGCTTCTGGCTGGACGCCTGCGAACCCGACCTGTCCCGGGATGTCGCCGACCGTGCCGTCTACGCCGCCGGTCCGGCCGCCGAGGCCGCGAACCTCTACCCGCTCCTGCACACCCGAACCGTCGCCGACGGCCTGCGCGCGGCCGGCGAGGACCGGCCGTTGTCCCTGGTCCGCTCCGCATGGGCGGGCAGCCAGAAGTACGGCGCCGCACTGTGGTCCGGCGACATCCCCACTACCTTCGACTCCCTCGCGCGGCAGATCAGAGCCGGACTGAACGTCGCGATGAGCGGCGTCCCCTGGTGGAACACCGACATCGGCGGCTTCTTCGGCGGCGACCCCGACGACCCCGCCTACCGCGAGCTGCTGATCCGCTGGTTCCAGTACGGCACCTTCAGCCCCGTCATGCGGCTGCACGGGGACCGCGTGCCCAACCACCCGGCCTTCTCCACGGACATGACCGGCGGGCCGAACGAGGTCTGGTCCTACGGGGAGCAGGCGTACGGCATCCTTCGGGACCACCTGCTGCTGCGCGAACGCCTGCGCCCCTATTTGACCGTACTGTCCGAGGACGCCCACCGCACCGGCGCACCGCCCATGCGCCCGCTGTTCTTCGACTTCCCCGAGGACGAACGCGCCTGGGACGTGGACGACCAGTTCCTGCTCGGCCCCGACGTGCTGGTGGCACCCGTCTACCAGGCGGGCGCGCGCACCCGCCCGGTGTACCTGCCCTCCGGCGCCCGCTGGTACGACCCGGCCACCGGACACGTGCTGGAGGGTGGAACGACATCCGACACCGACGCCCCACTGGAGCGCATACCCGCCTTCGTACGCGAAGGAGCCGCCGTCGCACACGCGTTGCACTGACTTGTGCAGGTGTCGGGACGCGCATCCGTGCGGCCCGCACTTCCTTCAGGACCGCGGCGGTTCGAACGAAGAAGACCCCTTCTCGGCAGATGGAGCAACAGATGGCAGGCTTGCGGATCATGAATAGTGGCGCGGCAGCGCTGACGTTCCACCCACTCCCGGCGGAGGTGCCACGCTCGGCTGCAGGCGCGCCCGCGGTGATCATCATGCCGGGCGGCGGCTACACCTTCCTTGCTCCGCACGAGGGGAAGCCCGTCGCGCAGTGGCTGAACTGGCTCGGATTCGCCGCCTGGGTGCTGGAGTACCCGGTAGGGCCACAAGACTTTCACCCCGCGCCGCTGGACTCGGCACGGGCGGCGATGCGTGAGGCGCGCTCGCAGGCGCCGGGGCTGGGGGTCGACCCGTCGCGCATCGGGGTCCTCGGCTTCTCCGCGGGCGGCCACCTCGCCGCCCACCTCGCCGCCGGCCCGGACACGGCCGACGACGAGCGGCCCGCGTTCGCGGTGCTCTGCTACCCGGCGACGTCATGGCACAACTTCGGCCCCGCCGCAGCCGGCGAACCGGACAGCGACCCGCTCCTCGGCCCCGGCTCGACCCCGGAACAGCGCCGCGCGGTCTCCATCGAGCTGATCGCCGTCCCGCGGACCCCCCCGACCTTCATCTGGCACTGCGCGGACGACGACACCGTCGGGGTCGACCACTCCCTGTCCCTGACCCAGCGCCTGGCCTCCCTGCGGGTCCCGGTCGAACTGCACGTATTCCCCACCGGCGGACACGGCGTGGGACTGGCCCAGGACATGACGCCCGCCGGCACGTGGACGTCCCTGTGCGCGCAGTGGCTCCGCAGGATGACCAGCCACGAGTAGTTCGTCGCACGCCGCAGCAGCGACCAAGGCCGAACCCGGTGGTGACCGCGGGACCACCTCTAAGGGTTTGCCCATCAGATGCTCGGGCGATGAGCCGCCGGGCCAGCGGTCTGGCCCGGCCCGCGGGCCTACTCCCCCGGGCAGCGTTCAGTACTGCTCGGTCTCCATGAAACCCGTGTTGCCGTCGTCGTCCGGGGCGCCGGAGGTGTCCGCGGCAGCGGCCGTGGGGTCGAATCCGGGCGGGCTGTCCTTCAGGGCCAGGCCCATGCCGGCCAGCTTCGCCTTGACCTCGTCGATGGACTTCGCACCGAAGTTGCGAATGTCCATCAGGTCCGCCTCCGATCGCGCCAGAAGTTCACCCACCGAGTGAACGCCCTCACGCTTGAGACACTTGTAGGAGCGGACCGTGAGCTCCAGCTCCTCGATCGGCAGCGCGAGATCGGCGGCGAGGGCGGCGTCCGTGGGGGACGGGCCCATGTTCGATGCCCTCGGCGTCGATGTTCAGCTCGCGGGCGAGACCGAACAGCTCGACCAGGGTC
>NZ_BMVG01000038.1 GCF_014650595.1 Streptomyces alanosinicus
CCGCCATCCCCTTCCACCGCGCGGTCGTCAAGGACCCCGCCTTCGCCCCCGAACTCACCGGCTCCACCGACCCGTTCACCGTCCACACCCGCTGGATCGAGACCGAGTTCGTCAACGAGATCAAACCCTTCGCCGCACCCGCCGACACCGAGACGGACGAGGAGAGCGGCCGCGAGACCGTCGTCGTCGAGGTCGGCGGCAAACGACTGGAGGTCTCCCTCCCGTCCTCCCTCGGTATGTCCCTGGCCCGCACGGGCCTCGCGGCCGGCGCCAAGCCGAAGCGCCGCGCGGCCAAGAAGTCCGGGCCGGTGGCCTCCGGCGACACCCTCGCCTCCCCGATGCAGGGCACGATCGTCAAGGTCGCCGTCGAGGAGGGCCAGGAGGTCAAGGAGGGCGACCTGGTCGTCGTCCTGGAGGCCATGAAGATGGAACAGCCCCTGAACGCCCACAAGGCGGGCACCATCAAGGGCCTCGCCGCCGAGGTCGGCGCCTCCGTCACGTCCGGCGCCTCGATCTGCGAGATCAAGGACTGACCGCACGCTCTACGAACGACGCCCGGCGGACCGACTTTCTCGGTCTACCGGGCGTCGCCCTTTTCCCGAAGCTCAGGGCACGGCTTGAGTCCCTAAGGGGCAGCGCCGCCAAGGGGTGCGGGGAACTGCGCGACAAGCGACAACGCACCCGCACCCGCCGAACCACCAGGCACCGCACTGCGACTACGCACCCTCACCGCCGCCGCAGATCAGCGACCCGCCCCCGCTCGGCCCCCGTCGATTCCAACCCCGCACCCGCCCGAAGCGCCACATGCCCCCTCCGCGGCCCCGGCAGGGGTGCGCGCCGCACCGGGGCCTGCTCACCCCCCGCAGGGGCCCCGCTCGCCCCGGCCACGGCGATCTGCACCCCCTGGTCGGCGAGTGCCTGCAACTCGGTGGCGGCACGGTCGTCGTGCGGCGGGGGCTCGTCGGTGACCAGGCGGGTGATGACGTCCGTCGGCACGGTCTGGAACATCGTGTCCGTGCCGAGCTTGGTGTGGTCGGCGAGGACCACGACCTCGGCGGCGGCCTGGACGAGGGCCCGGTCGACGGAGGCCGAGAGCATGTTGGAGGTGGACAGGCCCCGTTCGGCGGTGAGGCCGCTCCCGGAGAGGAAGGCTTTGGACACGCGCAGCCCCTGCAGGGACTGCTCCGCGCCGGAGCCGACGAGGGCGTAGTTGGAGCCGCGCAGGGTGCCACCGGTCATCACGACCTCCACCCGGTTGGCATGGGCCAACGCCTGGGCGACCAGGAGCGAGTTGGTGACGACCGTGAGGCCGGGCACCCGCGCGAGCCGGCGGGCCAGCTCCTGCGTGGTGGTACCCGCGCCGACCACGATGGCCTCGCCTTCTTCGACGAGTCCCGCGGCGAGGTCGGCGATGGCCGTCTTCTCGGCGGTCGCGAGATGGGACTTCTGCGGAAAGCCCGACTCGCGCGTGAATCCACCCGGTAGTACGGCACCGCCGTGCCGGCGGTCGAGGAGTCCTTCTGCCTCCAGTGCCCGCACGTCCCGCCGTACGGTTACTTCGGAGGTCTGGACGACGCGGGCGAGCTCACGGAGCGACACGGCACCGTTCGCACGCACCATTTCGAGGATCAATTGGCGACGTTCAGCAGCGAACACGAAACTGACAGTAACCCCAGCGACCGTCTGCTTTCAGCAGTTTGCGCCGAATAACAGAAGTTGTTCGCATGGCGGGGCGGGAAGTGGTATAGGACCTACTCGCCCCGACCATGCCGTACGCACACGCGGCAACTCCCCGTGACCAGCGAGAAGTCCGCGCACGTCATCAGGCCTCCGCGGTCGCCTTGCGGGTGTGCAGCTGCCGGGCCACTTCCGCGATCGACCCCGAAAGGGAGGGGTAGACCGTGAATGCGTTCGCGATCTGTTCGACCGTCAGATTGTTGTCGACGGCGATCGAGATGGGGTGGATCAGTTCCGAGGCGCGGGGCGCCACGACCACACCGCCGACGACGATGCCCGTGCCGGGGCGGCAGAAGATCTTCACGAAGCCGTCGCGGATGCCCTGCATCTTGGCGCGCGGGTTGCGCAGCAGGGGGAGCTTCACGACCCGGGCGTCGATCTTGCCCGCGTCCACGTCCGCCTGCGTGTAGCCGACGGTCGCGATCTCGGGGTCGGTGAAGACGTTGGAGGAGACCGTCTTCAGGTTCAGCGGGGTCACCGCGTCGCCGAGGAAGTGGTACATGGCGATACGTCCCTGCATGGCGGCGACGGAGGCGAGCGCGAAGATGCCCGTCACATCGCCGGCCGCGTAGACGCCGGGAGCGGTCGTCCGGGACACCTTGTCGGTCCAGATGTGTCCCGAGTCGCGCAGCTTGACGCCGGCCTCCTCCAGGCCGAGCCCGGCGCTGTTCGGAATGGCACCGACGGCCATCAGACAGTGCGAGCCGGTGATGACCCGGCCGTCGGCCAGCGTCACCTCGACCCGGTCGCCGACACGCTTGGCGGACTGGGCGCGGGAGCGGGCCATGACGTTCATGCCACGGCGCCGGAAGACGTCCTCCAGCACGGCGGCGGCGTCCGGGTCCTCGCCGGGCAGCACCCGGTCCCGGGAGGAGACGAGCGTGACCTTCGAGCCCAGCGCCTGGTAGGCGCCGGCGAACTCGGCACCGGTCACACCGGAGCCGACCACGATCAGCTCTTCCGGCAGCTCGGTGAGGTCGTAGACCTGGGTCCAGTTGAGGATGCGCTCGCCGTCGGGCTGGGCGTCGGGCAGCTCACGGGGGTGACCGCCGGTCGCGATGAGGACGGCGTCGGCGGTGAGGGTCTCCTCGGTGCCGTCGGCGGCGGTGACGACGACCTGGCGGGACCCGTCGAGGCCCTGCATGCCGTCCAGCCGGCCGCGCCCGCGCATGACCCGGGCGCCGGCCCGCGTGACGGACGCGGTGATGTCGTGCGACTGGGCGAGGGCCAGCCGCTTCACCCGGCGGTTGACCTTCCCCAGGTCGACGCCGACCACCCGGGCGGCCTGCTCCAGCGGCGGGGTGTCGTCGGCGACGATGATGCCCAGCTCCTCGTAGGAGGAGTCGAAGGTGGTCATCACCTCGGCCGTGGCGATCAGGGTCTTCGACGGCACGCAGTCGGTCAGTACCGACGCTCCGCCCAGACCGTCGCAGTCGACGACGGTCACCTCCGCACCGAGCTGCGCGGCTACCAGGGCCGCTTCATATCCGCCGGGTCCGCCACCGATGATCACGATCCGAGTCACGTACCCCATTGTCCCGCACGCTTCAAGGTGCTACTGCCCGGGGGCACACACGAGTGCCTTCCGGGGCGCGAGTGACGGGACTTTCCCTGCCGTACCCTCTCTTCATGTCGCTCTATGCCGCGTACGCCGGCAACCTCGACGCGCGCCTGATGTCGTTCCGCGCCCCGCACTCCCCGCTGCGCGCCACGGGCTGGCTGAACGGCTGGCGGCTGACGTTCGGCGGTGAACAGCTGGGCTGGGAGGGTGCACTGGCGACGATCGTCGAGGATCCGCTCGCCCAGGTCTTCGTCGGGCTGTACGACATAGCGCCCATGGACGAGGAGTCCCTCGACCGGTGGGAGGGCGGGGGCCTGGACCTCTACCGCCGGGTGCGGGTGCGCGCGCACACCCTCGAAGGCGAGGAGACGGCATGGACGTACGTCCTCAACGGCTACGAGGGCGGGCTGCCCTCGGCGCGCTACCTGGGCGAGATCGCCGACGCGGCGGAGTCGGCCGGGGCGCCCCATGACTATGTGATGGAGCTGAGGAAACGGCCCTGCTGAGGGGGCACCGACTCTAAAATCGAGTGCACGGACGCATCCACGGGAGAGCGCATGGCCCCCACGACCACCTACGACGTCTACTACACGGTCCAGGCCGCGGCGGCCCGCGACCGCCTCGACGAGCGGCAGCGGAACTCGTTCGACAAGGGCATCGCCCTGCTGGCCCGCGACCCCTTCCTCGCGGTGTCCCGGCCCATAGGCTCCACCGGCGACGACCGCACGATCCGGCTCACGCAGAACATCCTGGTGGAGTACACGGTGAGCCGCGGCCGGCTGCTGATCTTCATCGTCGAGGTCTTCAACGACAAGGACGTCCTCATCACCGACGAGTGATCGCCGATGAGTGATCGCACCGCCCGCGGGGCGGCGGCATTCGTTGGAAACGACAAGACAACGATCGCCATCCCGTGGGCTCTGTCATCTACGCGCGTAGGCGAAGAGGAGCTACTCTCGTCGACGTGAACGCATCTCTTCTTCCGGACGACATCCAGGGCGACCCGTACGCCGCCGCCGACGCCGCCGCCGCGCGCCTGCGCGAACTGACCGGCGCCGAGACCCACGACGTCGCCCTCGTGATGGGCTCCGGCTGGGCTCCGGCCGTCGACGCCCTGGGCGCACCCGACGCCGAGTTCCAGGTCACCGAGCTGCCCGGCTTCCCGCCGCCGGCCGTTCAGGGGCACGGCGGCAAGATCCGCTCGTACTCCTTCGGTGACAAGCGCGCCCTGGTCTTCCTGGGCCGCACGCACTACTACGAGGGCCGTGGCGTCGCCTCCGTCGCCCACGGCGTGCGCACCGCGGTGGCCGCCGGCTGCAAGACCGTGGTCCTCACCAACGGCTGCGGCGGCCTGCGCGAGGGCATGCGCCCCGGCCAGCCGGTCCTGATCAGCGACCACATCAACCTGACGGCCACGTCCCCGATCGTCGGTGCGAACTTCGTCGACCTGACGGACCTCTACTCCCCCCGGCTGCGCGCCCTGTGCAAGGAGGTCGACCCCACCCTGGAGGAGGGCGTCTACGCGCAGTTCCCCGGCCCGCACTACGAGACCCCGGCCGAGATCCGCATGGCCCGTGTCATCGGCGCGGACCTGGTCGGCATGTCCACGGTGCTGGAGGCCATCGCCGCCCGTGAGGCGGGCGCCGAGGTGCTGGGCATCTCCCTGGTCACCAACCTGGCGGCCGGCATGACCGGCGAGCCCCTCAACCACGAGGAGGTCCTCCAGGCGGGCCGCGACTCGGCGGCACGGATGGGCGAGCTGCTGGGCCAGGTGCTGGGCAAGCTGTAAGCAGCCCGCTGTTCTGTCGCCCGCTTTCAGCCCGCGTTCTCGCGTGGGCGGGTGGGAAACGGGGGTCTGGGGGCACAGCCCCCAGTGGCCCACGCAAACACGGAGAGGTTGATCCAGACGTGCACGATCTCATCGCACGGGCCGACGCATGGCTCGCCGAGGACCCCGACCCGGAGACCCGCGACGAACTGGCCAAGCTGATCGAGGCCGGTGACACAGCGGAGCTGTCCGACCGCTTCAGCGGCACCCTCCAGTTCGGCACCGCGGGTCTCCGCGGCGAGCTGGGCGCCGGCCCGATGCGCATGAACCGCAGCGTCGTCATCAGGGCGGCCGCGGGCCTCGCCGCCTACCTGAAGAAGAACGGCCAGGCGGGCGGACTCGTCGTCATCGGCTATGACGCCCGCCACAAGTCCGCCGACTTCGCCCGCGACACCGCCGCCGTGATGACCGGCGCCGGTCTGCGCGCCGCCGTGCTCCCCCGCCCGCTGCCCACCCCCGTGCTCGCCTTCGCCATACGGCACCTCGGCGCGGTCGCGGGCGTGGAGGTCACCGCCAGCCACAACCCGCCCCGGGACAACGGCTACAAGGTCTACCTCGGCGACGGCTCCCAGATCGTGCCGCCCGCCGACGCGGAGATCGCCGCCGAGATCGACGCGATCGCCGCCCTGGACGACGTACCGCGCCCGGAGGCCGGCTGGGACATCCTGGACGAGTCGGTCCTGGACGCCTATCTGGCCCGTACGGACGCCGTCCTCGCCGCGGGCTCGCCCCGCACCGCCCGCACCGTCTACACGGCGATGCACGGGGTCGGCCGGGACGTCCTGCTGGCCGCGTTCGCCCGCGCCGGCTTCCCCGAGCCGGTGCTGGTCGCCGAACAGGCCGACCCGGACCCGGACTTCCCGACGGTCGCCTTCCCCAACCCGGAGGAGCCGGGCGCGATGGACCTCGCCTTCGCGCAGGCCCACGCCACCGACCCGGACCTGGTCATCGCCAACGACCCCGACGCCGACCGCTGCGCGGTGGCCGTCCGGGACGGCGCCGACTGGCGGATGCTGCGCGGCGACGAGGTCGGCGCCCTGCTCGCCGCCCACCTGGTCCGCCGGGGCGCGACCGGCGTGTTCGCCGAGTCGATCGTCTCCTCCTCCCTGCTCGGCCGGATCGCCGAGAAGGCGGGCCTCCCCTACGAGGAGACGCTGACCGGCTTCAAGTGGATCGCCCGCGTGGACGGCCTGCGCTACGGCTACGAGGAGGCCCTCGGCTACTGCGTGGACCCCGAGGGGGTCCGCGACAAGGACGGCATCACGGCCGCGCTGCTGATCACGGAGCTGGCCTCGCAGCTCAAGGAGGAGGGCCGTACCCTCCTGGACCTCCTCGACGACCTCGCCGTCGAGCACGGTCTGCACGCCACCGACCAGCTCTCGGTCCGTGTCCAGGACCTCTCGCTGATCGCGGACGCGATGCGCCGCCTGCGCGAGCAGCCGCCGACCGAGCTGGCGGGCCTGGCCATCACCAGGGCCGAGGACCTCACGCAGGGCACGGACAGGCTGCCGCCCACGGACAGCCTGCGCTACACGCTCGACGGCGCCCGGGTGATCGTCCGCCCGAGCGGCACCGAGCCCAAGCTGAAGTGCTACCTGGAGGTCGTCGTACCGGTCGCGGACCACGCAGGTCTGCCGGCCGCCCACGCGGAGGCGGCGCAGCTGCTGACCGCGCTGAAGCGGGATCTGTCGACGGCCGCCGGCCTCTGAGCCGTACGCACGCCGAAGGGGTGCCCCCAGCCCGGGGGCACCCCTTTCCTCCTTCGCGTCCGATCTCCTTCGCCTCCGACGTCTCTCCTTCGCCTCCGGCGTGGCCGCCGGCCCGCTCAGCCGGTCGCCAGCAGGATCGCGAGCAGGACCGCGCCCGCCGCCGCCGGGGCGATCACCTCGTACGCCCAGCGCACGGTGACCTCTCCCTGCGCCGACTCCGCCTCGCCCCGCAGTTCCAGCATCTCCCGCAGCTCGTCCATGACCTGGTCGGTGTCCGCGCGAGTCGCTCCGTCCGCCGCGGCGGAGTCACCGGCGCCGCCGAAGACACCGAGGCCGCCGAGCCCGCGGCTCGGGGCGGCGCCGCCGCGTGCCGCGTCAGCGGCCGCGCGCGACTTGCGGGCCTCCGCCTTCTTGCGGGCCCGCAGCGAGACGGGGACGGCCCACAGCTGGTACTTGCGGCCGGACTTGGCGACGACCTCGTTGGAGTAGCCGGAGCGCAGCGAGACGATCTCGCCCCAGGGCAGGCCGACCACCCGGAACGGGTTGCGGATGCGCAGCCGGTCCTCGTTCGCGAAGACCGCCGGACGCAGCGTGAAGGCGGTCACCAGCGGCACGATCAGGATCATCCCGGCGAGCGCCAGCCAGGGTGCGCGGCCATGGCCCTGGAACAGCGCGTCGAAGCCGAGCCAGCCGACGACGAGCAGCAACAGCACGCCGCCCGCGAGCGCCATGGGCGAGCGGTAGATCCGGTCCTTGGCCGTGGGTACCGGCGACTGTGACGCGGGTGACTGGTGGTCCGGGGTGGTCATGGCCCAAGTCTGCCGCATGCCTGCGGCGCCTCGCCGATCGCCCGGGCATCGGGATGCAATCCCCGAGCGCGCGGCATGGAATCCGTGAGCCCGCGGGATGCAATCCCTGAGCCTGCGGGATGCAATCCCTCAGCCCGCGGTCCAGCGCTCATCCGTGATAGCCGACTCAGATGTGAGCGAGCTCGGGGCTATACATCCGCTACGCGCGTAGATATGCTCGTCTGGTGACCATGCCCACTACCGCACCCACAGCTCACGCTCTCTCGGATGTCACCGCGTCCGACAGCACGCTGCGCCGCTTCCTGCACGGGCTGCCCGGCGTCGACGCGGTCGGCCTGGAGGCGCGCGCCGCATCTCTCGGCACCCGTTCCATCAAGACCACCGCGAAGGCGTACGCCATCGACCTCGCCATCTCGATGGTCGACCTGACGACGCTGGAAGGCGCGGACACCCCGGGCAAGGTCCGGGCGCTCGGCGCCAAGGCGGTCCACCCGGACCCGACGGACCGGACGACCCCCACGACCGCGGCCGTCTGCGTCTACCCCGACATGGTGGCCGTCGCCAAGGAGGCCGTCGCCGGTTCCGGCGTGCAGGTCGCCTCGGTCGCCACCGCCTTCCCGGCCGGCCGCGCCGCCCTCGACGTGAAGCTGGCCGACGTGCGCGACGCCGTCGCCGCGGGCGCGGACGAGATCGACATGGTCATCGACCGGGGCGCCTTCCTCTCGGGCAAGTACCTGAAGGTGTACGACGAGATCGTCGCCGTGAAGGAGGCCTGCGGGACGAGCGCCCGGCTGAAGGTCATCTTCGAGACCGGCGAGCTGTCGACGTACGACAACATCCGCCGTGCCTCCTGGCTCGGCATGCTGGCCGGCGCCGACTTCATCAAGACCTCGACGGGCAAGGTGGCGGTCAACGCCACGCCCGCCAACACCCTGCTGATGCTCCAGGCCGTGCGCGACTTCCGCGCCCAGACCGGCGTCCAGGTCGGCGTGAAGCCCGCCGGCGGCATCCGCACCACCAAGGACGCGATCAAGTTCCTGGTCCTGGTCAACGAGACCGCCGGCGAGGACTGGCTGGACAACCACTGGTTCCGCTTCGGCGCCTCCTCGCTCCTGAACGACCTGCTGATGCAGCGTCAGAAGCTGGCCACCGGCCGCTACTCCGGCCCCGACTACGTGACGGTGGACTGATCACCATGGCATCCGCATCCGCATTCGAGTACGCACCGGCGCCCGAGTCCCGCGCCGTCGTCGACATCGCGCCCTCCTACGGCCTGTTCATCGACGGCGAGTTCGTCGAGGCGGCCGACGGCAAGGTCTTCAAGACGGTCAGCCCGTCCACCGAGGAGGTCCTCTCCGAGGTCGCCCAGGCGGGCGCCGAGGACGTCGAGCGCGCCGTGAAGGCCGCCCGCAAGGCCTTCGCGAAGTGGTCGGCGCTGCCCGGCTCCGAGCGCGCCAAGTACCTCTTCCGCATCGCCCGGATCATCCAGGAGCGCAGCCGTGAGCTGGCAGTCCTGGAGACGCTGGACAACGGCAAGCCGATCAAGGAGACCCGCGACGCGGACCTCCCGCTGGTCGCCGGGCACTTCTTCTACTACGCGGGCTGGGCCGACAAGCTCGACCACGCGGGCTTCGGTGCGAACCCGAAGCCGCTGGGCGTGGCCGGTCAGGTCATCCCGTGGAACTTCCCGCTCCTCATGCTGGCGTGGAAGATCGCCCCGGCCCTCGCGACCGGCAACACGGTCGTCCTGAAACCCGCCGAGACGACCCCGCTGTCCGCCCTGTTCTTCGCGGACATCTGCCGCCAGGCCGGCCTGCCCAAGGGTGTCGTCAACATCCTTCCGGGCTACGGCGACGCGGGCGCCGCGCTCGTCGCGCACCCGGACGTGAACAAGGTGGCGTTCACGGGCTCGACGGCCGTCGGCAAGGAGATCGCGCGGACCGTCGCCGGCACCCGCAAGAAGCTCACCCTGGAGCTGGGCGGCAAGGGCGCCAACATCGTCTTCGACGACGCCCCGATCGACCAGGCCGTCGAGGGCATCGTGACCGGCATCTTCTTCAACCAGGGCCAGGTCTGCTGCGCGGGCAGCCGGCTGCTGGTGCAGGAGTCGGTCCAGGACGAGCTGCTGGACTCCCTCAAGCGCAGGCTCTCCACCCTCCGCCTCGGCGACCCGCTGGACAAGAACACCGACATCGGCGCGATCAACTCCGCCGAGCAGCTGGCCCGGATCACCGCGCTGGCCGAGCAGGGCGAGGCGGAGGGCGCCGAGCGCTGGTCCCCGGCCTGCGAACTGCCCTCCTCCGGCTACTGGTTCGCCCCGACGCTGTTCACGAACGTCACCCAGGCGCACACCATCGCCCGCGACGAGATCTTCGGCCCGGTGCTGTCGGTCCTCACCTTCCGCACGCCGGACGAGGCGGTCGCCAAGGCGAACAACACGCAGTACGGCCTGTCGGCGGGCATCTGGACCGAGAAGGGCTCCCGCATCCTGGCGGTGGCGAGCAAGCTCCGCGCGGGCGTGATCTGGTCCAACACGTTCAACAAGTTCGACCCGACCTCGCCGTTCGGCGGCTACAAGGAGTCGGGCTTCGGCCGCGAGGGCGGCCGACACGGCCTGGAGGCGTACCTCGATGTCTGAGAAGACCGAAAAGACCGAACCGCGACTGTCGGTCTTCAAGACCTACAAGCTGTACGTCGGCGGGAAGTTCCCGCGTTCCGAGAGCGGCCGGGTGTACGAGGTGACCACGCAGACATCAGCCGCCGGCGCGGCGGGCAAGGGCAAGTGGCTGGCCAACGCTCCGCTTGCATCCCGCAAGGACGCCCGTGACGCGGTCGTGGCCGCGCGCAAGGCGTTCGGCGGCTGGTCCGGCGCGACGGCGTACAACCGCGGCCAGGTCCTCTACCGCGTCGCGGAGATGCTGGAGGGCCGCCGCGAGCAGTTCGTGCGCGAGGTCGCCGACGCGGAGGGCCTGTCCAAGGCGAAGGCGGCCGCGGTCGTGGACGCCGCGATCGACCGCTGGGTCTGGTACGCGGGCTGGACCGACAAGATCGCCCAGGTGACCGGCGGCGCCAACCCGGTCGCGGGCCCGTTCTTCAACCTGTCCTCGCCCGAGCCGACCGGCGTGGTCGCCGTCCTGGCCCCGCAGAAGTCGTCCTTCCTGGGCCTGGTCTCGGTCGTCGCCCCGGTGATCGCCACCGGCAACACGGCGGTCGTGATCGCGAGCGAGAAGTCCCCGCTCCCGGCCCTCTCCCTGGCCGAGGTGCTGGCCACCTCCGACGTGCCCGGCGGCGTGGTCAACGTCCTGTCCGGCCGTACGGCGGAGATCGCGGCGCCGCTGGCCGCGCACCAGGACGTCAACGCGATCGACCTCGCGGGCGCCGACGAGGCGCTGGCGAAGGAGCTGGAGATCGCGGCGGCCGACAATCTGAAGCGCACGCTCCGTCCACAGGCTGTGGATTACTTCGACACGCCGGGCATCGACCGGCTGACGGCGTTCCTGGAGACCAAGACGGTCTGGCACCCGACGGGTTCGCTGGGCGCGTCGGGCTCGTCGTACTGACCGGGACACCACCGCACCGGGCCGGTTCGGCCCGCACGACCGAGAGCCGCGTCCTCCCTCCGTCCGGGGAGGGCGCGGCTCTCTCGTCCACGGCCGGCTACCGCATCCCGGCCATGCCGCCCAGCACCCCGCCGAGCCCTTCCGTCACCGGAACGATGCCGATCGGGCCCGTGCGGGCGAGCGGTCCGGTCAGGCTGGCGAGGTCGCCTTCGTCCACCGGAAGGACCCGGGTGTGGGCGATCGGGGTGTACTGGAGCGCCTCCAGGGGCACGGCGGCGTAGTCGGTCAGCCCCGGCACCTGGGTGCCGGCCGCCGGGGACGTCGCCCCGAGCAGGGCGGTGTGCCCGGGTGCCTCCGCGGCGCGAGCGGCGTCCGCGGACGCCGTGGCCACCCCCGCGCCCAGCGCCGCCGAGGCGGTCGCGAGGACGATCAGGGCGCGCTTCGCGCTGTGGTTGAGGGGGGACGCGTGTCGTGCCATCTGGGGGCCACCTTGCATTGCGTTGGGTAACGAGTTCGACACGAAGAGTAGTTGAGGCGAGGGTCACGCTCAAAAGCCGACCCGCGGGGTCGGCAGGCGGCCCGCCATGCGTCAAACTGGTGTTCCGTGAGCCTTCATCTCCCGTCCCCCGCCCGTGTCGTGCTGCTGTGCGGCCCCTCGGGCTCGGGCAAGTCCCTCGTCGCCGCCCGTTCCGGGCTCCCCGTGCTGCGCCTCGACGACTTCTACAAGGAGGGCGACGACCCGACTCTGCCCCTGGTGGAGGGGAGTTCGGACATCGACTGGGACCACCCGCGGTCCTGGGACGCGGACGTCGCCGTCGAGGCCATCGCCCAGCTGTGCGCCACCGGGTCGACACCGGTGCCGGTGTACGACATCGGGCGGAGCGCCCGTACCGGCGCGGAGACGCTGCGCATCGGCCGTACCCCGCTGTTCGTCGCGGAGGGGATCTTCGCGGCGGAGATCGTCGAGCGCTGCCGTGAACTGGGGGTGCTGGCGGACGCGCTGTGCCTGACCCGGGGCTCCGTCACCACCTTCCGCCGCCGCTTCCTGCGCGACCTGAAGGAGGGGCGCAAGTCGGTGCCGTTCCTGCTGCGCCGCGGCTGGCGGCTGATGCGCACGGAGCGGTCGATCGTGACCCGCCAGGTGGCCCTGGGCGCGCATCCGTGCGGCCGGGACGAGGCGCTGGGCCGGCTGGCCGCCGCGGCGGCGGGACGGCACACACACCAGCAGTCGGCGGCGTAGGGCTCCCGCCCGCGCGAAGGAAACCCACACGAAGAAAGCGGGACTGGACGGACCCCCCGGCCCTCCAGTCCCGCTCCCTCTTTCCCCCGTTCCCCCGATTCCCCTCCCTCGTTCGTCCCCCGTGGACCCACCCCCCGGTGGTTCCCGTTCTCCCCCGTGTCCCCCTCGGGTCACCCCCCAGTGACCCCTTGCCTTCAGGCGACCAGTTCGCCGAAGGCGTCCTCCTCGTCACGGCCGAAGCTGAGGACCTCGTCCTCGCGCAGCCGACGGAGCGACCGCCAGATGCTGGACTTCACCGTGCCGACACTGATGTCGAGGATCTCCGCGATCTCCGGGTCCGTACGGCCCTCGTAGTAGCGCAGCACCAGCATGGTGCGCTGCAGCTCGGGCAGTCGGGCCAGCGCCTGCCACAGGACCGCGCGCAGTTCGGTGCCGCGCATCGCGTCCGTGTCGGAGGGCGTCTCCGGCAGTTCCTCGGTCGGGTACTCGTTGAGCTTGCGGCGCCGCCAGGCGCTGATGTGCAGATTCGTCATGGTGCGGCGGAGGTATCCGCCGACCGCCGCCTTGTCACTGATCCGGTCCCACGCCTTGTACGTCGAGAACAGCGCGCTCTGCAGCAGGTCCTCGGCCTCGAAGCGGTCGCCGGTCAGGTGGTAGGCGGTGGCGTACAGGGAGGCGCGGCGCTCCTGGACGTAGGCGGTGAACTCCGCCTCCGTCAGGGAGCGCCGCTGCTCCCCCGAGTCCTCCCTGTACGCGGATCCCCCGTGCGCTCCCTTGTTCTCCCCCGCGTGTCCGTCAACCACCGTCATGTACGCGGTGTGCTGACGCCCGGTGCCGCGAGCGCACCCCCGCCCGCTCACGGCACCGGACTTCTCGGACCCCCGGTTCACATCGTGCAGACGCGTGATTACGGCGCTGGTGCTGATGCTGTGCAGCGTGTTCATCTCGCGCTCCCCGTTGTGGACTTCCGGTGGTTCGGTCGTACCGGGCCGGTTCGGTCTGCCGCCCTGCCCGTGACCAAAAGACTGCCGGGGTGACTTCATGGACGTGTCCGCCGACTGTCACAGACCTGTCACAGGGGCCCCACCCAGGACCATCACAGGACGTGCACAGAGAGTGGCGGTAGGAAAGGCCTGGTGCGCGCAGGTCGTACGACACCCTGTCCATGGGCCAGAATGTGCGAGTGCCTTCCCTGTTGCTGATCGAGGACGACGACGCCATCCGGACGGCCCTGGAGCTCTCTCTGACGCGCCAGGGCCATCGCGTGGCGACCGCTGCCAGCGGTGAGGACGGTCTGAAGCTGCTGCGTGAGCAGCGGCCCGACCTGATCGTGCTGGACGTCATGCTGCCCGGCATCGACGGCTTCGAGGTGTGCCGGCGCATCCGGCGCACCGACCAGCTGCCGATCATCCTGCTGACCGCGCGCAGCGACGACATCGACGTCGTGGTCGGACTGGAGTCCGGAGCCGACGACTACGTCGTCAAACCCATCCAGGGCCGGGTGCTGGACGCCCGCATCCGGGCCGTGCTGCGGCGCGGGGAGCGCGAGTCCAGCGATGCGGCGACCTTCGGCAGCCTCGTCATCGACCGCTCGGCGATGACCGTGACGAAGAACGGCGAGGATCTGCAGCTGACCCCGACCGAGCTCAGGCTGCTGCTGGAGCTGAGCCGGCGGCCCGGTCAGGCGCTGTCCCGCCAGCAGCTGCTGCGGCTGGTGTGGGAGCACGACTACCTGGGCGACTCGCGCCTGGTGGACGCGTGTGTGCAGCGGCTGCGCGCCAAGGTGGAGGACGTGCCCTCGTCCCCGACCCTGATCCGTACCGTCCGTGGTGTCGGCTACCGCCTGGACTCGCCTCAGTGACCGAGAAGCAAGGGGGGCTGCGCGGCTGGGCCGCGGGGCGCAAGGGAAATCTGTCACGGCTCAGGTTCACCAGCCTCAGGCTGCGCCTGGTCGTCGTCTTCGGGCTGGTCGCGCTCACGGCGGCCGTGTCGGCGTCGGGCATCGCCTACTGGCTCAACCGCGAGGCGGTGCTCACCCGCGCCCAGGACGCGGTGCTGCGTGACTTCCGGCAGGAGATGCAGAACCGCGCGGGCGCGCTGCCGGAACACCCCACCCAGGACCAACTCCAGCGCGCGGCGGGCCAGATGGCGGCCAGCAGCCAGCGCTTCAGCGTGCTCCTGGTCGCCCAGGACACGGGCGGCAAGACGGTGTACGGCAACTCGGGCGGCATCAACGGCTTCGCGCTGGAGGACGTCCCGAAGACGCTGCGCACGGCCGTGAACAGGCAGCAGAAGGTGACCGACGCCAACAAGGAGCCGTACCACCTGTACTGGCAGCGGGTCGTGGAGCACGGCACGCCGTATCTGGTGGCCGGCACCCAGGTGATCGGCGGCGGCCCCACCGGCTATATGGCCAAGTCCCTGGAGCCGGAGGCGAAGGACCTCAACTCGCTGGCCTGGTCGCTGGGCATCGCCACCGGGCTCGCCCTGATCGGCGCCGCGCTGCTCGCGCAGGCCGCCGCCACCACCGTGCTGAAACCGGTGCACCGGCTGGGCGTGGCCGCCCGGCGGCTCGGCGAGGGCAGGCTGGACACCCGGCTGCGGGTCTCCGGCACGGACGAACTCGCCGATCTGTCACGGACGTTCAACAACGCCGCCGAGGCGCTGGAGAAGCGGGTCGCGGAGATGGCCGCGCGGGACGACGCGTCCCGCCGCTTCGTCGCGGACATGAGCCATGAGCTGCGCACACCGCTGACGGCGATCACCGCGGTGACGGAGGTGCTGGAGGAGGAACTGGAGGCGGAGTCGGGGTCGATGGACCCGATGATCGAGCCCGCCGTCCGGCTCGTCGTCAGCGAGACCCGTCGCCTCAACGACCTGGTCGAGAATCTGATGGAGGTCACCCGCTTCGACGCGGGCACCGCCCGGCTGGTCCTGGACGACGTCGACCTCGCCGACCAGATCACCGCCTGCATCGACGCCCGCGCCTGGCTGGACGCGGTCGACCTGGACGCCGAACGCGGCATCCACGCCCGCATCGATCCGCGCCGGCTGGACGTCATCCTCGCCAACCTGATCGGCAACGCGCTCAAGCACGGCGGATCGCCGGTGCGGGTGTCGGTGCGCGTGTCCGACGCGCAGGACGCGGATGTGGTGATCCAGGTCCGCGACCACGGACCCGGCATCCCCGAGGACGTCCTGCCGCACGTCTTCGACCGCTTCTACAAGGCGAGCGCCTCCCGGCCGCGCTCCGAGGGCAGCGGCCTCGGGCTGTCCATCGCCATGGAGAACGCCCATATCCACGGCGGCGAGATCACCGCCGCCAACTCGCCCGACGGCGGCGCGGTGTTCACCCTGCGGCTGCCGCGGGACGGCTCCCGGCTGACCGAGGAGCCCGACGAAGGCGAGCGGAACGGCGACGGCGGCGCGGGGAATCCAGGAGAGACAGGCGGCTCGGGAAGTTCAGGAAAGGAGGGGTCATGACCGTACGACGCCTGCTGGCGCTGCCCCTCCTGGGCCTGCTGCTCAGCGGCTGCGGCATCCGGGCCACCCAGGTGCCGACCGACTTCGGCGCCGCGCCCTCGCGGGTGCCGTGCTCCCTGCCCGGCCCCGATCTGTCCGCGCAGTCCGCGCGGGGTGTGCCCGTGCAGGTCTTCCTGCTGTGCGGGGCGTCCCTGGTGGCCGTCGACCGCGCGGTGCGCGTCCCTGAGGGCACCCCGGACGCACGGCGCCGGGTGATCGTGGCACAGGGCCTGCTGGACCAGCTCGCGGCGTCCCCCTCGGCCGCGGAGCGCTCCGCGGGCTATACGACGTATGTGCAGGGCGGTCTCAGTGTGCGCGGGCCCGGCCCGAAGGACCCCGAGGACGCGCTCCGGCTGAGCACGCCCCCGTCGCGTCTGGCCTCCTACGCGCTGGCGCAGCTGGTGTGCACCCTGTCCGACTCGGCGGCGACGGAGGGCGACGGCTCGGTCATCCTGGGCGGCCCGGACACCGGCCTTCTCCACCGCTACGCGTGCACGGCCGACGTCCGCGACCGCCCGGGCAACGCGGTCCCGCCGTCGAGCACGGTCGTGGGCAGGTAGCGGGATCCGCCGCGGGCGTGTCGCGGCCCCCGCCGGGCCGCGACGGCTGCGGCGGCGCTGCGGCCACGGCCGCGACGATGGCCGCGGCCATGGCTGCGGCGATGGCCGCGGGGTGGCGAAAAAAGTTCCAGCCCGGAACCGTTGCGGCCCGGCGGTGCGTCTAGGGGTGCGTGCAGCGTCAAGGCTCCATCGGCGGCAGCGCCGCGATCCGCATCCGGGCGACGGGCGGCGTTCTCCTCGTCGCCCACCTCGCCCTTGTCGCCTGGCTGATGCTGCGCCCCCTGGACGTGCCCTGGGTGACACCGCCCAATCTGCGTCCCCTGGCCGGTATCCGCGCCGACCTGGCGCTGGGCTGGCCCCAGGCCGCCAGACGGATCGGCGAGGGCCTGGCGCTGCTCGCCCCGCTCGGCGTGCTGCTGCCGATGGCGCACGGCAGGCTCACCGTCTCCCCGCTGGCCTCCCTGATCCGTACGGCCGCCGCGGGCGCCCTGATCTCCCTCGGCATCGCCCTGCTGCAGACCGGCGTGCCCGGCCGGGTGGTGGACGTCGACTCGGTGCTGCTCAACACCGCCGGCGTGCTCCTGGCCCATCTGCTCGTCGTGCCCGCGGGCCGCGTCCGGCTGCGGCGCCGGCAGGAGCGACAGGAGCAACAGGAGCTGCGGGACGACGCCGAAGAGCGGCCCGCAACGGTCCAGGAGGAGCTGTCTCAGGGGCGTACCCCGACGATTCCCAGGGTCGGAATAGCTCCGTAGAGTGACGCTTCGTCCGCTTCGTCTCCGTATCGTCGAAGGCAGCTGAAGGACAGCGAACGAACGAAACGACACGGAGGAGCCGTCATGACCGCCCTTGCCCGTCCCACCCACGGCCGCATGATCGGCGGAGTGTGCGCAGCTCTGGCGCGGCGCTTCGGCACCTCCGCGACGACGATGCGGGTGCTCTTCCTGCTGTCCTGCCTGCTGCCCGGCCCGCAGTTCCTGCTCTACATAGCCCTGTGGATCCTGCTCCCGGCCGAGGGCAAGTCGCAGACCGCCTGGTGACGGCCCGTCCGACGACGGGCGGCCGGCGCCCGTGCGTGAAAAACGCCGTCGGGGCGCCCCCGGACCGGACCGGGGCGCCCCGACGGCGTCGTACTGCGGTCGGCGTCAGCCGAGCGTGACCCCCTTCATCGGGAGGTTCTGTGTGGGCAGGCTCTGCGGGGACAGGCCTCCGGTGGGCAGGTTCGGTGCCTGCAGTCCGCCGATGCGGCTCTGGAGCGGCCCGGTCGGCCCTCCCTGCAGCGCGTTCTCGACGGCCGGCCGGGTGGCGGCCACCCCGGCCCCCAGGGCGTCCTGCCCCTGGGTGAGGGCGTGCTGGCCCCGGGTGAGGGCGGCGTCGGCGGCACCCGGCTGCGCCGCGCCGACGTTCTCGGCGGGCAGCGTCCGGGTGGCGGTGTTCAGCGCCGGGGTCGCGTCCGGGACGGCCACGGCCGCGTTGGCCGCGCCCGAGCCGAGCGCGGCGAAGGCGGCACCGAGAGCGGCGACACCGAAGGTCCTGGCAGCAGAGTGCTTCATGTAAATGCGTCCTTGAAACGAGGGGACGGGGTGCAAAAACGATGAACGGTCCTTGACCGTAAACATCGCCGATCGCCCGCCGCAAACACCGAAATGCGGACGGGTTGTGAACGCCCCGTTCACATTCCGGACCCCGGCGCGCCGCCCTTATCCCGCAGACGCGTCAGAAGCCCTGGTCGAGGCCGTCTGCTGAAACAGCCATTCGGATTTCAGTTCCGCATATCCCGGCTTGATGACGTCATTGATCATCGCCAGCCGTTCATCGAAAGGAATGAACGCGGATTTCATGGCATTGACGGAGAACCACTGCATGTCGTCGAGCGTGTAACCAAAGGCGGCGACGAGATGCTCGAATTCCTGGCTCATGCTCGTGTGCGACATCAGCCGGTTGTCGGTGTTCACGGTGGCCCGGAAATGCAGCCTTCGCAACAGTCCGATGGGATGCTCGGTGTAGGAGGGCGCGGCCCCGGTCTGCAGGTTCGAGCTGGGGCACAGCTCCAGCGGGATCCGCTTGTCACGGACGTACGACGCGAGCCGGCCGAGCTGCACCGAACCGTCCTCGCGGACCTCGATGTCGTCGATGATCCGCACACCGTGCCCGAGCCGGTCGGCTCCGCACCACTGCAGCGCCTGCCAGATGGACGGCAGCCCGAAGGCCTCGCCGGCGTGGATGGTGAAGTGGTTGTTCTCGCGCTTGAGGTACTCGAAGGCGTCCAGGTGCCGGGTGGGCGGGTAGCCGGCCTCGGCGCCGGCGATGTCGAAGCCGACGACGCCGGAGTCCCGGTAACGGTTGGTGAGTTCGGCGATCTCCAGGGAGCGGGCCGCGTGCCGCATGGCGGTCAGCAGCGCGCCGACCCGGATGCGCCGGCCGGCCGTGCGGGCGAGCCGCTCGCCCTGCCGGAACCCCTCGTTGACGGCCTCGACGACCTCCTCCAGGGTCAGCCCGGCCGCCAGGTGCTGCTCGGGGGCGTAGCGCACCTCGGCGTAGACGACTCCGTCCTCGGCGAGGTCCTCGGCGCACTCCCGGGCGACGCGGACGAGCGCCTCCCGGGTCTGCATGACGCCGACGGTGTGCTGGAAGGTCTCCAGATACCGTTCCAGCGAGCCGGAGTCGGCGGCTTCGCGGAACCAGATACCCAGCTTGTCCGGATCGGTCTCGGGCAGCTCCGAGTAGCCCGTGTCCCGGGCGAGTTCGACGACGGTGCCGGGGCGCAGGCCTCCGTCGAGATGATCGTGCAGCAGAACCTTGGGCGCCCGGCGGATCTGGTCCGGCGTCGGAACGTGCGCCGGGACACTCGCGGAGACGGTCCCGGCCGGTGCGGTCTCGCTCGTCATTTCCGCACTCTAACGCCTACGCGCGTAGAGCGACCGGTGGACGCGACGGCTGTTTCCGGGCACTTTTCCGTCGATACCCAACGGTGACCGCACATACGGGTTTCGTACACCGCACCTTCTGACACTGTTCTGTCATGGGACAGCAGGCGACACCGGTCCGCACGGCCGGGCTGGGGAAGACGGTCGGCCCGGCGCCGACGGCGGTCAGCGGAGCGGTGCTGCTGCTCCCCGGCGGGGAGGAGGTCTCCGCCCGCAGGCCGTCCTCCGTCCGGGCGACGATCACGCTGCGCTCGCTGGGCCGCCGGCTCGCTCACGCGGGACGGCCGGAGGGGCTCGCTGTCCATGCCGTCCGCTATCGGTACCGGGGCTGGAACGGCAGCGAGGCGCATCTGGCGGCGGACGCGGAATGGGCCGCCGACGAGGTCGTACGACGATACGGCGATGTTCCCGTGTGCCTCGTCGGAGTGGACATGGGCGGCCGGGCGGCATTGCGGGCCGGCGGGCATGAAGCCGTCAACTCCGTTGTGGCGCTGGCCCCTTGGCTCCCCGAGGACGATGTGGCCGTGCCCGCCGAGCCGGTGCGGCAGCTGGCCGGGCGCCGGGTGCTGATCGTGCACGGCACGAACGACGCGCGGACCGATCCCGAGCTGTCGTTCCGGTACGCGGCGCGGGCGAAGAAGACGAATCGGGAGGTGTGCCGGTTCGAAGTGCACTCCGACGGACACGAGTTGAGCGGCCATCGGGACGAAGTGGGCTGTCTGGCCGCCGACTTCATGATGGGGGCGTTGTTCGGGCACCATGTGTCGCGGCCGGTCGAGGACGCGCTGGCGGCTCCGCCGCCGATCGGGCTCCGGATGCCGTTGGCCGTGGGGTTCGGCAAGTCGCTGCAGCGGTAGGGCTCGTGGTCAGGCGGCCAGCAGATTGCCCCGCCTTGAGAGCAGGAACTTCTTGAACGCGGCCACCGGTGGGGTGTCCGGGCGGCCTGCCAGCCAGGCGACGCCGATCTCGCGGACCGCTCTCGGGGCCGTGACCGTCAGTTCCACCACGCCCGGTCGCGGGACCGTCGGCGGCGGGAGCAGCGCCACTCCCAGGCCCGCCGCCATCAGGCCCCGCAGGGTCTCCGCCTCCTCGCCCTCGAAGGCGACCTTCGGGCGGAAACCGGCCTCACCGCACAGGGCGTCGAAGATGCGGCGGAGGCCGTAGCCGGGCTCCAGGGTGACGAAGGTTTCCTCGGCCGCCTCGGCGAGGCGGATCCGGCGGCGGGTGGCGAGGCGATGGTCGGCGGGGACGACCAGGCGGAGTTTCTGTTCGTCCAGGCGGCGGGCGACCAGGTCGGGGGCGTCGGGCACCGGAGAGGTCAGACAGAGGTCCAGTTCGCCGGCGCGCAGCCGCTCCAGCATGGCCTCGCCGTAGTTCTGGACAAGGCTGAAGCGGACGCGCGGATGGTCGGCGCGGAAGGCGTGCAGGAGGCCGGGGACCGTCTCGGCGCCCATGGTGTGCAGAAAGCCGAAGGCGACCTTGCCGGCGGCGGGGTCGGTGTCGGCGCGCACCTCCTCGGCGGCCCGCTCGATCTCGGCGAGGGCGCGTTCGACGGAGGTGAGGAAGGTGCGGCCGGCGGTGGTGAGCGAGACCGTGCGGCCGTGGCGGGCGAACAGGTCGACGCCCAGGTCCCGTTCCAGGCGGACCATCGCGCGGGAGAGGGTCGACTGCGGGACGTTCATCTCGTGGGCGGCCCGGGTGACGTGCTCGGTGCGGGCGACGCCGGCGAAGTAGGCGAGGCGCGGCGCGAGCACCCGCGACATCTCAGACATGTCTTCTGTGTCACTGTTCGATGACAGACGAGCCGGTGAGCTTTGCTGATGCACCATGGGAACGATTATGGCCGTTCCATGCATTGGACGGATGAATCTGCCCTGCCTACGGTCGAAGCATGTCTCCCGCCAGTACCGGGGCGTCCACCACCGTGGACGCCGCCACGCCCGTCCCTTCCGCCGACTCCACCGGCTCCGACTCCCGGATGACCCCGGGCGGCCCCGGCTACCGCCGGATGAGCCTCGCCCTCTTCCTCGCCGGAGTCGCCACCTTCGCCCTGCTGTACTCCACGCAGGCCCTGCTTCCGCTGATCTCCGGCGAGTTCGGGGTCGCGGCGGGCGAGGCGAGCTGGACGGTGGCGGCCGCGACCGGCGGACTGGCCCTGTTCGTGCTGCCGATGAGCGCCCTGTCGGAGCGCTACGGCCGCCGTTCGGTGATGACGGCCTCGCTGGCCGTCGCGGTCGTGGTCGGACTGCTGGTGCCGTTCGCACCGTCGATCGGCGCGCTGGTGGTGCTGCGGGCGGTGCAGGGTGCGGCGCTGGCCGGGCTGCCGGCCTCGGCGCAGGCCTATCTGGCCGAGGAGGTCCGGCCCAAGGCGCTGATCACGGCGATCGGTCTGTTCGTCGCGGGCAACAGCGTCGGCGGCATGAGCGGCCGGGTGATCACCGGCTGGGTGGCCCAGGAATGGGGCTGGCGGGTCGCCGTCGGGGTGATCGGCGTGATCGCGGTCGGCTGCGCGGTGGCGTTCCGGCTGCTGCTGCCGGCTCCCCGGCACTTCACGGCGGGCTCGCTGCGGCCCCGGATCCTGCTCGGCACGGTCCGCGACCATCTCGCGAACCCGCTGCTGCGGCGCCTGTACGCGATCGGCGCGCTGTTCATGACGGTGTTCGGCGGCGTCTACACGGTGATCGGCTACCGGCTCACCGAGGCGCCGTTCGGGCTGCCGCAGGGCATCGCGGGCTCGATCTTCCTGGTCTACCTGGTGGGCACGGTCTCCGCGTCCGTGGCGGGCCGGCTGGTGGGCCGGCTCGGCCGCCGGGGCGCGCTGTATCTGGCGGGCGGGACGACGGCCGCGGGTCTGCTGCTCTCGCTGGCCCCGGCGCTGCCGCTGGTCCTGCTGGGGCTGGTACTGATCACGGCGGGCTTCTTCGCGGGCCACGCGGTCGCCTCCTCGGCGGTCAGCAAGACGGCCGTGCACGGCCGCGCCCAGGCCTCGGCCCTGTACCAGTCCATGTACTACATCGGCTCCAGCGTCGGCAGCATGGTGGGCGCGACGGCGTTCCACGCGGACGGCTGGGCGGGTACGGTCGGTGTCGGCCTGCTCGCGGTCCTGGGTGTCGTCACCATCACGGTGCTCGGCACGCGGGCGGCCCGGGTGGCGGCCCGGAGTGCGCTTGTGGCCAACGCCCACTGAGGCGCCCCGTCCGCGACCTGCGCTTTCACACACTCCGGGGGCCATTGTCAGTCCCCTGCGGTAGCTTCCCAAGTGGCGCGAAGGAGCGTCACAGAACAGGCCACAGGGGTGGGTGGACGATGGGCAGTGACACGGCGACGGCGGACCTCGACGTCGCACTGGAGAAGCACCGGACCGAACTGACCGGGTACTGCTACCGGATGCTCGGGTCCTCCTTCGAGGCCGAGGACGCGGTGCAGGACACCCTGGTGCGGGCCTGGCGGAGCTACGCCACGTTCGAGGGCCGCTCCAGCCTTCGCTCATGGCTGTACCGGATCGCGACGAACGTGTGCCTGGACATGCTGACGGCGGGCAACAAGCGGGCGAGACCAATGGATCTCACCAAGTCGACACCGCTCGCCCAGGCGGCCCTCTCCCCCCGCCCCGACCACACCTGGCTGGAGCCGATGCCGGACGCGCGCGTGCTGCCGCAGGTCGTCGACCCGGCCGAGGTGGCGGTCGCCAAGGAATCCGTCCGGCTGGCCTTCATGGCGGCCCTGCAGCAACTGCCGCCCAAGCAGCGGGCGGTGCTGATCCTGCGCGAGGTGCTGGCCTGGAAGGCGAGCGAGGTCGCCGAGTTGCTGGGCACCACGGTCGCCTCGGTCAACAGCGCGCTGCAGCGGGCGCGGGCCACGCTCGCGGAGCGGGCGGACGCGGGTGACGCGGGCGCGGTCTCGGACCCGCTGGACGAGGAGCAGCAAAGGCTCCTGGAGCGCTATGTGAAGGCGTTCGAGGGGTATGACATGACGGCGCTGACGGCACTGCTCCACGAGGACGCCGTCATGACGATGCCGCCGTTCGACCTGTGGCTGCGCGGTACGGCGGACATCACCGGTTTCATGACCACGCTCGGTGCCTCCTGCGCCGGCTCCCGGCTGCTGCCGGTGCAGGTCAACGGCCTGCCGGGGTTCGCGCACTACAAGCCGGACGAGGAGCGGGGCGGATTCAGCCCCTGGGCCGTGCAGGTGCTGGAGCTGTCAGGGGGCCGGATCACCGGTTTCCACTGCTTCCTCGACACCAAGCGGTGGTTCCCCCTCTTCGACCTGCCCCTCCACCTGGAAGCGGAGTCCGACGAGGCCGAGAAGGGCGTGTAGCGCGGGGTCGGGGTCCCTGAGCCGGATCCGCCCGCCGGCCCGGCGGGCGGTCAGCTCCAGCCGCGCCAACAGGTCCACGACGGCCAGCCCCGGAGGCCCGAGCCCGCCCACATCACATACGACGACAGAGCCCCCGCCACCCGCCAGCAGCCCCCGCACCTGATCACACAGCCCCGCCACCTCGTCCCGGGCGACGGGACCGGGCAGCGTGAGCACAGCGGGTTCCTTGGCATCCACGGTCGGTAGACCGCCGGAGCGCGCCGAACTCATCGCCCAGGTAAAGGCCCAGGCCGAGGTTCAGTCGACGGGGAACTCACCGGTGTCGATCGTGACGTCGAACGGCGCCGGCAACTTGATGGGATCACCGAACTTGACTGCGCTGAGGACCCGGTAGACGTCGCCCTTCGGTTCGCCGTAGAGCGTCGCGGTGGGGCCACCGGGGGCCCAGCAGTCGGTCAGGAGGTAGAGGGGGATCCCCGCGGTGGCGTAGGCGGCGGCCTTGCTGACGCGGTCGTGACGGGCGTTGGACCTGGAGGTCACCTCGACGACGAGTTCGGCGAGGGCGGCGGGGACGTAGGAGTCCGTCTCCAGGTGCTCCTGCACCGGCATCACCAGAAGGTCCGGGACGAGCATGCCCAGCCGTGCCGGTACGGCGATCGATTGGGTCTGGAAGATCTCCCACTCCTCAGGGATCACTGGGTAGAGGCGACGCTGAATGCGGCCGGCGATCACGTTGTGGCGATGGGCGGGTGAAGGCGACACGGTGATGATCCCCTCGATGATCTCCACCTTGCTGCCCTCGGGCCATTCCATCTCCTCCCAGTACCGGACGAGGTCGTCCCAGTTCTGGTCGGGGTCCTGGCTCACGGTGAGTGCGCTCATGGCGGTCTCCTATCGGTACGTCACCGATCCCAGCATGCCGAAGGGGACCGGCACGGGTCCACCGATCCCCTTCACCCGAACGAGAAACTACCTGGTCAGGCGATACGTTCCAGCACGACGGGCGTCGCCGTGAACTCGGTCCCCGCCTCCGCGATGTCGTACGAACCCTCCACCGCCTGCAGCGCGTACTCGAAGCGCTCCGGGGTGTCCGTGTGGAGGGTGAGGAGCGGCTGGCCCTCGGTCACCGTGTCGCCCGGCTTGGCGTGCATCTCCACGCCCGCGCCCGCCTGCACCGGGTCCTCCTTGCGCGCACGTCCGGCGCCCAGGCGCCAGGCCGCGACACCGATGTCGTAGGCGTCGAGGCGGGTGAGGACGCCGGCGGAGGGGGCCTTGATGACGTGCTGTTCCTTCGACGTGGGCAGCGGAGCGTCCGGGTCGCCGCCCTGCGCCGCGATCATCCGGCGCCAGACGTCCATCGCCGAGCCGTCGGCCAGGGCCTTCGCCGGGTCGGCGTCCTTGATGCCGGCCGCGTCGAGCATCTCGCGGGCCAGGGCGACCGTCAGCTCCACGACGTCCGCGGGGCCGCCGCCCGCCAGGACCTCGACCGACTCGCGGACCTCCAGGGCGTTGCCCGCGGTCAGGCCGAGCGGGGTCGACATGTCGGTCAGGAGCGCGACCGTCTTCACGCCGTGGTCGGTGCCGAGGCCGACCATCGTGGACGCCAGTTCGCGGGCGTCGTCCAGGGTCTTCATGAAGGCGCCGGTGCCGACCTTCACGTCCAGCACCAGCGAGCCCGTGCCCTCGGCGATCTTCTTCGACATGATGGACGAGGCGATCAGCGGGATCGCCTCCACCGTGCCGGTGACGTCACGCAGCGCGTAGAGCTTCTTGTCCGCCGGGGCCAGGCCGTCGCCCGCCGCGCAGATCACCGCGCCCGTCGTGTCCAGGACGTGCAGCATCTCCTCGTTCGAGAGCAGCGCGCGCCAGCCGGGGATCGACTCCAGCTTGTCCAGGGTGCCGCCGGTGTGGCCGAGGCCCCGGCCGGAGAGCTGGGGCACCGCGGCGCCGCAGGCCGCGACGAGCGGGGCCAGCGGGAGGGTGATCTTGTCGCCGACGCCGCCGGTGGAGTGCTTGTCGGCCGTCGGGCGGGACAGGGCCGAGAAGTCCATGCGCTCGCCGGAGGCGATCATGGCCGCGGTCCAGCGGGCGATCTCGCGGCGGTTCATGCCGTTGAGCAGGATCGCCATGGCGAGCGAGGACATCTGCTCGTCGGCGACCTCGCCGCGCGTATACGCGTCGATGACCCAGTCGATCTGCTCGTCGGTCAGCTCGCCGCGGTCCCGCTTGGTGCGGATGACGGAGATGGCGTCCATGGCCATGGCGTTCCCTTCGAAGAATTGCGAAACGGACGGCCCCTCCGAAGGCGAAACCACGCTCGAAGGGGCCGTACGGCATTGCATG
The DNA here is from genome assembly GCF_014650595.1 of Streptomyces alanosinicus. GTDB lineage: Bacteria > Actinomycetota > Actinomycetes > Streptomycetales > Streptomycetaceae > Streptomyces > Streptomyces alanosinicus. The sequence goes on from NZ_BMVG01000038.1 coordinate 26,114, forward strand.
CGTTACTTGGTGAGATTTTCCGGGCCGAAGGCCTGGGGCAGCATCTCGGACAGCGGCAGGACGCCCGCGGGGGTGTCCAGCAGGAGGTCCGCTCCGCCGAACTCGTACAGCAGCTGGCGGCAGCGCCCGCACGGCACGAGCAGGTCGCCCTTGCCGTCCACGCAGGTGAAGTGGGTGAGCCGGCCGCCGCCCGAGCGCTGCAGGTCCGAGACCAGACCGCACTCGGCGCACAGTCCTAGACCGTAGGAGGCGTTCTCGACGTTGCAGCCGGTGACCGTGCGGCCGTCGTCGACCCGGGCCGCCACGCCGACCGGGAAGCCGGAGTAGGGGGCGTAGGCGTGGGACATCGCCTCCCGCGCCACCTCCCGCAGCGCCTCCCAGTCGAACTCGGCGACTTGCTGTGTCACTTGCCCTGGCCCTTCCGGTAGCGCATACCGTCCGCCTTCGGCATCCGCAGGCGCTGCGCCGACAGGGACAGCACCAGCAGCGTGACGACGTACGGCGTGGCGCCGACGAAGTCGCTCGGGACGGTGTCGGTGAGCAGGTACCAGACCAGGATCAGTCCGGCCATGACGAGGCTGATCACGCCCTGCAGCATCGCCTTGCGGTACAGCTTCCAGCCTGCCAGGACCGCGAGCAGGACGACCAGCAGGAGCAGCAGCGCGTGGACGGTCGTACCGCCGTTGCGCAGCTGGAGCGCGTCGGAGTAGCCGAACAGGCCGGCGCCCATCGCCAGGCCGCCCGGACGCCAGTTACCGAAGATCATCGCCGCGAGGCCGATGTAGCCGCGGCCGCCGGTCTGGCCCTCCAGGTAGGTGTGCGAGGTGACCAGGGCCAGGAAGGCACCGCCGAGGCCGGCGAGACCGCCGGAGACGGCGACGGCCGCGTACTTGTACGAGTACACGTTGACGCCGAGCGACTCCGCGGCGGTCGGGTTCTCGCCGCAGGAGCGCAGCCGCAGACCGAACGACGTGCGCCACAGCAGCCACCAGCTGGCCACGAACAGCGCCGCGGCCAGGACGGTGATCACGGACAGGTGGGTGATCAGGCCGCCGAGGATGCCGGCGATGTCGGAGATCAGGAACCAGTGGTGGTTCTCGATCGTCTGCAGGCCGTCGGAGAGGCCGGGCACGGTGACGTCCGGCAGCGCGGCCGCCGGCGGGGACTGCTTGGGGTTGCCGCCCGCGTTGGCCGCCGCACCACCGGTGAAGAACAGCTTGGCGAGGTACTGGGTGGCGCCGAGCGCGAGCAGGTTGATCGCCACACCGGAGACGATGTGGTCGACGCCGAAGGTGACGGTGGCGACGGCGTGCAGCAGACCGCCGACGACACCGAAGCCGATGCCGGCCAGCAGGCCGAGCCAGGGGCTGGACTGCCAGCCGATCCAGCCGGCGCCGAAGGTACCGAGGATCATCATGCCTTCGAGGCCGATGTTGACCACACCGGCCCGCTCGGACCACAGACCGGCGAGACCGGCGAGGCCGATCGGCACGGCGAGGCCGAGGGCGGCGCTGACCTGCCCGGCGGAGTCGAGGTCCTGCGAGCCGGTGATCATCCGGACCGCGGCCACGAGCAGCAGCGCACCCGCGACGAGCAGGAGGATCTGGCCGAACGAGCGGCCCGAGCGCTGCGGCGCGCCCGCCGCCTTGGGCGCCGCGGGCGGCGGCGTGTCGGTCATCGTGGCAGTCATCACGCCACCTCCTGCTTCTTCGTCGGGGCGGCGGCCTGGGCGGCGAGTTCGGCGCCGACCTTCTGCTGCTGGCGCTTGAGGCCGTAGCGGCGTACGACCTCGTAGGCGATCACGACGCACAGGACGATGACGCCCTGGATGACGCCGAGGATCTCCTTGTCGTAGCCCTGGAACTCCAGGTGGTTGGTGGTGCGCTCCAGGAAGCCCCACAGCAGGGCGCCGAGCGCGATGCCGATCGGGTTGTTACGGCCGAGCAGCGCGATGGCGATGCCGGTGAAGCCGATGCCGGTCGGGAAGTCGCTGCTGAACTGGTAGCTGTCGTTGAGCAGGGTCGGCATGCCGATCAGACCGGCCACCGCACCCGAGATGATCATGCTGGTGGCGATCATCTTCTTCACCGACACACCGCTGGCGGCGGCCGCGCTCTCGGACTGGCCGACGGTGCGCAGGTCGTAGCCGAAGCGGGTGCGGCCGAGCACGAACCAGTACGCGATGCCGACGGCGGCGGCGATGAAGATGAAGCCCCACAGGTCACCGGCCGGGCCGGTGTCGATGCTGAAGAAGTGCGAGCCGGACGGCAGCGGCTTGGTGGCGACCACGGTGCCGCCCTGCTGGAGCTGGGCCAGCTTTCCGGGCTGCAGGAGGTAGGCGATGATCGCGGTGGCGATCGAGTTCAGCATGATCGTCGAGATGACCTCGCTGACGCCGCGGGTCACCTTGAGGATGCCGGCGATGGCCGCCCACAGGGCGCCGGTCGCCATGGCGCAGATCAGGATCAGCGGGACGGCGAGCCAGCCGGGCACGGTCAGCGCGCCGCCGAGGACGGCGGCGAAGAACGCGGCGAGCCGGTACTGGCCGTCGACACCGATGTTGAACAGGTTCATCCGGAAGCCGATGGCCACCGAGACACCCGCGAGGTAGTACGTGGTCGCCTTGTTGAGGATGTAGACCTGGCTGTCGCTGGCGAAGCCGTAGGTCAGCATGTCGTTGAAGGCGGGGCCGGGGTTCTTGCCGGTCGCGAGGATCACCAGGGCGGTGACGACGAGCGCGGCGACGACCGCCAGCACCGGTGCGGCGAGGCCGAGGAACAGCCGCTCCTTGTCGATCCGTGAGGTCAGCTTGTTCATCGCTCGTCGTCCTCTGCGTGCTCCAGGTGGCCGGTGGCCGCACCCGTCATGGCGGAGCCCAGCTCTTCGGGGGTGATCGTGGCGGGGTCGGCGTCGGCGACCAGACGGCCGCGGTACATCACCCGCAGGGTGTCGGAGAGCCCGATCAGCTCGTCCAGGTCGGCGGAGATCAGCAGGACGGCCAGGCCCTCGCGGCGGGCCTCGCGGATGTAGTCCCAGATGGCCGCCTGGGCACCGACGTCCACACCGCGGGTGGGGTGGGCGGCGATGAGCAGTTTGGGGTTGTGGCTCATCTCGCGGCCGACGATCAGCTTCTGCTGGTTGCCGCCGGAGAGCGAGGCCGCGGTGACCTCGATGCCGGGGGTGCGGACGTCGTAGGTAGCAACGATCCGCTCGGTGTCGGCGCGGGCGGCCTTGATGTCGAGGAGTCCGCCCTTGGAGTTGGGCTTCTCGGTGACGTGGCCGAGGATGCGGTTCTCCCACAGCGGGGCCTCGAGGAGCAGGCCGTGGCGGTGGCGGTCCTCGGGGATGTAGCCGATGCCGGACTCGCGGCGGTGGCGGGTGGGGGCGTGGGAGATGTCGGCGTCGTCGAGGGTGATCACGCCGGCGTCGGGGTCGCGCATGCCCATGATCGCCTCGACCAGCTCGGACTGGCCGTTGCCCTCCACACCGGCGATGCCGAGGACCTCGCCCTTGTGGATGGTGAAGGAGATCTGGTCCAGGACGATCCGCTCGATGCCCTCCAGGTCGGTCTGCGCGAGGTGCAGCCCGGCCACCTTCAGCATCGGGACGTCCGTGACGGTGGACTCCGCGGTCTCCGGGGTGGGCAGTTCGCTGCCGACCATCATCTCGGCGAGCTGCTTGGAGGTGGTCTTGGACGGCTCGGCGGTGCCGACCGTCGTACCGCGCCGGATGACGGTGATCTCGTCGGCGACGGAGAGCACCTCGCCCAGCTTGTGGGAGATGAAGATGACGGTGAGGCCCTCGGCCTTCAGCTCGCGCAGGTTGTCGAAGAGGGCGTCGACCTCCTGCGGTACGAGCACGGCGGTGGGCTCGTCCAGGATGAGGGTCTTGGCGCCGCGGTAGAGGACCTTGAGGATCTCCACGCGCTGGCGGTCGGCGACACCCAGCTCCTCGACGAGGACGTCGGGACGGACGTTCAGGCTGTACGCGTCCGAGATCTCCTTGATCTTGGCGCGGGCCTTGCCGCCGATGCCGTACAGCTTCTCCGCGCCGAGAACGACGTTCTCCAGCACGGTGAGGTTGTCGGCGAGCATGAAGTGCTGGTGCACCATGCCGATGCCGCGGGCGATGGCGTCGCCGGGGTTGTGCAGGACGACCTGCTCGCCGGCCACCGTGATGGTGCCCTCGTCCGGCTGCTGCATGCCGTAGAGGATCTTCATCAGGGTCGACTTGCCGGCGCCGTTCTCACCGCACAGGGCATGGACGGTCCCGGTGCGGACGGTGATGTCGATGTCCTTGTTGGCAACGACACCGGGGAAACGCTTGGTGATGCCGCGCAGTTCGACGGCAGCGGGAGGGCTGGACGCGTTGATGGCGCACTCTCCTCGGGGAAAGGGGCTGCATAGGGGAGGTGGCAGGCGTCGGCGACGCTAGCGCGGCAACTCCACGCTACACGCGTAGAGTTGACACATTGTTATGGCTCGACGAGGGCCGCGGGGGCGACGCTTCCTCGCCGAGCCGAAGTCCGGCGGAGCCGGCCGGCCCCCTCAGCGGGAACCGGCCGGGTCCGTCAGGTCACGGGGTGGTCTTGACCTTGATCGAGCCGTCGACGATCTTCTTCTTCGCGGCGTCCAGCTTGGGCTGGATGTCGGTGATGAAGCCGCCGCTCGTGGCGAGCGAGACACCGCCCTTGGCGAGCGAGTAGACGTTGTTGCCGGCGAGCGGCTTGCCGTCGTGGACGGACTTGATGAAGTCGTACACGCCGACGTCGACGTTCTTGACCATGGAGGTCAGGATCGAGCTCTTGTACTGGGCCAGACCCGGGATGTTGTACTGGTCGGAGTCCACGCCGATGGCCCAGGCACCCTTGGCGCCGTGCACGGCCTCGATCGCGCCGTTGCCGGAGGAGCCGGCGGCGGTGTAGATGACGTCGGTGCCGTTGTCCAGCATGCCCTGCGCGGCCTGCTGGCCCTTGTCGGGGCTGGAGAAGCCGGAGAAGTCCTGGCCGTGGGACAGGTACTGGACGTCGACCTTGACCTTGGGGTTGGTGTCGTGGACGCCCTGGACGTAACCCGCCTCGAACTTCTTGATCAGCGGGTTGTCGACACCGCCGATGAAGCCGACGTGGTCCTTCTTGGTCTTCAGCGCGGCGGCGACACCGGCCAGGTAGGAGCCCTGCTCCTCGGTGAAGGTGATGCTGTTGACGTTCTTGGCGGCGACGACCGAGTCGACGATGCCGAAGTTGGTCTTCGGGAACTTCGCGGAGATCTTGGTGACGGCGGGGGCGTACGAGAAGCCGACGGCGACGATCGGGTTGTAACCCGCCTGGGCCAGGTCCGACAGCCGCTGCTCGCGGTCGGCCTCGGTGTCGGAGGTCTTGGCGGTCAGCTCCTTGATGGAACCGCTGAACTCCTTCTCGGCCTTGTCGGCACCGCGCGCGGCGGAGTCGTTGAAGGAGCGGTCACCACGGCCGCCGACGTCGTAGGCGAGACCGATCTTGACACCCTTGCCGCCGCCCCCGGAGGAGGACGAGGTGGTGTTGTCGGAGGAAGTGCTGCCACACGCGGTGGCAGTCACGGCGAGTGCTGCGGTCGCGATACACGCAGCGGAAAGCTTGGCTACCCGGCGCACGGGAGGCTCCTTCACCTGACCTGAGCGCCTTGCAGGCGCTTGATGTGAGCACCATGCCAGTGCTCGAGCCGTATCGCCCCGGCGGCGTCGGCTTCGCGGCATCGTAACGCGCGTAGATGTCGCAAAAAACCCCCTCTCGAAGCCGTTATCGATTCGAGGCAAACGGCATCTGAACTCGGGGTCTTGCCCGCCTTCTGAGGCTGTTGCGCACTATGCGCAAAAGGCCTGCGGCCGAATTACGCCGGTCAGGCGAACGGCCCCCGCAGGGGCCGTCGGCTCTCATTCCGGTACGGCGTTGGGCTCCAGGAAGGCCGCTGCCGTGAACATCTCCACGCCGACCTTGATCGCGTGCTCGTCGGCGTCGAAGTCGCCCTGGTGCAGATCGCGCACCGTGCGCTCGCCGGGCTTGCGGACCCCGAGGCGGGCCATGGCGCCCGGCACATGCTCCAGGTACCAGGAGTAGTCCTCGCCGCCGAGGCTCTGCTCGGTGCTCTCGACGGAGTCCCGGCCGCGCCGCGCGGCCATGGCCCGGCGCAGCAGCTCGGTGGACTCCTTGTCGTTCACGACCGGCGGCACCCCGCGCACATAGGTGATCTCGGACTTGGCCCGGTGCAGGCTGGCGACCTCGTCGATGGCGGCGTGCACGACGTCGGGGGCCTCCCGCCAGGCCTCCAGGTCCAGGCAGCGCACCGTGCCGGACAGCTCGGCGTGCTGCGGGATCACGTTCGGCGCGTGGCCCGACTCGATCCGGCCCCAGGTGAGGACGAGACCGGCGCGGGCGTCGACGCGGCGGCCGATCACCGCGGGCACGTCGACGGCGACGCGGGCGACGGCGGTCACCAGGTCGGTGGTCAGATGCGGCCGGGCGGTGTGCCCGCCGGGCCCGTCCAGGGCGACCTCCAGCCGGTCGCACGCGCTGGTGATCGCCCCGTGCCGCAGCCCGATCTTCCCGGCGTCGACGCGCGGGTCGCAGTGCACCGCGAGGATCCGCCCGACCCCCTTGAGCACCCCGTCCTCGATGGCGTCGAGGGCGCCGCCGGGCAGCACCTCCTCGGCGGGCTGGAACAGCAGCCGCACCGGCCGGGGCAGCAGGCCCTTGGCGTGCAGGTCCGCGAGGACGAGCCCGGTGCCGAGCACGACGGTCGTATGGACGTCGTGTCCGCAGGCGTGCGCCCGGTCGGGCACGGTCGACCGGTAGGAGCAGTCGGTCTTGGTGTCCGGGATGGGCAGGGCGTCGATGTCCGCGCGCAGCGCCAGAAGCGGTACGGGCGGGCGCCGGCCCTCGGTCAGGCCGATGTCACAGACGAGTCCGGTCCCCTTGGCGAGCACGCGGGGGCGAAGCCCCGCCCGCTCCAGCCGTTCCTTGATCGCGGCTGTTGTACGGAACTCCTGATTGCCCAGCTCAGGGTGCATGTGCAAGTCGCGACGGAACGCGACGAGTTCGGCGTGCAGGGCATCGCTCAGCGCGCCGGGGAGCACATCCCCCGCGAGGCCGGCCTCGGACTCTAGGGACATCAATTGCTTCACCCTCTGAAGGGTAGGACGCCCGGCTGGCCAACTACCCCTCGATCAACAAAAGTTCAGCCCGTTAGGGGAAGAAAATCTGACCGGCGGACGCATGGGGGCGGACTCTGATGGGTAAAACCACTGTTTCTCTCTCCACGCATACCACGCCCACGGGCAGTCACGCGCGTCATGTCCACGAACCGGACCCCGCCCCGGCCTCCTGGACCGGCTCCGCCGGCGGTCCCGTGCCGGTAGGGTCCGCAGCCGTGACCGATGCGACAGAGCCCTTCCTGCGCCCGACCCGCACCTCCTACGACGCGATCGCCAAGGACTACGCGGCCCAGTTCCCGGCCGGCGGCCTCCATCCGCTGGACACCGCCCTGATCAGCGCCTTCGCCGAGCTGGCCACCGCACACGGCACGGCCCCGGTGGCCGACCTGGGTAGCGGCCCCGGTCATGTCACCGCGCTGCTGGACGGGCTGGGTGTGCCGTCCTTCGGGGTCGACCTCTCCCCCGCCATGGTGGCACTGGCCCGGGACACCTATCCCCAACTCCGGTTCCATGTCGGCTCGATGACGTCTCTGGACCTGCCCGATGCCACCTTGAGCGGCATCCTCGCCCTGTACTCGACGATCCATGTGCCCGACGCCCACCTGCCGACGGCCTTCGCGGAGTTCCAGCGCACCCTGCTGCCCGGCGGCCACGCCCTCCTCGCCTTCCAGACCGGCGAGGAGCCCGGCCGCCTCCACCTGCCGGAGCGCTTCGGCCACGAGATCGACCTCGACTACTACTGGCGCACCCCGGAGCAGGTCATCGAAGGGCTGGCGGAAGCCGGCCTGGAGCTGGTCGCCGGGGTACGCCGCGAGCCGACCGGCGAGGAGAGCCGGGCACGGGCGTTCGTGCTGGTCCGTAAGGCGTAGCCGGCGCGCACGGCCGGCGTACGCCCCACGCCGCGGGAGCCGGACCGGATCGTGACCGGGCTCGCGGGGCCCGAGCCGACCTGGTGCGTCGCCACGTCGTCGTGGCGGCCGCCATCGGCTCCAGGACGTCACGACGAACGGCGCGGTCAGCCGTCCACCGCCATCCGCACCACCGCGCTGTGTCCGGAGCTCGTGGTCGGTGGTGCAGGACTGGACACCGTTGCTGTCCGTGGTGCAGGACTCGCCGGTGCGCTTGTCGACGACCGTGCCTTCGCCAACTCCGGTCCTGCATTTCGGAGTTGATGGCGTGGCCACCCTCGACAACCGGAGGCCCGGCGCGCTACGCCGGTGTCACCGCCGCCAGTCGGTGGACGTCGCGGGCCGTTCCCGTCACGCCTGACAGGAAGCCCTGGGCGCGGGGGGAGGCGTTCTCGGTCAGCCATGAGGGGTCGATGTCGCAGACGGCGACCCGGACGCCGGTGCCCACGAGGGCCAGTGGCAGGGTGTGGACGACCGTGGAGGGGAAGCTGAGGATCGTACGGCCGATGGGGCCGCGGCGGGCGATCAGTTCCAGGGGGAGGTCCGGGCGGACGATCTCCAGGCCGGTCTCGGCGGCCAGGCGGTGGAGTTTCTCCGTGCTCTCGCGGCGGTGGGCGAAGTAGCGGGTCGTGCCGTGGGCCTTGGAGAGAGCGCGGACCGCGTCCAGGTAGCGGTCGCCGTCCACGACGCCCGTCTCCACCAGGGACGTGCCCACCATGTCCGCGCCCTTGGTGATGCGGGGCGGGCCGAAGCGGGCGCGGGTCCAGGAGAAGTCGTTGACCGTGACCGTCACCCCGTCCGGGGTCTCGGTCACCGGCATGGAGGAGAAGACCTCCACCCGGCGGTGGGCGCTGGGCGTCAGCCGGCGGCGGGCCGAGGAGGAGACCGGGGCGAAGAGGAGGTCACGGGGGCCGGGGCGGCCGCCCTTGCGGTGCCAGCGGACCAGGCGTTCGCCGCGGGCGAGTTGCGCGACGAACTCCATCGTCGCCGTGCCGTCGTCCACCACGATCAGGTCATGGGCGCGGGTGATCGTCAGCAGGAGTTGTACGTAGCGGGAGAAGGGGTCTCCCATCACGATGCGGTCGGCGCGGCGGAGCGCGCCCGCCAGGCCGCCGATCGTCGAGAAGGGCGCCGTCGTGCCGCCCCGCGCCTCCTCCCAGCGCACCCGGTACCCCTCGTCCCGGGCCAGGTCCGCCATGCGGCGCAGTTGGCCCCGGGTCATGGGGTCGGTCGGGGACAGCACGACGACCGTGAGCTCCGCACCGGCCGGTGGCGGTACGTCGGCCACCGTCCGCCGTATCTGCGCGGGCACGGACCCCAGTGGATCCGGATCCGCGCCGCGCAGGCCCTGCAGATGCGCCCACTCCAGCACGTTCAGCAGCTGGACCGGGCTCTCCACGAAGGCGAGCGTGCGGGGTGGGTGGCCGGCGTGACCGGCGCGGGGGCTCATCGGCGTACGACCGTCCCGTCGTAGGGGAACCCGTGAGGGAACCAGTAAAGCGATCAGAACACTCAGACCGTGACCGGCTCGCCCGCGGCCGCGGCGATCTCCGCCTCGGCGACGACGCCGGCGACGCGGCGCAGCTTCTTCATCGGGCCCATCTCGGAGTCGTAGACCTTCTTGACGCCGTCGCCGAGGGAGGCCTCGATGGTGCGGATGTCGCGGACGAGGCGGGTGAGGCCCTGCGGCTCGACGGAGGCGGCCTGGTCGGAGCCCCACATCGCGCGGTCGAGGGTGATGTGGCGCTCGACGAACGTGGCGCCGAGGGCGACGGCGGCCAGCGTGGTCTGCAGGCCGGTCTCGTGGCCGGAGTAGCCGATCGGGACGTTCGGGTACTCCTTCTCCAGCGTGTTGATCACGCGGAGGTTGAGCTCCTCGGCCTTCGCGGGGTAGGTCGAGGTGGCGTGGCACATCAGGATGTTGTCCGAGCCGAGGACCTCGACCGCGTGGCGGATCTGCTTCGGGGTGGACATGCCCGTGGAGAGGATGACCGCGCGGCCGGTGGCGCGCAGGGCCTTCAGCAGCTCGTCGTCCGTCAGCGACGCGGAGGCGACCTTGTGGGCGGGGACGTCGAACTTCTCCAGGAAGGCGACGGCCTCGGTGTCCCACGGGGAGGCGAACCAGTCGATGTTCTTGCTCTTGCAGTACTCGTCGATCTGGCGGTACTCGTCCTCGCCGAACTCCACGCGGTGGCGGTAGTCGATGTAGGTCATCCGGCCCCAGGGGGTGTCGCGCTCGATGTCCCACTGGTCGCGCGGGGTGCAGATCTCCGGGGTGCGCTTCTGGAACTTGACGGCGTCGCAGCCGGCCTCGGCGGCCACGTCGATCAGCTTGAAGGCGTTCTCCAGCTCACCGTTGTGGTTGATGCCGATCTCGCCGCAGATGTAGACGGGGCGGCCCGGGCCGACCTCGCGCGAACCGAAGGAACGGATGCGGGAGTTGCTGCTCATGGGGGAGATTTCCTTACTTGGGGAGGGAATCGAGAGAGGGGCCGAGGATCCAGCTGGCGATCTCTCGGATCGCGCCGTCACCGCCGGGGAGGGTGGTGACCGCGCGTGCGGCGCCGCGTACGACGTCGTGGGCGCTCGCGACCGCCACGGGCCAGCCGACGAGGGCGAAGCACGGCAGGTCGTTGACGTCGTTGCCGACGTAGAGCACGCGCTCCGGCGCGATGCCCTGCTCCTCGCACCACTGCTTCAGCGCGAGGTCCTTGCGGTCGATGCCGTGCAGCACCGGGAGCTTGAGCTTCCGGGCGCGGGCGGCGACCACAGGGTTCTGTTCCGTGGACAGGATCAGCATCTTCAGGCCGCTCTTGCGCAGGGCCGCGATGCCGAGTCCGTCTCCGCGGTGCACGGAGACGACCTCCCGTCCTTCGGAGTCGATCAGCACCCGGTCGTCGGTCTGGGTGCCGTCGAAGTCCAGTACGACCGCGTCGATGTCGTCGGCGGCCGGCAGCGAACCGATGGGGGTCCCCCCGCTCGAGCGAAGCCGAGAGTGGGGGAGGTCCGCGTCGAACAGGGGGGCCAGCGCGCGGGCGCGGGCCAGGTCGTGCGGGTCGTCGATCTCCAGCACGCGCGCGGGGTCGGTGTGCACCACTTCGGTACGGCCGAAGAAGCGGTGCCGGTGCTCGCGGAAGCCGGCCGCGGCCATCGCGTAGGCGGCGCCGGTCTCCAGGAAGTCCTGGGGGCGGTCCTGGCGCCGGGGCCGGAAGGACTTGTCGTGGTTGACGCCCACGCCGCCCTCGGCCTCCTGGTCGGCCTCCCGCCAGACGAAGCCGTGGAAGGGGGCCACGGTGACGGCCGTGTCCGCGCCGTTCTCGACGATCGCGCCGGCCACCCCGTCGATGTCCTCGCGGACGATGAACGGGCTGGTGCACTGCACGAGCAGGACCACGTCGACCGGCGCGCCGTGCAGCGCCTCGTGGGCGTCCATGGCGTGCAGGACCGCGGCCTCGGAGGTCGCCGTGTCCCCGGCGATGGCGGCCGGGCGCAGCACGACCTCGGCGCCGGCCTCGCGGGCGGCGGCGGCGATGGCCTGGTCGTCGGTGGAGACGACGACATCGGTCACCAGCCGGCTCGCCCGGCACTCGCGCACCGCGCGGGCCACGAGCGGGATGCCGCCGACGGGCGCCAGGTTCTTCGCGGGCACGCCCTTGGAGCCGCCGCGGGCGGGGATCACCGCGAGCACCCGGCGCACCGCTGCGCCCTGGCCCGCTTCCGGGTTGGACATGGAGTCTCCTTGGAAGGTCACAGCTCCCCCATCCGCCGGATCACCGGGGCGACCCGCTGCACGCCGTGGCGGTAGGCGCCACGCGCGGCGCGGCGCACGATCTGGCGGACCGGGCCGGGCTCCTTGTCGGCGGCGGGCGCGCCGGGCAGCGGGACGCCGTCGGGGCCGAGGTGGTGCCGGGCGAGGATGCCGGGCAGATAGCCGGGCGCGGTCTCGGGGGTGTAGTAGGGGGTGAGGGGCGGCAGGCCGCCGGGGCGGTCCAGCAGCTTGGAGATACGTTCGCGCGCCGTGTCGAACGCGGTGGTGTAGGTGCCGTCGGCCGCGACGCCCTGCCGGGACACCCACTCCTCGTCCGCCGTCGGCCGGTGCCCGGCGTCGAGCTGGTCCCAGGAGGCGAGACAGCCGGAGCCGGTGAAGTGGTGGTTGCCGAGCACCTCGCGCACGCCCAGATCGGTGAGGACGACCGTGGGGATACGGCGGTGCAGGGCCTCCAGGGCGGCCGTGGAGCTGACCGTGACCAGCAGGTCGGTGCGGTCCAGCACCTCGCCCATATGGCCGTACACCAGGCGGAAGTTGGCGGGCAGCTCCTTGCCCTGCACCAGCTTCTGGTACGGCAACTCCTCGATGTGGGTGGTGTGTTCGCCCGGCTTGGAGCGCAGCTTCAGCAGCACCTCGCGCTCGGGGTGCTTCCGGGCGTGCCCGATGAGCCGGTTCAGCAGGTACGTACGGTCCTTGCGGCTGTCCGGGACGGACGGCTGGGCCGCGAACACCACGGTGTACGGCTCGTGTTCACCGGTGTACGGCGCCCCGCCGAGGAAGGGCAGCGCGACCTCGGTGACCGCGGAGGCGTCGGCGCCCACGCCCTCGTACACGGCGCGGAACCGGTCCGCGTCGTGCCGGGAGTTGGCGAGGACGAGGTCGGCGCCGTGCCGCAGCAGCAGCCCGTCGGTGAGCTTCTCGTAGACGACACCGACGTATCCGGTGACGACGACGGGACGCTTGCCGGCGCCTGCCCAGGTGGCGCGCAGGCCGTGCAGCATGGCCTGGACGCCGCCGCCGACGAGCGCGAGGATGAGCACGTCGTACTGGTCTTCGGCGGCCGCGCCCATGGCACGCAGGAACTCGACGCCGGTGACCTCACGCAGGGAGTCGGCGCGGACGCCGACCTCCTTCAGCTGGCGGGCTGTCGGGGTGGCGCGTCCTCGCAGGAGGTAGCCGTCGAGCCGGATCTCGGCATCCGCGGGAGCGAGGCGCTGCGCGGTGAGCGCACCCCACTTCCACCGGGTGTCGGAATCGGCGAGGACGGCGACCCGCAGGGACTTCGTAGCACTTGCTGGCACGCCGAAGACGCTAGAAAGCCATTCCGAGGTTCCGCCCAACCCGAATACAACAAACGGTTAACAGCGCACCGCTGAATGGCGAATCGGGCCGCCGGAACACGGGAAAAGAGCCTGGTTCACAGCTTCGCCACGTGCCGTTCACCCAGTATCAAGCACGCGGTCAAGACGAATGACGGGCTTCCCCCTAACGTCCCTGACGTGGTCAAGCTCTCCGTCATCGTGCCGTTCTACAACGTGCAGCAATACGCATCCGACACGCTCAGGAGCCTGCAGGCGAACGCGCGTGAGGACTTCGAATTCATTCTCGTCGACGACTGTTCCCGCGACGGGACACCAGAGATCCTCGCGCGCGCGGAGCGCGAGCTGCCGGGGGCTGTCTTCGTCCGGCACGAGCAGAACGGAGGGCTGGCGACCGCGCGCAACACCGGTATCGACCGGGCGCGCGGCGAGTACCTGACCTTCCTGGACGGCGACGACTGGCTCGCCCCCGGCTACTTCGCGCAGCTCGTCTCGGCCATAGAGGAACTGGGCTGCGACTTCATCCGCACCGACCATGTGCAGTGCACGGCGCGCTCACGTCAGGTGCACCGGGCGCCGGTCGGGCGGCGCGGTGTGGTGATGAACCCGCGCGAGGCGATCCTGCCCGCCGACCGTTCGACGTCCGTGGACTACGCGTTCGCGTGGGCGGGCATCTACCACCGACGGCTGGTCGACAAGGGTCTGCTGCACTTCACCGACGGGCTGCGCACGGCCGAGGACCGGCCGTGGATCTGGAAGTTGCACCGGGAGGCGGATTCGTTCGCCGCGGTGAGCATGCTCGGCGTTTTCTACCGGCGCGGGGTCGCGTCTTCGCTCACCCAGATCGGCGATGTCCGACAACTCGATTTCATTCGTGCGTTCGATCAGGTGATCGCGGAAACCGCCCAGGACCGGGACGCGGACCAACTGCTGCCGAAGGCCGTCCGTACCTATTGCGCCATCATTTCCCATCATCTGGGATCCATCGAAAGGTTCGAGCCCGCGGTGGCGAAGAAACTGAAATCCATGAGTGCCGCGGCGCTGCGGCGCATGCCGCAGGACGTGCTGGACGAGGCGCTGGACTCCATGGACATCCAGCGCGCCGGCAAGCTGCGCCGGCTGCGCCGCCGTCCCGCCACCGCGGGGGCCGCCGCGTGACCGTCCAGATCTTCCAGGCGTCGACCCTGTACGGCACGGCCACGCTGGCCGCCGCCCTGGACTCCGGCTGCTTCCGCCCGGCCGACCGGCGGATCCTGCTGGTGTGCAACAACGCGGCCGCGCCCGAGACCACGCCCGCGCTCGACGAGGGACCCGGCTTCGACAAGCTGCGCGACCGCTTCGACGAGGTGATCTCGTACAACGAGACGATCTTCCCGTTCCACCCGGGCGGCTGGGCGCCCCGCGTGGACGACATGCCGCTGTGGGAACGCTTCCTGCGGCACGAGTGGCAACTGGGCGACGAAGACGTCGAGTTGGCCGTCGAGTCGATCCAGGTCAACCCGTCCCTGGCGCTCGCGCAGATCTTCACCGGCGCCCCGGTGACGGTCTACGCGGACGGCCTGATGAGCTACGGCCCCACCCGCAACAAGATCGACCCGCTGGTCGGCACCCGGGTGGACCGGGTGCTGCACCTGGACCTGGTGCCGGGCCTTACACCGCTGCTGCTCACCGAGTTCGACGTGCCGGGCGAGGTCGTGCCGACGGCCGCGTTCACCAAGGTGCTCGCCGCTCTCGCGCCCGCCGGCGCCGGTCTGCCGGAGATCGAGGAGCCGGCGCTGCTGCTCGGCCAGTACCTGTCGGCGCTGGAGATCCTTACCGCCGAGCAGGAGGAGAACCTCCATGTGCGGATGCTGAGGGGCGCGGCCGCGCTCGGGCACACCAGGGTGGTGTTCAAGCCGCACCCGTCCGCCCCGGCGAGCTTCACCCGCTCCCTGGAGCAGGAGGCGGAGAAGCTGAAGGTCGAGCTGACCGTGGTCGACACCCCGGTCCTCGCCGAGGTGCTGTACCAGCGGATGCGTCCCGCGCTGGTCGTCGGCTGCTTCTCCACCGCCCTGCTCACGGCGCAGGCGCTCTACGGCCTGCCCGTCGCCCGGATCGGCACCGAGGTGCTGCTGGAGCAGCTGGCGCCGTACGAGAACAGCAACCGGATCCCGGTGACCATCGTCGACGCGCTGCTGCCCGACCTCGGCGACCGTGCCGCGGTCACCGAGCAGCGCGCCGGCACGGACGTCGAGGCGCTCGGCGCGCTGATCCGCGCGGTGGGCTTCGCGATGCAGCCGAAGATCTACCCGCGGCTGCGCGCGCACGCCGAGTCCTGGCTCGCCAAGAACCTGAACGCGGGCACGGTGCGCTACTTCAAGCGCCGCCGCCTGTCCTCGCTGGCCCTGCCCGGCGGTGTGCCGGCCCAACTGGCGTTCATCCCGCGCAACGCGACGGTCCGCCGGGTGGCACGCACGGCACGCAGTCTGCGCAACTCCGTACGGCGCTGAGGCGAACGCCGTACGACACCGAGGCGGGCGGGCCCAGCAGGGGGTCCGCCCGGCCTCGTTCACCTGGATGTCATCTCAACTATTGACTTATTTCAGATAATTTCACACTAACCACCGAGACGATGAGCGGATGTTCGGGTAAATGTCGAACATCATGGCTGCCTCGTCCCCCACTCTCGCCCCCGTTCCCACGGCCCCGGCGCCCGGAACGGCTCCCGTATCCAGGCCGCAGAGCCGATTGCTCGCCCTGGACGGCCTGCGGCTCGTCGCCGCGCTGATGGTCTGCCTCTACCACTATGTCGGTCGTGGCGGCACGGTCTCCGCGTCCTGGCACGCGAGTCCCGCACACCTCTTCCCCACCCTGTCCCGGGCGGCGGTCTACGGCAATTTCGGTGTGCAGTTCTTCTTCGTCATCAGCGGTTTCGTGATCTGCATGAGCAGTTGGGGCCGCACCCTCGGTGACTTCTTCCGCTCCCGGGTCGCGCGCCTCTACCCCGCCTACTGGGTGGCCCTGCTCCTGATCACGGGGGCGTCCCTCGCACTGCCCGTCGTGGTCCACGCGGTCCGGCTGGACGAGTTCCTCGTCAATCTGACGATGCTCCAGCAACCGATGGGCGCGACCCGCGTCCTGGGCGTGTGCTGGACGCTCTGGGTCGAGGTCCGTTTCTACGCGCTGTTCGCGCTCGTCGTCGTCCTGCGCGGGGTGACCTACCGCCGGGTGGTGCTGTTCGCCTGCGTCTGGACGCTGGCGACCGTCCTGTGCCACTCGACCACCAACACCCTGCTGAACCAGGTGATCATGCCCGAGTACGCGCCCTTCTTCATCGGCGGTCTGGCGCTGTACCTGATCCACCGCTTCGGCAGCGATCTGCTCGCGTGGGGCATCGTCGTGATGTCCTGGCTGCTCGCCCAGCGCGAGGCCACCCTCGGCCTGTGGGGCCCGCACCCGCACCGCGATCCGTACGTCGTCATCCTGATCGTCACCCTCGCCTTCGCGGCCGTCGCCGTCGTGGCGCTGGGCTGGATGCGCTGGGCCTCCTGGCGCTGGCTGGTCACGGCCGGCGCGCTGACCTACCCCTTCTACCTGATCCACGAGCATCTGGGCTGGTTCGCCATCCGGGTGCTGCACCGGGGACTCGGCCTGCCCGCGTGGGCGACCCTGGCCGCGACCGTGCTCGGGATGCTGGCGCTCGCATGGCTGATCCACCGGTACGTGGAGAAGCCGTTCGGCCCGCGTCTGAAGAAGGCCCTGAAAGAACGGAAGTTGGACAGTCGTTCACCTGGAATTGGGTTTTGAACAGGGGCCTCGGGCAGGCACGGTAGAGCCCTCGCCGCACAGGCGCCCCGCAGGGTTCCCACAGACGCCGTACGAAGGAGTCCCCACTCCGCATGGCCACCATCCAGGAAACGACGCGACCTCCCCGCCACCTCGATGACGTCCCCGGGTGGTTCCCGGTGCTCGACCAGTTGCTCTTCGACTGGTTCCTCAGCCGGCAGGAAGCCGCCGGGATGCGAGGTGATCTGCTGGAAGTCGGCGTGTACATGGGAAAGAGCGCGATCTTCATCGGGCAGCATCAGCGGCCCGCGGAGAAGTACACCGTGTGCGACCTGTTCGAGGGCGAGGCGCCCGACGACGCCAACCGGGCCGAGTCGACGAAGTCGTACAGCGCGCTCACCCGGGACGTCTTCGAGCAGAACTACCGCTCCTTCCACGACGAACTCCCCCGGGTGCTGCAGGGACCCAGCTCCGTGGTGCCCTCCGAGGTGGCGGCGGACTCCTGCCGGTTCGTGCACATCGACGCCTCGCACCTGTACGAGCATGTGCACGGCGACATAGGAGCCGCCCACGACCTGCTGCTCCAGGACGGCATCGTCGTCCTGGACGACTTCCGCTCCGAGCACACCCCCGGTGTCTCCATCGCCGCCTGGGAGGCCGTGCTCAACCGCGGACTGCGCCCCATCTGTCTGAGCACCCAGAAGCTCTACGGCACCTGGGGCGACCCGGAGCCGGTCCAGGAGGAGCTGCTGGCGATGGCAGGGGAGCGTTCCGACTGCCATCTGAGCGTCCAGGAGGCCGCGGGCCACCGGATCATCCGGCTGAAGTCGAAGGGCATGCGGGCGCCGGAGTTCCCGCCGTCCAAGCACGCGGAGGCCGCCGAGGAGCCGGTGCCGGCCCCGCAGGAGGCGCCGGCGCCCGCCCCGGCCGCCGCTCCCGCGCCGGCACCGTCCCGGCCCGCACCGAGGCGCAACCCGAGCCGGGCCCGCCGGGTCGCCGTCGACCTGCTGCCCCCGGTACTCACCCGGGCGATCCGCAGCGCCCGCGCGGCCAGGCGTTAGGGCCGGCCGCAGAGCCTGCCCGGCCGGGCGGGGGCGGGGGCGTCACGCAAGCCCGTACCGCGCCCCGATGCCCGCGACGACGATCGCCAGTCCCTCCTCGAACTGCTCGTCGTAGCCGTCGAAGAGCAGCCCGCCGGCCTCGGCGGCCAGCGGGTACTCGGCCAGTCGCCGGGCGCGTTCCGTGATGTCGTACCCCTCCCGGCGCTCGCCCGGGAGGGGCCGCACGCCCTGTTCCTCGATGACGAAGCCGACGGTGTACGTATGCGCCGTACGGCCCGCGTGGACCGCCTGGGCGACGGTGAGCCCGGCCCCGGTCAGCAGCCGCAGGTTCGCCTCCATCGCGGGGGCGAATTCCGTACCCGTGAAGCGTGAACCGCTGAAGACCTTCGCCCCGTCGCGGTAGCCGAGCAGGGCGGCGCGCAGTCCACGGCTCGACGTCAGCAGCCTCTCCCGCCAGGTGTCGGCGGGATCGAGCGCGCTGCCGGCGACCGTCCGCCGGTACATCTCCGTCGCCATCTCGTCCAGCAGCGCCTGCTTGTCCTTGAAGTGCCAGTACAACGCGGGTGCCTTGACGTCCAGCTCCTTCGCGATGGCGCGCAGGGTGAGGCCCTCCAGGCCGCTCTCGTTCAGCAGCCGCAGGGCGGTGTCGGCGACGCGACGGCGATCCAGGGGGGCGCGTTTCTCGGGGCTCACACTTGACAGCCTAACGGCGTTAAGGGCACGCTCATGCCCGAAGGCACTTAACATCGTTAAGGAGAATTATGATGGATGTCCTGATCGTGGGCGCGGGTCCCACCGGTCTCACCCTCGGCATCGACCTCGCCCGCCGGGGCGTGGACGCGCTGGTCGTGGAGCGGGCGGACGCGCTCTTCCCCGGCTCGCGCGGCAAGGGGCTCCAGCCCCGCACCCAGGAGGTCTTCGACGACCTCGGCGTCCTGGACGCGGTCCGGGCGGCGAGCGGCCCCTATCCGGACCGGATGCTGTGGAAGGACGGCGAGCGGCTCGACCGGCAGTCGATGTTCGACAAGGTCGAGGCCGACGAGGGCGCGCCGTACACCGAACCCCGGATGATCGCGCAGTGGCGCACCCAGGAGATCCTGTACGAGCGGCTCGTGGAACTGGGCGGGCAGGTCGCCTTCGGGCGCGAGGTGACGGGGCTGGAGCAGGACGCGGACGGCGTGAGCGTGCGCTTCGCCGACGGTACGACCGCCCGCGCGGCCTACGTCGTCGCGGCCGACGGCGGACGCTCGGCGATCCGGCGCGCGGTCGGCGTGAGCATGGCCGGGGAGAGGGTCGACCCGGCGCCGTTCCTGGTGGCGGACGTCCGTCTGAAGGGCCTGGACCGCGACTACTGGCACACCTTTTTCAAGGAGGACGGCACCGGGGTCGCACTGTGCCCGCTGGCCGGTACGGACGACTTCCAGCTCCAGGCGCGCCTGCCGGAGGGCACGGAAGGGGACCTGTCCCTGGACGGCATCCGCGCGCTGGCGGCCGCGTACACACACCTGGCCGCCGAGGACATCACGGAACTGCTCTGGGCCTCCGACTTCCACCCGCGCACCGGCCTCGCGGACCGCTTCCGGGCCGGCCGGGTCCTCCTCGCCGGCGACGCGGCCCATGTCCACTCCCCGGCCGGCGGCCAGGGCATGAACACCAGCGTCCAGGACGCCTACAACCTGGGCTGGAAGCTGGGCGCGGTACTGCGGGCCGGGGCACCGGACGCCCTGCTCGACACCTACGAGGAGGAGCGCAGGGCGGTCGCCGCGGCCATGCTCGACCTCTCGACGGGCGTGCACCGCGGCGAGGTGCGCCGCGGCGAGGCGACGGTGCAGCTGGGGCTGGGCTACCGGGAGTCGTCCCTGAGCGTGGAGACACGGACCGATCCGGCCGGCGTCCGGGCGGGCGACCGCGCCCCGGACGCCACGGTGTCCGGCGTCCGCCTCTTCGACGCCTTCCGGGGCCCGCACTGGACCCTGCTAGGCGCGCGGACCACCGCCCCCGGCATCCGCGCACTCCCGGCGGCCCCGCAGTCGTACGGCCCGGGTGTCTTCCTGATCCGCCCGGACGGGTATGTGGGCTGGGCGGGCGAGACGGCGGAGGGGCTAGGGATGTATCTCGGGCGCTTCTCGGGGTGAGACGGTCAGTCGTCGCCGTCGAGAAGGGCGTCCACCGAGAGATCGAGGGTGACGCCGACGGATTCCGGGAGGGGGACGGTCTGGCCGCGCTCGAAGCGGACGGGGGCGGGGTACTCGCCGTCGGCCGGGTCGGTGTACAGCAGGACCTCGTCGTGCTTGCGGTCCACGATGAGGTAGACGGGGAGGCCGGCCTGGGCATAGCACTCGACCTTGGGACCGAGGTCGTCGGACCAGTTCGACGAGGTCACCTCGACGACCAGTCGGAAAACGTTCGGCGCGTAGCAGTTCTTCTGGACATGAGCATCACGGAAGTCCTCGTCCACGACCGAGAAGTCCGGAACCGCGAAGTCGTCCGGCAGGTCCGGCAGCCACAGGCCGATGCCCTGCACATATCTGAGCCCTACCTTCCGCGCTCCCGCTCCACCGAATGCTTCGACCAGCCACGTCAACGACAGTGCATGCGAACCGTCCGGCGGCGGTGTCACGATGAGCCTCCCCTGGAGAATCTCCACGCGGCGGCCAGGCAGTGCACGGGCAAGAAGGTCGGCGGCTTCGCCGACGGTCATCTCTTGCTGCAGTACGGCCATGGCGTCCTCCTTTTCGGGGCTCACGCTCCACGAGCGTAACCGGGAACGGAGGGATTCCGCCCATGATCACCCATACGAAGTAACCGCCCAGCTCAGAACACCTCCGACGGCTCGTAAGCCCCCCAAACCCCCCGCAGCGCGTTGCACACCTCCCCCACCGTCGCCCGCCCCCGCAACGCCTCCTTCATCGGATACAGCACGTTGCCCTCCCCCTCGGCCGCCTTCTTCAGCGCGTCCAGCGCGGCATCCACCGCCCCCTGGTCCCGCTCGGCCCGCAGCTTCGCCAGGCGTTCTCGCTGGCGGGTCTCGATGGCCGGGTCGACGCGGAGGGGCTCGTACGGCTCCTCCGCGTCCAGGGCGAAGCGGTTGACGCCCACGACCACCCGTTCGCCGGAATCGGTCTCCTGGGCGATCCGGTACGCGTTGCGCTCGATCTCGGCCTTCTGGAAGCCCTGCTCGATCGCCGCCACCGCCCCGCCCAGGTCCCCGATCCGGCGCAGCAGAGCGACGGCCGCCTCCTCGACGTCGTCCGTCATCCGCTCCACCGCGTAGGAGCCGGCGAACGGATCCACCGTCGCCGGCACATCCGTCTCGTACGCCAGCACCTGCTGGGTGCGCAGGGCCAGCCGCGCGCTCTTGTCCGTGGGCAGGGCGATGGCCTCGTCGAAGGAGTTGGTGTGCAGCGACTGGGTGCCGCCCAGCACCGCGGCCAGCGCCTGGACGGCGACCCGGACCAGGTTCACCTCCGGCTGCTGGGCCGTCAGCTGGACGCCGGCCGTCTGGGTGTGGAAACGCAGCATCAGGGACCTGGGGTCGCGCGCCCCGAACTCCTCCCGCATCACCCGCGCCCAGATCCGGCGCGCCGCCCGGAACTTGGCGACCTCCTCCAGCAGCGTCGTACGGGCCACGAAGAAGAAGGACAGCCGGGGGGCGAAGTCGTCGACGTCCATGCCCGCCGCCACCGCCGTACGGACGTACTCGACACCGTCCGCCAGGGTGAACGCGATCTCCTGAACGGGTGATGCGCCCGCCTCGGCCATGTGGTAGCCGGAGATGGAGATCGTGTTCCACTTCGGGATCTCGGCGGTGCAGTACCTGAAGATGTCCGCGGTGAGCCGCAGGGACGGCTTCGGCGGGAAGATGTACGTGCCACGCGCGATGTACTCCTTGAGCACATCGTTCTGGATCGTGCCGGTCAGCCGGTCGGCGCGCACGCCCTGCTCCTCGGCCACCAGTTGGTAGAGCAGGAGCAGCAGGGCCGCCGGCGCGTTGATCGTCATCGACGTCGAGACCTCGTCGAGCGGGATGCCGTCGAACAGCACCCGCATGTCCTCGATCGAGTCGATCGCCACGCCCACCTTGCCGACCTCGCCGTGGGCGAGCGGCGCGTCGGAGTCGTGGCCCATCTGGGTGGGCAGGTCGAAGGCGACCGACAGGCCCGTGGTGCCATGGGCGATCAGCTGCCGGTAGCGGGCGTTGGACTCGGCGGCCGTACCGAATCCGGCGTACTGGCGCATGGTCCAGGGCCGGCCGGTGTACATGCTGGGGTACACACCGCGGGTGAAGGGGTACGCGCCCGGTTCGCCCAGTTTCCGGGCCGGGTCCCAGCCGTCCAGCGCCTGTGGTCCGTAGACCGGCTCGATCGGCAGCCCCGATTCCGACTCACGCGCCATGGATGCCTCCGCAGTACGTCCTGTCACCCTCACCATGCCCCGTCGTTCGATGACGGTCACGCTGGGAAACATCCCCGGCATGAGGATCTCGGGAAGACCCGCCGCCGTACTCGCCTCGGTCGCCGCCCTCGCCGCCCTCTGCGGCTGCACCGCGCAGCCCCTGGACGCCAATGGCAAGGCCAGGGCGCCCCTGAATGTCCGCACCCCGGCAGGCCTGGGCGCGGATCCCACCCGTCCGGCCCAGCCGACGCCGGCCCAGCCGACACCGGCCCTGCCCCTTGCCCGTGTGCTGTGGTCGCGCGGCGACAGCGGGTCCGGGGTACGGGAGCTGCAGGCGCGGCTGCGCCAGCTGGACTGGCTGTCCGAAGGACCTTCGGGGTCGTACGGCCCGCTGACCGAACGGGCCGTCCGCGGCTTCCAGGGCAAGCGCGGGCTGCCGCAGACCGGGCGGACGGACATCGTCACCTGGCAGCGGCTGGTGCGGATGACCCACCCGCCCGGCCAGTGGGAGCTGTATCTGATGGGCGGCCAGCCGGCCGGCGCGCCCGACCCGCGCTGTCTGACCGGCCGTGTCCTGTGCATCGACAAGACGACGCGGACGCTGCGCTGGATGGTCGGCGGGCGGACGGTGGAGACGACGGCGGTGCGGTTCGGGACGCAGTACTCGCCGACCCGTGAGGGTGTCTTCCACATCGAGTGGAAGGCCCGGAACTGGGTGTCGACGCTCTACCACTCGCCGATGCCGTACGCGATGTTCTTCAGCCGCGGCCAGGCCGTGCACTACTCGTACGACTTCGCGGCGCGCGGGTACGCGGGCGGCTCGCACGGGTGTGTGAACGTCCGGGACGAGGCCGCGATCCAGCAGCTGTTCGCGCAGGTGCGGGTGGGCGACAAGGTCGTCGTCCACTGGTGAGAGAGGGTTGCGGGGCGCGGGCGGGACCGGGGGAACGTGTCCCGCCCGCGCCAGGTGCACGAGCCATGGGTACGGGGGGAACCCCGGCTCAGTGCGATGGCCGATGACCAGTCGGCTCACTCATTACTGCGCCCCGGGCTTCAAAAACGTCACACCCTGCGCGGAGAAATTTTCAACGACCACAAAACCGCAGGTCACAGCGTTGGCACGAGGGGGCGCAGCGAGGTGGTACTCGTCCGGGCGGAGTGCGCCGGAGCGAGTGCGGGGTGCGCCGGGGCGAGGGCGGGGGGAAGGGGCGCGCCGGCGCCGTCGGCGTGCCGGCCCTTGCCGCCGTCCTTGTCGCCGCCCTTGCCCTTGCCCTTCACCTTGCCGTCGCCCTGGCCGTTCCCGTTGTCGCTGTTGCCGTTGCCGCCGTTGTCGTCGCCCTTGCCGCCGAGCGAGTCGGCTGCGGCCAGGACGACCTTGCAGTAGCGGCTGACACGGGCGCTCCCGCCCGCCAGGTTCTCCAGCGCGCGCCGGCGCCCGGCGTCCAGGCCCTTACCGTCCTGGATGTCCCGGCAGGCGGCGGCCGCGTCCTTCCACCGGCTGCCGGGCGAGCCGGGCGGATCACCGGCGCCCGGCGAGGCGCTCGGGCCCGTGCCGTCGTCCGGTCCGGCGCTGTCTCCAAAGGCGCCGCCGCGGTGCGCGCCCGCGCTGCCGCTCGGGGTGCCGGGGCCCGGAGTCCCGCCGGTGCTGCCCTGTGGCGAGTCGGAGGCGGGCGGCGTCCCGGAGGGGTCGCCGGCGGAGACGGAGGTGGCGGGGCGGGGGTGCGCGGGCCCGAACGGCACGGGCAGCATCCCGGCCCCGGCGGCCATGGCGACCCCGCCGAGCGTGCCCGCGGTCATCGCGGCGGCCAGGACCAGCCGCACCGGCCGGGCCCAGCGCGGCCGCCGGCCGTGGATTCCGGTACGGGGCGGGACACCGAGGCGGACCAGGCCCGCGTCGGCACCGGGCCGGGGCGCCTCGCCGGCGCCGTCGGCGCGGACGGCGGCGGTCCGTTCGGCCTCGGCGGCCTCGCGGGCCTTGCGGAACACGGCCAGGGCGGCCTGTTCACCGGGGAGTTCACCGGTGGCCGGGGCCGTCTGCGCGGACAGCGCGCCAAGCGCCCGGGAAAGGCGTTCGGCCTGGTCACGGGCGGAGGCGTCGACGGCTTCCAGCGACTCACCGCTCAGCAGACGTTCCGCCGTCTCACGGTTCAGCCACTTGTCCTGCTCGTCGGCCATCACATGTCCTTCTGCGTCCGCGCACGCGAATCCGTCACAGTCGCGGACGACGCCGCGCCTCGGCGCGGTTCTCTCTGGGGTGGGAGCGCGCCGAGCGTCCCCACGGATTCCGCATCGTCGCCGAGCAGCTCAGCGAGCCGCTTCAGACCACGGTGTGCCGCGGTGCGGACGGCACCGGCGCGTTTGCCGAGCGTCTCGGCGGCGGTCTTGGCGTCGAGACCGACCACGACGCGCAGCACGACCGCCTCGGCCTGGTCCTGCGGGAGCCGCGCGATGAGGGAGAGGGTGCTGTCGGTGGCCAGGGCCTCCATGGCCTCGCCGGCCGTGTCGGCCTCGCCGGCCCGGCCGGTCAGTTCCGTCTCGTCGCCGCCGATGGCGGGGCGGCGGCCGCGCATCCGTATGTGGTCCAGGGCGCGGTTGCGGGCGATCCGGGCGGCCCAGCCACGGAACCGGTCGGCGTCCCCGCTGAACCGGTCGAGGTCGCGGGCGATCTGCAGCCAGGCCTCGGACGCGACGTCCTCGGCATCCGGATCACCGACCAGCGTGCGGACGTATCCGAGCAGGCGTGGGTGCACGGCGCGGTACACCGTACGAAACGCGGCCTCGTCGCCGTTCTGTGCCGCACGCACCGCGGTGGTCAGCTCCGCGTCGTCCCCCAGCACCGCACTCCCTTTACGCCTGGTTCCCGGTCGGCGCGAAAGGCACGATACGGCGTGAAACCGCTCCCCGTCCATGTCCGTAGAAGATGCAACTAACTCGTGACCGGGTAAGAGTGTGCGCAGGGTAAGGGCCGAGCGTCCCCGGGGTGTGACAGAAAACGCACTCACGGCGCTGAAGGAAGTACGGGCCGCACGCGACCCGCCAGCGCGACGGCCGGGGCCTCTCCTGTGGGGGGTGGCGGCCCCGGCCGTTGCTTCGGCTCTACCGTTGCGCCCTGGGGCTTTGCGCGGATATCGCGGGTCGGCTCAGCGAGCCCTGTCGAACTCGCGCACTACCTGTGGCAGGGCCTTGAGGATCGTCGTGCTGTGGTCGAACTCGCCGACATCACTGAGCTGTTGGTCAGCACCCTTGGCCGTCAGCTGGCGCCGGCAGCGCAGGGAGTTCGTGAAGGAGACGTCCTTGTCGCCCCTGGCGTGAAAAAGGTGCACCGGAACATCGGGCCGCCAGTCACAGGTGGTGTCCATCACCTCCAGATTGCGCCGCAGATCCCCCGTGGGGTGGCGCACCTTCTGAAGGAAGGCTTCGGTGAACAGCTGCTTCGAGGTCCTGGGCAGTGCGGCCGCGATCTGCGACGCCTTGTGGTCGCCGTCGAACAGCGTCTCCACCGTCTTGTCGTAAGGCGCTCGGAACGCCTGGTCCGGGGCGCCGTACAAGCCGTACATCCGGTTCCACGCGGTCGCGAAATAGGCGAGGTAGAGCGAGGACCGGTCGACCTTGTCGTCTGCCGCGGCGGCCTCGAAACCGCTCAGATGGAACGGGCCGGCGACCGGGGCGAGGGCACCCGGACGGAAATACGGATCGGCGCCCTGTTGCAGGGCCCGCCCGACCAGCATCGTGGCGGGGCCGCCCTGGGAGAACCCGCTGACGAGTACGCGCCGGTCGAGGCCGCGACCTTCCCTGCGGGCGAACGTGCGTGTCGCCCGCAACGCGTCCACCGAGGCGGTGACGGTCGCCTTCGGGTTCCCGTACGGATGGGTTCCGGGGCCCTTTCCCAGGCCGAGGTAGTCCGGGGCGGATACCGCGCGCCCGGTCGAGGCGAACAGCAGCGCCGTGGCCCGGTCGGGCGATTCGTCGTTCACCGAGGCCACCTCTCCCCGGTACACCTCGGTGCCGTGCAGCCAGGACACGACGCGAAGGTCGCGATCGTCGTTCTTCGGTATCGCGACCAGCTCGCTGGCCGTGGTGGGCTTGCCCTTGAAATCGACGGTGCGATAGACGATCCGGTCGGCCCGCACGCCGTAGCGGACCTGTGTCGCATCGATACCCGCCTTGGCCACGCGGGCTGCGACCTCCTTGGCGTCCAGGTCCGCCACGGGGGTCACGGAGACCACCGAACCGCGCGTTGCGGGATGCGGGTGGGCAGGCGAGGAAACGCGCCGGCTGTCGTCTCCGCATCCGGCCGCCGCCAGTACGGTCACGGCACACACCAGGGCGAGGGCTGCGTGCTTGGCTGAACTTCCGTCGAACCGAGAGTCGAACCGAAAAATGTTCATGGCTGGACTCTGCCGTTCCCGGCACACTCGGCGCATTGCGACCAACACCCCACTCAGCAGGGGGTTTTCCCTACCTGCGTGGCCGGCCCTGCGCGGAAAGGGTGAGAGCCCGACGCTAGGCGGATTTGGCCGTCGCGCGGACGCCGAAGTGGACGTACCGGCTGCCGTCGGCGAGGGCGTAGAACACCACGGGAATCCAGGCGTCCTGCTCGTTGCGGCGGCCGGCGAACACCGTCTTCACCGGTGTGTGCGAGACCGGGGTCAGGTGCCAGACCAGCGGGTCGAAGGAGCCCGCCAGGCCGTCCGCGCCCTCGTACGTCAGCCGCAGTGTGTCCGGGCCGCCGTCGCCGGCAGTGATGGTCATCAGGAAGCCCTCGCGCTTGTAGCTGCCGAGGAACGGCCCCGTCTCCACGGCCAGGGGCTCGGAGGCCGGCGCGAACCCGGGCATGGTGACACCGGCGAGTTCGGCGCAGAGCTCGCGGCAGAGTGCCTCGAAGACCTTGGGCGCGGCCCCGCCGCCGTTGGTCAGCAGGGCGATGGCGAGGCCCTTCTCCGGGATGGCACGCAGGTAGGCGAGCTGGCCGAAGGTGCTGCCGTCGTGGCCGAAGCCGCGCGCGCCGTCCCACTCGAACAGGCCCCAGCCCAGGCCCCAGTGGGCGCCGAGGAACCACTGGTCGGGCATCTCGACCTCGCGGGTCAGCATCGCCTCGACCACGGCGGCGGGCAGCACCCGGGTGCCGTCCGGCGCGGTCCCGCCGTCCACGAAGGCCCGCGCGAACCGGGCCACGTCGGCGGCGGTCGCGCTGATCCCGCCGTACGGGCCGGCCGAACGCGGCAGCATGTTCCAGAGCGGGGTGGGGACGGGGGTCTCGCCCGGCTCGCCCATGTGCCCCATGGCGGCGCGGAAGCGCAGCACCTCCTCGGGCAGGGTCATGGTGTGCTCCAGCCCGAGCGGGGCGAGGAGCAGCTCCTTGAGCGCCTCGTCCCAGGTCTGGCCGGTGACCACCTCGACGATCCGGCCGAGGACGTTGTAGGCGGTGCTGGAGTACGACATGGTGACGCCGGGCGGGTTGGTCAGGCCGACGGTCCGGACGCCCTCGATGTAGCGGGCCAGGCAGTCGTCGCCCCGGCCGGTGTCGTTGACGTAATCGCCCTCGATGCCGCTGGTGTGGTTGAGCAGCTGGCGCGGCGTGATCGTCCGGGTGGCCCCGGCGTCGGCGACCGCGAAGTCCGGCAGGACGTCCGCGACCGGCGCGTCGAGGTCCAGCTTCCCGGCGTCGGCGAGCAGCACCACCATGGCCGCGGTGTAGCCCTTGCTGACGGAGCCGATCTGGAACACGGAGTCCGGGGTCACCGTGACGCCGGTGCCGGTGTGCAGGATGCCGGCGGCCACCTCGTGGATCTCGCCGTCGGCGAGCACGGCGAGGGCGGCGCCGGGGATGTGGTGGGCGGTGAGGAGCTCGTCGAGCCGGGCCTGCCAGCGGGCGGTGTCGAACGCCGGGGCGTCGTCGCTCACGCCCAGCGCGCGGTTGACCGTACGGGCCACGTCGCGGTCGGTCTGTTCCAGGATCTTGGCCACCTCCTGGTCGACGAGCTTCGACACTTCCCGGCGCAGGTTTTCCGACATGCCGGCTCCCTCGTGGTCAAGGTGGAATGGCGCGAGTGGCGTGGGGCGGGGCGGGGGCCTGCCGGCTAGCCGGCGCTGCGGGTCCGCCGGCCGACGAGCCCGGTCAGTGAGGCGACCGTCGTGCGCGGCGGCTGCCGGAGGTCGCGGTCCGGGTGCAGAACGGTGCGGAACACGGCCCAGGCGAGTGCGCCGAGGGCGAAGCCGTAGCAGGAGACCAGCCCGTGCCCGTTCTCCTGCGCGAACCACATCGCCAGCCCGAGCACCGGCACGCCGAGCGCGAGCAGCCGGTTCTTGCGGACGGCCGTGCCGCGGCTCGCGCCCTCGTCGTCGGAGCCCTTCCCGGCACCCTGGCCGGCGGCCTCGCCGGAGTTCTCGTCGGCGCCGCCGCGCAGCAGCAGGGCCGCGGCCAGCGTCGCGCCCAGGAAGTAGGTGGCACCGGAGCTGCCGGCGAAGTTGCGGGGGTCGGTGCTGTGGGAGGTCTGGCCCCACAGCTTGTCGATCTGCTCCGGCAGCAGGATGCCCGCGGCGAACAGGCCGAGCGTCAGCGGCGCACCCCAGAACCAGTCGGCGAAGGCCGCGACGGCGGCGAGGGTGACGATGTTCCAGGCCGCCCCGCCGAAGCCGCCGTTCTGCATGAAGACCGAGGTGACCACGCGCCACCAGCCGGACTTCGACGGGTCCGCGTCGAGCGCGCCCATCGCCCCCGACCAGCAGAGCTGGAGGGCCACCCCGGCGAGCGCGATCCCGGTCAGGCCGACACCGGCCCAGGGGATCCGCCGTTGTCCCAGCGTGCTCTGGCCGATCAAGGCCAGACCACCTTTGAACATCAGCACCATCAGTGCCGCCGTGGTCACGTTGAACAGCACGATGTCCATCGTCACCACCCCCCTCCAGGCCGTGTGCGATTTCGCTGATCATGACAGTAGCGTGACCCGGGGCTTTTTCAAACAGTGTTTGAAAGCGGGCTCGGCTCGCTAGACTGCGGCCGTGAAGCTGACCGCAGACCGGATCATCGACGCGGGGATGGCGGTGTTCGCGCAGACCGGCTACCACGGTTTCTCCGTGCGCCAGGTCGCGGACCGGCTCGACGTGCACGCCGGCAGCCTCTACTACCACGTGCCCAGCAGGGCCGCGCTGCTCCAGCTGATGGCCGACCGGGTGGCCGGGCAGGCATACGAGGCCGGCACCGCCGCCCTGGCCGGACTGCCCGCGCAGGCAGGCTGGTCGGCGCGGGTCACGGCGCAGGCCGTCGCCCTGCGGCAGAGCATCCGGCAGCACCCCGGTGGGGCGATCATGCTCGCCGGCAGCCCGAAAACCCTCAGCCCCGGCGCGCTCTCGCTGATGGAACGGCTGCTCACCACCCTCGCCGAGGCCGGCGTGCCCCCGGAGCATCGCGGCACCGCCGCCGACACCGTGCTCAGCCACGTCACCGGCTACGTGCTCCAGGAACAGAGCGAGCCACCCGCGGTGCCGGTCACGGCCGAGGACGGTGCCGCCCTCCACCGGAGCTTCCCCCGGACGGCGGCCGCCGCGGCCGAGCGCGGGCCTGACGAGAAGTTCACCCGCAGCCTGGACCTGCTCTGCGCCGGCATCGGGACGCTGATCCGGCCGCTGTCCGAGGGGGCACCGTCCGGAGAACCGGACGGGAGGAGCTAGGGCGTGTTGCGAAAGTCCCGCCTGCCGCCCTCCGGGCGTACGACGGGACGTTCGCAACACGCCCTAGTACTCCAGCTGGTTTTCGCCCCGGCATCAGGCGACCTTCGGCGCCGCCCGCATCCCGATGTAGCAGCACTCCGTGCCGTCGCCCAGTGTCGAGAACACCACCGGCATGTAGCCCTCGCTGAACGACGGGCCCGCGCCCGTCCCCGCGAAGACGGACTCCGTCACGGCGTACAGCTCCACGTCCAGCGGCGGCGAGAAGTCCTTCATGCCGTCCACGAACTCGTAGACCAGGTGGGGCGCGCCCTCGCGCTCGGAGACGGTGATGACGACACCGGCGCGCTTGTACGTCCCGACGTAGCGCGAGAAGTCCACCACCGGTGCCTGCGCGGGCGGTTCGAACGCGTCCGGCATCCGTACACCCGCCAGGTCGCCGAGCAGTTCGCGGAAGAGCGCCGCGTAGAGTTCGCGCGCGCCGCCGCCGTTGGTGAGCAGTGCGACGGCCACGCCCGCCTGCGGGACCACGCGGAGGTAGCCGTACTGGCCGATCGCGGCGCCGTCGTGGCCGTACCCCGCGATGCCGTCCCAGTCGTAGAGGGTCCAGCCGAGGCCCCAACCGTCCGCGCTGACCGTCCACTTGTCGGGCACGTCGGCCACGCGGCGCTGCATCAGCTCGACGGTCTCGGCGCGAAGCAGCCGCGTCCCGTCGGGTGCCGTGCCGCCGTCGAGGTGCATCTTGGCCAGGCGCGCCACGTCACCCGCCGAGACCAGGACCCTGCCGTACGGGCCCGCCGAGCGCGGCATCAAGTCCCAGGCGGGGGCCGGGTCCGGGTACTGGCCCGGCTCCCCGAGGTGGCTCATCGCGACCCGGTACGCGAGGGCCTCCTCGGGCAGCGTCATGGAGCGTTCGAGGCCGAGCGGGGTGAAGAGGCGGTCTTTCAGGGCCTCGTCCCAGGTCTGGCCGGTCAGGACCTCGATGATGCGGCCGAGGACGTTGTAGCCGATGCCGCTGTAGGAGACGGCGGTGCCGGGACGGCAGTCCAGGGCGACGTCCTTGGCGGCCTCGACGTACCGGGCGAGACAGTCGTCGCCGCGTCCGGCGTCGTAGGTGAAGTCACAGGTCAACCCGCTGGTGTGGGAGAGGAGTTGGCGGGTGGTGATGGTCCGCGTGGCCTCCTCGTCGGCCGTCCCGAACTCGGGGACGATGTCCTTCACCGGCGTGTCCAGGTCCAGTTCACCCGAGTCGACGAGGCGCATGATCAGCGTCGAGGTGTAGACCTTGGCTATCGAACCGGACTGGAACACCGAGTCCGTCGTCACCTCCACCCCGGTCCCCCGGTGCAGCACACCGCTCGCCAGCTCGTGGACCTCCCCGTCGACAAGCACCGCCAGCGCGGCCCCCGGCACATGGTGGGCGGCACGCAGCTCGTCGAACCGGGCCTGCCAGTGCGCGAGGTCGAGGCTGCGGTCGAACTTCTTCTCCGACATGGGGACTCCTTCGGTGCGGTGCGTACATCGTTCTCTCGATGCGCACACTGTACGCATCGAGGATCGTCGTGCGCAAGATGCGCACGTCGTGCGCTACCTTGATGGATGCGTCGGACACATCGGCGCCGGACACACGAGGAGGCCCCATGCCCGCCGACGAGAAGCCGATCGCCTCGGTCTGGACCCGCCCGCGCCGCGGACGCGAGCAGCTCAGCCGCGAGCAGATCGTCGCGGAGGCCGTTCAACTCCTCGACACGGACGGCCTGGAGTCCCTCAGCATGCGCAAGCTCGGCACCCGGCTCGACGCGGGCGCCACCTCGCTCTACCGCCACGTGGCCAACAAGGACGAGCTCATCGAGCTGGTCGTCGACGAGGTCTACGGCGAGCTTGAGATCCCTGCCACGGACACCGCGGACGCCGCGGACTGGCGGACCCTTGCCGCCCGCAGCGCCTACAGCCTGCGGGCGATGATCCTCCGCCACCCCTGGGTCGCCTCCGTACTCGGCCAGGTGGGCCTCATCCACCTCGGTCCGAACGTGACGAAGATGTCGGAGCGCATGGCCGCCGTGTACAAGGCGGCCGGTTTCCCCTCGGACGAGACCGGACACGCCATGAAAACGGTCATCTCATACGTCATCGGAATGGCGACCAGCGAGGCCGCGTACCTGTCGCTGATCGCCCGAAGCGGCAAGAGCGAGCGGGAGTTCATCGAGAGCCTGCGGTCCGGCGGCGGGGAGGATCCGCAGGTCGAAGACCCCGGAAAGGCCCGCGACGAGACGTTCGACTACGGGCTCCGGCGCGTACTCGACGGCCTGCAGGTGCGACTCGACGAGATCCCCGGCGACGCCGCCGAATGATCCTGCCGGCGAGCTGAGTCACGATCTTCGAACCAGGATGCCGTTCCTCGGGATCCGCGAAGGCGCGGTTGGCCAGTGCGGTGCGCCGCAGGATGGACCAGATGGGTCCACCAAGTTGCCGGCGGGCGGCCTGGATCAGGGCGCGGTAGTCGGTCCAGGCAAAGCTCTTGCGCCCGTCGCGGCGGGTGTCGGCGCGGAGCCGGTAGATCTGTCGCGAGGACTGGCCCGTCCTCGAAGACGAACAAAGCATCGAGCGCCGCCGCGGTCAGCGTTCTTCGGCTCAAGAGTGAGTGTGACCCGGTGCGTGTTGTGCCCACTCAGAGCAGCGCCGGTCTCACCAGACACCACGCAGACCCGAAACCCCGCCTTCGCATGGGCGTCCTTGCGTAGCTCCGCGGATGTCATACTCGCCCCACGCAAGGAGAGCTGGTCACACGGAAACGAGGCGGACTCCTTCGCCGCAGAGCTTGGCCATGTCGTCGATGTCCGAGGTCAGCATGACCACAGGCCGCTGCTGCCGAAGCGCCAGATCGGCCACGGCCGCGTCGATGGCGTACTTGTGACCGTGCAGCCCTGCCCCCATCAGCAGTGCTGAGGCCGCCTTTGCCTCCTCATCCCCCACCGGGGTCACGCGAAGGCCGGACAACAGCCAGCTCAGCCGTGCGCTGTTGGTGCGGGCGTGCACGGCCTCGATGATGGTGAGCGCACAGATCACCACTTCCATGCCACGCGAGCGCGCCTCCGCGACCAGCGCCACCACGGTCTCGTTGTCAGCGAGCAGTTGGGAGAGCCCCTCGCTGTCCAGGACCAGCGTCCCCTCGTGACTCAGCCTGCGGCGGGCCACTGGTCTTCCTCGGCGAACACCTCGTCGAACACCTGCCGCGCCCGCTGTTGCGCCTGCTCGGACACCGGCCCCTTGCGGCTCTCGTAGTCAGCCAGGTACTCGTCCAGCACCTGCCCCCTCAGCTCCCGCTCGACGGCCGCGGCAATGAACGCGGAGAACTCCCGCTTACCGACCCGCGCCCGGATGGCCTCCGCGGTCCCCTCAGGCAGAGACAGGCTGACCCGGGTCGCCGGCCCCTCACCGATGCTGTACGTCGCCTCAGACATGGCGCCATTGTGTCAAACGAGTAGGAAACCGGAAAGCTCATCGCCCCCCAGAGGATCACGCGGGGGAGCGAAGGCCGCCCCAGGCCCTGCAACCACAGACCATCGCAGGCTTGCGTCGGCATCACCGCACTGACACGTCAGCACGCAAAATGGGGACAAAAGCACCCACCTGGCCGCGTTTATCCAGGTCAGATGGGTGTAATGGAGTGGAGCTCAGGGGAGTCGAACCCGAAACCGAGACGCGTCTCACCTGCGGCTTTAACGGAAAACCCGGACAACACACCCCGCTTCAGTCCCGCTCGCCCCTCCTCGATCCCGCTCGATCCCGGTCCGGTGCGCACACGTGCGCACGCAGCCCCCGCCGATTGCGCAAGCAATGACCCAGCACCTAGATCAGCTCAAAAGCAGGCTTTAGAGCGACCTGAAGGCAAGTTTGCGCAATCGCAGCATCGGGGTCAGACCTGGCCGAGGTCGATCTCCACCAGGAAGGGCGCCGCCACCTTCACGACACCGGTGAACACGTCTGAGTCCCGGTAAGCCTTCGTCGCGGGGTCGAGAACGTAGGTATACACGAGAGGAACGCCCGTCGCGGCCTGCTCGATCCGCCAGTAGAAGCCGATGCCCGCCTTGGCGTACTGGTCGACCTTCACGATCCGGTCGGTGGTCTCCGAGCCCGGCGACACCACCTCCGCGACCAGCAACACGTGCTCAGGGCGAGTCGGGGTGATATCGATCGTGTCCGAGCGGTACACGACGACGTCCGGGCGGCGATTGGTGAGCGGGACGTCCTGAAGCCGGACGTCGAAGTCCGTGTCGGCGTTCCACTCCGGGCCCGCAGCGGCATCCAGGGCGTTCGCCAGAATCCGGGCAAGCCGGTTGTGCCGCTTGGATGCACTCGGGCCCACGACGACCATCCCGTCCACGATCTCGATCCCGGCGCACTGCTCCTCGGACCAGGACTCGTACTCCTCCGCCGTGATCTGCTCATGCATCCACGCCGGGGCCACCATCTCGGCCGTCATGAAGCACCTCCCGGACACTGTGCTGCGGGCTCGATCCCGCCAGATTCAGCGTACTGTCTGCCACCCGCACAGCACGCGAATCCCACTCATGCCCCTCCCCATCGGCCCGCAGCCGACCACCGAGCCCACGACAGGTGAGGAGTCGGCGGGATTCGAACCTGCGACACCCGCTTCAGGAGTGGGATCTCATCCTTGCCGGGTGGTGACCGGTGCTGCCACGTGGTGCTGTTCCACCTGATCAGCGCCATGCGGCTTCGTATCCGATCCTGCTGATGACACGTTGTGCCGGACCGTCCGCTCACGCATCGCTCACGCATCCAGCGCCTCTGACCATCGCCTCTCCTGCCGAGGAGCGGCGGAGAAAGATCACTGGAAGCAGCCGATCGGCGAGGCCCGGTACCCCCACCGGAGTGCCGTCGACGACAGTCAGCACGGCGGTCCGTCTGTCCTCCTCCATACCGGCGGCCACATACCGGCGGCCACGGTGGCGGCGCGTGCGGAGTGGGCGTCGAGGGAGTCGCCCAACAGCCGGGCCGGGGCACCCACCTCCACCTTCCGGCCGTCGACGGTCGCGATCACTCCGACGCCGGGTGCGGAGGTGAACCCCTCGGCAGTGGCCAGGGACAGGCCGCAGGTGCGGGCGGCATCCACGACGGCGCGGGCCAGCGGGTGCTCGCTGGGGTGCTCGGCCGCGGCGGTGAGCGTCAGCAGCTCGGTCTCGTTCAGGTCGCCGGTCAGGGGACAGATGTCGGTGACGCGCGGGGTGCCTTCGGCGAGTGTGCCGGTCTTGTCCAGGGCTACCGCGGGGGGGCTTGGAGCCCCGAGCCGGAGCCTGTGGTCCCACGCCTCCGATCCGTGTGCGAAGGCCCTTCCCCCCGGCTCGACTCATCCAGGGGCGAGGAAGAGACGGCCGGGCGGGAAGGTCATCGCCGCGCGCGGGTCCCTGTGCCGTGGAACACCGGCGCGGAGGCCGACGGCCCGGGGCGGCTCGCGCCGCTGGTGGGCGGCGGTGCTGCCGGGCCGTCGGCCGCCGGCGCGGCAGGGGCTCACCTGGCGTGCGAACCCCTGCTGCGGCGCCTGCGAAGCACCAGGGCGGAGCCGGCGGCGACGGCCAGCAGGCCACCGAGGGCGCTGTAGGTGACGGTGCTGCCCATCCCGGTGGAAGCCAGGCCGCCGGCCGTGTCGCTCCGGTCCGGCCGGCCGACGGGTACGCCGGCTGCCGAGGCCTGCGCCCGGGTGCCGATCTTGCCGGAGGCGGAGGCGACCGGCTCGGCGGCGGCCGGAGTGGGGGCGGGAGACGGGGCTTCGGCGCGGGAGGCCGCCGACGAGGGCTTCAGCTGGAGCGTCGTGATCGAGTACGGGGGCAGCGTCTGTGCGGCCGCCGTTCCCCGCGTCGCCGTGGTCAGGGCGGTGCCGCCCTTGGTGTACGAAACGGTCCTGACCGCCCCTGCGGCCGGGGTGTATCCGGCGTACGAGAGCGATACCTGCGCCGCGTTCTGCGAGTCCTTGTTGATCAGCATGACCTTCAGGCCGCCGTCGCTGCTGCGCACCGCGTGCACGGCAACCGACTGCTTGGCGGAGGACGCCTTGACCATGGTGTCGCCGGGCCGGGCCAGCGCGGTCAGTGAGCGGATGCCCCAGTAGGTGGGGAAGGGCGTCTCACGGGCCGGTTCGCAGTGCCCGCCGACGCAGCTGCCGCTGGAGAGCACGCCCTGGTCCAGGTAGTCGGTCTCGCCGCCCACGGTGGTGGGTGCTTTGCCCATGCCGTTGTGCAGGTCCCACCAGTCGACGTTGACGGCGCCGTGTTCGAGCCAGTTCATGTACGTGTCCGACGCGAACAGGGCCGCGGCCTGGCTGGTGTTGGCCGGCGACTGGGTGCTGTCGGTCTCGGTGACCGCGATCTCGACCGAGGCGGCGTGCGCACCCGCGTAGGTGTGGAGCAGCGAGCGCACCGCGGAGGTGAGACCCGCGATCTGGGCGGGTGAGTGCAGCAGGTCCGCCGTGCTGGAAGCGCTCGGGTACCAGTGGATGATCGCGAAGTCGATCGACTTGCCGGCGATGGCGAGCACGGTGTGGTTCCAGTCGGCAGTGTCGCCCGCGGCCTTCGCCCCGTCCGGCCAGGATCCCGGAGTGTTGAGCACCGCCCCGATCTTCACCTTCGGGTCCACGGCCTTCATCGCCTTCGCGTAGGCGAGGAGGTTCTTCGCGTACTCCCTGGGGCTTTTGTCGGCGTGGTTGTCGAGCTCCCATTTGCTGCCGTAGTACCCGTTGCCGGAGATCTCGTTGCCGATCTCCCAGTACTTCACGCCGTAGCCCTTGTCGACGTTGGCGTACTTGACCCAGTCGGCGGCCTCCTGGGGCGTGCCGGAGCCGTAGTTGGCGGTGATGATCGGCTGGGCGCCGACCCTCTTCGCGGTGGCCATGAAGTGGTCGAAGTCGGTACCGGGCGCGACCCAGCCGCCGCCGTCGAGGGTGTGGGTCTTCCAGTGGTAGGCGTCCGCGTAGGAGCCACCGGGGTAGCGCAGCTGCCGGACTCCGGCGGCCTTCATCAGCGCTGACGCCGTGGTGTCGTTCATGTGCGGGTCGTAGACGGCCGTGTTGAGGCCGACCCCGGTGCTGGGCACCGTGCCCAGCGAGGTGCCTGCGTTGACGGTGACGGCGACGGCCGGCGCGGCGTTCGCGTTGAGCGCCAGGACGCCCGCGCCGGCCCCGGCCACCAGGGCCGCCACCGCCCCCGCCACGATGCGGCGGCGCGTTCGGCTACGGCGGTGCGTACGGTCCCGAGGCATCGGCTGCTCGGTGGATGTCGGGTCGTCAGGTGACACGTTGTGGCTCCCGATCGGAGTGCGTGGACACGGGTGGCGTGGGGCAGCTGACTGCGCTCGCCGTGGTTGGTGCACCCCTGAGTGGCCGCTCGGGATGGAAAGGTTGCCGCCTTGTCCGACGTTCTTCAGATCCCTTTCGTGCCGTGCGGCGGTCGCCGAGAAATCGGCGTCGGGGCGGCAACCCGCCCTGACCATCCCCGGTCACCGGTACCGCGCCCGCCAACGCGGCCGAAGACGGCAGCGGCTCCTGCCTTCACAGGGCATCCGACGACCTGGTGATCGCGGCGATGAAGGTCACCGACCATGAGTCGGCCAAGGACCAAGGCGTGCGGGGCCTACGTAGGGGCCCGCGCGGCCCGCGGAGCCGCCATCACGGTACGGATCGTCAACGAAAGACCGTGGCCTCAGCCGACAGGCGTCCGCCGAGCACGAGGGCTGTTCGAATCCCGGGCCGGCACTGTTAGGCTGCGCCCCCGTTGTTAAACGCGCAACTAACGTGTACACCTTTGCCAGGAGAGGGCGACGGGGGGGATGGTCCTCGATGACGCGTCCGCGGAGTTCCACGAATTCTTCGAACGCCACTATGCCGAACTCGCCCGGCTGGCCCATCTCCTGACCGGCGAGGCCGACGCGGCGGACGACCTCGCGGCGGATGCCCTGGTCGCCCTGTGGCAGCGCTGGGACCGGTTGCGGCAGGCCGACCACCCGCTCGCCTACGCCCGCGGTGTGGTGGCCAACCTGGCGCGCGGACGGATCCGCAGCGCGGTGCGCGAGCGACTCCGGATCACGCTGTTCTGGTCCCGTGGTCCCGAGAAGGTGGAGGGGCCGGACGTGGCGGCCGTGCTGGACGTCCGCGCGGCGCTCGCCCGGCTGCCGTTCCGCAAGCGCGCCTGCGTGGTGCTGCGGCACGCCTTCGACCTGTCGGAGAAGGACACGGCGGTGGCGCTGGGCATCTCGGTCGGAACGGTGAAGAGCCAGACCTCGAAGGGAATGGCCGAGCTGGAAAGGATACTGGGCGCACAAACGGTCGGGGACCTGGTGGCAGGGAGGAGGAACCGGTGAACGAGGAGATCGCCCTCCGGCTGCGCGAGGCCGCCGAGGCCCACCGGCCCGACCGGGCGAGGATGCTGGCCCGGGTACAACGCGGCGTGGCCGGCCCCGCCGTCCGTCACCGCGCCCGGCCGTTCGCGAGGTCCGGGACCAGGGTCGCGCTCGCCGGGCTCGCCGCCGCCGGCATCCTCACGACCGGCGGCTTCGCCGTCGCCGCCATCGTCGCGACCTCGTCGCCCTCGGCCACCGTGACCACGCCTGCCACCCCGTCCCCGAGCGTCAGCTCCCCGCACCCGACATCGGCCCGCCCCACCCCTGTCGCGCCGGCCCCGGCCACCACCCCGGGCAGCGCGCGCCCGACTCCGCCGGCCACCAGTCCACCGCCGGCCGCCGGCGAGAGCCGGAACGGGCCGCTGTGGTCGGCCGGCTCGGTGGACCCGCGCAGCACCGTCTACTGGACGCAGAGCAACCTCGTCCTCAAGACGACCCGGCCGCTCACCTCGCTCACGGTCGAGATGCGGATCGTGCAGACCGGCGGGGTGAAGAACACCGGCACCTGGCAGACCCTGCCGAGTGCTGACTTCACCGTCACCGCCCAGGAGACCGGCGGCACGCTGGTCTACCGCTGGGTCCTCAAGCCGGGCCTGACCGTGCCGGCCGGGAGCCATGAGTTCGCCGCCCAGTTCAACAACGGCACCACCGAGCGCAGTACCGCGGACGACGGCTACCGCGTCGACGCACAGGGTCCGGGCGGCTCCGCGTCGGTACGGGGAGGGTTCGTCCCGAACCGGTGAACACCGCTGTGCGGGAAGGAGACGAGTCCCCTTGCCGCACGGCTCGATGGTCGAGCAGATCCCGGTGAGGCACCCCCGGTCGAGTACCGGCGAAGCAGGTGTTGCCGGGTCGGGTACCGGCCCGACGTCGGTCAGCTCCACGGGGGACTGGATCTCGGTGGGCGACCAGCTCCAGTTGTGGACCGCGTGCAGGCGGCGTCCGTCCGGGCTGGTGCCGACGGTCACGGGGAGGCCGCGCCAGCCGCTGACGGCGGCCGTGAAGATTCTTCCCTCGATCACGGCAACCTTTGTGTGCGCGGCGGCAACTGGCGGGTAACCGGGGCCGGACCAAGGCCCGTTGTGCCAGAAGGACATGCCGTTGTCAGATCAGAACCGCTCTCATCGCCGCCGTCCGGCAACCCGCCGTGTGCTCACCGCTGCCGTGGTGCTCGCCGCCGCGGGTGCGGCCGTGCCGCTGGTCGCCCAGGCCGCCCACACGCCGAAGACCGGCACGCCGAAGACCGGCACGCCGACCCTGGCCGCCGCGGCGGCCGGCAGCGGCCGCTACTTCGGTACGGCCGTGGCCTCGGGCAGGCTCGGGGACCCGACGTACTCCACCATTCTCGACCGGGAATTCAACATGAACACCCCGGAGAACGAGATGAAGTGGGACACCACCGAACCCTCCCGCGGCACCTTCAACTTCGGCCCGGCCGACCAGATCGTCGCCCACGCCACCGCGCACGGGCAGCGGATGCGCGGCCACACCCTGGTGTGGCACTCCCAACTCCCCGCCTGGGTCAAGTCGATCACCGACCCGAACACGCTGCGCAGCGTGATGGACAACCACATCACCACCGAGATGAGCCACTACAAGGGCAAGATCTACGCCTGGGACGTGGTCAACGAAGCCTTCGCCGACGGCGGCAGCGGCCAGCACCGCACCTCGGTCTTCCAGAACGTGCTCGGCAACGGCTTCATCGAGGAGGCGTTCCGCACCGCCCGCAAGGCCGACCCCTCGGCCAAGCTCTGCTACAACGACTACAACATCGAGAACTGGACCGACGCCAAGACCCAGGGCGTCTACAACATGGTCAAGGACTTCAAGTCCCGCGGCGTGCCCATCGACTGCGTCGGCTTCCAGAGCCACTTCGGCGCCGGCGGCCCGCCGGCCAGCTTCCAGGCCACCCTGTCCAAGTTCGCCGCGCTCGGCGTGGACGTCCAGATCACCGAACTCGACATCGCCCAGGCGTCACCCACGGCGTACGCAGGCGCCGTCCAGGCGTGCATGAACGTCGCCCGCTGCACGGGCATCACGGTGTGG
>NZ_BMVG01000039.1 GCF_014650595.1 Streptomyces alanosinicus
ACGTGAAGAAACTCGTCAACAACAATGCGAACTGACACGAACCGGATCACGGGACACTAGCGGTAGCCGCCCAGTCCCTGGCGGCGGGCGCGCCAGGCCGCGTCGGCGGAGAGGTAGGGGGCGCCGGCGAGGATCAGTGGGAGCCAGGCCATCAGATAGGCGAGGTCGTTGCCGTAGTAGTAGGGGGTCGTCGCCCAGCTCACCGTGAGCCACAGGCTGAGCGAGATCAGCGCGCCGCCGAGCGCGGCCAGCCGGCCGAACAGACCGAGCAGGGTGCCGATGCCGACGACCAGTTCACCGAAGGCGATGGCGTAGCCGAAGCCGACCGGGGCCTTCAGGGCCAGGTCGACCAGGGCCGGGACGGCGGCGGAGTCGCGGGCCGCGCGCATGGTGTCGCCGATGGACCCGGCGCCGCCGGACTTCATGAAGGCGCTGTCGGTGAGCTTGTCCAGGCCGGCGTAGATGAACGTGACGCCGAGGAAGACGCGCAGCGGCAGCAGGGCGTAGTGGGCGGCGAGCTCCCGCCAGCCGCGGGGGCCGTGCAGCCGGTCCATGAGCGTGTCGGTCCGCATGCCGTGAGTCATCGTCGCCCGCCGCCTCTCGCCCGCCGTCCCACCCCTCACCTGACCATACGTACGACCGGGGGGCACAGTTCAATCCCATCCCGACGTTTTTCCGGATTTCGGCCCCGTGTACGAACCG
Organism: Streptomyces alanosinicus; assembly: GCF_014650595.1. Taxonomy (GTDB): domain Bacteria; phylum Actinomycetota; class Actinomycetes; order Streptomycetales; family Streptomycetaceae; genus Streptomyces; species Streptomyces alanosinicus. The sequence goes on from NZ_BMVG01000039.1 coordinate 703, forward strand.
TTCAGTCGGTCACCTGGACGATGCAGCGGTTGGTCGCCACGCCGGCCGCGGTGACCACCTGTACCTCCACCGCCCCGGGCTCCACATCGGCCGGTACGGGCACGGTCAGGGAGGTGTCGGTGGGGTTGCTGAAGCCGCCCGGGACCGGGACGAGCGGCACATGCACGTCGACGGTGCCGATCCGGACCACCGTGCGGGAGAGCCGGTCCGCGCTCTGGGCACCGGGCGGCACGAAACCGGCGCCGCGGATCTCGATGTCGTCGCCGGTGCGGATCGGCCCGTCCAGGTCGCCGGGTTCACGGACGCGGACCACGGACAGGACGACCGGGCGGCCGCCCTCGGCGTACTTGCCCGCCAGATAGGTCGCGGCCGAGATCAGCATCATCACGCCCAGCCCCCAGGGCAGGTCGGGCAGCTGGTCGGGCCGGCGGGCCAGTCGTACGGCGGCGAACAGCAGGGCGACGGCGCTGATCGCGACGTACTGGATGTCGGCGAAGGCGCCCCGGCCGGAGTCGTCGGTGAGCAGGTCGGCGGCGCGCGGCCGGTGCGCCGGCACCTTCTGCAGCCGCTGCGCGAGGACACGCAGGGCCACCACCCGGCGGACCAGGACGGCGATGCCGCACACCACGGCGAGGACGGTCACCACGCCCGCGCCGCGCGCCAGGTCGAGGCCGGAGATCAGCGCGTCGCGTTCGGCGTGGTCGGAGGCGGCGGCCAGCCGGGCGGCCAGCAGGAGCACGGCGTAGGCGACGAACAGCACCCAACAGGCGGCCACCGTACGGGAGGTGGACATCCGGTTGTCCTCGCCGATCACCGGGGCCACCGCCCCGCCGCGCGCCCGGTGCAGCCAGGAGGCGGCGCTGAGCGTGCCGGCGACGACGAGTGCGGCGGCCAGGGCCGCGGTGCGGGCGCCGGTCCAGCCCGCGCCGACGGCGGTGAGCGCCTCGCCGAGCAGCAGCGCGACGACCGCGCCCCATACCGCGCACACCGTACGCAGCCACAGCCGGGCGAGCCGGGCCTCGCCCTCGGCACGGCCGCGCCGGGCGACGGCCTCCGCCCGCTGGGTCAGTTCCTCGGAGACCCACTGGCGCGACGCCGAGGCCGAGTGCGCCACGGCCGCCGGCAGGCCCTGCCCGGCCGCGAACTCGTCGCGCAGGCGCAGAAACGCGGCGACGGCCCGCCGGTGACCCTCCCGGGCGCCGTGCGGGCAGTCCCCGCAGGTGCAGCCGCCCTCGTGCATCCCTCCGACACCCGTGTCCTGTCTCGCCTCCTGCACCGCCACGCCCGGCGCCCGCCTTCCCCACGACTCACCCGCACGGCCCGCGACCCTTCGACGGAGGGCCTCGCCGCCGCGCAACTCCCTTGCACCGACTGCGAATTGTGCCCTACGAAACGCCGCCCGGGACCGTCGGTCCGGGTCACGGCGGGTGAAGTACGGGCCGCCGTGTTGACCCGGCTGCGAGAATTTCCGTATGGCCGAGATCATCCAGCGGGACGGGACCTGGGCCTTCGACGGCAGCACGATCCGGATCACCCCCGGGCTGCACCGCTGCGTGCCGCTGTTCCGGCAGACGTACGGGGAGATCTCCGTACCGCTGGAGGCTGTCTCGGACGTCGTCCACGAACCCGAGCGGGGGCGGGGCCGGCTGCGGTTGCGGCTGCGTGAGGGCGCCGATCCGCTGCTGCAGGCAACGGGCGGGCGACTGCCGGACCAGGCCGATCCCTATCGGCTGACGGTGGCCGCGGACCGCGGCGGGGTCGCGGAGTACGTCGCCGAGGAGATCCGGCAGGCCCTGCTCCTCGACGGGATCCCCAAGGAGCGCACGGCCGCCTATCTGCTGCCGGGCCCGCCGGTGCCGGTGTCCGTGCGGTCCTCCGACGGCACGGTCTCCTTCGACGGCACCCAGGTCCGTATCGACTGGGCCGACTCCTCCGACCGGGTCAAACGGGCGACCGGCCCGCGGATCATCGCCCTCGGCGATCTGGTGCAGGTGGAGTGGCTGCCCAACTCCGGGTACGAGGACGGCTTCCTGCGGTTCGTGACCCCGGAGACGGTGTTCTCCAAGCTGCCGCCCGAGCGGGATCCCTACGCCCTGGACCTGTGGGGCAGTGTGCGGCGCGATCTGCTGACCGCGCTGGTCGCGACGGCCGTCACCGCCCGGCTGCCGCATCCCTCCGGCCGTCCGGGCGGCGGTCACGACGGCCTGGTGCCGCGCCGGGCGGTCGTACCGGCGCAGGCCGACCACCATGACGTACTGCTGCGCCGGCTGCGGGAGCTGGGCGAGCTGCACCGGGACGGGGTGCTCACGGACGAGGAGTTCACGCGGACCAAGGCGGTGGTGCTCAGGGGCTTCGACTGAGCGGGGCGGGCCGTCCCGTGGGCAGGGCCGGCCGTCCCGCCGCGGCGTCGGTCAGCTGAGCAGGTCCGGCTCGCTGCGGCTGATGTCCTGCCACAGGGGCTGGTAGTTGATCCAGGCCACCAGGTCGCCGCCGAGCTGTTCCCGGGTGGCGACGGCCAGCTTGTGGTCGATGAGGACGGGGCGGCCGGCCGCCTTCGCCATCAGCTGCACCTGACAGGACCGCTCCAGGGACATGAACCACCAGGCGGCGGCGTCCACCGAGTCGCCGACGGTGAGCAGTCCGTGGTTGCGCAGCACGAGCGCCTTGCGGGAGCCGAGGGCCCCGGCGATGCGGCGGCCCTCCTCGGCGTCGACGGTGACGCCGGTGTAGGCGTCGTAGAGCGCCACGTCCTCATAGAAGGCGCAGCTCTCCTGGGTGAGGGGGTCGATCAGCTCGCCGAGCGCGGCGAGAGCGCGGCCGTGCACGGAGTGGCAGTGGGCGACGGCGACGACGTCCGGGCGGGCGGCGTGCACCTGGGCGTGCACGGTGAACGCGGCCTGGTTGACGTGGTAGCGGCCCTCGACGACCTGCCCGTCCTGGTTGGCGAGGACGAGGTCGCCGACGGTGACGTGCTTGAACGGCATCCCGAACGGGTTGACCCAGAAGCAGTCGGAGAACTCCGGGTCGCGCGCGGTGATGTGCCCGGACACCCCGTCCTCGAAGCCCGCCCGCCCGAAGATCCGCAGGGCTCCGGCGAGGCGCTCCTTGCGATGCCGGCGTTCGTCCGCCATCGACTCGTGCATCGGCGGCATGGCGAACTGCAGCTGGTCGGTGGGCAGCGGCAGGGGCGGGGTGGGCCCGTGCATAGGTCCTCCTGCACTGGGATTGCGTACGGCCGGAAGTTACCGCCGGTCAGCGCAAAAGGGCAGAGTTGTTTTGTAAAGATGACGTACGCGGCGGATACCCGACAGAAGATGTCCGGATTGTCGGTGAGACTGGCACGTATGACCCCTGTGAACTGGGCGGCCTTCGCCGGCGCCGCACCCGAACTGGCCGCGATCGCCGAGAAGCGCTTCGGCGCCCACCGCCACCATGTCCTCGCCACGCTCCGCAAGGACGGCTCGCCGCGCACCTCCGGTCTGGAGGCCGACTTCCGCGGGGGCGAGCTGTGGCTCGGCATGATGGCGGGCTCGCTGAAAGCCCTCGACCTGCGGCGCGACCCGCGCTTCGCGCTCCAGGCCAACCCCGGCGAGGGCACGGACCTGGCCGGTGGGGACGTGCGGATCAGCGGGCGGGCGTACGAGGTCGAGGAGGGCGCCGCCAAGGCCGCGTATGTGAAAGAGGTGGAACCGCCGGAGCCGTTCCACCTCTTCCGCACCGAGCTGACGGAGGTCGTACGGACCTGCGTCGAGGACGACACCTACCTCGTCGTCCAGGTCTGGAAGCCCGGAGCGCCGGTGCGCACGCTCAGGCGGACATGACCTTCGAAACCGGGGGGACTACTCCCACTCGATGGTGCCCGGGGGCTTGGAGGTGACGTCGAGGACGACCCGGTTGACGTCCCGCACCTCGTTGGTGATCCGGGTGGAGATACGGGCGAGGACCTCGTACGGCAGCCGGGACCAGTCGGCGGTCATGGCGTCCTCGGAGGAGACGGGGCGCAGCACGATCGGATGGCCGTAGGTGCGGCCGTCGCCCTGGACGCCGACCGAGCGGACGTCCGCGAGCAGCACCACCGGGCACTGCCAGATCTGGCGGTCCAGGCCGGCCGCGGTCAGCTCCTCGCGGGCGATCGCGTCGGCGTCCCGGAGCAGGTCCAGGCGCTCCTTGGTGACCTCGCCGACGATGCGGATGCCGAGGCCGGGGCCCGGGAAGGGCTGGCGCTGGACGATCTCCTCCGGCAGGCCCAGTTCCTGGCCGACCATGCGGACCTCGTCCTTGAACAGCTTGCGCAGCGGCTCGACGAGCTGGAACTCCAGGTCCTCGGGCAGGCCGCCGACGTTGTGGTGCGACTTGATGTTGGCGGTGCCGGTGCCGCCGCCGGACTCGACGACGTCGGGGTAGAGCGTGCCCTGGACGAGGAACTCGACCGCCGGGCCCTCGTCGGCGATGATCTCGGCCTGCGCCTGCTCGAAGACGCGGATGAACTCACGGCCGATGATCTTGCGCTTCTCCTCGGGCTCCGAGACACCCTTGAGCGCGGTCAGGAAGCGCTCCTCGGCGTCGACGACGACCAGCTTGACGCCGGTCGCGGCCACGAAGTCCTTCTCGACCTGCTCGGTCTCGCCCTTGCGCATCAGGCCGTGGTCGACGTACACGCAGGTCAGCTGGTCGCCGATGGCACGGGCGACAAGGGCGGCGGCGACCGCGGAGTCCACGCCGCCGGACAGACCGCAGATCGCGCGCTTGTCGCCGACCTGCTCGCGGATCGCGGCGACCTGCTCCTCGATCACATTGCCCGTGGTCCAGGACGGGGTCAGACCCGCGCCGCGGTACAGGAAGTGCTCCAGGACCTGCTGGCCGTGCGTGGAGTGCATGACCTCGGGGTGGTACTGGACGCCGTAGAGCTTCTTCTCGTCGTTCTCGAACGCGGCGACCGGGACGACGTCCGTGGCGGCGCTGACCGTGAAGCCCTCGGGGGCGGCGGAGCAGGCGTCGCCGTGCGACATCCACACGTGCTGCTCGGCCGGGGTGCCCTCGAAGAGGGTGGAGGAGGTCCGGGAGACATGCAGGTCGGTGCGGCCGTACTCGCGGGCGCCGGTGTTGTCGACGGTGCCGCCGAGGACCTCCGCCATGAGCTGGAAGCCGTAGCACATGCCGAAGACGGGGACGCCGGCCTCGAAGATCGCGCGGTCGAGGCGGGGGGCGCCCTCCTCGTACACGGACGAGGGGCCGCCGGAGAGGATGATCGCCGCCGGGTTCTTGGCGAGCATCTCGGCGACCGGCATGGTGCTCGGCACGATCTCGCTGTAGACCCGGGCCTCGCGGACGCGACGGGCGATGAGCTGGGCGTACTGCGCGCCGAAGTCGACGACCAGGACGGTGTCGGGGGTGGCGGCAGCGGGAGTCGCTGATGACACGGGGTGCCTTCCGGCGGTCGGGCGGGGGTCTGTGGTTCCGATTCTAACGGGGCGGGCGCGGGAGGCGTCTCGTGAGCCGGGGCGGCAAGGGAGCAGCGGCGGGAGGGGAGCCGGGCCGGGCCCGGGGCGGGAGGGGGGCAGGGGCCGCCGTGGCATACTGGCCGCATGCTCGCGCACTCGACCTTCCTCTTTACCTATGGCAACCGGCCCGCCGGCTGCCATGGTCGTGCTGCTTGAGCCAACCGCCAAGCGACTTCCCAGGCGCCCCGGGCCGACAAGGCCCGGGGCGCCTGTCGTTTTCCGGGGTCTGTCGTTCCGGGGCATCCACCTTCCCGATCAAGGAGCCCTACGTGACCACCACCACCGCGGAAGCGACCATCGCCGACGCCCGTGAGCGCATCGACGCGCTCGACGACCGGATCATCGGCCTCATCCAGGAACGGATGGCCGTGTCCACCGTCGTCCAGGAGGCCCGTATCGCCTCGGGCGGCCGACGCGTGCACCTCTCCCGCGAGATGGAGATCCTCGGCCGCTACCGGGAGGCGCTCGGCAAGCCGGGTACCGGCCTCGCGATGACCCTGCTGGAGCTGTGCCGGGGCCGGATCTGAGTTCGATCACCGTCTCACCCGTACGGCGCGTGACCGGTGTGCGCACCGCTTCGTTGAGGGGGTGTCCGTGCCAGCCAGGGGCGGGCCCGAAGAGAACCACGCGTGGCTCGCTGGGGCGATGAGGCGTACGGGTCGTGCCGTGCGCCGTGGGACCTCGCTCCAGGGAAGTGACCGGACGGCAGGGGACAGCAGCCCGGTCACCCAAGAGAACGGCCGGCCCCGGGGACGCCCGGGGCCGGCCGACGGAAAACCTCAGATGTGCACCACGGACCATGTGCACCACGGACCATGTGCACCACGGAACCAGCGGCGCAACCCCCCGGCGCCGCCCCAGGCACCGACGCTGCCCTGACGTCGGTGCTGACCGAAAGAAGGGCCCCGCGGCCTCTCCGTCCCGCGGGGCCCTTCGTCATGCCCGGCAGGCGATGAATCGTCAGGCCCTACAAGCGAGGAACGTGAGTCACGTCACATGAAAATCAGGCGCCACTGGAGCAACCGTTGAGGGTCCTCGCTGATCAAACCTGCCGAGCCGGCCAGACGGCGCGAGGGACCTGCCTTCGGAGGGGGATGCAGGTCCCTCTTCACTACTTCTTCGGCCGTACCGCCGGCATCCCCAGGAACGGAAGGCGCAGGGCGCCGAAGGCGTCCTGCGGGACCGCGGGAGCCTGCGGCTCCACCGGCTTCAGCCGCTCGTAGGCCGCGCCCGGCACCGGACGCGCGTCCTCCTCACCCTTGTTCGGCCAGAACGACATCGCGCGCTCGGCCTGCGCCGTGATCGTCAGCGAGGGGTTCACCCCCAGGTTCGCCGAGACCGCGGCGCCGTCCACGACCGAGATGCCGGGGTGGCCGTAGAGGCGGTGGTACGGGTCGATCACCCCGGTGTCCGCCGAGTCGCCGATCGGGCAGCCGCCGAGGAAGTGCGCGGTCAGCGGGGTGCCCATCAGCTCGCCGACGTTGCTGCCGGCGAAGCCGTTGATCTCTGCCGCGAGCGCGGAGGCGGCCTCGGTGGCGGCCTTGATCTGCTTGGGGTTCGGCGAACCGTGGCCCTGCCGCGCGGTGAGCAGGCCCTTCCCGACGCCGTCCGGCTTCAGGTACGTCGTCAGCGAGTTGTCCAGCGACTGCATGACCAGGCCGATGATGGTCCGCTCGGACCAGCGCCGGTTGGACAGGGAGCGCAGCACCAGCAGCGGGTGCCTGGCCGCGTTCGTCAGCCAGGCCAGGGCCCGGGAGGAACCCTCGGCGTAGGGCACCTGGAGGATCGACAGGCCGCCCATGGAGTTCGAGCCCTTGCCGTAACGGACCGGCTCGATATGGGTGTTCGCGTCGGGGTGGATCGAGGACGTGATGGCGACACCGCGCGTGAAGTCGGCCTGCGGCTCACCGGTCGCCTTGCGGTAGCGGCGGTTGTCGGTCTGCGCGCCGACCAGCGCCTCGGAGTTGGTGCGGGTCAGATCGCCGAGGCGGGCGGAGAGGTACGGCAGCTGGCCGCCGGCCTTCATCCGGTGCAGCAGGGTCTGGGTGCCGTACGTGCCGGCGGCGAGGACGACCCTGCGGGCGGTGAAGAGCCGGCCCTCGCCCTTCTTCTTCCGGTCCGTCGGCAGGGTCGCCACCGCGTAGCCGCCCCGTGAGTCGTCCGTGACGGACACGACCGTCGTCATCGGATGCACCACCGCGCCCGCCTTCTCGGCGAGGTGGAGGTAGTTCTCGTTCAGGGTGTTCTTCGCGCCGTGCCGGCAGCCGGTCATGCACTCGCCGCACTCGGTGCAGGCGTTGCGGGACGGGCCGGCGCCGCCGAAGTACGGGTCGGCGACCTGCCCGCCCGCACCCGCCCGCGCCGTGCCGTCGGCGTCCTTGCCGTCGCCGAAGAACACGCCGACCGGTGCCAGGTGGAAGGTGTCGCCGACGCCCATCTGCTGGGCCGCCGCCTTCAGATGCACGTCGGAGGGGGTCATCGTCGGGTTGAGCCGTACGCCGAGCATGCGCTGGGCCTGGTCGTAGTACGGCTTCAACTCCTCCTGCCAGTCGGTGATGTCCCGCCACTGGGGGTCGTCGAAGAAGGCCTTCGGCGGTACGTAGAGGGTGTTGGCGTAGTTGAGCGAGCCGCCGCCGACACCCGCGCCCGCGAGGACCATGACGTTGCCCAGCAGGTGGATCCGCTGGATGCCGTACATGCCGAGTTTCGGGGCCCAGAGGTAGTTCTTCAGGTCCCAGGAGTTGCGGGGCAGGCTCGCGCGGGTGAAACGGCGCCCGGCTTCCAGGACGCCTACCTTGTAGCCCTTCTCGGTCAGCCGGAGGGCGGATACGGAACCGCCGAAACCGGAGCCGACGATCAGGACGTCGTAGTCGTAGGCGTCTTGCGGCACGGGTGTCTCCTCGTTGAGTTTCGCGTGCGGGCCGGCTGTGGAAGCAGGTGGGTCACCTGAACCGGAATGCCTTCATCAGGCGGAGACTGCGGCTCATGAACTGCGCGTAGGCCTCGTCCGTCATGCCCAGCGACGGCGCCATCGGCAGCAGGCGCTGCTGGGCCACCGTCTGGGCCTCCGTGTACTTGAGGATGCCCTCGGAGCCGTGGCGGCGGCCGAGGCCGGAGTCCTTCATGCCGCCCATCGGGGACTGGACGCTGCCGTAGGCGGGTGCGTAGCCCTCGTTGACGTTGACCGTGCCGGTGCGCAGCCGGGCGGCGACCTCGCGGCCGCGGCCGGCGCTCCTCGTCCAGACCGAGGAGTTGAGGCCGTACGGAGTGGCGTTGGCGCGCTCGATCACCTCGTCGTCGGAGGAGAAGCGGTAGACCGACACGACCGGGCCGAAGGTCTCCTCCTCGCACACGGCCATGGAGTCCTCGACGCCGTCGAGGATGGTCGGTTCGAAGAAGTACGGGCCGATGTCCGGGCGGGCCCTGCCGCCCGCGACCACCGTCGCGCCCTTCGCCACGGCCTCCTCGACATGCCGCTCCACGGTCTTCAGCTGGCGCTCGCCGACCAGCGAGCCCATGTCGGCGCCGTAGGTGAGGGAGTTGCCGAGCCGCATGGCCCGGGTGCGGGCGGCGAAGCGCTCCAGGAAGGCGTCGGCGACCGATGCGTGGACGTAGAGCCGCTCGATGGAGATGCAGAGCTGTCCGGCCGAGGAGAAGCAGGCGCGTACGGCGCCGGCGGCGGCCTTCTCGATGTCGGCGTCGTCCAGGACCAGCATGGCGTTCTTGCCGCCGAGTTCGAGGGACACGCCGACCAGCCGGGCGGCCGCTCCCTGGGCGACCTCGCGGCCGGTGCGGGTGGAGCCGGTGAAGGAGACGTAGTCGGCGTGCCTGACGATCTCCGGGCCGACGACCGGGCCCTCGCCGAGCACGACCTGGAAGACGCCCTCGGGCAGACCGGCCTCGATCAGCAGGTCACGCGCCCAGAGAGCGGTGAGGCAGGTCTCGGTGTCCGGCTTCATCACGACCGCGTTGCCGGCCACGAAGGCGGGCAGGGCGTCGCCGACGGACAGCTCCAGCGGGTAGTTCCAGGGGGCGATCTGGCCCACGACCCCGCGCGGGTGGCGCAGTTCGGTGACCTTCGTGAGAGTCGGGATGGCGCCGGTGTGCCGCTTGGGCTTCAGATAGGCGGCGGCCCGGCGGCCGTAGTGGCGGGCCGCGACGGCGACGGCCTGGACCTCCTCGTGCGCGTGCAGCCGGGCCTTGCCGGTCTCCAGCTGGATGAGGTCGAGCACCTCGGCCTGCCGCTGCAGCACTAGGTCGTGGAAGCGCAGCAGGACGGCGGCCCGCTGTCCCACCGGAGTCTTCTCCCACACGGCCTGCGCGGTGCGCGCGGCCTCGAAGGCCCCCCGTACGTCCTCGGGTGTGGACTCGGGCAGGTCGGCCAGCTTCTCGCCGGTGAAGGGGGTGTGGTTCGCGGTACGGCCCGAGCCGACGACACCCTTGGTGAGCTGGGCCACCAGCTCCGGGGTGACCACGTCGGCGGCGGTGCGGGCGCCTTCGGGGGCGGGCGCGAGGGGGTTGGTGCGGGTGCTGTCCGGGGCCTGCGTGTCCGTCATGACGCGCAGGGTATGCCGGAGCGCAGCCTTTGTGTACCCGTCGGTAACGCGGATTCACCGACTGCACACATACCGCCAGTGATCACTGGCAGGGAATGCGCTGATCAGCGTGTTGACGCCGCGGTGTGCAGAACGATCATTCGAGTCCGGCTTTTTTCGCCAGAAGCAGGCCGAGCGCGGTGCGCGGGGTGCGGCGGGGGGTGGGTGCGGGTTCGGGCGCCGAAGCAGGTGCAGGTGCAGGTGCCGGCGGGGACGAGGACGGGGGCGCGGGCGGGGGTGCGGCCTCGGGTTCCGTGGCCGGTGCGGGCGTCAGGCCCAGGTAGGTCCGCAGCGCCGCCGCGACATCCGCCGCTCCGGGGCGCGCCGACGGCTCGTCGGCGTGCAGCCGGTCCAGCAGGGGGCCCAGCGGGCCGGGGTCCGTGTCCCCCACGGCGGCCCGGAGCAGCGCGCCCAGGGACCACAGGTCGGAGGCCGGGCCGGCGCCGGGACCCGCGGCGCGCTCGGGGGCGACGAAACCGGCGGGCAGCTCGCCCGGATGTCCGTCACCGGTCCCGAAGTCGGTGACGACCACCCGCCCGGTGCCGGACTCCAGCAGGACGTTGGCCGGTTTGACGTCCCGGTGCACGATGCCGACGGTGTGGGCGGCGCGCAGCGCGCCGAGGACGGCGAGCCCGATCCGAGCGGCCTCGTCCGGCGGAAGAGGGCCGCGCCGCAGCACCTCCCGCAGCGACTCGCCCTCCACCAACTCCATGACGATCCAGGGCACATGCCCCTCCATGACGACGTCGCACACCTCGACGGCCGAGGGATGGCGCACCCGGGCCGCGACGCGGGCCTCCCGGTAGAGCCGGTGGGCGATACGACGGCTCTCCTCGTCGTCGGCCGGATCCCCGGGCAGCAGCGGCTCCTTGAGGGCGACCCGGCGGCCCCGCGCCTGTTCGTCCCGGGCCCGCCAGACGGTCCCGGTGGGGCCGGACCCGAGACGTCCGGCCAGCCGGTAACGGCCGCCGATCAGACGGGCGCCGGGCGGGCGTTCGCTCAGATGTGCGTCGGGCGGGTGTACGCCGTCTCCACTCATGCCACATGAGTACCGTGCGCACCACGCCGTTGTCGAAGCGGGAGGTCGGGCCGCCCATCGGTGGAATCAGGGCTTGCCGATGTCCAGGTTCGCGATCGCCGCCTTGGCCACCTCCCGGCCGCGCGCCGTGAAGTCGCCCTTGCCCGGGTAGCCGACCGTCAGCGTGTACATGTCTCCGGCAGCGGTGCGGTAGTAGAAGATCTGCAGTTCGCGCGGGCGCGGGTTCTGACTGTCGTCGGTCGTGTAGACGACGGTGTTCCGCGCGGCCTGCGCACCGTGGTACGTGGGCGTGTCGTCCGGGTTCGTGCGCGCGCCCTTGGGCATCTGGAGGGTGTACTCGCCCTCGCCGCGGAACTTCTCGTCGTCGGCGTACATCTGGGACCGGGCGCTGTTCTTGATGTCGTTCAGGGAGCCGTCCGCCTTGCGGGACACATGCAGCTGGACCCAGACGCCGCCGCTCCAGTCCTCGTACGTCACCCAGTTCTTGTCGGTGGCGTCCTTGGCGGGCCGGACGGCCTGGTAGGACGCGGGCACGGCGACGGTGGCGCCGAGCTTCGCCTCCGGTTTCCTCCCCCAGCCTTCGGGCAGCGGGCCCGCGAAGGGATCGGCGAGCACCAAATACGCCACCACGGCCGCCGCGACCAGCGCCGCACCCAGGCCGAGCCACACGGCCCGGCCGAGGCGCCGGACGGGGGCGGCGGGGCCGGCGTGGTCGGCGGAAGCAGCGGTGGCGGTGACCTCGACGCGCTGGGTGGGCACCGGCGGCGCCGGGGGCTCGGCCGCCTTCGTCAGCAGCGCGCGGACCCGGTCCGCCGGCAGCCGGTGCGCGGGATCCTTCCGGAGCAGCCCGTCGATGACCTCGGCCAGCGGGCCGGAGGCGGACGCGGGCGCGGCCGGCGTGGAGTTGAGGACGGACTGAAGGGTGGCCGGGGTGTTGCTGCGGCGGAACGGCGACACGCCCTCGGTGGCCGTGTAGAGCAGCACGCCCAGGGACCACAGGTCGCTCGCCGGGCCGGGCCGCTGCCCCAGCACCCGTTCCGGGGCGATGTACTCGGGCGAGCCGACGAAGCCTCCGGTGTCGGTCAGTTGGGTGTCGCCCTCGATGCGCGCGATCCCGAAGTCCGTGAGGACCACCCGGTCGTACCGGCCCAGCAGGACGTTGTCGGGCTTGACGTCCCGGTGCAGGACGCCCGCCGCGTGCGCCGCCTCCAGGGCGCCGAGCACCTGGAGGCCGATCCGGGCCGCCTCGGGCGCACCCAGCGTGCCCTCGCGCAGGGCGTCCCCGAGGGTACGGCCGCGCACCAGCTCCATCACGATCCAGGGCCGGCCGTCGACGACCGCGACGTCATGGACGTTCACCACCGCCGGGTGGTCGAGCCGGGCCGCCGCGCGGGCCTCGCGGCGCATGCGTTCGAAGGCGTTGGCCCGTTCCTGTTCGGGAAGGTGGTCGGGCACCCGAGGCTCCTTGACGGCGACCTCCCGGTCCACCGTCTCGTCCTTGGCCCGCCACACGGTCCCCATGCCGCCGTGGCCCAGCTTGCCGAGCAGCCGGTAGCGGCCGTCGACGAGCCGCCCGGCGCCCGCCTCCGGTTGCCGCCCCGGTGCGTCCGCACGCGACGCCGGCGGTTGCAGAACAAAACTCGTCGTGTCGTCGGCCCCCTGGCCGGCTCCCCCGTCACTGCTCATGCGTCATCCATATCGCGCCGGGCCCGCACCCAGCCACCGAGAAAGCCAACGGTCACGAAGCCGTGACCGAGCCGCCGTCAGGCGCCCGCGTGAAAGGTGTCGAGCGCCACGTCGAAGTACTCCCGGGCCTCCCGCACCTTGCCGACCGGCGCAGACACCCACACGTCGTACATCCGCCCGGCCTCCTCCCAGCACAGGTCGTAGGTGTGGCGCGGGCCTTCCGCCGCGCTGTAGCCGGCCCAGCTGAACTCCCAGAGCGCGGCGGGGTGTCCGTCGTGCGTGGTGGGGGTGACCTGGCCGTCGTGGTAACCGGGGTTGGTGTCGGGGCCCTTGGCGGCCGAGCGCCGCAGCACCGCCTGGGGGCCGCCCGGTTGGGGATCGGCCACCTTGACGCCGAGCCGGAAGGTCTCCCCGGGCGAGAGGTAGAAGACCCGCTCGCCCTGCGGGCTGCGGGTGAAGTCCTTCGGCACGGCGAGGGAGAAACCGGCCGGGTCCCGGGCCGTGCGATAGCCGGAGGGCGCGGTGTGCGAGCCGGCCGAGGCCGTCGCACCGCCGGGCGTGGGTGTGGGGCGCGGGGAGTCGGGCGGCGGGGAGGAGGCCGGGGGTGCGGTCGGGCTGGTGCCGGTCCCGGTCACCGGGGAGGTCGCCGTGCCGCCGGGGCTGCCGCCGCCCCCGTCCCCGCTCCCGTGCAGCAGCAGCGCCGCCGCCGACACACCGGCCCCGGCCAGCGCGGCGACGAGCAGGGCCGCGATCAGCACGCCGCGCGTCGAGGTGCGGGCCGGGACCTCCGCCGCCGCCCCGGACCCGGTGGGCGACGGGGATCCGCCGTGCGGAAGGTCCCGCTGGGTCGGCGTGTAGGCGGCGGCGTGCGCCGTACGGCCCCCCGCCCCACCGGAGTTCGCGGTACGCCCTCCGGCCGCGTCGGACACCGGCGTACGGCCCCCGCCGATCCGGTGACCGCGCCCGGCGGCCGGCGCGCCGGCCGTGCCCGGCGCCTCGGGAGTCCGGCCCGTCTCCAGGAACGTGAGCAGCATCTGCTCGGCATCCGCCGCGCCGAGCCGCCGGTCGGGATCGCGCTCCAGCAGCCCCCGTACGACCGGCAGCAGCGGCTCGGCCTCGGCGGGCGGCCGGATGTCCGCGGCGACGACGGCGTGCAGGATGCCGCCGAGCGAGTCCCGCCGGAACGGCGACTCGCCGCTGAGCAGGGTGCACAGCAGCGCGCCCAGCGACCACAGGTCGGACTCCGGCCCGGTGCGCAGCCCCGACATCCGTTCCGGCGCGGTGTACTCGGGCGAGCCGACGAAGGACCCGGTCTCGGTGAGCGTGGTGGCGCCCGCGACCTGGGCGATACCGAAGTCGGTCAGCACGACCCGGCCGGTGTCGGACTCCAGCAGGACGTTCGCGGGCTTGATGTCCCGGTGCAGCACCCCCGCCTCGTGCGCGGTGCGCACCGCGCTGAGAAGGGCGACACCGACCCGCGCGGCCTCGGCGGCGTCGAGGGGGCCCTGCCGGGAGATCCGGTCGGCGAGCGAGCCCCCCTCGACCAACTCCATGACCAGGTAAGGGCGTTCGTCCTGTTCCACCACGTCATGCACGACGATGATGTGCGGATGCCGCAGCCGGCCGACCGCCCGTGCCTCACGGAAGGTGCGGTCCTGGCGGCGCCGCGCGTCGTCCTCGGAGAGGGAGTCGTCCGGGAGGAGTTCCTTGACCGCGACCCGGCGCGCCAGCAGTTCGTCGGTGGCCCGCCACACGACGCCCATGCCGCCACGCCCGATGCGTGCCTCCAGGCGATAGCGGCCCGCGATCACCCGGTAGTCGGCAGCCTCGGTCCCCATGCGCCCCATCATGCCGCACCGGGCCCATGCGCTCCGGGGCGCCGATCAGCCAAGCCGCACCGCTCAACCAGCGGTTTTCAGCCGTATCAGCCGCCGTTCGGCTGCTGCCAGCTCTGCAGCACCCACGTGAACTCCTTGCTGGTCTTCGCCCAGTCCTTGGCCGGCGTCGACAAGTAGAGGGCGTACTCGATGCCCGCCCGCGAGTAGTACGTCTCCTCGATCGCGTGCCGCGGACCGGCGACATGCGGCGGGTCCTTCTTCAGCGCGGTCCAGGTGTACTCCCACAGCGCACCCGGGCGGTCGCGGTAGATGTTCGCCTTCATGGCCACGTTCTTGTAGTCGACCAGCTTCTGGATCTGCTGTTCCAGGTCCTGCTGGTGCTGGAGCGGGGTGGCGAAGTCCGGGGAGCCGTCGATGGCGATGCGGACGAAGTGCTTTCCGCCGTCCGGGCTGTAGTCGATCTGCTTGAGGTCGCCCTGGATCCCGTAGACCGTCCGCTTCCAGCCCTTGGGCAGGGAGAGGCTGAAACCGAGCGGGTCACGATAGGTCTGCCAGCTGTCCGGGATCGTGCCCTCCGGGCCCGGCGCGGTGCTGTCGCTCGCGGACGTGGCCGGGCTCGCGCCCCCGGCCGACCCGGTGTTCTGCTCCGCGGCGCCGCCCCACTCCTGGACGGCCACCGCCGCGCCCCCACCGAGCACGGCCGCGACGGCGACGACCAGCGCGAGGGTGCGCAGCCGGCGCCGGGGCCGGGCCGGCGCCGGGGTCAGGGACGCCGGGGCGACGGCCGTCTGCCCGGTCATGGAACGGCCCGGACCCGCCGGTGCCGTGACGCCGTGGCCGAGGCTGGTCCCGGTGGTGCCGTAGCCCGTCGCGGACATAGTGCCCGTCCCGTTCGCGTACAGGCCGGACCCCTGGGTCGGGACGAACTCCTGGGCCGTGTGCGGGCGGCGGCCCTCCGCCGCCTCGGCGAGCATCTGCTCCGCCTCCGCAGCGCTCGGCCGCTGAGCCGGTTCCTTGCGCAGCAGGGCGGATATGACGGGGCCGAGCACACCGGAGTGGCGCGGCTCGTCGGCATCCTCCTCGACGACCGCCTGCATGGTGCTCAGCGGTGAGGTCCGGCGGAACGGGGAGCGGCCCTCGACCGCCGTGTACAGCGTGGCGCCCAGCGCCCACAGGTCCGAGGCGGGGCCGGGGTCGTGGCCGCGCACCCGCTCGGGCGCGAGGTAGTCGACCGAGCCGACGACCTCTCCGGTGCGGGTGATGGTGGAGTCGCCCTCGATCTGCGCGATGCCGAAGTCGGTGAGCAGCACCCGGCCGTCACGGCCGAGCAGGACGTTTCCGGGCTTGACGTCCCGGTGCAGGACGCCGGCCGAGTGCGCGGCGCGCAGCGCACGCAGCACCCACAGCCCGATCCGCGCGGCCTCCCGTGGCTCGACGCGCCCTTGCTCCTTGACGGCGTCGGCCAGCGAGTGGCCCTCGATCAGCTCCATGACGATCCACGGGCGGCCGTCATGCTCCAGCACGTCGTGCACGGTGACGACGGCGGAGTGGTTGATGCGCGCGGCGGCGCGGGCCTCGGCCCGGGTGCGGGCCAGCAGTACGGCCTGGTCGCTGTCGGACACGTAGAGCGCGGCGGTCAACTCCTTTACGGCGACCTTCCGGTGCAACACCTCGTCGTGGGCACGCCATACCCGGCCCATGCCGCCGCTGCCGATGGAATCGGCGAGTCGGTAGCGGCCCGCTATGAGCAGGCCCTGCATCTGATTCACGTTGCCCCGCAATGCTCTTGACAGGGTCAGATTAAGGACCGGTCTGCCATCAGGGAACCAGCGGGGTCCCAAGGTGACAGCACTGTGACGCTTGTGCCCACCGCAAACCGGCCAGGACCGGACCACCGGTATACGGCGCGCTCAACGCGTGTAGCGGTACGTCGTCGTGGCCTCCTCGTACAACCGGGTCACCGCGTCCCGCTCGGCCTCCGGGCCGCGGACCTGAACGATGTGATAACGGCCGTTCAGCAGGATCGCCATGTTCCGCACGAACAGGTCCCGGCCCTGCCCGTCGGTCCAGGTGAACTGCCCCTCGGCCATGGTGCGTCCGCCGACCTCGATGGTCCTCAGCCCGGTGGCCGTGGCCCAGCTGGAGGCGCGGTAGGGCTGGAGTTCGCTCTCCTTGTCCCGCTGGTAGACCATCGGATCGCCGCCGTAGGAGGCGGCGCTGTCCCGTCCGGGTACGACGATCAGCTCGAAGTTCCCGTGCGCGTAGACCACCTGGCCGCTGCCGTTCTTCGGGGTGCGGTCCCAGCCCTTGGCCACGGCGATCTCGAAACCGTCCGGATCCTTTTGCAGGGTGAAGCCGTCGGCGACGGAGGGTTCGCCGTCGGTCTGGGTCCCGGTGGCGGGCGCGGAGGCGGCGGGGCCGGCGTCCGCGGACTGCCCGGAGGACGGCTGCCCGGAGGACGGCTGCGGGGTGGTGGGTGCGGGGCTCGCCTGCCCCGCGCTGCCGGTGCGGTCGCCGTCCGCCGCTCCGCTGTTGCCGTGCTTCGGCATGAACAGCATCGCGTACGCGATCGCCCCGGCCAGCAGGAGCAGGATCAGCAGGAGCAGGGTCCGGCCGAGGCTGCGCGGCGAACGTGCCTCCTCCCGGGCCCGCTTGTGCCGGCCGTGCGGATGGGGCTCGGGCAGCGTGGCGCGCCGGCGCCGCAGCCGGACCAGTTCACCGCGCCGGCGGACGATCGGCAGCCGCCGCGGGTCGGCGGACGGCACGGACACGACGTGGGTGCCGGCGTCGGGCTCGGGCGCGGACCGCACCAGCGAGCGCAGCCAGCCGTTCAGCTCCTCGAAGTCCAGGCGCTCGGTGGGGTCCTGGCGCAGCAGCGACTCCACGACCGGCCGCAGCGGACCGCACTCCTCGGCGAAGGCGGGCGGCTCGGCGCAGACCAGCTGCACCAGCTCGGCCGTCGACTCCTCCGGGTAGGGCGCGTGCCCCTGCACGGCCCGGAACAGCAGCGCGCCGAGCGCCCACAGGTCGGTCGCGGGCCCGATCGGCGCCGCGAGCTGCCAGTTCTCGTGCACGGGCCCGGCCTGCTCCGGCGCCCACCGCTCGGTCACCGGCCCGACGACGGTCATCCGCACCTGCCGCGCCCGCTCAGCCGCCAACGCCGTCCCGGGCCCCCGCCGGACCCCGCCGGAATCCGTCGCCTCGTCCCAACGGGAGGCGCGCTGCTCCGCGAGGGGGCTCCGGCCGGGGAGACCCGGATCGCCGTAGCCGGGCGGGACGGGCCCGCGGGGGTGCGTGCCATAAGCCGACGGGACGGCCCCGTGCCGCCCGGCCTCAATGCCGGTTCCCTGGGCCGCGCCCGGTCCCCGGTCATGGGCCTGGGCCTGGGCCTGGGCCTGGGCCTGGGCCTGGGCCGGCAGCGACGGCTGTCCGGGGCGGGGCGCCGCCGGGGGCAGCCCCGGGCGCCGCGTGACACCACCCAGGGCCGGGGAGCCACCGGAATCGGAGCGCGGCGAGACACCGTGCCAGGGAGAACCGTGCACGCCGTAGGGGTCGACGGTCCGGCCGGGGGGAGCCGGAGTACCGGGCCCGCCGGGACCGCCGGAGGACCTGCCAGGACTACCCGTTACACCAGGACCGCCGGGGTCGCCGGTTCCGCCAGGTCTGCCGGGGCCGCCCGTTACGCCGGGGCCTCCAGGGCCGCCCGACCCTCCGGAACTACCCATTCCGCGAGGGCCGCCGAAGCCACCGGGACCATCCGATACGCCGAGACCGCCAAGGCCGTCCGGTCCTCCGATGCCGCCAGGGCCTCCCGGACCGCCCATTCCGCCAGGACCACCGGAACCGCCCGGCCCTCCGGAACCACCCATTCCGCCAGGACCGCCGAAGCCGCCAGATCCTTCGGGACCACCTATTCCGCCAGGACCGGCGAGGCCGCCAAGGCCGTCAGAGCTGCCGAGGCCGCCCGTTACGCCAGTGCCGCCCGGCCCTCCGGAACCACCCATTCCGCCAGGGTTGTGGAGGTCGCCAGATCCTTCGGGACCACCCGTTACACCGGGGCCGCCGAAGCCGCCGCGACCACCTGATACGCCGGGATCGCCAGGTCCGTCTGGTCCTCCGATGCCGCCTGGGCCACCGGTTCCGCCGGGGCCGTCTGAGGCGCCCGGGCCGCCTGGGGCGCCGGTTCCGTCTGGGTACGGCGTCGGTGGTGCGCTGTCGGCGTGGTCGGGGTCGGTGCTGGGCTCGGAGGGGGGTCGGGCGCCGGGCAGTGCGGGGTGTACGGTCTGCCTGGCCTCCTGTACGCGGGCGGCGGCCCGCGCACCCGCGCGGTACGCGGCGATGGCCCCGGCCCGGGCGGCACGGATGTCCGCCCCGCTCGTCCCGCTCGTCCCGTTCTCCAAGGCCCGCCGGCCCGCCGGGCCGGACGCGCCGGTCCCGGTCCCGCCGGACGTCCCGTTCGCCACCGGCGCCGACAGTCCGCCGGCCGCCCGCGCCTGGATCGCGGCCCGGCGCGCGGCCTCGGGGTCGACGTCGGGATCGACACCGGCGGGGCCGCCGGAAGCCGGCCCGCCCCCCTGCCCGCCGGCGAACGCACCGCCGCCCGAGCCGGCCGCACCCGGCCCCGCAGACCCGCCCGAGCCGCCGCGCGGCCCGACGGCCCCCGGTGCGGCCCACTCCGCCCCGGCCACCGTCTGCACGGGCGCCGGAGCGCCCTCCTCCGGCACCGGGTCGTACCCGCAGAGCGCCTCCTCCGCGGCACCCGTCGCGAGACCGGTCAGCATCACCCGGCCGTCGTCGCAGACCAGCACCGTACGCGCGGTGATGTTGCGATGCACCCAGCCGTGGCCGTGCAGCACCCGGAGCGCCATCAGCACATCGGAGGCGACCTCGGCCGCCCGGTACGGCGACAGCGGCTGTTCGGCGAGCAGCGCGGCCAGCGGACGCGCGGACACCCACTCACTCACTATCCACAGCGACCCGCCCTCGGCGAACACGTCGAAGACCTGGTCCAGACGCGGATGGTCGGGGATGCGGGCCGCCGCCTGCACGGCCTCGACGGCGCGCCGGACGGCCGGGTCGGCGGGCCGGCGGGAGGCGGTCCGGGCGTCCGGCGCCCGCCGGGTCCCGCGCTCACGCGCGGTGAACCCCTCGGGCAGTCCCTCGGCGTCGAGCACCTCCGCCTCGACGACCTCCGGCAACGGCACCTGCCGGACAAGCACTTCCTGGCCGCTGTAGGTGTCGAAGGCGCGGGTCTCGGTGAACTCGTACTCGTCGGAGGGCGGCAACGGCAGGCGGTAGCGGTCGGCGAGCACCCGACCCGCGTAGTCGTCCACGCTGCCTCCCCCGGCCGCCCGGTCGGTCATATCCGTTCGCCTCACGACCCGTTCCGCACACACATCCGGCTGCGTACGGTCCGCAACCATTCACGATACGTGCCGGAGGCAACCCGCATTGAGTGGATGACGGATTCTCACGTCCCAAACCGCCACCCGGGCCCCACGGCGTGGGTCCGCGGCGGCTACGACTTGGGTGCGAAGGACGCCGTCAGCGTCTTCCAGGTGTCCTGGCGCAGCGCGCCGTCCCAGTCCGCGGCCTTCGCGGTGTACATCAGTCCGTAGGCGAGATGGTCGTTGACCACGAAACCCCGGTCGATGGTGCGGTACTCGGTGCCGCCGTCGGAGTACGTGAACTCCCAGTCGGCCGTGTTCCAGCCGCGGTAGTCCACCTTCTCTATACGGATCTTGTGATACTGCGAACGCACCATGTAGCGCTCCTGGTTCCGCCAGTCCGCCACCGGGTCGCCCTTGGGGCTGTCGGTCCAGCCGACGAGCAGATTCTGCCCGTCGGGACCGGTGTAGCGGTCGCCCGCGTCGTCACTGGACTTGTACGACCATCCCTTGGGCAGGCCGATCGAGTACCCCTGGCCGCCCTTGCGGGTCGAGGCCACCGGCGCGCTCCCGCCGCCCTGCGAACCGGACGTGCCGGACGAGCCCGAGCCGGTGGAGGCGCTCGCGTCCACGGCGGTGCCCGAAGCGGAACCGGTGCCGGCCGACGACGGGTTCGCCCCGTCCGTCCGGGTCCCGCCGCCCGCGGCCTTGCCGCCCTTGTCCTGCTTGGCGGACGCTCCGGCGCCCGCCGTCGTCCGGTGGGCCCCGCTGCCCTTGTCGTCCTTGCCGCCGTCACCGCTGAGGGCGATGGCAAGGACGGTGCCGAGCACCGCGAGGGCGGCCACCACGGCGATGATCACCAGCGTGCGCCTGGGCACCACGTCGGTCAGCGGCGCCCGGGGCACCGGCCGCGGCGGCAGGTCCAGGTCCGGCGGCGGCATCACAGGCCAGCCCGAACTCGGCTTGTTGGCACCGGACTTCGACGCCCCGGCGGCGCCGGAAGCGGATCCCGACTGTCTCCCGGCGGCCCCGGCACCCGTCGCGGGGGAGGCCCCGGACCGGGCCCCGCCGGAGCTGGCTGGCCGCGCCCCACCGGACGTGGCCGGGCGGGCCCCGCCGAAGCTGGCGGTCCGCGCTCCGCCGGGCGTGGCCGGGCGTGCCCCGCCAGGGGCCGCGGGCCGGGCCCCGCCGGCGGCGGCACCGCCGGCGCCCGTCGTTCCGCCCGCGCCCGGTGCGGCCGGGTCCGCGCCGCTCTTCGTCCGCGCCGAGGCCGCGGCGCCGGCCGCCCCCGCCGCCTTGCGGACCGAACGCAGCGCGCCGCGCAGCTTCTCCCCGGCCTCCTCGCCACGCCTGCCGTCGGACGCGCCGGGCGGCGGCGGCAGCGGCACCACCCGGGTGGCGTCCATCGGCTCGGGCTCGGGCG
This sequence comes from Streptomyces alanosinicus, assembly GCF_014650595.1. Classification (GTDB taxonomy): domain Bacteria; phylum Actinomycetota; class Actinomycetes; order Streptomycetales; family Streptomycetaceae; genus Streptomyces; species Streptomyces alanosinicus. The sequence goes on from NZ_BMVG01000039.1 coordinate 22,172, forward strand.
CGTGGATGACGTGGTTGAACATGACCCGGGCCCCGGCGTCGTCGAGCCGCTCGGCCGGATCCTTGGTGAGCAGGCCGTAGATGACGTCCCGGAGCGGGCCCGCGTTCTTGGGCTCCTCCAGGGGCTCGGTCATCACCGCGGTGAGCGTGGCGATCGCCGACCCCTTGTCGTACGGCGGCACGCCCTCGACCGAGGCGTACAGCAGCCCGCCGAGCGACCACAGGTCGGCCGCGGGCCCCGGCTTGTGACCCCGGGCGCGCTCGGGCGCGATGTAGGAGGGGGCGCCGACCAGCATGCCGGTGGAGGTGATGGACGGGTCGCCCTCGACCTGAGCGATACCGAAGTCGGTGAGCACGACCCGGCCGTCCTCGGCGATGAGGACGTTGGACGGCTTCACATCGCGGTGCAGGATGCCCTCACGGTGCGCGGAGCGCAGCACGTCGAGGACGGCGAGGCCCACCTCGGCGGCGCGCCGGGGCTCCAGCACGCCGTCCTCGCGGATGACCTCGGCGAGGGACTTGCCCTCCACCAACTCCATGACGATCCACGGCCGGTCGTCCTCGTCGACCACGTCGAAGACCGTCACCGCGCTGTTGTTGCGGATCCGGGCGATCGCCTTGGCCTCGCGCAGGGTGCGCGTGATCAGGCGCCGCTTCTCCTCCTCGTCGATGTTCGACGGGAACCGCAGTTCCTTGACGGCGACCGTCCGGCCCAGGGTCTCGTCCTCGGCACGCCAGACCGTGCCCATACCGCCCCGGCCCAGCACGTCCCCCAGCCGGTACCGCCCGGCGAGGAGACGACGCTCGCCCTTGTCCTGACGAGTCCCCTGACGCGATGTACCCGCCCGCTCCGTCTCCGACATGCGTCCCCTCATGCAACCCGCCCTGACAGAGCCTCCATTGTCTCTCACTCGACAAGTGCGCCTCGCCCAGGGTGCCCCTGGCCACGGCCCGCCCGCCACGGACCGCGCGGTCATGCGGAGCGAGGGCTGCGCCTACCGGGATGATGGGTCGTAAGAAGGGCGAAACCGGCACCCCTCCATGCCAGTTCGACCGGTCTGCGCCCCGCCGGTGTCAGCTGAGCGGCACGATGTCCGGCGCCCCCAGTCGCGCCGCGTCCGCCGTCTGGTCGTCGGGCTGGAGCTGGGACTCCCGCTCGGCCTCCACCCGCTTCTCGTAGTGCTCGACCTCGCGCTCGATCTGGTCCTTGTCCCAGCCGAGGACCGGCGCCATCAGCCCCGCCGCCTCGCGGGCGCTGCGCGTGCCCCGGTCGAAGGTCTCGATGGAGATACGGGTGCGGCGGGTGAGGACGTCGTCCAGATGCCGGGCGCCCTCGTGCGAGGCGGCGTACACCACCTCGGCGCGCAGATAGTCGTCGGCGCCCTGCAGCGGCTCGCCCAGGCCCGGGTCGGCGGCGATGAGCTCCAGGACCTCCTCGGCCATGGAGCCGTAGCGGTTCAGCAGGTGCTCGACGCGGGCCACATGGAGTCCGGTGCGGGCGGCGATGCGGGCGCGCGCGTTCCACAGCGCCTGGTAGCCCTCCGCGCCCAGCAGCGGGGTCTCCTCCGTCACACAGTCGGCGACCCGCATGTCCAGCCCGTGCACCGCCTCGTCGACCGCGTCCTTCGCCATCACCCGGTACGTCGTGTACTTGCCACCCGCCACGACCACGAGTCCCGGCACCGGATGGGCGACGGTGTGCTCCCTGGACAGCTTGCTGGTGGCGTCGGACTCCCCGGCGAGCAGCGGACGCAGACCCGCGTACACGCCCTGGACGTCGTCGCGGCCGAGCGGCACCGCGAGAACCGAGTTCACATGCTCCAGCAGGTAGTCGATGTCGGCGCTGGAGGCGGCCGGATGGGCCTTGTCGAGGTCCCAGTCGGTGTCGGTGGTGCCGATGATCCAGTGCCGTCCCCAGGGGATGACGAAGAGGACGGACTTCTCGGTGCGCAGGATCAGTCCGGACGCGGAGTGGATGCGGTCCTTGGGCACGACCAGGTGGATGCCCTTGGAGGCGCGGACGTGGAACTGGCCGCGCTCCCCCACCATGGCCTGGGTGTCGTCGGTCCACACACCGGTCGCGTTCACCACCTGCTTGGCGCGGATCTCGTACTCCCCGCCGCCCTCCACGTCCTGCACCCGGGCGCCGACCACCCGCTCGCCCTCGCGCAGGAACCCGGTCACCCGCGCGCGGTTGGCCACCTTCGCGCCGTAGGACGCGGCCGTGCGCACCAGCGTGGCCACGAAGCGGGCGTCGTCCATCTGGGCGTCGTAGTACTGCAGGGCGCCGACCAGGGCGTCCTTCTTCAGGCAGGGGGCGACACGCAGGGCGTGACGGTGGCTCAGATGCCGGTGCAGGGGCAGTCCCCGGCCGTGTCCGCGCGCCATCGACATCGCGTCGTAGAGCGCGACGCCCGAGCCCGCGTACAGCCGCTCCCAGCCCTTGTGCTGCAACGGGTAGAGGAACGGCACCGGCTTGACCAGGTGTGGAGCGAGCCGCTCCAGCAGCAGCCCACGCTCCTTCAGCGCTTCCCGTACGAGGGCGAAGTCGAGCATCTCCAGATAGCGCAGCCCGCCGTGGATCAGCTTGCTGGACCGGCTGGAGGTGCCGGACGCCCAGTCGCGGGCCTCGACCAGACCGGTGGACAGCCCACGGGTGACGGCGTCCAGCGCGGTGCCCGCGCCGACGACTCCGGCGCCGATCACCAGCACGTCCAGCTCCCGCTCCGCCATCGCCGCCAGTGCCTCGGCGCGCTGCGCCGGCCCCAGAGTCGCTGTCCTCACCGCTGCCTCCCGCTGTCCCAGACCCGCTCGCGTCGGCCGCACCCCGTGGGCGAAGCCCGGTTCATCCCCTCCTCATGCCCAAATTGTGACCGGGTTGCCCGACTTCAGCCACCACGGCCTCCCAACCTGTGGACAACTCACGCACAACCCTCGGAAGACACACGAACACAATCACACATAACAGTCATATGTGTACCTAGTCTGACAGGGCACTCGCGCACGACCTGTCGACAGCGGTTGCGCACCTGTCCCGCTTCGGCTACTGGAAGGACGGCCCACGCATGCCCGCAGACCTCGCCGTCATCGGACTCGGCTCCTACGGCTTGCCGCTCGCCCAGGCCGCCGTCGCCGCACGCATCCCCACCGTCGGTTTCGCCACCGGCCCGGAGGAGGGCTCGCTGAGCCCTGCCGAGCTGCGCCGGATGCACCAGGCCGGTTTCCGGCCCGGCACCGACCCGGCCGAGCTCGGCCGGGTGCGCACCGCGGTGATCTGCGCGTCGACCCCGCGCGGCACCGACGGCGCACTGGACCTCGGCGAGGTGGAGACGGCGGCCCGCGCGCTGGCCGAGCGGCTGCGCCCGCACACCACGGTCATCCTGGAGTCGCCGGTGCTGCCCGGCACGACAGAGACGTTCCTGCGGCCGCTGCTGGAGGAGGGCTCCGGGCTGCGCGCCGGCCGCGACTTCCACCTCGCCTACTCCCCGAGCCGGGTCGACCCCGGCAGCCGCGGCCACTCCCCCGCCAGCATCCCCAAGGTCATCGGCGGTCTCACCCCCGCCTGCACCGAGTCGGCCGCCGCCTTCTACAGCCGGCTCACCGACAAGGTGGTGCGCGCGCGTGGGCTGCGCGAGGCGGAGACGGTGCAGCTGCTGGAGACCAACTTCCGGCATGTGAACATCGCGCTCGTCAACGAGATGGCCGTGCTCTGTCATGAGCTGGGTGTCGACCTGTGGGACGTCATCCGGTGCGCGGAGACCAAACCCTTCGGCTTCCAGGCCTTCCGGCCGGGGCCGGGCGTCGGCGGGCACGGTGTCCCGCAGGACCTGACCGGCCACGCCACCCGCACCCTGCGGATGGTGGAGCTGGCCCAGCAGGTCAACCACCGCATGCCGCGCTATGTCGTCCAGCGGGCCGCCACGCTCCTGAACGAGCACGGCAAGTCCGCCCGCGCCGCGCGCGTGCTGCTGCTCGGCGTCACCTACAAGCCCGACATCGCCGATCAGCAGGGCACCCCGGCCCAGGAGATCGCGATCCGGCTGATGGAGCTGGGCGCGTCGGTGAGCTACCACGACCCGCACGTGGCCTTCTGGAACGTCCTGGAGCGCCCGGTGCCGCGCGCGGACGCGCTCTACGACGCCGCGGCCGACGCGGACCTGACGATCCTGCTCCAGAACCACCGGACGTACGACCTGCAGGCCCTGTCGGTGAAGGCCCAACTGCTGCTGGACACCCGCGGAACCACCCCGATGGGCTCGGCGCACCGGCTCTGAGCCCGGTCACGAACGGAAAACAGCCGGGAGCGTTGTCACCCCCGGCTGTTAATCTCCCCCGGACTCACCGAACGCGCCGCACGCGCGCGTGTACGGGGGTCTTCCGTTTCTGTTCTTCAGTCATGCTCTTTTTCGGGGGGATTTCTGTCATGAGCCAGTCAGCTCCATCTCCGCAGCAGCCGCCGTCCGGTCCGGTAGGCGGCAACCCGTACGCCGGGCAGGGCCCGGCCGGCGCGCCGTACCCGCCGCAGCAGGGCGCCGTCAGCGGCCAGCCCGGCGCGTTCCCCGGCCAGCCCGGCGCGTTCCCCGGCCAGCCGGGCGCCTTCGCCCCGCCGGCGCCGGCCGCGCCCGCCCGGAACAACCTCGTCCTCGGTGTGGTCGCCGCGGTCGTCGCCGCCATGGCCGCCGCCGCGCTCTACGGCCTCGTCATCGGCGCCACCAAGCACGAGATCGGCTACGCGGCCGTCGGCGTCGGCTTCGTCGTCGGTCTCGCGGCCGGCAAGGCGGGCGGCCGCAACCCGGTCCTCCCGATCGCCGCCGTCGTCCTGGCCCTGGCCGCCGTCTACCTCGGCCAGCTCGTGGGCGAGGCCATGATCGGCGCCAAGGAGAGCGGCCTGGACTTCTCCGACGTCTTCTTCAACCACTTCGACCTGGTCCAGAAGGCCTGGAAGGAGGAGGCCGACCCGCTGACGTTCCTCTTCTTCGCCATCGCCGGGTTCGCCGCGTTCTCCGCCACCAAGAAGGCCGCCGCCTGACCCCGTCCCACAAGCGGCAGGGCCCGGTCACCTTCTCGGTGACCGGGCCCTTCGCGTCCTACTGCCGGCGGAGACGCGTCAGCGGCGGTGCTGGCTGTCCGCGACCGTCACCTCGACCCGCTGGAACTCCTTCAGCTCGCTGTAGCCGGTCGTGGCCATCGCGCGGCGCAGGGCACCGAAGAAGTTCATCGAGCCGTCGGGGGTGTGGGACGGGCCGGTGAGGACCTCCTCGATGGTGCCCACCGTGCCGAGGTCGACCTTCTTGCCGCGGGGCAGCTCCTCGTTGACCGCCTCCATGCCCCAGTGGTGGCCCCTGCCGGGCGCGTCCGTGGCACGGGCCAGCGGGGAGCCCATCATCACGGCGTCGGCGCCGCAGGCGATCGCCTTGGGCAGGTCGCCGGACCAGCCGACACCGCCGTCCGCGATCACGTGCACATACCGGCCGCCGGACTCGTCCATGTAGTCACGGCGGGCCGCGGCCACGTCGGCGACGGCCGTGGCCATCGGGACCTGGATGCCCAGCACGTTGCGCGTGGTGTGGGCGGCGCCGCCGCCGAAGCCCACGAGCACACCCGCGGCGCCCGTGCGCATCAGGTGCAGGGCCGCGGTGTACGTGGCGCAGCCGCCGACGATCACCGGGACGTCCAGCTCGTAGATGAACTGCTTCAGGTTCAGCGGCTCGTGCGAGGACGAGACGTGCTCCGCCGAGACCGTCGTACCGCGGATGACGAAGATGTCCACACCCGCGTCCACGACCGCCTTGGAGAACTGGGCGGTGCGCTGCGGGGAGAGCGCGGCCGCCGTGACCACGCCGGAGTCGCGCACCTCCTTGATGCGGGCGCCGATCAGCTCCTCCTTGATCGGCGCGGCGTACACCTCCTGGAGGCGGCGGGTCGCCTGCTCGGCGGGCAGCTCGGCGATCTCGTCGAGCAGCGGCTGCGGGTCCTCGTACCTCGTCCACAGGCCTTCGAGGTTGAGCACCCCGAGGCCGCCCAGCTCACCGATGCGGATCGCGGTGGCCGGGGAGACGACCGAGTCCATGGGTGCGGCCAGGAAGGGCAGCTCGAAGCGGTAGGCGTCGATCTGCCAGGCGATCGAGACCTCCTTCGGGTCCCGCGTACGGCGGCTGGGGACGACGGCGATGTCGTCGAAGGCGTACGCCCTGCGGCCGCGCTTGCCGCGCCCGATCTCGATCTCAGTCACGTCTTGGCCTTTCCCTGATGCGTTTCAGCGTCTCCCAGTATCGCCGACGGGTACGACAACGGCGGCCCCGGAGGTTCCGGAGCCGCCGTCGGTCATGCCTGAACGGGCTTCACGCGCGCGTGCACGTCACTTCTTGCTGCTGTAGTTGGGCGCCTCGACCGTCATCTGGATGTCGTGCGGGTGGCTCTCCTTCAGACCCGCCGAGGTGATCCGCACGAAGCGGCCGTTCGCCTGGAGCTCGGGGACCGTGCTGCCGCCGACGTAGAACATCGACTGGCGCAGACCGCCGACCAGCTGGTGCACGACGGAGGCGAGCGGGCCGCGGTAGGGCACCTGGCCCTCGATGCCCTCGGGGATCAGCTGCTCGTCGGAGGCGACGCCCTCCTGGAAGTAGCGGTCCTTGGAGAACGACTTGCGGTCGCCGCGGGTCTGCATCGCGGCGAGCGAGCCCATGCCGCGGTACGACTTGAACTGCTTGCCGTTGATGAACAGCAGCTCGCCCGGGGACTCCTCGCAGCCCGCGAGCAGCGAGCCGAGCATCACCGTGTCGGCGCCCGCGACCAGGGCCTTGGCGATGTCGCCGGAGTACTGCAGACCGCCGTCGCCGATGACCGGGACGCCGGCCTCCTTGGCGGCGAGCGCGGCCTCGTAGATCGCGGTGACCTGCGGGACGCCGACGCCGGCGACCACGCGCGTGGTGCAGATGGAGCCGGGGCCCACGCCGACCTTGATGCCGTCGGCACCCGCGTCGACCAGGGCCTGGGCGCCGTCGCGCGTGGCCACGTTGCCGCCGATGACGTCGACGCCGGAGGAGTTCGACTTGATCTTGGCGATCATGTCGCCGACCAGGCGGGAGTGGCCGTGCGCGGTGTCCACGACGATGAAGTCGGCGCCGGCCTCGATCAGGGCCTGGGCGCGCTCGAAGGCGTCACCGGCCACGCCGACCGCCGCGCCGACCAGGAGGCGGCCGTCGGCGTCCTTGGCGGCGTTCGGGTACTGCTCCGCCTTGACGAAGTCCTTGACGGTGATGAGGCCCTTGAGGACACCCTTGTCGTCGACGAGCGGCAGCTTCTCGATCTTGTGCTTGCGCAGCAGCTCCATGGCATCCGGACCGGAGATGCCGACCTTGCCGGTGACCAGCGGCATCGGGGTCATCACCTCGTGCACCCGGCGGCTGCGGTCGCTCTCGAAGGCCATGTCACGGTTGGTGACGATGCCGAGGAGCTTCTTGTCGCCGTCGGTCACCGGGACGCCGCTGATGCGGAACCTGGCGCACAGCGCGTCGGCCTCCGCGAGCGTGGCCTCCGGGTGGATGGTGATGGGGTCGGTGACCATGCCGGACTCGGAGCGCTTCACCAGATCGACCTGGTTGGCCTGGTCCTCGATGGAGAGGTTGCGGTGCAGCACGCCGACGCCGCCCTGGCGGGCCATCGCGATCGCCATGCGGGACTCGGTCACCTTGTCCATGGCGGCGGACAGCAGCGGGATGTTGACCCGCACGTTCTTGGAGACGTACGAGGCGGTGTCGATCTCGTCGGGTGCCATGTCCGACGCGCCCGGCAGCAGCAGCACGTCGTCGTAGGTCAGCCCGAGTGTCGCGAATTTACCGGGCACTCCGTCGACGTTGGCAGTCATGACACCTTCCCCAAATGGCCTTGATCGGTGCGGATGTCCATGCTAACGGGAAGCATCGCTAGCAAATTCCACGGTAGGGGCTTGCTTCAGGCTTCGTATGTTCGTACGGAAACGGGGACGCGCCTGTTCAGCGAAGGAGCTACCAGGGGTCCGCACACGGGGGTTACTGTTCGGCGAGCGCCCTGAGGCGGCTCAGTGCCCGGTGCTGGGCCACGCGGACCGCGCCGGGTGACATTCCCAACATCTGCCCCGTCTCCTCCGCGGTCAAGCCCACGGCGATACGCAGCAGGAGCAGTTCGCGCTGGTTCTCGGGGAGGTTGGCGAGAAGCTTCTTCGCCCACGCGGCGTCGCTGTTGAGCAGGGCGCGCTCCTCGGGGCCGAGGGAGTCGTCCGGGCGCTCGGGCATCTCGTCGGACGGCACCGCCGTGGATCCGGGGTGACGCATCGCGGCGCGCTGCAGGTCGGCCACCTTGTGGGAGGCGATGGCGAAGACGAACGCCTCGAAGGGGCGCCCGGTGTCCCGGTACCGGGGCAGGGCGAGGAGGACGGCCACACAGACCTCCTGGGCCAGGTCCTCCACGAAGTGGCGTGCGTCGCCGGGCAGCCGGGACAGCCGGGTGCGGCAGTAGCGCAGCGCCAGCGGGTGGACATGGGCGAGCAGATCGTGCGTGGCCTGCTCGTCCCCGTCGACAGCGCGATGCACGAGCGCACCGATCGCCCCCTGGGCCGTGCCCGCCTCGTCCTCGCGCATCGGTCCATCGTGCCTTGCGGCCGTCCGGTCCGTCGCATCGTGCTCGTGGTTATGCACCGAAGCGTTATGAGCAGGCGCGCCGGCACTCATCCCCTGCGCCCTCCCCTTCACCTCGACCGACTCGTCCCCGAGAGACTCCACACCTCAAGGATGCGGCATCGGCGGCGAAACGAGCATCGCCCATCCGGCGGGCCGCCTTGCGCCGCGCCCGCCGAAGCGTCCGACCGGGTCGTACGCCGGGGGCGCGAACAGCCGTCCCGCATACGGCCCGACGCCCGCCGCACGGCGCCGACCACGGGTGTTCGGCAAGTGGATCTCCGTGCACGCGCGCGAGCGGTCCCCCGGCCGCCGGTCTGCCGCGGCGCCGGACGAGTGTGACGGGGTCCACCCCTCGTAGCCCCGTCACGACCGCGCCCAGGGGCATCCGGAGCTTCCGAGGCATGCCACCGGCATCCGCCCCCGGGAACGACGAGAACGCACCACGCGCGCGACCGTCCCCCCGGCATCCCGACCGGGACACGACACCACGACACCGGCACCACGACGCAGCACCACGACACCGGCACCACGGCACGGCGCTACGACGCCCGGCCCGACTCGCGGCGGTGGCGCTACGACGCCCGGCCCGACTCGTCGCGGTGGCGCTACGGCACCCGGCCCGACTCGTCGCGGTGACGCTACGGCACCCGGCCCCAGGGGACGCGGGCGGCCGCACGGCGAGGGACGCGCACGACCGCGTCGCAACCCGCCACGCACAAGACCGCGTAGCACCGGACCGCGCGTACGACCGCGTCACACCCCACCACGCACACGATCGTGTCGCACCGGACCACGCGCACGACCACATCGCACCCGATCGCAGGCACGACCAGGGCGCGCGGATGCCGGGCGCGCCGACGCGCCTGCGGAGCCGCAGGGCACCTCGCCCACCGGGTCGTACACCCGCGTCGCCCACCACGCCTACGGCCGACGCACGCCGACACACCGGCGCGGCCGGTCGGCACGCTGCTGGAGCCGCGAGGCGCGCTCGTCCGGCCCGCACACCTCGGGCCCCGCAGGAATCACTCGTCCGGCCCCGGAGCAGCCCGGCGTCATGCCGTAAGCGGGTCCTGGGCCCGGCCGGTGGACGGCACGAGTGCCCCGCAGCGCATGCCGGGACCGCTGCCGTGGGTGTTTCGGGCGCCGAAAGGGCGCCCGGCTGCTGCCAGGGGAGGCGGACACCCACCCGGCGGGGGTGCCCGATGGCGGTCGGCCTCGCCTGCCCCGAAGGGCCGCGCACCGCCTACCGAACCAGTCCCCAGCGGAAGCCGAGCGCCACCGCGTGGGCCCGGTCCGAGGCGCCGAGCTTCTTGAACAGCCGTCGCGCGTGCGTCTTGACGGTGTCCTCGGAGAGGAACAGCTCGCGGCCGATCTCGGCGTTGGAGCGACCGTGGCTCATGCCCTCCAGGACCTGGATCTCGCGCGCGGTGAGCGTGGGCGCGGCGCCCATCTCGGCCGAGCGCAGCCGGCGCGGGGCCAGCCGCCAGGTCGGGTCGGCGAGGGCCTGTGTCACCGTGGCGCGCAGCTCCGCGCGCGAGGCGTCCTTGTGCAGATAGCCCCGGGCGCCGGCGGCGACCGCGAGAGCCACGCCGTCGAGGTCCTCGGCGACCGTGAGCATGATGATGCGCGCGCCGGGGTCGGCGGAGAGCAGCCGCCGCACGGTCTCCACACCGCCCAGGCCGGGCATGCGCACATCCATCAGGATGAGGTCGGAGCGGTCGGCGCCCCAGCGGCGGAGGACTTCCTCGCCGTTGGCCGCCGTCGTCACGCGCTCGACGCCGGGCACGGTCGCTACCGCGCGGCGGAGCGCCTCTCGGGCAAGCGGGGAGTCGTCGCAGACGAGGACGGATGTCATGACCGCCCTCCGCAGCTGATGCGCGTCACCTTGAGCCTCCAGGCTGGTACGGAATCGTCACCTGTGCGGTCGACCGTCTCGGACGCCTGCCCGAGCGCTTGTGTTTTCAACCGCCTCCGCACTCTCAACGACGGTCACTCGAAAGAGTTACGGGGCTACATGCCGTCTTCGGCACTCTACGTGAGGGTCTCGACACGGTGCAGACATGGCCAACAGACCCTCAACTTTTCATCACAACTATGCCCCATTTGGACGCTTTTCTTCCCGTTTTGTGGTGTCCGAGGCTAGATTGCCAATGAGTCATATTTTCATCTCCTTAGACCGGAGATGTACGGTCGATGGCACCGTATCCGCTCAGAACGGCTACAAGGGGTCACGTAATGGCAGATTTCTCCCGCCTTCCCGGACCGAACGCGGACCTGTGGGACTGGCAGCTGCTGGCTGCCTGTCGCGGTGTGGACAGCTCGCTCTTCTTCCACCCCGAGGGCGAGCGCGGGGCGGCTCGGAGCGCTCGTGAGAACTCGGCCAAGGAGGTCTGCATGAGGTGCCCTGTCCGCGCGGAGTGCGCGGCGCACGCGCTGGCGGTACGCGAGCCGTACGGCGTGTGGGGCGGCCTGACCGAGGACGAGCGCGAGGAGTTGATGGGGCGGGCGCGCAACCGCCTGGTGGCAGCCTCGGCCGCCGGCGCGGACACCGCCTCGAACCCATAGAAGTAACGTTTCTGCACCCTCAGGCCCACCGGAGCACGCCCGGTGTGCCGCGCTATCGCACGCCCCTCGGGCACGCGGGCGCCGATGAGGCACCGCCACTCTCCCGCGACCTGACCCGCCGGACAGGCCCTAGCCGCGGCCGGTCGCGCGGGCCAGTTGCTCCAGGGTCGCCGCCACGGCCGGGACCTGGGCCAGGTCGGGCAGGGTGAGGGCGACGATCTGGCGGCGTACGGCAGGCTCCAGCCGCACCGTCCGCACTCCTCTGGGCCGCACCGACTCCACCGCGAGCTGCGGCAGCACGGCGACGCCCAGCCCCGCGCCGACCAGGCCGACCACCGCCGGATAGTCGTCCGTGGCGAAGTCGATGCGCGGGGTGAAACCGGCTCCCTCGCACACCTCGACCAGCTGGCCGCGGCAGCGCGGGCAGCCGGCGATCCAGGGCTCCTGCGCCAGCTCGCCGATGGCGACACTCTCCGCGCGCCCAAGGCGGTGCCGCTCGGGCACCAGGGCGACCAGACGGTCCGCCAGCAGAGGCCGTACGACCAGGTCGTCCCAGTCCTCGGCGACCGCCGCCCCCTCGTAACGGAAGGCGAGGGCCAGGTCGCAGTCGCCCTCGCGTAGCAGCTCCACCGACTTCGGGGGTTCGGCCTCCTCCAGGGAGACGCGGGTGCCGGGGTGGGCGGCGCGCAGGGCGGCCAGGGCGGTGGGGACCAGGGTGGAGCTGCCGCTGGGGAAGGAGACCAGCCGGACCCGGCCGGCGCGCAGACCCGCGATGGCCGCGACCTCCTCCTCGGCCGCGGTGAGCCCGGCGAGGATCCCAGAGGCGTGCCTGACCAGCGCTTCTCCGGCCTGGGTCAGACGCATCTCACGGCCGTTGCGCACCAGCAGCGGGGTGCCGACCGAGGTCTCCAGGGCCTTCATCTGCTGACTCACGGCGGGCTGGGTGCAGCCCAGTTCCCGCCCCGCCGCCGAGAAGGAGCCGGTGGCGGCGACGGCGCGCAGGACGCGGAGATGACGAGCCTCGATCACCCTTCGAGTATAAGAGCAACTTGGAGATGACGCACAATATTCGCTCGACGCTTTGAGTCGGAGTGCCGTACCGTGCGGATATGAAGCTTCTTTCGGTCAATCTGGGGCATCCCCGGGCGGTGCCGTACACGGACCAGCCGGAGGGCGTGACGGGCATCGACAAGAAGCCGGTCGACGGTCCGGTTCGGGTGAGCGCGCCGGGGCCCAAGGGCGTGGGCGGGAGCGGGCTCACCGGGGACGCGGTGTGCGACCGGCGGCACCACGGCGGTGACGACCAGGCGGTGTACGCGTATGCGCGCGAGGACCTCGACGCCTGGGAGCAAGCGACCGGCCGGCCGCTGGCCAACGGCTGTTTCGGGGAGAATCTGACGACGGACGGCCTGGACCTGTCCGGGGCGCTGATCGGCGAGCGCTGGCGGATCGGCGCCGAGGTGGTGCTGGAGGTGACCTCGGCCCGGATCCCGTGTCGCACGTTCCAGGGCCATTTGGGCGAGCGCGGCTGGGTCAAGAGATTCACGCAGAAGGGCGCAACGGGCGCCTACCTCCGGGTGATCGAACCGGGCGAGGTGCGGGCGGGCGACCCGATCGAGATCGTGCACCGGCCGGACCACGGGGTGACGGTGGCGATGCAGTTCCGCGCGGTCACCACCGAGCGGGAGCTGCTGCCCCGTGTCCTCGCGGCGGGCGAGGCGCTGCACGCGGAGACGCTGGCGGCGGCCCGCAAGTACGCGGCGGCGCGGGAGGACTGAGAGACCGTCGGCCGGTCCGCCGCCCGGCCCCATGCGCAGCGGACGCGCCCACTCCGGGTCACTACCCTTGGGCCATGACAACGGCTCTGATTACGGGATCGACCGCGGGGATCGGTGCCGCGTTCGCGCGGCGGCTGGCGGCTGACGGGCATGACCTCGTCCTGGTGGCCCGGGACACCAAGCGGCTGCGCGAACAGGCGACCGAACTGCATGACCGGCACGGCATCGAGGTGGAGGTGCTGACCGCCGATCTGTCCGAGGACAAGGGCATCGAGACGGTCGCCGACCGCCTCGGCGACCGGAAGAACCCGGTCGACCTGCTGATCAACAACGCCGGCTTCGGCAACAAGGGCCGCTATCTCGAAGTGTCCATGGCCGACGAGCTGAAGATGCTCAAGGTGCACTGCGAGGCGGTGCTCCGGCTGACCTCGGCGGCGTCGGAGGCGATGCGCGAGCGCGGCCGGGGCGGCGTCGTCAACGTGGCCTCGGTGGCCGCCTTCGTCCCCCGGGGCACCTACGGCGCCTCCAAGGCCTGGGTCGTGCAGTTCACCCAGGGCGCGGCCCGGGACCTGGCCGGCAGCGGTGTCCGGCTGATGGCGCTGTGCCCCGGCTTCGTGCGCACCGAGTTCCACCAGCGGGCCGGCATGGGCACGGACAATATCCCGGGTTGGATGTGGCTGGATGCCGACAAGCTGGTCGCGGCGGCCCTGGCCGACCTGGCGCACGGCAAGTCCCTGTCCATCCCCGACCCCCGTTACAAGACCCTGATGGGCCTGGTGAAGGTCGCCCCGCGCGGGCTGCTGGGCGGGATCTCCTCCCGGACGGGCCGCAAGTACGGGCCGCAGTAGCGGGTGGGTGGCGCTGCCGTCCCGGTGCGAAAATGGGCGTGACACAACCGGGCCAGGGGGGCCGGGAGGCAGCGTCATGACCTTCGTACAGCTCATCGACTGCAGGACGAGCCGGCTGGACGAGATGAACCGGCTCATGGACGACTGGGTCGAACAGACCAAGGGGAAGCGGACGGCGACGCACGCGCTGGTGGGCAGGGACCGGTCGGACGGCTCGCACATCGTCGAGGTCGTGGAGTTCCCGTCCTACGAGGAGGCGATGCGGAACTCGCACCTCCCGGAGACCGACAAGATCTTCCAGGGGATCCTCGCCCTGTGCGACGAGACGCCGACGTTCACCGATCTGGACGTCGTGCGCGACGAGCGGCTGGCCGAGGACACCGTACGGCGGTTCCTGCGGACGCTGGCGGCACCGGGTGAACTGCCGCCGCTCAACGACCTGTTGGACGAGGACATCCACAGCCACGATCCGGCCGACCCGCAGGACACCATCGGGCTGGACAACGCCCGCAAGGAGTACGGGATGTGGCGGGCGGCCTTCGACTTCGGTTTCACCGTCGAGGACGTCCTCGCCCAGGGCGAGCGGGCCTGCGCGCGGTGGCGCTGGGACGCCACGCACAAGGGCGACTTCCTGGGGATCGCGCCCACCGGGCGGCAGGTCGCCATGACCGGGACGACGATGTTCCGGTTCGGCGCCGACGGCAAGATCGCCGAGATCTGGTGGCATGACGACAGGCTGGGTCTGATGCAACAGCTAGGCGCGCTGGACGAGTTGGAGACGTAGGCCTAGGGACGGCGGACAGGGCGAAGGCCCGGCACCCCGTGGCGGGGTGCCGGGCCTTCGTGACGAGCGTCAGGCTCAGTGGGCGTGGCCGTGGCCGTGGCCCGCGGCGGCCGGCTCTTCCTCTTCCTTCTTCTCGACGACCAGGGTCTCGGTCGTGAGCAGCAGGGAGGCGATGGAGGCGGCGTTCTCCAGGGCGGAGCGGGTGACCTTGACCGGGTCGATGACGCCGGCCTTGATCAGGTCGCCGTACTCGCCGGTGGCGGCGTTGTAGCCCTGCCCCTTCTCCAGGTCCTTGACCTTGGAGACGATGACGTAGCCCTCCTGGCCGGCGTTCTCGCCGATCCAGCGCAGCGGCTCGACGACCGCGTTGCGGACCACGGAGACACCCGTGGCCTCGTCGCCGGCCTTGTCGAGGTTGCCCTCAAGGACCTTGGAGGCGTGCACCAGAGCGGAGCCACCACCGGAGACGATGCCCTCCTCGACCGCGGCGCGGGTCGCGGAGATGGCGTCCTCCAGACGGTGCTTCTTCTCCTTCAGCTCCACTTCGGTGGCGGCGCCGACCTTGATCACGCACACGCCGCCGGCCAGCTTCGCGAGGCGCTCCTGGAGCTTCTCACGGTCCCAGTCGGAGTCGGTGTTCTCGATCTCGGCCTTGATCTGCGCGACACGGCCGTGCACGTCCTCGGTCTTGCCGGCACCGTCGACGAGGGTGGTGTCGTCCTTGGTGACGGTCACGCGGCGGGCGGAGCCCAGCACGTCCAGACCGGCCTGGTCGAGCTTGAGGCCGACCTCCTCGGAGATGACCGTGGCGCCGGTGAGGACCGCCATGTCCTGCAGCATCGCCTTGCGGCGGTCGCCGAAGCCGGGGGCCTTCACCGCGACGGCGTTGAAGGTGCCGCGGATCTTGTTGACCACCAGGGTCGACAGGGCCTCGCCCTCGACGTCCTCGGCGATGATCAGCAGCGGCTTGGAGGAGCCGGCCTGGATGACCTTCTCCAGCAGCGGCAGCAGGTCCTGGATGGAGGAGATCTTGCCCTGGTTGATGAGGATGTACGGGTCCTCCAGGACGGCCTCCATGCGCTCCTGGTCCGTCACGAAGTACGGCGACAGGTAGCCCTTGTCGAAGGCCATGCCCTCGGTGAAGTCCAGCTCCAGACCGAAGGTGTTGGACTCCTCGACGGTGATGACACCGTCCTTGCCGACCTTGTCCATGGCCTCGGCGATCAGCTCGCCGACCTGCTGGTCCTGGGCGGACAGCGCGGCGACGGCGGCGATGTCGGACTTCTCGTCGATCGGGCGGGCCGAGGCGAGCAGCTCGTCGGACATGGCCTTGACCGCGGCGTCGATGCCCTTCTTCAGGGAGGCCGGGGAGGCGCCGGCGGCGACGTTCTTCAGCCCCTCGCGCACCAGCGCCTGGGCGAGCACGGTGGCGGTGGTGGTGCCGTCACCCGCGATGTCGTTGGTCTTGGTCGCCACCTCCTTCACCAGCTGCGCGCCGAGGTTCTCGTACGGGTCCTCGATCTCGACCTCACGGGCGATCGTGACACCGTCGTTGGTGATGGTGGGGGCGCCGAACTTCTTGTCGATGACGACGTTGCGGCCCTTGGGGCCGATCGTCACCTTCACCGTGTCGGCCAGCTTGTTGACGCCGCGCTCAAGGGCGCGACGGGCGTCCTCGTCGAACTTCAGAATCTTCGCCATGACAGCGGAAGCCCTCTCGGAAATCTATTGGGTGTAAAGACAACTGCGCCCCGGACGCCCGGCTTCGTTATCGGTCGCGGGGGCCAGGGGCGCAGCTCAGGAGCAAAATGTGCTCGAGGTGACTACTTCTCGATGATCGCGAGGACGTCGCGAGCCGAGAGGACGAGGAACTCCTCGTTGTTGTACTTCACCTCGGTGCCGCCGTACTTGCTGTAAAGCACGACATCGCCGACCTTGACGTCGAGCGGAAGGCGCTCGCCGTTCTCGAAGCGGCCCGGGCCCACGGCGAGGACGGCGCCCTCCTGGGGCTTCTCCTTCGCGGTGTCCGGGATGACCAGGCCAGAGGCGGTGGTCTGCTCGGCGTCGAGCGGCTGGACCACGATGCGGTCCTCAAGCGGCTTGATGGCAACCTTGGAGCTGGTGGTCGTCACGATCCGACCTCCCCCTTCGGAGATCTCACGGGGTTAACTGTCTGAGGTGGCGACCAGGTGGATCCGTCGTCGCGGGTGCCGGACCTGCCCGTCGCGTTGTTGGCACTCTCCTACGGGGAGTGCCAGAGCCGAGACTATGACTGCGATTAGCACTCGGTCAAGCGGAGTGCCAATGAGCGCGGCGCGTCGGCCGAAGATTGCCGGTGCCGGGGCCCTTTTGGCGCTCGGTGCCGCCCTGCCGCCACCGGGGGCTGCCGCCCCCAGACCCCCGCTTCGGCCTGAACGGCCTCGTCCTCGATCTCCCCAGCGGGGACACCCCCAGGCGGGCTGATCGGTGCCCGCCGGCGCCTGATCAGTTCAGATAGTCCTCAAGGCGCCCCACCGTCAGCCCTCGCTGCTGGACCCTGCGCAGCACCTGGGTCGTGCGCTCCCGCAAGGGGGCCGCCGAGGTCTCGTCCGGGCCGACCAGGATGATGTCGCCGGCGCGCAGACGGTGTTTGCCGCGGATGTAGACGAGGTCGGTGGGGGTCATCGCGGCGCGCCACAGGACGACCGTGGAGATGCCGCAGTCGGCCGCGGCGCGCAGGGTGGTGGTGTCGTACGAGGCGTAGGGCGGCCGGAAGAGGCGGGGGCGCACACGGAGGCGGGATCTGAGCCGGGCCTGCTGACCGCAGATCTCGGCGCGCTGTCCGGCGTACGGCAGTCCGGCCAGCGCGCGGTGGTCGAGGGTGTGGTTCTGGATGCCGGCGCCCAGCTTGCGCAGGCTGGCGAAGTGGCCGTAGTCGGGGCCGGTGGCGCTGTCGGCGAGGAAGATGCTGACCGGCAGCCGGAGTTCGCGGACCATGTCGACGAACCGGGGGTCCTTCTCGGCGCCGTCGTCGTAGGTGAGGAAGACGACCCGGTCGTGGGTGGGGACGTGGTCGACGACGCGGGGCAGGGCGCGGCCGGCGGTCTGCGGGGCGAGGGCCGGGGCGCGGGCGGCGGGCCGCGGCGGGCGGGCGAGGGGCTCGCTCAGGCCCCAGCGGCGGTAGCTCTGGTCGGGGGTGGGGCCGTGCGGGTGTACGCGCTCGGCGGCCTTCTTGCCGAGGCGTTCGATGGGGTCGACGGACTGGGCGCAGCCGGTGACGCCGGCGAGGAGGAGGGCCGAGGCGAGGAGCGCGGCCATGGGACGGCGCGGGCGCTGCCCGCGCCCGGTCCCCGCGCGCTCCGCCCGCGGGCTCCTCCCCTGCCTCACAGGTAGTCCTCCAGGCGGGCCACGGCGTAACCCTCGCGCGTGATCTTGTTCAGGAAGCGGCGCATGTCGTCGATCATCGTGCCGTTCCAGTCGGAGCGGCCGCGGAAGTGGGTGAGGACGATGTCGCCGCGGCGCATCTTCTGGTCGTCCTCGCGGTACTCCCAGTGGTCGACGAAGACCTCCTCGTTCCAGATCGGCGCGTACTTGATGCCGCAGGACTTGGCGGCGCGCAGGGTGTCCTGGTTGTAGTTGCCGTAGGGCGCGCGGAAGACCGTCGGGCGCTTGCCGAACTGCTTCTCCATGATGTCCTGCATGTCGCAGATCTCGGTCTTCTGATCGTCGTAGGACAGACCCGGCAGGTAGGGGTGGTGCAGGGTGTGGTTGTTCAGGGTGTGGCCCAGGGACTGCATCCTGCGGAAGTAGCCGTAGTCGTCCTCGATCAGGTAGTTGCTGAGGAACGCGGTGTACGGGATCTTCAGCTCCTGCATCATCCGCAGGAACTCGGGGTCCTTGTCCGAGCCGTCGTCGATCGTGAGGAAGACGATCTTCTGCCTGGTGGGGATCGTGGTGAAGACCGGGGGCAGGTTCCAGTCCTCCTGGTGGTCCACCTCGAAGCCGGGCCGGGCGGTGATCCTCGGCTTCGCGGCGGGCGGCGCCGGGGGCGCAAGCGGCGCCTGGTCCAGCCCCCAGCGCTTGGCGGCGGCGACCACACGGGCACGTTCGGCGGCCTGGCGGGCCTTGGGGCTCAGGACGTGGCCGGGGCCGCCCCGGCCAGGTGCGGGGCGGGTCCCGGTGGGACCCGCGCAGCCGGAGAGGAGGGCGGCGGAGGCCAGCGCGACGGCTCCGCAGCCCCGAGCGAGACGCCCGAAACGGGACGGTCTTTTATCGTTCTCATCGTTTTGTACGACTGCTCGCATGGTGCCGGATCCTCGCAGCCGGGAGCCGTGCCGCCGGGCCGACACCGCGGCCGGAAGGCGCACGATCCACCGACTGGCCCACAATGACCCGGTGAACGACCTCGCTCTGCTTCTCACCCCCCAAGGCCGTGCCCTCCTGGCGGAGGTCCGCGACACCGCGCCGGCCGACGAACTCGCCGTCGCCACCCGGCTGCGCCGCGACCACCCCGCCGAGCTGGTGTCGGCCGCGCTCGGCCAGGCCCGGCTGCGGCAGCGGGCGGCGGCGAAGTTCGGGGCGGCGGACGCGGGGCGGATGTTCTTCACTCCGAACGGGGTCGAGCAGTCGACGCGGGCCACCGTGGCGGCCTACCGCGCACAGCGGTTCACGGGCCTGGGCGTGACGTCCGTGGCCGATCTGTGCTGCGGGATCGGCGGGGACGCGATCGCGCTGGCCCGCGCGGGCATCCGCGTGCTCGCCGTGGACCGGGATCCGCTGACGGCGGCCGTGGCGCGGGCGAACGCCGAGGCGCTGGGGCTGGACGAGCTGATCGAGGTGCGGGAAGCGGATGTCACGGAGGTGGACACGGACGGGTACGACGCCGTGTTCGTCGACCCCGCCCGGCGGGGCGTGCGGTCGGGAGGGGCCGCGCGAAGCGCGTCGATGAGGGGTGGTGGCCGGGCGACGGGCGGGCGGATCTTCGACCCGGAGGCCTACTCCCCACCGCTGTCCTGGGCGGTCGAGGCCGCGCGCAGGGCTCCGCACGCGGCACTGAAGGTGGCGCCCGGCGTTCCGCACGAGGCCGTGCCCGCCGACGCCGAGGCCGAGTGGATCTCGGACGGCGGCGATGTGAAGGAGGCGGTGGTGTGGTTCGGGACCGGGGCGCCGGGCGCCGTACGCGCCACGCTGCTGCCCGGGCCGCGCACGCTCCTCGGCAGGCGGCTGCCCGATCCCCCGGTCCGGCCGGTCGGGCGGTATCTGTACGAGCCCGACGGCGCCGTCATCCGCGCCCATCTGGTCGCCGAGGCGGCGGAGGAACTCGGCGGCGGGCTGGTCGACGCGACCATCGCGTACATCACCGCCGACGCCCTGCGGCCCACCCCGTACGCCTCCGCCTACGAGATCACCGATCAACTCCCCTTCAACGTAAAGAAGTTGAAGGCCCTGCTGCGGGAGCGCGAGGTGGGCACGCTGACCGTGAAGAAACGCGGATCGGCGGTCGAGCCGGAGGAACTGCGCAAGAAGGTCAAGCCACAGGGCCCGAACGCGGCGACCGTGTTCCTCACCCGGGTCGCCGGAGCACCCACGATGCTCGTGGGACGTCCCGCCTACGACAGGGCCTAGGGCAACACGCCCTAGGGCGACAGCTCGTCCGCGCGGCGGTGCAGCAGGGCGCGTTCCCTGTCGTTGCGAGCCAGGGCGGCGGCGTGGGTGAACTCGGCGCGCGCCTCCGCTGTGCGGCCGAGGCGGGCCAGCAGGTCACCGCGGACGCTGGGCAGCAGATGGTAGCCGCGCAGGGCGGGCTCGGCGGCCAGGGCGTCCACCAGTCGCAGCCCCGCGGCCGGGCCGTCGGCCATGGACACGGCGACCGCGCGGTTCAGCTCGACCACCGGAGAGGGGGCACGGGCGGCCAGCAGTCCGTACAGGGTGGCGATGGCGCGCCAGTCGGTCTCCTCGTACGTGTACGCGTGCGCGTGGCACGCGGCGATGGCCGCCTGGAGGGCGTACGGGCCGGGGGCTCCCGTCGCCGTGGCGTCGGCGCGGCCGAGGGCGCGGATGCCGCGGGCGATGAGCATGCGGTTCCAGCGGCGGCGGTTCTGGTCCTTGAGCAGGACGGGCTCGCCGTCGGGGCCGGTGCGGGCGGCCGTGCGGGACGCCTGGAACTCCAGCAGCGCGGTCAGGCCGTGCACCTCCGCCTCCTTGGGCATCAGCGCGGACAGGACGCGGGCCAGGCGCAGCGCGTCCTCGCACAGGCCGGGGCGCAGCAGATCGTCGCCGGCGGTCGCCGCGTATCCCTCGTTGAAGATCAGGTAGATGACATCCAGGACGGAGCCGAGGCGGGCCTCGCGGTCGGGGCCCGAGGGCACCTCGAAGGCGATGTTCTTCCTCGCCAGGGTGCGTTTGGCTCGGACGACGCGCTGGGCGATCGTCGGCTCCGGGACGAGGTGGGCACGGGCGATCTCGGCCGTGGTCAGGCCGCCGAACAGCCGCAGGGTGAGCGCGGTGCGGGCCTCGGCGGACAGCACCGGGTGACAGGTGGTGAAGACGAGCCGGAGCAGGTCGTCGTCGATGTCGTCCGGGTCGGCGGGCGTGTCGTACGACGGCGGGGCCGTCTCCAGGTCCCGGCCGAGCTCGGCGAGCTTGCGGGCGTAGGTCTCGCGGCGCCGGATCAGGTCGACGGCACGGCGGCGGGCGGTGGCCATGAGCCAGGCGCCGGGGTTGTCGGGCACACCGTCGCGCGGCCACTGCTCCAGGGCGGCGACCAGCGCGTCCTGGGCCAGTTCCTCGGCGATGCCGACGTCCCGGACGATCCGGGCGACACCGGCGACGACGCGGGGCGACTCCAGCCGGAAGACGGTCTCGATGGCGTGCCCCGCGGCGGAGTCCGGTGCGCCGGGGTGTTGCGTGGTGGTCGGTGGTTCCACAGCCCACCATGCAACACCCCCGGGGGCCACAGGGCCAGCGAACACTCAGCCCTCGGCGATCTCGCGGACCTCGCAGCTCACGTTCCAGTAGTCCTCGTGGACCTGGAGGAACCGCTTGGCCCACTCCACCGCCTCGGCCTTGTCCTTGCACTGCATGATCGCGTAGCCGCCGATGACCTCCTTGGACTCGGTGAACGGCCCGTCGCTGACGGAGGTGCCGCCACCCTGCCAGCGCACCGTGGTGCCCTGCGCGGACGGCGTCAGTCCGGCGGTGTCGAGCATCACGCCGGCCTTGGTGATCTCCTCGATGAGCTGGCCCATGCGCTGCATCAGCTCCTCGCTGGGGCCTCCGGCGGGGGCGGAGGACTCGTCGATGTGCACGATGGACAGGTAACGGGGCATGGTGACTCCTTCGGTCGGGCGGCGGGGCCGTTCCCCGGCCGCTCACCCCGTGCGTCGAACGGGAGACACCAGGATCGACACCTCCCGGGAAAAAGTTCCGCGAGTTTTCCGGCCAGCGTTTCCGGTCAGCGCAGGGACGCCCACAGGTCGCTCACCGCCGGCTCCCTCGCGATCACCCGGTTGGGGTCGGAGGGCGCCGTGACGACCGGCACCATCACGGTCCGCACCTGGTCGGCGGTCAGGCCCCGGCTCTCGGCGAGCCGCATCAGCTCGGGAAATTCTCATCCCAGCGCCCCCGCGATGCCGCAATACGCCGGTCTCGGCCCGCAGTTCGCGTCGTACGGGGTCGCCGGTGCGAGGTTCTCGCGGCGGAGGGCTGGACTCCAGCGCGGAAACCGGCGAAAAGCAAGCCCTGTGCCGCATGCGTTCAGGATGCGTTCAGGAAGCTCCTGGGAGGGTCGGCCCCCCGTCACCCCCCCTCACAGGAGCACCCTTGACCACGCCGTTGACGACGTCCTCGACGACGAAATCCGTCATGAAGAAGCTGCCCGAGGTCACCCTCGCGTTCTGGATCATGAAGATCGCGGCGACGACCCTGGGCGAGACCGCGGGCGACCTGTTCGCCCAGACACTGAAGCTCGGCTATTTCCTCACCACCATCGCCCTGTTCCTGGTGTTCGTGGTGACACTGGTGGTGCAGCTGCGCTCCGCGCGCTACAACCCGTTCTTCTACTGGACCGTCATCCTGTCGACGTCCATGGCCGGCACCACCATGTCCGACTTCATGAACCGGGACGCCAGCACCAAGTACCTCTCGAACGGCACGACCCGGCTGGGCTGGGGCCCGCAGGGCCTGGGGCTCGGCTACCCGGAGGGCGCCGCGATCCTGATCTCCCTCCTGCTGCTGATCTTCCTGGGCTGGAAGCTCAGCGGGATGACCTTCCAGATCACCGAGATCGTCACCTTCCGCGGCGAGGCCCTGTTCTGGTCGGCGATCCTGGTCTCCAACACCCTCGGCACCTCGATGGGCGACTTCCTGTCCGACAGCTCGGGCCTGGGCTATCTGGGCGGTGCGGCCCTGGTGACCGGTCTGCTGCTGGTGCTGGTGCTGCTGATGAAGGTGCCGGCGGTACCGAACGTCCTGCTCTTCTGGATCGCGTTCGTGCTGACCCGCCCGCTGGGCGCCACGGCCGGCGACCTCCTGACCAAACCCACCGCCAAGGGCGGGCTGGATCTGGGCACGCAGGGCTCCTCGGCGGTGCTGCTCGCGGTGCTGTTCGGCCTGATGGCGTACGCGCACCTCAAGGAGCGGCGGGCTGCGGCGGCCCCGGAGGCGGGCCCCGAGGCGGAGGCGGTCCAGCCGCAGCGGGCCGATCACCGATAACGACGAAACCCGCCCCGGACAACCGGGGCGGGTTTCTCATGGAGCGCCGGGCAGGCCTTGCACCTGCATCTCCCCGCAGGAAGCGGGACGTCTTTCCTTGGACCACCAACGCACTGCGTCCGGGCCGTCTTTCCGGCCGTTCGCTGTGTGATGATCATAGCCCAGCCGGGCCGGACACCTCAACCTCAGCCGTCCGCCACGGTCTCGAACCGCCAGCGGTGCACACCCCTGGTCACCAACTCGGCGTCCGGCTCGGGCAGTTCGGGCAGCTCGGCGTCGTACGACGCGTCCCACCAGGTGATGACCAGGACCCGGTCCTGCGGCGCGCGCAGGGTCTCGCGGCGCAACGGCTCCCCGACCAGCGGTTGTTCCCGCACCCAGGCGAGCAGCTCGGCGCCCCGGCCGTCGACGGCGCGGGCCTCCCACATCAGCGCGACCGTCACGAGTACAGGTTCTCCTTGCTGACCTCGTGCACATGGTCGTGGTCATGACCGTGGCCCGGGACATGCGGGTCGGTCACCGGCAGCGAGGAGTCGGCCGACAGGTCCCAGCCGGAGACGGCCCGGTTACGGGCGACCATCTCGGCGCCGAGGGCGGCCACCATCGCGCCGTTGTCCGTGCACAGCTTGGGGCGCGGGACACGCAGCCGGATGCCGGCGGCCTCGCAGCGCTCCTGGGCGAGGGCGCGCAGCCGGGAGTTGGCCGCGACACCGCCGCCGATCATCAGATGGTCGACGCCCTCGTCCTTGCAGGCGCGCACGGCCTTGCGGGTCAGCACGTCGACGACGGCTTCCTGGAAGGACGCGGCCACATCGCGGACCGGGACCTCCTCTCCGGCCGCCCTCCTGGCCTCGATCCAGCGGGCCACGGCCGTCTTCAGACCGGAGAAGGAGAAGTCGTAGGCCGGGTCGCGCGGGCCGGTCAGACCGCGCGGGAAGGCGATCGCCCCCGGGTCGCCCTCGCGCGCGTACCGGTCGATGACGGGGCCGCCGGGGAAGCCCAGGTTCAGTACGCGGGCGATCTTGTCGAAGGCCTCGCCGGCCGCGTCGTCGATGGTCGCGCCCATGGGCCGGACGTCGGAGGTGATGTCCGACGACAGCAGCAGCGAGGAGTGGCCGCCGGAGACCAGCAGGGCCATCGTGGGCTCGGGCAGCGGGCCGTGCTCCAGCTGGTCGACGCAGATGTGCGAGGCGAGGTGGTTGACGCCGTAAAGGGGCTTGCCGAGGGCGTAGGCGTACGCCTTGGCCGCCGAGACACCGACGAGGAGGGCGCCCGCGAGGCCGGGGCCGGCCGTCACGGCGATGCCGTCGAGGTCCTTCGCCGAGACGCCAGCTTCCTTCAGCGCGCGGTCGATGGTGGGGACCATCGCCTCCAGATGGGCGCGGGAGGCCACCTCCGGGACGACACCGCCGAAGCGGGCGTGCTCGTCGACGCTGGAGGCGACGGCGTCCGCCAGCAGGGTGGTGCCACGGACGATGCCGACGCCGGTCTCGTCGCAGGAGGTCTCGATGCCGAGTACGAGAGGCTCGTCGCGTGAGTCAGCCATTCTTCTTCTCTTCGGTTGCTTGGTCGGTGGTCAGGCGCATCACGAGGGCGTCCACATTGCCCGGCTGGTAGTAACCGCGCCTAAAGCCGATGGGCTCGAAGCCGTAGCGCTCGTAGAGCTTCTGGGCGCGGATGTTGTCGACCCGGCACTCCAGCAGCACCTCGTGGCACTCGAAGGCGGTCGCCGCGCGCAGCAGCTCGGCCAGCAGCCGGCCGCCGAGGCCGGTGCCCTGCTGGTCGCGGGCCACGGCGATGGTCTGCACATCGGCCTGGTCGCCGGAGGAGGCGAGGCCCGCGTACCCGATGATCCCGGACTCCTCCTCGGCGACCAGATAGCGGCGGGTCGCCTCGGCGCCCCGGGCGTGGGCCAGCTCGGACCAGAACATGCCCCGCGACCAGGCGTCCTCGGGGAACAGGTCCTTCTCCAGCGCCAGGACCCGGTCGATGTCCCACCAGCGCATCTCGCGCATTCGCACGGTCACTTCGGGGTGACCACCTTGTAGTTCTTGGGGACCTGGGCGTCCGGGCGGCGCAGATACAGCGGCCGGGGGGCCGGCAGTTCCTCGCCGGCGGCCAGCCTCTCGGCGGCCAGCGAGGCGAGGGCGGCGGCCGAGACATGCTCGGGCTCATGGACGCCCGGGAACACATCCGGGTAGAGCAGCGCGCCCGCGCCGACCGCCGGCAGGCCCGCGACCTGCTCGGCGATATCGGCCGGCCGGTCCACGGCGGGGTCGGTCAGCCGGGTGCGGGAGTCGGCGTATCTCGCCCAGTAGACCTCCTTGCGCCGGGCGTCGGTCGCCACGACGAAGGGGCCCTTCTCGATGTCGGCGGCATAGGCGAGGCCGTCCAGCGTGCACACGCCGTGCACCGGGACGCCGAGCGCGAGGCCGAAGGTGTCGGCGGTCATCAGGCCGACGCGCAGGCCCGTGTAGGGGCCGGGCCCGATGCCGACGACGATGCCGGTGACGGTGTCCAGTCCCAGTCCGGCCTCGGCGAGCACACGGTCCACGGCCGGCAGCAGCAGCTCTCCGTGCCGGCGCGCGTCCACCTGGCTCGACGAGGCGATGACGTCCGTGCCGTCGTGCAGCGCGACGGTGACGGCGGGTGTTGCGGTATCCAGAGCGAGCAAGAGCACGCGAACAGCCTACGGCGCTTCGGGGCCTGTGTCGGAAATCCCGGCGTCCGCCCGAAGGGCGGGGCCTCCGGGCAGGCGGGATTTCTGACATAGGCCACAAACCGCCCGTATCGCCGTCCGGGGCAGACGGTCACTGGCTGCTACGGTCTGTACGAAGTACGACATATCGGCGCGAGGCAGAGGTGAGCGCAGGTGGCAGGGACCAGCTCCGGAATCGTGGCCGGCCTCACCGCGGCCGCCCTCGCAGCCGTCGGCTTCCTCTCCTACCAGGCCAGTGCGAACGTACCGGCGAGTCTCAGCGGCCGGGCCACGGCGAGCGCCTCCCCCTCGGCCACCGCCGGCGGCCCGCCGCCGACCCAGGGTTCGACCGCTCTGCCGGGCGCGTCCGGTACGGGCGAACGGGTCGTGTACTCACTGGCCGGCAACCGGGTCTGGCTGGTCGGCGCCGACGGCCAGGTGGAGCGCAGCTACCCGGTCTACCCCGGCAGCGTCGACCCGCCACCGGGCACGTACTGGGTCAATTCCCGCTCGAACGCGATCACCGGCACGGACGGCACCCCCATCGAGCACGTCGTGCGGTTCACCGAGGTGGACGGGCTGGCGGTCGGCTTCAGCGCGGCGGTGGGGACGACGCGCTACGCGGGTGCGGCGGACGTGCGGACCGGGGGGATCCGGGAGTCCCGGACGGACGGGGACGCGATGTGGGAGTTCGGGACGATCGGGGTACGGGTGATCGTCGTTCGTTAGGCGGCGGCTCGGGGCGCAGTCAAGCGGCGGCTCGGGGGTGCGGTTCGGGGTTCTCGGCCGGCTGCGGGTTGCCCCGCGCCCCCCTCCCTTCCGCCTCTTCGGGGTGCTCCGGGGACCGCGGAGGGCGGGACACCGCCTCCGCCGCCGCGCAGGCCGCCAGCAGATCGTGCATGGAGACCCCGGCGGGGGTGGTTGCGGACATGGGCGCCTCCTGAGGTGCGGGGGCGGCGTAGTTAGGCACACCTAACCACGGGCTGAATACCATGTGACCACGCCCGGGACGTCCTGCGCAATATGTTGCCGACGGCCTGTCGGAATCCTGCCGCCGGTCAGGCGGTGAAGGTCAGGCGGTGAGGGTCTCCAGGGCGGCCTCGGACCAGCGTGCGCCCAGTCCGGTCAGCGACACGTGCCGTACCTCGTCGGTGGTGTCGCCGACGGCGCGGTGGATGACGATCTGGAGGCGGTCCTCGGTCAGCTCCTCGACCTTGCCCTCGCCCCACTCCACGACGATCACCGAGTCGGGCAGCGAGACATCGAGGTCCAGGTCCTCCATCTCGTCCAGGCCGCCGCCGAGCCGGTAGGCGTCGACGTGCACGAGAGGCGGGCCGCCGCCGAGGGAGGGGTGCACCCGGGCGATCACGAAGGTCGGCGAGGTGACCGCGCCCCGCACGCCGAGACCCTCGCCGAGCCCACGGGTCAGCGTGGTCTTGCCGGCGCCCAGCTCACCGCTGAGCATCACCAGATCGCCCGCGCGCAGCACCTTGGCCAGCCTGCGGCCCAGCTCCCGCATCTGCTCGGGCGAGGTGATCGTCAGCCGGGTCTCAGTGGGGCCGTGCGGTGCTGCTGGAGCTTCCATAGCCACTAACCGTAGCCCCTGCCGGCACCGCACCCGCGCGGGTCAGCAGGTCGGCGAGGCGGTCGGTGACCACTTCCGGGTGTTCCAGCATCACGAGGTGCCCGGCGTCCGGGACGAGGACCAGCTCGGCGTCGGGCAGCAGGTCGGCGATGACCTCGCTGTGCTCGCTGGGCGTGACCAGGTCCTGGACGCCGGCGAGCACGAGCACCGGCATGTCCCCGAACGAGGCGAGCGCCTCGGTCTTGTCGTGGTCGGTGAAGGCCGGGTAGAACTCGGCCACCACGTCGATCGGCGTGGACTCGATCATCCGCTCGGCGAACCGCTCGACGGCCGGATCGACGTCCCGCCCCGCGAACGAGTACCGCTTGATGATCCCGGCGAACAGCTCGGCGGTGGCCCGGCGCCCCTTCTCGACCAGCTCCGCCTGCTGCCCGAGCGCCTTCAGCACTCCGGGCAGGATCCGGCGCACCGCGTTGACCCCGGCCACCGGCAGCCCGAAGCTGACCTCGCCGAGCCGCCCGGACGACGTGCCGACGAAGGCGGTGGCGACGACCCGGTCCCGGATCAGTTCGGGGTGCTGGGCGGCCAGCGCCATCACGGTCATGCCGCCCATCGAGTGCCCGACCAGCACGATCGGCCCGTCCGGTACGGCGGCGTCGAGGACGGCCTTCAGATCGCGGCCGAGCTGGTCGATGGTGAGCGGCACCCGGTCCCGGGTCTGGGCCACGCCCCGCCCGGAGCGGCCGTGGCTGCGCTGGTCCCAGTGCACCATCCGCACGACCCCGCGCAACGCCGCCCGCTGGAAGTGCCAGGAGTCCTGGTTGAGGCAGTAGCCGTGGCTGAAGACGACGGTGACCGGGGCGGGGGCCTTGCGGCCGAACAGCCTGCGCCGGCGCGGGGAGACGTTCGGGCCCGGATCGGGCTCGACCTCGTCGACCTCGTAGTACAGCTCGGAACCGTCGTCGGCGAACGCCTTGCCCGGGGTGCCGCGCAGGGTGCCGTAGGGGCCCGCCGAGTCCAGTGCCAGCCGGGCCTTTCGCCGCATCCCGCGGCCCACCGTCATCCGCTCGACGGCGACACCGGCCGCCGCGCCCGCGGCGAGCACGCCTATCGCGGCACCGGCGATGCCGGTCGCCCTGCGCCAGCCGCCGGCCGCTCCCGCGGCGGAGGCGGCGGCGGTCGCCGCTGCGACGACCTCCCGCGCGGCCTCTGCGCTGCTCTCGCTCACGTACCGCTCCTCTCCGCCGTACTGCGGTTCGCCTGGGTGGTGACTCGGATCAATCCGATGGTGCCGGTACGAGGCGCGCCGGTGGCGCCGGTGTGACTGGTGTTACAAGGTGACCCGGGTCGCTCTCGGACCGCTACCCGAGTTCTTCCCCGTTCACATAGACGCGGGGAACCCGGGTGCCGATGCGTGTGACGATTTCGTACGCGATCGTGCCGCAGGCCTGCGCCCAGTCCTCGGCGGTGGGCTCACCGCGGTCGCCGGGCCCGAAGAGCACGGCCTCGCTGCCCACCGCGGGCTCGTCCCCGCCGAGGTCCACCACGAACTGGTCCATCGCGACCCGCCCGGCGACCGTGCGCCACTTACCGTCGACCAGCACCGGACCGGTGCCGGAGGCGTGCCGGGGGATGCCGTCCGCGTAGCCGACCGGGACGAGACCGAGGGTGGTCCCGCCGGGGGTGACGTAGTGATGGCCGTAGCTGACGCCGTGGCCGCCCGGGACGTGCTTGACCAGCGCCAGCGAGGCGCTGAGCGTCATCACCGGGCGCAGTCCGAAGTCGGCCGGCGCACCCAGCTCCGGGCTCGGCGAGATGCCGTACATGGCGATGCCGGTGCGGACGAGGTCGAAGTGGGTCTCGGGGAGGGTGAGCGCGGCGGGCGAGTTGGCGATGTGCCGCACCTCGGGCCGTACGCCCTGCTGCTCGGCGTACGCCACCATCTCCCGGAAACAGCTCACTTGCGCGGCGACGGAGGGGTGACCGGGCTCGTCGGCGCAGGCGAAGTGCGACCACAGCCCGGTGATCCGGACCAGCCCCTCGGCCTCGGCGCGCAGGGCCGCGCCGACCAGTTCGGCCCAGTCCGGGCCGGGCTGACAGCCGTTGCGGCCGAGTCCGGTGTCGGCCTTGAGCTGCACGCGCGCGGTGCGCCCGGCCTCGCGGGCGGCCGCGACGGCCTCGCGCAGGGCCCACATCCCGCTCAGGGACACATCGATGCCGGCCTCGACCGCCTGCCGCCAGGGGCCGCCGGGCACCCACAGCCAGCACAGGATCCGGCCCGGCAGCCCGGCCGCGCGCAGCGCGAGGGCCTCCTCGGGCGTGGCCGTGCCGAGCCAGGTCGCGCCCGCCGCGAGGGCCGCGCGGGCGCACGGCACGGCCCCGTGGCCGTAGCCGTCGGACTTGACGACGGCCATCACGGCCGCGCCCGGCGTCCGGGTACGCAGGGCGCGCACATTGGCCCGCAGGGCGCCCAGATCGATCTCAGCGCGGGCGCGCAGGGGGGCGGTCGGCACAGTCGCAGTCTCACTCATCGCGCCCCCAGTCTCTCAGAGGGGCCCACGGGCCCCGGTCTCAGTCTCAGGTACCCGGCCGCCGCCCCCACACATAGACGTGGTCGCCCTTCTCCAGCACGCCCCACAGCTTGCGCGCGTCGGCGAGTTTCAGATTGACGCAGCCCCAGGAGCCGACGGTGGTGTAGATGCTGCCGTAGGCCGCGTGGAAGGCCTCGCCGCCGTCGAAGAACTGGGCGTACGGCATCGGCTCGTCGTACAGGGTCGACACGTGGTTCTTGTGCCGCCAGTAGACGGTGTGCCAGCCCTTGCGGGTGATGTGGCCCTTGCGCCCGCTGCGCATGGGCACCGGCCCGAACACCACCTCGGAGTCCTGCTGCACCCAGGTGAGCTGCCGGTCCAGATCGACGCAGGCGACCTTGTACGAGCGGACGGGGCACTTCTTGGCCGCGTTCGGGTTCTTCTTCGCCGACAGCAGCATCATGGTCGACCAGGTGACGGGCCCGGCGAACCCGATGGCGGGCTTGATCTTGTGCTTGGCCTGGAAGGCACGGATCGCCTTGCAGTCGGCGGTGGTCTGCTTCCCGTCGGTCTTCAGCTTCAGCCAGCGCTCCACCTGCCGCTGGTAGGGCCCGGTCTGCTTGCTGCAGCTCACCTTGGCGACGGCGTCGGCGAGCGGCACGTACTCGATGAGGTCGTACGTCCCCGGTGGCGCGTCCTTCGGCTCCACGGCGTCCTCCTGCGCGGTCGGGGTGTACACCTCCGGCGGCAGCGCCTGGTCGGGCGTGTCGATCTGCCAGGGCTGACCGGGCCCGGGGGCGACACCGGGGACGAGGTCGGTGTCGAGGGCGGCGGGAGCGGGCGGCGCGGGGGCGCTCGCCGCGGGGGCGCTGGCCGCTGTGTATGCGGTCGTGGAGAGGGCTGTCGTGGTGGTGAGCAGTACGGCGACGACCCTGGGCGCGATTCGTCTGCTGATCATGCAATCAGCCAAACGTGTGGCTCCGCCGGATCTGCGGTGCCGCGCGGTCGGGTCACCCGGGGGATGGAGTCGTTCGTCTGCCGCGCCGTCGTGGCTGGTCGCTCCCCCAAGTTCTCGGCTTCGCTCGAACCCGGGGGGACCCCCATCGCGGCGGAGCCGCATATCAGACACAGTCCCGCGCCCCTTAGGGAACTGCAGCGCCGTCGGCTCCACAGCGCCGTAGCTGCGGGCAGTCGTGCCGCTGGGGCGGCACGGGTGGGCGCAGCGGCACCCCGCACGCGCGGGCAAGCCCCCCAGCCCGGCAACACGCCTCAGGCGCGTACGTCCCGCCAGGCCTCCGGGAGTTGTGATGCCACGTCGTGCGCTGCCGCCGGTGCGCCGTTCGAGGCGAAGCGGCCTGCCAGGCCGTGCAGATACGCGGCCGTGCTGCCCGCGTCCCGGGCGGACAGGCCCGCTGCCAGCAGGGAGCCCGCGAGGCCCGACAGGACGTCGCCGCTGCCGGCCGTGGCCAGCCAGGACGTTCCCGTGGCGTTGACCCGTACGGCCCCGCCCGCCGCGTCGGCGACCAGCGTCGTGGAGCCCTTCAGCAGCACCGTCGCGCGGTAGACCGCCGCCAGTTCCCGCACCGCGGCGAGCCGGGCCGACTCGACCTCCTCCCGGCGCACCCCCAGCAGCGCGGCCGCCTCGCCGGCATGAGGGGTCATCAGCGTCGGCGCCGTACGTCCGCGCACCGCGTCCCGCGCGGCGAGCCGCAGCCCGTCCGCGTCGAGCAGCACCGGTACGTCCGTGGCCAGTACCTCGGCCACGGTCGCCGCGTCGTCCCCCGCGCCCGGACCGACCACCCAGGCCTGTACCCGCCCCGCCTTCGCCGGTCCCTGATCGGACACCAGCGTCTCCGGGAAACGGGCGATGACCGCCTCCTTGGCGGGGCCCACGTACCGCACGGCCCCGGCCCCGCCGCGCAGCGCGCCGGAGACGGCGAGCACGGCGGCGCCGGGATAGCGCGCGGAACCGGCGGCGATGCCCACGACCCCGCGCCGGTACTTGTCGCTCTCCGCGGCCGGCACCGGCAACAGCCGTGCCACATCGGCGTGTTGCGGGGACTGGAGTTCACCCTCGGCGGGCAGTTCGAGACCGATGTCGACGAGCCGTACGACCCCGGCGTACTCCCGCGCGGGATCGATCAGCAACCCCGGTTTGTACGTGCCGAAGGTGATGGTGAGGTCGGCCCGGATCGCGGCCCCCCGGACCTCCCCGCTGTCGGCCTCGATCCCGCTGGGCAGGTCCACGGCCACCACGGCGGCCCGGGAGTGCCGGGCGGCCCCGGCCAGGGCCTCGGCCGCGGGCCGCAGCCCGCCCTTGCCGCCGATCCCGACGATCCCGTCCATGACGAGGTCGGCCGATCCGATCAACTCCTCGGCTCCGCCGGCCGGGGCGACCGTGCCGCCGGCCCGCCGCAGCGCGCCCAGTCCCCCGGCGTGCGCCCGCTCGGGCGAGAGCAGGACCGCCGTGACCCCGGCGCCCCGCCGGGCCAGCCGCGCCCCCGCGTACAGCGCGTCGCCGCCGTTGTCGCCGCTGCCGACGAGCAGCACCACCCGGCTGCCGTACACCCGGCCGAGCAACTCGGCGCAGGCGGCGGCCAGCCCCGCGGCGGCCCGCTGCATCAGCGCACCCTCCGGCAGCCGCGCCATCAGGGCCCGCTCGGCCGCCCGTACCGTCTCCACGCTGTACGCACTACGCATGCCCCCGAGTCTGCCCCGGATCGCCCGGGGCCCACACCCGGGGACCAGGGGGCGGATATCAGCCCTCGGCGACGACCACGGCCGAGGCGACCCCCGCGTCATGGCTGAGCGAGACGTGCCAGGAGCGCACACCCAGTTCCGCGGCCCGCGCGGCCACCGTGCCCGTCACCCGCAGCCGGGGCTGTCCGCTGTCCTCGACGTACACCTCGGCGTCGGTCCACTGCAGTCCGGGCGGCGCCCCCAGCGCTTTCGCCAGTGCCTCCTTCGCCGCGAACCGGGCCGCGAGCGAGGCGATCCCGCGCCGCTGCCCGCTGGGCAGCAGCAGTTCCCGCTCCACGAACAGCCGCTCGGCCATGCCAGGTGTCCGCTCCAACGACGCGCGAAAGCGGTCGATCTCGGCGACATCGATCCCCACTCCGATGATGCTCATGCCGGGCAGCCTACGGTCGCGGCCCGTCCCGCCTGCCGAAATCCCCCTGCCGAGGCGCCCACGCGCCGCTTACGCTGCGTGCATGACATCCCAGGGTTATCTCTCCGACCTGTTCTCGCTCGACGGCCGTGTCGCCGTGGTGACCGGAGGCAGCTCCGGCATCGGCCGGGCCATCACCGGGGCGCTGGCGCGGGCCGGCGCGAGCGTGGTGGCCGTGGCCCGCACCAAGGAGCAACTGGAGGAGACCGCCGGGGAGTTGACGGCCGAGGGATGCCGGGCCGGCTGGGTCGCGGCCGATCTGGGCACGCGGGACGGTGTGCGCGCGGCGGCCGAGGAGGCGGCCGGTGTCTTCGGCGAGCCCGACATCCTCGTCAACTCCGCCGGGATCAACCTGCGGCCGCCGATGGGCGAGCTGAGCGAGGACGTGTGGGACACCACCATGGCCGTGAACCTTGACGCGCCGTTCCTGCTGGGGCAGCGGTTCGGGCCCGGCATGGCGGAGCGGGGCTTCGGCCGGATCATCCACATCACCTCGCAGCAGGCCCACCGCGCCTTCGTGCAGAGCGGGGCCTACGGCGTCTCCAAGGGCGCGCTGGAGTCACTGGCCCGCTCGCAGGCGGAGGCCTGGTCGCCGTACGGCGTGACCGTCAACACGCTGGTGCCGGGCTTTGTGATGACCGCGCTCAACCGGCGGCTGTCCGGCGACCCGGAGAAGGTGGCGGCGCTGGCCGCGCGGACACTGGTCGGCCGCAACGGCCTCGCCGGGGACTTCGAAGGCGCGGCCGTCTTCCTCGCGAGCCGCGCCTCCGCCTACGTCACCGGCCAGTCGATCCCCGTGGACGGCGGCTTCTCCGTCCACTGAGCGGGAACGGGCCGGCCCTGTTCTCAGCCCGGGAGCCTTCTCACTCCACCGTCACCGACTTCGCCAGGTTTCGCGGCTGGTCCACCTCGTTGCCCCGCGCGGTGGCCAGTTCGCACGCGAAGACCTGGAGGGGGACGGTGGCGACCAGGGGCTGGAGCAGGGTCGGGGTGGCCGGGATACGGATCAGGTGGTCGGCGTAGGGGACGACCGCCTCGTCGCCCTCCTCGGCGATCACGATCGTGCGCGCCCCGCGGGCCCGGATCTCCTGGATATTGGAGACGATCTTGTCGTGCAGGACCGAACGGCCGCGCGGCGACGGTACGACCACCACCACCGGCACATCCTCCTCGATCAGCGCGATCGGGCCGTGCTTCAGCTCGCCCGCCGCGAAGCCCTCGGCGTGCATATAGGCGAGTTCCTTCAGCTTCAGCGCGCCTTCGAGGGCGACCGGGTAGCCGACGTGCCGGCCGAGGAACAGCACCGTGTTCTTCGAGGCCAGGGTCCGCGCGAGCGCCCGTACCGGCTCCATCGTCTCCAGGACCCGCTCGACCTCCTCCGAGATCCGGGACAGGTCCTTGATGACGGCCTGGATCTCGTCGCCCCACTTGGTGCCGCGCACCTGGCCCAGATACAGCGCCACCAGGTAACAGGCCACCAGCTGGGTCAGGAACGCCTTGGTGGAGGCGACGGCGACCTCCGGACCCGCGTGCGTGTACAGCACCGCGTCCGACTCGCGCGGAATCGTCGAGCCGTTGGTGTTGCAGATCGCCAGCACCTTGGAGCCCTGCTCGCGGGCGTGCCGCAGCGCCATCAGGGTGTCCATGGTCTCGCCGGACTGGGAGATGGCGATCACCAGGGAGTGGCCGTCCAGGATCGGGTCCCGGTAGCGGAACTCGCTGGCCAGCTCCACCTCGCAGGGGATGCGCGTCCAGTGCTCGATGGCGTACTTGGCGATCAGGCCGGCGTGGAAGGCCGTACCGCAGGCGACGATGACGACCTTGTCGATCTCGCGCAGCTCGGACGGGGAGATCCGCACCTCGTCCAGGGTGAGCGAGCCGGACGGGTCGATCCGGCCGAGCAGCGTGTCGGCGACCGCCTTGGGCTGCTCGGCGATCTCCTTGAGCATGAAGTAGTCGTAGCCGCCCTTCTCGGCGGCGGAGGCGTCCCAGTCCACGTGGTAGCTGTGCACCTCGGCGGGGCGGCCGTCGAAGCCGGTCACCGTCACCCCGTCCCGGCGCAGCTCCACGACCTGGTCCTGGCCCAGCTCGATCGCCGAGCGGGTGTGGGCGATGAACGCGGCGACGTCGGAGGCCAGGAACGACTCCCCCTCGCCGACACCGACCACGAGCGGTGAGTTGCGGCGGGCGCCCACGACCACGTCCGGGGCGTCGGCGTGCACCGCGACCAGCGTGAACGCGCCCTCCAGCCGCCGGCACACCAGCCGCATGGCCTCCGCCAGGTCGGCGGTCGCCGAGAACTCCTCGGCGAGCAGATGGGCGACGACCTCGGTGTCCGTCTCGGAGGCCAGCTCATGGCCGCGCTCGGCCAGTTCGGCCCGCAGGACCGCGAAGTTCTCGATGATGCCGTTGTGGACGACCGCGACCCGGCCCGCGTTGTCGAGATGCGGGTGCGCGTTGGCGTCCGTGGGGCCGCCGTGCGTGGCCCAGCGGGTGTGGCCGATGCCGGTCGCGCCCGCCGGCAGCGGCCGTTCGACCAGTTCCTTCTCCAGGTTGACCAGTTTGCCGGCCTTCTTGGCCGCGGCCAGCCCGCCGTCCGCCAGTACGGCGACGCCCCCCGAGTCATAACCCCGGTACTCCAGCCGCTTCAGCCCGGCCATCACGACATCGAGCGCCGACTGCGACCCTACGTAACCCACGATTCCGCACATGAGCCGCAGCCTACGACTCGTCCGGCGCCAGAAAACGCTTCAGCCTGCCCGAATTCGGAAATTCCCACTGCCATACGAACGGCTCGCCGGGCCGCGGGCGTGACGGACCCCACCCACCATCCCGTTCAAACTCCGTTAACAATGGAATGTGATCTCACCGGTCTCCTCGATGCCCCGGAGCGCCCACCGGCACAGGCCGGAGGCGACTCCCTACGTCGACCTCACCCGTGCCGAGTGGAGCGCGCTGCGCGACAAGACGCCGCTGCCGCTCACCGCCGAGGAGGTGGAGAAGCTGCGCGGTCTGGGCGATGTGATCGACCTGGACGAGGTGCGGGACATCTACCTCCCGCTCTCCCGGCTCCTCAATCTCTACGTCGGCGCCACGGACGGCCTCAGAGGCGCCCTGAACACCTTCCTCGGTGAGCGGGGCTCCCAGTCCGGCACCCCGTTCGTCATAGGCGTGGCGGGCTCGGTCGCCTGCGGCAAGTCCACCGTCTCCCGTCTCCTGCAGGCCCTGCTCTCCCGCTGGCCCGAGCACCCGCGCGTGGAGCTGGTCACGACGGACGGATTCCTGCTGCCCACCAAGGAGTTGGAGGCCCGCGGCCTGATGTCGCGGAAGGGCTTCCCCGAGTCCTACGACCGCCGGGCCCTCACCCGCTTCGTCGCCGACATCAAGGCGGGCAAGGACGAGGTCACGGCCCCCGTCTACTCCCACCTCATCTACGACATCGTCCCGGACCAGCGGCTCACGGTCCGCCGCCCCGACATCCTGATCGTCGAGGGCCTCAACGTCCTGCAGCCCGCCCTGCCCGGCAAGGACGGCCGCACCCGGGTCGGCCTCGCCGACTACTTCGACTTCAGCGTGTACGTCGACGCGAGCACCGAGGACATCGAGCGCTGGTACCTCAACCGCTTCAAGAAGCTGCGCCAGACCGCCTTCCAGAACCCCAACTCGTACTTCCGCAAGTACACCCAGGTCTCCGAGGACGAAGCCCTCGACTACGCCCGCACGCTGTGGCGCACCATCAACAAGCCGAACCTGGTCGAGAACATCGCCCCCACCCGCGGCCGTGCCACCCTCATCGTGCGCAAGGGCCAGGACCACAAGGTGCAACGGCTGCGCCTGCGCAAGCTCTGAGCTCGCGCAGGCGCAGCGCACGGTTCCCGGCACCCCGGGGACGGGCACTATCCCAACGCGGACTTCACCGCGTCGGCCAGCCGCCCGGCCACCGACCGGGCCTGCTCGATATCCGCCGCCTCGACCATCACCCGCACCAACGGCTCGGTGCCCGAGGGCCGCAGCAACACCCGCCCGGTCTCCCCGAGTTCCCGCTCCGCCTCGGCCACCGCGGCAGCGAGGTCGGCGGACGTCCGCACGCGCGACTTGTCCACGTCCGGCACATTGATGAGCACCTGCGGCAGCCGCTCCATCACCGACGCGAGCTCCCGCAGCGAACGCCCGGTCTCCGCGACCCGCGCGGCGAGCAGCAGCCCGGTCAGCGTGCCGTCGCCCGTCGTCGCGTGGTCGAGGATGATCACATGCCCGGACTGCTCGCCGCCGAGGGCGAAGCCGTGCTCCTTCATCTCCTCCAGCACATACCGGTCGCCGACGGCCGTCTGCACGAGCCGGATCCCGGCCCGCTCCATCGCCAGCTTGAACCCGAGGTTGGACATCACGGTGGCCACCACCGTGTCCGACCGCAGCGTGGAGTGCTCCCGCATGGCCAGCGCCAGCACGGACAGGATCTGGTCGCCGTCGACCTCCTCGCCGGTGTGGTCCACGGCCAGGCAGCGGTCGGCGTCGCCGTCGTGCGCGATACCGAAGTCCGCGCGGTGCCCGATGACCGCGGCCTTCAGCTGGCCGAGATGGGTCGAGCCGCAGCCGTCGTTGATGTTGAGCCCGTCCGGCGCCGCACCGATCGTGACGATCTCGGCACCCGCCCGGGAGAACGCCTCCGGCGAGACCCCCGAGGCCGCGCCGTGCGCTTCGTCCAGGACGATCTTCAGCCCGTCCAGCCGGTTGGGCAGGACGGACAGCAGATGGACGACGTACTTCTCGAAACCCTCGTCGTAGGACCGTACGCGGCCCACACCGGCGCCCGTCGGCCGCTCCCACGGCTCGCCGTGCCGGTGCGACTCGTACACCGCCTCGATCCTGTCCTCCAGCTCGTCGGCGAGCTTGTGGCCGCCGCGGGCGAAGAACTTGATGCCGTTGTCCGGCATGGCGTTGTGGCTGGCGGAGAGCATCACGCCCAGGTCGGCGCCGAGCGCGCCGGTCAGATGGGCCACGGCCGGGGTCGGCAGCACACCGACCTTCAGCACGTCCACGCCCGCGCTGGCCAGGCCCGCCACCACGGCCGCCTCCAGGAACTCCCCGGACGCCCGCGGGTCCCGTCCGACCACCGCTGTCGGCCGGTGGCCTTCGAAGGTGCCCACCTCGGCCAGCACATGGGCCGCCGCCACGGACAGGCCGAGCGCCATCTCGGCCGTCAGGTCCGCGTTGGCGACACCGCGCACGCCGTCCGTACCGAAGAGTCGTCCCACTTGTCCTCCATCCGATCACACAAGCCTCTGAGCACCTGAGCGTCTTGTGTCGTTATACGCCCTTGGCTGGGATAAACGAACGCCCCGACGGCACATGTGGCGTGCCGCCGGGGCGTTCGGAGTACGTAGGGGCCGTAACCCGTAAAACGTACGAGCAGGCAGCGAAGCTTAGCGCTTGCTGTACTGCGGAGCCTTGCGGGCCTTCTTCAGACCGGCCTTCTTGCGCTCGACCGCACGGTCGTCGCGGCGCAGGAAGCCGGCCTTCTTCAGCGGGCCGCGGTTGTTGTCGACGTCGGCCTCGTTCAGCGCACGGGCGACACCGAGACGGAGCGCACCGGCCTGACCGGAGACACCGCCACCCGCGATGCGGGCGATGACGTCGTAACGACCCTCAAGCTCAAGCACCTTGAAGGGCTCGTTGACTTCCTGCTGGTGCACCTTGTTCGGGAAGTAGTCCTCAAGGGTGCGACCGTTGATCTTCCACTTGCCGGTGCCCGGGACGATCCGGACGCGGGCGATGGCGTTCTTGCGGCGGCCCAGGCCGGCGGCGGGCTGGGGCTCACCGAAACGCGAGGCGAGGGACTCGGAGGTGTACTCACCCTCCACCGGAACCTCGGACTCGGTGGTGTAGCTGTCGATGTCAAGCTCTTCGAGCGGCTGCTCGGCAGTGGTCTCGGCCACGATTCTCCTCAGATTCTCTTCAGTCTTAGGGGGTGGCCGGACTTACTGCGCGACCTGGGTGATCTCGAACGGCACCGGCTGCTGCGCAGCGTGGGGGTGCACGTCACCCTTGTAGACCTTCAGCTTCGAGAGCATCTGACGGCCCAGCGTGTTCTTGGGAAGCATGCCCTTGACGGCCTTCTCGATGGCCTTCTCGGGGTTCTTGTCGAGCAGCTCGTCGTAACGGACGGAGCGCAGACCACCCGGGTAGCCGGAGTGGCGGTACGCCATCTTCTGGGTCCGCTTGTTGCCGGACAGGTGCACCTTGTCGGCGTTGATGATGATGACGAAGTCACCCATGTCCATGTGCGGCGCATAGACGGGCTTGTGCTTGCCCCGGAGGAGGGTCGCTGCGGTGGTGGCGAGACGACCCAGGACAACGTCCTGGGCGTCGATGACGTGCCACTGGCGCGTCACATCGCCGGGCTTGGGGCTGTACGTACGCACGGTTCGTAGCCTTCGCTTCGAGTGAATGGTCCTGAACAGGTCACCGAAACGATCACGACAGCCTCGACCGCACCGCGGTGACGCAAACCGCGTGCTGATCGCTGGTCATCGGCCCGGTGGACCGGTGTAAGGGCCCGTCCCGTGAGAATGAGCAAGCCAATACACAACGAAGAAGCAGCGTACCCGCAGGCCCCTGGACGGGTCAAAACGTGGCATGCCGCCGGACCCGCTCCGGCACCCTCCGTACCCCGTCTAAGATGCGCCCCATGAGTTACGGGCAGGGGGGACCCCAGTCTCAGTGGGATCCCTGGAAACCGCATTCCCAGCAGCCCTGGAGCAGCGGCGATGACGACGGGACCCCGGACTGGGCCGCGCTCGCCGAGGCCTCGGAGACCCGGAACAAGCGCCGCAAGGTGCTGTTCATCGGCGCCGGAGCGCTCGCCACGGTCGCCGTCGGCACGGCCGTGGCGCTGGCCGTCGTGTCCGCCGACGGCAGCGACGACGCCCACGGCACCCCGACCAATCTGCCCGCCAGCGCCTCAGTGCCGAGCGGCTCGGCCACGCCGTCCTTCGCGCCCACCAGCGCCCCGCCGCCGCTGGACCCGAAGGACTTCATATCCAGCGCCAAGAAGGACACCGCCCCGCTCAGCGCCGACAGCCTCTTCCCCGGCACGCAGCTGACCATGAACGACACGGTGTACAAGAAGGGCGCGACGGCCGACACCACACAGTGCGCCGGCGCGGCCAACGGCACCCTGCCGAAGATCCTCAACGACAACCGCTGCACCCGCCTGATCCGCGCGACCTACTCCAACGGCCACGGGATCGCGATCACCGTCGGCGTCGCCCTCTTCGACAGCCAGGCACAGGCCGCGAAGGTCAAGGCACAGGCCGCCAAGAAGGCCGTGGTGCGCTCGCTGCCCGGCAAGGGCGTCAAGAACTTCTGCGACGCCGCGGTCTGTCTGACCACCACGAACGCGGTCGGCCGGTACGTCTACTTCACGACCGGCGGCTTCCTCGACGGCAAGGACGTCACCGACAAGGACGCCAAGGTCTTCCGCGTCGGCAACGACCTGCAGCAGTTCATCTTCAACCAGATCTACCGCCGCGGTCAGGCCCAGGCGTCCACGGCGGCGAACCAGTAGCCAGGTCCTAGCAGCACCCCGCCGACGGAAGCGAGCGCTTGTTCCGCGCCTCCTTGCTGCGCGCGGCCAGCAGTTCGTCGGCGGGGTAGCCGACCTCCTCCAGGGTCAGCCCGTGCGGTCGTACGACATGCACGGCGGAGTCCCGCACCCCGGCGGCCAGCACCTTCCCGGGCCACTCCGGCCCGCGGTGCCCGTCCCCGACGAACAGCAGCGCGCCGATCAGCGAGCGCACCATGTTGTGACAGAACGCGTCGGCACGCACGGTGGCCGTCACGATCCCGTCGGACCCGCGCTCAAGGCTCAGCTCCTGAAGGGTCCGGATCGTGGTGGCCCCCTCCCGCTTCTTGCAGTAGGCGGCGAAGTCGTGCTCGCCCAGCAGCTGCCGCGCGGCCTCGTTCATGGCGTCGACGTCGAGCGGCCAGTCGTGCCAGAGGACGTGGCCCCGCAGCAGGGGGTCCACTCCCCCGGGGTTGTCGGTGACCCGGTAGGCGTACCTGCGCCAGACGGCGGAGAAACGGGCGTTGAAGCCGCTCGGAGCCGGCCTGAGGGCCCAGACCCGCACATCCTTCGCCAGCCGCCCGGCGAGCCGCTTGAGCAGCTTCTGGTTGTGCTCCCGCCAGACCTCCTCCGGCAGGTCCACATGCGCCACCTGCCCGCGCGCGTGCACCCCGGCGTCGGTCCGCCCGGCGACGGTCAGCTCGTACGTCTGCCTCGACCGCGTCACCGTCCGCAGCGCGTCCTCGATCTCTCCCTGCACGGTCCGCTTCCCGCCGGCCTGCTTGGCCCAGCCGTGGAAACCGGTGCCGTCGTAGGAGATGTCGAGGCGGACACGGACGTGACCGGGCTCTACTTCGTCACTCACGCAGAGATCCTCTCAGGGCGGTGCCCTTTCAAAAAACGTGAAAGCGGGCCCGCCCCGAAGGGCGAACCCGCTTCACGTCAGGCAGAGCCTCAGGCGTCCTTGGACTCTTCGGCCGGAGCCGCGTCCTCGACGACCTTGGTCTCCTCGACCTTGGCCTCCTCGGCCTCCTTGACGGCACGCTTGGTGGCGGCCTCGGCCTCACCGGTGGCCTGCTGCTGCACCGTCAGCGCCTCGACCAGCTCGATGACAGCCATGGGCGCGTTGTCGCCACGGCGGTTACCGACCTTGGTGATGCGGGTGTAGCCACCGGGACGGTTCTCGTACCGCGGGCCGATCTCGGTGAAGAGCGTGTGGACGATGCCCTTGTCCGTGATGACCTGGAGCACCTGACGGCGGTTGTGAAGGTCGCCCTTCTTCGCCTTGGTGATCAGACGCTCGGCGTACGGGCGCAGGCGGCGGGCCTTCGCCTCGGTGGTGGTGATACGGCCGTGCTCGAACAGCGCCTTCGCGAGGTTCGCGAGGAGCAGCTTCTCGTGCGCGGCACTGCCGCCCAGACGGGCACCCTTGGCGGGCTTCGGCATTTTTCTTCTCCTGTGTGTCTGCCCCGGCCGTGTCAGGTACCGGGGTCAGGAACCCGATGAGCGGATGCTCACCGGCAACGACCGATCAGTACTGCTCGGTCTCCACGAAACCCGCGTCCGCGTCGTCGTCGGCGCCGAAGGCGTCGGCGGCGGCCGTGGGGTCGAATCCGGGCGGGCTGTCCTTCAGGGCCAGGCCCATGCCGGCCAGCTTCGCCTTGACCTCGTCGATGGACTTCGCACCGAAGTTGCGAATGTCGAGGAGGTCGGCCTCGGAACGCGCGACGAGCTCACCCACGGAGTGGATGCCCTCACGCTTGAGGCAGTTGTACGACCGAACGGTGAGCTCCAGCTCCTCGATCGGCAGCGCCAGGTCGGCGGCGAGGGCGGCGTCCGTGGGGGACGGGCCCATGTCGATGCCCTCGGCGTCGATG
>NZ_BMVG01000040.1 GCF_014650595.1 Streptomyces alanosinicus
AGCCGGTGGCGGAGTTTCTTCGGTTCCGCGGTGGCCAACTCGCTGTCCAGCAGAAGGGTTTGAGTCCAGGCGATCAGGTCGATGATGTACGCCATATTCGCCGATGCGTCGTACTCGACCCGCATTACTGGCCTTCCCCGTTGTTCGCCGACCTGGGGTATCAGGTCCTGGTCTTCCGGAGAGCGTACTGACGTCGAAGATCGCCAGGACACCCCCTAAGCCGGACAGCGTCAGCGCGGACAAGGGCTACAGCAACCGCCGGACCCGGCACTACCTACGCAGACGCGGGATCCGGCACGTCATCCCGGAGAAGGCCGACCAGGCAGCCAACCGTGTCCGACGCGGCAAAGCCGGGGGCCGACCGCCCGCCTTCGATAAGGATCGCTACAAGAAGCGCAACACCGTCGAGCGGGCGATCAACAAACTGAAGACCTTCCGCGCAGTCGCGACCAGGTTCGACAAGCGCGGCTACGTCTACCTCGGTACCGTCACCGCAGCCGCACTCGTCATCTGGCTTCGCTCGTGATCGCCAGGACACTGCCTCACCTCGATGTTTCGTGACGGTCCGTCGGTTCGCCTGGCGGGCCGTTTCGGCTGTTCGGGGTGGTGTCGGGCGCGACTGCGGCCCGACTGTCGCGTCGGGTGGTCGCCGGGTTCCACTGCTCCGGTCGCGGGATGACTCGTCCGGGCGGGTGTTTCCGCTGGTCAACCAGGTGCAGGGAGGGTCTGGAGTCGGTCGAACGCCTGGTGATGACCGGAGTCCAGGGCCAGTGGCGGGCCAGGCGGAGCCAGCGGCGGCGTCCCGTGGTGACGAGCTGGGCGGCGGCTGAGAACAGTCGCAACCGCAGACGCTTGGGTTCCCATTTGCGAGCCTGCCCGGTCAGGGCGAGCATCGGCATCCAGGCCAGCAGGTCGAGAGCGATCTGGACGATCGCCAGCCAGACGCGGTTCTGGGTGGTGTCGTGCAGGGGCAGGTTGCGCAGACCGGTGTCGCGGGCGGCACGGATGCGGTCCTCGGCGCGGGCTCGTTGGCGGTGCCGCAGTTCCAGGACCGCGATCGGGACGCCGAGGGTGTTGGTGGCGAAGCAGGTGATCCGCATGCCGTCTGCGTCGGTGATCCGCAATTGGGCGCCGGGGTGGGGCCGTTCCTTGCGGACGATCAGTCGCATGCCGTTGGGCCGGCCCTTTAGTACGTCGCCGGCGAGTTCGGCGACCCAGCCGCCGTCACGCACGTTGCCGTCGGGTTCGACCGCGGGCGTCCAGGCAGTGTCGGGGACGAGGAGGACGGCCTGGTGGATGGAGCCGGTGATGACCATCCCGACGGAGTAGGACAGCCATCGTCCGCGCTGTGTCCACCGGTTGAGGAACTCGTGGGTTCCGCCCGCTGAGTCGGTGCGGACCAGCGTCCCGCCGTCCGCGCCGGTGCTTGACCGGGAGCTGGGCCAGTGCCTTCCGGGCGACGGTGATGTGGTCGCTCGCGGTGTTGCTGCCCGCGTTCCCGGGCCGCAGCAGGCCCGCAACGGGCTCCCCGGAGCCCTCGTGCCCGTGAGCGACGAACGCGAGCAGCGGGTGGTGACCGAACGTCTTCTTCCACGTCGCGGTGGCGTCCTGCTTCTCCGAGTGGGCCAGGACCAGCACCCCGTCGATGTCCACGATCACCTCGCCGCCCGAGTCCGGCGCCG
Organism: Streptomyces alanosinicus; assembly: GCF_014650595.1. GTDB lineage: Bacteria > Actinomycetota > Actinomycetes > Streptomycetales > Streptomycetaceae > Streptomyces > Streptomyces alanosinicus. The sequence goes on from NZ_BMVG01000040.1 coordinate 1,683, forward strand.
TTTGTCCGGCCAACTGCCAGACTCGTTCGCGGACTTCGGATCGTGCTCGGCGGATGGCCGCGAGCGCGCGGGGGCCGGCCGCGGCAAGGGTGTCGACCAGCCGGGAGACGGTCGGGTCGGACGCGACCGGCCCGAACACCGCCGGCTCGGCCCGCAGCATGGCCATCCGACAGGCAGTCGCCGCCGAGCGCGACGGCCAGCGCAAGGTCGAGCAGGACCGTGCCGGGGTCGTGCACCGCCCGCGGCTTGCGCCACGGGTCCAGTGCCGCCGACAACGCGGTGTCCAGGCCGGTCCGGCGAGCCGTCTCCACCAGCAGCACCCCGCCGGCCTGCGAGACCGCCCCCTCACCGCCGCCCCGGACGCGGACACACGGATACAACCCACTACGCTTGTTCACCTGAGGAGTGCAACTCTCTTGAGGATGATCAGGACCCTAGATAAGCCCCATTGTCCCAGTTCAGCGGCACTCCTCGTTCTTTTGGTCAAGCCTCGGACAGCGACGTTCGTGAAGGCCCGAGGCTAGCGCGCGGGGGCAATCTCTGCGCCGTTGCGCAGCACAGCCTCTCCCCGGGAGCGGCCCGGTGAATGCATGGCGGCGCTTCCCGGAAAACTATTTCGATAGTACGGTCGCGCCCGTTGCCCACGACCTCCTTGAGGATTCCGCATGTCCGCACGCTATTTCGAGGACTACGCACCCGGCCGTGGCAGGGCCGTGCCCCGCGCCGCCCTGGGCTCCGACGCGCCCAGAATCGACCTCAACGGGGACTGGGCGTTCCGGTTCTCACCCGCCCTGCGCCCGGAGCCGGACGGATGTGAAGCCCCGGACTTCGACGACGGCTCCTGGGACACCCTCCGCGTACCCTCGCACTGGCAACTGCACGGCTACGGCCGGCCGATCTACGTGAACATCGCCTACCCGATTCCGGTCGACCCGCCCTTCGTCCCGGACGAGAACGAGACCGGGGACTACCGCCGGATCTTCGACCTGCCCGCCGGCTGGGCGGGCACACCGGCCGTGCTGCGTTTCGACGGCGTGGACTCCTGCGCCAGGGTCTGGCTCAACGGCTCGGAGCTGGGCGTGACATACGGCAGCCGCCTGCCGGCCGAGTTCGATGTGACGGCGGTGCTGCGGCCGGGCCGCAACGTCCTCGCGGTCCGGGTGCACCAGTTCTCCGCGGGCACCTACCTCGAGGACCAGGACACCTGGCGCCTGTCGGGCATCTTCCGCGACGTGTCCCTGCTGGCCCGCCCCGCGGGCGGCATCCGGGACGTCTTCGTGCACGCCGACTACGACGCGGCCACCGGCGCGGGCCGGCTGCGGGTGGAGGCCGACGGGGACGCGCCGGTGCGCATCGACATCCCTGCCCTCGGGGTCCACGGCCGGCCGGCCGAAACCGAGTTCGCCTTCCCGGCGGTACGGCCCTGGAGCGCAGAGGATCCGCAGCTCTACGATGCGTACCTGGCCACCGGCAGCGAGCGGGTCCGGATCCGGGTCGGGTTCCGCAGCGTGGCGATCGACGCGGCCGGAGTGCTCCGGGTCAACGGCCGCCGGGTGGTGCTGCGCGGTGTGAACCGGCACGAATTCGACCCCGATCATGGCCGTGCGCTCTCGCTCGACGTCATGCGCCGTGACGTGGAGTTGATGAAGCAGCACAACATCAACGCCGTGCGCACCGCCCACTATCCGCCGCACCCCGCGTTTCTCGACCTGTGCGACGAACTCGGCCTGTGGGTCATGGCCGAGTGCGACCTGGAGACCCACGGCTTCGAGCACGCCGACCCGGAGCGCTGGCAGCGCAACCCCTCCGACGACCCCCGTTGGCACGACGCCTGCCTCGACCGCATCGAGCGGACCGTGGAACGGGACAAGAACCACCCGAGCGTCATCCTGTGGTCGCTCGGCAACGAGGCCGGGGACGGCCGCAACCTGCGGGCCATGTCCGAGTGGGTCCGGCGGCGCGACCCGTCCCGCCCGCTCCACTACGAAGGCGACCGGCTCGGCGAGTACACCGACGTCCACGCCGAGATGTACCGGCCGCCTGCCGCCGTCGCTCGGATCGGCCGGGGACAGCTCCTGCCGGGAGAGGTCTCCTACCCGGCCCGCGCCGGCTCCGGTGACCCGGCCGACGACCCGCGCAACCGCAAGCCCTTCCTGCTCACCGAGTTCGCCCACGCCATGGGAAACGGGCCCGGCGGGCTCGCCGAGTACATGGAACTGTGCGCCGAGTACCCGCGGGTCCAGGGCGGCTGGGTCTGGGAGTGGATGGACCAGGGACTGCGTACTCGCGACGCCCAGGGGCGCGAGTTCTTCGGCTACGGCGGCGACTTCGGCGAGGACCTGCACGACGGCAATTTCATCTGCGACGGCCTGGTCCTCCCCGACCGCACTCCCTCCCCCGGCCTGCTGGAGTACGCCAAGGTGATCGCGCCCGTCCGTATCGTCCCTGGCCCGCAGGCGGACGCCTTCGTGGTGGAGAACCGCTACGAGGTGCTGGACCTGTCCCATCTGCGGTTCACCTGGTCGCTGGCCCGCGAAGGGGTCGAACTGGCCCGCGGGGTACTGCCCACACCGGGGCTGGCGGCCGGGGAGCACGGCCGGCTGCCGCCGCCCCGGCTGGATCCGCCGGACGAGAAGGGCGGGGAGGCCGGCGGCGGCGAGCTCTGGCTCACCGTCCAGGCGGAGCTGGACAAGCCCGCCGACTGGGCCCCCGAAGGCCACGTGGTCGCCTGGGGACAGCTCCGGCTCGCCGCGGCGGGCCGCCGACGACCGATGACCGGCCCGCCGGCCCGGATCCGCGGCGAGGGCGAGCACATCCTGCTCGGCCCCGGCCGCTTCGACAAGACCACCGGAGCCCTGCTCGGCATCGGCGAAGTCCCTCTGCGTGGACCGCGGCTGAACCTGTGGCGCGCCCCCACCGACAACGACCGCGCCTGGTCCCAGCGCGACGCGGCCTACTGGAGGGACCGTGGGTTGGACCGACTGCGGCACCGCACCGTCTCCGTCACCCCTGACGCGCACGGCCTGGCCGTCGTCGTCCGCAGTGCCGCCGCCGCGGGCAGCTCCGGCTATCTCACCACCTACCGCTGGGACAGCGACGGTGACAGCCTGCGGCTGCGGGTGCACGGCGAACCCGTCGGCCACTGGCCGGAGCGGGGCGACGACTTCGGCGACACCATGGTGGACCCGGCACTTTCGCAGGATGAGTACGAGGAGCTGGTCCGCAGGGACAAGTCCCGCTCACTGGCCCGTATCGGACTCGACTGGGGGATGCCCGCCGACCGGTCCCGGGTGGAGTGGTTCGGTACGGGCCCGGGCGAGGCCTACCCCGACTCGCGCCAGGCAGTTCGCGTCGGACGTTTCCGCGCGACCGTGGACGACCTTCAGACCCCCTACGTGCGCCCCCAGGAGAACGGCAACCGTGCGGACACCCGCTGGGCCACCTTCACCGACGGAGCCGGAAACGGACTGCGCGTCGCCGGTGAAGAACCGTTCTATTTCGCCGCGCGCCGCTGGACCGACCGACAGCTCGACGCCGCACGGCACCACAGCGACCTCGTCCCGGGCCCGCTCATCCACCTCCACACCGACCATGCCGTCCAGGGCCTCGGCACCGCCGCCGTGGGACCCGGCGTCCTGCCCCACTACCGGCTCGAACTCGCCGCGGCAAACTTCACGTTCATCCTCACTCCCCTGCCGGACAGCTGAGACCGCCGAGCGGCCCGCCACACCGGAGTTCCTGGTGCGGCGGGCCGCTGCGGGTGCGGCCCCTGACGGCTGCTGAGGTGCGGTGGCGTCAGCCGAGCTTCCACTGCTGGTTGCTTTGTCCCGAACACGTCCACAACTCGAGCTTGGCGCCGTCGGCGGTGGCCCCGCCGGTCACATCGAGACACAACCCTGACTGCGCACCGGTGATCGTGCCGTCGGCGTTGAGGATCCACTGCTGGTTGGCGCCGCCGTTGCAGTCCCAGATCTCCACCGGTGTACCGGGGGTCGTCTGGTTGTTGGAGGCGTCCAGACATTTCCCGGCGCCGTAGACAGTGAGCTGGTTGCTCACGGTGTGCGTCCAGGTCTGGTTACTGCCGCCGTTGCAGTCCCAGATCTGCGCCACTGTCCCGTTGGTCTGCGATGCGCCGGGCACGTCCAGGCACTTGCCCGCGCCGACCGCGTGGAGGGGGCCGGTGACAGGGCCGCCTCCGCCGCCCGTGCTGCCGGTGCCCCAGCCGTATTGAAGCCGGTCGAGACCGGACTGGTTGTTGAGGCTCAGCGTGTAGTTCGGCGCGCTGCCCTGCAGGGAGGTGATCGCGCAGGAGGCGTTTTCGCACGGGCCGGGGCCCTGGGTCTGGTCGGCGAACTTCACGCCGGTCCACAGGATCGAGCCCATGCCCTGTTTGCGCACGGTGTCGGTGAGCGCGTAGAGGAAGGACACGTCGTTGACGCCGTCGCGAGGCCCGTCGTAGTTCACATTGGTGTTCATCGGGACACCGAACTCGGTGAGCACCGCGCGGCTGTCGTATCCGCAGACGTTGTTCTCGAAGCTGGTGATCCAATCGGCCTCGGTGGGGTGGGTCTCTCCGCCGAGGGTGTAGTCGTGGAGCGAGAGCAGGGTGCCGGCCAGTCGGGAGTCGGCGCCGACGGTGCACAGGTTCCCCTCCCAGGCGCCGGGCACCAGGATCCGCCCACGGGGTACCTGGGAGAAGTGCGCCACCCAGGCCGCCGCGATGTTGTCCTCGTCGGTGGTGCTGTAGCCCCACGGCTCGTTCATGATGCCGAAGTACACCTGGCTGTTGCCCTGGTACTTGCTGATCACGGTGTTCCACATCGCGTAGAACGCGTTGGTGTCGCCGATGACGCCGTTCTGCAGCCAGGGGGTGAGCACGACCTTCATGCCCAAGGCGGTGGCCGCGTCGAAGGCGGCGGTATAGCTGTTCCACCAACTACCGGTCACGGTCGCCTGGTTGAACGCCATGCGCACGGTGTTGGCGCCAAGGGCCTGGAAACCCTTGAGGATGGATGTGGACTTCGCGTAGGTCGTGGCATAGTTGTCGGTGTTCGACAGGCCGACCGGCGTGATGTTGCCGGTGACGAAGTTGTCGTTGGGATCGGCCCAGTTCACGCCGTGGAACTGGCTGGTGGTGGCGTGCGCCGCAGTCCCGGTCGCCGCCTGCACTCCCAGCAGGCTCAGCAGTATCGCGGCGACCATGCCGACCGGGGTGAAGCGCCGGAAGTGGCGCAGGTGGAGCTTCATACACTCTCCTTCAGGAACAGGGTTCGCATTGCTCGGTGCGGGCTCCGCTGAAGGCGCGGCTCACCCGCCGTGTGGTGGCAGCGGTCAGGAAGCGGGACCCTGACCGCGCCGGCATCACCGCGGCCAGACCTCAGCGCCAGGAGATACTGCTGTCCGAGTGCCAGTGCCTGAGCCGGTCCGGCCGCGCAGAGCGCAGACGGCGCAGCCGATGCACGGCCACCGCGGCAGCCGGCAGTCCCCGGACGTGGGGGCCGTCTGGGCGCCGTCACGCCCGCTCAAAGCCATTGCGCAGCCCGGCGGTTGCCGTCAGGGGCGCTGGGATCCTGCCGTGCCGACACGGGCAGTGACGGCACGCGCGCGGGCCACACCGGCGGGATGCCGAACGTGCCTGTGCCGCCGGCCGGCGTACCGCAGCAGGTAGCTGCCGAACTGACCGCACCGCCCGCATCCTCGGCGGCGCGCCGCTCCAGCCCGGACCCGCACCTGCGCTCCGGACCAGAGGGCGACTCGCTCTGGAAACTCCCGTTCTGCGTGGGACAGCCATCCCGCCGACGAGGCCCATCGTGGACACTGCGTGCGGTTCTGCCCGTCATGTCGAATTATGTTTGGTTCTGTCTGTGGCGCTGTACTGCTTGCCGGCGGACACCAGCCGGTAGATGGCGGCGACGATGAAACCGATACATGGGATGGATTCTGCGAGAGCTTCCCAGGCGACTCTCGGTGCGCGGTCCGGCGTCCCACCCGTCGGGACAGCCGAGACATTGGATGAGCATGCCCTGACCGAACGGGACGGTCAAGGGGTGCTCGGGCAGGGAGCGGGGCCTACGCATGGGATGTCTTGCTCACTCCCACGTTCGCGGCTCACTGTCTGTCCGGTACGGGAATAAGGGCTGCCGAGACCCTTGACTGTTTGCTTCTGAAGTAGTTCTCAGGCGACGAACTCGTGGGTGCCGCCGCCGGAGTCGGTACGGATCAGCGTCTGGCGCCCGCGCCGGTACTTCTTCGACAGCTGGGCCAGGGACAGTTGAGCCGTGGTGATGTGGTCAGCGGCGGTATTGCTGCCTGCGTTGCCCGGCCTGAGCAGGCCGGCCACCGGCTCACCGCTGCCGCCACGTCCGTGGTCGACGAACCCCATCAGGGGATGGTGTCCGAAGGTCTCCTTCCAGGTCGCAGTGGCGTCCTGCTTCTCGGAGTGGGCCAGCACGAGCACCCCGTCCAGGTCCACGATCACCTGCCCCGCGGCATCCAGAGCCGCGGTCTTGGCCACGTTCCAGACACGCTCGCGGGCTTCGGCCCGCGCGGCCCGTATCGCGGACAAGGCCTTCGACCCGGAGGCGGCGAGGGTGTCGACCGGGCGGGAGACCGTCGGGTCGGAGGCCACTGGTCCGAACACGGCCGGCTCGGCCCGCAGCATCCCGACATCCGCGAGGCAGTCCCCGCCCACGGCGACCGCGAGGTCCAGGTCCAGGTCCAGGTCCAGGTCCAGGTCCAGGTTCAGGTTCAGGTCCAGGTCCAGGTCCAGGTCCAGGTCCAGGTCCAGGTCCAGGTCCAGGTCCAGGTCCAGCAGGATCTTCCCCGGATCGTGCACCGCCCGCGGACGTCGCCACGGCATCAGTGCCCTCGATATCGCCTGGTCCAGCCCAACCTTGCGTTCTCTGGGCCAGGACCTGACGCTTTACAACCAGCGGATCGGCGCCGTGCATCTGGTCGGCCACCCCGATCCGCTGGATTTCGAGCGCGGCCCGCAGGAACTGACCGTGCGCCTCCCCGAAGGCACACCGATCCCGGCGATGCCGGTGCTCAAGGTCAGCCCCGGGGAGTCCTGACCAGCGACGCGGCGCAGGCGAGCGCCACGGGGACGCGGTGCGCGCCTGCGCTCTCGTGCCCGGCCGGCCCCAAGGTCGTGAGGTTTGCGGCTGGGGCACCTCGTCAAGGGCCTGCGGCCGCGAGGATTCGATGCTGGTGGTGGCTTTTGGAGATGGTGCGTCTGACAATGCGGGGGCTGACGCGTGATCGCCGCGAGAGAAGCTTGTAGAGCCGGAGATCGGCGTGGCCCTCATCCCGTCGGGGCGAAGCCGCCCTGGACCGCGAGGGCGCCTGCGGCGGTCCTGGCGTCGGCGGGGTAGGTGTCGTCCTCGCCGTCTCACCCGCCCGTGGCGTGGCTGTACTGGCCGGCGAAGACGTGCTGTCCGGGCAGCACTGTACGGCCCGGCTGCCAAGCTGGCGGCCGCCTGGCTCCCGCTTTCCGCGCGGAGGTCATCCGAGACCGCCGCACATCTGCCGAATTTCTGAGCGAGCGGCAACCTTTTCCGGAACGGCGGCAACTGACGGGCGACCAAGAAGCGATCACACCCACGTGTCGTCCGATCCCCATACCGCCTGCCGCCATGCACCGCCGACCTGAACAGGCGCACGGCAGGGCTGAAGCAAGGAGTAGCCCCCCATGAACGAGACGGATCCCACGGCGAGCGGCCGTAGTCGGCGCGCCCACGCGGCCAGTGGCGTGCGTCGCCCGCGTGGGCGCCACCGGCGGCGCTGGACCGCGCTGGGCCTGGCGGTGGGCGTGCCCGCTGTGGTCGGCCCCTACCTGCTGTTCGTGCAGACCGAGTCGAACGCCGCGCCGGTGGAGCCCGACGGCTACTACACGCTGGTGTCCGTTCGCAGTGACAAGGTGCTGGACGTGCCCGGGGCGGACACCGCGGACGGCGTCCGGATACGGCAGGAGAGCCGCGTGGCCGGTGCCGCGAGCCAGCAGTGGCGGCTGAGACCGGCGGCGGACGGCTACTACGAGTTGGAGAACCGCAGCACCCACAAGGTCCTCGGCGTGCGGGGCGCCTCTTCATACTCGGCTGCCGCCGTCGAGCAGCAGACCGACCGCGGTTCTGCCGCGCAGCAGTGGCGGATGCAGGACGTGGGCGGTGGAACGGTGAAGTTCGTCTCCCGCAGGAGCGGGATGGTGCTGGACGTGTGGGGCGGCGGCAGCGGTGCGGGCGTGCCACTCGTCCAGTACGCCGACCGGGGCAGCACCAACCAGCAGTGGCGGCTGGTGAAGGTGTCCGGCCGCAGGGGCGGGTACACCTGGCACAACGCGCAGATCGTCGGCGGTGGGTTCGTGACGGGGCTGGTCTTCAACCCGACCCGCAAGGACCTGTTGTACGCCCGGACCGACGTCGGCGGCGCGTACCGCTGGGACGCGGCCGCCGGCCATTGGATCTCGCTGACCGACTGGATCGGTGGTGACGACTGGAACCTGCTGGGGATCGAAAGCCTGGCGACCGACCCGGTCGACCCCAACCGCCTGTACCTGGCCAGCGGCACCTACACCAACGACTGGGCGGGCAACGGCGCGATCCTCCGCTCCACCGACCAGGGCAAGACCTTCCAGCGCACCAACCTGCCGTTCAAGCTGGGCGGCAACGAGGACGGCCGGTCGATGGGTGAACGGTTGGTGGTGGACCCGTCCGACCACAGCACGCTCTACCTGGGCACCCGCAAGAACGGCCTGTGGCGCAGCACCGACTACGGCAAGACCTGGAGCCAGGTCGGCAGCTTCCCCGTCAAGGACGGTGCGAGCAGCGGCGTCGGCCTGTCCTTCGTGACCTTCGGCCCGTCGGCAGCAAGACGATCTACGTGGGCGTGGCGGACAAGACCACCTCCCTGTACCGCTCCACCGACGGCGGCAGCACCTGGCAGGCCGTCCCCGGCCAGCCGACCGGGCAGCTGCCGCACCACGGCGTGCTGTCCGGCGACGGCTCGCTGTACCTGACGTACAGCAACGGGCCGGGCCCGCAGCCGGTGACGGCCGGATCGGTGTGGAAGTACACGCCGGCCACCGGGGCGTGGAAGAACATCTCGCCGTCCAGCGGCAATTACGGCTTCGCCGGCCTGGCGGTCGACGCCCGGCACCCGGACACGGTGATGGTCACCACCTTGGACCGCTGGTGGCCCTCCGACGAGCTCTACCGGTCGACCGACGGCGGCACCACCTGGAAGGCGCTCAACGCGACCGCCGTGCGCAACGACTCCACAGCGCCCTACGTAGGTACACGCATCGGGCACTGGATGGGCGCGCTGGCCATCGACCCCTTCAACTCCGGGCACGTGCTGTACGGCACCGGATCGGGCATGTGGGGCAGCACCGACGTGACCGCGGCGGACCGCGGGCGGCCGACCCACTGGACGATCCCGGCCATGGGCCTGGAGGAGACCGCGACCAACGGACTGATCAAACCGCCCGGCCTCCCGCTGATCAGCGCACTCGGCGACGTCAGCGGATTCCGGCACGACGACCTGACCAAGGTCCCCGCCAAGGCGCTGACCGGGCCGAAGTTCACCACCACCACGGGCATCGACTTCGCCCAGGCCAAGCCGGAGTTCTCCATGCGGGTCGGTTCCGGCGGCGAGCAGCACGGCGCCTACTCGACCGACGGCGGAGCGAACTGGACGCCGTTCGCGGCGGCGCCGACGGGCGACGCGACCTCCGGTTCCACGGCCGTCTCGGCGGACGGCGCAACCGTGGTGTGGACCCCGGAGGGCCAGGTTCCGTTCCTCTCGACCAACCGCGGCGCGTCCTGGGCGGCGGTCTCCGGCCTGCCCAGGGATGCGGCCGTGGTGGCCGACCGCTCCGCGGCGAGCACCTTCTACGCCCTCAGCGGCGGCACCCTGTACGCCAGCACCGACGGCGGGAGGCACTTCACCGCCCGCGCCACCGGCCTGGGTGACGGGCAGCTCAAGGCGGTCCCGGGCGTCGCCGGTGACCTGTGGATCGCGGGCAGGGGCAACGGACTCAAGCACTCCACCAACGGCGGGGCGAGCTTCACCAAGGTCGCCGGCGTGGAGCAGGCGAGCGGCGTCGGTTTCGGCAAGGCGGCCCCGGGCGCCCGTTACCAGGCCCTCTACCTCAGTGGGACGGTCAAGGGCGTGACCGGGCTGTTCCGTTCCACCGACGGCGGCTCGACCTGGGTCCGGATCAACGACGACCAGCACCAGTTCGGCGGAAGCGTCATCACGGGCGACCCCGACATGTACGGCCGGATCTACCTGGGCAGCTACGGCCGCGGCGTGGTGTACGGCGACCCGTCCTGACCGATCGGCCCGTGGACGGGCGGCGGGACCGCGTCCTGGCGGCCCGGCTGGCCGGCGCCGGTGGCGGCGGCGCTGGGTGGGGATGAGGTGAGGTCGGCCGGGGGTGCTCTGCCAGCGTTTCTGCTGGTGGGTTTCCCCGGACCGCCTCCCGCACCGGCCGTGCGCGTCTCCACGCAAGTCCCAGTGGATTTACCGGCTTCCTTATGCGGCGCTCGGCCATGGCGCGGGAATCTTCGCCCCCGGTAGGAGTGGTAAATGATCTTTACCCCGGCCGGGTTGAACAAGGTCACCTCGCTTGTGGCGGGCCACCATCCGTCGCAGGTGTTCTTGCGGCGGAGCTCCCTCCAGTTGGCGCGTCGATGTTTTCGGCGCAGCCATCCACATACCTGCTTCCAGGTGTAGGCCCGCAGGTAGTTGAAGGTCGCCTTCGACTCCGGTTGGCGCTCCTGCGCGACTCAGCTCCGACGACCGAGCGGATCGACAGCATCGCCGGGGCGCTGCTGCTGGACAGCCTGGCCACCGAGGCCGCAAGAGTTCGCATCGACTTCACCCAGTACGCCGTGGCCTACTACGTCCATGACGGCGAGGACCACTCCTCGCTGGCGGCCATCCTTGGCTACGCCTCTGCCCTTGCCCAGCGCGGGCAGGCCTCGCAGCGGCTGGACGTCCGAATGACCGGCGGCTTGCTTGCCGCCGCGTCGGAAGATCTCGCCACCATCCTCGACCAGCGTTTTCTCCACACGGGCGGAACACCGAGGGAGGTCTTCGCTGCCTACGCCGCTGACCATGGCCGGGCGGCCGTCGTCCTGGACGCGGACACGGGGGTAGGACCCGATAGGGTGCTTCACCTGGGAAGTGCCTCCGGCGGTGGCAGGAACAAGGACCCAGACAATCCTCATTCTTGCTGGCCAGGGGCACGTTCTGCTTTCCTGACCGCCTGCCGGACAGCCCGCTTCATGAAAGCGTGAGGCTAAGGCTGCAACGGCCGCGGGGCTGCTTCTGGCTACTCCCTTCGCATCCCCGCGGGATCATCAGAGCAGTCTCCATGGTTTGGGGATACGGCGGCAGCGAGGCGTCCCCCGTAGTGTGGACCTCAACGGCACTCTGGCTGTCACGGCGATCGTCATCTGGCTCCGAGACGTCATCCAAGAGCCATCAGAAACGGCCTAGCGCGCTCCGGGAGCAATGCTCATGGTCTGTGGATCGGCCTCGGGTTGGACGCGGAGGACGTACCTTCCCGAGTGATCGACTTCTGGTCATCGAGCAGGCCGACGTTGCACCGTCGGTCGGGAAGGGTGAAGTAGGCCGCCGACGAGGTGCCCGGGGCACGGGTCCTTTTCCGACGGCCCCTTCCCGAACCGGGCGTGGGGCTTATGACCGCACCCGGCTCTCCAGTGTCGTGTTTCGCGTGTGCTGCCCGGTCGGCTGTCCGTTGTGGATGGCGTGGTGGCAGCGACGGCAGACGACCAGGGTCTTGCGACGGCGGCTGGCCATGCGCTCGGCCCATTCGGGCTTGGGAGCCCGTCCTTTCCGTTGAAGGTCTTTCAGGTGCCGAACATGGTGCACCTCGGTGTTCTGTCCGGACCCGCAGAGTTCGCAGGTCTCGGCGAGGAGTCGCTGCACGAGTTCGGACCGTTGGTTGTTCCAGACCTTCGGAGGTTGGTCGTCGAGGGTCTTGACCACGGTTCTACGGGCCAGGGAGATCCCTCCCCACTCGGCTACCATAGGCTTTCGGTCGTCACCACGTTCGATGACCACTTGCAGTCCCTGACGGGGACCGTGGTCAGTAGCCAGGACGGCACGGTAGCGCCGGTAGACCTCGGGGACGCTGATGCGGTATTTGTGCGCCAGTGTCTTGGTCAGCGAGCACTGCATGACGTACTTCAGCCACTCGAACGAGTGCCGGTTGACAGCCAGTTGGTAGTAGTTCACAACGCCCCGGTATTCCGCCTGGTATTGAGCGACGATCGAGAAATCGCTGTCGGTCATGCGCTCGGTCCGGTGGATTGGTTTGCCGTGGCGGAGGTAGGGCCTGGCCTTTGACTGGGCGACACCTTGGGGCACTTTCAGCCCGATCTGCGCATTGATGCTGCGCCAACCACGCTGGGAGTGCTTGGTGTTGCTCTGATAAACCGTGATCTCGTAGCCGAGGAAGCGGGCGGCGCGCGTCCGCCCGTGCGTGATCAGGGTCTTGCTCGGGGAGAGTTCCAGTTTCAGCTCGATGCGCAGGAACTCGCCGATGCTGGCCTTGATCTCCTCGGCTTCCCGCTTTGGGCCGGTGAATCCAAGCAGCCAGTCGTCCGCGTAACGGCAATAGCGAAGCCGCCGGAATCCTGGGTCGTCCGGATCGCGAGAGGGCAGTTGCTGCATCTGTTGCCACAGCGTCCGTGCCATGTCTCGGTTCCCGGCCTTCTCCTGGCGCCGGTAGGCGTAACGCAACCGCATGTACGCACGGTTGAACTGGCGTTGTTTTCCACGGTTGTAGGCGGGTAGGAGGTTCGGCTCAATGTGCTTGTCCAGCCGGTCCAGGTAGATATTCGAGAGTACGGGCGAAATCACACCGCCTTGCGGACAACCGCTCAGCGTCGAGTGGTAGCGCCACTCCTCCAGATATTCGGCCCGGAACAGCCCATCCATCAGGCGCAGGAACCGGCCGTCGTGGATCTTTTCGGCCAGGATCGATTTTATGATCGAATGGTCGAGAGATCCGAAGCAGTCGGTGATGTCGCCCTCAACGAACCATGTCGTACCTCGCCAGCCAGGGCTGATGCTCTGCAGGGCAGTGTGGCAACCTCGTCCGGGACGGAACCCGTGCGAGTGGTCGGAAAACTGCGGCTCGTAATACGCCTCCAGGAGGAGCCGGATCACTTCTTGCAGCAGCTTGTCCGTCCACGACGTCACTCCGAGTGGGCGCTTCTTCGCTGTTCCCTTCTTCTCGATGTAGACGCGTCGCGTCGGAGTCCAGCGGAAACGCTCCCCGCGGAGAGCCGCGATGATCGCCTGAATCTTCTGCAGGCGCATCCCATCCGCTGTTTCCATCGTGCTGCCAGGTGTCATTGCACCGGCATTGCGGTAGATCCTGCCGTAGGCCAGTAAGTACAACTCCGGGTTGAACAGGCACCGGTAGAGACGTTCCAGCGGCAAACCCCTTCGGCTGCGTTCGCGGATGATTCCCAGTAAGGCTTCGGCACTCTGCATTTCGCATACCTTGCCAACATGGACGATCTTCTGACACCTGGGTCCCTTCGCCCTGTGGGCGGCTTTCCCGTCCTCCCTGGCCGGGTGTAGCTCCGGTGACTACTACGGACCCTCCGTCGCCATAGGACTTGCGTCCCGTAGGCGATCCCGCATTCCCCTTGCACTGGACGTATCGAGTGCGACGTAGGCGGTCTTTCCATCCCCTTGGGCGGGCTCACTGCCCGCTGCCCGCCGGCCGGAAAGATTGGGGCCGTGACGTGCCTTGCGGCCTTGTACCGACGGCTCCGACATCAGGCGCCGTGTCGGAGGATGAGCACTTGCATCTCTGGAGACTCAGACTTCAAGCAAACGGCCTTCGCCATATCGCACGGGTCTCGCACGGCCACGCCTTCGACGCCTTCTCTGCGTCCCGCGCTTTCCCGCCATGCTATGGTCCCCTCCCGCTTTCGCGTTCAGGTAAGGCGGGTGACCCACGAGGTGTTGCTCCCTCCGTTCCTCATGTTCCCTGCGGGAACGATCCAGCGCCGAGTGAAACGGCGCACCACGCCCGTGCTGAGCGTAGTGAATGCCGATGGAACGACCGAGGCTGGCTCCCTGATCGACGACATCGTCCGCGAGGGTGCGAGACGGATGCTGGCTGCCGCCCTGGAAGCTGAAGTCGACGCCTGCATAGCCGAGTTGGCTAATCAACGGGACGAACGCAGGCGTCGCCTGGTGGTCCGCAACGGCTATCACCAGCCGAGGAAGGTCACCGGCGATCCTGCCGCCATGGTGCCGCAAGTCCCCGAAGATCAGCGAGGTGCTGCCGCTGCTGTATCTGCACGGCCTGTCCTCCGGCGACTTCGTACCCGCGCTGGAGCAGTTCCTTGGCAGCTCCGCCGGGCTCTCGCCGGCGACCATCACCCGGCTCACCCAGCAGTGGCAGGCCGACCAAGCCGCTTCGGCGAGCGCGACCTGTCGGACAGCGACTATGTCTACGTGTGGGCCGACGGCATCCACCTGCGTATCCGCTTGCGGGAGGCGAAGTCGTGCGTCCTGGTGGTGATGGGCGTGCGCGCGGACGGAACCAAAGAGCTGATCGCCATGACCGTCGTTTACCGCGAATCCGCTGACTCCTGGGCCGACTTGTTGTGGGACTGCCGACGCCGGGACATGCGCGCTCCCGTCCTCGCGGTCGGCGACGGTGCCCTGGGCTTCTGGAAGGCCCTGGCTGAAGTGTTCCCCGAGGCCCGGCATCGGAGGTGCTGGGTTCACAAGACCGCCAATGTCACAAACGCCCTGCCCCAGTCCGCGCAGCCCGGGGCGAAGAAGGCCCTGCAGGAGATCTGCAACGCCGAGGACCGCGACCACGCGCTCAACGCCGTCTCCGCGTTCGAGCAGGCATACGGCGCGAAGTTCCCCAAGGCCGTCAAGAAGATCACCGACGACGTCGACGAACTGCTGGCCTTCTACGACTTCCCCGCCGAGCACTGGATCCACCTGCGCACCACGAATCCAATCGAGTCCACGTTCGCCACCGTCCGCCTGCGCACGAAGGTCACCAAGGGTGCCGGCAGCGCGGCCGCCGCCCTGGCCATGGTCTTCAAGCTCGTGGAATCGGCCCAGGCCCGCTGACGAGCCATCAACGCGCCCCACCTCGTCGCCCTCGTCCGCGCCGGAGCCCGTTTCGAGCGCGGCCACCTCGTCGAACGCCCCGAGCCTCGCATCGCATGAGGCGCGCGCCGGGCATGACGTGAAATTCGATGGACACGACGATCCCAACGGCCCTACCGTCGCCCGGCCAGTTCTAGTGTTCAGCGTCCGAAGAGGTGCATTTGATGACGGTCCAGGCAATGGCGGCCAGCTTCCATCGGCCGCCCTCCCCAGCCGTTCTGACCTCTTCGAACCAAAGGAACCCCAGAAGTGGACCTACCACGTAGTTTCACCATCCGTGAGAGCAGCCATCGCCTCTGCAATCCCTTCACCAGCGAGAAACTGGCCATCCTGGGTCACGCCATCAGCCCGTCGCCGGGCACGCGCATGCTCGACCTCGCCTGCGGCAAGGGCGAGTTGCTGTGCACCTGGGCGCGCGACCACGGTGTGACCGGCACCGGGGTGGACATCAGCACCGTCTTCATCGACGCCGCCCGCGCGCGGGCCGTCGAGCTGGGCGTGGTTGACCGGGTCGGCTTCGTGCACGGGGACGCGTCGGGCCATGTCGCCGACGATCCGGTCGGCATCGCCGCATGCGTGGGCGCTACCTGGATCGGCTCCGGCGTGCCGGGCACCGTCGACCTTCTTCGGCGCAGCCTGGCCCCCGGCGGAATGATGCTGATCGGCGAACCGTACTGGCGGCGCGAGCCCCTGGACCAGGCAACCGTCAAAGCCTGCCATGTCGCCCGCAAGGACGACCTTCTCCCACTGCCGGAACTGCTCGAGCAGTTCGGCGACCTGGGCTGCGACGTCGTGGAAATGGTCCTGGCCGACCAGGACAGCTGGGACCGGTACGCCGCGGCGCAGTGGCTCAACACCCGCCGCTGGCTCGACACCAACCCCGACGATGAGTTGGCCGACCAGATGCGCACCGAACTCGCCGCGGCTCCCGCCCAGCACGCCAGATATCAGCGCGAATACCTCGGGTGGGGAGTATTCGTCCTGATGAACCGCTGACCACCACTCCGAGTGGGCCCCGGCACGGCATGCCGGGGCCCACTCGCAGGACGCCGCACGACGTACACCCTGGAACCCCATGGGCAGAACGAGCTCTACGTCATCCACAGATCTTGACGATTACTCACGTCTCCGGTGGGACGCGACCGTCTCTTCAGACGTGCCGCAGGAGTCGCCCGATCGACCAGCAACCACGCGGTGTTGTTAGCGGCGCCGGCGCCGGCGGCACTTCCTCTTTAGGTCTAGCTACCGCTGGTGGCACCGCTGGAGACGCCGCTGCCGATGTTGGCGGTGACGGGGGCAACGACCCCCAGGACGTGCTGAAGCAGGTTGGCCACCAGGCTGTTGTTGCCGCCATTGCCGGCGGAGGTCGGGGCGGTGGGGGTGGGGGCGGTGGGGGCGGGGGCGCTACTGAGAGCCGATGCAGCGGGGGCCGCTCCCAGGGTCAGCAGAGCGACTGCAAGAGGGATGATCAAGACGCGAAGGGGCTGACGGCTGCGCATGGGACCTCCCGAAGGTGCGGATACACACCAGGCCTGCCCAGGCCTATGGTCGGCACATATGGTGAGCTGTCTTTTTCCACCGAACGGGGGCACAGTCGCCCACCCTCAGCCCTTCGCTCGACCTGATCGTTTGGCACGAACGAAGATCGAACAACCGTGCCATTCTGGGGGCTATCCTGCGAGCGAAGCGGCTTGGTGCCGCCCGGAACAGGAAGCACGAACGATGTCGACTCCCGCGACTCCCGCGCCCCCGATCTCAGAACCGGACCCCTCCGCGCACACCTGCCCCGGTGCCCATGTCGGTCTCTGCGCCGGATACCAGCGCATGGAGCGCTGAGGTCCCGGCGTCTCCTACGTCAGGACACGCGGCTGAGGGCGCCCCATCGACGGCGGCTGCCCACGACCGGTGGGCGGCGTGGCCACCGTCGCCAAGAGTCCGCCGCGCTGCCGGAGCCGACGCCGGACGGGTGCCGAGCACCCCACGGGCCCGCAACTCCCCCAGGTCGGGCAGACGGGCTCCGGGAAGGTCGAGCAGATCAGCTTCTGAACCTGAAAGCGTGATGTCGGGGCGTTCGTCGGACAGCAGGTTGGCGAGGCCGGTAGTCCTGTGCGGGTGAGATATGCGCAGGGCGGCGGGCTGACCGACGCCGGGAGGGCGGCGCGGGAGCGGTTGCGGCTGCAGGCCGTGGAGCGTTTCGAGGGTGGGCAGAGGAACGCGGAGATCGCGGTCGTTTTGCGAGTGAGCGTGCGTTCTGGTGGAGCGATGGCGTAGAGCCTGGCGCGGGCAGGGCGAAACGGGCGTGCTGTCGAAGGGTTCGCCGGGTCGGTCGAAGCTCAGCGAAGCCCAGGTTGTCAGGCCGGAGCGGGAGTTGGAGCGCGATCCGCTCGCCCACGGGTGGGCGGACCAGCGGTGGACGCTGGCGCGGATCAAGACGCTGATCGGCCGTCTGTTCCACGTCTCCTACACCGTGGAGGGAACCTGGGCGCTCCTCAAGCGGCACGGATGGTCCTGGCAGCAGCCCGCCCGGCGGGCGATCGAGCGCGACGATGCGGCGGTCGAGGTGTGGAAGGAAGAAGGAGACGTGGCCGCGGGTAAGACCATCGCGGCGGAGCGCGGCGCTTACCTCGTCTTCGAAGACGAGGCCGGGCAGTCGATGACTCCGTCGTGCGCCAGGACCTGGGGCCGGATCGGCCAAACGCCGGTCGTGCGGGTGCGAGGACGCGGCTCCGGGCGGGTGTCGATGGCCGCTATGACCTGCTACAAGCCCGGGGAGCGAACCCGGTTGTTCTATGCGGTCCGGGAGTACCGGGGTCGCAAGGGCGAGCCGAAGGGCTTCGGCTGGCGCGACTTCCGTGACCTGATCGTCCGCGCGCACATCCAGCTCCGGGCTCCGATCGTGCTCGTGTGGGACAACGTCCGCCTTCACCTGACCGCCGGCATGAAGGAGTTCATTGCCGCGAACACCGAGTGGCTCACCGTGTTCCAGCTGCGGACGTACGCACCGGACCTGAATCCGACCGAAGGAATCTGGTCGCTGGTGAAGCGTGACATCGGAAACCTCGCCGCCTCCGACCTCGCCCAGATCACCCGAACCGTCAAGCAACGCCTCAAACGGATCCAGTACCGTCCTGGACTCATCGACGGCTGCCTCACCTGCACCGGCCTCACCCTGGAAGCAGGGCGCACGGACGCAGGATCATGAGCGAGTCCTCCAACGTCGCCACCATGGCAAAGGGGAACCGGTCGAGTTCCAGGCAGAGTGCGACGTCATCAGGATGGACTCCTTGGCGCACTCCTTTGACGCGGATTTCCAGACTCAGCACCGACGACGTTCAGCACGAGGACGGCAACGTCCTCGTGCGGCTCGGCGACCCATCGTCGACTGTTCCCGCGCCGTTCGACAGAATGCTGCTCGACTACCTGGGACCGCGGCCGAACACCAGGACCGCGACCAACCCCGAAGCCCGATGGCTCTTTCCCGGACGCCGGGCCGAACAACCCATGACCCCAGAAGCTCTGGCACCTCGGCTCCGCAACCTTGGCTTCCCGACCCGGCCAGGCCGCACAGTCGCGATCCGCCAACTCGTCCTCCAGGCCCCCGCCCCGGTGATCGCCAGGATGCTCGGCTACAACGACGACCACACCACCCGGATCGCCGAAGAGGCCGGAGGAACCTGGCGGCACTATGCCCCCGATGACCACTGGCGGTGACTACCGCCCGTCAGGCGCCGCTTGACCTTGCCGCTGGCGGCAGGGTTGCACGATGATCGGCATGAACAGCACCGTACCGCAGAGCAGCAGGATCGTGGCCGTCACCGGAGCCGGCACCGGGATCGGCCGGGCCACCGCCCACGCCTTCGCCGCTGAGGGCGCCCACGTGGTCGCGATCGGGCGGCGGGCCGAGCCCCTCAAGGAGACCGCGGCCAGGCACGACCGAATCACGCCACTGGCCGCCGACATCACCGCCGAGGGCGAGCCGGATCGGATCATCCGGGCCGTGCTGGAGACACACGGCCGACTGGACGTGCTGGTCAACAACGCAGGCATCGTGCGCAGCGGTGCCCTCGGCACGCTGACGCCAGAGATGATCACAGCTCAGCTTGCCACCAACCTCGTCGCGCCCATCCTGCTGGCCCAGGCCGCGCTGCCGCTCCTGGAGAAGTCGGGCGGGGTGATCGTCAATGTCAGTACGTCGGTGGGGCAGCGGGCCTGGCCGGGCAGCTCGGTCTATGCGGCTAGCAAGACGGCTCTAGAGTTGCTGACCCGCAGCTGGGCGGTCGAGCTGGCACCCCGCGGGATCCGGGTGGTGGCGGTCGCCCCCGGCGCGATCGACACCCCCATCGGCGAGCACCAGGGCCTGACACCGGAGCGAATGGCAGCGGTGCGGGAGTGGCAGCTGGCGCACACCCCACTGGCCCGTATCGGCCGTCCCGAGGAGGTGGCCTGGGCAGTCACCCAGCTTGCCGCACCGGCCGCGTCGTTCGTCACCGGAGTGGTACTCCCCGTCGACGGCGGAGCGGTCGTGGCGTGATAGGAGTGGTGCGGGGGGGGGGTGGCATGGGTGCGGATCGGTGAGCTGGCCAGGGCGACTGGGACAACGGCCCGTGCGCTGCGGCACTATGAGCAGGCCGGGCTGATCTGCTCGCAGCGGGCCCCCAACGGCTACCGCATCTACGACGAGCGGGCAGTGGCGCGGGTCCGCAATATCCGCTACCTGCTGGCCGCCGGGCTCACCCTGGATGACGTGCGGGTGTTCCTGCCGTGCCTGGATGGCGATGTGGCTGCCGGACCGCCCTCGGACAAGGGCCTGCGGGTCGCGTTGGAACGGCTGGCGGTCCTCAATGAACGGATCGCCTACCAGACCGAGGCCCGCGACCGGCTGGAAGCCGCGTTGCGACAGGCGACCGGTGGCCGGATCCGCCCAGTGGCCTGAACGCCCGCCTCGTCGCAGAAGCCGGAGGAACCTGGAGTCGCTATGCTCCCCACGGCCACTGACGGTGACCACGAGCCCTCACCGGCCAAGGAATACACGAGTACGCCATCCTCGTGCTTTGCGAGGGCAGCGCGAATCCGTCGACGAGTGCCCAGATGACCCCTTGGGGCGCGGCGTCCGGGACCGTGGTGGCCGTGTCGGCCAGGGTGGGGCAGCCGTTGCCAGTGCCAGTCGGGGCCGGCGCGGACGATGTAGGGGCGGGGCTGGAGGCGTGCGGTCTGCCGGCCTTGTCGTCGCTGCGGCCGCTGCCTTCCACGATCACGTAGACGGCGAGCAGGACCACCAGAGCCACGAAGACACCCGAGGCGATGAACAGCCGGGCGGGAAATGAACTGGTGGACGGTTCTCCCCCGAGCGGATCGATCGGCATGGTCGTTCCCCCTTTGCTGTGGTCAGAAAATCGCGTTTCCGATCGGAGGCCAGCAGAGAGGCGCCAAGGACGGTGCCGTGCTTCCCCCGTTTTCACCCAGGTCGCCATCACCGCGGCAAACGCGGTCGCCTCCGGCGTGGCCGCCGCCGCGCTGTGCGGCCTCGTCATCGGCGCCACCAAGCACGAGATCGGCTACGCGGCCGTCGGGGTCGGCTTCATCGTCGGTCTCGCCGCCAGCAAGGCAGGCGGCCTCATCCTGTCCTCCCGATCGCCGCCGTCGTCCTGGCCCTGGCCCCCGTCTACTTCGGCCGGGCAGGCCGGCTCTCGTCCAGCCCGGTTCATTCGCCGTTTCGGGCGGCGACTCGGCCGGAGTGGAACGCACGAGGTCGGCTTTGTGGATGCGGAGGAACTCGGCCACGGGCGGAATTCATTGATCTGCAGAAACGCGGTCTTCGCGGCGTGTACGTTCCGCGAAGCACGGTGGGCGTCCGCGGCCAGCACTGCCGATCGGTTCGCCACCGCGACGGCAACATTGGGGGCAGCAGGGCGACGAACCGGCTCAGCGAACTCGCCGAGATCCATGCCCGCGACGACCAGGTCACTACGCACGGTTCACCGCGCTGAAGCCGTGGGGTTCAGGCCCCTTTCCTTCTCATTGATCCGCTGGATCACCATGCGCGTCACAGCCAACAAACGCTCGGTCGGCACGTGCGTTCCCGGCTTCCACGAGTACTCGATCCTGCCGATGACCGTGCCCTGCTGGAAGGTCATGCCCCTACCCGTCCAGAGCAAATGGTCCTCTGGCGCAACGAGGTCGAACGTATACGCGCGCTCACCGGTCGGACCTGGATAGCGGTCCATATCATCCGTTTTGTCCCTCGTTTTGAAAGCTTGAGCCGCCGACCGTTCGTCGGGGAAAGAAACCAGGTGGATCCCGATCTCTTGATCTACAAGGTTGATAAACACAGAAAGGCCCACCGCCCCAGCCCTGGCGCACCAGGCACCCGGCCACTCCTCGTCCTGACACTGAGAAGGATCCTTCGCCAAGTCCCAGGCATCGACTGTGCGTCCCCCCAAGTCCGAGGGCATGTTGCGGCTTGTGGGCAAAACGGTCTGCAGTTGCGTGGAGTCCACGACCGGTAGGCGGCCGCTGGACGGGCTGGCAGCGCCCTTGCCAGTCGGACCAGCGGAAGTCCCACCGCACCCGGCCGCTGCGATGCAGCAAACCGCTGACACGAGCACAACACGCACCAGGCTGGGAAGGCGGCCTGCCAACGCGCCGCCCACCAAAGTTGATCCCCCCTTGATCACAGATGTCGATTTTGCTGCAGAGGCGCCCACCGCTCAAGATCCGGATTCAGTCCCGGCTGGATCCATCCGTCAAGGAACAGACTCGATCCACCCCACAACCGAAGATCCCCCCCCCCGCCACGGTTGCACCACTACAGGGCACATGACCCGCCGCGGTCCGGCGTCGGGGCAGGCGAGGCGACCAGTGCTGTGAAGGCGCGACGGCGAACCGAGCTCACCGGCATAGTGAAGGCGACCGTCTATCTGCGTGCGCTGCGGGGGACGGCAGGACTTGACCATCCACCACCGCGTGAACCGCGGCATGGGCGGCGCCCGCGAGGAGTAGATCAACCAGGCCCACAACCTGCTGCTGGTGTGCACCATGTAACTCGTGGTTCGAGGGCCACCCTCGGGAGTCGTACGAGCGCGGATGGAAGGTCCGCCGGCCGGAGCTGCCCGGCGAGGACCTGGTGCTCTACCCCGACGGCCGCAAGTACATGACGGCACGATCGTCCCGCTCCGATAATTCGGAGTGGGCACGGTCAGGTAGCCGCGGCCGACGTCGGTGCCTGAGGCTGGCATGGGATCGCAGCCTTCCTCCAGGGCGCTGCGGGGTCTCCCAAGGTGTCGAGCATGAGTTGGCACCAGGTAATGGCCGCATTGGCAGCCAGTTGGGCGTGGCGGATTCCAAGGTTGGTGGGCGCGCTGGCCTGGCCGTGTCCAGTGCCGTATCCACGGTTGCGTAGTTCCGCTACGCCGACGGCGATCGAGGCCACGCCACCAAGGATCCGATCCTGAAGACCCTCACCCGAACAACAAGCCCGTGGACCGCACCTTCGCCGGGCCCGCCTCATGTTTCTTCTCGCTTCGGGCTTCAGTCTGCGATCGTGTCGGTGGGGCTTGCGCGCAGGGTGATCCTGCCGGGGAGCACCGTCGCGATGAGGGCCAGCGCCGCGGCTGCCGCCACGATCGTCAGATAGATCACGGGGGACATGGCCGGAGCCGCCTCACCTGTCATGCCGATACTGAAGGATGTGAGCGTGGCCAACGAGATCCCCGTACCGAGCACGATCGCGGTGAGCGCCACGGTCAGGGCCTCCAGGCGGAGCATCCGCAGGACCTGTCGCCGGGTCATGCCGGCCAGGCGCAGGAGGGCGAACTCGCGTGACCGGTCGGCGGTGGACATGGCCAGGGTGTTGACTGAGGCGATGGCGGTGAAGGCCACGATGAGCCCCATGGCCACGTAGTTGACCTCGGCGTTCTCCTCGTGCGTCGTCGCCTGACGGTCCGCCATACGTCCGCTGCCGGTGACCACCGCGCCGGGGAAGTCCTTCACGACCCCTGCCAGTTGCTCCCGTACCGTGTCCCGCTTGGCACCGCCGCCGGCCGCGACGAGCACGGAGTCGCTGAGCGGATTGTCGATGTGCCCGGCCACGAGATCATGTGCCATGGTCAGGTCTCCGAAGCCGAGTCCCCGCTTGTACACCGCGACGACGCTCACGGTGGCGGGAGTGCCGTCGCCCAGCACCAGCTTCATCGTGTCGCCGGGATGAAGACCCTTGCTGTTGGCGACCACATCACTGACGGCGACTGCGTGGCCGCCGAGTCGGTCCAATGAGCCCTCGGTGACCTTCAGGTCCATGGTCGAGGCAAGACCGCGGGGGGTTACGCCCTGGACGGAGTACTTGTCCAGGCCGGGCGTGCGGACGGACGTGTGCACGATCTCGGTCACGGCCCTCACGCCGGGCAGGCTCCGTATCCGGTCGGCTACGGCGCCGGGCACGCCGGGTCCTGTGGAGTCGACCACCCAGTCCGCTGTGACACCGTTGCGGACCTGATGCTCGGCCGCGTTGCCCAGGGTGGTCTGGACGAAGATGATGGTGGACGCCATGCCGACCAGGAGGGTGAGCGGTGTGATCACGGCGGCCAGCCGCTTGGCGTTGGCGCGGGCGTTGTGCGCCGCGAGATACCCGGCGACCCTGGACAGCCGCAGCGGAACGCCCAGGACCGCCAGTGCGCCCTTGGCCGTCAGCGGGCCGAGCAGCGCGAGCCCGATCGAGATCACGAGGACCACGAGGTAGGTCACCGGCATCGAGGTCGGTTCCGTGTGCAGTGCGGCCAGGACCACGAGCAGGACCATCCCGCCGGCCAGTGCGATTGCCCCGGCCGCGAGCCGCCCCCAGGGCAGGCGGTCGCCCTCGATGGCGGCTTCGGACATCGCCTCGGCCGGACGGATTCGCGAGATGCGGCGCGCCGAGATACGCGCCGCCGCCCAGGCGGCGAACAGTGTCGCGGCCATCGCCACCAACACCGGGAAGGGGCTGCGGACGAGCTTGAGGGTCTCCGGGATCGTCCCGAAGCCCACGAACTTTCCGTGCAGCCAGGACGCCAGCGGCAGACCGGCCGCCGCGCCGAACAGACCGGCGGCGAAGCCGACGCACACCGCCTCCCGGCCGATCAGCCGGCGCACTTGCTTGGGGGGTGCCGCCACGGCCCGCAACAGGGCGATCTCCTGGCGGCGTTGCTGGATGGACAGGGCGAACGTGCCGGACACGACCAGGACCGCCACGAGCAGCCCGCTAGCGCCGATCGCGCCTCCCATGCTGATCAGCTTGACCCGGGCCTTGGCTGCCCCGAGGAACTCCACCCGGCCGCGGTCACCGCCGGTGGACACCTGCTCGTGGGGCGAGTCATTGAGGGCCGTCCGCACCGCCTTGGCCAACTCTGTGGTGCTCACACCCTCCTTGGGCAGCACGCCGATCACGGCTTCCTGGCCTAAGCGGCCGGCCAGCCGGCGGGCCTCGTCCGAGGAGAAGAAGACCGCGGCCTGTTCCTTCAGATCACCGCCTGGGGTGGTGGCGATCCCGGTCACCGTGTACGTCGAAGGCGAGCCGGTGGCCTGAACGGTCACCTTGTCGCCGGCGGCCAGGCCTGCGCGGGAGGCCAGCCCCCGGTCGATGACGATCTCATGGGCGGTCCGCGGAGGCGCCCCCTTGTCGATGCGGAACGGTGTCAGCTGGGCAGACGCCCACGCGTGCCCCGACGACTCCTTGCCGTCCGGGCCGCTGAAGATCCTGCCGTTCGATCCGACCACGTACGCGGGGAAGTCGAGTTCCGGCACGACCGCCCGCACCCCGGGGGCCGTCTTGATCCGCTCTCGGGTGGCGGAGGGCAGCCACACCCTTTCGTCGAGCGGCTTGGCCTTGTCCTTGGTCTTGCCCTTCTTCTTCGTGACGTGGTGGACGTTCTGGTCTGCCGCCACGATGACGGGCGTGCCGGAGTACCGCTCGGTACCGATCTCGCCGCGCAGTCCGGTCTCCAGCAGACCACCGCAGGCGGTCACCAGAGCCGCGGCGCACATCAGCGCCAGGAACGCCCCGATGAACCCCGCCTTGCGGGCCTTCAAGGACTGCAGTGCGTAACGCAGCATCAGGCCCACGCTCCGAGGTGTGCCATGCGGTCGGCGACGCGGTCGGCAGACGGCGACTGCATCCGGTCGGCGATGCGGCCGTCCGCGAGGAAGAGCACCGTGTCCGCGTAGGACGCCGCGACCGGATCATGGGTGACCATCACCACCGTCTGGCCGGTGGCGTCAACGCACGAGCGCAGCAGGGTGAGGATGTCCCTGGCGGTGACCGTGTCCAGCGCGCCGGTCGGCTCGTCACCGAAGATGACATGAGGGCGCGTGATCAACGCGCGAGCGATGGCGACCCGCTGCTGCTAGCCGCCGGAGAGCTGGGACGGCCGCGTGTCGGCCTTTCCCGTGAGACCTACCCGGGCCAGCACCTCCTCCAGCCAGCGCCTGTCGACCCGTTCACCGGACAGCCTCAGTGGCAGGACGATGTTGTCCCGGACTGTCAGTGACGGCACGAGGTTGTATGCCTGGAAGACGAATCCGACGTGCTTGCGGCGCAGCTTCGTCAGCTGGGTCTCGTTCATGCCGCTGAGCGCGATGCCGCCGATCCAGCATGCGCCGGAGGTGAGGCTGTCCAGGCCCGCCGCGCAGTGCAGAAACGTGCTCTTGCCCGATCCCGACGGGCCCATGACCGCGGTGAAGGTGCCAGGTGGGATGGCGACGGACACCGTGTCCAGCGCCCGGACGTCACGCCCTCTGCGGTCTGCGCTGCCGTAGATCTTGGTCACCGAATCGAGCCGGACGGCCTGGGGCGTGCCGCTAAGCAACGTCTTCTCCTGACTGGTTCGGGGCCGGAAAGGCCAGGAATCGGGTGAGCACGGTCCGTGCCCCCGCCGGGGCTCCCTCAGGCCGCTTGTACCGGTTGAGGAGCGCGATGTACTCCTCGAAGAGGTCGTGCAGCTCTGTGAGGGTCATCTGGACGGTTCCGCGTGAGTAGGGGAAGGCGTCCATCCACTCCCCCAGGTCGTCGCCTTGCTGCTGCAGTTGTTCGAACAGCCGTAGATCCGCGGTGTAGGCGAGCCGGTTCATCTCGTCGACGACGACACGGGTCTGCGGATCCTGCGCGCTGCGCGTCGGTAGCCGTAGGTCGCCCGAGACCGCACGCCACCAGCGCTCGCGACCGCGTCCCTTGCCCTTGTTCCCGGATGCGGCGTCGGCCCGGACCTCCTCGACGAAACCGTGCCGGGCGAGTTCTCGCAGGTGGTAGCTGGTCGCGCCGGTGTTGAGATCGAGGGCACGGGCGAGGGTGGCGGACGTGGCCGGGCCGTGCATGGCCAGCTGTTCGAGCATCTGCTGGCGTCTGGGATGTGCGAGAGCCTTCAGCCCGCTGAGGGAGGGGGTGAACGTCATGTCCACAGATTGCTGTGCACAGACCTTTGTGCACGATCCTGCAGGCACCCCGGGCCATGGTGGGGATAACCCACGTGCCCCGCCCCTACCGATGACATCCCCGCCGCGTCACCAGAACGTCACCACGACCGCGTCACCAACGACAGGCGCGGTCTTCGGCGCGGCCGGCCGCATGCGTGGTGCCCCGCCACAGGCGGCGCGACGGGAACACCACGAACACGCCCGGCAGGCTGCCCCAGCAGCCAGACCGGGAATCACAGAACCTGCGTACAGGGCACTTTCATGATGCGGACACCACCACAGGCCGGCCGCCGGAGCCACGCCGCAAGGAACTGCTGGACTCACCGGAGGCCGGGATGGTATGGGAGCCCGGAGAGGAAGCCTGGGAGGCCAAGCTCGCCGCGCTCCGCTCCTACCACCGGGCAACCGGACACCTCGCGCCCCGCCAGGACGCGGTCCGGGGCGAGAGCGAAGCGACGGTGCCCATCGGGCAGCACATCGCCAACCTCCGACGCAAGGGCGCGAAGAACGGCCTGGGCAAGAACCCGGAGCGGGCCGCGCAGCGCGCGGCGCAGCTCACCGCGATCGACCCGGACTGGGACAGCCCGTGGCCGCTGGACTGGCAGCGCCACTACCGGGTCCTCGCCGACCTGGTCGACGCCGACGGCACCCTGCCCGACATCGCACCCGGCGTGCTGATGGACGGCGACAACATCGGCAAGTGGCTCCAGCAGCCGGGCACCTGGGTGCCAGTCGGAGGTCGCCCGGTACGGCTGACTGCCGCTCGGCCCACCCCAGGCCGGGCCGGCCCACTTGCCCATTGTGGGGAGATTCGCCCGCCAGACTTGTCAGGGAAGCATCCGGTAAACTTCCTCCCGCAGCAGTCCGACGTACGGCCAGCTGACATGCACACGTTCTCCGCCTCCTTGAAAGCGGGTAAGTCGCATGTTCCGTCGTACTGCCTTGGCTTTGGCCGCCTCGGCGCTGCTGGCCGGCACCATCGTCGGAGCCGGAGCCACGAACGCCTCAGCCGCCAACTGGGGCTGCGGTTGCCGTTCCACCAACTCCGGCTGGGCCAAGACACCAGGAGGCATAACGCTGAACCCCTGTAAGGCCTCTATGCCTCCTCTAACGGGCAGATCACACCGTCGTCCAAACACTGCAGGATGACCGCCACTGCAGGATGACCGCAAGGCCGAACACCGGCACGATGGCGGGCCGGTCGGCAACTCAGCCGGCACCCGGCTTCGATGCTAGAGATCTTGGACGGCGCGCAGAGCCTGGTCCACCCGGGCCATGGCCGCGGCACCGACGGGGCCGAGGAGCTTGGCACCCTCGAACCGGTTGACCCGCAACTGTGTGATGTTGACGGCCACTGCAGTGCACGGGATCGGATCGCCGATCACCACGGACATGGCCGTGTCCGGGTACCGGCCGCTCTCGTGTACGTCTGCACGCCAGGTCACCGCATCCTCGTCGGGAGCGGACAAGGTGGTGCCGTCCACGGCGACCAGGCAGAACGACCGAGCATGTTCGCCGGCTCCCTCGCCCGCGTCCAGTGCTGCGCCAACAAGCAATTCGCCGCCACGACCATGTCCAGGTCTGTGCGCTTGCGCAGCATCTCTGTGAACGCCCGCACGCCTCCAGCGATCGTCTCGGTGCCAGCCACCACGCGATGTGCGCCGCCCCAGGGTGCGGATGGGCGGCGTGGGCGGAACGGAGAATTTCTCCGGGTTTTTGAGATCCCGGTGGCCGACCACCGGTCTTCAGGTCCGTAAGGATCACCAGCACTCCAGGAAGCACCCTGACTCGATGAAGCGATCTTGGCACCTTGTCCTGGCGGCGGCTCTCGTCGCGGGAGCCGTCACACCGGTGGTCGCGGTGGGCAGCGCAGTCGCCGCAGACGGCGACATCACCTCGGCCGTCCTGGCCAACCGTGACGTCGTCCTGACCGGCGACGCGGTGGTGCGCGTCCCGCAGGGAACCCACACGTACACCGGCGTGATCAGCGGTGAAGGAGCCCTTCGCGTGTCCGGCATCGGCACGCTGGTCCTCGCCAAGGACAGCACCTTCACCCTGCCGCACTCCCGGCAGCACCAGAGGGTTCAGATCCCGGGCGGCAACCACCCGTACGTCGTGGTCGGCAGTCCCGACGAGCCCGCGGTCACGGTGGACTCGGGGGCGACCCTCCAGTACGGCACCGGCGGTACGACCGGCCTGATCGGGTCCTTCCCGTACAACACGCCCGGTTACCAGCAGAACCAGGACAACATCCGGGTGGACGGCACGCTGCGCCTGTCACTGACCCGGCTGTTCAACCTGGGCGTCATCAGCGGCTCCGGCCTGGTCACCCAGCCGCGGAACATGTGGGGAACGCTCCAGATCTGTGGCACCAACCCGTTCTCGGGCATCCTCGACAACGGCACGGGCGTCAACTTCGCGAGTACCACCTGTGCCGCCGACCTGCCCAACGCCCGCTCCGTCGTCAACCGCGGTTCATGGATCATCGACACCCCGCTCGACCACACCGTCGTACAGCGGCAGAAGTTCTACAGCCACGAGTACGGCAACGACGTCAACGTGCACTCCCGCCCGGGCAGCAAGGTGATCCTCACCGGCGTCTACAGCTGGAGTGACAGCGGCGACGGGGCGGCGCCGTCGCTGAGCGACCCCGGACTGAACTGGCGGCCCGTGGCCCACAAACTCAACAAGCGCGGCACCAACATCGAGGGCGCCGACGTCCAGTGGGGCGACGGGACCACACACCAGATCTTCATGCCCGGCACGGCACAGACGGTCTACATCAACCTGCACGCCAGACGGCAGCGCTCCCGGCTCACCTTCGACTACAACGGACCGGTGACCCTGGGCGCGCCCATCGGCGGCGGCATGTATCACGACACCCTCAGTGCTCCCGGCGCCGGGGACGTCGTCATCGCCGGCACCAGCGGCAACGACGTGACCTTCGCAGCAGCGCAGTACTACGACGGATCCACCACCATCGACAAGAACGCGACCCTCCGCCTCGGTTCCGGGACCGCCGGCGGCGACGGAAGCCTCCACACCGGCGGAGCCTTCGACAAAGTGATCGACAACGGTTCGCTCGTGCTCCGCAACACCGGGACGCCCACCTCCCTCCCGGCGGTGACCGGTGCCGGATCGGTGACACAGAACGGAGCCGCGGCCACCACCGTCACCAGCGCCGCCTACACCGGCGCCACCACCGTGGCCAAAGGCAGCCTGATCGTCTCCGGCACCTCCCTGCGGACATCTGACGCGGTCTCTCTGACCGGTCCCTCGGCCGTCCTGGACCTCAGCAAGGCACGCGACACGACCCTGCGCAGGCTACGGGTCGTCACAGGCGCGAAGATCCTACTGTCCCGGAACTCCCCCGAGCTGACCGTCGGTTCGACGACCGCAGCAGCCTCCGGTACCGGTCTCGCCATCGACAGGGCGCGCTTCTCCGTCAGCCGGGCCGGCGACCACACCGTGCTCACCGCTCTCGCCTCCTCCGCCGCGACAGGACCGGCGCCCTCCCCGGCCCGGACCCGCCGAGCGGCCACGCCCCCGGGCGCCCCCACCGGCACCATGGCGGACACCGGCAGCAACCTCGGTGGTCTGTGGACCGTCGCAGGACTGGCGGGCGTCGTTCTCGCCGGCGTCGCCGCGGTCTTCGTCTTCGTGCGCAGCCGCTCGCGTCCGCGCACGTCCCCGCGTCACTCCCGCTGATCCCCGCCCGCCACGGATTGCACAGGCCCACCCATGGCTGTCAGCGCTCGCCCCTTACGATGGCATCGCTGCCACGGTGTCCGTGCTACCGACGGCGGTTGCCCGAAGACCCCCGCAACCTGGCTCGTTCGGCGCGAGTGGGGCTTCGTACCCGCGGCAGGTCGAAGGGAGACCCGATGCCACAGCATGCCGCGCCCGCGGCCGACGTGATAGCCGCGGCTCGGGCCGGCGAACGCCGTGCCTTGGAAGAGCTCAGCTCCCGGACGCTTCCGCTGGTCTACAGCGTCGCGGCGCGTGCGCACCCGTACCGCGACGACGTCGACGACATCGTCCAGGAGACGATGATGCGCATCCTGCGCGGCATCGGGGGACTGGAACGCCCGGAGGCGTTCCGATCCTGGGTGATCACCATCACCGTGAACGAGGTCCGCGACCACATCCGCAGGCGCGGCAGGAGGGAGACGACGGGAGCGGCGTTCGACGCGGCGGAGCACCAGCCCGACCCGGGCGCCGACTTCACCGAGAGGGTCATCCTCAACCTGCGGCTGTCCGGGCAGCGCGAGGAGACCTTGCGCGCGACCCGTTGGCTCGACGAGGACGACCGGGAGCTGCTGTCACTGTGGTGGCTGGAGACGGCCGGCCGACTCGCCCGGGCCGAGCTCGCCTCCGCTCTGGACATGACCGGCCATCAAGCGGCTGTACGGGTGCAACGCATGAAGGAACGCCTGCACACCTCCCGTGTCATCGTCCGAGCCCTCGCCGCCAGGCCCGCATGCCGGGAACTGACCCGGCTGACCCTGAACTGGAACGGAGCCCCCAGCGGCCTGTGGCGCAAACGCCTCGGCCGCCATGTGCGGCAGTGCCCGCGGTGCGTGCGCCACGAGGAAGGCATGCTGGCCCTGGAAGGACTGCTGGCGCCCCTGGCCCTCCTGCCCCTGCCGGCGGCACTGCTGGCCTGGCGCCCGTGGCTGTCCGAGGGAACGCACGCCGCGGCGGCCGGCCATGCCAGCACCACGGCCACTTCAGGCGGCGCAGGTTCCGCGACGGCAGGGACCGCAGGCACGAGTCTCACCGCGAAGACCGTGGTGGCGGCGAGTGCGCTGCTCGCCGTGGGCGGCGCGCTCGTGTACGCCGGACCATGGTCCAGCCCGTCGGCGCGTCCGGCCACCGCCCCGACGGCTTCCAGCCCGGCACCCGCGCCCTCGCCCACCGCATCCGCACCACCGTCGCGGCCGGCACAGGAACTGGGCTCGGCCGTCTCGCGTCCCTCGCCCCGGCCGCAGTACGGGTCCGTGGTCGACACCGTGGACAGCGCGCCGCCGCCGGACCGGCCGCCCGCGGCATTGCCCCACCGCCCGCAGACCACGGTGACGATGACGGGGCTCAAGAAGCACCTGAACGGCTACCAGCTCGTCCACCGCGGGGACACGGTGGTACTGCACGGGAAGGGCTACTTCACCGTCCACTGGGACGTGATGTACGGGCTGCGCCCCGGGCTGCTGACCATGCCCTCGTGGACCGGACTGCGAGGAAGGCTGTTCCACGTGGCCTCGGGCGGCGGCCACCGCATGGACGACCGCCAGCCGGGCGCGACCGCCGGCGGCACCTGGATGGGCAACCGGCAGCAGGGACTGATCACCCTCCCGCCCGGAGCCCAGCAGATGTGGCAGAACGAGTACTACTACCTCGACGGCAGCGTCACACTCCACCTCAACGAAACCCAGGCCGACTACAACCTCGACGTCCTGCCCTCCTCCTGGCAGGAGACAGCCGACGACATCGCCACTCCCCCGGCCCCGCACTCCGCCGACCGCGAACGGTACGGACTCGTGCGCGACACCGGCCGTGACGACGCCCCCGTACCGCAGTACACCACCCGCTCCACGCCGACCGACGCAGGCACCGTGCCCCAGCGCTCCGTCGTGTCCTGACCACGCGCGGTTGCCCAGGCGAGGCGGTGTGAGGGTACCCCCGTAGCGCGGAGCCTGTGATTGCAGGGAGAGTTGGGATTCATGGGGTCCAAACAATGCACGTACAAAGCGGAGTTCCGTGAGGTGCGTCCGCATCGTGATCGAGACGGGGAAGCCGATCCCGGAGGTCGCAGAGGAACTCGGCGTGCATCCCAGGACGCTGCACAGCTGGGTGTCGCGGCGGCGGCGCAACCGGTCCGCTTCCTCCCACCGGTCCGTGCCATCTTTTATCGGCGCCGAGCTGGCTCCGCCCCCGGCTGCAGCTGCCAAGCTCTCCACGGCTCGCATCGAGACGGCCCTCCGCCGAGCCGACCGGATCCGAGGCGTCAAGGAGTCCGCCGCCGAACTCCGCACGATCCTGCAACGTCCGCACCTTCGCCAAGACCCGCTCGTGGAACAGGCGATGGGCACCCAGGCACAGCGTCTGCTGGCGACCCTGGACGCCGAGTGCGTCAGCGTCGACCAGCTGGCCGATGCGTGCCTTGATGCGTTCCGGCAGCACCCCGACTACGAAGTGATCACCAGCTTCCCCGGGCTTGCCGATCTCTCCGGGGCACGGGTCCTGGCCGACATCGGTGACGATCGCGCCCGGTTCGCCGACGCCCGGTGCCTCAAAGCATTCGCAGGCTCGGCACCGGTCACCCGCACGTCCGGTCGCAGCACCGTCGTCACACACAGAAGGGTGAAGAACGACCGCCTGGCTTCCGTCGGCTTCACCTGGGCGTTCTCCGCCCTTGTCGGGTCTCCAGGAGCCCGGGCACATTACGACCGTCGCCGTGCCGCGGGAGACCGTCATGCCGCTGCACTCCGGAACCTGTTCAACCGATTCCTCGGCTGCCTCTACCACTGCCTCCAGTACGGAGATCTGTACGCCGAGATGACCGCGTTCCCCATCCTCGAACCGGTCGAGACCGCCGCAGCGTGACTCTTGCAACCATCGGATGTCTGCGTACAACGGGGCCGCGGAACGCCCGATGAGCACCTCGGTGACCTCCCTCGGTGGACGGCGGCGAAGTAGCGTAGATGCTGCTCGACGGTGATGACCTGGCCGCCGCGTGCCGGATGACGGACTCCTCGGCCGCGTGCAAGCGTTGCGAGGTCAGGAACTCGTGGCCGACGTGGTCCTTGATCCGCGTCAGTGGTCCTCGCGCACCCGTCAGGAAAGACTCCACTGCTGGCTCGTCGCGCCGGTGCCCGCTTCCTGGTCCACGGCCGCCCCGCTGGTGGTCGAGGCGCTCGCGACACCTACGTTCAAGTCGCTGCCCACGCCGGCAAGCATGTAGGTGCTGCCGGTGTAGCTGCCGACGAGGTCGAGGAACCATTCCTGGTTGGTCCCGCCGTTGCAGGTCCACTGCTCCAGTTGCAGGCCGGTGGCGGTCGACTGGTCCGGCACGTCCAGGCACAGCCCGCTCTTCACGCTCTTCAGCGTGTAGATGTTGTCCGCCACCCGGGTGAGCGTCCACTGCTGGTTCGTGCCGCCGTTGGACGGCCACTGGATGATCCTGGCGCCGTTCGCCGTGGAGCCGCTCGACACGTCCATCAGCATGGAGCTGCTGACGTTCTTCAGGGTGTGGACGCCCTCAGCGGGGATCCCGCTGCCGGCTGTCCAGGTTCCCGCTGCGGTGTCGAGTGACCAGGTGGGGTACTGGCCGAGGTTCACCGTCGTTCCCCTGATGGTCAGGGGAAGCCAGATCAGTTTCGACGCGCCGAGGTCGGAGGTGTTCCAGCGATCGCCGGCGTAGATGTAGGTGGTGCCGTAGGAGCCCTGGACGGTGATGACGTTCGCCGTCTGGCTGCCGTAGGTGTGGGTGCCGGGTGCGGCCAGGTCACGGAACGACGACCAGGGTCCGCTCAGTGACGTGGCGGTGGCGTAGATGTTGTCGTTGAGGCCCCAGCCCGTCAGGTGCGAGCCGAAGACGTAGTAGGTGCCGTTGACCTTGACCATGGCGGGCGCCTCGACGCTGCCGCTGCCGCTGCTGCCGAGCACCGCCACGGCGCTGTCCACGGACAGGTAGTCGGCGGACAGCTTGTCGATGCGCAGGCCGTTGTTGCGGTCCTCGCTCAGCAGATAGGCGGTGCCGTCGGTGTCCTGGAACAGGCCGAGGTCACGGCTGAGGTTGCCCAGCGGCCGGAAGCTTCCCCGGTAGGTGTAGGGGCCGCACGGGGTGCTGCTGGTGGCCACGCCGACCTTGGCCTCGGAGTAGTCGGTGCTGTCGATGTGCATGTACATCACGTAGGTGCCGGTCGAGGCGTTGTAGATGACCTTGGGCCGCTCCACGACGCGACTCGGTCCCAGGTCGCCGCTGCTCTGCCTGGCCAGGGCGACGCCACGGTAGGTCCAGTTGGCCAGGTCGGTCGAGGTGTAGCACGGGATGTCCTGGAACGACGTGTCCGACGACGTCTCGCCGGTCTTGTCCTCCCCGAAGCCGTACCAGGTGTCGTCCACCTTGATGATGCCGAGGCCGTGCAGTTGGAGCGCGTTCCCGTTCTGGTCGGTGCGTACGGCGCCCGTGGTGAACGACACCGAGGCCGCGTGCGCCTCGGTCGCCGGAAGCAGAAACGTCGCAAGGGCTCCCAGCAGGGTCAGGAACGCGGCGGCTCTGCGCCGCCATCGGCTGGCGGGCGTCCGGGGAGCTCCCTTGAACATGTGCGTCCCTCTCTGTCGAGGTTGACGATCCCTTGATGCCGACGGGGACCAATGAGAGTCGTGACATGTTCGCGACGTCAAGAATGGCGTTCGAATTTGTTTAATCTTGACCAGCTCGCGCCGCACCCAGTTGGACCCACAAGGGTCGCAAGCAGGCCGGACCGTCCAGGATTTCGGACATGCGAGAGGCGGACACGAGGGGTTGACCTTTGAATCGGGGCGGGCGTAGAAACCTTGCGACAGTCAGAATCTGTTACTTACTGGTTGAGTTTGTTGGAAACAATACCCAAGCGAGGTGGACCGACTGTGAATGCGACAGGGCGTCAGGAACCCTCCCGCCGTAGGGTGCTCACGGGTGCGGCTGCCGCCGCGGCAACGGCCGCTCTGGGCATCGGCGGCACATATCCGGCCGAGGCCTCCGACGCCTCGGTCACCGCGACGTCGCTCGACGGCACCACCAGCATCACCATGTCGCTGACAGGTGGCTCGCTCCGGTGGTCGGCCCGTCGCAACGGCGCGACGGTCGTCGCCGGTTCGGCCATGGGCCTGCGGCTGAGCGACGGAACCACCCTCGGCACCGACGCCGTTCTGACGAACCACCAGCACTGGCACGTCGACAGCGCATGGAAGCCGGTGTACGGCCGCAACGCGACCGTCCCGGACACCTACCAGGAGATGCGCTGGAGCCTCCGGGACAACCGCACCTCCATCAACTTCGGTGTCCAGATCCGCGCCTACGCGACCGGCGTCGCGTTCCGCTACGTCCTGGCGGACCCGGGAACCGCCGCCATCGCCGGCGAACTGACGACCTTCGTCTTCCCGGACGGCACACTCGTCTACAGCGCGCGTGACGAAGACGACTACAACCCGGTGGCGCCCGGCTCCATCCCGTCCACCGGAACCTCCTCCACCGACACCGGCCCTCTGACCGACCTCCCTCTCACCGCGACATACAACGGCGGGACCATCGCCTGTGTCTGCGAGTCGGCCCGCATCAACTACCCGCGGATGATGCTCAGTTCGGTACCCGAACAGCCCAACACCCTCGCGGCGTACCTGATGCGGCACACGGCGCGCGGCTCTGGAGCCGTCCAGACGACGTCCACCGTCACGACGCCGTTCGCCACGCCCTGGCGCGCGGTGGTGATCGGATCCACTCACGCCGAACTGATCGACAACGCGGAGCTGGTGGTCAACCTGGCCCCGGCCGGCGCCCTCGCCGACACGTCGTGGATCAAGCCGGGCAAGGTCTTCCGGTGCAATCTGACCACCGCGGACGGGCTGGCGGGCGCCGACTTCGCCGCTGCCCGTGGCCTGCAGTACATCGAGTACGACTCGGGGTGGTACGGCCCGGAGCACACCTCGACCGACGCCACTCAGCCGATCTCCGCCATCGACCTGCGCAAGGTCATCTCCTACGCCACCGGCAAAGGGGTCGGCGTCCTCCTCTACGTCAACCCCATGGCCCTGAGCAGCCCGGACAGCCTGTTCGGCCGGTACCGGAGATGGGGCGTCGCGGGCGTCAAGCTGGGCTTCATCAACGACGGCACACAGGCGATGACGAACCAGATCACCGCCTGGGCCAGGGCGGCGGCCGCACACCACCTGCTGATCGACACACACGACGACGTGCGGCCCTTCGGCTACGAGCGCACCTACCCCAACTGGATCAGCCTGGAGGGCGTGCGGGGCAACGAGCACTTCCCGACCGCCACCCACAACGTCACCCTGCCCTTCACCCGCAACATCGGCGGCCCGATGGACTACACCATCTGCTACGGCCAGTCCCGCGACCGGACGACCAACGCCCACCAGATGGCGATGGCCGCCGTGTACTACCAGCCCCTGAACTTCCTGTACTGGTACGGAACCCCCTCGATGTACTCCCCTCCGTCCAAGTGGCCCGGACTGCCCTGGTTCGACGCCATCCCCACCGTCTGGGACCAGAGCCGGACCCTCGCCGGTTCGATCGGCGAGTACGTCGCCGTCGCCCGGCGCAGCGGCAGCACCTGGTACCTGGGGGCGATGACCAACGAGACCGCCCGCACCCTGGCGATCCCGCTGTCCTTCCTCGGCGGCGGCACCTACACCGCCACGATCTACGCCGACGGGACGCCGGGAAGCAGCCCCTACCAGACCCCCGTCGTCGTGAGCACGCAGACCGTGACCTCGTCGACCACGCTGAGCGCCGCGATGGCGCCCGCGGGCGGCCAGGCAGTCGTCCTGAGCCATGGATGAGCAGCCGTAACCCTGGCGCAGAACGAGCTTCTGATGATGGCCAGTTCGCGAAATGAGTACTACTCATTTTAGGAGGGTGGTTTCGCTGGATTGGTCGGATGCGATGCGGTCGGCGGTCGAAGGCCGCAGACAACTGCGCTGTCACCTGAGGTGATTCTTCTCCACTGCTTGTGCGCGGCATACCCCTGATCCGCCCGCATGTCATCGGTGTTACGCCAGTGGAAGATAAGTATGTCTCTCATCTTGACTGGAGCACCATCCATCCCCGATAAATGCAACTCATAAGTAGCCGTGGGTTGGAGGAGGGACACCACTGATGAGACCCCTACGCATCGGCGCAGGGACGACCAAGGCGCTCGCGGCGGCGGCTGTCCTCTTCGCGGCCGTGCTGCCCGCCCAACCCGCCTACGCGGCCACGACGAACTTCTATGTCGACCCTGTCCATGGCAGCGACAGCAACTCGGGAGGCAGCACCGCCGCAGCGTTCAAGACCATCCAGGCCGCCCAGGCCGCGGTCCGAGCCGTCAACGGGCACATGTCCGACGACATCGTCGTGAACCTGCGCGGAGGCACCTACCCCCTCACTGCCCCGATCGCCTTCGGCACCAGTGACTCGGGCACGAACGGCCACACAGTCGTCTACCAGGCGTACAACGGCGAGACGCCCGTGGTCACCGGCGGCAAGGCGATCACCGGCTGGACCCCGGCAGCGGGCGGCGAGTACAAGGCGCCCGTGGGCACCCTCAACTTCCGGCAGCTGTACGTCAACGGGATCCGCGCCACCCGGGCCCGCTTCCCCGACATCGGCTCGGACTTCCAGCTGCAGGGCAGTGACAAGACCAACAAGCTGCTGAAGGTGCTCAGTTCGCAGGTCTCGGACTGGGACCACCTCAACCAGGTCGAGATGATGCTGGAAACGCAGTGGGGCGAGAGCTACCTGCGGCTGAAGTCGATCAGCGCCGGCAACGGCACCGCCGACGTGTCGATCCAGGACCACGAGGCGGGCGTCCTGTTCCCACGCCCCTTCCCAGTCCTCTCCAACGGCTCTCCCCTGCACTTCGAGAACGCCCACGAGTTCCTCAACGAACCGGGCGAGTTCTACGTCGACACGGCCGCGCAGACCGTCTACTACAAGCCCCGCCCCGGCGAGGACATGTCCACGGCCACCGTGCAGGCGCCGACGCTTGAGACACTCTTCGACATCAAGGGCACGAACCTCGGCAGCCCCGCCCACGACCTGCGCTTCTCCGGGATCACCTTCACCCAGACCACCTGGATGGAAGCGACGGACAACGGCTACCTCAACGGCCAGGGCGGCAACTACAACATCTCGGCCGACACGTCCAACAACCAGTACGTCGGTCGTCCGCCGGCCGGGATCCAGGCCTCGAACGCCGACCGAGTCTCCTTCACCGACAACACCTTCACGCAGATGGGCTCCACCGCCCTCGACCTGCACCACGGCGTGCACGACAGCACCGTGACCGGCAACCTCGTCCACGACATCGCCGGCAACGGAATCATGGTCGGCAAGTTCTCCGACCCGACCGCGGAGATGCACACGGTCTACAACCCGCCGACCTCTCCGGCCGGCGAGGACCCCCGCGAGGTCGTCAAGAACGTCATCGTCAGCGACAACCTGATCACCCGGACCGGTCAGGACTATCCGGGCACTGCCGGGATCAACGCCGGCTTCGTCAACAGCACCACGATCGACCACAACGACATCACCGATGCCCCGTGGGCCGGCATCTCCCTCGGCTGGGGCTGGCAGTCCGCCCCCAACGCCGAAGGGAACAACTCCATCAGCTTCAACCGGATCGGCAACGTGCTCAACCGACTGTGCGACACCGCCGGCATCTACCACCTCTCCAATGACCCGGGCACGGTCATCAACGGCAACTACGTGCACGATGTGGTGCGTATGCCGTCCGCCTGCACTTCCGCGGTCAGCGGCATCTACCTGGACGAGGGGTCGGACAACATGACCGTCTCGAACAACGTGCTGTCGCATACCGACGGATTCATCAACCAGAACCGCAACGGCACCCACGTCACACTCTCCGGCAACGCGAGCTCCGGCACCTCGGTGATCAAAGCCTCGGGGCTGGAACCGGCCTACCAGGGGCTGCCGGCCAAGAGCAACCTTGCGTACAACAAGCCGACGTCCTCCTCCTCGGTGTCCGGCTCCGCCTGGGGGGCGGCCAAAGTCAACGACAACGACAGTGCCACCGGCTGGTCGCCGACCGGGAGCGACACCTCGGCCTGGTGGCAGGTCGACCTCGGACAGGCCTACCGGCTCGGACAGTTCTCACTGACCACCCGACAGGACCTTGACCAGCCAGAGACCCGCGGCGACTTCGAGGTCCGGGCCTCCAACGACCCGTCCTTCGGCACCTACACCGTTCTGGGACGCCAGGGCGCCACCACGCTGCCGTTCACGTCGACGCTGACGGGCGACATCGACGTCCGCCAGAAGTTCCGCTATGTGCGGGTCGTCAAGACCGACGGCGGGTACTTCTTCATCGCCGACTTCAGCGTGCAGCAGGCCGGCGGGGCACTGGAGGACTCAACCAGTACGCCGAACATCAACGCGTCGACGTACTACACGATCAAGAACGCCAACAGTGCGCAACTGATGGACGTGTACCAGAAGTCCACCGCCGACGGCGCGAGCGTCATCCAGTGGCCGGGCAACGGTGGTACCAACCAGCAGTGGAACATCGTTCCGGTCAGTGGGCAGCTCTACAAGATCGTGAACAGGAACAGCGGCAAGGCCCTCGCCGTCAACGCCTCCAGCCACCGGAAGGGGACCTCGCTGCAGCAGTACACCTACAACGGCGGCAACAACCAGCTGTGGTACTTCGAGCCGACCAGCGGTGGGTACGTCATCCGCAACTTCGAGAGCAGGCAGATCCTGGAGGTGGGCAACGGATCGACGGCGAACGGAGCCGCCATCGATCAGTGGATGCCCCTGAACCAGGCCAACCAGGCTTGGACGATCCAGTGACAGGGTGACCCGACGCGTCGGAGTGTCCGCTCGCCCGAATGCGTCCGCCCGCCCTCGGTCCTCCAACGAGCCGCCCCTGCCACCAGTCCACCACGAACCAGCTGGGGCACGGATTCGCGATCCTCGTGTCGACGAACAAGGGAGTTCATGATGCCTGCGCTGTTCATGTTCCGACGACTGCGGCGGAGGGCGGTTGTCTGCCTGGCCGCGGTGGCGCTGGCCTTCGCCAGCCTTGTCGC
The DNA here is from genome assembly GCF_014650595.1 of Streptomyces alanosinicus. Classification (GTDB taxonomy): domain Bacteria; phylum Actinomycetota; class Actinomycetes; order Streptomycetales; family Streptomycetaceae; genus Streptomyces; species Streptomyces alanosinicus. The sequence goes on from NZ_BMVG01000040.1 coordinate 42,117, forward strand.
CTTCAGCGGCGCCTCGCAGGCCGCCGCGCAGGGGCCCTGCGACATCTACGCGGCGGGCGGCACGCCGTGCGTCGCGGCGCACAGCACCACCCGCGCGCTGTTCGCCTCCTACAACGGCCCGCTCTACCAGGTGCAGCGGGCCTCGGACAGCACCCTCAAGGACATCGGGGTGCTGTCTCCCGGTGGTGTCGCCGACGCCGCGGCGCAGGACTCCTTCTGTGTGGGCACCACCTGCACCATCACTCGCCTCTACGACCAGACCGGCGGCAGAAACACCCTGGTCTACCAGGGGCCCGGCGGGACCGGCGGCGCCGACTCGGCGGCCGTCGCGAGCACCGAAGCGGTGAGTGTGGGCGGTCAGAAGGCTTACGCGCTGTACATCAACCCCGGCAACAGCTACTTCGCCTACAACTCCGCCGGGGGCGTGCCGACCGGCAGTTTGCCCGAGGGCGAGTACATGATCACCAGCGGCACGCACGTCAACGGCAGCTGCTGCTTCGACTACGGCAACACTGAGATCGACCACAAGGCCGACGGCAACGGCGCCATGGATGCGATCAACTTCGGCACCGAATGCTGGTTCGGCGGCTGCAGCGGAACCGGGCCATGGGTGCAGGCGGACCTGGAGAACGGCCTGTTCACCGGCGGCAGCAAGGCGTGGAACCCCAGCCAGGTCTCCGAGACCAGCCGCTTCGTCACCGCGATGCTCAAGAACAACGGCACCACTCAGATGGCGCTCAAGGGTGCCAACGCCCAGTCCGGGAGCCTGACCCGGTTCTACAGCGGGGCAATGCCCGCTGGGTACAACCCGATGCACAAGCAGGGTGCCATCATCCTCGGCAGCGGCGGCGACTGCTGCCAGACCAACCGAAACGCGAGCGCGGGCACCTTCTACGAGGGCGCCATGGTCAAGGGCTATCCCTCCGATGCCACCGACGCCGCGGTCCAGGCCAACATCACCGCGGCCGGCTACGGCACCACCACCCCCTTCACTCCGGGCGCGAAGGTGTCGCTGCAGGCCACCACGTCGTGCTGCACCGGCTACTACCTGCAGCACGACACCGGCGACGACAAGGTCGTCGTCGCACCGGTGACCTCCTCCAGCTCCGCCGGCGACAAGGGTGACGCCACCTGGATCGTCCGCGCCGGCCTGGCCAACAGCAACTGCGTCTCCTTCGAGTCGGCCAACACGCCCGGCAAGTACCTCAGGCACTACGCCCTCCAGCTCCACCTCCAGCCCGACGACGGCACCAGCCTGTTCGCCGCCGACGCCACCTTCTGCTCCAAGCCAGGAAACAGCGGCACGGGCTACTCGCTGCAGTCCTTCAACTACCCGGCCAAGTACATCCGCCACTACAGCTTCACCGGCTACATCGCAAGCGACGGCGGTACCAATGCCTGGGACCACCCGTCCTCGTGGGCCCAGGACACCAGCTGGCTCGCCGCCTCCCCCTGGAGCTGACGAGCAGCCAACGCCGGGTCCGGTGCCGGAGAGAGCCGAATCGGCACCGGACCCGGAAGCGTCAGCGCGGCCCACAACGTCCGAACGGTCGAACACTGTCCGACTAGCCGGACACAGGGGGCTCGTTGACGCCTCACCCCACCTGATGAAGGAGCACTTCATGATCAAGCCACCGTGGATACGCAGCGTCAGACGCACACTGCTCGCGGCTGGTGCCACCGCAGCGCTCGCCGCCGGCCTGCTCACCGCCACGGCCACCACCTCGCAGGCCGCCACCCGGCAGCCATGCGACATCTACGCCGCAGGCGGCACCCCCTGCGCTGCCGCACACAGCACCACCCGCGCCCTGTACTCGACGTACAACGGCCCGCTCTACCAGATCAAGCGCGCCTCCGACAACACGACCAAGGACATCGGCGTACTGAGCACCGGCGGATACGCCGACGCCGACGCGCAGGACTCCTTCTGCGCGGGCACCAGCTGCGTCATCACCGTCATCTACGACCAGTCCGGCAAGGGCAACAACCTCACCCAGGCACCCGCGGGCGGAGCCGCAAGCGGGCCGGACAACCTCGCCAACGCCTTCGAAGCCCCCGTCACCGTCGGCGGCCACAAGGCGTACGGCGTCTACGTCGCTCCCGGCACCGGCTACCGCAACAACAACACCCACGGCATCGCCACCGGCGACCAGCCCGAGGGCATGTACGCGATCTTCGACGGCACGCACTTCAACAGCGGCTGCTGCTTCGACTACGGCAACGCCGAGACCAGCAGCCACGACACCGGCAACGGCCACATGGAGGCCATCTACTTCGGCAACAACAACCACTGGGGCTCCGGCTCCGGCAACGGCCCCTGGATCATGGCCGACCTGGAGAACGGTCTGTTCTCCGGCGTGAACCAGCACCTCAACACGGGCGACCCCACCGTCACCAACCGGTTCCTCACCGCCATCGTCAAGGGCGGCCCGAACCACTGGGCCATCCGCGGCGGCAACGCCCAGTCGGGCAGCCTGTCCACCTACTACAACGGCGTGCGCCCCAACGTCTCCGGCTACAATCCGATGCACAAGGAAGGCGCGATCATCCTCGGCATCGGCGGCGACAACAGCAAGGGCGCGCAAGGCACTTTCTACGAAGGCGTCATGACCTCGGGCTACCCCTCGGACGCCACCGAGAACGCCGTACAGGCCAACATCACCGCCGCCGGCTACGACAGCGGCTCGACCAGCACCGGCTCGCTCACCCCCGGCTCCCGGATCTCCCTCCAGGCCACCACCGCCCCCTGCTGCACCAACGACTACCTCCGCCACGACGACGCCGACACCAAGGTCGTCATCTCCAACATCAACTCCTCCAGCTCGGCCACCGACAAGGCCGACGCCACCTGGATCGTCCGCGCCGGCCTGGCCAACACCTCCTGCCTGTCCTTCGAGTCCGCCAACAACCCCGGCCAGTACCTGCGCCACTTCAACTACCAGCTCTACCTGAACACCGACAACGGCGGCAGCTCCGTCGCGCAGGACGCCACCTTCTGCCCCACCACGGGCAGCAGCGGGACCGGTCACTCCTTCCGGTCCGTCAACTTCCCGACGAAGTACCTCCGCCACTACAACTTCACCGCCTACATAGCCAGCAACGGCGGCACCAACTCATGGGACTCCACAATGTCGTGGGCCCAGGACACCAGCTGGCTCACCACATCCCCCTGGAACTGACAACCAACCGGCCTCTCAGCCGTTGGGTGCCTGGCGGGGCAGGTCAGCCGAGGTTGTTGCCGCACAGGGAGGTGTCATTGCTCTTGACGCTGGACACACCGCCGTAGGTGCCGCCGTCGACGGTGACCAGGGGAGCGGAGAGCTGGTCCTCGAGCAGGCCGGGGCTACAAACTGGTCAACCGCACCAACGGCATGGTCGCCGACGGCTGGGGGCCACCGGCAACGGTGCAGCGACCAGGCAGGCGCCGTGGAACGGCGGCACGAACCAGCAGTGGACGATCACCCACCGAGGCGACGGCCGCCACACGATCGCCAACCGCACCACCGGCCTGGTGCTCGACGGCGACGGCAACGTGGCCTCGGGCTCCGCCACCAACCAGTGGGCCTACGGGAGCAGCACCAACCTGCTGTGGACCTTCACGACGCTGTGACTTACGCACCGGCATGACAAGCGGCTGCGGCGCGCGCGGAGGCTGAGTCCCGGTCGGTAGACGTCGCGTACCGGCGGAGCTTGGCCGGCAGCAGCACTTCGGTGGCCCTGACGGCCACGGCGGTCTGCCCGCCGGCGGTGACCGAGGTGTTGCTGCCGAAGACGACGACGCGGATGACGCCTTCGTAGCCGTATGCCCCGTCCACCCCCAGACCACCTCGCCCCCGACACGACAGAGCCACCCGAAACCAGGAGTACACCCATGTCGTCAGGAAGAAGACTGTCCCGTCGTAGCCTGCTGGGCGCCGCGGGCGCCGCTGTGGCCGCGAGCGCGCTGCCCGTGGTCCCGGGCTTCTCCCGCCTGCTCCCCCAGGCGGACGCCGCGGACATGCAGACCAATCTCAGCAACCTGGTGAACATGCGGTTCGGCATGTTCAACCACTTCAACATGGGCACGTTCACCAACCAGGAGTGGGCCGCCCCGAACCAGAACCCCGCCCTGTTCGCGCCCACGGCGGTCGACTGCGCGCAGTGGGCGGCGGCCGCCGCGGCGGCGAAGATGAGCTACGGCGTCCTGACCACCAAACACCACGACGGCTTCTGCCTGTGGCCCAGCGCCTACAACGACTACAACGTCGCCAACAGCTCCTACCAGCACGACATCGTCGCGCAGTACGTGACCGCTTTCCGGGCCAAGGGCCTCAAGGTCGGCCTGTACTTCTCCATCTGGGACCGCACCTACAGCGTGCAGGCCTACGACGCCCGCCACAAAGTCGCCTCCGGCCAGGCCATCCAGCCCGGCAACATCACCTACATCCTCAACCAGATCACCGAGCTGCTCACCAACTACGGCACCATCGACATGTTCGTCACCGACGGCTACGCCTGGCAGATGGGCCAGCAGGCCGTCCCCTACCAGCAGATCAGGGAACATGTGAAGTCCCTGCAGCCCAACATCGTGATGATCGACCACGGCGGGCTGTCGGTGCCCTTCCTCGGCGACGCGATCTACTTCGAGGAGCCCGTCGGCATCACCTCACCGGCAGGCAACACCTACGCCTCGCTGCAGGGCCAGACGATCAGCAGAGGGTGGTTCTGGCACCCGGCGACGCCCACGGCCGATCCGATGAGCAAGGACGCCATCCTCTCCCACCTGGCGGACCTGGAGCCCAAGTACACCTCGTTCATCCTCAACTGCCCGCCCAACCGCAACGGTGTGCTGGACACCAACATCGTCAACCGGCTCTCCGAGGTCGGCGCCGCCTGGCGCGGCCCCAACACCTCCCGACCGCCCCTGCCCACCCAGATGCTCCGCGCCGAACACCCGGTCACCCCCGTGGCCGCCTACGCCACCGCCTACCACACCGGTGAAGGCCCCCTGAACGCCATCGACGGCCTCAGCGACCGGAACTTCGAGACCTGCTGGTCCACCTGGAGCCTCCCGCTGCCCCAGACCATCACCATCGACCTCGGCGGCGTATGGAGCAACATCTCCACCCTCGAGTACCTGCCCAAGCAGTGGAACCGCACCAACACCACCGACGGCGACATCACCGCCTGCACCATATCCACCAGCACCGACGGCATCACCTTCACCCAGGTCGCCACCGCGCGCTGGGCCGGCGACCGCACCACCAAAGTCGTCGAATGGTCGGCCCGCAACGCCGCCTTCGTCCGCATCCAGGTCACCGCCGGCACCGGCGGCTACGCCAACATCGGCAACCTGCGCATCGGCGGCCGCACCGCGACACCCGCCCTGATCTCCACGCTCTTCCCCGGCGACGGCACCGTGTACCGCCTCGTCGCCCGCCACAGCGGCAAGGTCGCCGGCTCGGGCGCCGGCACCGCCAACAACACTCCCATCCTGCAGTCGTCCTGGCAGAACCAGGCCGGCCAGAAGTGGACCATCGCCCGGGCCGACAGCGGCTACTACAAACTCCGCAACGTCAACAGCGGAAAGCTCATGGAAATCGGCGGAGTCTCCCGCGTGAACGGCGCAGGCTCCGACATCTGGGCCGACGCCGGCGCACCCCAGCAGCACTGGGCCATCACGGCCACCGGCGGCGGCTACCACCTCCTCACCAACCGGCTCAGCGGGCTGTCCCTCAATGTCGACGGCGGTTCCACCGCCGACGGAGCCGCCGTCAACCAGTGGACCTACACTGCCGTCCCCCAGCAGCAGTGGCAGATCATCCCCTCCTGACAGCGGATGAAAGAGACGTGCATCTGGCGCGCCTAGGCGCCGGATGCACGCGCTCCCGATCAGCTGGTCGGGGGAAAACGCCAACTGCTGCTGGAGTACGGGCCTGCGTCCAGCTGTGGTCAAGCCGAGATGCGGTACTTCACGGAGCGCTACCAGTGTCTTCAACTCCAGAAACCACAAGACGATCCGTGCCGCGCGTCTTGTCAAAGATTAAACGGACTCCTGGAGTCCGGCGACAAAGGGAGTGCGTGACGGCTCCCATGCCCCATGTCATCCGAGCGATGGAACCGCGATGCCATCTGCACTTCTCAGAGGGCGTTCACATAGAGTTCTTCCGGCATGCGGGTTTTGACAGTGCCCCGCTTTGGGGCCTTCATCCGAGTGGCAGTCTTATGTTCCCCTCCAGTCCGCGCACGCAACTGTCCGTCTCGGGTCCGTTCATTACCAGAAACCCGTCTGATTTCAGAATGCCCCGAAACCGCCCGACCTCCAGCGGAACCTCCTCTTCCGACGTGCACATGATCACGCTGGGTCGTGAGTGAACGCAAGCCGTACCCCAGCGACCTGTCCGACGCCCGATGGGCCCTGATCGACCCAACGTTGACGGCCTGGAGGAAGGCCCGACTCGACCGCAGGCCCACCGGTCAGCCAGCCAAGGTCAATTTACGCGACGTGTTCAACGCACTCCTCTACATCAACCGCACAGGAATCCCCTGGAAATACCTCCCGCACGACTTCCCGAACCACGGCACCGTCTACGCCTACTACGCCGCCTGGCGCGATGAAGGAATCCTCGCCCAACTCAACTACGACCTCGCCGGACTCGCCCGCGTCGAAGACGGGCGCAACTCAACTTGATTGGGTGATGTCGGGACCGTTCGCCGGACAGTGGCCACCGGTTTTGGTAGCCCTGGGTCGTGAGGTACGCGCAGGGCGGCGGGCTGACCGACGCTGAGAGGGCCGCGCGGGAGCGGATTCGGCTGCAGGCCGTGGAACGCTTCGAGGGCGGGGAGAAGAACAGGGAGATCGCTGCCGCGTTGCGAGTGAGCGGGCGGTCCGTGGAGCGGTGGCGGCGGGCCTGGCGCGAGCGGGGTGAGGTTGGCGTCCGGTCGAAGGGTTCGCCGGGCCGCCCGAGGCTCGGCCCGGACCAGATCGTCTGGCTGGACCGGGAGTTGGAACGGGGACCGCTTGCGCATGGCTGGGCGGACCAGCGGTGGACGCTGGCACGGGTGAAGACGCTGATCGGCCGGCTGTTCCACGTCTCGTACACGGTGGAGGGCACGTGGCGGCTGCTGAAGCGGCACGGCTGGTCGTGGCAGCAGCCCGCCCGGCGGGCGATCGAGCGTGACGATGCGGCAGTCGAGGTGTGGAAGAAGGAGACCTGGCCGCGGGTAAGAGCATCGCGGCGGCGCTCGGGGCCTGGCTGGTCTTCGAGGACGAAGCCGGGCAGTCGATGACGCCGCCGCGTGCCAGGACCTGGGGTCGGGATCGGCCAGACGCCTGTCGTCCGGGTGCGTGGCCGGGGGTCGGGACGTGTGTCGATGGCAGGCATGACCTGCTACAAGCCGGGCGAGCGGTCCCGGCTGATCTACGCCGTCCGCGAGTACCGGGGCCGCAAGGGCGAGCCGAAGGGCTTCGGTTGGCGGGACTTCCGCGACCTGATCATCCGTGCCCGGACCCAGCTCGGCGGACCGATCGCGCTCGTCTGGGACAACGTCCGCCTCCACCTCACCAAGCCGCTGAGGGAGTTCATCGAGGCGAACGCCGCCTGGCTGACCGTGTTCCAACTGCCCACCTACGCGCCGGACCTGAACCCGCAGGAGGGCATCTGGTCACTGGTCAAGCGCGACATCGGCAACCTGGCCGCTGCCGACCTCGGCCACATCACCAGGGCCGTGAAACACCGACTCAAGCAGATCCAGTACCGCCCGCACCTGGTCGACGGCTGCCTGGCCGCCACCGGACTGATCATGGACGGCAAACCGACAGACTGATGGGGTTGGCGCCAGAAAACTGGGAGCGCGACAACACGGGGGGCGCGAGACTTGCCTGATGATCACTGACGTCAATGTGCGCGAGGCTGACGCGGCTGATGCTCCAGTACTGGCCCGCCTGCGCTGGGCATTCAAGCAAGAGGACCATGATGGGGGCCTCTCCGAGCCGCTTCGGCCCGTGAGCCACGCTGAGGACTGGATCCAAGAGCGGCTCACGAGCAAAACCTGGCTGGCCTGGGTCGCCGAAAGCGACGGCGAGATCTGCGGGCATGTCTTCCTCCACCTGGTGGAGAGGGTGCCGGAGCCCTACGAGGACAACACCCCCGTCGGCTACGTCACGAACTTCTACGTGGTTCCTGAACACCGCAATCGAGGGTTCGGGGCAGCCCTTCTTGAAGCTCTGAGAAGGCACGCGCAGGGCAGCGGCATGGACGTCTTGATCGTCTGGCCGTCCGAACGCAGTGTCCCGCTCTACCGCCGATCCGGCTTCCAGTCTCCGACCGAGTTGTTGGAAGCACGGTGAACTGACCACAGATCATTGCGGACGGTGGTAGGCGTCGAGCCGCAGGACTCTTCTTCGCTGAGTGCATCGGTCACCCCATCGCCCTGCGCGTACCTCACGCCCCAGGGTCACCGGAGCCAGCCCGCCGCTGTCTGGCGAGCGGCCCCGACATCACTCAATCAAGTTCAGAAGCCGGAACCAACCGCCTCCGTCATCGACACCCAGAGCGTGAAGACCTCCACCAACGTGCCCCTGACCAGCCAAGGAACCGATGCCGCGAAGAAGATCGTCGGTGAGGATCCCGCGCTTCCTCCCGACAGTCTTCTTGGCCGCATCCGGGCGGGAGGCGGCCGAGGCCGCGCAGGAGGCCGTCACCGCACACGCCGAGGCGTCCGGGGAGAACCGCTACGAGCTGGAGCAGGCAGTGAAACGGGCAGTCCGGCACGCCACGGAGAACCACACCGAATAGGCCGGCGAGGGCGGTGGATCAGCGTGTCCAGAGACGGTACTCGCCGGCCGACGGCGCCATCTGGTGCAGGGCGGCCGTCATGGGCTCGACGGTCTCCACGATGGTGGCCGTGCCGTCGAGGAGTTGCCGCTCGAACGCCGTCAGCGGCCGTGGCGGGACGACGGGGCCCACCTCGAAGCAGCGCCGCTCGATCTGCTTCAGCGCGCGCTCACGGTTGGGGTACGAGCGGTGGGCCATGGCGTCGCCTCCTTGATCCTGGCCAGGATGGCAGCCACTCACCGCCCATCGGGCCAGGTCGTCAACACGGTGCCGGTCTCCTCGTCGGTGAGGGTGATGCCGGCGCCGGGCGCGCCGTACAGGCCGACGCAGTCGAGGAATTTCTCGCGAGCGACCTTCTCCTCCCACCACCAGCCGTGCTGCGCCGGCCGCCCGCCGATCGTGTGCAGGAGATGGTAACGGAAGCTACTCAGCGCAGTGCGGCCGCCAGCAGGTCGGTCCCCAGCGCCGCCAGATCGGGCAGATTGAGGGTATAACGGATGTAACGGCCCTGCCGCTGAGCCGTGAGCAGGCCCGCGCGGCGCAGGACAGCGAGGTGGCGGGAAATCTCCGGGGGCGAGAGTTCCCAGGCGTGGGCCAGTTCACCGGTGGTGTGCGGGCCGCGGGCCAGGGTGCGCAGCAGCCGCAGCCGTACCGGATGCGCGAGTGCCTCCAGCCGTAGCGTGACCGTTTCCAGCGATACCGGCTCCGGTGTACTCGCCTCGGCCACGGGATACTGCACCACCGGCCGCCACCCGGGCGCGTGGACCGCCACCAGGTGCGGGCGGCCAAAAACGCTGGGGAGGAAGGTGACCCCGGTATCGCGGGCGGCGGTCGCATTGTCCTGCAGCTTGTCCACGATGATGCGGTTGCCGTCCGGCGCCAGGGTCACGGCGCCGGAGACCGATGCGAGTGCCGCCCCGATGCCCTGGCGCTTCAGCAGGTCGTTCTTGACGCGCAGGTCGGTGGCAAGTTGCACGGCGACGCCCTTCCAGGCGGCATCGAAGAATGCCTCGGCGCACTGTTCGAGGGTGTCACGCACCCGCGCCCGCACCGCGGCCGGGTCCGCGAGCAGCCGTTCCGCGAAGGCCTCTTGGAGCGCGCCGCGGGCCTGGGCGAGGTCCAGGGCCCGCTCACGCGCCGTCGCGTCGGCGAGCGGCGACGGCGCGGCGAAGTGGACCCGGTTGCTGCCGCACGTGGTGATGAGCGCGGCAGTCACATAGGTTTCGTCGTCGATCCGGTCGACATCGTCCAACTCCTCGGCGAGGGTGAGCCGGGGACGGGCGGGGACCAGAAAGTCGGCCCGTGAGGAACGCCAGAGGAACTCCGCCTCCCTGAGGCGCTCGGCCAGCTCCGGCCGCAGCCCGGCCCAGACGTCCCCGGCCCAGCCAGCGAGCTGCGGGTGATGCCCAGGTTCGGCCAGTACATGCAGCATCGCGGTCAGTTCGGCCAGCGGGGAGGCAGCGAACCGCAGCCTCCCGGACGGCAGGCCGCCGATGTCAATCCTCAACGTCATCCCCCCATCATCGCCAGCCGAATGGCCGACGACCGCGTCGATTGACACTTTCCGTCAACCGGCATAGCCCACCCGGCGACCGAACGCACCGTTGACGCCATGGCAACCACCACCAAGATCCAGCCGCGCGCCCTCGTCCGTGCCTCCGGAGGCCCCCGCTATGCCGTCGCCCTGGCCGTGGACGCGCTCGGCACCGGGCTGCTGCGACCCTTTCTGCTGCTCTACGGGGTGACGGTGCAGAGGCTGTCCACGTCGGCCACCGGCATCGCCATGACGGCTGGCGTCGTCATGGGCCTGGTGTGCATGCCCGCGGTCGGCCGATGGCTTGACCAGGGCGCACGCAGCACGGTCGTGGCAGCGTCCATGCTGGTGCGGGTGGTGGGCGTGATGCTGCTGCTGGCCGCCCCGGCGGGGAACGTCTGGCTGTTCGCGACGGCGGCACTCTTCCTCGGCATCGGCAACCAGGCATGGCCGGCTGCCCATACAGCCCTCGTGGCCACCGTCGCCCACGGCCGCGAACGCGACGCCGCTCTCTCAGCAGGCCGCGCCCTGCGCAACGCCGGCCTGGGCGCGGGCGCCCTCCTCGCCACCGCATGCCTGGCGGGCGGCACCACCGCACTGCAGGCGCTGGCAGCCGTCACCGGGCTCGCCTATCTCGCTGCGGCAGCCTTGGCATGGTCGGTCCACCTGCACGCGCATCCAGCCGCCGCTCCGGCCAAGGACATCACCTCCGGGCCCGCACCCCGGATGCGCGCGCTGCTGGCCGCCAACGTGGTCTACGTGTTCTGCCTCAACGTTCCCGAAATCGCGCTCCCGCTGGTCCTGGTGACACAGCTGCACGCATCCCCGATGTGGTCGGCAGCCATCTTCATGGCCAACACCGTGCTCGTGGTCACCCTGCAGGTGCCCGTCACCGTCCTGATGTCCCGCCTCTCCCGGCGGACCGTGCTGGCGCTCGCCGGCGTGGTACTCGCCGTGTCCTACCTCGGCTTCCTCGCGGCCACCTCACCAGGACACGGCTGGAGTGCCCCGGCCGTCGCCACGGTGTCCGTGGTCTGCACCATCGGCGAGATCATCTATGCCGGCAGCGCCACCGCGCTCGTCACCGCCCTCGCCCCGGCCCATCTCCTGGGACGCGCCCTCGCCCGCTTCCAGCTCTCCACGGGCTTCGGCCTCGCCGTCTCACCGGCGGTCATCACCGCTCTCGCCTCCCACGGTTCGGCCGCCCTCTGGGGCAGCCTCGCCGCTGCGACCCTCCTCTCCGCCACCGCCGTTGCCACCGAGAGGGACCAAGGAAAGCGGCTCAGCGGTCGCTTCCGGCGGGCGCGAGCAGGCTCGTGAGCTCGGCGATCGCCCCGGGGGACGGCCTGAAGCGGCGGCGGACGCGCTCCGGCTCCTTGTCCCAGGACAAGGCCAGCACCAGACTCGCAGAGCCCGGATCCGCACGGCCGAACTGGACCCGGTCATCTGAGCACAAGAGAGCATTACGTTGCCGAGACACGACGTTCGACCCCGACCGTCCAGGACGTCCCACACTCCGGGCAGTTGCATGTCCGGTGAGCCTGAACCGCCTCAGGTCTGGTCCGGACGGCGTCAGTGACCGAGTATGTCCGTCATGCGATATGACGGGTCGTCCAGCTGGCAGGTTCGAAGTGGGACCTCGCAGGGGCTCGTGATCGGGCTGTTCCTGCGCGATGCGGCTGGTCTGTGTCCGCACACCGACATTGACGTTCCTGCGCTGATGCCGGCGGTCGACGTCCGAGCGAGTCTTGTCCGGCTGGCAGTCCCGGAAGCGTCGGTGCAGTGGACCCGGTGGCGGAACCGGGAATTGACAGACCAGGACCGCCCGGACCACGGGTTCCTGCCGCCGGACTCCAGGCCGGGGACAGCAAGGGACTCGCTGTGCTGGTACGGGAATGCTTCGATGATGCCGTGCGATGGAGTTCAGCCCGGGGCCGCGAGGACGCCACGGCCATGCGGCGCGGCGATCGCTTCAGGGTGGGAGACCTGGTCCGGGCAGTGGAGGCGGAGAAAGGGCGCAAGGCTCGTCCGTTCGACCTGAAGGTGACGGAACTGCCAGTCGCAGGCGCGGTGGGCTGGCGCGTCTCCAAGAGGCATGTGGTGGTGAGCCGGGCCCTGCGGGAGGACGCGGCAGGCTATCGCCAGTGGCTGGCCCCGGTGATCCGCGAGCTGGCCTGACAGGGGGCATGCACCTTGCAGTCCACCCGATCCACCAGCCCCAGCCCGTGTGCACCGCGCGGGTGCTGTCCGCTCTCGCTCACTGCCCGTCCACTTCGCCAGTATCGGACCGTCAGACCCGCCAGTGGACAGGGACCGACCCGTCGTAGAAGGCATCGGGCAGCGGGCGACGTAACGGGGGGCAAACCGGTGTCCGAACCCGCCGGCTGACCCCGATCATGGGGTCGCGTGAACCCTGGAATCCTGAACACTGATACCTCACCACGGACCTCGACGCGTTCCTCGACCAGGCCGGCGCCTTCCTGCACTCCGCCCGGCCCTGCACACGGTCCCGCTGACCGTGACCGACGCGCTGCGCCGCCGCGGCCCGCACGTCCACGGCCCCGAAAACCGCGTCTGCCCTGCCGCTCGGAGACGAACTCATAGAGGTCGTCAGCCTGGGCCGCGGCCAGCTGGCGCATCGCGAAGTCGTCGAGGATGAGGACGTCGGGGCAGACGAGCTCGCGGATCCGTTTCTCCCAGATGCGGTCCGCGTGACCACGGGCCAGCTCGGCGAGGATGCTGCTGGTCTTCGCAAAACGGACGTGGGCGCCCTGGCGGACGGCAAGGTGGCCGAGGGCCTGCGCGATGTGCGTCTTGCCGACGCCGACCGGGCCGAAGAGGATGACCGACTCGCCGGCGTGAAGCCAGCGCAGGGCACCCAGGTCACGGATCTGGGCCGCGGGCAGTTTCGAGGAGGCGGTGAAGTCGAACTCCTCCAGGGTGACTTGCTGCCCGAACTTGGCTCGCGGCAAGCGGCGTTGGAAGGCGACGGTCTCCCGGCGGGTGATCTCGCCCTGGCAGAGGACCTGAAGGAAATCAAGGTGGCCGAGTTCGCCGCCGTGGGCCTGGGCCAGGCGGGCGTCGAGGGTTTCCAGCATGCCGGACAGTCGCAGGGCCTTGAGTGACTCCCGCAGGGCGGCGTCCATCACGGTCATCGGGCTTCCACCTCGGCTTCGTCGTCCAGCTGGTCGTCGTGGTCGTCGTCCGTCGTGTCAGGGGTCGCGACGGTGGCAAAGAGCCGGGCTGGGCTATGGAGGAAAGCCGCAGCTCCAGCGTCTCCGCTGGTCTCGGGCTCGGGATCGGTCTCGGGATCGGTCTCGGTGCCAGCGATGAGGATGCCCTTGATCGTGGTAGGACGGATCGCCGACCGCGATGGCCCTGGCGCAAGCGGCTTCCAGCCGCGTGTCGCCGTACTTCTTCCGCAGCTCGAGAACCCCTTGGGCTGCACGAAGCCGATAGAGGACGTTGACTTCCAGAAGCTGGTCAATGACCTTCAACGACGTGCGGGCCCGGCCAGTCCGCTTTCGTAGGCGGCGATGACGAGTTGGGCCCGGTCCCTGGCCCCCAGCTTGGTCAGCAGATGGCTGACGTGGGTCTTGACGGTGCCAACGGTCAGATACAGCTCGGCTGCGATTTCTTTGTTGGACAGGCCACGTGCGATCAGACCCAGCACGTCGCACTCGCGGCCGGTCACGCCGTCCAGAGTGCGGGTGACCGGGCCGGGGTAGCCGGGGCGGCGGACGTAGGTCTCGATGAGCCTGCGGGTGACACCGGGTGCCAGCAGCGACTCCCCGGTGGCGATCACCCGCACTGCGTCGATCAGGCGTGCGGGGGGAGTGTCCTTGAGGAGGAAGCCCGCGGCGCCTGCGCGGAGCGCCTCGAAGACGTATGCGTCCAGGTCGAAAGTGGTGAGCACCAGGACGTGGACGGGCACCGGAGACGGGCCGCCGAGCAGCGTGCGGATGGCCTCGATGCCGTTGAGCCCGGGCATCCGGATGTCCATCAGGGCTACATCGGGGCGCAGTTCACGGATCAACCTGACCGCCTGGTTCCCGTCGGCCGCCTCGCCGACGACCTGGAGATCGTTTTCCGACTCGATCAGCACCCGGAAGCCGGCACGCACCAGGGTCTCGTCGTCCACCACGACGACCCGCACCGTCATGCGCCCTCCAGATCGGCGCCCACGGGGAACTGGGCTGTTCGCTCGTCTGTGGCGTACGGCAGCCGGGCGGTGACGCGAAAGCCGTGCGGCGAGAGCGGTCCCGCGTGAACCTCGCCGCCATAGAGGGCGGCGCGTTCCTTCATGCCGGTCAGGCCGTGGCCCTCGGTGACCGGGGTGGTCGTGCGGCCGGCTCCGGCATCGACGACCGTGAGAGCGACCTCGCCCGGCGCGTAGGCGACCGTCGCCCGGGCGTGGCTGGTGCGGGCATGCTTGACGACGTTGGTCAGGGCTTCCTGCACGATGCGGTAGGCGGCGCGGTCCAGACCTCGGGGCAGGTCGTGCGGGTGACCGCTGATCGTCAACTCGACCTGGACACCGGCCCGTCGGGTCTGTTCGAGGAGCGTGTTGAGGTCGTCGAGGCCGCCGGGCAGCCATTCGGCGCCGTCGTCATCGCGCAGGACACCCAGCAGCGAACGCAGCTCTCCCAGGGCGGCCCTGCTCGTCGTCTCGATCGCGGAGAGGGACTTCGCGGCCTCGTCAGGCCGGCTGCCGATGACGTGGTGGCCGACGCCCGCCTGGACCGCGACGATGCTCAGGCTGTGCGCGACGACGTCGTGCAACTCCCGGGCGATGCGCATGCGTTCCTCGACGAGGAGGAGCTGTGCCCGCTCTTCGGCCTGCTCGACCAGGCCTCGGGTATAGGCGCGCCCCTGTCTGGTGGACCATCCGATCGCCCAGGCGGCGGCCTCGACGATGAGGCTTTGGCTCATCCCCGGCCACCCCCAGTAGTCGTGCCCTGTGATGCCCTGCATAGGGATCATCAAGGCGAGTTGTGCGGCGCCTGCCACCGTACTCGCGTACGCCGCGACACGCGCGGGTCGGGCGACCGCCACCCCGTACACCAGCAAAGCAGTCGCCAGCACCCCCGTCAGGCTGAGCGCGCCGTCGGTGGCCATCACCACCGACCCCACCGCCAGGGCAGGCAGTGGCAGCAGCCGCCGGACGGCGACGGCCACGCCCAACGAGCACGTCAGCACAGTCTGCCATGCCGGCCAGCCCGTGCGGTGCGTGCCAAGCGTCCACCACAACACGTTCGACGCCATCAGGACCATGCCCAAAAGCACATCCAGCCCGACCAGCTGAGACGTCGTCAGCTTCCTGGCGAAGGACGCCCCGTCATGCCTCACCATCATGACTCGCACGCATCCGACCCTAGCCGGGAGGGCGATCATCCGCCTCTGTCCAGAGACAGAGATCAGCTGGTCATTCCGTGGCCAGATCCGCGGGGCGGGCACCCTCTGCCAGGGTCGGCCACATGGATCTCCCCCGGACCCCCGCCCGCCGATGGCTTTCCCCCGTGCCCTGGGGCTTCGCCCTGCTCGCCGCCGCGTCGTCCCTGACGTACGGCGGTGATCACGCGGTGAACTCCTGGGCATCGACCAACCTGACCAATATGGGAGATCATCCCGTGGAGGCACTCATCGCCTCCGCCTTCCTGTTCGGCGCCGATCCCTGGGCCTGTCTGCGCGGCATCGCCCTCACCGGGGTCATACTGGCGTTTCTCGTCATCCGGTTCGGCAACATACGGGCGGTCGCGCTGATCGCGGCCGGCCAAGTCCTCGGCACACTGGTGAGCGAAGGGCTGCTGGCAGCGCGGATCGCGGCGGGCCAAGCAGACCCGGCGCTGCGTGCGACGCTGGACGTCGGCCCGTCCTACGTGATCGTCTCGGCCCTGGCCGCCGTGGTGGCAGCGGGGGCCCGGCCGTGGCACCGATGGACCGCGCTCGCCGCGCTCGCGGTGCGCGCACCGCACATCACGAACGGCCTCACCACGCTGGCGGTCACTCCCGTCGGCCACGTGACGGCACTGACCACCGGCTTGCTGCTGGCACGGAGCCTGCGGTCGACCGACGCCCGCCACCGCTACCTGCACCGACTGACGTTACGCGCAGCACCGCTTCAGACCGAGGGGCGTACCAACGGTCGCGAACCTTCTGTGGCCCGGCCACCAGCACGGCGTCGGGTCACACCCCACGACAGACTGAACGGGACGGGGGTCTAGCCAAGTACCCCGTTCGAGACGCACTGGGACGCTTCCTCCCCGACCGGCACCACACCTGTTCCCAGCAAGGATGAGGGCTGCTCATCGGAACGCTCTCGGCCTGAAGAAGGACGCCGCCCTCACCGACGACATACTCGAAGCCCACCAGCCGTTCTTCAACGCCCGCCACAAAGCCGTCCACGAACTCGACATCGTCGACGCCGCCGGCAAGGGCACCCGCGGACGGCGCCACCGCGACATCCCGGCCGTCGGCGAGCAGTGTGGCTGCTCGCTGCAACTGCTGACCGCCTTCATCACCCCCACCGCCCGGACGGTCCGCAAGTCCCTGGGCTGGAGCGACTCGTGACGATCATCCCCACGCGCGCGACGACCGCCACTACCCGCTTCGTCGGGAGCTCGGTTCCAAGTCCACCCATCGACAGCGCCGGGCTTTCCTCGACGAGTACGTCGCCTGGGTCGACGCCTACCGGCAGTGCGGCACCAGCAAGGTCACAACCGAGGACCTCTTGGACGAGGAGAACGCCCTCGCCTGACTCGCCGCTGCCAGTTGCGGCGCCACCCGACGCCGCCCCGGCCTGCACAGCCCCAACACCAGCGCTGCGGTCAACTCATGTCCGCACGCAGCAGTTCCGTCAACGCCTTCTCCCGCTGGTGCCGCCCAGCCCCTCGGCCTCCGGCCGCCGGCCTCCGAGTTCGCCGAGCGACTCACCCCCACCGAGGCGCACCGTACGGTGCGCCTCGGTGGCCACCACCCCCGGCGGGATGCTGGAGGCCTGACGGCCTCCGCTTCTCGGATCAGAAGCGTCGAGCATCAGAGAGCTCGGCAGCTGCGCTGCTGATCGACTCAGCGGCCCTACGAAGTTGTCCGGGTAGTTCGGCCATGCGCGACAGCGTGTACGCAGCATCCGCCAGCGTGGGCGCGTTGTCCTGGAGGTGCTGAGCTTGTCCTACCTTCCAAGCGTGGGCCTGAGACGGTCATTCGTAAGATCGTCGGGCCCAGGGGTTCCGGGTATGGCTGTGAGCTTGTCGCCGTCCGATGGCTCAAAAGACTTGGCCGCCCGGAGCCCCGCGACGACTCGACCGCTAATTGGGATAAGACATCGTTTCTTTTGGTGTGATCGTTCGTTGAATCGTGCATGACGGATCTGGTTGAGCGGCTGGTGCCGGACGAGTTGTGGGTGTTGTTCCGGCGGGTGGTGCCGCCGACGGAGGTGAGGCGTCCGCAGGGCGGGGGCCGACGTCGGGCGGGTGATCGCGAAACGCTTGCCGCGATCATCTTCGTGGCCGCCTCGGGTTGTACCTGGCGGCAGTTGCCGCCGGTGTTCGGACCGGCCTGGCCCACGGTCTACCG
>NZ_BMVG01000041.1 GCF_014650595.1 Streptomyces alanosinicus
CATGCCCGTTGACCACGCTGCCGCACCGGGAAACTCCAAGATCCCCGACAGAGTCAAGCTGGTGCTTCCACGCGAAAGCTGCGAAGGGTCCTGGCAGCGGGCTCGCTGTGCAATCCGGCACCGGAGGGACCGCTTCACTGTGCAAACAGGTCCTTCGCGCCGCCCGCGGCCGTCGTAGGTTGTGCTCGGCCCGGCACGGGGCGGGGCGACCGCTGCGGCGGCCCGGGCTGGCAGGCGGGCGCCCTATGGCGTGCTCGCATCCGGCTCACGCCGTCTGCAAGCGCTCTCACAAGATCACCAACTGACCGGTCAGGCCGTCAAGCGCCTGACACAGTGAAGGGGGAATGGCTCCATGTGTATGGGGCGAAAGACCATCGTGACGGCACTCGCCGCCGGCGGTGTCCGGCCGCTGCCCCGTTCGTAGCAATACCGGTGCGGGAAGCTGCTGCTCACTCACACGGGGAAGGACCTTTGCGTTATGCGCGGAATCGTTAAGGCTGCTACGGCAGTCGCGGTGGCCCTGGGGGCGATCACGGCCACGGCCGGCAGTGCTTCGGCTACCGGGGACGGGGAATCGGTGAAGAGTGCTTCTATGCTTGCGCGTCTAGTCAAGACCGCCCGTCTGTCGCTGCGTCGACTGGCCGCGGTCGCCGTGGCCATCGCCGCAGCCTGCGTGGCCGTGGCCGTCCCCGCCGGCCCGGCACAGGCGGCCAGCCCCTGTTCCAATCCGATAATGGCGAACAACCCCGTGGACGTCTACGACCTGGGGGCGTGGTCCTCCCCGTGGACGCGGGCCCCGCGGCGGCTGGGGACGCTGTACCTGGGCTACTACTCCAACCCCAACTGCCGCCAGGTGTACGCCGAATTCCACTGGAACCAGGACGGGAGCGTGGACCTGAGCAACAAGGTGGGATACATCCGCCTGGACGACGGGCGCCCGTATGCCGACGGCTCCGGCTGGAAGTATGACCGGGCCTACGACAACGCGAAATCGGGCTGGTGGACCTCACAGTCTGTCCCCATCGACAACTACGGGGCACCCAAGCGGTTCACGCCGGTGCTGGAAATCAACCACGGGGCGGCCGTGGAGTGCAACGACTGGCGTATACCGGGGAACTGGCACACCTTCTCCGATGGCGGGAACGGGACCGCCACGAGGGTGAACTGCGGTTTCTGACCACGACGCCAACACAGCGATGCGACTGCAACCGGATCTGCGCCGGCGTGTCCTACGCAGCCTCACCGCTTGGCTGTCCCAGTCGACGACGGGCCTGTCGACTGGGACAGCCAAGCGCCCAGCCAGCTGGGCGCGCATGAGGTCGTGATCACTTGCTACTCCGATTGCGGTCCTTGATCCAGATTATCGAAGCGCGAAGGTGGAGGCTGGCGAGGTAGCTCGCCGGGGTCTTGTCGAACCGGGTGGCGATGCCTCGCCACGCCTTCAGCCTGTTGATCAGACGCTCGACGCTGTTGCGCTCCTTGTAGAGCTCGGTGTCGTGGCTGACGGGCCGACCGCCCTTGCTGCCCTTCTTCTTCCGGTTGGCGCTCTGGTCCTTCTTCTCCGGAATGACGGCCTTGATGCGGCACCTGCGCAGGTAGCCCCGGTTGCCGCGGGACGAGTACGCCTTGTCCCCGGCGACCGCGTGCGGGTGAGTTCGGGGACGGCCGGCGGGTCCGCGGACCCGGACCTTCTCCAGCACGGGGACGAACTGCGGGCTGTCGGCAGCCTGTCCCGCGGTCAGGACGAACGCCAGCGGGCGGCACTTCCGCTCACCGGCAACGTGGATCTTGCTCGTCTGCCCACCCCTGGAGCGTCCGAGCAGGGCGGCCTTCAGACGGAGCTTGCGCCGCCGCTCGTCCCGCTCAGGATCGGCTTCGGCGTCCTGCCTGCTTTGTTCTTCGAGGCCGCCCTCTTTGACCTGGCCTTCTCCTCCTCGGAGGCAGCTTCGTTCCTGCGTCCGGTGACTCCTCCCACGATGCCGCAGAGCGATTTCGCGCTGCCTGGTCGACCTCACTGAAGAGCTGAGCCCTGTCGCCCTGGTGACGCATACCGGGGTCACCGTGGACCTGCTGCGTAGCTTGATCGGTGACGATGCGGTGCCGGTCGAGTTGATGCAGCACGGCGCCCCCTCCTGCGCGATCACCACGCTGGAGGACCTGTCCGTTGTGGACATTGCTTCGGTTGCGCACCTGGAGTGACCAGGTTGCCCGTTCTGTCTGGTGACGCACAGTCTGCTGCAGCAGGGATCAAGCCGCCTGGACGAGCGGCTGTCCGCCCCAGCGGATGGCCTTCTCGCTTCGGATGCGAGCACGCTCGCGTCGCTGATCGGCGAACATGCTGCGATGGCGGGCGTTGGCGTTGCGCCAGCGCAGGTGGGCGTGCAGGGCCCAGGTCTGCACGGTGTGGTTGGGGTGGTTGGAGTTGGCGATGATGAACTGCCTCAAGGGTCCGAAGTGCGCCTCGATCGGGTTCGCCCATGAGGCGTAGGTCGGGGTGAAGCACAACTCGACCTTGTTCTTCTTCGCCCAGCGGCGAATGTCGGCGCCCTTGTGGTGGACAGGTTGTCCAGGATCACGTAGATCGGTGCGCTGTCCGGGCGTGCGGGCACGGATCGACTTCAGCGCGGCCAACGTGTTCCCGGCGCCGGTCCGGGAAGCGGTCGAGGACCTCCTCGATCCGGTCCAGCTTCGCCTCGTGGTCCGAGGCCGGCGATTGCTTCGTCGACGAACGCGGCCGACCTCTTCTGCACCTGCCTGCCGAGCTCGCAGGCGGCGACGTGGAGGTACTTCGTGGCGACCTGGCCCGGGTGCTCTACGAGCACAGTCGCCCGCACACCGAGTACATCTTCGGCGACTCGATCACCAGCCCTACCGAGACCGCCGGAGGCGTACAGGTCACCTTCCGGCACAACGCACCACGCGAGTTCGCCCTCGTGATCGGTGCGGACGGGCTGCACTCCAACGTGCGCCGACTCGCCTTCGGCCCAGAGGAGAGCTTCGTACGCCATCTCGGCTACTACGCCGCCACCTGGCAGCTACCCAACGACCTGGGCCTTGAGCAAGGTTCGGTTGGTTACAACGCACCGGGCCGACTCGCCAGCGTCGGCGGCGATCACCGGGACGCGGCGCAGGCCCGCGCCTTCTTCGTCTTCGCCTCGCCCCAGGCCACGTACGACCGCCATGATCTGGAGCAACAGAAGGCTTTGATCGTCAAGGTGTTTGCCGGGGACGCCGCCTGCGGCGCGACGATCGGCGGCATGGGCACCGGAACCGGCGTGGTGGCCGCCTACGTGCTGGCCGGCGAACTCGCGCTGGCCAATGGCGACCACCGCGCGGCCTTCAGCCGGTATGAGACCGCGATGCGCGGCTATGCCCAGGGCTGCCAGAAGGGCGGCAGCCGCTCCGGGAAGTTCCTCGCCCCCGGCACCACGATCGGCCTCCGCATCCGCAACGGCCTCCTGAATAGGCACTCCCTTATGAACTGGATGCTCAAGGAGGGGCAGAAGATCAGCACCATCAACCTGCCCGACTACCGGTCTCTCAGCCGACCCAGTAAGAACCAGAAAAATCACCAACGAGGATCAGTCAGCTAGGCCACCTCCTCGCATGCATGACGGGATGCAGGAGTGAGCAACGCTCAAGTCCTATGGATCGGGCTCGGGTTGGAGCTGAAGGGCGTACCTTCCCGAGTGATCGATTGAAGGTCACCGAGTAGGCCCGCGTTCGCAGGGCGGGCCGGGAGGGCGCGCCCGTGCTCAGCGTAGTCAACGCCGATGGCACCACTTCGAACGGCTCCCTGATCGACGAGATCGTCCGCTGCATGCTGGCCGCCGCGCTGGAAGCGGAGGTCAACGCCTACATGGCCGAGCTGGCCGACCAGCGCGACGGGCAAGGCCGTCGTCTGGTCGTGAGCAATGGCTGCCACCATCCGCGGAACTCACCACAGCCGCCGGAACCGTTCAGGTCAAGGCCTCGCGTGTGAACGACCGCCGCATCGACGAGGCGACGGGCGAGCGCAAGCGGTTCTCCTCGGCGATCCTGCCACCCTGGTGCCGCAGGTCCCCGAAGACCAGCGAGGTGCTGCCGCTGCCCTACTTCCACGGCCTGTCCTCCGGCGACTTCGTCCCCGCGCTCGAGCAGTTTCTCGGCAGCTCGGCCGGACTCTCCCCGGGCCAGCATCACCCGCCTCACGACGCAGTGGCAGGCCGACCACCATGCCTTCGGCGAGCGCGACCTGTCGTCCACCGACTACGTCCACGTCTGGGCCTACGGCATCCGCCTGCGCATACGGCTCTCCGAGGCGAAGTCCTGCGTCCTGGTCCTCATGGGTGTGCGGGCCGACGGCACCGAGGAACTGATCGCAATGGCCGATGGCTACCGCGAGTCCGCCGAGTCCTGGGCCGACCTGCTGCGCGATTGCGCCCGGCGCGGCGTACGTGCCCCCGTGCTCGCGGTCGGCGACTGCACCCTCGGTTCCTGGAAGGCGCCGGCCGAGGTGTTTCCCGATGCCCGCCACCAGCGGTGCTGCGTCCACCTACGCACGACCAACCCGATCGAATCAACGTTCATGACCCTCCGCCTGCGGACCGAGGTGACCAAGGCAGCCGGCAGCGCGGCCGCCACCCTCGCCATGGTCTTCAAGCTCGTCGAGTCCGCCCAGGCTCGCTGGCGCGCGGTCAACGCACCCCACCACGTCGCCCTCGTCCGGACCGGCGCCCGCTTCGAACGTGGTCACCTCGTCGAACGCCCCGCCACTCGCTTCATGGCCGACCGGGTCCGGGCACATCAGGTAGTCTCGGAGTCACCGGCGGTCGTGGAATGAACGCCACAGCAGTACACCGAACACGTCCAGGAGATGCTCGACGCATACGGCCCCTTCACGCTGACCGTGGACGAGCTCATCGCCGAAGGAGATCGGGTCTACGCCCGCTGGACCCAAAACGGGCGACACATCGGACAAGTGGAGCGCCACCCGCCGACCGGTGCACAGGTCACAGCGATGACCAGCGCGGTCTATCGCGTCGAGGACGGGCTCATTGTCGAGTACTGGATCCAGATCGACCGGCAGGGGATCACCGCTCAGCTGCAGCAAGCGGTCACCGGGCACTGATCCCGACTCACTCCACAGGCGAGCCCAAGCGGTCAGCACATCACCGCTGTTCAGGAGGTTGGCCTAGACCTCTGTCGGAGTCCGGTAGCCATGGGTCTTCCGTGGACGATGGTTGAGCTCTTGGGCGATGGCATCCAGGCCGGCGACCGGGTGGGCGGCGAAGCTGGGCTTGGCGTGCTCACCGAGAGCCTGTTGCAGGGAGCGAGGGCGGGGGATGCTGCCGATCGGCTCACGGCACGTCGGCTGCCGGTCGCACCGGGGGCTCTCGGTGACCTGTGGCGATGCGGATTCTGGCGGTATGTCCGCCCGTGCTTCCCGCCCAGGGCAAGTTCACTGGATCGGGTTCCAACCCGGGCGCCGGACGCGAGATGAGGGATGCGTCCCAACAAGACCGTGTTGGCGACACGCGGCCGAGGCAACCCGAGCGGTCCCGTACTGCTGGCGGTGTACGGCTCACCGGCCGACGAGGCGGCCGTCGAATTCGCTTTCGCCAAGGCGTCGTTGCGCGGTGCGGCCCTGGTGGCACTGCGTGTCTGGAACGCCTGGAGCGAGTAGGCCCACGAAGGACCGGGCGATCCGCTGAACGTGTTGCTGACGATCACCGAGGCGGGATGTGAACTCCTGGCTCCGGACGCCCAGGGGGAGATGACGCGTTGACAGCCTGGTCATCGCCTCTTCCGTCCGCCTGGCCGCCTTCTTGGCGCAGGACGTCGAGGACGACGGAGCCGGCGACGGTCTCGTGGGTGACCAGTTCGCCGGCCAGGCGTTCCAGGGCAGGCTGGTGGCCGCGCAGCAGCGTGATCGCGCGCTGTTCGGCCAGGCGCAGTAGGCGGGCGACCTCTTCGTCGACGATGCGCTGAGTCTGCTCCGAGTACGGCGGCCGGCTGGGATCTTCGGTGATCTCGCCGAGGAAGTGCGGGTGGGTGGAGGCGTAGCCGATCGGTCCGAGTTCGGGGGAGAGGCCGAACTCGCGGACCATGCGGGTGGCGATCTGGGTGGCTCCGGACAGGTCGTCGGCCGCTCCAGTCGATCCCTCGCCGAAGACCACGAGCTCGGCCGCGCGCCCGCCCAGGCGTACCGCCAGAAGGTCGTTCAGGTAACTCTCGCTGTACAAGTGGCGTTCCGCCTCGGGGAGTTGCTCGGTGACGCCGAGGGTGACGCCGGCCGGCAGGATGGTGACCTTCGCCACCGGGTCTGCGTGCTCGCACAGCGCCGCGACCAGGGCGTGGCCCGATTCGTGGACCGCGACCGAGCGGCGTTCCTCGGGCAGCAGCGCGTTGGAGGACTCCCGGCGTCCCAGCAGCACACGGTCGCGGGCGGCATCCAGGTCGTGCGGATCGATCCGGGTGCGGTTGTTCCGTACGGCGTTGATGGCGCCCTCGTTGACGAGGTTGGCGAGATCCGCGCCGGAGAAGCCGGGTGTGGCGCGCGCTACGGCGCCCAGGTCGATGTCCGGGGCCAGGGTCTTGTCCCGGGCGTGGACGGCGAGGATCGCGGCGCGCTCGGCCTGGTTGGGCAGCGGTACGGTGACCTGGCGGTCGAAGCGCCCGGGGCGTAGCAGGGCCGGGTCGAGGGCGTCGGGCCGGTTGGTGGCGGCGAGGACGACGATGCCGCTGGACTGGTCGAAGCCGTCCATCTCGGACAGCAGCTGGTTGAGGGTCTGCTCGCGCTCGTCGTTGCCGCCCTGTCGAGTCCCGCCGCCGCGCCGCGATCCGAGCGCGTCGATCTCGTCGATGAAGATGATCGACGGTGCGCGTTTGCGGGCCTGGTCGAACAGGTCGCGCACCCGGGAGGCGCCGACCCCGACGAACATCTCCACGAACGCGGAGCCGGTCACCGAGAGGAACGGCACGTCCGCCTCGCCGGCGACCGCCCGCGCGAAGAGGGTCTTGCCGGTACCGGGTGGCCCCACCATGATCACGCCACGGGGGCCCTTGGCTCCTGCGGCGGTGTACCGGGAGGGATTGCGCAGGAAGTCGACAACCTCGCTGATCTCCTGCTTGACCCCGTCGTAGCCGGCGATATCGGCGAAGCGGGTGGTGGGCCGCTCCGCCTCGATGATCTTCGCGCGTGAGCGTCCGATGGCGCTCAGCCCGCCGGTCAGCGGCCCTGCGGTCCGGCGCCCCATCCACACGAAGAAGCCGATCAGCAGCAGGAACGGCAGGAACGAGAAGAGCACCGACAACCATGTCGAACCGTTGCTGCTGCTCTGGCTGGCGGTGATCTTCACGTGGTGGGAGGTCAGCTGTTGCTGCAGCTGGGCCCCGGTGCCCAGCGCCGTGGGGAGCTGGGTGGTGAACTTCGTGCCGTCCTTCAGGGTGCCGCTGACCGCTCCCTTGTCGTTGATGTCGACCGTCTGCACCTGGCTGGCGTCGACCTTGCCGACGAAGTCGCTGTAGGACAGTGAACTCGCGTGCGGCCCGGACCGTGCGCGAGAGAGCAGCAGGACGAAGACGAGCGTCATCAGGATCCACCAGAGCATCCAGCGCCCGCCGAACGGCTGCGGTTGCCGGGGCGGAGGGCCGGGCGGCTCGCGCGGCGGCCCGGGCTTGGCGGGCGGCGTCAGGTGCCGGTGCGGCACCCGCACTCGTGTGATCACCGATCCCACGCCCCTCGGTCGCTGTGAACCCCCCGATTACGAGCCTCAACCGTCTACCAGCCTCAACCCGGCCGTTCCTGGGCGGCAGGGGTCGAACGGCCCTGATGGGGGCCGTCCGGTCGCAGCCCCCAAGGACCGCGGCCGGCCGTCGGACAGCGAACAGGAGCCGGCTGACAGGTATGCATGGCGTCCCGCTGCCATATAGACGAAGCGCGCCCTTGTGCGCGGCCGTCGGGGTGAGTGGGTCGTTCGGACCGTAGGTCTGGGCGATCGGCCCTGGACCGGGTTGTCCGTGCGGCGGGACGCTGGAACGCAGGTCGAGGCGGGCGAGGCAGATCATGGGTAGTCCGCCAACAGCGAGGCAGACGAACGCGCCGCCGCGTGACAAAGCCGCGGCAGCGGCTGCGGTGGTCCCGTCGCGGGACTCAGCAAGCGCTACGGGGCCGAGGCGGCGGTCCGGCAGGTGTCGTTCTCGGTCCGGACGGGTGAGGTCTTCGCGCTCCGCGGCCCCAACGGCGCCGGGAAGCCCACGACCATCAAGCCAGGAAAGAGCCCGGAGGACCAGGTCCGCGGTGCCGAATGACCGCGGCGAGCACGCCGTGCCCGTCCAGCCCGTCGCCGACCCCCGGCACCTGAACCCTCATGACGCCTGTCGGGAGTGATGGCCGATGTCCGGGAGGCGGGAGTTTCAGGTGGGGCGTGGCTTCGGGTGGCAGGAAGGACGTCCTACCGGACCACGCGCGCTGTGGTGGCTGGTGGCCGTACTCGTTGTGGCGGCCGTGGTCCTGGTCGCCGTCCTGCGGCGGCGTGAACTGGCGAAGGCCTACCACCTCATCGCTGGAGTACGCCCGCTGCCCGTCGCGGTCGCCGTGGTGTGCCAGGCGCTGTCGCTCCTGTGCTTCGCCGCGTTGTACCGCTGGCTGCTCGGGGCCGGCGGGGCCCGCTGGAGCCTGCGGCGCACGACGGCGACTGTCGTGGCCGCCAACGCCGTGGCGGGCGCGTTGCCCGGCGGGGCGGCGTTCTCCGCCGCCTGGGTCTATCGGCAGTTCCGCCGCCGGGGCGCGGAGCAGGTACTCGCGGCCGCTGTCCTGGTGGTGGCCGGCGCGCTGTCGGTACTCGGTCTGGCCGTCCTGCTCGTGGCCGGCGTGGTCGCCGCGGGGCAGGCGGAGTTGCGTACCGTTCTGCTCCCTGTGGCCGGAGCGCTGCTGGTCCTGGGGACGGCGTTGGCGGTCTTCGGAGCATCCCGCTTCTCGGGCTTGCGGAGCGCGATGGGGCGAGCGTGGAGAGGCACCGGTCGGCGTTCCCGCCGCATCCGGCAGGGCCAGAACGCACTCGCCCAGCTGGTCGAACAGGCCCACAGCCTGCAGGCCGGCCTACGGCCCTGGCTGCGTCCCTTCGCGTTCGCGCTGTTGAACTGGGTCTTCGACGTGGCGTGCCTGGCCGCGAGCCTGTGGGCGCTCGGCATCGGCGTGCCCTGGCACAGCCTGCTGCTCGCCTACGTTCTCACCCAGATCCCGGGCAGCCTGCGCCTGACCCCGGGCAGTCTCGGCATCGTGGAGACAAGCTTGTCCGCACTGCTCGTCCTGTACGGTCTTCCGCCCGGTCCGGCGATCGCCGCGACGCTCCTGTACCGGGCCGTCAGCTACTGGGCCCTGCAACCCATCGGCTGGACGAGCTGGCTGGCCATCACCCTCCAGACCGGTGCGTCCCGCTCGCCGCCGCGCCGCTCGGAACGACGCGGCGACCTCAGCCCTTAGTGGTCTCGCCTGGAAGTCCTTCGGGGGTTGATCATTCGATCTTGCCGGTGGTAATGGTTGCTGCGCGACTGGCCGCTGATCACCCCGGCTCGCCGCACTCGGCGGCTGTGAGATCGAGGTCGAAGTACGCACCAACGCCGCGCTCAAGGTCGGCCTGCCACCTCCGAGATCGCCGAAGTGCCGCTGCACTCGGCCGTCTACTGCGCGATGCCACGGTCCATCAACGCCACCCTCGTCGCCAAGAAGGTCTTCGCTGAGCATGACTGCTCCGGGGCCACCCCGGTGTTGGGCTTTGAGTGTCGGTGTTCTGCCCTGCCGAGGTGAGGCGACAGGGCAGAACACCGCGGCGCGGTGAGCGGGTCAGCCGAGCGAGACCAGACGCGCGCCCCCGTCGGTCTCGATGATGGTGCCGGTGAGGTTGGCATTGGTGGCGGCCAGGGCCACCACCTCGGCGATCTCCTGTGCCGAGGCGATGTGGCGGACCGGCAGAGTGGCGGCCGTTTGTGCGAAGTACTCGCGCTTGGCGTCTTCCGGCAGGCTGTTCCACCAGGGCGTGTCGACGAGCCCGGGAGAGACGGCGTTCACCCGTATCGGAGCGAGTTCCGCGGCCAGCGGCTTGACCAGGGCCTCGACGGCGCCGTTGAGGGCGGCGATGCCGGCGGTTCCTGGCATGCCGGTCCGCGCGGTGATGGCGCTGAGCAGGGTGATAGACCCGTCCGGTGTGAGGTGCGGCAGGACCGCCTGGATCGTGGTGACGTGGGGCCAGAACTTGGCCTCGAACGCGCGTCGCAGCATCGGCAGGTCGAGATCGGCTACCGGCCCCAGCCCTTCGCTTCCGCTGGCCGCCAGGACCAGCCAGTCGATGCTGCCGGTCGCCTCGGCGAGTGCGCTCATCTCGTCAGGGTTTCCGGCGTCGGCCCGGTGCCCGACCAGTTCGGCGTCGGTGATGGCAAGGGCGTCAAGGCGCTCCTTGCTGCGGCCGGCGATGTGCACCGTGGCGCCACGTGCGTAGAGCAGGCGGGCCGTTGCGAGCCCGATGCCGGACGTTCCCCCGACCACGAGGGCAGTGCGCTGGGACATGGCGTCTCCTTATTTCGAACCGCTGCGTCTCGCATTAAGCTAACCTCCATGGTCATGGACAAGCAACCCCCCTCAGAGTCACGCCCGGGACGCAAGCGCAGCGAGGAGAGCCGGATGGCGATCCTGGTCGCAGCGTTCGAACTGGTCGGCGAGGTCGGCTACGCGGGCCTGACGGTCGAAGGAATCGCCAACCGCGCCGGATGCGGCAAACAGACGATCTACCGGTGGTGGCCCTCCAAGGCCCACGTTCTCCTCGAAGCACTCGCAGTGAAAGCTGATCTGTACGTCACGAACGCCGACCACGGTTCCTATACCGACGACGTACGGGCTTTCCTGGGGGACACGTTCCGGCTCAGCCGCCAGCAGCGTGTCGTCGACATCCTGCGCTTCCTGATGGCGGAGGCCCAGATCAACGAGGAGTTCGGCGAACTCTTCCGCAGCGCCTTTCTGCAGCGTCGGCGCGACGCGCTCCAGGTGGTCCTCGATCGGGCCCGGACACGGGGCGACCTGCCGCCCCGTCCTGCTGCGTCCACCATCCTGGACATCGTGTTCGGCACCTTGTGGTACCGCCTCCTGGCCACACGCCAGCCCACGGGCGACGACCTCGTCGAGGACCTCACGGCCACCCTCACGCAGGCTGCACAACCCCGGGCCGACATAGCGATCGACATGGGAGACCAGCAATGACTCTTCCCCGCACCATCCTCATCACCGGCGCGACCGACGGCCTCGGCCTGGCCCTGGCCGAACGCCTGGCAGCCGACGGCGCCGACCTGGTCCTGCAGGGCCGCAGCCAGGCCAAACTCGACCGCATCGCAGACCAGTTCGCGGCCCGCGGCGTATCCAGGCCCGGACCGCGACCGCGGACCTCGCCGACCTCGACCAGGTCCGCCGCATGGCCGCTGAGATTCGCGCATCGGTGGACCGACTCGACGTCCTGGTGAACAACGCCGGCATCGGCGGCGGGCAACCGGACGGCCGCACCCGCCGCGCCAACGCCGACGGCCACGAGCTGCGCTTCGCGGTCAACTACCTCGCCGGCTTCCTGCTCACCCTCGAACTCCTGCCGCTGCTGCGCGCGTCAGTGTCGGCCCGCATCGTCAACGTCGCCTCCATCGGCCAGCACCCGCTTGACTTCGAGAATCTGATGCTGGAGCGCGACTACGACGGCATCCGAGCCTACGGCCAGAGCAAGCTCGCCCAGATCACGTCCGGCTTCGAACTCGCCGCACGCCTGCCCGCCGACGAGGTCACGGTCAACAGCCTGCACCCCGCAACCTATATGCCGACCAAGATCGTCCTCGCCGAGATCGGACACAGCATCGACACGCTGGAAGAAGGAGTGACCGCCACCCGCCGGCTCGTCACCGATCCGGCACTCGCCGGTACCACCAGACGCTTCTACGACCACACCCGCGATGCACGCGCTCATTCCCAGGCATACGACAGCGAGGCCCGACTGCGCCTGTGGCAGGCGAGCCTGCAACTCACCAAAGCCGAGGACCCCCTGTGTTGAGTGCCGCTGGAGTGGAGGCCGTGGGCAGGGCCGCCATCCTGCCCGACGCTCGCAGGACCAAAGGGCCACAGACTACGGCCCGGCGTGATCCACTTCTCATGATCGGCCTGTCTGCATGCCCGTTGCCGCCGCCCGTCCAATCGTCCTGACCGCTTCCGAGCGGCACCGACTGAAGAAGGCGGCCTACGGTCACAAGACCGAGCACCAAGCCCGGCAACGTGCCACCGTCGTGCTGCATGCGGCCCGCGGGTGCTCCAACGCACGCATCGCCCGCGAGACCAGGCTGCACATAGACACCGTGCGTACCTGGCGCGGCCGCTTCGCCCACGGCGGGCTGCTGGCCCTGGCCGACCGCAAGCGCAGCGGGCGTCCCGCACGGTTCACCCCCGTGCAGGTCGCCGAGGCCAAGGCACTGGCCTGCCAACTCCCCACCGAGACCGGCGTGCCGCTCTCGCGCTGGTCGTGCCCGGAGTTGGCCGCCGAGCTGACCGCACGCGGGATCACCGACAGCATCTCGGCGTCCACGGTGCGCCGCTGGCTGCACCAGGACGCGATCAAGCCCTGGCAGTACCGGTCCTGGATCTTCATCCGCGACCCGAACTTCCGCGCCACGGCCCAGCGGGTCCTGGACTTGTATGCCCGTACCTTCGACGGCGAACCGCTGGGCGAGGACGAGTACGTCATCTCCAGCGACGAGAAGACTTCCATTCAGGCGCGCTGCCGCTGTCACCCCACCCTGGCGCCGGGGCAGGCCCGGGCGATGCGCGTGAACCACGAATACGACCGCGGCGGCGCGTTGGCCTACCTGGCCGCCTACGACGTCCATCAGGCGAAGGTCTTCGGCCGCTGCGAGCCGAAGACCGGCATCGTGCCCTTCATGAACCTGGTCACCCAGATCATGAGCACCGAGCCCTACGCCAGCGCCAGACGCGTCTTCTGGATCGTCGACAACGGCTCCTCCCACCGGGGGAAGAAAGCCATCGACCGCCTGACCACAGCGTTCCCGAACGCGGTCATGGTCCACACCCCCGTCCACGCCTCGTGGACAAACCAGATCGAGATCTTCTTCTCCATCGTCCAACGCAAGGTCGTCTCGCCCAACGACTTCACCGACCTGACCCAAGTCCGGGATCGGCTCCGAGCATTCGAAGACCGCTACAACGCCACGGCACAGCCGTTCCAGTGGAGGTTCACCACCTCCGACCTGGACGATCTGCTGGCCAGACTCGACCGGCACACACCCGCCGATCGACAGGAAGAATCCTCCGTCGCGCTGGCAGCTTGATCAACCCCCGAAGGACTTCCGGAGCCGACCACTTAGCGGTTGGAGAACGGTCCCGGGAGACCGACGTGCTTCGGACCCGCGCTGCTGTGCAGAGCGGGTCCGAAGGGGCGCCGTCCTCGATCCGACTCAGATCACTGGATTGCGTTGGCTCTGGTCACCATGCGGTGATGACCGGCGCATGGAGTTCGTGCTGCCGCCAGGCCGCGTTGAGACGCGCGAGCCGGTCTGCGGCGGCGATGCCGTGCAGGACGCGACCTTGCCGTCGCTGACTTCGAACGCCACGGCGCCCACGACCGGTCGCCGACCACGGCGAGGACGGCCGGCGAGCCGTTGACCGGCGCGATGTGGAACGCGGCGAACCGCCGCCCAGCCGCCGCTTCGCCGGGGTGGGCCTGAAGCGGCCTGCAGGCCGGGCGACGCTTGCGCTTGGGCATGCCGAAGGTCGGGTGGGCGATGCCCCACCCGGCCCCGTTGAGCACGCCCGACTTGAGCCGCGCGGCGGTACGGCCGCCCGCCCAGGTACCAGGACTTCGACCGGGCGTCCCCAACCACCGTCTCCCACGCGATGTGCCGCCTGATCAATGAGCGCGACTGTCCTACGTTGTTCCAACTGCCGGCCTACGCGCCCGGCTTCCATGCTTTCGGCGACCTGTGCTCACTGACGGCTTCCTCGCGGCCACCGGCCTCAACTCGGTCAACCGCCGCCATCACCCTGGAATGCTGAAGTCAGCGATGCGTTCCTGAGGCGCCTGCGCCCTGTTGTCAGCCGCTCGTGCTGTTGCGGGAAGGGGATGGTTCTTCTTCCCTGACGAAGCGGCCATGCCACGTGTGGTACCAGACGTCGCCGGTGGTCGCGTTGACCGAGAGCATGCCGACGATGTGGTCGTCGCGCAGGGTGTGCAGGGTGAAGTAGCCGGGGAACCAGTCGGGTTTCGCGGCGTGCAGGTCCTTGTGGTGGTCGTGCAGCCACCGGTCGGCGATCCGCACGGCTTGCCCGGGTCCGATCTTCGTGGGGCCGGGCTGAGTGCCGGTGGGCATCATGCCGTAGGCGGTGTTCCACATCATGGCCGGGCCGAACTCCAACTGGACCGCGCCGCTGCGTGGGTCGATGAGTGCCTCGGTGGCGCCCTTGCCCGAGGAGTCGAGGAGCTGGGCGTAGTACCCGTTGCTGAACTGCATGACCTCCCCGACGCGCAGGCCCCACCGGTCGGCGAAGCGCCCTGCGGCGCGGTCCGCGTCAGCGAGGTTGCGTATGGGGCCCTGCCGGGACGCCACGCCGCCCGTCGTCATCCCCGTCCGAGGTCCCCACGACGGGGAGCCGTTGCCCGCGACCCACACGAGCGAGGCGATCAGTGCCGCCACCGAGGCGAGCAGCACGGTCAGTGGCAGCAAGCGCTGGCGGAGCCGGCTCACCGTGGCCTCGGCCGGTGGGCGGCGAGGCGCTCGTGGGCCTCGGTGTACGTGTCCGTGTCGATCTCTCCCGAGGCGTAGCGACGGTCGAGGATCTCCTCCGGGGTCTCCCGGCGCTCGCGGTCTTCCCAGCCGTGGCTGTGACCGGAGGCGCCCCCGGACGGGCCGTGCGTCAGGCGGATCACGGCCCACACGGCGAGGCCGATCAGTGCGATCCACAGCAGGGGCATGAAGGCCATCCAGGCCCAGCCGCCGTCCCAGTACATCACCGTGCCCACCTCCATCTGCGAGGTTTCGACCTGAGTCTGTTGTGTTCATGGTGGGCCTTGGCCGGGTGGGGGTATCAAGGGCTTTTCGGCCCTGCCTCCGGACCACTCGGTACCTCTTGTCGGCCGGCCTGCATGCCTGTCGCTCACGGGGCGGGGGAGAAGTAGTTCTCCCCTTCCTGGGTGAAGTGCAGGCGTAGCACGGCGTTCAGGCCCTGGAGGGCAAGAGCGCAGGTCGTCGAGTTGTCCGGGCAGGGCTGCCGTCGGCGCGGGCCAGTTTGTTCGGCGGCGGAGCGGTGGATGAGGGCTTCGGCGGCAGGGGTGAGGGCCGGTCGCGTGGCTTGGTCGACGTGCAGGGCGCGCAGGGCGTTGAGGATGACGGCGACGTCGATGCCTTTCTGGAGCAGGGCGTCGGCGGCGGGCGGGAGGAGGGCGGCGGCTGCAGCCATGGCGGTCAGGGACATCAGCTTGCTGACCGAGGGCACTCTGCACGGCGAATGCGGCGGGCGCGCCCAGCGATGGTGACGGCGTCGGCGAGGGCGGCAAGAGGTACCGCGGCCGGGGCCGTCGCGGTACCGCGAGATGTACGAAGCCGCACTCGAACGGGCGGCACTGTGCCGGCAACGATAACTACTCGACTGCTCTCGGGGCGGTCCCAGCGCGTGGCCAGGGCATGGTCGGGCGGGTGGTGGTCGCCGTGCCATCGGCGATCGCCGGGCTGTTTCTCACTGCCGCAGTCGTGTTACGGGCGGTCTTCCCCCACTGCCGTGGTGACATGGGTGGTCGCATTCGGTGACGAAGCCGGGGCGGTCGGTGATCCCGTCGGCACGGTGAGCCTGGCGGCGGATACTGGGAACTGCCCCTGAGGGTGTGGATGTGTGGTGTGTCAGGAGGGCGCGATGGGCACCCAGCAACTGGACACGAAGATCGTGGCCGAGATGGTGGCCGAGGCCGTGCTGGCTCCGTCCATGCACAATGCGCAGCCCTGGCGCTTCCGGCATGTGGCGAGTGAGTCCGCCCTCCTGGTGCTTGCCGATCTCGACCGGGCCATGCCTCGTTCCGACCCTGGGAACCGGGCGTTGCACATCGGCTGCGGAGCGGCGCTGTTCAACCTGCGCGTCGCTGCCGTCCACGCCGGGTGCGCCCCGGTTGTCCGGCTGCTGCCGGATCCCGCGGAGCCGCTGGTGCTCGCTTCCGTCCAACTCGGTGAGGCGCACCCTCCCGGCACGGACGAGGACGGCCTTGCCCGCCTGTACCCCGCGATCCGCGAGCGCCACACGAGCCGGTACCCCTTCGAGGAGAGGGACATCCCGCAGGATGTGCGGGCCGCATTGCACAGAGCAGCCGACCACGAGGGAGCCGAGCTGCTGTTCCCCGGGCCCTGGCACGCCGAGACCGTACGGGAACTGGTTCACGACGCGGAGAGCCGTGACGCGCTGAACCCCGAGGGCATGGAGGATCTGTACTGCTGGACCCGGCTCGGCCCGGAGGCGGAGACCGCGGTCGACGGCGTCCCGGAGTACGCGTTCGGGCCCCGGCTGCGGGACGGCAAGGCTCCGCTGCGCGACTTCGCCGGTCGTCGCCCGGTGGCCGACCGCGGGACCACGGCCTTCGAGCGAAATCCGCACCTGGCGCTGCTCAGCACACCAGGTGACGCCCCCGCCGAATGGCTGCGCGCCGGGCAGGCACTGGAGCGCGTCCTGCTGGAGGCGACCTCGGCCGGACTTGCCACCTCCCTCACCTCCCACGCCCTGGAGAGCCCGGACCTGCGTCTGCTGGCCCGCGACCCGGTGGCCGGCCGCGGTCACGTCCAGATGGTGTTGCGCATCGGATACGGTCCCCAGGGACCCGCTACGCCCCGCCGTCCGGTCCGGGACGTCCTCGACCTCGTCTAGAAGCCGGCCGCCCGCTGCGGCAAGGAGGCCTCGGCCGGCCGAAGGCGTAGAGCCGTGACCCGCTTCCTTGCGCATGGCGCCGCCGCGTGGTCCGAAACACACTCCTCCCGGCCGCGCTGCTGCCCTTCACTGGGGCCCGACGGTGCGTGATCAGGGACATCCGGCCCAGGCGCGCAAGGCGTCCCCGGGCGTTGACCGACGGTTGCCGGCATCGGCCCGACTGCGCGACCGACGCTCCGCAGCACTCCCAGGCCTACCGCGTCGGCGGGGGCATCGCCGCGCTGGCAGCCGCCGCCTTCCTGATGCACGGCGGCCGCTTCTCCGGCGAGAACATCCACATCCTCAAGGAACTTTCCGGCCGCAGGCGTTCGATGGACGGCTGCGGCGGGCCCAGCGGTTATGTGCCCCGGGGCGGCCGCATGCTGGAGGACGAGGCCTGCGCCTGCCTGTGGAACCTCCTGGAGACCATCCCGACTCTCACCGACGCGACGGTCTCCGTGCGTGAGGAGATCCGCGAGTTCAGCGCCACATGGCCCACTCAGGCCAAGGCCCGCCTGATCGGCAAGGGCGCCACCGTCCCGGACGCCTCCGACTACGGCCTCGACGCCCGTGACCGTGTGGAGCTGCCCCGGCTGCCGGTGCTCCCGGAGGCGGTGATCGGAGCTCGCCGGATCGAGGACTTCGCCCTCGCGTGTCGCCAGTCCTGTCAGACCGCGCTGGACCTGGTCGAGGGTGCCGGCCGTGGCTCCGGGATGGATGCCCTCGCCGGTCGTGCCGCCCTGGATGTCTGCGATGTCCGCCTCCAGGGCCTCGTGGACGTGCTGCCATGCCTCCGCCCGTCGCGCTTTGGCGAGGACCAGGCCGTGGACGAGTCCGCTGAGGGTGGAGCCGTGGCTGGTGCGCCACAGGTAGTGGTCGACGGTTCTGTGCCAGGCGTCGTCGTCCAGGTTGACCTGCCCCACCTCTCAGGTTCCAGTTCTGCTGGCTAACTGACGGCCTTCACGAAAGGCTGCCGGACATGCCCCGCGCCTACCCCGCTGAGTTCCGCGCCCGCGCCATCGCGTTGGTGCGGGCAGGAAAAGAACAGAAGCAGACCGCCGTTGACCTCGGCATCCATCCGGTCACGTTGTCGAAGTGGTTGCGCCAGGACGATATCGACAACGGACGACGCCCTGACAGGGTCTCGGCTACGACCGTCGTCCGGGCGGCCATCGCCACGGCGATGCCCGAGGTGCTGGTCCGGCAGCTGAGCCAGACTGTGTGGGGCTCGTGTGCGTCGGTCCGCACATGAGTCACGTGGTGGCGGTTGCGGGCGCGGTATCGGTGCACATTGCCGTTGGTCACCTCGCCGTCCAGGGAGCTTTCGATCTCGATCTCCCCCGACCAGCCTTCGGTCGTGAAGACCGTCCGCAGTGCGGCCAGGTGCGGATCCCCCATGTGCACCACTCGGGTCTGCTCGACGCCGAGGAGGCCCGCATCTTCGCCGCGGTGGCGGAAGGACCGGGTGAGCGTGCCGCGGCGCAGATCCAGGGTGTGCCGGTGCTCCAGGAGGGTGTGTGCGCCGAGGGAGAACCACGGGCCCCGTGCTCCGTCGGCTCGGTTCAGCCGGAACCGCGGAAGCAGCCAGTTCGGGAGGTTGACCAGGTCTTCGTTCACCACCTGCCGACCCGCCACGGTCGACTCCAGGCGGTTGTGGCATCCCGCCGCGTAGGTGCCCGGGTTAGTGCACCAGAACGCCCGGCACTCGGGCAGCGCGCCCCGCGTCGCGAAGTAGCCGTCGCCGAGGGTGCAGAGCGCCTCACGCAACTGCTCGGCAGCGGGGTCGTAGCCGGTCCACTCCCATGTCCACTCCGGCATCCGCCACGCTTCCCTCTCGTCCGCAGGACGTCCTCCACAGGACGCTGGAGGCCCACGTATGTGCGGCGAGCCTCAGGCTGACTGGGGGACGACGGCGACGGGGCATGGCGCGTGGTGCAGCAGGGTGTGGGCGACCCTGCCGAGTTGCAGACCGAAGCGGCCGTGCCGGCGCTGAGCGCCGACGACGATCAGGTCGGCGTCGGCCGATGCCTCCAGCAGGACGCGGTGTCCGGGGCCTTCGACCGGCTGGCGCCGGACATCGACGCGGGGATGCTGCCGTACCGTCTCGCGCAGGGCGTCCTCAAGGGCGGTCGAGGCCCGCTCCTCACGCAGCCGTGCCGCGTCGTCCGCGATCAGCATGTGGTCCACAGGCTCTTGCAGCGGGTTGCGCCAGGCTCGTACGGCCGTCAGGGTGCAGCCGCGCACCTCGGCCTCGCGCACGGCGAACCGTACGGCGGCCGTGCCCCCGGTGGGGTCCCCGACCCCCACCACGACCCGGCCGAAGCTTCCCCGGCGGTTGGGTTCCGCGCCACGGATCACGATGACCGGGCAGACGGCGCGAGCCGCCACCGCGAGGCTGACGGAACCCAGCAGCATCCCGGCGACCTCGCCACGCCCACGTGAGCCCGTGACCAGAGCGAACGCATCAGGTGCCACGCGCAGCAACGCGGACACGGCATCCTCGGGCAGCGCCCTGCCCGAGACCTTCACCTCGGGATTGCGCAGCCGGGCCCGTTCCGTGCAGGAAGCGACGATGTGCTCGGCCATGACCTCACCGGCAGAGCGGTCGGCGTGGAAGGACGGCTGGGCTCTCTCGTAGGTCTCCCACAGGGAGGCATGGACAAGGTGCAGGGGAAGCCCGTGCCGTGCTGCCTCGTCCACCGCCCAGTCGACCGCCGCGAGACTGGAGTCTGATCCGTCGATGCCCACGAACAGTGGGAGGTCCATCGCCGCCACCGCCTTCGCCCCGTCTGCCGAGAGCCCCTGTGACCACCGTCGCACCGCCCGCGCAGCGCCGCTACACGCCAATGGGTCCGGATCGGGTGGGGTCGGTTTGGCGGCGGCCGGGTTGTGGCGATGCTGGAGGCGATGGCCGAGCCGGCTCTTCCGGCGCGCCTTGCGAGGACCGAGGACATGCCTGTCGCCGCTGCGCACATCGTGAGGGATGTGATGACCGCGCCCGCGGTGGCTGTCAGGCGCGACGCACAGGTCAAGGAGATCGTCCGGGTCCTGGAGGAGCGCCATGTGAGTGCTGTGCCGGTCGTGGATGTCACGGGGCGGGTCGTCGGTGTGGTGTCCGAGGCCGACCTGTTGCCCAAGGAGGAGTTCCGGGGCCGTCGGCTCACTCGTTTCGAGCGGATCCGGCACCGGCCCGAGCCGGCCAAGACGGGAGGAATGTCGGCTGAGGAGCTGATGAGCACACCCGCTGTCACGGTACGCCCGGACGTCACGCTGGCTCAGGCGACGCGTCTCATGGTCGTGAACCACGTCAAGCGGCTGCCCGTGATCGACGACGAGGACCGGTTGCTGGGCGTCGTCAGCCGTGGCGATCTGCTGAAGGTCTTCCTGCGGCCGGACGCGGACATCGAGGAGGAGGTCCGCCGCACGGTGGTGTCCTACCTGTTCCCGATGCACGCTCATGCCATCCATGTGTCGGTGCGGGACGGGATCGTCACGCTGCGGGGACCTGTCCACGACACCTCGCTCATCTGGGTCGCCGAACGCCTTGTCCGCGGGCTGGAGGGCGTGGTCGGCGTCGAGACCCGGCTCGGTGGCGTCGGGTGAAACGTGGCCGTCTACTGATCCGCCGGGGTGATCCGGCGGCCTGTGAGGATCGTGGGCCGGATCGACACCCACATCTCGCGCTCGCCGCCCGCCCAGGGCATGGTGTGGGCCTGCTGGGTGAGCCTGCGCACGGCCTCGGGATCCGTCACCACGCTCGCGGGGCCCACGGCGAGCACGCTCCAGCCCTGGCTCAGCGCCTCGTCCACGTGGTCGACCTCGAAAGCGACTTCCCTCTCCGCGGCCGCCGCGGGCACGGAGTCGGGTACGGTCCGGAAAGCGATGGTGTCGTCGACGACCTCGTAGTTGACCGGGACGACCGCCGGGCGGCCATCGGAGTCCGACACCGCGATGCGCCCCACGCCGTGTGTGGAGAGAAGGGTGCGGCATTCCTCCGGACTGAGGTCCCGCAGCCGGGGGTGCAGCAGTGCGTGGCCCTGGCCGGGTGGGAGATCGATACCCCCGCCACGCAGCGCGGCGACCGTGGTGCCCAACGCGTCGGCCAGCCTGATGAGAGTCGCCGACGTCGGGTCGGCGGGCCGTTCCTCCAAGTAGGCCAGGTAGTCGGGCGACATCCGGGCGCGGCCGGCCGTCTCCTCCCGGCTGAGCCCCCTCCTGCGGCGTTCGACGCCCACGCGCCGGCCGATGTCGCCGGGATCGGCCGGCCCGGTCGGATGGGTGGCCGTGGTCACGGTCTCCGCCTCACCCGTGCCCGGCGGTGCCTTGGGTGTGGACGTGGGCTGTCCCTGCTCCAGATGGCGGATGTGGGCGTCGGGCCCGGGGAAGACGAGCGTGATTTCGTCCGTGTCCGACCAGCGCACGTCATAGGGAGGTGTGCCGTCCCGGTGGTGGAGCCCGACGATCTCGCCGTCGCGCCTTGCGCCGCCGGTCGTCGGACTTTCTATGACGAGCTGGTCGCCGAGGTGAGCTCGCATGGTCGCCGCCCTCTCCTCAGAATGGTGCTGTATCCAACCTGCCACGCGGGACACACTCCCGCACGGGACGAGAGTCCTGTATCAGCGTGGCCGGAGGCCCGGATCCAGGAGGCACCATGCACCACCGAACGGTCGAGGAGCTCATGACCCGGGACGTCGTCCGGGCACGGCGCGACACGCCGTTCAAGGAGCTCGTCAGGCTGTTGGAGGAGAACGACGTCACCGCCGTGCCCGTGGTGGACGATCTGGACCGCCCGATGGGAGTGGTGTCCGAGGCCGACCTGCTGCGCAAGTGCGCCGACCAGGCCGATCCGACGGGCCGGACTCCCCTTCCGCATCTGGAGGCGTGGGAGCGGGCCAAGGCCGAAGGTTCCCGGGCCGAGGAACTGATGTCGGCGCCCGCGGTGTGTGCGCGTCCTGACTGGAGCGCGGTCGAGGCCGCCCGTCTCATGGAGAGCCAGCGCG
Source organism: Streptomyces alanosinicus (assembly GCF_014650595.1). Lineage (GTDB taxonomy): Bacteria > Actinomycetota > Actinomycetes > Streptomycetales > Streptomycetaceae > Streptomyces > Streptomyces alanosinicus. Next base: position 21,958 of record NZ_BMVG01000041.1, read on the forward strand.
TCAAGCGGCTGCCTGTGGTGGACGAGGCGGACCGGTTGCTGGGCATCGTCAGCCGTGGTGATCTGCTGCGGATCTTCCTGCGCCGCGACGAGGCCATCCGGGAGGAGATCGCCGGTGACCTGCTGCGGCGCACACTGGGCCTCGATCCGCGGGACGTGAGCGTGGAGGTGCGCGACGGGCGGGTCACCCTCACCGGCACCGTGGAGAACCGAAGCATGATTCCCGTCGTCGAGCAGTTGTGCCGTGGCGTTGACGGCGTGGTCGCGGTCTCCGGGAACCTCGCCCACCGGACGGACGACACCCCCGACTCACCCACCGGGACGTGAGCTCAAGTTCTGCATCGGCCTGGGTTCACACGGTCCGTCCGGCGATGTGACGGGACCGGGACGCCGCCATGCCCTGGGTATCGCGTTCGGCGGTGTTCAGCAGTTGACGGGCGAGGTCCTGCATGGCCCAGTTCCGGACCTGGATGCCCGAGTCGCCGGCGGGCGCCCACGACCAGCAGATCCGCCGTCGACGCGGCTTCCGGCAATGCCGGGCGCGGGGGTGAGCTTCCATGACCCACGACGGAGCTTGCGGTGTCGTGGGCGCACCGGACGGTGCACTCCAGGCGTGCACCGCCACGAGCCGGCACCGTCGAACATGGGCCTCACGGCGCGCGAAGTCCATGGCCGTGCCGCTGCCCTCCCCGCCCTCGACACCCACGACGACGCTCCCGAACCGGGCATCACGGTGCTCCACGGTGCCGCGCACCACGACGACCGGGCAGTCGGCGCGTGCCACCACGCCGAGGCTGACCGAGCCCAGGAGTATGCCGTCGAGGTCCCCGAACCCTCTGGACCCCAGGACCGGTGCGAAGGCGCTGCGTCCGATGTCTATCAGGGCGGAGGCCGCGTCCTCGCATGACACCTCACTGGACAACGGGACCGCGGGAGCCCGCTTTCTGGCACGTGCCGAGGCGGCGTCGACCACCTCGGATTCCTCACGCTCACCGGCCGCCGCGTGCAGAAGCCGGGGCGGGACTCCGTGCCGGGCCGCTTCGCCGGCGGCCCGGTCGACCGCCTCAAGGCTCCCCTCGGAGCCGTCGACGCCCACCACCAGCGGAATCGTCACCGCCCCGGTCTCTTCTCAGCCCGTATGCGGGCGACGCCGGGCCCAGCCACGCGGTCGGACCGTTCACCGTCATGTCCGGTTTCCGTGTCCGGCTTCTTCCGAGGCCGAGGCCGCCGCCATTGCAACCAGCCATCGCCCGTGGGCCTCGACGACGGCGCACGGACGGCCGTGTTGCCCGGAAGCACGGCGGGGGTGACCGTGGAGGTGGGGGAGCGAGGGAGTGAACACCGTGCGAGCGCTCGTCTACCACGGCCCGGCGCAGACCTCCTGGGACACCGTCCCGGACCCTGTGATCGAGGAGGCGACCGACGCGATCGTGCGCATCGACGCGACCACCGTCTGCGGCAGTGATCTGCACATCCGGCGGGGAGACTTTCCCGAGGTGAAGCCCGGTACGGTCCTCGGCCACGAGGCCGTCGGAGAGGTCGTGGAGGTCGGCGGCGAAGTCCACCACCTTCGCCCCGGCGACCAGGTGATCGTGTCGTCCGTCTCGGCCTGCGCCGACTGCAAGGAGTGCCGTGACGCCATGTACGGGCAGTGTCGTGGAGGCGGCGGCTGGATCCTGGGGAACCTGATCAACGGGACCCAGGCCGAGTGGGTGCGGGTGCCCTTCGCCGATCACTCCACCAACCGACGCCCCTCGGACCTCCCGCTCGACGACGCGCTGCTGCTCGCGGAACTCCTCCCGACCGCCTACGAGGTCGGAGTGCGGAACGGACATGTGTGCCCGGGAGACACCGTCGTCGTGGTGGGCGCGGGCCCCGTGGGTCTCGCCGCCGTCATCGTCGCGCGACTCTACTCGCCCCGGAGGATCGTCGTCGTCGACCTGGCCGACGCCCGGCTGGAGACCGCCGCCCGGGTGGGGCCGGACGCCGCCGAATCGCCGGGGAGGATGATCGCCGGCCTGTCCGAGGGGCCGGGCGCAGACGTGGTCATCGAGGCGTCGGGCGATCCGGACGGGTTCGTACTGTGCACGCGCGCTGTCCGGACCGGAGGGCACATCGCCAACATCGGGACGCACGGCAGACCGGCGACGCTGCATCTCGAGTCCCTGTGGCGCAAGAACGTGACGATCAGCATGGGGCAGGTCGACACGTCCTCCACACCCCGCCTGCTGGAACTGATGAGGTTCGGGCGCCTGCACGTCTCCCGGTTGGTCACCCACACCTTCGGCCTCGACCGGATGGAAGACGCCTACGAGGTGTTCGCACACGGAACCACCACGGGCGCCGTCAAAGTCGTACTCCATCGCGAGTGAGCCGCACGGTAGCGGTGAGCCATGGGGAACACGGTCGTTGGTGAGCCGCCGACGGTGCTGGAGACCGAATCGCACACCCCTGGCCGCATCCGGCAGCTGCCCGGGCACCGCACGGGCATGAGACGCAGGGCGGGTACGAACGGCGGGAGTTCACGTTGCTGAGCCGGTCCCCTCCTTCGATCTCTCGACCAGGAACCGCGAGGCATCCGACAGCGTGGTCAGTTCCGGGTAGTCCTCGTCGTCGATACGGACTCCCGTGCGCTCCGACAGCAGCTCCACCAGACTGAGGAAATCGAGCGAATCCAGTTCGAGGACGTCGCGGAACTTGTCGTCCGGTTCGACCAGAGTGAAGTCGGCGTCGGGGATGATCTGAGCGATGGACTCCTTGACCACGGACAGAGCTTCCGCGTTGTTCAGGGGCTTCATCTGAGTCACAGCTCCTCCGGATTCTGCAACAGTCGGTCGACCGCTGTGAGGTAGCGCGCCCCTACGGCGCCGTCCGTGGCCCGGTGGTCGGCGGCCAGGGTCGCGGTCACTACCGGACGCACGCCGAGCATGCCGCCGGTGGCCCAAGGCCGTTCGACGACCGCGCCGAAGCCGACCAGGGCCACCTGGGGCGGATGGATGACACCGAACACCGTCTCCACGCCCTGGTCGCCCAGGCTGGTGACGGTCAGGGTGGCGCCCCTCATCTCGCTGCCCCGCAGCCGTCCCCGGCGGGCGCGCTGGACCAGGTCCTTGAGGCGGGCCATGAGGACATCGGGCGGCAGTGTGCCGGCGCGGTGGATGACCGGCGCGAGCAGTCCGCCCTGCCGGAGCGACACCGCGACGCCCACATTGACCTCGTCAGCGGGGACGAACCCGCCGTTCTGCCAGTAGCCGTTGAGGCCCGGCACCTCGCGTACCGCTGCCGCGGCGGCCTTCAGCAGGAGGGCAGCGGGCTACATGGAGTGGGCGCGGAAGCGGTACGTGCGCATCTCCAGGAAGTGGGGCCCGGTTCCGCCGCGCACCCCTTCGGCCGCTCGCCGGGCCGCGTCCTCGACGGCGAAGACGTCCATGCCGTCGACGGCCCAGGAGACCATGCCGTACCCGGCGGCACGCAGCGCGAGGTCGGTCTGAGCCTGATGCCGGGCCAGGGCCGTGCCCATCGCGTACAGGTTGTTCTCGCAGACTAGCAGCAGGGGCAGTCCCCAGAGTGCGGCGAGGTTGGCGGTCTCGTGGAACTCGCCCTCGGCGAAGGCGCCGTCGCCGAAGAAGCAGCAGGTGACCCGGCGCCGGCCGGTCATGTGGTCGGAGAGGGCGAGGCCGGCCGCGAGGGGGGGAGCCCGCCGCCGACGATCGCGTTGCCGCCGTAGAAGCGGCGCTCGGCGTCGAAGAGGTGCATCGAGCCGCCACGGCCCCGGCTGCAGCCGGTGACCTTGCCGAACATCTCCGCCATGATCGCTTCGGCCGGAACCCCGCGGGCGAGGGCGTGTCCGTGTTCGCGGTACGTCGACACGACCGCGTCGTCGTCCGTGAGCGCCTCGTTCACGCCGACGGCCACGGCTTCCTCGCCGATGTAGAGGTGCATGAAACCGCGGATGCGCGCCGCGCTGTACAGCTCCACGCAGCGTTCCTCGAACCGGCGGACGCGCAGCATCGACTCCAGCAGGGCCAGCCGGTGTGCGGCCTGACGGTCCGGCCGGGCGGCGGCCCGCGGCGTGTGCCGGGTGCGGGTGGTGCTCATGCCGGCTGCTCCGTCCTCTCCCGAGAGGAGGCTTGTCTCTCCCGAGAGGAGGCTTGCGCGGAGGACGCCTCCAAGGTGGAGTCCTCAAGGGTGGAGATGTCGCCCTCGGGCAGGCCGAGTTCACGGGCCCGCAGCAGGCGGCGCATGACCTTGCCGCTGCGGGTGTGCGGCAGGTGCTGGTCGAAGGCGATCTCGCGGGGCGCCACGGCCGGGCCCAGCCGGCGCCTGGCGAAGGCCAGCAGTTCCCGCCGCATCGCCGTGGTCGCGTCGAAGCCCGGGCGCAGCGTGACGAACGCCTTGACGACGTTCCCGGCGACGGGATCGGGCCGGCCGATCACCCCGGACTCGGCGACCGCCGGATGCTCCATCAGGGCGCTCTCGACCTCGAACGGCCCGATCAGGTGTCCCGCCGACTTGATGACGTCGTCGGCGCGTCCGACGAACCAGTACCAGCCGTCCGCGTCGCGCCGCACCACGTCTCCGGTCAGATACCAGCCGTCCGCGAAGGCCGCCGCGGTGCGCGGCTCGTCGTGCAGATAGCCGCGGAACATGGACGGCCAGCCGGGCCGCAGCGCCAACTCGCCCTCCACACCCGGCCTTTCCAGTACGGTGACGTGTCCGGCGACGACCTCGGCCCGGCCGTCCTCACCGCGCCGCAGCACCGCCGCCTGAACACCGGGCAGCGGACGCCCCATCGAACCGGGGCGGATGTCACAGGCGGCGAAGTTGGCGATCATGATGGCGCCGGTCTCGGTCTGCCACCAGTTGTCGTGCACCGGCAACCCGAGCACCTCCCGCCCCCACACCACGGCCTCCGGATTGAGCGGCTCGCCGACCGACGCGAGGAACCGCAGCGCGCTCAGGTCGAACGAGCGGGGCAGGTCGTACGGCCCGTTCCTCGGCGTCGTCCGCATCAGCATGCGCAGGGCCGTCGGCGCCGTGTACCAGACGCTCACCCGCTGCTCGGCGAGGATCTGGTACCAGCGGCGGGCATCGTAGTCGCCCTCGTCCACCACGACCGTCACGCCGTGCATGAGCGGGGCGATGATCCCGTAGGACATGCCGGTGACCCAGCCGGGGTCCGCCGTGCACCAGAACACGTCGTCCGGGTGGAGGTCGAGGGCGTACAGCGCGGTCATGTAGTGGGCGACGGCCGCCTCGTGCACGTGCACTGCGCCCTTGGGGATGCCCGTCGTGCCGCTCGTGAAGTGCAGCAGGGCCATGTCGTGGGGCGAAGTCGGTGGAATGGCGAAGGTGTCGGCGGCGTCGGCCATCAGGGCGGCGAGGGAGACGGTGCCGGGCAGGTCGTCCGCACCCTCGCCGACGATCAGCACATGGCGCAGGGAGGCGAGTCGCCCGCGTTGCCCGGCGACCTTCCTGCGGTACAGCTCCGCCGTGGTGACCAGTACCTGTGCGTCGCCCAGGGTCACCCGCTGGAAGACCGGGTCCGGTCCGAAGGCCGAGAACAGCGGGCACAGGACGCTGGTGTTCTTCAGCGTGCCGAGGACCACGGTGTACAGCTCGGGACAGCGCCCCAGAAGCGTCATCACCCGGTCGCCGTGACCGACACCGAGGCCACGGAGCACGTTGGCGAACCGTGCCGTTGAACGGGCCAGGTCCCCGTAGGTCACAGAGGTGACCGAGTCGTCCCGCCCGACACAGCGCAACGCGACCGCTGTCGCACGGGCCGATGCCGCGTGCCGGTCCACGGCCTCGTGCGCGATGTTCAGTCCTCGCCCGCCGGGCAGCCCCTCCAGCCTGGCCCGCGCCTGCGTCCAGGAGAAGTCCGCGCACTCCCTGTCGTAGTCGCGCAGATTGGGCGCGCCGCGGAGTGGAGTGTCCTTCCGGATGATCTCCCCACGCATGCCGGCCCTCCTTCCTTCGGGCCTTCTTCGACCATCCGCCCGGCCTGCTCCGTGCGCACTGGGTCGAACGGCCCATGTACCTGGCCGGACGGCTCAGGCCCACGGAGGCCGCTTTCCTGAGACGATGACCTGGGCACGCTTTCCGGGAGGTGCCACTCATGGCGTCTCGGCTCCGGCTCACACTGCCGGGCGCGGGCGCGATGGCGTCCCCGCGTTGTGCACCGGCCGGCCTCCTGGTCGTCCGCGGCCGCCATTGTGTCGCGTTCGACGGCGGCCCGGAGGCGGAGCCGTCCGAGGGCCGGCTGGACGCCTGGCTCGTCACCGACGAGCACGCCGAACTCCGCTCCGCCCTGCGGCGTCTCGCCGCCGATTCCGCGGTGGCGTGGGCGGGCACGCTCCCGTGCGCGAGGTCGCGCCGCAGCGGCACGGAACCGGATCGGACGCCTGGTCCACGCGCACATCGGCCGCCCCTGTCTGCGGGCGATGGACGCGTGTCTGACGCCCGAGTACGGGGAGTGGGGCCGGGAGGGTCGCACGTACCTCCTCTCCCCACACCGCCGAGCGCGCTGATCATCGCCGTCTCGGCCAGGCCAAGGGGACCAACGGACCCCGTGCGTGCCCGTATGGCTCTGTCGCTGCTCCGGCGATGCCGGAACGCTGTGGTCGTGGGCCTGAAAAGACGGTGGGGATCTATGTGCCGTCCGTAGCGCTGTGGAGGTCGGTCATGAGTCTCGACGCCGATGGGAACGCCTCCCCGGCCGCCGCGTCCGACGGGCTCGTCATAAGCAGGGGCGGAATGGCCGCGCTGGTGGACGTACTGGTCAGGCGCGGTTTCACCGTGGTCGGGCCCACGGTGCGGGACGGTGCGATCGTGCTCGCGGAGCTGCGGTCGGCCGACGAGTTGCCGTACGGACGGGGCGTGGAGCTGGAGGCCGGGCGGTACCGGCTGCGGGAGCGGTCGGACGGCGCGGCCTTCGCGAACTCGGCGGGCCCCCAGTCGTGGAAGGCCTTCCTGCATCCGTCGCGGGTACGGGAGTGGAGCGCCGACCGAGTGGGCGACGAGGTGGTCTTTACTGCCGACCAGGTCACGCCTCCTCGGTACGCCTTCCTGGGCGTGCGTCCCTGCGATCTGCGGGCCATAGCCGTCCAGGACCGGGTGCTGACCGGTGGGGTGTACCGCGACCCCGTCTACGAGGGGCGGCGCTCCGGCGCACTGCTGATCGTGGTCGAGTGCACGGAGCCCGGTGCCACCTGCTTCTGTGTCTCGATGGGCACCGGACCCGCCGCCTCTCCCGGCTACGACCTGGTGATGACCGAAGTGGTCGATGAGGACGGGCACCACTTCTGGGCCCGAAGCGGCAGTCCGGAGGGCGCCGAGATCCTGGCCGAACTGCCCGGCCACCCGGCCGACCCCGAAACCCAGGAGACGGCACGCGCAGGCGTTGCAGCAGCGGCGGACCGTATGGGACGGACCCTGCCCGAGGCCGATCTGCGGGAGCTGATGGCCGGAACGCTCGACGCGCCCCGCTGGGACGACGTCGCCGGACGGTGCCTGACCTGCGGAAACTGCACCATGGTGTGCCCGACCTGCTTCTGCACCACCACCGAGGACATCACGGACCTCACCGGCGACCACGCGGAACGGTGGCGGCTGTGGGACTCGTGCTTCGACCTGGACTTCTCCCAGCTGCACGGCGGCCCGGTCCGTGCCTCCTCGCGCAGCCGCTACCGGCAGTGGATGACCCACAAGCTGGGCACCTGGTACGACCAGTTCGGCTCGTCCGGCTGCGTGGGCTGCGGACGCTGCATCGTGTGGTGCCCGGTCGGTATCGACATCACCGAGGAAGCCGCCGCTCTGCACGATTGGACGCGGTCCGGGGCACCGGAATCGGCACCGGAGTCACCATGAGCGCCGTGGCGCCCCCGCTGCCGTACCGCGTCGCCGACGCCTGGGACGAGACTGCCGATACCCGCTCGATCGAACTGGTACCGGCCGGGCGGGAGCTCCCGCCCTTCTCGCCGGGTCAGTTCGCGATGATCTACGCTTTCGGGGTCGGTGCGGTGCCCATCTCGGCCAGCGCCCTGCGCGGCCGCCACGGCGGTCTTGTGCACACCGTGCGCGCGGTGGGCGCGGTCTCGACCGCGCTGTGCCGACTGCGCTCGGGTGACACCGCCGGGCTCAGCGGGCCGTACGGCACCGGCTGGGACCTGGAGGCCGCAGTCGGCCACGATGTGCTGGTGATCGCGGGCGGCATCGGACTGGCTCCGTTGCGGCCGGTCGTGCACGCGGTCCTGGACCGGCCCGCCGCGTACGGTCGGCTCGTGATCCTGGTGGGCGCCCGTACCCCCGCCGACCTGGTCTACCGGGACGAGATCGAGAGCTGGCGCGGCCCGGCCCGGGTGGAGGTGACCGTCGACCGCCCCGGCCAGGGCTGGCGCGGTGCGGTGGGCGTGGTCACCACGTTCCTCGACCATCTCGACCTGAGACCCGACCGGACCAGCGCGCTGGTGTGCGGGCCCGAGGTGATGATGCGGCACACGGCACGTGACCTCGTGGCCCGGGGCCTGGTCCCGCACCGCGTCCAGGTGTCCTTGGAACGGAACATGCACTGCGCCACCGGCCACTGCGGCCACTGCCAGCTCGGCCCGCTCCTGCTGTGCCGCGACGGGCCGGTCGTCGGCTACGACCGCGTTGCACAGCTGCTCCTCGTGAGGGAGTTGTGACATGGTCACCCATCTCCGAGCGGCCACCGAGCCCGGACCGGCCACCGACCCACGGCCGACGCTCGCCGTGTGGAAGTTCGCCTCCTGCGACGGCTGCCAGCTGACCTTGCTCGACTGCGAGGATGAACTCCTCGGCCTCACCGAGCGGGTACGTATCGACCACTTCCTGGAGATGACCCCGGCCGAGGGCGCCGACGGGGAGCGCGCGCGGCTGGCCGGCCGGGGGCCGTACGACCTCTCCCTGGTCGAAGGGTCGATCACCACCGCCGAGGACGCCGAGCGGATCCAGCACGTCCGTCGCATCTCCCGGTACCTGGTGACCATCGGAGCCTGTGCCACCGCGGGCGGCATCCAGGCACTGCGCAACTTCACCGACGTCGACGAGTTCCTCGACGCGGTGTACGCCCAGCCGGAGTACATCGGCACGCTGGAGACCTCGACACCGATCTCGGCCCACGTCCCGGTCGACTTCGAACTGCGCGGCTGCCCCATCGACCGCCGCCAGCTCCTCGAAGTCATCACCGCCCACCTGGCCGGACGCAGGCCCCAGATCTCCAGCCACAGCGTCTGCTTCGAGTGCAAGAGACGCGGCACCACCTGCATCACCGTGGCCCACGGCACCCCCTGTCTGGGCCCGGTCACACACGCCGGGTGCGGCGCGATCTGCCCCGCCTTCGGACGTGGGTGCTACGGCTGCTTCGGACCGATGAGCAAGCCCAACCTGCGCTCCATGGTCGCGCAATTGCGCCACGACGGGATGAGCGAGCGCGACATCCAGCGTGTCTTCCGCACCTTCAACGCCGCTTCGCCGGAATATGCCCCCGTACCCGATCTCGCGGCCGAGGGGCAGCACAGCTCCCGGGCCTGACACAGACCCCACCCCGAAAGGCCCGCATGAACCAACGCGGAACTCATGTCCTGCGACTGGACGCGCTGGCCAGGGTGGAAGGCGAAGCGGCTCTCCGCCTGCGCGTCGAGGACGGTTCCGTCACCGAGACGCGTCTGAGCATCTACGAACCTCCCCGCTTCTTCGAGGCCTTCCTGACCGGCCGAGGCCACACCGAACCCCCCGACATCACCGCTCGCATCTGCGGCATCTGCCCGGTCGCCTACCAGATGAGCGCCTGCCAGGCGATCGAGGACGCCTGCGGTGTCACGGTGGACGGTCCTCTCGCGGAGCTGCGCCGCCTGCTGTACTGCGGTGAGTGGATCGAGAGCCACACCCTGCACATCTCTCTGCTGCACGCTCCGGACTTTCTCGGCCACGCGGATGCAGTGGGCCTGGCCCGCGAGCAACGACCCGCCGTGGAACGCGGCCTGAGACTCAAGCAGACCGGCAACGCGATCCTCGAACAACTCGGCGGCCGCCCCATCCACCCGGTCAATGTCCGGGTCGGCGGTTTCTACCGGACGCCGGCCCCGGAGGACCTCCGCCCGCTGGCGGAACGGCTGCGGCAGGCCCGGGAGGACGCGCTGGAGACCGTCCGCTGGGTGGCGGCCTTCGACTTTCCCGACGCCGAGTGCGACCACGACCTGTTCGCGCTGCGTGACCCCGGCCGCTACGCCGTCGACTCCGGAACACCGGCGGTCATGGTCGGCCATGACCAGGGCACGGCGCCGCGCGAGATCCAGCTCGCCGCCTTCGAACAGCACGTCCAGGAAGGGCAGGTGCCGCACTCCACCGCTCTGACGGCCACGCTCGACGGCCGCCGCTACCTGACCGGTCCGCTCGCCCGCTATGCGATCAACGGCCGGTGGCTGCACCCCCTGGCCGCCGAGGCGGCGCGGGACGCCGGGCTGGGGGACCCGCTGACCGGCGCCGTCTGCGACAACCCCTTCCGGAGCATCGTCGTACGCGCCGTGGAAGTGGTGCAGGCCGTCGAGGAGGCCCTGCGGATCATCGACGGCTACGAACCACCTCCCCGGCCGGCCGTCGAGGTCCCGCCGCGCCAGAGCCTCGGCCGCGGGGCCACCGAGGCGCCCCGGGGGCTGCTGTACCACCGCTACGCCCTCACGGAGGACGGCACGCTCACCGAAGCCCGTATCGTCCCGCCCACGGCCCAGAACCAGAAGGCCATCGAAGAGGATGTGCGCAGGGCGGTCCAGGCCCGCCTGGACAGGGACGGACCGGCCGCGGACGACGACGAACTCACCCACCTGTGCGAACGAGCCATTCGCAACCATGATCCCTGCATCTCCTGCGCCGCCCACTTCCTCGACCTGACCGTGGAACACACATGAGCGGCCGGGTCGTGGTGATCGGCGTGGGCAATCCCCTGCGCGGTGACGACGGGGTCGGCCCGGCGGTGGTGGAGGCGTTGCGGGGCCGGGTTCCAAACGACACCGTGTTGGTGGTCAGCGACGGTGAACCTGCGCGCATGCTCGACCTGTGGCGCGGCGCGGACACCGTGGTCGTCGTGGAAGCCCTCCGCACGCCGCAGGCCCGGGCAGGCGAGCTGCACACCTTGACCCCGGCGGAAGCGGCCGGCCACGCACGGGGCACGGCAAGCACCCATGCCTTCGGTCTGGGGCAGTGCCTGGCCCTGGGGGAGGCCCTCGACCAGCTGCCGCCAAGGCTTGTGGTGCACGCTGTGGAGATCGCCGACGTCGCACTCGGCGCCGCGCTGAGCGACGCGGTGCGTACGGCGCTCCCCGAATTGATCGACCGGGCCACCGCCTCCGTACGACAGGCGAACGAACGGCACCACGAGCCGTCGTAGGGGGCCGAAGGTCCTGCGACGCGGGCCGAAGCGCCCTCGCGACTCCGGTCACAGCGGTGCGACGGTGAAGTTCGCCCCCATGTGCCTGCACGATGTGACGGCTCCACGAAAGGCGGTGGGGAACATGACACTCCCTCTGGTGGTGGGCGTCGACGGATCGGACTCATGTCTCCTGGCGGTCGACTGGGCCGTGGACGAAGCCGTACGCCACGGTCTTGCGCTCAGACTGGTCTACGCCTCCCTCTGGGAGCACTACGAGGGCGGCCTGCCCTCAGTAGGCCACGAGCGTCCCTCCGAGCAGGTGCTGGCGGAGCACATCGTGGCCTCCGCGGCCGACCGTGCAGCGCGGCGCAACACCGATGTGAAGGTCACCACCGACATCATCCCCAAGGACGCGGCGGACGCCCTCGTACGCGAGGGCAATCATGCCTTCGCCGTGGTGACGGGGTCCCGTGGCCGTGGTCCGCTCCGCTCCACGGCCTGCTGCTCGGGTCGGTCGGTCTGGCCGTGGCGGCCCGGGCACACTGCCCGGTGATCGTGGTCCGGGGTGATCGGGCGGGCCTGGCGGGTATGCACGAGCGGATCCTGCTCGGCGTGGGCGAAGCCGACACGTGTGCCGAGGCCGTGCGGTTCGCCTTCCGGGAGGCCGAGCTGCGCGGTTGCATCCTGGACGTGGTGCGTGCCTGGCGCAGGCCCGTCTACGACGTGAGCGGTGACCGGTTGTCGGCCGCAGGACCGGCAGAAGAGTACGGAAGGCGAGCCGCCGCGCTCCTCGACGCTCAGCTCGAACCCGTGAGCGCCGCTTACCCGCACGTCCGGACACGCCCGGCGACGGTTGAGGGCCCCGCGGGGAAGATCCTCGTGGACCGGTCGGCGGCCGCGGATCTCGTGATCACCGGAGCACGGCGCAGAACGGGCCACTTCGGGCTCCAGCTCGGCCGGGCCAGCCACACACTGCTGCACCATGCCCAGTCTCCGGTCGCGGTCGTACCGCAGAGGCACTGACGTCACGACCGAGGCATGGGGCCCGCGGGTCTCGCGCTCAGCCGAACAGACTCCGCACCCGGATCGTCTCGACGCGCCGCCACGTGCCGTCGGGCAGCAGCACCCGATCGCCACCCGCACTGCGGGCCTGCGAGCGGATGGAGCCGGCCGTGGGCCGCATGACCCCGCGCCGCGTCTTCCCGGCCCACGGCAACACGGCACCACAGATGGCGCGCTCAGCACGCGAGTCGACTCGGGTGCGCTTGCTCATCGTCCCTCCGTACACAGCATTACTCCTGCCTACTCCTGGGGCACCCGGTCGGGTGGGGCCGAACGGCACTCAAGAGGACCGTGGGGCCCATACCCGGCGGATCTGCGGCGAGGGACGGTGAGAGGGCACACGGAACCGACGACTCCAGAGCGGAGGGCCGTGCCATGCGGACCCCCGATCCCTCCAGTCACCGGCCCGCCTCCGGCCCGCCCGGCAAGCGGGCGCCGCACGGACCCGACGGCCCACCGAGCCCCCTGGAACGGCCGGCGGACCGGCTGGAGGGCAGACTTCGCGTCGTCCTGGCGGCCGTCGCCCTCGTGGTTCTGCCGCTGACGGCGTGGGCCGCCGGGCAGGCGGTGTACAGCCACTACGCACATGCACGGCAGACGATGCCGGCGCGCCTGCATCCCGTCACCGCGCGTCTGGTGACCGACGCACGGTCGGCCGGCGACCGCGCAGGAGCGCAGTCCGGTTTCCACGCGCTGGTGCGCTGGAGCGACCGGGACGGTGGCCATAAGGGCGTCGCGCCGGTGCGGGCCTGGCTCCACCGGGGGGCTGCCACGACCGTGTGGCTGGATGCCCGGGGCGCCATCGCCACGCCGCCCGAGCGCCGGGACTTCGCGGCGACGGCCGGTGCGGCGGTGGCCTTCGCGACCGCGTTCGGCGGCGTTGCCTCCGCCTACGGCCTTTGGTGGGCCGTCGGCAGAAGCATGGACCGCCGCCGTCTCTCCCAGTGGGGCCGCGAGTGGGAACGCGTCGAGCCCGGCTGGGTGACGCGCTACAGCCGCTGACGGCAGTGCGGGGTCCCCGTCACTGGAGGGCCGCGTGGATCTCCTGCTCGGTGGCCTCGTGCCGGACGAGCAGGAGTTCGTCGCCGGGCAGCAGTCGTACCTCAGGACCCGGGACGGTGGGCCGGCCGTCGCGTACGACGGTGGCGACCACGGTGCCGGCAGGCAGGGCGATCTCGCCCAGGGTGTGCCCCGCGGCCCGGGACTGCGGTGATCGCGGTCTCGATGACCTCGACGCCTGCCGCCTCGTTGACGCGCGCGGCCACCCGTCCCACCCCGAACTGTCCTTTCGCGAGCAGGCTGATGACGAGGTTGTCCTCGTCGCGGCCGGTGGCTGCCATGACGAGATAGGAGGTGAGGGCTCCCGCGTCCGCCAGCACATTCGGCTCGAAGGCGTCGCCGGCCAGGAGGCGCACCTGCGGCAGACTCCTGAGCTCGGCCACCCGGTCGTCGTCGGACTCGACGAGGGTGACGTCGTTGCGCGCGGCGGACAGCACCTGGGCGATCTGGGTGCCGAGCCGGCCCGCGCCGGCGATGCGGACCTTCGCGTTCCCAGCTCCTTGTCGAGGAAGCCGCGCAGTCGGCCCAGCGCGGTGGCGGCGGCGAAGGTGACCAGGTCTCCGGGCTCGGCGAGGACACCATGGGCGGGAAGCAGTGGGCGGCCGCCCAGTTCGGGGGTGAGGTGGCGGTACAGCAGCATCTGGTGGATGCGGGCGAGGACGACCGGGACCCGGTACGTCTCCTTGGCGGTCCGTGCGCTGACGATGTTGCTGTTGTCCCCGGAGGCGACCGCGACGAAGGCGTCCGCGTGGGCGATTCCGGCCGCTTCCAGCACGGAGCCGGCTGAAGCCGTTGCCCACGTGGAAGGCGCCGGGAAAGCCCGGAGACATCAGTCGGCGCGCCTTCGGCTGCCGGTCGATGAGGTACGTCGTGGCCCTCGGTGACCAGCCGTGTGGCGGGGGCGGAACCGCCCCGGCCGCAGCCCGCAATGATCACTCTCATGGTGTGCCTCCCTTCGGGGACGTCCTCCGGCGCCGCAGTGCCCGTTTCCGTGTTTCCTCCGCGGCCGGCAGCAGCGCCCCGAACGCGGCCAGGACCGCCCAGTCGGCGGCGGTCAGCGGCGCGGTGTGGAAGACGGCCTGGAGCGGCGGCCCGTCACTGATGGCGGCCATCAGCGCGATACCGACGCAGCCGGCACCGATCAGCCAGGGATTGCTCAGCAGCCCGGCCCGGAAGACGCTCTGCCGGTCGGTTCGCACCGCGAGCGCGTTGAAGAACTGGCGGACGACGATGCCGGCCTGGACGATGGTGATCGCCTCCAGGTGGACGGGACTGCTCCTGGTGAACTCCGCGTAGGGGATGCCGGAGGCGTGGATGTGCCAGAAGAAGGCGGCGCACACGCCGAGGGCCTGGATGCCGCCGAGGAAGAGGATCCGGCCCGTGACGGCCGTCGACCGTCGAGAAGAGCCGCTCCTCGCGGGGCCTCGGCGGGCTGTTCATGACGTCGGGCTCCATCGGCTCCGCACCGAGCGCCAGGGCGGGCAGCACGTCCGGGCCGAGGTCGATCGCGAGGACCTGTAGGGGCGTGATCGGCACCAGCGGGAACCCGGCGAAGGTCGCCGCCAGGATCGGCACGAGTTCGGCGATGTCGTGGCTGGCGAGGCAGACCAGGAACTTGCGGATGTGACGGGATCGCTCTCGCCGGTGAGCGCGGCATTGTTGACGGCGGCTTCCTGGGCCTCGACCAGTCGGCGGGCACCGCGTCCCCGGCTTCCAGAACCACCACAGCGCCCGGTACCAGATCCCCGGCGGGAAGCTCCCGGCGCTCCCCGTCACGCAGCACCCGGCAGGTGTGCGACACCATCGCCTGGAGGGACTGCGCCGTGCGCTCGGCGGAGAACTCCTGGGCGAAACCGATGCCGGCGTTCAGGAGCACCACCCCGAGGACAGCCAGGACCAGCTGGAGGGTGGCGGGATCCCGTGGTCGCCCCAGGGCGTACGCGAGGAAGGTGGTCGCCGAGGCGACGAGCAGCACGACCGCGAAAAGGTCGGTGAACTGCGCGACCAGCCGCCGTCACACCTGGCCGCGGCCCGCACCGGGCAGCAGGTTCGGGCCGTCGCGGGCCTGCCGCGCGGCTGTCTCCGGCGGCGTGAGACCGCGCGGGGAGCTGCCCAGGGCGGCGAAGACGTCGGGCACCGGCAGGGAGGGGAAGGACGACGCGGGGACGCCCGGCCGCTCGGCGGGCGGCTCCGGAGCCGGGGGCGTGACGCAGTTCGGCGGACCGCCCTCGCGCAGAGCCGCCGTGCCCAGCGGTGCCGGTTCAGGACTCACACGGACCCCCCGTCCTGACCCCCCGTCTTCGATGACGGCCCCGGTGGTTCCTGCAGGACGCTGCAGGCGACCGGACCCAGCAGGTCCGCCAGCCGCCGGAAGACGTCGAGGAACAGGTCGTCGATCGTGAGCACGCCCACCACCCGCTCCGCGTCGAGGACCGGCAGCCGGCGGACGCCGGTGCGGCGGAACGTCCGGTAGGCCACCCGGAGGTCGTCGTCGGCCTGGACCGTGACCGCTCTCGCCGACATGACCGCGTCCACCCGTGCCGTCGGGTCCAGGCCGCCGCCGATGCCGCGCAGGGGAGGTCGCGGTCGGTGACGATGCCGTGCAGCGCTCCGTCCTCGACCACGACGACGGACCCGACGGCACTCTCGGCCATCCGCCGGGTCACCTCGGACAACGAGACGTCCGGGGCGACACACACCGGCGGAGAGGACATCACCTCGGAGACCTTCATGCGGCTCCTCCCTTGTTTTCGGATTACGGCCGCGCTCGGGCCCGCGTCAGAGGACGTCGAGCAGGTCGGCGACCGATCGCCGGGGGCTCGCGGGGCCGTCGGGGCCGTAGCCGAGCCGGATCACCATCTGGACATGGGCCATGGCCGAGACGGGATCACGGACGGCCCACCGGAACTCCGGCCACTCCAGGGGCTGGGACGTGACCGAGGCGACCAGCCCGTCCGCGGTGGCCCGGAGCAGGACCCGCTCCAGTGCCTGACCCGCGCGCAGCCAGTCCGCGGGCTGGTCGTGGGCCGTACCCAGCAGGGCGATGTTCGGGTGCTTCTCGAAGGGGGCCCAGCCGCGCCCCGGCACCGCGCGGCCCGCGGCGAAGTCGCGCACCGGGACCGAGGTACCGCGTTGCCGGGGGCCGAAGGCCTCGGCGGGGATGCCGTCGGCCGCCCCGGCCGCCCCGGCGGCGCCGGACGGTCCGGTACACGTCCACCGCGCGGTTTCCGCGCGCATGCCCGGGTCGAGCGCTTCCCTGCCCTCCGCGTCCTGCACCAGGTCCAGGACCGACCGCACATGCCAGGCGCCGGGAAACAGCAGCTGTGCGCCCTCGACGCGGGCCGCCTCGCACAGCCGCTCGCTCACAGGGGCGGGGACCTCCTCGTCGTGGTAGGGCACGCGGCTGCAGTGACGGCGGTGGATCGCGGGCCGCAACCGGGTGAGTGCCGCGTCGGGTGCTCCGGTGCCGCACAGATGCACCTCGGCGAGAAACTCCGGGGAGGCCGGGTCGGGCAGCAGCCGGACGATGGGTGCCAGCCCCGCCGCCGCTGCGGCCACACGCAGGTTGAGCAGAGTGGCGCCGCAGCCGATGTGCGGGCCCCGGTTGTCCGGGTCGGTCCGCGGCAGGGCGCGCTCCAGGTCGGCGTACAGGCGCAGGACGCCGAGGTCCCGCAGGTAACGGAAGGACCAGGGCTGCGCGTTGTGCAGCGAGGGTGCCGCGCCGGCCTCCGCCACGAGCGCGGTGACGGTGTCCACAGCAAGCGGTTCTGCCGACACGGTGGCCCTCCTTGGTGCCGGTCCCCGCGGCTCACCCGCGGGACGGGACGGCGATGACAGGGCAGCGGGCGTGGTGCAGCACACCCTGGCTGACCGAGCCCAGCAGCATGCCGGTGAAACCTCCGCGCCCCCGGGTCCCGACGACCAGGCCCAGCGCATGGGCCGAGGCCCCGGCGAGGACCTGGACGGGATGCCCGACGACCAGTTCATGACGCAGGTCGACCTCGGGGAAGCGGTCGCGCCGGCCCGCCACGATCTCCGAGAGCAGCCGCCGGCCCTCCTGCTGCGGCCCGTGCTCGTCGAAGATCCTCAGCGGGCCGGGCTCCCAGACGAAGAGGGCTCGCAGCTGGGCGCCGTGCAGGGCCGCCTCCTCGAACGCCACGTCGACCGCGGCGGCGGAGTGTTCGCTGCCGTCGACGCCGACCACGAAGTGCGCGGGGTCCTGAGTGATGTGTTCCGGCTCGGGGACGATCACCAGGGGGCAGTGCGTGTGGGCCATGACCGGCAGGGCGACGGACGCGGAGCCGAACACCTCCCGCGTCCGGCTCAGATGCCGCGATCCCACCACGACGGCGGTGGCGTCGCGGCTCTGCTCGCGCAGCACCCACACAGGGTCGCCCTCCGCGAGCAGGGTGTCCACCTCGAGGTGCGGGTGCCGGGACGTGACGAAGGCCGCGGCTTCCTCCAGCACCTGTTTCCCGGCCTTGTGCAGGGCCTCGTTCCACTCCTCCCAGGATGGCGGTACCTCGCGCCTCCGATAGCCCCTGGTCGGAACACCCTCGGCGTGGACCGCACGCAATGGAAGCCGGCGGCGGGCGGCATCGTCGGCGGCCCAGGCCAGCGCCGTACGCCGGGCCGGATCGGGATCGACGCCCACCACGATCGGCCGGCGCTCACCGGGCCCGGACATGGCCGCCTCCAACCGTCAACTCGCCGGGAGCACAGACCGGTTCGGGGCCGGCAGCGAGTGCGGCCCGGTCATTCTCCTGCAACGGTGCGGTAGCGGGCATCGCCTTCGCCTCCTCTCTGCGGTGGCGCGGACGAGCGCCGCCGCTGATTCCATGGAAGGCTCCGCTGCGACCGGCCCGACAGGGGCCATTGGTCCCCACGGCGGCCCCGTCGGCCCCGGCGCGGCACCGGGACCGTCACGACGGGCGGCCCGAGACCGCGGAAAACATAACGGGGGGGGGAGAGAGAACGGCGGCAGGCTGACGCAGCCGGGCTTCGATGCCGGAGCGGCACCCTCGCGGTCATCTGCTCCAGCGCCGGGGACCGGACCTCGGGACCGGCTCGGGGTCCTCGATCAGGCGTGTCGAATCGGGCAGTGCGGCGATGTCCTCGCGGAATCGCTCGCGGGCGTCCTGCCAGTGGTCCGGCGGCCCGGTCCGGCGCCCGTCCCGCATGACGGTGCGCAGCAGCGGCTGCGCGGAGTCCGGCGGGTCCTTCTGCGCCGGAGCGATGGCGTCGGGAAGTCCGGCGCGGCGGAAGACCTGCTTGCGGCCGGGGGCCGTGATTTTCGCCGAGGACAGTTTCCTGACAGGACGGCCGGCGTACTCGACGAGCTTGTACGCGGCGTCCAGATACGGGGCGTCCGCGGCCGGCCCTGCGCTGTCCAGCAGGGCGCGCGCCCGCCGTGCGAGCGCTTCGAGGTCGCCGCTGTCCAGACGGATCGCGCAGCCGGGGCCGAGTCCGAGATCGGTCAGCACCCGGGCGGCGATGCGCACGCCGTCCTCGGTGTCGTAGGTGTCGACGAGGAAGGTCACCGGGCCGGGATGGCTCAGCGCGAAGGCGCGGAAGACCGCCCCCTCGCTCGGAAAGGCCTCGATGTGGGAGTGGGCCATGGTGCCCGAGGCCGGGATGCCCAGGGAGACGGCGGCGACATTGCTCGTGCCCGCGAATCCCATGAGCGCGCCCAGCCGGGCGGCCTGCGGCCCCGCCCGCGGACCGTGCGTGCGGCGCAGCGAGAAGTCCACCATCGGCCGCCCGGCCGCGGCCAGCACGCAGCGTGCCGCCTTGGACGCCACCACCGTCTGATGGCAGAGCTGGTTCAGCAGGTGCGTCTCGACGAGCTGGGCCTGCGACAGTGGCGCGGTCACCTCCAGCAGAGGCTCCCCGGCGAACACCACACGGCCTTCCGGAACCGCCCGCACCTCACCCTCGAAGGAGAGGCCGAGAAGCGGCATCAGGTCCTGCACCGGGCGAGGAAGTCCGGGGCAAGCTCCAAGCTCGCGGTGACCAGGAAGCCCCGGCCGGGCGGGAGGTCGCGCACGAAGAGGCTGAGGGTGGCCGGCGCGTGCATGTCCTCGCGGACGCAGGACAGCGCCATCGTCACTTCGTAGAGAGCGGTGGTGGTGACGTCGGACATGGAGATCGCCGCCGAGTGTGGTGCTTTCCTCGTCACCGGTCTGATCGCCAACGCATAGGGCAAAAGAAGGGACTTCGAGGACCTGGCGATGGGCCGTTCGGCCTCAGCAACGGAGGAGCCGGCGCGCTGCACTGGAGGTGTCGTCAGACGACGACAACCGAGGAGGTATGGCGATGGCCACACTGATACGCAGGCAGAGGTTCCCGTTCCCGGAGATCCCGGACTGGTTCGAGACGTTTCCCAGCAGGCTGACCATGCCTGCGGTCCGTATCGAGGACTACATGCAGGACGACCGCTACGTCATGCGCGCCGAGCTTCCGGGCATGTCCGCCGAGGACATCGACGTCGTGATCGGCGACGGGGTGCTGACGGTGCAGGCCGAACGCACCGAGCGGGAGGTGGCCAAGAGCCACAGCGAGATCCGGTACGGCGAGATGAGCCGCAGCGTGACGCTGCCGCCCGGCGCCGACGAGGACGACGTCAAGGCCGACTACGCCGATGGCATGCTGACCGTCAGCGTGGGTCTGGGCGCCCAGAAGGCGGAGGCCAAGCACGTGGAGATCCACCACGGCAGCTGACGAGGACGCCTCTGATCGGCGGGCCCCGAGCGGGCCCGCCGTCGTCCGCCGGTCTCCCGCCGCGGTCACCGGGCGCCGCGCGCAGCGGCCCAACGGCGCCGGACCGCCTCCTCGTGCTCGCCCTCCTCCAGCGCGAGTTCCACCGCCTGAAGCTCCCCCTGCAGCCGGGGGATCCAGCGCCGGCGCAGGGCACGGACCCGGTGCCGGGTGCGTACGGCCTCGGCGGCGAGCAACTCCGCCGCGGTCTCGTGAGCGGCGTACGTCGCGGCGGCGCGGACCGCCGCGCGGTACGCCGTCTCGGCATGCGCCAGCGCGGTGTTCGGCGGCGTCCGTTCATCGGGTGAGCGGACGGGGTCCGTCCAGGACACGGTCGCAGGATGCCGTACGCCCATCAGCATGGCCCACTCGATGTCGATACGGGCCCGGTCCGCCTGCGCCGCCTCAGCCAGCGCCTCCTCACCGCCCAGCAGGACACCGCGCACCAGCCAGCTGTCCGCCTCGGCGAGCCGCTCCCGCCATACCCGGCCGGCTTCCTCCGCCGTACGGCGTGCCACGCGCTCCCGGTCCGTCAGCAGCCGGAGCTTGCGTTCCAGCAGATCCGCTCCGCGGAGCGCGGTGGCGAGGTTGCGGCGCAGTCTCAGCCGTCCGGCTCGGCCTGCCGGTACTCGGCTTCCGCGGCCGGTCACGGTGCTTCACCCGGCTTCTGCGCGCCGGCCTGGCGGGCGTCGAGCAGGTCGGCCGGGAGCATGCCCAGCTGACTGCGCGGCAGCGTCAGCAGCACGTCCCAGGCCCGGTCCAAGGAGTCGTCCAGCGGGCGGTTCTCGTCCGTGGCCTGGGTGAGGAACCGCTGCCGGAAGGCGTCCTCCAGGTCGAGATGGCGCAGGTCGGTCGGGCTGAGGGCCGACCGGCCGATCAGGTCCGCCAGCTCCCGTACCTGACGGGACCGGGCGAGTGCGGCGATCAGCTGCGCGGCGACGTCCGGATGATCGGCCCGGGTCCGGCCCGCCCCGGCCCCCTTGCGCATCAGGCGCGACAGTGAGGCCAGCGGGTCGATGGGCGGATACGTGCCGACTGCGTACACCTCGGCGGACAGCACGATCTGACCCTCTGTGATGTAGCCGGTGAGATCGGGGACGGGGTGGGTGATGTCGCCCGCCGGCATGGTGAGGACCGGAAGGACGGTCACCGAACCCGGCCGGCCCCTGATTCTGCCGCACCGCTCGTAGAGGGACGCGAGGTCGCTGTACAGGTAGCCGGGGTAGGCACGACGGGCGGGGATTTCGCCGCGCGCTGCGGACACCTCGCGCAGTGCCTCGGAGTAGGCCGTCATGTCCGTCATCACCACGAGGACGTGCCGGCCCTCCGTGAACGCCAGGTCCTCGGCGACCGTCAGGGCGATACGCGGGGTGAGCAGCCGCTCGATGACCGGGTCGTCGGCCGTGTTGAGCAGCAGGACCAGTTCCCGTGCCGCCGAGCGCTCCGCGAGTCCCGCACGGACGAACGATGCGTCGGCGTGGGTGAGTCCCATGCCGGCGAAGACGACGGCGAACGCCTCGCCTCCGCAGGTCGCCTGGGCCGCGATCTGTACCGCCAGTTCCAGGTGCGGCAACCCGGCCGCGGAGAACACCGGCAGCTTCTGGCCGCGCACCAGGGTGGTCAGCACGTCCACGGCGGACACGCCGGTCAGCACCGGCTCGTTCGGCGGTTCCCGGCGCACCGGGTTGATCGGCGCGCCGGCCACCGCCGTATCCGTCGCGCCCAGTACCGGCGGCCCGCCGTCGGCCGGTTCGCCCCGCCCGTTGCACACCCGGCCCAGCCAGCCGGCGCCCACCGGGATCCGCAGCGGCGTGCCCGAGAAGGCGATGCGGGTGCCGGTGCGGTCCATGCCGGCGGTGTCCTCCAGGACCTGCACCACGGCGAGGTCCCGGTCCACCTCCAGGACCAGCCCGTGGCGTCGTTCACCCGAGTCGAGGGCGATCGTGGCGAACTCGTCCCAGCCGACCCCGCACACGCCTTCCACGACGACGAGCGGGCCGCGCAGTTCCCGCACCCCCGTGTACTCGACGTCCGCGAACCCGCTCATGCCGTCGCCGCCTCCGCCAGTCGTCCCAGCACGGTGTCGCGGGCCGCCGTCACCGGAGCGGTCTCGGCCGGGCCGGCGCTCTCGCGGGCCCGCAGCAGCGGGGTGAAGTCGACGGCCTCGACGGCGTCCGCTCCCGTACCGGATTCCACCAGGTCCAGGCAGCGGTCGATCACCGTCAGGGCCGCCTCCAGGAGCACCGCCGTCTTCGCGGGAGCGCTGTAGGCGTCCTTCGGCGACAGGGCGCTCTGCTGGATCACGGCCTCGCGCAGCAGCCGCCCGGCGAGGACGCTGATCCGCTCGCGCGGCGGCAGGGCGGTGATGCCGACCAGCTCGACCAGATCGGCCAGCCGGTCGGCCTCGGCCAGCAGCCGCGCCACGCGTCCCCGTCTGCCCGCCCAGTCCGGGTCACCGGAGCGCGCGTGAGCGGTGGCCAGCACGCCGGCGTCCCGGGAGAAGGAGTCCGCCCAGGAGACGGCCGGGTAGTGGCGTGCGTAGGCGAGGTCGCGGTCCAGGCTCCACAGGCATCGCACGAACCGTTCGGTGTGCGCGGTGACCGGCTCGGTGCGGTCTCCGCCCGGTGGGGACACGGCACCGATCACGGTCACGGACCCGGTCGCACCGCCCAGGGTGCGCACCGCCGCTGCCCGCTCGTAGAACGCGGCCAGTTGGGAGGCGAGCCCCGCCGGATAGCCCTCCTCAGCGGGGAGTTCGCCCATGCGGGAGGCGAACTCGCGCAGTGCCTCCGCCCACCGGGAGGTCGAGTCGGCGATGACGACGACGTCGAGGCCCATGTCACGGAAGTACTCGGCGACGGTCGCCCCCGTGTGCACGCTCGCCTCGCGGGCCATCATGGGCATGTTGGAGGTGTTCGCGATCGTCACCGTGCGCTCCGACAGTCGCCCGCCGGTGCGCGGGTCGACCAGTTCCGCCAACTCCTCGATGACGTCCGCCATTTCGTTGCCCCGCTCGCCGCAGCCGACGTACACGATCACGTCGGCGTCGCACCACTTCGCGATCTGCTGCAGCAGCATGGTCTTGCCGGTGCCGAAGCCGCCGGGAACGGCGACCGTGCTGCCGCGGGCCACCGGGAAGAGCAGGTCGACAGCTCGCTGCCCGGTGTGCAGCGGCAGGTCGGCGGGCAGCCGCTCGGCGACTGGACGCGGCTTGCGCACCGGCCAGCTCTGGGTCATGCACACCTCGTGCCCGTCCACTACGGCGAGCACCGCGTCAGCGGGGTACCCACCCGCCGCCGAGACGGCGGTCACGACGCCGGAACGGCCGGGCGGCACGAGCAGCCGCAGGGGCACCGTCGCCGCGATCTCGCCGAGAACGTCACCGGCGGTCATCCGCGTCCCCTCGGCCACGCGAGGTGTGAACGGCCAGGTGCGCACGTCCGGCGCGCGGTCCGGGCCGCCGGTCAGGAGCAGGTCACCGGCGCCCGACAGGGGGCGCAGCAGGCCGTCGAAGACGCTTCCGAGCAGTGCGGGCCCCAACAGCACCGACAACGGCCGGCCCTGCGGTTCGACGGGGTGCCCCGGCGCCAGACCGCCCGTGTACGCGTAGGCCTGGACGGTGGCCGTATCGCCGTGGACGGCCACCACTTCGCCCGGCAGCCGATCGGCTCCGAGCAGTACGAGGTCGTGCATGGCCACGGCGGCAGGACACTCCATCTCCACCAACGGCCCGGCGACCCGCAGGACCTGCGGGAACGCGGCGGGGGCCCCGGGGAGAGTCACGGCCGCTCCCAGAGGCTCTCGATCCGCACGCCCATCCGAGCCAGGGCGCGGTCGGCGAGGGTGTCCGCGGACAGGTCGAGTCGGCGCCCGGGCGCCTCGGCGGTCACTCCGCCGCCCTGTACGGCCGTGATGCGCGCGTCCGCGCCGAGCAGGGCGCGAGCCGTCTCCGCGAAACGGGCGGACGGGAGCGCACCGTCGACCAGCGCCTGCCGCACACCGCAGCGCGTCTTGACCCGTAGATCGGCGAAGACCTCGGCACGGGCGGCGAGTTCCCGGGCCCAGGCGTCCGCGGCCGCGCGCACCCGTTCCCGGGTGGCAGCTGCGCGTCCGTCCGCCGCGCCGAGGTCCCGGGCCTGCGCGAGCACCTTCTCCGCGGTGCCGCGCGCGAGGCGCACGGTCTCGTCCGCGTCGGCCCGCGCCCGGCCCAGGACGGCCTCGGCCTCGGCCCGGGCCGCGCGCAGCAGTTCGGCGCGTACGGGGTCCAGGGCGTCGGCCGGTGCCGTCATCGGGGCATCACCACCGTCAGCGGCCGTGGCGAGTCCGGCTCCGTCACGGTGGCACCCAGCGATTCGGCGGCCGACGCCGTCAGGATCACCAGGGTTACGGTGCCGGGAAGGTCCTGCCAGGCCCGGCGCACGGCGTCCGGATCCTCCGCGACCAGTACGTCGACCCCGGCCAGAGCCAGCCCGCTCACGCTCGTCCGCGCGCCGATGGCGGCCACGGTGCCCACCGTCATGCCTTCCCGATCAGCAGGATCGCGACCACCAGCCCGTACACGGCGATTCCCTCGGCCAGGCCGACGATCACCATGGCCCGGCCGAACATCTCCGGGCGTTCGCTCAGCGCGGCGAGCGCGGCGGCTCCCGTGTAGGCGACCGCGATGGCGGCGCCGATCGAGGATCCGGCCACCGCGATGGCCGCCCCGATCAGGGCGGATCCATTGACGCTGCCCGAGGCCGCGGTCTGGGCCGAGGCCTGTGCGGGGCCGGCGAGGGCCGTGGCCAGGACGACGCTCGCGCCCGCCAGCAGGGCGAGGTTCGTCGCCAGCAGCCAGCGGAACGCGTGTCGGGTCCGGCGCCGCCGCAGCATCCGTACGGCACCGAGCACCGCCACGAGGACCGGCAGGACGATCAGCCAGGTGAGCATGGGATCACCTTCGTAGGAGCGCGTCGGCAGGTTCCGCCGGCGGAACGTGCCAGGGACGGAACGGACGGCCTTCCGTCTCGAAAAGCCGTGAGAAGAGTTCGTAGAACTCCAGTCGCAGGGCCTGCACGCCGGCCACCAGGGCCTCCAGGCCGAAGGAGAGGGTCGTCCCCACGGTGAACAGCAGCACGGCGCCGGCCACCCCGGCGGCCCCACGCCCGGACAGGCCCGTGGTGCCGCGCCACACCAGGTCGGCGAGGGCCGCGTGGGTGAGACCGAAGGCCGCGAGCCGGGCGAAGGAGAGGGTGTTGGTGCTCGTGCGCACGACGACGTCGAAGATCCCTACGGCCGTCTCGGCCAGGCCCGCGCCGCCGCCCGCGGTGGCCTGGAACAGGCCGGACGCCGCCAGTGCCAGCCCGGCGACCGCGCCGGCGGCCCCGCCCGCGGCAGCGGCCGGCACGTGCCGCACGAGGCCTGCTGCGGCGAGCGCGAGCCCCAGGTAGAACAGCAGCCCGGCGAAGCCGGACGCCGCGTACAGCGCCGACACCCAACCGCCCTCCCGCACCCGGTTGACCGCGCCCGCGGCATGCGCGAGGGCCAGCAGCCCGGCCCCGAAGAGCACTGCGGCGGCGAGCAGCCGGGCGGGGGTCTCCAACGGGGCCAGCCAGAGCACCGGCAGCAGGCCCGTCGGCCCGAAGAACTCCCCGTAGGCCGCGCCTGCGATCATCGAGGCCAGCCCGGCGCCCGCGAGGAACGGCCATAGCCGGCGCAGCCGGGCGAGCCGCCGAGGCCGGCCGAGGCGCAGCATCAGCGCGCCGAGCAGGAGCAGTGCCCCGTGGCCGACGTCACCGAACATGATCCCGAACATCGTGACCCAGGCGAGGCCGGCCGGCCACGACGGGTCGAGGTCCGCGTACGCCGGCGTGCCGTACGTCGTCACCAGCGGCGTGAACGACACCGGCCCGGACGGCCGGAGCAGCGTCGGGGGATCGGTGCCGCGCGGGGACCGCAGCGGCACCAGGGAGCCGCCCGCCGCTGCCAGCCGCGCCGCGACGCGCGGCACCTCGGCAGCCGGGCACCACCCGGCGAGCGCCGCCACGTCCCCGCGCCGTACGGCGCCCTCCGCACGCTCCTCCAGCTGGGCCTCGCCGGCCAACAGGCCGACATCCCGCAGCTCTTCCAGCTGGTCCAGATCCGGGGCGGCCACCGCCAGGAAGGTCGTACCACCCCCCTCCGACCCGGCAGGTTCGCCATGTCCCCGCAGTCGGCGCAGCCGCAGCCCCGCAGGCCCGGGAACCGCCCCCTCCACGCGGTCCAGCTCCATACACCCCGCTTCGGCGATCCGCACGAGCGCGTCCCGCAGCCCCGCCTGCGGCACGACCACCGCCACCCGGCGCATCCGGACCGGTGTCAACCCCTCAGTCCAGGGCATCGAACACCTCCCCGAGCCGTCCGCCCCGGGCCGCCGACTCCAGGGCCGCCCGCACCCGCCAGGCGTCCACGGACAGCACCGCGACCGCGCCGACGACCACACGGGGTCCGTACCGGCCGGCCCGCAGCATGGCGGTGCCGTCGTCCAGGACCCTGCGCCACCAGCGAGCCTCGGCCCGCCACAGCTCGTCCGGCTCCGCGACGTCCGCCAGCAGCGACCGGGCGGGCGTCGGCAGGCTGGTGCGGAACTCCTCGTACGAGGGCGCAGCCGGCGCACGCGTCCCGAGGAGCCGGGCCGCATCGTGCCGCACCGGCTCCGGCAGGGAGCGGCCATGCACGTACAGTTCACGCGCCGTCAGCAGTGCCGCACGTCCGACGGCCCAGTTCTGTGCCTGCGGTACGGCGACGGCGGTGCGCCGCGCGGCGGCCATCCGCATGCCGGTGACCAGGGCCCAGGGCGTGTCGCCGCCCGGATCGCCCCACGGGGAGGCGGCGAGCGCGGCGCGCAGATCAGCGGGGTTCCCGGCCTCAGCCAGGCGCCGCCAGGCCGTCTCCAGTGCCCCGAGCCGGTACGGTTCGAGGGCGTACGGCGTGTCCGGAGCGGACAGCCGGGCGGCCACGTTGGCCACCTCGAACCCCGAGACCAGCGGAACGAGCAGACGGGCCCCGCCCGGCGGCAGCCAGCCCGCCAGCACCCTCACATGCCACAGCAGCGTCGCGGACACGGCCCGCTGGGTCTCGGGCAGTCCGGCCGTGGCCCGCGTGTACTTCGCGTACGGTGTGCCGGCCAGCGCTTGCAGCGCCTCGCCGAGGGTCGCGCAGGACGCGAACTCCCGCGCTCCGGCGGCACCGGGGTACCGGTCGACCAGGGTCCGGGCCCGGACCGCCCCGCCCACCCATCCGGCGCTCATGGAGCCGCGCCCGCCCCGGTCGCCAGGCGCAGTGCGTCGGCCACCGCCCGGTCCACCAGAGCGGGCATGCGCTCGCGTGCCCGCTCCTGTACCTCTGCGGCGGCCCGGTCACCGGCGGCGCGGACGGCGTCCGCCTCCCGGAGTGCGTCCCGCAGGACGGGTGCCGCGGCCTGGCGTCGTAGCTCCGGAGCCCGCTCCCGGGCCGCCGCCACGATGCCCTCCGCCTCCCGTGCCGCGTCCCGCCGGAGCCTCCCGGCAGCCTCGTCCGCCGCCGCACGGATCCGGGCGGCCTCCTGCTGAACGGCCGTCAGCTGGTCGAGGGCGGGTTCCAGTTCGGCGGCGCGCTCCGCCATCCGGTCGGCGGGTACGCCGGTGGCGGCCGCGCCCGGTGTACCGGTCGGACGGAACCGCTCCAGGAAGTCCCGCAGGCTCATCGGCCAGCCTCCTGATGGTCGGCTCTCGGCTGCTCCTTCAGTGTCACCGTCCCCGTCCCGGCCCGCACTGGGTAGGGCCGCCACGCCGTCCCACCAGGGCCGTTCGGCACTAGGCGGGCGGCGGTGAAGCGGAAGACTGGAACGGTAGGCAACCCGACGGAGTCCGGAGGCCGCCGTGAACGAGCACACGCACTTCTCCGCACAGGCCGAGGCCCGGCTGACCCAGCCCTCCCGCCCCTGGAGCCCCGGCGAGGACAAACGGCAGGAGATGCTGGTCCGCTATCTGGGCGCCGTGGCCGCCGCCGCGGCGAAACACGTGGGAGCCGAGGAGCAGCCGCCGGCACGGGAGAGCGGTGCGTCCCGCCCGGCGCCACAGGGCACACCGTCCGCGCAGCGGCCCGGCCGGGCGCCCGGCGCCGGGATGCCGCTCGTGCGGGACGTCATGGACGTGCCCGCGGCCTCCCTGCGGGACGACCTGCCGTACCGGGACATCGCCCGGCTGCTCGCGCGTGAGCAGGTCGGTGCCCTACCGGTGGTGGACGCGGACGACCGGGTGGTCGGTGTCGTCTCGGAGTCGGATCTGTTGGCGAAGGTCGCGTTCGAAGCCTCCGGTCACCGGCCGGGGCGCGTGGGCAGGCTGCGGGAGCGGAGCCTGTACGGCAAGTCCAAGGGCGAGACGGCGGCCGATCTGATGACCAGCCCCGCGATCACGGTGCTGCCCGGTGCGACCGTCGCCGAGGCCGCCTGGCTCGCCGCGCTGTCCAGGCTGAAGCGGATTCCGGTCACGGACAGCCAGGACCGGCTGGTCGGTGCCGTGGGCCGTGACGCGTTGCTTCTGGCCCTGATCAGGGACGATGCCGCCATACAGGCGGAGGTCGAGGACAGCATCCGAGCCGTCTGCACCCCCGGTGACTTCAAGGCCGTCGAGGTGACCGTGCACGACGGAATCGTCGAGCTGGCGGGCCGGGTGCCGTCGGCGACCGGATCCCGGATCGTGGCCGAGGTCGAGACGATCGCCGACGTGGCCGAGATCAAGAACCTGCTCACCGCGGTCTGAGACTCAGTGGTCCTTGTGGTCCTCGCGCACCGCCGCGCCCGGCGGCTCCAGGTGGGACACGAGGACAGCCGCCTGCACCCGGCGCTGGACGCCGAGCGTGGACAGCATCCGCGAGTTGTGGTTCTTGACGGCCTTCTCGGACAGGTACAGCTTCTTGCCGATCTCCCGGTTGGTCGGTCCGTCGCCGACGAGGATGTCCCGTTGCATGAGGCGAGCGGTGGTGGCGGGGTCGAGCATCGACCGCCCCGAGGCGACGGTCCGTACCGCCGAGACGAGGTCGGAGCCCTTGATCTGCTCCAGGACGTAGCCGGACGCTCCGGCCGTGATCGTGTCCAGCAGGGCTTCCTCGTCGTCGAAAGACGTCAGCATCGGACACGCCACCTCGGGTATCCGGTCGCGCAGTTCGCGGCAGACCGTGATGCCGTCCCCGTCCGGCAGGCGGACGTCGAGCACGGCGACGTCCGGGTGTGGCGCCGGACCGCGAGTGAGTGCGTGCTCGGCGGTGTCCGCGTCGCCGACCACCTGGATGTCCGGTCCGGCGTCGAGCAGATCGGTCAGTCCGCGCCGCGCGACTTCGTGGTGGTCCAGAAGGAACACACGGATCGGGTCCTGCACCAGGGCCGACCGGCCTCAGTCCCTCCATGGTTGTCAGTCACCGCATGGTCGTCTCGTGCGCGAGGTCGAACTGCACGTCCACCACGCCCTCCACGGCCCGCACCAGGCGCGCGGCGACCGGGACCAGAGCGCTGTCGCGGATGCGGCCGGTCAGCGTGACGACTCCGTCCCGCACCTCCACCTGGACGGCCGCGGAGGACAGCGGGAAGAGATGCGACACGATCTCGCGCCGGACCTCATCGGCGATGTCCTCGTCGTCGCGCAGGAAGACCTTGAGCAGGTCGGCCCGGCTGACGATCCCCTGGAGCAATCCGGCCTCGTCGACGACGGGCAGGCGTTTGACCCCGCCCCGCGCCATGATCCGCGCGGCCTCGGCGACCGTGGCGTTCGCCCGGACGGTGAGGGCAGGGGCGGACATCAGGTCGCCCGCGGTGGCCGCCCCGGCCTTCGCCACGTCGACCGGCTGACGCAGTTGCAGGTAGGCCGCGTCCGGGTCGTCCCTCAGCTCCTCCTTGGGCAGCAGGTCGGCCTCGGAGACCACACCGACCACCCGGCCCTCACCCTCGATCACCGGGAGGGCGCTCACCTTCCAGTCCTGCATCAGCTGCACGATCTCCTTGAAGGGGGCCCGACGGCCGATGGCGGCGACCGTCTGGGTCATGACATCGCTGACGGTGTGCGGGGTGCCGTACATGGTGAACTCCGTGAGATCTGTGTCGGTCCTGCCCTCACCAGCCTGTGCCAGTGCGGCAGGCGTGGACAGGGGCCACCCGGCCCTCCGGGCGGGCCGTCCGGCTTCGGCCCGCCCGGACCCGGGCGGCGGTCAGCGATTGCCGCACCACGCCCGGTACGCCGCCACCGCGGTGGGCAGGGTCGGGAAGATGCGCTCGGCGCCGACGGACTCCGCCAAGCCGTAGGCCTCCAGGTCGTCCAGCAGGTCCTGCTTGACCCGGGCGAGGGCGAACACGATGCCGGAGCCTGTCAGCTCCCGGCGCAGGTCGTCCACGGCGTCGAGGGCGGTGATGTCGACCTCGACGTTGGCCTCGGTGTTGAGCACGAACCAGCGCACCGGTTCCGTCTGTTCGTGGACGGCGGCCAGCGCCCGGCGGTGGAAATCGTCGGCGTTGGCGAAGAACAGCGGCGAGTCGTAGCGGTATACCAGCAGGCCCGGGATTGTCCGTGCCCGCGGGTAGTCGTCGACGTCGTGCATGCCCGCCACCCCGGGCACCAGGCCCTCGACCGCGTCGTGCGGCCGGGCCACCCGCGTGAGCAGTTCGGCGACCGACAGCCCGACGGCCACGAGAACGCCGTACAGGATGCCGAGGGCGAGCACGCCCGCCAGGCAGCCGAGGGCGAGGAGAAGTTCGCGGCGCCGGAAGGAGGCGAGCCGGCGGAAGCCCGCGACGTCGATCATGCGGGCCGCGGCGTAGACGACGAGCGCGCCGAGCACGGCCGCGGGCATGCGGGTCAGCAGCGGCCTGAGAAACAGCAGGACGGCCAGCACGACCGCCCCCGCGACCAGCGAGTACGCCTGGCTGCGGGCGCCCGCCGAGGCCGCGAGCGCCGTACGGCTGGCGCTGCTGCTCACGGGGAAGCCATGGAGCACCCCGGCGCCCAGGTTGGCCGCGCCCAGGGCCAGGAACTCCCGGTCCGAATCGAGCGTGCGCGTTTCCGCGTCGCCGCGGTGCGCGAACGCCCGCCCGGTCAGGATCATGTCGGTGTACGCCACCACGAGCACACCGAGCGCGGGCAACACCAGGCGGGGCACCTCACCGAGATCCGGCAGGGAGACGTCCGGAAACCCGGAGGGCACCGCGCCGATGACCGCGACCCCGTACCGGGTGTCGAGGCCGAACGTGACCACGGCGGCCGTCGTGAGCACCACGGCGAGCAGCGGTCCGGGCAGCGCGGGGAGGAATCGGGCCATGGCGAAGAGGAACACGAGGACGGCGGCGGACAGGGCCGCGGTGGCCGGGTGGATCTGTGACAAGTGGGTGAAGAAAGACCTCAGTTGAGGCAAGAAGTCGGGACTTCCGGCGGGCATGCCCGTGAGCCGGGGCAGCTGATCGACCGCCATGAGTACGGCGACCCCGGCGAGATAGCCGATCAGCACCGGGCGGGAGAGCAGGTCCGCGAGGAAGCCGAGGCGAACCGCCCTGGCAGCCAGGCACAGCAGACCGACCGTGACGGCGAGAGCGGCCGCCAGCGAGGCGTAGCGTCCGGGGTCACCGGCAGCGAGGGGACCCACGACCGTGGCCGTCATCAACGCGGTGGTGGACTCGGGGCCGACCGACAGCAGACGTGAGGTGCCGAGCAGCGCGTACAGGGCGAGGGCGGGCAGGACCGCCCACAGTCCGGCTACCGGCGGCAGCCCCGCCACCGCCGCGTACGCCATGACCTGTGGTACGAGATACGCGGCGACCGTCACCCCTGCGGGCAGATCGCGCCGCAGCCAGGATCGTCGGCGCACGAGCAGAGTGCCGAGCGCGGCCGTCGAGAGCCGTCCCCCTGTCCCTCGCCCGCCCGCGCCTTCCGTCATGCGCTGTCCTTCGTGGTCCGCCTCCGGCATCGGTCGGCGAACGGGTATCACGCCTCACCCGACACTCCCACACTGCACTCCCCATCGCCCCGCCGACAGGGCCGCTCCGCCCCGCGCCGGGCGCCCGCGGGAAGTACCGGGGACCGGGGCCGTTCGGCCCCGCATAGGGACCTGCGGCCTCTGACCCCGCGACCACGGCGTCACCACGCTGGTATCGGATCCCTCGTCCCGGAGGTGGAGACCATGACCCGAACCATCACCGTAGGTCTCGACGGCTCGCCCGAAAGCCGGGCCGCCGCCGAATGGGCGGCCCGCGAAGCCGGACTGCGCGGCCTGCCGCTGAAGATCCTCCATGTCTTCGAACCCCCGCCCGCGCCCGTGGCCCAGGCACCCCTGCTCGGCGCCGAGACCAGCCAGGACTGGGTGGAGAGGATTCCCCTGGAGGCCGCGGAGGGCCTTCGGCTGCGCCACCCCGGTGTCGAGATGATCACCGATCGGGTCACCGGCGAACCTGCCCGGACATTGGTCGAGGCGGCGGACGGCGCCGAGATGCTGGTGCTGGGCTCGCGCGGCCTCGGCGGGATCGGCGGGTTCATGGTCGGCTCGGTCAGCCTGTCCGTCATCGCCCACGCCACCCGACCGGTGGTGCTGGTCCGGGCCGGAGAGCAGGCCGCCGACGAACACAAGACGGACCCCGCGGGCATCCCGTCGGCAGCGACCCCCTTCCAGCCTGTCGTCGTCGGCGTCGACACCGGCGACGTGAACGAGACGCTCCTGGAGTTCGCCTTCGAGGCCGCCGCGCTCCGCGGCACGTCCCTGAGGGTCGTGCACGGCTGGCCGGAGCCACCCTCCGCCTTCTACCGCTTCTACGGCGACGCGGAACTCGCGGGCACGCTCTCACGTGAACAGGCGACTGTCCTGACCGAGGCACTGCGCCCCTGGCGGCAGAAGTTCCCGGACGTCGACGTGGTCGAGGCGAGCCGCTGCGGCAGTGCCGCGCAGGTCCTCGTCAGCGCCGCCCGCGACGCTTCCCTGGCCGTGGTCGGTCGGCGCATACGCACCAGTCCGTTCGGTGCCCATGTCGGTCACGTCACCCACGCCGTTCTGCACCACGTCGTCGCGCCCGTCGCCGTGGTCGCGCATGCCTGACCTACGGCGAGGAGGGGGAACGAGGAGGAGGACCATGACGGATCTTCCGATCGTCGTGGGTGTGGACGGCTCGGAGCCGAGCCTGCGCGCCGTGGACTGGGCGGCCGACGAGGCCGCCCTGCGCGCGGTGCCGCTCCGGCTGGTGTACGCCTCGCTCTGGGACCGCTACGAAGGCGCCCTGACCGCCCAGGAGCTCGACAGACCGGTGGAGGAGGTGATGGCCCAGGACGTCGTCGGCACCGCTCGGGAACGGGCGGAACGACGTCGGCCGGGCGCCAAGGTCACCACCGCTGTGCGGCCCGAGGAGCCGGAGTACGCACTCGTACGCGAGAGCCGTACCGCCCTCGCCGTGGTCCTGGGCTGCCGGGGCCGTAGCGGAATCGCCGAGGCGTTGCTCGGTTCCGTCAGTGTCACGGTCGCCGGGCACGCGCACTGTCCGGTCATCGTGCTGCGGGGCAGCTACGACAACCAGGCCCGCTCCGGGACCCGCGGCCGCGTCGCCCTCGGAGTGGGCGAGAAGCCCGCCGGCTCGGCCGCGGTACGGTTCGCAACCGAGGAGGCCGTGTTGCGCGGGGTGCCCCTGGAAGCCGTACGAGCCTGGCGGCGCCCCGCGCACGCGACCACCGGCCATCCTCCCCCAGACTTCGTCCGGGGGTACCCCCGGCTCGCCGGCGAGCCGGCACACCTCTACGAGCGGCAGGCCGGCGAGGCGGTGGAGGAAGCCCTGCGGGACGCACCGGCCGGCCTTGATGTGCGCCGCGCCGCTGTCGAGGGCCATGCCCGCGACGTCCTGATCGCCGCGTCCTACGAGGCCGACCTGCTCGTCGTCGGCGCCCGGCGCCGGCCCGGACACTTCGGGCTCCAGCTCGGCCGTGTCGCCCACGGCGTGCTGCATCACGCGGCGTGCCCGGTGGCTGTCGTACCCGAACTGCCCTGACCCGACCGGCGGGTTGGCTGGGGAGGTCACCCGGCTCCTCGCGGACCACTGGATCAGCGGGCTTCCGGTGGTCGGGGACGACGGCACGGTCGTCGGGGTGATCTCCGAAACGGACCTGACGGAGCGGCAGTCGGCCGGAGCCGGCCTCCGTACAGCCGCAGCGCTGCGGGCTGGCGCAGCTCACCTTGCTGCGGCCCGACGAGGAGATGCGTCCGGAGGTCATCGACGATGTGCTGGTACGGACGCTGTGGCTGCCACCGCGCGCCGCGTCTCGGTGGAGTCGCGCTCACGCGTCGACTCAATGGCATGCGGCCGCACGCCGGCGAGCGGTCCTGACGGACCACGTCCGTCAGGACCGCTCGGCCGGTGCCGCAGGGATGCTCAGCCGAACTCGACGGTGACCCGCGGTGTGTGCCGGAGCGTGTTGTGGACCGTGCAGTGGTCGACCACCGCACGCAGCCCCTCGCGGCGCGCCTCACTCAGTCCCGGTGGCGTCGTGACACGCAGGTCCACGGAGGCCACGCGGGCCGGCCGGCCGTCGGCCATCGTGAACTCGGCCGTCACACTGAGGTGTTCCACGTCGAGGTGGTGGCGTTCCAGGAAGCCTCTCGCGTAGTGGGCGACGCACGCGGCCAGGGAGACCACGAACAGTTCGACGGGAGTGGGGCCGACGTCGTCGCCACCCGCGTCGAGGGGCTGATCGATGACGAGGGCGTGGCCCCGCATCTTCACCGTGAACGCCTGGCGCCCGGAGTAGGTCACCTCCACACGACCGGGCGGCAGCGGGACGGGCGGGACGGCGGGCAGGGTCGTGTGGGACATCATTCCTCCTTCGAAGGCTCCGGAAGGTGCCGACGCGGCCCGTCGGGGCCGGGATGGCCGGCGGAGGCCGGCCAGGCCAGGGCGCGGGTGATGTCGGAGAGGGTGAGGATGCCGACGAGCCGGCCGCCGTCGAGGATCAGGGCTCGGTGCAGCGGGCTTTCCTGCAGGCGGGGGACCAGGTCGACCACGGGCTCGTGCGGAGCGGCTGTCACGACCTCGTCGAGGGGGCGCATCACGTCGCGGACGGTCGTATGCGCGCGCTCCTGCGCTGGTGTCCACTCCATGCGCCGCACGGTGAGCAGTCCGGCGACCGAACCGTCCGCCCCCAGTACCGGGAACGCCGAGTGCCGGTAGGGACCGAAGGGACCGTCGGCCAGGAAGTCGGAGAGAGCGGCCGTCGTGGGCACGGTGACCGGGTCCGGGGTCATGACCCGGCTGACCGGGACTCCGGTCAGGGCGCCCCGCAGCTGTGCCTGACGGGCCTCGGCGGTGGCGGCGGCGATGAGGAACCAGCCGATCAGCGCGGGCCACAGGCCGGCGATGTCCCCGGCGAACAGTACGTCCGCGAAGCCGCTCGCCACCAGGAACCAGCCCAGCATCCGGCCCGCCGCAGAGGCGCCCCGGGTGGCCCGCAGCGGGTCACCGGTGCGGTGCCACAGGTAGGCCCGCAGCAGCCGCCCGCCGTCCAGCGGGGCGGCGGGCAGCGCGTTGAACACGGCCAGCAGTACGTTGATCGCGGCCAGCCACACGATCGCCTCGACCACCAGCCCGGACGCGTGCAAGGCGTGCAGCCCCGCCGCGACACCCGCGAACACGGCGCCGGCCAGCAGGCTCGTCAGCGGTCCCACACCGGCGATCCGCAGCTCGGCGGCGGGCGACGGGGCCTCGCCGCGCAGCCGGGCGGCCCCGCCCAGCATCCACAGCGTGATGCCCTCCACCTGCACGCCATTGCGCCGGGCGACCACGGCGTGCGCCAGCTCGTGCGCGAGCAAGGAGACGAAGAAGACGACGGCGGTCAGGACCGCGAGCGCCCAGTACGCGACGGGGGAGTGACCGGGATGGGTGGCGGGGAGACGTCCGTGTGCCAGCGCGACTGTGATGAGGGCGAAGATGACCAGGACGCTCCAGTGCAGGCCGATCCGGACACCGGCGATGCGGCCGAGGGGCAGTGTTTCGTCCATGAACCTCGCCTCACCTTCCGGCTTTCACCGGCACGGAATACGTTTGCGGCCCCTTCAGACTGTGCGCCGGCCGTTCCGAGCTGGAGGGGCCGGTCGGCTCTTGTCGGGGGCGGGTCGGCCCCGAGGCGGTCGGTACGGCACGCCACGCGCGGGCGGCACTCGCCCACGTCGGCCCGCTCCGCGTCCTCAACGGGGTTCCGCCGCGTCCCACTCCCGGTCCCAACGGGCCATGCGCCGCCGGTCGAGCCGGGCCCGCGCGAGCGCCGCTGCCCCGTATGCGGGGGCGGCGACGGCGAGGGCGGCCGCGGCGCCGAAGAGGCTCGCCTCGACGTCGCCCTCGGCACGACCCGTCGGCTTCGAGGGAGCCAACCGGCTCTGGTCGTCCTGCCGGACCAGCACCCGGGAGCCGGCTCGCAGGCTCCCCCGTCGACCAGCGTCTGTCCGGTGCGCGAGATGCCGTCCGGAGCCGTCCACCGCACGGCCGCCCGGACCAGACCGTCCGCCGTCAGAGCCGCGGCGGCGCCGCCCGGTGCGTCGGCCAGGAGTGCGGCGTGGGCCGCGTGCGGGTGCGCATGCTGCTGCGCAACACATCCTCGGCGGCACTGTCCGTCCTCACTCCGGCTACGCGCTGCCGACCACCACGACGACCCAAGTGGCCAGGACGGTCCAGGCCTCGACGACGTCCTCACGCCGGCGCAGTGGATCACTCCGCCGACGCCACAGCGGATTCCTGACGTTCATCGGGCACCTCCGCCTCGTGGTGACACCTCAGACGCCGCAGTCGTCCTGGCTGGGCGAGCACCCGGTTGCCCGCGCAGCACAGGACAGCCAGCCCGGCACAGTCGGTGAACGTGACCGGACGTAGATCCAGCACCAGTTCGGGGCGGGGATCCGGGGTGAGCGTGTCCAGCCGTTCCGACGGCGGGGGCGTCGACAGCACGTCGCTCTCTCCCCCCGCAGGGCGACCACTGTCGCTCCGCAAGCTGAGCGGTGCGCCACACACGACACCGGT
This sequence comes from Streptomyces alanosinicus, assembly GCF_014650595.1. GTDB lineage: Bacteria > Actinomycetota > Actinomycetes > Streptomycetales > Streptomycetaceae > Streptomyces > Streptomyces alanosinicus. The sequence goes on from NZ_BMVG01000041.1 coordinate 59,237, forward strand.
TTGGTGTGTTCGCCAGGGTTGCGTCCAGGGGAGTGGTGTACGGGTTCGACCTGATCCGGGGGTTTGCTCCGGTGT
>NZ_BMVG01000042.1 GCF_014650595.1 Streptomyces alanosinicus
GAGGAACGGCGCCGGGGCCTCCTCGACCAGCTTCTGGTGCCGGCGCTGCAGGGAGCAGTCACGTGTCGATACGACGACCACGTTGCCGTGTTTGTCGGCCAGGCACTGGGTCTCGACGTGCCGGGGGCGGTCGAGGTAGCGCTCGACGAAGCATTCGCCGCGGCCGAAGGCGGCGACCGCCTCGCGGACCGCGGACTCGTACAGCTCCGGGACCTCTTCGAGGGTGCGGGCGACCTTGAGGCCGCGTCCGCCGCCGCCGAAGGCCGCCTTGATGGCGATGGGCAGGCCGTGCTCCTCGGCGAAGGCGACGACCTCCTCGGCGCCGCTCACCGGGTCGGGGGTGCCGGCGACCAGGGGGGCGCCGGCGCGCTGGGCGATGTGGCGGGCGGCGACCTTGTCGCCCAGATCGCGGATGGCCTGCGGGGGCGGGCCGATCCAGATCAGGCCCGCGTCGAGGACGGCCTGGGCGAAGTCGGCGTTCTCCGAGAGGAAGCCGTAGCCCGGATGGACGGCGTCCGCGCCCGACTCCGCTGCCGCGTTGAGGACTTTCTCGATGTCCAGGTAGCTGGTGGCCGGGGTGTCACCGCCCAGGGCGAACGCCTCATCCGCGGCGCGGACATGCGATGCGTCCCGGTCCGGGTCCGCGTATACGGCCACGCTCGCGATCCCTGCGTCCCGACAGGCCCGGGCCACGCGGACAGCGATTTCGCCACGGTTGGCGATCAGCACCTTGCGCACGACGTGGTCAGCCTTTCGTGGGGGAGGGAGGGGGGAAGAAGGAGACGTTCGGCGCCGGGGTGTTCAGCGCTGCCAGCTCGCCGGAGAGCGGTAGCGGGCGTGCGGTCCGACCGCGCTCCACAGGGGGGCCGGCGTGGTCCGTGAGGTGGGCCGCGGCTGGTCGTTCCGTCCGGTTCGGGTCAGCAGGAGGGCGGTCAGGACGGCGATCCCGTCGTCGTCGAGGGTGCCGCGCTCGATGCGGATCAGAGGCTCCTGTGCGGTCATGCCGGCCGTCACTGGGGTGGGTTGCCGTGCTTGCGGCTCGGCAGTCCGACGTGCTTGGCACGCAGCATGGCCAGGGAACCGATGAGAACCCGACGGGTCTCGGCGGGGTCGATGACATCGTCGACCAGGCCGCGCTCAGCGGCGTAGTACGGATGCATCAGCTCGGCCCGGTACTCCTTGACCATCTGGGCCCGCATGGCGTCCGGGTCGTCCGCCTCGGCGATCCGGCGGCGGAAGACGACGTTCGCGGCGCCCTCCGCGCCCATCACCGCGATCTCGTTGGCCGGCCAGGCCAGCGAGATGTCCGCGCCGATGGAACGCGAGTCCATGACGATGTACGCCCCGCCGTACGCCTTGCGCAGCACCACCGAGATCCGCGGCACGGTGGCGTTGCAGTAGGCGTACAGCAGCTTGGCGCCGTGGCGGATGATGCCGCCGTGCTCCTGGTCCACGCCGGGCAGGAAGCCCGGCACGTCCACCAGCGTCACCAGCGGGATGTTGAAGGAGTCGCAGAACTGGACGAAGCGCGCGGCCTTGTCACTGGCGTGGATGTCCAGCACCCCGGCCAGGGCCCGCGGCTGGTTGGCCACCACGCCCACGACCTGGCCGTCCAGCCGGGCCAGCGCGCACACGATGTTCTCCGCCCAGCCCGCGCTGATCTCGAAGAAGTCGCCGCCGTCGACGATCTCGGCCACGACCTCGCGCACGTCGTAGGGCTGGTTGCCCTCGGCCGGCACCAGGTCGCGCAGGACGTCGGTGGTCCGGTCGGCGGGGTCCGCGCAGGGTTCCGAGGGGGGAAGCTCCCGGTTGTTCTGCGGGAGCATCGAGAGCAGGTAGCGGACCTCTTCGAGGCAGGTCTCCTCGTCGTCGTACGCGAAGTGGGCCACGCCGGAGGTGCGGGCGTGGACGTCCGCGCCGCCCAGGCCGTTCTGGGTGATGTCCTCCCCGGTCACCGCCTTGACCACGTCCGGGCCTGTGATGAACATCTGCGAGGTGTCCCGGACCATGAACACGAAGTCCGTCAGGGCGGGGCTGTAGGCCGCGCCGCCGGCGCACGGGCCGAGCATCACGCTGATCTGCGGGATGACACCGGACGCCTCGGTATTGCGCTGGAAGATCCCGCCGTAGCCCGCGAGGGCGGTGACACCCTCCTGGATCCGGGCCCCGGCACCGTCGTTGAGCGACACCAGCGGGGCGCCGGCGGCGATCGCCCGGTCCATCAGCTTGTGGATCTTGTCCGCGTGGGCCTCGCCGAGCGCGCCGCCGAAGATCCGGAAGTCATGGGCGTACACGAACACCGTGCGCCCGAACACCGTGCCCCAGCCGGTGATGACACCGTCGGTGTAGGGCTTCTTGTCCTCCAGCCCGAACCCGCGGGCGCGGTGGCGGCGCAGCTGTTCCAGTTCCTGGAAGGACCCCTCGTCCAGGAGGAGGCCGATCCGCTCCCGGGCCGTCAGCTTTCCCTTGGCGTGCTGGCGCTCGGTGGCGCGCGGATCCGGGCCGTCGATCGCCGCCCGGCGTTTGTCCATCAGCTCGCTGAGCGATTCCTGCGTCATGCGTCGTCCCCCGTGCGTGGATGCCAGAAGTGGGCCGGGGGCGGCGCACCCGGCCGGGTGCGCCGCCGTGGGTCAGACGTGGGCGGTCTCCCGCGCCAGTCGGCTGTTGACGTAGTCGACGAGGGCCTGCGGTGTGGTCAGCTCGTCCATCGGCGCCTCGTCCACCGCCACGCCGTATTCCTGCTCGATGCGGGAGAGGGTCTCCAGCAGGGCTATGGAGTCGTAACCGAGGTCCTCGAAGGTGATCGCGGCGACCTCGCCGTCGAGGTCCCCGTTCTCGGGCTCGCCCGCGCAGGCGCGGAGGATGGTACGAAGCCCGTCGAGGCTGAAGTTCATGTCAATGTCCTTTCAGGAAGGGCGAGTTGGGGAGGGGTAGTGCGGGTCGTGCGGGCCGGGGCGGCGGGTGGCTCAGGGGACCCGGGAGACCACCGCGGCCGAGTTGAAGCCGCCGTCCCCGCGGGCGAGCACCAGGGCGTGGTCCAGCCGTGCCGGGCGCGGGCCGCCGGTCACCAGGTCCAGGCCCAGCTCCCCGGCGAGGTCGCCGCCGCCGATCGTGGGCGGGATCTCCCCGTCGCGGATGGCGAGCAGCGCGCTGACGACATCGGTCGCGGCTCCGGCGCCGTACATGCGCCCGGTCATGGTCTTGGGCAGGGTCACCGGCACCCGGCGCGGGCCGAACAGCTCGACGAGGGCGGTGGCCTCGGCCCGGTCGGCGGCGGCCTCGGCCGCTCCGTCGGCGAAGACCACGTCGATGTCGTCCGGGGTCAGTCCGGCGTCGTCCAGGGCGATCCGGGCGGCTCGGGCCAGGGTCGGGGGCTGCCCGGTGGCCGGGTGCGGGTCGAAGGTGGCGCCGTAGCCGGTGAGGGCGCCGTAGATGTGCCGCGCGCCGCGTTCCCGGGCGGCCCCGAGCGGCTCCAGGATCATCATGGCGCTGCCCTCGCCGGGCACATGGCCCCGCGCGGAGCGGTCGAAGGGGGCGTACGCGGTGTCCGGGTCCTCGCCCGTGCTCAGGTTCCCGGCGGTCATGCCCGCGGTGAGGCCGTACGGGCAGACCGGGGCGTCCGCGCCGCCCGCCACCACGAACCGCTGCCCGTCCCGCAGCCGCCGGCGCGCCTGGGCGAGGGCGTCGATGCCGCCGACCTGACCGGTGACGACCACCCCGCTCGGGCCCTTGAGCTGGTGGCGGATGGAGATCTGGCCGGTGTTGACGCCGTAGAACCAGGCGTACGACATATACGCGGTGACGTAGCGGGGCCCCTTGCTCCACAGGCTCTGCAGTTCCCGCTGGATGAACTCCACGCCGCCGACCGCGTTGGCGGTGACCACCGAGCCGTCGAACTCGCCGAAGTCGGCGGGGTCCAGCTCCGCGTCGCCCAGCGCCCACGCGGTGGTGACCAGGGACAACTGGGTGGCGCGGTCCGTGGCCGGGACGAGCCGGCTGGGGATGTGCTCCCTGGCGTCGAAGCCGTGGATCTCACCGGCCACCCGCACCGGGTAGGCGCCGGCGTCGAAGTGGGTGATGGGGCCGATGCCGCCCACGCCCTTGCGGGTCGCGGACCAGAAGGCATCGGTGCCCAGACCGTTGGGGGCGGCGACGGCCAGACCGGTGAAGACCGGCAGTGCGTCACGGTGCGTCGCCGCGCGCCCCGCGGCCGTCGGTTCCTGCGCTGCGGTGTGCCCTGTGTTCATCGGTGGGCGCCCTCCTTGACGAGTACGGCCGCGCTCTGGAACCCGCCGAAGCCGCTGCCCACGCTCAGCGCCACATCGACCCGCTGCTCGCGGGCCACCAGGGGCACGTAGTCCAGGTCGCAGTCGGGGTCGGGGGTGTGCAGATTCGCCGTGGGCGGGATGACGCCGTGCTCGATGGCCAGCGCACAGGCCGCCAGCTCGATGGAGCCGATCGCGCCCAGGGAGTGGCCGATCACGGACTTGATGGAGCTGACCGGGGTCCTGCGGGCGGCGTCGCCCAGGCTGCGCTTGTACGCGGCCGTCTCGTGCCGGTCGTTCTGCTTGGTGCCCGAGCCATGGGCGTTGATGTAGTCGATGGCCTCGGGGGCGATCCGCGCCGTGGTCAGCGCGGAGTCGATCGCGGCGGCCATCTCGCGGCCGTCCGGGCGCAGCGCGGTCATGTGGTGGGCGTTGCACCGGGCGGCGAACGCGGCGACCTCGGCGATGACATGGGCGCCGCGGGCGTGGGCGTGCTCGGCGGTCTCCAGCACGAAGACCGCGCCTCCCTCGCCGAGGACGAATCCGTCCCGGTCGCGGTCGAAGGGCCGCGAGGCGTGCTCGGGGTCGTCGTTGTGCGGCGAGGTGGCCTTGATCGCGTCGAAGCAGGCCACGGTGATGGGCGTGATCGGGGCGTCGGTGGCCCCGGTGATCATGACGTCGGCGCTGCCCTCCCGCAGGATCTCGCAGGCGTACCCGACGGCGTCCAGCCCCGAGGTGCAGCCCGCGGAGATCATCGCGGCCGGGCCCTGGGCGCCGGTGAGCCAGGCGATCTCCCGGACCAGTGAGCTGGGGGTGTTGTAGTCCGCCAGATACGGGCCGGCCTTCTCGGGTGCCAGTTCCCAGGAGGCGCCGTCACCGCTGATCTCCCGGTAGAGGCGGTCCAGTTCGCGGACCGAGCCCACCGCGCTGCCCAGTGCCACGCCCGTGCGGGCCGCGACCCGCTCCGTGACCTCCAGACCGGACTGCGCGAGCGCCTCACGCGCGGCGACATGGGCGAACTGGGAGGACCGGCTCATGCGCGCGGCCTGTTCCTGGGTGAGCCCGTGCTCCGTGGGCAGGAAATCGCATTCCGCCGCGATACGGGAGCGAAATCCGGTGGCGTCGAACGCGGTGATGTTCCGGGTGGCGCTCCGCCCGCTGGTCAAGGTTTCCCAGAAGTTCTTGACACCGATTCCGCGTGGCGCCACCACGCCGATTCCGGTGATCACTACACGCCTTGGCGGCAGCATGCTCGAATCCCCTCAGCAGTACCGTCGTGAATTGCGGGAATTTTCTTAGTGCTCCTGAATGATTGCGCCGCGTCGACATCACCAGGAAGGGCCTACGGACCCAAATGGCATCCAGTGCCACGTCGTGGTGTTTGCGTCAGCGGGTTTGGGCCCTGAGACCCTGTGCAGCTCAGGGGGCAGATGGAACGCTGTGCACATGCTGGTCCAACGATGTGATGTGGCCGTGGTCGGATACGGCCCGGTGGCGCAGACACTGAGTGCCCTCCTGGGGCAGTCGGGTCACCAGGTCGTCGCCTTCGAGAAACAGCCGGGCATCGCCTGTTCGCCGCGCGCGATCCATATCGACGACGAAATCATGCGGCTCATGGAGAGAATCGGTGCCGGTGCCGAGATCCGTGAGAACTCCAGGTGCTGGGACACCTATGACACCAGGACCGCCGCATTCGGCGGTGAACTACTGCGCCATTTCGACTGGAGCGGTATCGGCCGGCACGGCTGGCGCGAGCACTGGAGCTTCTACCAGCCCTGCCTGGAGGCCGCCGTCGACCGGCGGGTGCGGGACTGCTCCTCGGTCACGGTCGAGTTCGGTGCCGAGGCCGTGGCGCTGGCCCAGGACGCGGACGGCGTGACACTGACCGTCGCCGACACGGCGACCGGCGAGCGCCGCACCGTCCGCGCCCGGCACCTGGTCGGCGCGGACGGCGCGGACGGCTTCGTCCGCGAGGCGCTCGGCATCGCCGTCACCCGCGGCAGCGGCGGACCCCGCCGGCTCGTCCTGGACGTCCAGGAGAAGCACCCGATGTCCTTCGAGTTCGAGAACGGGCACTTCCTGGACCCCGAGCGGCCCGGCTGCCTCTTCCGCCTCGGAACCTCGCACCGCCGCTTCGAGTTCCAGCTCTTCGACCACGAACGGAGCGAGGACTTCACCGCGGAGAGGGCCTGGGAACTGCTCGCCCCGTGGGGCGGGCCCGAGGACTTCACCCTGCTGCGGCGGCCCGTGGTCACCTTCCGCGAGCTGATGGCCGACACCTGGCAGCGCGGCCGTTGCTTCCTGATCGGGGACGCGGCCCACGCCATGTGGCCGTTCGCCGGGCAGGGCATGTGCTCGGGCATGCGGGACGCCGCGGCGCTGGCCTGGCGGCTGGACCTGCTGTACCGCGGCGCCGCCGACGCCTCGGTCCTCGACACCTTCACCGCGGACCGCAAGGACGACGTCCAGAGCTGTATGGACCAGGCGCGCCAGGTCGGCGGGCCGTGCATCGCCTCGGACCCGGAGCGGATCGAGCAGCGCAACGCCACGATGCGGGCCCAGCTGGCCGATCCCGCACTGGCCCCGGTCCCGCCCCCGCGCCCCGGGCCGCGGGCCTTCGCCCACGAGGACCCGACGGCGGGCCGGCCGGCCCTACAGGCCGAGGTCCGGCTCGGCGGCCGGCAGGGGATGTTCGACGAGGTCGTCGGCCATGGCTTCGTCCTGCTCGCCGGCTCCGCCGAGGCCGCCTCCGCCTTCACCTCGCTCGCCCCGGAGCCGCGCGCCGCGCTGGACCGGGCCGGGGTGATCCTCGCCCATGTGGGCCCGCCGGGATCGGCCGCCCCGGTCACCGACGTGACGGGGGCCTACGGCGACTGGCTGGCCGAACTCGGCGCCGACTGCGTACTGGTCCGCCCGGATTTCTACGTGTACGGATCCGCCCGCGGGACGCGCGGCGGCACACAGCTGCTGGAGCACCTCGCCCACGCCCTGACGGCCCGGCGCTCGGCCCGGGTGTGAAGCGGCGCGGCCCACCCCGCCTGCGCCGAACCGACTCTGCCGAACCGCCTTCGCCGAACCGGCCTTCGCCCATCCGCTATCGAGGAAGACCCACCATGCCGGACATACGACAGACACCGGGAGCGACGGTCAGCGTCGCCTACCACTCGCGGCACGGGCACACCGCCGTCCTGGCCGCCGCCGTGGCCGACGGGGCGCGGCAGACCGGGGCGCGGACCCATGTGCTCGCGGTCGACCGGGTCGACGACGACGGCTGGCGCCTCCTGGACGCCTCCGACGCGATCGTCTTCGGTTGCCCGACCTACATGGGCAACGTCTCCTCGGAGTTCCAGGCCTTCGCCGAAGCCACCTCGCGCCGCTGGCTGGACGGAGCGTGGCGGGACAAGGTCGCGGCCGGCTTCTCCAACTCCGGCTGTCTGAGCGGCGACAAACTCCAGGTGCTGCAGGCACTGGCCATCCTGGCCGCCCAGCACGGGATGCACTGGGTCAACCTCGGCCTCAAGCCCGGCTACAGCGCGAGCACCGACAGCATGAACGACCCCAACCGCCTGGGAATCTTCCTCGGCGCCGGTGCGCAGACCCCCGCCGATCTGGGCGACGAGGGTGTGCACCCGTCCGACCTCGAAACCTGCCGGCTGCTCGGCAGGCGGGTGGCCGGGGTGAGCGCGGCGCTCACCGCCGGTACGCGCCTGCCGGCCGACGGCGTACGAACAGGAGCGGCATGACAGCGCAGACAGCCGAGTTGGGGCGGCTCTCCCCGGTGACCGACAACGTCCACGCCTTCACCCAGCCCGACTGGGGATGGGGTCTCAACAACTGCGGTGTCGTCAGCACGGACGAGGGCGTGCTGCTGGTCGACACCTGCTTCACCGAGCGGCGCACCACACGGCTGCGCGAGGAGATCGCCCGGGTCGGCGGCGCACCGGTGCGGTATGTGGTCAACACCCACCACCACGGTGACCACACCTTCGGCAACTACCAGTTCCCCGACGCCGCCGTCATCGGGCACCCGTACTGCCGGGACAAGATCATCAGCGAGGGCCTGGCCGTCGTACCGTACTTCGGCACCGTGGAGTGGGGCGACATCCGGATCAGCCCGCCGACGGTGCTGTGCGCGGACCGTCTCACCCTCGAACTCGGCGGACTCACGGCCGAGATCATCCCGGTGGCTCCGGCCCACACGCTGGGCGATGTGGTGGTGTGGCTGCCCGAGCGGCGGGTGCTCTTCGTCGGCGACATCATCTTCAACGGCTGCACCCCGGTCATCACCGACGGTTCCCTGTCCGGGATGCGCAGCGCGCTGCGCACCCTGCGCGCGCTGCGGCCCGAGGTGGTGGTCCCCGGACACGGCCCGCTCGCGGGCCCCGAGGTCTTCGACGCCGCCGAGGACTACTTCGACTTCGTGGCGGACGCGGCCCGCAGCGGGCGTGAGCGCGGACTGAACCCCCTCGACGCGGCGCGGGCGGTGGACCTCGGGCCGTACGCCGCATGGCAGGACAGTGAGCGCCTGGTCGCCAACATCGCCCGGACGTACTCGGAGATGGCCGGCGAGCCGATCGGGACCCCGCTGCGGCGGGCGGAGATCGCGCCGATGATGACCGCCTTCGCCGGCCGCCCGCTGCGCTGCCTGGCCTGACCTGCCCGCGCCCGCGCCCCCGCCTCGGGCGACAACTCCGTGCGGCGACGCCGTACGACACCTCCCTACGACACCTCCCTACGACAACTGCGCACGACAACTCCGTACGACAACTCCTCGACGAAGAGAGCGACATGAAGATCGGACGTGTACTGCGGGACGGCCCCGACGGGCCGGTGCCCCGGCTGGTGTCGGTGCACCCGGAGACCGGTACGGTGCTCGACCTGGCCGCCGAGGAGCGGCGCAGGCTGATCGACGCCGGTGCCTCGCCGCGCCGGGCCGTGCGGCTGGCCGCCGCACAGTTCCCCGGCAGCCTGACGGAGGCGCTGGAGAGCGGCCCCGCTTTCCGGGAGGCGGCCGACCGGGTCCTGAGGGACGCCGACCCGGCTCTCGGTATCCCCCTGTCCGAGGTGCGGTGGCTGGCGCCGGTGGACCCGCCGGTGCTGCGGGACTTCAACGCCTTCAAGAACCACGAGGCCACCGCCCCCGACGTGTGGTTCGAGGTGCCGCTCTTCTTCAAGATCAACCCGTCGACGATCGTCGGCCCCGGTGAGCGGATCGTCTGGCCGGCCGGCTGCGAGCACCTGGACTACGAGCTCGAACTCGGCCTCGTCATCGGCTCCCCGGCCCGCGACCTCACCCCGCAGACGGCCCGCACCGCCCTGTTCGGGGTGACCGTCTTCGACGACTTCAGCGCCCGCAACCTGCTGCGCCACGAGATGGAGGGGCGGCTGGGGCCGGCCAAGGGCAAGGACTTCTCCACCGCGCTGGGCCCCTGGGTGGTCACCGTCGACGAACTCGACCTCACCGACCTGACGATGACCGCCTACGTCAACGGCGAGGAGTGGTCCCGCGGGAACAGCGGCTCGCTGGTGTGGAGCATCGAGGAGATCCTCAGCTACGCCTCCCGCTCGGAGCCGCTGGTGCCCGGTGAGGTGATCGGCACCGGCACGGTGGCCGGCGGCAGCGGCTGGGAGCTGGGCCGCAGGCTGGAGCCCGGCGACACCGTACGCCTGGAGATCGACGGCGTGGGCCGGCTGGAGAACACCGTCGGCGCGCCCGACCCGGTGCGCTGGCAGCCCACTCCCCGCAAGCGGGCGGGGGCCGGGCGATGACGGACAACGCGGCCATCGCCCGCAGGCTGTTCACCGCGCTGCAGGACGCCGACGTCCCGGTGATCCACGAGCTGATCGCCGAGGATCTGGTCGACCACAGCCCGATGTTCGGCCGTAACGCCTTCGAGCGGGAGAACCTCAAGGAGTCCGCGGTCCGCTTCAAGACCGCCTTCCCCGATGTCCGCATCCGCACCGAGCATGTGCTCGCGGACGGGGACAAGGTCCTGGTGTACGAGATCGTCAGCGGCACCCACACCGGCCCGTTCGGCGAGCGGCCGCCGACGGGGCGCACGATGCGCGTGCAGGCCGCGCACGTCCTGCGGATCGCCGGCGGCAAGGTCGTCGAGCACTGGTCCGTACGGGAGCTGGACAGCATGCGGGCCGCACTGGGCGTCGACGCGGACGGCACCCCCCATGGCGACTAGGCCCTGTCCTCAAACTCCCGCCTGCCTGGGGGCGGGGCCTAGCCACGGCCGGGCCGGGAAGGGCGGCGCCGGGCGGGACGGCGGGGGCTGGATCGACGTCCACGCCCATCTGGTGCCGCCCTCCTTCGACCGGGCCTGGCACGACGCCCCGCCCGCCCACCGGGACGGCATGCCCGGCCTGCCCGCGTGGTCCCTCGCCGGGGCGCTGGAGGACATGGACCGCCTGGGGGTGCGGGCCGCGGCCGTCGGCATTCCGTCCCCCGGGGTGAACTTCGGTGATCCCGGGCGGGCCGCGGACCTGGCCCGCCGGTTCAACACCGAGTGCGCCGGGCTCGTCGCCGACTCAGGGGGCCGGCTCGGCCTGCTGGCCTGTCTGCCGCTGCCCGACACGGACGCCGCGCTGGCGGAGATCGCGGCGGTGGCGGACCTGCCCGAGGTCCATGGGTACGTCCTGTTCACCAACTACGACGGCCGCTACCTGGGCGATCCCTCGTTCCGGCCGGTCCTCGCCGAACTCGCCCGGCGCCGCGCCACCGTGCTGCTGCACCCGACCTCGGCGCCGGCCGTGCCGGCCCCGGGCGTCCGCCGCCCGCCGAGCGCGCTGCTGGAGTTCCCCTTCGACACCACCCGGTGTGTCATCGACCTGGTGCTGTCGGGGTCGCTGGCCGACTTCCCCGAGGTGCGGTGGATCGTGCCGCACGCCGGAGCGACGCTGGGCGTGCTCGCCGACCGGGTGGCGGCGCTGACCGCGGCCATGCATCCGGACACCGAGGTCGATGTGCTCGGCGCGCTGCGCTCGCTGTACTACGACCTGGCGGGGCCGGTGCTGCCCCGGCAGCTGGACACGCTGCTGCGTATCGCGGACCCGCTGCGCCTGCTGTACGGCACCGATCTGCCGTTCTTCCCCCGGGAGCCGGTCCACCGCTGGCAGGGCGAACTGGATCGCACGGGCCTGCTGGACGAGCGGCAGCGGAGTGCCGTGGCCCGGGAGACCGCCGCCACGCTCTTTCCCCGGCTGACCGCGGCGTGAGGGCGGCGGCGGCCCGCCGCCCCCCGTTCCGGCTTCGTCACGTGGCCATGTGACTTCCGGCTTCGTCACGTGGTCATGTGACAGCGCCCCCGTCGTGCGGCCGGGGAACGGCGGGAGGGTTCGCTCCCGCACCGCTCGTCCTCGGCCGTACCCGCGTCGTCGTCCGTCTTCGAGGAACGCGCCAGACCCAGCCAGATCGCCATGGCCTCGGCCCGGTGGCGGGCCCCCAGCTTGGCGAACAGCCGGTTGATGTGGTTCTTGACAGTCTTCTCGCTGATGAACAACTCGCGCGCGATCTCGGTGTTGGTGAAGCCGCGCGAGAGGACATTCATGATGTCCCGCTCCCGGTCGGAGACATCTCCCAGGAGTTCCTGCTCATCGGCCTCATCGGCGGTGGCCCTGCCCGCCGGCGGCGAGATCAGTACGGACCCCCACGTGTTCACCAGACAGGGAACGTGTGCGAGATCCTTCCTGTGCTCCTTGCGGATCCGCCACAGGACTAAGTCCCCGTCGGCCGGGCTGTCGCAGGGCTGGGCGGCACCGTTCCGCAGGATCACATAGGGGTGGACCGGCGCTCCGCAGGAGCATTTCGAGACGGGTTCGGATCGAGGACCGGCATGGGAACGACCATCGGAAACAGACACCTGGAATTCGCGTACGGCATTGCCTGTCATGCTTTTTGTTTCCCCCATTTGGTGAGCTAGGCGCTCCTGGTCAAATCCTTTCCAGTAAAGTTGTCCATGCAGCGGAGTGCCCATCACGGAATGATTTGTGCAGATCGGCTGCACTGTCGAAACGGTACCTCGTACTCCGCTGTGAAGATCCACCGTGAGACGGAAGTCACCCGGCGGCCGTGACTGACTTATTTTCGACCCCCGAAATTTACTTTCCTTGTACAATAAACCGGCCCGGGGCTTGTCGTCCAGATCAATCGTGATAATCGGGGGTTGCGCCAGATGAAATCCGTGGACCTGAACCTCCTCACCGCCCTCGACGCACTGCTGGAGGAGGGCAGCGTCACCGGTGCCGCGGAGCGGATGCGGACCTCCACCCCGACCATGAGCCGGACCCTGGCCCGGTTGCGCCGGGCCTTCGGTGACCCGCTCCTGGTCCGCGCGGGCCGCCAGATGGTGCCGACGCCCCGCGCCCTGGCGGTCCGGGAGCAGGTGCGCTCGCTGGTCGAACAGGCCAACGGGATGTTCGCGGAGACCGGGGCGCCCGACCTGACCTCGCTGAAGACGACCTTCACCGTGCAGGCCAACGACATGGTGATCGGGGCGCTCGCCCAGCCGCTGCTGAGCACCATCCACCGCCAGGCCCCCAATGTCACGGTCCGGTTCGTCCCGGAGGACTCCGGCGACAGCACCCCGAAGCTGCGCGAGGGCGCCACCGACCTGGTGCTCAGCGTGGCCGACTTCGCCTCCGCCGAGGTCAACAGCGAACGGCTCATGGTCGACCGGGTGCGCGCCGTGGTGCGGGCCGGGCACCCGCTGCTGCGCGGCGAGGTGACCCGGGAGCGATTCGCCGCGGCCCAGCACATCAGCGTCTCCCGGCGCGGCCGGCTCGCCGGCCCCATCGACGACCACCTCGCCGAGTACGGGCTGCACCGGCAGGTGGTCTCCGTCGTGCCGAGCTGGGTCGCCTCCTGGCACATGCTCGCGCGGAGCGACCTGGTGGGGCTGGCCGCCGAGCGGCTGAGCCGCGAGGCCGTCTCCCTGCTCGATCTGCGCACGCTGCGCATTCCGCTGCAGCTCCCGCCGATCGTCGTCGCGCAGTCCTGGCACATCCGGCACCAGGCCGACCCCACCCACACGTGGTTCAGGCACTGTGTGCGCAGCGTCTTCGAAAGCCGGCAGACCGACGGCCCGGCGCACCCCGACGGCGGCCCGGCCGCCCCCTGAACAATTGGATTGCCGCCATCCGCAATGCTGCCTTATCAGGATTGCATTTTGTGACGCTCGTGCCTGCGGATACCGTGGAAATTGACGCTGCTCAGCGGTGTATGAATTTCCGGACAAGGTAGGCAGGCTGGTGCTGGATATGCAGAGCAATGATTACGACGTCCTCATCTCCGGCGGTGGACCGGTCGGCCTGATGCTCGCCTGCGAGCTGCGTCTGCACGGGGTGTCCACGTTGGTCGTGGAGCGTCTCGCGCCCGGGGCCAACGAGCCGAGGACGCTGACGATCCATGCCCGCACCCTGGAAATAATGGACCGCCGGAATCTGCTCGCGGATTTCATGGCCGCGGAAAAGGCCACGGCCAATCTGGACGAATATCGCCGCCGGCTGGCGAACACCTCCGCACGCGGGCACTTCGCCGGGCTCTTCGTGCTGGGCCGTGGCACCGTCACCACCGAACAGCCCCAGGAACTGGCGCTCTCCCGTGAGGCCACCGAGGCCATCCTCACCCGCCGGGCGACCGGCACCGGGGCCGTCGTCCGCCATGGCGCCGAGGTCGTGGGGCTCGCGCAGGACGCCGGCGGTGTGGCGGTCACGGTGCACGACGCACAGGGCACCAGCGTGATCCGGGCGGGCTATGTGGTCGGCTGCGACGGCGGACGCAGCACCGTGCGCAAGCTCGCCGGCATCGACTTCCCGGGCACCGAACCCCAGACGGTGAGCTGGATGGGCCTCGGCACGGTCACCGATCAGGACCGGCTGCCCATGGGCTGGCAGCGGCACGAGCGCGGCTGGTTCATGCGGATGCCCGACGGCCGTATCTCCACCACCGAGTGGGACCGCCCCGTGCCCGAAACCCCGCCCACGATCGAGGAGTTGACCGAGGCCGTCCACCGCATCACCGGTGAGCGCCTCCAGTTCACCGACGTCCGCTTCGTCTCCCGTTTCACCGACAGCACCCGGCTGGCCGCGCAGTACCGCACCGGGCGCGTCCTGCTCGCCGGAGACGCGGCACATGTGCACTTCCCCGCGGGCGGCCAGGGCGCCAACCTCGGCCTCCAGGACGCGGTGAACCTCGGCTGGAAGCTCGCGGCCGCCTGCCAGGGCCGCCCCGGGCTCCTGGACACCTACGACACCGAGCGGCGCCCGGTCGCCGCCCGCGTCCTGCACAACACCCGCGCCCAGGTCGCCCTGATGCGCCCCGGCGCCCAGGTCGACGCGCTGCGCGAACTGGTCGCCGAACTCCTGGGCTTCGACGACGTCAACAACCGTCTGACCGACGCCGTCTACGGCACCGACGTCCACTACGGCGGCGGCGACGACCCGCGCGTCGGCATCTTCGTCGCCGACCGGCGGCTCAAGACCGAGGCCGGGACCGTACGCCTGGCGGAACTGCTGCGCGAGGGACGCCCGCTGCTGCTGGACCTCACCGGCACCTCCGCCGCCGTACGCACCGCCGAACCCTGGAGCGACCGGGTACGGGCCGTCGCCGCCCGGGCGGACGGCGCGGAGGCCGCCGTCCTGCTCATCCGCCCCGACGGCCATCTCGCCTGGGCCGGTGACGAACCCTTCCCCGGCGCGGACCTGCGCACCGCCCTGACCGACTGGGCCGGGCCGGCCCGCACCTGACCGACCCTCGCCGCCCCAGCTCCCCGACCGCTCGTCCCCAGAGGTCCTGGGTCCTGTCGTCAAATTTCCGCCTGCCCGTCCCTAGGAGGAGGACCCGTGCCCCTCGCACTGGCCGCACTCGCCCTGGCCGCCTTCGGCATCGGCACCACCGAGTTCGTCGTGATGGGCCTGCTGCCGACCATCGCGCACGACCTGGACGTCTCCATCCCCGACGCCGGATATCTGGTCTCGGCGTACGCCCTCGGCGTGGTCATCGGCGCCCCGCTGCTCACCCTGGCCGCCCGCCGGCTGCCCGCCAAGACCACGCTGCTGTCGCTGATGGGCCTGTTCACCGTCGGCAACATCGCGACCGCGCTCGCCCCCGACGAACCGGTCATGCTGGTGACCCGGTTCGTGGCCGGGCTCCCGCACGGGGCGTTCTTCGGGGTGGGCGCCGTCGTCGCCGCGGGCATGGTCTCCGCGGACCGCACCGCCAAGGCGGTGTCGATGATGTTCCTCGGCCTCGCCCTCGCCAACATCGCGGGTGTCCCCCTCGGCACCTATCTCGGCACCAGGATGGGCTGGCGCTCGGCGTTCGTGGTCGTCGCCGTCATCGGTGTGCTCAGCGTGCTCGCCATCGCCGTGCTGATCCCCCGGCAGGAGAAGGCGGCCCCGACCCGCGCCCGCGACGAACTCGCCGTGTTCCGCCGCGGCGAGGTGTGGCTGGCGCTGGGCACCGTCACCGTCGGCTTCGCCAGCATCTTCACCGTCTACAGCTATGTCGCCCCGCTGCTGACCGAGGCCGGCGGCTTCAGCTCCGCCTCGGTCAGCTGGCTGCTGGTCCTGCTGGGCGTGGGCATGACCGTGGGCAATGTCATCGGAGGCCGCGCCGCCGACCGCGCCCTGATCCCCAGCCTGTACACCGCCCTGGCCGCGCTGACCGTCGTCCTGGTGCTGTTCGCGCTGGCCGTCCCTCTGAAGGTCACCGCGGCCATCGGGCTCTTCGCCGCCGGCGTCGCCGGGTTCAGCCTCGGCCCGATCATGCAGACCTTCATCATGAGCAAGGCCCCCGACAGCGCCTCGCTGGTCTCCGCCTCCGTCCAGTCCGCGTTCAACATCGCCAACTCCCTCGGCGCCTACCTGGGCGGGCTCACCATCTCGGCCGGCCTCGGCTACACCTCGCCGGTCTGGCTCGGCGCCCTGCTCGCCCTGGTCGGACTCGTCATGGCCGTCGTCGTCACCACGGCCACCCGGCACGGACAGGGCCCCGAGACCCTGTCCGTCCGACAGCCCCAGCTGAACAATCAGAAATGACCTTCAGAAGTGACCTTCAGAAGTGACATACGCAGTGGAAAGGTGTCAGAGGTGTCAGAGGCATCAGAGGTGTCACACGTGACCGACGGACTGATGATGGAACCGGGTTCGGGCGACCGGATCACGATCGGCGGGCTCCAGATCGAGGTGAAGGTCTCCGCGAAGGACGCCAAGCTGAACTCGGCCTTCGAGGTCGTCGTCCCCCCGGGGTTTGACGTCGGCGCCCACCGCCACGACCACGGCGAGGAGATCTTCTACGTCCTGGAGGGCGAACTCGACCTGCTCGCCTTCGAACCGGTGGACATCAGCGGCGACAACTGGCGCGAGTGGCGCTCCCGCGACGGCCGGAGCGTGCTGCGGGCCGGCCCCGGCAGCATGATCTTCGTGCCGCCGGGCTGCCCCCACGCGTTCGCCAACCCGACCGACACCGAGGCCCGGATGCTCTTCCTGTCCTTCCCGGCCGGCCACGAGGACTATCTGCGCGAACTGGCCGGCCTGGTCAACGGCCGGGCCGGCACCGAGGCCGTCGTCGAACTCCGCAACCGCCACGGCATCGAACAGCTCACCACGATCGCGGCCTGACCGCGGGCCCGCTGTGTGCCTCGGCCGGCGGCTCCGGCGCCTGTCGTATCGTTCCTGAAGAGGCGCCCGAGCCGTCCCGTCCGGGCCGCATGGGCCGCCCGAGCCGCCCGAACCCGCGAACAGGAGTCCTCCGCCGTGTCCTCTTCCCGCCCGGTCCGGGTGCTGCTGGTGGAGGACGACGACCTGATGCGCCGCTCCTTCAGCGTCGCGCTGGAGCGCTACGGCTACGAGATGAAGGCCGCGGCCGACGGTCTCACGGGGCTCGAACTGTTCCGGGACGAGGACTTCGACCTGCTGATCCTGGATGTGATGCTGCCCGGCCTGGACGGGATCGGGTTGTGCCGCAGGGTCCGGGAGACGAGCCTGGTGCCGGTGCTGATGATGTCCGCCCGGGGCGACGGACTCGATGTCGTCGCCGGTCTGGAGGCCGGCGCGGACGACTACGTGGTCAAGCCCGTGGACACGTACGTGCTCGTCGCCCGCATCCGCTCGCTGCTGCGCAGGGCGACGTACGCGCCCGTGCCGGGACCGGAGCGCGCCGGGGGCGAGGGACCGGCGGCCGAGGGGGACGTGCTGGTCTTCGGGGAGCTGACCATCGACACCGCCGGCATGGAGGTGTCCGTCCGCGGCGACCGGGTGGCGCTGACCCCGACCGAGCTGAAGCTGCTGCTGGAGTTCGCCGCCCACCCGGGCGTCGTACTGGAACGGCACACCCTGCTGCGCGACGTCTGGGAGTACGGCTGGGACGGTGACAGCCGCGTCGTGGACCTGTGTGTGCAGCGGCTGCGCCGGAAGCTGGGCCGGGAGCGGATCGAGACGGTGCGCGGGTTCGGCTACAAGTTCAGGCGCTGAGACGGATGCGTCGGTATCAGCGGCTGTGGGCCGGGCGCGCGTCCCTGCGGTGGAAGATCGCCGCGCTGGCCGCGGCCACCGCCTGCCTCGTCGTGGCGGCGGTGGGCGTGCTGGTGCACCTGTGGACCGCACACGACATCCGCGACCGGGCCGAGGCGCAGGCGTTCAACACCGTGTACTCGGCCATGGACGTCTACCGGCGCACCGGAGCGCTGGCGGACGGCGCCCGGCTGGACCCGGCCGACCTGCCCGCGCCCCTCGCCCACCCGGCCGACGGCGCCCGGCACACGGCCTACGACGGGCACGTCGAGGGAAACTCCGGGCCGAGCGTCTGGGGCGCCCAGCGGACCGGCGGCCCGGGCAGTCCGGTCCTCGCCGTCCAGGTCAACATGAGCGGCGACCTCTACACCCTGCGCCGGCTCGACCTGATCATGACGGTGGCCTCGCTGGCCGCGCTCGCGCTGGCCACCCCGTTCGCGGTCTACGGGGCCGGGCTGCTCGCCCGCAGGCTGCGGCGGGTCTCCGAGACCGCGGGCCGCATCTCCGCCGGTGACCTCGACGCCCGGACCGGGCCCACCAAGGGCCGCGACGAGGTGGCCGACATCGCCGCCGTCGTCGACCTCATGGCCGACAGCCTCGGCAGGCGGCTGCGCACCGAGCGGCGGTTCACCGCGGACGTGGCCCATGAGCTGCGCACCCCGGTCGGCGGTCTGCTGGCCGCCGCGGACCTGCTGCCACCGGGCGAGACGGAGGATCTGCTGCGGGCCCGGGTCCGCGATCTGCGCGGTCTGGTCGAGGATCTGCTGGAGATCTCCCGCCTGGACGCCGGCGTCGAAGAGCCCGTGCGCGCCCGGGTGCCGCTCGGCGCCGTCGTCTCCGAGGCCGTCGCCCGCACCGGCCTCGACACCGAGGTCACCGTCGACGGCGGCGCCGGTGACGACATTGACGCCGGTGACGCCGGGCGCGGGGAGAGCGTGGAGACCGATCCGCGGCGCCTGGAGCGGATCGTCAGCAACCTCGTCGGCAACGCCCACCGGCACGGGAACGGCCCGGTGCGGGTCACCGTCGAGGGCCGTACCGTCGTCGTACGCGACCACGGCCCCGGCTTCCCGGAGGAGCTGCTGCGGGACGGCCCGCGCCGCTTCCACACCGGCGCCGGCGAGCGCGGCACGGGCCACGGCCTCGGCCTGACCATCGCGCTGGGACAGGCCCGGCTGCTCGGCGCCGAACTGCGCCTGGACAACGCCCCCGACGGCGGCGCCGTCGCCACCCTGCGCCTGCCGGACTGACCGCCGGGCGTGCCGGGCTGACCGCCGCCCGCCGCCCCGCAGAACTGCCCCCGCAGAGCTGCCCCTACAGAACTGCTACGAAGCGGCGCGGCAGCCGATACACACGGGCTCAGACCCCGATACGTTCCCCCGACACCCTTCGGAGTGCACCGTTCCGCACCCGAAGAGGAGTCCCCGTGAGCGCCGACCCCGTCTACCCCGCCGGCCCCGTCGACCGCTTTGCCCCACACGCGCTGCACACGGCGCCGGGGATCGCGGCCGCCACCACCGACCTGACCAAGGTCTACGGCAGCGGCGACACCCGGGTCGTCGCCCTGGACCGGGTCAGCATCGCCTTCCGCGAGGGCGAGTTCACCGCGATCATGGGCCCCTCCGGCTGCGGCAAGTCCACCCTGATGCACTGCGCCGCCGGTCTCGACACGCCCAGCTCAGGCTCCGTACGCATCGGCACCACCGAACTGAGCACGCTCGGCGACCGGCAGCTCACCCGACTGCGCCGCGACCGGATCGGCTTCGTCTTCCAGGCGTTCAACCTGCTGCCGACGCTGACCGCGCTGGAGAACATCACCCTGCCCTCGGCCATCGCCGGACGCCGGCCCGAGGGGCAATGGCTGGACCGCGTGGTCTCCACGGTCGGCCTCGCCGGGCGCCTGGACCACCGGCCCGCCCAGCTCTCCGGCGGACAGCAGCAGCGCGTCGCGGTGGCGCGCGCCCTGGTGTCCCGGCCCGCGATCGTCTTCGGCGACGAACCCACCGGCAACCTCGACTCCCGGGCCGGCGCCGAGGTCCTCGGCTTCCTGCGCGACTCGGTGCGTGAGCTGGGCCAGACCGTGGTCATGGTCACCCACGACCCCGTCGCCGCCGGCTATGCCGACCGCGTCGTCTTCCTCTCCGACGGCCGCCTGGTGGACGAGATGGTGCACCCCACCCCGGACCGGGTCCTCGACGTCATGAGGACGTTCGACACCCGGTCGCGCACCAGCTGACCCCTCTCCACGCATCTTCGATTCTTCGAATCTTCGATTTTCTTCGGATCTACGAAAGCCAGAGCCACCCATGCTGAGAACAGCCCTGCGCAACGTCCTGGCGCACAAGGCCCGTCAGATCATGACCGTCCTCGCCGTCTGCCTGGGGGTCGCGTTCGTCAGTGGCACCCTGGTCTTCGCGGACTCCACCGCCGCGGCCCACCGCGCCGCCGCCTCGAAGGACTTCGCCGGTGTCGCGGTCACCGTGACCGGCAAGGAGCCCGCGTCCGGGGGCGCCGGCGATCCGCGCAGCGGCGTGCTCACCGACGCGCTGGCCCGCAAGCTGGCCCGCGTGCCGGGGGTCGCCGCCGTACGCCCCTCCGTCGACGGCTCCGCCGCCCTGAACGCGGCCGACGGCACCCCGCTGCGGGTCCGTACCGGCGCGAACCAGGCCGCCGCCTACGTACCCGGTGCGGACGGCAAGGACAGCCGCTACCCGGTCGTCGAGGGCCGGGCCCCGGCGCACCGCGGTGAACTCGCCGTGGACAGCGGCACCGCGGCCGCGGGCCACTTCCGCATCGGCGACACGGTCACGCTGGCCACCGACGGCCCGGTCATGACCAAGCGGCTCGTCGGCATCGTCACCACCACCGACACCCGGGTGACCGCCGGCGGCACCCTCGCCCTGTTCGACCGGGCGACCGCCCAGCGGCTGTTCGCGTCCCCGGGCCACTACACCGGCATCGACCTGTCCGCCGCGCCCGGCACCGACGCCTCCCAACTCGCAGACCGGGTCACGGCCGTACTCCCGGCCGACCGGGCCGAGGCCACCACCGGCGCCGCCCAGGCCGCCCAGCAGGCCGTCCTCGTCGACACCCTGACCCGGGGCTATGCGAAGCTGCCGCTGGTCTTCGCCGGGGTCTCGCTGTTCATCGGCTCGTTCCTCGTCATCAACACCTTCACCATGCTCGTCTCCCGGCGCACCCGTGAGATCGCGCTGCTGCGGGCGATCGGCGCCTCGCGCCGCCAGATCTCCCGCTCCGTCCTCCTGGAGGCCCTGGCCGTCGGCCTTCTCGCGTCGGCCGCCGGTTTCCTGCTCGGCCTCGGCATCGCCTCGGCGCTGCCCTCCGTCCTGAGCACCGGCGAGAACGCGCTGCCCGACGGCCCGCTGGTGATCGGCCCGCGCCCGGTCATGGCCGCGCTCGGCGTCGGCGTGGGCGTCACGCTGCTCGCCGCGTGGCTGCCGTCCCGCCGGGCGGCCAAGGTCGCGCCCGTCGAGGCGATGCGTACGGCGGACCAGCCGCCCGCCGCCGGCTGGTCCCGGATCCGCGCCGTGAGCGGCCTCGCTCTCCTCGTCCTCGGCGTCGTCCGGCTGGTGTCGCTGACCGGAACGAAGGACGCCTCGGAGGAGAACCTGCGGAGCGCGATGCTCGGCTGCGCGCTCCTGGCCGCCGCCCTGATCGTCCTCGCGCCGCTGCTCGCCGTCCCCGTCGTCCACCTGACCGGACGGCTGACCGGCCGCTTCGGGATCACCGGCCGGCTCGCCCGGGACAACGCGCTGCGCGACCCCCGGCGCACCTCCGCCACCGCCGCCACCCTCCTCATCAGCACCGCGCTGGTCGCCGGGCTCGCCACCCTCGGCAACTCCACCGCACAGGCCCTCGACCGCCAGGCCGCGGCGGGGCTCGGCGCCGACTACGTGATCAGCGCCCGCACCACCACGACCGGCATCGACCCGGCCGCCGTACGACGGGTGGCCGACGCCCCCGGCGTACGGACCGCGACCGCCGTCACGGACTCCACCCTCGTCACCGGCGGCCATGTCCGGGACATCTCCGGCGTCGACCCCCGTACCGTGCGCGACGTCATGCGGCTCGACTTCGTCAGCGGCTCCGCCGAGCGTCTCGGGCCGGGCCGGATCGCCGTCTCGGCGACCACCGCCCGGGAGACCCGTACGGCCACGGGCAGCAGGCTGACGGCCACCATCGGCCGCGAGCAGCAGCCGAAGACGTACACCGTCGTGGGCGTGTACCAGGACAACCCCATCGCCCACGACGCGCTCGGCGCCCGTACCGAGGTCGCGAAGGACAGCTTCCTGCCCGGCTCCGTCCAGCGGATCCTGGTCCGCACCGACACCGGCGCGGTGTCCCCGTCCACCGAGGAGCGGCTGCGCACCGCCGTCGGCGACAGCCCGCTGCTGAAGGTGCAGGACCGGCGGCAGCTCGTCGACGAGGCCGCCGGCACCATGGCCGACCTGCTGAGCGTGATGTACGGGCTGCTCGTCATCGGCGCGGTGATCGGCGCACTCGGCATCGTGAACACCCTGGCCATGTCGGTCGCCGAACGCACCCGCGAGATCGGCGCGCTGCGCGCCCTCGGCATGGAGCGCGCGGCCGTCCGCCGGATGATCCGTCTGGAAGCGGTCACCGTCGCCGCGTTCGGGACCTTTCTCGGCCTGGCCGGCGGTCTGTTCGCCGCCTGGGCGGTCGGCTCACTGGCCAACGGCGCGATGGACCGGTACTCGCTGTCCCTGCCGTGGGGAACCCTGCTCCTCGTGTGCCTGCTGTCCCTCGCGACCGGCGCCCTCGCCGCCACGGTCCCGGCCCGCCGGGCAGCCGCGCTGAGCCCGCTGGAGGCAGTCGCGGCGGCCTGACCCGGGGTTTCCCACCAGGGCTTCCCCTTAGTCCTCTTAGTCCTCGCCGTACCGCCTCGCCGAGGCGTCCACATGGGCGAGCCGCCGCAGGGCGCCGAACACCGCCTCGCCCAGCACGGTCCCGACCACCATGCCCTCCACCATGTCCTCGACCGCCACCTGCCGGTCCAGGTATCCGAGGTCGGCGCGGGCGACCTGCTCGGCGGCATCGGCGTAGTCGTCGAGCACGTCGGCGAACGCCCCGTGGCCCAACCGGGCCATGGCGGCAAGGGCCTCGGCCAGTTCGACGGCGGCGGGGTTCGACGCCTGCGCCCGCCAGCCACGCCGGGAGACGAGGTCGGCGACGATGCCGCGGGCCGCCGCCGACTCGGCGTCGTCGTACGCGGCGCTCGCGCCGCCGACCCGGTCCGCCGCGGCGCCGAGCACCTTGTGCAGGGGACGCTCCGGGTCGTCGAGGGCCGCCAGTACGTCCGCGATCTCGGCCACCCGCATGCCGCCCACGTCGAGCAGGGCGCGGATCAGCCGCAGCCGGCGTTCGTGCGTCTCGTCGTAGCTCGCCTGGTTCCGGCTGGTCAGCTCGCCCGGGGGCAGCAGGCCCTCACGGACGTAGTACTTGATCGTCGGCACCGGCACTCCGGTCTTCCGGCTCAACTCCCCAACGCGCACTGCCGGTTCACTCCTCGGCCTTCGTCATGCCCACCGCGCCGGCCCCTTGCCGACCCGCCACCCAATGATAGATAGTGGCGCTATCGGATAGCGGATAGTTCCGCTATCCACTTTGGGGGTGGTCATGAATTCCTTACGGATGTCCTCGCAGCGGCCATACCGATCACGGCCGCCATATCTGTCATTGGACTCATATCGGTCATGGCATCGACCGCTGGTGCTGTTCTCGGCGGCGATGGCGGTGACGGCGGTCATGTCCGCGGTGGGACTCCTCGTCGACGACCGGGTCCTCGTGGGCGCGCCGGTCTGGGCCAAGCCGTTCAAGTTCTCGGTCTCGTTCGTGGCGTACTGTCTCTCGCTGGCCTGGATGCTCTCGTTCCTGCGCCGTGGCCGGCGCGTGGGCTGGTGGGCGGGGACCGTCGTCGCGGTGACGGGTCTCGTCGAGATGGTGATCATCACGGGGCAGGCCGCGCGGGGAAAGCGCAGCCACTTCAACCACGAGACACCCTTCGACACGGCGCTCTACAACACGATGGCCGTCACCGTCGCCATCCTGTGGGCGGCCACGCTGGTCGTCGCGGTGCTGCTGCTCCGCGCCCGGATCGCCGACCGCGCGGCCGCCTGGGCGATGCGCTGCGGCCTCGTCCTGGCCCTGGCCGGAGCCGCCGTCGGCTTCCTGATGACCCGGCCCGCACCGGGGCAGCGCCGCGGCGTCTCCAAGGTGATCGGCGCGCACAGCGTGGGCGTGCCGGACGGCGGCCCCTCGATGCCCCTGACCGGCTGGTCCACGACCGGCGGCGATCTACGCGTCCCGCACTTCGTCGGGATGCACGCGCTGCAACTCCTGCCGGCCCTGGTCATGGTGCTGACCGGACTCGCCCCGCGCTTCGCCCGCCTCGCCGACGACCGGCTCCGGCTGCGCCTGGTACTGCTCGCCTCGGGGGCCTACGCGGCCGTCTTCGCCCTGGTCCTCTGGCAGGCCCTGCGCGGCCGGCCGCTGACCGCCCCGGACGAAGCGATGTGGGGGGCGGCCGGCCTGATCCTGACGGCAGTTGCTCTGGGCACGTACGGATCGTTCGCCTCCGTGCCGAAGGAACTCAGGCCATGACCGCATTCCTCTTCGCGCTCTCCTTCTGGCTGGCGGCACCGGTCTGGCTGCTCATGATCCTCGCGCCGGCGTGGGGCCCGACGGCCCGCATCGCCGGGTCACCGTGGACCGTGGTGCCCGTACTCGCCGTCTATCTCGGGCTCGCGGTTCCCGTGTTCCCCGAACTCTGGAGCGCGGTCAGCAGCCCGGACCTCGACACCTTCCGCCACCTGGTGGCCCTGGCAGACGGAGCGGGAGCCGTCTGGACACAGGTCATCGCCTGGGATCTGCTGATCGGTCAGTGGATGTACCTGGAGGGCAGGAGACTGGGCTTCTCCCCCCTGCTGATGGGCCCGTTGCTCGTGTTCACGATCCTGCTGTCACCCTGCGGACTGCTGACCTTCCTGGGCCTGCGCGCTGCCAGACACTGGCGTACGGCCCGCGATGCGATCGCCGGGGGCGTTGCCGGCGGAGCCGCATAGCGGTCTTCAGCGGTATCACGAATGGCCGGTTCACGCTGCCCTGTGACAGGGTTGGGCGGCGTGAACTGCGTCTTCTGCCAGCTCATCCATGAAGGCACCGCACGTTGGGTAGCCCGTGAGACGGAGAGTTGTGCCTTCACCCCGCTGAACCCTCTCGCGCCGGGACATACGCTCGTGGTCCCCACCAGCCACTACGCGGACGTGTTCGACACCCCGCCCGATGTCCTGACCGCAACGGTGACGCTGGTCCAGCGCGTGGCCGCAGCCATGCGCACGGGCCTGGACGCCTCGGGCGTCAATATCCTGAGCGCCAGCGGACCGGGATCGGAACAGTCCGTGCCCCATCTGCACTTCCACGTCGTTCCGAGGTGGGTGGATGACGGGATCTCGACATGGCCGACCGGACAGTCCCGCCGGCGTCCCATCGGCGATCCAGGCACGCAACTGGCCGCCGCCCTCCAGCGTGACCACAAGCCGGGCACAAGCCGGGCCACATGAGCATGAGGTGAGTCAGAGTCCTGTCGGCCGAATGACCGACAGTTTCACGTGAAACCTGTACGAGCTGGCTGACGCGGTGACAGATCCTCGCCCGACACTCCCGCCCCGGGCCCGCGCTCGCCACAGCGTCGCGGGCCCGCCCCGTGTCATCAGCCCACCCTGTCCCCCGCCAGCTGTTCTTCTAGCTGTTCTTCGATCAGATCCGCGGCGCGGTGGATGCCGCCCTCGGCGCGTACCTCGGACCACAGCCATGCCGAGCGCGCGGCGACCTGTGGGTCGCCGATGAGTTCCATCAGGGCGGTACGCAGCGTCGCCGCCGTGACGTCCGCGGGGTCGATCCGGCGGGCGACACCCAGTTCGACCAGCCGGTCGGCGTGGCGGCTCTGGTCGGGCCCGTGCGGTACCGCGATCATCGGCACACCGGCGTGCAGCCCCTGGCTGCTGCTGCCCATCCCGGTGTGTGTCACCCATACGTCTGCCTGTTCGAGCATCGTCAACGGCGCTGTCCACGGCCGTACTTCGAAGTTGCGGGGAATCCGCTCGGCCAGATCGCCGCTGCTGCCCGTCTGCAGCACCACATGCCACCCCGGGAGATCCGCGAAGGCCGCCACACACTGGTGGTAGGTCTCCCGCGGTCCGTAGTTCGCCGAGCCGGCCAGTGACACCAGCATCACCTTCTTGGCAGCGGCCGGCCGCAGCCAGCCGTCCCGCTCCCGGCCGGTGTCGAAGCACGGGCCGACGAACGTCACCGCCTCGGTGTCGACCCGGTCCGCATGAGGCTGCATGGCGCGCGGGATCATGGCCAGTACGCGCGGCGGGTGGCCGGTGAACTCCTCCACGTTCGTCGTCGCCGCACCGCACCGGGCCAGCCAGGCGGCGAACCGCGCCCGGTGTGCGGGACCTCCGGGCAGCTGGGCAAACGCCGCGCCGATCTCCTCCCGGGCGCCCGCCCAGGCCACCTGCGCCGCGGACAGCTGAACGAGGGGGCGGCCCTGCGCCTCGGCCAGCGCACGGCCCGCGTACGCGCCGATGTCGTAGAGGTACAGGTCGGCGGGGTCGTCGTCGTACGCGGCGCGCAGCTGGGGCAGGACCGCCATGGCCTCGTCGAGGAAGAGGGAGGCGGAGGCGATGGGATCCTGCGGCCAGGCGCGGTCGGCGGTCGGAAGAGTGGATGTGATGCCGACCGGTTCGGCGCCGGTGGGAGTGATCAGCTCGGCGACGGGACCGGTGGTGGTGGCGGTGGCGTACGTCACGCGATGGCCGCGGGCCACCAGTTCGCGGATGATCTCCAGGCTGGGCAGCACATGGCCGACCAAAGGCGTGCCGACCATGGCGATATGGGCAGGGTGGTGCATAACCGGACTTCCTCAGATATCGGATAGAGGTCTACGGCAGAGCAACGCCGAGGAGCCCGACCGGGCAACGCGGTCCCCGGGCCGACTTTCCGCCGCCGGCGATCACACGCGGGACATCACCTGACATCACTCGATGGAAGGCCTGTGTTGTCACTCAGACGTACTGGCCCGGCCGTTGCGCAGGTTCTCCGGCTTGGTGGTGCGTGACATCAGGGTGTGCACGGCCTCTTCGGGATCCCGGCCGTGGTGGATGATGTCGGCCACGGTCTCCGCGATGGGCAGGTCGACCCTGTGACGCCGGCCGAGGCCGGTGATGCCCTTGCACGAAGCGACGCCTTCGGCCGTCTGCCTGGTCCGCGTGCGTGCCTCTTCCACGCTCAGGCCCCGGCCGAGACAGGCGCCGAAGGTGTGATTGCGTGACAGCGTCGACGAGCAGGTGGCCACCAGGTCTCCCATACCGGCCAGCCCGGCGAGGGTGAGCGGGTCGGCACCCATGGCGACGCCGAGCCGGGTCGCTTCGGCGAGCCCCCGGGTCAGGAGCGCGGCCTTCGCGTTGTCGCCGAGTCCCATGCCGTCGGCGACACCGGCGGCCAGGGCGATGACGTTCTTGACGGCGCCTCCGAGTTCACAGCCGACGACATCGGCGTTCGTGTACGGCCTGAAGTACGGGGTGTGGCAGGCGCTTCGGACCAGCGCTGCCGTCGTGTCATCAGGGCAGGCGACGACGCTGGCGGCGGGTTTCCTCGCGACGATCTCCCCGGCAAGGTTCGGCCCGGACACGACGGCGACGCGGTCGGCTCGTGCGCCGGTCGTCTCGGCGATCACCTGGCTCATCAGCTTGTCGGTGCCGAGCTCCACGCCCTTCATCAGCGACACGAAGACCGTGCGGCGCTCGAACAGTCCCGCCCAGGCTTCCAGGAGCGGTCGGACACTCTGCGCGGACACCGCGAGGACGGCGATGTCCGCGTCGTGTGCCGCCTGTGCCGGGTCTGTCGTCGCGCGCACCGTCGCGGGCAGCCTGACCTGCGGCAGGTAATCCGGGTTGCCGCGGGTGTCGTTGATGGCGTCGACGAGCACCTGCCGGCGTCCCCACAGAGTGACCTCGCACCCGGCGTCGGCCAGCACGAGAGAGAACGCGGTCCCCCAGGAGCCCGCTCCGTAGACCGCAACACGACGAGACATACGGTGACTCCTGTTCAGTCGTCGGCGCGCCTCAATCTAACGACCACACCCTCGACCGGCAGACCACGTCAGCCGCTGCTCTGACAGAAGACTCCGGTCCTCGCCGGGTCGTTGCCTTTCTTGACGTTGGTCGGGCCCCAGCCGAGCCACCAGAACCGCTTCGGTCCGGGCATGTTCTGATACGCGGCCGGTTGACGCCGGGTGCCGGACGGCGTTGGATCTTCCCTGCCCGTGCGGGTGTCAGGGCAGAGAGCTGGGACGATGACTGGGGACGCCAGACCCGGGCTGATAAGGGTGGTGCACTTCGAGCGGACGTCCGCGCTGATGATGGGCGCGGGCGTGGTGCTGTCCGAAGGGTTGTTGCTGGCGTTGATCGGGACGCCTGACCGGCTGGGGGTCCTGCTGGTGGGCACAGTTGCGGTCGCTCTCGTGTCCCTGGCGTTGCTGCCGTTCGGTTTCCGTCTGCCTGCCCGGCTCCGCCGTAGGTACGAGCAGGCCGCGCGGATCGACACCGCCGGAGAACCGTGCGCCGGCCAGGATGCGGCGCGACGGCTGTCGCTGCGGCGTACGGCCGGACTCGTCGGGGCGGCGGTCTGCTGGATGGTGTGCATCGCCCTCGTGTCGCGCGAGCTGATGCCGCCCGTCATGTTGGTGCCCGTCACCGTGACCCAGTGGGCGCGGTCCCGGGCGACAGCGCGGTGGGAGCGGGAGAACGGTGCGTCCCTGTGGCAGGGCATCCCCGGGGTCCTGGGCGCCCGGGGCCCGGCCTACCGAGTCGCGGCAGATGCCGGGGTGTGAACAGCCAGGTCGGCGGTCATCGGTCCGGGTCGGTGTCGTACAGCCTCCAGGCCGGGTAGCGGATGGCCGCACCCCCCTGTGGGCCGCCGTCCACCAGCGTTCTGCGGTGCAGCATCAGCCGCAGGTGGCGGGCCGCGTCACCGTCCTCCTCCGGTCCCGGGTCGAGCAGGACGGCGCTGTCCGTGGTGGCGCCGGCGTCCCTGACAAGGGCGTCGACCGGGTGCCCTGCCACGTTCTCGCCGAGGACGACGGTCGTTCCCGGCCTGCGGGCAAGCCGCTGGTAGAGCCGCTTGAGGAGGTCGTTCCCGTCGCCTTCACCGGTACGGGGACCGCTGTCGGTCGTTGCCTCCAGAAGTGCCGAGGCGATGCCTCCCTGCTGCCCCCACCGCTCTCTGTCCCCCACCACGATGAGGTGGGTGCGGGCCCGGGTGATGGCGACATTCCACAGGTTGAGCTGGCGCTCGACCCAGCTGACCGCTCCTGCGCGCATTCCCTCGCCGGCGACCAGGGAGAACACCATGACGTCGCGTTCACCGCCCTGGAACGTGTGCACGGTGCCGACGCGCAGGCGCTCCTGGTCGTACCGGCTCAACCGGTCGCGGAGAGCGTCCGCCTGTGCCTTGAAGGGCGTGACGACGCCGACGGTGGCCTCGGCGGGCAGCTGGTCCAGCAGGTAGCGCACGCTGGCGTCCACCTTGTGGATCTCGTCGCCGTTCACCCAGGAACTGCCGTAGGGGGAGCGTCCGGCCTTTCCCGCGACGTGGGACCAGATGAGCGCGGGGCGGTCCAGGGAGGGCCGTACCCGGGTGTCCGTGAGAACGGTCAATCCACCGTCGTAGAAAAGGTTGTTGGAGATGGACGCGATGTCCGGGTGGCAGCGGAAGTGTTCGTCGAGGAGAAGCGTGCCTCCGGCAGAGCGCTCGGCCGCGTGGAAGGCCGAGTGGCGCCGGTAGGCGAGACGGTGTTTCTCCAGCCAGTCCGATCGCAGCCCGGTGCGACGC
The DNA here is from genome assembly GCF_014650595.1 of Streptomyces alanosinicus. Lineage (GTDB taxonomy): Bacteria > Actinomycetota > Actinomycetes > Streptomycetales > Streptomycetaceae > Streptomyces > Streptomyces alanosinicus. The sequence goes on from NZ_BMVG01000042.1 coordinate 29,721, forward strand.
CGGATGAGGGCCTCGCGTTCCGGACCGGTCTTGACGATGTGCGTCAGCTGCATGGCGTCGCCGATGACCAGCGCGCGCCGGGCCCGGAACAGCAGGGGCAGGATGTGTGGCACCGCGCACTGGCTGGCCTCGTCGACCACGACCAGGTCGAAGAGCGCGGGGTCCCGGGGGAAGCGGCGGGCGGACAGGCTGGTGACGGCCCAGCCCGCGACGGCGGGCCTGTCCTTCTGTCCGTGGGCTCGGCCCAGGACTTCCCGCATCGCGGGCCAGTCACTGGTCCGGCTGTCGTCCCGTGCACGCAGCAGAGCGAGGATGCGCTGACGCCCGTTGCGGGCATGACCGCGGACCACGCTGTCGAGGAGTGTGTGCGACGCGGTCCGTACGGCGCTGTCCGCATCGCGGAGCGTCGTCGCCATGTCGGTGTCGTCTACATGGGCCACCTGCCGGTGCAGGTGGCGCCAGCTTTCCTGGGCCGCCAGGAATCCGGCGAGCGCGAGACAGCCGTCGACGGGATCGCCCTCATAGGCGCGCAGGCCGGCCTTGCGCAGAAAACGGCCGCGTGACCACTGGCCGAGGAGCCGTCTGCGGGCGAGCCGGCGGGCCTTGCCTTCGAGCCGGTCCGGACGGTCTGAGCCGGTGAGCAGAGCCATGAGGTCGGCGACCGGCAGTCCGAGCCGATCGGCGTGCTCCTCGCGCGCGGCACCCGCCTCGCGCAGTTCCCGCTCGGCCTTCGCGGTTCGGGCATGGTCCTGGCGTACCCGGGTCAGACGGCCGGCGGCCATGTCGACGCCCATGGCTGCCGTGGTCACGTTGGAGGCCGCCTCCGGCATGGTGCGCAGAGCGTGTAGGGCGCCTGCCTCCGTCTCGGCGTAGCTCGACGATCCCGTGCGTACGACACTGCCGGGGACCAGGTTCTCGCAGCGGCGCCAGACCTCGTCCACAGCCTCGTTGTTGGTGGAGGCCACCAGGACCGTCTGGCCGTCGGCGACGGCGGTGGCCACGAGATTGGCGACCAGTTGGCTCTTGCCGGTACCGGGTGGGCCGGTGGCCACGGTGAGGCGCTCGGTCATCGCGGAGCGCAGGACAGCGGTTTGCGCCTCGTTGCAGGCGAGCGGGGTGACCAGGTGGGTGGGCGCGGGATCCGTCAGGGTGTATGCGCGGGTGCGTTCCGCCGTGTCCGGTGACAGGGCGGAGAGTGCCGTCTCCGGTATCCGGTCCGTCATCTTCGCGATATCCGCGAAGTCCTTGAGCAGTTGCTTCGTGAAGGCGGTCGAGGGCAGGGCGGTGAAGAGCACAGCGGTGTTGCGGGCGCCATGGCCGGGCGTGTGGATGTCGATGCGATCGACGAGTTCGTCGGGCCGGAGTTCCTGCACACACGGCAGCTCGAACTCCTGCGTGAGCAGGTTGCCCGCGTCGACGGCCATACGGTCGTGCTGGCCTCGGTGCCAGGTGGGCTGGTAGGTCTCCGCGAGCTGGGCGGCCTCTTCGTCGCCCAGCCAGTCCCTGGCCAGACGGGGGTGCGGCTGCACCGGGCCGTAGGGCTTCAGCCGTGCCCCACCGTCTCCCTGGACGATCTCGACCCGCCGGATCAGCAGGGGCGCGAACTTGGGGTGCCGCCACGGGCGTTCCGCGCGCGGCCCGGTCACGACCACGGCCGGATAGCCTGCCCAGAGTTCGGCCTCCTGCTCCGTGGCCGATTCGACGAGCGAGGCCGCCTCCGCGGGGAGGGCCACGCACCCGTCGTCGTCGACCTCGCCGGTGAGGAAACGCTCTGCACCGGAGAGACACACATACGACAGGCTGTCGTCGCGCACGTCCAGCAGCGGCGTCTCGGTCTCGTCGGACAGCACACACTCGCGGTAGTAGTCGAGGAGGTCGGTCCAGGTCGGCTGCGAGCGGCCCGACTTGACGGCCCGGACGGGCGCGGGGTCCGTCGGCCGGGGCGCGGGCCGGCCACTCAGCGGGAGGAGGATCGGGGCGCTTCCGAACGGGCAGTCGGCGAGGACGATGCGGTCGTCGACGCCGAGCGCGGAGTGCACGGGCACCTGGCGGCCGCCCTGGGCCCGCATGCGCCGGTTGACGTAGTGGAAGAGGTCGGTCACGGACACATCGCCGCCGCCGTCCTTGCTGACCTTGCCCGTTCGCAGGGCCTCGATCACTTCGGCCGTGAAAGCGGACGGTTTCACCTCGGCGCCCTCGGCCGTATCGGCGTAGGAGTCCTCGCCGGCCCGGGAGGAGGACAGCACGTACACGCCTCGGCTGGTCAGGGGAGCCGGCTCGCCGGACTTCGCGACCGATCCGGCGGGCCGCCGGTCCGAGGTGCGCAGTCCCACGGCGAAGCCACCGCTGCGGCAGCAGTCGATCATGACCACCTTCTGGGGGGCGACGCACTGCTCCAGCCGCTCGTTGACGTAGCCGGCGCTGACACCGGTCTCCGCGACCCTGTCGAAGGCGGTGTCCTTGGCGACGAAAGAGAACTCCCCGCCGTCCCGCGCCCGCCGCACGCCGTGCCCGGACACATACAGCAGAGCCAACTCGTCCGGTTCGCGCTCCTCCAGGAACTCGGCGATGACCTGCCGCATGTCGTCGGCTGTCAGATCCGTCTCGGTCCGTACGGAGCCGAAGCCGCCGATGCTGCGGTGCTGCAGGACCTGACGCAGTCCCCACACGTCCGCCTGGGTGGAGGGCAGCGGACCGAAACGGTCGTCGTCGTAGTGCTCGGTACCGATCAGCAGAGCATGGCGTTTGTTCAGCCGGGTCACTCTCGGACGTCCCCCGGCCCGTCGCCCTCGTCCCCGTGCACCTTGTCCCCGTGCACCTTGTCCCCGTGCACCTTGTCCCCGTGCGCCTTGTCCAGATGCACCTTGTCCAGGAATTCGCGGACGAGATGCTCCTGAGCCGCGTCCGGACGGCCGGTGATCGTGAGGGAGCTGCCTTCGAGGGTGACCTCGACCTGGCGGTGGCGTTCCTTGGCGCACCACTCTTTGATCAGCGTGATCAGGATCCGGGAAACGGGGCGGGCGACGGCGGTCGCGGTGGTTGCCCAGAGCGCGACGTCACCCACACCCGCACCCTTGTGACCGGGCCCGGCGGGCTGGTCGTCGTCGGCGAATCCGACGACCAGTCCGTCCACCTCCCGCAGCCTGTCGTGCAGGTCCCAGGTGAGCCGCTCCTGCCGCAGCGTGTCACCGCCGGCCGGCACCGCGAGCCGCCACCGGGATCCCCCGTCCCCCATCGTTGCTCCTTGCCGTTGACATGTCGCTGCGAGTTGGTTGCGCCTGAGACTTTTACATGAAGACGCCGGTGACGGCAGGGCGAACGAGACGGCACCGGTGGCATCCGGCCAGTCGGGAAAGCGACGCCCTTGTCGTACGCCCGGCCTTGTCGCCGACGCTCAGGCACCCTTCCGTTGTCAGACCCGTACGCCATGATCTCCCCATGGAGCGTTCGAGCGCGGTACGGGGAGACGGGATGACGGCAGGTGAGCTGCTGGCGGCGCGGGCTGAGGTCGTGACGCTGGACGATCACCGTGTGGCGGCCGCGCTGGACGGGCTCGTGGACGGCTTGGGGTACTGGAGCGGCAAGGGGGCGCTGGCCGGTATCGAGCGTACGGGGCGTTATCTGGCCGGGACGTGGACGCCGGCCACACCGGACGAGGGTCCGGGAAGGGCCGGGGAGGGGTCCTGGGCACGGTTCATCGGGCGTATCGGCGCCGTGGCGTTGCGTGCCGCTGTGGAGCCCACGCGCGATGAGCGGCGCCGGCCTCTGCTCGCGCTGCTGGAGATCTGGGCGGACAGCCCCTTCGCCGGTTCGCGGGCCGGTATGCGCACCGGTCTGGTGCGGGTGGCCGAGGGAGCCCCCGAGGCCGTCCGGGACGAGCGAGGGGCGGCCGTCGCGGTCGGCTGGGCCGCCGGCGGGCTGCGGACGTTCGTCGACCTGCGGACGGGGGAGGGGGATCCGCCGGGCCTGGGGGCGATCGAGGAGGTGACCGACGTCCCGCGCGGGGGATGGGGCAGCGCCGAGCAGGTGCGCCGACTGGTGGAGCTCGTCCGGGAGCGCGGGCCGGTGCCGTGGGACCTCGACGCGGTGGCCGTGCTGAGGGAGGGCACGGGGATGGGCCGAGCGGCGGCGTCCTTCGCGCTGGCGGGGATGCTCGCGTGCGGGTATCTCCCGCGCCTCGACGACAGGGAGCGGAAGATCCACCGGCTCAAGGTGGCCGAGATCGAGGACGGCGTCCGCGAGCCCGGCCGGATGGGCTCGCCGGACCGCCTTGAGCTGGTGGCGGACGTGCTGCCCGCGGACCCCGCCGAGCTGTGGGAGCCGCAGGGCATGCGCGCGGTGGCGGAGCGGATCGCGTGGTCGTGGCGGGAGCGGTACGGCCGGCGGACCCTGGTCCCGCAGCGCACCTTCGACGCGGCCGTCGAGCTGCAGCTGTCCCGGCTGTCCGCGGGCCGCTTCTGCGCGGCGTTCACCGACCACGCCGCGATACGCGGTCTCGGCTCGAACCTCGACACCTGGATCCGGAACAGTGAGTTCCGACCCTTCCCGACCGCCGAGGGCTGGGACCTCGTCGATTTCGAGGACACCCTGCGTACGGTCGTACCGAACCTCTTCTGGGTCTACGCGGAGCTCCCCGCGGGTGACCCGGTACGCGCCGGAGCACCCGGCCTCGTACGCGCGCTGCGGGAGCGGCTGGACCACCCCGGCCTGCTGCTGGATGCCGGCAGTCTCAGCCACGCGGCGGGGCATACGGTCGCCGATGCGCACGACCGGTTCGGCTCGCGTCCCTACGCCGGCCCGGAGCCGCTGGACGTCGCGAGCGTCGATGACGGGCTGACCGTGGTCGTCGACGGCACCGTCGACCGCAGAGGCGCGCGGTCCCAGCCCGAGCTGTACTTCCGCCCGGCGTTCTACGGGGACGACGACCGCTCCCGGACGCTGCTGGCGGCCCGGGCGGACTCCCGCTACGACCCCGAGGTCGAGCTGGTCGAGTGGCTGCGCGGGCCGGCCTGCGCGCGCATCGTCGAGAGGATCGAGGGCGCTTCGCTTCCCTCCGGGTCGTACGAGACGAATCCGGTGCTCTCCGCGCCCGACGTGCTGGGCCAGGTCGTCGACGAACTCGGCGTCGACGAGGACGCGGCAGCGCTCTATCTGCAGTTGCTGACCCTGCGCGCGCCGAGCGACCGGAACATCCGCCTGTGGAACGGCTGGAAGGCCGCCCGGCACCAGAAGGCCGGTGCCGCGCTGGTCGAGCGCGGCCTGGTCGTCGAGGACAAGCGTGCCCGAGCGGGCCGTCAGCTGTTCCTGCCGGGTGAGTGGATCCACGCGGGCAAGCCCTACCAGCCCATGGAGGCGTGGAAGGCGGAACTGCTCGGGGTGCAGCGCTCTTACAACGGCCGGCTGGAGAACCCGCCTCCCCTTCCCACCCGCACCCTGCCCGAGCTGTTCGCCGAGGCGTGGCACTGGGTTCAAGGGGCACGGAAGCCCTCGCCGTAGGAACTCCGGTGTACGCCGGGACCGGACCGCCGCTGCCTCAGCCGGTCAGGTGGGTCCGCTGCCTCGGCCGGTCAGGTGGGTCCGTGCGGGCTCCGGGAGAAGGCCGTGTCGCCGGCCGTCGCCACGATCGCGTCCTTGACGAGCAGCACTCGCGGCGGATAGTCCTGCGCTTTGTCCCCGGGATCGTCCAGTGCGGAGGTGCTCCAGATCTCCGCTCCGTTGCCGCTGTCCAGTGCCAGCAGACGGCCGAAGCGGTTGGAGAAATAGACCCGCTTGTACGTCGCTGACACCGCGGGCGCGGACAGACTCTCCACGTCCGTCACCTTCTGCCACAGTTGTTTGCCGCTGTCCGCCGACACCGCGGTGACCGACCCGTCGGACCGGACGAAGTAGACGACACCGTCCACCAGCGTGGCCGCGCCGGTCAGTGGACGTGCCAGCGGTATCCGCCTGACCTGCCCGGTTTCCGGGGCCACCCGCAGCAGCGCGTTGTACGGCCGTTCGTACCCGGCTTCGTACACGTCCTTCGCGGTCTGAGGGGCGAGGAACAGAGGCTGCCCGCCGACAGCGCCGAGCGCTTCCGCCTTCGTGGGCAGCGTGGCGGTTCCGGCCAGGCTGCCGGGTACGAGCTTCCTCAGCTCGACCGGCGCCTGGCCGGGCTCGGTGCCCTGCGAGCACAGGGCATACGGGACGCCTCCCAGCGCCGACGGAGTGCAGTACTCCTCCGGCGAGGGCGCCCGCCACAGTTCCCTGCCGGAGGGCCCGTAGGCCACGAACGACGATTGGCCGGGAGACAGGGTCAGCAACCCGCCGTCGTACAGGACCGCGTCCTCGGACTTGCTGATGTCGTGTTGCCACCGCCGGTGCCCGGTGGCGGCGTCGAGGGCCAGCACGCGCCTGGTCCGGTCGTCCGGATCCTCGTACACATAGACCAGACCGTCGCGAACGCCGATCGGCTGCGCCCCCTGGGGGCGGGTGCCGGTCCGCCAGAGGGTACGGCCGGAGGCCGCGTCGATCCTGGCGACCGTGAAGCCCGTACCGCCGCAGAACAGGGCGCTTGCCTCCGCCACGCATCCGGGGCTGTCGTAGTCGAGCGGGACACCCTTCACGTCGTACCGCAGCTGCGTGCGCCACGGCCGCCAGCCGTCGGGCAGTGACGCGGCACGGGCGGTGGCTGTGGCGGCTGCCTCGGAGGCGGTGGTCGCGTCCGGACCGGACACGAGGACACCCACCCCGACACATAGCCCCGTGACGGCCAGCGCCGCGCCGAGGCCGGTGAGCAGCATCCGTGCTCGGCGGCGCCGGGGCTTCGCGGACTGCCCGGTCTTCGAGGACTGCCCGGACCTCACGGACTGCCCGGTCCTCGGGGACTCGGTGACGTCGGACGACTCCGGCAGCGCCTGGAGCATGCGGTGAATGTCCGTCAGTTCCGGCCGTGCGGCCGGGTCCTTGTCCAGGCAGCGCTGGACGATGCCCAGGAGCGCTTCGGGTACCCCGTCGAGGTCCGGGGTCCCGTGCACCACCTGATAGCCGGTTATGTACGGGCTGTCGGCGTCGAACGGTCCCGTGCCGACGGCCGCGAACACCAGCAGTGACCCCAGCGAGAACACGTCCGAGGCCGGGGTGACGTCTCGGGGAGCGGCCAGTTGTTCCGGCGACATGAAGGGCGGAGTGCCGATCATCCGCCCGGTCGTGGTGAGGCTCTGGTTGTCGGAAGCGCGCGATATGCCGAAGTCGATGACGCGCGGCCCGTCCTCGGTCATCAGGACGTTGCGCGGTTTGAGGTCCCGGTGCACCAGGCCCGCCCGGTGGATGTCGCGCAGCGCCTCGGTGAGCCCCAGCCCCAGCGCGCGCAGTTGCCGCCGGCTCAGTGGGCCGTTCTTCTCCACGACTTCGGCGAGGTTGAGCCCCGGCACGTAGAGCGTCGCCATCCATGGCCGGTCGGCGTCCGGGTCGGCGTCCACGACGGGCGCGGTGAAGGCGCCGCTCACTCTGCGCGCCGCCGCGATCTCCTGCCTGAAGCGCGTCCGGAACTCCTCTTCCTGGGCATAGGATCCGCGCGCGAGCTTGACCGCGACCTGCCGTCCCGAGGCGGAGACTCCCAGATAGACGACTCCCATGCCGCCCTCCCCGAGCCGGCCGAGGAGGGTGTACCCGCCTATGGACTCCGGGTCCCCGGTGCTCAGGGGCGTCATCGCCGCTCGTCCTTCCCAGCGCCTGTCTGCCTCACGGGATCAGACTAGGGCCTGCCGCCCCGGGGACGGAGGCGCCGATACCGCGCGTCGGTGTCTCTGATCCCCTGACCGTGCGAGGGGTCACCCGTCCGGTTGAGGGCTCAACGGGGTGCCCAGGCAGGCCCGTTCGCAGGCACTTCCACTTCCGGGGCGAGAGGTGTGCCCTCCCGGAGGGCACCATGGAGTGCCGGAGGGCGTCATGGGGTGAGGGCCTTCAGGCACAGGGCCTCCACCGTCTGTCTCACCTCCTCGATCGTGTGCCCCCGCGGCGGGTCCAGCAGTGCCCCGTGCAGCTGTGCCTCCACGCCCTGCACCAGAAGGATCGCCGTGAGGTCCGGGGCGGGGCCGCCCACGCCCAGTCGGCGCAGGTGGTACTCGACCTCGGCGGCGATGTCCCGCTGGAACCCGCGCAGTTGGGCGGCGGCCTCCGCCGGGCGCGGGGCCTGGTCGTACAGCAGCCGGTGCATCCGGGGGCGGGCCAGGTGCAGGTCGGCCAGGGCCTTCACCAGCACATGGACACATGCCGGAAGCGAGGGCATGGTGCGGCGCAACTCCGTTGTCAGTTCCGCGAGTTCGGTCCGCAGGTGCCGTATGTGCTGTTCCCCGATGGCGTAGAGCAGCGCATCCTTGTTCGGGAAGTACTGGTAGAGGGATCCGACGGACACTCCGGCGCGCTCAGCGATCCGGTTCGTCGTCGCCCCCGCATAGCTGTCCCGTTCGAAAAGCTGAGCAGCGGCCTCGACGATGGCGTCGTAGGTCTCCTGAGACCGCTGCTGACGTGGCCTTTTGCGGGGTGTGGCGGGTGGGGGCACGGGCCGTCCAATGCGAGTTGTCCAGACCGGGGAACGCACCCACTCTAGGGTGATGTTCACGTTCGACATCGCTCCCGCCGAACTCTTCGACGAACGTTCCCGCCAGTTCGCCGCCTGGGGCATTCCCGCCCGGACCGTCGCCCGGGCCCGAGCCGGTATCACCGACATGTGGGGGACCGGTCCGCGAGGCTGGGTGCCGGTCTGGGCGCGACTGGCCCAGGAGGCGGAGGCCGCGGGGGAGTGGCTGAGCGCGGCCCAGATCTGGGGCGCGGCCCGCTTCCCGGCCCTGGCCACACCCGAACGGCACGAGGCGTACGAGCGTCAGCGCGCCGCCTACGCACGTGTGATCGCCGGCCGTCGTCTCCCGGTGCTCCCCTCGTGCCCGAAAGCCATGGAAGGTCCCCGCATCGCGCGCGGGACCGTGGAGTTGCGGCTGGCCGGCGGCATGGTCTCCCTCCCCGTTCACCTCATGGCCCGACGCCGCCGACGCCGCCCCGGCGTGCTGGTGCTGTCGGGCGGGGTCGACACCTGGAAGGTCGAGTTGCACCGCATGGCCGTGGCGACGGCGCTGGCGACAGGTCTCCTGGTGGTGTCCGTGGACATGCCCGGCACCGGCGAGGCGCCGGGCCCGCTGACCCCGGACGGCGACCTTCTCCTGTCCGCGCTCGTCGGTGAGATACGACGTTGGCGGCCGGGCGAACCCGTTGCCTACCTGGGCCTGAGCTTCGGGGGCCACTGGGCGGTCAAACTGGCCCTGCGGGGCGTGGTGGACGCGGCGGTGGACATCGGCGGGCCGACCGGTGCGGGCGAGCCCGAGGAGCCGATCGACGTACTCGCCCTCCCGTACGGCATGCCGGGCATCCTGGGCAACGCCCTCGGCCTGGCCGCCCTCCCGGAGGCGGCCGAGACCGACGGCATGCTGGCCGCGTTCTCCCTGCGCCGCCAGGGACTGCTGGACCATCGTGTGGACGACGTGGAGGACGCGGATGACGCGGGCGACGTGCACAACTGCGTGCCACTGCTGGCCGTGAACGGCGCGCACGACCAGTTCATCCCGCGCGGCGACACCGCTCGCCTGGCCGCCCTCCGGAACACCACGGTATGGATCGTGCCGGGCGCCACCCACTGCGCGGCCGAACACATCCGCCCGCTGCTGGCGGCTACCTGGGCCTGGCTGCTGACCCGCCCGCCCTTCCGCCGTCACCCGGCGGTACGTGCGGACCCACACCTCTGGGCTCGCGATCGGGATGGCCGCGGTTCTACGTCTCGTAGTAGTTTGAGCGGTCGAAGATGACCTGGCCGGACGGTGAGGGAGGTGCCGGGTGGCAGGCGGTGAGGACGGCCGGGGGGAGGCCCGGCGCCGTGCGCGGGGTGAGCTGGAAGGCGAGGTGCTGGCTGCCTTGTGGGCGGCCGGCGGCCCGGTGCCGGCGACAGTGGTCCAGGAACAGGTGCCCGACGCCGCGTACACGACGCTGCTCACGATCCTGACGCGGTTGGGCGACAAGGGCATGGTGACCCGGCAGCGGGCAGGGCGCAGTTACGTCTACGCACCCGTGGACGACCAGGCCGGGCACGCGGCGGCGGGGATGCACTCGCTGCTGGACGAGGGCGGGGACCGTGCGGCGGTGCTGGCCCGGTTCGTCTCGGATCTGTCGTCGGACGACGAGCGGCTGCTGGAGCAGTTGTTGCACGGCGACCATCCTGACCGAGGGTAAGGCGTGTTCTGGCCGGTGCCGATGTATCTGCCGTTGCTGGTGAGCGCGGTGCTGGCGCTGGTCGCGCCGTGGGTGGGGCGTCGGATGCCCCCGCGCGCGGGTGCGTGGGCGATGGTGTGCGCGGCGGTCGTGGCGGCCGGTACGTGGGCCACCGAGCTGGCGATTCTGGCGTTCACCGCGGTGGGCCAGGTGCCGTTGGTGGCGGAGCAAGGGCCGTGGTCGGTGCGTGCGCTGGCGGCGGAGGATCCGGTGAGCCGGAAGACGGCCGCGGTGTGCGCCGGGGTGGTCCTGCTCGTGGTGGTGAGCCTGACCGCGGCGTCCTGGCGCCGTGGACGTGCGCTGGTCGATGCCTGGCGGGAGTGCCGGCACATCGCGGCGGGCGGGGATCTGGCCGTGGTCGACGATCCGGTGCCGGCGGCGTTCGCCGTGCTCGGCATGCCGGGGCGGGTGGTCGTCTCGTCCGGGATGCTGCGGCTGCTGGACGGCCCGGAGCGGCACGCTCTGCTCGCCCATGAACGGGCGCATCTACGGCATCGGCACCATCTGTTCTCGCTGGTGCTGCATCTGACGGCGGCGGTCGATCCGCTGCTGCGGCCGCTGGAGCGAGCGGGAGCGTTTGCCGTGGAGCGTTGGGCCGATGAGGAAGCCGGGGCTGTGACGGGGGACCGGCGGCTGGTCGCCAGGGCGATCGCGCGGGCAGCGCTGGCGTCGGGGCGGCCCAAGCAGGCGGCGCTGTCCGCGACCGGCGGGCCGGTGCCCCGACGCGTCCAGGCACTGCTGGCTCCGCCGCTGCGCCGCCCCGACATGATGGTGGCGGCGTTCGTCGTCCTGATGCTGGCCTGCTGCGCGAGCCTGGCCGTCACGGCACATGACACAGAGCGGCTGTTCGAGGCCGCGATGCACGCGCACACCACCGCGGCGCGGCTGCACACACGCTGACCGCCCTTCCCGGGGGATCGTGTCCGAGTGAGCGGCCGCTCTACCGGGGCTGGGCTTGCCGCTGGCGGGCGGCACAGCCCCGGGCCCGCCGGCGAAGGCTTCGTCCCTTCCCCCGCCCTGATCGGAAGGCGGTGCTTCACCCCCCGGCGAGACGGCGCCGCCCGAGGGTGAGGACCGGGCCGAGGGCGAGGAGGGCGCCGAGTACGGCGTAGCCGTGGGTCAGGGTGGTGAGGGAGGCGACCGTCGCGACGAGCAACGGGCCGCCCGCGTCGCCCAGTTCGCGGCCGAGTTCGGCGGCGCCCATGGTCTGCCCGAGCCGTTCGGCCGGAGTGCTCGCGGCGAGGGCGGCGAAGCCGAGCGGGGTGATCAGACCGGTTCCGGCACCGATCAGGGCGGCGCCGAGCAGGATGCCGGTCAGGCCCGGCAGCGTGGCGCAGCCCATTCCGGCGGCGGTGAGCAGCAGTCCCGCCGTGATGCCCGTACGGGTCGTGAGCCGCCCGTGATCGAGCGCCCGCCCCGCCCGGGGCTGGACGACGGCCGCGCAGGCGGCCAGCACGGACACGGCGGCACCGGTGGCGACCGTGCCCAGGCCCGCCGCCCGGCCCGAGACCGGCAGGAAGCCCACCCCGACCGACAGGGCGGCGGTCGCCGCGGCCAGCGCCGAGGTCGGGACGAGGAACGACGGGTCGGCCAGCCGCCGGGCGAGGTCGAGGACCGTCTGCCGGGCCTTGGGCAGCGGTGGTACGACGGGTACGGCGAGGGCGGCCCACACGGCGACTGCCGCGCCGAGCACGGCCAGGACGGCGAACAGCAGCCGCAGTCCCCCGGCCCACACCAGCACCCCGCCCAGCAGCGGGCCGAGGGTGTAGCCGATCGACTTGTAGAAGCCGTAACTGCCGAAGGCCCGGCCGTGCTTGGCCGCCGGATTGAGCCGGGCGACCAGCGCGGAGGCGGACGGGGAGAACGCGGAGGCCGCGGCGCCCTGACCGAGCCGGGCGGCCCACAGCCAGCCGGGGCTGTCCGCGACGACGTACAGGGTGGACGCGGCGGCGAAGGCGACGAGTCCGCCGAGCAGCACGGGCCGGGCGCCGATGCGGTCGGCCAGGGTGCCGAAGACCGGCTTGAGCAGCACCTCGGCACCGTCGTACAGGGCCAGGAGTCCGCCGAGCACCAGCAGTGAGGTGACCGTGCCCCGGGCGTGGCCGCCGAGGTTGGCTGCGATGCCGTGCGCGCCGAAAGCGGTGGTGAAGCCGGCGGCGTACAGCGGCCACATGTGCCTGGCAGGAGCCGACTGCTGCGCCGGCGCTGTACTCACTGTTCCGTCTCCGTCTCCGTCTCTGTCTCCGGTGCCTGGTGCAGGGCGGCGAAGACGCGCTCGGCGTAGTCCTCGCAGGCGGCCACGCACCGCTTGAGCCGATCGCCGGCCTCGGCCACCTCCGGGGTCCCGAACACGTCGCGTGCCGTCAGGTCCCGGTGCCAGCGCCGCAGCCGCTCCAGCGACTGCTCCTCTTCCTCCAACTCGGCCAGCGTGAACTTGGCGATGCGGATCTCCTTGGCGATCTCCGCCTCGAACTTGCCGCAGTCGGCCAGGAACTCGGCCCAGTCCGCCGACCGGGCGGCACCGAACATCTCCTGGAGACGGACGGCGTCCTGGGGGCCACGCCCCGCGGCGTTCAAGGTGACGACCTGGCCTTCGCCCTGTTCGGTCAGCGCGACGGCCCGCGCGATGCCGTCCGCGAAGACCGGCACGTCCGGCACGGCCCAGATGCCCTGGCCGAGCGAGAGCGCACCGATCCTGCGCAGCTCTCGCCAGACGCCCACACGGTGCCGTGACGGCTGGGCGGGCAGTCTGATCACGAGGACGAGCCAGCGGTTTACCGGTTCCTTGTTCGCCACATCATGGAATGTAGCAAGCGTTACACCTGCCGGTGTACTGATGAGGGGCGCGGAAGGCACGCCCTGGTCCGGGCGGAGACGCGGCCAGCGGCCCGGTCGGCGGAATCCTTGCGTACGTCGACCAGGGGGGCCTGGAACGCCCAGGGGCCTTTCCTGCCGTGCGTCGCCGCCGGGGTACGGGGACGCTCTCTGGTGCGGGAGCGCACGGCACTGGTCAGGGGATGAGGGCGAGGATCTGGGCCGCGCCGATCGTCACGGCCTGGCGGATGGTCATCCGGGTGATCCGCAGGTCCGACAGCTCGTCGGGGCTCAGATGCTGCTCGTCCGGCGTGACGGCACCCTCCGCCCGCCTGCGACCTGTGCCGCCGCGGCGCAGCTTCTCGGTGACGAAGAGCACGATGCCGTTGAGGGCCAGGAAGATCGCGGTCGGCACGGGCCGCCCGAGCGTCGTGCGGTTCGTTGAGGTACAGGGATCCGTCGGCGGAGACGTCCAGGTGGTGCTTCCAGCGCCCGCCCAGGAGGGCATCATGTGGAACTTGGGACCTGGGTGAGAGGTGTTCACCTGGGCGCCCTGCAAGGTTCACCCTCCTTGGGTGGGTATGTCCCGCTGGTGGTGTGGCTGCCGCCGCTCCCAGGCCAGTTCCGTGCGCTCCCGGCCCAGTGTCGTGCGCTCCCGCACCGGAGAGTCCCCGCACCCCGACTCGCTCCGGCTCGGGAGTGGGGCGGCGATCAGCAGCTGACCGCCACGGGAACGTGACCGCCGCCCTGGTCCGTTCCCCTGACGTGCGGCGTTCGCGACGCCGTACCGCCTGACGTACTGACCATCCGTCAGACCGCAACCGCAAAGGAAAGCCCCGTATGCCGAAGGACCCGGCCCCCTCGCCCGACCGCACCACGCACGAGGACCGGAAGGCCGAGGACGAGGACCCGGCGCCGGAACCCGTCGTCGAGACCGTGGTGGAGACCGTGGTGGAGGACGACCTCTTCGGTGAGATCACCGTCCGTCTGGACTCACGGGAGGGCGAGGTGACCGTCGAGGGGGAGTCGGTGCCCCGGGTCGTGCTGCGCCGTGCCGCCGGGACCGACGTCGCCGACCACATCCCGATCGGCACCCGCGACGGCACACTGCTCATCCTGACCGTGGACGGCGAGGAAGCCGTCGTCACCCCGGCCAGGGGACGGCTCACCCGGCGCTCGTACCGCGTCGACGTCCGACACGCGGGTCACGCCCGGCGGCTGGTGCCCGACTCCATCCCGGGCAGCCGGCTGCTGCGGGACGGACGGCATGTAGGGGACTTCTCCTCCAGCGGTGACGGACGGGTCCTCGTGGAGTGGCGGGAGGACGCCGGTCCGAACGCGACGGACGCGGCCCTCGGCTACGCGCTTGCCGCGGCCTTCGGCACCGGCGCCCAGCCGATGTGGATGATCGCCATCGAGATGATCGGCGACATGATCCCCGGTTGACGCGTCGGACGTCGCCCTCGCGAGGACACGTTGTCCGTGATCGCGGCGGCAACCGCCTGCCCAGCCGGTGGGCATCAGCCCGTTATGACGGAATTCCGGCCGGACGGAGTGATGGCGTACCACTCCTTGTCTTTACCCTGGCCGTTCATCTGGCCGGCCTTTGTGTCGCCCGCGTAGCGGTACAGCGGCCAGCCGGCGAGAGTGAGCTGTTTCATGCCGTTCCGGTGGACCGTGCCGAGAAGGCTCTCCTCAACACCCGAGGTCTGTACGGGGCCCTCCACGATGACGGGCATCCAGGTCCGCGTGCATGAACCGGCACACGTCCATTTGGACGGATGCGCCTGGTCCCTGCCATAGCGGTACAGGGTCATCCCCTTGTCGTCGGTGACGATACCGCCTGTTCCCTTCACCGCCTTGGCCATCACCATGGTGGTCATGGCCATGCGTCCGCTCCCGGAGTTTCCGCCAGCGGCCGGTGTGGAGGTCGCGGGAACCGACGCGGCCGTGACGGCCGGGGTGGCTCTGCCGGGCATGGTGTCGGACGCGTTGTCATTCGAAGAGCCGCACGCTCCCAGCAAGAGACCGGAGACGAGCCCCGCAGCCGAGGCAAGGACAACGCGTCGCAAGGGAACACCCTTCGTCGGGAGTGGCATCTACGTACTCCCTTGGTACGTCGGGGGACTCACCGAATTCTCAGCCGCTGATATCACATGACGTAGTCTTGACCATCGCCCTGCTCGCTGAACCTGAATCTGAACCTGAAGCTGCGACCAAGGATTTCCAGGATCTGTTCCGCTTGAAGGGCGTCTCGAAGATCTTGGAGAACAGCCACGCCGCAAGCACCGCAACGGGCAGGGCGAGGAAAAGCGTGAACCAGAATGTGGGCAGGCCGGGCGATACAAAACGCGGCGCCACTCCGTGAATCACGGCCATGACGATCGGCAGATGGATCAGGTAGAGACTGTAGGAGAAGCCACCAAGACTCTGAATGGGTCGTGTGGTCAGGAGCCGTACGAGGATGGCGGGCCTGCCGGTGGCAACCGCGGCAAGCAGCATCGTCATTGCGGGAGCGATAGCGAGATCCACCCAGAAGTAGTGCCGCACTGTCCACACAGAACCCTGGATGAGGCCCAGAGCCAGGACGGGCATGGCGGCGAGTCCGGCGAACCATGCCCATGGCAGGCGTTGCACTCTGTCCGACGCAACGACGACTCCTGCTCCTATCATGCCCGCAACGAACACGGGAGCGAGATGCGGAGTGAGCCATTTGTTGCCCTCTACAGGAGACGCATCCGCAGCCATCAACCCACGGGCGATCACCGGTAGTGCCACGCACGCGACCAGCACCACCGCACTCAAACGGCGCCGTACAAACAGGAGAAGGGGAAAGAAGAGATAGAGTTCGGCCTCCACTCCGATCGACCAAAAGGCGCCGTTCGGTGTCGGGGCGGTAAACATGTCCTGAGCGACGAGGCCGTACACCACGATTGATGTGCCGGTGGGTTGTCCGTAGTGCGAAGCCGGTACCACGAGCCAGGAAATGATCAGGCTCATGGCCAGCGCTGCCCAATACGGAGGCAGGATGCGCCAGGCGCGCCGGCGCAGGAACCGGGTGACGCCGCCCGAGCGCCATTCGTGACGCGCCGGAGAGATCGCCAGGGAGAAGCCGGACAGTATCAGGAAGAAGACGACGGCGAGGCGCCCGAACATCAGCGCGTTCAGCCACGCAGGCGCCGAACTGTCGGGAAAACCCGGGAAGCTGTACAACCAGCAGTGGAACAGGACCACATACAGTGCCGCCAGGCCGCGAAGGCCGTCCAGCCCCGGCACTTGTCGACGGACCAACCCCGGCACTTGCCGACGGACGGGTGGTCCGCTCGTCCCCTTCCCCCGTCCCGCTGACGCGGCTGCATCGAGAGCGCTGCTGACCGGACGGCTCGAATCCACTGAAATCGTTCGACCCTCCCTCTGGGCACCGTGCGCCACACGTCGCCGACCGCGGTCGCCGCACCCCGCCAATCGCGGTCGCCGCACGGTGCAACCTGCGCAGGCGCGTGCCCGCCGCCCCGTTTCCCCGGCAGTACCGGCAGTACCGGCATTACCGGCAGTACGCCAGGCGGCACGGTGCCGCCCGCAGTGACTGGTACGCAGGGTCCGGCTGGGCAGTTCAACAGACGAGCCGACATGTGGGGGCAGATCTTCGGGATCGAGCCGGCACCGAGGACGGGAAGCCGCGGAAGGGCTCCGGCGGTTGCCGTGGTGGCCGTGTTGGGGCGGCGTCGTGCAGCTTGGCGGTGGCTCGCGCGGGCGGCCGGCCGTCGTCCTGTCAGGGGTTCGGTGTCATCTCGTCATCGTGATCGGTGTCGCTCGGGCCGAGCCGTACGCAGCACTCCCCGGGCTCGGGGGCCAGGACCGCGCGCACCCCGTTGACCTCCAGGCCGTGGAGGTAGCCGGACAGGAAAGCCTGGTTCATGCCGCACACCAGCTCCGGGGCCTTCGCGGCCAGCGGGTGGAAGGGGACCTCGGAGTGGTTGATCGCCGTAGGGGTGATCGGTGCGCTGTCGGCCGCCATGGTCGGGTTCCTCGACCTGTTCGCGATTCCGGCCGGCACCCCGGCCTTCCGCACCGCCCTGGTCCACATGACGCTGAACCTGCTGGTGACCGCCGCCTACGTCGTCAACTTCCTGTGGCGTCACGGTGATTACGCCGACGGCGGCAGCGTCGGCATCGGCAGGCTGGTCCTGTCCGCGCTCAGCGTGGCCGTCCTGGGCGTCTCGGGATTCCTGGGCGGCAAGCTCGCCTACCGCTACGGCGTCCGGGTCGCCGACGAGAACACCCAGGCCGAGGGATACACCCCCGGCCGCGGCCAGAACGCCACCCCCTCGACCGTCTGACCGGGGGTACCGGCTCGCGCATGCCCTCCCCACCACGGCGACCGGTGTCCTCCGGCCGCCTTCACCACCGTCCCCTTCGGAGTTCCCCATGGACATCGCCGCACTGATCACCTGGGTGGTCACCGCTCTCGGCGGCTTCTACATGCTCGGCACCTGGATCCGACGTGGCGGAATCCGCCAGCAGCAGACCGGCACCAGCCGCCTCCCCGCCCCCGTCGTCTTCGGCCACTTCGCCCTGGCCGCGCTCGGGCTGGTGGTCTGGATCACCTACGTCGTGGCCGACAAGAGTGCCCTGGCCTGGACCGCCTTCGGCCTGCTGCTGCCGGTCGCGCTGCTGGGCTTCGTGATGCTGGCCCGCTGGATCTCGGTCCACCGCGACCGCGCCACCGTCCGTGCGGCAGCGGCAGCGGCAGCGGCTGCGGCCTCGGCCTCGGCCACGGCTGCGGCCTCGGCCACGGCTGCGGCCTCGGCCACGGCCGCCGCGGGCCCGGGAGCCGAAGGATCCGTCCCCGCCGAACGGCACTTCCCGGTATCGGTCGTGCTGGCACACGGTCTGCTCGCCGTGGTCACCCTCGTCCTGGTGCTGCTCACCGCCCTGGGTATCGGCGGCGGCTGACACGACCGAGCGCCCGAACGGCGCCACCGCCCGAACAGAGCGGTACAACGAGGACGAGATGACACCAGGGCGGCCCGCCCTGCGGGTCGTCCATGAGCCCGACGGTGTCGACCTGGCCGCCGCGAAGGCCACGGCCGGCCAGTTCCTCCCGGCACTCGGCATCTCGACGGCCTCCGAGACCCTGCGCGGCATGCCCGGCCGTATGGCCCGGCCGTATGGCCCGCGCGTATGCCGAGCTCTCCAGCCCACGCCCTTCGGCTTGACCACCTTCCCCAACGACGTGGGCTACGACGAACTCGTGCCGCGTCGTCGAGTACTTCGCCTGCCGCCCCCGGGTCCAGGAACGCCTGACGCCCGGAGGTACGGCTCAAAGGCGTTGCTTGGCCGCGCTGACCAGTCGGCTGATGTGGTCACGGGTCTGTGCCCTGAGCGCGCCGTATTCGGCCCTGCTCTCAGCTTTGGACACCGTCGTGATGTCTGCGAGTACGTCTTCCGCGGCTTGGCTCAGGGTCTCGTCATCCGTGAGCATCTGCACCCGGAACAGCGCCTCTTGGGCGGTGGAGCGCAGGTCGTAGGCGCGGATGCGCACGGCGTCGGGGTCCTCCGGTGGTGGCTGTTCGTGTTCACAGAACCAGAGATGGACCAGGCAGCGCCGGTAGTTGACCAACGCGCCGGCATAGGCGGAGTAGGCATCGAGTCGCTCCTGCCGAAGCTTTTCACGGCGGGTGAACTGACGGCCCCTGTCGGTGGTGCGCTCCTGGAACACCAGAGTGATCCCCGATCCGAGCAGGGTTCCGAGGACGGCTATGGCGCTGGCGATGATGGACTCCGCACCTCAAGCTGATCACGCCTCGCCGCCGCCGGTGGGCCGCTGGCCCAACTTCGCCGCCAAGCCGGCGATGCCATCGGATCACTTACGCCGAGGGCATGACCTTCTGATCCGTAGCTCTCGAGACCATCCGCTCATGGACGAGGAGGAAGGGCGTGACAAACCCGGTGGCCTCCGGCACCGACGCCCGTCCAGAGCAAATCAAGATCACTCCGGCCAGGAGCGCGAAGACGTAGACAATGCTCACGCCCGCCGCCGGGGCGGGTGCCTGGAATTGCCTCCAGCGATCTTTCATACTTGAACCGGTCCTGTCTTGGGCCATCGGCCACCCGCGCCTCTTCCTACGGACACGCGGGTGGCCTCCTGCGTTCAATGCCCTTGCGGGCCTGGTGGGTTGATTGTGACCACCACGAATCAGGATCGCAACTTCAAAGGTCAGAAGCCGGTTTCGGCTTAGGTTCATCGATTCGATCAAGAAAATATCCGCCCTTGTCCTTCGATTCGACGGCTCACACCTTCAAGCCTGGTCGTCAGTACGCCGGCTTGCTCGCTCGCACCCGATGGCGGCTGCGACGCAGGCCGACCTACTTTCAGGCGCTGGCATGGAAGCCTTGCTCGTTCGCGGTGGAGCATGCAGAGACCCAAGCCCGTGCTGCCCTCCGACGTCGCCCGCGCCGTCGGCCTGGCCCTTCGCGAGGGATGGACCCCAACTGAGCCTGGCGCCCCGTTCTGCCTGAGCTACGGAAAGCGAGATGGTCAGGGCTGGGCATGCTCCGCCATCGACGGATCATCACCAGACTCGGGCGGCCGGCGATTCCGACGCATTGCCTTTTGTCAAGTCCCGAAGCTTCGGAACATGACGGCAGCTGCACCACGCGGGCCTACTGGAAATGCGAGCCTCGCCGAGTAAAGGAAACGAGGCAGCAGGCCGGGGCGGAATTCAATGCGGAACATCCGTTCGATTACCTGGTCGAAGATTTCCGGTGGCCCGTAATCGGTCCGCCCGGAAATGGCGCCCCCAATTAATGGGACTCGTCACACAACTCCTCTCACTTTTGGGAGAAAATCATGAACCGCGAAAGTAGCGTTGAAAACGTCGACCGTACAAGGCGGAGACGCTTCAGTCTCGCAGTCGGTATTGCCTCGGTCGCCATCGCTGGAGGCATCATCCTGCCGGCATCCGTGGCAATGGCCTCTCCGATGCCTCACTCGGTGGCCTCGGGCGTGTCCGGCCCGGATCCCGCTCTGGGCGGTTCCGGCTCAGGCAGCACCGGCTCGGGCAAGTCCGGCCCAGATCCCGCCCTCAGCGGTTCTGACTTGGGCTCCGGCTCGGGGAGCTCCGGCTCGGGCAAGTCCGCCCCGGATCCCGCTCTCGACGGTTCCGACCTGGGTTCCGACCCTGGTCCCAGCACCGGCGATAGTCACTGCCACGATCACGACCACGATTACGACCACGACCATCATGGCCATTGCCATCACCACTGCCATCACCACTGACGGTGCCTCGGATGGCTCCGTCGAGGGCGCTGCGCCTCATCGCGGCCAGCAGAAAGGTGGTGAATAGCAGTTGACTGGCTCGTGCGCCGGTGAGAGAGCCTGTGTCCGGCTGGGTGGCACTTACACATGCCATCCAGCCGGAAATTCAAAGAGCCGCACCATAAGTGAAGATAGGCGTATAGGCCACGAATGCCGATGGCCGAGTTTCAGCTACTAAGCGCTGAGTAGGCTCCGCGATTGCCCGGTCTCCTTGTCGGCTTTGTCGATGCTGCGGTACCCGGCGTCACCCTGAGATGCCGACGTCGGTGATGCCTCCTCATGCGCAGAGGGGACGTAACCGCGGGGACGGGACGGGCCCGCACTCCATGTACCAGGCATGACATAACCTCGTCATCGACCGATTCCGGCCATCGCAACACCGGCCGGGCACATTGTGAACGGGGACACAACACCATGCGTGTTCGTCATGCCAATTCTCGTACCGCCGTCACGGGAACGGCGGCGCTCGCCATCCTGCTCGGATCCGTCTGCCTCGTCGGGGCCGGCACCCAGACCGCCGCCGCGGACAGCAGTGCGACGCTGCCCATCTCGGCGGACTGGCCGCGGGGCGAGATGGTGGTGGACGGGGTCCACCACCACGTCTTCATCAGCGACCCGAAGACCAACTCCGTCGTCGTCGCCGACTACACGGGCAAGACCGTGGGCCGGATAACCGCCGAGACCAGCGGCACCGGAATGGCGCTGAGCGAGGACTCGTCCACGCTCTACGTCGCCCTGCCCGACGCCGACGCGATCTCCGCTGTCGACACGGTCACGCTCAAGGAGACCGCCCGCTACGCCACCGGCGCGCACACCGCCCCGCTGGACCTGGCCTTCGCCGGCGGCAAGCTCTGGTTCGGCTATGGCGCGTACGCCCAGGGCGGGGGCAACATCGGCTTCCTCGACCTCTCCGCTGCCAAGCCGGGCGTCACGCTGAACCAGTCGGGCGGGGTGCCCTGGGAGTCGGCACCGCAGCTGACCACCGCCCCCGGCGGCGACCAGGGAGTCCTCGTCGCGGGGAACAAGGACCGCTCCCCGGAGGAACTCGCCGTCTACGACGTCTCCTCCGGTACGGCGCGGAAGCTCGCCTACCGCAAGCAGATCATGCCCGACAGCCTCGGCGGCCAGGAGGACCTCGCCGTCTCGCCGGACGGGAAGGAGATCGTCACCGCGGACGGTGTCGACGACTTCGTGACGCACCTCCGCCCCGACCTCTCCGGCGGCCAGGACACCAGGACCCTGGAGATCCAGGGTGAGCCGAACGCCGTCCAGTACGCCCCGAACGGCGCGCTGGCCGTGGGGGTCCGGTACGGCAAGGACGTGGACACCTACGTCTACCGGCCGGGAGACAGCCGCGCGACCCGGTTCATCAGCACCGGCGACTACAACACCGTGCAGCCGCACGGTCTGGCCTGGGCACCCGACAGCAGCAAGCTGTTCATCCTCACCAGCGACGGCGCGGGCGGGAAGAACCTCGTTCTGCGGTCGTTCGACGACGCCACCAAGGCGATGACCAAGCTCAGTGTCAGCGCGCCCGCGAAGTCCCCGCTGGACCAGAAGCTCACCCTGACCGGCAAATTCGACCTCACCCTGCCCCGGCTTCCCGACACCCTGCCGATCGAGGTGACACGGACCGACCTCGCCTCACCCAAGGGCAAGTCGCTCGGCACCCACACGGTGTGGCTGTCGCGCGACGGCGAGTTCGAGATCGAGGACACCCCGGCCGCGGGCGGCACGGTCACCTACACCCTCCACTACCCCGGCGACGCCACGCATGCCCCCGCGACCGTCACCGCCACGGTCAAAGTCCCGCGCAACAGGACGACGCTGACCCTGGACGGAAACGGCAAGACCGTCACATCGGGGAAGAAGGCCACACTGACCGCCAAGCTCGGCAGGACGTGGAAGGAGCGCAAGGTCTCGGTCTACGCGCAACCGGCGGGCGGTGCGAAGAAGCTGGTGCGGGCCGCCGCGGTGGACCGCGCCGGCAAGCTCGTCATCACCTACAAGGTCACCAGGAACACGATCTTCACCGCGGTCTTCGGCGGTGACGCCCGCACCGAACCCGCGCAGGCCACCAGCACCATCAAGGTCAGCGCACGCTGAGCCCTCCCTCGACCGCCTGGAAACGCTCGTCCTCAACCGCCTTCAACGGTCGGCCAGGATCAACCGGCCCGCGCCCCGGCTCGGTGGGGAGTGCTGTGCGGCCGGTGCCGCGGTGCGGGGCGGCCGAAAAAATTCTCGCGGTCCGGGGCAACCTTTGCGGCGGCGGTGGCAACTGGGTGTTGTCCGGACCAGGTGGTCCGGTCAGAGGCAACGGCCGAAAGAGAGCACCGAAATGTTTCCTCGCCCATCCGCGTCGTCGGAGGCGTCGCCCGGCGGCGGTCGCGCCCACCGTCGTCGCCGTGGTCGCCTGTCGTTCCGCTCAGCCGCTCCGGAGCGACGGCAGGGGCATCGTGGCCGTCGGCTGTACCAGCGTCGGAGTCTGTGGGCGGCCGTCGGCCTGGCTGTCGTGGGCGGTTCCGTGGCCCTGGTCAACACGGCCTCAGCGGGAGTCGTGGATACGAAGGGCTGGTACGTACTGGTCAACCGCAACAGCGGCGAGGTGCTGGACGGCCTCTCCTACGCCACGTACGACGGTGCGGCGGTGGTGCAGTGGGGCCGTAACGGCGGGACCAACCAGCAGTGGCGGTTCATCGACTCGGGTGACGGGAACTACCGGCTGCAGAACCGGAACTCCGGCAAGGTGCTGGACGACTACGGCTGGTCGAAGACCGCCGGCTCCGCCATGGTGCAGTGGCGCGACCACAACGGCGCCAACCAGCAGTTCCACCTGGAGAAGTCGTCGGACGGCTACGTGCGTCTGATCAACCGCTTCAGCGGCATGGCCGTTGAGGTCCAGAAGGGCTCCAAGGCCGACGGGGGCCGCGTCGCCCAGAACCGCGACAGCGGCGGCGCCAACCAGGAGTGGAAGCTCGTCCCGGCCGGGAGCGTCGAGGGCACCCCCACGCCCACCGCGCCCACCACGCCCGGCGGCAGCGTTCCGACAGGCCAGGCGCCGAGCGGTACCCACTCGCCGTCGCCGTCGGCCTCGGCGTCGTCTCCGGCCGCCGGTGGCGGTGCCGGTGGCGGCAGCTCGGCGAGAGGTTTCATGGGCAGTGACAGGGTGCTCATCGGTGGCTCGATGTCCGATGCCTCGGCAGCCGCCGCGCCGTTCGACGTGCGGTACGCCTATGTGCACAGCCAGCCCGCGCCCTCCTCGGACTACTACACGGCATCGCGCTGCAAGGCCGAGTGGTCGAGCTGGTGGGGCTGCTGGACCGGTGACACCACGGCGCCCGGCTTTTACGTGACCTACGGCGACGCCAAGGTGGCCAAGGCGACGTACCAGGGCAAGCCGCGCCCGCAGAAGAACTTCTGGACCTGGTACTCGCTGCGCGACCTCGGGGATGCGGCGGGCCAGGGCGACGGTCCGGGCGAGGTCGTCGCCATCAACAGGACCGACCTGCTCACCCGCTACATGAACGACTACCGCTTCTTCCTCCAGAAGATCGGCAACTCGCACGACATGATCGACATCGAGCCCGACTTCTGGGGCTACGTCCGGTCGCTCGGCAACCCGCACAAGGTCGCCGCCCAGGTCACGGCCTCGAATCCGACGGACTGCGGATCGCAGGAGAACAGCGCCGCCGGCCTGTCCCGCTGCCTGATCTCGATGGCGCACAAGTACGCGCCGAACACGGGCGCCGGGTTCCACCTGACCTGCTGGGACTGGCAGAACGACGTCCAGAAGTGCGTCGACGACTACAAGGACCTCGGCGCGTCGAACGCCGACTTCCTGGCCACCGACGTGTCGGACCGCGACGCGGGCTGGTACGCGCTGCCGGAGCACGGCGGCCGTGACACCTACTGGAACGACCAGAAGGCCGCTGCCGCGCTGAAGTTCTACAAGACGATGGCCGAGTCGGTGGGCAAGCCGGTGGTCCTGTGGCAGATCCCCGTGGGCAACATGGCGCAGAACAACACCCTCAACCATTACAAGGACGACAAGGTCGACTGGTTCTTCGGACACATGGACCAGGTGGCGGACGCACACATCGCCGGCCTCCTGTTCGGTGCGGGCCAGCAGGAACAGACCGGGGTCGAGACCGACGGCGGAAACCTGATCAACAAGACGATCGCGTACCACAACTCGGGTGGCACGCCTCTCAAGTAGACGCACCCAGCCGGTGGCGAAGATGTCCACGCCGTAGAAATTGAAGGAAACGTGAAAGGTGCCCCTCCGGTGCTCAGGCGTGAGTACCGGAGGGGCACTTTTGGCTTTGCTTCGCGAACGGCAACGGTCCTAGCAGTTCATGACTGCGAATCCCTGCGTGAGCGGATGTAGCGCCAGCCGAAGTAGACCGCCCCGAGCACTCCCCCAACTGCACCAGCAACGCACAGTGCGGTTGCCCACAGGGCTATTTCTTGCGTGATCCACAACAGGCGCGGCGACGACAGCGGCGAGGCTGTTCCAGTCGATCGAGCACCAGCTGCGGCAAGGAGCCGGGCAGGGAGCGGATCGCCCGGCGGGCGGGCTCGATGATGGGCCGTCCGACGGAGAAGGAGGCGCGGATGCCGCCGGGCGCAGGGCTCGTATGCGGGTCAGGAAGGTTTTGGCCGATCCGGCGCTGTCGGCGCGGATGAGGATGTCGGTGCCGTGGTGGTGGGTTTCGGGGATCTGGGCGAGCGCGGCATCGAGCAACTGATGTGGTCGGTGGCGGTGTTGGCCGCGGCGTTGCCCGGTCGCGGCAGGCCGGCCAGGGTCTCGCCGGTGTTGTCCAGGAAGCACGGCAGCGGGTGGCAGCCGAAGCCGTGCTTGTGGGCCGGCGCGGCGTTCGCTTTCTCGGAGCGGCAGGTCACCAGGGTGGCATCGATGTCCAGGACCAGGCCGAGCAGTTCACGTCCACCGTCGGTGGAGACGGCGAGCCGGGGACGTGACCCCGTAGTGTGCACGCGGAAAGTGCCTTCCCGCTGGGCGGACGGGGACCTTGGACAAGCCTCATCGCCCCAGTTCAGAAGGCACTTTCGTGGTTTCGATCATGATGGGGACGCCGCCGCAAGCGAGACGCGCAGGCCAAAGAGCAGAACTCTAGGAGGCCCCGCCTGCGCTCGTTTGCGTGGCCAACTCCCCGCCCACGGTGTATGCGTGGCCGTCGGCCGTCCCCGTGACGGTGTAGCTGTCGTCCTTGGCGTCCCGGCCGCCCTGCTGGTGGTTGTACTGCCCGGCGAAGACCCACTGGCCCGCCGGGACCGTACGGCCGTCCTTGAGCGTCCAGGTGTAGACGAGGAAGCCGTTCTGCTCCTGGACGGTCTGGGTGAAGTCCGTCTGGGGCAGGGAGCGCCAGGCGCCGGTGGAGGACACGCCGCCGGTCTGAGAGATCTTCAACTGGACGGTGAGCGCGGTGAGTTGCTTGGTCGTCTTGAGAGTGACATCGCTCTGGGACCAGAAGCCGTTGCTGTGCGGGTCCACGGAGCCGTCCGACCACAGCGGGCCGCTTTGCGCGCCGTGGGCCGCGGGCGGCTGGGCGGAGGCCCCGGCGCTCGGCGACCGACCGGTACTCGGCGCACCGGACGGCTGCGTGGTGCCCGCACCGGGCGCCGGGGCGGCGGTGCGGGCGGGCGGACGGCTCGCGGTGGCGTCCGGTGAGGTGCGGGGCGTGGGGGAGGCGCCGACCGTACGGTCCTGCGTCGGGGGGCGGTGCTTCACCGCGGACGCCACCGCGTACCCGCCGACGGTGAGCACTCCGGCAACTGCCGCGGTCGCGCTGACCAGCCGTACCCAGCCCAACAGCGGTGGCCGCGTGGCCCGGTGGCCGGGGCGGGACGGCGCGGCCATGCCGCGCTCCACGCGGGCCAGGATGCGCGCGCGGTCGGGTTCATGGGCCCCGGCCGCCTCGTGCAGCCGGGCGCGCAGCTCGTCGTGCACGTCCTGCTGCCTCATCGGTTCCTTCCTCCGCTCTCGCTGGTGCCCCGGGTCATCGCCGCGTGCACCTTCCGCTCCGCACCCTGGGTGCCGAGCAGCCGTTGCAGTTCGGCCATGCCCCGGGACGTCTGGCTCTTCACCGTACCCACCGACACCCCGAGGGCGAGCGCGGTGTCCTTCTCCGAGAGGTCGAACGCGTGCCGGAGCACCACACACGCCCGTTTACGGAACGGCAGCCTGCGCAGCGCCTCCTGGACGTCCACCACCCCGGCCACGTCCGGGTTCTCGGTCCGCTCCTCGCGATGCGACCAGAACAGGGCGATCCGCCGGCGCTCGCGCACCGCGCCGCGGATCCGAGTGCGGGCCAGATTGGCGACCACGCCCCGCGCGTACGCCACCGGATGGTCGGCCGCGCGCACCCGGTCCCAGCGGTGCCACAGCGCCAGCAGCGCATCCGCCGCCAGATCGTCGGCGGCGTCCGCCTCACCGGTCAACAGGCCTCCCAATCGGGCGAGTTCGGCGTAGTGGCGTTCGAAGAAGGCATGGAACTCCACCGAGGCGGCGTCGTCGACGACTGTGCCCACGGGCGACCTCTTCTCGGTGCGACTCTGTGAGTGTCATGGGAATGACATGCGAACATCCGGAGGGTGTGCCCGGACGGAGATCCGGAAGCGTAACAGTGATCATTCGGTGAAGACGTACGTGGGTTCGGACGGTGTATGACCCGTCGAACCCGATTCCGTGACGCGGAAAACCCGCGGGCCGCGTGGTCAGCGGGCGTCAGCGCATGTCAAGGGCGGTTCCCCGGGTCGTTTCGGTGGGGTCGGTCAGCGCTGCAGGGTGAGGAGGCCAGGCCGCCACGGCAGTTGGTCGTAGGGGCCGCTCGCGGTGGGGGACTTGCCCTGGTAGAGGAATTGCAGGTTGCAGGGGTCGATGGTCATGGTCTGGTCGGGGTTGTTGCGGACCAGGTCACCGTGGCTGATGTCGTTGGTCCAGGTGGCGCCGCTGTTGGCCTTGCCCGCGAAGGGGGTGCTCTCACTGGCGGCCTGCGGGGTCCAGGGACCGTTCAGGCTGGTGGCGGTGAAGGAGCGGAAGTAGCGCTGCTCGTTCGCACCCCGGGCCTCGACGATCATGAGGTACTGGTTCTGGCCCTGGACCTTGTAGACCTGGGGCGCCTCGAAGAGGTTCTTCGTCGTGTCGCTCATGACCGTTGTGTAGGACGAGCCGAAGTTGCCCGGGAAGTTCCCGATCGGCATGCTCGCCCGGTAGATCTTGCCGTTGTCACCGGCGAAGAAGAGGTACATGTTCTGGTCGTCGGCGATCAGGGTCTGGTCGATCGGGGCGGCGCCGGGGATGCCGCCGGTGAACAGCGGCTGCGGCGCGGACCAGCCGTTGGGGTTGGTGGGGTCGCTGGAGGTGCGGTATACGAAGGGCGCCGCGCCCCACTGGGACGCGAGCACCCAGATGTTCTTGGGCGCGAAGTAGAACAGCGTGGGCGCCACCGCGGACTGGCTCATCCCGGTCTGGCCGGCCGACGCCATGTCCGACCAGTTCGTGAAGGGCTTGAACATCATCGAGCCGTACGACGATCCCGCCACGCTTGATGCGTAGACCAGGTGCTTGCCGTTGTAGACCACGTCGGTGAAGTCCTTTACCGCGCCCCACCTGTTCGCCGGCTGCGCCAACGCACCGGTCGAGGTCCACCGGTACGTCGAGGGAAGGGCACATGTGCTGCTCGTCGGCGTGGGCGTCGCGGCCTTGAGGTTCCAGTGCTGGTTGGCGCCGCCGCCCGAGTCCCAGACCTGGACGGGGGTGCCGTTGGCGGTCCGACCGCCGGGGATCTCCAGCGCGCGGCCGCTGGCGACGTTGGTCAGCGTGTAGGAGCCGTCGTTGTTGCGGCCGGCCCGCCAGTGCTGGTTGGCGCCACCGGCCGAGTCCCAGACCTGCATTCTCGTGCCGTTGCCCGTCCGGTTGGCCGGCTCGTCCAGTACCCGGCCGCTGGCGACGTTGGTGAGTGTGTAGGAGCCGTCGCTGTTGCGGCCGGCCCGCCAC
>NZ_BMVG01000043.1 GCF_014650595.1 Streptomyces alanosinicus
TCGGCCGCGGTCAGGTCCGCCGGATCCTGCCGGCCGAGGGTGTGCGCCGGCGTCGCACCCGGTCCTGGACCCGCTCGAAGGACCCGGACTTCGAGGGAGAAGGACCCGGGCCCTCGGCCTCTACACCTGCCCGCCCGAGGGCGCGACGGTCGTCTGCACCGACGAGCTCGGCCCGGTGATCCCCCGCACGTTCCCGCCGGCGCCGGGCTGGTCGCCGGACAGCCACCGCTCAAGTCCGAAGTCGACCACAGCCGTGGGCCGGAGAAGACCTGGGTCCACGGCGCGCTGCGAGTGCGGGACGGACACGAAGTCACCATGACCGCTTCCTCCCGCAACAGTGCTTTGCTTTCTGCCAGGAGAAGGTCGAGGCAGCCGATCCCGCCGGGGGCATCTGTGCCGTCACCGACAACCTGTCCCGGCTCAACCTTCAGGAGGGCTGGTGGCGCATCTTCCGCAAAGCCGCCCTCGCCGGCCAGTCCTTCGCCGGACCACCCGAGATCGAACACGCCACCCGCCTGGCAACATCCCAGCTCAACGCCCGTGCCCGGCCCTGGATATGGGGAAGACCCACACCCTCCCCCCAGGGACTGCGCCGCCGATGCGCGTACTCCGTTTGAGGAATCCAGCACTAGGCCGACTGCTTGTTCCGTCCGATGAAGCCGATGGACAGCAGCAGACCCAGCAGAAGCACCACTGTGGCGGTGATCAGTGCGGTGCGGCTCCCATCCGTGGAGTCGGCGGCGGCGTGCAGCACCGAGCCGAGTGCCGAGACCCCGATGACGGCACCAGTCTGACGTGCGGAGTTCAGCACACCTGACGCGATGCCGACCTGCTCCTTCGGTGTGGCCGAGACCGTCGCCGTCACCAGGGAGGGAATCGCGAAGGACACACCGAAGCCGAAGACCAGCAGGCCGATCCCGATCAGCAGGGTGTGCGCGGTTCCCGTGCCCGTGATGCCGGCCGTCAGAACAGCCGAACCGACCGTCAGGAGTCCGAAGCCCAGAACGGACGGCTTCCGCGGCCCGGATCGCGCGACCAGTCGGCCGGTGTAAATCGGGTTGAAGGCTGTCGGCAGGGTGAGAGGCAGGAAGGCGCAGCCGGCCAGCAGGGCTGAAAAGCCACGCGCCTGCTGGAAGTAGAGGGACATGACGAACAGCAGCCCGGAGAGGCCGAAGTTGACCAGCAGGCCGTTGAGCACACTGGCCGAGAAGGTGGCATTACGGAAGAGCATCAGCGGGAGCATGGGGCCGCGCGGCCCGGCCGGCCGGCCTTCCGCGACCAGGAAGACGGTCCCAGCCACCAGGGCGACGCCGAGCGCCGTCAGCACGGGCTTCGAGCTCCAGCCGAGATTCTCGCTCTGGATCACGCCGAACGTGAGCCCGGCAAGCGCCAGCACCGCGCTGATCTGGCCGGGCAGGTCCACCCCACGGCTGGTGTTCAGCTTGGTCTCGGGCGCGTGGACCCGTGCGATGAGCACGCTGACCAGCGCCACGGGCACGTTGATGGCGAAGATGCTGCGCCAGCCGAGGGCGTCGGTGAGCACGCCGCCGAGGACCGGGCCGGCGGCCAGCGCGGCACCGGTGACGGCCGCCCAGGAGCCGAGTGCGCGGGCGCGCTGAGCCGGGTCGGTGAATGTGGTGGCGATGACGGCCATGGAGGAAGGCAGCAGCGCGGCACCCGCGATGCCGAGCAGGGCGCGCATGGCGATCAACATGCCGAGGTTGGGCGAGAAGACCGTGATCAGCGATGTGAGCAGGAAGGCCCAGGTGCCGACGATGAAGACCCGGCGTCCACCGAAACGGTCGGACAGTGCGCCCATGGTGAGCAGCAGCGCGGCGAATGTCAGGGTGTAGCCGTTGACCACCCACTGCATCCCGGACAGTCCGCCTCCGATGTCGTGACGTATGGCGGGCAGTGCGACATTCACCACACTGGTGTCGAGGAGAACCATGAAGTAGCCGAGCGAGAGCCCGATGAGCAGCAGCCGTCGGCGTGCGGGATTCTCGGCGAGCGTCTCGCTGGAGGCGCCGGAGGCCTGCATGGTTGGCGCAGACATGACACACCTTTCATGGAGCGGCAACGGCCGGATTGAAGAGTGGTGGCCGTCAGAGAGGTTGGACTTAAAGCTTGACAACAGCGAAAGTCGATCGGAAACGGGAGCTTCCGATGGCATCATCGGGAGAACCGATGCCGGCTCCGGGGGGACAGCATCATGCAGCTGCGACAGCTCAGTACGTTCCGCACCGTGGCCGACGCTTTGAACGTCACTCGCGCCGCCGAGCGGCTGAACTACGCGCAGTCGAGCGTGACCGAACAGGTCAAGGCACTGGAACAGGATCTGGGTGTGCTCCTGTTCGAGCGATCCAACCGCGGTCTACGGCTCACCCCGGCTGGGCACCGCCTGGTCGACTACGCCGAGAGAATGCTCTCCCTCGCCGAGGAGGCCAGGGCGGCCGTCACCGAGGTGGGCATTCCCGGAGGAGAGTTGCTGATCGGGGCGCCTGAGACGCTATGCGTCTACCGGCTCCCCTCGCTGCTCACCCGCTTCCGTGAGGACTGCCCGAAAGTGCACGTGGTGCTTCGCCCCGGGAATCGGGAGGAGTGCCGCAGGGGGGTACGTGAAGGAATCATGGACCTCTGTTTCACCTTTGGCGCACCCCCGGACCACCCGGACCTGGAGAGTATGCCGCTTTTGCCGGAACCCGTCGTCGTCGTGGCCCCCAAGGACCACCCGCTGACGCGACGGGAGTCGGTGACCAACTCCGATCTCGCCGGGGTCGACTTCCTTGTGACGGAGACCGGTTGCAGCTACCGGCTGATGTTCGAAGAGGCAGTCGGTTCCGCGCCAGGGCCCCGCCCTCGGGTGGCAGCGGAGCTCACCAGCATCGGCGCCCTGCGGACGTGCGTCGCGGCCGGCATGGGGTGTGCGCTGCTGCCGCAGATCGCCGTGGCCGCGGACCTGGCCCGAGGGGCCGTCGGCCTGGTCCCGTGGCGTGGGCTCCAGTACGAGGCCCCGATCCACGCGACCTGGAGGCGCAACGGACAGCAGGCCCCAGGGCTGCTGCCCTTTCTCGACGCCACCAGGACGTTGCTGGGCCGGCACACCACCGCGCGCCAGGATCGGAGGTAAAGCACTCTTCGGCGTGGACAACCAGACGGGGATACCCGCGCTCTTGGCGTCGCCGGCCGCGCCCTGCATCGCCGCCGCCAGCGTGTCCGCGGTGTCGTCGAGCCGGCCCGCGGAATCCTGGGACAGGCCGAGTGGGCCGATACTCAGGGACGATCCCTGTCCGAGATCAGCGGCAGGTACCCCATCAGGACGATCTTGGCGTTCTGAGCCCTGTCGTGGATCTCCTTCAGGACCTGGGTGATGTCCGGCCGGACGACCTGGTTCATGAGACCCGGAATGGCCGTCTCCAGCGGCTGCCCGACGAACTGCTTGTCCCGGCCGCCGACGCTGTCGTCCAGCTTGTCGAACGTCTCGTCCTTGCGGTTGACGTTGCCCACGGACATCAGACACTTCTGAATGGTCTCGGCGAAGCGGGAGTCGTTGCCGCCGATGGAGATCATGACCAGCGTGGTGTTCCGGTACAGATGGCCCTTGTCCATCTGAGAGGACGTTCGCGTGGCTGCACCAGTTCAAACGCCTGCGCATCCGCTACGAGATACACGCCGACCTCCACCACAGCCTCCACCAACTCGCCTGCTCCTTCATCTGCTTGAGACGACTACGCACCGCATTCTGAAACGATCAGTTAGAGCTCCGGTGTTCCGAGGTCGCGGACGACCTGGGCGAAAGCCCGGATGAGGTCGGTCTCGGCTCCCGTGCGCCACACCAGGCTCCAGTGCAGGTGTGGTGCGTCGTGGAGGGGCAGGTAGATGATGTCGGGGCGGACGTGGTACCGGGTGACATGGGCGCCGAGGCTGTTGAGGGCTTCGCCGACGGCGACGATGGTGTACAGCTCGTCCAAGGTCCCCACGGTGTGGTTGCGTTCGATCGTACGGCCGCTGGGGGTCTGGAACGGGATGAAGGCGTCCTCCCAGTAGTCGGGCAGCGGGCTTGTCGAGCCGATGACGCCGTGGTCCCCGAGCGCTTCGACGGAGACGGACGTCCGGTCGGCCAGGATGTGGTCCCGCGCGGCGAGCGCCACCCGGTGCTCGGTGAACAGGACCGGTCCGACGGTCAGATCGGGTTCCTCGACGGGGGTCCAGGACACCAGGATGTCGACGTCGCCGGACCGCAGCGGGCCGAACGGGTCGATGAACGGGCTGTGGCGGATCCGCAGGCCCCACTGTGGGTGCCGGGAGCGGAAGGTGTCCCAGAACGGGCGCAGATCGTGGGCGTTGCTCGGCATCATGCCGATCCGCAGGACCTCCGTCTTGCCCTGGGCCCCGGTCCTGGCCCGCTCCAGGCTCTGTTGCAGGCCCTGGTAGACGGGCAGGAGGTCGTCGCGCAGCTGCCGTCCCACCGGGGTGAGGGTCACCTGACGGCTGGTGCGCTCGAACAAGGCGGCGCCAATGGTACGTTCCTGCTTCTTGATCGCTTGACTCACCCGGGCGGCCGACACATGCAGACGCTCAGCGGTCCGGCCGAAATGCAGCTCCTGTGCAAGCGTCAGGAATATCTCGATGTCCCGCATTTCCACCTGCGCCCCCCGTCCATGGCCCGTGTCATCATGCGACGTTGCAAGATACGTGGCAGCCCGCAGCCGCGGCCAGCCCACTTGAGTGGTGGGCCGGGATACGGTGTGACGACCTTGGCTGCTTCGGAGTGGATCGGCCCGTCGATGCCGTCCCGGACCATTGGGGAGCGGTTGCGCTCATCGGCGGTGCCCCACGGATCCTGCGAAGCGGCCCGGCCCGTCAGCGGTTTCGAGGACGGTCTGGACGAAGGCCTGGACGGCGACGGTGTTTCCCGTGGCCAGCCAGAAGAGTCCGAACTCGATGGGTGGTGCGTCGTGGAAGGGAATGTAGGCGAGTTCGGGGCGGGCGTAGTACTGGGCCGAGCGGATCGAGGTGGGGCATGCTCCCTTGCCGGCGCCGACCAGGGACAGGGCTTCTTGCCAGGCGACGGTTGCCGGGCCGCGGCGGATGGCCTTGCCGGTGGGGGTATGGCGGGGCAGGTGGAAGTCGAGCCAGTAGGCCGGGGGCCCGCTGATCGTGATCAGCGGGACGGACGCGAGGTCTTCCAGCGAGATCGCTGGGCGCTGCGCGAGCGGGTGGGCGGCGGGCAGGGCGAGTGCGCGCTGGTCGGAGAAGACCACCGGGCCGTTCACGATGTCGGGTTCGTCGGCGGGCAGCTCGGTCAGCTGGAGGTCGAACTCCCCGGAGCGCAGTGATCCGAAGCGGTCGTGGAGCGGCATCTCGATGATCTGGACCTCGCAGTCGGGGTGCACGTTCCGGAAGTTGTCGGCGGCTTTGACGATCAGGTTTCCGCACCAGGCCGCGGAGAACCCGACCCGCAGCACGCCGCTGATGCCGCAGCCGAACGCGGCAGCCCGGGCTATGGCCTGCTGGATCTGCCCGTACGCCGGGAGCAGGTCGTCGCGCAGCTGCCGTCCCACCGGGGTGAGGGTCACCTGACGGCTGGTGCGCTCGAACAAGGCGGCGCCAATGGTGCGTTCCTGCTTCTTGATGGCCTGGCTGACCCGTGCCGCGGTGACATGCAAGCGCTCGGCGGTACGGCCGAAGTGCAGCTCGTCCGCGAGCGTCAGGAATATCTCGATGTCGCGCAGCTCCACCGTGCCCCGTTTCCTCGACCGTTTCGTAAACCTCTGGGTTAACCGACGTTGCAGGATCGGCCGTTGTTCCCTCGTGGCTCAGGGCGAATGCTGGAGTACGCCGCGGAACAGCGCGGCAACCCGTTTGATCTCCTGGGAGGGAACAACACGATGACCCGTACTTGCGTTGTGGCGCAAGGGACCTGGCCGGCGGTCGGAGCCTCGGCGCCCCGGCTGTTGTCGCTCCCGTGAACGTCACCGCCTCGGCCGTGGTGCTGCACGTCGACGACGCGGCCGCCTCCAGCGCCTTCTTCACCACCCACCTGCACTTCAGGGAAGTGGTGTCCGGTGAGGACTACATCTGCCTCGGCCGTGACGACGCGGCCGTCGACATCGTGCTCCTGCAGCGCTCTGCCGAGGCCCCGCCCGGGGACCGGCCGGACCCGAAGGACGTGACCGTGTCGTTCACGGTGACCTCGATCGCCACCGAGTACGACCGGCTGCGCCGCGAAGGTGCCCCCATCACCACCGAACTGCGCCAACAACCCTGGGGCGACTGGGAGTTGCAGCTCACCGACCTGAACGGCGTCGTCGTCGAACTCGTCGAATGGGCTCCGCCGGCCGGAGCCTGACCCGTACCACTGGCACAGGCCCCGTCGGCCGGGTCCTGCCGTACACCGGCCGATCCGCACACCGCGTACGCCTGCCACCACCAACCCCATCCCGCGCGCCGTGCCCGACACCGGGCTGCCCGCGCGCAGATTCCGAGAGAGTCTATGGAAGCGACAGCTACTGCCCGCCACCCCCGTCGTTGGCTGATCCTCGTCGTCCTGTGCCTGAGCACCTTGGTGCTGGTCATCGACAACATGGTGCTCACCGTGGCGGTCCCGACGATCGCGGAGGATCTCAACGCGAGTGCTCAGGACCTCCAGTGGGTCCTCGAGTCGTACATGCTGGTCTTCGCCGGACTCCTGCTCACCGCGGGAAGCCTGTCCGACAAGTTCGGCCGGCGGAAGATGATGATCACCGGTCTCGCACTGTTCGGCGCGGCCTCGGTCGTGGCCATGGAGGCCACCTCGCCCGAGATGCTCATCATCGGCCGTTCCCTGATGGGTGTCGGCGGTGCCCTGGTCATGCCGTCCACCCTCTCCATCCTCATCACCGTCTTCGACGAGGCCGAGCGCCCCAAGGCAATCGCCGTGTGGTCCGCGGTCGCGATGGTCGGCCTGGTCGGCGGCCCCGTCCTGGGCGGCGCGCTGCTCGCCCAGTTCTGGTGGGGCGTCGTCTTCCTGATCAACATCCCGATCGCGATCCTGGCGATCCTGGCCGCGGTGATCCTGATGCCGGAGTCCAAGGGCCCCTGGCGCAAGGCCGACCCGGTCGGCATGGTCCTCTCGGTCGTCGGCATGAGCGCGCTGGTGTGGACGATCAACGAGTTCCCCAAGGGCGGCCTGTCCCACCCGTCCACGCAGATCTCCCTCGCCGTCACCGTCGTCGCCCTGATCGCCTTCGGCATCTGGGAGGCCCGCTCGAAGTCGCCGATGGTCCCGCTCGCCCTGTTCCGCGACAAGGTCTTCACCGGCGCCAGCTTCTCGCTGGTCCTGCTCACCCTCGCCAACGGCGGACTCATGCTGGTCCTGACCCAGTACCTGCAGTTCGTCCTCGGCTACACCCCCACCGAGACCGGCCTCGCCTTCACCCCGCTCGCCGTCGCCACCCTGCTGTTCAACACCATCGGCGCCTCCCTGATCGCCAAGGCCGGCAACCGCGTCATGGCCGTCCTCGGCCTGCTCGTCATCGCCTCGGGCTTCGCGCTCCTGGCCAACCTGACCACCGAATCCGGCTGGGGCGTCCTGGCCGGCGCGATGGTCCTGATGGGCGCGGGCTCCGGCCTTGCGATGCCCGCCGCGATGGCGGCCATGATGGGCGCGATCCCGGACGAGCACGCCGGTGTCGGCTCCGCCCTGAACGACACCATCCAGCAGGCCGGCGCCGCCCTCGGCGTCGCCGTCCTCGGCGCCATCCTCTCCTCCACCTTCACCCACCACATGCCCGACAACGCCCCCGCCCAGGCCCGCCACTCCATCGGCGACGCGCTCGCGGCCTCGGCCCGGACCAAGGACAGCGGCCTGCTGGCCGCCACCCACTCCGCCTTCACCGACGCCATGTCCGCCAGCTTCCTCGTCGGCGCCGCCGGCGTCGTGGGCGCCGCGATCCTGGCCGTCTTCCTCATGAAGGGCAAGGACAAGGACGCCCCGGCCACCGAAACGGCCGACCAGCCCACCGCGGACGCAGTCCTCGCCACCCACTGAACCAACCCAGACACAGGGCAGGGCCCGGGCACAGCAGCCCGGGCCCAGCCCTGCTGGTTGTCCAACTCCCGTCGGTCTGCGGGCGCTGCAGACGGCTCCTCCACCACAGGGGCGGCTTCGGCTCAAACGGCCCCGGCCACCCCGGCTGACGCACCATGTCGCCGCAGGTCGGTCAGGATCAAAAGCTGGTGTCACAACCCCGTATTCAAAAGGCGCACCACGGAGTCAGGTTCTGGGACGGTTATGTGCATGGATCTTGCGTACGCGCGGGTCAGCACCACGGCTCAGGGCCTTGCCCGGCAGATTGACGCGCTCCGTGCCGCCGGAGTCGCCGAGGAGCACATCCACGTCGACAAGCGCACCGGTGCGAACATGGCCGCGACGGCCTGACCGCGCTGCTCGGCTTCGCTCGGCCCGGCGACCGGATCAAGGTGCTGACCTTGGATCGACTCGGCCGCGACATGCGTGAGACCCTCAACCTCGTCCACGACCTCACCGAGCGTGGCATCTTCCTGCGCACTCTGGGCGACATGCTCGCCGTGGACACCAGCGTCCCTGGGCCCGGCACCGACATGGCCATCGCCCTGCCGGCGATGTTCGCGCAGATGGAGCGGATCTACATGCTGGAGCGCGCCGCCGACGCCCGCGCCGCCAAACAGGCCCGTGGTCTGCCGACCGGGTGCCCGGCGAAGCTGAACGCCACCACTCGCGCCGGGGCAGCCCAGCGGATGTCGCCGTTCTTCGGGGCACACCAGAGGGTTGACCGGCTCCTCAGAGCCCTCATGGGTGGGATGGAGGGGGTGGGCTGTGCTGGGCCGTTCGTACGCCGAATGATCGTCCTTCTGGCGGGACAAGTCCGAGGCGGTAGGCGGCGGTGGCGGCCTGGACCCGGCCGGAGACGCCGAGCTTGGCGAGGATGTTGGAGACGTGGACGCTCGCTGTCTTGGTGGAGATGTACAGCTCCTCTGCGATCTCCCGGTTGGTGCGGCCGTCAGCGACCAGGTGGAGCACCTCGTGCTCACGGGGGGTGAGCCCGTGGTGCCGGCCTGGAGAGCGGTGTTCATGTGAAGGGGAGTTCAGTGGAAGCCGGGCCAGCCTGGCCAGCTGCTCGATGTCTGTCAGCAGGCCGCGAGCGCCGAGCAGATCGGCGAGGTGGCGGGCGGTCCGAAGACGGTCGGCCGCCGCTTGCCGGTCGCCGGCCTCTGCCGCCGCCTCCGCTGCTCGCAGGAGCGCCAGGCCTTGCTGATGGGGCTGGTGCAGCTCGCCCCAGGCGGTCGCGCAGCGGTCCCAGGCCGACGGCTGGGACGATCCGCGGACTCGTGCGGTTTCGGCGGTGAAGGTCAGTTGCTGCGCTTGTTGGACCGGCCCGATGACGGGAAGCCCGGCGGCGAGCTCGCGCAGGGCGGCCGGCAGCGTGGGGCTCGCGTGGGCGACTCGTGCACCGAGGACGAGCAGCGGCCACAGATAGCGGGGCGTTGACATGGCCTCGTTCCTGGCCAGTGTTTGCTCCACATGCGCGACGGCTTGTGCTTCGTTGCCCTTGGCGAGTGCCAGGTCCGATGCGAAACAGATCAGCGGGAGGAGGTCTTGGGCGTCGGAGATTCCCCAGCTGAAGACGCCGTAGGCGAAGTCGGCAGCGGATTCGGCCAGCGGGAGATCGCCCCGGGCCAAGGCGATCGAGCCGCGCAGGACCAGGAGATAGGCGCGGAAGCCGGGGGCGGGGGCGAGTTCGAGTGAATGGTCGAGGATCTCGGTCGCTTCGTCCCAGTGTCCTGTCGCGATCAGGGCCTCGGCCACGTTGGCGGCGTGCGTGGGCCCGAAGGTACGCAACAGTCCGGCACGGCTCGCCGCGGCGAGGCCGCGCCGCGCCGATTCTGCGGCCTGCTCGTAGCGACCGGCGCCTTGGAGTACGTCGGCCTCGCAGCGGAACGTGTGCATCAACGCGGCAGGATCGTGGATGCTCTGTGCTTTTGCCCGTGCCTGGGCCAGGTGCGGCAGCTGTCGGTCCAGGTCTCCGGTACGGGCCCGCGCGTAGGCCAGGTTGGTCGAGGCGACCGCCTCGGCCCGGATGTCGCCGGCAGTGTGTGCCGCCCGGATGGCCTCTGTGGCGATGGCTATTCCTTCTTCGTCACACGGGATGGTGAGCAGGCGATGAGTCAAGGTGTTCAGGACGTCGGGCCGGTCCGGGTGTTGTGGTGGCATGATCCGCGCCGCTGTCCGCAGGTCATCGACGGCGCCGGGCTGTCCCAGGGCCTGACGCAGTTCTCCTCGGTGGCGGAGCAACTGCGCGGCGCGCCCGGGACTGTCGGCAGGATCGATGTCGGCGAGTGCAGTGGCGATCAGTGTCATGCCATGACCACCTTCGCCGGACAGCATCGCCGCCTGGATGGCCTTGTCCAGCACGGAGCTTCGGTCGATCCCGAGCCGACGTGCCACGTCGGGTGCCTGATCCCACAGGTCCAGGACCGTCTCCAGGATGCGCGACTGTTCGGCGTATGCCAGTGATGCCTCGGCGCTCTCGGCGGCGTCCCACGCGGCAGCGAATGCCCGTCGCGGGTGTTGCTTGGCCACGGCGTGCCAATGATGGGCCAGCTCAAGTGCGCCACGGCCGGGGGGAGCAAGGTGGGGATGGCGCTGCAACGCCTCGCCATACCGTATGTGCAGGGCAGAGCGCTCGCCGGGAAGCAGCTCCCCCTCGATGACCTCCCGGATCAGTGCGTGTCGGAAGACATAGCTGTCGCCTTCGACGACCAGCAGGTTCGATGCCACGGCGGGCCGCAGCGCGGTGGACAATGCCGGATCGTCGAGGCCGGTGACCTCGGCGAGCAGCGCATGACCGACGCGCACGCCGCCGACAGCGGCGGCACGGACCACGCTCTGGGTCTGCTCTGCGAGTCGCTCCAGTGGTGCGACCAGTAGATCGCGGATCGATGACGGCAGTGGCTCGCCCGGTCCGGCACCACAGGTCAGCAGTGCCTCCACCAGGAGTGGATTGCCTTCGCTTCGCCGGTAGATCGTTTCGCTCAGCTCGGGAGCCGGCGGGTGTCCGAGCAGGCCACGCAGTTGCGTGGTGACCTCGCTCTTGGTCAGTCTGCCGAGGTCGATTCGCTGTGCCCACGCCATGCGCTCCATCTCGGCGAGCAGCCGGCGCACCGTTTGTGCCGGGCCCAGTCGGTCGCCGCGGTAGGTCGCCACTGCCAGCACATCGGGAACGGACTGCTGGTTGCGGATGATGAATCTGAGCAGGTCCAAGCTGGACCGGTCCGCCCAGTGCACATCCTCGACGACGAGGAGCACCGGGGCGCGTTGTCCGAGGGCCTGCAGGAGCGCAAGGAACTGTTCGAACAGGCGAGCGCGGGCGAGGTCGGTCTCGTCCGCGGAGTCCGGGCGGCCCAGGCTGGGCAGCAGTCGTCCGAGCTCGCCCGCCTCACCGTTCGGCAGCATGTTGCGGACTTCTTCCAGACCGATCGTGCGGACCAGCTCGCGCAATATCGCGGTGAAGGGGGCGAACGGCAGGCCGGTCTCGCCCATCTCCAGGCATGCGCCGGTGAGTTGCCAGGCTGACGCCGGCAGCTGTGCCGCGAACTCGGTGACCAGGCGGGACTTGCCCACGCCGCCCTCTCCGGCGATCAGTACGGCGGACGGCCGGCCGCCGCAGGCGCGTTGGAATGCTTCGGTGAGCGCGGTCAGCTCTTCCTCTCGCCCTGCCAAGACGGTGCTGGTCGTAGCCATGGCTCCAGTTTTTCAGATCGCGGTAAGCGCTCGTGGTGAGGATCTAAGGCGGTCGCATAAGGCAGTTCTACGATGCGGAGCCGCCGCGGCCACGGCGAGTCTTGGGCCGTGACCGTCTCCGATACCGGCCTGTCGAGCACGACGGCCTCCCGGCTGATCGCCGGCCGCCAGATGATCCTGCTGCTGCTTGTGTCATTCGGTTCGTTTTTCGGCTTCTACCTGCTGCTCTCGGTCGTTCCTCTGTATGCCGCCGCGGGCGGGGCCGGTGCGAGCGGTGCCGGCGCCGCAACCGGCGTCATGATGCTTGCCACCGTCCTGATGGAGTTGGCGGTGGCCCGTCTGGTGGCGGGATTCGGCTATCGGACGGTGGCATCAGCAGGCTTGCTGATGCTCGCCGCCTCAGCGGCCGCACTCACCCTCTCTGAGCGCATGCCGCTGGTACTCGCCGTGTGTCTGCTCCGTGGAGCGGGCCTGGCGATCGTGGCCGTGGTCGGCCCCGCACTGACTGCCGAGCTGGTGCCCGTGGAGCGTCGAGGTGAAGGACTCGGCCTGTACGGCGTGGCGGTCGGGGTACCTGCCGTGATCGGG
Organism: Streptomyces alanosinicus; assembly: GCF_014650595.1. Lineage (GTDB taxonomy): Bacteria > Actinomycetota > Actinomycetes > Streptomycetales > Streptomycetaceae > Streptomyces > Streptomyces alanosinicus. Next base: position 12,353 of record NZ_BMVG01000043.1, read on the forward strand.
CTGCCGCTGGGCGTGTGGCTCAGCAGCCACCTCGGCTTTCACCTCGTCTTCCTGATCAGCGGGGGAGTATCTGTTGCCACCCTGGTCGCAGCGCTCGGCCTGCCGGCTCAGCAGGGACGCAGCGAACGTCATGGCAGGATGCTGGGCGGCCTTCGCGGCAGTGGGCTCGTCCGGCCCGCGGTGATCTTCGCCGCCTTCACGGTGGTGGCCGGCGTGGTGGAGACCTTCTTGTCGTTGGCCATGCCCGCCGCGGTCCGCGCGTGGGTTCCCCTCGCCCTCCTGGCGCAGACCGCCATCACCCCCTTCGCACGCTGGGGGGCAGGACGCCTGGGCGACCGCCGGGGCTCCGGACCGCTTCTCGTCCCCGCGGTGCTCACCGCGGCCATCGGCACGGCGGGGCTGGTGTGGGTGGCAAGCCCCATCGCGGTCATCGCGGGGATGGCGCTGTTCGGGATCGGGTTCGGCATCGGCCAGAACGCGACCCTGGCGCTGATGTTGGAGCGCGTCCCACCGACCGAGTTCGGCAAAGCCAGTGCGCTGTGGAACCTCGCCTTCGACGGCGGTTTCGGCATCGGAGCCGTCGGCTTCGGCCTGCTGAGCGCACCGGTGGGCTATCCGACCGGATTCGCCGTGACCGCACTGGTGCTCGTCGTCGCGATCGCCCCTGCGTGGCGTGATCGCAGAGGAGGAAGGAAAGCCAACCATGCATCATGACCTTCGCCAGGCTGTGCGCCGGGTGCTGCCCGCCGTCCGGGCAGACCTCGAAGCACTGGTCCGGATCCCCTCGGTCAGCGCCGACCCCGACTCCTTCGACGAGGTGCGCCGCTCCGCCGAGATGACAGCCCGCCTGTTCCGCGGCATCGGCTCCCCGCAGGTCGAGATCCTGGATGACATCGAAGGCGGTCAGCCGGCAGTTCTCGCCCGCTATGCCGCCCCGCCCGGTCAACCCACCGCATTGCTGTACGCCCACCATGACGTGCAGCCCGCCGGCGATCTCGCAGGGTGGTCCAGCCCGCCCTTCCAGCCGACCGAACGTGACGGGCGTCTGTACGGCCGCGGCACCGCCGACGACAAGGCCGGCATCGCCACGCACCTCGCCGCACTGCGCGCCTACTCCGGCCGACCGCCCATCGGCGTGACCGTGCTTGTCGAAGGGGAGGAAGAAACCGGATCACCGAACCTCAGCACCTTCCTCGACCGCCACCGGGACAAACTCAACGCCGACGTCATCGTGCTCGCTGACGCCGACAACCTGACCACCGGCACGCCCTGCCTCACCACCGGCCTGCGCGGGATCGCCGCCTGCGTGGTGGAACTGCGCGCCCTGAAGAGCGGCGTGCACTCCGGCATCTACGGCGGAGCCGCCCCGGACGCACTGACCGCGTTGTGCCGACTCCTCGCCACGCTCCACGACGAGCAGGGCAACGTCACCGTCGAAGGCCTCGGCACCGCGACGGCACCCGCCGACAGCCTCTCCGAGACCGGATTCCGAGCCGAGGCCGGTCTCCTCGACGGCGTTCACCTCCTCGGACGCGGCAGCATCAGCGAGCGGCTCTGGGCCAGGCCGGCGGCCACCGTACTCGCGATCGACGCCACCCCCGTGGACACCGCGTCCAATACGCTCGCCCCCACGGCCAGAGCGAAGGTCGGACTACGGGTCGCACCGGGCGACGATGCAGTCATGGCAAGACGGGCCCTCGCCCGCCATCTGCGGCACCACACGCCCTGGGGACTGCACATCACCGTCACCGAGGGCGAGTCCGGCCAACCGTTCCTCGTCGACGCGCAAGGCCCGGCATTCGACGCCGCCCGCAAGGCCTACCGCCAGGCCTACGACAAAGATGTCCTCGACATCGGTTCCGGCGCCTCCATCCCCTTCATCGCCGCGTTCGCCCACGCCTACCCCGACGCGGCAATCCTGATCGCCTCCGCCGGAGCCGACGGCGACTCCCGCGCACACAGCGAGAACGAAAGCCTGTACCTGGCCGACTTCGAACGCGCCTGCCTCGCCGAGACCCTGCTCCTCACCGAACTCAGACAATGACCGCGACCCGGCGAACTGCCCGACAGTGCACGGTAGTTTGCCGAGTCGATCTCGTGGGAGATGCCGCTCACGGGCCCGGACCGCGGCCCATGGTCTGTAAAAGGAACGGCTCTGTCCCGTAATCGGTGGTTGCGCCCTGTGGCGGTCACTGGAGCAGGATGCGGTGGCGGAGGAGGGCGAACCCGGCTCGGCCGTGTATCTGCCTCGTGATCCTTTTGGTGCGGGTGTTGACGCCTTCGGTGCGGCCGCTGTGGTGCGGGAGGGTGAGGCCTGCATCGACGGCGGCGCGGTCGGGTTCGAGACCGTTCGCGAAGGCGTGTAGGTGGGGAAGGCCAACGGCGCGGACGGCTGCCATCCACTGGGTGAGCTTGGCGTCGTTGCTGGCAGCGGGGGTGAGGAGTTCGGCGAACCGCCGGACGAGTCGGGTGAGTTCGGTCATCTCGGGGCAGGCGGCGGTGTGCTCCGCCAGGAGGTTCGCGTCTCTGTCCCGCAGGTTGTCGGGACGAGTGAGGAGAAGACGGGCCAGACGACGCGGGGTGGTGATGGGTCGGTCGCCCTCGGCCCGTCCCTGAGTGATGTAGCGGTAGAGGAGGTTGAGACTGCCGGTGTAGCCCAGCTCCTGGATCTTCCCGAACAGCTGCATAACAGGGACGGCAGGGTCGGCTGCCCGGCGGGCGCGAAGATGATCGCGGTAAGAGTCGACCAGGGTGGGCCGGTAGCGCGGGGCCCGGCGCAAGAGCTCGGGTTCGCGGGTACGGGCGTAGTGTTTGACGGTATTCAGGGCCAGGCCCATTCGGCGGGCGCACGGCCGGGCGGGGCGTGTTGGCGGTGACCCAGCAGGCGCTGTGGGAGCGGACCTCGGGCGGCGTCGTGTCGCAGAGGTTCTTCCACAGGAGCCAGCGGTCGCTGACCTGCACCGCTTCGGGCAGAGCCCTGGGTACGCCCTCGCCGCAGGCGCCCGAGCCATCGCGGCAGACGATCTTGACGCCGGGGTGCTCGCGCAGCCACCGTTCCAGGGCGTCGGCGGCACGGCCCGGGAGGACGTCGATGCGCTCGCCAGTCTCGGTGTCGGTCAGGACGGTGGCGTAGCGGTGGCGGCGCTTGAGCGTGAAGTCATCGACGCCAAGCACACGCGGCACTCGCGGTGCGGGTAGCGCACGCCCGCCCGGACCGCCAACTCCTTGACCACTGAGCCCAGTTGGCCCGCGAGTCGCGTTGTACGGCGCTGATATCGCTCCAGCAGACCGGGGACCTGCTCGCGGAAAGTCTGCCGCGGACAGCTCAGCACGGTGCAGACCAGGCGCCGCACCTGCATCGACACCAGGGTCGTCGACCGATCGCAATGAGTGCCGCCCCGAAAGCCTCGCGGTTGTTGTCGCTCTCGGGGCTGGGGACGGGGTCGGGCTCGGGCTCGGTGACGTGGACGCCCTCGGGGCCGACGAGACGGCCGGGGCGGTGCGCGTCCACGGGGACGCGGCGGCGGAAGACGGATTCGGCTCGTTCGACGGCGTGGCCGTGTACCAGGCCACCGCGGCAGCCGTGAGTATCACGGCACCCGTGGCCGTCGCCGCCACCGGTTTGGCGGCCAGTCTGCTGAGCCGTCGCGCCACCCGCCGTGCGCCGTATGCGCGCCCGCACTCGCCGCCCCCGCGGCCGATCCTGTCGCCAGGACCTTGCCCAGTACCAGTCCGGCCAGACCGATCGGCACAGGCACCAGCGCGAGGCCGCCCAGCAGCCCCTCCGCCGGAACCAGGTCGGACGCGCTGAGCAGGCACTTCGGGCAGTCGCGGACGTGGCGTGTCAGCCACTTGCGCCACAGCGCGGACGGCCGTCCGTCCCAGGAGGTGAGCGCGGAGGCCAGTTCCGTGCAGCGCGGTGAGGCGGTCACGGCCCGGACCACTGCGCGTGCGGTCTCCAACCGTTCCTTGATGCGTTGGACGCGCACTGCGGCATGCTGCGGGGTGAGGTCGCAGGCTGTCGCGAGTTCGGCGCGGGTCAGATCACCGGCGGCCTCCAGCCACCACAGCGCGAGCATCTCGCGCTCCTCGCTCTCCAGCCAGCGGGTGGCCTCCACGGCTTCACGCCGCTGGCCGGACAGCGCCAGCCGCAGAATCGTCAGATCGGCGAAGTCGGCCTGCGGATCCGCCTCGTTGGCGGATTCCTCCAGCGGTTGTGCCATCGCCTGGGTCCGCCCGCTGCGCCACCGGTCGCGGATCTGCGGCATGGTGATGGCGACCAGCCAGGACCGGAACCGATCCGGCCGCTCCAGACCGGGCAGCCCTTCCAGGACCCGCATCATGGTTTCCTGGACCACGTCGTCGACGTCGCTGTGCCCGTCCAGCGCCCGGCCGACGATGTCGTAGACCAGCGGAAGACAGTCCCGTACCAGCTGTTCCGACGCCTGCCGGTCCCCGGCTCGCGCCGCCAGGACGACAGCGACGTCCTGCCGGTACTGAACGTCCTGTGCGCGCACCCGCTTCCCCTTCTTCCGTTGGCGTGCGGCCGTGCCGATGTGTCGCGGGGCGACAGTGTGCCAGAAGCGGGCCGGGCGGATTCCGGGAGTCGGTCCCGGCTGAATTTCGTCGGCGGTTTGTTGTGATGCGCGATCGGCCCGCACGTCTTCTGTACGTAAGACCCGAACCGACAGGAGCCCAGAAGTGCCAGTGAGCCAGGACAACACCGGACCGATGATGAACCGGCGCGGGATACTGCGGATGACGGGCGCCTTCGCGGTCGTCGGCCTCGGGACGGCCACCGCGGGCGGCGCTCCCGCCGACGCGGCCGAGGCGCTTTCCTCGTCCGCCAGAGCGAGGGGCGGCCTGGTCCACCCGGGAATGCTGCACACCCAGGCCGACTTCGACCGGATGGCGGCCAAGGTGAAGGCGGGCGCGGCGCCGTACAAGGCGGGCTACGCGGTGCTGGCGGCCAATTCGCACGCCCAGAGCACCTGGAAGCCCAACCCGCTGGCAAGGGTGGTGCGCGGCGGCGACGGCACGAACGTCGGCACGCTGTACCACGATGTGCACGCCGCCTATCAGAACGCCCTGCGCTGGAAGGTCACCGGTGACAGGGCCCACGCGGACGCCGCCCGCGAGATCCTCAACGCCTGGTCGGCGAAGCTCACCGCGCTCGACGGCAACGCCGACCGGTTTATCGCGGCGGGCCTGCACGGCTACCAGTTCGCCAACGCCGCCGAGATCATGCGCGACTATCCGGGCTTCGACCTCGCCCGCTTCCAGAAGATGCTGGTCGACGTCTTCTACCGGCAGAGCAGCGACTTCCTCGCCCACCACAACGGCGCCTACGTCACCAACTACTGGGGCAGCTGGGATCTGCTGAGCATCGCGTGCGTGCTGGCCACCGGTATCCTCTGCGACGACCGGGCCAAGGTCGACGAGGCGGTCACCTACTTCAAGTCGGGCAAGGGCAACGGCTCCGTCAAGAACCTCATCCCGCACATCCACCCGGGCGGCCTGGGCCAGTGGGTGGAGGTCGGCCGCGACCAGGGGCACGCGACCCTGGGTGTCGGCCTGGCCGGCGCCATCGCCGAGATGGCCTGGAACCAGGGAATCGATCTGTACGGCTACGACGACAACCGTCTGCTGAAGGGCTTCGAGTACGTCGCCAAGTGGAATCTCGGCCATGACGTGCCCTACACCGCCTGGATGTGGAATTACGGCGCCCCGGGTGTCTGGAGCGGATCGCAGAACCTGACCGCCCCGTCGGCGGACAGCCGGGGAGCGCGCCGCCCGATCTGGGAGTCGATCTACCACCACTACGTCAACCGCCGTGGCCTCGACGCCCCGTATGTGACCGAGTACGCGAAGATGGTCCGTCCCGAGGGCGGTGGCGGGAACTACGGCGAGGGCGGCGGCTTCGACCAACTCGGCTTCGGCACCCTGGCCTTCACCCGCCCCAAGGCGATCGTCCCCGCCGGTGCACCGGTCCCGTCGCAGGGCACGACCGCGGGCACGGCAACCGCGCCGGCCGCGGGGCGGCCCGCCACCGACGGGTCCGGGGGGCCTCGGGCGCAGGGCGGTAAGGGGGATGACCTGGCGGCGACGGGGACGGGCGAAGTCGCAGCCGTGGCCGCCACCGGAGTGCTGGCCATCGCGGGAGGCATCATTGCCCTGCGCCGTAGAGGCGCCCGCGACAGCGGCTGACCGGGCCCCACGCCCACCCGGAAGCGGTGACCGGACTCGCACACGCAACCTCTGCCGGTCCGGGGCTCGGCCAGGTCGATGACGGCCAAGCAGCCGAGTCGTCGTGGGGAGCCGGGCGGCAGCGTCGGGGGACGCTGCCGCGCAGGGGAACGGTCGGTCAGGAGTTGAACGGCGTCGCGCCGTCGTCGGTGGCGATGCGCCACAGGTGGTCGGCGGTGCCGTTGTCGTCCCACTGCAGGGCCGGGGCCCCGGATGCGGTGGACATGTTCCGGATGCCCAGGACCATGCCGCTGTTCTTGTTGACGAGTTTGCAGTAGCCGCCGCCGGCGTCCACCACGGACCAGAGGTGGTCGGGGGTGAGGGTGTCGCCCCACTGCAGGGCGACGGCGCCCGCCGTCCTGGAGGCGTCCTTGATGCCGAGGACCTGGCCGCTGTTGGTGTTGAAGATTTTGTAGTAGCCGTTCTCGGCGGGGACGATCTTCCACCAGTGGTTGGCCGTGGTGTCGGCGGTCTGCTGCTGGGCGGTGCCACCGGCGTTGACCGAGGAGCCGGAGATGCCGAGCTCCAAGTTGCTGTTCTTGTTGATGATCTTCACGGCCGGAGCCTCCGGGTACCAGGACTCCAGTTCGGTGACGCCGACGAACTTGCCGGGCTGAGGGGTGAGGACGACCCGGAACTGGGACGTCGTGATCGTCGGGAACGTCACCTCGTTCGCGCCGTTGGCGACCGGCGCGGCCGGGCTCTTGGTCTGGTTCGGGACGTTCACCCAGGAGCCGTTGTCGAGGTACTGCACGGTGTAGCTCGCCGGGACGCGAATGTTCGCGCCGTCGTCGTAGGTGTAGAACTTCACCTCGTTGATCTTCCGTGGCGCGCCGAAGTCGACGCCGAGGTGGTCGGTGGCGTTCGGTGAGCCGGAATTGGTCCACCGGTCGTCGGGGATCTTGTCGTAGCGGATCCAGCCGTCGGTGGCCCGCAGCGGGGCGTCGAAGGTGGTGGGCTTGCAGGTCTGGCCGCTGTGGCAGTGCGGGCCGTTGGAGACGGTGTTGGTGTAGGAGGCGAAGGCCTTCGGGTAGGGCTGCGTGATGGTGCGGCCCAGCCAGTCCTGCTCGGCGGTCAGCGGGTTGGCAGCCACGTTCATCATCCGCGCGGGCTGTGCCGGGGTGACCGGGGCGGCCACGTTCACGGTGGTGTTGCCGACGGTCGGGGACTGGTGGATGCGCCGGCCGTCCTGGAAGACCTGGAGGCCGCTGCCCTTGCCGTAGTGGGTGCCGTCGCGGTCCCAGCGGATCGAGTATGTGTGTCCGTGGTAGGGCAGGCTCTCCACCGCGAAATAGTCCCAGCTCGACGGGATCAGCGGCTTCAGCACCAGCGTGTTGTCCGCCTGCGGCTTGATGCCCAGCAGACCGGTGAGTACGAGGTCGTTGAAGCTGGAGTGGTTGTAGTTCTCGCTGAAGTTGAACCCGTCGTAGATCCACTCGCCGGTGTCGCCGTTGGCGGCCTCGGCGATGTAGGGCTTGCCGTCCTTGTGCTGGAGGGCGGCGAACTGGGACAACATCGTCTGGTAGTCGGCCTTGGTGACGTAGCTCTGGGCCGGGTAGTCCTGGAGCAGGTTCGCGAGGCCGGTGAGGACCTGACTGGTCTGGTAGGGCCAGCTGGGGCCGTTCCAGTGGCAGCAGTTGGCGTCGTCGCGCCGCTGCGAGGCGGGGATCGCCTGGTAGTTGAAGTACGGGTTCGCCGTGATGCGGTCGAGCTCGGCGAAGCCGGTGCCCTTGGCGAACTTCAGCGTGTTGGCACCGGCCTTGAGGGGGACCTGCACGGTGACGGCCTGCGACTCCGAGAACTTCCCCCAGGTGCCGGTGGGCGCATAGCTGACTGTGATCGGGTGGGCGGTGTCGTCGTTGACGATGAGCCTGTGGGTCGACGTGCCGCTGGTGGCGTTGGCGTAGTACACGGTCACCGGGTACGTCCCGGCGCCGGGAGCGTCCACGTTGAAGGTGACATAGCTGTCGTCGAAGTCGATCTGGCCGATGTACTGACCGCCCGAGGCCGTCGAGGAGCTGAACAGGTTGGCGTGGTTGCGGGTGGCCTGCTCGGCCTCGAAGTCGTGCACCCGCTCCAGCGTCGTGGGCCCGAACGGCGCCTTGAACCGCTGGGAGTCCGTCAGGTACTTCCACGCCGAGGAGTACCGCGCGTCCGGCAGGTTGAACGCCCAGGGGGCGTAGCCCATCAGCTCCCGCCAGGTCGTCCGGGTCTGCTTCAGGGCGCCGTTGGTGCCGTCCGTGTTGTAGACCTGCATGAAGAAGTTCCGCTGCGGGTCCCAGAGCGAGTTCTGCACGGCGGCCTTGAGCTGGGCGGCCTTCACGTCGTAGTCGTTCGCGGTCGCCGTGTCCCCGGTCATGGTGGCGATCTTGCTGATCGCCTGGGCGGCCGCGAACATGTAGGCATTGATCGTGGGCCGGTAGCCGCGGCCGCCGCTGAACCAGTTACTGCTGTGCATCGACGTCTCGGTGTACTCCGTGGCGTCGGACAGCGGGCTCTGGTGGTAGAGGTCACTGGTGGACTGCGTCCCGTTCACCGTGATGTCGGTGTCGAAGTCGGAGTCCCACCGCTTGTACAGGGCGATGAGATGGGGGAGTTCGGACTTGATCTGCCCGGCGTCCCCGGTGACGAGATAGCGCTGGTACGCGGCGCTCGTGATCCACTCGCTGAAGTTCCGTACACCCGGGTTGCCCGCCCCGCGCAGCCAGAAGTCCAGGTAGTCTCCCGCGTAGTCGCGGTTGCGCAGCCAGCGCCCGTCCAGCAGGTGGTAGCCGGCCGCGTCAGGGAGCGCGGTGTACGGGTTCCCGGCGTAGCCGATGGGCACGTCGTACTCGGTCGACACATAACCCGTGCCCGGCACGGTGTAGCGCAGGGCACGCTTGTAGGTGCTCCACCGGTAGTAGTAGACATCGTCGATGTCGTTGTCGGGGGTGTCGATGAAAGGGATGTTGTCCTTGTACCACTGCCGCTCGTCGAGCTGGTTGGCGGCGAGGATCGCGTCCTTGTCCAGCGCGACCGTGTTGGGGTCGTCGGCCGCCCGGGCGGCAGTGGCCCCAGGCCCTGCGGTCAACAGGGTCGTGAAAAGCATCGAGCCGCACAGCGCGGCCACGAGGCGGTTGCTGGGTCTGAGCCGGTAACGCATCAAGGTGTCCTCCATCGGGCACTCATGCGCGGGTCAGCTCGTCACGCGGAAGGTGGCGTCGCTGCGTCCGGTCGAGGTGGTGATCGGGTCGAGCTTCAGCTCGAAGGCGTAGTGGCGGATGTAGCGGTCGGGGTGGTTGTACGACTGGAACGACGACCAGGTGGGGTCGGCGAGCCCGGCCACCTGGCGGAAGGTGGCGTCCTGGGCGAACTGGCTGCTGCCGTCGTTGTAGGCCAGCTGGAAGTCGTCGTCGGAGTGGCGCAGGAAGTAGCCGGGGAAGTTGACCGACTCGAAGGAGACGGTGCCGGAGCCCGCCAGGCCGGCCCTGAGCCGGAACCGGGAGTCGTCGGCCGGATTGACGTTCGGGTCGATGCGCGCGTCGAAGTTGGTGTGCCGTACGTAGCGGTCCTGGAAGTTGTACGACTGGAGCCGGTTGGCCGGGGTGCCCGGCCAGCGGGCGAGCACACGGCTCTCCTCGGCGGCCGTCAGGTTCAGGATCCAGCCGTGGCGCTTCTTCGTGCCGCCCATGTTGTAGCTGCCCGACGCCTGCCTCTGGTAGGCCGCGGGATTGGACGGGTCGGTCGTCACGACCGGCATGTAACCGCCGCCGCTGGCGTACTGGTCGAGGTAGAGGGCCCACTTGTCGGTGCCGTTGAACTTCATCCACATCGGGCCCTCGACCTGGGAACCGGTCAGGCCGATGCCGGAGAGGTTGCCGAGGTTGGTCCACGTCCCCAGGATCGAGTTGCTGCCTTCGAGCGTGATCTGCCCGTCACCGGAGGCCCGCACATAGCGGTAGTGACCGACGCCCGACGGCACCTCGATGATCTGGGTGTCGATGATGTTCTGGGTGGCGGGGCGGTCGATGTAGACCTGCGGGGTGGTGATGGTGTGGAAGTCCGACGTGCGGGCGTAGTAGATGCGGTGCTTCAGCACACCGTTGAGCGTCGCGTTCGTCGCCCAGTACAGGACGTAGTCTTTGGTCTCCGGGTCCCAGATCGCCTCGGGCGCCCAGGCGTTGCGGCCGTCGGGGATCGCGCCGGCGACGTTGAGCAGCCACGGCTGTGACCAGTTGACCAGGTCCGTGGACTCCCACACCACGATGCTGCGGCTGGCGTTGTTCACGGCGTCGTCCCAGTTCTGCCCGCAGCCGATGCACAGGTCGGTCGCGATGATCCAGTACTTGCTGCCGTCGGGAGAGCGCACCAGTGCGTGGTCGCGCACACCCTTCGTGCCGACCGGCGAGCGTAGGACCGTGCCGCCGCCGTTGAGGTCGTTCCAGTGCACACCGTCCGTGCTGTGTGAGAGGTAGGTCTGCTGACCGGTCGACCCGTCCCCCGTGAAGTGCACCATCAGGTAACCCGGGTCGGCGGCCGCGGCCCGCTCGGGTGTGGTCAGGACTTGGCCCGTGAAGAGGAGGCATGCGGCGAGCAATATCGCCGACAGCCGTGTACGCAACGCGGACATGTAGGTCTCCTGTCGTTCTGCGAGTGCCACTCCGATGAGGAGTCACTTGTCCGAAAACTCGAACATCGTTCGCAGGGTCGGGCAGACGCTAAATGTGGGAAGCGGGATGCGTCAATACTTCTCACATTCGTGGTTCGCGTGACCGGAGAAGGCGAGTGGGTGACGCGCGCTGTTCCGTTCGTCTGCCACGCCAGCAGTTCGCCAACGGCGGCTGTGAACCGCGCCGAGGGCGGGGCCTTGCAGGGACCCCGCCCTGGCTGTCCGGTTCAGGCCGGGTACGGCAGGTCGGCCTCCGGGGTGCCGGCGGGCCGGGTGTGCAGGGTTCCGTCCGGGGCGCCGAACCGCAGCTGCCACGGGTGCGGACTGTCGGTGGCCACGTGCAGGCGGTCGCCCAGGCGCCGCAGGTGGAAGAGAGCCGTCTGACCGGGGCCGTCGGTGCTCGGGATCACCACGGTGCGCTCTGCGCCGTCGGCGAAGGCGTGCACCCGCAGCTCGACACCGTCCGCCCAGGCGGAGACCGGGTGCTGGTCGTCGGCGGCCAGCGGGATGACCGAGTCCGGACGGGCCAGCAGCGGCAGGGTGTGGAAGCCGTGCTGCTCGCGGACCCAGCGCGGACCGGCGACCTGAGCACCTGTCAGCACATTGGTCCACGTGCCTTCAGGCACGTAGTACTCGACGGTGCCGTCGTCGGTGAAGACCGGGGCGACGAGCAGGTCGTCGCCGAGCATGTACTGCCGGTCGAGGGAGGCGGCGGCCGGGTCGTCGGGGAACTCCAGCAGCATGGCGCGCATCACCGGGACACCAGTGGTGTGCGCCTGCTGCGCGGCGCGCTGGAGGTAGGGGGCGAGGCGGTGCTTGAGCAGGGTGAACTCGCGGGTGACGTCGACGGCCTCCTCCCCGTAGTCCCAGGGCACGCGATACGACTTGCTGCCGTGCAGGCGGCTGTGCGAGGAGAGCAGCCCGAACTGCACCCAGCGCTTGAACACGGCCGGGGTCGGGGTGCCCTCGAAGCCGCCGATGTCGTGGCTCCAGAAGCCGAAGCCGGACAGGCCGAGGGAGAGTCCGCCGCGCAGCGACTCGGCCATGGCGTTGAAGTGGGACTCGCAGTCGCCGCCCCAGTGGACCGGGTACTGCTGTCCGCCCGCCGTGGCGGAACGGGCGAACAGCAGCGCCTCGCCCTCGCCTCGCTCGGTGCGCAACAGCTCGAAGACGGTCTGGTTGAAGAGGTGGGTGTAGTAGTTGTGCATCCGCTCGGGGTCGGAGCCGTCGTGCCAGACGACGTCGGTGGGGATACGCTCCCCGAAGTCGGTCTTGAAGCAGTCCACGCCCTGGTCCAGCAGCGTCTTCAGCTTGCCGGTGTACCAGTCGCGCGCGGCAGGGTTGGTGAAGTCCACCAGGGCCATGCCGGGCTGCCACAGGTCCCACTGCCACACGCTGCCGTCCGGGCGTCGTACCAGGTGGCCCTCGCGCAGTCCCTCTTCGAACAGCGCCGACTTCTGCGCGATGTACGGGTTGATCCAGGCGGAGATCCGCAGCCCCTGCTGCTTGAGCCTGCTCAGCATGCCGGCCGGGTCCGGGAAGGTGTCGGAGTCCCATTCGAAGTCGCACCACTGGTAGCCGCGCATCCAGAAGCAGTCGAAGTGGAAGACGCTCAGCGGGATGCCGCGCTCGGCCATGCCGTCGACGAAGCGGTTGACGGTGGCCTCGTCGTAGTCGGTGGTGAAGGAGGTGGTCAGCCACAGGCCGAGCGCCCAGGCCGGGGGCAGGGCGGGGCGGCCGGTGAGCGCGGTGTAGCGCTGAAGGACCTGCTTCGGGGTCGGTCCGTGGACGACGAAGAACTCCAGCGACTGGTCCTCGACGCTGAACTGGACCTGGCCGACGGACTCGGAGCCGATCTCGTAGCTGACCTTGCCGGGGTGGTTGACGAAGACGCCGTAGCCGCGGTTGGTCAGGTGGAAGGGGATGTTCTTGTACGCCTGCTCGCTGCTGGTGCCGCCGTCGGCCTGCCAGATGTCCACCGTCTGCCCGTTCTTGACGAACGGGGTGAACCGCTCACCCAGCCCGTACACCGACTCTCCCACGCCCAGGGAGAGTTGCCCGAGCATGAAGTGCCGGCCGTCGGCGTTGGTGACGAAACCGGTGCCGCGCTCGCCGACGGAGGTCAGCGCCCGCCCGCCGGCGCTGAACTCCAGATGCCACGGCTGGGAAGTGTCCACCCGCAGCGACAGCTCACCGGCGCTGAGCTCGATCACCGTGCCGTCCCGGTGCACCTTCCCGGTGCCCGGTTCCGCGCCGGGCAGCGCGAACTCCGGCCCCTGCCGCACCGAGCCGGCGTGGTGGGTGGCACGTACCCCGATCACGCCCTCGGCCGGCGACCAGCACTCGACCGTCAGCAGTGCGCTGTTGAGCATGTCGCCACGTCTGCGCACGTGCTTCACCGGCGCGTAGAGGGTCAGCCGGTGCTCGTCGGCCCGGACGTCCGCGACCTCGGTGGCGTAGCGCGCCGTGACGCCCGGACGCATCAGCCAGTAGCCGTCGGTGAACTTCATGGGGTGGTCTCCTCCGTCCGCGCGTGGTGCGCGGTGATCAAGCCCCGGTACCAGTGGTAGCTGTCCTTGGGCGTTCGGGTCAGCGTGTCGTAGTCGACGTGGACGATGCCGAAGCGCTGGCCGTAGCCGCGCGCCCACTCGAAGTTGTCCAGCAGCGACCAGACGTAGTAGCCGCGCACGTCCACCCCGGCGGTGACAGCGGCGGAAACGGCGGCGAGATGGTCCGTGAGGTAGTCGATCCGCGCGGTGTCGTGGACCCGGCCGTCGGGGGCGACGGTGTCGGTCTCGGCGGAGCCGTTCTCGGTGATCCAGATCGGCGGAAGCCGCGGGTGGCGGGCGTGGAGTCCGCAGAGCAGCTCGGTGAGCGCCTCCGGGACGACGGGCCATCCCATGGTGGTGTGCCGGGTCCCGTACGGGTCCACCTCGGTGACGCCGATGTCCACGGCGGTGCGCAGTTCGGGGTCGGCCGCGCGGTGGGGGGCGGCGGTGACCGTCACGGGGCGGTAGAAGTTGACGCCGAGGAAGTCCAGCGGGGCGCCGATCAGTTCCAGGTCGCCGGGCAACCGCCAGGGACCGGCGGCGAGGCCGGCCCAGGTCTCGTCCTCGTGCGCGGGGTAGCGACCGGAGAGGAGCGGCTCGGTCCAGACCTCGTTGTGGAGGACCTCGGCCCGGCGCAGTGCCGCCTGGTCCTCGGGGCCGTCGGTGGCGGCGTGGAGACGGTCGAGGTTGAGGGTGATCCCGATCTCGCGGGCGCCCGCGGCGCGCAGCGCGCGTACCGCGAGGCCGTGGGCGACCAGCAGGTGGTGGGCGGCGGCCAGCGCGCCGCGACCTTCTTCGGCGCCGGGTGCGTGACGCCCCTCGGCGTGGCCGACGAAGGCGGAGCAGTACGGCTCGTTGAGGGTGATCCAGCGCTCCACCCGGTCCCCGAAGCGCTCGGCGGCGAGGGCCGCGTACTCGGCGAACGCCTCGGCGGTCTCCCTGACGCGCCAGCCCCCACCCGCGGCGGAGCCGCTGTCGGATGGAGTCTCCAGGGCCTGGGGCAGGTCCCAGTGGTAGAGCGTGACGGTAGGGGCGACCCCGGCGGCCAGCAGCTCGTCGATCAGCCGGTCGTAGAAGTCCAGGCCCTTGGCGTTGACCGGCCCGGTGCCCTCGGGCAGCAGGCGGGGCCAGGCGATCGAGAACCGGTAGTCGTCGACGCCGAGCTCGCGCAGCAGGCCGATGTCCTCGCGGTAGCGGTGGTAGTGGTCGCAGGCGGTGTCACCGGTGGCGCCGCCGAGGGTGCGGCCGGGGGTGTGGCTGAAGGTGTCCCAGATGGACGGGCCGCGGCCGTCCTGGTCGTGGGCGCCCTCGATCTGGTAGGCGGCGGTCGCGGCTCCGAGGCGGAACCCGGCGGGCAGTTCGGGGAACGGGCGCGCGGTGGGCCCGGATGCGTTGGACACGGTGTTCAGAGCTCCGGAGACAGGCCGCGCCGGTGCGGCCGGGCCAGTCGGGTGGGCGGGTTGGAGCCGCGGCCGCTGTCGTGGTCGGGGAACGACCACACGGTGACGGAGCGGTCCTGGCCCGCGGAGTGGTTGAGGGCGGCGCAGACCGTCGAGGGCGGGCCTACAGGGGCCTTCAGGCCGGCGCCGAACAGCGCCGGAGCGGTGGCCCGTTGGGGGAAGCGGACGCCGTCGAAGCAGTCGAGGGTGGCGAAGGTCGTCTCCACACGGCGGTCGCTGTGCCGGTGCGGGTGCTT
Organism: Streptomyces alanosinicus; assembly: GCF_014650595.1. GTDB lineage: Bacteria > Actinomycetota > Actinomycetes > Streptomycetales > Streptomycetaceae > Streptomyces > Streptomyces alanosinicus. The sequence continues at coordinate 27,492 of NZ_BMVG01000043.1, forward strand.
GGTGACCTTCAGGCACTGGCCCTCGCGGCCAAGGCCCCGGCAGCAGGCCGTCTTCGGCTGACCGGTGTGCGGCGGGTCCGCCGGGCAACCGTCCTCGTTGTGATCCCGGTGCGCATCGCGCGACAGACCTACCACGGGCGGCCACGTCCAGAGCTGTTGGCGTCGGAGCCGATCGCCGGCCGGCGGTGCCGGTGAAAGGCGTTCATCCCACGGCAGCGGGGAACGCGCAACGGCCGCCGGCCGACGGCGGGCAGGAAAGCAGAACCCACGGGAGGGGCACCTCAACGAGAGGAGAGACATCGGTGGTGAAGCGCTTCGACGCTGTCACTGCCTGAGATGTGATGTCAATGCCTGGCGAGAAAGAAGGCTCCATTGCCTGCATCCTCTTGTTTCGCGACAAAATCCTCATTACCTTGCGTCTCAGGTGAAGCGCTTCGACGATCGATCCTCCGAGGGGGCTGCTGCCGGGTGATACACGCACCGCCCCGACGTCGTCGCCTCGGCGTCGAACTGCCGGACGGAACCTTCGCCTCGCTCGCGACTCTCGACGGCGGCTGTCCGCCGACCGGGCTGACCGGTGATCACGCCGAGAACAACACCGTCCCCCTCACCGACAAGTTCCTCGGCTCACCGCGTGACGGCGGTACGTCCATGACCGGCTCGACCTCCTGACACCCCCCACCTACCCGCCACGGCCGCCGGGATCCACGACCGGGAACCCGGCGACCGTGATCGCTACGTCTCTCGAGGGCCTCGCATGACTGATCTGCCCGCGCGCGTCCTGTTCGGCGCCGCCTACTATCACGAGTACCAGCCGTACGAGCGGCTCAAGACCGACCTCGATCTCATGGCGGAGGCGAAGTTCACCGTCATCCGCGTCGGCGAGTCGGTCTGGTCCACCTGGGAACCGGAGAACGGCCGGTTCGCACTCGACTGGCTGCAACCCGTCCTCGACGGCGCACACGAGCGCGGCATCTCCGTCGTCCTCGGAACCCCCACCTACGCGGTGCCGCCGTGGCTGGCCCGGCAGTACCCGGAGATCGCCGCCGAGGACGCCACCGGGCGCCGCGCCGCGTGGGGCGCCCGGCAGGAGGTCGACTTCACGCACCCGGCCTTCCGTTTCCACGCCGAGCGGGTGATCCGCGCGATCGCCGCCCGCTACGCCGCCCACCCCGCGGTCATCGGCTTCCAGGTCGACAACGAGCCCGGCCCGCGACTGCCGCACAACCACGGTGTCTTCCAGCGGTTCGTGGACGACCTGCGGCAGCGGTACGGCGATGTGGAGACCCTCAACCGCGAGTGGGGGCTGGTGTACTGGTCGCACCGGCTGTCCACGTGGGCCGACCTGTGGACCCCGGAGGGCAACGCGCAGCCGCAGTACGGCCTGGCCTGGCAGGCGTTCCAGGCGCGCCAGACCACCGAGTTCATCGCCTGGCAGGCCGCCGTCGTGCGTGAGTACGCGCGGCCCGGCCAGTTCGTCACCACGTGCCTCGCCTACGGCTCTCCCGGCCTGGAGGACGACGAGCTGACCGACAGCCTGGACGTCACCGCCGGCAACCCGTACTACGACATGCAGGACAGCCTCACGATGCCCGAGCCGCCGCGCGAGAAGCTCCCGCAGCAGTGGATGGCGTACGGGGCGTGGGCGCTGCACCACAGCGCCGACCGGATCTACTCCTCGCGCCAGGAGCCGTTCCTGATCACGGAGACCAACGCCCAGGCCATCGGCGGCACTTCCGACAACCGGCCCGCCTTCGACGGGCAGTGGCGGCAGGCCGCGTGGGCGCTGGTCGCGCGCGGCGCCCGCATGATCGAGTACTGGCACTGGCACACGCTGCACTTCGGCGCCGAGACGTACTGGGGCGGGATCCTCCCGCACAGCGGACGACCGGGGCGCGCCTACCGGGAACTCGCCCGACTGGGCGCCGAGTTCGAGCGGGCCGGGGACCTGGTCGCCGGGATCGCACCGGACGCGGACATCGCGATGGTGTACTCGGCGCCGAGCAAGTGGCTGATGCGCAAGTATCCGCCGCTCGCCGGTCCCGACGGCGGTCCGGACGCGGGTGCGTACGAGGGCATCTTCGAGCCGTTCTACCGGGGCGCGTTCGAGGCGGGGCGCCAGGTACGGATCCTGCACACCCGCCAGTTGCACGACGCACGCGGCGAACGCCCCGGGCCGGCCCCGGAGTCGGTGGCTGAGCAGCACCCCGTGCTCATCGCTCCCGCGCTGTACGTGGCGGACGACGGGATGCTCGACTGGCTCGGTGCCTACGCGGAGGCGGGCGGCCACCTCGTCCTCGGTCCCCGCACCGGCTACGGCGACCATGAGGCGCGGGCACGCCACGAGGTGACACCGGCACGACTGGTCCAGGCCGCGGGCGTCCGCTACGACGAGTTCAGCAACCTGCACGCCGACCTGCCGCTGCGCACCGCACCGGACAGCCCGCTCCAGTTGCCGGGCGACGCGGTGGCCACCCGCTGGGTGGAGGGCCTGACCGTCGACGACGCCGAGGTCCTGGCCGAGTACGACCACCCGCACTTCGGGCGCTGGCCCGCCGTCACCACCCGCCGCCACGGCGTGGGCCGCGTCACCTGCGTGGGCACCGTGCCCGGCCGCGATCTGGCCCGCGCGCTCGCCGCGTGGCTCGCGCCCACCCCGCGCAGCGGCTGGCAGGGCCTGCCGGACTCGGTCACCGTCGCCACCGGCACCGCCCCCGACGGCCGGCGCGTTCATGTCGTCCACAACTGGAACTGGCAGCCGGCCACCACCCAGGCCCCGGTGGACCTGACCGATGTCCTGGACGGCAGCGTGGTCCCGGCCGGTACGCCCGTGCGGCTCGGCGCCTGGGACGTCCGCGTCCTCGCTGCCGCACCGGGGGCTGTCGCGGAGGACCGGTGACAGCCGCCACCGCGGCACCGGAAACAGGCCGGCAGGCCGACGTCGAGCCCGGCGTCGGCCTCCGGCACACCCTGGCCGTGTTCCGCGGCTTCGTCGACCATGTGCCCGCCACATACAGCGATTCCGACACCTACGACGAACACTGAAGCCGGCCCTCTGGTCCCACCGCGTCCCGAAGAAGCCGAGTCCGGCACCGAAGCCTTCCGGTGCCGGACTCCTGTGCAGCGACTCCCACGGACATGGGGTCATGCGGACCTCAGACGGAGAAGGCGAGGTGCGCGAGCCGCAGCGGGCCACTCAGTCCGAGGCGGACGTCGTGCACACCGGCCCCGATGACGGCTGAGGCGCTCGCCGTGACGTAGTCGTAGGGTCCGGCCGTACCCGGGGAAAGAGTGAGCACGGCCAGTACCGGACCGTCATCCAGCGAGAGTTCGACCGTGCCTTCACCCGCGGCCTCCACCGTGATCCCGGCGGCCCCGTTTCCGAAGTCGCAGTCACGGAACACCAGCTCGCCCCTCCGGCCGGCCACAGGGGTGACGGAGTCACCCGACGTCTTCGTGCGGTCCACGATCTCGGTGTCCTGCTGGTCGTCGAAGTCCACCGTGTGCAGGCCGTCCGCCATGACCGGCCGGGCGACGGACGGCTCGCCGTCGAGGTCGACGGTCCGGGCCAGGCGGATGTCCTCGCTGGACGCGCCGACCAGGATCTCGTAGGGGCCCGGTGCCACCCGCTGACGTCCCTGCGCCACGTCCCAGAACGCGAAGGCCGACAGCGGCACCCGGAAGGCGATCTCCGTGACCTCGCCGGGCGCGAGCGTCACCCGCTGGTGCGCGGCCAGTTCCCTGCGGGGCCGTGGCACCGACGGCTCGATGGCCCGGGTGTAGAGCTGGGCGACCTCGTCCGCGGTGATGTCACCGGTGTTGCCGACCGCGAAGGACACGTGCAGGGTCCCGTCCTCGACGCGGGTCGTGAGGCCCTCGTAGGAGAAGGACGTGTACGACAGGCCATGGCCGAACGGGAAGAGAGGTGTGCCCTCGAAGTAGAGGTAGGTCTGGCAGCCGCCGATCACGTCGTAGTCGAGGAGGTCGGGCAGGTCCGAGTCGTCGGCGTACCAGGTCTGCGGGAGGCGGCCGGCGGGGGAGACGTCGCCGGCCAGGATCCGGGCCAGGGCTGTGCCGGCCGCCTGGCCGCCGTGGGCCGTCCACAGCAGCGTCGGCACCTCCGCGCGATCGACCGCGTACGGGTAGGCCGACACCAGCGTCAGCACCGTGTTCGGGTTGGCGGCGCGGGCCGCGCGCAGAAGGCGCTCCTGGTGGGCGGGGAGGGCGAGGGTCGTGCGGTCCTCGGTCTCGCGGCCGTTGATGTGCGGGTCGTTGCCCGCGACCACCAGGACCACGTCGGCCTGGGAGGCGACCCTGTGCACCGCGTCCTCGCCGCGTTCGGCGACGACGACCTCGAAGATCTCCCCGTTCCCGTCGGCAACCTTGAGGCCGTCGGCGGCGACAGAGACGTGGTGGCCCGTACCGATGTGCCTGAGGAGGTGTCCGTTCTCGTGGGGTTCCAGGCGGAAGGTCTCCTGGACGACCCAGCCTCCGGGCTGGTCGGCGGAGGCTCGCACATAGCCGTCCTCGGCGACCGAGAGGTAGCGGCCGTCCGGCGCGCGCAGGGTCAGCACGCCCTCGCCCCAGTCGATGAGGGAGAACTCGGTGCCGTTCGCGTCGGTGGCCAGCGGCGGCAGGTCGACCCGGCCCGCGAGCAGGGCCGGGTCGAGAGCGCCTTCGGCGCCGCGCACGTCATCGGCGGCCTCGGCCTCGGGGACGTGCAGGAAGGTTCCGGCCGAGGTCTTGAGCCGGATGCGGTCCACGCCCTCTGCGAACTCCACCTGGTCCGCGCCGAACCGCTCGTAGAGCCCCTCCAGCGGTGTGGAGCGGTGGATGAGCGTGCCGCTGTACCAGTCGAGCTTGCACTCGTCGGCGAGCAGGCCGACCACCGCGAGCCGGGTGCCGGGCGAGAGCGGCAGCAGACCGCCGTCGTTGCTCAGCAGCACGACGGCCTGCTCGGCGGCTTCCTGGGCGAGCGCGCGGTGCGCCGGGGTGTCGAAGTCCGTGGTGAGCGCGTGCGGGTCGTACTCCGGGTCGAACTCGCTGAGGCGGAAGCGGACCGAGAGCTGGCGGCGTACGGCCGTGTCGATGTCCGGCTCGGTCAGCAGGCCCTGCTCCAGTGCGCCGCGGACCCGTGCGGTGGTCTTCGAGGTGTCGGTGCCGTGGTCGGTGAAGCTGTCGACGCCGGCCAGCAGCGCGGCGGCCGTCGCCTCCTCGTGGGTGTCGAAGTAGTGCTCGGAGTCGACCAGGTTGGACGGCGCCCCCGCGTCCGAGCAGACCAGCACCTCCTCGTCGGTCCAGGTGCGCAGCTGCTCGCGCAGACACGGCGAGACATGGTTCGGGCGGCCGTTGACCAGGTTGTACGCCGGCATCACACCGGCCACGGCGCCCGCCTCGACCGCCTCTCGGAAGGCGCGCAGGTCGTACTCGTGCAGAACGCGCGGGCGCACCGAGGAGGACGTGACGTCACGGCCCGTCTCGTTGTTGTGGGCCAGCCAGTGCTTGAGTACGGGGGCGGTGCGCCAGTACGTGGGGTGGTCGCCGCGCAGGCCGTGCGTGTACGCGGTCGCGATGGCCGAGGTGAGCTTCGGGTCCTCCGAGTAGCCCTCCTCGTTGCGGCCCCACAGGGGGTGGCGCAGGAGGTTGACGGTGGGTGCCCAGACGTTCAGCCCCACACGGTCGTCGCGGGCGCGCATCGCGCGGGTCTCCTTGGACACGGCATCGCCTACCCGGCGTACGAGGTCGATGTTCCAGGTCGCGCCGAGGCCGACCGCCTGAGGGAAGACGGTGGCCGGGCCCATCCAGGCCACGCCGTGCAGCGCCTCCTGGCCGGTGCGGAACGCGGCGATGCCCAGCCGCTCGACGGCGGGGACGAACTGGTGCAGGAATCCGATCTTCTCGTCGAGAGTGAGCCGCGACAGAAGGTCGTCGATGCGCTTTGCGAACGGCAGCTGCGGATCGCGGAAGGGCAGCGTGTGCGGCGTGTGTGCGGTCACGTGGGATCCCCTTGAGATGGACCGGCATGAGATTTCGAAGCGCTTCGATGCTTATGCGACCGACAGTCAGGTGTCAAGAGATCAACATCGCTTCTTCAAGCAATACATGAGGAAGGAACCTGACTTGCGGCTCGGGGGAATCTTGGGAGCGACCCTTGTGTGCCCCTGGGCGTTCATTTAACCTCACTGCAACATCGAAGCGCTTCGACTCTGATTCGAATCGCAGTGGTTGGATGTCTGCTCCAGCTCAGCCAGTTCCACTCGCGACACCGCAGCCGACGGCCTCCCGCCGGGTGTCCACGTGCGCCATGAAGGGTTGACGCAATGACGCTGAACTCCGCCCCCTCCGGACCGAGCCGGAGAAGCTTCCTCGCCTCCACGGCGGTCACCGCCGTAGCGGTGGCCGGGGGAATGCCACTGCTCACCGCCTGCGGCGGCTCGGACAGCGGTTCACGGGAGGGAGCCACGTCGGGCAAGGCCGCCGAGAAGCTGCTCCCGGCGTACGTCGCCAGCAAGTTCGCCAAGCCGGACATTCCGGCGAAGAACGGTTCGGCGGACGGCTACACCGGCAAGATCGATCTCGCGGCCCTGACCGCATCGGTCCCGGGCAAGCTCGGCACCGATGCTCCCCTCACCATCATGTCCCCGCTCTGGGGCTCCCCGCCGAAAGGCGACTGCGCCTACTACAAGGCGCTCGACGCCGCTGCGGGGACCAAGATCACCTGGCAGAACCAGGACGGCAACACCTACGCCCAGAAGCTCGGTGCCGTCCTCGCCTCCAGCTCCATACCCGACATGGTGGTCGTGCCCCAGTGGATCATGAACGGCGGAAAGATAGCGAACGCGGTCACCGCGAAGTTCATGGACCTCGGCCCCTATCTGCAGGGTGACAAGGTCAAGAAGTACGCGAACCTGGCCGCGATTCCGTCCGACGCCTGGCGCATGGGCATCTTCGGCGGTGCGCTGCGCGGTATCCCGATGTCCGTCGCCCCCGCGACCTTCATCGTGCCCTACTACCGCAAGGACATCTTCGACAAGAAGGGCTACACCGTACCCAAGTCGGCCGACGAGTTCCTCAGCTGGGCCAAGGACGCCACGAGTGCCAAGGCCAAGGTGTGGGCCTGCGGTGACATGTCCTGGATCGGGGGGAACATCTTCCCCAACGCCCCCGGCTGGAACATCGATCCCGACGGCAAGCTGAGGTTCAGCAAGGAGCGGCCCGAATACCTCGAAGGCCTGGAGTGGATCCGCAAGCTGTTCGCGGCCGGCGTGGTCCACCCCGACGACAAGGCGCGCACCGGCGACCCGGGCCAGCGCTTCGCCTCCGGGCAGATCCTGGTCTTCGAGAGCGACATGTCCGCCTGGTACAACCAGGCGGCCGAACAGGCCAAGGCCAACCCGGACTTCCAGATCGAGGCCATGGACCTCTTCGGCGCCCACGGCGGCAACCCGACGATCTGGGCGACCTCGCCCGCCAACATCTGGTCGGTGATCCGCAAGGGTGCCTCGAAGGAGACGGTGGAGAACGCGCTGGCCGCCGCCAACTTCGCGGCCGCGCCGTACGGCACCAAGGAGCGGATGTTCGTCGACTACGGCGTCCAGGGCACCCACTACACGGTCAAGGACGGCGTCCCGGTCAAGACCGACAAGGGCAACACCGAGGTGATCAACGCCTGGCAGATGCTGGCGACCCCGGCTCCCTATCTCGCTCACCCCGACCTCCCCGAAGTCGCCCGCAAGCAGGTCGAGTACCAGCAGCGGATGGGTGCCTTCCTGAAGAAGACGTCCACCTACGGGATGACCATCGTCGAGCCGACCCGCTACGCGACCCTCTCCAGCCAGTTCGAGCAGCTGGAGATCGACTTCGTGCGCGGCAACAAGAAGCTGTCCGACGTGCAGCAGGCCATCTCGACCTGGAAGTCCTCCGGCGGTGACAAGCTGCGCGACTGGTACAAGGAACTCCTCGACAAGAACGGCAGTGACAACTGATGTCTCTCACGGCCGGGAGCAGGCCCGAGGGGACCCGTCCCGCCGCGGCCGTCGAGGAACCGACGGCCGCGGTCACCTCCGCCACGGCGAAGGTGCGGGCGCCGCGCGGGGCGGGCAAGGCGGGCAAGGTGCCCTGGCGGATCCGCCTGCGCCGCGACCGCGCGCTCATCCTGATGACGCTGCCCGTCATCGTGCTGCTCCTTCTCTTCAACTACGTTCCGCTGCTCGGCAATGTCGTCGCTTTCCAGGACTACGACCCGTACGTCTCCAGCAACGGCGTCACGGCGATCTTCCACAGCCCCTGGGTCGGGGTGGAGCAGTTCTCGCGGATGGTCGACGACCCGTTGTTCTGGGCCTCGGTGAAGAACACCCTCGTGCTGTTCGCGCTCCAGCTGGTGCTGTTCTTCCCGATCCCCATAGCCCTGGCGCTGGTCATCAACAGCGTGATCCGGCCGCGGGTGCGGGCAGTGGCGCAGGCGATCATGTATCTGCCGCACTTCTTCTCCTGGGTCCTCGTGATCACCGTGTTCCAGCAGGTCTTCGGCGGCGCGGGCATCATCGCCCAGACCTTGGAGAACCACGGGTGGAGCGGCTTCGACCTGATGACCGATCCGGGCATCTTCAAGTTCCTGGTCATCGCGGAGTCCGTCTGGAAGGACGCCGGCTGGGGGATCATCGTCTTCCTCGCCGCGCTGGCCGCCGTCAGCACTGATCTGTACGAGGCCGCCGCGATGGACGGCGCGGGTCGCTGGCGGCGCATGTGGCACGTGACGCTGCCCGCGCTGCGCCCGGTGATCGCGCTGCTGCTGGTCCTGCGGGTCGGCGACGCGCTGAGCGTCGGTTTCGAGCAGTTCCTGCTCCAGCGGGACGCGGTCGGTACGAACGCCGCCGAGGTCCTCGACACCTATGTGTGGAGCGTGGGTATCAAGTACGGCGACTTCAGCTACGGGGCCGCGGTCGGCCTCGTCAAGGGAGTCATCGGAGTGTGTCTCGTCCTGGGTGCGAACAAGGTCGCGCACATGCTTGGCGAGCAGGGGGTGTACCAGAAGTGAGTCTCAACACGCAGCTCATCCGCAGTCTCCAGGCCCCCGCCCGCCCGGTGTGGGAGGAGCCGCCGAGCAAGGCGGGACTCACCGCCAAGAGCGGCTTCCTCCTGCTCTGCTGCCTGGGAGTGCTCGGTCCGCTGTGGATCGTGATCGTCACCAGCCTCTCCCCGAAGCGCGTGATCGACCAGGCCGGCGGCCTCGTCGTGATCCCCAAGGGCCTCACCTTCGTCAACTACAGCGAACTGCTCGGCGGTGGCCAGGTCAGCCGGGCGATCATGGTCTCGGTCGGTGTCACGTTCTTCGGCACGCTGTTCTCGATGACGGTGTCGGTACTCGGGGCCTACGGGCTGTCCCGCCCGGGCAGTCTGGGCCACCGGTTCTTCCTGATGATCATGATGGCGACGATGTTCTTCGGGGCCGGTCTCATCCCGACGTACCTTCTGGTGCAGTCGCTGGGTCTCACCGACACCTATCTGTCGCTGGTCCTGCCGAGCGCGGTGAGTGTCTTCAACCTCCTCGTGCTGCGGGCCTTCTTCATGGGGATCTCGCCCGAACTCACCGAGTCCGCCCGCATCGACGGGGCCAGTGACCTGCGCATCCTGCTGACCATCATCATGCCGCTGTCCCGGGCGGTACTGGCCGTCATCTCGCTGTTCTACGCGGTCGGGTACTGGAGCGCCTGGTTCAACGCCTCCATCTACCTCAGCGACCAGGACATGATGCCGCTGCAGAACGTGCTCATCCAGCTGGTCCAGAAGCACACCGAGGCGCCGACCGGCCTCCAGCAGGCGGTTCGCACCGGGCAGCTCTCCCCCCTGGGGCTGCAGATGGCCGTCATGGTGCTCGCGCTGATCCCCGTCGCGGTCGCCTCGCCCTTCGTCCAGCGGCACTTCAAGAAGGGCATGCTCACCGGAGCCATCAAGGGCTGAAGCCCTTTGCTCCGGGGCCCCGCCGCAGCCACTCCTGATTCCAGCTCGACGCCCCTTCGTAAAGACCGAGGTATGTCATGAGCACGTTTCTCCTCAACAGGCGCTCTGCGCTTTCCGGTTCCGCTGCCGCCGCCGCGGCCGTCGCGAAGGGCGGCTACCGGTGGCGCAGCGCCGCCATGGGCGGCACCGGGTTCATCGACGCCACCAACGGACGCGGAGTGCGGTACGGGGAGATTGCCTGATGCCCGGCCTGACCGACGCGACACGAGGCCGTCTGCTCTTCGGCGGCGACTACAACCCCGAGCAGTGGCCCGAGGAGACCTGGCACGAGGACGTCCGCCTGATGAAGGCGGCCGGCGTCAACTCCGTCACCCTCGGTGTCTTCTCCTGGTCGACGCTCGAACCGGAGCCCGGGGCAAGGGAGTTCGGCCGGCTGGACACACTGATGGACCTGATGCACGAGAACGGCATCGGCGTCGTCCTCGCCACCCCCACGTCCTCGCCGCCGCCCTGGATGGGCCGGCTGCACCCCGACACCCTGCCCGTCACCGAGGACGGCCGCACCGAGTGGTGGGGCGGCCGCCAGCACTTCTCGCACTCCAGCGCCACCTACCGGCGCTACGCCGCCGCCATCACCGAGGACCTCGCCGCCCGCTACGGCGGCCACCCCGCCCTCACCATGTGGCACATCAACAACGAGTACTGCACCTTCGACCACGGTGACGAGGCAGCCGCCGCCTTCCGCCGCTGGCTGCGCGAGAAGTACGGCACCCTCGACGCCCTCAACGAGGCCTGGGGCACCGCCTTCTGGAGCCAGGGCTACGACACCTGGGACGGCATCCTGCCGCCCCGCCTGCCCCACTACATGCGCAACCCCACCCAGGGCCTGGACTTCCGGCGCTTCACCTCCGACATGCTCCTGGAGTGCTTCGTCGCCGAGCGGGACATCGTCCGCCGTCACACCCCGCACCTGCCGGTCACCAGCAACTTCATGCCGCTGTGGTTCGGGCAGGACGCGTGGCGCTGGGCCGAGGAGGAGGACGTCGTCTCCGTCGACATCTACCCGGATCCGCGTGACCCGCAGGGCGCCCAGAGTGGCGCGCTGGTCCAGGACATGACCCGCTCCCAGGCACGTGGGCCGTGGATGCTCATGGAACAGGCCGCAGGGCCCGTCAACTGGCGGGGCGTGAACCACCCCAAGCCACGCGGCCTCAACCGGCTCTGGTCCCTGCAGGCCGTGGCCCGGGGCGCCGACGCCGTCTGCTACTTCCAGTGGCGGCAGTCCCGGCAGGGAGCGGAGAAGTTCCACTCCGGCATGCTCAGCCATGCCGGGGAGGAGGGCCGGACCCACCAGGAGGTCAAGCAGCTCGGCGCGGACCTGGAGCGGATCGCCGCCGAGGTGACCGGCCGGAACATCACCGCGAACATCGCGGTACTGCACGACTGGCACGCCTGGTGGGCCGGCGCACAGGACGGCCGCCTGTCCGCCCAGGTGGAGTATCCGGACGTCCTGAGCGCCTGGCACCGAGCCCTCTGGCAGGCGCACCTCACCACCGACTTCGCCCACCCCGAGCACGACCTGACGCCGTACTCGGTGGTCGTCGTGCCGCAGCTGTACGCGCTCACCGACGCGGCGATCGACAACCTCCTCGCGTACGTCCACGGCGGCGGCACCCTCGTCTGCGGCTTCCAGACCGGCGTCGCCGACGAGGACGACCGCGTCCGCCCCGGTGGCATGGACCCCCGGCTCCGCGAGCTGTTCGGCATCCGCACCCTGCACGAGTGGTGGCCGCTGGACGCCGGAGAGACCGTCACCTGCGAGGGCTTCCACGCCTCCCTGTGGTCCGAGGAGCTGGAGGCCGACGGCACCGCCGACGAGACCGTCGCGTACAAGGGCGGCGAACTCGACGCACTGCCCGCGATCCTGCGCAAGGGCCGGGCCTGGTACGTCTCCACGCTCCCGGAGCCGGAAGCGCTGCGCGATCTGCTGGCCCGGATCGCCGACGGCGCGGGCGTGCGACCCGTGCTCGACGGCCTCCCCGAGCAGGTCGAGGCCGTACGCCGGGGCGAGGTGCTGTTCGTCCTCAACCACGGCCGTGAGCCGGTGACCGTCGAGGTGCCCGGCACCCACCACGACCTGCTGACGGGGACGGTCGTCACCGACCTGGTCACCCTCGGCCGTTACGGGGCGGCGGTGCTCCAGCCATGACAGCACTCACCGGTCCCGCCCACGGCACGTGGGAGCCGCAGCCGGCCGCTCGCTGGGAGGACGGCCTCCTGAGCGGCAACGGCCGGCACGGCGCCCTCGTGTTCGGTGACCTCAACACGGAGCGGGTCGTCGTCACGCATCACACCCTGGTAGCGCCGGGCGGCGACGGCGCCAACCGGCGGCCGCCCCGGCTGGCCGCCGAACTCCCCGCCCTCCAGGACCGCCTCCTGGCAGGCGACCGCACCGCCGCGGAGGGCTTCACCGACGGCCGCCCGTGCCAGTGGGTGCGGCCCTTCCACCCCGCCTTCCAGGTCCGGCTGGACCTGCCGTCCGGCGAGGGGCACGGCTACCGTCGGTCCGTCGACTTCGCCACAGGCGTCGTCCGGACGGAGTGCGCCGACTGGACCAGCCAGGTCTTCGTCTCCCGCGCCGACGACGTGATCATCCAGCACGTCACAGCACCCGAGGGCGCCCTCGGCATCTCGCTGGACCACCGCCTTCCCGGCGCCCCCGCCGGGCTGGCCGTCGGCCACGGCGCCGTCCTCACCCCCGAGGGCGCACTGCTGAACCTGCGCGCCCGCCATCCCGAGGGCGACCGTGCCTTCACCGGCGTCACGCTGATCGCCGTCACCGGCGGCACGACGGCCCTCGCCCCGCCGGGCGCGCAGATCGAGGGAGCCCGGTCCGTCCTGCTCCTCACCCGTGTCCTGCGCCACACCGGCGAACTCGACGTGACCGCGGAGGGCCGCGCCCTGTGCGACCTGCCCCTGGACTACGACGAGCTCCTGGACCGCCATGCCGCCCTCCACCGCACCGCCTACGAGCGCGTCACCCTCGACCTCGCCGCCGACCCGGCCGAACGGGCACTGCCGGGCTCGGAGCTGCTGAAGCGCACGGGTGCCGCCGCCCTGCTGGAGCGGCTGTTCGCGGCCGGCCGCTACCACCTGCTGTCCGCCAGCGGACTGTTCCCGCCCCGGCTGGTCGGCCTCTGGCACGGCGAGTGGCACCCGGCGTGGTGCGGCGCGTTCACCACCAACGCCAACCTCAATCTCCAGACCGCGTCAGCCGCGGCCGCGGCCCTGCCCGAAGTCACGGAGGCCCACGCCGGTCTGATCCAGTCCCAGCTCCCGGACTGGCGCGACAACGCCCGCGTGATCTTCGGCGCCCGCGGCGTCGTCGCCCCCACGCACACCGACGGCGAGACCGGCCACGCATACCACTTCCGCCATGAGTACCCCCTGCACCTGTGGACAGCCGGCGCCGACTGGCTCCTCAAGCCCCTCGTCGACCACGACGAGACACGCGGCGAACGCGACCCGCGCACCGCCGCCGTCCTCGCCGAAGTCGCCCTGTTCTACGAGGACTTCCTCACCCGGACCGACAACGACGGCCACCTGGTCGTCGTCCCCTCCTACTCACCGGAGAACCGCCCGGCGAACGCGAGCTGGGGCACGATCAACGCGGCCATGGACCTCTCGGCGGCCCGGCACGCGCTGCTCACCGCCGCCGACTACCACCCGGACACCCCCGACGCCGACCGCTGGCGCGCCCTCGCCGACCGTCTCCCGCCGCACCGGATCAACGCCGACGGCGCGCTCGCCGAGTGGGCCTGGCCGGGCGTGGAGGACAACTACGACCACCGTCACCTCAGCCACCTCTACGGCGTCTGGCCGCTCGACGAGATCACCCCCTACGACACCCCCGACCTCGCGGCGGCCGCCCACCGCGCCCTGGAACTGCGGGGCGCCGAGAACGACTCCGCGCACGGCCACCTCCACCACGCCCTCATCGCGGCCCGGCTCCGGGACGGCGAGCATGTCGCTCACGCCCTCGACCAGGTCCTGGGCGGCGACTTCTTCCACGCCTCCCTGATGAGCGCCCACTACCCGAACCTCCACGTCTACAACGCGGACGCCGCGCACACCCTGCCCGCCGTACTGATCGAGATGCTCGTCCAGTCGACCTCCGACCGACTGGTCCTGCTGCCCGCGCTGCCGCCGTCCCTCCCCGCGGGCCGGCTCACGGGCGTACGTACGCGGTTCGGCGCCGAGGTCGACCTGACCTGGGCGCCCGGCCGGGCGAGGGCGGTTGTGAAGCCGACTCGCACCGCCCGAATCGAAGTCAGGACTTCTTCCGGCGACGCGGAGCCGATCGACCTCGTCGCCGGAGAGGACCACGTCCTCAGCCAGGGGGCGTGGTAGCACCCCCACAATTCCCCCCACCCATGGAAGGGACACCATGGTCAACAGCACGATACGCAAGATCACCATGGCGGTGCTGGCGCCGGCGATGGCTCTCGGTGCCACCGTCGGCCTCGTCTCCGCCCCCGCCTCGGCCGCGGTCTGGAACACCTGCGACCGGTACGGCAGCACCAACCTGAACGGCTACACGCTCTACAACAACGTCTGGGGCTCCGGCGCGGGCAGCCAGTGCACCTGGGCCAACTCCGGGACCAGCTGGGGCGTCTGGGCCGACCACCCCAACACCGGCGGCATCAAGTCCTACGCCAACTCGACCAAATCGATCAACAAGAGAATCGACTCCCTCGGCTGGCTGACCAGCGACTACAACGTCAGCGTCCCGTCGTCCGGCGCGTACGAGACGGCGTACGACATCTGGGACACCAACCACAAGTACGAGATCATGCTCTGGATGAACAAGACGGGAGCCGTCGGCCCGATCGGCTCCTACCAGGACAACGTCACGGTCGGCGGCCACAACTGGAACGTCTACAAGGGCACCAACGGTTCGAACGAGGTGTTCTCCTTCCTGCGGACGTCCAACTCCACCTCCGGCACCGTGGACGTCAAGCCGATCCTCAACTGGATCGCGTACAGCAAGGGCTGGATGTCCAGCAGCGAGACCATCGGCGACGTGCAGTTCGGCTATGAGATCACCTCGTCGTCCGGCGGACTCAACTTCAACACCGACAACCTGACCGTCAGCGGCGGCTGACCCGACACCGGGGCCGAGGCCGGTCCGCGCCCTTCGTCGGGCGCGGTCGGCCTCGGCCCTCAGTGCGTCGCGGTCCCCGAACGGGGCCTCGGGCGGCGGGATCAGTGTCGGGCGAACTGCACCCCGGTGGGTTGCACGACGTTCGGCCGCACCGCGACTGCGTCGATGGTCAGCCGTTCGCCGTAGATGTCGGTGAGTCTGATCGCGCCACCGCACCCGCTGCCGTCGGCAGAGACGAAGTAGTTGTAGGAGGTGCGCGGCAGTTGACGCCAGCCGGCTGCGGTGCGGATCTCCAGCTCGGCGATCGGGTTGCGATGGCCGATCGCCTGGACGGCGCACCAGTAGCGGCTGGAGCCGGTCTTGTACCGGATGGAGATCGTGTCGGAGGTGCTGGGGCTCACCACACTCCAGGTGATGGGGAGCCGCCCGACCTTGAGGTCGGCGAGTTTGGCGAATGCCTGCTGGCTGAGGTCGAGTTGACCAGGCGCGCAGGGCAGGGGGCATTCGTTGGTGATCCGTACCGTGATGGATTTGCCGTTGGCCGCCCGGACGAGCACGTAGGCGCCGCACGCCTTGGACGTCTCGTAGTCGGTGGTGTTCATGGCCGCGATCATGAGGTCGGGACTCGGGCCGAACAGGCAGGCGCCGTCTCCGTTCCCGGCCTCGTAGGCGGTGGCGACGCCCTGGTGGGTGGTGTTGGGCTGAAGCCGTCCTGCCGGTGACGTCGTGGCGGGCTTCTGCGGCGGCGGGGTGGTGGCAGTGGGCGACGGTCGTGCTGACGTGGTGGTCGCAGTGCCCGTCGGGGTGGGGGAGCGGGTCGGGCTCGCCGCCGCGGTCGGGGTTCCTGTCCCGCCGGCGGTGGTGGCCTTCACCTGGGTGGTGGCGAGGGGGGTGGCCGCGGCAGGTACTGCACCGTTGTTGCGGCCGGGGAGCAGTGCCATGACCAGGTAGGCGAGAACGCCCACGGCGATCACCGCCGATGCGGTGCCCAGCATGAGCGTGCGTCTGTGTCTGCGCTGCCGCGCGGTCTGCCTCGGTGTGTTCATTTCCCGTCCGTTCGCCAGATCGAGCCGATGGTGCACTGCTGAGTTGCCGCAGCGGACGCAAAGGTTGCCGTCGAGGCTCTGTCCGGCCAACGGTGCGACTCGGGTACTGGGGGAAGGGTGCGAACTCGGCCTTGACGTGTCGATGCCCTGGTTGCCCGGGACGTGGGCAATCAGGGCGGGGTGGCCGGCCGGTCAGGATGCCTTGACGACCGTACCGGTGACCGAGTCACCGGACTTCGTGACCTTGTACTTCACCTTGGCGCCGCTGTGGAAGTGGAAGGTCAGCGTCGCCTGTTCGCCATCACGCAGTGCCTTGAGCATGTCGGCGGTCAGGATGATCGTGCCGTTCGCGTAGTCCGGCGAGAAGGCGCCGTTGAACTCCTGGTACGGATTCCAGCTCGTCGGGCCGGCGTTGGTGCCGTCCGCGTACGTGGACTCCATGGTCGCCAGCTGGTCACCCTGGTACTTCGTGGGAATGGTGAACTTCGCGGCCGTGCCCGTGGTGTTCGACAGCTCCGGAGTGTCGTTGGTGACCACGTCGATCTGCCAGGGAAGTCCGCGGGAGAACCGGGCCTGGAGCGTCGCGTTGACCCCGTACGCGCGATTGCCGGTCAGCCGGGTCAGGGCCGATGCCGTGAGGGTGAGCCGATCCTCGAAGACGGTGTAGTCCCGGCCCTCGGCCAGCTTGGTGTCGCCGTCCCACAGACCACGGAACTTGGTGCCGTTCAGGTTCAGCGTGAGCGACTGGGCCGTGATCCGGCTCGACTTCGCCACGAAGACCTGGTCGAAGGAGGCGGTTCCCGAGCGGGTGGTCCAGCTCGACCTGATCCAGGCGAACAGGTCGGGGTCCTGCCACTTCAGGGTCTGTCGGTTCAGGTAGGCGTAGCTTCCGGGGTCCCACAGGGCGGTGGTGACACCGGCGACGCGTGCGGCGTGTCCGACGTTCTCGTAGTACTTCAGCGCCTCGCCCCGCTCGATGCGGGAGGGGTGGTTGTCGTCGGGGTATCCGAGCAGGCTGTATTCGCCGACGTAGACGGGGATGCCCGTGGCGACGAAGGTGTTGTGCATGCGGGCGAAGGAGTCGGTCAGGTCGTTGCGGGCGGTGTCGTCGTACAGGGTGCCGCCGGCGACGTTCACGCTGAACGGGTACCAGCCGTAGTAGTGCACGGTGGCGACCAGGTTGCTGTCGTGCAGCCCGCTGATCGTGGTGTACAGGTCGTCCATGAGCTCCTGGGAGGGGGTGCCGCCCTGGGTGGTCAGGACGAGCAGGCGGCTCTTGTTCGCGCCGCCCGAAGCGCGGACGGTCTTCTGGAACGAGGAGTTGAGCTCGTTCAGGAACTCGGTCTTCTGCGCGGCCGTGGCGTTGTCGAAGCTCGGCTCGTTGACGCTTTCGAAGAGCAGGGTGCGCGGCTCGTCCCGGAACGCCGCGGAGATCTGGGTCCACAGGGCGTTGTAGCGGGCGAGCACCTTGTCGTGGTCGGCGGCGATCTTCGAGATCCACTGCCAGGAGTCGTGGTGGACGTTGAGCACGAGGTAGAGCTTCTCGGCCTGTGCCCAGTCGACGACCTCCTTGACCCGCTTCAGGTAGGCGGCGTCGACGGTGTAGGGCGCGGTGGCGGACTGGTGCGCGCTCCAGGTCACCGGGATACGGACGCTGCGGAAGCCCTGGGCCCGGAGGGTCGCGAAAAGCTCCCTGCTGGCCTTGGGGTTGCCCCAGGACGTCTCGTCCGGAATCGCGTCCAGGGTGTTGCCCAGGTTCCAGCTGGGCTGCATCGCGGCCACGGCGTCCATGGCGCGGGCCGGAACCTTGACCGCGGATCCGGTCTGCTGTGCCGTGCCGCCGGGCGCGGCGAGCGCGGTGCTGCCGGACAGTCCCAGGATCACCAGCAGTGCCATCAGCAGGCCGCCCAGGAGCCCCGGGCCGCGTCTGCGGTGGTGCGCCGGTCTCTGTATGTCCTTCATGTGTCATGCCTTTCGGTCGGTCGGGCCCTTCGGCCGGCGGTACGGGTGGGTTCCGTCCACGGTCGGGACGGGACCGGTTCGGTGGCAGGAGGAGGCGGGTTCAGCCGTCCAGGGGCTCGTAGTCGAACCAGTCGAAATGGACGGTGCCTCTCGCGGCGTACATGCCGATGACCCGGCCGGTGAAGCCGCCGGCGACCTCGGTCGACAGGTAGCGGCCTTCGAGGGTCGCGAGCCCGGTGAACGTGCCGTCGGGTTGCTCGACGCCGAGGGAGATCACATCGGGTCCGGTGCGCGGCCCGTGCGGAGGCGGCGGATCCGTGATCGTGAGGGCGAGGACCACCGGCCCGGCGGGCACGGACTGCGCGGCCACGACCGTACGCAGGGAACCGACGCGCGCGACCACCTGCACCTCGGTGCCGGACACCTCGATCTCATAGTGGTGCTGCTCGTCGAGCCGGACGGCGAGCCCACCTCTTCCCTCCGCGGCATCGACCAGAGTGCGCGCCCGGCACGACAGATGCTGCTGTCGCCGGCCGGTGAACACCACGTCGGGCTCGTCCAGGGAGCCACCGCGCGCGCGGAGCGTCAGCCAGCCGCGGCGTTCCCTGGTGGTGCAGTGCTCGGCGGACCGGTCGCGCAGGGAGATCCAGGACGGTCGCAGTTCGGCGAGTTCGAAGTCGTCCCGGTGCTCCTCGACGGGGCCGGGGGAGAGCGGCCACGGGAGTTCGGGCAGGTCCAGGGTGACCTCGCCGACGACCGGCCAGTCGTCCACCCAGGTCACGGGCGCGAGGAAGGTCTCCCGGCCGAGCACATGCCAGCCGGG
The DNA here is from genome assembly GCF_014650595.1 of Streptomyces alanosinicus. Taxonomy (GTDB): domain Bacteria; phylum Actinomycetota; class Actinomycetes; order Streptomycetales; family Streptomycetaceae; genus Streptomyces; species Streptomyces alanosinicus. The sequence continues at coordinate 46,447 of NZ_BMVG01000043.1, forward strand.
GGTGCCGATGCGCGGCCGCACCCCGAGGAACACCATCCACCAGGAGCCGTCGGGCCCCTGGACCAGGTCGGCGTGCCCGGTGTTCTGGACGGGGTGGTCGGTGCCGCGATGGGTGAGGATCGGGTTGGCCGGGAACGGCTCGAACGGGCCGGCGGGCGTACGGCCGCGGGCGATCGATACACCGTGGCCGCGCTCGGTGCCGCCCTCGGCGATGAGCAGGTACCAGTAGTCGCCGATCCGGTACAGGTGCGGTGCCTCGGGGGCCTTGGCGCCGGGCCCACCGGACCAGACCTTGTGCGGTGTTCCGTACGTCTGCCCGGTGGACGGGTCGAGACGGACCTGCGAGACCCCGGCGACCGTGCACCAGCAGGTGCCGTCCTCGTCCCAGGCCAGGTCGGGATCGATGCCGGGGACACCCGGCGCCCAGACGGGGTCCGACCAGGGGCCAGCGGGGTCGGTGGCCGTGACGATGAGGTTGCCGCCGCCCTTGCCGACGTTGGTGACGATCAGCCAGAAGCGTCCGTCGTGGTGGCGCAGGGTGGGGGCGTAGATTCCGGCGGAGGACCACGACTCCGACAGCCGCAGCTGCTCCGGCCGGTCCAGGATGTTGCCGATCTGCCTCCAGTGCACCAGGTCGCGGCTGTGGAACAGCGGTACGCCGGGGAAGTACTCGAAGCTGGAGCAGGCCAGGTAGTAGTCGTCGCCGACGCGGCAGATGCTCGGGTCGGGGTGGAGGCCGGGGATCACCGGGTTGGTGAGGCGTTCGTCAGGCTGGGGCAGAGGGGGCACCCGATGGGTCCTCTCGTCGAGTCGTGATGCGGGGGTGGGGCGGTTCAGGGAGAGCCGGGGGCCGTGGGGGTGATGCGGAGCAGGACGGCGGACGGCGCGGTGGGCAGGGTCAGGCTCAGCTCGGCCGTGCCGGGCATCCAGGCGGGCACGGCCCGACTGGCCGAGGGGTAGAGCAGGTCGACTCGGGCGGCGGTGTCCCGCAGGTGGGGCAGGTGAAGCGTCGCCGTGGCGTCGGTTCCAGGGCGGCGCCATGCGGTGAGGTAGGTGGTGGCCGGAGTGCGCAGGGCCAGGGCGATCCAGGGGTCGTCCCAGGCGGGAAGGCCGAGTGGCCAGGAGGGCACAGCTTGCGGAAGGTCGGCGCGGATGGCCTTGTACGCCGCCACCGCCTCGTGGACCAGGGCGCGGGCCTCCGGCTCCAGTTCGGGAATGCGGCCGGAGAGATGGATCCGGCCCAGGAGCGCGTTGGCCATCGTGAAGGCCACCTCGTCGAGGGAGTCCTCCGGCTGGGGGTACGCCCAGACGGCACCCTGTTCGGGGGTGACGGCGGTGGGCGCGGAAGCCGCGATGGGTGCGTAGTGGTGGAGGTTCTGCTGGTCGCTGGTGGACTGCAGCTGCATCCGGGACAGCAGGGCGTCGTCCCAGCGCATGCCGCCGGAGGAGCAGTTCTCCACCACCAGGTGCGGGTACCGGTCGAGGACGCCGTCGAGCCAGTCGAGGTGTGCCCGGTTGTGGCCGAGCAGACCGGCGCCCGGGGTCTCGCCGGGGTGGGTGCTGCCGGAGCCGGGGTCGATGTTGTGGTCGAGTTTGAGGTAGCCGACGCCCCATTCGCCGACCAGGCGGTCCACGACCTGGTCCAGGTGGGCACGCGCGGCCGGGTGACGCAGGTCCAGGTGGTGCCGGCCGGCCTCCGTCACGCGGACGCCGTCGCGGCGGAAGAACGCCTCGTCGGGCAGGGACTTGGCCAAGGGGCTGCGCACGCCGATCACCTCCGGCTCCAGCCACAGGCCGGGCACCATGCCGCGCTCCCGGATGCGCTCCAGCACCTCGTGGATGCCGCGCGCCCCGGGGAACCGCGAGGCGGCGGGCTCCCAGGCGCCGACGGTGTCCCACCAGCCGCCGTTCTCGCCGTCGTACCAGCCGGCGTCGATCACGAAGTACTCCGCGCCGGCGTCGGCGGCCGCGTCGATGTGCGGCAGCAGCTTCTCCGTCGTGGGGTCGCCCATCAGGCAGTTCATGTAGTCGTTGAAGATGACGGGCAGACGCTGGTGGTCGGCGTGCGGGCGGCGTTGGGCGCGGCGGTAGCGGGTCAGCGCGGCGAATGCCTCATCGGGGCCGCCGTCGGCGCTGAAGGACAGGGCAGCGGGTACGGTGCGGAAAGCGGCGCCGGGTTCAAGGGCGTGCCGCCAGCCGTGGTGGGTGTCGGTGGGTCCGAACAGCGCTGTGTAGGCCGCTCGGTCGTGCTCGCCGCACTCCCAACGCCAGCCGCCGCCGTTGTGCTCGATCTGCCACACCCAGGTGCGGCCGGTGCGCCGGTCCGTCAGGCCCCCCATGGGGAGGTGTCCGCAGCTGGACCAGGTGCCCTGCCCGTTCAGGACGAAGCCGGCCCTGCCGTTGGCGTTGCTCACGCGTCCGCCGTGGGCCGGGGTGGTCAGACGCATCGGCTGGCGCCGCCAGCGGCACTCGGCGAGCCAGTCGTTCTCCGCCCACAGCAGGTCCGCGGCGTCGACGGCGGCCGGGACCTGAGCGGTGAGGCAGCCGATCACGAGCGAGCTGACCGACTCCACATGCAGCGTGGTCTGCCCTTCGTTGCGCAGGGTCACCTCGCTGCGGAGCACGGGGATGCCGTTCGGTGACCGGTAGGTCACCTCCGCGGCCAGCCCGGTTTCCGGATCGTGGAGGTGGACGGTCAGCGTGTGCCAGTCGCCGTCGCGGGTCGCGCGGTGGGTCCGGTGGCGCAGACGCCGGCCGAGAGCAGTGTCCACGAGTCGATTGCCCGACCAGCCGCGGCCGTGCCCCGCGGCCGTCACCTCCACCAGGGGCAGGGACGCACCGGGGATGCTCTGCGCCTCGCCGGGCAGCCCGAGGTGCGTCAGGCGCGGGCCGCCGTCGTCATCGAGGACGATCTCGAACTGGAGGGCCTCGTGCCCCCAGCGGAAGGTCTCTCGTTCCTTGGTCATGGCGGCCCTTTCGAGATCAGTGCCCGCGCAGGACGGCGCAGCCACCGGGCGGGACTTCGTGCGTGACCGCACCGGTGAGCAGACCGTCGAGGTGGGTGTGAGCAGTACTTGTTCGTCCCGGGCGCGTGGGCCGGTGATCTGTCGAAGCGCTCTGTCGAAGCGCTTCACTACGGCAGAAAAGTTAACGGACAGCTTTCGCGTGAAACAAGGGCTTCTCCCGTAGGAAACTTTCCCTTGGTGGGGCATTGACAGCTTCACAGCGAAACTGGCACTGTCGAAGCGCTTCGACTCCTACGATTCATGGTCGTGGACCGCCGCTTGGCCCGCTGCCCGATCCGGCCACACCGCGGGCCTGTGCGCTCAAGTTGCCACCGGTTCAGGCGGGTTCGTCGATCACGCCGGGCAAGATGACCCCGGTGATCCCGGAGTTCGCGCTCATGCTTCGTTAAGGGATGGCCGTCGGCCGGCGGCAGAGGTCGCCAGATCGCGTGTCACCGAATTTCACGGAGTATCCACGAGAAGTTCAATGCCCGCCCCCAAGGCCGGCCGATACGCACGCCATGATCGATTCGGGTAACCTCCGTTCCGAGGACGGCTTGGACGTGGGTGATGGACGGTCACACAAACCGGGGGACGTCCGGAGCGTCGGACGGTTCGACGAGGAGAGGCTGATGAGCGTTCTCGACGGGATCCTCGCGGGAGTCCGCGAAGACTTGGAACAACGTAAGCGTGCGACGCCGTTGGCGGAGTTGCGCTCGCGGGCAGCCGACGTGGCACCCGCGCTTGACCCCCTGCCTGCTTTCCGCGCGCCTGGGGTGTCCATCATCGCCGAGGTGAAGCGAAAGAGCCCCAGCAAGGGCGCGCTGGCGGACATCCCCGACCCTGCGTCCCTCGCGGCCCAGTACGCGGCCGGCGGCGCCGCCGCGATCAGCGTGCTCACCGAGAGCAGGCGTTTCGGCGGCTCCCTCGCTGATCTGGACGCTGTACGTGCCCGGGTCGACGTGCCCGTCCTGCGCAAGGATTTCATCGTCGACCCCTATCAGCTGTGGGAAGCCCGCGCGCATGGCGCCGATCTCGCGCTTCTCATGGTCGTGTCGCTGGACGACGGCCGGCTCACCGATTTGATGGGGCTGTGCAAAGAGTTGGGCCTCACGCCGCTCGTGGAGGCCCACACGGCCGACGAAGTACGGCGCGCCGTCGCCGCCGGGGCTGAACTCCTCGGAATCAACGCGCGGGACCTGACCACGCTGGACGTGGATCGCACAGTGTTCGCCGACCTCGTGACCGGTATCCCCGAAGGCGCGGTCAGGGTCGCGGAATCAGGAGTGACGGGCCCGAAGGATGTCGCGGAGTACCGCGGTTGGGGAGCCGACGTGGTGCTGGTCGGCGAGGCACTGGTGCGGTCGGGGGACCCGCGCAGCGCCGTGGGCGAGTTCATCGAGGCTGCCGGGGCGTGAGGGCGCATGGCTGCCCGGTGATGCCACGGCACGGAACTCACTACAACCTCGACGGGCAGCCACTGGTCTCACAGGGGCCACGAGGCAATATCGTCATGAACCCGGATGACTGCCGCGGGTTGACGACGCGGCACGCCTCCACCGCATGCTGCGGGGCGATTCCCGATGGGGGACTGAACCAGGTCTGCGCCTGCGGGACACTGGTCGCGACCCTCTGCTCTGACTGCTGCCTGCCATATGAGTTGCACCTCTCACCCGACCACGTGCGGGCCTTGTCATTCCCGAGACCCGGCTCCAACCTGACTGAGTGAGCCCGCGCGCCGCGACTTGAGTCAGAACCGCATCTCGCCTACGAGCCATCCGTCAGCGGTTGGGTTGCCGGTTCTCGCTCCCCGTGGGCGGGTGGTCTTCTACGATCCGGTGCATGCTGGATCCCGAGTTGCTGGAACGGATCACCGCGCGGCGCGCGGAGCTGGACGAACTCGAAGAACAGCTGGCCAAACAGCTGGCGGAAGTGCGGGCTGACCGGGACGAACTCGCCGTCGCCGAACGTGTCCTTGAACGGATGACCGGGCAGCTCGCCGAGGAACGCGCCTCCACCGGACCAGTGCCCCGGGCGGGTGGCCGGCCGGACAGTGATGCTGATCCCGCACCGCGAACCGGGTATGGAGGAGAACTCGCTCCCGTGGGACTACCAGCGCATCATCACCGCCGTGCGGCAGGCTGCCGGACCGGTCATGGCCCGCGAGGTCGGCGAGGTGGTGGGGGTGGACGTCAGCGTGAAGGCCAAGCTGGAAACGCTACGCAGCAAGCTGGTCAGACTTGTCGATCGCGGCTGACTGCGGAAGCTGCCCGACGGCCGGTTCACCACCCGCCTGTGACCAGGAGTACCGCCACTCGGAGCGGCTCGGCACGGGCGTAACCGGGATGCCCCCGGCAGCTGTTGGAATTGTGTGACGAATACCAAAGAGCGCGCCGAGGACACCTGCCCGCTTGTCTACCAGTGCCGTCTGTCGCTGTCCACGCGCACCGTCAACCACCTCGCCGGTCTGCTCAGGCGCCGTCTGAAGACGATCCGGTCCCGATGGCGGATCCTGCCGCCGGGGAAGATCGCGGTGATCGTCCTGGCCGTACTGCACCACGACCAGCGACTGGCCGACATGGCCGGCGGCAGCAACGTGTCCGAGTCCACCGTCCGCCGCTGGCGCGACGAGCTGATCGGGCTGCTCGCCGCCCAGGCGCCGTGCCTGGACCGCGCCCTGAAGAAGGTCGCCAAGAAGGGCGGGGAGGTGGTTCTGATCGACGGCACCCTCATCCGCACTCAACGCCGCACCGGCAAGGCTGACCGGCGGAACTACTCCGGCAAGCACCGCAGCCATGGCCTGCACTTCTTCACCCTGACCGACGAGAACGGTCGCCTGATCTGGATATCCGCCGCCCGGACCGGCCGCACCCACGACAACACCGCCGCCCGCCACGACCACATCCTGGCCCGCCTGCGCGCCGCCGGCCTCGGAGCGTTGGCCGACCTCGGCTTCCGCGGCCTGGACAACGACATCCTCGACCCCGTGATCGTCACCGGCTACACCGCCACTCGCACCCACAAGCTCACCCCCGGCCAGAAGGAAGCCAACCGCGTCCTCGCCGTCGGACGCGCACCGGTCGAGCACGGCTTCGCCCACCTCAAGAACTGGCGGATCCTCACCAAACTCCGCACCGCCCCCGCCCCCGCCTCCTGCGCGCCCTGCTCGTCCTGACGAACCTCGAAGTCAACCGCTGACGGATGATCTTCTCCGCGGACCTATGCCCGCGACCAGTAGGAGTACCCCACGAACCGATCACACCAGCGCTTTGACCTGCGACTTCAAGTTGGCGGAGGCTCACTCCTCACCCAGCCGCCGTCGATCCGCACCCGGGTGCACGGTGGAGTTCACCGTGCACCCTCATACCCAGCGGCGGCCCCGCACGGAGCGCCACGGGTTCGGCCATGCGCATCCACGTAGCCGGGTCGGTCGTACGGCCTTCCAGGTTCTCCTGCGGCATCGCGGCCTGCTGGTGGGCCTGGACGGCGGCGGCCCGTTACGCCGGGGCCTGGCCACTCGGTACGACAAGACGGCCACCATCTACCTCGCCGGCGTCCACCTCGCCGCCATCTTCATCTGGTCAGCAAGGTGATCCGAAAGAAACGGCCTAGCGGGACGGGACAACCGCAACGTCACACGTAGATCGCGGGCACGTGGGACACGGCTAAGGACTGCGCAGAAGTCGGTCGATGGCTCGACGCGTGCGTGCGACGGCCGATGGGGCGGCGAAGAGTTGGAGCTCCTGGTTCAGCGCCATATACATGCCGACGATCTCGTATGCGACCTGCTCCGGATCGGTGTCCGGTGGAAGGTCGCCTGCTCGCACGGCCGCTCCGACCTCGCCGGCGAGGCGGCGACGCCAGGTATGGAGCAGGCGGGCCACTGCGTCGCGGACGGCGCCGGGGCGAGAGTCGAACTCGACGGAGGCGGTGGTGATGAGGCAGCCGCCGGGGAACGTGTCGCGTTCGGTCGCCAGGTAGGAGATCCAGGTCTCGAAAACGGCTCGCAGGCGGGGCAGGCCAGGCTCCTTGTGCGCCACAGGCTCCCATACCAACCGCGAGAAGGCCGCCGCAGCCCCCTCAAGGGTCGCCAGTTGAAGCACCTCCTTGGTGCCGAAGTGCCCGAGTACGCCGGCCTTACTCATGTCCAGGTCGGTGGCGAGGCGCCCGAGGGTGAGTCCTTCGAGGCCGTCCGCCGAGGCGATGGCGATGCCGCGCTCCACAATGCGCTGCCGAGTCCTGTGTGATTCGGCGACGGAGTTGCGTGGGCTCATGCCGTCATCGTACCCAACTGCACCCCATTTAACTTCCGACCGATCGGTTGCTATATTCCGGACCGCTGCTGCCGAGCCAAGGAGATCAGCTGTGCGTTCGATCGTGCAAGGAAGCCGCATCACCGCCCTCGGGCACTACCAGCCGAAGCGCGTCCTGACCAACGACGGCCTGTCCACCATGGTCGACACCAGCGACGAGTGGATCCGCCGACGCACCGGCATCTCCACGCGCCGTATCGCAGCACCCGATGAATCGGTCACCGACATGGCCGCGGCGGCCGCCGGCAAGGCGCTGGCCGCATCCGGACTCGATCCGTCGGACATCGGACTGATCACCGTGGCAACGTGCACGGCGATCGACCGCTGCCCCTCCACCGCGGCCCAGGTCGCGGCCCGCCTCGGCCTACCCAATCCAGTGGCCTTCGACCTCAACAACGGCTGCGCAGGCTTCTGCACGGCCCTCGCCTGTGCCGACCACACCCTGCGCGCCGGTGCCGCACGCCACGCCCTGGTCATCGGCGCCGAGAAGATGTCCGACGTCACCGATTGGACCGACCGCCGTTCCTGCGTCCTCCTCGGCGACGGGGCCGGCGCCGCCGTGCTCAGCGCCGCCGGCAACGATGGGATCGGCCCCGTCGTCTGGGGATCCGACTCCTCGCGCTCGGACGCCGTCCGCCTGGTCGACGACTGGCACCCCCGCTTCACCCAAGAGGGCCAGACGGTCTTCCGATGGGCCAGCGGCGAACTCCCTGCAATCGCCAGGGAAGCATGCGAGCGCGTCGGCCTGGCTCCGGCGGATTTGGCGGGCGTCGTCACGCACCAGGCCAATCTGCGCATCATCGACGCCGTCGTGCGCCAACTCGATCTGTCCGAAACCGTTGTGATCGGCGATGACGTCGTCGAGTCCGGCAACACTTCCGTCGCGTCGGTCCCGCTCGCCCTGTCCAAGTTGATGGAACGCGAGGATCTCCCCTCCGGCGCCCCGGTCCTGCTGCTCGCCTTCGGCGGCGGACTGTCCTGGGCAGGTCAGGTCGTCACCTGGCCCTGAACCCGACCAGGCATCGGCGGCGACATCCACGCTTCCATCAACAGATAGGCACTCCAGAAGCCATGAGCGTTCGAACGCGTCATCCTCAAGACCTCACGGGCCATCCCACCGGCGGTGCCGCGTGACGAGCCCCGACACGATTCCGTCCCACATAACCGGCTACCCAAACGTCGCGTTCGGTGGGTACGTCGCGGGCCTTGTGGCCTCCCGCAGCGACGCCGAAACCGTACGCGTCGACTTCCAGGCGGCCGTGCCAGTAGGGGTTCCCGTGCGACTCGAAGAAAAGGTCACCGTGACCCCCGGCAGGCTTCGCCACGAAGCGCCCGAGATGCCGACCTGGAACCAGGCCCAAGCGGCCACCGAGGCCTATCTGGCGCAACTCCGCGTCCATCCACAGCCGTTCGACTGCTACGGCTGCGCTCCCATGGCTGTCGGCAAGGGTATCCGGCTCTTTCCAGGGCCTGTTCCAGGACGGAACCTTGTGGCCGCGGCCTGGGTTCCAGACGTCGAACTCGCCGGGAAAACAGGCACGTTGCCGCCCGAGATCGTGTGGTCCGCCCTCGACTGTCCCGGCGGATGGGCCGGGGTGCGGCTTGCCGATACGGGGCCCGGTCTCGTCACGGCCGCTCTGACCGCCAAGCTCCTGCACGAGGTGAGAGCGGGCGAGCGGCATATCTCGTGGGCTTGGGTCCTCGACAAGCATGACCGAAAGGTCTCCGTGGGCGTGGCCCTGGCAACGGCTGAGGGGAAGATCTGCGCTCGCGCCGAAGCGGTATGGGTCAAACCGCGCATCGCCTCGACGACGGCCCAGTTTCGGGACGCGCGTCGTGGCAACGGGCAGACGTAGAAGCATACGCCTTCCACCCCTCTCTCGCCCCTCAACTCTCAGTTGGTGCAGCGGCGGTAGTATATGAGAGTGCTGGCGATGCCGACGAAGGCAAGGAAATGATCGGCCTGCACACGATCGGCGACGTCACCGACGTTCCCCAGCTCACGCTGCAGCGCCTGCTCGGGGCCCGCGCCGGCCGCACCCTCCACGAGCGCGCCCACGGCCGCGACATCCAGGTCGTCGACCCCACGCCGGCGTCGATGAGCATCAGCGCCGAACACCGCTTCCCACGTGACGAACTCGATCCTGCCGAGCACCGACGCGCCCTGCTCGCCCTTATCGACGACCTCGGTGCCCGCCTGCGCACCAGTGGGCATATCGCCCAAGGCCTGACCTGCACCACCCGCTACGCCGACCGGAGCGCCACCCGCCGCAGTCGCACCCTGCCCGAGGCGACCCAGCACACCCTGCTCCTGGCACGCGCCGTGTACGCGGTGTACGAGTCCCTCGGACTGCAACGCGCCAGGGTGCGCGGCATTACCCTGCTCGCCGACGCCCTCCTGCCCGAAGCCAAAGCCACTCGGCAGCTCACCCTCGACAGCAACGACGACAGGCCCTTCGCGATCGAAGCCGTCGCCGACCGCGCGCTCGCCCGCTTCGGACACGGCGTGCTCTACCCGGCATCTCTCGCGATCGCAGCAGGAACTCGATCGGCCCGAGCGCAGGACCGCGGTCGCGCTGGCGCGCGCTGGAGTTAGCGCTTGCCCATCAGATGCTCGGGCGATGAGCCGCTGGGCCAGGCCCCCGGCCCGGCACAGCGGCCTACTCCCTCGCGCAGCGTTCAGTACTGCTCGGTCTCCATGAAACCCGTGTTGCCGTCGTCGTCCGGGGCTCCGGAGGTGTCTGCGGCGGCGTTCGGGATGAATCCGGGCGGGCTGTCCTTCAGAGTCAGGCCCATGCCGGCCAGCTTCGCCTTGACCTCGTCGATGGATTTCGCACCGAAGTTGCGAATGTCCATCAGGTCCGCCTCCGATCGCGCCAGAAGTTCACCCACCGAGTGAACGCCCTCACGCTTGAGGCAGTTGTACGAGCGGACCGTGAGCTCCAGCTCCTCGATCGGCAGCGCGAGATCGGCGGCGAGGGCGGCGTCCGTGGGGGACGGGCCCATGTCGATGCCCTCGGCGTCGATG
>NZ_BMVG01000044.1 GCF_014650595.1 Streptomyces alanosinicus
GAAGAACGCGGACTCGGCTACGCGGTCGGCATCTCCACCACGACCACCGCCCACCCGGAACAGGCCCGGCCGCACATCCCGCCCTACAACGGCCGCGGCCCGAGGCCCCGGCCCGCCTACCCCGAGCCGGCCCCAAGCGTGAAGCAGCTGGTCCTCGCGGCCGGCAAGGGTGCCGCCCGGCCGGTGCAGTGGCGGGAAGGCTCCCGGCCCGGCAGCGGCCGCAGCGGCGTCAAGCGCATGTACTCCCGCTTCGTGGCCCTGCGGATCCGTCCCGCCGGACGCGAGATCCGCAAGGCAGCCGACGGCCCGGAGCTGCCGGTGCGCTGGCTGCTGGCCGAATGGCCCGCCGACCAGCCCGAACCCGTCCAGTTCTGGCTGTCCAACCTGCCCGCCGACACCCCGCTGGCCACCCTCGTGCGCACCGCGAAGCTGCGCTGGCGCATCGAGCACGACTACCGCGAGATGAAGCAGGCCCTGGGCCTGGCCCACTTCGAGGGCCGCACATGGCGGGGCTGGCACCACCACGTCACCCTCGTCTCCGTCGCACACGCCTTCTGCACCCTCCAGCGCATCACCCGGGCCCCAAAAGAGACGGCGCCGGCCTGACCCTCTACCGGGTCGTCCGTGAACTGCAGTTACTCCTCGCGGTCTGGACCGGCGCCTGCCCCACCTGTCACCGCAACATGCCAGAACCGATACCAACCTGACCAAGCACTACTAGGGCGTGTGTCGAAAGTCGATCTTGCTGTGAATGATCTCGGTTCATGGGGCGGGGAGATCTCACGGACGAACAGTGGGCGGTGTTGGCGCCGTTGTTGCCGAAAGGCACGAGGGCGGGGCGGCCGCCCGTCTGGCCTCGGCGGCAACTGATCGACGGCATACGGTTCCGGGTCCGGACAGGTGTTCCGTGGCGGGACGTCCCCGTCGAGTACGGACCGTGGGGACGGATCTACGACCTGTTCCGCCGATGACAGCGGAACGGAACCTGGCATCGAATCCTCACCCGGCTCCAGTCCCTGGCCGATGCGGAGGGTGCGATCACGTGGGACCTGAGCGTCGACTCCACGGTGTGCCGCGCCCACCAGCATGCAGCCGGGGCCCGCAAGCAGGGCGACCTGCAGAAGGAACCGCCGGGTGGCGTGTTCGCCGAGCCTGGTGATCACGGACTGGGACGATCGCGCGGCGGGTTCACCACCAAGCTGCACCTTGCTGTCGAGCAGGGCCAAAAGCCGATGTCGATCGTGGTCACGGCAGGACAGCGCGGGGACTCACCGCAGTTCGAGCCCGTGCTGGCAAGGGTCCGCGTGCCCCGCGTCGGGCCGGGCCGACCGCGCGTCCGTCCCAATCGCGTGCGGGCTGACAAGGCATACGCCTCTCGAAAGAACCGCTCTTACCTGCGCCGACGCGGGATCCGCTGCACCATCCCTGACAAGGCTGACCAAGCGCGCAACCGCCAGAAGCTCGGCTCCCGCGGCGGTCGACCGCCGCATTTCGACCCGGCCGACTACAAGGAGCGTCACGCGGTTGAGTGCGGGATCAACCGTCTCAAGAGGCACCGCGCAGTCGCCACCCGGTACGACTGTGAGGCGTCCGCTACGAAGCGACCGTGCTCGTCGCAGCCATCAACGAGTGGCTGTGACTCCTTCATCTCGCCTGCGCGGGATGGTGGTGGCGAGCAGTTCCTGCAGGAGTTCAACGACGAGATCGGGCTGTCCTGCGAACGGGGAGTGGCCCGTCTGCCACTCGCGCACGTCGGTGTAGCGCGCGGCCATCTTCCGTTGCAGGTCCGGGTTGATGGCCCGGTCTTGTGCGCAGACGACGTAGGTGGAGGGAGTGCGCTTCCAGCTGTGGTGCTCTGGGACTCCTCGTCCGCAGCCGGGGTGCTTGCGCACGCAGTAGGCCAACCGCCCAGGCGGCGAGAGGTTCGGGGCAGTCTGTGTAGAGGATGTCGACAGCCCGGTCGGGGTGCAGGCTGGTCGAGCCGTCGGGCTCCGGGCTGATCGCGTCTCGGAGCTGCGGGGACGCCCCGCCTAGACCCAATGCCAGTGACTTTGCGGCTGCCGGGGCCCCGGAGGGCAGTGTTTCCGCAGGCGAGACGGTCGAACTGGACCCTGTGCCACTGGTATTGGGCCTAGAAGACTGACGAAGGTTTTGAAACCCGGCAGAACGATGTGGCAGGGCACCCCGGATCCCGCTCCGAGGCGCCCGTGATCGCCGAGGGGTCATGAACCGTTGATCGTCACGGTGGCTGTGCCGATTTGGTTGGTCACCCCTTGCGGAGAAAGGCACTCGGTTACGTCCGGCTGGGCGTACGTGAGAACCACCTTGGCGGAGTCACCCTGGAACTCCCCGTCTGTCACGATCCCGTTGCCGACCAGGATGTTCTGGCCGTCGGCGAAGGTGGCGCCGTAGTTGAGGAGGAGATCGCTGGTCTGGCCGTTGTTCCAGGTGATGGGGTTGGGAGCCGTGCCGGTGCGCAGCGGCTGGAGGCACGAGAGCACGGTCGTGAAGCTGATCACCGTCCTGCCAGTCTTGATCGTGGGATCCGACGACGTGCAGGTGGTGTAGAGGTCGTTCTCGATGAAGTGGACGGACCTGGGCTGAATCTTCAACCCCGGAGAGTAGTTGACCTGGGTCGTCCCGACGCAGGCGACATCCACGACGGCGGCGTGGGCCACCGGCGCTAGGCCGAGGACCATGGATGCCATCGCGGCGAGCGTCGCGAACAGGGCGAGTAGGCGTTGCCGGATCATTGACGATCAGCCTCCTTTTACACCGGCGCCAGCCTCCGGAGGCGCAGGGCGCCTCACCGGCTGCCATGGGCAATCGGATACCCAACGCTGGTTTTGCGCCAGAATGGCTGCTTGTTTCACCCCAGACCATAGGTACAACACGAGCGCCCGCAGCACACCCCCCGCGCGTACACGAGGTCCACGCATGGCAGTTGGGGCGTGTGCGATGCCCGCGGCATACGACACGCCCCAGCCAGGTGTCGCTCCAGCCGGGCCCACTTTGCGTCGGACGGATCACCAAGCCCACGAGGGGCGGAACGTCATGGACACCCCGCCGGACGCCGCTTAGGCGCAATGCCGGTGGCTTTGCGGCTGCCGGGGCCGCCGGAGGGCAGTGTTTCCGCAGGCGAGACGGTCGAATTGACCCCTATGTCACTGGCATTGCGCCTAGACCGGCCGCGCTCTCGCCGTCATCCAGCACGAAGGCCGCCAGATAGACCAGGTGTCCCGCTCCGCGCACCCCGGCGATCACTGACCCGCCGTAGGAATGACCGAGCGCAACCGGAGGCTCCTGCAGTGAGTCGATGGCAGCCTGCACCACCGCTGTGTCAGCGGGCAACGAGCCCCGATGGAGCTCGGGAACGACTACCTCGGTTCCTGCGGTCCGCAAGCGATCCGCCACCACGGCGAAGTGCTCGGGACAGTGATACAGGCCGTGAACGAGTACCAAGGCGGTCAATTCGTCCGCCTCCTCAGGTCGGTGTCAGGCCGGTGATCTTAGCTCCGGACCATGACCAGCCGTCACCCACGCCTTGATCCACTTCCGATACACGCCCTAGGGCCGGGCTGGACATTTCGGCGCGCGTGCAATAACCACGCCAGGGCGGCGACGTTACTGTAGGTTCCGATCGAACTTGTCGTCGGGCACTGTGCTGACCTGCGGCTCCGGGTGGTTGTCCGGCCGGATTGCCAGCGGATTTGTCCAGCCGATCTGTCGTGTTCTTCTCGATGCATCACGGCTGGCCCCCGCTGATGGGCGTGTGGGGTTGAATGGGGAGAGTGATAGAGGAAGCGCAGTGGCAGCGGGCCGTTGCTCTGCTCGCTGATCCGCGTGAAGTGATTCAATACGAAGGTCTTCGTGCAGTGCGGGACCTCGCGCGACACCTCGCGGTGCGCAGGCGAGCCGCCGAGGTGCTGGCCGAGTTCGTGGAGAGTCCCGGGCCGCAACCTCCGGTGCGCGCTGAGGCGTTGGCACTTCTGCGTCAGTGGGTTCCGGCACGCGTGCGCCATGCCCGCCGACGGCTGCTCGCGGCGGAGCTCGCACTCCTGGTGCTGCAGGGCGCGTCGGCCGTGGCGGCCACCACAGCCGCGGGAACCGGCAGCGAGACGCCGGGTACGGTGCGGGTCGGCGCCGCGGCTGCGCTCGCGCTCATGATCGTGCTGGCGGGCCTGTGCAATGTCGCAGTCAAACGCGCCAGTGCCAGGCTCGATAGAACGGTCGAATGGCGTCAGCGGCGCCATCGCGAGCTGTGGGGCATGAGCTTCGTGATGGTGGCAATGATCGGGGTGTCGGCCGGACAGGGATGGGCGGCGTCGGTGTCCGTGGCTGCGGCCGGAACACTCCTGATCTGTGCAGGAGTGCTGTGGGTGCGCCTGGGCAGTGCACTCACTTGGTTCCGTGACGTCTCGCCGGGAGTCTAGGGTCTGGCGCAGATCAAACCGGAACCTACGTGGGGTGCAGGTCCTGACCTGACTTGTGGTTCTGCGATGCACTGACCAGCGACTTCGGGTGGCCGTCCGTATCAGGGGAGTTGTCCAAGCGAACTGTCCGATCACTTGTCGGCGTCGGCGCGGAAGAGGGGCAACCGATCGGAAGCCGGTGTGTCGGTCTCCGACCAGGGGTAACCGGCCGAATGAGTGGGGCGCACGGGCGACTGTGAGGCCCACGTCCGCAGCCAGTAGCTGGCAACGACGGCTCCAAACCGACAAGTTGAAGACAGATCGCTCGGACAGTGACAACTTGAATCGGAACCTACATTTGGCTACAGGACGCGCCTGACGTCCCAGTCGTAGCGGGTCCAGTAGCCCGTTGAGACGACGGTGGTCTCCACGGTCTTGCCCGGGCGGGGTGCGTTGACCATTTGCCCGTCTCCGAGGTAGAGGCCGACGTGGCCCCAGCCGCCGTCGTTGTTGAAGACGATCAGATCGCCGGGCTGCATCTGATCACGGGAGACGCCGGTGCCGACGCTGCGCATCTCCTGTGAAGTGCGGGGCAGGGTGATGCGGGCGCCTTGGTAGAAGGCGTAGACCATGAGTCCGGAGCAGTCGAAGCCGCCGCTGGTGGGGCCGTTGGTGTCGCCGCCTCCCCACACGTACGGGATGCCCTGCTCCTTGAGGGCGGCCGCGATGACGGCGCCCGCGGTTCCCCCGACGTCGGTGTTGCCGGTGGTGGCGGCGGGGGTGAGTGTGTCGTACTGGTGGATGTAGCCGGTGACCTTGTCCGCGTAGGCGTCGGAGTGGTTGTAGCGCAGGATCGCTTTGCGTAGTTGGGCGTCGTTGCTCAGGTCGTTGGGGCCGGTGCCGCACAGGTATACGGCGGTGGTAAGGGCGGCGTCGAAGGCGTTGTTGGGGTTCTTGATGCCGTCGTTGTTGCCGTCCTGGCCGATGCCGGCCCAGGTGGAGGGCAGGAACTGCATGGGGCCGACCGCCCGGTCGTAGAGGGTGTCGCCGTCGTAGCGGCCGTGGTCGGTGTCGTGGACGGGGGTGGTGTTGCCGCCGGTGCCGCTGCCGTCGAGCCGGGGCCCGATGATGGGCGGTGTGATGTCGCCGCCTGCGGCGATCGTGTGGCCGGCGGCGTGGGTGGATTCGACCTCGCCGATTCCTGCGACTACCGACCACCGCATCCCGGTGCACTTCGGGCGCAGCGTGGTGACCTGCTGGGCGGCGCGGCCGTAGGCAGCGAGCATGACCGCGTCCACCCCGTTCACCTTGGCGGGCGTCCCTTGCTCGCCCGGTGCCGTAGCGTCGCTGGCCTCGTCCTGGTGCTCGGCGGCTCCGCCGGCTACGGCGGCGACGAACAGGATGCAGATGCCCAGGACGAGGGCGAGCGGTGCGAGTGCCGCGCCGGAGACGAGCAGTGCCTTGCGCGTGCCCGTCATGACGGCTCGTCGGGGATGAAGGTGCTGGGGCCGCTGGGTTGGGAGGGCTGGTTCGCGCGGCGCTCTTGTGCCAGGCGGTGCTGTTCGGCTCGGTGACGCAGGAACGCCGCCGCATCCTCAGGGGTGTAGGTCCGTGGTGCTCCGATGCCTCGCGGGGTAGGCGGAGGCGCCGGCACGAGTGGGCGGGGACGGTCGGCGGTCGCAACCGTCCGGGCCGGCTGGACCCCAACGGGGGGCGGAGTGCGCCGTATTGCGGGTGCAGGCGCCGCTGGGCGGACGTTGTTGCGGGCCGGGGCGGGCGTGCGGTTGCGGATGCGGTGCAGTCGTACCTGCAGTGCCGCCTGGGCTGGGCTGGCGGCCGGCTGCGGTACGCGCGGCGGTACGGGACGGCGCCGTGCCGGGGTCGGCACGGCCAGCGGGGTCGGGCGCGGCGGCCGTGTGGCCGCAGGCGTCGTGGCCCGCCGCCGTCCTGCTGCCGCCGGACCGGGTGTGGGTTGGCGGGGTGGGGTGTAGGGGCCGAGGGGGCGTCGGCCGCGCATGAGGCGGCCGACGCTGCGCAGATTGTGTACGTACTCGCCGACGAACTGCTGTGCGGGCGGGGCGTACTGGTGGTGGATGCCGGCCAGGCGCTGCTGCAGGTTCTGGGCGGTGCCGGTGATGTGCCCGGGTATGGCGGCCAGGGCTGCGCCGGTCCGGCGCGCTGCCCTGGGCCCGTACACCGGAAGCCCCACCGTGGATTTCAGCCCGGCCCTGCCGAGCGTCAGGCCGCCCCTGACGGCTGCCCGTGTGCCGCTCGCGGTAAGGCGGGCGGTGCCGCCGATCATGCGGCCGGTGCCGCGGGCGAGGCGGGCGGCGAGGGCGGTGCTGCCGCGGGCGTAGCCGTAGGCGCCGCCGCTGGCGGCGAGCGCGCCGAGCATCATGCCGCCGGCCAGCAGCCGGCGGCCGAGCCTGCGCTGGGGAGCGGGCCGGCCCAGGCCGGTGGGGGCGCTGCCGCCGAAGACGCTGGTGCCCAGGCGGGTCCGGGCGCGCAGGGCGAGGCTCTCTCCGCCGCGGACGAGCTGTTTGCGGTACTTGAACGCGGAGATCGTCACGATGTCGAGTACGACGAACCGGATGGTCACGCCGCCGGGCAGGTCGCTCTCGGGGGCGTTGAGGATCGCTTTGATGACGATGATGAGGACGGCGAGTGAGGCGACTGCGAGGACCATCAGTGCGAGGTAGCGCAGGACGGTGGTGGCTCGGTTCCACAGCCAGGACCGTCCGGGGCCGGGCAGGACACCGATGGCCAGGGCGCACTTGGCGATCATCGCTTCCTTGGCGATGCAGATCTGTGCGTAGAGGAACATCCAGTCGACGCCGACGATGAACACGCAGACCAGCAGGGAGGCGAGCAGGATGAAGAAGGCGCCGCCGACCTTGTCCATGGAGGCCTTCTTCAGCGACGTGACATCGCCCTTGACGCAGGCCTTCTCGAACTTGGAGACCGGGCCGACGGATTTGACCTTCTCCTTGATCATCTCGTTGGTGCTGAACGTGGCGCCGGTCAGGATGTCGCCGACGGTGTCGCCGATCCACGGGATCTTCTTGCTGACGGCGTCGGATCCGGACTGCAGGGTGTCGTCGAGCCATTGGTCGGCCACTGCCTGCTGGATGCGGGAGGCGCGGAACTGTGTGGCGCAGCTGCCGTCGAAGGTCTGTCCGTAGGAGAGCAGCTCGGAGGGGCGGACCACGAAGGCGTCGACGAGCTCGTCGGTGATCGGGCGGGCCAGCGCGGAGGCCTTGGAGCGGATCTGGTCACCGGCGCTGGTGCCGGCGGGGACGGAGTCGTCGATGCCGCTGTTGGTGGTGGTCTTGGGGGTGTGGATGGCCTCTTCGTTGTCGAGGATGAGGGCGGCGACGTCGACGGCCAGGCTGCGGGCGCTGCCGACGGCGCCGTGCTGTTCGGACAGCAGCATCTGCGGCGGCGCGGCGAGGGTGGTCAGAGCGAGGGCGGAGATGACCAGGGAGGCTGCGGCCTCGCCCCAGCCGCGGGCCCGGCGCCCGAACATCAGATGCCAGGCGGCCACGGTGCCGGCGTAGGTCAGGCACAGACCGGGCAGCCCGATCTGCACGATGACGTTGGCATACAGGGCGTTGGAGATCGTCAGGGCCGGCTTGAGGAGCAGTCCGGCCATCTTGAACGCCAGGGACCAGGCCAGCAGGAAGCACGCGAAGCTCACCGCGTACTTGGTGCCCAGGAACATCATGTCGACCAGGAAGGACTCGATCTTGAGGTCCCAGTCCGTCCAGCTGCCGGTGTCGGCGTAGACGCGGTAGGAGGAGACCGGGTTGCCGTCGCGGTCGGTGACCTCGAACGCGGACAGCACACCGCCGTTGCGCCGGTCGGCCTTGTACCTGTCGACCCGCTTGTTCCACGCGTCGAGGGCCTCCTTGGCCTTCTCCTTCTTCTCCGCCTCCTCACGGGCCTTCTTCTGCGCTGCAGTCTCCTTGCCGTTGTCGTGGGCACCGTCGCCCGAGCCCGAGCCCGAGCCCGAGCCCGCGCCCACGCCGGCGCTGGCGGAGGCGGAGGCGGAGGCGGTGGGAGCAGGGGCGGAGGCGGGTGGGGACGGGGGATGCAGCAATCCGGGGATAGGTGTCTCCAGGCCCGGGGTGTACAGCGACGATGACGGCGTCGGGATGGAGGTGGGGGCAGGTGCGGCGCCCGCAGTGCCGGCCAGAACGAGCGAGACCACCGCGGCGGTGAGCAGCAGGGCGATCCCGGCGCCGAGGGTCCGCCCCGGCGACAGCCAGCGGGCCACCCGCGAGCCCACTGTCCCTGTGGGCGCCTTGCCCTCCGGCGCGGCGGTCGCTCCTGTTCTGGTCATGCCGTCATCGCCGCCTCGGGGTCGGAGTGGATGACGTCCGCCACGCGCGGGTCGTGGGGGATGAGGACCTGCATGCCGCCGATCCGCCCCAGCAGATCGCGGTGCAGGCACTCGCCGGCACGCGCGGCCTGCTCGTCGTCGGAGACGTTGATCGGGGACAGGTGAGTGGTGACCTCGGTGACGAGGTCGGCGTCGTTCGGGTCCAGGCCGAGGAACTCCAGGCTCCGGCGGGCCAGGACCGCGTCGGTGTGGCGGAAGAGCAGGCGCCTGGGGAGCAGGCCGCGCACGATCGTGCCGAGTTCCGGGTCGCTGATGCCGAAGTCGTAGGGGTCATGGGAGCCCAGCAGTGCGCCGGCGTTGTGCTTGCGCCCGTCGCGCAGCAGCTCGATCAGCAGCTCCAGGCCCTCGGGCGAGGAGGTCAGCCACCAGCACTCGTCCCACACCGCGGTGCAGAACTCTGCCCGGCGTTCGAAGGCGATCTTCCTGCACAGGGCGGCGATCAGGTACATCACGGCGCGGCCGAAGATCTTCTCCCATTCCAGTTTGGCCAGCCGGTCGCCTTCCAGTTCCCGCTTCTTGGGCAGTGCGAGCGAGGCGACGGAGAAGACGACGGTGTCGGCGGTATCGGCTTCGACGACGGGCAGCGTCTCGTCGAACAGAGCGCGCGCCAGGTCCTTGCGCTTGACTGCCATCAGCCGGCGGGCAACCGACTTGGACGCCGGGTCCTCCGCTCCCCGTGTGGCGAGTTCCTCGGCGAGCACCCGCATCGACGGATGCGGGCCGGCCAGGACGGTCTCGATCGCCTCGCTGAGCGCGGCGCCGTCGTCCTCCATCGGCGAGATGCCCAGCAGCAGCGTCAGAAACGACTCGGTGAACCGCTGTGCTTCCTTGCCCGCGAACAGCCGCAGCGGGTCCAGGGACACGGACGCGTCCCGGGTGATGTGGATGACCTGGGTGGTGCCCGGGCACGCGGAGGCGAAGCGCACCCATTCCTGCTGCGGCGTGCGGTCCACGATCACCGCGCGGCCCCGGCTGCCCGGGATGCTGTGGCGTCGGCCGGCGGCCAGGATCCAGTAGACGGCCGCCTTCATCGCGAAGCTCTTTCCGGCTCCCAGCTCGCCGAGGAACGCGGCGGACGCGGAGGTCTTCTTGCGCGGGCCGCGGGTGAAATCGACGTGCACCGGACGGATTCCGCCGCCGGCCAGCTGCAGCCCGTACAGCGGGCCGGTGTCGTCGCCGAGCGAACTGCCCGAGAACGGCCCGGACATCGCGAAGTCGCGGGCGATGAGGAACTGGGCGTACTGGGCCATCACCCTCGGGGTGCGGGCACCGGGCAGCATCCCGTACCAGAGGTTCTCCTGCTCGCCGCGCGGACGGGCGAGGGTGTACTCGCCGCCGGCCAAATAGTTCTGCAGCTCGGTCGCTCTGCGTTCGGCCTCGTCCGGTGTGCCGCCCCAGACAGCGAACGCGCCCATGGCTCGGACCTCCACCTCGCTCTTGGAGGAGGTCAGCCGGTCGCGGTACTCGGCCAGCCCTTCAGCAGCCTTGTCCACGGATGCCGGCACGCCGGCCATCTCGCCGTCGTACTCGCTGTACTGGCCGGCGACTTCGCGGGCCTGGCGCCGCGACTTGGCCTCGGCACTCGCGCCGTCCTCGACGGCCAGGCGCACCACCCAGTCCACGGGGAAGGCGAACTGGTCGAGGCTGGTGAGGAACTCACTGCCCGGGAAGGAAAAGGACTCGGGCATCTCCGCGAGCGCCAGCAGCGCCTGGTAGGAGGGGCCGAACTCGGTGGTCACCTCGAGCCACCGGTGGGCGAAGGGGTTCGTCGCCCGCATCTGCACACGCGCCCGCCGCTTGCGACGGCCCCGGCCCTCCGTAGCACCTTCCTCGCCATCGTGGGCGAGGCGGTGGCCTCCTTCGACGAGGACGGCCTGGCCGAGCGCGGCCGCACCGCGGCCGCGGCCACGGACCTGCTGCTGGCCGGGCTCGGGCAGCAGCGGTTCGATCAGGCCGCGCCGGGTGGCGTGCCCGTAGATCCACAGGATCTCTGCCTCGGTGGCCGGTCGCAGCCGCAGCTGCGACGGCCATGTCGCGGCCAGGTCCGCCGCCTGGGTCAGCCGCGCGAGTTCCTCACGCACGCAGACCGCTGCAGGCAACAGCCCCAACTGCAGGGCGACTTCGAACCGAGCGGCGCCGATCGCATCGACGACGGCCTGACGCCGTGTGGTGGGCAGGGGAACGGCCAGCCAGTCGGTGCGGCCGGTCAGCTCCAGTTGCTCGAGCTGGTCCAGCGTGCGGTGCGCCACCTGCTCGTACGCAGGTGAGGCGTCGATGTCGATCCCGGAGATCATCCGTTCCACCACGGTGGCCGGGTTGACCTGCGGGCACAGGCTCAGCAGCATCGCCTCCCCGCGCAACGACTTCACCAGCGACTCGATGAGGGCGAGCCGCTGCATCTTCGCGCGGCGCGACACGTGCGCCTGGCCCTCACCCTCGACCCGCCAGACGGCCCAGACCTGGCCGTGGACGCTCCACACCACGTTCCCGCTCAGGTGCCGCACCGGAATCTGCATCGCTGAACTCAGCCCTTCTCGATCTCGTGTCCACTGCCGGCGGCCCGTGCCGCGATGAGCGCGCCCACCCCGGACAGCACCCGTGGCTTCGCCGCCTCCACCACCGCTTCCGGCCCGGCGCTCCCGGCGGCCCCCGGCTCGCCGACGAACGCCTGCATGCCGCCGCCCGCTTGCACCGTGGGCCGGACGACGACCGGGGACCGGGGGAGGGCAGCAGGTTCTTGCCAGGTGACGGTGCACACGCCGCGTACCGGGCGGGCCCGGTCCAGCGTCTTCAGCGGTCGCCCGCCGAGCCGGCCGGCGGCCGGCGCGGTCAGCAGCCCAAGAAAGCTGCCGGCGGCCGCGAGCGGATTGCGGCCGTCCACGTTCAGCCGGCGCACCGTCCAGCCCAGCGCGTAGGGCACCGCGAAGGCGAACATCACGTTCAGCACGACCCCGAAGTGCGCCCACAGGGACCTGAAGAGGATCAGAGCGACGAACGAGCCCACCATGACGATCAGTTGTGGCACCGAGTACGGGCCGCCCCACAGCACACCGCCGCCCGGCCACCGCCCGATCACCAGCGGGTGACGGCGCGCCTTGGTGTAGCAGCGGCCCACCAGGGTGTCCACACCCTCCGCCGGCGTTGCCGACTCAGGCGCGCTCACCGGCCCTCACCACCGACGGCGACCGGGGCAGTGACCTGGGCGGCCGCCTTGGTGCCGTTGTGGTTCCACGTCTCGCCGGTCTGGTCCCGCAGGAGCGTCATGTTCAGCACGCCCCACCAGATCGCCCCAGCGGCGATGAGAGCGACGCCCGTCTTGAGCGGGGACCCGGATTCCTTCCAGGTCTTTGCCACGAACCAGATCCCCAGGATCGGCACGACGGTGTTGATCAGGATGTCCTTGACGTCCGCGCCGATCAGCTTGACGTTGGTCAGGGTGTCGACGGCCATGACGATGCTGCTCACTGCTGGTTCTCCTTCGAGGTGGTGTTCAGCCGGGGAGCCGCCTCAACGGCGGCGATCTCCCAGCGCCCGGCACGCGCCTTGAGCGCGAGGGCATACGTCAGGGGCCTGACCTGGCCGTCGGCTCCAGTCGCGTCGACGTCGATGAGCAGCTGCCGCCGCGCGCCTTCAGTGGTGGGTGCGTTCTCGGTGAAGTCGCCGCCTTGCTCAGCGAGCTGCGTGATCGTCACCTTCGTGTACGGGGCCGGCGAGACCGCGGCCAGCGAGGTGCCGGGGGACAGGTAGCGGTCCAGCTCCCCGCCGCCGGTCAGGTACGCGGCCAAAAACTCGCTGATCGTCGCGACAGCCGGGTCATGCGTGTCCGCCGGAACAGGGGTGCCGTAGTCGAGATGCGGCATCGCGCCACTCGTGGCCGGGGCACCGACCTCGGCAGGCAACGCGACAGCCTCATACCCACCACCGGACCCGGCGGCCTTGACGGCCACCTGGAAGTAGCGCAGCACCGGACCGGCCTCGGCCTGGCCCCCGCCCTGCGCGCTCTGGTCCGAGACGGCGGCAGCCTTCGACGAGGAGGTGACCAGGGCGGCCACGGTCACCGACCAGTAGCCCGGCGCCACCTGCGTCACCCGCACCGCCGCCAGACGGCCGGCGTGCTGCGCACCGGGCTCCGCCTGCAGCGAGATGTCGCGCATTCGCGGGTAGTACGGCGCAAGGGAGGCTTCACTCCCCTTGCCCGCCTCCACATACGCGGCCACATACAGCTGCGCGAACCCGGCCGGCCCCGACGTATCCCGCACCACCACCGACGACTTCGGCGCCGGCACCGGTGCCCCCACGGCGGTGACGGGGCGCAGGAACGCGGCCACCGCCAGCAGCGGACCGGCGATCAGCAGCAGCCACGCCCCCCACCGCAGCACCGCACTCACGTTGGCCACGGCCCCCGGGGACACCGTCACCCACCCGGCCCGCTTCCCGCCCGACCCCGCCCCCGCCTCGGCGGCGTATTCCTCGGGGACCTGGCCCCCCTCCTGGTCCGCCTCACCCGGCGGCCTGCGCCACGCCTTCATCCGGCAGCCCCCTCACCACCGGCGCCCCAGCCGCCCGCCGTGCCCGCACGGCGCGGATCCGCGACCCGCCGCCCGTCACGGCACAGTCGGTCCATCCACCCCCGCAGCACGTCCTCCGGCAGCGCGACCAGCTCCTGGGCCAGCGCGAGCGCCTCATCGGCGTCCTCGGCGACAAAATCCCGCATCCGCTCGTGCGTGGAGGCCGAGAACGGCTCCCGCACCAGCGCAACGGCCACCGACGTGGCTCGCCGGCGGATCGCCGCCAGCTGCCGCAGCCGCTCCTCCTGCTCCCCGGACGGCGCACCGCCGTCCGTTCCTTGTGTCTGACGGTCCCTCTCCACCGGCTTCGCCGCTCCTCTCCCAGCGTCGACCCCGCTCACGGGCACCACGCCCGTACACGCAAGGAAGGGGAGCCGCCGCCCGCGCGATGTGACAGGACAGCCTGAACTTTCTGAAAAGCCAGCCCAGTTCACGCCGCCACCACCCATCGGGGGGCCGCGTCACGCAACTGCCGCACGGCCCTGCTGCGCCGCTGCCGCACGGCCGCCGGGCTCATCCCCGCCGCCCGCGCCGCCCTACGGTCGTCCGGCCCGTCCTCGCGGTAGTGGTCCGCGATCGCCACCGCCGCATCGTGCGAGAGCACCTGCTGATCCAGCGCCCACACCAGCAGCTCGACCAGCTCCCCGCGCGCCCCGTCGACACCGCCGACCAGACCGGCCTCCGCCGCCGCTACCTCCAGCAGGCCTGCATGCGCCTCCGCCGCCGGGTCGCAGTCATCAGCCAGCCCCGCAGCAATACCCTCGTCCAGCAGCACGCCCGAGGAGGCGAACTCCCGCTTGAGATCCCGAGACGTGTGATGCCACATCTCCAGCCGCAGATGCCGCGCCACCTGCCACGCCGCCCTCCGGGCCGGATACGAGCGCACCGCCTGCCACAGCGCAGCGGCCACGACCTGGTAGATCTCGCTGAACTGCTCGCCCGTCCGTACCGAACGGGCTGCCATCCGAACCGCGGCCGGCAGCATGGCCTGCACGACCACACGCGCCGCCAGCTCTTCCCCCTGTCCGGCAAGCTGCAGCAGCAGGCCCAGCCACTCGTCCGAGAACTGGTGGCCCTCGCGGAGTGAGCGTTCCTCCAGCGCGTCCATCAGCGCGCCGAGATCCTCAGGCGCCTTGGCGGTGTCGAGGACACCAGCGTCCATCAGCCAGCCGCGGACACGCTGCGCGTTACCGCTCTGGGCGCACACCCATTCCCATTCGATGTTCAGGCGGCTGAACACACTCACGTCCCATGCGGCGTCCACGGCAGGGCTCCTCTCGGATCAACTGCCGTGCACCATCGCCACCGCCCCTTGCCCAACCGCTTGCCCCAGAACGGGAGATGTCGCAGGTCACACAGGGGTATCCGCAAAATCACCGGAGTGGCCGACACGGGGGTATCCACACCCGCCCGGGGCATCCGCAAGGGGCACGAGGCAGGGGAGAGCCGGTGATCGGGGCATCTTCCCTGTGCCGATCGGGAGACTGGCCCGCGGTATACCGGTATCCGGAGTGGGATGCCGGCGCGGGTAAGAAGCGCTGGCGGGTGGCGTTCCGGCTGATCGCTGACCACTACGCTCAGGCCCTCGAACACAGCCTGGCTGGACGGCCGACCGGACTCTGGTTTGCCCTCAGCCAGGCCCGGAAGGTGGGCGACGAGGCGCCACTGTTGTTCACGACGATGGACAGCCCCGCCCACCGCCGGGGGAGCGCTCCGCCGCCTGCCGCGGCATCGGAGTTCGGGTGGCCGAGGACAAGGCGCTGGCTACGGGGCCAGGGGATCGGCGGCGCGGCATCTACGCCGTCGCCCGGACCGCGGTGGGCGTGCCGCCTCCCGCTCGCTCTCGTCGACATCGACATCCCGTCGCGGCAGGTTCCTCCCGCGTGAGTCGTCATAAAGCCATGGGCAGCCGACTCCGATGATCGCCTCCTCTGCCCGGACCTCTTGCCGGCTCTCATCAAGAGCCGGGCGCGTGCCGCTGGCAGGCCGCAAGAGGTACCGGCGTAGGTACCAACGTGAGTGCCGGCGTAAGGACCGGCGTGGGTACCGGCGTGGGTACTCACGCAGGTACCAGCGCCGTTGGCGTGGTGGTCACTGTTTTCGCAGGTCAGATGCCCTGGGTATCCCGGGAACCGACGCCGACACCTCTTCCCTGTAAGGGAAGAGAGCCTTCTCCTCTCTGGCGGTCGATGCCCCTTAGTGGTCGGCTCTGGAAGTCCTTCGGGGGTTGATCAGGCTGCCAGGGCGATGGAGGATTCGTGGTGTCGGTCGGCGGATGTGTGTCGGTCGAGTCGGGCCAGCAGATCGTCCAGGTCGGTGGTGGTGAACTTCCACTGGAACGGCTGTGCCGTGGCGTTGTAGCGGTCTTCGAATGCTCGGAGCCGGTCCCCGACCTGAGCAAGGTCGGTGAAGTCATTGGGCGAGACGACCTTGCGCTGCACGACGGAGAAGAAGATCTCCACTTGGTTCAACCAGGAGGCGTGCACCGGAGTGTGGACCAGCACGGCGTTCGGGTAGACGGCCGTCAGCCGGTCGGCGGCCTTGTTGCCGCGGTGGGAGGAGCCGTTGTCCACGACCCAGAACACCCGCTTGGCGCTGGCGTAGGGTTCTTGGACCATGACCTGGGCGACCAGGGCCATGAACGGGTCGATGCCGGTGGTGGGCTCGCAGCGGCCGAACACCTTCGCGCGGTGGACGTCGTAGGCGGCCAGGTAGGCCAGGGCTCCGCCGCGGCCGTAGGTGTGGTTGACCCGCATCGCTCTCGCCTGGCCGGGTGCGAGGGTTGGGTGGCAGCGGCAGCGGGCCTGGATGGAGGTCTTCTCGTCCGCGCTGATCACGTAGTCGTCCGCGCCCAGCGGCTTGCCGTCCCGGGTGCGGGCGTACAGGTCCAGGACACGGGCCGCCTTCGAGCGGAAGTCCGGGTCGGTGATGAAGATCCAGGAGCGGTGCTGCCAGGGCTTGATCGCGTCGGCCTTGGGCCAGCGCCGCACAGTCGAGGCAGAAATCGATCCGGCGATGGACCGGGCGACCACCTCGCGGGCCAGCTCCGGGCAGTTCCAGCGCGACAGCGGAGCCCCGCTCTCGGCGGGTAACTGACAGGCCAAAGCCTTGACCTGGGCTGTCTGCAGCGTGGTGAAGGAAGCCGGGCGGCCGCTGCGCCTGCGGTCCGCCAGGCCGGACAGGCGGTGCTCAGCGAACCGGCCGCGCCAGGTGCGGACCGTGTCCAGGTGCAGGCCCGTCTCGCGGGCAATATGCGCGTTGGAGCGCCCGCGTGCCGCGTGCAGGACTACCTGCGCTCGCACCCGCAGCCGGTGCTCGGTCCTGTGGCCGTGGGCCATCTTCTTCAACTGCGCACGCTCGGCGGCGCTCAGGGCTATCTCGACAGCCGGGGCAACAGGCAAGTTGGGTAGGCCAATACGCCGTGTCCGGGACGCCCGGCGACTGCTCAATCGTCGGCCATGCGCCCGTGTTGGAGTCAATGCGGTCGATCCTCGCCCAGCCGCTGGCCACCCGCGCTGACCTCCGGCACCATGACCGCCTGGAGCGCAATAGACGACCTGGGTCGTCGACTGGGGCTGATCCCGCTCGCTCAGCCGAAGAAGCCCACGATCCGGGCGATCCGGTTGTCCGGGGTGAACTCGACGAAGTCGAGTCCGGGCAGTTCCCGGCCGTAGTCCACGCCTGCGGCGACGATGGGGTCGGGCGCGGTCATCAGCCAGCTGAACCGGCCGACGCCGTGGTGGGTGTCCAGGCCGCTGGTGGGGCGGAGGGTGAAGCCGGGATACCGTTCCGTCATGCCGAGGACGAGCCGGACCATGCCCTCGACGCCCACGACTGTGTCGGTCATCGTGTCGGTGTAGGTGCTGTCCTTGGTCCAGCAGCGGGCGAAGGCCGCCGCGACAGTCTCGGCACCGTTGCCGCTCCACGCCGCTGCGTAGTCGGCGATCGTCTGCTGTCGCTCCATCATGTCCACCCCTGACTAGTCCAGACTTGAGTAGGCTTGGACGGTAGGCCGTTATTGGCGGATAGTCAAGACTGGACTAGGGTGGTGCTCATGTCAGTCGGCGGTTATCTCGTACTGGGCCTACTGCTGGACGGTCCCGCTTCGGGCTACGAGCTCGGCACGCGGGCGTCCAGGGCGGTGGCTTACTTCTGGCCGATCACCCGGTCGCACATCTATGCCGAGCTGCCCAAACTGGTGGATCGCGGACATGCCACGGTGCAGCACGTCGTCCAGGAGGCGGTGCCGGACAAGCGGGTCTATACCGCGACCGACGCTGGCCTGCACGCCTTCCGAGGCTGGCTAGACGGCTTCAACACGGTCTCCGAACGGGCCCGTCAACCATTGCAGATCCAGATGCATTTCGCCCAGCACACCAGCGCCGAGCACCTGCTCGGACAGCTCGATCAGTGGGAGGCGGAACTGCGCAACACCCTCGTGCTGTGCCAGGAACTCCTTGCCGAGTACGCGGACCACGCCGGCCGCAGCCTGACCGCACGGTTCGCGATCAACCGCGCCGAGGCGGACCTTACGTGGATCGGCGAGGCCCGCACGACGCTGTCCTGACCCCGTCATGCGCCTGCCGATTCCACCTCACCGCCCTCAACACCTGACGGCGAACATGCCCACGATCGGCTCCGGAGTCAACCCCCGAAGGATTTCCGAAGCGGACCACTTAGTTCCTCATGCTCTGCGTAATTCGCAGGAACTCGGCGTCAGTCATGGACGGGTCGTCGGTCCAGACGGTGATGGTGTATCCGTTCTGGGTCCACACTGCCGTCCACGACGGGTCTGACGTCTTCTGAAGCCGGCCAGCATGGCCGCTGAAGGACATCGGAGTCCCCTGTGTGGGTGTGGTTTCGCCAGCGTCCGCCGTGATACTCAGGGCGCCGGCCTGCCCGCCCTTGCCTGGTTTGCGTTGATAGGTGTAGGTCCATGTGTCTTTGTTACTCACCGGGTTCGGCAGCCCTAGGGGGTTATTGGGGCCGATGGCCTTATCCGCAGGCGCGAAGCCGGATGGCAGGTATCGGGGGTAGGGGAAGTGCGTGTCGTCGAAGGTAATGATGGCATCGCCGGTGACCCCATCGGTGATTTTCCTGTCGCCCACGGGCTTGTCGAGGGAGGTGCTGATCAGGCCGCCATGCGGGTTGTGGCACGAATCACTGGACTGACGCTGACCATGCCATTTGCGCTTTTCTGTCAGCGCGATGCCGTGGGCAGACTCGTGAGCTTGGAGATCGGGTTTGTCCTCGCAGTCCATCCAGGATGTGACGGTGGTGAGGGTACGCCCGCGGTTGCTTATGAATACGTCGCTGTTTACAGGCCCGTCGTCGGTGTGCACTCTGTCCAGAGCCATCCAGCCGGTCACGGCTGCCGCCAGACAGATCACCCCGGCTCCGGCCCAGATGATCCAGCGGAAACGGCGGGGGTTCTTCAAGGGCACGGTTGCATACTCCGTAGTCTTCCGGTGGATGGCTGACGCCAAGCCTGCCATGGCGGAATCGAAGAGAAACAGAGGCGGGGGGCGTGCTCGGCCCCCCGCCGCGATGTCAACTGGTGACGAGGGTCCAGTTCATGTCCTGGAGCGTCTGGTAGATCGGCACGTAGTAGAGACCCTTAAAGCACCACGGCGTGCGCTTCCAGCCATCCGTCACGGTGCTAACGGTTTCATCTGACGGGCAGGTAACCGTGGTATCGAAGGAAGTGAGTGTTCCGCGTGCCTCGTCGGTTGTGAAGTTGTTCGCGCCGGCGAAGACAGGGGCGCCGCTGTCGCCGTTGACTCCTGCGATCCCGTCCGGTGTCAGCGAGGTGGCGTAGGCGAGGTCGGTGATGGGCCGGTATACGCCGTTCTCGCCCGTGACTCCGATGTCGGTCTTGGAGATCTTTATGTTGCAGTGGACACCGCCGTTGGCGCCGTCCTCGCACACGTAGTCATCGACGTTGTTGTGGCCCCAGCCGCTGACCGGTTTCGCGTAGTAGTCGAACCGCAACGCTGTCCCGTCGTACAGGGCGCCGCTGAGCTGAGGCTTCGGCAGGTCGATTCCCTGGACGTCATCGGTCATAGAGATCGCGAGGCCGTCACTTGAGCCGACGGCGTCACCACCCAGATACGTTCGCCAAAGGCCATCGTTCCCGTTGCAGTGGGCGGCGGTGGTCAGCATGTTCACCCCCTTGGAGTTCTTGACGCCGAAGCCACTGGAGCAGATACCGCCGGTGGGATTCTTCAGCCCAGAGCCTCCGGTCCAGGGGGCGGCGTCATGCTGCCTGTTGAGCCCCCCCACCCTGGGGCTTGCCGGGGCAGCACGCCTGGCCGGGGCCGTGGGGGGTGTGGCCTCTGCGGGCTGAGCCTTGTAACTCGCCGCAGTGTTGATGCCCGTCAGCCGATCGGTGAGGGCCTTGACCTCACGCGAACGGTCCTTGCGGGCAGCCGGTGCGAGGAGATCCCTCGGGGCGGCCGCGTTGGGACCGGCGGCATCGGCATAAGTGATGTCGAGGCCGCTTCCGTCCACCGCCCCGCCGATGCTGGTGATGCGGATAGGCGTCGATGCGCCAGCCACGCGCAGGTTCACCGGCTTTCCGCCGCGCAGGAGCTTGTTTCGGGCCGCGTGCAGATCGGCCTTGGAGTAGCGGGCCGGAAGGACCGAAGCAGTCACGCCCTTGGGCAGGTGAGCAAGGATGCGCTGCACACGCTGCGGCGTCGAGCCCTTCCAATGCAGGCGCAGGCTGTTGTGGTCGGCGTCGACTTCGATCTCGGCGAAGCCGGGAATCCTGGCCCGGTCCGATTCGGAGAGCCCTTCAGTGATCTGCCCGGCGATCTTGTCGAGCACTTCCTGCTTCTTCTCGAGCGCGATGATGCGCGGATCCGTGACAGGGCGGCCCTTCCCGGCGACGGCTGGTGCCTTTGCCCCTGCGATGCCAGGCGGTTGGGCCGACGCGCCCGCGGCGGTGGAAGCGATGAAGGGAAGGGAGAGGGCCAGCGCCGCGACGGGGATGGCTGTCACTGCCCGACTGCGGCTTCTGCCGGTGTCCTTCACAAGACCTCATTTCCTCAGTTGCGCAATTGTCGTGATCATGATGGTTCGGTTGTGATCTTGGAAGTAAGGTGAAATCAAGACAGGGGAGTCGATCACCTGACCGAGCCGGACCGTTCTCTGTTTCCTGCTCGCTGGGGCAGGGCGGCCATCTACGATCCGGCGCGTGGATCCCGAGCTCCTGGAACGGATCACTGCGCGGCGCGCGGAACTGGATGAACTCGAAGAACAGCAGGCCAAGCAGCTGGTGGAGGTGCGGGCCGAGCGGGACGAACTCGCTGTCGCCGAGCGGGTCCTTGAGCGGATGAGCGAACAGCTCGCCGACGAGCGCCCCTCGGTCGCCCCGGCGCCGGGGCAGGTGGGCGGCCGGACGGTGATGCTGATCCCGCACCGCACGCCGGACATCGACGAGTCCCTGCTCCCGCCGGACTGCCAGCGCATCCTCGCTGCCGTGCGGCAGACCGCCGGACCGGTCATGGCCCGCCAGGTCGGCGAGATACTGGGAGTCGACGTCACCGTGCAGGCCAAGCTGGAACCGCTGCGCGGCAGGTTGGTCAGACTCGCCGACCGCGGCTGGCTGCGCAAACTGCCGACGGTCGCTTCACCACCCGCCTGTGACCGGGGAGGCTATCCCCCGCAGTCGTGTGCCGCAGGCATAACCACGGTGCCCCCGGCGGCCGTTGGATTTGTGTGACGAAAACCAAGAACCCCCCGAGGACACCCGCCCGTTTGTCTACCAGTGCCGTCTGCTGCTGCCCACGCGGACCGTCAACCACCTCCCCCATCTGCTGCGCCGACACCTGAAGGCGATACGGTCCCGGTGGCGGATCCTGCCGCCTGGACGGATCGCCGTGATCGTCCTGGCCGTGCTGCGCCACGACCAGCGACTGGCCGACATGGCCGGCGGCAACAACGTGTCCGAGTCCACCGTCCGCCGCTGGCGCGACGAACTGATCGCCCTGCTCGCCGCGCAGGCACCACGCCCGGACCGGGCCCTGAAGAAAGTCGCCAGGCAGGGCGGGGAGGTGGTCCTGATCGACGGCACCCCCATCGCCACCCAGCGCCGCACCGACAAGGCCGACCGGCGGAACTACTCCGGTAAACACCACCGCCACGGCCTGCACTTCCTCGCCCTCACCGACGAAAGAGGCCGGCTGATCTGGATATCCGCTGCCCGGCCCGGCCGCACCCACGACAACACCGCCGCCCGCCAGGATCACGTCCTGGCCCACCTGCGCGCCGCCGGCCTCGAGGCCCTGGCGCACCTCGGCTTCCGCGGCCTGGACAACGATGTACTCGATCCCGCGATCGTCACCGACTTCCACGCCACCCGACCCACAAGCTCACCCCAGGCCAGAAGACCGCCAACCGCGTCCTCGCCGTCGGACGCGCACCGGTCGAGCACGGATTCGCCCACCTCAAAAACTGGCGGACCCTCACCAAGCTCCGCGCCGAACCCGCCCGCGCCACCCAGCTCCTGCGCGCCCTGCTCGTCCTGACGAACCTCGAAATCAACCGCTAACAGACGATCTACTCCGCAGACAGTCGCCCACGACCAGCGTGAGCACCCCGAGCACCAGTCACACCAGCCCGTTGACCAGCCGACTTCAAGTTGACGGAGGCTCACTGCACGGACCCCGCCCTTCGGCTCGCCAGGTGCGACCCGGGGCGTGACCCGCGGGTGAAGAGGGTGTGGGGGAGTTGTTCGCATCCGGTCGACGCGCGTAGCGCGTCGTGCTGCCGTTGCGGTTTCCTCATACACGCATCTCCAACCCCCCACATTCTTTGGAGAGTTCATGCGCCGCGTTTTCTACGGCCTGCCCGCCGCTGCCCTGCTCCTGGTCGGCGTCAGCGCCGCCCCGGCTCTGGCTGATCCTCCCGCGCCGCCGTCTTCGGCGACCGCCCGCGCGGAGCTGTCGGCGCTGAAGGTGGCCGCGCCGCATTCGATGGACGGTTACGCCCGTGACAAGTTCGACATCTGGGCCACCCAGTCGGACGGCTGTACCACCCGTCAGGACGTGCTGGCCCGTGACGGCAAGAACGTCCAGGACAAGCCCGGCCACTGCCAGCCGGTCTCGGGTTCTTGGTATTCCGTGTACGACGACACCACGGTCACCGATGTCGCCAAGGCCACCATCGACCACATGGTCCCCCTGGCCGAGGCTTGGCGCTCTGGCGCCGACACCTGGACCGCGGATCAGCGCAAGGCCTTCGGCAACGACCTGAAGGACCCGCAGTTGTTGATCGCGTCGGAGTCGTCGAACTCGGCGAAGGGTGACAGCGGGCCGGCCGATTGGAAGCCTTCGAACCATGCGTTCTGGTGTACGTATGCCGAGGACTACACGCACGTGAAGTCGGTGTGGAAGCTGACGACCACGGACAAGGAGAAGTCGGCGCTGTCGTCGATGCTGGATGGCTGCAAGAACTGACCGCCGGAGTCCTGCGCGCTCAGTGAGGTGCTGCTCGGTGGTTGAGCGTTGGCGCACCTCACTGCGACGGACGCTTCGTCTTGAAGCCGCCCGTCGATATGTCCGGCGGGTCTCGCCCGGGTGCTGTGCTGCGTAGCGGACCGCGGTGGTCGCGCCGTACGACCAGCCGACCAGGGTCGGGCGCTCGACGCCGGTCGTGGATATCGCCCGGACGGCGTCGTCCACGGCCGACGGGAACGAGGAGTCGGCCGACTTGCCGCGGTCCCGGGCGTCGTAGCGGATCGTACGGTGTGCGTCGGTCAGGCGCTGGATGACGCGGTCCCAGCAGCGAAGGGTGGCGAAACCGCCGTTGACGAAGACCAGGGGAGGGGCACCGCCTCATGTGTCGACGGCGTGCAGGCGGGTATCGCCGGCAGAGACCGTAAGCGTAGACATAGAGGTGGGGCCTCTCGTCGTCCGTGCAGATGCGTTCAGGGTCAATCGTGCTCGCGCAGTCGGACGCGCTGGGCGCGCCATTCGTCGAGTAGCTGGGGCATGCGCTCGGCGATGAAGTCGTAAAGGGCCGTGGCCTCCTCGATGATCGAGTGACGTTCGGTTCTCCCTCGTCCAGCAGCCGTAGCGCCTCGCGCGCCGGTTCCGCCTGCTGCCTGTAGGTCGCGCCCTTGAACCCGGACGGCTCCAATGCACCGGGGCGAGAGCGACGTAGTCGGCGCGCTGCCCAGTCGAACGGGTGCGTCGCACCGCGTGAGGCCAGTCAGTAGATCGACGGCCCCGACGATCGCACTACGGCTGGCCAGTAGTCCTCCGGCGAGCTGAGCGATCGTCTGTTGCGGCTCAGCGAGCCGTTCGGGAGCTGCGGGACGTAACCATCGTCGGACCCAGTTCTTCACCCGCAACCGTGCCTCGATCATGTGGAGACAGTGCCGCGTTGGAGGCACTGTGCGGAGCCTCTGCGAGTACGGGACTGTCACGGTGCAGGAAGGCGCAGGCCCGTGCATGAGGGGTCTGCTCGACCTGCTACTTGACGAGAAGGCCTGCGTGGGCAGCTGGTGGACTACGTGGTATCTATCACTTTGGCGCCATAGCGTGCGTTGGTTCGCCCTCATTTGGAATATCTGTCGGCCGCTCTGGGCAGTGAGGGGGCTCGGGAAC
Source organism: Streptomyces alanosinicus (assembly GCF_014650595.1). GTDB lineage: Bacteria > Actinomycetota > Actinomycetes > Streptomycetales > Streptomycetaceae > Streptomyces > Streptomyces alanosinicus. Next base: position 23,996 of record NZ_BMVG01000044.1, read on the forward strand.
AGCGGGGTTCGGCCCGCAGTTGGGAGGGTGCGGCATGCCTATGGGTACGGGTGTCCGGCACGCGGTGGTGATCGGGGCGGGCATGGCGGGCCTTGCCGCTGCACGTGTGCTGGCCGACAACTTCGAGGCTGTCACAGTCGTCGAACGCGACACGCTTCTGAGCGCGCCCGCACCCAGGGCCGGGGCTCCGCAAGGGCATCATGTTCATGGCCTTCTGGCCCTCGGTGCCGAGGTGTACGAGGAGTACTTCCCCGGGCTGCGGGCCGAACTGGAACAAGCCGGTGCGCCGGTGTGGGACTGGGGCCGGGGTCTGTGTGCCGTGCTGCCCAACGGTTCACCGTCACCTGTGCCGATGGACATGCCGATCCAGACCTTCTCACGGCCCCTGTTGGAGCATGTGCTCCGCAAACGGGTGATGGCGTTGGAACCCGTCACTGTACGGGACGGACTGGCCGTCACCGGCCTGCGTACAGCCGGTCCTGGCAAGGTCGTCGGTGTACGCGCGAAGAACGGTGACGGCGAGGACGAGATCGCCGCAGACCTCGTGGTGGATGCCTCGGGCCGTTCCTCCCACCTGCCGCGATGGCTCGCCGCCCTCGGCCTGCCCAGCCCCCGTACAACGACAGTCAACGCGCAGATCGGCTACGCCTCACGCATCTACTCCTGTCCCGACGGACAGTCACCACCCACTTGGATGGGCCTGCTGGAACCCCTCCGGGCACCCGACTTCCACAAGGGCTGCTACGCGATCCAGATCGAGAACAACGCACTCCACGTCACCCTGCACGCAGCCGGCGGAACCCAACCACCCCACAGCGACGACGACTTCCTCGCATTCGCCAAAACCCTGAACGGTCCCATCGCCGACACCATCGCCGGCCTCACCCCCATCTCCGCCGTGCGCCGCTACGCCCGCACGGTCAACCAGAAGACCGCATACCACAGGCTTCCCCGCTGGCCCGAAGGACTGATCGCCTTGGGTGACTCGGTCTGCACCTTCAACCCCGCCTACGGCCAGGGAATGACCCTCGCCGCCCTCGAAGCGCGGCTCCTGGATCAGATGCTCCGCAGCCGACGAATCCGGACTCCACTGGACGGACAGGCATTCCAGAAGCGGCTGGCTCGCCTTACTGCCTTCTCATGGCTGATGGCAACCATCCCCGACCGCGCCTGGGAACAGTCGCACCCCGCCTGGCCGGTCAAGGCCGGCAACTGGTTCATGAACCGCCTGATCGACACCGTCCCCCACGACCCGCAGGTCTACACCACCTTCTCCGCCCTCTTCCACATGACCGCGGGACCCCTGGCATTGGCCGACCCACGCCTGTTGTCGCGCGTCCTCATCGGCCCGCGACCAAGCGGATGATGCAGATGAGCGCCGCCGGGCGCGTGGCGATCCTGCGGGACGCCGCCCACCTCGGCCTGCGGACCGAAATCAGGGCGGCACCTCCCACGGACCCCGGCTACCCCATCTCCGGTTGGGTGAGCAGCGCCGTCTACACCCGCCTGGCCATCCCCGACGTCATCCCCCACGGACGACGGGTGCTCTACCTGGACACCGACACCCCGGTACTCAGTGATCTGCGCCCGCTGCTGCGGCACTCAGTGCACGGACACCCACAATCACGCCCGCCACCACGTCAGGGCTCCCGGCGGGTTTTGTCCCGGCCCGCTGGAGTCCGGTCCACGCCCGGCGCGATCGGTGTGCGCCGGGGCGGTGTCCACTTCCGCCACCTGAAGCCTTCGGGCGTGGCGCGGCGGCCCGGGTAGGTGCGGTGGGCCGTTTCCCGGTCACGTTCGTCGAAGTCGCCGGTGAAGATGAGCACGCCGTAATCGAGGCAGACAACTGCAACGAGGAATCCGTCCTCATCGCCGCCAAGTTCGACAAGTACGCCCGGTTCTTCCAGCGGCAGGAGAAGGACACCGACGGCATCGAGAAGCCACTGTGGCGCACCCGCTGGTCCGCACCCGCCCCCGATGAGTACGAGCGGGTCACCCGCCGGTCCTGCTCGTCTTCCACCAGGCCGGCCAGCGCTCCGCCAAGAGCCAGATGGCCAGGGTCGCCGACCTCACCCGCCACCACTGGCAGGGGCGGTGGCATCCTGAGGGCGGTTACCACTCCTACGACCGCTGCATCCCGATCGTGGCGACCACGCTGGAGTGGCTGCGCGAACACGGCCCGGCCGGGCCCGCCTTCTGGCGCTTCGGCCGCGACCGGCGCCAGCCGCTGCTGGACGCGATCGGCAACGCCCGCCGGGACGCCTACCTCGCCCGCCGCCGCCAGGCCGCCCGGCAAGAGCAGCGGCGCCGTGAGGAACGGGAAGCCGCGCAGCGGGAGGCGCGGCGACCGGTGTGCACGGACTGCGGGCGGAATCGGCTACACCCGGGACTGGAGCAAGCGCCAGTCGCACCCGCACCTGTGCGAGAACTGCCAGGATCGGGCCGTCGAAGCCGAGCAGCAAGCCGAAGCCGACGAACGCGAGCGCCAGGAGCAGGAGCGCCTGCGCCAGGAGGCAGAGGAACAGCCTGCTGCGCAGAAGGCCGGCGGCTGGCTCTCCCGCTTCCGCACGTGACCCGGGCAAGGCCGCGGCGACCGACCACGCGGGCAAGCCCAAGGCGGCCCTGGGCAAGCCCGCGTTGTCGGTGGCGGCTGCAAGGCTGATCGTCATGAACGGCGATGAGCAGCTGCTGAACGGCCGGGTCTACGGCGCGGAGCACGACGATGCCAACCCCGGCCCGCTCCCACACCGGACCTACGCCGCACTGGTCGGCGGGCCGCTGGACGGCCTGCTGCTGGACATCCACGGGTGGCGCACCGAGGAAGTCGACGACGGTGTCGCCCTGTCCACCGAGCTGTCGCGGTGGCCCGGCGGCCGCGCCCTGTACGACCCGCGTCCCGGCGAGCCGCGCACACCGGGCCCGGGTGTGAGCTGCCGCTTCTACTACTCGGGGGACACGCCCTGAGCCATGGGCCTGATCACGGCACCGGCCGCCCCATGGGTCCGACCACGGCAGGACAGCGTGCTGCTGCCCTGCCGGTCACGACCGGCTGCCTACGACCTGTCCTCGGTGAGCTGACTTGCGGTGTTCTCGATCCAAAGCAGCGCCCACTCGACTCCGGCCTGCCAGCCGGGCTCCGCGTCGGCGTACCGGCCTTCGGCGTCGGCGTGGATGCTGGCCGCGAGGGTGCGCAGGTCCATCTGCAGTCCCTGCCGCCGAGCCGTGTCCGCGGCCTGGCGCATCTCGTCAGTAATGTCACCGGGTCGGAGCCCGCTCATCGCCCCACCCTGGACGACCGCCCCCATCGATGGCCAGACCCCGACCACGACGCTGACCACGCTGCTGCCAACCCCGACCATGACTCCGACCACGGCTGGCCACGGCAGTTCAGGAGTCGGTGATGCGGTCGAAGCAGGTCTTCGCCTCTACCCGGGCGGTGCCCATATGTCAGGCCCGGCGCCTCGCCATTCCACCCAGGACGCGCCCGCCAAGTCCTCGGGCTCCACATCTTCTGAGCCGGCCCGGCGCAGGAACTCGACGATGTCGAGCGGCGTGTATGCCATCCCCACGAACCGGCTGCCGATGCGGATCCGCCTGCCACCGTCGTCGGCCGGCGGGTAGACGACGACCTGCGGTGTCTCGGTCACCTTCTCAGGGTGCGGCGTGCGCCGGGAGCGCGCATGCGGGACGCCTGAGCCGTTCGTAGGCTGAAGGTGCTCGGGGCAGTCACGGAGGTCTACCGATGCCCCGAACCATATGGTCAGGCGCTATTTCTTTTGGATTGGTCACGGTGCCGTGCAACGTCTTGAGCGCGACCGAGGATCACAGCATCCGGTTTCACCAGTACCACCTGGGCGACATGGGCCGGGTGCGGGTGAAGAAGGTGTGCGAGCTGGAGGACCGCGAGGTCTCGCAGGGCGAGATCGGCAAAGGGTACGAGTGGGTGCGGGGGACCAAGGACACTCCAGAGCAGATCATCCCGATCAGCGATGAGGAACTGCGTCAGTTGCCCCTGCCGACGGCGAAGGCGATCGAGATCGAGGGGTTCGTGCCGCTGGAGTCGGTGGATCCGTTGAAGATCGGGGAGGGCTACTACCTGCAGCCGAGCGGGCAGGTCGCGGCGAAGCCGTACAAGCTGCTCGTGCAGGCGCTGGGCCGCTCGTCGAAGGTGGCCGTCGCGAAGTATGCGTGGAGCGGGCGGGAGCGGCTGGGCCTGCTGTACTGGCGGAGATCCGCTCTCCGAAGGAGCTGTACCCGCCTGCGGTCGACGTCGACGAGCAGGAGATCGAGGGCGCGCTCGCTCTCATGGACACGATGGCGCGCGACGATCTGCAGGGCCCGGAGTTCCGTGACGAGTACACGGAGGCCATGGCGAAGATCATCGAGGCGAAGCGCGAGCATTACGAACTGCCCAAGGCGCCGGAGCCCGAGCAGCCGGCCCAGGTGCTGGACTTGATGGCCGCGCTGAACGCGAGTGTCGAGCAGGCAAAGGCATCCCGGGACGAGAGCACCGGCCAGGCCGACATACACGAGATTCCGAAGCCGAAGAAGAACGCAGCCGCGAAGAAGCAGACGGCCAAGAAGGCCGAGGCGAAGAAGGCGGCCGCGAAGAAGGGGACGGGTCGGCGTCCGCGCAGCGCCTGACCGCGCGGATGCTATTCCAGGGGGTCACGCCGGGATAGTGGGGCGATTGCCCACAGATGATCCCGGTCCTGGAACGCATTCGCGTGCCGCGGCTGGCGGGCGGCCATCCCCGCACCCGGCCCGATCACCTGAGCGGCGACAAAGCATACTCATCACGCCGCAACCGCCGGTACCTGCGGCGTCGGCAGATCAAGCACGCCATCCCCGAACGCCGTGACCAGCAAGCCCACCGCCAACGCCGCGGCAGTCACGGCGGCAGGCCCACCGGCTTTGACCCGACGCGCTACGCCCGCAGAAACGAAGTCGAGCGGCTGATCAACCGGTTGAAGATCAACCGGGCCGTGGCAACGCGCTTCGACAAGAGGGCATACGTCTTTCACAGCACCGTGACCGTTGCTGCCGTACGTCTTTGGCTCCGTCCGTGACTCCCGAAGCCTCCAGTGGCTGCGTTCCGAACCGCTCAGGAAGACGCTGTCACCACCCGGATTTAGGACAGCCGGTGTCCGCCATCGTGCCTAGCTTGGCGTCCTACACCGTAAGGCAAGCGCGAAATGAGAGTGGCCATGGCAGAGATCGTTCTGGTTCCCGGGTTCTGGCTCGGAGCGTGGGCATGGGAAGAAGTGACACCAGAGCTGAGGGCAGCGGGACATGACGTCTACCCACTCACGCTGACCGGCCTGGCCGACCGGTCAGCCGAGGCCACCCCCGATGTGGACGTCTTCACACACGTAGATGACATCGTCCGTCTCATCGACGACAACGATCTGCGGGATGTAGTGCTGGTCGGGCACAGTGGAGCAAACCTGCCGGTTACTGGTGCCGCAGACCGGATCCCGGAGCGGATCGCCCGGATCGTATATGTGGACGCTGGACCATTGCCCGGCGGCATGGCTGTCATCGACTTCAATACGCCCCAGACGCAAGAGGAGTGGCGCAAGCAGGTCGCGGAACAGGGGGACGGCTGGCAGCTGCCAGTACCGCCGTTCGACCCGGCAACGGACCCGGACAACCTGGCAGGACTCACCACCGAACAACTCGCGCACATAGCTAAGTTGGCCACACCGCAGCCGTTCGCGACCGCCACTCGCCCCCTCAACCGGCCCACGGTGCCGCCGGACGCGCACTGTTCTGTGATCGCCTCGACGTTCACTCCCGAGCAGGTGCGCATGCTGGCCGACAGCGGCAACCCGGTCTTCGAACCGATGGCCGGAATGGACCTGCTCCACCTGCCAACCGGTCACTGGCCGATGTTCTCCCGGCCGACCGAACTGGCATCACTGCTGGACGAGATCGCTCGCTGACCAGGGCTACGCTCGCCAAGAGCTCGCCTTGAGCCTTCAGAGCAGCCGCGCGATTCACGCCAGGACCCCAGGCCGTCCGCACGACCCATCGGACACTGCCTAATGCAGAACGCGCTGAATGACGTGCTCAGCCACGTGGCTCGCGGGTCTTGCCGACGCGTTGGCCGGCCGCTGGACACGCCACGGGCCCCGAGAGATCAGTCAGGACTTCCTCGGGGCCCGGATCGGGGGGTGCACTGTCCAACGACGCTGTGCCCTCGGCCGTCACGCGGGTGCAGGCTGCGGCACCTCCAGCACTCCGGCGACCTTCCGCGCCAACTGCGCTACGTGCTGTGGGGGGGTAGCTGTCCAGCGCCTCGACGTCGTGGCGCGCACCCATATCCGTATTCCGCTGCCTCGACACCGCCGTCCTCGCGGTCTCGGTACGACGGCAGCCCTACGAGGTACAGCCAGCCCGTCTCGGTCTGCCGCCGCCTCCACAGCCGCGCGACGGCCTCCTGCTCCGAATGCCCGAGGACCGGGTCGGTGGGCAGCACGACCCGCACAGGCACCGGCTTGGCTGCGTCGTCGGAAGGCGTGGTCACGGCCCCACGGTAAGCGCCCGCTGCCAGCCGGTGGGCATCACCGGTCGGGCAGCTTGCGGCGGAGCATGTCCATCGACTTCTTCACGTCTTCGAGCTGGTCACCGAGCACGCGCATGCGCCAGTTCATGTGCTCCGTCCGCGCAGCGGCCGCCAGAGACCCGAACGTCTGCGCCAGCTCCGCCGCGCCTGCGTGACCCTCCTGAGCCTTCTTGGCCCAGCCCACAGCGAGCCTTTCGAATTGCTTGGCGCGTTCCACCGCTTCCTGTGTTGTCATGCAACCCCTCCTCAGATCGACCTGTCTCCACCGTTTGTACCGACTGCGCCGCGCAGATGGGCGGCGTAGGCATTTTTGGGCCGCGGAGTTATCCACACCCCGAAGCTCAGGAGGCATTTTTCGGCGAAGACCAGCTCATCGAGCTCGGGCAGACAGGCCGGCTGCGGACCCGGATCGCTGACGAACGCGGCATCGACGCCGACGCGAATGGTGGTCGGCTGGGATGAGGACGAGTACGGATTCGAGCCAGAGTGAGCGCTGGAAATCCCCTCGACAGCGTTCGAACACTTGGTCACACTGAGAGATCGTTTGGTGACGCTGGGAAGGGGAGGGTGTTCGTGTCGACGAAGTCCACGCCCGGAGACGGGCAGCACGGCAAGGGCAGCAAGGGTGTCGTGGGCGGTGAGGCGCAGCGCGGTGCCGTCGCCTTCGTGAAGGACCTGGCCCGGGGCGTGCGGGCCCTGCGGCGCCGGTGAGCTTGCTCCCGCTGTTCGAGGACGGGGCTGGCCGGAGGTCAGCGGATCCGCTGGCACTGGCCGGCCCCGCTCCTGCCTGCGACCTGGAGGCTCTCGCGCTGCTGCTTGCGCCGCCCGCGCTGCTGGGGGAGTTCGTGCCCCGTTCGCCGTGGAAGGGCGTTGAGCGCGTCCCGGGTGAGATCCCGCAGGCGCTGCCTGGCTCGTTGCCCCGCGCGTTCTCCCGGGCGGTGACGACTATGACCGCGGACGCCGGGGTGATCGGAGTGCTGGTATCCGGCGGTCTGGACTCCCTGGCTGTCCTGGTCCACGCGCTGCGGGCCGCCCGGGGACGGCGGGTGATCGCCTTCACCACCGACCTGACGGACGACGCCGGCGCCAGTGCCGCTGAGGTGGTGCGGCGGCTGCTGGCCGCCCTGGCGCTGCCCGCCGAGCTGGTTGTGCTGGATCCGGCCCGGGACCGTGCCGAGCCGGTCTGGTCGCCCGCGGGCCCGCGGCTGGACGCGCTCCCTGAGGCGAACGCCGCTGCCGCCGACAGGGCGGCGGAACTCGGTGTTCAGGTGCTGCTGTCCGGTGACGGCGCGGACGAACTGCTGGGCGTCCCACGCTTCGCCACCGCAGCGGTGGCCGCCCGCCGCGGGTTGCGGGCTGCTGCCCGGTATGCGGCTGACGTCGCCGCTTCCGGGCCCGGCCTTCCTGGTGAGGTGGCCGCAGTGGGGGCCCGGCTGCTGCCACGCGGGGTGCGGGCGCGGGCCTACTGGGCGGCGAACTGGCCCGCCTGGTGTGATCCAGTCGCCCCGGCCGTGCTGGCCGAGCCGTACCGGTCGGCTGCGACCACATGGGCGAGGCAGTGGGTGGATACTCAGATCGCCACGCATGCGGGGGCCGGGCGGTCGTGGGCCGAGGCCGACGCACAAGATGCGGCCTTCCCCCGCGAGGCGATCCCGCCGGCCGGAGTGGTTCCGGAGGCTTCGCCGTTCCTGCACGAGACGTTTCTCGCTGCCGCGCTCGCGCTGCCGCTGGGCGACCGCTACCACCCCGGCCTGCCGTCCGGTTACCTGCGGTGCAAGGCCCAGGTGGTGCGGCTGCTGCCGGCCCGCGCGCTGCCAGTGCTGCCCCGGCGCAAGCAGTACTTCAAGGCAGCACTCGCGGAGGCGTCCGCAGCCGGTTGCCAGGCGCCGCGGTGCGTGGAGGCGGGGCTGCTCGACGGCGACGCGCTGGCGGTCGAGACCGACCCGGCTGTGCTGCTGGTCGTCGCGGCGCTGGAGCGGTGGCTGGCCGGGGCCGAGAACAAGGCCGCAGCCGTCGCGGCCGGCTGACCGGCCCAGGCCAGGGCCATCGCGTCTGTCTGACGCCAGGGATTCCCGGGGGTCTACGGGTGCCGGGTGAAGGAGTGCAGGCGGTCGACCTCGGTGAAGCCGGCCCGGTCGTACATGCCGTTGGCGGCGGTGCGGTCGCGCTCGGGGTCGCCGGGCGGGGCGTCGTCGTCGACGTAGAGGATCGCCTCGCGGGCGGCGAGCCCGGTGAGCAGGTCCAAGGCGGAGCCCAGGAGTGCCAGGCCCAGGCCCCGCCCGCGGGCGGCGGGGACCACGCTGATCCACCACAGCACACCGGTCCCCGCTACGGGGCGGCCGATGGTGGCCTCAGCGGCCAGTTCCCCGTCTTCGCGGACTTCCAGGCGCTTGCCCGGGGGATCCTCGCACTCGTTGACGGTGACGTGGGCGGCGTGCGGCAGCCCGGCGACGGGCAGGGGGACACGCATGTAGCGCCACAGGTCGCGGCCGGTGAACCCGGCTTCTTCGAGTGCCTGGCGGGTGACCGGGCGGTGGCGGGCCGGCAGGCCCTCCAGTCCGTGTGTGAGGGCGGAGGCGAACTCGAAGGCGTGCACGGTGCGCGGGCCGAGCCGGTCAAGCGCGTGGGCGATCAGCGCGTCGGCGACGGCGGCATCCTCGCGGCAGTGCAGCCACAGGAGGAATCCGGCCCCGTCGCCGGGGCGGGTGGCGTAGGAAACGGCGCCCAGCACCTGGCCCGTGCCGTCGTGCACCACGTCCGTGACGGGTGGGTCGAGTTCGGCCCACCAGCCGCCGTCCACCGGCGAGCGGCCGGCCAGCGCTTCGGCGAGCATTGCTGGCGTGGCCAGCGGCTGGCCGGGCAGCCGGTCGGCGGCCACCAGGCCGAGAACCGCGGCCTCGTCGCCAGCCCGGTAGGGCCGTACCGAAAGCTGCGTCGCCAGACCGAACGTTGGGATCGCCACGGACCTGTTCCGCCTTCCTCGCCGGGTGTCTCCCTCCAAGCCTGCCCCCGCTGGCGCTCATGCGCCATCACCTTCGTCAGCGTCGGCAAGCGGGACGGGCTCACGGTGGTGGTCTCCGATCGTGCGGGAAACAGTGGGCGGGGTGGGCAGGGAAGCCCGGCGGGCACGTGGTGGCCCGCCGGAGCTCGCGACGGCACGTCAGCCGAGGACCCGGACCGGGGCGCCGTCGAGATAGGCCTGGATGTCCTCCACGGCCTGGCTGTAGTAGCGGTCGTAGTTGGCGCGCGACACGTAACCCAGATGCGGGGTGGCGAGCAGGCGCGGCGCGGTGCGCACCGGGTGATCGGCGGGCAGGGGTTCGACGTCGAAGACATCGAGGCCGGCGCCGGCAATACGGCCCTCGTGCAGCGCGGCGAGCAGCGCGTCCTGGTCGACGATCGCGGCTCGCGAGGTGTTGATCAGATATGCGGTCGGCTTGAGCAGCGCCAGGTCGGCGGCGCCGAGCAGGCCCCTGGTACGGTCGCTCAGCTTGAGATGGACGGAGACGAAGTCGCTGCTCGCCAGCAGTTCCTCCTTGGAGGACGCCAGCGATACGCCGACCTCGTCGACGCGCTCCTTGGTGAGGTTCTGGCTCCAGGCGGTGACCTCCATGCCGAAGGCGAGCCCGACCCGGGCCACCAGGGCGCCGATCTTGCCCAGGCCGAGCAGCCCGAGCGTGCGTCCGTGCAGGTCGGCACCGACGGTGGACTGCCAGAGGCCGCCGTCGCGCAAGGCGTTGTTCTCCTGGACGACGCCGCGGGCGAGACCGAGGAGCAGGGCCCAGGTGAGCTCGACCGGCGGGGTGGAGGAGCTCTGAGTCCCGCACACGGTGACGCCGTTCGCCTTGGCGGCCGCGTAGTCGATCGACGAGTTGCGCATGCCGGAGGCGATCAGCAGCTTCAGGCGCGGCAGCCGGTCCAGCAGGGACGCCGGGAACGGCACCCGTTCGCGCAGGGTGACCACGCAGTCGAAGTCGGTGAGGGCGACCACGAGGTCGTCCTCGGTGGCGAAGTGCTCGCTGAAGGTGACGACCTCGACACGGTCGCCCAGTGCCGACCAGTCGGCGAACGTGGTCGCCACGTTCTGGAAGTCGTCGAGTACGGCGCAGCGGAATTGCATGTCATTTCTCCCAGATGTGCTGGCTGTCGGTGCACGGGCGGGCGCCCAGTCCGGGGTCGCCCGGCAGCACGATCCTGCCCCGGTCGATCATGGCGCCGGTGAACGGGTCGCCCTCGAGATCAAGATGACCGTCGAGATCCAGCCAGTCGGCCAGCGGCGCCAGTTGGGCCATGGCGGTCACGCCGAGGGAGCTCTCCGTCTTGCAGCCGAGCATCACCCCGAGGCCCGCCCGCCGGGCCACAGTGATCATGTCCAGGGCCGCACGCAGGCCGCCGCACTTGGTCAGCTTGATGTTCACCGCCGACACCCTGCCGCGCAGCGGCAGCACGTCCTCGGGCAGCACACAGTCCTCGTCGGCGACGACAGGCAGCGGCGCATGCCGGGACGTGGCCCAGGGGTGTCTGTTCCGGACGGCCGGACTCCGGGGAGAACACGGAGGGGGCGAACCCGGCTACGTACGCTGTCGCGCGAGAACATGCTGAGTGCCGCGGTCGAAGGCCCGCGCGAAGGCCGCACCGCCCAGGGTGGTGCGTGCCACGTGGGTGGCGCGGTCGACGTCGGTACGTTCCGCCGGGGGCAGGGGAGCACCCACGCTGCGGCGGGCCGCGTCGGCCGCGCCGAGCAGCAGGGCCGCACAGCCCGCTGCAGGCCCGGTTCCGCGCAGGGCTACCGCGCCGGCCAGCCCCTCGAGGGACAGTGCCAGGGCGCGCGGTTCGCCAAGGGTGCGGGCCACTTCCAAGCCGCGCAGGTGGTGGGCCTCAGCCCGGTCGGCGTCGCCCCGCAGTTCGGCGACGAAGCCGAGTTCGGCCAGCACCAGGTGGTCGCCCGCCAGTGAGGACACGTCCGCGTAGCCGTCGCGCAGGCGGCGTAGGTGCGCCTCGGCGGCGTCGAGGTCGCCGGAGCGGCGGGCGCCGAGTGCGAGGCCCATCTCGGCGTGGATCTCGCCGTATTTGTAGCCCTGTTCGGCGGCGCTGCGCCGTGCTTGTTCGTGCAGGTCGCGGGCCCGGTCCCAGTCGCGGGCCAGCAGTGCCAGGCGGCCCAGACCGGACAGCCGGGCTGACACCTCGGCCGCCAGGCCCAGTTCGCGCGCCATCCGCAGCCCTTCGTGCTGGCGGTCTGCGGCGTGCTCGTACTCGCCCTTGATCTCGGCGAGCGCCGCGAGCGGCGACACCGTCTGCAGTTCACCCCAACGGTCACCTACCTCGCGGAAGAGCGCGGCGCTGCGCCGCCCGTCTCGGCCCAGCCCGTCGAGGTCACCGCGGATCAGCGCAAGCGTCGCCCGCAGCCCGAGTGCGGCTGCAGTGCCCCACTGGTCGCCCGCCGAGGTGAACAGGGTCAGTGCCCGGTCGTTCAGCTTGCCGCTGTCGGCAGCCGCTCCTGCGCTGAACAGGCCGTACGCACATAGCCACAGCGATCGTGCGCGGCGCACCGGGTCGGGGGCGGCGTCGCCGTCCGGGATGGCGGTGGCGGTGGCGGTGTCGTGACTGCTGGACGACCCTGGGCTGATCGCCCGCTACCGGGCGGCGATGGACGGGCAGGCCGTGGGCCGGATGGCGCCGAGTCTGCCGTACATCGACACCGTCCCCGCCGACGGCGGTCTGCGGGTGCGGCTGACCACCGCCCGCGCGGTGCTGAACGTCGGCGAGGACACGGTGACGCTGTCGGCGGCCGGCGCCGTGTACGAGTTCGCGCCCGAGGCCGCAGCGGTGCTGCGCCCGCTGGCCGACGGCCGGACCATGGACCTGGCCACGCTCGCCGACACGGCTGGCCTCGCACTGGAGGACGTCGCCGCCCTGGTCCAGGAGCTCGTTGCCGGGCAGGCCGCGACCGTGGGGAGCCTGCTGTGACCGCACAACTCGCCCTGGGTACCTACCGGTGCCAGGCGATCCCGGAGGCGGCCGTCCGTGCGGCCGCCTCCGGCGCGCAGTGGATCGACACCGCACCCAACTACGCCACCGGCCAGGCACAGACCCTCCTGTCCCCGGTCCTGGCCGCCCACCCGCACGTGCGCATCGCCACGAAGACCGGGTTCTTCACCGCGGCCACCGGCGCCGATGCCGTGAACGACGGTGTCCTCACCGAGGACCAGGCCGCCGCCGGGCACAGCCTCGCCCCCAACTACGTGCGCTGGCAGATCCGCCGCAACCGCGAGCAGCTCGGGCGCGAGCGGCTGGACCTGGTCCTGCTGCACAACCCCGAGCGCGCCCACACCGGCGACCGCCCCGCCCTGCACCGCGCGATCCGCGAGGCCTTCGCCGTCCTCGAGGAAGCCGTGGCGGCCGGGCACGTCACCAGGTACGGCGTCGCCACGTGGGCGGGCTTGGAGGAGGAGGCGTTCACGGTGGGGGAGCTGCTCGCCCTGGCCGCCGAAGCTGCGGGCGGACAGCACCGCCTGGTCGCAATCCAGCTGCCGGTCAGCCTGGTGATGATGACGCCGATCGTGCAGGCCCTTGACGGCCGGGGGCCGCTCCCGGCCGCCGCAGGGGCGGGGCTGCGGGTGATGGCGTCGGCCCCGCTGCACGGCGGGGAGCTCCCCGCCATGGTCGGCCAGGAGCTCGCCGACCTCATCCGCCCCGGCCTGACCCCCGCACAGGCGTGCCTTCTCGCGGTCGCCTCCTGCCCAGGAGTGACGGACGTCCTTCTGGCCGCCTCCGGTGCGCCACACTGGAAGGAGGCGGCCGACGCCGTCGCTCAACCCGCCCTGACCGCCGCCAAGTTGCGGGAGATCACTGGTGTACTCGCCTCCCCCTGACCCGGACACCGAAGAGCGCATGCGCGCCCACCACGCCCGCGCCGCGCAGGCCCTGGACGTGCAGACCGAGCCCGGCGGGGAGTTCTGGGGGTGGGCCGGGCGCACCCTGGGCACCCCGGCCCGCACCGCCGCCGGCGCCCCGGCGTGGCTCCGGCTGGTGTCGGCCCCGCAGGACAAGGCGTCGGGGAAGTTGTGGGACGGCGCCTTGGACGCACAGCACGCTTTCGGCGACCTCGACGGGCACCGGCCCGCGCTGCTGGTCGTGCACGACGCCTTCGACGACACCACCGCCTACCGGGCGGAGCTGTCGGCCCGCGTCCATGAGCCGGTCCTGTCCGACGACCCGATCCTCCGGCACGACTCCCAGCTGCCGGACTCCTGGTGGGCCGACCTCGCCGGGATGCTGGAGAAGGTGTCGGTGGTCGCCACTGAGCGCGTCGCCGTACGGCAGCAGTACATGGACCGCGCCATCCCCGAGTTCCTCGGGATCCCGGCCCCGGCTGTGACTAGCTGGACCTCCGCCCACGCCGACCTGCACTGGGCGAACGTCACAGCACTGCTGAAGGTGTTGGACTGGGAGGGCTGGGGGCGAGCTCCAGAGGGCTTCGACGGCGCCACGCTCTACGCCTACTCGCTGCTTCAGCCGGACACCGCCGCCCGCGTCCGCGCTGCCTTCCCCGTGCTCGGCAGCCCGGCCGGCCTCGCCGCCGAAGCGACCGTGTGTGCCCAGCTGCTCCAGACCGTGGCCCGTGGCGACAACCTGGTCCTCGAGGGCCAGCTCCGGCACTGGGCTGAGGAACTCCGCCACCGCTGACCGACTCATGACCAAGCTGCAGCAGAGCGTTGAGGAGGCCCGAACCGCCCGGCACCCCGCGGAGGCCGACCGGCAGGGGAAGTGATCAGCCCGCCCACCCGATGTCACGGACCTCGATCGCTCCGGCGTGCGGCATGTACTGGATCCAGCACCGCCGCCCGAACGCTTCTCGGATCTCCTCCACGGAGCCCGGGTCACGGACATCGGGCCAGGCACTCGGATCCATCCGCGCGATTTCTACGAGCGCTATCACCTCCCGCCGGGCCCAGTCGTGCGGCAGCTGCGCCATAACCTCCACTGCGAGTTCCTCCACCACCACGCCGTACTGCATCCCGCACCCCCGTGTGATCGACTCGGGCAGCAGCGTACGAAGGAACCGCCGATCACGTTCTGGCCTGTGGATAACCCCGATCGGGCGGCGAGGGGTACATGTACCGGTATGGCAGGTGAGCGGGTGCGGTGGCCGGTCGTCGTGGACCGGGCGCGCGAGATCGTCCAGGGCTACGAGGGCGGTGTCACGCTGCGGCAGGTGATGTACCGGCTGGCCTCGGAGGGCGTGCTGGCGCACACGCCGTCGATGTACCGGCACCTGTCGTCCCACCTTGCCCGGGCCCGCCGGGAGGGCCACTTCCCGGACCTGGTCGACACCCTGCGCGAGGTCCACGTCCCGCCGGCCTGGCCGGACGCGGGCGCGTTCCTGCGCGAGGCCGTCGACTGGTTCGGTCTTGATCGCACCCAGGGCCAGAAGTACGCGCTCTATGTGGCGGCGGAGAAGGACACTCTCCGGCAGTTGCTCACCGGATGGCTTGCCGAGTACGGCATCCCGGTCCTGGTGGTGCGCGGCTTCGGCTCCCAGTCGTACGTCGATGTCGTCCGCGATCGCACCGCCCGCGACCCCCGTGAGGCCCACCTCGTCTACGTCGGGGACTTCGACTGCTCGGGTGAGGACGTCGAACGCGACTGGGTGGCGCGCACACGCTGCTGGAGCCGGGTGCGGCGCGTACTGCTCACCTACGACCAGGTCATCAACGAGTACGAGCTCCCCGCGACCGAAGGAAAACGCCGCGACCCGAGATGGCCGGCGTTCGCCCGCCGCTACGGCTTCGACATCGACCACCCCGTGCAGTGGGAGGTCGAAGCCCTCGAGCCAGAGGAACTCCAGCGCCTGGTGCTCGCCGCCGTCGATCCGTACATCGACCGCGACGTCCTCGCCGAACAGATTGTTCGTGAGGAACAGCAACGCCGCGCCCTGTCCGACTTCCTCGGAGGCTGGGGCGCGGCGGGCGGAGCGCCGTCGTAGCGCTGAACCGCAGGCCTACTCGGAAACGCCCTTCCGGGCCTTCTGCAGTTGGCGCGCACGGTCGACCTGTTCACGAATCAGACCGGTGAACACCGCGTCCGGGTCGTACGGTCCGGCGATGTGGCGGGCGAGCCTGGCTACCTGGGTGGCCAGGACCGTCACCAAGTCAGCGCTTCCTACGGGCCCGCGGGCGTGAACCAGAGCACGGGCCGCGTCATCGAGTCGGTCAAGGGAGGACTCGTCGACCAGACCGAGCTGGTTCGCCAGGACGTGGCGGACGATCGCCACGGTGTCACCGAGAGGCTGGTCGATGTTGAACTGCAGACGCGCCGCGTAGCTGTCCTTGAGGATCGCCGGAAGCTCCGGCGGGATCACTCCTTCCTCCCTCCACTGCTGATAGGGGAGCGGTCCTGCGGCATCACGACGCGCACGGTGGTGGTCGGTGGAGTTGCCGGCGGCGGTGCGGCAGGCACGGCCGACGGCCGCACCGCAGTTCGGGCAGGCCACGTTCCGGTACCAGGCTCGGACCCGCAGCCCCAGTTCGCCGGAACCCGTCTGCGGGCGCTGCTGCTCCCACTGGTCAGCCTGAGTCACGACGCCTCCGGTAACTGCGCGGCTGTCAGGGCCAGTTCGAGGGGTTTCATGCGCTCCTCCAGCGGCAGAGGGACGGGGCAGGAGATCACCCTAGGGCCTGGGAACCGAGCGTGGTCTGTCGTTGTCACGCTGCGGCAGCCTCCTCCATGTGGACAAAGGGGTTGGGGTAGGCGGCCATCTCCTCCAGCCGCCGGATCACGGCGCGGGTATCGCCCAGGGCCCGGTGGCCGCCGCGCAGCTTCTGCCAGATGTAGCTGCCGAAGTAGTCGTGCCAGTCGCCGTAGAAGGCGGCGTACTGCTCCATCGCGCACTCCTCCCACTCCTGCGCGTCCAGCCAGGCCTGCGCGGCCGCGTGCCGGTGGCTGCCATAGCGGGGGTGCTTGGTGAAGTCGACCGTGCCCAGGGCGAGGTGGTGCAGGTGGAGCTCCCACAGCAGCCGGCCAGTGTCGTAGTCCCGGTTGTAGATCACGATCCGGCGCCCGGCGAGGGCCTCGGTGAGGCGGGGGAGGATCTCGGAGAAGGTGGGCGCGTCTTCGACCATGGCGTCGGTGATGCCGTGAATCGCCGTGGCCTCCGCCGGGATCGGCTCGCCGCCGGGGTTGAGCAGCGTGTCGAGCAGCACCGTCCCGGACACCGTGGTGACGGCGATCTCCACGATCCGTGACGTCGCGGTCAGGCCGGTCGTCTCGGTGTCCAGGACCGCGTACGCGTCCGGGTCGGCGAGGATCTTCTGCGCCCACGCGATGGTCGGCCCGAGGTCGTCCCACCGGGCACGGTCCGCCCGACGCTGCGCCTCCGCGCGCTCCTGCTCGATCTCCTGGTCGCACGGGGTGCAGTGCCAGTCGGCCATCGCCTGCTCGCGCTCGCTCATCGCCGCCCACACCGTGAGCGGGTACAGCTGCACCAGGCACCGCCGGCAGGCACGCTCCATCAGCGACCGCGCCACCTGCCGCCCTCGCTCGAGGCGTTCGTCGCACGCCAGGCACATCCCGTCGCCGTAGCTCCTGGCCGGTGCCGGGGTCCGGAAGACGGTGCCGCAGTCCTGGCACGTCCGGCTCCGCAGATCGGCCCGGCGCCGTGCCGCCCGGTCCTCGCACACGCCGCACAGCCCCCACACCGGTACCGGGAACACCTCGCCGCAGTCGGTGCAGGTACGCCGCTGCTGCATCTGTCGGCGCTGCAGAGCCGACAGATGCCGCATCTTCACCGACTGCTCCGGGTCCCACAGAGCGATCCGGGTCCCGTACCAGTGGGCGTAGACGTACGCGACCGGCCGCTGGTTCGCGGAGGGCTTGCGCCGCACCCGGCTCAGCTGGGCTTTCGTCCGCAGGAACGCCGGTGCCTGGCCGCTGACATACACCGGCACACCGTCCTTGAACCTCACCGGCTTGCCCCGGGCTGCCCGGTCCGGGTCGACGTCGTCCTCCTGGCCCGCTGACGCGGTCAACACCTCGTTCACGGCTTACCTCCTTCGGCCTAACGGCGACTAATCGCAATGGAACGTGACATAACCACTGAATCAGTGTCAAGTACCATGAAAAACAGGCAAGTTGTGCGTATTCGCTTAGATACCCGCCCGCATACGCGAGGGAGAAATTCACCCGCCCGGGCTCCAGCAGCCCCCCGCCGCCACCCCTCGGGGCGAAGGCCGGCGAACCACCGCACCGCCACCGCGGCTGCTGATGTACTGGCGCCCCAAAGCCGAGGAGAGGGGCAGACGTTGGCCGGGTACAGCAGGGGCTACAAGGTGGAGGCACGGGGCGCCTGGTCCCGCTGGACCTGCGAACGGGAGGGCTGCGGGCAGACCGGCACAACCCGCGGCGACCAGCACGACGACATCGCCGCCATGCAGGCCTCCAACCACCAGCAGGAAGCCCACTACGAGGCCCTCATCGGCGACGCCGTCGCCGTGCTCACCGACGCCCATGAAGCGGTGCGCCTGCTCTCGGGCGTCGTCACCGACGTCGACACGACGACCTACCGCGGCGACGCCTGCGTGACACCCGAGGCAGCCCAGAACGCCCTGTACGCCTGGAAGAACCAGCTCACCGGCATGCTCCCCGAACCCCCGGAGGGGGAGGCACGGTGGAACTGGAGGTGGGCGCGCGACCACGGACGCAGGGCCGCGTGCCAGCACGACACGCGCCGCCCGGTGCCCACGATGGACCTGGAGACGGGCAAGTCCACCACCGTTCACTGACCACGGTGCTCACCGACCGGACGTTGCCGGGCCCGTGGTCGCCCCCCGACCACGGGCCCGGCCGTACGCGTCCGGCCCCGACCACGGCTGGTCAGGACCGGGTTTGCCCCACAGGAGCGACCCGCTATGCTGCCGGACGGCTAGGCGCGTACAGCCCCCCGCCGTCGGCTCCCACGCAGCAGACGATCCCGGGTGAAGGTCTCAACAGGCCCGCGTCCCCGTAGATCATCAAGCGCATCGAGCAACCGGGGCGGGCACGGCGTGGGCAAGGTCCGCCGGAATCCGAGACGACGATGCCGAAGAAGCAGCCCCGCGCCGCGCAGCTCGCCCGCCAGATCCAGGCCGTGACCGGCCTGCCCTACACCCGATGCCTCAAGATGTGCGAGCCCTCCGAGGGCAGCTGGGTCCGCCTTGCCCGCGAACTGCGAACGGCGGGCTTGACCGAGGCCGCCGACCACCTCCTGGCCGTCGACGCCGTGACCACAGAGGCAAGCACCTGGTTCTCCGCAGGAGGGGAGATCGAGGGGCTCTACTACTACACCGACAATCCGAGGGTTCAGCGGACGTATGACGCGTGCTCAGACGCTGCTGATGCAGTCCTGAACCGGGTCGGGTTCGACAGGCACTCGTGGGACTCCGACGCCGAGGTGTACCACGCGGCCTTCCTCGCCCTGTCGAAGGCCGGCACGCTGCCCGACGGCCGTACGCTCGCCCGCGCGGCCCTCGACGTCTTCGCCGACGACGCGACGTGGTGCTCGGACGTCATCCGCTCCAAGGGGCGGGCCCCCTTCACGTACGACACCGCCGCCGGCCTCACCGGCCCCGGCACACCGACCGCCGTGGCCGCCAGGAAAGCCGCCCGTGCAATGGCCCGCGCGGCCGCCATCCCGTTCCACGGCGACGAAGAGTGGTACGAGGCGGCAGGGGTCATGGTCGAAGTGATGTGGCATGCGGCCGAGGCCGCCGGGTTGCCGCCGCTGGAGGGGCGCCCGAACTGCCAGGACCACCTTCGGGACTTCATGGACGGTGAGATCCCCCAGCGGTGACAGGACGGCGGGGCGGCCGATCCGACCGGTCCAACAGGACGACCGCCTCGCCAGTCACCCGACACCCGACCCGGCGAGCTCGTGATGTTGCGCTGGGTGTTGCGGCAAGTGTTGCGCCGGATGTTGCGCTGAGCGTTGCGCCAGGTGTTGCGGTACCTGCCGACCCCCTCTCGCATCTGTGCACGTCAGCACGCGGTTTTGGCGTGGTCGGGTTGCTGACATCCCCGTTGCGACCCCCTTCGCCCATGCCCTGGCTTGAGTTGAGGGAGAGGGAGGGCGGGATGGGCGGCGCGGACACGGCCGGGGATCGGGGGCGCTCACCGGTGTTGCGCATCGCCGGGGCCGCCGCGCCGTGCCGCCGTCAGTGCGGCGGTGATGACAGTCGGGGGACGTCGGCAGGGGAGAGGTCGGGGCGAGCGCGGTGCCAGCGCGCGGGATGACGCCACCGGCCGGAGGCGTCGCGGGCGACGTCGACGCCGACTTCCACCACCAGCTCGGGTTCCACCAGCGTGACGACCAGATGCTCCTGGCTGCCCCACCCGGCGGAGAACGACCAGCCTGTCCACGGATGCCCGCGCCGTCCTCGAGCGAGCAGGCCGGCGATCGCAGCACCTGCCGCCCGGGCGAGGGTGGTGGTGCGGCCGACGTACTGAAGGTGGCCCTGGTCGTCGTACCTGCCGAGCAGCAGCGTGCGGGGAACGGCCAGAGAGCCGGTGATCGCGCCGACGATCGCCTCGCTCGTCTCGCGGACCTTGTATTTCTGCCAGCCCCTCGCCGACGGGTGGTAGGCGTCGTTGAGCCTCTTGAAGACCACTCCCTCTATCCCGACCGAGGCCCACGTCAGCCACTCGCGCACGACGTCGGCCTCGGTGGTCGACGGACACAGCGCCCAAGGCGCCGACAGCTGGCGGGCGGCGAACACGGACTCCAGCGCGGCCCTGCGCCGCCGATACGGCCAGGAGGTGGTGTCCGTCCCGGACAGCCGCAGCAGATCGAACGCGACGAAGTGGGCCGGCCACTCGTCAGCCGCCCGGGCCGCCCCGGCGCCGCGCCGCTGAAGTCGGTTCTGCAACCGCTCGAACGCAAGGCGGCCCGCGGCATCCCATACGACCAGCTCACCGTCCAACGAGGTCGCGTCCGGCAGCTGCACGGCCCCGGCCACGACCTCTGGAAACGACGGTCCCATCTCGGTGCCGCGCCTGGAACGCAGCACCACCTGGCCCGAGTCGACGGAGACGAGAGCCCGAAATCCGTCCCACTTCGGCTCCGCCGCACAGCCAGGCCGCAGATCGGGCACGGACACGGGGGTGGTCAGCATCGGCTCCGGCAGGGTCCATGTCACCTCCCATCCCTTCCACCCGAACTGTCCGCCACCCGAGTGACTGCGCATAGCCCGGCGAGCGACGTACAACTCCGCGCGCCGACGACACGAGGGCCCCGGCCGCACTCCCCAGGGGCGTGGGCATACTGCTGGCCATGACGACCCCGACCCGCGTATACGTGATGACCGTCGCGGTGCTGGTGTCCGTGGTGGGCAGCGGAGCCTGCTTCGGTTTCGTCGTGGACGGCTGGGTGGGCGCCGTGGTGGGCGCGACTACCACCGGCGTGGGCGCGGGATTCGGCATGCTTGTCCGCCCCTGGCCCGCGGTGACCGTCGTCCAGGCCGTGAGCGGCGACGGCTATGCGGAAGGGATCGCCGACACGGTCCTGTTGAGCATCGCGATGTACGAGGCCGCGGTCTTCCCGCTGACCTCTGACGGGGCGAGCGATGAGGAACAGGATGCCCGCCGCACCGTCGCGTACCGGCTCTCCGCCTACGACGGCCTGCCCCGTTCAGTACGCGTGTCGGCGGCCGCCGCGTTGGAGGCTCTTGACGACGGAGCGGACGCCGAACGTGCTCGCGCTGCCGTGAAGGAACTGTCGCTTGCGTTATACGAGTGCCGCAGCGGCCGCTCTCTGACGGGTGATGCCTCAGACTCCAGCAGCGGGTAGAGATCACCCAGTTGCTAGGGCCCGATGCCTCTGCACGCCCGGCGGGCCGGAGACCTCGCCCGTTCGAGGGAATTCGGCGGCTGGTGTCTTCGGCCGGTGCGCTCACGCCGGTTAGCATCCTGCCCGGCTAGTGCGTACTGCCGATCACCGCCTGCTTCCGGAGCCACGCCGCCGGACGTGGGGGTCAAGGTCCTGCGGGGCCCGCTCCTTCCCGTTCTGCGTTCCGTCGTGTCCACGGCAGTCGTACGGACCGGTGTCGGGGGCGTGGCCCGGCCCGGCCAAGGAGTACGTCATGCCGAAGAACCAGTCCACAGCCGCGCAGAGCGCCCGCAGGGCGAGCCGGAGCGGGGAGAAGTACACCGAAGTCCTGCGCCGCGCGAAGGCCGGCGATGCTCCGCACGCACCTCATGTCCTGCGGTTCCTGGCGGAGCGCTCGGGGAACCTCCACTACCTGGTCGGCGGGATCGCGGCGTCCTGGGCACACAGCGGACAGCGGGTCCTGCTCCTCGAGGAAGCCGAGGACTACTGGCGCTGGAGCATGAGCGGCGTGGGTCGCAGCCGGAGCCGCCGCAAGAAGGCGATCGAGCCGGCCACTCCGCCGGAGCCGACGACCAGCACGCTGTGGGCCTCGCCGGACGGCCCCGGCCTCCTGGTGCACCACACCTGCATGTGGGAGGTCCGCCACCCCTCAGGGGAGAGTGACCGCGGCTTGCCCCGCACCGACCGCAGTCCGCTCACGGCGGCGGTGGCCGACGCGCTCGACGCCTACGAGGTGATCGTCCTTCTGCCGCGGTACTGGTCCTACCCCGACCGGGAGAACGCGACAGCGCACGTCGTTATCGGAGAGATCGACATCTTCCCGCACACCGACTGCAGGACCGCGCTCCCGGGTCCCAGAGGCGAAGAGATGGGTGTCCCGCTGAGCCCTGAGCAGAGCGCGGCGGTTCTGCGCGAGCGCTGTCTGGGCTTCCTCTTCGGATCTCCGCATCTGCCCATCCATCTGGACGGCGTGATCTGGCAGTCGAACGGGGAGCTGCCCGTCGATGAGGACTACCTGGCGGGCGTCGACCGGGACATGAACCGCGCCGGGCTGCGCCCCCTTGGATGGGCAATCTCCGAGCGCTGGCCTTCCCCGCACCGGGAGCTGCCCGAGCCCGACCGGCTGAAGGACCTCAGCTTCGTCCAGCGGTACCAGCCCATCGCCAAGCACCTGCGCACGGCGCTGGACTCCCGTCCCGCCCGCAGGAACTGACTCGACAGGGCTGGCCTACGCTGCAACTCGTGGGCCAGCCCTTCGAGGCTCTTGGTCCGCTTGGCTGGCTTACCGGCCGTGGCGCCGGATGGGAGTACCGCTGTGATCGTCCGACTCCTGGGTGGTTCGCTCGTCGGTCGCGCGCTGGAGACCACCGAGGCGTCAGAGTCTGACTCTGAAGCGGCTGAACATGTCTGGGATGAACTGGAGGAGAAGCTTCTTGGCGTCCTCGGGCCGTTTCAGTTCGTCGTGGCCGAAGCGGAAAACCTCGTAGCCCCTGAGCTTGAGGTCCCGGTCGGCGGCGACCATGTCGGCGTATTTGGCGGTGTCGGGAGTACGGCCGTCGTCGCGCGTGTAGTGCTGTACTCCGTCGACCTCCAGAACGACACGCTGTCCGAAGGGCAGCAGCAGAAGGAAGTCCATCCGGGAACGCAGCAATGCTTCGGGGCCGCGTTCCTGAACGGTCTTGGGATCCCAGTGCAGCCATACCTCGGGCAGGAGAGCAAGGTCATCCGCGCAGAACGGGCGAGCCGTACGGTAGGCCGTGAAGAGGTTCTTCTGACCAGGTGAGTTGCCGGGCAGGCTCCTGAGGAGCCGCTGGTAAAGATCCTCACCGGCGTCACTCTCACTGTTGAACCCGTGAGTGTCCTGCCACCAGCTGTGCAGGTCACGCCAGCGCAGACCCCCGGCAGGGATCTCCCGGTCATAGACAAGGGTGGCGCCTGGTCGCCCACCGACGATCTCGATGTCGTTGTCCACCGAGGACCGAAAGCGAATGTCCGGTTTGCCTAGGGAAGCGAAAATGATGTTCTTCGGCTTCCGGTTGCTGTGCACCCGGGTCGAAACCAGGGTGAACAGCGGATAGCCGCCGTCGCTGCCGGTTTGCCGCAACTCGATCCCATGGGCGCGAAGGTGATCGTTGATTGTGCTGGCTGTCTTCGCCTGCAGGTGCTCGTCAAGGAGAACGTCCGCCGAGACCAGTCCTTCCAGGAAGCGGGCGAACCTGGCGTCCCCCGCCTCGAACGCACCGAGGCTCTCGAAGAGCTGCTCAGCCGACCAGTCCCCCTCATCGCGATTGCGGAAGACGTGCTTCTCGATGAGGTCCCTCAGCGTCACCGGCCGCGTCCCATTCAGCAGCAGCGCGCTGAGCTCGCTGAA
Organism: Streptomyces alanosinicus; assembly: GCF_014650595.1. GTDB lineage: Bacteria > Actinomycetota > Actinomycetes > Streptomycetales > Streptomycetaceae > Streptomyces > Streptomyces alanosinicus. Next base: position 47,792 of record NZ_BMVG01000044.1, read on the forward strand.
GGAAAGATCCGGTCCCTCAATCACCCAGAGGCGATCGAGTAGATGCAGGAAACGGCCATGGTTTTGGGTGAGCTCCGAGAGAGACAGGGCACGCGCCAGTTCCCGGCGGGCCTTCTTGGGTATACCGGGTGGTGCTCCCTCCTCCCACAGCAGGTCTTCCAGCTGATGGCGGAGCGGCGGGCGCACAGGGAAGGGGAAGTCCTGCTGCTCTAGGAGGCGTTGGGCCAGTCCTGGCAGTTCCGTGTTGGGTACCTGCTGGAGGCTCAGTTCAACCCGGGTCGACTTGCTGCCGGCGCTCTGGGGAATCACCGGCATGCCCAGTCGCTCGAAGGCCTGACTCAGCACGGTGTGCGTCAGGTCGCTCAGAGGTGCGACGGCGGTGTCGAGCAGGGCGCGAAGCATTGAACGATCACTGCTGCCGACCATGAACAGATGGTCGCAGAGAATCAGGTATTCCGGCAGTAGCCCTCAAAGCGCGCAAGGTGCCAGGCTTCGGCGTCACATGAAGTCGAAGTCGGGCTCCCAGTCGTCATCCACCTCTTCTTCTGTGCGCAGTGAATGGGCCCTCATTTCCGCGAGGTCCAGTTCAGGTCCGGTCAGAGTGAGCTCGCAGACCCGGCACCCGAAGTAGCGCGGGAAGAACCAGATGTCTCCGTAGTCGCCGCTCTTGTCCCGGCCGCTGATGAAGGCAGAACTTTCGCACGCCGGACACTGCGCGGGGATGTGCAGAAGCCATCGGCTGGGCAGAGGCGCTGCCGACAGACTGGCGACCACGGCCGTCTTCTCGCTGGCGGACAAACTCCCTGTCTTCTTCGCGAAGGTCGCCTGCGCCCGCCGGATCTTCGCCGCGTAGCGCAACTTCAGTTCGTCCGTCGTCTTCTCCACGAGGCCCTTGCACACGTCGTAATGGTTCTCCCAGAACCACTCCGGCTCCTTCGCCAGCTGGGGCAGAAGGGAATCGATGTACGCCACACCAGCTGCCAGCAGGCCCCTGCACTCGTCAGACGGCCGCCCCCACCCCATGTGCGTGATGCCGTTGCGGGCGTCCCTCAACGCCGCGAGCAGCGCCGGCACTTCCCCCTTCCCCACTTGCGCGAGTCTCGTCACGGCCTCCGCACCACCGATGGTCCTGAGCCCGGCGCGACCGGTCTCCACCTTGTCCTCCTGGCCGCCCAGCACCAGCAGATCCTGTACGGAAGGCTTGGGGGTAGCCAGCAACGTGAGAGCGACGGATGCCAGACACGCCTTGGCCAGGTGCTCGACAGCCACAGCCATGTGATGGACAGCGAAGTCCTGGTCCGCAGGCTCTTCGAGGTAGGCGTCGACGGCTGTCCGAGCCCATCGCTGTGCAGAACTCACCAACTCGTCACGGATCTCATCCTGGTTCATCGGAGAACCGTAATGCGCCCGACGCTCCATGCGCGGCGCCTTACGGAGTCACCGGAAATGCGTGGTGACGGCCCGGTGATCCCGTTTAGCGTGATCTGGCTGGCGATCGTCAGCAGCATGTGGTGAACACACTGGAGTTCCGATGGTTCTACCCGCACGACTCACTGCCGCCCTGGGACGACACCCCGACGGCCTCACCGAGGCCGATCTGCAGCGCGCGGTCGAGAACCACATCCCCGAGAGTGTCGACCTCGACTGGAAGAAGGACTTCTACAAGGGCGCCGACGCGGACAAGAAGGAGCTCGCCAAGGACGTGTCCGCCATGGCCAACACCGCCGGCGGCATGGTCGTCATCGGCGTCGACGACGGCAAGCAGGACCACGCCCACGCCCTGGCCCCCTTCGACCCGGTCCCGGGCCGCGGTGAAGAGTGGATCCGCTCGGTGCTCGCGAACTGGATCCAGCCCGTCGTACCCAACGTCGGCGTACGGGCCGTGAGGTCAGAAGCCCACGGCGGCAAGATCTACTGGCTGCTCACCGTGCCCCGGAGCACCCAGGCCCCGCACGCCGTCGCGGCCCCGGGCAACGACTACCACTTCCGGGTCCACGTCCGGCACGGCACCACGACCCGCACCCTCTCCGAATCCGAGATCGCCCAGCGCTACCGTGACCGTTTCCAGGCCGCCTCCGACGACGTCGACCGCCTGAAGCAGGTCGCCGACGCAGGCTTTGGCTACTTGTCGGCCTATCTGACCAGCACCGAGCACGGCGGCAGCCCCAGGGCGACCTTCTCTCCCGCCTGGGTCGGCCTGGCCGCGGTCCCGGCCGCCCGGGGCACCTACCCCCTGAGCACACGGGCGGACCGAGACGCAGCCTTCGCCCGCTTCCGCACGCTCGCCTGTGAAGGAGTGACCACCAGCGCGATGCCGGAAGGCACCGCCCTGGTCGGACGCCGCCAGGCCCGCTTCGAGGGCACACCAACCGGTCAGCTCCACCAAGACGGCAGCTTCTACGCGGCACTGCCCATCAACCTTCAGAGCGACCACTACAACGACGACGGCCCCAAGCGGCTGTATCACCGCCAGCTCGAACTCCATCTCGTGTCTCTGGTTCAGGCTGCGGCAGCCTGGGCGGCGGAGACCGGAGCGGTCGGTGACCTGGTGCTGTCCGCCGCATTCCACCGCTTCGACGGCGGCGACGGGCCGGTGCGCCTGGTCGCGTCAGAGGAGGCCTACCCGAGAGACGGCCACGTTGCGCCGTTCCCGGAAAGCCCGGCACAGACCACGGTGGATCTTGGTGCCATCGTCACCGACAAGCGGGAGGCTGTGGTCGCGGCCTACGCCCTCGTCGCCGATCTGTTGGCCGACATGGGAGCGCACCAGCCTTACGTCCTGACCCCTGACGGGGACATCCAGACCGACCGGCTCAACGCCGACTACCGCCAGGAGCTCACCGGTTGGGACGCAGGGCGATAGCGCCGGCCGGGCCGCAGCACGAGACCCCGGGCCTCGACAGGCCCGGGGTCCGGTGGGGGAGCGGCCGGAGGACGTCTCAGTAGTCGTCCCGTTCGGAGGGCGGTCCGTACTGCTCGATGAGGTCGCAGGTGCAGGCGCCGCCCTCGTACACGGTCTTGTCGCACTCGTCATGGTGGTGTCGTACCGGCGGCCGCTTCGCCGGGACGACAGCCGTGGGCGGGGCGGGAGGCCGGTCGGCTCCGGCCCGGGCGGCGGCCCTGAGCTCCTGGTCCACGACGGCGGAGGCGATCTCGTCCTTGCGCCACTGCTCGGGGGAGTTGTGGCGTACCAGGCCGCCCGCGTAGGCCATGCGCAGCAGTTCGGCCTTGGTGTGCTTCCGTGTCAGCTCGGTGAGGCGCTTCATGCGCGCCAGGCCGCGGGCCGCCTCGGCTTCGCTCTCATCGTCCGCCCCTGCGCCGCCCGCGTCGCGCTGCTCCGGCACGGGCGCTTCCGCCGGCGCAGGCTGCTCAGAACCTCCGCCCGTCGGTGCCGGGCCTGCCCAGTCGACGCCCAACGCCGCCAGGGCGGCGAGCTGTTCGGCGCTGAGCTTGTCCCGCCTAGCACGGGTGTTCGAGACCCATACGCCCAGCTTCACGACCACCGGCTCCGCCTCGCCGTCGACCGCGATCTGTTCGCTCGCCCCGCGCGGCACCGGACGGTCTGCGCCTTCCCGCTCCACCCATTGCGCGAGGGCCGCAAGGCCCCGCTGGAACGCCTGATGCGCCTTCCCCGAGCCCTTCGTCGACCGCGTGGCCGACGGGGCGGGAGACGGCGCCTCAAGCGGCCGTACGCCCAGCCGGGACAGCCGCTCCTGCTGCTCGGTGGACAGCTGCGCCCAGGTGCCCGGATTCTTCTGCTGTTCGAGCCATTTGCCGAGATCGTCACCGTCCATCAGCACGCCGGGCTGGATCTCGGGCAGGACACCGTCGGCGTCGACCAGGTCGGCGAGCACCCGGTAGTGGCGTTGCCAGTCGAGCGGCCACGGGCAGTCCCAGTCCGGGTCGATCGCCGTCAGCTGCGCCGCGCGCTCCGCCGCCCGGTCAGGGTCCTTGCCCAGGCCGTTCTTCTGGCCTTTGCGCCGGAGATTGGCCATGTGCTGGCCGACCGGCACCATCGTCTCGCCCTCGCCCCAGACCGCGTCCTGGCGGGGGGCGAGGTGCCCGGTGGCCCGGTGGTAGGAGCGGAGCGCGGCGAGCTTGGCCTCCCACGCCTCTTCGCCCGGCTCCCACACCATCCCGGCCTCTTCGGCGTCCAGCAGTTCCTTGCGCCGTTCCTCCAGTTCCCCGGCCCGCAGGGCCTTCCGCTGCTGGTGGACCCATCGCCCAAGGGGAAAATCTTTCGTTACCCCGACCTGGGTTTCTGTGTCGTAGGGAACGGCGTAGAGGCCGGTGATCTCGTTCTCCGCCCGCCAGCGGAGCAGGGCCTGGTATCCCTCCAGCCAGACGAGGCTGTCCGGCCGGTAGACGCGGGTGCGCAGGAACGCGGCGATCGTGGCGGCGTCCCGGGGAGTGCTGAAGTGGAGCAGAGCGGATTCGGCGGCGGCCTGGGTGTCGTCGTGCTCCTGGTCCTCGCCGTCGCCCTCGCCGGCGGCGCCGATGATCTGGCCGTTCTCGTCGCGCTGGACGTGGACCTTGCGCTTGCCGCTAGTGAGGGCGCGGGAGGCGAGCTGCTCAACGAGTCGTTCATCATGACTGCGGAGCCCTTGCAAAACGGCTACAAGGGGGCGAAAACTGGCGCTGGCGACCATGTCGGTCGGGTCCTCGTTCGGCTCCAGGAAGATCGGCACGATGATCCTGGCCACCTTGGTGGAGCCGTCGCGGTTCAACCTCAGCGCGCGGCCGATGTTCTGCACGATCTCCACCTGCGAACCACGGGTGTCCGCGAAGCAGATCGCCTCCACACCCCGCTCGCCCGTGATGTCCACGCCCTCCCCGAGAACGCGAACGCTCGCGAGGAACGCCCTGTGCACGCGCCGGTTGTTGGCGTCGATGCCGTTGGCGAACTGGCGGATCTTCTCGCGCCGTTCGGCGACGGTGTGGTCGCCGCACAGCCATGCCGCCCACACCCGGTCCGGGGGTACGTGGCGGCCGGCCTCCAGGCCGTAGAACTCCGCGTCGATCGACGACGCGGGGAGCGCCTTCTCCGCCTTGACCATGGTCTCGTCATCGGTCTCGGTGACGTACAGCTCGGCAGCGGTCTTCGGTAGCGCGTCCGCGAACGCCGCGGCCTCTTCCACCTTCTGGTGGAACGTCATGACCGTACGCAGGTTGTACGCCGCGGCGTGCTCCAGGAGGGCGGTCTGCAGCAGGGCCAGGCGCCGGCCGCGCTGCGCCTCCTCCGATTCCCCGATCACGGGGGAGGGGTCGCGGATCTCCAGGACGTCGATCTCGAACGCGGCGAGGATTTCCCGCTCGATCGCCTCGCTGAGCCCGAGTTCGGCCAGCCACGGCCCGTAGGTCTGCGAGTCCTGTCCCATCGACGCGATCTCCAGCTCCTGGCCGTCCTTCCCGCGCTGCGGCCGGGGCGAGGCCAGGATGCGCGGGGTCGCGGTCAGGTACAGCCGGAAGTCGGCGGGGATGCGGGCGTTGTCGTGGATCGCCGCCCACGGCCTCCCAAGATCACCTGCGGTTCCATGTGCCTCATCGACGATGGCGAGCGAAAAACCGTCCATCCGCTGGCCGTACAGCCGGTCTCCGCCCGCCAGAGCGGCCTCCAGCGGCCCGCGAACGGTGCCCTGGCCCGACACGTCCTCGATGTCCTCGCGGTCCACGAGAGAGGCGTACGTGGCGAACACGATGACCGGCCCGTGCCCGGCCCACAGGGCGAGCTGGATCGGGTTGGTGGTGGTGCGCACTCCCAGCTCGTTCAGCACCGGGTCGTTCTCCAGCGAGCACACCGCGACCATCGGGGAGCGGTGGCCCACCGCCCGCCACGCCTGGGCGGTCTGCACGAGCAGGTCCAGGGTCGGCACCATGACGAGGATCCGGCCCTCGGGGAAGCACTCCAGCGCGCTCGCGGCAGCCATGATCGTTTTACCGGAGCCGGTCGCTGACACGATCGTGCCACGGGCACCCTGAGGGGGCACAGATGACCTTGCAGGGAATCCGACCCACTTACGGAAACTCGACTTCTGGTCGATCTGATGTTTCTTGAGCGGAATCCTGCTCATCGTCCATCACTCTCGCTCGTGCCGTGCAGCCAGGCTTCCTGAAGCCTTTCGAGTGGGGTGTCCGATTCACATTCCCTGCTCCACACCCCGCTGAGCCACATCGGAGCGTGGTCGATGCGCTCGCACAGCACGAACGACTCGGGCATCTCAACCAGGTGGTAGACGCCCTGCGGGAAGACGCCAGCGGGCCCGTACACGCGCCACAGCTTTTCCAGCCGCGCCCGGTTGCCGACCAGATACTCCTCCAGCGCCTGCGGGTACGCCTCCCGGTCCGCCAGGCGTACGGTCCGCAGCGCCATGCCCACGCTCTCTCGGAACTGCTCCATGTCCCACTGCTCGGAGCTGGTGCCGGTCACGGCTGCATAGTGCTGCTCGCACACGGACAGGACAAGGTCGACCAGTTCCGTCGGCGCCTCGCCCCCCTCTGCTTCGCGAGAAGGCCAGCCCCCGTCGACCGGCTCCGCAACGGACTGGCCGTCGGTGCGGGCGGCCGTCTCCAGGGCCAAGCCGTAGTGGTCCAGGTAGGCCAGGAGGAACAGGGCCAGGGCGCGGCCGGGGTCGCTGGCGTGCTCGATGTGGGGCTGTTCGCTGGTCCAGCCGAACGTGGCCTGGTGGGGTCGGGGATGGACGCCGGGGGTGTGCGGGTCAGGGAAGACCACGGCACGGGTGAAGAAGTCGTCCAGGCGGCTGACCAGATCCGCATCCGGATCCTCCGGCTCACGGCCGCGCACGGTGGCGGTGGCGTTCTCCAGGATGGTGGTCAGGTACCGCCAGCGGGCTTCCTCCTGTTGCCGCACCTTGCTGTCCCAGCTCTCCTCCACCACCTCCACCACGCGGTACAAACCCTGGTCCCCGTACACACCGCCCGGCTTCTCGTGCGCCTGACGCACCTTCCCCACGGCCTCCTCCACCGACTCCGCATACGCGTAGTGCGTCAGCGTGACGGCCCCCGTGTGCTCCGGATCGGTCCGCTGCGCCACGACCCGGTAGCGGATCAGCTCCGGGTCCGGCCCCGCGGCCGCAGCGCTCTCGCGTTCCTGACGCTCGCGCTGCGCCTGCTGCCACCGGTGCACGTCCGGGTCGCTCTCAGGGGAGTAGGCCTCCCAACCGTCCTCGGTCATAAGGGTCCATGTGAATGGGTGTGGTGGTGGCATTGGTTGGGTGTCAGCGGGGTCTGCGTGGTTGTGCCTGTTCTCACCTCGTGGGGGGTTCTGTTCTTGGCTGTCATGGGGTGACCAGGGTGCTGT
>NZ_BMVG01000045.1 GCF_014650595.1 Streptomyces alanosinicus
TCTGGCCGTGCAGGCGCTGCGGGCGGGTGAGTGTGATCTGGCGTTGGCCGGTGGTGTGACGGTGATGTCGGGTCCGGAGATGTTTGTTGAGTTCTCGCGGCAGCGGGGGCTGGCGGTGGATGGTCGGTGCAAGGCGTTCTCGGACGGCGCGGATGGTACGGCGTGGTCGGAGGGTGTGGGTCTGCTGCTGGTGGAGCGGCTGTCGGACGCCCGGCGCAAGGGGCATCGGGTGCTGGCGGTGGTCGCGGGGTCGGCGGTGAACCAGGACGGTGCGAGCAATGGTCTGACGGCGCCGAATGGTCCGTCGCAGCAGCGGGTGATCCGGCAGGCGCTGGCCGGTGCCGGGCTGAAGCCGGCCGATGTGGACGTGGTGGAGGCGCATGGCACGGGGACGCCGCTGGGTGATCCGATCGAGGCGCAGGCGCTGCTGGCCACCTATGGCCAGGACCGTGAACGGCCGTTGTGGCTGGGGTCGTTGAAGTCGAACATCGGTCACACGCAGGCGGCTGCCGGTGTGGGTGGTGTGATCAAGATGGTGATGGCGATGCGGTACGGGGTGCTGCCGCGCACCTTGCATGTGGACGAGCCGTCGTCGCACGTGGACTGGGCGGCGGGGGAGGTCACCCTGCTGGCCGACAGTGTGGTGTGGCCGCGGTCGGAGGACCGTTTCCGTCGTGCGGGTGTGTCGTCCTTCGGTATCAGTGGCACCAACGCTCACGTCGTCCTCGAAGAGGCTCCCGAGGTGTCGGTGGAGGTGGTTGAGGCGTCGTCCGGGCCGGTGAGGGTGCCGGTGGTGGTGTCGGGTGCGAGTGCGGAGGCGTTGCGGGGTCAGGCGGAGCGGCTGGCGGCGTGGCTGTCGTCCGATTCGGGGCTGTCGCATCGTGATGTCGCGCTGTCGCTGGCGACGACGCGTTCCACGCTGGAGCATCGTGCCGTGCTGCTTGCGGCGGACCAGGAGGAACTGCTGCAAGGCTTGCGGGCGTTGGCGGACGACGACCAGGCGCCGGGGCTGGTACGGGGTGCGCAGACGCGTGCCGGGAAGACGGCGTTGCTCTTTGCGGGGCAGGGTTCTCAACGGCTCGGTATGGGCCGGGAGTTGTACGAGACGTACCCGGTCTTCGCGGCCGCCTTCGACGCCGTCGACGCGGAACTCCCGTTCAGCCTGCGGGACGTGGTGTTCGGTGAGGACGCGGACCTGCTGAACCAAACCGAGTTTGCCCAGCCCGCCCTGTTCGCCCTGGAAGTCGCCCTCTTCCGGCTGCTGGAGTCCTGGGGTGTGCGGCCCGACGTCCTCGCCGGACACTCCATCGGTGAGATAGCCGCCGCGCACGTGGCGGGCATGTGGTCGCTGGCCGACGCCTGCCGTCTGGTGGCGGCGCGGGGCCGGTTGATGCAGGCGCTTCCGTCCGGCGGTGCGATGGTCGCGCTGCAGGCCACCGAGGGCGAACTTCTGCCGCTCCTCACCGACGAGATGGGAATCGCCGCGGTCAACGGCCCGCAGTCGGTGGTGATCGCGGGTGCCGTGGACGCGGTGGAGGAGGTGGCCGCGCACTTCCGCACCGAGGGCCGCAAGACCACACCTCTGCGGGTCAGCCATGCCTTCCACTCCCCGCTGATGGAGCCGATGCTCGCGGACTTCCGCAAGGTCGCCGAGAGCCTGACGTACGAGCGTCCGAAGCTGTCGCTCGTCTCCACGGTGACCGGCAAGGCGGCCACCGCCGACGAGCTGATGTCGCCGGACTACTGGGTCGGGCACGTGCGTCAGCCGGTCCGTTACGCCGACGCCGTGCGCACCCTCGCCGAGCAGGGCATCGGCCGCTATCTCGAACTGGGCCCCGACGGCACCCTCACCGCCCTCGCCCAGACCTCCCTCGACGACGCAGACGAGGCACTGCTCGTACCGGCCCTGCGCAAGGACCGCCCCGAGACATCCACTTTCCTCGCCGCGGTCGCCGGGCTGTTCACCCACGGCGCCGATGTCGACTGGCGCGCTCTCTTCCCCGGAAGCGGGGCTCGCGCGGTGGAGCTGCCGACGTATGCCTTCCAGCGGAAGCGGTTCTGGCCGCAGGCCTCTCACCGGCCCGGTGACCTGGCCGCCGCCGGGCTCGGTGCGGCCGGACACCCGTTGCTCGGCGCCGCTGTGGAACTGGCGGGCGGGGGAGTGGTGTTGACCGGGCGCCTGTCGCTGCGTTCGCACCCGTGGCTGCGGGATCACACCGTTCTGGGCGCGGTGGTCTTCCCGGGCACGGGCTACGCCGAGCTGGCGCTGTGCGCCGGCGACCACGTGGACTGTGCCAGGGTCGAGGAGCTGACGATCGCGGTGCCGCTGGTGGTGCCGGAGCAGGGCATGGTCCGTTTGCAGGTCACCGTCGGTGTGGCGGACGACTCGGGACGCCGCACCGTCGAGGTGCACTCACGTCCGCAGGACGCCTCGGACGACACACCGTGGGTGTTGCATGCCGGCGGTCTGCTGGCCCCTGACACGACGACGGAGGCGACCGCCGACGCGGCGTTCGACCTCGCGGAGTGGCCCCCGAAGGGTGCCGAGCCCCGCCCCGTCGCCGACGTGTACGACCGGTTCGCGGCGGCCGGGCTGGCGTACGGCCCGGTGTTCCAGGGGCTACGCACGGTGTGGCGGCGCGGCGACGAGGTGTTCGCCGAGGTCGTGCTGCCGGAGGAGCATGAGGGGCTCGCGGGCCGGTTCGGAGTGCATCCGGCACTGCTCGACTCGGCCCTGCACGCGGTCCTCTTCGGCCCGCTCGGTGAAGCGGGTGCCGGGCGGCTGCCCTTCTCCTGGAACGGGCTGTCGCTGCATGCATCCGGGGCCCGGGCCCTGCGGGTGCGGGTGGCTCCGGCGGGACCCGATGCGGTGACCCTGCACTTGGCCGACCCGGCCGGTGACGCGGTCGCTGCCGTCGAGTCGTTGTCGCTGCGCGAGGTGCCGTCCGAACTGGCGACGGGTGCGGGCCTGACCGCCTCCTCCGGGACGTACCGGATCGACTGGACTCCACTGCCGACCGCGACCGCGACCACCTCCACCTCCACATCCACGTCCTCGGCTCCCGCCGACGATGCCTCGCTCGCCGACGGCCGTACGATCCTGCTGTCGGACCACCTGACCCCGGATGACGATCCGAACGCCGCGCTTCCCGCACTGCCCGTCCGTACCTGGTCCGAGCTGACCCGGGCCGTGCACGACGGCGACCCGGCCCCCGAGACCGTGCTGCTTCCCTGGAGCGGTGCGGCGGACGCCCCGTTCGAGGGCTCGGTCGCCGCGGCCCATGCCGTCACCGCCGCCGCACTGAGCTTCGTACAGGACTGGCTGGCGGCCGACGAGTTCACGGGCACACGGCTCGTGGTGGTGACGCGGGGCGCGGTGGCGGTGACGCCGGACGAGGGGGCGGATCCGGCGCTGGCCGCTCTGTGGGGCCTGATGCGCGCGGCCCGGACCGAGAATCCCGGCCGTTTCGCGCTGGCCGACCTGGACGGCACACCGGAGTCCTGGGACACCCTGGTCGCGCTGCTCGCCGACGCGGACACCCTCGCCGCCGAGACCGAACTGGCCGTCCGCGGTGGCACGCCGCTGGTCCCCCGGCTCGTTGCCGCGTCACTGCCGGCCCCGTCCGTGACGGACGCCCCCTCCGCCACTCGGCCGGTCCGGCTCGCGGACGGCACCGTCCTCGTCACCGGAGGCACCGGCGGCCTGGGCGCCCTGGTCGCGCGTCACCTGGTCACCGAACACGGCGTACGCCACCTGCTCCTGGCGGGGCGGCGCGGACCGGACGCCCCGGGCGCGGCGGAACTCACCGCCGAACTCACCGACCTGGGCGCCGATGTCACCGTCGCGGCCTGTGACGTAGCCGACCGACGGGCGCTCGAGACCCTGCTGGCGTCGATCCCGGCCGACCGTCCGCTGACCGGAGTGATCCACACCGCGGGTGTGGTCGACGACGGTGTGACGGCGTCGCTGACCGAGGAACGGCTGCGTGCGGTGCTGCGTCCCAAGGCGGACGCGACTGAACATCTCGACGCGCTCACCCGTGATCTGGACCTGGCCGCGTTCGTGCTGTTCTCGTCGGTCTCCGGCACCTTCGGCGGCGCCGGGCAGGCCAACTACGCGGCGGCCAACGCCTACTTGGACGCCATCGCCGTGTGCCGCCGCCACCTCGGACTGCCCGCCGTCTCCCTCGCCTGGGGCCCGTGGGCGCCCGGCGCGGGGATGACCGCCGAGCTGACCGAGGCGGATCTGCGCCGCATGGCACGCGGCGGCGTACGGCCGCTCGCCGTCGAACAGGGCCTCGCGGTCCTCGACGCCGCGCTGCGGGACACCGAGCTCTCCTTCCTCCTCCCGGTCGACCTGGACCTCGCGGCACTGCGCGAACTCCCCGAGGTTCCCGCGCTGTTGCGTGGCCTGGTCCGCGGCCCGGCCCGGCGTGCCGCGCACACCGGCGGGCACAGGGCGGACGGCGACGAGTTGCGGACCCGGCTGTCGGCCCTGCCCACCGCCGAACGCGAACCGTTCCTGCTGGACCTGGTGTCCGCTCTGGTGGCCCAGGTGCTCGGCCACGCCTCGGCCGCCGAGGTGGAACCGGGCCAGGCGTTCAAGACGCTCGGCTTCGACTCGCTGACCTCGGTGGAACTGCGGAACCGCGTCAACGCGGCGACCGGGCTGCGGCTGCCCGCCACGCTGGTCTTCGACCATCCGTCGCCCGCCGCGCTCGCCCGGCATCTGCTGACCGCGCTCGGCGGAGACGCCGCCGACCCGCAGGGTGTCGTGCTGCCCGCCGGGAAGGGCGTGGACGACGATCCGGTGGTCATCGTGGGCATGGCGTGCCGGTTCCCCGGCGGCGTCGAATCGCCGGACGATCTCTGGCGGCTGGTCAGCGAGGGCGGCGACGCGATCGGCGACTTCCCGACCGACCGCGGGTGGGACCTGGAGGCGCTGTACGACCCGGAGCCCGGTCGGCTCGGCAAGAGCTACGTCCGCCGGGGCGGATTCCTGTACGACGCGGCGTCCTTCGACGCCGGGCTGTTCGGCATCTCGCCGCGCGAGGCGCTGGCCATGGACCCGCAGCAGCGGTTGCTGCTGGAGGTGTCCTGGGAGGTCTTCGAACGCGCGGGCATCGACCCGACGGCGCTGCGCGGCAGCCGCACGGGGGTGTTCGCCGGTGTCATGGGCCAGTACTACAACTCCTGGCTGCGCGAGGGCGAGCACGACTCCGACGGCTACCTGCTGACCGGCAACACCAGCAGCGTCCACTCCGGCCGTATCGCCTACAGCTTCGGCCTCGAGGGCCCTGCGATGACGGTCGACACCGCGTGCTCGTCCTCCCTGGTCACCCTCCACCTGGCCACCCAGTCGCTGCGGTCCGGGGAGTGCGATCTGGCGCTCACCGGCGGCGTCATGGTGATGTCCACGCCCGACACCTTCGTCGACTTCAGCCAGCAGCGAGGCCTCGCCTCCGACGGCCGCTGCAAGTCCTTCGGGGCCGGAGCCGACGGCACGGCCTGGTCCGAGGGCATCGGCATGCTGGTGCTGGAGCGGCTGTCGGACGCCCGCCGCAACGGGCACCGGGTGCTGGCCGTGGTCGCGGGTTCGGCGGTCAACCAGGACGGTGCCAGCAATGGTCTGACGGCGCCGAACGGTCCGTCGCAGGAGCGGGTGATCCGGCAGGCGCTGGCCGGTGCCGGGCTGAAGCCGGCCGACGTGGACGCGGTGGAGGCGCATGGCACGGGGACGCCGCTGGGTGACCCGATCGAGGCGCAGGCGCTCCTCGCCACCTATGGCCAGGACCGTCAACAGCCCCTCTGGCTGGGCTCGTTGAAGTCGAACGTCGGCCACACGCAGGCGGCTGCCGGTGTCGGCGGTGTGATCAAGATGGTGATGGCGATGCGGCACGGGGTGCTGCCGCGCACCCTCCACGCCGACGAGCCCTCTCCCTTCGTCGACTGGACGGCGGGCGAGATCACCCTGCTGACGGAGAACGTGGAGTGGCCGCGGCCGCAGGACCGCCCCCGGCGGGCCGGCGTGTCGTCCTTCGGGATCAGCGGCACCAACGCCCACGTCATCATCGAACAGGCCCCTGACACGGTCACACCCGAACCGGGGGCGGCCGACGAGTTGCCCGTGACCCCGATCGCCCTGTCCGCCGCGTCCGAGGGCGCCCTGCGCGGCCAGGCCGAACGGTTGTGGGCCCGCGTCGACACCGATCGCGCACTGCGACTGAGCGACCTGGGGCTGTCGTCGGCGCTGCGGCCCTGGCTGGAGCATCGCGCGGTGGTCCTGGCCGCCGACCGCGACGAGCTGCTGCGCGGACTGCGGGCCGTGGCGCTGGGCGGGCACGACACCGGCGTCCTCGCCGGCACCCCCGGCGGCTCCGCCGGCCGACGCCTCGCGTTCCTGTTCGCCGGGCAGGGCTCGCAACGGCTCGGTATGGGCCGGGAGTTGTACGAGGCGTTCCCGGTCTTCGCCGAGACCTTGGACGGGGTGGACGCGGAGCTGCCGTTCGCGCTGCGGGAGGTCGTCTTCGGCGGGGACGCGAATCTGCTCAACCGGACGGAGTACGCGCAGCCCGCCCTCTTCGCCCTCGAGGTGGCGCTGTTCCGGCTGCTGGAGTCGTGGGGCGTGCGCCCGGACATGCTCGCCGGTCACTCGGTCGGGGAGATCGCCGCCGCGCATGTGGCGGGGGTGTGGTCGCTCGCGGACGCGTGCCGCCTGGTCGAGGCGCGGGGCCGGTTGATGCAGGCGCTGCCCGAGGGCGGCGCGATGGCCGCCGTGCAGGCCACCGAGGACGAGGTGGCGTCCCTGCTCGACGACCGGGTGGGCGTCGCGGCGGTCAACGGGCCGCAGGCGGTGGTCATTTCGGGTGCGGCCGAGGCCGTCGACGAAGTGGCCGACCACTTCCGTGCCCAGGACCGCAAGGTGACGGCCCTGCGGGTCAGCCATGCCTTCCACTCGCCGCTGATGGAGCCGATGCTCGCCGAGTTCCGCGAGGTGGCCGAGAGCCTCTCGTACGAGCAGCCGCGGATACCGATCGTGTCCACGCTGACCGGTGAGCTCGCGACGGCCGAGGAGCTGATGTCCCCGGCCCACTGGGTGGATCACGTGCGCCGGCCGGTCCGGTTCGCCGACGCCGTTCGACGCCTGGACGGACACAGCGTGTCCCGGTTCGTGGAGCTGGGACCGGACGGCACGCTGACCGCGCTCGCCCAGGGCGGCCTTGACGGCGACGTGCAGGAGCGGCTGCTGACCCCGACCCTGCGCAAGGACCGTGCCGAGCCGATGAGCCTGCTCTCGGCGGTCGCGTCGCTGCGTCTGCACGGCGGGCAGGTCGACTGGCCCGCCCTGTTCGCCCCGACGCGGGCGGCCGTGGTGGATCTGCCGACCTACGCCTTCGAACACGAGCGTTTCTGGCCCGAGGGAGCCAGGCCGGGCGGTCCGTCGGCAGCGGGCTTCGCCGACCGTGCGGACGCCGGATTCTGGACGGCCGTCGAGCAGGGCGACGCCGCTGTGCTGGCCGACTCGCTCGGCGTGGCCGAGGACGCCCTGGACGGACTGCTGCCGGCGCTGTCGTCGTGGTGGCGCGGGCAGCGGGAGCAGTCCCGGGTGGACGACTGGCTGTACGGCACGAGCTGGAAGCCGCTCGGCACGGTCGCCGCCGGGGCGCTGCCGGGCCGCTGGCTGGCGGTCCTGCCCGCCGGGCTGCGGGACGACGCGTGGAGCGGCGCCGTCCTGGACGGTCTCACGGCGAACGGTGCCGAGCCGGCGCGGGTCGTGTACGAGCCCGGCACCGACCGGGGCGCGCTGGGCGCGCTGCTGACCGCGGCAGCACGGCAGGAGCCGGTCGCCGGGGTCCTGTCCTTCCTGGCGCTGCCCGATCCGAACGGCGAGAACACCACGGAGGCGACCGGCGGTCAGGACGCCGGTGACGGCGTGCCGGCCGGCCCCGCCGCCACCGCCGTACTCGTGCAGGCACTCGGCGACACCGGCATCGCCGCCCCGCTGTGGGCGCTGACCAGGGGCGCGGTCTCGGTCAACCGGTCCGACCAGGCGCCCGATCCGGAGCAGGGCGCCGTGTGGGGCCTCGGCCGGGTCGCGGCACTGGAGCACCCGGACGGCTGGGGCGGTCTGGTCGACCTGCCCCAGGTCATGGACCGGCGCACGGCGGGCCGCCTGGCCGGTGTGCTCACGGGCCGCACGGGAGAGGACCAGGTGGCGATCCGGGCGACCGGTGTGTTCGGGCGGCGGCTCGGCCGGACGGCACCCGGCGCACTCGGTGCGGGCTGGCG
Organism: Streptomyces alanosinicus; assembly: GCF_014650595.1. GTDB lineage: Bacteria > Actinomycetota > Actinomycetes > Streptomycetales > Streptomycetaceae > Streptomyces > Streptomyces alanosinicus. The sequence goes on from NZ_BMVG01000045.1 coordinate 8,290, forward strand.
CCCGTCGGGCACCGTACTGATCACGGGCGGTACGGGCGCGCTGGGTGCCCGGGTGGCCCGCTGGGCCGCCGCGCAGGGCGCCGGGCACCTCGTCCTGATCAGCAGGCGCGGGCTCGACGCGCCCGGCGCACCGCAGCTGCGCGACGACCTCGCCGCCACGGGCGTACGGGTGACCGTGGCCGCCTGCGACGCGGCGGACCGGGACGCGCTCGCCGCGCTGCTGTCCGAGCACCCGGTCGATGCCGTGGTGCACACGGCGGGTGTCCTGGATGACGGGCTCGTCGAGGCGCTCACCCCGGAACGCTTCACGGCCGTCCTGCGGGCCAAGGCCGTCGCCGCGCGCAACCTCGACGAGCTGACCCGGGACCGGGAGCTGTCGGCGTTCGTGCTGTTCTCGTCGTTCGCGGGCGCCATCGGTTCCCCGGGCCAGGGCAACTACGCAGCCGCCAACGCCTACTTGGACACCCTGGCCGAACGGCGCAGGGCGGCCGGGCTGGTGGCCACGTCCGTGGCGTGGGGGCCGTGGGCGGAAGACGGCATGGCCGCCGACGGCAGCGTCGAGGAGTATCTGCGCCGCCGGGGCCTGACGGGCCTCGACCCGGATCTGGCACTGGTGGCGATGGAGCGGCTGGCGGGCGGCGGCGATCCGGCCGCGGTCGTGGCGCGGGCCGACTGGACGCGGTTCGCTCCCGCGTTCACCGCCGGCCGCGCCACCACCCTGTTCGGGGAGATCCCGGAGGCGGAAGTCGCGCTGGCGGACGCCGTGTCCGGGGCGGACTCCGGTGCCCTGCGGCAGCGGCTGGCCGGGCTCGGCGCCGACGAACGGTCCGCGGCGCTGGTCGAGTTGGTGCGGGAGCAGGCGGCCCTGGTCCTGGGACATGCCAAGGCCGGAGCGGTGGACCCGGCCCGCGCCTTCCGGGAGGCGGGATTCGATTCGCTGACCGCTGTGGAACTGCGCAACCGGCTCGGCGCGGCCACCGGCCTCAAGCTGCCGGCGACCCTGGTGTTCGACTACCCCGCACCCGTGGACATCGCCCGGTATCTGGAGGCCGAACTCGCCGGCCCCGACGGCGACTCGGCCGGGGAAGCCGGTGTCGTCGCCGAGATCGACCGGCTCGCCGAGGCCCTCGCGGCTCAGGCCGGGGCCGGTGGCGAACCGCACCCGGAGATCACGGCGAAGCTGCGGGAACTGCTGGCGATGTGGACCGGCGCCGACGCCGCCGACGAGACGGACGACGCGGTCGCGGAACTGGATGTGGCGACGGACGAGGAGATGTTCGAGCTGCTCGACAAGGAACTCGGAACCTCCTGACCACCCGGCTCCGGCGACGGGGTCCACGCACGGCTTTGCGAGGAAGGCAAGGAAATGGGGCACGATGGCGAGCAATGAAGAGAAGCTGCGGGACTACCTGAAAAGGGCGACGGCCGACCTCCGGCAGACCCGCCAGCGCCTTCATGACGTCGAGGCGAGCCGTCAGGAGCCGGTCGCGATCGTCGGCCTCGGCTGCCGCTTCCCCGGCGGAGCCGACACTCCCGAGGAGTTCTGGCGGCTGCTCGCCGAGGGCCGTGACACCGTCGCCGACTTCCCCGCCGACCGGGGCTGGGACCTCGACGGCATCTTCGACGCGGCGGGCGGCACCGGTACGACGTACGCCCGCCAGGGAGCCTTCCTCTACGACGCCCCCCTGTTCGACTCGACGTTCTTCGACATCTCCCCCCGCGAGGCCATGACCATGGACCCCCAGCAGCGGCTGCTGCTGGAGACCTCGTGGGAGGCGCTGGAGCGGTCGGGCATCGAGCCGGGGTCCCTGCGCGGCAGCCGGACCGGCGTGTTCACGGGCACCAACGGCCAGGACTACCTCGCGCTGATGCTGGGCCGGCCCGAGGAGTCCGACGGGCACCTGACCACCGGCATCACCGCCTCCGTGCTGTCGGGCCGGGTGTCGTACGTGCTCGGCCTCGAAGGGCCCGCGGTGACCGTCGACACCGCGTGCTCGTCGTCGCTGGTCGCCCTGCATCTGGCGGTCCAGGCACTGCGCACCGGCGAATGCGACCTGGCCCTGGCCGGTGGCGTGACCGTGATGTCGACACCGGGCGCCTTCGTGGAGTTCTCGCGGCAGCGCGGCCTGGCCGCGGACGGCCGGTGCAAGGCGTTCGCCGAGGGCGCCGACGGCACCGGCTGGGGTGAGGGCGTCGGCGTGCTCGTGATGGAGCGGCTGTCCGACGCCCGCCGGGGCGGGCATCCGGTGCTCGCCGTGGTCCGCGGCACCGCCGTCAACCAGGACGGCGCCTCCAACGGCCTCACCGCCCCCAACGGCCCCTCCCAGCAGCGAGTGATCCGTTCCGCACTGGCGGGCAGCGGCCTCACACCCGCCGATGTCGACGCCGTCGAGGCGCACGGCACGGGTACGGCGCTGGGCGACCCGATCGAGGCACAGGCCCTCCTGGCCACCTACGGCCAGGACCGCGAACGGCCCCTGTGGCTGGGCTCCGTGAAGTCGAACATCGGGCACACCCAGGCTGCCGCGGGTGTCGCCGGTGTCATCAAGATGGTCCTGGCGATGCGGCACCGGACGCTGCCGCCCACCCTGCACGCCGAGGAACCCACGTCCCGGGTGGACTGGACGACCGGCGCCGTCCGGCTGCTCCACGAGACCACCGACTGGTCCCAGGACGGGGACCGACCGCGGCGTGCGGGTGTGTCCGCCTTCGGTGTCTCCGGCACCAACGCCCACGTCGTCCTCGAACAGGCCCCCGAGGAGCCGGCCGCCGACCCGGACACCCCCGCTCCCGTGCCGCCGGTCCTGCGCCTGCCGTCCGCGGCCGTGCCGTGGATGGTCACCGGCCGCACCCCTGTCGCCCTGCGCGAACAGGCCCGGCGGCTCGCCGACTTCGTACGCTCCCGCCCCGGGACGGATCCGGCGCGCACCGCCGCCGCGCTGCTCACCACCCGGTCCGTGTTCGAACAGCGGGCCGTGGTGCTCGGCACCGACCGGGACGAGCTGCTGCGCGGCCTGGACGCCCTGGCCGCCGGTCACGCACGGCCCGGCCTGGTCACCGGATCCGCCGCCAAGACCGGCCGGACCGCCTTCCTCTTCGCCGGCCAGGGCTCCCAACGCCTCGGCATGGGACGGGAGTTGTACGAGGCGTACGAAGTGTTCGCGGACGCCTTCGACGAGGTGTGCGCCCAGGTCGACACGACCCTCGAACGGCCGCTGCGGGACGTCGTGTTCGGCACGGACCCCGACCTGCTGAACCGTACCGAGTACGCGCAGCCCGCCCTGTTCGCCCTGGAAGTCGCCCTGTTCCGGCTCGCCGAGTCCTTCGGCGTACGCCCCGACGTGCTGCTCGGCCACTCCGTCGGCGAGCTGGCGGCAGCCCACGTGGCGGGGGTGTGGTCCCTGGCCGACGCCTGCCGGCTGGTCGCCGCTCGCGGGCGGCTGATGCAGGCGCTGCCCGAGGGCGGTGCCATGGTCTCCCTGCAACTCCCCGAGGCCGAGGTGCTGCCCCTGCTGGAGGGGCGCGCCGACCGGGCCGGGATCGCCGCCGTCAACGGACCGGGCGCCACCGTGATCGCCGGAGTCGCCGCCGATGTCGAGCAGATCGCGCAGCAGGTGAGGGCGCGGGGCCGGCGGGCCACCACGCTCCGCGTCAGCCACGCCTTCCACTCACCGCTGATGCAACCGATGCTGAGCGACTTCCGCCGCGTCGCCGAGTCGCTGGAGTACCACCCGCCGCGGCTGACCGTCGTCTCCGACCTCACCGGCCGTCCGGCGGACCCCGACGAACTGACCGACCCCGACTACTGGGTGCGGCACGTCCGCCACGCCGTCCGCTTCGCCGACGGCGTCCGCACCCTGACCGACCTCGGCGTCACGCGCTGTCTGGAACTCGGCCCCGACAGCACCCTGTCCGCCCTGGCGGCGCAGAGCCTGCCGTCCGAGGACGAGGTGCTCGCCGTCCCGGCCCAGCACAAGGACCAGCCCGGTACCCGGGCCTTCGAGACCGCCCTCGCCGCCCTGCACACGCGCGGCGCCGCCGTCGGCTGGGCCGGCCTCCTCACCGGAACCGGAACCGGAACCGGCACGGCCGGCGGCACCGCCACCGCGCCCGCACCTTCGGAGCCGCTGCCGACCTACGCCTTCCAGCGGCGCCGCGCCTGGCTGCCCGCCGCGTCGTCCGGCCCCGCCGGCATCCACGCCGCGGGCCTGGGCGCCGCCCGGCACCCGCTGCTCGGCGCCGCCGTCGAACTCGCCGACGCCGGCGGCATCCTGCTCACCGGCCGGCTCTCCGCCCGATCCCGGCCCTGGCTCGCCGACCGAGAGACGGCGGGCACCACGCTGCTGCCCGAGTCGGTCCTCGTCGAACTGGCCGTCCGGGCCGGCGACGAGGCCGGCTGCACGGTCCTGGAGTCGCTGACCGTGCGCGAGCCGCTGCCGCTGCCCCGCCGGGGAGCGGTGCGGATGCAGATCCTGGTCGGCGCCGCCGACGACACGGGACGGCGCACGGTGACCGTCCACTCCCGGCCGGACGACGCCGAGGGCGACCAGCCCTGGCGCTGCCACGCCGAGGGCACACTGGGCACGGCCGACGGGCCCGCCGGGGACGCACCGGCCACCGGAGTCTGGCCTCCCGAGCACGCCGAGCCGGTCGACGTGGACGGCCTCTACGAACTGCTGTCGCTGCACGGCCACTCCTACGGTCCCGCCTTCCGCGGTGTGCGCGCCCTGTGGCGTCGCGGCGGCGACCTCTTCGCCGACCTCGCCGTCCCGGACGAACTGCGCGACCAGGACCCCGGGGCCTTCGGCCTCCACCCGGCACTCCTTGACGCGGCCGTGCAGACCGCCCTGTCCGCCGTGCCCGAGCCGGGCGGGAGCCGGATCGTGCTGCCGCTCGGCTGGCAGGGGGTCACCGTGCACGCGACCGGAGCCGGTGCCGCACGACTGCAGGTCACCGGCGCGGGCACGGACCGTGTCCGGCTCAGTCTGACGGACACCGAAGGACGGCCCCTGGCCACCGTCGGCTCCGTCGCCCTGACCTCCGTTCCCGTCGCGGACCTCGCCACGGACGGGCCGGTCGACGGGCTGTACACGCTGGAGTGGACGCCGGCGTCCGGCCGGACCACCGATGCTGGCGCTGGCGGCCGCGAGGACGGCGGCTGGGTGGTCCTGGGACCGGACGGTACGGCTCTCGAGGCTCACCTGACCGCGCAGGGCCTGCCGGTCCACGCCCACCACGACCTCGCCGCCCTGCGCACGGCCCTGGACGACGGCGCCGCACTGCCCGCGACAGTGCTGCTGCCGGTCGGCTCCACCGACCGACCCGCCGACAGCGCGGGCCTCGCCGCCGCGGCCCAGGACGCCGCCGCGGCCGTCCTGACCACCCTGCAGGAGTGGCTGGCCGACGAGCGCCTCGACGCCGCCCGGCTGGCGGTCCTCACCCACCACGCCGTGGCGGCCGGTGCCGACGACCGCGTAACCGACCTCGCGCACGCCCCCGTCTGGGGACTCGTGCGCACGGCCCAGTCGGAGCACCCCGGCCGCTTCCTGCTCGTCGACCGTGACAGGGCCGACGCCCTTCCCCCGGCCGCCGTACGCGACGACGAGCCCCAGATCGCCGTACGCGGCGACGCGTTGCTGGCACCCCGGGTGGTCCGTGCGGCGCGCCCGGCCGAGGAGCCGGAGGAGACGGCAGCGGCGTTCGGGCCGGACGGCACGGTTCTGGTCACCGGCGGCACCGGCGGACTGGGCGCCCTGGCCGCCCGGCACCTGGTGACCGGGCACGGCGTACGACGGCTGCTGCTGGTCAGCCGTTCCGGGCCCGCCGCACCGGGGGCGGCCGCACTGCGGGAGGAACTGACCGCGCTCGGCGCCGAGGTGACGGTCACGGCGTGCGATGTCGCCGACCGCGCCGCCCTGGCCGCCCTCCTCGCCTCAGTCCCGGCCGAGCACCCGGTCACCGCGGTCGTGCACACCGCCGGTGTCCTCGACGACGGCCTGCTCACCTCCCTCACCCCGGAGCGCCTGACCACGGTCTTCGCCGCCAAGGTGTCCGCCGCGGCACACCTGCACGAGCTGACGAAGCATCAACTTCTGTCCGCCTTCGTGGTGTTCTCCTCCGCGGCGGGCCTGCTCGGCAATCCCGGACAGGCCAACTACGCGGCCGCCAACACGTTCCTCGACGCCCTCGCCCAGCACCGCCGCGCCGCCGGACTGCCGATGACCTCACTGGCGTGGGGACCCTGGGAGCGGTCCGCGGGGATGACGGCCACCCTGGACCGTACGCACACGGCCCGCACCGCCGCCCGGGGCGTCATCCCGCTCTCCGCGGAGCACGGACTGTCCCTGTTCGACAGCGGCACGGCCGCCGGTCGGGCGCTGCTGCTGGCGATGCGGCTCGACACGGGGGCCCTGCGGTCCCACGCGCAGAACGGTGAGCTGCCGTCGCTGCTGCGCGGACTGCTGCGGGTCACCGTCCGCCGGGACGCCGCCACCGCGGCCGGGCAGGGCGGCGGATTCGCCCGCCGGCTCGCCGCCCTGCCCCGCGCGCGTCGGCACCGGGCGGTGGCCGAGCTGGTCACCGGCCAGGTCGCCGCCCTGCTCGGCTACGACCGCGCCGACCTGGTGGGCTCGGACAAGCCGTTCAAGGAACTGGGCTTCGACTCCCTCGCCGCCGTCAACCTGCGCAACCGGCTCGGCCAGGAGACCGGACTGCGCCTGCCCGCCACCCTCGTCTACGATCACCCGACCTCCGGCGCCCTGACCCGTCACCTGGTCACGGCACTGGGACTGGACGCCGAACACAACGACAGCGACGGCGCCCTGGCACGCCCCGCTGCCGCCGTACCCGACGACGACCCGGTGGTGATCGTCGGCATGGGCTGCCGTTACCCCGGCGGAGTGGATTCCGCGGAAGCGCTGTGGCGGCTGGTCGCCACGGGCGCCGAGGGGCTGGGCCCCTTCCCCGCCGACCGTGGCTGGGACCTGGACGCGCTGTACGACCCGGACTCCGACCGCCCCGGCACCACCTACGTCCGCGAGGCGGGATTCCTGTACGACTCCGGCGAGTTCGACGCCGAACTCTTCGGTATCTCGCCCCGAGAGGCGCTGGCCATGGACCCGCAGCAGCGGCTGCTGCTGGAGACGGCCTGGGAGGTGTTCGAGCGGGCGGGGATCGCGCCGGTCTCCCTCAAGGGCAGCCGCACGGGTGTGTTCGCGGGCGTGACCTACCACGACTACGCGTCCGGCATGCAGATGGGCACCGCCGGAAACGTGGCCGCGGGACGGGTGTCGTACGCGTTCGGGCTCGAGGGCCCCTCGGTGGCGGTGGACACCGCCTGTTCGTCCTCGCTGGTCGCCCTGCACCTGGCGGCGCAGGCGCTGCGCGCCGGGGAGTGCGACCTGGCGCTGGCCGGCGGGGTGGCGGTCATGTCGCAGCCGGACCCCTATGTGGCGTTCAGCCGCGAGCGCACCCTCGCCGCCGACGGCCGGTGCAAGCCGTTCTCGGCCGACGCCGACGGCACCAACTGGGCCGAGGGCGTGGGCCTGCTGCTCCTGGAACGCCTCTCCGACGCCCGGCGGCGCGGCCACACCGTGCTCGCCCGGATCGCGGGCAGCGGCATCAACCAGGACGGCGCCTCCAATGGGCTGACCGCCCCCAGCGGGCCGGCCCAGCAGCGACTGATCCGCCAGGTGCTGGCCTCCGCCGGACTCACCGCGGCCGACGTGGACGCCGTGGAGGCACACGGCACGGGCACCCCGCTCGGCGACCCGATCGAGGCCCAGGCGCTCCTCGCCACCTACGGGCAGAACCGTGAACGGCCGCTGTGGCTGGGCTCGATGAAGGCCAACATCGGTCACACCCAGGCGGCCTCCGGGGCCGGCGGTGTGATCAAAATGATCATGGCGATGCGGCACGGCCTGCTGCCCCGCACCCCGCACACGGACCGGCCCACCCCGCACGTCGACTGGTCCGCGGGCGCGGTGGAACTGCTGCACGAGGACGTGGCCTGGCCGCGCGGCGACCGCCCGCGCCGGGCCGGCGTGTCCTCCTTCGGTATCAGCGGCACCAACGCGCACGTGATCATCGAAGAGCCGCCACGGGACGGAGAAGACGCAGGCGGCGGCACCGACACCTCTGTCGATGCGTCGGCCGGTCGCATCCCGCTGCCGCTGTCCGCGCGCAGCGCGGTGGCGCTGCGCGGACAGGCGGCCCGGCTGCACGCCTTCCTGGCGGACGAGCCGACGGCCCGGCTGCACGACGTGGCCCTGTCGCTGGCCACCACCCGGTCCGCGCTGGAACACCGCGCCGTGCTCACCGTCACCGACCACGACACGGCCCTGCGCGCCCTGAAGGCGCTGGCGGACGGCACCGAGCCCGACGCCTCCGTCATCAGCGCGGCCGCCGGGACCGGCTCGGACCGGCCACCCGTCGTGCTCACCTTCCTGTCGCCCGACGCCCGATGGACGGCGAGCGCAGCCGCCGCTCTGGCGGACTCCGCCCCGGTGTTCGCCGACACGCTCACGGCTTGCGGCCGGGCCCTGTCCCCCCTGGTCGACTGGGCCCCCGCCGACGTCCTGGCCGGCCGCACCGCATCCGACTGGCAGCGGCGGCCCGAGATCGCCCGGCCGCTCGGCTGGGCGGTGGCCGTCGCCCTGACCGCGCTGCTGCGCTCGTACGGCATCGAGCCCGCGGCGGTGACCGGTGACGGGTACGGCGAGATCGCGGCCGCCTGCGCCGCCGGGCTGCTCTCCTCGGAGGCCGGCGCCCGGCTGGCTGTCCATCACAGCCGTACGACAAAGGAGAGCGCGCTGGCGGTCCGGTTCGCGCCCGCCGAGGTGCCGTTCCGCTCAGCCTCGACCGGCGGATGGCTGGACGCGGGAGAGGAGACCGACGCCGGACAGTGGGCCGCGGACCTGGCTCAGGGCGGATCCGGCCGGTTCGAGGAGGCGCTGCGGGCTCTGCTCGACAGTGGGCACCGCACGATGGTCGTCCTTGGCGGGGAGCCGGATGCCGGTCACCCCGGGACGGACCAGGAGGCGGACCTGCTGCCGCTGTCCGGCCCGGACGGCCTCGACCTGACGGCTCTGCTCGCCCACCTGCACGTCCGGGGCGTCGAGATCGACTGGGCGGCCGTGTTCGCGCCCACCGGAGCCCGCCGGATGCCGTTGCCCACGTATGCCTTCCGTCGCCGCCACTACTGGATGCCCGCCGCTCCAAGCCGGCACACGCCGCCCGCCGGATCGGCGCAACGGGCGGCGGACGGGCAACCGCTGCTGGACTCGGTCGTCGAACTGCCCGAGACAGGCGGGCTGTTGCTGACCGGACACCTGTCCAGCGCCACCCACCCGTGGGCTGCCAGGCAGACGGTGTCCGGCACGGTCACGGTGCCCGGGTCGCTCCTGCTCGAACTGGCCGTCCAGGCCGGAGACCGGGCCGGCTGCGACCGGATCGCCGAACTGACCACGGACGAACCACTGGTCCTGCCCGAGGACAACGAACTACGGCTGCGGGTGACCGTCGGCGAGACCAGCGGGTCGGGGGAGCGGATGCTGCGGGTGTACTCCCAGCCGGCAGGCGCCCTGCCCGGCACCCCCTGGATCCGCCATGCCCGCGCGGTGCTGTGCTCCGGCGGCGATCCGGCCTCCTTCGACCTGGAACTCTGGCCGCCCGCCGAAGCGGAACCGGTCGACCTCGCCGGCCTGCCCACCTCGGAGACGGACGGTCTGCTGGGCCTGTGGCGGCACGGCGACGACGTGTTCGCCGAGGTCGCGCTGACCGCCGTACAGCGGTCGGACGGCGTCGGCTACGCCCTGCACCCGGCCCTGCTCGACACCGCCCTGCGCACCCTCGCCCTCACACAGGACCAGACCGACCCGCAGAACATGCCGCTGCCCGACTCCTGGCACCAGGTGGCGCTGTACGCCGAGGGCGCCTCGACCCTGCGAGTACGGCTGACCCGGACCGGCACCGACACCGAAACCGGCATCGAAACCGTCGCCGTGGAGGCGGCCGACGACACCGGCCTGCCCGTCGTATCGATCGGTGAGGTCCGGCTCCGCCCCGCCGACCCCGCACGGCTCACCGGTGCCCGCACCGCGCAGCACGGCCCGCTGTTCCGGCTGCACTGGCCCGAGACGGCATACGAGAACCCCAAGGACAAACCCCGCTGGGCGCTCGTCGGCACCGACCCGCTGGGCGCCCGGTCGGCCCTGATGAAGGCGGGCGTCTACACCGAGGCGTACGCCACCTTGGGCGCCCTCGCGAAGGCGGTGGACTCCGGCGTGGCCGCGCCCGACGCGGTGCTGGTCGGCTGTGCGCCCGAGCCGGCGGACACTGCCGTGGCCCAAGCGGTCGGCCACGCCTCCGAACTGGCCGGCGCATGGCTGTCCGGGGAGCGGTTCGCCGACGCGCGGCTGGTGTTCCTCACCCGAGGTTCGCTCACCGCCGTCGACGGCGCGGGGGCACCGGACCCGGCGGCGGCGGCCGTATGGGGCCTGATCCGCTCCGTACAGCTGGTCGACCCCGGCCGGCTGGTCCTGGCCGACCTGGACGGGACCCGCGCCTCCTGGCGTGCCCTGCCGGCCGCGCTGGCCACGCCCGAGCCGCAACTGGCCCTCGTCCGGGGCGCCGTGCACGTGCCGAGGCTCGCCCCCGTGCAGGCTCCGGCAGGCAGCGTGGGCCTGCCGACGGATCCGTCGGGCACCGTCCTCGTCACCGGCGCGACCCGGCCGGTCGGCGCTGCGGTGGTGCGGCACCTGGTTGCCCGGCGAGGTGCGTGCCGCCTGCTGCTCGCGGCCCCGGAGGGCGGCGAAGGGGCCGCCCGGCTGGCGGCGGAACTGACCGCGCTGGGCGCCGAGGTGACCGTTGCGGACTGTGACCCGGCCGACCGGGAGGCGCTGGCCGCGCTGGTGGAGTCGGTGCCTGCCGGACACCCGCTGACCGCCGTCGTACACACGACAGAGCTTCCCGAGCACGGGGAAGCAGCGGAGAAGCTCCTGGAGCAGGAGCTGCGATCGGCCCTGAACCTCGCCGAACTGACGGAGCATCAAATGTCTGCCATGGCAGCTCCCTTGGTTTTTCTCTCGTCCGCCGCAGGCACGCTGGGGGCCGCCGGACGGGGCATCGAGGCCGCGCTGGGAGCCTTCCTCGACGCTCTCGCCCTGCGTCGCCGTTCCGCGGGGCTGCCGGGGATGTCGATGGCGTGGGGACCGTGGGACATCGGGAACAGCGAGGCGAGCGGCGTGCTCGAGGGTGGCGTGGCGAGCGGCGCGCTTGCGGGCGTGGCACGGCTGCCCCGGGCCGTAGGCCTCGACCTCTTCGACCTAGCCTGCGCCCTCGACGCCCCCACCGCCGTCCTGTTCCGCCCGGACGCCGCCGCCCTCGCCGACGGATCCGGCCACGGGAACCTGCCGGCGCCGCTGCGCGGCCTGGCCGGAGCACCGGCCCGGCGCCGGGTGGGGCAGCGGGGGAGCGCGGGAACCCTCAGCATGCTCCGGCGCCGCCTCGCCCCTCTGGCCGACGCCGAACGCGACGCCGTCCTCATGGACCTCGTCCGTACGGACGTCGCCGCGGTGCTCGACTACCCGTCCCCCGAGGCCGTCGACGCCACCCGCGCCTTCCGGGACATCGGCCTGAACTCGCTCACCGCCTTCGCCCTGCGCAACCGGCTTCGCGAGACCACCGGACTGCGACTGCCCGCAGCCCTGCTGTTCGAAGTCGACACCCCCGGACGGCTGGCGGCGCACCTCAAGGACGAACTCCTGCGCCCGTGACACCGGCCACCACCGCACCGCACCTCACCCAAGCAGTTCCCCGACAGCCAAGGAGAAGAACCACAGATGAAGACGGACGGCGTCTATGTCGACACGGTCGGGGCCTACATCCCGGACCGGTGGGTGAGCGTCGAGCAGGCGGTGCGGGAAGGGCTCTACGACGAGTACTCCGTCCAGTACGGCACCGGCCTCACCGCCGCCTACATCGCGGACGACCTGCCGGCGCTGGACATGGCGGTGCTCGCCGCCCGCCAGGCGTTCCGCCGGTCCGGCACCGACGTGGAGGACCTCGACCACCACGTCCACTGCACCGCCGTGCAGCACGGTCCCGAGGGGTTCTACCCGCCCGGCTACGTGCTGCGTGAGCTGGGCGCGAGCGGGGTGGCCAGCACGGACGTGCGCCAGCACTCCAACGGCCTGCTGGCCGGCATCGAGGTCGCCGTCGGCCAGCTGACGGGCGCCGCAGGGGCCGAGACCGTGCTGGTGACGGCGGCGGAGAACTTCACCAGTCCGCTGATCGACCGGTGGACGGGGTTCGGTACCGGGTTCACCGCCAGCGACGGTGGCGCCGCCGTCCTGCTCAGCGGCGAAGGAGGGTTCGCGGCGCTGCGCGCGGTGAACTCCGGGACCCTGCCGGAACTGGAACAGTGGCACCGCGGCGAGGAGTCCTTGCTGCCGTTCCGCGGGGAACAGCGCAAGGCGTCCGGCACGATGGAGCTGCTGGCCTACTTCAACCAGCATGTGATGGCACTCGACAAGTGCATGGAGATGATCCGCGACTTCGAGCTGGACATCGTGCACCGGTCGCTGGTGGACGCGGGGCTGAACGCCTCGGACCTGAGGTGGGTGGTGGCCGCGAACAGCGACTCCCGCATGATCGACCAGATGAAGATGCAGCCGCTGGGCCTGCCGATGTCCCGCTCCACCTGGGACTTCGGCAAGGAGTACGGCCATATGGGCGCCTGCGACATGGCGGTCTCCCTCAACCACCTGCTCCTCAACGGGCTGCTGTCCCCGGGCGACCACATCCTCATGACCACGTCGGCGTCCGGCTGGGTGTCGACCTCGGCCGTCCTCACCATCCTCGACCTCCCGGCCTGGGCACGGGAGCAGCCGGTCTCCTGAACGGCGCCCCACCGAGCCGCAGCGCCGGCTTCCCGGGCAGCGAAAGACCCGGCACCCCGAGGACGAGGTGCCGGGTCTTCTGTGGCGAAAGGCGGCGGAGCGTCAGCGCTCGCGCCTGGCGTACACCATGGAATAGCGGAAGACCTCGGGCAGGTGCGCGGCGTTCTCCACCGTCACGGTGAAGCCCTGCGCGTCGAGGATGCCGCGCACCGCGTCCAGGCGGCCGTCGAGGTCCTGCACTTCGACGACCGCCTGGCGCACGCGCTGCCAGTCCGCCGCGTCCAGCCCCTCCATGACCTCGAGTTCCGCGCCCTCGACATCGATCTTCAGCAGGTCGACCGGGCCCTCGGGCGCCCATGTGCGCAGCATGTCGGAGAGCCGGTTCACCTCCGCCTCCACCTCGACGCCGGCCATGATGCGGTCCAGGGCCTCCTGGCCGATCTGCTCCACCGTCAGTTCCTGCCCGACCTTCTTCTGCTCCGGATACCGCGTCGAGTTGCCGGGCAGGGCGGGATAGAACGTGAAGCGGACCTGCTCCTCGTGCCGACGGCCCAGCGCCGAGCGCACCACCTCCACGTCCTTCGCGCCGTGGCTGTCCAGGTTCTCCAGCAGCGCCTGGTGAATGGCCGGGATCGGCTCGAACGCCAGGATCTTCGCGCCGGGGAACTCCTGCTTCATGAAGAGGGTGAAGAGTCCCACGTTCGCGCCGGCGTCCACGATCCGCGAGGAATCGGATAGCTGGATTCCGTGCCTGAGATACGTGCGCTCGACGAATATCTCGTTGTAGATGAAGTCGACTTCGGAGAACAGCGCGCCCTCCGTCTGCGGCACGAAGAACGAAACGCCGTCAGCGACCTGAACTGACCTGATGTCGGTCATGAAGTGCTCCCTGAGCCGTGGATTGCTGCCCAGTGTGCCCCGCGGAACACCAGCAATTTCCTAGACTTGGACGAGTTGCTCAGGCATCCCGGTTGCGCAGCACCAGATAGCCGCCCAGCACCGCCGCGGCCACCCACACCAGCATGATCACGAGGCCGCCGCCCGGTCCGTAGGGCACATCGGAATCGCGCACCACCCGCGCCATCGCCGTACCCGCCTGGTCCGGAAGGTAGTGCGCGACCTTTTTGGCGCCCGGTACCGAGGACAGGATCTGCGTGACGAGGAAGAAGAACGGCATGAGAATGCCCATGGACAGCATGGAGCTGCGCAACATGGTGGCCACGCCCATCGAGATCACGGCCATCAGCGCCATGTAGAGCCCGGCACCCAGCGTCGCGCGCAGCACGTTGTGCGCGCCGAGTGTGGTGCTGTGCGAGCCGAGCGCGGCCTGCCCGGCGAAGAAGGTCACGAAGCTGGTGACCAGGCCGACGACGAGAGCGACGCCGGTGGCCACCGCCAGCTTGCCGAAGTAGAAGACCCCGCGCCGCGGCACCGCCGCCAGCGAGTTGCGGATCATGCCGGTGCTGTACTCGGCGCCGATCACCATGACGCCGAACGCGATCATCGCCAGCTGGCCGAGGACACCGCCGGTGAAGCTGGTTCCGGCGGCGTCGAAGGCGTGCCTCTCCTGCTGTGACAGGTCGTCGTAGCGGGCGTTGGACAGGGCGCTCACCAGGGTGCCGAAGGCGACGGTGACGGCGAAGGCCGCGAACAGCGTCCACGCCGTGGAGCGCACCGTGGTGAGCTTGGCCCACTCGGAGCGGAAGGTCGCGAGGGGTGCGGACATGGGTCAGGACTCCGTTCCGATGGGCTGCGTCTGCGGTGCGATCCCGTCGCGGCCCGACGCGGCGGTCGCGGCGAGCGGACCGGTGCGGTACTCGGCCGCCTCACCGGTCAGCGCGATGAACGCCTCTTCCAGGGACGCGTGCTGCGGGCTCAGCTCGTGCAGCAGGATGCCGTGTGCCAGTGCGAGTTCACCGAGGCGCTCCGCGGGGACCTCGGCCACCTCGAAGGCACCGGACCCGGTCTCGGCGGCGGTGATGCCGACGGCGGACAGCACGTCCCGCAGCTTCTCCGGTTCGGGCGTACGGATCCGCACGGACGACCGGGAGTTGCGGTCGATGAAGTCCTCCATACTGGTGTCCGCGAGCAGCCTGCCGCGGCCGATGACGACCAGGTGGTCGGCGGTCAGCGCCATCTCGCTCATCAGATGGCTGGAGACGAACACAGTGCGGCCCTGCGACGCCAGCCGCCTCATCAGGGTGCGGATCCAGTGGATCCCCTCTGGATCGAGGCCGTTGACCGGCTCGTCCAGCAGCACGATCTCCGGATCTCCGAGCAGTGCCGCGGCGATGCCGAGCCGCTGCCCCATGCCCAGGGAGAAGCCCTTGGGCCGTTTCCTGGCGACCGGGTTCAGACCGACCTCATGGAGCACCTCCTCGACCCGCGACTCCGGTATGCGATTACTGAGGGCCAGGCACCTGAGGTTCTGGTACGCGCTGCGTCCGCCGTGCATCGCCTTCGCGTCCAGCAGCGCACCGATATGGCGCAGCGGCTCCTTGAGCTGCGCGTACGGCCGGCCGTCGATGAGGACATGGCCCGAGGTGGGGCGGTCCAGACCGAGCATCATCCGCATCGTGGTGGACTTGCCCGCTCCGTTGGGTCCGAGGAATCCGGTGACGCAGCCGGGCCGGACCGTGAAGGCGAGGTCGTCGACCACCACCTTCTCGCCGTACCGCTTGGTCACTCCCGCAAGCTCTATCATGCGGCCACGCTAAGCGGAGGTATGTCTTCCGTCCTGTGTCCGCGGGACATGTCTAGGGGTTCTCACAGTCGACGGACGTCGTCACCGGCCGGACGGTGTCCTCAAGTCCACCGGAAGCGCGGCGTAGTAGGGCAGATAAGTGTCCAACAGGGCGCCCAGATAGTCCTGGTCCTGGACCGTGGTGCCGGTACGGAAGTCCGGCACCAGCCGGCGCAGACGTCCCACGGACGCACGCGTGATCGCGGGCGAGCCCGGGCGATGGATGCGGCGGGCCGTGACGCCGAGGCGCTGTTCGATGGCCGTGACGATCGACTCCACCGGCTGCGGACTTCCGGAGGCCAGGTTCAGGACCTCGCCGCTGACCCCGTCATCGAGGAGCCGCCCGACCGCATGCAGCAGATCCCGTACGTCCAGCAGATCCCGGTGGGCGCCCTGATGAACCGTCACCTCGCCTTCGAGGATGTGCCTGACGAGGGTGGGCAGCAGTTGATGCGGGCGCTGATGGCGGCCCACCACATGGCTCAGCCGCAGGATCAGGTGCTCGGTACCGGAGGAGCGCACCACGCTCTCCAGGGCCAGCTTGTGCCGCCCGTACGCGTTCGGCGGCCGTACGGGGTCCGCCTCGGTGGCCTCGCCGGCGGGGAAGCCGTACAGGGAGAAGGAGGCTGTGGAGAAGAACAGCAGCCGTCGGCCGTGCCGCCTGCACTCGTCCAGTACGTCGTAGAGGAGGTGGGCCTCGCGGTCGTACTCGCCGGGGGTGGCGGTGGCCGTGCTGGAGACGCCGGAGGCGAGCGCCGTCACCTCCGGGAAGCGGTCTTCGAACGCGGACGCCAGGTTGCGGGCCAGGAAGCCGTCACCGATGATCCGCACGGCCGGCCCCCCTTCCCTGCGCGGTGCCCCCGATTTCCGGAACGCCGATGTCGGCCACGGTTGGGCCGGGAGCGATGCCGGCGACGGTGCGCAGGGCCGCGACCAGGGTCCGCGCCTGCATGTTGACGTAGTGGCTGTACTTGAGCAACTCGCCGAGCTGACGCAGCGTCACCCATTGGTAGACGTCCGGGACATCGGCGCAGGCGTCAGCCGGGACGCTGTCGTCCGCCTCGATGATCAGGTAGCGGTTCTGTGCGTTCAGGAACCGGCCGCCCTCCTCCGACAGCACCGTGTCGAACCACACCTGTTCCGGACGGGCCCCCTGTATCAGGTCCAGGAAGAGGGGGCGGGCCGCCGGGGGCAGATGGGCGTAGTTCTCGGGGGTGCACTGCACGGTGGGGCCGAGTTCGATGACGTCCAGATAGCCCGGTTCGGCACGGGCGTGCATCAGGCAGTGCAGCACGCCGTCGATCCGGCGCACCAGCAGTGCCGCCACCCCCGTGCCGTGCGGCTCGAGCAGCGGCTGTGACCAGGACGCCACCTCACGCCGGTTCGAGACGACGTCCACGGGCACGATGCTGAAGAACAGGCCCCGCTCGTGGGAGATGCGGTCCTCGGCGCGGTACCAGCCACGTCCCCAAACCTCGCGCAACGGCAGCAGCTCGGCGCCGGCCTCCCGCTCGCTCTGCTGTGTGGTGATCCAGCTGCGGACCGCCGTGTCCGAGTGGATGCCGGGAGTCTGTCGTCCGGCGCCGTGCTGCCAGTCGGGCAGGCAGGACAGGACCGTACGTGCGTCCATGTTGACCAGATTCTCGTAGTGCAGCAGAGCATTGATCTGACGCAGTGTCAGCCAGCAGAAGTCCTCACCGGCCTCCACCTCCGGGCCGACCTCGACGATCATGTTGCGGTTGCGCTTGCAGAAGAACCACGAGCCCTGCTCGGACTGGAGCACATCCGCGAGCACCCGATGGCCCCGGGCCTGCGGCTCGCGGAAGCAGTCCAGATACGGTACCGGGGAACCACCGTGCACCCGCGTGTAGTTGCTCTTGGTGGCCTGCACGGTCGGCGACAGCTGCACCCCGTTGACGTTCCCTGGCTCGGTCTTCGCCTGCATCAGACAGTGCAGCACCCCGTTGATCTCGCGGACCACGACGCCCAGTATGCCGATTTCCGGCTGCCTGATAATCGGCTGGTGCCACTGCGGAACCGGCCCGAAGTCGGTGCGCACCCGCAGCCCGCGCACCGCGAAGAATCGCCCGCTGTGATGCTCCAGGTCGCCGGTGTCCGGGGTGAAGTGCCAACCGGACAGGTCGGCGAAGGTGGTGCGGCGCACCTCCTGGCTGTGCTTGCGGCGGCGCTCGTCCAGCCAGTCGAAGAACTGGACGTCGGACATCGCCTCGCCACCGGTGGCCGTCGCCGAGGCGGCCAGCCGCGCGGCGAGGACCGCATCGGTATCGGACCGGGGACCGGTCGCGTTGAGCTGGGGCATCGCTGCCTCTCCATCGGATCGGAGTCGGCCCACGGCAACCGCCGCGGACCCATGGGGCTGCCTACGGTGGCCACGGCGTGCTGGGTCCCACCGACGCCCCGGGCGCACCGGCCGCGGCCCGGTCCACCGGTTCGCCGGTACGCGGGCTGCCGTCCATAGGGTCTGTGAGGGGTGTTGTCGGTGCGGGCGAAGTCCCGGATGTGTCGGCCGGGGTCCGGTCCACCGGCTCAGCGACACGTGGGCCGTTCCCCGCCGGGTGCGCGGCCAGTGTCAGCGTGGTCAGCACCAGACCCTGGTCGACCAGCCACCGCCCCGTGAGTTCGGCGCCGCCGCCGAGCGGACCCGCGAAGGCGGGCGGCACCGGTATCAGCAGCCGGGCAGAGAACGTGCCCCGCACTCCCCCCGTGGCATCCAGCTCGTGGGTGAAGCGTAGCCGGGCCTGCTCGAACCCGAGCGGCCTGCGGGTGAGCGGGAACCAGACCTTGTACACCGACTCCTTCGCGCTGAACAGCAGCCGGTCCCAAGGCACTTGAGGCACCGAACCCCTCAGCCGGGCGAGGCCGGCGCGTTCCTCGGGCAGCGACACCGCCTTCAGGACGCCGTCCGGCAGCGGGGCGGCCGGCTCGGCATCGATGCCGAGCGCCACCAGGTCGGTGGCGCGGGCGACCGCCGCCACCCGGTAGCCGTCACAGTGGGAGATCGCACCGACCACCCCCGCGGGCCAGCCGGGCTCACCGTGCGGCCCGGGCGGCAGCGGTACCGCCGGAATCCCCAGTGCGGACAGCGACAGCCGGGCGCACCGCCGGCCGGTGGCGAACTCCCGCCGGCGTTTGTCCACCGCCTGCGCCACGACCACCTCCTCCTCCGGAAACAGCGGGGGCGCCACCAACTCGCCGCGGACCTCGGTCACTTCGACGTGGTCCGGCAGCAGCCGGCGCATCAGCGACGTCATGGGGTGCCTCGCCGGGGAAGGATCTCGCGTAGCAACGGATCGGGTATCCCGCGCGCCTGCCACTCGCGCGGATAGCCCAACGACACCTCGCGGTGCGGCACCCCGTCGTGCCAGGTGGTGCGGGGTATGTGCAGATGACCGTAGACGACGGTGGCCGCCCGGTAACGCCGGTGCCAGTCGTGCGTGGCGGTGGTCCCGCACCACAGCGCGAACTCCGGGTAGCGCAGCACCTGGGTCGGCTCGCGGACCAGCGGGAAGTGGTTCACCAGCACGCTCGGCAGATCCGGCGGGCAGGCGTCCAGCCGCTCGCGGGTGTACGCCAGCCGCGCCCGGCACCAGGCCGCGCGGTCCGGGTAGGGGTCGCTGTGCAGGAGGAACTCGTCGGTGGCCACCACCCCGGCCCGCTCCGCCCGGGCCAGCGCGTCGGCGGCGGCGGTGGCACCCGGCGGGAGGAACGAGTAGTCGTACAGCAGGAACAGCGGTGCGATCACCACCGGCCCGTCGGGGCCGGGCCACTGCGCATACGAGTCCTCCGGGGTCAACACCCCGAGCGACCGGCACAGTTCGACGAGGCTGCGATAACGGGCCTCACCGCGCAGGGTCACCGGGTCGTCCGGGTGGGTCCACAGTTCGTGGTTGCCCGGCACCCACACCACGGTCGCGAACCGCTCGGCGAGCAGCCGCAGCACCCACTCGACGTCCGAGGCCAGCTCCCCGATGTCACCGGCGACGATCAGCCAGTCGGAGGGATCGCGGGGACGCAGGTCCCTTACGACGGCACGGTTCTGCTCGTAGGCGACATGCAGGTCACTGACCGCGAAGAGCCTGCCGCCCGGGACATGGCTCACCGCTTCGGTGCCCCTCCGGTCGGGGGCCGCGGATCGGTGGTGCTGGGCATGGGAACTCCTCGTTGCACGTCCGGAGCCTCGCCTGCGCGTCCGGCGCTCTGTGTCACCGACCCGTTTATGTCACCGTCCCGGCGGACCGCACAACGCGCTGCGGCCCCTCCGGACGAAGTACAGGGGAAACGCCCAGTCTTCCGCCGGCCATGGCCGCCTCGGGTCCGGCCGTGCCGGATAGTGGCGGCACATCCGCACGACCAAGCCAGTGCTCAAGACCAGCCAGGACCACTGGAATCCCCTGAAGACCACTGGAACCCCTGACAGAGGACGGACGAGCAGCGTGAGCGTTTCCCCCGCCGACGACGGCCTGTGGTGCCGGCGGTTCCACCCGGCTCCCGACGCCGCCCACCGTCTGGTCTGCTTCCCCCACGCGGGCGGCTCGGCCAGCTACTACCTGCCGGTCTCCACGGCCCTCGCCCCGCGCGTCGACGTCGTCGCCGTGCAGTACCCGGGCCGCCAGGACCGGCGCAACGAGCCGCTGACCGACGACATCGCCACGCTTGCGGACCAGGTGCACGAGGCGTTGCGCGGCTGGGACGACCGTCCGCTGACCTTCTTCGGACACAGCATGGGCGCGCTCGTCGCCTTCGAGGTGGCCCGGCGGTTCGAGCGGGAGGGCAGCGGTCCCGTACGCCTGTACGCCTCGGGTCGGCGGGCTCCCTCCCGCTACCGCGACGAGAACGTCCACCGCCGCACCGACGACGGCATCATCGCCGAGGTCAAGGCGATGAGCGGCACTGACGACCGACTGCTGGGTGACGACGAACTGATCCGGATGATCCTGCCCGCGCTGCGCGGCGACTACCGGGCGGTCGAGACCTACCGTTGTGCACCGGGCGCCACGGTGGCCTGCCCGATCACCGCCCTGGTCGGCGACAGCGATCCCAAGACGTCCGTCGACGAGGCCCAGGACTGGGCGAAGCACACCAGCGCCGACTTCGATCTGCGGATCCTGCCCGGCGGCCACTTCTACCTCAACAGCCGTGCCGCGGACGTGCTGAAGGTGCTCGACGACCACTTCGCGGCACAGGCCGCGCCGCAGGGCACCTGACCGGCGCCGCCCTGCCACGAGCACGACCCGACACAAGGAAGGAACGGAAACAGATGAGCACGTCCGACGAGACCGCCCTGGTGCGGGTCGCGCGGGGCACGGCCAGTCAGGAGGAAATCGCCGCGCTGACAGCGGTCCTGCTGGCCCGCGCCGTCGCCGGCGGCCACGATGATCCGCACCCTGACGGCCCCTCCAGCGCCGTCGCCCGCTGGAGCCGTCCGGAACGCCGCCCCTGGTACCGGTCGCCGGTGAGCTGGCGCGGGGCGTCGTGACCACGACCCCGGCCTGAACTCCTCAGGCCGCTCCCTGGGGACGGACCCTTTCGGCGGGCGGCGGCGCGCCCGCCGGGTCGGACAGGCCCGCTTCCTCGAGGGCGTCGGCGAGGCCCGAACGGCCGGACGTGGACATCTTGCGGTAGCAGTTCGTCAGATGTTTCTCCACGGCCCGCCGTGAGACGCCGAGGGTGTCGGCGATGGCCTGGTTGGTCAGGCCCTGCACGGCCATCTGAGCCACCATCCGTTCGGCCGACGTCAGCCGTGCCCGCACCGTGACGCCGGCCGCCGCGGGCCCCAGCATCTCCAGTACGCGCGCTGCGACCCAGGACGCCCCGCACTCCACGGCCAGCTCGTACGACGTGCGCAACGCCGTCTCCGCCTCGGTGGCATGGCGCGCTGCCACCGCTTCCGCGAGCCGCAGCAGCACCACCGACCGCGCGTGCAGATCGGCGGACCCCTCCAGCACCTCGGCGGCCTCCCTGAGCAACCCCGGTGCCGCGGCTTGGCCCGTCACCTTCGCCTGCAGGGCCAGCGCGCGGCCCAGGCCCGACGGAGCACCCCAGGCCCGTGCCCGCTCGAGATGCTGTGCGCACAGCTCTTCGGCCCGGCTCGCATCACCCATCCGGTGCAGCGTGCGCGCCGCCCAGTACTCCGCCGGTGCCAGCATCGGATTACGCCAACCGGAGCGCTCCAGGGCGTACCCCGCGTCGAAGAAGTGCTCCACCGCCACGCCCGGCTCGTCCCGCTGCTCCGCCTTCAGCCCCCGCACCAGGGTGAACAGCCCCGGCAGCCGGCAGTTCTCGTACAGTCCGCCGGTACGCTCCGGCAGCGAAGCGACCAGTTCCGGTTCCTGGGTTCTGAGCGCCACCATGACCAGGGCGAGCGCCGTCAGGGTGCTCACCTCCTCCGTGCCCACCACGGAGCAGGCCTTCACTGCCCGTTCGCGCGCCGCCGTGAGCCGGCCCTGGGCGAGCAGCACCAGCGCCTGCTCGCTGAGGACCACCGACTCCTCCAGCCGCCCTCCCCGGCGCACCGCGTCCTTGAGTGCCGTGTCCAGCCAGGGCGGCAGTCCTGCCACCGAGTCCGCGGCGGCCGAGACCGACACCATCAGTGGCAGCATGGTGTGCACATGGGCTGCGGAGGCCGGCTCGTGGTTCAGCACACGGCGCGCGAGCGTCCCCACCTGTGCGGCGGGCAGTGTGGCGGACGCCGTCGCCGAGTGCAGCAGCGTCACCAGCAACTCGCGTTGGCCGCTGCCGGACATGTCCGGTCGTTCGCCGAGCGAGGCCAAGCGGTCCAGGGTTGACCCGAGCACCGTTGGGTCGTTTTTGCACAGGTAACGCAGCCGGGCTTCCAAGCGCAGCTCCAGCGGGCGCCGGTCGCCCGGCAGCGCCTCCGGGGCCGCAAGCTCCTCGGCCGTCTGCCGCAATAGGTCGCCCAGCGACAGCAGCGTGGCACCGGGCGTCACCGGGGTGAGCGCCGTCAGCGCCTCGGCCCGGGCCAGCGGGCTGGACAGCAGCGGGAACGCCTGGGCGACGTGCCGGACGGCGACCGAGGGAGCGAAGCTGCGCTCCACGGTCGCCAGCTCCACCAGGAGCCGGGCCCGTGGGCTGCTGTACGGCGGGGCGTCACACAAGGCCCGGCGCAGATAACGGGCGGCCGTCTCGGGGGCGCCGCGTCGCACGGCCGCCCCGGCGGCGTGCCGCAGTGCTGCGACCGCGTCGTCGTCCAACTGGGCGGTGCTGGCGAGCAGATGGCTGCCCACCTGCTCGGGCGTGCTGCCCCGGTAGCGCAGCAGGGCGGCGGCCGCCAGGTGCAGCCGGTTGCGTTCGCCCGGCGGTGTGACGTCCTCGATCGCCTCGTGGACCGCCCGATGTGCCAGCCGGAGGCCGTCCTTCCGTGGGAGCAGGAGCCCCAGCCGGCGCAGCCGCCACAGACTGTCTTCCCGGTCCACCGGATCCAGCCCGGCCAGTTCGCCCACCGCCTGCGGGTCGGCGTCGTCTCCGAGGACCAGCAGGGCACGGGCTGTGGCGAGCACGGACGGCGGCTGCTCCCGCAGACTCAGCAGCAGACGCCGCCGCAGCGCCGGCGGCACCAGCCCGGCCACCCGCGGCGCCGCGGCCCCCACCGGGGCCATACCACGGGTTCGGCACTCCTGGAGAAGCGACACGAGATACTTCGGGTTGCCGCGAGTGACGTCGTGGCACGCGGTCGTGAACTCGGCGTCCGCAGGAACGCCAAGGTGGTCCAGGACCAGGGCGCCGACCGATGCCGCGGTGAGCGGGGCCGGCAGCAGGGTGTACTCGGCGGCCGCGACCGGGCGGATGACAGGTGGCTCCGCCGCGGGTTCTCCCTCGCACATGGTCACCGCGACCAGGATCCCTCGGTGCGTCACCTGCTGCACCAGCTGGTCGAGCCAGTCCAGTGTGCCCTCGTCCGCCCAGTGCAGATCGTCCACGAGCAGGACCGGCGTACGGTCGTGGCTGATGTTCTCCACCAGGGACAGCAGGGCGAGCATGGTCGTCGTGGTGTGCTGCCGGGGCGTCTCCGGGTCGCCCTGCAGGAAGGCGAGCGCGGGCCGGGCGGGCCCCGAGCACCACCGGTGCACGAAAGCCCCCGACGTGACCACGGGCTCCAGCAGCTGCCGGGCGACGCCGAGGGGGAAGCCGCGTTCCGCGGGGGCGGCGTAGGCCCGCATCACCAGGGGCCGCGGTCGTGCCGCCGACCCGGTCACCGAGCCGACGGGCAGTCGCACGGCCAGTTCGCCGATCTCGTTGAGCAGGGCCGACTTGCCGATGCCGGGCGGTCCGCTGATCACGACGAGGGATCCGCTGCCCTGTACGGCGAGCCGGAGGGCCTCGGCCGCCACTTTCAGTTCGTTCTGCCGCTCAAGCAGCATGCCAGCGGCCTCCTTGCGCGGTGCGGTTGAGCATGGGGGGTGTAAGACGTGCGGTACGTGGGTTCGGTTACGGAGTCGTCGGAGTACGGCCCTCCCGGGTACTTGATGCGAGTGGTGCGGCGTCCGCGCGTGCCCCGCGATGCGATCCGGCCGCCTCCCGGGCCACGACGGTCTGCATCAGACGCCGGGTCGCGGGCGCCCTCCCGAGCCGCCGCAGCGCGCGTTCGGTCAGCCGGGCCGCCTGCGGCAGCGGGGAGCCGAGGCCCTGGCGCAGTTCGGTCCAGGCGAGCGCGGAGTCGGTGCCCCAGCGCTCCGCCAGCCGCGCCTCCTCGGCGAAGAGAGCCCCCGCCCGATCATGGTCGCCGCTGCCCTGAAGGGCCAGGGCCGCCAGGGAACGCCAGGCCAGCAGCGCCGGGTTGCCCCATGCACGGGCCGCCAGCCGCCGGCCGCACTCCTCGGCCTCCTCCGACGCCTGCCGAACATGCCCCTGACTGAGCAATAACTGCGCGCGGGCATACAGCACATGGATCCAACCGCTGCTGTCTTCGGCACCGAGCGGCAGCTCCTCACCGGCCAGCCGGTCGGCCTCCTCGTAGCGCTCCCGCACGACCAGCAGCTGGATCTGCAGCGCCCGCAGCATGGCGAGCCGGCTGGGATGCCACACCTCCGGCCGTGCCAGGGAGCGGCAGGCGGCAAGGTCCTGGGCGGCGGTGTCCGGGTCACCGGCCCGTAGGCTCAGGTGAGCGCGCAGCAGCAGTCCCCACGCCACCACCGCGGGGCTGCGGCGGTGCCCGGCCTCGGCGAGCGTGGCGTCCAGCTCGCTGCGTGCCGTGCCGTGCGTGTCCGTGAGGGACAGCGCGCAGCAGGCGATGAACCGGGGGAACAGCGCTCCGTCGAGCGGCGCGCGCAGCACCTGCCGGCACATCTCCCGCACCGCGGCCACGTCGTCGCCCCGCATCGTCTGCCGCCACGCCGCGGCGGCGAGTGCGGCCGGATCGACATCCGGGCCCGGCGGACGGTGAAGTGCCGCCCCAGCGTCCTGTGCCGTGGATCCGGAGCGGCGCACGACGTCCGACGGCCGAAGCCGGACCTCCCGAGGCACGCCGGGGGACGCCGCACCGTCGTTCCCGTACAACCTGGCCGGCGCGTTCAGCGCAGAACCGGGCTCGCCGCGTGCGAGCAGGAGGTCCACGGCGGCTGTGCGCACGCGCGGGCGGGCCTGCGTTCCGGACAGCAACTCGGCGAGGCGGTGCTCCGCTGCCTCGGGCGTGGCCATCGTGTAGGCCTCGGCGGCCTCCAGCAGCACTTCGGCGCGCTCGGCCGGGCTGAGCGGCTCGCGCAGCGCACGCTCCAGCAGTCCGGCCGCCTCGGTGTAGTGGCCCCACTCCAGCCGGGTCCGGGCGGTGCGACGCAGCACCGACGGCACCCAGGGCTCTCCCAACGCCACGGTGTTCAGCAGCAGCGCGGCGAGCGCCTGCTCGTCGGCGTCAGAGCGGTGCGCCCAGCGGGCCGCCTCCACGTGCAGCCGCCTGCGCTCATCGCCGTCCATGCCGACCAGCAAGGTGGCCGTGCAGTCCGTCAGCCGCAGCCCTGGTGGATCGCCGAAGTCGATGAGGCCCTCGACCCGCAACGCCCGCAGGGCGCCCGGCAGTTCTGTCTCGTCGAGGCCCACGAGGGCGGCCACCTGGTCCACCGCTACCAGACCTCGGCACACCGCCAGCCCCCTCAGCAGCGCGCGCGGTCCTGCGGCCAGCTTCGTAGCCGACTCGGCCGCCCGCGTCGCACGCGCGGCGGTGATGCCATGGGTGAACGCCGTCCTCAGCCCGGCGGCGTGCAAGTCGCCCGGCTCCCGGCGCAACTCGTCCATGACCCGCCGCAGCAGCCAGGGACTGCCGTGGCTGAGCCGGGCGGCACTGTCCCACCAGATGTCGTCCGACGCCGCCGGGACGGGCAGTCCCGGCGCGGTGCACATCGCGCGAACCTCCGCGACGCCGAGCGGTCCGAGTCCCAGCAGCAGACCTGTGCCTTCCTGGAACGCGCCCACTTGGTCGACGAGTCCGGCGCAGGCATCGGGGAACTCTCCGCGGGCGCTGGTCACGCTCAGCAGCACCCCCAGCGGTGCCGAGGCGAACCGGCGCAGCAGCCCTGCGATCACCTGAACCGAATGCGAATCCGCCCAGTGCACATCGTCCAGGACGAGGAGCGTGGGCCGGTGCGCCGTCGCCAGCAGCGCGTGGCACCATCCCTGCACGGAGTCCTCCGTGGGCGCCTGTACGGCGCGGGACCGTCCGTTCGTCGTCGGTCGGGGCGGCCGTAGCTGCCGTATGAACGCGTAGGGAGCGGGCGTGGACGGGGCCGGGCCCGGTGCGGTGAGGACCTGGATGCCGGCGGCCCGGGCGAACGCCGCGCCGCGCTGGAGCAGCCGCGTGCGTCCGCTGCCCGGACTGCCGTGGATCACCGTCACGCCAGGGGTGCCGACGCCGAGCCGGACCGTCATGTGGACCAGCGCCGCTTCTTCGGCCTCCCGCCCGTACAGCGGTGCGGAGTCGTCCTGGGCGGCCCGCTCGCGCAGGGTACGACTACACGGGGCCGGCCGGCTGTCCGGTGCGCTGCTCATCGCTCCGCACCACCCGGCCGGGGCACACGGATGCCGGGTGTGTCCCGCAACACGCCCACGAGTTCCTCGCGGCCGCTCACTCCGAGCTTCTGGTAGGTGTGGGTCAGGTGGAGTTCGACGGTTCGCCGGGTGATGTACAGCTCCTCCGCTATCTCCCGGTTGGAACGGTCGGCCATCGCGAGCGCGGCGACCCGGCGCTCGGATTCCGTCAGGGCGTCACCGGGGCGGCCGGTGAGCCGGCGCGGCCTGCCGCCTGCCTCGGCGAGACGGAGCCGGACGCCTTCTGCGGCCTTGCCGGCCCCGCAGCCGATCATCAGGTCCAGCGCGGTTCGCAGCCGGGGCCGGGCAGCCAGCGGGTCGCCGTCGCCGAGCAGGGCCGCGCCCAGCGCGTACTCGGCGCGTGCCCGCAGCAACCGGGCGGGCGATTGGGCGAGTTGGGCACACGCTTGGTCGAGCAGCCGGTGTCCGGTGGGGCCGGGCGTGGCCAGGCCACGGGCCAGCAAGGCCAGTCCGGCACTGCGCGGCGTGCCCCAGCCGACAACGAGTTCGCCGCCCCGGGCGGCGACCCGGCGTGCCTCGGCCGGTCGCCCGAGTTCGGTCAGCACGTCGGCCGCCTCCAGCCACCACGGCAGGACCACCGGTGACTCCGAACCTTCCGGGCCGAGAGCCCGGCCGCTGGAGCGCAGGGCGACCAGGGCGCCGCGCAGGTCGCCGCGGGCTCGCCGGACGGCTGCCGTGGCCCACCAGTACAGGGGGTGGACGTAGAACAGCGGCTGTAGGTCCGGGCCGTTGATCTCGCGGAGCATGTGCTCGGCGGCGGCGACCTCTCCGCGTTGGGCGAGCACGTAGGCGAGGGTGACGGCCGGAGCGACGACCGGGCCGTCGCCGCTTCGACGCTCGCATTCCAGGGCCCGTCGCCCATCATGTTCGGCCGCGGGCAGGTCACCCGTGCCGCACAGCACCAGTGCCCGGACCATGAGGGCCTGGACCCGGCTCGGGTCGAGACCCGGGCGGACCGGGCGGTGCAGGAGCTGGTCGAGGGTGTCGAGCGCCGTGGTGGTGTGGTCGGTGAGGTGCGCGACGACGGCGGAGGCGATCAACGACAGGTCGTCCAGCGGGGTGCCGGAGGCGCCGGAGGCCATCGGGACGGGGCCGTCGGGCAGGGCGGTGGGCCGACCGCTGAGCATCGACAGCGCGGTGCGTGCCAGCCGCAGGCGTCGGTTGCCGGGACTGCCGGCGGCGGGCTCGGAGCACTTCTGGGAGCGCTCTCTGAGCCAGCGTACGGATGCAGGCCGCAACGATCCGTAGAGCAGCAGGGCCGATTCCAGGGCGGGCCGGCAGTCTTCTGGGACGGTGACCGCCCCGGAGTCGGCCGGGCGGTCCAGGACCTGGGCGAGCAGTCGGGCCGCCTCGTCACCGAGCCCGAGGACGACGAGGGTGTCGGCGTACCGCAAGGCGATGTCGGCCAGTTCCCGTCCGTCGGTGCTGGTGGTCAGCAACCTGCTCAGATGGTCGAGGGCGACGGCGGGTTCGGTGGTGGTGAGTGCCTCCGCCAGCCGGGCCCGGATACGGCGCAGCGTACGGGTGTCCTGGCCGGCCCCGATGTCCAGCGCGTGCGAAAGGTAACGCACGGCGCCATCGGGCGAGTCGGCGTCCAGGGCCGCGCTGTACAGCGCCTGTAGCATCCAGGGCTCGGCGCCGTACCGGATCCGCAGGACGACGTCCGCCACCTGGGTCGGTGGGCGCCCCGCGTCCTCCAGCAGCCGCGCGGCACGGGCGTACAGCGGAATGAGGTCGTCACCCGATATGCCGTGCGGTACGTCACCGGCGGATCCTCCGGTGCCCGCTTGCAGACCCACGGGAGACAGGACCCGGCGCTCGGCGAGGTGGTCCATGGCGCGTCGTACGGCCGACACGGGCATCCGGATCAATTCGCTGACCAACTCCGGGTCGGTGGAGCCCAGTGCGGCCGCCGCGGACAGAACCGCGGAGGCGGAACCGGACAGCGCGCCGGGACCTGTCCGCGTGGTCGGGCCCGTTCCTCGCCCCGTGTTCCTCCCGACACTTGTGTCGGCATGCCGGTCGGCGAACACGTGGACGGCTGCGGGTATGCCCTCCGAGTGCTCCATGCACCGCCGCAGCATGGCCGCGTCGGGTCGGCGGCCCAGCCGTTGGGTGAGCAGTTCGGCGACGTATGAGGCCGTCAGCGGCTTCAACCGCATGGGGGTCCAGGCGTGGTGGGCGAGCAGCGAGGTGACGGAGGGGTGTTCGGTGACGGCAGGAAGAGTGGGCACCGTGATCATCGACAGCAGGGGCAGCCCGATGGACCTGCGCAGCACGTAGTCCAGTCCCCGCAGGGAGCGCGGGCGGTACAGGTGTGCGTCGTCCATGGCCAGGACCACCGGGCCGCGTCGGCCGAGCTCCACCACCGTCTCGTGGAGCCGGTGGGAGGACAGGGGCCCGCCGTCCAGCGGCGCCTGAAGGACGGCTGCGTCGGTCCGTACGGCGCCGACCGTGTCGTACCAGGTTCCGTCGAGCGGGCCGGCGCGCAGCACCGATGCCCAGGAGCTGACGGTTTCGCAGAAGACCTGCAGCAGTGTGGTGCGGCCGATGCCGACGGGCCCCGTCAGCATCACGGCGGGCGCCGGGCCCGAGCCGGCACGGGGCATGAGGCCGATCAGGGTCGAGAGCGGGGCGGTCGCGCCCGGCGGTGGTTCGGCCGGGGCCACACCCAGGGGCGGCGGGTAATGCGCCGACAAGGCAGCCAAGGTGAGATTCACGGTGCCACCCGATGTTCTGTGGGGGACGGACACTTGATGGGCTGTGTGCGAGGTGGGGTGGGGAATGGGTCGGCGCATTGTGCGAGCGGATGCCGACGCCTCGTTCTCGCTTCCGTGTGGGTAGACAACATCCAGGATTATAGCCGATACAGCTTCTCAACTGTGTCCGTCTTGTGAATGGCTGTCGCCACTTGAATGCTCTGGCGGGGTGTAGTGCCGACTTCAAAGGAAACGCTGTGTCATCCACTGCGGCGCTATTTGTGCCTGGTTCATCCGATCCATCCCGTTATTGTGGGGTAGGATGCGCGCGCCGGCCGGGTGTGGACCATGTGTGAAAAGGGGAGCTGGTGAATCCCCTAGATTTTAGTTGAACTTTAAATTGAATCTGGTTCGATTCTCGTGCCCGGGAATGTCCCCGGAATGCTGGTGTGGGGTGAATGAGGAGTGGCGCGCGGCAGGGCTCAGGCGGGCAGTCGAATGCGGAACCACGCCCCGCGGTAGGCGGATTCGATGGTCACCCTGCCACCGTGCGCGGTGACGATGGCCGCGACGACGCTCAGTCCCAGGCCGTTTCCACCACCCGCGTCATGGTCCGTAACGCGGGCAGCGGTCGCCTGTCTGCCGTGGACGAACCGCTCGAAGGCCGAGCCGCGCAACTCGGCGGGTATGCCCGGACCGTCATCGACCACCTCGATGACCCGGTAGCCATCCTCGGTGCCCAGGCCTACTGCGGTGAGTGTGCCTTTGGGTGTGTGATGGCGCACATTGGCCAACAGGTTGGCGACGGCCTGGTAGAGGCGGTCCCTGTCACCGGTGATCGAGTGGTTGCCCGGCAATATCGTCAGCTGGATCGGGTGATGCGGGGAGCAGGCCCGGGCATCGGCCACCGCGTCACGGCAGAGGCGTGCCAGGTTCACTGGTTCACGACGCAATGGCTGGCCCAGGTCGATCCCGGTGAGCAGGGCCAGCTCGTCGAGGAGCGCCAACATGCGGCGGGTCTCGTCCGCCATGCGGGACATGGCCAGGTCGAACTTCTCCGGATCGGCCAGGCCGCCCATCCGGGCCAACTGGATGTAGCCGGAGATCGCGGTGAGTGGAGTGCGCAACTCGTGCCCTGCGGTGGCCAGGAACTCCAGCAGCCGCTGCTCGGTCTTGCGACGGGTGTCGCGCTCCCTTCGCAGCTGGGCGCCCAACCCGAGTGCCGCCAGCAACGTCAGGAGTATCAGTGCCAGTCTGCAGAGCTCGTGTGGACCAGGGGCTCGCAGGAGGGATCCGGATGGCAGGAAGAGGACGACCGCAAGGGACAGGGGCCCGATCACCACGTATCTGCGCCAGGACCGTGCTGCGTACAAGGGGCGGGGCATCACTACGCCGCTCTGCCCTCGAGTCCGTTGGTGGTGCACCTAACCGTCCGATCAGGGTCGCGGCATCGAAGCGACACGAGAAAGAAGCCTTACTTCGCGGCACGATACCCAAGATCGGCTCATATCAGAGCGGGCCGGTTTGACCTGCGTGTTTCAAAGTGATAAGGCCGTTGGCAACCAGATACACACAAGCCGGAAGGAAGGGAACGCGACATCCACGTCAGGCAGAAAGCGCTGATCAAGGCCGTCCTCCGGTGTCCCGAACACTCCAGGGAACCGCCGCCCGGCCTCGCCTCCACCTCATCGCCGGGGCACCACGCCGCAGGGTGCGTCATACAAACCGGACCCCCCGGAATTCAGGTGAATCCCTGGTTTTTCACCGGCCGTGCAGTGGTGTTCCGTCACGTGGTGTAGCCGTACGGACCGCGCCGGTCCGTACGGCCTGTGCCCGGCTGGCGCGGCGGGTGCCCTGGGCCGCCGGGCGCGGGCCGGTCAGGGCGGCACCCGCTACGCGCCGCCGAGTGCCTGGGCCGATCACTGTCGCAACCTGCGAAGCCGCGAAGGCTGCCCGGCTGCACGACTCGGCGGGACGCCACCGGTCGGGGCGCCTGTCCGGCCGATGTGGTGAGGGGCACTCCGTCCGGGTTCGGCTCAGAGCAGCGCTACCGGTGACACCGCGCCGGCGCGGCGTCGCCCTTCGAGGGCGGGCAGGCTGATACGGAACCACGCGCCCTGCTCGGACGGTTCGAGGCCGAGGTGACCGCCGTGTGCCCGGACCACCGCTGCCGCCACACTCAGCCCCAGTCCGCGGCCCGGGCTGGAGGCGAGGCCCGGACCCGGTGCTGTGACGGTCTCCGCGCGGAAGAAGGGCTCGAAGATGCGCTCCCGCACGGTCTCCGGGACACCGGGACCGTCGTCGATGACGTCGATGACATGCCGGTCGCCGTCCAAACACAGCCGAACTTCGGTCGAGGCGCCCTCGGACGTATGGACAAGTGCGTTGGCGAGTAGATTGCCGATCGCCTGCTCCAGCCGGCGCCGGTCGCCCGCCACCAGATGCGGGGCGGACTCCACCACGCAGCGCAGGGTGCGCCGGGCGCCGGAGGGCTGAGCGTCGGAGGGCTGAGCGCCGGCCACCGCCTGGACACAGAGCTCGGCCAGATCGACCGGATGCTGTTCGAGTATTCTGTCGTGGCCCACCCGGGCCAGCAGTAGCAGATCCTCGACCAGGCGGGTCATGCGCCAGGTCTCCCGTTGGACCTGCTCCATCGCCTGGTGCATGCGGTGTGGGTCGTCCAGCCCCCCCAGCCTGGCCAGCTGCGCGTACCCGGTGATGGCGGTGAGCGGAGTGCGCAGTTCATGACTTGCGGCGCCGACGAGTTCGCACAGCCTGGTTTCCTCCTGGCGGCGTCGTACGGCCCCCTCCTCGATGCGTCGCAGCAGGTAGTTGAAGGTGTCGGCCGTACGCTGCAATTCCCCCAGCGATTGCTCCACGACCGGCATGCGCTCCGACGGCTCACTGCTGCCCTCCGTGATCCGCCAGGCGCTGCGCGACAGGTCGTGCAGGCAGGTGAGGACCGATCGGCTGCTCCACAGGGCGCCGATCAGCAGCACGGTGATCAGAGGGATGCTGACGGCGGTCTCGATGCCCACCAGTGTCTTCACGGTCGCCTCGTCCGAGGCCGTCGACCGGGCGGTCACCAGGTAGGTACCGCTGGGCAGGCGGCCCACCATGGCCCGGGCCGGGCGGTGCGCCACCGCCATGGGATGGCCGATGCCGGCCCGCTCGCGCAACTCCGTCGCGGAGATCGTCAGGCTTCTGATGAGGGACGTGACCCCGCTTGAAAGCCGTACGGCACCCCTGGCGTCGGTCACCTCGGATGCGGATCCGTCCTCGGCCGGAAGCAGGTCGTGCCCTTCGCGCAGCGCCTGCAGCCGGAGACGGTGGTGCTGGACGATCTGCCGGTCGGTGTGCTCCCGTAGGCAGTACGAAAGCGTGAGCACGCACGAGACGTCGGCGCCGAGCACGCCGAACGCGGTGGCCGCGAGGATGCCCCAAGTGAGCCTGCGTGACAAGGACTTGTGGGCCGAATCGGACCGGCCCGCCCGGCCCTTGTGACGGCTCGGGACGGCGCCGGTATCGGTGGCCATCGCCTCAGCCCTCCGTGAGATGTGCGGAAGCCGTCGTGCGCAGCAGATAGCCCGCCCCGCGAACGGTGCGAATGAGCGTCTGGTCGGTGTCGCCCAGTTTGCGACGCAGATAGTAGATGTAGGTCTCGATGATGCCCGACTCGCCCCGGAAGTCGTAACTCCATACGTTGTCGAGCATTTGCGCCTTGGAGATGACCTGGTCGGCGTTCTCCAGCAGGTATCGCAGCAATGCGAACTCCGTGGAGGACAGCTGCACCGGCCGGCCGTGTCGCCAGACCTCGCGGGTGTCCTGGTCCAGCTCCACCCACCCCGCCCGCAGCCTGCGGCCGTTGGACGGTGTCAGCTCGCGTCCGCGGCGCATGACGGCCCGGATCCGTGCCACCACCTCGTTGAGGTCGAACGGCTTGGTGACGTAGTCGTCGGCGTGTTCGAGGCCGCGGATCTTGTCCTGCACGGCGTCGCGGGCGGTCACGAACAGGACGGGGGCGCTGACGCCTGAGTCCCGGAGCCGCCGGCAGACCTCGAAGCCGTCCACGTCGGGCAGGACCACATCGAGCAGGATCACATCCGGGGCGTGCTGAGCGGCCCGAGCGAGCGCCTCGGCCCCCCGGTCGGCGGTGACCACCTCGAATCCGAGGAACTGCAGCGCCATAGTGAGCATGGAGGCGATGCTGGACTCGTCCTCCACGACGAGCACGGTCGTCTTCGGGGACGTGTCGCTCTTGTTCATCGTGTGTGCACCATGAAGTCAGTCGAACCTGTTGCCGTTCGAACCTGCGGCCTGATCAGGGGAGATGGAGATCACATGCCTTCATGGTCATGATGACACAGGGATGATCCATCGGCTTCGTATTCCGATCGCTTTCTGATGGGACTTTGATGTAACTCTGAACTTCGTGGGCTTTGCTGTCCAGACATGACGACATACGCGGGGGCGATACCTGACCTTCAGCCACTGTTCGCGTCAGAGGGGGACGATGAAGTCGATGAAGCGCGCCGCAGAGTCCGGTGGGAGATCTTCTCGGCCCTGACCGAGGTGGTGTCCGGCCAGGGGGACTGGAGCGAGCAGAGCGCCACTCGTATCCGCGCCGAAGGCCGGACCTGGGAGCGACGCGGCGGATCTGTCGACGAGTTGCTCAGCATGGTGCGCGACATGACCCGTCACCTCATCAACCGCTGCACGGTCGGCGGACACGGCCAGGACGCTCTAACGCACGAGGTCATGGTGCTGAGGCTGGGTGACGCCGGCCGCCGGGTCGGCCGGGAGCTGAACTGTGGCTACTTTCAGGTCGAAAGCGACCGCGGGAGCGACGCGGTGCCACCGGGGCAGGCCCCCGTGCACCGCACTCCCGAGGGTGCCGCCAGAGCCGGCGCGGTGCTGGCCGTGCATGCACCCTCCTGCACGCTCGCCGATATCGACCAGGCGTTCCGAAACCATGCCGCAGCGACAGTGCTGGCCTGCGGAGAACGCGCTCGTGTTCTGTTGCCCGCGGCCGACCAGGAGGAGTCTGTCACGGTGGCTCGCAAGGCGCGCGGCGACCTTCCGGGCGACGTCTGGGTCGCGGTGCACTGGCAGGATCCGGGGGTATGGTCAGCGCCGGACGTGGGTGGAGTGTCTGTCGCGGACGGCATCTGTGCCACGCTGCTCGCCCTCGCCTGCCCGCCGGGCGTGTATGAACTCGACGACGTACTGGTGGAGTACGGCGCCGCGGAAACCCCGGCCGTCTCGGAGCGGCTGCTCAAAATGGTCGAGCCGCTGCACGAGCACCCCGTGCTCTGGGACACCCTGACCGCTCTCATCGCCGCCGACGGTGTCCGTCACCGTACCTGCGAGCGCCTGGGCATCCACCGCAACACGCTCGACCGTCGCCTGCAGCGGATCGGGCAGCTCACCGGCCGGCGCCCCGACGGCCTGCGCGGCTTGTACACGCTGCGCGCGGCGCTTGCCGCGGTCGCGGTGACCCGGCTGCAGTCCAGCGCCGGCCTCAGCGGGGCCGAGACGGCGCTCGCGGAGGCATGGGACGCAGGGGACCCCATCGCCGTCAGTGACCACGATGCCGTTCCGGACGGTCCGCCCCGTGGCGGGGAACCGACTCGCCCTCGCCTTCGGGCTCCCCGCCCGGCATGACCCCACCCGGTCAGGTGCCGCCGGAGACACCAGACCGCCTCGATCTGAAGGACGAAGGACTACGAATGAGCGTCTCCCCAAGGAACATCGGCACCCTGTCGGACCGTGGCGAGCAGACACCGGCCGCGGGCGGCCTTCAGGCAGGCCTCAAGAACCGTCACCTCTCGATGATCGCCATCGGTGGTGTGATCGGTGCCGGCCTCTTCGTCGGCTCCAGTACCGGTATCGCCACCGCGGGCCCCGGCATCCTCCTGTCGTACGCTCTCGTCGGCACCCTCGTCGTCCTCGTGATGCGGATGCTCGGCGAGATGTCCGCCGCCAACCCGGCGTCCGGCTCCTTCTCCGCGCACGCCGACCGTGCCCTCGGCCGCTGGGCCGGCTTCTCCATCGGCTGGCTGTACTGGTTCTTCTGGGTCGTCGTGCTGGCCGTCGAGGCCACCGCCGGCGCCGGGATCCTGCACGGCTGGGTTCCGGGCGTGCCCCAGTGGGCCTGGGCGCTCATCGTGATGTCCGTGCTGACCGCGACCAACCTGGTCTCCGTCGGCTCCTACGGCGAGTTCGAGTTCTGGTTCGCCGGTATCAAGGTCGTGGCGATCGGCGCGTTCATCGTCATCGGTCTGCTGGCCGTCTTCGGAGTACTGCCGGGCGTGCACGCCGACAAGGCGAGCTTCGGCAACCTGACGGACCACGGCGGCTTCCTGCCGCACGGACCCGGCGCGATCCTGACCGGTGTGCTGCTGGTCGTCTTCTCCTTCATGGGCAGCGAGATCGCGACGCTGGCGGCCGGTGAGTCGGAGGACCCGCGGCGCGCGGTCACCAAGTCCACGAACAGCATCATCTGGCGTATCGGCGTCTTCTACCTGGGCTCGATCCTCGTCGTGGTCTCGCTGCTGCCGTGGAACGACGCGTCCATCAAGAAGGAGGGCTCCTACGTCGCCGCGCTGGACTCCCTCGGCATCGCGCACGCCGGTCAGATCATGAACGTGATCGTGCTGACCTCGGTGCTGTCCTGTCTCAACTCGGGCCTGTACACGGCCTCCCGGATGGCCTTCTCGCTCGGCCAGCGCGGCGACGCCCCGAAGGCGTTCGCCCGCACCACCTCCCGCGGTGTGCCGCTGGCGGCGATCCTGGCGTCGGTCGTCTTCGGCTTCGTGGCCGTCTTCTTCAACTACGCCTACCCGAAGACCGTCTTCCTCTTCCTGGTCAACTCCTCCGGCGCGGTCGCGCTGTTCGTGTGGCTGGTCATCTGCTTCTCGCAGCTGCGGATGCGGAAGATCATCCAGCGCGAGGCGCCGGAGAAGCTCGTCGTGAAGATGTGGCTGTACCCGTACCTGACCTGGGCGACGGCCGGTCTGATCGTGTTCGTCCTCGGTTACATGCTGACCGACACCAAGGGCGAGAGCAGCGGCCGTACGACCGTGCTGCTGTCCCTGCTGGTCGCCACGGGCGTCGTGGTCATTGCCCTGGTGCGTCAGCGGGTCCGCCAGGGGCGTGCTGTGGGAACGGCCGCCGAGCGTCCGTGACACGCCTGCCCGGGGAAGCGCACGGGAGCGGCCGGCACCATGGGCTTCGTCCGGCCTGTGCGCAGCCGATCGATGAGACGACCGGCCTCCGGTACGGCGGTCCCGATGGCGCGAGCGGCGAGTTCCCCCATCGCCGTCCGCGTCGCCGGCTGCCAGGCTCCGCGAGTCGACCGACAACCCCATGCCGTCGCTGAAGGCCGGTGTCCGCGACGATCACGCCGTCTGAGGTCAGCAACACGTGCAGTCGGAGGTTCACCACCGGCCGTGGGGCCCTGGGCCGACGGAGCGACTCACCGCAGAGTTGATTCGCCCCTTGATCTGGGTTGATGGACAACTCAGCCCCCCCAAGAATCCGTCGCAACCGGCGTGACAGCACGTCGACCTTCTACGCCAACGCTCAGGAGAACGCTTCGATGCCCACCTCTGTCGACCGGCCGGCCATGGTCAGCACCTGCATGGCGAGACTGGACTCCGGCCTCAGGATAGAAGCGGCAAATGCCGACTTCTTCTCTCATGTCGCCCGGTCCTCGACGGAGATCTGCGGACGCAGTATTTACGACGTCCTGCATCCGAGCGCTCGTAACATCCTTCCGAAGCACTTCATGCGTCTGTCCGACGGCCACGGCAGTCGCTTCGTCGAGCGTGTGGTGGCCATGCGTGGCAACGACCGGGTCTTCTCGGCGGAGATCACCGGTGTAGCCGTCAAGGGGGAGAGGGACGACTTTTCCGGTGTCGTGATCCTGATGAGTCCGGACGACGAGCCGGCGGAGCGGCCCGCGAAGCCGGCGCCGATACTCACGGCTCTGGACGCCCGCATTCTGGAGGGTGTTGCCACGGGTGCCTCGACCGTTCAGATGGCTTCACGCCTTTACCTCAGCCGCCAAGGCGTGGAGTACCACGTCGGGGTGATGTTCCGCCGTTTCAAGGCCCCCAACCGTGCCGCGCTCGTCTCCCGCGCGTACTCGATGGGTGTGCTCACGGTCGGCACCTGGCCGCCCCGTGCCGTACCCGACTTCGTGAAGTGACCCGCCCGGCACCCTGTGCCGGGCGGGTCGCCGTAAGGCCATCTTTGAGCCACCCCGACGCCACGCTTCGAAGGGGTCAGCAGTGGGGCGGGATCAAGGCCGATCACGCGGCGCCCGTGCCGTCGCGGCGGTCGAGGACGACGCCGTAAGGGGGCCAGAGGCTCACGCGACAGAGTCGGCCGAAAGGGCGTTGAAGTCGCCGCCGACGGCGCTGGGCTTCACGTCGGTCGGGCGGTGTTCGCGCCCCGCCGTACCTCTCGGCAAACAAGCGAACGCATGACCCGAGCCGGAGGAAGGGCCCCTGCACCGCCGGAGTGGTTGCGGCAGGGCGTGGTCGCGGCGACGTTGTTGTCGGGCAGCGGTGTGGAGCGGCCGACGTTCAGGGTTCAGCCGGAGAAGTGGACGGTGGTCTCCCGGGTCGTGCGGTCGGTGTAGGTGACGACTGCCGTGCCCGAGGACAGGCCGTTGTTCGCTGCCCCCCAAGAAGTACGGCGTGCCCGAGCCGGATACCCGTACCGTCCGGCCGTTTGCCTCGTCGACGGTGATCCGCGAGCCGGGGGTGACGCCATCGGCGGCGGGCACGTCCGCGGAGCAGCTCGAACCACACGAACTACGAGCTCATCTCGCCCAGGGCGTCGTTACCCGCGACTGCCGCCAGACTGAGCTGGCCGCGCAGGGCGGGCGTCGCCGCCGACGAGCTGGCCTGCGTGGACCGGACCGTGCTGGAGCGATACCTCGACGACCTGGCCCTCGATTCGCGGTCAACTCATTCCCGCAGCCGGGACATCAGCTCGCTGAACGCCTTCTTCCACGCCGTGCGCCGCCACGGCCGGGACCTGAGTCTCCCGGCGAACGCGACCTTCTACCCCGACGACTTCCCCCGCCCCCGACAAGCGGCTTCCCCGGGCACCGGCCGAGCACGTGATGGCCCAGGTCGAGCAGCCCGCCAACCTCGGCCGCTGGCACACTCCCGACGGCCGGGCGCTGACCTTGATCCTCATGCGCTGCGGGCTTCGGGTCGGCGATGCCTGCCACCTGGCTTTCGACTGCATCATCCGGGACGCCGACGGCGCCTCCTACCTGCGCTACCTCAACCGGAAGATGAAACGCGAAGCCCTGGTCCCCATCGATGAGGAGGTCGAGGCGAGATCGCCGCCCAGCAGCAGCGTGTCCTGCAGCGTTGGTCCGGCGGTGGCCGGTGGCTGTTCCCGGCGCCACGGATGAACCCCGAGGGCACCCGGCCCCTGACCACGCACTCCTACCGCGGCCAGCTCGATCGCTGGCTGGAGCGGTGCGACGTCCAGGACGAGCACGGCCGAGCCGTCCAGACGCCCCATCAATGGCGCCACACTTTGGAACCAGGCTGATCGACCGGGACGTCTCGCAGGAAATCGTACGCGTCCTTCTCGATCACTCTTCCGGCGAGATGACCGCCCACTATGCCCGGCTGCACGACACCACGGTCCGCCGGCACTCGGAGAAGGCCCGCGAGGTCAACATCAAGGGCGAGAGCGTCACCGTCGATCCCGGCGGACCTCTGGCCGAGGCCACCTGGGTCAAGCAGCGACTCGGGCGCGTGACCCAGGCCCTGCTCAACGGCTACTGCGGCCTGCCGGTGCAACGGACATGCCCGGCATGCCAATGCCTGCTTGACCTGCCCGATGTTCGTCACCATCCTCGAGTTCCTGCCGCAGCACCGCGAGCAACGGCAGCAGCT
Source organism: Streptomyces alanosinicus (assembly GCF_014650595.1). Lineage (GTDB taxonomy): Bacteria > Actinomycetota > Actinomycetes > Streptomycetales > Streptomycetaceae > Streptomyces > Streptomyces alanosinicus. The sequence continues at coordinate 47,636 of NZ_BMVG01000045.1, forward strand.
GCTGCAGATCGTCTCGGCCGCCGAGGTCCGCGGCCAAGCGCGTGTGGCCGAGATGAACCGCCAGGTCCTCGGCAACCTGGAAAAGATCATCACCGGTCTGGAAACTGATCCCGGGCAGCCGGAGGCGACCGCCGAAGCGAGCTGACAACAGCCGGCACATCGTCGACGCCGCCCGCCGCCGCAGCGAGTACACCCGCGCCAAAGCAATCCAGGCCCTCCGCACCCTCGACGCGGCGGGCAAGCCCGTCACTTTCGAGACCGTCGCGAAGCAGGCCGGAGTGTCCCGGTCGGGGCTCTATGCCCAGCCGGACGTGCGCGCGGAGATCGAGCGGCTACGGGCGGCACACCGCCGGGAACGCCGCCACGACTCGCACCAGCCCACCACGGGCAGGGGGCGGGCAATCCCAGGTCGGTAACGATCGGCCCGTGCTGAAAGGACCCCGGTGCCCTCACCCGCTACGTCCCGGACAACCACCGCGATGCAAACATCCAGGGCAACAGCCTGCTGAGGCAGCGAACTCAAGATAATCCAGGAGCAAGTCGGCCACGAACACGCCAGCACCACCGCGCCCTACACGTGCGTCTCCTCGGACTTCCGCACCTGCACCCTGCGGCGGCACCTGGACTCCACCATCGCCGCGGCCCTCCAGGCCCAGACCGGGAGGCAAGCATGAAGCGCAAGGTCGGATACACGTGGCGGCTGCGTGAGGTGATGGCCGCACACGGTGTCTTCACCGCGACCGAGCTGGTGCCGCTGCTGCGCGAGCGGGGCATCGGCCTGTCCGCCGCCCAGGTTTACCGCCTGGTCCCCTACCCCCGAACGGCTGTCGTTGCGGGTCCCGTCCGCTCTCTGCGACATCCTGTCCTGCACCCCGGCCGACCTGCTCGCCACCACCGCCGAGAACGCCGGAGTCCGCAGGACCGCCACCGACGGCCTCCCTGCCTCGCCCGCCGACAACGTCGCGAAGCTGCGGCCCCGCCCAGCCCGCATCCTGCCCGATGCATGAGCCCCGCTTACAAGACTCCCGAACAGCATGATCGCTGGCACAAGCGGACGTGCGCCCGCTGCGGACGGCACGGCTGGTTCACCGCCCGCCGGCCCGCCGGCCACGTCTGCCGCACCTGCCACGACAAGGCCCTGCGTGTCCGGGGGCAGTGCCCAGCCTGCGGCGACGAGCGTGTCCTTCCCGGACGACGGCCCGATGACGGGATCGTGATCTGCCCGGACTGCGCGGGCTTCATGATGTCCTACCGCTGCTCCCGCTGCGGGCACGAGGGCAAATTGCACGGTGGCCGGCTCTGCACCCGGTGCGCCCTCGCCGACAGACTCAACGATCTCCTCGACGACGGCACCGGCCGCAGCGCCCCGCCCTCCGACCCTTGCCAAGGCGCTGCTCCTCGGTGCATTGATCCCCCGAACACCGAAGGCAGCCGACCGTGAACCCCCAGCAACTGAGGCCTCCTTGAGCGCGGTCCCGGCTCTCGGTCGATGACGAGGATGCGGCGCTCCGCCTACGGCTTGGGCGCCGGCTGCTCTCCCGAGCCTCGGACGACCAGTCGAGTGGGCACGGTGATGGTGCGGGCGCGGGAGCGGTCGCCGTCGAGGCGGGTGAGAGCGGTGGTCGCGGCGCTTCGGCCGATTTCTTCGGGGTCCTGGGCGACGACGGTCAGGGCCGGTTCCAGTGCCTCGGCGAGCGAGACGTCGTCGAAAGCGACGACGGCCACGTCCTTGCGCTTGATGCGGGCGAGCTCGGCGACTGTGCCCAGCGCCATGATGTTGTTGCCGGCGAACAGGGCCGTGGGGGGATCGGCCAGGTCGAGCAGTTTCGAGGTCGCGGCCTTGGCCCCTTGCTGGTCGTGTGCGCTGGCAACCAGCGAGCGGTTGTAGGGGATGTCGGCTTCCTGGAGGGCCGCGCGGTATCCGGCGAGGCGTTCGCGGCGGGTGTACAGCTTGACGGGCAGGTCGCCGACGAAGCCGATGCGCCGGTGGCCGTGGCCGATGAGGTGGGCGACGCCGTCGTGGGTCCCGGCACGGTTGGAGCTGACGATGCTGTCCGTGGACAGGCCGACGCCGGGACGGTCGAGGAAGATCACGGGTAGCCCCGCCGTACGGTGGGACTTGAGGTGGGAGTGGTCGGCGCCGACGGCCGGCACGACCATCAGAATGCTGACGCGCCGGGCTAGGAACTTGTCCGTCAGGGCGCGTTCGCGGTCGGGGTCGTCCGCGGAGGAGCCCATGAGCAGGGTCAGTCCGCGTTCGCGGACCGTGTCCTCTATGGCGCGGGCCACGGCTCCGAAGAAGGGGTTGGCGAGGTCGGGGATGACCAGGCCGATGGTGGTGTCCGGGCCGCCGACGCGGATGTTGCGTGCCATGAGGTTCGGCTGGAAGCCGAGCTTGGCCACTGCGGCGAGCACTTGGTCCCTGGTCTGCGCAGAGGCCGGTCCGTCCTCGTTGAGGACGCGTGAGACCGTCTTGGCGCTGACGCCGACTTCTCGCGCGACGTCGGTCAGGGTGGGGCGGCGGTCCGCTGCCATGGAGGAAACCGTCTCCTGTGAGCCCTCGGATCCGGCCGCGGCCTCGGCCGGACATGCTGAGAGCTGAGTCGTGTTGTCAGGTGGCCTGGACTCCGGCGGCCTTCGCGGCCTCCGAATCCGCTACGACAGTATCTCCGGCCTCGTCGATGCTGAGTGCGCCGGTCATGATGGCGACGACCTCGGCCATGGAGTAGTCGGCGGGCTTGATCAGGGCGGCGCGCCGGCCCAGCCGGTGGACGTGGATCCGGTCGGCGATCTCGAAGACGTGGGGCATGTTGTGGCTGATCAGGACGACCGGCATGCCCTTGTCGCGGACCCGGCGGATCAGGTCGAGGACCTGGCCGGACTCCTTGACGCCCAGGGCGGCCGTGGGTTCGTCCATGACAACGACGGAGCGGGCCCAGGCGACGGCGCGGGCGACCGCGACGGCCTGCCGTTGTCCGCCGGAGAGGGTCTCGACCGCCTGGGTGAGCGACCGCAGGCCGATCTTCAGGTCCGCCATGTGCTCGGCGGCCTCCTGGCGCATGCGCTTCTTGTCGAGCATGCGGAACGTGCTGCCGAGGATGCCGGGGCGGCGCAGTTCGCGGCCCAGGAACATGTTGGAGGCGATGTCCATGGAGGCGGCCACGGCGAGGTCCTGGTAGACCGTCTCGATGCCGTGGGCGCGTGCGCTCTGCGGTCCGGAGAACTGGATGAGCTCGCCGTTGAGGCGGATCTCGCCCGCGTCGGGGACGACCGCACCGGTGAGGGCCTTGATCAGGCTGGTCTTGCCGGCGCCGTTGTCGCCGATGACGGCGAGGACCTCGCCGGGCAGCAGGTCGAAGTCGGCGCCGTCGATGGCGGTGACGTGGCCGTACCGCTTGACCAGACCGCGGGCCTGCAGAACGGGGGTGGAGGAGGTCGTGGCGGTCATCGTGCCTTCTTCCGGGAGATCTGGTCGACGGTCACCGCGAGGATCACCAGGACGCCGGTGATCAGGGTCTGGTAGATGGAGGCGACGCCCATCAGCTGCAGGCCGTTGCGGAACACGCCGACGATGAGGACGCCGATGAAGGTGCCCAGCACCGAGCCGCGGCCGCCGAAGAGACTGGTGCCGCCGAGGACCACGGCGGTGATGCTGTCGAGGTTGTCGGTCTGCCCGGCCTGCGGGTCACCGACTCCGGTGCGGGAGATGAGCAGCAGGGCGGCGATGCCGTACAGCAGACCGGCCACGGTGTAGATGCCGATGGTCAGGCGGGAGGTGCGGATGCCGTTCAGCCGGGCGGCCTCGGAGCTGTTGCCCAGGGCGTAGACGTGCCGGCCCCAACCGGTGCTGCTCAGCGCGTAGGCGAGCAGGAGGAACAGCGCGATGGTGACCAGGGAGCCGTACGTGATGTCGGTGTGGCCGAGCGGGAAGGTCTGCCCGAGGGCCGTCAGCGCGCCGGGCAGACTGGTGACGGTCTGCTCCTTGGAATAGATGTGGGTCAGCGCGAACGCCACGTTCAGCATGCCGAGGGTGACGATGAACGGCGGCAGCGGGATCTTCTGCACCAGCAACCCGTTGAGCAGGCCGAAGCCGCCGCAGACGGCCAGGCCCAGCGCGATCGCGACGAGCGGTGGCAGCGAGCCCTCGGCCGCCATCTTGGCGATCACGATGCTGCCGAACGCCATCACGGCCCCGCACGACAGGTCAATTCCGGCGGTGAGGATGATCAGAGTCTGCCCGATGGCGAGCGTGCCGACGACCATGACCTGCTGCACGATGAGGGAGAAGTTCCCTCCGGTGAGGAACTGGTCGGACGAGACGGAGAAGAAGACGCAGGCCAGGAGGAGGGCGACCAGGGGTCCGGTGGTCGGTGCCGTGAGCAGTCTGCGGGCCGTGGTCGGTGCCTTGAGCTCCGCGTACGGCGTGGTCGTGGCTGTCATGCGAAGTCCTTGTCGGAAGACAGAGTCCTTGTCGCCAGGACAAGGGGGGCGGCCGTCCCGGGCCGGGGAGGTGCTGGGCCGACCGCCCCGCTGAGGGGAGGGGCGGTGTCGTACGGTCCTCGGGGGGCGGTTCAGCCCCAGCAGTTCTGCAGGCCGTAGAGTGTGTCCTTGGACGTGACTCCTGCCTGTGCCTTGTCGGTGACCAGGGTGACGCCGGTGTCGGTGTAACCGGACGCCTTCTTGCCGTTCTTGGCGTACGTCACGACAGCCTGGACGCCCTCGGCGGCCATCTTCAGCGGGTACTGCTGTGACGTCGCGGCGATCTTGCCGTCCTTGACGGCCTGGGTGCCGGTGCAGCCGCCGTCCACGGAGACGATCAGGACGTCCTTCTCCCGGCCCTTGGCCTTGAGGGCGGTGTACGCGCCCAGGGCGGCCGGTTCGTTGATCGTGTAGACGACGTTGATGCCGGGCGCCTTCTGCAGGCAGTTCTCCATCGCCGTCTGGCCCTTGGCCTGGTCGCCGCCCGTGTCCTGGGCACAGACGACGTCCTTGTCGGTGGCGCCGAAGCCCTTCAGGAAGCCGTTGTGACGCTGGACGCCGACGGAGACGCCCGGCGCCAGGTCGAGGGCGGCTATCTTCGCCGTCTTGCCCTTCATGGCAGCCTTGGCGTACTCGCCGATCAGCTCGCCGGCCTTGAGGTTGTCCGTGGCGAAGAGGGCGTCGACCGCGCTCTGCGGCTCGGTCGGGGTGTCCAGCGCGATGACCAGGACACCCTTGGCACGGGCCTTCGCGATCGCGGGCACGATCGCCTTGGAGTCGCTCGGGGTGATGAGGATGCCCTTCACCCCGGCGGCGACCATGTTCTCGATGGCGGTGACCTGCCCGGCGTTGTCGCCGTCGAACTTGCCCGCCGCGGTCATCAGCTGGACGCCGTCCTGCTTGGCGGCCTTCTCCGCCCCCTCCTTCATCTTCACGAAGAACGGGTTGGTGTCGGTCTTGGTGATCAGACCGACCTTGACACCGCCCGAGCCGGAGCTCCCGGCGCCCGACCCGGAGCCGGATCCGCAGGCCGTCAGGGTGAGGGCCGCGATGCCGGTGCACGCGGCGACTCTGAGGAGGGAGGGGGTCAGACGAGTGGTGCGAGACATGAACGACTCCTGCGGGATCACGAGCGGCGCGGTCGGCATCGGAGCATGCCGTCCCGAGGTGTCATCGTTGACTTATGTCATCGTTGACACTGCATGCCGAGGATGATGGACTCCGCGTCCAGGCAACGTCAATGCCTTCCAGTCGTCACAAATCGGCAACGCCCGTGACCGTCGTCCCCGCGTAGCAGGTCGTTGGCCGCGTCGCGTCGCGGCCCCTTTGGCCGGCCCTTCCGAGAGGGAGCAGCCCATGAGCCCTCGTCAGATCACCGTCCTGGAGAGTGCGTTGCGGACGCCTTCACCGAGCCGGCCGGTGCCGCGAACGAACTCGCGCTGCGGGTGCTGCCGGGCGGCGGACCCGCGAACACGGCGGTGGCCCTGGCCCGTCTCGGCACCCCGGCACGCTTCCTCGCGCGGCTGTCCGGCGATGTGTTCGGCCGCCTGTTCCGGTCCCACCTGGAGGCGTCCGGCGTGGACCTGTCGTACGCCGTCGAGGCCGCCGAGCCCAGCACGCTGGCCGTGGCGGAACTGGACGCGCAGGGGCAGGCCGCGTTCAAACCCCAGGCCACCGACCTGGGGTTTCTCTCTGGAGCGGGTGACGAGAATCGAACTCGCGCTCTCAGCTTGGGAAGCTGAGGCATTTTGGGGCCGATTGATTTCTGAGCTGGGCGAACGGCCGTTTCGTGGCCTCTTTGGACCGGGGCGTTTTCACCGTGATTCCCCGCTGTTCCCCGCTCGATCTGGTGCGGTTGTGGTGCGTTTCCGTGTCGAACTGGTCGCGACGACCACCGCGCCATCTTCGGCCGTTTCGTGCCGACGCGCGATGACGCGGGGGTCGTCTCCTGTGCATGTAGTACGTCTCAGCTCGCGATCTGTTGCCGCCTAGTGGCCCTGGCCAAGGCCCCAGCCGCCACCGTCACCCGGGCCGGAGCCTTGGTGACTGTAGCCGTTGTAGACGGAATCGTGGTTGGTTCCTGCCAGGCCCCAGCTGCCACCCTGGCCTGGGCCGTCGCCGCCGTGACTGTACCCGGGATCGCTCGGGTCGCTGCCACCAGGAGAGCCGTGGAGGATGGCCACCACTTCGGTGGCGTGGTGGGGCATTGGGGCAGCGAATGCGCTTGCCGGAACCAAGGCGGCGCCAGCTGCCAGAGCGATCGAAGCTGTAGCCATTACGAGACTGCGCTTCCGGAAATGCATTTTCATGGGTTTTCCCATTTCGTAATTCGGAGTTTTTGATTGCTGTGCAAGAGCAGTGCCGTATCATGCGGTGCCTGATTTATCGGCGTGCCCTGCTTCAAATGAACCCGACGGAAGGTCAGGCGTCATGCCACTAGGATCCGTGCCTTGACGCACGTGCGGGATCTTGATAGGTGACTGCGCCCGAGGGTGATATTGATCGAACTGTGAACTCAATGCGCGGACAGTAATTGCGGTACCGCCTGGCAATGAAAGGTTTGCCTTAGCCTCGATCATTCATGAGGGTGCGTCAGCTTGCTGACGGACCCTTTGTGGTGAGTGCTGGT
>NZ_BMVG01000046.1 GCF_014650595.1 Streptomyces alanosinicus
GCGCACCCGCAAGGAAGGTTCGAACGTGTACTACTCCCTGGCCAGCCCGGAAGTGGCGGAGCTGCTGCGGGTGGCGCGCTCGATCCTGTCCGGCGTGCTGGCAGGGCAGGCCGAACTGCTCGCCGACCTGAAAGCGGCTCAGTCAGCAGGAAAGCCGCCGTCGTAGCGACAGCCCATGATCGGCGGCCGTCTCCCGAGAGAGAGTTGACAGCGCTCTGTGGTGCCGGGAGGCGGCCGCCTCGAAAACCGCCGTCGTGGAGACGGCAGTCGGACGGCGGTCACCGCGCGGGAGGCGATTCCGGGCGGTGGCCGCCTCCTCTTCCTGCTGCGTGGACCCGCTTCGTTCCAGGGGCAGACCGCATAGCAGGAAGCAAAGTCTTCTGAGATCACGCAAAGCACGGGGAACGTGTCGTCACTCCAGCCGCTGGGGATCTTGCGGTTACTGGCGGAAGTCCTCACCACCAGTCGGTAGAGGTTCATGGGCTTGTCGCGCAAGACCCGGACGACCGGGCGGGTCGCCGAGCCCGCGCCGCCGCGCCCGGAGGGCGACGTGCCGGAGAAGGCGCGGCAGCTGAGCGGTTCGGTGCAGGTGCGCTGTGTGGACGCGGGCTCCTGCAACGGGTGTGAGATCGAGATCGCCGCCGCGTTCAACCCGGTGTACGACATCGAGCGGTACGGCGCCCGACTGGTGGCCTCGCCCCGGCAGGCGGACGTGGCACTGGTGACCGGCCCCGTGACACGGAACATGGCCGAGCCACTGCGCCGCACCGTCGCCGCGATGGGCAAGCCGCGCCTGGTGGTCGCGGTCGGGGACTGCGCGATCAACTGCGGGAAATTCGCGGGCGGGTACGGCGTGGAAGGGGCCGTCTCTGACGTCGTGCCGGTGGACCTTCAGGTGCCGGGGTGCCCGCCAGAGCCGAAGCGATCGTGGCGGCACCGCGGAGGGTGACCGGACGGTGAGCCTGATCCCGACCGCCCTGGCGACGGCCACCGGTCTGGGCGGCGCGGGCGCGCTGGCCGGAGTTCCACTGCCGTGCCGACTGCGTGTGCCGGCGGTGGGACTGCTGACAGCACCGAGCAGCGGGAGCGGGCCTCGGTGCGGCGGGCTGGCCTCTGGTTCGCGGTGATGACGCACCTCGGCCTGGTACTGCTCCATCCACCTGGGCCATCTGTGAGACCGCAGCATTCGTCACGCCATCCGGGAGAAGAGGGTCAAAAGGACGGATCAGTCTCTTTAGTATGTATGAATACAAGCGGAGGCAGTCGGTCGTAGTGACCAATGCGGCCGCGGCCGGAGTGGGCTCCGCGATGGAGGAAATTCGGTCTACCCGAGATGGCTTCGTCGGGGTCGGGCGATACGGACGTTGATTCCCGGAATTGACTATGTGTCATCTTGGTGGAAACTCCGCGATAGTGCGGGAACTCCACACGGCCATTGGGGATTTGAGGCTGAATCGCCGGACCGTTCGAGCATTAACATGTGAGGGGGCCGCACGTGAGCGGGGCGCAGGCGATCGCATCCCCGACATCTGCCACGGCAACGCCTCAAGACGGTAACGATGACACCCCGGGACTTCTCAACACGGCGCCGCCGGCCACTCCTGCAGAATCTCTGACCGACGCCCCCACCGATCCTGCGCTTGATCGTGACCCCGACATCCCGGGCGGCACGTGCGCACCCGGACAGAAGTGCCCCGCAGCTGGTGACTGCGACGAGAGTCGGTGGTTCAAGGCGAGTTCCCTTGGCGGCAAGTATCACCAGGCCGTTGGCCCCTCGCAGTCGAACTACAACGGCACCAGCGAAAAAGAAGACATGGACTTCACTGCCAAGGTGTCCGGGACCGTCGGCGCCAGCTTCAGTGGCCAGATCACGACCAAGGTCAGTGCGGTACTGGCCGAAGTCAGCACCCAGTACAGCGTCACGTTGCATGCATCGGTAACCGCCGAACTCGGCAACGTGGTTCACGTCAAGAACGTTCCTCCGCACAAGACCGTCCATGCGCAATACGGTGTGTGGCGCCGCAAGTTCACGGGCACTGCCTACTACGAGCACCACACCTGCTACCTGACGAAGAACAACGTGACCGGTTATGGCCCCATGTATGTGGGGTGATACACGTGGGGCGAATAGGCCTACTCGTTCCTGTGGCCCTGCTCGCGTTGACCGCGTGCAGTGCGACGTCAACCGGTCATCGAGCAACCACAAGCGGGACGCCGCATGAAACGGCTTCGCCCAGTGCGTCTTCAGCCGCGCCTGGCACCAACGCGGACCCCCGCATTCCGCCCCAGCTTCCAGACGCGCAGAAGACGTTCATCAAGGCAGGCGGGAAGACCGGACCCCACTCGTTTTCAACGATCCGTCAGGTCCAGCCGGGAACTCTGGAAGTCGCAGTGATCTGCTCGGGTTCTGGCACCATCGATGTCAACATCGGTTCTCTCGTGAGTTACACCGTCATCTGCGCAGACGGCAAGCCTGGTCAGTTCAACGAGGTAGGTCTAAGGCGCAGCCACAAGAACGTTGCTGTTTCGGTTGACGCCAAGACAAAAGGATCCTGGGGACTCTCGGTCGGATGGGCCAAAACCATCGATCCTCCCGGCTAGCCGCGTCCTCCGTAGCGGCCTGCCGGCTGGTCCGGCGATCCGCTTTGGCGCGGCGACCGTGTCCGAACGTGCCGGTAGCCGAGGGAAAATCCGCGGAAGGCCTATGGGGCCATAGGCCACGTTCTTCCGGGACCCGGGTGCCATCAGCGGCCCTCGAACCGGCGCAGCCCGACCCGCCGGGACAGCCAGACCAGTAGCTCGAAGAGCACCAGTACCAACGGCAGGGCCCACGCGGCGATGTCGATCCCGCTGTAGTCCGTCTCGGCCGGCTCCGGCGCCGTCCAGCCGTGCGGGTCGACGAGCACGTCCTCGGTCTGCCCGACTTCCATCGGCCCGTCGCAGGAGTCGTTGCCCAGCTCGGCGTGTTTGAGGGGCTTGCCGTCCACCCGCCCCAGAAGGCAGGTGTACTCCGGCCCGTGCTTGCCCTGGTACGTCTTCACTGCGGTGACCCGCACTTCCACCCGCTGCCCTTGGTGCGCCATCACCTCCGCCTGCAGCACCGGCCCCGGCCCGGACAGCGCGGCGATCCCCACGATCACCCCGCCGACGATCAGCCACCCGTTCGGCGCGGCGATGATCATCAGCGTGAGAGTCGCGATCAGCACGAAGGTCCCGAGCACCAGTCCGAGCCCGCTCCAGTCCGGATTGGCGGCCAGCAACGACAGCCCGACGATCACCGGCGGACCGAAAAACGCCATCGTGGTGAGGCGGCGGACCTGCCGGGACGAGGTGGCGGTGGCTATTCGAGGCACGGCGTCAGTGTGACGAACGGGGTCGTCAGGCTGAAGAGCGGGGTCCGTTACAACTGTCGTCGCTCTCGATGAGCATCTGACGCCTCGCGCAGGTCCTCCCGGGTGCGCTCGGTGAGTTCGGCGTCGGTGAGTTCGGCGTCGGCGAGTGACGGCAACGGCGCTTCGCTCGCGCCCAGAGTCTCGACGAATTGCTGGTCAAGGCCACCAACCAGGCCTCGATCCTGGACGAACACAAGTCCTACCTGCGCCAACGCTGGCGCGAGGGCTGTCACGACATCCCGCAGCTGCACCGCGAACTGCGCGCACGCGGCTTCACCGGAGACATCCAGTGCGTCCGCCGGTACTTCCGCCCCTTCAAAAGGCCGCACAGCCCCAAGCCGAAGAATTCGCCGGCGTCGGCTCCCGAGCCGAGGCCCGCCCCGAAACCCCGGAGTGTCGTCCGCTGGATCATTGCCAACCCCGGACGCCTCGCCGAGACCGACGCGGCCGAGCTCAAAGAGATCCGGGCCGCCTGCCCACACCTCGACGCCACCACACACCGCGTCCGCGACTTCGCCGACATGATGCGCGATCTGCGCGGCGAGAAACTGCCCGCATGGATGGACCACGTCCTCGCAGACGACCTTCCCGCCCTGCATTCCCTGGTCAACGGCATGAAGAGGGACCTGGACGCGGTCACCGCCGGCCTGTCCACGCCTTGGAGCTCCGGTCAGGTCGAAGGCCACGTGACCGGCGTCAAGCTCCTCAAGCGCATGGGCTACGGGCGGGCCAACCTTGATCTGCTCCGCAGACGCATCCTGGCATGATCGCCGAGCCTCGCCGTACGCTGCGGGCTGATGGAGGGATCGGATACGGTGAGCGAATCGTTCTTGCTGGTCTGCGACGACCCGCCGCACACAGTAGTTCTGACTGACTCTGGCCTCCGGGCTATCGAGATCGTGAAGCTGCTGCACAGGCAAACCGGGCTGAGTTCGTGGCACTGCAAGTCCCTCATCAGCGAACTTCCGACGAACATCCTCGAGAACGTGCCGGAAGAAGTCGCCACCGCCATGGTGGCCGAACTCCGCGAAGTCGGTGCCAGCGCCCACACCGAAGTGAATCAGTAGGGCTTCGGCGCCCTGACCGTCACAAGATCCCCGGGCTGTTTGGGTCTGCGACGCGGCAGCAGCCGGCCGCGCGGAAAGAGTCGAGCCCGGCATTGGGTGTCGTCTGGCCTGGTTGGCGTGTCATCGGCGAAGCTCCAGCATCAGGGCACGCAGGGTGCGGCCGGGATGGCACAGGGCTGGGTCGTCCACGCACTGTTCGCACTGGCCGGGGTGGGCGCTGTGTGCCGTGTGTACGGCTTGCGGGGTGCAGCGGCGGCAGCCTCGCGGGAACCAGTGGGCTCCGTCGCTGTCCCGTTCGCCGAGGTCTAACTGTGTTGTCGGCTATTGAGGATCGGGGCCAGAACCGTGTGGCTGAGAACCCGAGCTGCCGACTGAGGATGGTGGTTCGGCTGCTGGTGAACGCCAATCTCCGGCAGGGATCCGTCCGCATATCCTCCGGACATGGTTGATCAACGCTCGGTCGACGTTGGCGAGGTCCGGCTGGCCTATCAGATGTCGGGTTCTCCGGATGCTCCGCCGCTCGTCCTGTTGCACGCGCTGGGCGAGGATGCCACCGACTGGGAGGCGGTTGTGCCCGCCCTCGCCCGGAGCCGAAGGGTGTACGCCCTCGATCTTCGCGGTCATGGCCGAAGCGGCTGGCCGGGGGACTACTCACTCGAACTCATGCAAGCCGATGTGCTCCGGTTCATGAACGTACTGGGACTTGGACCAGTAGATCTGATCGGGCACTCCATGGGCGGGATCGTGGCCTACCTGCTCGCGGAGGACCATCCGCAGCGGGTGAGCCGGCTCGTCCTGGAGGATGTGCCGGTACCCCGTCCCCGGGAGCCGAGCACCCCGGCAAGGCCGGACGGCGTCCTGACCTTCGACTGGGAGATGGTGCTGGCCGTCAGGCGGCAGATCGACGCCCCCGATCCCAGGTGGCTGGAGCGACTCGGCCAGATCACCGCAGAGACCCTCGTGCTCGCCGGCGGCCCACACAGCCATGTTCCCCAGGACGGTGTCGCCGAACTCGCCCGCCGCATCCCTGGCGGGCGAGTGATCCCCATCCCGGTTGGACACCTGATCCATCACGCAGCGCCGGAGGCGTTCACCGAGGCGGTTTCGGCGTTCCTGGAGGAAAACTTCCATCCTGCCCGTCAAGCATGAGAGCGGTCACAGGCCATGACGTGGGGACGGCCGCGCGGGTTCTTCGAGTGTGACCAAGAAGTGGGCCCGTGCGGCTTTGCCCCGTCCTGCCTTCGCAGGCGTCTTCCGTGCACATCTCGGTGGTTTGATCAAGGAGTTGGCCGGGCCGTGGCAGGCCGGGAATCGGCATTGCGTCAGCCGCGGGGAGGGAAGCGTCACCGTGCCGCTGGGGCCTGATCCTCGACCGCTTCGACGGGGCCCTGATCACTGATGCCGGCGACGAGGCCCTCAGGGTGACCGGCGTTGTCGCCCTTGTCACCCTCACAAGTACGCCTGAGTCGCTGATTTCAATCCGATCTTGCCGGGTGTCGGTCGAACGTGAGTGGCCTTGGGCAGCCGCGGCGGCGGCCGGCGAGATACTGAGACCTGACGGCGAGAAGCAACACCATCGACTCGGGCTTCACCGGTGGCGGCTGTCCGCCTCCGCCTGGATCAGCATCCGCTTGAGCAGGGCGCTGAGCGTGTCCTGCTCTGCCGGGTCGAGTGGGGCGACCATCGAGTCCTCCGCCTGCCCGCGCAGCTCCATCGCGGCCAGCCAGCGGGTGCGCCCCGCCTCAGTGAGCTCCACGTCCACCCGGCGTCGATCCTGACTGCTGCGCACACGCCGCACCAGCCCTGACTGTTCCAGGACGTCCAGACGGCCCGTCATGCCGGCAGGGGAGAGCATGAGTTCAGCCGCCAGCTCGGAGGGGGTGGCCCGCCCCGGGGCCTCGCGCGCGCCGAGCCGGTGCAGCGTGGCGAACTCGAACTCCTGCAGGCCAACCTTGGCCAGGGCGCGGTCTTTGGCTTGGCCGACATGCTTGGCCAGGAACTGTATGCGGGTGACGATCCCCTCCACCCGCGCGTCGAACGGGGCCTTGCCGCGCCAGCGTGCAAGGTGCACGTCGACGGAGTCGTCCCCTTCTGCGGGCCGCTCCCGACCCTGACTCTCGGTGTCCATACCCTCAGTATGTACGCCAACTTATATTTCGTTGCTAAACGATTAGCTGTCGAAATACTATGCACGCATGACGCAACTCATGCGCCGACTGCTGATCGGCCGCACCTGCGCGGCGCTGGCCACTGCGCTGATACCCACCACGCTCACGCTCGCGCTGCTGAGAGGACACGCCGCAGGCTCGACGGGTTCGGCAGGGGATCTGGGCCTGGTGCTGGCTTGTGAACTGCTGCCCATGCTGGTGCTGCTGCCGGTCGCCGGCGTGCTGGCGGACCGCTTCCCGCCGCATCGGGTCGTGCTCGCTGCCGATCTACTCAGGGGCGCGGCGCAGACCGCGATCGGCGCGGAGCTGCTCTGCGGCCTGGTCCGGGTGCCCGACCTCTCCGTGCTCGCCGCGGTCACCGGTGCCGCAGTCGCCTTCGGCACCCCAGCGGTCCGCACCCTGGTCGCGGCGACCGTCGACGCCGACCAGCGGCTGCGGCTGAACTCGCGGCTGGACGTCGCTACCGGCCTGGCCCAGACCGCCGGCCCTGCTACGGCGGGCGGCATGATGCTGATGCTCGGCGCCGGCTGGTCCTCGCTACTGACCGGCGCGCTCTTCATCGGCTCTGCGACCACCCTGGGCGGTCTGCACACCCGCCGGGCCACCAGGCCGGCCGACGGCGGCCACGCGGGGTTCCGGGCGCAGTTGCGCGAAGGCTGGACCGAGACCCGGCGCCACCGCTGGTTCCTCACCAATGTGCTGGGCCATGGAGTATGGCATCTGGTGGCTGGCTTCCTGCTCACCCTGGGACCGCTGATCGCTGTCCGGAGCATGGGCGGTGACGGTGCGTGGGTCCTGGTGGCTCAGCTGGGGACCGTCGGCATGCTGGTCGGTGCTTTTGCCGCAGGACGGCTGCCGATGCGCCGCCCGCTGGTCGGCGTGGCCGTGGGCGCGGCCGTCTTCGCGCTGCCGCTGGCGGCCTTCGGGCTGGGACTGGCGCTGCCCTGGGCGGCGTCTGCGTACTTCCTGGGGATGTTCGGGCTAGGAGTGCTCAGCCCGTTGTGGGAGACCGCCATCCAGCTCCGCATCCCGCAGGAGGTGCTCGGGCGGGTGGGCTCCTTCGACGCGCTGATCTCGTTTGCCGCCCGCCCGTTGGGCCTGGCCGTGGCCGTTCCGGTTGCCACCCTCCTCGGCACCTCGGCACCACTGCTGGCAGGCGCGGTGCTCGTGGCAGCGGCGAACCTGGCTGTGCTGCTGCTGCCCGAGGCATGGGAGCACCCGGAGCCGGTCACGGCAGGGGGCGATGCCAGGCGCGAACCTGTGGCCGCGGCGGACCGGGGTCAGTCGGAGGCTGGCTCGAGGGCAGCGGACGGCAGGTAGTCGGAGCATTGCAGACCCGGTGTCGGCCCGTGCCGTTCGTCACCTCCGGCCGTCCAGGCGCCCGGCGAGGCAGGTCACAGGAGACTGAGGACCATGAGCACCTCGTCGCGGTCGTCGCCCACGGCCAAGCGGAGGGCCTCGGGCCAACGCCCGATCTCCTTCCAGCCCAGTCGTCCGTAGAACTGCTCAAGGCCCGCCCCGCCTCGCGCAGCGAGGCGCAGCTGCTCCGGACCCATCTCCTCACGGGCCACCCTGTGGGCCTTGTGCGTCAGGGCAGTTCCGAAGCCGCGTCCCTGATGAACGGGAAGGGGAAGCCCGCGGCTCCGCCGGCGTTGCTGACTTCGATCCAGCACCGAGCCAGGTCCTTGTGGAGCCGGGGAGTGACCTGGGCCGGAGAGGTGTACTGCTGAAACGAGAGCTGGTTGCTGATCACTCACGGATCTTCGCACTGACGATCGAAGCCGAGCTGGCGGTGGGCCATGCTGCGAAGAGCGACTCCCGGATGCCTGGGTGGCGGCATCGGTTGTCATACCTCCGAGGGATAAGAGGAGAAGCAGCCTCTACTTCAGAACGACATGGGGGCGGGTTTCCGCGTCGTACCGTGTATTCGCCGCCGACGGGCTGCGGCGATACCCACCCGAATTTCGGAGCAGTCACCCTTGTTCGCCAATGGCAAGTGGCGCCGCCGCGCCGTGGTTCCGGTCCCGGCGGCCCTCGACGCCGGTTCACTGGACGGCTACACGCAGGACACGCATGGCGTTTCGGATACTTTGGATCCCTCTGGATAGTCGATGGCGCCACTCTGTGTCAGCGAAATGAGTCGCACCACTCCGATATCATGTTCGAACTCGCGATGGCCGCTGCCATCGCTTCTCGCCCATTTAACCCATATCGAATAAATCGGCCAAAGGATTGATGTCTAGAGCGTCGCGGGTCTTTTCGCGAATAAACAGCAGGACTGCGTCGGCCGCGAGGCGTCAACGGCGAGCGATGCTATGGGCTGCAGTGGGTGTGGCGGCTTTTGGCTTCCTCGTCGGACTGGAGATCGCCGCACGCCGCTACGGTCAGCCGGGGCCGATCACCAACCAGGTTGAAGGGTTGATATTCGCCCCGAAACCGGGGCCGCTTTACGGAGGTCTGGCGTTGATGATGGTGGTGCTCACCTGGCGGCAACGGTTCATCGCGGCCGGCGTTGCAATCGGCATCGACGTCGTCTTCGTGCTGGTGCGGTGGGCGGTCGACGCCAAGATGACCGACGGCCATTTCTTCGGCAACGGCGCGTTGTGGGTGATGTTGGGCTGTGCGGTCATCGCAGTCACCCGCCACACCGGCCGGGAACGTGTCCTGCTGCTGAAAGGCGTCGGGCTGGGCCTGCTTTTGGTGGCCGGCCGCAAGGCGGGCGATACCTGGCTGTTCATTACGTCGAAGTCCCGCCCGGCGGTACTCGACCGCTACGTGGCAACCGCCGATCACGCGCTGGGCAACCCGTCGTGGCTGGTGGGCCGGATGGTCAGGGCCGCCGGCCCGATCGGTACCCATCTTCTCCACTTCGTCTACGCGCAGCTCGCGGTGGCCGCGATCGTCGTCGCGTTGTACCAACTACGCAATGTGGCGGTCGAGCGCTGCTTCCCTCGCCATCACCTGGTGCGCACCTTCCTGGTGATCGGTCTACTCGGGCCTGCCATTTACATGATCTTCCCAGTGGTCGGACCGGTCTTCGCATTCGGTCCGGGTGCCTCCGGCACCGGCGGCGCGCATTGGGCGGTCGCCAACATATGGCCGGACACGCCACCGCCGATCAGCACCCCGCATCCGATGCCTTACGATGAGATCACCCCCCGAAACTGCATGCCCAGCCTGCACACAGCGTGGGCTACCGCGATCTTTATTCACTCCCGCAAGGGCTCACGAGTTCTACGGTTCGCGGGCACGTTCTGGCTGATTGCTACGCTGAGCGCAACGCTGGGCTTCGGTTACCACTACGGTGTGGATCTCGTTGCCGGTGCGGTGTTCGCGCTCACCGTCGAGGCAGCGCTGCGCTCGCACGACCGTGGCTGGGACCGGCCAGGAATCCAGCTGGTCATCTACGGCGCGACGGTCTTTGCTGCGCTCTTGGTGTCGTACCGCTATCTGCCGATGGAGATGGCCAGACATCCACGGCTGTTCGGGCCACTTCTCATTCTGGCGATGGGGTCAGTGGTCTACGGCTACATAAGGACCACCAAGCTGTGGGAACCGGCGGCCACACCAACTCGGCAATCGGAGCCGAAACCCGAGCTAAGCGGTGTCCCGTAGGCAGGTATCGGGCAGGGCTGGCCTGGTCCTTGGTCGAGGTGGGGCTGTCCGGCGAGGGCCAGGTTGTGCAGTCGGGCCACGCCGAGGACGGCTTGGTGAACGCCGTCCCCGTGCAAGCGGCAGTCGTGGAGGATCTTGCAGGTCTTCATCCGGGAGAAGGCGTGCTCGACGCGGGCCCTGGCCCGGCGGTGGACGGCATTCTCGGCTTGCTGTTCAGATGTGAGAGCAGGGCTGCGGCGTAGTCGGATGGTATCCGGTTCCTGACGGTGTGTCGGGTGGGGGTGGATCGGGAACGGAAGCAGGCACGGATTCCAAGATCATGGAGTTGTCGAGCGCGCCGTGATCCACCTGGAAGACCGTGCCTGCCCGCGTATCAGCTCCGATCCCTCCTGTTCTTGACCAGATTCGTGATCAGCCGCAGGCCGGCTCTGGGGAGGTGTTGGGCCTGTTGGAACGGCTGGCCGAGGTGCCGGACCCGCGCGATCCGCGCGGCGTGCGGCACGGCCTGGCCGTCGTCCTGGCCCTGACCGCGTGCGCGGTGCTGGCCGGGGCGACCTCGCTGCCGGCAGTGGGCGAGCGGATCGCCGACGCGCCAGCTCACGTGCTCGGGCAGCTCGGCGTCCGCCCCGACCCGGTGCTGCCCGCGCGGCAACTGCCCTCGGAGTCCGCTGTGCGCCGGCTGCTGGCCCGAATCGAAGGCGACGCCCTGCACCGGGCGGTCGCGCATTGGCTCGCGGACCGTCGCCTGAAGCCGGCCGGACTGCGCGCGCTGGCCGTGGACGGCAAGAGCCTGCGGGGCGCCGCGAAAGCGGGCGGGCGGAAGATTCACCTGCTCGTCGCCCTAGAGCACACCACCGGCCTGGTCCTGGCCCAGCTCGACGTCGGCGACAAGACCAACGAGATCACGCGCTTTCGGCCACTGCTGGAGGACGTCGCCGACCTGGCCCGCATGGTTGTCGCCGCCGACGCCCTGCACACCCAGCGCGAGCATGCCGCCTATCTGCTTGGGCGGCAGGCCCACTACATCGTGATCGTCAAGGGCAACACGAGGAAGCTCCGCAAGCAGCTCAAGTCCCTTCCCTGGAAGGACATCCCGCTGCAGGGCGGACCCGGGGCGTCGGCCACGGCCGCTCGGAGATCCGCCGGATCAAGGTGCACCTTGAAAAACCTGCTGTTCCCCGGAGCTCAGCAGGCGATCCAGATCAAGAGGCGGCGCACCGACCGTAAGACCGGCAAGACCACGGTCAAGACCGTCTACGCGGTCACCAGTCTCTCGGCCGAGCAGGCCGCGCCCGCCCGGCTCGCGCAGCCGGTCAAGGAACACTGGCAGGTCGAGGCCCTGCACCTCGTCCGCGACACCACCTTCGCCGAGGACGCCTCCCAGCTGCGGACCGGCAACGCACCCCGCGCCATGGCCACCTGCCGCAACCTCGCCATCGGTGCCCTGAAACGCGCCTGGGCCGGTGTGGTGTCGATTACACGTCGCTTCTCCGGCGTGTTAGCGTCGTGACGATCGTGATCTAGCAGCAGGAGGTGAGCACCATGAACGCAGTGTCCGTAATTGGGTGCTCCCCTGCAGCCCACGATCGTGCGGCTTAGGTAGTCGCCACCGGGAGCGCTCGCCAGGAACTTCACGAAAGGCGACTCCCATGAACATTGATTCTTCCTCAAGCATGCCCTCCACTTCGACAATCGACGCCACCGTGCGGGTGCGTGCCGCAGGTGAGCGGGCGGTAGTCCTCGGTGGTGGCGGGGCGGCAGGCAATGCGTGGTTGATCGGCGTGATCGCCGGTCTGTTCGAGGCCGGGTTGGATGTGACCCAGGCTGATCTGATCATTGGGACTTCGGCCGGATCGACGGCCGCCGCCCAGGTGACGGCCATGTCTCCGAACGAGCTACTCTCCGCTGTCCTGGCCGCTGCGCCCCAGCACCGGCCCGGTCCGGCCGGATCCGGGGATGGGCGTCCTCCGATCGGGCCGGCCGCAGGCCATATGGAGCGGACAGCCGCCATCATCGGCGCCGCCGAGGATGCGGCCGATATGCGCCGCCGGATGGGTGCGGCGGCGCTCGAAGCGGATGCGGCGTCGGACGGCTCCGCGCAGGCCCAGTGGCGGGCCACCGTCGCGGGTCGGCTGCCCAGCCAGGACTGGCCGGAGCGAACGCTGGGGATCGTGGCTGTCGACGCCCACACCGGTGAGCCGGTTCTGTTCGACCGCCACAGCGGCGTCGACCTGGCGGACGCCGTCGCCGCCAGCTGTGCCAACGGCTTCGGTGTCCCTCCCTACGCCATCGGCGACAACCGGTACATCGACGGCGGCTACCGGCGCAACGAGAACGCCGATCTCGCGGCCGGATACGGGCGGGTGCTGGTGCTGTCGCCCCTGGGCGGCAGGACACGGCACCCGCTGGAGTGGGGCATGCAGCTCGACGCGCAGGCGGAGGAGCTGCGTGCAGACGGCAGCAGGGTTGAATGCATCCTGCCGGACGACGAGTCCCGCAGGGTGTACTTCGGCACCAACCTGATGGATCTGTCGACCCGTCAGCCCGCCGCTCGGGCCGGTTACAACCAGGGCCTGGCCCTGGCCGGGCAACTCGCCGAGTTCTGGGGCTGACGCACACCGAAGGGGCGGTCAGGAGATGGTCTGGGCCGCGTCCTCGATGACGTCGGCGGCCAGGGCCGGGTGGCTGACCATCACGACGTGGGAGGCGCCCGAGACCTGGACGACGTGGGAGTGGGCGCGCCTACTCCCAGCGTTCCAGGGCCAGCGGGATGGGCTTTGCCGGACTCGGCGACGATGACCCAGGAGGGAATGGTGTGCCAGGCTGCAGCCATGGTGACGTCCGTCAGGGAGGAGGCCGCGAACGGGCGCTGCTCAGCGGACGTCAAGCGGCTGACGTTCAGCGGGAGGTCGGCCGCCAAGACGGCGCGGAAGCGGTCCGCGCGGAGGCAGAGGTCCCTGCTGGTGCTGCCGGCGGCGTTGGTGAAGGGGGCCGGGTTGAGCTCTCGCTGCCGGGGAACTTGCCCAGCAGGCTGGAGCCGCTCGCGCGGGTCCGGCACCTCGGCCAACTGTTCCAACAGGCCCGACACCTCCCCAGAGCCGGCCTGCGGTTGATCACGGAGCTGGTCAAGAACAGGAAGGATCGGAGCTGATACGCGGGCAGGCGCGGTCTTCCAGTTGGATCACGGGGTGCTCGGCAACTCCATGATCTTGGAATCCGTGCCTGCTTCCGTTCCCGATCCGCCCCCACCCGACACACCGTCACGAACCGGACATCATCCGACTACGCCGCAGCCTTGGATGTGAGGGGTCTGTCTTTGCGCGCCCGGTGCAGGATGAGGGCAGGGGTGCCGCGATAGCCGCCGTCGCCGAGAACGGGTGCGTTCTTCACCGCGCGGTCGACGCCGGACTCCCGGTAGGCACGGGCGTCGTGGCGGTTGCCGGGCGCGAGCGTCCGGCAACCACGACCGTGGCCACCGTGGAACGGGGACGGTTCAGGACACCACGGGAGCGGCGTCCGTGACCTCGCTCAGCCGGACCGTGCACAGCCCGCGGGGCTCGCTCCTTACCTCCGTCACCTTGAGCTGGGTACCGGGCGTAAGGATGTATTCCTCCTCGCCGGTGAAGGCGGAGAAGCTCTTGATCCCGACCGCCCGAGCCGGCGTCACCTCGAAGAGGGTCCGCTTGCCGCGACTGCCCAAGAACGTCCTGGCCACCTTCAACTCGGAGGTACACGAGGAGACGCCCCACCAGGTCACCGTGCGGCCCACCGGGTACTGCGCCCGAAGGTCCAGCGACACCCCGCGCCACAACGGCTGTGTGTAGGCAGGCAGCTTGGAGACCGCCGAGAACAGCAGCCGCAGGTACGGCAGGTAGGGCGTGACCCTGGTGCGGTCGGGGGAGCGCAGAACGCTGTTGATCTCGCGGTAGAAGGCTGACTCACAGGTGTAGAGGTGGAGCGCGGCGATGGCGTCGGCGGACAGGCCGCCGCCAGCCGCCTGGTCCGCACGCTGCTTGCCGAAGTCGCGGGAGCGCCGGATGTGACCGGAGAGCCCGGACAGTGCCGCGCAGACCGGGGCGACGGCGTCCTGGAAATCCATCAGCGGGGTGTCGAAGACACCGGTGAGCGTGGGCAGGACCAGGCCCTCGTCCTTGACGCTGGTGAGGCGCTCCAGGTACAGCTGGTGCAGGTTCATGGTCGACTCGATGAAAGCGCCCATGCGCGCCGAGACACCCCCGTCCGCACCACCCACGCCGGCCGCCGGCTCGTTCCACCCCTTGCTCGGCAGCCAGTCGATGCGGTCGGCGCCCAGCGAGGTCAGGGCACTGTTGACCTGGGCGAAGTGGTCGCCCTCGCAGAAGATGTCGCCCTGTGCCGCCGGGTTCGCGTGGTCGAGGTGCCGGACCTCGACGTCCGGGTACTTCTGCTGGAGCCGCAGAACGACCTGCTTCAGGGTGCGGGCGTGTGCCCCCCACCACGCGAACACGACCCCGCGGTCCTCCTCGGTCGCGTCCTGCTTGGCCTTGAGGATCTCCTCGACGATCCGCTCGGCGACCGGCCGCCAGAACGCTGTGTGCTGGTCGGCACCCATCGCTCCGTCGCCGCTCGCGGTCAGCGACGCGTTCAGCAGGAGCACGCCCTGCGTCAGCATCGCCTGGAACCACTCCGGCGGCTGGACCGTGTCCCGCTCCTTCAGCAGCGCCCGCACGTCGGCGATCGGGGTCTTCTTGGCGATGCCGTACTTCCACATCGCCGCCGCCTTGATGAGGCACCGGATGCTGACGACCCGGCCGAACTGGCTGTCCTTCCAGTCGCTGAAGGTGTTGTCGAACATGGCTATGCCGGTGGCGCTCTCCGGCCGCGGGTACGGGTTCTGGCCGAAGACCACGACCTTCCACTTGTGCGGCGGGTTCGGCTTGAGCGCCTGGAACGTCAGCTCGCGGACCGGGACCACCTCGTGGCTGCGGTCCTTCCCGATGAACCGTGCGGCGTCCGGCTGTGCCTCGATGACCGGCTTCAGCAGCGGGAGCCAGGCCTCCCCGCCGCCGTCGAAGAGCTCGGTCAGGGCGAGGGGGTCGTTCGCATCGGGCTGGGGCTGCAGCGGCTGGCCCGGAGCCGGGACGCCGGTCGTCGATCCGGTCATGGTGGAGGCGCTTTCGCTCGTCGTGGCAGAAGGAGAGGAGGGGACGGCGGAGGGAGCAGGAGCGGCAGTTTCAGGCGCCAGTGCGGGGGCGACGGGCGTGACGGCCGCCGGTGGCACGATGCGCACCCGCTGGTCGACGGGCGCGTCCTCGATCCCGTGGAGCTGGGAGATGATCGTGGACCGCAGCTCGTCGTCGTCCTCGAACCAGTGGTCGTGGAAGAGCGTGTAGCCGGTCCACATCAGATTGGCGCACACCCGGGCCGGCACCTGGCCGGTCTGCGCTCCCATCCCGACCAGCGCTACGGACCGGATACTGCCCGGCTTCTTCCGGTTCTGCCGGTGGACGGCCTGGAAAGCGGCCGCGCACGCCAGCGCCACGTTCAGCGTGGCGCTCACGTTCTGCGAGGACCGCACCATCGTCGGCGTCGATATCAGATACCGGGGGACAGTTGCGCCGGACGGGACGCAGACCGCGCTGCCCACCGGCATGGGTCCGGCGAACCGGTCGCGGATCGCCCGCTGGACGCGCACCTGGATGCCGGACCCCAGGTACCGCTTGATGGCGGCGTCGACCCCGCCGTCCATGCGGCCACGGGAGTTCGTGGGGGTGACCCAGGCGTCGACGTCCTCGTCGAGGATCGAGCCCTTGCGGATCTCGATGCCGGGGGTGTCGGCGAACGCGGCGCGCCACGCCTCCACCACACGCTCGTTGACGTCCGTCAGCACCACCCTGAGCGCGGGCAGCACACTGCTCTCGGTCATCGTCCACTCCTGTCGTGCAACAGCGGTTCCAAGACCTCGAAGGTATCTCCCACCACTGACAACGCAGCCCCGGCAAGGAGCCGGTGACCCGCCCTCATGCTCCGGTGGTCCACTCAACTTCCGCTGCGACAGATGTCTGCGGCCGGACTTTCTGCGCAGTGTGTAGGGCTGTGAGCTGATGTTGTGAAGGTGAGCTGGTTGGCGGACCACGCTTGATCCTCGGCCAGGGCGACGGCCTCGGGGAAGAACTGCCGATTCGCGGGCCGTAGCCCGCCACCACCAGAACTGCGGTCCGGCATCCCCCGCCAGTTGACGCATCCGTGCGGGCCAGACCGGCTCTTCCTCCCATTCCAAGGCCATGTCCCACCACTGGCACACCACCGCCTGGGCGACCGCGAACACCGCCCTCGGCACCACCCCTGCAGTTGATCAATTCCTTTCATCTGTAGTGAGTGTTGGTCACTGTGGAGGGTTGAGCCGCTCGGGCGGGAGGTGTTCGCGGCCCGTGGCGTCGGTGCTATCGCTGATGTGGACGGTGAGGTTCTCCAGGTCTGCGAGCGGTGCCAGGTCGATGGGCCCTCTGCAGTTCCACAGGGTCAGGCGGGCCAGGTGCGGGAGCTCTTTGAGAGGGGAAAGGTCTGAATACACCGTGCAGTCACGCAGAGTCAGGCTGGTCAGTTGGTGGTGACGCTGCACGGTGGTGAGGTCGAGGGCCGGCTGCTTTACGATGTGGAGGCCTTGAAGCTGGAGTGGACGGCGCATGCGGCTCAGCTGTGCGGCCTGGGCGTCGCCCATGATGGCTGGCCAATTGAGGTAGGGCCAGCGCTCCAGCCCGTCGAGCGTGATGTCCTGGCTGTTCTCGGTGAACACCAGGCTGGCGAGGCCGGGGCCGGCGGGGATGTCTCCGGCACGGGTGACGTCGGCGGGGAAGCCCAGCGTCAGATGGTCCAGAGCAGGCATGTCAGTGAACGGGGTGAGAGACATGCCCTGTGCCAGGTCGTGGCGAAGGTTGTGAGACTGGGAAGTTGCGCCAAGGGCGACAGGTCGCGCAGCGAACGATCTCCGGTCAGGCACAGGTAGTCCAGCCCGGCGTGCTCTGGACGTAGGCCTCTGGTGTGATGGCGGACAGCACCTGATCCGCGTATTCCCCGGCATCGAAAGATGCCCAAGCTGCCCCAAGCTCCCCGCTCACCTCCGGTCGGGTGTCCGTACGGAACCGTGCGATCACTCCGAGGGCGGCGTCTCCTGTGATCAGGGCCACTGTCTTCACCACCGCGCTCGCGGTGCGGCTGTCCAGTCCCTCGGGGCCCGGAAGCAGTTCCAGGACCAGTTCTCCCACCTTGGCAAGCTGCTCGGCTTCCGCTGCCGATCGTGGCGGGACCAACTCGGCGGCGCGGTCCTGCACTTCTTGCCGCACTGCGGGGTCGAGCTCGGGGGCATGTTCGAGGCTTGCCACGGCGAGGAGTACCAGCCGTTGCCGATAGCGTGGCGTTTTGTCCGCCCGCCGCAGTAACTGCCGTAGCAGCCTTGCGCGTTCCTCTATCCGTGTGTGCCCGACCGCCATGCGTACGACGTCGTCCCACTGGTCGTCGTGGGCGTTGCGGACCAGGACGCCGAAGTCGCGGGCCTCGACCGCCGCCTTCGCGCCCAAGTAGTCCTGGAAGGTGCGGTGCACGAAGTCGACGTAGCCAGGGGCCGGTTCGCGCAGCAGACCGCTGCGGATCAGCAGGTGGGAGAAAGCCTGGTCCGCGTCGCCCTGCTCCCGTACCTGCGGCATGGCGGCCAGCCACGCGTCCAGCATCGCGACGGCCTCGTCGCGGGCCGCCTCCGCCTGGCCATTGCGGATCATCCAGTACGCCAGCCGCTGCAGCAACACTGTCTGCTCGTCCCGGGAGAGGGACACGCCCTCCGGGGGTGATCTCCCGCTCCGTGTCCCCGACGGACCAGCAGCATGTCCAACGCGGCGTCGTACAGCTCCTTGCGGGCCCTGGACAGGTGCATGCGGCGGTCGCGGTTGAGCGCGCACAGCAGGGCGCACGTCAACGGGTTGGTCGCCGGCCGGCCCAGGTCTCGGCGCGTGGTCACCGTCTGGTTCAGGCTCGCCTCGTACCGCTCCAGCGGCTCGTGTTCGGTGTCTGCGACGCACTCCCGGCGGACCGCGTCGTGCCGGTGCCGGATGAACGCCCGGATGTCGTCCCGTTCCATCGGCACAGCGTGTGCACCGTGAAGCCTTGCGCCGCCAGCTAGGGCGTGTTGCGAAAGTCCCGTCGTCCGCCCGGAGGGCGGCAGCCGGGACTTTCGCAACACGCCCTAGTCCTCCGGCACCGCGGACGGGCGCGTGGTCACCATGAATCGTGCCCGCGGAAACGCCGTGATCAGCGACTTCAGCCACTGCTCCGTGCGGCTGCGCAGCCTGGGCGGCACCTCATCGACACCGTCCACGAGAACCAGCGCCCGGCCGCTGCCGAGGAGTTCCTCGACCCAGCTTTGAGGGGCGCGCAACGGCACGCCGGATGCTGTCAGGAAGTCCTCCGGCATGGGCAAGCCCTCGGGGGTGTTGAAGGACCTCAGCCGCAACACGAACGGCACGCAGCGGTTGAGATCCGCCCACTCCGGCCCGAAGCTCTGCCGTGCGCCGCGTTCAGCGCCAGCCACTGCACCAGCGTCGACTTCCCCGACCCGGCCGGTCCGCGCAGCACCAGCCGGTCACTGCCAGCGAGTGCCTGTTCCACCTTCACTGAGGTTCGCGTGGTTCCCGGGACACCGAGCTCTTCGTGGTGCGGCTCATGGGCATGCTCGTCGTCCACCGCAAGGCTGATGTATGCGGCATCCAGCGGCCATTCAGCACGGCGCCGGCCGCCCAGGGTGACCCCGAACAGCTCCAGGCGCGAGTGCGCCTCGGCGACGAAGTCTGCGTACCGCTGCTCGAAACCGAGTGCGGCCTCCGCAGCCGAGCCTGTAACGGCCCGTTCTCGTAACAGCGCCCCGGTCCGCCGTGTGTGCTCCACCGCCGCCCGCGCCGCGAAAGTGGGATGGGCCGTGGACTGTTCCACCAGGTGCGCGCAGCACAGCCGAAGCAGTTCCTCGTAGAGGTCGTGGGCTCGTTCCGTCAGGTCCGTGACGGGGCGCCGCAGTTCGTCGGCCAGGCGTCCCGGATCGAGGTCCGCGGCGAACAACCGCTCCATGTCGAGGGGGCTCGCGGCGGCGAACGTGTCCTGGACCGCCGCCACCGCCGCCAGCCTCTCGTGCTCAGGCACCGAGGCATACGCGGCCGCGATGCGCTGCCCGAGGACCCGCGCCAGCTTCTCCGGCCCCGCTGGCTTCGGTAGCGGCCGTACTGGATCTGGCACCAGACCCGTCCCCGGCTTCGGCATCAGTACCGATCTTCGCGACCGTCTGGGCCACTGTCGACGCCAGCCGGAGGACCACCGCTTCGAGCCCGTGCATTATGCGACCTCCCCGTTGCCCGGCGGACGGCATCGTAGGCAGATGACCGGCCGCCGATGGGCGAGATCGCCCAGAAGACGGGGATCGCCCTGCTGACCGGATGGCCTCTCGGCTGGCTATGCGCGTGACTGCGGGAGCCGTTTCGATGTGACTGTCCCCTGTCATCCAATCGAGCCCCTTGACAGGGATTCCGACCCGGAGACGTTATGCGTCGGCGAATCTGGCCCGAGGGCTGGGTTCTGTGGGTGGCTCTGGCGACGGAGGCAGTGTTCGTCAGTGCAAGGGCTGGTGAACCGTGCTGGCCGAAGTCGTCCAGCACGACCAGACCCGTGTACACCTCAAGACGGCTGCACAGCTGAACTCGGAGGGCAGCCTCCTGAAGGCTATGGGCACCCTGGCGATCGCGTTCGGACAGCTCATGAACAGCCAGGCCAAAGACGGGTACGCGCCCCGAGGACGGTCCGCCTACAGCTTTGGCGAGCCGATGCCGAGTAATCCGATGAGAGAAGACCAGGTCCGGGCGACCCGCTGCCAGCCGGATCATGCCTCGCGCAGAGGTGCGTCGACGCGAGGCGCGGAAACGCTGGCCAAGGAGTACACGAGAACACGCGACGTCACCCGGGCTCTGCAGGAAGGCATGCGACTCCCGGCGTTGGGCGTGGACTTTAAAGGGTGACAGGGAGTAGCTGGGGGAGTAGAGCCCGATGCCCGGGGGCTGCCTCGTTGGGGTTAACGGGGTTGGTGGGGATGGTGTTGGCCGGGAGCATGGCGAGGGGGATGGGAGCCTCGAACCCTGCATAGGGGTATGGGGCTGGTCCGAACCCGATCGGGCCGCCGACGGGCGGAAGCGGTTTCTGTACATCAGCGCTGGCGAGGGGCGAAGTCGACACGACCGCCGCCCCGGTGAGAACCACGGTGACAAGTACCTGCTTGATTGTCTTCATGCCTGAACGAACGATCAGGCATCCTCCTCGTTACCCCCCGTTGGGGTGAGCCTCCAGCTCTGCATGGGGGCTCACGAAAGGGCTCGAAAACCGATGTGCGGTGTCCCGTCGGCAGGGGCATGCCGGCACCTGCTTGTGCAACACGTCGAGTGCCGGGTGACCGGGTGACGGGTGATCGGGCGACGGGCCTCGGGCGCGGTGGCCCTCCTGCCGGCAACGGAAAAGCGTTCGACCACCGGGCCCGGAAGGGGTCATGATCCGCTCGTGACGACACCGAAGCAGTGCATGGTCCGGGCTGCAGCCCGCAACAACGCCGAGTGGTGCGCAGCGATGAGCCGATCGCACGGCCTGATGAGCGAGTTCGAGCTGCAGGCTTGGGCCGCCCCTGCCCGCACGCCGGTGTATTACCCCGACGCGGTGACCCTCGTGCCGGGTGTCGACCCGGCCACGCTGGTGAAGCGGATCGACGCTACCGCGCCTGGCGCCTCCGTCAAGGACAGTTTCGCCGATCTCGACCTGACTGAGACTGGCTTCCACGTCCTGTTCGAGGCGCAGTGGATCCATCGCCCAGCGAGTGCACCTGCCATCGCATCGGATCTTGCCTGGGACGTGGCGGGCACCCCGGACACGCTGCGTGCCTGGGCACTGGCCTGGGACGACGGGGATGGCAACGCGGACCTGTTCCGGCCCGAACTGCTCGACGACCCTGCCACCTTGGTGCTCGCCGGACGGTCCCCGGGCGGCCGGGTGGTCGCCGGAGCGGTGGCGAGCCGCAGCGACCACGTGGTCGGAATCTCCAACGTCTTCGCATCGGACGGCGGTCCTGACGCGGCCTGGCCGGTCGTACTGGAGGCGGTGCACCACCTGTTCCCGACCTTGCCAGCGGTCGGCTACGAGCACGGTGATGGCTTGGAGGCCGCCGTGTGCCACGGCTTCGAGCCGGTCGGTCCACTGCGGATCTGGCTGCACGATTGAGCGGTTCCAGAGCAGTCCGAGTCCGCCGTTCGCGACCTCCGTCCCCATGAGGAAACGTGACCGCCACGGTGGGGAATGAATTCCATGGTTCTGACCGCGCCTGTGTGAAGGGTCGGCTCGGTGAGGTATAGCGCCACGATGCAGTTGTCGTACGACTACCTCGGCGGCGTCTTCCGAGCCATGGCCCCCTGGCGCCGTGACCCGAAAGTCAATGGCCTCTCCCACCAGGCTCGCCAGGCCATCGCCCTCAGTAGGACCGCCTAGCCCCAGCGGCGCAGGCGCCATTGGGTACCCGGCCTGCGAGGCAGGAGCGAGGGGCCGGTTGTGGTCGGCGGCTCCATGATCGATGCGGCGATTTGTGACGGCGACACCGTCACCGTACGCAAGATGGACAGCGCCGACCACGGCGACGTCGTCGCCGCGCTCCTGGACGACGAAGCCACGGTGCAAGTGCTGCGTCAGCAGGACGGGCGGGTGTGGCTCGAGCCGCGTAATCCGTCGTACGACCCGATCCCGTGTGACGACACCCGCGTCCTCCGCAGGGTCGTCGGTGTCCTGTGGCTTCCCTGATCATGAAGATCTGTAGCAATTTCTGCGTGTCACTGCGAGCCTGTGGCCACCAGGGTCGCGGTGAGGGGTTCGAGCTCGGTGATCAGTTCGACGTGTCACGGCCTCGCCGGTCACCGCGTGCTGTCCTGGGACGTCTCGGCCCGCGTCCGGCGACGACACTGCACGGCGTCATTCGCCCGCGCGCTGCTCTCACCGTCCTCGACCCGGGCCCGGTAGTCCGCCCAGTCACGGTCGGTCCAGCCGTCCAGCCCTGCCGGAAAGTCGTCGGTCCCGGGCCACCGCCTGGTCCCCGTACATCCCGAAGGACGCCGTCATGTGTTGGCTGGCGGTCGGTCGGGCAGTCGTTCTGCGGCCAAGTCCATCTGTGATGACCACGTCGCTCACTGGACCAGACACGGCTACGGCGCCCCGTTCGCCGGCACCGTACGGACGCCGAACTGGTCGGCCAGGCCCACGGTGCGCGCAGCCAGGCGCAGTGAGTCCGCGCCGGTGCCCTGCCGCCCCAGGTAGACCGCTTCCAGCCGCAGTCGCTCTCCGGCCAGCTCCCGCCACGGCGCGAGCAGCTGCTCGGCAACGTCGGGGCGCCCGGCGGACAGGGCCCGCACCAGTCCGGAGGCCAGGCCGAGCAGCACCACCAGGCCGTGGTCGGCGTACGCGTGCAAGGCGGGCCAGGACACGACCGGCGCCGCGCGGTCGGCTTCGGCGTGCGCGGCGGACACCCGGCGGCACAGCCATGCCCACCCTGCCGCGTTCTGCGCGAGCAGGGTGATTCGCAGCGGCGGCTCAGCCCGTGCGCGCCGCCGCGCACGGGCGTACGCGGCTGTCCGGGGTCCGGGGCGGGCGGGGGCTCTGTCACCTTGTTGAGTGCGTGGGTGTCTGTGGGTGTCTGTGGGTGTCTGTGGGTGTGTCGGGCGTAGCGGGGCCCCGGGGCTGGCCTGTGCTCATGCTGAGGTGGGCCGACCGGCGTCCCACGTGTCCCCGGGCCGGCGTCGGCGCAGGGAGAGGGAGGTGGCGTAGGCCTGTCCGAACTTGGCGCACCAGCGGCGGATGGCTCGTACGAGACGAGACGATCACGCCACGCTCCAGCATCAGCTCCTCGACCTCGCGGTAGGACAGCGGGAAGCGGAAGTACAGCCACACACAGTACGAGATGATCTCGACCGGGTACCGGTGCCTTTGTACGACGGCTGTACGACGGCGACGCGGACGACACGGGCGATCCCGTCAACAACATGATCAACCCGAAGATCAGCCCACCCCGCCCAACCAACGTGCCAACGCCGTCTCGGCAAGCGGCCTGGTGCCGGTTCCCAGGTTGGCCGCTCCGATCTCCGGCAGGTGGGGGCAACCCAGCGGCCTTACCCTCAGGGTTGCCTCCCGGCAGATCATGAACGCGCTGGCTCGGCGACAGACAGATCCCGTGCCGATAGGGTCGAGGGCGTGGACCGCGGGAGTAGGCAGCCGGACGACGCGTTCGGCGGGGAGGGTCGGGACGTGGTGTCGCCCCGGGCAGCCCGGGCGCTGTGGTGGGGGTCGGCCGGTGTGGTGCTCGCTGTCCTCGGCACCTCGGTGCTCGTCGCCGGCGCGGAGCAGCACCGACGGCTGCCCGTGGCCGTGGCCCTGGTCCTCGCACAGACCTGCGCCCTGAGGTGGCAGGCCCGCGCCCCGGTCGCCGTACTGGCCGCGAACGCAGCGACGGGGTTCGCGGTGTGGGCGCTGCTGCCCGCGGTGACCCTGACCGGGGCGCTGATCGCGGCGCAGGTCGGGTTGTGCGTAGTGTCGGCCATCAGGCCGCGGCGGGAGTCGGTGCGGGCGCTCGCGGCGATGTGCCTGCCCGCGCCGCTGGCGTTCGGGGCGGGCGGCGGCTCGGGTCTGACGGTCTATGTGCTGGCGGTGGTCCTGGCGTGGACCGCGGGGCAGTGGCGCGGGGCGCAGCAGGCACGCACGAGGGCGGAGCTGCGCCGGGCCGTGGTGGAGGAGCGTGCGCGGATCGCGCGCGAGGTGCACGACGTCGTGGCGCACTCCCTGTCAGTGATGGTCATTCAGGCGGGCGCTGCCGACGACGTGTTCGCCCAACGACCCGAACAGGCTCGTCAGGCGCTGCAAGCCATTGAAACGGGCGCACGCTCGGCGCTCGGCGAACTGCGTCTGTTGCTGCGTGCGTTCCGGTTGGAAATGGAGGATGACGGGGCCGGGGAGCAGCGGGAGCCGGGGCCCTCGCTCGCGCGCCTGGACGAGCTGGCCGACACCGTGCGCGCGACCGGGATGACCGTGAACGTGCACCGCGAGGGCGCCTACGACGGGCTGCCGGCCGCGGTGGACCTGGCGGCGTACCGGATCGTCCAGGAGGCCCTCACCAACACGCTGCGCCACGCGGCCGGCGCCGACGAGGTGAGCGTGCGTGTGACGGCCGAAGGGGACTGTGTGAACGTCAGGGTGGTCGACAACGGGAGTACGTCGCATGGAAGTTCGACTATGGGGGCGGGACGCGGTCTTGCGGGGATGAGGGAGCGCGCACGGCTCGTGGGTGGGAGCCTGCGCGCTGGTCCGCTGCCCGGAGGCGGGTTCGAGGTGGTGGCGCGGCTGCCGGTGGAGCGTGCGTCATGACGCTGCGCGTGGTGGTGGCCGATGACCAGGCCCTGGTCCGTACCGGATTCCGCATGATCATCGATGCCCGGGACGATCTTGAGGTGGTCGGTGAGGCGTCCGACGGCCGGGAGGCGGTGCGGCTGACGCGGGAACTGGCGCCCGACGTGGTGCTGATGGACGTACGCATGCCCGTCGTGGACGGCATCGAGGCGACCCGGCAGATCGCGGAGTGCGGCAGTCGGGCCCGGGTGCTCGTGCTGACCACCTGGGACGTGGACGCGCACGTGGTCGCCGCCCTGCGGGCCGGGGCAAGCGGCTTCCTGCTGAAGGACATGCGCCCCACCGAACTCGTCGACGCGATCCGTCTCACCGCGCGCGGCGACGCGCTGCTGGCGCCGGCCGTGCTGAGCCGCGTCCTCGACCGGTTTCTGCGCACCACACCCGACCCCGCGCCGCCGCCCTCCCTCAAGGACCTCTCCGGCCGCGAGCGCGAGGTGCTCACGCTGATCGGGCAGGCGCTGTCGAACGCGGAGATCGCCGGGCGGCTGCGCCTGTCGGAGGCCACCGTCAAGAACCATGTCACCGCGGTGCTGCGCAAGCTGGGCCTGCGCGACCGCGTCCAGGCCGTCGTCGCCGCCTACGACCACGGCCTGGTACGGCCGCGCCGCCCCTGACGGCCGCCGTCTCCTCCTCAAGGAGGAGACGGAGAGGCGGTCCTCCTGTGTTCCCAGCGCCGGTCCGTTCCCGCGGCCGATCCCTGGCTGGGGTGCCCGGCCGTAGCGTCGAGGTGTGATCGACGACCTGCCCTGCCTCATGTATCTGCTCGCCTACGACGACGCGGCCGAAGGCCCCTATGACCGTTCCCGGACGGAGCTGCTGGTCCGTGCCGCCGCCCTGGTCGACCTCGCGTTGCGCGGCCGGCTGCGGGAGGACGGCGGCACGGTCACGGTGTCCGGCACGGAACCGACCGGAGACCCAGTCCTGGACGGCATTCTGCGCGACGCCGTCGCCGGGCACGGCTGGAAGCGCCTCGTGCGCCGCCACCGCAAGCGGACCCTGACACAGGTGGAGGACCGGCTCGCCGCGACGGGACTCCTCACCGTGACGGCGCCCCGCGCCCCCTTCGGCACACGGCGGCTGACAGTGACGGACCCCACCGTGCCCGCCGCACTCCGCGCCCGCGTGTCCGCGGCGCTGAACGGACAGGGTCCCGTGCAGGATATCCCCGCCGCCGACGCCGCGCTGCTGGCGCTGGCCGCGGCGGGCGGCGTCCGCCCGGTCGTCACCCGGCAGGACCAGAAGACCTTCCGGGCCCGTATCGACGCCTGCACGCAGTGTCTCGCCGCCCTCGCGCCCGGCCTGGAGAAAACCATACGCGCCCTGCCGACGACCATGATCGCCGCACAGGGCGGCATGGGCGGCAGCTGACCGGATGGGGAGATGATGAGCATGCACCGCCTCTTGACCGCCCTGGGCTGCGCCCTGACCGCAGTGCTCGCCACGGCCTGGTCCGCGGCGCCGCCGACATGGCCCGCCCGGCAAGCCGCTGCCACGACGGTACGCACCCACGGCGGCCTGGTGCGGGGCGCCGCCCACGACGGCTACCGCACCTTCGAGGGCATTCCCTACGCGGCGCCCCCGATCGGCAGGCTGCGCTGGGCACCGCCCCGCCCCGCGGCCCCCTGGTCCGGGGTACGAGATGCGACCCGGCCCGCGAGAGCCTGCCCGCAGCCGGCAGGCGAGGTGCCCGGCGGCAGCACCGACGAGGACTGTCTCCACCTGAACATCACGACGCCCGACGGCGCTCGACCGGCACATCCCCGGCCGGTGATCGTGTGGCTGCACGGCGGCGGCTTCACCACCGGAGCGGGCAGCTCGTACGACGCCCATCGCATGGCCGTCCGCGGTGACGTCGTGGTCGTCACCGTCGACTACCGCCTCGGCACCCTCGGTTTCCTCGCGCACAGCGGGCTGCCCGGCTCCGGCACGTTCGGCCTTGCCGACCAGCAGGCGGCGCTGCGCTGGGTCCGCGCCGAGATCGGCGCCTTCGGCGGCGATCCGCACAACGTGACGCTGGCCGGCGAGTCGGCGGGCGGCTACAGCGTCTGCGCCCAGCTCGCCTCACCTGCCGCCACAGGGCTCTTCGACCGGGCGATCATCGAGAGCGGTCCGTGCACGGGCCGCCCCGACCGGCCGTTCGCCCCGTCCTCCGTCCCTCTGTCCACGGCGCGCGGGGCGGGCGCGGACTTCGCGGCAAAGGTCGGCTGCGGCTCCGCCCGCGACGTGATGGCCTGCCTGCGGCGCGTGCGTGTCTCCCGGCTGCTCGCGGCCCAGGAAACCGATCAACAGCCCGCCTATGCCACCCCGTTGCTTCCCGGCGACCCTGCGGCCGCGATCGCCGCCGGCCGCTTCCACCGGGTCCCCGTACTCATCGGCAACAACCACGACGAGGGCAACGGCTGGGCCGCCGGCATCGTCCAGGCCGGCCACCCCGTCACTCCCGACACCTGGCCCGACGTCGTGGCCTCCTTCTTCCCCGCCCCGGGACAGGCGAAGGCGATCGTCCGGGAGTACCCGGTGCACCGCACCGACGGCGGCCCGGTGTTCGGCGCGGTCATCGGCGACGCCGACTTCGCCTGCCCGACGGCGCACACCGGCAGCCTGCTCGCCGCCCAAGTGCCCCTCTGGCGCTACGAGTTCGCCGACGAGCACGCCCCGCCGCTCGCCTCGGGCACGCCGCCGTTCCCGCTCGGCGCGCCGCACGCGAGCGAACTGCCCTACCTGTTCGACCTGGGGGGCCGCCCCCGCGACCTGACCGCGGCACAGCACCGGCTGGCCGACACCATGATCGACTACTGGACCCGCTTCGCCCGCACCGCCGACCCGAACAACCCGTCGTCGCCGCACTGGTCCCGCCGGACGGTGCTGTCCCTGGCACCGGACCACATCGGCCCCGCGGGCAGGGTGCGGATCCGCCACCACTGCGCGTTCTGGAACGGTCTCGGGTGACCACGGAGACGACCACCGTGAAGGCCCGTCAGCTCGGTCGGCGGACGCTCACGGCACACACCTGCAGGGCCGGCCCAGCTCGATGTCGCTCGACGGGTAGAACAACGTCCGGCATCGCAACCGCCGCCATCCACGTCCACACCGATCCGCCCCGCACCGATCCGCAAACGCGATCTGGAACCGCCGCCCTCACTCTGTGAGCGCCTGGGCCATCCCTTCCCCGCAGGGGGTGTCGGTAGGCCTCCCGTCCGGTGTCCAGACCCAGCGCCGAGGAGCACTGGGATCGGGAGAATTCACAGCGCCGAACCAAGCAGGAACCCACCTCACGGACCCTGAGAGGACAGCCATGAACGAAACCGCCGCCAGGCGCCTGACGGGCCTTGCCGCCATCGCCACCGCGGCCGCCTTCATCGTCGAAGTACCCCTGTACTTCGTCTACTCCGGCCCCCCGCCGGACTCGAACGTCCTCGCCAGGCTGCTGATCGGAATCCTCGCGCTGGCGTTCCTGATCGTCTTCGTGACGGCCTTCCGCGAACTCCTCAAAGAGGCGAACCCCGCCTACGAATGGGTCGGCACGATGGCCTTCGCCACCGGACTGGTCTACGCGACGATCACCCTGGTCTCCAGCGGGCTGGAAGCCGGCGCGGTCATCGCCGCCGACCACCCGATCGACCCGACCATTACGGTCAGCGGCACCTACATCCTCTACGGGTCGATCAGCCGCCTCATGCTCGCGATGTTCATGACCACCGTGGGCTACGGAATCTCCCGTACGAACCTGCTGCCGCACTGGACCGCCCGCTCTGCTTTCGCCCTGGCATGGCTCAACCTGGCCTTCGTGCCCTCCCTGTTCTTCGGCAACACCCCCGCGCACTTCTACGCGGCGAACGGCTGGGGCACCACCGCCCTCATGGGCGCGATCTTCAGCTACTGGATACTGGCCCTGGGCATCTCCACCTACTGCAGCGCCACACGACCTACCTCCGCCGACTCACCGGCTGTGCAACCCTGACACCGCCCGAGCAGAAGACGGAGCAATGCCCAAGCCCTGCGGATCGGCCTCGGGCTGGACGCGAAGGGCGTACCTTCCCGAGTGATCGACCCACTGAGCCCTTTCAGCGTGGCCACTGATCGGGTGACGACGTAGCCGTCGGCAACGGACAAGGCTCCCGTGCCGTTGAGCGAGGTGTTCGACGTCTCAACTCGCTGGCGCAGGAGCCTTGTTGGTTTCCTGTCCTGCCGCACTCGACCTGGCCCATGCCCTGGTCGAGTGGGTCACCATGCTCATCGTCACCCGCGAGGGTGACCGCTACTGCACACTCTCGCCGCACCAGCGTGCCCTGGTCGGTCTGGTGTACCTGCGGCGGCACGGCACGCTCGCGCAGCTCGCCGCCGGCTTCGGTATCTCCGTCGGCACCGCCCACGCCTACACCGCCGTGGTGATCGACCTGCTCGCCGACCGAGCGCCCGGCCTGCTGCGCGCGCTGCGCGAAGCCAACCCCGACTACGTCCTGTTGGACGGCACCCTTGCCGAGTGCGACCGGGTCGGCGACAGCCGGGCCGACTACTCCCACAAGCACCGCCGACACGGCGTGAACGTGCAGGTGGTGACCGACCCAGCCGGGCGGCTGCTGTGGATCTCGCCTGCACTGCCCGGCCGCGCCCACGACCTGACGGCTGCCCGCACTCACCGGATCATCCGGATCTGCGGGCGCCAGGGCGCCCCGATCCTCGCCGACCGCGCCTACAGGGGAGCCAGCCCTTGGGTGGCAACGCCGCTCAGACGCCCACCGGGCCGCGAGCTCACACCGACCCGGCAAACCGTCAACCGCGCGCTGTCCGCCACACGGGCACCGGTCGAACGCGGCGTGGCACGACTGAAGTCCTGGCGCATCTTCCGCAGATCAAGGTGCAGCCCGAATCGAATGACGTCAATCGCCGCGGCCGTCCTCACCCTGGAGCGGCAACGCTGAAAGAGCTCATGGAGCCTCTTTCATCCTGTGTTTGCGCAGATCAGAGGGGTGTGGACGGCACGGACGATGAGGCCGAGGCGGTTGGTTGAACAGCGTGCTCTGCGGAGCAGGCGCCAGGACTTGAGTTGGGCGAAGGCGCGTTCGCCGGATGCGCGCAGGTGGGCGTGGTCGCGGTTGTACTGCTGATAGTGCTCGGGCAGTTCGCGGTGGCCGTAGTAGGGGGTGCGGACGGTGGCGCCGGCACCCTGATAGGCGCGGTCGGCCAGGATGAGGATCTGGCGGGTCAGGCAGGCTTGGACGATGCCGTGGGCGCGGGCTGCGGTCAGGTCGTGGGTCCGACCCGGCGTTGCCCGTGAGAACCACAGCGGCGTACCGTCCGGCGTCGTGATGACCTGGACGTTCATGCCGTGCTTCTTGTGTTTCTGGGAGTAGTACGGCTCGTCGGCCCGGATGCGGTCGGTGGGAATCAGCGTCCCGTCGACGATGACGAAGTCGCCCTCGCCCAGGCCCACCAGGGCCTCGTGCAGGCCCGGCGCCCAGGACCTCGAGTGTCTCGTCCACGTACCGCCACGCCGTCGCCTCCGACACTCCGAACCCGGCTCCCACCTGGGCGAACGTCTCGTTCTTCCGCAGGTGGGCCAGGACCAGCAGGGCTTGCTTGAAGCGACCCAGCTTCCGCAACGGCGAGTTCAGTTCACGCCTTCGGGCGTAGATGAGCCAGGAGACATGCTCAACCAGCTCATACGGGACATCGAGCATGGAAGGATACGGAACCAACGGAGCCCCTTGGTCGCCGGTGTGATGAGTGAGATCACCACGCCAACGACGAGAGGCTCCGCCATGTCACCGCCGCGGCTGACCAGCCCATTTCACCCTTGCAGCACAGGATGAAAGAGGTTCACTTGGTGAATGCGTTATTGAACTGACCACAGGTGGTGCCCAAGGTGTCGCTAAGGCCGAGTACGGCAAGAGGAGTGTTGGCCTCAGCCCCCACCTGTGGGCTGCACTCCTGGTAACCGTTGTCGTCGGCGTAGGCAGCGCCAGCCCCAGCGCTGATGGCGGTCAGGGCGCTGACCGCCGCAACGACGATCACGACCTTCTGAAGCTTGCGCATGGAACCCTCGCCCCTTCGCTGTCTATGAATCTACCAACTAGTCACATCACGTGCTTGAGTGAATACTATCTGTAACAAGGATGGTCGTCTACACCGCTCTGCGTCCTGTGCCGCCCCCGCCTGGGGGCGTGCCGAGTGAGATCACCGCACCAGCAACGAGGGGCTTCGCCACGTCACCCCGCCTGACCAGCCCATTTCGCCCGGTCGGGACAGGATGAAAGAGGCTCATTGAGCCTTTGCCAACCTCATTTTGAGCAGGTCAGGTGGAGGGTGAAGACGGCTTGGACGTGGCTGGTGATCCGGGTGGTGCTGCAGCGGAGTTTCCGCAGCAGACGCCAGGTTTTCAAGGTCGCCATGGCCTGCTCACCGAGGGCGCGGATGCGGGGGGTGCGCGGCGTTGACCGCGCGTTGGCCTGTCGAGAGCGGGTCCCACTGGCCGCGGAAGGGGACCCGCACGGCGCCGCCCGCGCCCTGGTAGCCCTTGTCTGCCCAGCAGGCCAGGCCCGCCTCGCTGAGGGCGTCGATGACGCCGTGGGTTCGGGCGGCCCTGATGTCGTGCACGGCGCCGGGCAGGGCGGGCGAGGCCCACAGCAGTTTGCCATGTGGATCGGCGATGACCTGCACGTTCATACCGTGTCTCTGGTGTTTGCCGGAGTGGAAGGGCCGGTCGGCGGCGATCCGGTCGATCGGCGGCAGCGTCCCGTCGAGGATCACGAACGCCTTTGCTGAGGCGGCCGCCACCGCCGTGGCGAGGTCGGTCGCCTGCACCGCGAGCAGTTCGACGGCTTCCATGATGTACCGGTACACCGTGCTCACGCCCACCTCGAACCCGGCTGCGAGCTGCGCGGACGGGTAGACAAGCACATGAAGCTCCTGGCGACACGGGCGATCCTGGTCGTGAACCCGTCTACCAGGAGCTTCATCCCTTGCGCAGAACAACTGGCGGATTAAACAATCAAGTTGGCCGTTAGCGTCACCGATGCGGGCTCTGTATCGCACCCCACTCGGCGAGTTCGTCGGCCCCCCTGCGCCGGAAACGACCGCGCAGGCACACGCCGGCAGGATCGCCGTCAGCGAGTACCACCGGCCCCGCCGCGAGCGGCATCAGGCACGGGACACTCTCGTGATCATCAGGCGTAGGACACCCGCAACGATCACCGAGTCCGTCCCCGCGCTGCTACCTGTCCCTGACGTCGAAGACCCGCACAACCAGGGAACTTGAGGCCGCCTGGTTTCAGTCTGCGAATGTTTTCGGCCCGCGAATCATGCGAGAGGTATTGACGCCGGTCAGGGGTTCCCTATGATCCGATTGCTCGACACTTCGATCCTTGTTCGGTATAGCGAACGCGCACGTCCGCACCGCATCGACAGTCCGCACACCCCCGTCGGGGCCAACCGGAACCGCTTGCTCGAGGATGACGAGGTCTCCATGCGCAGAAGACGTTTCAGCCGCAGACATCCGTCTGTGGTGCTCGCCGCCGCGGTTGCGGCCCTGGTTTCGTTCGCGGCGTTGCTCGTCGCCAGTCCGGCTCAGGCGGCCACCAGCGGCGCCTTACGCGGTGCCGGTTCCAGCCGGTGTCTCGATGTGCCGGGCGCCAGCCAGACCGTCGGCACGTTCCTGCAGATCTGGGACTGCACGGACGGGACCAACCAGCAGTGGACGTTGACGGACAGCAACCAGCTGACCGTGTACGGCAACAAGTGCCTGGACATCCCGGGCCACGCCACCACGGCTGGTACCAAGGTGCAGATCTGGGCCTGCAACGGCGGTACGAACCAGCAGTGGCGGGTGAACGCCGACGGCACGATCGTCGCCGTGGAGGCCGGGCTATGCCTGGACGTCTCGGGCGGCGCTACGGCCAACGGCACGGCGGTGCAGCTCTGGAACTGCAACGGCGGCAACAACCAGAAGTGGACCGGCCTTTCCGGGACGCCCAACTCGTGTTCTCTTCCGTCGACGTACCGGTGGAGCTCGACGGGTCCGTTGGCGCAGCCGGCGAACGGCTGGGTCTCACTGAAGGACTTCACCACCGTGACGTACAACGGCAAGCACCTGGTCTACGGCTCGACCGTCAACCAGTCCGGGGCGTACGGCTCGATGGCCTTCGCTCCCTTCACGAACTGGTCGGACATGGCGACGGCCGCCCAGACAGGGATGAACCAGGGCACGGTGGCGCCCCAAGTGTTCTACTTCGCACCCAAGAACATCTGGGTGCTGGTGTCCCAGTGGGGGCAGTGGCCCTTGTTCTACCGCACCTCCAGCGACCCCACCAACCCCAACAGCTGGTCCGACCCGCAGCCGCTGTTCACCGGCAGCATCCCGGGCGCCGCCCCGATCGATCCGACCCTGATCGCCGACGGCCAGAACATGTACCTGTTCTTCGCCGGTGACAACGGCAGCATCTACAAGTCGACCATGCCGATCGGGAACTTCCCGGGCAACTTCGGCTCGTCGTACACCACGGTCATGAGTGACACGGTGAAGAACCTGTTCGAGGCGCCGCAGGTCTACAAGGTCCAGGGGCAGAACCAGTACCTCATGATCGTCGAGGCTCGGGGTGCGACTGAGCAGCGCTTCTTCCGCTCGTTCACCGCCTCCAGCCTGAACGGTCCGTGGACCCCGCAGGCCGCCACCGAGTCCAACCCCTTCGCGGGCAAGGCCAACAGCGGTGCCACCTGGACCAACGACATCAGCCACGGTGACCTGGTTCGCAACAACCCCGACCAGACCATGACCATCGACCCCTGCAACCTGCAGCTCCTTTACCAGGGCAGGTCCCCCAGCTCGGACGGCACCCCCTACAACCTGCTGCCGTGGCGGCCGGGCCTGCTCACCCTGCAGCGCTGACCTGCCTGATCCACGGTGATTGCGATGTGGTGCGGTCCGCCGACGCGTAGGCGAGCGGTTCGGGGCGTGGGTGACTCCACCTGCTGACCGATACTCACCGCCTTGAGGAACCCCAGCCGCGCGTCGGCTGGGGTTCCTTTCTTTCGTGGACTTTCATCGTGGGTACGGACCGAAGTCATATGACGCCACCAGAGATCCGCTTGCCGGCCGTGGTGTGCGGTGAATTGCGCAAGCACCATCCGGGTCACCGGTCCGTGTCGCCCTCGCCGTCGTCCTCCTCGACCCGTCGTCTTCCTGCTGCGACCACGCGAGCACATCCTGACCATGAGCGAACGACCTGGACACCCACGGAATTTGATCAAGCCCTGCCGCCAGGCAGGTTGGAAAAGGCTCACTCTTTAAGTGGCTCAGGACCTCGGCTGGCGGGGCGTGCTGGTGAGCCGCAGCCGCCAAGGCTCTCTGCCCTCGAAGGGGCGGTGTTGCCGACGAGATCCGACAAGTCGTCGGCCGATTCGGAGGTCAGTCGGTAGAAGCCCTGGAGGCTGACCGAGCGCTCGAGGCGGCCATCCACTACGTACTTCAGACCGCGGGTCTGGCCTCGGCGATTACGCCAGGTAAGCCCCATCAAAAGATCACTAGGTATCGGCACATCGAAGCGTACGGGCGTCGCGTCCACGTGCACTGCCGTAGCACCGCAGCCGCCGGCACCGAGCATCGACCAGGCGCCGTGCCCGGGGAACGCTGGGTCCTGCCACGTCGCGGGGGCGGTGCCGCAGCAGTCGCGCCGCTCCATGTCGATCACCCGCATCCGGCTCACGACGTGCACGACGTTCCGGTTGACGTGCAGTGCGTACACCTCATCCCCGGTTCGAGCCCCCGACCAGGCGGGCAGGGAGGAATGGACGCCGCTGAAGGCGACCGGCGGTCGCTCTCCTACGCGACCCGCTTTGCGCAGGGCGCGGCACGTGTCATGGGTCCACAAGACGGTGAAGGCATCAGACATGCCGTGATCGTATGAAGGAGGACTGACAGCCTCCCGTGAGGCAGCACTCCTCTCCTCCAAGCTCGTTCGGCGGGAAGACCCACCGGGAGTGGGTCGGGTGTGGACGTGTACTCGTGTGCCTGTCCGCGATGCGATGGTCCGCTGGCTGCGGCGGAGATCTTGGACCGGGCTACTGGGTCGTCACCGCGCGCACTGCCGCGCGGATCTGCGGGCGATGAGGCGGTGCGAGACGTCGCAGGCCTGGTGTTGCGTCTGATTGACTGCATTTAATTCTGAATTATGGTATTCCTGGAATATATGGATGGATGAGTCAAAGGGAGCTATTTTGAGGGTATTCACTGTCAGTGCCGCCATGGCCATGGCTCTGGTGGCGGGGTCGGCGACAGCCACATCCGCCATGGCTGCGACGCTCGCCCCGCATGTCGCCACGAAAGACACGGGGGTCCGGAGTCCGACCGCCGGCCGCGACGCCGACAATTGCGTCGTCACCCTCCAGGTCCCCCTCTGTATGCCTGCAGGCGAATGAACAAGGCCCCTTGAGGTGGGTGAATTCCAAGGGCCTCTGTTGTTCGTGGGGTCAGGAGGGCAGGAAGTTCTTCTGCCATTCCAGGGACGGCATCGACAGCGCGGCGTCGGCGAGGGCCTTCGCTGAGGGCGTCTTCAGTGCTGCGAGGCTGGTGTCGATCCAGTTCTGGGTGAGGCTGTAACCCTGTTCCCGGTACTCGACGGCCCGCACCAGACACTCCAGCTTGTCCGCGTCGCGGGCGACGATCGCCTCCTGAGTTTCGCCAGCCTCGTACTCGTGACCGCACCCTGCACGCCCTCGCGCACCGCCGGGTGGGCGTTGGCGACCTGGTCGGCGGTCACCTCGCCATTCGGCGCGGCGCGCAGGTACTTCCGGCCGATGTGCGGGATGTCCCCGACCCGCGTCTCCTGGGAGTCGTGGAACAGGCACAGCAGCGCGACCCGGGCCGAGTCGACGCCTTCCATCATGGCGAGCACCGAGCCGATCACTCCCACCCGGAAGCTGTGCTCGGCGACGGACTCCGGAGCCTTGTTGCCGGTGAACCACCAGCCGGTTCGTGCGACGCGCTTGAGCACGCCCATCTCGGAGATGAAGCTGGCGGTGCCCCTGGTGGTCTCGTCGG
Source organism: Streptomyces alanosinicus (assembly GCF_014650595.1). Taxonomy (GTDB): domain Bacteria; phylum Actinomycetota; class Actinomycetes; order Streptomycetales; family Streptomycetaceae; genus Streptomyces; species Streptomyces alanosinicus. Next base: position 35,768 of record NZ_BMVG01000046.1, read on the forward strand.
CCATGCGGTCCTCCATCGTCAGCGGTTGTGATCGAAAACGTAGTGGACGTGAGCGAGTGAGTGCCTCGATCTCGCCGAGACGGCAACTCCGTCCAGGAGCTGGGCGGTCCGCTCGCGCGTCGGCCCGGCGAGCTGTCCGGGCAGGTCAGACCCCTTCAAGGCGGCGAGCATCGTTGAGGCACCGAGGGCAGGCGATGCTGAGCGCGGACCTACTGAGTCCTGCTGGTCAGGTGTTCCGGAAGAGACCGCTGAGCGTCGCGACCTGCGGCGATGAGCGGCCACGGGGCGTTGGCCTGGACAGATGCCCTTTCGACTGTTTCACGCTCGTGCCCGTTGATGCAGTCGCCTGGCCGGTCGGGAGTGCGAGCTCCCTCCGTCCCGACGAGATTCCGAGAAGGAGCGTCTTCGGGGTCACCGCAGGTCGCCTGATCCACTGCGCACTCAAACCCGGGTTGCGCATCGAGTGCGCATCTTCAGCCGACATTACGCATTCCAACTCGCGGATCCCAGACCCAGAAATCGTCAGGGCCCGCGCGCATGCTGCTGGAGCTGGTACAGCTCGGCGTAGCGGCCGTCTTGTGCCATCAGCTGCCTGTGGGTTCCCTGTTCGGCGATCTGGCCGTTGGCCGGTGCGACGATCAGGTCGGCCGACCGTACGGGGGCCGTGGCAGCAGTCAGCGCCAGCCCCTGCACCAGCTCGAACCATGCCATCCGACGTGGAACCGGCAGGTCATGCAGAGGCATGCGCCCATCGTAGGAGCCCGTGAACCAACCCGTGAGCGCCCCGAACAACGCGTGGGTGGAGACGGGGTGGAGAGGGCCCGTCTCCACCCGGACCCACTCCCCGGCCGACGCATGCGGAGGCGGCGCCTTCCTACGGTCGGTGGCGCTCCCGGCGTGTGCCGGGAAGCGCACAGGAGATCAAGGAGGCAGGCCACGCCATGGACGCGAGCGTGTGGATCGTCAACATCGTCGTGTTGGCGGTGGTACTGGAATCCGACCTGGGAAGGCGCAGGGTCACCCGGTTCCGCGTGCTGCGCCCGGTCGTCACCGCCGCAGCGGCGATGCCGTTCTTCGTCGGCCGGGGCGCCACACACGGCTACGTGCTGATGCTGGAGATCGGTGGCACGGCCACCGGACTTCTTTCTGCTGGGCCTGCTGGCCAGCGCCCTGATGCCAGTGCAGGCGGGACACGCCAAGGGGCGACGCTGCGCCATCTCGCGCGGGGCGTGATATGCCGTGGGATGGATCACCGTGGTCGCCGCACGGATGCTGTGCTCGTACGGCAGCGTCCATCTGTATGCCGCCCAAGTGGGTCGCTGGATGGCGACCCATCAGGTCACGTCATAGTCACTCACCGACACCATGATCTTCATGGCGGTCGCGGTGACGCTCACCCGCTCCGCACTGCTGCACACCAAGGGCAGGGCGGCACGCCGCCCCGCCGGAGCGCGCCATGGACGCGGTGTCGGCCTGGGGCCCCTTCAGGGCGCCGATCTGGGGATCGGCCCACACGGGTTGCGTCTTGCCGAGTTCGTCCAGTCACCCGGAACCATTACCGCGACCGCAGCGGTCGTGATCCGAAAGGAGTGGCCTATGCGGGTTAAACGTTGACCGCACTGTGTGAATCCCTCGTGCTGAGGCGATGGGAACCGGTCGTAGGCGCGCTCGCGACACACCCCGGCCCCGGTGCCGGGCAGGGACGGGGTGCAGCGGCGTTCGTCCTCGGTCGGCAGTCTCGCGCTACTTCCAGGTGGAGCGGTAGGCGCGGTAGGTGTTCACGCCGGCGGGGAGCTGTGCCTTGAGCAGCAGCTTGCCGGACGGGCTGAACTCGGAGACGTACGGAAGCGAGCCCCACCCGACGAAGGTGTTGCCGCCCGGGAGCGTCTGCGCGTTGCCCTGCGAGGATGCGCTGAGGTAGTCCGGCTGGTCGACGGAGCCGACCAGGGTCGCGGTGTGGGTGTGCTCGTCCAGGCGGACGGTGACCACACGGCTGAACGGCAACTCCTCCACGGCGCCGGTGCCGGTGTTGGCGGCACCGGCGGACTCGTTGTCGAACCACCGGTACAGGCCGCCGCCCAGCGGCTCGGGGTCGTGCTGCCAGGAGAAGATCCGCCCCGCTGTGTTCAGGTACTGGCCGGGCGCAGCCTGCTCCTTGAAGGTGCTCGCCTTGCCGCCGAGCTGCCAGAGGACCTTGCCGCTGCGGTGGCTCACCTTGTAGGTGGTCCAGGTGTTGCGGGCGTCGATGAGCAGGTTGCTGTCGGTGTCGAGCTTGACGGCGTTGATGTGGAACCAGTCCCATGGGGTGTCCGGCGAGGATGGCAGCGACTGCTCGCTCTGCGCGTAGGAAACGTGGTCGGCGGCGCTCCACTGGAACAGCACCCGGCCGGTGCGGATGTCGATCTCCTGCGCCACGCCGTCGATGATCTTCTGGTGCGCGGAGCCGCCTATGGACGTCAGGTCTGCCGTGGTCTGCTTGTAGGCCAGGATCAGTGCCGTTCCGCGTGGGGTGATCAGGAACTCGTGGCCGTCGGCGGTGTAGCCGTTCCCGGCCTTGACCTCGGCGATCTTCTGGTAGTTGTCGTTGTAGATGTAGTCGGTGCCGCTCGCGAGGGAGCCGAGGCCGGTGCCCTGCCACCAGGTCAGCACTCGCCTGCCGTGGTAGGTCTGGGTGCGGAAGTCGGCGGCTTCCTGCCCGGCGGGCACCTTGTGTGACCAGACGACTCGCTTGCCGTCCCGGCTCAGGATCTCCACGCCGCTGGAGTAGTGGCTGGTCGCCGAGTTCGGCGAGATGAAGATGTCCCCGCTGCCGGTTCCGGCCTTGTCGATCAGGACGGTGACCGGCGGCAGCGGCGCGGCTCCGGGGTCTGCGGCTGCGGCGCTGGTCACGGGCGGCAGGCCGGCAACCACGGCAGTCGCCGCAACAGCCACAGCGCGGGCGGGCAGGGTGTTCCTACGCATCAAGGGGTCCTTGTCTGGCAGCCCGAAGCCGAACGGGTCGACTCCGGGCATGCACGGAAGGCGCACGCCAGCTGGACGTACGCAGCGGGGGAGGCCAACTACAGGAAGGCGCCGCGCGCAGGGAGACGCGTCAGCTTCACACAGAAGTCCGCGAACAGCCCAAAGAGGCGTCGGACACGAGGTGAAGGCCCTGGGAGGCGCTAGGAGCTCTCAACAGGGGCGACAGGCAGCAGAGCACACCCGCATGTGGTCAATGTGACCGCGAGTCGTCAGGGCAAGTCGCTGCTGCATGTCCGAGAACCTAACGGCCTGCCTGGCGGAGCGTCAATCCAAGATTCCGCCCACACAGCACGGCGTCCCGGGCAGGGATCGGGGACTCCCGCGACGAGTGCCGGTTCGGGAACAAGTGCACGTGCCCCAGCTCACCGCCCCCACCACAGGAAGCCAGCCAGCTGACGCACCGACAGTGCCGCTCGAGGCGGTGGGGCGGGCTCGACGGCGAACAGGCCGCGGGCGCCAGTCAGGCGCATGATGCGGGCGAGAGAGCGCGGGACAGCATGGAGCCAGTTCCACGGCTGACCCGCACATTGCTCCTGCCGCGTCCTGGGGTGACGGGGGGACCACTGGCGCTGCTCGTCCCCGGGGCGACGGAGGTGGATTCACGTGGCGTGGCGATCAGGAGCGGAGCGGCGGCGCACCCTCACGTACCTTCGCGAGCCGGCCAGAACGTGACAGCCGGGCACGCCAAGATCATCCGAATTGCACGGTATTCCGGACCGTGTGCTACGGCAACATGTCGACCTCATGGCACCGCCGGGCAAAACCTGGTGCCGCGGCACAGTTCGGACCAGGCTGACGTGCGCATCTCAATCTCTCCGTTCCGTACCCGCAGAAAGCTTCCCCCGCATGCATTCGACCTGTCTCCCCGGTGCTCGAGAGGCGCACATCTTGTGTGCGGTGAGGGGGTGCCGCGCGTGGTGCGCTATGTGACACGCAAGGCTGTCGGCTGGCTTCTGATGATCGTGGTCGCGACGAACGCGACCTATTTCCTGGCCAGTTGGTTCCTGGACCCGCGGTCGAACTTCAAGGAACTGCGGCCCGTCCGCAGCGAGTCACAGATCGACCGGGCCCTCGCGCCGTACAACCTGGACCCCAGGGTGCCCTTGGTGCACCGCTGGTGGGACTGGCTGACCTCGGTGTCCCTGCACTTCGACTGGGGAAAGTCCCCTACCGGAGTCTCCGTCAACGGCGAAGTGGGCTACCGGGCCTTGGTCAGCGCGGAGTTGGTCGTCGTCGCGACCGTGCTGTCCGTCGTGATCGGCGTCGCGCTCGGTGTCTACACCGCCGCACGGCAGTACGGCTGGGCCGACCGGGTGTCACAGGCCGTGTCCATCGTGGTGTTCAACCTCCCCACGTCCGTCGCCGCCCTCGCGGTGGTCTTCGTTGCCATCTGGCTGAACCAGCACGCCGGGCTGCACTTCCTCTATGTCGCCGGGGAGAACTCGCCAGGCGTCGAAGGGCTGCTCCCCATGATCGGTGACCGCCTTCTGCATCTGATCCTGCCGACCCTGACGCTCACGCTGATGGGCTACGTCGGCTACCACCTGACGCAGCGTTCGCTGCTGCTCGACACGCTCCACGCCGACTTCGTACGAACCGCCCAGGCCACCGGGCTCACCCGCAGTCAGGCCATCCGCAGGCACGCCCTCAGGGCCGCGCTCATCCCGACGGCGGCTTCCGTGGCGTTCAGCGTCCCGGCCGTCTTCACCGGTGCCGTCATCACGGAGACGATCTTCGGCTGGAACGGCATGGGTCGCTACTTCATCCAGACCATCAGCAAGAACGACGTGCACGGCGCGGTCGCGACGGCCGCCTTCGCCGCAGCTCTGACCGCGATCGGCGCGATCCTCGCGGACATCGCCACGGTCTTCCTCGACCCGAGAGTACGGGTGAGCTGACATGACCACCGACGCGACGACCGACGCGCCCGCCAGCCCGACCGCGGAGCAGGCGCCGGAAGCGGCGGGCACCGCGAGGGCGCACTCGAACCTCGGCCTTGGCCGGCTCTATCTGCGGCGATTCCTGCGCAACCACCCCGCCGTCGGCGGAGTGGTGATCTTCGTACTGCTGGTGCTGTTCGGCGCCTTCGGCGGCCGATTCACCTCCTACGCGTACACCGACGCCGACTTCACCGCACTCACCCAGCCGCCGAGCAGCCGTCACTGGTTCGGCACCAACCAGGGTGGCAACGACATCTACGCCTGTGCCGTGCACGGGCTCCAGCGCTCCCTGATGATCGCCGTGAGCGTGTCGGTACTGACGATCGTCCTGGCCGCGATCATCGGCTCGGGCGCCGCGTACTTCGGTGGCCGAGTCGAGCGGGTGACCCTTGCCGCCATCCATTTCCTCCTGATCGTCCCCTCGTTCCTCATCCTCGCTCTGGTCTCCCACCGGCTGGCCGGCGACTGGCGCGTCCTCATCATCGTGCTGACCGTGTTCGGCTGGATGTCCACCGCGCGGGTGATCTGGTCCGTCTCGACCTCGCTGCGCGAGCGGGACTACGTGAAGGCGGCCGAGTTCATGGGAGTCCGTCCACTGCGGATCATCTTCCGCCACATCATCCCCAACCTCGGCTCCCTGCTGATCGTCAACCTGACGCTCGGAGTCGTGGCGACCGTGCTCAGCGAAACCGCCCTTTCGTTCCTGGGGTTCGGCGTGCAGACCCCGGACGTCTCCCTCGGCACGATGCTCGCGGACGGCGCGAGCACCGTCACGAGCGCTCCCTGGCTCTTCGCCTTCCCTGCCGGGTTGGTCGTCCTGCTCACCGTGTCGATGACCTTCATCGGCGACGGTTTGCGCGACGCCCTGGACCCCACGTCGGCGACAGGCTCGGCAGGAGGCCGACGATGACCCTGGCGACCCCGCTGCCCGTGCCGGTACCACCCGCCGATGCCGAGCCTGTCCTTTCCGTGCGGGACCTGCGGATCTCCTTCCCCTCCGAGGCAGGCACCGTCGAGGCGGTGCGCGGCGTGAGCTTCGACCTGCTGCCCGGCCGGACCCTCTGCATCGTCGGCGAGTCCGGCTCGGGCAAGTCGGCCACCGCGATGGGCATCATGGGCCTGCTGCCGCCCACCGCCGACCTGCGCGGCCAGGTGCTGCTCGGCGGACAGGGCCTCATCGGCCTCGACGACCGGGCGCTGTCGAAGATCCGCGGCAACTCCATCGGCATGGTCTTCCAGGACCCCTTGTCCGCCCTCACGCCGATCTTCTCGGTGGGCAGGCTGCTCTCCGACGCCCTGCGGGTCCATCAGGACCTGACGAAGCGCGCGGCCTGGGAACAAGCCGTGGAACTCCTCGATCTCGTCGGCATCCCGGACCCGCGCGGCCGGGCCACCGCCTTCCCGCACGAGTTCTCCGGAGGCATGCGCCAGCGCGTGGTCATCGCCATGGCCATGGCCAACAGACCATCCGTGCTCGTGGCCGACGAACCCACCACCGCACTCGACGTCACCGTGCAGGCCCAGATACTCGACGTGCTGCGGCTGGCACAGCAGGAGACCGGCGCCGGTCTCGTCCTGATCACGCACGACCTCGGGGTCGTCGCGGGCCACGCGGACGACGTTGCCGTCATGTACGCAGGCCGGATCGTGGAACACGCGGGCGTCGAGGAACTTTTTCACCGACCCACGATGCCGTACACCGCCCGGCTGCTCGCCGTCGTACCGACCGTAGACGGCGGAACTCGCCGTCCCCTGGTCCCGATCGGTGGCGAACCACCCGCCCTCGTGGGACTCCCGGACGGCTGCCCCTTCGCACCCCGCTGTGCCGTCGCCCTCGACGCATGTCGCTCGGACGAACCGGAGCCGCGTCACCTCACCGGGCACGGGCATGTGGCCTGCCTGCGCGCCACCGAGATCGTCAACGGATCCCTGGACCCGACGGGCGATGCCGCACCCGTCGGCCTACCGGCGCCCTCGGGCCGGGCCGAGGCCGGCGAGGTGGTGCTCCGCGTCGAGGACCTCGTCAAGACCTTTCCGCTGACCAAGGGCGCCCTTCTCAAGCGCCGGGTCGGCACGCTGCACGCCGTCAACCGCGTCAGTTTCGACCTGCGCGCCGGTGAGACGCTCGGCCTGGTGGGCGAGTCCGGCAGTGGCAAGACCACGACGCTTTTGGAGATACTGCGGCTCAGACAGCCCGAAGGCGGCCGGATAGAGATCTCCGGCACCGACGTCGGCACGATCGCGTCCAGCGCGCGCGTACGCGAGCTGCGCCAGGACGTACAGCTCGTCATGCAGGACCCCCTGGGCGCTCTCGACCCCCGCATGACCGTCTTCCACCTGCTGGCCGAACCCCTACGGGCGATCGGGCGTGATCGCGAGTCGACCCGCGCACGGGTCCGCGAACTGCTCACCCTGGTGGGTCTGGACGACTCGGTCAGTGACCGCTTCCCGGCCGCACTCTCCGGAGGCCAACGCCAACGGGTCGGTATCGCCCGCGCCCTGGCGACGGAGCCGAAGCTGCTCGCTCTCGACGAACCGCTCTCCGCCCTGGACGTCTCGGTACAGGCCGGAGTCATCAACCTGCTGGCACGGCTCAAGCGTGAACTCGGACTCGCCTATCTCGTAGTCGCCCACGATCTGGCCGTCGTCCGGTACATCTCCGATCGCATCGCGGTGATGTACCTGGGGCACATCGTCGAGACCGGGGACACCGAGGCGATCTTCTCCGATCCCAAGCACCCCTACACCCGTGCGCTGCTGTCGGCGATCCCGATACCCGACCCCGAGCGGGAACGCACCCGCGAACGCGTCGTGCTGAAGGGCGAGCAGCCGAACGCCGCGCGCATGCCCACGGGATGTGTCTTCGTCGACCGCTGCCCGCTGTACCGCCTTGCCGACGAGGAACTGCGGCACCGCTGTCGCACGCAGCCCCCCATGCCGACGTCAGCAGCCGAACTCCCCGGCCATCAGTACGCCTGCCACGGCGTCTGACACCGATTCCGGCGATGTTGTCCCTCACTGACCTCTAAGGAACCCTCCACCATGCGCACGAGACTGGCCCTGCCCGTCGCTCTGATCGCTGCCATCTCCGTCACCGCCACCGCGTGCCAGTCCTCATCAGGGCAGGACTCCGCGCAGCCGGACGCGAAGAACGCTCCTTCGACCGCATCGTCCGTCGCCGACTACAACCCCACGCCGTACGACCGGATCAAGGAGGGCGGCACGTACACCACGGTCGGGACCTTCGACGACCAGGGCAACCCGTTCAACGTCAATGCCACGCTGACCGCGTCCCGTGTCTGGGCCTGGTACAACGCCGACGCGATCACCTACTCGCCGACCGGCGAGGTGCAGTACAACCCGGACTACTTCAGCGACGTGAAGGTCTCCGTGGAAGGCGGCAACCAGAAGGTCACGCTCACCATCAACCCCAGGGCTGTCTTCAACGACGGCACACCGATCGACTGGACCGCCATCAAGGCCACGTGGAAGGCCGACAACGGTTCCGACAAGGCGTACGCCGCCTCCTCCACGGACGGCTACGACCAGATCACCTCGGTCGAGAAGGGCAGGAACGCCAAGCAGGCCGTGATCACCTTCAAGGGCGTGAACCCTTCCTGGTCGAGCCTGTTCACTACCTTCCTGCACCCCAAGGCCGCGACGGTCGAGAACTTCAACAAGGCATACGTCAAGAAGGCGCACCCGGAGTGGGGGGCGGGGCCGTACACCGTCGGCACGTGGGACGCCCACTCGGGGGACATCACGTTCGTCCGCAACCCGAAGTGGTGGGGCAGGCAGGGCAAGCTCGACAAGCGCGTCTACGTCAACCTGGAATCGACCGCGGCGGTCAACGCCTTCAAGAACGGGCAGCTCGACTACGTCTCCGCGGTCGACGCCGAGAGCCTCAAGCAGATCAAGGGGCTCAAGGGCACGGAGATCCGCAGTGGCGGAAGCCCCTTCGAGTACTCGCTCTACTTCAACACCAAGTCCTCCGTCCTCGCCGACAAAGCCGTGCGCAAGGCCTTCGAGGAGAGCATCGACCGCACACAGATCGCGAAGATCCGGTTCCAGGGCCTGGACTACAAGGAGCCGCTGCCAGGTTCCGCCATCCTCTACAGCTTCCAGAAGGGCTACGAGAACAACCTCTCAGCCGTGCTGAAGTACGCGCCGGACGACGCCAGGAAGGCACTCGACGCGGCCGGCTGGAAGCCTGGGGGCGACGGCATTCGGGTCAGGAACGGCAAGAAGCTCGAAGTCGGATACACACTTCTCGGCGACGACCCGCTGGACAAGGCGACCGCCGGCGCCTTCGCGGCGATGCTGAAATCGGTGGGCATTCGCCTGGACATCAACAAGGCCGACGAGGCGGACTTCTCCAAGATCCTCAGCGACCGCAAGTTCGATCTGTTCCTGTCGGGAAACCGCTCGATGGACCCGTTCGGTGCCCGCTACCTGTGCGACTTCTACTGCTCCGACCGCGACTCCAATATCACCGGTGCGGGTTCGCCCGCGCTGGACACGGAGATCCGTGCCACCAGCAAGATCGCGGATCTCGGTAAGCAGGTCACGGCGGCCAACGAGGTCGAGCGGAAGGCGCTCCAGGAGTACGCCTTCCTCCCGCTGTTCAGCGGCCCCTCGACCTACGGCGTGAAGAAGGGCCTTGCCAACGTCGGCGCGACCATCTTCTACAACCCGCTCCCGGAAACGATCGGTTGGGAGAAGTAACCACCACGCGGGACAGAGCTGTACGGCAGGCACAAGGACAGGAGGGAACCCGTCCCCTCGGCCGACAGCCTGGCTCAGGACCCGCCGCGCTCGTGGGGGATCTTCTGACCCGCCACGATCGCCACGGGCAGCTGGTTCTCGGTTGGTGGCAGCGGGCAGGTGGCCAGGTCCGTGTAGGCGCACGGCAGGTTCGCGGCGCGGTTGAAGTCCAGGACGACCGTGCCGTCGGCCGCGGGCGGTTCGAGAGCCGGACCCGGTTGGCGGCGTAGGTGGTGACCCGGAGGTCACGTCGGTGAAGAGCACCGTCAACCGGCCCTCACCGTGTCCGGGGAAGGCGGTCAGGGACAGCCGGCGCCCGTCCAGCTCGAACTCGATCCTGCCCGGAGCGTCGTAGACATGCTCAAGGCCCTCGACGGCTGCGCCCACGGTGGTCGGCCGCGGCTCGTCGAAGGGGACGTACCGGCCTGTCACCGCCCAGCGCGGATCGGGCGCGTAGGCGGGTGTTCCGGTGAAGGCGGTGCGCAGCGGCGCGTCCGGGTGCCGGGGGCGCACGATGCCGTGGCCGCCGCGCTTGGCGACCTCGATGACGGCGCCTCCCCAGGCCGCGGCGACGCCACTGCGCTCGGGAAGGACGCCGAAGCGGTGTTCACCCCGCACCGGCGTTCCGTCGACGACCAGTTCCTCTCCGTCGTCGAGGATGACGACGACCCCGTCGGGGCCGGTGTGCCCTGCACCCGGCGCGTCGGGGAAACGCTGCGGCCGGCCGTCCAGCCAGTGCAGGCCGCTGATCGCCAGGAACCCGTGCGGGTCGGCGAGCCGGGTCTCCTGAGCACGGTGCCAGTCCAGCCCGTTCTCGGTGAAGGCCTGGAGGTCTGTTGTGGTCGCCTCTGTGGTCATGAGTTCCATACCCTTCTTCGTCACACGAGGCTCGCGCCTCGCCGCCTCGCACAGGGATGCGGGGCACCCGCCGGGCCGACGGCCCGATGGGCTCACTCAGCCGGCGAGTTCGCCGAGGAGCGCCCAGGTGCGTCGGCGGTCCGCTTCGCCGGAGATCTCGGTGCCCTGAGCGACGAAGAACGCGCCGCCTTGAAGGATGTCCTGGCGCGCTGTCCCGAACTCGACCCCACCGCCCAGCACATCCGCGACTTCGGTGAGATCCTCACCAACCGCATTGGTCCCACTCTCCTCAGCGACCCTCCGCGATCGCTCCCCAAGATCTGTGCCAGAACCGAGTTCGGGAGTCACTCACGGCCCGGTGGACGGTTGGAAGCCCGTCCACCGGGAATTCCCTGAGTTGCCTCCGTTGACCGGTCCATTGCGGCATACCCAAGCCGCCTGCGACCTTGGCAGACCCGCTGGGCCGGCGCGGGAGGCGTTGCCCGTGGTGCTGCTGTCAGAGCAGCTTCTGCGGTGCCTGGAAATGGTCGACGGGAGCGATGTTGCACGCGGCCTTGGGCCCGCCGAGGCCGTGCCCCCCGATGCCCTCGCCCTCCGGCAGCGGCACCGCGCAGCGGAGGTCGACGTTGATGAGCGGAGCGCCATAGGCGTTGAGGATGCCGCCTGCGTCGCCCGTGATGGCAGTGTCGCCGTTGCCGGCTCCGAAGTCCGTGGCCGATGCGGGTGCAGCGACGGCCGTCGTGGCGGAAATCGCGAAAGCCGCGCCGACCAGAGCCTTCGTGATCACTGCGATGTTCCTGTTCGATGAGACGTTCATCTTCTTCATGATCTGTTCAACGCCATGCTGTGGTTGCAGTTACGTGTGCCGGAACAGCCGTCATCGGCGAGTGCCGATTCATCGGTTCGTGCCAGTGATGGCTGATCGGCCTGGTCAGGGGGTTCTTCTGGTCGGCCCTAGAGAGCAGGGGCGATGTGTTCTCAGGCTGTGAGTCGGAGCATGGCGGCAGCGTGCTGTGGTCGTGACCCGTAGCGATCGGCCGCGGCGGCAGTGTTGGTCCAGCCTGCTTGGCGCATGAGTCCGATGGCGAGGTTGCGCAGGGTGGTCATGGCTCGGGGTGTGGTGCCGGTGCATATGCGTGAGGCGTCCTCGCCGTAGGTGACGTCTCGGATGTGGTGCAGGGCCTCAACCGACCAGTGATTCTGGGCGAGTTCGGCGAGTTGTGGCGGGCCGGCCTGCTCGGGCGGCAGGCTGGTGATCGCGTAGACGGTCTTCGTCTCGACCTTGCCGGTCTTGCGATGGGTGCGGCGGCGCTTGATCTCGATGGCCTGGACCGCGTGCGGGAAGAGCAGACCTGGCCGGACGGTGCAGACCTTCAGACGGCGGATCTCACGGCGGCCGTGTCCGGCCCCGGTAGTGCGGGCCTGCAGCGGAATCTGCTTCCAGGGCAGGCGCCGCAGCTGCTTGCTCAGGTTCTTCTGGTTGCCCTTCACGACCAGGAGGTAGTGGCCGCCAGCGGTGATGACGTGCTCGCGTGAGCGCGCTGCGTGTGCATCGCATCGGCGTTGACGACGACGCCGCGCAGGTCTATCTGGTTCAGCAGCGGGGCGAAGGCAGAGATTTCGTTGCTCTTCGCGGCAATCTGACGCTGGGCGATCACGGCCTGGCATGCGTGGAGCGCGGCGGCGAGCAGGTGGACAGCGGTGCCGTCGGTGCGGGATCCGCGCATGGTCTTGCCGTCGACGGCCAGACCGACCAGGGTGTCGCCGGGTTCGTCGACCGGATCAGCGACGTAGCGGGCGAGCCAGGCACCCACGGCGTCGTCGAGGGCGTCACCGTCCAGGCGGGCCAGGAGCCTTCCCAGCGTGGAGGCGTTGGGTGTACTGGAGGTCAGTCCGAGTTGTTCGAGCAGGCCGGAGTCGGTATCGGCGGCGAAGCGGGCGATGGCGGCCAGGGACGTGGCTCCGCCGAGGACGGCGACCAGGCACAGCGCGAGGAGGGAGCCCAGACGGTAGCGGCGGCCCGGGACACGGCGGGGATCGGGTAGCCGGGGCCCAACACGTCCGCCAAACAGGCGAGCTGTGACGGTTCCGGTTCCGGGCAGGTGGAATCAGTGTCCGCGCAGTGGCGCTGCAGGACATGGATCAGGGAGGACGGCACGCGAACGCGACCCCTGTTCGTGATCAAAGGCTTCGACAACCTTGATCATCAGGGGTCGCGTCTCTCGTTGCCGAACCGGGTGAAGAACCCACCACGCCTGCGCTTACTTCTCTGCCAAGTTCGGTGTGCTGAGCCGCGCTCATCAGCGTCTCGGTCGCGTCGAAGGCGGGGTCCCGCACCGGGCTCTCGGAGAGGAACCGACCGGGTTTTGGCTGGGCGCATCGGACGTGGCCGTCTTCGCAGGCCACGTGTTACCGGCCTGGTGGGTCGATGCGGTGACCAACCGAGAAGGCGGCGGTGCCGCTTGCTGTGGCGTCGAGAGGTCAGGCGCGGAGCAGGTCGGTCGAGACCGTCCAGAGGCGCTTGGCGGTGGCGGGATCGAGCGCCCATTCCTTGACCCCGTGCGGGTGCTGCGCGAGGTCGGCGTCGTTCGGCACGGTGTAGGCCTCTTGTGAATCGTCGAGGTAGTGGCCTCCGGAGTGCGCGAACTCCGGGGCGACGGCCGCGACGATGCTGGTGGCAGCCCCCTGCTCGACCGTTTTGTACGTGAACACTCCAGCGGCTTCGGCCGCGTCGAGCGACTCCTTCTGTTGCGTTGTGAAGTTCCGCTGCAGTCCCGTCGCGACACCGCCGGGGTTCACCGCATTGGCCACGATGCCGTCAGATGCCCAGAGGCGGGTCGCCTCGACGGCGAAGAGAGAGTTCGCCGTCTTCGACTGGGCGTAGGCAATCTGCGGGTCGTAGCTGCGACGCTCGAAGTGGAGGTCGTCGAAGACGATGCCGGAACGCATGTGCGCCGTCGAACTGACAGAGACGATCCGTGCTCCGCCGCGGTCGGCCGCTCCCAGGGCCAGGGCGTCATGGAGGCCGGTGGCGAGCGCGAAGTGGCCAAGATGATTCGTCGCGAATTGCAGCTCCCAGCCCTCACGTGTTCGTTCGAGGCCACCGGTGACCACACCTGCGTTGTTGATCAGCAGATGAAGCGGGCCGCCCCACGCGTCAACGAATCGCGTGACAGTGGTCCTGTCGGCAAGGTCGAGCCGGACGACCCGGGGCCGTATCCCTCCGGTCGACTTCGCGATCGCCTCAGCGACGGCGTCACCCGCAGTCGTGTTGCGGACAGCGAGCGTCACCTCCGCCCCGGCAGCGGTCAACACACGAGCCGTCTCGATCCCGATTCCGGAGGAAGCGCCTGTCACGATCGCGCGGACGCCGGTGAGGGCGACGCCCCGCAGGACCTCGTCCGCGGTACTCGAAGAGGTGAAGGGCGTGGAGATGGGTTCGCGGGTAGCCATGGCGGTGACTATACGCACTAGACTTAATTTGTATAGTGCGACTCACGATCGTATGCTCGTTCCATGAGCAGTCCCGATGCCGGCCACTCACCGTCGACCGTCGCCGATACCGACCGTCGGACCATGGTTCTGGACTCCGCCATGGTCACGTTCGCGCGATTCGGTTACCGGAAGACCTCGATGGAGGAGGTGGCGCGGGCGGCGCACATCTCCCGGCCCGGGCTCTACTTTCTCTTCTCCTCGAAGGAGACTCTGTTCCGTGCCGCGGTCACCCAGGCCCTGGAGCGGGACATCACAGCGGTCGAACACGTCCTGGCCGACCCCAGCCGACCACTTCCAGAGCGCCTCGTCGAAGCATTCGACCAGTGGGCGGGCCGCTACATCGGCCCGCTGACGCGCGACATCACGGCGGTCATCGAGGACAACCCCGACCTCCTCGGAGAGATCGCCGAGACCACGCCGCGACGTTTCGAGGAACTGATCACAGAAGCGATCGCCGTCGAGTCAGGACAAGACGCGGCCCCCCTTGTCGCACAGACGATGATCAGCGCATCGATCGGCCTCAAACATCAGGCCGCATCGCGGGAGTTCTACCTCGAACGACTGTCGGTCGCCATCGATCTCCTGGTGCGCTGAAGCTACCCGCCGAAGCCGCAGGAGAGAGCCCGGCCGAACAGCCAGGTCCTCCCACCCGGCCAGAACTGGCACCGTCTTCGCCAACCGACGATCCTCCGGCACCCAGAACGTACGCCAACCCGGCACGCCTCCACCCCTGGTCGCCCCGCTTCACACGTCGACCCAACAGGGGAGATGACGCAGGCGATCAGCTCATCTCGCCGACTGAGAACGCATCAGCCCTGGAACGCGTGGGAGGAGTTCACCCCGTTCCTGCGGTTCGACACTGAGATCCGCCGCATCGTCTGCACCACCAACGCGATCGAGTCGGTCAACGCGCAGATCCGGCGAGCGGTCAAGGCCCGGGGACACTTCCCGAACGAGCAAGCCGCCCTGAAGTGCGTCTACATGGCGATCATGTCGCTCGATCCCACTGGCAAGGGGCAGGCCCGCTGGACCATGCGTTGGAAGACTGCACTGAACGCCTTCGACATCACCTTCGACGGCCGGCTCTCAGCAGCCCGCCAGTAGCCCAACCACCCCAGTTACACCACTCGTTTGGCTCTGTCACGTATTCGGTGGTAGCGCTGAGTGGTCATCGGAGCTGAGTGGTCATCGGAGGAGGATGCGGTGGCGGAGCAGGGCGAACCCGGCCCGGTCATGCATCTGCCGCATGATCCTCTTGGTTCGGGTGTTGACACCCTCGGTGCGGCCGTTGTGGTGGGGCAGGGTGAGGCCGGCCTCGACGGCGGCGCGGTCGAGTTCGAGGCCGTTGACGAAGGCGTGCAGGTGGGGAAGACCGAGCTTAGGACGGCTGTGATCCACTCTGTGAGCCTGGTGTCGTTGCCGACGGCGGGAGTGAGTGGTTCGGCGAACTTCCGAACCAGCCTTGCAAGTTCGGTCATTTCAGGGCAGACGGCGGTGAGTTCCAGCAGGAGGGCGCTGTCCTTGTCCCGCAGGTTGTCGGGGCGGGTGAGGAGTAGGCGGGCGAGCCGGCGCGGGGTGGTCACGGGGCGGTCGCCCTCGGCCCTGCCGTGCGTGATGTAGCGGTAGAGGAGGTTGAGGCTGCCGCTGTGGCCCAGCTCCTTGATCTCGCGGAAGAGCTGGAGCACAGGGACCGCGGGGTCGGCGGCCCGGCGTTCGCGCAGGTGGTCGCGGTTGGGGTCGACCAGGGTGGGCCGGTAGCGTGGTGCCCGGCGCAGGGCCTCGGGCTCGCGGGTGCGTGCATACCGCCTGATGGTGTTGAGGGACAGGTTCAGGCGGCGGGCGCATTCGAGCAGGCCGACGCCCTTGCCGAGGAGGTCGTGGACCTGGTGCCAGCGCTCGCGGGTGGTCTGCTCGTGCGCGCGCGGGACGGGAGGGGTTTACGGTGGCCCGGCATGAGCTGTGGGAGCGGACCTCGGCCAGCGTCTTGTCGCACAGGTTCTTCCACAGGTGCCAGCGGTCGCTGACCTGCACCGCGCCGGGCAGGGCCCGGCGGACCGCCTCACCGTAGGCGCCTGAGCCATCCCGGCAGACGATCTCAGCGCCGGGGTGCTCGCGCAGCCGGCATTCGAGCTTGTCCGCGCTCCGGCCGGGCAGCACGTCGATCCGCTCGCCGGTCTCGGCATCCGTCAGAACGGTGGCATACCGGTGGCGGCGCTTGAGCGCGAAGTCGTCGACGCCGAGGATCTTTGGTACTCGTGGTGCGGGCAGCGGTAGCCGGGTCAGCAGTCGCAGGGCGGTCGAGCGGGAGATCCCCGCGGCCAGGGCGCGGGAGAGGCGCCCGCCCGGCCCGCTGACTCCTTGACTACCGAGCCGAGCTGGTCAGCAAGTCGGCGCGTCCGCCGCTGGTAGCGTTCGATCAGGCCGGGGACCTGTTCACGGAACGTCTGCCGCGGGCAGCCAAGAACTGTGCAAACCAGGCGCCGGACCCGCACCGACACCACGACCCGGCGACCATCCGCAGGCACGTCCGCGAGCACACGCCGGTGGAAGCCGTGTATCCGCTGCGTCGGCTTCCCGCACGCCGGGCACGACACCGACGTGTCCCGGGTCCGGGCCGAGACCCGGATGACCTCGCCTCTGTCTTCCGTCACCTCCTCGACGACCAGCGCCGAAAGCCGGTCAAGGCCTCCACGTCCTGATCAAGCACCCACTCGGGCAGTTCGAGGCGTGCGCCACAGGTGACGCGGCAGGCGGCCGCCTTGTCCGGGGTGAAGGAGAACACCCATGGCCACGGTGGCGGTTCCTGGTCGGCCGTCAGCGCCTGTGCTGCTGTGCCGGAAGTAGTCAGGGCCGGTCGGCTCTGTGCTGGTCCCCGGCTGCCGCATGCCCGAGGGCTTCGACGCTGGACAGCCATGCGTCGGCGACGGCCAGGCGCTGTTTGCCGAGGACCCGGCGGGCGCGGTGGGCGAGGTTCAGAGCCTGACAAAGCGTACGGCTCCCGCAAGAACCGCGCCTACCTGCGCCGACGCGGGATCCGCTGCACGATCCCCGAGAAGAAGGACCAGATCCGCAACCGCAAGAAGCTCGGCTCCTGCGGCGGCCGGCCGCCGAAGTTCGACAAGACCGACTACCGCGAGCGCCACGCGGTGGAGTGCGGGATCAATGGCCTCAAGCAGCATCGGGCCGTGGCCACTCGCTCCGACAAACTCGCCGTCCGCTACGAAGCCACCGTCCTCATCGCAGCCATCGACGAGTGGCTGTGACCAGCACCTTCGCGATCGGCCTGTGACCCTTCACTGATCCTCCGCCTCGAAGGCCTGGGCGACGGCGAGGCTGTCCTCGTAGACATGGTGCCGGGTAACAAGGCCGTCTTCAACGGTGAGGTGCAGGGCGAACCGCGCGCGATACGAACGTCTGGTGGGCCGGGCGGTCTGGCGGATCTCGCCGAGCACGACCGCGTCGTTTCCGTCGACGAGGATGCGCTCGACCTCGGTCGCCACATGCTCCGGCATGTGGTGCTCGGCAAGCTCGCGATAGTGAGCGGCCGCGTCGGCCCGGGTTGATCGGTGACGGATCCACGGCGTGGCAGCACGACCATGCTCGGCCTCCGGCCAGTCCAGCTTCCAGTCGCCCTGCTCGGCATACAGCTCGGCAATGCGCTCGGGGTCGCCCTCACCGATCCTGCGCAGCAGCTCTTCAATCACGGTTCGCGTGTTCGTAGGTGCGGCTATGGACATGGCTGACCCCTCCGTTTGGCCCGCATCCTGTCGACGCGGAGAGATCACGAATCCTGCCGACACAGGCAGGCTGAGACCATTACCTCTGAAGTAGTGCAGCTCCATCACCAAGATCGACTTTCGCAACATGCCCTAGCTTGACTCTGTCGGGGATCTTGGAGTCGCCGGGGTCGGCTGCCCAGGGTTCGCCAGGACTTCAGCCGGGGGATCTCACGCTGGTCGAGGTAGTCCTGGAAGGCAGTCGGCCGGCGGGGTGTCGGGGGTTCCTCGGTCGGTGACAGTCCGCTGAGGCGCTCGATGTTCACGGCGATGGCCGTCAGGACGTGCTGGATGTGGGCCCTTCCCTGTCCTCGGTCGCGGCAGCGGCGCATGCCGTGTCCGTGGGCGAACTCGTTGACCGTGCTCTCCACTCCTGAGCGGACCGCGTAGCGGGCCTTCCACTCGGGCGTCTGTTGTTCCGTGCGGACGCGAAGTTGCAGGTCGTGGAGCTCTCGCGGGGGAAAACCCACGGTGCGGACATTGTCGGCGG
>NZ_BMVG01000047.1 GCF_014650595.1 Streptomyces alanosinicus
CTGATGCACCCGTACTACGCGGCCGAGCGCGGGCTCGTGGACGACGTCATCGACCCGGCCCAGACCCGCGAAGTGCTCATTCGCTCGCTGGCCATGCTCCACCGCAAGCACGCCGAGCTGCCCTCCCGCAAGCACGGCAACCCCCCGCAGTAGCCCCGACAGATCAAACCTGCCGGTCTGTTTAGTGGAGATCAGGTAAGGGTGGTTGGTCTGTTCCTCTCAGGAGTAAACGGCACTTCCCTCCTGGCAGGGCGTGCGCCGGTTCGAGATTTTGCATGACGCATCGTCAGAAACATGTGTCGCGCGGTAACTTCCCAGGTGGTTGACGGTCTCAGGGCGTGCTGCACTACCGCTTGAGGGTTGTTAAAAACAGGACATGCGGTCTGGTATTGACATACCGTTCGTGCTGTTTTTAAATCGTGTAGTGCCAGCAGCGCATGTGGACTAGGGGAGACGGCGTGGACATCGAGGTACTGGGCGCACTGGATGTGAGGGAGAACGGGGCGTCCGTCGCCCCGACGGCGCCAAAGCCACGCCAGGTACTGGCGCTGCTGGCGCTCCATGCGGACCGGGTGGTGCCGGTCGCCTCACTCATCGAGGAACTGTGGTCGGGCCGGCCACCGCGCAGCGCGCGCACCACTCTGCAGACCTATGTGCTGCAACTGCGCGAGCTCATCGCGGCGGCGCTGGTCCGCGACGGCGGGCAGCAGTCCGGTGCCGCCCCGGAACGGCGCACCGCCAAGGACGTGCTGCTCACCCTGCCGGGCGGATATCTGCTCTCCTCCGGCGGCGGCACCAGTGACGTCCGGGAGTTCGAGCGGCTGGCGGGACAGGGCTACCGAGCCATGGATGCCGGTGACTTCGCGGGCGCCTCACGCACCCTCGCCACCGCCCTGGAACTGTGGTCGGGCTCCGCCTTCGCGGACGTGCGCACCGGGGTCCAGCTCGCCATGGAGGCCAAGCGTCTCGACGAGAGCCGGCTCTGCGCGCTCGACCAGCGCATCGACGCGGACCTGCGGCTCGGCCGGCACCGCGAAGTGCTGGCCGAACTGACGGTGCTGACGAGCCGCTACCGCACCCATGAGAACCTGCACGCCCAGTTCATGATCGCGCTGCACCGCTCGGGGCGGCGCGGCGAGGCGCTCGACGCCTACCAGCAACTGCGCACCACCCTCGGGCGCGACCTGGGCCTGGAACCGTCGCCGCGGCTGCGCCGGCTCCAGCACTCGATCCTGACGGCCGCACCCGAGACCACGCTGGGCCCGGTGGCCCCGGCCCGCGGCGTCCGAGCCGCGCACGTCCCGCACGCCGAACCCCTGGCACCGACCCACTGACCCTCCGGTGCGGGGGCCGATCCTTGGAGGCATCCACCATGACCAGTGAGCCGACGGCAGCGTCCGGTGCCCACGGAGACATTCTTGCCGAGCTCACGGCCGTGCTGGCCGGTGTCGTACACGCCGATCCCGACCGGGTCGACCCCGAACAGCCCTTCCCCGTCCTCGGCCTGGACTCCCTGCTCACCGTCGAGTTCGTCGCGGCCGTCGCCCAGCGCTTCGGCGTCCGGATCACCGGCGCGGCACTCTACGAGTACTCCACGCCGGCTCTCCTCGCCGAGCATGTGGCGGCCGTCCGCCGTGGCGCCGACGAGGCTCCCGCGGCCGCGGACCCCGGTGCCTCCGCCGAGGTGCTGCAGGTGCTGCGCGAGCAGCTGGCGCGGATCCTGCACTGTGACCACTGGGAGATCGACGGCGGTGCCGCCTTCGCCGAGCTGGGCATCGACTCCATCCTGGCCGCGGACTTCGTCGCCGGTGTCAACCGTGCCTACGGTCTGAGCGAACGTCCCGTCACCGTCCATGAGCATCCCAGCCTCGCCGCCATGGCCGCCTACGTCGCCTCCCGTACCCGGGGCACGGTGACGTCCACGGCGCTGGACGCCGAGATCCGACCCGCATCCGCCCCCGCCGGTACGGGGCAGGAGCCGCCGGCCGCCGCGGCCGCGCAGCGACCCCCGCTGTCCCAGGAGGAGGTGGTCGCGCTCCTCGACGCGGTGCGCGGCGACCTGATCGGCGTCGACGAGGCCGCCGCACTCCTGGCAGACCGTTCCGCCTGAACGGGCCACGACCCGTGGACCACGGCGGCCCCCGAGCCGCGACGTCGCGCCGTCCGCTGCCGGACGGCGAACCGATCACGGATGAACCCACACCATGACGATCACCGCATCGGAGTCCCTCAGCGCCGGGCCCGCACCGCTCCAGGAGACGGCGGCCCCGGTGAAGCTGTGGCTGTGCCCCAACGACGCCCTCCCGCCCGCCATCGCCGGGGTCCTGGCCTCGCACTGGCTCGACGAGCGTGAACACAAGACCGCGGCCCGGTTCCTCTTCGAACGCGACCGCCGGCAGTACCTCGTCGCCCACACCCTGGTCCGCCGGGCGCTGGCGCTGGAAGCCGGCCTCGCCGAGGCCGAGCTGGTCATCTGGCGTTCCTCACGCGGGCGGCCCTTCCTCCAGCCGCTGGCCGGCGGACTGCCGCGCGGCGGCGACCACCTGGACTTCAACCTCTCCCACGCCGGCGGCTACAGCCTGCTCGGCATCGTCCGCAGCCAGCGCATCGGCGTCGACGTCGAAGGCCTCGCGCGTGAGGCACGGGCCCTGGAGACCATCCTGACCACGTTCACCCCCGAGGAGCAGCAGTGGGTGGCCGGTGCGCCCCCGGGGCGGCAGCACGACCGGCGGGTGCTCAGGCTGTGGACCCTGAAGGAGGCCTACTCCAAGGCTCGTGGACTGGGACTCGGCCTGCCCTTCGACGAGTTCTCCTTCTCCCTGGCCGACGACCGGGGGGTGCTCGCCTTCCGTCCGCCCGCCGACGATCTGGCCGGGCGCTGGCGGTTCCTGGAGCTGGAGCCGGTACCGGACGTGCTGGCCGCCGTGGCCGTACCCGCCGACGACGACGCCGCGCCCCAGCTTGAGCTGCACCACGGATTTCCCTGGGGCCGGTCGACACCGCACATCATCGCGCTGCCCGAGCCCGTGGGCGCGGCGTATGCCTAGGCCCGGGAGTGTGCGCAAGCCCAGGAGTATGCGCAGGCCTGAGAGGTCAGCGGCCGGCTGTGGACGCGGGCGAGTGGTGCAGGGCCGTCGTCACGTCGTTGGCCACCGCGTGGGTCACGGCGTCGAGGTCGTCCTGGAAGTAGAAGTGGCCGCCCGGGAAGATGTGCATCGCCGGCGGCCGTGCGCACCGCTCGCCCCAGCGTTCCAGGGCCTGCGGGCCCACCACCGCGTCCTCGGCACCGCCGAACACGGACACCGGCACCGCCAGGGGTCCGTCGGCCGGCGCCGGACGCCAGCTCTCCACCAGCTGCAGGTCGGCTCGGATGACCGGCGCGAAGTGCCGCCACAGACCGGGGTGGTTCAGCACCCGGGGCGGGGTGCCGCCGAGCCGGGCGACCTGGCGCCGCAGTTCCTCGTCGGACAACTCCCGGGAGCGGACCGGCACCGGCGGGGCGTCCTGGCGGGGCGCGCCGCAGGCCGACAGGCCCAGCCACACCGGCGCGCGCCCCCGATCGGTCAGCCTGCGGGCCAGCTCGTACGCGACCAGGGCACCCATGCTGTGGCCGAACAGCGCGAACGGGGCGTCAGAGGCGTCCAGTTCGCGGATCAACCGCTTGAGATGGTGTGCCACCAGGGCGTCACCGTCGCTCAGCGGAGGCTGGTCCATCAGCGTGCCGTGGCCGGGTGCGTCCAGCGCCGTCACCCGCCAGCCGGCCGGGAACAGGGGCGGCCAGTTCTGGTACATCAGCGCTGAGCCGCCCGCGTGCGGAAACAGCCACAGGCGCACCGCGGGGACCGTCGCCCGCGGTGCGGTGACCGAGGAGGCGGAAACCTTCGCTTCCATCGCGTCTCCATTCACGTCGGCGGGCGGTCAGAAAAGGGTACGGATCACGACGTTATCCGTTTCCTGGAAATCCAGACCGGAACCAAGAGTTCAATTCCAGCATGGGTACATGTGTTCTTGAGTGGCTCAACGGCCCAGCGCAACACCCCACTTGGAGCACCGCTAGAAGACCGCTACAGAAAATCGCTTGAGGGGCACGGACACGGCTAGCGTGCGTAGTGGCGGAGATTTCTGGCCACCAAAAGGAACTGGACAAGGAACTCGACGAGGTGGGGAGGCCACCATGAAGATTCAGGTTCTGGGTCCGTTGAGTGCCGAGGTCAACGGGGGATCAATCGTTCCGACGGCCGGTAAGCCGCGGCAGATTCTGTCGCTGCTGGCGCTCTATCCGGGACGGGTCATGCCCGTTCCCACGCTCATGGAGGAACTCTGGGGAACCGAACCTCCGGCGAGCGCTCTGACGACCCTTCAGACATACATACTTCAACTGCGCAGGAGGCTCGGTACGGCCATGGGGCCGGGCGCGCCGACCGGGGCCAAGGACGTTCTCGCCACCCGGCACGGCGGATATCTGCTGCAGATCGACAGAGACTGTGTCGACGTGCACCAGTACGAGGATCTGGCCCGGCAGGGACAGTCCGCGTTCGAGGACGGCGACAACGAGGTGTCGGCGGCACGGTTCCGCACGGCACTCGACCTGTGGACCGGCGGACCGCTGGTGGATGTGAAGCTCGGGCCGGTCCTCGATATCGAGGTGATGCGGCTGCAGGAGAGCAGGCTGGTCACCGTGGAGCGGCGCATCGACGCCGACCTGCGGCTCGGCCGCCACTCGGAGCTGATCGCCGAGCTGACCGAGATGACCGCCCGCCATCCGCACCACGAGGGACTGCACTCGCAGGCCATGGTGGCGATGTACCGCTCGGGCCGGCAGGCCACCGCGCTGGAGGTCTACCGCAGGCTGCGCATGCGGCTCATCGAGGAACTGGGTGTGGAGCCCTCCCCGCAGCTGCAGCGTATGCACCAGGCCATGCTGGCGGTCGATCCGCAGCTGGACGTGCTGGCGGGGCCGCGCCGTACCTCGACCTTCGACCTGTTCGCTGCGTGACATACGCCCCGACCCACTGCTGAACCGCCGAACCGCCATCCGGGGACGGCGGTTTCGGCATGTTCCGGGCCGGCTCAGGCGGCTGTCTGCAGCCGGGTCACCGTCTCCCACAGGACCGCCGGCGTGGCGAAGGTCTCCAGGGACAGGGCCTCGTCCATGAAGCGGATGTCGTAGGCGCTCTCCAGCGAACCCAGCAGTTCCACCGCGCCCAGCGAGTCCAGGCCCGAGACCCTGAGGTCCGTGTCGGCCTCCAGCGGTTCGTCCGTGTCGAGGAACGGCAGATAGTCACGCAGCAGTTCCTCGAACTTCTTGTCCCAAGCCATTGCAGTCCTCATCCTCTGTGTGTCGTGTCGTGTCGTGCGTATACGTCGTACGAGCCAATACCGCCCGGGTCGGCAGGGGGAACCCGTCAGTCACCCCTAACCAGTTGGCCGGCCGCCGTGGACGCGCCGTCCACGGACAGCTCGAAGTCGAACGGCAGATCGCCGCGTCCGCTGATCTGGAGCTTGCGGTACACCTTCGTCAGATGCTGCTCGACGGTGCTGACGGTGAGGTAGAGCTTCGCGGAGATCTCCCGGTTGGTCAGGCCCTGCGCGGCGAGCGTCGCCACCCGCTGCTCGGAACTGCTCAGCTTGCCCTCCGGCCGGTCCGGGCCGGGCCGCTCGGCACGGTCCGGGGTGGGACCGCTGAGCGGGGCGTCGGGCAGGATCTCCTTGCAGAGCGCGGTCGCGCCGCACTCCTTCGCCAGGTTCCACGCCGCCCTGATCGTCGCCGTACCCTTCACCGGCGCACCCGCCTCCGACTGCCGGGCCCTGCCGAGATCGGCCATCGCACGGGCCGTGGCCAGCCGGTCGCCCGACCGGTGCAGTTCGTTCACCGCCTGCTCCAGCAGCGAGATGCGCTGCCGCGGCGCCGCGGTGGTCAGCGCCCGCTGGTGCAGCGAGACCCCACGCACCCAGGGCCGGCGGGCGTCCGCCAGCGCCAGCTGCTGCAGCACGAGCCGTTCGGCCTGCTGGGACTTGCCCAGCCGCAGCAGCGCCTCGGCGGCGTCGGTGCGCCACGGCAGGAAGGCCGGCCGGTCGATGCCCTGGGCCTCCATGATCCGGCCCACGGTCAGGAAGTCGGTGAGGGCGGCCTGCGGCTGATTGCCCGTCAGGTGATGCACCCCGCGCGCGTGCAGGAAGGCCAGCCCGTCCAGGCTGTCCAGCAGGCCCGCGGGCACCGGCCGGTCGCACAGCCGGGAGGCCTCCGTGTAGTGGCCCATGGCGCTGTGGGCGCGGATCAGCACCACCGTCGCCGCGTACGGGAACGTCCCGCCGCTGCGCTCGGGAAGCATGTCGAGGGCCCGGCTCGCATAGGCGCAGGCCTCGGTCAGGTCGCCGATGCGCAGCAGCGCCTGAGCGTGCAGCGTGGCGAACACCGCGGCCCAGCCCGGCGCGTCGCGCCGTTCCGCGTCCTCCAGCAGGGTGCGGCTCCAGGGCACGGCCCGCTCCGGGTGGTCGGACAGCAGCAGTGAGCGCAGCGCCTGCACGATCGGTGTCATCGTCGCCTCGGCGGGGCCGGCCGAGCGGAGCAGGCGTTCGGCGGCGGAACCGGCGTCGATCACCACGTCCAGCGGTGAGGCGCCCGGCTCCTCGCCCTCGGGGTCTCCGTCACCGAGCAGGCGTGCCGCTTCGGTGAGCCGGCCCTGCAGCAGGAGCAGTTGGGACAGCGGCTGGGCGCCCTCGCCGTCGAGCCGGCCCTCTTGCAGCGCCGCGAGCGGGCCGGCGACCAGCCGTTCGGCGGCGGCCGGGTCGAAACGCCAGGTGACCTGGGCGAGCCGGATCGCCACGCCGTCCCGCCGCGCGTCGTCCCGGCACAGCCGGTGGGCCGCCTGCAGCAGGCCGAGCGCGCCACGGCCGTCGTCCTCGGCCAGCCGGCTCTCGGCGGCGTCGCAGAGCAGTTCCGTCTCCTCGCCGGTGGCCGACCAGGCGGTACCGGCCAGCGCGGCGGCGGACAGCAGATGCCGGGCGGCCTTGACCGTGGGCCGGCCGTGGCGTTGCAGCATCGGGGCCGCCCGGCGGTGCAGGGCGACCAGGGCGGCGGGGGACAGGGCGCTGAGGACGGCGTCGCGTACGGCGGGGTGCGAGAAGCCGGCGTCGTTCAGCAGACCGGCGCCCTGCAGGCCGGCCAGGCCCTGCCGCAGGGCGGGCGGCGCGATGCCGGTCAGCTCCGCGATCAGCTCCGGGGTGGCGGCCTCGTCCAGCAGCGCGGCGGCCTGGGCGACCGCTGCGGCGGTGGCGCCCGCACGGTGCAGACAGGCGTGCACGGCCTGGACGAAGGGACCGTCGATGCCCGGGACCGGACCGCGCGATGCCGACGCCGCCGGCCGGGAACGGTCGACGGGAGTACGGCGCGGGCCGGCCGCGGCCGGTGCCGCCGCGAGCTGTGCCGCGTCGGCCGGTACGAAGCGGGCGGCGCCGGAGACGGTGTGGGTGTGCTCCTCCAGGAGGGCACGCAGCAGAAGGGGGTTGCCGCCGCTGGCCTCGTACAGGGACGAGGCGTGTGCGCGGCAGCCGGCCTGCTC
Organism: Streptomyces alanosinicus; assembly: GCF_014650595.1. Lineage (GTDB taxonomy): Bacteria > Actinomycetota > Actinomycetes > Streptomycetales > Streptomycetaceae > Streptomyces > Streptomyces alanosinicus. The sequence continues at coordinate 7,563 of NZ_BMVG01000047.1, forward strand.
GGCGAGCACGGTCGCCTCGGCCGGTCCGAGACGCTCCAGCCGGATCCGGCGGAACGTCGGCTGGCGCATCAGCTCGGTCGCGAACGCCGGGTCACCGGTCTCGTGATGGACCGTGCCGGCCACCACCAGCAGGATGCGGGCGGGCCGTACATAACGGGTGAGGTACTGGACGAAGGCGAGGGACTCGTCGTCGGCGTGGTGGACGTCGTCCACGCACAGCACCAGCGGGCTGCCCTCGCTGGCCTCGCGCAGTTCGGCGCAGAGCGCCTGCATGTCCTCGGTACGCGGTGCCCGTCCGGCCGTGCTCTCCCACAGCGCCAGCCCGGGGTGGCCGGCCAGCAGCTGGCGCACCACACCCCACGCCGTCGCGCGCTCGGTCGGAAAGCCGGTCGCGCACAGCACCACGGCCCCCGCCGCCGCGGCCCGTTCGACCAGCAGATGCATCAGCGCACTCTTGCCGCACCCCGTGGGGCCTTCCACCAGCACCGTGCGGGAGAGTCCCTCCGCACAGTCGGTGAAGGCGTCCGTCAAGGTCCTGATCGCCGTGGTCCTTCCGACCAACGTCATAGTCGCCCCGTCTCGGTTGGTCCACCCCTAACCTGGACCAGCTTGACCACACCCCCTACAGGGGTGGTCGAGCCGTGGCGGAACGCGGCACGCGCGAGATCAGGGCTCGGTGCGCACCAGGCCCGCATCGCGTAGTTCATCGACCCAGATGTCCAGGTCCGCAAGGGTGTTGGCGGGTTCGGTGCCCCACATCGACGCCAGCATCCGGGCCGCCGCCGGCACATCGCCGCTGTGCTGGCGCAGGGCGAGCCACATCGCCGTACCGACGGGACCGCAGCGCACGGCGCGGGCCGGAGCCGACGACTCCGGCACCACGTCCAGGCGCCCCTGAGCGTCGACGCTGATGCTCAGTCCGGGCATCGGTTGAACTCGCACACCTACCTCCAGCCCGCGAACGGCCCACGGTTTCCAAGGTCGTCTATTTCACACGCGGCGACGAACACCGGAAAACGAAATGCTGTCCGGGGCGCCAGGGCGGTGAGATTATCCATTCCATCCTGGTGCGTGCGGTCCTGGCCTGGCAACGGTCCCCACCCCCCTACAAGGTGGTGCGCGAACGGCCCTGACGTAGGGGTGTGCAGCGCGTTTCACTACTGCGCCCCCAGCCGCCGGGGGCGGCCGAGCGAATCCGGCCGAAAGCAATTCCCGAAAATCGGCATTAAATGGCTGAAGGTTTTCGGAATGGCTTCACGGAACGTGAAAAAGTGCGCAGCGATTTTTTTGTGCCGCACCGAGTTTTACTCGTTCGGTGGAGTTCGAGCGCCTCTCGACCGTTTCTCAGGCGGCTGACGCCACGGTCGGTGCCCCGGGCGGCGCAGGAGAGGGGGCAGCGGGTGAGAGTGGCGTCGGGCTGGGCCGGAGCCGGGCTATTACGGCGTAATAGCGGAATGGGCAGGTCCGCTTTGAGAGGGCAGCCCCTCGTCGTCGACGCTGCCGGAGACACGGCCGTGCTGTTCCCCTCGGGGCCGGGGGTCCGCCCCGTCGTGGCGCGGGCGCTGTACGGGGCGTTCGCCGAGTTCCGGCGCGAGTTCGACGCGATGTGCCGGGTGGCGGACCGGCGACTGCCGCTGCCGCTGGCCGCCGTCGTGTTCGCCCCACAGGACGGGGTCGACGCCGGTCTGCTGCACCGCCCCGAGTTCCGGCGGACCGCGCTGTTCGCCTACCAGGTGGCGCTGCTGCGGCTGTGGCGCGAGTGGGACGTGCTGCGGGTCGCGGCGGTCGCCGGCGAGGGCGCCGGTGGCTGTGCCGCCGGATATGTGGCGGGCGTACTCGGCCTCGACGAGGCCGTACGACTGCTGGTGTCGGGACACCGGCTGTTCGAGCACGGCGGAACGCGCGCGGAACGCCTCCTGCGCGCGGGCGGTCACGACCGGGTGCTGTGCTGCGCCCCGGACCAGGAGAACCGTCACGGCACGGCGCCGGCGGAGGGCATCCGGGGCCTGCGCCAGGAGTTGCTGGAGGGACGCGGGCCGCACGCGCGGTGGTGAGCGGACCGCGCATCGCGCCACCGCCCACGTGGCCCACGTCGGCGTCCGGTGTGCCGCGCGAGAGCCGTTCACGGCGCACGAGCGCAGGTCGGGGACGGTTCGGGGGTCGCTGGAGAACACGGACGGACGGGACGCGGCGGCGCTAGCGTGGGGAGGCTGAGTGTGAGGAGGCGGGCATGGGAGAACGCCAGATCAGCCGGCACGTACCGCCGTCGGAGCAGCCGGAGCGCGCGCACCCGGTGACGTCCCCTGCCGTCCCGAGCCGCCGGGCGTCCCGCCCCCGCGGTGCCGCGGCCGCGTCGCTCCGCTGAACCGGGCGCAGACGTCCGTGCCACACGGATTGTCCAGGAGGGGGAGGCGATGAACGATGGCCGGCCTGCCGCCGTATGCGCGGTGATCGACCCCGAGCGGGGCGCCAACGGGTCCCTGGAACTGCACGGGCCGCTGGACACCGCCCGCTTCCACCACGCCCTGCACCGCATCGCCGAGATCCGTCCGGGAACCCGGCAGCCGGGACTCCGGCTGCTCCGGCACGGCCCCGACCTGCACACCGTCGAACTCCCCGGCGAGGGCGGCGCGTCGGCGCCGTATCCCGTCGGACTGCTCGCCGACCTGCTCACCGCCGCACCCGAGCCCGACCTCGACGACCGCGGCGACGCCGGACCGGCCACGGGACCGGCCGGCCGGCCCTGCGGGACGCTGCCGCGCACCCAGCCGGTCACCCCCCTGCAACGGCAGCGGCTCACCGACGCCCTGGCCCGGCCCGACCACCAGGTCGAACAGATCGTCTGGCGCTGGTACGGCCCCCTCGACACCGCACGCTTCCAGGCGGCCTGGCACGCCGTCGGCGAGCGCGAGAGCGTGCTGCGCACCGCCTTCGTATGGGACCCGCGGCCCCGCGCCGTCGTCTTCGAGTGCGGCGACACCGACGTCGTACGCCACCGGCACGGCACCATGATCCGACGCGCGGCGCTGCTCGCCCGTGAGCGCGCCCGCGCCTTCGACCTGCGGCGCCCCGGAGCGCTGCGGGTGGCGCTGCTGGACAGCGCCCCCGCCGACGGGGCGGCACCCTTCACCGACGTACTCGTCACCTATCACCGTGCCCTGCTGGACAGTTGGAGCGTCCGGCTGCTGATGCGCGAGTGCTGCCGCGCCTACCTCGCCGACGGGGTGCTGCCCGGTGGTGAACGCCGACCCGACCTGGGCGACTGCGCCCGCTGGCTCGGCGCCCAGGATCCCGGCCCGGCCGACGGCCTCCGGCGCCCGCCCGCCCACCGGCCGGCCGCGTCCGCCGAGCCCAGGTCCGGGCCGGCCGGCCCCCTCGGCAGCGGAGGCAGCGGCGTACTGCGCACCACCCTGTCCCCGGACCGCAGCGCCGCTCTGACGCACTGGGCGGCCCGCTGGGGCGTCGCGGAGAGCAGCGTGCTCCAAGCGGTGTGGGCGATGCTTCTCTACCGAGGCTCCGCGGCCGCGCCCGGACCCGAGACCGTCGGCTTCGGCCTGGACTTCCCGGGACGGGGACTGCTCCTGGAGGGCATCGAGGGCATCCCCGGTCCGTTCGAGAACGCGCTGCCCGTCACGGTCGCCCTCGACGCCACGACGGGCCTGCCCGGACTGCTGCGCGACCTGCGCGACCTGGCCATGGACATGGCCTCCTACGAATGGGCCTCGGCCGGGGATCCCGCTCCCGGCGGCGATGCCGGGGCACGGGCCGGCGGCCTGCTCGCCTTCGACTGCGGCCCGCGCCCCGAGGCCGCCTACGGCGAGGCGCTCACCGCGCACGGCATACGCCTGGAGGAGCAGGAGGCCGCCGGATCGCCCGCCGGATACGCCCTCCGGCTGCGCGCCGGACACGACGCCCACCGCGGTCTCGTCCTCACCTGCGTGTACGACCGTGAGCTCGTCGACGACGGCGCCGCCCGCACTCTGCTGGCGCACACCGCACGGCTGTTGCGGCTGCTGCCCGGCGTCGCGACCGCCGCGACCACCGTCGGGGACGTGCTGGCCTGGCTGCCGGACACCGCCACCCCCCGGGTACCGGACGGACCCGTCGCCCGCGACACGGCACCGCTCGTGGCGCTGCGCGGCGCCACGGCGCCCACGGCGGCGACCGTCTGCCTGATCGACGTGCCGGGCGCGCCGCGCACAGGGCACTGGGAGCTGGTACGGCACTACCGCGGTCCGGAGGCGCTCGCCGCGCTGCGGCCCACCGCGGACGAGGACGCCGGCCAGGCCCGAACCCTCGGCGGACTGGCCCGCTCGCACGGCCGACTCGTCCTCGGCGGATACTCCGGCGCCGGTGCCCTCGCCTGCGAACTCGCCCGGCGGCTCACGGGACTCGGAGTACGCCCGCCCCTGGTCGTGGTCGGCGGCAGCTACGACGATCCGCACGGGCCCCGGGATCTGGCGAACGCCCTGCGGCGGGCGAGCGCGTCGGCCGCCCTGAACTGAGACGCCCAGGTCTGCTCGAACGCCCAGATCTGCTCGAACGCTCAGGTCTTTCGCCCGGAGCAGCGGTCAGGCAAGATCATCTCTTGGGCCAGCCGATGTCGTCGTCGGACGACGTAGCGCGCGTCGGTCCCGGTCGGCCTGCGCGGCCCCGGCGGGCAGCGCGGCGGGCAGGAACCGAGTGCATCATGAACGACTCCCGTGGGCACGGACGGGCACAGCTCCCGTGGACACGAACGGCAACAGCTCCCGTGACATCGGACGGGCGAGTGCGCAGGCACCGCCGCTGGCGCTTGAGATGCTCCCCGTATCCGGTAAAGAACCGCTTGAGGAACGCAAGAGAGCCCCGTGAGATTCGCACGAGGTCCAGGGCGCGGCATCTGGCAAAACATTGCCCGGCACTTGCCCAGCCACCTACGCTCGTTGTGACTTTCGGTGACCCTCGGCCGGCGGCTCGTCCCGCCCGCCCCGAGGCCGCCCCCACCCCTCTTGTCCCAGGGAATGGTCACATGCTGCAGCAGCCCGCGTTCGGCCGTCGTCTCCGCAAACTGCGACAGGCCCGTGGGCTGTCCCAGACCGCACTGGCCGGTGACGGCATGTCCACGGGATACCTCTCGCGGCTGGAGTCCGGCGCACGCCAGCCCACCGACCGGGCCGTCGCCTACCTCGCCGGACAACTCGGCCTGGAGGCGGCGGACTTCGAGGAGCCCGCCGGCGGCTCACTCGCCCACGCGCTGACGCTGGTCGCCTCCACCGGCTCCGACGCGGCGATGGAGACGCTCCGCGAGGCCCTGGCGGCCGAGGGACACGAGACGCCGGTGCTGCGCTGGCAAGCGCTGTGGCAACTGGCCCAGCAGCGACGGGTCCAGGGCGACCACATCGGCGAGCGGGACTACCTGGAGGAGCTGGTACGGCTCGGCGACGCGGTCGGGCTGGTCGCCCTGCGGGTGCGCGGGCTGACCCGGCTCGCCCGCTGTCTGCGCTCGCTGGGCGAGATCAACGCCGCCCTCGACGCCGCGATGACGGCCCATCACCTCGCCCGCGAGGACGACCTGGAGGTGGAGGACCGCGCCGCGGTGCTGCTGGCCCTGGTCTCGGTGGAGGCCGAGGCGGGCCGGATGCCGGACGCGCGGGCCCACACCGACGAACTGGTCGAGTTGGTCGCGGGCCGGTCGGACGCGTTGTGGGCGGAGGCGATGTGGACCGCCGCCGCGGTGCGCCTGCGACAGGGCGACCACACCGCGGCGCAGGGCTATCTGGAGGAGGCGCTGGAGAAGTTCGGCAGCGGCGAGGACCTCCTGCTGTGGCTGCGGCTGCGGCTCGCGGCCGGCCGGCTGCACCTGCAGAAGCTGCCGCCGGACCCCGAGGCCGCCGAGCGGTGCGTCATGGCCGCCGAGCCCGCGCTCGCGTTCGTCGACACCCTGAGCCTGCGCCAGGAACTGACCGCGCTCAAGGCCGACCTAGCCTTCCTCACCGCCCGATACGACGACGCCCGCGTCCTGCTCGGCGAACTCGCCGAGGTGGAGCCGAGGATGACCTACCGGGACCGGGTACGGCTGGACATCCTCCGCCACCAGCTGCGCATCCGCTCCGGCGACGACAGCGGCGTCCAGGGGCTGCGGGCCCTGGCCGAGCAGGCACAGTCCGACGCCAACATCGACCTGGCCGCGGAGATCTGGCGCATCCTCGCCGAATCGCTGGCCCAGTCCGCGGTGGAACGGGGCTCGGCTGCGTCCGGGGTGTCGGCGTCCGGGGTGTGAGCGGGCGGTTCATGCCATGGCCCGGCCGGGTGTCCGCTCACCCGGTCACCGGCTCCGCCTCCAGTGACTGCGCCGGCGCCGAGGCCGACGTCAGTGTCCGCACCTGGCGGCTGCACAGTGCCCCCGCCGTCACCAGGGCCACCAGTGCCGCGCCGGACAGGAGAGTGGTGTGGGTGCCGAGGTGGCCCGCCAGGGGGCCGGCGGCCATTTCGCCCATGGGCAGGGCCACGAAGGAGCCGAGCGCGTCATAGGCGTAGACGCGGGCGAGCCGGTCGGCGGGGATGCTCTCCTGGAGTGAGACGTCCCAGGCCACCCCGAACTGCTCCAGGGCCAGCCCGTTGGCGAACATCGCGACCGTCAGCAGCACGGCGCCCGGCGCCTCCGCCAGGACCACCAGCGGGACCGCCTCGACCGCCACCAGGGCCACGCCGAGCAGCAGACCGCGCCGCAGGCGCAGCCGGGCCGCCAGGACACCACCGGCCACCGCGCCCGCCATCTGCGCCGCCAGCACCGTGCCCCACGCCCCACGGCCGAAGGTGTCGTCGGCGACGACCGGCCCCAGCACCTGCACGCCACCGGCCACCACCGCGTTGACCACCATGAACTGCAGGACCACGATCCACACCCAGGAGCGTGCGGTGAACTCCCGCCATCCCTCGCGCAGTTCGTGCAGCGGGCGGGCCGGCCCGGCGGCGCCCGCCTCCCCCGGCTCCTTCGCGGGCGTGGCGCTCACCCGGAGGAAGCACAGAGCCGCACCGCAGAACGCCACCGCGTTGCCCGCGAGCCCCCAGCCGGGTCCGAGCACGGCGGCCACCACCCCGGCCAGCGAGGAACCGGCGATCGCGCCGAGGTTGGTGCCCATCCGCATGACGGCGTTGGCCGGCCGGATCAGCTCGGCGGGCACCGTCTGCGGGGTGAGCGCGGCGGACGCGGGCAGGGAGAGCGCGGCGAGTGCTCCGTTGAGGGCGCTGAGCAGGACCAGCAGCGGGATCGACGCGGCGTGCAGCAGCACGCTCGCGGCGATCGCGGCCTGGACGCCGGCCGCGGCCAGCGCCGAGCCCTGCAGCACCAGCGTGCGCCGCACCCGGTCGGCGACCACCCCGCCGACCAGCAGCAACGCCACGTTGGCCAGCGAGCGCGCGCCGACCACCAGACCCAGGTCCGTCGTCGAACCGGTCGTGTCCAGGACGGCGAAGGCGAGGGCCACCGGCGCCATGGCGTTGGCGAAGTACACCAGGAGCCGGCCGGCCGCCAGCCGCCGGAAGGCCCGGTGCGTGAGCGGCGCCCACGAACTGCTCCGGGCCGGGTCCCCGGCCGCCGTCTGCGTCGTCATCGTCGTCGTCCTTCCTCGGCACCGCTCGCGCCTGGTCAGTGGCTCCCGTCCGCCGGATGCAGCGTGAAGTGCACCCGGGACACGGAGATACCGAGATCCTGTACGGCGTACGGGCAGAAGTAGTACGCCTGCGGGGTCGCGGCGCCGGACGGCGTGAGGGTGAACTCGGCCCGTACCCGCGCACCGGCCCGGTCCGCCTGCACCCGGCGCAGCACCGGGCCGACCTTCGCGTCGAGGTACACCGGCAGCACGATGCCCAGGTTCACCGTCCCGGCGCGCCGTGCCACGGCCTCGACCACCACGTGGAGGGTAGCGCCGGCCGCCACGTCCTCCGCCGCCTTCACCGTCAACTCGGCCGAATCCGCGAGGGTGTTGGCGACATCGCCGCAGCGCGCGCAGACCACCTGGACGGTGTCGGTGACCACCGGCACCCGGCCGCGCCGCCGGTAGGCGGCGAGCGGGCGGCCACAGGCGCACGGGGCGTCCAGGGCCACGGGCGCCTCGGCCACGCTGCGCTCGCCGAAGTAGGTGGGGAACTGCAGGACGGGATCGTCGTGGTGCTTGGCGAAGCGGTGGGCGAGGGCCAGGTCGAGGGAGGTGGTCTCCTTGGCGACGGCGGCGAGTGCCTCCTCGGCCTCCGGTGTGTTCACCACCGTACGCACCACGTCGTGCAGCAGCCGGTCCGACAGTGCCCGCAGCCGGGGCCGCAGCGGGTACTCCGCGCCGAGCAGACCGCTGTCCAGCAGACCGGACAGCCGGGCCCCGAGCGCGTGCAGCGGCAGCGGCTCCCCCTCGGGCAGCGACTCCTGTGCCGGCCGCGTCTGCCGCGTCGGCTCCGGTGATCCCGAGGACCGCAGGCCCGCCTGGACGAACGCCGGGTACGGGTTGATGTCCCGCAGCCGGTCGTTGACGGCCTCCACGGTGCCGGCCGTGAGCCAGGCCAGGTTCTCCGGACGCTGGCCGTCGCAGGCGGTGAGGGTGGCCACCACCGTCTGCGCCGGGCCGTCCAGGGCGTTCAGCAGGATCAGGTACTTGGGGTCGTACATGGCGTGGCCGGCGAGCGCGCCGCTGAAGCAGTTGGCCAGCACCAGTTCGGCCGCCCGGATCGCGCGGGCCGGGATCAGCTTGTCCATGGGCTTGGTGCAGCCGAGGCCGTAGGAGCACTTGGGGCCGGGAGCGCCGGGCCGGGCCGCGACCGGGCTCGCCCCGCACAGCGTGAACAGGCCCAGGTTCAGCTGGTCGTCCTTGCCGTTGCCATGGAACAGCACCCGGCGCCACACCCGGCCCAGCGCCAGTTCCTTCACATCCACCCGGCGCACGTCCTCCGCGCCGCACCACACGTCCGCGCCCGGCACCGGTGCCGCCGCGTCCAGCTCGGAGACGACGCCCACCGCGGCGCCCGCCGTGACCTGCGCGTACTGCTTGGCCACCACCCAGCTCAGGCTGGGCACATCCCGGCCGGTCAACAGGAACAGCGGCCGGCCCGCCGCGTGCGCGGCGTCGACGACCGGCTGCACCTCGTCGCCGGGCAGCCGCCCGTAGACGCCGGCGAGCAGCACGGAGCCCTCCTCGGGCAGCCCGGCCGGGTCGGTGACCCAGCGGCGGGCCAGCGGGTCGAGCAGCGTCCGCAGGGCGGCGGGCACCTGCTCGGCGCCGAACAGGACGCCGGTGTCGGCCGGTTCGGGGCTGCGCCGGCCGCCGTAGACCTGCTCCGCCAGCGCGATCCCGTCCAGCAGGTCGGCGCGGTCGCCCGTCCACACCGGCAGCGGACCGCCGCCCGCAGCACCCGCCGCCACGGCCGCCACGTAGTCGTCGAGCGCGCTGTACGGAGCGAACAGCGGGGCGTTCACGACTCGTCCACCTTCAGCTCGAAGTGGCGCAGCACGGCCTGCATCCGCTCCTCCACCTCGTCCGCGGTGGCGCCCTCGACGTGCACATAGCCCGTGGAGGCGTGCGAGGCGCGCGGCGGATCGAGGACGTCGCCGGGCGCGGCGGTCAGCCGGGCGCCGATCACCCCGGGCAGCCGGAGCAGCTCCTCCTCGGAGCTGATGTGGACGACACGGCCGGGCGCGGTGGGCAGCAGCAGGTCGCCGACGGCACGGTCCAGGGTGTAATCGGGCACCGGCACCCGGTCGACGTAGGTGTCGAGGATGACGTGCAGGAAGTCGAAGCCGTAGGCGAGGCCGTGGTTCATCGGCACCTCGCAGCCGCTGAGCCGGGCCGCGACCTCGCTCATCACGAACTCACCGTCGTCGGTGAGGAAGAACTCGCCGTGCAGATAGCCGTAGGGGATGCCGAGACCGTCGGTGAGCCGCTGCGCCAGCGCGCGGGCGTCGACCGGGATCTCCTCGCTGGGCGCGTAGGTGATGTTGGCGTTGATCTTGCCGTCCAGGACCTCCAGGATCGGCACCGGGTTCTTCGAGAGATAGGCGTCCAGGACCACTCCGCGGGCGACGACCGCGCACAGCTGGAACTCGCGGCCCCTGATGTACTCCTCGGCCATCCAGTCCAGGGCCGGGTCGAGCGGCGGTACGCCGGCGAGGTCTGCCGCGGAGTCGAGGCGGTAGGTGCCGATGCAGGAGTCGGCGTCGACGGGCTTGAGGATGACCGGCCAGCCGTGCTCGTCGCCGAACGCGACGACGTCTTCCAGGGCGTGCACGGGCCGGTAGGCGGCGTGCGGGATACCGAGTTCGGCGTAGCGGTCCTTCATCGTCATCTTGTTGCGCACCCAGCCCACCTGCTCCTCGCTCAGGTGCGGCAGGTCCACGAGGGCGGCGAAACGCTGGGCCGCGGCCTGCAGCGCCTCGTTGGGGTTGCAGAAGTGGGTGGGCCGGGGCAGGCCCTTGGTCCCCTTCATCCAGCGCAGATAGCGGGCGGCCTCGTCCTGGAGGGGAGCCGAGGTGTCCAGGGTGAACGTCGGCACGTGCGCGGTGCGGGCGAGATAGTCGTCGGTCAGCCGGACGGTGTCGAAGCGCAGCAGGACGACGTCGACGTCGTCGCGGGCGAGGACATGGTCGGTGAAGGTGGCCCGGCGGCTCTCGACGAGCAGGACGGCCGGGCGGGTGGCGGGGGTGCCGGTGGCGTTCATGGTCGTCTCCAAGTCTGCTGGGATGTAGGGGAGTTCAGCCGATGACCCGGGTGGATCCGTCGAGCCGGCCGGGGCGGGTGCGGCGCAGGTCGCGGACGAGGTTGATCCGCTTCAGCCAGCGGTCGCCGCCGTCGAACCCGGCGCGGAAGGGACGCCGGCCGTGCACCACGTTGCGGTTGTCGACGAAGCAGATCCCGCCGGTGGGTACGACCACGTCGGTGAGGTTGGCGTCAAGGTGGGCGATGATGTGGGCGAGGGCTTCGGCGGCCTCGGGGTCGCCGTCGCGGGGACGGAAGAAGTCCCGGTCGATACGGAGCACCGGCCGGTCCGGATGGCCCTGCAGGACCGGCACCGGCTCCGGTACGAAGGACCCCTCGGCGAACTCGTGCGCGGAGTCCGGCAGGGCCACGAAACGCGGCTCCGACAGCACCGCGCGGATCCGGTCGGGCAGCCGGTGCACGTCCACGTGGGCGACGGTCGTCGGCACCTGACGGTCGTTGCGCAGCGCGAACAGCCCCACCCAGTCCGCCCGGTACGGCGAGAAGGCGTCCTCGGTGTGCCAGGCCAGCTCCAGCTCGCTGGAGGCCGAGATCAGGCTCTTCTCGTAGCCCTTGCTCGGCACGATGTCGGTGACCAGCCGGCCCTCCTGCTGGGTGCCCCAGCCGGTGACATCGCCCAGCAGCGCCCCGTACAGCACCAGCAGGGCGCCGTGGACCTGGCTCGACTCGGTGTTCGCCGCCCGCCAGTGGCCGGGGGTGGTGCCGAGCGCCGCCTGGTCGACGAGGTTGCCGCGGACGAGCGTGACATGGGTGTTCTCGTCGCGCCGCGCCGAGTTCAGATGGCGGCGCACGGTCAGCGGCAGTTCGTGCGCGAGGACCGGCGCCTCGTCCAGGAACCGGGGGTCGTCCGCCGCCTTGTACGACTCCAGGCAGGCCGCGGCCAGCGCGTGCGCGGCGCGCGCCTCGCGGGGGGTGAGGTCGAGGATGTGGTGCCGGTCGTCGGGGGCGGTCATGGGATCCTCCGGAAAGAGCGCGTCGTCGGTGGCTGTGGGGTGCTCGCGGGAAGGGCTCGCCGGACAGGCCCTGGGCCCTGTCTAGAACGGATCGCCGAGGTGGTCGTTGATGTGGTCGAGGCACAGCTCGTACAGGTCCTCGGCGTGGGTCTCGTACCAGCCCTCGGGGGCGGCGGCCGTCGCGGGCCACAGGGCGCGGTGGCCGGTGACGTCGGCCAGCACCACGAAGGTGGCGAACTCGTCGGCGAACGGGTCGTCGTGGGCCGGCTCCTCCAGCACCCGCAGATTGCCGTCCTCGTCCAGGCGGGCGGCGCGGCCGGTGCGCCACATGCGGGCGGTGGTGCCGTCCGGGCCGCCGAACGGGTCGGGCAGGAACCGCTCGCCGCTGGCCCCGGGCGCCCCGGCGTAGCTCCGGGCCACACCGGCGCCCGCGATGTACAGGGACCCGGTCTCGCCGGGCCCCACCGGGCGCAGCAGCGAGTCGAGGAGGTAGGCGCGGTAGCCGGGGGCGGGCCGGGCCGGGGCGCCGGGCACCTGCTCGACGACCAGCCGGCCCTCGGCCCAGCCACCGCTCACGGTCAGCTCGGCGCCCTCGGCGCGGGCCAGCGACACCAGCGCGCCCAGCACGTCGTCGGCGCCGCCCAGCACCACCCGGGCCCCCTGCCGGCGCAGCCAGCCGAACACCTCGTGCGGCACGTCCTGGCTGACCGAGCCGTCCGGGACATGTACCTGGGCGCCGCAGGTCAGGGCGCTCAGCAGCCCGATCGCCGCGTCCCCGTCCGGGTAGCCGTGCACCAGCCAGGCCGCGTCGGCCGGGTCGGTCAGCGTCGCCGCGGTCACGGCCTCACTGCCCACCGCCACGGTGCCGTCCTCGCCGGGCAGCAGCAGGAGCGGGTCGTCGGTGCCCAGCGGCCGGGTCCGGTCGGCCGCGGTCACCGGCCAGTGCCCGGCCGGCGGCAGCCGGTCGGCGGCGTCCCCGCGGACCAGCCGGGCCGCGCCGGGCACGGCGGGCAGCACCAGGTCGGCGGTCTCGTCGAGCAGCAGCACCGAGGGGCGCAGCGACTCGGCGAGGTCCAGCGACGGGTCGACCGGCAGCAGCGCGGCCCCCGTCTTCGCCACGGCGATCGCGGCCACCGCGAACCCGGCCGGCGAGGACAGGGCGGTGAGCACACAGCCGCCGGGGCCGGCCTGGTGCTCGATGAGAGCGTGCGCCAACAGGTCGGAGCGGGCGTCGAGTTCGGCGTAGTCCAGGCCCGCCAGGGCGAGCGCCTCGGGGGCCCGCGCCACCTGCGCCGCGAACAGCGCCGCCACGTCCTGCTCCGCGAGCGGCACCTCCACTCCGGCCCACACCCCGCTGCCCACGGCCGGGCCGGGCAGCAGCCGCAGCCGGCTGAGCGGCGTCGTGGGCGCCTCAAGGGCCGACCGCAGTACGGCGGTGAGCTGCCCGGTGAGGGAGGCCGCGGCCGTCTCGCCGACCGTCTCGTGGCGGAAGTCGGCGGTGACGGCGATGCCGGCCGGGGCGCCCGAGGCGCTCTGCCGCTCCGTCAGCGTCAGCCCCAGATCGGTGGCCGGGGCCGGCGGGCTGCAGTGCTCGACCTGCACGGACAGTCCGGCCGCCTCGAACCGGCCGGCGCACTCCTGGAGCACGGTCAGCGCGATCCCGCCGGGCAGCGCCGCCAGCGCCGCCTCGCCGTCCCGGTAGGCGGCCAGGTCCCGTTCGCGGACCCGGCGCAGCAGTTCGGTGAAGGCCGGGTCGCCGGCGGTGTCCACGGTCAGGGCCAGCACCCGCCCGTAGGGGCCGACGGCCTCGCGCAGCGTGTCGGTGTCCCGCGCCGGGACGGGGGCGGCCACGGTGACCTCGTCGGCCGTGCCGAGCCGGTTCAGCAGGGCGGCGAGCGCGGCGTGCACCACCATGAACAGGGTGGTGCCGTGCTCGGCGGCCAATCGGGTGAGCCGCGCGTGCAGTTCCGCGTCCAGCTCGGTCTCCAGGCTGCCGTAGGAGGCGTCGCCGGCCTGCGTGGTGCTGCCCGGCAGCGGGGTGGGCGGCAGGTCGCCGAAGACCGCGCGGGGCGCCGCGTCCAGTCCGGCGGGGGAGCGGCGCGGGGTGTCCCCGGTGGCCCGTGCCGCGTAGGCCTGGGCAAGTTCGGCGGCCAGCGGCAGATGGGACCACAGGTCGACCGAGTCGGCGGGCAGGGCCAGTTCCAGCAGGTGGTCGTCGGCGGCCAGGGCACGCAGCCGGGTGCCGGCCGCGCCGAGCCGGGAGTTGCGCAGCGTCGGGTGGCGCCGGCCGAGGTCCTCCAGGGCGGCCTCCAGGGCGCGGGTGTCGAGCGCGCCGCGCAGCCGTACCGAGAACTCCGAGCTGTCGCCGGCCGTGGCGCCCGGCCCGTTCACCGCGGCGCGGGCGTCACCCACGAGCGCGGCGAACGCGGCCGGGGTCGGGGCCTCGTACAGGGCCCGGCTGCCCGGGTCGGCGCCGAGCGTCTCGCGGGCCCGGGACAGCAGCCGGGCCGCTGCCAGCGAGTGGCCGCCGATCTGGAAGAAGTCGGACTCGGCGTGCACCTTGTGCCGGGGCAGGCCCACCACCTCGGCGAACAGATCACGGACGATCTGCTGGATCGGTGTGCCGGGCGGTGTGCCGGGGCGGTCGGTGGTGAGGGCGGGCGCGGGCAGGGCCTTGCGGTCCACCTTGCCGTTGGCGTTCAGCGGCAGGGCGTCCACGGGCATCAGCGCGGCCGGGATCATGTAGTCCGGCAGCCGCTCCTGCAGATGGGTGCGCAGGACGACTTCCAGGTCGACGGTGTGGTCGAAGGCGGCAGGGGTGTTGGCGCAGCTCTCGGCGTCGGCGCCGGAGGCCGCGTACACGCCGGTCAGCGGGCCCGCGGGGATCTGCTCGGGGTCGAGCAGGACGATGTCGAGGACGTCGGGGCTCGCGCCCCAGGTGGGCAGGGCCCGGTAGCCGAGGCGCTCGGCGGTCTCGCACAGCGCCTCCGGGTCGGGGGCGGGCGCGGGCTGCGGGGCCAGGTCGATGCTCTCGCGGGGGTCGAAGAGGGAGTTCATGGCCGCGTACTCGTCGTGGACCCGGCGGTTGGGCACCCCGGCCAGCCGCAGTACGGCGGGGCGCGATGTCGTCAGGTGGTGTTCGACCTCGACGGAGCTGGCGAGGTCGTGGCCCCAGCGGGCGGTGCGCGCGCCGACGAGGTCGGCGACCGGTGCGGCCGTGGAGAGCACCGCCTCGTAGCGGTAGCGGGTCAGCTCGTTGTGGAACCGGCCCCGCTTGACGCGTACGTCGACCGCGCGCACGGCAGGCAGGTCCCGGGCGAGCGCGTCGAACAGGGCGGGGGAGAGCAGCAGTTCGGTCTCCGTGGCGACCTGCTGGTCGACGGTGCGGCGCAGTGCCTCCCGGTCGCCCTGGGCGGCGCCAGGACGGGCCAGCGCGATGCCGGTCTGGAAGCAGCGGGCGAGGTCGAGGTTGCGCAGGTCGCCGAGGAGCAGCGAGCCGCCGGGGGCGAGCAGCGGCAGCGCCCGCTCGACGACGGTGCGCAGATAGGCGAGGCTCGGGAAGTACTGGATGACCGAGTTGACGATGATCGTGTCGAAGTGGCCGGCGGGCAGGCCCTGGGTGTCCTCGGCGCCGCGGCGGTCGAGCCGGACCTTCTCCTTCAGGACCGGGTCGGCCTCCACCTGCGCGGTGAGCGCGGCGACGACGGCGGCGGAGAAGTCGGTGGCCCAGTACTCGTGGACCTCCTCGTCGCGGGCGAGGTGGGCCATCAGCAGCCCGGTGCCCACACCGATCTCCAGGACCCGGCGGCGCGGCAGCTCGCGGATCCGGTCGAGGGTGGCGTCCTGCCACTCCCGCATGTGTGCCGACGGGATCGGCAGAGCGTCGTAACTGCTGTTCCAGCCGGTGAAGTTGTCGCCCAGCTCGGCGGCAGCGGCGTCGTCGTAGAGCGCCTCGTAGATCTCCTTCCACTCGGTGATCTGCGCGTCCTCCTCGGCGGCCGCCGCGGCCGTGGCGGCCGGTACCACGTGGGCCACCAGGCGCTTGTCGCCGTCCTCGGTCTCGTGCAGGGACACCGCGGCGGCGGACACGGCCTGATGGGCGGTGAGCACCGACTCGATCTCGCCGAGTTCGATGCGGAATCCGCGCAGTTTGATCTGGTTGTCCACCCGGCCGACGAACTCCAGCGCGCCGTCCTCGCCGAGGCGTACCAGGTCGCCGGTGCGGTACAGCGGGCCGTCGGTGCCGGTGAGGCGGTCCTCGACGAACCGCTGCTCGGTCAGCTCCGGCCGGTGCAGATAGCCCGTGGCCACGCCCGGCCCGCCGAGCAGGAGTTCACCGGTGCCGCCCGGGGCGACGGGGATGTCCTCGGTGTCCACGACGACGGCCGTGGTGGCGCCGATCGGCCGGCCGATCGGGATCGTACGGTCGCCCTCGGCGGGCTCGGTGACCTGGTGCCAGGTGGCGAACGTCGTCGTCTCGGTCGGCCCGTACACATGCAGCAGCCGCTCGGGCGCCCCGGCGGCGAACACCTCGCGCACCCGGCGCGGGTCGCAGGCCTCGCCGCCGAACAGGACGGTGGCGAGCGGCGCGAAGGCGGCCGGCCGCTCCCGGGCGATCAGGTTGAACAGGGCGGTCGTCAGGAAGATCACGGAGATGTCGTGGGCGCGGACCGCGTCCTGGAAGCGGCCCGGGTCGGTGACGGTGTCCTTGTCGAGGCCGACCAGCCGGGCGCCCGCGGTGAGCGTCGTCCACACCTCGAAGGTGACCGCGTCGAAGGCGGGGTTGGCGGCCTGGGCCACCACGTCGGCCGGGGTCAGCCGCAGGTAGTCGGTGGACCGTACGAAGTCCAGCACCGCGCGGTGCGGTACGACGACGCCCTTGGGGGTGCCGGTGGTGCCGGAGGTGTAGCAGACGTAGACCGCGTCGTCCGGGCCGGTGATCTGCTCGGGCAGGGCGTCGGAGCGCCGGGCGATCTCGGGAGCCTCGGCGTCCAGGGCGACGAGCACGGTGTCCAGGCCCGCGTAGTCCGCGGCGTCCGCGCCCTCGGTCAGCACCGCGCCGGCGGCGCTGTCGCGCACGATGAGCCGGCGGCGTTCGACGGGGTTGGCGGGGTCGACCGGGACATAGGCCGCGCCGGCCCGGACGATCCCGAGGAACGCGGTCACCATCTCCGGGCCCGGCCGCAGCGAGGTCACCACCCGGTCACCGCGGCCGATGCCGCGGGCCCGCAGGTGGGCGGCGAGACGGTTGGCCGCGCGGCTCAGCTCCCGGTAGGTGAGACGCACGTCGCGGCCGTCGATGTGCTGGGGGTAGTGGACCGCGATCGCGTCGGGACGCTCCTGGACCTGCTCCTCGATGAGGCCGGAGATGGACATCAGCACCCGCTCCTTACGACAGCGCCTTCCGGCTTGGCAAAACGTTGCCTTCATGCTGGCAAGTCGCTGTTGAGAGCGCGTCTCGCTCCGGTCGAGGGGTGATGGAGTCGCAGGTGGTGGGGGTGCGTTGTTGCCAGATCGGAGGGTCGTAAGTTGCCAGGGCGGCTCGGCAACAGGGCCTGGCCCGGACACCAGCCGCAAAGTGGTGGACAGCATGTCGTCGTCGGTGACGCCCGCGCCGCCGATGGTCTTGCCGCGCCTACGGGCGGCCGCCCGCCCGGCGGGCCATCCACCACTGCCTGATGGGAAGCGACTATGGGCCAGGTCACAGTTGAGGTTGACCTTAGGGCAGGGTGGAGGCTCCTCGCATCGGCACGACGCCGACCAGGGCACAACCGATGTGAAGGAGCAACATGTCCACCAACCTTTCCGGCCAGGAGCAGCATCGTCCGGAGCTGCAGAAGGCGATCGAGGAGTTGGCCGAGTCCGGTTTCCTCTCAGTCCAGCTCCGGGTGAACGACGAGCAGGGCGAGTGGGTCGGCAGTGCCGGTGTGCGCGAGCTGGGCCAGAGCGCCAAGCCGCTGACGGACGGGCACTTCCGCATCGGCAGCAGCACCAAGAGCTTCGTCGCCACCTCGGTGCTCATGCTGGTGGCCGAGGGAAGGATCGGTCTGGACGCCCCGGCCGATGACTACCTGCCCGAGTTCGGTCTCGACCGGCGGATCACGGTGCGGATGCTGCTGCAGCACACCAGCGGGATCTTCAACCACACCGGCGAGCTCTACGAGGACGGGACGATCGTGCTGGGGGTCCCCTGGCAGGGCAAGGAGTGGGTGGACAACCGGTTCAAGACCTACCTGCCCGAAGAGCTGGTCCGGCTGTCGTTGTCCAGGCCGGCGCGGTTCGCGCCGGGTGAGGGCTGGAGCTACGCCAACACCAACTACGTGCTGGCCCGGCTGGTCGTCGAGAAGGTCACCGGCCGTTCGTTCGCCGAGGAGTCGCAGCGGCTGATCCTGGGGCCGCTGGGGATGACCGGCACCGTGGCGCCGGGCGCCTCGCCGGAGATCCCCGAGCCGCACAACCACGGCTACTACCGCTACGAGGACGCCGGGCAGGAGCGGACGGTCGATGTCACCCGTCAGAACCCGTCCTGGGTCGGAGCCGGCGGCGACATGATCTCGACCACTCGGGACCTGCACACGTACTTCTCCGCGCTGATGGGCGGCAAGCTCCTGCCGGCCGAGCTGCTGGCCGAGATGCGCACACCGGAGGCGACGGTCGGCTACGGCCTGGGAGTGTTCGCACAGGAAACGGAGGGCGGCACCGTCTTCCACCACAACGGCGCCACCATGGGCTCGGCGTCACTGATGTACAGCACCCCCGACGGCAGCAAGACCCTGACCGCCGGGCTGACCTGGGTGGACGACGCCGATATGTCGATAGCGCCAGCGTTCCAGACCGCCCAACAGCGTTTCGTGGACGAGGTGTTCTGCGGCAAGCTGGACCGATGAGGAACGGAGTCACGATCGGGCAGGCGGCGGCATTCGTCGGCGTCACGGTGAAGACGGTGCGGCACTACCACAAGCTCGGCCTCGTCGCGGAGCCGGAACGTGACAGCTCCGGCTACCGGCGGTACGGATCCGGCGAGCTGCTGCAGCTGGTGCAGGTACGGACGCTGGCCGCCGCGGGCGTGCCGCTGGCCGAGATCGGGCCCATGCTCGACGCCGGCACCGCGCAATTCGGCGCCGCGCTCGCCGAGGTCAAGCGGCAGCTCACCGAGCGCATCGATGAGCTGGCCGCCCGCCGCGACACGTTGGACCGGCTTGCGGACGGCGATCGGGCCCTGCTGCCCGACCGCGCCTGCGCGGTCCTGGACCGGATGCCCGGCCTCGGCTTCGGCCCCGACTACGTGGCCGCGCAACGTGAGGCCCTGGTGCTGGCCCGGGCGTTGGTGCCGGAAGGCTTCGACGGCTTCCTGGCCCGGCTCGAACACGGGCTCGACGACCCCGAGTACGTCGACCTGATCAAGCGCGGCTCGGAGGCGGAGACCTGGGAACCAGACGACCCGAGGATCGAAGAACTCGCGAACGCCATGGCCGACCGCTACCTCGCCAACCCCGCGCTGCGAGGGGACCACGCCAGTCTGCAGGCATGGGCTAAGGCTTCGGCCCAGTACAAGCTGATCAACAACCACCGCGAGGACCAGGCACCGGTCGCGGCCCGACTGACCGCGCTCACCGAGACCAGACTCCGCTCCGCAGGCGTACCCGTCCCCCACCGATGAGCTCCCGGAAGTCCTTCATCGTGTCACCGTACGTGATCGGCTGCCGGCGTCGGCTCATCGAGGTCTCGGCGTGCTCCTTGTCCGGGCCGGTCAGGGCGCCGTCCTTGCAGCCCCTCTACGCCGCCTTGAGCTTGGCCACCTGCCGCGCACGCTCCTCCAATTCGCGTGCGGCGGCGATTCCGCGGTGGGCGGGCAGAGCCTTGAGGAGCGCCGTGAGGTGCCGGTCACCCCGGGCCGACGACAAGGCCATGTGCTCGTCGAGAAACTCGTTCCATGTGGCACAGGCGGCTTCGACGTGACGCACGGCAATCTGCCGTTCACCGATGACGCCGAGGCAGTGGAGGCGTCCCTGTCGTTCGAGTGGGGATCGGGCCTGGTTCGAGCGGCGCAGGGCTGCGATGGACCCGGCGCGGTCACCGGTTGACCAGCGGACGTGGCCCTCGTGGAAGAGGAGTGCGGCCCGGTCGTAGCCGCCTACGGCGTCGCGGCGGTCGTCAGCGCGGGACAGTGCGGTTTCGGCTTCCCTGAGCCGGGCGAGCGCGGTGCGTCGGTGGCCGGGGACCATTGCGGCGGCGGCGGCCTGTTGTCCGCGCAGGAACGCCACCAGGCGGGGGCCTGAGGCTGGTGCCGCCTCGGCGGCGGCGTCGGCCAGGTCGAGGCCCTTGTGCCCGTGTCCGAGGTGGGTGGCCTGCAGCGACATTCCGCGTAGAGTGCGGCAGTAGGTCACGTGGTCCTCGGCGGCGCCGGCGAGATCGAGGGCCCGAAGGTAGTACTGCTGGCCGAGGCCCTGCTGATCCTCGTACATGGCCATCCAGCCGATCAGGTACACGAAATCCGCGACGGCGGCGCGCATGTCGCGCTGCACCTGCTCTGTGCCGCTCGCCCTCAGGTAGGGGCCGGCCGTGTTCGCCAGCCACGCCGCAGCCATCGGGCGGGCGTGCCCGGCGCCGACCTGGTCGAGGATGTCGGCCACCTTGTCGGTCATGAGCCTGACTGTGTCGACGTCGGCGGCGCCGACGCGCACGGTCCGGCCGGCCTTCACCGCTTCTGTACGTCCGGCGACGTCCTCGAAGCGGGGCACGGCCAGGGCGGCGGCGTACAGCCCGGTTCGCAGCACGCCTCGTCGTGAGGGGTCCATGTCCGCTCGGCTCAGGTCGATCACTCCCGCCACCACATCGCGACCCTCAGCTGGTGTTGTCCCGGTCTCGCCCTCGGCGCCCCAGCCCAACTCAGCGCACGTCACGGGCCGTGCGACCAGCCGTGAGAGCGCCTCGGCGATCGCAGGCCGCGCCTCGGGCTTGGGGATGGACCCGGCGAGCCAGTGAGACACGCTCGTCTTGTCGTAGTGCAGTCGCAATCCCAGCTCACGGCCCACGGCATTCACCCGCCGCGCGAGCTGTGCGTTCCCGACTCCCTCAGCCTGCATGAGGGTTGCCAGAGCTGTGTTCGGTGTTCGCGGTCGACGTGCCATCGATGCACCCCCGAGTGCGTTCAACCAGTTCAACCGATACTCCAGCTTCCTCCCTGTCCCGTGGTGGCGCACCGGCGTTGAGTGATTACCAGCCGTTTGGGGACCGAGTCCGAAGAGGCCCACCACCATGACCGAAGCGTCCGAGGAGACGACACCGCGCGCAGTGCACGACGAGCCTGCCGTTGGTGACGCCCAGTCCGCCGCGATCGACGCCGACACGATCCGCCGCACCTGTGAAGTGGTCTTGTGGGCTCCCCGACTGTCCGGAGAGGAACGGGAGGCGGCTCTGCTGCTCGGCCACGTCAACTTACTGCTGCCCGAGGTGGCTGGCCTTGTCCGTCGTGCACGGGGTGAGGAGCAGCGCACCGGCGTGCACGTCATGGGTTGTGCCCTCCGCGCGCTGCGCGCTGCGGGTGGGGTGGCCCCGGCCGACGCCGACGGCTTGTCGGACATGGCGACATACTGCCGTGCCCTTCTGAACCTGTACCAGCAGCTCAGCGTGGAAGGGGACCAGCGGTGACCCATACGGCAGCACGGCCGCGCAGCCAAGGGCACCCCGGGTACGACCTCGTGCGCGAGCGCGTACCGCAGAGCGGCGAAGAGGCGCGGCGCCTGGTTCGGGTGGCGCTGGCCGCGTGGGGTCTGGGCCGCACCGATGTCGACGCGGCCGAGCTGGTCGTGGCCGAACTCGTCGCGAATGCCGTTCGGCACGCAGTGGGGCGCGCGGTGCGGATCATCGTCGACCGCCCGGACACCGACCGCGTGTACGTCGCTGTCGTTGACCGCGCGCCGCGCCGCCTGCCCGCGCTGCGCGCTCCGGGCCTGGACGAGACCTCAGGCCGTGGACTTTTCCTGATCGACGCGCACGCGCTGCGCTGGGGCTACGACATCCTCGGCGGCACCAGACCCTGGGGCAAACGCGTCTGGGCCCTGCTGGAGACGCGCCCTTGAGCGCCGTCGCACGTCATCCCCTGATACCTCTGTCAGGTTCTGATCCGCCGCCTCTGCGTTCGTCGGCAGTCGAAAAAATCTTGGTCCTGAGTGACGGGAACTGACGGGCTGCTCCGTCCTGTCTTTCAAGCCCAGGGTTTCCCACCCTTGGCCCATCGGACTCGTGCCCTGACTGGGACCACGGGGCCCGAGCTGGTCACACCCGGGAAGGGGGCCGTCGGTGCAGATCGGCGACCACTTCAAGGACTCGCGGGAGGACGGGACGCCCGAGACGCCCCGGCCAGCCGGCGAGTCGGCAGATTCGGCAGCCACCCAGCCGGGTCTGAACTCTGCGGATGAGGAAGCCACTCGTACCGCAGAGAAAATGTCCCTGGAAATCCGTGATGACTTCGCGAAGTACTGCGAGCTGAACACGGAGCGTCTCATCGGGGCCGCTTACCGAGTCACTGGCAGCCATTGGGATGCACAGGACGCGGTCCAGAACGTTTGGCTCAAGTTCTGGGGAAGCTGGCATGATGCAGGTTTCAGGGATTCCGTTTGGAACAACCGTGGCTATTCCTACAAGGCCGTCTTTCGCGCAGCGATTGATCTCATCCGTAGTGAAAAGTCTCGGGCGGAACGAGAAGAAAAAGATGCCAGGAAAGTAGTCGCCAAAGACGACGATTACTTGCGCGTCGATGACGATGACAGCTTCGGCAGGATACTTGAGATCCTGCACGAACTGAATCCGGATTGGCGTCTGGTCATCCACCTGCGCTACGCGCAGGAATTAAAAATCGCAGAGGTGGCAGCTCTCCTTCGAGTCTCGGAGGCGACTGCACGCCGCTACGAGAAGAGGGCCCTCATGGCTCTTAAGGAAGCCTACAAGGGGAACTAGGAAAGGGAGGAAGCCACGGTGCACTTTGCGGAACAGCTCACCTTGGCACTCAACTCCCGATCTTCCTCAGGCGACCGGCCCGACCCCGAGCAATTCCTTGATGAGTTCTTCTCAAAGATAGGGATTGCTCGGGGCGCGGCGGACTGCGGTGCAGCACGGAAAGGGCGCTGCACCCAGTCGGCCGGAGCCGAGGAAGATGACCAGGAGGCATGGCTCGCTCCTCCGACGGCGGAGGACCTCCTGGACGAGCTGCGGGGCCTTCTCCCCGCAGCTGCAGCGGAGAAGGAACGTGAGAAGGAGAAGGGAGGTGTTTACAGGAGGATTGCGGAGATCGTTGAGCAGGTAGACGACGAAACAGCAGCTTTCGTGTGGTGGCTCCACGCGGCACATGCTGGCGACGAAGTGGCCGTCGCAATCGTCGATGAACTTGCCCTCGATCTGTCTGCCGAACGGCCCAGCGTTCCACAGAGCATCCACCGGCTTCAGAACACGACTCGCTGAACAGTTTCAGCATCGGTTCGACTTGCAGTGCCCGTAATGCTGCAGGTCTCATAGTAGAAAGCGGATCAGTGATCAGTATATGCTGCCCATAAAGGCGGCGATGCTCGGAGTGTTGCCTTCGCTATAGGTAGCAGCCGAGAGTTTCGAGGAGGACGTTGATTTCCATCCACGGCTATGGGGGCAGCCTTCCGGGGGGAAGGCGTGAACCAGCCAGCCGTCCTTGATGGAGATCGGCATAGTACAGAGGGCCCGGACACCCGCGGGGGCTGGTGTCCGGGCCCTTCGTTCTGTTCGGCCCGTCTGCAAATTTTGAGCCCGTGGCTCCGTCCTCATATCGAGAACGAGGAGGACCATATGAGTTTCCTGTCCGTTGCCACCGGCAAGAGCAGAGGCGGTACGTATCGATGACACTGCCTCTTATCGTCGCTCTGGCTCTTGCTGGCGTCAGCGTCTATATCTCCTACCGAAATCCACGCCTGGGCGCCGCCATCCTGGTCGGCCTCGGCATCCTCACCGCGCTGTACATGGTCTTGGAGAAAGACCCGTCCGTGTTCCAGGTGGGCGTGCCTCCGACGCCTTCCACAGCTCCGGCGCAGGTCTTCCCGGGCAACCAGACCGAGACGCCGGCCTCTGGGGCATCGCCGTCTACCTCTGCGACTCCCACGAGCGCTTCACCCCCTGCACCGTGACCGTGCGCCGTCTCATGCACGTGGGGCAGGGAGCGAAACGCCCCGGCCGTCAGCCGCGCACGAACGCCCCGTCGGTCGGGCGGGCGGGCAGGTCGGCTCGGCTTGTGACGCCCAGTTTGCGGTAGACGCGGGTCAGATGTTGCTCGACCGTGCTGACCGTCACTCCGAGGCGGGCCGCGATGCCGCGGTTGGTCAGTCCTTCGGCCGCCAGGGCCGCCACCCGTTGCTCGGCGTCGCTCAGGGGGCCGGCCGCGGCGGCGGTGAGTGCGATGGCCGGGCGGTCGGAGCCGGGGAGCAGTTCCTCGCGCAGGCCCACCGCGCCCATCTGCTGGGCCAGGTTCCAGGCGGCCCGCAAGGTGGCGGCCCCCTGTGAGGGGCGGTCGTCGTCGTGCAGGGCGTGGCCGAGGTCGGCCAGTGCCCGGGCGGTCTCCAACCGGTCGCCGGAGCGCCGAAGTTCGTCGACGGACTCGCGCAGCAGGGCGGTACGCCGGCCGGGCGAACCCGTCACGGCCAGCAGGCGCAGACAGGCGCCCCGTACCCGAGGGTGTGTCGCGTCCGGCAGGGTGAGCTGCTCCTCCACCAGGGTACGGGCCCGCCCGAGCCGGCCCATCCGCAGCAGCGCCTGCGCGGCGTCCGTGCGCCACGGCAGCAGCGCCGCCCGGTCCGCCCGCCACGACTGCAGCACCCGGCCCGCCTTGCGGAAGTCGGCGAGCGCGGTGTGCGGCTGCCCCAGGGACAACTGGTGCAGCCCACGGGCGCGCAGGTACTGCACGCCGTACAGACTCGTCAGGATCTGACGGGTCACCGGGTACTGGACGTGCCGGGCCGCCTCGTCGTAGCGGCCGAGCGCGCCGCAGGCCTGCACGAGCACGGCGGCCGGGCCGTACGGGAACGTTCCGCCGCCGGAGGCGGGCAGCGCGTCGAGCGCCGCCGTCGCGTGCCGGCGGGCGCCCTGCGCGTCGCCGATCCGCAGCAGCGCCTCGGCGTGCAGCCCCGCGCAGACCGCTCGCCAGCCGGGCGCGCCGCTCTTCTCCGCCTCGGTGAGCAGCTCTCCGCTCACGAACACGGCGCGCTCGGGCCGGTCCGAGTACAGCAGTGTGCGCACGGCGTTGACGAGCGGGGCGAAGGTGGTGTCCGTCAGCGGTACGGTCCCCAGCAGCGCCTCGCAGTCCGCGGCCGGGGTGTCGAGCAGCGTGGAGACGGGGGAGTGGCCCTCGGCACTCGGGTCCTGCGGTGGACCGAAGAGTGCGACGGCCTCCGTGAACCGGCCCTGGGCGAGCAGCAGCGCGGCGGGCTCACGCGGATCCCACCCCGCGGGCCGGGCCGAACGCGGACCGGTGACCCATGCGGTCAGCCGGGACTCGGCGGCCGCCGGATGCCGGCGGGCGCCGATCAGCGCGAGCCGCAGGGCCACGGCGGCGCGCTCGGCCTCGTCGGGGCAGACGCCATGGGCGAGTTCGAGGAGACGCTCGGCGTCGACGGTGGCGTCTGCGCGCGTCGTCGGGCCGGGGCCGGGCGCCAGCAGGGACCGCGCCGTCTCGACGAGCAGCGTGAAGTCCTCGGGGCGGGCGGGGGAGCGGACGCCGTCCGCCAGCGGGGCGAGCAGATGGTCGGCGACCGCCTCGGCCGGCGCCCCCGCCCCGTGCAGCGCGTGCGCTGCGCTGCGATGCAGGTCACCGCGTGTGCGCGGGGAAGCGTCGGCGAGTACGGCGGCCGGGACGGACGGGTGGCGAAAGCGCAAGCCGTCGAGGAGCCCGCAGGCCCGCAGGGCGGCCAGCGCGCCCTGGACGCTCCGGTCGGCGGGCGGTGCATCGGTGCCGGGGAGGTGCAGCATGCGCGCGACGAGGGGCTCGGTGGCCAGGCCGGCCAGCGTCGCCACCGCGCGGGCGGCCGCCTGGGCCAGGGGCCCGCTGCGGTGCAGACACGTGAGGACGGCCTCGGCGAACGGGCCGTCGGGTGCGGGCGGCGAGGGCGGTACGGCGGCGCCGTCCTCCTGCAGCAGGGCGCGCAGCAGCAGCGGATTCCCGCCGGTGATGCGGTGCAGTTCGGGCGTCGGACGGCCGGGGCCGACCGGTGCCGTCCCCTCCTCGGGCGGATGAGCGGCGGCCCGCGCCGTCTCCTGCGCGGTGAGCAGGCCGAGCCGGATCCGCCGGAAGTGCGGCTGCCGGGTCAACTCCGGGGTGAACAAGGGGTCCTGGGTGTGTTCGGTGCCTGTGGTGGAGGTGGCGACCAGCAGTATGGGGGCCGGGCGGGCGTGTCGTACGAGATGGCGCAGATGGTGCAGGGACTGCGGGTCGGCGTGCTGGACGTCGTCCAGACACAGCACCACCGGCCCGTCCAGGGCCAGCCCGCACAACTCCGCGCAGAATGTCAGCAGCGCCTCCTCGGAGGGTACGGCGTCGTCGGCGCCGGTGCGGGGGAGCGCGAACACCGGTGCGCTGCCGACCAGTTGGCGCAGCACTCCGAGCGGTACCCGGCGTTCCTGCTCGCCGGCGGCGGCGGTGAGGACCAGCGCTCCGGCGGCGGTGGCCCGTTCGGCCACGGCGTCCAGGAGATGGCTCTTGCCGCACCCGGCCGCGCCCTCGATCAGTACCGCTCGGGAACGCCCCACCGCGCAGGTGGTGAGGACCGACTCCAGAGCTTCGGTCACCGATGCTCTGTCCGCCTGCGTCATGAGCCCGCCCTTTCGCCCGAAAGCCGCGCTGGTCGGGGTCAGCATCGAAGCAGCACCTCTAAGCAAGGTGGAGTGGGGACGGAGGTGGGACCGCCCCGGAAAACGCCGAAGCCCCCGCGGCGGCACGGTGGCCGGCGGGGGCGTCACGGTCCGGGCGGCGCTGCCCGGGCGCCGATCAGACGGAGGCGACCTTCGGCCAGCCGATGTCACCGGCGGGCTTGACGGAGGCGCTGACGGCGGTGGCGGTACCGGCCTTGGGCCAGCCGATGTCACCGGCCGGCTTGACGGTGGCGGCCTTGGGCCAGCCGATGCCCGTGTTGGCGGAGGCCGCGACGGCGGTGCCGGCCTTGGGCCAGCCGATGTCGCCGGCGGGCTTGACGGCGGTGGGGGCGGTGGGCCAGCCGATGTCACCCGCGGGCTTGGCGTGGGCGACGGCCGTGGGGGCCGTGGGCCAGCCGATGCCGGTGTTGGCGGAGGCCGTGACGGCGGTCGTGGTCTTCGGCCAGCCGATGGAGTCCGTCGCGGACACCGTCTTCGCCGCCGTCGGCCAGCCGATCGCGTCCGCGGCGGTGGCGACACCGGCGGTGGAGAAGGCGGCGACGGCGACGGTGGCGGCGACGGTGGCGATCCGGGCGATGCGGTTCATGGCGGGCTCCTCGGTGTCAATTCCGTGTTCGTTGCTTGGCAACCTCTTGCCAAGAAGATTGGCAAGGAGATCTCGGGAATCGCTGGGGAATTGGTCGAGGTACGCTCAAGGTATCCGCGAGATACGCTCCAGGAGCCGCGCGAACACGAGTTACTTGCCTGACCAAATAGGCCTTGAGCTGCGAGGACGCCGAGTCCTGGCAGAAGCTCGACCCCTCTGGCAACGCTAGGCAATTCCTAGGAAAGGAAGCCGGAAACGGCCAAGCGCGGGGCCAGCGGGCCCTCGCGCACTTGAGCGCCGCCTGAGCCCATGTTGCCAACTCCCCATCCCTCGCGGCAATGTGTTGCCAAGCATCAGGCAAGAAATTGCCTCAGTCATCTCAGTGACGGGGGAGGCCCCGGAAGTGAACGCGATGTCCCACGGTGACCGGAGGGTCCACCTGAACTCGGCCGGCCTTGGCCGCATGCCCGCCGCCGTACGCGCGGTCCTCACCGAATGGACCCGCTTCGAGGACCGCTACGGACCGTACGAACTGCAGGAACGCCTCGACGACGTGCTGCGACGGGAGGTGTACGAGCGACTGGCCGTCCTGCTCGGCGCGCCGCCCGAGGACACCGTGCTGTGCACCGGGGCCGCCGACGCGTTCGCCGCCGTGCTGTCCCGGCTCCCGCTCGGTCCGCACGACCGCGTCTGGACGACTCCCTACGAGTCGGCCGCGGGCCTCACCGCCCTCAACGCGCTGCGCGCCCGCACCCACTGCCGGCTGGAGGTCGTACCGCTGCGTCTCGACGGCGACCTCGACCTGGAGTGGCTGGCGCAGCACATCGGCGACGACGTCGCCCTGGTCTGCGTCCCGTACGTGCCCTCGGGCTGCGGCATCGTCAACCCCGTCGAGGACGTGGGGCGCATCCTCGCTCCCCACCGAACCCTCTACGCCGTCGACGCCTCGTACGCCGTCGGACAGCTCCCCGTCGACGTCACCCGCATCGGCTGCCAGCTGCTCACCGGGGACGCCTGGCGCTTCCTGCGCGGCCCGCAGTCGGCCGGATTCGTCTATGTGGCACGGGAGTTGCGGCAGGCCCTGGCCCCGTACGACCTCGCCGCTCTCGCTGCGCCGGACGGAGCGGCCGTCGCCGCGTTCAACGAGGCCCTCGGACAGCCCGCCGGGACCGGCCCGGACCAGGACCTGGCCCGGGGCCTGCGCGCGGCCGTGGAGGCGCTGCCCGGCACCGAGCTGATCGCCCCCGGGCGCATCCAGTCCGGCATCGTCACCTTCCGGCACGCCGAGGTGCCCGCCACGCTCATCCGCCGCCGGCTCGCCGAGCGCGGGGTCGTCGTCTGGAAGACCGTCGCCCAGGAGAACCCGCTGTACCTGCCCGGACGCGGTGTCGGCACGGCCGTACGCGCATCCGTCCACCCCGACAACCGCGTCGAGGACATCGAGCTGTTCGCCGAGGCCCTCCAGGGGGCCGTGGCCGAGGGGCACCCGGGCTCGGTACACGTCCCGCGCCCGCCGGCCGCCGCGACCGCGGTGCGCGCCCTGCCGACCATGGTGTCCGTGCCGGCGGCGGGCCGCCGTGTCCCCATCCCCCGGCAGAGGTCGGCCGGGCGGCGGCATCTGACCCTGGTGTCCGGCACACCCCCGCACACCGGCCGGCTCCAGTCCGGGGCCTGAGCGGCTCGCGGCCGGCTCGAAGGGCCGCTCGAACACCAGTGGAACGCCCGGAGTCAGGGGTGTTGCCGCGCTCGGTCTGGGGGCGACAGACCGGTGAATAGGGGTTGATTGCCATTATGCTGGGGAATATCAATCAACATACTGAGTCGCATGGCGAATCCCACAGCGCTGACAGAGCAATTGACGCCGCTCGCCAAAGGGACCGGGAGCGATTTCTCCCGCCTTTCGCGCAGAATTCACGAGGCCGGGCTCATGGCACGGCGCCCTGTCTACTACACCTTGCGATTCGGAGCCGTCGCCCTCGCCCTCGTGACGGCCTGCACCGCGTTCGCCGTGCTGGGGGACAGCTGGCTGCAGCTCCTCGTCGCGGTCGGCCTCGCCGTGGTCTTCGGACAACTCGGCCTCGCCGCCCATGACCTCGCCCACAAGCAGGTGTTCACGCGCCGCCGCCCCACCGAGATCGGCGGGCTGATCGCGGCGAACGTACTGCTCGGCATGAGCTACGGCTGGTGGATGAACAAGCACACCCGCCATCACGCCAACCCCAACCACGAGGAGAAGGACCCCGACGTCGCGCCCAACCTGCTGGTGTGGTCCCGCCGGCAGGCACGCTCGGCCCGGGGGCTTCCCGCGTTCATCGGGCGGCACCAGGCCGCGCTGTTCTACCCGATGCTCACCCTGGAGGGATTCAATCTCAGCGTCGGCAGCTTCCGGGCCCTCACCGCCCCGTCGATGAAGCGGCCCGTCCTCGAAGGAAGTCTGCTCGTCGCGCATTTCGCCGTCTATTTCGGGGCGATCTTCACCGTGCTCTCCCCGGGCAAGGCCGTCGCCTTCATCGCCGTGCACATGGGGCTGTTCGGCCTCTATCTGGGCTCGGTGTTCGCCCCCAACCACAAGGGCATGCACATGATCGCCGAGGGGCAGGAACTGGACTTCCTGCGCCGCCAGGTCCTCACCTCGCGCAACGTCAGCGGCGGTGTGGTCATCGACGCGCTGATGGGCGGCCTCAACTACCAGATAGAGCACCATCTGTTCCCGAGCATGCCCACCCCGGCACTGCCCCGCGCCCAGCGGATCACCGAGCAGTACTGCGCCGAACTGGGCATCCCCTACCACCGTACGGGCCTCATCGCCTCCTACCGCGAGGCCCTGCGGCATCTGCACAGCGTCGGCCAGCCCCTGCGCGCCGCACGACGCTGACCCCGCTCCCCCCACCCGCACGCGAAAAGGCGAAAACCCGGGTCACGAGGACGGGGGAATGCCCGTGACCCGGGTTTTCGCGGTCCGGTCAGCGCAGCCGCGCCTTCAGGGTGGACAGGACGGCCGGCGCCTGCGAGTTGAGGTAGAAGTGCCCGCCGGGGAGCACCTTCAGGTCGAACGCCCCTGTGCTGTGGTCCGCCCAGGCCCGCGCCTCGTCCAGCGTGACCTGGGCATCGTCGTCACCGGTCAGGGCGGTCAGCGGGCAGGACAGCAGCGGTCCCGGCGTGTGGCGGTAGGTCTCCGCGGCCCGGTAGTCGGCACGGATCGACGGCAGGATCATGCGCAGGATCTCCGGATCGCCCAGCACCTGGGTGTCGGTGCCGCTGAGCCGGGTGATGTCCTCGATCAGGCCGTCGTCGTCCAGCAGATGTACCCGCTCGTCCCGCACGGTCGACGGAGCCCGCCGACCGGAGACGAACAGCTCGTGCAGCACCTGGCCGCGCTCCTCGAAGCGCCGCGCCACCTCGTAGGCCAGCGAGGCACCCATGCTGTGCCCGAAGAACGACACCGGCCTGTCGAACCAGTCCCGCAACTCCTCCACCAGCGCGTCGGCGAGCCCGTGGATGCTGTCGATGCACGGTTCGTGGCGCCGGTCCTGGCGCCCCGGGTACTGGATCGCCAGGACGTCGATGCCCGGCTGGAGAGCGCGGGCGACCGGGAAGTAGAAGGACGCCGAGCCGCCCGCGTGCGGGAAGCACACCAGGCGGTGCGGGGCGTCGGGAGCGGGATGGAAGCGCCGTACCCAGGCGCCCGTCCCCGCGTTCGTCGCAGGCGTGGAAGTCGTAGGCGTGGAAGTCGTGGAAGCGGATTTCGTGGAAGCGGAAGTCGTGGAAGCGGAAGTCGTGGAAGCTGTCATGTCGATGGTCCCCCTTCGGGTCATGCGGGCCGGGCCGGCGTCACGCGGATCAGCTCGGGATCGGAATCGTGCCCGATCCGCAGGGCCTCCTCGTCGTACTGCTGGCGCACATGGAAGAGGTCCTTGAGCAGATCGGCGGAGGTGATCCGTCGCGTGCTGCGCTGCTCGGCCACTCCGCGCAGCGGCAGCCGGCCGATGTCCGCCCACCTGAGCCGGCCGTCCGGGCCGATGTAACTGCGGGCCCTGCCCGCGTTGTCAGGGTGCACGCAGTACGGTACGTCGAGATATCCGCGGCGGAACGCGGCGAGCAGCGCGGTCCCGATGTCGTCGTCGAGTTCGAGCACCGCGTCGACCAGGGTCCTGGCCTCGGCGTAGGTGGGGGAGTCGCCCAGCACCTGCGAGGTGTCCGGCCGCAGCTCGGTGGTCCGGCGGGCGATCCGGTCGGCGTACTCCAGGGCCAGAACGTTCTCGGCGATCGTGGGGATACGGCGGGACTCGGCGACCGTCTTCACGATCAGCCGGTGCGCGCCCGTGCGCACGGCCAGCTCGGCCGCCCGCCCCAGCAGGCGGTGGGCGCCCCGGTAGGTCTCCGGATACACCCCCATGTAGGCGTAGATGACGATGTGCCAGTTCTCGGTCGGCAGCAGCTCCGCGCAGAGCCGGCGCAGCGCACCTACGGCCTCCTGGTCCTGGCCCATGTCGGTCTGCTGCGCATAGCTCAGGGAGATCGACCGGATGCCGTGCTGGGCGAAGAACATGGCCTCCAGGAAGCTGATGGCCACCAGCTGGCTGGGCGGGCACAGCTGGCCCATCATGCAGCCGCCGAACGTCTCCAGATGCGGCTCCACGCCTACGTCCCGCAGCCTGGTGTACAGCTCGCAGCAGGCCTGCCAGTTGCGCACACCGTCGGCCAGCGGAGTGCGGCCGTAGGGCAGGCAGTAGGAGACGGGGCCGCCCTCGGTGGCGTTCAGCCGGAGCCTGACCAGCGACCAGAAGATGTCGATCGGGGTCGCCGAGCCATGCCTGACCTGCACCGGGAACCGGGCGTCGGACACCCCGTCGAGGACGGCCTCGGTGGTCTCCTGCGGGTGGCTGACGACCGGGTAGCCGTTGAGGCTGATGCCCTCGCGCAACGCCGCCTCGACGGCGTGCAGTTCGCCGACCCGGGTGTAGCTGTCCAACGTCAGCGTGCCGACCGTGGTGGCATCGGCGTCCTTGGTCGCGATCAGACCCTCGCGCATCGGCCCGGGGTCACCGAAGCCCATGCGCGGCTGGACGACCAGCCGGCCGGCCGCGGCCTGCCGGCGCACGAACGCGCCGAAGTCCGCGGACCGTCCGAGCTGATCCACCGTCAGCTGCTGCCCGGTCACCGGCGCACCCCGTCCGCGGTCTCCAGCAGCCGCTCGTTCGGCTGCATGGCGGACAGGAAACCGCGGAAGGCGGTCACCGGGTCATGGGCGTCCTCGAAGACGGCGTCGAACCCGGCGGCCGTCAGTTCCGCCACCCGGCGGGCCCCGTCCTCGTCGGTGCCCAGCTTCCCGCCGATCACGATCGGGGTGGCCGCCAGCGGGGCCAGCGCCCTGAGCTGATGGATGACACGCATGCCGTCCTGATAGCCATGGCCGTTGACACTGCTGATGACGACCATGTCCGGGTCCAGCGCATGGCACTGGGCCACCAGCAGGTCGTCCGGGACACACGGCCCCAGATTGACCACCCGGTAGCCGCACTCCTCGATCAGCAGCTGCAGGAAGACCAGGTTCCAGGTGTGCGAGTCGGAGGCCAGTGAGGTCACGATCACCGTGCCCTTCGACCAGTCGGCCTCCGCGCCGCCGGCCGACGCGGGCGACTGATCCCCGCTCACCGCTCGACCCCGTCCCGTACGGCCTTGCGCACATGCTCGATACGGCTGACGGAGACCACCTCGCCGCCGCCCACGACGACCTCGACCGGCGCGGGCCGCCCCAGGAACATCAGCAGGCTGGACGTCGGACCGTACGCCCCCGTGTTGGGGATGGACACCAGATCGCCGGTACGCAGCCCGGCGGGCAGCTCGATCTGCCGCCCCAGCACATCACCCGGCGTGCACAGCGGCCCGACCAGGCTCGCCTTCTCCGTCTCGTCGTCGGCCGGCACATGCACCGTCACCGGCATCAGCCGGCCCAGGCCGGACATGCCGCCGAAGGTGTTGATCCCGGCGTCGGCGATCACGAACTTCTTGCCGCGGCTGACCTTCACATTGGTCACCCGGGTGACCAGGGTGCCGCTGTCGCCGGACAGATACCGCCCGGACTCCACGGCCAGCCTGGGTGTGCCCTCCCGCCAGCGCGGGAAGTGCACGTCCAGCGCCGCCTCCAGCTCGCCGCGCAGCTTCGGATAGACGTGCCGGCCGCCTTCCTGCGCGTACGGCACGGAGAAGCCGCCGCCGATGTCCAGCAGCTGAAGCTCCACCCCCAGGTCCTCCTGGATGGCGGCGGCCACCGCGAGCGTGTGGGTCAGCTCGCCGATCAGCGCGTCCTCGTCCTTGGCGTTGCTCTGCGAGAACAGATGCAGACCGACGACCCGGGTGCCGGGCACCGAGCGCAGCTTCGGCGCGAGCTCCGCGACCGTCTCGCTGTCGATGCCGAACTGGGTGGGGGCGCCGGTCATCCGGATGCTGGTGGTGGCGCTGGCCGTCGCGCTGTTGATGCGCAGCAGACAGTCCACGACCGTACGGTGGGCGAGGGAGGCCTCGCCGATGTGCTCCAGGTCGCTGAGGGACTCCGCGGAGAACGTGCGCACACCGCGGCCCACGGCCTCGGTCAGCTCGTCCGGGGTCTTGCCCGGCCCCGTGTACAGGATGTCGGCGCCGGAGTAGCCCGCTTCGAGCGCGGACGCCAGCTCGCCGGTGGAGCTGATCTCGGCCTTGCAGACCGGGCCGTCGCCGGTGCGCAGGGCGCGCACGAGATCGACGTGCGGGTTGGCCTTGAAGGCGTAGAAGACCTCGAAGCCCTCCGGCAGCCAGCGGAACAGATCCTCGCGGGCCGCCCGGGCCCGGTCGAGGTCGTACACGTACAACGGGGTGCCGTAGCGGCGCGCCAGCTCCGTCGCCGTGATGGACTGGGGGTTCATTCGCCGCTCCCGTCGAGCATCCGGGCCAGTTCCTTGCGTGCGTTCTTGCCGTGCTGGGTCAGCGGGAAGTCGCTGAGCACCCGGCAGATCCCGGGCACCTTTGCGGGCTCCAGACGCCGGCTCAGTTCCTTCAAGACGGTGCGCGGCGGCAGGTCGCACTCCACGAACAGCGCCAGGTCGTGCTTGTCGCTCGGCGGCAGCGCCGCGGCCGCGCGCACGCCGGGGATGTCCATGGCGGCGCTCTCGATCTCGACGGTGCTCATACGGAAGCCCTTCCGCTTGAACATGTCGTCGCGGCGGCCCTCGAAGTGCAGATAGCCGTCGGCGTCCAGGCTGCCGTAGTCACCGGTGTGCAGCCGCAGTTCGCCGGTGTCGGGGTCCTGGCGGAACGACTTGGCGGTCTGCTCGGGGTTCTTCCAGTAGCCCGGCATGACGTGCGGTCCCACGGCGACGATCTCCCCGCTGTCCCCGGTGGGCACCGGCCGGCCCTCCGGGTCCAGGATCAGCACCCGGGTGCCGGGCAGCGGCAGTCCGACCGCGCCCGGGCGCTCGGCGTCCTCCTGCGGCGGCATCACGGTGATCCGCTTGGCCTCGGTCTGCCCGTACTGACGGACCACGCGTACACCGGGGAAGTGCGTGCGCAGCGCGTCGATGGTGGCCTGGGGCAGGGCGGCACCCGTGTTGGTGAACAGCCGCACCGGCGCCTGGGGCTGGGCCTCGCGCTCGGCCAGGGTGATGATCATCGTGGCGAGGGAGGGGACCAGGGGCACGACCGTCGCGCCCGTCTCCCGCATCCGGCGCAGCAGCAGCAGATCGGAGTCGCGGTCGGCGAGGATGATCTCGCAGCGCGCGATGCAGGTCATCAGGACCTTGTACAGGCCGTAGTCCCAGGACATCGGGAAGCGGCAGAAGACGACGTCGTCGGCGCGGTAGCCGAGCACCTGCACCAGCGCCCGGGAGGCGAACGTCACCTGGGCGTGCGGGCAGATGACGGCCTTGGGCGCGGCCGTCGAACCGGAGGTGTAGACCAAGGTGGCCACGTCGTCGGGGCGTACCTCCTGCGTCCCGGACTCGGCGGGACGGCCGCGCAGTTCCTCGACCTCGGGCCACAGATTGGCGATCAGCAGCGGGTTCGTACCCGCCTCGGTGAGCCGGTCCGCGGTCGTCTCGTCGCCGATGACCAGCACCGGCTCGGCGTTGGCGACGACCTGCCGGAGATGGAAGGTCTTCATGGCCGGATTGAGCGGCACGAACACCGCTCCGGCGCGGCTGGCGCCGTAGAACAGGGCTGCCAGTTCCCGTGTGGTGGGCAGCTGCAGCAGTACCCGGTCGCCGCGGCGCACGCCGCGGGCCCGCAGCCAGGCGGCGACGGCCCGGCTGTGCTCGTCCAGCTCCCGGTACGTCCAGCCGCCGGCGGAGTCCCGGATCGCGGGGGCGTCCGGCGCCTCGGCGACCGCCTCGTCGAGGAGTCCGTGAACCAGACCGCCGAGTTCATACCGGGCAGCCGGCCCGGCACTGGTGTCGGAGTCTTCCCTTGTCGAATACGAGTGGCTGACCAACGTCGCACCCCGCCTATGAGTTGTGGCTCGGTTCGCCGAATGCGTTGGGAGTCGTGAACCTCGTTGGCCACGGTATGGGTGGTGCCGCACCGGTCAAACCCCTAACTTCCCCTGCAGGAAGGCATTCCCAGGTGTTTTCCAGACCATTACGGCGCCGTCCTCGCGTCCTTCTGGAGTTCCACTCGAAAAGGACCCCCAAAAGCTCTCCTCCACGCCATTCAAGCCGGGTGCCTCAGCCCACCTCCACCGCCTCCACCAGCTGGCCCCCCTGAACAACCCCTGAATCAACGCCACCCGGACGATCCCCGGACGGCGAGAACAAGGGGTGGTTAGGGGCTATTCGCCGCCTGCGTCGCAGCCCACACTGAACCACATGAAGACCGAGCACCGGACGAAAACCGCGTTGGTATTCCCCGGAATGGGACCAGCACCCTTCGCCGAGGTCGGCAAGTTCATGCTTGTCAACCCCTTCGCCCGGGAACTGGTGGCGGAAGCCGATGAAACCCTCGGTCATTCCCTGTTCCGCGCCTTCCGGGCGGCCGAGGGCGACTACTCCGTGCCCGCCCAGGTCGCGTTCTTCGTGAACTGCCTGGCCCTCGCCCGGTGGGCGGAGGCGGAATTCGGCCTCGACCCCTCCTACGTCATCGGCCCCAGCTTCGGCGGCAAGGCGACCGCCGTACACTCCGGATCCCTGTCCTTCGCCGACGGGGTGCGGCTGACCGAGCGGTTCGCCCGCTGCCTCGACGCCTACTTCGCCGAGGACTACCCGGAGCAGGTCGCCACCCAGTCCTTCGCCCGCACCCCGCGCGCCCTGCTCGACGAGATCCTCGCCGAACTCGACGGCGACGACGAGTGGTACGACATCACCTGCACGCTCGACGAGGACTTCCGCATGCTCACGCTGCGCGCCTCCCGCATCGAATGGCTCCAGCAGCGACTGCGGGCCGCCGGCGGGATGCCGCTCTACGTCATGCGGCCGCCGATGCACTCCATCGCCTTCGCCGGACTGCGCGCACGGGCCGCACAGGAGGTCATGGCCGGCCTGGAGTTCCACGACCCCGTCCTGCCCGTCGTCTCCGACCAGGACGGCTCCGTGCTGACCGGCGGGGAGCAGATACGCGACCTGCTGCTCGACTGCTGCGTCCGCGCCGTCGAATGGCCGACCGCGCTGGACGCACTGCGCTCCAGGGAGGTCGGCACGCTCCTGGTCGCCGGCCAGGACGCGCTGTTCGGCCGGGTGGGCGCCGCGACGAAGAACTTCAAGGTCGTACCCGCCAACCCGCGCCTGGCCCTGCGCCCCCGCCGTACGGCAGCGGCCTGAACCGCCAAAGCATCGGGCGCGCCCCTTCGGAGGAACCATGACCCAGCACGACTCCTGCGGCCTGTTCGAACGCTTCCTGCGCGGACTCGACCAGAGCGCGGACCGGCCCGCGCTGCGGCTCGGCGGTGACACCCTCACCTACCGTGAACTGCACGAACAGGCCCTGACCTGGGCGGGCTCGCTCGGTGACGCCAAGGTCGTCGGCGTCCTGGCGGGCAAGACCCCCACGGCGTACGCCGGCATCCTCGGCGCCCTGTGCGCGGGCGCCACCGTCGTCCCGCTGCACCCCGACTTCCCGGCCGCCCGCACCCGGCACATGCTGGAACTCTCCGGCGCCACCGCCGTCATCGCCGACGAACGCGGCCGCGCCGTCCTTGCGTCCCTCGGCGACGGCGCCCCGCCGGTGATCGAGCCCCGCCCCGACCGCGCGCTCACCCGGCCCCGCCCGGTCGGCCCCGACGACACCGCCTACATGCTGTTCACCTCCGGCTCCACCGGCCGCCCCAAGGGCGTGCCCATCAGCCACGGCAGCACCCACCACTACTTCCGGCTCCTCGACGCCCGCTACGGCTTCGCGCCCACCGATGTCTTCACCCAGACCTTCGACCTGAACTTCGACTGCGCGATGTTCGACCTGTTCTGCGCCTGGGGCTCCGGCGCCACCGTGGACGTCACCCCGCAGACCGCCTACCTGGACCTGCCGTCGTACCTCTCCCAGCACGGCATCACGGTCTGGTTCGCCACCCCCAGCGCGATCTCCCTGGTCCGCCGCATGGGCGGCCTCACCCCGGGCGCGCTGCCCGGACTGCGCTGGAGCTTCTTCGCCGGCGAGGCGCTGCGCTGCCACGACGCGACCGACTGGCAGACCGCCGCCCCCGCCTCCACCCTGGAGAACATCTACGGACCGACGGAACTCACGGTCACCATCACCGGTCACCGCTGGGACCCCGCCGGCTCCCCCGAACGCGCGGTGAACGGCCTGGTCCCCATCGGCCGGGTGCACGCCGACCACGATCACGTCCTGGTCGACGAACAGGACCGGGAGACTCCCGTCGAGGGCGAACTCCTCATCACCGGCCCGCAGATGTCCGTCGGCTACCTCGACCCGTCCGACGACGAAGGCCGGTTCGTCGAGCGCGACGGACGCCGCTGGTACCGCACGGGCGACCGGGTACGCCGGCTGCCCGACGGCGAACTGGTCTATCTGGGCCGCCTCGACTCCCAGGTGCAGGTCCAGGGCTGGCGGGTCGAACTGGCCGAGGTGGAACACGAGTTGCGCACCTGCGACGGCGTCCAGGACGCCGTCGCCGTAGGCGCGGCCACCGCCTCCGGCACGGAACTCGTCGTCTACTACACCGGCGAGCCCCGCCCCGCCGCCCACCTCGCCCAGGCCCTGCGCGAACTGCTCCCCAAGGGCATGCTGCCCCGCCGCTTCGAACACCTCCCGGAATTCCCCCTGAACTCCAACCGCAAGGTCGACCGCAAGGAACTGACCCGCCGGGCAGAGGAACTCCTGACCCGCCGCCGGGAGGGCGCGGCGGTCTGACCGACCCCTACACGCACGGCCCGGCCGCCTGATCAAGGGGGCCGGGCCGTTGCCATTGCCTTGCCTGCCCGCCTCCCATGCCGCCTCAGGAGGCCATGCAAGGGCCCGCCCTGGACCGGCTCCTGTGGCCGACGGGGGCTTCGCCGTGTCACCAGGAATCCCTGTGGGCCCGGTGCCGGTTGGGAGACGGTTCGATCACCGTGTCCGGATCGAAGCGGGCCGCCCTGCACGCCATGCGGGTCGTGTTGCGGTCGGCGCGCCGGTACTTGCGGACGTACACGGGAAGGGAACCGTCACGCCAGGCGCAGCAGTACGCGTACACCTCGAAGGCGCGGCGGACTTTCCGCGGCTGGGGCCGACGCCCCTCCTCTTCGGCGTCGCGCAGCTCGCGGGTGGTGTATCGCAGGTCGTACAGTTCGACGCTGCGCAGGAGGCCGTTGAAGCTGCGCCAGGACCAGGGCCACTCGGCCTGGGCACGGATCTTCTTCTCGTAACGGGTCTGCTTGTAGGGGATGTGGTGGGCGGTACGGGACACGAAACCTCCAGTAGCTCCCCAGGAGGGTCCTGGGGAGCTACTGGAAGCCGGAAGGGTAGGTCACGGATGGATTATGTCCTGGTGGCAGCCGGGGGCTTCGTGATTTTCCGGTCCCGTGTGCAGGCGCCCCAGGGCGGTGTCACGCCTGCCGCGACAGAGGAGTACGCGGCAGGACTGATGGGGCTGACGGACACACTACTGTCTGACCCCCGGGCACTTTTTCCGTGCGTATTCGGCCGGTGAGATCGGCCGACTCATGACCAGGAGCCCCGTCGCACCATGAGCCAGGCACCCACCCCCGTCCGCGAACTCAACCTCTACCGGCGGTACTTCGACCTCGTCGCGGCGGGGACGAAGACGATCGAAGTGCGGGTGAAATACCCCCACCTCGAAGACCTGGCCGCAGGCCAGCTGATCCGCTTCCGGATCAAGGGCACCGACGAGAGCTGTGACGTCCTGGTGAAGCGCGTCACCGCCTACGACAGCTTCGAAGCCCTCCTCGACGGGGAGGACCCGGCCCGCGTCAACTCCACGGCGTCTCGCGAGGAACAGCTGCGCAATATCCGGGAGATCTACGGTCCGGAGAAGGAAGCGCTCGGGGTCCTCGCGATCGAGATCGAACGAGTCTGATACACCACGAAGCCTCTGTCCTCAGCACGGGCGGGGCTCTCGACAGCTCGGCCACACGCGGCCCGGCCGCCCCAGGGAGCCGGGCCGCTGCCGTGTGTGATGGGGGCGGTGATGTGGTCGGGGAATCAGGCCCCTTGACCTGTTAGCCCAGCGGTTCCCACAGGGCGTGAGCAGGTATGGCGAAGCCTTCGGCGGCGCTCGGTGCAGGAGCAGCCGCCCGGGGGCTTTCGCTGTATGCGGAAGGTCAGGACGCGGATGGGGCGCGCAGGTCGAGCAGCATCACGGCATACAGAGGGGAGTCCGGGAACGGCTGACGCTCGCCGACCTTCCTGTATCCCCAGCCCTCGTACAGTGCTTGGAGCCGGGGCCGTTTGGTGTCCACCGTGAGCACGGCCAGGGCTTCTGGCCGGTCGGCGAGCAGTGCGGTGTGGAGCCGTTCCCCAAGTCCCTGCTTGCGCCGTTTCGGCTTCAGCATCAGTTCCGAGACGGAGAACGTCGAGGGGTCCGCCGGCTCTTCGGCCAGGTACTCGCGCCACCATTCGCGGCCCGGCTCGCCTGGCGCCCCGTAGGTGAACCCGATGGGTTCGCCGCCCTCGTAGGCGACCACGCACGCGAAACCTTCACGTTGGCCCCAGTGGTCCACGAACCAGGGGAAGCGCTGTACGAACTCCTCGTGCCGCCGCTCGAAGTAGGCGTCGGCATGGACGTCGAGCAGGGTCTGCCGGATGTCGGCCAGGTCGTTGTGTCCGTAGCGGCGCAGGTCGATGGCGGGTGCCGTGGTCACGCGGGGCTCCATTCGGATCGGTAACGGTCGGCCCACTCGCGCGCCACGATGGTGGAGGGCGCGAGCGTGAGGAGATCACGGTAGAAGTCGCCGAGGAGGACGCGCAGGCGGCCGGGCAATGGGCTTCCGGACATCAGGGTGAAGACGTCCTCGGTCGTGGCGCAGGCTTGTTCGGCGTCGCCTTGGCGGAGCTGGGCAATAGCGAGGTCCACGGTGGTCATGGCGCGGTTGCGCCGGTAGGGGGCCGGCAACGCAGACAGGGCGCGGTGTGAGGCTGCCTCCGCCTCTGCGGGCTGGCCGAGACGGCTGCGGACGACCCCGGTCAGGGCGTGCAATTCCGCGGGCCCGTAGAAGGCGACCCAGGACGGACGGGGGCGTGCCTCGGCTCGCACCAGGGCCTCTTCAGCGTATCCGATCGAACGGATGGCGGACTGCCGGTCGCCCTGGTAGGCGTGCCCTACCGCGGCGCGGGCGTGCGCGAGGGATCCGAACAGCGGATCGCGGCGCGTGATCGCGCAGGACTGAGCCGCCTGTGCCGCTGCCACGCCCTCGGCGTAGTGACCGAGCTGGTGCGCGAGGATCGAGGTGGAGTTCCACACCCGCATCAGCGACACAGGGTCCTGCGACAGACCGGCCAGTCTCAGCGCCTCGTTCACGTGCAGGCGGGCGCGGTCGAGCTGGCGGGCGTCGATGCACGACCAGGCGGCGGCCGTGGTGTAGTCGGCGGCGACACCGAACAGCCGCTGCCGGATCGTCTGCGAGGCGGAGTGGTCCTGGAGGCCGACAGCCTCGGCTGCGCCGGCGAGCGCGGCGCGTTCGAGGGCGGCGTGTCCGCCGCGTTTCTGATCGAGCGCGGTGAGCTTGTCCAGGCCGTCCCGCAGGCGGAGCACGTCGGAGGTGCCCACGGTGGTGGGTCGGGTGCCGACGGCTGGCAGGGCGGTGGCTGCGATGGCGGACGTGGCGGCGGTGCAAAAGCGGCGGCGGAGCATGGCTGATGGGTCCTCGTCGGGCGGTGCGGGCGTGCCGGGGGGATAGAAGCCGAGGCAGACGGGTGTGCATCCGAATACTGCCGTGAGGGCGTCTCGCTGGCGCTGGTGTGGCCAGTGGGTTTTTCCGGTTACCCAGTTGCGGACCGTGCGGTCACCGACGGTCCCGTTGTGCCCGGCCGCCTTCAGTTCATCGTTGACCCTGTCGGCCAACATGCCCTGTTTGAAGGCGCGTTCGGTCATGTGGGCCTGCAACCGGAAATTTCCTTCCACGCACTCACCGTAGCCGCGTGATCATGCAGCGTGGAGGGGTTGCGAGGATCTCGTCCCTCAGAAATTTCCGGTCACCGTGAGTAGCAACGGACCCACTTTTCCTACCCGTTGACCGCATCCCGGCGTTGGACTGGACGTGCGCCCCGGGGAACGCCGGGGGCGCCGGTGGCCGTCTCTCGTTCCCCAGCGGGGGATGGCCGCCGCAAAGCTCAGCTTCCCGACCGCGAGCGCGAGGCACCCACATGACGACGCGCAGTAAGCCGCCCAAGCCATTTGCCGGTGCCTACGTGGACGCCCCGGCGATTCACCGTGAGCGGCTGAGTACGCAGCAGATCACAGGCCGCTCGTGCTGCTGGTGCAGCGGGACTCCGGACCCCAGGTTTCCGGTGCCGATACTGCGCGATGACGCCCTGTACGCCTGCACCCCGTGCGCCGGCATGTACGGCGTCCCGGCCATGGAGGCGAACCAGTGACCCGCGCCGGCACCGACGACTTCCCGGCCGGGCTGGACCACTGGACCGACTGCGACTGGGAGGACTACCGGGCCCGGATCGAGGTCGGCGAGGGCAGCGGGAGGGCGATCGAGGCTGTCCAGCGTCGACGTCGTCGCCGGGCGCAGAGCGAGACGCCACAGGAGAGTGCGCAGTGACCGGCGCAACGGTGCCCCGCACAGCAGGGGTGGGCGACCTCGTCCGCGACACCTCCCGGGGCTGTCAGGCCGTACTCACCGACGTACGCAAAGACGTCCCCTACCTGCGTCCCCGCTACGGCGGCACCTTCGCCGAGCCGTGGCCAACGACATGGGCGGCCGTCGAGCTGATCTCCAAGCGCGGTACCTGGGAGGGCCCGTGACCGGCACGCACAGGGCGCGGGCCCCCGAAGGCCGCACGGCAGGCGCCGCGCTTGCAGCGCGTCAGCAAGACCGCCGACATCCGCCTGACCGCCGTCGGCGACCACCTCACCGCTGTCCGTATCAACGGTTCACCCGGGATCGACTGGCGCCGCCACTACGACCGGCTCACCTACACTCCCGTGCCGGTCCCACCCGAGATCACCAAAGGTGTCCGCGCCTACCTCGACGCCTTCGGCCTCGTCTTCGGCGCGTTCGACTTCGGCCTGGACCGTGAGGGCCTGTGGCACTGGTACGAGTGCAATCCGAACGGTCAATGGGCGTGGTTCCCCGACCACATCACCGCCCCCATCACACGCGCCATCGCCGACCACCTACAGCACGGAGCCCCGTATGACCAACCCCGACGACCTGCGCCGCCAACTCGCCGCCACCGTCCCCATGGACGACCCGGCATGGCGCTCTGCCCTGGAAACGGTGCCCCGCGAACTCTTCGTCGGTGACGGACTGTTCCGCTTCGACGGCCGCCACTGGACTCCCCTGCACCGCGACCGGACCGACCCCGGCGAGTGGCTGAGCCTCGTCTATCAAGACACGACCTGGGTCACCCAGGTCGAAGGCATCGCCGCCGCCGACACCACCGAGCCCGTCACCGGCCGCCCCACCTCGTCCAGCACGCTGCCCTCTCTGATCGTGCGCATGCTCGACCTCGCCCGTATCAGCGAGGGCGACAAAGTATTGGAGATCGGCACCGGTACCGGCTACTCCACCGGAATCCTGTGCAGCCGACTCGGCGACAAGAACGTGTACTCCATCGAGTACGACCCCCATCTCGCCGCCGCGGCGGCCGACCACATCCACTCCGCCGGCTACCACCCCACCCTCATCACCGGTGACGGCCTCGCCGGACACAAGGACGGCGCCGACTACGACCACATCGTGGCCACCTGCGCCGTCCGCCACATCCCCCCGGCCTGGCTCCACCAGGTACGCGACGGCGGCACCATCACCACCACCATCAACGGATGGATGCCGGCCTCCGGCCTCGTCCGCCTCACCGTCCACGACGACGGCACCGCCACCGGCCGCTTCCACACCGACCAGATCAGCTACATGCTGGCCCGCCCCCACGAACGACCGCCCCGCCCCACCTTCCACCAGCACCCCGG
Organism: Streptomyces alanosinicus; assembly: GCF_014650595.1. GTDB lineage: Bacteria > Actinomycetota > Actinomycetes > Streptomycetales > Streptomycetaceae > Streptomyces > Streptomyces alanosinicus. The sequence continues at coordinate 51,282 of NZ_BMVG01000047.1, forward strand.
CCACACCCGCGCCACCCGCGTGAAGCCAGCCCTCCTGGAGGACTGGACAGGTCAGTTCCTCGCCCAGCTCGCCGCACCCTCCGCCGAACTCATGACCACCGGCAACGGCGTGATCCTCGTCGACGTCGCCACCGGCTCCCAGGCATGGACCGAACCCGCAGGGAAGGGATGGACCGTGCACCAGCACGGCCCCCTCCATCTGTGGGACCAGGTGGAAGACGCCCTCACCACCTGGCAGATCGCGGGCTCACCCGCACTGTCCGACTTCGGCATGACCGTGGAGGAGGACGGCATCCAACGGGTCTGGCTCGGCAGTCCCGAGGGCACATCCTGGGGCCTCCCTGCCTGAGGCCCCAAGAGCCCCACCCTGGACCGGCATCCACGGGCGGGGCTCTCGGCGGGTCAGCGGTCAGTAGAGCCGGTCAGCTCGGCCGGTCAGTTCAGCATCCCCTCGCCGTCCAGGATGCTGAACAGTTCCTCCGCGCTCGCCCCGCTCAGGTCGTCGGCCTCTTCCTCGGCGCCGAACAGCTGCTCCCGCAGATGTGCGGACAGCTTGTCGGGGGAGGGATAGTCGAAGATGAGGGTCGGGTTCAGCCGGCACCCGGTCAGGGCGTTCAGCCGGTTGCGCAGTTCCAGCGCGGTCAGGGAGTCGAAGCCGAGGTCGAGGAAGCCGCGGTCCGCCCGCACCGCCTCCTGACCGGCGTGCCCGAGGACGGCGGCGGCCTGGGCGCGCACCAGGTCCAGCAGCTCCAGCTCCCGCTCCTTCGGCGACAGCGCCGACAGCCGGGCCACCAGCGCGGCCGGGTCCGACCCACGTCCGCCGGCCCGCTCCACCGACCTGTTCGCCCGCGGCAGCAGCCCCTTCAGCAGCGCGGGCAGCTCGTCCGCCCGGGACCGCAGCGTGGCCGCGTCGACGCGCAGCGGCACGGTGGCCGGCCGCCCCGACACATGCGCCGCGTCGAACAGCGCGAGCGCCTCCGGCACCTCCAGCGCGGGCAGGCCACGCGCCGCCATCAGGCGTACGTCCTCCTCCACCGACTCCGTCAGACCGGTCCGCACACCCCACAGACCGTAGGCGAGGGCGTGTGCGGTCAGGCCCTGGGCGTGGCGGTGTGCGGCGAGGGCGTCGAGGAAGGTGTTCGCGGCGGCGTAGTTGGCCTGGCCTGCGGCCAGGGTCAGCCCGCCGGCGGAGGAGATGAGTGCGAACAGGGCCAGGGGCTGGGGCTGGTTCGCGGTGAGTTCGTGCAGGTACCAGGCGGCGTCCGCCTTCGGGGCCAGGACGGCGTCCAGGCGCTGGTCGGTCATGGTGGGGATGAGGCCGTTGTCGCCGGTGCCGGCCGCGTGCACGATGCCGGTCAGGCGGACACCCGAGAGCAGTTCCGCCAGCGCCTGGCGGTCGGCGACGTCACACGCTGCGATCGTCACGTCCGTGGCGCCCAACTCGTGCAATTCGGCTGTGAGTTCGGTGGCGCCTTCGGCGTCGGGGCCGCGGCGGCTGGTCAGCAGCAGACGGCGGGCACCGTACTCGGTGACCAGGTGCCGGGCCAGCCGGGCACCGATACCCCCGGTGCCACCG
>NZ_BMVG01000048.1 GCF_014650595.1 Streptomyces alanosinicus
GCCGCCTGCCTGTGGGCCACCGCCGAAGCCGGCGCCGGCTACGGTGCCGCCGCATCCCTGCAGCGAATCATCACCCTCGGCGGACCCGCCCTTGCCATCGCCGGCCTGATCACGGCCGGGGGCGCGGCCTTGTGGATGAAGAAGCGCCACCGCTTCCCGCAACTGCAAGACGTCAGCCCCGCCCGGTGCGGACGTGACTGACCGACAGCCGGTACCTCCAACACGACACAGATCACAGGGCCGCACCATGTCGGCACATCCATCCGAGGTTTCCGGCACAGCGCCGCACTCGTCGCGCCCTGATCTTCCGCGCCGTCAGGCTCACGGAGCAGCCGGAACCGGTACTCCGCGCGCCAACCCCGCCGCGTCCACGCCGTGAGTACACGAGCGACGGGCCGGGGCCACGCGGACTGATCTCGAGCGGCACCGTCTCGTCCAGTACGCCTTCAGGGCCTTCGACAGCACCCCCGGTGCACGGGTGCGCAAGAGCCGCCAGCCGGCGTGCTGATCACAACACCTGAGATCATTTACGAGACAGTTCGTGGAGAACCTGTGCCTGTGCTGCCGTCACGGCTGACCGAACCGCTGTGGGACCAATTCGCCGCCCTGCTGCCCAAGCGGCCGACGTTCGATCCAGCCCACCCGTTGGGCTGTCATCGACGCCGAATCAGTGAGCGGATCGTCTTCGACAAGCTGCTGCAAATCCTGCGATGTGGCTGCTCCTACGAGGCGATCGCCGACTCGACCTGCTCGGCCACCACTATCCGCAACCGCCGCGACGAGTGGATCAGCCTGGGAGTCTTCTCTCGACTGAAGCAGATTGCGCTCGACGCTTACGACCGTGTCGTTGGCCTCGTCCTTGACCAGATCTCCGTGGACGGTGCCATCACCAAGGCCCCCCGGCGGCGGCGAAGCGGCCGGACGCTCACCCGTCGACCGGGGCAAACAGGGTATGAAACGGTCGGGCATGACCGACGGCTACGGCATCCCGCTCGGTCGCGTCCTGGCAGGCGCCAACCGTCACGACTCGCCACTTCTGGCACCAACTCTGGATCTCTTGAACGGACTTGGTCCACTTCCTGACCAGATAACCGTCCACCTCGACGCCGGCTACGACTCGGCCACGTCCCGCTCCGTGCTCAACGAGCGGAATCTGCAAGGTCAGATCGCACGCAAGGGGACCAAAGCGTCCGTCCAGGCAACCCGGCGGTGGCACGTCGAGCGCACCCACGCCTGGCAGAACTCCTTCCACCGCCTCGCCCGCTGCTACGAGCGCCGCACCAGCGTCATCGAAGCGTTCTTTGACCTTGCCGACACGATCATCACCGTACGCAGTCTGCTCCGCCGAGCTTGGACCACCCACCGCTCGGACACACGTCCCCGACGCCGCCCATGACCGGCCACCTATCTGCGCGGCCTCTAAAGGTAGTAACTGCGTGGGGGCATCGAGGACGAGGCCGATTCCTGGACCGCTCGCGGACGCGGTCCTGGACGGTCGAAGAACGCGTCAGCTGACCCGAAGACCGACCGCCAGTGTCAGTTCAAGGACCCGGTGCGGCGATGCGAGGTCCGGAAACAGCTCCCGTAGCTGCGACATCCGGTACCGGACGGTCTGGGGATGGACGAACAACGCGGCCGCCACCTCATCCCGCCTGCCCTGGTGCAGCAGCCACGCCCGCAACGTCTCCTCCAGCCGCCGCGCGGTTGCGACAGGCAAGGTCCGCAACGGTGCGAGGGCTCGGGCACGCAGGTCTGCGAACGCGTCCACGTCGGCGCTCAGCACCAGCTCGGGCAGGTGGTCCTCGGTGTCGCGAATATCAGAGGAGAGGGAGCGCGCGCGTACGGCGCGTGCGTACGAGGCGGACGCACGAGTCCATGGCCGGGCCGGGCCGACCACGGCGGTGCGGTCGGTCAGCCGGCGCAAGAGATGTGATCGGTCGGCATCGGGGACGAGGAGCACACCGGTGGCGTCCGGCAGGTCGTCGAGGACGAGGGTGCTCGGGTCGAGCGCGCGGTAGGCAGGCCGGGCCTGGGCGGCGGGCAGCAGGACCGCGGTCAGCGAAGCCGGAGGCTGCCACCCGGCCCGTTGAGCTGAGACGAGCAGCACGTCCGGGTTCGCGCCGGCGAGGAGGTCACGGGCCAGGTGTTCCAGGTGGCGCTCGTGGGCCCGGCCCCGGGCGGCCAGTTCGTCGGCGTGGCCCGCGGCGCTCGCTGCGGAGAGTTCGTCGATGTAGGCGAAGGTCAGCTCGGCGAACTTGGCGACCTCGGCGGCGGGCAGACCTGCGGGTACGGCACCCGCTGCCAGGCATCGCCAGGCCACGCGGGCGCCGACGCGGTAGGCGCTGAGCAGGGCGTCCATCGAACGGCCGTCCCGGACCTCGCCGCGGCCGAGCTCGTAGGCTGCGTCACCGGCGTCGCCACCTGTGGCGTTCCCGCTGGCGAGGTCCAGGTAGTGCCCCAGAGCGGTGCGGACGGCTCGGCGGATGGTGCCGCCCATGCGGCCTGAAAGGGCGCCTGCGTAGGGCGGGACCTCGTCGATGATCGCCTGGACGACCTCGTCGGCGGTGGTCTTCAGCGCGGCCCGCAGTGCGGTGACCGTCGTCTCATCCAGGGCCAGTTCGCTGGCCCTCCGGATTACAAGGCTCATGTTTTGTTCCCTGCGAACAATTCAGCCGACCAGATTTACGTCCTTCGGTCAGGACTTTACGCCCTGAGGCGCATCAAGCTGGAGCCATGACGAGTACAGCCCTCCGCAGCAGGGCCTGGAAACTGCTGGAGATGGTCACGACGCCGCTGCTGCCGTCGGACTACCTCGACCTGGTCAGCCCGCTGCGTGCGGGCGCTGACCTGCGGGGGCGCATCGAGGCCGTGCACCCCGAGACGGGTGACGCCGCGACCATCGTGATCAGGCCGGGACGGGGCTGGCGCGGCCACACGGCCGGTCAGTACGTGCGCATCGGCGTCGACGTCGACGGGGTGCGCCTGTGGCGTGCCTACTCCCTCACCTCGCCGACAAACCGCCAGGACGGCCGCGTCACGATCACCGTGAAGGCGATCCCGGACGGCAAGGTCAGCAACCACCTGGTCCGCAGGGCGACACCGGGCACGCTGATCCAGCTCGACCAGCCGACCGGTGACTTCGTGCTGCCGCAGGCCAAGCCCGCCAAGGTGCTCTACCTGACGGCCGGCAGCGGCATCACGCCCGTGATGGGCATGCTGCGCGACACCGAGTTCGACGACGTCGTCATGGTCCACTGCGCGCCACAGCCGCAGGACGTGATCTTCCGCAACGAACTGCACGACCTGGTCGCGGACAAGAAGCTGCAGCTCACCGAGGTGCACACCGACACCGACGGCATGCTCGACATCGCCCGTCTCGACGAACTCGTGCCCGACTGGGCCGAGCGCGAGACCTGGGCCTGCGGGCCCGCGGGCCTGCTCGACGCCGCCGAGAAGCACTGGAGCGAGCACGGCGTCCCGGAGCGCCTGCACACCGAACGCTTCCGCCCCAGCATCGTCGTCGCCGGCGACGGCGGCGAGGTCACGTTCAGCGCCACCGGCAAGACCGTCGACGCGGACGGCGCCACGCCGTTGCTTGACGTCGGCGAGGAGGCCGGCGTGCTCATGCCCTCCGGGTGCCGCATGGGCATCTGCTTCGGCTGCGTCTCGCCGCTCAAGGCGGGTGCCGTCCGCGACCTGCGCACCGGCGAGATCACCGAGGCCGAGCCCGGCGTCCTCATCCAGACCTGCGTGTCCGCCGCGGCGGGCCCCTGCGACATCGAACGGTAGGAGCACCTTGACCGCCATCGACCCCACCGCCCACCTGACCGCGGAGCAGATCGAGGAGCTCGGCCGCGAGCTGGACGCGATCCGCGACGAGGTGATCGCCGGCCGCGGCGAGAAAGACGCCGCCTACATCCGTAAGGTCATCTCGGCGCAGCGCAAGCTCGAGCTGGTCAGCAGGGGCGTGCTGCTGTTCTCGATCTTCCCGCCCGCATGGCTGATCGGCACCGCCGGTCTGTCCGTGGCGAAGATCATGGACAACATGGAGATCGGCCACAACGTCCTGCACGGCCAGTGGGACTGGATGCGGGACCCGAAGATCCACTCCACCACCTGGGAGTGGGATCACGTCTCGCCGTCCGAGCAGTGGAAGCACTCGCACAACGAGCTGCACCACACGTACACCAACGTGATCGGCAAGGACAACGACCTCGGCTACGGCATCATGCGCGTCGACGAGGACCAGAAGTGGCACCCGTTCCACCTCGGCCAGCCGCTGTGGAACTTCATCAACGCCTGCTTCTTCGAGTACGGCATCGCCGCGTACGACCTGGAGCTCGGCAAGAACCTGCACAAGCGCCGCCGCAAGAACCCGGAGTTCCGCGCGCGGGCCAAGGCCGTGGGCCGCAAGATCCGCAAGCAGGTGCTCAAGGACTACGTGATCCACCCGCTGCTGTCGGGCCCGTCGTTCCTCCCCACGCTCGCCGCCACGTTCACCGCGAACCTGGTCCGCAACATCTGGTCCCACTCGGTCATCATGTGCGGGCACTTCCCCGAGGGCGTACAGGTCTTCGAGCGCCGGTCGATCAAGGGCGAGACGCGCGGCCAGTGGTACCTGCGCCAGATGATGGGCTCGGCGAACATCAGCGGCAGCAAGGCCATGCACTTCATGACCGGCAACCTGTCGCACCAGATCGAGCACCACCTGTTCCCGGACCTGCCGAGCAACCGGTACGCCGAGGTCGCGGTGAAGGTGCGCGCGTTGTTCGAAAAGTACGAGCTGGAGTACGTCACCGGGCCGCTGCCCAAGCAGGTGTTCTCCGCGTGGCGCAAGGTCTTCCGGCTCTCGCTGCCGAACAAGAAGCCCAAGGTCAAGACGCCGGCCCGCGAGCAGGAGCTCGTCGCGGCCTGATTCCCGGTATTGGTTCAGATCTTTCGGCCGTACCGGCGGCACCGCCGGGTTCGGTGAGATCCGTTGCGAACAATGGGCGACCGCGACATCAGACCGTACAACACGGAATCCGGGTCAGCCCGGTGTCCGGCTGCACTGCTACCTGAACGTGCGCCAGGAGCTCAACACACAGCCCCCGGCGAGGTGTTGTAGTGCGCAGACCTGCCATGGCCGGGCCGATAGTCGGGTGCGTACGCACGCTTTGCCGACGGGCGGGCTGGGTGGAAGGCATGGGGCTGTGACGCGGGCGCTGCCGGAACCGATGCTCGCCGCCCCTGTGTCCGCCCCGGCCCTGCTGCCGGGGTGGGCGGGTGAGCAGAAATTATGGACAGGGTTTGGAATTGTCCGTTGTCCACGACGGAGACCCTGCGGAGCGTCCTCAACTTGAGGGATAGCCGGCCTGCAGCAACCGTGCGTCTTCGCTCACCTCCCCGTCCACAGCGAGTACGACGGCTGGCGCTGTCAAGTTGCTGGTGAGGTAGGCGAGTTGGGGCATGTTGATGGTGCCCGGGTGTCGTGCGGGACCCTGCGGTCAGGCGTGCGCGGGTGCCCCGGTGACGGTCTTCCAGACGCGGAACCGGTGGATCATCTCGGTGCGGTAATCACTCGCTGTGATCAGATGGCGTCGTGGGCCTTGACCGGGCACTGGGTGGTCCCTCGCCGTGGCGTGGTGTCGAGTCCTTCCATGACCGGGGCGGCGAGGATCAGCCGAGGTGCCAGCCGACGCCAATCCAACCACCGAGACCCGAGTGACCCAAAGCTACCAGCGATCGATGAAACAGGCGCGTTGGTCACCGATCTTCGTTGAGCGGTCTCAACGAAGATCGACCGCCTCGGTCTTGGGCGCAGGCAAGCCCGTATGTTGTGAAACCACGAGGCCGATCAAAGGAGCGAGGGTGTCCGCTGTGTACTTCGTCGTGCCCACCGGGTTGGACGACGAACATCGCCCGTCGGGCGGGAACCGGTACGATCGTGAGCTGGCTCGGGAGTTGGGGGAGCTGGGTTGGGACGTGCACCTGCGGCCCGTGGCCGGTGCCTGGCCGCGCCCGGCCGAGGACGGGCTACGCGAGCTGTCCGGCGTCTTGGAGGCGATCCCCGATCACTCGGTGGTGCTCCTGGACGGGCTGATCGCCTGCAATGTTCCGGAACTTATGGCCGCCCACTGCGGGAAGCAGCGCCTGGTGGTCCTGGTACATCTGCCACTCGCCGACGAGACCGGGCTCGACCCACAGGTGGCCCGGGAACTCGACCGTGCCGAGCGAGCGACGCTGGGGTACGCGTCCGCCGCCGTCGCCACCAGTCGCTGGACGGCTGTCCAGCTCACCGAGCGACACGGCCTGCCGGGGGCCCGCGTGCATGTCGCCGTGCCCGGCGTCCATCTCGCACCCCTCGCACCGGGTACCCCCAGCGGCGGTCGGCATCTGCTCTGTGTGGCCAGCATCACCGAACGGAAAGGCCACACCGCGCTCGTGGAGGCGCTCGGCTCCCTCCCGCGTGACCTGCCGTGGCATATGAAGGTCGCCGGTGCGGAGCCGGACTCCGTATACGCCGCCCGCCTGCGGGCCCTGATTGCCGAGGCCGGACTCGTCGACCGGATCTCACTGCTCGGTCCGCTGGCCGGCGCTGACCTGGACGCCGCCTATGCGTGGGCCGACCTGCTGGTACTGGCCTCCGACAAGGAGCCGTACGGCATGTGCATTACCGAAGCACTGGCTCGGGGACTGCCGGTCTTCGCGTCGGATGTCGGAGGAGTGCCAGAGGCGTTGGGCTACGCGGCGTTTCCCGGCGAGACCCATTTGGAGCGTCCGGGACGGCTTATCCCGCCGGGCGACACTACGCTCTGGGCCGACGCGCTCAGTGAATGGATGGGGGAGCGGGTGCCGCGCGACCGGCTCAGGACACTGGCTGAGCAACGTCAGCGCACGCTGCCCACCTGGCGCTCGACAGCCCTGGAAGTGGGGTCCGCGCTGCGAGGGTATCCATCCACGCCTTGGCACGATGAACCGGAGCGGATGCCAGTCAAACTTCGGTGACATCGCTCAAGGTTCAGCAAAGAGCCCCATCATTGGTGACGGTCCGTGGTGATGGCTGGGGCTAGCCTGGCGGCATGCAAGCAATCCTGGTCAGCGCGTGTCTGCGTGGGGTGCCATGCCGATTCGATGGGCAGCACAAGGCGTCTTCGGAGATCGAGGAGGCGGTGGTAGGTCGCGAAGTTGTCTCCTTCTGCCCAGAAGTGGCGGGTGGGCTCGCGACACCGCGGCGGCCCGCGGAGCTGGTGGGCGGCGACGGGCACGACGTGCTCGGCGGGGCGGCACGGGTCGTTGAGGACACTGGACGTGACGTGACAGCGGAGTTCGTGGACGGAGCGCGGCGCGCACTGGCGGCGGCACGGCACGGAGGCTGCACGGAGGCGCTGTTGATGCCGCGCAGTCCGTCGTGCGGACGTGGCGTGGTCTACGACGGGTCGTTCGCAGGGGAGCTGGTGCCAGGAGACGGGGTGACGGCGGCGCTGCTTGAGCGGAACGGGATCGTCGTGCGGCCCGCACCCGGGGTGTGAAGCGATCCCGAGCCAGCCGGATACCTCAACCGGCGTCGCGAGAGGCGCAGCGTGGCGTCTCGATTCCGTCGTGTCGTTCGTGCAGGGGTCGGGTACGGCTTTGGCATCGGTCATCTGGGAGGGGGCCACGGGGTGGGGAAGGCAAGTCGGGGCAAGCGGGAGCGGACCCGCGAGCAGGTTGGGCAGTGGACGGCAACCAGTGCAGCTGGGGCAGCGCAGCGGATGCGGCGGGTGTCGTTGACGAGCCTGTCGGGGAACTCGTGGGTGCAGATGATGCTCGCCAGCAACATCAACAACGTCCTTGGCGAGCTGCAAGGGGTGCTGCTGAACAGCAACTTCACGGACGTGGTCAAAACTGAAGGCCTGGAGTGGCAGGCGGCCATGTCGATGGTGTTGGGCAAGCTGGGGTTCAGGCCGCCGTGGCCGCGATCACCGGCTGAGGCTGCCTCGTGGCAGATGCGGCAGATCGAGAAGTTGCGGCGGCAGACGGAGGTCTTCGTCATTTGCCCGGCCGCGCACGCCGCGGTGATGGCCGCGGCCGCCACCCTCGAGCCGGCCGACCTGAGCACCTTGGACCGCAACCGCGACGTCATCGTGCCCACCGGGTTGCTGGTGTTGCCCGAGCCTGTCGTGGTGGTCAATCGCGCCGGGTCGCTGTCGGACACCGCGGCGTTCGGCTGGCAGTTCGTCACCCAGCACCAGATGTTCCCCACCGCACAGTACGCGGGCGTACGGGTGACCACGTTCATGGACCGCGACGGTCCCGTGCAGCCGGCCGAGTGGCGGCTGGTGGTATCCACGGCCCGCTCCTCCGGCGCCCCGCTTCCCCCGCTGATGCCGGACGGCATGTGCGGGATGCGCGGGGATGCCTGCCTGGGGGAGGAGAGCAGCGAGACGCTCGCCGATATGTCCGAGCAGCACCGCGCACTTGCCGCTGGACGGGGACTTGGTGACGCAGCCGTGCGCGGACAACTCCAACTCCAGCCCGACATTGCGGTCGTAGACGGCGAGCACCGTCCGGGCCAGGCAAGCACCTGCCCCGTCCTTGATCCACTCATCGCGGCGCCGCCGGATCGTGGTCGCCGAGCACGCCTCGTCGGCCACGCGCTTGCGGCCCATCCCCCAGACGAGAGCGAGCACGATCCGGTCGAACACGACCCCAACGGGCTTCTCCGCGTTCGGACGCAGCCTCGAACAGGGCCCACGAATGCGAAGGTCCCGCCCGATGAACCAGATCGGACGGGAGCCCGTCAACCTTCCTTGAGCCAACTTGAGATCAAACGATTTGACTGCACCCTTCGGGGGTTTTGTCGCAGTAGGTGGGGGCGATGCTGTGCGGGCGGTTCAGGGGGTTTTCGAATCCGCCGGGGTCGGCTTCATGTGTCTGGCGCGGTAGACGCTGCACAGCTGCATCCCGAACGACCGAAGCCGCCACATCGTCTTCGACGAGGACTTCCGGATGGTGTCGGCGTTGGGGTAGCCCTTCTCGTCGTGGGCGACGTTGTTGAGCGCGTACACCCTGCCGTCGGGTGCGATGAAGGTGATGGCGAAGCCGCTGTAGGGAGTCGTGTCGCAGCGGACGTCGCCTTCCTCGGCCGTCATGGGCCAGGCGGAGCCGAGCTGGTCGGCCGTGATGTGCTGGGGATTGCTCGTCACTGCCGGCCACTTCGTGAGGGCGTCGCCCTGCTGTGAGGGGCAGCCGGACAGGAGTAACGGGGCTATCAGGCCGGCGGCAGTCGCGAGCAGCGCGCCTGCTCGTGCCGTGCCTGTATGCGTGCGCGTAGTGGGTGTGGTCATGAGTTCTCCGCCGCCTTTCGTGTGGCGTGGGTGATGCCGATGGTGAACAGGACGGTGGCGACGAGGCTCGCCGGGAGTGTCACCGACATGCGGTGCAGGTCCAGGTAGTTGGCCCACGAGTAGGGGATCAGCGGCCACAAGGTCTGCTGCATGGCGGTTCCGCCGACGAGCACGCCGAAGAGGATGCCGATGATCCCGACGACCACCGCGATTGCCTGGGAGGCGCGGACGGTCAGCCAGAGGGTGAACGTGGTGAGCATCGCGCCCACCACCACGCCGGTGACCGCGAGAGGCCAGATGTGTCCGGGCGGGACGCCCGCCGCCAGGTAGAGGAGTGTGCCGCCGCCCATGACCGCATGCCGATTCTGCGCGACGTCCAAGGCCTGCCCTCGGCACGGTGGTCGCGGCGATGTCGGTGCCAGCCAGTAGTCTCGCTGCCCATGAACCTGACAGGCCGTGAAATCGCGCTCTCCGGCAGTTTCGACACTCTCGGGCCGGGCGAGGCCGAAAGACGCCTGGAAGCCGCGGGCGCACACGTGACGGTCGAGCTCACACCTTCGACCGCCGCGATCTTCGTAGGACAGGAGACGTCGAGGGACAAGGGCAACAAGGCGTACGTCCAGGGCATACCGATATACGACGAGGCGGCGCTCCTCGCGGCGCTCGCGGTGCTTGAGGGCCCGACGAGCGAGGATGGTTCCCTGCCCGCTCCCTTACCGGGCCTTTTCGCAGATCCTGCAGCCCTCGCCGCGGCCGGCCCGGCCGAGCTGGAGAACCTACTGACGGACGCGGACTGGACATCCTTCGTTCCCGCCCGCGACCTGCCCCCTTTGCGGGCCCGGCTGACCGCTCTTGAACGCGACCACGGCCTCACCCCGGCGCACCGGCTCGCCACGAACAGGATCCGCGTGCGGGGCACGATGCTCAGCCGCCCCTACGGACACCGTTCGAAGATCATCGCACTGGCGCTCAGCCCCTCTGGCACCCATCTGGCCACTGGGGACTGGGGGGATGGCGAGAGTGGCACCGCGCAGGTCTGGGAGGTCGCGACCGGGCGGTGCGTCAATGTCCTGAAGTGGATCGACGGCGGAGTCGGCTGGGACGGCTACGCGCGCACCATGCAGTGGTCGTCTGACGGCCGGCATCTGGGCATGGCTTTCCGCACCAACACGATCGGTGTGTGGGACCCGTTCGGCGATTCCTCTGAGCCACGTGCAGAGGCCCAGGTGACCAACGGCGCTTCCCGTCCGCCGGCCTGGGCGCTGCATCCCGATGGGCGCAGCGCCTTCGTCGCGACGGGCAACAAGGATCGGGTCGGTGTGCAGGGCTGCCTCGCCCCGTTGGAGCACGGCAAGCTGTTCTGGCTGGCTGAGCACGCCGAGATGCCGCACGAGTACATCCTGGCCAAGGGGCCCATACCGGTGAGCGTCCAGGGCTGCGGGGAGGAGCTGTGGGTCGACTGGTCGCCTGTTTGGTCTCCCGACGGAAGCCAGCTGTACGTCGCCAATCGCTCCGAGGCGTTTGTCGTCGACGTCGCCACGGGTGTTCCGCTCTGGTGCACAGGGACCAGGGTCGACTGGGTTGCCGAGTGGAGCCCGGACGGACGCTACCTTGCTCATATCCACAAACAACGGCTGCACTTCCGTGACGCGGCCACCGGCCGCCCGGCTGCCGACCCCATACCGACCGCCGGGTCGCGCTGGGATCTGTCTCTGCACTGGGGCATGTGCGGTGACACGGCCCGACTCGCCGCCGTGCTGAGTGAGAAGGCGGCTGAGCCCGGCGTGGAGGTTTACGACGACGGGCGGCTCAGCCACCGACTGGCCGTTACCCCTGCAGAGACAGCCCTGGCCCGCGAGAACAAGGACTTCGCGGTATGGGCATGGGCACCGTCCGGAGACCGGGGAGCCGTCCTCACGGCAGCCGGAGACATCGAGGTCTGGTCGCTGGGCAACGGCGAGGCGAGGCGACTGCGCACGCTAGCCGCCCCGGCCGGTACACAAGGCGTGCTGTGGGGCGTTGACGATGTGATCGTCGCGGTGGGCGAGAAGGTGCTGCGGTTCCTGCGAGCCGACAGCGACGAAATCGTGGGCGACTATACGTTTCTTCGAGAAGCGGACGCTGAGCTGCCGCTTCACGGGGACTATGTCTACGACCACTTCGACGGCAGAATCGTCGCGCTCGACGAGCACACCTGGTGTCTACCCGTCGAACCGGACATGGCGATTGCGCCACCCGAGCGCCGCGCCGACATCGAAGCGCATTTGGCCTGGATCGTCGATCGGCGCTTCGCATGGCCGCTCCACTGGGGCCGATTCGCCGTCTGGCCGGACGCGGCTACTGCAGTCGCCAATCTCCCGACGACGTCACCAGACACCGGGGCACTGCGGCAGGCCGTCAGGGAGACAGCCGGATAAGCAACTGTCGCCCGGTCAATCATGCGGACACCACGGCCACACAGCGGTACATCACCAGCAGCTGCAGGAGCTTGTCGAACACGACCGTGTGGTTGATACGCGGGGCGGTGGCAGCGCAGGGGTGGTCTGGGTGGTAGACCGTCCGCTCGGGCAGTAGTACCGCGAATTTGTCCCACAGTGGTTCGGCCAGCCATAACAGCAGTGCAGGCACAGGTTCCTCTGGTGATAACAGAGCGTCGCGACTCTGTGATGCCGGAGTGGGGGCGCGCGCCGACGACGTCGTGGTCGGCGCGGTGGCCCAGTGCGGGGAGGGTGCACAGCCGCGAGAGGCGAGGCGCGGATGGAGGAGGCTTCCTCAGCCCTGCGTGGCGTGCCGCCAGGGACGGACGACGTCGTGGAGGCTCTGCTGCGCGGCTGGCGCGATCACCGGATCGTTGACCGGCGAGCCGGCGGGGTGAAGGAGATGGTCGAGCCCGAGGAGGACCCGCAGTCCTGGGTCGGTGGTGCGAGCGGCGGCGAGGGCCGACAGGAGAGAAGGCATCGTCCGGCAGGGCACATTGGTGTCCTCGGTGCCGCAGGTGACGAGCGTACGCGTGTCGTGCGCGATGCCTCGGGCGACGGATGACGGGTAGAGGGCGTCGTCGCTGCGGACGAAATCCGCGTTGACCGGCCCGAACATGCCCTTGAGGAGGGAGGAGAGGGACGGCAGCAGCCCCGAGGTGTCAACCGGGCGCCGGGCGCGGAAGTCCGCCATGGCCCTGGCCACGCCCCGGTTGTTCAACCATGCCTGCAGCGCCGTGAGTTGCCCCGCGGCGACAGCCCGGTTCAATGCGGCCGCCAGCTGGAGGCGGACCAGGTCCAGCAGCCGCATGTCCTGCGGGGCGATGAGCGCGAGCCCGGCGGGCTTCGGCTGTACGACGCGGTCGACGAGCAATGCTTGCAGGCCGCCCTCACTGTGCCCGACCACAAGCAGCGCGTGCGGGTCGGTTTCAGGCTGGGCGCGCAGAGTGTTGTACGCGGCCACAGCCTGTCGGGTGTAGGCGCCCATGTCGGGAGCGCTGTTGCGTCCGCCCAGGCCCGTGTGCCCGGTGCCATATTTGTCGAACCGCAGGCTCATCACGCCGTCGCCGCTGAGAACGCCGGCCATGAGGGCCAGAGTGTGGGGAGTGTAGTCGGGCGGCTCGTCGCCGTTGCGGTCGGTCGGGTCGCTGCCGGGAAGCAGCAGCGCCGCGGCGAGCCTGCGGCCCGCGCGGTGGGCGGGTATGTGCACACTGCCGTACGCGGTGGTGCCGTCCGCGGTGAAGTGGACCTCACGGTCCATGGCGGATACGAGGGCGGCCCGGGGGGCCGCAGACGCCCAGGCCGTGCCCGGTACCGGCCCGGCCGTGACGAGGGCGACCGCCGCCACGAGCATGGCGATCATCCTGCTGCGCCAGGGGGTGCGTAAACACATGTGTTCTCCTCATGAGCTGAAGTGGTGAGAGAGGGTGAGAGGACCGGGGACGGTGGTTTGCCGGGTGCGGAGTAACACGCCCTGGTCGGACGCCTGAGCAATGGCCCGTTCGGCGGACGCACTTAGTGGACGAGCAGCGGTACGACGAGCGGGGCCAGAATGAGCCCGAGCAGCAGCACGACACCTCGCGGGTTGCCGAAGTTGACGGTCCAGCCGATGCCGAACCGCTTTTGAACAAGCAACGCAGGATCGGCCCGGTTGACGTATACCGTGCCAAGCAGACGCCAGTACTGGTCGTCGTCGCGCCGCACCATGCCGGTGCTCTCCTCCGCCACCGCGCCGTCTTTAGCGGGCAGCCGCAGTCGGCTGCCGCCCTGCCCGGTGCGGACGGCAATGCCGATCACCACGACCAGCCCGTCAGTTGGCCGAGTACCTGGACCGCGCTCGTCACAGCCCCGCCTGACTCGCAAGTTGCCGGCCGCAACTACCTGAGCTGCGTTGGGTCGTGATGGACCGGAATGGTCATTCCCGACTCAGGATTCCCCGGACAGTTCCGCATCCGGCCGACCCGGGGCACAAGCCGGGCTCAGGCGTGAACAACCTCAAAGACCCGGTGGAGACGAAACTGCACACTGCCGTCTGCTCCGGGAAGGTCACCCTGAAGGCGGCACAGCAGGCCATCGTCAGCGACTGGACCACCGCGCTGAGCAGTCTCGGTCTGGGCGGACGGCCACCTGGGCCGCTGTCCGTCCGCCCAGGGCCAGGTGATCTTCTGCTGTTCCGGCATGTTCCCTGCGGCTCGGTTCCTAGCCGTGGGGCAGCAGCCGTTCGTGTAATACGCGGGGTGCCCACAACCACACGTCCCTGGGACTGTCTGACGGGTCCTGTCACTCGCCCACGGGACACTCCTTAGACCGTGTCCTATGTAGTGAGGCGGACGTATCGCTTGTAGCAGCAAAGCGCGGCTGCGAGTCCCAGAAAGCCCAGGTAGTTGCGGGGATTTCGTTCATAGCAGGGGCTGAGTCGGCGGTAGCCGGACAGTCACGACATAGTGCGCTCGATCACCCAACGGTGACGCCCCAGACGCTCGCTGGATTCGATGCCCTTGCGGGCGATGCGTACGCCGATTCGCTTGCCGCGGACCCATTTACGCAGGTCGGGCTGGTCATATGCCTTGTCGGCGTGGAGCTTGCGGGGCTTGTAGTGTCGACCCCGATCGGGATCGTGTTTCGATTGGAGTCCGGCGATCATGGGCTTGAGCCCCTGGCTGTCGTGGGTGTTGCCATTTGAGATACCGACCACGAGAGGCAGTCCCGACCGGTCGGACAGGACATGCATCCTGGAACCTGGCTTACTCCGGTCCACGGGGCTCGGACCTGTGAGTTCGCCCCCCCCTTTTCGCCCTGACATGGGCGGTGTCGAGGACCACGCGGGAGAGGTCGAGCAGGTCTTCGGCCGCGAGTTTGTCGAGCACGGCCTGGTGCAGCCGGCCCCGCACCCCAGCACGAGACCAGATCAGGAACCGGCGGTGGGCAGTCGACTTCGAGACGCCAAAGCACGGCGGCAACGCTCTCCATGCGCACCCGCCAGCCAGCACGTAGATGATAGCCGCGAACAGCGTCTCATCAGGGGCGTTGGCTGTTCCGCCGCCCTGCGGCCGTGTTCGTTGCTCCGGGATCAGCGGCCTCGCGATCTCCCACAGCCCGTCCGGCACGATCCAGCTCCACGTTCCCCGCCCCATAACGGGTGAACGTCCACCTCACCACATAGGACACGGTCTTAGAAGTGATCTCAATTGGTGAGGTGCTTGTGGAGGAACGGAGTTGCTCCGAGTACAGCAGCGCAAAGGCGGTCAGCCTTTGCAGGCCCGGGTTGGGCGAGGAGGCCGCTGTGCTGAATGCGAGTAGGCCGCATACGAGTTAGCGGCGGTGTCGGTCGCCATGATGGCGCAGCGAGGTCGGCTCCGTGGTGTTTCCCGTTGAGCAGGAATGCGGCTGCGAGGGGGTCGAGGACTGCCAACGAGGACCAGTAGAGGTTGAGCCAGCCTGGTACCCAGTCGTACGGACGGCATGGATCATCCCAGTCCCGGCTGGGGCTGTGCCAGGGTGCCAGCCTGCGGTAGCAGATCAGGGCGGCGGCGATGCCGACGAAAGCCAGGAAGTGTTCGGGTTTGCACTCGTAGCGGCGCTGCCGACGGCGGCACCCGGCCGGCCACGCCACCGTCCGTTCCACGGTCCAACGGTGACGGCCCATGAGGCTCAACCCTGCCTCACCTGCGACGCGCCGGGCTGGATGACGAGGGCGGGTGGGCTGTTTCTCGTCGCGCAACTCAGCGATCGCTGGGGCACCCGCTAGAAGGGACCCACGTCAGGGGCCACCTGTGGGCGACTCACCGATGGACATCGACGGCCCCATCGAGGAGAGCCCGTCGCTGGTGGGCGCCCAACTGCCCACGGCTGGACCGGGCCCGCACCACTACGGGGCAGGCCCGTTCACGATAGGGTTCACCAGGCCACGGAGAGTTCCCGCGTCCCGTGGACGGCGCGCCCTTCGAACGCGAACTCCTCCGGGGCGGGGGCGGCGAGACGCAGTCCCGGCAGTCGGTGGAAGACCATCGGCAGCGCGATCTGGAGTTCGGCGCGGGCGAGTGACTGGCCGAGGCAGTGGTGCAGGCCGTGGCCGAAGGCCAGGTGGGGTCCGGCGTCACGGGTGAAGTCGAGCGCGTCCGGGTCGGCGAAAACGGCGGGATCCCGGTTGGCGGCCTGTAGGGCGATCACCACCCCTTCGCCGGCGCGGATGGTGACACCGCCGATCTCGACGTCTTCGGTGGCGATGCGGCGCAGCCCGATGTGGACGACGGTGAGGTAGCGCAGGAGTTCTTCCACCGCGCCCGGCACCAGAGCCGGATCGGCGCGCAGCGCGGTCAGCTGGTCGGGGTGCCGCAGCAGGGCGACGGCGCCGAGAGAGAGCATGCTCGCGGTCGTCTCGTGGCCTGCGATCAGGAGTTGGACGGCCAGTCCGGCCGCTTCCGCCGGGGTGGCCTCGCCGGTGGCGACGCGTTCGGTGGCGAGTCTGCTCATCAGGTCGTCTTCAGGTGCGCGCGACTTGGCGGCGAGTAGTTCCTGGAGGTAGCCGAACAGCGCCGCCCAGCCCGCTCGCATGGCCTCCGGTCCGGCGGAGACGGTGGCGAAGGCGGATGCCTGCTGGTGGATGAAGTCCCGGTCGCTGTAGGGCACACCGAGTAGCTCGCAGATGGTGAGAAGGGGCAGCGGCAGCGTGAAGTGCTCGACCAGGTCGGCGGGTTGGCCCTTTTCGACGAAACGGTCGAGGAGTTCGCCCGCGACACGCCGGATGGCCGGCCGCAGTTGCTCGACCCGGCGGAAGGTGAACTCGGGGATGAGCATGCGGCGCAGCCGGGTGTGTTCGGGCGGGTCCATGGCGAACAACTGGCCGGGCGTGCGCGGTGGCGTCGTCGGCTGGAGTCCGGGGAATCCCGGGCGGACGTTCTCCGAGCTGAACCGTGGATCGCTGAGGACTGCGCGGGCGTCCTCGTTCCGGGTGACCAGCCAGGGGTGCAGGTCGCCCCACAGTGTGATCCTATCCAGGGGACGTTCGGTGATCCAGCGCTTGTACTCGGCGGCGGGATCGAGAAGAGGCCGCGCGCCGGGCAGGGGCGGCGGATTGGTCGTCGAATGCACGTGGGGGGGGGTCCAGCCATGAGGGGCGTCGGGGTTGTTCAGGGCGACGGGACGCCGGCCAGCGTCAGAAGGAGGTCTTTTACCTCGGTCGCGTCGATCTCGTCGCGTGTGGGTCCGGGCCGCGAGCAGATGAGGACGGGGCTGTCCTGCGGGTCGTCGGGCAGACGGCCGTGGCTGCCGCGGACGCCGGAGGGGTCCAGGGGGACGGTCCGGATGCGGTAGCGCATGCCGAGCTTCTTGCGGGCGACCTGCGCGGCGGCGCGGGCCTTCACACCGGGCACGGTGGGGTCGTAGAGGAGTTCCGCGGGGTCGTAGCCGGGCTTGCGGTGGATCTCGACCTGGCGGGCGAAGTCCGGGGCGCGCTCGTCGTCCAGCCAGTAGTAGTACGTGAACCAGGCGTCCCGCTCCGCCACGGCGACCAGCTCTCCCGAGCGTTCGTGCGCGAGCCCGTGGGCTTCCTTGCCTGCGGCATCCAACACCTGTTCAACGCCTGGTAGTTCACCGACGACCTTCGCCACCGCGTCGGTGTCGGCGGGGTCGCGGACATAGACGTGTGCGATCTGATGGTCGGCGACCGCGAAGGCGCGGGAGGTCCATGGGTCGAGGTATTCCATGCCGTCCTGGGTGTGGACTTCGAGCAGCCCGGCCCGGCGCAGGGCGCGGTTGATGTCGACGGGCCGGGAGGCGGGCGCGATGCCGTACTCGCTGAGGATCACGACCGTGGCGTCCTCGCGGCGGAAGTGTTCCAGCAGGGGGCGCAGCGCGTCGTCAAGGCGTCGTGCCTCGCGGGCGGACCGGGGGGAGCCGGGTCCGGAGCGCTGGGGTTCGTAGTCCAGGTGCGGTACGTAGACCAGCGTCAGGTCGGGCCGGTGCTCGTCGAACACCTGCCGGGCCGCGGCCAGGATCCACTGGCTGGAGGGCAGGCCCGCGTTGGGTCCCCAGTAGGTGAAGAGCGGGAAGGGGCCCAGGCGGTCGGTGAGTTCGCCGTGCAGGGAAGGCGGCCAGGTGTAGCAGTCGGGTTCCTTGCGGCCGTCGGAGTAGTAGACGGGGCGCGGGGTGACGGTGAGGTCGACGTCGGCGCCCATGGCGTACCACCAGCAGATGTTGGCGACCTTGTAGCCGGGCCTGGCGCGGCGTGCGGTGTGCCACAGTTTCTCGCCGCCGACCAGGGCGTTGTGCTGGCGCCAGAGGAGGACTTCGCCCAGGTCGCGGAAGTACCAGCCGTTGCCGACGACGCCGTGCTCGGCCGGCGTCGTACCGGTCAGCAGGGTGGACTGCACGGAGCAGGTCACGGCGGGCAGCACGGTGTTGAGGCGGGCCTGGAAGCCCTGTGCGGCGACGGCCGAGACCGCGGGCATGTGGCGCAACAGGCGTGGGGTGAGGCCGACGATGTCGAGGACGACGACTCTCGTCATGGGGAGGGCTCCTTCCGGGTATGTGCGCTGGGTTCTTCGGCGAGGCCGAGCTTCCTGAACCGGTCACGGGCCCAGGCGAGTTCGGCTGCGATGCCGGCGACGAGGCTCTCCCGGTCGTGCGGTCGCAGGTGTTCCGGCAGGACCGACCAGGTGTAGGTCTCGACCTCGACGTGGTCACAGACGGTCTGCGGACCGCCGAGCAACTCGCGTAGACAGGTGGTCAGTTCGGCTGTGGTCGTACGTAGCGGCGGCTCCGGCTCGGCGTGCAGGGGGGCGTGGAAGTGCACCCGCCAGGCGGAGCCCGGGTCGAGCTCTGCGGCCAGCGCGTCCGGAAGGTCGTCGACGCCTGTGACGGCGCCCTGCGGTGCCGTGCGGGTCTGGTGCAGGAAGCGGGGTTCGGCGAACCGGGCCAGGGCGCGGCGCGCCGCGGGGTCGGCCGGGTCGTCGGCCTGCAGGGCGCTGGACGCCTGCACCTTGACCACCGGGAGACCGGCATCGATGAGGCGGTTCAGTGCTTCGGCCGGTTCCTCGAACTGGACGGCGAGGTGGCAGGTGTCGAGGCAGATGCCGAGTCGCTCGGGGTCCACTCCCTCGAGTTCACGGACCGCCTGAACGGTGTTCTCCACCACGCAGCCGGGTTCGGGCTCGAAGCCGACCCGGATCGTACGGCCCGTCTCGCGCTCGACGCCGGCCAGTTCGGCGGCGAGCAGGTCCAGTGCCCGGCGGGCGTGATCGCGTGCCGTCACCGGCCAAGGGGTGCGCCAGGCGAGGGGCAGTGTCGACACGCTGCCACGGCGGGCGTCGTCGGGCAGTAGCCCCGCCAGCACACGGGCACAGTCGACGGTGTAGCGCAGTCGGGCGGGATCGGTCCAGTCGGGCAGGTAGACGTCCTTCTTGACCACTTCCCGGTGGAATCCCTCGTAGGGAAAGGCGTTGAGGGTGACGGTCTCCAGGCCGCGCGCGGTCAGTTCGGTGCGCAGGCGGTGTACGGCGTCGGGCCGGGCGGACAGTTCGGTGACCACGTCGCGGGCCAGCCACAGACCGATGCCGAGCAGGTCGGTGCCCAGGGCTTCCCGGACGGGCTCGGCGTAGGTGGCGAGTTGGTCGATGACTCCCTGGAGGTCCTCGGCCTGGTGGACGTTGCTGCAGTAGGCGAGGTGGACGGTCGTGCCGTCGGTGTGCCGGAAGCGCACGGCGTGGTCACTCTCCGCCGCGCTTGATCGAGTTGCCCTCGAACAGGGCCGTGTCGTCCGGCTCGACGTCCTCTACGTCCAGTCGGCCGCTCTGTCCGTAGAAGTCCACCGGATTGCGCCACATGACCTGGTCGACGGTGTCGTCGTCGAAGCCGGCCGCGAGCATCGTGTCGGCGGTCTTCCGGGTCTTGAGGGGATCGCTGCGCCCCCAGTCGGCGGCGGAGTTGACGAGCATGCGCTCGGTGCCGTGCTCCTTCAGGATCCGCACCATGCGGTCCTCGCTCATCTTTGTGTGCGGGTAGATGGAGAAGCCCATCCAGCAGCCGCTGTCGGCGACCATGGTGACGGTGAGCTCGTTGAGGTGGTCGACGAGGACACGCTCGGGCGGTATCCCCGATTCCCGGACCACGTCGAGGGTGCGCCGGGTGCCGACGGCTTTGTCACGATGCGGAGTGTGGACCAGCACGGGCAGTTCGTGCTGGATGGCGAGTTCGAGCTGGCGGGCCAGTGCCTCGTCCTCCTCGGGGGTCATGGAGTCGTAGCCGATCTCCCCGACGGCCACCACCCGGTTCTTGGCCAGGTAGCGGGGCAGCACGTCCAGCACGCCGGCGCAGCGCGGGTCGTTGGCCTCTTTCGGGTTCAAGGCGATGGTGCAGTGGTGGCGAATGCCGAACTGCTGCGCGCGGTACGGCTCCCAGCCGAGCAGCGCGTCGAAGTAGTCGGTGAAGCTCTCGACGGATGTGCGCGGCTGGCCGAGCCAGAAGGAGGGCTCCACGACGGCGCGGACGCCGGCGGCGTACATCGCCTCGTAGTCGTCGGTGGTGCGGGAGGTCATGTGGATGTGCGGGTCGAAGATGCGCATCATGCGGCTCCTGCGGACGCGGCAAGGGAGTAGGCGGCGAGGGCCCGTGCGGCCGCGGCGCGGCGCTCGGGGACGGGTGACTGGGTTTCGGCGGGCAGGCCGGTGGCCTCCAGCAGGCCGGGGTGGGCGCGTACGACGGGCCAGATGTCCTCGGGTACGTCACGGCCGGCGACGACCCGCTCGTGGGCGAAGCCGGCCAGCATGCGGGCGAGTTCGCGGTCGGCACGCTCGGCCAGGCCCGCGATCCGGTTGAGGGGAATGTCGCAGAAGACACACTTCAGGACGGCCTGCCGGTAACCGTCGTGGTCCAGATGACGGGCGGCGTACGGACCGGCGGCCGCCGCGATCAGATGTGTGTCGTTGGCCCGCAGCGCCTCGTGCACCAGGGGCAGCCCGAGATGGGCGAAAGCGGGGTCCGTGTCCTCCAGCAGGGCCAGCGACAGCAGCACTGCCCGCTGTTCGGCGGCGTCCCCGTGGCGGTACAGAGCGATGATCTCCGCGGCGAGCGCCGCCCCACGCAGCGGTAGCGCGGTCAGCAGCCGGGCACGGGCGGCGTCCGCCACCGTCCAGCCGTCGATGAGCTTGCCGCGCCCGCAGTGGCGGCCGGCGGCCGGAAACACGGCGCGTACGGCCGTCGGGTCCTGGCCGATCCGGGTGACGGCGTCGGC
Organism: Streptomyces alanosinicus; assembly: GCF_014650595.1. Lineage (GTDB taxonomy): Bacteria > Actinomycetota > Actinomycetes > Streptomycetales > Streptomycetaceae > Streptomyces > Streptomyces alanosinicus. Next base: position 21,015 of record NZ_BMVG01000048.1, read on the forward strand.
CAGCCAGCGCCGCGCGTCAGCGGTGAGATGTCGGTCGAGGTCGGCGGGAATGTGTGGATCCACGGCCAGTACCTCCTTCTCGGGGTGCGTACGGCAAGGGGCCGTACCGAAGTGGGGGGTGAACGATGTGACGGCAGGCCCTGGCGTCAGAAGTGCTCGGCGGCCTTGAGGAACTCCAGGGAGCGGCGGGCGACTTCGGGAGCGTTCAAGGACGCTCCTTGGATCTCCACCGAGACCGGCCCCTGGTAGCCGGTGGCCTTCAGGGCGGCCAGGACGGGCGGGAAGTCGATCTCCCCCGTGCCGAGTTCGAGGTGCTCGTGCACGCCGCGGCGCATGTCCTCGATCTGCACGTTGACCAGGTACGGAGCCGCCTTTTCCACACAGTCGAGCAGGGGCAGGTCCTCCACGCAGTGGGCATGGCCGATGTCGAGCGTGACGCCGAACAGCCCGGGGCCGCCGAGCCGGTGCCGCAGTTCCAGCACGCGTTGCACGGTGTCGACGAACATGTACGGCTCGGGTTCGAACGCCAGGGCCACGTCGTGCTCGCGGGCGATGTCCAGGACCTCTGCACAGCCCTCGGTCAGTCGCTTCCACGCCTCTTCCTCGGACATGTCCTGCGGTGCCGGTCCGCTGCACAGATGGACGGCGGGGGCACCCAGGTCGGCAGCGATGCGCACCGCGCGCGCCAGCAGGTCGACCCGCAGCTCCGAACCCGAGGCGGACATCAGGGTGGGCACGTGCTTGTGCCAGGGGTCCAGCAGGTACGGCGCCCCGGTCTCCACCATCGCTGCCAGACCGAGGTGGTCCAGCCGTCGTGCGAGGCGGTCGACCTGGCGGGGCAGGTCCGAGGCGAACGGGTCGAGATGTCCGTGGTCGAGGGTGAGCCCGACCGAGTCGTAGCCGAGGTCGGCGAGCACGGTCAGTGCGTCGTCGAGCCGATGACAGGTGAAACCGTTGGTCCCGAAGCCGAACCGGAGCCGTCCCGCGGACACTGGTACCGGGGTCATGTGGGCGACACCTTCCGCGCGAGTCGGCGCGCCAACGGGTGTGCCACGGCCAGGACACCGGCCGCGCGCACGGCTCCACCGCCCGCGGTGAGCGCCGCCTGAAGGGGCATCAACGACAGGATCCCGGTGCCGACGGCACTCCGGACGTTCGCCGCGGAGGGATCCTGTGCCGCACGCGCCTGGGCCGTGCCGTACGAGGTCAGATAGCCGAGCGCGCCGGCAGCCGCGCCGATCCGCGCGGTGCGGCCACGCCCCCGTGTCCACGGAAGTGCTGCCGTAGCCAGGCCGGCAGCGGCACTGGAGCCCAGCGTGGCGGCGGGCACCGCGCGCGGCGCTCCCGACACCTCGTGACGGCTCAGGGCCGTGACGGTGTAGGTGTGCGCGCCGACCAGCAGCGCGGCCGGGAGGGCCGGCACCGTACCGCCGGGCGGCGCTCCGGCCAGTACGTTCAGCGCCCGCGCGCCGGCCATCGCGGCGGGGCCGGCCAAAGTGGACTTCAGACGCAGGTCGTACGCCCACACCAGCCCGGTCAGCGGGAGGGCCGCACCGAGCGCCCGCCGACCGCCGGCCAGGGCTGCGAGGCCGAGGCCCGCTGCGGTGAGCCCGCACGCGGCGGTCAGTGCCGTGCGCCGTGGAACACGGCCTGAAGGTATGGGGCGTTCGGGACGCTCGACCGCGTCGACGGCCGCGTCCGCGAAGTCGTTGAGCGCCATCCCCGCCCAGTACAGGGCGACGGACGACGCCATGGTGGCGACGATGCGCAGGCGGGGGGTCCCGCCGCCCGCGACGGCGCCGGCGAGAACGTCACCGGGCACGCTGAGCGCTGCGGGCATACGAATGAGGTCCGCCAGATCGGCGAGGCGGAGGGATCGAGGAGAGCCGTTCGGGCCGAGCATGAACTGACCCTACGGTAAATAATTGAGACTTCACATATCTTCCGGTTGTCACTCCTGTGAAGAAACTGTGCACAGGAATGCCGTCGATCCCGCCGCCGTCAATGCATGCCGCCTCCTCCATGCCGCCGGACGAACCGCCACTCCTGCGAGCCGTCTTCGGCCGCCTTCTGCAGGGTCAGTGCCGCGCCGCGGGAGGCGCCGGTCAGGTACAGGTCGGTGCTCCTGACAGCCTGGAACCTGTAGTAGCCGCCGCCGGCCCTGATGAGGTTCCACGTGCCGGTGGAACTGTTGTCGACCCACTGACCGATCTTCTGGCCGACCGTGGCGTTTCCCGTCCAGATGGCTGCCGCACGGCCGCCCGACTCGTTGAGCAGGGTGACGCCCCCGTTGGGCTCGGTGGTCACGTGCCAGTACTGGGTGTCCTTGTTCGCCGCTGCGCCCGCATCTTCGAGGAGTACGTCGGGTGCGTCCCCGTTGCCGATGTTCGCGTCGTTGGTGTGGTTTCCCGTGCCGATCACCTGGCCGGTCGCACGGTTCACCAGCTGGTAGTAAGCGCCGGCCGAGTGGCCGAGGTCGATCTCGGCATAGCGAATCGTGGAGGTGTCCTGGTTGTTGAGGACGGCGATGCGGCCGGTTCCCTGGACGTACTGCAGGTTTCGGCTGTAGGCGGCGGGCGAGGTGGTCTGGTACTCCTTCCACACGCCGTCGCCGCGTCCGCTTTCGTTGACCCATACGTCGCCGCTGCCTGCGGCGTTGTACACGAGAGGACCGTCGGGAAGCCGCACGACCACGGGGCTGCCGCCCGTCGCGAGAGGCCGGGAACCGGCGGCGACCGGTAGCGAGGTGACGGGCTCGCCCGTTGCGGAGCCGCGTCGGAAGCGGAGCGGGTCGTCGGCGAGTATGTACCTGGTGTTGGTCCCGCCACCCCAGTACTCGAAGGTGAGCAGCCACTTGCCGTCGGTTGTCGGGACGACGTCCGCCATACCCGGCCGTCCGCCACCGATCTCCGTCTTGCCGCCTCCCCTGTCCTGGGTCAGGCCCGCGACGTCAACGACGGGTTCGCTCCACTGAGCAGTGCGCCCGTTCCAGGTCCGGTGGACGAGGACCTGGCCGTGGGAATCCGGCGCGGTGTCGTTGGCGGGGTCCACGGTGGGCACGCCAGTGACAGGGTCGAAGCCCGTGTAGTCGTTCTCGTCGGAGTAGTAGCAGACGAGCATGCCCTGGTAGACCATCAGGTACGGCTCCCACAGGGGGTCCACCTGCTGGTGCGTGTTGGCCTGCGCAACGTTCCGGCCGATCGCGCCCGCGCTGCCTCCCTGCCACCCGCCTGCAGCGATGACCTCGATGACGTTCCAGGTCAGGCCCTGGTCGGAGCTGGGGTAGAGGGCGATCGCGAGGTCGCTGCGGTCTCCGTCGTCGGACGGTGTCCAGTTGGGGTCGGCTGCTTTGTGCTCGCGGTAGAAGTGATCGTCGCCGGAGACGACGCTCGCCAGGAGCAGCGTGCCCGCCTTCAGCCTGCCGACGTTCTGCGGGAGCACGTAGAGGTAGGGGTTCGTCCAGTTGCTGGTGTACTTCGCGTACCGGGGGTCCTTGGAGAGGTAGGCCGGTGGTTCGACCTCTGAGAGCGGCTGCCATGTCGTGCCGTGGTCGTCGCTCTTGTAGACGGGGAGGGTCTCTCCGTCGGCGCCATCCGTCTGCGGTACGACGGTGGCCTTCTCGAACGCGGCGACCAGGCGCCCGCTCGGCAGCTGCGCCGACTTCGGGTAGATCGCGCAGTTGCCGCGTCCCTTCAGGCAGGGTTCGTTCCCGAGCTGGTAAAGGATCCCGCCCGTCGGGTTGTACGCCCGCGCGCCGGCCATGGGCACCGCCACGATCGCGGACGCCGCGATGAGACACCCCAGGGTCTTGCCGAGTCTTCTTCCGCGCATGTCCTCTCCTTCCAGAGAGGGCCCGGCGCCCGCCCTCGTCCTAGGGCGTGTATCGGAAGTGGATCAGGTCGTAGTGGCCAGTTCGACGAGGTGCCGGGCTGTGCCAGCAGGATCGATGATCTGATGGAGGTGTGCGCCGGGCAGGTGTGCCACACGCCAGCCGCGTTCGCGCGCCTCGTCGGCAAGGTCGTCATACGGAGGACCGAACAGCAAGTAGGAGCAGGGATGATCGTCCCAGCCGTCGGGGACCGGGATGTGCTGCTCGTAGTAGGACAGCGGCAGGGTCGGCTGCTCCTCAATGACTGTCTGCCGCATCATCGGATCGGAGAACATGGGTGCGACGTCTGCCTCGTCCCACCAGTCGGTCCAGCGCGGCAGCCTGCCGTTCACGGCCATCGGGCGGAGGAACTCCATCAACTCGGGTGAGGCGACAGGGGTGGGCCCGGTTCGGGCCGGTAGCGCGGCATCGACGAAGATGGAGCTGGTCACCGGATGGTCGAGGCCCGAGCGAATCGCCGGGAGAAACAGGCCAGCGTTGCTGTGTGCCACCAACGCGAGGGGGCTGCCGGCCGGGACCTGTCGGAGGTCGTCGCGGACGGCGTTGACCATGCGGGGCCAGAAGGGCGGAGCACCGGCGCCTACGTTCAGCAGAGACGGTACCCGTACCTGGTATCCCGCCGCCGTCAGGTGTTCGGCCACAGGGTGCCAGGTCGAGGGGCCCACGGACGGGCTGTGCACGAGAACGAAGATCGGCTGCATGTGACGATCCTGTCGCCCCTGCCATCGGAGCCGCGACTGTCTTGGCTGACAGCAGAACGTTGGCTTTGAAGAAGCTCACGCGCCGCCACGACACGGCCGTTTACAACCATTCGTTGATGGCGGCGACGAGGACGGTGGCCTCGTAGCGGACGGCGAGCCTGTCGTACCGCGGTGGCCACGGCCCGGTGCCGTTTGAGGCGGTTGATGCCGCACTCGACCGCGTGCCGAGCCTTGTAGTCCTGCGGGTCGAACTTCGGCGGCCGTCCGCCGCGCGCGCCGCGCTTCTTGCGGTTGCGGGCCTGGTCGGCCTTGTCGGGGATGGTGCAGCGGATCCCGCGTCGCCTCAGGTAAGCGCGGTTCTTCCGGGAGGCGTACGCCCTGTCGGCGCGCACACGATCGGGCCGGGTGCGCGGCCTGCCCGTCCCAAGACGCGGGACACGGACCTTGTTCAGGACGGGCTCGAACTGCGGGGAATCGCCCCGCTGTCCGGCCGTGATCACGATGGACATGGGCTTCTGGCCCTGTTCGACGGCCAGGTGCAGCTTGGTGGTCAGGCCGCCGCGCGAGCGCCCGAGTCCATGGTCGTCCGGCTCGACGGTGACGCCGCCGGGCGGCTCCTTCTGCAGCTCCCCCTTTTGCGGGCCCCGGCGGCGTGCTGGTGGGCCCGGCACACCGTGGAGTCGACGTTGATGTCCCAGGTGATCAGCTCTTTCGAGTCAGCCTGGGATTGGAGCTCGGTGAAGATCCGATGCCAGGTGCCGTCCCGCTGCCAGCGGCGGAACAGGTCGTACGCCCGGCCCCACGGCCCGTACTCGGCGGGGAGGTCCCGCCACGGGATGCCGGTGCGGACCCGGACAGATGGTCGACGGCCGTCCTGCGGCCGTAGCGCTTGGTGAGTTCGCTGACTTCGATCACGGCACCCACACTGCCGAGAGGAACCCCGTCCGGGCATGGGGCCGTGGGCGGCAATCATGCGGCCGGATTGAACCGTGGGCGTACGTCCCCGGGCTGATGCCGCGCTGTTGGTGGTCCGGCTAGTCTCACGGAGTGAACCCCATGACAACCATTCCGTTGCCTGCGCGCGTCGCGCACCTCGGCTTTGTTCCAGGGAGGGGACACCACCGATGACGAGAACCAAGGCCGTGGCCTGGGCGGGGGGTGCCTCCTACCTCCTCGTGATGGGTCTGCTGGTGGGGGCCGCACCGCGGGCATCGGCACGGTCCACGGTGTCGGGGCGCTGCTGGCTGTGAGCCTGCTCGTCGGTGTGGTGCGACGGATGCCGCTGCTGGCTCTGGTCATGGCACTCTTCGGATCCACTGCTGTGGTGGTGGGCCCTCCGAGTTCCGCCCATGAGAGCCGGGCGGCGTCATATCAGGGCCAGTTCCTGTCGTATCTGGCGGTGGACCTCGTTTTGGGCTTCATCGTCGCCACTTGCGCACGGCGCGCTTCGACTGTTGCTGTGGCCGTGTCTTTCACGGTGCAACTCCTGGTGATCGGCGTCCTCGCGCACGGAGACAGTCTGGCCGTCAACGGGGTTATCGCCCTTCCGGCGTTGGCCGCATCCTGCATGGCCGGTCTGCTGAGCCGCGAGCGTCGAGAGCACGCGGTGGCGCTGCGGGCACAGGAGGTGGCCGAGGCAGTGACCACCGAACGGCTGCTGATCGCACGGGAGTTGCACGACATGGTCGCGCACAGCATCGGCATCATCGCGATCCAGGCCGGGGTGGGCAGCCGGGTCATCCAGACCCAGCCGGCCGAGGCGCGCGATGCCCTGCGCGCCATCGAGGCCACCAGCAGAGAGACCCTGTCGGGCTTCGCCGCACGCTGGTGTCACTCCGTCAGGCCGACCGAGGCGCGACCGCCTCGGAGCAGTCACCGCTCGCACCCACGCCGGGGCTGGCGGATATCGAACGGTTGGCGGCAGCGACCGCGGGCGCAGGGGTACGCGTCGACGTGCGCTGCACCGGGGAGCAGCGTCCCGTGCCGGCCGACATCGACCTGTCCGCCTACCGCATCGTGCAGGAGGCGCTGACCAACGTGGTCCGACACGCGGGCATCGAGCGTTGCCGGGTGACCATCGACTACAGAGACGAGGAGCTGTCCGTGGAGGTCGTCGACAACGGGCGCGGCGCCACCGAGGAGGGCTCGGCCCACGGCTTCGGCCTCATCGGGATGCGGGAACGAGTCGGTCTGCTGGACGGTCACCTCAACGCCGGGCCGCGCCCTGAGGGCGGCTTCCGGGTGGCGGCCCGGCTGCCGCTGCCCGCGTCCGTCGAAGTTCCGGTGGAGGCCCGATGACCGTCCGTGTGGTGCTCGCCGACGACCAGCCGTTGGTTCGGTCCGGTCTACGCGTGATCATGGCCGACTACCCCGATCTGGAGGTCGTCGGTGAAGCCGCCACTGGCGCTGAGGCCGTCCAACTGGTCAGGGATGCCAGCCCCGACGTCGCGGTCATGGACATCCGGATGCCCGGCATGGATGGGATCGAGGCCACCCGCCTGATCACCGCCGGTCCGGCAACCACACGCGTCCTCGTCCTGACCACCTTCGACGAGGACGACCATGTCTACGGCGCGCTCCGGGCCGGCGCGAGCGGCTTCGTGGTAAAAGACATGGCGCTGGACGACATCCTCGCGGCGATCCGCGTGGTCGCCTCTGGTGACGCGCTGATCGCGCCGGGTGTGACGCGCCGTCTGATCGCGGACTTCATCGGGCGGCCCGCAGCTGTCCCGGAGCGCTCCCCAGGGCCGGTCGAGGGCATCACCGAGCGGGAACGGGAAGTACTGACCCTGGTCGGACGCGGCAGGTCGAACACCGAGATCACCGAGGACCTCTTCATCACGGTGGCCACTGCCAAGTCACACGTTTCACGGCTGCTCACCAAACTGGGCGCCCGGGACCGGGTCCAGCTCGTCATCACCGCCTATGAGACGGGGCTCGTCACCCTGCCTCGCTGATGGCGTCCCCGGCCCCCATGGTGAAGCCGGAAGTACCCCCGTCGCTCACGTCTCGTGTACGAGCCGCCGAAGGACCGATACCACGCCATTCCACTGCGGCAGTACACAGGACTGACCGGTCCCGGGCTGGCTCAGTGAGCCTCCGCCAACTTGAAGTCGCAGGTCAAAGGGCTGGTGTGATCGGTTCTCGGAGTGCTCGTGCTGGTCGCAGGCGTGAGTCCGCGCGGTAGATCGTCCGTCTGGTTTCGGCGGAGGCGGCTGCGGGGCAGTCAGCGCGTTTCAGTACGGTTCCTCCATGGAAGATCAGCGTCATCAGGATGGGGCCAGTGTCCAGCTGGGCAGCGAGCAGGCCGCCGTGCCTGACGCCACCATGGTCGGGTGGACCGCGCCGGAGATGACCGTGTTTGCGTGCGCTGCCTGCGGCGCTGCGCTGACGGGGCCGCTGAAGCGTCTGTCAGCGGTGCCCGAGGCTCCCGACTACGCCTGGTGGGAGGCGGAGGAAATGGGGCCATCGCCGGCCACAGTGCCGTCCGGCTGCTACGCGATCGAGACGGAACCGTACGGCCCGCCTCTCGTCGTTGCCGAGGCACCCGGCCCGGTGATGCCACGGCACGGAACTCACTACAACCTCGACGGGCAGCCACTGGTCTCACAGGGGCCACGAGGCAATATCGTCATGAACCCGGATGACTGCCGCGGGTTGACGACGCGGCACGCCTCCGCCGCATGCTGCGGGGCGACTCCCGATGGGGGACTGAACCAGGTCTGCGCCTGCGGGACACTGGTCGCGACCCTCTGCTCTGACTGCTGCCTGCCATATGAGTTGCACCTCTCACCCGACCACGTGCGGGCCTTGTCATTCCCGAGCCCCGGCTCCAACCTGACTGAGTGAGCCCGCGCGCCGCGACTTGAGTCAGAACCGCATCTCGCCTACGAGCCATCCGTCAGCGGTTGGGTTGCCGGTTCTCGCTCCCCGTGGGCGGGTGGTCTTCTGCGATCCGGTGCATGCTGGATGCCGAGTTGCTGGAACGGATCACCGCGCGGCGCGCGGAGCTGGAGGAACTCGAAGAACAGCTGGCCAAACAGCTGGCGGAAGTGCGGGCTGAGCGGGACGAACTCGCCGTCGCCGAGCGTGTCCTTGAACGGATGACCGGGCAGCTCGCCGAGGAACGCGCCTCCACCGGACCAGTGCCCGGGGCAGGTGGCCGGCCGGGCGGTGATGCTGATCCCGCACCGCGAACCGGATATGGAGGAGAACTCGCTCCCGTGGGACTACCAGCGCATCATCACCGCCGTGCGGCAGGCCGCCGGACCGGTCATGGCGAGCGCGGATTCCGACATTCCCGCAGGACCCAGTGCTCACGGGACCGTGGGCCCTACAAATCAAGCCGTTTACGGGCGAACCCATTCGTTTCGGCTTCCTCGCCATGGTGGTGGAGGATGCTGCCGACCGTTTCAGGCCGACGACTCGGGCACCGATATCTGGAAGGTGACGAGCGATCATTGCCTTGAGTTCACCTGTCCACACTGGTGCAGCATGAGCAAGACCCCCGAGGACCACGTCGGCGCTGACGGCGGTGATGTAACTCGGGTGCTGCACATGGGGCCTACAGCGGGCCCCACCCTACCCCACCACGGCCTGATGGCACGCCACGTCGGGTTCGATATGAGCCTCTATGCGTACTCGCTGCCCAACGGTGATCCAGGTCGCCCCTTCGTTCGGTTCGCGGATGACGACGACACGGAGGCCGACTACTTCGATACGCACAGCGTGGAGTCGTTGCGGGAGTTCACGGACACCCTCATCACCTCCCTGGCCGGGTTGGCTCATTTCACGTATGAGATCCAGGCGTGGGATCGGACAGCGAACAGTACGGAGCGGGCTTGGGACGCGGCAGCCCGGCGTCATCGGCCGTGCCAGGGAAACGCGGGTCAAGCAGAGCCGTGTGCCCTGTGCGATCCATCTTCAGCCTCACCTGCTGAGTTGCAGTGGCTGGAGCTGATGCGCTCCGTAACGTGACTCATCCAACCCACCACACGTCGTACACCTCGATGCCGACCGCGTGCGCGGTGAAGGCGATCCATGAGCGCCGCCCGAAGTGCGCGGCTCCGTCCCAGCCCCCAGGCGCCGGCCACGTCTCCCGCCGGACCAGCGCAGCGGCGATCGTCTCCATCACATCGCTGCGGCCGTCGTCCGGTAGCTGGGCGAGGGCGTCTTCCGCTCGGATCGCCAGGTCCACGCTGTACGTCATCGTGCTCCCCGTGATGGTGATCAGCTGGGGCAGCACGGTATGCCCAGGCGTCGCAGCGCGCGCAGCTCTGTGGACAACCCATGACCGGGGCCGTTCAAGCGGAGTTTCGGCGATCGCTCCGAAGCCGGCGGCGGCGTGCGGCGAAGGCGCGGTTTCGGTCGCGGGTGGCAATTGATCAACCCGTGGGGTCGCTGTCGGTCATGGCATCGGCTGCTTGGCAAGCGGCGGAGAAGGGTCAGCCTGCGCCTTGGGTCCGTAGTGGCGGATGAGCCCCTGCCGGCAGGGAGAGCACACGATGGGGAAATAGCGGAGCAGTGGTGGTACGGCGGCGGCTTGGTGTCTTGAGGGGCCGATGCGCTGCGGCATCTCGTTCATGGAGTCTTCGCCATCTTCGAACATGCAGGTCGGAGGCTCTGGCATGGCGCTCGATCGGGATACTCATGCTGATCTCGGGCGGGAGTCTGCGGTCTTGATTATCCGTCATGTCATCAGTCGAGGCTGTCACATTTGGGTCATTGAACCCAACCCAGCCAGCCGGGTTGTTAATGTCAAACAGCCACTCGCGGCGGCGCGGCCCGAAGGGCACATCAGCCCCCAGCGTCATCTCCCGGTGCGGTACGCTCTCGCGGCCCACCGCCTGCGACGGCGTCCGCGAGGGCCGCAGCCAGGTCTCCGTTGTATGTAGTGTGCGGAAATGACAAGAAGCGAGCGACTCGCGGACCAGCTGGATCGGCACTGGCAGAAGAACCTGCGTCCGCGGCTGCACGGTCTTGCCGATGAGGAGTACTTCTGGGAGCCGGTGCGCGGCTGCTGGAGCATCCGCCCACGTGGCACGTCGGCCGCACCGATGTCGAAAGGTTCGGGGGAATGGACGATGGACTCCGCGTCCCCTGACCCGGTGCCGGCGCCGGTGACCACGATTGCCTGGCGGCTGGCGCACATCATCGTCTCCTGCCTGGGCTATCGGGTCGGATGGCACTTCGGCGGCCAGGACGTCGACTCCCAGACATTCGCCTACGCGGGGACCGCTGACGAGGCACTGAAACAGCTCGATGAGATGTACGGGAGATGGAACGCGGGGGTCCGCGAACTCTCGGACGCCGACCTGGAGAATCCGCCCACGGTGGGTCCCGAGCGGTTTCCCATGGAGGGCATCGTCCTGCACGTCAACAAGGAGCTGATCCATCACGGCGCCGAGATTTCCCTGCTGCGCGACCTCTACCGCTGGCAGGACGGAGCCGTACCGGGCCGAATATGACTTTCCGGTAACCGGCGATCGAGCTTCGGAAACCTACGTGGACTCCGTGACGCTCCATGGCTGCGAGCTTCATGCATCCGAAGGTACGTCCGGGTCCTCGTCCGGGCAGGTCGAACGAGGGTAGCGTTGCCTCACGCGACGTCGACACTCGGTATCCGGCCGGCAGAAGTTGCAAGCCGTGATGGTTGGGTCTGTGAGGTCGGCCCGCGCCTCGTCAGGTCTGATCCGATGCGGCGTGCCCTCGATCATGGTGCAGTCGGCCATGTGGATCAGTGTGGGCTCCGGGCCCATCGGGGTGGGCTTCTGCTGGACGACGAACCCGACTGGGACCTGCGCTTGGGCCAGGGCGGGGAGCCCTTTGGCTCCTTTGACTGGCCGGCTTGGGCGTATCAGGGGGCCCGGAGGCGCCTCAGCTTGGCCCAGTGCAGCCTGCACGGCATCCCGTTGGAGCCGCAGATACGTGCCGACGGTCCTGATATCGGCGAGCTGCTCGTCCAGGTGCACGGCGACGGCAGCATTGTCGGCGAGCTGCTTGTCGAGGTGCGCGAGGATCGCCCGGAGTCGGCGGGAATCACGCGGCAGCGGCGGGTCAAGCGGCGGTTCGGACATGGCGTGCACCGTGCAGCGCCGCCCAGCCGGCCGACCGCCGCCCCTGCCAGCACGGGTGAAACAGCACTTGAGACGACAGGCAGATCAGGCGCCGCCGGAGCGCGGTTCGCGGACATACGGCAAGTTGCCGGTAGGTGGCGTGCCAGTCCTTCTGCGCCTGGGCCAGGTCATCGGGGATCTGTCGCATGAGCCGAATTCGAGCACTTGTGCGATTAGTCTCGCTAGTCGTCGTGCAAGCCATGCGAAGCCGGTCGCTCGAGAAGATGCGTCGCAGGGAAGAGGAGCGATTCTCAGCGAAGGCTGCTGACGGCCCCGATCGGTACGCCCGGAGCAGAAGATCCGCCGCGTTCGAGCCAGCGATCGACCCAGGCAGGTACGGAGAGGGCAAGCTGCTGCCGGGCCGCGTAGAGCGATGGGCTTTGCTCCGGGATCCACTTCAGACGGTCGCCGCGGCGATGGATGGCGCGCACCTCCAGCACTCCAGGCCACTCGCACAAGTTGGCGGTGATGGTGGTGCGCTGCTCGCTGTAACCGGGCGGCAGATGGCAGTTGCAGTGGTCGTCCAAGGCAGTGAGGGGCAGGCCCCAGCCGGGTGCCGCGAGCAGCGACACCAGCCGCCGGTGGCCGGTGGCGCCGTGGCCTTCCGCGAACGTGGGGTCGATGATCCGGCGTTCGCCAACGGCGCGTCCGTGGTGGCCGAGCCAGCCCGGTCACGGCCAGCGGGACCCCTAGGGTGCGGATCAGGCCGCCCCGGCGCAGCAGCCCGCTGGTGAGCCGCACGGACGCAGGTGTCGCACGCGGCCGAAGGCCGAGCGTCAAATGGAGGGCGCCGATGCCGGGGTGTACTCGAACCAGTCGAAGGCGACCGCGCCCTCGATGGCGTACATACCGATAACACGGCCGGTGAAGCCGCAGGCGACCTCGGTGGACAGGTAGCGCCCGTCCAGTTCGACGAGTGGCTGGGCGTCCGGGGCGTCGGGATCGCCGAGCCAGAAGGCGACGGTGTCAGGGCCGGTGGTCCCGCCATCGGTGAGTTCGGGCGACGCGGGCACAAGGTCGGACGTGCGGATGGCGACGGTGAGGGTCAGCGGTCCGGACGGGACCGGGCGGCTGGCCACGGTCTGGCGCAGCGGACCGATCCGGGCGACGACGCCGGCCTGTCCGTTCCCGACCTCCAGTTCGTAGTGGTGGGCTTCGTCCAGGTGCACGCTGAGACCGCCGCGTCCCGTACCCGGGTCGATCGCAGCGGTGACGCGGCAGTCGTGGTGTTGCTGGCGGCGGCCGACGAAGGTGTACCCGGGGCGGTCGAGGGTGACGCCGGTGGCTCTGAGGGCCAGCCAGCCAGGGCGCTCGGTGAGCGACCAGGAGCCCTCTGGGCGGGTGAATGGTGAGACCCAGTGGGGCGCGAGAGCGGACTCGTCGAAGTCGTCGCGGGCGGGTAGGGGCGGAACGGGGTGCCAGACCCCGCCCGGGGCCGCGTGACTCTCGGGAACGGGCGCGACGACAGGCCAGCCGTCCTCGTCCCACTCCACGGGGGTCAGGAACGTCTCGCGACCGAGCACGTGCACGTCGGGTGTGAAGCCGCGGGGCCGGACGCCGAGCAGCACCATCCACCAACTGCCGTCGGTAGCCTCCACCAGGTCGGCGTGGCCGGTGTTCTGGATGGAGCGGCCGGTACCGCTGTGGGACAGCAGAGGGTTGGCGGGTGCGCCTTCCCAGGGGCCGCGCGGCGAGCGGCCGCGGGCGATGGACACGCTGTGGCCGCGTTCGGTGCCGCCTTCTGCGATCAGCAGGTACCACCAGTCGCCGATGCGGTAGAGGTGCGGAGCCTCGGGGTACTTGAGGCCGCTGCCCGACCACGTGGCAAAGGGCCCCTCCAGCACCTCCCCTTTGACCGGGTCGATCCTGGCCATGTTGATGCCGCCTTCGGGCCCGGAGAAGGCGCACCAGCAGGTGCCGTCCTCCTCCCAGGCCAGATCGGGGTCGATCCCGGTCAGGTCGATCCACACCGGGTCGCTCCACGGCCCCTCGGGCCGCTCGGCCGAGACGACGAAGTTGCCGCCGCCGTCGATATTGGTGTTGATGACCCAGTAACGGCCGTCGTGGTAGCGGATCGTGGGGGCGTAGAGGCCGCCGGACGCCTTCGCCCCAGGGAGAGGCAGCGGCAGTTGCTCGGGCCGGTCGAGCACGTTGCCGATGCACTCCCAGTGCACGAGGTCCTTGCTGTGGAAGAGCGGCAGCCCGGGGAAGTACTCGAAGCTGGAGCACACCAGGTAGTAGTCGTCACCGACCCGGCACACGCTCGGATCGGGGTGGAACCCGCTGATCACAGGGTTGTCGTACGTAGGCACAGAATGTGTTCCTTTCGGGCCGCCTGGCGTCGTGGAGCGAGTCCAGGAGGTGCTGTGGCTGCTGGTCGCAGGTTTCGGGTTGAGTCCGCGTCAGTTCGGAAAGCTGATCAGCGCTGCGGCTGGAGGGGGGCGGACCCCTCCACCTCATAGCCCTGCCCGCGCGTGTCCATCTGGAGGTGGGCGTACTCGGCGGCCCCCGAGCAGGTTCTCCGGCACATGTCCCCGTCCCTCGCCACAACCGACGTACTGCACGACGGCCGGAAGCGGTTCGGTCGCCGTCCCCGGCAGGCGCAGCCACGCCTTCACCGGCTCCCCGCCGCCAGGGAAGTGACGTCGAAGGTGTCCACGGTGCTCAGTCCGGTGCTGACCGGTGCCGGCCGGACCTCGCCGCCGTACGTCCGGTTCGGTCTGGCTGCTGTGGCAGCGCCGCAGCAGGGCCTCGGGCAGGTCGGTGTACGCGTGCGGCCTCTCGTTGCGTCAGCGGCACTCGACCGTGACCACGGGGTGCAGCATGCGGGTGTGGTCGACCTCCCGGACCGGGCCGGTCAGGTGCAGCGGGACCGTGATGCGGTGGTCGGTGCTGCTGGCGGAGATCCGCAGCTCCAGCTCGCCTGGTTCGACGATGCGACGGCCTCCGCGGCCGGTGAAGGAGGCCAGGTCCGCGGGCAGTTCCAGGAGGACCCGGCAGACCTCCCCGGTTTCGAGCGGGAAGCGCCGGTAGCCGACGAGGCGCTGCACCGGCTGGACCACGGAGGCCACAGGGTCGTGCAGGTAGAACTGCACCACCTCGCAGCCCGAGCGTTCGCCGGTGTTGCGGACCTCGAAGGCGATGCGGAAGCTGCCGTCGGTGCCGGTCTCTGAGACGCCGACGTCGAGCGCGGACCACTCGAATTCCGTGTAGCCGAGCCCGTGGCCGAACCCGTAGGCCGCGCTGGTACTGGTGCTGGACACGTCGCTGTCCTGGGCCAGCCTGGCGGCCAGGTAGGTGGAGGGCTGGACACCCTTGTGCCGCGGCACACTCACGGGCAACCGTCCGGAGGGGTTCACCCGCCCGCTGAGCACGCCGGCGATCGCCTCGGTGCCCGCCTCCCCAGGGAAGAAGGACTGCAGGATCGCCGCCGCCCCCGTCTCGGCGCGCCCCAGTGTGTAAGGGCGGCCCGCCAGCATGACGAGCACCACAGGCGTGCCGGCATCCAGCAGGGCGTCGAGCAGTTGCTCCTGCACGCCGGGCAGTTGCATCGACTCGACATCACATCCCTCGCCGCTGGTCCCGCGGCCGAACAGGCCGGAGCGGTCCCCGAGGGCGAGCACCACGACGTCGGCGACACGGGCCGCCGTGACCGCCTCGGCGAAGCCGGCCGTGCTGTCGCCGTCGACTGCCGCACCGGGCGCGGAGAAGATCTCGGCGTCGGGGAACTCGGCCGCCAAGGTCTCGTGCAGCGTGGGCAGCGCGATGCCGGTCGGAACCTCGGGGTGTTGTGAGCCGACATGCACGGGGAAGGAGTAGCAGCCCAGCACGGCCGTCGGGGTGTCGGCGTTGGGGCCGATCAGCGCTATCCGGCGGGGGCGGCCGAGCGGCAGCAGGCCGTCGTTGCGCAGCAGCACGACGGCCTGCTCTGCCAGCTCGCGCGCCAGCCGCCGGTTGGCCGGGGAGTCGAGGTCGACGCTGCCGCGCAGCGCCTCGGGATCGGTGAGATTCGCTCCGGAGATCGCCTGCGGAAGCGGGTTCCAGTCAGGGTCGAGCAGGCCGAGCTGTGCCTTCTGGATGAGGACCCGGCGCAGGGCGCGATCGATCAGTTCCTCAGGGACAGTGCCAGCCTCGACCGCGTCGAGCAGCGGCTGTCCGAATGTCTTGATGGTCGGCAGCTCGACGTCGACGCCGCTGGCGAGGGCGAGTCCGGCCGCCTCGTCCCAGCTTCCGGCGACGTTGTGCAGGAGCTTGAGGAAGGCGATGCCGAAGTAGTCCGCCACCACAGTCCCGTCGAAGCCCCAGGTGTCCCGGAGCAGACCGGTGAGCAGTTCCTGGTCGGCGGCTGAGGGGATGCCGTCGGTGTCGGTGTAAGCGTGCATGACCGAGCGTGGTCGGCCCTCGCGTAGCGCCATCTCGAACGGGGGAAGGATGACGTCGGCGCGCTCGCGGGTGCCCATGGTGACCGGCGCGAGGTTGCGGCCGGCCCGCGAGGCGGAGTAGCCGGCGAAGTGCTTGAGCGTGGCGACGATCCCGGCGGACTCCAGGCCCTGCACATAGGCGGTGGCGATGGTGCCGACCAGGTACGGGTCCTCGCCGATGGTCTCCTCGACGCGGCCCCAGCGGGCGTCGCGCACCACGTCGAGTACGGGGGCGAGGCCCTGGTGGACGCCGACGGCGCGCATGTCGGTCCCGATGGCGGTGGCCATGGTGCGCACCAGCTCGGGGTTGAAGGTCGCTCCCCAGGACAGTGGGACCGGGTAGGCGGTCGCCCCCCAGGCCGCGAACCCGGCCAGGCATTCCTCGTGGGCGATCGCCGGTATGCCCAAGCGGTTGGCGGCGGCGATGCGCTGTTGGGAGCGGGCGAGCGAGAGCGCACCGACGGCGGCGTCCACGGGAACGGTGCCGAACGGCCGGGTCAGCTGTCCCAGACCGTGCGGCAGCAGCTCGTCCAGGTCCGGCGGCTCCTCCATCTCGTGTTGGTGCGGGGCGACCTCGCCGCCCTCGTCGGAGGCGCCCACCCAGACGCCGACCAGCTGTGCTGTCTTCTCCCGCAGTGTCATCGCCGCGATCAGGGCGTTGGCCCTGATCGCGGGGTCGAGCGAGACGTCCTGCCACACAGGGGTGCTGGGTTCGACGGCGGGGTTCATGTTGCCGGTCACTTTCCTCCGACCCCCATGAGCCCCTGGACCAGGGCGCGGCGGGCGAACAGGTAGACGACGAAGATGGGCAGCATGGACAGCACCACGGCGCTGAGCAGTCCGGGGACGTCGACGCCGTGTTCGGTCTGGAAGTTGTACAGACCGAGGGTGATCACCTTGGTCGAGTCCGACTGGGTGAGGATCAGTGGGAAGAGGAAGCCGTTCCAGGCCTGCAGGGCCGAGAAGACGACGATGGAGGAGAGCCCGCCTTTCGACAGCGGCAGGACCAGTTGCCTGAAGACCCGCCGCGGGGAGGCTCCGTCCATCGCCATGGCTTCGTACAGGTCGGGGGTGATGTCGCGCATCGCCCCGGTCAGCACCAGGGTGCACACCGGCAGCGAGAACGCGGCGGTGGGCAGGATGACGCCGATCAGGTGGTCATAGAGCCCGGCCTGGCTGATCACGTAGAACATCGGAACGATCACCGCCTGCGCGGGGATCGCGAGTCCCAGCAGGAAAAACCGGAAGACGACGGTGATGGTCCGGCCCTGGGCGCGCACGATGGCGTAGGCGAGCGGCGGCACCACCACCAGCACGATGCCGACGACGCTGACGGTGACGATCAGGGTGTTGAGGAAGTCCTGGCCGAAGCCGTTGGAGAACGCGTCGAAGTAGTTGCTCAGGGTCAGCTGCGACGGAAAGCTCAGCGGGCCCTGGCTGGAGTAGTTGGAGGTGGTGCGCAGGGTCGCGATCAGCAGCACGTAGAGCGGCAGACCGACCAGAGCGAGCCATATCAGGGAGCCCAGCCCGGCAAGGTAGTTGGGGCGCTGTCGCATCAGATCCCCTCCGCCGTGCTGCGCATCTTGTCGTAGCCGGAGAGCCGGACCACGGCCAGGGAGATGAGGGTGGCGACCACGACCAGGAGCAGCGCGATGGCCGAGCCGGCGCCGAAGTCGAATTCCTTGAAGCCCTGTTCGTACATGTAGTAGGCGCTGACGGTGGTGTCCGTGCCGGGGCCGCCTTGAGTGAGGATCAGCACCGTGTCGAAGGTGGTGAGCCCGCCGACGACCATGAGGATCATCGAGGTGATCATGGTGTTGCGCAGTTGCGGCAGGGTGATGTGGAAGAACTGCCGCACGGTTCCGGCCCCGTCGATCGCCGCGGCCTGGTAGAGCACCTGCGGAACCGCGCGGGCGCCGCCCTGGTAGAGCAGTGCGTGCAGGGGGGTGAACTGCCACATTCCGACGAAGGTCAGCACCGCGATCGAACCGGCTTGGCTGCCGAGCAGGTTGCCGTTGCCGAACAGCGAGGGAAGCTGGCCCGGGATGCCGAAGTTGGGGTCGAGCAGGGCGCGCCACAGCACCGAGACCGCGGTCGCCGAGAGCAGCAGGGGGACGAAGAAGATCGCGGACAGCACGGCCCGGTTGCGCTGGGGTCCGGCCGCCCAGACGCCCAGCAGGATGCTGACGGGCGTCTGCGTCACGATCCCGAGCACGGTGAGCACGAGGGTGAGCCAGATGCTCTGGGTCATCACCGGGTCGTGGATCAGCTTGGTCCAGTTCGCCAGGCCGTTGAAGTGCGGCGCGGTGACGCCGTCCCAGTTGGTGAAGGACAGCACCGCGACCAGCACCAGCGGGAGGATCGCGAACAGCAGGAAAAAGAGGGTCGCGGGTATCGCCCAGGCGAAGCCCGGGCGGGTCACCCCGATGCCGGCCCGGCGCTCCTTGGGACGGCGGCCGGACACGGCTGCGAGAGAAAGTGAACTCATCGGTCCTACTCAGGAATTGGACAGCGACTGCATCGCCTGGATGAAGCCGTTGGCGTCGCTCTTGCCGTCGAAGAACTTCTGAACGGCCGTGTGGAGTGGCGTGGCCGCCGCCGGCGGGTAGGCCTGGTCCCAAGACAACTGGAACGACGGCGCCGCCTTGACCAGGTCGAACTGGAATCGCGAGTAGTCCGGGCTGGCCGAGGTGGACAGGAAGTTGGCCGTGTTGGTGGTGGTCGGCAGGTTGCCTATGCCGAGCTGTGCCTTCACGAACTCGTCGGAGTACATGAGCCTGAGGAAGGCCGCCACGGCGTCGGGGTGCCGGGTCTTCTTCACGACGGAGTAGAAGTTGTTGGTGTTGCCGACGACGTCCTTCGGGTCGCCCTTGCCGCCGCTGACGGTCGGGAAGGCGCTGTAGCCGAGGTCGTTCTTGGCGAAGTCGGGGTTGTTGGACTGCTGGGTGGAGTACTCCCAGGAGCCCATCAGCTCGAAGGCGGCCTTGCCCTTGGCCAGCAGCGCCGGGGACCCGCCGTCGGTGAACTTCACCGAGTCGAAGTGGCTGCCGAATGCGCCGGCGTCGATCAGCTGCTTCAGCATGCCCAGAGCCTTCTGGCTGTCCGGGCTGGCCCACGCGCTCTTGTCACCTGCGAGCGCCTTCTGGAACAGGTCCGGTCCGGCGACCCGGTCGAAGACGTACTCGAACCACATGAGGCTGGGCCACTGGTCGCCGCCGCCGAGCGCGATCGGTGTCAGGCCCTTGGCCTTGAGTGCCTTGACGTCGTTGATCAGGTCGTCCCAGGTCCGCGGGATGTTCAGGCCGGTGCTCGCCAGGACCTTCTTGTTGTTGAAGAGCAGCACGGGCTGCGTTCCGCGCATCGGGACACCGTAGGACTTGCCGTCGACCACCGCGGTGTTGAATACCGAGGGGAGGAAGTTGGACTTGAGCCCCGGGTCCTTGGCGATCATGTCGTCCAGGGGGAGCAGGAGGTTCTTCTTGGCGAAGGGCGCGATGCTGCCGCCGCCCCAGTTGAAGAAGATGTCCGGGGCCTGCGGGGTGTTGATGATCGTGTTGAGCTTCTGCTGGTAGTCGGCGCCCGGGATGGTGTCCAGCACCGCCTTGACCTTCGAGGTCTTGTTGAACGTGTCGACGATCTGCTTCTCGACCTTGTTCGCGGCGTCCCCGTAGACGAGGACGTGGATCGTCCCGGAGTTGGAGCCGCCGCTGGACCCGCACGCGGCGGTCAGACCGAGCAACAGCGCGGTCGTTGCCGCTACTGCGGCGAATCTGTTCCGGGTTGCACTGTTGTGAACGGTCACGCGAAGAGAACCCATGGCTTGCCATCCGTCGAAAGTTTCGAAGCAAGTTCCGAATGATGCGGGAAACCTAGGCGTCACATCGACCGCCGTCAAGGATTTGGAAGGCCCATCTCGATACGGGCGTAGCGGCGAAGCCCTGACCAGCTAGCATCCGTCCCGTACAGTCGCAATGACTTCGTACGTCGCACACCAAGGGCAGCACAGGAGGGATCGTGACCAGAGCGGCGACACTCGCCGAAATCGCGCGCGAGGCGGGTGTGTCCACACCGACTGTTTCGAAAGTCCTCAACGGCCGCGCGGACGTCGCCTCCTCCACCCGGGAGCGGGTGGAGGAGCTGCTGCACCAGTACGGTTACCAGCGGCGACGCAGCAACAGCGCCCCGTCCAGCCCATTGCTGGAGCTGGTGTTCCACGAGCTGGAGAGCGCCTGGGCGATGGAGGTCATCCGCGGGGTCGAGAACGTCGTCCGCGAGGAGGGAATGAGTGTCGTCCTGTCAGAGTCCTCGGGCCAGCTCAGCCTTGGGCAGTCCTGGGTGGACGGGGTGCTCGCCCGCCGCCCCACGGGCGTGCTCCTGGTGCTGTCCGGGCTCGACAAGGCCCAGCAAGCGCAACTGACCAGTCGTGACATCCCGTTCGTGGTCATGGACCCGGCAGGGGACCCTGGTCAGGACACGCCGGCGGTCGGGACGACCAACTGGAACGGCGGCCTCGTCGCCACCCGCCACCTGCTCGACCTGGGCCACCGGCGCATCGGCATGGTCGCCGGACCACGGCGGATGATGTGCAGCCGCGCACGGATCGACGGCTATCGGGCCGCGCTGGAGACGACCGGCGTCGCCTTCGATCCCGCACTGATCCGCGAGGGCGACTTCCACCACGAAACCGGCTACCGGGAGGGCCTGGAGCTGCTGCGCCGCAAGGACCGGCCCACAGCGATCTTCACCGGCAACGACCTGCAGGCGCTCGGCCTCTACGAGGCCGCGCGGGAGCTGGGCCTACGCATCCCGGAGGATCTCAGCGTCGTCGGCTTCGATGACCTGCCCATCGCCCGCTGGGTCGGCCCACCCCTGACCACCGTCCGCCAGCCGCTGACCGAGATGGCCGAAGTCGCCGCGCGCATGGTGATCGACCTCGCCCGCGGCAACCCACCGTCCGCGCTGCGTGTGGACCTGGCCACCAGCCTGGTCGAGCGCAGCAGCACAGCCCGGCCCCCGGCCACCACTGAGCGCCGGCACCTTCGAAATTTCGAAAGCACGTGACGCATCGCTCCGGTCGTGTACCGCGAGCCCCGGGGTCATTGAGCGACTCTGTGACGGAGTGTGTCCTGAACACGACGAGGAGCTCTATTGATCCGAAACGGTCGGTGTTCTGGCTCGTTTATCCCTATGTGAGCGAACTGGTGGGGGATGCACGGCAGTTGTCGCCGTCGGCGCAGGAGGCCCTTCGGCTGCTGGCGGTGGGGGCGTTGGTGGCGGCCGGAGTCGCGAGGATGTCGCGGCGGTGTTCCAGGTCTCGCTCGGCAACTGGTGGATGAAGTGGCCGGCCGGCGGACGTGAGGCGCTCGTGGCCCAGCCGCGTGGGCGGCGGGTCGGCGAACACCAGGTTCCCGATACGGTCGAGCAGCAGGCGATCCGGCAGGGCGTACTGGATCACCGGCCCTGTGACCTGGGTCTGGGCGGGCAGCCGTGAACGCGCGCCGGGGTGGGGGACCTGATCGCGAAGCTGTAGCGGGTGCGCCTGACCGAGCAGGGGGTGGGCAAGTACCTGCGTCGGTGGGGACTGTCGTTCCAGCGGCCGGACGAGCGGGTCCTGGAGCAGGACGCGGAAGCGGTCCGCGTCTGGCGCGAGGAGACCTGGCCGGCGATCCATGCGCGGGCGAAGGCCGAGCAGGGCGAGGCGCTCTTCGCCGACCAGGTCGGCATCCGTTCCGACCAGGTCATCGGCCGCACCTGGGGCACCAAGGGGTGTGTACCCGTCGTGCGCCGCATGGGCAACAGGTTCTCCGTGAACGCGATGACCGCGATCAGCACGAACGGCGGATGCACTTCATGGTGTTCATCGAGACCTTCGACGCGGACGTGATGTGCCGCCGCAAGGTCCGCGCCTGGCTCGCCGATCACCCCGACCGGATCGAGCCGCACTTCCTGCCGTCGTACTCACCCGAGCCGAACCCCGACGAGCTGGTCAACGCCGACCTCAAACGGAGCCTTCCGATGCACAGCCGGGCCCGCGACCAGGCCCAGCTCGCCGCCGAGACCCGCAGGTTCTTCCACCGTCGCCAACGGCAGCCACACATCGTCCGCGGCTGCTTCGACGGCCCGCACGTCCGCTGCATCTCGAATAGAACCCTTGCGTTTCGGATCAGTAGGCCGCTTCTGACGGTTCTTGCTGGTTCGGTGGATCAGCTCTGCGGCTGGGCAGGTGCGCTTCATGGTGCGGCGACATGAGCTCACGGACGCGCAGTGCGCCGATCACCGCAAAGTGATCAACGGGGTGCTGTTCAGAGCCCGCACGGGGGTGCCCTGGCCGGACCTGCCTGACCGCCCGGCGCAGGATGTCACGTTCCTTCTCCAGCTCGCGCACCTGCTTGCGCAAGGCCGCGATCTCCGCGTCCTTCGCCGACTCCGCAACCGCCTCGGGCCGCTCAGCCTTCTCCGCCGTCTTGATCCACTGCCGCAGCGTCTCGTGGTTCACACCCAGCTCGGCGGCAACGCGCGAGGCGGGCCGGCCCGACGAACGGGCCAACGCCACCGCGTCGGCCCGCCGAGTACTTGTAGGTCCCCACCTGGGACTCCTCTCCCTGGACTCAAGATCCAGTGTCGAGGTGTCCACGATGAAGGTGGAGGGCCCGTCTTAGCCTTCATCGAGACCTTCTACAACCGGCGCCGCCTGCGCAGACACAAGGTCTTCGGCTACCTCACACCAGCCGAGACCCGACAGCGCCCACGACACACCCTCGCAGCATAGAGATCGAGTGTCCAAGACCACGGGGAAACTTCACGACAGCGGCTGGCCCGGCGCCTGTGACACACGACCCACCACACCACCGCACTGCGGGATCGTGACTGTCGCCATACCACCTCTTGACCCATTCCGGGCAGAGCTGGAGATTCACCTAGCTTTCCGGCCCTCATGATGGGCACGCCCGCCGGTGCGGCACGCACACGCCCGCCCGCTTGGAGAATCATGAGGAATACAGCCATGGGCAGTACATATCAACGCGCCATCACTCCGGACGAGTGGATGTACCTGGGTCTGCCCATGGCACAGGACATCCAGTACGTGATCCAGGGCGAGGGCGACCTCCGGCCCGAGGACGTCGTCACCGCACTCGGCCGGGCGTCGGAGGCCTCTCCGGGCGTTCGCCTGGTCCGGCGGGGCAAGCTGTGGGTGGACAGCGGGATCAGCCCGGCTGTGCATGTCATGGACGGCCCTCTGGACCGGCGGCGCCTGGATGCTCCCGCGCTGCAGACCTGGGTCGGCGATCCGCAAACCACCTTCGAGGTGCTGCTCTTCCCGGGCGACCCGGCCTCCGTCGTGCTCAGGGGCCGGCACACGGTGACCGACGCCGGGGGACTGGCCCTGTGGGCGGCCGATGTCTTCCGGGTCCTGCGCGGACAGGAGCCGCTGGGTGCGGTGTCACCACTGAACAGCACCGCGTTCCTCGAAGGGGTGTGCCCGGACGGTCTGCCCCCGATCCCGCCGCTTGCGGGCGCGCTGAACTGGCCGTCGCCGCTCGGTCCCGTGCCC
This sequence comes from Streptomyces alanosinicus, assembly GCF_014650595.1. Taxonomy (GTDB): domain Bacteria; phylum Actinomycetota; class Actinomycetes; order Streptomycetales; family Streptomycetaceae; genus Streptomyces; species Streptomyces alanosinicus. The sequence continues at coordinate 44,693 of NZ_BMVG01000048.1, forward strand.
GCCGGCATCCGGAAGGTGGTGTGGCGGAATCGGACTGTCGACGGCACGCACCCGGCCGCCACCGCGAAGGTCGCCGCCGCGCTCGCGGCCGCGTACGGCCCCGAGGGCCGGGGCCGTTTCTTCGTCCCGGTGGACCTGCGCCGACACGACCCGGACATCCGGTCCACGGCCTGGCTGTCGCAGGCGCTGATTCTCGACGTGGACAGCGGCGAGGAGTGGGAGCACGTCCACCGGACCCTGCTCGCCGCGCTGGCGGAAGGGAAGGAGATCGCGCTGCGTACCGACCCGTCGATGATGCGTATGCCGCTGCCGTTGATCCGGCTGATCTCCAAGGCGGTCGCCCGCACCGCCGCCCGCTCGGACCGCTACTGTGCGCTGGGCTTCCTCACCCACCTGGGCACCTTCGACCTCGCCGACTTCTCCACCGACGGCTTCCGGGCCACCGCGATGTACACGCTCGGCGGTACCGGCCCCGGGACTCCTCCGGCCGTGGACCTCATGGATGCCGGCGGCCGCACCGAGATCACGGTGACGTGGCTGGACGGCCCCGGCGTCGCGGACCGCGCCGAGGCACTGCTGGACACGGTGGAGGAGGCGCTGTCCCCGTCCCGGAACCGCCGGTGGGAGGGCAACCTGACCACGCGCACGGTGCCCGCCCAGGGCGTGATGGAGCTGATCAGGGCCCAGGAGCGGCAGGAACCCGACCGGGTGGCGCTCACCGGCCCCGAGGGCGAGGTCACGTACCGCGAACTCAGCCGCCGTGCCGACGCTGTGGCCCACGAACTGCGTCGCCGCGGCGTCGGCCGGGGCTCTGTCGTCGCACTGCTGGCCGACCGTACGGTGGCGGCCATCGCGGGAATCTGGGGAGTCCTCCGGGCAGGGGCAGCCTTCCTGCCCCTGGACCCGCTGCACCCGGACCGCCGGCTCGCCGATGTCCTGACCGATGCCGAGGCGCGCCACTGCCTGGTCCAGCAGGAGTACGGGGGACGGGGCCTCTTCGCGTCCGGTTGCGAGCCGCTGCCGCTGGACGACCTCAGCCGTGCGGCCCAGGACCAGCCGGAGTTCCCGGACGCGAAGGCACGGCCGGACGATCTGGCGTATGTCATCTACACGTCCGGATCCACGGGCCGGCCCAAGGGCGTGCAGATCGAGCACGGGAGCCTGCTCAACTATCTGCACTGGGCCCTGGACATGTTCCACATCGACGCGGAGACCAGGCTCACCCTGATGACCTCGCTGTCCTTCGACGTCTCCATGACGTCGGTCTTCGGGCCGGGCATGGTGGGCGGGTCCATCGTGCTGGTACCCGACCGGATCAACCACCTCACCCTGCGCAGGCTGCTGGAACACTCCGGCGCCACGATGCTCAACCTCACCCCCTCCCACCTCGATCTGATCGGCCAGCTGGATGTCCAGCCCGTCGGTTGCACCGGGGTGATCGTCACCGGCGAGCAGCTTCGGGTGGAGGTCGCTGCCCGCGCGCAGCGGATGTTCGGGGAGAAGTGCCGGATCATCAATCAGTACGGCCCGACCGAGGCTACCGTCGGATGCACCGCGCACGTCTTCGACGAGACGGGCGACGGCGAGGCGACCGCGGTGCCGATCGGACGTCCCGGGTACAACACCACGGTGCACCTGCTGGACGAGCGGCACCGGTTCGTTGCGCCCGGCGAGACGGGTGAGTTGTACCTGGGAGGTGCGCAGTTGGCACGCGGCTACCTGGGCCGCCCCGGCCAGAACGCCGAGCGATTCGTCCGGCTGGCCGACGGCACCCGGGTCTACCGGACCGGGGACCTGGTCAGAGTCCTCCCCTCAGGAGAACTCAGCTACGTGGGCCGCAACGACGACCAGGTCAAAGTGCGCGGCAACCGCGTAGAGCCCGCGGAGGTGGCCCGCGCCCTGGAGCGGCACCCCGCAGTGGACCGCGCCGTGGTGGTGGCCAGGGCCCGGCCCGGCGGATCGGGCAAGATGCTCTACGCCTACGTGCTCGCCCACGCGGATGTGCCCCCGGAGGAGCTGGAAGTGCACACGGCCCGGCTGCTGCCGCCCTACATGGTGCCCGCGGCATTCCTCACCGTGGCCGAACTGCCCTACACCGTCAGCGGAAAGGTGGACGCCCACGCCCTGCCCGACCCCTTCGCCACCGACGATGCGCCCGTCGACACGGGCCCTTCGGCGGGCCCCGCGACCGCAATCAGCGACCCGGTCACCCAGGCGGTCGCCATGGTCTGGTCTCGGGTCCTCGACATCCCCAAGGAACAGCTGGACGAACAGGCTGACTTCCACCGGCTCGGCGGAGACTCCCTGGCGCTGCTGTCCATGCTCGCCGAGGCCAGCCGCGAACTCCTGTCCCAGGGCGGCGAGGAGACTTTCATGGCCAACCTCCACAAGATCATCGACAAGCCGACGCTGGAACATGTGGCCGCGCTTGCCCGCGAGGCCGGGGCCGGGGGCGGATGACACGTCCACGCGTTGCTGCGCGCGGCACTGGCCTAGCAGGCGAGCACGGCCGGTAACGCGACCTTCGTCTTGCGGGCAGGCAGTATCTGACCGCACTGCGCGGGAAGGACCAGATGCGGGCCATCCAGCCCCGGCCGCGCCGCGAGATCCACGGCAATGCTGTTGGTGATGCTCAGGGTCAACTTCCGGCAGAAGCACTGAATTGACCGGGCGGCCGGGAGCGTGAACGCTCCACAAGTTCACGTTCGCGCCGGGGCTGTCCGGCTGGGACGGCGTCTACGGGTTCGTCGGTCCGTCGCTGCGCAGTGACTACCAGCCGCTCAACGGCAGCGCCCTGGTCCTGGGCAACCCGGAGGACGCCCCCACGCAGCAGTACGCGCACTACGTGATGCCCAACGGTCTGGTGGAGAGCTTCATCGACACCGTCCCGACCGGAGACGGCGGAACCCGCTTCGGCGGCACCCTCGACCGCACCCTCGTGCTGTCCCTGCGCGGCAACACCACGCGGCTCACCAAGCAGTTGGGCTACGGCTACATCCCGTAACCGACCTCGATCGAGCAGCAGCCGGGCTGGCCACGTCGGTCGTGGTCGGCTACGGCCGTTCGAGCGCCCGCTCGCATTCCTGCCCCGGTTCCCCGTCCGATCCGTCGGCGGCTGTGACCGCGTCCGGGGCAAAGAAATTTCGTAACGCCTCCGGCGTCTTCGCGATTTTCCTTTTATGCCCGCGGCTTTTTCGGGAAAATATTTCGCGCCCCGGCGGCTCGCGTGGAAGTGAGCACACGGACCGCCCCCTCTCGGTGTCAAACCGGCAGGCCGATATCGTTATCGGATCGTTATCAGGCCTGGTCGGAGGGTGGTGTGTGTGACGTTTTCGCACGTCGGCGCCCGGCGGGCGAGCATCTCGCGCGACCGGTGCATACGTGACCGTACCGCGCCCTCCCCACCGAACCACTTCTACGCGCGATGACCGAACCGTCGTGCGGGGGGCACCGCAGTGTTTTCCTGTCTGCCCATGTCAACGTTGACACCGCTATGCGGCCCACCTAATGTCGCCGCCAGTGGCGCAGAAAAGGGTTGGATTTATCGCGACGGCCTTCTGTTTCTGTTCACCTGCTGTCGAATCGAATTTTCCGTGTTGATGTTCAGGAGAAGACTTCGATGCTCCCCCACGCCGACCGCCCGACCACGGTCAGCGGCCATCCGGAATTCCCGCGCAACACCCGCCGTGGAGAGCGGAGGCCGAGCGCCCCGCAGCACGTCACCTGCATGGCGAGCCTGGACGTGGGCCTCAAGATAGAAGCGGCGAACGCCGACTTCTTCCGTCATGTCGCCCGGCCCTCGACGGAGATCTGCGGACGCAGCATCTACGAAGTCCTGCATCCGAGCGCTCGCAACATCCTTCCGGAACACTTCTCGCGTCTGTCCGACGGTCATGGCAGCCGCTTCGTGGAGCGCGTGGTCGCCATGCGTGGCAACGACCGGGTCTTCTCGGCGGAGATCACCGGCATAGCCGTCAAGGGAGAGAAGGACGACCTTTCCGGTGTGGTCGTCCTGATGAGCCCGCAGGCCGAGGCGGCGGAGCAGCCCGCCAAGCCGACTCCGATGCTCACGGCCCTGGACGCCCGCATTCTGGAGTGCGTGGCCACCGGTGCCTCGACCGTCCAGATGGCTTCGCGCCTCTACCTCAGCCGCCAAGGCGTGGAATACCACGTCGGCCTGATGCTCCGCCGCTTCAAGGCCCCCAACCGCGCCGCGCTCGTGTCCCGCGCGTACTCGATGGGCGTCCTCACGGTCGGCAGCTGGCCGCCCCGTGCCGTACCCGACTTCGTGAAGTAACCCTCCCGGCACCCGGTGCCGTGCAGCTTGCCCAGGGCACCGCGCAGGTCCGCGAGTTCCGCGTCCGGCATGCATCCCTCCGCTATTCCCGCTGCCGGACACGTCACCGATGTCCCCCAGGGCGATATTGCGCGAGAACGGACGAACGCAACACCCGGCGGCTTCCACCGCGCCATGTCTGGGCGTTTCCCGAAAGCACCATCCGAAGACGGCCCTTGCCCTCACGGATGCATCGCCGGACAGCGGGAATCTAGGGGCCGCCCTAGTCCATGCGCCCCTAGCGTGGGGAGCCCGGCGGTCCGTGATCAGCTGCCCGTCCCTGACGGGCGGCTACGGCCGTCACCTACGCGTGCGTCGTATGCATGCCGTGCACACGCCGTACCCGACGTCTGCGGTCCACACAGGATGGGCCGACAAGCTGGTGGAGTGGAATGAGCGAGTCAGAACGCACACGGTACGAGCTCAACGCCGCGCCCGAGCGTGCCATCGCCGTCATCGGCCTGGCCTGCCGCCTGCCCGGCGCCCCGAACCCGGACGGCCTCTGGCGCCTGCTGCGCGCCGGAGACAGCGCCGTGCGTCCAACTCCCGCCGACCGGCTGAGGCTCGCCGGAGCCTCCGTCGAGCACGAGTCCGTCGAGGACACGTCCGACGGCGAAGCACCCCGCTGGGGCGGATTCCTCGACGGGGTCGACCGTTTCGACGCCGGCTTCTTCGGTATCTCGCCGCGCGAGGCCAACGCCATGGACCCCCAGCAGCGCCTCGTCCTCGAACTCGCCTGGGAGGCCCTGGAGGACTCCCGCATCATCCCCGCACACCTCGGTTCCACCAGCACCGGCGTGTTCATCGGGGCCGCCCACGACGACTACGCCACCCTGCTCCACGGACTCGGACCCGAGAGCGCCACCCACCAGTCCTTCACCGGAACCCATCGCGCCCTCGTCGCCAACAGGCTCTCCTACCTGCTCGGCCTGCGCGGCCCCAGTCTCACCCTCGACTCGGCGCAGTCGTCCTCCCTGGTCGCCCTCCACCTCGCCTGCCAGAGCCTGCGCAGCGGCGACAGCGACATCGCCCTCGCGGGCGGCGTCAACCTGCAACTCGCCCCGGAGAGCAGCCTGTACCCGCACCGCTTCGGTGCGCTCTCGCCCGACGGCTGCTGCTACACCTTCGACGCCCGCGCCAACGGGTACGTCCGCGGCGAGGGCGGAGGCCTCGTCGTACTGAAGCCCCTCGACCGGGCCCTCGCCGACGGTGACCCCATCCGTGCCGTCATCCGCGGGAGCGCCGTCAACAACGACGGCGGTGGTGACACCCTCACCGCCCCCGACCCGCGCGCTCAGGAAGACGTTATCCGTCGTGCCCTGAGCAAAGCCGGGGCGGCTCCGCACGACGTCCAGTACGTCGAACTCCACGGAACCGGAACGCCGGTCGGAGACCCGGTGGAGGCGGCCGCCCTCGGTGCGGCCCTGGGCGAAGGAAGGGCCCCCGGCGAGTCCCTGCGCGTCGGCTCGGTGAAGACCAACGTGGGCCATCTGGAAGGCGCGGCCGGAATCGCCGGCCTGCTCAAGACGGTACTGGCGCTCCAGCACCGCGAACTTCCGCCCAGCCTCAACTTCGACACGCCCAACCCCGACATCCCCCTCGATGCTCTCCACCTGCGGGTGCAGGACACCATCGGCCCCTGGCCCCGTCCTGACGTGTCCCTCATCGCTGGGGTGAGCGCCTTCGGGATGGGCGGGACGAATGCGCATGTGGTGCTGGAGGAGCCACCGGTTGTGCCGGGGGGCGGGTCCGGTGATGAGCCGGGTGCGGCGCCGGTGTTCGTGGCTGGTGGTGTGGTGCCGTGGGTGGTGTCGGGTCGTGGTGGGGACGGGCTTGCCGGCCAGGCGAGCCGGTTGGCGTCGTACGCGCAGTCCGCTGCGGGTGAGTTGCGGCCGGTGGATGTGGCGTGGTCGCTGGCGGCGACTCGTACGGCGTTCGGGGACCGTGCGGTGGTGTTGGGCGCCGAGGGCGCTGAACTCGCTGAGCGGTTGGGGGTGTTGGCTTCCGGTGAGGTGACTGTCGCGGGTGTGGTGCGGGGTGCGGTCGCTGGTGGTGCTGACCGGGTTGCGTTCGTGTTTCCG
>NZ_BMVG01000049.1 GCF_014650595.1 Streptomyces alanosinicus
TCCCGGGGCAGGAACAGCCGCCAGTTCAGCGGGCACGAGGCCGTGTCCGAGACGGCGTGCGCGCTGACGGCGACCTGACAGTCAGCCTGCTTGCCCAGCGCACCGCAGTACTGGGGAGCGGCACCGACCGACATTCTTCCGTCCTTGGGAAACGACACGTCATCGACCGCCCAGGCATCCGGGCCGATCCGCGGCACCAGCCGCTCAGCGATACGTCGCCGCACCGGAACCGGATCCCAGGTGGACTGGTTCACGAACTGCTGCAGGTTCTGCTCGTTGCCGTCCGGCAGCCGCGAGGCCATGGCCTGGATGGACTTTCGGCGACCGTCCATCATCAGTCCCCACAGATAGCAGTCGCCCTTGGCCCGCTGGTCCTTGCGCGGTATCGAGGCGAACACGTCCGCCACGAATAACGCCAACGTCGCCCGAACACGATTGACTTCATGTGCGTCCATACAGTCCTCATGCCCCTGAACACTGCAGGGCAGACAGACCTAACGGAGTCCTACTAGTGTCGGTTGCGCGAGTGATTACGTGCCATACGCTCATTGCCGTGCTTGTACGCACCTGTCCAGCGGGCCATCACCAGTTGGGCGTCACCCGACTCGACCTCCGCAAGGAACTTCTCGGCACGTGCACCACGCAACGTGCCAGCCGAACGGCCCTGATGGGTGATTGTCACGGTGCCGTCAGGGCGTTGGTCACAGGTGAAACCGAAGGGTCTAGGCATGGCCGGGATGTTAGGCGGTCGTGCTGATACGCCGATACCGAATTTGGCCAGTGCGGTCCAGCGCATGATCCGCCGGACAGGCCCTAAGCCTGCCGGCAGGGTGCCGATAGGCAGGAGCCACGGCATGGCCCAGCGGTCAGTCAGCACACTGAACACCGGTTGCACCACCGATGAGAGCAGGGAGGCCGCGAGCACGAGGCCCGATACGTCGGCGTAACCATAGGCACGTTCGGCAACGAAGTACGGCACGAGGGAGGCCACGGCGCCCTGGTAGACATCGACGCAGGCATGACCGACGGACAGCAGTGTGACCGAGGAGTTTCTTCGCACCTCGTCATCGTCGGCGCTCTCCGCCAGGTCGCGCTTCCGAAAAACTGCCCGACAATGGTGGAAGTCCGCCACGAGCCCATAGCGCCCACCCGCACCCGGCGACTGGCGTCCCGCGCGGAGATCGAAGCTCACCGGCACGACGAGCATCAGATCGTGTACGCGGGCCGGGGCGTCCTGTCCGTCACCACCAGCACCAGCACCTGGGTCGCTCCGGCGACCCGCGCCAACTGGGTCCCGGCCGGCACCGTCCACGCCCACCAGGCGTACGGCGATCTCGACCTGCATCTGATGGGGCTGCCCGCGTGGGAGAACCCCCTGAGCCTGGATGCCCCTGCTGTGCTCGCGGTGAGTCCTCTACTGCGCGAGTTGATCATCACCTACACCCGCATCGAGGACGACGACAGCCCGGAGCGGATGCGCTTGCGTGCAGTGCTCCTCGACCAGCTGCGGATCTCGGCACAACAGCCCCTGCATCTGCCCACACCCCACAGCCCCCTGCTGCGCACGGTCTGCGACCTCCTGCAGTCCGACCCGTCGGACAACCGCACACTCGCCCAACTCGGGCGAGAGGTCGGGGCGAGCGCCCGCACGCTCTCCCGGTTGTTCAGCAACGACCTCGGCATGACGTTCCCTCAGTGGCGCACCCAACTCCGACTCCACCACGCACTGGTCCTGTTGGCCGAAAAGACCCCTGTGACCAACGTCGCGAACCAGTGTGGGTGGTCGTCCACCAGCGCCTTCATCGATGTGTTTTCCGCCGTGCGTTCGGTCATACGCCAGGTACACACTCCCGGTAACTGAATGGAGTGGGAGAGCCCGACGCTGGTTACTCGACGGGTGTCTGGCGCCGGGGGCCGCATTCTGCGACCGCTGATGCCGGAGGTCGCGGCCAACTGCTCCTTCACCTGGGCGAGTTGGCGCGTTCTCGTCCGCTCACGGGTCGACACGCTTCGGTGGGCGGCGATACGTTGAAACATGGCCCGAGAAGACGGACGGAAGGCCGATCCACAAGGGCCGGAGTCCACCCCGCTGTGGCGTAACCGGGACTACAATATCTGGTGGTCCGGGGTGGCCATGTCGAAGTTGGGCACCAGTGTTTCCACCTTGGCGTTCCCGCTGCTGGTGCTGGCTTCCACCGGGTCCGCCGCCGCTGCCGGGGTCGTCGGCACATGCGAGAGTGTCGGTCTGGTGGCCGGTCTGTTGCCCGCGGGGGCGGCTGCTGATCGTTATCCGAGACGTGCTCTGCTCGTCGGGTCCTCACTGGTCCAACTCGCCTCCATGGGCATCGTCTTCTGGATCGTGGCCGCCGGGCACCTGTGGCTGTCGCTGATCGCCGTTCTGGCGCTGGTGCAGGGCCTGGCGTCGGCGGCGTTCGCCGGCGCGGCGGCACCACTGGTGAAACGCATCGTCCCCGAGTCTCAGGTCAGGACCGCCTTCGCCCGGGTCGAGGCACGCGATTACGGCGCCCAGTTGGCCGGCGCGCCGATCGGCGGGGCACTGTTTTCGTGGGCTCGCTGGGCACCGTTCCTCCTGGACGCTCTCTCTTTCGGGGCCGTCGCCCTCGCCTGCCTGTTCCTGCGCACCCCGCTGGGACCCGACGCCGCCGACCGGCCGGCCGAACGTCCTCCGCTGCGCCGCGACCTGGGCGCGGGGCTGGCCTTCATCCGGGGCAGCGCGTTCCTGCGGTACGCGCTGCTGTGGATGGCGCTGATGAACCTGTTCTTCACCGGGATCGGTTTCATGTTCATCGTCACGTTGCGGCGTCACGGCGCGTCGCCCTCGCAGATCGGCACGGCCGAGTCGATCGCGACGGCGTGCGGCTTCGGTGGAGCGCTCGCCGCCGGATGGGTCGTGCGACGCCTCTCCGGCTACCGGATCATCCTGTTCGTCTCCTGGATGGTCGCCGCGGGCGTGGGCGGGATCATGGTGCTGGCGTCTCGGCCATGGCTGGCGGCCCTGTGTCTGGGCGCGAGCATCGTCTTCGTGACTCCGCTGAACGTCGTGTTCGCCAGCGGCATGGTGGCGATGGTTCCGGACGCGATGATCGCGCGCGTCATGACGTCGGCGAACATGGCCTCGCAGTCTTGCGGCTGGCTCGCCCCGGTGGTGTGCGGCGCGCTGGCGGACGGTCTCGGAGTCGAAGTCCCCCTGATCGCCATCGCGGTCGGCCTGGCCCTGCTGGCGGCCGCCAACCATGTCGTCCCGGTCGTCCGCCAGTTGGGGGAACCGCCGGAGAGCAGCAGGGAGTCGGAGCCCCGCACCGATCCGGACGAGCGGACCGTCTTGTGAGATACGGCCGGCCGGGGCACGGCGACGTCATCCGGCGGCGGATGCTCCCACGACCAGACACGTGTAGTTCACGCCGATCCCCCCGTCCGCCTCGGCGTCGAGGAAGGCGGCCACCTCACCGAGCAGACGTCGCCGCACCGCCTCGGGCAGGGCGAGGTGACGGCTCTCGGTGGCCAGCAGTTCACAGAACTGCCGGGACGTGAGACGGGTCTGCCAGGGCACGGCGGTCCTGGTCACGTGCTGAAATCCGTGGGACCGCAGTTCCTCGGCGTAGCCGTCGAGGTCGGACTCCGACAGGGAGACCCGGCCGCCCGACCCGGCAGGCAGGCCGTCCGGGAGGACGGAGGCGTAGACGGCGTTGAGGCGGGCCGCGTCGCGCAGCGCGTAGGCGCCGAAGTTCCAGGCGAGCAGGATCCGGCCGGCCGGGCCGAGACAGCGCAATGCCTTCTCCGTCCGTTCCCCGGGGCGCAGCCAGTGCCAGGCCTGGCCGCAGGCCACCAGGTCGAACCGCCTGCCGCCCGACTCCCATGTCTCGAACGCGCCGACCTCGACCGCCAGCCCGTTGGCCGAGGCGACCTCCGCCATCCGCGTGTCCGGCTCGACCCCGGTGACCTCGTGGCCCAGCGCCGCCAGCGCGGTCGCGAGTTTGCCGGTTCCGCATCCGATGTCGAGCGCGGTGCCCGGTGGGCCGCCGGCGAGGGCCTCGGTGAGGGCTTGGAGGGGGTAGCCGGGGCGCAGCCGGTCGTAGTCGTGCGCACGGGCGCCGAAACTGGTGGGTGCCCACCCCGCTCGGTCTGTCACAGCAGTCCTCCGATCAGGGTCACGAACGCGTGTTGCGGCAGGAAGAGCACATAGGTGCCGACCGAGGCGAGGCCGAAGGGCACGAGGCGTTTGGGCAGCAGCGTGGTGAAGGCGGCGTGCGTGAGCAGGCCGAGGAGTGCGCCCGCCGGCCAGGTGGCCGGGAAGATCAGCAGGAGCGGGAGCGCGGCCTCCACGGCGATCGTCGCCAGTGAGGGCAGGAGCCAACGGCGGGCGACGAGCGACGGGTCGGCGGTGGCGAAACGACGTGTGAACCAGTCCGGGAAATAGTATTCGCGCCGCCCCGGAGGCAGTTCGTCGCGCAGGGAGGCCAGTTGCTCGAACATCTTCTGCAGGGTGTCCCCGCTGGTGAACTGGCGGGAGGCGGCCTTGAACCAGGCGCTGCTCCAATACACCTGGAACATCAGCACGACCGCGACGGCCTGGGGCCAGGAGGGTCCTCCCGGCCCGGCCGCCCGCGCGGGATCGAGGAACGCGGTCAGGGACGGAGCGTCCAGCAGCGTCTGCAGGCTCAGATAGGCGTCGGTCCCGGAGGCGAAGACGAACGGGACACACATCATGCCCAGGAACAGGATGTTGAACTTGCGGTCGAAGGTGAACTCGAACATGCACCATGCGGCGACGACTCCCGCGGCGAGCGGGGTGAGTACCCCCGCCAGCAGGCACAGCACCGCCACCGCCCGGACGACGTAGAAGACCTTGAAGGCCGTCGGGCTCAGCAGCACCTTGACGGCCATGTCGTCGCGCTCGTACCGCCAGCGCACCAGTGACTTGGGGTGGAGGTCGAAGAACCGCGCCATGCCGTAGACGTGGTCGGCGGTGATCTTCCACAGCAGGGCGACTGCCAGGATCAGGCGGAAGCAGCACAGTGCCGGCCCGGCCGCCGTGCCGTGGACCGGGAACGCGGTCGGCAGCAGATCACGCACGCACGACCCTGCCGTTTCTGACCGCGATCCTGATGTGGCCGAAAGGCACCAGGAGCACCCCGTCCCCGACCACCGACAGACCGTGTTCCTCGTCGAGGTAGCGCACCAGTGAGGCGAGCGCGTCCGGGGAGCCGAAGTGGTCCTGGCGCAGTTCGTACTCCCAGGGGCAGACGGGCCGCCCGTCGCGTACGTCGTAGAGCCGGGCGCGGTAGCCGCCGATGTGGGAGAACATCGCCCAGGAGCCGAAGGACCCCGGTGCGGTGAAGAACCCACGCCACACCAGCCAGGTCACGGCCCCGCAGGCGAGGACCGCGGCCGCGACGGCATTGACCATGTCTACTCCTTCGGGAAGTTCGGTCGGTCCTTCGGGAGGTTCGGCCGGGAGGTGGGGCGCCGGTCACAGGACCATGGACGGGACGGGCCACCGGTCGATGAGGCAGGGAGCCCACCAGTCGAGGCCGCCGAAGTCCAGCACAAGGTGCTCGGCGCGCAGCGCCGCGAGGACATCGGGATCGACACCGCTTACCTGTTGTTGTTCCAGCAGGTCCACTGCTTGTACGTATGCGGGCTGGAGCAGGTTGAACCGTTGCAGCACTCCCTCCCGCCGGTCGCGGATCTGTACGAAGCCGGGGCCTCGGCGCCAGACGCAGCGGCCGATGTAGAACCGGTTCCACCACTCGGAAAGGCGCTCGGCCGACCGGGCGCCGTCGAGGGAGACCGGCGGCTGAAGGTGTGTCAGGTCGCGGGCGGTCAGGGCCGGATCGGCTCGCCGGCCCGCTCGCAGCTGCCAGCGCACCAGCAGGCCCCGCGCGGTGGCGACCCGGACGAAGTCGAGGGCGTGCAGATCACGGGGTGTGGGCGAGCTCAGGGAGACGGGCTCGTCGAGTTCGGCGTACCGCACGCCTCGCCCGTACAGGTCGTGCACTTGACGGCCGGCGACCGAGCGGTTCGTGGCGGTGGTCGGCGGGGTCAGGAGATCGTCACGCATGTGGGCTCCTCGGCCAGTTCCAGGGCCAGCTCGGGTCCGCCGCTCTGCGAGTCGCGCCGGATGCGGCACACCAACTGGTTCTCGTCCTCGGTGGCGAGGTGTACGGCGCGGTCGGCCTCGACGAAGATCAGCCCCAGTCGTCGCCAGTCGGCCAGCAGCACCTCCACGCGGGTCTTCTCCCAGGCGCGACCGCCGTGGACGGCGCGGCGCGCCAGTTGATCGACGGACCTGGGGTCGTGCAAGGCGCGGAACAGCTCGGCCTCGACGGGGTCCTCCAGGGTCATGGACCGCCAGGAGAAGCCCGGCCTGGAGTTGGAGAGCGCGATACGGTCGCCGAGGTCGACGTAGGACAGGCTGCTGCGGATGTAGTTGTCGGACCACTCCTGCAGGGCTTCGGCGAGCCGTTCGGCGAGCTTGCGGTCGATACCCCGGTCCGGGGTATCGAACAGGTAGGCGAGGTCGGCCAGTTCGGCTTCCGGGAGGTCATAGATGATCCGGTACTGCGAGTTGGGGCGCCGGTCGGCGAAGCCCAGTTCGGGGCGGTCGAAGTAGGGGCTGAACCGCTCGAGCGCAATCCTGTTCGCTCCGGTGCTGGGGTGGAGGTGGTGCAGGGCCGGAAACTGCTCGATGAGGGGCAGGTAGTCGTCCTGGGTCTCACCCGGGAACCCGTACAGGTAGTTCCACGCCACCGACAGCCCGTGGGTCTCGGCGTCCCGGAGGAAGCGGATGTTGTGGGTGCCGCTCACACCTTTGTCCATGATCTGCAGTACGCGGCTACTGAGGCTCTCGATGCCTGGCTGGACGCTGACCACGCCCGCCGCACGCATCCGGGCGATCTGCGACAGCTTCATGTTCGACTTGACCTCGTACTGGATGCGCAGGTCGAAGGGGGCATCGGCGAGCTTGTCCAGGACGGAGTCGAGGTAGGACATCTCCAGGATGTTGTCCACGGCGTAGAAGTCCAGCACGTGGTGCCGCTCGGCGAGCGTGAGGATCTCCTGCAGGTAGGTGTGCGGGCTCTTGCTGCGGAAGGTCATCGCCGAACCGTTGAGTCCGCAGAACGTGCAGTGGTGCTTCTCGCCCCACCAGCAGCCGCGCGCGCCCTCGACCACGAGCACCGGCTCGTACCAGGACTGCGCCCGGGAGCGCCTGAGACGCTCGAAGTAGGCGTCGAAGTCGGGTGCCGGGATCTCGGAGGGCGCCAGGAGCCGCTCGGTCGCCGGATTGCTCATGCTGGTGTCGCCGTCGCGCCGGCACAGGCCGGGTATGTGCGAGGTGTCCGGCTCGCCGTCGGCGAGAAGGGCCTCGACGAGTTGGGGGAACGCCCGCTCCGCCTCGCCGCGTACGACGTAGTCGACGAAGCCGAAATTGCGGTGCAGCGCCTCCCCTTGCGGGCCGTCGCAGTTGGCGCCACCCATGACGGTCCTGATGCCGGGGGCCAACTCCTTGATCCGGCGCAGCAGTGCGAGTGACGCCACGTTCTGCTGGAACGTCGAGGTCGCACCCACGAGATCGGGACCGTCGGCGACTATCTGCCGTGCCGTGGCTTCTATGAATTCTGGAACGATCCGGTGAAGCCGAAGACATGTCTCCAGCTGGTTGTCCGTGATCTTCCCCTTCAATCCGGCGGTGAACTCGTCCACCCGCCACGAAGTGTCGTCGTAGAGGGCGGAAGAGAACACCCAGTCGCCGCATCCCAGGAAATAGCTGTGCAGGGAGAAGAAACTGAATTCCGGGGAGCCGAGTCCGCCTTGCCGGTCCATCCAGTCGGCGAAATCGATGTTGGCGTAGACCGTCTTCGTCTCGATTTCTGGGAAGGTCTCCGCGATTCTTCGCGAAAGAATTCCGAGTGCGAGCGAAGGAGTTGCTGTCGTGGCCCACGGCATGCAGACCAGTGTGATCTTCATATGCCCTCCGGCGTGAGCCCGTGTCTCCCGGGCGCGGGAGGCACAGAGCGAGGCTTGGAAGCGAGGCCGCGCTGGTCAGAAGGTGACGGGGCGGGGATGACATTCGGCTCACCCGGCGAGGGGACCATGCCATGCCGGTGATCCTTGAACGCTTTCGGTGCGACCGGAGCCTCCGGTCGCACCGAAAGCGTCTCCAAGACCCAGGGAATCCGGTCGGGATCCCTTGGGAAAACGTCAGAAGCTGACGCTGACTCCCACTGAGACCAGAGCCGAATCCGGATCGTCGATCTGCGGGTCGTTCTCCACGACGGTCTTCTCCATGAGGTTCCCTCCCCTCCACCGTTCGAAGGAACCGGCACGCGAAAGGTGCGAAAGCAGCGCCGGCGCGTCGTAACTCTCCGAAAGAGTAGTCGGCGCGGAAAAGCCTGTCGTGCCTCGTTCCGCTCAGCGGACCGGAGGCCCCGAACCGCCTGCGTCGGGCTGGTGGGCGCCCGCCGCCCGGGCGTGCCGGCGGCTGCGGTGACTGTCGCCGAGACAGAGCAGGCAGGCGGCGAGTTCCGGCACGGGCCCGACCAGACTGCCGCTGTCTCAGCGTGGTGCGGTGGCCGCGGCCACGAACATCGGCAGGGCCAGGAAGAGCCGGTCAGCCTCGGCGCGCGTCCGCTGCTCGGCGAGCCAGCCGTCCGTCTGCTCGCGCGTGACGGCGCCCGAGGAACAGGCGCCCTCGGCCAGTCCGGCCAGCAACGGCAGCATGGTCGGCCCGGTGAATACGCCGGTGTGCACGTCGAGGGTCACATCCTCGAAGTCTGCGTCCAACAGCAGATTGCGGTATCGGCGAGCGGCGCGCGGGGCTGCGATCAGGTCGGTGCGGGCGTGCACGATCGATCGGGTGAGTGCCGGCTGTCCGGAGTCGATGACGAAGGTGTCCCAGTCCTGCCCGGTCAACACGACCCGGCCGCCGGGCACGAGAACCCGGTGGGCCTCCGCCAACGCCTGCTCCGGCTCAGCCAGTTCATGAAACACCTTGTCGGCCCGGTAGCCGTCCATCGAGTGGTCCGCCAGCGGCAACTCATACGCAGCGGCGACCCGGAAGTCGGCTCCGGGCCACCGGCCGCGGGCAACGGCGATCATCTGTTCGTCCGGGTCCACCCCGACGGCCTTCACGCCCCGCTCGGCGAGCTCTGCCACGCCGCGACCGGCTCCGCAGCCGACGTCCACCACGGCCGTGTCGGGCCCGGCACCGAGCAAGCCGTAAGTACGCGCCCTGAGCCCCTCTGCGCCCGGCAGCCGGTCGGCCGCATCAAGCAGCGCGATGAGTTCGTCCGTCGCCGAAAGTGTCCGTCCCGTGTTCTTGGTCATGTGTGCCAGGCTGCGACTTAATGTCGGCATGAAGTCGAGCGAGAACCGGACACCCGACGGCGGCGGGGACGAACTGATCGGCATCGGCTCCCTGGCGGAACGCTTCGGTCTGGCCACACACGTCCTGCGTCACTGGGAGACGATGGGTCTCCTGACCCCCTCACGAGACTCCGCCGGCCGCCGCCGCTACGGCCCAGCCCATGTCACCCGAGTCGCCGTCATCCTGCGCGCCAAGGAGGCCGGACTCTCCCTGGACACGATCCGCTCCCTGTCAGCCGAGGTCGATCCCGCGGAACGGCGCGACATCCTGCGCGAAGAGGCGGAGGCGCTGCGCTCCCGCATCGCGGCGGCGCAGGCGTCCCTGGAACTCATCGAGTGCGCGCTCAACTGCGACCACGAGGACTTCACTCGGTGCCCGCACTTCCGGCAGATGGTGACCGACCGCATCGGCCGCGATGCCCCCGTCCACGTTCCCGTCTGATCAGGGAGTCTCCGAGGGGGCGGCCGCTCTCTGGTCAGCGTCGGGTCCAGATGAGGATGCTCGCGAGGTGGAGTGCGGCCTCGTGGGCGATCGCGAGCCGTAGGTCGTCGGCAAGGTGGCGCACTCAGAACATCGAGACTTCCGGACGTCGAGAATGCGGCACCGGCCCCGTCCCAGGGGTACCAGTAGCCAGAACGGACTGCGCGACGAAGAAGGAGCACCCCGTGACGATTCAGCGGATGGACAACGTAGGCATCGTCGTCGACGACCTGGAGGCCGCCATCGCCTTCTTCACCGAGCTCGGCATGGAGCTGGAAGGCGACGCGCAGATCGAGGGAATCTGGGCAGACCAGACTGTCGGCCTCGACGGGGTCCGCAGCTCCATCGCGATGATGCGCACCCCGGACGGCCACGGCAAGCTGGAGCTGACGACGTTCCACACCCCCGCGTCGATCACTGCCGGACCGCTCAACCCGCCACCCAACACTCTGGGCCTGCACCGTGTCATGTTCGCCGTCGACGACATCGACGACACGATCACCCGCCTGCGCCGCCATGGCGCCGAACTCCTCGGCGAGGTGGCGCAGTACGAGAACATCTACCGACTCTGCTACCTCCGCGGCCCCTCGGGAATCATCGTCGCTCTGGCCGAACGGATCGGCTGAGGAGTATGGCTCGACGATCAGCACCGGAGTCAAGGCATATCCGGGGCAAACGGGTGAACGCGCCGTGTTCGCGCAGGAAGAACCCTTGCGGTCGCGTCCGTGACAGCTTGCCCCGTCACCCCGGTGAGGGTGAAAGGTTGTCCAGGACATCGGCCGCCAGCCGGTCCGCCTCGTCGATCGCCTTGGTGAGCTCGTCCGGGGTGCCGCTGAGTGCGCCGAACAGGGCGTGGGCGCGTGCGGAGAAGTGGGCGGGAGAGGCTGGGAGCTGTCCTGCCGCCTGGACGGCTCCCTTCTCGTTGAGCACCCAGCATCCGGCCTGCGCGTGCAGGGCGTGCACGAGGAGTCCCACCACGCGGAACAGGCAGCCACCGATGTAGAAGGCGTCGCCCCGGGCCACGCCTTTGCGGGCGATGGACAAGGTGAACGGCACTTCCCATCGTGCGTTGGCGACCAGCGACTCGCGTAGGGGCTGCGGGTACGAGGTCCGGATCTGCGCCTGCAAAGCAGCGA
This sequence comes from Streptomyces alanosinicus, assembly GCF_014650595.1. Taxonomy (GTDB): domain Bacteria; phylum Actinomycetota; class Actinomycetes; order Streptomycetales; family Streptomycetaceae; genus Streptomyces; species Streptomyces alanosinicus. The sequence continues at coordinate 11,005 of NZ_BMVG01000049.1, forward strand.
GTTCGCCGGTGGGGTCGGCAAGGACGCGTCCCAGGGCCACCTCACCGGCGTAGGCGTGCGAGTAGACCCCGAGCGGGTGGCCTGCCTGGGCGCCTGTTTCGAAGCGCCCAGCCTGACACTGCTGCCAGATCCGATGCACGCGGTCCAGGTCGCGGTAGATCCAGTCGATGTGCACTCCCTCGACGGTCAGCCAGCCACCGCCGTCGACCCAGGGACCCCACCCACCCGGTTCGGTCACCTCGACCGCGGCGCCGGTCAGTTCGGTGGCGAGCAGGCGCAGGGCGGCGGTGTCCAGCGGGGGGCGGTAGTAGAGGCCAAGATCGAAGTCAGAGTCAGGCTCATGTGTGCCGCGCGCGCGGCTGCCACCGAGGCAGACCGCGACGACGCCGCCGACGTCGGCCAGCCGGTTCGCGATCTTCGTTACCTGGTCCACTGGGTGAAGTCTGCCGAGCCGGGCCGGTCCTGGCGACTGGATTATCGGTGACGGCTCGCGCCAGGGCCGCGGCGGCGCCGCAGTTCGCTGCCGGGCGGATTCCGTTCGCGGGTCATGTCCCCTCATCCCGGCCGGCCGTGGGTGCCCGCCTCAAGGGTTGCGCGCAGGGCGGCCAGGGTTGAGGCGATGCGGGCCAGGTCGTCAGGGGGAACCGCCGAGGTCAGGGAGATGAGCTCGCTTTCGACAATGGGGCGGGAAGCGGACAACTGCTTCTCACCCGCGGGTGTGAGGCGGAGGACGGACGAGCGGCGGTCCTGGGGATGCGCGACCCGCAGGCACCAGCCCGCGGCCACCAGCCGGTCGACCGCCTTGCTGACGGCCCCCACGGTGATCGCCAGCTCGCCGACGATGTCGAGCACGCGGCACTCCGGCACGCGGTCGATGATCTCCAGAAGCTCGAACTGTCCCAGCCTCAGCCCTTGTGCGACGCGCAACCGGGCGCTCACCGCGTTGTAGAGCCGGGTCTCGACGCGGACCAGATCGATGAAGGTCGGGGTGGTGTGGCTCACATTAGCTCCAGTAGATTCCCAGGAATCATCTTCCTTGGAATCCGGTTGGGGTCAGGCAGATGGATTCCCAGGAATCCATCCTCGCACCCCGACCCATGGAGGCCCCGCATGTCCCGACAGCAGCGCGACGCCCTGGACGCCATACTCCGTTCCGCCCCTCGCACCGAGATACGGCCCACCCCCGAAGAGCAGCGCAGCGGTTTCGCCGCGGCTGTCACCCGCCCCGCGCCGGAGGGCGTGGTCACCCGCAGGACCGTCCTGGGCGGGCGGCCGACCCTGGAGCTGGAGCCGGCCGAAGCCTCCGGCCGCGGCCGACTGCTCTACCTGCACGGCGGCGGCTACGTCATCGGCTCACCGGACACCCACGTAGGGCTGGTCGGTGAACTGGCCCGCCGCGCCGGGCTGCGCGCGACATCGGTGGATTACCGGCTGGCGCCCGAGCACCCCTTCCCCGCGGCTGTCGACGACGGGCTCGCGGCCTACCGCGAGCTGCTGGCGTCGGGCACCGACCCACGGGACCTCGTCATGGCCGGTGACTCCGCCGGTGGCGGATTGAGCATCGCCACGCTGCTCGCCGCCCGAGAGGCCGGGCTGCCGCAACCAGCCGCCGTGGTCGTCTTCTCCCCCTGGATCGACCTCACCCTCGCCGGAGGAAGCATCCGTTCCAAGGAGAGCGCCGACCCCATTTTCACAGAGGCCGACGTGCGCGCCTACGCCGATCTCTACGTCGGCGCAGGCGACAGGGCGCATCCCCTGGCCAGTCCGGTGTTCGCCGACCTCACCGGACTGCCCCCACTCCTCGTGCAGGTCGGGGCGAACGAGGTGCTCCTCGACGACGCGGTCCGGCTGGCCGGCCGCGCGGGCGCCGACGGCGTCGAGGTCACGCTCGAAGTCGGGCCCGGCCTCCCCCACGTCTTCCAACACCACTACGGCCGCCTCGACGAGGCGGACGCCGCACTCGACCGCGCCGCCCGCTTCCTCACCGCCCACCTGAGCGCCGGGCGCCCGGACGCCGACCGTCTCGAACCGGTCCGCTGACACCGACCCCGACGCCCGACGGCCTCCACGTGATGTCGGCGACGGCCGCAGGAACACCATCACCGACATCACGGGTTCAATTTCAGTAACGGGACGCGGTCAGCCGCGTGATCGCAGGCGAAAACCCGGTGACGTCGGCGATCACCCCCGGGATACTGGTCGCCCATGGATGAGGTCCAAGTCGTCGTCGCCCATTCCGAGCGTGCGACTCTGCGCGTCGGTGACGTGTTCCTGAAGGTGGACGCCGATCAGGCGCGCATCGACGTCGAGGTCGAGGCGATGTCCCTGGCGCCGGTCCCGACCCCGGAGGTCCTGTGGCGCAAGCCGCCCGTGCTCGCGATCGCCGCACTTCCGGGGACGACGCTCGGGCGCCTCGGTGGGCCGTCGACCGGGTCACCGGCGGCGTGGGCCGCGGCGGGCGCCGCCATCCGGAAGCTGCACGACGCGCCGCTGCCGTCCCGGCCGGGGCGGGCCGGCCGGAGCATCGTCGCGCTGGCGGCGGAACTCGACGACGAGTGCGAGTTGCTCGTGACGAACGGCGTCCTGCCCGCCGACCTGGTCACCCGCAACCGCCGGGTCGCCGAGGCCGCACTCCGGCCGTGGACTCCGGCGTTCACGCACGGCGACCTGCAGATCGCGCACGTCTTCGTCGACGGCGACGAGGTCACGGGCATCATCGACTGGTCCGAGGCGGGCCAGGGTGATGCCCTGTACGACCTCGCCACCTTCACGCTCGGACACCAGGAGCACCTCGACGACGTCATCGCCGGCTACGGCACCGACATCGACATCGACCTCGACGTGATCCACGCGTGGTGGTCGTTGCGAAGCCTGCTGGCGGTTCGCTGGCTGATCGAGCACGGCTTCGACCCCTTCGCACCGGGCTGTGAGGTCGACGTGCTGAGATCCCGGATGTGAGGCTGCGCGGCCCTGACTGCCACGTATGCGTTCTGACGCGTTCTGACGCATCGAGTAGGCCATCCCCTGGGGCACATCGCCTGCGCTTACTCTCGACAGAGTGCGGTGCGCAGGCGGCGGAACCAGTGCGGCAGCGCGATCGTTCCTTCCACGACCCAGCGGTACCCGCCCAGGCCGGAGCCGTGCCCGGTGCCACGCTGGGCGAGGTGCGGGGTGATCTGGAACCGGCGGACCTTGTCCCGGTAGACCTCGTGGTCATGACCGCGGTCGGCGTACAGGTGCTTGGGGCGGCGCAGTGGCCGGCCGCGCTTGCCGCGGATCGGCGGGACGGCCTGGATCAGCGGGATCAGTCGGGTGACGTCCTTGCGGTCGCCGCCAGTAGTAATGCCGCGAGCGGGATGCCGTGCACCTCGACGATCAGGTGGTGCTCGCTGCCGGCCCTGCCCCGGTCCACCGGGGACGGACAGCAGGGCGGCTCGGGGCATACGGCGGCCATTCGGGGGCGTTGCCGTCCCCGAAGCCGGGCGTATGAAAGTCGCGCCGGTTCGGGACACGCCGGCATGGGGCCCGCGATTGCATGGACGCCGAGGACCACCGCGAGCTGACGAGCACGGGCTCCAGCAAGGAAAGCGAGCAATGGCGCGCGAAACAGCGGAAGCTGATCGACGCCGACCTTGGGACCAGGCCATGCAGAGGACATCGACGAGGTCCGCGACCTGCACGGCGACAAGTACGACTCCCACATCAAGAACATGGTCGACAGCCTGAAGAACAACAGGAAGTTCCAGGACATCCTGACGAAAAGGGTTGGACGATAAACTACGACACCCTGACATGACGACGCCGTGAAAGATTGAGGGATGAGGCAGTGGATCTGGTACTCGACCCGCCGCGCGGAGTCGCGCCGATCCTGCTGGACATGACGCTCGACGAGGCGCTCGCCGCTGTGCCCGACTGGGGCGAGCCCCGAGTACTGAGGCGCGCGAGCCAGAACTCGGCGCAGGCGTCCTGGACCCTCGACCACGTCGGTGTACAGGCCCTGGCCGAGGGCGGGACCCACGTCACCGCGATCGAGCTGTGGTGGCCTGGTGAGGGTCGCACGTCCAGCACGCGCGTCCTGCTCGAGGGAGACGAGGTGTTCACCACCCCTGCCGAGCACCTGTTCCGGCGTGCCGCCGAGCGGGGCTGGACCATCGACAGGTCACAGCCCGAGTACCCGGTGATCCCCGGGGTGTCGCTGGGCTTCACCCGGCAGACCTCACAGGAAGTCGAGCGGAACTCCGACGGTCTGCCGAAGTTCGTCACCTCTGTCCTGGTGGGCGGCCAGGACTACTACAACTACCGTTACCAGGACCGCGACTGACAGCGGCTTGACCACAACGGCATCGGCTCGGAGTTTTACGGACGAGATCAAGAGCCGTCTTGTGTGCGAGGTCCAGGCGTTGGCGGCGCACCGTGCGGTGTAACCAGGCCACGATCTCGACCGCCTTGCAGCGGCGCTTCGTGGCGGGGGTTGGGCACGACTCCGCCGTTGGAAGTGGCGGGGAAGTCGGCTGTGCCCAGGTCGATGCCGACCACCGAGCCGGTCGACGCCGGCGGCTCCGGCCGCACCTGCTCGGCGGTCAGGATGACATACCAGCGCCGCACCTCCCACTTCACGCCAAACGACTTGACGTTGCCGGCAACCTGCCGGTGCCGGTGGACCTTGATGTGTCCGACGCCTTGCAGGCCAACACGGGTGACGGGGTCGTGCGGGGTGGAGTCCCAGTGGCAGCCGTCGTCGTCCGGCGCAACATCGCCTGCTGACTGAAGAACGACCACCGCCCTTGACGGGTACCTCGTGCGCCGCGCAGCCCGCCGACGCCGTCCTGCGGCCGTGGTGTCGACGAGGCCCGCGACCTACATCAGCTGCTGCAGAACCTGCCGTTCTGCCTCGGTGGTGATGGCACTGGTCACCGGTCTCCTCACCGAACAGGCCGTCCGCGGGGCGAGGGGCGAGGCGGAAGTCCCCGGAGACCAACAGCAGGGCGCCCCTTCTCGGCGGTCGCCATCACGGCGAGCTGGGCCAACTGGGCGACCCTGGAGGCACCGCCATCGGCGTCGAGATGCACCTGGAGGACGACAAGCCACTCCAACTCGACCCGCTGCACCCCCGGGCGCGTGAGGACACGGCCGGTGGGGCGAGATCCTCGCTGAGCCAGGCGGCCCGATGCCCGTCCGCACCGGCCAAGGCGAGCGTGGTCTTTGAGGACCGGGAAAGGCTACGGGCGGGAGGTCCGGGTTATCGGACGGATCGCGGATCGCGGATCACGGATCGCTGGTCGCGTCCTTGTACAGTGCGGCCGCCAGGCTGCCCAGCGTCACGCTGTAGGACACGTCGTCGGTGTCGCCGCCCTCGTCATAGCCGCCGAGGACGCCGACGACCTGGCCCTCACTGTTGATCCAGGGGCTACCGCTGGTGCCGTGGGTGAAGGCGGGGCAGTCGATGCGCTGCTGGGTGCTGCTGTGCGCGGTCGGCTTGTTGGTGCAGCTGATGGGCCTCTCGCGGGAGTCGGGGTAGCCGATGACGGTCACGGCGGTGGCACCGGTGGTCGTGCCGGGCGTGAACCGGTTGGCTCCGACGACGTCCTCGATCGCCTTGCCGCCCTGGTCGTCGACGGTGGCGAACGCCAGATCGCTGTCCTCGTCCTCGTCCTTGGACCACCCGTCGGGCAGATAGCGGTGCCCCAGTTTCCACACCCCGTACGGCGCCTTCCCGTCCCGGTAGCCCGGCACGAACACCAGGTCGCTGTCGGGGTCGCTCACACAGTGCGCGGCGGTGGCGATGAGGTCGCCGTGGGGGCTGTGCACGACCGAGGCCGTGCAGAAGTGCCCGCCGGACAGGTCGTCGGAGCGGTCCGCGCCGAACAGCGCGCCGACCCGGACCGTCTGCCGGTTCGCGGCAACGTCGGCGGTGACCCCGAAGGGCCCCGGCCCGTTCTTGGCGGCCCGAGGATGTTCCTGTGGCTGTCGAGCATGCGGGCCGTCTCCGCGACCGGGAAGGCCATGGGCTCCAGCCCACGGCGCCGGCGCGGACGCCGAGGTCAGGGCGAGCATCACCACGGCGGCGAGCAACGCGGGACGCGAGCCGACCGGGATGCGTGAGATGCGCCCCATCAGCGCGCCGGGGGCAGGTGTCCATGCCGACCCCACGGGGCGCAGCCGATGACGCTTGTGCGGCAGTCGGTTCCCGTACGGGCGGCTCGGCGGGCCCCTGAGCAGGGCGGGTTGTTCACCCACCGTGCACGACTTGATCCGCCGGATCTCGCACCGGCCGTGTCCGGCGTCGCGGGTGCGTGACCGTAGCGGAGTCTGCTTCGATGCTTCGCGTCTCCGATGAACTGGCTCCCTCGGAGGACCGCCGGGGTGAGCAAGCCCAGGGGAATGATGTCCAAGTACATCTGGCGCTCCTCGCTGCGGTTGTCGTGAAAGAGGTCGGGGTCAGGGCCGGACGAACTGGGTCTCGGCGGCGCTGACGTCGGTGGCCGGGGCCGGTGGGGGCCGGCGGGCCGTGTCGCTGACCTTGATCAGAACGGCGACCAGCAGCCAGTTGGCGACCATGGACGAACCACCCTGGGCGAGAAACGGCAATGCCTTGCCGGTGAGCGGGATGAGCCCCGTGACACCGCCTACGACGACGAAGACCTGGAGGACGAGCGCCGAGGCCAGGCCGGCGGCGAGCAGCTTACCGAAGGGGTCGGTGACGGTCAGGGCCGTGCACAGGCCGCGCTCGGCAAGCAGCGCGTAGAGCAGGATGACGAGTGTCACGCCGGTCAGGCCGAGTTCCTCGCCGACCGTGGTGAGGATGAAGTCGCTGCGTCCGGCGAAGCCGATGAGTTCCGGATGGCCCTCGCCGAGGCCGGTGCCGAGGATGCCGCCCGAGCCGAAGCTGAACAGGGCCTGGGCAGCCTGGTCCGAGACCAGCCCCGGCGGGCGCTTGTCGGGCGGCAGGAAGATGTCCATGGGGTGCAGCCAGGCGACGACACGGCCGTGGACGTGCGGTTCGAAGGAGCCGACGACGAAGGCGCCGACGGCGAACATGACGACGCCGAACACCACCCAGCTGGTGCGCTCGGTGGCGACGTACAGCATGATCACGAACAGGCCGAAGAAGATGAGCGAGGTGCCGAGGTCCCGTTCGAAGATCAGGACGAGCAGGCTGAGGATCCACACGGCCGCGACCGGGCCGAGCTGCCGCCCGCGCGGCAGATACATGCCCAACAGCCGCCGTCCGGCGAGCGCCAGGGCGTCCCGGCGCATCGTCAGATACCCGGCGAAGAACACCACGATGACTATCTTCACGAACTCGCCGGGCTGGAAGGACAGCGGCCCGATGAAGATCCACCGCTTGGCGCCGTAGACGTCACCCGGGTAGAACGCCGGCGCCATCAGCAGGACCATGCCCACGGCGATCGTGACGTACGGATAGCGCTGCAGCCTTCGGTGATGCTTCAACAGCACCACCGCCCCGGCGAACACCGCCACCGCGACGCCGCACCACATCAGCTGCCCCGAGGCCGCAGGCGCCGAGTGGCGGTAGTGCGTCCCGTAGGCGATGTCGAGGCGGTGGATGAGCACGAGGCCCAGGCCGCTGAGCAGGGTGGCCAGCGGCAGGATCAGCGGATCGGCGTGCCGCGCGAACCGGCATACGGCGACGTGGCACAGCAGCGGCAGCGCGGCCGTGGCCGCGCACGTCGTCGCCATGCCGGACGGCAGCTTCCCGGTGAGGGCGAGGGCCGTCTCGGCATAGCCGTAGACGCAGATGAGGATGGCGCCGATCAGCAGGACCAGCTCCAGCCCCCGGTCGCTCAGGCGCCCCGGTCGGCCCGCCCGTACGGCCGGTTTCGCCGGTCCACGCCGACCAGTCATGCCTTCCCCTCTCGGTCCTCGTTCGGATCGACCGCTGTGCAACCCGCTCAGAGAGACAGCCGTCAGAGTTATATGGTTGCGCAATAACGCAAATAAACTGTAGCCGAGGGTGGGTAAGAGGAGGGTCGGCGTGGGGGCGACTTCTCCCGACGAGTGCACGGCACACGACCCGGACGGTACGACCGTCACGCTCGACCTGGACCAGGCGTCCCACGCCGCGACCATCGCCGCCGTGGCCCACGCGCGCGGCCTGCCGGAGCAGGCCGTCACCATCGCCCTGGCGACCGCGATCCAGAAGTCCAAACTCCGCAATCTCTCCTACGGCGACCGCGATTCCCTCGGTCTGTTCCAGCAACGCCCGTCCCAGGGCTGGGGCACCCCGGCGCAGATCAGCGACCCCGTCTACGCGGTGGGCAGGTTCTTCGACGCGCTGGTGAAGGTGCCGGACTACCTGAACCTGCCTGTCACCGAAGCCGCGCAGCAGGTCAAGCACAGCGGCTACCCGGAGGCCTACGCACAGCATGAGGGCATGGCGGCGACGCTCGCCGCGGTGCTGACCGGGCGGGAGGGGCCCTCGCTGAGCTGCACGGTGGCAGGGGCAGAGGTCGCCGCAGCCCCGACCTGAGCGGATGCGACGGGCGTCGAGGCGGCCGGGGCGGGCGGCGCCGCGGGCGCCCCAGCCGGGAGAGGCACCGGTGTCACGGCCGCAGTCCGGCGGGAGTTCGGCCGGGTGCCGGCGGCTCCCATTTCCGTGCGCGGCGGTGTCATGTACCCCGTCGACGAGCCCGCGACAGCCTGGTCCCTGGCCCTCTGGCTGGTCTGCCACGCCACCGCGCTGCACGCCACGTCCGTGGCATTCGCAGGCCGCCAGTGGAGCAGCGCCAAGTCGGACCAGGGCTGGACCCGCACCTCCGCGACCGCGCCTGCGCCCGCGTCCGGGGAGACCTCGACGGTCGCGGTAATGGTCATGAACGAACCGCCGTAGGACACAACGGGCAGCGGGGTGCCCAGAAGGTCCCGAAGTTGATTCGCCCAAACCTGGAGGCCGGCATCATGGCTGGTGCCGGGGAGAACGCGTGGTCCGGGCGGGGGAATAGGGGATGGCGTTCCGGGCGCCGCACCCAAGGCGGGATCGTGCTCGCCGGATCGGCCGCTAGCGTGCCAAGGTGGATGTCTCAACGGCCCTTCGGGGGATCCGATGGTTGCTCGTCTGCGTCGGCGCGATGGGCGTGACGATGGGTGCGGCCACACCCGCGGTGGCGGTGGACACCTGCCGTCTCGGTGCATACGTCGCCGACCTGTATGCCCTCGACACCACGACGCGGACCATCGACGCCGACATCTGGTTCTGGAGTGTGTGTCCGAGACCGGACCTGGAGCCGATCAAACGCTTCGAGTTCATCAACGCCTCGTCGACCAGGCAGGCCGATCAGGTGAGCGTCACGGAGCACGGGTTGTACTGGACCTACCAGAAGGTCGTCGGAACCTATCGTGAGAACTTCAACCTGAGCGACTACCCCTTCGACCGGCAGACCGTGAACTTCGTCGTGGAGGACACCCGGGACACATCGCAGTTCGTCTACACGCCCGACACAGTCGGCTCGACCTACAACCACGGCACCCGGCTGAGCAGCTTCGAGATCACCGACTTTCGCACACTCGTCCGGGACCATCGCTACACGATGGCCTTCGGCAACCCGGACGTACGGCCCAGATCCGGCTCCGCCTATCACCAGTTCATCATCCAGATGCGCGTAGCAAGGAACGACGCCAGCGGCTTCGTGAAGGAGACCTTGCCGGTCTACGTCGCGTTCCTGATCTCCCTCGTCTCCTTCTTCCTCTGGTCCGAGGAGGAGACCCCCCTGCTGGGCGCGCGCCTGGGCCTGCTGGGCGCGGCGCTTTTCGCCATCGTGGTCAACATGCGCGCCGCCGGCCAGTCCCTCGGCATCATGCACGGCATGACGCTCGTCGACCAGATCCACCTGTACTCACTGGTGTATGTGTTCATCGGGGTCGCGACCACCACCTACGCCTGGCGTGTCTCGATCCGGACCGGCGGCCAGGCGCGAGCCCGCCGGGTCAACCAGGTCGTGGCCGTCAGCGCGACATCGCTGTACCTGGCGACGACGGGAATCGCCATCACACTCGCGCTGCAATGACTCCACGCCTCACCCCCTCCCCGGACGAGAAGCGGCGGACGCGGCTGCAACGGCCACAGGCAATGGATCGCGCGCCGGGCGGCCGAGAAGGTCCGTGAGGTCGGCAGTGGTGCCGGCCAGGAAGCCATGCCGGATGCCCGTGGCGATCGAAGCGAGCATGGGCGGCTGGAACGGCAGGAGCCCAGGTGTGTCGTCGAGGAGCCTGCGCCGGTACTCGCCCAGCCCGATGGTGCGGTGCGGAACCCCGAGCCTGTCGGCCACCTGACCCGCCGTGACCGGCGTACCGACAAGGTCATAGACCCGCCCGCTGTGTCGGGCCGGGTTCCCCGCGACGGCCGCCGCGGCATCGGCGAGATCCTCCCGCGCGACCGCCGCCAGGGCACCGTCCCCGAACGCGGACTCCAGACCGTCGCCAGCCCATATCAGCAGGCCGCCGAAGAGTTCGGCGTACAAGCCGTTCCGCAGGATCGTCCATGGCAGTCCGCTTGCTCGCACCAGGCGTTCGGTGGCCCGGTGCGCCAGCGCGAAACCGAGATGGTCGCCGGCCGTGGTCAGGCTCGTGTAGACGACGTGGTCAACTCCGTCGCGCATGGCGGCGTCCAGGACCGCGGCGTGCCGCCCGACGACCTGGTCGTCCTCGGCATAACCGGCGGAAATCAGCACCAGGGTGGACACCCCGGTGAGGTCCAGGCTCGCGTGGTCGTCGAAGTCGAGGTGCCGCGTCCCCTCGCCCGGCGTGCGGCTGCCGCCCGTCACAGCGGCGCCGCCGGCACGCAATGCCGCAAGGGTGGCCGAGCCGAGGCTCCCGTTTGCTCCCGTCACCAAGATCATGTCAATCGCCGTCTTCCGTCGTGGTTCTCATCGGTAACTACGCTTGATCCTTGATCGCACGCACACCGGCCACAAGAAGGCAGTTTGATGTCACTCACGCACACCGGGGTAACCGCCCCCGCCGACCTCGACCCCTGCGGCCGCGAAGACCACCCCGACTGCGGCATCCGCGACGTCCTGGACCGCATCGGCGACAAATGGTCGGTGCTCGTGATCGTTGAGCTTGCGGGCGGGCCGCGCCGCTTCCGCGAACTGCAGCGCGCCATCGACGGCATCTCCCAGCGCATGCTCACCCTTACCGTCCGCAGGCTCGAACGCGACGGCCTGGTGCTGCGCACCGTGTACCCGACCGTCCCGGCCCAGGTCGACTACCGCCTGACCGAGACCGGAGCCGACCTGACCCACCTGGTCAAGGCCCTCGCCGACTGGTCACTCGCCCACCGTGCCCTCATCGCCAAGGCACGGCACGCATACGACCAGACCCACCCCGACCACGACATCCGCTGACGAGAAGGCACAGTGACCACACGCCGGTTGTCTGCCACGGACGCGGGGCGGCCTCGCGGGTCTCCAGGGCGGCCACGTCCTCGCTGCAGGGCTGCCTCCTTCGGTGGGGAGGTGTTCGCGGGTCAGCGGGCGATCTTCTTGTAGAAGCACACCCGGTCCTGACCAGGACCGTCGTAGTCGCTGTGCAGGGGCAGACCGTCGACCACTCGGTCCCCGCTTTCGAGAGCGAACCCCATGGCGCGGTGAAAGGCGATGGATCCGGTGTTTCCTGGCGAGGTGATCGCACGCACTTCGGTGCGGCCTGCGTCGGCGGCACGCCGGAAGAAGGTCGTGTACAGGTGGCGGGCTGCCCCCTGCCCACGGAGATTCGGGTCCACTCCCACGAAGTGGATGTATGCCTCTTCGTCGTTGTCGGCGGAATGAAAACCGACGAGGAACGCCCTGATGCCGGATGCGTCCTCCAGGACCAGACTCGTGCCGGCGAAGAACTGCAGGAACAGCTTGGGCAGCAGCAGGGAGAGCTCGCGGGCCTGCGCGGGGGTCCGCGAGTCCCCCCACCACTGATGCACGCATGCGACGATCGTGCTGTGATCGGAGACGCGGGCCTGGCGCAGTTCGGGCATGTCGTTCCCTCTCGCTCAGTCAGCTGGTGTCTGGTACGTGATGTCGATGCCCGCCGAGCAAAGGTGTGCCTCGATCAGCACGGTCAGTCGGGCCCAGGCCGGTTTCTGATCCTCTCCGTGGTGGGTGAGCAGCTCGTACCGGATCGCGCCGTCGTCGCGGTCCTGGAGTCCGGTCAGGACCGGCAGCAGCGACGGATCGGTGAGGAAGTGGTCGGCCAGGGCTGCGGCGAGTTCGTCGATCCGGGGGTCGTCGGGTTCCCAGTCGCCGGCGCGCCAGCAGCGCTGGATCAAGGAGACGTACCGGGGATCGCCGAGGCCGCGCTCGATCTGGGCGAGATAGTTGTCGAAGCCTTCGGGTACCAGCGCCCTGACGAGCACCAGGGCCTCGCGGACCGTGGTCACGTCGTCCGCGGTGAATCCGAGGCCGGGCATCCGGTCCAGGAGCGCGCAGGCGCGGTCGGGCAGCAGGGCCCGGTCGCCGCCCGCGAGCCGCTGCAGCATGTCGCGCCGTGCGATCAGTTCGTCGATCCGGCCGGTGAGTTGCTGTTCGACGTCGATGAGCGCGGCGGCGAACCGGTCCGGATCGGCGTCCAGTATGGCCGCGATCTCGGCCAGCGGTACGCCTGCGCCGGCCAGCGTCCGGACCTGGACCAGCCGCAGCAGGTCAGTCGACCCGTAGCGTCGGTAGCCGGAGCTGTCGCGGCGGGGTTCGTCGATCAGGCCGTACCGGTGATAGTGCCGGATGGTCTTCACCGTGACGCCGGCGAATGCCGCAGCTTGGCCGATGGTAATGCCGTCAGTGATGCCGTCTGTGCTGCCGTTTGTCATGTCGTCAGCGGACGCCGCGAGCGTGCGTGCCGCAGAACACCTCCTTGATGAGCTTCTGCGTCGCCTGCCCGAACTCCTTGGCCGTGTCGATCGCGGCGTCCCCGGCGGTGATCGAGGCGGTCAGGGTCTTACGTCCGTCGGGCGTGCTGATCATCAGCGCCCCATAACCTCCCGGGGCGCCTCCATTGTGGTGGACGAGGGTGCCGCCGCAGCCCGGGCCGACGTCCTGCACCCACAGTCCGAAGCCGTAGCCGAGCTTGCCATGCGGCGTGCGCATCTCGGCCAGCAGCTTGGCCGGCAGGAGCTTGCCGCCCAGCAGTGCGGAGACGAACGTGTGGAGATCCTGGGTGGTCGAGATCATGTCACCGGCGCCAGCCAGGAGGGAGAGGTTCTGGCGGGCGACGTCGACCACCTTCCACTGACCGGCGTCCTGGTAGCGGTAGTAGCCGTGGGCGTGCGGCCCGGGGAGCTCCGTCCGGCTGCCCGGCACGCTGGTGTCCCGCAGCCCGAGCGGCCGCAGGATCCGACGCCGCATCTCCTCGGCGTACGAGCGGCCGGTGACCTTCTCGACCAGCAGCAGCGCCAGCGTGTAGTTGGTGTTGGAGTAGCGCTGGTCCGTCCCCGGCGCGAACGGCGCCCGCTTGGACAACGCGAACCGCACGAGCTCCGCCGGCCGGTAGGTGCGGAACCGGTTGTCCATCCACTCCTTGCCCGCCGCGGGGATCCCCGGTACGAACGTCCCGTCGTCGTAGCGCTCACCGCCCGCGTAGTTGAACAACCCGCTGGTGTGCTGCAGCAGCATCCGCACCGTGATCCGACGGTCCAGCCCGAGCTCGGGCAGGTAGCCGGCCACCGGGGCGTCCAGCCCGATCTTGCCCTCGGCCACCAGTTGCAGCACCAGGGTCGCCGTGAAGGTCTTGGTGGTGCTGCCTATCCAGAACCGCCCGTCCGTCGGCGGCTTCGCGGCCTCGCCCAGTTTGCGCACCCCGGCGCTGCCGACCCACTCGCCCCGTTCATCGTGCACGCGCAGCTGCACCCCGGCGAAACCGGAAGCGACGATCTCCTGGATGGCCTTCTGTAATTCCGGGTGTTCCTGCCGGGCAGCGGCCTTCGGCACGGTCACGCCACCGTCCCGGGGGGCCACCCCGCATGCGGCCACCCCGGCCAGCAGCGTGACCGCCACCGCCGCGCCCCCCAGTCGCAGGGAGACCAGCGGCATCCGGGCCCTGTTGCTTCTGACGGTGTGAACGGACTCCCCCATGGTCATTCCCTCATCTCACGACGGTACGGATTCGGCGCAGCTCGAAAGCGCAACGGCTGCCCCGGCGGCCACCAGCCCCTTCGAGGCGGCCCTGCCACGAGTCTGGGCCCTGCCCCAAGGTCAGGGTCAACCCACGCCGGCCTTTCCGGCGAGGCGCGCTGCCGAGCCACGCACCGCGTCGAGGAGAAGAGCGAGGCCCCCACGCGGCGCAGTCAGTGGTGTCGGTGACGGACCGCCACTCTACGACCGACCGGCGAGCAGATCGCCGACCGCCGCAATGCCCTCGGTGATGGCCCGTTCCCCCACGTTGCCGAAGCCGAGGACGAGTTGGGCGGGCGCGTCGACGTGTGAGGCGCGGCAGCGGTTCATGCCGTAGAGACCGACCGACCGCTCGCGGGCGGCGGTGCTGAGGCGGTGCTCGTCGGCCCCGGTATGCAGGTGGGCGACAGCGTGGAAGCCGGCCGCGAGTCCGGTGACCGTCACCCCCGGGGCGTGCGCGGCCAGCGCGTCGAGCAGCGCGGCCCGGCGTGCCGCGTAGGTGGCCCGACTGCGGCGCAGGTGCCGGTCGAAGCGTCCGGACTCGATCAGCCGGGCCAGGGCCAACTGGTCCAGCGTGGGCGAGCCGCGGTCGCTCAACTGCTTCTGCTGGGCGACTGGTTCGGCGAGAGGGGGTGGGCACAGCAGCCAGCCGATGCGCAGGGCGGGGGCGAGTGACTTGCTGACCGTGCCGATGGAGATCACCCGGTCGGGCGCGAGGCCCTGGAGGGCGCCGACCGGTTCACGGTCGTACCGGAACTCGGCGTCGTAGTCGTCCTCGATGACGAACGCGTCGCGGCGGCGGGCCCACTCGATGAGAGCGAGCCGCCGCTCGGGGGCGAGGACCACGCCGGTCGGCCACTGGTGCGCGGGGGTGACCACGACCGCGCGAGCCCCCGTCGCCGCGAGCGCACGCACGTCGACGCCGTGCTCGTCGACCGGCACCGGCACTGCGGAGAGGCCCGCCGCCGCGGCGGCCGCGGCAGTGGTGGCCGGTGAGCCGGGGTCCTCGAAGGCGACGCTGCGCACGCCGTCGTCCGCGAGGGCGCGCAGTGCGAGGCCGAGCCCCTGGGCGTAGCCGTTGCAGACGACGATGCGTTCCGGGTCGGCCGCGGCGGCCCGCACCCGGCGCAGGTAACCGGCCAGGACCTCGCGCAGTGCGGCACTGCCGCGCGGGTCGCCGTAGTCGAGCGCCGCGGTCGGCATGGCCCGGGCGGCCTCACGCGTCGCCCAGAGCCAGTCGTCGACCGGGAAGGAGCCCAGGTCCGGCACGCCCCAGCGGAAGTCGGCGACCAGCCGCGGTGCCTGCGCGGACGGGCACGCCAGGGCCGGCACTGCCACCGCCCCCGCCGCGACCCTGGTGGCGGAACCCCCACGGGTCACCAGGTAGCCCTCGGCCTGCAGTTGGGCGTAGCACTCCTGCACCAGGCCGCGTGAGAGCCCGAGTGTGCGGGCGAGTTCGCGGGAGGACGGGAGCCTTTCGCCGGCCTGCAGCCGCCCGGTGCGGATCGCGTCCCGCAGCCGGCACTCCAGTTGCGCGCGCAGGGGCAGGCCACCGGTGCGGTCGAGAACCAGCAGCAGCTCGGGCGAGGAACCGGCCCACTCCAGTGGCATGGAACTGGATCTTACGGGAGATCCAGTCGGCCGTTTAGCGTCCTGCCATGCCCGAGACCCTCGACTCCGCTTCCTCGTCTTTCGCGCCGCGACCGCCTCTGCTGACACGGCTGTTGCTGTTGCGCTTCGTTTCCATCCTCGGCGCATCGACCAGCTTCTACCTGCTGCTGTCGGTGGTCCCCCACTACGCCTCGACCGGCGGCGCGGGAGCCGGGGCAGGCGGCGCTGCCGGGCTGGCGACCGGCGCGCTGATGCTGGCGACCGTCGTCGGCGAGTTCGTGACGCCCCGCCTGGTCGACCGCTTCGGCTACCGCCTCGTCCTGGGCGCCGGGCTGGTCCTGCTGGGTGCTCCGGCCCTGGTCCTGACGCTCTCCCGGGACCTGTGGTGGATCGTCGCGGTCTGCCTGCTGCGTGGGCTGGGCTTCGCTTTCACGGTGGTCGCGGGCGGCGCGCTGACCGCGTCCCTCATCCCGGCCGAGCGTCGCGGGGAAGGGCTGGCGCTGGTCGGCATAGTGAGCGGGGTGCCCTCGTTGGCTGCCCTGCCGCTGGGGGTGTGGCTGGCCGCGCACACCGGCTACGGGGTGGTCTGCACGATGGGGGCGGTGGCCGCCCTCGCGGCGATCGTCTCGGTGCCTGGCCTGCCCGACCGCGTCCGCGTCTCCGGCCGTGCCATCGGCATCACCGAGGGCCTTCGCACAGCCCAACTGACCTGTCCTGCCGTGGTCTTCGCGGCCGTTGCCATGGCCGCCGGGATCGTCGTCACCTTCCTGCCGCTCGCGGTGCCGGCCTCGGCCACGGGCCTGGTCACCGTGGCGCTGTTCGTCCAGCCCGCGACGGCCACACTGGCCCGCTGGCTCGCGGGGCGGCACGGCGACCGGCGCGGTCCCGCCGGTCTGGTCCTTCCCGGCCTGCTGTTGTCGGCCTCCGGCACGCTGCTGATGGCACTGACCAGCAGCCCGGTCGCCGTCGTCATCGCCGTCGGCGTGTTCGGATTCGGATTCGGGGTCACCCAGAACGCCACACTGACGCTGATGTACGCCCGCGTCCCAGCCGCCGGCTACGACACCGTCAGCGCGCTGTGGAACCTCGCCTACGACGCCGGCATGGGCGTCGGCGCCATCGCCTTCGGCTGGTTCTCGGCGGGAACCGGCTACCGCTGGGCCTTCGCCCTGACCGGCGCCGCAATGCTCACCGCCCTCGCCCCGGCCTGGCGCGATCGCCGCACCGTCAGGCCTGCCCTAGAGACCCCGGTCACGGAAACGCCGTGACCGAGGCTCTGGATCAGCTATCGCGGAAAGTGGCGACCGTCGCTAGTTCCGGTATCGGAACACGATCCGGCCGCGTGTCAGGTCATACGGCGGGAGTTCCACCAGCACCCGGTCCTCCAGCATGATTTTGATGTAGTTCTTGCGGATCTTCCCGCTGATGTGCGCGAGCACCCGGTGGCCGTTCTCAAGCTCCACGGTGAACATGGCACTGCGCAGGCACTCGACGACCCTGCCCTCGACTTCGATGACATTCTTGTTCTTCGTCATCGCACCAGCTCCAGGTTGCTGCTCATCTGCCGGGCGCCGATGCCCTCGAACAGCGCCGAGGCTGCTCGGTTGGACTCGTGGACCTCGGTCCAGGCCTCGGCGAACCCGGAGCGGTGCAGCGTCCCCAGCGCGTGGGCCAGCAGCGCCCGCGCGATGCCGCGGCGCTGCTCGTCGGCCCGGACCGCGACCAGCCCGATGCGCGGCCGTTTCACCGTCACCACCCGGATCAGGCCCAGGTAGCGGTCCGGCGCCGCGGCCACCGCGTACTTCGACGGGTCGACGATGGTGTCGCCTTCGGGTCGGCATATCACCTCCGCGGGCATCGACTGCCACCCGACGGCCGCCTCGACCTCGTCACGGATCGCGCGGTCCACCGCCCGCAGCAGGCCCTCGTCCGCCTGGCCGGCGGGCACGATCGTCACGCCCGACGGCGGCAGGACTTCGTCCAGCCCGGTGACCCGCGGGTCCGTAGGCACGACGCACTCCCACTCGCGGCGCCGGATCGTGAAACCGGCCCGCCGCCAGCCGGCCGTCAGCTGTATGTCGGCTTCGTCGACCACCGTGTGCAGCGGCGCCGGCAGTTCCGCCAGCA
This sequence comes from Streptomyces alanosinicus, assembly GCF_014650595.1. Lineage (GTDB taxonomy): Bacteria > Actinomycetota > Actinomycetes > Streptomycetales > Streptomycetaceae > Streptomyces > Streptomyces alanosinicus. Next base: position 28,857 of record NZ_BMVG01000049.1, read on the forward strand.
TCGCCTCGGCGAGCCGGTCGAAGGTGGTGTCGTGCCAGGCGTCGATGCTGACGAACAGGCGTGCGTCCGGCCGGTGCTCGGCGTACCCGCGGCCGACCACCAGGTCGTCATGCAGTGCATGCCACTGCCCATCGGCGACGCGCGTGATCACCACCGCGTTCTTGCCCAGTCCAGATGTAAAAGGCTTTGTAGTCATCGGAGTCTCCTTCCAGGAGTGCCTCGATCTCAGGCGCTCCTGGCGACACCGAACGTCAGCCGCCGGACCGTGACGGGTTGAGGGAGCACCCACGGGTAACTGCGTTCACGGGGCTCACCTCCAAACGACGACTTCACGATCCGCTACGAAGGTAGAGCGGGACGCCGCCTCGCTCAAATCCTTTTCCATGAGCTCGTAACACCTCGCGCGGATGTCAGCCAGCAGTCCCGTCCGGGTGCCGCCCGACTCCTCCCGCCGAGGACGCAGCTGTGGACGCCGTGGTGTTCGACGTGTTCGGTACGTTGACCGACTGGCGGACGAGCATCGCCGCTGAATTCGCCGAGACAGCCGGCCGGGCGAGGCTGGACGCCGACTGGACGGCGGTGACGGAGGCGTGGCGCAGGGCTTATCGGCCCGCGCTGCTGAAGGTGCTGGACGGCACGCTGCCCTGTCGAACCCTGGACGAGCTGCACCGGCTGATGCTGGACGAGGTCCTGGCCGCATTCGGCCTCACCGCGTTCATCGAGGGCGACCGTGCCGGCCTGGTGCAGGCATGGAGCCGTCTTCAGGCCTGGCCGGACGTGCCGTCGGGGCTCGCCGCGCTGCAGGCAACGCCCTTGATCACGGCGACGCTTTCCAACGGCTCCGTCGGTCTTCTCACCCGGCTGGCGAAGCGTGCCGGGCTGCGGTTCGACTGCGTCCTGTCGACCGAACAGGCCGCGACGTACAAGCCCGACCCCAGGGCGTATCTGATGGCTGCCGAGCTGCTCGGTGTCCGTGCCGGGCGGCTGCTGATGGTGGCTTGCCACCCCGACGACCTCGAAGCCGCCGCCGGGGCCGGTCTGCGTACTGCCTACATTCCACGCCCGGAATGGGGCCCTGACGCGCCCGCCGTCGCCCCTCCGGCCGGCGTCGACGTCGTGGTCCCCGATGTTCCGGCGCTCGCGCGGCTGCTGTCGTAGCGGTGCGCAGAAAGCCCCGCTGTCCCTCACACGGTCGGCCGGGATTTCGAGCTGCGTCAGGCGGGATGTCGCTGTCTTCCGGTGCTCGACAGCGACGGCACGCTCACGTCGAACGTCGTCACGTTCGCCAACGGCACGTGCGACGACGAGGACGTGGTGTGGGCGGGCAACGAGGCGGTACTGCGGTCCCGTTACAAGGACGCCGCCTTCTTCTGGCGTGCCGACCTGAAGGTGGCCCCCGAGGAGTACACGCCCGCAGTCTCGGATCGTGAGACGACGTCGGGTGCTGGCGGCCTGCGGTCACGGCTTCCAGGCGGGCGGCGACGTGATCCTCCCGTCGGCCTGCCGGGCGCTCCTGGACGGGCAGTTCAAGGGCAGCCTCTACAACCTCTACGGCCCCGCCGAGATCACTACCGCCTGCACCGCGCACGAGGCGACCGCCGAGCACGCGCAGTCCGACGTCATCCCGATCGGGCTGCCTCTGGACGGGGTGTCCGTGCGGGTGCTCTCGCCGGAGCTCGAACCGGTGGCCACCGGTGGCCACCGGTGAGATCGGCGAGCTGTTCGTCAGCGGCTCCGGTGTGGCCCGCGGCTACCAGGACCGCCCGGACCTGACCGACGAACGCTTCCTGACGCTGCCGGGCGAGGACGGCGGCATACGCGCGTACCGCACCGGCACCTGGTGCGGCAGCGTCCGGACGGCGTTCTGGTGTTCGTCGGCCGCGCCGACAACCAGGTGAAGATCCGCGGCTACCGGGTCGAGCCGGCAAGGTGGAACGGGGGCTGCGCCGCTACCCCGAGGTCCAGGAGGCCGTCGTGCTGCCGGAGGGCGAGGGCGCCGCCCGCTCCGGCGCCGCCATCTGCCCGGCGCCCGCGCGGTGACGACGATCCTGGAGTCGGTGCGCGACCGCCGCGACGACTCCGTATGCGACCCGCCCCGCCGGTGACCGCGCCCGGCCACATCCGCCTTCCTACCCACTCGAGAAAGCGTGCGTATGCCGTCTTCCCCGATGACATACACCGAACTGCTCGCCCGGAGAAGCCAGTTCGCACGGTCCGACGCGATCAGGGACATCCTCGCCGCCGGCACCGCCCCCGGTGTGCTCTCCATGGCGGGCGGCCTGCCCGCGCCGGACACCTTTCCCACGGCGGAGCTCGCCGGGCTGGTGGCGCGGGTGCTCGCCGAGTCCCCCGCCGCAGCCCTCCAGTACGCGCCCGCCGAGGGCGTACCGGCCATGCGTGAGGCGCTCGCCCGCCTCGCCTCCATGACCGGTGCCGCGGCCACCGCCGGCCAGACGCTCGTGACCAGCGGCAGTCAACAGGGCATCGACCTTGTGGCGGGCGCCATCCTGGAGGAGGGCGACGCTGTCGCACTCGACGACCCGAGCTACCTCGGCGCCGTCCAGTCCTTCCGCCGCGTAGGCGCCCGGCTGCTGCCGGTGCCCAGCGACGAGGACGGCATGGACACCGAGGTCCTCGCAGCCAGGCTGACCGCCGGTGAGCGTCGCAAGCTGGGGTACGTCGTACCGCACTTCCCCCTCCGGTGCTTTGCTCTCCGCCGCCCGGGCGGAGCCATCTGGCCGCACTCGCCGAGGAGTTCGGCTTTCTGGTGGTGGAGGACGACCCGTACGCCGATCTGGCCTTCGACGGAGAGCGCGGCCCCTCGGTCGATGTGCACACCGACCGTGTGATCCGGCTCATGAGCCTTTCCAAGACCCTCTGCCCGGGGCTGCGGGACTTCTACCGGGACAAGGCGGACCTGCTGTCCGAGCTGATCGAGACGCGGCTGCCCTGGCTGGAGTTCCGCCGCCCGCGCGGCGGCCTCTTCTTCTGGTACACGATCACCGAACCTGGCGTCACCTCGGACGGGTTGGAGCGTGCGGCGCTCGCCGAGAGGGTCGCCATCGTGCCAGGCGGCCCCTTCTGCATCGACCGGGACGGCTCGCGCCAACCTGCGCCTGTCCTTCGCGACCCTGACCCCACCCGAACTGGCCACGGCCGTCGACCGCCTCTCCGCCGCCTTCGCCGCATCCCGAACCTCGGACCCCGTTCGAATTCTGAGCTGGGCAAACGCCGCCCCCTCGGACTGTCATGTAATGCCCGGCTCAGATGCGGCAATTCAGGCCCGACGGTAGCTGTCGACCGGGCCGCCCCAGCCGCCGGGAGGACCGTCAAAGTCGATCACGAGCGAGGACCCGTCCGGGTCCACCTTCAGGTGGCCCAGGCCGCGCCTGCCGTCCTTGCCGCCCTGGCACTTATAGGTGATGGTCGCGGATTCCCGGCCGTCCTTCTTCGTCGGCACGAAGGTGCCGGTGCACGAGAGCTTCGCGCCCTTGGCCGTGGCTCTGCCGTCCTTGACGACGAGCGTGTCCAACGAATCATCAGTGGGGGTAGCGATGAATTTCCAGGTGCCGGCCGCTCGCTCAAGGAGCGTGCCGTGAGACGGAGCCGCCCCGGCCGGCTTTTTCGTCACGCCAGTGGTGGCATTTGCCGGGCCGCCTGCCGTCTTCGCACCCGCGCTCTTGCCGCCGCACCCGGCGGTCATCACGACCACGGCAAGCGTCGCGGCCACTGTCCATCGCGCCTTGCGCACAACAACATCCGTTCTCTCTTTGCGTCTTCAGAACGCCCGCAAACGTAACAGGCTCCTGCAGGCGGGCCGACCGCGCTCTTTACCAGCTGCCTCTGCGAACGCCGCCCGGGTGCACCGCGCGCCGTGTCGCGTGCCAAGCGAAGACGCAGACCGCCCAGGCGTAGATACCGACCGCCCGTCTCCGTGGAGGACCGGGGGCGGAAGGCCGTACGCCGGGTGGGGCCAGGGGATGTCTCGTTGACCGGCTGATCGGGCAGCTCGGTGGTGACCGCGCACAGGCCCGACGCGTACGAGCGGTGCCCGGCCTGGGATACGGTCACCGACTGCACCACGGCGGCGCTGCGGGCGTACATCGCTTACCCAACAGCCGACAACAACGCGAACAGCTCAGTGACTCCCTTCTCCTTCAGGTTTGACACTTGTCGCCCTTTCCACATCCGACGGCACAGGGTGGCCGGTGCGGCGGGCGAATTCCGCAAGTCCGGCCATCTGGCGGGGGCCGAAGGAGTAGTCCAGGGTGTGGCCGAAATAATGCGCCAGTGTCCTCTCCTCGAAGGGCTCCCAGCGGGCGGTACGGGCGGCGAGCTCGGCGTTCTCGGTGCGGGCCAGGTCTCGGGCGGCGAGGAGGCCTCGATGGGCGGCCTCCACGGCGTCCGGTCGGTGCCGGGCGTACTCGCGGCGGACCGCCCAGACCGCGAAGACGAACGGCAGGCCGGTCCAGTCGCGCCAGAGTCCTGCGAGGTCGTGGATCCGCGGCCCGTCCGCCTTCCGCTGCCGGGCGACCACGGCATCCAGCGCCGTGTTCCCGAACAACACCTCGGCGTCCGCTCCATGGCGTACGGACGGCGGAGAGGACGACCCGGGAACGTAACGGGCGGCCACTCCGTAACGCTGCTCCAGCAGCAGCCGCGCCAGCCGGCTGGAGGTCGGGCCGGTCCGGGTCAACGCGACGGTCCGGCCGTGCAGCTCGTGCAGCTCGTCCGGGCCCACATCGCAGACCAGGACAGCCGACATCATCGGCCCGTCGCTCCCGGCCGCGATGCCGGGCAGCGCGAGCAGCGTCCGGCTGTGCCGCAGGTAGGTGACGGCGGGCACCGCGGCGATGTCGAGATCGCCCGAGAGCAGGCGTCGGGCGAGACGGTCCGGGGTGTCGGCCACCAGGTCGACGTCGAGGAGCGCCGTGGTGCGGGCGAGGCCCCAGTACAGCGGCACGCAGTCCAGGGAACCGGTGTGTCCCAACCGTGGACGGCACGGTGCACCAACGCTGTCGCGGCTAGGTCCCATGCGTCCCATACATCCCACGCGTCCCATACTCTCAAGCATTCCGGATCGTCGTAACGTCGAGTTCCAGAAACACCTTGGGGCTGACCATCAACCTGGTCGCGGCATTCCAGTTCACGCCCCAGTCGTTGCGGTCAGTGGTGGTGCCGCCCGTGAAGCGGACCCGGAAGCCGCGGAGCAAGTCGTTCTCGACGCCGGACAGTTCGAGAGCCAGAGTGACCGGGCGGGTCACTCCGCGGACGGTCAGGTCGCCGCCGACCGCGAACATGGACGCGGAGCGCTGCTGCACCCCGGTCGAGACGAAACGGAGGGACGGATGATCGTGCACGCCGAGAAACACATCGCACAGCTGGTCGTCACGGCGCCGGCTGCCGGTGCGGATGCCGTTGGCCGGGATCGTGAGGCGGACGGAGGACTTCGAGGGGTCGGAGCCGTCGAGGTGCGCGCCGCCCTCGAACTCCGCAAAATGCCCGCGCACCCTGGTGCCCATGGCGTGCCGAGCGACGAAGCCGATCCGGGTCCGGGCCAGGTCGAAGACGTAGTCGCCGGTCAGTTCGGCGAGTGCGGTGAGGGGGGACATACTGGGTCACTCCTTGTCGGAGAGGCGAAAGAGGGCGCTGGAATCCTGCGGTATGGGGAGGGTCACGACGCGCCGACGGGGCGGGGCGCCGTTCCGGGCAGCGGGGTGGTGTCGACGTACCTGATCTCGTAGACCCGCTCGGTGAACCTCCAGCCGTCCGGGGTGCGCCGGTAACGATCGTGGCAGAGGACGTAGTTGAGGTGCGAGCTGCCATCGCGCATACGCCCGAACTCCGCGACGTGGGCACGGCCGGCCGCCGTGTCGCCCTCGATCCGGACCGCGCCCGGGTGCACGGTCTGCACGAAGAACTCCCAGTTCCCCTGCAGCCGCTCGACCGCGGTGCGGATCTCCTCGCGGCCGACGAACTCAAGCGGGATCTCCGGCATCCGCCACGCGCCGTCGGCGGTGAACAGCGACGCGAAGCGGTCATAGTCGTGCATCATCCCCGCGTCGGTGAACTCGCCGCGCAGGGCCTCGATCTCGATGCGATCGACGAGGGCCCTGAAGGTCGGTCATGGTGTCCATGTGCCTTCCTGTCCGATGTCGGTGTTGGTCCCACCACATACGACGGAGCAGCGCGCCGGAATGTGAGGCCGGGCGGACGGTCACATTCCGAGGGACTGGTTCGTCGTACCGGTGCACGCAGATGGGATGCACGAGCGACAGGGAGAGTCGGGCACCATGAGCAACTCGTCAGGGCCGGGAACCGGTCACACCGATCCGTACCTCAGCGCGATCATGAGCGAACGGCGTCAACTGATCGGCGTGGCATACCGGCTCCTCGGTTCGCTGGCCGATGCCGAGGACGTCGTGCAGGAGACTTACGCGCGCTGGTACGCCATGACCCCGCAGCAGCAGGACGCCATCGAGTCCCCTGGGGCCTGGCTGACGAAGGTCGCCAGTCGCATCTGCCTCGACGTGCTCGGCTCGGCTCGGGTCCGACGCGAGAGCTACGTGGGCGAATGGCTCCCCGAGCCGCTGCCCGGACACGCGGAGTGGATCGACGCCCGCCCGGATGCCGGCCCGGTCGACCCGGCCGACCGGGTCACCCTCGACGAGTCGGTCAACATGGCCTTCCTCGTCATCCTCGACTCGATGACCCCGGCCGAGCGCGTCGCCTTCATCCTGCACGATGTCTTCCGCTACCCCTTCGCCGAGGTGGCCGAGATCGTCGGCCGCACTCCGGCCGCCTGCCGCCAACTGGCCTCCTCCGCCCGCCGGCGCGTCGACACCTCACGGGTGAATGTGACTCGGGAGCCTCGACGAGCCGCTCTCGTCCGGGACTTCAAACAGGCCTGGGAAGCCAAGGACATCGACGCGCTCATCGGCCTGCTCGCCCCCGACGCAACCGCGATCGGCGACGGCGGCGGGCTCGTGGCCGCCGCACCGCGCCCTGTCGAAGGCAGCGAGCAGATCGCCCGCTACCTGGTCGAACTCCTGGTCAGGGCCTCCGGTCTGACGATCCTGGAGCACACCGTCAACGCCCAGCCCGGTCTGACCGCCCGGCTCGACGGCGTCACCGTGGCGGTGTTCGCGTTAGACGTCGCGGGTGGCCGGATCACCCGCATCTGGGCGGTCCGGAACCCGGAGAAGCTCCGCCCCTGGACGACTCGGGAGACGCACTCCACATTCGGTCATGTCACAGCTCGGCCGGATGCGTCGTCTTGACGGGCAACAGCGGACGCTTGAACGGGTGAAGCTGCGCGTCGGCCAGATCAACGGCTGTGGCTTCTGCGTCGACGCGCACACCAAGGGCCTCGGTCACATCGAGTGCGGCGCGCTCCATTGCCGACGCGGCCGGGCGGGTCACGGACGAGGTCCGGGCGAACGCCGCCAGTCCGGGTGCGCGCCGGTCCCCGGAACGCCTGCCCAACGGTGCCGGACAGCGGATGCTGACAGAACTGAGCGGGGCCGGACTGGAGGTGCCGACCCGGGCGCTGCCGGCCTTTTCCCGCGAGGACGCCACAGCCGGCGCGGATGGAGGTGCGGCGCGCGCGGTGTGGCGGCTGATGCCTCATGGCTGCTCAGGTCGTCCCGTCCCCGGTGGCTGACCTCAGGTCGGCTTGCGCCACACGGAGATGTGTTTCGTGGAGTCCTGGGTGAACGGCGCCCCGTCCCAGTCCGCGACGCGACGTTCCAGCTCAAGCCCAGCGATCCGTGCCATCAGGTCGAGCTCTGCCGGCCAGGCGTACCGGTGCCGGGAGCTGCCGCGGCGGTAGCGGCCGTCGTCACCATCATGGGTGAAGTGGTGCGAGATCAGAATCTGCTGGACCAGGTCGAAGGTGTCGAAGCCGAGATGCCGCTCGGAGACGTCGAACGGCACCGCGACCTGGCCGGGCGGCAAGAACCGCAGCGGCGGCACGCCCAGCTCGACGACGAACCGGCCGCCGGGCGCCAGATGACGTGCGGCGTTGCGGAAGCACTCGACCTGCTCGTCCTGCGAGAGCAGGTTCGTGATGGTGTTGTAGACGAGATAGACCAGGGTGAACTCGCCGGGGACGACGGTGGTGGCCATGTCCCCGATGGCCACCGGGAGCGTGTCCTCGTCGATCTTGCGCCGCAGGACCGCTGCCATGTGCTCGGACAGTTCGATGCCCACTACCGGCACGCCGCGTTCCCGGAGCGGGACGCCCACTCGTCCGGTTCCGATGGCGAACTCCAGTGCCCGGCCGTCTCCGGCGAGCTCGGCGAGGAAGGCGAGAGTCGGTTCGAGAACGGCGGCCGAGGACATCTCGGTCTCCTCGGCGTCGTAGCGGTCGGCGGTCGCACGGGTCCACAGCTCACTGCTCGTCACGGGCGGCCACTCTGCCGGGTGCCGAGCGGCGCTGTCGACGCATTTACCGTCCCCCGGTTCCGAATCCACGGTTCTTGGAGATCACTTCCCAAGGAGTTCCAAGAGGTCGCGCAGACAAGCGACCGGTCAGGGTCGGCGTCAAGAACCCGGGCTGCCGCACCAACCACCACTTCGAGCGCATCGATTCTTGGACGGCTTCGTCCAGCACGTCGACAGGGCGTGATTCTGGCCGTGCGGCGGCACCGGCCGGCCGCCTGGCAGGTCTTCGGCCCGTCGGCCGCTGCCCGATCGGCGGATGCCTTGCTGCTGACCGCATTCGAGGTGCTGTCGGACGCCGACGCGGCAGACGGCCCGGTATCGGGTGAGGCATCGACCGCTCTGTTGGACGCACTGATCCAACTCGCCGTCGGCGAGGGCCTGGACCTGGCCTTCGAAGGCAGGTCAGAGGTGACGCCGCAGGAGTGTCTGGAGATGGTCTCGGGCAAGACGGCGTCGCTGTTCGCCTGCGCCTGCCGGCTGGGCGCCTTGTACGGCGGCGCCGCGCCGCAGACGACGGACGAGTGGGCGGCGTTCGGACACGACCTCGGCATGGCCTTCCAGCTGGTGGACGACCTGCTCGGTATCTGGGGCGACGCATCGGTCACGGGCAAGCCGGTCTTCAACGATCTACGGAACCGCAAGATGTCGGTACCGGTGGTCGCCGCGCTGTCCTCCGAGACCCCGGCCGGAGGCGAACTGATCCGCCGTTACGCCCGCCCCGACACCGAACCGGCCGACCTGGCCCGCCTGGTCGAGCGGGCGGGCGGCGCTGGACCGCCGATCGAGCCGCGCGCCACGCCGCCGCACGTGAGCGCCTGCACCGCCTCACCACCGTGCCCGAGGCCCTCGCCGAACTGGAGGCGCTGTGCGACGTGATCGTCAACCGCGTGCACTGACCGCCCAGGGAGCCGGCCCGTCCATGATGTGCGCGCGCCCCTGGCGGAACAGCTCAGCGTCCACCTCCTTCAGCCGCCGCAGCTCGGCCGGCTGATGCAGGGTGTGCACCTCCACGGGGGTTCCCGGATGCGCGTCGAACAGCACATGGCCGACGCCCTCCATCACGTTGAGCCGACTGGTGTCGATGGCAGCGAACCGGTTGGCCGTGACGAACTGGCCCTTCGTGAGCCGGTCCCCGTCCACGCCCGCGTGACGCAGCAGCTCCAGCCAGTAGAGCTGGAGGGAGGTGTGGAGTGCCCTGGCCTGGCGGTCGTCCTTGTCGAGCTTGTAAGCGTCGATATATCGGGTGGCGGGCGGCGGGCTTCTGGTAGTCCGTCCAGCCCAGGTGCCCATCGTGGTCGGCGCCCAACGTCTCAAATGCGCGTTCGAGCTTGCTGGTGATGACGCCCTGCGGCGTGGTGGTCACGGCTGAAGCCCTTCTGTGATCTTGTCTCAGAGCAACCTCAGCTTGAGGCAGGAGCTCTTGGCGCGGTCCGAACCGCGTGGATGGCACCCGATCTAGTGATCACTGGTGAAGTCAGGTGCTGCTGCACGAGGGGACGATGTCGCTCACAGCCTCAGTCAACGCTGCCGGTGCGGGCCGAGCTCGAGGAGCACATGGCCGAGCTGGGCGGAGGTCAGGGGCGGCCCGGGCAGGGTGGGCACGGCCGGGTGGGCGCGGAAACCGTCGAGGAGCAACGCAAGCGGGCGGGTCCAGGCGTCCGGGGCGACGGTGCTCAGCGCAGGCACGACCCGGCCCAGCGCCGCCAGCGCGAAGAGGACGTCCTCGGTGGTGAGGTTCGGGCGGACGGTGCCCTGCGCCTGGCCGCGGCGGAGCAGGTCCGCGATGGTGTCGCGATTATGGGTGTGGATGGCCTCCAGAGAGGTCACGCCTGCCAAGCTCGTGGTCATGAGGTCGTTGGTGCCGCGGTCTGCGGCAAGCGTCGCGAAGACGGTGTGCAGGTACTGCGTCAGCCCTGTCCAGGCGTCCTCGGCGGTGCGTGCCCGCGCGCCAGCGGCCATGGTCTCGGTGAGAGCATCCCGGAAGACCTCGTCCACGAGCGCGGCGCGGGTCGGAAAGTGACGGTAGAGGGTCGCGTTGCCCACGCCCGCGCGCCGGGCGATGACGTCGAGCGGAGCGTTCAGCCCTTGTTCCGCGAAGACCTCGCGGGCCGTCTGTGTCAGCAGCTTCCGGTTGCGCAACGCGTCGCGGCGCCCCGTCGGCGCGTGGCCGCCCATCGTGTCTCCTTCTTCGCCGTCCTGCCCCCGTACCGGAGAGCGCTCCCCGGTACGGATGCTACCGCCGATCGATGACACAGAACCTTGCTGACGGGGTGGGCGCGGGGCTCGGCGAGGCCGGGACCGACGTCTACCAGCGCACCGGCAGCCCTCGCAGGCTCCGCATGAGACTGGTGCGCCACTGCGGTGTGCCGTCACCGTCGAAGGCCAGGCGAGGGAAGCGGTCCAGCAGGATGCGCAGCGCCAGGGTCGCCTCCAGGCGGGCCAGCGGGGCGCCCAGGCAGTGGTGCAGACCGTGCCCGAAGGCGAGGTGGGCGCGGGTCGCGGCCGGATCGCGGCGGATGTCGAACCGCTCCGGGGCGGGGAAGCGCGCGGGGTCGCGGTTCGCGGCGGCGATGGAGAGCACGACACGCGCGCCCGCCGGTATCCGGGCGCCGCCGAGGGTGATCGGTTCGGCGGTGTAGCGGTAGGTGCCCGCCGGTGCGGGCGACTCGAAGCGGAGCGTCTCCTCCACGGCTCCCTTCAGCAACTCGGGGTCGGCGCGGAGAGCGGCGAGCTGCCCGGGATGGCCGAGCAGCAGGTGGACGGCGTTGGCGATGAGGTTGACGGTGGTCTCGTGCCCTGCGACGAGCAGCAGGAAGGCCATGCCGAGCAGTTCCTCCGGGGTGAGCCGGTCGGCGCCGTCCCCGTCGTGGGTGCGGACCAGGGCATGCAGCAGATCGCTCTCCGCCGCGTCCCGCAGTCGCCGTTTCTCCTCCGCCAACCCGGCGAGGTACGCGGCCATCTCCTGCATGGCGCGGGTGGACTGCTCCGGGTCGTCGAGGACGACCACCTTCGTGGACCACGCTCGGAAGGCAGCCCGGTCCGCCTCTGGCACGCCGAGCAGCTCGCAGATGATCGTGAGCGGCAGCGGATAGGCGTACGCGGTCACAAGATCGGCACGGCCGTCGGCGACCACGGCGTCCAGGAGTGCCCCGGCCGCCTCCTCGACACGGGGACGCAGCGCCTGGACGCGGCGCGCGGTGAACTCGCGCGCCACCAGTGTCCGCAGGCGGGTGTGATCGGGCGGATCGACCTGGAGCATGTTGCGGCCCACGGCGTACAGCCCGTCGTCCTCGAAGTCGGCGGAGTGCCGCACGTCATTGCGCAGCCTGGGGTCGGCGAACGCGGCGCGCACCTCCTCGTGCCCGACCACCAGCCACGACTCGTCCCCGGTGGGGAATCGCACGTAGTGGACAGGCCCGCGCGAGCGCAGCGCGGTGAAGGCGGAGTAGGGATCGGCGGTGAAGTCGTCAGTGAGGTCGGCGAGTTGGACGGTGGGGTGCTGTGTGCGCATCGGCGACTCCCGGACAAAAGTGGGGACGGTTCCCCGTTTAGATGTCGGGAGTGACCCTAACACGAACCGGGGAACGGTCCTCGTTTTGGTCTTCGAGAGCAATCTCCCTCCCAGATGCCGAACGACCCGTGCGACCCCGCCGCCCCGCCCGCAGGAGCCGACCCGCATCTCGCTCGCGGTTGGCTGCGGCCGACTGGGGCGTCCACCGGATCACCGGCACGGAGGGCTGCCGGCCTGTCGTCCCTGAGGACCGCCGTAGACAGGTTGGATCTCGATCATCTCGACGCGGTGGTCTACAACGCAGGGGTCGCGCTCGACGACCCGCCGCGTCGGGAGACCGGGGACGGCCACGAGCTGGTGTTCGGCACCAACCACCTCGGCCACTTCGCGCTCACCCGGTGGCTGCCCCTCTGCTGTCCGTGGCGCCGGCCGGCCGCATCGTGACAGTGGGAAGCTTCGCGGCACGGTCCGGTCCGAGCGACTGGACCTGGAGGATCCACAGTCCACCCTGGACTACCGGCCCAAGCGCGCCTACGGCCGATCGAAGCTGGCGCAGATGTGCTTCGGCTTCGAACTCGATCGCCAACTGCGGGCGGTCGGCAGCACGGTGGTCAGTGTGGTGGCCCACCCCGGCGGCGCACTGGACTCCCTCACCCCGTCCCACCCGCCGGAGCGCGTGCCAACCCGCAGCGAGCGGCAACACGCCCTAGCCCGCCGGGCTCTTGGTGCAGGGCAAGGACGCCGGAGCATGGCCCGCCGTCCGTGCCGCCCTCCGCCCGGAGGTACAGGGAGGGCGCCTGTCGGGACCGAGGGTCTTGGGTCTGCGTGGCACACCACGACGCGAGCCCGTCCGCTCTCATATGACCGATCCGGCCGTCGCCGCTCGACTTTGGGCCGCCAGCGGTGAGCTGATCGACACCGATCCGCACCTCGGCTTCCGATAGGCGCGGAAGGCGCACCCAGAAGCGTCGACTCCACCTCTCAGATGCTCGGCCGTGCCGTCGCCGCACACCCGGCGACACCCGTCGCGGCACGTGGGGCACACGGGGCTGACCCCTTGCCGACCGGTGGCCGTGCCCGCGCGGCCCGGCCACCGGTGATGCGTACGACGCGTCTACGGGGCCATCTCGTACGCGCCGGACAGCGACTGGACCAGCTGCCAGACCCGCTCCGTGCGTGCCTCGTCGACGACCGGCCGCCGGATCGAACCCAGCGCCCACTCCTGCTGCTGTTCGGTCGCCGAGTCCTTGCCGTGCAGTTCGACGGCGTGCGCGGAGAAGTCCCGCACGAGGACGGCGAAGAGTTCGTCCAGCACGTCCTCGTCGAGGCCGGTCAGGGCGGCCTGCTCCAGGACGAGCTGCCCGTGCACGACCAGGGCGAAGAGCTGACCGACCGCGAGGACCAGGTCGAGGTCACGGCTCTGCTCCGCGTCGGGAGCGGCCGTGGCGACGAACTCACAGAGTGCGTCGGCCTGTTCGCGGAAGCGGGTCACGTTGGGAAGGTGCGCGTACGCGTCGTAGGCGGGTCGCCAGTCGTGGAAGCGCACCGAGCCGAGGCCGCGGGCCGGCCCCTGCCGGAACAGGAAGTCGTCGTCGGCCGCGTCGAGGCGGGTCGGCACGGCGGGGTACTCGGCCGGGTCGAGGAGGTGGCTGCGCATGAACTTCAGGATCAGCGCCAGGTTGACGTGGACCGTGCCCTCCAGCTTCGGCAGGCCACGGATCTCCACGGCCGCCTGGGCGAAGTAGTTGTCCTTCTCGAAGCCCTTGGCGGCGATGACGTCCCACATCAGGTCGATGACCTTCTCGCCCTCCGTGGTCACCTTCATCTTCGTCATCGGGTTGAAGAGCAGGTAGCGGCGGTCGTCCGGGCCGGCGGAGCGGAAGTAGTCCACAGCGCGGTCGCTGAACGACTTCATGCCGACGAGCCTGACGTACGCGTCGGTCAGCTCGCGCCGCACGTGCGGGAAGGCGGTGACGGGGCGGCCGTAGAGGATGCGGTTGTGGGCGTGGGTGACGGCCTCGTACATCGCGTGCTCGCAGATGCCGATCGAGGCGGTGCACAGGTTGAACTTGCCGACGTTGACGGTGTTGAGGGCGGCGTCGAAGGCGGCGCGGCCGGTGTGCAGGACGTCCTCGGCCGCTACGGGGTAGTCCTCAAGCCGGAACTCGCTGACGAACTTCGAGGAGTCGACGACGTTCTTGACCAGGTGATAGGCCGGGTGACGGCTGTCGGCGGCGAAGAACACGTAGCCGTCGGGGCCCTCGACGTCGCTGCGGCGGCCGAAGACGGAGACGAGTCCGGCGGCGTTGCCGTTGCCGATGTAGTACTTGGAGCCGGTGGCGCGGAAGCCGCCGTTGCCGTCCGGTTCGAGCAGCATGTCGGTGGAGTAGATGTCGGCGCCGTGGGTCTTCTCGGAGAGGCCGAACGCGAACACCTCTCCCTGGGTGAGGAGTTCGGCGGCGCGGGCGCGGGCGGCGGCGTTGTCGCTCTGCCAGACCGGGCCGAGGCCGAGGATGGTGACCTGCCAGGCGTACCAGTAGTCGAGGCCGTAGAAGCCCAGGATCTCGTTGAGTGCGGCGATCCGGGCGGTGTCCCACCGCTTGTCCGGTTCGCCCTCGCCCTCGGCGGACGACGGCGTCAGGAAGGTGGCGAACAGGTTCTCCTTGGCCGCGAAGGCGAGGAAGTCGCCGAGCCAGGCGCGGGTGCGGTAGTCCTCGATCAGCCGGCGCTTCCCGCGCTCCTCGAACCAGTCGACGGTGGCACGCAGCAGGCGGCGTGTCTCGTGGTCGAAGTGCGCGGGGTCGTAGGTGCGCGGGTTGAACAGCAGCTGGTCGGCCATGGGATGACGCCTTTCGGCTGGTGGGCGGGTGGGAAACGGGAGGCCGGCCTGACAGCTGGACGGCTGGACGGCTGGACGGCCTGACAGCTGGACGGCTGGACGGCCTGACAGCTGGGCGGCTTGACGGCTGGACGCCCGGATCGTGCGGACCGGCGGCGGATGCGGCGGCGATCAGCGGCCCGGACCGAACCGGGCCAGCGTGGCGAGCACGTCGTCCAGCCAGCCGATCATCATCCGCTCGTACGCGATGCCGCCGCGCAGGACGACGTGCTGGAGCTCTCGCTCCGCGTCGAGCGGCGTCTTCGGACCGGCCGTGTCCGCTCCGGGTGCCATGAAGTCGCGCGCCTCTCCTGCGAGATAGTGCGCCAGCCGGTCCCGGTGCGCCTGGCGGTGCCGCTCCACCTCGCGGATCAGGGCGGCCGGGTCGTCGAAGGCGGCGCCGCGGATCTTCACGGCCAGGTCGTGGCGGACGCTCTCCGGTTCGATCGGATCCTGCAGCCAGGAGGACAGCGCGGCCCGGCCGAGGTCGGCGACGGAGTACTCCTTCTTGTCCGGCCGCCCCTGCTGCGGGACGTCCCTGACGACGACCCAACCGTCGTTCTCCATGCGCTTGAGCACGCGGTAGATCTGCTGGTGGGTGGCGGTCCAGAAGTAGCCGATGGACCGCTCGAAGCGCCGGGCCAGCTCGTAGCCGGATCCCGGCTTCTCCAAAAGCGACACCAGGATCGCGTGTTCGAGCGCCATGCCGCCGATCCTGCTATGCAACTCGTTGCATAGCAAGCCTGGCCCGCTCCGATGCGACGCGGCTCACCCCGACACCATCCCAAGGGCGGACGCCTGAAAGACAGACGCTTCAAGGACAGACGTAGGTGAAGCTTGCCTCCGCCTCCATCGGGGCCGGCCGGTGCGCGATCCTCAGGCGGGCGGTACCCCGGAAGCGGCCCGGCCCGCGGACCGTCCAGCGCAGATGCACCCTGACCCGGCGTTCACCGCGGTGGGCGGTGCGGACCAGCTCGCCCGAGTCCTGACCGTCCGCGCGCAGCCACCGGTAGGTGACGGGGCCGCCGTGTCCGTCGGTGGTGATGACACCGATCAGGTCGGCCGTCTGACCGCAGTGCAACGGCCCGGCGGGGGCCTGGACACGGACAGCGACGACCGCGGGAGCGGGGGCCGGGCGCAGCAGCAGCCAGAGCAGGACGACGGCGATCGCGACGATGGCCGTGGTGACGGCCGTGGTGACGATCCAGCCCCGTCGTCCACGCCGCGAGCGGGGGGAGGCGGGAACCGATGCCTCGGTCCGCCATCGGGCACGCAGGACGTCCTGCTCCTCCACAGGGACCCCGGGCCCGAACCGGAGCAGGATCCCGCCGGAGTCCTCCCCTGCCGCCACCGGCGGCAAGGTGACTCGGTTGCGCTTGCCGAGGACGGTCGCCTGGGTGTCCGGGGCGGTGGAACGGCGAGCGCGGCCGACCGTGGTGAGCTGGTCGGCGATGGCTGGTGGGTGAGGTCCGGGGGCGACCAGGAGGGCTTGTGGGTCCGGGCCTGCGGAGCGGTGGGCGTGGGCCACCGTGGCGGGTTGGCCGGCGGTGGCTGAAGGCCGGGACGAGCGGTCGGGTGCGGCAGCAGGGTCTTCGGGGGCGGTGGGGCGTGGGGCAGGGTCGGTTGTGGTCAGCGCCTGGTGAGAATCTGTCCGTGGAGCCTGGCGACCGGGGGCCACTGCGGCGGACGGTTGCGGTGTCTTCGGCGGCGCGAACTCCGGGGTCACCGCGGCCGTCGCCGCGCGGAGCGCCGTGCGGCGCAGGAAGTCCGCCGGAAGCGCCGCGCGTCCGGCCACCAGTTCTGCTCGGGCCGCCGCCAGCCCCTCCGACTCGGCGGTGTCGGAGCAGCGGGCGAACAGGTCCGCCGCGGGGGTTCCGGGCTGTGTCCAGGCGGCGCCGAGGGTGCGGGCCAGGGCGGCCCAGGCAGTGGTGGCGACTGCCTGGCGGTCGGCGTGCGGCGTGTCGCCCGGCACCGGTACGGCGGCCGCGTCGCCCAGCACCATGCCCAGCTCCGCCTCGGCCAGTAGGGCGACCCCGTCCGGGGCGATCACGACGGTGTCGGGGCCGAGTGAGCCGTGGGTCAGGCCTGCTGTGTGCAGGGCGAGGAGGGTCTGCGCGGTCTCGTTGAGGATGCTGGCCACGCTGCCCGCGTCCGGGCGAGGACCGTTCGCCGACGACAGCACGTCGGCCAGGGTGGGGGCCGGTGGCCGGGCCGTGAGCAGCCACACCTCACCGGTCTCGGCCACGAGGTCGACCGTGCCGAGCAGTCCGGGCAGCCTGAGCCGCGCCGTGGCGAGCACCACGGCCGCCAGGCGCTCGCGTGTGCCCTCGGGCGCCAGCAGGGCTCGGTCGACGCGCAGCGCGCCGAGGGTGCGCTCGCCGGACCGCGCGGGGAGCAGGGCGTGCCAGGTGCCGTGGCGTGTGTGCCGTGACCAGCCGGACAGGGGCCGGCCGGCCACTGTGGTGGCTGTCGTCATGTCGATCCGTTCTCGTCGCGGCGGGGAGTGGCTCTCGGGTCCCTCAGGCCCCTCGGGTCTCTCGGGTCTCTCGGGTCTCTCGGGTCTCTCGGGTCTCTCGGGTCTCTCGGGTCTCTCGGGAGCGTGGTCAGCACGGCGGTGCGTCCACGGAGGCCGTCTGGGGACCGTTCGCTGCCGCCGGGTCGCTGCTGAGTGTGACGTCCCAGGTCCCCCGGCACGGGTGGTTGGAGAAATCGGCCTCGAAGGTCAGGTCGTACCGCGTGCTCCCGGACAGGGGCTGGGACTGGGAGCCGTACGCGTCGGCGGGTGTGTCGACGTAGTAGTTCGCGGTGACGGTCAGCGGACCGGTGCCCGTCGTCTCGACCGTCACCGCCGCGATGAGCGTGCCGGGTCTCTGTCCACGCTGCCAGGAGCCGATGGTGAGGGTGACCGTGCCGGGGGTGGCCGCGCTCGGGGACGCGGTGGCCGGCGGCTCGGCAGTCGGGGTCGTCGCTGCGGACGGGCTCGCCGTGGACGGGCTCGGCGAGGTCGGGGGTGGCGGCGAGGAAGACGGGCTGCCGGAGGGCGTGACGGAGGGCGGCACGTCGGCCGTGGGCGACGGGGCGACGGTCGGCGAGGTGGATGCGGACGGTGAACTGCCCGACCCCGTAGGCGAGTTGACCGGCGAAGGGGTGGAACTCGCCACCGTCGTCGATGTCTCGTGCGGGCGGCCCGACGCGTACGTCGCTCCGCCCGCGACGACCACCAGCGCGGCCACCCCACCGGTCGCCACCTTCCATCCCCCGCGTTTCAGCCGGCCCAGCAGGGTCAGCGCACTGGCCGAGCCCTCAAGGGTCGCGGTCGTGGTGAACGGGAACAGCAGGGCGAGCAGCGCGGCGAGTTCGGCCAGCCGGCGACGGCCACGCTCCTCCCAGCCGGCGCCGTAGCCCTCCGTGGCGGACCGTTCCAGCTCGGCGAGGAACGTCTCGATGCCGGGCCGGTCCACCGGGTCTTTCGCCAGGCCCGCGCGCAGCAGCGCACGCACCGGCGCGGGTACGTCGTCCAGCGGGGCCGGTGCGCGCAGGTGCTGCAGGCGCAGCGCGGTCACGTCGTCGCCGGGGAACGGCCGCCGGCCGGTCAGGCACTCGAAGAACACCACGGACGCCGCGTAGACGTCGGCCGCCGGGCCGGCGGGCTCGCCGTTCCACTGCTCCGGCGCCATATAGGCGGGCGTGCCCGTGGCGTCGGTCTCCCGGCCGCTGCGCACCGCGATGCCGAAGTCGGCGAGCGTGCTGGTGCCGTCGGCGAGGACCAGGACGTTCTCCGGTTTGTAGTCGCGGTGTACCACTCCGGCCGTGTGGGCCGCGCCCAGCCCCAGAAGGGAGCCCTTGAGCAGGACGAGCGCGGCCTCGGGGCCGGTCGCCCCGTGCCGGCGCAGCAGTTGGCGCAGGCTGATGCCGTCCACCGCCTCCATCACGATCGCGGCACCGGCGCGTGCCTCGACGTACTCGTACAGCCGCACCACGCAGGGGTGCCGGAGCTCGCCGAGCAGCCGGGCCTCGGCGCGGAAGCGGGCCAGGAACTCCCGGTCCGCGCGCAGGCGTTCGCTCAGATACTTGACGGCGACGGGTACGCCGGTCGCGGTGTGCCGGGCGAGGACGACCCGGCCGCCGGCTCCCTCTCCGAGCGTGCGGACGGCCGCGTAGCCGGGGACGGCCCAGCCGCCGTCGGGGGTGTGCGTGTCCTGGGTCATGCGGTCCCCTCCACCGGCGCGGGGAGCCCTGCGCCCTGCGGTACGTCCTTCGCGTCCCGCCGGCGCCGTACCCGGCGCAGCAGCCAGCGCACGGGCGCGGACCACACCGGGAAGGCGACCAGGGCGACCACGGCCGCCTCGATCACCGTGGTCCACGGCTCGGGTAGCCGGCCCTCTAGCAGGTCGCCGATGCGGGAGCGCCAGGCCAGCAGGGCGAGGCCGAAGAAACCGTAGGTGCCCACGACGACCGCGAGGCCGTAGGCGGCCAGGCCGGCCTGACGGGGGCCGGGCCGGTTGCCCGCGCGCAGGTCCCGCCACAGGCCCGTACGGAAGTAGGCGCTCGCCTCCTCGCGCAGCCGGGGCACTCGCAGGGCGTCGGTCAGCGCCTGGTAACCGTCCAACGGCATCAGCGGGTTGAAGTTGTAGAGGGTGTTCAGGTAGAGACCGAAGGCCAGGTGGTAGAGGACGGCCGAGGCGGCTCCCGCGGGCAGCAGGGCCGTGCCCGTGGCGCACCAGCCGGCCAGCGCCGCCGTGGACAGCGGCCCGGACAGGGCCACCACAACCCGTGACCAGCGGGAGCCGAACCACATGTCGCTGGTGTCCACGAACGCGAACGGCATACCCATCATCAGCAGGAACCCGCCGCGCCTGACCTTGCGGCCGTACGACTTCACGGCCAGCGCGTGCGTGAGTTCGTGAACGAGCAGCGCCGTCACATATCCGGCGGCCAGCAGGACCGGGCCCCACACGTCCACCCCGCCGAAGTCCAGCAGACGGTGCCGGCCCTGCGCGGCGAAGAACGCGACAAGGCCGCCGGCCACCGACAGCCAGGCGAGCAGCATCCCGGTCCGGGTGAACAGCCGCCAGCCGAAAGCTTGGTAGAGGCGGGTCACCAGCCGGTCGAGGCCGGGGACGGACACCTCCAGCTTCAGCAGCGCCCGGTACACGGCACGCGCCACCCGCCGCCAGCCCTTCGGCCGCTCCTCGTCCGGCCGCCCGGGCAGACCGCGCAGCAGTCCGGCGTCCGCGAACGCGGCGAGCGCGGACTCGATGCGGGGCAGGGCGAGTTCGCCGTAGCGGTCGGCGTAGGCGAACAGCAGGTCCCGTACGGTGTTCTCGCCGTCGACGGCGTGCCACAGGAACACCTGGCGCTCGTCCAGTTCCAGATAGCGGCCGGTCCGGGTGCTGCTGAGCACCCAGCGGGGTGTGCCGCGTTCGGAGGGGATCTGCTTGAGGGCCCAGCCGGAACGGCGACGGGGGCGCGCGGTGAGCGGGCCGTTCGCCTCGGGGGCCTCCTCCTGCCCGGCTTGTTCGGCCTGTCCGGCGGTGGGCAGCTGGGTCAGCTGGGTGCCGACGACCATCGTACGCGAGCCGATCCGGATATCGCGGGGCTGCTCAAACACCAGGCGTACGTCGCCGACGGACAGCTCGGTGCCGTCGGCGAGGCCGGCCGCGCCGCCGTGCAGGTCGACGCCGCCGACAGCGGTGCCGTTGAAGGAGTCCAGGTCCTCGATCCGGAAGCCCTCAGCGGTGCGGACGATGCGGGCGTGGCGGCGCGAGACGCTGGTGTCGGACAGGACTACGTCGTTGTCCTCGCCCCGGCCCAGCGTGGTGACCGGGCCGGTCAGCGCGACGAGCAGCGTGGGTTCGTCGAGGCCGCGCAGCTGGGGTGCGGCGAACGAGGTCGGTGCGGCACCCCGGCGCGGGGTGCCGCAGTGCAGGCAGTACGGGAAGTCGCGCCGCACGTGGACGCGGCAGACATGGCAGAGCATGCGGTGGCTCAGCCTCCACCGGAACCGCTGAGGAACGTACCGGCGTTGAAGCCACCGTCCGTCTCGGGCGCGGAGGGCGACAGGTGCGTGGCGATGTCACCGATGCCGGGTGCGTCGATGCCGCCGCGTACGGTCGTCCCGGCACGGCCGAGGGTGCCTTCGCGGCCACCGCCGCCGCTGGGGCGGTTACCGTTCTCCGGGTCGCCGCCACCCTCACCGCCGCCGCTGGGGCGATTGCTGTTCTCCGGGTCACCGCCACCGCCGCCGCCGTCGCCGCCTCCTTCACCGCCACCATGACCACCACCACCGCTGGGGCGATCCGTGTTCTCCGGGTCGCCACCGCCCTCA
>NZ_BMVG01000050.1 GCF_014650595.1 Streptomyces alanosinicus
AACTCCCACAGCTCATCCGGCACCAGCCGCTCAACGATCCCCACATCTGAAGCCTATCGAGCACCCAAAATGAGATGACCTCTCGTCGACTGGCTGGCAGCGAACAGCCGCACCGTGGAGTCCTGCACCACCGCCCAGCTCGAACTCGCTTGGGAACGGAGTGAATCAATTCACGCCGCCTTGACAGCGACCGCGATCCAAGCCCCTCTCCCCGCGTCTGCCGTCCAAGTCATCAATGACTGCAGCATTCAAGGTCGGGCCGCGGCTATCCTGACGCCCGAGAGCAATCGGCAATGGCAACTTAGCTCGGCTTCCTGCCTAGAAGATGCCCTAAGCATTGTCGCTGCCGACTCGATCAGCATCATCGCAGGCGAACGAGACGGAAAATTGGCCTTGCGTGCATCGCTAACCTGCCGAGCCACCTTCTTCGACACGAGCCAAAGTCGTACCCGCAAATGGCGTGACATGAACATGAGCGGAAATCGTCAGAAGAGGGCACGCTTCAATGCCAACAAGCGCAAAAACCCCAGATCAGCAAGTAGTCGTTGGCCTCGGTACATCTGAGTGGGCCCCGCGCCTGCAATGCGTCTGTCGCGTTGGGTACACCCCAACGGCACCACTGACACCGCGTCCTACATGGCCAGTTGGTCGTTGGTTTGGTCATGGGAATGGGCGTCGGGGAGTGCACCGCCCACGCCCGATCTGGTCGCGTACGGGGGTCTGGGCAAGGCCGCACCAGAACGTGCGCGTCGGACTCTCTGCGGCCAACACTCACGACGGTCTCGGGCTCAAGCCGATGGTGGCCCATTTCCACGTAGGACACGAATCCCACAACGCCCATTCCGAGCCCCAGCGGCTGCATGCTGGCAAAGCGTGCGATGTTCCTGGCCTGCGGCGATGGCTGCAAAGCCTTCCTCGCCCTCGCCGCGGCCCTCTGCTGCTACAAACGCCCACGCTCGAACGCGAAATTCAGTCGAACTGGGGGAAGTTGGGGTGCTTCAAGCAGGCGTCGCTGGTTCCCGCGCATCTGCGGAAGAGCGAGACATTGGCACAGGTCGGCGCCGGGTTCGGAGTCTCCGAGGCGCCGGCGTGGTGGTACGGGTACGAGACCATCGAAGTGCTCGCCTCTTGGCTATCGGGGATGCGCGAGGAACTCGTCGGCCTGGGCGAAGGCGACTTCGTCATCCCAGGCGGCACTCTCATCGCCACCGACGGCACACCGCTCTGGTTCTCGCGGGCGCCCCCGGGACGGACCCACGACCTGACGGCGGTCCGCGCGCACGGCATGGTCCAGTCCTGCCTCACCCGCCAGCTCCTGGTCCGGGAGGACCGCGCCTACCAGGGCGTCGGCGCCACCATCCGCACCCCCGGAGGACGCGCCTTCGCCCACCTCATGTCCTGGCAACTGCTGCGGCAAGCACACTGCTGCACTAACCACATCGGCAGGACCGTCGCAGCCATCCACATCCTCCTGACCTGCCAATACTCAGGATGGAAGAGGTCTCTGAGCAGTGTGCCGCGTATCGCGGTCAGCCTGGGCGGACGTAGCCCGGGAAGCGGATTCTGATCCGGCCCTGGGGGTGGCTCACCCGCTCGGATGCGTTCAGCGCGACACCGGTCGCGAGGGTGTGCATGGTGAGATCATGATCACTACTCCTCACCCCAAGAAGACAGTTTCCCGGATGCCGCGAGTGTTCGCGGTAAGTGTCGCCGTGGCCGTCGCCTGTGCGGCGGGGGTGGCGACTGCCACATCCTCCGTGGCCGCGACGCCCGCCACACAGGTCGCCATGAAGGCCGCCCCGGCCGGGGGCCATGGCGAGGGCGGGGACGAGAACAAGTGCGGCAACGGCATCCTCGACCTCCTCAACTTCTGCAACTGAGAGACGACTGGCAGTAGTCCCTGCCTGCCAACCGCACAACCTCACATCGAAGAAATCCATCCACCCACGCCCAGGGCGGTCAGGAACAGGGGCAGGATCTCTGTCCCTGACCGCCCTGCCGACCGCAACCGCTAGAGGTCCGCTGGCCTCCGGGCCCGGAGGTGCCGCCGGAGGTCGCTGACGAGAGTTCCGACTACCGCCAGGCCGAGCGGAATGCCCGCCGTATTCGGGGGGCAGGTCTGCACGACTTGAATGCGCGCGTACGGCGCCATCGCCCTCCGGCCAGCACCGCACGAACTTGCGGGGAGGACGGGTTGTACGACATAGACGACGTCGGCTCTTCCTCGGCCTGGACGTCGACAAGGGCGCCCACCACGGTCACGGGGCCACATCCTGCGCTCACTGGAGCTCACCGACGAGGTCACCGCCGAGTTGACCGTGCCGGTCGGCTGAAGGACCGCCGCCCCCTTGCTCATGACCGTCGACGACGGCACCAGCTTCCCCATCGCCGCCCACCTGGCGTCCTACGCCGGCCTCGCCCCGACAACAGGTCGTCGGGTACCTCGATCCACGGCGAACACGCGCCCAGAGGCAGCAACCGGCAACTCGAACAGGCGACTTTCCTGTTCGCGATGCTCCGCGACGGCACCTTCTACGAAACCCGCGTTCCACGGGTGACAGCTGCGTGAACCATTGTCGTCAGCCTCGGCAACCGCGAGCGCGAGCCTTGAAACCATTGGTGTGGTCCCACGGCGCTGCAGGCTGGTTGCGGTCCGGGAAGCCGGGTCGCGGACACCGCACGCAGGCGCCGGGACTTCCGCCCCGTCGGGGCCTTGGCTCAGATGACGAGCGAGCTCCAACTGCTGACCGGCTACCGGACGCCGGCCGAGATACGTCACATGGGAGCCGGGTGGTTGACCGCCTGGCTTGCCCGACGCGAGGTGCGCATGGCCGCGTGCGAGAACCACTCTTCGTGGCTCGTGGGCGACCTGGCCCAGCAGATCCTGGACCTGGACAAACGCCGACTGCCCATGCCGGCCTCGCTCCCGTGCCCCGCGACTCAGGACGCAAGCAAAACCGGCAACAGGCACAGACCCAACACACTACTGCCCCTGCCCCGCGGCAGGGTGGACGTGCTGTGGGCGATGCTGAGCGACAGACACCTGTTCAGTCGACGGCGGCTACCGGGCCATGCCGACCTACGGATCAGATACCGAGAGGGAGGCCGAGGGGGGAGCCCACAAGAGTGCTGACGGGTTGTTCGAGAAGACCGTCGGTGATGTCGTCGGTGCTCCGGGGCTGGTCGGCTACGGCGGGGGCGATGGCTCCGAGGGAAAGCAGTGCGCTCACTGTTGCAACGGTCACGATGCGGCGGACAGACATCACGGTGATTCCCTCTCGTAAGGAGAGACGCTGGAGGTACGGACCGGCAAGAGACTTCCCGCCCGCCAGGCCCGTGCATGCTCTACGTCACTCTCCTGGGGGATGGCCGTCCTCGCCTGAGCGCCTCGCTCGCCGCGCGGCAGACCCTGCGCGCGTGCGGTGCGTATCGTCTGGTGGCCGGCTGCGAGCTGGTTGCCGCCGTCCGGGCGCTGCGCCAGTGCGACCTGAGCCCCGACCCCCAGGGTCCAGATAGCCGACCGCTGGGCCGGACGGATGGCATCTGAGCTGGGGTAACGCGTGCACACCGAGATCGCCGGCGAGCTTCTGACCTCTGTTTCTGACCTCTGTTTCTGACCTCTGTCAGTGTCCTCCGCATCTCGGGGGGGACCTTCAGCTTTGGGGTGCGGTGGACCGCACGGCCGCCGCCTCGTTCGTGGCCAGCCGCGAGTGCCGGCGGCTGTAGCCGAAGTAGACGACCAGGGCCAGCAGCAGCCAGCCGGCGAAGAGCACGAAGGTGTCAGCGGGCAGGTTCCAGATCAGGTAGCCGCAGAACAGTACCGACAGGGCGGGAACCACCGGGTAGCCGGGGACCTTGAAGCCGCGGGTCAGTTCGGGCTCGCGTACCCGGAGCACGATCACGCCGACCGAGACCACGGCGAAGGCGACCAGGGTGCCCATACTCGTAAGGTTGGCCAGCCAGTCCAGCGGCACGAAGGCGGCGAGCAGCGCGATGAAGGCGCCGACGATCAGAGTGTTGCCGACGGGCGTGCCGCTGCGCACGCTCACCCTGCGGAAGACCGGTGGGAGCATGCCGTCGCGGCCCATCGAGTACAGGATGCGGGTCTGGCCGTAGATGACTACCAGCGTGACGCTGACGATGGAGATCACCGCGCCCGCGGAGAGGATCGCACCGGGCCAGCTCTGGCCGGTGACACGCTGCAGGATCTCGGAAAGGCCGGCGTCCTGGCCGTTGAAGAGAGTCCACTTCTGCGCGCCGACGCCGACCAGGGCCACCAGGCAGTAGAAGGCCGTGACCACAAGCAGCGCGCCGATGATGACCCGCGGCAGCGTCTTCTGCGGGTTCTTGACCTCCTCACCGGCGGTGGAGACGGCGTCCAGGCCGATGAAGGAGAAGAAGACCGAGGAGGCAGCCGCACTGATTCCGGCGAACCCGAGCGGGGCGAAGGGGTGCAGGTCGGCGGAGCGGAAGCCGGTGACGCCGATGACGATGAAGAGCAGGAGCACGCCCAGTTTGATCAGCACCATGACCGTGTTGACCAGGGCCGATTCCCTGGCGCCGCGCATCAGCAGCAGGCAGCAGAGCACGACCAGGACCACGCCCGGCAGGTTGACGTAGCCGCCGTCCCCGGGTGGCGCGGCGATCGCCGCCGGCATGGTGAGGCCGAACAGGCGCTGCGTCAGGTCGTTGAGGTACTGGCCCCAGCTGACCGCGATGGCCGCGCCGGAGACGGCGTACTCCAGCAGCAGGCAGGAGCCGACCACCCAGGCCGCCAGCTCGCCCAGCGTGGCGTAGGCGTAGGAGTAGGACGAGCCGGAGACCGGCACCGCCGAGGTGAGTTCGGCGTAGCAGAGGGCGGTCAGCGCGGCCGTGATCGCGCCGATCACGAAAGAGAGGATCACGGCCGGTCCCGCCTGTGGCACGGCCGTGCTGAGGGTGAAGAAGATCCCGGTACCGATGGTCGCGCCGACGCCGATCATCGTGAGCTGGAAGCTGCCTACGGTCCGGTGCAGCCCGCTGCCATGGGCGTCGCCCTGCTCGGCGCCTGCCTCGGCATCGGCCAGGAAGGCCGAGACCGGCTTGCGGCGCAGCAGTTGCTGACGGAGTCTCACATCGTTCGAAGGCATGGCGGGGTGGCCTTTCGGTGCGGGGCAGGTCGGGGTACGTCCCGGACGTGAGGTACGGGACGGGAGTCTCTTGGTGGCTACGGCCTCATGGCAGATCGCGCCGCATCAGGTCGTCGTAGGTCTCGCGGCGGACGACCGCCCGATGCGCGCCGTCGCGGACAAAGACGACGGGCGGTCGGCGGGCACCGTTGTAGTTGTTGCTGAGCGCGTAGGTGTAGGCGCCGGTGACCGGCACCGCGATCAGGTCTCCCACGCGCGGGTCCTGCAGCGGGACGCCGATGCTGAGGGTGTCGCCGGACTCGCAGTGGCGGCCGACCAGCCGGCATGGCTCGCCCTGACCGGTTGGGCGGGTGGCGACGGCCGCCTCGAAGCGCTGCTGGTAGAGGGAGACCTCCAGGTTGTCCGCCATGCCACCGTCGATGGCGACGAAAGTGGGGCCGTCGCCGCGCTTGACCGAGACGACGCGGTACAGCGAGAGGCCGGCCTCGGCGACCATGGAACGGCCCGGCTCGATCAGGATGCGGGCGTCGGCGGGGAGCAGCCGCTTGGCGACGTCGGTCAGGGCGTCGAGGTACTCCTCCACGGTCGGGGGCCGGTCGGCGTACGTATACCGGGCGCCGAGACCGCCGCCGAGGTCGTAGACGGCGAACTCGCCGAGTTCCGCGACCGCCTCGACCGCACGGGCGAAGGGCTCGGTATCCAGGATCTGCGAGCCGACGTGGACGTGGACGCCCTCCAGGCGCAGCCGTTCGCTGCCGCGCAGCCGGGCGATGGCCTCTCGGGCTTGCGGGAGCAGCAGGCCGAACTTGGAGCCGTTCTGGCCGGTGGAGACCGCCTCGTGGGTGTCGGGGCGGATGTCGGGGGTCACCCGGACCAGCACGCCTTGTTCGCCCCGAGTGGCGGCGAGGATCCGCTCCAGCTTGTCGATGTCGTCGAAGTTGTCGATGACGATCGTCCCGGCGCCGGCCTCGACGGCGAGGCGCAGCTCCTCGTCGGTTTTGGCGTTGCCGTGCACGACCAGCCCGGCCGGGTCCGCGCCGGCCGCCAGCGCCAGGGTGAGCTCACCGCCGCCCGCGACGTCGATGCCCAGGCCCTCCTCGGCGAGCAGCCGGTAGACAGCGGTACAGGGGAAGGCCTTGGAGGCGAAGGTCGCCCGGGAGTTCGGCCAGCGGGCGGCGAGCCCGTCGGCGTACCGGCGGGCCCGGGCCCGGATCGCGGCCTCGTCGACGACCAGTGCGGGGGTGCCGTAGGCCTCGGCGAGCTCAGCGACGGGAACGCCGCCCAGCACCAGCGCGCCGGAGTGGTCCACACCGGTCCCCGGCGGGAAGAGCCCGACCAACTCCCGCGCTGCCCGCGTCGCTGCCATCAGCCACTCCTCGCCATGCTTGCGTGCTTGTGTCACTCCCCCGAGGTGTGTCGCTCTCCCGAGGCGCTCGCCTTATGTTCAGCCCCCTGCCCTCCCCAGTCATTGGCGATTTTGCCTAAGATAGGAGGGTGAGCATGGCGAATCTGCCGACCCATAGCGGCACGAGCGAGGAGTTGTACGCCCTCGCCGACGCCGTTGGGGCGGCGACGGGCGCAGCCGTGGCGATCGAGGATCTGGATCGCCGGGTGCTTGCCCATTCGACCCTGCCCGACCAGCGGATCGACGAGCTCCGGCGCAGGGGCATCCTGGATCGCCGGGTCCCGGAGCAGCCGGAGCAGCTTGCTCAGTACCGTGAGGTGCTGGCCGCGCCGGGCGTGGTCCGGCTGCCTGTGCTGGCCGAGGAGGAGTTGCCCCGCGCGGCGGTCGCGATCCGGGCCGGGCGGCGCCCATTGGGCACTATCTGGGCGATCGAGGGCGAGCGCCCGATCGACGACGCCGGAGAACGGGCGATGCTCGACGGGGCCGGGCTCGCCGCCCTTCACATGCTGCGGCGCCGCAGCGCGGCCGAGCTGGAGCTGCAGGCCCGTGAGGAGGCGCTGCGCGCCGCCCTGCACGGTCGGCGGACCGCCCGCGAGGTGCGCTTCGAGCTGGGCCTGCCTCGCCAGCGACCGCTGGCTCTGCTCGGCTTCGCCCCGCTGAGGAGCTCGGACGCCCCCGGGGACGACGTGCTGGTACACCTGGCCGCCGCGTCCACCCGGCACTGGCCGGCCGTACACGCCGAGGCCTCGATCGCGACCATCGGCCGCACCGTCTACGTGCTGCTGCCGCTGGACGACGAGCCCACCGCCTTCGCGACCGCCCGGCGGCTGGGTGATCAAGCGGCGGCCGTACTCGACCTCAGCATCGCACCACCGCTGCGGGCCGCCGCCTCCCGCGTCGCCTCCGACCCGGAGGAGCTGCCCGACCTGCGGTCGGAGGTCGACGACATCCTGCGGGTCACCACGGCCGACCCAGAGGCACCGGCCTTCGCAACGCTGCGCGACACCCACGCCCGGGTGCTGCTCGCGCACGTCGCCGACGAACTGGCCCGGCGCCCGCAGCTGCGCCATCCGGGCATCGAGGCGATGCTGGAGCACGACCGTGCCAAGGGCACCGCCTTCGCTGCCTCGGTCACCGCCTGGCTGGACGCCGTGGGCAACGTCGGCGAGGCCGCCGCGCGGCTGACGATCCATCCGAACACGCTCAAGTACCGGCTGCGCCGAGCCGCGGAGCTCTTCGGTGTCGACCTCGCCCACCCGGACGACCGACTCTCCTGCTGGCTCCAGCTTCGGGCACCCTACTGAGCGGCCGGCCAGGACGCCTCCCCGAGCCGAAGCCCCGGCCTGGGACCGGAGGCACCCCCGCCGGCAGACCCGCCGGAACAGCGGCTCCGATGCCTGCTCACGCCAGGTGTCCTCGTACGGGTCGACTTGATCCCGTGGCCTCCGGGGATGCTGGTGAGCAGAGGCAGCGAAGGCGAGATGATCGACCGTGGACACACCGGCAGCGGCGGCCGTGGCGGGCCCCGACGGGGCGCTTACCAGCTGGACCTTCGACGCGCAGCAACTCCTGGGGTACTCCGCTGCCCAGGTGATCGGCCGACGCGCAGCCGGTCTCCTCGCACGCCCCCTCCCCGACACGGCGCGCCGGCACCTGGCCGCGCGGGAAGGCTGGGGCGCTCCGGTGACACTGCGCCACCGGGACGGAGACTTGGTGCACTGCACACAGCGTGCTCGCCCACTGGTCACCGGTGACGAACGGACCGGCTGGTTGCCGGCGGCCGCCCTCTCGCAGGACGGCGGTGCGGCAGCCGACGGTGAGGACCGGCTGCTGCGCTGGGCGTTCGATCAGTCGCCCTTCGCGCTGCGCCTGTTCGACACCACAGGTCGGCTGGTGCGGATCAGCCACCGTTTCGAGCGGAACGCCGCCGCCACCACGCAGGAACCGAGTGGGCTCCGGCTGAGCGAGGCCCTGCAGGCCCGGCGTTCGACGCGGACCAGACGGTCATGGACCGTGTCGCGGTGACCGGGGAGGCCGAGCACGTCGAACGGTACGTCCGCCTTCCGGGCGAGCCACGGGCACACGCCTGAGGCGTCGACCTGTCCCCGCTCAGGGACTCGAAGGGACTCGTCCGCGGCGTCCTGCTGTCCGCCCTCGACCACACCGAGCAGGACACGGCCCGCTCGCGCCTTGCCCTCCTCAATCAGGCCCCGAACACATCGGCAGCAGCCTGGACGTCACCCGCACCGCACAGGAGCTCGCGGACATCGCGGTCCCCGGCTTCGCCGACGTCATCTCGGTCGATCTGCTGGAGGCCGTGCTGCACGGCGAGGAGCCCGCCCCGATCCCAGATGCCGGGCCTCTGCCGCCGCACCGCACCGCACTGCGCTCCACCGTCGAGCCCGCACTCGAAGCAGGCCGGCTGGCCGACTACCCGGCCGGTTCGCCACCGACCCGCTGCCTCCTCACCAGCCGGGGCGGCGTCCACCTGCCGACAGACCCCCGAGATCATGGACTGGCCGGCACAGGATCCCGCCCGTGCTGCCTGGGTGCGCGAGCACCAGCCGCACTCCTTCCTCGTAGCGCCACTGCGCGCTCGTGGCACCAATCTCGGCGTCGCGGTTTTCACCCGCCCGGCGCGGTCGGCCGCGCCGCCGTTCGAACCGGCGGACCTCCAGATAGCCGTGAAGCTTGCCGGGCGGGCCGCAGTCTGCATCGACAACGCCCGCCGGTACACCCGTGAGCACGGCATCGCCCTGGCACTTCAGCAGAGCCTGCTGCCGCAGCGCCTGCCCGCACAGGCGGCGGTCGAGGTGGCCGGCCGCTACCTGCCGGCCGGTTCGCCGTCCGTTGCCGGGGGCGACCGGTTCGACGTGATCCCACTTTCCGGTGCTCGCGTCGCCTCGGTCGTCGGCGACGTGTCCGGTTACGGCATCCATGCCTCGGCGACCATGGGACGGCTGCGTATGGCCGTACGCACCCTCGCCGACGTCGACCTGGCCCCCGACGAACTCCTCTCCCACCTGGAGGACCTGGTCATACGGCTCGACGCCGACAGCGGCAGCCGAGAGCGCATCGCCGGTGCGTACGGCGTCAGCTGCCTGTACGCGATCTACGACCCGGTGTCCCGCACATGCACTCTCGCCAGTGCGGACCATCCCGCTCCGGTTCTGGTGACCCCGGAGGGCACCGCCGATCTGCTCGGCCTACCGATGGGCCCACCGCTGGGACTGGGCGGAGGGCTGCCGATCGAGTGCAGTGCATTCGAGGTACCGCAGGGCAGCTTCCTGGCGCTCTACACCGATGGCCTCGTCGTGGACGCTCACCGTGATGTCACCGAAGGGCAGGACTCCCTGCGCACGGTACTGGCCGCGGTCGTCGGCCCGCTGGAGTCGACCGGCGACACCGTGCTCAAGACCATGCTCGCCGAGCGACCCGCGGACGACGTCGCGCGGCTCATCGCCCGCACCCAGGCGCTGGACGCGAGCCAGGTCGCCGTTCTGGACCTGCCTGCAGATCCGGCGGTGGTCGCCGCGGCCCGCTCCTGGGCGTCCGCTCGCTCGGGGCCTGGAACCTGGACGATCTCGGCTTCGTCACCGAATTGGTGGTCAGCGAGCTGGTCACCAACGCCGTCCGGTACGGCGCCCCGCCCAGCCGACTTCGGCTGATCAACGACCGCGCGCTGATCTGCGAAGTCTCCGATGCCAGCAACACCGCGCCGCACATACGCCGCGCCCGCGTCCTCGACGAGGGCGGGCGAGGGCTGATGCTCGTCGCCCAACTCACGGAGCGCTGGGGCGCTCGCCACACCGGCACCGGCAAGACCATCTGGGCCGAGCAACCCGTCCTTCGTCCGCAGCTACCGGATTGATCCACACAGCACCCGGTGGATACCCGTCGGCGGCGGCCACACGCTCGGTGCAACAGATGAGGCAGGCGCGGCCGATCACGGCCCACGACGATCAACGAAGCCGGCCCGGCGTATGCGCGGCCAGGCTCCCCGGAGGGGAACGGTGACCGCAGCCGCCGCGCCCGCTGTTCACGGAGGCATCCCTGCACGGGCTGAGCGCCCGGCTGTGCGACGACGTCGACGCACTGGGCAGCCACCTCAGCCAGCCAGCACCCCTCGGCGGCTCACACGACGGCTTCGGCGGTTGAGCTGCGCTCGCCCTGCTACGGAGCCGGCGTCATAACTCCCCATACCTCCAGCGAGCGTTCTCCAACTTCACGATGACGCATGGTGAAGTGCAAGAACGGCCTCGGCCGAGGCGCGCATGGCCGAGGCATCCGCACACTGGTCACGCCTCAACTCGCCTATAATGGGCGCAACTTGACAAGCCCGGCGCTACTCCTCGACGGGCGGCAGGCCCTGGAGTTTCCTTATCTCGTCCAGCACCGACATCACCGCGTTCAGGCTCTCAGGCGGGAGTCCCGCGGCGCGCAGGGCGATGGAGCGCACTCCGGCCTGGTGCAACTCGTCGAGCAGGGCGAGCTGGGTGAGGGCCTGGTCCGCGTAGCCCTGGTCGAAGAAATACGCGGGCTGCACCCCGAAGAACTGAGCCAGCGCCATCAGAAGCTCACGGGAGGGGCGTTCACGCTTGCCGTTGCGCAGCGCGGACAGGTATGCGCCGCTGACGCGGAGTTTGGGGTTCGCCTCCTTGAGCCGGGCAGCCACCTCGTCGTTGGTCCACGGACGCCCCTCGGGACGGCTCGACCGGAAGAGGCTGTCCAGACGCTCAGCGAGCACCGGTTCGTTCTTCTCCGCAGCCATTCCCGCCCTCCGTGGTGCGCAAAGTATTCCAAGGGAAGATTCAAGAGTATCCACCCCTCACCCACCTGTGGTGCAGATCACAATAGAGCGGGCACCCTTGCAGGCGAAGCTCCCGAATCGTCTACTGGTTCATAGAACTCAACCATCAGTTGAATCGCAGCGAGGAGGACGCGTGCCCGTTCAGACGCCTACGGAGACGTTACTGGGCCAGCTCACCGGCAGGGAGCGGCAGGTCCTTGAGCTCGTCGCCGACGGCAGGTCCAACCTGGCGATCGGACGGGAGCTCCGCCTGCGCCCCAAGACGGTGGAGGCCCATCTGCGCAGTCTGTTCTACAAGCTCGGACTGGAGCAGAGTCCCTATGAACACCGCAGGGTCATGGCCGTGGTCACCTACCTCGGCCGCCGCCCCGCCTCGTGACGCGGTGTCGGAATGTGCGATGCGTTCTCGCCATGGTCTGCGCGCTCGTCGCCGCCTCGGCGACCATGAGAGGTGACATGCCCGGCGGCGACCGTGCCGCCCCCCAGGGGTTCCTCGCCGTGGAAGCCTGCCTCGGGGGCCTGGTCGAACAGGCCCAAAGGACGGGCGGGTTCACCGTCGACCCACGCCGGGGATCCGCTCCCAGCTCGGGGTACGCGGTGGCGACCGGGCGTTCCAGCGCGCAGGTGGAGCCCGCTGCCTCCTTCTTCGCAGGTGACGGTCCCCGGGCGCTGCAGGCGTATCTGCGGGACCACACCGACGTCCTCGGCCGGGACCCGGAGCTGATGCTCGGTGCCTGGTACGACCGCGACGGGGGGCGCGTCGTGCTGAGCCTGGTGCGTGTCGTACCCGATCGGACGGAGGCGGTGCGCTGCGGGCTGTCCCAGCGCCAGCGCTCCGTGTACGACCTGTCGGCTCGGCGGGAGGTTCCCACCGGCTTGTCCGCGTCCTGAGCATGCCTCACGAGGCAACCCTCCGCTCGGCGAGGAACGCCTTCGCCAGACCGGTCAGCCACTCGACCTCCCCGTCGAAGTCGCGGTCCCGGGGCGATGAGACGAAGCCGGCCCGCTGGTCGGCCCGGCGCAGGGCGGCGAGCAGCGCGGACCTCCCTCGCTCCCGGCCGGGCGGCCCTCCCGGGTCGTCAGCAGCCGAAGCCAGGTGCAGGGCCCGGCGGGCGTCGTGGATCTCGATCACCCTGCGGTGCAGCCAGAAGTCGATGCGCCGCACGCGCAACCGGTCGGCGAGCCTGGACGGCTGCGGACCGAGGGCGACGCCCGGGACCTCCTCCTGCAGGGCCCGCCACAGGGGGTACAGATGTCCGTGGATCCGGTAGGCATGGACCCACCGGACAGCCGCGGACAGCCGCTCCCCCATGGTGGGCAGCATCCAGCCGATCAGCGAGAGCGCCGAGCCGACGTCCCCGCACAGCCACACGACGGGTTCCATGCCGCGCAGGTCGTAGCCGAGCGGGCCGGCGACGAGATCGGCCACGCGCATGGCCGCGTAACCGAGGATCAGCACCCCGCCGACGGCGGTGGTCAGCATGCCCCGGCGTAGCCAGGTGCCCCGGGAGATCGCCGCATAGCGCCAGCAGTGCCGCACGACATCGGCCTGGCCGCCCAGGCAGGCCAGCGTGTAGATGACCAAGTACGGGGCCTGGAAGAGCCGATGGGTGTACTCCAGGTAGAAGTCGTGGAGCCGCTCCTGCCCGGGTGCGAACACCAAGAAAGTCACGACATAGGTGACGATCACGACGAGGCCGAGAGCGAGCCTGCGCCGGAAGCGGCGCCGCGCCACGCTCCTGGGGTACGTCCAGTGCATCAGCAGATACTGCTGGGCGACGGTGAGACCCAGCACGCTCACGCCCGAACCCATACCCGCGCAATTACGAAGGCCGGCCCATCGGTCTATGGACACATACACCGGTGGCAGCAGCACCAGGTAACTCAACGCGGACAGGCCGACATACACACAGAGTGCGACGGCAACGGTGTCATGTGCCCTGGACGGCAGCGCCCACGCCCTGCAGAGGAATACGGTGCCTCCGACGATCAGGCACGTCAGGTGCAGCGCATCGGTCACACGGCACTCCCGCCGCCGATCGAGAAGGACCGTTCGAGCCGGTGCAGGATGCCCCGGGAGTCCGAGTCGGGTACGGACGTCCCGCTCGGCGGGCGGGAGTTCATACGGCACAGGATCACCGACGCCATGACCTCGGCCTCCAGTTCGTCGCCGTCGGGATACTTCGTCCTGCCCATCATCTGCTGGACGAGGCGGGGGTCGAGGCCCGGGAAGAGCCGCCCCGCGGTGTCCCTGTCCAGCGGTGCCTCTTGGGTGTGTTCGCACAGCATGTGGGCCAGCTCGTGGGCGATGATGTGCTCCTGATGGGTGCGGCTGGTCCTCGACTCGTAGATCACGACGTCCAGGGCCGGCAGAGCCAGCCAGATCCCGGACGGCCGGTCGGCGCCCAGCTCGGTGGGGATCAGGTGGATCAGCCGGTTGCGTCGGTCACTGAGGTGCTCGACGAGTCTGGTGATGGTGAAGGGGGTCGGTACCTCCCAGTCGGTGAACCGCGTCTCGCACGCGCGCAGCAACTGCCTGATCGCTCGCGCGTCTGCGGACTTCCCTGACCTCGCCACGGATTTCATCGAGCGTGCGCTCCCTCGTGAGGCACGCGCGACAGGTCGCCGAACCGCCCTCACGGGACATGACATGGCCTTCGGGAACCGGCTCGTCCGGGGCTGGCCGAGCAGATCCGCCGATGCCACACCACACCGCTGACGCACCTCACGCGTCCCCCGGTATCTGTTGCGACTGCGCACGTAGGCTCGTTACAGGAGTGCAATGCTCCCAAAAGGCGCTCCCCGTCACAAGGTTGCCTGGTCACACTGACGGAATCCATGCGTTCGAATCCGATTCGGGCTCGGGGCCGGCCTTGCGGATGCGCGCCGCCAGCTCGATCTCCACGTGGCGCCCGTAGCTGCTTCCCATCCGGGCGAGCAGCGCGCGCAGCGGCACCGCGTACCCTTGTGCGCCGAGCGACTCCAGCGCGAACCCGGCTGTCGCGCAGCCGAGTTGGGCCGCGCGCTCGACAGTCAGAGCGCTCACGACACCGGCGACGAATCCGGCGCGGAACGCGTCCCGGGCTCCGTCGCGGTCCACCACCCGTCTCACCTCGCACGCCGGGACCCTGATCTCTGCAAAGCGGCGCGACTCGACGCGCGCGCCCTGGGCGCCGAGGGTGGTCACCCACCCGCCGACGTGCCGCAGCACCTCCTCCCTCCGCCATCCGGTGGCCTCCAGGAGCAGCTCCCGTTCCTTCGCACCGGTGAACAGCCAGTGCGCGCCCCGGATCAGGGCACGCGCGTCCTCTGTCCCGGTGCGTGTCACGCCGGGTCCGGGGTCCGCCGTGAACGGCACCGCCAGCCTCCTGCATTCCCGGGCGTGGCCGAGCATGGCCCACGGGACGTCCGGCGCTATGACCACCAGGTCCGCGCCGCGGTGCTCCTGCAGCAGGCGTGCGACGCGGGCGGCGCCCGCCCCGGTGCCGGCCCTCGTCACCGCGACGCCCAACTGGCCGAGCCCGAAAGCCACGTTGGCGCCGCTGGTGGCGGGGTTCGGGCCAACAGCGCGCGGCCGCTCGCCGACGAGGTTCGTTCTTGTGACGACGACGCGCACGGCAGACCTCATTCCGGCGGGCTCACAGCCCGCTGCCGCGCAGGTGACGCGGCCAGATCCCCTGTTTGCCGGGAGCCAGGACGCCCGCTGGATCGAGCGCGTCCTTGATCTTCTCGCTCAGGCGCATCAGGGAACCGTCGTGGTAGCTGAACGTGGCGGCGATGTCGTCCATCAGCGCCGGGTGCACGCGGTACTCTCCGTAACCGAGGTCCGCCGCCTCCTTGATGAGGGTCCGGCACAGCTCCAGGGTCGTGGCGCGGTCCTCGGGCGAGGCGGTGTCGAACATGAGCATGCAGATGTGGTGCATCTCGCGTCGCCCGACGATGAAGTTGCCCATGTAGTCCTTGCCCGCCTCAAGACACCGGTCGCGGGCCAGCTCGTACTGGCGCATCGCGTCCTCGCCCGTGGCCGGCGAGACGGGAGCGAAGTCGATGTGGCCGCCGTTGTCGTGCCATTGGAGGATGTCGTACGTCTCCAGGTTGGGCAGACCCGCCATGATCTTGGCCCGGGTGGCGAGTACGGGGCTCGGGTGCTCCCCCGCGAAGTGGAACCCCGCGCCCGGGATGCCCGAGAGGGCGTCCCTGATGACGGACCAGGTGGCGGCACGCACGGCATCGGGACCGTACAGCGCACCGTAGAAGTTCCAGCGGCCGATACCGAGATCTTCGCTGATCCTCCTGGCCACGCTGTCGGGAATCGGGCCGGGGCCCGGGTGGAACGCGGAGCGGGGCGCCACCGCCGCGGCGTCGAGGAGCAGGCTGCGCAGCGTCGGCACATGGGAGATCGTCCCGTCGAGGCGGAGCGGGCGCAGCGCGTCGACGAAGGGGCCGAGGTCCTCCTCCCGCGGCAGCGTGATCATGTACGCCTGATACCCCGCTGGTCTGGGCATCAGCCAGATGCCGATCTTCGTCACGATGCCGAAGTTCGACTGAGTGAACATGGGGTCGAACTGCGGCCCGTAACCGTACTTGAACAGTTGCCAGGTGTTGCTTCCGGGGAGCGCGCCCATGCCGGTCCTGACCACGTCCCCGTCGGCGAGCACCACTTCCATCCCGCACTGGATGGACAAGTGGTCCCCGTACGGGGTGTAGCCGACGCCTCGTTCGAGCGTGTTGCCGACGATGCTGCCCCAGGCGAGATCGGGCACGTCCAGCATCAGCCGACTGCCGTGCTGCTGAAGGTGCTGGTGCAGATCGAAATAGGTGACGCCCGGCTCCACGAGTGCGTATCCGAATTTCTCGCTGACCTCCAGGATGCGGTTCATCCGCCTCAGGTCGACGATCACGGCCCCGGGCAGCCGGGGCGCCGCGCCGCCGAATCCGAGGTTCTTCCCCGTGGAGATCGGTGACAGCGGAAGGCCCGATGAGGTGGCGATCCGGACGACTTCCTGTATCTCCTCCACGGTGTGCGGAAGAACCACAGCCGACGGGCTGAAGTGATCGGCTTCCAGGACAGGGAAAGGATCTCGATACTGGGCGAGTTCGGATTCCTCGGTGAACACCCGGGCCGCCCCGAGCGTATCCCTCAGGGAGTTCAGGGCGGACGTCAGATCACTCTCGCTGAAATGGGGAGGAAGAGGCCTGGTCATCGGTTGGTCTCCTCTGTCATGACGAGGTGTCGGTGAGGCGGGCCGGCGAGTTTTCGGACTCGGTGAAGGCGCCCACGGTGACCTGGCGCCACACACCTTTGATCATGAACGGGTCCTGTGCGACGTACCGTTCGACCGTCTCCCGGTCCTCGGCGCGCACCAGGATCAGGCTGCCGACGGGATGCCCGCCGTCGTCGGAGACAAGCATTCCGTAGCAGACCGGATCCACGATTCCGGAGCGGAGCCTGGCCGAATGCTCCGCCCTGTTCTCCCGCCGGATTTCCAGGACGTCGTCGGCGTCAAGACAATGCACGGCCCAGAGCATCGGCATCACCTTCGTGTCGAGTGAGTGGCAGGGCGAGGCTAGTCGACCCAAAACCTCACGACATCAGGGCTGACCCTCATTCCGATCTCTGGGAGATGGCCCAGAAAGCGCAGAAGAACGCGCCGAGCAATGCCACTGCCGCGCCCGCGAGGGGGATTGCGCGGAAGCCGGCCGTGGACAGCAGGGCGCTGCCCGCCGCCGATCCGAGCGCCGTTCCCAGGTACATGCAGCTGCTGTTCCACGCCAGCAGCGAACCGACGTGCTGTGGGAAGGAGGACACCAACTGGGCCTGGTAGGCGGGCAGGCACGGGTAGGCGCAGAGGGCGAGGAGGAACAGGGCGGCCATGAGAAGGGGCACCGGGGCGCGCACCACCAGGTCGAGCAGCAGCATCGTCACCCCGACCAGCGCGAGGCTGGCCGTGGCGACCCGCCTCGCTCCGAACCGGTCCGCCAGCCTGCCTCCGCCGAAGCTGCCGACGACCGCGCCGACGCCGAAGACGATCAGCGCCAGGGCCACGAGGCCGGTCGAGAACTTGGCGTCCGCCCGCAGCCCGGTGCCGAGATAGGTGTAGAGCGCGTAGACGGCGAAGGCCCAGAGTCCGGTGACCGCGACGGCCCTGGCCCGGGTGAGGAGGCCGATGGGAACGGGGGCCGTGGCGGCGGAGGCGCCCGGCTTCGGCGTGTCGGGCCATACGGCCAGGTTGACCACGGCCAGGGCCGCGGCCGGCAGGGCGAGGATCACGAACACGGCGCGCCAGCCCCACACGGCGGCCAGGGCCGTGCCGCTCGGAGCGCCGGTGGTCAGGGAGATCAGGAAGCCCGCCACCGCGGTGGACATCCACACGCCCCGCCGGTGGGCGGGGGCCGCGGCGCCCACCAGTGCGTAGACCGAAGGGCTCACGGCGGCCGCGGTCAGTCCGGCCAGGACCCGGGCCAGCAGGAGCACCGCGAAGGAGGGGGCCAGGCCGGTCAGGACATTGGCCACGGCGAAGCCGACGAGGCCCGCCGCGAGGACTTTGCGGCGCCCGATCCGGTCGGCGAGGGAGCCGAAGGCGGGTGCGCCCAGCACGTAGACGATCGAGAAGACCGTGACCGCGTTGCCGGCGGCGCCCGGTGAGACGTGGAAGTGCCGTGAGATGGCGGGCAGCAGGGGGGAGACCACGAACAGATCGGTTCCCACGACGAGCAGGGTGATGAAGCCGACGGCCAGGGAGCCGCCGCCCCGCCGCGTGGGGGCCGGAGTGGGTGATAACCGCTCGGTGGAGAGGGGGACATGGTCCGCACGGGAAGCTCGCATGGTTTGCACGCTAGCTTATATCTTTCCGAGAAGCAATTTCCTGGAAAGGTACTTTCCGGGAAGAGAGCTGATAGTCTGGGTGACGTGGACCGTGAAGACGCCATCGACGTGCTGCTGCGGCAGTGGCAGCAATCGCCGTACGAGCTGCCGCTCGCTGCCATGGCCGTGGCGAAACGGATCACGCGGGTGGCGCGCAACCTGGAGC
Source organism: Streptomyces alanosinicus (assembly GCF_014650595.1). Lineage (GTDB taxonomy): Bacteria > Actinomycetota > Actinomycetes > Streptomycetales > Streptomycetaceae > Streptomyces > Streptomyces alanosinicus. Next base: position 18,376 of record NZ_BMVG01000050.1, read on the forward strand.
AGCGCTACGCCGAGGCACTCGCGGAGTTCGGCCTCGATCCCGGTGAGTTCGACGTGCTGGCGACGCTGCTGCGCAGCGGACCACCGCACGAGTTGGCCCCGGCCACGCTGAACCGGTCGCTGCTGATCTCCTCCGGCGGCCTCACCAAACGCCTCACCCGGCTCGAAAAACGCGGATTCGTCTCACGCCGGCTCGACCCCGACGACCGTCGCTCGCTGCTGGCCGCGCTGACGGATCAGGGCCTGGCGGTGACCGCCAAGGCCGTGATCGTCCACGCACAGGCCGGCACGGGCCTGGTCGACCCCTTCTCGGAGGCCGACCAGGCCCAGCTGGTCTCTTTCCTCAGGAAGTTGCTGCTGCATCAGGAGAGCTGAGCCCACCGATGTGCCAGAACTTCAGCTCCAGGAACTCCTCGATGCCGTGGTGGGATCCCTCCCGGCCCAGACCGGACTCCTTCACTCCCCCGAAAGGCGCCGTCTCCACGGACAGGAAACCGGTGTTGAGGCCGACCATGCCCACCTCCAGCGCCTCCGTCACCCGCCAGGCCCTGGCCAGGTCGCGCGTGAAGACGTAGCCCGCGAGCCCCGAGCGGCTGTCGTTGGCCAGGTCCACGGCCTCCCGCTCGGTACGGAACGAGGCGACCGCTGCCACCGGGCCGAAGGTCTCCTCGCGCATGACACGCATCCCCGGGGTGACCCCGCGCAGCACGGTCGGCTCGAAGAACGTCCCGCCCTCCCGGTGCCTGCCGCCCCCGACCAGTACCTCCGCGCCCTGCGCCACCGCGTCGGCCACATGGGCCGCCGCCTTCGCCAGGCCGTCCTGGTCGATCAACGGCCCCACGTCCACGCCCTGTTGATCGCCCCTGCCGACCGTCAGCTTGCCGACCCTGTCGGCGAACCGCTCGGTGAACTCCGGGTACAGGTCGTCGTGGACCAGGAACCGGTTGGTGCACACACAGGTCTGCCCGCTGTGCCGGAACTTCGAGAGCACCGCCGCGTCCACCGCGGCGTCCAGATCCGCATCCGGAAAGACCAGGAAAGGAGCGTTGCCGCCCAGTTCCAGGGACAGCTTCTTCACCGTGGGCGCGCACTGGGCCGCGAGGAGTCTGCCCACCTCGGTGGAGCCGGTGAAGGACAGCAGCCGTACGGCAGGGCTGTCGCACAGGGTCCGGCCGATGGACGGCGCATCCCCCGTGATGACGTTGAGGACACCGGGCGGCACCCCGGCCCGTCGGCCGAGGGCCGCGATGGCCAGGGCCGACAACGGAGTCTGCTCGGCGGGCTTCATGACCACGGTGCAACCGGCGGCCAGTGCGGGTGCGGCCTTTCGGGTGACCATGGCTGCCGGGAGGTTCCACGGCGTGATGCACCCGACGACGCCGATCGGCTGCCGCAGCACCACGATCCTGCTCTCCTGGGCCGGAGCCGGGATCACCTCCCCCCGTACCCGCTCCCCCTCGGCGGCGTAGAACGTGAGGAACGAGGCGGCGTACGCGATCTCACCGCGCGCCTCTGCCAGTGGTTTGCCCTGCTCCCGGGTGAGCAGCCGGGCCAACTGCTCGCGGTGCTCCAGCAGTTGCGCGGCCCAGCGCGAGAGGATCGCGGCGCGGTCCTTCGCCGTGCGGGTGCGCCACGGGCCGAACGCGGCCTCAGCCGCGCGGATGGCCGTTTCGGTCTCCGCGGTGGACATGAGGGGCACCGACGCGATCACCTCGCCGGTCGCCGGGTCGGTGACCGCGAAGGTGCGGCCGTCGTCGGCGCCGCGCCACTCGCCGTCCACCAGGCAGGTGTCGTAAAGCAGCGACTCCTCGTACTCGGGAGTGCTCATGTCGGACGTAGGCGTGCTCATGGGCTCCTTCCTTGCACCGGATCAAGGGCGGATCAGCTGACAGCCGTGCGTGCCGGCGAGTTCGGCGATCTCGGGCTGTGCGGAGACGAACACGGGATGGCCGACCTCGGCGAGCATCGGCAGGTCGGAGCGGTCGTCGCCGAACGCCCAGCACACGGCGGGCGACGCACCCGAGTCCCGCAGGAAGGAACGGACCGCCTCCGCCTTGCCGAGCCCGATGGTCTGCGGTGGCACGATCTCGCCGGTGTAGCGGCCGCCCTCCGTGACGAGCCGGGTCGCCAGCATCCTGGTGACACCCAGTTCTTCGGCGATCGGCCGGAGGATGTCCACCATCGAGCCGGACACGAAGACCACCTCGTCCCCCGCCTCCTGGCGTTCCCGCAGCGCGCGCAGCGCGCCCGGCAGGTACAGCCCGTCCCCCTGGTGACGCACCTCCGTGTACCAGCGCCGGGCGAGATCGGCCACCTGCTCGGGGCGCCTGCCGCGGAACGTCTGGTAGTACGTCCGGTTGATGAACTCCCTGGGGCGGCCCTGCGCGAGCTGACGCCGGCGCGTCGCCTCGTACCTCTCCGCACGCCACCGTCCCAGGACGGAAGGCAGGAGGCCGGTGTGCGTGTAGTAGTACTCCTGGTAGCTGAACATCGTCTTCAGCCGTACGACCGTGTCGTCGACGTCGAAGAAGGCGTAGGCGCCCGTACCGGCCTGGGCGTTCCTCACGGCTTGGCCGCCCCGACGACGAAGCCGGTGAACGAGGCGAAGAACGTCCCCTCCTCCTCGGCCCGCAGGAGCGGCAGCCACCACTGCTCCAGCTCTTCGGACGTGAGGCCGAGCTGACCGCTCTCCTGGGCGTTCGCGAGCCGGCCGGCGGCGAGCGTGCGGAAGAAGCCGAACGGCATGACGACGGTGAGCGGCGAAATCGTCACGTCCTGAAGGCCCCTGGCCCGCATCCGCCGCAGCAGCTGGCGGCCGCTCCACTTGTTGCGATGGCCGTCGGAGAAGCAGCGCATGGCCCGGCGGGTGGCCTCGGTGTCCGGGTGATCGACGATGGTGGTGTCGAAGTCGTAGTCGAACACGGCGATCCTGCCGCCGGGCCGGACCACCCTGACCAGTTCGTCGAGGCCCTTCTCGATGTCCTCGCAGTGCATCAGGACGAGCTTGGCGCGGGCGGCGTCGAAGGTGTCGTCGGGGAAGTCCAGACCGCTCAGGTCCGCGACCCGGAACTCGACCGGCAGCGTCGACCCCGCGCTGCGCCGCCGAGCCTCCTCCAGCATGGTGGTGCTCAGGTCCGTCGCCACGACCTTGCCGCCTTCACCGACCAGGGCGGCCACCTCCCTGGCGTCGTCCCCGGTGCCGCAACCGACCTCCAGGACGGTCTTGCCGTCCAGGTCGCCCATGGCGGCCGCCAGTTCGTCCTTCATCACGCGGTACTCGGGAAGCGCGTTGGCGATGTCCATGAAGCCGATGAACCAGCCGCTGTCCGGGGCCGTGTCCACGGTGGTGAAGTTCCCTATGTTTCCGGTGGCGCTCACGATTGACTGACTCCTGCTTCGGTTGGTGGTTATGTGTGGTGTTACACGGGTGGCGCTGCTCACCCGCGGAGGCAGTCGGCCACGGCCTGCCGCGCGACCAAGGCCTCCTGCTTGTCCGCGAGTTTCTCGGCCACGACGCGGAAGCGGACCTCGATCTCGGCCGCGACGGCGTCCGACTGGCGCACGCGGACCATGGAGTGGAAGCGATGCTGCACGGTGCCCGGCTCGTGCTCCAGCACCTCGTAGCCGAGCGTGGCGGGCAGCGGGAAGACGAAGGCGTGGAACGACGCGTGGAAGTCGTCGATCACGAACCTGGCCGGGTCGAGGCCGGTGGGGAAGAACCTCTCCGTCACCGCGGTCCAGGTCTGCCGGGCCGCCTCGGTCAGTGCGACGGCCGGAATATGCCGGCCCGTCAGATGGTCCTCCAGGGTCTCGCACCGTTCGTCGAGAACGAGCGGAACCTCATAGCAGTCGTCGGCCCTCGTCGGTTCGCCGACCATCACATTCTTCATCCGCCGCTTGTGGGTCAGCTCCAGCGGGGCGGGCCTCTGCGCCGACCAGTGCTTGTCCAGCTCCGCCAGCAGTTCCGCGGACAGTCCCTGACCGGCCATCAGGTCGAGGCCGTCGGTGTCCCCCGCCTCCAGACGTGCCCCCACTGCCGACGCCGCGATGGTGCCCGGGGTGCGCAGGAACTCCTCGAAGCGGTCACCAACGACGATCAAGGTCTCCCTCGACGGCTTGGACATCTCTTCCTCCCGTCCGTCAGGCGCCGCAGGCGGCCAGGGCGCGTTCGTACACGCCCACCAGGTCGTCGAGGTGCCTGGCGTCGGAGAGCACCACATCCTCGGAGAAGGGGTCGACCCCGGTGGCCGCCTCCAGTTCGATGACCAGCCGGGCCAGCGTCAGCGAGCTGAGGCCCAGGGCGCTCAGCTCCTGGTCTCCGGACAGCTCCGGGACCTCGGGGCTGTCCTCGCGCAGCAGGGCGGCGACGACTTCGTACACGATGGTGCGGACTTCGGTGGTCTTCAGCATGTGATTCCTCCGTCGACGACGATGGACTGTCCGGTGATGAACCGGGCAGCGGGAGAGGCGAGGAAGAGGACGGCGTCGGCGACCTCCTGTGCGGTGCCAAGGCGCCCCAACGGGGTGCGGCCCTCGATGCGTTTGCGCTGCTGTTCGGGCACGTGTGATGTCATGTCGCTGTCGAAGAAGCCCGGCACCACGGAGTTGACCCGGATGTCGAACGCGCCCAGCTCCCGGGCCAGGCTTCGCATGAAGCCGTCGACGCCGGCCTTCGCCGCGGCGTAGACCGACACGCCACGGAAGCCTCTGATTGCGTTGATCGACGACACGTTGACGATGGCTCCGCCGCCGTTCTTGACCATGGGCTTCGCGCAGCACTGGGCGAGGACGACGGAGGCGGTCAGGTTCACCGCGATCAGCTCCGTGACCTTGGTCAGCGGGGTGGTGAGAAGGAGGCCCTCGTGGAGCCGGCCCGCGTTGTTCACCAGGAGGTCCAGGCGTCCGAACCGGCGCTGCACCTCGGCGACGAACGCCCGCAGCGAGCCCGGGTCCGTCAGGTCGGCGCGTCCCCAGAAGAATCTGCTCTCGTCGTACCCGCCGCCGGCGTCCACGCCGAGGCCGACGGCGGGTTCGCGGCTGAACGTGGCCACCCGCCACCCGTCGGCGAGCAGGCGTTCGACCAGCAGTCGGCCGAGTCCTCTGCTCCCCCCGCTGACCAGAGCGACCCGAGGCTCCTCGTCGGCCCCGCTCACCGGGAAGCCCTGATCTTCTTGAAGCGTTCGGAGTACTGCCGCGCGGTCGAGACCTCCACGGAGAGCGGCACCTTGTACGGCTCCAGACGGCTGCGGCAGTATTCCCGTACGCGAGCGGAGACCTGTTGGTGGTCCTCCTCCTCGACCAGCCGGACGGTGGCCTTCACGACCGTGCCCGTCACCGGACTCGGCAGACCGCACACCGTGACCTCGGCGATGTTGTCCATCTCCAGCAGGACGTTCTCCACCTCGCCCGGGTACACCTTCTCCCCGCCGACGTTGATCAGCTCCGATTTCCGGCTGAGGATGCGCACGTAGTCACCGTCGAGCTGGACGACGTCCTGGGTGTTGAAAAAGCCGTCGTCGTCGAAGTCGGCCGGCGCGTTGAGATAGCCGAGCATGGCCATGTCGGAGCGTATCCACAGCACACCGTCGATGACCTTGTAGTCGAAACCGGCCTTTCCCAGTTCCAGCCACAGCGAATCGTCACTGCGCGACCGAGTGGGCATGATGCCGAGTTCGGAGAGTCCGTAGGTCTGCTTGAGACGGACATCCGGCAGGGCATCGTGCAGCCGTCGCAATGTGTGCGCCGGCATGGGCTCCGTGCCATAGGTGATGAGTTCCAGTGATCGCGTCGAATATCTCTCGTATGCACGGGAGATGAGTACGAGGTTGAGGAATGTCGGGGTCGTCGGCAGAATGTTCACCGAATCCCGCTCGATGGCGGAGAACACCGCTTCCGGGGTCCGCTCGGGAATGGTGATGAGCGTGCCGCCCTGACTCAGAGTGTGCAGGAACGTGTTGATCCCACCGATGTGATCGAGCGTGAGGAAGCACAACGTGCGCTTCGGCTTCGCCCGCCGCGGGGCGCCGTACCGGCCGAGCACCTTGGAGAGGTCGAGCACGGACGCCTTGCTGCGCCCCGAGGTTCCGGAGCTGAAGAGGACGAGACCACCGGTCGCCGCCCGCCTGAGGCGTCCGTACAGCGGGTGGGATTCCGTGACCCCGGTCGGAGCGATCGTCGGGCTGCCGTCGGCATCAAGGCTGACGACCTTCTCGACCTGCGCCAGGTCGAGGAACTCGGCCCGCTTCGCGGCCGGCAGCGGAGCGAGCGGGACGACGATCGCCCGGCGTGCCATCAGCGCGAGGAGAGCCCCGCAGGAAGCGGGGGTATAGGCCGCTTCCAAGCAGACCACTTGCCCGGGGCGCACGTCGCACCGATCGAATTCCCGCGCCCAGGAAGCAACCATGTCGCACAGGTCCGCATAAGAGCTGGCGGACCCGTTGAAGATCATCGCTTCGCTGGTTCCGAAACTGCCCAGCATATCGAGGAACGGATGATTCATCTGACTTCCCGTCGGTTGCGATTTCCCGTCGGTCATCCACAGTTGAATCTTCTCAACTGTCAGTTGAGCTGAATTCTGCGTGAGTGTACTACGCAACACGGTGCGCCTGTCAACGCTGTTCAGCCTGCCGATTAATCAGCCGAAGAAACACGGGAATTGAGGGTTAACCCTGATTACACGGGACCTGGACGTCGTTACCATGGCCGTTTGCTGGGTCTGCAAAGTTGAGCTGGGCGATGGAGGTCGGCGAGGGGTTCCGGCTTGCGCGGGAACCTGCGGCCTGCCCACCGGTGAGCCGCTGCGCGTGCGCGCGGAGACCCGCCCGCAACATCCGCCGCCCCCTCGAACACCAGGAGTCATCGTGCGTGTAGCCGTCTCCGGTTCCATAGCCACCGATCACCTCATGGCCTTTCCCGGGACGTTCACGGAACAGCTCATTCCGGAGAAGCTCGACACCATCTCGCTCTCATTCCTCGTCGATGACCTGGAAATCCGGCACGGCGGCGTCGCTGCGAACATCTCCTACGGGCTCGGCAGCCTCGGCCAGGCACCGGTCCTGGTCGGAGCGGCGGGCGGGGATTTCGGCGAGTACGGCGTCCGGCTCAAGGAATCCGGGGTCGACACGGACTTCGTGCACATCTCGTCCGAGCGTCGGACCGCACGATTCGTGTGTCTGACGGACAGGGAGGAGAACCAGATCGCCTCCTTCTACTCCGGAGCCATGGCGGAGGCACGCGACATCGACCTCCTGCAGGTGGTACGACGGGCGGGTGGCATCGGTGCCGTGCTCATCTCCCCGAACGACCCGGCCGCCATGCTCATCCACACCGAGCAAAGCCGCTCCCTGGGCATCCCGTTCGCAGCCGACCCCTCGCAGCAGCTGGCCCGGCTCGGCCACGACGAAGCCCGTCAGCTTGTCACCGGAGCACGATGGCTCTTCACCAATGAGTACGAAGCATCCTTGCTCCAGGAGCGTACGGGCTGGTCACACGCCGACGTGCTGTCCCGCGTAGGGGTGTGGCTGACCACGCTCGGCGCGGCCGGCGTACGCATGGAGGCCGCAGGTGAGGCCCCGCGCACAGTCCGCGCCGCGACACCACGGCAGATCATGGACCCGACCGGTGCCGGAGACGCCTTCCGGGCCGGATTCCTTGCCGGGGTGTGCTGGGGGGAGCCGCTGGATCTGTCCGCCAGGCTCGGGTGCGCCCTTGCCTCTCTCGCGCTGGAGGGGCTCGGAGCCCAGGGATACACCGCCGATCCGGCGAACGTGCTGCGGCGCGTCGAGGACACCTACGGGCCGGCCTCGACAAGGGCCGTCGCACCCCACCTGGAGGGATTGACCGCATGAATCCGCCGACGCCGCCCCGCCGCTTACCGGAACCGGGCCGGACCTCGTACTCATTCGAGTTCTTCCCGCCCCGGTCCCCACGCACGGAGCAGTCGCTGTGGAGGTCGATACGACGCATAGAGTCGTACGCCCCGACCTTTGTGTCGGTGACATACGGAGCCAGTGAACTTCGGCGTCGGTGTGGCGGCCTTCCCCGAACGCCATCCGAGGTCGCCGGACCGGGAGAGCGGCATCCGGCGCTTCGCCGAACTGAGCAACGCGGTGTTCCCCGCCCGGCTCGCCGAAGACGCGCCGGGCCTGCACTACATCACGCTCAACCGCTCGACCGCCGCGCTCGACATCCACGAGAACCTCGGCCTGCACCGGGTACGGTCCGTGCCGCCGGTGGCTGTGCCACTCCCGGGCTGACCGCTCCAGGTGACGATGAATTCTGGCACTGATTCCCTGCAAGTCCTCACTTCATGGATTGGAACGGCAGTGGAGAAGAAAGAGGCAGTCGCTTTGGTCGGCATTGGTTGCCGGTTCCCAGGCGGCATCGATTCGCCTGAATCCTTCTGGGGGTTTCTGTCCGGGGGCAAGGTAGCCGTCGAGGAGACCCCTGAGGATCGCTGGCGTCCTTACACGAAGATCAGCCCGGAGTTCAGCGAGGCACTGCGCCGGGCTGAACGTCCCGGAAACTTCATCGGCGACGTCGATGGCTTCGACGCGGAGTTCTTCGGGATCACACCGCGTGAGGTCGAGTTCATGGATCCGCAGCAGCGTCTGGTGCTGGAGGTGGCGTGGGAGGCTCTGGAGCACGCGGGCATGGCGCCGCGTTCGGTGGCCGGGACGGATGCGGGGGTGTACATCGGGACCTGCTCGGACGACTACGGGCGGCGGCTGCTGGAGGACCTGCCGCGCATCGAGCCCTGGACCGGAATCGGGGCGCAGCTGACGGGCATCGCCAACCGTGTGTCGCACGTCCTGGACCTGCACGGGCCGAGTTTCGTGCTCGACTCGGCGTGCTCGGCCTCGTTGGTGGCTGTTCATCTGGCGTGCCAGAGTCTGCTGTCCGAAGAGACGTCGCTGGCGCTGGCCGGCGGCGTGAACATCATCCTGTCGCCCGCGTACACGCTGACCCTTGAGGCGGCGGGTGCGTTGTCTCCCGACGGGCGCAGCAAGCCCTTCGACGCGGAGGGCGACGGGTACGGGCGGGCCGAGGGCTGTGGCGTCCTCGTACTCAAGCGTCTGTCGGACGCGCAGCGCGACGGGGACCGGATCCTGGCGGTGGTCAAAGCAACGGCCGTCGCACAGGACGGTTACACCAGCGGCATCATGGCGCCGAACCCGGACGCCCAGCGTGAACTGCTCAAGCTGGCATGGGAGCGTGCGGGTGTGGACCCGGCGACCGCGGGCTACATCGAGGCACACGGGACCGGTACCCGTCTGGGCGATCCGGTGGAGGCGTCGGGGCTGCACGCAGTGTTCGGCGCGGGGCGTCCGGCGAACGAGCCGTGCTGGATCGGCTCGGTGAAGTCGAACATCGGGCATGCCGAACCGGCCTCGGGGGTGGCGGGCATCATCAAGGCGACGTTGATGCTGCGTGAGGCGGAGATGGCCGCGACGGTGCTGGCCGGCGAACCGAGCCCGGACATCCCCTGGGAGGAATGGGGGCTGCGTCTGGTGACCGAGCACCAGCCGTGGCCCAAGGGCGACCATCCGCGCCGTGCGGGTGTTTCCGGCTACGGATACGGCGGCACCATCGGGCACGTGGTGCTGGAGGAGGCTCCTCCCGCGGTGCGCGAGCAGGACGCGGCATCCGCGGATACGGAGGGCGCCGCGGATGTGCCGTTGACGGCCTATCCGCTGTCCTATCGGTCCCGGGAGGGAGTGTCCGCGTACGCGGGACGGCTCGCGGACTGGCTGGAGCGACACCCGAACACGCCGCTGGCGGCTGTGGGACACACGCTTGCCACCCGGCGTACCCATCTGGACCACCGCGCGGTGGTGGTGGCAGCCGGCCGGGCGGAGCTGGTGGAGGGACTGCGCGCGCTGGCGGAAGGTGCCGAAGACCTGCCGGAGGCCGTGGTCGAGGGGCTGGTGCGCCGTGGCACGGACAAGGGCACGGTGTGGGTGTTCTCCGGTCACGGCTCGCAGTGGGCGGGGATGGGCCGTGAACTGCTCACCATGAGTACCGAGTTCGCGGCGGTTATCGATGAGCTCGACCCGATATTCGAAGAGGAACTTGGCTTCTCTGCCCGTCAGGCCATCGAAGAGGGAGACTTCGAGGCAGTCGACAGAGCCCAGTCGATGATCTTCGCGGTCCAGGTCGGTCTTGCCGAGGTCTGGCGTGCCAGCGGGCACCGGCCTTCAGCGGTGATCGGGCACTCGGTCGGGGAGATCGCCGCGGCGGTGGTGGCGGGTGCCCTGAGCCTGGCGGACGGCGCCCGGCTCAGCGGCCGCCGTTCCACACTGCTCCGGCAGGTCGCGGGTCAGGGGGCCATGGCGATGGTGGCTTTGCCCTTCGCCGAGGTGGCCGAGCGGCTCGCGGACAACCCCGCACTGGGCGCGGCCATCGCCTCCTCGCCCACGTCCACGGTGATCTCCGGGGACGCGGGGGCGGTCACCGCGCTGGTCCAGGAGTGGAGCGGGCGGGGACTGCCCATACGGCAGGTCAATTCCGACGTGGGCTTCCACAGCCCGCACATGGACTCGCTGACGGGGAGACTACGCGAGGCGCTGCGTGAACTGTCGCCTCGCAGGCCCGCTGTCCCGCTCTACAGCACGGTGTCGGCGGACCCGAGGACACGGGCCGAGCATGACGCGGAGTACTGGGTGGCCAACCTGCGCAACCCGGTGCGGCTGGCGCAGGCGGTCACCGCCGCCGTCGAGGACGGCCACCGGAGGTTCCTGGAAGTCTCCCCTCACCCCGTGGTTGCCCACTCGATCGCAGAGACCCTTGCGTATCTGGAGATATCCGCGGGGCACGTCGGACACACCCTGCGCCGGAACAAGCCCGAACTACGCTCTGTGCTGGCCAACTTGGGCGCCCTGCACGCCGACGGCGAGGCTGTGGACTGGCGCACACTCCACGGCGAGGGGGAGCTGGCCGAACTGCCGCCGATCGCCTGGCAGCACCGCCGTCACTGGCTCGACGCCCAACTGCCTGCGGCTGCCGCCACGCCGCAGCAGCACGACGTCACCGGACACACTCTGCTCGGACGCCCCGTCGACGTGGGCATCGACACCCCGGTCCGTGTCTGGACCACCTACCTCGACGACGCCACGCGTCCCTTCCCCGGTGGCCACGCCCTGCACGGAACCTCCATCGTTCCGGCATCGTCGATCATTCACACGTTCCTGGAGGCGGCCCCCGGCCAGGGCGGTGCCAAGGCACTGTTCGATGTCTCGCTGAAGTTCCCGATCGCACTGGCCACTCCGCGCGAAGTGCAGGTCGTCCAGGAAGGGCTGACGCTCCGGTTGAGCACTCGCCCCACGAACGTCGCCGGACACGGACCCGGCAACTGGCTCGTGCACACGACCTCCAGCACCATGGCCGACAACGCCGCTCCGTTCCCCGTGGAACAGATCACGGTCAAGAAGCCCGAAGGGCTGCACAAGGCCGACGAGTCCATCGTCATCGGTCGTCTGGACGCCATCGGCGTAGAAGGCATCGCGTGGCCCTGGACCGTGGAAGAGCTGCTCGCCGGGGACGGGATCATCCGAGCCAAGATCCATGCCCCGGCGGTGCCGGGCGATCAGATCACCTGGGCCCCGTTGCTGGACGCGGCTCTCGGCGTCGTTCCCGTCATCTACGGCGGGGAACCGATGGTGCGCATGCCCGCCCACATCCGAGAGGTACGCGTCATGGGCGAGGCACCCGAGACCGGCTACGTCGACATCCGTCTCACCGACCGGGCCAACGACGTCGTCGACATCACCATCAGCGACGAGGAAGGAAGGCTGCGCGCCTGGCTGCCCGGCACCCGCTTCGGCGCCTTGCACCCCACAGGCCGGTCCGCCCACGAAAACACGGAGGAGGACATCCTGGAGGAACTGGCTCCGCCGTCGGGAACGGCGGCCGCCGACCTGAATCGGCCGGAATCCGAGTGGCGTGCCCTGCCTGCCGAGGAACTGGCCACGCGGGTGAGCGACGAGATCGTGAGTCGTCTGGCTCGCGAGATGAAGATCCCCGCCGACGAGCTGGACCGCAGCCGGCCCCTGAGTGAACTCGGACTGGATTCCGTCATGACAACCGCAGTCTGCGCACGGTTGCAGAAACTCTTCGACATCCACCTGCCTGTCACCGTCCTCTGGAACTACCCCACCGCCACGGGACTCATCGAACACGTGCTCTCTCTGCTCACGCCCGCTCAAGAGGCCACGCGGTAAACGGGTCGGCACCAAAACCGCGGGTGGTGTGAGGCGGCGAATCCCCCGACACAACACACCACCCGCTCCCTGGCGGTCCGTCATTTGCTCCGCAGAGAGGGAAGAACAAGATGAGTGCCATACAAGCTGCTGTGACATCCCTGGCCGATGTACGGCAGCAGGCGTTGCGCGGCCCCAGTGAGAAGGCGACCGAGGCGCAGCACGCCAAGGGCAAGCTGACGGCGCGGGAGCGGATCGAGCTGCTTCTGGATGCTGGGTCGTTCCAGGAGGTCGAGCAGCTGCGCCGGCATCGGGCGGTGGGTTTCGGGCTGGAGGCGAAGAAGCCGTACACCGACGGTGTCATCACCGGCTGGGGGACGGTCGAGGGCCGTACGGTCTTCGTGTACGCGCATGACTTCCGGATCTTCGGTGGTGCGCTGGGCGAGGCTCATGCCACGAAGATCCACAAGATCATGGACATGGCGATCGCGGCGGGTGCGCCGCTGGTGTCGCTGAACGACGGCGCGGGCGCCCGGATCCAGGAGGGTGTCAGCGCGCTCGCCGGATATGGCGGCATCTTCCAGCGCAACACCAAGGCGTCCGGTGTCATCCCGCAGATCAGTGTGATGCTGGGCCCGTGCGCCGGCGGCGCGGCGTATTCGCCGGCGTTGACGGACTTCGTGTTCATGGTGCGTGAGACGTCGCAGATGTTCATCACCGGCCCGGACGTGGTCAAGGCGGTGACGGGTGAGGAGATCTCGCAGAACGGTCTGGGCGGCGCGGATGTGCATGCCGAGACGTCGGGTGTGTGTCACTTCGCGTACGACGACGAGGAGACCTGCATCGCCGAGGTGCGTTACCTCCTCTCCCTGCTGCCGCAGAACAACCGCGAGAACCCGCCGCGGGTGGAGTGCTCCGACCCGGTCGACCGGCGCTCCGACGATCTACTCGACCTCGTCCCGGCGGACGGCAACCGGCCCTACGACATGGCCAAGGTCATCGAGGAGATCGTCGACGACGGCGAGTACCTGGAGGTCCACGAGCGTTGGGCGCGGAACATCATCTGCGCGCTGGGCCGCCTCGACGGCCAGGTGGTCGGCATCATCGCCAACCAGCCGCAGGTGCTGGCCGGTGTGCTGGACATCGAGGCGAGCGAGAAGGCTGCGCGCTTTGTGCAGATGTGTGACGCTTTCAATGTTCCGATCGTCACCTTCCTGGACGTGCCGGGGTTCCTTCCCGGTGTCGACCAGGAGCACGGCGGGATCATCCGGCACGGCGCGAAGCTGCTGTACGCGTACTGCAACGCGACCGTGCCGAGGATCTCGCTGATCCTGCGCAAGGCGTACGGCGGTGCGTACATCGTCATGGACTCGCAGTCGATCGGTGCCGACCTGACCTACGCCTGGCCGACGAACGAGATCGCCGTGATGGGCGCCGAGGGCGCCGCGAACGTCATATTCCGCAAACGGATCGCCCAGGCCGAGGACCCCGAAGCCATGCGGGCACGCATGGTCAAGGAGTACAAGGCCGAGCTCATGCATCCCTACTACGCCGCGGAGCGCGGCCTGGTCGACGACGTCATCGGCCCCGCCGAGACCCGGCAGACCCTCATCGTCTCCCTCACAATGCTCCGCACCAAGCACGCCGATCTGCCCTTGCGCAAGCACGGCAACCCACCCCAGTGAGGTACACAGAAGTGACCGTCCCCGTATTCCGCGTGGAGAAGGGCTAGGCCGACGAGGAGGAACTCGCCGCGCTGACCGCCGTAGTCCTCGCCCGGGCCGCCCACCAGTCCGTTCCCAGAATCCGTCCGTGCCGCACCGCCGCTCGCTGGCACCGCCCAGGACAGCGGTACGGCTTCTGCGGTGCCGGCAGCTGGCAGCGCTGAGACGCCATCGCATTCGTACGCCCACAACAGCGTGTCGGCGACGGTCGCTGGGAGGAGACCCGCAATGACGACCGAACGCCACAGCCCGGCTCCCCAGGCACATGCCTCGGCTGCGCGCCCTCGGGGCGACGATCGGCCTCGTGGCAGCGGCGGGTCTGACGGCCACCGTCGGTTCCGTTGCGGCCGTGACCCCTCGGCCCCGGTGGACACCTGGCAGGGAACGGCCGAGCTGGGACTTCGGAGCTGCCAGGACGTAGCCGACGCCGGCTTCCCCGAGCATCCGGCGGAAGGAGCAGTCCTGCCCGTAGGCGCTGTCCGCCGTGATCCAGGAGATCGGCAGCCGGGACGCAGCCACCCGCAGCACCAGCGTCCGCCCTCGGCTGCACGCATAGGCAGCGAAGACCGCATATTTGGCAATTCTCGGTCCGTCCGGCGGTACCGGAGTACTGCCGCTGAACCCCTGCGGAGACGATGCCTTTCTTGATGAACGCTGTGTCATCCACGATCAGGACGCCGTCCGGGCGGCCGAGCCGTTCGGCCACGTAGTCCTGCAGGTCATCGCGGAGCTCATCGGGGATCCATCGGCTCCACGACAGCAGATGCTGCAACCCATAGGGACCGGTGTGACCGGCGTACTCGGCCAGTGGCCGGCTGTTCTTGCGGCCGACCGGGCCCAGCAGGCCCCGGACGTAGTCCCGCATCCGGCGCCGCACCTCTACCCGGCCGAACCGCCCACTCACCCGCAGGAACAAGTCCTCCAGCTCGGCCGTCCAGCGTCCCGTGACGAAGTTCGCCATCACGCCCCGACCGTGCCCGATTTCGCCGCCCGCACACAGCGACTTCACCGAACCCGGTCCTGACCCACCGTCAGTCCGCTAGGCTCGAAACAGTGCCCCTGACCAGTGGGAATGGCGAACTCCCACGGAGTACTAAGGCGCCGCCGTCACGTCGCTGTACAGGGCCTCGCCCATGGGAGACCCTTCTCCGGTGACGTGTTCGCGGATCGACGCGAGGTACTGCTCGCGGCTGATGCGCCCATCCCCGTCGGTGTCCAGCGCATCGAACGCGGCGTGAGCATTGCCGACGGGATTGCCCAGGGCCTCGCGCAGGATGGTGAACTCCGACCGGGTCAGGGTGCCGTCCGCATCGGTGTCGGCGAGGTCGAAGAGCGCGCCGAGCGTGGGTTCGCAGACGCTGTCGAACGCCTCGGTACCTGCCCACGCCGCGTACTCGTCGAAGGTCATCCGTCCGTCGCCGTTCGAGTCCATCGATGCCCAGGCCTGCTCGCCGGCCACCTGTGCGGCGATGACCAGGGGGTCGTTCTCTGCGCGTCGCGTCGCCGCCACCACGTGTTTGGTACGCGCGAGGTACTCGTGTTTCGAAACGATGCCGTCCCCGTCCGCGTCCAGCATGGCGAAAACCCGTCGCTTCGCGATGGTGTCGTTCAACGGAGTTCCTTTCATCAGGTTCGTACTGGCTCGGCCGGTGCGTTCCGAGAAGCCGGGGATCGCAGTGGTGCCGTCCGGCGCTCGCACCGGCGCCCTGCACCTTTCTGCCTGCCCGCACCCGCTCAGCCGGCCAGGAGAGCCCCGCTGCCGCTACCGGGTGAGCGTCACGGTGACCGGCCCGCCCGCCGATGTCAGCCCCTGGGGCGTCAGGCACGCGGTCAGATCGGTGCTGAGCAGGGTCTTGGTCTGCACGACCGTGGAACCGTTGAACTGCCCGGATTCCACGGTGCCCGTCAGCACGAGCACAGTGATGCCATCAGGCTTGACCTCGATCGCCCCGGTGTTCTTGACCGTGCTGGACCGCCCGTTGCTCCAGTAGTAGGTCGTCAGGCTGGAGACCGTGCCGGTGAGGCAACTCGCGGTCCCACTGCCCTTGGTGGTGAACGTCGCACCGGTAATGCCGTGACCTGTCAGATCCACACACCCCGACACACTGCCCTGCCCGGTGAACGAAGTAGGCCGGACCGTATAGGCGAGACCCGGCTGGTAGTGACCGGTCTGACTGCCGACGAGGCAGCTGATGTCCCCCAGGCCCGCCACCGAGACGGTACGCGCCTGCGCGGAGGGCGCGACAAGAACCGTACCGAGAACGAGGCCAAGGCCGAAGATCACGCGTCGCGTGCGACGGAGCATGCTTCCACTCACTTCCATAGGTCGAGACACGAGCCGTCGGCCTCAAGCACCGCACGGCCCAACCGGCAGCACCTGGCTTACCGTCACCACCGTCCCTCCGCGTCGCCCGCCACCAAATGCACCCGTCCGAGCGGACGTCTTCCAGCCACATCCACGCTGACCCATCCCGGCCAGCGCGCGAGAGATGCCGGGAGCACACGAATACGTGCCGGTGCAGATGCTGGCCGTGCAAGTGCACCTGTGCCGCATCAAGCAACGTTCGCCTTGTTGTGACGAGCCGTCCGGATGGTGATCCGGGCGGCTCGTTGTACGCCATGCCGTCTGGGTGGCTGAGCGTGTGCGGGTCCGCGAGATCGATGACGACGAAGGGCAGCGGCTGCTTCGGATCATCCGCCGGGGAACCGGATCGGTGTTGACCTGGCGGCGGGCTCAGATGGTGCTCTTATCGGCCCAGGGCATGGACGTGGCCAAGATCGCCCAAGTGACGTTCACCAGCCCCGATCGGGTCCGGGATGTGATCCACAACTTCAACGTCGACGGCTTCAACTCGCTCTACCCCAAGTACAAGGGCGGCCGGCCCAGGACGTTCACTCTGCCCGAGCGCCGCGAGATCAAGAAGATTGCCAAGTCCAGGCCGGTCGAGCACGGCCTGCCGTTCTCGACCTGGAGCCTGGTCAAGCTGGCCGATTTCCTGGTCGCCGAGGGGGTGGTCGACGACATCAGCCACGAGGGCCTGCGCATCCTGCTCCGCGAGGAAGACGTCACCTTTCAACGCCTGAAGACCTGGAAGACCTCCCACGACCCCGACTACGCCGCCAAGAAGGCTCGCGTCGAGCACCTCTATGCCATCGCCGACGGCGAGGTCCTGCCCGAGCCCGGCGAGCCCGAGGTCATCTTCTGCCTGGACGAGTTCGGGCGTGCGCCACGAGGCGCTGAGGAATCGAGTGGGAGGAGGAGCCCACCGCTGGTCATCGCAGTGACCGGTTGAAGCTGGAGGCAGGCTGATCCCCAGGTCGGGGGTGAGGCCGGAAGCAGCCTCGACAACGTAGGGGTGGACCGAGACCACCAGGCGGTCCGTGCCCGCAAGCGAAGACGGAATGGGTGTAAGGAAACTGAACCAGTGGTTGAAGCCCCGTGAGTCGTCAGCGGCCTGCCGAATCTGGTGGATGGGTCGCTTTGCGGTACTGGAGAGTGCTCTGTCCGATGGCCTCTCCTCTCCGACCGCACTTCTGAATGGTCGGAGGCCCGGACCAAGACTGCGATGTGCGGTCCGTGGTGATGCCGCCGGGGTAGAGCTGGGTGCCGAAGCCGTCGTAGAGATCCTCAGTGAACGTGGGAAGCGATCCGGCGTCGCCCTCCCCGTCCGGCAGTCAGCCGGGCGGCGGGCAGGTGCGACGCTCACTGATGGCGCCGGATCGTGGCGGAGTCGCCGTAGTACTTCGAGGTCGGGAAAGCCGGCCGCATGGGGAAGGGCGACAGCGTGATAGCAGTGGTGCTGCTGCCGGGGAGGAGCGTTGTTGAATAGCGACGCGCCGTCGATATCGTGGCCGAGCATTTTCGCAGCCGAGCGACGGGTACTCGAACATCAGCTCAAGCTGCACCGATGGGCGAGGGCCGAGCCGGAACGCCGGTTCGGCGACGTGTTCAACCTGATCTGCGACCGGTCCACCTTGCTGGTGGCCTGGGAGCGGGTGTCGGGCAACCAGGGTGCCAGAACGGCGGGCGTGGACGCGGTGACGCGTCATCACGTCGAGGACTACGGGGTGATTCCGTTCCTGGAGGAACTGCGTTCCTCGCTGAAGGACGGATCCTTCACCGCGCTGCCGGTCAAGCAGGCGATGATCCCCAAGAAGGGCGGCAAGGTCCGCTACCTGGGGATCCCCACCTTGCGCGACCGTGTCGCGCAGATGGCCCTCAAGCTGGTTCTGGAGCCGATTTTCGAGGTCGATTTCTACACGTCCAGTTACGGGTATCGGCCTGGCCGTCGGGCTCAGGATGCCATCGCCGAGATCCACCATCTCACCAGCCTCTCCTACGAGTGGGTGGTGGAAGGGGATATCACCGCATGCTTCGACAACGTCGACCATCACGTTCTGATGGACTTGGTGGGAGAACGCATCAAGGACCGGAAGGTCCTGCGTCTGGTCCGTGCGTTCCTGCGGGCCGGAGTCGTCGAACTGCACGGTGGCTTTGCGGACAGTCTCAACGGAACTCCGCAAGGCGGGGTCGCCTCACCGCTGTTGGCCAACATCTATCTCTCCGTCCTGGACCGGCACTTCGCCCGGCTCTGGAACGAGGAGATGAGTCCGCGCTGGCGCAGGCAGTACCGGCGCAAGAAGGGACTGCCGAACTTTCGACTGGTGCGTTACGCCGACGACTTCGCGCGCCACGAGGCGCCGCACAACCGAGTGGGGGTGGAAGGACTCCACCGCCTGGCCGTCGCAGCGGTCGGGTGAAGCTGAGGGCAGCCTGATCCGGGGGACGCCGGGGAGGGTGGGAAGCAGCCCTAACAACGCCGGGACGCGTCGGCACTGCCAGACGACGTGGGTTCGGCAAGCGAGACGAGAAGGTGTACGAGAGGAACCAGTGCCAAAGTTCCGTAAACGGCGTGCCAGCTCCAATCTGGTGGATATGGGCTGGTCAGCAGTGCGTGGGGGCCCTTCGGGATGCCCAACTCCGAAGCCGGGGGAAGTCGCCGGTGGGGAGGCCATGGTGAAGGACTGCGGCGTAGTCATGGCGATGCTGCCGGGGCAACAGCTGGGCACCTCCCTCGTCGATCGGTTGTGTGGTGAACGTGGGAACCGTCCCCGGTCGCCCTTCCTGCTGACCAGCCAGGTCAGCAGCGGGCAGGTCCGTCGTCGGCTGATGACCGTGGGGCGGGGCGGAGGCCCCGTAGTAGTCCGAGCGTGCGAGAGGTACGCACATGGCGAAGGGGGCCAGCAAGCTCGCAGGGAGGATGCTGGAATGCCGGGAGGTCGTTGGTGAACACCGACGAGCTGGAGTGGGTCTTGATGAAGGCCGAGCGCCGGGTACTGGAGATCCAGACCAAGCTGCACCGTTGGGCGATGAGCGATCTTCATCGCAGGTTTGACGATCTGTTCAATCTCGTCACCGACCCGGCGTTCTTGCTGATCGCCTGGGATCGGGTGCGGGGCAACAAGGGAGCACGCACGGCTGGAGTGGACGGTCAGACCGCCTACTACGTGGAGTCCGTGCGGGGCGTCGAGGAGTTCCTCGCGGAGTTGCGGTCCGACTTGAAGGACCGGAGCTTTCGCCCGTTGCCTGTGCGGGAGCGGATGATCCCGAAGCCCGGAACGGCCAAGCGCCGCCGGCTGGGCATCCCGACCGTCCGGGACCGGGTGGTCCAGGCATCCTTGAAGCTGGTGCTGGAGCCGCTCTACGAAGCGGACTTCCATCCGTGTTCGTACGGTTTCCGGCCCAACAGGCGAGCACATGACGCGGTCGCGGAAATGAGGCTGCTGGCGTCCAACTCCTATGAGTGGGTGCTGGAGGCCGATATCGCCGCGTGCTTCGACGAAATCTCGCATCCGGCCCTGATGGACCGGCTGCGGCATCGGATCGGAGACAAACGCGTGCTCGCCGTGGTGAAGGCGTTCCTGAAGGCCGGAATCCTCGGGGAAACGGGCGATGTGAGGAACACCGACACCGGAACCCCGCAAGGGGGCATCCTCTCTCCTCTGCTGGCCAACGTGGCCCTGTCCGCTCTCGACGAGCACTTCGCGGCGAAGTGGACAGACCGTGTGGAGCGGGCCAAGCGTCGCCGTCACGGACTCGCTAACTACCGGCTGATCCGGTACGCAGATGATTTCGCGATCATGGTGTCTGGCACCAGGGCGCACGCCGAAGCCATGCTTGGTGAGGTGGCAGAAGTACTGTCCGGACTCGGGCTGCGGCTCGCGATGGACAAGACGAGGGTGGTCCACATCGACGACGGTCTCGACTTCCTGGGCTGGCGCATCCAGCGTCACCGGAAGCGAGGCACCAGCAAGTACTACGTCTACACCTACCCGGCGCAGAAGGCCGTCAGGTCGTGCGTCGGGAAGATCAAGGCGATCTGCTGGCAGGACGTGAACCTGTCGCTCGAAGCTCTGATCAAGCAGCTCAATTCGCTGCTGCGGGGCTGGACTGCCTACTTCCGGCCGGGGGTGTCCCACCGGACCTTCGAGTTCCTGCGCGCCGTCGTCTGGCGACAGGTCTTCGGATGGCTCCGGCGAAAACACCGCAAGACCAGCTGGAAGGAACTCCGCCGTCGGTACTGCCGGGGTGGCTGGTGGCCTGTCGACGGAGAGAAGAAGCTGTTCAATCCGGCCGCGGTGCGGACAACCCGCTACCGCTACCGGGGAGCGGCGATCCCCTCTCCCTGGCCGAGCACGGCATGAGGAAAGCCCATGAGCCTGAAGGGGCTTGTGGAGAGCCCGGTGCCTAGAAATGGGCACGCCGGGTTCGGAGGGCGGCCCGAGGAAACGGGCTGGTCGGAAGGCCAGTACCGCGCCTCGGGTCGACCCTACGTGGTGATGGTCGCCGGGGCCAGGTCAGACGCGGAAGCGCTGAAGTCGCAGATCGGCGAGCTGCTGGCCAACAAGCTGAAGATGACTCTCTCGGCCGAGAAGACACACATCACCCATATAGACGACGGCTTCGTCTTCCTGGGCTTTCACATCCAGAGCAAGATCCGGGGCGACGGACGTCGAGTCGTGCTGACGATTCCGGCAAAGCAGGCGCTGGCATCGGTGATGCACAAGATCAAGAGGCTGACGGGGCAGGGAACGACCTCGCTCTCGTTGGCGGAGGTGCTGTGGAAGGTCAATCCGGTCCTGCGGGGCTGGGCAGGCTACTTCCGCTACGGCGCATCCAAGAAGACGTTCTCCCACCTCGGCTGGTACGCGTGGTGGAGAATGCTTCGGTGGATTCGCCGTAAGCACCCTCACCTGACCTGGAAGCAGTTGCGGCGACGTTACTACGGAACGGACCACATCGCCGAGGACCGCATGGTCCTCTACAACCCGGCGAAGATGCGGGTCGAACGCTACCGCTACCGCGGAGCGCAGATCAGCACACCATGGAACATCGACGAGGTCGACCCCGACGGAGCGCGATTCCGTCGGACCGACCACGACGACATGGCCTTCGTCGGCCAGGTCAGCGAACACCTCACCTGACCCACTCGGATCACGTGGAGAGCCGGATGCCCGGCCAACGGGCACGTCCGGTTCGGCGGGCGGGGACGGGAAGACCGACACCCGCAAGGGCGCACGGCGTCCCGTCCCCGACCCAACCGCTCAACCTCAAGCCCCACCCCGGCCGCCAGTGGGCCGAACGCCGCGGCAAGCACAAGGACCCTGACCGCGAACCCCGACGGCGACGCCGCGCGACCTACACCCGCCCGCACGGCGTCCGCCACCTGTTCGCCGCCTACGACCTGGGCAAAGACCAGCTCTACGGCCACATCAAGAAGACCAAGAATCGCTCCAAGTTCCTGGAGTTCTGCCGCTACCTGCGCTCCCTCCACCGCGTCGGCAACCGCATCGCGATCATCTGCGACAACTATTCCCCGCACTTGACCACCAAACGCTGCCGCCGCGCCGCCGACTGGGCCGAGGCGAACAACGTGGAGATCGCCTACACCCCGACCAACAGCTCATGGCTCAACCGCATCGAGGCCCAGTTCACCGCCCTGCGCTACTTCACCCTGGACGGCACCGACCACCCCACCCACAAGGCTCAGGGCAGCATGATCCGCCGCTACCTCATCCGGCGGAACAAGCACGCCCAGGACGAGCGCCTACGCGAGGTCGTGAACAGGGCGAACGTCGCCTGATGCGGCAGTAGGCATATCTCGGACGGGGCGTGGACAGTCGCTACTACGGCACGTTCCACCCGAGCACGACGGGCAGCCCGTGCTCGTAACCCAGCGTGTTGATCGTCCCCGGATGCGGGTGCCCGAACTGTCGCGCGTCCGACGCGTCGAGCCCGAGCCAGCGCGCGGTGAGGATGCGTGACAGATGACCGTGCGCGACGACGGCCACGTCACCCTTGTCCAGCAGCGGCCGGACCCGGCCGAGAAAGGCGTCGACCCGCACAG
The DNA here is from genome assembly GCF_014650595.1 of Streptomyces alanosinicus. Taxonomy (GTDB): domain Bacteria; phylum Actinomycetota; class Actinomycetes; order Streptomycetales; family Streptomycetaceae; genus Streptomyces; species Streptomyces alanosinicus. The sequence continues at coordinate 40,704 of NZ_BMVG01000050.1, forward strand.
TCACGTGCCCGAGGTCCTCGCCTGCGTCCACGCCGTCACGCCACAGCTCCCAGCCGGGCTTGAGCTCCTGGATCTGCTTGGCAGTCAGCCCCTCGTAGCGGCCGTAATTCCACTCGATCAGGTCGGCGTCGTTTTCCGCACCGCTCAGCCCCGCCAGCTCGGCCGTCCGCACGGCGCGAGTTAGCGGGCTGCTGTAGACGGCGACGAACTCCCGTCCGGCCAGTCGAGGCGCGAGCGCACGCGCCGCGGCCTCCCCCGCCTCGGTCAGCGGCAGGTCGGTGCGGCCAGCGTGCTGGCCGGTCCGACTCCACGCGGTCTCGCCGTGCCTGATCAATATCAACTCGCCCATGCCGAGGAACATATCTCACACCGCACACAGGGCAAACGTTGCCTGACGCGGCACTGGCCATCGAGGGGACACTGGTCGCGGTCCACTACGGCGGCAACGACGCGGCCGCCGCGGAGACCCTGGCGCTGAGACTCTCGACGCCCACCTCACCCAGGCGCAGAGGGGCGAACTCGGGCACCTCGACTTGCTGCAGATCCTCTGTCAGGACGAGGTTACCCGCCGCGAGACCGTCGCTCGTGAACGACGGCTGCGCAAGGCCAAGTCCGAGCAGCAGGCCACCTGGCAGGGCTTGGATTTCGACACCTCGCCGAAGCTGCCCTACGCCAAGATCCGTGATCTTGCGGCCTGCGCTGGCTACATTCCGGTGCGTGCGTAATTCTGTTCGGCCCGGTCGGCGTCGGGAAGACACACACGTGGCTCAGGCGCTCGGGCACCAAGCCGTCCGCCAGGGCGCCAACGCCGCTTCACCAAGACCAGCAGGTACCCTCGCCGAGTTCGTCGGCGGCCACACGGACGGCACCTGGGACAAGCGCCGACTGGAACTGCCCCGCGAACCGACTACCCGTGCAGCCAGACCCGCAGCGGACCGACCGCCTCGAAGCCATGGTGGACAGCGGCATCCAGGTCCGCGCCGTGCTCATAGCCCACCACGGGCAGGGCCGGGAACAGCCGGTGCACTGCGTCAAGCACCACCGGCCAGGCCCGGTCAGCACCGCCCTCCAACGCGAAGACGTTGGAGATTCCGACAACATGGTCATTGCGGCTCGCCACCGCCCCGGCGGCCACCAGGCCGTCAGCGGAGTGTCCGACGAGCACGGGCGTGGCCGGGTCACCGAGCAATTCGGGCCGGAAGAGGTCCGCGTTGCCGTCCCCGTCATCCCAGGCAAGGGCCCAGGCCCCCAACATGTCCCGGTCGCCGAACCACGTCCCAGGAGAGATCCGGTGAGGTGGTCGGTGCGCTCGGTTTGCGGTGGATCCACTGCGCGTCGAACAGCACCTTGAAGCCGGCGCCCGCCAGGTCGAGGTCGGCGAAGCTGTCCTTGACACAGGCGCCGGCAGCGGCGGTATCGATCCGGTCCACCAGCGCGGCGGCATCGGCCGCCGGCACCAGCGTGACCGCGTCGGGGTAGTACCGCGGCGGCCGGGCTGGGACGGCCCAAGCCTGCACTCCGAACTCGCCCGTCAAGCCGTGCGATCGGCTCATCGACGCGCACCACTCGGCGTTGTTGCGGGCAGCGGCCGGGATCACGAACTGCTTCATCGTCGTCACGCCTGCGCATCATGCCCTGTCCCGGCCCGGCCCGTCGAAACAGTTTCCTTCAGCCACAGGACAGACGCCCACACACCCCTCCCAGAACCTGGGGAATCCTGTGACCGCACCCCTGGGGAATGACGGGCTCTGTCGAAGATCTTGTGACGACTGCGCGGTCATCGGCTGTGAAGGATGCGTTTGCGGAGAAGCGGTAGGTACGCGCGGCCGAAGCCCATGCGCTTGAGGAGCTTGGCTCTCGTGACGTGACCTTCGACCTGGCCCGAGCCCCAGGAAGTGGCGAAGGCGGCGGTGACGGCGTCGAGGTCGCGATGGAAGCCGTTGACCAGCGGTGCAGGGCGGGCAGGTCGTCGGCCTTGACCTGGTCCATCCAGGCGGGGAGGGCCTCGGCGTTCCGGTCTCGCATCATCGCGGCGAAGTCGCGGACGTGCCGGACGGTGAGGTCCAGGTGCGGACAGCCGGTGCGGATCTCCTTGAGCTCTGCAACGTCGGCCTCTGGGAGCCGGTCAGGGGTGGTCGTGATCCAGCGGACCACGCGCCGCGGCTTGGGAAGGGTCCTGACCGGGGGCAGGGGTGCGGATGGTGACTTCGGCAGCGGGCTGTGCGGCTTCTTGAACGGGCGGAAGTACCGGCGGACGCTCTGGACGTCGCCGATGAATCCCTGCCCTTGGATCTCGCGGTGGAGACGCGGGACGTCGTGGCAGCCCTCGCGCCAGCGTTGATGGAGATACGGCTTGTAGGGGTCGAGTTTCGAGGCCCGGTTGGTGGCCTTGACCAGCAGTTCCTCCAGGCTCTGGGCGCGGGCGAACCGGCGGACGGTGGAGTGGTCCAGCCGCAGTTCGCGCCGGATCGCGGCCAGGGACTTCCCCTCGGCGAGGCGCTGCTGGACGGCCTCGTAGCGTTCGGTGGTCCGGGCCACCAGCCTCCGGGGGCGGCCCAGGACGTCGAGCGTGCCATCGGGTGGGACGAAGTCAGGCTCCGGCTCCAACGACTCCGCCGTCATCAGGGTCGTCGGGGTCGGCTCCTGGATGTCGGGGGTCGGGGTGAGCGCGGCGTGGATGCAGGAGTGGTGGGCGCCGACGGTCTTCTCCACGGCTTCGGCAAGGTTGCGCCACAGATGCCAGCCGTCAGCGACCTGGAGGGCCTGCGGGGCCCGGTGCGGGCGCCTTCGGCGTAGGCGCCGGCCCGGTCGCGGCAGATCACCTCGATCTCGGGGTGACCGGCGAGCCAGGAGGCCAAGGGTTCGGCGTCCCGGCCGGGCAAGACGTCCACCGGGCGGCGGGCTTCCAGGTCCACCAGGAGGGTCGCGTAGGAGTCGCCCTTGCGGAGGGCGAAATCATCAACGCCCAGTACCCTGACCAGGCCGGACGGCGGGTCCGGAACGGTATGGAGCAGGCCCAGGAGCACGTCCTTGGCCACCGGTGTCCCCAGCAGCCCGGCCGGCCTGGCCCCGGGACGACCCGCAAGCACGAGTGCGATCGACGACATCATCTGCCGTAATACCGGGGTGTATCGGGCGTGCAGCCGGGTCAGGCCCTCCACCTGCTCGGCGAAGGTCACAGCGGCACAGCGGGAGTTACTGCACTTGAACCGCCGCACCACGAACTCGATCACTACCGGTGTCAGCCCGACCGGCGCATCCCGCAGCTTCCGCGTGTACCGGCCGTGCACCCGCCAGGACGGCATACCGCACCCCGGACACCGCGCTGGCAGCGCCCGGCACGACGTACGAAACGTGACCACCCCAGCGGCCCGCTCCACCGACTCCAGAACCACACCGGCTAAATGCGGCAGCAACCGCCCCAAATCCCCTGAACCGCACACCCAGTTGATACCCAGTTCAGAGCGGCTTCGTCACAAGATCTTCGACAGAGCCAAATGACGTGATCGTCCACACTTCCCCCAGCGCTAGAACAGGCCCCACCTGCGTTTTTCGCGGGGATGACGTCCACTCCGGCTTCCCTCGCGCGCGCGTGGCCATGCGGGGGAGTCGTCCAGCCTCTGGCCTTACAACACATGACACAACGAGGTGGACCGCCCCTCAGTGCCTGTGATGCCGGGTGCCGGGTGCCGGCCACGCTCCGATGAGGTTGCCGTGCGTTGCAAAAACGGTCGACAGGCGGAGCCGCGAACCACTGTGATGGCTCGGACTGCCCGTCGCACGGAGCGGGCCGACCACAGGAGTTGCTCTTGGTAGTCGCGAGAACTGCGGACACCCGCCCCCAGATCGATGGGGCGGTGGTCAGGCGCCTGGTCGACACTCAGTTCCCGCAGTGGGCGGGGCTGCCCCTGAAGCTGCTGAACCCCGCCGGCTCCGATCATGTGATCTAGCGGCTTGGCGAGGAGCTGTCCGTCCGGCTGCGCGCCTCGCCCCCCGCCTTCCCCTGGCCATCCCGGTACCGGTGGGGGTGGGGGTGGGTGACCCCGACTTCGGTTATCCATGGCCGTGGGCGGTGTCCCACTGGCTGGGCGGAGAGGTGGCGACCGTCGAGGCACTGGCCGACTCCTCCAGGGCGGCCGTTGAACTGGCTCAGTTCTTGGCCGCTCTGTAGCGGTTCGCACCCAAGGACATCCTCGCCGAGAACACCCGGGAAGACCTCACCGGCCGGCCGTTGTCCGACCGGGATGACGCGGCGCGGGTCGCCATCGCCAAGGTCGACGGCGTGTTCGAGGCGGCAGCAATGACCGAACTGTGGGACACGGCGCTGAGAGCCCCCGGATGGGACCGCTCTCCGGTGTGGTTTCACGGCGACTTCCACACCGGCAACCTACTGACCGCCGACGGACGCCTCAGCGCCGTCATCGACTTCGGCGGGCTTGGCATCGGTGACCCGGCCTGCGACATGGTGATCGCCTTCACCCTGATGTCGGCCGGCAGTCGAGCCGTCTTCCGCGATGCGCTCGGCGTGGACGACGCCACCTGGCTGCGAGGGCGTGGCTGGGCCCTGGCCACCGGCCTGAACGCCCACACCTCCTACGCCGCCGTCAACCCCCGGGTCGCCGCGCAGACCACCCGGCAGATCAACCAAGCCCTCATCGGCTGACAACGGCAACACAATGAACGGAGCTGCCGCTGGGTGATCAAGCAGCAGGCCGGCTTGAGGAAGAAACGGGCGCGCGCACGAGAGCAGAGGGGCAGCGTGGTACCCGGTGCGGGCGAAGGCCAATGCAGTTGCTTTGACCCGGACCTGAGTACTCTCCCGCCCGTTCGAACTGCGCCAGGGAACGTCCGCCACGAGGATACTGGCAGTCGACGGAGCAAGCGCGCGTATGTCGCAGCAAACCCGCCCTGGTCTCACCCACGACGTCTCCTGTTGAAGGCCCCACCGGAGCCGTCGCCCGCCCGCGGCGCACGACTGCCCCGGCGGGGCACCGCAAGCCCGTCAGGACTACTGAAAAGCTATCGAGCCGACGCGCCCTCATCCCCAGAGCCCCAAACACCGTTGACCTATCGATCTCCTGGAGGGAAACCCCCGGGCGAGCGGTCTGGCGCGGGGATGTCTGGCCGGTCGTTCATGGCGCACTACTGGAGAACAGTCTGCGGTCGATGGGCGTGCTGGCAAGCCTTGGGGCCTCCTGGTCCCTACGCATTCCGCACATAGTCGTACGGGACCCAGCCCCACTTCCCCGTGTTGGCCCCGGTCAGCACCTTGCCGTAGTCCCAGCTGATGCCGTCCAGGGCAAGGCGGCAACGGGCGCTGAACTTCGTGCCCTTGTAAAGGATGCCCAACGAGGGAGAGTTGACGGCTCCGATCTTCGAACGGAGATTGATGGCCTTCCTGTCGACCTTCTCCGTCACAGGCTTGGGCAGGTTGCCGTGCCTCCTGGCGCAGAGGTCGGAGGACGTGGACGCCGAGGCGGCGGGAGCGGCCGCCGCCAGGCCGCCGAGGAGCGCGGCGGAGACCACTGCTGCCGCCGCGAAACGCCCTAGGGGATGCATGACTTACCTCTTTCGGTTACCGGAATGTGAGATGTGCTGTCGATCCATGAGGCATCCTAGGCATACATGATCTTGTTCCTGTCATCGCTTTGTCACATGTTCATGGCTCCGTCTCGCACCAGACCCCGCTCACAACGGAAACGGACCGCGGGAGGCGCCCAGTCGATGAACTATGAAGGCCTCGGCATAGGACCTTCGCCGTGCCGGGGCGTGGGTGACGTCGAGCGGTTGGTACGCCAGCGCGCGGGAGATGCCGAACTCCACCTCGTAGTACACCGCCCTGCTCGGGTGATCGAGCGGGAGCCACGTCCACGCAGCGTGCGCGTCATGGACGCGGGCGATGCGCACTGGCAGGAAGCGTCCGACGCCGTCCATCGCCTCTGACAGCCCGTCCGACACCTCATGGGCCTGTGCTGCTCTGAGCAACGGCCGCGCGGGTTCGGCGATGTTGTCCTGGTCCTGGTCGTGCTTTTCCTTGCCTCCATAGTGCTCCGCGTGGCCGGAGGCGACCCGATGAGTAGAAGGACTCATGACGCCCACCGACCTGCGAGGGAGGATCGGGGGGTGACGACGCCAAGGAAAACGAAGGCCCGGGTCAGGATGCTGCCGTTGGCGGTGATGGTTCTGCTGGCGGCGGGGTGCGGAACGCAGCGGGCAGGGAATGCCGCCGACGCGTACCGGCGTTCGCATCCGACGCCGACCGGCATCTCGACGCCGAGTACACCGGCGGACTTCCCCTGCCCCGGCGAGAGCCCCAAGCCGACGGCGCCCACAGCCGCCACTACACCCAGCTCAACCGCGCCGCCGACCGACCACTACGCCGAGAACCACGGCTTCAGAGTTCCCCTCCCTCTCCACGGCCAGAGCCGCTGCGACGGACTCACGGCTGTCGGACGTGTCAAGAGTGCACTCGAACCGCTGCGCCATCGCGGTGACTTCGCCCTGGACAGCGTCCGCAGCGCGCTCACCAGCCTCGGCTACTCCGCCGGGAAGGTGCAGGCGTACCAGGACGGCCCCTCCGGGGTCGGCTTCCTCATCGACATCGGCGCCTCTCCCTGGTGTGTGGAGGGCACGATGGGCAGTGACTCCACCGAGGCGGACGCCTTCGGCGGCTACCCCGACGGCACCGGCTGCGAGCCCCCGAGAGGCGGCCACTGACCACAACCGTCCCCGCCAGTGGTGTGTCTGAGGGTCGGCCGGCCCTCAGACACTCGGCAGTCACTCGCCGCCCCTGCTGGAGCGGGCCATGGATGATCTGCGAACGCAGTGCCGCAGCATCCTGCGGCATCGCGATGCCGCGAGCCGCATCACGGCTCCTCCTTCGGGCACCGCGGTGCACTATGCCCTGCCCCCGGGACGGGTGGAAGCGGGCCACATCGTTGATCATTCTGTTGGCCCTTTGCTCGGGGCCTCCAGAGCCAAGAGGGTCAAAGCCACTACTTCCCTGATGGTTTCCGCGTAGTGGGCGTCATCCAACTCGCCTGCTTTGAGGTTGAAACATCTCTCAAGGGCGCCTACGACTTGCAACAACACATACGAATCGAAGCCCTCCAGATAGTCGAGCATCGATACGTCCATCGCCGCCTCGACCTCACGCGGCCTGATCTCCAACAGTTGTGCGAAGGTCGCGATGACTTCGTCCTGCACCTCACGCCCGCTCGGATTGAGCAGGGACCTCTGCTGGGACGCGAGGACCCAGAGGGCGTGGACCTCGGGCAGGACCTCCTGAGGCGTTCTGCCCGGAGCCCGTGTCGCAAGTATCTCGACCAGCGCGTCGACGGTGTCCCACGGCGGAAGCCGTGGTTCGGTGAAGGCATCGTGCAGACGCGTCCGTGAGATCCGCTTCTGCAGCAGGCGGTGCATGGTCTCCAGGCTCGGCTGCCCCGCGATCAGGTGGAGCGCGTGAAGGGCGTCATTGAGATCCCGCAATCGGCCCGCCGGTAGAGACGGCTTCTTGAACTGCCCCGGCACGCCCACCCTGTCCCCCTGTCCGGTTGCGTCGGCTGCTGTAGGAATTCGTCCGTACCGCCGATGAGCGGGACGACAGTAGTACACATGAGCGTCACTCACATCCTGGCCGCCCTCGGAGGTATCAGTGTGATCCTCACGGCGGCATCCCGTCTCCCCAAAGCCGCCGCAGGCGTTCTCCGTGCCTGTGTCGGCTTTGTTCACGCCGTCCACGAGCTACGGGCCGCCTGGCGTCAAACCGACTCTGAAACCGGCCTGACGAACCAGCAGTCGCCTGCTCCACCGGACGGGCCCTAAGCCGGTCATACCAGGGACGCTACCGCGTGCCCCTGGACCCCGCCCAGCGGGGCAACCTCCGCACGGGACTGAGCGGCGGCCGCATCGTCCCCCGTAGGCACCAGTATGTCGTCCACCATCCGCTTCAACGTCCCCGCGACGTACCGCTCCACGGTGCGCTGGGACACCGCTAGCGCTGTGACCGCATAAGTTCGCTGTGCTGGTGGTCGTGACAATTGGTTGATCGCGCAGCTGGTGCAGGCCGACGAGGACACCGTCCGGACGTGATTCACTGGTTCAACGCGATCGGCCCGGCCTGCCTCAACCCTCAGTGGGCCGCATGGCGTCCCAGCCTGCTCAAGCCTGGCGACGAGGACTTCGTCATCCAGGCGGCCACCACCCGAACTGCCGAACCTGACTAGTAGGACTCCGTTAGGTTTGTCTTGATCTTGGTGTGGCCATGCTGGGCAGAGGTTGGTGGCAAGTGGTGCAGATGCCGGTCCAGCAGTTCAGCAGGCCCTGGAGGGCGTCGAGAATCTGGTAGAGGGTGAGTCCGGTGTGTCGGCTTTTGGGGCCAGCCGCTGCTCGGTGAGGAAGGCACGGGCGGCGGTGACCAGGATGACGTGGTGATGCCAGCCCGGCCAGGAGCGGCCTTCGAAGT
>NZ_BMVG01000051.1 GCF_014650595.1 Streptomyces alanosinicus
GGACAACCGCGCAGACCCCGCTGACGCCCAACCAGCGCCACCACCACACCCATTCACACGGGCTGATGTGCAGTCATAGCAGATGTGCGACCGCCCTGTTGGTGCATTCGGAAGGGTTTTCACTTGTTAAGGGGGCGCTCTCGATCTGCGCATTGTGCAGATGTGCCGGTCAGGTCTTCACTGGCCGCGTGAGCAGCACGAGTGGTGACCACCGTTCGGGGAGCGGTCGGGTCCGTGTGAGGGATGTCGATGTGCGGTTCATCGGCGCGAACGGTCTGCCGGAGCAGCGGCCGTGGCTGGAGGTGGCCGCGGAACTGGTTCCGGCCGACTGCCCGCCGGTACGCGGTTTCGCGGTGCGCCGGGGCAGGAGGTTGGCTCCTGGTTGGTGGTGGGCGGCCACTACGGGTCGGTTGGTGGCCTACGGGAGCGCGGCGATGCGGGACCACCTGATGCTGCTGGACCAGGAACGGCGGGTGGTGGGTCTGGCGTGCCGCCCGCTGGAATTCGTGTGGCGGGACGGCAGGCGGGTGGTAGCCCATGCTCCGCAGCTGGCCGCGCGCATCGCTGACGGAGGACACGTGCTCGTGGACTGCCTTGGTGCCGGCTTCCTGCCGCGTCGTCTTGCCGGTGTGCAGGCTGTGCTGGAGGAGTGTGCGCAGGAGGCGGGATGGCAGTACCGGGTCGAGCCTGCCGCGGATCCGGTGGTGGTGGCCAACGTGCGCTGGCTGTCCGGGTACCGCCACCCGCGCTGCGCGGGCAGTGTCCGTCCAGGCCGGTTGCGTGACGTCTTCACGTCTCGGCGGCCCTTGGCGGAGGGGACTGCCGCGCTCGGTGATGTGGTCCGGACCTTGCCGGTCGTCTACCACGGCTTGTGGAGTGGGGAACTGACCGCGGCGCTGGACCGGCCGCTCACCGAAGGCACTCTGGTTGCCGCGGCCGGACGGCACGGGCGGTGAGCGCTGTGCGGCATGTGGTGGAGGTGGGTGACCAGATCCGGTTCGCCGGTGGTGTGTTCACTCTGGCGGGGCTGGACGGGCCGCGATGCCGGATCGTGGGTGAGGACGGGAGCGTCCAGGTGCTCCTGCTCACGCAACTGTATGCCGATGAGGACTTCTGTGTGGTGGCCGACTGTGCCGAGCCGCGCCGGGCGCCGGTGTGGGGGCCCTTGGCGGGCCTTGAGGCAGGCGTCCGCGAGAAGGCTCTGGCCTGGGAGCGGCACATCCGCGAGGTCGAGACGGGCCATCCGGAGCCAGGCGGGAGGGGTGCGCCGCGTGAGGAGTTCGCCCCGGAGTTGCGCAGCCTCGCCGAGCGGGAGGCGGCCAAGGCGGCGGAACTCACAGAGCAGGGGCAGCCGGTCAGCGTGGCCACGGTACGGCGCATGCGCACCCGCTACCGCAGGCAGGGCGTGTGGGGGCTGGTCGACGGGCGTACGACACGAGCGAGGTCGCCGTGGGGGCGTGCCGACGAGCGGGTGGTCAACGCCATCAGGACAGCGCTGGAGGCGCAGCGGGAGCGGTCCACCGGGACGCTGAGCCGGCTGCGTCGGCAGGTGGGCTGGCTGCTGGAGGACGCTTACGGGCCGGGCACGGTGGAGGTGCCGCCGGTGGCTACGTTCAATCGGCTGGTCCATGCGGTCGCCGACGGCCAGGGGCTGCTGGACCCTGCGGTACAGCAGCGCTGGCGGACGAGTCGGCCTGAGCCGCCGTTCACGCCCACCGTCGCAGCGCGGCCCGGCGAGCTCGTCATGATGGACAGCACCCCGCTGGACGTGCTGGCCGTGCTCGAGGACGGGCGCACCGGGCGGCTGGAACTGACCATGGCCATGGACGTGGCCACCCGCAGTATCACCGCCGCCGTGCTGCGCCCGCGGGGAACGAAGGCGGTCGACGCGGCAGTCCTCCTCGCGCAGACCGTCGTGCCCGAGCCCCTGCGGCCCGCCTGGGCCGAAGCGCTGGCGATGGCCTCCTCGGTGATCCCCTACGAGCGGCTGTTAAGCATCGATGCCCGGATGCAGGGCGCTGCTGCGTGACCGGTGATCTTCCCGTCCACCGTCGTCATCGACCAGGGCAGGGTGTTCATTTCCCAGTGCTTTCTCGCGGCCGCCGAGCATCTGGGAATCTCCGTCCAGCCGTGCCCGCCCGCGTCCGGGCCCGCGAAGGGCCACGTGGAGCGCGGCTTCGGATCGGTGGGGACGCTGTTCGCGCAATACGTCTCCGGCTACACCGGCTGCCACATCAGCCGGCGCGGCCGCCGCGTCGAGGACGAAGCCTGCTGGACCCTGCCCCAGCTCCAGGACCTGCTGGACGAGTGGGTGATCAGTGGGTGGCAGGAGCGGCGGCACCGGGCACTGTGCCACCCTCTGATGCCCAAGCTGGCGCTCACGCCCAACGAGATGTGGGCGGCCCTGGTCGGCATCGCCGGGCACGTGCCTGTTCCGCTGAAGGCCGCCGACTACATCGAGCTGCTTCCCGCCCGGCGGTGTGCGATCGGCGCCGAGGGCATCCGGTTCGATTACCGCACCTACGACAGCAAGGCCCTCAACGGCCACCGGCAGCGTTCCACCGCGCAGGACGGCAAGTGGGAGGTCCACTACAACCCCTACGAGCCCTCACGCTGCTGGGTGCGTCTGCCCACCGGCTGGGCCGAGGCGGGATGGATCCACCGCACTTTGGTCAGCCGGCCCTTCACCGACACCGCCTGGCGGCACATCCGTACCGTCGTCGAGCAACGCGCAGGACGTGCCGAACACGAGGAACACCTCGCCCGCGCACTCGACGAACTCCTGCGTCGCGCCGGCGGCAAGACCGCCGGTACCCGCGGCCAGGAGCCGGCCACCGGCTTTGGGGCAGGTCCCACGGGCGTGGTCCCGCAGGCGGACACCGGCGTGCTCGGGACCCGAGAGGCGAGTCGGCTGAGCGAAGAGGAGCCCGATCAGGACGACGCCGACGACCCGGTCACCGGCACAGCTGATGCCTGGGAAGTCTTCGACGCCCATCAGGAGGCAGAGCAGTGGTAGTCCCCGGCCAAGCAGCGGCGCACACCGGCCCGTTCGCCTCACCGACCACATGGCGGGAGTGGATGCAGTTCATCGACGCCGAACCCCCTCGCCTGCCGGGCCCGGGCCCGTGGACGCTTCAGGAGCGCCTCGACTACCACTCCCGGTTCGTGATCCTCTCCACCCCGGTCATGGACAAGATCTCCCTCACCCTGCGGCGGCTGATGATCCTCAACCGGCACCACAACGGCACCGCCCGGCGGGGGCTGATGATCTCCGGCCCACCCACCACCGGAAAGACCACCGCTCTGCAGCAGCTCGGGCGGTCCTTCCACCTCGCCGACCGGGCCCGCCACACCGACCCCGGCGAGCGACTGCCCGTGGTCTTCCTGTCCGTACCGCCCGCCGCCACACCGAAGATGCTGGTCTCCGAACTGGCCCGGTTCCTCGACCTGCCCATCGCAAAGACGATGAACCAGGCGCGGATCACCGACATCGTCTGCGGCGCTCTTCGCGATCTGGCGACCCGGCTCGTCCTCGTCGACGACGTCCATCTGCTCAACACCCGCACCCGCGCCGGTGCCGAGACCTCCGACCAGATGAAGCACCTCAGCGAACGCATCCCCGCCACGTTCGTGTATGCCGGCGTCGCCATCGAGGCCTCCCCGCTGTTGACCGGCAACCGCGGTGCGCAGCTGGCCGGGCGGTTCAAGATGGTGCGCAACCCTCCCCTGGCCTACGGCAGCACCACACAACGCACAGCCTGGGAAGGCCTGGTCGGCGGCATGGAAAGCGCCCTGCGGCTTACCCACCACCGCCCCGGCGCCCTCACACGGCACGCCGCCTACCTCCACCAGCGCACCGCCGGCAGGATCGGCAGCCTCTCCGCCCTCGTTAGGGAAGCCGCCATCGCCGCGATCCTCGACGGCACCGAAAAGATCACCAAACGGCTGCTGGCCGACATCGAGGTCGACCAACTCGCCGAACAGACCGCACGGCCACCGGCCAGGACCTGACATGCCAGCTCCCCCACGCCCCAGCATCCGGCGCGTGGCCCCGCTGCAATGGGAGACCACCGCCTCCTACATCCAGCGCCTAGCCCGCAGCCACCACCTGACCACCGCAGAACTGCTGAACGGCCTGGGCATCCCCCGCCCCCGCGTCGACAACGAACGCACCCGGCCGCACGCCCCCCACACCAGCATCGAGCTGTACCTGAACGCCCCGAGCCGCCGCCTGATCGCCTCGTTCGCCGGGGTCCCTGAGGAACACCTCTGCCACGCGCTCCCCCAGTGGGACCAGTACCGCGACAAGCCCAACCCCGCCTCCGCCCGCGCCCGGCTGAGGCCCGCACCGGTGAACGCCGTCACCGGCTGCCCTGGCTGCACCCTCGCCCGCACCGGTCAGAGACACCCCGTCCCCCAGTACCTGCCCGACAGCCGCCTCATCTGCCGCCGCCACCACACCTGGATGCTCGGCCGCCACACCCTCGCCGGCACCCAACTGCCCATCGACCACGCTGATCTGGAGCACACCCCGGAGATCCTCACCGCCCACCGCACCCACATCCGCTTCCTTCGCCGCTGGGGCACCGCGGCCGACCACGCCCTCGCACAGTCCATGTCCCTGACCGAGACCTGGCGGCGCACAGCACCCGCGCAAGAGCGCATCTGGCCCGCACGCGCCCGCCGCATCGGCAACAACAAGCGCACCCGCCTGTGGTACGCCCTCGCCCGAGCGGCCATCACCTACCCCGAAACCATCACCCTCGCCCAATACATCGCCCACCACCCCCGTACGCTGACCGCCCTCGAACGGCCCGAGAGCGCACCACCCGTCCACACCGCCATCGCCGCCCTCCTGGGCCGGCCCTGGCTTCAAGACCCGGCCTTCTACCCCGACCGGCTCAACAACCGCATCAACTACGCCCCCAGCCCCCACCCCGGTGCCCGCCCGCGGTGGACGTACCGCCACCCAGGCCCCACCGAACTCACCCACCTCGGCTACCACCCACCAGCACGACATAACCGGCCCGCGCCAACGACAGCCTGAAAACAGGCAGTTACGAGGAGACCGCCGCCCCTGAGGAAGGACAGTCAGTGTCTGCGTCATGAGGATCTTTGACACTGTCCGCAATTCCGTGAAGGCTCGGTAGCCACGTCACCCATCAGTTCGGCCACGGCAGGACGGAGAGCTCCGGCCACTCATCCTTCCAACGCGCCGCCTTCGTCTCGTAGACCTCCCGCGGAGCAAGTACCGAGTTGGGGCGCACGACCAGGTTGAACACGTCGGACAGCCCGTGAGGCGCATACACACGCCACCCTCCATCGGGCTCCAGCCGAACCCCCAGACAGCACGTCGTCGCAGCGAAGCAGCCGATCGCGGCCTCGGTGGACTCGTGCGGCGGACAGGGCACACCGAACTTCTTCTCGTACCAGAGATGCACGCGGGCCTCGTTACGGATCTCCACCTCGGCCGGCAGGCCGGCGAACACCTCCTGACCCGCCTTGATCACGGCGTCCTCCGCTGCCCAGGACAAGTCGCCGCTGTCGAAGTAGAAGACGTCGTAATCCTTGATGCCGTTAGGGCGTGTCTCTCCGATCATCGGATCGTTAGTTTGGTGTGAGTGGTCGCGGTGATCTGACAGACGAGGAGTGGGCTCGGCTGGAACCGCTCCTGCCAGCGAGTAATGGACGTTGTGGCAGGTGGCGGGATCACCGGCAGGTGATCAACGGGGTCCTGCACCGGGTGAGGACAGGTGTGCAGTGGCGCGACTTGCCAGAGCGGTTCGGCCCGTGGAAGACCGTCCACAAACGGCACTTGCAGTGGTCGGCCGACGGAACCTGGGAGCGACTTCTGCAGCAGGTCCAAGCCGCGGTGGATGCCGAAGGCGCAATCGACTGGGACGTCTCGGTCGACTCCACGGTGATGCGCGCCCACCAGCACGCCGCCGGCGCGCGCAAGGCCCCGCCGCCTCCCGCGCTCTCAAAAGGGGCAGATGCGATGGCACATCAGAGCGATCCGGCGTGGGCGGGCCTGGCCGACCACCTGGCGGAGGTGGTGCTGCAGGTGAGGGTCTGGGCCGCTCGCGCGGCGGCTTCTCCACCAAGGTCCACCTGAGCGCGGACGGCAGGTGCCGGCCGCTGTCTCTGGTGGTCACGCCCGGACAGCGGGCGGACTGCACGCAGTTCGAGCCGGTTATGGAGAAGATCCGTGTGCCGAGGACGGGCCTCGGGCGTCCGCGCACGCGGCCCGACAGCGTGAGCGCCGATAAGGCGTACAGCAATCGACGCACGCGTGCCTACCTGCGCAAACGCGGTATCCGCCATGTCATTCCGGAGAAGGCCGACCAGGCGGCCAACCGCGTCAAGCGCGGCTCTCGCGGTGGCCGGCCTCCCGGTTTCGACAAGGAGCGGTACAAGAAGCGCAATGTCGTCGAGCGGGCGATCAACAAGCTCAAGGGCTTCCGGGCCGTGGCCACGCGCTATGACAAGCGCGGCCACGTCTTCCTCGGCACTGTCACCCTGGCAGCCATTGTCATATGGCTCCGCTCATGATCGGAGAGACATCGCCTAGGGGGGCCTGCCGGTGACCACGTTCCACACCGTCTGGAACAGGCAGCCCGCCGTCACGTACCAGCCGGGCAGATCCAGTGCTGCCGCCCCGGCCATCACGTCGGTCAAGACCTCGTTCTGACAGAGCACGGATCGCAAGCCGTCGAGTTGCTCATCGAGGGAAAGTCGGCCAAGCATCCGCCTTACCTACCACGACCACCACCAGAGCATCACAGCCGGGTGAGGACACGGCTCGCAGACCAGGCCCGCCATCCTGCTCGACGAACATTCGACGCGAACGGCCCCTCCCGCCACAGAAGAAGTACCAGCGGACCCGTACAGCCACACAAGCCCGGCAACAACCAGACGACTTAATCCGACAACCACTCATCCTGCACAGCACTCAAAAAACCTGCGCAGCCCGCCACAACCAGCCAAGAACGCCCAGGTCAACACACTAAGGCGTACCCGCCATAACGCAGATTGATTGAACGACCACGCCCCCGAACCCACCCAACCAACCTGTAAAACCACTGACCAGCGAACCAACACCTGCTCAGATCCACCGACCGACGACAACCGCTGTCGCCAGCCAGTGGAACTGCGCAGTGCCCAGTGATTCTGCGCCTATCCGCTACGCGGAAAAACTAGCGCCGACCGGCTGGTGTACCGTCAAGTGGCCGGTATCTGGGCTGTGTTGTGGTAGTGGGAAACGCCCGCGTAGGACATGCCCAGTGACGCGGTCAGGACCTTGATGTCGAGTTCCTCCGCGAGTGTGACCAGGCGGGTGGAGCGCAGGATGCGGGGCAGCAGCCCTGCAGGGGCCAAGCTGTCGCGGATGTGCGCGGCACCGGCCGGGGCGCAGGTGGTCCGGGTCAGCCTGGTGACCAGGAGATGAGGGTTGTCGGTCTGCAGCCGGCTGCGGTGGTCGCGGCAGCGCTGGAGCGCCGTCCAGGTCGCGTTATCCGGTGGGAGCTCCACCTGTCTGCCGGGGAACTGGATGGTGTGGCGGGCGGGGTCGATGCAGGGGTCGGTGAGATGGCGCAGCTCGGTGATGGTGGCCGCGTGGAGCAGGGCTGCGAGGCCGATGAACGCTTCGTGCGGGTGGATGTCGGGGGCGGTGGTCCATCGCTGGTACAGGGCCCGCTGCTCGGCGAGTGTAAGAGTGACGCCGTGAAATCCCCTTTTCTGCAGGGCAGTTATAGGGCCGGTGGGGTCGTAGAGGACTGCTCGGGTGTGGTGGGCGTACGCGAAGAACTGGCGCAGGCCCGTGAGACGGGAGGCGCGGCGCGCGGGGGTACGGCAGAGGAAGGACTCCAGGTCTGCGGTGGTGACGCTCGCCCAGTTCCTGTGTCCTTCAGCGTGGAGGTGGCCAGCGAGGTCGCGGATGGCATCCAGCCGGATCTCGATCGTCTTGAGCTGGTTCGGCCGTAGTCCCAGCTGCGGGGCCCGCTCGCGCTGGAGCACCAGGAAGTCCGCGAACCCTTGGACCTGGGGACGCAGCGGGGCGGGTACGGCCTGGATGCGGCGGGCGCGGCGGGCTGCGGCTCGCCTGCCGGCGAGGCCGGGTGGCGGGGAGAGGTGGCCGTGGGCGCGGAAGAAGTCGGTGAGTGCCCCGGTGAGTTCGGGGGCATCGTTGCGGGCGTGCGCGAGCAGGGTGGGTGGGTCGCAGGCCGAGGTCGTGAGGATCAAGCGAGCGGTGGTGGCCACGAGGTCAGCGGCGTAGATCGGGTGACGGTGCTCGGCCAGGTGAGCGGCGAAGTCGTTCCACCAGGAGGGCTCAGTGGGCATGCGTTTGGCCCAGCCGTCCGCACGGGTGATGACGGTGCGCGGCGAGTGCTCATAACAGCGCTTGCACAGCCCTTTGGCCCACTGGCCGCTCTTCCCGCAGTGCTGGCACTGTGCCGCAGGCTCGGCGGTGGCGGGATCGGCACAGGCGCGGCAGCGCCTGGTTGCCGGGTCGAGGACCCGTTTGCGCCCGCAGTGCCGGCACGGGCCCAGGGCCCGCTGTCCGCTCTCCCGGCACCGGCATGCCGCGCACAGCTGCTGCGAGGAGCGCCGGGGAGCGCCACAGAGGGTGCAGGTACGTGAGCACCAGGGGCAGCGGCCCGTGTCAGGGCGCAGTCGGCGTAATCGGCTGCAGGCGGGGCAGAGGGCTTTGACTGTCCGGGTGGCGCCTGGGGTCGTCGTGCCGTCTGCTTTCGGGGTGTTGGCCGCGGTCACAGCGGTGGCATGGACCGGCGGGCGGGAGACTGCGGCTGCACGGGCAGCGGTGGGGCCGGAGCGGGTGCGGTGCTGGGCGCAGGAGCCGGGGACGGGGCGGTGGTGTGCAGGGTCAGGAGGTCGCCGGGGGTGCAGTCGAGGGCGGCGCACAGCGCGGCGAGGGTGGGCAGCTTCACCTGGGAGGGCTGTTTGGTGAAGAGCGCGGACACCGACGCTGCGGACAGTTCCAGGCCGGCCCGTTCGGCGAGCAGACGGCGCAGCTCGGTGCCCGTCCAGATGCCGCGTTGCGCCGCGGCCATCCTCAGTCTCCACTCCACTTGGGGTGGCGGGCTGGTGGTTTCGACAGCGCGGAGAAGGGGCGTGGTCAATGGGGCTCCCGTGGGTCAGCCGGCCAGGCCGGTGATGGCGGTGAGAGTGGCGTGGCGCCAGGCGTCCTCGACAAAGGCCATGGAGGGCCGGACGTAGGCCATGGTCGCGGCGATGTGCCGGTGGCCCAGGAGCTGCTGGACGGTCACCAGGTCCATGCCCTGCTCATAGTGGTGGGTCGCGCAGGCGCGGCGCAGGTCATGCGGGGTGAACCGGTCGTTCCCGGACCGGCCCTCCAGGTCCAGGAGACGGGCCAGGCGATCGCGTACCGTCTCCGGCTTCAGTGCCCGTCCACGGGCGTCACAGAACAGCGGTGCGGTGCCGGGGAAGAAGGGGCGCACATCGCTCAGGTACCAGGCCAGGATGCGTTCCAGTCCGTCCAGCATGGGTGCCCACCTCGGGCACGGTCCCGAGCCGCCCGCCGCCTTGCCGAACCGCACGTGCAGCTTGCCCGAGGAGCCGAGTCCGGGATGGACATCACACGTGTCGAGGCGGACGACCTCGCTCACCCGCGGCGCCGAGTGGCTGCCGCTCCAGCAAACGACGCACCACCAACCCCCGGGGCAGCACAGCCCCCCGGCCGACTCCTACACCTTCATCCACCCCACGATCACACCTGCCCAGCCCACCTCAGCGCATCAGAACTCACGAACCTGAGACAACATCAGCTGCCATACGATAAAGCCCCACGACAGCGATCCCACCCATCAATCTCTCACCTCATGACAGTGCCGATCCCGCCCCAACACCTCACTGACCAGCGCTGACACAGCACACCAGACCAGCACCACCGACTCTCACCACTACCGACCCCAAGCCAAGAGGCCGCACATACGGCCCGGTCCGGGCGTCACCCGCGGACCGTCGAGCGGTACGTTCGGGACCAGATCTGCTGGCCCCGCGCCGACCTCGACCAACGCCTGGCCGACGCCGCACGCGCCCGCTGGCAGCCCCGCGTGCGTGAGCAGGCCTGCCGCCGCGCCGCCACCAGCGCCGGCCTCGTCATCGAGACGCAGGCCCGGTTCGGTTTCACCGCCGCGTCCGGCACCACCGTCGACGCCCTCCTGTGCCACCTCACCGTCGCCCTGCCCCCGCGTCACGCGGCCGGGAGAGGGGGGTGGAGCAGGGGCGACGCCGCTCGGATGGCCTGCGCCGACGCGCGGGGCTGTCTGGGCGCGGTGAGGATGTCAGGGATGCCAAGGGGCAAAGGGGGGGAGCGAAAGGAGAGGATCATGTCCCGCTCGTTTTCCACGGTGCTGGCCACTACGGCTGTCGCCGGGCTCCTGGGTGCCGGTACAGCCAGTGCCGCGCCCGACCACTCCTGGGCACCCGCAGCCATCACCCGACAGGCAGAACCCAGCCCCCTCGGCGTACTCGACAACGCTCCCGTCATCAGCGGAGTCGTCAACGACCTTAAGGGTTCCGACCTGTAAATCTGCTTGAGAGTGTCACTTTGATTGTAGTGGGTGTCTGGCCTGAGGTGATGCGGTAGGTGGTGTCATCGAGGTGACGCGTTGTCGGTGACACGGGAATGAGCATGTGAATGGGTGCCACCGTTTGCGCGGACCGTGGCCGTCCACCAGAGCGAAGACCTCGGGCGGTGGATCAGGGCACAACGCCTTGGATGGGACCGACTCACCGGCGCCCAACAGTGGATGTGCGAGAACGTCCTCGGCATCGAGCCCGCGGCCCAGGACGAGAAACCGAAGCCACGCCACACGCACGCCGACAAGTGGGCACTGAACTACAGCGCCGCCCGCCAGTACTACGAACGCGAGGGGTACCTCCGGGTACCCAGGGGACGCATCGAACGGATCGTCACCGGCGACAGCGAGGACCAGGAGGAACGAGACCTCAAGCTGGGGTCGTGGATCAGCAACCAGCGCAGCAGAGCCGCCGCGCTCTCCCCCGAGCGGGTCGAGCAGCTCTCCGCCATCGGCATGCGCTGGGCATAGCCGGCCACCGGTGTCAACGCCCTCACCGTCATCGGGAGCCACCACACCTGCCGTACCCCCGCCCGTGAGCGGGGGGGGCAACGGCTCAGCAGGTCATGAGGCGGTGGTAGTCCTCGGTTTGCCGGGCCAGGTCGTCTTCGGGGATGGACGTGAAGGCGCTCATCTGGGCGTAGGACAGACCGCTCCCACGTCCGACCAGCGCAAGCTCCTACAGCGAGATGCCGGGCCGCCACCGCCGCGCGCCCAACTCGCCGCCGTACTCCTCCCCGACCGACAACCGAGGCGAGGGCCACCCGGTCGGCCGGGCGCCGCGCGCTGGGCACCGGCCCCGCCCGGGTGGTGGCAGGACGGCGGGGTGCTGGGCTGAGACGAGGACTACTCGGTGGCGAGCGCCCTGAGTCTGGCTGCGTGTCCGGGGAGGTGTTCGGTCGCCCGTAGACGGATCAGGTCGCTCCAGGACAACTGCTGGTCGGGCACTGGTTGGCCGTCGCGGCCGACCAGGCGAAGCTGAACGAGCGTGGTGGCGGCGTGGTCGGGGATCGCCTTGATCACGGTGCTGAGGTCGGTCGCGTTACGGCGCACCAGGTCGACGCGCTGGGTGTGGGTGGTGGAGGCGACCAAGGAGGCGATAGCGGTGTTGTCCATGGCCCGGCGGTTGTCGATGGTGACGGGCAGGCCGGTGAGTACCTCGCGTGCTGCGGCGGCGAGGATGCGGTCGCTGAGCGCGAGGTGGCTGAGGGTCCAGTCGATGGCAGAGCGTGCGTGCAGGGACGGTGTGGCGGTGTTGATCGCTTCGGTCGCGGCAGGCCGCGTCGAGTTCGGTGGCATCCATGGCTTCTCCCGGGGATGGTCACAGTCGCGTGGCATCAGCCAGTGGCGTTGGGGGCCGAGATGCCGTGACGCGCTCGGGCGAGGACCGGCAGCATCACCAGGCACAACAGCGCCATGAAGTCGGCGAAGTACTGCACGGCGGCAAGAAGACCGGACACGGTGGCGAGGAAGCCGACACCGATGACGGGCAGGCCTACGCCGAGATAGATGATCACGTAGAAGCTGGAGAGCACGTCTGCGTGGCGGTCGGCGGGGGCGGCTTGGTTGACCGCGGTGAGGCCGCCGAGGAACGCCAGGCCCTGGCCGGTGCCGGCGATGACGGTCGCGGCGAGCAACAGGATCAGCGAGGCGAGCGCGCCGGCGAGGGCCAGCAGTACCAGTCCCGTGGCCAGCAGCGGCAGGCCGACCATCTCCAGGGTCCGGGCCGGTCTGCCGTAGCCGAGGAGTTGGGCGAGCGCGGAGCAGCCCAGCATCAGTGCCACGGCCGCACCGCCCAGCAGCAGGTTCGTGCTGCCCGACAGGGTCGCCACGTACGTGGGGATGAGGGTGAGGAACAACCCGATCACCGCGAACGCGAGGAAGCCGGACGTCCCACTGGTGGCGAACAGCGCCCGCAGGGCAGCGGGGATCTCGGGGCGGCGAGGGCACCACCGGGTCCTGGAGCGCGTCGCCGGCAGCGTGGTGACGGCTGCCGCCGCCGGGGCCAACAGCACGATCTCCACCGCGAACGGCAGCACATGCGGTGCCGGGGCGTACTGGGCGAGCAGGCCGGCCAGCACTGGTCCGAGTCCCAGGCCGCCCACGGAGGCCACGGTGGACACCAGCGCCGCCTTGTGCCGGTTTCCGGTGGGCTCCAGTTCTGTCAGGGCTGCTGTCAGCGGCCCCGAGGCCGCGCCGAGCGCGAGACCCTGCAGGACACGGGCGGCGAACAGCCACCCCGTCCCTGCTGCGAGGGCGAACACTAGCGATCCCAGCGCGGCCAGAGCTACCGCCGGCAGCAGCACGCTGCGGCGGCCGACCGCGTCCGACAGCGGGCCCGCCACCAGCAGCGAGGGGATCAACACCGCCACGTACGCGGCGAAGATCAGCGTGACCATCAGCGGCGAGAACCCGAATCTCGCCTCGTAGCCCCGATACAACGGCGTCGGCAGATTCGTGCCGGTCAGCAGCATCAGCAGCGCGTAAGCCGCAGCCCAAAACCGCCATCGCCCTCCCGGGGCGGGCTTGCTGTCCGGGTCCGGGTCCAGCGTGCTGGTACGTGCACGCGGACGGTAGTGGGGTGGCGGCGTGCCGCCGGGTGCGGCGGCGGAACGTTCAGGCGGCATTCATCCCTCCGGATTATGTTCGGTGTTCCCGAACATAGCAGATGTTCGGGAGCACCGAACATGTTTGGGTATCCTGGAGACATGGCCAGCCGTACCGCGACCGAGCTCACCCACCCCGACCGCACCCAACTGCAGTTCACCACCGTGCTGGCCGCCCTCAGCGACCCGGTCCGACTGGCCATCGTCGCCCGACTCGCCGACGTCGAACCCGACGGCGAACTGGCATGCACCACGTTCGCCCTGCCCGTCAGCAAGTCCACCCAGAGCGGCCACTTCAAAGCCCTCAGAGAAGCCGGCGTGATCCGCCAGCGCGACGAGGGAACCCGACGACTGAACCAGCTGCGCCGAGACGACCTCGACACCCGCTTCCCCGGCCTGCTCGACCTCGCCATCCCGCAAGGATGCGACGTCATCGCCAGCTGGTGACCAGACCGGCGCAGGCCCTCCCAGACCGGCCGGTCAGGCGCCCACCTTGGCATCCCGGCCGGTCCGTGGCCGCTTCGGCGACGGCAAGAACCAGCTGGACCAAGAGAGGGGGCCGGTCAGTCGGCAGGGCTGAACGCGGCGTCGAGGACCTCGGGGAAGAGGTCGAGCGGCGGGCAGCCCCAGTCGCCGTTGACGTTCGTGACCGCCACCTTGGCGCCGTCGCGGGTGCCGTACAGGTACGACCAGTTGCCGGTGATCATGCCACCGTGGCCGTAGACCGTGGTGCCGCAGGGCAGTTCAAAGGAGGAGAGGCCCAGGCCGTAGCTGTAGCCGTCCAGCCACGTGCCGTCCGGGACGGGGGTCATGGTGAGCATCTCGTCCAGCTGCACGGGCGGTAGCAGCCGGCCGCCCAGCAGCGCGCCGAGGAAGGTGGCGAGGTCTGCGGTGGTGGAGACCAGCTCGCCGGTCGCGAAGCCGTAGGTGGCGTCGAGCTCGGTGACGTCGTGGGCCGGAGCGTCGGCGTCGGGCAGTGTCAGCCGGGAGTAGCTGTGGGTGTGCCGCCCGCGGAACTCGGTCTCGCGGCCTGCGGCGTAGGTCCCGGCGAGCTTGAGCGGGCGGATGATCCGCAGGTCGACGACATCGGCGTAGGACATGCCGGTCGCCCGTTCAATGATCATCCCCGCGAGGACGAAGTTGGTGTTGGAGTACGCGAAGCCCTTGCCCGGCTCGAAGTCCGCCGGGTGGGTGAGCGAGATCTTCACCAGCTCCTCCGGCGTCCACCGGTCGAAGCGGTGCCCCAGCAGCTCCGGACTCGCGTAGCGCCGGAGCATGTCCTCGTCCAGGGTGAACGCAAACAGCCCGCTGGAGTGGCTGAGCAGGTGCCGGATGATGATCCGGCTGCCGTCGTGGCCGTTGCCCTGCACCAGGCCCGGCAGCCACTTCTCCACCGCGTCGTCCAGGCTCAGCACGTACTCGGCCGCCAGCTGCAGCACCACGGTGGCGGTGAAGGTCTTGGTGATGCTGCCGACCCGGAACTGCTCCTCGGCCAGCCGCTCCCGGCCGGTGCCCAGTTCGGCGACGCCCGCCGAGCCGAACCACCGCTGCCCGCCGCTGCGGACTTCGGCCACCATGCCCGGGTAGCCCTGCTCGGTCACCGCGCCGTCCATGATCTGGGTGATGGTCATCTCGAACTCCTCCGCCCTCTCGCCGCGTCCTTCGCGACACGAGAAAGGCTATGTTGCATTCATAAAAGCATCAATTGACTGAACGCTCTCAGATCGCATTGTCGCAGGTAAATGGCACTAAATTATTGCAATGAAGATGCCGATGAATGCAAAAGTTGCCTCGGTTATGTTGCAATGATCTGGACGTGAAAGCACGAGAAGGAGGACACCGTGCCCGGAGGCAGGCTCACCCAGCAGGACCGCCGGCAGATCGCCACCGGCCTGGCCGAGGATCTCTCCTACACCGAGATCGCCAAGCGGCTGGAGCGCCCCACCTCGACCATCACCCGCGAGGTGATGCGCAACGGCGGCCCCGCCAACTACCGGGCAGAACGCGCGCACCACGCCACCGAGCGCCGCGCCCGTCGCAGCAGGCAGGCCCCACCCCCGACCGCGCCCGCCCCCGCGGCCGACTCCTTCGGGCGCGACCTCGCGACGGTGCAGGAATTCGCCGAGCGGTTCACCGAACTGCTGGTCGCCACCGGCATCCCCCGGATGATGGCCGGCGTCCTCGCCTGCCTGTACACCTGCGACACCGGCAGCCTCACCACCGCCGAGCTTGTCCAGCGGCTGCGGGTCAGCCCCGCCTCGGTCTCCAAGGCCGTCGGCTACCTGGAGGGGCAGGAACTGATCAGGCGCGAGCGCGACACCCGACAGCGGCGCGACCGGTACGTCATCGACGACGACGTCTGGTTCCGCGCCATGCTGGCCAGCGCCCGACTCAACGCCGTACTCGCCGACGCCGCCGACGAGGGCGCCGAACTCCTCGGCACCGACACCCCCGCCGGGACCAGACTGGCGGACATGGGACAGTTCCTCGGGCATGTCGGCCAGGACCTGGTCCACGCCGCCGAACACTGGCGGGAGGTCTTCGCAGCCCAGCGTACGGCCCGCCAGTAGTCCATGGAGGCCGCACCCCGCGACGACGGCCGTCAGGTCGTTCTACCCCTGGCCGCGGATCATAGACATCAACAGCCCGTGGGCCTCGGTGTCGGAGGCCACGACAAGTCCGCGGCCTGCCGGCCCGATCGCGGTGCCGTCGATCCCGGTGACCTCGCCGGCCCGGTACGTTCACGCGTGACTCGGTCCACCACACCGCTGCTGCCCGGTGGAGCAGACCCCGCCTCGAAGCCAGAGCAAGCGACGGCGTGCCAGGCCTGCCTGCTGCCCTCGGTGGCCAGTGCGCTGCCGCAGGACGCAGGTGGTCTGCCCCTCAGCGCCAGCGCATGTCCAGTGCTTGAAGGGCGTTGATCTGCTGTGTGGTGAGCCGGGTGACACTGCGGCGCCGTTCAGACAGCCACCGGCGCAGAAGGAGCGGATCGTCGCCATCGTCGCCGCGGTAGGTGGAGGGGACGGCGAGGTGCTGGTGGGTGCGCCAGAACAGGTAGGCCTCTCGCAGTCCTTTGTGGAAAGCCCAGGCCGAGTATCCGCGGGGCCGGCGCAGCAGGCAGGCGAGTGGGTGGCGCAGGGGGATCTGGCCGAGCAGTTCGTGCTGGATGGTGGTGAGGCGGGGCAGGGCGGCGATCTGGTCGGCCAGCCATTCGCTGTAGGGGTTATCGGCCTGTTCGAGGCTGAGATCGGGGAAGGGCACCTTGTTCTGGCGTGCGGCGCTGAGGACGGCGGCGTAGGTGCGGCGCCACCGCCCGGTTTTGTCCCAACGACTGTTCCACCAGGGGTAGATCTCGGTGAGGGCACGGTGGTAGCAGTAGGGCAGGCCGTGGCGGTCCGCTTCGGCGCGGCGCTTAGAGAGCCACGCGCCCAGGCGGACGCCGTGGTGGGAGGCGGCGTAGGCGGGGACGAGGTGGCCGTACCGGCCGGTGTAGTCGCGTGCGATGTCCGGTTCCGTGCTCGGCCCGTTCGCGGATGCCCGGTCAGGCGGTCACCTGCCGGGTGCGCGCCACCGGTAGAAGAACGTCAGACCCGGTCCCGCCCCGAGATGGAGCGGTATACCGGCAAGCAGGGTCCCGACGTCGATGGCCTGCTCGGGCCGCAGCACGTTGAAGCCCTGCCGTGTGTAGTACGGCCCCAGTTCGCGCCCGGTGTCGAACTCGCCGAACAGCAGCGTGTAATCCACTTGCTCGTACAACTGCACGCACCGTTTGAGCAGCGCCGCTCCAATCCCGCGGCCGCGGGCGTCCTCGGACACCGCGATCACCTTGATCTTCGCGAACGTCAGCATCGACATCAGGATCTGTTGCCGGGACACCGGCAATCGGGATAACCCGGAGACGACTGTGCCGGACGGGACACCCAGAAGCGCTCCGGTCACCTGTCCGTCGCCGTCTCGAGCAACCAACGGCAGGGACAACTCGGCTGCCGCAGCCTGGAGTTCACCGGCCGCCGTCGCCCGTACAAGCGGCTCACCCAAGTCACCGCCCGCGAGGGCATCCAGCAGCCAGGTCCCGCATCGCCCCCGAGCGAGTGCTTCGAGGTGACCGGTCTCCAGGTCGTCGGCGGCCGCCTTCAACAAGGCGGCCGCCGCGCCGGCCTCCTCCGGCACGGCGAACCCGATCCGCACCCCGTCCGGTCCGGACACACCGTCCAGCACCTGCTGCCGCGTCAGCCGGGCCAGCCCCGCCGAAGAGCCCGTCTTCCTTGTCTTCTTCTTCGCCATCCCCGAGAACTACCCCGCGTCTCGCCACCGGAGTCGATGACCGCGCCCTCCACCGCTCACGCAGCCACGACGGCGAGTTGGACAAGCGGAAGCCGCTGTCGGCCTTCCCGCCCAGCCCACAGACGACCCACTATCTCGGCCTGTGCCCTTACTCCCCTCGGTGACCAGCGCAAACCCAGCCGCCCGGGCCACCCAGCCAAAAGGAAATCCCACGCCGATCACTACATTGCGAGACGATCACTAAACCTGCACTTCAGAGCCTCCCTCGGAACTCAAAGACCCTCGGAAGCCCCAGCTCAGAACCGCGTCACACCACAGCAAAAGCCCTATGACAACCACTAGATGCACAGGCCAACGCATCATCCACCTAATGATCACTAGCAGATTCGCCACACCCGCCGGCTGAAGCGGTCAGCTGAGGCCGAGCCCGCTGAGCGCCGTAGTCCAGTCGGTGACGATGGCCTGCTGCGCGGCGGCGAGGGTGACCTTCCCGCACCAGACGGCAGTGTGCAGCACCGTCTCCACCGGGTCCCTCTTGTTGTTGACGCCACCACCCGGCTCGCGGCCCGGGGCAGCCGGATGCGGAACCCACAAGTTGCGGGCATCGTTCGGGGCACGGCCGTGGTGCGAGCGGCACTGCGGGGCGGACCGAATCCGGGCAGCACCGACAGAGGGCGGCGTGCCCCCTATGGGGCAACCTCGGCGGGCGCCAACGCGGCCTGCATCGCCACTCCGTCGACGTAGGAGTGCTTCTCCTTCACCGCCCCGTCCTCGACCAGGACGTAGTCCACAAGGTCGACGTTGACCTTGGCGCCGGCCGCAGACGTCCCGGTCATCTTGAACTGGACAGCCCAGAAGTCCTCCCCGACGCGCAGCGAGATACGTTCAAACGCCAAGTCGGGGACGAGTTCGAACATGCCTGCCGCTGTCTCGCGGATGGCTGCTCGCCCGCGCGCGGGGGCCTGACCGCCCGAGTGCAGGTGGAACACCGAGTCGTCCGTGTGGAGTTCGGCGATCCGATCGGGGTCGCGCGCCTCCCAGCAGGCGTGGTAGTGCTCGAAGAGTTCGCGGGTGGTGATGCTCATCGTCTGGTCCTCCGATTCATCGATGAACAGGCACGCTGCATGTCATTTCCCGATCAGTCGTACGCCGAGATCTCCCTCGACGCGGAGCTGATCACAAACGGATCCCGAAGACCTGCCGTGCTACGAGCTGGCGGCCCGACCGGTCCCGGGGCAGTTCACTTCCCGCTGTCCTCGGCCAGCGTGTGCGCCACGAGCGCGTTGGCATGGCCGTGGCCCAGGCCGTGTTCGGTCTTGAGCCAGCTCACCAGCTCCATGTGCTTGCTCAGCGGCGAGGAGCGGATGAGGCCCTTCCACTCGGCTATGGGGCGGCCGTACTTCTTCTCGATGGCGGGGAAGTAGCTGGCAGGGCCCTTGGCGGGGGTGGTCACCCCGTATTCGTCCTTTCGTGGTCAGGCCGGGCGGTGGCGGAGGAGGGCCACCTGGGAGTCGAGAGTGATGTAGACGGATGCGATGACCTTGCGCATGCGAGCGCTCCCCCTTGACGGCGGGCACAGCGGTGCCCTTGTATACGATGTCCACATTCGCCGGATGCGAGGAATCGCCCCCGGTTCGATCTTTGGATCAGCCTAGACGAGATAAGTGGATGCTGTCCACATTGGAGTGAGATGATGGCGGCGACGGAGAGCGGCAAGAAGCCGAAGCGGGACACCTACCGCCACGGCGACCTGCGCAACGCCCTGATCAGGGCCGGGCTCGAACTCGCCCGCACGGGCGGGCCGGAGGCCGTGGTGCTGCGTGCGGTGACGCGCGAGGCGGGCGTCGTCCCCAACGCCGCCTACCGCCACTTCGCCGACCGGGCCGCCCTCCTGCACGTCGTCTCACAGGCTGCGATCGCCCAGGTCGCCCGCACCATGGAGGCCGAGCAGGCCGCCCTGCCGCCGGCCGCGGACACGACGGCCGCTGCCCGGGCCCGCTTCCGCGCCGTCGGCACCGGATACCTCCGCTTCGCCCAGGAGGAGCCGGGCCTGTTCCGGACCGCCTTCCACGTCCCCGGCGACATGACCCACGCCGCCGACGACGACGCGGCCGGAAGCAGCGGCAAGACCCCGTTCGAACTCCTCGGCGCCGCGCTCGACGGCCTCGTGGAGACAGGCATCCTGCCCGAAGACCGCCGTCCGGGCGCCGAGTTCCTCGCCTGGTCGGCCGTCCACGGCCTCGCCGTCCTGCTCATCGACGGGCCTCTCCGCGGGCTTCACCCCGCCCAGGCCCACGACGCGGGACAGCATGTCATCGACATGATCGAGCGCGGTATCTGACGGCCTGCACCAGCTGTCAGCCCTCTAGATTCCAGTCCGATAGGACGCCCGTAGAGCTGAGCCCGGTCTCACGACCGAACACTGCGTGCGCCTCCAGCGCCCCCGTGAGTGTGGTTTTCATGATCCTGCTGCGGCTCATGCTCAGGACGAATTCTCGCTGAGCACCAGGAGGAACCCATGCGTGTACGTATCGCCATCATCGCGATCGTCCTGACTGCCGCCGGCCTTGCCACCTGCACTGGGACTGCCATCGCTGATGCCGACGCCAACGGGGCGGCTGCGGGCTCGCCCGGCGTCATCTCGGGCAATGTCATCCAGGTCCCGACTTAGAGCTCGCGCAGATAGGGGTGTTCACGGTCGGCGTCGGGGGCGCGTGTCCCAGCGGTGGGTGGTCCAGGCTCGGCGGATCAGACTGCGTACGGTGATGATCGTATCGGCGAGGTCAAAGAAGGCTTCGATGACGCTGGTGCGTCGTTCGTAGCAGCGTGCGAGCCGCTGGAAGGAGTTCTGCCTGGACCGGCGCCCGGCTCCCCTTGCGGGCGATTCGGCCGTGCAGTCCCCGCTCCCGGAGCACCGTACGGGAGGCAGCCGAGTCGTATCCGGCGTCCAGGTGGACGGTGATCGCGTCGGGCAGTAGCCCAAGTCCATCCAGTAGATCGAGCGTTGGGGCCAGGAGGGGAGAATCATGGCGGTTCGCACCAGCCAGAATCCGCCCGAGTGGGATGCCGTAGCCGTCGGACATGCCAGAACGTTTCATGCCCCGCTTGCCCCGGTCGACCGGTGAGCGTCCGGCCGCCTCACCGCCGCCAGGTGCCTTGGTGATGGCGCCGTCTACGGCGATCTGGTCCAAGACGAGGCCCACGACGCGGTCGTACGCGTCAAGCGCGATCTGCTTCAGCCGGACGAACAGCCCCAGTTCCATCCACTCATCGCGGCGGTTGCGGATCGTGGTGGCCGAGCAGGTGGAGTCCGCAATCGCCTCGTAGGAACAGCCGAACCGGAGGACCTGCAGCAATTTGTCGAACACGATCCGGTCGCTGATCCGGCGCCGGTGGCAGCCCATCGGATGGGCCGGATCGAACTGTGGCCGCGGCGGCAGCAGGGCAGCGGATTGGTCCCACAGCGGCTCAATCAGCCATGAAGGCAGCGCAGGCACAAGTCTCCCCGGTGGTCACAGACCATCGCAACTTCATGATCTCGGAACCTGTGCCTGTCCCGTCCTTGCCTGTCCTATGAATCCTGTAAGCAACCGTGCAGGTGCCTGGGCCGGGACGCGTCGTCCGCGCGACCGTACAATCTGCGCGGGCCAACGGGGAGGGGTGGCATGTTCAGGTCGCGAGAGCGCACTGCGAAGCTGACGGAGCGGCAGGTCAGGGGCGTGGTCCTGCCGGCCCAGATCGCGGCCACGTTGTGCCTCCGTACGGTGTGCTGCAGGTTCCTCCCGACGGACGACCTCGCTGTCGATTCCCTGCGGAGCGATCATTCGCAATTCCTAATTGGGTGTAGTTCTTCCTGAGTGACTGGCCGTCAGGCTGCGAGGCTGTGGCTGTCGCTCTACCGATCTTGATTGGCGTGAGTTCGAGGCCGCCGAATCGGTCCGGTGATCTCCTGGCTGGCTGAGCATGGGGGCGGGGCCTCCCGTATTGCTGTGACCGGCAAGGTTTACCGGGTTCGTTCGGTCACGGTGTTGTCGTATACGGCGGGTACGATCCGAGGAATGACGGACATTCATGAGTTGGACGCGCACGCGCTGGAGATCACGAAATCCATCGTCAACCAGGTCGACGTTGGCATGCTTGACCGGCGGACGCCCTGTGGGCAGTGGACGCTGCGGCAGTTGTTGGCGCACATGACGGGACAGAACTACGGCTTCGCGGCGGCCGCGTGGGGCGAGACCCGCGACCGCAGCGTCTGGGACGACCGTCCGGTTGGCGACGATCCGGCGGGGGTGTTCGCCGCGTCGGCCGCGACGGTCACGGCCGCGTTCGCCGAGGAGGGCGTGTTGGCGCGCTCGTTCTGGCTTCCGGAGGTCCGCGGCGGTCAGATGTTCCCTGCACCTCAGGCGATCGGCTTCCACTTCCTGGACTATGTGGTCCACGGCTGGGACGTCGCCGCCTCGATCGGGGTCCGGGCTCACTTCGGTGCGGATTTGTTGGCGGCCGTGCTGCCGATCGCCGAACAGGTCCCCACCGGAGCCGCTCGTGAGCGAGAGGGCGCCGCATTCCGGCCTGCATTGGACACGCCGACTGCAGCTGGTCTGCTCGATCGGATACTCCTGCTCCTTGGCCGCAACCCGAGTTGGCCCGCGAAGGGGTAGCTCGGCTGACGTGGCGATCGCTGCTGGGGCGTGGTCACGATGCGGCGGTGAGGGGGCGTCCTCCCCAGCGGATGCCTTTCTCGCTGCGGACGCGGGCACGCTCGCGGCGTTGGGCGGCCAGGACCTCGGGGTGGCGGGCGTTGGCGTTGCGCCAGCGGAGGTAGCGGTGCAGTTCGCGGATCTGGACCGTGTCGTTCGGGTGGTTCGAGTTGGCGAGCGTGAACTGCCGCAGTGGTCGTCACCTGCGGCGACGTTCTCCGGCCGGTACATGGAGCGGCCCTGTTATCTGCGGCGAGTGGGAAGTCGCTCGGGAGGGTGCGACCTCACAGAGCCGATCCACATCTTCTGAGCCTTGCTCGGTATCCGGGTGGGATGGGTTCCACAGTCGGTCGGCTTCGCCCCGGGCGAGATGGTCCTCGTAGATCTGCACCTTGTGCCGCATCACGTCCAGGGTCCCCTGCAGCTCCCGGATCTGCGCCTCCACGTGGTTTTGGTGTCGGCGCAGCAGCTCAAGCCGCTCATGTTCGTTGCCCGTGCCCTGGCGGACCAGCTCGATGTACTGCCGGATCATCGTCAAGGACATGCCGGAGGAACGCAGCTTCGTGCAGATCGCCAGCCACTCCAGATCGTCCTCGTGATAGATCCGGCGGCCGTTGGCCAGGCGGCGTACAGGGTTGGCGAACAGGCCCTCCCGCTCGTAGAACCGCAACGCGTGCACGCTCAGCCCACTGCGCTGCGCCACCTCACCGATGCTCAGGTCCATGAACGCCCCTCTCCATCACACAGCTGTTGATCTAGACCCAACTCTAGGACTTAGCGTCGAGCCGTCGGCCCATCGGAACAGGAGAGAACATGAGTGTTTGGTTTGTCACCGGGGCATCGCGGGGGCTGGGCGCGGAGATCACCCGTGAGGCACTGGACCGAGGACACAGCGTGATCGCTACAGCGAGGGACATATCGGCAGTGCTCAAGGCGTACCTGCACAAGCGGGATGAACTGCTGGTGGTGAACGCGGACGTGACCGAACCGAAGCAGCTGACGGCCGCTGTGGAGGCCGGGCTGGCCAGGTTCGGCCGGATCGACGTCGTGGCCAACAACGCCGGTTACGGTCTCGTCGGCGCAATCGAGGAGATCTCGGACGAGGCTGCTCGGGCACTGTTCGACGTCAACGTGTTCGGCGTGCTCAACACGTTGCGGGCGACCCTGCCGACCTTGCGCGCCCAGCGATCCGGACATGTCCTGAACATCGGCTCCGTGGGCGGTTTCGCCACCGCACCGACGACGGGCCTGTACGGCGCATCGAAATTCGCCCTCGAAGGCATCTCCGAAGCACTGCACGGCGAACTGGCCCCCCTCGGAGTCCGCGTCACGATCATCGAGCCGGGCGGCTTTCGCACGGACTTCCTGAGCAACTCCAGCCTCCAAACCGAGCCGGCCACCATCGCCGACTACACCACAGGCGCGGGACCGGTGCGCGAGGCGCTGGTCCACTACGACGGCCGCCAGCCGGGCGACCCGGTGAAAGCTGCCAAAGCCATCGTCGACGTCACCGAGACCGCCGAGCCCCCACTGCGCCTACAGTTGGGCGCAGACGCGGTCGAGCGAGTCGAGGCGAAACTGGATCTGGTACGGCGTGAACTCGACCAGTGGCGCCACGTAGCACTCTCCACCTCGATCTGACAGATGTCAGGCGCTTCGCCCTCGACCTCAGTCTCAGCTGGGTGCCGTTCGTTTCGAGTGGAGCTCGCGATCAGGCAGTGAGGGTGTAGTTCCACTGATCGGGGGTGGGGTAGAGGCGGTCGTGCTCTCGCGCGGCGTGGAAGTGCCAGTAGGCGTCGAGGTCGCCGTTGGAGATGAGACTGCGAAGCCGCAGGACGGCTTCGGCTCCGTGTAGGCCCCAGCGGGCGCCGGTGATGTCGAGGCGGTCGGCGATCAGGTGGCGGCAGGCGCCCTCGATGGCGCCGGTGGCGATCGGCCACCCACCTGCGAGGGTGGTGTCGTAATGGAGCTGGTCGAGGTGGCCGGTCAGGTAGCGGTGGCAGGCGTCGACGGCCTCGCGGCGGGCGGCCGGCAGTCCTTGCTGGTCGGCCTGGGCGGTCATCTCGTTGGCGGTTCGGGCGGCGTGGCCTGCGAGGATCGCGGTCAGGTGATCGGCGGCCCAGGTTTCGGCTTCGGTGGTGCCGGGTTTGTGGAAGGCGTGGGCGGCGGCCCACACGTACTCGGTGACGTGGACGAAGTCCAGCAGCACGTGCACCGTGACGTCGCGTCGGATGGTCTCGGCGGCGATCAGGTCGAGTTGGTGGCGGGCGCCGTCGACCAGGACGATCCACGGCCGCGGATGCTCCGGGTCGCGGGCCTGGGCCTGGTAGAAGGCGTCGGCGATGACCTGCTCGGGCGGGCGGACCAGGGAGGCAGTGCACCACTTGTTCTCGGCCTTCGGTCCTGGGCGGGCCGCTCGCTCGTCGCTGCGGCCGCCGGGCGGATGGATCACATCGTGCGGGCGCCTCGGCGCCAGACGGATGTCGAAGACGCAGGCCACGGTGGCCATCCGCTTACGGTTCGGCTTCTCGCCGGGGGCGAGCCGTGCGCGGTGGCCGCCGGCGGTTTTCTCGGCGGCCCTGCGGGTGGCCTCGCGCAGGGCCTCGGGCCGCATGACCACGCCCTTGCCGTCCACCTGAAGGACCAGCGGCATGTCCCGGCTGCACGGGAGAGGGATCCTCGCGCGATAGAAAGCGTCGACGTCGACTGCGGCGGCGACCACGAGTTCTTCCAGCCGCCGCTTGCCGAGCACGTTCCCGCAGCGGCGCGTCACCGCACCGTGGGCCTGGTCGAACGATCCGCGCACGGCCTCGGTGACCGCGATCTTGCGCAGGCCCATCGAGTGCCGCCCGTCCCTCCGGCCCGACCACGGCCGGCCGGGAACCGGCACGGAGCCGGTCCTCTTCGCGCCGAGCGCGCAGGTCCAGGTGGTCCTGCAGCATCTGCCGCAGCAGGGCCCGCCCCGCCGATTCGAGGTGTTCCTCCAGCTCAGCGTGGGTCCACGCGCTCGCCAGGTCGCCCGACAAGGTGCCCATCAGCGATTCGAAGGCGCTGATGGAGCGGGCAAAGGAGTCAGCTGCGGCATGAGTGTCGTACGGTGTCATCCCGGGGCTCTTCCCGTCCTGCATCCGACATGGTTGGCACCATCGAATGTAGGCGGAAGCGCCCTGCCACTAACGGGAGTTGAGCGAATCGCCCGTCTGGTGGCGGGCCGGGGTGCACAAGCCGGGGGCGTCCTCGTCCAGCCAGCCCCGCTCCACCAGCCTCTTCAGCTTCGACCGCGCGCCCGCGATCT
Source organism: Streptomyces alanosinicus (assembly GCF_014650595.1). Taxonomy (GTDB): domain Bacteria; phylum Actinomycetota; class Actinomycetes; order Streptomycetales; family Streptomycetaceae; genus Streptomyces; species Streptomyces alanosinicus. Next base: position 25,505 of record NZ_BMVG01000051.1, read on the forward strand.
TCCCGGTCTCGGCCGGCAGCCCTATCCTGGGCACGATCTGCTTGGCGCGCACCGGACCCGGCGCATCGGCCACCACCTCCACGATGTCCCGGTACACCTGGGGCAGGGCGTCCACCCCCATCCCGGGCTGCCACTTCGGCACCGCCAGCACCCCGATCACCCGCCGCTCAGCCCCCGCATACGCCGACGCCACCCGGTCACCGGCCGATGCCTCCGGCGCCCCCACGGCCACTTCAGACGTCATCTGGGCGAGCACGTCGGCCACCGTCTCCCGAGTGATCCGCAAACGCTCCAGCCCGCTCCTGGCCTCCTCCAACCTCCCGGACAGCTCGACAAGTTCGGCTTCCAGCGCCTCGACCCGGATCCGGGCAGCCGCCTCACGCGCCTCCAACTCCTCGAACAGCGAACCCATCAGCCGCCCTCCTCCACCTCCACGGTAGAGACAAGCGGCCTCCCGCACAGCCCCGATCAGCGTTCTCCCAGCTCAGCCCTTCACTTCAGAGGAACCGCACCCAAGTCCGTTTCTGGTAGCGGCCTCGTCCGGGTTGGGTGAGGAAGCCTTGACGGGTGAGGTGCCCGAGGGGGCTGCGGGTGATGTTGACGGACGCCTCGTCAGTGAGAATGCCGAGTTCGTGCAGCTCGCGTGCCCCGGAACGCCTGGTCGTGGGGGGGGCTGGTTGAAGGCATTCACGATCGCCGAACGGCGCGCCCTCACGAAGGCCTCGGAACGCGGCGCTACCGGACAGGTCCGGCGTCCAGCAGCGCGAGGGAGTTGTGGACGCCCTGGTCGAGGACGTCGTCGGCGAGCTTGGGATCGGCCAGGGCGCGGGCGAGTTGGAGCGTCCCGACCATCATGGCGAAGACGCCGAGCGCCTGGGCGCGTGCCGAGGGCGGGTTGTCGGGTGCCAGGCGGGCAGCGATGTCGTCGATGACGGCCAGCAGGCCGTCGGTGAACGCCTGCTTGGTCGCGTCCGTGCATCGCCCGATCTCGTCGAGGAGAGCGGCCGTGGGGCAGCCGTTCTCGGGGTCGTCACGGTGCTCGGCGGACAGGTAGGCGCGGACGAACTGTTCGAGCCCGGCGCGGCCCGGCGCGAGTGCTTCAAGGCTCGCGTTCTGCGCGCCCAGCTGGTCGGCGACGGCGTTCGCGACGAGGTCCTCCTTGGAGGTGAAGTGGGCGTAGAAGGCGCCGTTGGTCAGCCCCGCGTCCGACATCAGCGCGGAGACTCCTGAGCCGTCGATGCCGTCCTTCTTGAACCGGCGGCCGGCGGCCTCGATGATCCGCTGCCGCGTCGCCTGCTTGTGGTCTTTCGCGTAGCGCGCCACGCGCTCCTCCTCGCAGCTCCGGTGGAGAGGTCGCTTGCCGCTCTCCGACTCTCGTCTTAGAGTAATTGCATTACGGTCATAATCCAATCATTGGGGAGGCCCATCATGACCACGAACCGGCCGGTAGCACTCGTGACCGGAGCATCGTCAGGCATCGGCAAGGCGGCCGCCTCCGCGCTCGCCGATGCGGGATTCGAGGTCGTCGGCACGAGCCGCCGAGCCTCAGCGGACGACCGCCGCGAGGGCGTGACGTTCCTCGACCTCGACGTGGCCAGCGACACCTCGGTCGCCAGCCTGGTCGACCGCGTGATCGAGCAGTTCGGACGGATCGACGTCCTGGTCAACAACGCCGGCATCGGCTCTGCGGGCGCCGGGGAGGAACGCTCCCTCATCCAGGACCAACAGCTGTTCGACATCAACGTCTTCGGACTGATCCGCATGACCAAAGCCGTCCTGCCGCACATGCGCGCTCAGGGCGGCGGCCGGATCATCAACATCTCATCCGTTCTCGGGTTCGTCCCCGCGCCCCACATGGCCGCCTACGCCGCGTCCAAGCACGCCGTCGAGGGCTACTCCGAGTCCTTGGACCACGAGGTCCGCCAGCACGGCGTCCGCGTCCTGCTCGTCGAGCCCGCCGTGACCAGGACCGCGTTCGAGGCCAACTCCCCGAAACCCGCCACGCCTCTGCCGGTCTACGAGCAGCAGCGCCAGGTCTTCGAGCGCGTGATGGCCGCGGCGATGAAGGACGGCGACGATCCCGCCACCGTCGCCAAGGCGATCGTCACCGCGGCGACCGACCCGAAGCCGAAGCTGCGCTACCCCGCCGGACCGACCGCCGGACGTGTCAGCACCCTGCGCCGCCTCGTCCCCGCTCGTGCCTTCGACCGGCAGATCCGCAAGCTGAACCAGCTGCCCGCCTGACCGGCACCCCCATCCCCCGACACCACAGCCCGCACCACTCAGAGGGTGTTACGTGCCGGGGGGTGTTCCAGGTGATGAGGACGTAGCCGTCGCCACCCCTGGCCCCGTCACGGGCGAGACCTCCCCGGCTGCCGTTGAACGGGTAGTTGTCGCTGTCTCTCTGGTTGGTGGCGCCGTCTGCCCAGCCGCCGCCTCCGTAGCCCACCCTGTCCGGAGGCGTGAGGTCGGTTGCCGGTGGCTCGGTGAAGTCCGCTCCCCGGCCGCCGCAGCCGCCCTTGCCACCGGTGCCGCCTGCTGCCTTGGGGACGTCGGCGACCGTGCCGCCGGACTGACTGCCTGTGCCCGGTCCGCCGTCGCATCCTGACTCGCCGGTCTGCCTGCTCTTCGACGCCTCCGACGCCCTCGACTGAAGCAAGGTCTTGATCCCGGTCTTTCCTGCGGAGTCCAGAGTGGCTGGTCGCGCCCTGCTCGAGCAGGCCGCCACCGGCCACCCCACCCTGCGCAAGGTCTGGGTCGACGGCGGCTACCGCAAGCACTTCGTCGAGCACGCCGCCACTCTCGGCATCGACATGGAAATTGTCCGACGCCCGCCCGGGACCAGGGGGTTCACCCCCGTCCCGAAACGCTGGACGGTCGAGCGGACCCACGGGTGGCTGATGCTCCACCGCCGCCTGGCACGCGACTACGAGGCCCTCCCGGCCCGTTCAGAAGCCATGATCCACCTGGCCATGACAGACCTCATGGCCCGCCGCCTCACCGGCGAGGCCACCACCTCCTGGCGCGCGACCCGACATTACCGGATGAAATCCGGATATCAGGATAAAACAACGGGAGAAAACGACCTCTTAGTGGGCTGGGCTACCGTCGACGAGCCTTGACGGGCGGCTCCGCTCTCGCCTGGCCGCCGGCGGCGGCCCGGAGATGGGCGAGATCTTCTCCACCCGCATCCTCGTCCGCCCCAAGGCACAGCGTGGTCCGCGCAACAGGCGACCACGGTGGACTCCATCGTGGTGGGCAGGGTGAGCATGAAGGACGGCTCCGCACCTCGGCGCCTGGACAGCATCGTCACCGTGTCGGTCACCGCGCTGTGCGGAAGCTGCTGCTCGAGCAGATCGCGCCGGGCTTTGCTGATCTCCAGCGTGCCCGGGTCGGCCCAAGGCTCACTGACGAAGTGTGTGTCCGCGTCTCATATCAGCTTCTTGGACGGCGTGCACCGCGTCGGTTCCACATGCCTGTTCGACGTCCCGGCCGTACAGTGGGAGTCGCCCCACCGGCAGGGTGTCGATTTCGCACTCTTCCCCGTCCGCCCGCTTGGCCAGCAGCCGGCGCACGGTGGGAAGAACGGAGGCGTTGAGCGAGTCCCGCCGAATGCTTTCCGGGACGAGGACAATCTTTGTCACGGTGGCTGGCCCTTCACAGGCGTCACGGGTTTCCGCGGTGCAGCTCGCACATGTTCGGCCGAGCGGGTGGTTGTGGCGGGTCCCGATCCCGTCGGCCGCCATTGCCTATACATCTCCCGCGAACGCCCCGTGCCGGGACCGTACCCACTCGGGAGATCTTCAGGACTCCTCGTCCCACGCTGGTCGTCGCCACTCATCGAGCACAAGCACGAGGGGACGATGCCATGAAGACTGCGAGCGCACTGATATCCGGCACTCCCCTTACGGGCCTGTGCCTGCCCGAACTTCTAGCCCGCCAGGCGGCGGTGCGTCCCGGGGCCACGGCGGTCACCTTCCGCGACGAACGGCTCAGTTACCGAGAACTCGACCTGCAGAGTCGGGACCTCGGCACCCGTCTCGCCCGGCTCGGCGTCGGCCCCGAGACCTGCGTCGGTTTGTTCACCGAGTCTTCCCTGGAGCTGATGACCGGGGTGTGGGGCATTCTGGGCGCGGGCGCCGCCTATCTGCCGCTGTCCCCGGATTACCCTGAGGACCGGCTGCGCTACATGATCGAGGACTCGGGGGCGTCCGTCATCGTGACGCAGGAACACCTGCGCGAGCGCCTGGCTGCCCTCGCCCCGCGGGATGTCCTGGTGCTCACCTCGGACGAGGTGACGCCGAGCCCGGGCGAACGCCCCGCCGCACTGGAGGGGCAGCCGGGCCATCTCGCGTACGTCATCTACACCTCGGGCAGCACGGGCCGGCCCAAGGGCGTGGGAGTCGAGAACCAGGCCATCGAAAGCCAGATCCGCTGGCTCACCTCCCGCGGCTACCTCGGACCGCAGGTCACCATCCTGCAGAAGACACCCATGAGCTTCGACGCCGCCCAGTGGGAGATCCTCGCCCCGGCTGCCGGTGCCCATGTCGTCATGGGCACCCCGGGCATCCACCGGGACCCGCAGGCCGTCATCGAGGCCGTACGCACCCACGGTGTCACCCACCTGCAGTGCGTGCCGACGCTGCTCCAGGCCCTCCTGGACACCGAGGAGTTCGCCTCCTGCACCTCACTGCGGCGTGTCTTCTCCGGTGGCGAGGTGCTCACCCACAAACTGGCCCGCGACCTCTTCCACCGGCTGCCGCGTGCGTGTCTGGTCAACCTCTACGGGCCGACCGAGACGACCATCAACGCCACCTTCCACGAGGTCGACCCCTCGGCCCTCGACGGCGGAGGCTCCCGCACGGTACCCATCGGTGTACCGGTGACCGGCGTCTCGGCGTACGTTCTGGACGAGGACCTGGCACCAGTCGGCGTTGGGGTCGCTGGCGAGCTGTATTTGGGCGGTGCCCAGCTGGCCCGCGGCTATCTGGGCCGCCCCGAGCAGACCCTGAAGCGTTTCATCGCCTCGCCGTTCGAGCCGGGCGAGCGCCTGTACCGCACGGGGGATGTGTGCCTGTGGAACCCGGATGGCACCCTGCAGTTCGCGGGCCGCGCCGACAACCAGGTCAAGTTGCGCGGCTGTCGTGTGGAGCTGGAGGAGGTGGCCTCGCGCATCGAGGAGCACATCTGGGTGCGCCGCGCCGCCGCGATCGTCACGGACGACCCGCGCACCGGCCATCCGGCGCTGGTCGCGTGCGTCGAGCTGGACCCCCGTACGGCGGCCGTGATGGACCAGGGCTCGCACGGCGCCCACCACCAGTCCAAGGCGTCCAAACTCCAGGTCAGGGCTCAGCTGTCCAATCCTGGCCTGCGCGAGCCAGCGGACCTGGCGGACCGCACGGCCATCGCACTGCCGGGCCGAGCGGAGACCCCGGAGCAGCGCCGGGAGACCTTCGCCCGCAAGACGTACCGCTTCTACGACGGCGGTCCGGTCACCCGCGCGGACCTCCTCGCGGTGCTCGCACCTCGGCCCGTTCCCGCGTACTCCCGGCCGCTGAGCGAGCTGACTTGGGCCGAACTGGGCTGGATCCTGCGCTGGTTCGGCCAGTTCCACAGCGAGGCACGGCTGCTGCCGAAGTACTCCTACGCGTCACCGGGCGCCCTGTACGCCACCCAGATGTACGTCGAGTCCGGCGGCACCGCGGGCCTCGAGCCCGGCGTGTACTACTACCACCCGGTCGACCACGGCCTGGTCCGCGTCGGCGACGGCACCGGCCGCTGCCCGTCCGGCGGGCTCTTGGTGCACTTCCTCGGCAAGCGGCGGGCGATCGAACCCGTCTACAGGACCAACATCCAGGAAGTACTGGAATTCGAGACCGGCCATATGCTGGGCGTGTTCGAGGAGGTGCTGCCCGCCCACGGCCTGGCCATCGCCCCGCTCGGCCACTTCCCGCCGGTCAAGGACGCCTTGGACGTTACCGAAGAGGACCACTACCTCGGCACCTTCCAGATCACCGAGAACGACGGCCGGCCCCGCCAGGACCCCACCGAGCTGTACGTCCAGGCCCACCCGGGCCGCATCCAGGGCCTGCGCGGCGGCCAGTACCGCTACCGCGACCGGGGACTGGAACGCATCGGCGACGAGCTGATCGAGGCCCGGCACGTCATCGCCATCAACCAGGGCGTGTACGCCCGCGCGAGCTTCGGTATCAGCGCGGTCAGCCGGGCCGCCGAGCCCTGGCTGCAGTACATCGCCCTCGGCACCCGCCTACACCACTTCCAGCGCACCCCGGGTTTCGGCTTCATGTCTTCGGGTTATTCCTCCATGTCCGGGCACCCCCTGCCCGCTGCCCGTCGCCTCGACGACATCCTCGGCTCGGCAGGATTCCCGAGCGGCCCGTCGTACTTCTTCCTCGGCGGCCGCGTCAGCGACGAGCAGATCGCCGGCGAGGACATGTACGAGGACGCGGTCCACACCCAGGGACCGGCGGAGATGATCCGCGACGAACTGGCCCGATCGCTGCCCGACTTCATGCTCCCCAACCAGGTCCTCGTCCTGGACGCGCTGCCGCTCACGGCCAATGGCAAGGTCGACAGCAAGGCCCTCGCCGCCTCCCCCGAGGTGGCCGCCGCCCGGCAGCCCGGGGTGTACGTCACCCCGGCCACACCCACCGAGCAGTGGCTGGCCGAGGTCTGGGGCGAGGGCCTGAAGTACGGGGACGTCTCAAGCGAGGACGAGTTCTTCGTCTGCGGCGGCAACTCCCTGATCGCCGTGGCCCTCGTCAACCGGATCAACCAACATTTCGGCACCCGGCTCCCGCTCCAGGTCCTCTTCGAGACATCGAAGCTGCGCGACCTGGCCGCCCGCATCGACAACGACGCGACGACCCCAGCCTCCCGCCTGATCCCCCTGGCCGCAGAAGGCGGCTTCGCCCCGGTCTTCTGCTGGCCCGGCCTCGGCGGCTACCCGATGAACCTGCGCCTGCTGGGCCAAGAGGCCCGCCTGGACCGCCCGTTCTACGGCATCCAGGCACGCGGCATCAACGCGGGGGAGACCCCGTACGCCACCATCCGCGAGATGGCTGCGGCGGACCTCGCGGAGATCCGCCGCATCCAGCCGAGCGGCCCCTACACCCTGTGGGGCTACTCCTTCGGAGCCCGGGTCGCCTTCGAGACCGCCTGGCAGCTGGAACAGGCCGGGGAGAAGGTCGAGTACCTGTTCCTGATCTGCCCCGGCAACCCGAAGGCCCGCCAGGAGAACTGCAACGCTCACGGCCAGGCGGCGTCCTACGATAATCCGGCGTACGTCACGATCCTTTTCTCCGTCTTCACCGGCACAATCCAAGGCCCTGCCCTGGACGCCTGCCTGGAGCGGACCGACGACGAGGACAGCTTCGTCGCCTGCATCCGCGATCTTCTGCCGTCCCTGGACGAGGACACGATCCGCCGAATCACCCGCATCGTCGCTATCACCTATGAGTTCGACTACACCTTCCGCGAGCTGACCGAACGCACGGTTCAGGCACCGATCACCCTCTTCAAGGCTCAGGGAGACGACTATTCCTTCGTCGAGTCCCACCCCGCGTACTCGACCCTGCCGCCCACCGTCGTCCACCTGAAGGGCGACCACTACAGCGTCCTGAAACACCCCGGCCTGCTGGAACTCCTCACCGCGACCCGCACGGCAATGGGCCACCCCGCCAAGTAGGAAGCGAACACTGCGAGTTGCGCGCTGATTGGGGTGTGTCGATTCACTCCCGAACGAGCTCTACCGGCTCTACTTCGTCTCCAGCCATCTGCTACGCGGCGACTGTGTCCTCGACGAGGTCCAGGCCGCCGACGGCGGCGCACGGAGTCCGGGCGGAATCACCCGGCTGAGGCGACACTCTTGGTGGTGACCGACCCAGCCGGGCGGCTGCTGTGGATCTCGCCTGCACTGCCCGGCCGCGCCCACGACCTGACGGCTGCCCGCACTCACCGGATCATCCGGATCTGCGAGCGCCAGGGCGCCCCGATCCTCGCCGACCGCGCCTACATGGGTGCCAGCCCTTGGGTGACAACGCCGCTCAGACGCCCACCGGGCCGCGAGCTCACACCGACCCGGCAAACCGTCAACCGCGCGCTGTCCGCCACACGGGCACCGGTCGAACGCGGCCAACCGAACCGAGAGCACGATCCGCTCCCTTGCCGTAGAAACAGGGTCGCTTCGCGTACGGCCTCGAAGACGTCGCAGCAGGCGTGATCAGCGATGCCGCAGATGAGATAGGGCGTTACTTGTGGGAAAAGACTTCAGACCGGTTCTGTCGCCAACGCCCCGTCAGTCGCCCACCAGGACCAACGGATCCTTAGTTAGCCGGCCTGAGACGTCGGTTCGTGCGCCTTCTCGAACGCTCCGGGCCATGTGTCCCGGAATCGGGCGGAGCTGGTGGATGCGTAGGTCCCCGGTCCGCCCTGCTCACCGCAGCCCGCGCCCCGCGAGACGATGCCGATCTGATAGTAGCGCTCACGCCCAGGCACAGCCCTCGGCAACGGGCCGCCGCTGTCGCCCTGGCAGGAGTCCTTGCCCTCTGCCCCCGCGCAGATCTCCACGGCACGGTCGTAGTCGCCAGCCTATTGATCTTCGCTGCAGCCATTGAGCCGATCTTGATCACGGCCTGCTGGGGGGAGCCTGTGCGGCTGGACCCGTCACCGACCACACGTCGGGTGCGGAACGGTTCGCCGACAATGCCCTACTCGTATGCCCAGGCCCGTCCGGTCTGCCGGTATTCCTCCATGGGGATGGGATCGACCCCGGTTCGCGTGCGGGCGGTGTACAGCAGGCCGTCGAGGTGGTCGATTTCGTGGTGGATGAGGCGGGCGAGGCCGCGTACGTACTCAGTCGTGGTGGTCTCGCCGGTCAGCGTCGTGGCCTCCACCGTGATCTTCAATGGGCGGGGGATGAGGCCGCGGACGTCGGAGAAGCTGAGGCAGCCTTCGTACTGCTCGTCCGTCTCCTCAGAACGGTCGGTGATCCGGGGGTTGAGCAGGATGACGACCGGAGCGCCGTCGGCCGGCATGACGACGGCGGCAGAGCGGGCAATGCCGATCTGCGGGGCAGCGATGCCCATACCCTTGGCGAAGGGGTGGACCTGGCCGATGCGCTATATGGCGGCGAACAGTTCCTTCACGACGTGTTCGGCCGTGTCGCGCTCAGCGGGCGGATCGAAGGCTCGGGTCGGTTCGGCAAGGATGCCGGCACCCCGCTGGACGACGCCGAGGTCTCGCATGCGCTGGCTGGGCCGTACGTCAGTCACCTGAACTCCCTTGTTCTGATTCGGGTTCGGGCCGTGCCCGGAATCGCCATTCCAGACGGTACCGAGCGTGCAAGGCGGGTGTGGTCGTGGTCCATGTGGAGTGCCGTAGCCCGGCGTGGTCGCTGCGGACGGGCGGGGTCCGAAGTGGGGAGGCTTCGGCAGTCATGGAGGGCTCGGTGCCCCACCCGACGGGGTCGAGGTCGGCGGGGAAGATGAGGTGGACTTCGAGTTGTTCGGTGGGCCACTCTTGAGCATCAAGGCGGTGACGGCTGACGTCCGAGCATGTCGGCGGTGTCGCAGGCGGACTCCTTTCCGGTCCAACCGGTATGGACGGCGCTACTCCCGGAGCGCCGGAAGTCCCGCCGGCTCAGGGACTCCGCTCGCCGGGTTCGAGCAAGCCACCGCCGACGGGCAGCAGCACCTTTCCCGCGGGTGCCCGGGGCCGTAGCGCCCGACACACTGACGATCGACTCGCCCTGGCCAACTCACCTGTTGACGCCTCGCGGGCGTCAACGTCATCGCGCGGGCCCGCGCTCACTTCCCCTCCGCTATCCGAACAGGCGCCGCTGGATCTCACGCCGGTAATCCTCAAGTGTCCTGTCGAGGTGTGCCGCCGTGGCCTCGGCCGCCTCGTCGGGCCGGCCGTCGCGAATGGCCCGGTAGATCGCCTCGTGCTCCACGACTGCGGCCTCGGTGCCTTCACCGAGCGTGTCGTGTATCCCGATCGCGCTGGACTGCCGCTGCAGTCGTCGGGCGTCACGCACGGCACTGACGAGGAAGGTGTTGTGCGAGGCCGCGGCCACGCCCATGTGGAAGTCCTCGTCCGCCTGGTTGAACTCGTCGACCTGACCGTGGACGAACCCGTGCCGGCACTGCTGCATGGCCACCTCGATGGTCCGCAGCTCGGCGGGCGTGGCACGGGTGGCGGCCAGACTGCTCGCGGCCGTCTCCTGAACCCTGCGGAACTCGAACAGCATGAGGACGTGATCGATGTCGACGGGGCGGAAGAAGCCGCCCCAGCGGCTGGTGATGAGCATGCCCTCGTCGTCCGCCACGAACAGTCCGCGCCCCTTGTGCGCCCGGACTCGGCCGAGCGCCGAAAGGATCTTCACGGCCTCCCGCACCACTGCCCTGCTGGTGTTCAGCCTCTGAGCCAGATCGAGCTCCGTGGGCAGCCGGTCACCCGCCACCAGACGGGCCTCGGCGATGAACTCGAGGATCTGCTCCGCCACGACCTCGTAGCCGGGCCGGTACTCACGCCGCGCGTCCGCGCCGTTCATTGCTTCCGTCGCAACGGGAGGTGCATGCGTCGGAACGGCCTCCGGGGCCGCGGGCGTGTCGTTCATCTGTCCTGCCTCCTGGCTGACGCAACTGGGGGCGGCTGATCGCTGGGCAGCCGCGCTCATCGTAGCTCAAGCCTCGATTGGTCGTACTCATCCAGTAGATAGATCCGGAGCATAAAGCAGGAGTCTTGGATAGTATTTATAGTGACTTACTGGACATTGCTCACCTTGAGTTGGGGTCTCACCGGCCGTTGTTTGAGAAGAAGGGCTGCACAAGCCCTTGACGGAACCCTTAATAGGGCGGCTAATTTCTTCCGCGACGGCAAGCGGGACGGCCGTTCGCGGTCCCTGACGCCCGGCCGGTACGGCCGACGTCGCCCCATCCTCGCGCCACCTGTCCATCTGCTCGGGGCGCCTTGTGAAGCCAGTGGAGTCGCAGATGACCGTCAACAAGCCTTCGTCCGGCCGGGAGAGGGTGTTCAGCAAGAGGCGTGCGGCGTTGCTGGCCGGCTGCGCGGCCACCGCGGCGCTGACCCTGACCGCCTGCGGTGGCGGCGCCACCGGTACGACGACCAAGGACGGCTTCGCCCAGGCGCCGCAGAAGGACGGTGCGCTGACCGTCTGGGTGGATGCGACCCGTGTGGAGGCCGCGAAGCTGTACCAGCAGCAGCACCCGGACGTGAAGCTGGACATCGTCACCTACGACGGCGACGCCAACGGCTCCAACTACCTCCAGACCAAGGTCCAGTTGTTCAACCGCACCCGCGAGGGCTGGCCGGACGTCGTGTTCAGCGCGCAGAACAACGAGGCGACCTGGGCGGTCGACGCGGGCTTCGCCGCTCCGCTGAACAAGGGCCTGATCCCCTCGGCCTCCTTGGGGAAGTTCGCGAGCGGGGCCAACGACGTCTGCACCGTGGGCGGCACCGTCTACTGTCTGCGCAACGACCTCTCCCAGGCGGTCCTCTGGTACAACGCGCCGCTCCTGAAGAAGTTCGGCTACTCGGTGCCGACGACCTGGGAGGAGTACCAGCAGCTCGGCGAAAAGGTGGCCAAGGAGCACCCCGGCTATCTCGTGGGTGACGCCGGCGACTCCTACACCCCCGAGATCTACCTGTGGGCGAGCAAGTGCGGCGCCAACCACATCACCGGCCCCAAGTCGGTGTCGGTGAACACCACCAGTGAGGCCTGCACCAAGATGGCCAGGCTCGTGGACGTGCTGATCAAGAACAAGTCCATGTCCATCAGCGGGGTCTTCAGCACCGACTTCGGCAAGAACCAGGCCGACAAGGTCCTGCTCATGCCGGGTCCCGCCTGGTACGGCGGCGCGGTGTTCAAGGGCACCTTCAAGACCCCGGCGAAGCAGATCGCGGCAGCGCCCATCCCGCAGTGGAAGGGTGACACGTCGCCGTCCACCGGCAACGTCGGCGGCGGCACCTGGCTGCTGTCCCAGCACTCCACCCACATCAAGGCGGCCACCGACTTCCTGAAGTGGGTCACCACCGACAACGCCTACCAGGGCGAGAAGGCGCCGGGCTTCCCCGCGTACGCGCCCGCGGCGGAGAACTGGCTGAAGGGGCAGGACGCCTCCGGCTACTTCGCCAGTGACCTGAGCGCCCTCAAGGCCGCCTCCTCCCAGGTCTGGCCGGACTGGGGCTCGGGCCAGTTCAGCCAGGAGGCGATCTGGGCCGCCACGGTCAAGCCCGGCATGACCCAGGGCAAGAGCATCGTCTCCCTGCTGCCGGCCTGGCAGGACTCCATCGTCAAGTACGCCAAGTCCAACGGATACAAGGTCTCCCAGTGACCCTCACCCCTTCCTCGCCCGGCTCTGCCGCACGGCGCCCTCGCGGCGCCGTGCGGCAGAGCCGGGCCGGTACAGCCTTCGTCGCCGCCTACGTGGTCCTGCTGGTCGCCTTCGGCGTCCTGCCGACCGCGTACGCGGTCTACTTCGCCTTCACCGACGCCGGGGGCAAGGTCACCGGATTCGCCAACTTCACCGCCACAGCGCACGACTTCCGATTCATGGACGCCGTGAGCCATGTCGCCGTCTACCTCGCCTTCTGGCTCCTGTCCCTGGTGGTGTTCGTGGTGGCCCTGGCGCTGCTGCTGCACCGCCTGGCCTCAGGTTCCGCCAGCAAGGCGCTGCGTTTCCTCTACTACATCCCGGGAGCGCTCGCCGGCGCCGCGAGTGTGCTGGTGTGGCTGTTCATGCTCGACCCGACGGTGAGCCCGGTCAGTTCCCTGCTGGGCATGTCGGGGTTCCACACCTTCGGCGAGGTGATCGCGCCCGGCAACCTGCCCCTGCTGTTCACGGTCATCGCGTTCTGGACCGGCGCGGGCGGCTGGATCGTCGTCATGTACGGCGCGCTCAACAACATCCCGACGGACGTGATGGAAGCCGCGCGTATCGACGGCGCGGGCGCCTGGCAGACCGCCTGGCACGTGCAGATCCCGATGCTCCGCAAGTGGATCGTCTACATGGTCATCCTGGCCTTCGCGGGCGGCGCCCAGCTCTTCGTCGAGCCGCAGCTGCTCTCCCTCGCCAGCGTGGGCGTGGCCGGCCGCGACTACTCGCTCAACCAGCTGACCTTCGACTTCGCCTTCCAGATGAACAACATCAACGGCGCGGCCGCGGTCTCGGTGGAGCTCCTGGTCGTCAGTGTGTCGGCCGCCGCCCTCTTCGTCGCACGGTCGGGATTCTTCGATGCCGACTGAAGCCCCTGGTAGTCGAGTCGCCATCGCGGCGAGCTCGGAATGGGAAGCGCCCGTCATGAGCCGATCTCACCACCGCCCGCCGCGCCGCCGGTCCGTACCGCACCTGGCCTCCCGACTGCTGACCGGATCCGTACTGGCCGCGTTCCTCGCCTTCTTCGTGCTGCCGGTGTTGTGGCTCGCCCTCGCGGCGACCAAGACCGACCATCAGCTCGTCCACGACAATCCGCTCTCCTTCGGGTCGTGGCACGCGCTGAAAGCCAACTGGGACGCCCTCACGGCTTTCCAGGACAACGCCATCATGCAGTGGCTGGGCAACTCGGCCCTCTACGCGGTGATCTCGCTGGCCATCACTCTCGCTGTCGCCATCCCCGCGGGATACGCCCTCGCCATGACCGAGTTCCGCGGCCGGCACACCCTGCTGATCGCGACCCTGGTCGTGATGCTCATGCCGAACGCCACCCTGGTGGTGCCGCTGTTCCTGGAGATCAACGCGGTGCACCTGATCGGCACCATGTGGTCGATCATCCTGCCGTACTCGTTCTACCCGTTCGGCGTTTACCTGACGTACATCTACTTCACCACTGCCGTACCGAAGGACTTGCTGGCGGTGGCCCGCATGGACGGCTGCTCGGAGTTCCGCGTCTTCTGGCACATCGCGCTGCCGCTGGCGACCCCGGTCATCGCGCTCGTGGGCTTCTTCAGCTTCGTCGCCAACTGGACCAACTACTTCCTGCCGTACGTCATGCTCCCCGAGAGCAGCCAGATGCCCATCCAGGTGGGCGTCGGCACCCTGCTCAGCAACGTGCCGTCCTTCAACCCGGCCGTCGGCACCCTCGCGATCGAACGACCGCAGCTTGCTCTGGCGACGCTCGTCGCCATCACTCCCGTGCTGATCGTCTTCCTGTTCGCCCAGCGCTTCCTGGTCAGCGGGATGCTTGCCGGCGCCACCAAGGAATAGCGGCCCGTCCCGGCCGCCGTCCTCGGCGTGTGCCGTCCCGCCGCCCACCCGAACGGAGATCCCCCATGTCCTGCAGCTCTGCCGACCGCACCTCGGCCGAGGACGCCTCCTGCGACCAGCCGGTCCCGCCACCCGAGGTCGAGGCGGGGGTGCCGCTGCTCGAACCACCCGGCTGGGCCGTCGCACAGCGCTCCCTGTTCGACCTGCTCGACCACGCCTGGCGCCGCTTCGCCCGCGACTTCACCGGCCCGGACGGACGCCTGAACTACACCGGCCCGCTCACCACCCGCGACGGTGTGGACGACTTCTACGAGGTGTTCTTCAACTGGCCCCAGCTGTACCTCCTCGGCGGCGCCGACGACCTGCTGCCCGCCAGTGAGCAGCACTGGGAGGGCGTGACCCGGCAGCTCACCGAACTCGGCATGCTGCATGATGAGTTCGAGCGCGGCTACGACTGGTTCCACCAGGGCGAGAGCCTGCTGCTGCTGTACTTCCTGTGCATGGCCGCCCCCGACCGCTGGTCCGAGCGCGCCCTGCGCTTCGCCGAGCTGTACGTCGACCCGGCAGCCGGCAACTACGACCCCGGGCACCGCGTCATCACCCGCCCGCACAACGGCAGCGATCCCGACCGTACGGGCCTGTTCGACGGCGACGTCTACCCGTGGCTGCTCAAGGAAGCGGAGACCTACGGCTTCCCGCTCGACTGGATCCCCGAGGCAGACGGCGGCCCGTACCCGCTCTCCGCGGACCCGCGTCTGGGCGCGCAGATGCGGGACCGGATGGGCGTCGGTGACACCGCGGTCAACCTCGCCGCGGCCGGACTGGTCCTCAACGCCTGGATCCTGTCCGGCGAGGAGCGCTACCGCGACTGGATCGTCGAGTACGTGGGCGCGTGGCGGGAGCGCACCGAGGCGAACGGCGGTCTCATCCCGGACAACGCCGGCCCGGACGGCGTCGTCGGCAGCCTGCTGGAGGGCCGCTGGTACGGCGGCCACTACGGCTGGTCCTGGCCGCACGGCTGGCACAGCGTGGGCCACGCGGCCTGCGTGGCGGCGCTCGCGGCGGCCACGGCCACCGGGGACGACGACTACCTCTCCATGGTCACGACCTCGCTCGACACCCTCATCGGCCACGCCAAGGTGATGCCCCACACCGAGGCGGACTCCAGCCTCCCCTCCAAGTGGGCGGTCGAACTCGGCCCCGACGACGTCCGCACACCCACACCGCACCTTCCGTTCCGGCACAACGACTCGGGCTGGTTCGACTACAACCCGGCCACCGCGCCGGTCCTGGTGGCCCTGTGGCACCACACGGCCTCCGACGCCGACCGCGCCCGGCTGGAGCGGCTGCGCGAAGCCGACGGCATCGACTGGCGTACCCTGCGGCCGTTCCGCGCCAAGGAGGAGTCCGGGCACGAGAAGGCATGGTTCGCCTTCCTCGCCGGTGACGACCCTGGCTACCCCGAGCGCATCCTCGCCACCGCCCAGGCTCAGATCCGCCACCGCCTGCGGCGCGTCGACCGCTACCGCGACCTGGACGTGCCCGAGGCCGACATCCACGTGTGGCAGCAGTGCAACCCCGTGGCCACCGAGGCTCTCGTCCAGCTGACCTGGGGCGGCCCCCAGGTCCTGTACAACGGCGGCCTGCAGCAGGCCCGGCTGCGCTACCACGACGCCGACGCCCGCCGCGCCGGCCTCCCCCAGGACGTGGCCGCCCTGATCACCTCCATCGACCCCGAGGCGACCACCGTCGAACTGGTCAACCTCTCTCCCGGGACGGATCGCACGGTGATCGTCCAGGCGGGTGCCTTCGCCGAGCACACCATCACCGCCGTCCGGTACACCACCTGCGAGGACGACGGCTGGATCGGGGACATGTACGACTACGGCCACACCGAGCCGGTCGTCACCGAGGCGGAGGAGGCCTGCGACAGTGCCTTTCTGACGGTCCGGCTGCCCGCGTCCACCCGCATCCGGCTCACCCTCCGGCTCGACCTGCGCACCAACGCGCCCAGCTACCGCACACCGTTCGACACCCCGGCCGGCCGGCCCTCCCCGGGCCAGGAGGAGACCACAGCATGAAGCGTGTCGCCCAGACCATCAGGCTCCGCCCCGAGCACCGCGAGAAGTACCTCGAACTCCACTCGGCCGTCTGGCCCGGCGTCGAAGCGGCCCTGCACCGGTCGAACATCCGCAACTACAGCATCTACCTCCACGGCGATGTGCTGTTCGCCTACTTCGAATACCACGGCGACGACTTCGAGACCGACATGGCCGTCCTCGAAGCCGACCCCGAGACCCGGCAGTGGTGGAAACTCACCGACCCTTGCCAGGAGCCCTGGCCCGACCGGGGCGACTCCCGCCAGTGGACGGAACTCCCCGAGATCTGGCACCTGAACCCGCCAGGAGACACCACCGGCGCCTGACACACCTCGCCCCAGACCACATGGACCCCACCCGGCGTGGACCGACTCGACCCGACCTGGACCGACCCGACTTGGACCACCAGTGACCCCCACCACCGCCCCGCTCATCGACGCCCACCACCACCTGTGGGACCTCGACCAGCGGCCGCAACCCTGGCTCGACGACCCCGCCCTGGCGACGATCCGCCGCACCTTCACCCCCGACGGCCTGCGTACCACCGCCACCCGGCCCATCGCGGGCCGCCGTCTGCACAGCACGGTCGCCGTGCAGTGCGTGCCGGACGTACCCGAGACGGAGGACCTGCTCGCGCTCGCGGAGCGGGAGCCGCTGATCGGAGCCGTGGTCGGCTGGGCGGACCTGACCTCCCCGGCGATCGGCGACCTGCTCGACAGGCTGCTTGCCGGGCCGGGCGGCACCTACCTGCGGTCTCTGCGCCACCTCGTGCAGGGCGAGACGGATCCGGAATGGCTGCAACGCCCCGATGTCGAACGCGGGCTGGCGGCGGTCCGGGACCGCGGACTCTGCTATGACGTGCTCGTCCGCAGCCACCAGCTCGACCAGGCGGTCCGGCTGGCCGAGCGGTTCCCGGACCTGCCCCAGGTGCTCGACCACGCCGGCAAGCCGCCGATCGCCGACGGTGACCTGGCCGACTGGGAACGCCAGGTGCGTCTGCTGGCCGCACACCCGCACGTGGTCTGCAAGGTGTCGGGGCTGATCACCGAGGCGGACCACGAGAAGTGGACCGTCGACGACATCCGCGCGGTGTGGGACGTACTGCTGTCCGTCTTCGGCCCCGGCCGCCTGATGTTCGGCTCCGACTGGCCGGTCGCGAACCTCGCGGGCGGCTGGAACCGCTGGGCCGCCACCGTGGACGCTCTGCTCGACGGCTGCTCCGGCACCGAGATCCACGCGGTGCTCGCCGGCACCGCGACCGCCTTCTACCGTCTCCCCTCCGTGCCGGAAGAAGCCGAGGTCACCGCGGACAGCGCCACGCACACCATCTGACCGTCACGCCCACCCCGGCGTGCGCACCCTTCGCGCACCCCTCGCGCACGCCGACCACTCGCGCCGGGCACTTATCCGCGTCTAACGACCGACAACACCCAGGCTCTGCGGGACGACCCAGTGCGCAGCACAGCGATCCTGGACCGCATTCCGGCCGGCCGCTGGGGGACGCCGACGACCTGGCGGGCGCCACGGGTTCCTCGCGTCGGACGCCGCCGCCTACGTGCACGGCGTCGTCCTGCCCGTGGACGGCGGATGGCTCGGCAGATGACCGTCACCGACCCGGCCACCGCCTACGCCTACGCCAGAGGCTGACCGGCGGCGCCCTTCGCATTTACCCAGGAGCACTCCTTGCAGCAACGCGAGATCCCCGACACGCCCGTCGCGCTCAGCGAACTCGGCTTCGGCGCCGCCGTCATCGGCAACCTCTACGAGGCCACCCCGGCCGAGGACGCGGTGGCCGCCGTCGATGCGGCCTGGGAGGCCGGCATCCGCTACTTCGACACCGCCCCCACTACGGCCTGGGTCTGTCCGAGGAACGCCTTGGCGCCGCCCTGCGCCACCGCCTTCCGCGACGAATACGTCCTGTCCTCCAAGGTCGGCCGCCTCCTCGTGCCCAATCCCCGGCCCCGGGGCATGGACGACGAGGGCTTCGCCGTTCCCGACGACCTGTGCCGCCGCTGGGACTTCAGCCGCGACGGCGTCCTGCGTTCGATCGAAGGCTCCCTCAGCCGCACGGGCCTGGACCGCCTCGACATCGTCTATCTCCACGATCCTGACGACCACTGGCGGCAGGCCGCCGAGGAAGCCACGCCCACGCTCGCGGACCTGCGCGACCAGGGCGTGATCGGCGCGATCGGCGCCGGCATGAACCAGTCGGCGATGCTCGCCCGCTTCCTGCGGGAGACCGCCGCCGACGTGGTGATGCTCGCCGGCCGCTACACGCTCCTGGACCAGTCGGCACTGGACGACGTCCTGCCCGCCGCTCGGGAAGGACGCCCCGCCGGAACGCGTCGCGCGGGCGCTGGCGATCGCCGGGGTCTGCGAGGCGCACGGCACCACCCTGCCCGCCGCAGCCATCGCCTCCCCGTACACCCACCCCAGCGTCGTCAACGTCACCCTCGGAATGCGCAGCCCCGGCCAAGTGACACGGAACGTGGAACTGCACCGGGGCAGCGTCCCCGAGTCCCTCTGGGACGACCTCCGCGCTCAGGGGCTGATCAGGCCGGACGTGCCGTAGGAAGCCGCTCACCGACCGGAATCCCACGGTCTGGGAGCAACGCCGAAGCCGCCCCTTCACGAGGGACGGCTTCGTCATTCCCGGAAATCCCGGATCACCCTGTCACTGGATCATCCAGGCCTGGTTGGACTGGTTCAGGGGCATCCACTGATCGATGGTGGCCCCGTTCGCCGTCGATCCGTTGCTCACCTCCAGGATCTGCCTGCTCTCGAAGTTGCGGATGAGGTACCCGCCGCTGGTCTGCTCGAAGTACCACAGCTGGTTGTTGCCGCCGCCGTAGGCGTACTGCTGCAGCGCGGTCCCCCTCCAGTGACTGGATGCGTTGACGTCGAGGACCTTGCCGCTGTTCCTGTTCACGATCTTGTAGAGCTGCCCACTGACCGGAACGATGTTCCACTGCTGGTTGGCCCCACCGGTGCTCGGCCATTGCACGACGCTCCCGCCGTCGGCGCTGGACCACCCGTTGACGTCCATCAGCTGCCCGCTGTTGACGTTCTTGATCGTGTAGTACGTGGACGGGTCGACGGTCGGCGTACCGGTCGCGGCCGCCAGCGCCCCGCCGGCCTGCTGGACACTGAAGTCCGCGATGAAGAAGTACGCGCCGTCGGTCTTGGCGACCCGCACGTAGCGGAACTTCTGGCGGACGTCGATGTTGCCCGTGAGCGTCGAGGCGAACGGCAGTGTGTCCGTCTGACGTCCCAGGACGGTGTAGGTGCCGAAGGACGGGTCGTTGGAGGCCCGGACCTCGAACTTGCCCCGGGTCTCGGGCTGGTCCACGTCCTGACGGGTCGTCAGTGAGAACTGTCCGAGCCGGTAGGCCTGCCCCAGGTCGACCTGCCACCACGCCGAGGAGTCACTCCCGGTGGGAGACCAGCCGGTCGAGCTGTCGTTGTCGACGGCGTTGCCAGCCGACCAGCCGGAACCGAAGACCGACGAGGAGGACGCCGGCTTGTTGTAGGCGAGGTTGAGCTTCGCCGCCAGCCCCTGATAGGCGGACTCAAGGCCGGAGGCCTTGATCACCGAGTCGCCGGACGTCGTGTTGTTGGTGAGCGTGACGTGGGTGCCGTTGCGGTTCTGGTTGATGAATCCGTCGGTACGCGACAACACGTTGTTCGAGACGGTCATGTTGTTCGACCCCTCGTCCAGGTAGAAGCCGTGCACGGGCGAGCCGCAGGCGGACGGTACGCGTATCACGTCGTGGACGTAGTTGCCGTCGAAGACGGTGCCCGGGTCGTTCGAGAGGTGGTAGATACCGGCGGAGTCGCACAGCCGGTTCATCACGTTGCCCATCCGGTTGTAGCTGACGCTGTTGTTCCCTTCGGCGTTGGCCGCCGACTGCCAGCCCCAGCCGAGCGAGATCCCGGCCCACGGAGTGTCGGAGATGTCGTTGTGGTCGATGGTGGTGCTGTTGACGAAGCCCGCGTTGATGCCCGCGGTTCCCAGGTAGTCCTCACCGATCCGAGTGATCAGGTTGTCCTTGACGGTGACCTTCTTGACCACCTCCCGGGCGTCCTCACCGGCTGGTGTGGTGGGTGGGTTGTAGACGGTGTGGTACTCCACGGTCGGGTCGGAGAACTTGCCGACCGTGATTCCGTTGCCGGCGATGTCGTGGACGAGGTTGCCGGTCACGGTGCTGTCGTGCACGCCGTGGTGCAGGTCGAGGGCGGTGGAGCCCATCTGCGTGAAGGTGTTGTCGGTGAAGGAGACTCGGTCGGCGTTCGAGACCTGGACCCCGGCCGGCGGACGACCGACGTACTGGTTGTTGGACGTGTCGGCCGAGATGTTGTAGTTGCCGCCCTGGGCGTTGAGGTAGCCGTTGTCGGTCGCCTCCATCCAGGTGGTCTGGGTGAAGGTGATCCCGGAGAAGCGCAGGTCGTGGGCGGGACGCGGCTGCCGTCGCGACCGCCTTGACCGTCCCCGCGCCGATGCGTAGGGGCCTCATCTGTGGTGTGTCCCTCCTCCGAACCCCTGGCTTCTTATGAGTTGCATTTATCAAGGCAAGATGGCATCCGAGTCAAGACAAGAGGCAGACCTATTTTTCACTCCAGCAACACCAGTGACATGCGGAGGCGCCAGGAGCGGCGCGCACACATCCCTTGTGACGAGGAAATACCCCCCCAGGTAGTAACGAAATTGACCGTGGCGATCGACATGCCGACCGCCACCCACTCGGCCTGGTTGGCCAATCCACCGCCCCAAAATGAGTACTACTCATTTCGCGCAGTCTGTCGCTATCGATTCCTCACCTCGAGTGAGTCCTGGCCAGGTGGAAGCAGCGGCGCGTGAAGGCGTCCGTTGTGCGAGGTGGTCGGCTCTTACGACATCGTTTCTTTTGGTGTGATCGTTCGTTGAATCGTGCATGACGGATCTGGTTGAGCGGCTGGTGCCGGACGAGTTGTGGGTGTTGTTCCGGCGGGTGGTGCCGCCGACGGAGGTGAGGCGTCCGCAGGGCGGGGGCCGACGTCGGGCGGGTGATCGCGAAACGCTTGCCGCGATCATCTTCGTGGCCGCCTAGGGTTGTACCTGGCGGCAGTTGCCGCCGGTGTTCGGACCGGCCTGGCCCACGGTCTACCG
>NZ_BMVG01000052.1 GCF_014650595.1 Streptomyces alanosinicus
ACGTGAAGAAACTCGTCAACAACAATGCGAACTGACACGAACCGGATCACGGGACACTAGACCCCGATGAGGTAGCCAAAGTGGTCAGCCACGTGGCCGAGCAGATCACCGCGCAGATGGATCGCCGCGCCAAAGAAGTAGAGCGCTTCGTCTCAGAAACAACCCTCCCCTGACATCTGCCGGGAGAACCCGATCGAATCACGTTCAACTGGTAGAGGGACAGTATTTGGCGAGTGTGGAATTCTGCGGGTGATCAACCGCTGGGGGCAATAGATGTCTCGCTCTGACGGGGGCTGCGGCGGGGTGGCGGATCGGCCGGAACGCGCGTAGCGCAATGGCCGCCACGGACCTCTGTGAAGCCGACCCTTCTCGCCGAGCGAGAACCTGAGGGCATTATTGCGAAGTTTTCGCTTCACATCTGCGGTGGCGGCATGCGACCGAAGCACGAGCCTGAG
Organism: Streptomyces alanosinicus; assembly: GCF_014650595.1. Taxonomy (GTDB): domain Bacteria; phylum Actinomycetota; class Actinomycetes; order Streptomycetales; family Streptomycetaceae; genus Streptomyces; species Streptomyces alanosinicus. The sequence goes on from NZ_BMVG01000052.1 coordinate 456, forward strand.
CAGATCACCGAGCTGTCACGGTTGAGGGCGTTCATGAACCCGCTACGGATGCAGCTCTACCGGCTGCTCTACGCCGCGGGCACTGCGACGGCCTCTCAGCTCGCCGAGCATGTCGACGGGACGCCGTCGCTGGTCAGTTACCACCTGCGCAAGCTGGCCGAGCACGGCTTCGTGACCAGGCGAGCGGGCAGGGGGTTGACGGCCGCGAGCGGTGGTGGAAGGTGGCGTCTGAGGAGGGCTGGGGCTTCCGTGACTCGGACTTTGCGGACACGCCCGAGGGGGCCGCTGCAGTCGGCGCGGTGACCCGCGGCATCTTCGACACCCGCGTCGCCCAGTACCGCGCGTATCTCGACCAGAAGGCCGCCTGGGGCAAGGCGTGGAGTGACGCGTCTTTCAGCTCCGAGTGGCTGCTCGACCTCACCTCGGCCGAACTCGCACTGGCGACCTCGCGTATTCCACTGTCGCCAGTTTCCTACGGAGCCGTGCGAGGCGGTCACTGTCAGTGATCTCGGGCCGGCGAGTGCTCAGATCCAGAGAAAACCAATCGTCCCCACGTCGATGCTCCCGTAGGGTTCGCGGGTTGTCATGGCGGAGAGGCGGTTCGGAACTTGACACCCAGGTCGGCGACACGGGAGCAGTTGGCGGGTGCGGCGCAGGCCGCGCTGGGCGGTCGGCGGCGGCTGGAGGCAGTCGAGCGGGTCGCGGGCGGCAGTAAGAAGGGCGTGTACCGCCTGGTGATGGACGACGCGACGACGGCGATCGCCTACCTATGGGACGACGCCGAGAACTACTGGCCGACGGCCGAGGGAGACGACGACCTCACTGACCCGTTCTCGCCCGGCCTCGGGCTCGATCTGTTCCAGGCCGCACACGCGAGGCTGGACGCGCTCGGCGTCCGCGTTCCGGCGATCCGTCTCGTCGACCGTGACGGCGCTCACTGCCCGGCCGACCTTGCGATCGTCGAGGACCTTCAGGGGGAGAACCTGGAGGAGTTGCTCGCGCGCTCGCCGGGCGCGGCTGCTCCGGTCATGGACCGACTCGCGGAGTCACTGGGGGCGATGCGGGGGCACCGGGCACCGGCGTACGGCAAGGTGGCCGTGGTCGACGGAGGAGGAACATCGCGCGGTACGTCGTGCGAGGGGGTGGTTCTCGACCGTGCGCTGCGGGACCTTGCCGAGGCAGCTTCGCGCGATCCGCGGATCGCGGCCGCCCGGGACCGGCTGGAGGAGCGGCTGCTGGGCTTGGCGGCGGCGGTGCGACCACGCGCGGAGTACGCAGTCGTGCACGGCGAACTGGGACCCGACCATGTTCTGGTGGGCGCGGACGGGAACCCCGTGGCGATCGACATCGAGGGATCGATGTACTTCGACGTCGAGTGGGAGCACGTGTTTCTACAAATCCGACTGCACGACGCCTACCAGCCGTTGAGGGTGGGCGGCTTGGACGAGGGTCGGCTCGCTCTCTACATGCTCGCACAGCGGCTCTCGCTGACGGCGGGTCCACTGCGGCTGCTCGATGGGGAATTCCACGACCGAGCGTTCATGGCAGGCATCGCCGAGCACAACCTGAAGCAGGCACTGGAACTGGTCCACGCCTGAACCCCAGGTTTCTGGGGTTCACTGGCGACCTCGCGTAATCGGGAGCCGCGTATTCCTCAGCTTCTGACGGTTCGTGGTCAACATGAGTGGTCGCCGGGGGCATAGTGACGCCAGGTTCCTCCGGCCGCTTCGGCGATCCGGGTGGTGTGGTCGTCGTTGTAGCCGAGCATCCGGGCGATCACTGGGGCCGGGGCCTGGAGGACGAGTTGGCGGATTGCCGCTGTGCGTCCTGGCCGGGTCGGGAAACCTAGGTGGCGGAGCCGGGGTGCCAGAGCTTCCGGGGTCATGGGTTGTCCGGCCCGGCGGCCGGGGAAGAGCCATCGGGCATCGGGGTTGGTCGCGGTCTTGGTGTTCGGCCGCTGCCCCAGGTAGTCCAGCAGCATTCCGTCCGACGGGGCCGGGACGGGCGACGGCGGGTCGCCGAGCCGGACGAGGACTTTGCCGTCCTCGTGCTGGATGTCGTCGGTGATGAGCCTGGTGATCCGCGTCAGCGGCTGTGCGTAGAGAAGAACAAGGACGGCTGCCACGCGGTCCTGGAGCGGGACGTCGTCGCGGTTGACGAGCTGTCGCAGTAGCGCGAGCCGCTGGTGCTGGGTGATCGGCGCGGGATTGTCTGTCGAGCGGTGCGGGATGGTGACGGCGGGCATGTGATTGGACCGCATGGCTCAGCGGAGGAAGGCGTGGGTGAGGCGTCGGGCGGTGTAGCCGCCTGCGTACCAGGTATCGGCATCGGCCTGGGTGCAGTCGGCGAGGGCCCGTCCACGCTGAGCGAGGTGGTCGAGGAAGGCGATTGCAAGGTGGATCTCGTTGCGGGCCTGCTGGGTCTGGCTGCCGGTGAGCGGGCCACGGCCGGCCAGGGCGCGGAGACGTCGTTCGATGTGCCAGGCGGCGAAGAGCTCCAACAGCTTGCGGTGCTCGGGATCGCTGACGGTCGATAGTTTCTCGGCGCGACACCGTTGGAACAGCAGCAAGTGCCGGTCGGCCGGCGGCAAGACGCCGCTCTGCATGAGGAGATCGCGCAAGTAGGCGACTGATCGCCAGGGCATGAGTTGGCTCAGCCCCTCATGGGTGAGCGGAACGTGGCCGCGGGCCAGGGCCAGCAGATTTCGCTGAACATGAGGCAGTTTGGCCCAGGTGATCCCGCCCCAAGGGCGACTCACCTGCCGGAGCATGTCGAACAACGGAAGAAGCTCGGGCCGGATGCTGCCGGAACCGTCGTCGAGTAGTTCGTGGAGGCGCTCGGCCAGGACGCATCGGCCGCAGACTCCGCGGCGGTAGCGCCGCGCTTCCTGGCCGCACCGTTCGCAGGTGAAGTCACCGAGGCCACCGGCGCAGTCGGTGCAGAGCTTGCCGCCGTCGGCAGCAATCCCCGGGGTCAGCCGATCGACGCCGCAGCCAGCGCAAGTCCCGTAGGTCTCCAGGGCCTGGCCGAAGCAACGTCCGCAGAGGTAGCCCTCCGGCCAGTGGTTTGCCTTCAGTTGCACCGCCCGTCGGCATCGTGCGCAGAACAGGTCCTCGGTGCGGACGCGGGTGCGGCTCATCCTTCAGGCCGGATGCGGGCGCGCTTGGGCCGGACAGCCGAGAGATCGACGACCGCGTCGCCGGTGGCGACCTTGCGGATGGCGGTGTTCTCCGCCCTGGTGGCGATCAGATCGGCCGGGGTGCAGTCGAAGATGTCGCAGAGGGCGGCCAGCACCGGCAGGGACAGCCGCTCGGGAGTGCCGGTGACCAGGCGGTGGACCTGGGAGAGCGAGAGGTTGATGCCCCGCTCGGCGAGCGGCGGGGCGAGCTCGCTGGTTGTGAACACCCCGGCGGCGGCCATCCGCTCGCGCAGCCGCCACTGGTAGCTGACCTGGCGTTTCATCAGGCCCTCCTCGCGGGCTTGAGCGCGGCCTCGACCGTGGCGTCCAGGGCCCGCCGCAGGGTGCGGGTGCGGAAGTCGGAAGACACGCAGGTGTAGATGGAGGTGGTGGACGCATGATCGTGGCCAGCCTGCTCCTGCACTATCTTGAGTTCGCTGGCTCGGCAGGCTGTTGACCTGTGTGTTTGCTTCGCGGTGGTTGTCCGTGACGTCGCGGATGAGGACACGGCTGGTCCTTTCAGCACGGGTCGATCGTTACCGACCTGGGATTGCTCGCGCCCGCTGGGGCGAGCCTGTGCGAGTCGTGGCGGCGCCATGTTCGCCGAGCACCTGGGCATGTTGTTCGCAAGGTTGCTGTCTTCTCGGTGAGACGCCGAATGCGGGCGTTTGCGGCCTCTAATTAGAAGACCTCGTCCACGTCATCACCCGCGACTGGCACCTCTCGGTCGCCCCTGTCGGCGACGGTCCCCACGTGGGCCCCTCGCTCGCTCCGCCGCGTTTCACCGCGGTGCTGAGCGCCCGCGCCGATCGCCCCTGAAGGAGGTGAACCTCCATGCGCGCGCTGTATCGCCAGACCATGTCGGCCCTCAACATCCGACGCCTGTACGAGTACTTCTGGTACCTGTACCACCACATCTGACCGGCCCGGCGCGGGGAGCCGACGCCCGGTCGGCCCCCCGCGCCCCACGAGGGGAACGCTCACGATGACCACCCCGCAGCACCCCGACGACTTCCTCCGCCTCATGCGGATGCGCAGTGCCGAGGAGGACGGCGTCTTCTGGATCGACGACGAACGCCTCGCCGTCTTCGAGCCGGAGGCGGCCCGCCGGGTCAGCGCCACGAACTGGCACCGGTTCGTCATGCACGACCGTCTCCTCGACGTCGTACGCAAGCGCACCAGCACCCCGGTCCGCTGGAGCCGGATCCGATCCGTCTGGCTCACCCAACTCCATGCGCTCGCCACCGAGGAGCACCACGGCCGCCTGATCGAGCGCATGCAACGGATCATCGACGCACGACTCGACGAGGACACGGACCTGGTGATGCATACCCAGGACATGGCCGTACGGTCCCTGCTGCCCCTCGCGCTCGCGGGCCTCACCGCCCGCGAGGCGGACCTCGTGGTCCTGGACCTGCACATGAAACTGCTGCGCCTGGTCTCGCCCGAGCCGGGCGGGACAGGGCATCTCCTTCGCTTCAACGCCGTTCAAGTGCGCTCAGGTCTGGTCGTGCGCCGGGTCCTGCGTGAGCGCGCCCGAGGCAAGCGGACTCGCGAGCCGGACCTGGCCGACCCGTTCGTCGACCTGCTGCCCGACCTCGGCATGGACCGTGCGCTCGACGTGGTGACCGCCGTCCTCACCGCCATCGCCGGTCCGCCGGGGACGGCCGCGGTGAGCCTGTTGTACGAGTTCGTCCGCAACCCCGAGTGGCAGCAGCGGCTGACCGCCGAACTGGCGGGCGTGGAACCGGCCGCCTTCCGCACGGCGCCGACGCGGGCAGCGCCGGTGACGCACCGGTTCGTCAAGGAGGTGCTGCGCATGTGGAGCCCGCCGCTGCTCCTTGTACGGCGGTCCAAGTACGCCTTCGACCTCGGCAGGACCGCCTGGAGGCGGGCCAGTGGTACCTGCTGAGCCCGCACATGATCCACCGCGACGAGCGGGTCTGGAAGCAGCCCGACGTCTTCGACCCCGATCGCTTCCTGCCCGGCGCGCCGCACGGCCCGGCGGACCGCACCTGCTACGTGCCGTTCGGCTGGGCGCCCAAGAAGTGCATCGGCGCCGACATCGCGACCGTTCAACTCATGGCGCTGTGCCACCTGTTGTGCACGCGTTACCGCCTGACGGTCTCCGACCCGGAAGCCGTCACGATGGCCCTCCGCTTCGCCCCGGTCCCGGAGAACTTCCAGGGCCGCCTCACGCTGCGGTAGCCGAGGCAGGCCAGGCTTCCGCCCACCTGAGAACCACACCCGGAGTGTCGTCGGAACCCCTGTCGCACGGCCCCTTCACCAACCAGCGCACGGGATGGTGCATCACCGCGCCGGCCTCGGGTTCGATCACGGCCAGGGTGGCGTTCTGCGACGCGGCCGACCCCGCCCAGCAGTGGCGCGTCTACTTCGCGGACAACCCCAACGGGCCGCCGTCAGGCTGGTACGACGTGTGGCAGAGCGTGTCGAACGGGTTGTGCCTGTCGACACCCAGCGTGCGCAACGGCACCGTCGTACAGACAACGCCCTGCGATCCCTCCGACCAGTACGACAGGTGGCACCAACAGTAGGAACCTGTGAGGCAGGCAGGGCCTGCCTCACAGGCCCTTGAGGTTGTCGGCCACGGTGGAGGTCGGGGTGTGGAGGATGGCGTCGAACGCTTCTAGGATCGGGGTGTGCAGGTAGGCGCTCTGTATGCGGATGCGGTCGGGGCCCGGGGCGTGGCCGGCGTTGTCATGGGCGTCCGAGTGTGCCTGGCGGAGGTCGGCGATGCTGAGGCCGAGTTCGGCGTCGGCGAAGGCGGCCTCGATGCTTCCCGGCTCGGGCGGTTCCAGTGCGGTGGCGTCGACGGTGAAGCCGAAGGGTGTGTTCTCGTCGCGGGGCATCTCCGCGGTGTGTCCGGTGGTGCTCGTCAGGCCGAGGGCGAAGTAGTCGTCGCCGAGCGCGCGGTGCAGGTGTTGTCCCATGGGGAGCCCGGTGAGGTGGCCGCTGAAGGAGATGGGCGTTTTCTGGATGTGGGCGTTGTGGGCGGCCAGCACGATGCGGGTTCCCGGTTCGAAGTGCTCCAGGTGCCACAGGACCGACCCGGCCATGTAGACGTCCCGGGACGAGGTGTCGGCGGCCAGCCCCTTTCCGGCGAAGAGGTCGGCCATGGCGCGGAAGGTGTAGTCGGCGTGGCAGGCGCCTTCGAGGCAGCGCAGGGCGACGTCGTAGCTCCGCTGGTCGCCGCGGGAGACGTACAGCGGCTCGACGGAGCGGAACCGGATGACCAGGCGCGCCAGGACCGCGCTGAGCGTGTCCTGTTCGGCGGTGGCCAGGCGTGCCCACGCGGGCGCGGCGACGGCTCCGGAGCCACCGGCGAACGTTTCGGCGATCCGCATCGCCGTCTGGACCATCGGCAGGGTTTCGGAGTCGATCTGGCGCAGGTAGTCGGCGACCGGGGCCAGGGCGGGAAGCAAGGAGCCGCCGGCCGCCGGGATGTCGATGCCGGCGAAGCGCACCGGGGATGAGGCTGTGCCGTTGTGCCGGCGCATCCAGCGCAGCGGCGCGTCGACTCCCACGGGGATCGCTGCGGCGAGGTGGGCCGACAAGTCGTCGTCCGTGCCCTCTCCTTGGGCCCAGCCGTCGAGGGGAATGCCTTCGCTGAAGCCGTACTCGAAGGCCAGGACGTTGAAGCCGCAGCGTTCGGCCAGGAAGCGGAGGATGCGCTCGCGCATGAGGGCGAACTCGTCGATGAAGTGGGAGTTTTCGCCGATCGCGACGACACGGGCGTCGCCGATGACGGCGCGGAGCGGCTCAAGGTCATCGAGCGGCGCCTCAGGGTCGAGGTGGGTGAGGGGGACGGCGTGGGCGCGCAGCCAGTCGGCGAACGGGTTGTGGTGGGGCGAAGCAGGCATGCTGACGACTCGATTCCGAAGTCTGTACATCTGAGTCTGAAAGGGGAGCGGGACGTAGGCCGGTTGGAACGGGAGCCGGATGGCGGTCGGTGCTCCCGGGATCCGTGCGGTTACCGCGTTGCGGTGAGGGGCTGGGGAGCCACTCGTGCTGCTCAGGTCATCACCCATGCCTGAAAGCCACCGCGCATCGGCAGCAGTCGCGGGCCTGGGTCCGGCTCTCTCGAACGTGGGTGGTTCACCGAAGCGGGGGCGTCGCGTTCTCCAGGTCGTCGATGCTGCCGGACATGATCGTGCGGAGGTGTTCGGTGATGTGCTGGAGCGGCCAGTTCCACCAGGCCAGCGCGAGCAGGCGGTCGATGTCGGTGTCGCTGTAGCGGCGGCGGATGAGGCGGGCCGGGTTGCCGCCGACGATGCCGTAGTCGGGGACGTCGTCGACGACGACGGATCCGGAGGCGATGATCGCTCCGTGGCCGACGCGGACGCCGGGCATCACCGTGGACCGGTAGCCGAACCAGACGTCGTGGCCCACTACGGTGTCGCCGCGTCCGGCCAGGCCGGTGATGAGGTCGAAGTGCTCGGACCAGGAACCGCCCATGATGGGGAAGGGGAATGTCGAGGGGCCGTCCATGCGGTGGTTGGCGCCGTTCATGATGAACCGCACGCCCTCGCCCAGCGCGCAGAACTTGCCGATGACCAGCTTTTCCGGCCCGGAGTGGTACAGCACGTTGCGGGTTTCGAACGCGGTCGGGTCATCGGGATCGTCGTAGTAGGAGAACTCTCCGACCTCGATCAGCGGCGAGGTGATCAGCGGCTTGAGCAGCACGACCCGCGGCTGCTCGGGCATCGGGTGCACCACGGTCGGGTCGGCAGGAACAGGCGATGTCACGGATTGCTTCCTTCCTGAAGGGATGTCTGCGGGCCTGGAGGGCCTCAGTACCTGGCGGCGGATGTCGCAGTCATCCGCATGATCGGGTGGACGCCCCGTCCGCGCCGTCGGGCATCGGTGATCGGCGTTGTTGTTGTCAGGGAGCGCCGAACCAGTCGGAGAGCGCTTCGCGCAGCGCGGGTGCGGCGCCGGCGGCCGGTTCGTCGATGGCCGCGGCCCAGGCGATGTGGCCGTCCGGACGGATCAGGAGGGCGTCGGCCGGTCGGTCGTCGGTCTTGGCGGTGTGGACCTCGACGCGTTGCCGCCAGTCCTGGGCGGCCTGGCGGAGGTCCGGGCGGTCGGCGAGGTCGAGGAGTACGGGCCGGGCTGTGCGCAGGAGTCCGGCGACGCTGGTTGTGCCCTGGTCGGTGTGCAGGGTGAGGTCGGGTGCGAAGGTGCCGGCCAATGCGTGGTGGTCGGGGCCGGGCATCGGGTAGCGGATGTCGGCGCCGGAGAGGGCCGCTCCCATGCGGCGCAACGGCTGCTCGTCGACGAGCAGTTCCTGGAAGAGTGCGCGGAGCGCCTCGGCGGCCGGGTCGTGCGCGCGCCGCAGTGCCACCTGGGCTTGGGTGTGCAGCATGGTGCGGGCAGCCGCGAGGTGGCGTTCGTCGTGGTACGTGTCGAGCAGGCCGGCCGGTGCCCAGCCGTGGACGTCGGCGGCCAGCTTCCAGGCCAGGTTGACCGCGTCCAGCATGTCGGCATTGAGCGCCACACCGGTGGCGGGGAACAGATGCGCCGCGTCACCGGCCAGCAGGATCCGCCCGTCGCGATAGCGCTCGGCCTGCCGGGCCTTGAACGTGAACCGCGACAGCCGAAGAGGTTCTCCCACGGGCAGGTCCGCGCCGAGCACCCGGCGCACGCTGTCCTGGAGTTCGGGCACGGTCATCGGTGCGTCGTCGTCGTACTCGGTGGTCTCGTCTTCGATGGTGTAGAGGGAGACGACCTTGGAGGCGGGCGACGCGCCGACCGCGAACAGACCTCGGTCGGTCCGGGTGAAACCCGCGCGGATCGTGCCGAAGCCGGGGACGGTGAGACCGCCGTCGGCGAGCACGGTCACCGGATCGGGCAAGGTGACCTGGGCCAGTCGATTGACCTCCGGGTAGGCGGTGCCGGGGAACGGAATACCGGCCCAGTCACGCACCCGGCTGCGTGCTCCGTCGCACCCCACCAGGTAGCGGGCGGTCAGCCGGTGCGGCCCGTCCGGGCCGCGCACGTCCACGATCACCGCGGCGTCGTCCTGGCTGACCCCGGTCGCCTCGTGTCCGCGGCGGATGTCGACACCGAGTTCGCAGGCCCGGTCGTCGAGCAGGCGCTCAAGCTGCGGTTGCGGGAGCGGCAGGGCGTGCATCGGGGAGTCTGTCAGCTGGGTGAAGTCCAGATGCACACCGCCGAAGGGGAACCGGGGAGCCGGGACGGGGTCGGCGCAGGCTGCCTCGAAGCGTTCCAACAAGCCTCGGTAGCCCAGTAGTTGAAGGATCTGCCCGCCCAGGCCACCGGCCTTGGGTGTGTCCCGGCGCCGCGGCTGCCGCTCCAGGACCAGCGGGCGCACACCGGCCAGGCGCAGTTCACCGGCCAGCATCAGGCCGGTCGGGCCGGCTCCCACCACGATCACATCGGCGTCCGTCACTGGCCGCTTCCCCCACAGTCTTTCGATGGCTGTCTTTCGATGGCTGAACCAAGTCCGGCACGGCACGGCACGGTCCGTGCCGGTAATGAGTTTGATCATCAGAGCCACGCGCTGTCAATACGGCACGTGTCGTGCCGTTAGAGTGGTGGCATGACCGATCGCCGTGCCAGCCGTGCCGACAACCGAGCTGAAGCGATCATGAGGGCCACGCTCGACGTGGCCCTGGAGGTCGGCTACGCGAACCTCAGCATCGAGGCGGTCGCGGCCAGAGCCGGCGTCGGCAAGCACACCGTCTACCGCCGCTGGTCCTCGCGGGGCGCTGCTCACCCAGCTTGCCGTGAACGATGCCGCCTACGGTACCCAGGACTTTGACGGGCTGGGCCGGATGACGGCCACCGCCTCAGGCGGACGCAGCTGGTCCTACACCTACGCCAGCGACACAGATCCCCGTCCCGCATCGGTCACCGGATCCGACAACAAGATCTACACCTACACATACATTCCGCAACTCGACAACGCCGTCTCCTCGGTACAGGCCGGCACGCTCAGCCAAACGTTCACCCGTGACAAAACCACCGGTGCCCTCACCGCAGCGACCGAAGGCGCCACCACGCTCGGCTACACCTACTACCCCTCGGGCCTGCCCGAAACCGAAACCACCACGATCACCGGACAGCCCCAGACCACCACGACCTCGTCCTACACCGTCAACGGTCTCGCCCACACCTATACCGGGGCCGACGGTGCCCTCGAGACGATCACCCGCGACAGCTGGGGCCGGATCTCGGCGGTGGCCGACCCAGACATGCAGGTCACCGTGAACTACGACGACGCCTCTCGCCTGAGCGGGTGGCAGGCCCAAGACCTGGCGTCGCAATACACCCTGACCACGACGCTGACCCGGGACGACGTCGGCCGTGAGATCACGCGCACCATCGTCGACAGCCAAGGCGACTCCTGGACGCTCACCCAGACCTGGCAGGCCAACGATCTGCTCAGCGCACGGACGTTGAGCATCGGTAGCACGATGCTGCGTGAGGAGTCGTTCACCTACAACAGTCGAAACCAGCTGACAGGGTATGCCTGCACGGGAGAATCGCTCCCGCGCGATGAGTACAACAACGTGATCGCAAGCCAGACCTTCGCCTACGACGACTACGGCAACGTCACCAGCTGCCAGACCGACTTCTCCGACCAGACGTCCGACACAGCGACCTACCACTTCGCCAACGGCTCCGACCCCTGCCAGCTGACCGGCATCACACACACCCACCCCGGCTACCCGTCCTCGACCGACCTGCGCCACGACGCGGCCGGACGGTTGAGCACCGACGAAGCCGGGAACACCCTCGCCTACGACGACCTGGGCCGGCTGCAGTCGGTCGGCTCGGTCACCAGTTACGGATACGACCCGCTGAACCGGCTGCTGAGCCAGGTCGCCACCGATGGCACTACCCACGTGCTGTCCTACCGGGCCGACACGCTCGCATCGGTGGCCATCGGCGACCAGCACACCCGCCTGCTGCGGTTCGGCCAGACATGCGTGGCCCAGCACAGCGATGGCCAGCAGAGCGAAACCCGGCTGCTGGGGATCGACGGCCAGCAGACCGTGCTGATGGCCGGCACGCCCACGAGGCACGAGGACTACGCCTACACCGCCTACGGCTACCGCCCGGGCGCCACGGCTGACAGCGTCCTGGGCTTCACCGGTCAACACACCAACCTGGCAACCGGCTGCTATCACCTGGGGAATGGCTACCGCCTCTATCACCCGGGCCTGATGCGGTTCACTGCCCCCGACAGCCTGAGCCCCTTCGGCACGGGCGGCATCAACCCCTACGCCTACTGCCACGGCGACCCCATCAACCGCACCGATCCCACCGGACGCCTCGGCCTCAAAGACAAGTCGGCGTCGGCCGCCTGGAACTCCCACCACTGGGCGGCGTCGATCGACTCAAGCAACAGCTCGTACCAGACAGCATCACTCGCCAGCCGCGACTCGGTCCTGGACACGCCCATCCGGCAACCGGACGGGTCGAACGGATTGAAGTCCGCCCTGGACGACATCGAAGAGACGAGCCTCTAGCCCCATCTCCAGACCGACACCGATCACAGCTTCGCCCCGGGCCAGCGCCAAGGTGAAACGGCGCTCGGCCTGCCGCTTGCACGAGCGCATACGGCAGGCCGATCGCGGCAGGATACGGAACCAACGGAGCCCCCGGGCTGACGAGCCGAGACTTCAACCACCTCGCTCAACAGCCCAGGGGCTCCGACCGTTCTCCACCGTTGCGGCCGTGCCCGAAGGGCCAAGATCGTGAGACACGATGCTGTGTCCCATGAATGAGACAAGCCGAAGACACGCAGGTCGCCGCAACGGAACGGGACATTCCAATTGAGGGCCTACACCCGGTGTAGGTTCGCATTTCTGGTGTCCCTTTCTCGTTGACCGTGGCCTTTGTCCGGCCCAAGGGACAGCGTCATGAGACGCCCCCCTGTCCTGTCGCATTGAAGCTGTCGGATTCTCACTCGTTCTCGTCCGTGGTGGCAGATTCTCGTGGCGGTGTGCTCTGAGTGGCGGCGTTTGCTTCGTTCGTGGGGTTTGATCTCACTTCGCTGGTCTCGTTCTCAGTGCACCTGTCAGGGGCGCTGTCGGCATGTACGTGAGTGCTGGTGGTGGCGATGGACCTGGATCTGGTCGAGGTCGAGTGGGCTGACGGGGATGGTGGAGGGTGTCCAGCCGCCACGTACACCTCTGCGCCCGCGCCAGCCAGTCGGCGACTTCGCCGATGGCGTGGTCCTCGGCTTGGTGCAGCGCGGGGCGGACCACCGTGCTGATCTGGTCGGCTGTGGTTGGTTCGATCCGCTTCTCGCGCAGGTGCCTGAGCGGTTCGGCGCGGACGGCTTCCGCGCGCCGCTCGTTGTGCCAGATCTCGTCGGCCAGCCACGACGTCAGCTTCACCAGGTCGGTGCCGGTGCACTCGTGCCAGCCGGTCAGATCCCGGATCTCGGTGCGGTGTCGCTTGGTCGTACGGGAGGTGAAGGCGTACTGCGCGAGCTCACGGGCAGCCACCTGAACCTGGCGGGCGACGTGCTCGACCGCGTCTCGCGGCAGCTCCAGCCACGGCTTGGGGAACCGGCCCGCCACAACAGGAATTTCAGGACCGCCGTTTGACCCGGCGTACGTGCAGGGCATTCAGCGGCCCACTACAGGAGATCGAAGGGGGCGGGGCGCGGCCCCTCCCGGACCGGCTGTGTCGTTCCTGGGTATCAGTTGAGGACGGTCAGGCCGAGAGCGGCGCTGATCTGGGCGGCTTGGTCGGGGGAGATGACCGCGCCGCGGAGTTGGGTGGCCAGGTCGAGGGTTAGTTCGCCGAGGTCGGCGCCGCATAGGTCGGCGCCGGTGAAGTCGGCGGCTCGTAGGTTGGCGTCGGCGAGTCGGCAGTCTTCGAGGGTGGTGTCGCGGAAGTCGACGCCGCCGAGGTCGGCTTCGGTGAAACGGATGCCGGTCAGGTGGTTGCCGCGCAGGCTGAGGCCGTTGAGGTTGGCCACGGCCAGGTTGCAGCGGGTGAAGGTGATGCCCAGTCCGCGATGCCTGGTGAGGCGGGCTCCGATCATGCGGCAGCCGGTGAAGGTGGCGCCGCCGAGCATGGCACCGCTCCATTTGGTGTTGGCGAGGTCGGCGCCGTCGCAGAGCAGGTCGCCGCAGTCGGCGTCGGTGAAGTTCGCGCCCGCCGCGCTGCCGCGGTCGATGCGAGCCTGGTCGAGCAGCGCGCCGGTGAAGTCGGCTGTGTGGGCGGTGCAGTCGGTGAAGACGGCCTCGGCGAGGTGGGCGCCGCGCAGCGTGGCCTGGGTGAAGGTGCAGCGGGTGAATGTCCGGGGCGCGGCGGCGGGATTCTTGAGGGCTGCGCGCAGGTCCAGGCCGGTGAAGTCGACGTCTTCGAGGTCAGTGCTGGTGGCGAGTAGCGTCAAGGGATCCGCGGCGGGGGCGGCGCCGCTGGGCGTGTGGGTGGCGTTGTGGCCGTTGGACGGCGGTGGTGTGTCGGTCACGGTTTCCCTCTCGTGTGCGGCAGGGCGCGGTGGGTTGTTGTTAGCGGCTGGTAGATGGCACGGCCTGGAGAGGCAGAGGGGCCCTGTCGTCGGAGGTTTCCTTGCGGCCGGTGGAGCGGCGGGCCTTGAGGGTGTCGTAAGCGGCGGTCAGCGCGAGGCCGGCGATGGCCCATAGGGCCAAGGTGAGCCAGTAGTCGGCGATGCCGTTGCCGTCGAAGTACATGATCTGGCGCAGGCTGCCGGAGGTTGAGGTCAGCGGCAGGACGTCGTGGAAGGCGCGGACGAGCGCGGGCATGGTGTCGATGGGCAGGGCCGCGCCGGAGGCGGGCATGCCGAGGAACATGAAAATCGCGGCGGCGGGCAGGGCGGTCAGCCGTCCGCAGAAGCGGGAGAGCAGCAAGGTACCCATGCCGACGGCCATGACGGTGAGCCAGCCGGTGACCCAGATGGCGGGGGCGGATCCGTGCAGGGCACCCAGGACCGGTCCGGCGACGGCCCAGATGGTGATGGTGGTGACGGCGCCGAAGGCGGCGAGTGCGGCTACGGCGCGGCGTCGTTTGAGGGCCGGTCCGAAGGCGGTCGTGAGGACGACGACGGGGAGGTAGCCCGCGAGGGTCAGGCCGATGGAGGCGTACATGGTGGTGGTGTCGCTGGTGTCGTGGGGGCTGAGCGGGACCAGGTCGCGGACCTGGAGGAACTGGCGCTGCTGGACGGCGGCGTTCTCGAAGGGCGCGGCGGCCATGGTCACGCCGGCGGCTCCGGCGGCGGAGGCGACGTAGAGGACGGGCCCGTTGGGCTGCGCTGGTTGGGCGAAGGAGGTGCTGGCCGTGCCGGCGGTGCGGTCGCCCGGGGACGGCGCGGGGACGTACGCGGCTGCCACGGTCCGGTGTTCGACCAGCTGGCGAGCTCGTTCACTCGTGGTGACAGTGGTGATGTCGTAGGCGTGGCCCACCGCCTTCTGCAGCGAGGCGGCGAGCGGGGCGGTCTGGGCCGGTGGTCCGGCGACCGCGACTTTCATCTCGTGCGGGGCCGGTGCGTGCATGGCGGCGGTGTAGACGCCGACCAGCAGCACGGACAGGGCGAACGGGAACAGCAGGGCCTGCATGATCTTTCGGGCCACGGATCCTCCTAGGGCTGGGCTGGCGAGGCTGCGGCCAGTACGCCGCAATACGCATCTCTGAAGATACATCTATCATGATGCATCTTGAGAGATGTACTATCGGGGTGTTCCCAGAGGAGGGCTCGCACGTGGTACCGACCAGTTCCCTGAACCTTGCCGACCTGCACCAGCTCGGCAGGCGGCTCACCGCCGCCGCGACCGCAGCCATGAAGGACTCCTCCGACCTGGGGCCCACCGAGCTCCTGGTGCTGGAATGCCTGTACACCGCCGGCCCGCAACCGGTCGGCGCGATCGCCCACCGCACCGGCTTCGCCCAAAGCCGCGTCTCCACGGTGATCGCGGCACTACGCGAGAGGGGACTCGTCGAACTGAGCACCGACGCAGCCGACCGGCGCCGAACCATCGCCAAGATCGCCGAACACGCCCGCACCCAGGCACACCACGCCAGAAGCCGGGACGCCGAACCGACCCTCCGCCAGCTGCTCCTGGAGGCGTCGGACGCGGAGATCTCGCAGACACTCGCCGCCCTTGGCAACCTCCATGCCGCCCTGGGCAAGGCGGTGCCAGAACCATCCGAGGCCACCAACGGCTGACAGGCAAGGGGGCCGCGACCGTGTGCCGAGTGGCGACGCCCTCGGCAGACCTTGCGATAGGAAGACAGCCCACCGAGGCCGCCTCCGGCGGCCGGACCCGGCGAGACTGGGTCGGCGTCGAGGCGCTTCCGTCTCTATCGTCAACGGGGCTTCCGCAAAAGCCAGGTCGTTTGAGAACTACGAGCCCCGGCGTTCTCAAATCACCTGGCAGCCCAGCAGGTCAGTAGCCCCCCATTCGCCAGATGCACTGCGACAGGACACCCCCTGTGATCGTTGACTCATTGCAGCTGTTGGCGACCGGGGGCTCTACTTACCGCCTCGCCGAAAATCCAACGGCACAGGCCCTGATCTGGCCCGCAGCCGTAGAAGTAGTCGGCCCGTTGGGCTGAATGTTTGATGTGGTGATGGGAGGGGCCGATCGCGGTGTCCCGGCACAGCTGGAGCGTGTACCGCGGTACGGACAGCTCGATCCCGCACCGGACCGGCGCCAGCGCCGGTCAGTAGAACTCCCGGCCGCCTTCAGCCAGCCCCCGTGTACGGGATGACAGGCGTGAATGGCTCGGCAGCTACATGCGTAGGAAGGGGGGTGTGTCCTGGGGGATGGTGGGGTGCTGGAGGAAGAAGCTGATCGCGACCAGCCAGAGGAGGAGGGTCATGTGGGTGAATCCGATGCCGCTCAGCAGGCGCATCCAGACTCGCCGGGTTCCTGCCATGTGCTGGGTGCCGGAGAACAACGGGACTTCGCGGCCCTGGGTTTGTGCGGTCACGATGAGCAGGGCGGTGGGCAGGACGAAGAGTACGGAGCAGAGGAGGGGTTCGGCCAGCGGCAGTTGGTACCAGTGCCCGCCGAACAATGAGTAGCGCGGTGAGGCTCCGACATAGGCAAAGGCTCCGACATGGATCAGCAGGGATTCCGCGATGGCGTCGAGGGCCATAACGGGAGGCAGCAGCGCCGCCGCGAGCCGGAGCCGGCCCCAGTGCGGGCGGAGAGCGGCCAGTTTGTGGGCGAGGCCAAGGGCGAGCCAAATCCACAGGATCAGCAGAGGAAAGAACAGCCCAGTCGCGAAGATCAGGGGCTGGGGCAGCCGTTCCGGGCCGCTCCAACCGGGCAGGTAGGGAGCCCAGCTGGTGACGTGCAGGGTGGCGTTGGTGTTGGCGAATCCCCAATGCCTGTAGTTCATCACGGGGTCCATCCAGTGGGCCGAGCCGTATCCGATGAACAAGGCGGCGTGGATGGTGACCTGGCCCTTTCTGCGCAGGTCGCGGATGATCCACCAGGCGCACACGATCACGGCCAGTACCACCGCTACTTCGCCGGTGGTGAAAACGGCCTGCCGCGCCGGGGAGAGCCCGTACTCCGGTGGACGGGTGGGGGAGACATCACCGTCGGCGAGCCATCGGACGATCACCCATGTCTGGACGGCCAGGAATGCCGTGCCCGTGGTCGCCCAGGCCGCGGCGGGTGAGAGGCGGGTGCCCCGACGTGGGCGTGTGCGGGAGGCCGGGGCGTCGATCTGGTCCGTGCGGTGCGGATTCATCGCGTTGCCTCCACGCTGGGCGTGGTCGGTGCCGGATGGGGAATGGTCCGGTCGCCCCGCAGCAGGGTGCGCGCGATGCGGACCGTCGCCCGGGGTGCAAGCAGCGGGCTGACCGGAGCCAGCATGTGGGTGACCTTGATGAAGCGGTGGAACATGTCGCTGTCGCCGGGGATGGACTGCTGCCAGGCGTCCATCAGGCGGTTAGCGACCCTGGTGAAGAGCGTGGCTGGCCCCTCCTGCCATCCTCGGTCCACGGCCGTGGACAGCAGCCAGGGCCAGCGCAGGAGGCGCGCCTGACGTGTGCGGTGATCACGTAAAGCCGCGGTGATATCGCGGTGGCCACGCTGGGCGAGCATGTCGCGCAGCAGCAAGGCTTCCTGGCCGGCGACGGTGATGCCCTGCCCGTAGATGGGGTTGAAGACGCAGTTGGCGTCGCCGACGACGATCAGGCCGTGGGGCCATCGCCGTATCCGGTGATACGCGTACCACCGGTTGGTGGTGGCGCGGTAGCAGTGGATCGGTGAGAGGGGTGGGAGCGTCCTGAGCACCTCGGCGAATCCGATGCGCAGCGAGTCCGCGAACGCCAGGAACTCCTTCTCGTTTCCGGGCGGATAGTCGCCGCCGACCCCTTGCAGGGTGAACAGGAGCTGCCGACCCTCGATCTGCAGGCCGACGCAGCCGCGTGTCACGGCGGGAAATCGGGTGAATTCAACCAGGATGTTCCAGTCGAACGAGACGCCTTTGGGGATGGCATAGAGACGGGTGGCGTACCCGAGGCGGGGATCCACCGTGGAGACGGGCGGCCGCGGTATGCCGTGCAACGCGAGCCAGTCCGCCAGATGCGAGGTGCGGCCACTGGCGTCCACGACCAGATCGGCGTGCAGGGTTTCGGGGGCTGAGGCGTCCTTGGGGCGCTCGCGCGGCACGACCGAAACCCCGGTCACCGTGTATGTGGCACGATCGAACTCCAGTCCAGTGACTCGGCATCCCGCCCGGTAATGGACGGCGGGCAGGCGTCGCACTCGGTCACGCAGGGCGGCTTCGAGACGGGGCCGACTGATCGAGCGGCAGATGACCCCTGTTCTGACCGGCGGTGAGAACCCGGAGGCGAAGAGCATCCTGGAGCGCAGACCGAAGTCGAAGACGGGTACGTCGAGTCCGTCGAAGTCCGACTCGATTCCAGGGAACAGCTCGCTGACGATCCGCTGGCTGCGGGCCAGCAGCACATGGGGATGACGTGCCTGCGGCACCCCACTGCGATACGTCCGGGAGCCGGCCTCCGGGTCGCGTTCGACGATGGTGACCCGGGTGAAGAAGTCCGTCAGGACCCGCGCCGTCAGCAGTCCAGAGATTCCGCCGCCGATGACAACCGCATGCCCGGATGGAGCGGGGGCTGTGCTCCTCCTCGCCTTCATCGCCGGGCACCATGGGACACGGCGGCCTGCTCCGGCGCGGGCGCGCCCGACGGGCTCGCGGAGAACCGGCCGACCGCGTGCAGGGTGAGGACGATGGCGACGACGTTGGCCACGGCGATCGCCGACACACCCGCCGACCCCAGGGGAGAGTGCACAGCCTGGACGGTAGGCCAGGCCAGTACGACCGCGAAACCCATGTTGCCGCTCGCGATGATCGGAAGAAGCAGGAGCCTGTGCACGCTCTTCAGATGCTCGCCCAAGACGCACAAGAGCATGCCCGCCAGGACGGGGCACGCGATCCAGACGACCGGCCAGAACAGAGGCAGTCGGAACATGCGCAGCGGCTGGTTCTCCCCCACGTACGAGCAAAGCTCCATCGCATGGATCAGGACGTACTCGAAGGCGATCTCGAAGGTCAAAAGGAATGCCATGACCAGCCAGAACTTCTTCCTGGGCCACCGCTCGGATATCGATTGGTGGCCCAGGTAGGCGAGGTAGGCGAAGTACGAGGTGTAGAGCGCCAGCGTCCAGGCCGGCGTGGGATACCCGAACGCTTGGTACAGCACCGGATGTTCCTCGGCGGGCACCATCCGCAGGCCGGTGAGGAAACGGGCGCCGGAGTCCGCGAAGACGGACATCAGGGCGATGGGAATGAGCAGTGCGAGCGCGGGCTTTTCCCGCCGGTACTCCCGGATCGCGAGGAGCACCAGCGGCGTCGTCAAGGCGATGCCCGCCGGAAGGAACACGTCATTTCCGTACTGCAGCGCGAGGTGGCTGCTCACTGTGTTGCTCATCGTGCCCGCCTATTGTCGACTTCGGTGACTGCTCTGGCAGTTCGGGGCTGAGGGGTGGGGCGGGGTGGCCGGTGGAGGGTTCGGCACGCGTCGGCGGTGTCGGTCCCCGGAGCAGCATCGACGGTGCCGGCTGGGCTCCGTGCCCGTGGTTATGGCGTGGGGAGGGCTGCGTCGGGTTCACCGTCGGGTGCGGCCCCGGACCGGTACCCCATACGGTGCATGATCCATTCGGCGAGGCCGGCGGCGGTGGGCTTGAGCCAGAGGATGCCGCCGTCGATGCCGATCCGGAGTGTGTTCTGGAGCTGCTGCTTGAGCCGTACCGCACTCAGGGAATCCACGCCGAGTGCCACCAGGGAGGTGCGAGCGGTGATGCGTGTGCTGGTGCCGCCGAGGATCTCCCGTACGTGGCCGATGATGTGGTCCTCCAGGATCAGCTGCCGCTGTGCGTCGTGCTCGGCCTCCCGAAGTTCCCTCAGTACGGCTGACTCGTCCGGCCCAGGGGTGCGGTCGCCGAGCTGTTCGGCGAAGAGCGCGGAGGCGGCTGCGCCGGGGTAGGAGGCCAGCCACTGGGGCAGGTCGATCGGAGAGTAGGCGATGACGCCGTGCCCGGCGGTCAGGATGCGTTCCAGGGCGTCGATGCCCTCCTGAGGAGAGATCATCATGACGCCGCGGTCCGCCATGTGCTGCCCGCTGCCCACCTCGCTCCAGGCGCCCCACTGGATGGATGTGGCGGGCAGTCCGCGCGCGAGGCGCCAGGCAGCGAGGCCGTCCAGCCAGGCGTTGGCTGCGGCGTGGGCGCACTGGCCAGGGGAGCCGAGCAGCGAGGCGACCGAGGAGTACATGACCCAGTGGTCCAGCTCGTGCCCCAGCGTCGCCGCGTGCAGGGCCCGGGCCCCGTCGACTTTGCCGCGCCAGGTACGCCGGAGCCTGGCCCGGTCGACGGTGACGAGGGTGGCGTCGGAGAGGACCCCGGCGCAGTGGAACACCCCGCGCAGCGCCGCGCCGGTGCCAGTGGCCTGGGCCACGGCGCGGTCGGCGATGCCGAGGGCCGCGATGTCCCCCTGGACCACGGCGACGGACGTTCCCCCCGCGCGCAGGCGGGACAGGACCGCCCGGGCCTGCGGGGAAGGAGCCGAGCGTGTGACGAGGACCAGGTGGCCCGCGCCGCGGGCGGCGAGCCATTCGGCGGTGAGCAGACCGAGGCCGCCCAGGCCACCGCTGATGAGGTATGCGCCGCCGGACCGGACCGGGGTCAGGGTGGTCCGCTGCTCCCCGGGCTCCTGCGGGGCGCCGGTGCGCAGGCGGAGGGTGAACAGGTCCTTTCCGCGGCAGGCGTACTCGCCGGGCGGGCCGCCGGCCAGGAGTGTCACCGCCAGTGCGGCGGGATCGGCGTCCTCGTCGAACTCGGTGAGGCTGACCGCTAGTTCGGGGACTTCGTACGCGGCGGTTCGCACGACTCCGCGGACCGCCGCTACGGAGAGTTCCGCATCCCCACCAGCAGCGGCTATCCGGAGTTTGGGAGGCCGAGGCAGTCCGGCCAGGGTTTGGATGGCAGCGATCGTTCGTGCCACCCGTTCCTCCTCCGTACCGGCAGCTGCCGTGTCCGGTTCGGGTCCCCCCTGCTCCCTGTCGGCGCCGACGGGATCTGCAACGGAGCCCGCATGCTGCCCGCCGGAGAGCGCCGGGGAGGACGCGTCGGCGCCGACGACCAGGACCACGCCGTCCCAGGCGGCCGTGGCGAGCTCAGCCAGCACCGGGGCGAGGTCCTCGCCAAGCGGGACGGTCAGGTTCCGGCACTCAGCCGTGGCGTCCGCCAGTGCAGCGCGGACCTTTCGGGCGGCCGGTCCGTCGTCCTCGGTGACGGCAAGCCAGCGGCCGGCCGGCGCGGTGGGGCACAGCGGCGCGGAGGGAGTCCAGGCGAGATGGGACAGGCGTGAGGTGTACCGCTGCTCGGGGGGCGTGATGTTGACCAGGCGCAGGTCCTCCATCTCGGCCACCACCTCACCGTCCGCCAGCATGAGCACCGCGCTGGCCCGTGCGCTCCACGCGTCGGCCTCCAGGAGCCGGACGGCCGCGCGGCGCGCATGGCCGGTCGGCCCGTACACGCGTACCGCGTCGAACCCGGCGACCACGACGGGCCCGGGCGCGGTGGGATACCGGTTGACCCAGATGGCGACGGCGCTCTGCACGACCTCGTCGAGGAGGGCAGGGTGCAGCCGCATCATCCACGAGGAGACCCGGCCCTCGTTGGGGATGCGCAGCCTCACCAGTGCCTCATCCCTCTTGGGCGGCAGCTGGATGCGCTCCAGTCCGGCGAAGGCGGGGCCGTGAGTGACGTCATGGCGCTCCCGGAACCGGGCGTACAGGTCGGCGGGGGCGACATCGGTCCACTCGCTGCCTGCCTCGCAGACGGTTTCCGGGCGCCGGGCAGGGGCGGCGGTCAACGGCAGGACGGTGGCCCGGGCATGGACGACCAAGGCTTCCGGCGGGTCGTCCGGGGTGCGCGAGAGAACCACCACCCGGCCCCCGTCGCCATCGCGCTCTAGCCGCACGCTGACCATCGGCTCGGGCTCCAGCACCAATGGCGCCTCCAGCACGAGGTCCTCGACCGCCACGGTGTCCGTGCCGAAGGCGGCGGCCGCTGCGGCGAGGGCCATCTCGCACACGCCGGCACCTGCCATCACCGGGACTCCCGCCACGCGGTGGTCTGCGAGCCAGGGCACACGGCCGGTGCCGATCGGCGTCTGCCACAGATGGCGGCCGGGCTGATCCGGGTCGTGGACATGGGCGCCGAGCAGACTGTGCTGATCAGCCCCTACCAGACCGGGAGCGACCAGCCGGTACGGCGGGTCCTTGCGGTAGTGGGCCCGATGCCAGGACGCGGTCGGCGCGTCGACGAGTTCACCCGCGCCGTACCGGCTTGCCCAGTCCACCGGCCATCCGGCGCAGTGAACTGATGCGAGGTGGGTGAGGAAGGACTCCTGGCCCGGGGCATCGCGGCGCAGGCTGCCGACTGCGCAGACGTCGCGTATCGAGGCGCTTGCGGCGACGGCGCCGATCGCCCGTACCGCGACCGGGTGGGGGGAGCACTCGACGAACAGGCGGTGCCCGTCGGCAAGCGCGGCGGAACAGGCGGCGGAGAAGCGGACGGTCCCGCGCTGGTTGTCCACCCAGTAGCGGGCGTCCAGCGGCCCCTGGTCGCGTGGGTCATCGGTGACCGTGGAGTAGTAGCGGATCCGGGGGGTGCTCGGGGAGATGCCGTCGAGCGCGGCGTGCAGCCGATCCAGGATGGGATCCATCTGGGCCGAGTGCGAGGCCACGTCGACGTCGACCATGCGGGCCACCGCGCCCCGTTCCTGCCAGTCGGCGACGAGAGCTGCGACCTGGGCGGCGTCGCCGGAGACCACGGTTGCTTCCGGAGAGGTGAGCACGGCGATCGACACTTCGGTGGCCGAGGCGGCCGCCAGGTCGCGGGCCACCTCGTCCGCCCCCAGAAGCACGGAGGCCATCGCACCGCCCGCCGTCTCGGCAAGCAGCCCCGCCCGGCGGGTGATCACCGCTACGCCGTCCTGAAGGGTCAGCGCCCCGGCGACCACGGCGGCGGCCACTTCGCCCAGGGACTGACCGATCACCGCGGCGGGCTCGATGCCCCAGGACCTCCACAGCTGTGCCAGCGCCACCTGGAGCGCGAACAGGGCGGGCTGGATGCGGTCGACGCCGGTCAGCGGCACGGTCCCCCGCAACAACTCGGTGACGCTGAACCCGCCCTCGCGCAACATGAGCGGCTCGATCCGCGCGACGCACTGGGCGAACACCGGCTCCGTCTCCAGCAGACTGCGCCCCATGCCCTCCCACTGCGAGCCCTGACCGGTGAAGACCAGCACCGGACCGGGGCTCTGCGCCAGCACCACGTGCCCGGAAGCAACCGCCTCGGTCTCCTCCTCCGCTGCGAGCAGCCGCAGCCGCTCAAGGAGCGCGGGCCGCGAGCTCGCCACGACACCGACGCGTTCGCCCGCCGGAGTCCGCCGCAGGGCGAGGGTGTGCGCCAGATCGGGCAGTGTGGCTGCGGCGCCGTCACCAGTCAGCCAGTCGGCGAGCCGTCCTGCTGCAACAGGCAGAGCCTGCGCCGAGTTCGTGGACAACAAGAACACCCGCGCCGTGCCGTCATGGTCCACCGCCGCCTCGGCCGGCGTCCGTGCATGCGCCGTGCGCCGTGCGGGCCGCGTGGGCGGCGCCTGCTCCAGGACCATGTGCGCGTTGGTCCCGGAGATCCCGTACGAGCAGACCGCCGCGGTGCGCCGCTCTCCTGGTACGGGCCACTCCTGGACTGCATTGACCGGCACGAACAGCCGGGATCCGTTATCGAGCGGGATGGAGGGATGCCACGTTCGGAAGTTGCGGTTGGGCGGGATCAGGCCGTGCTGCAGGCACTCCACCGCCTTGATCAGTCCGGCCAGCCCCGAGGCGGGCTCGCAGTGCCCGATGTGTGTCTTGACCGACCCCAGAGCACACCGGCCCCTGCCGTTGCCGTAGACCGCGTTGATCGAGGTGTACTCGATGGGATCGCCGACGTACGTGCCCGGGCCGTGCGCTTCCACCAGGCCCACCCCGGCCGGATCGACACCTGAGCGGGCCACTGCTGCCCGGAAGACGTCCTGCTGCACCAGGGTGGACGGAGCCGTCATCCGTTCCGACTGCCCGTCCGCGTTGACCGCAGAGCCGCGGATCACCGCCAGCACCCGGTCCCCGTCGCGCACCGCGTCCTCCAGGCGCTTGAGCAGCACCACCCCCGCGCCCTCGCCGCGTACATAGCCATCGGCCCGCCCGTCGAAGGCGAAGCACTGCCCCTTGCGGGACAGCAGCCACTCGGCCTCATAGTGCAGCCATTCCGGCGACGGCATCAGCAGCGCGGCGCCGGCCAGCGCCGCGTCGCAGTCCCCAGCGGCCAGCGCGGTGCAGGCCACATGCACCGAGACCAGACCGGAGGAGCACATCGTCTCCACCACCATGACCGGGCCGCGCAGGTCCATCGCGAACGCCACTCGCCCGGCAGCGTTGGCCGGGAAATTCCCGAACGCATAGACCACATCGGGGTAGTCCTCCACCGGCCGGGCGTCGCGCAGCAGATTGTCCGCCGCGTACATGCCCAGGTACACGCCGGTGCGGCTGCCACGCAGCCGGTCGACGGGCACCCCAGCGTGCTCCACCGCCTCCCAGGCCACTTCGAGCAACAACCGGTGCTGCGGATCGACCGTCGCAGCCTCCAGCATCGCCACCGACAGTGCCTCGGGCTCCCAGGCCCAGATGTCCCCGTCGATGAAGCAGCCCCGGTCGTAACGCTCTGCGTCATCCGGGTGCTGAAAAGCCTTCAGCCGCCGCGCGTTCCATCGGTCGGCGGGCACCGGGCCCACCGTATCCCGCACATCCACCAGCAGATTCCACAGCCCTGCCGGGGAACTGACCCCGCCGGGGAACCGACACCCCATACCGATGACCGCCACCGAACCACTCGCGCAACCCGGCATCACACACTCCTAATCCGCGACCGCTGTGCTGTAGGCAAACCGGAAGACCAGCACTCGCCACCCCGCCACCAACTCCGTGGCACCGATGGGCTCGAAACGCTCGTGGCGCCCGTAATAGGCCGCCGCCAGCCGCGACGCGTCAGCGGGCGCCCCTGCAGCTGGTAGAGACGTGGAAAATCTGTCGGGCCACCGTGCAGCACCACCAGCCCCCGAACCCGCCGCCACCTCAGCTGCCATCCCCACTGCTTCCACCCCGTTGCCCGGTGCCCGGGTCCAACACCGCGCCGTCTGCCCCGCCTTCAGGGGCCGGGTAGAACTGGCTGGCCCAGCGACGCAAGGGGCCGATGGGACCATCCCCCTTAGCCAGCCGGGGGCGTGGCTCGTACCGGCTGTAATGCCACACGGGGATGTCTTTTGCGACGTCCTTGGCGGTGCTCCACAAGGCGCCTTGGTTCAGTGCGTTCGCGAGGATCTTGAGCGGTATGCGGGTCGCCCGGCCGCCGGGAAACAGGGGCGCGCAGATCGAGACCATCGTGAGGAGGCGAAGCCGGACCCTGCCGGGATCCGTAGGGACGGGTAGGAGAGCAGCGAGGACCTGGACGGAATTTCCCAGCCGGGCGATGACGACCCCAGCGCCCAGGGCTCTGCCGTATACCGATGTCTCTGAGGTAAGCGTGCGGCCCCCGACCCACCGGCGAGCGAGCTGATATCGGGCGGTGAAGTCCACTCCGTCGAAGGCAGGTGAGGTGATGACGGTGCAGGCCGCCTGGTGGAGCGCGCCCAAGTGCCCCAGGTCGATGAAGTTCTCGATCACCATCTGGGCATGGCTGTTGAAGTCGGCGCTGACCCACCGCGGGGCGCTGGCGACTCCCTCGGGGGTGGGGATGTCCAAAGGCTCCCAGGCGGGAGGCGAGTCTTGGTGGCTGTACCACACCCAGAGCAAGCCGTTCTGCTCGCGGGCAGGCAGCACAGTCAGCCGGGCCCTGGGGACAGAAGCTCCATAGCCGGTCCGAACGCAGTCGCCGTCAGGGGCGAAGGCGAAGTGGTGGAAAGGGCAGACGAGATGGTCACCCTCTACCCTGCCACCCACTCCGAGATGAGCCCCGAGGTGCGGGCAGTAGGGGCGGATCGCCTTGGGGCTGCCGTCGCGAAGCCGATAGATCACTGCGTCTTCGCCGGCCAACCGCCGGGTGATGAGCCTGCTCGAGGCCACCTCGTTGGAGGCCGCGAGGCAGTACCAGCCCTCGGGGCACGGAAAGGCAGCGGCGAGGTCCGGGGATGGCGTCGGCGAACTGGGAGCGCGCTTGGCGAAGGTGCTACGCAGCATGGGCTGTCATCCTCAACATAGAGTGAGCGGCGCCCTTAGACCTGCCCTGGACCGCGATCAAGTGCAATCCGAACGGAACCATTGACCACCCCGATCCCCGGAGCAGAACGCGCCCCCGGACAGGCCCGATTACGTCGCCCCGAGTACAACCGAGTCGATCTACTCCCACAAGACAGCCCTGCGCCTCTGGCCACTCCCGCGGCATCACCACGCCCGGTATCAGACAGCGCCCCAGTACGGCCGCCAGGGCACTCACCTGCGCCGCTGGAAATCCTCCACCGTCTGCAACGCCACGAGAGGCGTCATGAACATGTCCGAGAACGGCAGCCGCTTCTCAGACACGCCAGGCTGCGGGGTGGCGGAGGACCGCTGCCGCGGGACCGCTGGGTGCGCCATTGACTTGCCCGGCCGAGCCGCGAGACAAGAGATCGGCTGACACCCCCGACATCAGGAGCAAACTGTTGGGCATCACGCAGATGTTGCACCGTTGTCTCCAGCAGGTCCCCGTTCAGATCGCCACGGCCGACGGCGCCAGAACCCACACGTACGCGCAGCTGCACAACCGTGTTGCACGGGGCGCTGCCGTCTTACGCTCCCTCGACATCCAATCTGGTGGCCAAGTGGTCGGCCCGCCGCGGGCGCAGGGACAAGATCGCGAGACAGAAGTGCCGTGTCCCCGAAGTGAGACAGACAGGGAAGACCAGCCTGCCACAGCGGAACGGGACATTCCATTTGCGGACCTACAGAGCGGTACGAGTTCGCCACCAAGGAGGCCCTGCGGCTCCTGGACCACGCGCTCCGGGCGATCCAGGAGGTCCTCCACGTCACCGTCCCCAACGAAGTGATGGCCGAAGCAGCCATCGGGCTGATCGAACAGCACGGGCCCGCTGCCCATCGTGAGGCCGCCCTCGCTGTCTTGCGTGAGATTCCTGCCGGCACCGGCCCGATGACTCTCAACTCGCCTGGTCCGGTGGACCTTTGCGTGGCTGCTGCGGTGGCCGCCGCGATGAACACCCACCCGCGCTACGTGCCCGCCCCGCAAGCCCTGCGGCTGACGCTCGTACGCCACCTGCGCGAGGTGGAAGGACGTGCCATCGGCGCCCCGGCCCGCGAGCGTGTCATCGACGTCTCCGACGCCGATGCGCTTCAGTTCCTCGCGCAGCTGTACGACGACTCCTACGCCCGGCTCATCCCCCGCCAGCCGTCCCAGCGCGGGCCGTGGGAGTGGGACATTCTCGCCGTCCTCAAGGCGCACCTGCTGGGGACGCCCGCGGCCGCGACCACGCCGGAGCAGGCGCAGATGCTCAAGTCGAAGCTGCTCACCATCCTGCAGGCGGCGGCCGCCACGCCACTGAAGCCGTCCGGACCTCCGCCCCGCGGGCCGCGAACGGGGCAGCGTGCCCAGCCCACGCGAAAGAAGCCCAAGAAGAAGCGCTGACCCACCATCGGCGCGGGTACCGTCACCACCACATCGACGAACGGGGAGGGGCGTTGCAGAACTTCTTCGAGCGTGTGGAGAGCCGTACCAACGCGTGGCCGGCCGGACGCCGAGACCTTCACTGGCACCTGCTGCCCCAACCGGCGGCGGCGCGCGAGCTGGTGGAACGGTACCGGGAGCTGACCCACCGCCCGGGCCTGGAGGCGGTACCCGCGAAGTGGCTGCACGTGACCGTGCTGCACTCCGGGCCCGAGCAGGAGGCCAGCGACCAGGAGGTGAAGGAGATCACCTCCCGGGTCCGCAAGGCCGTGGCCGGGACCGGCGCGGTGGAGCTGACCTTTGCCCGCCCGGCGATCGGGAACGTGGCCATCGAGTGCGCCGCCCGGCCGGGCGGCGCGGCCCGCCGCCTGTGGGAGGCGACCTGGACGGCGACGCGCGAGGTCGTCGGCGAACGCTGGCCGCTCATCCCGGCGACCTACTACCCGCACACATCGATCTCGTACGCCGGACGCGACGCACATCTCGCCGACCGCGGCGAGCTGAAGCAGTCGCTCAGCGACATCGACGGCAGCGAGGCGACGCTCACCTTCCCCACCCTGGCACTGGTCTCGCAGTGGCACGACGGCCGTCACATCGTCTGGGAGCACCTGGCCGACGTCCCTTTGACGGAACCGGCCGATGACACCACAACGAGGGGATGACCGGTGCAGCTGACCATCGTCGTACAGAACCTGGGGCACGGAGGCCTCAAGGACGGGGACGGCAACCCCGAGGACCGCTGGCCGCAACTGTCTGAGCGGATCAACAGTGCCGCCGACCGGGTCGACGTCGTCATGCTGTGCGAGGTCGTCGACTGGCACCTCTACGGACACAAGCAGCTCGCCCGCGCCTTGGAGGACCTGGACCTGGACGCGGCTCCGCTCGCCCCGTCGCGCAGCGGCTACGGCACCGCGCTGCTCTACCGCCGGGAAGTCCTGGGCCGCTGGCGCCGACACAACCCGGACTTCGGCACCGAGGCCCTGCACGGGCTCGCGGTGACCAGCTTCGACATCCCCGGCCTGCCGGCGCCGCTGAGTTTCCTCCCGCTCCACTTCACCCCGTTCTCCGCCGAACAGGCCCTGATCGAGGCGAACTACGCCGCCACCCGCGGCTACCGCTACGGGCCCTACGCCGTGCTGGCTGGTGACGTCAATTACCCGCCGGCCGCCTCAAGCCACCCGCTGCCCGACTATGCCGAGATGCGCCCGTACAACGTCGGCTCACGCACGCTGCTGCCACGCGGGGACATGATCGCGCCCCTGGACCTGGAGCCGGACCGGCGCGTAACCGGCAAGCTCGCACACAACGGCTACGTCGACGTCGCCTGGCACCTGTTCGAGCAGACCAAGGACCAGGCGCTGCTCGAGCCGACCGCCACCGACGACCGCATCGACCAGGTGTGGGTGTCCGGCCCGCTGGCTCCCGCCGTCTCCGGCTACCGGCGACTCGATCAGCCCGCCGGCGCCAGCGACCACGACGGCCTGGCCTTCCAGCTCGACACCGACGCAATCGACACCGACCGCCCGTGGGCGTACCGCTGACAGCCAAGGGTGCGCCGATGATGAGGCTGACCCGCGCCGCGCGCACTGCGGCGGCGCTTTCGGGGACTGAGGCATGACGTCGGTTGAGGAAGTCGCTGACTGCGCGATCTGCCGTGAGTTCGCAGACAGTTGGTGGCAGTGCATGAAAGACCCGGCCCAGGGGGCAGTCGACGAGGAGAGGATCGCTCTCGCGGCCGGTGCCCACCTGCAGGACGACCACAGGGCCGACGTTCTCCGGCCGCGGGAGGGGTGCGATGACTGCCGAACGGTGCAGGCCATCTTGTCGGCGCCGTTCTCCGCGCCCAGTGAGGTCATCATCCGGACCGATGGCCTGCAGCTGCACCCCTCACAACTGCACTTCGCCCGCCACGTCCTGTGGAACGCGTTCGAACTGCCGTAAATACCCCATCCCCTGATCAAGGAGGAAGCGTGGACCGCGTTGAGGTCGTTCCCGGTCTCGCCGTCGACCTGGACCTGTACGAGGCTGCCGTGAACGGCCTGAAGGAGCACGCCCCGGAGGAGACCCTCGCCTGGGAGACGTTCACCAGCCCCGAGAGCTGGACCCTCGTGCCGGACCCGGACGAGCAGGGCTACAAGGGCGAGCTGGTCCTGCGGCGGGAGGATTCCCACACCAGGAAAATCAACCTGTGGTTCGCGCCCGACCTCCGCGATGGCCAGAGCCCGAAGCCGCACAACCACCCGTGGGAGTTCACCTCGCACGTCCTGTCTGGCGCCTACACCGAGCAGCGGTACACCCTCGTCGACGGCAAGGTCGCAACCGAGACCCACACGCACACCGCCGGCGGCTCCAACCACCTGCCCCTGGACGTGTACCACGAAGTCACGGCGATCTCGGAGCCCGGCAGGACCCTGACGCTGATGCTCTGCGGCGCAGGCCGACAAGGCGCCTGGGGCTACCTCGACCCCGAAACCGGCCGGACGTACGACAACACTCCCGACACCAGCTTCCGGGACCGGCTGGTCGCCCTCAACCCCCGGATGAAGCCGTGACAGGGAGCACCGGCGAGCTGCCTCGGCGGGTGGCCGCACGATGAGCACGACTTGGGCGTTTGTCGGCACCGTCATCGCGCTGGGCGTCGCCATCTTCCTCCTCATGTTCGTCCGTGGCATCCGCCAGCTTGCCCGGAAGGACATCCGCCGCGACCTGATCGCACTCGGCAAGGCTCAGCAGACAGCCGAAGCACTGACAAAGGTGGGCCGCACCGCGACGTTCGCCTTCGCAGCCCCTGGCGCCGATGGCCGCGAAATGATGTTCGGCTGGCTGTGGTGGCGTACGGAACTCGACCCAGACGGGAAAATCCGCCGCGACATGGGGTGGGCACTGACGTACCGCAGGGCACGGCGGGCGGCGGGCATTCCCGTCAGCGCGAAGGCCCGCGGAGCGGAGCTCATCGTTGCGCCCACCCGGACGGGTCTGAAAGATCCCGTGGGCAAGGACTCCTCGGCTCAGCACTCGTACCCAGTTGTGGCAGGACAGGCGTCACCGATCCCCATTGCGGCCCCCTTCGCCCATGCCATGGCCGGATAGGAAGGGGGTGTCTGCTTCCGGGTGTGAGGCGCCTGGACGCACACCGAAAGGGCACGGCCGATGGCACAGACGAGGTTCGACAAGCAGGTGGAGGAGACCGCTGGCCTGCTACGGCCTGCCCTCGGTCAGCTGACTGGCGGTGCTCTCGATCCACAGCAGCGTCCACTCGACTCCGGCCTGCCAGCCGGGCTCCGCGCCGGCGTACCGGCCTTCGGCGTCGGCGCGGATGTTGGCCGCGAGGGTGCGCAGGTCCTTCTGCAGTCCCTGCCGCCGGGCCGTGTCCACGGCTTGGCGCATCTCGTCAGTAATGTCACCGGGTCAGAGCTCGCTCATCGCCCCACCTTGAACGACGGCCCCCACCGATGGCCAGACCGACCACGGCGCCGACCACGCTGCCGTCAACCCCGACCATGACCCCCGACCACGGCTGGTCAGCAGGATGTGGCCGCCCGCCTGGCAGCTCCTGGATGGCGTCGGTGTGTCCGTAGCGGCGCAGGTCGATGGCGGGCGCCGTGGTCACGCGGGGCTCCATTCGGATCGGCATCGGTCGACCCACTCGCGTGCCACGGTGGCGGAGGGCGCGAGCATGCTGCTGTCATCGGCTGGCGCCCTGGGGCCACAGCACCCGCACTGGGACGCCGGTCCGTTCGGCGTATGCCACCACGTCCGCAGTCCCCCCGTATCCCCGCGCCGGTTTCCCGTCCCACACGGCGATCAGCTCGTCCACCAGGCCGACGAGGATTTCGGATCCGGCCTGATGGGCTTCGGAGGTCGACTCGGTGATGCCGGTGTGGTGGACGTCGGCGGCGCGGGAGAGGAGACGGTCGTAGACGGGGTGGTGCCAGTCGGGCAGGCTTTGGCGGTATTCGGTGGCAGGGATGACGACCTCAAGTCGGCCTTCGTGCTGCAGGACGGTTTCGGCGAACCAGGCGTCGGGGCCGTCGGCGATGCACGAGACGCCCACGAGTTCGGCCTGGGCGTACTCCTTGACCTGGTCGGCCAGGAGAGCCCGTACCTGTCCCTCGACCTGCGTGCTCAGCCCGCGGTGTCCGGTGATTCCCACTCTCATGCCGTGGTCATCCTCCCTACAGGTAGACGCCGTGGAGGCGTTCGTCGAAGTCCCGCACCACTTTGGGCGGTGAGCTGGTGGTGAGGCTACGGCGCACGGCACGGGCGCGTTCCACGATCCGCCCGGACCGGTACTGAAGGCCGGTGTCGAGCGCGCTGGAGGCGAGGGCGAACGCGGCCTCCACCCGCCCGCCGGCGAGGTGCCCGGCGGCGATGTCGAGCACCAGCAGTGCGCGTTGTTTCGCATGGCCGGTGGTCAGGGCCTCCACGTCCTGATCAAGCACCATCCCGGCAGCCCGAGGCGTGCACCGCAGGTGACGCGGCAAGCGGCCACGTTGTCCGGAGTGAAGGAGAACACCCACGGCCACGGTGGCGGATCCTGGTCGGCCGTCAGCGCCTCCGCCGCAGCGCGGGGTGCGGTCAGGGTCTGGTCAGCCCTGCGCTGGTCCCCGGCTGCCGCGTGCCCGAGGGCCTCGACACAGGACAGCCAGGCGTCGGCGACGGCCGGGCGCTGTTCGCCGAGCACGCGGCGGGCACGGCGGGCGAGGTTCAGGGCCTGAACGCCGTTGCCGGCGTGTGCCTCGAACTGGGCGAGCGTGCCGGTCTGGTAGGCGGTCAGGAGCGAGTTTCCGGACGTTCGTGCGGCTTTGACGGCTCCGCCGTACCAGGAGCGGGCCGACCCGTGGTCGCCCTTGTCCCACGCGAGCCAGCCTGCGAAGGAGGCGGCCTCGCTGCCCACGGCGGCCAGCCGCGCCCGGTCTGCGTCGCTGGCTGCGCTGCGGGTGATGGTCTGGATGAGCCGGATATGGCCGTCCACCGCGTCGGCGAGGTCCCGGGAGGGGGTGGTGCCGTCGAGTCTGCGGTAGGCGCTCGTGGTCAGCCGCAGGGCGGCGGCCTGTCCGCCGGCCCTGTCGTGCGTGTCCGGCACGGCGGCCAGGATGGGGGCTGCCATCGCGGCGACCGCGCCACCGAGGACAGTGCGTCGGTGCATGGGATCGTCGTCTCTCGCCTGAACCTGCGCCTGGTGGTAACTCGCGTGAAAGTGTCTCAAGCAGCTCGCGTGAAAATGTCCAGGCGAAAAGCTGGCGTGACCTGCGGTGATGTGGGGGGATGTCGTCTATGAGGCTGGACACTTAGGCACGAAATCACAAGACGGTTTGGCGAGAGTTCCGATAAGGAAACCGTCGATGACCTGCTGGTTTCGATGAGGAAGGAACCCTTGCGTGGGAGCCGGACGTGCGAGCCGCGCAGGAGAATCTGGCAGCCATGGACGAACCCCCACGCGTGGGGACGGAACGTGCCGGTACAAGCAGACGGGAGGGCGCTACCGGACAGACCCCCACGCGTGGGGACGGAACACCCCCCCGGGGTGCCCTGAGTGCTGGAAGCGCCGCAACCGGGCCCCCGGCCCGGGGGAATCGCTGGCCGATCTGAATCCTGCGCTGGCACGGCAGTTCCGCCGAAACCTCAGCCGACCCGACCGTAGTCCGGACACCCTGCGCCCGCAGTCTCACGATCTGTGCGAGTGGGAGTGCGCTCAAGGGCATTTCTGGCCGGCGACGCTCGCCAACCGTACCAATGGACGCGGATGCCCGGACTGCACCGGGCACGCGCCGCTCGCCGTTCGAATGCAAGGTCGCCATGCTCGTCGAGGCTGCGTCCGGGCTCAGCGTAAGACTGGACCACCGCCTCCGCCTGCCCGGGCGCAGGGAAGATCGCTTCGACCTGTACCTCCCCGAGCCGGCCCCAGGCCTGCTCATCGACTTGGACCCGGAATGGACCCATAGCCGGCCCGGAAGTCTGGAGCGTGACACCGCGAAGACCGCGGCAGCGCTCGCGGCCGGACTCGGCATGGAGCGCATTCGAAGCCGCGGACTACCGCCTGTTCCGGTGCACGACCTTGCCCATCATGAGGCCGGGCCGGGGGTGAACCCCGAAGACTGGGCGGAGGCGGTTGGTGTCGTACTGCGACGCCGCGGGCTTTCGTGGCGACAGCTCACACCTGCTGAGGTCACAGCGGCGCTCACGAAGGGTGCGCAGTTGTGGGAGAGGGTCGTGGCCGGCCCCGAGGTGTCGGCAGTGGACGTGGCTTCGCATCTCGAGGAGGAGTTCGTCGCGAACCTCAGTAGGTGTTTTTCTTCCTTCCGGCGTTGTTGATCTTTGTTCCGGAAGGGGGTGTGCATGCTGCCGGGACTTGATGAACTGGGTGGATGAAGGTCTTGTCGCCTCGTGTCCTTCGGGCTCTTGAACGGTTCAATGCCGCCTATCCCTGGGGCCACAACGCTCACTACCGCCGCTGGATTCTGAGGCAGCTACCGAGACTGTTTGACCGCAGGGTCTTTGCGTGAAGTGATCTTGTCCGGGTTCATCCGGTGATGCCGAGGGCGGTCAGGGGTCGGAGGCGTTCGCGGGCGCTCTGGCGGAGGGCTGCGGCGATGTTGGTGTGGCCGTCCTGGCGGTGGACGCTGATGGCGAGGTTGCGCAGGCTGGCCATGGTGCGGGGCAGGGCGGCGGTGCGGATTTTGGAGTCGTCCTCGCGAAAGGTGCGGTCGCGGACGTGGTGCAGCAGGTTCTCGATCGTCCGGTGGCCGCGGATCCAGGCAGCGAGTTGGGCGCCGGTGGCTGCGCCGGGCGGCAGGCTGGTGATCAGGTAGACGCGTTCGATGGTGAGTTTGCCGCTGGTGAAGTCCCGTCTCCAGCGGACGACTTGGAGGGCCTGCTTCGCGTCGGGGTAGTCGATGTGGTCGAAGGCGGCCGTCTTGAGCCTGCGGATCTCCTGGCGGTGGTGGGCGCGGGTGCGCTCGTAGTGGTCGAGGGTGATCTCGCGCCAGGGCAGACGGCGGACGCGGTCGAAGAGGCCGGGGTGGTTGGCCTTGACGTGGGCGATGTAGTGGGCGCCGCGCTCGCGCAGGTAGGTGCCGTGGGCGTGCTGGGTGTCCAGGGCGTCGGCGGTGATCACCGTGTGGGTCAGGTCGAGGGTGTCCAACAGCGGGGCGAAGGCGGGGATCTCGTTGCTCTTGTCGGCGACCTGGCGCTGGGCGAGGACGTCTCCGGTGTGGGTCATGGCGGCCAGCAGGGCGATGGCCGGGGAGGTGGCGGTGCGCGAGCCGCGTACGGTCTTGCCGTCCACGGCGATCGGCCGCAGCCCGCCCGCGGCGGTGGGGGTATTCCGGGCAGTGAGGAAGGAGCCGATCGCGGCGTCCAGCGCATCACCGTCCAGACGGGCCAGCAGCCGGCGCACGGTGCCCGGGTGCGGCACCGGGATCCGGCCGGTCAGCGGGTCGGGCGCGAAGCCCAGGGCTCGCAACGCCCAGCGCGGAGCGTCGGCGAGCCATTCACCGATCGCGGTCAGCGACCGTGCACCGGCCAGGACGCTCGCCGCGGCGGCCGACAGCAGCGGGACCAGCGGGTACAAGCGGCCCCGGCGACCCCTCGGGTCGGGTACGAGGGCCAGGTAGTGGTGCAGTCGCACGGCATCGGCGACGGGCGCGGCGGCTTCGGTGCGGGTCAGTTGGTCCAGCACGCAGGGCATGGGAGATGATGCGGGGGCAGGCACGGTCTCGCTCGGTTCTCATGGGTCTCGACAACCACATGATCACCGGCGCCGTGCCTGCTCTGTTACCGGCCCCAGACCAAGACATGACGGCACGTCACGGATCACTGCACCGAACCCGGACCGATCGCTTTCATACAAAGCCCCTGGTCCCGCCGGAACCCTCTGACCAGTGGTCTCGGCCGGACCCGCGCCAAGCTGCGGACCCTCGCCGGCTCGGCCGATTGCCGCTCAGCCGTTGCCCGCGGCTCTTTTCAAATGCCATCAAGGCAACAATTACAGGAGGATCATCCACCCGTCATCAAATTGGAAAAGGACCAGCCCGGATTCCGGAGCAGCTACGAAGCCTGCGGTTCGTCAGTGTTGGGATCAGCGCTTCCAGCCGACCCGAGCAAGGTCCAGTCCTGCTTACGCGAGAACTCTCGGAACTCCTCCGAATCCAAGTCCATCGCCTTACCCTTGGCTTGAAGCTCAACCATATCTTCGATGAAGTGCTCGAAACCTCCGGGAACCGAGATCTGCAGAAGACGCGGCACGGTTTCCCCTACCGGCTTAACCGCATGGGGAATCCCTGCAGGCAGGAACATAAAACTACCCGGGCCGACCTCATGCTGCTCGTCGTCAAAGGTCACCCGTAGCGTGCCTTCCAGCAGGAAGAAGAGTTCGTCAGCGGTGTCGTGGATGTGGAGTGGGAGGTCGTGGTTCACCGAGACCTCAAGGACTGAGTACTGGCCGTCGGTATGGGCGGCGCCCGCTTTGAGCAAGTAGAGCGGTGCGATGTTGACGCGAGTTTCCAGACCCTTGCCTGGTCCAAGTTTGATGAATCGAGCCTTCTTCGAGGATCGATCGGAATTGGTCTGCTCTGCATTCATCTTTGGAACTCCTTTTCTCGTGATTCGACCACTTGTACAACGCCGGTGGGGCGGTCAGGGCGGAGCAGTAAGAAGTGGGGCGGGCGATGGGGCCCGGTGATCTGTGACGAACCGGGCCCCCGTACATGGGAATCGGAGCGATGGCGGCTTCAGAGGCTGTACGGGCCGAAGCGTCCCCAGGCCACCAGTACGGCAAGGATCAGCAGGACGGCGTTGAGGCCGATCGCGGGGAATTCCTTCTTGCGGGCGTGGTACGTCGCGGCCAGCAGCATCGCTATACCGAGGCCGACGGCGGCCAGTGGTGTCAGCACGGTGGCGATACCGGTGGCCGCGGGCAGGATCAGCCCGAGGGCGCCGGCGAATTCCACGATGCCGATGAAGCGGACGGTGCCGGCTGAGAAGTCGGCCACCCAGGGCAGCTTCTCGACGAGCTTGTCCTTGGGCTGGGTGGTTTTCATGACACCGGCCATGGCGAACATGACGGCCAGTACGGCCTGCACGATCCACAGGAAGATGTTCATCAGGGGTGGAGTCTTTCGGGGAGAGAGCGAGGGAGGGGACGCGGCGGAGCGGGCCGCTAGCCGAGGAGGCTGCCGCCGGTGGCGTCGAGGGAGGCTCCGGTGATCCAGCGCGCCCGGTCGGTGGCGAGGAAGACCACCACATTGGCGACCTCCTCCGGCTCACCGAGGCGCTTGAACGCCGACAGCTGCGACATCTGTTCGCGCGCCCCGGGCATCTGGAAGACCGCGCTGCCGTTGTCCGTGAGACCGGGGAGCACGCTGTTGACCGTGATGTGCCGAGGGGCGAGGTGCCGGGCGAAGTGCAGCGTGAGCTGGTCGAGCGCGCCCTTGGACATCGCGTAGACGACCTGCGACGGCTCAGCCATGCGCGTGACCGCGGAGGAGATGTTGATAAAGCGTCCGCCGTCCGGGATCAGCCCGAGAGCTCGCTGGACGAGGAGGAAGGGGGCCTTGGCGTTGACTGCGAAGATCTCGTCGATCTGCTCGGCGGACACCTCTTCCGGGGCGACGCCGGCGGGCGTCGTCGCGGCGGCGTTGTTCACCAGGATGTCCAGGACGGTCTCGCCGGTGTGTTCGCGCAGTCCGGCCTCCAGCTGGTGGAACAGCTGGTCGACGGCGCCGGGCGTGCCCAGTTCCGCGCCGACGGCAAAGGCCCGTCCGCCGTCCTTCTCGATAAGGTCGACGGTCTGCTGGGCGGCCTGCTTGTCGCGCCCGTAGTGCACGGCGGCCAGGGCCCCCTCGCGGGCGAGGCCGAGGGCGGTGGCCCGGCCGATGCCGCGGCTGGATCCGGTGACGAGAGCGGTCTTGCCGCTGAGCGTGCTGGTCATGCTGGTGTCCTCGCGGTGTTCGGGAAGTGGGGGTGTCAGCCGTTGAAGACGGCTTCGGCCTGGTCGCGGCGCTCGTACAGGTCCCAGTACAGGGGCGCGACCTGCTCGGGGCTGGCCGAGGGGATGCCCTCGGGGCCGCCCTCGCCGAGCCAGGTGTTGATGGCGATGTGCGCAGCGTAGATACCGGATCCCGCCAACTCGCTGTGCAGGTTGAGCACCCAGTTGCGCAGGGCGCCAGCGGCGGCGTTGACATTGCCGAACATGGGGACCGGGTGGATCGATCCGCCGCCGGTGGTGAACAGCAGCGTCCCCACGCCGGCCTCGCGCATCGCGGGCAGCACCGCGCGGGCCGCGGTGACAGCGCCGTAGAAGGTGTACTCGATCTGCGGCTGGAGATTGTCGACGTCCGACTCGCAGATCGTCGAACACGACGCGCAGGCGCTGGTTGAACGCGATGCCGGTGCGGGGGGTGTCAGTTGTTGTCACGTCACTCCAGTCCGGCGTCGCAGTCGACGGACGGCGCGCCAAGCTGTTGCGCATGAGGTGGGTGTGGATCATGGGGCGGGTCATCCTCGTGTGTTCCAGACGAGGGGGGCTTTGCGGATCCAGGTGTCGTCCTCGATCGTCTGGACGAGGAACTGGGCGAGGTCGGCGCGGTTGATCCGTGCGCCGGGCTTTTCGGTTCCGGCCTCGGCTGCCCATACGGGACCACTCAGGGGCTTGTCGGTCAGGGTGACGGCGCGGGCCAGGGTCCAGTCGATGCCGGACGAGGCGCGGACGACCTGGTCGACACCGGTGTGGTCCTCGAAGCCCGCCTTGATGTTCGACAGCTCGATGAACGCCTTGACCAGCGGGTTGAGCCGGGCCCAGTCGTCGCCCGCGCCCTGCGTAGACGTCAGCACGATGCGGGGTATGCCCTGCTCGCCCATGACGGTGAGCGTGCGGCGGGCGGCGTCGGTCATGAACATCGGCGGGCTGACCGGCTTGGCCCACGGGTTGTCGGAGGCGCGGCCGTTGTTCAGCACACTGATCACCCCCTCGGTGCCTTCGGCGGCCCGGCGGATGTCGTCGATGTTCGCAGGGGTGCCCTGGATCAGCTCGACGCCGGCCGGTGCCTGCACCTTGTCGGGGTTTCGGACGAGGGCGCGGACACGGTGGCCGCGCCGGGCCGCGTACTCCAGCACGTGGGCGCCGGTGCGGCCGCTGCCGCCGAGGACCAGGAGGCTACTCATGGTGATCAAACGCCTTTCGGGCAGGGGAGTGACCGGTGGAGGTCAGCTGTGGGCCGGTACGGCGCAGCCGTCGGGGCCGCAGAGCGGAGCGTCGCCGTCGGTCGTCAGGGTGAGCGGGTGGGATGCGTCCCAGGCCGTGCGCAGCACGTCGAGAAGGCCGTCGCTGTCCTGGGCCCCGGGGATGCCGTACTTGCCGTCGATGACGATGAACGGCGCGCCGGTGGCGCCCAGGCGCTGGGCGCGGGCGGCATCGTCGCGGACCTGCCGCTGGTAGCGGTGCTCGGTGAGCGCCCGGCGGGTGCCCTCGCGGTCCAGAGCGATCTCCTGGCCCAGGTCGAGCAGGTCGTCCATGCTGAAGACGGGGCGGGCCTGGCCGAAGTAGGCGCGGAAGATCGCGTCCCAGGCTTCGCGGTTCTTGCCCTCGGCGGAGGCATGGGCGAGGAACTCGTGCGCCAGGTCGGTGTTGCCGACCAGGTTGTCCAGCACCCTGTAGGGGGTGAGTCCCTCGGCTGCGGCCAGCGCCTCGATCCCACGCGTGGACGCCTCGGCCTGGGAGCCGCCCATGCCGTGCCGGCGCAGCAGCGCGTCACGGACGCTGAACGTCTCATCCACGGGGAAGGAGCTGCTCAGCGGGAACGAGTGGTGGACGACCTCCACCTCATTGCCGTGCTCGAACCGCTCCACGGCCCGGTCCAGACGGTGGCTGCCCAGTCCGCACCAGGGGCAGGTGACCTCGGCCCAGATCTCGATCTTCATGACGCGTCTCCCTGCCTGCGCTTGCTTCCTACTTTTTGTTCGTAGCGCCATGATGGGCCAGTATGGAAGTCGATACAAAAGGCACATTGGTGTTCGTGCCGGAGAGGAATGTGCGTCATGGAGGTCACCGGCAGTTCGGGCGGCGCTGCGGCGGTGGGGCCCTGTGCCCGCATCCCCGCCGAGCACATGGAGTTCATCCGGCAGGTCCTCGACCGCGTCGGCGACAAGTGGAGCCTGCTGCTCATCGCGGTGGTGGAGGCCGGCCCGCTGCGCTACACCGACCTGCAGCGCCAGGTCCCCGGAATCTCCCAGCGGATGCTCACCCTCACGCTCCGCCAGCTCCACGAGGACGGTCTGATCACCCGCACCGCATACGCGGAGGTTCCACCGCGCGT
Organism: Streptomyces alanosinicus; assembly: GCF_014650595.1. Lineage (GTDB taxonomy): Bacteria > Actinomycetota > Actinomycetes > Streptomycetales > Streptomycetaceae > Streptomyces > Streptomyces alanosinicus. The sequence continues at coordinate 40,217 of NZ_BMVG01000052.1, forward strand.
CGAGTACTCCCTCACCCCGTTGGGGCGCGGCCTCCACGAGATCGTGACATCCCTGATCGGCTGGGCCGCCGACCACCACGACGAGATCCGCGCGCACCGGGCCCGCGCTGCGGCACCAGCAGCCCGGTCCTGAGCTTGTTCTTTTTCTTCCGGCCTCGAACGGTGTCTCGTACTGAGTCGCTCACCTGGGGGTTTGCCGGACAGGGGGCGGCCTTCGTCTGATCCTGTGCTCCGACCAAGGTGCACGTGACCGAGACGAAGGCCGTGAGGGTGACTCTGCTGCCTGATGTTGTGCGGAGGGATGCGTTCGCGGAAGCGTCACGCTTCCGGGGCGAGTTCTACGAGTGTCTGACCGCTCGGCGCGACGAGTTGTTCGAGCTGACAGATGCGGTGCTGTGTGCGAACGGTGCGGTGAAGTCCCCGGTGGACCTGACGCTGCTGCCCGAGCACCGGCGTGGGCACGGAGCGATGTACGGAGGCCTGAACCACGGCCGGATCGATGTCGAGCAGGTGCGGACGGTGCTGGCCGGGCTGTCGCTGCCGCGGTTCGACGGCGGGCGTCTGGTCCTGGCCGTCGATGTGTCGCCATGGCTTCGTTCGGACGCGCCGTGCTCGGCCGAGCGGCTGTTCTGCCATGTCTATGGCCGGGCCAAGACGGCGTCGCAGTTCATCCCGGGCTGGCCCTACTCCTTCGTCGCCGGCCTGGAGCCGGGCGCCACCTCTTGGACCGCGATCCTGGACGTTGTCCGGCTCGGACCGGTGGACGACGCCACCGCGGTCACCGCCGCCCAGCTCCGGGGAGTCGTTGAACGGCTCATCGCCGCAGGTCAGTGGCAAGCCGGGGACCCGGACATCGTGATCGTCAGCGATGCCGGCTACGACGTCACCCGCCTGGCCTGGGTCCTGCGCGATCTGCCGGTCGAGGTCGGCCGGGTCCGCTCCGACCGCGTCATGCCGGGGCACGGTTGCGACGACGGCTGTTCTGGCGCTATACGCTCGTATGGAATCAGCCCTGATCAGCCTGGCGACTTCTTCGACCAGCTGCCTGCCCGGGGGGTCTTGCGGGTCAGGCGTCGGGTCATCATGGTGATGAGTGCCCAGTTCAGGTGCGCTTCAGAGTGCTGCGGGAGGCGTTCGTAGTCGCGTGCGTTGCGGCGAGCGTTCATGCACCAGCCGATCGTGCGCTCGACTTTCCAACGGCGGGGCAGGACGACGAAGCCCTTCACGCCTTTGGGCCGGGAGACGATGCGCAGGGTGAGCCAGAGGCGTTCGCGGGCCCAGTCCACGAGTTCGCCGGCGTAGCCGCGGTCGGCCCAGACCTGGGTGATCTGCGGCTGGGTGAGACGCAGGCGCCAGAACACGTCGCGGGCGGCATCGCGGTCCTGGATGTCGGCGGGCGTCACCGTGATCATCACGGGCAGGCCGAGCGTGTCCACGGTGATATGTCGCTTGCGGGCGTTGATCTTCTTCGCGGCGTCGTAGCCGCGGCTGTCCCGGCCGACCGTGGAGGCGCCCTTGACCGACTGGGAGTCCACGATCAGGGTCACCGGGTGAGGGCAGCGGCCCTTGCCGGTACGGATTCTCCGGCGGAGCTGGTCACGGATGTAGGTAACGACCCCGGCCCGGTTCCACCTCCAGAAGAACCCGTAGACCGTCTCCCACGGGGGAAAGTCCGCAGGCAGGGCCCGCCACTTCGCGCCGTTGTCGACGATGTAGCGGATGCCGTCGACGATCTCCCGCCGGGGCCACTTCTCGGGGTGGCCGCCGGCCTTGGTCTGGCAGGCCGGGACCGGCAGCAAGGGTTCGAGGAGGGCCCATTCGGCGACGGAGGTGTCGGACGGGTAGCGGCGGCGACGGGAAGCAGCGGGCATGACTGGCTCGGCAGAGTGATCGGTGGTGGACGGGGCTATTTGGAGAGCTGGGCGAGGGTGGCGCGGACGCCGGTGAGCTGGGCGGTGGCGAGCTGGGCCCATTCGTCGTCGGGGTAGCGGGCCAGGTGAGGGTCGAGCGTGCCCGTGATCACCCGGGTGAGCCGGCCGAGGATCTGCCGGAACTGCCGCTTGTCGTACTCGATCCAGTCGGCGGGGTCGTCGGAGAACATGAAGCCGTCCCGGCGGGTCCAGGTGATCGGGGTCAGGTTCTCCGCGGCGACGACGTCGCGGACGTGCCGGATGCCGCGGCCGACCTGCGAGCGGGTCAGACGGGTGGCGGCCATGAGCTGGTAGGTGTGCAGGCCCGCGGGGCGTGCTTCCATCAGGGCGACGCGGACCAGGTCGCCGTAGTGCTCGGCCAGCGGCCGGGCTTCCCGGCGTCGCGGCATGGCCTACTCGCCCTTGAGGAGCTGCACGAGCTGCTCGTCCAGGGTGAACTCGCCATTGTCGAGGGCGCCTTCGAGCCAGTCCGCCGCCGCACGGACCCGGCCGATCTGCCGGCGGACGGTCTCGCGCTCGTCCTCGGTGGACTCCTGCCCACGCAGCTGCGGGACCAGCCGACCCAGGGTGGCGACGAAACCGTGGCAGGAGCCGACCAGGTCGAGGTACTCAATGGTGTGCTCGATCACGCGGACGGCCGGAGTGCGTTGCCGGATCCGCTCGCGCGTCTCGTTCGAGTTGTCGAACTGCGCACGGTTGACGAGCATCCGGGTGGTGTCGTCCCGCATCGCCGTCCGGGCGACGGCCGGCCGACGCAACAAGCCGGTCGTGACCTCCTTCGCGACCGTGTCGTCCCTGGTCAGCTCCGTGACAACCCGCACCCGCTCAGCTGGAGTGACGTGCTCGGTCACCGCCGGCCGCTTCAGCAGATCGGTGGCAACCTGCGCGGCGACCTCGTCATCACGGGTCAGATCGGCGACAGCCTGGATCTTCTCATCCACCGTCACCGGGCGGTCAACGCGCTGGCCGACGACCCGCTTCGCGCCATCGAGCGTCCACTGCCTCGCGCCGGTGCGCGGGTTGAATGGCGCGTCCTCGATCGCCGCCCACCGCTCGTCCTCGTCCACAACCGAGGCCAGGATGCGATGGACGGTGAACGACACCCCCTCCTTGCGACGTCCCTTCGGCCACCGGTTGGCGGTGTAGCGGCAGTCCTCGACCGTCCGCCGCTCGACGCCGATGTCGTCCGCGAACATCTGCAACGACTCCGTCACCGTGAACAGGTCGTCCGTGCCGTTCGGCATCGACCCGCCCACCGACCTCATCGGCTCGATCTCCAGAGCCATGTCCCCCAAAGCGAACTGCGCGCGGGCGACCTGCGCGATCAGGTCCTTCGCCTGGGTGACGAGCTGTTCGTAACGCTGCCGGGTGACATTCCCAACCCGGTCGGCCACGTCGGTCATGAAGACCACCGCCCTTGCCCGGGCCCCGCCCGGCCACCACGACGTGACCGGTCAAAGGGGCGCCGGCCCCGGTCACCGTCCACCGTGACGCGGGCGCGACACGCCGGGGCAGAGCGTGAACCAGGGGCGCTCGAAGCACCCGTCAGTCGCTCCCAACCCCCCTGCAAAACGAAGGGTGTTCGAGGTGTTCGCGAGGCGTTCGGCTACGGCGTTTCCGTAACGCCGTTCCGCGACGCCCGCCGCTGACGGCATGCCCTCACCCGGCAAGACGGTCGAGCAGTACACAGCCGCCCTCGACCGCTCCACCCCCACCGTCCACGACCCGCCACATACCGGGCACTCCGCCTGCTCGCCACGCTGTATCGCGATGACTCGCTCACGGGTCTTCTGACGCCTCCGCCATCGCCTTGACCTGCACCGACCTGAACAGAACAGTGCCTCCGCCGCCATCGTCTGCGGCAGTGGATCACCGCACTCCCGGCAATACCGCCGAGCCGTCTTGTCAGCCCCCACAACCCAGATGATCCAGCCGTACACACCTCACGGCCAGGGATCAAAAAGACCTACTCAACGGCAAGGGCAAGCTGGAGATGGAGCTGACGGTCGAGCGCGGCCGCGGTTATGTC
>NZ_BMVG01000053.1 GCF_014650595.1 Streptomyces alanosinicus
GACCTGCCCGGCGTACGTCCACTTGCCGTAGTAGAAGCCGTAGCCGTACAGGTTCCCCGGGGCGCCGACGTCGTTCCACGGCGCGTTGCATTCCGCCATGGGGCGGGCGGCAGCGTTGGCGGCCGGCGCCGACATTCCGATGCCGCAGAGTGCTATCGCCGTCGCGGCGGTGGCAAGGCTCCTTCGTATCCGCATGAGTCCCCCTTGTTGTGTGGCAGGCGTGTGGCCGAAGCGAGAGTAGGAGGCGGCTGTCGCGGTCGTTAGCCCGGAATCGGCCATCCGCTTGGGCGCCGAGGTTCTGTCTCTCCGGTCATGGCCGGAGAGACAGAACCTCGGCGGGCACGGGCAGTGCGGCCGCGGGGGCGGGCATGTCGAGCTGGTGCGGCCGTTGGGCGGGCATCAGCGGGCAGGCCAGCGCGGCGATCGCCACGAGGTCGTCGCGGTACTGCGGCATCGCCGCGTGCAGCCGGCGCTGGCCTGCCCAGAACTGTGCGGCCTCTTGGGCGGTGTAGGGGCGGTAGTGCTCCCCGATCACGGCGAGGTCGCCGGCGGGGTTTCGGTCCCAATGTCCTTGGTCGGTGAGGTGGTTGCGGTACAGGAGGCGGGTGTCGCGCCGCATCACCATCACCTCGTCGACCGCGGACAGCTGCTCGGCCAGCGCCACCGTCTCGGGCAGGACGGAGACGGTGGCGTTGTGCCCGGCGGCCGTGGTGAACCGCGGGGCACCGCCCAGCTGGCTCACCTGCGCGTAGCGGGCGGCCGTGCCCTGGCGGGGCGACGCCGAAGCAACCCGCATCCTGGCGCTGCTGTGCGAGGAGATCGGCGAGCCTCTCGACCACGGCCTCGCCGCCCGCCGCTACGCGATGTCCGGCGACCGCCCACAGCCCTCTTGGCACCGTCCTGTGACCGCTGCCGCCAGACTGCTGTTATGAGTCAAATACCCTGTTTTCCCAGGTCAACAGAGTGCGCTGTGAGGGTGTGAGGTGAAGTCTGCGCCCTTCACCTGTGCATGCCCGTGTCGTCTCCGGCGGCTTGCTATGTCGTGGCTGCGAAGGTCTGCCTGTGGTTGCCGGTGTAGTCGGACTGGACCTTGAAGTACCCGCCGCGGGGGCCGTACGTGGTGTAGAAGACGAAGTTCCGCTCCGCGGCAGCGAACGGCGCTTGCTCGACGAAATCCCGGAGCAGCGGGTGGTGGTGGACCGGGAACTCCTCGGCGGAGCAGCGCACCGGAAAGCAGAGGCGCAGCAGTCCGGGGTGGTCCCATCCGAAGGTTTGGTAGAAGTCGAACGCCTGGCCGTTGGTGTGCCTGAGGTCGCCTTCCGGGGCGGGGAAGCCCAGCCGTGTCAGCATGGTGGCCGCTGCTTCCGGGCTGAGTGTTCCGGGTGTGAAGACCGGGGAGTAGACGTTGATCGTGCGCCGGGAGAAGTCGAGGGCCAACAGCCCCGCGCGGTCCATCCCCGAGTCGTGGAAGTGGGGTCGGGCGGTGCGAACGGCCGCCGGGATGCTGGGGAGTTCTGTGAGTTCCTCGAGAGGGATGCCTCTGTCGAAGATCATCCAGATCTTGTCCGCCGGTCCGTTGACGGAAGCGTCCACGCCCCACCACGGTTCGTGGCGCTCGGCGACCTCGTCGAGCAGCGTCTCGATCGGATGACCGGTGAAGGTGAGCAGTCCGGCCTGGCGTAGCCGGGGCACGGGCGGAACGGGGGAGCGGTAGCAGAGCCGCAGGTTCACATCGCGCCGTGCCGGCGGCAGGGTGGTCGTGCGGACACCGATCCATCCCAGTGGGAGCAGGTCCGCCAGGGTGTCGATGACCTTGTCCACCACCGCTGCGTTGAAGCGGACCTGCGCGATCCGCGCGTACTGCCGAAGGTCCTCGGACAGTCGGGTCAGATCCAGTTCTCGTAACCCGTCACCAGTCATCACTCACCCTCGAATTTCTCGCGTCTGAGGTCCTCAGACGGCCTCCCCGAGAGCTGGCCCCGAGAAACACTGGCGAGCCCGCCTCGCCAGCCAACGTCAGTGGCACCGGACAGCGCTGCTCGCGGTCGTGCTGCTCGCCGGTGAGATGTGCAGCGCGTGCTGCTTGGCGTCCTCCTGGTGGTGGTTGTCGGGTAGCTGCTGCGGGTGCCGTCCGGTGCAGCACAACATTTGCATGGGCCAGGTGACACACGAGTGCTGCACGGATAGCAGGCCAGCCCCGCTGTGCAGCAGCGAGGCCGGCGGACACCTGCTGCACGGGCCGCGCTGCGCGCCGTTGCTGCTCTTCCGCGGGTCTCGGTGGCGCCGCAGCGGCTGCATAACGTCGCAGTTCTGCGACGTTATGCACGAGATACATGCACAGCTGCTGCATGCAGCGCCGTCGTCCAGGGCGGCGTGCATTGTTGCCGATGGAGTCAGCCGGCGTCCGGACTGCGGACTTGGAAGGAATCGCCGACGAAGTCCACGGCGGAGTCGACGACGCCGGGTACAGCCTCCCCGAATGCTCTGGTCACCGTGATCTCCCGCCACCCCGCGTGGTGAATCGTCCGGGTGATCACCCGCCTTCCGACCAGGCACCCATCGCGCCGTACGCGCCTGCCCGGGAGCCCCGTCCGAACTGCTCGCGCAACTGCGCGCCACCAACCGCGCGGAGCCGTGGGTGCCAGCCTTCGAGTAGGACCGAGTGCCGCGAGGAGTCAGCCAGCTCAAGATCAACGGCGTTTGCCGAGATGCGGACATGGGCGCGCTGGGTCGGCTGCTCCTCAGCCCTGGCGGGCTTGCGGTGCCCCGCCTGTGTGGTCGTTCGCCCCAGGCGGCAGTCGGGTCCGGAGAGGTATTCACTACGGGAGGCGTGGCTGAGACCGGGATGGGGTTGCTGCGACATACGCGCGCCTGCTACGCCGACTGCCCGCATCGTGGTAGCGGACTTTCGGTGGTACCGGTCGAAAGGGCGGGGGAGTGCTCAAGGTCCGAGTCAACGCATTGGGCGTATCCGGCAGCTGGCACCTGCCACCACTCTGTCCTCCTGTTTCCCGGCGAGCACCGGTCTCGTCGTCGCCCGGACCATGGGCTGACCACTCAGGGGACTGAGTGCCGAAGTGAGTCCCGCTTCAGTCCCGTAGTGAAAGTTGCTGGTCAGAGGCTTACTGGCTGACCTTACGGGACTGACGGGACTCAATGGACAAGTTATGGTGATCAGGCACGCTCGTATGCGCGCGTACGTACTTCTGTAGTACTACCTGTGCCGTGTAGCTCATATATGGACCTGTGAGTCCCGTCAGTCCCGTGGACTATGCATCGTGTCCTCTGACCTGCTCTTTTGCGTGCGGGACTGAAGCGGGACCGAAGCGCGGTCTTGGTCCTGGTCTCTCCTGCGGCCTCCAGAGGGACTGTTGGTACGGGGCTGACGGGACTGAATGTTCGACACGCGGCCGCCGCATGTGCCGCCCCGGCCGGGTGTGCGCTAGCCTCTGATCACGAGCGGAAACTTCAGTCCCGTCAGTCCCGTTGGTCCCGCCTCGGAGTGACGGACACGGTGCCTGTGGGGTTGACGCCGTAGACGAAGAAGATCAGCTACGACAAGGACTTTCAGTGCCCGGGCAGGTTCCGGCAGGCTCGTCAGGACCCCGAGGTGTCCGCTCGGTTCGTGGCATGCACGAGCCCCACAGCGCCATTCGTACCGGTACCGCTTCTTCTACTGGTCTCTTCCACCCCGGCCTTCACAAGGGACGCTCATGAGCAGCGCCGAGCCGGCACGCTTCGACGCCGCGGCCGCCGCAGAACAGATCCGTCAGACCAGCCTCGACCTCGGCCTGCCCGGAAGTCAGGCGATTCTGCCCACGCAGGCCGTGAGCGAAGGGCCCCGTCGCGCTGTTCAGGCAGGCCTGCTGCCGGACGAGCTGACCGACCGGGGAAACGCCAAGCTGTTCGCCCGTCTGTACAGCGACAGGTTCCGGCATGTCGAAGGCCTGGGCTGGTACTCGTGGGACCAGTACCGGTGGAAGCGCACCGGCGGCGAGAAGGGCGCGATGTGGGCTGCCGGCGACATGGCCGAACAGATGCCACGCGCCGACCCGCAAGGGCTCTTCAGCGACCGCGAAGTGGCAGCGCACAGGCGCCGCACTCAGTCGACCTCAGGGGTCAAAGCCCTGCTTCTGCAGGCGCAGGCCGCCCCGGGACTCAGTCTCGACCCTGACTCCATGGACGGGGACACGTACGCCCTGTGCACTCCGGGCGGCGTCATCGACCTGCGGACTGGCTACTTGCGCAAGCCCGACCCTCTAACGGACATGCACTCACGCGCCACCACCGTCGGCCCGGAGGACATGCCTTTGCCCCGGTGGCGCAGCTTCCTACGCGATACCTTCGGCGACGACGCCAAGGGCCGGGAAACGATCGCGTTCCTGCACCTGCTGCTCGGCTACTCCGTCACCGGTGACGTGGGCGCCCAGATCCTGCCGTTCCTCTACGGCTCCGGAGCCAACGGCAAGTCCGTGCTGCTCGAAGTGATGATGCAGATCCTCGGTGACTACGCCAACGCGGCGCCGCCCGGCTTCCTGATGGAGAAGGGGAAATTCACCGAGCACAGCACCGAGCTGACCGAGCTGCACGGCCGGCGCATCGTCGTGTGCTCCGAACTCAAGCCCAACGACAAGTTCAACGAGGCGCGAGTCAAGCTGCTGACCGGCGGCGACACCATCACGGCCCGCCGCATGCGCCAGGATTTCTTCACCTTCAGGCCCACGCACAAACTGTGGCTTCTGGGAAACCACCGGCCCGAAGTAGGCACCGGAGGCTACGCATTCTGGCGCCGGATGAGGATCATCCCGTTCGAGCGGAAAGTCCCCGACGAACTCAAAATCGACAATCTCGCCCAGGAACTCGTCCAGGATGAAGGCCCTGGCATCCTGAACTGGCTCGTCGAGGGTGCCCAAAAATACCTCGCCACCAGGGACCCACTCCACGGACCGGCCAGCGTACGACTGGCCACCGAAGCCTATGAGAAGACCGAGGACCACATCGGCCGGTTCCTCACTGATCGATGCACCAAGGGTGAGAGCGCACAGTCCAATCCCGAACTACGCGTCGAGCAGAAACTCCTCTACGAGACCTACGGACGCTGGTGCTCCGAGGAAGGGATCCGCCCGGCAACGAGCCGCGCCTTCGCCGGCCGCATCCGCCAAGAACTCGGCCTGGCCTCCCCAGCAGAGATGATCAAGAACAACGACCGCAAGCTCTACCCCGGCCTGGCGCTCCTCGCCGACGCCGGCACAGAGCCCGACGGATGACGCTCCGGACGAAGTGCGACAGCCCCCTGCCCAGGACTCCTGCGATAATTGCCAGAACCAGACGACCAGCGGTGAGCGCGCCGCACGATCCGGCCAGAGGCCGGCCTACGGGACAGGAGGGTCTACGGCCATGAGCTCGATGCTGGAAGACAGCCAGCTCACCGACGAAGCCGAAGTGGTCTGGCTCGAGGACCCGGAAAACCTCGACTACGTCCGGCAGGCCCTGGACAAGGTGCCCACCCGTAAGGGCAAACCACGCTACTCGCGCGATGGCCGCCTTGTCGGCTACACCAACCTGCAGCCGGGCGCCGTCAGTGATCCAGACTCCGGTCTCTTCCCCCGGCGCGCGTTCTTCCTCCTGCCCCACGACCGTGACCAGCAGCCTCACGGGCCCTACTCCGTAGGCGCCCCCGGCGAAGCCGTCGACCCCAGCACCATCCAACCGGGCAGAGTTGGCGCCAAAACACCGCGCTCCCAGAGGTCTCAGGCTGCGGAGATAGCACCAGCGGGCCGGTAGGCCACGTCAGTATGACCGCGTGGGACGGGACTGACGGCACTGCCCCGTCGAGTGGGCACTAAGCGGACCGTAGGAACGCGCTGGCCTCAGTCGAGCATGCTTACATCTCAGTCCCGTCAGTCCCGTGACGGTGTGGAAAGCGTGCCTGACCTGTCCATTTCCAACCTTCATCGAGCTGACTCCCTCGACACTCAGGGCACTCTGGCGGCATCCACGGGACTGACGGGACTGAAGAACGAGCATGTCCTCACTTGTTTGCCTCCCTGGGTGAGGCGGTTCGGCGCGAACGTGTCGTCGACACCGAACCAGCCGACCGACGGCTGACGTGACCCGGGCGCCTGCCGTCCTCGGTTGACCGAAGCTAGGTCGCCGGCCACCTCACCACGATCCTGCACGGCCAGGCATCCCGCGCCGCCGACGAGACCACCGTGCAGGCCGAGCGGGCCCGCCTGCGCGGCGCCAAACGCGAGGCCACCGACGCCTGCGTCCGCTAACTGACCAGCCACCTCGACCAACTCGGCTACGACACCGCTCTGGCCCGTGGCTGGTCGATCGCCACGGGAGCGATCGAGAGTGCCTGCCGCCACTTGATCAGCGACCGCCTGGACATCACCCTGAAGCTGACCCAGTCCGCGACCATCACCGGGTCACGCGGTGCGGCAAAACGGAGCAGGAGACGGGTGCAGCGGGTTCGGAGTGGACGGTTGCGCGGGCGAAGGCGTCCGCGATGTCCGTTGGAACTGGCGGGCCAGCTCCTGGTGGTCGGGGTGGGTGGGGATGATCCTGCTCAGGGTCCGGACGTTGGGGAGGAAGTCGGCGACCGGCTTGTGCGTGTAGGGCCCGAAGTCCGCCGTGCCGTTGTGTACGGATTCGAGGATGAGGTGCTGTGCCCGCAGCACGGGGTGATCGTCGGGGAGGGCCGGTCTTGGTCAGATCCGCTCCGCAGCGCGAACGCGATCCCCGGCGTCCGACGGCCCCGTCCAGGTTGGTGCAGCTTCCCGGGATGGGGAGCAATCCGGCCGGTGTGACGTGCATGCGTTGAAGGTGATGGCGCTGCCGGCAGGTGTCGGCCAGCAGCACTTGGTGATCAATGAGCTTCTTCAGCCGCCCCGCGGGCGAGTGAGGAACCACTGGGCGTTGACGATGTCGGTGAGCAGGGCGACTATCGCCGTGCCGGCCCGGACCGCGACCCTGCGCGCCACCCGATCGGTGGCCGTTCTGAAGAGGCTCCATGCAGGCGAATGACATGCCCAGACGCCAGGACAGGAGCCGGCGGCCGCCGGAGGCGGCGCGGCGCAGTCATCGGGAGTGCGTACCCGGTGTATGGCCGAACGCACGGCGGAACACATCGATGAAGGCGCTGGTGGACGACCAGCCGCACTGGTTCGCGACCTTGGTCACAGGGGCCTTTTCGGCCAGCAGGACCAGTGCGTGGTGGAGCCGTAGCTGGGTGCGCCACTGGGGGAACGTCATGCCGAGGTCGTTGCTGAACAACCGGGAGAGCGTGCGGTCACTCGCCCCGACCTCCCGCCCGAGTTCGGGGAGTGTGCGGTTGTCCGACGGGTCGGACCGCAGGAGGTCGCAGACCGTCCGCAGCAGGGGGCTGTTTGGTGTGGGCAGGTGCATGGGCTGTTGTACTGCGATCCGCAGCTGGTCGAGGAGCACGGCACGCAAGCGCATCCGTTCCGGGCTGTTGTCCTCGGTGCGGGTGTAGGTGATGATCAACTCGCGCAGTAGCGGACTCACCGCGAGCACGGCGGGGGCATCCAGGCGCAGGGGGTTCTCCCACGCGGGCAGCCCCATCAGGTGCAGTTCGAGGTCGCCGTGCGCCTGGTGGGCGTGGACGGTGCCGGCCGGGACCCAGATGGCGCGGGTTGCCGGAGCGACCCAGGAACCGGTGCTGGTGGTGACAGACAGGACGCCCCGGCCCGCGTACACGATCTGATGCTCGTCGTGCCGGTGAGCTTCGATCTCCGCACCGGACGCCAGTTGCTGTGTGCGGGTTGGTGCTATGGGCTCGTGGCGGACTTCAGTCATTGTCTGGCAGTTTATCGGAAGCGCGACCCGGTGGAGAGCGCCGACGATATCGAGGTGCGAAGAAACTCCTCGATCACACTGCTGTCCGTCGGTCATGCCTGCGTCGACATCTATCAGGGTGCTGTGGCCTCCCTCGTACCGTACTTCGTCGCCGAGCGCGCCTATAGCTACGCCGCCGTCTCGGGCATCGTGCTCGCGGCCTCCTTGCTCTCGTCGGTGGTGCAACCGGTGTTCGGTGTGCTGACCGACCGCTGGGCCATGCCGTGGCTCCTGCCCCTCAGCACTCTGCTGGGAGGCGTGGGCATCGCGCTGAGCGGAGTGAGTGACTCCTACACGCTGACGCTGGCCGTCGTCGCGCTGTCCGGGGTGGGCGTCGCCGCCTACCATCCGGAGTCCGCCCGGGTGGCCCGGCTTGCGAGCAACGGCAGTCACAGTGCGATGGGATGGTTCTCACTGGGCGGCAACCTCGGCTTCGCGTTGGCTCCGGTCCTGGTGGCCTGCGTGGTCGCGACCGGAGGACTGCGCCTGACACCGTTGCTCGTGATCCCGGCAGCCATCGGCGCCGCACTGTGCCTGCCCGTGCTGAGGGCACTGGGGGCACAGCAGGCCAGTACGGCCGGCAAGACGGTTAAGGGCGAGGACGACACCTCGTCGTTCATACGGCTGTCGCTCGCCGTGGTGTGCCGCTCCATCGTCTTCATCGGCCTGAGTACGTTCGTCTCGTTGTATACGACCCAGCGGATGGACGGCAGCAAGGCCGCGGGCACGGCCGCACTGTTCCTGCTGTACCTCGGCGGCGCAGTGGGCAGCGTGCTGGGCGGTTCGCTGGCCAACCGCTGGGACCGGGTCACCGTGTCCCGCTGGTCCTATCTGCTGACCGCCGGATCGGTTGCCGGCTTGGTGTTCATACCCGGCCCGGCCCTCTATCTGTTCGTCATGCTGACCTCGGCCGGCCTGTACATCCCGTTCTCACTGCAGGTCACGCTCGGCCAGGACTATCTGCCCTCCCGTGTCGGCACCGCCAGCGGAATCACGCTCGGCCTCACCGTGAGCGTGGGCGGTCTCGTCAGCCCGCTCATCGGCAGTGTCGCCGACAAGACCTCGCTGCAGACCGCTCTGGCCCCGCTGATCCTCATGCCCGCACTCAGCTGGCTGTTGTTCCGTACGCTGCCCGAACCCGCTGTGCCGCAGTCCGTGGACGCGGCACCGAAGGGAGAAGACGCCGATGTCGCACACTCTCCCGTTCAGCCCGATCCCCGCTGACGAGCCGGAATCCGGCACTCGCCCGGACGCTGGCGCCGGCGGCCTGGAGGACTCGGCGCGCCAGGAGGAGTGTTGCCCACTGCGCGCCTGGGGCTGCACGGCCTCCATCGACGGACCGAGGTGGCGCCTGCTGTCCGCGCACTCGACCTCCTGCGGCGAGGTCGAGTACTGCAAGTGTGACTGCAATGCCATTGTGTTGCTCTGGCAGGGCGAAGTAACCGCTCTCACCGGCCTTCCGCCCGACCGTACTCAGCGAAGGCCGTGAAAAGCGCGGGACTCAGCCGATACGCTCGCACTTGTTTGAACATTCAAATTACCACACTCGGAGATCTCGCTACGCGAGAGGTTCCGCCACTGTAGGCCATGACAGGTGCACGTTGATGACTCTGGACCGATATCCAGGTTCAGAGTCGTCACTTTTGCATGTCTGCAGCGCCTTCTCCGCGCTTCCGGCCTGTTGGTTACAGATGAGAAACGGCCAGGCGGCTTGATTTCTATCTGGTTACGGAAGATGTCAGGTGCTTATGTTGTCGATGCAACCAAGATGCATATGCGCATCGTTTGCAGGACGGTCGACAACCTGAGGGGGCGGTATGCGCGTCAGCACGTGTGCGGCAGGCCAGTTGTACGATGTCTCAGCCAAGGTGAGTGACACTCGGAAGTCAGTCCGGGCGAAGCTCGGACTGCTGGGCCCCTTACGCCTTACGTCTAACGAACTGGACGAACCCGTAAGCGTCGCACCTAAAATACGTACGGTACTCGCGATGCTGTGCATGCACCCGGACCAGGTGGTGCCGGTCTCCGTGCTGACCCGCGAACTCTGGTCCGAGCAGCCTCCGGTGACTGCTTTGCGGACCCTGCAGACGTACATCCTCAATATTCGCAAACTGCTGTCCAAGGCCACCGGCCTCAAGCCGGCGGACATCACGGACCAGATACTGGTCACCCAGGGCAGCGGCTACAGCCTGCGCAATTCCGACCTGCGACTGGACTGGCTGGACTTCCTGCAACTGGCCGACCACGGCCGCGCGAGCCTGCGGGCCGGGGACAGCCACACCGGGATCCGGGGACTGGAGGAAGCGCTGGGCATGTGGCGCGGCAGCGGCCTTTCGGATGTACCCACTGGCATGGTGCTGGAGGGGCGCAGGCTGATGCTGGAGGAGCGCCGACTGGATACAATCGAGGCGCTGATCGATGCCCGGATAGAGGCCGGTCTGCACCAGCAGGTGACCGCCGAACTGGCCTCATTAACCAGCGAGCACCCATTTCACGAAGGACTGCATGCCCAGTACATGCGGGCCCTTGCACTCAGTGGACGCCGTGCCGGAGCGCTTGAGGTGTTCGCCCGTCTGCGCTCTCGCTTGATAGAGGAAATCGGAATCGAGCCGGGCTATCCGCTGCATCAACTCCAGCACAAAATTCTGAACTCGCATACAGCGACGGACGCTTCACTTTCTGGTAGCTGATGATTTCCCGCCCGTCGGCATGCGTGGGCGAATATCCCGTGGTGCGCGGCAGCCCACCGGGCTGGTCATCCCGCACCGCCGCGATCGCGGGCAGAGCGAACTACCGGACTCGAAGGAGGAACACAACGCCTCCCATCGCAAGGTCCGCGCCCGCGTCGGGCATGCCCTCGCACGGCCATTTTCGAGTCAGATCCTCCGCGACCGCCGTGTGAAAGGCGACGGCGTTCACCACGCCATGCTCGGCATCGTCCGCCTCCACAATCTCACGCTGGCCGGATGTCGGAGAAACGATCAGGCCAACAGGCACGTCGGAGATCATTTACGGGACAAGCCTTCGGCGACGGCGCCGGTGCAATCACTGGGATCTCAAAGGGTCTGCTCTCCTGGACTGGGGCAGGCCCTTCTCCGGATGGTCGCGCAACCGTTGGAGCAGTGCCACCAGGATCTTGAGTGTTTCTCGTCATCAGTCTCGACAGGCCGATGCGACTGTGAATGTGCAGAGGTCAGGCACCTCACGCACCACGCCCCCGCAGCACCCACGCGGCCGGAGCGGGCGCCAGCCCGGTCCTTGCCGACCGGGTCTACCTGTTCGAAGGGACGCACATGGTTGGCTGGAGGGAACGTCCGACCGGCCCGACACAAGTTCCCCGCAATCGGCCGGCACCAGCGGCGCGTTCTCGTACCTCTGCGGCACCGTCCCTCGCGTCGCCGGTACGGAGCCGATCTACGAGGAACCATCACTGGCGCATCGCTGCACCACCCGCTCCGTCGGTCCCGAACCCCCTCAGCGCGGATCGGTGTCGGTCCACGCTGATGAACGGAAGCGAAGACAACTCATGACCGTCATCACCGCGGCGCACGAACTCCTCGACAGCGACGTGTACATCGATCTGCGGGCCAGCCTGGGGCTCCCGCTGCATCTCAAGTGCGAAGGCTTCAACTTCGCAGGCTCGATCAAGATCCAGCCTGCCGCTCAGATGGTCGATGCCGCCCACCGCGACGGCCTGATCGGGCCGAACTCCGTCTTGATCGAGTCGTCCTCCGGCAACCTCGGGGTGGCGCTCGCCGTGATCGCGGCGTCCAAGGGGCTCAGCTTCATCTGCGTCACCGATCCCAACTGCAACCCGGCCACCACAGCGCTGATCCGGGCCCTCGGCGGCGAGGTCGTCGTCGTGGACGAACCCGACGCCTCCGGCGGCTACCTCGCCGCCCGCAAGGCGTACGTCGCCAACAGCTGCGCGCAGAACCCGAACTACGTGTGGCTCAATCAGTACGAGAACCCCGCGAACTGGATCGCGCACTACGAGACCACCGCGGCCGTCATCGCCAAGGACTTCCCCGACCTCGACGTCCTCTTCGTCGGAGCGGGGACCGGCGGCACCCTGATGGGCTGCGCGCGCTACTTCCGTGAACACCGGCCGGGGACCCGCATCATCGCGGTCGACAGCGTGGGCTCCGTCAGCTTCGCCGGCACTCCCGGACCACGTCACATCCCCGGGCTCGGTGCCAGCGCGCCGATGCCGTTGATCGACCCCGGCCTCGTCGACGAGGTCATCCGTATCCACGAGGTCGACACCATTCACACCTGTCGCAGGCTCGCCGCCTGCGGTCTCCTCCTCGGAGGCTCCTCCGGAACGGTGATCAGCGCCGCCGCACAGTGGTTCGCCCAGCACGGTGGCACCGTGCACACGGCCGTGGCCATCGCGCCGGATCTAGGAGAGCGCTACCTCAACACGATCTACAACGACACCTGGGTCAGCCATCACTACGGTCAGCAGGACGACCTGCACAAGATCCTGGAGACATCTTGAGCGATCAGGCCAGCATCCCCCAGTTCTGCGTCATCCCGGGCAGCAGCGTGCACCAGGTGCTGGACGGGCGGCAGCGAGAGGTCATCGACCTCGTCGAAGACGCCTACCGCCTGCACGGGGAAGGCCGCACGATCAATCCCCCCTCCTACTTCCTGCGGTTCCCCGACCGGCCCAGCGCCCGCATCATCGCGCTGCCCGCCTCGGTCGGCGGCAGCCGGCCGGTCGACGGCATCAAGTGGATCTCCAGCTTCCCCACCAACCTCGACCGCGGCATTCCCCGTGCCTCCGCGGTGCTGATCCTCAACGACCCCGTCACTGGCTATCCGTACGCCTGCCTGGAGAGCTCGATCATCAGCGCCGTGCGTACGGCCGCCTCCGCCGCGGTCGCGGCCCGCGCGCTCGGCGTCGACCGGCCCGCGCCCCGGCGCATCGGCTATCTCGGCACCGGCCTCATCGCACGGTACGTGCACTCCTATCTCTCCGCACTGGACCAGACCTCACAGGAGGTCGCCGTCCACGACACGTCCGCCGAGTACGCGCGCGCCTTCGCAGACCACCTGAACCAGCAGCCGGATGGTGCACCGGTCCGCGTCCTGGACTCGGCGGAGGAACTGGTCCGCTCCTGCGACGTCATCGTCTGTGCCACCACGGCGGCCACCCCGCACCTGCTCGAACCGGCCTGGTTTGCCCACCACCCGCTGGTCCTGCACGTGTCGCTGCGTGACCTGGGCACGGACGTCATCCTCGACAGCTGCAACGTGGTGGACGACATCGAGCATGTCCTCAAGGCGAACACCTCGGTCCACCTCGCCGAACAGCACACCGGCGGGCGCGACTTCCTGGACGGCACCCTGTACGACGTACTCACCGGCGCTGTGAAGGCACCGTCCGACCGCACGGTGGTCTTCTCCCCGTTCGGGCTCGGCGTCCTCGACCTGACGGTCGGTGAGCACGTGCACGCCCGCGCCCGCGAGAACGGCTGGCTGACACCGGTCGACGGGTTCTTCCACGACCTGGACCGGCACAGCACCCCGCTGCCGGAGAGGGGGCAGCGATGACGACCGTCCCTTCTGACACGAGCCCGGCGACGGTGCGTGCCGGACTGCCGCTGGCCCCTGGCGCCGTAGCCCGGGCCCGGGAACTCGCCCTGCGCCATGTCCGTGCACACGACAACGCGACCGCCCTGCTCGACCACGTCATCGGCCACGCCGAACGCGACCCGGACCGGCCGGCCGTCGTCGACGGCGAGCGGACCCTGAGCTACCGGGACCTGCTCGGCCGTATCGCGGTCATCCGGGACGCCCTGCGCGCTGCCGGAGTGGGGGCCGGTGACGTCGTCTCCGCGGTCGGTGTCCGCAGCGCCGAGACCCCAGCCGTCTTCCTCGCCCTGGAGGCCTTGGGCGCCTCCTACCTGCCAATCGACCCGAACTGGCCGGAAGTCAGGGTCCGGGATGTGCTCGACCGCAGCCGGGCCAGGCTGCTTCTGGACTACTGCGGCGACGGCGGCACCGCACACGCCGCGAGGGCGGCAGCCGCCGACACGGAGACAGCGGTCCTGCCCGTACCTGGCGGGAGCGAGGGCGCCGCGCCCCTGGACCGCAGCGGCGACCGTTCCCACGAGGTCCGGTACACGATCTTCACCTCGGGCACCACCGGCCGTCCAAAGGGCGCCACGGTCGAACATCAGGGCATGCTCAACCATCTCTGGGCCAAGGCGACCGACCTGGCACTGGGGCCGGACGACGCGGTCGCGTTTACCGCCCCGCTGGTCTTCGACATCTCCGTCTGGCAGATGCTGTGCCCGCTGCTCGTCGGCGGACGCGTGGTCGTGGTCGGCGACGACGCCATGCGGCTTCCCCGCTGGCTCATCGGTGTCCTCGACGTTGGAGCCGTCACGGTCGTGGAACTCGTCCCTACCGTCATCGGATGGCTCGTCAACGACCTGGCCCGCCGCAGCGGAGGCGGACTCCCCTCGCTGCGCTGGCTCCTTTCCACCGGAGAGGAGTTGTATCCGGCCGTCGCGGAGCGTGTGCCGCACACCCTGCCGCACGTGTCCCTGGTCAACGCCTACGGCCCCACCGAGTGCTCCGACGACGTGACGCACCACGTGGTGACGCCCGCCGACCTGGCCGGCTCCCGGTTGCCTGTGGGCAGCCCGATCGCCAACACCACGCTGTACGTCCTGGTCCAGGACGCGAACGCAGGCCCGTGGCGGGCGGCAGAACCGGGGGAGAGCGGTGAGCTGTTCGTCGGCGGCACGGGCGTGGGGCTCGGCTACCTCAACGACCCCGCCACCACCGACCGGGCCTTCTTCCGTGACCCCTTCGCCCCGGACTCCGCCACCGGCCGCCTGTACCGGACCGGAGACCTGGCCCGGGTCGACAACGGACTCCTGTATTACCTCGGCCGCAGCGACCGGCAGGTCAAGGTGTCCGGCGTCCGCATGGAACTCGGCGAGATCGAGGTCGTCCTGAGCCGGCACCCGGCCGTGGAACAGTGCGCGGTCGTCGTCTCCGGCGAGGGCGAACACGGCGAACTCGTCGCTCACTACAGTCTGCGGACCCGGGTGCCCTCGTCGGTGCTGCAGGACGCGCTGAGCACGGCACTGCCGACCGCGATGGTGCCCCGGCGCTGGCAGGAATGGGACACGCTGCCCCTGACACACAACGGAAAGATCGACCACCGCTCGCTGCACACGTCCGCCGTCCACCGGAATGAGGCCTCGTGACGACCACCACAGCGAAGACCGCACCACCGGAGTCGTCCGCGTCGGCGCGCGAGATGACGGCGACCGGCATCGCCGAGCGCGTCGCCTCTGTGGCCCGGGTGGCTGAAGAGCATCTGGAGCGAACCGACCGCGACGCCGTCTTCCCTGAGCACGCTCTCGCGGAGATGCGCCGCACCGGTCTGCTCGGGCTGCTCGTACCGGCCGAGCACGGAGGGTGCGGAGGCACCCTCACCGATCTCGTCGACGCCGCCATGGCCCTCGGCCGCGTCGACATGTCCGTGGCGATGATCTTCGCCATGCACTGCCAGCAGTCCGAGGCGATCATCCGGTACGCCGCCTCACCGCTCCGGGAGGAGCTGCTCTCCCAACTCGCCGCCGGCGACCTGTACCTGGCCTCGGTGACCACAGAACCGGGCAAAGGCGGTCACCTGTTCCGCTCGTACGCCCCCTTACGCGAGGCCGACGACACCCTGGAGGTCGACCGAGTCGCACCGATCGTGACGGGCGGCACCGCGGCGGACGGTTTCCTCATCACCATGCGCAGCCCGCACGCGACTGCCGACCACCACGTCTCCCTGGTCTACGCACACCGGCACCAACTGCGTGTCGAAGGCAGCGGTGCCTGGTGTCCGATGGGCATGCGCGCCAGTCACAGCCTTCCCCTCACCTTCGCAGGCACCATTCCCGGACACCAGGTGATCGGCGAGCACGGCGCCTTCCACCACATCGCCCAGTCCGTATTCGGACCGCTTGCCCATCTCGGCTGGTCGGCAGCATGGCTGGGCACAGCGGCCGGAGCTCTTTCCCGTGTTCTGCGACTGCTGCGTGACCCGGCCGGCCGCAAGAGCTTCGACCTGGGCTCGCAGCTGCTGATGACCCGGCTCTCCCGGGCCAGACAGCGACTCGACACAGTCCACGCCCTGCTGCGCCGCACCGAGGCCCTCGTGGCGAGCGGCGCCGACCTCGCCGACACGAGCAGTCAACTCCTGCTGAACAGCCTGAAGATCACCGCTGCCGAGGAGTGCTACCGCGCCGTCGACGAACTGATCGACGCCGTCGGTCTCCGGCACGGCTATCTCCAGAACTCGCCTACCCGGCTGGAAAAGACCCTGCGTGACCTGCGGTCTGCCGCACTCAACTACAGCAACGACCGGCTCCACCTCGCCGACGGGCGGCTGTGCCTGCTCGACCCAGACGTCCGCTTCACCTGACCGCGACGGGCCACCCTCCGCAAAAACCGGCTAACAGCCTGATCGCCTTCCTGAATTGCGTGCTTTCTTTGGCGACCCTTTTTCTCGAAGGGGCAAGAATGCCGAAGTGCTATTGCCTCGCCGTAAATCGACTGCTAGCTTGTGGGAAATTCCCTCCGTAACCACCGAGGACTCTTTATGTCTGAAAGCGGCCAGAATGGCTCGACCGAGAACTGGAGCGCTGCCCTGCGTTATATCGCAGGACGCAAGGCCGCCGAGGAATCTCTCGGATTTCTCGTGCACATCAGCACCGCCATCCAGCAGGCCCCGCAGCTCAAGGAAGTCGTGCCAGCGGTGGCCAAGGCCTGCGTCCCCTTCCTCGCCTCCGCCGTCTCCCTGGGCGCCCTCGCCACCCACTCGCAGCTCGTTGTCCAGTCGCCCACCGAGTACTCCACGGCGTTGGAGGGCGTGCGGGGCCTCATCACCGAAGCCGGTGACCAGAAGCTCGTGATCAGCGAGCATGAGGGCCTGCTGAAGCAGACCGACCCGGGCCACCTGCCGCTGCTGCGCCAGTGGCGGGCCAGCTCGGCGGTGGCCGTGCCCCTGACCTACCGGGGGCTGCGCGGCGGCCACCTGGTCGTGCTGCGCGGCGACGGCCACCGGCGCGGCCCGATCAGCCCCGGCGACCTCGCGCTCATCTCCGAGGTGGCCGACCGGGTCGCGGCGTTCAACGCCTTCGTCACGCAGCTGGCTGGCTCGGAAGTTCTGTGATGACGGCGACCTGGCAGGACGTGCGCTCCTGGATCCTTCAGCGCAACCCCGAACTCGCCGAGGATGAACTGAATCCGGAAACCGACATCATCGAGTCACGGATCGTCGATTCCCTGCAATTCGTGGAACTCGTTCTCTTCATCGAGGAACTGCGCGGCGAAATGATGCAGTCGATGGACGTCGACCTCGACTCCTTCCGAACCCTCAAGGATATCGAGCAGAATTTTCTCACCCCATAGGTGTGGGCAGTCGAAAGAAATGTGAGGAGGCGGTATGGTGAACGAAAAGGCTGTCGTGGTGCAGGGAAAACTGCACGGAACAACCGATGCGGTGCTCTTCCTGCCGCCCGCCGGCAGTGTCACCTCTCCCTTCTTCCCAGTGGGAGCCCATCTCCCGCAGACCCTGCCCGCCCTCCACTGCGAACTGCCCGGCCGCGGTCGGCTGGCGCACGACGCGGCACCCTCGTCCGTGTCCGCCGCCGCGGACCGCTGGGCGGACGATCTCACCGCGCTACTGCCGGGCGGCCGGCGACTGCACTTGTTCGGACACAGCCTCGGGGCCCTGCTCGCTTACGAGCTCGCGATCCGGCTCGAGGCCCGTCCGCAGTACACGATCGGCAGCCTGTCCGTCTCCGGTGCCCGGGACCCCGGCAGCACCCCGCGCACCGCCGTGGCCGCGGCCTTCGAGGCGCTGCGCCGCAACCAGTCCACCACCGACAAGGAGGACGACGCGGAGGGGACCTGGCTGGCACAGGATCTGAGGATGCGGCGGGAACACAGCGTCACCCAGCGGCCGATCCACACACCGCTCGCGCTGTTCTGCGGAGACAGCGACCCCTTCGCCCGGCCCGCCGACATGGCGCAATGGGCCTCCTTCACCACAGGCCCGCTCCTCGGGACGTTCGCCTTTCCCGGCGGACACGACTACTACCTCTCCGACCGGGCCTCTGTGGCCACCACCATCACGGACCTCGTGGAACGTTGCTGAGGTCCCTTGCGCACCCCCGACCGAACCCACACATGAAGGAGTCGGCCATGACGGTTGACAACCAGAGCACGCCCACCATCGAGCAGCTGATCGACGTCGTCGGCAACAGCTCGGTCGGCATCACGGTCACCGACCGCTCCGGTGCCGTCCTGCTGCACAACAAGGCGCAGTCCGTCCTCATGCACGGGGAGGCCGACCACCTCCGTGGCCGGATCCTGGTCGACGGCAAGGACGCGCTCACGGACCTGCTGGCGCAGCTCGAGAAGAACGGCAGGCTCGAGAACGTCCGCGTCACCTACCAGAGCGCCGACGGCACGCAGAACCGTGCCTCCGCGGTGAACGCCGTAGTCGCCGGCGCGGGTGACGAGAGCCGGATCCACTGGGTCAGCCGGCCGGAACTCGGGGAACGGCTGCCGGTGTCCAACACGAGCACCGAGGACCCCACGTCCGACGCCGCCGCCTGGATCCGCGCGGTCGACGAGCGAAGCAACCCCGTCCTGACGCCGACCAAGGAGCACGATTCGGTACTCCGTGAGTTCTACGAGGTGGCCCCGGTCGCGATCCACCTCATCGGAGTCAACGGACAGGTCATGCACGCCAATCCGGCCGACGTCGCCCTCGTCGAGTACAGCGCCACACCGGGCGAGTACGTCGGCCAGCACATCCGCAAGATCTACGAGGACCAGGGACTGCTGGACGACTTCCTGTCCCGCTGGGACGAGGACTCGCCGATCATCAACTTCCGTGCGAACTTCGTCACCCGGGACGGTGCCCCCAGGCCGGTGCTGATCTTCTCGACGGCACAGGCGGCCAGCGGCCAGGTCTCCAACACGCGCTGCTTCGTCTTCAACGACCCCGAGCCGCGGCGCGCCCGTGACACCGTCAGCGCCTTCGGCTGGCCGGCCTGACCTCCCAACGGTAGGGAGCCCGGATCCGTCCCGGGCTCCCTACCTAACGACCCCGACCCGACCCTTCCTGGGGGTGACCGTGTCCAAGGTGCTGGTGATTTCGGGAAGCCCTTCCCCGACATCCAAGACCGAACTCGTCGGTGACTACATAGCGCGGCGGCTGGCCGAGAACGAATGGCACGCTGGCCACCTGAAAGTGCGCGCCCTCCCGGCCGAGCCGCTGCTCCGCGCGGACACCGCGCATCCGCGGATCGCCACGGCCCTGGACCAGGTCGCTCAGGCCGACGGCATCGTGCTGGCCACACCGACATACAAGGCAAGCTTCTCCGGACTGCTGAAAACCTTCCTCGACCTGCTGCCCCAGTACGGCTTCACGCACAAGGTCGTGCTTCCACTGGCCACCGGCGGCAGCACCGCACACGTCCTGGTACTCGACTACGCGCTGCGGCCGGTGGCCCACTCCCTCGGCGCCCGGCACGTCGTACAGAGCTTCTTCCTGCTCGACAAGCACATGACCCGGGACAGCGGCGGCCTGCACATTCGGTCAGAGAGCACCGGAATGCTGGACGACGTCATCGAACAGTTCCGCAAAGCCCTGGTCGCCCCCTTCTGATGGCCCTGCGGTCCTACCGCGCCCGCCTGAGACAACTCCCAGCACCACGCCCGGTCGGAGCCTGAGAGGCACCGCCACGTGGGGCTGAAAGCCGCTGCAGGGCAGAGTGCCGAGAACGCGTCGGCCTTACGACCCGGATGAACTCCGGTGCATGCGACCTACTCAGACGCATTTCGACTTCGTGGAGAGAGGGACTATGACCGGCCGACGGCTCGACGTCTGCCTGATCGGTGCCGGGCCCCGGGGGCTTTCGGTCCTGGAACGGCTGTGCGCGAACGCGGTGTCGACGCCCGACGACGTGGCGATCACCGTGCATGTGATCGACCCGTTTCCGCCGGGGGCGGGCCAGGTGTGGCGCACCGACCAGTCCGCGCACCTGCTGATGAACACCGTGGCCTCGCAGGTCACGATGTTCACCGACGAGAGCGTGACGATCGACGGGACCCTGGTGCCGGGGCCCAGCCTGTACGAGTGGGCGCGCTTCCTCACCCTGATCGGCCCGCTGGACGACCGGCCCTACGACGAGGCGGTGCTCGCCGAGGCCAGAGCGCTCGGCCCGGACTCCTATCCGTCGCGTTCCTTCTACGGCCGCTATCTGGAATGGGTCTTCCAGCGGGTCGTCAGGACCGCCCCGGGCGCGCTGACCGTCATCGAGCACCGGGCCCGGGCGGTGGCGCTCGACGACGAGCCCGGCGGTACGCAGTGCGTCCTGCTCGACGACGACACGCTGCTCGCCGGTCTGCACGCCGTGGTCCTCGCACAAGGCCACCTCCCGGTGCGGCCGTCGGCCCGCCAGCGGGAACGGACGCGGTTCGCCCGGTCCCACGGCCTGGGCTACATCCTGCCCGCCAACCCCGCGGACGTGGACCTGTCGGCAGTGCGGCCCAGGGAGACGGTGGGACTGCTCGGACTCGGCCTCAACTTCTTCGACTACACGGCACTGCTGACACTCGGCCGTGGCGGGCGGTTCGAGGAACACGAGGGGAGACTGCGCTATCTGGCGTCCGGGCGCGAGCCACAGCTCGTCGCGGGCTCGCGACGCGGACTGCCGTTCCACTCACGAGGCGAGAACCAGAAGGGCGCTCACGGCCGGCACGAGCCCGCCGTGCTGACCCCCGAGGTGATCCGCGATCTTCAGCGGCGCGCTCGACGACACGGCGGGATCGACTTCCGCGCCACCGTGTGGCCGCTCGTGGCCAAGGAAGTGGAGACCGTGTACTACACGGCGCTGCTGACAGCCGAGGGCCGGCCGACAGACGCCCGGCAGCTGCGCACCCGCTACCTTGCAGCCCCGCCCGGGAGCGCTCAGGAAAGGCTCCTGCCGGGCGAGTTCGGCATCGACGCGGACCGGCGCTGGGACTGGGACCGCATCGCCCGGCCGTACGCGGACCGGGACTTCGCCTCGCCCGAGGACTTCCACAGCTGGCTCCTCGACCACCTACGCGCGGACCTGAGCGCCGCGCGGGAGGGAAACGTGGCGGGCCCGCTCAAGTCGGCGCTCGACGTGCTGCGCGACCTGCGCAACGAAGTGCGTCTCGTGGTCGATCACGGCGGCCTCACCGGCGGCTCCTACCAGCGCGATCTCGACTCCTGGTACACCCCGCTCAACGCGTTCCTGTCGATCGGCCCGCCCGCGCGGCGGATCGAGGAGGCCATCGCCCTTGTCGAGGCCGGGGTGCTGCGGGTGCTCGGTCCCGGCATCCGGGCCGCGGCGGAGGAGTCGGAGGGCGTGTTCACCCTCGAATCGGGGGCGGTGCCCGGTTCCCTGACCAGGGTCACCACGCTGATCGAGGCACGGCTTCCGCAGACGGATGTGCGGGTGACCGCGGATCCGTTGCTGCGGCACCTGTCGGGCAGCGGACGCTGCCGCAGCTACGAGATCCCGGGCCCCGGCGAGGAGTCGTACGAGACCGGAGGCCTCGCCGTCTCCGAGACGCCCTACCGGCTGATCGACGCCGAGGGAGACGTGCACCCGGGCTGCTTCGCCTTCGGTGTGCCTACCGAGGCCGTGCACTGGGCGACGGCGGCCGGCATCCGCCCGGGAGTCGGCTCGGTGACCCTGCAGGACTCGGACGCCATCGCCCGAGCCGTGCTCGCCCTGGCCGACGCAAGTACGCAGCACGACCGCCCGATGATCGGAGAACTGACGCGATGAGCATCATCGATGCCGGGCTGCTCAGCCCGGTGCGGGCCGGCACCGCCGCCGAGGCCGCGACGTCCGACGAGGCCTGGCTGCAGGCGATGCTCGACGCCGAGGCGGCGCTCGTGCGCGCCCAGGCCGCCCTCGGCAACGTACCGGAGCAGGTCGCGCGGACCATCACGCACTGGGCCCGCGCCGACCACTTCGACCTGCCCGAACTGGCCCGGCGCAGCAGGGGCGCGGCCAACCCGGTGGTGGCTCTGGTCCAGCAGCTCACCGAACTGCTCACCGCCAAGGCGCCCGAGGCCGCCGACTACGTGCACCGCGGCTCCACCAGCCAGGACATCTTCGACACCGCGCTGATGCTGGTATCGGCCCGCACCTTGGACCTCGTACTGGCCGACCTGGACGGCATCGTCGACTCCCTGCGCACACTGGCCGCCGAGCACACCGGCACCCTCATGCCGGGCCGCACGCTGGCGATGCACGCGGTGCCGACGACGTTCGGACTCAAAGCGGCCGGCTGGATGGTCGCGGTGCGCACCGCCGCGGCCCGCCTGCACCGGCTCCGCTCCCAGGGCCTCGTCGTCCAGCTCGGCGGAGCGGCCGGCACCCTGGCCGGATACCTCGCCTATGAGCACCTCCACCGGGAGGACCGGGAGGACCGGGAGGACCGGGAGGACCGGGGGGAGCCGCCGACGGAGGGCTATGCGCGACGGCTGACCGAGCGGTTCGCCGCGGAGACGGGACTGCGGGCGCCCGCGCTGCCCTGGCACAGCCACCGTACGCCTGTCGCCGCCTTGGCCAGTGAGCTCGCCCTGGTTGCAGGCGTATTGGGGAAAACGGCGGTGGATGTGCAGTCCCTGGCCCGGACCGAGGTCGCCGAGCTCGCCGAGCCGGCCGCGGAGGGCCGCGGAGTGTCCTCGGCCATGCCGCAGAAGCGGAACCCGGCCCTGGCCACCCTGATCCGCTCTGCCGCTCTGCAAGTGCCCGCTCATGCCAGCATTCTGACGCAGTGCCTGCTCAGTGAGGACGAGCGCTCGGCCGGAGCCTGGCACGCCGAATGGCAGCCACTGCGGGAGTGCCTGCGGCTCACGGGCGGCGCCGCCCACACCGCCCGCGAACTGGTGGCAGGCCTTGAAGTGTTCCCCGAGCGCATGCGGGCCAACGTCGACATGACCGGAGGACTCATCGTCTCCGAGCGCCTGGCCGCGGCACTGGCACCGGCCCTCGGCAAGGCGGCCGCCAAGGCCGCCGTCGGCCGGGCCGCCGCGGAGGCGGCCGGCGGCGGATCGCTCGTGTCGGCCCTCGCGGCGCAGGAGCCGCTGGACGCCGCGCGCCTTGCGGACCTGCTCGACCCCGCCGCCTACACGGGCGCGGCCGACGAGCTGGTGCGCGACGCCCTGCGCGAGGCGGACGCATGAGTCGGGGTGCCCTCGCCGGTGCGGCCGGATCCGGCGGCGGGCTTGTCGACTTGGCGCTCTCCATCCGCCCCGAACTCACCAAGGTGGTGGAGCGCGTCGAGAACTACGTCGCGACGGCCCTTCCCGAGCCGGGGCTCAACACGAAGGTGTCGCTCTTGGAGCACCGCATCCAACTCGGGGAGGCGCTAATCAACGGCGGATCCGATGATCAAGGAGACGCCTGATGAGCGAGGCCATCACCGAGCACGGGACCGTGGAAGAGCCGGTCGTCGAGTCGGCCGCGGAGGCGGTGTCGGACGAGCCCGCCACCCCGACGTACTGGCAGCCCAACGCCGCGAACGCGCCCGGATCCGCAGCGAGAAGGGCATCCGCTGGGGCGGGCGGTCACTCAAAGCCGCATGATGAAGCAGTACCGGATCACGATGCCCTGACTACGTCTGCCGGCATTCCGGGTTGAGGAATCCCCGGGCGATGGCATTGAAGGCATGCGGCGCCGTCACGGGCAGGAGATGCCCGGCGTGCGGAACCACCGACAGGTGGGCTCCCGGGATGGCCGCCGTGGTCCGTCGGGCGTCCGGCAGACTGGCGCGATCCCGTTTTCCGCACAGCACAAGCGTGGGAACGGTGATCTGTGGAAGCACGTAGGAGAGGTCGCTTGTCTGCAGAGCGTCCAGCATATCGATCCATCCGTTGCGATCGGGCAGGTCGGAGGTCGCACGGACCAGCCAGCCGGGGCGATGCCGTTCGATCCGAAGCCGACGCTGTGATGTCGTGCCCGGCGCGATCTCAGGTCCCCCGGACAGAATCAACCGGGCAACGAGGTCCGGGTTCTCACCTGCGACCCGCGTGGCCACGATCGCCCCGAGAGAGTGGCCGCACAGGTGAACCGGCCGTAGCCCTCGGGCGATCCCGGTGACGGATTCGACCGCCGCCGTCAAGCTGAACGGTCCCGGTGCGCTGCTGAACCCAGGCAGATCAGGCGCAACGACGTGAAAGTCATCGGACAACGCGTCCAGCTGACGTCGCCACATCCGACCGCCCTGCCCGGCACCGTGCACCAAGATCAGCGCCGGACGATCAATCTCGCCAGCCTCCAGAACATGCGTCCCCATGACCACAAGATCGCAGCTCCACAGGCGCCAGACCAGCCCCGGCCCGAGCCCGGCGAACCTATCCGGTCAGAGCACTAGACATGACAGTCACCCGCCGCCCGGTGCGCTTGCGGCGGCGTCAGGCATGGACACACGTGACCTCCAGCGTCAGGTCGAGATGGCGCCCGGCCATCCCGCGGGCCGCGGTCACACCGAACTCTGTGCGGTCGACCCGGGTGGTGGCACGGACGGTGAACGAGTTCGTGTGCACCTGCGAGCGCACTATCGACAGGCTCGCGGACCGGGGGACCCCGCACGCGGTGAGCGTGCCGGAGACGGACGTGGCGTCCACCCGCTCGGAGACGAACGTGATCAGCGGGTTCCGGTCGGTGTCCAGGAACTTCGCCGACGGTACGTCGCCGTCCCGCTGGTCGTTGCCTGTGCTGAAGCTCGCTGCGTCGATCTCCACGCGCAGACGCGATTCCGACAGCGGCTCGGCCACGTCGTCTACACCCCGAAAGACTCCACGAAATCCCAACTCCTCGAAGCCAAAGAAAACTTGCAAAGGATGGCTGTGTCGATCCCGCTCACCGACGACGAACAGGCAGCGGTTGCCGACGGTCAGACCGCGATCGACCGCCTCCTCGCAAGACTCGCTGACACACCCACCCCGGCCGGACCAACACCCCGGCAGCTCGATGTTCCGACCAGCGCCATCCTTCTGCCGATCCTCGGCATTCGACAGGGCAAAGCCCAACAAGCTTGACAATTCTGATTCCACAGAATGATGCGGTTGACATGGCCTTCGACGATGCCCGAGCTCCACGGGAGGGTGAGGCCGGCGGTGACGGCGTCGAGGTCGAGGCAGAGGTTATGCGCGAAGGAGGGGACGGGGGCCGGTGCGTCGCGTTCTGCCTCGCGTACCCACTCCAACAGCTGGTGTCCGCACCGGTGTTGGAGCAGGTCGTGGAAGGTGCGGACGAGGTCGCAGGCCCGGGCGATGTCGGGGCAGGCCAGCCGCACCTTCAGGAGTTGGTCTTCCTCGTGCGCCCGCAGAGTGCCGCGGGGCAGCATGGCAGCTCCGCTCTGTGACACAAGACCTGGCCTACCAGCCCGCTTCGACCATCCAGGCCATGGCTCGTACTGTCGTCGAGTACACCGCTGGACCGGACTACCAGCTGCTGCTGTGGGCATGTTCGAGCACATCCCGGTCTATCTGGTCGCCGGGGCCCGCTCACGTGCGGGGTGGGATGTGCCTGCCTGGTCTCTGTCCGCCGCAGCCAGTTACACCGAGCTTCCCCGCACGGGCCATATGGTGATGCTGGAAGCGCCCGAGAGGTTCGGCGCACTCCTCGCTGGGCTCCTTGCCCCGCCGTCAGCAGGCCAGGTCAGCGCCCCAGAGTGACTGCTGGGGGCACCTGGCCGCTTCGGACTTCCCGTCAAAGGAACTGCACCCCCTGAAGAATGTGCCTATGCGCTCGCTTCGGCGACCTTGTCCAGGCCGTTGAGCAGGTTGCGCTCAGCTGGTGCGAACTGCGGGCCCTTGAGTGGCGGGCGGAGGGGGCCGAGGAGTGCTGCAACGAGAGTGCTGGGGCTTATGAGTGTGGTGGGCGGGGCTTGAAGAGCAAGCACGTTGGTCAGAGCCGTCGCGGCGTGGAAGGAGCCTGTTGCGGTGCGGGACAGGCGGCTGACGTAGCGGTGCAGGAGGCGGTCGGCGAGATTCGGGCTCTTCCCCTTCGTGGTGGGGAAGTGAATGTCCTGCCCGGTCGCCAAAGCCCACGCATTGTCGATGCGCCGGCCGACGGCGCGCTGGGCGCGGTGGGTGAGCCCAGGGGCGCATGGGCGGGAGAGGAGTTCGCGCAGGTCGATGGCGCCTTGTGCCGCCACGGATATGCCTTGCGCGTACGTGGGATTGAAGGTGGCAACCGAGTCTCCGAGTGCCACGAGACCGTCTGGCCAGTGAGTGAGCCGTTCGTAGTAGTAGCGCCGGTTGGCGGTGCTGTGGGTGACATGGACGTCGGTGAGCGGTTTGGCATGGGTCAGGAGGTCGGCCAGGAGGGGGTGGCGCAGGGTGCGGGCGAAGGGTTCGAAAGCGTCCGCGTCACGGGGTGGGTGCCCGCCGGGGGCGCCCATCAGGCTGACGTGCCAGCGGTCGCCTTCGATCGGCAGGATGCCGCCTGCGTTGGCGGGTCCGGGAAGGCTAGGGCTGGCTTGCACACCGATCACGGGCCAGCCGCGGGTGGGGACAGGGGCGAGGTAGAAGCGGCTGGCATAGGCGAGGCCGGAGTCGATCTGGTCCTGGGCGAGGCCGGTGATGCCCAATCGGGCGAGCCACTGAGGTGTGCGCGTGGCTCGGCCGGAGGCGTCGATGACCAGATCCGCGCGGAGTTCGGCTTCCGGGCCGTGGTCGGTGCGGATCCGGACGCCCGTGACGGTACGGCGGTCGCCGAGTAGCTCGATGGCCCTGGTGTGTGTGCGCACCGTGACCCGGGGATCCTTGAGGACTTGCCCGCGGACGATGTAGTCGGTCAGGTCACGGCTTGCGGTGATCAGGGAGTGAGTGGCGCGCTGCCAGCGGCGATACCAGCCTTCCGGTGAGCAGATGACCATGTTGCTCGTTACAGGAATCCGATGTGCTCCTGCCGCCAGGAGTAGGTCGACGGAGCCGGGAAGGAGGCTCTCGATTGCCTCGATGCCGCCGGTCTGCAGGAAGTGGATGTGGACCGCTTGGGGGACACCGGTGCGAGGCTCTGGTCCCTCGGGCAGCTCGTGGGCCTCGAGGATCTCGACGGAATCGACGTGGTCCCTGACTGCTGCCGCGGCGAGCATGCCGGCGATGCTGCCCCCGATGACGACTGCACGGGCGGGGCTGCGGCGCGGAGCTGTACTCATGACGGGCTGCTTTCTCTCGGGGCGCCGAGTGATTCAGTAGGTTGGGCAGTAGGGGAGGCGTGAGTGCCGGGGGCAGGGGAACCTGGTCCTGCCTGCGTCGTGCCGGCGCGGGGGTGATGTCTCGTGGTTGAGGGTTTCTGCGCTGCCGCTTGCGTGCGACCAGGACAGGATCATCGCTGCGTTAGTCGTGGTCGCAGTGCAGAAGACTCCTTGGGCGTCTGGAGCATCATCTGTCCAGTGAGATGACTCCAACAGGCCAGGCCACATCAGGCCCGAAGTGGTGCACTCTTGGCCAATAAACGATCGTTGTGAGTAGTGTCGAATGTGCGTAGGGTGCCATGCACATGTGGGACTAGCCGCCCCCCCCGGATCGCAGGGAGCGCATCGTTGGAGTCGCAGGCATCTCTGTCCGAGACACTTCGCCGGTTGGACGTGCTCATCGATGAGCACGGTCTGAGGCGCTCGGACGTCCTCGATCCGAAGCAGCTTGCGGTGCAAACGGCCCAGCCGGAGACCGTCGTCGCTCACCTGCTCAATGGCGGTGCACCGCCGGTCGACACGGTGAGCGAGCGGGCCAGTGCACGGATCAAGACGCTCTCCAATGACTATCTCGCGCGCACCGGCAAGCGCATGTCGGATCTTGCCGCTGAAGTGTCTCTACGGTCGGGAGTTTCGGAGGTCTGGGCACGCCAGGTCTGCGACGGCAAGAAGACGCCCAACATCGAACTCCTCCACCACCTTGTGGGATTTTTCGGCGTGGACGGCGGAGAGTCCTTCTTCACGGCTTCGGCCGACGAAGCCCTCAATCGTGTCCTCCTGTCGGTCCTGGCGAAGCTGGACAACCCCGGTACGGACCCCGTGGGTGCCCTGCTCGACCGATACGGAGTGAAAGCCGCGGATCTGCGACAGCACGGTTCCATGACGCGACAGCAACTGGAGCGAGTCCTGGAAGGCGTGCTGCGGTCGGTGGTGCCCGAGGAGGGAGAACCCAAGTAATGAGCACCAAGGCGATGAAGGAACTGCTGGGCGCCCTGGGGAGGGAAGCCGCGAGGTCCATTCAGAGGCCGGCGGAACCGCGGATTGTCATGCAGGAGTTCACTCGGGCGATGAGCGTTCGCGTGGGCCGGCCCATCGAGCTCGTGTTTCGGTCCTTCCCTCCGGACATCCCTGTCTCGGGCTTACGACTGGACTGCGGGGACCGGTCCGTCATCGTGGTTGAGGAAGCCACCGCCCCCGAGGCCCAACTGGTCATCCTGGGTCATGAACTATGGCATGAGGAGGAAGGCTGTAACGGCCACCACACAGCCGGCCTGCCCGCTGCCGCCCGCGCGCTCACCGCGAACCGGGCATCCGATGCCGTCCAGCGGGCCGCGGCGCAAATCCTCACTGCGGACGAAGTCCCACGCGAGGCCATACTCACCGTTGCGGCCCGAGCGGACTCCGCCAACGACCACGAGGTGGACGCAGAGACCTTCGGACTGTTGTTCGGCCGCGAAGTCCGCACCTGGATGACGGGGCGGTATGCGGAGGGACCGGTGAGTGCTGCAACTGTTGAGGGACGTATCCATCTGTCGCTCCTCAACCGCGGCGGATACATCCTGTAAATGAACCCCAATTTTCACATCCCTTACGCCGTGCCCACCGTGCTGCTGGCGACCGCACTCCTTTTCAAGTTGCCCACCATTGTGCGAGCCTGGCGAGATCCCGATGTCCGGGCTACCACACTGCTGTTGACCTGGGCCACAGCCGTGCTCGTCGTCATCACGCCGGCCAACATCGAACGGCTCAATGTCCTCACGGGGATACCGAACATCGCGTCACCATGGGCCTACAGCTTCCTGACCGCGTTCTGCGCCACTGGTCTGACAATGATCATGCGGTGGCGGGAGGAACCATCGCCACAGCGCCAACGCCGGATGCGTCGCGTGTACTGGATCTACTCGGGCATCATCGTGGCCCTCTGGGTAACGTTCCTGGTGGCTCACGTGCCCACTCCGCGGATCTACGATCTCGACACCTACTACGCCAGCACCCCGTGGATGCGCGAACACATCCTGCTCTACCTGCTCGCGCACATGGTGTCGTCCCTGGTCGCCGCCTACATGCTGTGGACGTGGTCCCCCGAGATCACCAACGCCTGGCTGAAAACGGGCGTCATCTGCCTGCAACTCGGCTTCGCCTCAGGCCTCATCTTCGACATCGCAAAACTCGCCGCGCTCGGCGCCCGCTGGTCCGGCACCAACTGGGACAACCTCAGCACACAGGCCGCGCCCCCTTTCGCACTGCTGGAGGCCATCCTCGTCGCCATCGGCTTCATCGTGCCCCAAGCCGGGCCGTTCCTGCAGAAGCGGCTCCGAGACCAGAGCGACTACTGGCGTCTGTACCGCCTGTGGAGACTGGTGCGCATCCTGGCACCAGCCTCGGCAAAGGCCCGCTTCGGTCTCTGGGCACCGCTGGACCTGCGTCTGATGCAGCGCCGGCAACGCGTCCACGACGCACTGCGGCTGCTCGCTCCCTACCTCGACTACAGCCTGTATCAACGAGCTGAGAAAGCGGCGTCCGCTGCCCTTAACGAGGAGCAGGCACGTGCTCTGGCCGGCGCTGTCACCATCAGAGCCGCCATCCGCACCTATCACGGCAACGCGGCGGGTGGGGACGCCACGGCCCGTCCAGACAGCCCGACGCCTTCCCCGTTCGGCTCTGAGATACACGACCACATCGACGCCATCTCCGATGCACTGCGCCATCCTCGCGTCGTCGACAGTTTCCACAAGCGGATGACCAGAACAGAAAGCACCGACGCCCATGCCTGAGGTAAGCATCACCGGTCGGCCCACCGTCATCGTCATAGGCGCTGGTGCTACAGGTCT
This sequence comes from Streptomyces alanosinicus, assembly GCF_014650595.1. Lineage (GTDB taxonomy): Bacteria > Actinomycetota > Actinomycetes > Streptomycetales > Streptomycetaceae > Streptomyces > Streptomyces alanosinicus. The sequence goes on from NZ_BMVG01000053.1 coordinate 29,976, forward strand.
CTTCGCCGCCGCCGCCCTGACCGAATTCGCCGATGTCACCATCGTCGAAAGGGACCGTCTGCCCGAAGGCCCCGAACCCCGCCGAGGCGTCCCCCAGGCCCGGCACGCACACCTCATATGGAGCGGTGGCGTCCTCGCCTTCAACGAACTCCTGCCCGGCATCGTCGACGACGTCGTTGCCCAGGGAGGCCGCCTGATCCACATCATGGGCGACATGGTCTCCCGGGCCCCCAACGAGATCTGGTTCCGGCGTTTCCTGGCCACCCATCACCGCAACCTGGTCTGCTCCCGCGATCTGCTGGACTCCGCCCTGCGCGACCGCGTCCTGGCCCACGAACGCATCACCACCTGCCAGGACACGACCGTGCTCGGTCTGCAGGGAGATGCCGATCGAGTCACCGGCATCCGCGTCCGCAGCGGTGACGACGAAGTCACGATGACCGCTGACTTCGTCATCGACGCCTCCGGCCGCGGATCCCGCACACCCCAATGGCTCGAGAACCTCGGCCTGCCACAAGTCTCCGAACGCGAGGTCAACGCCGGCGTCGCCTACGCAACTCGCCTCTTCCAAGCGCCGGGCAGATCCGCAGAATCCGCCTTCCCGATCGTCAATGTGCAGGCCAACCCCGCCAAGGCCCCCGGCCAGGGCGGCATCATCCTGCCGATCGAGGGCAACCGCTGGATCGTCACCCTCTCCGGCACACGCGGTGGCGAACCCACCAACGACCCCGACGCCTTCATCGACTTCGCCCTTGGCCTGGGCGACCCGATCATCGGCGAACTCCTCAAGACCGCCGAACCACTTGGCAGCGTTGCCACCACCCGGTCCACCGCCAACCGCCGCCGATACTACGAAAAGTCCAAGCGCTGGCCTGACGGCTTCGCCGTGCTCGGAGACGCCATTGCCGGCTACAACCCCGTCTACGGTCACGGCCTCACCGTCGCCGCCCAGTGCACCCTGGCGCTTCGCAACGTTCTGCGCACCGCCCGGCTCACCGACCCCGGCACCGCCCAGCACATCCAGCGCGCCGCGGCACGCCCCGTTTCCGCCGCCTGGGACCTGGCCGTGGGGCAGGACGCTTTCTACCCCGCCGCCACCGACAAACGGCCCACAGCCGTCGAACGATTCCTTGCCCGGTACGTCGACCGGGCCGTTGAGACCGGAGCCGGCAACCCGCGCGCCCTGGGTGCGCTACTGGACGTCATGAGCCTGGAAAAGCCTCCCACCAGACTCTTCTCACCAGACATGCTCATCCCGATGCTCCTGGGCCCCCGAAGGCCTCGCCTGCCGGGAGCACCCCTGACTGATTCGGAGCGGAAGACCACCATCACCTGACTCCGCGACGGCGCTCGGACTCACTGGGGCGCTAATCAACGGCGGATCTGATGATCAAGGAGACGCGTCTGATGACGGAGACCGCCGTGGAGAACGAGCAAGCCGAGCCGGTGGTCCAGCCACCGTCGAGTGCGGTGTCGGACGAGCAGCTTGTCGCGATGCTGGTTGATCGGGCCCGGAGCGAGGGACTGCAACTGACCGGCGAAGGCGGGCTGTTGCAGCAGCTGACCAAGAGGGTGCTGGAATCCGCCCTGGAGGGCGAGATCACCGACCACGTCGGCTACGAGAAGCACGACCCGGCCGGGAAGAACAACGGCAACAGCCGCAACGGCACCCGGGCCAAGACCGTGCTCACCGACGTCGGCCCGGTGGAGGTGAAGGTGCCCCGCGACACCGCCGGCACCTTCGAGCCGCAGATCGTCAAGAAGCGGCAGCGCCGCCTGACCGGCATCGATGAGATGGTGCTGTCGCTCTCGGCGAAGGGCCTCACCCACGGAGAGATCTCCGCTCATCTCGCCGAGGTCTACGGGGCGGAGGTGTCCAAGCAGACCATCTCCACCATCACCGACAAGGTCATGGACGGCATGGCCGAATGGCAGAACCGGCCGCTCGATCGCGCTTCCCGGTCCTGTTCGTCGACGCCATCAACGTCAAGATCAGGGACGGGAAGGTCGCGAACCGTCCGATCTACGTGGTGATGGCCGTGACCGTGGACGGCACCTGCGACATCCTCGGCATCTGGGCCGGCGACGGAGGCGAGGGCGCCAAGTACTGGCTGCACGTGTTCACCGAGCTGAAGAACCGCGGCCTCGACGACGTACTGATGCTGGTCTGCGACGGGCTCAAGGGCCTTCCCGAAGCGGTGGAGACCGTCTGGCCTCGCACGATCGTCCAGACGTGCGTGGTTCACCTCCTGCGGAACAGCTTTCGCTATGCCGCCCGCCAGGACTGGGACAAGGTCGCCAAGGCCCTCAAGCCCGTCTACACCGCGCCCAGCGAGGACGCGGCCACGGAGCGGTTCAGGAGTCCTGGGGCACCAAGTATCCGGCGATCGTGAAGCTGTGGTCGGACGCCTGGGCCGAGTTCGTGCCCTTCCTCTCCTTCGACGTCGAGATACGCAAGGTCATCTGCAGCACGAACGCCATCGAGAGCGTCAACGCCCGCATCCGCAGGGCCGTCCGCGCCCGCGGACATTTCCCGAATGAGGCGGCCGCCCTCAAGTGCGTCTACATGGCGCTGATGAGCCTGGACCCGACCGGGAAGGGCCGCAAGCGGTGGACCATGCGCTGGAAGGCACCCCTCAACGCCTTCCAGATCGCCTTCGAGGGCCGCCTGACCCCGAGCAACAACTGACACCTCAACAACCAAGATCAGCCGTTAAGTTTACACACCCGACCCATGGGGACGATGTCGCTCGCCAGGCATCGTGGCGTCCGTGACTCGGCGAGCGCGGACACAGCCCAGCGGCTGCGCGGCAGCGAGGAACCGCTTCAGCCGGTTGGTGATGGCAGGCCGTCAGGCATGTGCAGTCGCATTCTCAGGGCTGTTCAGTGCTCGCAGGAGGCTGTCGATGCTTCGAGGCCGGCGCAGGGCCCTTGAGATGGGCTGGATGTGGTCAGTGACTTCCCGGCCGATCTGCGGGGGCATGGCGCCGGCGGCTTGCGGGATCTGGCGGGTGTATGCGTCGAGAGCGGCGCGGATCGCGACAGCTCCTGCGATTCCGCGGGCCCTCGTCTCGCTACGGCAGGTGGCGGCTGCCTCGTAGGCTTGCAGATACAAGGTCCGGTCGTAGTACGGAGCGAGCCGCAAGAGCGCGTCCAGGACTTGCTGCTGCCGTTGCATCAGCCGGAGGTCAAGAGGTGCGAAGCGGCCGATGCGTGCCTTCGCTGCGGAGGGCGCCACGTGCCGGATCGCTCGGGTGAGCGGCCGAAGGGTCCAGTACGCGGCTTGCTCGCGAGGCCAGGTTTGCAAAAACGGGCCACACACAGGCAAGAGAAAGCCCGTGGCGACGAGAGTCCCGCCCAGGATCGCGAACGCAGGAGCAACGGTAACGTTCAGATAGTCCCAGTTCATCCCTGCCCACCGCGCGCCGATCGCGGTCAGCTTGGCGCAGACGAAGACCAGTCCGAGTGCGTGTCCGACCTGAAGGCAGATGAGGCCGGCCTTCAGCCATCGGGCGCTGACGTGGGAGATCCAGGACCAGATCATCCAGGCGGAGATGAGTGTTGATGTCAGGTAACCGAGCAGGTAGAGAAGGATGTGCCCGCGTACCCAGGGAGAGTTGGCGTAGTAGGTATCGAAATCGTAGACCCGCTCGACGGGTACGTCGGCCAAGAGGAACGTCACCCACAGGGCAGCAACGCCACCAGCATAGATGCGCCATACCCAGCAGATCCTGCGGCGGCGTCGTAACGAAGGTCCTTCCAGCCACGTGATGATCATGGTCAGACATGCACCACAGAACGCCTCGATCATGGAATAGGTCCACGGCGCCGCGAAGTTCGGCATGCCGGTGATGACGTTGATCCCGTGGATGTGTGTGACGGAGACGAAAACTGCTAAGGCGAACAGCAAGACGAACCATGTTGCCCGCGCATTGGGATCTTTCCACGACCGCACGATCGTCGGCGACTTGAGGACCAGCGCAACTACGAGCAGTGCGATGGGAACGGCGTAGGGCAGGTACAGGACCGTGAGATTCATAGTGAGTGACCGCCCCAGCTGGTCATGGAGAGGCTGTTGCGGCACCTGAGGCTCTCAGTAATGGCTGGCATTTGTGCGTACGGGCCAGTCATCCAAATGTTTGCCTTGCTGCCGAAGACCAAGTCGAGCGAGTCCATCTCGACGTGTTGGGTGTCGGGGGAGTCGGCGTGAGCATCGAAGGTGAAAAGTGAACCGCAGAACGTCTTCATAACGGTTTGAGGGGCTATCGGCAGAGTGATCTGCTTCTTCGTCTCGTTACTAAGTTCGGTTAGGTGTATCTTCATGACGATCCTGCTCACGATTGCTCATCCTCCTCCGAAGCCAGGGGCTTCAGGGCGCCGCGAATGAGCCGATCAAGCTGTTCAGGCGTCATGGTGCCGTGACGGCGAAGGTCCGTGCCAACTATGCCGTATCGCTTCATGAGTTCCAGGGTCGGGTCCTGTGAATGTGGCTTTTCCCACCTCTCCAAGATGGGTACAAGGACACGGTCGAGAGACTCTTCCGGAGTCCCCGTAAAGAATTCCTCACCCCCATCGACATCGAAGAAATCGGCCAAGTCGTGGAGCAGGCGCACGTCGGGCATCTTGTCCCCTTTGAGAACGCTGCGTGCCCACGGGGCTGAGAGGCCTAACGTGTTGACCATCTCGTCGGCCAGGTCGGCCAACCTTGCCTTGTCTCCTCTGTGACGGGCGAAAGCCAGGGTCTTTATCCGCGTGGTGACGCGTTCTTCGATGGTTCCAGCAGCCACGTCTTCGCCCCGTAAGAGCGCAACGACTGTCGACTCCGGCAGCGCTGACCTGACCGCAAGGCTCCCTGGGTCCAGCAGGTCGGCTCTGCTGAGATTCTGCTCCTCGATGCATCTGTTGACGCGCTCAAGTGTCCCCTGGAGAGGGCTCCCCACCGCTGTACCTCCGGGCACGTCGAGACCACTAGTGCACCGCACCCTACGGGGAGCTGACCTGCTGCACAACGATCGTTTTCTGCGCCGGCCAGCCGCAAGCGGCTGCAGTTGCTGGTCCTGATGGAAGTCGTTGGCCGCGCGACTGCCGGCTGGTTCGAGCCTGGCATGGTCGAGGAAAAGCATCAGTCGCGGCCGTAGATTGCATCGGACGAACTGTGCTTGCTTGTCGAGCGGCAGCCCGAACCGGAGCGGCTGGCGCGGCCGGCCACGGGTCCGGACCGGCAGGCTCTGTGCGGTCTCCTGTACGTGCGGCAGACCGGGATCCAGAGGGGCACCTGGCTCGGGGACTGGGCTTTGGCCTGGTGATGACATGCCAGCGGCGCCTGGCCGCCAGGAACGAGGCAGGCGCGTAGGACACCAACTGCAGCCGGTGCTGCGGAAAAAGCTGCGGTCGGCAGGCAAGAGGGACCGGGCGCGGGCGATGGCCGATTCCTCCCAGGGGGATGGCGTGAAGGCACCGAACGTCACCCCAGTCCGTCGACCGCGAACGACAGGGCGCCAGGGGCCACGCGGCGAGTGAGCCTTTTCAGCGGTGCCGTTCCAGGGTGAGGATGGCGGCTGCGACTGACGACATGCGGTTGGGACTGCACCGGGCTTTGCGGAAGATCCGCCAGGACTTCAGTTGTGCGACGCCGCGCTCGACCGGGGCGCGTGCTGCCGACAGCGCGCGGTTGACGGTTTGCTGGGTTGGTGTGAGGCCGCGGCCTGGTGGGCGTCTGCGTGGTGTTGTCACCCATGGGCCGGCTCCGATGTAGGCGCGGTCGGCGAGGATCGGGATGCCCTGGCGTTCGCAGATTCGGATGATCCGGTGAGTGCGGGCCGCGGTCAGGTCGTGCGCGCGGCCGGGCAGTGCGGGCGAGATCCACAGCAGTCGTCCGGCCCGATCGGTCGCCACCTGCACGTTCACGCCGTGACGTCGGTGTTTTTGGGAGAAATCGGCCCGACTGTCACCTACCCGGTCGCACTCCGCGAGTGTGCCGTCCAGCAGGACGTAGTCGGGGTCGGCTTCGCGCAGGCTCCGCAGGAGCCCGGGTGCGCGGTCGGCGAGCAGGCTGATGACGGCTGCAGTGTAGGCGTGCGCGGTTCCGACGGAGATACCGAAGCCTGCCGCGAGTTGGGCCAGGGTGTCATGGCGGCGCAGGTACATCAGGCCGACCAACGCACGCTGGTGCGGCGGGAGTTTGCAGCGTCGGTCACCCTCGCGCGTGACGATGAGCATGGTTACCCACTCGACCAGGGCGTGCGGCAGGCCGAGTGCGGCAGGATACGGAACCAACGCGGCTCCTGTGCCTGTGGGTTGAGAGGGCGTTAAGCCCGCTTCTGGTAGTGGACTTGTTCAGGTGGGCCAGGAGCGGTCCGGGACGGGATATTCGGTGTTCTGCCCACCCCATGAGGACACAAGATGGTTCGCATGACCTTGGCTACTCCCATCCTGCGCACCACTCGCCTGCGACTGCGGCCGTTCACCGAGGCCGACGCGGACCTCCTCTTCGCGCTGCACAGCAGCACCCATGTGATGCGCTACTGGGACTCCGCGCCGTGGAAGGACCGGGCTCGTGCTGAACGCTTCATCGCGATGTGCGGAAGGATCGCCGACGAAGGCACGGGGGCGCGGGTGGCCATCGACCGTGCTTCTGACGGGGCCTTCGTCGGTTGGTGTGGTCTGACCAATTGGGACCCGGACAACCGCAGCGCGTCGCTGGGCTATTGCCTCGACCCTGCCATGTGGGGCCACGGCTACGCGACGGAAGCCGCGCGTGCCTTGCTGCAGTGGGCATTCGACACATTGGATCTGAATCGAGTTCAGGCCGAGGCGGATACGCGTAACGCGGCATCTGGCCGGGTTCTGGAGAAGATCGGATTCGTGCGGGAAGGGACGTTGCGGGAAGATTGCGTCGTGAACGGTGAGGTATCCGACTCGTGGGTATTCGGGTTGCTCAGGCGAGAGTGGCGGCCGTCGACCATGCCGATGCCAGCCCGCTAAAAGCGGTGTTACATCCGTTTCTGGTATTGGCCGCGTCCGGGTTGCTCGAGGAGTCCCTGGCGGACGAGTCGTCCCAGGCGGGAGCGGGTGACGTTGATCGAGGGCTTGTCGGTGGGCAGGCCCAGTTGCTCGTGTAGATCGCGGACGCGGAACACCTTTCCGGGGTGCTCGTTGAACGCCGTCACGATGCGCTGATAGACGGTGGCGGTGGCGGGATCCGCGACGGTCGGTGCGTGGTCGGGCGGGGCGAGGCTGTCGATGACCTTGCGTGTGGCGATGAGTTCGGCCAGGCGGGCCTCGGTTTCGGCGAGGGCGGTGGTGAACTGCTCGATCGGTTCGCGCAGTTGATCGGTGCGGGCGGCGGTCTCGTCGTGTTCGGCCTGCAGCAGCCGCAGGAGTTCAGAGACGTTCACGCGGCCAGCTCCATCTCGTCGCGCCAGGCGGGGCTGGGGGCGGTGAGACGGCGGAGCATGCCGGCAGTGGCGGCCCAGTAGATGCGGGAGGCAGCGTTGTCGGGCCGGTGGTCGTAGTCGCGGGCGAGGCGCCGGTGCAGCATGAGGGTGCCGTTGACCTGCTCGACCACCCACCGTTTCCGTTGCGGAACGAAGCCTTTGCCCTGGTCGTCGGGGTTGCGGCGGACCACCTCGACGGTGATGTCGTTCACCGCCCCGTGAATGATCACGGCGTCCTTGAAGCCCTGGTCGACCAGGACCTTCTCCAGACGCATCCCGCACCGCTCCGCCGCCTGGTCCAGCAGGGCGATGCCGGCCTCGTTGTCGTGTGTGCTCGCGGGCAGCACCACCACACCGATGATCAGGCCCAAAACGTCCACGGCGAGCCCGCGCTTCCTGCCAGGCGTCTTCTTGTTCGCGTCCAGTCCCGTCGTCTCACGAGCTGGTCGAGCATGTCTCATGGCTCATCTACGCCCGAAGGCGTGAACTTCGCTCCGTCTGGCGGAGGTTGAGCTGCTTCAAGCAGGCCCTGCTGGTTCTGGCACACCTGCGGAAGAACGAGACGTTGACGCAGGTCGGTGCCGGGTTCGGAGTTTCCGAGGCCACCGCGTGGCGGTATGTGCACGAGACCGTCGAGGTCCTCGCCTCGTGGGCACCGGGACTGCACGAGGCCCTCGTCGGTCTGGGCGAAGGCGACTTCGTCATCCTCGACGGCACGCTCATCCCCACCGACCGCATCAAGGCGGACGAGCCGTACTACTCGCAGAAACACAAGAAGCACGGCATGAACGTCCAGGTCATCGCACGTCCCGACGGCACACCGCTGTGGTTCTCACGGGCAACGCCGGGCCGAAACCACGACCTGACCGCAGCCCGCGGCCACGGCATCGTCCAGGCCTGCCTCACTCGCCAGATCCTCGTCCTGGCCGACCGCGCCTACCAGGGCGCCGGCGCCACTGTCCGCACCCCGTACTACGGCCACCGCGACCTGCCCGAGCACTACCAGCAGTACAACCGCGACCACGCCGGCCTACGCGCTCCTGGCGAACGCGCCTTCGCCCGCCTCAAATCCTGGCGACTGCTACGGCGAGCGCGCTGCTCAACCAACCGCATCGGCAGGACTGTGGCAGCCGTGCACACCCTCTTGACCTGCCAATACTCAGGATGAAAGAGGCTCAGTGACTGTCAACATCCGTCCGTTCCGTCAGCGCGGACGGCGGCATCCAACCAGTAAGAGCGATGTTCAACGATCGTTTTCCGGCCAGCAACGATCGATATCAATGACAGAGAGGCTGGTTTCCTACGCCCCGTGCCGTCTCCGCAGGGGCCCTTGGACTCAATCTTCGAACGGCGTGGCGTGCCGCTGTGCTTTGCCTGAACTCAAGGGGCAGGCTTGTGTTCAGCCACACCCTGACCTGTGTCTCGTCTGCCGGTGCTGTCGCCCCTCGGCCCCTCGCGAAGGTGCGTGCGGCGGCTGTCGGCCGCCCGGCGGTGCGCTGATTCTTGGCGGCCGGCGCCTCCATCGGGCCGACCTGGTGCTCCACCGTTTCGTGCCCTCCGAGCGCAGTTGGGCCAGATCTCCCAGCACCGCTCCTGGCACGTACTTGCTCACCATAACGATCGTTTCTTTGCTGAAAATGATCGTTGACAGCGATGTTCGGTCGTAGCACGATCCTGCGATACGGCTGTCCAGACAGCCGCTGTCACGCGTGTTGTCAGTTCCAAGCCATCGGTGTGGATGCCAAGCAGTTGATTGGAGGCCTGAGTATGTGCGTGCCGACCATGCGGGATACGCCTCAGCTGACCGAGAGTGACTTCTCGAAGGAGGAGGTGGCAGAGTTCCACCGCTTAATGACGGCGCTCCTCACCGCATGCAAGACGGTTGGGGAGCGACATGCACCCGAAGGGAATTGGGTGCCGTCCAACATCGGACTCCATGAGCAATTTGGGGAGTCCATGCAGGTGATCGCGCACATTTCCCGACAGCTCAACCAGACGCGCACTGGCATGCGCAGGATCACCGGTCGTGCACGTGAACGTTTGTACCAGCACTCCCGGCGCCAGCCGCATTAGTCATTGCGGGTGGTTGGGTCGCGTTCCAGCTTCAGGATTTCAGGGCTTTAGTGACATCTCTGCACTTCGCAGCCGCTGACGTTACGTATCGGGGTTACTGAGGGAGTGCGGCCGCTTCCCTTTAGTCGCGAGAGCAGGATCGCACGAACGTCTCCTCAGAGGTAGGGATGCCTGAACCAGTGTGCCTTGTTGGGGCCGGAGATTTCAATGCCGTCGGAAACGAGTTTCGCCTGGGGCAAATTGCTGCGTCGCATCCGGTAATACTGCTTGATGCCGTTGCGCCAGTGTGGGCGCGCCCATATCTGGCCAGCCACATAGCGGCCGACCTTGCAGACCCTGCAAGTGCCCTGGCGGCAGTGAAAGGATACTGGTCCCGTCATGAATTGCGTGGAGCGCTCACCTATGTCCCGCAGTACCTCGGTACCACGGCTCGGATCGCCGAACTGCTCCAAACACCAAGTGCCCCGCTGGAATCCCTACTCCCCTGTGTCGACCTTGCCCTGCTCCGCCGGCAACTTACACGACACAGAGTGCCACAGCCTCGCTGGGCAGTAGCATGCGATCCCAAATCGGCAGTTGCTAATGCAGAGTCACTCGGATACCCCATCCTGATCAAGCCGACCAGGAAGGCACGCGAGCTCGCCTTACTGGCACACAACCGTGAAGAAGTCAGCGCAGCATATGAACTGGTCACCCAACAAGTCGCAGGGTGCACCGTTGCTCAGCGCGAAGACGTTTTGATTGAGGAAAATTCACACGGACACCAAGTCTCCGCCGAAACGGTCGTTCTCGATGAAGCAGACATACGAATCGCTGCCATCACCCGCACTGCAGCTGGTGCGCTTTCTGGCCAGGTGAAACGACATTGCATCTTTGCGCACGATCCGCTGCTGCACAACCCTGTGCTAAGACAGATCGTCATGCGTACCGTCCGGGCACTCGGCGTCACACGCGGCGTGCTCCACGTTCAAATGACGCTGACGCCGGGAGGACCGCGCATCACCGACGTCAGCGCACATCTCGCAGACGACCTCATTCCGCTGTTGGTGCTGGAGGCCACTGGAATCGATCTGCCGGGCATCGCCGCTGACTTGTCAACCGGCCGTACCACAAATGTCGTGCCCACCCGACAACAGGCAGCTGCTATTCAGTTCCTCTATCCACCGGTGGCGGGCTACGTGCGCCGCCTGGCCGTGAACCCTCAAGTAGACAGTCAATCGCTCCTCAAGCGTATCGTTTTCACCCAAAAACTCGGCAATCGCGTCACGCGTGGTCCGAACGCGACTGCGGAAGACCAGACCGGACACGTCGTGGTACGTGGGCCCGATGGGCCGAGCTGTCACAGAACGTTGGACCGGATCGGGCAGTGCATAGACACTGCAGTTGCGCCGTCATCCCCTATACGCGCCGAGGCGACATGCCGGCCGAAATAAGAAGCTGGCCCACTCGCCGGTCAGAGGGGTTGAACAGGTGTTTCGCTTGGGGGAGATGTCAATGTTCGCAGTCAGTGTCGGTCAACGAGAGAACATTTAGCAGGGGTGGGAGCGAAGGTGACGTCGAGCCGCTGCACGTCATCCGAGGGGGGACACGATGAGCTTCCCCGGACGGATCAAGCGTGGCCCAATGGCCGCCGACGTCCTGCAGCGGCAGTTCACCCAGATCCACAACGCAGTGTTCCGCGATCCGCGAATGAGCTTTAAAGCCAAAGGAATCTTCGGGCTCATCAGCACTCACGTGGACGGATACGGAGTTTCAGAGGAGTCGATCACGGCGTGCGCCACGGACGGGCTGTCAGCCGTCCGGACTGGCCTGAAGGAGTTGATCGCCCTCGGCTACCTTCAGCGCCGGCGTGAGCGTGACCAACGCGGTCGTCTCGGCGAGTCCGAGTACTACATCACCGACATGCCGGAGGGGCTGTCGATCATCCTGTCTCCAGGCTGGGACGTCCTGAAGGAAGACCGCAGGCCAGAGCCAACATGCGAAAATCGCACTCTGGACGCCGACGGACGAACTCCCAGCTCAGAGCCAACATGCGGTTCTCCTAGGTTGGACGAGCCAACGTTCGAAAATCGCCCGCATAAGAACAACACCCCCGGAGGGGGTTCCTCCCCCTCCGGGGGTGAAGAAGACTCTCTCTCTCAGAACAGGGAGGGTGCGCCCGCTCTGGACAAGGTCGGCACGGCTGGAGAGAGAGACACGATCGCTGCGCTCCAGCCAAGCCGGATGACCTCAATGGCCGAGGTGCACAGACAGCGAGAGCCGTCAGAACAGCCAGCAGCAGAGGAGCGGATCGTGGACGCGTACGCGGCTGCTCTCGCGCGACCAGTACTGAACGGCACCCAGGCCAAGCTGAAGCGTCAGGCCGCCGAGCTACTGGCGCAGGGCCTGCCGGAGGGGTGGCTGTGCGACCGAGCGCGAGAACTGGCATGGCGCGGCTGGTCTGATCTCGTCCAGCATGTCGAGCGGTCTACCGTCCCGATCAATGGGCACCGGCCGATGTCCCGCCCCGGCTTGCCGGAGTGGTGCGGCCAGTGCGGCGAGAGTACTCCGGCCGCGCGTCTCAATCCGCGGTTCCGTACTCTTGGTTCCGTGGGCTCGGGGCAGAAGTGCCCGCGCTGCCACCCGCACGTCGTCCAGACAGGCCTGTGAGCCGCCCCTGGCTGTCACCGGCTGCGGGCCCGGGCGGAGGACCGGATCCGGGCCGCCCGGTCCACCGGCCTGCGCAACCTCCCCCTGCACCACACCGCACAGAACAAGATCTGGCTCGAGATCTGAGGCGACCCCGGCCGGGTCGCCGTCGATCTGGCGGTGACGCTCGCCAACGGCGGCGAGACCATCACCGACTTGGCCGTGCTGCGGGACCAGGGCGAGGTGTTCGGGCCAGTGGCCTCCACGCCCACCGCGTGGCGACTGCTCGCCGACGCCGACGAGAGGGTGCTGGCCCGGCTGCGATCGGCACGTTCTCGTGCCCGGGAGACCGCGTGGCTGCAGGCCGTCGAGACGAGCGGGGGCATACCCACCGCACGGGCTGGAGGACGCGAACTGCCCGGTCTGGTCCTGGACATCGACGCCACGCTGATCACCTGCCACTCCGAAAAGGAGCAGGCCGCGCCGACCTACCAGGGCGGCTTCGGCTACCATCCGCTGCTGTGCTTCCTGGCCAATGCCGGCGAAGCCCTGGCGGGGCGACTCCGGCCCGGGAACGCCGGAGCGAACACCGCCAGTGATCACATAGCGGTCCTGGACGATGCCCTCACCCAGGTCCCTGACGCCCACCGGTACGGCACCGACCTCCTCATCCGCGCGGACAGCGCCGGATGCGCCAAGACCTTCCTCGCCCACGTCCGCAGCCTGCGCGACAGAGGAATGAGAACGTACTTCTCTGTCGGCTACGCGATTACCGAACCGGTCCGCCGCGCGATCCGGGCCATCCCCGACCGGCTATGGCACCCGGCCCTCGACCAGGACGGCAGTCTGCGGCCAGGGGCCGAGGTCGCCGAGCTGACCGGCATGGTCGACCTGCCGGGCTACCCGACGGGCACCCGCATGATCGTGCGACGCGAGCGCCCGCATCCCGGCGCTCAACTGTCCCTGTTCGACCAGGACGAGGGACTGCGTCACCAGGTCCTCCTCACCGACACCCTGTTCTCCAGCGGCGGCTCGGCCCAGTTCCTGGAGGTCCGCCACCGTGGACACGCCACCGTCGAGGACCACATTCGGACAGGCAAGACCACCGGCTTCGACCGCTTCCCCTCTCGTCGCTTCCAGATCAACGCCGCCTGGCTAGAACTGTCGCTGACCGCGACCGACCTGCTCGCCTGGACGAGGATCCTGCTGCTGGACGGTGAACTGGCCGGCGCCGAGCCTAGAAAACTGCGCTACCGGATCCTGCATGTCGCAGCTCGCCTCACCCGCGGCGGCCGCCGCCTACGACTGCGAATCTCCGCGACCTGGCCCTGGAGACACGAACTGACCACGGCCTTCCACCGGCTCGCCGCCCTGCCCCGCCCAGCCAGCTGACGGCTACCCCTCCTATCCACCCACGACCTGACGGACCACGGAGAACCCGACCACCGCGCCGGGACTTCGCCATGCCCAAGAGACAGAAGGCGCCTCGAACGTCCAGCAGTTGATGATCAGAGACGTCTCGTCATCGCAACCGAAACAGCGAGGCTAGTAGGGCTTGGTCAGGTTCGTATCGGCTCTGGCATGTTGCGGTGACAGGTGGGGCAGGCGCCGGTCCAGACCGCGAGGAGTGTCTGGAGTTCGCGGGCGACTCCGTAGAGGCTCAGGCCAGCGCCGTCTCTTTTGGGGATCGGGTCAGTCGCTGGAGGGTGCAGAAGGCGTGTGCGACGGAGACGAGGGTGACGTGGTGGTGCCAGCCTCGCCAGGTGCGGCCTTCGAAGTGCGTCAGGCCCAGGGCCTGTTTCATCTCGCGGTAGTCGTGCTCGATGCGCCAGCGCAGTTTCGCGGTGCGTACGAGGGTGGCCAGCGGGGTGTCGGCGGGCAGGTTGGACAGCCAGAACTGGACGGGTTCGGGCTCGGTGGCGGGCCATTCGGCCAGCAGCCGGCGCACCGGCAGTTCCGGGCCGTCGGCGGCCTTGCGGATCTCGCGTCCGGCGGGCCGGAT
>NZ_BMVG01000054.1 GCF_014650595.1 Streptomyces alanosinicus
GCAGGAACGTCTCGTCTACCAGGCCCGCCTCCGCTCCCGCTTCGGCCGCGCCTGGCGGCGCAAGGCCCCGGTGGAATCCCTGATGCCCCTGCGCCTGGCCCGCTACGGGGTTCCCCTCGCTGAGACCGCGCCTGCAGGGCTGGCCGCCGCGGGCATCGACGAGCCGCCGATCGCATTCACCAGCGAACGGGCCCCAGCCCTCGTGGCCGCACCGACCGCCGTGCTGGAGATCGGTGAACGCGATGGAGCGGCAGACGCGCACCCGGCCGAGTCGGCACTCGAGACGGCCACAGCCAGGCCCGCGGCTGAAGGGCTGAATCCGCCAGTGCCGGCTGCGGTGATACCGAAGGAGACCGAGGCGCTCGGCGAGGCCTATCGGGCGTGGCTGTCTACCTTCCAGGCCGAACCAACCACCACCCAGTTCGCGCTGTGGATCCACGACAACCTGGGGATCGGCACGGGCGCCGGCGGGCCTCTGTCGGACGAACAGGTGCGGCCGCTACTCCAGGTCCTGAAGGAGCGCTACAAGGCCGAGATGCCGGATGATGCCGAGACCCCAGCGGATGGCCAGCAGCAGGTCGCTGATGATTTTTCGTGGGAGGACTACTTCCACAGCGCCTGGGCCGCGTACACGCAGGAACACGGCGGTCAGCCCAGCGCGGCCACGCTCGCCGCGTACGTGTACGAGCGCGACGGCATCACCAACTCGGCCGGGAGCCCCATCACGGGTGAGGACCTGGAGGCATTCGTTACCCGATTCAGGGAGCGCACGCTCGGGAGCGTGTCGGTGAACGAGGACACCAGCAGCACGGAGGTCGGTCCGGTGCACCTGGGTTCTGCGCGGGCGGGATCTTCGTACGCCGACGAGTCGCTCGGGACGTCGGCGCGCGCTGAGGAGCCGGTGGCGACGCCCACAGCGTCGGCAGCTGAGGTACTTCAGCCCGTCGACCGGGCACAGCCGCAGACCGTGCGCGATCTCGCCAGCTCGTCGGCGAGCGTGTCCGCGGGCAGTGAGGCCACCGCCCGGCTGCCGGAACAAGCGGCACGGGAACAGGATCTGGACCCGATCCAGCAGCAGGTCGCTCAGGTGGCCGGATGGCTGGCCGAGGCTGAGGAGGCCGGTGTGAAGCTTTCCGGGTCCGAGGTGGGCCGGCGGCTGGGCGTGGCCGAGCGGACAGGCCGGCGACGGTTGACGGAGGCCGAGAAGTATCTGTCGGAGCAGCGACGCCAGCAGGCCCGGTCACACCTGCGGTCGGTCACCGACCGATAACCGACCCTGGGCCGTGGCCGATGCCACCGGTGTGAGTACAGCGGCCACGCCTCGACCTCATGGCCGGACGAGTGGCCGGGTGGCCGACTCGGGCTATGACCGGCCACCGGCCACCGATCGGCCACGTGGCCGGCCAGGCCCGATGCTGTGGCCGCCAGTCGGTGGCCGGTGGCCGATCCTGGCTCCATCGGTCACCGGCCAGTGGCCGGACAACCCGAAACGGCCACCCCTCCCGCGCCGCCGTGACCAGGCACGACGAGAGGCCAGCCACCGCGGGTGGCTGGTGGGGCAAGGGGTTGGGTAGCCAGCAAACCGGGGTTATCCGGTCGTGCTCCGAGCGGATACCCGCGGCGCGAGAACCCACGGTCGGTGACCGTATCCGAGGCGCGTGGCCCGATCGGGAGCTGCGACGCCCGCGCCGGGGTGGCATCCGGCGGATGGCCGGGCGGGACGGCGTGGCCGGTGTGGCCACGTCCAGCGGCCACGGCCGACGAACAATCGGCCACGGCGCCGGGGCGAGTCATCGGTGCCGTGGCCGGTTGAGTTCACGGGGTTGCGGAGCCTCTCGGCTGTCGCTGCGGGGGCGGGTCAGATCCTGGCGCGGAGTTGGTCGAGGACGGCGAGGGTCTCGTCGTCGAGTTCGAGTTCGTTGTTCTCGGTGAACTCCTCCAGCCAGGTGGCGGCGCGCTCCAGCGCTTCGTAGTCGCCGATCGCGGCGTAGGCCTGGAAGGCGATACGGTGCAGGGACTCGACGGCGGGGGCAACCTCCAGGCCCTTGGTGGCCGCCCAGAGAGCGCCGCGTGGGTCGTGGGCGGCCAGGCGGCGCTCGGCCAGGATCTCTGCCGCGTCCACGATCTCCATGGTCATCACTAGGGCGAGGTGTTCGGCCCATTTGTAGCGGCGTCGGTCGGTAGAGGAGAACGGCCGGCCGCGTACGAGTTCCAGGGCGCGTCGCAGCGCCAAGTCCGCGTTGGCTGTGTTGTGGTCCTTTCCGGCCTGGGTGAGGCGTTGGAAGTCGTGCCAGTCGCAGCCGACCGAGGCGGCGATGCTGTAGCGGTTGTTCGCGGTCTTCAGCAGCGGGATGTACGGCTGGCCGTCGGCGTCACGGCCGAGCCAGGTCCGCGTCCTTGAGACCACCCCGTTGCGGTACTTGATGCTGACTTCGTCGCGGTCGGGCCACAGGGCCTCGTCCAGGGCTCGGTGGTCCAGGGTTGCGGCATGGTGGCCGGGATGGAGGATGAGCCAGACAGCGAGTTCGATGTAGGTGCGCTGGCGCTTCTTCTCGGTGAGGGTTCCGCGGGCGCCGACGACGTCGACCGGTCCCAGCACGCGTACTACCGGGTTGGGTGTTTCCGCCTCCCCCGGCTCCGGCTCCGAATCCGGTGCGGCGGCCACGGTCTCTGGCTGCGCGGGTGCGGCGAAGACGTCCTCGGGTAGACGGATACTCACGGTCCTGGCCGGCGCCTGCTGGGCGGGTACCGGGTTTGGGGGAGCCAGGGAATCTCTGTCGGGCTTGTCCAGGGCGACGCCTGGATCTGAGGTGCGCTGAGGCGGGGTGGGCGTTCGGTCGGTCTGGCGGTCCGCGTCGTCCTGCTGATCTGCGCGGGTGTCGTTATTGTCGTGGTCTTCGTCTTCTTCGTCGTCGAGAACGGCGAACTGGGCGAGCAGGTTCGGCACACGTCCGGGACCGGACGTGGCTGTCGCGTGGGGTTCAGAGGGTGCGGCAGCAGGGCTATCACTGTCGTCGGTGTCTTCGTCAGTCTCGACCTCGACGAGGGGTGCGTGCGCGGCAGCGGGTTCTGGTTCGGGAGCGGGGCTGTCCTCGGCGCGGCTAACAGCGAGGGTCTCCAGCGCGTAGCTGTAGTGCTCGTCAGACAGGGCCTGCAATGTGCAGTCGATCTCCACGCCGTCGAGTGGCAGCTGGACGGAGCCGGCCTCCTCGGCGTGCAGCGTCCAGGAGTTGTCCACGGGGGTCCCGGGCGGGAGGGGACCGGTGGTGAGGACGGCGGTGGCTGTGCGCGGCTCGTCGGCGATGACTTGGAGCAGGTCCTCCAGCCCGTCCGTGTCACCGGTCTCGGGAACACTCGCGATGACCATGGCGGGTGTCCAGGCTGCGGCGGTGTCGACGCCGGTACGGGCATCGCGCACCGTGGCCGTGCCGAGCAGGGCCAGGGCACGCTGCTGTTCGCGGTGGTGGGCGCGAAGCGCAGCTGCGGCCTCCGTGAGGTTGGGGCGCTCGGTGACCCGTTCGCCGAGTTCCTCGGCAAGGTGAGGGGCGACGGTGTCGTCGGCCAGGGTCAGGTCGAGGTGATGGGTGAACTCGCTGGTGGCCAGTTCCAGGGCGAGCGTGCGCAGAACCGGGACGGCTGCCGGCCCGGTCAGGTGGAGGTGGCCGACGTGCTCGAGGTCGATGAGGACCAGGCGGCCGTTGTTGTCCCAGCCGAGGCTGACCAGGGCTGGATAAGGCTCGTCGATGTCGCCGGTCTCGTCGGCCGGGAGGAGTTCGCTGGTGTTGGTGGGGCAGGACCAGCGGGCGAGCTGGTCCGGGGCGGTGGTGAACGGCGGGACAGGTGCAGCTGGTTCGGACAGGTGCAGCGTGATGTCGCGGTCGCCGAGGACGATGGCCTCGATGTCGGGCAGCTCACGGTCCGCATCGGCGAGATGGACGGCCATGGTAAGCAGGACCGGCTCAAGTACCGCGGTGTCGATGACGGCCTCGGTGACGCGCAGCGCGTGCTCGACACGGGCTGCGTCGCCCTGGGGGAGGGGGATGTGGTGACCGCGGCGGCGCCGGCGAAGCTGGGTGAGGCGGCGGTAGGCGAGGAAGGACAGGAACCCGGTCGCCAGGACGCCAGTGGCCATCAACCCGATAACCCCCACCTGCCGCCCATGGTCTGTACCGGCTGAGGGTGAAGCTGACGATGCGGCCGGGGTGGGCGAGTCGGGTGTGCTGGGGGTGCTGGACGCCGAGGTCGTGGCGGAGTGCGGTGCAGCGGACCGGCCATCCGGCGTAGGGGAAGCAGTGGCAGACGGAGAAGGCGTCGTGGTGGCGCTCGGCTCCGGTGTGGCGGTCTGCGGGGTGGCGGAGGCGGCCTCGGATGGGCTGGTGGTCTGCTTCTTTTCTGGTGTCGCAGCACTCTTCTTGCCCTGGGCAGCCGACCCGCCCCTGGCATGGTCGTTTTTGTGTTGGGCGTATGGGTCCCGCTGTTGGTCAGGGGTGGTGCTCTGCTCCGGGCTGGTGCTGTCGGCGGGCAGGGTGAGGCGCTGTCCCGGATAGATCAGGTCGGGGTTGGTGAAGTGGTGACCGTACGGCTGCTCTTCGCCCTTGTTCGCCTCGAACAGCCGGGGCCATTCGTCGGCGTTACCGAGCTGCTTCTGGGCAATGTAGGTGAGGTTGTCGCCGGACTTGGCCGTGTATTCGCGCGGGGCTGTGTCGGCGTCGTGAGAGGGCTGGGCGTGCTCGTCGGCGGTGAGCTGGGTGTGCACGCCGGCCTGCGCGGCCGTGCTCTCGGCCGACGTGGGCGAGGCGGTGGCGGGGACGAGGACGGTGGTTCCCTCGGGAAGGATCTTCTCGGTCGGTAGCCGCGGGTTGAGGTGCTGCAGTTCCGGATAGCGCAGTCCGTCGCCGAGGTACTGCTCGGCCAGATCCCACCAGGTGGTGCCGCCTTGCCCAACAGTGTGTTCGGCGAGCTCTGTTGCCCGCTCGTGGTGCTGGTCGGAAGAGGTTGTCCGGCCTGCCGGAGCGGTGCTGTGAGTCGGGGAGGCGTCCTGCCTGCCCGTGTTCCCACCGGCCGGGGTGGCTGCCGCGGT
This sequence comes from Streptomyces alanosinicus, assembly GCF_014650595.1. Lineage (GTDB taxonomy): Bacteria > Actinomycetota > Actinomycetes > Streptomycetales > Streptomycetaceae > Streptomyces > Streptomyces alanosinicus. Next base: position 5,081 of record NZ_BMVG01000054.1, read on the forward strand.
GTGGGGAGTATGGGGGGCGGTAACGGCGGCGGCGGGGGTGGCGGCGCTGGCCGCGGCGGCGGGGGAGGCGAGCAGGATGCTGCCGAGGAGGAAGCCGGCCAGGCGCTGTCCGGTGGCCATGCCGGGCAATCGCGGTGTGGTCCGGCGGACGACCACCGCCCCGATCTCCAGGAGGACGGGGATCACCAGCCACAGCCAGGTGATCCAGGCCGCGATGGTGAGCGTGGTCATCAGACCGCTGCCGTCGTCCGGGCGCATCAGCGCCTGGTGCACGGTGTCCCAGGAGGGCAGCGCGTCGGGCAGGGTGCCGAGCGCCAACAGCATCCAGGGCACGCCGACGAGGAGGAGGGCGAGGACGGCGAGTGCACACAGGCCCCGCACCACGGCGAGCGGCCATGCCAGCGTCCGGTGTGGGCGGTTTTGGGTGTGGGGCATGGGAGTTCAGCCTCCGGCCTGGTGAAGGAGGGTAGCGGTGCCGTGTCCGGTCACGGGGATGTGCGCGAATCCGACGAGGGACGCGAAGTAGGGGCGGTAGGTGTCGTGGACAGTGACGCTCAACGTCTGGCCGTCGGCAGCGACGCTCACCTCGCCGTCCACTCCGCGGGCGGCGAGGTAGGAGCGGGCGGCCGCCTGGGCGGCGTCGGGGTCGACCACGATCGCCTCGCCGGTGATGGCCTGGCCCGCATCGATCTGCTGGGCACCGGCCCGCGCGGCCTCCTGGGCGAGGTAGTCGGCGCGCGAGTCGGCGTCCAGGGCGGCCCCGCCGTCGATGACGAGACCGATGACGAGGAAGGCGATGATGACGATCCCCGCATAGAACAGCTCCAACTGGCCCCGGTCGTCCTGCTCGGTCCGGAGCGCGGCAGCGCGCCGCCAACGGGCGATCACGAATTGCCCCGGGTCGCCCAGGTGTCCACTGCGGATGTCATCGACCCCGTCAGCGTCTTGGAGCCGCCGAGCCCCGGGACCGCCAGCTCGGACAGCGGTGCCGTGCACGATACGGTCGCCGTCACGGTCGCGGCCTGACCGACAGGAGCGGACAGGCCGCGGGTGTCCAGGACGACGCTGATGCTGGCGCAGTGCAGTCCGGAGCGCGCCAGACTCGCCTGTGCCGCGTCGCGGGCGGCGGATTCGCCGCTGGCCGGGTCGGCGGAGATGGAGGCGGTGCGGGCGGCGTCCCGGGCGGCAGCGTCCGCCGCGCTCTGCGCGTTGACGATGCGGCCGCACGCGATGAGCAGACCGAGCAGGACAAGCACCACGGGCACGAAGATCGCCGTGGTCAGGGACGCCCCGCCGCGGTCTCCCCCTTCCCAGTGGGAGCGCGATGTGCTGTGGCGGCTCATGGCCGGAATTTCTCCTTCGGAGCCTGGACGCGCTGGTCGACGTGCCCGTCCCAGCCGGGCACCAGGTTGATGACGCTGCCCTGGACCTCGACGCTGACCTGGTTGCCGTCGTCCTCGACCTGGACCTGCGCGCCGGACAGGGAGCCGCCCATGCGGGCGAGGAAGTCGCGGGCAGCTGTCTGCCCCGCGCCGGGAGCCGCGTTGTAGGCGCGCTGGGCGTCCAGGGCCTGCTGCGCGGCATGGTGCGCGACGGACCGGCCGTGGAAGTAGACGCCGCCCTGGATCAGCGCGAACAGCATGAGGAAGGCCAGCGGGACCACCATCGACAGCTCGAGTGCCATCGCTCCGCGATCGTCACGCAGCCGCTCACGTATCCGGGCTCGCCAGGCGGGCCGTGGCATTGGAAAGCGTCGGGGTAGTTTCATCAGAATCCGGCGATCTGGGCGACCTTCTCCGCGATCTTGGTGTTCGCCGCGCCGTAGACCACCAGGATCAGAGAGCCGGTCAGCGCCAGGCCGACGGCCCACTCGAACGCGGTGAACCCGGCATCCGATCTCGCCTCGACGCGGACGCGGGCGACGTGCCGCCGGATCGGGCTCAGCAGGTGAGCGATGCGCTTACGCGTGCGGTGCACGGAACTTTCCTCTCGATTGAACTTTCGGTCCACTGCCAGGGAGACAGGGGCCGATCAGAACGCCATGATCCGGACTACGGCGGGGGCCAGCAGGAACGTCGCCATCAAGAACACGATGGCCAGCGACGGCAGGCTCATCTTCTCGGTGGCCTCGTTCGCCTGTCCCTTCCGGTCAGCCAGCAGTGCCCGCCGCACAGCGACGGCCTGGGCTTCCAACTGGTCGAACACGGGCGCCTGTTCCTCACCGGCCAGCGCCAGCGCGGCGGCAGGGCGGGACAGTTCAGGCACACCGATCTCCTCACCGAGCGTGCGCAGGGCACTCCACACGCTGATGCCGGCGAGCTGGGCATGCTCCACGGTGTCCCTGATCCGGGCCTCCACCACACCCTCGCCAGCAGCCACCGCCCGCATCAGAGCCTCGGTGGCCCCGGCATCCGATACACGCGCCAGCCCGACCCGCTCCAGCAGGGATGCCGCGTAGTACCGGTAGGCGCGGCGCGCCTTCTTCGCCTTGTCCCGCACGTCGGCCAGGCACTTGAAGACCATGAACGCCGCGAACGCGCACCCGGCCAAGAGAGACACCAGCAGCGGCCAGCTCACCCCCATCAGGGAGGCGATGAACAAGAACCACTGCGGCAGCAGCATCCCCACCAGGGCGTACAGGGCGCACCTTCCCAGAAGCGAGGCCGGCGACAGTTCCAGCAGCGCCAGGTCGCGCGCGGGCAGCCGCGAGACGAACGTGTCGGTCTCCATCAGCCGGGTGCCGACCCGGTCCGCCCAGACCGCCGCTCCCCGCCCCTCCAGCTCGACAGCGCGGGCCGGGGCGTAGGTGTCGGGCTGATGGGTGCGACGCAGCACCTCAGCCAGCGGAGTGCGCTGCGGCAGCAGCGCGCGCACCGCCAGAACGAGGCACACCGAGACGAGAGCGCCGATCACCATGCCGGGTACAGAGATCACGACGCCGCCTCCCTCGAGGTCTCCGCGGCAGCGCGCTCACGGGCGGTGGGCAGGGTGCGCGGCTCCGGCTCCAGACGGGCCATGCGCCGCAGCCACAGCAACGACGCGACGAACAGCGCACCCAGGACGATCAGGCCCACCTGCCCCAGCGGGGTGGCGAACGGAGCCGAATACGAGGGGCTGGCCAGGATCACCGTCACCACGGCCAGCGCGAACAGCGACACCCGTCGCGCCTCGCTGCGGGCCTTGCGCCGCTCCGCCTCGATGTCGTGCAGATCGGAAGCCTGCCGGCTGACCAGGGCCGCCTGCGCGGACAAAGCGGCGGCAAGGCCCGGGCCGCGGCTTGTGGTGTGGTCTCGGAACAGGCGCACGAGGTCGTCCCCGATCCGGCTGCCGAGATCGTCCCCGAGCATCAGATATGCCCACCGCGCGGGCATTCCCGAGGACAGACGCGAGGCCAGCATCCCGGTCTCATACCGCAGCGCCGCAGGCACCGTGTCCAATGTCTTGAGGATCTCCTCCAGGGGCTTGCCGCCCGCGCGGACACTGGCCAGCTGATGCAGCCACTCCGCGATCGCCTCCAGCCGTGCCACCTCGGCCTGCTCCGAACCGCCTGGATACAGCACGAACGGCAGCCCGGCCAGCGCCAGCGCGGCGAGCAGCCCGTGCACCGGCCAGCCGGTCACAGCCCACACCAGCACCCCGAGCACCCCGGAACCGGCCACAATGAACCGGTAATTGGTACGCCAGCCCTCCGGTAGCTCGGCCACCGCCCGCCGGCCCCGGGCCGCCAGCCGCGACAGCGGGTTCGACGCGGAGGAAGCCGGCTGCCAGCCGCGCAACACGGCGACCACCGCGACCAGGCACAGCGCGACCAGCGCACCGCACAGCGCGCCGAGCCCCGACAGATATGAGGAACTCATCAGGCAGCCGCCCCCTTGCGGCTCACCAGATCAAGCACTGGCCAGTCGCCACGGCCCTTGAACTGGGCCAGCCAGCGCCGGTCGAAGCCGTACCGCTCCAGCTGGCGCATGCGCCGCTCGCTCACCGGTGTACCCGTAGGCACCGCACGCTCCTCCAGCACAGGGCCGTCCACGCTCTCGTGCGGGCCGAAGATCTTGGCCAGGGCGACACCGCCGCCGTCCCCGCGGCCCGCGCTCTCCCATACATGGGTCACGTGCCGGTGGACCCGGCCGCCCAGGTGTGTCTCGTCGACCTTGTCGACGTACACGATCAGGTCGACCGCCGCGGCGATCAACCGGGTGGCTGCATCACCGGACAGACCCGCGCGGGCCAGCGGCACGATCAGCCGCTCGATGACCGTTTCCGGGACCTTGGAGTGGACGGTGCACATGCCGCCGACGCCCGCGCCGACCATCGCCTCGAGCATTGCCACGGCCTCCTCGCCGCGGACCTCGCCCACCATGACCCGTGTCGCCTTGTACCGCAGCGAGATACGCACCAGGTCGCTGAGCGTGATCTCACCGATCGCCCGGCCGGAAGGATCCCGCTCGCCGTTGCCCTCACGGGCCTGGAACGCCAGTACGTGCGCCGGCGTGTCCGGGCCGTCCAGGTTCAGCTCCCGGTCGCTCTCCAACGTCGCCACCCGCTCGTGAGCCGGAATCTCCCGCCCCAGCGCGCGCATCAACGTCGTCTTGCCGGTCGCCATGTTCCCGGCGATCAGGATCGTCAGCCCCGCCTTCACCGCGCAGGACAGGAACGAGGCCAGCACCGAGTCGACCATGCCCCGCTGATGCAGATCCCTGAGCGTGGCCTGCTCCAGGGTGTGCCGGCGGATCGCGATCGTCACCCGCTGCGTCAAAACGGTTGCCGCCACACGCGACCCGTCCGGCAGCTCGAAGTCGACCGCACCCGTGGTGTACGACAGCAGCCGCTCGCCGTGCCCGCTGCCCGAAGCCATCTGGTTGACCCACTCAATGGCCTGCCGACGGCCGGAGAACGGCGAGCGCACCCACTCCTGCGGCCGGCCGTGGGAGTCGATGCACATCCACTCCCCGTCGATCAGAACGTCCTCGACCTCGGGCCGGTCCAGCACCTGCTGCATCTCGCCGGCCAGGTGGATCAGGTTGAACACCTCGGTGCGCACCCGATCCAACTCCGCCTCCGACAGCGGAGGGTGGGACAGCACCCACCGGGTCGCCCACTCGGCGACCCGGTTACGCACGCACGAGCGCGTCACCTCGGCCAGGTGCCGTTCCTCCAGCTCCTGGCCGCCGCGCCGGCGTTCCTTCTTGACCATGTCGACGTCGTCAGCGACGAGCTGACGCAGCTTGATGATCTCCTCCCACGGCGCTGGCACCGCCCCGGGCAGCTCGGCCACTCCAGAGGTGCTCGCCGGTCCTGCCGCATCCACTGCGGCCGTCGGCGCGGGAACCGTTGGAGGCACCGGTCCGGCGCTCGCGGAAACGTCAACTGCAGGCGGTTGCACGGTCGGCGGCTGGGCGCTGCGGTTGGCGGCGTGCTGGGTCAGCAGGCCGCCCAGCATCGTGTGGCCGTTCACCTGCCCGTTTCCGTTGGCGTCAGCCATGGCGGACCCCCTGCTGAATCTGCTGCATGATCCGTGCGACCGCCGGGGAAGAGGCGTGCACCTGCATCTGCCGGTGCAGCTGGCGCCGGTCCGCGTGCTGACGCAGCGGGCCCATCACGTCCCGGGCGGCACGCATCAGTCGCGACCTCGACACCCCGCGCGGCATCCGGCCCCCGCCCTGCAGATAGGCGGCAGCGGCCTCGTCCCACGGCAACTGGCCCAGCACCGGGACCTCCAGCCCCCGCGACACGTCCGCAGCGCTGTACTCGTCACCCAGCAGCAGCAGTCCCAGCGCCTGTGATCCCGACGCGTGCGCCTCCAGCTCGGCCTGCAATGCCCTCACCATCGGGTAGGCCAGGTTCTGCGCCTCCTCGGTGGTACGGACCACCAGCAGCACCACGTCGGCCTGGTGCAGCACTGCAGCGGGCGTCAGCACCGGGTGCAGGCGACCGCCGTCGAGGACCATCCGGCCGCCGTCCACGATCACATCCCACTTCAACTGCTGATCGGTCAGCTGCAGAACGTTCACCAGCGTCGGCCACACCGTCGTCAGCGACGCGGCCTGGCGAGGGTCGGTCAGCCCCGGCAGCGCAACGCGGAACTCGCTGTCGTCCATCGGCCACAGGTGGTGCGACACCTGCGGGGTGAGGTCCTGATCGGGGCTGGTGCGCTGCAGCTCGGCCTGCGGGAGCTTGTGCAGCCCGATGTGCCCCGTCAGCGGCTCCTGACCCCGCCGGATGTCCTTCAGGAGCCGGTGCCTCAGACTCCCCCCGGCCATGTCCAGCTCAGCCAGGAGCACGGGCCGGGTGCTCTGCAACGCCATCGCGCACGCAGACGTCGTGACCCCGTCCGACTTCGCGGACACCAACGCAATCACAGCCATGCTCAGTTCCCCCCGCGCGGCTCACGGACCAGCGCCACCTGGTTGGCGGCCGCCAGCGTCGCCAACCGCGGGCCGTCCGCCGGGTCGACAGCGACGTTCACGACCATCGACCCAGAGGCATCCGGCGCGGACAGCGACTTCACCGTCACCTCGACGACCTGGTTGTCCGAACTCTGGGTGCCCTTCGACGAGGACGTGCTGCTTCCCGCACCCTGCGCGGGCAGCAGGACCGCAGCGGCCTTGTCACCGGGACGCAGTTCCCCGCGCGGCGCGAAGCCCCGCTTGACCTCGATGCCCACGATCTCCTTGGTGTCGCCGAGGCCCCCGCCGCCCGTCAGCTGCGAGCGGGTGAGAAGTCCGCCGCTGCGCAGGTCCACGGCCGCGATCTGCCCCACCACGGAGTTGCGATCGGCGGCCGGCACGGGCGACAGGCCAGGGTCCTCGGCGAAAGAGACCGTGACCAGGTCCTGGTCAGTGATCTTCTGCCCGGCTTGCACATCGTGGGCGATCCCCAGCACGCTGACACGGTCACCGGCCCGCGCCACCAGCACGGCCCCGGCCAGGGATCCGAGGAGCGCGGCGAGCACGAGCACCGCGGCCAGCGACCACTTGCGCTTGGAACGGGCCTTGGTGCCGGTGCTCGGGGCCAGTTCAGGCTGCCGGGGTGAAGCCACATTCGGCGCGAACGATGTCGTGTCCATAATCCTTGTGGTTCCTTGCGGGGGATAGGCAGAGACGGGCTAGGAGTTAACGGCCTGGGACTCGACGATGGTCAGCTGGACACCGGACTGGCGGACCGCGGTGAGCGTCCCGTTCTCCCCGCCCCCGTTCACCTGCCAGTCGACGGTCCACGTCGACGTCGCCGTGACCGGGTACGTGCCGCCCTGCTGCTGGTCGGATGGCTGCGCGTAGACGTGGCCGCAGTCCGGCGAAGCCTTCAGCCCGAACGACTTCTTGTAGACCGTGCCCGGAGTCGTGCACGTGACGGACGTACCGTCGCCCATGTCCCATACGACCCTCGACACAGTGGCCGTCGCCGTTACCGTGACCCCGCCAGCCGACGCGCTCGCACTGTTCGGACCCCAGGTGGTCTTCGCGGTGTCGGCGGCCATCCACACCGGCATCCCCACCAAGCCCTTGCCGCCAGGCTTCGGGTTGATGTCGATGCGCGGACCTGCCAGCAGCATTTTGTCCACGGCCTGCTGGGCGACGACCCGCGGGTCGACTGCCACGGTCGGAGCGGTGGCTGCCCAGAACGTCTGGAACGGCAGCTGACCAACGCCGAGCGCATTCGAGCCTGCGAGGCCAGTCGGGCAGATCCGCGTGTACACAGCCCCGTCACCAGGCTTGTGCCCCTGCCACAGGTCGCTGCCGGGCGGTGGTTGTGGCGACATCTTCTGTACGACACACGGCGAGGGAACTGTCGGCGCGCCGGACTTCTTTCCGGACCGACCACGGTGCTCGAACGATCCCGGTTGCTGGGTGCTGTCGTTGGCACACACAGACACCCACGTGTCGGAATTCTGACCACATACACCGCCACCACCGGACGGCGCGGCGATCGCAGGTAGAACCCCAGAAGCAACCAGCACAGAAGCAGAGACGATCACGAAAGCAGCCCTCGTCAGGCGGACTGGCAGGTCCTCTGCTGCGGTGTTGCGCTGAGGATCTTCCACTGCTTCCCCCACTTCTCGGCCTTGGCCACGGTCACGTAGTGATTGATGCGTCCCTGTGGCGTAGGCACCTCTTTGCCGGTCTTGCGGTACAGCCGCTTCCATGGAGAGATGTCGAGACAGTCCGAGAGCGTTGCCCTGGATGGCTTGGACTGCAGATCCAGAACGGACACACGGGCGTTGCTCCGCGGAGCACCGGACGCGATGACGCCGTTCTTCTTCATCGTCATCAGGTCGCTCTCGACCCGAGCGAGGGCATCACCCACCGCGTACTTCTTCAGGTCGGTCCCCTCGATGGCGCCCGCCTTGTACGCCTTTGCCTGTTCTTCCCAGTAGTGGCTGTAAGCATCCAAAACAGCCTGCTTCTCGGCCGTTTCGGGGTCCGCCGAGGAGGCCGTAGGGACGGGCGTCGAGGTGGATGGCGTGGACGCATCCCCCTTGCCCTCACCGTCCGAAGAGGAGCTGCACGCAGACAGGGCAAGAGCTGCACACCCGGCGAGCATCAAACCAATGAATCGATTTCGGGTGCGAAGTGCTCCCGGTTCCTGTCGAGCTGTTCGCGTCAATTGAGGCTCCCCGTACGTCGTTGCCGCCGTGGCGGCTACCTGCGGTTCGGTGCGATGGGTGGTCGGGTGGTAACCGGTTCCGGAAGGTGCCGTGCACATGCACACGTTAAGCACTTTGGCCTCACCGGCCCAGTCCGATATCCCAGTTCACGGGATCGTGACGTCGCAAATCCCGCATCACCGGATGCAACACTCGATATGCATGCGGACGCTCCCGTTCCCCGGGCTAGTTCCCCACGTCGCCCGCGTAGGTGGCGCGGTGCCCGTCGCTGTTGCCGATCTCGATGCTGACCGGGCCGGGTACGGCTTTAGGTGGCAGGGTGAAGTGGGCGGTGACGGTCGCCGTGCGCTGCGGTGCGATGAACGCGCCGCCGAGCCCGGTGTATTCCTTGACCGTGTCGGCCTCGGTGAGGCTCGTGCCGTAGTAGACGTGGACGTTCGCTTCCAGCGGTGTCTGGGAGAGTGGGCTGACTTCTTTGTCCGGGTTGAAGAAGGTCAGGTCGATCTCGCAGGTGCGCTGGCCGGAGGTGTCGGTGCCGGTCACCTTCACGGGGGAGACGCGTAGGTAGGTGGTCTCGTCGCCGGCGTGCCAGTCGCCGAAAGCGAGTGTCTTCTTGTCTGCGCTGGCAGGGTGGATAGCTGCGGCGACCGGTGGGGCTGCATGGGCACCGGGGACGGTGTCTTCGAGGTAGCGGGTGTTTTGACCGTCGGCGTAGGTGAGGGTGAGTGGTTGGCCCTTGGCGGCCTGAGGGACGGCGTAGCCGAGGCGCGTGGTGTAGGTGGCGCCGGGTGAGACGCGGATCGGGTCGGGGTCGTTGGTGAGGGTGTCGAGCGGCAGCCCGTCGATGCCGGTGTCGGTGTAGGTGCTGGCGGTGCGTCCGGCAGGGCCGTAGCGAGCGATCTGGACCAGGTCGGTGGGCACCTGCTGGATCTGGTCGCTGGTGTTGGTAAAGGTGAACGTGGTCGCGAGGGCGAGCCAGCCGGGGGGCAGGCCTTTCGCCTTCGACGTGGCCTGGACGGTCTTCAACGAGCCAGTAGCAATTGCCCAGGTCTCGTCGTCATCGTGCGGGAGCTTTGCCCCGAGCTGGATCATCCCCGTCGGCAACTCGTTCGCCTGCGCAGGCTTCGCGCTGGCAGTGGGCCGGGCAGCACGGGAGGGCTTGTCCGAGCCCGCGTTCTCCTTGGAATGGCCGCAGCCGGTGAGGAGGACTGCTGCCGCCAGGACAAGCGCAGCAGCAGTGCGCTGATGGGAAAGCATGCTCAACCCCCGTATGTCGTCGTGTGGTCACGAGAATCCTGACAGCCGGTGCGGAGGGGACCGGTGGGATCCGGATAGGCGAGGAGGTCGTCGAGCCGGCCGTGACCGCCGGTCTGGGCGTGCCAGCCCTCCAGAACGTGCTGGAGGACGAGGCGGACGAGGTGGCGGTACTCGTCGGGGCGCTGTTCTCTGGTGCTGAGCCACCCGAGGTGACGGGTGTGGGCCTGCAGGGCGATGAGTTCGGTAATGAGCGGTGAGTCCAGCTGGGGGAGGCCGTCGAGTACGGCCGAGCACGCATGTGGTGCCGCATACGGCCTCTCCTGCGCGGGCGTGGTGCTGGCGGCGGGCCGGCGGCGTCTGCGTATGCCGAGCAGCATCGAGGAACCCTTCGTCGTGGGGGCAGCCGTGTGCGGAGCGGGGGAGACGGGGGCGGTCATGCGGACACCGCCGGGGCCGGAAGGAGGACGGTGGTGGGGGTGTCCGGGCCGAGGAGGGGGGTGACGATGTCGGCGAACGGGCCGTGGCAGGTGAGGAGGTCCAGGCTGGTGACGCCCGCACGGAGTTGGGCGGCGGCGCGCTGAAGGCGGGGGTCGGCGGCGGCGAGTGCGCGCAGGTCCAGGGCGCGGGTGGCGAGGGTGTGGGGCGGGGCGCCGGTGAGGACGAGCAGGAGCCGAGGGAAGGCGCGGTAGCGCTCGCGCCAGGCCTCCTGCACCAGAGCGCTGGCGGTTGTGCTGTGCCGGGCGCCGGGGGCGGGCTGGGGGATGTAGGTGGCGTAGCGGGCGTAGGCGTGGAGCTTGGCGGCCAGGCGGGCCACAGGCATCGTGGCGCGGTCGACCTCGACGAAGAAGTCGAGCAGCATCCGCTCGCCGCCGGGGGTGGTATGGGTGTAGTGGAGGACGGCGTCAGGGGTGAGCCAGGCCTCGTCACCAGAGCGGGTGTTGCCGTCGCGGACGCGGTGGGCGACCTCCATGTCCCAGGACAGCGGCCCGCATCCGTCCCCGAGCCGGCGGGCGTGTGCGACGAAAGCCAGCGCGGTGTCGTTGACAGCGAGGGTGTGCTCCTGCACGGCGCTCGCGGCGGCCTGACTAGTCATCTGGTAGGGGCGCGTGGGGAGTTCACGGCCGGCTTCGACGGCGTCGGCGCCGAGCGGAGTGATGTACCACAGCAGTTCGCCGGCGCGGCTGTGACGGCGACAGGTGGCGTGGGCGAGATCGTGGGTCTGGAGCTGCAGCAGCTGCTTGCGCACGTACCGACTGGTCGCAGCGGTGGGGCGCAGCAATCGGGTGAGTTGCTCGGCGGTCAGCAGCCGATGCTGGTAGAGGACGGGCAGCAGCTCCTGGGCGAGGCGAGACAGGCCGCTCGGCCGGGTCAGGGCGGGTGTGGACATACGGTTCAGCCCTTCTGCGTCGGGTGTGTGGGGCGAGGGAGGCGGTGCACGACGTCGCCGGAGCCTGCGGGGCGGTGCGCGCCGTCGGAGGCGCGGCGGGTGAGGTGGGCGAGGATCGCGTCGTCCAGCCGGTCGAGACCGTCGAGGATGTCGGTCACCGGGCGCCGCTGGACGTTGGCGTCGATCGCCTGGTCGAGCGCCTTGAGGCCCTCGGGGTTGTGGTAGTCGGCGAACACGTCGGAGACCGCGACGCCCTCGACCCGGAACGGGGCGGTGCGCTTGCCGTGCAGCTGGACGGACTGGATGTAGCAGTAGCGGTCGATCTGCTGGATGGTCGCCGGGTCGATGCCGGGCATGCGCTTGGCGACGAAGGAGGCCTCGTCCGCGTCCGCGCCGGTCGCCGACAGCCAGCTCTGGTTCTGCATCAGGGCCTGGCGGGTGCTGTCCGACAGCCGCATGACCATCTGCGTCATCCCCACGAACCTGAGCTCGTACTTCCGCAGCTGTTCGAGGATCTTGGCGACGTAGCCGTGCGAGGCGCCGTCGACCGAGGTCAGCTCGTCCACCCAGGACCACATGGTGGGCAGCATCTGGTCGGCGGGCAGCGAGGCGCGGGCCATGCCCTCACGGAACAGGTCGAAGAGCAGTAGCGCGCAGATCAACTCGTCGCTCTCGCCGGTCCCGGACGGGCACAGCCCGACCACCGCGGAGATGGCCAAGGCCCGGCGCAGGTCGTAGCCGGAGCGGGGCGATCCGAGGAACGCCCTCAGCGAGCGGGAGCTGCTGAAGCGGTAGAGCACGTTGGTGACGGTGTTCATAGCTGCCGGCTCGACATTGGCGAATGACCGTGTCCAATAGCGGCTGGTGGACTGCGGCAGGTGGGCGAGTACGGCCTTGCGCCAGTCCTCGTCCTCAAGCAGGGTGCCGATCTGGAACACGGTCGGCTGCAGCTCGGGATGGCCGTCCTGGATCAGCAAGTGGGACAGCTCGGCCAGGGTCCGCACCGCGTTCGACAGGATCGTGCGAGCCCGTGTGGCACGCTCACCCCAGCTGTGCGCGGAGGAGATCGCCCCGACCACAGCGCCGACGATCTCCTGGACCTCGTCCAGGCGCCGTCCCTCCATGGACAGCGGGTTCCAGCAGGCCATCAGATCCCCATCCCGCATCCGGGACAGATCGACCTCCCAGATCCGGTCCGCGAGCGCGGGATGCGCCAGATACGGCTTGATCCGCAGCCAGGCCGTCCGGTGCGGGTCGAACAACAGCCCACCGTCCCCGGCATAGGCCCGAGCAGCGAACTGCACCAACGCCAACTCCGTCTTGCCGAACCCGGACTTACCCAAGGACGAACCGAACAGCAGGTCCTGCGCATACGCACCCGCCAGCCGGCGCCGGCCGTCCGCACCGGTCACGTACCCGAGCGGCAGGACCTCCTTCTGCCCCGTCCACGTGGGCAATCCGGCCGGGGCAGGCGGAACCACACCACCGGTGCGCTGGATGTTCTGCGCCGTGCAGTGCACCGTGGGCGGCTTCAGCAGCACGGCCACCTCCTGCCAGGTCACCCACTGCCTACGCCGGGCCGGCGCGAAGTCCCCACGCGCAAAACGCCGGTCGAAGGAACGGCGGCGCCACCACACATCCGAGTACGGCCGCCACCCGCCCACACGCGGGCCCACCGGAACGAGGGCGTTCTGCCCACGCAACGCCTGCAGAGCGGCCATCACCTGATGCAGCCGTGCCCGCGCCCGTGCCGGATGCCGCGCCGTACACCGCACCAGCACCTGCAGCGCGAACACCTGCGCCCCCGGAGCGAACTTGCCGACCCCGTCCGTGAGATCACTCTGCCGCGGCAGCCGCGATCCACCGGCACCGCCCGTCCGCTTGCCGCCCGGCCCGCTGAGCACGTCCCACACCTGGGAGAGCGGCCCACCACCGCGCCCGCCAGACGCGAGCTGTTCCCCGAACGCCGTCGGCCCCCGGCGCGACGCCCGCACCAGCAAACGCCGACGCCGCCGCGCTACCGCCGGCCCTGGCACGGGCAGCAAGTCGACAACGAGTTCCGCCTCCTCCCCGTCCTCGGTGCGCACCTCGGCGAACGCCGCAGCCACCTGCTCCAGCGGATCCGGATCCAGCACCGGCTTGCCCAACGGCCAGTGATCCGCCCGCGCCAGCACCAGCTCCGCCCGCGCGACATACACGCCGCGCGAGCCGGCAGCTGCCGGGGCGGTCTGAGGATCGGCGGTTGGCTGGTCCTGCTTGGACAGAACGACCGTGCTCACCAGCCACCTGCCTGCGGTGACACGCCCTCGAACCGCACCCGCGCCGACGTTTCCCGGGCGGTGTCGGCGGGACGTACATCCACTTGCCGGTAGCTCGGCATCCGCAGCAGGCTCGCTGCCTGCTGAGGGCCTTCCCACCCGTAGTGCAGCTGCCGCTCCGGCCCAGCCCAGACACGGATCCGCACTGCAGCAGCCCGCCGGGGCACACCGCTGGCAGCAGCCCGCGCCCCGTCCAGCCGCGCCGCGGCCTGCCCGATGTCCCCCAGCTGCGGATCGAACGTCACCGCCGGAACCAACTCGAACCGAGCCCGGCGCCCCAGCTCCCGCACGGCCCGGCGCCGCCACCAGGCCGCCGACGCAGTCCAGGTGATCAGCGCTGCCCCGGCTGCCCCGGCTAGCCAGCCGGCATGCTCCACAGCGGACCCGATCACGACTACGAGGCCGTGGACCACCTCCGGCGCTTGCGGCACCACATCACCGACCATGAGCCTCTCCCTCCTCAGGAAGGGTGGCCCTTCGCCACCCTCACCCACAGAAGGGGAGGCGCCGCGGTGCAGATGTGACAGCCGAACCGAGAAATTTCCGAGACCCGGTCAGACAGCACCGTTCGTCATGCACCGACTTGGCATCTGCGCACGGCAAAGGGGCTGCCCCGATGGGGCAGCCCCTTGCATGTTCGTTTCAGACAGTCCCGGTGACCAGCCCGGCGACGAGCGCGGTGAAGGCATGTGTATCTATGACCAGGTGTGGGCCTGTATGCATCTTGGAGTCCCGCACTGCCATCCGACCCTGCGGTGCGTGCGCGACTTCGACGCAGGCGCCTTGCTCGGAGCTGTACGAGCTCTTCCACCAGGCCAAGGTGCCGGCGTCGTGCGCAGTCTGGGCAGGATGGGTCATGATCATTTCTCCGGTTTGCTCACGGCGACGGTATCGCTTCTGGTGGGTCGGCACGGAGAGGCTGGCGAGTACCGCTGTTGGCGCAGTGGTTTGACGAGTATCCCGAGAGGCGTAGCAAAGGCAAGGGGCCCGTCCTCCTATTGCTGGAGAATGGGCCGAGCGTGCCTCACATCATGTGGTGGAGCTAGGGATGTTGAACTCCCCCTTGTTGGCGCCGTCGAGGAAGCACTCCCAAACGTGGCCGGTCACCACAAACGGCGGGTTGTTCAAGTCCTCATTATCGCGTAGGGCAACGCGTCCGTCGGGCAGGAAGGCCACCTCGAGGCAACCACCACTGCCGGAGGACGCCGAGGCTTTGAACCAGTCGAGGCCTGGCAGGAAGTCCGGTGCCGGGCGTCCGGTGTTGCTGGTCATTGTGTCTCCTCTGCGGCGTCTTGGAGCAGCGCCGCGGACTCGTCGGGATCAAGAGCCTTGGCCTTGAGCAGGTCGAACATCGTTGTAAAGCGCCGCACGTCGGGCTTCTTCTCCAAGTAGAGGTTTCCGGCGGGGCTGTCCACGTACACGACCGGGTCGGACTCCTCGAATTCCAGGAGGGAGAACGCCCCGCCCAGGCCGGAATGCGCTCCCTTGGCGATGGGCACGATTTGCAGCGTCACGTTCGGCCTGGCAGCAACCTCAACCAGGTGCCGGATCTGCTCGTGCATCACCTCCGGTCCGCCGACAGGCCAGCGGATTACCTGTTCGTCGAGGATCGCCCACAGCTCGAGCGGTTCGCGATCCTGGGGAGCGGACGACAGGAGTTCTTGCCGCCTTGCCCGTACCGACACCAGATCCTCGATGTCGTGCGGTCGGTTTCCCGGGTAGGCCGTCAGAACCGCACGAGCGTACGCGGGAGTCTGCAGGAGTCCGTGGATCAGTACGGGCTCCCAGGCACGTTCGGCACGGGCGTCGGTTTCCAGACCCAGCAGCACTTCGAGGCCACTCGGTAGCACTTCTCTGTGGGCGTCCCACCAGCCGGGCTGTTCCGAGTCGGTGAGCATGCTGAGGAGCGCTTGGACCTGGCGTTCGTCGGTCACGCCGTAGAGGTCGCAGAGTTTTGTGATCTCGTCGGGCTTTGGGGTGACGCGGCCTCTGCCGGTCTCCATGCGGCTGATCCGGGTCTCGGAGCACTGCAGGTGCGTCGCTACGTCTGCGGCGAGGAGCCCACGGGCCTTTCGAAGGCGCCGGAGCTCGGCACCGAGTTGGCGCCGGTTGACTGTAGGCGTCCTTGGCGGAGTAGCCACGCGCCGCCTCCCTCCCTTTCGTCGCTTGCCCTGCGCTTGCGCACTTGCCTGCTCATAGTTTGCCGCACGGTCCTTGCGAGCTGCACACATAGCAGGTCACCCCTCTCTGAATATTCCGCACGCACGTTCTTAACTTGCTAGGAATGTGCTGCGCACTTGCGCAGACAGTGCGCATGGCGTCACTCTATTGGCAGTTGGACACAACAGGTAGCGACTCGATCGCGTTCTGTTGATCACAGCCGTCGGAAGATCGGAAGTGCTCATGACGCCGTTTGTGCAGGCCACACGGTCGAATCCAACGGTGGCGCCCGCGTCCGTTGACAGCCGCGCCGGGCAGCTTGAGCCATGTGCTGGCCTGTCGGCATCACTCCACGACAAGAGGGGTGTAGCGCACACACCACGTCTGGGCACAACGCCCCCGATGCCTGCTCGGCCACCGTACGAGGCCGTCGGTACCCTCTCCGACACCGCGAGCGTCGTGCTCTACACGCGCGCCTTCACCTCGCAGATCGCGTCTCATACCCTCATGGCCCTCCAGGACTTCGCGGTCCAGCAGGGATGGACGGTCGTGCATGAGGTGTACGACCTCGCGCCCCTCGAATCAGCGCGTCGCCACCGCACGGGCTGGCGGACGGTGGAGCGTGCTCTTGTCCGTGGCGAGGCAACTGGCCTGCTCGCGCCCGCCGAGCAGGAGATCGCCTGGTACGCCGGAGACCGCGTCGCCTTACGTGTCTGGCTGCTGGGCATCCCGGCGTTCGCCGTGTACCCGCAGGCCGGATCCTGCCTGCGCACACCTGACACGGCAGGAGCCGTCGCGCTGCCTTCCGGTGCCGGCGCGCCTGTCGACCGCCAGCTGTCCCGCTCGTATCCACTGAACCCGGCCAGCCTGCGTCAGGTGAGGACGGACGCCATCACCCGTCTCACTGTCCTGGGCTGGCCCGGGAACATCATGTCGGCGGTCCGCGTCCTCGCGATTCTCACGGCCAATGCCATCGTCCACGCCACGCCCGCCAGCGGGACCGATGCTCAGATGACCGTGCTCTTGGCGGTGACGGAGGACGACGAACTGCGCATCGATGTTCAGGACCCGTCTCCCAAGTTCCGTGACAGTGAGGCGGCGCTCAACGGTGAGAAGGGGCGCGGCCTGTTGGAGGCGCGCCTGCTCGGGGCGGAGGTGTCCTGGAGCCTGGCCGAGGACGGGCGTAGCAAGACGGTCCGAGCCCGCATGGTGCCGGGAGAGGTGCCCGCGTGATCAACCCTCTCGGTCTCGCCGACGTTGCTCTTGTGTACTCCGTGCGCCCCGTACAACGCCCGGCCCCCACAGCGCGCTTGCCGGAAGAGGAGAACCGGCGCGCCGATCTGTGCGGGAGGGCGTCATGAGGCTTCAGCCGGTCCCGGCGGACGAGCTCGACGAGCCGTGGTTGAGGTGGAGAACCGGGGAGCCCCGGTTCCGTCCGACCCCTGACGGCAGGCTGACCGCCCTACGACGCAGCGTTTTCGAGGACGCCCTCGCCGCCGTCAAACCCGGCCGGCCCATCAAGGTGACCACCTACGTCTTCGCAGACCGAGGAGTCGACGCCGACGGCACGCACGCCCTCCTAGCGGAGCATGCGCGCGACCGTGGGTGGGTCGTCCATCGGGAGCGGTTCACCGATGAACCGACGGGCTGCCCGGCCTCCGCCCGTCCTCAGTTCTACCTCGCGGTCCGCCGCGCCGGGTCGGGTTTCGTCGACGGCGTCCTCGCGATGGGGCGCGACGCCATGCCCAGCACTGATGAGGCGTACGAGGCGTACCTGCACTGGCTGCACTGCCACCACGCCTTCATCGCTTTCCTCCAGCCGATCATAGGGAGAACCCAGTGGCGCCAGAACCCCGGCATCGTCACCAGCGACCACGGAGCCCGGCGCTCATGACCTCATCGAAGCCGCCGCGGCGGACCCGGATCACCGAAGCGGTCATCACGATCGCGCTGGTCGGCCTCGTGGTCCTCGCTTTCGGTGTCGCGCTGGTTCACACGCTTCGCAGTCACAGAGGCAAGGAGAGGCAGCGCACGCCGTGGCCTCCCGCCGTCGCCGAACCGGTGCTCACGCACCGCGAGGTCCGTCTACTGACGCTCGCTCACCAACCCCCCAGAGGAGGTCGTGCCATGCGCACAGCGCACGCCGACGACCTGGATTCACCCCACACGCACCCACGGGCCCCGCTTGCTGCTTCAAGCTCACGCGCGGCGAGAGGACGCTCAGTGAGTGATCCCGTGCTCAGGAGTCGTCATCGCCGTGCAGTTCGGGTGCACGAGGCAGACGACGGCACGCTGGTGGTCACCGAGGTGCTGCCGCGCGAGCCCGACTCTGTGCCGAAGGCCCGTCGGCTCGTGAGGGAGGCCCTGGAGGCGTGGGAGCTGACGCAGCTCACGGACGCAGCCGAGCTGATCATCTCCGAACTGAGCGCCAACGCCGTTCAGCACACTCGGTACCCGGCGTTCCGTGTGAAGGTGCAGCGTGGCCACGACGGCCGCGTACGGCTGGCCGTGATTGACAAGAGCACCACTGAGCCCGTGCTACGTCCCATGGACGACGAGGCTGAAGAAGGCCGGGGTCTGGCCCTCGTTGCCGCAGTCGCCCAGGAGTGGGGGACCGACCCATTGGGGTGGGGCAAGCGCGTTTGGGCCAACCTGGAGGTATTGGAGCCCTCTGAGCAGCAGCAGCCGCGGTGGCTGCCCGATGAGGTGCGCATATGGCACACCCACCGTGCCCAGGCCCTCTATCTCCTGGCCCTCCTGGCCGTGATGGGCGCGCTTGTGATCCTCATCGTGAACGGACACTATCCCGCCCAGACGGGAGGGGACATCCGGTGAGGACCCATACGGTGATGGACGCGCCGGCCCTCCCGGGGCCGCGCTCTGCTCCCGCTCAGGAGCTGACGGCCGCAGCCATGGGGTCCATGCCCTACAACTGGCTGGAGCCCACCGGGCGCCGGGAACAGGTCCTGACGGCATGGGGACGCGGGCAGTTGGCCGAAGTCCCCGTGGGTCTGTCCTTCGACGTCGTGCTCGTGCCCGGTGCCCTGGCCTGCGACGTCCTCGACCGTGCGCGAGCGGAGGGAATTCAGCCCGGCCCGGTCATCCTCGGACCGTCCGGCGCCGAGGTCATCATCCGTCTGGGCTCCGCACCCGGCTGGTGTGCGCCGGGCTTCCTGCTCCTGCGGCGTGACGCCCTGCTTCTCCTGCCGCCTCCAACCGTCCGTGCACCAAAGACGATGGCAGCCCGCGGCTGGCTCATACCGCCGGCCCAACGGGAGGCGAGCGACCCGCCAGGCAACAGATTGCCCTGCGGAGATGACCTCCTCCGGCCTTACCTCGCGGCGGTCCAGGCCGCTGCGGAAGCTGCCCGCCTCGCGGACCCAGGGAGCCCCCGTGCTGGTCGCATGGACCGTTGACGAGTGCTGGCGCTGCGATACCCCGGGTGTGCCCGTGACATGGGTGGGCCCGGTCCAGTGGGACGGAGAGAGCGCCCCGTTCCGGCTGTGCGAGCCATGCCTGACCGCGATAGAGCGCAAGGCCCAGGCGCATTTCGCGCGCCGTACGTTCCAAGACTCCGGCGCCCTGGCCTCCCTGTGCCATCACGAACCGCCCACCGACCCCGTCATCCTGATGAGGAGCCCGATGGAATCGCCTTCGCGCGTTCAGTACGTGTCCCTCGTTCTTACCGGTCTCGGAATCCGGGCGCACGCCGATGGCCGGACCGGCCGGGAGGCGTGGCGGATCATGCGTCGCCGGCACCCGCGCCTCACCTGGGCCGTCACCATCGCCTACGCGCTGGTGATTGGAGGCCTCGCCGTCACGGTGGTGGCCCGCCTGGTGACCTAACCCGCCGAGACACCCGCCCGGCCTAAGTGGCTCAGGAACGTCGGCTGGCGGGGCGTGTTGGTGAGCCGCAGCCGCCGGGGCTCTCTTCCCTCGTTCGTGATTCCTACGGAGGTTCCGTTGCCCCTTCGATCACTCTTCCGGCCATGGGCACGCTTGGCCGTGGAGGTACGGCCGGCCGATCAGCGAGACGAGTGGGAAGCCTCCTGGTTCCGCGGTCGGCTGTCCGACCCCACCCTTATTGACGTCGGGGTCGTGGTCGTTGTGGACGGTGCGGGGTATCTGGCGGTGCCGGTCGGCGGACAGCGGCGCGGCGGGTACGTCTCCACCGGCGTCCGGGGGACTGCCCGTTGTCTGCGCGACGCGCTCGCCGGGCGCCCCGGCTATCCGAATGTACGCGTGCGCTGGTCCGCGTGCCCAAGCGCCTGTCACACCGTTGCCTGGGGCGAGGCTGCGCCGGACAACGAAGACGACCAGGCCGTGGGCGAGTTCTACGGATACAGCCCGTCGGCGATCGCTCGCTTCGAGGAGGAGTCGGCAGCGGCTCTCCGCACGAACTGACTCATCCCGTTCCCCGGACTCACCGGACGTCCACGGGGGACGGCCATGAACACCGCTTCCAGGCCGCTCGCCGATGACGGGCCGGCCATCGGGGAGCGGGCAGGACCCCGACGCCGACGCGCGAGAAGGCCGGCGCCGGGTGCAGGACTCGGAAGACGACGTGTCCTCCGGGCGGATCCGACTACCAGCGAAGGGAGGGGAGGTACATGTCCAAGGCACAGGAAGCCGCGCAGTCGACGGTGGTCGTCGCCGACGGCACCGACGTCGAGGAGCTGGTGGACACCTCGGCCGTTGTGCGGTCCGAGGACGTCGAGCAGGAGGAGCGCTACACCTTCTGATCCGGGCTCGAAGGGCGTTCGGCCACGGTGGTGGCCGGACGCCCGCCTCATCTGCGCGTCCCCTCATTCTGGAGATCACGTGATCCACGTCTTCACCGGGCCCACGCTGAGCCCGGACGAACCAGCCCTGAAAGACCCGGACTTACGGCTACGGCCACCGATCCGACACGGCGATCTGTTCGATCCATCGATCATGGTCGGCGACACCGTCGTCATCATCGACGGCGTCTACCACCATGCGCCAGCCGTCCGGCACAAGGAGATCATCTGGACCCTCGGCCGGGGCGTCCGCGTCATCGGCGCTGCCAGCATCGGCGCCCTGCGGGCGGCCGAACTGGCCGACTGCGGCATGATCGGCATCGGGTCGGTCTGGCACGACTACGCCACCGGTCAGCTCGACGGCGACGACGAGGTGACCGTCGCTCAGGCGGCGGGCGGTGACCCGCGCGCCTGCACATGGCCGTTGGTCAGGGTGCGCCAGGTCCTCAGCCACGCCCTCCGCAAGCGCATCGTGGACACCGCCCGGGCCGACCGCCTGGTCGGATCTCTCGCCGAGGTGTACTACGCGCACCGGTCGCTGGATGCGGTCATGCAGATAAGCCGCCGAGAGAACCTGCCCGGTTTCGCCGACTGGCTGGCGCAGGAGCTGGCCGCCGACGTGCACTTCGGTGACGTGAAGCGGCAGGACGCCCTTGACGCTCTCGACCTCGCGCGAGAGATGGCCAAGACCCCGGCCGAACCGGTGGAGGGCCTGGTGTGGGCGACGCGCTGCTTTAGGCAGTGGGCCAACTCCTTCGCCGTGCTCGACACAGAGCACGGCCGGCTCCGCACGCTGGAGCGAGTGACCTTCCAGCAGATCTTCGACCCGCGGTTCAAGCAGGTGTGGTGGGATTACCTCATCAGCCTCGGCACGACCGACCTGCCCTGGACCGTCGCCTGCGCAGTGATCAACCCCCGCGTGGACCTGTCCGACGAACAGACCGCGGCCCGGCTGCTGATTCGAGAGACGCCAGCCGACCGCACCGACGTCGCTAGGTACTCGGCCGTCAACGAACAGGCCCGCGAGGCGAACCGCGGCTTCTTCCCGGAGGCGATCAAGGAGAGCGTGGTGCGCGACATGCTCGCCGCAGTGTGGGGCACGGGCCCGGACGGGCTGGAAAAGGAGGCGTGGGTGCGCGGCCTGCACGGCGCCCGTGAAGCCGTCGATGCGGCGCGGCCGTTCGTCCTCGGCTTTCTCAAGGATCAGGAGACGGCCCGCCGATGACCTCGATCACCCTGACTGGCACCGTCCGCGCCCGCACCCCCGAGGAAACCTGGGACGCGCTGAAGCCGCACATCGCACGGCTCGGCATCAGCCGCGTCGCCCGGCTCACCGGCCTCGACCACCTCGGCATCCCCGTGTGGACAGCCGTACGGCCTAACGCCCACACGCTCGTCACCTCCCAGGGCAAGGGTGCCACCGACACGCTCGCCAAGATCTCCGCAGTCTTGGAATCCGCCGAACTCTGGCATGCCGAGCAGCCGTTGAAGGCGGATATCCGCGCGACGCACCGCGACCTGGACCTGCCATACCCGATGCACGCGCTGCCGGTGAAGATCGACCACCCCTCGCTCGAAGACGTCCCACTGGACTGGGTCACCGGCCACGGACTGGTCACCGGAGAACCGGTACTCATCCCCGCCGACGTCGTACGACGCAGGGTCCACCCCAGCGCGGCGGAACCGGAAGTCTTCCACGTCACCAGCAACGGAATGGCCTGCGGCAACACACTGCCCGAGGCCACGCTGCACGCCCTTTTGGAGACAGTCGAGCGCGACGTGCTGCACGACGACTACGTCAGCGGCAGCCGGTTCAGGACGCTCGTCGAACCGGCCACCGTGACCGACCCGTACTGCCGTGACCTGGTCGGACGATTCCTCGATGCCGGGATGTGGCTGGAGATCGCATGGGTCGACAACGCCTACGGCGTGCCGGTGTGTGCCGCCTACATCTGGTCGGAGGACTATCCGGTCACCTTCGCCGGGTCCGGCTGCCACTTCGCCCCGCAGATCGCGCTTTCCCGCGCGCTCGCCGAGGCCGCCCAGTCCCGTCTGACGTGTATCGCCGGCACCCGTGACGATCTCGACATCCACGAGAACGCCTTCGCCGCCGACCCCGAGCGTCCCGCACCGGCGGACCTCCCGGTCGGCAACTGGAACAACCTGATCCACCACCTGGAGCCGGACGACGACCTAGGCCTGAACCTGGCCGCCATCGCCGCCGGGGTTGCCGCCACCGTCGGGCACGAGCCGATCGCCTTCCCGCTGCATAACTCGCCCGCGTACGTGGCCGTCAAGGTCGTCAGCCCTGGTCTGGAGATGCGCATCATCCGGTCCATCCCGCGTCCTGGGAGCCGCCGTGGATAGCCCGGACTTCACCGAGCGGGAGCAGCAGCTCGCCGCCGTGTACGACAAAATGCACGCGGCCCGCGAGACCGCCACCATCGTCAGCGACCTGTACGCCCAGGCCATGGGCGACGTCTATCCGCACGAGATCAACGCGGCCGGCGCGGTCGACTGGCCACTGATCGCAACGATCGTCGGCGCCCTGCGCCTGGAACCCGGACACCAGCTCGTCGACCTCGGATGCGGCACGGGCGGCATCGGCCTGTGGCTGGCCCGCGCACTCGCCACGCACGTCACCGGCGTCGACATATCCGCCACAGCCGTGCGCATCGCCACCGGCCGCGCCCGGGAATTCGTCCCCGCCGAGCGCGCCAGATTCACGGTGGGCTCTCTGCGCGCGACCGGGCTGCCGGACCGGCACGCCAATGGCCTTGTGTGCGTGGATGCGCTGGGCTGCGAACTCGACCGGGCGGCCGCGCTGCGCGAGATCTACCGCATCCTGCGGCCCGGTGCCCGAGCCGTCGTCACTTCCGGCCGCCGACGTACGAACCCGGTCCTGCCACCGTGGCCGGAGCAGGCCGCCTACGCCGGGCTGATCTGCGAGGCGGAAGAGGAACGCCCCCACGAGCCGCTGCTGTGGCAGCGCCTCTACTGGCTGTGGATCGAGCACGAGACCGACCTGCGCAAGCAACTCGGCGACGAGCCAACCGACAGCATGCTCATCGAGGCCCGCACGCGGGGCGCCACGCTCGATGACCGTTGCTCTCTCGCCGTTACATTGAGGCGCCCCGAGGAGTAAACCTCCCGGTGACCGGGGCGCAGTGCCCGCTCCACGGGCCGACCTGCAAGGAGATCCATCGCATGTCCCGTCGTGTCGCCGTCTACGGAGCCGGCTCCTGGGGAACCGCCTTCTCCCTCGTCCTCGCCGACGCCGGATGCGAGGTCACACTCTGGGGCCGCCGCCCCGCCCTGACCGAGACGATCAACGAGACCCGCAGCAATCCCGACTACCTGCCGGAGGTGAAACTGCCGGCGAACGTGACGGCCACGTCCGACCCGGCCGAAGCCGCGCGCGGCGCTGACATCGTCGTCCTCGCGGTCTCCGCTCAGAGCGCCCGCCCGCTGCTGGAAGCCTGGCGGGCCCTCTGGGAGCCGCGCACCGTGTTCGTGTCGCTGATGAAGGGCATCGAACTGTTCTTCGCGCTCAGCGTGTCTCATGAGACATGTGGCTTGGCGCCGGCCACGTGATTGGCCTGGACATCAGTGGTGTTGGCGAGAGCCTGCCAGGGGGGTGGGCGAAATGTCGGCTGAGACGTCTTGGCCGACACCATGCAGGCTGGTTCGGTGATCAGGGTACGGGTCACCGCCGCCCGGTCTAGATTGGGCGCACAGGGCACGCAGAGGCGAGCCCAGAGTTGAGCGCCCGGAAGGCGCTCTGAGAGGAGCAGCGGGATGCTGTGTCCGATCCTGTTCGTGTCGGTCAACCAGTCGTTCCGTGACACCTACGACCTGAAGCAGCTTGAGGTCTGGGTGGAACGGGCTTGGGCCATCACGGTCAGCAAGGCGAGCGACTGCGAGCGCGTCGTAGCGGTCAAGGACCGCGAGCCAGTAGCGGCTTGGCGACTGCGCGGCGCGTTCTCAACCGACGAGACCTATGCGGTGTCCGACGGCAGCACGCGCAATCGCACTGGCCTGGCACTTGGCGAGCCGTTGCCGATCCTGCCCGAATATCGCTCTTCGGTCCCGGTGCTGCGCCGCGGAGTCGCCGTCGCCAACATAGACCTCACCCCGATGCCCCCGGAGCGATAGGAAGACGCGAGTACTGGCTCCCACCAGTAGCACGGGAGCCAGTTGCGCCCCGCGCGAGCCAGCAACTGCAAGGGCGTGAGTGAGTCAGTGCCGCTCAGGCTTCGCTGAACGCGACATGAGTTCCTTGACGGCAGCCTGAGGGGGTTTCCCGCCGTGGACGATGTCGACGACTGTGTTGGTGATGGGCATGTCGACGCCGTGACGGTGCGCGAGGTCAAGCACGGACAGACAGGACTTCACGCCCTCCGCAGTCTGCTTTGTTGCGGCGATGGTCTCCTGCAGCGTCATTCCGCGGCCGAGGTTGGCGCCGAAGGTGTTGTTGCGTGACAGGGGTGAGGAACAGGTGGCGAAGAGGTCGCCCATGCCGGCCAGGCCCGCGAAGGTGCGTGGGTCGGCGCCCATCGCCTCTCCGAGGCGGGTGGTCTCGGCGAGGCCCCGGGTGATCAGTGTTGCCTTGGTGTTGTCGCCGAGGCCCATGCCGTCCGCAATGCCAACGGCCAGGGCGATGACGTTCTTCACGGCGCCGCCGAGCTCGCAGCCGATCACGTCGCTGCTGGTGTACGGGCGGAAGAAGCTGCTGTGACAGGCGGCTTGGAGCCGCATCGCGACGGATTCGTCCTTGCAGGCCACGACGCTGGCCGCAGGCTGTCGCCGGACGATCTCACCGGCCAGATTGGGCCCCGACACAACGGCGATGCGCTCCGGGCCCGCTTCCGTGACGTCGGCGATGACCTCGCTCATCAACTTGGCGGTCCCGAGTTCGACGCCCTTCATAAGGCTGACCAGCACAGTGGTCGGGGCAATCGCAGGCGCCCAGGTGCTGAGATTGGCGCGCAGCGTCTGGGAGGGGGGCACGAGCACCACGAAGTCGGCGCCCGACGCGGCCTTCGCCGGATCGGTCGTCGCCGTGATCCCCGTCGGGAGTTCGACACCTGGGAAGTACTCCGGGTTGGTGCCAGTTGTGTTGATGACGTCGACCAGCTCGGAGCGTCGCCCCCACAGGGAGACCTCGCATCCCGCGTCGGCCAGGACCACGGCGAACGCCGTGCCCCAGGAACCAGCGCCGAACACGGCGAATCGGGTCGTCACCGACCGGCCTCCCTCTGATCACGCTGCTGGTACGACGTGCACGTCGGCGGCCCAGCGTAGCCAATGCGGCCTGGCCGGCGCCGGTACACGAAACCGGTGCACAAGGTGACCGGTTCGACTGAGACGCCACCAGCCCGTCTCCCCGGGGAGCGCGGGCCAACGGAGCTTCACCGTGGCAAGACCACCGGAGCAGAGATCTCTCGAATGTCGAGGAATACGAGGTCAGTGGGTCGGGCACGCCACTGAACTCCCACTCTTCAAGATCCAGACAGCGTCACCCACTCAGGCGTTCCTCATATGGGCGCCTCATCGCCGAGCGTGTCGCCTTCGCCCGCGAGGTCGTCGCCAAGGCCGAGCGCGGCGAGCTGCTGCGCGGCATCGAGGACGTTCTGCTGGGGCAACGGGTGTTGGGCGAGCCACATGCGTACCGCCTCGGTTGCAGCGGCCTTGATGGTGGTGTTGTAGACCACGGACGCGAGCTTGAGCTGCTGCTGGAGGCTCTTCGGGATGGCGGTGGTGAAGGCGACCTCGGGGTCGTCCACGCCCCCGAGTCGAGAACGAAGGCGGCCGTCGAGTCCCTCGAGGCGGCCCGCGGGATCGGAGGTCAACTCCGCGGCAAGGGCACCGAGGACCTGGGCGAGGGAAACTCTGGTGAGGTCGAGGTCCAAAGCCGCGGTGTTGCACCAGCGTTTGAGCGCCTGATGGTCGGCGCGCGGAAGATCGACGGTGACACGGATCTTCTTATCTGAGGGTTCTGCTGTCACGGGACGGGTCAGATCCATGTGTAGTTGTCGTCCGTGACTGCCTCCAGGCAGGCGTCGGCGACGGCGGCGTGCGGGGAGTCCAGGGCGGCCAGTGCTGTGCCGATCGGCGGGAACAGCGGCAGGTCGCTTGTCTTGCGGTAGTCCACCCACTCGATCGTGCCAGCCTCGTGGGAGCCGTCGGGCAGTTCGTCGAACTCCTGCTGCGCCAGCTTCTGCCGGACCTGGGGGGTGACGTGAAAGCGGTAGACCAGGTGCAGTTTGCGGGGCGGCGGTGTGGCACCTGGGCGGGAGACACGCTGGTCGACGACCCACAGCAGTTCTCCACCTTCGGCCTGGTCCACGTCGAGGGCGAGTTCCTCGGCCAATTCCCGACGCAGTGCGTGCGGCAGTGGCTCGGCGGGTTCGACGTTGCCACCGATGGTCGTGTAGTGGACCGAGTCGGCGCGGTCGCGGCGGATGAGGGCCACGTCGTCGCCGCAGAACACCAGTGCGCTGGTACGGATTTTGATGCGGGAGAACGGGGTCGGGGCCGCGGGGGTGCTTGTCATGGCGGCCAGTATTGCGGCCGCGCCGACGGCGCCGGGCGGGTTTGCTTCGACTTCACCCGTCCCGGCGCCGTCCCCCCTTATCCCTTGGGCTGGTCAGGCTGCGGTGGCCAGTCCCGGCAGCAGGTGGGCCGCGCGGCCGGTTGTGAGGTCGACGTGCTCGATCCACCCTGAGGGCAGGGTGAGGACGTGGCGGCGCAGACGGCAGCCGGTGGTGCGCATCACCGGCGAGAGGTGGCAGGGGTCCAGTTCCTCGACGAGGAGGCTCGGTGAGGTGGTCGCGGGGTTCTTCAGTCCCGCCACGCTGATGGGGAGGTGTCCGGCCCGGCTGAGGGGCAGCGGGGTGATGCGCCAGATCGGTCCGCGCACGGTGGATAGGCTTACCTGCCCGAAGCCGCGCTCCTCGCGTGGGGTCATCGGCTCGCCGTCGGTCGCGGCGAGGCCGCGCAGCAGGGCCTTGGCGCGGCCCTGGTTGACGATCTGCCCGGTGTCGATGGTGAAGCGGCGGCTGAAGAACGTGCTGGGCGGGTAGCCGGCCCGCTCCAGGGCGCTTGCGTATGCGGCTACCTGCGGGTGGACGCTGGTGCGCAGGTGCTCTGCGGCGGTCGCGTCCGTCTCCTTCAGGGCCTGCGCCTCGTCCAGGAGCGCGGCGAGGACGGCGTCGACATCGTGGCCGGTCGCGTCGTGGAACTCCGCGCGCCGCTCAAGGCCGTGGGCCTGTTTGTGGGCGAGGAGGGTGTTCAGGAACCAGCGGGTGGCGTCGGTGTACCCGGCGGCCTTGCGTAGGGCGGTCTTCGGGTAGAGGTGCAGGGCGGTGAAGGTGCCGTCCGGGTGGAAGTCGGGGTCGGCCGCGTAGTAGGGGCCGTCGGCGTTAGCGAAGCGGTGCACGCGCACCCACTCGCTGCGGTGCGGCACGGCCAGGGTGCCGGCGAGCGCCGTGCGGACCGTTTCGGCGGTGGGCGCGACGTGATCGGAGACGACGTGCAAGAACACGGTGCCGGGGCGGGAGAAGACCGGCTGGGTGTGCTCGTCCAGGCGCTCGATGACGGTCTCGGGCAGTACCTCGCCGCCCTGCTCCCGGGCGATGAGCAGGTGCGGACCGCAGGCCAGCACTCGGCGGCCGTCCACGGTGGTGTCGGTCAGCTCGCTGAGCCCGAGCAGCGGGGCGAAGCGCAGTTCGCACGCCGCGCTCGCGGCGCCGTGGCCGAGGTGGTCCAGCAGCGGCCGGTAGACCCGCAGCGCGGCGGCGAGGTCCTCGACGTACGCGGCCCGTGACATGCCCGGTCCGCGGTCGGCGAAGCCCCAGGTGTAGGGGGTGACGGAGAAGCGGATGCCGTCGAAGACGTCTCCGAAGTCGGCGACCAGCCGCTGGTGCATGGCCGTCAGCTGCGGTGAGCGGGCGGAGAAGCCGACCGTGGACACCCTCAGCCGCACTCCGAGCCGTTCGCGGGCGAGGGCGGCGTAGGCGTCGAGGTGGGGGTAGGAGCCGATGTCGTTGTCCAGGTACGGGAAGACCACGCGCGGGCGGTGGATGCGTCCGGAGGCGACGGCCAGGCCCCGCTGGTCGGCGGTGTCCGCGAGGGCGGTGAGCAGCCCGGTCAGTCCGTCCTCGGTGAGCTGCCACACGTCCCGTCCGGCGCCCTGGGAGCAGAACGCGCAGCGGTTGAAGCAGCCGACCGCCGGGGCGAGGTACTGCAGGCGAGTGAACGCCTCGGTGGGCAGTGCGGCGAGCTGGTCGCGCACGTCGGACACGGTCGTCACGGTGGGGGTCATGGCGGTCACCTCACGAAGGCCGAAGGGGCGGGGACAGGGACGGGAACGAGCTGGTGGCTGAGGGCGTCGATGACGCCGCGGCCGAGGCCGGACAGGTCGTGCGGTGCAGCAAATGGGGAGCCGGGGCCGGAGGTGAGTCCTTCGGCGGTGCCCAGTTCTGCGCCGGGCAGGCAGACCGTCGTCTCGTCCGGGAGCGCGGTCAGCAGGACCTCGTCGGCGTCCGCGTCGGCTTCGGCCGGGTGGGCGCCCTCGCGCAGCCACACCAGGCGGTCGCCGTTCAGCCGGTAGATGCCGGGCCCTTTCAGGCCGGTCAGCCGTGCCGGGGCGTCGCCCCGGTGGCGGAGCTTGAGGTAGAAGGGGCCGGGCCCCGGCGGCGACGCCGCGGCGATGGTGCCGGCGTTGAACTCGGCGACGTCCGGCAGCCAGTCGGCCCGGCCGCCGAGGACGACGGTGAGGTGGGCGGCGAGGAACGGCGGCAGGCCGCGCAGCTGCTGATTCGTGCCGGAGACCTCGGTGCTGCCCTGGTTACGGCAGTTGATCTCGTTGAACAGCACGCGGCCGTCGGGCGTGAGGAGGGCGTCCAGGCCGAACAGCCCCGCCATCCGGCGGGTGCGCCACAGGTGCTCGCCGATCCTCACGGCGGCCTCCACCAGGTCGGCGGCGGCTGGCCCGGGCCAGGGCCTGGACCAGTCGTTGCCCACGCTCTTGCCAGGCCCGATCCCGGCTTCGCTGACGCCGACGGCCTTGTGGGAGGGCCGGTCGACATACACGGCGATCCCGCCGGCGCCGTCGGGCACGGACAGCACGGTGGTGTTCGACGACCAGCCATCCACGAACGCGGCCACCTTGTACGGGCCCGTCATCGCGGCGGCCCGCCGAAGGTCCGCGTCGGTGTCGACGAAGACGGTGCCCCGGCCGCCGGAGTCGGCGCCCGCCTGCACCACCAGGCGGTCGGCGCCGACCGCCCGCCGCAGCTCGAACAGCCCGGGAAGACGGCCGTCGACGCGGACGCACGGGATACGTACCCTGTCCGGCACCCCGGCGTCCTTCAGTAACTGGTCGAAGGACGCCTTGTCCTCCACCGTCCGGCACAGTCGCCCGTCGACCGCCGCGACGGTGCCGGACGGCCCGGCCCACGCACGGAGCCGGCCGGTGGCGTACCAGGCGGCGATGACCGGAGGTTTCGGCAGGCCGGCCAGCAGGGCGCGCGCGTCGTTGTCGACGGCGTCCTGCCAGCCGTGCCGCTGGACGGGGCCACGCACACGAGTGCGTTCCTCGGCCGCCAGCACCGTGTGCGCCGCGGCCGCCGGCCAGGCCGGGTAGCAGCCGACCGCCACCACCGGCCGCAGAACCGGGATAGCGCCGGGGCCCGTGTAGGCGGTGCGCATAGAGCTGGTGAACCGCTCGGCCGAGACCAGCGGGCGGCCCGCCAGGGCTGCGGCGAGCGCCCGCCCGGCCGCCTCGCTCAGCGCCGGATCAGGCACGCGCAGGGGCCTCACGCGGCACGCTCCAAGCCCGCGTCGACGGGGCTCAGGACGACCGGCCCAGTACCGAGCGCGGCGTCGGCGACCATTTCGGCCATCTGCGCGGGGCTGACGGTAGAGGTGTCGAAGACGAACAGGGCACGGTGGCGGCGGCCCATGCCGCGGATGAGCATGGCGGTGAACGTCTCGGCGAACGCCGCGTCCTGGACCCCGCGGATGTCGACCGCGTCGGCCTTCTCCCGCGTGGCGAGGCGGGCCGCCCTCACCTCGGCGGGAGCGTGCAGGTAGACCGCGACGTCGAACGGGGCGAACAGCCTGGGCCAGCGCAGGGCGAGCACGGCCGCGAGGTAGGGGCCGCCGGCCATGCCGAAGGCGGCGGTGCGGTCGGCGTACCCGTCCTGGATCACCAGTGTGCCGTCCCGCACGGGCGGGTCGACCTTCACCAGCAGCGCGTCCAGGGCGTAACCGGCCGTCAGGAACGCGGTGGTGATGAAGGCGCTGTCGGGCTGCTTCACCAGCGGCAGCTTCTTCAGCAGCGGCCGGAGGGGGTGGTGGGCGGCGAGCATGCCGCGGTGGCGGGCCGCGGGGCGGCCACGAGCGGCGAACTCGGTGGTGAGCGCGGACACCAGGGTGGTCTTGCCGGACAGGTCCAAGCCGTCGACGAGGATACGCAACGGGGCCTCCTTCGGCTCGCGAGAGCAGAGCACGCCGCCCGGTCGGGGTGGGCGTCCTCCACCATCCGCGCAGGTGAGAGAACCCGTGAAGGCGGCGGCCGTTGCTGCGGGTTGCCGTGCGGTTGCCTCCCGTTGCCTACCAGGTGCCGGTGCCCTTCCCGGCGGGCGCGGCACGACGGGACACTGGACCGTCCGGCCTTTTCGGGGAGGCTGCCGATGACGACGCCCCTTCAGCTCCACCCGCTGCACACGCTGCTGGCCCGCAACAACCTCACGGCAGCCGCGTATCTCAAGCGGGTGGCCGACCGCCACAAGGCCCTCGGCTACGGCGCGATGGCGTTCAGGAAGGAGAAACTGAGCCGCTGGACACGGGAAGGCACCACACCCGAGCGCACCGCCCAACTAGCCATCGCCAGCCTGCACCACATCGACCTCGCCGACGTCGAACGGTTCGGCTGGCCCGACTTCCTCCTCCTCGCCCTCAACGACGACCGCATCGTTCTGGACTCCCCCTGGAGTCCGGCGGGTACCGTGAAAGTACTGACCGACAAGGGAGGGCACGTGGACCGTCGCGGCTTCCTGATCGCCACCGCCAGCGCGCTCACGGCCTCCCTGGCCCAGTGGGCCACCGCAGCCCCAGCCGTCGCCGTCGGCGACCGCGGACGCCGCGTCGGAACTGGGGCGGCCGACTTGTTCGACGTTCGCCTCGAAGCCTTGCGGCACCTGGACGACACCGTCGGCGCCGGGCAGGTCTACGACGCCGCGCTCCTCGAACTCCGGCTGATCACCGACCTGCTCAAGGACGCCTCGTACTCCGAAACGACCGGCCGGCGCCTCTTCGGATGCGCGGCCGAAGCCGCGCGCCTGGCGGGATGGTGCTCCTATGACGCCGGACGGCATGCCGCCTCCGAACGGCACTTCCTCACATCGCTGCGGGCCTCCGGCTCCGCCGCCAACCCCACCCTCGGCGCGATCACCCTCGCATTCTGGGCCAACCTGCGCTACAACGCCGGAGACCCCCAAGGAGCCCTCCACCTCATCGACGGCGCCCTGGCCGACCGGCGCAACATCACCTCACCGCGGGTAGTGGCCATGCTGCACGCCCGCGCCGCCCGCGCGCACTCCAAGGCCGGCGAGCCCACCGCCGCCTGGCACCAGGTCGACAAGGCGTTCGCCGCCTACGACACAGCGCCGCCGCCCGACGAGGACCTGCCGTCGATGTACTGGATCAACCACGGCGAACTCCACCAGGTCGCCGCCAGCTCCGCGCTGACCCTGGGCGAGCCGAAGCGGGCGCTGGAGAACTTCACCGCAGCCCTCGACCACGCCGACCCTTACGACACCCAGCGAGAAGCCCGAGGCACCGCTATCTACCTGGCCCGCCAGGCCGAGGCCCACCTCGGCCTCGGTGAGGTTGACGCCGCCGTGGAGGTCGGACACCAGGTCATCGGGGCCATGGGCGGAGTGGACTCCGCACGCACCACCGACACCCTCACCGAACTGCGCGAAGGGCTGAGCAGCCATCAGGACGTACCAGCGGTACGGGACTTCCTCGCATACGCGGCCTGACCGGGCAGACCGGCCAGGTGATCATCCAGTCGGCCGACCGCCCGCCCGTAGTCCTTCAGCGTGGTCTCGTCCAGCAACGCCGTCGACAGGTACCTGCCGTACTCGCACAGGGGCGGCACCGGCATCTGCGTCTCCTTCTCGAGGAACACCGGCGTCCCATCCAGTACACCCCGCCGCTTCAGCAGAACAGCCACGTCCGCCGCGGAGATCACGTCACTGTCCAGGAACCTCTCCAGCAGCCCGGACTGCACGAAGGCAAGATCCACCTTCACCCTCCACCAGGGGCCAGGGAAGAACTCCCGTCAGCTCACCTGTCTCGTACCACTACCAGCGGATCGAGACTGAACCACAGATCTCATGAGACAGATTTGAACAGCGGAAAGGAGAACTGGGCACCAGCAGGACGATGAGCGAAGTCATCGCCGAGACGACGGGCGCAGGGTCCGAGCGGATCGCCGTGCTATCCGGGCCCAATCTCGCCGGGGAGATCGTCGCCCGGAATCCCGTCGCGAGCGTCGCCGCCTGCACCGACGAGAACACAGCGGCGCTCGTCCAGGCCACCTGCCACACCCCGTACTTCCGGCCCTACACGAACACCGACGTGATCGGCTGCGAACTCGGCGGCGCCATCAAAAACGTCGTCGCATTGGCCGTCGGCGTCTTCGAGTACACCGACCGCTACACCGTCTTCCACTACGGCCGGATGCCGGACCCGATCCCCGGCAAGGGGGAGGCGACCTGCCGCATGGCCGTCTTCAACTTCACGATGCTGGAGGAGGAGGGCGTACGGACGCACTTCCGACGGTTCATCGCCCCGAACCGGATCGAGTTCACCCTCGCCCGTCTCCCGGACCCGGCCGCCCACCCCCTCACCCCGGACTCCGGCAACTACCTGATCCCCCTCCAGGTCCTCTTCCGCAATGAGCTCCCGCCCGGAAGCTCCGTCCACCGGCGGCTGGCCGCCGGCGAACTCACCCCGGCCGACGTCGGACTCGACGCGGTCCCTGCGGTCGGCCAGAAGCTGGAGCGGCCGCTCATCGAGTACGCGACGACCCGGGAAGACGTCAACCGGTTCCTCACCCCCGGCGACGCCCAACATCTCGCCGGCCTGGACGACGAGCAGTTCCAAGCCCTGCGTGAGATCACCGTCAAGGTCAATGCCGTGCTGACCGGGCACGCGGATAAGGTCGGGCTGAGGCACTGCGATGGCAAGGCCGAGTACCTGGTGACGAGCGATCAGGACCTGGTGCTCGCCGATAGCCCCGGCACGCCGGACGAGAGCCGCCTGATGCTGGGCGGAGTGCACTGCGGCAAGCAGGTCCTGCGGGACTGGTACGTGGGCTCCGGGAACGAGATCCCGGTCAGCAGGCTGATCGTCGACGGCGTGCCCCGCAGCCGGTGGCCGCGGCCCGCCGCGCTCCCGCCCGAGTTCCTGCCGGTGATGACAGACCTGTACCGGTCCTTGAGTGAGACCTGGACGGGTGAGCGGCGCTGGAACGCGCCGGATCTGCCGACGGCGACCCGGGCCGTCGCCGGCCTCATCGGCCGGTGACGGCGCATCGCATCACGGCGGCCGGTGCTCGGGCATGCCCGCCTCGACACAGGTCGGGGCCGACGGCGCGACGGAACCTACGAGAACGGTGAACAGATGGGCGGCTTGACCGAGGACCCGGCCTTCCGGGCGACGACCTTCGTGGTCATCGACTTCGAGACGACGACTCCCACCGGCTACCCGGCCCAACCCATCGAGGTCGCCGCGCTCGCCCTGCGCTACCAGGACGGCGGGTGGAAGGAGACCGGCCGCAGCGCGTCCCTGATCCGGCCGCCTGCGTTCGCCCCGGTGACACCAGCGGACACTGCCCAGACCGGCCTGACCGCCGAGCAGCTCCAGCAGGCCCCCGCCCCGGCCGGGGCGCTGGGGGCGCTGGACCGGCGCCTCACGGCCGGCACCCCGTACCTGCTGGTGGCCCAGCACGCGGCCACCGAGGCAGGCATCATCCACCACCAGGCCGAGCACTGCCCGACGCTGGCCCGAACCGACTTCCTCGACACGATCCCGCTGGCCAAGCACCTCATCCCGAACCTGCCGAACTACAAACTCGACACACTGCTGGCGCACTTCGGCATCCCGCAACCGCCGGACCGCCACCGGGCCTACGCCGACGTCGACGTCACCGCGAAGGTCTTCCTCCAGCTCATCAGCGCCGCCGACAACAACCCTCAGTTCGCCGACCTCGCGGCTCTGGTCAAGACCGCAGGGCGTACCGCCAAGGCCAACCGACCCGTCCAGGGCGGGCTGTTCGACGTCTGACCGCCACACAGGCATCCATACAACCGATCCGAGAAAGGACGGTGCTCGATTCGGTGAAGAACCAAGAGCAGGAGTTCACCGAGGTGCCCTTCTGGTTCGACCCACTGTGCCCGTGGGCATGGGTCACCTCGCGCTGGCTCCTGGAAGTCGAGAAGGTCAGGCCGGTGCGCGCCGACTGGCGGATCATGTCGTTGGCCTACCTCAACCTCGAACAGCGCGAGGGCAAGGGACTCAGCGACGACTACCGCACGCTGATGGAGAAGGCCTGGGACTCGGTGCGGGTCTGCGTGGCCGCCGCTGAACACGCCGGCCGCGACGTCCTCGGGCCGCTGTACACCGCCATCGGCACCCGGCTGCACAACCAGCGGCGACGCGAAGATCCCACCGTGATCACCGAGGCTCTCGCCGAGACGGGCCTCCCCGCCTCGCTGGCGTCGGCCGCCACGAGCACGGAGTACGACCAGCTCATCAAGGACTCGCACGACGAGGCGTTCAACGAGGTCGGCCTCGACGTCGGGACACCCGTTCTCCGCATCGCAGGCACGGCCCTGTTCGGCCCCGTGCTCAGACAGGCTCCCCGCGGTGAAGCTGCCGGACAGCTCTGGGACGGCCTGGCCATGGTCGCCGCGACGGACGGGTTCTTCGAGCTCAAGCGCAGCCGGGACAGCAAGCCGTCCTTCGAATGAGCGAACCCACACCGCGGCCGGTTCGGCAGGACGACGAACAACGAAGCTGGAGCCTCGACCGGCGCGCCCCGGTCTCGCGGGCCGCTTCGACCGTGGGCCCGGGTCAGCCCGCCTGGGCTGGCGTGCTGATCGCTCGCGCGATGCGGTGCCCGACGAGACGCTCGGCCAGATCCAGCGGGTACCAGCCGGCGCCGGACACCTCGGACTCCTGAATGCGCCCGACCTCGGCCCGGTCCGTTGTGAAGGAGTATCCGATGTCCAGGTGGTAGTGCTCCGGCTCGTCCTTCTCGGGCCTGGCCGGCACCTTGCCGTACTCGATGTAGGCGGGAGTCGGCGAGACGGGGAAGATCTGGCTGGAGTCGATGCCGGTCTCCTCCGTCAACTCGCGCACTGCCGCATCGATCAGCGTGGTGTCGGTCGGCTCGAGGTGGCCCCCGGGCTGCAGGGTGATCCCGTAGGCAAGGTGTTCGATGAGCAGGATCTCGGTGTCATCGCGGACGAGGAGCGCGCCAACGGTCACGTGTATCGGGAAGCTCCGCCGAGTGGCGAAGTCCCAGCCTTGAGTCAAGAGCCGCAGAGGCTCGGACAGTTGCTCGGCCTCTTCCGGGTAGCGCTCAAGGTAGGCACCAAGGACGCCCGAGATATCCGAATCACTGATCGCCACGGGTCACCTCCACGTCAGCCCGTGAGCGAAGCTCTCCATGACCAACTACTCGGATGAGAGCAACGAGCGTTAACAAGGCAGCTCCAAAAAGGGCGCGTGGCGTACGAGGAGGATCGCACTCTACAAGTTGGGCCTGAGCCGGTGCGCGCCAACGCGCCCGTTGCTCGGCTCAAGCGTCCCCAGAACTTTGGTGGGCCACCGCCCTCCAATCAGCGCGACACCGAAGCAGCCGCACTGCATGGACTCGGCCGTGTGCTGGCGCCCGGCGGTCGGCTCTTCTCACCTGCGGCCTGCGACCCGGCGTGAAGCCAGTCAGATACGAAGAGTAATCGTGGCCGACAGGCGGAGCTTGTGGCGTACGGACCGGCCAGTCGGTACGCCGGACCCTGGAATGCCGTGCTCGGCGCGGCCGGCCCTCCGTGTCATCGGCCAACGGATACGCCCTTCCCGATTGCCTGACCGCCCACGATCCTGGTCACCTCGCCCTTGGTCGCGCATCGGTGACCGGCGGCCAGATCGTGGTCGGTCAGTGGCCGCGGTTCAGGATGAAGGGCATCCGGTCCTCGCAACGGTGACACCGTACGGATACCCAACCCCTTGCCCCGCCTGGATACCCACTGCACATGCTGCGAATACCCGCAGGTCGGGCCATGGGCATCCATGCAGTGCGCAGCAGGAACTCACGCGTGAGCCTTGCCCGGGAAGGGACGGCAGCCGACCGCGGCGACCATTGGCCGGTGACCGGTTCCCGTCGTGTCGGCCACCGGTCATGGCCGCACGAGGACTGGCCATGACCGGCCACAGTCGTGTGCGCCGCCGGGTGGGCGGATGGCCAGAACCACCGGCCGGTCATGTGCAGCGGCCACTGGCCGGCGTAGTGTCCTGTCGGCCGACTGGCCAGAGACGCGTGCGTGTGGCCGATTGCGCGACGCATCGGCCAGCGCCCGTCGTCGCCGCGGCGTCATTAGACAAGGTCACTGTCTGCAACAGTGCTGCGGAGTCGCTGAACGTGGCAGGCTCTTGAATCCTGTCGGGGGGCTGTCCTGTGCCGCGCCCCTTTCGGGTCTGATCGCGTAATCGCCATCCGCTGGATCGGACTGCCCGACTACGCTCGACCGTCATGACGAAGCCTGGTGCGAAGGTCAAGATCGGCGCAGTTCAGGCGGCGTGGGACCAGGCGACCATCCTGCGCTCGGGGGACGACC
Source organism: Streptomyces alanosinicus (assembly GCF_014650595.1). Taxonomy (GTDB): domain Bacteria; phylum Actinomycetota; class Actinomycetes; order Streptomycetales; family Streptomycetaceae; genus Streptomyces; species Streptomyces alanosinicus. Next base: position 42,508 of record NZ_BMVG01000054.1, read on the forward strand.
AGAAGGCGTGGCCTGTCCTGAGTGAGCGCATCGCGGCAGCCACGGCACTCTATGGCAGAGTCGAACTCCTGCGCGGGACGGTATTCCTGATCGATGGCGCCCTCCACCAGATCGGTGCCAGCCGTCCCGGGAATGAGCAATTCGCCGAGCGGTTCACCCAGACGCTGTGGGACAAAGTCAGCAAGTGGGCCGGGCTCGTGGAGCCGACCGACTTTCCGATGGTGCGCCAAGTCGTGAAGGACGCTTTCGAGGGGCGCGACCCGGTGGCCTGGCGGGACCTGGCCGGGCCGGTCCCCGACAGCGAGTCCCGCACGATGACGTGCGCACTCGCGCTCATCGCCGATTTCGTGGACCGGGTCGACGGGCAGGGAGCGTGTGAGCGCGTGCTGCTGGCCAGCCTCGGCAGCGCCCTCGACTGATCCAGTGACCGCGGACAGGCACTGCGTAATCAAGCGGACTGTACTGCGGGAGCTGGGCGAGGAGTTGCAGCCATTGGGTGGACAGACGGCCGGATGAGCTTGCGAGGCATAAGCATGATCGCGGCGTGGGAGAGCATCGCTTCGGACTACTAGTAGGGCCTGGTCAGGTTCACTCGCCGGTGGCGTGTCCGTTTGATCGCATGTTCCGT
>NZ_BMVG01000055.1 GCF_014650595.1 Streptomyces alanosinicus
ACGCGATGGTGTGGCCGATGGTCGCCGCCGGCACCTCCAACGACGAGATCATGGCCGCCCGGGACGTCCGCCCCGACTTCGGCGACAACGAAGACGACTGAGCGAGAGAGACGTAAAACGACCATGTCCAAGCACACGCTCTCCGTCCTGGTGGAGAACACGCCGGGCATCCTGGCCCGGATCGCCGCACTGTTCTCGCGGCGCGGCTTCAACATCGACTCGCTCGCGGTCGGCGTCACCGAGCACCCCGACATCTCCCGCATCACCATCGTGGTGGGTGTCGAGGACCTCCCGCTGGAGCAGGTGACCAAGCAGCTCAACAAGCTCGTCAACGTGCTGAAGATCGTCGAGCTGGAGCCCGGTCAGGCCGTGCAGCGCGAACTCGTCCTGGTGAAGGTCCGCGCCGACAACGAGACCCGCTCCCAGATCGTCGAGATCGTCCAGCTGTTCCGCGCCAAGACCGTCGACGTCTCCCCGGAGGCCGTCACGATCGAGGCCACCGGATCGAGTGACAAGCTGTCCGCCATGCTCAAGATGCTGGAGCCGTTCGGCATCAAGGAGCTGGTGCAGTCCGGCACCATCGCGATCGGCCGCGGTGCCCGTTCGATCACCGACCGCTCGCTGCGCGCCCTCGACCGAACCGCGTAAAGCTGAAGTACGGCTGGATCCGGGCGGTCGGCGACACCCCGCCCGCCCGGATTCCGAGATCCCGAAACGTCCCTTCCCCTCACCGGCATACGGTGGGACGCACAACCTGCACACCAAGGAGAGAACCCAAAGTGGCCGAGCTGTTCTACGACGCTGACGCCGACCTGTCCATCATCCAGGGCCGCAAGGTCGCGGTCATCGGCTACGGCAGCCAGGGCCACGCCCACGCGCTGTCGCTGCGTGACTCCGGTGTCGACGTCCGCGTCGGTCTGCACGAGGGCTCCAAGTCCAAGGCCAAGGCCGAGGAGCAGGGCCTGCGCGTGGTGACCCCGGCCGAGGCCGCCGCCGAGGCCGACGTCATCATGATCCTGGTCCCGGACCCGATCCAGGCCCAGGTCTACGAGGAGTCCATCGCCCCGAACCTGAAGGACGGCGACGCGCTGTTCTTCGGCCATGGCTTCAACATCCGCTTCGGCTTCATCAAGCCCCCGGCCGGCGTGGACGTCTGCATGGTCGCCCCGAAGGGCCCGGGCCACCTGGTCCGCCGTCAGTACGAGGAGGGCCGCGGCGTTCCCTGTATCGCCGCCGTCGAGCAGGACGCCTCCGCAGGCGCCTTCGCGCTCGCCCTGTCGTACGCCAAGGGCATCGGCGGCACCCGCGCCGGCGTCATCAAGACGACCTTCACCGAGGAGACCGAGACCGACCTCTTCGGCGAGCAGGCCGTCCTCTGCGGTGGTACGGCCGCACTGGTCAAGGCGGGCTTCGAGACCCTGACCGAGGCCGGCTACCAGCCGGAGATCGCCTACTTCGAGTGCCTGCACGAGCTGAAGCTGATCGTGGACCTCATGTACGAGGGCGGCCTGGAGAAGATGCGCTGGTCCATCTCCGAGACCGCCGAGTGGGGCGACTACGTCACCGGCCCGCGCATCATCACCGACGCCACCAAGGCCGAGATGAAGCAGGTCCTCGCCGAGATCCAGGACGGCACCTTCGCCCAGAACTGGATGGACGAGTACCACGGCGGGCTGAAGAAGTACAACGAGTACAAGAAGCAGGACTCCGAGCACCTGCTGGAGACCACCGGCAAGCAGCTGCGCAAGCTGATGAGCTGGGTGAACGAGGAGGCGTAAGCCTTATGTCAGGGGGCTGGGGCAGACTGCTCCAGCCCCCGTTGTCCACCCCGTCCAGCACCGGACGGGTGATCCTTCCGCAGTGGCGCAGGACGTACAGCTCAGCGCCACTACACTGCTGCACAACACGCGTCAGGCCCACAGCGTCGTGCGTCTTCCGCGGCTAGCGACCCCGAGAAATTTCCGGTGCGCTCGGAAATTCCCCGGCGCCGCTCCCCTCCTCCGCCTGCGGCCGTCGGGACGGCCGTCCGCATGCTCTGGACTTGTGAGGACCTCACGTGAGCTCGAAACCCGTCGTACTCATCGCTGAAGAGCTGTCGCCCGCGACCGTGGACGCACTCGGCCCGGACTTCGAGATCCGGCGCGCCAACGGAGCGGACCGAGCCGAACTGCTCCCCGCCATCGCCGACGTCGACGCGATCCTGATCCGTTCCGCCACCAAGGTCGACGCCGAGGCCGTCGCCGCGGCGAAGAAGCTCAAGGTCGTCGCCCGCGCCGGCGTCGGCCTGGACAACGTGGACGTCTCCGCCGCCACCAAGGCCGGCGTGATGGTCGTCAACGCCCCGACCTCCAACATCGTGACCGCCGCCGAACTGGCCTGCGGTCTGCTCCTCGCCACCGCCCGCAACATCCCGCAGGCCAACTCCGCGCTGAAGAACGGCGAGTGGAAGCGCAGCAAGTACACGGGTGTCGAGCTGGCCGAGAAGACCCTCGGTGTCGTCGGCCTCGGCCGCATCGGCGCCCTGGTCGCCCAGCGCATGTCCGCCTTCGGCATGAAGGTCGTCGCCTACGACCCCTATGTGCAGCCCGCGCGGGCCGCGCAGATGGGCGTCAAGGTGCTGTCCCTGGACGAGCTGCTTGAGGTCTCCGACTTCATCACCGTCCACCTGCCCAAGACCCCCGAGACCCTCGGCCTCATCGGCGACGAGGCGCTGCGCAAGGTCAAGCCGAGCGTGCGCATCGTCAACGCCGCCCGCGGCGGCATCGTCGACGAGGAGGCGCTGTACGCGGCGCTGAAGGAGGGCCGGGTCGCCGGCGCCGGCCTCGATGTGTACGCGCAGGAGCCGTGCACCGACTCCCCGCTGTTCGAGCTGGACCAGGTCGTGTGCACCCCCCACCTGGGCGCCTCCACCGACGAGGCCCAGGAGAAGGCGGGCATCGCGGTCGCCAAGTCCGTCCGCCTCGCCCTCGCCGGTGAGCTGGTCCCGGACGCGGTCAACGTCCAGGGCGGTGTCATCGCCGAGGACGTCAAGCCCGGACTGCCGCTGGCCGAGCGCCTCGGCCGTATCTTCACCGCCCTCGCCGGCGAGGTCGCGCACCGGCTCGACGTCGAGGTCTACGGCGAGATCACCCAGCACGATGTGAAGGTGCTGGAGCTGTCCGCGCTCAAGGGTGTCTTCGAGGACGTCGTCGCCGAGACGGTGTCGTACGTCAACGCGCCGCTGTTCGCCCAGGAGCGCGGCGTCGAGGTGCGGCTGACCACCAGCTCCGAGGCGAACGAGCACCGTAACGTCGTCACCGTGCGCGGCACGCTCGCGGGCGGCGAGGAGGTGTCGGTCTCCGGCACGCTGGCCGGCCCGAAGCACCTGCAGAAGATCGTCGCGGTCGGCGACTTCGACGTCGACCTCGCGCTCGCCGACCACATGGTCGTCCTGCGCTACGAGGACCGTCCCGGTGTCGTCGGCACCGTCGGCCGCATCCTCGGCGAGGCGGGCATCAACATCGCCGGTATGCAGGTCGCCCGCGCGGCGGTGGGCGGCGAGGCGCTGGCCGTGCTGACCGTCGACGACACGGTGGCCTCCGGCGTCCTGGCCGAGGTCGCGGCCGAGATCGGCGCGGTGTCCGCCCGCTCGGTGAACCTGGTCTGAGGCTGTCGTCAAACGCCGGACGGGCTGAGAAACCTCAGCCCGTCCGGCGTTTCTTTGTGCTGTTGCTCTACTTCTCGTCCGCGGCCTCGATCTTCCGCAGGCTCAGTGCCGCTCCCACCGCGGCCAGGGCCAGCAGGATCGCTCCGGCGATCGCCGCGCCGTTCATTCCGGTGGTGAACGCCTCCCGGGCCGTGGCGAGGAGGGAGGCGCCGGACGTGCCGGGCAGCCGGGCGGCCGTGACGAGGGCGTCGCCCAGGGTCTCGCGGGCGGCGGCCGGCGCACCGGCCGGCATCTCGTGGCGGTAGATCGCCGTACCGATGGAGCCGAGCATCGCCATGCCGAGGGCGCCGCCGAACTCGGTGCTGGTCTCCAGCAGGGAGGAGGCCGCGCCCGCCTGCTCCACCGGGGCGCTGCTCATGGCCAGGTCCACCAGCTGCGACGAGATAGCGACCATCCCGCAGGCGAGGACCCCGGCGCCGCCCAGCACCAGCCACAGCGAGTCGGTGCCGAGGACGGCGAGCATCGAGAAGCCGGCCGCCATGGCCGCGAAGCCGCCGGCGACGACGTACCCGCGGTGGACGCCGCGCTGGACGAGCAGGGTGGTGACCGGACCCGCGAATCCGATGAACACGGAGGGCAGCAGGCTCCACAGGGCCGCCGCCAGCGGGCCCTTGCCGAGGACCGACTGCATGTACTGCGTGGTGAAGATGGCCGAACCCAGCATGGCGAGGGCGGCGACGAGGTTCAGGACCAGCGCCGGGGTGAAGCCGCGGCCCTTCAGCAGGGCGGGCGGGATCAGCGGGGAGGCGCTGGTGCGCTGCCGCTGTACGAACAGGGCCGCGAAGAGCAGACCGACGGCGATCGAGACGATGTACAGCGGGTGCCAGCCCTCCGAGGGGATCTCCTTCAGGCCGTAGATCACGGGGAGCACGGCGGCCATCGACAGCGGGACGCTCAGCCAGTCGAAACGGCCCGGCTCCGGGTTCTTGGACTCCGGCAGCAGCACCGGGCCGAGGAGCAGCAGGAGCAGCATCGCGGGCAGGTTGACCAGGAAGACCGAGCCCCACCAGAAGTGCTCGACGAGCACACCGCTCATCACCGAGCCGAGCGCGATACCGCCGGTCATCACGCCGGACCACAGACCGATCGCCTTCGCCCGCTGGCCGGGGTCGGTGAACATCGTGCGCAGCAGCGCCATCGTGGAGGGCATCAGGGTCGCGCCGCCGATGCCGAGGATCGCACGGGCCGCGATCAGGGTCTCGGCGCTGTTCGCGTAGGCGGCGAGGAGCGAGGCGGAACCGAAGGCGGCCGCGCCCATGAGCAGGAGCTTGCGGCGGCCGATGCGGTCGCCGAGGGAGCCCATCGTCATCAGCAGGCCGGCCAGGACGAAGCCGTAGATGTCGAAGATCCACAGCTGCTGGGTGCCGCTCGGGTGCAGGTCCGCGCTGATGGCGGGGGTCGCGAAGTACAGGACCGAAACGTCCATCGAGACCAGCAGCAGCGGCAGCATCAGCACGCCGAGAGCGGTCCACTCACGTCGCCCGGCGCGGCCCGGGGCGGCGCTCTCGGCGCGGGGGGAGGAGGGCGGTGTGCTCGTCGAGTTCGTCATGCCTACGACCATACGGGCGTCTTAAACGCTTGTCTAGAACGGATGTATAAGTCATCCGTCTAGGACGGTTGTATGAATCGGCGGTAGAGTGGTGCGCATGGGACACCGTGAAGATCTGCTCGAAGGCGCCAAGCGCTGCCTGCTGGAGAAGGGGTTCGCGCGCACCACCGCACGCGACATCGTCAAGGCGTCGGGGACCAACCTGGCCTCGATCGGCTATCACTACGGCTCGAAGGACGCGCTCCTCGCGCAGGCCTATGTCTCCCTGGTGGAGAACATGTCCGATGCCTTCGACGGAGGTGACGGCGTCGCGATCGAGGGCGCGCCCGGTTCGCTGGAGCGCTTCCGGTGGGTGTGGTCGCATGTCGTCGCCACCATGCGGGCCCCGGGCTCGGTGTGGCCGCTCAGCATGGAGGTCATGGCCATCGACATGCCCGAGGTGCGGGAGCACCTGACCCACGCCCAGCGCGAGGGCGCGCGCGGTCTCGTGGCCCTCCTCCAGGGCATGCCGGAGGATGAGGTCTCCGACGAGGCGGCGGACACCCTCGGCCGCTTCTACATGACGCTGATGACCGGGCTCATCGCGCAGTGGTCCTTCGATCCCAAGGGCGCCCCGGACGGCGACGCGCTCACCGAGGGCCTGCGGCAGATCGTCGAGTCCGCCACGTCCGTCAAGCCGGCCTGAGCCGTCCGCGCCGGTCGCGGCACGGACCGCCGGCCCGACCGCGGAGAGGATTGCGTGCGGTCGGCGGGTGCGGAAGATTGGCCGTATGTGCCGGACCCCCTGCGCGGAACACCCGGCGGCATGTCCGTAGCCGCCGACACCGAGACCGCGGTGCTGATCGTCGGTGGCGGCCCGGTCGGGCTCACCGCCCGCGCGCTGCTGCACCAGTGGGGGGTGCGTGCCCTGCTGGTCGAGAAACACCGGGAGTTGTCACCGTTCCCCCGGTCCCGGCTGGTCAACGTACGCTCGATGGAGATCTTCCGCGGGCTCGGGCTCGCCGACCGGATCACGGCGCGGGCCTTCGCGCCCCGCTACGGCCGGGTCCGCTTCCGTGACACCCTGACCGGCGCCGACTTCGCCTCGGCGGCGATGGTCGGGGTGAACGCGCCGGTGCCCGAGAGCCCCGCGCTCGGCGTGGTCACCTCGCAGGACCGCCTGGAACCCGTCCTGCTGGACGCGGTGAACGGCGTGAACGAGGCGAACGAGGCGAACGAGGCGAACGCGGTGAACGAGGCGAGCGCTGTGAACGTGTCGGGCGCGCCGACGCGTTTCGGGGTCGAACTCCTCGACCTGGCCGAAGAGGGCGACGCGGTCGTCGCACGGCTCGCCGACCACCGCACCGGTGCGGAGAGCCGGATCCGGGCCCGCTACGTCCTCGCCGCCGACGGCGCGCACTCCACCGTCCGCCGGCTGCTGGGCATCGGCACCGTCGGACCGGGCGCGCTGGGGGCCATCACCACCGTCGTGTTCGACGCCGACCTCGACCGCTGGTGCGCCCGGCGGCCCGCCGGGGTGTACTTCACCGCGCACGGCTCCTTCATGCCGCTCTACCCCGAGGGAGGCTGGGCCTGGTTCGGCCCCACGCCCGAGGGCGCAGCGGGCACCGAGGGTACTGAGGCCACCGACTGGGGCGCTCTCGTCGCGGACGCCCTCGGGCCCGACGCCGGTGTACGGCCCGAGGTGCTGCGCGTGCAGCACTGGGTGATGGAGGCGTTCGTCGCCGAGCGGCTGCGGCACGGCCGGATCCTGCTGGCCGGCGATGCCGCGCACGCGGTCCCCATCATCGGCGGCCTGGGCATGAACGCCGGCGTCGCCGATGTGCACAACCTGTGCTGGAAACTGGCGGGTGTGCTCCAGGGCTGGGCGGGGCCGGGGCTGCTGGACACCTACGCGCCGGAACGGCACCCCGTCGCCCGCGAGACCCTCCGCCAGGCGGTGGCCAACGCCCAGCTGCTGCGCGGGGTGCAGAGCCGTCGCCGGGAACAGCTGCGGGCCGGGGAAGCGGCGCCGGACCGGGTCGAACTACCGTGGACGGACCGGTACTTCGCGCAACTCGGCCTGGTGCTCGGCGTCACCTACCGCTCCGCCGCCGTCCTCACCGCGGACGACGACCCGTCCGCCCCCGCCGAACCGTCCGACTGCCCCAGCCCATCCGACGCATCCGACGCATGCGACCCGTCCGTCCCGCCCGCCCCGCCCGCCCCCGGCACGGACTACGTGCCCACCCCGGCGCCGGGCCACCGGCTGCCCCACCTCCCGCTCGGCGACGGCCGCTCCACGCTGGACGCCGTCGGCCCGTGGTTCACCCTGTTCACCGCGGACCCGGGAGCCTGGGCGCAGGACACCGCCGGGTCCGTGCCCCTGCGTGTGGAACCCCTGGCCGGTGCGCACACCGTGCCGTACCGCCTCGGCCCGCACGGGGCCCTGCTCGTCCGGCCGGACGGTCATGTCGCCGCCCACTGGCCCGACGGCCCGCCCAGGGCCACGGCCCTTCCTGCGGCCCTGCACACGATCACCGGCCGGCGCTGACCCGCGACGGCTACAACCGTGCCCGCTTCAGCGCCATGTGCAGCAGCAGCCGGTCCTCGCCGTCGTCCAGGTCCAGGCCGGTCAGCTGCTCGACCCGGGACAGCCGGTAGTACAGGGTCTGCCGGTGGATGCCCAGTTCGGCGGCCGCGCGGCCGGCCTGGCCCGCGCGGTCGAGGTAGACCTCCACGGTGCGGGCCAGCTCCCGGTGGGCGGGGGTCAGGAGCGCGCCGACCACGGGATCGTGCGCGGCCCACGGCGGCAGCGCGGTCAGCAGCCGGTACGCTCCGATGTCCGCCCACTGGGCGACCGGCCCGAGCCGCGGCTCGGCCAGCGCCGCGCGCGCGGCGGCGGCCGCCTCCTGCCACACCGTGTCCAGGTCGGCGAGACCGACCCGGGGTTCGCCGATCCCGGCGGCGCAGCCGGTGCCGGCGAGGCGCCGGGCGGACCCGGCGAGTCCCGCGGCGGCCGCCGCGGCCACCTGCGCCCCGGCCCCACGCGCCACGCCGCCCTGTGCCTCGCGCGCCATGCCGCCCATGCCGCCCTGTGCCTCGCGCACCACCCCGCCCTGTGCCCCGCGTGCCATGCCGCCCTGCGCCTCGCGCGCCACGCCGCCCTGTGCGCCGCGCGCCCCCTCGGCCTCCTTCAGCAGCCGTGCGGCCGCCGCCTGCGCGGGGACGCCCACCTCCGTGGTCCGCAGCCGCACCAGCACCGCGAGGCTCTGCCCGGACACCTGCCAGGGAAGCGTGCACAGCGCCGCGGCGTGCGGGACCGTACGGGCGGCCGGGGCGTCGTCCGGGTCGGCCGAGGGCCAGGGGGCGACGCACACCAGGGTGAGCGGGCCGTCGGCGCGGGGGCCGAGCGCGGTGCGCAGTTCGGCCACCGCCATGTCCCGCTGCCAGCCGCGTTCCGCGGTGAGCACCGCCCGCAGCTCCCGGCTCAGGCCGGCCCCCGCCTCCGCCTCGTCCGCGAGCAGCGCCCCGATCCGGCTCGCCACCGCCATCGCGGCGGCCAGTTGGGCGTCCGTCGGCCCCGGTTCGCCCTCCAGCAGCCAGACATAGCCGAGCACCACACCCCGATGGCGTACCGGGAGGCAGATCCGGCCGCGGTACACCCCGGCCTCGGGGGTCGGCGGGATCCGCACCGGGCCGGTCGCACGGGTGATGCCGAAGCCCTCGAACCACGCCCGGACCGTCGCCGTGGAGCGCCGGGTCAGGATCGAGCGGGTGCGCACCGGGTCCAGCGCGGTGGCATCCAGCTCGTCGTCACTGTCGTACGCGCCGAAGGCGATCAGCTCGAAGTCGCGGTTCTCCAGGGTCGCCGGCACGCCGAGCAGCTCCGAGATCTCGTCGACCAGCTCCTGGTAGTCACCCTTGAAAGCCTTGGAATCCGCCGCCACTCGGGCATTCTCCCCCATTTTTCCGCCGTCTTCATACATCTGTCTGAGATCCAGGGCACGGATGCGTGACAGCTGTCGATGGCTCACGATCGGAGAGATCCTTAGGTTTCACGGTGGTTCTCCGTGCCGTACCCGAATCGTCGGGTGACGGCCGATTTGATGCTTGTCTGTGGAGGTGCCCCGTGCTGGGTCCCGTGATTCTCGCCGCCTCGCGCAGCGACCGGATGCGACGCCTGATCTCGGCGGCTCCGGTGACCAAGCAGGTCGTCGACCGCTTCATCCCCGGCGAGACCGTCGACGACATCGTGCCGATCATCAAGGACCTCACGGCCAAGGGGCTGGAGCTGACGATGGACGTCGTCGGCGAGGACATCACCACCCCCGAGCAGGCCGGCGCCGCCCGGGACGCCTATCTGGCGCTGATCGACCACCTCAAGGATCTTGAACTCGGCGAGCGCGTCGAGATGTCCGTCAAGCTCTCCATGTTCGGGCAAGCGCTCCCCGGCGGCCACGAGCTGGCCCTCGCCAACGTCCGCCCGGTCGTCGAGGCCGCCGCCGCCATCGGTACGACCGTGACGCTGGACGCCGAGGACCACACCACCCTCGACTCGATGTTCGCCATCCACGAGGAGCTGCGGAAGGACTTCCCGCAGACCGGCTGTGTCATCCAGGCCTACCTCTTCCGCACCGAGGCCGACGCCCGCCGGCTCGCCGCCGCCGGCAGCCGCGTCCGCCTGGTCAAGGGCGCCTACAAGGAGCCCGCCGAGGTCGCCTACCAGCAGCGGCACGAGATCGACAAGGCGTACGTCCGGGTCCTGCGCATCCTCATGGAGGGCGAGGGGTACCCGATGATCGGGTCCCACGACCCGCGTCTGATCGCCATCGCGCAGGAGCTGGCGCACCAGGCCGGCCGCAAGCTCGACGAGTACGAGTTCCAGATGCTGTACGGCATCCGCGGCGAGGAGCACCTGCGGCTGGCCGCCGAGGGCCACCGTATGCGCGTCTACACCGCCTACGGCACGGACTGGTACGGCTACTTCATGCGCCGTCTGGCGGAGAAGCCCGCGAACCTGCGGTTCTTCCTCCGCTCGATGGTCAGCAAGGGCTGAGCCCGAACACCCGCTCAAGATCAAGGAGTCAAGGATCTCATGGACGCTGTGACCCAGGTCCCCACCCCCGTCAACGAGCCGGTGCACGGCTACGCCCCCGGCTCGCCCGAGCGCGCCCGTCTGGAGGTCAAGCTCAAGGAGCTGGCCGAGAACCCGATCGAGCTGCCGATGACCATCGGCGGTGAGAAGCGGCTGGGTGGCGGCGAGACCTTCCAGGTCGTTCAGCCGCACAACCACAAGGCCGTCATCGGCACCGGCCGGCACGCCGGCAGGCAGGACGCCCAGGACGCGATCGACGCGGCCCTGGCCGCCGCGCCGGCCTGGCGCGCGATGTCCTTCGACGACCGCGCCGCGATCATCCTGCGCGCCGCCGAACTGCTCGCCGGCCCGTGGCGCGAGACCATCGCCGCGTCCACCATGCTGGGCCAGTCCAAGACCGCCCAGCAGGCCGAGATCGACACCCCCTGCGAGCTGGTCGACTTCTGGCGCTTCAACGTCCACTACGCCCGCCAGATCCTCGCCGAGCAGCCCCCGGCGAACTCCCCGGGCGTGTGGAACCGCATGGACCACCGCCCGCTGGAGGGCTTCGTCTACGCGATCACGCCGTTCAACTTCAGCGCCATCGCGGGCAACCTGCCCACCGCCCCCGCGCTGATGGGCAACGTGGTGGTCTGGAAGCCGTCCCCGACGCAGACCCACGCCGCCGTCCTGCTCATGCAGTTGCTGGAGGAGGCGGGCCTGCCCAAGGGCGTCATCAACCTCGTCACCGGCGACGGCATCGAGGTCTCCGAGGTCGCCCTGGTCCACCGCGACCTCGCGGGCATCCACTTCACCGGTTCCACCAAGACCTTCCAGTACCTGTGGAAGACGGTCGGCACCAACATCGAGAAGTACCGCACCTACCCGCGTCTGGTCGGCGAGACCGGCGGCAAGGACTTCCTGGTCGCCCACCCGAGCGCCGACCGCGCCGTGCTGAAGACCGCCCTGACCCGCGGTGCCTTCGAGTACCAGGGCCAGAAGTGCTCCGCCACCTCCCGCGCCTACATCCCGGCCTCCATCTGGAACTCGGGCTTCAAGGAGGAGTTCGCCGCCGAGGTCGACTACCTCACCATGGGTGACGTCACCGACCTGTCGAACTTCATCGGCGCCGTGATCGACGACCGCGCGTTCGCCAAGAACAAGGCCGCGATCGACCGCGCCAAGCAGGACCCGACCTGCGAGATCGTCGCGGGCGGCTCCTACGACGACTCGGTCGGCTACTTCGTCCGCCCGACGGTCATCGTCTCCACCGACCCGGAGAACGAGGTCTTCCGCACCGAGTACTTCGGCCCGGTCCTCGGCATCCACGTCTACGAGGACGACGAGTACGACGCGATGCTGGAGCAGATGGAGTCGGTCTCCGACTACGCCCTGACCGGCGCGGTCATCGCGAACGACCGCGCCGCGGCGGCCCACACGATGGAGAAGCTCCGCTACGCGGCCGGCAACTTCTACATCAACGACAAGTCGACCGGCGCCGTCGTCGGCCAGCAGCCCTTCGGCGGCGGCCGCGCCTCCGGCACCAACGACAAGGCCGGCGCCCCGCAGAACCTGCTGCGCTGGACCCTGACCCGCGCCATCAAGGAGACGCTGGTCCCGCCGACCGACTACACGTACCCGCACATGGGCTGATCAGCCCCCCGATCGACGGGCCGGGAACCCTGCCACCGAGCAGGCTTCCCGGCCCGTTTCCAACCCCACCGGGAGCCCGTTTCCCGCTCCGCCGGGAGATAGTGGGTCCATGACCGTCCGACTGCGTCTCGCCCACACCGCCGATCTCGACCCCGGCGAACTCCACGCCGCCCATGCCCTGTTGGACGCGGCGTTCGACGGGGGATTCTCCGACGAGGACTGGGAGCACGGGCTCGGGGGCCTGCATGTGCTCGTCCATGACGCCACCGGGCTCGCCGCCCACGGCTCGGTCGTGCAGCGGCGCATCGGCCACCGTGGGCGCTGGCTGCGGGCCGGATACGTCGAGGCCGTCGCCGTACGTTCCGATGCCCGGCGCAAAGGGCTCGGCGGGCGGGTGCTGGCGGAGCTGGAGCGGGTGATCGGGCGGGCGTACGACCTCGGTGCGCTGTCGGCGAGCCCGGAGGGAGCCGCGCTGTACACCGCCCGGGGCTGGCAGCGGTGGAGCGGTCGGGTGCACGGACTGTCCCCGGACGGGATCGTACGGCTGCCGGAGGAGGAAGGGGGCATCTACGTATGGCCCGCGCTCGCCGGGGCGCCCGACCCCGCCGGGGAGTTCGTCCTCGACTGGCGTGACGGGGACGTCGCCTGACGGAGTGTCACGGGGTCGCGCGGACCAGGATCTTGCCCGTGTTGCCGCCGCGCAGCATCAGCAGGAACGCCTCCACGATCCGCTCGAAGCCGTCCACCACCGTCTCGTCCGCCGTCAGCGCCCCGCTGCGCAGATGCGGTACGGCGAAGTCGTACAGCTCGTCCTGTGCGTCCTGGTGGTCCTTCACCAGGAAGCCCTCGACGCGCAGGCTCTTCTCCACGACGTCGGCGTGGTTGAACAGCACGGGCGGGGCGTCCGGGGTGTTGTACTGGCTGATCGTGCCGACCCGCACCACCCGGCCCCGCTCCCGCAGCGCGCCGATCGCCGCGCCGAGGTGGTCGCCGCCGACGTTGTCGACGAAGACGTCGATGCCGGTGGGGGCCGCTTCGGCGAGCAGGCCGGCGACCGGGGCGGTGCGGTAGTCGAAGGCCGCGTCGTAACCCACCTGTTCCGTCAGGTACCTCACCTTCTGAGGGGTGCCCGCGCTGCCGGTCACCCGGCCCGCGCCGAGCAGCCGGGCGAAGCGGCCGGCCGCCGTGCCGACCCCGCCCGCCGCGCCGGAGACGAACACGTCCTCGCCCTCGCGCAGCCGGGCGATCCGGGTCAGCGCGACGTACGCCGTCAGACCCGTGCCGCCCAGCACGCTCAGATACGCCGACAGCGGGACGCCGGGGTGGTGCGGGAGCCGCCGGACCTCCTCGGGGCGGACCACGGCGTGCGTGCGCCAGCCCTGGCGGTGGAAGACGATCTCGCCCTCGGGCAGTTCCGCGGTCCGGGAGGCGACCACCCGGCCCAGGGTGCGGCCCTCCAGCGGGGCGTTCAGCGCGAAGTCGCCGTCCATCATCTCGCGGTGGTACGGGTCCACCGACCACAGCAGATTCTCCACCAGGGCCGTACCGGGCGCCGGTGCGGGCACCGGGGACTCGGCGAAGCGGAAGTGGTCCGCGGTGGGGAAGCCGGCGGGGCGGGCGGTCTGCTGCACGGTGAGCGCGATCTCGGTCATGGCGAGGACGCTAGGCAGGAATGCCCGGCACGGGCAGAGGGTTTGGCTCATGGAACGCGCCGGTCCATGAAGCAGTCTCATACCCGCAGGTGGGAGCCCCGAGTGACAGCAGTCGACCTTGCCCCGCAGGAGCTGAGGATCCTGGTCGCCGTGGCCGACGAGGGCGGGTTCTCCGCCGCGGCCGCCCGGCTCGGGACCACCCAGTCCGCCGTCTCGCACGCCGTGCGGGGCATCGAGCGGAAGCTGGGCGCCGTGCTCTTCGAGCGGGGCCGGTTCGGGGCCCGGCCCACGGCCGCGGGGGAGCGGGCGGCGGCCCATGCGCGCCGCGTGCTGCGCATGCTCCAGGTCCTGGCCGCCGACGTCCGCGGCGCGCACACCGGCGAGATCGCCGGACCGCTGCGGATCGCCGCCTTCCGCAGCGCGGCCCTGCATCTGCTGCCGGCCGCCCTGGAGCGGCTCCGCGCCGGGCACCCCGGCATCGAGGTGAGCGTCAGCGTCGTACGGGAGTTGGGCGCCGGCACCGCGGGCGAGGTCGCCGAGGGGCGGGCCGATCTCGCGATCGCCACCCTGAACGGGCCGCCGCAGGCCGGGCTGGTCGGCGGGGTGCTGCTCCAGGAGCCGTACTCCCTGGTGCATCCGGCGGGGCATCCGGACCCGCGCGGCCTCCCGCTCGTCGACTGGGCGGAGAACTGCGGCTCGTACACCCGCGCCTGGTGGGCCGCCCAGGACTGGATCCCGGCGGCGACCGTGAGCGCCGAGGACGACGGCGCGGTGCTGTCCATGGTGGGCAGCGGACTCGGCATGGCCATCATGCCCGCGCTCTCCCTCACCGGGGCGCCGTCCGCCGTCGAGATCACCGACCTGGGTCCGGCGCGGCCGTACCGCGGCGTCGGCTACGTGACCACCCCCGAACTGGCCGCCACCGATGCCGTACGAGCCCTGATCCGCACCCTTCGCTCCCTCGGACGGACTACCCCCGAACGCACGAAGGCCCAGCTCAGAGCGTTGTGACCGGAGCCGTCGTCTCAGATAGTAGGAAGTCCGAGTAACTGTGCAGACAGAAGCGTGGCGTTCCCTTAGTTTTGTAGGAGCCGAACGCATCGCTCGATCCAGCGAATGGCGGTCGTGAGCCGGGCCCCGTGCAGGCAACCCCTGCGGCCCGAGTCTCCCCGCCCCTTAGGCGCGTAGAAATCCCTTTGTGTGCTCCACGTTTGCCGAAGGAGTCGATTTCCATGGCCGAGACGACCATCCGCCGCCGCGTCCGCCACGTGTCCCGCGCGAGCGAGTCCGACCGCAGGAACGCCGCCGCCGCCCTGCAGCGCGCCCTCGACCGCCGCGACAACGGCGGCGAGACCGGCCACTGACAACGTTGACACGGCGTCCGAATGGCGGACACCGCATGTCATCACCTGGGACGAGGAGTAGGGTGCCCGCATGTCTCGCAGCCTCAATCTCGCAGTGATTCCCGGTGACGGCATCGGCCAGGAGGTCGTGTCCGAGGGGCTGAAGGTGCTCTCCGCCGTGCTCCCGCAGGATGTGAAGCTGGAGACGAAGGAATACGACTTCGGCGCCAAGCGGTACCACGCCACCGGTGAGACCCTCACCGACGCCGACCTCGACGCCCTCAAGCGGCACGACGCCATCCTGCTCGGCGCGATCGGCGACCCGTCGGTGCCGTCCGGCGTCCTGGAGCGCGGCTTCCTGCTCAAGCTCCGCTTCGCCTTCGACCATCACGTCAACCTGCGGCCGAGCAAGCTGCTCCCCGGTGTGGCGACGCCGCTCGCCGGCCAGCCGGAGATCGACTTCGTGGTCGTCCGCGAGGGCACCGAGGGTCCGTACACCGGCAACGGCGGCACGATCCGCAAGGGCACCGAGCACGAGGTCGCCACCGAGGTCTCCGTCAACACGGCCTTCGGTGTCGAGCGCGTGGTCCGCGACGCCTTCGCCCGCGCCCAGGCCCGCCCGCGCAAGAAGCTCACGCTGGTGCACAAGAACAACGTGCTGACCTTCGCCGGCCACCTGTGGACGAACATCTTCCACCAGGTGGCGAAGGAGTTCCCCGAGGTCACCACCGACTACATCCACGTCGACGCGGCCACCATCTACCTGGTCACCGACCCGGCCCGGTTCGATGTGATCGTCACCGACAACCTCTTCGGCGACATCATCACCGACCTCGCCGCGGCCGTCTCCGGCGGCATCGGCGTGGCCGCGAGCGGGAACATCAACCCCTCGCGCGCCTTCCCCTCGATGTTCGAGCCGGTCCACGGCTCGGCGCCCGACATCGCCGGACAGGGCAAGGCCGACCCGACCGCCACGGTCCTGTCGGTCGCCCTGCTGCTGCGCCACCTCGGCTATGAGTCCGAGGCCGACCGCATCGACGCGGCCGTCGCCGCCGACCTCACCGAGCGCGCCGCGCTGGGAACCCGCAGCACCTCGCAGATCGGCGACGCGCTCGCCACCCGAGTAGCCGGCTGATCCGGCGCTCACCCACCCAAAGCCGCCGGGTCGCAACCGCACCCGGCGGCTTTTCCTGTGCCTCGCCGGGTGCCACCATCAACCCTTGGGCCGCTTTCACCCCGATTCCGTCGGCCGCATCCTTCGCGCGATAATCGAACGCGGAGCCGCGGTATGAGGGAATGCTCGGACGTCCTATCACTGGCCACCGGTCGTGCGGGCGTGTATGCGGCCCCGTCACTACAACCGGTGAAGGACAACACATGACGACGCCCACGATCGAGCTCAAGCCCTCCGCCAGCCCGCTCGCCGCCGCCGAGCGCGACGCGATCCTGGCCAACCCCGGGTTCGGCCGCCACTTCACCGACCACATGGTGACGATCAAGTGGACCGAGGGCCGTGGCTGGCACGACGCCCAGCTCGTCCCGTACGGCCCGATCTCCCTCGACCCCTCCACCCATGTCCTGCACTACGGCCAGGAGATCTTCGAGGGCCTGAAGGCCTACCGCCAGCCCGACGGCTCGGTCGCGCTGTTCCGCCCCGAGGCGAACGCCCGGCGCTTCCGCAACTCCGCCCGCCGCATGGCCATGGCCGAGCTGCCCGAGGAGCTGTTCATCGCCGCGCTGGACGCGCTGCTCACCCAGGACGCCGACTGGGTCCCGCCGCACGGCGGCGAACAGTCGCTGTACCTGCGCCCGTTCATGTTCGCCACCGAGGCCGCGCTCGGCGTGCACCCGGCGAACGAGTACCTGTTCATGCTCATCGCCTCGCCCTCCGGCGCGTACTTCGCCGGTGGCGTGAAGCCGGTCACCATCTGGGTCTCCGAGGACCATGTGCGCGCCGTCCCGGGCGGCACCGGCGACGCCAAGACCGGCGGCAACTACGCCGCGTCGCTGCTGCCGCAGGCCGAGGCCGCCGCGCACGGCTGCGACCAGGTCGTCTACCTGGACGCGGTCACCCGCACCAAGGTCGAGGAGAGCGGCAGCATGAACGTCGCCTTCGTCTACGGCGACCGGATCGTCACCCCCGAGCTGACCGGCTCGATCCTGGAGGGCATCACCCGCGACTCCCTCCTCCAGGTCGCCCGCGACCTCGGCTGCACCGCCGAGGAAGGTGTGGTCACCCTGGAGCAGTGGCGCGCGGACGCGGCGTCCGGCGCCCTCACCGAGGTCTTCGCCTGCGGCACCGCCGCCGTGGTCACCCCGATCGGCCACGTCAAGACCAGGACCGACGCCTGGACCCACGGCGACGGCACGCCGGGCGAGGTCACGCTCCGCCTGCGGGACGCTCTGCTGGGCATCCAGCGCGGGGTGACGGCGGACCAGCACGGCTGGATGCACCGCATCGGCTGATGGCCCGGCGGGAACTGCCGCGGCGAGCCGTCGGTCGTCCGCGGGGCCGCTGTGGCCGGTCGCGCAGTTCCCCGCGCCCCTTTGCGCTACGCGCTCAGGGCCGCCTCGGACTCCTGGTCGAGTTCCGTGGCGGCCCTTGTCCGTTCCCTGCGGGACGTCAGCAGCAGGTAGACCACGCCGCCGAACGCCCCCGACAGCAGGAAGCTGCAGTCCACGCCCCCGGTCAGGCGCAGCAGCGGGCCCTGGTACGACGGCAGGGAGACCGCGAGCAGGCCGACGCCGGCGCCCAGCGCCCAGGAGACGGTCGCCCGCACGTTCCAGCCCGCCCGGTACCAGTAGATCCCGCCCCGCGAGCGGCGGTTGAAGACCTGGAGGGCGTCGGCGTCGTACACCCCGCGGCAGCGGGCGAAGCCGATGAGGGTGATGACGGCCCACGGGGTGCCGATCGCGGTGAGCAGCAGCACGAAGGACGTCATCGCCGACTGCGCGTTCCAGGCGTAGTGCCCGACGAAGACGCAGACCGTGGCGACGACGGCGACCGTGTAGGTGGCGCGGGCGCGGGAGGCCTTCGGCAGGATCGCGTCCAGGTCCAGGCCCATGGAGTACAGCATCAGACCGGCGTTGCCGACCGAGCCCGCGGACGCGGACAGCAGCAGCGGGACCAGGTACCAGGCGGGGGAGGCGCTGACCAGCGGGCCCGCGTAGTCGGTGGCCGCGTGGGCGGCGTACGCCGTGAAGGTGCCGAAGAGCTGGGGGACCAGCAGGCCGAGGACCAGTCCGAGCCAGGTGGCGTGCAGCACCCGGCGGCCGGAGTTCCGGGACGGTGAGATGTAGCGGGTGTAGTCGCCGAGGAGCGTGATGAAGGCGATGGGGCCGGACAGGCCCGCCGCCACGGCCGCGAGGAACCAGGTCGGCCAGAACGAGCCCAGCAGATAGCCGCCCGCGCCGGGCAGCGCCGAGGTGGTGAAGTGCGGCGCGTAGGCGAGGATCCCGAGGACCAGCAGGGCCGTCATGCCGATCGCGAGGACGCGGGACATGGCGAGCAGCACTCGGTAGCCGTAGACCGCGCCCGCGACGGTCGCCGCCGCGAGCACCGCGTAGACCACGGCGTACGACACCCCGTCCGCGGGCAGGCCGGTCATCCGCCCCAGCACGCCGATCATCACATCGCCGCCGATCCACACGGTCAGCGCCGTGTAGCCGAGGGCGAGGAGCAGGCCGACGACCGAGCCGACCAGCCGGCCCCGGACGCCGAACTGGGCCCCGGAGGACGTGGACAGGTTGGTCGCGGTGCGCAGCGAGACCAGCGCCAGCGGAGCCGTGAACAGTGTGCCGATCACCGTGCCCGCGACGATCGCGCTCACCGACGCCCACCAGCCGAGCCCGAAGGACGGCGGCAGCCAGCCGAAGATGATCACCCCGAGGCAGAGGTTCGAGCCGAGCAGGATCGAGACGAGGTCGCGCGGGCCACTGGTCCGCTCCTCGTCCGGGATGGTGTCGACTCCGCGCTGTTCGATCGGCATGGCTGGGTCTCCTTCGACTGTCGCCAGAGAGTTAGAGCGACGTTCAATGTCCATGAAGCTTTGTCGACGGTCAATGCTTCTGTTTCATGAATTCTGTGTTTAGAGTGATGTTCTAAGATAGAGATGGCAAGGAGGTGCCGCGACGTGAGACTGACCCCCACGGAACGTGACCGGCTGCTGCTCTTCGGAGCCGCCGAGCTGGCCCGCGCCCGCCGGGCACGCGGCCTCAGGCTGAATGTGCCGGAGGCCACCGCGCTGATCGCGGACACCGTCTGCGAGGCGGCCCGGGACGGCAGGCGGCTCGCCGAGGCCATCGAGGCGGCCCGGTCCGTGCTCGGCCCCGAGGACGTCCTGCCGGGCGTCGCCGATGTCGTCACCGAGGTGATGGTCGAGGCCGTCTTCGACGACGGCTCGCGCCTCGCCGTGGTCTCGGACCCGATCGGCGGCGGCCTGGGCGCGGACGCGCCGGGCGCGCTGCTGCCCGGCCCCCAGCACGCCGACCCCGCGCCGGTCAGGCGGCTCACGGTCAGCAACACCGCCACCGTGCCGGTCTCCGTCACCTCCCACTTCCACTTCTTCGAGGCCAACCCGCGCCTCGACTTCGACCGCGCGGCCGCCTACGGCATGCGGCTCGCCGTACCCGCCGGATCCTCGGTCCGCTTCGGGCCGGGCGAGAGCGAGGAGATCGGGCTCGTGCCGATCGGCGGCGAGCGGATCGCGATCGGCTTCGCCGGACTGGTCGACGGGCCGCTGGACGCGCCCGGAGCGAAGGAAGAGGCCCTGCGCAGGGCCGCCGCCTGCGGATATCTGGGCACGACGCCGGAAGGAGGCGAGGAGCGATGAGCCGCTCGAAGGGACGCGAGGTGAGCCGGGCGATCCATGTCGACCCGCACGCCTACGCCGCCACCCACGGCCCCCGCGCCGGCGACCGCATCCGCCTCGGCGACTGCGGGCTCACCATCCGCGTGGAGTCCGACTCCCAGCGCTACGGCGACGAGTTCCTGGCCGGCTTCGGCAAGACCGCCCGGGACGGACTGCACCTGAAGGCCGCCGCCGTCCGCGAGACCTGCGACGTGGTCATCAGCAACGTGGTCGTGATCGACGCCGTGCAGGGCATCCGCAAGGTGTCCATCGGGATCCGGGAAGGCCGCATCTGCTCGATCGGCCGGGCCGGCAACCCCGACACCCTCGACGGGGTCGATGTGGTCGTCGGCACCGGCACCTCGATCGTCTCCGGCGAGGGGCTCATCGCCACCGCCGGGGCCGTCGACACGCACGTCCATCTGCTGTCGCCGCGCATCATGGAGGCCTCCCTCGCCTCCGGCGTGACCACGATCATCGGGCAGGAGTTCGGCCCGGTGTGGGGCGTCGGCGTCAACTCGCCCTGGGCCCTCAGGCACGCCTTCAACGCCTTCGACGCCTGGCCGGTCAACATCGGCTTCCTGGGCCGGGGTTCGTCGTCCCACGACGCACCGCTGATCGAGGCCCTCGCCGAAGGAGGCGCCTGTGGCTTCAAGGTGCACGAGGACATGGGTGCCCACACCCGCGCGCTGGACACGGCCCTTCGGGTCGCCGAGGAGCACGACGTCCAGGTCGCCCTGCACAGTGACGGCCTGAACGAGTGCCTGTCGGTCGAGGACACCCTTCGCGTCCTCGAAGGCCGCACGATCCACGCCTTCCACATCGAGGGCTGCGGCGGCGGACACGTCCCCAACGTGCTGAAGATGGCCGGTGTCCCGAACGTCATCGGCTCCTCCACCAACCCCACCCTGCCCTTCGGCCGGGACGCCGTCGCCGAGCACTACGGCATGATCGTCTCCGTCCACGACCTCAAGCCCGACCTGCCCGGCGACGCCGCCATGGCCCGCGACCGCATCCGCGCCGGGACGATGGGCGCCGAGGACGTGCTGCACGACCTGGGCGCGATCGGCATCACCTCCTCCGACGCCCAGGGCATGGGCCGGGCCGGCGAGACGGTCCGCCGTACGTTCGCCATGGCCGGCAAGATGAAGGCCGAGCTGGGGCCCCTGCTTCCCCATGACGGGGAGGGCGGCGACAGCGAGGGCGACGACAACGCCCGCGTGCTGCGCTACCTGGCCAAGCTGACCATCAACCCGGCCATCGCGCACGGCCTCTCCCACGAGGTCGGCTCGATCGAGACCGGCAAGCTCGCCGACATCGTGCTGTGGCGCCCGGAGTACTTCGGCGCCAAGCCGCAGCTCGTGCTGAAGTCCGGCTTCCCGGCGTACGGCGTCGTCGGTGACCCGGGCGCGGCCACCGACACCTGCGAACCCCTCGTGCTGGGCCCGCAGTTCGGCTCCTACGGCGCCACCGCCGCCGACATCTCGGTCGCGTTCGTCGCGCAGGCCGCCGTCGACCAGGGAGGCGACCGGATGCCGACGCGCCGCCGCCGGGTCGCCGTGCGCGGCACGCGTGGCATCGGCCCCGCCGACCTGCGGCTGAACGCCCGGGTCGGAGCGGTCGACGTCGACCAGCGCACCGGCCTGGTCACCCTCGACGGCGACCCGCTGCGCTCGACACCCGCCGAGTCCGTCTCCCTCAACCGTCTCTACTTCCTCTGACCCCCAGACACAAGGACCCGGGAATTCACATGACCACCCCCGCCGCCGACGGCTTCCGTATGCCCGCCGAGTGGACCCCGCACGAGCGCACCTGGATGGCGTGGCCGGGCCCCAACCCCACCTTCGACGACCCCGAGGACCTCGCCGCCTCCCGCGCGGCCTGGGCGGCGGTGGCCCGCGCCGTACGCCGCTTCGAACCGGTGACCGTCGTGTGCGGCCCCGGCCGGTCCGCCGAGGCCAGGGCGCTGCTCGGCCCGGACATCGACACCGTCGAACGGGAGCTGGACGACGCCTGGATGCGCGACATCGGCCCCACCTTCCTGACCGACGGCCGCGGCGGACTGGCCGCCGTGGACTGGACGTTCAACGGCTGGGGCGCCCAGGACTGGGCGCGCTGGGAGCACGACTCCAAGATCGCCGCGTATGTCTCCGACCTCGCGGGCGCGAAGACGTACGCCTCGAAGCTGGTCAACGAGGGCGGCGCGATCCATGTCGACGGCGAGGGCACCGTGCTGCTCACCGAGACCGTGCAGCTCGGCCCCGAGCGCAACCCGCACTGGTCCAGGGCGGAGGTCGAGGCCGAGATCCACGCCCACCTCGGCACCGAGAAGGCGATCTGGCTGCCCCGCGGCCTCACCGGCGACTACCCGCCCTACGGCTTCGGCACCCTCGGCCATGTCGACATCGTCGCCGCGTTCGCCCGGCCCGGCGTCGTCGTCGCCCACCACCAGCCGGATCCCGCGCATCCCGACTTCGAGGTCACCAAGGAGGTCATCGGCCTGCTGAAGTCGGCGACCGACGCGCGCGGCCGCACGCTGGAGGTCGTCGAGGTGTCCGCGCCGACGGCCCTGGAGGCCGACGGGCACTGGGCCGACTACTCCTACATCAACCACTACCTCTGCAACGGCGGCGTGGTGCTGTGCGGCTTCGACGACCCGCGCGACGAGCTCGCCGCCGGGATCTTCCGCCGCCTGTTCCCGGAGCGGACGGTGACCCTGGTGGACGCGCGTACGATCTTCGCGGGTGGGGGCGGCATCCATTGCATCACCCAGCAGCAGCCCAAGGCGTGAACACGTAGGAGACAGGGATGGCCGGTGCGGCACGGGCGCGGAAGAACGCGCCGCCGCGCGAGGAGGTACTCGCCACCGCCATGGACATGATCGCCGAGCGCGGTCTGGAGAAACTCACCATGGCGGCGCTCGGCCGTGCGGTCGGGATGAGCAGCGGCCATCTGCTCTACTACTTCCACTCCAAGGACGAGCTGCTGCTGCAGACCCTGGAGTGGAGCGAGGGCCGGCTGGGCGCGGAGCGGGGCCGCCTGCTCGACCGTCCCGAAACCGCCCGGGAGCGCCTGTCCGCGTACGTCGACCTGTACGTCCCGGAAGGCCACCGCGATCCGCACTGGACACTGTGGCTGGAGGTCTGGAACCGCTCGCAGAACGCGGACGACAACGCGCGGGCCCGGCAGGCGGCGATCGAGGGCGCGTGGCATCGCGACCTGGTGGCGCTGCTCGCCGAGGGCATGTCGCGGGGGGAGTTCCGCAGGGTGGACGCGGACCGCTTCGCGGCGCGGGTACGGGCGCTGCTCGACGGGTTCTCGATCCATGTGGCCATCGGCCTGCGCGGCACGGACCGTGAGCAAGTGCTCGGGCATGTGCGGGAGTTCGTCGAGGACACGCTCGTGATGTTGTAGCCGCGGGTCCGGAATCGTTTCCGCTGCAGCCGGGCAGGTAACCGGCCATGGGACGACAACACTGGAAGAAGATCTGGGTCGGTTCGGCGGGGAACATGGTCGAGTGGTTCGACTGGTTCGTGTACGCGAGCTTCGCCACGTATTTCGCCGGCGCGTTCTTCCCGAGCGGCAATCCCACCGCCCAGCTGATGAACACCGCCGGCATCTTCGCCGTCGGTTTCTTCATGCGCCCGGTGGGCGGCTGGCTGCTCGGCCGGGTCGGTGACCGCAAGGGCCGCAAGGCGGCGCTGACCCTGACCGTCACCCTGATGTCGGCCTCGGCCGTGCTCATCGCCGTCGCCCCGACCTACGCGGTCGCCGGCTACGGCGGCGCGCTCGTGCTGCTCGTCGCCCGTCTGCTGCAAGGGCTGTCGGTGGGCGGTGAGTACGCGGCCAGCGCCACCTATCTCACGGAGGCCTCGGACCCGGGGCGGCGCGGATTCGCCTCCAGCTTCCAGTACGTCTCCATGACCGCCGGGCAGATCCTCGGCCTCGGGCTCCTGATCATCCTGCAGCGCACCATGTCCGACAGCGCGCTGCACAGCTACGGCTGGCGCATCCCGTTCGTCGTGGGCGCGCTCGGCGCCGCGGTCATCTTCTATCTGCGGCGCAGCATGCTGGAGACCGAGGTGTACGAGGAGGACGCCTCCCATGCCGGGGAGCGCGGTACCCTGCGCGCCCTGTGGCAGCACCGGCGGGAGGCGTTCCTCGTCATCGCCCTCACCATGGGCGGCACGGTCGCGTACTACACGTACACCACCTATCTGACGAAGTACCTGTCCAACTCGGCCGGCCTGTCCAAGCAGACGGCGACTCTGGTCTCCTTCACCGCGCTCATCGTCTTCGCCGCGCTCCAGCCGCTCGCGGGCGCGCTCTCCGACCGGATCGGGCGGCGTCCGCTGCTGATCACCTTCGCGGTCGGCTCGACCGTCCTCACCGTGCCGATCATGACCTTGCTGGGGCACGCGGACGGCTACTGGTCCGCCCTCGGGCTCGCCCTGCTCGCGCTGATCGTCGTCACCGGCTACACCTCGATCAACGCCTGTGTGAAGGCCGAGCTGTTCCCGACCGGCATCCGGGCCCTCGGTGTGGCCCTGCCGTACGCCATCGCCAACGCCCTGTTCGGGGGCACCGCCGAATACGTCGCGCTGTGGTTCAAGAAGGGCGGCATCGAGTCCGGCTTCTTCTGGTACGTGGCGGGCTGTGCCGCCGTGTCCCTTGTGGTGTACGCCACCATGCGGGAGACGAAAGACCTGGATCTGGCCCGGGTGAAGGCCGGCCGGGGAGCCGGGGCGGGATCCGGGGAGTCCAGCCTGACGACCGCATCCTGAGACAGTCGGTGAGCCGGGGGCGGGGCTGTGCCAGACTGCCTCCGTGCTCTCGTTCGCCATGATTATGGGCAGCAGGCGCGCCGGTCCGCAGTGACCACACGTACGACCAGGTACGGGTGGCCATCGTCGTCCTCGACCCGCGCGCAGACCTCTCGCACCCGCGAGGGGTTTTTTCGTTTTCCGGCCCACCATCAGCCGGGGAGCGACCGCGCGAGGGATCATTGGGGGGACGGTGGAGCCGGTCATTCCGGTAAGACCGAAGATCCACAACAGGAGCCTTGAGACCATGACCGAGACGGCAACCAGCGAGCTCGACGACTCGTTCCACGTCTTCGACACCACGCTGCGCGACGGCGCGCAGCGCGAGGGCATCAACCTCACCGTCGCGGACAAGCTCGCCATCGCCCGGCACCTGGACGACTTCGGCGTCGGCTTCATCGAGGGCGGCTGGCCCGGTGCCAATCCCCGGGACACCGAGTTCTTCGCCCGCGCGCAGGCGGAGATCGACTTCAGGAACGCCCGGCTGGTCGCCTTCGGCGCCACCCGCCGCGCCGGCGCCAAGGCCGCCGAGGATCCCCAGGTCAGGGCCCTTGTCCAGTCCGGCGCCCCGGTGGTCACCCTGGTCGCCAAGTCGCATGACCGGCATGTGGAACTGGCGCTGCGCACCACGCTGGAGGAGAACCTGGAGATGGTCCGGGACACCGTCTCCTATCTGCGCTCCGAGGGCCGCCGGGTGTTCGTCGACTGCGAGCACTTCTTCGACGGCTACCGCGCCAACCCCGAGTACGCGAAGGCCGTCGTCCGTGCGGCCGCCGAGGCGGGCGCCGACGTCGTGATCCTCTGCGACACCAACGGCGGCATGCTCCCGGCCCAGATCCACGCGGTCGTCGCCACGGTCCTCGCCGACACCGGTGCCCGGCTCGGCATCCACGCCCAGGACGACACCGGCTGCGCGGTCGCCAACACGCTCGCCGCCGTCGACGCGGGCGCCACCCATGTGCAGTGCACGGCCAACGGCTACGGCGAGCGCGTCGGAAACGCCAACCTCTTCCCGGTGGTCGCGGCGCTGGAGCTGAAGTACGGCAAGAAGGTGCTGCCCGACGGCAAGCTCCGCGAGACGACGCGTATCTCGCACGCCATCGCCGAGGTCGTGAACCTCACCCCGTCCACGCATCAGCCGTACGTCGGTGTCTCCGCCTTCGCCCACAAGGCCGGCCTGCACGCCTCCGCGATCAAGGTCGACCCGGACCTGTACCAGCACATCGACCCCGAGCTGGTCGGCAACACCATGCGCATGCTGGTCTCCGACATGGCGGGCCGTGCCTCGATCGAGCTGAAGGGCAAGGAACTGGGCATCGACCTCGGCGGCGACCGCGAGCTGGTCGGCCGCGTCGTCGAGCGGGTGAAGGAACGCGAGCTCAAGGGCTACACGTACGAGGCCGCGGACGCCTCCTTCGAACTCCTGCTGCGCGCCGAGGTCGAGGGCCGGCCGCTGAAGTACTTCGACGTCGAGTCCTGGCGGGCCATCGTCGAGGACCGCCCCGACGGCACCCACGCCAACGAGGCCACGGTCAAGCTGTGGGCCAAGAGCGAGCGGATCGTCGCCACGGCGGAGGGCAACGGCCCGGTCAACGCCCTCGACCGTGCGCTGCGCGTCGCCCTGGAGAAGATCTACCCGCAGCTCGCCAAGCTGGACCTGGTCGACTACAAGGTCCGCATCCTGGAGGGCAAGCACGGCACCCAGTCCACGACCCGGGTGCTGATCTCCACCTCGGACGGCACCGGCGAGTGGTCCACGGTCGGCGTCGCCGAGAACGTCATCGCCGCCTCCTGGCAGGCCCTGGAGGACGCGTACACCTACGGGCTGCTGCGGGCGGGCGTCGAGCCCGCGGAGTAGCTCCGCCGGTCAGCGGTGACGGGCCGTCGGCCGTCCGCGGCGCCGTCGTGGTCGATCGCGCCGTTCCCCGCGCCCCTGCCGGGGCGGCGGCTCACGGCGCGCGCCAGATGTTGTCGAACGCGGCGTTCTCGATGCGCCGCCGTTCGCGGACCGCGGTCAGCTCGGTCACCGCGTCGCCGACCGTCGCCACGACCGTGACGACGGCCTCGTCGTCGGGGGCCTGCGCCGGCCGCTCGTCCTCGATGCCGAGGGCGGCGGCGAGGCCGGCGAGGACCGGCTCGCGGTTCCACCAGCGGTCGGCCGCCTGCCGCCGGGCCGGGGTGTCGGCCGCGGCGGCCTTCTCGGCCCGGCGCGGCCAGCGCGGCCGCTTCCCGGCGAGCTGCCCCTCGGCGTCCAGCGCGTCACGGTAGGCGCCGGCCAGCCCGCGCCCCCGGCGCCACAACCAGTCCTCGACCGTCTCGTACGGCTCCTGCCGTTTCAGCGCCGCCTCGGCCTCGTCCAGCATCCGGTCACCCGTGGCCAGCGCCGGACCGGGCACGATGCGCTCGTCGTCCAGGGTGAGCGCCCGCGCGCCGAGCAGGTCGACCAGTTCGGCGCCGGCCAGCGCCAGCGACAGATCGCCCTGCTCGACGGGGGGCTCACCGGGCACGTCCAGGCTGACGAGGAACAGATCCCGCGGAGTGGTCATACCGTCATCGTCCCCCACCCGCCGCCCGCCCGCTCGGCCATGACCCCTGCCGTCAGGGAATCGTCACCGCAGGTGCCACTTCTGGTTCGCGGCGCCCGTGCACGACCAGATCTGCGCCCGCGCACCGTTCGCCGACGAGTCGTCCGTGACGTCGAGACACTTGTCCGCCGCCGTGTTGACCACATCGCCGGTCGAGGCGTTGTACGACCACTTCTGCGCGCCGCTGCCGTTGCAGTCGTACAGCTGCGCCTTCGCCCCGTCCGCCGTCGACCCCGAGGTGACGTCCAGGCACTTGCCGAGCGCCTGCACGGACCCGTCGGCCGTCACCGTCCAGTGCTGGGCGCCGCTGCCGTTGCAGTCGTGGAGCTGCACGGCCGTCCCGTCGGCGCTCGAACCGCCCGCCACGTCCAGGCACTTGCCGGCGAGCCCCACGAAGGAGCCCGACCGGCCGCTGCCGCCGTTCGACTGTGTGCCGGACCAGGTGAAGGTCGCCGAGGTCTTCCCGGGCAGTGAGTAAGTGGCGTGCCGGGAGCCCCAGTCGATGGTGACCGTCTGTGCGGAGGAGGAGCCGTTGTAGGCGATCAGCGCCTTGCTGCCGTCGGGGTTGCGCCAGGCCACGTTCGGCACCGTGGCGGACGCCGTCGAGGCGATCCGCTGGGCGCCCGGCCGGACGAACTTGGTCAGCTGCCCCATGTCGTAGTACTCGACCGTGTAGTCCACGGTCCCGCTCGCACCGTCACCGTTGTGGACGGTGACCAGCCCGGTGCAGGTGCCGCAACCCCCGTTGTGCGGGCCCATGTTCTGGTCCACGGCCAGCGACCACTTGGTCACCGACTTCGCCCAGTTGCGGGTGTAGTCGATGATGTTCGTCAGGTCCTCGTGCTGCTGGTCGGCGATCCAGGTGCCGCCGGAGTGCTCGGTCGCGAAGGCGTCCAGCGCGGGGTACCGGTCGTGCACGGCGGACTGCTCGGTGACGTCGCCGCCGTAGCCGTGCCAGGCGATCCCGCCGAAGTTGGGGTGGTCGCGGATCGCCGCGTCGTCCACGGCCTGGGCCGCGTAGGAGTCGTAGGTGTCCCAGTTCCAGTCGTGCGCGAGGACCTTGGTGGACAGGCCCGCGGACTTCAGCTGCGGCAGCAGGTCGTTCTTGAGGAAGTAGTCGATCCCGCTCGCGTTCCAGCTCATCGACGGATAGCCGGAGCAGCAGGTCGGCTCGTTCTGCGGGGTCACGTAGGAGACGTCGATCCCCTGGTCCTTGTAGGCCTGGAGGTACTTCACGAAGTAGCCGGCGTACGCCGCGTAGTCCTCGGCCTTCAGCCAGCCGCCGTCGAGCGAGCCGCTGTCCTTCATCCAGGCCGGGGCCGTCCAGGGCGAGGCCAGCACCGTCAGGGACGGGTTCAGCCGGAGTGCCTGTCCGGTGAGCGGCGCGACGTCCGCGAGGTCGTGGGCGATCGAGAATCGCGCCAGTGACGGGTCCGTCTGCCCGGACGGCACGTCGTCGTACGTGTAGCCGTACCGCGCCAGGTCGGAGGCGCCCATCGGATTGCGCAGGAACGACAGCCCGATGCCGTCCGTCGGCGAGAACAGCTTGCGCATGGTGGCGTCCCGCGTGGCCTGGGACAGCGCGCCGCTGCTGTTCAGCAGCCAGGCCGCGGTGTCCGTGAACGACGCGCCGCCGCCGGTGAAGGTCTGGTAGCGGGTGTTCTCGTCGACGGTGATGTTCGTGCCGCCGCCGCCCGTGCCGGACTGGAAGGCGAACGGGGCCTGCGCCTCAAGACCCCGTACGACATGCCGGCCGCCGGAGTCGTCGGTGGTGGTGAGCCAGGGGGTGACCTGCTCGCCGGCCGCGTGCGCGGCGGGGGGCACGGCGGCGGTGAAGCCGGCGGCAAAGAGCAGCCCGGCCGGCAGCAGCCGGGCCGTGCGGGGGATTCTTCTCATGGTGCGTCGCCCTTCCTCTCGGGTCGACAGAGCGGGGACCGGCACAGCGCGGCACAACTCACGTGCCCTCTTGACGGGTTGGGGATCCATGAGTTAACTCACGACGTGATCTAAGTCATGAGTGAACCAGAGAGCCGAGGGAAGGTCCATGCCGAGAACCGCCCTGCTCGTCTCCGGGGCCCTGCTCGCCGCCCTGCTGCCCCTGTCCGCCGCCTCCGGCGCCGCCCGCGCCGTCGGCGACCCCGCACCCGACCCCGCCCCCGTGCCCGTCGACCGCTTCGAGGGCGAGGTCCCCTTCGCCGCCCAGCCCGCCGACGGCATCTTCACCTGGGGGAGCGACGCAGACGACCCGCCCACCTTGCGCCTCACCGACCGCACCGACGCCCCCGAGGGCGCCGAGGTCCTCACCGGCGCCTACGACATCAGCGGCTACGGCGGCTTCACCCATGACTTCGCCGCGGGCCGGCCCGCCCACGACTGGTCCGCCCACCAGGGCGTCCGCTTCTGGTGGGAAGGGCGGAACAACGGCCGGAAGATCGCCTTCGAGATCAAGGACGGCGGAGTGAACGGCGAGGCCTCCGAGCTGTGGACGACCTCCTTCACCGACGACTTCACCGGCTGGAAGCGGATCGAGATCCCCTTCACCGACTTCCGGTACCGCACGGACCACCAGCCCGTCGGCGGCATCGACCACGTCCTCGGGCTCACCCGGATGTGGGGGTATGCGGTCACCCTCCCGGCCGGCACCAAGGGCGACTTCGCCATGGACGACGTCGAGTTGTACGGAAAGGCCGACCAGGCGCTGCGCGCCTCCGTCACGACGGACGCGCCCGTCCGTCCGGTCGAGCAGGGCGGCACTGCCCGGGTCAGGGTCACCCTGGCCACGACCGGCGACCGGCCCGTCGAGGACCCGGTGACGGTCACGTACGCGACCGGCGGCGGCACCGCCACCGCCGGCCAGGACTACACCCCCGTCTCCGGCACCCTCACCTTCCCGGCCGGCACCGCCTCGGGCACGGCGCGGACGATCGAGGTGCCGACCCGCCGGAGCAAGGGCGCCGCGGTCGCGAAGACCGTCCCGCTGGAGCTCACCGCCACCGGCGCCAAGGCCCCCGCCGAGACCCCGCAGATCGTCATCGACGCTCACGGACTGCCGTACCAGAACGCCGCGTTGCCGGTCAGGAGGCGTGTCGCGGATCTGCTGTCCCGGATGTCCCTGGCGGAGAAGGCCGGGCAGATGACCCAGGCCGAGCGCGGTGCCGTCGGCACCGGCGGCGACATCGCGACGTACGCCCTCGGCTCGCTCCTGTCCGGCGGCGGCTCCACGCCCACGCCCAACACGCCCGAGGCGTGGGCGCAGATGATCGACGGCTTCCAGCTGCGGACCCGGGCGACCCGCCTCCAGATCCCGCTGATCTACGGCGTCGACGCGGTCCACGGCCACAACAACCTGGCCGGCGCCACGATCATGCCGCACAACATCGGCATCGGCGCGAGCCGTGACCCCCAACTCGCCTACGCCACAGGGTCGGTGACCGCCGCCGAGGTACGCGCCACCGGCATCCCCTGGGACTTCGCGCCCTGTCTGTGCGTGACCCGCGACGAACGCTGGGGCCGCTCGTACGAGTCCTTCGGCGAGGACCCCGCCCTCGTGCAGTCGATGGAGACCATGATCCAGGGCCTCCAGGGCCGGGCCGACGGCCGGGACCTGAAGCGCGACGACAAGGTGCTGGCCACCGCCAAGCACTTCGCCGGCGACGGCGGCACCGCCTACGGCTCCTCCACCACCGGCACCTACACCATCGACCAGGGCGTCACCACGGTCACCCGGCAGCAGCTGGAGGACATCCACCTGGCTCCGTACCGGACCGCCGTCGAGCGGGGCATCGGCACGGTCATGCCGTCGTACTCCTCCCTCGACATCGTCGGCGACGGCAAGGGCGCGGTGAAGATGCACGCCCGCGGCGACATGATCAACGGCGAGCTGAAGGGCCGGATGGGTTTCGCCGGCTTCGTCATCAGCGACTGGAACGCCATCGACCAGCTCCCCGGCGACTACGCGGCCCATGTCCGCACGGCGGTGGACGCGGGCGTCGACATGATGATGGTGCCGTACGGCTACAAGGACTTCAGCGGCACGCTCGCGGACGAGGTGAAGGCGGGCCGGATCAGCGAGGCGCGGATCGACGACGCGGTCTCCCGCATCCTCACCCAGAAGTTCAGGCTCGGCCTCTTCGAGCACCCCTACGCCGACACCAGCGGCGCCGCCGCCATCGGCTCCCCGGCCCACCGGGCGGTCGCCCGCCGTGCCGCGGCCGAATCGCAGGTGCTGCTGAAGAACAGCGGCGGACTGCTGCCGCTGAAGAAGGGCGAGAAGGTGTACGTCGCCGGGTCGAACGCCGACGACCTCGGCAACCAGACCGGCGGCTGGACCCTCACCTGGCAGGGCGCCTCCGGCACCCACACCCGGGGCACGACCGTCCTGCAGGGCATGCGCGAGGCCGGCGGCGACGTCACCTACTCCAAGGACGCCTCCGCCCCGACCGGCGGCTATGACGTCGGGGTGGTCGTCGTCGGCGAGACCCCGTACGCCGAGGGCGTCGGCGACGTCGGCAACGGCCACAGCCTGGAGCTGTCCGCCGCCGACCAGGCGGCCGTGGACAAGGTGTGCGCGGCCATGAAGTGCGCGGTGCTGATCGTCTCCGGCCGCCCGCAGCTGGTCGGCGACCGGCTCGGCAGGATCGACGCGCTGGTGGCGTCCTGGCTGCCCGGCACCGAGGGCGAGGGCGTCGCCGATGTCCTCTACGGTGCGCGCCCCTTCACCGGACAGCTCCCCGTCACCTGGCCGAAGTCCGAGTCCCAGCTCCCGATCAACGTGGGCGACCCGTCGTACGACCCGCAGTTCCCCTACGGCTGGGGCCTGACCACGCTCACCGACGTCCCGCGCGGCGGTACGGCCGCCCTGAAGGCATGGGCCGCGGCGGCGACGGCGGCCGAGCGGACGGGTGACGACCGGACCGGCCGTGCGCTGGTGACCCGGGCGCGGCTGCTCGTCCAGCAGAAGACCGGCGGGCGGATGACCCAGGCGGTGGCGAAACCCTTCGCCGACGCCGGCCACCTGCTGCTGACCGGCCGGTACGGGAAGGCGGTGGAGAAGCTGACGGAGGCGTACCGGGCCGCCTAGTGCCCCAACAGGCAACGTTCGCCCCGTCGCGACGCCCGGCACGCCCTCTCGCCGCACCGGCCGAAAGCCCACGTACGCCCAGTACGAGGACTTCCGGCCGGCACTCCCCCAGCCTCCGGCCGGGGGGACCCCCAGAGCACGCACCGGACGCCGCTCCTTGACGGGCAAACGTTGCCTGCCGGGGCACTAGAGCCCGCGTACGTGTCCGCACCGATGTGACCGGTTCTGGGTGGCTTCGGGTAGTTTCGGGGCATGAAGGCCCTGCGGAACCGAAGCCTCCCAGCACTGCTGCTGGCCGCCCTCGCCCTGGTCCTGGCCACCGCGTTCGCGCCCGGGGCGAGGGCGGACACCAGCGTCTCCGCCGTCGCCCAG
This sequence comes from Streptomyces alanosinicus, assembly GCF_014650595.1. Lineage (GTDB taxonomy): Bacteria > Actinomycetota > Actinomycetes > Streptomycetales > Streptomycetaceae > Streptomyces > Streptomyces alanosinicus. Next base: position 32,670 of record NZ_BMVG01000055.1, read on the forward strand.
GCCCTTCGCAAGAGTCCGGTCTACGTCGACCCGGCCGCCTCGGCGCAGCTGTCGAGGACGGACGCGGACGCGCTCGCGAAACGCATCAAGGACGCGGACAAACCCCTGTTCATCGCGGTGCTCCCGGCCGGCTACCCGACCGCGGCCCTGTTCGCCGGCCTGCGCGCGGCGACCGGCGTCACCGGCCTGTACGGCATCCGCCTCGGCGACCGCTTCGACGCCCGCGCCGACTCCTCGGTCATGTCGGCGACGGCCCGGCAGAACCTGGTGGCCAGCGTCCAGGGCGAGCCGGCGAAGACCCAGCTCACCGACTTCACCGACCGGGCGCTGGCGAACATGGGCGGCCATGCCCCGAAGAGCTGGGGCGGCGCCGGCGGTTCCGGCGCCGGGACGCCCACCGCGGCCCTGATCGCACTCGGCGCGGTGGTGGTGGCCGGCGGCGCGGGCGCGTACGCGCTGGTCCGGCGCAACCGCCGGCGCCACGAGGAGGAGCAGCGGGCCGCCCTGGAGCGGCTGCGGGTGGTCGTGGACGAGGACATCACCGCCTTCGGCGAGGAACTGGACCGGCTCGACTTCCAGCCGGGGGCGCCCGGCGCCGACGACGCGATGCGCGCCGACTACGAGCACGCCCTGGACGCCTACGAGACCGCCAAGCAGCGCATGGCCCAGGCGGGCCGCCCCGAGGACGTCCGCACGGTCACCGAGGCACTGGAGGACGGCCGTTTCTCGCTGGCCCGGCTCGCCGCCCGCCGCGAGGGCCGCGCGCTGCCCGAACGCCGGCCGCCCTGCTTCTTCGACCCGCGCCACGGCCCCTCGGTGCGCGACGCCGCCTGGACCCCGCCCGGCGGCGCCCCGCGCGAGGTCCCCGTCTGCGCGGCCGACGCCACCCGGCTGGCCGACGGCCGCGACCCGGTGATCCGCGAGGTCGACACCGAGCAGGGCCGCCGCCCCTACTGGGACGCGGGTCCCGCCTACGGCCCCTGGGCGGGCGGCTACTTCGGCGGCGGCATCCTGCCCGGCCTGCTCGTCGGCACCCTGCTCGGGAACATGATGGCCACCCCGTCGTACGCGGCCGACTACGGCACCGGCTACGGCGACTTCGGCCACGACGGCGACGCCGGCGCCGGCTACGAGGGCGGCGATGTGTCCGGCACGGACTTCGACTCCGGTGACTTCGGGGGCGGGTTCGGGGACGGCGGCGACTTCGGCGGGGGAGGCGGGGACGGCGGAGGCGGCGACTTCGGCGGGGGGTTCTGAGCAGCGGGATCCTGAGTGGCGGGATTCTGGGCGCCGGGCCTCTGGGCGGCGGGGCCGCCCTCCGTCCGCAAGGTCCCCAGCCGCTCCAGCAGTGCGGCGGCCAGGGCCAGCACCCCGCGCTCCGTCTCGCCCAGTGACCTGAGTGCCCCGGCCAGCCAGGCGTCCCGCTCGGCCATGTCCCGCTCCAGTGCCTGCCGCCCGGGTCCGGTGAGGGTCAGCACGGACTGCCGTCGGTCGTCCGTCCCCCGCTCCCGCGCGATCAGCCCCTCGGCCTCCAGCTCTGCGTAGACCCGGGTGAGCGACTGGGGCCGCTGCCGCTCCTCGCCCGCGATCTCCCCGGGTGTCGCCGGCCCGTTCCGGTGCAGATGGCCGAGTACGGCGAGCTGGTTGGGGCTGAGCCCCCCGTCCGCGCGCTCCTGCCGCAGACGCCGGCTGAGCCGGACGACGGCGCGACGGAGACGGGCGGCTTCGTCGAGGTGATCCATGGAGGAGATCGTACGCGTTTACTTACTACTTTGTCTGCAGACTAGCATTATAGTCGCCGTGTGCGCTCAAGACTAATACGCAATGCGTACGAATCACTGCTGGCGATGACGGCGGTCCTGCTGTGCTGGGGAGCCGCCCTGTGGCTGGAGGGCGCGGCCGGGCTGCACACCGATGTACCCGTCCTCGCGGTGGCCCTGACCCTCTCGCTGTCCTCGGCCCAGCGCACCGCGCCCACGCGGCGCCGGCTGGCGGCGCTCGTCCTGCTGCCCGTGACGGCCGCCGGCGCCCAGCTCCTGGGCCGCCTGATCATGCACCACTACGCCGTGGGCGCCGCCGTCTTCACGGCGGGCATCGCCCTGTGCGTCTGGCTCCGCCGCTACGGCCCCGCGGCGGCCACGGCGGGCACGCTGATGACCCTGCCGCTCGTGGCGCTGCTGGTCGTCCCCGGCCCGGCGCTGCCGCGGGCGGCCGAGAGCGGGCTGATGAGCTGGTACTGGTCGGCGCTGATCGGCGTCCTGGCGTGCCTGTGCGTCTGGCTCGTCCAGGCCCTCGGCGACCGGTACGGCCCCTGGCGTCCGGAGCCCGAGCGGCCCGCGCCCCGCAGGGCCTCCCTGCTCCGTCCGCGCCCCAGCACCCGCATGGCCGTACAGCTGGCAGCGGCCGTGGCGGCGGCGTTCCTGTGCGGCCGGCTCCTCTTCGCAGACCACTGGCCCTGGGCGGTCCTCACGGTGTACGTCGCGGCCGCCGGCAACCGCGGCCGAACGGACGTCCTGCGCAAGGGAGTCGAGCGCTGCGCCGGCGCGACGGCGGGCACCCTGCTGGCCACCGGTGTGGCGGCCGCGGGGATCACCGGTCCCGCCTCGGTGGCGGTGATGTTCGTGGTCCTCGCCGTCGCGCTGTGGCTGCGCCCGCTCGGCTACGCCTACTGGGCGGCCGGCATGACCACGGCCCTCTCCCTGCTCCTCGGCTACTTCGGCCAGGACGCGACCGAGCTGCTGCCGACCCGGCTGGCCGCGACAGCCCTGGGCGCGGCCCTGTCCGTGGCCTCGGCGTGGTGGCTGCTGCCCGTCGGTGCCCGCGCCGGGGCGCGTACCGGGGCGCGTACCGTCCGCCGGCCCGAGCGGGCCCCGGAGCCGGCGGACCGCCAAGGCCTCAGGCGTTCTTGATCGCCGAGATGTCGAAGTTCAGCTTGATCTTGTCGGAGACCAGGACGCCACCGGTCTCCAGTGCCGCGTTCCAGGTCAGCCCCCACTCGGAACGCAGGATCTCGGCCTTGCCCTCGAAGCCGACGCGCTCGTTGCCGAACGGGTCCGTCGCGGCGCCGTTGAACTCCAGGTCGATGGTGATCGGCTTGGTCACGCCGAGCAGCGAGAGGTCGCCGGTGATGCGGTACTCGTCGCCGCCCAGGGCCTCCGCCTTGGTGGAGCGGAAGGTCATGGCCGGGAACTCGTCGGTCTTGAAGAAGTCGGCGGACTTCAGGTGACCGTCCCGGTCGGCGTTGCCCGTGTCGATGCTCGCCATCGTGACGTCGAGCGCGGCCGTGGACCCGGCGGGGTCCGCTCCGTCCAGGTGCAGCGTGCCGCTGAAGTCGTGGAAGCCGCCCTTGACGTTGGTGACCATGGCGTGCCGGGCGGTGAAGCCGATCGTGGTGTGCGCCGGGTCGATCGTGTAGTCACCGCTCAGCGCGGTCAGGTCGGTGCCGGCGGCGGTGGTCTCGGGGGTGCTGCCCTTGCGGCCGAAGATGCCCATGATGTGCTCCAGGAAGTTTCTGTTGAACGTTAAACGAATCCGGTTCCTCGAAGGTAGACCCATTCGGTTCGGTTTTCAACAGCATCCGCAGGGTGCCGCTCTCGTTGCACAGAGTCACGACGTCGAGAGGGAGTGACGCGAGCGGTGACCGATCATCTGCGGCCGACCCGGCGCGCGCTGCTGCTGGCCGCCGCCCTCGTCCCGGCCCCGGCCTCCGGCGCGCGCGCCGACGCCGACCCGTACGACACCCTGCGCCGCCGCTGGCTCGGTATCGCCCTCGGCGCGGGCTACGACCCCGGCGCCGAGCAGTACGCCTCCCGGCTCGCCCGACTCGGCGCCCGGGCGCGCGACTTCGCGGCCGCCATGACCCCGGCCGCCGGCTCCCTCTGGCCCGGCCACCCCTTCGACCCGCCGTCCGGCATCACCGCCAGCTACGACCGGCTGTGGACCATGGCCCAGGCCTACGTCCAGCCCGCCACCGGCGCCACCGCGGACCCCGGCCTGCTGGCCGCCGTACTGCGCGGCCTCGACCATCTCTCCGCCACCGTCTACCACCCCTCGGCCGGCCCGTACGGCAACTGGTGGGAGTGGCGGATCGGCGCTCCCCGGCTGCTCATGGACATCACCGCCGCCCTCTACGAGCGGCTCGGCACCGACCGCGTCGCCGCCGCCTGCGCGGCCGTGGACCACTTCGTCCCGGACAGCCTGCTCACCGACTACTCCGGCGTCTCCACCGGCGCCAACCGCGTCGACCTGTGCCGCTCCGTCGCCCTGCGCGGCATCCTCGGCCGGGACGCCGGCCGTGTCTCCCTCGCCCGCAACGCGCTCTCGCCGGTCTTCCCGTACGCCACCCGGGGCGACGGGCTCCACGCCGACGGCTCCTTCGTCCAGCACACGTACGTCGCCTACACGGGGACGTACGGGCAGGTCCTGCTCGACGGCCTCGGGCGGCTGTTCGCCCTGCTCGCCGGATCGCCGTGGGAGATCACCGACCCCGCGCGGCAGCACATCCTCGACAGCGTCGAGCACGCCTTCGCGCCCCTGATCCACGACGGGTTGGTGATGGACTGCGTCAACGGCCGTGCCATCAGCCGGGGTTGCCTGCGCGGTGACGACCCGCACCTCCTGCGCGGCGACCACTACCGCGGGCAGGCCCTCGTCGCCGCCGTCGCGCTCCTCGCGGCCGGCGCGGGGGAGGGGACGCGGCGGCGGTGGTACGGCCTGGTCAAGGGATGGGCCCGACGGGACACCGTGACACCGCTGCTGACGGCGGAACAGTTCGGGGTGGCCGATCTCGCGCGGCTGCGCGCCGTCGCCGACTCCGCCGTCCCGCCGGCCCCCGAGCCCCTCGGCCACCGGCTCTTTCCGGCCATGGACCGCGCCGTCCACCGCGGACCCCGGTTCACCGCCGCCCTCGCCATGGCCAGCGACCGCATCGCCCACTACGAGTGCGGCAACGGCGAGAACCCGCGCGGCTGGCACACCGGGTCCGGGATGCTCTCGTGGTGGCCGGAGAGCCGCGCCGGTCGGGCCGATCAGTACACAGACTGGTTCTGGCCGACCGTCGACTGGTACCGGCTGCCCGGCACCACCGTCTCCACCGAGCGGCTCGCGGACCGCGCCGGCGGCGAGTGGGGCGCACCCAGGCCGGACGTGCGCTGGGTGGGCGGGGTCACGGACGGCCGGTACGCGGCCGTCGGACAGCATTTGAAGGGCCTCGGCTCCACCCTGCGGGCCCGCAAGTCCTGGTTCTTCCTCGACGATGCCGTGATCTGTCTCGGCGCCGGGATCAGCTGTGCCGACGGCGTCCCGGTCGAGACGGTCGTGGACAACCGCAACCTGGGCGAGAGCGGCACCCAGCGCTTCGTACGCGGCCCGAACTGGGCGCATCTGGCGGAGCACGGTGGCTGGATCCTGATGGGCGCGGGCGCGCTGCACACCCTGCGCGAGGACCGCACCGGTGCCTGGTCCGACATCAACGCGGGCGGGACGAGCGAGCGGCGCACCCGGCGCTGGCAGACCCTGTGGCTCGACCACGGCACCGACCCGGTGGACGCCCGCTACGGCTATGTCCTGCTGCCCGGCGCCTCCCCCGCCGAGACCGCCGCCCTGGCCGCACACCGCGGCTGGCTGTCCGTCCTCGCCAACGACAGCGGCCGTCAGGCCGTCGCCGTACCCCGGCTGGGGCTGACCGGGGCGAACTTCTGGCGGGCCGGTACGGTAGGGGACCTCGCCGTCTCCGCGGGCGCGAGCGTGCTCGTCGTGCGCAGGGGCCGTACGGCCACCGTCCGGGTGAGCGAACCACCCCGGACGGGTGAGCCGCTGGAGATCGTCTGGGACCGTCCGGTGCGGGCGGTGCACCGGGCCGGCGAGGGGGTGGAGATCCTCTCGTCGGGCCGCTGTCTGAGGCTCCGTGTCACTCCGGGGATGGCATGCGCGGGCCACGAATGTGAGGTGGCTCTCAGGTGACACCTTTGTGGCCCCTCCACAACGCCGACGCCCTGTGAGCAGTCGGAAAGGCTGCACACGGCCAGGGTTCTGTTCACTGGTACCAGGAAAACGGGCCGGAGACTGTACGGAGTCGACGGCTCGCTTTCCTTGGTGTCCTTCGTAAGGTCGCTACATGACCGTTTTGGAAGAAACGACGGGTGAGCCGACCGGCGAGCCGACGGACGCGCGCGGACGGGTCGCCGAGCTGCACGACATTCGTGCCCGGGCCGTGGCAGGCCCGAGTGAGAAGGCGACCGAGGCGCAGCACGCCAAGGGCAAGCTGACGGCGCGGGAGCGGATCGAGCTGCTCCTGGACCCGGGGTCCTTCCAGGAGGTCGAGCAGCTGCGCCGGCACCGCGCCGTCGGCTTCGGCCTGGAGGCGAAGAAGCCGTACACCGACGGTGTCATCACCGGCTGGGGCACGGTCGAGGGCCGTACGGTCTTCGTGTACGCGCATGACTTCCGGATCTTCGGCGGCGCGCTGGGCGAGGCCCACGCCACCAAGATCCACAAGATCATGGACATGGCGATCGCGGCGGGTGCGCCGCTGGTGTCGCTGAACGACGGCGCGGGCGCCCGGATCCAGGAAGGCGTCAGCGCGCTCGCCGGATACGGCGGCATCTTCCAGCGCAACACCAAGGCGTCCGGTGTCATCCCGCAGATCAGTGTGATGCTGGGCCCGTGCGCCGGCGGCGCGGCGTACTCGCCGGCCCTCACCGACTTCGTGTTCATGGTCCGTGAGACCTCGCAGATGTTCATCACCGGCCCGGACGTGGTCAAGGCGGTCACCGGCGAGGAGATCTCCCAGAACGGCCTCGGTGGTGCCGACGTGCACGCCGAGACGTCCGGTGTGTGTCACTTCGCTTACGACGACGAGGAGACCTGCATCGCCGAGGTGCGCTACCTCCTCTCCCTGCTCCCGCAGAACAACCGCGAGAACCCGCCGCGGGTGGAGTGCTCCGACCCGGTCGACCGGCGCTCCGACGACCTGCTCGACCTCGTCCCGGCGGACGGCAACCGGCCCTACGACATGGCCAAGGTCATCGAGGAGATCGTCGACGACGGCGAGTACCTGGAGGTCCACGAGCGCTGGGCGCGGAACATCATCTGCGCGCTGGGCCGCCTCGACGGCCAGGTGGTCGGCATCATCGCCAACCAGCCCCAGGTGCTGGCCGGTGTGCTGGACATCGAGGCATCGGAAAAAGCTGCGCGCTTTGTCCAGATGTGTGACGCTTTCAATGTTCCGATCGTCACCTTCCTGGACGTACCGGGGTTCCTTCCCGGGGTCGACCAGGAGCACGGCGGGATCATTCGCCACGGCGCGAAGCTGCTGTACGCGTACTGCAACGCGACCGTGCCGAGGATCTCGCTGATCCTGCGCAAGGCGTACGGAGGTGCGTACATCGTCATGGACTCCCAGTCGATCGGCGCCGACCTCACCTACGCCTGGCCGACGAACGAGATCGCGGTGATGGGTGCCGAGGGTGCGGCCAACGTCATCTTCCGTCGGCAGATCGCCGGGGCGGAGGATCCCGAGGCCATGCGGCAGAAGATGGTCAAGGAGTACAAGTCCGAGCTGATGCACCCGTACTACGCGGCCGAGCGCGGGCTCGTGGACGACGTCATCGACCCGGCCGAGACCCGCGAGGTGCTGGCGAAGTCCCTGGCGATGCTCCAGTCCAAGCACGCCGACCTGCCCTCCCGCAAGCACGGCAACCCCCCGCAGTAACCGAGCGGACCCGCCGCGGCAACCCCGCGGACCTCTCTCTCACGGAGACTGACACCCATGAGCACTCCTGACATCCGCGTCGAGAAGGGCCACGCCGAGCCCGAGGAGGTCGCCGCCATCACGGCCGTCCTCCTGGCCCGCGCGGCCGCCCGCACCGAGCCCTCGACCCAGACCCACCGCGGCCGCGCCAAGGCCGGCTGGCGCCGCCTGGAGCGCGAAGGCGGCTTCCGCGCCCCGCACAGCTGGCACTGAGCCCGTACGACGACTGGCGGCACTGAGCCCGTACGACGAAGGGCCCCTCTCGCAAGAGAGGGGCCCTTTCGTGTGTCCCGGGTCTGTCCGCTACCGCAGGCGTGCCATTACCGCAGGCGGGCCATCAGGGCGTGCTCGACCAGCGTGATCAGCGCCGACTTGGCGTCAGCCCGGTGGCGGGCGTCCGTCGTGATGATCGGGGTGTCCGGGCCGATCTGCAGGGCCTCGCGGACCTCGTCCGGGTTGTACGGCTGCTGGCCGTCGAAGCCGTTGAGGGCGATGACGAAGGGCAGGCCGGAGTTCTCGAAGTAGTCGACGGCCGGGAAGCAGTCGGCGAGGCGCCGGGTGTCCACCAGGACGATCGCGCCGATCGCGCCGCGTACCAGGTCGTCCCACATGAACCAGAAGCGGTCCTGGCCGGG
>NZ_BMVG01000056.1 GCF_014650595.1 Streptomyces alanosinicus
GCGGGTGGTGGCGCTGCGGTCGAGGGCGATCCGGGCGATCGCGGGCCGTGGTGGCATGGTCTCGCTGGCTCAGCCCCTCGTGGATGTTGAGGAGTTGCTGACCGGTTGGGCGGGGCGGATCGATGTCGCGGCGGTGAACGGTCCCGGCTCGGTCGTGGTGGCGGGGGATGCGGATGCTCTGGATGAGCTGATGGCGCATTGCGAGAGGAACGACATCCGGGCGCGTCGTATCCCGGTGGACTACGCCTCTCACACCTGGCATGTGGAGGACATCGAGGCCGAGCTGGCGGACGTGCTCGCCCCTGTCTCTCCCCGTTCGGGTGAGGTGCCGTTCTTCTCCACCACCGAGGCCGGCATCATCGACACGGCTCGGCTGGACGGCGGCTACTGGTATCGCAATCTGCGTCAGCGGGTGCGTTTCGCGGATGCGGTCCAGGGTCTGGTCGACCAGGGGTATGGGGCGTTCGTGGAGGTCAGTTCCCATCCGGTGCTGGGCATGGCGGTCCAGGAGGCCGCCCCGGACGCAATCGTGGTGGGCAGTCTGCGCCGCAACGAAGGCGGCGGCCACCGTTTCCTGACCTCGCTGGCCGAGGCGTGGGTGCGCGGGGTCCCGGTCGACTGGACCGCCGTCCTTGCCGGCCAGGGCGCCCGTACGGTCGCGCTTCCCACCTATGCCTTCCAGCACCGTCGCTACTGGCTGGAGAAGACCGCTCCCGCCCCGGCCCTGACCTCGGGTCAGAAGGTGGACGCCCGCTTCTGGGACGCGGTCGAACGCGAGGACCTGCAAGCCCTCGCCGACACGCTCCGGCTGCCGGACAGCAACCGGCTGGCGGAGGTCCTCCCCGCGCTGTCGAGCTGGCACAAGGGCCAGGTGGACCGGTCGGCGGTGGACGGCTGGCGGTACAAGGTGGTCTGGAAGCCGGTCGGCCCAGGCGCCCGTGCCGCCGTGACCGTCACCGGTTGCTGGCTGCTCGTCGTCCCGCAGGAGCACGCCGACACCGACCTCACCACCTCCCTCACCACCGGTCTGGCCGCCCACGGCGCTCAGGTGACCACCGTCGAGGTGGCCCCCGGCGCCGACCGGTTCCGGCTCGCCGCTCTGCTCGGCACCGCCGTGAACGGCGATGACGGTCCCCGCCCGCCGGCCGGTGTCCTGTCCCTGCTGGCGCTGGACGAGTCGCCGTACGTGCCCGGCAGCCCGCTCGACAACGGGCTCGCCCTCAGCACCGCCCTGGTGCAGGCGCTCGGTGACGCCGGGGTGGACGCCCCGTTGTGGATCGCCACCCGGGGAGCCGTGTCCACCGGTCGTGCCGACCGGCTGGCCGCACCCGTCCAGGCACAGGTCTGGGGGCTCGGCCGGATCGCCGCGCTGGAGTACCCGCAGCGCTTCGGCGGGCTGGTGGATCTGCCGCAGGAGCTGGACGACCGTGCCGTCGCCCGGCTGGTGGCCGCGCTGTCCGGAGCCGTCGAAGAGGACCAGGTGGCGGTACGAGGCTCCGGGCTGTTCGTGCGGCGGCTGGTGCGGGCCTCGCTGCCGGAAGCCGCGCCCGCCGACTGGAGGCCGAGCGGCACGGTGCTGGTGACCGGCGGCACCGGGGGCGTGGGTGCCCATGTCGCCCGCTGGCTGGCCCGCAACGGCGCCGCCCATCTGCTGCTGGCCGGACGCCGTGGCCCGGACGCACCCGGCGCGGCCGGACTGGAGGCGGAGCTGACCGGGCTGGGCGCCCGCGTCACGCTTGCCGCCTGCGATGTCGCCGACCGCGACCAGCTCGTCGCGCTGTTGGCCGCCGTACCGGAGGATCAGCCGCTCACCGCGGTCGTGCATGCGGCCGGGGTGCTGGACGACGGCGTACTGGACGCCCTCACCCCCGAGCGCGCCGAGACCGTGCTGCAGCCCAAGGCGGCCGCCGCGCTGCACCTGCACGAACTGACCCGGGACCTGGAGCTGTCCGCGTTCGTGCTGTTCTCCTCGCTCGCCGGCACGCTCGGCGGGCCGGGCCAGGGCAGCTACGCCGCGGCCAACGCCTTCCTCGACGCGCTCGCCCGGCAGCGGCACGCCGACGGGCTGCCCGCCACGTCGGTCGCCTGGGGCGCGTGGGGTGGCGGTGGCCTCGCCTCCGGGGAGACGGGCGAACGGCTGGCCCGTTCCGGTATGCCCGCCATGGACCCGGAGCCGGCCCTGACGGCACTTCAGCAGGCCGTGTCCGGCGAGGAGCCGGTGCTGGCCGTGGCCGACGTACGGTGGGAGACGTATGCGTTCGCCCACTCCGACGGGGCCGCCCAGGTGCTCGCCGACCTGCCGGAGGTGCGGGCGGCCCTGGCGGCGCGCACCGCGCCCGCGACGGACGGCGGCTACGGCCACGGAGACGGCAACGCGCTCACGGCACGGCTCGCGGCCCTGCCGTACGACGAGCAGCGACGTGAACTCCTCACTCTGGTAAGGAGGTTGGCTGCCGGGGCGCTCGGGTACTCCGGTGCCGAGGAGATCGACGAGGAGCGGGCGTTCCGCGACCTCGGCTTCGACTCGCTCACCGCGGTGGCCCTGCGCAACACCATCGCCGAGACCACCGGGCTGCGGCTACCGGTCACCCTGGTCTTCGACCACCCCACCGCGACCGCTCTCGCGGCCAAGCTGCACGGGGACCTGTTCGGCACGGCCGTCCCGGCCGCCGACCCGGTGCCGTCGGCCTCGCCGCGGGCGGTCGCCGTGGACGACGACCCGGTGGTGATCGTGTCGATGGCCTGCCGCTACCCGGGCGGGGTGGACGGCCCGGACGAGCTGTGGCGGCTGCTCGCACAGGGCGGCGACGCGGTGTCGGTCTTCCCTGACGACCGAGGCTGGGACCTCAAGGGCGCCTACGACCCCGACCCGGACCGTCCGGGCACCTTCTACGCCCGCGGCGGCGGATTCCTGTACGACGCGCACCACTTCGACCCGGAGTTCTTCGGCATGAGCCCGCGCGAGGCGCTGGCCGTCGACCCGCAGCAGCGGTTGCTGCTGGAGACGTCGTGGGAGGCGATCGAGCGGGCCGGCCTGGACCCGGCCGTGCTGCGCGGCAGCCGCACCGGGGTGTTCGTCGGCTCCAACTACCACGACTACGGCTCCCGGGTGCAGCACGCCCCGAAGGACTTCGAGGGGTACCTGGCCACCGGCAGCGCCGGCAGCGTGGCCTCCGGACGGATCTCGTACACCTTCGGCCTGGAGGGTCCGGCCGTCACCGTCGACACCGCCTGCTCCTCGTCCCTGGTGGCGCTGCACATGGCCGCCCAGGCGCTGCGCACCGGCGAGTGCACCATGGCGCTGGCGGGCGGCGTCACGGTGATCTCCTCCCTGGACACCTTCATCGAGTTCAGCAGGCAGCGGGCGCTGTCGGCGGACGGCCGCTGCAAGGCGTTCTCCGACGACGCCGACGGCGCCGGCTGGGCCGAAGGCGTCGGCGTGGTACTCCTCGAGCGGCTGTCCGACGCCCGCCGAGCCGGTCACCCCGTCCTCGCGGTGCTCGCCGGTTCCGCGGTCAACCAGGACGGCGCCAGCAACGGCCTCACCGCGCCGAGCGGACCCGCGCAGCAGCGCGTCATCCGGCAGGCCCTGGCCGCCGCCGGACTCTCCCCGGCCGATGTGGACGCCGTCGAGGCGCACGGCACCGGTACCAAGCTGGGCGACCCCATCGAGGCGCAGGCGCTGATGGCGACGTACGGGCAGGACCGGCCGGAGGGCCGGCCGCTGCTGCTCGGCGCCCTGAAGTCCAACATCGGGCACGCGCAGGCCGCCGCCGGTGTCGGCGGTGTGATCAAGATGGTGCTGGCGATGCGGCACGGGATGCTGCCGCGCACCCTGCACGCCGACCGGCCGTCGACACAGATCGACTGGACCGAGGGCGCGGTGTCGCTCCTGGCGGAGGCCGTCGAGTGGCCGGAGACGGACGGTCGTCCGCGCCGGGCCGGGGTGTCGGCGTTCGGCATCAGCGGCACCAACGCCCACGTGATCCTGGAACAGCCGCCCGCCGAGACCCTGGAACCGACGTCGCCTGCCGAGACCCTGCAACCGACGTCGTCGTCCGCCGAGAACGCCGCGTCGCCGGAGGGGGCGCCCGTCCCTGTCGCCTCCGGCGACGCGGTCCCCTGGGTGCTCTCCGGTCGGAGCGCCGATGCCCTGCGGGCCCAGGCCGCCCGGCTGCTGGCCCATCTGGAGGACCCGGAGCGCCAGGGCGGCGGCATGCCCGTCGACGTCGCCCACTCACTCGCCCTCGGACGCACCGCGTTCGAACACCGGGCCGCCGTCGTCGGTCAGGGCCGGGTCGAACTCCTCGCCGCCGTAAGGGCGTTGGCCGAAGACCGGGAGGCTCCCGGGCTGGTGCGCGGGGTGCGGCGCCGCAGCGGACGCACCGCGTTCCTCTTCAGCGGCCAGGGCAGCCAGCGACCGGGCATGGGCCGTGACCTGTACGCCGCGTACCCGGTGTTCGCCGACGCCCTCGACGCCGTCTGCGCCGAACTGGACCGCGAACTCGAACGGCCGCTGAAGGACGTGCTGTTCGCCCCGGCCGGCACTCCGGACGCCGGACTGCTGGACCGCACCGCCTACACGCAGGCCGGGCTGTTCGCCCTGGAAGTGGCCCAGTTCCGGCTGCTGGAGCACTGGGGGCTGCGCCCGGACGTCGTCGTCGGGCACTCCATCGGCGAGCTGGCCGCCGCCCATGTGGCCGGGGTGCTCGACCTCACCGACGCCTGCCGGCTGGTCGCCGCTCGTGGCCGGCTGATGCAGCAGCTGCCGGACGGCGGCGCCATGCTGGCCGTACAGGCCGGCGAGGCCCAGATCACCGAGGCGCTGCGCACCTACGAGGACCGGGTGTCCGTCGCCGCCGTCAACGGACCGGCGTCCGTGGTCGTCTCCGGCGACGAGGAGGCCGTGGCGGAACTGGCCGAGGCCTGGCGGGAGGCCGGGCTGCGCACCAAGCGGCTGACGGTGTCGCACGCCTTCCACTCGCCGCGGATGGAGCCGATGCAGGCCCGCTTCGCGGCCGTCACCCGCGAGCTGACGTACGCCGCCCCGACCGTGCCCGTCGTCTGCGACCTCACCGGCGAACTCGCCGACTCCGGACAGCTGGAGGACGCCGACTACTGGGTGCGCCATGTGCGCGGAACGGTCCGCTACGCCGACGCCGTCGCCACGCTGGAGCGGCAGGGCGTGACCACGTACCTCGAACTCGGCCCGGACGGTGTGCTCGCCGCCATGACGCGCGACTGCCTCGCCGACCCGCAGGCCGCCGTCGTCACCCCGCTGCTGCGCCGTGACCGGCCCGAGGAGACCGCGGTCACCACCGCCCTCGCCACGCTGCACGTCCACGGCGTGAGCCCCGACTGGGCCGGGTACTTCGCCGGCCGCCCGGTGCGCCGGGCCGAGCTGCCGACGTACGCCTTCCAGCGCGCCCGCTACTGGCTCGACGCCGACCCGGGCGCGCCGGACCTCGCCGCGGCCGGGCTCGCCGCCGGGGAGCATCCGCTGCTCGCCGCCGGCACGGCACTCGCGGGCGGCGACGGCTACCTGCTCACCGGACGGCTGTCGCTCAGCAGCCACCCCTGGCTCGCCGACCACGCGGTGTCCGGCACGGCGATCCTGCCCGGCACCGCCTTCCTGGAACTGGCCCTGCTGGCCGCCGACCGGGTCGGCTGCACCGCCGTCGACGAACTCACCCTGGAGGCGCCGCTCGTCCTGCCCGACCAGGGTGCCGTCCACCTCCAGGTCACCGTCGGCGAACCCGGCGAGCAGGGAGCGCGCGGCGTGACCGTGCACTCCCGCCCGGACGACGCGGCCGACGACGAGCCCTGGACCCGCCACGCCGTCGGGCAGCTCACCCGCACGCCGGCCCCGGCCGACGGCGCCCCGTTCGACGTGTGGCCGCCGCAGGGCGCCGAGCCGGTCGCCGTGGACGGACTCTACGAGCGGTTCGCCGAGGGCGGCTTCGCCTACGGGCCCGTCTTCCAGGGGCTGACCGCCGCCTGGAAGCTCGGCGAGGACGTGTACGCGGAGGTCGCGCTGCCCGACGGGGCCGCCGCCGACGACGCCCGCTACGGTCTGCACCCGGCCCTGCTGGACGCCGCCCTGCAGACCGTCGGGCTGACGGCCGTCGCCGGTACCGCGGTGATGCCGTTCAGCTGGACCGGCGTACGGCTGCACGCCCCCGGGGCCGACGCGCTGCGGGTGCGTCTCGCCCCCGCCGGACCCGACACGGTCGCGCTCAGGGTCACCGATCCGGAGGGGACCCCCGTCGCCACGGTGACCGGGCTGACCCTGCGCCCGCTGCCCGCCGGACAGTTCGCGGACGCCCGCGCCGCCGTCCGTCATCTGCACGAACTGGAGTGGGTGACCCCGGCCGCCACGCCCGCCCGGCCCGCCTCTGCGGGATGGGCCGTCCTGGATGGCGATGCCGACCCCGCCCTCGCGAACGCCCTGACGGCTGCCGGGCTCTCCGGCGCCCACCACCCGGGGCTGGACGGCCTCGCCCGCGCCGTCGCTGCGGGGGACATACCGCTGCCAGGCACGGTGCTGGCCGCCGTACCCGGCCCCGGTGACGACGCCGGGGAGCCGACGGCGGTCGACCTGGCTGCGGCCGTGCGCCGCGCGACCGGGCAGGTGCTGCGGCTGTTGCAGGACTGGCTCGCCGACGACACCTTCAACGCCACCCGGCTGGTGCTGGTCACCCGGCATGCCGTGACTGTGCACGACGGCGACCGCGCTCCCGACCCGGTGGCCGCGGCCGTCCGGGGCCTGGTGCGCACGGCACAGACCGAGAACCCGGGGCGGTTCGTGCTCCTCGACTGGGACGGCGCCCAGGAGTCGTACCGGGCGCTGCCCGCGGCGGCCGGTCAGGATGAGCCACAAGTCGCTGTGCGCAAGGGAGAGTTGCGGGTGGCGCGCCTCGTCCGCATGCGGCTGACGCAGGCCGCCGCGGACGGCGACACCGGTATGCTGCTCGACCGGGACGGCACCGTTCTCGTCACCGGTGCCACCGGCGCGCTCGGTGGCCTGATCGCCCGGCACCTCGTGGCCCGGCACGGTGCCCGGCACCTGCTGCTTGTCAGCCGCCGCGGCCCGGACGCGCCCGGTGCCCGGGAACTCGTCGACGACCTGACCACACTCGGCGCCCGCGCGGAACTGGTTGCCTGCGACACCTCCGACCGCAAGGCGCTGGCAGCACTGCTCGCCACGGTCCCCGCCGAGCACCCGCTGACCGCCGTGGTGCACACCGCGGGCGTCCTCGACGACGGCGTCATCGGCTCGCTGACCCAGGAACGTCTCGACACCGTGCTCACCGCCAAGGTCGACACCGCCCTGCACCTGCACGAACTGACCCGGGACGGCGAGCTGCGCGCCTTCGTGCTGTACTCCTCGCTGGCCGGCGTCTTCGGCGGCTCGGGGCAGGGCAACTACGCGGCGGCCAATGCCTTCCTCGACGCGTTCGCCCAGCGGCGGCGGGCCGAGGGCCTGCCCGCCCAGTCGCTGGCGTGGGGTCTGTGGGAGCAGCGGTCGGCGATGACCGGCAAGCTGGATGAGGCCGACCTGCTGCGGATGGCGCGCGGCGGAGTCGTCCCGATGCCGTCCGAGCAGGCCCTCGACCTGTTCGACGCCGCCGTCGCCGCCGACCGGGCCGTGCTGGTCCCGGCCCGCTTCGACACCGCCGCGCTGCGGACGCCCGACGGGGAGGTCTCGGCCCTGCTGCGGTCCCTCGTCAAGCCCGCCCCCGGCCGTCGTACGGCCGGCGCCACGGCCGAGGGCACCGCGCCCGCCGAGCGGCTGCGCCGCCGGCTCGCGGAGCTGGACGCCGAGGCACGGCTCACGGTCCTGGTGGACCTCGTCCGCGACCAGGCGGCGGCCGTACTCGGCTACGCCGACTCCGACGCCGTCGACCCCGAACGGGGCTTCCTGGAGCTGGGCTTCGACTCACTGACCGCCGTCGAACTGCGCAACCGCCTGGGCACCGCCACCGGACTCAGGCTGCCGGCCACCCTGCTGTTCGACTACCCGACGCCCCTCGGGCTGGCCCGCCATCTGCGGGCCGAGACCGCACCGGGGGCAGCGGCGGCCGTACAGCCGATGCTGGCCGAACTCGACCGGCTGGAGCGCGGGTTGGAAGGCATCGCCGGGGACGAGACGGTCCGCTCCGCGCTGGCCGACCGGCTGCGCGGGCTGCTGTCCACGCTGGAGGTGGCCGCACCCACCGGGGCCGGACGCATGTCCGCCGACGACGGCCGCGGTGACCATGACGGCGCCACGGCGGCGGCGGTGGAGGAGCAGATCGACACGGCCAGCGACGACGACCTCTTCGACTTCATCGACCAGCAGTTCGGGTCGGAGTGACAGCACGTCGGCGCATGCTTCGCGCGTCCTTCGTGCATCGTTCGCGCGCCCTTCGCGCGCCCTTCGTGCGCCCTTCTCAAGAGCCGGAAAGAGAGCGAGACCGTGGCAGACCGGATGTTGAACGTCGGTGTGGTCGGCTGTGCCGCCATAGCCCAGCGCACCACCATCCCGGCGCTGGTCGCCGACCCGTCGGTGCGGCTGGTCGCGGTGGCCAGCCGCAGCCGGGACAAGGCCGAAGCTGTCGCCCGGCGGTTCGGCTGCGAGGCGGTCACCGGCTATGCCGCCCTGCTCGCACGGGACGACATCGACGCCGTGTACGTGCCGCTGCCGCCCGCCCTGCACGCCGAGTGGGTCGCGCGGGCGCTGGCGGAGGGCAAGCACGTCCTGGCCGAGAAGCCGCTCGCCGTCGACCGGGCCGAGGCGGCCGAGCTGGTCGCCGCGGCCCGCGTCGCCGGCCTGCTGCTGATGGAGAACTTCGCGTTCCTCCACCACGGCCAGCACGACGCCGTACGCGCCCTCATCGACGAGGGCGCGATCGGCGAAGTGCGGCACCTCACTGCGGAGTTCGGCTTTCCGCCACTGCCCCCGGGGGACATCCGTCACGACCCGGCGCTGGGCGGCGGCGCCCTGCTCGACGCCGGCGTGTACACCCTGCGCGCCGCCTCTTTGTATCTGGGGCCGCAGGTGACCGTGCAGGGGGCAGTGCTGCGTACCGATCCCGGCGCGGGGGTCGATGTGGCGGGGGCGGCGCTGGTGAGCGATCCGACCGGGCGGACCGCGCAGTTGACGTTCGGCTTCGACCGGTCCTACCGCTGTGCGTGCACCATCTGGGGCAGTGAGGGCACCATCGGCCTCGATCGGGCATTCACCGCCCCGCCGAACCTTCGGCCCGTGCTGCGTCTCCAGCGCCAGGACCACCTGGAGGAACGGACACTGCCCGCCGGGCACCAGTTCGCCTCACTCGTCTCCCTGTTCGCCCGCACGGCCCTGGACGGCGGCGACCTCAAGAGGCCGGGGGAGGACATCCTGCGACAGGCGGAGCTGGTCGACGCGGTGCGGGAGGCGGCAGGCCGGGACGCGGCAGTCCGGGACTCGGTCACGTACTCGCGGTCGTCTCGGTAGCGGTGCGTGCGGGCTTTCGAACCTGAGGGAAAACGGCCGGGGCCCTCTGCCATGTCGAATGGCAGAGGGCCCCGGCGCTTTGTGTCAGCGGCCGGTGGCTCAGGTGTCGTTCCACTTGAAGAAGCGCAGCGTCAGCGCGGTCACCACGGCGGTGAAGGCGAGCATGCCGCCCATCGTCGGCAGCGCCTCCATCAGGCCGCCGCCTCGGCTGAGCACGGCCTCGCTGCCCGTCACGAGGTAGCGCAACGGCATCAGATACGAGACCCACTGGACCCAGTCCGGGGCGCTGTCCAGCGAGAAGAACGACCCGGACAGGAAGGACATCGGAAGCACCAGCAGCTGGGCGAGACCGCCGGCGGATTCCTCCGTCTTGGTGACCGAGCCGATGAGCAGGCCGAGCGACATCAGCGACAGCGTGCCGCACATCACCAGCGGAACCACCAGCCACCAGGCGCCCGTGAGCGTCAGGCCGAAGTACGGCAACGTCGCCACCAGCAGGAACAGCGCCGTCTGCGTGAGCGCGATGACCATGCTCATCGCGATACGGGCGGCCACCACCTCCCAGGCCCGGATCGGCGACAACCGCATCCGCTGGAGGATCTTCTTGCGCCGCAGCGTCACCAGCGTCAGAGCGGTGCTGAACACCGCGCTGGAGGCGATGGCCCAGCCCATCAGACCCGGAGTCAGGTACTGGATGGGCTTGACCGACCGGTCCTCGACCTGACTGGCCTTCAGCGTGTAGGTGGCGGGCTTGCCGGTCGCGGCCAGGTTCGCCTGCTCCAGCATCGCGTTGAGCGCGGCACGGGCGGAGGCGCCCTTGACACCGTCGGCGGCGCTGTAGCGCAGCACCACGGTGCCGCCCTCCTGTTCGACCAGCGCGTCGTAGTCGCCCTTGCGCACCTTCTCCAGCGCGGTCGACTCGCTGCTCACCTTGGTGATGGTGGCCGCCTTGGTCAGCTGCTCCCGCTGGTCCTTGGTGAGCGAGTCCAGCACCTGCACCTCGCCGACCTGCGCCACCTTGATGTGCGAAGTGCCGTCGCTCTTGAAGAGAGAGCCGAACAACAGCAGGAACAGGATCGGGAAGATCAGCAGGAAGAAGATCGTGCCCTTGTCGCGCACCACGCTGAGGATCATCGCCCGGGACAGTTCACGGATCGGGCTGAGCCGCTCGTCCCCGGCTGTGCGCCGGCCGCCCGGACCGCCCTTCCCCGCGGGCTCCTTCCGGTCGGACGGGCCGGTTCGTGTGGTGGGCGCGGTGGTGTCCTCGATGCTCACGCGCGGTACTCCCGTCCGGTCAGCTGGAGGAAGACGTCCTCCAGAGTCGCTCCGCGTACCTCCAGGCCGCGCAGGGCCCCCTGGTCGGCCAGGATCGAGAGGACCGGCCCCGGCGTGTGGGTGGCCACCGTCAGCGAGACCTCGTCGTCCTCCACGATGGTGTTGTCCACCCCCGCGGACTCCAGCAGGCCCCGCAGCACGTCCGGTGCGACCAGCCCGGACTCCACGCTGACCCGCACCATGTCGTCCAGCTCGCGGATCAGGGCCGCCGGAGCGCCGGTCTTGAGCACCTTGCCGTGCTCCATGACCGACACCCGGTCGCAGAGGATCTCCGCCTCGTCCAGGTAGTGGGTGGTGAGGACCACGGTGCGGCCTTCCTGGTTGACGTCCCGCAGCAGGTCCCACAGATTCCGGCGGGCCTGCGGGTCCAGACCGGCGGTGGGCTCGTCCAGGAAGACGATCTCCGGATCGTGCACCAGGCCGCAGGCGATGGACAGCCGCTGTGCCTGCCCGCCGGAGAGCTTGTCGGCCGGCACGCTGCCGAAGTCGGTGAGGCCGACGCGCGCCAGCATCGCGTCGGCCTGCCGGGCGCCGAGCCGGTGGAAGGACGCGAACAGACGGATCGTCTCCCGCGTGGTCAGCTTGTCGAAGAACGACGACGCCTGGAACTGCACGCCGATCCTGGTCAGCAGCTCGTGGTTGCGCGGCCAGGGGCTCTTGCCGAACAGCTCGATCCGGCCCTCGTCGGGCTCCCGGACGCCCTCCAGAATCTCCAGAGTGGTCGTCTTGCCCGCGCCGTTGGGACCCAGGATGCCGTAGAACTCGCCCGCCTCGATGTGCAGCGAGACCCCGTCGACGGCCTGGATGTCCCCGTACCGCTTGCGGACGCCGTCCGCGACGATCGCCGCCGTCATGACGTGCCCGCCCTGACCGTGCGGGGCCGCGTCCCGGCCCCGCCGCACATGAACTGAAGGTCCATCACTCGACTGCCGTCTCTCCGTGATCGGTTGGGGGATCGAGGTCCCGGCCAGGGGAGTCGGCCAGGCCTCGCGTCCGACCGCCGACAGCCGGCAACGGCCGAACAGTGACGGGCGCCTGGGGCGCTCTGCGGCGGTGCGGTAAGGAACCCCAGCCCAGCACAGGCGCCCGGGCGACGGCCAACAATGGCGCCGAAGACTAGGGAATCGCCCGTACTCCGGTCCGCGAAATAGGGAAGGAGCCGGTCCAGTACGGTCGCCGACCGTACGTTCACCCTCACCGATCCGCGTCTGTCCTTCGGGCGCGGACCCACAGGATCGAGGACGTCACGATGCCCCCCACAGCCCGGGACGAGTCCGTGCGCCGCGACGGCGGACACGACCGACCGGGAACCGGCCCCCACCTCCACACCTCCACCGCCCCAGGGGCGGACCCACCCCCGCCCCTGGCCCTGCTGCCGGTGGCATCGATCGCCTGCGCCACCGCCGCCCTGCTGCTGCTCACCGCCGGTCGCTTCGGCTACTTCAGCGACGAGCTGTACTTTCTCGCCGCGGGCCGCCATCCCGCCTGGGGATACGCCGACCAGCCGCCGCTGCTGCCTCTGCTGGCCTACGCCCTCGACGCCGTCTCCCACGGCTCGCTGGTCTGGCTGCGCGCACCGGCCGCCGTCGTCACCGCACTCGGCGTGCTGACCGCCGCCCTGACGGCCCGTGAGCTGGGCGGCAGAAGAGCCGCCCAGGTGGCCACCGCCGGCGCGTACGCCGTCTCGCCGGTCATGGTGCAGATGGGCCACCTGCTCATCACCGCCACCCTGGACATCTTCCTCACGACGGTGAGCGCCTGGCTGCTGGTGCGCTGGGCGCGCACCCGACGCGACCGGCTGCTGCCCCTCCTCGGCCTGACGGCCGCGGTCTCCCTGCAGGTCAAGTACCTCAGCGTCGGCTTCTGGGCCGTGCTCCTCGTGGCCCTGCTCCTGGTGGGCCCCAGGGACCTGCTGCGCCGTCCCCTGCTGTGGGCGTCGGCGGCGGGAGCCCTGCTCACCGCGGTCCCGGGTCTGCTGTGGCAGGCCCGCAACGGCTGGCCCCAACTGGCCATGACCAAGGTCATCGCGCAGGAGGTCGCCGACGAGGAGGGCGGGCGGGCCATGTTCCTGCCCACGGTGCTCTCCGCCGCCGGGCTGGTGGGCGCCGTACTCCTCTGTTACGGGCTGTGGCGGCTGCTCGTCGCCCGAGAGGCCCGCCCCTACCGGTTCCTGGGACTGACCTTCGCCGGACTGTGCGCCTGCTACCTCGTCGTCCAGGGACGGCCCTACTACGTCTCCGGGCTCTTCGCCGTCCTGTGGGGCGCGGGCGCCACGGGACTTCAGCGGCTGCGCTCCACCCGCCCGCGCGCCTGGTCGACGGTCGTGGCGTATCTGGCGTCGGCGGCGTTGGCGGTCCAGGTCCTGCCGATCTACCCAGTCCACCGGCTGACCGAGCCCTCCTCGGACCGGCTGGCGAGAGAGAGCGTGGGCTGGCCCGACCTCGCCACATCGGTGGCCCGTGTCTACCGCGAACTGCCCGCCGACCGGCGCAGCCGGGCGCTGCTCATCACCGACCGTTACGACCAGGCGGGCGCGCTCGACCGGTTCGGCCCGGCACTCGGCCTGCCGAGGCCCTACAGCGGCCACCGCGGCTACTGGTACCTGCGCCGCCCGGCCCACGACCAGGCGACCGTCGTCTTCGTCGGCGCCGACGCCCGCTATCTGCGGCAGTTCTTCACCAGTGTCCACCGGCGCGGCACGGTGACCAACGCGGAGAAGGTGCACAACCTCAGCTGGGGCGCCCCCATCTGGATCTGCGAGGGCCTGCGCCGACCCTGGCACGCCACGTGGCCCCGTTTGTCACACCTGAGCGCCGACTCGGCCAAGGAGTAGGCCGGGCACCCCGCGTCAAGGAAGCAGGCTGCGGGCACCACCCCTGACAGGGACGGCGCCCGCAGCCTGTGCGCGCGTGCGATCGAGTGACGGGGACGCGGCGCGATCGGCCCAGGGTGGCGGGGACGCGGGGCGATCGGCTTGAACCAACGGGTCTGCGTGCGGCCGGCCCGGGGGCGACGGGCACGCGTGCGGTGGGCCGAAGCAACCGGTCCGCGCGCGGCCGGTCCGGGGGCAACGAGTACGCGTGGGCTCGAAGCGACAGGTACGGGTGTGGCCGGCCCGGGGGCGACGGGTACGGACGCGACCGGTCTGGGGGACACGTGTACGGGCGTGACCGGCTTGAAGCAACGGGTACGGATGCGACCGGCCCGAGGGCGACTTGGTACGTGTGCGGTGGGCTCGAAGCGACGGGTCCGCGCGCGACCGGCCCGAGGGCGACGGGCACGTGCGCGGCCGGCCCGAGGGCGACGGGTCCGCGAACGGCGTGCCGTCGCCCCGCGGGCCGGTGCGATCAGCCCCAGGTCACGGGCAGGGCGTACACGCCATAGTGCATCGCCTTGTCACGCAGCGGGATGTCCTGCGGATCGGCCGCCAGTCGGAGGTCCGGGAAGCGGTCGAACAGCTTCTGGAAACCGATGCGCAGGGTCGCCCTGGCCAGATGCTGACCCAGGCACTGGTGAATGCCGAAACCGAACGCCATGTGCCGCCGGGAGGGACGGGTGACGTCGAACACCTCCGGGTCCTCGAACTGCTCCGGATCCCGGTTCGCGGCCGGCAACGACAGCACCACGGTCTGGCCGGCCTCGATGGTCCTGCCGCCGATCTCCACGTCCTCCAACGCCACCCGGCTCGCGCCCATGTGGGAGATCGTCAGATAGCGCAGCAGCTCCTCCACCGCCCGCTCCATCAGTTCCGGCTGCCTGCGGATCTTCTCCAACTGCTCCGGATGTTCCAGCAGCGCGAACGTGCCGAGACCCAGCATGTTCGGGGTGGTGTCCAGGGCACCGCCGATGGTGATCCAGGCGATGTTCGACAGCTCCTCCTCGGTCAGCTCACCGGTCTTCACCAGCTTGCCGAGCAGCTTGTCGTTGGGCTCGGCGAACAGGTCCTTGACGACCCGCGCCAGCGTCTGGTCGAGCGCCGTGTTGTGCTCGATGAACTCCTCGAGCGTGTAGTCGATCCGCATGATCGCCGAGAAGTGCTTGTCCAGTTCGGCGATGTCCTCCTCCGGCACGCCCATCACCGAGTGCACCGACCGGTACACGACCTTCTGGACGAACGCCGGCAACAGGTCCACGGGCGGCTCCAGGCCGGCCATCTCCTCCAGTACGTCGTCGATGATCCCGGCCAGTGTCGGCTCGTACTCCTGGATCTTGCGGACCGTGAAGAAGCCCGTCAGCAGCCGCCGGTAGCGCGTGTGGTCCGGCGCGTCCATCCGTACGAAGGAACCCGGGCCCGACGGCTGCGGTTCGTATTTCTCCACCTCGAACGGCGGCGATGCCACCAGTGCCAGCAGCTCCGCGCGGTGGCTGAACCGCGGGTCGGTCATGATGGCCCGCACATCCTCGTGCCGGGTGACCAGCCAGCCGTCGTCGCGGCCCGGCGCGATGTCGAACGCAACCGGGCTGATCGGATCTTCCTCGCGCAGCCGGCGGTACTCCGGGTCGGGATCGAAGGGGCAGGTGCGGTTGGTCGGTATCACTGGTGGTTTCGGCTCGTAGGCCATGAATCCTCCGTCGGGTGGGTTTCGTCCGCCCGGGCGCGCCACTCAGGCTCGCCGGACGGTGAGCGGCAGCTGCCGAAGACCGAAGACATTGACGCGGTTGTCGAAGTAGGACAGCGGGCTGTCGCGGTCGACCCGGATGTCGGCGAAGCGGTCGAGCATCAGATTGAGCGCGATCTGCCCCTCCATACGGGCCAGCGGGGCGCCCAGGCAGTAGTGGATGCCGTGCCCGAAGGCGAGCTGCTTGGCGTTGGGCCGGCCCGGCAGGAAGCGGTCCGGCTCGGGGAAGACCCGCTCGTCGCGGTTGGCGGACAACAGCCAGAGGTACACCATGGTGTTCTCCGGCACCTTCTCCCCGGCGATCTCCACGGGGGCCGTGGGCACCCGTTCGATCTTCAGGAACGGCGGCCGGCAGCGCAGCACCTCTTCGGTGAACGCCGTGATCTTCTCGCGGTCCGCACGCAACTCGCCGAGCAGACCCTCCTCCTGGTCCAGCGTCAGCAGCATGTTGCCCAGTAGTACGGCGGTGGTCACATGGCCGGCGAGCAGCAGCAGCGCGGCGAAGCTCACCACGTCGTCGTCGTTCAGGCTCTCCCCGTCGACTTCGGCCCGCACCAGCAGGCTCATCAGGTCGTCGTGCTCGCGCGCCCGCCGCTCGGCAACGTGCTGCCGCAGATAGGCGTCCAGCTCCTGCACGGTCCTGCCCAGGACCTCGGCGCCCTCAGGGGTCTCCCAGTCCACGGTCAGCAGGCTGTCGGCCCACACCTGGAACAGCGGGCGGTCGGAGGGCGGCACACCGAGCATGGACGAGATCACGATGACCGGCAGCGGATTGGCGAACGCCTCGACCAGGTCGAATCGGTCGCTGCCGTCGAGGCCATCGAGCAGGTCGGTGGCCACCTCGGTGATCCGCGGGGTCAGCTCGTTGATCATCTTCGCGGTGAAGACCTTGCTCACCAGCCGCCGCAGCTTGCCGTGCCGGGGCGGGTCCAGCAACAGCAGCGTGCCGCCCGGCGGTTGCCGTTCCCCGCCCGACAACCGGCTCACCGTGTCCGAGGAGAACCCCGCCGGGTCGGCGGTGATCCGCTGGACGTCCTCGTGGCGGAACACGTGGTAGCGGCCCGCCGGATCGCGCCACACCGGCTGCTCGTCACGCATCCGTCGCAGCCAGGCCAGCAGCGTGGCGCCGCCGTCGAGACCCACCTCGGGCGGCGCGGACACCTCAGAGCCGACAGCAGCGGGCACCGCAGTCATCGGGAAACCCCTCTCGTAGGGCAGGCCGCCGTGGAGGCGGGCCGGGAGCGGCCCCAGCGCAGCACGCTCGCGGAAGGGAAGGCCAGAAAACCCGCGCGAATCTAGGGATTTGCCGGTGCCGGGCGCCATGCGCCCGGCGCCTGGGGCAACTAGGGGATTTTTCAGAGTCGGAGGTCAAGCGGCCATGGACGGCGGCGGGCGCCCCAGACTGGGCCGGGTTCGAGGTGTCAGAGGAGCCATGCCGAGCGCGTGGGCGTCCGAGCCTGAGGAGATCCGGTGTCGTCTACCGTTCCGAGCGCAGCGGGCCTGCCGCCGGTCATGTCCGCCGAGGTGCGCGACCCGAGCCAGGGGGCCGAGCTGTGAGCGAAGACCGCCTGCGGGACTACCTGAAGCGGGTCACGACCGACCTGCACCGCACCACCACCCGCCTGCGCGAGCTGGAGGCCAAGGACCGCGAGCCGATCGCGATCGTCTCCATGGCCTGCCGCTACCCGGGCGACGTACGCACCCCCGAGGACCTGTGGCGGCTCGTCGCCGACGGCACCGACGCCATCACCCCCTTCCCGGAGGACCGCGGCTGGGACGTCGACTCCCTGTACCACCCGGATCCCGAGCACCCGGGCACCTGCTACACCCGCGAGGGCGGCTTCCTGCACGACGCCGCCGACTTCGACCCCGACTTCTTCGGCATGTCGCCGCGCGAGGCCCTCGGCACAGATCCGCAGCAGCGGATCCTGCTGCAGATCTCCTGGGAGGCCCTGGAGCGGGCCGGGCTCGACCCGAGCACCCTGCGCTCCAGCCCCACCGGCGTCTTCGTCGGTGTCATGTACAACGACTACGGCTCCCGGTTCGACGTACCGCCGCCCGGCCTGGAGGGGTTCATCGGCAACGGCAGCGCGGGCAGCATCGCCTCCGGGCGCATCGCCTATACCCTGGGCCTGGAGGGCCCCGCGGTCACGGTCGACACCGCGTGCTCGTCCTCCCTGGTCGCCCTGCACCTGGCCTGCCGGGCCCTGCGGGCGGGGGAGTGCTCGCTGGCGCTGGCGGGCGGGGTCGCGGTGATGTCCACCCCGGTCACCTTCACCGAGTTCAGCCGCCAGCGCGGACTCTCCCCCGACGGCCGCTGCAAGTCCTTCGCGGACGCCGCGGACGGTACCGGGTGGGGTGAGGGCGCGGGTCTGCTGTTGCTGGAGCGGCTGTCGGACGCGCGCCGCAACGGCCATCGCGTGCTGGCCGTGATCCGAGGCAGCGCGGTCAACCAGGACGGCGCCAGCAGCGGCCTGACGGCACCGAACGGTCCCTCGCAGCAGCGGGTGATCCGGGCGGCGCTGGCGAGTGCCGGGTTGTCGGCGGCGGACGTGGACGCGGTGGAGGCGCACGGTACGGGGACCACGCTGGGCGACCCGATCGAGGCGCAGGCACTGCTCGCCACGTACGGGCGAGACCGTGAACGGCCGTTGTGGCTGGGCTCGTTGAAGTCGAACATCGGGCACACCCAGGCCGCCGCCGGGGTCGGTGGTGTCATAAAGATGGTCATGGCGATGCGGCACGGTCTGCTGCCGCGCACCCTGCACGTCGATGCCCCGTCGACCCACGTCGAGTGGACGGCGGGTGAGGTACGGCTTCTGACGGAGGGTCAGGAATGGCCGCACGGGGACGACGACCATCGGCGCCGTGCCGGCGTCTCCGCTTTCGGGGTCAGCGGCACGAATGCGCATGTGATCCTCGAAGAGGCTGAGCTGCAGGAGGAGTCTGCCGCGTCGGGTGCCGGTGGTGGCGGGGTCGTGGTGTGGCCGGTGTCGGCGCGGGGGGAGGGGGCGCTGCGGGCGCAGGCGGCTCGGCTGCGGGAGGGCGTGGCCGATCGGGCCGGTTCTGCGGCTGATGTGGGGTTCTCGCTCGGTGTGGCGCGGTCGGTGTTCGAGGACCGTGCGGTGGTCGTGGGTTCCGATCTTGAGGAACTGCGGTCGGGTCTTGCGGCGTTGGCGTCCGGTGAGGCGGACGCGCGGGTGGTGCGGGGTGCGGCGGTACGGGGGCGGACGGCGTTCCTGTTCGCCGGGCAGGGTTCTCAACGGCTGGGTATGGGCCGGGAGTTGTACGAGACGTATCCGGTCTTCGCCGCCGCCTTCGACGCGGTGGATGCGGAACTCCCGTTCAGCCTGCGGGAGGTGGTCTTCGGTGAGGGCGCCGATCGCCTGAACCGGACGGAGTTCGCGCAGCCCGCCCTGTTCGCGCTCGAGGTGGCGTTGTTCCGGCTGCTGGAGTCGTGGGGTGTGCGTCCGGACGTGCTGGCCGGGCACTCGATAGGTGAGATCGCGGCGGCGCATGTGGCGGGGGTGTGGTCGCTGGCGGACGCCTGCCGTCTGGTGGTGGCGCGGGGCCGGTTGATGCAGGCGCTCCCGTCCGGCGGTGCGATGGTCGCGGTGCAGGCGACGGAGGGCGAGCTGCTGCCGTTGCTCGGCGACCGGGTGGGCGTGGCCGCGGTGAACGGCCCGCAGTCTGTGGTCGTGGCGGGTGCGGCGGATGCCGTGGAGGAGGTGGCCGCGCATTTCCGTGCCGAGGGCCGCAAGACCACGGCTCTGCGGGTGAGCCATGCCTTCCACTCCCCGCTGATGGAGCCGATGCTGGCGGACTTCCGTGCGGTGGCGCAGGAGTTGTCGTACGAGCGGCCGAGGTTGCCCCTGGTCTCCACGGTGACCGGCGAGGAGGCCACCGCCGACGAGTTGATGTCGCCGGACTACTGGGTGCAGCACGTCCGCCGCACCGTTCGGTACGCCGACGCCGTCCACACCCTCGCCGACCAGAACGTCACCCGCTACCTCGAACTCGGCCCGGACGGCACCCTCTCCGCCCTGGCCCAGGCGGTCCTGCTCGCGGCGCAGGACGATCCCGAGGCGGATGTCCCGCAGCACGTGGTGGTGCCCGCGCTGCGCAAGGACGGTGCGGAGCCGGGCAGCCTGCTCGGTGCCGTGGGCGCCCTGCATGTGCACGGGCACAGCCCGGACTGGTCCGCGCTGTTCCCCGGCGCGCGGAACGTCGAACTGCCCACCTATGCCTTCCAGCGCGCCCGGTACTGGCTGGCCGACGCGGCGTCCGACCCCGAGGGCGGTCAGACGCAGGCCGTCGACTCGGCGTTCTGGTCCGCCGTCCGCAAGGGCGACGTCCGGGATCTGGCCGAGCGGCTGGCACTCGACCCGGATGTGCTGGCACCCGTGCTCCCCGCCCTCACGGCCTGGCACCACGACAGTATGCGGCGTGCCACAGCCGAGTCCTGGCAGTACCGGGAGACCTGGACACCCCTGCCGTCCCCGACGGCTGCACCGGCAGGGGTCTGGCTGGTGCCCTTCTGCCCGAGCGACCCGGACACCACCGCAACGGCCGCAGCCGTGGCGGAGGCGTTCACCGCCGCCGGGGCGGACGCGAACCCCCTCCCGGTGGCCGCCGACGCGGACCGCGCCCAGGTCGCGGCAGCGCTCACCGAGGCCGCGGCACACCGCGGCGGCACGGTCCGGCTGCTGTCGCTGCTCGCCCTCACCGAGGCGCCCCACCCCGCCCACGCCGACGTACCCCTGGGGCTGCACCTCAACACGCTGCTGGTGCAGGCCCTGGCCGAGACCGGCACCACGGCACGGCTGTGGGCGGTCACACAGTCGGCGGTGTCCGTCGGTGCCGCCGACCGGCTGACCCGGCCGGTGCAGGCCACCACCTGGGGTTTCGGCCGGACCGTGGCCGTCGAGCACTCCGACCTGTGGGCGGGCCTCGTCGACCTGCCGGAGCGGCCGGACCAGCGGGCGCTCGCCCGGCTGGTGGCGCTCGTCGCCGAGCCCGGGGACGAGAACGAACTGGCGGTACGGGACTCCGCCGTCTTCGGTCGCAGGCTGACCCATATCGCCCGCGACCGCGACGAGCACCGTCCCGAACTGCGGCTCACCGGAACGACGTTGATCACCGGCGGCACCGGCACCATCGGCGCCCATGTGGCGCGCCGCCTGGCCCGGGAGGGCGCCGAGCACCTGCTGCTCGTCAGCCGCCGCGGCCCGGACACCCCCGGCGCCGACGAACTGCGCCGCGAACTGGAGGAGGCGGGCGCCCACGTCACCGTCGCCGCCTGCGACCCCGCCGACCGGACCGCCCTCGACGCCCTGCTCGCCACCGTCCCGGCCGACCGGCCGCTGACCATGGTGCTGCACGTCGCGGGCGCCCTCGACGACGCGCCGCTCACCGCGATGGACCCCGAGCGCTACGCCACCGTCCTGCGCGCCAAGCTGCGCGCCGCCGCCAACCTGGACGAGGCCACCCGGAACCTGGAGACACCGCTCACGGCGTTCGTCCTGTTCTCGTCCATCGCCGGTGCGCTCGGTTCCGCGGGCCAGGCCGGCTACGCCGCCGGCAACGCCTTCCTCGACGCCCTCGCCCGGCAGCGGCGCGCCGCCGGACTCCCGGCGACGTCCATCGCCTGGGGACCGTGGGCGGGTGGCGGCATGGCCGACGATCCCGTCGTACTGACCCGGCTGCGGCGCGGCGGCCTGACCCCGATGGAGGTCGAGCCGGCGCTCACCGCTCTCGGTGGCCTCCTCGCCCACGACGACACCTGGGCGCTGGTCTCCGACGTCGACTGGGCCAGGATCGCCGCCGGACGGCGAGGCCTGCCGGGCGGCGCGCTGCTCAGCCGTATCCCGGAGGCCGCCCCTGGCTTGGCGGCGACCGAAGACACCACGGCCGGGCACGGCGGCGGGCTGCGCGCCGAACTCGCCCCGCTGGGTGCCATCGAGCGCCGGCAGCTGCTGCTCAAGCTGGTGCGCCACAGCGCGGCCACCGCACTCGGCCATCCGACACCGGAGAGCATCCAGCCGACCCGCGCCTTCCAGGACTGCGGCTTCGACTCGCTCACCGCCGTGGAACTGCGCAACCTGCTGGCCACCGCCACCGGCCTCACCCTGCCGACGACCCTCGTCTTCGACCACCCGACGCCCCTGGCCCTCGCCGGCCACCTGGTGCACGAGCTCGACGACGGCACCCTGCAGGGCGGGCATCGTGCCACCGGTGCGGACCTGGTCCCGGCGGGCGGCAGCGGCGGTGCCGACGACGAACCGATCGCCATTGTCGCCATGGCCTGCCGGCTCCCCGGCCGGATCACCTCGCCCGAGGAGCTGTGGGACCTCCTGGCCCAAGGCGGCGACGCCATCACCTCCTTCCCGGCCGACCGCGGCTGGGACCTCGACGCCCTCTATGACCCCGATGCGCTGCGCCCCGGCACCAGTTACGTCGACGAGGGCGGCTTCCTGTCCGACGCAGACGCCTTCGACGCCGCGTTCTTCGGCATCTCGCCGCGCGAGGCAGTCGCCATCGACCCGCAGCAGCGGCTGCTGCTGGAGGTCTCCTGGGAGACCATCGAGCGGGCCGGCCTGGACCCGCGCTCCCTGCGCGGCAGCCGCACCGGCCTGTTCGTCGGCTGCGGCCACCAGGGCTACGGCGCCACGTCCACCGAGGTCCCGGACGACGTACGCGGCCATCTGCTCACCGGCAGCGCGGCGAGCCTGGCGTCCGGCCGGGTGTCGTACGCGCTCGGACTGGAGGGCCCCGCGATCACCCTCGACACGGCGTGTTCGTCGTCGTTGGTGGCGTTGCATCTGGCGGCGCAGGCGTTGCGTGGGGGTGAGTGTGATCTGGCGTTGGCCGGTGGTGTGACGGTGATGTCGACGCCGGGTGTGTTTGTGGAGTTCTCGCGGCAGCGGGGGCTGGCGGTGGACGGTCGGTGCAAGGCGTTCGCGGAGGGTGCGGACGGTACGGGGTGGGCCGAGGGTGTGGGCATGCTGCTGGTGGAGCGGTTGTCGGATGCTCGGCGTAACGGGCATCGGGTGCTCGCGGTGGTGCGGGGCAGTGCGGTCAATCAGGATGGTGCGTCCAATGGTCTGACGGCGCCGAATGGTCCGTCGCAGCAGCGGGTGATCCGGGCTGCGTTGGCGGGTGCGGGGTTGTCGCCGCAGGATGTGGATGCGGTGGAGGCGCATGGTACGGGTACGGCGCTGGGTGATCCGATCGAGGCGCAGGCGCTGTTGGCCGCTTACGGGCAGGGTCGTGAGCGGCCGTTGTGGCTGGGGTCGGTGAAGTCGAACATCGGGCACACGCAGGCGGCTGCGGGTGTGGCGGGTGTGATCAAGATGGTGCTGGCGATGCAGCACGGGACCCTGCCGCGCACGCTTCATGTGGATGAGCCGTCGTCGCACGTGGACTGGTCGGCCGGTGCCGTGGAGCTGTTGACGGACGAGCGGGACTGGCCGAGGGAGGAGGACCGGCCGCGCCGTGCCGCCGTGTCCGCCTTCGGGCTCAGCGGTACCAACGCGCACGTCGTCCTGGAGGAGCCGCTCCCCGCCGACGCCCCCGAGCCGCCACCCGCTCCGCAGCCCCCCGCGGCCATCGTGCCCTGGCTGGTCTCCGGTCGCAGCGACGAGGCACTGCGAGCGCAGGCCGCACGGCTGGCCGGACACATCGAGGCCCACCCGGAGCTCAGCCCCACCGTGGTGGGGCACGCACTCGCCACCTCCCGGACTGCCTTCGAGCACCGCGCCGCCGTCGTGGGCGAGGACCGCGACGACCTCATCGCCGCTCTGAAGGCCGTCGGCCGAGGCGAACCCTCACCCGCCGCTGCCGTGGGCACCGCCGACTCCGAGGGCGGCCTGGCGTTCCTCTTCGCGGGCCAGGGGTCCCAGCGGCTCGGCATGGGCCGCGAACTGTACGAGACGTTCGGGGTGTTCGCGGAGGCGTTCGACGCCGTCTGCGCCCATTTGGACAACGAACTCGGCCGGTCGCTGCGCCAGATCGTGTTCGGCGACGATGAAGCCGATGAAAAGGCTCTGAACCGCACCGAGTTCACCCAGCCCGCCCTGTTCGCCTTCGAGGTGGCGCTGTTCCGGCTGCTGGAGTCCTGGGGGCTTCGCCCCGACGTGCTCGCCGGGCACTCCATCGGCGAACTGGCGGCGGCCTACGTCGCGGGCGTGTGGTCCCTGGAGGACGCCTGCCGCCTGGTCGCCGCCCGCGGCCGGCTCATGCAGGCGCTGCCCGAGGGCGGTGCCATGGTCGCGGTGCAGACGTCGGAGGAGGAGGTGCTGCCGCTGCTGGCCGGCCGGGAGGCCGAGGTCGGCATCGCCGCCGTCAACGGGCCGCAGTCCGTCGTGGTCTCCGGCACCGAGGGCGGCGTCACGCACATCGCCGGACACTTCGCGGCCCTCGGCCGCCGCACCACCCGGCTCCGGGTCAGCCACGCCTTCCACTCGCCGCTGATGGAACCGATGCTCCGGGACTTCCTGCGCGTCGCCGAGAGTCTCACCTACCACCGGCCGCAGATCCCGATCGTCTCCGACGTCACCGGCACCCTGGCCGATCCCGGCGAACTGTGCGTGGCCGGCTACTGGGCCGCCCACGTCCGCCAGCCCGTGCGCTTCGCCGACGACGTACGCCGCCTGCGGGAGCAGGGCGTCACCCGCTACCTCGAACTCGGCGCCGACGGCACCCTGACCGCCCTCGCCCGCGCCTGCCTCTCCGACGACCCGGCGGCCGGCCCCGGCCCGCTGCTCGTCACCGCGCTGCGCAAGGACCGTCCCGAAGTCCCCAGCCTGTACGCGGCCCTCGCCCACCTGCACGTCAATGGCGTCGACGTCGACTGGTCCCCGGCGTTCGGCGCCGCCCCCGCCACCCGGGCGGTGGAGCTGCCGACCTACGCCTTCCAGCACGCGCGCTACTGGCTCGACCACGGCACCGCAACCGCGGCCGCGGCATCCGCCCGGACCGCGGCCGACACCGCCGACGACCGCTTCTGGGAGGCCGTCGAGTGCGAGGACGTCGACGCGCTGACCCACACCCTGGGCCTGGCGGCCGAGCAGATCGGAGCGGTCGTACCGGCGCTGGCCTCCTGGCGCAAGCGACAGCAGCAGCAGACCGCCGTCGACGCCCTGTACTACCAGGTGGCGTGGAAGCCCGCCGCGACCGAACCGGCGTCCGCCGCACGGGACTTCGCCGACCACCGCCGGCTGCTGGTCCTGCCGGGCGACCCGGACGGCGACGCCCCGACGGTCACCGCCCTCACCACGGCCCTGGGCGGCCCGGACCGCGTCGTCACCGTCCACGTCACCGGCAGTGCCCGCACGGACCGTGCCGCGCTCGCCGACCGGCTCCGGGAGGCGACCGCCGGCCACCCCGTCGACGGCGTCCTCGCCTTCGCCGGACTCGCGGGTGCCGACGCCGACGGCCTCCCGCTCGGCCCCGCCGCCGTTGCCGTGCTGTTGCAGGCGCTCGGTGATGCGGGTGTGGGTGGCCGGGTGTGGGTGTTGACGCGTGGTGGTGTGTCGGTGGGTCGTTCGGACGGTCCGGCCGATCCGGTGCAGGGTGCGGTGTGGGGTCTGGGCCGGGTGGCGGCGCTGGAGTACCCGGACCGTTGGGGTGGTCTGATCGACCTGCCCGAGGTCTTGGACCGCCGCGCCACCACCCGCCTCATGGGCGTTCTCCTCGGCGACGGCACGGAGGACCAGATCGCGCTGCGGGCGTCGGGAGCTTTCGGGCGCCGGTTGGATCGTGTTTCGACTGGCGGGGCGGAGGGTGGTTGGTGTCCGCGGGGGACGGTGCTGGTCACGGGTGGCACTGGGGCCCTGGGTGCTCGGGTGGCGCGGTGGGCGGCTGGGGAGGGTGCCGGTCATCTGGTGCTGACCAGTCGTCGGGGTCTGGAGGCTCCGGGTGCGCGGGAGTTGCGGGAGGAGTTGTCGGCGTCCGGGGTGCGGGTGACGGTTGTTGCGTGTGATGTGGCGGATCGTGCGGTGCTCGCTGGGTTGTTGGCGGAGCATCCGGTGGATGCGGTGGTGCACACGGCGGGTGTGCTGGATGACGGTGTGATCGATGCGTTGACGCCGGAGCGGTTCGCGACGGTGTTGCGGGCGAAGGCGCTGGGTGCGCTGCATCTGGACGAGCTCACCCGCGACCGCGATCTGGACGCCTTCGTCCTCTTCTCCTCCCTCTCCGGCACCCTCGGCACCTCCGGCCAGGGCAACTACGCGGCGGCCAACGCCTTCCTGGACGCTCTGGCCGAGCGGCGCCGGGCGGCGGGGCTGCCCGCCACCTCGATCGCGTGGGGTCCCTGGGCCGACGGCGGCATGGCCGACGAAGAAGTCGTGGCCTGGCGCATGCATCGCGGCGGTGTCCTGCCGCTCCAGCCCGCTCTCGGCGTACTGGCCCTGCAACGCGTGGTCGGCTCAGCCCGGCCGGCTGTCATGGTCTCGGACATCCACTGGGGCGAATTCGCACCGCCCTTCACCATGACGCGTCCGAGCCCGCTGATCGAGTCGCTGCCCGAGGCGCGAGCGGCCGTCGAAGGCGCCGGAGCCGCCTCCGAGCGGTTCGGCCGCGGCGACGGCTCCGGCCTGCGTGACCAGCTCACCGGACTCACCCCCGCCGAACAGGAACGCGTCCTCCTCGAAGTGGTCCGCCTGTGCGCGGCGGGCGTCCTCGGCTACGCCGGCGCGTCCGCCGTACCGGCCGAACGGGCCTTCCGCGACCTGGGCGTCGACTCCCTCACCGCGGTCGAACTCCGCGGCACTCTCGCCATGGCGACCGGCGTCGCACTCACCGCGACGGTGGTGTTCGACTATCCGACGCCGGTGTCGCTGGCGCGGTATCTGCGGGAGCAGTTGCTGGGTGACGTGGCCGGGGCGGAGCCCGTGGTGATGGGCTCCGCGGGTGCCGGTCTGGAGGACGATCCGGTGGTGATCGTCGGGATGGCCTGCCGGTTCCCCGGTGGTGTGCGGGATCCGGAGAGTCTGTGGCGCCTGCTGTCGGAGGGCGAGGACGCCGTGGGCGGGTTCCCGGCCGACCGCGGCTGGGACCTCACCGCCCTGTACGACCCCGACTCCGAACGGCGGGGCACGAGTTACGTGGACGTAGGTGCCTTCCTCGACGGTGTGGGTCGTTTTGATGCGGGTTTCTTCGGGATGAGTCCGCGGGAGGCGTTGGCGACGGATCCGCAGCAGCGGTTGTTGCTGGAGACGTCGTGGGAGGCGTTGGAGCGGGCGGGTGTCGCGCCGGGTGGGTTGCGGGGCAGTCGGACGGGTGTGTTCGCGGGGACGAACGGTCAGGACTACGCGGGTGTGCTGCTGGCCTCGGGTGAGGACTTCGAGGGGCATGTGGGCACGGGCAACGCGGCGAGTGTGTTGTCGGGCCGGGTGTCGTATGTGCTGGGCCTGGAGGGTCCGGCGGTGACGGTGGACACGGCGTGTTCGTCGTCGTTGGTGGCGTTGCATCTGGCGGCGCAGGCGTTGCGTGGGGGTGAGTGTGATCTGGCGTTGGCCGGTGGTGTGACGGTGATGTCGACGCCGGGTGCGTTTGTGGAGTTCTCGCGGCAGCGGGGGCTGGCGGCGGACGGCCGGTGCAAGGCGTTCGCGGACGGAGCTGACGGGACTGGATGGGGTGAGGGTGTCGGTGTGGTGGTGGTGGAGCGGTTGTCGGATGCGCGGCTTCACGGGCACCGGGTACTTGCCGTGGTCCGTGGCAGTGCGGTCAATCAGGACGGTGCGTCCAATGGTCTGACGGCGCCGAATGGTCCGTCGCAGCAGCGGGTGATCCGGGCTGCGTTGGCGGGTGCGGGGTTGTCGCCGCGGGATGTGGATGCGGTGGAGGCGCATGGTACGGGTACGGCGCTGGGTGATCCGATCGAGGCGCAGGCGCTGTTGGCCGCCTACGGGCAGGGTCGTGAGCGGCCGTTGTGGCTGGGGTCGGTGAAGTCGAACATCGGGCACACGCAGGCGGCTGCGGGTGTGGCGGGTGTGATCAAGATGGTGCTGGCGATGCAGCACGGGACCCTGCCGCGCACGCTTCATGTGGATGAGCCGTCGTCGCACGTGGACTGGTCGGCCGGGGCAGTGGAACTGCTGGCCGAGGAGCGGGAGTGGCCCGAGGCGGGGCGTGTGCGGCGGGCCGGTGTGTCGGCGTTCGGTGTTTCCGGCACCAACGCTCACGTCATCCTGGAGCAGCCGGTCTCCGAGGAGGCTCCCGTTGCCCTCGGGGGCGTGCCTGCGCCGTCTCTGGTGCCGTGGGTGGTGTCGGGGCGCAGCGGGGCCGCTTTGCGGGCGCAGGCCGGTCGGTTGGCCGAGTTCGTGAGCGGCTCCGAGGCGCTGGGCGTTGTGGAGATCGCCGGCTCTTTGGTGCGTTCCCGGTCGGTGTTCGAGCACCGGGCGGTGGTGTGGGGCGCCGATCGTGCGGAGTTGCTGCGCGGGCTTGAGGCGGTGGCGGCGGGTGAGTCGGCTGCCGGCGCGGTGACCGGTGCGGTGGGTGAAGGGGGCCGCACGGCGTTCCTGTTCGCCGGTCAGGGCTCGCAACGCCTTGGTATGGGTCGGGAGTTGTACGAGGAGTACCCGGTCTTCGCGGATGCCTTCGACGCGGTGTGCGCTCACCTGGATCCGGAACTGGAGCTGCCGCTGCGGGAGGTGGTGTTCGGTACGGACGCGGAGCGGTTGAACCGTACGGAGTACGCCCAGCCCGCTCTGTTCGCGCTGGAGGTGGCGCTGTTCCGGCTGCTGGAGTCCTGGGGTGTGCGCCCCGATGTGCTGGCCGGTCACTCCATTGGTGAGATCGCGGCGGCGCATGTGGCGGGGGTGTGGTCGCTGGCGGACGCCTGCCGTCTGGTGGCGGCGCGTGGCCGGTTGATGCAGGCGCTCCCTGCGGGTGGGGCGATGGTGGCGCTGCAGGCCGCCGAGGAGGAGGTGCTGCCTCTGCTCGGCGACCGGGTGGGCATCGCCGCCGTCAACGGCCCTCGGTCGGTGGTGATCTCGGGCGCTGCCGAGGCCGTCGAGGAAATCGCGGACCGCTTCCGCAGCCAGGACCGGAAGGTTACGTCGCTGCGGGTCAGCCATGCCTTCCACTCCCCGCTGATGGAACCGATGCTCGGCGACTTCCGCAAGGTGGCCGAGAGCCTGTCCTATGAACAGCCGGCGCTGCCGATCGTCTCGACCGTCACCGGTGAGGCGATCACCGCGGAGGAGCTGACCTCGCCCGACCACTGGGTGGAGCATGTCCGCGCGACGGTGCGCTTCGCCGACGCCGTACGCACGTTGGACGGGCAGGACGGCGTTCGCCGCTTCCTCGAACTCGGCCCCGACGGCACGCTCACCGCGCTCGCGCAGGCTGTCCTGGACGGTGAGAGCAGGGTGGACCGTGACCCGCCCGTTCTCGTCGCCGCTCTGCGCAAGGACCGGCCCGAGGCGAGGTCGGTTCTGTCCGCGTTGGCCGGCGTCTTCGTGTCCGGCGGTGCCGTCGACTGGGTGCCGTTGTTCGGTGACAGCGTCGTGGGGATCACAGAACTGCCGACGTATGCCTTCCAGCACGCGACGTATTGGCCGGCCGTCGCGAGTCCGGAGCCGGTGACGAACACCGGTGGTGAGATCGACGCCCGTTTCTGGGAGGCCGTCGAGCGTGAGGATCTGGAGGCGCTGGCCGGTGCGCTGGAGCTGGAGGAGGAGGTCGTGGGCGCGGTGTTGCCCGCTCTGACCTCCTGGCGGCGACAGAGCCTGGAACAGACCGAGATGGACGGTTACCGGTACCGGGTGCAGTGGGCGCCGGTGGCCGGCATCCCGCGCGAGGCGACCCTGTCCGGCCGTTGGCTGGCTGTCGTACCGGAAGGGCTTGAGGCCGACGCCTGGGCCGTTTCGGTACGGGAGGCCCTCACGGCGGCGAGCGCGGACGTCGAATGGTTGACCTGCGACCCGTGTGCGGATCGTGCGCAGCTCGCCGCGCGGCTGGAGGGTACGGCGCCCGTGGAGGGCGTGGTGTCACTGCTCGCCCCCTCCGGTGATGTGTCCGAGGACGGCGTGCCGGTGGGCGTGTCGGGTTCGGTGGCGCTGGTACAGGCCCTCGCCGATGCCGGTGTGACGGCCCCGCTGTGGGTGCTGACCCGGGGAGCGGTGACGGTCGGGCGGTCGGACGCAGCCATCGATCCGGCCGGGAACGCCGTCTGGGGGCTCGGCCGTGTGGCCGCCCTCGAGGCACCCGGCCGATGGGGCGGCCTGGTCGACCTCCCGGCTGCCTTGGCGGGCACCGCCGGGAACGCGCTGGCGGCCGTGTTGGCTGGTGTCGGGGATGAGGATCAGGTTGCGGTGCGGGCGTCGGGTGTGTTCGGGCGTCGGCTCGTGCGGGTGATCCCGGGTGAGGGCAGGGTCGGGGAGGCCGGTTGGCGTCCGCGGGGCACTGTGTTGATCACGGGTGGTACGGGTGCGTTGGGTGCTCGGGTGGCGCGGTGGGCGGCTGCGGAGGGTGCCGGGCGTCTGGTGCTGGTCAGTCGTCGGGGTCTGGAGGCTCCGGGTGCGGTGGAGTTGCGGGATGAGCTGGCCGCTGCCGGGGTGGAGGTGAGCGTCGAGGCCTGTGATGTCGCCGACCGTGCCGCGGTGGAGGTACTCCTGGGCCGGTATCCGGTGGATGCGGTGGTGCATGCGGCGGGTGCGGTGGTGAATCTGCCGTTGGAGCAGATGGCGCCGGAGGATCTGGCCGCGGTGTGGGCGGGCAAGGTCGCGGGTGCGGTGCATCTGGATGCGGTGCTGGGTGATCGTGTGCTGGATGCGTTCGTGGTGTTTTCTTCCATTGCCGGGGTGTGGGGCAGTGGTGGTCAGGCCGGTTATGCGGCGGCCAATGCGTTCCTGGACGGGTTGGTGGAGGTGCGTCGGGCGCGGGGGCTGGCGGGGGCGTCGGTGGCGTGGGGTCCGTGGGCCGGGAGTGGTATGGCGGCCGGTGCGGAGGCGGTCGAGGCGTTGCGGCGGCGGGGTCTGCCGGCGTTGGATCCGGACCGGGCGGTACGCGCTCTGGGTCTCGCGGCGTCGGATGCGGACGCGGTGGTGGTCGTGGCGGATGTGGACTGGGCGCGGTTCACCCCCGCGTACACCAGTGTCCGCCCGAGCGCACTGCTCGCCGATCTGCCCGAAGCACGCGCGGCCCTCACCACCACCTCGGACTCCCTCGCCGGCGCGTCGGCCGGCTCGGCGTTGCGCCACCGGCTCGGCGAGCTGCCCGCGGCTGAACGCGACCGCGCACTGCTGGAGTTGGTGCTGGCCGGAGCCGCAGCGACGCTCGGCCATGCCGACGCCGGGGCGGTGGAGGCCACGCGGTCCTTCCGCGATCTGGGCTTCGACTCACTGACGGCCGTGGAACTGCGCAACCGGCTCGCCGCCGAGACGGGCCTGAAGCTGCCCAGCACCCTCGTCTTCGACCACCCGACGCCGACGGCCCTCGTACGGCTGCTGCGTCAGGAGCTGTTCGCCGACGACACCGGCGACCGCGCAACGGACGCGCTGCCGCCCGGCCCGGCCGTGACGGTCACGACGGACGACCCGATCGTCATCGTCGGCATGGCCTGCCGCCTGCCGGGCCGGGTCGAGGGCCCGGACGATCTGTGGCGACTGGTCACCGAAGGCACCGACGCGATCTACGAGTTCCCCACCGACCGCGGTTGGGACCTCGACGCGCTGTACGGTTCCACGGACGGTGGCACCAGCCGCAGTCACACCCGTGCCGGAGGCTTCCTCTACGACGCCGCGCAGTTCGACCCCGCCTTCTTCGGCATCTCGCCCCGCGAGGCCCTCGCCGTCGACCCGCAGCAGCGGCTGCTGCTGGAGACGTCCTGGGAAGCCCTGGAGCACGCGGCGATGAGGCCGGACTCGTTGCACGGCAGCCGTACGGGCGTGTTCGTCGGCGCCGGCAGCTCCGGATACGGTGCCGGACTCCGTGAGGTGCCCGAGGGGCTCGGCGGGCAGTTGCTGACGGGGGTCGCGGGCAGTGTGGTCTCCGGCCGCGTCGCGTACACCTTCGGCTTCGAGGGCCCCGCGGTGACCGTCGACACGGCGTGCTCGTCCTCCCTGGTGGCGCTGCACCTGGCGGCCCAGTCGCTGCGGTCCGCCGAGTGCGACCTGGCGCTGGTCGGGGGCGTGACCGTGCTGGCCGACCCGGGCGCGTTCGTCGAGTTCAGCTCGCAGGGCGGGCTTGCGGCGGACGGCCGCTGCAAGGCGTTCTCCGACGAGGCCGACGGCACCGGCTGGGCCGAGGGCGTGGGTGTGCTCGTCGTGGAGCGGCTCTCCGATGCCCGCCGCAACGGACACACGGTGCTCGCGGTCGTGGCCGGTTCCGCGGTCAACCAGGACGGCGCCAGTAACGGTCTGACCGCGCCGAACGGTCCCGCCCAGCAGCGGGTGATCCGGCAGGCGCTGGCCGGTGCCGGGCTGACGCCCGCCGACGTGGACGC
This sequence comes from Streptomyces alanosinicus, assembly GCF_014650595.1. GTDB lineage: Bacteria > Actinomycetota > Actinomycetes > Streptomycetales > Streptomycetaceae > Streptomyces > Streptomyces alanosinicus. The sequence goes on from NZ_BMVG01000056.1 coordinate 31,886, forward strand.
GGTGGAGGCGCACGGCACGGGTACGACGCTGGGTGATCCGATCGAGGCCCAGGCCCTCCTCGCCACCTACGGCCAGGACCGCGAACGGCCCCTGTGGCTCGGCTCGTTGAAGTCCAACATCGGCCACACCCAGGCCGCCGCGGGTGTCGCCGGCATCATCAAGATGGTGCAGGCGATGCGGCACGGCATGCTGCCGCGCACCCTGCACGCGGAGCGGCCGTCCACCCACGTCGACTGGTCGTCCGGTGACGTCAGGCTGCTGACGGAGAACGCCGACTGGCCGCAGGCCGAGGGGCGTCCGCGGCGGGCCGGTGTGTCGGCCTTCGGTGTGTCCGGCACCAACGCGCACATCGTCCTGGAGCAGCCCGCCCCGGAGCAGCCCGCTCTCACGGAGCCGGCGCCCTCCGCGGAGGAGCCCCAGGCCGGTGCCCGCGAGGACCTGCCCGCGCTGCTGCCCTGGGTGGTCTCCGGCCGCAGCCGAGCCGCGCTGCGTGCGCAGGCCGAGCGGCTGGCCGCCCACGTCACGGGCCGTCCCGAGGCGACCGCGGTCGAGGTGGCCGCGTCCCTGGTGCGCTCCCGCTCGGTGTTCGAGCACCGGGCGGTGGTGTGGGGCGCCGACCGCGAGGAGTCGCTGCGCACACTCCGGGCCGTCGCGGACGGCGAGCAGGCCGACGGCGCCGTCATCGGCTCGGCGCTCCAGGACGGTCGTACGGCGTTCCTGTTCGCGGGACAGGGCTCCCAACGGCTCGGTATGGGACGGGAGTTGTACGAGACGTACCCGGTCTTCGCGGACGCCTTCGACGCCGTGTGCGCGCACCTGGACACCGAACTGCCGCGCCCGCTGCGGGAGGTGGTCTTCGGTGCCGGGACCGACGTACTGAATCGGACCGAGTACGCCCAGCCCGCCCTGTTCGCCCTCGAAGTGGCCCTGTTCCGGCTGCTGGAGTCCTGGGGCGTGCGCCCCGATGTGCTCCTCGGCCACTCCATCGGTGAGCTGGCCGCCGCGCAGGTCGCTGGAGTGTGGTCGCTGGCGGACGCCTGCCGTCTGGTGGCGGCGCGCGGCCGGCTGATGCAGGCGCTCCCGGCTGGCGGGGCGATGGTGTCGCTCCAGGCGTCCGAGGACGACGTGCTGCCGCTGCTGGCGGGCCGGGAGACCGAGGTCGGTGTCGCCGCCGTCAACGGACCGTTGTCCGTGGTGGTCTCCGGCACCGAGGACGCCGTGGGCGAGATCGCCGCCGCCGTCGAAGCGATGGGCAAGCGGACCCGGCGGCTGCGGGTCAGCCATGCCTTCCACTCCCCGCTGATGGAACCGATGCTCGCCGACTTCCGCACCGTCGCCGAGAGCATCACCTACGCGGCGCCGGGCATCCCCGTCATCTCCGACGTCACCGGCGCACCCGTCACCGCCGAGGAGGTCACCTCCCCGGACTACTGGGTGCGGCACGTGCGGGACGCGGTCCGCTTCGCCGACGGCGTCCGCACCCTCGCCGACCAGAACGTCACCCGTTTCCTCGAACTCGGCCCCGACAGCACCCTGACCACCCTCGCCCAGTCGTGCCTGCCCACGACGGACGGCCTCCAGGTGCCCGTGCTGCGACCGGACCGCCCCGAGCCGCGGACCCTGCTCGCGGCCGTGTCCGCCCTGTTCACGCGGGGCGTCGACGTGGACTGGACGGCACCCCTGCCGTCGCTGACCGGCGCCGCGCGGATCGCCCTGCCCACCTACGCCTTCCAGCGCAGGCGCTACTGGCTCGACGTGCCCGCCGGGACCGGCGACGCCTCCGCGCTGGGCCTCGCCGCCACCGGCCATCCGCTGCTCGCCGCCGCGATGCCGGTCGCGGGCAGCGACGCGGTCGTCCTGACCGGACGGCTGTCGCTGCGCTCGCACCCGTGGCTGGCGGAGCACCGGCTCGCCGGGGCCGCCGTCGTCCCCAGCACCGCGTTCCTGGAACTCGCCGTCCACGCGGGCGACCAGGTCGGCTGCGACGAGGTGCGCGAACTCACCCTGGAGGCGCCCCTGACGGTGCCCGAACGCGGCGCGGTCCGGCTCCAGGTCCGCATCGAGGAACCGGACGCCCGCGGCACCCGTGCCCTCGCCGTCTACTCACGTTCCGACGACACCCAGCTCGACGAGGCCCCGTGGACCCGCCACGCGGGCGGTCTGCTCGCGCCCGCCGGAACCACGGCCACGCGGCGGGACGCCCAGGCCGGCTGGGAGGCCGACTTCGCCGTCTGGCCGCCGACCGGTGCCGAACCGGTCGAGATCGGAGACCTGTACGAACGGCTGGCGGCCGACGCCGGTCTGGAGTACGGCCCCGCCTTCCGCGCGCTCACCGCCGTATGGCGGCACGGCGACGACGTGTACGCCGAAGTCGCACTCGGTGAGGAGACGCGCGAGCAGGCGCGGCGCTTCGGCGTGCACCCGGCCCTGCTGGACGCGGCGCTGCACCCGCTGGGCCTCGGTCTGCCGGAGGGGCTCGGCGACGGGCTGCTCCTGTTCGCATGGCAGCGCGCCACGCTCCTCGCCGACGGCGCGGGCACGCTGCGCGTCCGGCTGACCCGGTGCGCCGAGGACGCGGTGACGCTCCGGGCCGCCGACGCCTCCGGACAACCGGTCCTCGCCGTCGAGTCGCTGCGGCTGCGGCCCGCCTCCGGCGCGCCCGCCCCGGCCGCCGCCACCGCGACCGCGGGGGACGGTACGAGCACCTCCGGTGCGCCGGACCGTGCGTACGCCGCTGATGCCCAAGACCGTACGAACGCCGACACCCCAGCGGACCGTACGGGCACAGCTGTCACCGTCGGCGACGCCACGGACCTGGCCCGTCCCGCCGCCCCGGCACGGCCGGTGCGCCGCCGCGCCGCCGACTCCGGTGCCGCGGGCGAGGAAGCGGGCCTGCTCGCACGGCTCGCCGGGCGGTCCGCGGCCGAGCGGCAGCGGGTGCTGCTCGACCTGGTGCGCCGCAAGGTGGCCGCCGTGCTGGACTACGTCGACCTCGACGAGGTGGAGCCCTCCCGAGTCTTCAAGGACCTCGGCTTCGCCTCCATCACCGCGGTCGAGCTGCGCAACCAGCTCAGCGCCGACATCGGCGTACTGCTGCCCGCCACCCTGGTCTTCGACCACCCGACGCCACTCGCGCTCGCCGCGCACCTCGACGAGGAACTGTTCGGCGCCCGGCCGGACTCCGCGGCGCCCGTGGCCGCCCGCGTCCGGCTCGACGATGACCCGATCGTGGTCGTCGGCATGGCCTGTCGTTACCCGGGCGGCATCACCAGCCCCGAGGAACTGTGGGACCTGGTCGCGAACCGCGGCGACGGCATCTCCCCGCTCCCGGCAGACCGAGGCTGGGACCTCGCCAAGCTCTACCATCCGGACCCGGACCACCCGGGTACCTGCTACGCCCGCGAGGGCGGGTTCCTGCACAACGCCAGCCACTTCGACCCCGGCTTCTTCGGCATCTCCCCGCGCGAGGCGATGGCGATGGACCCGCAGCAGCGGCTGCTGCTGGAGACCTCGTGGGAGGCGCTGGAGCGGGCGGGCATCGACCCGGCGTCCCAGCGCGGCAGCCTCACCGGTGTCTTCGCCGGCGTCACCTACCAGGACTACATCGGCATCCTCGGCGCCGCCAAGGACAGCTTCGAGGGCTACATCGGCACCGGCAACTCACCGAGCGTCCTGTCCGGACGTATCGCCTACGCCCTGGGACTGGAGGGCCCGGCGCTGTCCGTCGACACCGCCTGCTCCTCGTCCCTGGTGGCCCTGCACCTCGCGGTGCAGGCGCTGCGGCAGGGCGAGTGCGACCTGGCGCTGGCCGGCGGTGTCACCGTCATGTCGACGCCGGGCTCGCTCATCGAGTTCAGCAGGCAGCGGGCGCTCGCCGAGGACGGCCGCTGCAAGCCGTTCTCCGCGGACGCCGACGGAGCGAGCTGGGCCGAGGGCGTCGGCATGATCGTCGTCGAGAGGCTGTCCGACGCCCGCCGCAACGGACATCCCGTCCTCGCCGTCGTCCAGGGCAGCGCCCTCAACCAGGACGGCGCCTCCAACGGCCTGACCGCCCCCAACGGCCCCTCGCAGCAGCGGGTCATCCGCGCCGCGCTGGCCGGCGGCGGGCTCACCCCCGCCGACGTCGACGCCGTCGAGGCGCACGGCACCGGCACGACGCTGGGCGACCCGATCGAGGCCCAGGCGCTGATCGCCGTCTACGGCCAGGACCGGCCCGAGGACCGTCCGCTGTGGCTGGGCTCGCTGAAGTCCAACATCGGTCACTCCCAGGCGGCGGCCGGTGTCGGCGGCGTCATCAAGATGGTCATGGCCCTTCGCAACGGTGTGCTGCCGGCCACGCTGTACGCCGACGCCCCGACCCCCGAGGTCGACTGGTCCGCGGGCACCGTACGCCTGCTCAACGATCCGGTGCCGTGGCCCGAGACCGGCCGACCGCGCCGCGCAGGCGTCTCCTCGTTCGGCATGAGCGGCACCAACGCGCACGTCGTCATCGAACAGGCCCCCGACGACGCGGCACGGAACGAGACGGCACCGAACGGCACGGCACACGACGACGCGGCCGGGCAGGCCGCCGACACCCTCGTGGACACCCCCGCCGACACCCTGGCGTCGCTGCCGCTCGTGCCCGTCCCCGTCTCCGCCCGCACCTCCGACGGGCTGCGCGCCCAGGCCGGCCGGCTCCTTGCCCATCTGCGTGACCACCCCGGCCTCGATCTGTCCGACCTCGGCCTGTCGATGGCCACCACCCGCACCGCGTTCGAGCAGCGTGCGGTCGTGCTCGCCGCCGACCACGACGGCCTGGCGGACGGGCTGCGCGACCTCGCCGAGGACCGCATGGTCAGCGACGTCGTCCGCGGCGTCGACCGGCGCGGCACCGGACCCGTGCTGGTCTTCCCCGGCCAGGGTGCCCAGTGGGCCGGCATGGGCCGTGAACTCCTCGACACGGCACCGGAGTTCGCCCAACGGATCGCCGAGTGCGAGCAGGCGCTCGCGCCGTACGTCGACTGGTCGCTGACCGCGGCCCTGCGGGGCGGCCCGGACGCCCCCGACCTCGACCGGGTGGACGTCGTCCAGCCCGTCCTGTGGGCCGTCATGGTCTCCCTCGCCCACCTGTGGCGCTCGTACGGCATCGAACCCGCCGCCGTGGTGGGCCACAGCCAGGGCGAGATCGCCGCTGCCGTCGTCGCCGGTGCCCTGTCGCTGGCGGACGGTGCCCGCGTCGCCGCCCTGCGCAGCAAGGCCATCACCGCCATCGCCGGGGACGGCGGCATGATGTCGGTCCCGCTCCCCGCCGACGAGGTGCGCACCCGCCTGGAGCCGTACGGCGACCGGCTCGCCGTGGCCGCCGTCAACGGCCCCGGCTCGGTCGTCGTCTCCGGCGCCGCCGACGCCTTGGACGCGCTGTTCGCCGAACTGACCGGGGACGGCGTCCAGGCCCGCAAGGTCGCCGTGGACTACGGCAGCCACTCCGGCCACGTCGAACCCATCCGCGAGCAGGTCCTCGACGCTCTCGCCGACCTGCGGCCGACGCCCGCCGCGATCCCCTTCCGTTCCTCTGTGACCGGCGACTGGCAGGACGACGACACGACCCTGGACGCCGCTTACTGGTACACCAACCTGAGGGAGACCGTCCGCTTCGAGGACGCCGTCCGAGGCCTGCTGGCCGCCGGCCACCGCGCGTTCATCGAGGTCGGACCGCACCCCGTCGTCGCCTTCGGCCTCCGCGAGACCATCGAGGACGCCGCCGCCGACGCCGTCGTACTCGGCACCCTGCGCCGCGACCGGGGCGGCCTGGACCGCTTCCTGACCTCCCTCGCCGAGGCCCACGCCCAGGGCGTCACCGTCGACTGGCACAGCGTCTTCGCCGGTACCGGCGCCCGCCGCGTCGAACTGCCGACGTACGCCTTCCAACGGCTGAGGTTCTGGCCCGAGCTGCGGGACGCGGACCCCGTCGCCGAGGATGGCGCAGAGGTCTCCGACGAGGTGGAGAGCCGCTTCTGGCAGACGGTGGAGGAAGAGGACCTCGCATCCCTCACCGCCACCCTCGACCTCGGCGATGACGCACCCCTGCACGAGGTGCTGCCCGCGCTGTCCGCCTGGCGGCGCAGCAGCAAGGAGCAGTCCACCGTCGACAACTGGCGCTACACCGTCGGCTGGACCCCGCTCACCCAGGACACCGCGGCCGCACCCCCGTCCGGCACCTGGCTCCTCGTCGCACCCGTCGCCGGTCACCGCCTGGCGGACGCCACCCGGGAGGCACTGGCCGACCGCGGTGTCACCGTTCGGGTCGTGTCCGTCGACGGCGGCAGCCCCGACACCGACCGCGCGGGCCTGGCCGGCCTGCTGACCGCCGCGCTCGCCGCCACGGACGGCGCGCCCGCCCTGGAACCGGCCGGCCTCGGCGGCGTGCTGTCGCTCCTCGCCCTCGACGAGAGGCCGCACCCCGAACACCCGTCGGTGCCCGCCGGCCTCGCCGGCACGCTCACCCTTCTCCAAGCCCTCGGCGACCTCGGCATCGACGCACCCCTGTGGTGCGCCACCCGCGGTGCCGTCGCCGTCACCGCCTCGGAGACCGTCCTCAGCGCGCCGCAGGCCCTCGTCTGGGGCCTCGGCCGGGTCGCCGCCCTCGAACACTCCGACCGCTGGGGCGGTCTGATCGACCTGCCCGACGCCCTCGACCGCCGGGCGGGCGACCGGCTGTGCGCCCTGCTCGCCCGGCCCGACGGCGAGGACCAGACCGCCCTACGCGCCTCCGGCACCTACGGCCGCCGTCTGCTGCGCGCCCCGCTCGCCGGCGCCACCCCGCCCGGCGAGAGCTGGCGCCCACGCGGCACCGTCCTGATCACCGGCGGCACCGGCGCGGTCGGCGGACACATCGCCCGCCGGCTCGCCTCCCTCGGCGCCGAGCACCTGCTGCTCACCAGCCGCCGCGGCGCCGACGCGCCCGGCGCCGCCGAACTGACGGCGGAGCTGACCGAACTCGGCGCCGGCCGCGTCACCCTCGCCGCCTGCGACGTCGCCGACCGCGACGCCCTGCGCGAGCTGATCGACTCGGTCCCCGAGGAACACCCGCTCGATGCCGTGCTGCACATCGCCGGCTCCCTCGACGACGGCGTCATCGACGCCCTCGACCCCGGCCGTATGCACCCGGTGCTGCGCACCAAGGCCACCGCCGCGGTCAACCTGCACGAACTGACCGCAGACCGCGACCTGTCCGCCTTCGTCCTGTTCTCCTCGACGTCCGGCACCATCAGCGGACCCGGCCTCGGCAACTACGCCCCCGGCAACGCCTTCCTGGACGCCCTCGCCCAGCAGCGCCGCTCCCTCGGTCTGCCCGCCACCGCCGTCGCCTGGGGCCACTGGGCCGACGGCGGCATGGGCGACGGCGCGGTCGGCGAACGCCTGCGCCGCTACGGCGTCTACGACATGCAGCCCGAACTGGCCTGCCAGGCCCTCCAGCAGGCACTCGACCACGGCGAGACCTACCTCGCCGTCACCGACATCGGCTGGGAACGCTTCGTGCCCGCCTTCACCGGCTCCCGGCCCAGCGCCCTGCTGCGCGACCTGCCCGACGCCCAGCGCGGCCTCGCCCCGGCCCGCGGCACCGCCTCCGGCCAGGCCGCCGGGGACACGTTCGGCGGCGACGGTGCCGACGGCGACCGGCCCGCGCTGCGCCGCCACCTGGCCGGACTCGCCGCCGACGAACGGGCCGACGCCGCCCTCGACGTCGTCCGCGGCTACGTCGCCACCGTCCTCGGCTACCCCGGGCCCGAGGCCGTCGAGCCGACCCGCGCCTTCAGCGACCTCGGCTTCGACTCGCTCAGCGCCGTCGAACTCCGCAACGGCATGAACAAGATCACCGGACTGCGGCTGCCGGCCACGCTGGTCTTCGACTACCCGAACTGCGCCGAACTGGCCCGGATGCTGCTCGGCGAACTCGGCGAACTCGGCACGACGTCCGACGTCGGCGACCGCCTGCCCGCCACCACGCGGCCCGCCGGCGCGTCCGCCGCCAGCGCCGACGACCCGATCGTCATCACCGCGATGAGCTGCCGCTTCCCCGGCGGGGCCGACACCCCCGAGGACTACTGGCGACTGCTCGCCGACGGCACCGACGCCATCGCCGCGTTCCCGGCCGACCGTGGCTGGGACGTCGACAACCTCTACCACCCCGACCCCGACAACCCCGGCACCTGCACCGCCCGCGAAGGCGGATTCCTGCGGGACATGGCCGAGTTCGACGCGGCCTTCTTCGGGATATCGCCGCGTGAGGCGCTGGCGATGGATCCGCAGCAGCGGCTGCTGCTGGAGCTGGCGTGGGAGGCGTTCGAGCGTGCCGGGATCGACCCGACGACGCTGCGCGGCTCCCGGACCGGCGTCTTCGCCGGCACCAACGGCAACGACTACACCCCGCTCCTCGTCGCCTCCGGCGAGGACGTCGGCGGCCACCTCGGCACCGGCAACGCGGCGAGCATCGTCTCCGGCCGCGTGTCGTACACCCTCGGCCTGGAAGGCCCGGCGGTGACGGTGGACACGGCGTGT
>NZ_BMVG01000057.1 GCF_014650595.1 Streptomyces alanosinicus
CCCTCTCAGACAGCCAGACACCCACCACAGTTGCCCCGGACACGTAAAACATCTCCCAAATATCGGGTCCGCCCCCTGGTCGGCCCCCGAGGGGCGCCACGCGTTTTCGCGGCACGTCATGGGAGACTCGACACGTGATTGTCGAACACGCGTACGTAAACGTGGCCTCGTACGAACAGGATGAGTGGCCCTGGTCCGTGCCTTGTGTGCGCGGGCTGCTGGACGGCGGGCTGCGGTTCACCGCGCCGGTGACCTTTCTCGTCGGGGAGAACGGCTCGGGCAAGTCCACACTGGTCGAGGCGCTCGCGGAGGGCTTCGGTCTGGACTCCTGGGGCGGCTCGCACGACTGGCGTTACGCCAGCCACCGCCCCAAGTCGGTGCTGGGTGAGCGCATCCGGTTCGACGCGGCTCCGCGCGGACGGCGCATGCTGGGCAGCTGGTCCGCCCGCAAGGGGTTCTTCCTGCGCGCCGAGACGGCGCTGGACGCCCTTGACCGGGAGGGGTTCGCCCCGCACTCGGTCAGTCACGGAGAGGGGTTTCTCGCCGCGTTCCGGGGCAAGTTCCTCCAGCCAGGGCTGTATGTGATGGACGAGCCGGAGGCAGCGCTGTCGTTCGCTTCCTGCTTGGAACTGCTCGGCCATATCGACCAGTTGGTGAGGAACGGCGGCCAGGTCATCTGCGCGACTCACTCTCCCCTGCTGACCGCCCTGCCGGGTGCGGACATCGTCGAGGTCGGCGAGCACGGCATGCGTCGGGTGGCCTGGGGCGAACTCGCCCTGGTCGACCACTGGCGCCGCTACCTCGCCGACCCACAGACCTATCTGCGCCACGTCCTCGACTGACAGGACGCTTACGGCGTGCTCGTGCCGAGCATCTGGGTGAGTGCCTCGGCGAGGGGCGTCGCGCAGGCCGAGTGCCAGACGATCACGGTGCCGGGTCGTACCAGCGGCGCGCCGTCGGCGGGCAGCCGGACCTCCGCGACCTGGTCCGTACAGACCGCCGTACGGCCGGCCGCCGCACAGCCGATCGGATCGTCCGAGATGCCCGGACGTCCGGACGGTGATTCCTTGGTACGGGTGCATCCCGGCTCCCGGCCGCCACTCCCCCGGTCCGCGGTCGGTGGTCCGGTGTGCGTGCTCGCGCCCATGGATGATCAAGGAGACTCTCATGGTCAACGCCCCGGACAAGACGCTCAGCGGCAAGGTCGCCTTCGTCTGCGGTGCGTCCCGCAATCTCGGCGGGCTGATCAGCACCACGCTGGGCGCCGAGGGCGCGAAGGTGGCCGTCCACTACAACAGCGACTCCTCCCGGGCCAAGGCCGAGGACGTGGTCGCACAGATCAAGGCCGGCCCCGGTGAGGCGTTCGCCGTCCAGGCCGATCTGACGAAGCCGGCCGAGGTCGAGCGGGTCTTCGACGAGGTCGTCACCCGGTTCGGCAAGCTCGACTACAGCGTCAACACCGCCGGAGTGGTGCTGAAGAAGCCCCTCACGGAGATCACCGAGGAGGAGTACGACCGGATGTTCGCGGTCAACTCCAAGGCCGCGTTCTTCGTGATGCGCGAGGCGGCCCGCAGGATCGAGGACGGCGGAAAGATCATCACGATCGTCACCTCGTTGCTGGGCGCCTACACCGGCCTGTACTCCTCCTACGCCGGCAGCAAGGCCCCGGTGGAGCACTTCACGCGCGCCCTGTCCAAGGAACTCTTCGGCCGGAACATCTCGGTGAACAACATCGCGCCGGGCCCGATGGACACCTCGTTCTTCTACCCCGCCGAGGACGACGACGCCATCGCGTACCACAAGTCCTCGGCCATGAACGGTGACCTCACCAAGATCGAGGACATCGTCCCGTGGGTGCGCCACCTGCTCACACACGGCTGGTGGGCCAACGGCCAGACACTGTTCATCAACGGCGGCTACACCACCCGGTGAACTCCCGCTTCACAAGCTCCTGTTGAGGGTGTGCCGGCCCATCGGCGCAGGGCGGCTTCGAGGCCGGTGACGGCGGCGGTGTCGGTGTCGGCGGTGTCGCAGGCCCAGGCGACCACCCCGTCCGGGCGTACCAGCACCCCGGTCGGCGTCGCACGGTCGTCGGTCACGCTGCTCACCCGCCCGGCCCACGCCGCGGCGAGGCGGGCGAACGCGCCGTCCGCAGTGCGGTCGAGCAGCAGGAACCCGCCGCCGTGCCCGTGGTCGGCCAGCCGGGAGCCGTCGCTCAGCCACAGGTCGGGGACGTACCGCCCGATCAGCGGATGGTCGCCGGGCAGGTCGATGCGCTGGGTGACACCGGAGATCTTCTTGACCGCGTAGGTCGCGCCCGCACCAGTGCTCAGCAGGTCGGCGACGACTTCCCGCAGCGCCGCCGACTTGGCGTCGCCGCGCATCACCCCGATCTGGGCCCGTGTCCAGTCCAGCACCCAGGCGCCGAGGGGGTGCCGCTCGGCGTCGTAGGTGTCGAGCAGCCCTTCGGGTGCCCACCCGGCGATCACGGCGCCGAGCTTCCAGCCGAGGTTCATCGCGTCGCCGACCCCGAGGTTGAGGCCCTGACCGCCGAACGGCGCGTGCACATGCGCGGCGTCGCCGGCCAGCAGCACCCGACCCGACCGGTAGGTCGCGGCCTGGCGGGCGTTGTCGGTCCAGCGGGTCGCCGGGGCGCGCAGCGCGGTCAGGGTGACGTCGGTGCCCGAGACCCGGCGCAGACTGGACTGCACTTCCTGGAGGGTGACCGGCGCCATGGGGGTCCCCCCGCGCGAGCGAAGCCGAGCGTGGGGGAGGCCGACGGGAGGGCCGTCGAACTCCACGGTGACGATCCGGCCCGGCTGTGGCCCGTAGCGGTACGCCCCCTGGGGCGACCACGCCCAGCCGTGCGCGAGCTTCTCCGCGTCGGCGATGTCGGCGACCGCCAGGTGTCCGGTGAGTTCGGGGTCGGTGCCGGGGAAGCCGAAGCCCGCGAGGCGGCGCACGGCGCTGCGCCCGCCGTCGCACCCGACCAGCCACCCGGTGCGCACCGTGCCGGCGGTGGTGCCGACGAGCACGCCGTCGCCGGTGTCTTCGAGCGCGGTGACCTCCACCCCGCGACACACCGGTACGCCGAGTCGCGCGACATGGTCGGCCAGCAGTTTCTCCAGCTCGCGCTGCGGCACCATCCTCGCGTCGGCGACCGCGGTGTGGGCGGCGAGATCGGGATCGGACCAGTCGACGAGGTCGGCGTCGAGGACCATCCCCGCGAAATGCCCGGTGAACCGCGACTCGCGTGCTCGCCGGCCTTCGGCGGGTTCCCGGCCGTCGGCCGTGCGAGCGAACGACCCCACCCGCTGGAGGATCTCTCGCTGCACCTGTTCGGCGGCGGGCAGCAGACCGCGGCGGTCGAGTGCCTCCGCCGTCGGAACGTTGATCGCTCCCGCCTTCATCGACTCGTCCGGTTCGGCCCATCGCTCAATCACCTGCACCGACACTCCGGAGAGCGCCAGCTCCGCGGCGAGCACGAGGCCCACCGGCCCGGCCCCGACCACGGTCACGTCCATGTCCTGGTTCATATCCCTCATCACGAACAGCGTTCTATATACGAACACTGTTCGTGTCAAGCTATAGTGGCCGGGTGAACCCGAGAGAGCGACGCGCGGCGCGCCATCAGCCGCCGAACCCCGAGGCCGCAGCCGACCCCAGACCGCGGCGCCGCAAGGCGCCGATCACCGTGGAGCAGGTCGTCGACACCGCGCTGGGCGTCGTCGCCACCGAGGGTTACGAGGCGCTGACCATGCGACGGCTGGCCGGCGCGCTCGACACCGGGCCCGCCTCGCTCTACGCCCATGTGGTCAACAAGGCCGACCTCGACGAACTGCTCATCGGGCGGCTGTGCGCCGCACTCGTCCTGCCCGAGCCCGACCCGGCGGCCTGGCGGGAGCAGATCCGCGGCGTGTGCGCCCAACTGCGCGACCAGTACCTGAAATACCCCGGAATCTCCCGTGCCGCGCTCGCCATGGCCCCCACCGACCTCGAGACCATGCGCGTCAGTGAGGGAATGCTGGCGATCCTGCTCGCCGGGGGCGTCGCCCCGCAGGCCGCCGCCTGGGCCATCGACGCCCTGTTGCTGTATGTGGCCGCCTACTGCCTTGAGGCGGCGATCGCGCGCCAGCGGGCAGCGCATGAGGACGCTGTCTGGGTGCTCGACCGCGAGGAGCTGGAACGCCGGTTGACCGCGCTGCCCGCCGAGGCCTTCCCGCACACCGTCCGCCACGCCGGCGAACTCACCGCCGGCGAGGGCCACGACCGGTTCGACTTCACTCTGGCCCTGATGATCGACGGCCTCGCGCACCGCGGCATTGGTGAACCGAACCGGTGAACCACCGGTCCCGGCGCCGTGTTCACCTCACCAACCGACTCGGCACCCGATAGCCATGCGTCATGGACCTGCGCGAGCGAGCGGAACCCCGGCCGGAACCACAGCCGCATACAAGAACCCATGACATGACCTTGACCAGACACTGGCGCCAGTGGGGCGTCGTCGCGCTGGCCGGTGTTCTGCTGGCCGCGTCAGGGACGGGAAGCGCCGCGGCCAGGCGGGAGCAGGGTGGGGAGGGAGAGGTCCACGCGTACGCCGTGGACCCGCCGAACTCCTGGTACGAGAACCGCTGTCTGTATCACGGGTACGACGAGTCACCGCATCTTCCCAAGCTGGTCGAGAACGTCGTCATGACCTGTGGCACCGGGGACACCTGGCACGGGATCGGCAAGACCTGGACGGCCACCAAGTACGGCCAGCTCGTGAGCGGTTACGACCAGGCCGCCAGGCAGTATCTGTGCCTCGATGCCGCCGCCCCGCATCTGGAGGGCTGGGCGGGTGACGGCGACAGCGCCGTTGTCGACAGCGCCTGCGACAACGGCGATGCGCAGAAATGGAGCTTCGCCGACAACAGGGTACGGAACAACGACAGGTGTCTGGCCGCGGGTGACGACGCGGACAACGGCTGGTGGAAGTACTGGGGGTTCAGCACCATCTCGGTCGTCGCCCGGGACTGCTCGGCGGACCAGTCGCGTCTGACCTGGAAGACACCGGCGCCGGCCGGTCCCGAGGAGCAACCGGAGATCTGCCGGTACATCCCCGACGACAACGACGACGTCAGTCCTCGCGCCTGCTTCATGTGGGCGTCCGCGCATCACAGCGACGTCACCTCGAAGGACTACATCTTCGAGAGCCCCGACAAGTGGTCCGAGCAGGCCCATGACCACGCGGAACACCGCAAGCGCGATGTGCAGGAGGCCGATGTCACGCTCATCGTCAGTGTGCAGGAATTCGGCAGTGCGGCGGAACACATCCGGCATGCGACAACCGCACATCCGGACACGGCGATCCTCACCATCGACCGCAGCACCGCGGACGCGACACAACGCCGCCGGCAGACGACGAGGCTGATCCGCCAGTACCGCAGGGATCACAGCGTCGCGGCCAACCAGGACGTGGACGAATGGCCCATGGCCATGTTCGCCGAGGGCGGGGAGAGCCCGGTGCTGAGCCTGATGGCGATCGACCGGGAGAGCAACCGCTCGTTGGGCGCGGCGATCGCCAACGCGCTGGACGGCGCCAACCCCGCCGACACGGCATGGTGGAACAACGCCCGGGTCAGATTCGTCGTGGTCGACACCATCGAGCAGGCGGACAACCTGGCCCAGGCTCTCCGGGCACAGGACGACCAGCGCAACCGCGCCGACGCGGTGCGCGTACTCAGCCGGGTCATCACCCAGCAGGCCGAGCAGGACAATCGCACGTACCTGCAGGATGTCACGGCAGGCCTCCGACAGCAGATCAACAACGCCGGGGTGGGCATGACGGCGCTGGGCGCCTTCGCGGTGCACTCCTTCGGACAGCCGTGACGTGATCCCGGCCCGCACGCTGGACTTCGCCCCTGAAGACGGCGACGGACGAACCCGCCTGAGCCGCCTGGGCGGTGAGCCGGCGTGGCTCGACACCCCGCAGTGGCCGCTCTCGTCCCGCCATGGGGAACCGATGACGTTCCTCGCCCAGTTCGTCGTACCGGGCGAGAACGTCACGACCTACCTGTTCATGGATCTGCGGGGCACCCGCAGCTGGCGGCCCGACGCCGGTCAGAACGCGCTGGTCCTCCAGCCGTCGGGCCGGATCCCCCCGTTCATCACGGTGGTCCCGCTCGACGCCGGTCCCGTGCTGCGCGACGCGGCCGGCCACACGGTGTGCCACGAGGCACGCCTCACACCGTTCCCCCTGGGTGCGGACTCCACACAGCACCTGGGCGGACACCCGAACTGGCTCCAGGGCGACGAGGCGCCGCACGGCTGGACCTTCCTCCTGCAACTCGACGCGAGTCAACTACGCGATGCGGCAGTGGAGTTCGGTGACGCGGGCATCGGCTACGCCTTCGTCAGCCCGGACCGGAGGGAGGGGAGGTTCCTGTGGCAGAGCGCATGAAAGGTGGCATCTGCCGCAGCGGCCATGGCACCGTGACGTCACCGGGGTACTCCCCGGGCGACACGCTTGAGGGGCGCGCCGCCATGAGTTCGAGTTCGAGAGGGCAGATGACACACGTACAGGAGTCGGCAGGCCAGGCAGTCGAAGTCCGGCGGTTCTGGCAGCGGCTGGGGCTGCCGGGGCTCGTCGACGTCCACACCCATTTCATGCCCGAGCGTGTACTGCGCAAGGTCTGGGACTACTTCGACTCGCTCAGCCCGGGCGACGACGCCCCCGTATGGCCCATCACCTACCGCGCCGAGGAGGCCGAACGACTCGCCGTCATACGGGACTTCGGCGTCCGCACCTTCACCTCCATGCTCTATCCCCACAAGGCGGGCATGGCCGAGTGGCTCAACGGCTGGGCCGCGGAGTTCGCGCAGCGGACTCCCGACTGCCTGCACACCTCGACCTTCCTGCCCGAGACGCGAGTCGAGTCCTATGTCCGGGAGGCGGTCGAGGCAGGCACCCGGGTCTTCAAAGCGCATGTGCAGGTGGGGGCGTACGACCCCGCCGACGAGGTACTCGACTCCGTCTGGGGGCTGCTGGCCGAGGCCGGGATCCCCGTCGTGATCCACTGCGGCTCGGGGCCCATGCCCGGCAAGCACACCGGCCCCGAGCCTATCAGTCGCGTGCTCTCCCGCCACCCCCGGCTGCGGCTGATCATCGCGCACATGGGGATGCCGGAGTACGAGGACTTCCTCGACCTCGCCGAGCGGTACCAGGAGGTGCGGCTCGACACGACGATGGTGTTCACCGACTTCGCCGAACCGTTCGCTCCGTTCCCTCGTGATGCCCTGCCCCGCCTGGCCGACCTCGGCGACCGCATCCTGCTGGGCAGCGACTTCCCCAACATCCCCTATCCGTACATACATCAGCTCCAGGCCCTGGAGCGTCTCGCCCTCGGAGACGAGTGGCTGCGGGGCGTCTGCCACGACAACGCCGCGCGGCTGTTCGGCGTGTGAGGTACGAACGCCCGGGGCAGCGGCACCGGTCAGCGACGAGGAGTGCCCCTGTCCTGGCCTCGCGGCATCCGGGCCCGAGCAGGCGGCCTGGTTCTTCGGCCGGGACGGGCTGATCGCCCCGTTGACCGGACGCCCGGCCGACGGCCTGTGCGTACCCGGCCCACTGGTCGTCGTCGCGCCGTCCGGTGCCGGAAAGTCATCGCTCCTACAGGCCGGGGTGGTGCCTGCCATCCAGCACGGCGTTCTGCCGGCGGCCGGATCTCGGGGGTGGCCACAGATCGTCTTCACGCCCGGCCCTCAGCCGCTGCACTCCCTGAACTCCCAGCTCGCACCGCTGGTCGGCATGGACCCGTCCGAGACGGCGGACCGCTGCGGGACGGGGCGGGACGCGTGCGTCACCGGGGTGCGGCAGGCGCTGCGGGACGCGCTCGCCGCCGTCGGCACGCCGGTCGTCGGCTGCCCCCAGTTCGACCAGACCAGGTCGCCCAGACTCACCTTGCCGTCACCGCAGATGAGCGTGAAGCGTGCCGGCGAGCGGACGGGCCGGCCGTCGCAGCCGTGGACCACCGCCGACGAAGGGGCCGTACGCGTCGCCGTCGCGACCGCACCGGGGGTGTCAGCCGGCCGTGTCGTCGCCATGGATCCGCCCGGCCCGGCGGCCGATGGTGCGGATGTTGCCGCCGGGGCAGATCCCGAACCGCCGCATCCCGACAGCGGCAACAGAACACCCGCCGCTGTGCCGAGGGTTGACACGCCTCGACGCCATCCCCTGATCATCCGCCCGCACTCATGGCACCCGGATCGTGTCGGTCCCCGTCCGGCACGCTCGCACGGCGAGCCCGTGGCATGGGCCGAAGGGCCCCTGGTCAGGCCCAGCGGCCCATGGCGCGGGTGCCCGGCGCGCCCAGGCTGGAAGCACACCTCAGGAAGGAAGCCGGTGCGATGACCTCCGCCACCACTATGAGCATGGCTCTTGAGCCCGTGCACCGCGAACGGCTGATGCGCCTCGCCCGCGAGGTCTCCTTCGAGGCCGGGACCCGCCTGTTCGAGGAGGGCCGCCGCGCCGACCGCTTCTGGATCGTACGCACCGGTACCGTCGCCCTCGACCTTCATGTGCCCGGCCGCCGGTCCGCCGTGATCGAGACTCTCGGTCACGGGGAACTCATCGGCTGGTCCTGGCACTTCACGCCGTACAGCTGGCATCTGGGAGGCGAGGCGGCGAGCCGGGTACGAGCCTGGGAGTGCGACGCCGAGGCGGTACGGGCCCTGTGCGCCGAGGACGCCGACTTCGGCCGGGCGATAGCGGTCTGGGTCGGTCGCGTGGTCGCCCAGCGGCTGCACGCCTCCCGGATCCGCCTGCTCGACCTGTACGGCCCCTACGGCAGCGGCGGCCTGGCATGACCACGCACCCCGGTGCGAAGGACGCCGTGCCTGGCGGCGCGGACCGGTTGGGCGACGGTCAGCCCCTCGACAGTCAGCCCCTGTTGCCTCCGCTCAGGTTCCCCCACCACGGTCCGACCTGCTTCCACTCCTCGTCCCACTCGGCCATACGCCGCCGGATCAACCGGGTGCGGACCAGCCGTCCCGCGCCCCAGACCGCCGCTCCGACCGGTACGGCGACCAGGACGCCCGTCATGACCGCCTCCAAGGTCGCCGCGACACCGGTGACCGGCGCATTCACCACCCGGTCCTTCGAGTTCGTCCACACGGTGACCCGGCTGCCCTGCGGGGCACCCGGAAAGACCTTCGCCTGACCCTTGTGCACCGATCCGTCCGTGTCCGTCCAGCGGACGGTGGCCCACACCCGCCCGTCGTCGTATCCGCCGCTGCCGGCCTGGGCGTGCGGTGCGGGACCGGTGAGTACGGCGGACACCGGGTGCACCCGGCTCGACCGCTCGAAGGTCTGCGCCGCGACCACACCCGCGAGGCCTCCGGCGAGGACGGCGAGCACCCAGATGGCGAGCACGATCCAGCCCTCGACGACATCGCTGTGCCGCCGTAGCGGGTTGCGTCGCCAGTGCCACAGCCGCACCGGCGTGACCGTCGTGGGAGGGGTTCCTGCCATCGTCGGCGCCTCCTGTTCTGGGCCGGGGCCGGCTGCCCTGTGCCGACGGCTCTGCCTCAAGCCGTGCGGGCCCGGTCGGCTTCGTGGCGGCCTGCGTCGGCGTCGGAGCCGGGGTCCCGGTGGCGGGGCGGTCCGGTGAGTGCGCACTTCACGTCGACCACGCCCGGCACCGCACGGGCGAGCCGGGCGGCCGGCGTGATCAGGAGGGTCTCGCGGACCCGCCCGGCGAGCGAGACGACTCCGTCGCGCACCTCGACCCGGATCGTGTCGGCGTGCCGGCCGAAGAGCCGTACGACGATCTCGCGCCGCACCTCCTCGGCGATGTCCTCGTCGTCCCGCAGGAACACCTTCAGCAGGTCGGAACGGCTGACGATGCCCCTCAGGAGGCCGTCGCGGCCGACGACCGGCAGCCTCTTGACCCTGCTGCCCGCCATGATGCGGGCGGCTTGGGCGAGGGTGGCGTCCGGCGCCACGGTGATGGCCGGTGCGGTCATGAGGTCGCCCGCGGTGACCGCGTCCGCCTTGCGTACGTCGGCGAGGTGCGCGAGCTGCCCGTAGCGCCCGATGTCCCCGTCGCCGTACTGCTCCTTGGGCAGCAGATCGGCCTCGGAGACGACACCCACGACGACGCCCTTGTCATCCAGCACGGGCAGCGCGCTGACCCGCCAGTCCTGCATGGCCTGCACGATGTCCTTGAAGACCGCTCCGGTGCGCAGGGCGAGGACCCGGTGGGTCATCACGTCGTTCACGACGGTCGGAGTGCCGTTCATGGCGTCCTCCCGGGGCTGCGCTGCCGTCCTCGGACACTTCCAGGCTGCGGGTCACACGCCCTCGCAGTCATGGGCCGAGTGGGCCCGAGACGCTACCCCCGTCGGCCCCATGCCGCGGGGGATCCGCTACGTCCGGGGCAGCGGGACGTGCCACTCCAGGATGGCGCCGCCCTTCTCCGGGGCGGTCACCTCCAGCAGCCCGCCCAGTTGTTGCGCCCGCTCGGCCATGTTCCGCAGCCCGCTGCGCCGGCCGCCGGCCGGGATGCCCACGCCGTCGTCCGAGACCTTCAGTCGGACCTCACGGCCGTCGGTCGCCAGTGCCACGTCGGCCCGGCCGGCATGGGCGTGCCGGGCGATGTTGGTGAGGGCCTCGGAGAGCACGGCCACGACCTGGTCGGCGATCTCGCGGGCCACATCGGTGTCGAGCAGGCCCTCCATGCGCACGCTGGGCGCGAAGCCCAGGACCGCCGCGGCCTCGCCTGCCACCTGGACGACTCTGGCCCGCAGCCCGCTGCCGACGGCGTTCTCGCGGGCGCGCAGCCCGAAGATCGCCGACCTGATGATCTTGATGGTCTCGTCGAGGTCGTCCACAGCCCGCAGCACCCGCTCGGCGGCCTCGGGATGCTCGATGAAGCGGCCCGCGCTCTGCAGGGTCATCCCGGTGGCGAAGAGCCGCTGTATGGCCAGGTCGTGCAGGTCGCGGGCGATCCGGTCGCGGTCCTGGAGCACGGCGATCTGCTGGGCGTCCTGGCGGCGCTCGGCCAGTTCCATGGCGATCGCGGCCTGTGCGGCGAACCCCAGCAGCAACTCGGTCTCCTTGCCGGAGTACCCCGGCCGGCCGACCTCACGGGCCAGCAGCACCACCCCGCGTACGCCGCCCTCGGCGGTGCCGATGGGGACGGCGACGGCGGGGCCGAGGCCCTCGAAGCGCGGGGGCTCGGGCGTGATCCGCTCGTCGTGGCTGACATCGTCGCTGGTGACCGGGGTGGCGGTGGAGAACGCGAGGCCCATCAGGGTGTCGCGCAGGGGCAGCGCCAGTCCCCGGTGCGCGTCCGCGTCGACTCCGACGGCGTTCTCCACGCTGAGCGCCTCGCTGCCCTCCAGCGGCATCGCGACCGCCGCGAGGGCCGAGCCGGAGATCTCCCGGGCCCGTTCGGCGATCAGGTCGAGAGCCTCGGCGGGAGCCGTGCCGGACATCAGGCTGTGGGCGATCTCCGCGTTCGCCCGCAGCCAGCGCTCGCGCAGCCGGGAGTCCTCGTACAGTCGGGCGTTGTCGATGGCCACGCCGGCCGCCACGGCCAGTGTGGACAGCACGGACTCGTCGTCCTCGTCGAACTGCACCCCGCCGCGTTTCTCGGTCAGGTACAGGTTGCCGAAGACCTGGTCGCGGACCCGGATGGGGACGCCCAGGAAGGTGTTCATCGGCGGGTGATGGGCCGGGAAGCCGTACGAGGCGGGGTGCTGGGAGAGTTTTTCCAGCCGGAGGGGTTCCGGGCGGCGGATCAGCTCGCCGAGGATGCCGTGGCCCTCGGGCAGGGAGCCGATCTCGGCGATCGTCTGCTCGTCCACACCGACGGTGTGGAAGTCGGACAGGGTCCTGCCGTCCGGTCCTATGACGCCGAGGGCCGCGTATTCCGCGTCCACCAAGGTGGCGGCCGCTTCGACGATGGAGCGCAGGACTTGTTCCAGATCCAGCTCCCGGCCGACGGCGAGGACCGCTCCCAGCAGGCTGTGGACGCGGTCCCGGGTGCCGCGGGCAGCGTCGATCCGGGCCTGCAGCTCCTCCAGCAGCTCGTCGAGCTTCAGCTGCGGCAGCAGTTCGCGGGGCTCCTCGGGAGTTCCCACCGTGCTCCTCCCGCTCCCTCGGCGCACGGACCTCGAACCGACGGTCGTCTCCACCGTATCCCGCGCGGGCGGGCCACGGTACGCCGGACCGGGACACCGGCCAGGGGCGGCTGGATGGTGGCTGTTCCATCGAGGCTGTCCTGCGGTTGTCCGCGAGGCGAGCACGGGACATCGACCGGGCGATCCGTCTCCGCGAGGGCGGGGCCGTAGGGATCGAGGGGTATCTCTCACCACCGCGTCTCACCGCCGCGCTGGGCTGACACCCGCACACCACCGCCCCGGCCGCCGGCGCGTGACGTGGCCGGGGCACGACCGGCGGTCGAGGCCGCGGAGTTCAGTGCGCCGGGGCGGAACGGGCGCCACCGGCCTGCGCGGACGCCCCGCTGCCGGTGAGTACCAGTTCCTTCGCCCGCCGGAACTCGTCGTCGGTGATGTCTCCGTGGGAGCGCAGGTCGGACAGCTTCGCGAGTTCGTCCGCACTGGTCACCGGCGCGCCGGTCCGGGCGGCCTCGCGGATGTAGCTGTCGACGGCCTGCTGCTGTGCACGGGCCTGTTCGGCCTCCCGGCGGCCCATGTTCTTGCCGCGGGCGATGAGGTAGACGAAGACGCCCAGGAAGGGCAGGAGGACGACGAACAGCAGCCAGCCGGCCTTGCCCCAGCCGCTCAGCTCGTCGTCGCGGAAGATGTCGATGACGATCCGGAAGAGCAGCACGAACCACATGATCCACAGGAAGAACACCAGCATGGACCAGAAGACGCTCAGCGCCGGATAGTCATACGCGAGGTAGGTCTGCGCGCTCATGTCGCTTGCTCCGTCCCGGGTGTGCACCCGGTAGTTGTTCCGTGCGCTTCCCAGCGTGCGCGGGACGGGAGTACGGCCGCCTCACCCGGGGCGGGTGAACGGCGGTCAGGGCGTCGAGGCATCCGCTCGGCCGACGGTGGCAGTCGGCCCCGTCGCAGCGGCGAGGACGCCCGTGACGGCCAGCACGACCACGACCAGAAGGAGAACGAGTGCCACCACACCCACCGTGGGGTGGTTCCACAGCACGAGGGCCAGGGCACCGGCCCCGATGGTGACACCGGTGGTCCACGACCGGTGAGCGGCCAGCCACTGTCCCCCGTGGCCGGTGTCCACACCCGCGCGAATCAGTCCCCGCCCGGCCGCCGTGGCGCCCCGCTGCGCCGTGGATCGCACGGCGCGGGCCGCGCGGCTCGGCCCGTACAGATAAGCGGCCAGCGCCGTGATCACGGAGACGACGATGAGCGTACGGGCGCTGTCGCGCAGGAAACGGACAAAGGTATCGAAGATCACGGAGGCCGCGTCGGGCGGCAGCGTGGTCGGGGGAACCGAGTCGAGGTAGACGCGCCGTACGACGGCCAGTGCCACGAGCAGCACGATCATCATGGCGCCGACGCCGAGGGAGGTGACGATCAGCATCACCCGGTGTGCGGGAGCGGCCCACACGGCCGCGGCGGCCGCGGCGAGGGTCAGCACGGGCAGCCACGTGCCGGCGATGTCGAGCAGCCGCATCGCGTTCTGCGCCTTGTGGAGTTCGTCGGTGCGGAACAGGGTGACCGAGCGGTCGATCTGCGGGATGGCGGAGGCCTGCTTGAAGCCCGCGTCGACCAGACGCTTCTGAACCTGGTCGACCACCACTCCGATGTCGAGCTGGACCGTGTCGCCCTCGGCCTTGAGCGCGCCCTGTCCTTCTCCGGTGAGCATGCCCACCACCGCGGACTGCGCCCGCCGGTTGGACGCCACCCAGGCCTGCTGGAAGGCGTCGCTGGTGACCACGCGGTCGATGGTGCGGTGCACGACCGTCTGCACGGCGGAGCGCAGCGGACCGGTGAGTGCCTTGGACGCGTCGACGACGCGTGGCGGTGCGCCGTTGTCCGCGAGCAGCTTGGTGACCGAAGCTGTCACCGACGGGACGTCGACCTGGGCCACCACGCGGTCGGTCAGCCGGTTCACCAGCGCGTTCTGCACGGCCGGTGCCGAGGCGAGCGGCGCGACGGTCTGCACATAGCGGCCGGTGTCGGTGACCGTGTCATGGACCCAGACCGCGACGGCGGCCAAGGGAGCGAGCACAAGCGTGAGGACGAGGAGAACCGATGCGGCCACACAGCGCAGGCGTCGGCGGCGTGTCTGCGAGGCGGTGCGGAGCCGCTCGTACTCGGCGTGTTCCTCAGCGCTCAGGACATGTCCGGACTCCCCTGACGGGTCCGGGCGGGACGGTCCGGAGGCTGCGCCCGAAGCCATGGCTCCTCCTTTCCTGCCGGCCTGTCGCCGTGGGCGTCACCCCTGGCGGGTGATCCGGGCGGCGACCCGGTGCCGGGCAACCGGTCATGAGGGCATCTGGCGAATCTCCAGCACACGCAGGCCCAACGACTGGCAGCGGGCCAGCAGCCCGTACAGCTGCGCCTCGTCGATGATCGGGCCGAACAGGACGGTCTGACCGGACATCACCACATGGTCCAGCTCGGGGAACGCCTTGAGCAGCGGCTCGGTCATCCGGCCGTCGACGCGAATCTCGTACTGCATGCGCTGCTCTCCCCCACGTTCCTGGGACGAGCCTGCCAGTGCCTTTCCGTGTGATCCTCCGTCTTCGGTCCCGCGCACCGCCTCACCCGTGGGAGGTGATCCCGCGCCGCCTGCTCGCCCCTCACAGGAGCCCCAGCTCGCGGGCGCGGTGCACCGCGTCGTGCCGCCGGTTCACGGCCAGTTTCCGGTAGGCGCTCTTGAGATGGGTCTTGACCGTGTTGACCGACACATACAGATCGGCTGCGATCTCCTGTGTCGACATCATCTGCGCCAGCCGTCGCAGGACGTCGCGTTCGCGTCCGCTCAGCTCTTCCACCACCGGCAGCGGCAGCGGCTCCGCGGGCCGCGCCCGGCCACCGGGCCACGGCGGGCCGGCCGCGAGCCAGCCCTCGGCCAGCGCGCGCAGCGGCGGTGTGCGCAGCAGGGGACGCAGCCATGGTCCGGCCTCCTGGAAGGGGCGGCGCAGCCGCTCGCGCCGGGCCTGCCGGAGCGCCTCGGCCACGAGGCCGCGCCGTGCGGCCGGATCCCCGGCTTCGCCCGCGACCTGTGCCCGGACCAGTGCTGCCCGTACGGTCACGGCGGGGCCGGTGTGGTCCAACAGCCTTACCCGGTCGAGGAGTTCGAGCGCGGCGCCCGGCCTGCCCGCGGCCACCTCCGCCTGTGCGGCCCCCACGAGGCACACCGGCTCGCGCTCCAGTTCCTCTCCCAGCAGCTCGACGGCCCTGTCCGGTCGGCCCTCGGCGAGGTGCGCGGCGGCTGCCACCGACGCCCTGTGCGCTTCGGCCCAAGGCGATACCACGTCCGTTACGACGGCCCCGCCCACCGCTTCGTGTGCGCCCCGCGTGTCACCACGGGCCAGGAGCAGACGCCCGGTGACGATGGACTGCCCCGCTCGTGTCACCGGATCCGGTGGCAGGCGCCGCGCGTCGTCCGCGGTGGCGAGAAGCGCCTCGGCCCGGTCCAGTTCGTCGCGGTCGACGGCCACCGCGGCCAGGACCAGCGAGGCGAGCCCCGGCCCGGGACCCGGGGGCGGATCGTCGCGGTCCGTCGCGGTGACCGCGGTCAGGGCCTTGCGCTCCGCTCGGCCCGGCCAACCCTTCAGGTAGTCGATGAACGCGAGGTGGCTCAGGCACTCCTGGCGCGGCTGTGCCGTCGATACCGACCGGCCGGCGCCGACCACCGTCGTCAGGGCTGCCCTGGCGTCTCCCATACGGCCGGCCCACAACCGTGTCGCGCCCAGATGCGTGAGCAGCAGGGCGTTCAGCTCGGGATGTTGCGCCAGCAGCCGGCCGGGGACCTCGCTCCGCAGCCTCTCGGCTGCCTCGGCGGCCCTCTCCGCCCGTGCCGGCGAACCGGTGAGCCGTCCGGCCAGGGCTTCCAGGAGCGCGCCACTGAGCCGGGCCGCGGCCAGGTCCGCCGCGTCCTCCGCGAGGGATCCGTCCCCGTCGAAAGATCCCTCCCCGTACGAAGATCCGTCCTCGTCGTAGGATCCGCCGTGCCGTGCCAGGGCCTGTGCGGTGCGTTCCAGGCGGGCCAGGCCGTGGTCCATGTCGCCCCGGGACAGTTCCCGGGCCGTGCGGACGAGTTCCGTGGCGGGGCCGGTGGGCTTGGGTCCCATCCGTGAGAACAGCGCGGACAGGGCGTCGGCGCGCGGGCCGGTGAAGATCTCCCCGATGGCGAGTTCACCGACGAGGGCGCCGGCGGCGGCCGCCCAGTCGTGCGCCGCCGCCGCGTGGCCGAGTGTCTCGTCGAGGGATCCCCAGCGCCGCAGCCAGCGTGCCGCGCGGCGGTGGAGTTCGGTTTCCAGGCCGGGAGAGCGCACCCGCAGATGGGCGTGGAGGATCTCGCCGAACAGCGGATGGAGACGGAACCAGGTGCGCCCGAGATACTCGACGAAGGCGTTCTCGCGGTGCAGTTCGGTCAGGATCAGCTCGGCGTCGATGCGACCGGTGAGGGCGTTGGCCAGATCCGGGCAGAAGCGTTCGAGGACGCTGATCCTCAGCAGCAGGTCCTGTGTCCTGGCCGGCTGCCGCTTGAGCACCTCCGCCAGCAGGAAGTCGGCGATGGTGGTGCGGTCGGCCTCGAACTCCTTGAGATACGTCCGGGGGTCGGTCTCCCCCTGCGCGGCCAGAGCGCACAGCCGCAGTCCGGCCGCCCATCCCCGGGTGCGTTCGACCAGGGCGGCGAGGTCGTCGGCCGGCAGGTGCAGTCCGTGCAGCGCCAGCAGGCCGGCTGTCTCGTCCGGGGTGAAGGCCAGCTCGGCGTTCCTGATCTCCGTGACCGCACCGGCCGCCCGGTAACGGTGCAGGGGGAGCAGCGGATCGGTTCGGGTGGCGAGGACCAGGCGCACACCGTCTCGCGCCTGCTGGACGACGAACTCCAGCTGATCCGCGACCTGAGGGTCGCTCACCCGGTCGTACTCGTCGATGACCACGACCACCGGCGGGTCCCCTGCGCCCAGTTCGGCGGCGAGCCGGGTGAGGAGGCCCTCGTCGACGCGGCCGGCGTCGGCCGGGCAGCCGGCGTCCGTGGAGAGCGGCGCGCCGGCGAGGCGCAGGGCCTGGACGAGGTATGCCCAGAAGGTTCCGCAGCCCTTGTCCGCCGCCGGCGCGGTGAGCCAGGCGACGGGACGCTCCCGTGCCAGGGCCCAGTCGGCGACCAGCAGCGTCTTGCCCGCCCCAGCAGCCCCTCCGACCACGGTCAGCGGTGTCAGAAGCGCCTCGTCGAGGTGGCGGACCAGCCGCTCGCGATGCAGAAAGGTCAGGGGAACCGCCGGTACGGCGAACTGGCCCCGCGGGAACGGATCCCCCCGGGGATCGGCGTACGGCGTGGTCGGTGACGGTCTGTTCTCGTCCAGCAGGGTCATGGTGTTCACCACCACTGCGCGGGGGTGCGCGGCGGCACCGGTCAGGCCGTGACCCGGCGTCCGGTGACGACCTCGGGGTCGATCCGTATCCACACGTCACGCGTGCCGCCCGCCCACGGTGTGCTGAACGACCGCTCGGTGTAATGGCGTTGCTCCGCCGGGTCCCGCACGGTCCGGGCGTAGCCGCGGACCAGGACGCTCCAGCCCTGGCTGAAGGCGTCGTCGATGCGGTCGATCTCGAAGGCCACCTGGCAGCCGGCCGCGAGGGAGGGGGTCGCGCCGAGGCCGGTCCGGAAGACGATCGCGCCGTCGACGACGCTGTAGTTGACGGGCACGATCACCGGCCCGGCGGCGGTGGGTAGCGCGAGCCGGCCCACTCCGTGGGATCCGAGCCGTACCAGACACTCGCCCAGTGCCATCTCGGTGAAGCGGGGCTCGCGTACGGCACGTCCGGGGCCGGGCGGCAGATCGGCGGCGGCGCCGGCCAGCTCGGTCACCGTGGTCCCCAGCGCCCCGGCCAGTCGGCCCAGCGCGGCGGTGCCGGGGGCGGCGCCGGGATGCGACTCCAGATACCGCAGGTAGTCCACCGCCATGTCGGCGCGTACGGCCACGTCACGTCGTGACAGGCCGAGCTGGGCCCGCCGGGCGGCCAGCCGGCGGCCCAGATCGCCCACGCCCCGCGGCAGCTCTGTCGCCGTGTTCGCTCTCGTCTGCTGTTCGGTCATGGCCCTCACGCCCTTCTCGATCACGCCTCGGGAACGGCCACTTCGTGTCGCTCCCCGCCGAGCACCACCTTCAGCGCGCCGGTGTCGGCGGCCTGGGCGAAGACGTCGTACGCCTCCTCCATGTGCTCCAGCGGGAAGGTGTGGGTGACCAGCTGCCGGGTCGGCAGCCGGCCGCCGGCGGCCATCCGCAGCAGGGTCGGGGTGGAGTACGTGTCCACCAGCCCGGTCGTGATGGTCACGTTCTTGCTCCACAGGTCTTCCAGGTGCAGCGTGGCGGGCCTGCCGTGCACACCGACGTTGGCCACGTGCCCGCCAGGTCGCACCATGCGGGTGCACAGCTCGAAGCTCTCCGGGACGCCGACGGCCTCGATGACCACGTCCGCGCCGAGCCCGTCGGTCAGGTCGTCGACCAGCTGGCCCGGGGCCTCGCGGGCGTCGGCGATCGCGTCGGCGCCGAGCCGGTGCGCCGCCTCCAGCCGGGCCGGGGCCAGGTCGACGGCGATGATCCGCTCGGGAGAGAACAGCCGGGCCGTGGCGATGGCGGCGAGCCCGACGGGTCCGGCGCCGACGACTGCCACGGTGTCCCCGGGGCGTACGCGGCCGTTGAGGACGCCCACCTCGTAGGCGGTCGGGAAGATGTCCGCGAGCAGGACGGCGTCCTCGTCGGCGAGGGCCGCGGGCAGCGGGTGGACGGACAGGTCGGCGCAGGGGACGCGGACGTACTCGGCCTGGGTGCCGTCGATGAGGTGGCCGAGGATCCAGCCCCCGCCGCCCCGGCACTGGCCGTAGGAGCCGTCCCGGCAGAACCGGCACCGTCCGCAGGAGGTGATGCAGGACATCAGCACCCGGTCCCCGGGCCGCACGGTCCGCACGTCGCCGCCGATCTCGACGATCTCACCGACCGCCTCGTGACCGAGGACCGTGCCGGGCCGCACCTCGGGCACATCGCCCTTGAGGATGTGCAGATCCGTCCCGCAGATCGTCACGACGCCGACCTTCACGATCGCGTCGGTCGGCTCCTTGATACCGGGGTCCGGGAGGTCCTGCCAGGACGCCTGTCCGGGACCATGGAAGACAAAGCCTTTCATGGCGTTCCTCACCCTCTTCGCTCCGTCCGCCGCGGGACAGTCGGGTTCCGGTACGAGGACCAGAACCGCCCCGCACCTTCAGCTTCGCCAAAAGGCATAGCGTTCCGCTTGGGCCGTCCGGCCCTCACTCCCGGCCGGACGGCGACAGGGGCCGACCGGCCCTACCGCCGCATCCGCCCTGTCCGGTTGGCTCTTTCCATGTACGAGATCGACAGGCCCCGCGTGTCGGCGCGCGAGACCGCGCGGGACGTGGTGGCGGCCGAGCATGTGGCCGGCGGGGCGACCGTCGTGTCCCTGCGAGGCGAGATCGATGTACTGACCGCGCCCGCGCTGGCGGAGCGGCTGGACGCGCTCACGGTTTCCCCGCGACCCGACCTGGTGCTGGACCTGCGGTCGATCGCGTTCATCGACTGCGCCGGGCTCGGTGTGCTGTGCCGCGCGCGCAACCGGGTCCTCGCCCGGCGGGGCCGGCTGAGGCTGATCTCGGACAACGGGTGCCTGGTGCGCCTGTTGCGCGTCGCGGGACTCGGCGGCGTCTTCGATGTACAGCCACACCTCCCCCACCTTCCGCCGGCCGTTGCGAACGAGGCGCCGTCGACGGCGTCACCGTGACGAGCGGGTCTCTCCGTACGGCCCGTACGGCGCTCCGGGCCGCAGGGCGAGGCGAGGATCATGGACGAGACACTGTCCCTCGGCCGGATCGCCGGCGTCCGGGTCGGCCTGCACTGGAGCGTGCTGGTGATCGTCGCCCTGGTCACGGTGGCGCTGGCGAACGGCCGGTTCCCCGCCGCCCACCCGGGTCACTCCCCCTTCGCGTACTGGGCGCTCGCCGTACTGACCGCCCTTGTGTTCCTCGTCTCGCTGCTGGCGCACGAGCTGGCACACGCCGTGGTCGCCCGGCGCGACGGCGTCCAGGTCGAGGGCATCACGCTGGGGATGCTGGGCGGTGCCGTCCGGCTGCGCGGCGAAGCCCCGTCGCCGGCCGCCGAGTGCCGCATCGCCGGTGTGGGTCCCCTGACGAGCCTGCTCACCGGCGCCGCGCTGACCGGCCTCGCCATGGGGCTGGCCGCGCTGCGCGTGTCGGGGCTGGTGGTCGAGGCGGTGGCCTGGGTGGGCGCGATCAACGTCCTCCTCGCCGTGTTCAACGCGCTGCCCGCCGCCCCGCTGGACGGTGGGCGGCTGCTGCGGGCGTATCTGTGGCACCGGACCGGTGACCGGCTGCGGGCGACCCGGGGTGCCTCGGCGGCGGGTCGGGTGCTGGGCTGGTGCATGGTGCTTTCCGGGTTCGCGGACGTGCTGTTCGCCGGCCACCTCACCGGCCTGTGGCCCGCGCTGATCGGCTGGTTCCTCATCACTGCCGCCAGCGGCGAGGCCCGCCAGGCACAGATCCTGGGCATGCTGGACGGGGTTCCGGTCCGGCGTGTCATGACACCGCACCCGGCACCGTGCCGGCGACGGCGGCGCTCACCGACTTCCTGGCCGAAGGGCCCTTCGGCCGCTACCGGCACTCTGCGTTCCCGGTCCTGGCGGCAGACGGTTCGGTCGCCGGGCTGCTCACCGTGCGGCGGGTGGAGGCGACACCACCGCAGGAGCGCGCGGGCACGACGGTCGGCGAGGTGATGCACCCCCTCGGCGAGGTCGTGACCGCCGCTCCGGAGGACCCCGTGCTCGACCTGCTTCCCCGCCTGGAGGAGAGCCCGGTACGCCGCGCCCTGGTCCTCGACCACAGCGACCGCGGACGCCGACGGCGGGCCGGTCACAGCCGTTCGGGTACGACGGCCACGGGGCATGCCGCGTGGTGGAGCACACCGTGGGTGGCGCGGCTGAGCCGGCGTCCGAGGTGACCGTGCCGGCGTCGGGCGCCGACGACGAGCAGGTCGGCGTCGTAGGACACGGCGATCAGGGCGTCGCGGGCGTGGCCCTCGATGCTGCGGCAGCACACTCCGAGGCCGGCCGGTGCGTCCCGCAGGGCTTCCTCCAACGCCTCGACGACCTGCCGCTGTTCGGTGTGCGCCGGCTCCCCGGCGAGCCGCGGGTGCCCCCGGACGACGTCCGCCCGAGGGTGTCCGGTGCCCGCGTGCGCGGGGCGGCGCCAGGCCCGTACGGCTTCCAGGGGCACGCCGCGCAGCCCGGCTTCCTGGGCGGCGAACCGTACGGCGGCCGAACCCGCCGCTCCCTCGCCGACGCCGACGACGATACGGCCGTGGATCCCGGCGCGGGCCTGGTTGTCGTGGCTGCCGCGCAGCACGATCACCGGACAGTGCGCGTGTCCGGCGACCGCCAGGCTGACCGACCCGAGGAGCGCTTCGACGATGCCGCTGCGGCCCCGGCAGCCCAGGACCACGGCGAGGGCGGTGCTGCTCTCGTGGACGAGCCCGCGCTCGGGTTCCTCGGGCAGCACCGCGGTGGTGACGTCCACGCCCGGCCGGCGACGCCGGGCCCGGTCCCGGGCGACACCGACGACGTCCTGGGCCATCACCTCCTCCGTCGGCCTGCCGAGTTCCTGGGCGAGCAGGGCGCCCTCGTAGCGTTCCCAGAGCGAGGCGTACACCAGCCGGAGCGGCGCCCCGCGCAGGGCGGCCTCGTCGGCTGCCCAGTCCACGGCCCGCAGGCTCGGTTCGGAGCCGTCGACGCCGACGACGATCGGAAGGTCCACGCTGCTCACCGTCCCGTGCCGGGGCCGAGCGGCCCGCCGCCGGCCCGCGCCTCAAGGGGCTCACCGAGTACCCGTACCGCTCCTGTCGTCATGGTGCGCTCCTCGACGGGTGTCACGCGTGCGGGACCACGGCGACGGGCGCGACGACGTGGTGCAGGACGGCGTGGGTGACATGGCCGACATGGGCACCGAGAGTGCCGGTGCGGACACACCGTCCCACCACCGCCAGGGAAGCGTCCCGGGACGCCTCGACGAGCACGTGTGCGGCGTTGCCGGCCCGGCTCGCCTCGATCACGTCGACGTCCGGGAACTTCTGCCGCCATGGACGCAGTACGTCGGTCAGGAGGCCGGCCTGCCGGCGCGCGAGCGTGCCGAAGAGTTCCGCGTCGCCGTAGAACCGGTAGAAGGACGTGGGCGGCTCGCTCCAGCCGTGCACGGCCCTGAGGACCGCGCCGCGGCGGGCGGCGGTGTCGAAGGCGAACTCCAGCAGCGTCTCGTCCGGGGCGCCGGTGTCGAGACCGACCACGACGGGCCGGAAGGGGGCCGCGGCCGACGGGCCGCCCGCGGGATCCGCCGCGTGTTCGTCGGCGGCCTGTTCTCCGGCCCTGACCAGCACCACCGGGCGGGCGGCACGGGCGATGACGGCCAGGCTGACCGAGCCGACCATGAAGCCGCCGACGCCGCCGAAGCCCCGCGAGCCCAGCACCAGCAGCTCTGCGGCGTCCGCCGCTTCGGCCAGGGCCTCGGGCGCTGTGCCGCTGACCCGGTCGGTGATCACCTCTACTCCGGGATGGCGCAGCCGGATACCCTCCGCGGCCTCGGGCGCGATCCTCTCGGACCAGTCCTGTCCGGTCTCGGCGCCGAGCAGAGGTGCCTGGGCCAGGTGTGCGGGCAGGGGCTCGAAGACGTGCAGGAGCTTCAGCGGCAGGGCGCGCAGCCGTGCTTCCCGGGCCGCCCATTCGGCGGCGGCCCGGCTCTCGGGCGAGTCGTCGAGACCCACGGTGATGGTTCGGGGCATGGTCTCCACCTCCGTGACGAGGGACCCGATACCAGCGTGCTGACATCGCGGCCACCGGTTCCTGGGCCGCAGGTCCCTGCCCGGGCCCGACCGGCCCATGAGCGAGAGGAGACCTCATGTCCTTCCCCGCCGTCACGGGGCGCGCCGGCGCCACGCTCGCGGGGGCCGCGCGCATCAGGGTGCGGGAGCGGACGTGCGGTTCGACCTCGCGCACGGTGACCATGGAGTGAGTGGGGCCGGTCGGCCCTAGCGTGTGCGGAGCCGGCGGGTGATGATCGGCCGCATGGACAGTCCGCAGTCCGTCCCGTCTCCCGGGGAACGAGAGGTCGTCATGGGTGAGCCACGCACCTTCAGCGCGCAGAACCCGATCCGCGTGTTCCTTCTCGACGATCACGAGGTCGTGCGCCGCGGCCTGACCGATCTGCTCGACGCCGAACCGGACATCAGCGTGGTCGGCGACGCGGACACCGCCCACCACGCGCTGACCCGCGGCCCCGCGCTGCGTCCGGACGTCGCCGTACTCGATGTCCGGCTTCCCGACGGCGACGGCATCACGGTCTGCCGGGAGTTGCGCGACCGGATGCCGGAGCTCGCGTGTCTGATGCTGACCTCCTTCGACGACGAGGAAGCCCTGCTGGACGCGATCATGGCCGGCGCCTCCGGCTACGTCCTCAAGCAGATCAAGGGTTCCGACCTGGTCTCGGCGATCCGCACCGTCGCCTCGGGTCAGTCGATGCTGGATCCCGCGACCACGGCCCGCCTCATGCGCTCCCTGCGGGCGGATCCGGCCGCCGCCCCCTCATTGCCGCCCGAGCTGGCCGGTCTGTCGCCACGGGAACGGGACATCCTCGCCCTCATCGGCGACGGCCTGACCAACCGGGAGATCGGCAAGAAGCTGTACCTGTCCGAGAAGACCGTCAAGAACCATATCTCCCGGCTGCTGTCCAAACTGGGCGTCCAACGCCGCGTCCAGGCAGCGGTCCTGGCTTCCCACCTGGGACCACAGGCCTAGGGCGTGTTGCGGCCGGGACTTTCGCAACACGCCCTAGTAGGGCCCGTCCGAGCAGTGCGGTCAACGTCTCGACCAGAGGCGGCCGTAGAAGGCGGGCTGGGTGGTGCTGAACGCGTGGGTGAGTTGGGCCGGTGCAGGTTTCCGTGCCGTCAGGTCGAGGGACCGTTGTGCGAGCCACAGGTCGTGGACGGCGCTGGGGGGCCGCAGCAGAGAACGCTGGAGCAGTGATTCGCTGCGTGCCAGGCGTTTGCGGACGGCGGATGTCGAGAGGGACAGTGCCGCTGCGGTCGGGGCGATGCGTGCGTCGAGGCGTAGCCAGGTGGTGAGTGTGTCGGGGATGCAGGCCGGGATCCCGGGAGCGCGCAGACACCGGAATTGGTGCTGCGCCCACGTCGTGACGTGGGGCAGCTGGAGGAGTTCGTCCAGGGAGGGCACCCGTGTGGCGCTGTGTCGGGCAGGGGCGGATCTGCCTGCCGCGATCGCGCGCAGGGCGAGGGCCAGGGTGGCTTGATCGGCGAGTCGGTCCAGGTCCAGGTGCAGGAGGCCTTGGACGCAGGTGAGACGTGCGGACAGGGTGTTGCGGTGGATCTTCAGGTGCGCGGTCGCGCGCGAGGAGAAGCTGAGCCATGACGCGATCGTGGCCAGTAGTTCGGCGCCGTCAGGGTCCTGCGGCCGTCTGGCGCGGTGGGTGTGGACCGGCGCGAGAAAACTCCGGGCCCACAGGGCCGCCTCCGGGCCGATGGTGAGGGCCAGGTCGGGGTCGCTGGTGAACGAGGACTGCCGTTCGGTGCGGCGGCGGGCGACGGCCAGGGCGTGAAAGGCCTGGGCATAGCCGGTGGCGGTATCGCACAGCGGCACCTCGTCGCTCACGCCGATACAGCAGTCGGCTCTCCGCGACGCGGATCTGGTCCACTTGGGTGCGCGGCCGGGCGGTGCCTCGGGGCCGGCGGGCGCGAGGACAATCGTGTGATTGGCATAGACGGGACAGGGCACGACCCATGCGCGCTCGGCCGCCTGGCTCAGCTCGTCCGCCACCTGGCTTCGTACGCCGGGCGGCCCTTCGACGACGTACACCTGAACCGTCTCGGGCAGCGTGGGTCGCAGTGCCCCGGCGATCTGGCGTGCGGCGGCGGCCTGACCGTTCATCAGGAGGTGCAGCACCGCTTCGCGGATCCGGGCGTCCGCGAGTTGCAGCCGACGCTGCTGCTGCCGGGTGTGTTCCGTCATCCAGCTCAGGCTCAGGGCAGAGGTGGCGTCGGCGAGCAGGAGCGGCACTTCAGGCGGTGCCGGCTGGGAGAAGACGGCGGCGAGCACGGGCATGGGAACGCCTCGCGGGCCGTCGAGAGGCAGGGCGATGCAGGTGAGTCCGTCGTGGTCGATGGTCACGGACTTCAGTCCCCGGGCGGTGAGTTCACGCACCGCGCGCCGGGCGATGTCCCTTTCGGCGTCGCCAAGAGGCCTTTTCGACGGGAAGGCCATGGCACCCGTCGAGTCCACGAGGAGCACATCGGCTCCGGCGCGGGCACCCAGCATGCTCAGCAGCAGCGGGATTCCGCCTCTGCGAGCGAAACGCTGCATGTCCAGTACGTCTTCGGCCCGTCGAACCCGGGCGGCCGCCGCGGTCTCCGTGTGCACATCGCTCCGGTGCATGTCTCTCCCCCCGAGAGCCTACGCATCGACAACAACCCACCACTACCACACGGTCAGTAACGATGGTCTCAACGGGAGTTGAGGGGTGCCCACAGTCGGTCGGCCTCGCCCGCGGCCATGCTTCCCCGGTAGACCTCGATCTTGCGGTCGATCATCTTCAGATTCTCCTGGATCTCCGCCAGCCTGGCCAGGATGTCGGCGCGGTGTGCTTCCAGGAGGGCAAGGCGTTCCGCCTCGTTGCCCGATCCCGCAGCGACCAGTTCGGCGTACTGGCGGATGCCTCTGATGGGCATGCCGGTGGCGCGCAACTTGGTGCAGATGGTGATCCACTTGAGGTCGAGTTCCCGGTACCGGCGGCGGCCGCCGCTCGTGCGGTCGACCGGACTGATGACCAGTCCGGCACGCTCGTAGTACCGAAGTGTGTGCACGCTCACGCCGGTGCGGCGGGCCGCCTCGGCGATGGTGACACCTGCTGCGGGTATGGCGCTGCGATCCGTCTTCGGCTCGGCTGCACCGGATGCCGGCTGCGGCTTGATCTCGACCACGCTCTAAATCCTAGCGTCGTGGCCATGAGTTCATCAGTGCTCTCCCCTGCCGCGGCTGCCGAACCGAGCCCGCGGCACAAGTCCCTCGTACTCGCGATCTGCTGCATCAGCATCGTCGTGGTCGTGATGGACATCTCCGTCGTCAACGTCGCGCTCCCCACCATCGGCCGCGAGCTGCGGGCCCCGGAGTCCGGTCTGCAGTGGACGGTCGACGCCTACACCCTGGTGCTGGCCGGGTTCCTCGTGCTGGCCGGGTCCACCGCCGACCGAGTCGGCCGACGGCGTGTCTTCCAGGCCGGTCTCGCGGCCTTCGGCCTCGGCTCGCTGCTGTGCGGACTGGCTCCGGGCATCGGCTGGCTGATCGCGGCACGGGTGCTGCAAGCCGTCGGCGGGACCATGCTCAACCCGGTGGCCATGGCGATCGTCGCGAACACCTTCACGGATGCCGCCGAACGGGCCCGGGCCATAGGCGTCTTCGCCTCGATGTCCGGGCTGGCGCTGGCCCTCGGCCCGATCGTCGGCGGTGCGCTGGTCGACGCCTTCGGCTGGCGGTCGGTCTTCTGGATCAACATCCCGATCGTGGCCGTGGCGATCGTGTGCGCCGCGCGGTTCGTGCCCGAGTCCCGGGCCGCCCGGGCCCGCCGGTTCGACCCCGTCGGGCAGGCGCTGATGGTCCTGGTCCTGGGCAGTGTCGTGTACGCGATCATCGAGTCCAGGTCGCTGGGCTGGACCTCGCCGGTCATCGTCGGGCTGCTCGCCGTCGCCGCGCTCGGCGTGGCGGGCATCCTCGGCTACGAACCGCGCCGCGCCGATCCGCTCCTGGAGCTGCGTCTCTTCCGCAGCGTGCCGTTCGGTTCGGCGATCGTGATCGCCCTGTTCGCCCTGTGCGCCTTCGGCGCCTTCTTGTTCGTGACCCCGCAGTACCTGCAGGACGTACGCGGCCTTGCGCCGGTGACGGCGGGGCTGTGCCTGCTCCCGGTCGGGCTGCCCGTCCTGGTGATAGCGCCACTCACCGGGCGCCTGGTCGGTGCGCGCGGTCCGCTGCTGCCGCTGGTGGTGGCCGGGACGGCCCTGGCCCTCGGCGGCGGCATGTCGCTCCGGCTCGGGCCGGACACTCCCCTCTGGGCCGTCCTGGCGATCTATCTGCTGTTCGGCGTCTTCCTCGGTGCGGTCAACCCGCCGATCACCAACGCGGCGATCTCGGGGATGCCCCGTTCGATGGCCGGGCTGGCCGGTTCGCTGGCCTCCACCGGCCGCCAGACCGGCACCACCTTGGGCGTCGCGATCTCCGGGACGGTCATCGGCCCGCGGACTGCCCAGGGCGGGACGGCGTTCACCAGCGCGACGCAGGGTGTGTGGTGGATGATCCTCGGACTCGGCGCGGGCGTCCTCGCCCTCGGCGCGGTCAGCTCCACCCCGTGGGCACACCGAACGGCCGAACGTGCGGGCACGAGCCTCTGATACCGGCCGGTCCGCCGCGTGAGCGGCGGTCGTCATGTCGGCAATCTGCACACCCTGAAGACTGCCTGGTTCCGGCAATGCGATACGGCGCGCTCCCGACGAAGATCGCCAGCTGAAGCCTTTGTTCTCGAAGTTCTCGAAGTTCTCAAAGTTCTCGACGCTCACAAGGAAGGTCCACACGTGAGACTGACCCGCGCCGCCCTGGCCGTCGCGGCCACCGCTCTGACGCCGGCGCTGCTGCTCGCCACCCCCGCCTTCGCCGCCGGTTCGGCCGCCACCTCGCCCACCCGCGTGGCGGCCGCGCCGGGCACGGGCGGCTCGACCACACCGGTGGACGAGATGTCCGACGACGAGGTGCGGATCGCGATCATGCGTATCATCGCCGACCCGGGCACCGGCAGGGCGGTCCACGCCGCCGCGCAGAAGGCCATGGACGGCACCATCGCGGACCAGCGGAACTTCCTGAAGACCGGTCGCGCGGCGGCCCAGGCCGAGGATGACAGCGTCGCCGTCTTCCACATCCTCGCCGTCGCCCGCCAACGCCACGACAAGGCGGTCGTCAGGGAGGCCACCAAGGCCCTGGACGATGGCTCACCGGCCGCCCTGCGCGCCTTCCTGGCGACCGGCTACCGCCTCGCGCAGGCCGAGGACGACCGCGTCGCCGTCTTCCGGATCCTCGCCGACCCGGCCACCGGCCCGGCACTCCGCGCGGCGGCGGAGCGGGCCCTCGACAACGGCACGCCGGAGGCCCTGCGGTACTTCCTGGAGCACGGCCGGTACGAACTGAAGGCCCGAAGCGTGTCTCGTTGACAGGCTCGGCAGCTGACCGCACGCCGGGATGGCCTGTGCTGCCACAGACGTGACCGAGGGGGCGGTACCGTGCGACAGGCCCGGTACCGTCCCGAAGTGCTGCCGCATTTATCGGCCGCCTTCTTCATCGTCTTGCCGATGCGCCACCGCGCGTGGCGTCGCATGCGGCCGACCGACACCATGACTCGGCGGCTCGCCCGATCTTCGCGCGGTGGGCTTCCCGGAAGGCCGCGTCGTGCCCGTGGAGGCCGTCGCCACGGCCCTTGCGGGCGCTCGACCGCCGCACCCGCCGCACCCCACCACCGAGCGTCGTCATCTTCGGGCGCCTCAACCGCACCATGGCGGCCCTGGGGCGCGCGGCCGGCCGCCGCAGCATGGTCCAGGTCATGGGCCGGGCCACCTCCGCCGGCCAGTCGGTGATGTGACCCGCAGCGCGGCAGTGTCGTCCTGGCGGGTCACGGGGATTCAACGCCTCCTGACACCGCTGTCAGGCACAGTCATGTCATCTGTCGTCAGCCTGCCGCAGCGACATGGCGAGCCAGTTCCGCGGCCAGGCGCCGCATGACCGTGCGGTTGGCCCGCCGTATCGCGGCCCGGACGGCGGGCGCCAGTAGACGGTCGGCGAGCGGGACGCGGGTCCAGGCGTAGCCGAAGGACACGTGGCTCCCGCCGGCGGGCAGCGGTTCGATCGTGTAGGTGCCGTGGGCCAGGCGCCGGCCGACCGCGCTCACGTTGCGTTCGACGATGCGCCGTGGCGCTTCGGCCTCGACGACCTCGATGGAGACGTCGGTCCTCGTGCCACCCAGTGCGGCGGTGACCGTGGCGCCCGATCCGATGCCGCAGCCGGGGCCGCTGAACCGCCAGTCGGTCAGGTAGTGGTCGGTGAAGCGCTCGTGGTGAGCGATGACATCGAGGAAGTCGTAGACCTGCTCGGGCGTCTGCGGTACGTCGATCGACACGGTGACGGACTTCATGTACCACACGGTACATGCGCGGTGTACCGATCGGTACACTCATGCCGTGGTGAATCAGGATGACCCGCGGCCGGGGAGCGAGGCCCTGCACGGCACGGACCGGGACCGCCGCTCTCAGCTGGTGGACGCGGCCGTCGACCACGTCGCGGCGCACGGCATCGCGGACCTCAGCCTGCGCCGCCTGGGCGCCGCGATCGGGGTCAGTCATCGCATGCTGATCCACTACTTCGGCTCCAAGGAACAGCTGCTCGTCGAGATCGTCCGGACGTCGGAACGGCGTCAGCGCGACCTGCTGTCCCGGCTCCACCTGGAGCCCGGCCTCGCGCCCGCCGATGTCGCGCGGCTGCTGTGGCAGCGCTTGACGGACCCTCGGCTGGCCGGTCAGGAGCGGCTCTTCTTCGAGATCTGCGGGCAGGCGCTGCGGGGCCGCCCGGAGGCCGCCCCGGTCCTCGAAGGACTGGTGACGGACTGGCTGGAGCCGCTCGTGGCCGCCGAGACGGCCGCGGGGGCGAACCCCGCCACGGCCCGGAGCCGCGCCAGGCTGGGACTGGCCACCGTCCGCGGTCTGCTGCTCGACCTCCTCGCCACGGGCGACCGGGCCGGCGTCGACGCGGCGATGGAGGAATTCCTCCGCCTCTACTACGGCTCGGACCGGACGTAGTCGGACATTCGGACCGAGCAGAGTCGGTCATTCGGACCGACCGCCACCCCGAGCACCATCACCCACCGCGTCACCCCGGCGCCCGACAGCGGGAGCACCGGGACGGCAACGGCCCACATCGACGTGACCTCACTCGGGGAGTTCCCCGGTGTCACGGTCGCCGGCCAGCCGGAGCGTCACCAGGGCGGCCAGCCCTGCCAGGATGCCGAAGGTGAGGGCGGCCGGGACGCCGCTGCCAAGGTTGGAGAACAGGTACACGGGTCCCCAGATGCCGGCCGTGTCGTCCGCCGCCATGTGCAGCACCTGGCTCGCCAGCAGTCCCAGCACGGTGGCGCAGACCGCGCCGGCCGCCAACGCCGGCGCCGTGGTCCGGGTGAGCAGGCCGGGCAGCAGCCGCAGCGCCCACCACACCACGGCCAGCAGGAGCGCATCGGCTGCCCGGTACAGCAGCCAGTCGCCGATGGGCGTGCCGGACGGGCTCGTCCAGCTGCCGAGCAGCAGCCACTCACGCAGCAGGTCGCCGGGCTCGGACAGCATCCCTCCGCCGTCGAAGGAGGTCTGGATCCAGGCCGCCACCGAGGTGGACGAGAGGACGACCAACGACAGCGCGATCACCGCGGTCCCGGCGCTCGCCGCGAGGCGGGCGGCGCGTGGCGGCACGCTCCGGCGGGGCAGCGGATCCGTGTCCTTGGCCGTGACGCGTGCCACGAGCACCGTGAGCGGGGCGGTCACCAGCGCCGCGCACACCACGACCGGCCCGCTCGCCGCGATCACGTTCGCCAGCTGCGGCAGCACCCGGTAGCTGCCGTGCCCCCGGGACGCGATCAGCCACGGCGCGGAGACCGTCACCGCCAGCGTCGCGGCCACCGGGCCCCACGCCCACAGCGCGAGCAGTGTGGCGGGCGTACGACCCTGGGTCGGCGGAATCCTGCGGACCAGGAGCAGCGCGCCGGCCAGAAAGAACGCGAAGACGGCCACGAATCTGATCTGCATCGCGGTGCGGTACAGATCGGCGTACTCGGTGCCGTCACTCAAGCCGGCCGGCGTCGGAAGGTCGTACGACCATGGCATGAGCCATCGCCGCAGTTCGCTCACCGACTGCACGTCGAACACGCTCGTACTGCCGCGCAGCTGCAATGCCGATGCGCTCGCCCCCGCCCACCACAGCAACAGTGTGATCAGCAGGCCTCCGGCCAGTGCCGGTATCACCGCGCGCCGATATGTCATGTGCTTTCCCCCGCCTTGGCCTGTGTCCGTGAAGGTTTCGAACAGGGGAAGAGTAGGGCGTGGTGATCACATGCGGCATGTGTTCGGCCACAGGGTCACGGCAGCGGAGCCCGGACGAGCTCGGGCTGCGGTTCCGGCTGCCGCGCCGGGGTGACGGCCGGTTCCCACTGCCGGGTGGTCCGGATGTAGTGGTGGATCACCGAGGCCATCGCCAGAATGAGGAGCGGTCCGAACAGCCATGGATGTGCGGCCATCTGCGTCGGCAGATAGCGGTACGACAGCAGAAGCGCGACGAAGACCGTCGCGCCATGGGCGACGAGCCGGGTCCCGGACCGGTCCCAGCCGCGGGCGAGCGAACGCAGAGCGGCCTCGATCGTGAGCGCGAACACCGCGCCGGCGATCAGATCGGCACCGTAGTGATAGCCGAATCCCAGCGTCGCGCCGAGCGTCGCCGTCAGCCAGAACGCGCCCGCGTACCGCAGAATCCTGGGGCCCTTGCGGGAATGGATGAAAATCGTGGTGGCCCATGCCGTGTGGAGGCTCGGCATGCAGTTGCGCGGGGTGATCTCGTCGAACGGAATCGGGTGCGGGTTGCTGATCGGCGGGGGCGTGTCCGGCCACAGGTTCGCCGCCGCCCAGTGTCCGCCCTCGGCGCTGTAGGCGAAGACCGGTCCGACCACCGGGAAGATCATGTAGATGGCCGGTCCGAGGAGGCCGACCACCAGAAAGGTGCGCACCAGATGGTGGCTGGGAAAGCGACGCTCGACCGCCACATTGCGCAGCTGGTAGACGGCGACGACGACCGCGGCGACCGCGAGCTGGACGTAGACGTAGTCGAGAATGTGGGCGCCGACCGGACCGCTGGCCCTGACGATCTGGCCTGCCAGCCACGACGGATTGCCCAGCGCGTGGTCGGCGGTCGCCACATAGGGGTCGAGCACCGTCGGGTGGGTCTTCGACGTGATGAGCAGCCAGGTGTCGCCGGTCTTGCGGCCGGCGACCAGGAGCAGGGCCAGTCCGACGCCCTTCAGCAGCAGGGCACGTTCCTGGCCCGTGCGGCGTGTGACGGCGATGACCGCGCAGCCGAGGACCACCAGGAGCGCGCCGTTGCCGAAGGGGTGGCCTTCGGTCACCTTGATGTCGAGCGCCCACCGCCCCACCAGGATGACGAGGTCGATGCCGAGCGCGGCGCCGAGCGCGATGCATCGCTGACGCCAGGTGAGCACGACCATCATCAACGCCATACCGGCGTACAGGAGGAACCCCGACTTGGGCGGGAAGATCACCTCTTTCGCCTGGTTGGTGATCGGCCCCGGCAGGCCGTAGTGACGCGCAGCGATCTCCAGCGCGATGAGAAACCCGAGGGTCACCACGCCGGCTGCCGTCCACAACATCACCCGTGGTCGACGCCACGCGGCGAAGTCAATTCTGTTCTTTATTCGCGAAGAAATCCGTGCTGGTGCAGGTATCAATTTGTTCGGCCGATTTTCTCGATGTATGAAACTGGTCGCTCTTCGTGCCGGAGCCCGTCAGGGGTTGGATCATGATATCGGAACGGCGCGCCCCCTGGAGAGACGGCGTTCCCCGGGGAAGCGCTCCACAAGAGCCATGTGTTTTATCCTCGCCACCCCTGCCGGCGTGCCGTACGCGGACCTCGTCGAGGACTCCTGACCGCCGCGGCGTCGCATGGCGGGCGGCCCGGCCGGGGCGCGGTCGCCCGCTCCGCCCGGCATGCGACGCCGGTCAGGGAATCCGGATCACCACCGGCTACGGAAGGGTCACCCCCTCCGCCTCCAGCGCCGCCGGCACCGGCTGGAAGAAGGTCTCGCCGCCGGACGTGCAGTCACCGCTGCCGCCCGAGGTCAGCCCGATGGCCGCGTCGGAGTCGAAGAGAGCGCCGCCGCTGTCGCCGGGCTCGGCGCACACGCTGGTGTCGATGAGCCCGGAGACCGAGCCCTCCTCATAGTTCACGGTCGCGTCGAGCCCGGTGACGGACCCGCCGTGGACACCCGAGGTGCTGCCGCTGCGCTGGACCGACTCACCCACGAAGGCATCGGCCGCGTGGGTGATCTGCTGGCTGGAGCCGTTGTAGAGGTCGACGGCACTCGGGTGGTCGCTGTTCGCGTCGTCGTACTGGACCAGGGCGTAGTCGGTGCCGGGGAACTTCGAGTCGACCGTCTGGCCGACCTCCCCGCCGCCCTGCGAGTCGGACCACGTGGCGGAGGCGTTGCCGCAGTGTCCGGCGGTCAGGAAGGCCGGCGCGCCGCTCATCGTCACATTGAAGCCGAGGGAGCAGCGCACGCTGCTGCCCCAGATGGCGTCACCGCCCGCGATGTACGGCTTGAGCGCGGTGGCGGCCCGGCGTACGACGACCTTGTCGCCGAGCGAGGCGACCACGGTGTTCAGCCGGGTGTGCCTGGATCCGGTGACCGTCGGGTCGACGGTCAGCACCACCTTGTCCTGACGGGGGTCGATCGACCAGGCGGTGCCCGAGATCCGCGCCCGCTGGGCCAACGTGCCGAGGACGTCGCGCAGTTGGCCGGTGGAGTAGCGCACGGTTCTGGGCACGGCGCCGGCACGGCGGACCTGGCCGGCCGCGGACGGGTCGGTGATGTTGACGACGAACCGGTGGGCGGCGGCGTCGTAGTAGGAGCCGGCGCCGCTGTTGCCCAGTCGTGCGACGAGGGCCGCGGCGGCGGCGGCTCGAGCCGCGGCCGGGGTGGGCGCGGCGGACGCGGGGGCGGCCGTGGCCGAGCCGGCGCCGGGGAGCAGGGCCGCGCCTGCCGTGAGGACCACGGCGCTCGCTGCGGTGAGCGCACGGGTGGTGAGAACTGTTCGGCGTTGCGCCATGTGAAGCCTCCAGTGGGGGTTGCCCCGCCCACTCGACGGGCTGGGGCCGGAGGTACGACGGACACGGGGACGCCCGGATCTTCAAGGCCAGGCGTGACCATGCCAAACGCCGACGAGTATGGCGATGCCTTCCCGCCGCAACAAGGAAGGAATCCGGCCGTACGTGTGGTTCGACGGGCAGCCGAGGGCTGTCGCGGTCCGCGCACTCCGCGCCCTCGGCCCGCTGCCCGGCGTCACACACGGTGCCCGCCACCGCACCCGTGGTCCACGCTGGGTTCACCCACGACTGGCCGATATGCAACGATTCCGTCCGGAATCCGGACCAGCCGTCGCCGTTTTGGAACGCTCTTGGCCGATGGATGACCTGACACGGACCACAGCGCTCATCCGACGGGGCCGGAACCAGCTCAGCGCGCCCTGCCGAGGGGCCGTGCGGGCGGTAGCGTGCGTCCATGCCGGACGCGCCGCTCCGCCCCGAACCGTTCGTCCCGAAGACCGCCCCCGAGGCGCTCGAAGACCTCCGCTCACGGCTGCGCGCGACGCGCTGGCCGGACGCGCCCGAGGACGCCGGGTGGTCGCTCGGCACCGACCTCTCCTACCTCCGGGAACTCGTCGCGTACTGGGCGGAGGAGTTCGACTGGCCGACCCAGGAAGCCGCACTCGCCCGGCTCCCCCGCTTCCGCGTCCGCCTCGGCGGCCTCGGCATCCACTTCGTGCATGCGCGGGCCGCCGCCCCGGCCGGGCCCGTCCTCCCGCTGGTCCTCGGCCACGGCTGGCCGGACTCGTTCTGGCGCTACACGAAAGTCATCCCGCTGCTCACCGACCCCGGCGCGCACGGCGCCGACCCGGCCGACGCGTTCGACGTGGTCGTGCCCGACATGCCGGGCTACGGACACTCCGACCGGCCCACCGGTCCGCCCCTCGACTCCGTCGCCGTAGCCCGCCTGTGGGCCGACCTCATGAGCGTCCTCGGCTACCCGCGCTTCGGCGCGGCGGGCGGGGACGTCGGCAGTCACGTCAGCCGCTACCTCGCCCTCGACCACCCCGACCGGGTGGTGGCCGTGCACCGCATGGACGCGGGCGTGCCCGTCTTCACCGGCGACCCGGCGGAGCTCACACCGGAGGAACGCGCCTGGCTCCGGGACGCCGCGGCCTGGG
Source organism: Streptomyces alanosinicus (assembly GCF_014650595.1). Taxonomy (GTDB): domain Bacteria; phylum Actinomycetota; class Actinomycetes; order Streptomycetales; family Streptomycetaceae; genus Streptomyces; species Streptomyces alanosinicus. The sequence goes on from NZ_BMVG01000057.1 coordinate 35,370, forward strand.
GCGCGACCGAGGGTGCCTACGCCGCCATGCACCGTACGAAGCCCCAGACCGCCGCCGTCGGGCTCACCGACTCGCCGGCCGGGCTCGCCGCGTGGATCGTCGAGAAGCTCCGGGCGTGGAGCGACTGCGCCGGCGACGTCGAGCGGAGCTTCACCAGGGACGAGATCCTCACGAACGTCACGCTGTACTGGCTCACGGAGACGATCGGCTCGTCGATGCGCATGTACCGCGCGAACGCCGCGATCCCGGCCGCGCAGCACGCCCGCAGGGTCGAGGTACCGTCCGGCTTCTCGCTCTTCCCCGGCGACCTCATCCGCCCGCCCCGGGCCTGGCTCGACCGCACGACGAACGTCGTCCGCGTGAGCGAACCCGCGCGCGGCGGGCACTTCGCGCCGTTCGAGGAACCCGAACTCTACGCGGAGGAACTGCGCGCGTTCTTCCGCCCCTACCGCACGGCGGCGACGGGCTGAGGCGAGGCGGCGCACACGCACCAGGCGCCACAAATCGTGGTTCTTCGGCCATCTGACGGCCCGTTCGCGGCGGATTTCCCCTGCGGAGGGAGCCTTGCGGTCTCCCGGTAAAGGATCCTGTCTGTGGAGAGCCGAATATCCCGCAGCGACAGCACCCCCGCGCACCAGGCCGGCGGCGGACCGGTAGCGAGGGTGAGTGGGCCGTTGTTGACGGTGGGGGTGGAGGAGGAGTTCCTCCTCGTCGATCCGCGCACACGCCTGCTGATGCCGGCGGCCGCGCCGGTCATCTCGACCGCCCAGGTCAAGCTCGGCGACCGGGTCGCCCCGGAGTTGACCTGCTATCAGGTCGAGACGCGCACCGAACCGCACCGGGATCTCGGGGCGCTCGCCGAACAGCTCTATGCCAACCGGCTGTCTCTGTCGCGGGCGGCCGCCGCGCACGGAGCCGGGCTGGTCTCCAGCGGCACCCCGGTCCTCACCCCCGCGGGCGCCCCGCCGTTCATGCCCGGAGCCCGGTACGAACGCAGTGCACGGGCGTTCGGCGCACTGGACGAGGAGCAGGTGTGCTGCGCGTGTCACGTGCACGTCGGCATGGCCAGCCGCGCGGAGGCCGTCCAGGTCAGCAACCATCTGCGGGCCTGGATCGCGGTGTTGATCGCGCTGGCGGCGAACTCGCCGGTGTGGGACGGGCGGGACACCGGCCACGCCAGCTGGCGCACCGTGTGCTGGGCCCGCTGGCCGGCCGCCGGGCCCCCGCCGTACTTCGAGTCCGCCGGACACTACGACGACCTTGTCGCCACCCTGATCGGCACCGGTGTGGTCCTCGACGCCGGGGGGATCTACTGGGACATCCGGCCCTCCCACCACGTGCCCACCCTGGAAGTGCGGGTCGCCGACGCCGGCCTGACGGTCGACGACACCGTGCTCATCGCCGCCCTGGTACGCGCCGCGGCCGCCACCGCGCTCGCCTCGGTCCGGGCGGGCCGGCCGGCCCCGCGGCCCGATCCCCATATGCTGCGCGCGGCGTCATGGCATTCCGCCCGCGAGGGGCTCACGGGAACGGTCCTCGACCCGGTCTCGCGCCGGCTCACCCCGTCCTCGCGCCGGATGCACAGCCTGCTGGCCTGGATCCACCCCGCTCTGACCCGGCACGGCGACGCCGCCCTGGTCGAGTCCCTGCTGTCCCAGCTCAATCTCTACGGCACCGGAGCCGTGCAACAGCGTGCCGCGCTACGGCTGCGGCGACGCCCGGCCGACATCGTCGATCATCTTCTCGCGCGCACCCTCGCGGCACCGGGCAGTGGCCGCGGGTGAGTCTGCCCCGCGCTGTCGGATCAGGTCGCGACGTGCGGCGGTGAGGAACTCCGCCCTGCCGCTCGTCCTTGGCGCTCGCCCTTGCCGCTCGTCGTATGTCAGCGGTCGTGCGAGCCCCGTCAGTAGGCGGAGTTGACGTTGTCGATGGAGCCGTAGCGGTGGGCGGCGTAGTTGGCGGCGGCGGTGATGTTGGCGACCGGGTCGGTGACGCTGTGGGCGGTGCCGGCCACGTGGTAGGCGTTG
>NZ_BMVG01000058.1 GCF_014650595.1 Streptomyces alanosinicus
GGTCGGCCGCCCGCCCGTGGTCGCCGTACGCGACGGCCTCGCCCGCCTGCTGGTCCGCCGGGAGTCCCTGGAGGACATCCGCAGCCGCGACGTGGGCCTGTAGCCGACGTACCTCTGATCTCCCGGGCGGGCCGGTCTTCCTTCCCTCGCCGACCGGCCCGCCCGGGCCATGCCGGGACGCATAGGGCCGCGCCCTCGGACGACCGCATGGCCGGCACGGGTACTTGGGTCAATACATGGGCATACCCCACTGAGCCCGCTGCCCGTACCGACCGCGGGTCTGCTGAAAGTTCCCATCGCGTGGCGGTGGTCCCGGCGACGTTCCGTCGGGTGCTGAAGACGGCATCGCGGGTGCATTTGCCCGGGGACTCAGTCGGCATGTCTGGACGGGTACGAGGTGGTCGCGGTGAGCGCCAGCACGCCCGCTACCAGCAGCGGGCCGGCGATGGCGCCGATCTGGTCCATGGCCTCATGGACGGTGAAGCCACGGCCCCGCCCGGTCGCACGCTGGCGTGCGAGAGAGGGTGTCCTTCGCCGGTGAGCGCACTGCCTTCCGGACACGCTCGGCGATGACCAGCACGCAGGCCGCCCACAACACTCCGGCCAAGCAACGGGACGGAGACGACGCTCAGGGAGTACCCGGCGATCGCCGGACCCCAGAAGCGGCGGGTCCGGTCCGCCAGCGGGCCGGAGACCAGCCGCAGCCCCAGCGCCGCCGCCTGCCCGGCACCGGTGACCACTCCGATAACCAGGGCGGACGCGACCAGCGAGACCAGCAGGGGTGCGGTGATCGAGTGGGTGCCCTCGCACACGACATCGGCGAGTCGGGCACACCCATGCAGCACGAGGGGTGCAGGCTCGCTCGGGGGCAGTCACCACGGCCGTGCGCCCAGGGCCGAACGGGGCAGCTTTTCGCTCCTGCAGCCGATCACGCCGTGGAGGCGTTGTCCGTGTTCAGCACACATGAGGCCGGGAATCCAGGTTCAAATCCTGCCGAGGGCACAACGCTTGGCGGGCGCCACCGGGCGAGCACTCGATCCCACGAACGAAGCGGCGCGGGCCTTCTGGCGATTGCGCAGAAGGGTCGGTATATCGTCCGCCGTGATGCACCTGGCCTGCAGCACAGCAGCCCGTGCCAAGAAGGAGGATGAGAGTGGCCGATCAGCGGCACGGGACAACGTCCGACGGCGGATCCGCATCGCGGCCGGCGGAGGCTCATGGCCCGAGCGCGCACGACTCGGTGCGTCTCGCGCTGGTGATCGGTGCTCTGGGCGTGGTGTTCGGCGACATCGGAACCAGCCCGATCTACACCCTCCAGACCGTGTTCAACCCGAGCGACCCGCACCCCGTCCCGGTCACCACCCAGAACGTGTACGGGGTGGTGTCGCTCGTGTTCTGGTCGGTGGTGATCATCGTCCTGGTCACCTATGTGCTGCTGGCGATGCGCGTCGACAACGACGGCGAGGGCGGCATCATGGCGCTGATCACGCTTGTGCGCCGCTGGAGCTCGAAGCGGGCCCGGCGGACCACGGCCCTACTGGTCGCGCTGGGCATTTTCGGCGCGTCGCTGTTCTTCGGCGACAGCATGATCACTCCGGCGATCTCGGTGCTGTCGGCGGTCGAAGGGCTCAAGGTCGTCGAGCCGTCGCTGGAAAGCGCGGTCGTACCGATCACTGCAGTGATCATCATCGTGTTGTTCCTGGTCCAGCGCAGGGGAACCGCGGCGGTGGGCAGGGTGTTCGGGCCGGTGATGATCGCCTGGTTCGCGGCGATCGGCGCGTGCGGCGTGGCGGGCATCGCCGACCACCCGGCCATCCTCAGGGCGCTGTCGCCGACGTACGCCCTGGGCTTCCTCGTCGGCCATTTCGGCACCGCCTTCTTCGCCCTGGCCGCCGTCGTGCTCGCGGTCACCGGTGCCGAGGCGCTGTACGCCGACATGGGACACTTCGGCCGCCGGTCGATCACCCGCGGCTGGCTGTTCCTCGTCTTCCCGGCCTGCGTGCTGAGCTACCTCGGCCAGGGTGCGCTGATCCTCGCCGATCCGCGGAACATCAGCAGCCCGTTCTTCCTGCTCGTGCCCGACTGGGGCAGGTGGCCGATGATCGTGCTGGCCACGGCGGCCACCGTGATCGCCTCTCAGGCGGTGATCACCGGCGCGTACTCGGTCGCCTCTCAGGCGGCCCAGCTCGGTTACCTGCCGAGGCTGCGGATCGCGCACACCTCCGAGTCCACGATCGGCCAGATCTACGTCCCCTGGATCAACTGGCTGCTGATGGTCTCGGTCCTCACCCTGGTCTTCGCCTTCCGCAGCTCGGCGGCGCTGGCCTTCGCCTTCGGCATGGCGGTCACCGGCACCATCACGATCAGCACCTTGCTGTTCTTCTACGTCGCCCGTGCCAAGTGGGGCACGCCCAAGTGGCTGGTCGCCATCGGCGCGAGCGTGCTGCTCTTCGTGGACCTGCTGTTCGTGGCGGCCAACATGACCAAGCTCGTCCACGGCGCGTGGCTGCCGCTGCTGATCGGCCTGACCGCGTTCACCGTCATGACCACCTGGCAACGCGGACGCGAACTCGTCACCGCCGAACGCGCCCGCCAGGAAGGCCCGCTGCCCGAGTTCATCGACCAGCTCCGCAGCGGGAAGGTGTCAACGCTCCGGATCCCCGGTACGGCCGTCTTCCTCAACCGGGGCAAGCAGACCGCGCCGCTCGCCATGCGGGCCAACGTCGAACACAACCACGTGCGGCACGACCAGGTCGTGATTCTCTCCATCCAGACGGAGACCGTGCCCCGCGTACCGGCCGACCAGCGGGTCGTCGTCGACGACCTCGGCTACACCGACGACGGGATCATCCACGTCACCGCCCGGTTCGGCTACATGGAGACACCGGACGTGCCCGGCACCCTGGCGATGCTCGACCCGGCCCGAACCGAAGGGCCGTTGGACCTCGACCAGGCGTCCTACTTCCTGTCGAAGATCGATCTCCGGCGAGGCAAGGCACACACGATGGCGCCCTGGCGCAAGCGGCTGTTCCTCGCCACCTCGTACATCACGGCCGACGCCGCCGAGTACTTCGGCCTGCCCCGTGACCGCACGGTCATCATGGGCTCCCACATCGAGGTGTAGGAGCGCGCCGGTCGTCACAAGGTGCACTGCCCGCGTACCTCGGCGTCGGCCGGAAGGCCCCATGCGAGGGACTCGGCTGATCGCTCGCGTCCAGCGCAGGTCCCGGCCGAAGCCAGACTGAGTCCGGGAAACGCCATCCCACTGACCGGACGCCGATGAGATGGCACCGGGACAGCTCTCCCTGCCATTGCCCTGGACACCAGTTGGCCGTTACTGCTTGCTCCTGGTCCCTACGCTGCCCGGGCACGGTGGGCCCGGAACCGAGGTCGAGATGGGGGTTCATGTCCAGCTCGAACCAGCCGTAGGGGTTCACGTGCGTCCAGAACAGCGCCGACAGCGCCCGCCGGTCGGCCTCGGTGAGGCGATCGGACCACTTCGGCTCGGCCAGGACTTGCTGCATCAGCAGGGTGTTGACGTGGACCAAGGCGGACTGCAGCAGGTGCAGGGCCAGCATGCTGACCTCCTGGCTCTCCTTGTCCGCGCCGGTCAGGTCGCCGTCCTTGCCGTAGAACAGGTCGTGGTTGGCTGAGTTCCAGTTCTCCACCACCTGCAGGCCCTGGTGGATCTCTTGCCGCAGTTCGACGTCCGCGAGGTAATCACAGATGAACGCCGTACGGACCGCCCGGCCCGGCTCCTCGATCGGCCTGGTAGGTCGGGTGTTTCGGGCCGCCGCGGGTGAACTGGCGGAGCACCTGCTCGGCCCCCGCCGTTCCGAGGCGAAGGGCGGTGGTGTACTTCACGATCTGGTCGTACTGCTGGGCGATCAGGTCCCAGTCGACGGCGGCGGCCTGCGCCCGCTGCGCGACCCGGTCGCGGCCGGGCTCGCTGACGAGGACGGGACGGAGCACCGACGGGATGGCCGCGCAGCATCCAGGCCAGCAGGAGGAACGCCTCACCGTGGGCCTGCCGGACGCCGGGTCAGGGACTGAGACCGGCGTCCATTCAAGCTACGAGCAGACGGAGGCCGAGATCTGCGGCGTCGAGGTGAGCGAGGTCGCTGTTGCGCTCGACCCACCGGCCGGAGTCGAGGTCGTTGCCGAGGCTTCGCACCGCCCGCTGCTCGGCCTCCGACCCGACCCTCGTCCACACCGACATCGCACGGCGCACGTGATCCTCCAGATACGCCCCCGGTCGGCGCCAGTACGCCTCGAAGAGGCCGTCAGCGCAGTCCCACGGGATGGGCACCGGCTCAGCGCGGGCGCCGATCGCGTCGGCCATCCCCGCAAGCGAGGGAAATTCCGCGAGGACGCCGGCGAACTCGGGCAGGTAGTCGCGGGTAAGCCAGAACCGGTCCTGCCACCCGGGCTCGTCGGTGTCGAACGTGAGCACCACCACACGGCGGGCCACGCGCCGCATCTCGCGCAGCCCCGCTATCGGGTCCCCCCAGTGGTGAACGGTGGAGACGGCCATCGCGGCGTCGAAGGAGTGGTCCTCGAACGGCAGGCTCTCCGCGGCGGCGGCCACGCACGGCGCCGAGTCGGCGGGCCGCTGCCCCCGCATGACCGCCGATGGCTCCACCGCGGTCACGTCGCGATCAGCAGGCTCGTAGGAGCCGGTGCCGGCCCCGACGTTCAGCACCGTCTGCGCGTCGCCGAGCGCGTCCCAGATCTGCGCGGCGATCCGCGGCTCGGTACGCCGTGTTGCGGGGTAAGCGCCGCCGATCGCGTCGTACAGTCGTGCGCCGAGCACCTCCAGTTGCTCCTCCGGTGTCACCATGAGTCCCTTCGCCCGTGCCTCGAGTTCCCTGTCGATGGCCGCCACCATGGCGTCGGCGCGATCACGTCGCTCCAGCAGCAGGCCGCGCAGTCGGCGCAGGTGCGCGACCGCGTCGGTGGACGAGTCGTCAACCAGTGCCGCAACCTCCCGCAGACCGAAGCCCAGCCGCCGGTAGGCCAGCACCTCCCTAAGCCGCTCCACGTCACCCGCCGAGTAGGCCCGGTACCCGGCCGGGGTCCGCGCCGACGGACGCACAAGCCCGATCTCGTCATAGTGATGCAGCGTGCGGACGCTCACGTCGGCCAGCTCGGCCACGCGTCCCACGGTCCAGTGATCCTCCACGGCACCGACCATGCAGCCTGACGTCACGTGAGGGTCAAGAACGCACTCACGGCAGCAAGAGCCGAAGCGGAGGCCACAGCCGCACTCCGCGTCGCGGTCAGAAATGTTCCTTTCCCGGAGCAAGATCGGAAATGGTCCGCGTCGGCGGTTCGGACGGGCGATCCGCTGTCACAAGTCGTTCTCACTCAAAAGTAGAACGGGGCAAGTTTCGGGAATGGTCTGTGACAGCATCCGGAGTCATGCCGGACGCTCACATCGCACACCGGAGCCACGCGGACGACGTCGAGCGCCACCCGTGCCCGCGCTGCACGGCCCAGCCTGGATCACCGTGTCGCTCGCGCTCCGGCGCGGTCGCGGCACCTACCACACCGGCCGTTTCACGAAGGTGCCCCGGCTCGCCAAGCTCCTGCGCGTGCCGACCCCGGCCGACCGCGCCTCGGGGCAGCCGTGGTGGCCCGGCACCCCCGCGCCTGCGACAGGATCCGCCGGACAGGCCCTAGGCCCGCTGCTCAACCCTGACCCAGGAACTCCAGACGCAGCTGGACGCGCTCGCCGCGAAGAACACCCCCCGGAATGCTGGTTATCTTGTGCCGTCAAGCTGAAGCACGGATCAGATGGCTGACATGACGTAAGGCACGTCAGGCATGTCCGGTCTCCATCAATCTGGCCCGAAGTCGCGGCCGTGGCCTGAGGCGACCGCGCACAGGCCCACGCCAACGTCCCCGCCCCCTGGGCGCTCCGGGAGCCGCTGCCGCCGCTCGATCAGCACGACGCCGGTCAGGGGCACCCCCAAGCGATCAGTGCCGAGCCTCGTGGCTCGCCCCCCGGTGATGCCGTTGAACCGCGCGCTCGCGGGACGGGCTCACTCCTCCACTATTCCGTCTTGCTAAGTACTGGTAGTCAGCGTTACGGTGTACTGGTACTTAATACCGCTGACTAGTGCAGAGGGGAGGCGTTCCATGGCCAAGCTGCTGACGGAGATGCTCAAGGGCACGCTGGAGGGCGTCATCCTCGCGTCCCTGTCCGGCCGACCCGCGTACGGCTACGAGATCACGGCACGGCTGCGGGAGCAGGGTTTCTCCGACATCGCCGAAGGAACCATCTACGCGCTGCTCATCAGGATGGAGAAGCGCGGCCTCGTCGATGTGGAGAAGGTCCCCTCCGAGAAGGGGCCGCCACGCAAGGTGCACTCCCTCAACGACCAGGGGCGTGAGTACCTCGAAGAGTTCTGGAGGACCTGGAGCTTCCTCGCAGAACGGCTGGAACAGCTCCGCGAAGGGGGCGGATGACCATGTCCGACGAAGAAGAGTACGGCTTCATCGAAGAGTACGGCTTCATCTCGAAGTTGATCGGGCCCAAGAAGCGCTGGCGGGCGTACAAGGCACGCACCAAGCAGCTTCCCGAGAACTACCGTACGGCAGTCGAAGCGATCGAGCGGTACATGATGCACTTCGTGCCGAGCGACGCCGACAGTGACGCGTCGAGGTTCGAGGACCTCGCCGACCTGTTCGAGCAGGCCGCGGCGGACGGAACGTCGATCCGTCAGGTTGTGGGGGGCGATCCGGTGGAGTTCGTCGAGGCGTTCGTCCAGAACTACTCGGAGGGTGGCTACGTCCCCGCCCGAGCGCGGAAGCGGCTGGCCGACGACATTGAGCGCGCCGCTGGCCAAGACGCCGGAAACGACGACAAGACGGCCTGACAGCAGGCACCGCACATGGTGCCCGGGACCGGGCACCACTTTCCTCGACTGTCTGCACGACGCGGCCACGCGGTCATGCCCGACTGGCCGATTCTCGCCGTGGGCCAGCGGCGGCGTCAGGACGGCGACAGCCGGTATCAGCGCGCGTGGCGCTGATGGATGTCATGAACGGTTCAGCAGTTGCATCCTCGGGGCCGCGAACCGGGCCACGCCGAACTCACCCGCACCCTCTCGTGCGTCGCCGGGCGATGCCCTTGAGTGCCGCGCCGGGGCGAGTCCTGCAGATCGAGAGCCACATGTATCGAACGCTTGCACGTGAGGAGATTCATGATGGGAAACGGCAACAACGGCTTCTCCGAAGCCGGGCTTCACAGACTGCGCGAGGTGCTGACACGGCATGTCGACTCAGGGAAGATTCCCGGGCTCGTCGCCCTGGTCAGCCGAGGCGAGGAGACACACGTCGAAGCGATCGGGACGATGCGCCACGACGGTGGCACGCCGATGCACCGGGACACCATCTTCCGCATGGCCTCGACGACCAAGCCGGTCGCGATGGCGGCGGCGATGATCCTGCTCGACGAATGCCGACTGCGGCTGGACGAGCCGATAGATCACTGGCTGCCCGAGCTCGCCGACCGACAGGTGCTCAAGCGGCCCGACGGCCCGCTGGACGACACCGTGCCGGCACGGCGGCCGATCACCGTACGGGACCTGCTCACCTCCACGTTCGGGCTCGGCATGGATATGACGGCGATGGGCTCCCCGATGATGGGCGCGCTCTTCGAGCGGGGGGTTTACGGCCAGGAGGACGGATGGCTGTTGCCGGCACCGGAGCCGGATGAGTGGATGCGCCGCCTCGGCACGCTCCCGCTGATGTACCAACCCGGAGAGCAGTGGCAGTACAACATCAGCAACGACGTGCTCGGCGTGCTCGTCGCCAGGGTCACCGGCCAGTCCTTCGAGACGTTCCTGCGAGAGCGCATCTTCGATCCGCTGGGCATGAAGGACACCGGTTTCCACGTGCCCGCCGACAAGATCGACCGGCTGCCTCCCCTGTACGCCCCCGACCCGCAGACCGGACAGTTCAAGGTGGAGGACGCGGCCGAAGGGGGACACCACAGCAAGCCTCCGGCGTTCCCGTCAGGCGGCGGCGGACTCGACTCCACCGTCGACGACTACCACGCCTACTTCCGGATGCTGCTCAACCACGGGATGCACGGGCCCCAGCGGATCCTGTCCCGGCCCGCCGTCGAGCTGATGACCACCAACCGCCTCGCCCCCGAGCAACTGGCCGCCCGAGAAGCCCTGGCCCGCAGCCTCGTCCACTTGTCACACGGCCTGGGACAGCAAGGCGGCTGGGGCTTCGGGATGACGGTGCGCACCTACCGTGGCGACTTCGCGCCCATCGGCCAGTTCGGCTGGGACGGCGGAAGCGGCACCACGACCTACGCCGACCCGCACAACCAACTCGTCGGCATCCTGCTCACCCAGACCGGGATGACCACCCCGGATTCGGCGCGGGCCATCAACGACTTCTGGACCACGCTCTACCAGGCCATCGACGACTGACCCACCTCCCTGGTCAAGGTCGGAACGGCAACAGACCTCGACCAGGCTCCGGCCTTCAAGCCGCCACGTTCCGCGATCAGCTGCATGACGGGCGCAAGACAGTCTCTGACGCCACCTTCGAAGGGCTCGGCACCGCTGAGCGCCGGCCCCTCGAACAGCGAGGGCACCCGGTGTCGGGGATCACTCGAAGCGTGGTTGGCGCTGAGAAGAAGCCACATCGCGACCTCTCGCACGTGAACAGCCCTCCGGATGACAACCGATCGGATCCAAGGGCTGGCGAACCACGTGCAGAACTTGAAGAAGTCGCACATGACACCTCACACAACCAGGGGAAACAGATGACGAAGAACGGCAGTTCCTCGCCCCGTTCACCGTGGACCGGCATGGTGCCGGTGGATGACACGGCCCTGGCCGTCACCGACACCGGCGGCCCCGGTATCCCTGTGATCTACCTCAACGGCCATGTCGCCACGCAAGGGTACTGGCGGCGGGTCCTGGCCGAACTGGGGCCCGGGTGGCGGCACATCACCTACGACATGCGGGCCCGCGGCCAGTCGAAGCGTTCGGCGGACTCCAATTCGTTCGAGACACATCTCCGGGATGTCGATGCCGTGCTCGCAGCCAGGGGGGTGGACCGGGCGCTGGTGGTGGGCTGGTCCTACGGAGGGTTCCTCGCGGCGCACTGGGCCAGCCGAAATCCCGACCGTACCGTGGGCGCGGTCCTGGTCGAGGGCGCGCAACCGGACGACTGGCTGGATGAGGCCATGGAGCAGCGGATCCGGAAGCTGTTTCGACGGCTGAGCCCGCTCATGGTGCTGCTGCGCCCGACGGGCCTGACCCCGCGGATGACCGCCGAACAGATCGCGAACAGCAACATTGAGGTGGCGTGATCGCCCGCGCGTGCAACCTGGGTCCCGTGCTGGACAACATCACCGTCCCGACCCGATACGTGATCGCCTCGGGGAGGTCCTTCGGAAGCAAGGGTGACGAGCACGAACGGCACCGCGCCACCCTCCCTGCGGTGGCCGCCCGCAACCCGAACATCAAAATCCACGCGAAGGTCGCCAGCAACCACGCTTCGATCCTGAAAAAGGACTTCCGCGCCGTCGCCGCGGCTGTGTGTGAGGTCGCGGCCTTCGACCGCGCGTAACCACGGGCCGGGGGTGCTCGAAGCCACGGCAGATGGCTTCGCCCCCCGACCCCTGTCCTACCACTGCTCAGCGGTTCTCGGCGGCCGGTCGGCCGCCGTTCGTCCGCCGGCCGGGGATGGCTACCGCCGGGCCGAGGTCCAGCCGGTTGCTCATGTCCAGCTCGAACCGGCCGTAGGGGTTGACGTGGGTCCCGAACAGCGGGGACAGCGCGCGCCGGTCGGCGTCGCCGAGGCGGTCGACCCATTTCGGCTCGGCCAGGACCTCCTGCAGCAGGTGCAGGGCGAGCAACGCCGTGCGGACCGCCCGGCCGAGTTCCTCGATCACCCGGTAGGTCGGGTGCTTCGGCCCGCCGCGGGTGAACCGGCGCATCACCTGCTCGGCCTCCGCCGTGCCCAGGCGAAGCGCGGTGGTGTAATTGACGATCTGGTCATACTGCTGGCGGATCAGCTCCCAGTCGATCGTCTTGCTGGACAGCACCGGGGTTCTTCAGCCGGGGCAGCAGGTTGAAGCCGAGCACGTGCGCGAACGCGAACCTGTCGATGGACGCGCCGTGGGTGTCGGTGTACTGCCGGTCCACCACCATCTCGGTGCAGTGCCGCAGCACGCTCTCGATCATCGCGACGAACTCGTCGTGCACGTCACGGTGCACGAGCAGCGGTGATGTGGCGGTGCACGCCTCGCCCTTGTTGTAGAAGGCGCCGTCGAGCGCGTCGCGCACCGCGAGCCGAGGTCGGAGAGGCAGTGGTCCTCAGGTGCGGCGCGTACGAGCAGTGCCAGATGTGGTCGTTGACCTTCTTGCCGAACTCGCTGTTGCGCAGCCGCGCGGGCTCGTCGATGTGGCGGGCGAGTTCGGTGAGGGTGGTGTTCTCGTCGTGGGGCTGGTCCTGCGCGGTGGCGGTTTTCCGTGTGAGCGCCGGCGGGGGCTCAGCGCTTGCGGCGTCGCCCCCGACTGCTCCGTGCCGCAGTCTGAGCGGAGTCGTCCGTCACCGGCCCTGGCGCTCCCTGCGGGCGGTCGGCCGAGACGACCAGAGCGGCGAGGAGCGTGGTGACCGGCACCGAGGCCACCAGGCCGATCGAGCCGACCAGCGTGCGCACGATCTCCTCGGCGACCAGCTCGCTGTTGGCGACGGTGCCCACGCCGCTCTGGGCGATGGAGAAGAGCAGCAGCAACGGCAGTGCGGCGCCGGCGTAGGCGAGGACGAGGGTGTTGACCACGGAGGCGATGTGGTCGCGGCCGATGCGGATGCCGGCCCGGTACAGGCCGCGCCAGCCCATCGTCGGGTTGGCCTCGTGCAGTTCCCAGACGGCCGATGTCTGGGTCACGGTGACGTCGTCGAGAACGCCGAGGGAGCCGATGATGACGCCGGCGAGCAGCAGGCCGCTCATGTCGAGCTTCGGGTAGAGGCCGTGGATCAGGCCGGTCTGGTCGTCGGTGTTGCCGGTCAGGGCGGCCCAGCCGATGAACTGTGCGCCGAGGATGCCGATCAGTGCCAGTGAGGCGAGTGTGCCGAGCACGGCCACCGATGTACGGGCGGACAGGCCGTGGCACATGTACAGGGCGATCAGCATGATGGCGCTCGACCCGATCACCGCCACCAGCAGCGGGTTCGCGCCCTGCAGGATCGCGGGCAGGATGAAGAAGTTGAGCACCCCGAAGCTGATGGCCAGCGCAACCAGCGCCATCACTCCGCGGAGCCGCCCGACGACCACGACGGCGAGTGCGAAAACGCCGGCGAGCAGCGTCATGGGGAAGCGACGGTTCACGTCGGTCACCGAGTACTGCAGGTCCTTCGGCGCGGAGGGCTCGTAGGCGACCACGACCTTCTCGTCCGGGTGCAGCTGCCGTGCCTGGTCGGGCTGCACGATCTCGGTGAAGGTACGGCCCTTGTTCTTGCCGGTGTCGACCCGGATCGTGGCCTTGTGGCAGGTGCCGTTCGCCTCCTGCTGTGCGGAGGTGCCCTCGGCGGTGGCGGTGTCGCCGGTCGGGGTCTCGCCGGAGGCGTTCACCGACGTGCAGCTCACCTCGAGGACTCTGGTGACCGTGGCCTGTTGTGTCTGCTGGTCGAAGCCGACGCCGGTGCGCTTGTGCGGCGGCGCACCGCCCGGCCACAGGACCACGAGTCCCACCACGACGGCGGCGGTGAAGGGGATCAGGATCGCCGCGATGACCTTGCGAAGGTGCCGGGAGACCGGCGCGGCGGGCCCGTGGCTGTGGCTGTGGCTGTGTCCATGACCGCCGACGCCCGCTCCGGGGCCGTGGTCGGGGTGATGTCCGGCGTCAGTCGCTGTGGTGCGTTCGCTGCCCATCACAGGGGTGTGGTCATGGCGTGCGGCCGCAGGGGAGGGGACATGGCCCGCGCCGGCATGGTGTCCGTAGTCGGGATGAGGTGCCGACCCGGGAGTGTCCCCGTACTCGTAGCCGTACGCGTACGCGCTCGGGTGTCCGTTCCTGGCCGGGGGCAGGTTGCCGACGCCGTCCCAGTCCCCGGCGCTCTGCCGGTCAGCCGCTCCCATGCCGTCTCCCTCGCGGTTGTCCGTGCCCCCTCCCGAGCCGGGCCTTCGCGGTGGCTCTGGGGAAGAGTACGGGAACGGCCGTGTCATGGTCTCAGCCACAATCACCGCGAGAACATCGGGAGCCTTCTGTTCACCGTGCCTGGATCATGGACCTTCCTGGGGCCGGAGGCGGCCTTGCGAGCTCAGTGCCGGTGTTCAGGGCTTGCACCGGCGCGCCTCTCCGCTCGACGTGAGGGAAAGTCCTCGACGCCTCCCCAGAGCGGGCACGCATATGACCGGGGCGGCACTGCCTTGAAGGGTGAGCGGATCGGGTCCGGGTCACCAACTGCTCTTGGTCACGCCGGGGAGCTCGCCCGCGTGGGCCATTTCACGTACACGGATGCGGGACAGGCCGAAGGCCCGCAGGTGTCCGCGGGGTCGGCCGTCCACGGAGTCGCGGTTGCGCAGGCGGGTGGCGCTGGCGTCGCGGGGCTGCCGGCGCAGTTCGCGCTGGGCGGCGGCGCGTTCCTCGTCGGATGTTCCGGGGTGACGAGATGATCGCCTTCAGCTCGGCGCGGCGGGCGGCGTAGCGGGCCACGACGACGCGCCGCTGCTCGTTCTTCGCGATCTTGCTCTTCTCGCCATCAGACCTTCCCTCCCCGGGCGCGGATGCGGGCCACAGCGGCCTCGACGCCGATCGTGTCGACGGTCTTGACGCCCTTGGCGGAGAGGGTGAGCCGGACGTAGCGGCTTTCGCTCGGCAGCCAGTAGCGCTAAATGAAAATGAAAACCAACCCCGTGTATGGTGCTGTCATGGCCCGTAACGAGCTGCGCCCGATCATCAAGCTGAGGTCCACCGCCGGCACCGGCTACACGTACGTGACGCGCAAGAACCGCCGTAACAACCCCGACCGTTTGGCCCTGCGCAAGTACGACCCGGTCGCCGGCCGCCACGTCGACTTCCGTGAGGAGCGCTGAAAGCCGTGAAACCCGGAATCCACCCCGAGTACCGCCCGGTCGTCTTCCGCGACCGGGCCGCCGACTACGCCTTCCTCACTCGGTCGACGGCCACCAGCGACAAGACCGTCGAGTGGGAGGACGGCAACACCTACCCGGTCATCGACGTCGAGATCTCCTCGGCGAGCCACCCCTTCTACACCGGCACCCAACGCGTCCTGGACACCGCGGGGCGCGTCGAGCGCTTCGAGCGGCGCTACGGCCGCGCAGGGGGGAAGCGGTGAGCGGGGGCCAGGTGCGGCTGCCGGTCGCGATCGTCGCCGGGTTGCATGCCGACGCCCGCCGTGCCGCCGTGGAGGAGATCCTGCGTACGGTCCCCGGTTCGGTCGCACTGCACCACGACCTGACGTCCGCCGTCGACAGCGCTGTACACCGCACGGTGCGAGACGCCGATGCCCTGCTGGGCAGCGGCGACGCGCCCCTGGTGAACGACTGCGCGTGCTGCGCGCTGCGCGAGGACTTGGTCCCCGAACTGCTGCGGCTCGCAGAGGAGGGCCGATATCGGCTGGCCGTCGTGGAACTGTGGGACTCCGTCGAGCCGCAGGCCATGGCCGGAGTCATCGCCGCTGCGGGCGCACCGCTGGCTCTGACCGGGGTCGCCACCGCGGTCGACCCGGCACTCGTCCTGCCGTACCTGTCCAACGGCGACGACCTGGCCGATGCCGGCCTCGCCGCCGCCCCGACCGATCAGCGCACCGTCGCCGACACTTTCGCGCGTCAGCTGGAGTACCCCACGGTGATCGTCCTGGCCGAGGACGGCTCGGGTGGGGAGGTCGGCGAGTGCGCCGACGACAGTGACCGCGCCCTGCTCGCACAGCTCACACCCGGCGCACGACCGGTACGTGTGGGGAGGGATGGCGCCCTGGGTGCCGCTCTGCTGGCGGGGTTCGACGCGGCAGCGGCCGCCGCCCGTGTGCATCCCGCGTGCGCGCTGCTGCCGCAGGAGTGCGACGGGCACGGTGTGAGTACCCTCGTCTGGCGGTGCGAGCGGCCCTTCCACCCGCAGCGCCTCTATACAGCGCTGGAGGATCTGACCTGCGCCGCCGCTCGCAGCCGTGGGCGCTTCTGGCTGGCGGACCGTCCCGACACGCTGCTGTCGTGGGACGCGGCTGGCGGCGCGTTGTGCGTGGAGTCGGTCGGTCCCTGGCTGGCTGCCCTGCCTGAAGCCGCTTGGGAGATGGTTCCGGCCGAACGACGTGTCGCAGCCTCGCTGGACTGGCACGCCGAGCACGGTGACCGCTGCCAGTACCTCACCTTCACCTCGCCCGGCCTGGACCGCGACGGTCTGCTGGCCCTGCTCGACTCGTGCCTGCTCACCGACGACGAGTACGCGGCGGGCAGGAAAGGCTGGAGGGAACTGCCGCGCACCTTCGACGACTTGCTCGACCCAGTGGCCTGACCTCCTGCCTGCCCGATGGCCCGCTTGTCCGACGACCGCATCCCCTAGGGCGTGTTGCGAAAGTCCCGCCTGCCGCCCTCCGGGCGGACGACGGGACTTTCGCAACACGCCCTAGAGAGAGGACCGACCCGACCGTGCCCCGAAACAAGACCACCCGGCGGCCGACAGCCAAGCGTCAGCGCGCCAACCCGCTGGACGCCGCCGGCATCACATACGTCGACTACAAGGACACCGATCTGCTGCGGAAGTTCATCTCCGACCGCGGAAAGATCCGCAGCCGTCGGGTGACCCACGTGACGCGTCAACAGCAGCGGCAGATAGCACAGGCCGTCAAGAACGCACGCGAGATGGCTCTGCTGCCCTACGGTTCCCGATAGTCGGCGCGCGTCAGCGCTTTTTGCGTCCGGGGCGGACCGCGCCGCAACCTGCCTGGCCGTCGTGGCACCCAGCACCGGCGGCCAGGCTCCCCAGACGACCCCAGCCTGCCCTTCGGACGCCAGGTCCCGGTCACCGTCCCCCGCGTTTCCGTCGCCGGTGCGTCCGCACCGCGGACCTCCACCTTGGTCGTCGTCGCGTCGGCCGCGCAGGATGAGACCGGGAGCCGGGTCACGTACCCGGTGCCGCTGTCGCCACGCGTGACGAAGCCGGTCAGCCGGATCGTGCGGCCCTTCAGCGAGTGCCCGCTGCCGTAGATCGCGCTGGAGCCGAACGCGGCCACACTCGGATCCACCGGTTCGTCGAGGGCCGCACCGGAAACAGGCCGACACCCTCTGCCGCGCGCCGGGGGTCTTGGTGTCCGTGCCGGGCCGGGCGGCGCCGTGGCTGCGTCCACCGCCCGACCCGGGGTCTTCAGATACCCGCAACGAGTCCGGGGAGCTCGTGCTCGCAGGCGTCGTCGATACCGTGGGTGTCCCAGGCGGGGAACGGGTCGACGGTTGGCAGGCTCTCGCCATCGGCCACGAGGCAGTCGTTCAGCGCGGCGTGCAACGCATCCGCGTGCAAATGCGTGCCGATGAAGACCAGTTCCTGGCCGTTGGCACTGTCGGTGTCGCGGGCCGCGGAGGGCTCGAAGCGGGCGACGGAGCCGGCCTGTGACCACAGGCCCGTCACCTGCGGGCGGCTGGCCAGGGTGAAGAATCCCTTCGAGCGCAGGATCTGGCCGTATGCGCCGCTGTCGAGCTCCTTGGTCACGAACGTCCACAGTCGGTCGGGGTGGAAGGGCAGTTCGGCGCGGAAGACGGTCGACGAGATTCCGTATTCCTCCGTCTCGGGGACGTGGTCGCCGTTGAGCTCCATCACCCAGCCGGGGGCCTGTTGGGCGCGTTCCAGGTCGAAGAGCCTGGTGCCCAGTACGTCGCCGAGGTTCACGCGGCCGTGGACGGCCGGGATGACGCGTGCAGCGGGATTGAGACGCGTGAGTGTCGCTCGCAGCCGGTCGGCTGACTCCTCGTCGACGAGGTCGAGTTTGTTGAGGACGATGACGTCTGCGAACTCGATCTGGTCCATCAGCAGGTCGCTGACGGTGCGTTCGTCGTCCTGGTACTGGTCCAGGCCCCGCTCGACGAGTTCGTCGCCGCTTGCCAGTTCGGGCAGGAAGTTGGCTGCGTCGACGACCGTCACCATGGTGTCCAGGCGGGCGATCTCGTCGAGGGTGGCGCCGTCGTCGCGGGCGAAGGCGAAGGTCGCGGCGACCGGCATGGGTTCGGAGATGCCGGACGACTCGATGAGCAGGTAGTCGAAGCGGCCCTCGCGGGCCAGCCGGTCGACCTCCACCAGCAGGTCGTCGCGCAAGGTGCAGCAGATGCAGCCGTTGGTCATCTCGACCAGGCGTTCCTCGGTGCGCGAGAGGGCAGCCTCGCCACCGCGCACCAGGGCGGCGTCGATGTTGACCTCGCTCATGTCGTTGACGATGACCGCGACGCGCAGCCCCTCACGGTTGCCGAGGACGTGGTTGAGGAGGGTGGTCTTGCCCGCCCCGAGGAATCCGGACAGGACGGTGACGGGCAGTTGGTCGGACGGCATGCGCGGTCAGCCCTCGGGGCGCAGCAGCCCGCGCTCGTACGCCCTCACCAGCCGCTGCGGCACCAGGTACGAGACTCCGTCGACGGTGATCGGGACGAGCGTGGGCGTGGTCGCCTTCCACTGGGCGCGGCGGTGGCGGGTGTTGCTGCGGGACATCTTCCGCTTGGGAACAGCCATGGGTCCTCCTGAATGGGTCGAAGAGCGACGGCTGTTGAGGCTACATGAAAATGAATGCCATTGCTAATCTGCTTAGTTCAGGGTTTCCTGAATTCAGGATCGCGTGTACCGTCGACAGTGTGCTGACTGTTGCCGCCGACATTGAGGTGCTGGCCCGGTTCGGCCGGGCGCTCGCCGACCCGATCCGCTGCCGCATCCTGCTCGCCCTGCGGGAAGCACCCGCCTACCCCGCCGACCTCGCAGAAGCGCTGGATGTCTCGCGCACCAGGCTGTCGAACCACCTTGCCTGCCTGCGCGACTGCGGCCTGGTCGCCACCGTCCCCGACGGCCGCCGCACCCGCTATGAACTCGCCGACGAACGCCTCGGCCACGCCCTCGACGACCTGCGCACCGCCGTGGTCGCTGTCGAGAGCGACCGGACGTGCGCCGATGCCGACGACAAGGGGTGCTGCTGACATGACCACGGAGATGTCCCGCTCCCTCGGCCCCGATCCGGCCAGGCGGGGCACGCTCACCAAGCGCATACGGCTGCTGGTCGCCGCGACCCTCACCTACAACGCCATCGAGGCGATTGCCGCCCTCACCGCCGGCACCCTGGCTTCGTCCACCGCGCTGATCGGCTTCGGACTGGACTCCGTCATCGAGGTTTCCTCCGCTGCCACTGTCGCCTGGCAGTTCTCCGCCCGCGAGCACGCGGTGCGCGAGGCCAGGGAAAAGACCGCGTTGCGGATCATCGCACTGTCCTTCTTCGCGCTCGCCGCCTACATCGCCGTCGATGCCGTACATGCCCTGTCCGGCACCGGCGAGGCCACCCGCTCCTGGCCCGGCATCGTGCTCGCTGCCCTCTCCTTGGTCGTCATGCCGGTCCTGTCCGCCGCCCAGCGCCGGGCAGGGCGGGAACTGGGATCGGCTTCGGCGGTGGCTGACTCCAAGCAGACGTTGTTGTGCACGTACTTGTCCGCGGTGCTTCTGGTCGGACTGATCCTCAACGCCACTCTCGGCTGGTCCTGGGCGGATCCGGTCGCCGCTCTGGTCATCGCCGCGGTCGCCTTGAAGGAAGGGCGCGACGCCTGGCGCGGAGACGGGTGCTGCGCCGCCCCCAAGACCGCGGCGGTTCCGGCCTCACGCACCGATCCGGACGACGTGTGCGGCTGCTGCGACTGACCTCACCCATCACCGTCGTTCGGCCGTCGCAGGTGCCCGGCCGCAGTCCGGGCACACCCCGGAGAGCTCGACCGTGTGCCGGACGTGCGCGAAGCCGGAGTCCTGTGCGATGCCGTCGGCCCAGTCCTCGATCGGGCCGGAGTCGACGGGGCGGTTCAGGCCGCACTCCGTGCAGATGAGGTAATGGCGGTGGTCGGGGCCAGGGCGGTAGCGGAAGAGGCGTTCACCGCCTGGGTCACGGACCAGGTCGGCCCGGCCCGCGTCGGCCAGCCGGGTCAGGGTGCGGTACACCGTGGACAGGCCGACGGGTGTGCCGTCGGCAGCGAGCTGGGAGTGGAGGGCCTGGGCGCCGACGAATCCGTCGGCGCGGATGAACGCCGCGAGGACGACGGAGCGTTGCTGGGTGTGGCGGCCGATCAGCGCGACTTCATTGGGGGTGCGTTGCCGGGTGCGTGCCATCAGCGTGCCTCGCTCAGGTAGTCATCGGGTACTCATGTGCCGGTGGGGACAGCGGATCGTGCGCGGGGCGCTTGGGCGGGCCGTCGGATCAGGAACGTGGCGGCGTAGACGGCCGTCGCGACGGCCATGATGGCGAAGCTCGGCGGCATCTTCGGTACGGCGTAGGAGGCGAACAGTCCCGCCCACATCTCCAGCACCGCCAGGCCGGCGGAGAGTGCAAGGGCCCGGTAGGGGTGGTCGGTGAGCCGGATCGCGGCTCCCGCGGGGGCGGCGAGCAGGCCGAGCAGGAGCAGGGAGCCGACGGCCTGCGTCGCCTCGGCGGCGCTGATTCCGGCGAGGGCGAGGAAGCCGTAGCCGAGGAGCCGTACCGGCACTCCGCGCGCGGCGGCCACCGCCTCGTCGAGCGTGGCGAAGAGCAGCGGCCGGGCGATGAGGACCACCAGCAGGGCGACGCCGGCGGCCACGAGGGTGGCGATGACCGCACTGCCCGCGGAGATACCGAAGATGGATCCGAACAGCACGCTGATGCCGGCGGTGCCGTTGGTGGTGCTCCGGGAGGTCGTGTAGACGGTGATGAAGAAGGCGCCCAGGCCGAGGATCCAGGAGAAGACGCTGCCGATGACCACGTCATCGGGGCGTGCCCGGCGGCCGAGCGTGCCGAAGAGCACGGCCATGGCGATGGTGGCGGCGAACAGGCCCAGGCGAAGGTCGGCACCGAAGGCGAGGGCGGCCATCGCGCCGGTGAAGGCGACGTGGCTGAGTGCGTCGCCGGTGAAGACCTGGGCGCGCAGGACCAGGAAGTAGCCGACCAGTCCGCAGGCGGCGGCGATGGCGGTCCCGGCGAGGAAGGCGTGCTGGAAGAACGGCTGGGACAGCGGGGAGGCTGCGAGCAGGAAGGTCATGCCGTCACCTCCCTGGCGGCCGGAGTGGCCACGGCCCGGCGGCTCAGCACCTCGCGCAGTGAGCGCCAGCCCAGGGCGAGCAGGTATCCGGCGAAGGCGATGGTGGTCACGAAGAAGCCCAGTGGGTACGGCGAGTAATAGGCGGCGGTCAGCCCGAGCCAGGTGGCGGCGAACGCCAGCAGGACGGCCAGGGCCAGGCTCAGTGCCGGGCGGGGGGTCAGGACCTGGGCGGTGGCGGCCGGGATCACCATGAGGGCGAAGACGAGGAGGGTCCCGGTGATCTGGCTTGTTTCCGCCGTGGCCGCGCCGAGCAGGACGAGGAAGACCACGGACAGCGCGCGGACCGGTACGCCGCGCCCGGCGGCCACTTTCGGGTCCACGGAGGCGAACAGCAGCGGCCGTCCGAGCAGCGCGAGCGCGGCAAGTACCACCGCTCCTACCACGGTCAACACGGTGACCTGCGACGATGTGATCCCCAGGAATGTGCCGAAGAGGATGGTCTGCGGTCCCTCCAGCAGCCCCCGGTACAGGGCGGTGAACAGGAACCCGGACGCGAGCAGAAACGCCTGCACGGTCCCGGTCAGCGCGGATTCCTCATGGTCACCGCCGCCGCGCAGGGCCGCGATGACCAGCGCGGCGGCCACACACAGCGTGAAGTACCCGTAGACCGCGCTCACCCCCAGCAACAGCGCCCCGGCCGCGCCGGGGAAGGCGACCGCGGAGACGGTGTGCGCGGCGAACGTCTGCCGCCGCAGCACCACGAACCACCCCACGACCGCCGCGACGACGGCCACGATCGCGCCCGCGCGGAACGCGTTGACCATGAAGGGGTAGGACCACATCTCCTGGAAGTCGGTCAGCAGGTTCCACGACCAGGCCGGCGCCCCGCTCTCGGCGAGCATCATGACGGCCCCCCGGAATGCCGGTCGGTGTGCACCGCGGGCGCTTCCGGCTGGCCCACCACGACCAGCCGTCCGTCCGAGGTCCGCAGCACCTCCACCGGCGTGCCGTACAGCCGGGTCAGCGTCCCGGAGGTGATGACCTCCTCCGGTGTGCCGGCGGCGGCCCCGCCCTCGGCCAGGTACACCACCCGGTCCAGGTGGTGGAGTATCGGGTTCACGTCATGGGCGACCATGACCACTGACACGCCCTCCTGGTGGCTGATGCGCCCGATCAGCGCGGCGACGGCGCTCTGGTTGGGCAGGTCGAGGCTGTCCAACGGTTCGTCCAGCAGAAGCAGTTCGGGGCGGCGTATCAGCGCCTGGGCGATCAGCAGGCGCTGCTGCTCGCCGCCGGAACACTGTCCGATGGGCCGGTGCGCGTACGCTGACGCCCCGACCAGCTCGATCACCTCGTCCACGCGTGCGCGGGCGGCCTGCCGACGGGCGCTGGGGAACGGCAGCGGTACGCCCCACCGGTCGCCGTCCAGGCCCATGCGCACCACATCCACGCCGCGGATCCGCAGGGAGGCATCGAAGCTGCGGCGCTGGGGAAGGTAGCCGATGCGGTCGTTGGCCTGACCTGGCCGGGTACCGAGGACCCGGACCTCACCGGCCGCCGCGGGCAGGGCGCCGAGCAGCACTTTGATCATGGTGGACTTGCCGACGCCGTTCGGGCCGAGTACGGCGGTGAACTCGCCGGACCCGATGCGAAGGTCCACGCCCGACCAGAGCGTCCGGCCGCCGACCCGCACGGCGGCCCCGCGTAGGGCGAGCACCGGGTCGCGTCCGCTGTTCGGTGCGGTGTCGTGGCCGCCTGCGCGGCGGTTGGGGACGGTGTGGGCGCTGTGTGTGACGGCCTCGCGGGCCTTCGCTATCGGGTTCATGGCCTCAGCTCACTTGCCGGTCGCCTTGGCAAGGGCCTGCTCGATGCCCTGCAGTTCGGTGGTCTGCCACTGCTGGAAGCCGGCGCCGGCGGGGGTGAGCGTCTCGGTCACGGTGGCGACGGGGATGCCTTCCGCCTTGGCCTCCTTGACCTGCGCCTGGACGTCCGGCGTGGAGTTCTGGGAGTTGTAGACGTAGACCTTGATCTTCTTGTTCTTGATCTGCTGGTCGATGGTGGCCTTGTCCTTGGCTGTCGGGTCGGAGCCCTCGCTCATCGCGTCCAGGAACGTCTCCGGCGTCAGCATCTTCAGCCCCAGGCCCTCGGCGAGCGGGGTGACGATGGACTCGGAGGCGCCGATCGGGATGCCGGCGTACTTCGCCTTGATGTCGGCTATGAGCTTGTTGTACCCGGCCAGCGTCTTGGTCTCGAAGGTCGTCTTCTGCTGGTCGAAGTAGGCGGCGTCGGCCGGGTCGCTCTTCTTGTAGTCGGCGGTGATCTGCTCGATGACCTTGTGGACGTCGTCGGGGGAGTACCAGCGGTGCGGGTTCCCGCCCGGCTTGACGCCGACCAGGTCGCCGACCTTCAGCTGGGTGCGCCCGCTGCCGGGGTTGGCGGCCAGGAGCTTGTCGGCCCAGGCGTCGTAGCCGATGCCGTTGACGATCGTGTACTGGGCGCCGGCCACGGTGCGGGCGTCGGCGGCGGTCGGCTCGTAGTCGTGCGGGTCGGTGTCCGGGTTGTCGATGATGCTGGTCACCTTCACGTGGCTGCCGCCGAGCTGCGAGGCGATGCTGCCCCAGAAGTTCTCCGCCGCCACCACCTGGATCGTCTTGCCCGAGCCACTGCCGCCGCTGGTCGTGGCGGTGTCGCTGGTGTGCGAGGAGGAGGTGGAGCAGGCGGTCGCTGTCGCGGCGGTCAGTGCGGCTGCCGCGGTGATGAGTGCGAGCCTCGCGGACGGGCGGGCCGAGCGGGAGGCGGGAACGGGGAACATGCGGGGCTCCTTCGGGCGGTGCCGGTGCCGGACGGGAAGCGGACACGTGCCGGCGGTGCGGTGACACCATCCACGCTAGGTGCAAATGATTTTCACATCAATGTCAGATGAAAACCGTTGCCATCTTTTGACCGGTTGTACGACCGCGAAGGGCTGCCGTCCGCAGCAGCGGCGACAGCCCAGGAGTCGTAGGGTCCGCGGGACCCCGCATGCAGATCAGCAGTCGCGGAACTCCGGCGACTGGTTGAGGATCTGCGCGCGCAGTGAGGTGAAGCGTGCATGGGTCTCACCGCCGTGTGCGTCGGGGCGGAAGGCGGCGACGCGGTGGCAGTTCTGGAAGGCGAGGGCCACGCCGAAGTGCCGTTCGAGGCTGCCGCGGATGGCGTCGCTGGACAGGGCCCGCAGCAGCTGGCCGCGCTCCTTCTCGGAGGGCGGCGGGGTCTGGTTGTCGGCGAACTCAGCCGTACCTGAGCGCAGTTCGTCGGCGAGGCGCGCGATGAGGTCGTAGGCGTACGGGAGGGACGTGCGGACCGTTTCCACGAAGTCCTGCTCCCGCACCTCCCCGTTCTCGGCTTCGGCGAGCAGCTGCGGGGAGACGTCGAGCGACATGAAGGGCTGTCCTGTTCTGTGGTGGTACGGGTCTTGAGGCGGGCGGGGCTCAGGCGAGGGCGGCCAGGGCCTCGGGGCCGTGCTGGAAGTCGGGGTCGACCTGGGTGGCGAGGTCCTGGCCGGTGGCCTCGTCGGCCCAGGCGGCGGCGTTGCGCAGATGGAACTCGACGGCATGCCGCTGGAAGGCGGCCCAGTCCTTGGGGCGGGCGTCGACGGCCGCCCGCAGCCGGTCCAGCGTGCGGGCGTTGTGCGGTTCCAGTTCGCCGTGGCCGCGGCCCTGTTCCTGGGCGCGGACGTACGAGGACTGGACGCAGTGGGCGAGCAGGTCGTCGCCGACGTGTGTGCGGAGGAAAGCCAGGTCGTCCTCGCCGGTGACCTTGTTGCCGACGACGGCGACCGGGATGCCGAACTCGGCGGCATGGTCGCGGTACTGGCGATAGACGGACACGCTCTTCCGGGTCGGTTCGACGACCAGGAACGTCATGTCGAAGCGGGTGAAGAGGCCGGAGGCGAAGGCGTCGGCGCCGGCCGTCATGTCGACCACGACGTACTCGCCGGGGCCGTCCACGAGGTGGTTGAGGTAGAGCTCGACCGCGCCGAGCTTGGAGTGGTAGCAGGCCACGCCGAGGTCGCTCTCGTCGAAGGCGCCGGTGACCATGAGCGGGACGCCGTCCACCTCCTGGATGTGGTGGGAGTGGATCTCGTCCTCGTCCAGGAGTCGCAGCAGGCGGGAGCCGCGGCCGGGCGGCGTCGTCTTGACCATGGCGTCGCGGGACGGGATCCGCGGGTTGGTGCCTCGCAGGTAGTCCTTGATCTCGCCGGTCCGCGCGCTCAGTGGCGGCGCGGTGAAGAACTCGTCCTCCTTGAGACCCAGTGCGTACGCCAGGTGCTGGTTGATGTCGCCGTCGATGGCGACGACCGGCGCGCCCGAGCGCGCCAGGTGACGGGAGAAGAGGGCCGACAGGGTCGTCTTGCCGCTGCCGCCCTTGCCCACGAATGCGACGCGCATGGCTAACCACTCCTGTTGAAAATGGATGTCATGAGCATAGGCTGTTGGTGCGCTGGGGTGATGTCAAATCCATAGCACCCCAACGGGTCTGGCATGTAGGTGAGTTGGGTGACCTTGGCGTGGATGGGTTGGTCGCCTGGTGGTCGGCCTGGTGGGTCCCTGCTGTGCTTCTCCCGCCGGGAAGGGGGCCGTATCCCAGCGAGTGCAGAGTGCCGTCGGCTGGCCAATATCGAGCGCAGGCCGAGTCGGCGCGCGAGAGGGCTGAACCCGCATTGAGTGCGTCCAGCCTCCCACTAAGAGGGGGTTAAGCCCACTCTATGGAGAAGTAAAGAATTCAACCCGGCACTGCCGGTGGCCGGTATTCGGGGCTACGGTCCCCCAGCACCCTGTCATGTCACGCTCACACGACGTAACAGGATGCTGTGAGTGTCATGCTCCTGACTGCGCGGTTCCACCGCCGCTTACGCGCGTCACGGGCTGCCCATCCAGTGCGATACCCCACGTCAACCGGAGGCAGTACCCATGCGTGAGTCACGCCCGAGCGGGCGGAGACGGAGTCTGCGAAGACTCGTCGCCGTCGCCTTCCCCGCCCTCGCCCTGACCGTCGCCGGATTCACCGCCGCACCGACGGCCGGCGCCCAGCCTGCCGCGGCCCACCCTCAGACCTCCAAGGTCACGCAGAACGACAAGGCGCTGACCGCACCCGGGCGGCAGACCTACCACTCCACCGGCAAGGCCGGCCAGAAGGTGCCGACCCAGCACCTGTGCGCCACCGCCAAGCCCGGTCAGGCGTCGTGTTTCGCCCAGCGCCGCACCGACATCAAGCAGCGGCTCGCCTCGGCGCTCGCCGCCGCGGCCCCCTCTGGCCTCTCCCCGGCCAACCTGCACAGCGCCTACAACCTGCCCACCGCGGCCGGTTCCGGCATGACGGTCGGTATCGTCGACGCCTACAACGACCCCAACGCCGAGTCGGACCTGGGCACTTACCGCTCCACCTACGGCCTGTCCGCCTGCACCAAGGCCAACGGCTGCTTCAAGCAGGTCAGTCAGACCGGCTCCACCACCTCGCTGCCGACCAACGACACCGGCTGGGCCGGTGAAGAGATGCTCGACATCGACATGGTCAGCGCGGTCTGCCCGAACTGCAGCATCATCCTGGTCGAGGCCAACTCCGCGAGCATGGCCGACCTCGGCGCCGCCGAGAACGAAGCCGTCTCGCTCGGCGCGAAGTTCGTCTCCAACAGCTGGGGCGGCTCCGAGGACTCCTCCCAGACCAGCGACGACACCTCCTACTTCAAGCACCCGGGCGTCGCCATCACCGTCTCCTCCGGTGACTCCGCCTACGGTGCCGAGTACCCGGCGACCTCCCAGTACGTGACCGCCGTCGGCGGCACCGCGCTCAACACCTCCTCCAACTCCCGTGGCTGGAGCGAGTCGGTGTGGCACACCAACTCCACCGAGGGCACCGGCTCCGGCTGCTCCGCCTACGACCCGAAGCCGAGCTGGCAGACCGACACCGGCTGCGCCAAGCGCATGGAGGCCGACGTCTCCGCGGTCGCCGACCCGGCCACCGGCGTCGCGGTCTACGACACCTTCGGCGGGTCCGGCTGGGCGGTCTACGGCGGCACCAGCGCCTCCTCGCCGATCGTCGCGAGCGTCTACGCCCTCGCGGGCACGCCGGGCGCGAGTGACTACCCGGCGAAGTACCCGTACTCCCACACGAGCAACCTGTACGACGTCACCAGCGGCAACAACGGCAGCTGCTCCCCGTCGTACTTCTGCACCGCCGGTACCGGCTACGACGGCCCGACCGGCTGGGGCACCCCGAACGGCACCGCCGCCTTCACCGCCGGCTCCAGCAGCGGCAACACGGTGACCGTCACCAACCCCGGTAGCCAGTCCACCACTACCGGCGGCTCGGTCAGCCTGCAGATCCACGCGACCGACAGTGGCGGCGCCTCGCTCACCTACAGCGCCACGGGTCTGCCGACCGGCCTGTCCATCAACAGCTCCACGGGCCTGATCTCGGGCACCGCCTCCACCGCGGGCACCTACCAGGTCACGGTCACCGCGAAGGACTCCACCGGCGCCTCTGGTTCGACGTCCTTCACCTGGACCGTCGGCTCCGGCGGCGGTGGCTGCACCTCCTCGCAGCTGCTGGCCAACCCGGGCTTCGAGTCGGGCAGCACCGGCTGGACCGCGACCAGCGGCGTCATCACCAACGACACCGGTGAGGCGGCCCACGGCGGCTCGTACTACGCCTGGCTCGACGGCTACGGTTCCTCGCACACCGACACGCTGTCCCAGTCGGTGACGATCCCCGCGGGCTGCAAGGCGACCCTGACCTTCTCCCTGCACATCGACACCTCGGAGACCACCACCAGCACCCAGTACGACAAGCTGACGGTGACCGCGGGTTCGAAGACCCTCGCGACCTACTCGAACCTCAACAAGGCTGCCGGCTATAGCCAGAAGACCTTCGACCTGTCCTCGCTGGCGGGCCAGACGGTCACCCTGAAGTTCAACGGTGTGGAGGACTCCTCCCTTCAGACCAGCTTTGTCGTGGACGACACCGCCCTGACGACCAGCTGACCCGTACCAGATGAGCACCTGATCCCGCACGCGGAAGCCGTCCGCGTGTGGGATCTGTGCGTGATCGTGCTACATCACACCTGACTCCGACGGACGGCCGTCGGGCCATGGCCGACCGTGTGGTCAGCCGAGGTCGCGTACTCCGAGGCGCAGGTGCTCGATGTGGTGGACGGCCTGGTCGAGGAGTTGGGCGACGTGGTCGTCGTAGAGGCTGTAGACGATGCGACGGCCGTCGCGGCGGCCGATGACCAGGCCGAGGGCGCGCAGCAGACGCAGTTGGTGGGAGACGGCGGACTGTTCCATGCGGAGTTCGGCGGCGAGTTCGCCGACCGGGTACGGCCTGTGCCGCAGGGCGGTGAGGATCAGCAGGCGTGACGGGGCGGCCAGGGCCTGGAGCGTGGCGGCGACGGAGGCGGCGGTGGCCTCGTCGAGCCGGGCGGCCGCAAGGATGTCACGGCCACCGGCGTCGACGTCATCGGCGTGCACGGCTGCGGGCCTCGCGCGGTGGCCGGATGAACTGGAGCGCCAGCGCGGCGGGAGGTGCGGCGACGCCGGGTCCGCCCGCCCGCGCCCAGCGCAGCAGGTCGTCGGTGCAGTCGTCGTCCATGGCAAAGCCCACCCAGACCGCGTGTGCCCCGATCCGCCGCCCGGCGGTGGAGGGCTGGACGACGATGACGTTGGCCTGGTCGCAGGGGCCGAGGCAGTCCGTCGTACGGACCTGGAAGCCGCCTTCCGCCGCGCCTGCGCGCAACCGGTCCAGTTGCCAGGCATGGTCGGTGTCGATGGGGGTCCCCCCGGTCGAGCGAAGCCGAGACTGGGGGAGCTTGCGGGGATTGCCGCAGCAGCAGCCCCGGCAGACGACGAGGGTGCAGGGGCGGGGTGCGGCTGCCCGGATCACGGAGCGGTTGCCGGTGGCACCCGGCCAGGCGGGACCATTCCTGGCGAGCCGGCTCACAAGGAGGTCCGGGAGGACAGGCCGTACATCCGGATACGGCCGTCGCGCCAGGCCACGGCCAGTAGGTGCGGGCCGGCCCAGGCCAGTGCCGCGACCGCCGCGCCGGTGCCCTCCAGCTCGCGCGCGGGCCGCAGACGTGCCTGCGGTCGGCCGGCGATGGCGTGCCACAGGGCCACGGTCCCGTCATCGCCGCCGCTGGCGAGGTGGCCGCCGGCGCCCGGTCGCCAGGCGAGCGCGGTGACCGTCTCGTGGCAGCGCAGGGAGCGTGGGGCGGTGCCCTCGGGGCCCTTGCCGGAGAAGTCCCACACGGTCACGTCGGGGGCGCCGTCGGCGGCCAGCCAGAAGCCGCTGTCGTCGAAGGCGAGGCGGGAGACCTTCTCCGGGTAGCCGGACATGGTCAGTTCGCCACCGTCACGGGCACGCCAGATGTGGATGGAGGCGTCCTGGTTGCCGCTGCAGATCCACCGTCCGGTGGGCGCGACGGCGAGGGCGAGGTGCGAGCCGACGTACGGGTAGGTCGCCACGGGCTTCTCGGTGTGCCGTTCGTGGCAGCGCACCGCCCCGTACGCCGCCACCGCCAGCCGCCGGCCCTGCCGCATCCAGGCGAGGTCGGTCACGGTGGATGCGGCAGGCTCCGTGCGCCACAACTCCTCGCCGTCGGCGTTCAGTACGAGGGTGCGGCGGCCGGAGGCGACGGCGACCCTCCCCCAGCCTCGGCTTCGCTCGGCCGGGGGGACCCCCATCCCGTCCGCCCAGGCGGCCGCGGCCGACCAGGCGCCGGACTCCCGGACGGTCGTACGGCCGTCGGTGCGCCGCCACAACGCGTACCCCATCGGGCCGGTGACCACCACATGCCCGGCATCCGGGGAGAGTGCGACCTTGAGCGCACCGCCGGGGAGGTCGAACGCCCCGATCTCGGCGCCCAGCGCCGCGTCGAGGACCTTCACCGTCCCCTCGGCCCCGGCGACGGCTACCAGATCACCACGCGCGCTCAGCGCGACGGGCGCGTCATCGACGCCGACGTCCCAGGCGAGCGGGGACTCCACCGCAGTACTCACGCGGCGGCTCCCGCCGTGGCCAGGCAGTCGGCGAAGCCGCGCTCCAGCGACTCGCGGTCGAGATTGCGACCGATGAACACCAACTTGTTGCCGCGCACTTCGTCCTTCCGCCAGTCGCGCCCGAAGCTGCCGTCCAACAGCATGTGCACGCCCTGGAAGACGTACTGCTTCGGTGTCCCGGCGATGGCGAGGATGCCCTTGGAGCGGAACAGGTCGACGCCCTTGGTCCGCAGCAGGCTGCCGAGCCAGGCGTTGAGCCGGTCCTCGTCCAGCTCTCCGGTCAGCTCGATGCCGACGGAGGTAACGGTGGTGTCGTGCTGGTGCTCGGTCTCGGTGAGGAAGGCCGGGTCGTCGGCGAGTACCCGCTCCAGGTCGAAGGCGCCCACGTCCAGCACTTCCTGGAGGTCGATCGCGGCGTGCCGGGCGGGGACGATCCGGACGCCGGCGTTGATGCCGCGGATGCGGCGCACGACCTCGATGACAGTGTTGTCGTCGGCCAGGTCGGTCTTGTTGAGGACGATCCGGTCGGCGAAGGCGATCTGCTCCACGGCCTCGTTCTCCACGCCCTCAGGCTTGACCTCGTCCAGGTGCTGGAGCACATGGCCGGCGTCGACGAGCGTGATGATGGCGTCCAGGCGCAGTTGGGAGGCGATCTCGTCGTCCATGAAGAAGGTCTGCGCGACCGGTGCCGGGTCGGCCAGGCCGGTGGTCTCGATGAGGATGTGGTCGAACTTCTCGCGCCGGCGCATCAACGCGCCCAGGATGCGGATGAGATCCCCGCGCACGGTGCAGCAGATGCAGCCGTTGTTCATCTCGAAGATCTCTTCCTCGGCGTCGAGCACGAGGGCGTCGTCGATGCCGACCTCGCCGAACTCGTTCTCGATCACCGCGATCCGCAGGCCGTGGTTCTCGGTGAGGATGCGGTTGAGGAGGGTGGTCTTGCCGGAGCCGAGGAAGCCGGTCAGGACGGTGACGGGGACCCGTTCATCGCGCGGCTCGCCGGGTTCGGGGGTGGTCAAGTCATTCTCCCAGTCCTGCTGTTGATGTGCTGTGGTCGTGTTGTTCCGTGGCGAGCAGGGCGGCTCGCAGGTCGTCCTCGGTGATCTGGTCGGTCGGGCGGTGCAGCGTCCAGCGGCGGGCCTCGCCCTCCATGGGCAGCACGGCGACGATCGTCTCCAGCGGGGGGCAGCCCGGTTCGGTGCAGGCCAGCTGGCGGATCATGACGGCGGTGTCGTCGTCGAGTCCGAGCAGGGTGCGCACGGTCTCCTTCAGCCGGCGCAGCTGCGGGCTCGGTCCCGCGGGTCCGGGGCGCGATCCCAGTGGCATGGCGGTTCATCTCCTTCGTCTCCGGACGACGGCCGGCACACGTCCGCGCAGGGGAGGCAGTCGGTGCAGATGCCGGTGAGTTCGACGGTGTGCTCGACCGCGGTGAAGCCGGTGTCGGCCGTGATCCGGCTCGCCCACTCTTCGACGGCCTCGGAGTCCACCGGGCGGCTCCGGCCGCAGTCGCGGCACATCAGGTAGTGGCGGTGCCCGTCGGCGGGGCGTAGCCGGTAGAGCCGCCCGCCGGTGTCGTCGCGTACGACGTCGACACTGCCATCCGCCTCCAGCTCATGGAGGGCGCGGTAGACGGTGGTCAGGCCGATCGCGTGGTCGCCGGCCACCAGAAGGGCGTACAACTTCTGGGCCGACACGAAGTCCTGGCAGTCCACAAGTGCGCGTGTGACCGCTCTGCGCTGTTGGGTCGTCCGGCCGCCCATGCCACATCACCCCTATGTATGGCTCGTGTCGGGTAGGCACTCCCACCGTAGATGGAAATGAAATCCATGTCCATATGACTGATCGGTCATATATGGCCGTGTCGCGTCTCCCGCGTCAGCAGTGGAGTGCCGACGAAGTAGGCAGACGGCAACGGCCCGCCGCACCAGCACTGGTGCGGCGGGCCGTGGGGCCGGTTCCAGCGGCCCGGACGGGGGCCTGCGGGCATGGGTCCACTGAGACGAGGAAAGGGCTGGGCCCGCACCGCAGCAGTGCGATGCGGGCCCAGGCCTTGTCGGTCGGACGGTGCCGCCGTCAGAAGGCGCCGGTGCCGTTGGGTGTGCCGAGGCCGGTCGGCCCGTCGTAACCCGGCCTTGCGGTGCACAGGTAGCTGCCTCCGCAGGAGCCGTTGCTGCCCGACGTGACGTCGTTGAGCGCCGATGTGTGGCTGTAGGGATACGAGCCGTTGACGACCTGAGAGGTGTTTCCGGCCAGTGCGTAGACGCTCGCGATGATCGGTGAGGAGACGCTGGTGCCGCCGACTTCGACCCATCCGTCGGCACCCTGTGCGAGACCGAGTTGAAGTTCGGTGTCGCACAACAACGCGCCGCCGCAGCTGCTGTACGTGTCGCGGACCGCCACCCCGGTGTTGGGATCGGCGACCGCAGACACATCGGCGATGGAACGCTTGGCGCATCCGGAGTCGTGCTGCCAGGACGGCTTGGCCTCGTACGCCGAACAGCCCGAGCCCGCGCCGCTCCAGGCGGTCTCGGTCCAGCCGCGCGAGTTGGACGCCTTGCTCAGCGAGGTGCCGCCCACGGCGGTGACGTACGGGGAGGAGGCGGGCCAGGAGACGCCATAACCGGAATCGCCCGAGCTCGCTGTGATCGCGACGCCGGAGTGCTTGAAGTGGGAGTCGAGGGAGGTGATGGTGTTGTCCTCGGACCCGCCCCAGCTGTTGGAGACAGAGACGACGCCCGAGGTGGTGGCGGCGGTGTCCTCGGCCGACATGAGATCCGGGACGTTCGCCGAGTTCGCCTCGACCAGGAGGATGTGGCAGCCAGGGCAGGTCGCCGAGACCATGTCGAGGTCGAGGCTGATCTCCTCGGCCCATCCGTAGTCACCGGAGGGCAGCGGTGATGCCTGGCCGCTCTGGTTCACCTTGCGGAAGCAGCCGTTGGCGGTGGTGCAGGACGGCAGACCGTAGGCACTGCGGTAAGCGGCCAGGTCGGACTCGGCATGCGGGTCGTCCATGGCGTCGACGATCGCCACCGTCCGGCCGGATCCCGAGGTACCGCCCAGGTGGTAGGCGGAACGCAGATCGGACGGAACGTACCCCGCCGTGGTCGGGGATCCCATGGTGAACGGTGACATACGGCCCGAGGAGGTGCGGTGGGCCTTCAGGACGCCGAAACAGCGGGCTTGTCCCGCTTGCGAGGGATGGGCGCAGCCGAACCCCGTTGTACCCGTGGAGGCGGACGCGCGCGGGGTGGACGAGAGAGCGGCGGCCTGGACCCCGGTGGCCAGGCCGACGGTGAGGGCGGTGACGGTAAGTGTGAGCACCGCGGTGAGGGCAGCGGCCGACCGCCGTACCCGGCGTCTCGGTCGGTGGCGGCGGATCACCGGGGATCCGGAGGGTATCTCGCTTCGGTGCATCAAACCTCCGTGCGGTTTCAGGCGGTTCGGACGGGCCAGACATGACGAAAAGCAGCCTTGACAAACGGCATGTCAGATCAGCTGCGGGCCGGTTGGTTCACCATGCGGCCGCCCTCTTGTACCGGTCAAGGTCATGCCAATGCAGGTGTTGTGAGGCTGTCGCGGTCAGCGAGTGAACCGCTTTTGGTGCTGGCGTGTCCGCGGTAGTGCCCACTCGGGGCAACGAAAACTCCGGCCTCACCTGTGGGCTGAGAGCGTGGACACGCTTGTATGTCTCAGCATCCCGGCGCACCAGGGCGTCGCGGTGCTGTTGTTCGGTGCCGACGTGGTCCGCGAGGTCGGTCAGGGTGCGGGCGGTGCGGCCGGCGACGGTGCCCACCGGAGGATGCATCCGAAGTCGTCCGTCGTCGTCCTGGACCGGTTCCTGCTGGGGCGTGACTTTGCGACGGTCGCATGAGGACGGGCGAAGGGTGATCGACACCGGCAGAGACGCCCTTCCTGCTGGGCGACCCTCAGCCGTTCCCCTGAGGGAACGAGCAGCCTGGTCCTCAAGGCCGCGTAGTTGGGCCGTGCTCGCGAACCGCCTTCGGGCACCGGGTAGGTGACGGGCGGGAGGTCCGGGTTGTCGCACGGATGGCGGATCACGGATCGCTGGTCGCGTCCTTGTACAGGTCGGCCGCCAGGCTGCCCAGTGTCACGCTGTAGGACACGTCGTCGGTGTCGCCGCCCTCGTCATAGCCGCCGAGGACGCCGACGACCTGGCCCTCACTGTTGATCCAGGGGCTGCCACTGGTGCCGTGGGTGAAGGCGGGGCAGTCGATGCGCTGCTGGGTGCTGCTGTGCGCGGTCGGCTTGTTGGTGCAGCTGATGGGCGTCTCGCGGGAGTCGGGGTAGCCGATGACGGTCACGGCGGTGGCTCCGGTGGCCGTACCGGTCGTGAACCGGTTGGCTCCGACGACGTCCTCGATCGCCTTGCCGCCCTGGTCGTCGACGGTGGCGAACGCCAGATCGCTGTCCTCGTCCTCGTCCTTGGTCCATCCGGCGGGCAGATAGCGGTGCCCCAGCTTCCATACCCCGTACGGCGCCTTCCCGTCCCGGTAGCCCGGCACGAACACCAGGTCGGTGTCGGGGTCGCTCACGCAGTGCGCGGCGGTGGCGATGAGGTCGCCGTGGGGGCTGTGCACGACCGAGGCCGTGCAGAGGTGCCCGCCGGACAGGTCGTCGGCCCGGTCCGCGTCGAACAGCGCACCGACCCGCGCCGTCTGCCGATTGGCGACGACGTCGCCGGTGGCCCCTGGGGCCTGTGTCGGAGGTCCCGCTTGCCCCGCGGGGCCCGCCGTCCGGGCGACTTGCGACACAGGGCCTGAGGGCTCGGGCCTGAGCTCGGCGGCCGCCACGGACGAGGTCAGGGTGAGCATCGCCACGGCGCCGAGCAACGCGGGACGCGAGGTGACCAAGATGCGTGAGATGCGCTCCATCAGTGATCACTCTGTCTCACGAAGGTGAGACACACGCTCCGACTTAACTGAGATTTTCCTGTGAACCCATCGATGTAGCGTCCTTCGAGCCCGGCGACACCCTCCTGCTCTACACCGACGGCGTCATGGAAGCCCGCGACGCCGACGGTCGCTTCTCCCCGTTCGAAGCGCGTGCCGCCCAGTGGAGCAGCGCGGGCCCGAATCGCTGCTCCACCACATCCGACGCGGTCTGCTCGCGCATACGCCTTGACGACGACGCGGCTCTCGTCGCGCTCCAGTGCATCGCCGCTCTCGTAGTCACCGACCTGGTGTCCGAGTGGAACCGCCTTGACACGCTCCACAGGCACGTGCGCGTGATGGTCTGGGAGGGCGAGGAAGGTACCGGCCCTGAGGACGCGGACCTCACGATCGAGATTCGGCCGGACATCGACGACCGTGACGCCTGACCGCAGGTCCGGTACCTTCCTCGCCCTGTACCGGGGCATCACCCGCTTCCTTGTCGGGGACACCGCCGACTGGACCTAGTGGCTCTGCCCAGATCCTTGGCCCGGTAAATGATCTCTGCGGTCGGTTGATCGCGCTAGCCTCCTGGGATGACTCGGATCGGCCGGTATCGGTGGCGTACCCGTCTGCCCAGGCACCTGCCTTGGTTCCTTGTTGAGCGAGGGCTCGCCGACAAGGGCAGCCAGGATTGCGGAGCCCATGAGTGGTACAACCACGAAGCGTTGTCGCGCGTTGCTACCACTGCGAGGTCGGCGAAGCTTTCTGGGTCGTGCCTTCCGGCCACGCCTGACCTCCTGGGTGGTTGATAAGGCGTTCGTCCAGGACCAGGCTGTCTCCAGATTCTGATCTTGGAGGTGGTCGTGGGGCGTCCTCCCGGAGTGTTCGTCCGCCCGGTGACCTTGGAGGAGGGCCGCCGGCTTCAGCGGATCGGCCGAACGTCGAAGGACCCGGTGAGACTTCGGCGCGCGATCGTGGTGCTGATGTCCGCCCAGGGGCAGTCGGTGCGGGACATCACCTCGCTGCTGCAGGTCGGCGAGGACTACGTACGCGATGTCATCCACGCGTTCAACGAGCGGGGGTTCGACGCGTTGGACCCAAAATGGAGCGGGGGACGCCCGAAGACGATCGGTGACCAGGTGCGCGAGCGCATCTGCTTGATCGCCCGGACGTCCCCCGCCGACTGGGGTATCTCTGCGTTCTCCACCTGGAGCCTGGCCAAGCTCGCCGAGCACCTGGTCACACGCAAGGTCGTCACCGCCATAAGCCGCGAGACTCTGCGGCGGATCCTGCGCGAGGGCAAGGTCTCGTGGCAGACGACGACCACCTGGAAGGCGTCCACGGACCCGGCCTTCATCGCCAAGATGCACCGGGTCCTGGAGCTCTACGACACCCCGCCCGTCGACGGCCGGGTGGTCTGCGTGGACGAGTTCGGCCCACTCAACCTCCAACCCCGCAAGGGCAAGGCGTGGCGTCCCGTGGGTTCACCACGCCGGCTGCGGGCCACCTACAACCGCTACGACGGTGTGATGCACATGCTCGCCGCCCTCGACCTCGCCACTGGCAAGATCTACTACCGCATCCGCAAGCGCAAGCGGTGGCGCGAGTTCCTGGGCCTGCTCAAGGCCCTGCGGGCCCGCTGGCCCGGGGAGAAGCTGTACGTCGTGCTGGACAACTTCTCCCCGCACAAGCACCCGAGTGTGCGCGCGTGGGCGGCGGACAACCAGGTCGGGCTGGTCTTCCTGCCCACCTACGGCTCGTGGCTGAACTGGATCGAAGCCGAGTTCGCAGCCCTTCGCTACTTCGTGCTCAACGGCACCGACCACCGCAGCCACGGCGAGCAGAACGCCGCCATCGGCGCCTACGTCCGCTGGCACAACAGCCGGGCCGAACCGAAGACCAACTTCGCCCCCGGCTCACCCATCCGCACCTGGA
The DNA here is from genome assembly GCF_014650595.1 of Streptomyces alanosinicus. Taxonomy (GTDB): domain Bacteria; phylum Actinomycetota; class Actinomycetes; order Streptomycetales; family Streptomycetaceae; genus Streptomyces; species Streptomyces alanosinicus. The sequence goes on from NZ_BMVG01000058.1 coordinate 35,097, forward strand.
CCCATTACCCGGCCAAGGCTGCGTGACAAGCCGCTAGCGGTTGCCTTGTTCGAGCTGGCCGGCAGCTGGCCAGGCCCTGTCGTCGGCGGCCAGCCATGGCTCGTTCGCGGCGGTGGCGGGGGTTTCCCCGGTGAACGCGCGGACGTCGTGGTGAAGGTGGGACTGGTCGGCGTAGCCGCCGTCCGCCGCCACCCGCGCGGGCGAGTGCCCGCGGACCAGGCGGTGAACGGCGCGGTCGAAACGGACCAGCATGGCGGCGCGTTTGGGAGTCAGGCCGATCTGCGAGCCGAAGCGCGACCAGGTGCGCTGCCGACTCCACCCGACCCCGGCCGCGAGGTCGCTCACGCGGGTTCGTCCCTGGCTGGCGACGATCTGACGCCACGCCCAGGACACCTCTGGATCGACGGTCCGGCCGGCGGGGAACCGGGCGGACAGTTCCGAGTCGACGAGCGCGAAACGCTCCGGCCAGGTCCGCGCATGGTGAAGCCGCTCCCGCAGGCGCGCCGCGTCGCGGCCCCACAGCTCGTCGAGCGCGATGACGCCTCCGCACAACTCCGCGAGCGGTAGCCCGAGTACGGGGTGCGCGACAAGCGGGGACAGCCGGATCTGTACACACTCGACGCCCTCGGCGCGCACCTGGAAGGGGTTGAAGGCGAGCCCAACGGCCAGGCTCTCCGCGCGCGTTCGACCGACCGCGCCGTGGAAGTTGAACGGGCGGTCGCCGAACTCGATGGCCACGGTGACGGCTGGGTGGGGGATGGTCCGCAGTTCGATCGGGCTGCTGCCGCCTATGCGGAATCCGGCCATGTCGACGCCGGGCAGCGCGGAGACCCGCGACGGCCGCGCGATCTCCCAGGCGGCGGTGGAGTCGGCCCCGGGGCGGACAGGTTGCATGCCCCAACGGTACGAGCGGGTGGAGGCGACTTCAACCAGCCCGGGAGGCAGGACATTTCCCCAATACGCCTGGCGGTGGCCGGCGCGACAGTGATGGCGTTCACCGACCGAAGGGCAGGAGAAGCCATGGACGAGAAGACGACCGCCCCGCACAGCCAACCCGCCCGCAGCCACCCGGACACACCGCCGGGCAAGCCGCGCGGACGACGCAGCCGGAGCCGGCGGAGGCGGATCACCGTGCTGGCCGTCGGCGTGCTGACCGCCCTGCTCACGCTGAACACGGTGTCGGTCCTCACGCAGACCGCCGACGCCTCCGGCGCGCACCTCGTGCACATCCCCGGCGGGGACCTCAACGTCGTGCAGGACGGCCCACCCGACGCCCCCACCGTCGTCCTCATCCACGGCCTTGGCGGCTCGACGAGCTGGTGGGCCCCGGTGCTGCCGGCCCTGCGTGATCTGCACGTGGTGCGGGTGGACCTGCTCGGGCACGGCGGATCGGCCAAACCGGCCGACGGCTACGGCATCGCGGACCAGGCGCGCCGGGTCGGGACCGCGCTCGACCGGCTCGGAGTGCGCCGCGCGACCGTCGTCGGACACTCCACCGGCGGCGCCGTCGCCACGTCGCTGGCCGAGCAGCGGAGCGACCTGGTGGCGGCGATCGCGCTGATCGACGCCGGCCCCCGGCTGGACGCCTACATCGGCGGCAGCTTCGTCGACAACTTGGTGACCACACCGGTGGTGGGGCAGCTGATCTGGCGGCTGCGCACCGACAGCACCGTCCGTGCCGCCCTGAGCACGGCGTTCACCCGCAAGGTGGCGGTCCCCGACCGGATCGTCTCGGACATCCGGGGCATGACCTACCGCAGTCTCACCGCCACCGACGAGGCGTCCAGCGCCTACCTGAAGGAACGGCCCCTCCCCGACCGGCTGGCAGGCCTCGGCCTGCCGACCCTGGTGATCTTCGGCTCGCGGGACCGGCGGTGGCAGCCGTCCAGTGCGCAGGACTACCGCCGGGTGCCCAACGCCCGCATCGTGATCCTCGAAGGCGTCGGCCACACACCCATGTTCGAGGACCCCGACGCCACGGGAGCCCTGCTGCACGGCTTCGCCACGGAGACCGCGCCACACTGATCACCCCTCGCCGGTCCCGCAACCGCCCGTCACGGGATTGCCGCACCTGACCGGCCGTGTTTCCCGGCCGACCTATCGAGCCGAGCCACTAGTGTTCCGTGATCCGGTTCGTGTCACCTGCAGTGTTCTGCCTCGTTGAGCCAGGCATGGATCTCTCTCTTGAACAGGCAGCGGAATTACGGAAGTTGGCGGCGGACCGGCATACGGCGGCGGATGTGGTGCTTCGGGCCCGCATCGTG
>NZ_BMVG01000059.1 GCF_014650595.1 Streptomyces alanosinicus
CGAGTACACCGTGATCACACCCGGGGCGCCGACCCGCGGCGCACGCCGCATCGTGACCGGTGAACAGTCCCAGGAGGACTACTACACCGCCGACCACTACAAGACCTTCAATCTCATAGACCGCACCTGCTGACCCCCACCAGCAGCGCTGACTGACGGACCGTCCGAGCGGCGGCCGGGCTGCACCCGCACCCCGGCCGCCGTCATCATCCGCCTCTGCGCTCGACGCAGGTCAGTCCGCTGCATGCGGAGCGCGACCCAGGAGCGTGAGGCTCCGGCGACGCTCGGGCGAGGCGACAACGCACTGAGCCTGTTCCAACCCCAGGTTGCAGTGACTGAGGGCTGTGAACGGGTCTACCTCCGAGCGGTCGTGAGGTAGCACCGGCGCCCAGCCCCCACCTGGGTCGTCACCGACGACACCGGGACTTTCCTCGACTTCGTCTCTCAGACGTTCGGGGGTGAAGAGCTGGCGCGAGTGCCCACCGAGGATGGTTTGATCGGTCACGGCGAGATTCGAGTCGGCGATACCGTCGTGCTGGCCTTCGGCCGGCACACGAACTGGCCCTCCATGCCAAGCCTGCTGCGCGTGTTCGTCACCGACGCTGACCAAGCCTTTTCACAAGCCCTCGCAGCTGGCAGCCATGTCGTCACGTCTTTGGCCTACGACGCCTTCGGACAGCGCGGAGGCCGTATCAAGGACCCGTTCGGCAACATCTGGTGGGTGATCAGCCGCGTCGAGGACGTCTCTGAAGAGGAGATGTGGAAGCGGCTGCAGGACCCCGTGTTCGCCGAAGTCATGCGTGTGGCTCAGGAGACACTCGACACCGAACTCAGCGGTCGAGACCACGGACGCAGCAGTGCTCCTGTCAGGACAACCAACTGATCAGTGCCCAACGTGACCGAAACGACCGTCGGCTCCCCGCAGATCGGCAGGCCCTGCCGGTCCTGGCCCACCTGCGGTGCGGACACACATACGCCCAGCTCTCAGCCGGGTTCGGGGCGGGATCGCCACCTTCTCCCGCTACATCACCGAAGCGGTCGAGGTCCTGGCCGCCGTCGAACAAGAAGCACGGCATGAACGTACAAGTCCTCGCCGATCCATTCGGACGGCTGCTGTGGGCCTCCGCCGCTCTGCCCGGCTCGGTCCACGACATCAAAGCCGCCCACACCCACGGCGTCATCGCGGCACTGGCCGAGGCGGGCTGCGCTGCTGGGCCGACAAGGGGTACCAGGGCGCTGGCGGCACCGTGCGCGCCCCCTACCGTGGCCGCTGGGAGAAGCTCTCCGCAGGCCAGAAGGCCTTCAACGGGCGGGTTGTCCGGGTTTGACGACGTGGTCGCCGGGACGTACGCCGATGCGCTCCGTGTCTACATCAAGCCGTCTGTCAGAACGCGATCGAGCGCTGCCCGGCCAGCGGGTCCCCATGTCGGCTTGCCGCCAGGAAGGCCCCGGTCTCCGTTCTGGCCCATGAGCATAAGGAACAGACTTTTCATAGCAGCCAGCCCGCGGGCGCGCCGGATCGTCGCCTCGTCCGCATGCGCGTACACGTCGAAGAACCGTGAGGCGGTGCCCGAAGGAAGGAGCACCCACGCTGCCGCGAGGTCCCACGCCGGATCGCCCGCGAACATGGCGTCGAAATCGATCACGCCCGAGAGCGTCCCGTCCGAGACGACGACATTCGCGGGATGGAGGTCACCGTGCAGCCATACCGGTGGGCCCTCCCACTCGGGGGCCGCTACGGCATCGTCCCAGACGGCCCGGATGTCGGCGGCGATGTTGCCAGGGTCAACAGCTTGCAAGAACTTCTCGAAGCCGTCCGTGCACTCCTTGGGGTGACCGCCGCGGTCCGAACTGGCTGGTGCCTCGGCGGGCGCGTCCACATGGAGCGCCCTGAGGAAACCCGCCAGAGTGTCGGCCGCGTGGTCACCGCGGCTGATCGAGGTGTGGTCCAGCGGCTCGCCGGGGACCCACGTCATCACGGTCCAGTGCTTGGGGAAGCGCGCAGACGGTTCACCGATCCGCACCGGGGTCGGCACCGGGAGCGGCAGCCGCGGGGCCAGGACGGGCAGCCAACGGCGCTCCTTGAGCTGGAGCTCCGGGGTGGGGGCCATGCGCTGCATGCGCACGGCCAACTCGTCCCCCAGCCGCCACATTTGGTTGCCCCAGCCGCCCGCCACCTCACGGATGGCGAGCCCTGCAAGGTCCGGATGCTGCTCCTGCAACAGCCCGCGGACCAGGTCTGCGGTGATCTCGATCTCGGAGTCGGCCATGCGGAGCCACAGTACTGGGGCAGGCGAAGCGGCTCTCGCCCTCCGGAAGATCCAGCCACTCAACCTAACCCGCTCCAAAAGATCAGCAGGCACCCTCCTCGGCCAGTGGCGGACACCTCGCCCAAGTGACAACCATCCCGCCCAACCACACTTCGGGTGGGGGATGTCGCGTTTCCGCCCGGCATGTCAGTCCCCGGTGCCACAGTGGGCGCAGCACACCCAGCATCCCTTTCCCGAGGAGCCGACCGTGGCCCAGAGCACCACCTTCCGTACCAGCACCAAGCAGGACACCCTCGCCGACCACGTTGTGGAGTTCCTCAGCCGGGTCTCCCGCGCACTCCGAAACTTGGCCGACTCGGCTGACCACGCAGCGAAGGCAGTGCGGAAAGCGGACGCGGCACGGCGAAGCTGAACCGGCACACCCAGGTAGGCCAGCAGACGTGTTCTCCGCACGAGCGGAAGTGCGCCGCCCATTGCCGCGGAAGTCCTCTGGGACTTTTCTGGGACTTTTCTGGGACTTCCGGCTTCATCAACCGGCACGAGCATGAAACAACTGAAAGACCATTCGCGCAGGTCAGCGACCAAAGACCCCCTCATCCGTGGCAGGTCACCGCGCTGGCTGCTGCGCCGGTGTGCGGACCGCACAGGACTGACGGACGCGTCGGCTGCTGTGCTGCCATCCGGCACAGCAGCCGGCCGCGGTCTTCGACCGGGCCCGCGCACGGCGGGCTGGCATCAGCCGTAAGCCGGTTCCCGGTGTCGCCGGTGACCGGGGTGAGGACGAAACGTGACAGCCCTCGCCAAGGGCCATCACGCGGCCCAGTCGTCGCCGATCAGGATCCCCCCGCCGCGGCACTGGTTCCCACAGTTGGGGCGGCGGGCGTTCAGGCCGTGCGCGCCGGCGACGGCGTCGTAGGCGATGGCCCGTTGCCGGGCCCCGTACGGCGAGGGAGTGCAGGTCGGCCACGAGGTGCGACACAAGCTGTCTTGAAGCAGCTACGCCCGTGGGTGTCAACGAGGACTACGGGCTGCCGGCGGCGGCACGGATCGCTCGTCGGTTTTGGCCCGCTCGGCCGCTGTCCCGACGGGCTTGCTGTCAACGCGTCCACGGCCAGACGGCGCCGAGGATCACCTGCAGCTGGCCGATCAGGCGCGGTGGGTCGAACTTGCCGGGATCGGTGAGGGCCAGGCGGCCGAAGTGCTCCGCGCAGGCGACGAGCGCATGGGCGAGGACTTGCGCGTCAAGTTGCCGATCGGGTGCCGCATCGCTGCGGTCGGCCAGGGCGCGCGAGATCCATGCTTCGACCCGCAGGCGGAACCGTTCCCTGTCCGCCTCGATGCGGTCGCGGACGATGGTGGGCATGTTGCCTGGGGGCAGCAGGATCAGCCGCCAGGTGTCCGGGTCCTGGTGGAGCATCGCGGACATCCGGCGCACGGTTTCTGCGGCGAACGCGGCCGGGTCGCGGGGGCCGTGCGGATCGTGCGGGCCGGGAATCGTCCGGAGCAGGCATTGGAAGGCGCGTGCCTGCTGCCGGTCGAGCAGGGCGGTCAGCAGGGCGTCGAGATTCTCGTAGGCGCCGTAGACCACCGATCTGGCGACCTCGGCCCGCTTCGCGATGGCGTCGATGGAGACCCGGTCGTAGCCGTCGTTCACGATCACCGCGAGGGCCGCGTCGAGCAGTTGCTCGCGACGCTGCTCGATCGGCACGCGCGGGGCGTAGGGGCGCCGCTTGCGCGGACTGTCTTGCGGAGAGAGGGACGCTGACACCTTGGCAGTTTACGGCACGCGTGTCTTAATTTAAGACAGCAGTGTCGTAATCGAGGGCGGCGTACGCCGCGGACGCACAAGGAGTGGCTCCATGGCGAAGCTGAAGCGCGGCGGGATCGAACCGCACGAGGACTACGGCTTCTTCGGTCCGGGCTCGGTGGTGTGGAAGGTCTGGGGCTATCCGACGGCGCCGACGGTGGGTTTCCAGCGGGCCGTGGTGGTGGAGGAACTCGACCCGCCGCTGGTGGCCGCCGTCCACGCGACCCAGGGCATCTACCGGCGCTCCCGCACCCGCTACGACCGGACCCTGAAGTACTTCGCGATGGTCGCCTTCGCCGGTTCACGACAGGTGTGCAAGGCCGCGGACATCCTCGTCAAAGTCCATTCCAAGGCGATAGGCCACCTGCCCTACGGCGGTGGGACCTACGACGCCAACGACCCCGCCTCGCAGCTGTGGATCCAGCTCACCGGCTGGCACTCGATCCTCTACGCGTACGAGAAGTACGGACCCGGGAAGCTCTCCCCGCAGGAGGAGAAGGAATACTGGGAGGCATGCGCGCTCGCCGCGGAACTGCAGACGTGCTCCCCCGACGACATCCCCCGCAGCCGTGAAGGCGTCCGGGCGTACTTCGAACGGATGCGCCCGAAACTGTCCGCCAGCCCGATCGCACGGCAGGCCATGAACCACCTGCTCAGGAGCGAACTCATCCTGCCGCCGACGCCGCGCTGGGCGAAGCCGGCGAGCCTGGCTGTCGCGAAGGCACAGCGGATCGCCACCATCGCCACCATGCCGCGCTGGATGCGCGAGATGGCCGGGATCCGCCAGTCACGCCTCCTCGACATACTCATCGTGCCCGTCATGAAGGCCGGCTTCGCGCTCGCCCGCATCAGCCCGAAGGTCGAACTGCGCCTGCTCGGAAGGATCTCGCCTTCCACGGTCGCGGTCGTTGCGCCCGTCAAGCTCGGCATTCCTCCCCGTAAGGAGGAAGTACTGACCCCCGCACAAGCCCGTGCCCGTCACGGCTACGCCAAACCCGCCGAAGCCCATCTCGAATTCCGGGCCCGGCAAGCCGCACGCGTCTTCGATGACGGTGAGGCCCCCAGTGAACAGGGGCTCGACGAGTCCCAGGAGATCCTGGGACCGCTCGCATAACCAGGACCGGTCTCGCTCTACGGGGAGGAGACGATGTCGTTCATAGTCGGCGACGATTTCAATGAGCAGGCCAGGCGGGCGCCGACGATGCCGTAGTCGTGTTCCCCGCCAGCAGCACGCAGGGGGTCTGCGCGGGTCCGGCTCGGCGTGCGTCGAGGTCTGCGGGGCCAGGCAGTCGTGGTGCCCTGCCTGGCGGGTCAGTCCTCCAGGCGCCAGTGCTGGTTCGCACCGCCCGTGCAACTCCACAGCTGGACTTTCGTCCCGTTCGCGGTCCCCTGGCCGTTGGCGTCCAGGCAGAGATCCGACTGCACTGCTGTGATCGTGCCCTCGGGATTGACCTTCCATTGCTGGTCCGCCTGCCCGCTGCAGTCCCAGATCGCCGCCGGGGTGCCGGCGCCGGCGGGCCGGCCGACGCCCAGGCACTTGTTGCCGTAGACGACCAGCTGCTTCGCGGCGGTGTAGGTCCACCGTTGGTTGGAGCCACCGTTGCAGTCCCACAACTGCGCCTGCGTGCCGTTGGCCGTCGTGGAGTTGTCGATGTCGAGGCAACGACCCGACTGCTGACCGACGATCTCCTGGTTGCCGGAAGACGGCGGCGGTGGCGGCGGATTCGAGCCGAACCGGGTGAAGAACTGCCACACCGCTGCCGACGTCCAGGTGCGCCAGCCGTCACCGGTCGATCCGTCGATCGGACCGGGGTCGTGCCCCGCTCCGTCGAACGCGGCCCACACCACGGGGTATCCGGACTTGCATCCTGAGTAGGTGGTGCTGATGTGCGTCAGGCTTCCGTACGCCGGCTCGGGCGGGTTCTGCGGGGTGCACCCGTTCGCCCGGACGAAAGTGTCGCGCAGTTCCCGTCCTGACGAGATGGGCAGCACGTTGTCCCTGATGCCGTGCAAACCCATGTAGGCGATGGGCCGGTTGCCGCCGTTGCACCCGCTGAGGTTCGCGCCGGAGTACACCGCAACCGCGCGGAAGACCGTCGCCCGGGAGCAGGCGAGGGCGTACGACATCGCACCGCCGTAGCTGAAGCCGGCGGAGAACACCTGGGTGGTGTCGACGCACAGACCTGCTTCGATCTGGCTGACCATGGCGTCGACGAAGGCCACGTCCTGGCCGCCGGAATTGGCCCAGCCGTTGCCGATGCCCTGCGGAGCCACGAAGATCGTACCGTTGTTCGCATGGTCCGCCAGGCGTCGGAGGCCGTAGTAGGACCAGTTGTATCCGTCCGTTCCGCCCGAGTCGACATCGCCTGCCGTGCCACCCCGCCAGTGGAAGCCGAAGATCAGCCGGTAGGGGTGGTTGCTGTCGTATCCGGCGGGGACGCGCAGTATGTAACTCCGCGTCTGGCCGCCGCTCTGAATCGTGTGTGTACCACTTGTCAGTGTTGGGGCCTTGCCACAGCCGGCGGTCGCCCCGGCGGTGCCGGTGGTGGCCGACACGGGTGCGCCGAGGCCGCTGCTGAACGAGGTGCCCGCAGCTGACAGGACGAGAAGTATCGCGGCCGCGATGGAGATGAAGAGCGGTTTGCGTATCATGCACTCCTCCTTCCCTGGTTGGGGGACGGGGACGGAGCGTCGGTCGCCAGGGGGTCACACGCCGGTGATCGTCCACTCGTTGTTGGTGCTGGAGTTCGGCGTCCACATCACCGTCGTCGAGCCCACCGCGGTGCTGCCGCTGCCGTCGAGCGCGGTGCCGGTGCCCCGGTTGACGATCTGGTAGCGGTTGGCGCCGAGGCTGTTCAGCGACCACTGCTGGTTGGTGCCGCCGTTCCAGGCCGCCTGCCGGGCGGGGGCGCCGTTGGCGGAGTCGCCCCAGCTGTCGACGGCCATGCCGTTGGCGCGGTTCATGATGCGGCAGTAACCGTTGCCGAGGTCGATCAGCTGCCATTGCAGGTTGGCGCTGCCGTCGTAGTTCCACTGCTTGAGGTTGGAGCCGGATGCGACGTTGCCTCCGCTGTCGAGCACCAGTCCGCTGGTCACGTTGGCGATCTTCACCCAGGTCGTGGAGCCGCCCGGTGCGCCCAGGACGGGAATCTCACCGGAGAAGGTCAGTTTGACCGTGTACGCCAGGGCGCTGAACGGCGGGTTCGGCGAGGGCATGGCCAGGTGCAGGCCGGCGGCGTCCTGGGTCGGTGCGGGCAGGTCGACGTAGGTGCCGGCGGCGTTGTCGAGCAGTCGGGCGCGGGTCAGGCTGCTGAGGTTGATCTGGTTCGAGTTCAGCGTGGTGATCGTCATGGTGCCGCCCTGCCAGCCCAGCGCTGTGGCGTAGAGGACCTTGTTGTCCTGGCTTCGGGTGAACCGGATGTCCTGCGGTTTGCCGGCCACCGGTCCGCTGAACGCGCCTCCCCCCATCTTGGTGGGGCCCTCCCCGTAACTCGTCCAGGAGCGGGTGCCGTAGACCGCCTCTCCGAAGCGGCCGAGCCAGTCGCCCATGCCGAGCAGGATGGACTGCTGCCCGGAGGGGATGGTGCCGTCGGCCATCGGGGCGATGTTCAGCAGCATGGTGCCGCCCTTGCTGACCCGGTCGATCAGCGAGTGGAGCAGTGCCTGGGTGGAGTAGTAGCCGATGCCCACCGTGTAGCACCAGCTGGAGGAGGAGATGCTGTCGTCGGTCAGCCAGTAGGGGGTGAGCAGTCCTGCCGGGCCGCCGCGCTCGAAGTCGAAGACCTCGCCCTTGTTGTCGAACCCGTCCTTGTAGGTCGCGACGACGTCCTTGTTCCAGGAGACGGCCCGGTTGTAATAGTACGCGAGGAACTGAAGCCGGTCCGATTCCTGCACCAGGCCGAGGTCGAAGTCCTGCCAGATCAGGTCGGGTTGGTACCCGTCGACGACCTCGACCAGCTTGTCGTACCAGAGCTGGTTCTCGGCGGCCGGGCCCTGCTGGCCGAACAGGACGCGCAGGGTCGGGTCCGACTGGTTCGGCACATGGTCGTAGTAGCCGTTGAAGTGGTAGGCGTGGTGGAGGGAAGCCATGAACTTCAGCCCCTGCCCGCGGACGGCCTGCGCGTGCAGCCCCACGAGGTCGAGCATAGGGCCGTGCCGAACCGAGTTCCACGGGTTGGAGCGGCTGTTCCACATGGAGAAGCCGTCGTGGTGCTCGGCGACCGGGCCGGCGAACCTCGCGCCCGCGGCCTTGAACAGCCGCGCCCAGGCGTTCGGGTCCCAGTCGCCGCCCCGGGAGGCGAGCTTCGGGGCGAACTGCACGTGGTTGCCGGCCTTGTCGCGGGCTCCGTCGATGAAGTTGTTGTACGGCCATACCGAGGGGTCGCCGTAGGTGGCGATGTGGTGCTGGTTCTCGGCCGAGCCGTTGATGTACATGTTGCGCGGATACCACTCGTTGCCGAACGCGGGGACGCTGAAGACGCCCCAGTGGTAGTAGATGCCGAACTTGGCGTCCTGGAACCAGGCCGGGGCGGGAGGGTGCTGGTCCACGGAGGGCCAGCTCGCGGTGTAGCTCGCGGGGCCGTCGGTCGCGGCGGCCTCGGGTGCGAAGCGCAGCATGCCGAAGGCCGTGGCCGCGCCGGCCGCCGCCAGCAGCCGGCGCCGGCTGATCGGGAGGGGGGAGGAAGTCATGCGGATCCTCTCAACGTCATCGACAGGGTGGGTGGCTCGGCCGTCACCGGATCAGTTGAGCGTCCACTTCTGGTTGCTGCCGCCGTTGCAGGTCCACAGCTCGGCCAGGGCTCCGTCAGCCGTGGCCCCTCCCGTGACGTCCAGGCACAGGCCGGACTGGACGCCGGCGATCGTGCCGTTGGAGTTGAGCGACCACTGCTGGTTGGCCTGGCCGTTGCACGGCCAGATCTCCACCTTCGTCCCCGGGGCGGTCTGGTTGTCGTAGGCGTCCAGGCACATCTGGCCGCTGCCGGAGTAGACGGTGAGCTGGTCGGATGCGGTATGTGTCCAGGTCTGGTTCGCGCCGCCGTTGCAGCTCCAGATCTCCACCTGGGTACCCGCCGTCGTGGTGGAGTTCGGTACGTCCAGGCACTTGCCCGCACCGACCGCGTGCAGCTCACCGGTCGCGCCGGTGCCGCCGCTGGTGCCGCCCGCGACCCGGTACATCACCGTGCCGTGCGCCGGTACCGAGGCGCTGATCGTGCCGGAGGTGGTCGAGGACGCGCCCGACCACAGGTCCGTCAGGGTGTAGGCGGACGCCCCGGTCTTCCCGATCGCGGCCGCGGTGGTGGTGATGGTCGCCGTCGAGTCCGTCTCGTTGAACAGCGCCACCGACACGTCCCCGCCGGCCAGCGGCTTGGCCAGCACGTCCAGGCCGCCCGAGGACGAGACCATGGTCCCCTGCTTGCCGAGGGTGTCCTGGTCGACCGCGATCACCCGGGAGTTGGTCAGCGTGGACAAGGTGTCCTCACTGGCCGAGGCTATGTTGGTGCCCGCGATCAGCGGCGCGGCCATCTCCGCCCACAGACTGAACTCGCTGCGGCTCTCGGTCGCCGTCAGCGAGCCGTTGCCGACCTCCAGCATGTCCGGGTCGTTCCAGTGGCCGGGGCCCGCGTAGGAGGCCAGTCCCACGTTGCTGTGGAAGATCGACAGCATGCTGGAGTACGTGGGGGTGATGTCCCCGGTGGTGCGCCAGCTGTTGCCCACGCCCGCGCCCCAGGTCCACACGTTCTCCTGGCCCCAGTTGCACAGGCTGAACAGGATCGGCCGGCCGGTGGCCGCCAGGGCGTCCCGCATCGCGGTGTACCGGGTCCGCGCCGGTGCACCGGTGTTGTTGCAGTTGTCGTACTTCAGGTAGTCCACGCCCCACGACGCGAACGACTGCGCGTCCGTGGTCTCGTGCCCCAGGCTGCCCGGGTATCCCGCGCAGGTCTCGGTGCCCGCGTCCTCGTAGATCCCGAGCTTCAGCCCCAGCGAGTGCACGTAGTCCGCGGTTCCCTTGATGCCATCGGGGAACTTGGCCGGGTCCGGCACCAGGTGTCCGCCGGAGTCACGGCTGTGGGTCATCCAGCAGTCGTCGATGTTGACGTACGAGTACCCCGCCGCCTGCATGCCGTTGGTGTGCATCGCCTGCGCGGTGGACTTGATCAGCGACTCGGAGACGTCGCAGCCGTACGCGTTCCAGTCGTTGAAGCCCATCTGCGGAGTCAGCGCGAGCCCGTTGCCGAGCGCCGCGGCGGGCTGCGCCGTGCCGAGGGAGAGGAGAGGGACGGCCACCATGAGCAGCAGGGCCGAGAACGCGAGCGCCAGGGTTCTGCGCAGCGACAGCAGCGGGGGCAGCGGCCGAAGGCGCCTTACTGTCACAGTGGCGGTGTGCATAAGTCATCGACTCCTGCGGTGAGTTGGAAAGCTGACGGAGCTCAGCGTTGGTCGGCGGCGGTGACGTCGGCCTGGGCCGCGTCGTCGGTCGCGCCGGAGGGGGAGCCGGCGACGATGGCTCCCTCGTAGCAGGTACCGGAGCTCAGGTCGGTGCCGCCCCCGGGCCTGGAGCGGTCGCCGTCGCCCAGGACGATGGCTTCCTGCGGGGCTCCGAACGGCGTCGAGCGCTTCCGTCGGCGTGGCCGAGAGCACGCACAGGGAGCACTCAGACATCCCATGTCACATAGTGATCCCATAGAGCCCAACTCCCTGTCAATAGAGGTGACTTGGCGATTGAGAGACCAATACGTCCCATGTCCGGCCTCTGCTGAGACTGCAATGACGGCATGTCGAAACCCGCGTCCGGATACGGCCGCCGTACCGGGCGCGGGTGTTCGTTCCCTGGGCGCGACTACGTCACCTGAGGGTCCAGTGCTGGTTGGCGCCCCCGTTGGAGTCCCAGACCTGGACGGGGCTCCCGTTGGCGCCCTGCCCACTCACGACTTCCAGCGCCCGGCCGGAAGCGACGTTGGTCAGCGTGTACGAACCGTCGCCGTTCCGGCTCGCCCGCCAGTGCTGGTTCGCACGGCCGTTGGCGTCCCAGATCTCCATCCGCGTGCCGTTGCCCGTCTGACCGCCCGGCTCGTCCAGGGTCCGCCCGCTGCCGACATTTGTCAGCGTGTAGGAACCATCGCTGTTCCGGCTCGCCCGCCACTGCTGGTTCGCACCGCCGTTGGCGTCCCAGACCTGCAGGGACGTACCGTTCGCCGTCTGCCCGCCCGGCACGTCCAACACCCGCCCCGCGGCGACGTCGGTCAGCGAGTACACCGTTCCCGGGACGATGCCACCCGAGTTCCCCGTACCACCGCCCAGGGCGGACAGGACGGCGTCGTAGGCGGGCTTCTTGTTCCCGCCCGTATCGAACAGCAGCGGGTTCTCCCCTGTCCGCCACGAGTCGCTGTCCCTGATCCCCCACACCGTCATGCCGGTGCAGCGGGCGACGTTCATGCACGCCTTGACAGTGTTCGCGTACGCCGTGGGCGACGCCTGCGCGATGTCCAGCTCGGTGATCTGTACGTCGACGCCGAGCGAGGCGAAGTTCGACAACGTGGTCTGGAACCCGGCGGGCGGTCCGCCGGTGCCGAAGTGGGACTGGAAGCCGACGCAGTCGATGGGCACTCCGCGCGCCTTGAAGTCCCGCACCATGGTGTAGACACCCTGGGTCTTGGCGTCCGACCAGTTCTCGATGTTGTAGTCGTTGTAGCAGAGCTTGGCCGCCGGGTCGGCCGCCCGTGCGGTGCGGAAGGCCTGCTCGATGAAGCCGTTGCCCAGCACGTTCTGGAAGACCGAACTACGGTGCTGGCCGCTGCCGCCGTCGGCGAAGGCTTCGTTGACCACGTCCCAGGCGTAGATCCTGCCCTTGAAGTGGTTCATCTCGGTGGTGATGTGGTTGTCCATCACGCTGCGCAGCGTGTTCGCGTCGGTGATGGAGCTGACCCAGCCGGGCAGTTGGGAGTGCCAGACCAGCGTGTGGCCGCGCATCCGCTGGCCGTGCGCGGTGGCGTGGTTGACGATCTGGTCGGCCGGGCCGAAGTTGAAGTTGCCGCGGGAGGGTTCGGTGGTGTCCCACTTCATCTCGTTCTCCGGGGTGATCATGTTGAATTCCCGGTCGAGAATCGTGGAGTACGTCGAGTCGCCGAGCTTTCCGGCGGCCACGGCCGTGCCGAAATAGCGGCCGCTGCCGGCTGCCGCCGCGCCCAGCGTGCTGGAAGCCGCATGGGCGGCGGGGGCCGCCGTCCCGGCCACGGCCAGTACCGCGGCGGCTGTCAAACCGGTGGCCGAGGCCAGGACCTTGCCCAGTCGGGGCCACTCGTTGAACCAGGACATGATGGATCAATCTCCTCGCGTGTGGGGGGGACGCCGATCACGAGACAGGCATCTTGTGGAGTCGGTCCACGAGGCTCAGGAAACCGGCAGAGCGGTCCACTGCTGGTTGGCACCGCCGTTACAGTCCCAAAGGATCAGTTGCGTACCGTCGGTGGCGGACGCACCGGGGTCGTCGAGGCAGCGGCCGGAGACCGGGTTGCGGTAACCGCCGTTGTACGCCTGCCACTGCTGGTTGGCGCCGCCGTTGCAGTCCCAGATCTCGATCTTGGTGCCGTTGGCGGTACCACCGCCCGTGGCGTCGAGGCACTTCCCGAGCGCCCGCACGGTGCCGTCCGAGCGCGCGGACCACCACTGCGCGTCGGCGCCGTCGCACGACCAGATCTGCGCGGCGGTCCCGTTGGCGCTGTTGCCGCCGTTGACGTCCAGGCACTTCCCCGCGACCCCGGAGTGCACCGGCCCGCCCGCGGAGACCGGCGGCTTGATCCAGCCTGCCGCGTCCGCGGCCTGGACTCCGGCGTTGAAGGCGTCCGCCATCTTGGTGTAGCCGTTGTCGTTGGGGTGCAAGGGGTCCGACAGGTCCGCGGTGGTGAGAGCGCTCATGTCCACCAGGCGCACATGCTTGCCGGCCGCCTGCTCGGCCTGGACGATGCCGGGCAGCTTGGCGTTGAACGCGGGGCGGGTGGCCTCCTCGGTGCCGCTGGTGGAGACGATCACGGTGCCGACGAGGACGGTCGCGTCAGGGGCGCCGGCAGTGATCCGGTCGATGAGCGCATGGAGCCGTTCGGCGGCGGGCTCAGCCTGAGAGCCGCCGTTCAGATCATTGGTGCCGATCTCCAGGGTGATCACGTTGGGCCGGTACCGGGCCAGCACGGAGTCCGCGATGCCGGCTATCTCGCCGATATGCCAGCCGGAGTGGCCTTCGTTGTCCGGGTCGGACATCGTGCCGTTGCGGCCCGACCCCACGAAGTCCAGGGCATGCCCCTCGGCCGCCAACCGGTTCCACAGGAAGCCCCGGTAGCCGTCCCCGGACGGGCTGCCGACGCCCCAGGTGATCGAGTCGCCCAACGGCATCAGCCGCAAGGGGGCGGGCGCGGCGGCGCGCACGGCGGGCGCCGGCACCCCGGTGCCGGCGGCAGCGGCGGCGGGCAGTGCGGCGCCCATGCCGAGCGCGGCCGTCAGCGCCGCGGCCAGAGGTACCGAGTACTTCTTCATGTGCATTCCTCACGAGTGGGGGAAAGTAGCGGGGTGAACAAGCTGCCGCTCCGGAAGGCGTACGAGCCGTCGGACTGCTGTAGCGCAGCCACAGGCTGTTGGCCGCTCCGCCCAGGGCCTGCTGCACGATGTCGGGGGGCGGCGGCCGTGGAGCTGCCCGACACGGCGACCACCGGAGTTCTGCGCCTGCACTGCCCGTAACCACCTGCGGGCGGCACGAAGGGGAACTGCTGGCCCGCCGTCCTGGCTGCCGCCCGGGGCGTGGACGCCCCAGCCCCAGCCGATGTCGATCCCGTCGTAGGGCAGGTGGTCGTTCCGGCCGCCGTCGGCGGAGCCGGAGGTCAGTGGCTTGGACAGCCGGTGCGTGCCACCGGCGAGATGGACGACGACGTTCACGTCGGCCGAGAGCCGGTGCGCGGGCTGCCGCGCCTGGTCGATGGTGGCGAACGGCTGCCCGGGGCGGCCCACAGGCCACGGAGCGCTCTGGCTCTGGACATGCTCATCCTCCGGTGCCGGCAGGTGTGGTCCCGTGGTGTCGAGGCCTGGTGGCGAGCGGTTCGTGACCGGCGGTGAGCCGGCCGCGAACCGGAGCCGTTCAGGTCAGTTGAGGCTCCATCGCTGGTTGGATCCGCCGTTGCACGGCCACAGTTCCGCCAGGGCGCCGTTGGCCGTGGAGGCGCCGGTGACGTCGAGGCAGAGTCCGGACTGGGTGCCGGTGAGGGTGCCGTCGGAGTTGAGCTGCCATTGCTGGTTGGCGCCGCCATTGCACGGCCAGGTCTCCACCTTGGTGCCGGCGGACGTCTGGTTGTCGTACGCGTCCAGGCACATGTGGCTGCTGCCGCTGTAGACGGTCAGCTGGTTGGACGACGTGCGGGTCCAGGTCTGGTTGGCGCCGCCGCCGCAGTCCCAGATCTGCAGCTGTGTGCCGGCCGCGGTGGACGAGTTCGGCACGTCCAGGCACTTGCCCGCGCCCACCGCGTGCAGCGCGCCGGTGCTCGTCCCGCCTCCGGAAGACGAATTGCTGTATCCGGCCGCGGTGATGTTGGCCTGGACGGCGTTCTCGGTCGCGTCCGACGGGTAGCCGGAGGTCATCACCCCTTCGTAGAAGGTGCCTTGGGCGCCCTTGCTGTTGTCGCCGCCGGTGCCCAGGATGATGGCCCCCTGTTTGCGCATCGGGTTGTAGCCCGACACGTTGGGACGGGGCCCGTCGTAGAAGGTGGACAGCCCGCCGGACTGCGCGTTGCCGCCACGGATCGCCCAGTGGTTCGCCCCGCCCTTGATGATGGCGGTCGTGTACCGGTGGTCGATGGACGGATCGCCCGCGTTGTAGTGCTGGTTGACTCCGGAGAACAGCCCGTTCTCCAGGTCGGCCATGATCCACGGGCCGTTGCCCGAACCATAGCCCCAGACCCTGATGTTGCCGAAGTAGATGGCCTCCATGGTGCCGTTGCCGTCGTCGTTGCTGTTCGTCTCGGCGTTGCCGTAGTCGAAGCAGCAACCGCCGTTGTAGTGCGTGCCGTCGAAGATCGCGTACATGCCCTCGGGGCTGTCCCCGGTGGCGATGCCATTGGTGTGGTTGTTCCGGTAACCGGTGCCGGGCGCCACGAAGACGCCGTAAGCCTTGTGACCGCCCACCGTGGTGGGCGCGGCGGTCGCGTTCGCGAGGTTGTCGGGCCCGCCCGCGGCGCCGCCCGCGGGCGCCTGGGTGAGGTTGTTGCCACGGCCGGACTGGTCGTAGACGATCGTTATCAGGCACGTCGTCCCCGAGCAGAACGAGTCCTGGGCGGCGGCGTCGGCATACCCGCCCGCGCTCAGGACGCCGATGTCCCGGGTGGTGTTGTCCGAGCCGCGCCGGACCTGGTAAAGCGGCCCGTCGTACGAGGCGTACAGCGCCCGCGTCGTGCTGTGCGCCGCCACACAGGGCGTACCGCCCGCCGCGTAGATGTCGCACGGCCCGGAGGTGGCGGCCCGAGCTGTGCCGGCCGTGGCCGTGGCGCCGATCAGAGCTCCGGCGACGAGTGCGACCGCGGCCCCCACCCGGGCGACCACGGTCCGCCGAGAGCGCCGAGAGCGGAGCGAGCTTGCCGGCGGGGCGACGTATGCCTGATCCGGCACGCTTTCCGGCCTGCCACGACGTCGTACCGACCCGAGTAACAGCCGGACGCCACCGCGGCCGGACAGCAGTTGGCGTCTTGCACGTACGGTGCCCATCTGATCTCCCCACCGTGCCGGCGCGACCCGTTCGGGTTTGGTGTGGTGGCGTCGGCAAATCCGGAAGCGCTTGAATGTGCTGTCTTTGCAGCGAGATTGCAGAGAGGTTTCGGGGGGAGACGGTGCCCCCGATTTCACAGCACTGTCAAGGGTGTGGGAGCCCCTGTCACGAACCTTGTCGCGGAATCGATTCGACGGCTGGATTGCAGCGGTTCCGGGGCGGCCGACGCGTCCGCGCACGCCCCGCGTCGTGGCCGGCAGGTGGTGGCGTGTCCGCGGGCCGGTAGGGCCCGCGGGTATGACCGCCGACCGGTCCCGGATCACCCGAATGACCTGCCATACTGCCGGTGAGCAGGCACGCAGCCAACAAACCCGGATGCCGGGCGACCGGTTCCGAGTGCACTGGCCGAAGCAGCGGGGCGTCGTCCTGGCGTCGGCACCCGGCTTCGCCTCGCGGCACGCCATTGACCCCGCGCTCCGCCAGTCTTAACCTCCTGCGTCGAAGCGCTTGCGTAGAATCGGTTCGCACAACGTCTTGCGTCCTGTATCTTCTTGAGGCTCGGACGCCTGTGCGGCACCGTGGGGGCAAGGCGCTCCTCCAGCACCGCTTGAGCCCGACTGTGGCCGACCCACCGGCATCTCGCTCTATCGCGCAAGTGCCCGTGCGTACTGTCGACCGGCATTTCCACGACGGCGGGTACACGGACACAGATCCGGGACTGCACCGGCGCAGCGGACCAGACCTGGTCCGCGCCTGATCAGCTGACGGCGTTCACCGTCGGCCACAGCACCGGCTGAGTCGAGCGGTCGCACGAACCCCTTCGGTGGCGAGACCCAAGCGGCCCGCAAATCTCGGCCGAAGCTCCACCCCCACATACCTTCCCGCCCCCCTCGCGAACCGATTCGCGCCAGGTACCCTGGCGCCCTGCGGGTACGTGCTTGAGGAGCTGTATGAACATCGGGGAGATCGCTCGGCGCGCCGGCGTGTCACGCAGCACGGTGTCGTACGCGCTCAGCGGCAAGCGACCGGTCGCGACCAGCACCCGCAGGCGCATCCAAGACGTGATCAACGAACTGGGATATCGCCCCAACGCGACCGCGAGGGCACTCAAGGAGGGCCGGACCCGGACGATCGGCCTCGTCATACCACCGGCCGGCGACAGGCTCACCCACATGCAACTGGACTTCGTCGCCAGCGTGGTCGACGCCGCCGCCCGGGTCGATCTCGACGTGCTGCTGTCCCCGTCCGGCGGGGGTCACGACCGTTCCTTCGAGCGGTTGGTCTCCGGGAGCCGGGTGGACGGCGTCATTCTGATGGAGATCCGCGTGCAAGACCCTCGTGTGGGTCGTCTGCAGGCCGCGGGGCTGCCCTTCGTCGGCATCGGGCACACGGCCGGCGACCACCAGATGTCCTGGATCGACGTCGACTACACCGGCTTGGTCCAGCACTGCGTGCGGCATCTCGCCGATCTGGGGCACCGCCGGGTGGCTCTGGTCACCCGTTCCAGGGAACTCGTCTCGGCCGGTTACGGTCCCGCACGCAGGGCCAGTGAGGGTTTCGAGGCGGCTGTGGCGGAACGGGGTCTTGACGGCATCGAAGTGCCGTGCGGGGACGATGCCCGCTCCGGCCAGGAATGTGTCGAAGCGCTCCTGCGCAGCCACCCGGACCTCACCGCCGTCACCACCATCAATGAGGCCGCGCTGCCCGGCATCGAGCGGGCGCTGGCGGACAGCGGCCTCGAAGTGCCGTACGACTTCTCCGTCACCGGAGTGGCGGCCAGGACCTGGGCCGAGGACTTCCGTCCGCCGCTCACGGCTGCGGACGTACCGGCCCTGGACATGGGTGAGAAGGCCGTTTCCCTGCTGGTGGAACGCATCGCCGCGCCTGACACCCCGCCTCGGCACATCCTGTTGACCCCACCGATCTCGCTGCGCTCCAGTACGGCCGCCGCACCCACCGGCCGGCCGTCGCGGGTCAATCGCGCGACGCGCTGAACCGGGCGAACCCGCACCGCCGGCTCTCCCGCCGGTACTCCTCCGGTGTCCTGCCGAGGCGTGCCGGCGTGGCCTGGGCCGCCTCGCCGGGCCGGCCGTCACGAACCGCCCGGTAGATCGCCGTATGCTCCTCGACCGCCGGCTTGGTGCCCTCGCCGAGCGTGCCGTGGATTCCGATCGCGCTCGACTGCCGCTGCAGTCGTCGCGCATCCCGTACGGCGGTGACGAGGAAGGTGTTGCGCGGCCCGCACCAGCCACCGTCCTTGTGGGACAACGGCTTCGTGCCGAAGTCCGGCTCGTCGAGGACCGTGGGGCCCACCGAGAACGCGGCCAGGCCCACCCTTTCAGTTGATCACCTATGGCACCCCGCCATCAGGAGCTGGAGCGGATGACCAGGCGGGTGGGCAGGATCAGCGGCGTGGGTTCCTGTCCGTTGATGAGCGCGACGAGCATGCGCGCCATCTCCCGTCCGAAGGCATTTATGGGCTGGTGGACGGTGGTGAGCGGCGGATCGGCGACCTGGGCGACAACCAGGTCGTCGAATCCGACCACCGCGACGTCGTCGGGGACCAGTCGGCCGGCCTCACGCAAGGTGCGCAGCGCTCCGGCCCCCATGTTGTCGTTGGCGGCGAACACGCCGTCCACTTCGGGGTGTTCGGCCAGCGATGCGGCCATGGCGGCGGCTCCACCGGACTCGGTGAAGTCCCCCTCCTGCGGCGGGTACGGATCCAGGCCGGCCGCCAGCACGGCGTCCCGGTAGCCGCGGTACCGGGCGCGCCCGACCTCCGTGTCCAGACGCCCGCAGATCGCCGCCACGCGGGTCCGGCCGCGCGAGAGCAGGTGCTCGGTGGCCTCGCGCGCTCCGCCGACGTTGTCGACGTCCACATACCACCGGGGAGCCGAACCGACCGGGCGGCCACCGAAGACGACGGGCATCTCCGCCTCCTCGGCCATACGGGCCAGCGGATCGTCCTCGCGCAGCGCCATCAGCATGACGCCGTCGGCGCCTTTGGACCGAAGGAGCTCCTCCACCCGCTTGCGGCCCCGGTCGGAGGCCGCCAGGCACAGCATCAGATGCAGATCGGCCTCCTCCAGGGCGGCCGACGCCCCCACGATCACCTGGGCGAAGAACGGATCCGCGTAGATCGATGGCTCCTCCCCCGCGACGACCAGGGCGGCCGCCCCGGTCTGGCGGGTGGCCAGTGCGCGGGCGGTCGGATTGCGTACATATCCGAGCTGCCGGACGGCCCGTTCGACCGCCTCGCGTTTGGCGCGGCTGACGTGCGGGGCGTTGTTGAGGACGCGGGAGGCCACCGAGCGGGAGACACCGGCAAGTTCGGCCACCTCGTCGAGCGTCGGCTGCCGACGTGGCGCACCTCCTGCCATGAACCGTGAGCCCCTCTCTCTCGGCCGGACTGGCTGGCTGGCTGGCTGGTCTTGGTACCGCTTCCAACTTCTACACCGTAGAGCCTCTTTTTCGCCATGCAGAGAGAGCATCGCACAACTCCCTTGACAGCTTGAACGGCTCGTCACACGATACCGGCCACATCCCGAACCCCTCCAAGCGTTGGGAGCGCTTCCAAATGGGAGCGCTCCCATAGAATCCACCGCACTTCCTCAGCGCGCCGCACCCGGACGAGAGCCGGCGGCGCACCCCTGCCAGGAAACCGAGGTACAGCAATGCGCCGCAGACTCCGCGCCCTCCTGGCGTCGTTCTTCGCCCTGCCGCTGACGATCGCCGTCGCGCCGTCCGCCCACGCCGCCGACCCGACCACCATGACGAGTGGGTTCTACGTGGACCCCGACTCCACGGTGAAGCGGTGGGTCGCCGGCAGCCCCGGCGACGGCCGCGCGCCCGCGATCAACGCCTCCATCGCCAACACCCCGATGGCCCACTGGTTCGGCTCCTGGAGCGGCACCATCGGTACCGCCACGGGCGCCTACGCCGGCACGGCGGCCTCCCAGCACAAGCTGCCCCTCCTCGTCGCGTACAACATCTACAACCGCGACTACTGCGGTGGACACTCCGCCGGCGGAGCCGCCTCGCCGTCCGCCTACGCGAGCTGGATCGCCCAGTTCGCCGGCGGGATCGCCGACCGCCCGGCCGTCGTCCTCCTCGAACCGGACTCCCTCGCGGACTACGGCTGCATGACCCAGGCTCAGATATCCGAACGCGAAGGCATGATCACCGGCGCCCTCACGCAGTTCAACCGCCAGACGCCCAACACCTGGGTCTACCTGGACGCCGGCAACCCGGGCTGGGCGAGCCCCGCGACCATGGCCCAGCGCCTCCACGAAGCCGGCCTCCGCCAGGCGCACGGCTTCTCGCTCAACATCTCGAACTACTTCACCACGGCCGAGAACATCGCCTACGGCAACGCCGTCAACAGCGCACTGGGCGCCCGCTACGGCTACACCAAGCCGTTCGTCGTGGACACCAGCCGCAACGGCAACGGCTCCAACGGCCAGTGGTGCAACCCCTCAGGCCGCCGCATCGGCACCCCCACCCAGACGGGCGGAGGCGCCGAGATGCTCCTGTGGATCAAGACCCCGGGCGAGTCCGACGGCAACTGCGGCATCGGGTCCGGCTCCTCGGCGGGACAGTTCCTCCCGGAGGCCGCGTACAAGATGATCTACGGTTACTGATTCGGACCCCGTGACCGACCTGGCGCGTTCCTGCCCCGCCACCGGGCCACGGGCACCGTCCGCCACAGCCCCGCCGGGTCCACCGCTCGCCGTCTTCCGCACAGGCGGCCCACGGACCGCCCCGGGGCAGACCTCCCCTCGTCCATCCACCGCCCAGGAGCAGCCATGAAACGACGCAGCCTACGGCGCCGCGCGGCCGCCGTCACCGCGGCGCTCACCGTCTGCGCCGCCCTCACCGCGACGCAGGCTCAGGCCACGCCCACGCCCAGGCAGGACGTGATCACCCCGTCCACGAGGTTCTATGTGGACCCGCACGGCAAGGCGGCGAAGCAGGCCCTCGTCGACCTCGGCAACGGGGACATCGAGGACGCCGCGAACATGGCCAGACTCGCGAGCTGGCCGCAGGCCGAATGGTTCACCGAAGGCACTCCCGACGAGGTCCGCGTCAAGGTGCACAGGCTCGTCCGCCGGGCCCGGGCCGTCGCCCGGACCCCCGTCCTGGTCGCTTACGACATCCCCGGCCGGGACTGTTCGCAGTACTCCAGCGGCGGCGCCCCATCCTCCGCGGCCTACCGCCAGTGGATCGACGCCTTCGCCGCAGGCATCGGCGACGACAAGGCGGTGATCGTCGTCGAACCCGACGGCCTGGCCAACCTCCCCAGGGACTGCGGGCCCACCACCGACCCGACCGGCGCACTCACCACCGCCCGCATCGCCGACCTGCAATACGCCGTGAAGACCCTGAAGGCCCGCCCCCGCACCGCGGTCTACCTCGACGCCGGCAACGTCCAGTGGCGAGCCGTCGGCGACATCGCCCAGCGACTGCAGGACGCCGGGGTCCAGTACGGCGACGGCTTCTCCCTGAACGTCTCCAACAACCACCCCACCGACCACAACGCCCGATACGGCACCTGGATCGCCAAGTGCCTCTGGTACGCCACCGAAGGCCCCGAGCAGGCACGCGGCCACACCGACTGGTGCGCCAGCCAGTACTACTCGTCCGCCGCCCCCAACGACGGCGCCCCCGGCGACGCCGTCTCCCCCACCGACCCCGCCACCTGGCGGTGGACCGACGCCTGGTTCAACCAGAACGTGGGCATCCCGCCGGCCGACGAGCTGCGTCACTTCGTGATCGACACCAGCCGCAACGGTCGGGGTGCCTGGACCCCGCCGCCGGGCAAGTACAGCGGGGACCCGGAAGTCTGGTGCAACGCACCCGGCCGCGGTCTCGGCCCACGCCCCACCGCCGACACCGGCGTCCCACTCGTCGACGCCTACCTGTGGATAAAGACCCCCGGTGAATCCGACGGCAGCTGCACCCGCAACACCGGCGGCACGATCGACCCCGAGTACGGCATCGTCGACCCGCCCGCCGGCGCCTGGTGGCCCGACCAGGCCCACGCACTGGCCCGCAACGCGGTCCCGCGCCTGACGTTGCCTTGACCCCTGATCCTGAAGACGGGTTAGGGCCCGAGCCCTGCTCGTCCATGTCACTGCGGTCCGCTCTGATCCTCACTGCGGTCCGCTCTGATCCGCCACCAGTCCCAGACAACCATCGTGAAGCTCGCCGGTAAGGCCCGCGGGGGCGGGGCGGAATGCGTGGCCGCAGCCGACATGGCGGTCGCCGCCGTCGAGACCGCTGGGCTCGGTCGGATCGAAGCGCTCATGGGCGCCCCCGGCGGAGGCGGAACGCAGTACCTCCGGAACCGCGTGGGTCGCAACCGCGCACTGGAGGTGTTCCCGCCGACTTGTTCGACGCCGAGACCGCAGCGTCCTACGGCTGGATCAACCGAGCCCCGCCGGCCGACGGGCTCGACGAGTACGTCGACCGCATCGCCCGTAACATCGCCGCGCTGCCCGGCGGCGTTATCGAAGCGACCAAGCGCTCGCTGCCCACCGATGACTTCAAGGAAGGACTCCTCCGTGAGAACGATGCTTGGGCTCAGCACCTGATCAACGGGGGCTGCAGGGCGGGGCACAAACACCGGTCGGCGAACGCGACCTTGAAGGACTGACGCGCAGCGTCGCACGCTGCTTGCCGGACGGGCACATGACACATCAGTGCTGCCGATCGGCCACACAGCCCGGGTCGTCACCGTCTCACTCCCGCGCGTCCTCGAGAGCGGCGAGCCCGGGTACAACGGAGCCCCGCACAGGCTCCAAGCCATGCAACAGAGCCGCGGCCCCCATACCCTCGCCAGCCAGGATCCGGACCATACCCGGGCCGGAATCTGCCCAACTCCCTTCCACCCTGCATTTGCGCTGGTCACAGCCAGGTCGCCTACCACGCAACGGCCGGCCCTGAGCCGATCGGTCCCGAGATGTCCGAGTTCAACGGAGCGTAGTCAGCACCAAGTCCGCACGGAACCAGCACCGGGAAATCCCGTGCTGGGCAGGGAAGAGGAAGCACCCGATCTGGCCCGCGCTACGAGACCGCGCACCCAACTCAATGCGGGCAGCTGGTCGGTGAGCCAGGAGTTGGCAGGCTGCGCGTCCGCGCTCCACGACTCCATGCGGTCCACCGACGACTTCACCGCCAAGCTCATCCAACGCCTGCAGTCCCAGTGGAACAACGGACGGCTGCTGCCCGCGAGGGTCGGTCGCGTTGGAAGCCGTGATCGTACCCGCGGTCGGCGAACCCGATGCCCCGGCCGGTGGCGTACCCGCTCGATCAGCAGGGCCTGGGTGGCGTGAGGGAGGACGACCTGGCCGGGGTGCAGCGGCTGGACGCGGACGGTGCAGACCTCGTGACGGGAGGAGTTCTTCTCGTCGGTGCGGTGCACACTGATGGCCGGGTTGGTGTGCTCGTCCCAGTCCAGCGCATCGAGGGCGGCCTGCGCATCGTGGGAACCGATTCGATGGCCGAGCGGTTCGGCGCGCTGGCCGACATGCACGGCATCGGGGCTTCCTCCGATCCGGAACAGCTCCTACGCATGTGCGGCGAACAGGGCGTCGCACTCGTGCCGTTCTACGCGATCGCCGGCACCGGACGCACCGCCGGAGCGACCACCAACGACCACAGCACGCTGCACTCCATGCCCGCAACCGCGCAGTGAGCGCAGCGCAGATCCGGCTCACGTGGACCTTTCCGATCAGATGGTGACCATGCAGCCGCAGCCCACGGACACCGCCGCCAAAGCCCGCGCGTCGTACGTCCCACTGGCCAGTCACAGCGCCGCCGGCGACCTCATCCTGGCCTGCCCGGAACTTGGAGGACGGGGCTCGGTGAGGTGTTCGCGTCAGGCGGTGGCGTAGTCGGACAGGGCGGGTTCCAGCAGGTTGAATGCTTGGGTGGCTTCGGCAGCAATGATGCGAGCGATCTCGTCGTTGGTGTGGCCGGCGAGGGTGAGGGTCTGGATGCGGTGGAACAGCACGCGGTGGATGGTGCCCAGCAGGCTGGCGGCGGTCTGGACGGTGATGTCGTCGGGTTCGGTGTCGGTGGCTTCGGCGAGTGCCTGGGCGAGGTGGCGTTCGCGCTGCTCGTGCAGGCCGTGCAGGCAGGTGGTCAGGGTGGGGCTGTCAGCGATCATGCGGGCGAAGTCCTGGCCGGAGAACCCGGCGACCGGATCCTGGGCGGCTGCGGTGTCGGCGAACGCGCGGCGCAGTGCGGCCAACGCTGATTCGCCCGGGGGCCGGGCGGTGACGGCGTGGGCCAGGGAGGTGGCGAACTCCTCTTGGTGGTCCAGGGCCAGGTCTTCCTTGCGGGCGAAGTAGTTGGTGACGGTCTTCTTGGCGACGCGGGCGGCGGCGGCGATCTCGGCGATGGTCGTCTGTTCGAAGCCCTGGGCGATGAACAGCCGGGTGGCGTGATCGGAGATGAGCTGCCGGGTTTCCTGCTTCTTCGCCTCGCGCAGCCCGGCAGCCAGGGCGGACCTCTGGGTAGACATGAGCGCAATCTTACCCTCGTAGCATTTTTATGTTGACACCCTTGAGGGCCTCGGGCTATCTTTACCACTGTCGTAAGTTTACGACGAAGGAATGAACATCTTTCGTTGCCCCGTGATCGATTCCATCACTGCGCCTCACCCGCAGCAGCCCAAGCAGTTCCCTTTGCGCGGCGCTGAGCCGCGACGCCCGCCGGGCGACCACAGCATCCGCGTGCGACAGCAAGCCCGGCACGTCCGCGCCCTGCTTCGCCGCCGCAACAACTGACCTGTGCCCCCCACCCCCTCCAAGGAGACCCTGTGCAATTCACCGCCTCTACCGTCTCGCTGACCGTTGACGACGTCGCCGCCTCCCAGAAGTTCTTCACCACCCACCTTGGCTACTCCGTCCAGCAGACCACCGACGAGTTCGCCTCCCTGTCACGGCCCGACGCGGTCGATGTCGTTCTGCTCGCCCGCGGCATCCAGGTACTGCCGCCCGAGCAGCGCGACCGCCACGCCGACGGCCTGATCCTGGCCTACACCCTCGACCGCGGCCTGGAAGAACAGGAGAGGCGACTGCGCGACGCCGGAATCGAGATCACCATGCCACTGCTTCAGGAGCCCTGGGGCGAGCGCCTGTTCCAGGTCACCGACCCCAACGGCGTGATCATCCAGTTCATCGAATGGGCCACCCCCGAACACGACTGACCAACACCACACCAAAGCACTCTTCAAAGTTGACGCCCCATCCCGCCACCGTTCACGAGAGCGTGTACGGCCAGCACACAGAGGGGCCCAAGCTGACCCGGGTCACGATCCGGAAGCGCTACCAGGGCGTGAGGAACGGACGACGACCTGTCGGCACACCTCGCCGAAACAATCCCCTTGAGAGTCGACGAGCCCCTTCGCCGGATGCGCCGACACAACACATGTCCTTGAACAGCCAGCCCTGTTACCCATCCGCAGCATCGCGGCCCTCCACGTTTCGTTTCACTGACCTCAGCCGCCCCTCACCATGGTGTTGGTGTTCAGCTGCCTGGCAGACGCGCCGCACGGGACCGCAGCCGGCGATGCGAACATTGCGGGACGCGATGGGGCCCCGCCCGCCGAGGGCGTCACCCTCACTGGTGTTCGGCCTGCTGCGGCCAAGGCGGCTACGAAGACCGTCAGAGGACCCGCAGTACATGCACCGAGCTCCTGAGCGAACCGGCTCGCCACTCACCAAGTCCCCCAGGTCAATCACGCGCCAAGGCTCCTGCAGTCTGAACCAGTCCCGCATCGCGCAGCAGGATTAGCCAGAGGCGGTCACGCAGCGCTCCGGACTGCGTCTGCAGTCGCTGAACTCCACCCCCCCAGCCGATGAAGGAACCCGCCCTATGCCGCACCGTCCGACCGCTCCGACCGCTCCGACCGCTCCGACCGCTCCGACCGCTCCGACCGCAGAATTCCCCGTCTCCGGCAGGGACGCCGGCCCCTACGGAATCACCTGCGGCCCCGACAGCGCACTGTGGTTCACCATGGTCCACCACGGACAGATCGGCCGGATCACCCCCGACGGCGGCGTCACCTCCTACCAGCTCGAAACCGCCTCCAGCGGACCGTCGCTCATCACAACAGGGCCCGACGACGCTCTGTGGTTCACCGAATTCCGCAGCCACCGGATCGGCCGCATCACCACTACCGGAAACATCAGCTCGTTCCCACTGCCGACGCCGGATGCCGGGCCGTTCGGCATCGCCATGGGCCCCGATGCCGCGCTGTGGTTCACCGAAGCAGGCGCCGACCGCATCGGCCGCATCACACCCGACGGCCACGTCACCGAGTTCCCTCTCCCGCTCTCGGGAGCATTCCCGTCAGCCATCGCCACCGGCCCGGACGACCGGCTGTGGTTCACGATGAACCAGGCGAACGCGATCGGCGCCATCGGGCTCGACGGCGACGTCACCGTCCATCCGTTGTCCACACCGGCCAGCGCACCGGTCGGCATCACCGCCGGCGCCGATGGAGCCCTGTGGTTCGTCGAGATCGGCGCCGGTCAGATCGGACGCATCACGCCGGACGGAAAGATCGACGAATTCGCCCTGCCCGATCGCGCGTCACGCCCCCACGCCATCGCAGCTGACGCCGACGGAAACTGCTGGTTCACCGAATGGGCAGCCAACCGCATCGGCCGGATCACCCCCGACGGCCGAATCGACGAACACGACCTTCCCAGCCCCGCCTCCGAACCACACGGCCTCACCCTGGGACCAGACAGTGCAATCTGGACAGCCCTGGAGATCGGGACAATCGCCCGACTCACACCACGTTGAGACCCAACCTCCCTGGCCGGTGCGACCTCCCCACGTTCATCAACACAGCGCTTTGCCACCCCAACCCAGTCCGCCCAGCTCAGCACCCCCATGCCCGACACGCGCTGGTTGCCGCGGTCGGCGTGGGGGCGCGGCGGAACATCAGCCCTGGAGTTGAAGGGACGGTGGCACACGGCTGGCCGGGCCAGACCTGGACGCTGGCGCGGATCAAGGCGCTGATCGGGCGCCGCTGCCGTCGTACGCGTGAACGCCGCCCGTCAGGTACGAGTGACAAGGGCTGCTTGTTGATGCAGTGAGTCCTGTTGCCCGGCACCCTGCTGCTGGTCGGCAAAGGGCGGCGGAGGACAGCTGACGATGGTCTTGGACCCGCAACGCTGCTTGGAGATCCGCCGATTCCGTGCCCTGTTCGCAGGCATACGTGCACGGGATCCCGAAGTCGCAAGTGTCCTGGATCTGCGGCGAGTTGGACGGGGAACTGACCGCATTCAAGGAGCGACCGCTGGACCACACCGTCTTCCCCTACGTCTTCTTGGACGCCACGTACTGCAAGGCCAGGATGGACCACCGGATCGTGTCCCACACCGTGGTCATCGACGCAGGTATCTTCGCCGCACCGCGTGATCCTGGGGCTGAGGTCGGCGACAGCGAGTCGAAGCCGTTCTGGACGAAGTTCCTGCGTTACCTTCGGGCCCACGGCCTGAAGAATGTCCAGCTGGTGATCTCCGACAGCCACAGCGGGCTGGTGGCTGCGATCCGCACCGTCTTGGCGCGGACAGACCACCGCCAGAGCCGTCCGCGCCCCGGGCCGACGTCGTCCAGGTCTTCCCCAACCCCGCAGCACTCGACCGGCTCGCCGCCGCGGTCCTCGCCGAACTCCACGACGAGTGGCAGGTCTTCGACCGTCGCTACCTCTCCGGAGGTCCCGTGGCCGAGCTTCTTAACCCCAGACCGACAGGAGACGACCGCCGGCTTCCTCCAGCGGAGCCGAATCAACTCGAACAGCGACTACACCACTTGGCGGGACACCACCGCACTGGGCCCCGTGACGCCTGCGGACCCGAGTTTCGGTTCAGGGCCGAAGGGGTGAGAAGTCCGCGTGGTGCCATAGGTCACGGGCCGCCGTGGTGTTCTGCGCCCCAGCAGGGCTGTCTGCAGTGTCCCAGACATGAGGAGTTGTTGTCGGGCCGTCGAGGGGGGACCAACCGGGGTCACCAGCGGTGGCGAAGCCGGCCCATGCTCCCATCATGCGCTGGGACAGCTCCTGGTCTGCGGCATCGGGTGGACCTCCGATGAGGAACTCGACACTTTTGAGGGTGAGGTTACCGAAGGCGAAGGGGATGTCAGCGCAGTGCCAGGGGCGTATCACTCCCTCGGGGCCCTTGCGGTGGCGGGCGAAGCAGGACATGAACGTTCGGCCACCGGCTTGAGCGTGCCGCTCTGCCAGCCGGGTGGTGTATTCGCTGAACAGCAGGTCGCCGAAGATCGCAAGATAGATATCGAGGACAGGGGCATCGGGCAACAGCTTCCGGTAGCCCGGCACCAGGTCGTCCGGGAGGTGGAAGTCCCGGGCGAAACTTGCCAGTTGTTCGTCGGTGGTGACTTTCGCACTGCTGCCGACGGCGTCCATCAGCCAGCACTCCTGGGTGGTGTGGGACACCATGAGGTCCACCGTTCCCGAGGCTCCGGCTGCCGTCGCGGACAGGGAGTCGCAGGGCAGGATGTCTCCGTCGACGACCGGACCGTAGATCACAGGGTTGTAGTGACGGGGCCCGGAACCCGGCTCTTGCCGGTAGCTGTCGACGACACGATCGGAGGCTGCGACCAGTGCGTGCGGGGTCGCGGACGTCAGGCGCGTGGAGGTGGCGGGAATGCCGGCCTCTGCGGCAACCCTCCGGGTGGTCTCGGCAGCGAGTTCCCTTGAGTAGCAAGGGCCGACGACGCTGTGGGCGATGACGCGGCGGAACAGCCCGCGTGCCCGGTCCATCACCATCAGGCAGGCGGCCGAGGCCGCTCCGGAGGACTGCCCCGCTACCGTGACGTTGGCCGGGTCGCCGCCGAAGGCGGCGATGTTCTCGCGTACCCACTGCAACGCGGCGATCTGGTCCAGCAAGCCCCTGTTCTCCGGGTACGGCGGCTCGGCACCGGGCGGGATGTGACCGAATCCTTCAAAACCAAGTCGGTAGTTGAAGGTCACTACAACCAGGCCGGCACCAGCCAGGGCGGTGCCGTTGAACTCGGGCTGCGCGGAAGTGCCGAAGGTGTAGGCACCACCATGGATCCAGACCAGAACCGGCACCGGACCACTGTCGGAGGCCGGAGCCCAGACATTGAGCGTGAGGATGTCCTCGTCGCCGGGCGACCAGAACGGCGCCTCTGGAAGCCGCGCCGACTGCGGGGCTACCGGTCCGAAGTCCTGGCACTCACGGACACCTTCCCACGCCTGAACCGGACGCGGCTCCCTGAAGCGGTTGACCCCAAAGGGCGCGGCAGCATAGGGAATACCGAGGAACGCCACGATATCGGAGGCCGCTCGATGACCCCGAACCAAACCGTCTTTCGTTTTGCGGACATCCACGAGCTTCCTCCACCACACAGGACGTAGTCGGCTGCCCGGAGCGACATCAACTCGGGCATTCCATCGAACACAGCTCCCAGCCTGCCCGGGAGGCAGAGTCCAGCACCAACACCGGAGTCGGACCGATCGGCGACAGAACCCGTACGCGGGTGGGGATGTTCACGCTTACACCGACCGTGCTTTCTCGGCCTCACCGCCCCAGTCGTCGGCCTGCCTCACCTGGCGTCAAGGTTGTCGGCCACAGTGGAGGTCGGAGTGTGAAGGATGGCGTCAAATGCGTCGAGGACGGGGGTGTGCAGGTAGGCGCTCTGGATCCGGATGCGGTCGGGGGACGGGGCAAGGCCGGAGTCGTCACGGGCTTCTGGGCGTGCCTGGCGGAGATCGGCGATGCTGAGGCCGAGTTCGGCGTCGGCGAAGGCAGCTTCGATGCTTCCCGGCTCGGGCGGCTCCAGCGCCGTGGCCTCGATGGCGAAGCCGAAGCGTGTGTTCTCGTCGCGGGGCATGTCCGCAGTGTGTCCGGTGGTGCTGGTCAGGCCGAGGGCGACGTACTCGTCGCCGAGCGCGCGGTGCAGGTGCTGTCCCATGGGGAGTCCCGTGAGGTGGCCGTTGAAGGAGACCGGTGTCTTCTGGATGTGGGCGTTGTGGGCTGCCAGCACGACGCGGGTCCCGGGTGCGAAGCGCTCCAGGTGCCACAGGACCGACTGGGCCATGTAGGCATCGCGGGCCGAGGTGTCCGCGGTCAGCCCTTCGCCGGCGAAGAGGTCGGCCATGGCACGGAAGGTGTAGTCGGCGCGGCAGGCGCCTTCGAGTCGGCGCACGGCGATGTCGTAACTGTGCTGGTCGCCGCGGGAGACGTACAGCGGTTCGAGGGAACGGAACCGGATGAGCAGACGAGCCAAGGTCGCGCTGAGGGCGTCCTGTTCGGCGCCGGCCAGGCGTGCCCACGCGGGCGCGGCGTCAGCCGCGGAGCCGCCGGCGAAGATTTCGCCGATCCGTATCGCCTCCTGGAGCGCCGGCAGGGTTTCGGGGTCGATATGGCGCAGGTAGTCGGCGACGGGGGCCAGGGCGGGGAGCAAGGACCCGCCAGCCGCTGGGATGTCGATGCCGGCGAAGCGCACCGGTGGTGAGGCCGTGCGGTTGTGTCGGCGCATCCAGCGCAGCGGCTCGTCGACTCCCACGGGGATCGCTTCGGTGAGGTGAGCCGACAAGTCGTCGTCTGTTCCCTCGCCTTGGGCCCAGGCGTCGAGGGTGAAGCCTTCGCTGAAGCCGTATTCGAAGGCCAGGACAGCGAAGCCGCAGCGTTCGGCCAGGAACCGCAGGATGCGCTCGCGCATGAGGGTGAACTCGTGGATGAAGTGGGAACTTTCACCGATCGCGACGACACGTGCGTCGCCGATGACGGCGCACAGCGGCTCCAGATCGTCGAGTGGCGCCTCACGGTCGAGGTGAGTGAGAGGGACGGCATGGGCGCGAAGCCAGTCGGCGAACGGGTTGTGGTTGTGGTGCGGTGAAGCAGGCATGCTGAGGGCTCGATTCCGAGGTGCTGGATATCTGAAACGGGAGTCGTATGTTGGTCGGCGGTTTCCGAGATCTCGAATGTGCTGCGCGGTGGCGAGCCGAGGTCTGGATCTCCTGATCTCACCATGTGTAGACCAGCGTGAGTACGTGGACCTCGCGCTCCATCGCGTGCCCGGTGATCCCGGCAAGTTCTCCCGTCCCGGAGTGCGGGACGATACTTCCTTCGCTGCTCTGGTTGGGTCCATCGGCCAGCCCCCAGTGCTGGATGACGAAGGTGCCCTGGCGGCCGTCGAGGGTGCCTTCGATTCGCTCCGAGGCGACGTAGCCACCGCCGGCGCTGCCTTGGGCCGTAAGCACCTCGGCGACACCCGTTCCTTCGATCACGCCCTGGTAGC
Organism: Streptomyces alanosinicus; assembly: GCF_014650595.1. Classification (GTDB taxonomy): domain Bacteria; phylum Actinomycetota; class Actinomycetes; order Streptomycetales; family Streptomycetaceae; genus Streptomyces; species Streptomyces alanosinicus. The sequence goes on from NZ_BMVG01000059.1 coordinate 31,121, forward strand.
GCTTCCGGATCGTGACCCGGGTCAGCTTGGGTCCCCCGGTCTGCTGGCCGTACACGCTCTCGTCAAACTCGACGATCTCGAACTTGGCCTTGACGGTGCGCTCTACCTGCTGGTCGGTCATGATGGCTCGACTCCGGGGTGCTGGAACTGTGAAGTGTGGGAACGTGAGTGGATCACCGAAGCGGCGGCGCGGCGTTCTCCAGGTCGTCGATGGTGCCGGACATGATCGTGCGGATGTGTTCGGTGATGTGCTGCAGCGGCCAGTCCCACCAGGCCAGGGCCAGCAGGCGGTCGATGTCGGCGTCGCTGTGGCGGCGGCGGACGAGACGGGCGGGGTTGCCCCCGACGATGCCGTAGTCCGGGACGTCGTCCACGACGACGGAGCCGGAAGCGATGATCGCTCCGTGGCCGATACGGACGCCGGGCATCACCATGGCCCGGTAGCCGAACCAGACGTCATGACCCACCACGGTGTCACCTCGCCCGGGCAGGCCGGTGATGAGGTCGAAGTGCTCGGTCCAGGAACCACCCATGATCGGGAAGGGAAACGTCGAGGGCCCGTCCATACGGTGGTTGGCGCCGTTCATGATGAACCGCACCCCCTCGCCCAGCGCGCAGAACTTGCCGATGATCAGTTTCTCCGGCCCGTAGTGGTACAGCACATTGCGGGTCTCGAAAGCGGTCGGATCGTCCGGGTCGTCGTAGTAGGAGAACTCTCCGACCTCGATCAACGGCGAGGTGATCAGTGGTTTCAGCAGCACCACCCGCGGCTGCTCGGGCATCGGATGGACCACGGTCGGGTCGGCGGAAACAGGTGGCATCACAGTGATCTTCTTTCTGACGGTATGTGTGTAGGTCCAGCCTTGGTGGCGGACTCGGAGTCGCCTGCATGGCAGCCGCCGCGGGCGCGTGTCGGCTTGGCATACCCGCTCTGTTCGGCGGCAGACCCGGTAGGCATTCCAACCGCGGTGCGCCCTCAGCTGACGGCAGCGCCGAACCACTGGGGCAGCCGGCTGAGCAGATCCTGCTGGTCTTCACCGACCCACACCACATGGCCGTCCGGCCGCAGCAGCACCGCGGGCGCGTCCAGTTCCTCGCTGACGTCGACGATGTGGTCGACGCGATCCGCCCAGCCCGCCACCGTGAGCCGACCGGTCTGGTCGAGCAGCAGTCCGCGGGCGTCGTGCATCAGCTCGTAGAGACGCCCCTGCTTCAGTGTGACGTCCCGTATCCGCCGGCCGAACAGTTCGTGGCCGTCGCCGAAGTCGTAGCGGACATCGACGGCGGTGACGGTCCCGGTGATGTATCGATTCACCTCCTCGAAGTCCAGCAGCTTCGAGAACAGCTCCCGCAACGCGGTCGTACCTGGATCGGTTCCCAGCAGCGCGATGTGCGCGCGGGTGTTCTCCAGCACGCGGGCGCCCACCGGGTGCCGTTCGGCGTGGTAGGTGTCCAGCAGCCCCTCCGGCGCCCAGCCGCCCACCTCGGCGGCCAGTTTCCAGCCGAGGTTGAATGCGTCCTGGATGCCGAGGTTGAGCCCTTGCCCGCCGGTCGGCGGGTGGATGTGCGCCGCGTCGCCTGCCAGCAGCACCCGGCCGGTCCGGTAGCGCTCGGCCTGACGGGTGGCGTCGCCGAACCGGGACAGCCAGCGCGGCGAATGCACGCCGAAGTCGGTACCCGCGACGGCCCGCAGCTGCTGCCTGAACTCCTCAAGGGACGGCGCGGTCGCACGGTCCTCGGCCACACCGTCGGCGGGCACGACCAAGCGGTACACCCCGTCCCCGTTGGCGCTGACGCCGAACCGCAGGTGGGTCTTGCGGACCTCCGCGACGGTTGCGGCAACCGTCGCCGGATCCTCCGACACCTCCATCTCCCCGAGCAACGTCTCGACCTTGGCGGGCTCACCGGGGAAGCCGACGCCGAGCAGCTTGCGCACCGTGCTGCGGCCGCCGTCGCAGCCGACGAGGTAGCGCGAGCGCAGGTGCATGCCGTCCGCCAGCTCGACGGTCGCCCCGTCCCCGTCCTGGCTCACCCCGGCCACTTCGCGGCCGCGCCGGATCTCGGCACCGAGTTCGACGGCGCGCTCGTACAGCAGCCGCTCGGTGACCGGCTGCGGGGTGGCGAGGCCGAACGGGTGAGCCGTGTCCAACCGCATCGGCCACGACTTGGCTATGCCGCCGAAAAGACCGCCGACCTGGAACTTCTCGCTGACCGCGAGGAAGCGGTCCAGCAGGCCGCGCTGGTCCATCAGCTCGACGCTGCGCGCGTGCAGGCCCTGTCCACGGGACTGCTCGATCGGCTCGGTCAACCTCTCCAGCACGACCACACGCACACCGTGCAGCCGCAACTCGCAGGCCAGCATCAAGCCGGTCGGTCCGCCGCCGACCACGATGACGTCAATCATGAAATCCCCGTTCAACAAGATCGTCACCGCGTCGGCGAAGCCGCGACGCTGCCGCGCCGTTCGGCTCTTGAACAACATCACGACCTCTTGCCCCTGGTCCCCCGGATCAGGTGGTTGGTGATCAGCTTGCTAGGCGGTGACCGGGGGCGGCAACGCGGAGTTCGGGAACGCAGCGTTAAGCGATAGGTTTACGTTCGAGGGAGGGGTGATGGAGCTCAGGGACATCGAGATCTTCTTGGCGCTCGCCGAGGAACTGCACTTCGGCCGGACGGCGGAGCGGCTTCACATCACCGCGGCCAGGGTCAGCCAGTCGATCCGCAAGGCCGAGCGCCGCGTCGGCGGGCTGCTGTTCGAGCGCACCAGTCGCACCGTACGGCTCACGGTGCTGGGCGAACAGCTCCGGCAGGACCTGTCAGCCGGCTACCGGCAGATCACGGACGGCATCGCGAAGGCACGTGCCGCCGCAGGCGCCGTGTCAGGGACGCTGACCCTGGGAACCATGGGGCCGATGGCGCGCACCATCAAGCCCGTCCTCGACCTGTTCGCATCCACTCACCCCAACGTGAACCTGCGTCACCGGGAAGTCCAACCACCGGCGCCGCTGGACCTGTTGCGCTCGGGCGATGCCGACGTGGCACTGCTGTATCTACCCATCCACGAGCCAGATCTGACCGTCGGCCCCGTCGTGCACGTCTCCGACGTCCTCCTGATGCTGTCAACCGGCCATCCCTATGCCGAACGCGAGTCGATCTGCCTGGAGGACCTCGGCGACCACTGCGCGTTCCTGCCCGGGCGGCTTCCCGCTTCCATGGAAGCCGCGTTCCAACCGTTCCATACTCCTTCCGGCCGCCCGATCGCCCGCGCTCCGCGGCGGCCCTCCACCTGGCACGAGGCGCTCGACCTCGTCACGACCGGACACGGCGTTCTAGGTGTGGCACGAGATGCCGCTCACTTCTATCCCTGGCCCGGCCTCACCTTCATCCCCGTCCAAGACATGCCACCGGTACGTTGGGGTCTGGTATGGCGGACCGCCGACGAGAGCCCGCTCATCCGCGCCCTCAGCTACGCGGCTACGAAGTCGCACCAGCGTGCCGGGACATAGACGGTCGGTGACGGTAACAACGCCGCGCCCGCGCTCGCATCAGCCGATGTCGGCGTCGCTATGGGCACACCTGCGGCGATTGACGTCATTCGATTCGGGCTGCACCGGCCCTGCGGAAAATCCGCCAGGACTTCAAGCGTGCGACGCCGCGCTCGACCGGTGCCCGTGCCGCGGACAGCCCACGGTTGACGGTTTACTGGGTTGGTGTGAGTTCGCGGCCCGGCGGGCGTCTGAGGGGTGTCGTCACCCACGAGCCAGCTCCCATGTAGGCCCGGTCGGCGAGGATCGGGATGCCCTGGCGCTCACAGATACGGATGATCCGGTGGGTGCGGGCCGCCGTCAGATCGTGGGCGCGGCCCGGGCAGGGCGGGTGAGATCCACTGCAACCGCCCGGCCGGTTCGGTCACCTGCGTGCCGGCGGTGCTTGTGGGAGTCATCGGCGCGGCTGTCGCCGACCCGGTCGCACTCCGCAAGGGTGCCATCCAGCAGGACATAGTCGTGGTCGGATTCGCGCAGCGCGCGCAGCAGGCCCGGGGCTCGATCAACGAACAGGCCGATCACCGTGACCATGTAAGCGTAGGCAGTGCCGACGGAGATACCGAAGCCGGCGGCAAGCTGCGCGAGAGTGTCGTGCCGGCGCAGGTACACCAGGCCGGCCAGAGCACGCTGGTGCGGCGGGAGCTTGCAGCGGCGGTCACCCTCACGGGTGACGATGAGCATGGTGACCCCTTAAAGAGCCATCTCATTTGGCGAGTCTGTGGTAGCAGATGAGGGTGCAGGCGATGCTGGTGAAGGCCAGGAAGTGTTCGGCTTTGCGTTCGTAGCGGCGGTGCGGGCGGCGGCACCCGGCGAGCCAGGCCATGGTGCGTTCGATCGTCCAGCGGTGACGGCCCAGCCGTGTGGAGGACTCGATGCCTTTGCGGGCGATGCGATGTCGGATGCCGCGGCTGCGTAACCATCGGCGCAGGTGGTTGTAGTCGTAGCCCTTGTCGCCGTGGAGTTTGGCGGGCCGCCGCCGACGCGGCCCGCGCCGGGAGCGAATGGGTGGGATACCTCGCACGAGCGGTTCGAGAGCCTGGCTGTCGTGCATGTTCGCACCGGATATCCCGACGGACAGGGGCAGCCCGGTCCGCTCGGTGATCAAGTGGATCTTTGAACCGTACTTGCCGCGATCCACCGGATTCGGACCCGTCAGGTCCCCCTTTCCAGGGCTCGCATGTTCAGCGAGTCGATCGCGCAGCGAGACCAGTCCAGTTCACCGCGGGAGCCGAGTTCGTCGAGGACCAGGCGATGAAGCTTCGCCCATACCCGGGCCCTCGACCACTCGGCGAAACGCCGGTGAGCCGTGGCCCCTGAAGGGCCGAACGAGGCGGACGGCAGCTGCTGC
>NZ_BMVG01000060.1 GCF_014650595.1 Streptomyces alanosinicus
ACCCCGGCCGGCGCGTCGGGCCCTTGGCATGCCCGAAGACGCCACACGGCCCGAAAACATCCCCCCGGCCATCAACCCGGTTCAGCCAAACCCAACTGAAAGGCGGAGGCTGATCAGCGGTCTGCCAATGCCTCCGGCACCGGTGACACCACCTTTTCGATCATCGTCGACTGGGGGCGCAAGTCATGCCGGGCCGAAGGCCGGGAGCCTCATTGCGAGGCCACGAAGAAGGTAACTGTGATAGTCGAGGTGCGGCCTGGGTTGGGCTGCTGCCAGGCTCGGCGTCGATGTTCCGGCATGACCCACAAGGTCCCGTCGGGAGTGCACGCATTGCATACAGCTGTGGGCACTCTGCGCTAACGACTTCGTCATCACGCCTCGGTAGCTTCCAAGGCATCCGTCGGTGAGGCGGAGAAGAACGACTACAACAGCAGAGAAACGAGAAGGAAGCCGTGTTCAAGAATCGACTCGTCGGCGCAGCCGCCCTCGCCGCCTTCGCCAGCGTCTCTCTCGGCTTGGCCACTCCCGCCAACGCGGCGCCCGCCAAGGACAGCGTCGCCGCCAGTTGCAAGGCTGGCAATGTCACAGCCAAGGAAACTATGAAAATACGCACGACTCCCAAGATGTCCGGCATTGCCCTCGGACTGTTCCCCAAGGGCGCCGCGACCTGCCTCAGGGGCGGCGGGCCGGGTGGCATGTACACCGCCTGTGGGAGTCACCAAGCGGGCTGGGCATACATCGACTATCGAGGCATGAAGGGCTATGTCATGGACGGCTGCCTTGACTACGGCGGTCCTATTGACTGGTGACTGGCCCATCGGCACACCCTCAGGTATGCGGACAGCACTCCTGGGCGACAGGCACGGTGACGTGGCCCGCGCGCTCAGGAAAACGCTGACGCGCCTGTTGAGGGCATCGGCTCCGTCTCAGTTTCCGTCTCATTCACCACCGTTCGAGGCCGTTCGAAGCAGATCACGCCACGGCCGGGAGTACGGGGATGAACGAGGCTGAACGGCCGTGGATCGCGCCCTGACCAGCACGAACAGACCTGGACAACGGCACTCGGCCGACTCGGCATCGGCTGAGTGTGCCCGTGCCAGCGGTGCCCGGCACCCGAGTCTGGGGTGTGCGGGCCGCGCCGCACGTCGCATCAGGTGACCCTCTCGGCTGGTTCACTGCGTAGCAGGTCCGGGCGGGTCTCGGCCATCGCGAAGGCCCGTGCGAGCCCGTCCACCAGGATTCGGTCGATGCAGTAGAGGCGGGCTCGCTCATCCCGCTGGAGCAGCCGGTCCGCGCCTGCCGGGCCGACGTGCCGTTGCATCGCCCGCCTCATCGAGCAGCAGTTCGGCGCCGGGCTGACTCAACCCAGCGAGAGCGATCTCGCGATGCTACGCCAGGGCTCTCAACTCCTGCACGAGCGCCTGCCGCTGACTACTCGTGGTGCCCTGAGCCACACCCACCTGGTTGGGGTCACCTCGGGGACCGACGCGTGGGCGGGCAAGTCGTCGACCTCTCAGTTCACCGTGGTCGGCATCTTCTTCCTGAACCGCAAGCTCCTCCGGAACCCCTGGTGGGTGGCCGAGCACCTGCTCCACGAGGCACTTCACCAGAAGTTGTACGACTTCTGCCACGCCCACTCTAGGCTCGTCCGCGACCTCGACGACTCTCCGAATGCTCCCGCCGATGTCCGTCGCGTCGTGTCGCTGTGGAACGCCCCAGGCCTCAACGGGAACTGAACCGTTCCGGGTTTGATCGAGACTCTAGGTCGTGACTGTGACCTGGGGTTTCGTGGTAGTACTTGGTCTCGTATTCGGCGGGTGGGATGTGCCCTATTTCACCGTGGAGCCGACGGTGGCAGTACCAGTCGACCCACTCGGCGGTGGCGAGTTCAACCTGGGAAAGCGTCTTCCAGGGCCGATAGGGCTTGATCAACTCGGTCTTGAACAGGCCGATCGTGGACTCCATGAGGGCGTTGTCGTAGGCGTCGCCGACCGATCCGATCGACGCGGCGATGCCTGCCCGGTCGAGGTGCTCGGCGAGCGCGAACGATGTGTACTGCGAGCCGGCATCGGAGTGATGTATCAACTCGCCTTTCTGGTGAGGTTGTTGGTCGCGGTCGCGCTGCCACAGGGCCATGTCGAGGGCGTCCAGGACGAGCCGTGTCTCCTTCGATGTGGCTGCTGACCAGCCGACGATGCGGCGGGAGAAGGTGTCCACGACGAAGGCGACGTAGACGACGCCGGCGAACGTGGTGACGTGGATGAAGTCGGCGACCCAGCATCGGTTCGGGGCGGGGGCGACGAAGTCGCGGTCCACGAGGTCCGGGGCCCGTTCCGCGCTCGCGTCGGGGATGGTGGTGATCACCTTTTTGCCGCGGACCGCTCCGGTGACGCCGAGTTCACGCATGAGGTGCTCGACGGTGCAGCGGGCCACCGCGACATCCTGGCGGTTCAGGTGCCGCCAGATCTTCCGGGCGCCGTAGACACGGTAGTTGGCCTCGTAGGCCTGTGTGATCAGGATCTTGAGTTCGGCGTCGCGGACGGTGCGGGCCGCGGGTGCGGCCTGGCGTTTGTGATGGGCGTAGTAGGTCGACGGGGCGATCTTGCAGTCGTGGTCGGTGAGGACCCGGCAGACCGGCTCGACGCCGCCGAAGCGGTCCTTGTGCTCGTCGATGAACGCTACGAGCGTGTGTGTGGCCGGTCGAGCTCGGCCGCGAAGAAAGACGCCTTAGATTCAACCGGTCAGAGCAACAGTGCTGGTTGAGGACGGGTTACGTGGCGAGATTGGGTCGGCCGGGGATGTCGGACGAGATGAAGGCCGACTTGTGGCGGCGGTGGAGGGCCGGGGAGTCGATCAGCGTCATCTCGAGACAGATCGGCAAACCACCCGGCTCGGTGTTCACCGTCCTCAAGCACCACGGAGGAATCGCTCCCGCGCCCCGCAAGGCGCGCGCTGGAAGCCTGACCTTGGGCGAGCGGGAAGAGATCTCACGCGGGCTTTGTGCCGGCCATTCCTACCGGGCGATCGCCGGCCTGCTGGGGCGTGCGGTGTCGACGATCAGCCGTGAAGTCGGCAACAACGGCGGACGCGACGTATACCGGGCAATCGCTGCGCAGGAACGGGCACTTGACCGCGCCCGGCGCCCGAAACAGTGCCTGCTCGCCGCCAGACCGGCGCTCAGGCAGACGGTACTGACCCTGCTCTGCGAGGAGTGGTCACCCGAGCAGATAGTCGGCCACCTCCGTCGTTATCACGGCAATGACCCGGCGATGGAGATCAGCCACGAGACGATCTACCGGTCGGTCTACACCACCCGGTGGAAAGTGATCCCCCGCGAGGTCTGCAAACGCCTTCGCACCGGCCGCCCGATCCGGAAGAACAAGCGACACACAGTGAAGGGGCAATGGCGCTCGCAGATCACCGATGCCCGGCCGATCGAGGAGCGGCCCCAGGCCGCGGAGGACCGCAGCGAGCCTGGGCACCTGGAAGGCGATCTGGTGATCGGCTCGAACAACAGCCAGGTCGCCACACTGGTCGACCGCAAGACGCGGTTCCTCACGCTCGTGAAACTCGCCAGCCGCCACACCAACGTGGTCGTTCCAGCTCTGGCCGAGACATACACGCGCATGGACTCCCGACTACGCGGCACGCTGACCTGGGATCGCGGCATGGAACTGGCAGCGCACAAGCGTCTCAGCACTGACACCGGCGTCGACGTGTTCTTCGCAGCCCCGCGCAGCCCCTGGCAGCGCGGCACCAACGAGAACACCAACAAGCTGCTCCGGCAGTACCTGCCCAAAGGGACGAACCTCTCGACGTTCAGCCAGGGCGACCTTGATGCCATCGCGGCGAAACTCAACAACCGCCCCCGCAAGTGCCTGGGATTCCGCACCCCGGCCGAGAGTGTTGCCTTGACCGGTTGAATCTAAGGCGCCAATTTGTGTACACCGTGAGGAATCTCAAGCCCCGGATTCAGCGGGTCCGTACGAGCATCCGGGAGGGGCCGTGGAAGACCAGGTCGTCACCGTAGACGGGTTGCGTCGCGAGGACGGGGTGCGGCATCCGGCGTAGCAACTCGGTGAGTCCGACCGCCGCTTCGACGCGGGCGAGGGCAGTGCCCAGGCAGTAGTGGGGGCCGGTGCCGAAGCCGAGGTGGCCGCCGGGTGTGCGGGTGATGTCGAGGCGATCGGGGTGCGAGAAGCGGGCGGGGTCGCGGTTGGCTGAGCCGAGGACGAGGACGACTGAGCCGCCACCGGGGATGGCGCGGCCGGCGAGCTGGCCGTCGCGGTTTGGTTGGCGGGCCCGGGTGACCATCTGGACCGGCGGGTCGTAGCGGATCAGCTCCTCCACGGCACCCGCCATCTGGCCGGGTGCGGTCGCTCCGCGCAGGGCGGCGAGCTGGTCGGGGTGGGCCAGGAGCGCGAGGAGTCCCTTGCAAAGCAGCAGGGTGCTGGTCTCGTGCCCCGCGGTCAGCAGGTGGACGCAGGTGCCGGTGACGACGTCGTCGCCCAAGCCCGCTGCTCCGGCCCGTTCGGCCATGGCGCCGATTAGGTCGTCGCCGTATTGGGCGCCTGAGAGATGTGCCGTTCTGCGGCGACGTAGCTCTGTCAGAAAGTACGCGTCCAGTTCACGGGCCGCCGTGTCCGCGACGGCGAATGCGTTTGGGCTGCGCCCGGCCCGGGCGCGGGTCGCCTGCTGGAGGTCCAGTGCTCGGGTCCGGAACCAGTCGCGGTCCGCCGGCGGGACGCCCAGCAGTTCGCCGATGACCAGCAGGGGGAGCGGCGCGGCGAACCGCTCGACCAGGTCGACCTCATCCTCTTCGAGGAGCGTGTCGGCCAGACGGGACGCCAACTGCCGGATACGCGGCTCCAGATTACGCACGACGGTCAGGGTGAAGGCCGCTGCGGCGAGTTTGCGCACCCGCCCGTGCAACGGCGGGTCCATGAACACCATCCAGTTGCGGACGGTCCTGGCCAGGTGCGGGCACTCGTCAGCCGGTACCCACGCTGGGCGCGGGCCGCGCACGTACGCGCGGTCGGCGAGGATCTGTGCCACGTCACTGTGCCGGAAGACGTACCAGGAGCCGTCCGCTCCGAAGTGCACAGGGTCGCCGGACCGGTAGCGGGCGTAGAGGCTGTAGGGGTCCGCAAGCGGTATGTCCGAGGCCCGCAGCGGGGGGAGGGCTGGAGCCGGGGCCGCACCCGGCACTGGCGCTGTCACGACAAGCCGTTCGACCGGGGGAGCACCACACCGCACGTGTCCCCGGCGCTGCCGCTGAACCGGTCCGCGAAGAAGGCCATCAGCTCGCCCACACTGCCGGGCACCGCCTCGCACCGGCGGGCGGCTGCTGCCAAGTGTGCGAACCGCAGGCCGATCGAGCGGCGTGCAATGTCGGGCCGGGACCCTGCGGCAGGCAGTGCGTCGAGCTCGAAGGTCGGCCCTGCTGTCCTGCCTGGCTGCCCCGAGTCCATAGTCACCAGGAGTTCGGCGAGGGGGCGCATCATCCCGGTCATCACCTCTATGGAGCAGTTCATCAGTTCCGAGCGGCGCAGGCTCGCGTCGGGGCATGTGCCGAAGTGTTGAGCCATCAGCTGGAGCATCATGTGATATGAGTGGTTGAACAGAGTGGCCACGGTGCGGGCATCGGGATCCGTGATCGGGGCGCAGGTGCCGTCGCGGCGCCGCAACACCGGGTTGCGCAGCACGGGGTGGGCGGGGTTCCAGGGGACCCGGTGGCCGTACGGGCCAGGTGCCCGCTCGGTGGTCAACAGATCGGCGATGCCCAGGAACGTTCTGAAGTGGGAGACTTCCGTGCCGCACTCCAGCCCGCCTCCTGAGCCGCTCTTACGGGTATCCCTCGCGCCGCTTTCCCGTCCGCACTGCGGGCTGCCCCCCTCCGCAGCCGCCCGGTCGGCCGCTAAAAGAGGCGCCCAACGGGCTGTCCCACCCTCACCCTGCTCAGTGATCAAGTCCACTGCGAACAGGGCACTCGTCACGTCGTCGACCTCCAACTGGTAGTCGGGATGGCGGGTGTTCAGCGCCGAGCGTAGGAAGAGGTGATGTTCGCCGCCGCCGCGCCCCTTGTCGACCAGGAACAGGTCCGGCACGCGCTGCAATCCCTCGCGGATGCCCGCGTACAACTCGCTGACCGAGCGCCAGGCGAATCCGTGGCCGCTGCTCTCCCAACTCCTCGACGGGTACCACTGCGTGCCTGTTCCCGGCCGCTGGATCTCCTCCATCAAAGACGCGGGCTGCTCGATGGCGACGAAGCGTTGAACACTGCCGATGCTGAGACCTTCGAGCGCGAAGTCCAGCGGTACCGGGAGCACGGCGTTGACTGTGGCGAAGTCGACGACCGGCACGTGGAAGGGCTCGCCCATCGCCATGATGATGTTGTTGACCAGTAGGAAGTGGATCATCTCCTCGCGGGCTACCGACAGCAGGCTCCCGCGGATCCCGTCGTCAAGGCTGGCCCCGCCCGTCCCGCAGGCCAGCTTCCACTGCCGATGCGTCCACCGCCCAGCGCGGACCTGAGCGAGCCCCGCGGCGTGGGTTGGCACGGAGAACGCCGCATACAGGTACTGGAGCATGATGGCCAGTTCCAGCATGGCCGCCTGTTTCAGCGCGGTCCACAGTTCGCCCCGCGTGCTGATCCCGGCGTGCTCCGAGCGCCGCCGATCGCGACCGCCGGGATGCCGCTTCGCCGGGACGGTCATCGGTGGGCGCGCCCGCGCCGCCTGCAGGTTGCGCAGGTGGGCGAGGAGCAGCCGCGCCTTCGGGTCGGACAGGTCACGCGTCGGAGGCATGTAGTACGTCATGGCCCGGTTCCCCGGATCGCACATCTGCCACACCAGATCGGCGTACGTCTCCACCTTGCATCGGTCGGCCAGGGTGAAGACCTCTGTGCGCATGAACGAGGAGATGTGCTCGTAGAAGGCGAACACTTCCCGGTGGACCAGCTCGAAGCCGACCTCCTCGCGCGGCACGTCGTCCAGGTGCCAGTCGTCGGGTAGTACGCGCACGGTCAGTGAGCCGGGCCCGGCCCAGTAGCCGAGTGCGTCCCCGTCGTCGTACGCGGTCCAGGCCGAACCGGGCGTCTCGGGGTCGACCGGCGGTGCGTCGAGCGGATCGGTGGAGAGCAGGATCCGGCAGGTGCCAGCGCGTTCCCCGCGCAGCACGAGCTCGCCGTGCCCGTGCGCGTCGGCCTCCACCACGCAGTCAGCCGCCCAGCCGTCGGAACCGGCCCGCCCGTCACGTGTGCCGAGCAGTACGGCGTCGGCGCAGCGCGCCGCGGATGCGCCGGCGGTGCCGTCCGCAGGCAGGGCGCGAGGGTTGTAGAACTGGCGGACGTGGATCCTTCCGGGGCCGGCCGGCCGGCCCCGGACGTAGGACCGCAGCGGCACTCGCACCGGATGGTCGGCATCACGGGTCCGGTCACGGTGGTGCAGCACCAGGAGGGCCTCGTCCGTCTGGACGTTGGTCTCGCGCTCGGTCAGCAGCGTTCGTCGCCCGCCCCTGCCGTCGGAGCCGGTCAGCACCAGGGCCTGCTCGGCGGCCTCCGGCCATCCCGGCTCTGCGGGCACGTCGACGATCCCGCATGTGGTCTCCTCGCGGTAGGACCGGGATGGGATCCGGGCCACCAGCGCATCGGTGCGGGCAGTACGCAGCTCCAGGACGCCTGCGTCCATGGGCGGGCCGAGCCGGTGGAGCGGACCGTGCGGCCCCGGCCGGGCTGCCCTGGAGGCGAGTGGAACGGCCGTCACCATGTTCAGGGCGGTGCGGCCGTCCGCCACCCTTACCGTCATGTGGTGCAGAGGGGACCCAGTGACCGGTACGAGCAGCCGCCCGGCCGGATAGCTGCGCAACTCGTCTGCGTGCCAGGGCGCGACCGTGCCCCGTACCCGCCACCGGTCGGGGGCGTCCGGCTCTTGGGGCGAGGCCATGTTGTCCAGGGCGAGCTGGACGACGATCCCGTCGGCCCCATCTCTGAGGGCGCTGCGCAGCGTGGCCACGGCAGGGGAGGCGCCGCTGTCCGGCTGGTCGGCATCGAGCCAGTCGAGGTCCGGGGCTGAGACCGTGAACTGGTGCACGGCGGCATAGCGCAGCCGGGAGGCGAGCACGTGCTCGCCGACGTCCTGGATCCGGGCGAAGCTCACCCAACGCGGCGGGTGCACGCCGGTGACCCCTCCGGTGAACAGGTAGCCGTGGTCGTGGGAACGGCCGCGCCGGCCGACGCCGAACCGGCCGACCATCAGCGCGGTGGTCCAGTTCGACGCCGGGTCCAAGTCGAAGACCCGCGCGCGATTCGCGGTGGTGCGCAGGTAGGGGTTGTAATGCCCCCAGACGTCGACACGGCTGCCGACCACCGGGTCGGCGTCCGTGTCCGCGCCTCCGCTGCAGCCGCCCTCCGTCTCGACGGTGGTGACCCGGGCGTCGAGCCAGAAGTGACCGTTTCCACCGAAGTTCCAGCCCTTGACGATGCCGAATAGGCCGTTCGGGTCGGGCCGGCCGTTGGGGCCGAAGCGGGTTCCTCTGCCGTCCAGGAAGGCGTGGTAATCGGAGGCCGGCAGGTCGGCTGGGTAGGGCCCGTCGTCGGTCAACACCCGGTGGCTGGCCAGGTCGACCATCCCGCACCGCGGCCCAGTCGGGAGCCGGGTGACAGCCATGCCCTCGAAATGCAGCCGGGGCAGATCGAAAACGCTCATCAAACCGGTCCTGTCGCGTCGTGGTGGCAGTGGGCGGTGTGGGAGGGCAGCGCGGATCCGGCCCGGGCGAGGTCGTCGACGGCCCGCACGGCGGACTCAATCGCGCCCTCGATCCAGGCGGGCGCTGTCGAGCAGTGCTCACCAGCAAAGAACAGCCGGTCGGCCACGGGACGGGCGGCGCGGGCCCGTTCGCTCTCACAGGCCGCGGGGCTCTTGCCCCAGCGGGTCGTGCAGCCCGCGTTCCAGGGGGAGTCGCCACCCCACACAGTGCTCACTGCACCGAGCACCATGCCGGGCCGCAGCAATTCGGGGTGGAGCGCGCCCAGTTCGTCCAGGACCAGCAGGTGGCGGCGGTCAGGGTCGAGCCTGCCGAGCGAGGCGGCCTCCTCGCCGATCGTGTAGCTGGCCAGGAGGACGGCCCCGTCCTCCTGGCCGCCGTCCACGGGCGGGTAGTAGGTTTGGCGGATCCGGCCACCCGTGGACGAGGCCCCGCTCTCGATGCCGTACGCGTGCCAGAACGGCTCCCGGCAGTGGAACGCCACCTTGGTGGCGGGACAGTACTCCACCTCCTCGAGCACGGCGCGTTTGTCAGCGTCGACGCCGGTCAGCCGAACCCGGCAGAGCGAGGAGAACGGCAGCGTGCACACTGCGAAGTCCGCCTCCCGGGCCGTCGTCAAGTTCTCCGGCCCGGACGTCGAGTGGACCCGGACGCCCTCTCGCCCGACGTCGATGCCCACCACGGTGTGGCCGTGCCACACCGGCCGTGACAGCCTGCGGGCGATGCCGTACGGCAGCTGGTCCATCCCGCCGTGCAGCCGGGCCAGTGCCGGGCCGGTCTCGGTGAGGATGTCGTCCAGAAAGCTGTCCAGACGCTGGCTGAGTCCCGCCCGCAGACCGGGGTGGACGGTGAACAGCGAATGCAGGCAGACCCGGTCCCCACCCGGCCCGCGCATGTGGGGGCGTACGTCGACCCGGGCTAGCAGTTCCAGTAACTGGTGCCGCAGGTCCTCGCGTAAGGCGCTGCGGAGATCGGGCGGGGCGATAGCGTCGATGACCGCGGTCAGCCACGCCCCGACAACGCTGACCTCGGGGGCCTGGCGCAGTCCGGGGCGGTGTGCCTCCAGCTCCCGGCGGAACCCCTCCATCAAAGGGCGGGCAGCATCGCGGACCCGCACGAAGCCCACGGACGTGGGCAGGAAGGCGTTCTCGTCTGACAATAGCGTTGGAAACGGGCGCAGTTGCCCTTCTAGGCCGATCCTCCTGACGTACTCCAGGGTGCGCCGGTGGTGTGCGGGGATGCGCATCGCGCCCAACTCGGCGGCGGGTGCTGTGGGCCCGGTGCCGAAGCGGTGCGTGTGCACCCGGCCACCTATCCGCGTACTGGCCTCCAGCACCTCAACCCGGTGGCCCCGTAACTCCAGTTCGTACGCGGCTACGAGGCCCGCTATCCCGGCACCGAGGACGAGGATGCGGGAGCCGCCGGTCGGAGGCGGTGCCGCCTGCGGTCCCTGACCGGTAAGTACAGCCGTCGTCTCGGACACTGCATCTCCGCTTCCTGTGGGGGACCAGGGCCGAGAGCAAGGCGCGGGCGCGGACGTCATCGGCCTGGGGTGCACCAAATCCTGCCCACCACACAGGCCACCCCATCATATGTCCTTCTTTCGAGTGATAAACCCTTGGATCACGTGAAACGCAACGTATTGGCTTCCTAAGCTCGCCAGCTCTGACGTGGGCAGGCGTAATGACGGAGCGGACCCTGCGCCACGTATGTGACGCATCGAGCCAGGGGGAGTCATGGGGACCACGGTGAGCGTGCTCGGACTGGGACAGATGGGGGCCACTCTTGCACGCACCCTCCGAACCGCCGGCCACTCGACCACGGTGTGGAACCGCACGCCCGGAAGAGCGGACCAGCTCGTCGAACAGGGCGCTGTCGCCGTCGAATCGGCCGCCGCAGCCGTCACGGCGAGCCCGCTGGTCCTGGTGTGCCTGGCCACCTACGACGCCGTCCGCGAGGCCCTCGGGCCTCTCACCGCCGAGCTGTCGGGCCGTACCGTCGTCAACCTCACGTCGGGCTCGCCACCGCACGCGCGCGAGACCGCCACATGGGCCGTCCAGCATGGAGCCGTCTACCTTGACGGCGTCATCATGACCACACCGGACGGCATCGGCACATCCCACGCCCTGCTCCTATGCAGCGGCCCGCCGACCGTATTCGAAGCGGCCCGAACTGTCCTCGCCACCCTCGGCGACCCGGTCTACCTCGGCACCGATCCCGCACTCGCCTCCGTCTACGACACCGCGCTGCTCGGCTTGATGTGGGGCACCCTCACCGGCTGGCTCCACGCCGTGGCGCTCATCGGAGCCGACGGCCCCGGCGGCCGGGGCAGCGCCACGCACTTCACCGCGGTCGCGGACCGGTGGCTGACCACCGTCCGCTCCTTCATGAACACCTACGCCGCCCAGGTCGACGCCGGGCAATACCCTGCCGAGGGCTTCGACCTGCGGCTGCACCAGCACACGATGGAGATCTTGGCCCATGCCAGCGAACTGAGGGGCATCTCCCCCCTCCTGCCGGACCTGCTTCGTGAGCTGACCGGGCGGGCGGTGGCAGCCGGGCACGGCGACGACAGCTACGCCCGGCTCGTGGAGTTCCTGCGCCTTCCCAAGGACGGCGGCCCGCGGTGAACGGACAAGCGGGCGGATATGCCAACGACGAAGGGGACCGGAGGTGAGCCGGCCCGGTCCGCACGACGTGGTGGTCGTCGGCGCGGGCCCCATCGGGCTCGCACTGACCATCGCCCTGCGCCTGCACGGCCTCTACGTGATGACCGTCGACAAAGGCCCCGGCCCCAAGCGCGAACCGAGGGCCAGCGTGTTGTGGCAGCGCGCCCTGGAAGTGCTGCGCGACCTCGGCTGCATGGATGCCTTCGCGGCCCACGGACTGCCGTTGAGCACGGGCGAGTTCCACGTGGCCGGACACCTGGCCGGCGTCCAACAGCTGCACATGGGCGACACGGCGTTCCCTGGCCCCCTCTCCATCGAACAAGACTCCATCGAACGCCTGCTGTGCGACCGAGTCCGGCAACTGGGGCCGGACGTCGACTGGTCCACTGAGGCAGTAGCCGTCCGGGTCACCCCGGAGCACGCAGAGATCGACCTCGCTAATTTCGGCGGACGCATCCGCACCGTCACCGCCCGCTGGGTGGTGGGCTGCGAGGGCGCACACAGCCTGGTTCGCAAATCCCTAGGCATCCCATTCGAGGGCGAACAGCGACACGACCTGCAATGTTTCCAGCTCAACGCCCGGCCCGCTTGGAGCCACCGCCACCAGCCGGGTACCACACGTATCTTCATCAACCGAGGCGTCACCCTGATCGCCGAGCCGCTGCCCGGCGGCAGCACCCGCTTGTTCGCCTTCCTCCCCGACCCCGAGCCACGCCTGAACGACCCGCCGACCGTGAACGAGATGGAAGCCGTCGTCTCCGCGGCCACGGCGGAGGCTGGCGTACGTCTCACCCCGACCACACCCCGCTGGGCCAACCGAGCCCGTTTCCACGACCGGGTCGCCACCACCCTGCGACACGGCCCGGCTCTGCTCGCTGGCGACAGCGCCCACCTGTGGGCGCCTGTCGGCGGTCGGGGCCTGAACACCGGCCTCCTCGGTGCCCACAACCTCGCCTGGAAACTCGCCGCCGTGCACCGTGGCTGGGGCACCGAGCCCTTGCTCGACACCTACAGCGACGAGCAGCGGCGGACCGCCCTGGCTGTTATCCGTGCCATGCGCCGCAACGTCCTCGAACTCCCTCCGAAGGCCCTCACTCTTGCCGCGATCCGCGTCCTCCTGCCACACGCCCTGCGTCGCACACACTTCCAGCGCCAAGGTGCCCTCCTGCTCAGCGACTTAGGCCGCAATCACCGGCGCAGCGCCCTGTCCGCCGACCGGGCCCGCCCCGGCGCTGGCGGCTGGCTCAGGGCCGGGGACCGGCTGCCCGACCTGTCCGTCACCACCGACACCGGCCCGGCCCGACTCCACGACCTGCTCTCCTACCGCCACTGGTCACTGCTCTTGTGCAACGCCCACCCGGACGCCGGGAAGTGCTCAGCTTTGCTGGAGACGACCCATCGCTATGCAATGCCGGTGAAGGTACAGACCGTCCAGTTGGCGCATACGACCCGCAGCGGCCCGGTAGAGGGCATGCTCCTCCTGGTACGCCCCGACGGCTACATCGGCCTACGTACGCGAACGACCGACAGGCTCGGTGTTACCGAATACCTAGACCGATGGCTTGTCCGCCGGGACGGATGAGCCGTCTCCCCTCGGCCGCAACAGTGATCCCCAACCCCGTGGCGGCCGGCGGCAGCAGGAGGAAACTGGTCTCCCCTCCCCGAGGGAGCCGCGCGCCCATGCCACGACCTCGTCCGGAGCCCCGCCCGCAGGCTCGACGCCTTGATCAGTGCACACCTGCAGGATCGGTACCAGCTCAATCTCGGCGATGCTGACGCTCAGTAGGCCGTCACGGACAGCTTGTATCGCTGCACTCCCGTCACGATGGGGACTGTAAATCGTTCGGTGTAACTCCCGATCATGGAAGATGCATCGATGACGAGTGAGAACGTGGCCGAGCACGAGGCCGGTGAGTCGGCAGCGGCTGTGTCGGCCAAGGCCGTGGATGACCAGCTGATCGACGAGCTGGTGAGCCGGGCCCAGGCAGAGGGTCTGCAGCTGACCGGCGAGGGCGGACTGCTTCAGCAGCTGACCAAGCGGCTCCTGGAGTCCGCTCTCGAAGGCGAGATCACCGACCACCTCGGCTATGACAAGCACGATCCGGCGGGCAAGGATGGTGGCAACTCCCGCAACGGCAAACGCTCCAAGACCGTCCTGACCGACGTGGGGCCGGTGGAGATGACGGTGCCGCGTGACCGGGACGGCTCCTTCGAGCCGAAGATCGTCAAGAAGCGGCAGAAACGCCTGACCGGCGTCGACGAGATGGTGATCTCGCTGGCCGCGAAGGGCCTGACCACCGGTGAGGTCCAGGCCCACCTTGCGGAGGTCTATGGCGCCGAGGTCTCCCGCCAGACCATCTCCACCATTACCGACAAGGTCCTCGAGGGCATGGCCGAATGGCAGAGCCGCCCTTTGGACTCCGTCTATCCGGTGGTCTTCATCGACGCCATCCACGTGAAGATCCGCGACGGCGCCGTCGCCAACCGGCCCATCTACGTGGCCCTGGCCGTCACCACCGAGGGCCGGCGTGAGATTTTGGGCCTGTGGGCCGCGACGGCGGTGAGGGCGCCAAGCACTGGCTGCACATCCTCACCGAGATCAAGAACCGCGGTGTGAGCGACGTGTGAGCGCTCGCGTTTTTGGTTCTGGCCGCGATGCCGTGAATCCCCAGGTCATCGCGCGAGTGCGGGAACGTTTCTCGCGTGGATTGCCCAGGTATGGGGGCTGTGAGCGTCGAGGATGTGCTGTTTCCCGGTATCGATGTGCGTGTCACGGCGGTCCATGTCGTCGCGGAGGGAGTGACCGTCGAAGCGTCGGCCTGCGGTCGGCCGGCCGCCTTGTCCGGACTGCGGTTGTCTAGGTCGTCGCATCCACTCTCGCTATACACGCCGACTGGCCGAACGCCCGGTGGTGGGACGGTCGTTGGTGATCTCGCTGCAGGTGTGTCGGTTCTTCTGCGAGCGACGCACCTGCAGTCGGCGAACGTTCGTCGAGCAGGTCCCGGACCTGACCGAACCGCAGAGGCGTCACAGTGTCGGTCTGCGCCGCTGGATGAGGGTCATCGCGACGTTCCTGGGCGGCCGTCCCGGTGAACGTCTATGCCGGACACTGCAGTTACCCGCCGGCCGCACTCACCTGCTGGGCCTGCTCACCGCCCCGGCAGTGCCCGAGCAAGCGCCGCGGGTGCTGGGGGTCGACGAGTTCGCGTTCCGCAAGGGTTGGCGCTACGGCACCGTCCTGGTCGACGTGGAGGCCGCCCACGTGGTGGACGTCCTCCCGGACCGGGACGCTGTCACCTTCGCCGACTGGCTGCGGGAACACCCCGGCGCGGAGATCATCTGCAGGGACCGGGCCAGTGCGTACTCCAGCGCCGTGCGGGAGGCAGCACCAGGCGCCCAAGAGATTGCTGATCGATGGCACCTGCTCGCCAACCTCTCCTCCGCCGTCGAGAAGACCTGCCATCAGCACCGTTCCTGCCTGCGAAAACAGGCCGAAGCCGAACGGGACGCACAGCCCCGGCCGATCATCAATCCGCTTCCACCGCCGACACTGCCGCCGACGAAGATCGCGGTCCGCACCCGGGACCGCTACGCCGACATCCACCGCCTGCTCGCAGAAGGGCGCTCCGTCTCCGCCATCGCCCGCCTCCTGCAGCTGGACCGCAAGACCGTGCGTCGCTTCCGCGACACCGACCTCGACCAGCTGCTTTCCTCCGCCCGGCACGGACGCCCCAAAGGAGTCCTGGAGCCGTTCACCGCCTACCCGACCGAGCGGTTCACCGACGGTGTCACCAGCCCCACCGACCTTTTCCGCGAGATCCAGCAACGCGGCTACCAGGGAAGCGATCTGCCCGTGCGCCGCTACGTGGCCGGGCTCAGGACGGGAACCGTCGAACCCGCCCGCGGCGCCATCCCCAATCCTCGCAAGATCACCAAGTGGATCATGCCGCCCCGCGGCACTCTGCGGGCGCACGAGGAAGACGAACTCCTGAAGGTGCGGCTGGCCTGCCCTGACATCGCCCGGGCTTGCGACCTCGCCCGCACCTTCCATGACCTGCTCCAACACCGGCGCGGACACCAGCTGTTGGAGTGGGTACGCGAGGCAGTACGTGACGCACCGGCCCCGGTGCTCTCCTTCGCGCATAACCTCTGCCTCGACCTCGACGCCGTCACCGCCGGCCTCACCCTCCCGTGGAGCTCGGGCATCGTCGAAGGCCATGTCAACCGCATCAAGACCATCAAGAGAGCCATGTATGGCCGAGCTTCGTTCCGCCTACTCCGCACCCGCGTCCTGCTTCGAGCATGACCTGCCGATGGGCAGCCCAGATGGCGAGGAGTTTCAATGACCGAGTCAAGTCGTTTGCGGAACCGGAGGAGTTGGCGTGAACAGCCGGTTGTCCCGAAGCAGTGCCCACAGGACATCGATCCTCCGTCGGGCCACTGCGATGACAGCCTGGACGTGTTTGAGGCCCTCGCTGCGCTTCTTGAGGTAGAAGTCCCGGTTGGGGCCGTCACGCATGATGCTCACCTGCGCGGACAGGTAGAAGACCCTGCGCAGTCGGCGGTTGTAGCGTTTGGGGCGATGCAGGTTCCCGGTGCGTCGTCCGGAGTCGCGAGGAGCGGGTACGAGTCCTGCTGCTGACGCCAGGTGGCCGGCGTCTGCGTAGGCCGACATGTCGCCCGCAGCCACGATGAACTCGGCGCCCAAGATAGGCCCCATGCCCGGCAAGGACTCGATGATGTCGGCCTGTGGGTGGCTGCGGAAGGTCTCTCGAATCTGCTGGTCGATGCACTTGAGGCGATCTTCCATAGCGAGGATCTGCGCGGCCAGGTCGGCGATGATCTGGGCCGCGACGGTCTCGTTGGGCAGTGCGGTCTGTTGAGCCTGAGCGGCTTCGACGGCAGTGGCTGCGACCGCGTCGGCACCACGCACATTGCGGTTGGCGAGCCAAGCAAGGGGCGGCCGTCATCGGGCGGTGTCCAGGTGCGTGCCGCGCGCCGGATCGGCGGCGAGGGTGCTGTCCATGGCGTTACATCCCCTCGGCCGCCTGTCCGGGTACTGCAGCGGCGCGGATGAGTTGGCGAAGGGCGCCGTAGTAGACCTCGTGGTCGACCACGGCGGGCAGGACCGCGCCGAGCTGTGCGGTGAGCACCGGGAACTCCTCCGGGTCGAGCGCGGCCAGCGCGCGCCGGGTGGTGGCTTGGGCGGCCTTGGGGTCGCGGTGGTTGACGAAACTCGCGCTGCCCAGGGTCAGGAGGTACAGCCGCCGGTAGGTGACGATCGCCTCCTGGGGCGTCATGCCGGCGGCGAGTGAGTCGGCGAGCTGCGGCTCCACCAGGCGCTTCAGCAGCTGTGGGCCGAGCCATGGGCGGTCGCCGCGCAGGGCGACCAGGCCCGGATGGTCCGTCAGCAGCTCGTACAGCGCGGTGAACCGCTCCTCGGTGGCGCTCGCCCAGTCGGTGCCCGGTTCAATCTCCGGCAGGCGGGCGGCGAGGTGGTCGGTCACCAGGTCCAGCAGGCCGGCCAGGTCGGTGCAGCGGCGCTGGAGGGACGCGACGGAGATGTCCAGCGCGGCGGCCAGAGTACGGAAGCTGAGAGCGGTGGGCCCGTCCTGATCAACTATCAACAGGGCTTGCTCAGCGATCCGTTCGGGAGTCGCGAGGTCCAGGGAAGCGGATTGCCTTGGCATGCGAGTCAGCGTACGGTACGCCGTACCGTCACGGTAGGCTCATGCCTCCTTACGGAGGCGACATGCCCCGCACCACGGCACTTGACCCGCTGTTCACCGCGGTGGACAGCACGGCCTTCACCGACCGGCACCTGGCCAACCTGGCGTCCGGAACCCTCGCGGCCGTCCGCGTCCCCGGCTTCCTCGCTCTGGACGCCTGCCAGGCGGCAATGGGCGCGTTGGACCGGCTGCCCACCGCCGACTACGACAAGGCCCGGGTGCCCACCCGGATCGTGCGCTTCGGCCCGGCCCTCAACGACTACCGCGACCAGGGCTGCGGGCTGGACGCCGAACGGTACTGGCGTGACGCGGAGGCCGCCCGGGCGGCCTGGCAGCGGGTCGGGATGCGCCCGGACCCGATCGCCATTTCGCTGGCCCGCCTCGGCTCCGCCTGGGGCGCGGCCGTCACCCCGGCCACGATCGGCGGCCGGGCCGTCTTCGGCGGCACCTTACGGGAGATCAACGAGGGCGTCTTGGTCCACTACGACGAACTGAACCGCGAGTTTCCCACCGGCCTGTTCGACCAGGAGGTGCTCGCCCAGCTCGCCTTCAACGTCTGGGTGTCGGTACCGGCCACCGGCGGGGCGACCACGGTATGGCGCCACCGCTGGGAACCCGCCGACGAGCAGCACCGCCAGGCGTACGGCTACCGGCCCGAGGCGGTCGAGCACTGCCAGCGCGTCGACCTGACACAGCAGCTCGCAGACGCGCTGCTGTTCAACCCCGCGAACTTCCAGGCGGTCGAGCCGAACCCCACCGGGCGCCGGATCGCCTTCGCGTATTTCCTCGGCCTGACCACCACCGGCCAGCTCATCGCCTGGTCGTGACCATCTCATCGCAGGAGCAACACTGTGCACCAGCTCATCTACGGCGACATCAAGGCCGCCGGCGACCGGATCGCCGGACGCATCCGCCCCATTACCCTGGCTCCGCTCGACCCGGGCGCGATCCGCACCGCCCACCGCGACCCCCTTGACGACCGGCCCGAGCAGCCCTGCGAGGTGTGGCTGGCCATGGAGTTCATGCAGCACACCGGCTCGTTCAAGGCCCGCGGCGCGCAGAACTTCATCCAGGCCCACCGCGACGCGAACACCCTCCCCGACGCCGGGGTGACCATCGCCTCCGGCGGTAACGCCGGGCTGGCGTGCGCCTGGGCCGCCCAGCAGCAGGGCGTACGGGCCACGGTCTTCCTCCCCGAGACCGCGCCAGCGGTGAAGGTGGCCAAGCTCCGCGGCTACGGCGCCGACGTCCGCCTGATCGGCTCCGAGTACGCCGAAGCCCTTGCAGCCTGCGAGGAGTTCGCGAGCACGACCGGCGCCCTGTCGAGCCACGCCTACGACCACCCGCTCATCGCGGCCGGAGCCGGCACCCTGATGGAGGAAATCCGCCACCACATCCCCGACCTGGACACCGTGGTGGTCGCGGTCGGCGGCGGCGGCCTGTTCGCCGGAGTGGCCACCGCCGCCCAGCACCACGGCATCCGCATCGTCGCGGTCGAACCGGAGAACTGCCGCGCCCTCAACGCCGCCCTCCAGTCCGGCGCCGTCATCGATGTCACCGTGGATTCGATCGCCGCCGACTCCCTCGGCGCACGCCGCACCTCCCAGATGGCTCTGCACGCCGCCCGGCACGATCGAGTGCACTCCGTACTCGTGCCGGACACCGAGATCATCCGCGCCCGACAGGCATTGTGGGACCATCGCAAGGTGGCGGTCGAGTACGGTGCCGCGACAGCTCTGGCCGCGCTCACGTCACCGGACCAGCACACCTCCGACCGGGACCTGCCCTTCCGGCCCGCCGTAGCGAGCCGGAGCTACCGGCCCGGCGGCGGCGAGAAGGTCTGCGTGGTGCTGTGCGGAGCGAACACGGACCCGTCCGACCTGGTAAATCGGCCCACCGCACACTGATGAGCGGCCCGAGGGGGGGGCAGCCGCCCGGCTGCCCCCCCTCGCCGTGTTCGGGCCTTCCGGTAGCGGCGGCCGAGGGCCGTCACACACTGCCTGCGCAGCCCACTCCTTCCTGCCCAGGGCCTGTGCGACCACGCGCCGTCTGCGCACTCCTCCTCCGCGGCGCCTTCGGATCCTGTGCGTCAAACACACCCCGCTGCCCGACGAGCTCGGGCAGACCGTGCACACACTGCACGGCATCGGCTGCCACCTGATCCGGCCTCCTCGGCCCGGCGTCCCGCCCAGACCGTGCCCCAGCCCGCGCTGCGCCCGACGCGCGACCCGATTCCCCGATATATGCGATAAGAGGCTGGATAGCGCGGTACGTTGGCGAGCAATCCTCCTGGACGCCGCGTCCCCCCGTGCGCTGCGTCCAGGGGCGCACTCCGCCGGACCCGGCGTGATCATCGGCCGCTGCCCGTTCGGCCACGGCATTCCATCCCCGCCCGCCCCTGTGCCGGGAGAAGCTCCCCGCGCCGCAGGTCACCGGCCCGGGGCTCCCGGGTTCGGGATCCGGTAGACCGGGGTGGTGGGGGCGAGGGGGAGGTCGGGGCGGACCCGGGCGCGGGGGAAGAACCGGCGCTCGCGGCTGAACGTGAGGCCCTCGACGGCGCCGTCCTTGTAGACCGGCCCGACGAGCCGCCCGTCGCTGTCGCGGATCCCGATCCGCACCCCTGGCTTCCAGTGCGCCCGCCGCCACGTGCCGAACACGAGCGGCCCGCGGGAGCCAGCCGGCGCCCTGCGCTCCTCGGGGGGCTCCTCGGGCGGCGGGGTGAAGTCCAGGACACGGACTCCATGGAAGCCACCCGCCCGGTCGGCCTCGCTCGTGGCGATCCTGCCCAGCGTGCTGCGCGACGTGGGGCGCGGACCGGGGTCCGGGAGAACGGGCGGGGGCGTCCACCGGGCGAACGCGAGCTGCGCGGCGTACCCGTACAGCACACGGCCGCCGGCGTGGTGGCCGAACGCGGCCGGCTGAAGCATCCAGCACCGCCGGCCTGCGGCGTCCAGGGAGGAGATGAGCAGGAAACCGGACGTCGTGTCGAGCCGTCCGTCCGGCTGGGCGGCGATCAGGCCGCCGAGGATGACGGGCTCCGGTCCCATGCACACGCCGGCCTCGACGAGCGCGGCGAGCTCGTCGTCATCGGCTTCGGCCGCGTGAAGGGGGACGGGGTCGTGCGTGATGAGCGACCAGGGGGCCGGCAGCCGCAGGGCGGCGCGGGTCTGCTCGTCGAGCGGGGCGGTGGTGACCACGTCCAGGGCGAGCGGGGCGGGGACCATGTGCGCGGCGGCGAGATAGGCCGCCGTGCCGGTCAGGGCACGCAGCCACCGCACGGCTCGGTCCCGTTCGACCTGGTAGGTGCTGGTGCGGAACTCGTGCTCCACCAGCAGACCGGACCGCAGCGCGCCGACGTCCGCGGGCACCAGGCCGACCAGGTTCGCGGGCAGGCGGCGATGGATCCGGGCGAAGCGCCTCTCCCGTTCCCATTGCTCACGCTGGGTCGCCAGTGCTGCTGCGGCGACATCGACGACGACATTGTCCGGCCCGCACAGCGCGAGGACGGCCTTCGACTCATGAGGAGCCAGCTCCCAGTCGACGTCGTGCTCGGCCGCGAGCCGCTGGGCCGCGCCGCACTCCGCAACCACCCGTTTCCACAGCACCGCCAGCGGCTCGTCCCAGGATCCCGATCTGCCCGGCGCTGCCCCGGGGCCGAGAAGGAACTCCTTCCACGCGTCAGAACCCAGGTCGGTCACGGTGAACCCGCTGGCACGCGCACCGGGGACCGACGGCCCGGCGAAGGCCGCGTCGAGGAGGTTTCGAACGCTCATACCGGCCCAACGACCGTGCCGGCCCGGAAGTACGCGCGGTTCACGCAGTCCCCGCTCGTCAAGGCCCCTTCACTCGAAGGGCTTGCCGGAGGCCCAGGGCTGCGGGAAGTACACGCTGCCGGGCGGGGCGACGCCGTCGGCCGCCACCTGCGCGAGCTCGTCGAGCGCACTATGTCGTGGCTGTCCGGCTACCGCCGACTCAGCCTCCGCTACGAACGAAATCCCCGCAACTACCTGGGCTTTCTGGGACTCGCAGCCGCACTCTGCTGCTACAAGCGATACGTCCGCCTCACCACATAGGACACCGTCTAAGAGCTCTACGAACGTCTCCACCCTCACGCTTTGGGCATGCCCAATTCTGTAGTTCCGGGAGCCTGACGGTGCTTCGGGCGTTCAACTCCGGCGCGGGACGCCCAGCATTTGCACGAGCTGGGCGAGTTCCTCCTCGAAGAGCTTCTCCGGGCTGGTGGTCTGGGTGTGCATGTGGCCGTAGACCTCCAGCGACACCAAGCCGTGCAGGTGACCCCAGATACGCAGGGCCAGGGCGACGGCTGCGGGCGGCAAGTCGGGGAACGCGGGCCGCACCTTGTCGAGGAGCGCCGGGTCGAAGTCGGACCAGCCGAAGGCGCTGTGCTCGTAGAGATGCTGGGTGTGCGGCCATGCGGCTGCCGCGAGGGCGGTGAGTCCGGTACAGACCCGGCGTGCGGCATCTGGGGCTGGGCCGCCTTCGGGGGCGTGGTAGCCGGGGACAGGGTCGCCGTAGATGAGCCGGAAGCCCTGGGCGTTCACCACGGCCCAGGTCCGGAAGGCGGTGGCCCATGCTGTGATGCGGATGGCGGGATCCGTGGCGGGGGCGGCCTCCCAGGCGGCGTCCACGGCGTCGGCCAGGGCGGTGTACACGTCTTTGATGAGCGTGGTGACCAGGTCGTCCCGGGTCGCGAAGTAGCCATAGATCGCGTTGGCGGTCATGCCCATCTCGCGGGCGATGGCCCGCAGTGTAATGGCGTCCGGGCCGCCCGAGGCCATCAAGGCTAGGGCCACCTTCTTGATTTCGGCCGTGGTCTCGGCCCGTAGCCGCTCGCGTCTTCCCTTGCTTCCCGTGACTGTCACAACAGGAACTCTACAGTGTCAATTTACTTCACAGCGTATAGTTTCTTCACGGCGTCACCCCTGGTGACGTCCCACGTCTGCATGCACAGGGGAGAACCATGCACATCGGAGTCATCGGAGCCACGGGCACCATCGGCAGCAGGGTCGTCGCCGAGGCCCTCGAACGGGGCCACCACGTCAAGGCGTTCAGCCGGGACGCCGCTCAGGCGCAGCGCGAGGAGCGTCGGGACAACATCACCTGGACGAGCGTCGACGTTCTGGATCCGAAGAGCATCGCCGGCGTCCTGCCTGGACTTGACGTCCTGATCAGCGGATTCCAGCCGGGCAACGCGGCCAAGGACTTCGCGGACACCGTCCGGCGCTCGATCGCCGACCCCACCGTCTACGCCACGGCGGCACGGGCCCTGCTGAAGGCTCTGGAGAGCCGCCCGCAGACCCGGCTCATCGTGATCGGCGGGGCCGGAAGCCTCGAAATCGAACCGGGCGTGGTGCGCGCAGACTCCGACGAGTTGCTGCACGCCGCCCTCAACCAGCTTGGACTGCCCCGCGAATACGGCGCAGCGGTACGTGGTCACCGCGACGCCCTGAATGTCCTGCGAACCTCGAACCGGCTGTGGACCTACTTCAGCCCCGCAGAGGAGATCGCTCCCGGCGAGCGAACCGGTCGCTTCAGGATCGGCGGCGACCAGCTGGTCCTGGACGCTGACGGCCGCAGTCGCATCTCGGTGGAGGACGCGGCCGTCGCCTTGATCGATGAGGCGGAGCTGCCTCGCTTCGTCCAGCGCCGCTTCACCATCGGCTACTGAGAACCGCAGCCCACATCCCCGTGGGGAAGTCATGAACTTCCCCACGGGGAAGGGCGACGTCCGTCTGAGTCAACCCGGCTGGTCGAGCCTACCGGCCTCTGGCATACGCCCAGATAGGTGCTGCCAGTCCAGCTACGCGGCGGATCCGCATTTGTCCGTAGCCATCACGCAACCGCGGCCAGAACCAAGTGAGGCACTCAGTCACAACCACCGCCAGCGTCGGGCGCGGCAGAAGTGACACGCAATTCGAACAAGCGATCTAATGCCGGTATGGACGTGACCGACTTCCCCGACGACCTGGTGCAGACGCAAGCCGGCCTGGAACGCCACCTACGACGCGCTCGCCGCACCCCGCCCCCGCGGACACCGCCGCCCTGCGCCGCCGCCTGCTGCGCCTGCCCGTACGGCTGTGGTGGCACCCCTACTGGAATACCGTCCCCCCGGTGCCGGCGGCACGCTCCGAGCTGCGCCACCTCGCCCGCGCCCACGGAGCCGTCCGAGCCGCGTGACCCATCGCCCCGGTCGACCAGGAGCACGAGGTTGCGGCAAGGGTTGCGCCTACTGTTGCGCAGCCCGCAGGAGCATCCCCGTGTTCGTGCAGTTCACCACGCGGTTTTGCCGTGGTCCGCCCGCTGACATCCCCGTTGCGGCTGCTCTGCCCATGTCCCTTGGTTAGAAGAAGGAGGAGGGCGGGATGGGCGGCGCGGCCGCGGCTGCGGCCGGGGTTCGGGGCGCGCTCAGCTGGTTGCGCGTCGGCCGGGGCCGCCGCGCCGCTGTCATCGTCACACCGGATCTCTTCCACCGCGCAACGACGAACCACTCGCCGTGCCGCTGGAAGACGTGGTGTCGAGTGTCGCCCGGCGCGTCGCGTGGTCTGCCGCGCGCGGTTCGCTACTGTCACCATGACAGGCCAGGGACGGCCTGGAGGCGAACGATTCCGCCCGGGCGGAATCGCAGGAGTCTCAAGGGTGGGATGCCCGGTCCCGCAATACGCGTTTCTCGGTGTCCGTGCAGGCCTTCCCCCACGGCTGCCGCCCGGGGGCAGCCGGAGCAGGAACCTCATGCCGCACACGACCGACAAGCGGATCGGCAAGGAACTCGCGCGCCTTCTGTATCTGGGACGAATCCAGTCGAGGGGCGGCCGCCCCACCCTGGACCCCACCGACCGCGGACAACTGGCCTTTCAAGCCATCCTCTTCGAGTGCCTGATGAGCAACCATGAGCACCCGCCTCCACGAGGACAGCTGGGGCAACGGCTACGCCACCCAAGCCGCCCACCAGGTCGTCACCGTCGCCTTCACCACCGCCAGCCTCAACCGGCTGGAGGCCATGCACCACCTCGCCAACCCCGCCTCCGGCCGCGTCCTGGCCAAAGCCGGGTTCACCCGCATCGGCACGGCCGACCGGGACTCCGAGACCGGGACCGTCCCCTACGAGTTGTACGCGCTGGAGAGCGACGGCAACGGCATTCCCCCGATCGACCGCTGAGGGGCGCCACCGCAGGTACGGTCATCATCACGGCACCGACGACGGCACACACCACCGGATCCAGGGGGCAATGGGCGTGGAGAACGGATCGCAGAGCATCCCGTGGGGCGGCGAGTGGCGACGTCACCTCCGCTCCAATGCCGAGATGGATCTCGTGCGCTCGTGGATGCGCCGTGTCGAATGCCCGACCTGCAAGGCAGCCGCAGGGCGGGCCTGCCGCACCGCGGGCGGCCGCCCGACCAACGAACACCGTGCACGCCGTGACGCCGTCGGCCCCATCCCGTACGCGAAGTGGCGAAAGGAGGGCCTCATCCCGGAGCAGCGGACGTACACGATTCCGGCCGTGCTCAAGGAGTCGGAGAAGGCCCGCGCCGACTTCAACGTGGACACCGCCCTGGCCGACGGTGTGGCGGTCGTCCGCATGTTCCTCGCCGACCGGCTCGGGTTGTTCCTCCAGGGCGAGGAGGCCATGGACCGCATCGACGACGCCGTGCGCAAACTGATCGAGGTCCGCGGCCCGGTGGGGACGGCCGACGTGGTCACCGTCCTCGCCAGCCAAGTCGCCTCGCTGCTGGCTGCGAACGCCGGACCCGACGGCGATCCGGAGGTCCTGTTCGACACGATGATCCGCGCGCAGATCGACATGGTCCGCAGGATGAATGCGATCGAGGAGGAACGGGCCGACGGCTAACCGGCCGGACTACCCAACGACCTCACTGATGTAGTGGCACCCACTAACCTCCTGCCGATGCAGTGCCAACGTGCACGCTGGTGGTGTCCCGTTCGAGCGAAGGGCTGAGCTGTGCCCGACCGACCTGAAATCGTCTGCATCTGCGGCTCTACCCGGTTCGTGGACGAGATGCGTGCGGTGAATCGTGATCTGACCTTCGCCGGGGTCATTGTTGTTGCGCCAGGCGAAGCAGACGATTTGATCACCGACAAGCAGAAGACGGCGCTGGACGCCCTCCACCTGCGCAAGATCGACCTGGCAGACCGGGTTCTGGTCGTCAATGTGAATGTGCGCCTGAGTTCCCCATCGCCCCGCTCCCCGCGGGCGGTGCCCCCGGACCTGCGGAGTGCGCCGACAGTCCTCTGTCACCCTCAAGGGTGAACGGCGAGGAAGTCTCAGAATTCATGAGCTTCTATCCGACAGCCTGAGATTCCGCTGGTTATGGCGAAGTTGAGGGGGCGGGATGTCGCTCGCTGTCGTTGCACCAATCCGATCTCGACCGCTGTTGGAGTCGCCGCAGGACATAGCGGACTTCGAGCAGGATCTGCTGTCTGAGTTCGTGCTCGCCCGGGCGGCGGCCGGGATCGCCGACGAGACGATCTCCGGCGACGTGGATGCGCTGATGGAGGTGCGCGGCTGGTTCGGCCGCCCGCTCTGGGAGCTGATCCCCACCGACCTCGACCGGTTCTTCGGCGAGGACCAGCGACGGCTAGCCACGCTGACCAAGGTCCGCAAGGCGCAGGCCCTGGCGACGTACTTCGAGTTCCTGGAGGTGCGGCATCAGGCCGATATCCACGCGGCGACCGGCGTGCTGGTGCAGTGCCCGGTCGATGAGATCAACCGCCCACGAGGCAAGACCAACATGCGGGTGCGGATCCCGCCGCCGGCCGCGGACATCGATCGACTCTTCGCCGGATGGCGCGACGATCTACATTCGGCTCGGAAGTACGCGCCGAGTGTCCGCAACTACACCGCATGCCGCCTGGCCAGCCTCATCGGCCCGCGGGTCTCGGAACTGTGCCTGCTCGAAGTCCACGACATTCGCTGGGACCTGGGCACCTTCGGCAAGGTGCTGCTGCGCGGCAAGGGCAGCCGCGGTCAGAAGAAGGAGCGTCTAGTCCCGCTTATCAACGGTTCTCGTGAACTCCTCGAATGGTGGCTCCAGGGCCCGCGGTGGGAGTTCGACGGGCACCTCGATGAGCCCGGTGCACCGCTGTTCCCCTCCGAGCGCCGCGATCCCGGGGGCCGCTGCAAGCGCGTGAGCACCAGCGCGATCCGGGGCGCGATGGCGGAGGCAGTGGAGCGCCATCTGCCTCGCTGGTCCGGCCGTGCTACCCCGCACGCGCTCCGGCACTTCGCTGCGTCCGATCTGTACGCACAAGGCATGAACGTCGTCGCTATCCAAGAGCTGCTCGGTCATCGCTGGATCAACACCACGATGATCTACGTGCACGTCAACAAGACCCACATCGAGGACGCCTGGACTTCCGCCGGCCAGCGGGCCGCGTCTCGGTTCACCGGATAGCCCAGGACAGGAGCCGTCATGAAGTGGAACCTGCGGCTGGCCGCCGCGCAGCGCGACATCTGGAAGTCCTCGCAGCTGCAGTCGATGCTCGCCGACGCGGGCCTGGTGATCAGCGCTGGGAAGATGTCCAACCTGTGGGCCGGGCAGCCGGTCACGATCCGTCTGGACGACCTCGACGTCATCTGCGAGGTGCTCGGCTGTGAGCCCAACGACCTTTTGGTCCCGGAGCCGGAGAAGGCCCGCGCCCAGCGAACAGCGACCGTACCGGGCCATGCGGCGGTCGCTGGCGAGCGCCCCACGATCGAGCGCCGGGCCGGCCGGACGGAGCCGCCGCTGTGAACCTGCAGCCGCGGCCGTGCACGCAGTGCGGCGAGAAGGTCGCGGAGTACGGTCGACGACGCTGCTTCAGCTGCCTGCATCCCAGCCTTCCTCCACCCGTCTGTAAAACGTGCGGCAGCGACAACCACTACGCCGGCGGCTATTGCCGCCGCTGCCACCCGCGCGTTGTGTCCGCGGGCAGCTGCAGTGATTGCTTCGCCTGGGGCATCTGGCGTCGTAAGGGTCTGTGCGCGGCCTGCAACTCCTTCCGCAACCGCGGTCATCAGCCCGGCAGGTGCCAAACCTGCGGCCGCACCGTCCCGCTCAAGAAGGGCGTGTGCCGGCTGTGCCACTGCCAGGCCCGCGCCATACCGCGTACCTGGCAACGTCCCGACCTCACCACCGCGGCCACCGCAGGGCAGCAGCTGTTCCTCGCCGACCAGATCCGCCGCGTCCATCTCGCCGCACGCCGCCCTCGATCACGAACCTCCCCCGCCACTGTTCGGCACCAGCCCAGAGCCCTTTGCTGGACGGTTCCACGATGGCGACAAGACCGGCTGTTCGAGGCCGCGCGGGACATGTCCCGCGTCACTGTGCCCGACGTGGCGCCGCTCGACCCCGCCTTCACCGACTACGTCGCCGCGCAGGCCGACAACCACGCCGACGCCCAGGGCTGGTCACCAGGTCTACGCGAGCGCGTGCAACAGAGCCTGTACCTGCTCACCGCCGTCCACGGCCCACACGAGACGATCAAGGCCAGCACCGTCGCCACGCTGCCACGCCGGCAAAGCCGACGCGCCGTCCTCCGGGTCACCGAGGTCCTCGCCGCCCTCGAACTCCTCAACGACGACCGTCCCGATCCCCTCGACCAGTGGATCCACCGTCGGCTAAGCCGCGTGCACCCGGAGATCGGTGAAGAAGTCCTGGTGTGGATCAACATCGTGCGACATGGCGGGCCACGCCGCCGCCCCCGCTCACCCGCCACCGTCCGCAACCAGCTCACCTCCGCGATCCCCTTCCTCCTCGCCTGCTCGGAGCGCTACTGCACCCTCCGCCAGGTCACCCGCGGCGATCTCACCGAGTGGCTCGCCCAGTGCCCAGCACCTCACAACGAGGCCGTCGCGCTACGCAGCATGTTCAAGACCCTCAAGAGCCAGCGGCTGTTGTTCACCAATCCCGCCCGCGGCGTGAGCCTCGGAACCAGGCCGAGCACGGTGCCCAAGCCACTGAGCCCAGAAGCGATTCAGTCCATGGCCGAGGCTGCGGCCACCGACCCCGCCCTGAAGCTGCTGATCGCCCTCATCGGCATCCATGCGCTCTACCCCCACCAAGCCCGAGCACTACCCGTGTCCGCCATCGACTTCGTCCGCGGTCGGCTCGCGCACGGCGATATCGACCACCCCCTCGAGACCTTCACCCGACAGGCCGCCGCCGACTACATCGAGCTGCGGCGCGAACGCTGGCCGAACCCCCGCAACTCTCACCTGTTCATCAGCTCGCAGACCGCGTACTCCCGCGCAGCGGTCACCGTCGGCTGGATGCAGGTCGTGCTGCGCGGCCTCCCGGTCACCGCCCAGCGACTCCGTGAGGACCGGATTCTCGAAGAGGCCGCCGTCACCGGCGCCGACCCGCAACACCTGTGTGTGATGTTCAACATCACCCCGGAGACCGGTCTGCGCTACATCCGCTTCTTCCAACCCGACCCGGCGGACAGCGGCGACGCGTCCCCCAGCCACTTGGAGACATCGTGACCGACATTCCCACCGGGAGCACACCGTGAGCCGCGTGATCGTGCATCTCATCCGGCACCGCCTCGGAACCCAGGGGTGTCTGTAAGCAGTTCTTTGGGCTCCACTGACAGGCAGGAGAGGGCGTGCGGTGGTGTGATTCACGCCCTGGTAGCAAGGTGATTTGGCCCCACTTCGGCGCTGCCCAGCGCGCTATTCGCCCTCGTCGAGGGCCCGATAGTCGCGGCTGTGCGGTAGGCCGGTCAGCAGTTGCAGGAACTCCTCGTGCAGTCGGCCGTTGGTGACTAGCACCGACATGTCGCCTTCCAGTACGGACGCGCCGTCCAGGTCGGTCACCCGGCCGCCCGCCTCCGTGACGATGACCGGCATAGGAGCGACGTCCTCGTAGCCCATCGGCGGACCGGCAATGACGCCGGCATCGGCTCGGCCCGTCACCAGGGCCACGATCATGCCGGTCGAGGGCGCCAGGAGGACCCGGCGGTGGAGAGCACAAAGGAGTTCCTCCGGCCAACCGGCCGGGTTGTGCATCAGCGTTCTTGCCCCGCCCAGACTTGTCCGCTCCGTGACCTGGGCGCGGCGGCCCGATTGCAGGTCCGGGTTCGGCCCCGGCAGCACCCAGCAGCCCAGACCACGACCCGCCACGATCATCTGCTGGCTCAGGGGCATGTTGATTACGCCGATAGCGGGCCCGTGTTCGTCCTCGTAGGCGAGATCGTTCGAGAACAGCGGCACTCGGTGGGTGAAGTACGTCGTGCCGTTGATGGGGTCGATGATCCATCGCCGTCCTGATAACCCGCTGGTCGCACCGCCCTCCTCTCCGAAGATCCCGTCGTCCGGCACCCGTCGGCTCAGCTCCTTCCGGATCAGCTCTTCAACCGCCACGTCGATCTCGGTGACCTCCGTGCCGTCCTCCTTGAGACGGCTGTGCCAGTCATCGCTGAAGAAGCCTTGCGCCGACATCTGCCCGGCACGACCGGCCAGGTGCACAGCGAAGTCCAGAAGCTCCCGGTTGACGGGAGGGGCATCGAACGCGTAATCCATCCGTCGAGCCTTTCACGGCTCACTGACCGCCGGGTGGGGCCAGATCAACTTCGTACGTTGTGGAGCCACCTCTGAGTCGTGCCGTGGAGCCCACGCAGGGCGGGCGCCGGGTTCAGACGTAGGTCCTGTGCCACTGGTCGGCCGCGCCGAGAAGGGTCATGCCGGCGGAGGTGTAGGCCTGCATGGCGCCGGTGTTGTGGGTGTCCACGTCGACGCCGACCGTGCGGTGGCCGCGGGCGCGGAGGAGGCTGAATGCGGTGGTGAGGAGTTGGGCGCCGAGGCCGTGGCGGCGGTGGGCGGGGTGGACGCCGAACCAGGCGATCCAGGCGCGGTCGACGGGGTCGCGGGCGATGAGGGCGCCGGCAGGGGCGCTGTCGAGTTCGGCGAGGAGCCACAAGTCGGGGTTGTAGCCCTCGCGTCGGCGCTGGGCGTGGTGGAAGGCGTCGAAGTCCGGGTGGGGGTGCTCCGGGTCGTCGGTGAAGGCCTCGTTCAGCACGGAGTGGACGGTGCGGAGGTCGGTCTCGTTCCGGGCCGCACGCACCGCGGGCGCGGGGTGCTCGGGGAGGCGGATGGCGTCCAGGTTGACGGTGAGGCGGCTGCTGCTGTCCACGACGGTCCAGCCGCGGCGGAGGAGTTGGTCGTGGGGGAAGCAGCCAGGAAGCTGATACAGCGTCACCGGCGTGTCAGGGGTCGGCAGGTCGTGGGCGGCCCAGACGTCGAGGCGGTCCAGGAGCGTCGCGGTGACGGCAGGTGCATCCGGGGACGGGGCGACGACCAACTGGGCACGCAGCTCGCCAGGCTGAGGCGCGGGATGGAGGGCGGCGAAGCCGAGCAGGCCGCCGTCGGGGCCCGACGCGGTCCACGTGCGGGAGGGCAGGTCCAGGCCGGGGGCGGCCAGCATGCTGCGCGCCTCGGCGGGGCTGGACTCGCGGCGACCGACCGTCGCCTCCTCGCCCCGGCCGAGCAGTTCGGCGAGGGCGTCGACGTCCGCCACGGAAACGGCTCTCCACTCCATTCCCGCACTGTCGCAGGACGAGGCGATGGGGGCCAGCGGATTTAGGCGGCACCGCGGTAGTGGGCAACGATGAGGGAGGACCGAAACGGGGCTGACCGACGATCTCCACCGAAGTCACCCGCCCGTCACCAGCATGAGTACCCCAGAGCCGACGCACACCAGACCCGTGGTGACCTGCTACTTCACGATGCACGCCACTCAATGAGGTGCTTACAAATACCCGGGGGTGCACCGCACCCGAGATGGCTGGGACATCTGCCCCATTTGCCAGACGGGGGGACGACGATGAGCACCTGCCCGATCAGTACCTCTGCCTGGGTTCGCATCCTCGATCGCTCAGTAATCGCGAACTCAGGCGCTTTTGCTGGTGGGTACATCGGCGAGTCCACGAGCAGGGAAATCGACTATGCCCGCGCCACCGGCAAGCCGATTTCGTTCACCGATCCCGCCCCCGCTGCAACGCAGTTCGCCGGGGAGCGGCCGAAGATCCCAGGGCCTACACGCACACCAGTGCGATGCCACAGCTCAGAACCCACGGGCATCGCACCTCAGTGCGTGTAGGGCCTGGGAGCGGTGCCGCTGGCCCCGGACGGCGAAGGACCCCGGGCCGACCTGCGCCCCGGGGTCCTGTCGCCGGTCTCACCGCTACTGCTCAGAACCCATCTCTGAACTTCCCCTGATCGGTTCCGTCAGGCGTCATCTGGCAGGGGGGTGTCGTGAGCAGGTCCATGCCTGGGTAACGGCCGGTGACGAAGCCCGCAGCTGGAGGACGGAACATCTGCGTTTTGAACGGACCCTCTCCTATCCCGGGCGCCGCAGCCGGGTGACAAAGGACTGCATCTGGCGGCGGGTGTGATGGATACGGCGGTCGACCCACCAAATGAGGCGGTCTGCGGATTCCTGCGGCATCACCGTGTGGAGTACGGACTGCAGCGCGACGACGGCGAGCCCTGCCAACACCGTCAGAACGACGGCCTGCCATGGAGCACCGACCAGGGCGCTGGCGAGGCTGCCGACGCTGCTGAGACCGGCGCCGGCAAGCTGAGAGTGCTGAGCGAGCGGGTTCGGGGTGCGGTGCACCGGGGTCGTGTCGCGGGGTTCTCCGCGACGTTCAGGGCTCGTTCAAGATCGAGCAGCGGCGCGTCCTGCGGTGCGTCCTGGCAGTCCGGTGTGTGTAGGATTGCTCCGGCCGGGCCGCGGCCGGCGCGCAACTTCTGCAGGACCCAGCCGGAGGGCCGGCGGGGTCCCAGGATCTCGCGTACTGCGGACGGCTTTTCCATCCGTTCGGTGGGGACCTGGTCGTAGTCGACGCCGGTGACCGGCCGTACGTGTTCCGGGGCGCGTACCCACACCCTGTACTCGGCCGCCTCGACGCTGCCGTCCAACTGGTGGAGGAGCAGTATTCCGGGGGTGCGCTATTCATGTCTGCTCCAGTACGGGCCGCTGACCTGATACCGGCCGCAGTGACGGCAGATGCGCCAGTCAAGGAATGATGATCTTCAAAGATCGCTGCGTGTGGCCCGCGTCAGATACCCGGTCGGGAGGGCGACGCCGTGGTGACGGGCGACCCAGCTGCTCGCGGTCCGGTGGTGCTGCAACCTCCTCACCGAGTCTTCGGCTATACAAGCAAATCGCCATCCTCCGCAGGCCAGTTGAGGCACCATAAGTGACCTACTGATGACGATCGGTCACAGTGGCCGTAGATTACGGCGATTGGGGGAGGGGGAATCATGCTGCTGCCCGACAACCCGATTTCGGGGCCGGACGGAGATCGTTTCGGGTTCAGCACCCATGCCAAGGTGCTCTGCGACGCGATCGCGAGGGCCGAGGACCTGCCGCTGACCATTGGGATCTTCGGGCCCTGGGGGATGGGTAAGTCGAGTTTCATGAAGGTCTGCGAGGGCCTGCTGAGGGCATGCGACATCCGGACCGTCTGGTTCAATCCTTGGAAGTACAATCAGAAAGACGAGATTTGGCACGCTCTCATCCAGACCGTACTCACCGAAATCGCCCACGATCTCGACAAGCGACGCAAGTCAGGCGAGGCGACTGTGCAGGAGCGGCTCGCGCAGGCGCTGGACACCGTCAAACGCCTGAGTCACGCAGCCGCCTGGCTGCTCGCCCGCCGGGCAGCCGGCCCCCTCACGGCGGGGTTCCTGGCACCTGGGGACGTCGACGCCGTTCAGGGAGCGCTTACCGCACCGGGCGTGGAGACCTATCTGCACGTCAATCGCTTTGAAGAGGACTTCAGAGAGGTCGTCAACACATACGCGGAAGGCGGTCGGCTTGTTCTGTTCATCGACGACCTGGATCGCTGCACCGAGGACGCGGCGATCACCGTCCTCGATTCGCTGAAGCTCTTTCTGGGCGAGGGTTCATGTGTATTCGTCCTCGCCATGGACTATCAGGTCGTCGCGGAAGCGGCCGCCAAACGCTTCGACGGCGAACGTACGGACGGGGCACGCGGGCGCCAGTACCTGGAGAAGCTGATCCACTTTCCACTCCATCTACCCGGGATCCCCTTCGAGGCCCTGCACCAACACCTTCACGACAAGGTCACCGACCCGGCGCTGACAGGCTCGCGCGAGCTCTGGGAGCTCATCGAGGTCGCCTTCTCGGCCAACCCGCGACGCGTGCGCCGCTTCGTCAACGGTCTCAACCATGCGGCCCTGACGCTGCATCTACACAACGACCCGCCAGAACGTGATCGGCTGCTACACGCGGGCACCCTGCTCGCATTCCAGATCAAGTACCCAGACTTCTTCGCCGCTCTCCAGAGCGATCCGGGTGTATGGGTGCGGTTCGACGACGCTGAGTTCGAAAAAAAAGAGCTCGGTGGGGGAGACGGGGAACTCGCCAAGAACAACCCTGGGGTACGGAGATTGATCGCAGCTGTGTCGTCGCGACGCACAGGCTTCGACTTCCCGCTCCCCCCGACACCCACCGTGATCAGGCTGTTGACTGAGGTACTGACGGTCACCGGCGGACCGGTCTCTGAAGAGGGTGCGGCCCGTGGCGCCTGACATGGAACCCGATGTCCAGTACGCGGTCGGCCTAGACATCGGGGACGGAGAGAGCTCCTTGTGCTGGCTGCCGACTCACGGACGGAAGAGAGCACGGGTTTACACAAGGGGCACCGACGGTGCCGCCATCGTGACGGCCCTGGGACGCAAACGCCTGGATCAGAGGAAATACGAGTACGTCATCGGTGAAGCAGCTGTGCTGGCGAAGGATGTCCTGCACTTCAGCGTCAACTTCAAGACCCGCCCCGACCCGGAAAGCCTGGCAGCGCCGGAATCCGTGCGGTTCGCCCAGATCCTCCTCACCGAGTTCTTCTCCCGGCACCCCGAGGTCGGCAGAGATTGCGTGGTGTACGTCGGCCACCCCACGGGATGGGACCCCGAATCGGTGACGACGTATCGCCAGCACTTCTCGTCCATGGACCAGCCCGTGCGGCTCGTGCCGGAGTCCCAGTCCGCGCTCGTACACGTCAGGGACCGGAGAGCCGGACGGCGTGAGGCACACAAATTCGACCGGGTACTGGTCGTCGACATCGGGTCGTCCACGACTGACTGCACGTTCGTGGAGGACCTGATCCCACAGAACCTTCAAGTGGGCTCCGACCTGGGCTGCTCATTGATCGACCAGGATCTTGCCAAGAAGGTGCGGGAGGCATTCGCGGGAAACAAGGAGTTCACCAAGGCTCTTGATCAGGACGGCTCGGAGGAAATGCTGCGGCTCGTGTGCCGCCGGGCGAAGGAAGCCCAGTTCACGGGTACCGATGTGCGCCTCCAGGAACTCCAAGCCGGCTGTGACACCCGGTTCACCCCCTTCGTGAACCCCGCCCTGAGCTGGCTCAGGAGTGTAGACATCCCGCGACGCGTGGTCCGAGGCCCCGGCGGCTGGGCCGAGCGTTTCGCCGACATCCTGACGGAGGTTCGCGGGCTGCTCGGCGAGGTAAGGCCCGAGCTGGTTGTGATCACCGGCGGCGGTTCACGCATGCCCGTCGTACGCCAACTGTGTCTCGACTCGTTCCCGGAAGCCGCTCTCGAGAACGACACCGACCCTTACCTGTCCGTGGCCCGAGGGCTCGCCAGTGTCGGACGTCACCGAGTCAACGTGGCACGGTTCCGGCACGACATTCAGGCCCTCAAGGACCGGCCTGCATTCGAGGAGAAGATCCGCATTGGGCTGCTCGACGCGTTTGACGAGGCCAAGAACACCCTTCTGACCGGTCTGCTGGAGAGAGCCAACGACGTGAACGCCAGCGCACACGACGAACAGGAGATCGACGCACTCATCCACCGACTCACAGGGATGGATCAAGTGCTCGCTCGCCTGCGCGTACGTCTCAGTGCCGAGCTCACCCCCATGGCACTGGACGTCTGCCGCTCATACAGCATCCGCGACGACCGGTTCGCACTGGACCTTTTTCTACCCGGCATTATCGGCACCGCCATCAGTGCGCGTATCCGTCCTATGTGGCGCACACTTCGTGCCGCACAAATCGTACTGAGCTCATTTAAGCTCCTTAAATGGCCTACAATGTTCGGGCTGAAGTATTTGAAGAAGCACCCATACGCTGTCAGCCCCGCGCAACTCAAGGGCGCGGGAGTCATAGTCGCTGCTGCGCTGGGTCTCACGAAAGCAACCGAAGCTGGTGCCCGCCAGCTCATACGTACGACACTGCAGAAAGCTCAGCTAGTGTTCCGTGATCCGGTTCGTGTCACCTGCAGTGTTCTGCCTCGTTGAGCCAGGCA
>NZ_BMVG01000061.1 GCF_014650595.1 Streptomyces alanosinicus
CTGCCCCACATGTCACCGCAACATGCCGGAACCGATACCAACCTGACCAAGCACTACTAGTGCTGTGACCGCGTAGGTTCGCCGGGTTGGTGGTCGTGGCGGTTGGATGTGCGGTGACGTCCGATCCGACCGCTGGAGGCGCGGTGGCCGAGCCTGTCCGTGTGCGCAGACTGACCGACCAGGAGGGACAGCGGCTGCAGCAGATCGTGCGCCGGGGCAGCACGAGTTCGGTGCGATATCGACGGGCGATGATGCTGCTGGCCTCGGCCGGCGGGAACCGGGTGCCGGTGATCGCTCAGCTGGTGCAGGCCGACGAGGACACTGTCCGGGACGTGATCCACCGGTTCAACGAGATCGGCCTGGCCTGTCTGGACCCTCAGTGGGCGGGAGGCCGTCCCCGCCTGCTCAAGCCTGACGACGAGGAGTTCGTCGTGGCGACGGCCACCACCCGACCGGCCAAGCTCGGCCAGCCCTTCACACGCTGGTCACTG
This sequence comes from Streptomyces alanosinicus, assembly GCF_014650595.1. Taxonomy (GTDB): domain Bacteria; phylum Actinomycetota; class Actinomycetes; order Streptomycetales; family Streptomycetaceae; genus Streptomyces; species Streptomyces alanosinicus. The sequence goes on from NZ_BMVG01000061.1 coordinate 492, forward strand.
CGCAAGCTGGTCGCCTATCTGCGCAAAGTACGCGGCCGGGTCATCCGCATCGGCCGCGAGGCATTACGCTGCCTGCTCGCCCGCCGCGGCATCACCTTCCAGCGCACCAAGACGTGGAAGGAATCCCCGGACCCTGAGCGTGACGCCAAACTGGACCGGATCGAGGATGTCCTGGACCGCTTCCCGGACCGGGTCTTCGCCTTCGACGAGTTCGGCCCGCTCGGCATCCGTCCCACCGCGGGCTCGGGCTGGGCCGAACAGGGGCGTCCCGACCGGCTGCCCGCCACCTATCACCGCACCCATGGAGTGCACTACTTCCATGGCTGCTACTCGGTCGGCGAGGACACTCTGTGGGGCATCAACCGCCGCAGAAAGGGTGCCGCCAACACGTCGGCCGCGCTGAAGTCGATCCGTGCCGCCCGCCCGGACGGCGCCCCGATCTACGTGATCCTGGACAACCTGTCCGACCACAAGGGCGCCGACATCCGCCGCTGGGCGAAGAAGAACAAGGTCGAGTTGTGCTTCACCCCGACCTACGCCTCGTGGGCGAACCCGATCGAGGCCCACTTCGGACCGCTGCGGCAGTTCACCATCGCCAACTCCAACCACCCCAACCACACCGTGCAGACCCGGTCCCTGCACGCTTACCTGCGCTGGCGCAACAAAAACGCCCGCCACCCAGACGTGCTGGCCGCCCAACACCGCGAGCGTGCCCGCATCCGAAGCGAGAAGGGCATCAGATGGGGCGGACGCCCTCTCGCCGCCGAGCAGATCCTCAGGCCGAGGGCTGCATGACGACCTGCTCACCCTCTCCGCTGGACTCCTCGAAGTTGGCCACATAGCGGTTGAACAGCGTCTCATCCACGGTGACGGAGTTGGCGCCCTCCACGCTGTTGCGTCGCTCAAGGCGACGCTCCAGCGTTGTCCGGTCGGCCTTGAGGTGGACCAGTTCCCAGCGGCAGCCGTGGCTTTCAATCAGCGTCTTGTAGTCCTCGCGGGCGGCGCGACTCCAGAAGCTGTAGTCCACCACCACATCGCGCCCGGCCAGCATCAGCTCGACCAGTTCCTGCCGCTGCTCGCGGCGGACCTCTTCCTTGAGCTGGTCGAACGCCTCGGCTTCCAGCACCCGGCCGGCGTCACGCTGCCCGAGTCGTTGCCAGACCACCTCGTCGATCGACAGCCGAGCGTAGCCGCGTTGCACCAGCTCCATTGCGTAGGTGGTCTTGCCCGCTCCCGGAAGACCACACATCAGCACCACCGTGCTCACCTGCTGCGTCACGGAGTCAGGTTAGACCCGAAGGCACGCTCGCTGCCGTGGCAACAAGGGCACCGCTGACAGCGGACCCGCCACAACCGCCGACCCGGCGAACCTATGCGGTCACAGCACTAGCTCGGGTGGGCCTTCCGTGCTGGCGGGCGGCCGCAACGTCCGACAACTCGTCAGTTTGAGATTTGACGTCTCAACTTGCAACGCGATACACGGTTCGGGAGGCTGACGGACGTGGCGACAACTCACCTGCGTGCGTGCGATGTTCCGGAGGTCCGCCAGGGCCTGCTCCAGTGGGCCGACGACAACGTTCAACGCGGCTCGGGCGCGGTACAGGTCAGCGGCTTCACTGATCCGCTCCTGATGCAGTCGGCAGTACGAGGCGCGGAACAGTTCTTCGTCAACGACCGCATGACGTGGCTGGCACGCACGACGGGCGAGGAACTGCCGGTGTGCGCGTTCGACGCGGACGACCTGCCGGACCCGATCGGGTTTCTGATCTGGTCCGACGACCCAAGCGCCCACACCACGACTCTCGGGCGGCCTCGGGCCGTGCTGTGGTGCCGGACCGGGATGTCGCTGCGTGTCCTGGTCCTGGACGACGCCGGTCCGTTCCGGCGCGCTCTGGAAGACGCGGGCAACCGGGCTGCTCCGGCCTGGGCCAGCCAGGTCCGCAGTTCGCTCGCGGGTGACCTGGCCATCGGCTTCGGCGTGTCGATCCCGCTGAACACCGAGACCACATGGGACGAGGTGAAGGCCACCTGGGCCGTCGACAAGCACGGTCGCCTGGCGAAGGACCGGTACGGCGTGGGCGCCGACCGGGTCAACGACATCAACGAGGACCAGTTGCGGATCATGCGGACCCTGCTGGGCACCCTGCTGCTGATCCGCCAGCCCGGCGACGCACGCCGCGCACTGTGGCAGGCCGACGAGGTACGGCCCGACGCCGCTGCCCGCAAACGGCTGCGCCGGGCCGGTGCCGAGCATCCTGATGCCCCGGTTCGCTACATCACGCTGCGTCAGTCCATCCGGCCCGCCCCCAACGACGACCGGGGGGCCCGCGACACCGCCGGCCGCATCTACCGCCACCAGTGGTTCGTACGGCCGCACCGCCGTACCTACCCAGACCAGGACGACCCGACGGGCTACTCCCGCAAGTGGGTCGGCCCCTACCTCGTCACCCCCGAAGGATGCGAGGACGCCCCGATCCTGGGCAGGGAACGTGTCGTAAACGTTCTACGCCGGTGACGTATCTCGACTCTCCCGGTGTCCAGAATCTTGAGGGTCACCGTGACAGGCCGTCTACTATCCCCAGAAAGAGCTGAGTAGGTCTGCTCTGGCAGGGGGCGCACGTGGATGTTGTCGAGACGGCCGGTGCCACGCTGGTGGCGCTGATGGCCACGGATGCTTGGCGGCAGGCACGTGATGGTGTCGTGACGCTGTGGTGACGCTTCCGGCCTGTTCAGGCAGAGGAGGTCAGCCTGGCCCTGGAAGAGACCCGTGATGAAGTCCTCGCGGCCCGGCAGGATCGGGATGAGCAAGGCGAAGCGGATCTCGTGCGTGACTGGAACCGTCGGCTGCAACGCATTCTGGAGCAGGACCCGGCGGTGTCCGAGCAGTTGCAGCAGTTGCTGGACGAGGTGCGCGGGTCACTGCCTCAAGATCAACAACCCACGGTGCCGACTCCCGTCTTCCATACGCACATATCAGGCCACGGCCGCGTCTACAACGCAGGCCGCGACCAGCACTTCAACGAGCGATGAACCACCATGCGCGCGATGATGCGCGGGCGAGGGTGCGGCGCGCATCGGTTGCCGATCACGGTCGGCTGTTCGACGCGGGTCGCGATCAGTTCAACATCGAGATCGAAAACTACACCGCCCACTACTCGCCTGGCGGCACGGTCGGGCGAGGAGGGCACAGCGGCCCGGACTCGGTGCGCGTCCCTCTGGCTGCGGCCTCCCTGACGCCGATCCGTGACCGGCACGATCTTCGTCGTCGCCTGCTGCACGCGATCTGCCACCCGGACGCCTCGGTGATCCGCTCATGGTGGCCGGCATGGCGGGAACCGGGAAGACCGCCATCGCCCGCGTCGTGTTCGACGAGGCTGTCGGTCAGCATGGGATCGTCGGATTGTGGTTTACGCCTCGACCGGACCCTCCTTCCGCGAAGGCATGCTCGGCGTGGCCCAGGACCGTGGAGCCGCGCAGGACGAGGTCGATGCGGCCCGCGACCGTCGCAGGCCCGCCGCTGATCTGGCCTGGCACTATCTGTCACGCTCCAGTGAGCCCTGGCTGCTCGTACTCGACAACGCGGACGATCCCGCGGCGATGGGCGACGAGACCTGGCTGCGTTCCACACGCCGCGGCACCATCCTCGTCACCACCCGTTACGGCACCGCGGCGGCGTGGCGCCGTGCGGAACTCCACGCCCTGGACGTGCTCGACCTTGACGACGCCGTGGACGTGCTACGCGACCTTGAAGTCCCCTCCGACACGGCCGAACTGGAGGAGCTGGCCCGCGCCCTGGGATGCCATCCACTGGCGTTGGTCCTCGCCGGTACCTATCTGAGCCACCGATATCTGGATCCGGTGACTGTGGACGAATTCCTCGAACGCAACCAGCGGGGCAGCGGTCATAGGTGGAGCCTAGCCCTGCCTCCGACGGCTGTTGAGGGCACCAAGATTTCTCATGTGAGGGCCGATTGTTTACCTGCTCTGCGGTGACTACTTTCTGTAGTCTCACTCGCAGGCTGGCAGCGGCGTCGCAGTGCAGCGAGGACGGAGTGAAAGGTATGGACGGCAACAACGCGCGAGCGGTACTGCCTGGCACCGTTCTCATAGCAGAGGATCTTCGGGACCTAATGGGTCCAGAGCACGTAGAGGTCATCAGCGAGGTCTGCCGTTACACGCCTGTCCACGGCTGCGCGATCTGCGGCCATGCGATCGATCTCCGGGTGCAGCACGCCTCAGTCCTGCTACGTGTGCGACGCAACGCGGAAGGCGCTGTCGTCGACTCTTCATCGTGCCTTGCGCACGCCCTATGCGCCCCCTCACAGATTTCACCCTGGGAGATCGGTTCCGCAACGAGGCTGATGGATCGGTCGGCTGTTCCTGGTGATCGGGTGCAGACCCATCTCCTGGACGGCGGCAGCGGTCCTGTGCCAGTTCTCCTTGTGGAACTGGGAATGGTCACGGTCACCGTGTCGCCTGCAGGCGATGGCACCCGCACTCTGAGCGATATGACGACTCAGAACCTGCTGTGGGACGGTCTGGCACGGCTGACCTCGGAACGCGAGGTTGGACAACTGCACCAGCTCAACGGCTGGCATGTCGAACTGACATGGGACGGCCTGCTGGGCCCCGTGAGGTGCCCGCCGGACGCTCGCACCGGCCGGGATGGCATCTTTCTGTCCCCGACCGACATTAACCCGCCTGTGGAGGCCAGTTGGCGGGATGAAGTTACCCGTAGGGGCTGGGCAGCAATGGTCGTCGCCCAGCCCGGCTCGATGACGGGACCGGACGCTTCGGCCGAAGCCGACACAATCCCATCAGGCCGTGTCGCAGTGGAGAACACGGATGCATTCGCCCCTGTCGGCTTTCCGGCAGTGCTCGCTGGCGGGCGGGCTTTGGGCGCCCGCATCCCGGTCCACACGAGTTGACCCGCCAGCTCGAGGACTCAATCCGATCCGCGGAGGCCCGTGGTTCAGAGATCCTCGGCGTCGGAACGCCTGGACAGACGGTGGGCATCCCCGGTCTCACTCTTGCTTGGCCGTCACCGTCAACCGATGGGCGGTGGGGAGTAGTGCGGTCACAGTACGAGGCCCCCCATAGGCGGCCTGCCGCGTGTTGTACTCGTCATCCAGAACAAGCCCCTCGACGACGGCGTCGACGGCCGCCTCATCGGCAACGGTCGCCAGCTGTGGACGACGGTGCGCGATCGTCCACAGCAACTCGGCAGCATCGCGCGATCGCTCAACCGCTACGAATGGAACCCTGCGCAGGAGGAGATCGCCGTCGGGGACGCCTTCCTCAGGGAGCTACAGAAAGACGAGGAGGCAAGCCAGCCTTTCCCGCGTGGACCACAGGAGTGGGACAGGCTGCGCACCGAGGCGGTCGCGGGTCTCGTCGCGAAGGTCGCCAGGATCGACAAGGAACTGCTGCCGCTGTGGCGGGAGCGGCTGCCCGGCGGTTCGTCCATGATCGCTCTTGTTGAGATCTATGTCCGCAGTGCGCAGCCCATCTTGCGCCATGCGGATGACGTCCTCGCGGCCTGGCGGACAGCTGTATGGCGGGAGCCCATCAGTGAGGAACTCGCGTACGAGGAGCGCCGGCTGAACGTCTCGGCTGAGGACGCAAGGGCCATCTGGCGCTTCGAGGAGGCTCGCCATTGGGAGGCTCAACCGCCGCGGAGTGCCCTGTGGGAGGAGCTGCTGCCGAAGTGGTCATACCTGACGTCAGTGGCCTCGGTCGTGGCAGCCGCAGTAACCGGAGACGTCGAGTATTGATGCGGTGGCTGTAGCTATCCGAGCTGAGACGGACGTGTCCGCCGTCCACACGCCGGAATGCCCGTCGCCAAGTGTTGCTGCTGTGCCCGCGCCCGTGCAGTGCAACCAGTCCCGGTTATGGTGTCAACGGCCACGGAGTGTCCCAGGTAGGTGGCCGCTGGGGGCCCAGCGGCCCGCGCCGGGGCCGACCTTGGCGCCCGGTCCGGGATCGTGTCGGCTCAGGTGGACCGTGAGCACAGAGCCTGGGGTGGTGCCGCCGTCAGCACGAGCGTCGATGCGGGCGACACCCGCCCATGGTCGGCCGCTCTGACGTGCTGACTGCGCCCGGTCCTCCTCTGTCCTTCTGGTAGCTCACCACCGTACGGCGTACCCGGCGAGGGTTGATGCCATGTGCTGGTCTTCTCTCGCGGCTGGCATGGTCCCGTTCGCTGGCCGATCTGCCCTCTGCAGGCATCGGGTTGGGAGTTACGAGGTCAACAGGCACAGGAGGCAACGCACAACCCGGGCTTATGGGAGTCTGGGGTGCGCCGGTGCCGCGTCCCGGCCGAGGGCTCGGCATCACGAAGAGCATCCCGTGACCAGGCCATCGCTCCGCCCCTCACAGGTGCGAGGGCCGGAGCGATGTCGAGCAATGCAGCCAGCAGCTCGGATAGGACTCGCTTCACGGTACGGCAGTGAAGGTCAGCCGCACGGGAGGGAGTGTCCTGAGCCAGCGGCACAGTCTGCCGCCCGGAGCAGAAGGGAGCATTTGCATCCCCCGTGCAGCCATCTCGCCGAGGCTCCCAACTCTCTTGCTGCGCGCGTAGTTGACTGCATAGCATCGCGTTCACTGTCGCGAATCGATAGTTGTTCCGGTGCGTCGGGGGGCCTGGTGTGACGTTGATGATGGCGGTGGCGGTCGTCTGGGGTGTGCTGCAGCTGTTCACCGTTTCATGGCCGACACGCTCGGTGCGCTTGTCGACCGTGCTGCTTGCGCTCGCGGCGGGGGTGTACGGGTGCGGCGTGGCGACGGCGTTGGTGGAGCTCGCCTACACCCGCTTCTACGCGCACGAGTCGGGGCATTCGCTGGTCACGGTGGTGGACACGACCAGTTACACGGTGGCGCCCTGGGTGGAGGAACTGATCAAGGTTTCCCCGCTCCTGCTGGCCGGGATGAGTCTGAGGGTCCGCCGCCAGTGGGGGCTGGCCGACTTCACGGTGCTGGGCGCTGCGCTGGGAGGCGGGTTCGGGCTGCTGGAGGCGGTCCTGCGGTACGGCTTGGACGCGAACCGAGCGATCAGCCGGGGTGGGGGCTGGATCATCCCGGACTCCTTGTCCCCGCCCTATGTGCCGGGCTTGGGGCAGGTGTTGACGGCCTGGCTTCCGGCGCCGTTCAGCCAGTTGGACATGCTCGGCCCGCCAGTCACCGAAACCTTCTCGCACCTGGTGTGGACGGCTATGGCCGGCTTCGGGGTCGGGCTGCTGTGGCGCGCACGAGGTTGGCTGCGCCTGCTCTCGGTGGTCCCGCTCGCGGCCGCTGCCGGGTATCACACGGTGAACAACTACGTGGTTCAGAAACCCACCAGTCAGGCCGCGCACTGGCTGGACTCGCTGAACGGGAAGGCGTGGGCGGCGCCGCTCGTGTGCCTGGCCGTCGCCATGCTCGCCGACCTGCGCCTGATCCATCGTGGAAAGCGCACCGTGCCGGGTGTCGTGCTTGCTTCGGAACGCGCCGACGGCGACAGCATGGGCGCTCTGCTGCGCTATGCGTTCTGGCGACTCCCGTGGAGCCTGCTGATCGTCCTGCGCTACGTCCGGCTGCGGCGCTCGCTGCTGTACGCCACGGCGTCGGCGCCGCCCGACGGTACCAAGGAACTTCGCCGGGTGGTCGATGGAATCACTGCTCGGATGGAGGCGTCCGACAACCCGGGCGCCTGGCAGACGCTGGACGTCCGGGGCCTGATGAAGGCAACTCGGAGGGCCCGCGGTTCTCGGCAGCGGTGGCTGCTGGTGATCCCGTGTGTCCTCGCGCTGCCCTCGTTGCTGTTCCTAGGGGTCGGATCGTTCACCTCGACTGCCGGCCTCCAGAGGTTCTTCAGTACCGGTTCGGGACCGAAGGTCCTCATGGGCTTCGGCATTGCCGCCCTGGCCTGGATCGCTTACCAGCTCACCACCCTGTTGCACACCTGGCGGACAGCATCGGCCCAGCCCACGGCGGAACTACTGGTGGTCCATCGCCTCCGTGTCGGCACCGCGCTGGGCTCGGCCACCACCGGCGCACTCCTGTTGTGGCGCGGGTTCGGCAGCGTGGGCCCCGGCGGCAGGGCGATCCACACGTTCCACCTGCTTGACGCGCTGAACACCTTCCTGGTCTACCTCGGCTTCGCCCTCCTGCTGCTCTCCTTGCTCGCTCTGTTCCCTCCTGGAGGCCTCGCCCTCGCCGGAGGCGGGGCAATCGGCGCCCTCACCGCCGAAGCCGCCTTCAACGCCGCTCTCCTCGGCACGGCCGGGATCGTCCTCATGGCAGCTGGCGCGCAAGGGGACGGCACGACCGGGCAGGGGGCATCGTCTTCAGCTGAGTCGCCTCAGAGTGAGCCGAATACTAAGAGCCGCGGGAGGATTGCGCAGGAGAGCGGGGATTCCTATGAAGATTTCCTCATGGAGAAACTGGATGGCGCTCCAGGTTCCGATGGGAGGCCTGGCTTCAAAACAGGCGGTCGCCAATTTGACGGAAAATACATCGACCCGCAGACCGGTAGCGAAACCTGGTACGAGGCCAAATCCGGCCGCTACTGGGATAGAGTGAACTCCAACGAGAAGGACATGTTGAGGTTCAAGTCAAAGCTTGGCGATGCACGACGAATCGCGCGCGAAAATGGCGTACAGTTCGGCCTGATATCAGAGAACGAGATACCAGACAATATCGTTTCATTCCTGAATCAAAAGGGAATCCCCTGGCGAGTCATCCCCCGGGAGTAGAATCGTACGACTTCAGGATTCTTCTCACTTCCGTCTTGGCTCGGCAAGACAGAATAAGCGCGACGAAAGAGGTAGTGGCGATGGGTGCGGACGCAGAGTTCACCTTCAGCATGTCTCAAGAAACGCCAGTCCCGGATTTTGTTACCGCCGCCGAGGCGGCAGGATGGAGGTTCGAAGATGGCGAAAGCCTGGCGTACGTGACCGACGCCGATCTCTTCGACTGGCTCACTGCGGCGAAGAGTGCGAGAGGCGAGGTGGTGCGTGAACTGGAGTCGGTACGCCTTCGAGGGCAAGCCTGCGGCTTCATCATGACGCATCGAGAGGACGACGCCGGCTGCATTTTTATTGTCACCGACTCAGGTAAGTCTCTGCTTGTCACACCGAACAAGAATGTAGTCCAGCGAGAAGGGTTGGAGCGATTCACGGACGGAGAATGGTACCTTGGCAAGCTGCTCTCTATGTTTACCGGGCTCCCTTTGGTTGCGTATTCGCACTCGCAGGAACTGACATAGTCTTCACGGCGAGTCCCGGAGTGAACAACGGGCCGACCCGGCGTGCAGGGTTTCGCCTATCGGCTACCGAAGGGCGCGGGCTGAACCAGTCATGATCTGGACCTACTGCGAGCAGTGGAACAATCTCACCGAGACGCCCATGAACCCGCTGACGCCCGAGCAGGCTCGAACTAGGCACGCGTCGGGCCACTTGTACACCACTGTTGCCTTCCCCGATGAGCACTCCGCCGCGACAGTGCGTGTAGAAATGCGCCTGGAAACCGGATACACCTCAGTAGTTTTCATGGATGAGTACGGCCGTGACTCCCTCGACTACACATTCACCGTCATCAACGGCTCTCTCTTCCTGGAGACAGCAACCTCATACGAATACGGCGATTCGGAGGAGCGAGGCGGATACGCAGATGCGGAGCACGTGGAATCGTACGAGTTCACCATCGATGGCATCATCCGGCGCACTGTAGAGGTCGATGACGAGGAATCGAAGGAAAGCCGCCGCGGCATTGATGTCGCCAGCAACTGGGAGTCGGTTCCCGAGTTCGGCGCCTACGATGCAGTGATCCGACGCGACCGTGCTTGAACCCTGCGGACTGCCGGCGGAAGGGCGACGGCCTTCTGGGCCACCAGCGGCGTCGGCTGCATGGCAACCGGGCCATCAGCAGAGCGAGGGCGCGGTTGCCTCAGCTCAGACCTTCAGCCTCTCCACAGGCTTGTCCGTATGGACCTCGATGTCCGTTGCTGCGGCGTGTACCAGTTGATGCGTGAGCGACGACAGAGCACGCGCCACGGCCAGTTCGTCGCCGATGTCCGGGACGTTCTCGTCGATCGGATTGCAGCGTGCTGTGCCCTGGCCGACCATAGGCCCGCCGGGACACCCGGTAAGCGCGGCCTCGGCGCGGACCGTGGCGTCGTCTTCCTTGATGCTGATCTGGATGTTCCAGCTCTTCAGGCCTGTCATCGGAGCGCCCTCCTCGGAACATCTGGACGAACTCCTCCACTCACGATGCTCACACAGATGTGCGACAGCCGCTGCCCGACCTGGACGAGGTCTTCTCGGGCGGGCGGAGCCCGTTCTTCGCGCACCTAGTGTCGTGGCTATGAGCAGCACCCATGGCGAGCACCGCCGTGTGCGTATCACGGCATCCCCGGACGATGGGGCGGTCATCGAGATTGATGGTCACGATGTCGCCTCGGCTGTCGAGGCGTACCGGATCACGCAGACCGTTGATGAAGGGCCCGAGGTCACGTTGTATGTGCAGCAGGGACGCGGTGTGGAGTTCGATGGGCTGGCCGAGGTGCTGGTGGAGCCTGCCGATCTGCGGCATGTGGTGATCGGTTTCCTGGATGCGGTGGACTGGCGGAAGCTCGATGAGGCTGTGCTGGACCGGGACGATCTCGATGGCCGTCCGGGTGAGCTGACCCGCGGGCTGCTCGCGCAGCTGAGGGAGTGGGCTGCGAGTGCTTGACCAGTCGTCGCTCGGCCGCTTCGCCGAGCGTCATCTGATGCCGGACAAGGTTGAGGTCGTCCGGGCCGGCGGCGAGGACGTGCTGGACCCGGCGACCGGCGATCTGGTGCCGGTTCTGCCGGTGGTCGTGTACGAGGGCAAGGCAGGCTTGTACGCGCACCAGGACTGGATCCGGAGCAAGGGCTCGGGGCAGGACGGCGCGTGGGTCGAGGAAGTCCGCGCCGGCTACCGGATGCTGCTCCCTCTTGATGCGCCGGAGGTGTGGGAGAAGGACACCGTGCTGGTCGTGGAGGCCCATGATGAGCAGGCCGTGGGCCGCACGTATCGGGTGTCGGCGCAGGGCGAGGTGTCGTCGTTTCCTGTGCTGCGCACCGTGTGGTTGGAGGAGCACAACCGGAAGTCGGTGGCCTCGTGAGCGGCGGTAGTTTTCAGCATCCGGATCAGCTGGCTGCGACCCTGAGCCGGGGAGGGAAGACGGTCCTCTCCGCAGCTGACCTGGCGATGCGGCACAGCGCGAAGGCGCTTGTGGATCAGGTGCAGCGCAACGCGTCTGGCCGTCCCGGGCCTCGGGTGATCACGGGCCGGTATCGGGCATCGTGGCAGTCCGACGTGCACAGGGCTGGGCCGGTGATCGTTGCTGAGGTTGGCACACGTGCACCGCAGGGCCGCCGTTTGGAGTTCGGGTTCGTCGGCGTCGATTCTCTGGGCCGTCACTATGCCCAGCGGCCGTTCCCGCATCTGGGGCCGACGGTTGGCACGTTCGGTCCGCTGCTGGTGCGTGAGCTTGAGAAGGCGATCGCGGAGGCGCTGTGAGCGGCATGAATACTGCGCTCGAGGAAGCTCTCGCTGGTGTGCTCGCCGTGCATGAGCGGGGGCTGCTCGCGCGCGCCGTCGTTGTAGCCGAGGTACTGGACGAGGACGGCGAGCGGAGCCTGTCGATCCTCACCACCCCGGGCGTGATGGAGTGGGACGCGCTCGGCCTGTGCCGATACGGGGTGCTCAGTATCGAAGGCCCCGCAGCCGCCTACTTCGCCGAGGGCGACCTGTGATCGGCGGAGCCCACGTGACCGAAGCTCTTCAGTCGCTACTGGCCGCTGCGACGGGGAGGCCCTGCGGCCGCGGCCGTTTGCCTCTCGTCGCCGGGCAGCCGGCGTCATTGCCGTACACCGTGCTCTATCCCCAGGGCGGGTTGTTGGATGGGGCACCGCTGGCGGACAGGTCGGAGGACGGGCAGTTCCTCTACCAGGTCACAGTCGTGGCAGCACGGACGGACCAGGCCGAATGGCTGGCGGATCGGGTGCGGCAGGCACTGCTTGGGCGGACGGCCTCAGGTGATTGGGAGAACTTGATCCTGGTTCCGGGGGTGGACGTGTGGGCGCGGGAACTGCTGGTCGACGACGGCGTGGACCCGGCCGGGGCTGATGACGGGATGGTCACCGCTGTGCAGCGGTACAAGCTCTCGGCCACGGCCTACAGGGCTTCCTCGGTTCCCCAGGGAACTGGTAGCGATCCCATGGGGGCGTGCTGATCTGCAATCCTCGACTGGCTGAGTACCGTTACGGTGCAGCCTTTCGCGCGGTCGGCGGCCTTCGGAGCTGTGTGATTCGTGGGAGAACGTCCATCCCAACCACATCGTCAGCGTCTGTCCATCAAACTGTCCTGCCATGGCGAGTAGCTTGATCACGACAGTCATCGCAATCTGTGGCACCTTGCTCGGCAGTGGTCTGACAGCGTTGACTGCGGCTCGGACTGAGCGGCGCAGGAACGAGGCCCTGGAACGACAGCAGATACGTGAAGAGGCTGCACGCGATCGCACTCAGCGTCGCGAACTGCGGGTTGAGCATCAGAAATGGCGCAGAGACCGCAGGCAAGCCGCCTACCAGAGCCTGATGGACGCCGCCCATGAGGCTCAGGGTGCTATTTGGCAGCTGGGGCGGCTCACACTGGAACCGTTCGACCAGCATCGCTATGACATCAGGCGAGGTGCCGCGATTGATGCTGTTCGGGCGACTCGCCATGCAGCCGACGCAGTCCAGTTGGAAGGACCGGCAGAAGTTGCCCAGGCTGCCGAGGAATACGCGAAGGCCGTAGATCGGCATATCGCGCCGCCGGTTGAGGCCCTGATCCAGCTGAGCCACGGGCCACTGAGCGAAGAGCAGCACGAGCGTTATCGGTCAACTGCTGCCGAAACGAACGCCCTGGTAGAGAGCTGCCAGCAACGTTTCGTTCCCCTGGCCCGTCAGGCGCTGGACGAGTTGATAGAGGACATCGACTAGCGCGTCTTCGGCAGGCACCCAGGTTCTCGCCGCTCGGGAGAGGCAACGCCGGGAGCAGTAGGGTGATCTACGTGCAGACACGGCGCTTTGCCACTTCTGGTTGAGCCGCGCTCTGCATCCTCACCGCGGAGGCCCTTCGCGGACGCCCAACCACTGAGTGGTTCGGGCCGGTTCCCCGACAGATCGTCGAGGGACGGGGCCTCCCTTGGTATGAGGCTGCCGTCCCGGAATCGGACAGCAGACCTTGCAGGTAAAGAAGTTCTCCCGGCGCGGAGTGACCCGCGTCCTGTGGCTCAAGAGTGTCACCGACACGGGCCACGTTCCCACCCGTGCCGAACTGACGGCCGGCACTGACCTGACCGACGCGATCGCGGCGATCGATGGCTGGACCCTCCAGAACCAGGCCATCGAAACCCCGGACCTGGGGAGCACGTTCGAGTCGAAGATTCCCGGCACCGACCAGGCCGACGACAGCAGCCTCGGCTTCTACGAGGACAAGGTGTCCGACGAGATCGAGCAGCTACTGAAGAAGGACGACACCGGCTGGGTTGTCTTCCTCCGCAAGGGCGACGTACCCGGCTCACGCAGCATGGACGTGTTCCCCGTGCGGATCGGTTCGCGCTCACCGAACTACTCGACGGACAACGAGGCCGCGAAGTTCACGGTGAACTTCTCGATCACGGAGAAGCCGACGCAGGACGCTCCTGTCCCGGCCGCCGCGGCGCCGAAGAACGAGAAGTGATGCCGGTGCCTGCCGAAACCAACACCACCCCCGTTCCGCCAGCTGCGGCTGTGGCCGCTGACGCACACTGGGCCAGGAAGCTGGCCCGGCTGCGAGCCCGCCAGCTTCCCGAGTACACGCTGGTGATCTGCGACGACCAGGAGGCGAAGAGGCGCCTCGACGAGGCCGTCCTTGAGCTGACGCGCTGCCGCATGGCCGATGCGGAGAACAGCCGGAAGCACAGCGAAGAGACGCAGCGTGCGGAGGAGGAAGTCGAGGACGCTCAGGCCGACTTCGATGCCGTCTCGGTGGAACTGACGTTCAGGGCGCTGCCGCGGCCGATCCTTGATGGGTTGATCAAGCGGTTCCCGCCGACTGAAGCGCAGGCCGAGGACGGGGATGCGTGGAACCCGGAGACGTTCCCTGCCGCTTTGATTGCGGCCGCGCACATCGAACGAGACGATTACGGCAATACGGTGGAAGGCATGAGTGAGCAGGATGCACAGCAGCTGCTCGACTCGTGGCCGGTCGCCGAGTCGAACGCGCTGTTCGCGGCAGCCTGGCAGGCTCAGCAGATCGTGCGGACCTCGACAGTGGAGCTGGGAAAAGGCTGATCACGGACGAACAGCTCCGCACCGAATTGGAGCTGTGCGACCGCTGGGGTATCCCCCACTCACTTTTCCTCGGCGCCGGTGACGGACGCTGGTCCGAGACCGATCGCGCCAAGGCCCTCGCATTCGCGGCGTACCAGCGCAGCGTGTGCCATCACTGCGGTACCCGGCTCGCGGAGTGGGACGAGGAGCAGGGCGGTGACCGGTACGCGTACGTCACGACAACGGTGCGCTGCCCGGGCTGTGAACTGATCGGGCACGAGCAGGATCAGGTGCCCGACGGCCCGGACGGCTATGGGGTACGCATCGGGCTGATGCCGCGCCACTAGCCAGGGGCAGGGCTGCGTGGCGAGGGGGCTTGGGCAGGGGCGTGGGGAGTAAGGGCACCGGCAGGTGTCGTCCTACACGCTCAGCGTTCAGGCGCGAGCGGACTTCGCGAACCTCCTGTCGGAGATCCGGCAGGCCTCCCGCGCGATGCGCGGGCTCGGCCGCGACACCGACGCCCTCAACCGGCAGCTGCGTCAGGTCGGCGCAGGGGCCCGCGGCTCCTCGTCCGGGCTGCGTGGTCTTGGCCGTGACGCTGATCGTGCACGCGCTGGTCTGCGTCGTGTCGGTGCGGACGGGCACGCGTCGATGCGGCAGCTCCGTCACGGGATCTTTTCCTCCCGCCAGGAGCTGCACCACCTGAGGCAGCTCGTTGTCGGCGGCGGCATCGTCGCCGGTCTCGCGGAGATCGCGAAGGAGGGCAACGAGTACCAGCGGGCCATCAACAAGTGGGGCGCGGTCACCGGCGCGTCCGGGCAGGAGATGGTGCAGGCCGCGGCGAAGGCCCGCGAGCTCGGCGCCGACCTGAAGATCCCGGGCACGTCGGCGGCGAAAGCCGCGGACGCGATGCTGGAGCTGGCCAAGGCCGGCCAGACCTCCACCTCCTCGATGGCGAACGCCCGCGCGGCGATGCAACTCGCCGCCGCCGACAACCTCTCCGCCGCCGACGCTGCCCGCTTTCTGGGTGACGTCATGGACCAGTTCGGTCTGTCGTCGAACCATGCGGGCCGGGCCGCCGACGTTCTCGCGGCTGGGGCGAATGCCGCTTCGGGTGGGCTGGAGGACATCTACTACGCGCTGTCCTACACCGGGCCTGTCGCCGCCCAAGTCGGGGTGTCGATCGAGGACACGGCGGCGGCGGTGGCGATGCTGGCCCGCTCCGGCATCCTCGGCTCCAAGGCCGGCACCTCGCTGCGCGGGATCCTCACCAACCTCGCGCGGCCGACCGCCCGCGCCCGCAAGGGCCTGGCGGAACTCGGGGTCGAAGCGTGGGACGCGAGGGGGAACTTCAAGGGCCTGCGTACGGTGATCGAGGGCTTCGAGCAGGCCCGGCACCGCATGTCCCAGAAGGACTTCCTCGGCGCACTGGCCGACGTGGTCGGCAAACCGGCGCTGGCGGGGGCGGCGGCACTCGCGCATCAGGGCGCCGAGGCGTACGACCAGATGTACACGGCGATCTCCCGCACGGGCGCGGCTCAGGAGATCGCGGCCTCTCAGACCAAGGGCTTGGCCGGTGCGGTCACGCAGCTCAAGACGCAGGCCTCCAACACGGGTCAGGTGCTGTACACGGCGGCGGCGCCGGGCTTGGAGAAGGTCACCCGGCTGCTGACCGCGGGCATGGCGGCGGCGACCCCGCCGATGGCGGCCGTCCTGGACTATCTGCACGACCTGTACACGCTGGCCGGCCCGTCCGTGTCGGCAGCAGCCTCCGCCGGGGTTGAGGAGCTGACGGATGCGCTCGGCGGACTCGGTGAGCCGGTCAAGGACATCGCGTTCGATACCGCTGCCGCCGCACTGAACGTCCTCGTCAACGGCGAACGTGCACTGATCGACGTCTTGCACGACGCCGGCAGCGCCGTCTCCCCTGTCGTCGAGGCGCTCGCGGACCTGTCCGGCGAGGCGGACGCGGGCGGTACGGCGCTGGACATCGTCGCCACTGCTCTGAACCTCGCCTCCTCGGCGGCCGGGACCGTCTCGACCACGCTCATTCCGGTCGGGCATGTGGTGGCGTGGCTGGTCCAGGGGTTCGCGGCGCTGCCGGGGCCGGTGCAGACGGCGATCGTGGCGATGCTGCTCGCGCGCCGTGCCACCCCAATCTTCATGAACCTGGGCCGCACGGTCTCAGGCCCGGTCGCGGGGGCGTTCCGGTCGCTCGGCGAGCAGATGCGTGTGCAGGAGCGGCTCGCCGCCGCGAACGGTCAGCAGATCGGCCGCGTCGGCCAGGCCCTCGCCGTACTCGAGACCCGCGTGCCGGTAGTGGGGCGGATGGCTGCCGCCTTCAGGTCTGCCAGTGGCCCTGTGTCGGGCCTGACCAGGGCCATCGGCACGGGGCTGGGCGGTGCCGCGCGCGGGCTGATGGGGGCACTCGGCGGTCCGTGGGGCGTCGCCATCGCCGCCGCTGGTGTGGGGCTGTCGATGCTCGCTGACCATCAGCAAAAGGCCGCACAGGCGGCAGCCGAGCACGAGTCCAGGATCAGCAACCTGACGCAGGCGCTGCGTGAGTCCAACGGGGCGGTCAGCGACAGTGTCCGAGCCGCAGCCGCGCAGTCGATCATGGACACGAAGGTCTTCGACGGCAAGAACCGGCTCGTCGACGTCATGTCGAAGGCCGGCGTCTCCGTCCGGCAGCTCACCGACGCCTACCTCGGGCAGGACGGTGGGCTGAACCTTCTGCAGAAGCGGCTGAATGAGGCAGCCGAAGCGAACGTCGAGTGGATCGCCACCCAAGGCGGAGCGGCGAAGACGTACAACGATCAGGGCCTGGCCGCCGCGCGTGCGGCCGATGCGCTCGGCGCGGTCAAGGGCGAGATGTCGCAGGCCGTGAAGGATGCCAAGGACCTGGCCGAGGCCACCGGTTCCGGCGGCCGGTCGGCCACGGATGCGGTTGGCCCGTTCGGGAAGTTCTCCGACGCAATGCGTCGCCTGTCCGACACCACAGCGGACGCAGACTCAAGAGCCCGCGCGCTGCACGATGCGCTGAACATCCTGGCGGGTGGCTCGGTCAACCTCTCCGCCGCCGAGGCACGTCTGAACCGTTCGGTGTCGGATGCGGCCGAGTCGCTGAAGGGCGGCATCGACCAGGCGCAGGGATACGGCAAGTCCCTGTTGAACATGGATGGTTCGCTATCCACGGTCACCCGGAACGGGCAGAAGCTCTACGACCTGCTTCAGGGGTTGTCGACGAACTCTGCGGACGCCGCTCTCGCCGCCTACCAGTACGCGGAGGCGAACGGGAAGAGCGTGCCGGAGGCGTTGAAGGCCGCCCAGGCGCAGATGGTCACCGCCCGCGAGTCCGCGATCGCCACCGCACAGGGGTACGGGCTGACGGCTGAGCAGGCCGCGAAGCTCGCCGATGCAGCCGGGCTGGTGCCGCAGCAGGTCTCCATCCTGCTGCAGACGGCCGGCATGGACGAGGCGATGGCCGAGCTCATCGCCGTCCAGCAGGCGCTGAAAGCGACCCCGGAGAACAAGACCGTCACCATCGCCACCCTCTCCAACGAGGCGCGCGAGGACCTGGAGAAGCTCGGCTTCAAGATCAAGGACCTGAAGGACCGGCGGGTGCAGGTCACCGCGCCGACCGACATGGCACGCACCGATCTGGATGCGCTGATCGCGAAGATCACCCAGACCCCGGGTAGCAAGCATGTCGAGGTCACCGCTGCCACGCAGGCGACCATCAGCAGCCTGGAGACGGTCAAGCAGAAGATCGCAGGGGTCCCGGCAGGTAAGACGATCACGGTGTCGGCGCCGACGGCTGCGGCGCGCGCCCAACTCGAGGCCCTGGGCTTCAAGATCGCCGACGTCCCTGGCAGCAAGAACGTCCAGATCTCCGCGCCGACCGGCGCGCAGCGAGCGGGTGTTGATGCCCTGGCCCAGTCCATCAGCAATCTGCGCGACAAGTCGGTGACCATCACCACCAATCACGTGAGCGTGCTGTCGCAGCTCATCCGGCCACCCTCCGACATAGCTGATGCGCTGCGCCAGCAGGCAGACGCCCAGCAAAGGCAAGCCAACCGGCATGCCGACGGCGCCGTGGTCGACTACTTCGCCGACGGTGGCACGCGCCGCGAACAGCACCTCGCGCAGATCGCGCCCGCAGGTGCCATGCGTGTTTGGGCGGAGCGGGAGACTCACGGAGAGGGATACGTGCCCTTCGCGCGGTCGAAGCGTCCGCGCTCGCGCCGGATCACCGAAGAGATCGTGCGCCGCCTCGGCGGTGATCCCTCAGGTATCGAGTGGTACGCGGACGGCGGCCTGTCGAACTGGTCGTACCAGCCGCTCGGCTCCTCCACCTTCACGGTGTCGGATGTCGTCTCGAAGTCGCAGCGCAAGGGCAAGGGCGGCAAGGAGCACTTCGACCTCCGGCTGTTCGAGAAGAACCTCCGCACGTCAGTGAGGGCTGCGCAGGGCTGGCGGGCCGATCTGACGATCGTGGCGCAGCGCGCCGGAGTCGACGTCGCCAAGGCATTGGAGGAGATGGGCGAGGACGGTGTCGCCCTGACCCGGAAGATGGCGCACGGGTCGAGCAAGTACGTCAAGGACATGGCCGCGCAGCTCACCAAGCTCGCCGGCACCGCCCGCGCCTCCCTGGCCGACTACACGACCCAATTGCAGAACGCGGTGAAGAACAACACCGCCTTCCAGAACAACCTGGCCAAGCTCGCAGGCAGCGGCTTCGGCGATCTGGCCGCGCGGCTCGCGGGGCAAAACGACGCGGACGCTGAGGCGCTCGCGGCGCAGGCGGTGAAGGACAAGAAGAAGGCGAAGAAGGCCAACACCGCGGCCAAGAGCGCCTCCAACGCCCTGGACGGGGAACAGCTCACTGATCTGGTGAAGATCATCGGGGCGCTCGCGAAGACCAAGGGCATCCACGACGTCGCCGACACCACGGGCCTGACCGAGGATCGGATCATCGAGATCGCCAGTCTGGCGAAACAGCAGATCAAGAAGACCGGGCGGGCCGACCGGTTCCTCTCAGACCTGGTGAAGGCCAACGCGGGCAAGGCCTACGCCAACGGTGGCATCTGGGAACCCGGGATCTACTCCTCTGAGCGCGGGCTGATCAAGTTCGCGGAGAAGGAGACCCGCGGCGAGTCCTACATCCCGCATGCGGCGGCGAAGCGCGGCCGCGCCACCGCCGTCCTTGCCGAGACCGCCGACCGCTTCGGCTACGGCCTCACGCCCCGGCGGCTCGTTGATGCGCGCGCGGGCCGCTCCCAAGTGGTTGTGGTGCATCAGGCACCGGCGATCGGCCAGCAGACGATCCACGTCACCCGCGCCGGTGCCAGCGCGGACGACATCGCCTCCGCCGTCTCCTACCAGATGCGCCGGGCTCGCCGCGGAGGTGTCCTGCGGTGAGCGGCGACCTGAAGGACTTCCAGCTGGAGTTCGGCGGCGTGCGGCTCGGCCACGACACGCAGGTTCCTGTCGCTGAGATAGAAGGTCTCGCCCGGCCGACGGTGCGCGGTGAGCTGGTCGAGCAGCCGGGGGCCGATGGCGCGTGGCCGGCGCCGGACTGGTACGAGGGCCGCACACTGCGTGTCGACTGTGCGATCAAGGCTCCCGGTGATCCGGCTGCCGCCCGCCAGATCCTGGCCACCTTGCAGGAGGCAGCCGACGACCGGCGGGTTCGCACGGTGGGCGGCGCGGTGATGCCACTGCGCATCAAGTGGCCCGGTTCTCCCGTGCGTGTGCTGTTCGTCCGGCTGGTGAAGCTGGAGGCGTCCTGGGAGAAGGCCGCCTTCGGGTGGATCCCGTTGGACGTCGAATTCGCCGCACCGGACCCGCGGTACTACGGCGACGTCGAGCAGCAGGAGCAGATACGGCTGGGTTGGCTGTCGGGCGGTGGATTCACCGCGCCGGTCCAGGCGCCGATCCGCGTCAGCAGCGGTAACCCTACGGGCCAGGACCGTCCTGGGTGGGTCACCAACAGCGGCACCGCTGATGCTCACCCGGTGCTCACCGTGCACGGGCCGTGCGCCAACCCCGTGATCACACACGTGGACAGCGGCCGGTCGATCGAGCTGGCCGTGACGCTGGCCGCCGACGAGTGGGCTCGCATCGACACCCAGCCCGGCCGCCTGACCGCCGTCCGGGACAACGGCGGGCCCGTGGCCACCACCTCCCGCCTGGACACCTTCGTGCTGCCGCCCGGCCGCAGCGAGATCCGCTGGACGGCCTCCGATCCGACCGCCACCGCCTACCTCTCGGTGACGTGGCGTGACGCCTACATCGCCCTGTAAGGAGACCCGACCCTTTATGACGCTCGCGCAAGCACCGCTGCTCGTGGACGGAGCCAGCCACTCGGCGCAGACCTTCCGCATGATGATCAAGGACCTCTCCCGGGGCGCCGAGGGCGTCACAGAGGCCGCAGACCTGAAGGTCACCCCGCTGCCCGTACCCGGCGGCGGCGTCCAGGTCGCCGACGGCTCAGCAGTGATCCGCGGGAAGGCGAACGCCTGGCAGGGCTCCTACACCGCCTACAACATCGGCTCCGCCACCGTGCCAATCGCGCCGACCGGTGCCACACCACGCTCAGACCTCATCGTGCTGCGTGTCGCCGACCCAGAGTTCGAGGGCGGCCTGGACCCGGCGAAGGACGCGATCAACTACTTCGACGTCATCCCCAACGTCTCCCCCACGACCACCAGCGTGCCCAAGGGCGTGACGGGCATCGCGATCGCCCGTGTGGACCTACCGGCGAACACCGGCACCGTCACCGCCGGGATGATCCGGGACCTGCGACGAGTCGCCAACCCCCGCCGCGAGCGCACCCTGTACACGGCCTACCCGGCGAAACTGTCAAAGGCGTACAAGGACGACGACCAGTGGCACGACTGGCCACCCGAAGCCAGCTGGACCATCCCAGTCCCGGACTGGGCCACCAAGCTGATCGTCACCGTCACCATCGCCGGCCTGCGCATGGACTACGACAGCCTCTACGGCAAGCTCCGGCTCATCTTCGGCACCGTGCAAGGCCAGCAGACCATCGTCGACGACAACCAGGGCAAGGTCGTGCGCCGCTCCACCGCCATCGTCGCCGACACCATCACCCTCCCCGCCGGCTACCGGGGTACAAGCCAGGTCCTCTACCTGCAGGCGAACATGTCGAAGAACTGGAACGGCGATCTCGGCGCCGACGGCGGCACGTCCATCATCGCCGATGTGGAGTTCACGGAGGGACCGGTGTGACCTACCGGTACCTCACTCAGAACGCGCTCACCGGCGAATGGCTGTCCGCGCACCTTCCGCTGAAGGGGGTGGAGTTCGGGCCGGAGCTCAACGGGCCTGGCGAACTGCGCGGTGCCCTGTCCCCTCGCCTGGCGTGGTCGCACCCTGAACTCGCCGACCCGGGAACCACGCTGATCTACGCGGAGCGGGACGGGCTGCTGCGGTGGGGCGGCATCATCTGGCAGACCGAACCCGACGGCAACACTATGACCGTGGAAGCCGCGGGCTGGTCCTCCTACTTCCACCGCCGCCACGACCTCGACGGCGAGCTCGGTGGCCGCGCACCGTACGTGCACGCCGACCCCTGCCGGGTCTTCCGTGACATCGTCGCGTACGCGCAGTCGATCCCGGACGGCGACCTCGGCGTCACCGTGGACGACACCACCTCCAAGGCGACCGTCGGCACGCCGGCCGAGCCGTGGCACTCCCGCTGGTGGGAGACCCCCGTGCTCGGGGACATGCTCGACGACCTGGTGAAGCCCGCCGACTCCCCCGACTACAGCTGCACGACCTGGTGGGGCACCGGCCGGCGGCCTGTACGGCGTATCCGCTTGGGCTACCCCCGGCTGGGCAGCCGCCGCACGGACATCTCCTTCTCCACCAGCGTCAACATCATCCGCTCCACCCCGGTGACGTATAGCGCGGACGAATACGCCCAGGTCGTCATCGCCACCGGCACTGGAGAGGGACGCGCACAGCAGCGGGCCATCGACGCCGTACGCAACAAGCGGCTGCGCCTGGAGCACGTCCTCGACCTGCCCGACGTACGCGGCAAGGACGTCCTCGCCCAGCGCGCAAGGAGAGAACGCGCCTGGCGGCAGAGCCTCGGCCACGTCGAGGAGATCACCGTACGCAACCACCCCGCCACCCCGATCGGCTCCTGGCAGATCGGCGACGACGTGCAGGTGGCGGTGCGGGACCAGTGGACGAACTGGTCCGGCTGGTGCCGCATCACCGGCTACACCATCCACCCCGACACCGACGCCGGTGAGACCGCCACGCTCCAGCTCGAACCGGCGGGCGCCCACCAGTACGCCACCGCTGCCTGACCCGACCGAAGGAACCCTTTCTTGCCCTCCGACATAGGTACTCGTCTCGCCCGCCTGGAACGACTCATCCACCGCTCGCTGCGCGCCCCGAAACTCGCCAACGCCAGCCTCGAGGACGGCTCGGTCGACGTGTACGACGAGAACGGCTCCCTGCGCGCGATCATTGGCCGGCAGCCCGACGGCACCAGCGGTGTGATCGCCGTGAATGGGCCGAGACCTCCCGGTCCGTCACTGCCGGAGGTAGAGCCTGTTCTGGGCGGGCTGCGCGTCACTTGGGACGGTCGCTTTGCAGATAGTGAGGCCGTGCCCTTGGACCTGTCGCGGGTGCAGGTGCATGTCCTGACATCAGCGGGCATGCAGCCTGACGCAAGGTGGCCGTCCGCGACGATCGAGGCCGCCTCGGGAGCGTCGGTGACGATCGCGGTGAACGACTACGCGGCTGTGTGGGTGCGGCTGGTCGCGGTGAACACCTCCGGCATACCCGGTCTGCCTTCGGAGGCGGTGCGGGCCACGGCCCGTCGCGCCGTTTCCGGAGACCTCGCCAACGGCGTCATCCAGCAAGGACACATTGCCGCCGGAGCGATCGCCACCCCTCACCTGGCAGTGGGTGCCGTCACGCCCGACCAGATCGCGGTCGGCCAGGGCACGAACCTGATCCCCGACCCGGGGTTCGAGGGCGCGGCCACCGCGAACACGGTCGCTGCGGGCGGTACGGCGTGGTCGTTCGCTCCCGGCAATCGCACTGGCGTAGGAATCTGCCTCGACTGCACCGCTGACACGGCGACGCATTGGACGCTTCCGCTGGCCACGGTGCCAGTGCTGGCCGCATCTCAGTTGTTCCTCGGCATCGACATGCTGGTGTCCGACGATCTGAAGGCGCAGGCCGTCAAGATCCTGGCTCGTTGGGAAACCAGCACGGGGGAGGTACTCGGCTACGGCGTCGCTGAAACCGCCAACCCTGAGCCGGGCCTGTGGCACCGGATCACAGGTCAGGTTTCTGCGCCGCAAGGCACCACCCGGGCGGTCCTCTGTCTGGAGGCCTCCGCAGCCACGGAGGGGTGGGTGGTATTCGACAATGCTCAGGCCCACACCATCTTCGGAGACATCACCGGCGGCGCCCGCGCTGAACTCGGTCCCCAAGGGCTTCGTCTCTATGACGAGGACGGCGAAGAGGCCGTTTCCCTCGTTTCTGGGCAAGCCAACTATCTGACGCTCCGCAACGGCACCGCTCGGGTCGCCGCGATCGGCTCCACCGGAGACGCGTCGTTCCAGAACCTGAACGTGGCCGGCCGCGTGACCATCGGCGGTGACGATCTCGCTGATCTCTACGACGGCCCGCGTGGTCTGATCGCCCTGGACTGGATGGCTACCCCGGTCAAGACGACCACGGGCACGGAGATGGGATACGTCGAGCTCGCCTTCGACGCGGAGGACGGCCGTATGTACCGGGTCGTCTACGACGGGACCGCGGAGTGCTCGGCAACCGGAGGCTCGCTCGTTCTGCGTCTGCGCACCGGCTACACGGCCGCACCGCTGATCTCGTCCACTCAGTTGCAGGAGGTCCGGCATCCCCTGACCGCGAGCCGCCGCTCGGCACGCCTGGAGTTCGTGGCCGCGTGCACGACCTCCGGTCTGATCCGGCCAGGCCGCAATCGACTGCTGCTGACGTTCACCAGCGACAGCGGCGCCCCGAACGGGCAACAAGTGACTCTGACAGGGGCCAAGGGACGTCTGGGTCACATGACGGTCGAGGACATCGGCGACCGCGTATTGGAGACGGGCGTGTTCAACACCGGCGGCGCCGCCGTCCCTGACCCGCCGGTGAAGGCCACTCGCACGTACAAGGCCGCCTGGTCCGGCAGTTACGCGAACCGCTCCGGCTACAACGCCTACTACAAGAACGAGATGGTCGGCGGTTACTTCTCGGCCAACAACGGAACCCAGGCTGCGCTGGCCGGCTTCGGCGGCAGCCTTGCCTCCGACCTGGCCGGTGCCAAGATCCTCAAGGCCGAGGTGTACCTGTACGCCAGCCACTGGTACTACGCCTCCGGCGGCACCGCCGTCATCAAGACCCACGGGCACGGCTCCAGGCGCAGCAAGTTCTCTGCGGACCAGAGCGGCTCGAAGACTGTCACCGGCTGGGCCCGAGCGAGCGGCCGCTGGGTCGACATCACCTCGATCTTCGACTCCGCCAAGTGCCGGGGCATCGCGATCGACCCGAACACCACTGACAAGACCGCGTACGGAAAGTTCGACGGCGTGGGCTCCGCACACCCGCCGCAGCTGCGCGTCACCTATATCAAGTAATCCAAGGAGTACCTGTGGTTGCCCTGTACGGGGATCTCGTCACCAACGGATCTTTCACTGACGGCGTCAGCAGTTGGTGGGCCGGTGATCCCGCGATGGTCACACTGAACGCGTCCGGCGCCGGCCTGCAAGCGACCGCCACCACGGAGGCCGTGAACCTGTGGGACGCACCGTTCGGTCAGGACCAGATCGCGCTCCGCGCCGGCTGTACCTACACGCTGAGTTTCACGGCCCGGGCGAGCCAGCCAGGAACCCAGCTGCGCGCACAGGTCGGCCTCGGCACTGATCCGTGGACGGCGGCCCTCGACCGGACGGTGACACTGCCTGCAGTCGACACGCATTTCGTTCTGCGGTTCACGTCCGGTCTCGACACTACGACGGGGCAGGTGAGCTTCCAGTTCGGGCAGGGCACCACGGTCACGATCTACCTCACGGAGGTACGGCTCACCTGCTCCACCGTCCGCGAGGGTTTCTACGCGGATCCCGTGTCGAACGCGGCGAAGTGGGTCGCGGCCAATCCTGACGATCCACGCGCCCGGAAGATTGCTCACGGCCTGGTGCGCAGGCCGGCCGCAAGGTGGTTCGGGGACTGGAACAAGGACATCAAAGCGGACGTTGACGCCTATGTGACGGCAGCCGCTGCGGTCGGCAGGCTGCCGATTCTGGCCGCGTACAACGTGCACAACCGGGACGCTGGCGGCCAGTCCAGCGGCGGAGCTTCTTCACCCGAGGAGTACCGGGCCTGGATCGGCGCCTTCGCGGAAGGCATCGGCGACCGCCCGGCCCTCGTCATCGTCGAACCTGACTCTCTGGCTCAGCTGGGCAATCTGTCCACGGATGAGGCACGCGCCGAGCGCACCAGCCTCATCGCTTACGCTGCCGAAGTCCTGGCCGCGCTCCCTCTCGTGCACGCGTATCTCGATGGGGGCAACGCCACCTGGATCAGGCCCGGTGAGATGGCTGAGCGGCTCGCGGCCGCAGGGGTGGCCAAGGTAAGGGGCTTTGCCGTTGGCGTCGCCAACTTCGATGCCACCGACATCTCTTGTACCTACGGTCAACAGATCAATACCGCGCTGTCCGGTCTCGGTGTGCACGGCGTCCGGTTCGTGATCGACACGTCCCGCAACGGCAACGGCGCCCTGGACGAGAACGGACAGCACGTCGACTACTGCAACCCCGCAGGCCGACGCCTCGGCGTCCCCTCCTCCATGGGGATCGGCGGCGCCGAGTACCTGCTGTGGATCAAGGCGCCAGGAGATTCCGACGGTATGTGCGGCACTGCGCCCACCACGGCCGCCGGTACGTTCTCCCCGTTCCTCGCCGAGCACCTGGTTGATGGGCGGTGACTACCATGGTCGCGGCATGTCAGCAGCCGCCGATCAGTGCCCGGTCCGAGCTGGATGAGCTATAGACCTCCTGCGTGCCCGCCAGAGGAGATCCCTCGCGTCACACGCCCATGCACAAGTAAGTGACTTCAGCACTGGCGTTGGCCACCCGACATGAGACGTCAGTGCCCCTCACTCGGCGGCAAGGGACACTGACAGCCTGCTACTTGGCCTTCTCGTACGCCTCGCGAACGGAGGCCGGTACTCGGCCGCGGTCACTTACCTCGAAGCCGTTGTCCCGCGCCCAGGCCCGGATAGCCGACGAGTCGTCCTTGCCGTCTGAGGCGGTCTTCGGCTTCCCCTTGGCCCTTGCAGCTCCGCGGACCCTGCGGGCGCCCTCGGCATGAAGGTACGGGTTGAGGAGTTCGAGGAGCTTCTCGTAGTTGTCGTCCGTGAGGTCGATTTCGACCCCGGCTCCGTCGACGAGAATGCTGTGCGTGGAGATATCCGACGACGCTTCGCCGGTGAGATCATCCACATATGTCGTGATTACCTTCTGGGCCATAACGACGACTATAAGCCCATTCCGGCAACGCCCTTGCACGTTCGATTCCGGCAGGAATCTGGACGGGGTCAATCCCGCTTCCTCAGCTTGTATGGAGACTGTAGAAACCCCGGCCGAAGGTGGCTGCGATCAGGTGGTGATGGCCGGGGTCGTATGCGATGTCCGACACCGGCACCAAGGGAAGGCCGCTGCCGAGCCGGTGCCAGCCGCCCCGGCCGTTGACGAACACGCCCTGGTCGGTGGCCACACAGAGCGTGTTCCGGTCGAGCGGCACCACATCGTTCACCGGCGCCTGCGGAAGGTTTCCGGACAGATCGCTCCAGCTCGCGCCCGCGTCCCCGGTCCGCAGCAGATGCGGCTGCGGCGAGCCCGACCGGTACCCGGACAGCGATACGTACGCGGTCGCCGGATCGTCCGCGTCCACGGCGATACGGGTCACCCACGGCTGTCCGGACAGGACCTGGGTCCAGTGGGCGCCGAGGTCACGGGTCACCCACACCCGGCCGTCGTCGGTGCCCGCCCAGACGGTGTGCCCGTCCCGCGCGGCCGCGACCGTCGTGATCGTGCCGTAGGGGTAGGAGTCGTGGCCCGGACCGCCGGTGAGGTCGGGGCTGATCGGCTGCCAGGTGGCGCCGCCGTCGGTCGACCGGTTGAGCCGGTTGCCGCCGTAGTACAGGACGTTCGGGTTCACCGGGTCGAACTGCACGGGGGTGAGCCAGTTGCGGCGGTCGGCCGTGGTGGAGTCGGTGTACTCGGTGAGCGTGGCGCCGCCGTCGGTGGAGCGGGAGCAGTTGCCGTACTGGGAGCAGGCGTACACCCGGTTCTTGTCGGTGGGATCGATCAGGTTCTGCAGCCCGTCGCCGCCTAGGTACTCGTTGAACCGGTCGCCGCCCCAGGAGCGCAGCGAGCCGTTGTCCTGTGCGCCGCCGGAGATCCGGGTGGTGTCCTGCGGACTCGCCGCCACCGTGTAGAGCTGGGTCCACGGCTCGTACGTCGTCTTGGTCCAGCCTCCGTCGCCGCGTGCGTCGGAGCGGTAGACGCCGCCGTCGTTGCCGAGGTAGACGCGGCCGGGCGTGTGCGGGTCCCAGAGCATGGCGTGCTGGTCGGAGTGGACGGCGTTCTCCTCGGCGGTCCAGGTCGCCCCGCCGTCCTTGGTGGTCATCAGGGCCACCCCGGCCGCGTGCACGTGTCGGGCGTCGGCCGGGTCGACCCACACCTTGCCGAACCACCAGGAGTAGCTGGACTGCGAGCCGGCGAGCGCCGCGTTGTCGGGCAGCCTCGTCCAGCTGTCGCCGCCGTCGGCTGAGGTGAGGAAGCCGCCGAACGTTCCGTCGGTGGTACCGACCAGGGCGTACAGGCGGCCCGGTTCGGAGCGTGCGATGCCCAGTCCGATGCGGCCCGAGTCGGCGGTGGGAAGTCCGCCGCCGAGGCGGTGCCAGTGGGCGCCTGCGTCGTCGGAGCGGTAGACGCCGGAGCCCGTGCCGCCGTAGGTGCGTTTGTCCGGCTCGCGGCGGTGGTCCCAGAGCACGGCGTACACCCGGTCGGGGTTTGCAGGGTCGCGCTGGACGTCGACGGCTCCGGTGAAGCCGTTGGGCACGTCGAGCACCCGCCGCCAGGAGCCCCCGGCGTTCTCGGAGAGATAGACGCCCCGGTCGCCGCCCGCGTTGTAGAGGGACCCGGTGGCCGCGGCGAGGACCCGGCTCGGCCTGCGGGGGTCCACGTCGAGTGCGCCGACCGCTCCCGAGTCCCGCAGCCCGACCGCCCGCCAGCTGCGGCCCTGGTCGGTGGAGCGGTAGATCCCGGTGCCCTCGTAGGTGATGCTGCCGCCGCCGGGGTTGGGCTCGCCGGTCCCGGCGTAGAGCGTGCCGTCCGGGGCTGCGGCGAGTGCACCCATCGCCTGGGTGCCGCGCTCCGGCCACGCCGGGGGGAACGTCCGCCCGGCGTCGGCCGAGCGCCACACCCCGCCGCTGGCGGCCGCCGCGTACACCGTGTCGGCGTGGCGGGGGTCGAGGGCGAGCGAGACGACCCGGCCGCCGATGTTCGTGGGGCCGATCGGCTGCCAGGAGCCGGGGGCCTGGGGCAGTGCGGCGGCCTGTGCGGCCGCGGTGTCGTAGGCGTGCCGGGGCAGCGGCTGCCCGGGAACCGTCTTCTGCAGATAGCTGTACTCGGCGGGAGCGGCGGGGCCGCCTCCGTCGTCGTCCTCCAGGCCCCTGGCCGAGGCGGTATGACCTCCCGGCGCCAGCAGCCCGGCGACCGCGAGCACCGCGATCGCTGCCGTACGCATCCCGCTGGATCTCCCTTTACGCATGGACGGCTCCTTACACGGCCGGGATCGCCGGCCCCCGACGAGTGGAAGAGCGTTCCGATGGCGCGTATCGCACGTAACAGGGGGAGAGTGTTCATCAACTGCCGCATCCGCACCAGTAGTTGGTGACAGAACACGGTGTGAATGCGCCGGTGATCCGCGCGGCGGCCCGCTCGGGCAGGTGCCGCCCGTTCATCCGCCCCACAGCATCGAATACCGCCTGCAGATCGCCCGCGACTACGCAGCCCGCCACGGACACCTCGTCCCCCGTGACGACGAAACCCACGGCAGCATCCGTCTGGGCCGCTGGCTGGCCCAGCGCCGCAGCGAAGCACGCCAACGCACCCGGCCCTTCTCTACCAGCGCGCACTGAACGAGATCTACCCCTCGTGGACGGCATCAGAATGGGGCAGCACCCGACACAACACCTACGCCCAGGCCCGCCTCGCCACCTGCCGCGGCGAACTGCCCTTCCCCGACCGGATGGTCTTCAGCCTCCGCTGCGGGGTGGCACATTCGCAATCCAGCGATCACTCCCGGCTCGGGACATCGACCGTGAGCGCGTCCCCCTCTCACCCCCGTACGATCATGTCAGGGCACGGGGCCACCGGGAGTGTTCGCAGGTGTCCGTGCCGCCGAGTGCCGAGCCCACGCTGTGGGAGCTGCACCGCGCTGTGTCGCAGCTGCGTGAGGACCTGCGCGGTGACCTCGCCCAGCTTGCCGCTCGCCTGGACCAGGTGGTCACCGAGGACGTGTACCGGGCTGATCAGCGTGCGGTCGATCAGCGGATCGGCCAGATCGAGGCCGGCTTGGCTGGGCTGCGTGGCGAGCATGATCAGGCGACGGAGCGTGCCGAGCAGCAGCGTCGTGAGGACCAAGTGCAGGCTGCGGCGACGCGGCGGCTGGTGCTCAGTTCATTCGTGTCGCCGCTGCTGTTGATGGCGCTGCAGCTGTGGCTCGCGTCGCGAGGCGCGACCCCATAGCGGGGTGTTGGGGGCAGTTGAGTTTCAGTTCGGGCGCGGGGAGAAATGTGAGCGCCGAACGTGGCGACACCTATCAGTGCAGACCGTCTCGTGGCCGCGCTGCGCGCCGAGGGCGTGCGCGTGGTGGAGCGGCCGGGCTGGAGAACCCACAACAGGAATCACAAGGGGCCTTGGGGCCCGGTGAACGGGGTGATGATCCACCACACCGTAACCACTGGCACGGCCAACACGGTCAGCATCTGCGAGCGCGGCTACGAAGGTCTGCCGGGGCCGCTGTGCCACGGTGTGATCGCCAAGGACGGCACCGTGCACTTGGTTGGGTACGGCCGCGCCAATCACGCCGGCCGCGGTGACGGAGACGTGCTGCGTGCCGTCGTCGCGGAGCGCGCGCTGCCGAAGGCGAACGAAGCCGATACAGATGGCAACACGCACTTCTATGGCTTCGAGTGCGAAAACCTCGGCGACGGCCGAGACTCTTGGCCCAAGGCGCAGCTCGACGCGATTGAGCGTGCAGCGGCGGCGCTGTGCCGGGTGCACGGCTGGAGTGCAGCGAGCGTGATTGGGCACCGAGAGTGGCAGCCGGGGAAGGTCGACCCCAAGGGCTTCACGATGGAGTGGCTGCGGGACCGGGTCGCCGTCCGATTGAAGTCCAAGCCGTCTGCGGGTAGTTCGATCGATGGCTCGTCAGCCGACGCCTCGACCTACGTCGTGAAGAGCGGCAACTCGCTGGCCGGCATCGGCACAAAGCTGGGCATCAGATGGGAACTCATCGCTCAGGCCAACAAGATCACCGCTCCGTACGTCATCAAGCCTGGGCAGAAGCTCGCCATCCCCGCGAAGACCACCGGTGGAGCGTACACGCCGCCTCCCTTTCCGAACGGTCTTGCTCCGGGTCGCTCGTCACCGTCTGCGAAGGGCCTTCAGCAGGCGCTGAAGGACACCGGCTGGCTCGAACCGTCGGTACCGCTCGCCGACATCTACGGCCCCCAGACCCAGCAGGCCGTAGCCGCCTTCAACCGCAAGCACAACCTCTTCACCACCCGCCGCCCCAGCGATCCCGCGATCGGCCGCCGCGGCTGGGACCTCCTGCACCGACTCGCCTACGGGAACTGACCACCTTGATCGACTTCATTCACGCCCACAGCACCCGCCTGTACGCGATCGCAGCCGCAGCATTGTCGCTGATCGCTTACTACATTCAGGACCTACCTATCGGCCTGATCCTCGCCCTGGTCGCCTCGATCCTCGGCGCTGGCGAAGCCGTCCAGCGCGTAGAAGACCGCAAAACCGCCAAGGCTCTTCAGCAGGAACCGCCTCTGCCGACGCGATTCTGAACCGAGACTCTTGGGTAGCCTGTGTAGCCCCCGGCCTCCTTCCGACAGTGACGTGATCGACACCGTCAGGAGGAGGCCATACCGTGCGCCCTGTAGTTCCCCTCGTCGGTCTGGAAGCCGGAAGCGACTAGGGGTGCTCGTAAGTCCCCCTTGGTCTAGTGCTCAACCGAGTGGGGAGCTTCAAAGGGCTCCCGGGCGAGTCATGTACTGCGGGGCTTGACGCTGAACCGTTCGGCGATCCCCTGGGCGAGGATGCCGTGCGCGCGGAACTGCGTCTCGACGCCAGCAGGGTCGGCCCAGGCGTCGGCGTCCGCGAGCGCGATCACGGCCTTGCGCAGAGCCTGGCCGAGGCTACTCATGGTCTCCTCGGTGATGATGCGGGTTCCGGCTGGCGCGACCGCGTTGTGCTCCAGGGTGTTGGACCGGTGCAGGAGGACCGGAGTGGCACTGCAACTCGCGTCGTAGGTCTCCTGAAACCAGTTCATCGAGTGGGCCAGCTGCTCGACGACGCTGCGCCAAATCTTGTCCGTGGTCGCGCCGGACTTGGCCTCCAGTACCAAGTAGCGGAGGTTCCCGGTCGCCCACAGGACGTCGGGCCCATTGCCGGTGGACCGGTCGGGGCGCTGAGCCCCGAAACCGAGATGCAGGCCGAGGCGTTCCAGGGCCACTTCGAACGCCGGCACCCGGTTCGGGTCGTAGACAAGGTCCGCCAAGAGGGCGTCGACGCCGAGGAGGAGGCTGTTGCGGTCGCGGTAGGTGCGCTTCAGGTACTTGGCAGCTTGAACTGTCTGCGGGTCGCTGGCAGTGAGCCGAGTGGCCCTGACCCCATCGATCGGGCGCAGCAGCGACGGGTTGTTGGCCAGTGCCTTGACCAGGGTCTGCTGCGCCTTGGCGGCGTTGGTGAAGTGCTGGTAGGCGGCGAGCTGCTCCTGGAGGTAGCCGCGCTCGGCCGGGTCGGTTGCCTCGGCGACGGCCTTGCCCATGTGGTCGGCCGCCTCCGCGAACTGCCGCAGGGCGGCCTGCGCGAACGCGGCACGGCTGTGCGCTGCAGCGGGAGAGAGAGCGACGGCAGTGTAGGTGGCCTGGGTCAGGTTGGCGCGCGCGGTCGCGATCCAGTTCTGGTCGCGGTCCAGAACCTGGCCGACGACGCCTTCGATCTTCTCCAGTGGGTCGCCGTCCTGCCGAGCGAGGGCCTGGGCGACCTTCCGGGACAGGTCGATCTGGGCGCGGGTGGCGGGCCCGAAACGGGCCCGATACTGCGGGGAGGCGATCAGCTGGGACAGACGGGCGCCCAGAAGCAACACCACGCAGTGGTCGTTGACGGAGCGGACCCCGCGGCCCATGCCCTGTTCCAGGCGCTGCAGCTGGCGGTTGACCATGCCCTCGGAGTCGCCGAGCACGATCTGCTCGCGGCGAGTGAGCCCACCGTATGCCTCTGGCAGGCCATCTAGGACCAGCACTTCGCAGGCAGTACGGGGCAGGTCAATGCCGTCGTACTTGTTCACAAGGACCACCAGGCCAACATGGCCGTCGCGAAGGCGGCGGACCGCTGCGCCGATGCCCTTGGAGTCGGACTCAGTGAGGACGGCGTGGTCCTTCCAGGTTAGGGCCTGGCGGTGGGAAGGCACGAGGACAACGACGTTGATCCGCTCGGCGAGACGGACTGCTATCTCCCGCACGGCGTCGTCGGTGACGGCCGGGCTGATGTCGCGAGGAGCCAAGATGAGCCGGTCGCCGAGGTAGCCGGCGCTGGCCGGGGTGATCGGGTCGGCGATCGAGGCTGGGTCGGCGGCGAAGTCGGTGACCAGCACGCCGTCGTCGGCCAGGGTCGCGGTCAGGTGCACGCGCCGGCGAGCGCGGGTGAAGCTGGCGATCTTCCCGATCGGTGGGTGCGGCGGCTGGATCTCCAGCCTGTCGTGCGTGAACACGGCCCGGCACACCGGGAGGACGTCCCGCACGAGCGGCCACGACCACTGCAGTCGCTCGTCGTCGCGCAGGCCCTGCAGGATCTCGGTGACGTCCGCCTCGCGGTTGCTCCAGGCCCAGAACGGCACCTGGAGCACAGCCGATGGGACCTCGGTTGTCAGGTCCAGGTAGCCGCTGGGCGACTGCAGGCGCAGGTCCGGCCCGAACAGGGTGAGCAGCCGGTCGAACGTCTCGGGGTGGTCCTGCTTGGACACCGTCATCGTGAACTTCTCGCGTACCGTCGCGAGCGCCGCATGGGCGTCGTCGACCACGATCGTGCCGACGTCGACGATTGGCCGGCTGCCGTCGCCGAGCAAGCCGAAGACGCTCTTGCCGTTGACGAAGCGGTGCAGGCTCAGCACGCAGATTGCTTCGCCGCTGGTGAAGCGGTGGGAGCGTGGGTCATCGGTGACCTCCAGGCCGAGGTCGTGTGCCTGCTCGGCGGCCTGCTCAGCCAGATAGGGGTCCGGTGCCAAGTAGAGGGCTGGTCCCTTGCCGTCGTTGAGGCTGGACTGGCAGATCAGCAGGCCCACCAGTGTCTTACCGCCGCCGGTGTTCAGCTTGACGACCAGGTCCTGTTCGTTGCGGCGCTCGAACCAGGTTTGGAGGACCTGCCCCTGGGGGTCGCGCAGGAACTCGTAGCGTTCTGCTCGCGGGAGGGAGTCGAACAGCACCCGCGGGTCCACGGGAGCCGGAGTCGCACCGGAGTTGAAAGCCGAGAAGTCGATGACCACGTGGATCTCCTGCAAAGTCCGCATCCCTGTGTGGCGCCTGCGGAGCCACGGTCGATCAGATTAGCCGACCGGATTGCCGGACTTGCGGGAATTCTGCACAAACGGGTCACCTGCACCCGGTGGGTGGCGCAGTTGCGCAAAGCAGTTGGGGGCCCGATAGCTGTCGGGCCCCCAACTCTCGTAGCGGGAGCAGGATTTGAACCTGCGGTGTATTGACTGAACTAAAGCTCGCGTTTTCGCAGGTCAGAGG
>NZ_BMVG01000062.1 GCF_014650595.1 Streptomyces alanosinicus
CTCACCACCAGCGCCACCGGACAGACCACCACCACAAACCTCTGAACCACCACAACGACGTCCTCAAGCCGGTGAATGCCCCGAACTCGGTGAACCCGGCGAACCCGATGCCAGCCTCCCGTGGGCCGTCGTGCCGCTCATGGACGTGATCAACGAGGTACACGTTCTCTAGAGGTGCTGGCGCCGAAGGCCGATGCCGCGCCCGAGGTGGAACACGCAAGGCGACTGGCAAGAGAGGCGAATGCGACAGGGAGTGAGTGCTTCCGGTCAGTTGGGCCCGAGCGGCATCAAGGAGGCGCATCGGTTCTTCGTAAGCGGGGGCACGTTCACCGTGCGTTTACCTATCGTCTGTGTTTCCTTCCAGTTCTTCAGGCCTTTCGGCCTCCACAGCTACAGGGAGCGCAGCCATGGAGTCGTTACGGCATCTCGTCGCCCACCTCGGGCTCGACCTCACCGCCGTCGGCGTGCTGACCTTCGCCATCTACTACCCACGGCACCGTCGGCGTGACCTCGTGCCGGCCTATCTCGCCCTGAACACAGGTCTCTTCACCGTCGTCACCGCCCTTTCCGAGGTACGCGGCGCCGGAGGAGCGGCTCTGGGCTTCGGCCTCTTCGGCGTCCTCTCGATCGTCAGGCTCCGCTCCGACGCCGTGCAGCACGAAGAAGTCGCCTATTACTTCACCACCCTGGTGCTCGGCCTGCTCTGTGGACTGCCGAGGGTTCCGTTCGCGCTCACCGCCGGGCTGTGCGCCGCCCTGCTCCTCGTCGTCTGGTCGGCCGACCACCCCCGTCTCTTCGCCGGCACCCGGCGCGCCGTCGTCACCCTCGACACTGTCCACGAGGACCCGGCCGCCCTCCGCGCCGACCTCGTCCGTCGTCTGGGTGAGCCCTTGCACTGGACGGTCATGGAAGTCGACTTCGTGCGGGACCTGACCGTCGTCGACGTCCGATACCGCGAGCCCGCGCCGTCCCCGACCGGCCGGGGCCCCGCGCCCGCCGGCGGACCTGCTCCCCGCCCCGCGTCCGCCTGGGAGACCGTGTGACCACCGCATCGGTCCACTCCACCGCGCCGGTCCGCTCCACTGCACCGGTCCATTCCGCTGCATCGGTCCGCTCCACCTCGGCGGTCCGTGCCATCGGCGACGCGGCCCACGACGCCCGCCCCATCTCACTCGACGAGCTCAACGAACGGGCCGCCCTTCTCGCCCGCTTCGACCACAGCTACCTCGTGCCCGCGGGCACCTTCCTGTCCGTCGTCCGACAGCTCACCGACACCGACCGGCCCGGGGGCCCCTTCCGCGCCCTTGCCATCGACGGCCGGCGTGCCTTCCGCTATCACTCCGTTTACTACGACACCCCTGAACTCCGCTTCTTCCACGACCATCGGCAGGGCCGCCGGCTCCGCTTCAAGATCCGGGAACGGGTGTACGCGGACCACGGGGAGCGGCAGTTCGAGATCAAGCTCAAGGGGGCGCGCGGCGACACCGTGAAGCGCCGCCGCCCGCTGACCGGAGCCGGCACCCCGCTCGATCCCGAGTGCCGGGGTTTCCTCGCCGACACTCTGCGGACCGCATACGGCATCGGCGCCCCGGCCTCCCTCGAAGCGTCCCTGAGTACCGACTACGTTCGCGCCACCTTCGTGGCCGACGGCGAGCGCATCACCTGCGACGCGGCCCTGGTCTGCGACGACCTGCGCACTGGACACACCGTGCGGTGCGCGGACGACCTCGTGCTCGTCGAGACCAAGACCACCGGGCATTTCACCGAGGCCGACCGCCTGTTGCACGCCTACGGGATACGCCCCGCCGTGTTCACCAAGTACTGCAGCGCCTTGGCCGCGCTGCGTCCCGCACTCCCCGCCAACCGGTGGCGTCGCGCCGCTCGCCGTACCTTCGGTGAGGTCGTCCCCGGAGGTGATGTGCGGAACGACCGGTGAGGGCCGGACGGCAGGAGAACGCCCGGCGCCACGCTGGTGATCGCTTCGAGGCGCCGGGCCGGGCGCGGTCGGTCTTCTCGGACTCCGCAACGGGCTCCTAGACGACACAGAATTCGTTGCCCTCGGGGTCCTGCAGAACGACGGCGTAGTGCCCCATGTCGGGCTCGTCCGTGATCCGCAGTACGGTGGCACCGGCTTTGGTCAGCCGTTCCACCTTGGTCGTGACCCGTTGTGTGCGGACCGCCAGCGGGACGTCGCGACCACCGCCGACCTTCAGGTCGAGGTGTACCCGGTTCTTGGCGGCCTTCGGTTCCGGAACCTCCTGGAACCACACCCGCGGGCCTCGTCCCGCAGGATCGATGATCGACTCCGGTGTTTCCCCGGCATCGGTGGGCAACTCTGCCTCGGGTACGCCCATCTCCGCCCAGTAAGCACGCCACGTGGCGTGCCCGCCAGGCGGAGGCTCGGGCACATACCCCAGGGCCTCGGTCCAGAAGGTCACCAGTCTCTGCGGGTCGGAGCAGTCGATCGTCAGCTGCAGTGTCGTCTCCATGCTCGGAGCATCCCATGGAGGTCTGACAGAGCATCCCTTCCTTTCGCAGCAGGCGCGCTAGCCCACCCACCCCCGCAACAGCTCCTCCCGCTCCGGCCCCCCGAGGCGCCGCCCCTCCCAGGTGCGGCCCCACTCCGACATCGCCGCCAGTGTCGTCGCCATCGTCGCGGCGCCCTCCGTGAGGCGGGTCAGGAGGGCGAGGGAGAGATCGATCTCGGTCTGGGGGTAGCCGACGGCAGCGGCGGCATAGGCGGCCAACTCATGTTCGCTGTCGGATGAGTTCACGCGGACCGTCATCGCCGGGGCCTCGTCCACCCGGCCGTAGCCTATGGGCAGGGTCAGCTCCATGACCGTTTCCAGGGCCAGGTCTTTCACCACTCCGACCTGCCGTTTCAGGGACTTCACGGGGACGTCCGCCACCGTCAGGGCGCGCACCTCCTCCCACAGGTAGATGCTGGACTGTCCGTCGCCGAGTGCCAGCACGCCCTCGGGGGTCAGGCGCACCCCGGGAGCCAGTCCGGACGGCTTCGCGCCCACGTACACATCACCCTCGGCGATCCAGAACAGGCCCACCATGGCCATGGGTTGCTCACTTCTCTCGACGACAGCGGCACCGTCGTGTCACACATCGGACGATCAGGTCGCCCTCCGCAACTCGCCCTCCGCAACGCGTGAAGGAGCCGGGAAGTTCCCGCTGTCCCGACCTCCCTCCCCCTACACACCGAGCCACACCCGAATACGCCCACAGCGGCGGCCGCAGCCAGCGGCGCCGGCCCCCGAGGCTCGCGCCCCGGGAATCGGTCCGCTGTCGTCAGTGTCTGCTGCCGGGCCTCACTGGCCGAAGCCGTAGGCGAACAGGTGGTCGGTGCCGGTCGAGCCCGTCACGGGCAGGGTGATCGACGCGACGTGCTTGGACGCGTCGAGCGGGACCTTCGTGGCGAAGACATAGGTCTTCACGCCGTCCCGGTCGCCGCTGCCGGTGTTGCGGTAGCCCGTGGTGACGGCCGTGGTGTCACCCGTCATCGGCTTGCTGGAACCGGCGTTGAGCGTCCAGTCCGAGAAACCGACCGTCGCCTTCGACGTGGTGCCGTCGGTGTAGGTGACGGTCACCGTGCCCGAGACCCCGCTGCCGTCGGTCGGGGCGTTGGCCGCCGTGCCCAGCAGGCCCAGCGACGCACCTGAGGTGCCGGCCGGCATCGGGACGGTCTGGCCGGCCATCTCCAGGTTGTCCAGGTGGCCGGACGTCACCGTCGGCCAGGTGTAGGAGACGCCGTCGACGGTGAGCGTGGAGCCGCTCGTGACACCGGCCGCCGACAGCGCGTTCTGCGAGAACGCCCAGCCGCCGCCGTCGAAGCCGCCCGAGAAGCTCGTGCCGTCGGGGTAGACGCCCTCGTTGGTGTCGTACGGCCACAGCTCGCCGGCCTTGGCCACGGCCACGCGCAGGGCCGTACCGCTCAGTGCCGCCCCGCTGTTGTGGTCGGTCAGCGCGAGGGTGACCGGGAACGTTCCTTCGTTCGCGCCCGCTGTCACATGGAATATCGCCTTGGCGCTGCCCGAGGCGGGCACCGTGACCGAGCCGGACGCGGGGTCGAGCGTGACGCCGGAGGGCGCCGTCGCCTTCCAGTCCACGGTGACGTCCTTGCCGCCGAGGTTGGTGAGGGCGAGCGTGCCGTCATCGGACGCGCCCGGCCGGAGCACCAGGCCGTCGCTGGAGGGGCCGGTCGCGGCCAGGACGCGGTCGCCGCCGGTGGTGTCCGACGGCGGCACTGCCGACGGATCGGAGGCCCAGGACGTGTCGGGCTGGGTGCCGAGGGTGAAGTCGACCGTGCCCGCGCCCTTGAACTGCTGGTACGTCAGCCAGGAGGTGTTCCACTCCTTGCCCTTGACGTCGAGGGACTGCACGTACGGCGCCTCGGGTGCCGCCTGCGGCGCATTGATCTGTACGTTCTTTCCGCCTGCGAAGGCCACCTCGGCCACCGGGAACGCGGGGCTGCCGAGCGCCAGAGTGTCCGTGCCCGGGGTCTCCGGGTACATGCCGAGCTCGGACCAGACGTACCAGGAACTCATCGCGCCGAGATCATCGTTGCCGAACGAGCCGACCGGAGCGTTGAAGTACAGCTTCTGCTGGGCCTCGCGGACGGCTTCCTGGGTCTTCCACGGCCGGCCTGTGTAGTCGTACTCCCAGGGAATCTCCACGCTGGGCTCATTGCTCAGGTCGGCGTTGGTGTTGCCGGGGTCGGTGAGGTTGTCGAGCAGGCTGTCCAGGTAGGACGAGTACGCCTTGTCGCCGCCGCGTGCCTGGATGAGCTGCCGCAGGTTGAACGGGACCATCGGCGTGTACTGGGCCGACGTGCCCTCCACGAAACCGTTGGAGGTACCGGAGGTGAAACCGCCCGCGAACTGGCCGTCCTTGTTCTTCGCCTGCATGTAGCCGGTCTGCGGGTTGAAGACGTTCATCCAGTCCTGGGCACGGGTGGCGAACCTGTCGTGGACGGCCGTCCTGCCCAGTGACTTCGCGAAGGCGGCGAGGGCGTAGTCGGCGGAGTCGTACTCCAGCTGTGTGGAGACGGGGCCGTAGAAGTTGCAGCAGCCGTAGTCGTTCTCGTCGAGCGGGAGGTAGCCCTTGGTGTCCCGCACCGACTCGCCGGGGCGGTTGTTGTTCGGGGCGGTGGCCTCGTGCTGCAGGGCGGCGAGCGCCTTGTCCGTGTCGAAGCCGCGGGCGCCGAAGGCGTACGCGTCGGCGACGATGCCGGCGGCCGGGTCGCCGACCATGACGTAGCTCTCGCCGTTGTTCGAGGCCCACTTGGGCAGCAGGCCCGTCTGGTCGTAGCCGTTGAGCATCGAGGTGACGACGTCGCTGGTGACCTTGGGCTCGACCATCGCCATCAGCTGGGTCTGGGAGCGGTAGGTGTCCCAGCCCGAGTAGTTGGCGTACTGGGCCTGCTGGCCCTTGGCCAGCGTGTGGATCTGGTTGTCCATGCCCATGTACTGGCCGTTGTCGTCCGAGAGGACGTTGGGGTGCAGCAGCGCGTGGTACAGCGCGGTGTAGAACTGCACCTGCTGGTCCGGGGAACCGCCGCCGATCCGGACCCTGTTCAGTACCGCGTTCCAGGCATCGTGGTTCGCCTGCTCGACGGTGTCGACGTTCCAGTTCCTGATCTCCGTGGCGAGGTTGTCCGCCGCATTGGCGTCGCTGGTGTAAGAGATGCCGACCTTCGCTCTCACCGTCGGGGTGGAGGAGGTGTCGAACGTCAGGTACATGCCGTTGGCGCCAGTGGTGGGAGGCTCTACGGCTTTGCCCGTGGCGGACGTGCCGGCGCTCCCGTGCACGGTCGGGGACGGGGCCGCGGGAACGGTGAAGTGCCTTTCCTTCAGCGGCTTCGACGGGTGTGTCTGCAGGTTCTGCCGAGCCCTGCCGGCTTTCAGCGATGTCGCGTTGAGGTTGATGGTGCCGCCGACCCAGGTGCCGCTGGCGGTGAACGGCTGATCGAACTTGATGTCGAAGTGCAGGGTGTACCGGTTGTCCGCGCCGCAGAAGTGACCGCTGTCGACCGAGCCGCTGATCTCCTTCTTGTTCACCACCTGGACACGGGTGCCGTCCACCTGAGTGGCGCCGCCGCTGAGCTTGAACAGCAGGTTCGCCTGCCGGCCCGTGGGGAAGGTGAAGGTGCCCAGGCCGGCGCGCGTGGTGTCGGTGAGCTGGGTCTGGACCCCGCTCGCGTCCTTGACCTTGTAGTACCCGACGCCGGTCTGTTCGTCGTCGTGGCTGAAGCCGACGGATGCGTTGCCGAGGTCGCCCGACAGGGTGCCGGTCACCGGCAGGACGGGCAGGTCGCCCGCGACTCCGCAGCCGGGCCCCGAGACATGGGTGAGGCTGAAGCCCGAGATTTTGTCGTCGTTGTACTCGTAGCCGCCGCCGGAGGGGCGGTCGGGCGTCGTGTCGGGGCCCCACTGCACCATGCCGGCGGGCATGTCGGGGCCGGGGAAGGTGTCCACCGCACCGGACGTACCGATGAGGGGATTGACGAGGGACGCGGGATCTTTCACCAAGGCCGGTGAGGCGGGGCTCGCCCCATAGGCATCCCCGACCGCGGGGAGCGTGAGTACCGCGATGCCCAGGACGGAGATCACGGCCAGGCGTTGGCGAAGTCTCTTTCGGTTACGTGGCGCAGCTGAACGTCGGGGTCGGACCATCGGTTGCCTCCGCAGCGGTTCGTGCCTCGCACAGGTGCTGACGTGCCGAAGGACGGGGACGTCGGTGACGGACTGCGATGCCGGTCGCCTCGGGACGGCCTGACAACGTTGCCATTCACGAGTGTCGAGTGAAACGCGTGGGGTCACGGCATGTCAACGAGGTCAACAGCAGTTTCTGAGTGCGAAGTTCACCACCGGTGCCTCTGGAACCACACCGCCATGGCCGGCCGGCGCCCCTCCCAGCGGATCCATGGGCCGGCCGGCAGACAGACGGGACGGCTCAGGGCGCCGCACGTCGGCCCACGCGGGGAATCAGGCTCGCCCGGTCATCTCAGGAGGAATTTCAATCGCGTCTATTTGTGTCGCGTCTATTTATTACGTGCTGCGGACGAACTGGAATCCCCGGTTCCCGAGTTGGAGAACCGATCACTATGGTCGCCGTGTCACCATCCGACCGGGCGGATCGTGCTGTCGCCCCATTCGCGCCTCAAGGGAGTCACCCATGCCTGAAATCGCTGCCCTCGCTCGCGCCGCGACACAGGCGGCTCGCCTCGTCAGCCGCTACGGCCTCGTGGTGGTGCTCGCCTGGATCGGCGGCGGCAAGTACGTCAAGATGGACAGCCGTGTACTCATCGAACACAGCCCGCTCCTGAGCTGGGTGTACGACGTGCTCAGCGTGCACGCGGTCGCCGTGTCCCTCGGCACGACAGAGATCGTCGCCGCCTGCCTGATCGCGGTCCGTCCGAGGTGGCCTCAACTATCAGCCATCGGTAGCGCCATGACGGTCGTACTCTTTCTCGGAACGCTGAGCTTCCTGTTCACCTCTCCCGGCGTCGTCGTCACCTTTGCCGCCGGATTCCCCGTTCTTTCGGCACAGCCGGGGCAGTTCCTGCTCAAGGACCTGGTACTGATCGGCGTCGCGTTCTGGACACTCGGCGAGTCACTCGGTGCAATGGCCAACCGGTCGAAGGCGAGCGGCGTCCCCATCGAGGAAATGGCCGGTATTCACGGCACCGTCTGAATTCACCAACCTGCTCGCACCGTACGCCGGTCACAGCACCCGCAGGCAGGTGCCCACGGCCGCCGTCGCCTCCTCCTGGAGGGCCCGGATCAGTGTCGCCGCCGAGGGGTGGTCGCGGTGGCGCAGCACAGCGACGCCGAGATGCCGGGCCGGGGTCGGCGGATTGATCGGAACGGCCCGCAGGCCCGGCGAGTCCAGGGCCAGTGCGATGGAGGGGATGAGGGACACGCCCACGCCCGCCGCGACGAGGGAGCACGCGAAGAAGTAGTCGCTCGTCGTGCCGCGTATCTCCGGGGCGAACCCGGCGCGCTCGGCGTAACGACGCAGGTAGGCCTCGGTCTTGAGGCAGCCGAGCACCCAGGGCTGGTCCGCCAGCTCGGCGATGTCGAGCGCCTGGCGGTCGGCCAGGGGGTGCGCCTTGGGGAGGACGACGTGCAAGGGGTCTTCCATCAGCGCGGTCCAGTCCACGTCGGAGGTCCTGCCCGGCCGGCTGGGCAGCGGCCCGTCGAAGCGGTAGGCGAGCGCGGCGTCCACGGCGCCCTGGCGGACCAGGGGCAGGCTGTCCTCGGGCTCGGCCTCCCTGACGTGGACCACAGTGTCGGGATGGGCGGCCGTCATCCGGGCGAGGGCACCGGGCAGCAGAAGCCGGCCGCCGCTGGTGAAGGTGGCGAGGGTGAACTGGGTGCGGCCGGTGCTCAGCCGGTCGACCTGCCGCTTGGCGTGCGCGAGCTCCGCGGCGACCGACTCCGCGGCCCCCACCATGATCCGGCCGGCCTGGGTGAGGGTCACCCCTCGGGTGCTGCGTTCCACGACCCGCGCGCCGAGGCTGCGTTCCAGGGCCGCGACGTGCTGGGAGACGGCGGAGGGGGTGAGGCGCAGGGCGGCCGCCGCCTGGTTGAAACTGCCGTGTTCCGCCACCGTCCGCAGGACGCGGAGCCGCTGCACATCGATCAACAGTTTTCCTTAATACGTTTCCACTAAGTCGGCACTTCTGCTGGTGACCTTAGGCGCCCAGGATGAGGCCATGCAAAGCATCTGCGTCATCGGCGGAAACCGGTACTTCGGCAGGCTCCTGGTCGAGCGTCTGCGGGCCGCCGGACACCGCGTCACTGTGATCAACCGTGGTTCGACCCGGCCGCCCGACGGAGTCGAGCATCTTGTCGTCGACCGCGACGACGAGGCCGCCCTCACCGCCGCCCTCGCCTCCCGCGCCTTCGACGTGGTCATCGACCAGGTCTGCTACACGCCGGTGCAGGCCGCGATCGCCGCCCGCGCTTTCCGGGGCCGCACCCGCCGGTACGTCATGACGTCCACCATCGAGGTCTACGATCCGAAGACTGCCGCGCTGCCCTTCGTCCCGCACGGCACACCGGTGCCGGAAGAGACCGTGGACCCCGCCGCGTGGCGGGTGAGCATGGATCTGCCCTGGCACGACGACACCTACCTGGCGGCGCACTATGCGGAGGGCAAGCGTCAGGCGGAGGCCGTCTTCACCCAGTGTTCCGGGTTCGCGTTCGCCGCTGTGCGCAGCGC
Organism: Streptomyces alanosinicus; assembly: GCF_014650595.1. Lineage (GTDB taxonomy): Bacteria > Actinomycetota > Actinomycetes > Streptomycetales > Streptomycetaceae > Streptomyces > Streptomyces alanosinicus. Next base: position 9,238 of record NZ_BMVG01000062.1, read on the forward strand.
CCACGTGCTGGGCGGCGGTGCGCAGGAGTTCACCGGCCGGCTGGCGCACTACGTCGAGCACATCACCCAGGGCAGACCGCTCACCGTGCACCCCTCCGTCGTACCCACCGTCTTCGTCCACTACGAGGAGCTGACCGATCTGTTGCTGTGGGCGGCCACGGCCACCGACTTCACCGGTCCGGTCAACGCCTGCTCGGACGGCCTGTTCGACGTACGCGATCTGGGAGCCGTGATCGCGGCCCGGACCGGCCGGGAGCCGGTGTACCGGGCCGCCGCCCCGGGCGAGGCGGCTTCGCCGTTCTCCTTCGACCGCCACTACGCCATGAGCAACGCCCGTGCGAAGCAGTTGGGCTTCGCCTTCTCCCGCACCGCCGACTGGCTGCCCGGTGCCGTGGCCGAAGCCCTCGCCGCATCCGCCGCCCCGACACGCTGAGACACGGCACCGGACCTTTTCGGACACGACACGACACCGGAGAACAGACACACATGAAGTACCGCCGCTTGGGAAGCACCACGGTCAGCGCGATCGGCCTGGGCGCCATGCCCCTGTCCATCGAGCACCGCCCGGACGAGCAACGAGCCGTCGCCACCATCCACGCAGCCCTCGACGCCGGCGTCACCCTCATCGACACCGCCGACAGCTACCACTGGCACGCCGACGAGCGCGGCCACAACGAACTCCTCATCGCCCGCGCCCTGGCCCGCTACGGCGGTGACACCTCCGACGTCCTCGTCGCGACCAAGGGCGGCCGGGGTCGCTCCGGCGACGGCGGCTGGACGGTCACCGGTACTCCCGCCCATCTCAAGCAGGCCGCCGAAGCCTCTCTCAAGCGCCTGGGAGTGGAAGCCATCGGCCTCTACCAGCTGCACAAGCCCGACCCTGACGTGCCGTGGGCGGAATCGGTCGGCGCGCTGCGCGAGCTGCTCGACGGCGGCACCATCCGCACCGCCGGGATCTCCAATGTGACCACCGGCCAGATCCGTGCGGCCCACGCCATCCTCGGCGACGCGCTCGTCTCCGTGCAGAACCAGTACTCTCCCGCCATACGCGGCACCGAGCCCGAGCTGGAGTTGAGCACCCGACTCGGCCTGGCCTTCCTGCCCTGGAGCCCGTTGGGCGGCATCTCCCGCAGTTCCCTGGACGGGCCGTCCGGCCCGGCCTCCGCGGGCACCGCGTTCCACCGCATCGCGGCCGAACGCGGCGTCAGTCCGCAGCAGATCGTCCTGGCCTGGCTGCTGGCCCGCTCCCCCATGGTCATCCCGGTACCGGGAGCCAGCCGTCCGGCGTCGATCCAGGACTCGGCCAAGGCCACGGAGGTCGAACTCGATGCGGCGGAACTGTCAGAACTGGAGGCGGCACGGCCGGACAACTAGGTTGATCCGGCTCCCATCGCGCTCTGCGGCGCCGTGAAAGGCTCGGCGGATGGACTACGCGTTCGATGCTCCGCCCGTAGATCGGGAGCCGCTGGACTTCGCTGTCCGCCTGGCCGCTCGTGCCGGCCAGATGTCGGCGCAGGCCTTCTTCAGGAGGGAGGACTGGCACACCCGACTGAAGGAGGACGGCGGTTGTGGCGGCGGGTCGTGGTCCGGGCTGCTGGGTACCGCCCGGCCCGGACCCGGACCTGGAGTCGGGCCCGGCGTGGCCGGGTCACGGAGCGGACCGGCCTGGGAGGGGCGAGAACCGCCGATGGGATACGAGGACGTCGCCCTGATCGGCCAGGGCGTGTGCCCGGGCTCCTGCCGGGTGGCAGCCGGCCGTTTCCCGGGGCGGCGGAAGCGGGGAGGTGGTCACGTCGCGGTGAAGGCCAGGACGACGTTGTGGCCGCCGAAGCCGAAGGAGTGGCTGACGGCGGTGCGTACGTCCTGGTGGCGCGGTTGTTTGGTGACGCAGTCGATGTCGAAGTCGGGCGCGGGGGCCTGGAGGTTGGCGATCGGCGGTACGTGTCGGTGCTGGATGGTCAGGATGGTCAGGGCCGCTTCGATCGCGCCGGCGGCGCCGAGGCTGTGACCGAGGACGCCCTTGTTGGCGGTGACGCTGGGACGGTGCGGCAGGGCGCGGGCGATCAATGCGGCTTCGGTGGCGTCGTTGAGGGGGGTGGACGTGCCGTGGGCGTTGACGTGGTCCACGTCGTACGGGGCGAGTCCGGCCTCGTCGAGGGCTGTGCGCAGGGCTGCGTCCGCGCCGTGCGCGGTGTCCGGGGGCGCGGTGGGGTGGTGGGCGTCGGAGGTGCTGCCGCACCCGGCGAGCAGGACGCGGGGCCGGGCACGCCGGGCGGCGGCGTCCGCGGCGCGTTCCAGGACCAGGACGCCGGCGCCCTCCGCGATGACGAAGCCGTCGCGGTCGGCGGCGAACGGGCGGGACGCCTCGCCGATGGCGCCGGTGCGTTCGGACAGTGCGCCCATGCGCCAGAAGCCCGTCACGCCCATGCGGCTGATGGCGGCTTCGGCGCCGCCCGCCACGGCCACGTCGCACAGGTCGGCGGCGAGCAGGTCACGGGCGAGCGCGATCGCGGTGGCGCCGGAGGCGCAGGCGGTGGCCGGTGCGACGCTGATGCCGTGGGCGTGCAGGTCGATGGAGACCTCGCCGGTGGCGAGGTTGGGAATGATCATGGGGATGGCGAGGGGTGAGACACGGTCGGGGCCGTGCCGGTCGAGGCGCGCGTACTGCTCTTCCCATTTCTCGGTGCCGCCCATGCCGCAGCCGATGACCGTGGCCACGCGGGCCCCTTGCCAGTTCGCCGGGTCCAGGCCCGCGTCGCGTACCGCCTCCCGGGCGGCGAGGACGGCGAGTTTCGCGAACCTGCCCATGCGCCACGACGTGCGTCCGATGGCGCGGTCGATGTCCTCGTCCTGGAGTGGGAGTCGGCAGGAGAAGTCCACCGGCAGGCCGTTCAGTGCTGGATCGCGGGCCGCGAGGGAGTGTCCCGCGCAGACCGCGGCCCAGGTGGCTTCGGCGCCCTCTCCCGCGGGGGTGAGCAGACCGAGGCCGGTGACGGCGATCGGCGGCCTTGCCGGGGTCATCGGGCCGCCGTCCCGGCCGTACGCAGTTCATCGAGGTGAGCGGCCACTTCGGCGAGCGTCGTGGTGCGGGTGGCGCGGCCGCTGTCGGCCTTCACACCGAGGCGTTCTTCGAGGACCAGGACGAGTTCTGCCAGTGCCAGGGAATCCAGCTCGAGCTGTTCGAGGGTGGCCTCGGGTGACAGCTCGTGCTCGGGGATGCGGAAGGTTGTGGTGAGGGCGGCGCAGACGTGGCCGTAGGTGTCGGTGGCGGTGTGCACGGGGCGTTCGTCCTTTGCGTGGTCGTCGTACGGGAAGCTGCGCCGTCAGGCGGCGTCGGGATGCCACTGCATGAGGAGCAGCCCGGCGGAGGCTCCGCTGGCCAGGCCGAGGAAGGCCACCAGGGCACCGGGGCGCAGCCTGTCCTGTCGGCCGGCTTTGGTCAGTTGCAGGGGCAGACTCGCGGTGGCGACGTTGCCGTAGCGGGGGAAGGTGGCCACGGACCGGTCCCGGGCGATGCCGATGGAGTCCAGGATGGCGTGGGTGAAGGGGACGGACGCCTGATGGACGCAGACGAGATCGAGATCGTCCGGTTTGCGCCCCCACCCGGCGAGTGCGTCCACGGCGCCCTGCTCCATGCCCGCGAAAGAAGCGGCCAGGGCCTGGGAGTCGAAGCGGAGGGAGGTTACCGGGGCACCCGGTGCGAAGTAGGGGTTGGTGACCGTGGCCGCCCGCCAGCCGGCCGAGTTCGTGTCCCAGTGGATGCCGAGCAGCCCGCGGTGGTCGCTCGCCTCCAGGAGGAGCGCGGCCCCCAGGTCACCGAGGGTGAAGGCGGGCAGCAGCAGGGCCAGATCGGCACGGTCGCGTACCGGGAGGCGGGAGAGCGCGCTGCCCCGCTCGCCGGTGGCGATGAGCACGCGGCGGTATCCGCCCGCTCTGATCAGCGCGTCGCCGTTCTCCAGGGCGTTGAGCACACCGTTGCAGGCGTTCTGGACATCGAACACAGGCGCTGTGAGCTGCAGTTTGTCGGCCACGATGTGGGCGGTGGCGGGTTCCTCCAGGTCCTCGCTCGCGGAGGCGAAGATGAGCAGGTCGATGTCGTCCGGGCCCAGGCCGCACTCGTCGAGCAGCTGTCGGCAGGCTGCCGCCGCCAGGTCGGAGGGCAGTGCGCCGTCCGGTGCCACGCGCCGTTCCTCGAAGCCGTACATCTGCCGCAGCAGCCCCGGCATCAAGCGCAGGCCCGGGTTGCGGGAGCGGACCTCGTCCTCGATCTCCTCGCCGGTCTGCCGGTGCGCGGGCTCGTGGACAGCGACGTGCCGCATGGTGCTGTAGCGGGGCTGGGTCATGGAAGTCGTGTCGTCTCCGCGGCAGGGGCCGTAGTCGTCGAGCGCCACCGGCGGCGGCCCCGGCCAGTGAAGTGACAGCGGACGGCACACCGCAAGCGCTGCCGGTCCACATGCCGCCATCGGAGTGATCAAGGTCGACGGCTTCATACCCTGGGGTTACTCGCGGCACCGTCAGGTTCTCGCAGCACCGACAATGCTCCGGTGCCGCCGACCGAGGCCGAAGGCCGCTTTCCCGACTACGACTTCACCCCGCACTGGTTCGAGCACCGTGGGGTGCGCCAGCACTACCTCGACGAGGGGACGGGCGCGCCGTTGCTCATGCTGCACGGCAACCCCAGCTGGAGCTACATGTGGCGGCACCTGGTGAGCGAGCTGCGCGCCGGCCACCGGTGCATCGTCCCCGACCACATCGGCATGGGCCTGTCCGACCGCCCCGGCGAGTCCGTGTACACCTACACCGCCGCCGGCCGCCTGGCCGATCTGGAGCGTCTGATCCAGCACCTGGTGACCGAACGGGGCCTGCCGGAGCAGGGCTGGACGCTGGTCGGGCACGACTGGGGCGGCATCATCGGTATGGCCTGGGCTCGCCGCCGACCCGCATGGGTCTCCCGCATCGTGATGCTCAACTCGGCGGCCTTTCCCCTGCCGATCGGCCACCGCCTCCCGTGGTACCTGCGCCTGATCCGCAGCGGGGGCCGTCTGCCGGCCTGGTTCGCGCACCACACCAACGCCTTCACCCTGGCGGCCACACGTCTCGGTGTGACATCCCCGCTGCCCGCGCCGGTACGCCGTGCCTATGTGGCCCCCTATCGCGGCAGACAACGCCGGCTGGCGGTTCTGCGCTTCATCCAGGACATCCCTCTGACCCCCGCCGACCCGGCATGGCCGCTGGTCGACGTGGGTCCGGTCGAGACACCGCAGCTGACGTCGACACCCACGCTGGTGTGCTGGGGCGGCCGGGATCCGGTCTTCGACCACCGCTTCCTCGCCGAGTGGCTGCGCCGCTGTCCCTCCGCCGAGGTACGGCTGTTCCCCCACGCCGGGCACTTCGTCCAGGAGGACGCCCGGGAAGAAGTCCTGGCATGTGTACGGCAGTTCCTCAGCCGTCACGACGAAAGGCAGAGCTGAGCGGTGCCCTCCTCCTTCACCACCACCGCGACCGGTACGCAGGCCGGTCTGCTGGGCCGGCTGTCGCACTGGCGGGATACCCAGCCCACCGCCGTCGCACTCGACACATTCCGCGCCGGGCGCCGGCAACGGATCACGTATGCGGACCTGTATGCCCGATGCCTGCGTACCGCGGACGCGTTGGCCATGGCGGGCGTCGGCCCGGGCAGCCGGACGGTGGTGATGACCCGTAGTCCACTGGGGCTGCTCACCACGGTGTACGCGGTGTCCGCCCTCGGCGGCTGCGCCGTACTGATCGACCCCGGCCTGCCCCGCGCGGCGCTGCGCCGATGCCTGCGGGAGGCCGCCCCTCAGGCCTTCGTGGGCGAACCTCTGGCCCATGTGGCACGAGCGCTGTACGGCTGGGCACCCAGCGTACGCATCTCACTCTCCACGGGGCCCGGTCCCGGCCCGTGGCCGACGATCGCCGGACTGGCCCGTACGGCACCGCGCGTGTCGCTGGACGCCACGGAGGAGAGCACCGCGCTGATCGCCTACACCTCGGGTTCGACCGGCACCCCGAAGGGCGTCGTCTACACCAACGAGCAGCTGGTACGTCAGTGCGGCGCCACCGCAGGCGTACTCGGCATGCGGCCGGGCTCCGTGGCGCTCGTCGGTTTCCTGCCCTTCGCCATCGGGGGCCCGGCGCTCGGTCTCACCGTCGCCATTCCCCGGATGGACTTCCGCAGGCCCGCACGGGCCCGCCGTGAGGATCTCCTCGATGCGGTCGAGCGGACCGGCGCGACCTGCCTCCTCGGCTCTCCGGCCCTCATGAACGTGCTCGCCTCGGACGGCCGGAGAGAACCGGTTCTCGCCCCCGTACGGTCGGTCGCCACCTTCGGCGCCCCGCTGGAATACGGTCTCCTGGCCCGCCTCACCACCACGCTGACGGACCAAGCCGAAATCCGCAGTGTGTACGGCGCCACCGAGAGCCTTCCCGTGAGCGCGATCGACGGCCAGGACCTGCGGTCCGCGCGCGCCGTGTCGGAACGAGGCGGAGGCCGGTGCGTGGGCCGGCCGGTGCCGGCCATGCGAGTGGCGATCATTCCGGCCGACGCCGGACCGATCCCCCGTTGGTCCGAGGCCGAGCCGCTGCCCGCACACACCATCGGCGAGATCGCGGTCCGCGGGCCCTTGGTCAGCCGCAGCTATCACGCCCGCCCGCACGCCGACGCCCAGGCGAAGATCCTCGACGGGGAGCATGTCTGGCACCGCACGGGTGATGTCGGCCGTACCGACGCAGAAGGCAACCTCTGGTACTGCGGGCGCAAGGCACACGCCGTATCCAGCCCCGACGGCCCCCTGTACACCGAATGCGTCGAGGCCGCGTGCAACGCGGTCGAAGGAGTCCGGCGCACCGCGCTGATCGACGCCGGCAGCGACGGGCAGTCCCTGCCCGCGCTGTGTGTGGAAACCGACGGCACGCCGCGCGGCGCCGAGCGCAGCCGCATCGTCGCAGACCTGCGTCGCACCCTCGCCGCACTGGAACGCGGCACGCATATCAGGGTGATCGCCTTCCATCCGGGGTTCCCCGTCGACATCCGGCACAACGCGAAGATCGAACGACGCCTGCTCGGCCGGTGGGCGCGGCGACGCCTGGCAGCGAACGGCCTCTCCACCAGGCCGGCGGAGGAACACGCGTGAAGATCCTCGTCACCGGAGGCAGCGGATTTCTCGGCGCGGAGATCTGCCGACGTCTCACCGCCCGCGGTCACCAGGTGCGTTCCCTGCAGCGCGGCCGCCGCACGCCTTCCCCCGAGACCGGGAGCGGGAGCGGGACCAGGACCGGCACCGGCACCGGGACCGGGACCGAGGCTGAGGCTGAGGCTGAGACCATGCTGGGAGACATCCGCGACGCCGCGAGCGTCGCGACCGCCGTACGCGGGTGTGACGCCGTCATCCACACGGCCGCGCTGGCCGACGTGTGGGGGCCGCGGCACGACTTCGCGTCCGTCAACATCGCGGGTACCGCGGCCGTCCTCGACGCCTGCCGACACCATGGAGTGACCCGTCTGGTCAACTGCTCCAGCGCCAGCGTGGTCTTCGCCGGCAAGGACCTGCGGGGAGCCGACGAGTCCGCCCCCTACCCCCGCCGGTTCCTCGCCCCCTACCCCTGGTCCAAGGCGCGGGCGGAGCAGCTGGTCCTGGCCGCCAACAGCCCCCGTCTGGCGACCGTGTCACTGCGCCCCCACCTGATCTGGGGCGAAGGAGACCCACACTTCGTGCCCGCCCTGCGCCGGGCCATCCGACACGGGAGACTGTTGCTGCCCGGAACCGGTTCCCACCACGTGGACACCGTCCACGTCGCCGACGCCGCCGAAGCACACGTGCTGGCCGTGGAATCTCTCTCGGCGGACTCCCCTCTGGCAGGCTCCAGTTACTTCATCACCCAGGGGCGTCCCCGCACCCTCGCCGCCACCGTCCAGGGTCTGCTGACGCACCATGGCATCACCGCAGAGATCCACCCGATCCCCGCTCCCGTCGCACGGACCACCGCCACACTCCTCGAACTCACGGCAAAGGCAACGCGACGCCGGCGCCGTCCGTTCCTGACACGCTTTCTGGTGGCCGAACTCACCCACGCCCACTGGTTCGACATCTCCGCAGCACGCCGCGACCTCGGCTACGCCCCCACCGAACACTCGTGGCAGACGGCAGATGTGTCGCCGACGCCGCCGGCGACGGCAGACCGCGACGGTTGAGAAGCACCGGACCGTGCACCAGACCAGGTAGGTCTGGTGCACGGGGGCGTGGGCCAGGGGGGTGGCTCAGCCGACGCGGCGGGAACGCCGCATACGGCGGATACCGAACCAGGTACCGAGCAAGGCGGCGACGGCCGTGGCGGCGCCCGCGGTGACGGCCGCCCCGGCGGTCGCCGCGGGTGCGGCGGACACGCGCGGAGGCGCGGCCGAACCGCCGTAACCGCCGCCCTCGCCCGCTCGGTCGTAGGACGAACCCGGGAGCTTGTCGCCGTATTTCGCGTGTACGAGGCGCTGGTAGGCGGCGAGGGTCACGCCGCTGTTCCCCACGGCGTGCCGGGCATCGGGGTCGAGCGGGAGCACACGGCCGTCGCGCACGACGTACCAGGCGTCGATCTGCGGTTCCCGGAAGACGGTTCCGAGTCCGTGCGCCTTGCTGACGTAGTCGGTCTCGTCACCGCCCGTCGCGATGTTGACGACCTTCCACCCCTTCGCCGTCCGTGCGGTCCACACCGAGGCGACCTGCCCGTCCGTGGAGACCGCCTTGCTCGCGACGAACTGCGGGGCGGCGACAGGTGCACCCCGTTGTCCGGCGACGAACCCCGGGGCGAGGAAGTAGACGGTGACCGACGGTCCGACCAGGTGCGGCCGGGCCGCGCTCTGCGCGATCGCGCCATCGCGGGCGAAGAAGCGCGAGAGGGTGCGGAGGGAGGCCGGGGTTGATGCCGCAGTGCGCGCCTGAGCGGTGTCGGCGGCCGTGAAGGGCGCCGGGAAGCCGGCGGCGGTCGCCGCGTGGGCGGTTGCGGGGGTGAGTCCGCCGAGGGCTGCGGTGGCGGCGAGCACCACGACCGCGGCGCTCTTGCGAACGGGGGTGCGGCCCGCGGGGGCGTGCCGGTTCGGTGTACGGCGCTTCGGTGATGTGGGAGTTGGCGATGTGCTGCCGCTCGATGCGGCCCGGGGCGGTGTGGTCTGAGGTGGTGTGCTCTGGAGTGGTGTGGTCTGGGGCTGTGTCGTCCGGGTCCGTGACGTGCGGATCGGGGTCATGGGGGTCACGCTCCGATCCCGTAGAGCGAGTGGGTCCACGTGAACGAGTTGTTGTTCACGTAGTAGTCGTAATCCCCCCAGTTGTAGCGGTAGTTGGAGGGCCATGGGTCGCCCCAGTAGAGCTGGTTGTCGGAGGTGTCGTAGCCGTACAGCACATGCATGTGCCCGCCCCCGGAGCTCCACTCGATGCGTGTCTCGACGGGGCGGTCGGCGTTGATCTCCTTCTGCACGGTGGCGTAGCGCAGATAGCCGCTCACGTAGGTGCCGGGGTTGATGCCCATCCAGTCGAGGGCGTTCTGCACGTCGTCCAACGCCGCCTGCCAGTTGCCGCAGGTGCTGCCCTGGGGCCGGTTGAAGGCGGCGTCGCAGAACTGGTTCTGGGTGTAGTTGCGCCCGAACCACGACGCGATGGTGTTTCCGCTCGCCGCCCAGCACCAGTTGCTGTTCTGCTGCGCCTGCATGGTGATGTTGAGGCGCTTGGCGGCGGCGACGGCGGGGTGGGCGACGGCCCGAGGAGCAGGTTGTGGGGCGGAGTACGGCGCGGCGTGAGCGGTTGCCGTTGGCAGGAGGGCGGGCGTCAGGACGGCGACGGCCGCGAGGGCCACTGACGCCAGCCGTCTACGGCCCCGGGTGGTGATGGACATGACGTTCCTCCCAGGAAGGGTGGGGGTGGAGGAGCGCGTCCGGACGCTGCGAGAGCAGCATCGATCTCTTGTCGGTTCTCGGTCAACGAAGTTATCCACAGGGCTGGCGGCAAAGTGAACTCCACCCGTACCGTTGTGAACGCCACAGCAGGTACCAGCAGGTGGCAGTGCACGTAGCGGCCCGTTCCGGGACGAGGCAGTGAACGTTCACAGTTGAACAAATGGAGGGGGTGGGAGGAGGGGAGGGGCCCAAATGGCAGCACACAGCACCGATCCCCGCACGACCCCACACCCCACCACCCCACCCCCCAGCACCCCAACCCCCAGCACCCCAACCCCCAGCTCCTCCCGCCGCCCCACCCCCGACGCCGAACTCGCCGAAGCCCTGCGCACCGGCCCGTTCTCCGCCGCGCTCCGGGCCGCGCTCGCCGCACGTGGGCTGGCTCTGCATCGCGTGCAGCACCGGCTCGCCCAGCGCGGCATACGTGTCGGTGTGACCAGCCTCAGCTACTGGCAGCGCGGTGTGCGGCGGCCCGAGCGGCCCGAGTCGCTTCGTGCCGTCACCGCGCTGGAGGAAGTGCTGGGGCTTCCCCCGCACGCCCTCACCCGCCTGATAGGCCCACGCACCACCAGCGAGCACCCCCCGGCCCGCCCGTATCGCACCCTCCTCGAACCCGCCGCCGCGCTCGAATCACTGCTGGCGAGTCTGGCGGCACCGGCGGACGGCGGGCTGCACACCGTGATCCACTACGAGCACGTGCACATCGGTGCCCAACGAGAGCTCGCCGCCCGCGACTCGCAACACGTCGTACGGGCCCACCGCGATGGCGTCGACCGCTATCTCGCCATCCATCACGGCGACCCGGGCTGCGACACGGAACGGGTACAGGTACGCGGCCTCGGCAACTGCCGGGTCGGGCGGATCCGGCGCCACGGCGCCTCGGGGGTGATCGTCGTCGAGCTGCTTTTCGACGGGCGGCTGAGAGCCGGGGAGACCGCCGTCCTGGGGTACCGCTTCGAGGACGGGACCGGCGCGCCGAGCCATGAGTACGTGCGCGGCTTCACTTACGGCGGCGGCCAGTACGTCCTCCAGGTCGGGTTCGACCGCGCCGCCCTGCCCGTCCACTGCCGCCGCTTCGCCCGCCCCTCGGCGACCGCCCCTCGCGAGGCGGTCGCCGATCTGACTCTGAACGCCCACGGCTCGGTCCACCTTGTGGAGCAGCAGATACGGCCGGGCGTCCTCGGCATCACATGGGAATGGGACTGAGGGTTGACCCGGAACTGCGTGTTCGGGCAGGTCTGACACCCTTCGGGGGCAGGGTGAGCCCCACAGGGGCCATCGACGTCAGTCAGTTCGTGTTGCCGATCGTGCTGCGGGCCGCGAGACGGAAGTCCTGGACTGTTCGGTAAAGGATTCGCTCTCGTTCGGCGGCAAGGACTGTGTCTTCGGCTTTGTGTGTGGTGTCTCCCGCACGGGCGTCCTCAGTCATCCGTCGCATGACGTGAGACAGATCGCTGGAGGCGTGGGTGACTCGTTCGGCGACTGCCGCGACAGAAACCGGCCCTTCAAGGATGACGACCTCGGCGGCGCGGTGCACCTCGCGGGCCAGAGTGACGAAGCGGCGTGTCTTCTCATCGATGTCGGACAGATCGGGTTCACCGGCACGCAGCGCGTCGAGGATCGCGTCCATGGCTATGTCGCGGTCATGGAGGGCGCTGAGGTAGCCGGCGTACGCGTCGCGGCGGTGCTGACGGCGCCACTGATCGTGTTGGGCCCGTGCTTGTGCCCGGCCGCTGACGATCGCGGCGCCAAGGGTGGCCAGGGAACCGACGGCGGCGCCCAGCAGAGCGGCAAAGCCTGCGTCCATAGGCCTAGTTTGCCAAGCTTGTCACTCGCCCCGCGCAGCCGGGGGCCTGCCACGGAGTCGGCTCGGGTGTGCCGGCCGGCTCTGCGTCGCACCACTGAGGACTCGTGTGGCGTGCAGGGTCCGGGAGGTGAGGGGGCGTCGGCCGTTCGGCGGCGGTGACAGGCCGGGCGCGCGTCATGTCTCTGCTGCCTGTCCTTCGTTCCCTTACTGTCGGTCCCACCACAGAAAGGTTTGTCGTGCGGGTACTGTTCACCACGCTCGGTAGTCCCTCTCACGGGCGCGCCCAGTTACCTCTGGCCCGGGCGTTCGCAGCGGCCGGTCACGACGTGCACGTGGCAACCACCCCGCCCCTCGTCCCGGTGTTCGAGCAGGACGGCATCCGGGTGACCGCCTGTGTCGGCGAGTTCTCCCCACGGGCCTTCATCACTCCGGAACTGCTGGAGCAGGCGTCCCGGCTGCACCCGGACAGCGAGGCGCCGCAGGACACCCTGGGGCGCGTCATGCCCCTGGCCATGTCCGGGCCGATGGCCAGGAATCTTCTGGAGCGGATCCTGCCGGTGGCACGGGAGTTCCGCCCCGACCTCATCCTCCGCGACGGTATGGACCTGAGCTCCTGTCTGATCGCGGAACTCCTCGGCGTCCCCCAGCTGCCCACTCCGTCGGGCGCCGGCAACGTCGTCGATCCCGCCGAGATACTGCCCGGCCTCAATGCCGTACGGCGGGAACGAGGGCTGCCTGCCCAGGACGACCCGCTGTCGATCATCCCTCATGGGCGTATCGACTATGTGCCGGCGGCCTTCTCCTTCGCCCGGTATCTGCCGCCGTCGTGGTCGTACCGGCAGGCTGCGGCCGTGGACCACTGGCCGGTGTTGCCGCAGTGGATCGTCAGACTCCCCACCGACCGCCCCTTGGTGTTCGCCGCCCTCGGCACCGCGTTGCCGATGATCCGGCAACAGGCCGCCGCCGCCGACGAGCGGGAGCAGTCGCCGATCTCGTTGCCCGACCCGGTGCTGGTATTGCGCTCGATGATCGAGGCGGCCCGGCGGCTGCAGGAGTGTGCGGTAGTCGTCGCCACCTCGGGCCTCCCGGCGGACACCGACGGCCTGCCCCCGCACGTGCACATCACCGACCGGGTGCCACAGCCGCTGCTGCTGGAGTCCGTCGACGTGTTTCTCACCCACGGCGGATTCAACAGCGTCCGTGAGTCGCTGCGTACGGCCACCCCCATGGCCGTGCTGCCCCAGTTCGGCGACCAGTTCGCCAACGCGCGCCGGGTGCAGGAACTCGGGCTCGGCCGAGAGGTGGTCGACACCACGGCGGACGGTATTGCCGCGACCGTACGGGAGACGTTGACCGACGCGAGCATCCAGGCCAGGGTCCGCGAGGCCCGGCTGGCCATGCTGGGACTGCCGGAGATCGACACCGCCGTCACCGACCTGGAGAACATCACCTGACGGTGGGGGTGCTGTTCGCGGCGGGCCGCATGGTGTGCCCACCGCCGCCCGTGTCGGCAGCGGCGGGCCTGCTCGCCGAGATCGCGGGTGCGGACCCGTGCGTCACCGCCGACGCCCTGCACACTCGCGCCCGCGCCCGCGCGCGAGTAGGGAGATCCCCCCTGCGGGAAGTGGCATTGGAGCCACCGTCGATACGGGTGTCAGGCAGATTCATTCCCTCGACCGCTCCCCCGTAGCGTCCACGTCATGGTGTTCTCCGTCAGGTCCTTACCGCTCGAAAAACGGCGACGCGGACTGTACGTCTATCTGGGCATCGCCTACGTCGGCATGTGGGCGGAGTGGTCGGCCATGGGGTGATGGACGGTGCCGGTTTTCGGGGTGGGGTGAACCTGCCCTGTGGTGCGGCGGTGGCGGGGCGTTGTGGTGACGTGGCCGGAGCGCTGGTGCCGAGCCGTGGTGCCGGCCTGTGGGTTGCGCGAGTCGGGGAGTCAGGGAGTCAGGGAGTCAGGGAGTCAGCACGATCTTGCCGGTGACGGTGCCCGACTCCGCCAGGCGCAGGGCCTCGGCGGCCTGGGTGAGCGGCAGTTGGGCGGCGATGGGCGCGGTGATGTCGCCGCGGCTCAGGGCGCTGAAGACCTCGGTGAGGTCGGAGTGGAGCCGGGTGCGGAAGCGGTCGTTCTGGAATTTCCGGCCGGCCCAGATGTTGTAGAAGTGGGCGCGGCGGCCGTTGGGCAGGGTGTTCCAGAGCACGGTACGGGCGAGGATCTTCAGCACGGGCCACTGCTTGGAGCCGGTGTCGTCCCGGGTGGAGGCGCTGCCGTAGGAGACGAGCGTGCCGCCGGGGGCGAGCAGGTGCCAGGAGTCGATGACGCTGCGCCCGCCGACGTGGTCGAAGACGGCGTCCACCCCGCCGGGGGCCAGCTCGCGCACCTGGGCCGGCACGTTCGCCGTACGGTAGTCGATCGGGGTGACTCCCAGTTCGCGCAGAGCGTCGTGGCGCCGGGCGGAGGCCGTACCGATCACCTTCACACCGGCCGCGCGGGCGAGTTGGACAAGGATCAGGCCCACACCGCCGCCGGCGCCGTGCACGAGGACGGTCTGCCCGGCGCGCACACGGGCTGTGCGGTGCAGCATCTGCCAGGCGGTGATGCCGTTGACCACGACGGTCTCGGCCTGCGCCGCGCTCAGGCCGTCGGGGACCTCGACCACGTCCTGCGCGTCGACGATCACATGGCTGGCCCAGCCGCCGACCTTGACCAGCGCGGCCACCCGTCGTCCGGCCAGGCCGGGGTCGACGCCCTGACCCGTCGACAGCACACGGCCCACGAGGTCGTAGCCCGGCACGAACGGGAACGGCGGCTGGTCGTAGTACCGCCCGCGGCGCATCTGCTGTTCGGCGAACGACACGCCGGTCGCCTCCATGGCGATCACAACCTGTCCCGGTCCGGGGTCGGGCACGGTCGCGTGTCGGATCTGCAGTCCTTCCGGGTCCACGATGCCCGGCAGAACGACCTCGACGAGGGGGCTGCTGCTCATGGCCACCCACCTTTCTGACGTGGTTGTCGCGTTCGCTAGAAGTTCTAACACCTCTCCTTCGTGAACGTCAATCGTGTTCGTGATACCTTCTAACCAACTTGGCCAAGAGAGCTTGATCGAGAGAGTGGGCTTGATCGAGAGAGTGGGAGGACGCACTGTGAGCAACCCTGATGCGGCAACCCCCCGGGAGCGCTATCGCGCCCAGGTGCGGGAGGAGATCAAGAAACACGCGTGGGAGCAGATCGCCGCCGCCGGGGCTTCCGCGCTGTCCCTGAACGCCATCGCCAAACAGATCGGTATGAGCGGGCCCGCCCTGTACCGGTACTTCGCCAGCCGCGACGAACTGATCACCGAACTCATCACAGACGCCTACCGCAGCCTGGCCGACACCTTCCGCGCCCGTGCCGCCGCCGGCGCCGACCTCGGCGACCTGGCCCACACCCTGCGCGCATGGGCTCTCGACGACCCCCAGCGCTACTTCCTCCTCTACGGCACCCCCGTGCCCGGCTACCGAGCCCCCGAGGACACCACCCGGACCGCCGCACAGATCATGGCCGTCCTCCTCGACGCCTGCCCGGACGAAGAGCCGCCTGGCACACCGCCGTCACCGCCCTCACCACTCCAGTCACACCTCGGCCGCCACCGCGCCTGGGCCGAACAGCACCCGGCCCCGCCGGCGGCACTGCACCGCGCCCTCACCTTCTGGACCCGCCTGCACGGCGTGCTCTCCCTCGAACTCGCCGGCCACTTCACCGGCATGGGATTCGATCCGGCCCGGCTCTACACCGCCGAAGCGCAGACCATCACTGGCCAGTGACCACGGCGCCAGAGGCAACAGCGCCCTACGACGGCCTCGTGGGGTGACGGGTCACGTGTCAGATACCGGGTACTCGGTACCCGGTACCCGAGGGGAAGGACGACTCCTTGAGGAGATGAGATCGGATGCTGATTCTCGGACTGCTCCTTCTCGCTGCGACGGCCGCCTTCACGGCTCTGGCGATCGGTGACAACCTCTCCGGCGGTCCGGCCCACACCGTGTCGGTGCTCGGCCACAACATCGCCACCCTCAGCCCGCTCGCCCTCTTCTGCTCGGGCCTCGCGCTGGCACTCATCTTCTGCATGGGCATGGCCATGGCGATCAGCGGGGCGGCTCACCACCGTAGGGGCTCAGGTCTGCACAGGAGGCACGGCAGGACCAGGGCCGGCCCGGTGATCGGCCCCGAACACCGGGTTTGACCTCTCCGGCACGGACCACGGCAAGGCGCCGGCCGTGGCTGAGCCGCCGAGCGAACCGAAGCGGTTCGTCAACGTGCTGTCCTGCGGTACCGCGCGAGGACGGCGGCGCCGGCCCGCTCGACGGACAGGCACTCCAGACTGGTGCGCGGGCCGTCGTCGGGGAAGAGCCGCTGCCCGGCGCCGAGGATCAAGGGGAAGGTCAACAGCCGGTATTCATCAATCAGTTGCTCGGCCATCAGCGCGTGTACGACGCTCAGACTGCCGGTGATGATCACGTCGCGCTTCCCGTTCTTGACGGCGTCCATGAGGCCGCCGTCGACGACCTGCGAGTTCGCCCATGCCGAGGTGTCGGTCACCGTGCGGGTGACGACCAGCTTCGGCACGGCGTTCAGCCGCGCGGCGAACGGCGGTGAACTCCAGGGCCTCGCGCAGCACCAGTACGGCTCGCTGCCGCGGCGGCAGCGCCTGCATCGCCGCCACCAGCGCGAGCCGCATGTCGGTCCGCGCCTCCGCATCGAACCGTGCGTCGGGGAACGGCTGCAGCCAGGGGATGTCGAGACCGGAGTGAGCGGCGCCCCAGGGTCCTCGCTCGGCGCGCCCAGCCCGGACGGCAACGGGCGTCGCGCCCGCCCCTCCAGAGCCGTCAGGCATGCGTTGGTCGCGATCCGGTACAGCCACGTCCGCACGGACGCGCGTGTGCGGTCGTACCGGTCACGGGCCTTCCAGGCACACAGCATCGTCTCCTGCACCAGATCCTCGGCCTCGTCGAACGAGCCCGGCATCCGATAGCAGTACGCCACCAACTCACCCCGGTACGGCTCGAAGTCCACGCGCCCATGATGGCCCAGCCGGACCGCTCACCGTCAGCGCGGTACGGCCGCCGGCCCGGTTCCTCATCAGTGCGGGGCGGAGAGCCACTGGCTGAGCCAGGCGAAGGCCGGCGGGTACTCCGCGGACCAGGTGTTGTAGTTGTGGCCGCCGTTCGGCAGGAGCAATGTGCGGACCGTGACCGGCGAGGACGCGGCGGCCGCCTGGAACTGCGTGATGTAGGAAGGCGGGCTGAGACGGTCCTCGCGTGAGGTGGTGAGGAACAGGCTGACGTGGGACTTCGTGTGCCGCACCAGGTAGGTCGGGCTGTTGAGCCGGCGCACGGTCGGGTCCGGGAGGACGGACTTGTCGCCGGTCAGCGGGTCGGGGTCGAGAGCGGCGCCCGCGCCGAAGACCTTCGGGTACTGCAGGGGCAGTTTCGCGGCGCAGAAGCCGCCGGTCGAGAAGCCCATCAGACCCCAGCCGCTGGCACCCCTCAGGGTGCGGAACTTGTGGCTGATCAGGTCCGGGACGTCCGCCGCCATCCAGGTCGCGACCTTACGGTTGGGCAGGTCGGTGCAGTCGGTGTCCACACTGCCCGGGTTGACCACGGGCATCACCAGGATGAAGGGGTGCGCCTTGTTCTGCTTCAGCAGGTCCGAGAAGGCGCCCGGCATGCCGCCGTGCTCCAGCCAGGACTCCGGGGAGCCGGGCACGCCGTGCAGCAGCATGATGACCGGGAACCGCTTCTTCTTGTAGGCCGGCTCGGAGTACTGCGGCGGCGTCCACACCAGCACCTGCCCGGACAGGGTGGACTTGCGGCCGTGGAAATACGTGTCCAGGACACCGCCCTTGGTGCTGTGGTTGAACTTCGCGCGCTGTACCGGCGGCCCCGGCATCGCGATCGCGTTGCTGTTGTCCGTGGTGCCCATGAGGTCGTCCCAGGACGCGTACAGCCCGTAGCTGTTGTTGATCCACGTGGCCACGACGCTGATCGCGGTGAGCTGGCACAGGCCGATCATCACGGCCTGCGCCAGCCAGCGCGCCGGCCTGGGCCCGCGGATCCTGGCCCACAGGGCGATCGTGCCGATCATCGCCACGACCGTCGCGGCGATGAGGACGACGAAGAACGGTGTTCCGGTGAGGGACACGCGACCACCTTTCTGGACCACTGGACGAGGACGAAGCGGGCGACACCGGCCGTAGCGTCCGCAATGCCCACGCATGCAGGCTACTTGGATAGAGGGGACCCGAGGATCACCGGTTCCGTCCGGCGGGACAGGACAGGGTAAGTGTTCGTGGGGTGACCTCTGAAATGCCTGCTCAGCGGGTCGTTCTCGCGAAGCGACGTGCTCCGCGATGATCAGTGGTCCGTCTACCGCGCCTCCAGCGCGGCCACACCGGCCAGTGGAACTGGCCTGCTTCAGAACTTCATGAGAGACAACCCTTCTCTACCGGTTTGTTCATATATGTCGGCCAGCGTGATACCCCCGTGATCCCGCTGCCGTCGCGAACTCGTCCAGGATGCCGAATTGCCGCGGTCAGGTCGTCAGCGATCAGTGCACAGCTGTCTTGGCGGTGCGTTCACTCGCGCGGCTGGAGAGCCTGGTGCCGATGGTCGCTGGGCGTGGTGCCGTAGGCCGCGCGGTAGGCGCGGCTGAATTCGGCCGCGCGGGGGTATCCCCAGCGGGCGGCGATCGCATGGATGGGGATGGTGCGCAGCGCCGGGTCGGTGAGGTCGCGGCGGGCCGCTTCCAGGCGCAGGCGGCGTATCCACGCGGCGACTGTGGCGTCCTCGTCCTGGAACAGCCGGTGCAGGTAGCTGGTGGAGATGTGGTGCTCGGCGGCGATGGCGCTCGGGGTCAGGTGCGGATCGTGCAGGTGCTCCCGGATGAACGCCTGGATGTGCAAGGCGAGGGCCCGCTGGCGGGTCTCCGGGGGCAGGCAGTCGTCGGCTTCGAGTAGATGGGCGAAGAGGGCGGCGACCAGAGGGATCACGACGGCGGCCAGACGCGGCCGGTCGCAGGGCTGGTACGCGGCTGGGTCCGCGATCAGCTGGGTGAGGAACTGTGCCAGCAGGGCACCCATGCCTTCCCGGGCCGACACGGGCGCCCCGACGATCCGGCCGGCCACGTCGCGCGGCAGCGGCAGCAGGGCTTTGGGAACCTCCAACGCCACCGACTGGACCGGGTCCCCGGTGCTGTAGACGTCGTTCAGCAGCGAGGACGAGTTGATGAACAGGTCATACGGCTTGTACTCGGTCTCCCGGTGCCGCCAAACGCTGACCCCGCTCCCGCGAACGACGAGGGACAGGTGATACGTCTCAGGGTCGGACTGCCGGATCAGCTTCGGCGTGCGCCTGAACACCAGCGGCTGGAACGTGTGAGTCCACACGGTGATGGCACCGAGGTCCAGCACACGCTGGGAGGCCCGGAAGTCATCGGCGTGGTCGCTGCGCAGTTCCATGGGCGCGTGGGTACGGCCCAAGAGCTCGGACCAGTAGTCGAACCGGTCCGCCGCGCAGACGTCTTCGCTCCGGAACACCATCTCGTCCAACAACTGTCTCTTCACCGTTTCTGAAACCGCAGGTCACACACTCTCCGGAAAGAGGACGGGGCAACTGAACGCCGCGGTTCCCACTCACGCCGGGCGGGCTGTCCGAGGATGGCAGGTGAGTTGCAGGAAACTTCGCGTTCACGACGGTGGGAATCCACGGAAACAACCGCTTCCTAACGTGGCCGACCGTGAGATCAGAGTCGTATACACGGCCGTCACGGGAAGTGTGACGGACCGTCGGGAGGCGCGAAATGAGCACCACCGAGTCCCGGCCGCCGGCGGCAGGAACGGCGAAGACCGCCGCTGACCAGGCGGTCACGGAGACGCTGGAGGACTACACCCTCCGCTTCGCTCCGCGCAGTTACCGCCGTTGGCCCCCCTTGGTCGTGGCGACCACCGCCCTCGGTGGCATCGCTTACATGGCCGACTTCTCCATCGGCGCCGGTATCGGTCTGACCCATGGCACCGGCAACGCGCTCGTGGCCATCGCGGTGGCCGCCCTGGTCATCTTCGTCACCGGCTTCCCCCTCGCCTACTACGGCGCCCGCTACAACATCGACCTCGACCTGATCACCCGAGGCTCCGGCTTCGGCTACTACGGCTCGGTGCTCACCAGCGTCATCTTCGCCAGTTTCACCTTCATCTTCTTCGCCCTCGAAGGCTCGATCATGGCCCAGGGCCTGAGGCTCGGTCTCGGGCTGCCGCTGTGGCTCGGATACCTCGTCTCCACACTCATGGTCATCCCCCTGGTGATCTACGGCATGAAGGCGCTCAGCAAGCTTCAGGTGTGGACCACCCCGATCTGGCTGCTGCTGATGGTCGGCCCGCTGGTCTACCTGATCGCCACCGACCCCGGCACGCTCGACCGCTTCCTCTCCTATGCCGGCACGGACGGCGACGGCGGCGTCAACACCGCGTCGGTCCTGCTCGGCGCCGGTGTGTGTCTGTCCCTCATCGCGCAGATCGGGGAACAGATCGACTACCTGCGCTTCATGCCTCCCAAGACCGAGGCCAACAAGCGCAGTTGGTGGACCGCCGTGGTCATGGCCGGTCCCGGCTGGGTGGTGCTCGGCGCGCTGAAGCAGGCCATCGGTGTCTTTCTCGCCGTCTACATCTTCGCCAAGGTCGGTCCCGCCGCCGCAACCGAACCGATCCAGCAGTTCCGCGGTGCCTTCGACGCGATGATGCCCACCTGGATGGTCATCCCGCTGGCCGTGGCGCTGGTGGTCATCAGCCAGATCAAGATCAACGTGACGAACGCGTACTCCGGTTCACTGGCGTGGACGAACTCCTTCACCCGTGTCACCAGGCACTACCCCGGCCGCATGGTGTTCGTCCTGGTCAACCTGGGCTTCGCCCTCGCCCTGATGGAGGCCGACATGTTCAGCTTCCTCAACAGCATCCTGGGTTTCTACTCGAACTGCGCGATCGCCTGGGTGGTCACCGTCGCGACCGACATCGGCGTCAACAAGTACGTGCTGAAGCTGTCCCCGCTGCAACCGGAGTTCCGCAGGGGCATGCTCCATGCCGTCAACCCGGTCGGAGTGGTGGCTTTCACAGCCGCCTCCGGCCTGTCGATCGCCCTGTACTTCCATCTGCTGGGCGACACCCTCCAGCCGTACTCGCCCGTCGCCGCGGCCCTCATCGCCTTCGTCGTCACCCCGCTCATGGCGATCGTCACCAAGGGCAGGTACTACCTGCGCCGCGCCGATGACGGCATCGACGAGCCCCTGCTGGACCCCGACGGCAATCCGAGCCCGGTCACCCTCGACTGCCACGTCTGCCACCAGCCGTACGAACGGCCTGACCTGGCCGCCTGCGCCACCCATGACGCGATGGTCTGTTCCCTGTGCCTGAGCACGGACAAGATCGGCGACCACGTGCTGCCGGCCACGGCCCAGGTGTACTGACCCGCAGTGGCCCGATCGGGGGAATCCGCTCCACGGTCCCGGACACAGGACTGCGATACGGCCCCGGCGTGGAACCCCTCTGATGGCGCCACCGGAGACGAGGTGCGCCGTTGCGCCTGTCGAGCCGCCGGAGGATCCCTTGACCACGTCCGCTGACACCGTCCCGACCACCAGTGCCGCCACGGCGCTGAAGGCGAGCGCGGCCGCGTTGGTGCCCCTGCTCCGGCAGAACGCGGCCCGCACGGAAGAGGACCGCAAGGTGGCCGAGGAGAACATCGCGGCCCTGTCCGGGGCGGGGCTGTTCCGTCTGACGGTGCCGCGTCGCCTCGGCGGTCACGAGGCGGACTTCGGCACCTTCCTGGCGGTCACGGCGGAGCTGGCTCGCGGCTGCGGTTCCACGGGCTGGGTGGCGACGCTGATCAACGTCTGCAACTGGATGACCGGCCTGTACCCTGAGCGGGCTCAGCGCGAGGTCTGGGGCGAGACCCCCGACGCCCGGGTATGCGGAGTGCTCGCTCCCGGCGGCACCAGCAGGGCCGTCGACGGCGGCCTGGTCGTCACCGGCCGGTGGGGCTTCGCCTCGGGCTGTCTGCACGCACAGTGGGCGACGCTCGGCATTCCGGTCGTGGACGCCGCCGGAGAGCAGCTCGAAGAAGGCGCCGCGCTCATCCCGATGGACGAGCTGACGATCGAGGACACCTGGTACGTGGCCGGTATGCGGGGCACGGGCAGCAACACCCTGGTCGCCGACGAGGTCTTCGTGCCCGCGCACCGCGTCCTGTCGGTGACCCGAGCCGTGCAGGGGCTCTACCCGACCGAGCACAGGGACGAGCCGCTCTACCGGTCCGCGCTGGTCCCCGTGCTCGCACTGGTGCTGGCGGGCCCTCAGGTGGGCCTCGCCCAGGCCGGGATGGACATGGTCACCGCCTCCCTCGCCAAGGGCAGGGGCATCTCGTACACCTTCTACGAGCACGCCTACGACGCGCCGTCGACCCATATCCAGTTGGCCGAGGCGGCCCAGCTGATCGACACGGCCCGGCTGCACCTGTCGCGTGCCGGCAGCGACATCGACACCTGGGCGGCCCGTGGCGAGTACATGCCCTTCGAGACGCGGGCGCGGGTACGGATGGACACGGCATGTGTCGCCCGTCGTTGCCGCGAGGCACTCGACCTCCTGTTGAACGTCCAGGGCGCGGGCGGCTTCGCCGAGGCGAACCCGCTGCAGCGCATCTGGCGGGACCAGGAGACCAGCAGCCGGCACGCCATGATCAACCCCGGCATCGCCGGGGAACTGTACGGACGCGCACTCCTCGGCATCGCGGAACAGGTCACTCCGCTGATCTGAGGGACCCAGTCCGGACAGCAGGATCCGGTGCAGTGTCATGACGAGCGGTCGGACCGCGATCCGAACTACCTACCGGACCGTGACTTTCGTACGTCCACGGTCGCGGTAGCAGAACACGGACTACGCCCGATCATGCCCACGGGTGCCGTCGTTGTGGTGGTTCAGAGGTTTGTGGTGGTGGTCTGTCCGGTGGCGCTGGTGGTGAG
>NZ_BMVG01000063.1 GCF_014650595.1 Streptomyces alanosinicus
GCCACCCTCACCACCACCATGACCACCACCACCGCTGGGGCGATCCGTGTTCTCCGGGTCACCGCCACCCTCACCGCCACCACCTTCTCCGCCGCCGTCGCCGCCGCCGTCGCCGCCGTCACGGTCGTAGATCCCGCCGTGGCCGAAGTGACCGGCGTCCCCGCCGCCTTCCCCGCCGGCACCACCGAAGCCGCCGTGGCCTCCTAGGTCGCCGAACCCGCCGCCATTACCGCCGAATCCGCCATCGGGACCGCCGCCGAACCCGCCGAAGTCCCCTTCGGCGCCACCGAACCCGCCGTCGCCGCCGGCACCGAAGTCGCCGAAGCCCCCCTCGGCTCCACCGCCGACTTGCTCCCCGAGCCCGCCGAAGTCCGAACCCGGGCTCTCGCTTCCGTACTCGCCGAACCCTCCGAAGTCACCGAAGCTGCCGAAGTTGCCGACCTGGTCCGGCTCGCCGGCCACTTCGGCCAGGGACCGGTCCAGCAGGGGGCCGCCGAGCAGGCTGTGGGTGCCAGTGGCGGCCGTGTCCAGGCCGCCGGCGACCTCCTGGCCGTCGGCGGGACCCGACAGGTCGTAGCCCTGTTCGGCGGAAGCCGGGGCTCCGGCATCATGGTCGCCGGAGACCTGCTCCGCCGGGACGGCGTGGGTCGTGGAAGCGTCCTGCGTCACCGCGGCCTGGTGGCCGGCCGGGACGGCGTGGTCAGCCGTGGTGTCGTGATGCGCCAGCGCATGCGCCGCGCTTCCGAAGAACAGGGACGACTTGGACAGCCGTGGGTCGAGAGAGGCCGGTCCCCCGTCGGTGCCGGACTCGACGCGGAGGGAGCGGAGTTCGGCGACCTGGGCGGGCGACAGGCCGAGTCTTCGCGCCACCTCGCCGGTGTCTCCGTCGAGTTCGACGCGGAAGGCCGGGTCGATGGCCAGGCGGGTCAGGGCAGCACGATATGCGTCGTCGGTCATGATTCGGTCTCCGTCGGTCTGCGGGCACTGATGCCGATCGCGGCGGAGCCGAGGATCCCCCCTGGCCGGCGGCAACTGCCATTTCCGGCCATCCCCGCCGATACCTGCAGGAGACGTTATAGAGCCTTGGCATGGGCGGCGCAAGAGCAGCAAGCAGGGCGGTTGGCGAGTGCCTGGGGCCCCAGCCACCCCGGGCGCCACCGATCAGATATGGCCACCTACCGGCACGGTTCATGGGGGACGCCCTCACCCGCTGCCTCGCTCTGAGGCAGACCGTGCGAGTCGCGGCCGAGCTGACGGCCCTGGCCGAACCGCACGACCTCGCCCCGGCCCGCACCGCCCACCAGCAGCACCTCGACAGTGACGGCGAGCTGCCCTTACCTGCTCGACCTCGGCGCTCTCAAGGGCCGCCGCATCACCCTCGGCGCACCGTTCTCCTCACCTCCAGCCGCCGTGCGGTCCGCGCTCTTATGATCCTGCTCGTACGCCCGGCCCACCTGACCGAAGCCAGCCTGGTGATCGACCTGTGCGGCGATGCCGGCGCGACCGCCCGCCCGATCCTCGACGTGGTCGCCGCCCGAGCCCAGGTCGCCTCCGTGGGCAATGCCGCCGCGCGCAACTCACCGCGCAGACCGGTCTCCTCCAGCCAGGCCCGGGCACCGTCGAACTCACCTAGGCCGACAGAGTGACCGGAGGTTGCAGGAACGCACCAGGCTCGACGAACTGCCACGTTCCGCTCGGCGCAGCAGGTCACGGCACCAGCCCCGAGAAACAAGATTCTTCGTGCTGCTTCACGTTACGCGGCGGCGAGGAACTTCCTACGAGGCGGGGAGGAGGTTGAGCCCACTCCCCGCCTCGGACCGTCGCGTGCGTGACGCGCCGACCGGGTGGAGTAACCGGTCGGCAATGAATTGTTCACTTCAACCATCTACCCGCATAGATGATCCGATGTTGTCATGTCATCGACACCCTGACGCCTCGTCGGAGTGCGCCCTACACCGGGAGACCCCATGTCCCGCATGCGCCAACTCGCCGTAGCCGTATCGTCGTTGGCCCTCGCCACCGGTGGTCTGATCGTGACCACCAGCGGCACCGCCCACGCGGCCGACTGCTCGCAGTCCTACCTGCCGCTCCAGGACGCCGCCTGCCAGCCCGGCGCACTCAACTCCGCGGTCACCCAGTCCACGATCGACTCCACGATCTGCGTCCCGGGTTACAGCTCCTCGATCCGTCCCTCCACGAGCTACACCAACGCCCTGAAGGTGAAGCAGATCGCCGAATACGACTACAGCGACACCAACACGGCTGACTACGAGGAAGACCACCTCATACCGCTGTCGCTGGGCGGCAACCCGAAGAGCGAGCAGAACCTGTGGCCCGAGCCCCGCTATGACGTGGGCGGCTCCAGCTCCACCGACAAGGACACCGTTGAGTACAAGCTGTACAAGGCGGTCTGTGCAGGAACGATCCAGCTGGCCCCGGCTCAGGAGGCCATCGCCACCGACTGGACCACCGCGCTCCAGGCCGTGGGCCTGAGCTGATCCCACCATCAGGGCCCTTGCCACTCCCACCGCGGACCGGAGCACACGCGGGAGCGCGAGGGCCCTGGCCCCGCACCCTCGCTGTTAGTCCATAGACCGTGACGGGTCGCGAGTGAGCAGGCGGCGACTCTGGTCGAGGGTGAGCAGGCGGCGGCCCTAGTCGAGGGTGACCGGGCCGAGCGCATCGGCGGCGCCGAAGGCGAAGCCGGTGGTGGCGTCGGCGGCCCAGCGCACCCCCAGATAGACCCTGCTCGCCGCCACCAGCCAGTCCGAGCCCGCCGCCGTGGAGACCCCCTGCATGAACCAGGTCAGCGCCCAACCACAGTGCTCGACGGCCTCACTCAAGACCGTCTCGTCGATCAGCCCGGCATGGCGCTCCGCCAGCAGGTCGGCGACCATCACGAACAGCGCCAGCATCGCCACCGGCGCCACCAGCCGCCCCGGCGGCGGCCGACAGACGGCGCCCGGAGACAGGGGATGGAGGCGGGGAAACGGTCCGGGGCGTCTTCGGCTTTTCCCATGGGGAGTTGGGGAAAGTCGGTCTGCAGCACATGGGATCGGGCCGCATGGGTGAGCGGAAATGTATCCGCAGGTCGGGCGGGTGATCGTCGTCGCGATCTTCCCCGGATGGTGCCCGCGCCGCGGAGTCTGCGACGTCGATCAGCCGATCAGTGGAACGCCCGTGGCAGAGTGACGCGGAAGGCGGCACCACCGCCGGGCCCCTCGCCGACGGCGAGCGTTCCGCGCTGCCGTTGGACGACATCGCGCGCGATGGCAAGACCGAGGCCGGCACCGCCGTCGTCGCGGGTGCGGGCCTCGTCGAGGCGGACGAAGCGTTCGAAGACGCGCTCACGGTCGCAAGTGGCGACGCCGTGGCCGTCGTCGGTGACAGTGAGCATCGCGTTGGCACCGTCGGCCCGCAGTTCCACGGGGACGGTGGAAGAGGCGTGGCCTTGGGAGTTGTCCAGGAGGTTGCCGAGGACCCGGGCCAACTGGCTGCAGCTGCGGCTGCCGCTGCCCAGGATTTCGAGCGGCACTGCGGGAACGCGCACATGCGCGGCGATGCGATCCGAGACCGCACGCAGCCCGACCTCCTCCTGGGCCAGGGCGTTCAGGTCGACCCGAGTACCGGCGGGGTTCTCTGCCACGTCGAGACAGGCCGGCACGAGCAGGTCGGCGACGGGATACTGGGTCGGCTCGGCGCGTCGGAGGAGGTGCGGCGGCGGCTGGTGCAGGACGCGGGGCGCGAACCGCGTACCCCGCTAACCTCGTTGCAGGCCGACGTGGCCCCCTGGCCCGCGTCGACCGACTGCGGCCGCAGGCCAAGGCGGACCTGATCGCGGACATGAAGAGTGAGACTCGTGAACTGGTCGACCTCGTCACTTGCAGCGGCTGCCAACCCCGTGCTCGGGCCGCTACGGACCACCGTCGCCTTCTCCCCCACCGAGCACGCCCGGCCTGCGCGTTGAACTTCACCGAGAGCCACCGGTGCCGCGCGTCACGCAACAGTCGACGACCACAACTGCCGCGTCCGCTATGTCACCGAAGGCTCAGTACGCCGAACGCCTCTTCAGCGACAACGGCCGACTTCGACGTGGTGTGTCAGGAGCCGAACACGTCGAGGCAGAAGGAGGCGAGCGAGGACAGTGCGCCCGGGGCGCCCGCGCCGAAGGCGAGCACCATCGACTGGCCGATCGCCACGTCGGTGGGGTCGAGGCCGTGGGACCAGCTCAGCCTGGCGTCGAGGCCGGGAATGTCACGGAGGGAGGCGTACGAGCGCAGGGTGCCACGCGCTTCGGCGATGTGCGTGCCGTTGCGCAGGAGCCGGGCCCGGCGCAGGCTGGTGGGCCGCAGTTCGTAGGTGCGCTCGCCCAGCAGGGCCGTGCGAGTGCGCGTTCTGCGGCGCAGGGCCCAACGGCCGTCGTTCCCGCGCCGTGTGGGGATCACCTGCCCGTTGATGCTCATGGCGCCGCGGTCACGGCCGGGCACGACTGTGACGGAAGGCATGCCGGGCCCCTGGACGAGCGCGATGACGGTCAGCAGCCCAGGGTTGTAGCTGATCCGTATCGGCCCGAAAGGGCTGTCGGCCGTACGGTGCTGGGAGAGCCGAATGGTACGGCGCTTGCTGAAGAAGGACATGGTCGTATCGGCTCCGGGGACGGGGAGTTGGGGAGGGGAGGGGCATGCGCGGCGACGCCGATCGTCGTCAGCTGCGGGGTGGCCCCGGATGCCAGGACTGGTACGGCGTGGTGCCTGGCGCGGATTGCTGATGCGGCACCGCCGTGGGGACCGGGCGGTGGACGCGCAGCAGTGCCTCGAACCCGTCACGCAGTTCCCGGGACCTGTCGGGCCGGGTGGTGTAGGCGACAACGGACCCGTCGACGAACTGGACCGTCACCACAGCGCCGGTACTCGGATGCTCCTGGCCCAGCCACACTCCGCCGAGGGCAGTGGCAGGCACCCACCCCGGCTCGGACTCCGGGCCGCCACCGCGCCATCGGCGCAGCGCCTTCCGCCGATATCCCGGGATCAGCAGGCCCGGGAGCGTCACCACGACGAGGAGAAAGGACACGATGTTCCCCACCACCTCGGCCGCCCACCGCAGCAGCGCGAGGAGAGTCGCGTAGCAGGCCGCGACGAGGAACACCCAGAGGCAGGCCACTGCGACGGCGTGCGGCGCACCAGCCTTGTTCAGCAGGCTGTAGAGGCCCACTGAAGCGAGCAGTACCAACACCGTGACGCATCCGGCCGTGTCACCGAGGAGCGCTTCGGCGACACGGCCGGCGAGCCGGTCGCGTCTGATGACGAAACCGTGGTCATGGAACTGGACACGTACACGTCCCCCGGGCATGGCTCTGACGCCTGCGATCTCACGCATGCCGCTCACCTTAGACGGACGTCCGTCGCTCTCCTGCTCGGGGTTTGTCCTCAACGACGCCGTCGGCTGCCGCTGGCATCCGCAGGGAAGCCCTTCCCCGCGCTCAGCATGCCGGGCGTCGTTGTTCAGGGGCTATGTGCCGGACAGATTTCGCTCGAAGAACGCGAGGACGTACTCGCGCACCATCGCCACCGAGCACCCTGGGCCGAGCGCGCCCACCATCTGGTCGCGGCCTTCGGCGGTCATCAGCCCGTCCGCCTGAAGCTGGGGCACCATGGCGGCAAAGTCGCTGAACACCCAGTGCATGGCGTCGTCGATCTGCCGACGGCTGGTGCGCCGGTTCGGGTGGGCGAGCATGGCCGACCAGGAACGGTCGATGTCCGCGTTGCGGAAGCCGTCGGTGCCCAGCAAGAGCATCGGCCTGTTCACTCCGTACCGGGCCACGGGAAACAGCGGCCCCGGCTCGCCGGGCTGGTCCGGCGGATAGTCCAGATAGCCTTCCAGGTTGACGACCGCGCGGATCCGGCGGTCGTCGTACGCTGCCTGGGCAGCCGCCGTGCCCCCCGCCGAGTGCCCGTATATGCCCACCCTTGCCAGGTCCAGCGCGCGCGGGAGATGCTGGGGCAGCGGGCGGTCGGCGGCGTCGGGGTTGCGCCCAGCCGCCAGGAGTTCGAGCTGGTTCAGGACGAACCGGATATCGGCGAGGCGGGCGGCGATCGCGGTGCGGTAGACGTCCGGCCTGGTCCGGGGGTTCTCCCGGAATACCGTCGTGCGGATGCACTCGGACCGGTAGCTCGTCGTGACGGGGAACTGCACGGCGCCGGCGTCTCCGGGGTGGTCGATCGACACCACCACGTGGCCCTGGCTCGCCAACTCCTCGGCGACATAGGTGCCGAGGGTGCGCGGGTCACCACCGCCCGGGCTGTAGATCACGACGGGCCGTCGCACGGCCTGAGCGGGCGCGCCCGCGTGTGCGTGGGTCATGGTGGCCGCCCAATCCACCCCTGCGTTCGGCAGCTGCGGGTTGGTCAGAGGCGCGACCTGCGCAAAGACCGACGCTGTCCCCGGGGTCATCTGTGGCGCGATCGGGCAGCCGTCACCGTCCGCCTGCGCGGCGGGATAGAGCACCGTCACCATCACCTCACGGACGGGGAGGGACGGGTCCCATGGATCGCGCCTGCTGGGATCGACGAGGTAGAGCGTGGTCGCCCCGACCGGGTGCGGACCGGTCGGCGCCGGCAGCCGCAGGGCCACCGCGTCCGCCGCCTGTTCCCGCGCCTGTTCCCGCACCTGCTCGCGTACCGCAGCTCGTGCGATGCCGCCGCCCGTAAGCAGCAGCGCGCCGCCGGCCAGGGCGGACCCGGCAACCATCCGACGGCCTATGGCTCTTGACGAAGATGAAGTCTCCATGCCTCGGATGCTCGCCCCCGGCGGCGCGCACAGGCGATCGTTTAGGCTCTGCCCGAAACCATGGGGCCGTCTTGGTAGGGGATGTAGTGATCCGGATCCACCTCACGGTCGCTGACACCGCCCGCGTCCGGTTCGCGCCCCGGCCCGCGCCGTTGCAAGAACTCAACGCCGCCCTGTCCATGGTGTGCCGCCGCGACAGCGATCTGCTCTTCGGCCACTGGAGAGGACGACTGCTGCGCTCCCTGCCTGACGCGGTGCGCCCGCTGAGGGACCTCGTGCCGGCCGGGAAGGCCCCCGGCTTCCTGGATGTCTTCCGCGACACGCTGCAAGACGGGTTCGACGCCGCCCGGTCCTGGCGCCCGGAGCTGGTCCGCGTCGAAGTCGAGCGTGTCTACGCCGACATACCGAGCTCTTCTCCGCCCCCGCCCTGGGTCCGCGACCTGTACCGGGGCGACGCAAGCGCCTGGCAGATCCTCAGCCGCGCGCAACAAGCCGCCTTCGACTGCGTGCTGCGTCCGGTCTGGCCGGCAGTACAAGACCTGCATCACGCGGAGTTCACCCGCCACGCCGTGACCGTCGCCGAACACGGCATCGGCACCGCCCTCACCGACCTCGTCCCCGGCTCCCGGCTGCTCGGCGGTGTCTGGGAGTTGGACGGGCCGCGCAGACTCGACATCCGGCCGGACGGCCGTGGTCTGCTGCTCCTGCCCACCTTCCACTGGACCGGCCATCCCCTCATCTCCGACCTGCCCGACCACCCCGTGGCCGTGACCTACCCGGCGGGCCCCGGCCTGCCGCTCCCGTCCGCACGCGAGAACGCACTGCCCGACGTGCTCGGCCGGACTCGCTTCGCGATGCTCCTGCTCCTCGACCACGAGCACACCACCAGCGACCTGGCCCGGCGGCTCGGCGTCAGCAACGCCACCGTCTCGGCCCACACCGCCGCCCTGCGCGGCGCGGGCCTGATCACCACGTTCCGAGCCGGACGTGCCGTCATCCACCGCCGCACCCCCCTGGGCGACCTCCTCGTTCACCGGGCCGGGAACCAGCCCTGACCGCCGGGCCACACTTGCTTCGGCGGTCGCCCCGGACACTCGCCCTCGCCCACTCGTACGCACACTCACCAACTGGCGTGAGCGGGCAGCGCGCGAGCGTGTGGAAAAGCTGAGAGCGGTGACGGACCGGGTGCTCGCCGCACTCGAACAGGCCCTCACCATGATCGGGGCGACAACAGCTTCTCAGCCCTCAACCTCGTCGCGGGTGACTTCCTTGCAGAGACGTTCCCCATGGGCGTCGGTGATGTCGATGACGATGCCGGTCCAGTCCCCTGCGGGTTCCTCGGGTACAAGCCCGAGTTGGTATTCGGCACCCCGGAGCAGTTCCTCCGTCACCCGAACCCCGGTCAGCCGCTCGGCGAGGGCGAAGCCTGCCGCCTTCGTGTCGACACGCTCGCTCGTCTCGCCCTCGTCGTCCGACAGTGCGAAGCCGACCTCACGCATCATTGAGTTGAGGGCATCGGGAGTGCTGCCGTCCCTGGCTGTGGGCCACTCGAAGGTGGTCCGAAGTTCCCCGTCCTCATACCAATGGAAAAAGTGCATAGGCTTCCCTCCATTGCTGGAGTGCACCACAGCGCATCCACCGTCCGACAAGGCCTCCAGGAAGCGCGACTGCATCCCCATGCCCCCGTCTCCGACGTGCAGGACGAGCGTCCAGTCACCGCCTTCGCCTGGGATGGTGAATGCTCCCGCGACGAAGGACTCGTCCCAGTAGTCCGTCGGGTCGCCCAGTTCGTCCTGCCGCTCGATCAACGCGTCCGCCCCCGTGCACGTGCCCTGGGGTTCCGCCTCCATCACCTGCAGCACCTCCGTCGGGGCAACGCCCCGCACCAGGGTCAGGGTGTATCCGGTCTCCAGCGCGTAGCGGAACAACGGAGAGGAACCTATCCAGGCATAGTCATGTGCGGTCACCGAAGTCATGTGGCCAGTCTGCCTGCCGCCACCGACAAGGCCGCGAAACGGGCTGGGCGCCGTCACTCCAGTACTCGCCTCATGCCGCAGAGGTTGCGGGGCTGTGATGGCCGCGGTGGCCGTGGTGGAGAGTGGTTGTGAGACCCAGTCACAGAGGCAGGGGAACCCATTGCATCGCTTCACGCCACCCGGGGCGATCGTGTGCCCAGTCGATCATCAACCTGGCGACGGGTTCAGGACCAACCAATTCATGGGGCGCCGGCAGATGTGTCTGATAGTGCTTGTCCGCGCTGCCTTCGCGGTACTCGATCTGGTAGCTCATGTCGTCGTTGAGGTAGGCCTGCATGTAATGCTGACCGTGCGGTTCCAAGTCGCATCGCTCAAGGATCACGAACCGATGCCGCAGGTTCATATCAGCCAGCAGGTCGTGCAGCACTTCCTCGGTCGGATCGTCCACGACACGTCCATCGTCCTCGATCGCTCGCAGCCACGGCTTCACCATGGACGCGACTGTACAGCCGCAGGTCTCATCGCCTGAGAGCTCACTCTCGCCCTCCGGCCTCGTGGCGGTCAGGTACTCGATGACCTCGGCAAGCCCACGCCCGGTCGATCTGATGCCCCACCGCCTCTGCCCCTTTTGAGAGGGCGGGAGGCGGCGGGGCCCTGCGCGCGCCGACGGCGTGCTGGTGGGCGCGCATCACCCTGGAGTCGTCCGAGACGTGCCAGTCGATTGCGCCTCCGGCATCCGCCGCGGCCTGGGCCTGCCGGTCTGTCAGATCACCGCGACCGCTCACACCACACCACGCCACACCAAGGATCCGGTGATCGGAGAGGCATGGTCTAGGTCACCGGGAGCGCCTTCACGCCTGGCAGGATGGGAAGGAGGTTGTAGCCCTGGGTTCCGGCAGCGCAGACGGGGGCGGTCTCGGCGGTCGTGGAGACCTTTGTCCCGGTCGCGAAGGGCCGCCCGCCGCCGAGCAGTGTGGTGAAGTGGTCGGTGTTCGCGTCGGAGTAGTACACGCACTGGTGCAGGTCGAGGAAGGTCCCGCTGGTCAGGTCCAGGGTCTGCACGTAGGACAGGTTCGGGACGACTGTGTAGTTTCCGTCGCCGCTGCCGCAATTGACCTTCGACTCGGGCGTGTTGGAGACGTTCGTCCCGGCCAGGAAGCGGCCGTCCCGGCTCGGCACCGCCGTCGTGAAGTAGTTGACCGCGGATGCCGAGTAGTACGTGCACTGGTGCAGGTTCAGATAGCGGCCGCCGCGCAGGTCCATCGGCTTGACGCCCGACAGGAGGCCGATGAGGCCGTAGTTTCCGTCACCGCCGCCACAGGCGGGCGTGCTGTCCTGGGTGTCTGAGACGTTCGTACCGGCGAGGAAGCGGTTGTCCTGGCTCTGCACGAAAGTCGTGAAGTGGTCTGCGGCCGAAGCCGAGTAGTACAGGCACTGGTGCAGGTTCAGATACCTGCCGGCGAGTTGCCGGGAGTGCTGGGCCGGGGCGGTGGTGGCTGCGCCGGCGAGGCTCGGCACGAGCGCCAGCGTGATGGCCCCGACGGCGGCGAAGAACCACTCTCTGACGCGTAACTTGTCTCTCACGCTTGTTCCATTTCTGTGTGAGGTGAAGCGAGGGAACAGGGCTTCCGTGATGCGGCAGGCGTCAGCCGGCCTGGGCCGGAGCCGTCAGCTGGGCGACGATCGACGCCCCGTCGAGCCAGACGTTCTCCCGTGAGATGCGGCCGTCCCGGAACTCGAAGACGTGCAGGATCCGGAAGGAGATCCGCCGGCCGTTGCCCGGGAGGCCCATGAAGGAGTTCGGGACCGTACCGGTCATCGCGTTCTCGATGGTGACGGCGTCCTCGGAGTAGTACGTGTGGGTGCGCTCTTCCTTCTCGGCACGGAAGTCCTTGCACAGCTGGCGGTAGAACTCCAGCGCCGCCGGGATCCCATGCTTCGGGCCGCCGGGGTCTCCCACGACGTCGTGCTCGATGTCGTCGGTGACGGCCGCCGGAACCAGAAACTGCGCACCCGGCGGGCGCTCATCGACGCCGCGGTCACGCTGCTGCACGAGGGCAGGACGGTCACGATCGCGGAGGCCGCGGAGACGGCCCAGGTCTCCACGGCAACGGCGTATCGGTACTTCTCCCACCCCTCGGACCTGCTGCTGGAGGCCCGCACGCTCATGCGCGCGCCGGACGTCCTGGCCGATCTGCCGGACGACCCGGCCGAGCGGCTGGACATGGTCGTCTCCCGGATCGCGGACACCCAACTCGGCGACGAGGCCATGTGGCGGGCGTTGCTTCGAGCGACCATGGACCGCTGGCAGCAGGTCGCGCAGGGCGAGCGCGCCGACGACATCCCCTTCCACAACCGCACCCGCACCCGCACCCGGCTGGACCTGACCCGCACCGTCCTGGAACCCCTCGCCGACATCCTCCCGCCCGCCGAGCACCGCCGGCTGACCATGGCGGTGATGCTCGTGTACGGCGTGGAGGCGCTCATCTCGACCCGCGACGCATGCGGAGTCGACGCCGACGAGGCGAAGGAGGTCATGCGGTGGGCGGCGCAAGCACTCCTGGAG
Source organism: Streptomyces alanosinicus (assembly GCF_014650595.1). Taxonomy (GTDB): domain Bacteria; phylum Actinomycetota; class Actinomycetes; order Streptomycetales; family Streptomycetaceae; genus Streptomyces; species Streptomyces alanosinicus. The sequence continues at coordinate 11,329 of NZ_BMVG01000063.1, forward strand.
TCGGCACTGCGCCGCTCAGAGACCTAGGCAGTGTTCTCCCCCTCGCGGGGCAGGATGATCTGTCTGACGCGGAGCGGGCTCGACCGGAGCCGCATGTGCCGCCGAACACCGGTAGGCCAACCGCCGACGTCGTGGCAGCGCGGCGGCGAGCAGGTACAGGCCGTCCGGTTGTACGGTGCGCAGCGCGCGGACGCGGTGTGCGGCCAGGACCCCGACGGAGGCGGTGCGCGGGTGGCGGCCGTCGAGGCCGGGCGGTTGGAGCCCGGCGACCGGACGGTCCAGGGCGAGGCGGGCGCAAGAGGGAGGGCGAGGGGGAGCGCAAGAAGGAGGGCGAGGGCGCGCCGGTTCAGGACGTGTACTTCGTTCCACGATGCGTTCGGGTCCGTCGCACTCGGCAGGCAGGTCGAAGGCACGGCCCGCCGAGCGAGCCTGGTCGCATGGTTGAGCTGCTCATTCCGCGCACCGCCGCGATGAACGCCGGGGGCCCGAAATCCGTAGGTCAGAGAGGCGATACGGCGTACGACAGCCGATCGCCAGTTCCTCGACCGCTGCCCGACATGGGGGTTCCATGAAACACCGCCGACCACGCAACCGCCACAGAGTGATCGCTCGAGCGGTCGGTACGGCGGGTACGCTGGCCATCGCCCTGGGTGCGGGGATGACGCCGGCGATGGCCGCAGGGAAGACGGCCGGCAAGCCCACCACCGCCACCGGGTTCTCGCCCGACCAGCCGGACCAGCCAGACCGGGACGACGCGCCCTGGGCGCCCCAGCACGACGGGGTGCCACAGCAGCACAAGGCCGTCCGTCCGCCGGAGGCCGTGACGCCCCGCGCGGCCACATCCGCTCTCCAGCTCAGTCTGCCCGCACCAACCGGGCGCTATGGCGTGGGCACGTTCAGCCTGCACCTCGTCGACAAGTCCCGTACGGACCCGTACGTGCCCGGTAACAGACCGCGCGAGGTGATGGTGTCGTTCTGGTACCCGGCCGCGTCCACCCGCGGTCACTACGAGGCGCCCTGGATGCCGTCAGCTTCCGGCGCCCACTTCCTCGCCTCGCAGGGCCTGACGCCACAACAGGTGACCTTGCCGAGGACAGCAGGCCATGTGCTCGCACCGGTCGACACCAAGCTCGGCAAGCTGCCCGTCCTGCTGTACTCGGCCGGCCTGCACGGAGACCGCGCTGGGAGCACTGCGCTCGTCGAGGACCTGGCCAGCCGCGGTTACCTCGTCGTCACCGTCGACCACACCCACGACGCCAACGAGGTGCAGTTCCCCGGCGGAAGGGTCGAGGGCAACACCATGCCGGCCGGCGCGCACTCCTCCGACACACTCAACGTGCGTGCGGCGGACATCCGCTTCGTCATCAACCAGCTCGGTGCGATCAGCAAGGGCCACAACCCGGACGTCGACCACGCCAGGCTCCCCACCGGGCTGTCGCACGCCGTGGACATGTCCCGCATCGGGATGTTCGGCTGGTCACTGGGCGGCGGGGCGGTCGACACCTCCATGCAACTCGACCACCGTATCGCCGCCGGTGCCGACCTGGACGGTCAGTTCTTCGGCTCGGCGCCGGGCAGGAATCTGGACCGCCCCTTCTTGCTCTTCAGCTCCGGCACCCACAACCGCAACAACGACGGCTCGTGGCGCACGCTGTGGTCGCATCTGAAGGGAGACCGCTTCGACCTCCAGCTCCAAGGCTCGGCGCACCTGTCGTTCGGCGACACGGAGGCGATGCTGCCACAGGAGGCAAGCCTGCGCGGGATCTCCCCGGCGCAGCTCCAGCAGATACTCGGCACGATCGACCCGAACCGCGCGATCGCGATCCAACGCGTCTACCTCGCCGCCTTCTTCGACAAGGAGCTGCGCCACCAGCACAGCACCCTGCTCGACGGTCCCGACAAGAAATACCCGGAGATATCTTTCGTCCGCTGACCAGAGCATCCGAAGGGCCGGCCCTCCATTCGGGCCCGGCCTTCGGGTGCCTGCGCGCCTTGTGGGTACCCATGGCTGACGATGCCGGGGACGCTCAGGGTGATGTCGGCCGAGGTCGTGCTCGCGAAGCCGGCCCTCGATGAGCTTGTCCGTCTCGGAGATCCGCTCGCCGAGGGCCATCACCTCCTCGGCCAGGGCTCTGGCGTTGCGGACTTCGCGGTGGGCCAGCCATTTCGTCACTCGCGTGACAACGGCCCGGCGGATGGCGGCCGGGGTCTGGTAGCCCGTCAGCGGCTTGAGTGGACCAGTGTTGGTGACGTCCAGGCCGGTTCACGCCTGGAACTCGGTGAGATCGATGGCGTGAACGCGCAGCGGGTAGCCGTACACCGGGTGTGCCGTCTCCCGCTCGGGCGCCATGCCGAGCTTACGGATGACGTTCTCGGAGGCGTTGTCACCCACTCGGTTGATGCTGATGACGCGGTCCAGGCCGCGGTCCTGGAGAGCGAACTCCAGCGTGGCGTGCGCGGCTTCGGAGGCGTATCCCTGGCCCCAGAACGGTGAGCCGATCCGCCAGCTGATCGCCACGGCGGGCATCACCTCCGGCAGGAACTCGGGCACGGACAGTCCCGTGAAACCGATCAGTTCACCCGAGGCCAGCAGCTCGACGGCGAAGAGTCCGAAGCCCTCCTCGTCCCACTCCTCCTCCCATCGCTCGATGTCCTCGGCTGTGTGGTCCAGGTCGCGCACCGAGCCGTCGTCGATCCAGCGCATGACCCGGGGGTCCGCGTTGATGTCCGCCATCGGCGCGAGGTCGTCGTCGTGCCAGCTGCGGAGGAGGAGGCGGGGTGTACGGATCTCGGTCATGTGCCCATCCTGCCGAAGGCAACGGCCTCATCGGTAATCCGGCACTCGCCCGCGCTGCCGCCGCGGAACCACATGGCGCCGTGCCCCGGCCCGCCTTGGCTCAGGCGGGCGCGTTCATCAGGGCCGTGATGTAGGCATCCAGCCGCTCCTCCACGGCTCGCGTCGTCAGCCCCGTCCTCCCTGCCTCCCCGCCTCCCCGCCTCCCCGCCATGGCCGTGCCACCGACCGCACTTCTTCCGAGCACGTCAGCCCGGCCCGGACCCGCCAGTACAGCCGCTCGCTCGCGACCTCGGCCAGCACTCCGCCGGCCTCTTCATATGCCTCAGCAAACCGCAGACCCCATGCCGGGCCAGGCAGCAACGCAAGATGGGTGCAGCAGTGCGCCACATCAAGATCCGCCGGACCCCAGGAGGCGCCCGCCCAGTCGACGACACCGGTGATCCGGGCGCCTGCCGGACTTGGGGGCGGCACGTCGAACAGCACATTGCCGGGCTGGAAGTCCCGGTGCAGGAATCGCCCTTCATACGGCGGCTCGGGCCTGCGGATCACGTCGATCGCCGCGGCCCATACCGCCGCGTCGGCACTCTCCAGAGTCACGACCGTGTCGGCCGTCGTCCACGCCACATACCTCCGGGACCGCTCGGCAGGCCGCAACGCATGGATCGCCCCCCGTTGACGGGCCGGCACAGGGACACGCGTCTGAACCCCCTCATCGTCGAGGACCGTCCGGCCCGGCACATGTGTCATGAGGAGCGACGGACACTCGCAGTGCGCGGCGGTCGGATCAACCGCGACCAGTCCGGGAGCCGGCACCCCGGTCCCCATGAACAAGGTCAGGGCGTCAGCCGCATTGGTGACGAAGGGTGAGTTAACGCAACATACAGTTTCCATAACCCCAGGTCCCCCACCCGCCGCACCAACCACAGGGCCTGCGGACCATACAGGCCGTACGGCCCTTGGAGCGACATCGCATGCGGATGCGGCTGCTCGACGCCGTGGACGAGGACCGGCGCGATGTCGAAGTGCTGCTGACCGCGCTCCAACAGGCGGTGGCCGAGGTGCACGGCTTGGGTGGCATGGTGCATCTACCGGGCGGCGGCATGAGCGGCATCCTCTACCTGGTCGCCGACAGTGGCCTGCCGGAGGCGATGACCCGGCCCTGGCTGATCATCCCGGCGCGGGGCACGGCGCCGCCCAGCCGAGCCGCCCGCAACGACACCACCGCCTGGCAGCCCGACCTGGCCCCGCCCGACCCGGTGCCCGGGCGGGACCCCGCCGCCCTGAGGCCTTCCCGGCTCCCCGTCGGCATCGGCCATCTCGCCGTCCCCGTTCCGGGCGGTGGCCGGCGACGCGGCGCGCTCTCCGTCCTCTTCGCCCCGGGCGACGAGCCCGGGGCGGCGGAGTGCGCGTTTCTGGACGAGGTGACGGCCTGGATGTCCGGCAGGCTCGCGTCGTCCGGGATCCTCAGTCCGTCCCCCACCCTGCTGCGCGCCCTGGAGAACGAGCCTGGGCCCCGGGAGGCCGCCCCTCCGTGGGACGTGGAAGGGGTGCCCTCCGTCACATACACCTGGGACCTGCGCACCGGCGAGCTGACCTCCGACCGGCCCGTCGAGGAGGTGCTGGCCGGAATCGATCCGGAGGTGATGAGCGGTGGCATCGAGGCGTGGGCGGCTCTGATCCACCCGGACGACCTGCCGGGGGCGGTGGCCGGCTTCGACACGGGCATCCAGCTCCGCGGCGGCTTCCAGAACGAGTACCGGGTCCGGCGCCAGGACGGCACGTACCTCTGGATCGAGGCTCGTGCCCGCACGATCACGGACGATGAGGGGCGCCGGTGAAAGTGATCGGCACCCTCGGGGACAGCAGCGAAACACATGCCGCCGCCGAGTCGGTGGGGCGGGCGCTGCGACACATGAGCGACGGCTTCGTCTCCCTGGACACAGACCGGCGCATCGGGTTTCTCCATCAGGCCGCCGAGCGGCTCCTCGGCGCCGCGGGAGATGTGGCCGGAGCCCTGCTCTGGAACATCCCCGCGATACGTGCCGTACCGGGGCTGGAGCAACAGTGCCGGGCGACGGCGGCCGAGGGCCGGCCGGCCGGATTCGACGTACCAGGGCCGGACGGGACGTCCTGGTACCACCTGCGGCTGGTGCCGGTGCCGGAAGGCCTCACGCTCTACATCACCGACACCACCGAGCGACATCTGCGCGAGGTCGAGCGGGCCGCCGCGGAGCGGGCCGCCGCGGAGCGGGCCGCCGCGGAGCGGGCCGCCGCGGAGCGGGCGGCCCTGGTGCAGCGGATCACCCGGGAGCTGGCCGAGGCTGTCACGGCCCAGGATGTGATGGCGGCGGTGGCCGACGGCGTGATGACACCCCTCGGGGCCACGGGACTCATCATGCTCGGCGTGGTCGGCGACCGGCTGAGCGTGGTCGGCTCCCGGGGATACGCGGAGCGGTTCACCCGGCTGCTGGACGGGCACTGGACGGTGCGGGACACCATGAACCCGGTCGGAGACGCCCTGCACACACGCACCCCCTCTGTCTCTCCTCCTCGGAGGAGTTCCTGAAGCGTTACCCGGGGACCGAGGCCCTGATCCGGGAGAGCGGCAAGCAGGCGTGGGCGTTTCTGCCGCTGGCGGTGTCGGGGCGCGAGATCGGCGCGGCGGTGATCTCCTTCGGCCGACCGCGAGTACTGGACGACGACGAACGAACGCTGCTGACCGCGCTCAGCGGACTGATCGCGCAGGCCCTGGAGCGAGCCGGGCTCTACGACGAGGCGACGACCCGGGCCCGCACCCTCCAGCGCAGCCTGCTGCCGCAGGCACTGCCCACGATGCCCGAGGTGACGACAGCGGCGCGCTACCAGCCGGCCAAGCAGGGAGCCGACGTCGGCGGCGACCGGTACGACGTGATCCCCCTCTCCGCGGCCCGGGGGGCGCTCGTGATCGGCGACGTCATGGGCCACGGCATGACCGAGGCCGCCACCATGGGCAGGCTCCGCACCGCCGTCCGTACTCTCTCGGAGCTGGAGCTGCCGCCCGACGAGATCCTCGGCCACCTCAACGACATCGTCGGCGAGCTGGGCAACGACGCCTTCGTCACCTGCCTGTACGCGATCTACGACCCCGTGAGCCGGTGTCTGTCGTACGCCGGCGCTGGTCAGCTGCCCCCGGCGGTGGCCCACCCCGACGGCACTGTGACCTTCCTGTCCGTGACCCCGGACCCGCCACTGGGAGTGGCCGCCCCGCCCTTCGAAACGCTGGAGACCCCACTGCCCGCCGGCAGCCTGCTCGCCCTGTACAGCGACGGCCTGGTCGAAAGCAAGGACAGGGATGTCACCACCGGCATGAACCACCTGGCCGAGCTCCTCTTCCAGTCCGTCGACACCATGCCGCCCGAAACCATGCCGCCCGCACCGGCGGACACGTCCGGCCTGGACGCCCTCTGCGCCACCCTCACCTCCGCTCTCCTCCCCGCTCACGGCGCGCTGACAGACAACGCCGCCCTGCTGCTGGCCCGCACCCACCCGCTGGACGCGGAGAACATCGCCGAATGGCCCTTGCCGGAGGACCCGGTGGCGGCGGGCCGGGCCCGTGAGCTGGTCCGCGCCCAGCTCACCGACTGGGACCTGGCCGGCGAGGACCTGGTCATGACCACCGAACTCCTCGTCAGCGAGCTGGTCGGGAACGTCATCCGGCACGCATGCGGCCCCATCCGGCTGCGCATGCTCCGTAGCCGGGCACTGATCTGCGAGGTTTCCGACGCCAGCCTGACCACGCCGCACATCCGCCACACCTCCGCCACCGACGAGGGCGGCCGCGGCCTGCAACTCATCTCCGCACTCTGCCAGCGCCGGGGCACCCGCCACACCCGCACCGGCAAGTCCATCTGGACCGAACAGCCCCTCCCCATGTGAGACTTGTCCCGCAAGCACGTTGCAGCGTGTGTGGTCAAGCCGGGCCATCTCGGCGTATGCCTTCGGGAGCGAGCGAAGGGCCTCCCCCAGTCGCCGGAGGAGGCCCTTCGTCACGTTTGCGTCACTGCCCGCCGTACTTGCGGCTCATGTTCTCGTACACCGCCTGCGCCTCCTGGCCCAGCGGCGGGCCCGCGAGCCAGGAGTGGTCCGCCGGGCCGATCGAGGTGTTCGACACCAGCACGGTCTTACCGTTCACCACCCGGAACCAGCCACCGCCCGACGAACCGCCGGTCATGCTGCAGCCGATGCGGTACATGTTCGGCAGTGCCGGGCCCATGGAGAGCCGGCCGGGCCGGTCGAGGCACTTGAACATCTTCAGGCCGTCGTACGGCGGCGCCGCCGGGTACCCCCAGGCGCCCATCTCGGCGACCTGGTTCGCCTGCGGCGCGGAGAAGTCCACGCCGAGCGCCGCGCCGACGGTCTCCTCCAGGGACTTGCCACTGCCGTTCTCCGGCTTCACGTGCAGGATGGAGTAGTCGTACGGAGACCCGTCGTTACCCACCTCGGCGCCTCGCTGGATCCATTCGTTCGAGGTCGAGACCCAGTCCGCCCACCAAGTGCCGTACGGAGCGGCCTCGGCGGCGCCGGCGGTGCGCATCTGCGCCGCGGAGTCGCCGTTGTCGTTGTACGACGGCACAAAGGCGATGTTGCGGTACCAGCCGCCGTCGCGCCCGGCGTGGACACAGTGACCGGCTGTCCACACGAGGTTGGACTTGCCAGGGTGGTTGACGTCCTTGATGACCGTGCCGGAGCAGACCATCGGGCCCCGGGGGGAGTCGAAGAAGACCTTGCCCACCGGGGCGGAGTGCTCGTGGTACGGGGTCTTCTCGGCCTGGGCCTGCACGGGCCGCGGGTCCGGATCGCTCATACCCTGGCCGGCGGAGGCGTCCTTGGTGGAGACCGTCTTGTTGGCCTCCTGCGCCGACTGCATCCGATCGGGCTTCCACAGGCCCTTGATCACCGGGTTGACGAAGTCCTTGGCGTCCCTGAGCCACTTGGACTTGTCCCAGTTCTTCCAGCCGCCGTTCTCCCACTGGGAAACGTCGATCCCGTGCTTCTTGAGCTTGTCCGCGAGGCCGGCCGGAACCTGGACCTTGCCGTCGGCGCTGCCGGCCGACCGGGAAGCGGCGGCATCGGCAGCGCCGTTCGCCGTGTGCGAACCGGAGCCGCCACAGGCGGTCGCGGTGAGCGCCAGGGCCGCGACGAGCCCACTGGTGGCGAGAACGGTGCGCTGCCGTCCGCGCCGACGCGCAAAGGTCACAGATATGGAACGCATGGTGCGATAACCCCCGTTGGAGCGTATGTCTACTCGGCCGTGTCACCACAGGCCGTAACTGAGCGCGGTCACGCGCGCTGGGCGCACGACCGGAAGGACCCACATCTTCGGGCCAATTCTTCCGTGAGCCACCCCACTATGCCCGTGGAATCGAGGGCGAACGGAGGGGGGACGGTGAATGTTCCCGGCAGGTGTTCCGTCACCGACTACGTCCGTGACGCGGTCAGTTGCCTGCGCACTTCTCGCTCAGGGGTTGCCGGGCCTGTCTCACCCGGGTTCAACGGGCCGGGAGTTGGCTTCGCCGGACTGGACGAGGGGGCGTTCGCGGCCCCTCAGTCGATACAGAACTCGTTGCCCTCGATGTCCAGCATCGGGATGCACGAATCATTGCCGTCGTACAGCGTTCGCACGTGTACCGCTCCGAGCGGGACCAGTCGTGCGCACTCGGCCTCAAGCGCGGCGAGGCGCTCTTCCCCCACGAGTCCGGTGCCGACCCGCACGTCAAGATGCAGCCGGTTCTTGGCGGCCTTCCCTTCGGGGACGCGCTGGAAGTACAGCCGCGGGCCCACGCCTGAGGGATCACTGCAGGCAAACCATGCGTCCTGCTCCTCAGGTGGCTGGGAGCGCTTGAAATCGTCCCACGTGGCAAAACCCTCCGGTGGCGGCGGTACGACGTACCCCAACACCTCGCACCAGAAACGGGCGAGGGGCTCAGGTTCTGCGCAGTCGAAGGTGACCTGGAACTTCTTGATCGACGTCACGGGACCACCGTATTGGCACGCGCTCCTCAGCGAAACCCCAAGGTGTCATCGCCGTCCGGGTCGAGCGCCTTGCGTGAGGTGTCTTCCTGAGGTGTCTTCCTGAAGTCCGCCGGAGTCCTGCGCCAGGCCGCACGACCACGACGGATACGACACGTACTTCTCAAGTGGCGCTCCGTTGCCGGCCTATGCGCCACGACGGACCCGGGCGGCCTTGCGGGCCTCGGCCATCTGGCGGGCCTCGGCAGAGCGGCGAGACTCGCCACCGCCGCCGGCCCGCCCCGAGCGGGTACCCAGACCGCGGAAGGGGGCACCGCCGCGCTTCGGGCGCTCCGCGACCGGCCCGCTGCCGCCGACGGGTACTCCGGAAGGAGCCTGGGCGCCGGTGATGCGGCTCAGCTCGGCCTCGCCGGAGCGGACCTGCGTGATCTGCGGCCTGATGCCTGCGTCGGACATGAGACGGGCCACGTCCCGGCGCTGGCCGGGGAGGACCAGTGTGACGACACTGCCGGACTCGCCGGCGCGGGCAGTACGGCCACCGCGGTGCAAGTAGTCCTTGTGGTCGCTGGGGGGATCGACGTTGACGACGAGATCGAGGTCGTCGACGTGGATGCCCCGGGCCGCGACGTTGGTGGCCACCAGCGTCGTGACATCACCGGTCTTGAACTGTGCCAGGGTGTGGGTGCGCTGGGGCTGCGACTTGCCGCCGTGCAGCGCCGCGGCTTTCACACCGCTGCTCAGTAGGTGCCTGGTGAACTGGTCGACAGCATGCTTGGTGTCCAGGAACATGATCACGCGCCCTTCGCGGGCAGCGATTTCGGTGGCGGTGGCGTACTTGTCGGCGCCGTGCACGTGCAGCACATGATGCTCCATCGTGGTGACCGCGCCCACCGACGGATCGACCGAATGGACCACCGGGTCATGGAGGTAACGTCGCACCAGGAGGTCGATGTTGCGGTCCAGTGTGGCCGAGAACAGCATGCGCTGGCCCTCGGGACGTACCTGGTCCAGGAGTTCGGTGACCTGAGGCATGAAGCCCATGTCCGCCATCTGGTCGGCCTCGTCCAGGACGGTGATCTTTACTCGCTCCAGGCGGCAGTCCTTGCGCTCTATGAGATCCGCGAGGCGGCCAGGAGTCGCGACGACCACCTCGGCTCCGGCACGCAGTGCGCCGGCCTGCCTGCCGATCGACATGCCGCCGACCACGGTGGCCAGCCGCAGCTTCAGCAGCCGGGCGTACGGGGCGAGCGCATCGGTGACCTGCTGGGCCAGCTCACGCGTGGGGACGAGGATCAGGGCCAGCGGCTTGCGCGACTCGGCACGCTGCCCGGCCGTGCGCACGAGGAGCGCCAGGCCGAAGGCGAGCGTCTTGCCCGATCCGGTGCGCCCGCGGCCCAGGACATCGCGCCCCGCGAGAGAGTTCGGCAATGTTGCGGCCTGGATCGGGAACGGCTCGCGCAGGCCGTGACTGGTGAGCATCTTCAGCAACTCGACGGGCATGTCCAGTTCACCGAAGGTCGCAGCGGCTGGGAGGGCCGGGGTGACGGTGACCGGCAGCGTGAACTCCCCCTGTGGTGCGGAGGAACGGCGCCCGGTGTCGCCCGGGGCGACGCCGGGGCGGCCCTGCCCCCGGGGCCGGAAACGGTCGTTCGGGCGAGCTGAACGGCTCATGAAGAACCTTCCTCGACAGGGCGCGCATCGAGGAATTCCCGGCAAGAACGAGCCGGATAAATTGCAAGAACGAGCCGGATACAAATTCAGACTAATTTTCCGCATTGAACCACTCGACGGTACCAGCAGCCATGTCACATCTCCTGGGGCAGTGCCCGAGGGGCCCACACCGTGCGAACCCCCGCGTTGTCACAACTCGGCTTCGGTCATCCCCTCCGACGACGGTCAGGAGAGCAGCAGGGCCCTGTCCCAGGCGGGCGGCACGGGCGTCGTGGCGGAGAGCACGGCCAGCAATACCCCGGCGGCGCCGTCGAGGAGGCCGGGGGTGGTCGGCTCGGAAGCGCTGTAGCGGTCGAGCAGGCGGCCGGCCACGTCGTGGGCCGCCGGACGGAAGGCCGGATCGGCCGTGTCCTGGGCGAATCGCAGGGTGATCAGCAGCAGGCCGGCCAGACCGTGGCACAGGCCCACGCGCCCGTCGATCCGGCGGAGCGCGGGCGGGCGGCGCAGGGCGGCGAGTACGGTTTCGCCGGCGAGTTCGCGCAAGCGGGCGTCGTCGAGGGCGGTGCCGGCCAGCCAGAGCGCACGGGCGATGCCCGGGCTCCCGTGGCACCAGGAAGCGGGCACCCGCCAGTCGGGGCCCCAGGCATCGTCCCGGCGGAGTTCCAGGATCCGCTCCACCGCCCGGTGGATCGCCGTCACCTGGCCCAGCACCTCGATGCCCGCCGACCACGCCAGCGAGAGCAGGGCCAGCGGACCGGCCGGGCCGTGAGCCATCCCCGCCGACTCACGCGGGAGCTCCCCCACCCGGGGGCCGAGCTCTGTCAGGACGGCGGTCAGCCGCTCGACGCCGGTCTCCTCCTGCGTGCGGTCGAGCAGGACGGCGCCGCGTCCGGTCAGGCCGGAACTCAGGTCGAGCACGCGGTACGGGTCGGTGTCGACGGTGGTCGAGTGCCCCAGTGCGTGCGCGGCGAACGAGAGTCCGTCGAGGCCGCCGAGCAGCCCCGGGGCCCGTAGCCGCATCCGTTCCGCGCCCCGACCGCGGCGTCCAGGTGGCCGACGGCCATGGCGCGCCAGCCATCGCCGGAGCGGCAGAGGTCGAGTTGGTGGTAGGCGAGGGCCAGGCCCGCGCCACCATCCCCGAGGTCGGGCCGCACCGCACGGGGCACCGCGCGGCCGGCCGGCGATGCTGTCGATCAGCTGCCGGGCCGCGTCCGCCGTCGGGCCGTCGAGCAGGGCGGTCCAGGGGGGCGCCTGTCATCGCTTCCGTTCCGCGCAACGGGTGCTGTGAGGCGCCGGTGGCGGCTCACAGCACCACGGGGTCGACTGTCAGTCGACCGGGTTCACACAGAGGTCGGTCCACTCGTAGCTGTGGTGCCCGGTGTCGCAGCACATCATCGGCTCCAGCGGCTGCTCCTGGGTCTCGGGCAGCTCCTGCAGCTCCTGGACGGTGCTCTCCATGATCATTCCCCCCTTCCGGGGCTGGGTGGTGCGAGCCCGTGGCCGGCCGGTCGACCAGCCACGATCGGGGGCCGCCGTGCCGGCGGCGGAGGAGGAGGTCGAGCACGCCGCCGAGGCCCACGTTGTAGGCGGCGGTGAGCTCGCGCAGGGTGTCGTCGGGGACCAGGTACCGGCCGTCGCGGTGTGCGGCGCGCAGGGCGATGGCGTGGACGAGCGCGTCGGCCCGGTCCAGGTGACGCTCGTCGCCGGTGGCGGCGTACAGGTCGAGAAGCAGCTCGACGTTGCCCGCCAGCCCGTGGCAGGCGCCGGGCCCGAGGCGGTGGCGGTCGCGGTGCACGGCGAGGGCGGCGCCCTCGGCATGGGCGAGGTGGCGGTCGTCGCCGGTCTCCTGCCACAGCCGCAGCAGGAAGGTGCCGATGCCCGAGGAGCCGTGGCACCAGTAGCTGAGGCCCGGGCGCTCGTCGTGGGTGGGGCCTTTGGGCCAGTACGCGGCGCCGTCGTGCCACTCGGCGAGCGTGCACAGGGCCTCGCCGCCGCCGAGCGCGATGTCGGTCAGCCCGGGCCGTCGTAGTTCGCGGCCGGCAGCGAGCAGGAAGGCCGCGTTGCCCGCGACGCCGTGGGCGAAGCCGTAGTGAGTGGAGCCGGCCAGCTCGGCGCGGAAACTGCGGACCGAGCGGCCAGTCCACCCCGGGCCGGGCCTTCAGCAGGTGCAGCAGCCCGTCCGCGCACTCCTCGGCCCGGTCGGCGAAGCGCTGGTCGCGGGTCAGTCGCCACAGGTGGATATGTGCGAGCCCGGCACCGGCCAGGCCGTGGCACACGTCGGCGCTGCCCGAGGCGAGCGGGATGCGCAAGGCGCAGGCGAGGGCCCGGTCGGCGAGCCCGGGGTCCTCCAGGGTGGTCGCCGCGTCGTGCAGGGCCCAGGCGGTGCCGGAGCGGCCGAAGTACAGGCCGGGCAGGATCCGGCTGGGCTCGGCGAGCCGGTCGTCCAGCCAGCGGGCGGCCTCGCGCAGCGCGGGCCGGGCGCTCTCGTGGCCGCTGCGGACGGCCCGGGCGAGCACGGCGAGTACCCCGGCCGCGCCGAGCTGCACGTTGCAGGGGTCGCCGTACGGGAGGGAGCGCGGGGCCGGCCAGAGGTACTCGGCGGAGGGGTCCATGGTGGCGGCGAGGTGGGCCAGACCGTCCTTGAGCAGGCGGTCGGCGGACGGGGGCTCCGGCGGTTGCTCCTGCCCGGCCGATGCCGTACCGGCGGACGAGCCGGGTGCCGGGTCGAGGAAGGCCGCTGCCCGCGGCAGCGTCCGGCGGCACGGGGCCGCCGCCGTGAGCCCGGTGACCAGCGGTGCGAGGGCACGCAGCGCGGGCAGGTCCCGGGCAGCGGCGACCAGAGCGGCGAGCCGCTCGCCGGGAGGCCGTGCTGGTGTGCCGTCGGCGGCGAGCACGGGGCTGATACCACTGGTGGCGTGCAGCAGGGTCGCGCCGAGGCTGAAGCAGTCCGCCTCAGGGCCGGGGCCGGGCCGGCCCCGGGCCCGTCCGTGTCTTCCGCTACGGCCGGGGCGTCGAGGTAGGCGGGGTCGGTGAAACCGCGGGTGCCGGCCGGGCGGGTGGTGGCGCCGAGCCGGACGGCAAGCTCCAGGTCGACCAGGACCGGCCGCTCCCCCGGGGTCATGACGACGTTGCCGGGCTTGAGGTCGCGCAGGACGAACCCGGCGGCATACACCTGTTCGACCAGCCGGACGAGTTCGCGGGCGAGCCTGCGAGCCACCGCGACGGGGACTTGCCCGTCGCCCCGTTCCAGATGCTCCGCGGTCCACTGTTGGAGATTCCGGCCCGCGATCAGGTCCTCGGCCAGGAAGAGATGGCCGCCGGCTTCGAACAGCTCCCGCACGCGAGGGGTGATGCCCCTGGGCGCGAGCTCGGCCAGGACCTCCGCCTCGTAGCGCAGCCGGTCCCGCGCGTCCCGGCCGGCCGGGTCGGCGCCGACGTGCGACCGGGCTTCCTTGAGCAGGACGGCCTCCCCGGTACGGGTGTCCTCGGCACGGTGGACACCGCCCCGGTTGGAGTGCCGGACCGCCTCCTTGACCGGGTACCGGCCCGCCAGCAGGACGGGGCCGCCCCGGCGACGGGGCGCGGCCGGGGGCGAAGCCGACGCGGAGAACGGGGCCTTGGCCCAGGCGGGCGGCGAGAACCAGGGGTTACGCTCGTCGGGGGTGGAGGTCCCATCGGGGGCTGTCGGTCGGCCCTCGTAGAAACCCTCGTCGTTGAGCACGCGGGGGCGGGCGAAGCACCCGTAGCGGTAGTGCACCACGCTGTCCGGCCGGTAGCGGCGGTCGGAGAGGACGGCGGGGCCGGGCAGTCCGAGCGTCGCCTGGTACAACTGCTCGGCAATGAGCCCGAGTTGGACGTCGTTGTCGGGGTAGGCGGTCAGGAACGTGCCGGACTGCGCCCTGGCGGCCCGGGTGGCCGTCAGCTCGGCGGTGACGCGCGGGGCGACGGCGCACTTGAAGGCGCAGCCGTGGGCGACGAGCACCCGGCCCGCGCGTTCCAGCACCCGCGGTGCCGAGGCCAGGGGCGCCGAGAGGTGGAGCTTCCAACCCTGGCGGCGCGGAAGGTGGCGGGGCGGGGTCACCATCCACCACGGTTCGACATGGTGCAGGCGCCAATCAGATGGTTGAGCGGATCGCGTCAGGAGCTCAGCGAGGATCGACCGGTAGGGCGATGTCACACTCCGAAGCTGACAGCGGCCAAGTCCCCGACACACAGAGGATGTGGAAAGTGGCTGGATAGCGTCTCCGGATTGTCGGACGGTCTGGTGACAGACACCCATGGCTGAGGCCCTGCCTCCGCCTCACGAGAGCGCACGCCCCCGGCGGCGCCGTCGAGGCGGGTCGACGACGCCGGCGGGGGGGTGTGGAAGGCGGTCACTCGGGACGGACGGCGCCCGCACCTCGCCGGTCGGCCGTTTCGGGCCGATGGCCGTCGGAGTCCGTGGCGCCCGTACCGCGGACGACGGCCAGGAAGTCCCGCAGGGTGGCGAGGTCGAGCGCCTGCCGCCGTGCCTGCGCGATGTGGTGGCGCTCCGGATAGGAGTAATACGAGCCGCCCTCCGGTTGCGGCACCGCTGCGTCGAGGAAAGCGTCGAAGTCGGCGAGGATCTCGTCCAGCATGCCGACGCCCGCCCGGTTGACCCAGGAGTCGTTGAACAGGACGCTGCGGCCCGCGGGCGGCACCGCGACGCGCTGCGCGAGGACTGGTCCGGCGTCGATCTCCCGGTTCTCGATCAGGTGGGCCGAGATACCGAAGGGCGTGTCCGGCTCCAGGGCACTGAAGAAGGTGGGGAACAGACCGCGGCAGTGCGGCAGGAAGGCCGCGTGCACGTTGATCACGGCCCGACTCGGTGCGGCGATCACCCGCTCGCGCAGGATCTGGTCGAACCAGTAGATGACGATGAAGTCGAGCTCGGCCTCCTCCAGTTTCGCGGCGACAGCGGGAGAGTTGACGTTGCCGGTCCTCAGGTGCTCGATGCCGTGCATCCGGCACAGCTCCTCGACGGAGCGGCGGGTACGCCGGCCGCCCCGCAACGGGGCGAGCAGGCGGTCCGCGCGGAGGACGGCCGGATAGAGCATGAAGGAGCAGGTGAGGTACGTCATGAAGCCGAGCCCGGACCGGCGCACGTTCCGGTGGGTCTGCCGGAGCAGTCCGCCTCGGCCGGTGGCGTACACGTCGCTGGTGACCACCACGGCGATGTCGTCGTGGTGCCGCTCGATGATGGTCTCCAGCGCGTCGCCGAGTTGGGCGCACTCGGTGCTGAACAGGGCAATGCGGGGCATGGTGCGATCACCTCCGGGGCGGCTCAGGCGAGCCGCCGGTAGCGTCCGGCGTGCCGGACGAGCGGCTGCCCCTCGCCGTGGCGGCAGTGGTCGACGTGCCCGATGACGATGACGTGGTCGCCGCCCGGGTAGGTGCGGTGCACCGAGCACGCGACCCAGGCGAGCGCCTCGTCGAGCGCCGGCAGGCCCTCGTACGGGTGGTGGGGCACCGAGGGCACCGAGGTGAAGCGCGCCTCGGGTGAGGTCCCGGGCGCGGCGAAGGCCGAGGCGGTCGCGGAGGCTCCCACGGGCAGCACGTTGACCAGGAACCGGCCGCTGTCCAGGATGCGTTCCAACGTCTGCGAGCGGGCGCCGATGCCCAGCAGGACCAGCGGCGGTTCAAGGGACAGCGAGCACACGGCGCTCGCGGTGGCGCCCGCGGGGCCGGCCGCCGTGGTCGTGGTGACGACCGTGACTCCCGTGGGCAGCTGGGCGAACGCGGCGCGCAGCGCTGACCCGTGGGGGCCGTGGGGGCCGTCGGAGCGGGCGAGGCGCGTCTGTTGTGCGGCGGAGGCGGTGGATGCCGTCATCTCAGCCCCGCACGCTGTGCAGGTCGTCGGAGCCGACACCGGTGACGAACACCAGGGCGTCGCCGAGGAGTCCGACGAGGATCGCGCTGATGTTCTCGCGCAGAGTCCGCTCGGCGATCGGGTCGATGATCCGCTCCAGGGACGGCATGCCGAGGTCGAAGTCGGCCGCGAACCGCACGGTGGTGTCGGCACCGGCTGCCAGGACCGTCCAGGAGCCGTCGAACCGCTCGAAGTCGCCGTCGATCTGCTCGAAGCCGAGGGTGAGATTCGGGCGGTCCACCACGTCGCGCTCGGTCCACCGCAGTTCGCCGTTGCGGAAGTTCACCGACCACTCCGACCACAGGGTGCCGTCGCGTTCGGCACGTACGGTCACCTCGCGGACGGCGTCCGTGTGCTCGGGGTAGCGCTGGAAGTCCTTGAGGCGGTCGAAGACGGCGAGCGGGTCGGAGCCGGGAAGCAGGGCCTCGATCTCTACGTGGCGCATGGGTCAGGCGGTCCTCTCGACAGGTTCTTGTTCTTGCTGGGACTGGTCCGGGGCGGGTGATCCGGGGTGGCGGACGGCGACCGCTCGGGCCGCGCGGTGCACGGCGTCGAGGAGGGCGGCCAGGTCGTTGCGGCCGATGACCGCGGGCGGCGTCAGGCGCAGGACGCGGTGGGCGTTGAGCGAGTGGTTGACGAGGACTCCGCAGTCCATGAGCTCCATCACCAGGTCTCCGGCGACGCCCTCGTCGACGAGTTCGACGGCGATGAGCAGCCCCGCACCCCGGACATCGCGCACGAGGTGCGGGCAGATCTCGTGCAGCATCGCCGTCAGGTCGTCCCGCAGCCGTGTACCGACGCGGGCGGCCCGTTCGACCAGGCCCTCGGCGGCGATGGTCTCGACCGCGGCGGCCGCCGCCGCACAGGCGACGGGCGAGCCGGCGAAGGTGGACGTGTGGATGAACGGGTCACGGTTGAACGGCGCGTACGCCTGAGGGGTGGCGAGCATCGCCGCCACCGGGATCACCCCGCCGGAGAGGTTCTTGCCCACCAGCAGGACGTCCGGCGTGACACCTTCCCGGTCCGCTCCCCACCAGGTCCCGAGCCGGCCGAGGCCGGTCTGCACCTCGTCGAGGACGAACAGCGCCCCGTGCTCCCGACAGGCTCGCCGCACCGCCGTCAGATAGCCGGGCGGCGGGACGACGACGCCGTTCTCCCCCTGCACGGGTTCCAGCACCACACATGCGTCCGGTGTGTCCGCCAGCGCCTGCTCCAGGGCGCCGGCGTCCCCGTACGGCACATGCCGTACGTCGGGGACCAGCGGCCGGAACGGCGCCTGGTACAGCTCCCGGGCGGTGAGACTGAGCGCTCCCATGGTCTTGCCGTGATAGCCGCCCGCCGCGGAGATCAGGTGCCGCTTGCCGTGCGCGCGGGCGAGCTTGATCGCGGCCTCGGTCGCCTCCGCGCCGGAGTTGACGAAGTGCACGTACTCCAGGCCTGCGGGAGCCACGCCCGCGAGTACCTCTGCCGCCCGCGCGGCGACCGGTTCCAGCAGGATCCGGGTGGCCAGGGCGTGCCTGCGCAGCTGCGCGGTGACGGCCTGGACGACCTTCGGGTGCTGGTGACCGAGGAGGAACACGCCGTAGCCGCCGCAGTCGATGTAGCGACGCCCCGACGCGTCCCACACATGGACGCCCTTGGAGGCGACCTCGACCAGGCCGCCGGTGACCTCGGCGAGCCGGGCGCGGCCCCGGCTGATGTGCCGCCGGTAGGTCTGCGCAACGGCGGCGGGGTCGGTCGTCGCGAACTCGTCGCTCATGCGGCTGCTCCCTCGGGAGCACGGGAGCGGGCCAGATTCCTGACCTGTATCAGGTGGTCGATCGACGCGTCGACCGCGGACCGGACCTGCTCCGCGGTGAGCGCCCCCGGACCGCCTGCCAGGGAACCGAGGGTGCAGGGCAGTGGGGCGGCCGTGGCGAACAGAGCCGTCATCGCCAGCATGTCGTCGAACCTGCGGCGGGCCGCGGGCGGCAGCGGGTCGATGAACACCGGGCGGACCAGCCGGTCCACCATGTCCGGATCGACGAGCCGGGGCGTGGGCATGGCCATGCCGTGGGCCGCGGCGCGCGCCCGGCAGGCCCCCACCACCTCGCTCGCCGTGGGTGCCGCCGCACCGGTGGTGAGCCAGTGCTCCGCACCGCTGAACGGCCGCTCCAGGAGAGCGGCGAGGGCCCGGGCCGCGTCGTCGCGCGGGATGACGTCGGCGCGCGCGGACGGGTCGAGCGGGAGCAGCGGGACCGAGCCCTTCAGGAGCGCGGTGACGATGGAGTGCAGCCCTTGGAAGCGGGGGACGAAGCCGGTCTGCCGGTCGCCGATGATCACCGACGGCCGCGCGATGGTGTACGGCAGTCCACAGGCGCGGACCAGTTCCTCGGCCGCGCGCTTGGAGTCGAGGTAGTGGTCCGGGACCGCGGTCGCCTCGCCCTGCGCCCGGCCGGCGACGTGCCGCGTCAGATCGGTACGGGCGACGAACGCCGTGCTGACGTAGAGGAGTTCGGCGCCGGCCTGGCGGGCGAACTCGACGACCCGCTGTGTTCCCCGCGTGTTCAGCTCGGCGGTGGCCTCGGCGCCGGCCCCGAAATCGGTGGTGGCGCCGCAGTGCACGACGGTGTCGACGATGTCCGTGAGCCACCGGTACGTGGCATCGTCCAAACCTAGCCGGGCAGCGGCCAGGTCCCCGCGGACCTGCTCGGCGGGGACGTCGGTGCTGTGGACGAGGGCGATCACGCGGTGCCGGGTCAGCAGCGGCAGCAGAGCGCTGCCGAGCACGCCGGACGCACCGGTGAGCAGGACGGTCTTGCGCTGGTTCAAGGGTGATCTCCTGGTGCGGGGCTCGGGCGGGTGTGCCGCGAGCCGAGGGATCTGGGAACCGGGTACCTGTCCCGGCGGTGGCCTTCGGACGGGTCCGGGGCGGACGGAGTCCGGAGCGGACGAATCCAGGGCGGACGGGTCCGGGACGGGCAGGTCCAGGGCGGTTGGGTCCGGGACGGTTGGGTCCAGGGCGGTTGGGTCCGGGACGGTTGGGTCCAGGGCCGTTGAGTCCGAGACAGGCGGGTCCAAGAGGATGGATCCGAGACGGACGGGTCCAAGCGGACCGGTCCAGGGCGGACACGAGCCCCTGGGCCGCCGGAGCCGGGACGGCCGACGGGAGACGGACAGTTTGGGGCCGACGGGAAACGGGCGGTCAGGCCCGCGGGAGACGGACGGTCGGGGCCACACGAGACAGACGATCGGAGCCACACGAGACAGACGATCGGAGCCACGCGAGACGGACGGCCAGGCCGGCGGTGGGATGTGCCCGCCGCGCGCGGTCACGCGATCGTCAGCGCGGCGCCCGAGTAGTAGTCATACAGGGCCGCGGCCATGCGGGATCGGGACGGCGGGTGGAAGGCTAGTAGGGCTTGGTCAGGTTCGTATCGGCTCTGGCATGTTGCGGTGACAGGTGGGGCAG
>NZ_BMVG01000064.1 GCF_014650595.1 Streptomyces alanosinicus
CCGCCTGGCCGACGGGGGCGGCCAGGGCGAGGGCGGCCGTGGCGAGCGTGGCCACGGCGGTGAGGGAAACGGTTCTGCGCAACGTACGTCCTCCACATGGTGGGTGTACCGGGAAGGGCTGTGGGGGGTGCGCGGTGCCACCACGGCGCGGGGTGTCGCGCCGTGGTCGGGCAGAACGTACGGATGTCGAGGCCACGACAACAAGATGAAGGTTGAAGCGAGGACGTTCCTTTACCCTTCCTGAGCGGTGCATGTGTCGTTTATGGGCAAGCCATGGCCGAAAATCGGTCCCACCATGGCTTGACCGACACGGGTGTGCGGGGCACGCGGGCCTCTCGGCCGGCCGCGCTCGGATGGGAAGTTGCACTGAAATCGCACGATTGACACTTGTCCGGCAGGCTTGATGCGAGAAGGCTCCCGGCGACCTGATCGAAAGTCCCAGCACCGGTGAAGGGAGGCCAGGTCGTGGAGAGGGCACGAGACGCCCTTGCCGGGATCCGATCGCTCGGGCGGGTCTCGATCGCCACGCGGACGCTGCGCAGGGATCGCTGGTGGAGCTTCCCTTTGGTCACGTTCCCCGTGCCGGCCACATGCGTGGTCTACGCGACGTCTGCGGCGCCGGCGAACCGGGACTACTACGCCGATGCCTACCTGTCGCCGTTCTACTCGCCGTGCCTGTCCACGCACTATGGTGCGGTGCCCGGTTCCCACGGGGCGCCACATCCGGGCCGGCTGTGACGCCCATACCTCTGCCACCGCCGCCGTGTCCCGGTCCACCCCACGGGACCGGGCACCAGCGGTCGTCGGGGGGCCACATCGGCGTCCGCTGCGGAGACGCCCTCTTGGCCGCAGTGACGCTGCTGACGTTCGGGCACGGGACCGCCACCCGCGACGAGCTGACCGCGCTCCTCCGCGGCGCCGGCGTACGGGCGGTCGTCGACGTGCGAACCGCGCCCGGCAGCCGGCACAACCCCGACGTGGGCAGGGAAGTGCTCCGTGCATGGCTGCCCGCCAGGAAGATCGAGTACCGGTGGGAGAAACGCCTGGGGGGCTTCCGTAAGACGGCACCGGACTCGCCCGATGTCTACTGGGAGAACGAATCCTTCCGGGGCTACGCGGGCTACACGCGCCACCCGGACTTCCTTGCCGCCATGGACGACCTGCTGCGGCAAAGCAGCCACTGTCCGCACGGCCGTCATGTGCGCAGAGACCCTATGGTGGCGCTGCCATCGGCGGATCATCGCCGACTTCGCCTGTCTGCGAAGCGGTGCCTGCCGGCGGAGGCGACGGTGCGGCGGCTGCTGGGCCGCATCGACGGCGACGCGTTGGACCGGGCGGTGGGCCGCTGGCCGGCCGACCGGCGCGCTGGGGCCGACGGTCAACTGCACGCAGTGGCAGTCGACGGCAAGACCCTGCACGGAGCGGCCAGGGCCACGGGCCGCAAGATTCATCTGCTCGCCGCCTGCGACCACCTCTCCGGCCTGGTCCTGGCCCAACTCGACGTAGGCGAGAAGACCAACGAGATCACCTGCTTCCAGCTTCTGCTGGAAACCCTCGCCAACTGGCAGGCATGGTCGTGACCAGCGACGCCATGCACACCCAGCGCGAGCACGCCAGCTACCTGCCCGGCCGAGGCGAGCACTACATCGTGACCGTGAAAGGCAACCAGAAGAAGCTCCACAAGCAGCTCAAGTCGCTTCCCTGGAAGCAGATCCCGCTGCAGGGCCGCACCCGCGACACCGGCCACGGCCGCGGCGAGATCCGCCGCATCAAGGTGTGCACGGTGAACAGCCTGCTCTTTCCCCGGCGCCCGCCAGGCCGTCCAGCACAAGCGCCGCCGAGTGGACCGCAAGGCTGGCAAGGTCAGCATCAAGACCGTCTATGCGGTCAGCCCACTGCGGAACAGGCCACTCCCGCCGAGCTCGCCCGGCTGATCCGCAGCCACTGGAAGACCGAAGCCCTGCACCACGTCCGAGACGTGACGTTCACCGAGGACGCCTCCCAGCTGCGAACCGGCTCCGCGCCATGGCGACCTGGCGCAACCTCGCCATCGGCGCCCTTCGCCTCGCCGGGAAGAGCAGCATCGCCGCCGGCCTCCGGCACAACGCCTGCGACGCCAGCCGACCGCTCGCCCTCCTCGGACTCACATGATCACGAAACAGATGTCACGCGACTATGCCGAGGCCTTGGGGCCTCGGCCCTCACCACAGTCTCCACCGACTCGACCGGGGCACTCAGCCGGATCCGAGGAGCGACTTCAGGAAGGACGCATACTGACGCCCGGTATCGAACGGCTCATAACGCGCGGGATTCCCCTCGTCGACAAACCGACTCAGCGGTGAGACGACGGCGTCGTGTCCCGGCCTGTGCTTGTACTGAATCGACAGCCTCTCCCCCCTTACCTGCCTTACACGGTGCGCGCTGGCCACGTACAACCCGTTCGTCCAGCGCTGGAGGTAGTCGCCAAGGAAGACGAAGAGCGCATCCTGGGCGGGAGGAACGCAAATCCAGTCGCCCTCGGGTCCCCTCACTTCCAGGCCCGGCTCGTTCTGGGCCAGGATCGTGAAGATGGAGAGATCCACATGCGGCGACATCGCGTAATCAACAGTGTTACCGATTTTCTCGCCGTGTCCGACACCGTAGTAGTTCAACCCAAGCCTGTGCATCGGTGAATTCATGGACGAATCAAGCCCCGCCGTTCCCAGACCCAGATCGTCGACACATGCCGAGAGCACCCTGTCCCCCAGGTCCACCATGTACCTGAAGAGGCATGCCCCGTTCACGAAAGGGGCACTATAGAAATCGGCAGCTATCCGCATACCGAGTGCGCCCTCGGCGTTTCCGATGCGGTATTGTTCGCACGCTTCGGCACCGGCGTGCGCCGTGCTCTTTTCTCGCCCCAGGCCGCGGTAGCCGAGAAACTGTGACTGCTCGCTGGCATTGTATTTAGACTTCTCTGTGACGGGCAGACGATAGAACTGTCGTGTTTCTTCGTACACTGCAGACAACAAGTCGGCCGCGACCCCGTGATGACGCAGAAAGAAGTACCCGCCGCGCCGGCAGGCGGCGCCTATCTCAGCGGCCGCTCTCGCCTTGTCCTCCGCAGTCCATCCCGCGCCAGGGTTCGGCAAGCACACATCTGGTATCCCGGAACGCTTTCCTTCTGCCACTTGACTTCTCCTTTTGCCTTCTTCTCGCCCTCTGGAACTTCCGGGAGCGAAGGCACGCAGGATTCCAGCCTGGCCGTCGTCCCGGATGAGAGTGAGGCATCAGACGGCCATGCCGGTAGGGCGCATTCCAGCCAGACGGCATCGGCAATGGACCGACGTGATGTGCACGATGGTGGCGCGGCTGCTGGTCATCGGCATGAGCAGCCGTAATGTTTGCTCGCTCGATCGAGGAGGATCATTTGCCCAGGCGTGCCACACGTCTCTTGCAGACCGACGACTACCTGTTCTCCTTCATCGACCGGAGCCGGGAACTGGCGGCGCAGGACGGTACGGCGCCCGTGCCGCTGGGAGTGGGCGACTGTGATCTGCCGACTCCGCCGCACATCGTCGAGGCCATGCGCCAGGCCGTCCGGGATCCTTCGACTCACCGGTATCCGCCGTACGCCGGCACGCAGGCGATGCGCGAAGCGGCCACCGGATATCTCGGGCGCCGCTTCGGGCTCAGCATTGACCCGGAGACCGAAGTCCTGGCCACGCTGGGCAGCAAGGAGGCCATGGCACACCTGACGATGGCCTACGCGGAACCGGGCGACGTGGTGCTGGTCCCGGACCCGGCGTACCCGGTGTACGGGACATGGGCGCGGTGGTGCGGGGCAGAGGTGGTGCGCGTACCGCTGCGCGAGGAGAACGGATTCCTGCCGAACCTGGCCGCAATCCCGGCCGCAGTCGCGCGGCAGGCCAAACTGTTCTGGGTCTGCTACCCCAACAACCCCACCACCGCGCTCGCCACTTCGGACTTCTACGCCGAGCTCGCGCGGTTCGCTGTGCGGCATGACATCGTGGTGGCCTCCGACGCCGCGTACAGCGAGATCTACTACGACTGCGCGCCCCCGCCGTCGTTCCTCCAAGCACCGGGCGCAATGGAGTGCGGCATCGAGTTCCACTCCTTGTCCAAGGCGTACAACATGCCCGGCTGGCGCGTGGGGTTCGCCGCCGGCAACGCCGACGTCGTGGACGCCTTGCGCACTGTGAAAACCCACACCGACTCCGGCACGTTCACCGCGATCCAGCACGCCGCCGTCGCCGCGCTGAATGACACCACCGGCTACCCGGATCACCTACGGGCCGTGTACCGCGGGCGGATGCACCTGCTCTGCGACGGACTGGAGCGGGCCGGGCTCCAGGTACTGCGGCCCCGGGCCACCTTCTACTGCCTGGTCCGCTGCCCCAGCGGCACGGACAGTGCAGGCTTCGCCAAGAAGCTGCTGGAGGAGGCCCGCGTGCTCACCATTCCCGGATGCGGCTTCGGCCCCGGCGGCGAGGGATACGTCCGCCTCACGGTGAGCGCCGGAACCGACCTGATCCGCGAGGCCGTACGGCGCATCACCGCCGTCTCCTGGTAGCGCCTGCATCTGCTCGGCGGAACGAGGGCATCACATGGCACAGCGCCGATCCAGGCCGGCGCCTGGTCTGAAGAGCGAGAGCGCGTCCCTGTCAGGGTCCGCATGCACGGTGTGCGTGGACGCCTCCACTGCGGGTAGGTACAAGGGCCGGTGGCGGTGGGGCCGCTCCGCAGCGGTTCGCCCGCCGGAGAGGCGCCGGAGTACCCCGCCGGCAGCCGCCGATCACACTTGAGGCAAAGAGACCGACCGCGTGAACGGAGCCGGAGAACCGCGATGACCCAGCCGTTACCCGCGCCCGAGGCCGACCGTCCGGCTGTGACCGGCAAAGTCCCCGACGATCTGCTGCGGGTGAGCGACCTGGACCCACCGACCCTGGCGGAGCTGCTGGATCTGGCGGCGGACATGAAGGAGGAGCCGCTGGGGTGGGAGCGCGATCTGCGGGGAGGCGCCATCGGATGCGTCTTCGAGAAGCCGTCCACCCGGACCCGCGTATCCCTGGCGACGGCCGCCCATCGCCTCGGCATGACGGCCATCGTGCTGAACCGCCAGGAACTGCAGCTCGGCCACGGTGAGACCGTTGCCGACACCGCCCGCGTCCTGTCGTCCTATCTCGACGCGATCACGGTGCGCACCTTCGACCACGCCACGGTGGAGCAGATGGCCGACGCCGCGACGGTGCCGGTCGTCAACGCATTGTCCAACACCCACCACCCCTGCCAGTCCCTGGCCGACCTCCTCGCGCTGCGCGAGCACTTCGGCGCCCTCGCGGGGATGACCGCCGCCTTCATCGGGGACGGCACGAGCAATACGTGCAACTCGTTCCTCGCGGCGTGCGCGGCCTCCGGCATGCACCTCACCATCGCCGCCCCGCCCGGCTACGAGACGGACATGGACATCCTCCGTAAGGCCCGTGAACTGATGACGCACACCGGCGGTTCCGTGTCGCTCACCACCGAGCCGATCGAGGCCGTCGGCGCCGCGCAGGCCGTCTACGCCGAGGTATGGGTGCCCATGGACAGACACCACGAACGCGAGGCACGGACCGAACACCTGGCCGCCTACCGGGTCGACGATGCCCTGCTCGCCCATGCTCCCCGCGAGGCGGTGGTCATGCACTGCCTGCCCGCCGTCCGCGGGCAGGAGATCACCTCAGAGGTGCTCGACGGCCCCCGATCCCTCGTGTGGCGCCAGGCGGCAAACCGCCTGCCCACCGCCCAAGCGGCACTTCACACCCTCATCACCACAGCCCGGCGACACACAACCTGATCGTCACGCGGTCACGGCTCAGATGCCGAGCGATCTCCGAGATCGGCCCCCCTGACGACGCAGAGCATGAGCGAGCGTTCCTGCTGACGCCTTATGTCTTCCCCTCGGAAGGACCGAGGCCCGTGGAGCGTGCTGGTGCTGTGCACAGGTGGTGCCGCCTCAGGAAACCCTTGGTTCGTACCCACGTCTGGGTCATTGCGGGACGTCGAGGCCAGGCTCAGAGGGGCGGTGGCGATCTGGAACAGCGGCGGCCGTCTCGATCAGGTAGTCAACGACGTCGGTGTGACTGTCCCGCCGACGGTAGGCCGCCCTTGGGCGGTCAGCGCCGTTTCCTTCGCTGCTCAGGCGCATGTGTGCGGCGTGCAAGAGCGACTGCTCGTCTGAGGTTGCCACGGCCGGCAGAGCGGTGTTCCACAAGCGGCCGAGGTGTACGGCGGCGGGTTCGAGCCGGCCGGTGTCAAGATTGATGCTCTTTCCGCTCAGCCCGTCCGGGGCGGCGCGCCAGCATGCGGCGCGCAGCATCTCCGACTGCGGGCACGGGGCGGCCTGGGAGTTGTGGATGGCTGCCATGGCCGTGATGGCGAGTCCTTTGACCGTCCCGGCGAGCAGCAGGGTGTCGTCCACGGTGGGCGTGGCATCAGCGATCCGGATCTCCAGGGTGGGCACGTGGTGGGAGGGGCGGATGTCCCAGTAGAGGCCACCACGGTCCAGGAGGGTTTCGCTCGTGACCAGGCGATCGAGGAGGTCTTCGAAGTGGGTGGGGGACTCGAAGTAGGGGGGCGGCCCCGCTACCGGCCACCGACCCCACGTCATGGTGCGCCAGCCGGCGTAGCCGGTGTCCTTGCCGTCCCAGTAGGGCGAGTTGGCGGTCATGGCCAGGAGAGCAGGGAGCCAAGGACGCAGGTGGTTGCTCAACTGCAGCGCCGTAGCCACGTCGGGGACGCCGACGTGGATGTGGCAGGCGCACACACTCTGCTCGTGGTCCAAGGCGCCGAACTTGGCCAGGCTTTGGGCGTAGCGGACCCCGGGGGACAAGGGCGGTGGATTGAGCTGTCCCAGGATGGGCGTGCCGCTGGAGATGACGCGCAGCCCCAGTCGGGCTGCGGCACGTGCGACGGCGTTGCGGGTCGCGCGCAGTTGGTTGCCCAGGTCCGTGAGGCAGGTGTGCGGATCGGTTGGGACCTCGACTTGGTAGCGGGTGATCTCGGTGGCGACCCGGTCGCCGAGATCCCCGGCCGCCTGGGCCACCACCTTGTCTGCTTGCGGGCTCAGCTGCCGCGATACCGGGTCCACCAGGAGGTACTCCTCCTCCACCCCCACGGTGACCTCAGCCGCGCCGGTCGCAGGCCGCTGACGATGCGCTGTCTACCGACGGCTGTGCGTCGGCAGGTGTCCGCTTCTCGCTCTGCATGGCAACCAGTCTGTCGCTTGGAGTCATCCTGCTGGAGTACGCCGCAGCGCCAAAGCAACGCACGCGCGGGACAAAGCGCTGGTGTTCGTCAAAGCCGACGGCTCTGCAGGCCGACCGCCTGGAGGCCCATGTTCGTCGCGGGCGAGGAAGCTGACGCATAGCAGGCAGTGCCCGACCTGCTGAAGTCCTACAGCTGGACCGACGCCCTCGATCTCGGCCGGTGTGGGCCGGCGCGTTCAGCACGGTGGGACTGGCCGCCTTCCACGTCCGGACCCGAAGACGAACACACATGACGACTTGCCACCGTCCCAGAGCGACACGGACCTCCAAGCCGGTCTACCGAGCCCATGCCGTGCGAGGGGATTGGCTGGACCGCGCTCTTTTCGGCGAGACGGTACGGCTGGTGATGTGGACCTGCGCGCCTGTTGTGCGACGTCGGTCGGCTGCGGGAGGAATTCACGTGGACAGTCATGCGATGACCATCGACGGTCGGGCTGATACCGACTCCGGCGCGGCCCTGGACGTCGCCAACCCGGCGACAGGTGAGGTTTTCGCACAAGTACCCCAGTGTGACCGGCAACAGTTGGACGAAGCCTGCGCCGCAGCTGAGCGCGCGTACCGTCCCTGGCGGGCTGACGACGCCGGCCGCCGACGGGCGCTGTCCCGAATGGCCGATGTCCTGGAGCGGGCGGCCACTTCACTGGCGCGCATGTTGACCCAGGAGCAGGGCAAGCCCCTGGCTGAGGCCCGGACCGAGATCGCACGCAGCGCCTTGTGGCTGCGCTACTACGCCGACCTCGACATCCCTCGCGAAGTCACCAGCAACGATGCCGGCGACCGCGTCGAGATCGTGCGGCGTCCTCTGGGTGTGGTCGCCGCGATCGCCCCCTGGAACTTCCCACTGCTGCTCGCGGTACGCAAGATCGCGCCCGCGCTGCGGGCCGGGAACACCGTCGTACTCAAACCATCCCCGTACACCCCGCTGACCACCCTGGCCTTCGGCGCCCTGGTACGGGACGACCTTCCACCAGGCGTGCTGAACATCGTCAGCGGTCCCGAGCCCTTGGGCGCCTGGCTGGTGTCCCACCCCGTTCCCCGCAAAGTCAGCTTCACCGGTTCGACGGCCACAGGCATGAAGGTGGCCGCCGCAGCGGCCACCGGCCTCAAGCACATCACCCTCGAACTGGGCGGCAACGATCCCGCGATCGTCCTGCCGGACGCAGACCCCGATCACATCGCCGACTCATTGTTCTGGAGCGCGTTCCGCAACAACGGCCAAGTCTGTGCAGCCGTCAAACGGGTGTACGCGCATGAGCGGATCCAGGGCCGGCTCCTGGACGCGCTCACCGCACGCGCCCGGGCCGTCCGCGTCGGCGACGGGCTGGACGAGACGACCGAGCTCGGACCGCTGAGCAACCCACCGCAGCTCGGGCGCGTACACGAACTCGTCAAGGATGCCCTCGCGCACGGAGCCACGGCCGTCACAGGTGGAAGGCCACTGCACCAGCCGGGCTATTTCTTCGCACCCACCATCCTCTCCGCACCCCCCGGTGCCCTCAGGATCGTCGACGAGGAGCAATTCGGCCCCGCGCTGCCCGTCGTGCCCTATCAGGACCTGGAAGAGGCGATCTTCCTCGCCAACGCAGGCGAGTACGGCCTGACCGCCTCGGTGTGGTCCTCCGACGGAGACCGAGCGGCAAAGGCAGCGTCCGCACTCGAATGCGGTCAGGTGACGGTGAACGCCCACGCCACCAGCATCTGCCCCAGCCTCCCCTTCGGCGGCCACAAACGGAGCGGAATCGGCGTCGAGAACGGGCCATGGGGGCTTCATGAATTCACCGGCCTGCAGGTTCTCCCCTGCCCGGCGGCGTGAGTCCATGGGCATCGACGGGCTCCGGTCCGAGGCCGACAGGGAAGAGAGAACCAGCATCGCGCGGGTCCTCGCCCGGGAAACCACAGGCTGTGTAAGGGACATGGCCGTAGCCGGCCGCCACGCCACCGGGTTGAGTCGACTCTCCGTCCCCTACTGGATGTTCCGCCGGTTCCTGGGCGCTGCAGGCCGTCCGCTGGACGGCGACGAACTCGTACCCATGGAGTTCGCCACGCCACGCCGAACGGCTCGCGTTCTCGTACGGAAGAACCAAAGCGATCTGCTGATCCTCTGGCAGATGTTCGTGCGCCGCTTCTACGAGCTCAGTGCGACCTATGCGCTCGACAAAGAGATCGAGACCCTGGACACCATCGTCGACCTCGGCGGCAACACGGGCCTGGCCGCCTCGTACCTGACCGCCCGGTACCGGCCGCGCACCCTGCTGACCGTCGAACCCGTGCCGGAAAACGCAGCAGTACTACGCCGCAACGCCGCCCTCTCCCCACTCGACTGGATCGTGGAAGAGACGGCGGCAGCAGGAGCAGCCGGCACCCTGGAGTTCACCATCAGCGGCTACTGGGCCGCCTGCACCGGTGTCCCCGAGGTCACCGCGTTCCGCCGCGCCCGCCCCTACCGCCTGGAGAACAGACTGGCCCGCCCCGGCATCCGGGTCCCAGCGGTCTCCGTGGACGACCTACTGGAACGCAACGGCATAGCACACGTCGATCTGCTCAAGGTCGACATCGAAGGCGCGGAAGCCGACATCTTCGGCCGGCCCCAGCCCTGGATGGACCGTGTGGAGCGCGTCGTGCTCGAAGTGCACGACCGATACATCGACGGCCACACGGTCCGCGCCACGCTGCGCACGGCCGGGTTCACCGCAGTGCCCCCACGGAATCCGGCCCTCTTCCGCCTCAACCCGGTCGAGCTGTATATCAGGGACCGTCACTGACCGCCTCCGGCTCGCTGCCAGGCCCGAACCTGTCCGCCGGCGCACGCACCCGTCCGTGGCGCCGTTCCGGCAATGCCCGGCCGCAATCCTCCGCCGACCGGAAACCGACAAGGCATTCAGTCGCTCCCGAGCGCCATCCAGTCCGTCAACCTTTCTCACACACGCTCCCGGTTGCCCTGCTGCGACAAGCCGCCGGCCCGGACCGACCCGGAGCCGTTTACGCAATTGATCAGGGGTGTGGTCACGCCGGCTGGTGACGGCTTTCGTGGGCCGCGCGCTCTCCGCCCACCTTCCAGTCCGGCTGGCACCGGCCCCGCCGGCCGACCGGAACATCGGCGGATCAGCACGAGGACGGTAGGGACCTCGCTCCGCCTGTGCCGCGCGACTCGCCCGCCTGCCGCCCAGGCCCCCATTGAGTGAGTCCGGCCCGAGGAGCGACGCTGTTGGCGAATTCCCACCAAGCGTTCGCAGCTGGCCGAGGACTTCATGCACTTGTGCCGCCGGGGCTTCTATCCGGCCAAAGCGTTATCCAGGCGGCCTATTCCGTTTGCACTGTTATGGGCCACGGAAGGCTCACCTTCGGTGGCAGCCGGCGTCACTGGACGGACAAAGCTTATCCAAGGACGAGCCCTGCGCCTCATTCAGGGGCTCATCACCGCCACCGAAGCACAGGGACATTCCGCCGCACTCGGACCGACACAAGGCGCTCCCCCACCCCATCGACGCCGCAGCGTCCCACCCCACTTCACCATCACCGCTCAGAACGAGAAGGTCGGTTTCCTCGTCCTCCAAGAACAGGACCGTAGCGAACGCCCCCCAGCGAGAAGGAAATCGCCGACGCCAAGAAGCACTCGTGGAGTCGTATCCCCCGCTTCGATTACACGCCCTCCGATCTCCTGCGCTTCATCCTCCGCGGCGGCAGCCCACACCGCGCCACGGAATGGGCCGACACCCCCACCCGGCCCCTCGAAGACCAACTCGCCGAGATCGTGCAAGAAGTCACCCTCCGCGGAGAAGCCGCCGAACGTAAACGCCGTGCAGACCAGGAAGTCACCGAACAACAGCAGCAGCGCTGGGAAGCCGCCATACACGAAGCACGCGCCGCCTATGCACACGCCCACCGCGTCAAACACCTCGAAGACCAGGCAGAAGCCTGGCACCAGGTCACGCTCCTGACCGAATACGTCACAGCCGTACGAGGCCACGCCGCGTCACTGGCGCCCGGTCAGGAGAAGACCGCGGTGGAGGCATGGATCGCGTTCGCAGACGCGCACCTCCAACACCTCACCGAAACCGCCCCAGTCCCGAGATCCCCCCACTCCGCCCAAGCCCAACCCCGACGACCTCAAGCCGCTCCTCCACGGATGGAGCCCGTACGGCCCCCGCTCGCGTTGGCCTGCCGGTCGCCGCCGCGGTTGAGGCGACGGTATGCCGGCGTCCCGAGGAATCCGACGGGACTGACCCGCACAGCAGGGCGAAGGACGCCTCGCTGTCCAGCCGTTCCGGGTTGTCCCCACCGTGATCAGCAACGTGACGGCCGTGTCCGGACCGATCCCCACCACATCAAGCAGCTGCGGCGCATGGGCTGGCCGATCCGGTGAGCCAGCAGACCAGCGTGATCCGAGTGGCCTGCAGCACCGCCGCTTCACCAACCTATGACGAGGGCCAACGCCACAGCGCGTTGGCCCCGACGAAACTCTGTGCGGGGTGCGCCGTGTAGTCAGACTTCGCCGCCCTTGTCCCACCCACATTCGGTGCAACGGACTCCCGCGTACATGTCGTCTCGGGTGTGATCAACGGCGCTCCAGCCTTCCAACTTCGAACTTGGAGCTCCGCACCGGGGACAGCCAACGATGACGCCGAACCCATGGAAGTACCTGTATTCGAGTCCGGACTCCTCAACCGTCCGCTGCATCGTCTTCAGGAGTTCTGCCTGGGAGTCCACACCTACGAGTTCCCGAGCGGCTCGATCGACATCACCGTCAACCAAGGAAACCCACATGATCGGCTCAAGAAGCGGCGGAAGCGGAGTGTCGTCGAGGACGACCGGGATGACGCGGACAGAGTCATCCCGCAGTCGCCGTGTGAGGGCGGCCTCCCACTCTGTGTTCACCCAAGGGGACTTCGAAGAGTTGGTGGACCAGAAGACCATGACAGTGTCTACGAGCCCCAGCGCCTCGTTGACCTTGCCTGGGATCCGGTCCCCAGGTCGGATCTCCCATGAATCGAGCCAGACGTCCACGCCGAGCAGCCGCAAGCGGGCGGCAAGTGGGGCCACTTGGGGCTTGTCACGGTGGTTGTGAGAGATGAAGGCGCGCATGAGCACAGCCTCTCACCGGGGGCTCCACCAGACAGGGAAATCGTCAAACTGACGAGATCACTCAAGTAGTGCCACCCAGTGGTCAGAGGTTGGCCGGGTCGGTCTCAGTCTTCATGTGGTTGGAGTCCGTATCTTCACGTCCGAGACGCCAGTGATCTCGGCCAACTCGCCCGCAGCGCCGTGCGAGCGACCACGCTTCCCACACCGCATTCCTGGAGCTCGTCTTTGGTGGCCCGTCGATCCCACGACGCGCGTGCCCGACGCCCAGGATGTGCCGCCACTGCTGCGCCGAGAAGGAGAACAGGGCGATCGAGGCGGCACAGACGGGGCACCGGGGGCTTGCCTCACGACGCTGTTCGCCGCGTGCCAGGGGTCAGGGCGCTGCCTGACCGGCAGGTGCGATGAAGCTGCATCAGCGCATCAGAATGGCGCCTCCGCGGTACCGCCTGATGGGGTCACGCCTGGCAGTACACCTGCGGGAGCAGCAGGTTGGTCGCCACGAGCTGGTTCAGGATGTCATCGCGAGGCGTAGCACGCGGCTCGCCCTCGACCTTGACCAAGCCGCCGGCGACGCCGGACTGAAAGCGTCCACACTGGTCAAGCGGCTCTTCGGATGACTATCGGGAGGTGACGGTTTCGGGTACGTCGGCGATGTCCGCAGTGGTGGGAACCGTGTTCCTCGGGCCGCGGAGGGCGACGTAGACGAACAGGGCACCCAGGACGGCGACGCCTGCCCACATCGCCTGCTGTCAGCCGTCGACGAAGGACTGCTGCGCGGCGTGGACGAGGTCCTGCGCGCGCGAGCCCGCGCTGCCCGCGGCTTCGACGGCGTTGGCGATGCCCTCGCGGGCGGTGTCCGCGGTCCCCCGAGGGATGCTGTCAAGCCTGTCGTCGATGGCAGTGCGGTATCCGGCGGACAACAGGGCGCCGAGCAGGGCGACGCCGAGCGCCGTGCCGAATTCGCGGGTCACGTCGTTGTCAGCGGAGGCGACGCCCTGCTTCTCCCGCGGCAGGGAGCTGGTGATGGCCTCGCAGGAGGGGGTCATCGACAGGCCCATGGCGATGCCCATGGCGAGCATGCCAGGCAGGATCGACAGATAGCCGCCGTCGACGGACACGAACACGAACACGGCCATGATCGCCAGTCCGATGCCGGCCAGTGCAATGCCGACGGCCATGGCCGAACGGGCGCCGATGCGGGCGGCCAGCTCGGGCCAGGCCGGAGGACGTCATCATCATGACGGCCATGGGCATCATCGCCACGGTGGACAGCAGTCCCGACCAGCCGAGCACGGCCTGGAAGAACGGGAAGAGCACCACGGCGATGCCCGCCTGCACACCGAAGACCACCAGCAGTGTGACAGAGCCGCCGGCCAGACCGCGCTCACGAAACAGGCGCACGTCAAGGAGCGAGGCGTCCTTGCGGTGCAGCTCCCAGGCCACAAAGCCGACGCCCGCCCGCTTGGAATGACACTCTCGACGCTGGGGCTGCAGCGGGCGCCACCGTGCCGGCCACGTGAACCAGTCCTCGGCGGCGTAGGGCCCGCACCATACTCCGCTCCCAGAAGTCGCTCCACGAAGATCCCAGGAGGGCAAGTGGTCATCGGCTCGAACGGCGGCGGCCTGGCCTACATGTGAACCTCCTCCCAGCCGACCTGGTCGCCTTCTACGACTGCATCGGCGACGTCATCTGGACGGACGTCGGCAACGGCTACTTCACATCACCGTGAGACCAGGCACGCAGCTGGACCCACGGTGACCGCACCGCAGTTCATCAAGGCCGGCAGGACGGCCGGACGCTGAGCAGCTCGGTCCGCAGCACGGGCGTGCCGTCGACAGGCGCCGGGTCCTGGGCAGTTGGTTCGATACCGCCAGCAGCGATCCTGTCGAGCGTCTCCAGGCCCGCGGCACCGACCGTGCCGAACACCGTGTAGTTCGGTCGCAGCGCCGAGTCGCCGTAGACGACGAAGAACTGCGAACCGTTCGTGTTCGGCCCGGCGTTGGCCATCGCCAGCAAGCCGCGCCCGTAAAGGCGACGGACGCCGGTCGGATCGCTCGGTACCGGCGGCAGGTCCACCGGAAGCTCGTCCTTGTACTGGTACCCCGGCCCACCCTCACCAGTGCCGGTCGGGTCGCCACACTGCAGGACCTTCAGCGTCGGATACGCCGTCAGCCGATGGCACACCGTACGGTCGTAGAACCGGTGCCGCGCCAGGTGCACGAAGCTCTGGACCGTGCACGGTGCCTTCGCCCGGTCCAGACGCAGCGGGAGCGGGCCCTGGCTGGTCGGGACAGCCATATCGACCGTGCCGTGACTGGGGGTGCGTCGCGGATCGGCCGGCAGGGGAACCGGCCGCGCCGCCGGCTCGTCCGGGGTCTGGGTGTACTGGCAAGGGCCGTGCGTGGTTCGCGGCGGGGCATCGGAAGCGGAGGCGGTGGTGCTGCCCCCGGACACGACCAACGCCGCTGCCGCCAATGCGGTCATGAGAGCCCGGTTCATCCTGCACACCCTCCAGAAGATCGCCAGATTTCGGAGCGGTCGCAGTCTAGAGCGCGGCCCGGCGGGCGAGAACCCGCCCGCAAGCCACATCCGCCTCCCAGGCTTCGGCCCGCGGCCGCAGGCCACTTCGTTCGGATGCGGCACAGCGCCGGCCGGCCGATCAGGGCGTCCACCCGGTGCACGACGAATGCTCCCCGAACCCGGTCGAGTGGCCTCTCCAGTCCACGCAGAGGCCCCTACCGAACGCTGCCGTGCGCATGAGGTGATCTCACCGGGGTGCCGCTGTCGAGAAGGACGGTGCCGCTGTCGTCATCTCGGGTCACTCCGGGGGAAGGCGCCGCCGGTCGGCCATCGTTCCGGCAGACCGAGAGCGGTGTGGACGGAGCGAATCGCGGGCTGGCGCTCGACCTGGATCCCCGTCAGTTGCGCGGTTGCCCAGGTAGGGAAGATGGGGGCAGGAAGCGAGGCGGGATCCGGGCTTTGCCAGAGAACGGGAGTGTTTTCCGTCCAGGTCCAGGGTGCTGGGTTGTTCACGACGAGCACACCGCTGACACGGCTGCAACCGCGTTGACCACCACCTCGCTGGCGACGACGCGGTGCCCCAACCAGCACTGCTGGTTGGGCTTGCAACTCACCCTCCCGCTGAGCGGAGCAGGATATCCGTCAATGGCCGGTTACCGAAACCGGTGACTCCTTGGACTATTGGCAGTCCACCGCTGACTACGGCGTCGTAATGCGGCCCCGGCATGACGACTCGAAGCGGCCCCGTTTCGTGAAGATCCATGACGGCTCGAAGCAGTCCCCGTGCGGACATGAGCAGGTCTCTGCCGGAGTCTGAGAAAGGCTGTCGATACTCACGTGGGGGCCGATTCCAGCCGTCCGGGTGGGGCCGCCGAACGACGTCGCAGTCAATGACGTGTACGCAGGTGAGGGTCGGTTGGGCCTGGGCTGAGGGCCTTGTCCCACCGAGAGTCGGCGGGGATCATGATCGCGTGCACCGCCAAGAGAAACTCCACGAACTACTCGCACGCGCCGGACTCACGGTCGTCGAGGACGTGCGCCCGGGCAGCCTGTTCCCGCCGGAGGCCGGCTGGCGGATCGCGCGGGGGATCGGGGCGCCGGACGGCGTGGCCCTCGAAGCGCTCGATGCCGCGTGGTGGCGCCGTCTTTGCGATGTCGACGGCGAGTTCCTGGTTGCCGTCCTCAGGCACCGGATAGGCGGCAACGACTCCTGGTGGACCCGGGTCCGGCACGCCGGGAGCGGCGTGCCGGAGTTGACCGGCGACCCCGGGTTCGTGGCCCTCTCCCTCGACGGGCAGGTGCTGCTGGCGGAGGTGCCCGGCGCGGGCGGGCCTGGGGTGACGGCCCTCGACCGACTGCCGGAGCGGCTGGAGGAGGCCGCTGCTGCCGCCGGGCGCGAGACGGAGGCCGAGCGCGCCGAGGTGTGGGCGGCGGTGCCCGGCCGACGTGCGTGGCCTCTGCACTGGGCGGAGGGGATCGGGTCCAATCCGGCCGCGACGGACGAACTGCTGATCCGGCTGCTGGATGTGGAGGAGGGCTTCCTGCACGAATGCGACCGGCCCGCCGTCCTCGACGCCGCCGTGGCGCACCCCGATCCGCGGGTGCGGTCAAGGCCCGCCGACACCTTCCGGCCCAAGCTCACATCCGATCAGTGGGTACACGTGGTCCGCGCCGAGCCGTCGCCCGATCGACGCGTGCTCTGGGCGGAGCGCGCCTGCATCTGGGGCGCCGAACTCCCCGAGGACCTGTACGACGACCTCCTCGCCGGCCCGTCCCGCGCGCGAGCCGCCGAACTCCCGGGGCTCCCCGCACAGCGCCTGCCTGGCCTCGCGGCCGACG
Source organism: Streptomyces alanosinicus (assembly GCF_014650595.1). Lineage (GTDB taxonomy): Bacteria > Actinomycetota > Actinomycetes > Streptomycetales > Streptomycetaceae > Streptomyces > Streptomyces alanosinicus. The sequence goes on from NZ_BMVG01000064.1 coordinate 16,753, forward strand.
TCGATCCCCGGGTGCGGGCGGCGGCCTGTGCCCGGTGGAAGGACCTCGCTGCGCCGGTACGGGAGCGGCTGCTGGCCGACACCGACTACGCGGTGCGAACGGCTGCGCTGCTCGCCCACCACACCGACGTACCCATGCCTCGCGAGGTCTTCGCCGCCCTGCCCGACCCGCGGCCGGCGCTCAAACGATGCCGCCTCGCACCCGAACTGGAGGCGGAGCTGGTCCGGGACGGGGACCCGGAGGTACGTCGGGCGCTGGCTGCCAACCCGGGCCTGGGTGCGCACGGCGTCGCCATGCTGGCGGAGGACCCCGAGGACGACATCCGCTCCGCGGTGGCGCTGCGCCCCGACCTCACGGAGGAGCAACGTGCGGCGGTGCGCCACGACTTCGACCCGACGTTGATCTCGCACACCCTGCCCTGGGTCGAAGACCTGCACGGCGACGCCGACGCGATGCGCCGTCTCGCCGCGTCGTCCCACCCACCGGTCCGCCGCAGTGTGGCCCGAGCCCGGCACCTCCCGCCGGATGTCGTGGCGCGCCTGGCGCGGGACGGGGACCGGGTGGTCCGCCTGTTCCTCGCAGAATCGTGCGAGGACACGCCGGCCGACCTGCTGTTGGAGGTCTGGCGCTGGTGGGACGGCAGCTTCAGCCACCCCGACCGGCCCCGCAGCCACCCCAACTTCCCCCGTGCGGACCTGCTGCGCTACACCGCCGACCCCAGCGGGCGAATGCGCCGCCTGGCGCTGGACGATCCGGAGTCGACACCGGCCGACGTCGCACGCCTGGCCCGGGATCCCGAAGCCGAGGTGCGCCGCCGCGCGGCTGAGGACCCCCGGCTGTCACCGGCCGACGCGGTGCGGCTGCTGAACGACCCGGAGGCTCACGTCCGCGACACCGCCGTGCGCAATCCGCGGCTGCCGGCCCGCGTCCTGGCCGGGCTGTTGCACGACCGCGACACGGCATGCGCAGCGGTCACCAACCCGGCGATCCCGGTCTCCGTCCTGCACCGCATCCTTACCGCGGCTGCGGCAGCCCTGCGCTGAACACCGACACCCCGCACGGCGGCCGTGGCAGTCCGACACTGAACTCTGACACGCCTGGCCGGCCACCCCTACTCCAACTCCGCGAGTACCCGACGTCCCCGATCGTACGTGCGCCGCCAGCGCACCTGCGGGGTTGACTGCGACGTCGTTCGGCGGCCCCACCCGGACGGCTGGAATCGGCCCCCACGTGAGTATCGACAGCCTTTCTCAGACTCCGGCAGAGACCTGCTCATGTCCGCAAGGGGACTGCTTCGAGCCGTCATGGATCTTCACGAAACGGGGCCGCTTCGAGTCGTCATGCCGGGGCCGCATTACGACGTCGTAGCCAGTCCACCGCGTCTCCCCGCTTCCCCGCTGCCCGGGAAGCAATCAAACCGGAAAGGCACAGTTGACAGGAATGCCCAGCCAGAGCAGTGAAACGCATCACGACCCGTTCAGCCCCGAGCGCATCCGCGCCACCTGGAGTGGGACCGCGAGCGTCGAGGACGCCGCCCAGGCGTTCGGCTTGTCGAGATCGAAGAGCTACGACCTTGTTCGCCGCGGGGAATTCCCATGCCGCGTGCTGCCGATAAGCCGCACCACCCGCGTCGTCACCGCCTCGCGCCTCCCCCTACTCGATAGCGGCCAGCCGCAGTACAACGGCGCCCCAGTACAAGCCCCAATCCGTCTCGACCAACTCCCCTATGAGCGGGGGTCTGGCTGTAGCTGTTTGACCAGGTGGAATACCGGCGGAAGCCGGTTGCGGCGGAGGCGGGGCCAGCCTTGACGGCTGCCTTGGCGCGCAGTCCGAGGGCACCGCGGGCGGGGGCGGCGGCCAGGCGGGCTGCGACGTAGGCGGCAGCGTCCGGGGCGGGCAGCTCACGGGGGACCACGCGGCGGCCGGTGGGAGCCGGTCCGATGAGACGGTCCACGCGGAACAGACGCCACTGGGCGGGACACCATCGTAGGCCGACACCGGCTATCGGACGAAAGCCATCGACCACGGCGCCCGCCTGGGAATCGACGTCGAAGTCGTCCAACGCGACCCCGGCGTCAAGGGGTTCAAGGTGATCCCCCGACGCTGGGTGGTCGAGCGGACCTTCGGCTGGCCGATGCACCACCGCCGTCTCGCACGCGACTACGAGACCCACGCCCACCGCTCCGAAGCCATAATCCACGTCGCGATGATCGACCTCATAAGCCGACGACTCACCAACGAATCCACCCCGAACTGGCGCGACACCTGAGCCTCGAACCAAACAACCTTGCCAGGACAAAACGCTCCTTAAGGAGGCGTTGAGTCCCTTCTCTCTCGGTTCGTGATCGCTCGTTCGTGGTACTGATCGTCTTGCAGGCCGACTCTTCAGCATATGCATGCCGAGATGCGGTGCATGCAACGAGAGGCATACCTCGGCGACCTACCGGACGGGGTGAGGTGATCCGCGCTGTACAAAACGCCCAGGTGGAAGGCGCTAGTGGTGCGATCACTGCCCGGTGGCGGTTTCCGGCTGTGCCAGGTGGTAGCCGAGGGGTGTTGCGACGTGCGCGACGGCCTGCCCTCTCCGCAGGGTCTGAATCAGGCCGGCACGCCGCAGCACCGCGGCGTCCGGCTGGCTGCGGGGTCTGACACGCCCAGCAGTGAGGCCAGTTGTCGGCCGGTGACACCTCCGGACATGACGATGCTCGCAAGTGCTTCCGCTCTGCCGGTGCCGAGCAGGGATTGAAGCGTGCTTTGTGTCCCGGTTCGGTTCGTGGGGCAGTTCCGGCGGGTATCCGGATGGTCAGGAGATCTCTGGCGGGCTCGGCCAAAGTGACCTGTTGGCTGAGAGCCACTGCCTGGATCTTGCCTGGATCTGAAGGGATCCCTGGCCGAGTTCAAGGTCCGCATCGAAGCCCGTCGGTAGTTCCAGGACTCCGCGGCGGAGCCTGATCCCGGGTCCGAGTTGCTGGAGCATCGCCGATGCTCCGTTGCCGACGTAGACGTGGGACAGGGCCACGGCCCGGGTTGCTCCTGCGGATCGGATCCTTGAGTGATGCGGCTCGATGACGGTGGTGCGCAGATGGTCGATGGCATGGGCCAGGACCCTGTCGGCTCGCTCGTCGCCCTCGGCGAGGGCTTTGGTGAAGGGCGTGGGGCTGCGGCGGGCGAACAAGTGGGAGAGGTACAGGCAGCTGACACCGTCGGCAAGATCTGGAGAGGTGCTGCGCGAGTAGAGCTGCACCAGGGGGTCCTGGGGTTGCCCGGCGCGGGCGTGCGCACGGCCGGCCGCCGTCAGCTCGGCATCGAAGTCCGGAAGGGTGCAGACACTGACCCTGCCTAAGCCCTGGGACCCGAGATGAATCCGTATCAAGGTTTCCCCCTGTGCACTTGACGTCCCCATCAGGGCTTTTGCGCGTACATGGCGAAAGCTACCTGAGGGTGCGCGCAACCGAAACGATGCGTACACGCCACGGGGCGGCGCTGCAGGGGTGCGAACTGGTCACGGTGCGCCGCCCAACCATCGCCCGTCGTAGCACGCGGAGTCCACCACGCGGCCGAACAAACCTAGTGGAACGGCAACTCCGCGGGCTGCCACCGGCACCCGAGAAAAGGGGACAGTCCCATGAACACGACAGTCGGGAGATCCACTCGCCAGCGAGCCCGGCAAGTTGCGGCCACGCTCACCGTTGTCGGCACTCTCTTTGCCGCCGGCGCCACGATGGCACAGAGCGCGTCCGCCAACACGGGTGGCGGTGGCTGCTGGGACAAAGGCTATGTTTCTGAGACCTACGGCATAACCGAGCTGCCCTGCTCCCATGGAGACGGGAGCCGCGGAGTGCGAGGGGAGACCAATTACAGGAACCCAAACAACATCAGCATCTTCCCCTGTGCCCAACTGCTCAAGGCCAACCCCGACCATTCCACCATCCAAGTCGGCAACTTCGGCTGCCTGGGCCAGTGGGTGAAGTCGACTGAGCGCGACGGGTCGATCCAGTTCAATACGAGCACCATCGGTGTCTCGAACGGCACCTACGTCGTACAGGCCGGCTACTGGGAGTACGACGAGAAGGGCAACCTGGTGTACATCCTGGGAGCTCAGGGCACCCCGGTCCAGGTCTTCGGATAGTCGCTCCTCGGCCGCCCCTTCGCCGGCCGAGCCGAAAGGGCGAGGCGAAAGGGCGAGGCGAAGCGGGCCTGAAATTCGGCTGTAGCCGCGGCGGGTGGCCCCACGACGGCGCCGCCCGTTGTGGGCACTCGAGGCGTTCGCAGACCCGGTAGCCCATCCCGATGCACGTGGATGCGTCCGGGGGCGGCGAACTCCTCGTAGACGTTCCGCAGCGGGCAGGTGCCGCTGGAGTGGGAAAAGTGGAAGCCGGTTGTCGACGACGGCAGGCATCTGCCCGGCGAGGGCCTTTATCTGTCACACACGAATCACGACGCACCGCGACCACAAGGCCCCCACCTGTGCAAACGGCATCGCCCTGGACCACGTGGACACCAGCAGACGCTTCCGCCTACCTGTGCCATGTGGTATCCAGCGAGGGACCCAAGATCAGGACAGGAGCGTCTTCTGGCCCGTCAAAGCGTCTGTGGTCGCGGCCCGTCGGCCCTCGGACACCGGCGGGCCGACCTTGGCCCAGCAGTCGCTGTGCGCGGCGACCTCCTTCCAGGCCGCCTCGCCCGAAGACCGCGACGAGCACGTCGGACAGGGTGCCGTAGCCGACCCCGCGATCGGGGTGCCCCCGCCCCCGATGGCCGACTGGACCAGAATGGCCGTGATACCGCCCGTGTTGATCACGAGACCCCATCCGGCCGGTGGACGCTCCGATTGCCGGCCGACGGCCGGTGTTCGTGCTGGTCAGGGCTGTCGCCGATGTCCTCCTGACCGTGCTGTGCCACCGAGGGTGTGCAGTCAGCCTTGGTCGCGCAGGCCCCAGGGGGAACCGTACTCGGTGAGCAGGTCGAGGAACGGGCGTGGCGGCAGGGCTTCCGGCCCGAGGACGCCCTCGCCCGTCCAGGCGCCAGTGGCCAGCAGTTCCAGTGCGACGACCGGATTGACCGCCGTCTGCCACACGACGGCCTGCGAGCCGTATTCGCGCATCGACCACTCGTTGTCGACCACGTGGTACAGGTACACCTCACGCGGCGCGCCGTCCTTCGTGCCCTTGACCCAGGTGCCGGCGCAGGTCTTGCCCGTCATCCGGTCTCCCAGGCCCGCCGGATCGGGCAGGCAGGCCGCGACGACGTCGCGTGGTGAGACGCCGACAGGCCCGTCCTGGCCGGGCACCGTCACCTTGGCTGTGGAGTCCAGGCCCAGTTCGTGGAGGGTCTTCAGCTTGGCGATGAAGTCATTGCCGAGCCCATACTTGAACGTGACGCGGCGGGCGTCCACCCAGCGAGGGATCAGCAGCGCCTCTTCGTGTTCGACGTTGACGCACTCCACCGGCCCGATGCCCTCTGGGAAGTCGAAGACCTCGGGTTCGCTGAACGGAGCGGTGGTGTACCAGCCGCGGTCCTTCTCGTAGACGACCGGCGGATTGAGGCACTCCTCGATGGTCGTCCAGATACTGAAGGACGGAGCGAAGTCGTAGCCCTCGACAGTGAGGTTGGCGCCGTCCCGGATGCCGATCTCCTCGATGTCGTCGAAGAGTTCGTCGGCCGCATAGCGGGCGAAGACGTCGGACAGGCCGGGTTCGACACCCATGCCGACCAATGCCAGCCGTCCGGCCTCCTCCCAGCGCTGGGCCTGTTGGAGCTGTTCGTCACCGAGTTTCACGCCGCACTCCTCGTAGGGCCGCGTGGCATGTGGTGCCGACAAGGACATCGCCATGTCCAGGTAGTGCGCGCCGGCCTCCAGGGCCGCTTGGAAGAGAGGCATCACGAACCTGGGGTCGGTGGCATTGAGCAGTACGTCACAGCACTGCTCGGTGAGGATCCGGCGGACCGCCTCCTGGTCGGACGCGTCCACTCGCTGCGCGGTGAACCGGCTGCTCTCCTCTCCCAGCGCGGCGACGGCGGCTTGGGCGCGGGCGAGGTCGTAGTCGGTCACCACCATGTGCGTGAGGAAGTCCCTACGGGCCGCGATCCGGGTGACGGCGGTTCCGACGCCGCCCGCGCCCACAAGCAGTACGCGCATGTCACACACCTTTCCTCCAGGAGGCGGGCGCCTCCGATGGGGACCGATGCAACGGGATGGCACAAGGTAAGGTCAACCCTGTTGGCATAAGAGCCCGGAGTGCTGGGACCGGCAAGGCCGGAGTCAGGAGAGGCAGCCCACATGGCGAAGCAAGTGGTGCCGGAGACAGCACGTCAGCGGCGGCGGCCCACGCGCAACGGCACCGTACTGTCCGAACAGATCATCGTGGAGACCGCTCTGCGCATGCTGAGGGAACACGGCAGCACCGGGCTGACGGCCCGCCGCCTCGGCGCCGCGCTGGGCGCCGATCCCAGCACCCTCTACCGCTATTTCGCCGGGATGGACGATCTGACCCGGGCCATCGGGGACGAGCTGATGGGCCGGGCGCTCGACAACTGGACAGCCACCGGGGACTGGCGCACGGATCTACGGGCTCTGGGCCGAGCCATCTACGGCGCCTATCTCGCCCACCCCCAAGCTGCCCTCCTCACGGCCAGCCGGGTCACCGGCCGCCCCCGCGAGATCGCGGTCGACGAGACGGTCCTCGGCATCCTGCGCGGCGCCGGGCTGCCCGATCCGGCCACGGTCCACGTCTACCACGCGTTCATCGACCAGAGCCTGGCCTTCGCCGCACTGGACGCGGGCTCTCTCGCATTGGCCGATGAAGCCCGCGCAGGTGATGAGGACATGTGGAAGTCCACGTACGCACAGCTGCCGGCCGCAACACATCCCCACATCGCTGCCACAGCGCACCTGCTCGCCCGACGCATGCCCCACAGCGCTTATCCGGCCGCCCTGGAAATGCTGCTGGAACACACGGCGGCGCAGCTCACTCGGGCGGGTGTGTGAGCCCTGCGGGCCGCCGACGCCGCCGACCTCACGCCAACGCCAATGACCTTTCGGAGGGGCGCCGCGTTTCCTCATGGAAATGGCGGGAAGCCGGGAGCCACACAACACGTGCCGCCTGCCGACCAGACCTCCCCGGAGCCATGGGACGGGCACCGGGCGATCCGCCGTGCACGGGGATGCGGCCGCATGCGCCGTCCGCACCGGGACGCCCAGCAGACGCCCCGAGGGAAGGAACACATGGTTGATCACGGAACCCAAGAGGCCCCGGGCCCGCAGCTCCGACCGGGCTTGGAGCGAGGACCGCATAGGGCGGGGAATCGGACGAAGACGGGAAGCAGCGACGCCGCAACGAAGCCTCCAATGCAAGCCCCAACCCGTCTTGGCCAACTGCACGACGACGCCCCGCCAGAGCCAGCCGGCGTGGCGTCGTCGTATCAGGTCCCTGTCCCTGAGGACCCCGCCGGAGCAAGCCGACGGGGTCCTCACGTGTCACAGCCCCTATGAGCGGGGTCCTGACCGTAGCTGTCTGACCAGGTGGAAGACCTTCCGGGCCGCATATCTCTTGAGGCATCGGACGATCTCGCGTCGGGTCTTGCCCTCCTTGATGCGGCGCGCGGGGCAGCCCTGGTGGGCGGGTCAGGACGGACGGTTCGGTGCGGCGCGGTTGTCACGGTGCCTTCGTGGCCACGCAGTGCTTCTTGATGAGGTCGTAGGAGCGCACGCGGGCGTCGATGTCGTAGACAGGTGTGGTCAGCATGAGTTCGTCTGCTCCGGTATCGGCGGCCAGTTGCGCGAGCCGGCGTACGACGGCCTCGGGCGTCCCGCACGCCTGCTGTGCGCGGAAACCGGCGAGCGCCTGCCGTTCCTGTGCCGTGAAGGGATGGGCGGCGGCATCCGCGGGCGTGGGGAAGGGAATCTCGCTCAGCCCTTTGAGCAGTCCGGCCTTGACGACGTCCATGGGTCCGGCTCGCCACGCCGCTTCCTGCTCCGTCTCAGCGCATATCGCCTCCACGCACACCACAACCCGGGGCTGCTCGCACCAGCGGGACGGGATGAACGCCGCACGGTAGCGCTCCAGCACCGTGAACGTGTTGTCGGGCCGGATGTGGTGTGCGACGGCGATCGGCAGGCCGAGCCGCGCGGCGAGGGCGGCACCCGCGGTGCTGGAGCACAGCAGCCATGGCTCCGGCAGGGGACCGAGTGCCACTTCGTCGACCAGAAAGGACAGGATCGCAGCGACGTCGTCATGGTACTGCGCGTCCGTCGCCGGTCCGGCTCCGCGGCGCAATTCCCGCGCGGTGGCCTCGTCGAAGGTGCCAGGGCCTCGGCCGATACCCAGGTCGATGCGGTCCGGGTGCAACGCGGCCAGTGTTCCGAACTGCTCCGCCAGTGTGATGGGCGCGTGGTTGGGCGCCAGTACTCCGCCCGACCCGAGCCGGATGGCTGAGGTCGAGGCCGCCGCATGAGCGATCAGCACCACGGGTGGGAACGCGCCGATCGCGGGCGAATGGTGGTGCTCGGCGTACCAGATCCGGTGATACCCCAGTAGTTCGAGCCTGCGAGCGAAGGTGGCGGTGTCACGCAGGGTCTCCACGCCACGGGTCCCTGATTCGACCACCGCGACTTCCAGCGCTGAAATCGGCACATCGATCATGCCGTCAGCATAGAGATCAGTGTGCGCCTCAGGTGCAGTGGTCCCCACCGCAACGGTGCCCGGGCCGGTGAGTGAGGTCTGTGCGCCAGTTGCCTCCGGTCCGCGATCGCCATACTGGTCGACCGCATCAGTCGCCACGTCCGCCTCGCCCCACTGCCCGACAGGCACGGCGCCGGAGCCGCCCGTGGACCACCTGTGATCACCGAAGCCACCAGCCATGCAGAGGCGCCGCGGGGCGTGCCGAGAACGGAGGCGACACGGCGAGGGAACCCCGCCTCGCTCCGACAGGCTAGTTCGAGGACGTAGAAGTACTCGTCGTGTCCATCGTGGACGTGCGGTCCGGCGCCGACCACTCCGGGGGCCAGACCGAATCGGGGTCATCGGGCGGTACCGACCGTCCTCCTTTGCTCTGTTCATGGCAGAGGCCGGACTGCTCGTTCTCGCTGTCACTGCGCCCCGGCAACGGCTGGTGACCAGTGGCGTGCCGCTCGGCTCCTCCGCAGTCGCCACTCCGACACTCCTGCAGCACCCGTGTTCCGCCCAACTCGTAAGTGGTGCCATGCCCCAGCAGCAAGCGCAGCCGAGACGGGGTGGCGGCACCAGCGGCTCGAAGCGGTGATGGAGCAAGGAGTACTGGTGCCAGGTGTGTTTGAGCATGGTGAGCACGTCAATGACGGTCCGGAGTTGGTGGTCGATTCCGCAGGTGACGAGACCCGGCTGTCGGTTCCTCATTGTTCGGCCCTCGGTGGGGCATGTCCTTGACGCCGGTCTGGTGCATCGGCGTGTCAGGGGCGGCGATACTCAAACTGGCCGTCGAGCGCGGCACGGCAACAAGGCCGTCCCCCGACACTCGCCAAGGAGTCACGGCCCATGGATTGGGCCGCAGCATCGATACTTTTCCAATGAGGCCTCGGACGATGTCGCGTCGGGTCTTGCCGTTTATGCTGCGGCGTTCGTAATAGTCCTGGGTGCGCGGGTCGACACGCAGGCGATTCTGCACGATCCGGTGCAGGGCGGCGTCGGCCTGCCGGTCGCCGCCACGACTTAGGCGGCGGTATTGCCGACTGCCCTAGGAACGCTCGACAGGACTGACCCGCACAGCGCAGCGAAGGACGCCTCACCGTCCAGGCGTTCCGGGTTGTCCCCCACCGTGATCAGCAAAGCGACGGCCGTGTCCGAACCGATCCCCACCACGTCGAGCAGCCGCGGGGCATGACACTTGACGAGGCGGGTCGGACGAGCGTCCACATTCCGGATCTGCTCGGAGAGCCGGCCGATCCGGTGAGCCAGCAGACCCAGCGTGATCCGAGTGGCCTGCAGCACCGCCTCGTCACCGACCTTCTCGTGACCGCTCATGTCGGTGAACCGCGCGCAGGTCCGGAAGAGTTCGAGCTTCTATGCCTCACCGTTCGAAGCCGCCGCGACCCCGGTCAGGAGCAGAGTCACCAACCGCGTGAGCCGGGGGCGAACTCGGGGGCCACCTCGCCACATGGGGCTGCCCGCCATGAGCACCCCTTCCGTCCGACCGGCCCGGGACGGCCGGATACAGTGCGCGCTACGGCAGCCTGGTCACTCAAGGAGGGGAAGCGTGACCGACACCAGCGAAACCCGATCCGCCGACAGTGCAGCGCACGCGGCTCAGCAGAGCCGGCTGCACCGGCTGATGCGCTATCTCCCCCTGATCGCCCCCGTCCTGCTGTGGACCGTGCCCTGCTGGCTGCTGCTGCACACCGGCCAGCACTGGCCGCTCCCTGTCACGCTCGCCGGCACCGCCCTGTTCGCCCTCGGCCTGATCGGTATGCCGCTCGCGATGGTGCGCGGCCACGGCCGACGCCAGCAGGACTGGGCGGCGATCGTCGGAGACACCCTGCTGGGCACTATCTGGACCCTGTTCACCTGGTCCGTCGTGCTCGGCGTCCCGCTGCGGCTCGCCCTGACCGTGACCGACGTCGGCGACGGCCAGGACCGGGCCCGGATCGTCACCTGGGCGGTCCTCTGCGCAGCCACCGTGCTGCTCACCTGGGGGTACGCCGAGGCCCGCCGGGTACCACGAGTGCGCCGCCTCGACGTGCAACTTCCGCGCCTGGGAGCCGGGTTGGACGGCACCCGCGTCGTCCTCATCACCGACACCCACTACGGCCCGCTCGACCGTGCCCGCTGGTCGGCGCGGGTCTGCGAGACGGTCAACACCCTGAAGGCCGACCTGGTCTGCCACACCGGAGACATCGCGGACGGCACGGCCGAACGCCGCCGCGCCCAGGCCGCCCCGCTCGGCACCGTGCAGGCCACCTGGGCCCGGGTCTACGTCACCGGCAACCACGAGTACTACAGCGAGGCCCAGGGCTGGGTCGACCTGATGGACGAGTTGGGCTGGGAGCCGCTGCGCAACCGCCATCTGCTGCTCGAACGCGGTGGCGACACCCTCGTGGTCGCCGGCGTGGATGACGTCACGGCCGAGTCCGCCGGCCTCGCTGGCCACGGCGCCGACCTCGCCGGAGCCCTGCACGGTGCCGACCCCGACCACCCCGTCCTGCTCCTGGCCCACCAGCCCAAGTTCGTCGACCGGGCGACAGCCGGCGGCATCGACCTCCAGCTCTCCGGCCACACCCACGGCGGCCAGATGTGGCCCTTCCACCATCTGGTCCGCATCGACCAGCCCGCCCTCGCCGGCCTCAGCCGCCACGGCACCCGCACCCTCCTCTACACCAGCCGTGGCACCGGCTTCTGGGGCCCGCCCTTCCGCGTCTTCGCCCCCAGCGAGATCACCCTGCTCGTACTCCGCTCCCCGCAGCGGCCCCCCACGCCGTAGCGCTGGGCGGGCCGGCGGTTCCGCCTGGAGATGCTGTAGTGCGCCGGCACCCCGAAGAAGGGCTACGCATCCTGCAACGCCCTGCCCGTCACCAGCGGCACCACCGCCTTCCCGGAAGAGCAGACCGCGAAGAAGGGCATCGCACCCCAAACCGTCCGGCCGAACGCCACCGCGAACTCCCCCACCGCCTACGGCCCCAGCGACCTGCAGTCGGCTTACGGCCTGACCTCCGCCGCCTCCGTCAGCGGCTCCGGCAGGACCATCGCCACCGTCGACGCCTACGACGACCCCAACAACCGAGTCGGACCTGGCCGACACCCACGACAGTCAGGCTTTGATGTCCCTGTCCGGAGCTTCCCGCCGATCCGCTCCACCGCGGGCCGCACCGACACCGGCCAGACAAGCTCCACGGGGCGGCTGTGACTACTTCGACTTGCGCTGATGGCTGCGCTGGCAAGGCATCACCCCCTACAGCACTGACGGTGGACTGTGACCACTTCGCCGGAGGCGTGGAGTCGCCGGGAGAGGCCGCTGGCGCAGACGATCCCCCCGCCAGGACAGAGACGACAGCACACACGGAGCGCGCGGCGTCCAGCAGCTCCTGCACGCCAGCCACCATGCAGGCGAAGCCGATGTCCTGACATCCGGCACACCACGTCATTCCGAAGGAATGCGAAACTCGAATTTGGGGCGGTCCCACGGCACGGCGGGCGGGTTCGCGAGCGCGGTCCCGGTCCACACTGCACCGACGCGGTGATAGAAGTCCTCGGCGGGAAGATGCGACACGACCTCGACACGGTCGATCCCGGCGGCACGGGCCTCGGACTGCATGTGCGCAACAAGCCGCCGTCCAATGCCACGTCCTTGCGCTTCGTCGGCGACGAACAGCAGGTCGAGCTCCGGTGGAGCGAGGACGAGCGAGTAGAACCCGAGGACTCGGCCTCCATGATCGTCTGCGCCGACGGCTACGAAGGCGCGGTGGGCTTCGATGTAATCAGGACCGACCCGGTAGCCCGCCACTGCGGCTGCGTACTTACCCTCGTAGGCGCCCGAGCCACGCACGAGCCGCGTGAGCCGTTTGGCATCCCCCGCGACGGCCCTCCGTATCGTGACCGGCTGGCTGATCGGGGAAGTGCGTGAACTCATCGGGAGAGTATGTCGCACCGGGGAATGCCTTCCCGCGGCGGGTCGGCTGCCTGGGCAGACGTAACCTGGAGCGGGCCGTCGTCGTCTGCGCATGCAGGGATGTCCCGGGAGCTGACCGGATGCCCCCGCAGGCTGAGGACGGCTGAACCCGCCAACCGGCAGACCGCGCGCGTGACGCGGATATCGCGGCCTCGTGGAACCGCGCGACCTCCGAGCTGGGCCCCGGGGAATGGCATGGCTGATTCCCCGGGGCCGTGACATCCCGCGCGGGTGGAGCCGGTGACTCGGACTGAAAGCGCGTCGATGGCGGCCTGCCATGGGTACGCGTCGAGGTCGCCGTGGCGTGGCGGGTGGGGTGTGAAGCCGCCCTCTCCGAGGAGGAACGCGCGGAGCTCGCCAGCCTCACCGGTGACGACTACGACGCCCAGTTGCTCCGCTGGCGCGAGGCGTCGGAGACCAGACAGGCGGCCATCACCGCGCATGCCGAAGCCACCGACGACAGCAGATACGAGCTGGAACAGGGTGTGAAGAAGGCCGTGCGGCACGCCCAACGCCCAGCAGGCCCGATCCGCCGAGTAGCCGGCGCCACGCCTACCGCTGATCGGGCCAGGCGGCCAGCACATCACCGGTCTCTTCGTCGGTGAGGGTGAGCCGGGCACCGGGCATGCTGCCGTACTCGCCGATCCAACGCCGGAACTTGTCGCGCGCGGTCCCCTCTTCTTTCCCACCAGCCGTGCTGCACCGGTCGGCCACCGGTGGCGAGCAGCCAGGTGGTGGCGCCCGGGACTGTTCATGCGAGGCGGATTCCTCTGGACCGTCCCGGTTCGCGCACGATCCCGCTACCATCGGCGGAACAGTCTCGGCTACACGCCCACGCACACGACACACCAGTACCAACTCGACCTTTAGCGGCGGACGGACGGGCCGGATCTGGACATCACATCGTCCGGCCCATCCATGCTTTCGATACACGGCCTAGTAGGACTCCGTTAGGTTTGTCTTGATCTTGGTGTGGCCATGCTGGGCAGAGGTTGGTGGCAAGTGGTGCAGATGCCGGTCCAGCAGTTCAGCAGGCCCTGGAGGGCGTCGAGAATCTGGTAGAGGGTGAGTCCGGTGTGTCGGCTTTTGGGGCCAGCCGCTGCTCGGTGAGGAAGGCATGGGCGGCGGTGACCAGGATGACGTGGTGATGCCAGCCCGGCCAGGAGCGGCCTTCGAAGT
>NZ_BMVG01000065.1 GCF_014650595.1 Streptomyces alanosinicus
GTGTCCGCGCCGACCTCCTCAAGGGAACGGATGAGGGACTGCGCACCCGTCACATGCTCGGGCGATCGGCGGGGGACTGCCGGCACCGGGCACGTATCCGCCCGGGCGGCCAGGAGTCGGGGTGTCACTGAGCGTCTGCCGCCAGCAGCGTGTCCAGCGCGTGCAGCGCCTGGTCCGCGCGGGCCGCGGCCTCGGCGTCGTCCGGTTCACCGCACAGGGCGATGAACCACGTCGCCAGCTGTTCCTGGTTCTCCTCGACCGAGGTGCTCGGGGTGTCGGTGGCCACGAGTTTCTCCTTCATACATGGACGTCGGCAGTACACGGACGTCGGCAGTACCTGGACGACGGCAGTACATGGACGACAGCGGTCCGCGGCGTCACATCGCGTTGCACGCCCGCCAGATGTGCACGAAGCCCTCGGCGCTGGCCTGCTCGGGGAAGGCCGCGTATTCCGTGGTGATGAGGGTCGGATTCCACTTGTCCTTGTAGGCGAGCTGGGACGAAGCGGGGTAGACGACCTGGTTCTCCCAGAGATAGTGCATGAGCCACTTGAAACCGAGGCTGTGCCCGGGGACTTCACGGTCCTCGGTCAGGCTGGTGAACGGGGTGAACCCGAAGTGCAGCCATCTGACGTCCTCGGCGAGAAAGACATCGATGGCGGCTTTGTTGATGGCTTCCATGATGCCGGCCGGGCTGTCCGGAAGACGCCGGCTCAGGTCGTGCATCCATCCCGGGCAGCTGCCGTAGACGGGTGAGTAGGACACATAGCCCGCGGCCTCGCCGTCGAAGTGCCCGATGAACAGGCGGCGGTGGCGCTGCATCTCGCCCCCGGTCTGGCCGACCAGGTACTCCAGGGGGCGGGCGCCCTCTCCCTTCAGCGGAAGCCATCGCCTGTTGATCGTGTCGACGCCGTCCTGCCACTGCTCGTAGTCGACCTCCTCGATGGTCAGACCGCTGCGCAGCGCACGGGAGATCTTGTTGCGCAGCTGCATGTAGCGGGTGCCGGCCAGCGTGAAGGAGGACAGGTCGACGGCGTAGGAGGCGCCGACCTGGTTCACGGTGTACCCGTGGCGGGCGTGGATCTCGGCGTCGTGCCGCTGCAGCTGGATGATCGCCAGCTTGCGGCCCTGTTCCGCGGTGTACTCGGCGAACGCCCGCATGAGGTCCACATAGGACTCCTCGGGCGCGAAGGGCCCGCCGAACTGGATGAAATAATCGCCGGCCGGGCGGTACACGACGATTCCGGGGCGGCCCGGCAGCGTGAAGTAGGAATTTCCCTGGTTCACCGCCAGGAAGGAACTCGGGTTCTCCGCCTGGGAATACTTCTGTACGGCTTCGAGCGCGTAGTGGGCCAAGGCGCTCGCGCTCTTTTCCACTGTCTGTTGCGTCATTTCGACCTCTCTGTCGCCAGGACAGCTCCCGGCTCATGATGATGCGCCGCTCCGTCCGCCGCAATGCCGTTCCATGGCGTGTCAGCGCCGTGTCAACGGCACGTCAGAAATACCCGCCGAGTGGCGGCGGAGCGGAATCGGATGCCGAATTCCGTTGCATCAGACCGGTGTCAGAAGAAGGTCAGGATGCCATGCCACGGTGGGAACGCGTTTTTGCCCGCCCACCGGTTGGAGGCACTCCCAGATGCGTTCCCTCGACTCTGCACGCGACGTGTGTGAGCGTCATCATCCCGGGCTGCTGAAAGCCCTGGACGCGATCCCCCTGCAGGAGCGCGAGGCCGCCGACAGCCCGGTGCTCGACCTGTTCAAGGCCCACGGGGGCGCGCGCATGCTGGTGCCCCGGGCCTACGGCGGCATCGGCGCGGACGCGTTGGAGGCGGTGCGGGTCACGCGCGCCCTGGGTGCCTACTCGCCGTCGCTGGCGGCCGCGGCCACCATGCACAACTTCACGGTGGCGATGCTGTTCGCACTCGCGGACCGGGTGGTTCCGCCCACCGAGGAACAGAAGCGGCTGCTGGCCCGGGTCGCCCCCGAGGGCCTGCTGCTCGCATCGGGCTGGGCCGAGGGCCGTACCCAGCAGGACATCCTGAACCCGTCGGTGACCGCCGAGCCGGTGGCGGACGGGTTCGTCCTCAACGGAGCGAAGAAGCCGTGCAGTCTGTCGCGTTCGATGGACCTGCTCACCGCGAGCGTCACCCTTCCCGACGCCGAGGGCCGGCCGTCGCTGGCGGTGCTGCTGATCCCGGCCGACTCCGAGGGCATCTCGGTGCACCCCTTCTGGGACAGCCCGGTGCTCGCGGCCGCGCAGAGCGAGGAGGTCCGGCTGCACGACGTGCATGTGCCCGAGCACCTCGTCATCCGCGGCACGCCCGACGACCCGCAGCGCCTGGACGACCTGCAGGAAGCCACCTTCGTCTGGTTCGAGCTGCTCATCACCTCGGCCTACGTCGGTGCCGCGAGCGCGCTGACCGAACTGGTGCTGGAACGCGAGCGAGGCACGGTGACGGACCGGGCCGCGCTCGGCATCCAGCTGGAGTCCGCGGTGGCCCTCACCGAGGGCACGGCTCGGGCCGTACGCGACGGGATGCGCGGCGAGGAGTCGGTCGCGGCGGCACTGACCGCCCGCTTCGCCGTCCAGAAATCCCTGGCCGCGGTGGCCGAGCAGGCCGTGGAGCTGCTGGGCGGCATCGCCTTCATCAAGGCGCCCGAGGTCGCCTACCTCTCCTCCGCGCTGCATCCGCTGGGCTTCCACCCGCCCGGCAGGACGAGCTCCTCCCCCCACCTCGTCGAGTACTTCAACGGCGGGCCGCTGCAGATCTGACCGGCATCCAACCCGTGGAGCTCCGATGGACCAACTCAACGCGTTCGACTCTCCCACCACGTCCCGTCTGCACCAGGCCGAGTACCTGGTCGGGCTCGGCGTGTCCGTGGCCCTGTTCATCGCCCACATCGGCGAAGTGCGCTGGCTGCCGGCCATCGCGCTGTTCGTCTCCATCGACCTGATCGGCTACGTCCCCGGCGCCGTCGCCTACCGGCGGAGCCCCACCAAACGCATCCACAAGGGCTTCTACATCGCCTACAACACCATGCACAGCCTGATCACCCACGCGGCACTGATCGGTGTGTGGATCTGGGCGAGCGGTGCGGAGTGGGCGCTGCTGGCCATCCCGATCCATCTGTTCGCCGACCGTGGTGTCTTCCGTAACTCCATGAAGCCGTTCGGGCTGCCCTTCGAGCCCGTACCCGATGAGGACTTCGCCCGGCTGACGCGGCAGCTGTTCGGCCCGCGCGCCGCCGTGGCCGACCCGTCGGCGGCGCCGGTGCGCTCCGCCGTCGGACCGACCCGATGAGCACCGAGTCGACCCTGCCGGCACCGGCCGTGCTCGGCGAGGACACCGCACAACTGCTGCGCGGCACCAGCCGACTGCTGGTGACCGGGGTGGCCGTACTCACCGCGGCGCACGAGGACCTGGCGCACGGCGCGACCGTCTCCACGGCCAGCGTGCTCTCCCAGAACCCGCTGCGGCTGGGCGTGAGCCTGCGCCGCGGGTCGCTGATGACCCAGGTGGTGGAGCGGAGCGGCCGGTTCGCGGTCAATGTGCTGTCCTCCCGGCAGGCGCTGCTCGCCGACTGGTTCGCCAATCCGCGGCGGCCCTCCGGCGCCGCCCAGTTCGGCCTCGTACGGACCCGCACCGACGAGGACACCGGTATCCCGCTGCTGCGGGAGGCGCTGGCGTGCTTCCTGTGCGAGCTGACCGAGCGGGTCCCCCTGGGCACCGGCGACGACCTGCTGGTGGCGGAGATACGCGAGGCCAGCGCCGGGACGGGACGCCCTCTCATCAACTTCGGCGGCGACCTCCACGACGTGGAGTTCCACCGGGTCCGGCGGCGGCAGGGCTGGCGGACCGAGACCACCACCACCCTCGAATGACGCACCCCGACGAGGAGAAGCACTCCATGACGACGCCCATTCCGCAGGAAACCGACTGGGACCGGGCACCCGGGCTGCTCGACGGTGCCATGAGCCTGGACCTGACCGCCGAGCAGTGCGACCTCGCCTACTGGCTGCGGGCGGTCGCCCAGGGCACGCTGCTGGGGCGGACGGAGACCGGCCACACCGCCGACGAACCCACCCCCGAGCACATGCGCAGCGAGGGCCCGCTGCGCGACGCCCAGATGCTTGAGCTCGGCTGCCGCTCGGTCGCCGAGGAACAGGGCACCCGGGCCCTCGCGTACTACGTGGCCGGGGCCACCGGTGTCGCGGAGATGGACTTCTTCGCCACCCAGCTGATGGACGAGGCGCGGCACTCGATGGTGTTCCGCAACCACCTGGTGGAGATGGGCGTACCGGCCGAGAAGCTGCACGCCGTCATCGCCGAACTGTCCGCGGACTACCGGCGCGATGTGCTCGACCCCATCCTGGAGTTCGCGGTGCGCGCGGTGCGCGACGAGGGCGACTTCATCGGCGCCGTCGCTGTGTTCACCATCATCATCGAGGGTGTCCTGGCCCCGGCCGCCGAGCTGAGCGAACGCAAGTGGAGCGTCATCGACCCCGCCGCCAGCGCCATCGCCCGGGGCGCCGCCATCGACGAGATCCGCCATCTGACGGTGGGCAGCTCCATCGTCCGTGAGCACCTGCTGCGGCAACCGGATTACCGCGGCCGCCTGATGGACATCGTCCGGCGCGGCCGGACGCTGTGGGACGAGATCCCGGACAAGAAGTACATCATGGTGCGCGAGCAGCTCTTCCAGGAAGGCATGCACCAGCACGCCGACCTGATCGGCGACTACGAGGTGTGGCCGGGCACCCGCCTGCTGGACACCGAGGCCGAGGAACGCTACTCCATGGCCGAGCGCTGGACCGACAAGATGGCGGCCGCACGCCTGGCGTACATGGGCCTGCCGGAAGCCGTGGAGATCCTGCGGCTGACCTGAGCGGATCCGCCCAGGCCGCCGCCTCGCCCCCCCCACGTGTCCCCGCACCCTCCGTTCCCCGGTCCGTGCCGCCCCACCGCGCCCGGGCCGGGGCCCCTGTCTTGCCCTCACCGCAGGAGTCCTCATGGCCGGCACCCGCTCCGCGGCCCACGCCACCTTCCAACGCACGCTGACCACCCCGAAGATCGTCTTCATCATCATCGCGGCCGCCGCGCCGCTGGCCGCGATGGTGTTCACCGTTCCGCTGTCCTTCGCCATCGGCACCGGCTCCAGCGTCCCGGCCCTGTTCGTCTTCGCCGGCCTGACGCTGCTGTGCTTCTCGGCCGGATACGCGGCCATCGCCCGCCGCATCACCAACATCGGCGGGTTCTACAGCCATATCGCACACGGACTGGGACGCCCCCTGGCGGCCGGTTCCGGACTCATCGCGGTGCTCTCCTACAACGCCGCCACCGTCGGCGTCCTGGGTGCCTCGGCCTACTTCACCGACAACGTGGCCTCGGCGCACGGACTGCACCTGCCCTGGGAGGTGTGGGCCGCGGTCGGCATGGTCGCGGTCGGTGTCCTCGGCTACCGGGAGGCCGAAGTCAGCGCCCGGCTGCTGTCGGTGTGCATGGTGTGCGAGATCGCCATCCTCTTCGCGCTGGACGTCGCCATCCTGGTGCGCCATGGTGCGGCCGCGGTGCCCGGCACCTCGTTCGCGCCGCACCGCATCCTCGCGCCCGGACTCGGGGTGTCGGTGATGTTCGGCTTCGCCTCGTTCCTCGGCTTCGAGTCCGCGGCGCTCTACGGCGAGGAGGCCAAGGCGCCGCAGCGCAGCGTGCCCCGGGCCACGGTCATCGCCGTGATCCTGGTCGCCTCCTTCTACGCGCTGACGAGCTGGGTCGCCGTCGGCGCCGTGGGCCCCACCCGGGTACGGTCCGAGGCCGAACACCATCTCGGTGACCTCTTCTTCCAGCTCGGTGACGACTACCTCGGCCACGCCGCCTCCGTCACCATGCAGGTGCTGCTGTGCACCAGCCTGTTCGCCGCCTGGCTGGCCCTGCACAACGCGGCCAACCGCTATATGTACGCCCTGAGCCGTGACGGACTGCTGCCCCGCCCGCTGCACGCGGTGCACCGGCGGTACGGCTCGGTGCACCGGGCCAGCCTGGCCCAGACCGTGTTCAGCACCGTTGTCGTCGTCTCCTTCGCCGCGGCCGGCCTGGACCCGTACGTGAACATGTCGACCAGCATGCTCGGGCTCGGCACCCTGGGCATCATCGTGCTGCAGGCCCTGGCGTCCGTGGCGGTGGTGGGTTTCTTCCGGCGCCGCGGCGAGCGGCTGGGACGCTGGCAGACCTTCGTCGCGCCGCTGCTCGGAGCGGTCGGTCTGGTCACCGCGGCCGTGCTCGTGGTGTCCAACTTCGCCGTGCTCACCGGCACCACCGACCCCGTCGTCGACGCGCTGCCCTGGCTGCTGCTGATCGTGGCGGTGGCCGGTCTCCTGCACGCCCGCTGGCTGAGCTCGCGCCGGCCCGACCGGTACGCGCGCCTGGGCGGTGTGCCCGAAGCGGCGCCGTCCGCGGACGCGACGGACCCCGAACCGGCCGTCTCCGAAGCCTCCGGCCGTCTCACCCACACCACGCCGTGACTCCGGTCGCCGCATCGGGACGGCGGCGTCACGAAAGGACACGTCCCTATGGCACACGAAGCCGAAGCGCCCTCGGACATCCCCTTCGGGCCCGAGGACGCACCGTGGCAGAAGTCGTTCAGCAGTCTGCGGCTCGTCCGCGGCATGCCACGGGTCAGCCCGCCGACCACCGACCCCCGCACGGCCTACCTCAGCGTTCCCGAAGTCCCCTTCGCCAAGGTGCAGTTACCACCGTCCGGCCTGGACCCGCGGCAGTACGCGGAAGCCGAGGCCCTCTTCCGCCGCCACATCGACACACAGACGCGTGACTTCGCGGGATACCAGGTCACCAGCGACCTCAACTACCGCGAACGGCTCGGCCACTACCTCGACCGCCACCTGAACAACGTGGGCGACCCCTACCAGTCCAGTTCCTACACGCTGAACTCCAAGGTGCTGGAGCGGGCCGTACTGGACTACTTCGCCTCACTGTGGAACGCGAAGTGGCCGCACGACGAGAACGACCCCGAGTCCTACTGGGGCTACCTGCTCACCATGGGATCGAGCGAGGGCAACCTCTACGGCCTGTGGAACGCCCGCGACTACCTGTCGGGCAAACGCCTGCGCAAGCACAGCACCGGGACACGGGCGCTCAGTTACGAGCGGCCGCTGCGCGGCGAGGGACAGAGCCCGCACGCCTACGAGCCCGTCGCCTTCTTCTCCGCGGACACCCACTACTCGCTGACGAAGGCCGTACGCGCGCTGGACATCGACACCTTCCACTACGTCGGCACCACCCGCTATCCGGCCGAGAACCCGCTCGGCCCCGGCACCCCCTGGCCCACCGAGGTGCCGTCCACCGAGGACGGGGCCATCGACGTCGACAAGCTCGCCGTCCTGGTGCGGTTCTTCGCCGCCAAGGGCTACCCCGTCCTGGTCAGCCTCAACTACGGCTCCACCTTCAAGGGCGCCTACGACGACGTCGAAGCGGTGGCCCGCACGGTCCGCGGGATCTGCGCCGAGTACGGTCTCGACCGGCGTCCCGTCTACCGGCACCGCGGCAACGACGGCGGCGGCGACGGCGACCACGACGAACGGTCGGGCTACTGGCTGCACATCGACGGCGCCCTCGGCGCCGGCTACACCCCGTACCTGGAGATGGCACGGGACGCGGGGCTGGTGAAGGAGGCCCCGCCGGTCTTCGACTTCCGCCTTGAGGACGTGCACTCCCTGACCATGAGCGGCCACAAGTGGTTCGGCACGCCGTGGGCCTGCGGAGTGTTCATGACCCGCACCGGCCTGCAGATGACCCCGCCGAAGTCGGCGGAGTACATCGGCGCCGCGGACACCACCTTCGCGGGGTCCCGCAACGGCTTCTCGGCCCTGCTGATGTGGGACCACCTGGCCCGGCACTCCTACGACGACCAGGCGCGCCTCGCCGTCGAGTGCCATGAACTCGCCGGGTACGTGCACGAACGGCTGCTGGACCTGCAGGACGAACTGGGCCGGGACCTGTGGGTGGCGCGCAGCCCGCTGTCCCTGGCCGTGCGTTTCCGCCGGCCACACCCCGACATCGTCCGCCGCTACTCGCTGGCCTGCGAGACCGCACGCGTCGACGGCACCAGCCGCCCCTACGTCCACCTCTACGCCATGCGGCATCTGACCCGGCAACGGGTGGACGACCTGCTCCGGGACCTGCGCGGCCCGGACGCGTTCGCCCGCTGAGGGCCCCCTCCGCGCACAGTGTCCGCCCCGGACCCGGCATCCGCCGGGGACCGGGGCGGACACTTTTCGAAGCAATCAGGACAATCTGAATACCTTTACCGTTCGGTGTGCAACCCTGTGCGGAACTCCGGTGTTTCCCTGTTGATGGAACAAAAGGCGGAACATCTCACCGATCTCGTCGCCCGGGATCTCGACGCGGGATTTACGGAGCTTGTCCGAATTCACGGAGGAGCTGTTCACTCGTTCCTCCACCGCGTCTGCGGATCCCGCTCGGACGCCGATGACCTCGGCCAGGAAACGTTCCTGCGCGCGTACTCGGCACTGCTTCGGTATTCCGCGCAACGGCGCAGGGACCTGCGGCTGCGTGCCTGGCTTATGACAATCGCCATGAATGTGTGGCGCAATCATGTACGTAGCAGCCATCGGCGCCCGGAATCCCTTCTCCAGCTGGATGATTCCGACGAGATGTGCGCCAGTGACCGCCCCGGACCCGAGGAGTTCGCCTCCCACGCCGACGACCGGCGCCGGCTCATCGCCGCACTGGCGGAGTTGTCGGAGAAGCACCGCATTTCCGTGGTGCTGCGCCACGTCGTCGGCATGAGTTACGCGGAGGTGGCGGAAGTGCAGGGCTGCCCGGTGGGGACCGCCAAGGCGCAGGTCTCGCGGGCGGTGGGCGAGCTGCGCCAGCTCCTGGCCGCGGCCGCCGTCCCGTCGCGGGGCCTTTCGCGGTGACCGGACGGGACGCGGACGGACGGGCCGTGCGGGAGACCGTGATCCGTGCACTGCGGGCGCTGGCCCCGGCGTCCGGGCCGGGCTTCGCCCTGGACGTGCTGCGCCGGGCGGGCATCGCACCGGAGCGCTACGACACCTACGTGCGCGAGGGGACGGCCGCGGGCGCGCTCTTCGTGGCCTTCGGCCGACGGGGCGTCACCGGAGCCGCCCTGCGCCACTCCGGCCTGGAGGCGGCGGGGTTCGAGGCGTCGTACCGGGCGCGCACCGGGCGGTCGGCGGTGCCCACGGCGACACCGCTGCCCGGCCTGCGGTCGGCGCTGCGCACCGGCCGGGTCGGGCAGGTGCCGGTCGAGACGGGCGGACTCGGGCCGCTGGAGCGGGCCGTGCTGCACGCGGTGCGCGAGATCCCCACCGGTGAACTGCGGCCGATCGGCTGGGTCGTCCGGCAGGCACGGCTGCCGGAGCTGCCGGTCCAGGCGGTCCTGGACGTGCTGGGCCGCAATCCGGTGCCCGTCCTCATCCCCTGCCATCGTGTGACGTACGACGACGGAACGCCGTGCGACGCGTCCTGCCCGCCGTGGGCCGGCGACCGGCTGCGGGCCGCCGAGGGGCTCGACATGCAGCTGCTGGAGGATTTCGGCCGCCGCGGGCTGAGACTGCTCGGCTGCGCCGTGACACGGGTCTGCTGCCATCCCACGTGTGCGCGCGTCCGGTCCGTGCCCGTGTCCCTGCAACAGTCCTTCCGTACCGCCCAGGAGGCGCGCCAGGCCGGTTTCCTGCTCTGCCCGGACTGCCGGCCCGCGGCACCGTGAACGCTGCGCCACCCCTTGCTCCGCCTCGCCGGTCAGGCCACGTCGGATTCGGAGGACGGGTGCAGGCAGGTGTGGCACGAAGCCGGTGGCTCGGGACGGTCGCGCAGCCGTACCGGTGATCCGGTGCGGCGGACGGCCGGGCCCGGCGCGGGCCGGTCCGCCGGCAGCGCCGCGGGATGCCGTCCGTCGGGGTGCAGGTGCGGCGCGACATCCTCCGCGGCCAGTCCGCCCAGCAGGAACGTCCACAGGCCGGTCAGCCGGTAGGGCGAGAGCCAGCCGCGGCTGTCCCGGCCGAGGATCTCCACGCCGGTCGTGATCGCCACGATGGCCGTGACCGCCTGGTGCGGGGCGACGCCCGGGACGAGTTCCCGCGCCCGCTCGGCCTCCTCCAGCAGCCGCTGCACACACTGTTCCCATTCGGCGCGGAAGTCCGGCCTGCCGGGCTCACGGGGAAAGGTGGCGTCGTTGTTGAGCCGGAAGCCGGCCCGCAGGACGACATCGCTGCCCAGCCCGGCCACCAGGGTGTGCGAGGTGTCGACGAGCGTCTGCAGGTGCGACCCGCTGCCCCGGCTCCCCGGCGGTGGCAGCAGGGCCCGGAAGATCGCCGCCGCCTCCTGCTCGACCTGTGCGGCCAGCGTCCCGGTGTTCTCGAAGTGGAAGTGGAGGGCACCGAGGCTCACCCCGGCCCGCTGGCAGATGACGGCCTGTCGCGCCGCCGCATACCCCATGTCGTCGAAGACCTCGGCGGCCGAACGGATCAAGCCGTTGCGGGTTCGTACGGCTCGCTCCTGTTTCATCGCGGCAACTCCAACCGGAAAAACCGACAGTGATGTCTAGTTAAGTGCCCGTTACTTGAGGCTGTCAACGCCGCTGTCGGTAACGCAGCGCTCGATGACCTGTCAGAAGTGCCCACAAAAGCGCAGATTGCCCCTGTTCGTTCCGAACAAGTTCGAGTGCTCTCCCGTCACCGGATCCGGTCTCCGGGCGTCGAGCGAGCCCAAAACCTGCGCCAGTGTCGGTTACTGGACTGTGGGTGGGTCGGCCTCGGCGGCCATGCAGGTCTCCTGCCATATCCGGGCTCCGCGCCCCTCGGAGAGGTCGAGCCGGCTCAGTACGGAGGGAACCGCGATGCCGGGCAGCAGATAGCTGAGCAGCACGACGGTCCGGCGCTCCAGGTCACGGCGCCCGGCGAGCACCTCGGACAGTCCCTGGACTCCGGAGAAGGCGCCGACCAGCAGTTCGGCGACCTCGGCGGCGTCCACGTGCGGGAAGACCTCGCCGTTGTCCTGCGCCTGGCGCAGCAGCCCCAGGTTGTGATCGATCCACGTACGGAACGGCTTGTCCCTCTCGACACCGAGGCCGGGTCCGCTCTCGACGGACAGTCTTATGCTGCCCTGCAGCATCAGGTCGACGCTCACGCGGTGCGCGAACACGAGCCCGGCGTCCACCAGTTCCTGCAGCTTCAGGTGCTGCGGAAGGACGGTGGCGGCGTCCGCCTGCTCCGCGAGAACCGCGTTGGCCAGGGCTTCCTTGTCATGGAAGTGGAAGTAGAAGGCGCCGCGGGTGAGCCCGGTGCGCGAGATCACCTCATTGATGGTGGCGCCGTCGAACCCGCGCTCCGCGAAGACCGCACCCGCGGCTCGCAGGATCAGACCACGGGTTCTGACACCCCGTTCCTGCGTCGCCATATGCCCTCCCACCTCTCTGCGTCGGCTTGCTTGGCCCAAGCGTAGGCCGTCGTTCCGTTCAACTTCATTGCAACCATACAAATACGCACGTATGTTATGGCCCCGAAGCACGCCGAGATCCCACTACGTCTGCGGAGGAGCGTTATGGGTCGGCACAGCTATGTCCCGAAACATCCCTTATTTTCCGGAACGCAGGAAGAAATCGCGTTCCCCGTGCCCCTGCCCCGACAGCAACGGCCCCCCGTCGACTCTGCCCTGGTGCACCGTCCGACCGCGGACGACGTCCTGCCCACCGGCTGGCAGCGGCTCGGTGACTCCCGCTTCCAGGTCTCGCTGCGGTGGCGGCGCGAACGCCCCCGTTTCGCGCCCGTCCTGGCCCTGCACTCCCCGTTGCTCATCGTCGAGTCGATGCGGCAGTCCGCCATACTTCTGTCCCACACCGAGTACGCGGTCCCGCTGGGTCAGCACTTCGTGATGCACGAGGTGCACTACACCGCGTATCCGGAAGGCCTCGGCATCCATGTGCCGCCCGGCGAGGTGACCGCGGAAGTGACCTGCTCCGACGTCCGCGGGGGACGCCGGATCACCGGAATGAACTGTACGTTCGTCTTCCGGCGCGGCGGTGTGGTCGCCGCGCGCGGCGAGGGACGGCTGGGCATCACCTCCCCGGCGGCCTATCGGCGCATGCGCGGGGAACGCAGCGACGCGGTGCTGCCGCACCAACCCGCCGGAGTCGACCCGCGGTTGGCCGGCTGCCGTGGTCCCGCGGAGGTCCTGCTGGCCCTGCCCGCCGAACGGGGGCGATGGCAGCTGCGCGTCGATCCCCGCCATCCGGAGCTGCGGTGCAGCGCGCTCGACCACTTCCCCGGGACGATGCTCGTGAACGCCTGCTGTCAGGCCGCGCGGGCGGCAACGGCTCCGGAGGCGCTGTACCCCCGGACGATGCGCCTCCGCTTCGAGCGGTACGCCGAGTTCTCGCCGGCGTGCTGGGTCGAGGCCCGGCCGGTGCCGACTTCGTCGACGGTGCTGGTGGCGTTCGTCCAGAACGGCAGGAGCGTGCTGCGGGCCGAACTGACCATGGAGCCGCTGCGGAACGCCGGCCGGCCCGGTGGTCTGCGATGATCCTTGTCACCGGCGGTACCGGATTCATCGGCACCGCCGTCGCCCGGCAGCTGGACGCGGGCGACGGCCTCCCGCGGATCCGGCTGACGCAGCACGTCCGTCCGGTGGTGACCGGCCGGGCGGACGGTGCCGAGACGGTGCACGCCGACCTGACCCGGCCCGCTTCCCTGCGCGGCATCTGCGACGGCGTCGACACCGTGCTGCACATCGCGGCGCGGATCGGCGGCGACGAGGACGCCTGTCGCGCGGTCAACGTCGAGGGCACACGGGCCTTACTGGCCGAGGCCCGACGCGCGGGTGTGCGCCGGATCGTCCAGGTGGGAACGGCCGCGGTGTACGGCCGGGGCCCGCACCGCGGCCCCGCGGAGGCAGAGGTGGAGCCCCGGCCGGCGTCCCCGACGAGCGCCACGCGTCTGGAGTCGGAGCGGCTCGTGCTCGCCGCCGGCGGCACGGTGGTGCGCCCCTACCTCGTGTACGGCACAGGGGACACCTGGGTGATCCCCGCCGTGGCCCGGCTGGTGCGGCACTTCCCGCACTGGGTCGACGAGGGCCGGGCCCGGGTGTCCCTGGTGGCCGTCGACGACCTCGCCGCGGCGCTCGTGCGACTCGCCCGTGAGACGCGGCAACCGCCGGGCGGGCGGGTCCTGCACGGCTCTCACCCTGCCCCGGTGCGGATACGCGACCTCGTCACCGGGGTCGCCCGGTGCCTCGGCGAGCGGCCGCCCGCCGACTCGCTCACCCCGCGGGAGGCCGCCCGCCGGGCGGCCGGCCTCGGCCCGGACGCGGAACAGCACGTCCGCATGCTCTCCACCGACCACTGGTTCTCCAGCACACGCCTGTGGGAAAGCACCGGCCTCCCACCCGGGCCCGGCTTCGCGACCCGCTTTCGCTGGTACGCGCCGTGGTACGCGGCCGCCCTGGCCGAGCACTGAGAGCCGGCGCCCGCACCGGTCACTGGGCACCTGTCAGCACCGGCAGGTCCCGGTGGCCGTTGGAGATGAACGAGGCCTGGTGCACCAGCTCGTCCGCGCCGACCGCCAGGGCCAGCTCCGGGAACCGGGTGAACAGGGAGCGCAGCCCGATCTCGGCCTCCATGCGGGCGAGTTGGGCGCCCAGGCAGTGGTGCGTGCCATGGCCGAAGGCGATGTGGCCATGCCCGGTGGGACGGCCCACGTCGAAGGTGTTGCCGGTGGCCCCATGCTGTCGCGGGTCGCGGCCCGCGGCGGCGAAGGACACCATGATGGCCTCTCCCCTGGGGATGACCGTGTCGCCGATACGGATGTCCTCGACCGCGTAGCGGAGCAGGGAGTGCGCCCCGGGAGCGTCGAGGCGCAGCGACTCCTCCACGGCGTCCGACCAGTCCGCCCCGCCGTCGCGGAGCAGGGCGAGCTGAGCGGGGTGGGTCAGCAGGGCGGTGACGGCGTTGTCGAGCAGGTTCACCGTGGTCTCGTAACCGGCGGTGTAGAGCAGGATGAGGTTGTCGACGAGTTCCTTCTCGCCGAGCCTGCTGCCGTCCTCGGTGCGGACCGCGATGAGACCGCTGGTCAGATCGTTGCCCGGAGTCCGGCGTTTGTGGCAGACGAGTTCGGCCATCGTGGCGTAGAGGAGTTCGACGTTGGCGAGCGCTTCGTCCTTCTCGATGGTCGTGGAGAAGAAGGCCTTGATGATGCGGTGCAGGGTGTCGTGCCATTCGACGGGTATTCCGAACAGCTCGCTCATCACCTTCATGGGCAGCGGATGGGCGAAGGCCTCCCGCAGGTCGACCGGCTCGGTCGGGCCGTGCGCGGCGAGCCGGTCCAGCAGCCGGTCGGTGATCTCCTGCACCCGGGGACGCAGCGCGTCGACCCGGCGGGCGGTGAAGGCCGTGGCCACGGGTTTGCGCAGCCGGGTGTGCTCGGCCCCGTAGGCGGTGACCATGTTCTGTACCGAGACCCAGATGGCCAGCGGCCATTCGGGTCCGACCGCTCCGCTGCGCCAGGCCGTCCAGTGCTGGTAGGCGTCCTTGGAGACCCTCGGGTCGACCAGCAGCTGCCGGATGTCGTCATAGCCCGTGACCGACCAGACGCGCACACCTCCCGGCAGTTCCACCTGGGTGGCCGGGCCGCGCTGTCGTATGCGGGAGATCTCGCCGTGGATGTCGCGACCCAGCGGGTCGATGACGATCGGGCAGCTTCTTATTCCGTCCGAACCGCTCAAGGCATCCCGCTCCTTCGGCCGAAAGGTTATCGGTCGAGTGCTATGTGTTTATGGAATTTAATTTATGGACCCGGCGGGCGGCCAGGTGATGGTGCGCAGCAGTTCGGCCGTCCCGGTGTCGGCCGGGTAGAACGACTCGATGGACAGTTCGGCGACGGTGATGTCCAGCGGGGTGCCGAAGGTCGCCACGGTGCTGAAGAACGCCAGTTCGTGGCCCTCGTACCGCAGCCGCAGCGGGATCGCGATGTCGCCGGGGCCCGGCAGCTCGATCTTCGGCTCGTGCTGGTCACAGGGGTAACAGACCAACTCGTCGTACAGCTTGACCAGATCCGGGTCGGCGGTCATCGTCACCTGCCGGCGCAGCCGGCTCAGCAGATGGGCGCGCCACTCCCCGAGGTTGGCGATGCGCGGTGCCAGGCCGTCCGGGTGCAGGGCGACCCGCATCAGGTTGACCGGCTCCTGCAGCAGTTCCTCGGCCACACCCTGGCCGAAGAGCCAGGCGGGTTCGTTGGCCTCGACCCGGTGCCAGTACCGGTCCAGCACCACAGCGGGGTACGGCTCGTGAGCCGCCAGCACCTGGCGCACCATGGCCCGTACGGCGGCCATGTGCGGGGCCTGCAGGCTGGTGTGCTGGTAGACGGGGGCGTACCCGGCCGTGAGCAGCAACTCGTTGCGTTCGCGCAGCTCCAGGCCGAGGGTCTCGGCGAGTCGCAGCACGACCTCCCGGCTGGGCTCCGAGCGGCCGTTCTCGATGAAGCTCAGATGCCGGGCGGAGATCTCCGCCTTCACCGCCAGCTCGTTCTGGCTGAGCAGCCGCTGCTTGCGCCACTTCCGCAGCAGGTCGCCGATGGACCGCACCGCCTGTGGGGTCGTGGTCACCTGGTCCTCACCGGTCCTTCCGGCGGACGGTCGTCCGCGCGTCTGTCCTCATTCTCCGTCCGCCGTGCTTCGTCGTGGCCGATTCGATGGTCCCGTGCACGGCTCGCGTCGTGGACGAGAGCCCTGCTGCCCACTCCCGGGGGATTGGAGCGGGCAGCAGGGCAGCTTGTCGGGCGCCGCCTCGCGCCTACCAGGTGACCGGGAGCGCGTCGAGTCCGTAGACGACGGTGTCGTGCCGGAAGGACAGGTCGGCGAAGTCGCCGGCCAGGCGCAGCCCCGGGAAACGGCGGAAGAGAGCCGGCAGGGCGATCTGCAGTTCCATCTTCGCCAGCGGTGCACCGGGGCAGTAGTGCGCGCCATGGCCGAACGCCAGGTGGCTGCGGGCGTCCCGGCCGGGGTCGAACCGCGCGGCGTCGGGGAAGACGCACTCGTCGTGGTTGGCCGCCGGTATCGCGAAGACCACGCCCTCGCCCGCGCGTACGGGCACCCCGCCCAGCTCGGTGTCGCGCGCGGCGACACGGACCTGGTTGTCCTGCGGGATCGACCAGTAGCGCAGCAGTTCGTCGATGGTCCGGTCCAGCTCTTCCGGTCCCCGGAGCATCGCCTGGGCGTGCTGCGGCTGCCGCAGGAGCATCAGCACACTGAGCGTGATCTGGTTGGCGGTCGTCTCGAAACCCGCGACCAGGACGAGGAACACCATCGCCACCAGGTCCTCGTGGACGAGTTCGCCGGTGGCGACGTACCGGCGCACGAGCCGGCTGATCATGTCGTCGGCCGGTTCCGCCTCCTTCGAGCGGACGAGGTCGTCGAGGTAGGCCATCAGGGAGCCGAACGCCTCCGCCCCGGCGTCGCTGCCCGGGTCACAGGTCGTCAGGGCCATCGTCTGCTTCTGGAACACGTCCGCGTCCTCGTCCGGCACGCCGAGGATGCGGGCGATCGTCAGGGCCGGGATGGGGAAGGCGAACGTGGGCAGCAGGTCCACGGGGTGCGGCTGGCCGGAGAGCGTGTCCAGCAGACCGTCGACCAGGTCCTGCACCATCGGCCAGTACGACTTGGCGGCGGCCTTGTTCAACTCGGGCATCACCATCCGCCGCAGCCGCGTGTGCTCGGGCGGATCCATGCGCATGAAGGACTGGGCCCGCGGTACCGGAGGGATGGGCAGGCGCTGAGGGAATCCGGGCAGGGTGTTGTCGACGCTCAGCGCCGGGTTCATCATCGCCTCGCGCACGTCCTGGTAGCGGCTGACGATCCAGGCCAGGGTGCCGTCGTCCAGGCGGACCTGCTGCGGTGGCACCGAGCGCAGCTGCGCATACCGGTCGGGCGGCAGCATCGGGCAGGACCGCGGCATGGGCCAGTCGAGGACGCTCTCTTCGTGCGTGGTCATGTCGTTTCCTCACACGTCGTATGCGGTGGTGGCGTCGGAGCCGGGCGCAGGCGGGCGCCCGGCTGTCTCTCAGGCCGGCGCGGATGCCTTGGGCAGGGCCTGCACCAGGACGGCGGCGGCGACGGTGAACGCGGCCAGGACGGCGACACTGAACTCGAAGGCGTGCGCGTAGGAGCCGCTGTGGCCATGGCCGAGGACGCCGAAGAAGACGACGCCGATGGCCGCCACCCCCAGGGCGTTGCCGCCCTCCTGCGCGGTGGAGAGCACGCCGGCCGCCGCGGCGGCATGGTGCGGGGACACTCCGGCCAGCACGGTGGGCGTGACCGGGTTGGCGAACAGGGCCATGCCGACTCCGGCGACGAACAGCCCCGGCATCATCCACGGCGAGGGCCCGGTGGTGCCGATCTGGGACACGGTGACGATGAGCAGCCCGTATCCGGCCGCCACCACCAGGGCTCCCAGGGTCAGCACCTGCCGGCCCAGCCGGACGGCCAGCTTGGGCGCCGCGAAGGCCGCGGGCACGTATCCGATGCCCAGCGCTCCGAAGACCGCGCCGGAGCCCAGCGCCGACAGGCCGTGTCCGTCCTGCAGGTACAGGGCGAGGACGAGCATGAAGGACGCCATCGCCGCGAAGAAGCCCAGAATGATCACGATGCCCACCGAGAAGGCCCGCTCCCGGAACAGGGTCAGCGAGATGAGCGGGGCCCGGTCCTGCCGCTCCAGCCGGTGCTGGCGCACGGCGAACGCGCCGAGCAGCGGCAACGCCGCGGCCAGGCACACCCACGACCACGCGGGCCAGCCCTGCTCACGCCCCTCGACCAGCGGGAAGACGATCGCCAGCAGCCCGGCGGAACCGAGCAGCGCGCCGATCAGGTCCAGTTCCGAGCGGCCGCCGCCGTGCGACTCGGGGATGAAGGAACGCATCAGCAGCAACGACGTCACGCCGATGGGAACGTTGATCAGGAAGATGGTGCGCCAGCCCAGTCCGGCGATGTCCAGGTGGATCAGCGCACCGCCGATGAGCTGGCCGAAGGTGGCGCCCACGCCCATGGACAGGGCGAACGCGGTGAACGCGCGGACGCGCTGCTCCCCGGTGAACGAGGTGTTGAGGATGGCGAGCATCTGCGGGGTCATCACCGCCGCGCCGATGCCCTGCACGACCCGCGCGGCCATCAGCACCCCGGCGCTGGGCGCCATTCCGGCGATCAGCGAGGCCAGGGTGAACAGGATCATTCCGCAGGCGAACATCCGCCGCCTGCCGTACAGGTCGCCGAGGCGGCCGGCCGTCAGCATGCTGGCCGCGTAGGCGAGGCTGAAGCCCGAGACGATGAATTCGACGGCTGCCGCACTGGCGTGCAGATCCGCGCGGGTGGACGGAATGGCCACGTTGACCACGAAGAAGTCCAACGTGATCATAAACATTCCGGACACCACGATGAGCATGCGGATCAGGGCGGACCGGTCGAATCCCGAGCCGGCTTCCTGTTCGGTTTCGTGGGCGGATGAACGGACGTTGGTGTCAGCCGACATGAGCGGACTCCCGATCGGTTGAATTCGGCACTGCGGGGCTCATACATTTCCGCGGCTTTTACGATTCCGTTCGCAAGGCCCCTCGGACGGAAAAGGACAAGGGGGTGCCGTCGATGGAAAGGGGTACGGCGGTTGGCGCCTCGATGTATCGAGCTTCGCACTCCGGAGGGAGCCGTGTCGATTACCTCAGAGGTAATAAAACCGGGGACCGACGCGCACCGGTCCCCGCGACATGGTGGCTGCGCCCCAGCTTGCCGGTGCGCCGCCGGTGCTTTCAATCCCCGGGCCGGGGCGGGGCGCACACGGCCCCCGCGGCGGGCCCGTCCGCATCAGCGCCCGATCAGCCGGGCGTCAGCACATGCTGTTTACCTTGATGCGATGAATACCAGCCGGGAACTGTGCGGCATGAGCCGGCAGGAGCGCCAAGACGCCCTGGAACAGCTCGTATCGAGGTATGTCAAGGAGGCGCTGTTCATGGACAGCGGTGACGAATTACCCCTCGATCAGGGATTTTTCGATCTCGGCCTGACATCTCTTCGACTCTCCGAGATAAGGGCCCGTCTGGAAGCCGAGCTCGACCTGGACATCGACGCCACGGTGCTTTTCAGCCGTCCCACGGTCGACCAGCTCGTCTCCCACCTCGCAGACAGGCTTTCCACACCGTCCGCCGACCAGAAGGCCTCCCATGTCCGGTGAAGCGCAGCAGTCCACGTCCTTCGCGGCGGACGAGACCGAGCCGATCGCCATCGTCGGAATCGGCCTGCGCCTGCCCGGGGGCAACGAGTCGGCGGACGACTTCGAGACCTTCCTGCGCGAGGGCCGCTCCGGCATCCGCCCCCTCCCGGAGGACCGCTGGGACGCCGAGGCGCTGCGCCCCGACGGCCCCGACGACAAGGGAAAGATCACCACCGCGGGCGGGGGCTTCCTCGACCGCATCGACCTGTTCGACGCGCCCTTCTTCAACATCTCCCCCAAAGAGGCCCGTTACATCGATCCCCAGCAGCGCATGGTGCTGGAGACCGCGTGGCAGGCACTGGAACACGCCGGCATCGACCCCACCCCGCTGCGCCACGGCAACGGGGGCGTCTACATGGGGGTCAGCTCGTTCGACTACGCGCTGCACATGGGCGCGCTGCCGTACGACGAACTCGACGGGCACCTCGCGGCCGGCAGCCCGGTCTTCGCCGTCGCCGGACGGGTGTCGTACTTCCTGGGCTGGCGCGGCCCCAGCATCTGTGTGGACAGCGCCTGTTCCTCCTCGCTGAGCGCCCTGCACCTGGCGGTCCAGGCGCTGCGCGCGGGCGAGTGCTCGATCGCGCTGTGCGGCGGGGTCAACGCGCTGCACCACCCGAGCTTCATGGTGATGTTCTCCCAGGGCCAGATGCTGGCGGCGGACGGACGGTGCAAGACCTTCGACGAGTCCGCCGACGGATACACCCGGGCCGAGGGCTGCGGCATCCTGGTCCTCAAGCGGCTGTCGGACGCCCGCCGGGCCGGCGACAACGTGATCGCCCTGGTGCGCGGCACCTCGATCGGCCAGGACGGCGACAGCGCCGGGCTGACGGTCCCGCACGGCCCCGCCCAGGAGCAGGTCATCCGCAACGCGCTCGCCGCGGCCCGGCTCACGCCCGGTGACATCCAGTACGTGGAGGCCCACGGCACCGGCACCCCGCTCGGCGACCCGATCGAACTGGGCGCCATCAACGGGGTGTTCGCCGACTCGCACTCACGGCAGAGCCCGCTGCTGGTCGGCTCGGTCAAGACCAACATCGGGCACATGGAGCCGGCTTCCGGCATCGTCGGTGTGATCAAGACAGCCCTGCAGCTCAAGTCCGGCCTGGTCTACCCCCACCTGAACCTCACCACCCCCACCAGCAGGATCCCCTGGGACACCTATCCGGTGACGGTGCCAACGACCTGCCGGCCCTGGCCGGCCGGCACCCGGCGAGCGGTGGTGAACAGCTTCGGCTTCGCCGGGACCATCGCCGCGACCGTGCTGGAGCAGGCACCGCCGGCCGCCGACGCGCCCGCCCGCCAGGCGTCCGAGACGGACTCCGACGTGCGGGTGTTCACCCTGTCGGGCAAGAACGCCGCCGGACTGCGGCGCCAGGTCGACAGCTACCGCACCTTCGTCGACGCCCATCCCGACCTGGATCTCGCCCGGCTGTGCCACACCGCCAACGTGGGCCGGGCCCACCTCCCCCAGCGGGTCGCGGGCGTCGTCCGCAGCCGCACGGACCTGGTCAAGCTGCTCGACGCGGCCGCGGACCGGGAGAACACCGCACCCGCCGTGCGCAAGGTGGCGTTCTGCTTCAGCGGGCAGGGCACGCAGTACGCGGGCATGGGCGCCGCCCTCTACCGCCGCTTCGCGGTCTTCCGGGAACACGTGGACGCCTGCGACGACCTGTTCGCCCCGTATCTGGCCGAGTCCGTACGGGCGCTGATACTCGGCAAGGCCACCGACCCGACGCTGCTGGACCGGACCGGCTACACCCAGCCGGCCCTGTTCACCTTCGAGTACGCGCTGGCCCGCCTGTGGATGTCGTGGGGCATCAGGCCCAGCGTCCTGATGGGCCACAGCATCGGCGAGGTCGCCGCCGCCGCGGTCGCCGGACTGTTCTCGCTGTCCGACGCGGTCACCCTGGTGGCCCATCGGGCGCGCCTGATGCAGTCGGTGCGGCAGACGGGCGGCATGGCGGCGGTGGGCATGCCCGAGGACAAGGTGTCCGCGCTGCTCGCCGACCGCCCGGGGCTCGCGCTGGCCGCCGTCAACGCCCCCGACCAGTGCGTCGTCTCCGGGGCCGCGGACCAGTTGGCGGACCTCGTCGGCGAACTGCGTGAACTCGGCATCCAGGTGGATCCGCTGACCGTCTCCCACGCCTTCCACTCGCCGCTGATGGCGGAGGTGTTCGACGAGTTCAGGGCCGCCATCGACACGATCGTCTTCCGGCAGCCGGAGATCCCGCTGATCTCCAACATCACCGGTGCGCCGGGCCGGTTCCCGGAACTGGGCAACCCCGACTACTGGGTGCGGCACATCGGGGAACCGGTGCTGTTCATGGCGGGCGTACAAGCGGTGGCGCAGCGCGGCCGGCACGCCTTCGTCGAGATCGGGCCGTCCACGGCACTCACCGCGCTGGCGAAGCGGTGCGTGCCCGCCGAGGACCACCGGTGGATCGCGAGCGCCCGCCGCCGCGACCCGGACGGCGACACGGTGCTGCGCGGCCTGGCCGACCTGTACGCCGCGGGCGTCAACGTGTCGTGGTCCGACGTCCACGCGGGACACTCCCTGCCGAGGATGCAGCTGCCCGGCTACGCCTTCGAACGCAAGCGGTACTGGCTGCCCGAGCACACCCGGACGGCCGCCGACGCGGCCGCCGGACAGGGTTCCGACCGGCATCCGCTGCTGGGCAGGGAGGACCCGGCCCCCGCGGAACAGCCCGACGGCACCCGGCAGTTCACCGGCCGGTACACGGCCGGACGGCCGTCCGTACTGAACGGGCACACGACCGCCCAGGGACAGGTGGCGCCCTCCGCCGCGTATGTGGAGCTGTCGCTGGCCCTGCAGGACACCGTGTACGGCCACACCCGTCGCACCCTGCGGGATCTGCGGGTGCTGGAGCCGCTGACGCTGCCCGAGGAGGGCACGGTCGAGATCCGCACCCGACTGCTGCCCCGTCCGGAGGGCGGCGACCGGGTCGAGGTGGCCAGCGGCCCCGCCGACCAGGAACGGCTGCACGCCACCGCCGTCCTCGCGGACCCCGACGGGACGAGGCCGCAGGACACCGCCGGCGCCGCGTTGCGTGCCCTGGCCGACATGCCCGGCGAGGCGGCGGAGACCGTCCTCGCGGAAGACCTCTACACGGACCTCGCATCGGTGGGCCGCCGCTACTCGGACCGCTACCGTCTGCTGACCCGGGTGTCCCGGCATCCCGGCGGCGTCATCACCGGCGAACTGGCCAACCGGACCACCGGCGCCGCCGAGCACCTGCCCGTCGAGGTCCTGGAGTGCGCCACCCAGGCCGTCGCGGCGCTGGACGCGCACAGCACCGCCGTCATCCCCCTCGGGTACGGCAGCGTCCGGCTGTTCCAGAAGCCGCGCGGTGCCCGGCTGCGCATGGTCGGCCGGGTGACCGGCACCGGCGACGAGCGGCACGCCGACCTCCTGCTGCTGGACGGCGACGCACCCGTCGCCGAGCTGCGGGACGTACGGTTCGGCCTGCCCGGACAGCCCGAGCACCGGCCGCGCTTCCTGCACCGGCTCGAATGGCTGCGCCGCGGTGCCGTACCGCTCGCGGAGCCGGCCGCCCGCCACATCCTGGTGCTGGGCGCGGCGTCCACCGACCGGGCCGCCACCGCGAACGGTGTGCGCTGGACGTACCTGGACGGCCCCGGCGCCCTGGCCGACGCGCTCGCCGATGCCTCGGTGACCGATGTGTGCTGGTGCTGGCAGGCCGGGGACGGGCCGATGTCCGCCGCCCGGCTCCGTGCCGAGTGCGAGCGCAACTACCGGGATCTGCTGACCGTCGTGGCCGCACTGACCGGCTCGGGAGCGCACAAGGCGGCACGGCTGTGGCTCGTCACCCGCCGGGCCCAGTGGCTGCCCGACGACCGGCCGGGCACGGGCGAGCAGTTGGCCGCCGCCACCCTGTGGGGCTTCGGGCACACGCTGCTCAACGAGTATCCGGGCCACCGGGCCACGCTGGTCGATCTGCCGGCCGACGCCGGGCTCGACGTGCTGGCCGACGAGGTGCGCGCGCAGGCAACGGACGACTACCAGATCGCCTACCGCGACGGCCGCCGCCATGTGCGCCGGCTGCTGCCCGGCGAGGCCACCCCCGCCTGGCAGGGCGGATTCGCCGTGCGGTGGCCCGAGTCCGGCGAAGGACACGAGCTCGTTCCGGTCGCGGCGGACGAGACGGCTCCCGGCCCCGGCGAGGTCCGGCTGCGGGTGCACGGCGCCGCGGTGCACCATCGCACCACCGCGCCGGTCCCGGAGACGGAGCCCGCCGTACTCGGCTCGGGGTGCAGCGGGACGGTCGTCGAGGTGGGTTCCGGAGCGCCGTTCGCGGTCGGTGACCGGGTGGTGGCCCACCACACCGGCTCGCTGCGCGGCAGCGTGACGGTCGCGGCCGACCTGGTGGCGACGGTGCCGGACACCCTGGACCTGGCCGCCGCGGCCGCCCTGCCCAGCTGCTACCTCACCGCCCACCGGGCACTGCGGCAGGCGCAGGCCGCGCCGGACGCCACGGTGCTGGTGCCGGTCAGGGACGGGGTCGGCCAGGCCCTCCTCGCCCTCGCGGCCCGGCAGGGACACCGGGTGATCGCCCTGGCCGTCGCCGAAGCGCTCCCCGCGCTCGCGGCACCGGAGCGGATCCAGGTCATCGCACCGCACATCGCCGACCCGGCCCGACAAGTGCTGCGGCTGACCGACGGGCGAGGCGTCGACGTCGCGTTCGACACCGACGGCACCGCTCCCTGGACCGCCTGCCTGGCCGCCGGCGGCCGGCACGTGCCGCTGGGTTCCCCGGGCCGGGACGGCACCGCACCGGCTGCCGACGGCGGCGCCGAAGCCGACGCGCCGGGCGAGCGGACCGGCGAGATCCTCTCGACGCTCGCGGCGGCGGTGGTCCGGGGCGAGCTGCCGCCGGTGCCCGTCGACGTCTTCCGGCTGGACGAGGCCGGCGAGGCGGTCACCGCCACCCAGGCCACCGCCACCCCGACCCCCTCCACCCTGGCCGGCACCCGCCAGCCGGTCGTGGTCGTCGCGCCGTCCGCCGCGGAGCGCTCCGGCCCGCCCACCGCGCGTCCGGCCCCCGTCGTACGACCGGACCGCACCTATCTGATCAGCGGCGGCCTCGGCGGTCTGGGACTGGTCACGGCCACCGAACTGGCCGACCGGGGGGCCAGGCACCTGGTGCTGGTCAGCCGCGGCGGAAAGGCGACACCTGAGGCCGAGCCGGTCCTCGCCGCCCTCGGCGAGCGATGCGAGATCACGGTGCGGCGGGCCGACCTCGCCGAACCGGCGGACGTGGCCCGGCTCTTCGCCGAACTACGCGGCGCCGACGTCCCGTTGGGCGGCATCGTGCACGCCGCCGGTACCGCGGGCAAGTCGCTGATCGGCAGCATGACCTGGCAGGACATCGACGAACAGCTCGCGGCCCAGGCCTACGGCGGCTGGCTGCTGCACGAGGCCAGCCTCGACTTCCCCGACCTCGACCTCTTCGTCGTCCACTCCTCGATCGCCGCGGTGGTCGGCGGCGCGACCCAGGCGCACTACGCCGCCGCGTTCACGTTCCTCGACGGACTGGTCGCCTGGCGCGCCCGGCAGGGCCTGGCGGGCCGGGCGGTGAACTGGGGCATGTGGTCCCGGGTGGGCATGTCCGCCCGGCTGGACGAGCACATGGCGACAGAGCTGGAACGCACCGGCATGCGGTTCTTCTCACCCGCACGGGCGCTGCGCACCCTGCGCCGGCTGCTGTCCGCCCCCGCCGTGCAGTACGTGGCCGGCGAGTGGGACTGGGACCGCTTCGTCACCGTCAATCCGCTGACCAACGCGCTCTACGCACGGGTCGTGGGCCGCGGCGGCACCGGACAGGGCAGCGGCCCGGAGGCGAGCGGCCCCGCGCTCGACCTCGACGCCCTGACGGCACAGCCGAAGCCGGAACGGCTCGCCGCCATCGGCCAGGTCGTGCTGGCCCGGGTCGCCGCCGTCCTCCAGGCGGAGGAGGAGGAAGTCGATCCCGCCACGGAATTCGTCGCGCTCGGCCTGGACTCGCTGATGTCGGTCGACCTGCGGGTGGGTCTGGAGTCGGACTTCCGCGTCCCGCTTCCCGCCTCCCTGACGTTCGACCACCCCTCCCCGCAGGCGCTGGCCGAACACCTCGACGCGCAGCTCGTCCCGGACGCCGGCTGACCGCCCCATCACTTCGAAGGAGACGCATGGACGAGGACACGTCCTGGACGCTGGCCGCGACGTCCGCCGCGCACGCCCGCGACCGCGCGGACCACACGGCCGTCATCTGCCAGGACCGCCGCACCAGTTACGGCCGGCTGCACCGGCTGAGCAACCAGGCGGCCCACGCGCTGCGGGCGTCCGGGGCCGGCCGCGGGACCCGGGTGGCCTGGCTGGGCCGCGAGTCGGAGTACTACTACACGGTCGTGCTGGCCTGCGCGAAGGCGGGCGCCGTGCTCGTACCCGTCAACTGGCGGCTGACGCCCAAGGAGGCCGACCACATCCTGCGGGACTCGGCGGCACAGCTGCTGTTCGTCGACGGCGACTTCCTGCCGGTGGCCGAACGGGTACGGCCGACACTGCCCGCGCTCGACACCGTGGTGCGCATCGACAGGGAAGGCGACACCGACCCCGGTGCCGGCCTGCGTGCCTGGTGGGCGGGTGCCCCCGACACCGATCTCGACCCGGTCACCGGCCCCGACGACGCCGTGGTGCAGATCTACACGAGCGGCACCACGGGTCTGCCCAAGGGCGCGGTGATACCGCACCGCAGCTTCTTCACCCTCGCGCCGGCGATGCGGCAGGCCGGCCTGGACTGGGTGGACTGGCGGCCCGACGACATCAACCTCATCTCCCTGCCCGGACTCGGCACCGCGGGGACCGCCTGGTTCTGGAACGGCTTCAACGCCGGGCTGACCAACGTCGTGATGCGCATGTTCGTACCGCAGGAGGCCATCCGGCTCATCCGCGGCCTCGGGGTGACCACCACCTTCGCCGCCCCCGCCATGCTGCGGATGATGCTCGACGAACGGGACGCCGGTCCGGAGGCGTTCGCCTCGATGCGGAAGATCTACTACGGCGGCGAGCCCATCTCCACCAGCCTGCTGACGCGCTGTCTGGAGGTGTACGGCTGCGAGTTCGTACAGATCTACGGCAGCACGGAGACCGCGACCGTGCCGGTGTGCCTGCCCCCGCGGGACCACCGGGCCGGCAGTCCGCGGCTGCGCTCGGCGGGCAAGGTGTGCCCCGGCACCGGCCTGAAGATCGTGGGCCCGGACGACCGGCCGCTGCCGCCCGGTGAGATCGGGCAGATCTGCATCCACACCCCCGGCCGGATGCTCGGCTACTTCAACCGGCCCGAGGCCACCGCCAGGACGCTGCGCGACGGCTGGCTGTACATGGGGGACAACGGCTACCTCGACGAGGACGGCTACCTGTTCGTCTGCGACCGGATCAACGACACCATCATCGTCGCCGGCCAGAACATCTACCCCGCCGAGATCGAGAAGGAGATAGCCGAGCATCCGGCCGTCGCCGAGAGCGCCGTCGTCGGCCTGGCCGACGACCACTGGGGCGAGGCGGTGCACGCCTGTGTCGTGCTCCGGCCGGGGCAGCGGCTGACCCCGCGCGAGCTGATGCTCTTCCTGCGCGGCCGGCTGGCCGACTACAAGATCCCTTCCGTCTTTCATTTCGTGTCCGAGCTGGAACGCAACCCCGCCGGCAAGATCCTTCGCCGGATCGCACGGGAGCGGCTGCAGGCCGCCGCTGCCGCGTCGGCCGACCACACCCATGTCATGGAGGGAACCGCAAGGTGAGCACCTCGATAGCGCAGAAAATGTCCGCGGCCGGCCAATGGTTCCAGCCCGCCGAGGCCGATCCCGACGCCCGGATCCGGCTGCTGCTGTTCCCGCACGCGGGCAGCGGAGCGATCATCTACCGGGACTGGCCGGACCTGCTGCCCGGCGACATCAGCGCCCAGGCGGTGACGCTGCCCGGGCGCCAGGAACGCCGCCAGGAAGAGGCCTACACCGCGTGGGAGCCCCTGGTGGAAGGCCTGTACGAGGCCGTGCTCGCCACGGTCGACCACCGCCCGTTCGCCTTCTTCGGCCACTGCCTGGGCGCCCAGCTGTCGTACGAACTGGCCGTCCGCATGCAGAAGGACGGCATTCGGGGCCCGCTCATGGTGGGCATGTCCGGCTGGGCACCCGAGGGCTTCTTCGTGCCCCGCGAGGAGCACATCACCATGCCCGAGGAGCAACTGGTCTCCTGGATCAAGCGACTCGGCTCGTTCCCCGCGGAGATCTACGACAACCCCGAGATGCTGGGGATGGTCATCCCCGCGCTGCGCGCCGACCTGTCGGTGGCCGCCCAGCGCGTCGACCACGGTGCGCTGGTGCCCTGCCCGCTGGTGTCGTACGGCGGCAAGAGCGACGGTCTGCAGGAACAGGAGGGCGCCTTCGCCTCCTGGGTCCCGCGCAGCCCGCAGTACCTGGGTCACCGGGAGTACCCCGGCGGCCACTTCTTCATCGACGCCCACGCACAGGCCATCACGCAGGACTTCTGCAGCCAGCTCTACCGGCTGGCGGAGGCAACGCGCGACTGAGCCCCGATTGTCAGACCCGGTCGCCGAGGAACCGGCCACCCGTGGGCCACGCGTCCGGAGGACGCGTGGCCCACGGGCCCCATGCCCCATGCCCCATCCGCACCGCGCCCGTCCGCGATGCGACGGATGCGAAGAACGCGAAGGAGCCCTGCCATGCCCGCACCCGACCGGCTCCACGTCGGGATTCTGCTGCCCACCCGGGAACAGGCCATCACCGGCACCACCGATGCGCGCTCCCTCATCGACTTCGCGACCGAAGCCGAACAGCTCGGCTTCGATTCCCTGTGGGCCGGTGACTCCCTGATCGCCCGGCCCCGGCTGGACCCACTGGTCGTGCTGTCGGCCGCGGCCTCCGCAACCCGGCGCATCGGCCTGGGCACCGCGGCCCTGACCCCGGCGCTGCGCCATCCGCTGATCGGCGCGAACCTGATCAACAGCCTCGACCACATCAGCGGCGGCCGGCTCACCCTCGGTCTGGGATCGGGCTTCCCGATCCCAGAGACGGAACAGGAGTTCGCGGCGGCCGGCGCCTCCTACAGCAGCCGCGCCGGTCGCCTGGACGACCTGGTCGGCCTGTGGCGCCAGGCCTGGCAGGACCAGAGCGAGGGCACGCACGCGACCTACACGGGCCGGTACACCCAGGCACAGCACCTCGACCGGCTGCTGCCCGCCGCCCGGCTCGGCGGACCGCCGCTGTGGCTCGCCGGCAGCGACACCCCGGGCGTCCTGCGCCGGGTGGCCCGGCACTACGACGGCTGGCTGCCCTTCCTGCCCTCCACCACCGCGTACGCGAACGCCTGGCAGCGGATCCAGGACCTTCTCGCGCAGGAGGGCCGGCCCGCCGACGCGGTCGTACCCGGGCTGTACGCGACGATCAACGTCGGCGCCGACGAAAGCGCGGCCGAGGCCGAACTCGACCACTACATCCAGCGCTACTACCGCCGCTCACTGTCGGAAATGGCACCGATCCAGGCCTACTGCTGGGGTTCGGCCGAACGGTGCACGGAGTGGCTCCAGGGCTACGTCGCCGCCGGCGCCCGGCACATCATCCTGCGCATCGGCTCCCTCACCCCCGAGGCACACCTCAAGGACATCGCCCGGACCGTACTCGCCGCACTGCGGCCCACCGAAGCGCCATGACCACCAAGGGGCGGGTCACCGAGTTGCACGAGATCCGTGCGCGGGCGGTGGCAGGTCCGAGTGAGAAGGCGACCGAGGCGCAGCACGCCAAGGGCAAGCTGACGGCGCGGGAGCGGATC
>NZ_BMVG01000066.1 GCF_014650595.1 Streptomyces alanosinicus
CGAGGAGAGGTGCCCGGAGCGGCTGATCGGGGACCAGGGCAGCAGCCCAGAGTCGGACCCCAGCGGTCCACGCAGGTTCGAATCCTGCCCTCTCCGCCACACACCACCCTCATTCCCGGTCTGGCTTCTCCTGATCCACTCCGCGGTCAGGGGGTGAGGTCCAGAACGCGGACCGGCTCGCCGATCCAGCGCTCGGGAGCCGTCGTAGCGACGATCGCTCCGTCGGGGCGGTCCGGGGTGGGCTGAGCGGCGTACTGGCAGTGTGCCGCGGCCCACGCGTTCTGCCGGGCCACCGCCAGGACAGCGGGCAGGTCCAGGTGAAGGACCGTCATGCCGGGCAGTGCGGCGAGGTGCTCCGCGGTACCAGGTCGGGCTTGGTCCGCCTCGACCAGTGCGCAGGCCGGGGCGTAGAGGTACCAGCCGGTCTCCGCGTGGGCGCGGTGGATCAACCGGGAGGCAAGGACATTGCCGTGGCCGGCTGCCGCCATCGCGGTCTCGTCCAGAACGATGTGCATCGCGTCGCTCACCGTGCGGCCGCCTGGGCAATCCGCCGGTCCAGCTCGCTGTCGAGGTCCCGCTCCTCCGCCGGGGTCGGTGCGTAGCCCGTCCACTCCCGCAACGCGGCGCGGGCCTGCGCTGCGCGCTCTGCCCGCTCGGCCGGGGTGAGCAGCGTCTCGGCAAGTCGGGCCAGATAGGCACGCAGCGACATACCCTCGGCCGCCGCTATGGCGGCAAGCCGGTCCCGGGCCTCCTCTGGGATACGAACATTCGCGTCGGACATCACCAGGCTCCTCTCCACATCATCAGGGTACGGGTACGTACCCGTACCCGTACCTCTGCGGCACTGCACGAGGAGCCGCAGAACTCTCCTGCCGGTGCACGTCGGCATGCGTCTGCCGGTTTCGCCCAGGTCGGGGAGGGTGCTGGCTGGTTGCGGGGGTGCTGGTGGCGGCCGGGGCTGATGGGCGGGGGCTGGGCAGCGTGGTACCAGGGGCCTTTGCCGGCCCCTGGACCCCGCTGCCCCCGCCACTTCCCGGCGCGAATCCGTTTCGTCGGGGTGCCGGGCGTACGCGCCGGAAAGCGGCGGGGTTGTGGGCGGTGGGCGGCGGTGTCGCCGCCGGAGGAGGGGGGGAGTCCCACGATGTCGGCTGGCGGTGCGGGTGTGCCCGCGGGTGTGGGTTGGGGTTGGGGTTGGTTGGTGCG
This sequence comes from Streptomyces alanosinicus, assembly GCF_014650595.1. Classification (GTDB taxonomy): domain Bacteria; phylum Actinomycetota; class Actinomycetes; order Streptomycetales; family Streptomycetaceae; genus Streptomyces; species Streptomyces alanosinicus. The sequence continues at coordinate 1,204 of NZ_BMVG01000066.1, forward strand.
GTGGTGAGGGGCGGTGGGGGTGGGTGGATGAGGGGAGGGGGTGTGCGGTGAGGGGAAGGCGGGGGCTCCTGTTAAGGGGAGAGAGCGCGGCTGCGAAATGGCCTGTGACCTGCGAAAATAGGTCCAGCGGCCAAGATCGGGGGAACTGTCTGGCAGTTCAGTGGAGCTGGGAGCGCGGTTTACAGAACTGAGTGCACAGATCCCTGGGACGTACCGCACAGTTCTGGGCGACGTACACCGCGATCTGTCGGACCGTGACCACGATTGTCTGAGCTGCTATCAGGGCTAGGGGATCTTTGGCCCACGATCCTTCGGACGTGGCAGATTGACGTGACGTACATGAGCTTGGCTGCGGGAGGGCGGCATGTGCCGACACGGCCGACAGGCGGAGTTGATTGACTTCCTGATCATGTACGTTAAGTTCATCTGGTCGGCCCCACGGCCGTCTTTGTGAACCATCCGTCAATTCCTGGCACGGAGGGCCCGTTGGGAGCAGTACGCAGACTGGTTGATGCCGACACAGGCGAGCCGGTCCCCTATGCGCCGTACGCCTTCTCGGGCCGGCATACACAGGTCGACAAGGCGCGCGTTGAGGCGATCACCGAGTCCAAGGCGTTCACGCCCAGCCAGAAGTTCCTTGTCCTGTGGTGGATCGGGGTCTCGCCCGAAGGCATGGAACCGCTGAGGGCTACAGGTGCGGACATCGCCAAGCGGGTAGGTATGTCCACCGATGCCGTGGGGAAGATCAACAGGAAGCTGGCCAAACACCGCATCCTGATCGTTCGAGGGCGCATCGGTAACTACAACTTCTACCGGATCAGCCCGTACATCGCCTTCCACGGGACGGGGCTTGAGCAGCGTGAAGCGGTGAAGACGTGCAACCCGCCGGATATCCCCGGCTTCGACGAGAGCGCCCCTGCGCGGTGGGAGGCCCAGTGATCAGCAGCGACGACAAGCAGAAGAACCTCGAACTGCTGCAGAAGACGGCTGGCATGACTGCCAACCAGCGTCTTGTTGTCATGCTGTACGCCCTGCATCCGACCGACCGGTCCGGTGCCGTGCTGGAGACGGCCGCCAACCTGGCCAAGCTCGTCGGCATGGCTCCCCCGGTGTTCTCGCGCACCCGCAAGCAGGTCATCGAGGCCGGCTGGCTGGAGGAGACCGAGAGGATCGGGCACATCAAGTACTACCGGCTCGACCCCAAGCGCATGGGTGAGAACGTCGTGGTTCCCCTCCGCCGTGCAACGTGACGTCCCACGGACCGCTCCTCATTGACGTGACGTACATGAGGAGCGGTCCGTGGGACGTTCCTCTTGATGTCAGAGCAAGTTCCCCAGCCCCCGGCGCGTGCTGCCGGGGGCTGGGTGCGCTGTCTATTACGGCGTAATAGCTGTCGCGGTTGGCCGGCGGCCGTCCACTGATGGCACATCAATACCGTTAACTAACGTGTCGGTGCTTCCAAAGATCTTGTGCGTTAGTAAGGTGTCATCCATGAGTTCGCCAGCCACTTCCAGCGACCGCGAGAAGGTCGTCTCCAAACTGCCGGGATGGCTCCGGCAGAACGTCAAGATCAGAGCCGCCCAGCGCGGCATCGAGATCCAGGCAGCCGTCGAGCAGGGCATCCGCGACTGGTGTGCCCTTGCCTCCACGCCTGCGGCCATCGACACCTCGGGCGCTGATTCGTTCTCCACCTTCCTGCCGCCTGGTCAGTGGGATGAGTTCCGTCAGATCGCAGCCGAGCGCCGTGTCTCCCTCATCCAGGGGCTCGCGCAGTCCGTGCAGCTGTGGCTCGACTCCCATCCTGCGCCGGATGTCGAGCGGCCCGAGGTCACCCGTCGCATCATCGTGTGCAATCAGAAGGGTGGCGTCGGCAAGACAGCGATCACCGCGGGCCTCGGTGAAGCGCTGGCCGAGGACGCCAACAGCCTCCATGCCGTCCGGGTGGCCAAGGCGCTCGCCGAAGCCCTGCGTGCGAGCGACAACGGGTCCGATGACATGCCGGGCTGCGAAGACCCCCTGAGCGTGGAGAACCTGCCGGGGCTCGGACTGCGGGTCCTGCTCGTCGACTTCGACCCGCAATGCCACCTCACCAACCAGCTCGGGGCGGCGCCGCTGCCCATGAACGGCGACAGCCTGACCAATCACATGGCGGGTGACCCCAAGGGCGACCTCCGTGATCTGATCGTCTCCGTCGACGACGAGGCGTTCGGCGGCCGGCTCCACCTGCTGCCCGCCTGCAACGACGCCTTCCTCCTCGATGTCCGGCTCTCCGCCGTACGCGCCAGGGAGTCGGCGCTGGAACGTGCGCTTGCCCCGGTCGAGGCCGATTACGACGTGATTCTTGTCGACTGCCCGCCGAGCCTCGGTCTGAGCATGGACGCGGCCGCGTACTACGGCCGCCGGCGCGACGGGGAGAAGCTCGGTCAGTCCGGCGCGCTGATCGTCGTGCAGGCCGAGGACAGCTCGGCGGACGCCTATGAGCTGCTCACCACTCAGATCGATGACCTGCGCGGCGACTTGCAGGTGGACATCGACTACCTCGGCATCGTCGTCAACCTCTACGACTCGCGCCGCGGCTTCATCGCCACCTCCTCGCTCCAGGGGTGGGTCGACATAAAGGATCCGCGGGTCGTCGGGCTCATCGGTGATCTCAAAGAACAGAAAGAAGCAGTCCGCATGAAGCGGCCCCTGCTGTCCTACGCCCCCAAGTCGCAGCAGGCGATCGGGATGCGCGCGCTGGCCCGGGAGATCGTATGAGCAAGGCCGATCAGCTGGGAGCCGGCCGCTTCGGTGGGGGGGTGCGCCCTGTGAGCGCGCGCCGCCAGGCCGTGGCCGCCGCTACCGGGGTGCCCACCGACGGCGTGGCCCCGCCCACCGAGCTTCCTCCGCATCGTGTCAGTCTCAACCCTGACAACCCCCGCTCCAGTCTCGGTGATCTCACCGATCTCGCGGGCAGTCTGAAGACGCACGGGCAGAAGCAGGCGATCACGGTCATGAACCGGGACGCCTACATCAGGGTCAACCCCGAGCGTGAAGCCGACCTCGAACCCGACACCACGCATGTGGTCATCGACGGCAGCAGTCGGCTTGCCGCTGCCCGCGAGGCGCAGCTCCACGCGGTCAAGGTGATGGTCAGCGACGACCAGGGCAGCAACTCCGAGGAGCTCCTGGAGTCCGCCCTCGTCGCCAACATCCACCGGCACGACCTCGGGGAGCTCGACGAGGCTCGCGCTCTGCGACGGCTGCTCGCCATCCATGGCAGCCAGACCGCGCTGTCCAAGCGGCTCCACCGCTCGCAGGGCTGGGTGTCACAGCGTCTCGCGCTGCTCAGTCTGACCCCCGAGCTGCAGAGCCGTATCGGCGAAGAGCCCATCGACCTGCTGCGTGCCGTGGCCAACAAGCCGGCTGCGGAGCAGGAGGCGGCGCTTCAGGGGCTCAAGGACGAGCGGGCCCGGAAGGACGAGGAGAAGCGCGGCCGGAAGCAGGCACATGAGAGCAAGGCACCGGTCCTTGCTTCCCCGCAGCAGCCGGGGGAGTCGGAGAGCTATTACGGCGTAATAGGGGATGCCGAGTTGAGCGCGGCGGCCTCGGCTGCCCCAGCTGCCTCGAAGGGCTCGTCGGCGTCGGCGTTGGCTGCTGATCCGGCTGACGCGGCAGATGTGCAGCAGCCGGTCCAGCAGCCGGTGCCGGAACCGCGGGCGGAGGCGTCCGTCGCCGGTCCGCAGATGGATGCCTCGGCCGGCTCCCATGCACGACGGGTGCCGTACAACGAGCCCGGCAGCCTTGCCATGCTGCTCGACCGGAACATCGAGAGCGATGACCTCTTCTTCGACTTGCTTCGGTTCCTGAGCAAGAAGGGACTGGAGCGAGACCCGGCCCGGCTTGCCGAGCTGGTGCAGTCCTTCGCCGGGCAGGCCGCCGTACAGGGCGACTGATCTGTTCGGAACCAGCGGAAGGGCCGGCCCTCTTGGGGGTCGGCCCTTCCGCTTACGGTGTCTGCCGCTATTACGCCGTAATAGGTCGGGCCCCTTCCATGTCCTGGCCGGGCCCCGCCCGTACCCCTATTACGGCGTAATAGGTTGGGCGGTCGGGCTACAGGGAGATGTCGATCTGGTCGACGTCGGTGAACTCCACGTCCAGGCCCTGGGCTCGGGTGTTGTCCGCTCGGAAGTACATCTCCCCCAGGCCCTCCGCCGCGATCTGCAGAAGCTGGTCCTCGGTGGCACCGGCGTCCCGGGCCTGGAAGAGCCGTTCGGCCCAGTGCGGGGGCAGGGCCTGGGTGATGTCGCGGACGCGGGCGTCGTCGGTGGTGCCCGGGGCTGCGGTGAAGCCGAACCTCGCCCGGGTGGCGAGGACCAGGCCGTCGGTGCTGACGGCCTTCTGCTTCGCCCGTGCCCGGACCTGCGGCTGCCAGCGGTGGCGTACCTCGCGCTCCAGGCGGGCGGCGAGGTCCCGGCGGGGGTGCTTGAGCTGGCCGGCGACGTAGCGTTCCACGGTGCGCTGGGAGACGCCCAGGAGTTCGGCGACTCGTCTGGTGCCCTTGAGCTGTTTGACGAGATATCTCATCTGGGCCGGGGCGCTCTTGGGGATGGGGCGGGTGAATGCCTGCTCCAGCGCACGGTCCAGGCTGTCCCCTACCGAGTCCATGGCGGGCTACTCCCCTTCGGCGGTGGTGCCGTCGTTCTTGATGTGGTTGGCGATGTTGAACACGCCGCCGTGCTGCTCGAACTGTTCTTCCGCCCACAGCACGCTCTGTGTGCCCTGATGCTTGACCATGCCGGGGCTCACGCCCAGCCGGAATGTGCCCGGTACGGCCTTGCCTTCGGCGGTGTACGGCAGGAAGTCCAGCGGGCTGGGGCCAGGGGAGGGGTAGACGAGAGCGTCGGTGCCGATGGCGATGGGGTAGAGGTCGGTGGCGGCCGCCGTCTTCATCATCTTGCGGTGCATGCTGACCCGGACCGTCGCCAGGACGGCCGCCCGGATGTCGGGCCGCCAGGTCGGTCGGGCGAGCGCCGGCCACGGTTCGTAGTACGGCACCTGGCCCCGGTTGCGCTGGCGCAGTTTGCCGATGCCGCCCTTGGCTGTCGCCTTGATGGCCTTGAGCACCAGGGCCAGTGTCGGATCGGTGTGCCGGGAGCGGGCCATGGCGTGCAGGAACTCCTCGCCCTCCATGCCGGTGCTCACTCCGAGGTCCGCCATGGTGGCGATGTACGCGTCGCGCAGTCGCTTGTACCAGGGGTCCAGATAGCGGCCGGTGTGTGTGCGGACGTAGGCCTCGATCGGTGTGACCTCGAAGCCGAGTTCCCGGGCGTACGCCAGGGTCGGCGTGGCGTACCAGGCCGGGCCCTCGGGCCGGTTGCCGGTCGGGGTGAAGGGTGACGGGAGCCGGTCGGCGTCCAGGGTGCGGCCGTTGACCTCGACCTGGGAGAGATCGATGTGGGTGAGGTCCACCAGCCAGGAGCCGGGCAGTGTGGGGTCGAAGCGCGGGTTGCCGGTGAGGTGGGTGGGACCGTTCAGGCCGATGGTCAGTCCGTTGGCGGCCGCTGCGAACGCCATGTTGACGTCGATGGCGACCAGGTACGGCCGCATGCACTCGTCGTCGGTGAGTTCCCGGCACCAGTCGTACGGCTCCTCCAGCAGCATCTCGGCCGGGGTGCGCTGGTGGTGGCGGGCGAATCGGCCCTGGAGCAGGGGGTGCTCGTCCGGGACTTCGCACTCGACGACGTCGTACACCTGGGTGAGGGCGTCGGTGTTGAAGGCCTGCTGGAACTCTCCGGTACTGGAGTCCTTCTCCGCGCGGGTCGGCGGGCGCAGAGCCGTCATCAGTTCCAGGCCGGTGACCGCCGTGGTGCCGCGTGGGGTCATCACGCGCTCCGCGTAAGTGCCGAGGAACCGTGCGAGGTCAGGAGCCGGCATGGTCGGCAGGCGGGGGGCGTTCTTGTCGTCCCACTGCTCTACGGGCAGGGCGCCCCAGTTCGGAATGCACAGCTGTACGCAGCGGCGGCGGGCACCTTCGGGGGCGCGGTAGAGGCGTGCCCACGGCCCGAGGCCGAGCTGGGTCAGCTGCAGGTCCGCCTTCTTGATCTGCTTGACCACTTTGTGGCTGTCCTTGAGCCGTCCGGCGCGGCGTTCCTCCGGGGACAGGGCGACGGGCAGGCCGTATCGCTCCAGGGCGGCGGGGGTGAGGACCAGGACGGGGTCGGCGTCACGGCCGTGTCGGTGCAGTCGGGCCTGGCCGAGTCCGGCCTCGGTCAGTGCCCAGTCCACCAGGGCCGGGATGCTCTTGGCGGATACGTCCAGGACCAGGCCGCCCACGCAGTAGGCGACCACTTGGTCGCCGTCGAGGTCGATGACGGCGAGAGGGCCGTTCTCGAAGCGGGGGGTGGCGGTCTCGGGCGGTGTGGTGGAGCGGGCCGGTGTGGTGGTCGGCTTTCTGGCCGGGGACGCCGGCCGGGTGCCGGTCACACTCGCGGGCTTCGCGGTGCGCTGTCGGGGGGGCTCGGGTGGAGGCGTCACCGTGGGGCGCCTGTCCGGGGGGGCGGGGGCAGGGGCCGTGGGTGGCAGATGGTCCGTGGGCTCCGGGAGGGCGGGGGCCGGGGGAGTGGGGGGCGTCTCCTGAGTCGGCCCGGGCTCGGCGGGGAACCGTTCGGCCAGCTTTTCCAGGAAGCGGGCGTAGGCGGCCCGTTGGGGCGGGCGGGGTTCGTTCCTGCCCGACTCCCAGCTCGCGACCGTCTCGCGGCGGGTCGCCAGTGCGGCCGCGACCTGAGTCTGGCTCAGTCCTGCGGCCTCGCGTAGGCGCCTGCGCTCGGCGGGCGACGGCAGGTCGTTCTGAGCGACTTCTTCCAGCAGCGCGTCGACGGCGCTGAACAGCTCGTCCTGAGTGGGCACGCGGCTCACCTCCCGCGCCCAACCTATCCCAGTCACGCACTGGATCCTCTGTCGAATCACTCTCGGATCGCACAGGGCTGCGCGCGACGGAGGGTCTGGGGCAGTAGGGACCGAGGGATCAGGGACTGAAGCTCCAGGGCCCGGAGGGACTTTGGTCCCTGGAGAGTTTTGCCTGGTCAGGCGGGGTGCGAGGCGTCGCAGAGGGACCGTAGGGACTCAACTTCGCCATTATGACGTGAACTCAGATGGTGTTCATGATGGTGTTCGTACGCGCGTGCGCATGTGAGACGACCAAGAGGTCGATCAGAGACCAATAACGCTTGTTCAGCTCATAACTAGGCGCTTTCGGTCCCTTCAGTCCCTGCTGGAGGCGGTAGGGCTGCGTTGACCTGGGCTTTTGCTGGCAGGGACGCAAGGGTCCGAAGGGACTCTGGCAGGGGCCGGTCTTCAGTCCCTGCTCCGTGGCGGTGGGCTCGCGCTGGTGGTTCGCTCGAATCTGACTCGAAAGCCCCTTCGGTCACTCAGAAAATGCGATAAACCGGCTTCTTCTGATGAGTTCCGTGGGTCGCCCAGCCCCGCGCAGGGACTCAAGGGACCGAACAGTCCGATACGACGGCACGCGGGAGGGGAGCTGCATCGCCCTGGGACGGAGCGGCCCTAAACTCTGTGCGAAAGACAGTCCCTTCGGTCCCTCAGAACGCCTCACGCACCTGCTTGGCCTGGTCGTTCTGCCGTCCTGCAGGGACCGAGAACGACAGCGACGAGGACGATGCACGTGCCGTGCCCCGGTGAGACCCCCGCGCCTGCCTCGCAGGGCAGGACGGTGACACCGCATGCAGTGGCCCGCTGGTGTGCCGCCCAGGGCTGGCCGGTCCATCCGCTCGCACCGGGGCGCAAGACGCCCGCCGCAAACTGTCCGGACTGCAGGGACCGAAGCCATGCCCCCCGGACATGCCGGTGTGTGACCGAGGGCAGGGCCTGCCATGGCTTTCATGCCGCGACCACCGATCAGGAGCGCATCGACACCTGGTGGGGCCAGAGTCCCTCGGCCGGTGTCGGAGTGGCCTGCGGGCCCGCGCGGCTCGTCGTCATCGACGTCGACGCCCATCCTGCGCCGGTGCCGGACCGCAGCCGGCTGCTGCCCGGCATTCCCATCCACGAGACCGTGGATCTGGCCGGACTCGCCTCGGGATTCGACACGCTCGCGTTGCTGGCGGCCTTCCGGGGACAGCCCGATCCGGCCCAGGACGAGAGCACGCTGCGGGTGCGGACGCCGTCGGGCGGACTGCACATCTGGTACCGCGTCCGTGAGCCGGACACGCGGTTCCGCTGTTCGACGGGGTCCAGCCCGAAGGTGGCGCTGGCCTGGCAGGTCGATGTGCGGGCCGAGGGCGGGTACATCGTCGCGCCCACCACACGAACCGCTCAGGGCACCTACGAGGCGCAAGGGACCGTCCGTACACCGGCGCCGCTGCCCGGCTGGCTGCACGCCGAGCTGGTGCGGACCGGGCATCTGGTCACTCCTCCCGCGCCGAGGCCGCCCGTCGGTGGTGGGGGAGCGCGGCGCAGGGTGCGGGGCGCGGCCGCACGGAGGGTTCTCGAACCGTTGATGGAGGAGGTCGTGCGGTGCGGGAACGCCCCGGAGGGCACCGGCTTCACCGAGAAACTCAATCGGGCCGCCTACACGGCCGGCGGGCTCGCGGCCGCCGGACACGTCGAGTCCACGCAGGTGCGCGAGGAGTTGCTGGCCGCGGCACGCAGCGCGCGCCCCTGGCAGGATCGGCGTAACGAGAAGATCATCGATGACGGGCTCGCCGCAGGGGGCACACGCCCATTCCACCTCGAAGGACGTACATGAGCAGCGCCGAGAGCACGCCGCGGTTCGATCCCCAGGCCGCCGCTCAGCAGATGCTCGAACTGCAGGAGAGTGAGCCGGTCACTCCTGTCCTGCCCGCGCAGGTCTCCGCGCCTAAGGTCTTCTCGCCGCCGGACAGCGCCCGGCAGGAGCCGGTGCTGCTGCCCCCGCATCTGAGCGACCGTGGCAATGCCCGACTGTTCGTGCAGCTCTACCGCAGCCGTTTTCGTCATGTCGAGGGTCTTGGATGGTTCGCCTGGGACGGCTACCGCTGGAAGCGCACCGGCGGTGAGAAGGCGGCTCTGTGGGCGGCGGGGGAGATGGCCGAGGATCTGCCGCAGACCGACCCGCTCGGGCGGTACGGCGACCGTGAACTGGCCGCGCACAAGCGGCGGACGCTGTCCACGACGGGCATAAAGGCACTGCTCACCCAGGCGAAGGCGGCTCCGGATCTGTCGGTCGACCCCGACACGCTGGACGGGGATCCGTACACACTGTGCACTCCGGCCGGGGTGGTCGATCTGCGCACCGGTCAGCTGCACAAGCCCGACCCGGAACGGGACTTCCACTCCCGCGCCACCAGTGTCGCGCCGCAACGGATGCCCACCCCGCGCTGGGAACGCTTCCTGGCCGACACCTTCGGTGACGACGCCGAGGGCCGGGAGATGATCGGCTTTCTGCATCTGCTGCTGGGGTACTCCATCACCGGCGACGTCGGCGCCCAGGTCCTGCCCTTCCTGCACGGCGAGGGCAAGAACGGCAAGTCCGTGCTGCTCGACACCATGATCCAGATTCTGGGGGACTACGCGGACGCGGCGCCCCCGGGCTTTCTGATGGACCGGGGCGCGTTCTCCGAGCACTCCACGGAACTGACGGAGCTGCACGGTCGGCGCCTGGTGGTGTGCAGCGAGCTGAAGCCCAACGACAAGTTCGACGAGGCCCGGGTCCGGCTGCTCACCGGTGGCGACAAGATCAAGGCCAGGCGGATGCGGCAGGACTACTTCTCGTTCACGCCGACCCACCATCTGTGGCTCTTGGGCAACCACCGGCCCGAGGTGTCGACGGGCGGCTTCGCGTTCTGGCGTCGTATCCGGCTGATCCCGTTCACCCGGATCGTGCCCGCCGCGCGGCGCATCGACAACCTCGCCTTCGAACTGGTCCGTGACGAGGGTCCAGGCATCCTCAACTGGCTCGTCGACGGTGCTCGCCGCTACCTGGCGACCCGGGACCCCCTCGACGGGCCCGACCGGGTGCGGGTGGCGACCACGGAGTACGCCCAGACCGAGGACCACATCGGCCGCTTCCTCAACGAGTGCTGCATCCGGGAGGCCGACAGCCCGGCCGACCTGCGCGTAGAGCAGGGCCTGCTGTACGGCACCTATCAGGGGTGGTGCACCGCGGGCGAGGGCCTCAGGCCGGCCAGTCCCCGTGCCTTCGCCACGCGCGTCCGGCAGGAACTCGGCCTGGCCTCTCCCACCGCCATGATCAAGTCCAACGGCCGCAAGTACTACCCGGGGATCGCCCTCACGGGGGCCGAATGACCGCCCTGCCCCGCCCGCGGGCCCTACGGCGCCGTCTCCACTCCTCGCAGGGGCCCTCCTACGATGGAGAGCGAGCGGCCGTTCCCGCGGCCACCGCCCGCCCTGTCCTCCGGGACACGGATCACAGCACAACATGTACACACCAGGCCGGGTCCTTTGCAGGGGCCGGTCGATGAAGGAGGGGCGGGAGCCATGAGCTCGCTTCTGAACGAGAGCGACCTCATCCACGAAGCGAAGGTGGTGTGGCTGGAGCCCCTGGACGGCCTCGACTACGTACGCCAGGCGCTCGACAAGACCAAGCGCCGCAACACCAAGCCGCCGTACGCGCGTGACGGGCGCATGGTCGGCTACGTCGTCCTCGACGACGGGGCCGAGGCCGACCCCGACAGCGGGCTGTACCGGCGACGGGTGTTCTTCCTGCTGCCGCACGACCGCGACAGCCTTCCCGAGGGGCTGTACCGGGAGGGCGCGCCCGGTGAGGCCGTGGATCCGCGCACCATCGAGCCGAAGAAGCCCGGGAGCAAGACGCCCCGGTCCCAGCGCGGGCCGTCTGCCATAGCCACCGCCGCGTCATGAACCGCGCCGCGCAAGGCGCGGCGAGCCTTTTCGCGGGTGCTGTGCCCGAAGGAATGCCGAGGGCCCGCCGGGGACTGCCGCCGCGACCGAGAGGCCGGGCAGCCAGTTCTCTCGGTCGCTTCGGTCGCTGGTGCCGGGTGAACGGCCTGGTGAAAAAACGGTTGTCCAGGTTCGGTCCAGAGTCGCTTGAGTCGCTTGGGTCGCTTCGGGTGGAACGGCCCGGAGGGGGCGGTGGAGGGGGCAGCGACTGAAGGACAGCGACTGAGCGGGGGGTTGGTCGCTGTTGGGTCGCTGGTGAGTAGCTGGGTAAAAGGCCAGGTCAGGGGCGCTTTTGGGGAGGGGTAGCGACTGAAGCGACTCAAGGTCCGGGTATATGGAGACATTCACGCATGCGTGTGTGTGCGTGCGCGTGCGCGTGTAGGCGTTATATGTAGGAAACTTGAGTCGCTTCAGTCGCTGATTGGGGGGTTGTACGGCTGTGACCTGGGATTTTGACAGCGACTCAAGCAGCGACTGAAGCAGCGACCCAACGGTCTTCGGTCGCTGTGGGCCTTGTTTGGGTCGCTGTTTTCGCCCCTGGGAAGCCGAATCGTTTCTTCGCTCAGATGACCCCACCTTTATCGTTGCTTCGCTAGTGTGTGCCTGTTGTTGAGTCGCTTCGGTCGCTGACGGGGGAAAAGCATGGCCGATGAGCTGCGGGTTTTGCGCAGCGACTCACTGCGGCCCGCTGCTGTCGGAGAGGGTTCCTTGCAGTCCCTGGCCATTGCCCGGTGGTGTGCCGGCCGAGGCTGGCCGGTGCATCCACTGGCCCCAGGACGCAAGACGCCCGCAGGCAACTGCGCGGTCTGCCGTGAGCCTGGGCATACCTACCGGGGATGCAGCTGTCCTGCCGCGGGTCGCTGGTGCCATGGATTCCGGGCCGCCACCCTGGACTTCGCGCGGATCGAGCAGTGGTGGGGTACGCATCCGGAGTTCGGGGTCGGGATCGCCTGCGGGCCCGCCGGGCTGGTCGTCGTCGACATCGATGCCCATGCCCGCGAGCTGCCCGGACGTGACCGTCTGCTGCCGGGTATCGACATCGCCGAGACCGTGGACCTGACCGGGCTCGCCAACGGCTTCCACACGATCGGTGTGCTGGCCGCGCTGCGCGGCGCCGCCGCGCCCTCGGACGACGACACGACCCTGCGGGTGCGTACGCCCTCCGGCGGGCTGCATGTGTGGTACCGGGCCTTAGCGGGGCACCGCTGGCAGTGTTCCTCCGGCTCGGGCGGAGGACGGGCACTGGCCTGGCAGGTCGACGTACGGGCGCACGGCGGGTACATCGTCGCCCCGGGCACCGTGACCGCGGCCGGTGCGTACGAGGCCGTGGGCGCGGCACGCGAACCCGCGCCGCTGCCCGCCTGGCTCGCACGCGAGCTGGAGCGCACCGGCCATCTGCCGCCCGCGCACCAGCCCGCGCCCCGGCCGGTGCCGCCCCGTGCCCGGCAGGCCGTCCTGGCCGCCGGAGGGGGCAGCCGAGCCGTTGGCCGGGTGCTTGCCTCTCTGCTGGCCGACGTGGCCGCTTGTGGCGCCGTACCGGAGGGAGCCGGGTTCACCGAGAAGCTCAACCGCGCGGCATACACCGCCGGCGGGCTCATCGCCGCGGGTCTGCTCGACGCCGACGAGGCCGAGCGGGTCCTGTCGGCTGCGGCCGCGCAGGCCCGCCCCGGGCAGGAGCGGCGCTACGGCGCCGTCATCCGCGGCGGACTGAGCGCGGGCCGTACCCGTCCCCTGGCCCCGGGAGGCCGCCTGTGACGCGCGGCCGCGACAACGCCCTCTTCGACGCCGGCTCGGTCGCCGCGCAGATCCTGGCCCAGACCGTCCCCCAGGCCCGTACGGCGGCCCATGACGACGCCGGGCCCGCCGGTGAGGCCACCGCCGACGGGCTGCTGCCCGACACCCTCAGCGACCGTGGCAACGCCAAGCTGTTCGTCAGCCTCTACGCCAACGACTACCGGCATGTGCCCGGGCTCGGCTGGTTCCGGTGGGACAGCACCCGCTGGCAGATCGACGAGGACGACACCGTGCTGTGGGCCGCCGGCGACCTGGCGGAGTCCCTCGCCAGCACCGACCCGCGGGGGGTGCACAGCACGACCGCCCTGCAGCAGCACCGCCGGCGCGCGCTGAGCACCAGCGGCATGAACGCGATGCTCACCCAGGCCAAGTCCGCGCCCGGCATGGTGCTCAACGCGGCGCTGCTGGACGCTGATCCGTACGCCCTGTGCACGCCCGGCGGCATCGTCGACCTGCGGACCGGGCTCAAGCGGGTGCCGGACCCGAACAAGGACTTCCACGCGCGCTCCACCACGGTGACGCCCGAACCGATGCCGACGCCGCGCTGGGACCGGTTTCTCGCCGACACCTTCGGGGAAGGACCCGAGGGCCGGGAGATGATCGGCTTTCTGCATCTGCTGCTCGGGTACTCCATCACCGGCGACGTCGGCGCGCAGGTGATGCCCTTCCTGTTCGGCTCCGGCAAGAACGGCAAGTCGGTGCTGCTGGACGTGGTGATGAAGCTCGTCGGCGACTACGCGGACGCGGCGCCCCCCGGGTTCCTCATGGCCCGCCCCTACGAGGGACACCCCACCGACCTGGCCGAACTGCACGGGCGCCGGGTCATCGTGTGCAGTGAGGTCAAGCCGGGGGACCGGTTCGACGAGGCCCGGGTCAAGCTGCTGACCGGAGGGGACCGCATCAAGGCGCGGCGGATGCGGCAGGACTTCTTCAGCTTCCAGCCGACCCACAAGCTCTGGCTGCTGGGCAACCACCGGCCCGAAGTCGGCACGGGCGGGTTCGCGTTCTGGCGGCGGATGCGGCTGATCCCGTTCGAACGGGTCGTGCCGGACCACCGGAAGGTCGACAACCTCGCGGACATCCTCGTGACGGAGGAAGGCGCGGGCATCCTCAACTGGCTCGTCGTCGGGGCCCGGCGCTATCTGAGCGGAGAGCGGGACCTGCTCGGGCCGGAGCCGGTGCGCATCGCCACCACGGCGTATGCGGAGACCGAGGACCACATCGGGCGCTTCCTCGGCGAGTCCTGCCGGCGTGAGCCGGGTCTGAGGGCGGAACAGGCCGGTCTCTACGCGGCGTACAGGACATGGTGTCAGAATGAGGGGGCCCCGGCTGTCTCGTCCCGGTCCTTCGCCGCGCGGGTCCGGGAGGCGGTGGGACTGGCCTCTCCGAAGGAGATGATCCTGTCCAACCAGCGCAAGTACTACCCGGGCATCGGGTTGGCCGCCGACGAGGAGACAGTATGAGCGCCCTCATAGCCGAGGACGAGATCGTCCACGAGGTCGACCTCGTCTGGCTGGAGGAGATCAGCGGGCTGGACTACGTCCGCCAGAGCCTGGACCGGCTGCCGACCCGGCGGGGCAAGCCCGCCTACCACCGCGACGGCCGCATGGTCGGCTATGCGCTGCTCGGGCCCGAGGCCAAGCCGTCCCGCTCGTCGGGGACCTTCCGCCGGCGGGTGTTCTGGCTGCTGCCGCACGACCGGGACACGGTTCCTGACGGGCTGTACGCGACGGGGGCGCCGGCCGAGGCGGTCGATCCGCGCACCCTGGCGCCGGGCAGCAAGGGGCGCAAGACGGAGCGGTCCGAGGGCGGGTCGGTGTCGTCACCCCTGTAGGCCTGGGCGGGGACAGCCGGATGCCGGGTGGGCTTCGAGCGCGCACCCGGCATGAAGAAGGACAGTTGCGTGGGGAGCGGGATGCGTCCCCGGGGCGGCGGTGCGCCTACTCGGCGATGCCCGCGTAGTCGGCGAGCGGAACCCGGCCGCTGTTGGCGATCGGAATCGCGTCCAGGTACTCGTCGGGCAGGTCGAAGGCGTCGACGAACGTCTCCATGTGCGGGGCGAGACCGTCGACAACGGTGTCAATGACGAACGGCAGTTCGCGGACCTGGTCGGCACTCATGTGCGCCTCCAGCAGCAGATCGCCGGTGTGGCTGCGGATCTGCTCCAGCAGGAACAGCAGGCACAGCTTGTCCAGCAGCTGCCGCGCCTCGGGCTGTGTCACCCGCTCCGTCGCTTCCAGGAAGGCGTCGGCGGCCCGCAGCCCGGCGTGCACGGAGACCATCTCCAGTGCCGGCGACGATGCCCTGTTCCAGCGGGCCAGCGGGTCCTTGGCGGGACCCCGGCGCAGCGCGGCCCGTGCCCGCGACTGCCAGATGGCCTCGGCCTGCGCCAGCAGGGAGCGTACGAAGCGAGGGTTGGTCAGTTCCTGCTGGCCGGCCGGCGCGGCGGTGGGCTGTGTGGTCTCGGTGGCGAAGAGCAGCTCCGCCGCCGCCTTGGCCCAGATCACCAGGTTGTCGCCCTCGGCGGTCACGGTGCCCTCGACGTAGTCCGGGAAGCCGGCCAGTGCGTTGACCGCGAACAGGCCCTGGGCGCCGCAGCGTTCACGGCACTCGGTGGTGATGGCGCGGGCCTGCCAGGTGATCCACCCCTTGGCGACGGCCACCAGGCGCTCCGCCTCGTCGCGGGTCTCGGCGGTGTGCCGGGTCCAGGCGGCAGTCGCCGAGCGGTGCAGGAAGGTCATGGCGTACGCCGTCGCCAGCGACCTGAGCAGCCGGGCGTGGTGGCTGCGGTGGGCGTTGACCGGGACGCGCTCGCCCGCCTTCGGGCCGGCCACACGGCGGTGCTCGCCGTAGCGGACGGCGATGGCCAGGGCGGCCCTGGAGGCGCCGACGGCCGCGCCGCTCATGCACATCTTGCCCACGGTGACCCGGCCGATCGAACGCAGGAAACGCTTGCGGCGGTTGCCCAGATTGCTGATGAGGGTGCCGTCGTGGCCGAGTCGGCCGTGCTCGGCCTCCAGGAGCGCCTCACGCGGCAGCCGTACATGGTCGAAGGCGGTCAGGCAGTGGTCGACGGGGGCGCCGGGCCGCATGGGCAGCCGACGTACCCGGATCCCCGGCAGCAGGCCCTGCTCGTCGCTCAGCGGGGTGAGGAACAGATAGACGCCCTGGTCCTGGCCGTTCGCGATGAGGCGGGCGGCGACCACGGCGCTCTTGGGGCCGCCGGTGGTGCTGGTGTTGGGCATGAACTTCTGTGCCCCCGCGTGCGGTGTATGGAGTATGAACCCCCCGCTCTGCGGGTCGAGTTCGGCGGTGGTCTCCAGCGCGGCACTGTCGTTGCCGTGGTCGAGTTCGGTGCACAGGAAGGTGCCGATGCGCCGCATGGACGTGAACTCGGACAGATCCCGGTGCTCTGCCGACTCGTGGTCGAGGAGACTGCCGAGGAAGAGGTTGTAGTGGATGCTCGCCACCGTGCACAGGCCCCCGCCGCCGTCCACGATCGCTGTCCACTCGTGCAGGCTCGCCAGCAGGCTGGCGTCCGTGGCGAGCCTCTCGGGCTCGCCGATGGTGTCGTTCACCAGTCGCAGCCACTCGTAGGACTGTGCCGCCTGTTCGGCGGGGGAGCGGCCTGGACGGTGGCGAAACGTTTCGTTACGGATCAGCCCGCGCCATCGGCCGTGGATCTGCTCCCGCTCGCCGCCTTCGCCGAAGAGCAGCCGTGCCAGATCCTGTGCGGGTGTGGTGTCGATGCTTGCGAGGTCCTCGAGGGCGAGTGCCTCGATCGCGTGGAGATCCCTCAGGTGATCGGCCCGCAGGCGGTCGCCTGGCCGTTCGGTCCGCAGTGGCTGATCCACCGCACGACCGGCAATGCCGGATGAGGCGGTCCGTATGGCCGGCTGGGTTGTCAGTAGGGCCATGACCTTGTCCCCCGTCAGTCGCAGGTCCGGAGTTTGGAGTGCAGGACCCAGAAGATACGGACCTACCGGTTTTCTTATCAAGCCAAATGATGGCAAAGCGCAAGCGGACAGTGACAGATCTTCGAGGGTCTGCCAGGCGATCCGTAGCGGAATATCCGATTCTGCGGCGTCAGGTCCAGGCCTATCCACGCGGCATAGACCCCTGGTTGGGCGTGGAATACCGCGCGTGAGGTTTCTTTTGCTCCAGGTCGGCCGACGAGCCGTTCCGCAATTCCGTACAAATGTGACATTGGCGGATGTTCGACGCAGTCATGGTTGATCGCGCGAGTGAGGGGTGGCAGGATACGAACCTGTCGGTTTATTTTTTTCCAAGAACTGCACCGGAGCAGATGGCGGAGGTGAAGGCCGTGGCGCTGCAGGAACGGGCCATCAGAACGAGGCGGGCCATCCTCGTCGCTGCTGCGGCGGTCTTCGCCGAGGTGGGGTACGAGGCGGCGACGATCTCGGAGATCCTGCACCGGGCCAATGTCACCAAGGGGGCGCTGTACTTCCACTTCGCCTCCAAGGAGGAGCTGGCGCAGGCGGTGCTGGCCGGCCAGCTGGCGACGATCCCGCCTCCGCCGCCGCAGGAGCTGATGCTCCAGCAGGGCATCGACGAGGCCTTCCTGCTCGCGCATCTGCTGTCGGTGGGGGACCCGATGGTGCAGGGCAGCATCCGCCTGACGGTGGACCAGGGGGCCCCGAGCGACGGCTTGGACCGGCGGGTGCCGATGAGCGGGTGGATCGAGCACAACATCGAGATCCTCGGCAAGGCCAAGGAGAACGGCGAGCTGCTGCCGCATGTCGATGTCGCGGCCACGGCGCGGATGTTCGTCGGGGCGTTCACCGGCGTGCAGGTGCTGTCCAAGATCATGTCGAACCATGTCGACCTGCCGGAACGAGTCTCTGACCTGCAGCGTCATCTGATGGCGGGCATCGCGGTCCCGGCGGTGCTCATGCAGCTCGACACGGCCGCCGACCGGGGCGCCCGCGTGTACGCGGCGGCGCTGAGGCTGCGTGATGCCGCCGAGGGTGCCAAGGTCGCCGAGGCCGAGGAAGTCCCGGCCGCGGGCTGACGGCGGAAGGCAGCAGCGGTACAACTGAACAGTCGTCGGGGGCGTGATCGTGTACGTCCCCGGGAGGGGGAGGGCGGGGGACCCCTCCCCTGGGCAAGGTGCCACATGTGCAAGACCGACCCAGGGAGTACGACGATGAACACGACTGCTGTCTGCCCTTATGCCCTGGATGTGACGGGGCGGGATCTGGCGGGAGAAGCCGCCATGCTGCGGGCCCAGGGGCCGGCAGTCCAGGTTCAGCTGCCCGGCGGGGTGATCGCCTGGGCCGTGGTCGGGCAGAGACATGTGGAGCGGCTGCTGACCGACTCGCGCGTCTCCAAGGACGCCCGCCGGCACTGGCCCGCCTTCATCGAGGGCCGCATCACCGAGGACTGGCCGCTGTACCCGTGGGTGGCGAACGAGAACATGCTGTTCGCCTACGGAGAGAGCCACGCGCGGCTGCGCCGGCTGGTCGCGGGGGCCTTCACTGCCCGGCGCACGGAGGCCCTGCGCCCGCGGGTCGCCGAGATCACGGCCGAACTCGTCGACGGCCTCGCCGCCCTGCCGGCCGGCACTCCGGTCGAGCTGCGCTCCGCCTTCGCGGAGATCCTGCCCATGAGGGTGATCTGCGAACTGTTCGGGGTTCCGCAGGGCGAACCGACGGATGCTCTGTGCGTCGCGCTGCACAAGGTCTTCAGCACCACTCTGTCCGGTCAGGAGATGGAGGCGGCGCGCATACAGGCCTTCATGCTGCTGTCCCAGCTGGTGCAGGACAAGCGGGCCAAGCCCGGGGACGACCTGACCAGTTCGCTGATCGAGGCCAGGGACCAGGACGACCGCCTGAGCGAGGCGGAACTGCTGGGCACGCTCTTCCTGATGATCGCCGGAGGGCAGGACACGACCGCCGCGCTGATCACCAATGCCGTGGGCGCGCTGCTGAGCCACCCCGACCAGCTGGAGCATGTGCGCGCGGGCCGGGCGAGCTGGCAGGACGTGTCGGCCGAGACGATGCGGGTGCACACCCCCGGCGCCTACTCGCCGATGCGGTTCGCGGTGGAGGACATCGACCTGGACGGTGTGCTCATCCGCAAGGGCGACGCGATCGTGGTCTCCTTCGCCGCGGGCGGCCAGGACCCCGAGCGCTACGGCCCGGACGCCGACCGGTTCGATGTGCTGCGCACCGACCGCGACTCGCTCGGGTTCGGGCACGGAACCCATCGCTGCATGGGCGCGCCGCTCGCCGAGGTGGAGTCGACGGGCGCCTTCGCCGAGCTCTTCGAGCGCTTTCCCCGGATGCGACTCGCCTGCTCCCCGCAGGAGTTGGAGCCCATGTCCAGCTTCCTGATGAACTCCTACCGCGCCCTGCCGGTGTATCTGGACCCGCAGGACTGACGCGGACGCGACGCGACCGGCGGGACTCTGTCCACCCCCTCCGGCAGGGGGCGGACAGAGTCCCGCCGTTTTGCTGCCTGGTGATCTGCCGCAGAACGGCTTAAGCGCGGGCGGAGCGCCGCTCGGCGGTCGAGAAACCGCATGAGTGGTTCATTAGTCTGGGCGGATGTTCCGGGAAGGCTCCTGGAAGGGGATTCCCCCGTGCGCGCCGTCTCCGGGCGGCCTGGGCCGCATGCGTCTGACGAAGGGCAAAACCGAACGTCGTAAACGTACCAAGCGCGCGGTTTGATAAGATCGCGCAGGTAGACGTTCTGAACCCCGGGAAGCGTATGAAGCGACTCCGGTTTCCGCGCATGTCTAGGAGGAGGGCGTCATGGTCAAGCAGGTGAGGGCGGCACGGACACGTCAGTCCCTGATCCGTGCGGCGGCCGAGGTGTTCGCCGCTGATGGGTATGCCCTCGCCTCTCTTCCGGCGATCAGCAGGCGGGCCGGGGTGAGCGCGGGCGCCCTGCACTTCCACTTCGCCAACAAGGAAGCGCTGGCCACCGAGGTGGAGTCCGCTGCCACGGACTCGGTCGAGAAGCTGGCCGAGCGCTGCCGCGATGTGGCCGGCACCTCGTTGCAGTCGCTCATGCGCATGATGTCCGGCCTGCTGCTGGCCGTCGCCGACGACCCGGTCATCAGGGCCGGCTTCAAACTCAGCGGTGACCCCTCCCGCAAGAGCGACGCGGCCATCCTGGCCTGGTGGCACGACTGTGTGCGCGACCTGGTGCTGCAGGCGCAGCGTGCGGGTGAACTGGCCGACGACGTATCGCCGGACGAGGCGACGACCGCGATCGTAGCGGCCACGGTCGGTATCGAGGTGATCGCCGCGATGGACGACGGCTGGCCGCCGGCCGAACGCCTGGCGCAGTTCTGGTCCTTCATCCTGCCGCGGCTGGCGGCCTTCCCTGAGAGCGCGCTCATGGCGATGGCGGAGGAGACGCAGCCGCAGGGGTCCATCCAGTAAAACAGCTCGCATGGTCTGGTAATGATCGGGTCAAGCGGCCTCGATCCCACCAGTCATCTTTCGCTGATTGCCCTTTTCTTCCCTTTTATCCACCGTTGGTGTGGGTCAATTGAGCGGTCCTCGTGTGGGAATGGAGAATAAGCAGGGTTTCCGGTTTGGCGTTGACATACCGCACGCGCTGTTTTTTACTCGACTTGCTAGGGAAACGCTGCAGACAGCGCAGGGAGCGGGGGAAACGGCGTGGACATCGATGTACTCGGCACACTCGCCGTACGGCACCGCGGAGTGTCCATCACGCCGACGGCGCCCAAGCCCCGCCAGGTGCTCGCCCTCCTGGCACTGCGTGCCGGTCAGGTCGTCCCGGTGGGTGTGCTGACCGAGGAGCTGTGGGGGAGCGAGCCCCCGCGCAGCGCCCGGGCCACCCTGCAGACCTACATCCTGCAGCTGCGCGACCTCATCTCCGCCGCCCTGGAGAACGGCACCGGGGACGACACCGGGCAGCGCCGCCAGGCCAAGGACGTACTGCTGACCGTCCCCGGCGGTTATCTCCTCAAGGGCGGCGACGACATCAGTGACGTACGGGAGTTCGAGCGGCTCGCCGGCTCCGGATACCGGGCCATGGACGCCGAGGACTACCCCCAGGCCGCCCGACTGCTGCGTGAGGCGCTCGACCTGTGGAGCGGCCCCGCACTCACCGACGTCCACACCGGACCCCATCTGCAGACCGAGGTGAAGCGGCTGGAGGAGAGCCGGCTGTGCGCACTGGACCAGCGGGTCGAGGCGGACCTGCGGCTCGGCCGGCACCGTGAGCTGCTCGCCGAACTGACCGTGCTGGTCAACCAGTACCCCACACACGAGAGCCTGTGCGGCCAGTTCATGCTGGCGCTGTACCGCTCCGGACGGCGCGGCGAGGCGCTCGACGCCTACCAGCGGCTGCGCTCGACCCTGGTGCGCACCATGGGCCTCGAACCGTCCGCCGCGCTCGGCAAGTTGCAGCGATCCATCCTGATGTCCGGGCCCGGCGCCCTCCCGGCCCGCTCGGCGGCGGCCGTTCCCGCCGCGCCGGTGGCCTGATCTCTCCCCACCTACACCCCCCTCCACCAGGAATCGAGCCCCGCTCAGGCCTTGCGGTGCAGCGTTGATCACACCTGGAGGAGGGGGTCGCGCATGTCGTCGCAGCGAGTGCACTCCGCCCAGCACACCGTCTCGGTCGCGGCACCCGCCGGTGTCGTCTACGGTCTGCTCGCCGACGCCCCCCGCTGGCCGGTCCTGCTGCCCTCCTACGTCCACGTCGAACGCATCGACTTCGACGGCACCGAGGAGGACCTGCGGCTGTGGGACCTGCGGTACGGCCATGTGCGGTCCTGCCTCTCGCACCGGGTCCTGCGGGCACGCGAACGCCGTGTCGAGTTCGAGCAGCGGGACGCCCTGCTGCCTGAGGGGCCGACGACCGGCACCTGGAGCGTGGAACCCGACGGCGAGCACCAGTGCCTGCTGACCCTGCGCCAGGAGCGCCCGGCCGGGCCCGGGGAGAGCCCCGCGAGCCTGCAGACGGATGTGCGGGCCGAGCTGGAGGCGCTGCGCGCGGCCGCCGAGCGCTGGGACCGGATGGATGAACTGCTGCTGTCCTTCGAGGACAGCGTGTACGTCGCCGGCTCCTCGGAACTCGTCTACGACTTCCTCTACCGCATCGAGGACTGGGCCGAGCTGGTTCCCCACGTCGAATGGTCCGAGGTCACCGAGGACCAGCCGGGCGTGCAGATGACAGTCCTGCACACCTGCGCCACGGAGACGGGGGAGACGACGGTGTCCGAGGCCGTACGGCTGTGCTTCCCGGCCGCCGGACGGATCGTCCACAAGGAGACGGTGACGCCCGACCTCGTCGCCGCGCACTGCGGGGAGTGGTACCTGGAACCCGACGCGACCGGGGTGCGCGTCGTCTCCGCCCACACCGTGATGCTGAGGGAGAGAGCGGTGGAGGCCGCCCTGGGCGGGGGCGCTCTGCTCGTGGATGCCCGCCGGTATGTGCGCGAGTGGCTCGGCCGGATGAGCACCGAGGTGCTGAGCCTGGTGCGCTGGCGCGCCGAGAGCGCCGTACGCCGACTGCGATGAGCCCGCCGGAGAACGACCGTACGGCGACCGGCACCACGACGACGAGGAGATCGGCGATGGCCCTGACCAGGCCCGTCCCGCGTGCCGGGCGGCCCCCGACGACCCGGACACCCCCGGAAGGCGCGGAACCGGCAGAGGGCGCGGCGCAGTACGCGGCGCGCCTCGAAGCGCTGCTCGGCGACCCTCGGGACCCCGGCAACCCCTACGGCCGGTCCGCCCTGTGGGCCGCCGGGCACGACGCGCTGCCCCCGCCTCCCGCCGGTCTGCCCGGTGCCGGGCAGGCGCGGCCGGCCGCCGACCGGCTCGCCCGCGCCCTGCGTCCGCTCTTCCGCCGGGATCTCGCCCTCGCCCACGCCTGGAGCATCCGGCCGCTGCTGAGCGCACCGGTGCCGCACCCGGCGGCCGTACTGCTCGGGCCGGCGGCGCTGCTCGCGGCGGCCGGCGGCGTGCTGCGCGGCACGGCCCGCATCGTGGACGACCTCAGCAGATACGAACCTGCCACCCGGCAGTGGCGGCCGGTGCTGGCCTCGATCTTCGCGGATCTGCTGGCCTGCGAGAGTCTGACGGCCGTGGCCCTGCGGTTCTGTCCCGCCGAGGGGCCGGGCACGGGCGGGGGCCCGACCGGCTCGGGGGCGTCGGAGCAGTCCGGGGCTTCGTTCGCCGCCGTCGTGGGGTATCTCGTGCCGCAGCTGGTCGGTGACCTGCTGGGCGATCTCGAACTGGTGCTGAACGAGTGCGGTTTCGCCGGTAACACCCCGGAGCGGCGCATTCTCGCCAAGATCGTCCGGGACCGGGCGTTCGCCGGGGTCGACTGGACGGCCGCCACCGCCGCGCAGGCCCGCATCGTGCGGGGGCTGAGCGCGGCGGGCGGCGCCTGGCGGCCGGACGACGGCACGGAACTCGCCGCGCGGTTCCGGATCGCCGAAGCCGTACCCGCCGAGGCACCCGGCACCGACGGCCCGCAGGCCGTCGCGGCGACGCTGGCCGGTGCCACCGCCCGGCTGGCCGATGCCGACGACGCCGACACCGCGGCGCTCGCCCGCGTCGCCCGCAGACTGGTCATCGAGCAGCGGGCGCTGCGGGCCGCCTGCGCGGCCACCGATGTGCACGACCCCGCCGACCCGGCCGCGCGTGCCCTGGCGGACCGTCAGGCCCTGCTCGTGCTGGCCGCCGCCGCACTGGGCGTACGGGAAGCGGCGGCCGGGGCGCGGCCGTCGTTCCTCGGCGGATCCGGCTGGGCGCTGCTGGCGCTCGGCCGGATCGCCGAGCGGCTCGGGCTGCCGCTGCCCGGCCGCACTCCCGATCCGCAGCCCGGCGTGTGGGACGAGCTGGCCCGGCGTGCGGCGTACGGCGTGGACTGCGACCTTCATGCGACGGGGCTGCTGTGGTGAGCGTGACCCGCGCGGCACCGGGCCGCGAGCAAGTGGTGCAGATCCCGCCGCCGTGCCACGTCCCCGGGCCGGACGGGCCATGGGAGCAGGTCCAGGAGCGGATCGAACAGACGGGCAGGGCGGTGGTGCACACCACCTGGGGTCAGTGGCTGACACCGGCCCTGCTCGACCCCGGGCTGCGTCTGCTGCTCGGCCGCGACTGGCCCCGCTACCGGCAGCACCCGGCGCCCGCCGGACGGCTGTGCTTCGCCGTATCCCGGGTGGTGGTCAAGTACGCGGCCGCCGCGGCGCTTCAGATTCCCGCCGACCGGCTCGACCTCGCCTATCTGCCGGGCGGCCGGCCCGTGCTGCGCGGGCTCGGCACGGATCTGCAGGTGAGCCTCACCCACACCGACGAACTGATCGTGGTCGGCGTCAGCCGCGCCGGGCCGGTCGGCGTGGACGCCGAGCCCGCCGGGCGCCCGATCTCCTTCGAGCTGCTGCGCGACCACGTGTGCACCGCCGAGGAGGCCGAACTGCTCGCGGGTCTGCCCGAGGAGGAGCGCACCGAGCGGTTCCTGCGGCTGTGGACGCTGAAGGAGGCCTACACCAAGGCGCTCGGCCACGGCATGCGGCGCCGGTTCTCGGCGCTCGGCTTCGCGTGGGACGAGACAGGGGCCGCCCGGCTGACCGCGGACACGGCGGGGGAATGGACCTTTGCGACCCATCTCGTCGAGGAACGCTTCTTGGTGAGCGAGGCACACCGCCGCGACACCGCGCCGGCGGCACCGGGTGGGATCCGGGCCCCGGCGGCGGTGGACGTACCGGTGCGGCTGCCCTCCGCGGAGCCCCCACAGGGCGCCCGCGTCATCGGCTTTCCGGGGCGGCGGGGCCCCGGAAAGCGGTGAGCAGACGCGTCGGGCGGTTCGGGCGGGGTTGCCGGACCGTAGCCGAACGCGCTGTGCAGAAACGATTCGAAAAGGAGGTCGGGGGGTCGGACACCGCTGCTGCGGCAGTGTCCGGGTCCCCGGGGAGCGGATGAGGAGTCATCACTCGCACGCGGGAGCCGTCCTCGCCGTGGTGCATGAACCGCTCGGCACCGAGGCGTGGTCCCCCCTCGTCTTCGAGCTGTGCGGGCTCGTCCGCACGGAGGCCGAGGCGGTCGCCGCCCGCGTCGCCGAGCGCCATGCCGCGTACGACGTCGAACTGGACGACCTGCCGGACGCCGGGCGGCTGGGCCTGCATCTGCTGCGGCTCACCCCTCGCGGTCCGGCCGAACCCGGCGGGCCGCTCACCGACGAGCTGCTGGCCGACCTGCTGGCACCGCTCACGGGAGCCACGGTCGCCGTGACCGGGCATCAACGGGCGCTGGTCACGGCCGCGGTGGACAGCCAGGGCGCCCCCGGCCGGTACGTGGAGCAGATCTTCTGGGACTGGGCGGGGCCGCTGGACCTCACCCGGTTCATCAACGCCTGGCAGTCGGTCGCCGAGCGGGAGGCGGTGCTCCGGGCGTCGTTCGACTGGTCCGGTGCCGCCCGCCTGGTGCTGCACGATCGCGCCGTCGTGGAGGTCGTACGC
This sequence comes from Streptomyces alanosinicus, assembly GCF_014650595.1. Taxonomy (GTDB): domain Bacteria; phylum Actinomycetota; class Actinomycetes; order Streptomycetales; family Streptomycetaceae; genus Streptomyces; species Streptomyces alanosinicus. The sequence continues at coordinate 26,369 of NZ_BMVG01000066.1, forward strand.
CATGTCCATGCCGTCGTCGGCTGGAGCGAACTGCTCCGGCAGGACCGGGCGCGCGGCTTCGAGCTGTACCGGCCGGGGCTGCTGCGGGTGTCCCTGCTCGACGGGCCGCCCGACACCACCGGCGCCGGCCGGGCGCCCACCCGCGTGCTGGTCACCTACCACCGTGCCCTGCTCGACGAGCGCGGGGCGCGTCTGCTGGTGCGGCAGTTCTACCGTTCCTACCTCGCCGGCGGTGTGCTGCCCGGCGGGGACCGGCGGCCCGACATCCGGGACCACACCGAGTGGCTGGCCCGCCAGGACCCGGCCGGCGCCCGGGAGTTCTGGGCGGCGGCCGCACCGCCCGCCGACGCCGCCGTCAGCCCCGGACGCCCCGGGGGGCCGCTGCGGCACACCGAGGGGCCCGGCCGGATCCAGCGCCGGCTCAGGCCGCCCCAGACCACCCGGCTGCGCTCCTGGGCCGCGGGCCGGGGCGTGGGGGAGAGCAGTGCCCTGCATGTGGTGTGGGCGCTGTTGCTCTACCGGGCGGCCGGGGCCGACGGGCCGCTGCCGGTGGCCTTCGGCGTGCATCTGTCCGGGCGGGACATGTCGCTGCGGGCCGCGGCCGACATTCCCGGACTGCTGGGCAGCCCGCTGCCGTTGACGGTCACCGTGGACCCCGGCGCGTCCCTGGTGGACCTGCTGCTCCAGGTGCGGGACGCCGCGCTCGACCTCAACCCCTACGCCTGGGTCTGCGGCGACCAGATCCGGGAGTGGACCGGGCGAGAGGCCGGCTCCGACCTGACCGAGACCACCGTCCGCTTCGACAGCCGCCCCGAACTTCCGGACAACCTGCGGGCCGAACTGGCGGCGCAGGGCATCCGGGTGGGCGTGCCGCAGAGCGCCGGCGGGGACACGGTCCTGCCGGTCACGCTCGTCGCGCACTACGACACCGAGGGCGCCCTCGTGCTGACCGCCCTGTACGACCGGGCCAGGTTCACGGACACCGACGCCTCCGGCACCCTCTCGCAGTGTCTGCAACTGCTGCGCAGCCTGCCCGAGCACCCGGACCAGGGGTTCACCGTCGCAGACGCCCTGCGGCTGCTGCGCAGCTCAGAGGTGCCCCGGATGACACCGCCCGGCCCCGGCGGCGGCCGGCTCGGGCTGGCGGTGTTGCGGGGCGGGGAACCCGGGGCTGACGTCGTGTGCCTCGTCACCGTCCCCGGTGTCACACCCGGTGCGTACGACACGCTCGTGCGCGAGCACGAGGGACCGGAACGCATCGTGTCGCTCACTGTCACGGGCCAGCAGGTGCCACCCGGCCCCCTGCAGGAACTGCTCGGTCCCGGGCGGCGGTTGACCCTGTGCGGAGCCGGTCCGGCGGGCCGGGTCGCCCATGAGATCGCCCGCCGCACGGCCCAGCAGACCGGCGAGGCCCCGGCCGTGGTCATGACCGGGGTCGGCGGCGCCACCGAGAGCGCGCAGGCGCTGGCCCTGGCACTGCGGGCGGTGCGGGCGCGCAGCAGCTGACGGGCGGCGTCCGGTGGCGTCGCCGACCGTGTTTCTAGCGGCCCGAGAGTGCCTCTTGAGCGGCATGGCGGACGGTGGCCGGAAAGAGGAGGCGGCATGGGCGACACGGACTGCGGGGAACCGGCTCTGCGCGTCGAGCGCGGCACGGCGACCGAAGAGGAACTGGCCGCACTGACCGTCGTACTGCTGGCCCTGCGCGGCCGGCCGGCGGACGAGGACGCACAGGGGCGGCCGGTCAACGGCTCGCGCTGGTGGCGGCGGCCGAAGGGCCACCAGGGATCGCGCAGCTGGCAGTGAGGAAACCTCCGCCCCTTCAGGAAGGGATTTGACGACATGTCGATGACGATTGCCGCCGCCGAGGCCGAGGCCGGTCCTGCCGACATCCGCGGGCGGGTCGCCGAGTTGCACGAGATCCGTGCGCGGGCGGTGGCAGGTCCGAGTGAGAAGGCGACCGAGGCGCAGCATGCCAAGGGCAAGCTGACGGCGCGGGAGCGGATCGAGCTGCTTCTGGACCCGGGGTCCTTCCAGGAGGTCGAGCAGCTGCGCCGGCACCGGGCGACCGGGTTCGGGCTGGAGGCGAAGAAGCCGTATACGGACGGTGTCATCACGGGCTGGGGCACGGTCGAGGGTCGTACGGTCTTCGTGTACGCGCATGATTTCCGGATCTTCGGCGGTGCGCTGGGCGAGGCCCACGCCACGAAGATCCACAAGATCATGGACATGGCGATCGCGGCCGGTGCGCCGCTGGTCTCCCTGAACGACGGCGCGGGTGCGCGTATCCAGGAGGGTGTCAGCGCGCTCGCGGGTTACGGCGGCATCTTCCAGCGCAACACCAAGGCGTCCGGTGTCATCCCGCAGATCAGTGTG
>NZ_BMVG01000067.1 GCF_014650595.1 Streptomyces alanosinicus
ACGTGAAGAAACTCGTCAACAACAATGCGAACTGACACGAACCGGATCACGGGACACTAGACCGTGACACAGTTGAGCTCGACAGGTGACCGTTCAGCAGAGAGGTGGCGCCACAGTGCAGGCTTCCAAAGGCGACCGGCTTGTCGTCCACGGGCGAGTCGTGGGCAAGCAGGATCACGTCGTTGAGGTCATCGAAGTGCTTGGCCCGAACGGAACGCCGCCCTACCGCGTGCGGACCGAGAACGGCCACGAGACGATCATGTCACCCGGACCCGATTCTGTGGTTGAGCACCGTAAGGCCAGCGACACCGTCTGACCCAACACAACAACGCCCCTCCCCAGGGCTCGCCGACCAGCGGGCCGGCCTCCCGGCCCCGATGCGGTCCGAGCTCCTGCGGGCGGTGCGCCCGCTGGTCGTCCTGGCGCACCAGGTGCGCTCCGTCGGCATCGCCCTGTTCGGCGTAACGGTCCTTGCGGGCGCGGGAGTCGTCGGCCGCGCTGCTGAACGCGTTCTGGAGGTGGCGCAGCCGGGCGGGGCATTCAGTCGTCGGCGATCTGCAGGGTCAGCGCGAAGTACTCACCGTCTGTCCCTGCGAGGAGGCTGTCGAACAGTGGGGGGAGGCCGTTCACTGCGCCGCATTCGAAGTCGTGGTTGGTCCACCAGCTGGCTTCCGGTCCGAGCGCGGACACCACCTGGTCCGCCCCGCGCTCGGCGGTCTCGACGGGCAAGTGCCGGTGGCTCGGCCATACCAGGTCGACGGCCGCGACCTGAGCCAGGAGCGCGGCGGCCTCGTGTGTCTCCACAGGTTCCAGAGCGGCACAAATCTCCGGGACGGACGGTGGGGCGTATGCGTGCAGAAAGCGCCGCCAGGCCTCGTCCGCCGTGATCGTGGCCAGCAGCGTTCGGCTCCGGGCCGCCAGCTCCGGCAGGTCGGGATCCGCCTCGGTGAACCGCCCGGCCGCCACGTACACCCGCATCGGCGTGGACAGCTCTGCCATACCGGCTTCCAGCTCGGCGAGGACTCCCATGAATGTCACAGCCGGATTCTGCCGCACTCGGCGTCATGACCAGGGACCCCTCGTTCTCGCACGATGTCATGGATAGCCGAACCGCCCAGGTGCATCAGCACGTGCCCGATACGAAGAGGTTGTGATCGGCAGTCAGCGAACGCTGATCCATTCGGCATCCCCCAACTCCCTCTCCGCTGAATGACCGGAGGCGGCCGGCCCCCGACGATTCGGGCCGAGGACCGGCGCACGACTCGCGCTCAGGAACGCGGCCAACAACAGCACTCTGGCTACCCGGGCGGCCGGCCGCACGCCGGTGACAAGGCCGCCAGTGGTCCGGGCCGTGATGTACTCGACGCCGGCATGGGCCAGCCCCAGCTCGCCGAATCTCATGTCCCCCCCCGGCACTTCACGATCAGCGTCGATCCCCTGGCCGACCTCGCACTAGGGCGCGCCTGCAGTGGTTCTCGTCCGCCCCTCATGGGCTTCCAGGCGTCCTTACGGTGAACCGTGTACGGGCTATGAGCGGCAATGCTTCCAGCCAACTCACCCTACGTACCGACGCACACGCCCTTGGGAGGCAGCTCATGAACAGTGCCGCCGGCGGCATCCTCGGCGGCAAGATTCTCCCCGGCGTCCTCTGATCGCGATCATGGCGTACTGAGCGGCCGGGGCGCCAGGCAGGTCACGTGTGTAGACGGAGCCGGAGCACGGCGAGCGTGACCGTGCCCTGGAAGACGTAGGCGCGCTTGTCGAACCTGGTCGCTACCGCCCGGAAGTCCTTGAAGGCGTTGACGATGCGTTCGACTTCGTTCCTGCGTGCGTACTGGTCCAGTTGAAGCCGGTGGGCCTGCCGCCTGCGCTACCGCGGTTGCGGCGATGGGCCCGCTGGTCGCGGCGCTCGGGAATGGCATGCCGGATCTGGCGTCGACGCAGGTAGCGGCGGTTGCGGCGTGACGAATACGCGTTGTCGGCGCTCAGGCATTCAGGGCGGGTACGTGGGTGCCCTCCGCCTGGTCGGGGAACGCGGACGCGGTCGAGGACCTCGATCATCTGCGGTCCGTCACCCCGCTGTCCCGGGATGAGCAACAGGGCGAGCGGGCGTCGTCCGCTCTCACTGGCCAGGTGGATCTTCGTCGTCAGGCCGCCCCGGGAACGTCCCAGAGCCTCGTCCGGCCGGTGCCACTCAGGCCGGGACCGCTTGCCCGGGATCTTCGGAGTGCGCTTGCGGGCGCCAGCCGCGTGCTGGTGAGCCCGTAGGAGGGTCGAGTCCGCGCCAGCCTTGGACCAGTCGATCCGCCCCTCCACATCGGCAACGGCCTGAAGTCCCTACAAGACCTTCTCCCAAGTGCCGTCCGCCGACCATCGGCGGTGACGGCCGTACACCGTCTGCCACTTGCCGAACCGGGCCGGCGAGTCCCGCCGGGGAATCCCGGTGCGCAACCCGGAACAGAACCCCTTGATCACCGTGCGGTGACCACTTCCACCGCCCGCCCCGCCTGACATTCTCTGGCAGGTGCGGCTCCAAGCGGACCCACTCCGCCTCACTCAAGCCACCCCGCCCCACGCAGCTGAGAACACCCCATGGCCCGTCCGATCACCGACCCATCAGATACGCCCTACGGCGAATCCAGGACGGCCAGAGGACCCGTATCCATAACGTCCCCATGGGGGTGGTCAGCCGTTCCCGCGCAACGAAAGGAACAGCAATGAAACGTTCGGTCCAGGCAGCGGCGGCCACCACGACGATGGCCATCGCCGCTGTCACCACGCCCAGGGTGACCCAGGCCCATGCTGAGGGATGGGTTGGCAGGACCGCAGCCTCTCACCAGACCAAGCGGTCACGCCCAGCCGAGGCAACACGCCCTTGAACCACTGGATGAGTCATCGCCATCACAAGCGACGCGGTGCCGGCCAGCGTGCCGGCGGAAAGACCGCCCGCGAACGCGACACACCACACAGCAGCCCGAAGCGTCCGGCTAACGTCAGGCCAACGTCATTCTCCGGCATGGCCGTTCACCGACAAGATTGGCGCAGCACCGTCTGTTGCACCACAAACGTCAGGGGGACCACATGAACATCGCCCGGAAACTGGCAACTGGAATCATCGCCGCGGGGCTCGCCACCGCCGGCCTCGTCGCCGCCACGCCCGCCAGCGCGACCGTCTACAACGTCTCCTGCCCGACCGGCGGAGTCAGGATCGACAGCAACAACAACCCGAGCTACTGCTACGACTGGGACGGCACGACCGGCGGCAACAACAACATCGGCTGGATGGACCTCCCGAACACCAAGCAGATCTGCTCGGGGGCTAACGACGGCTATGTCCTGGACGTCTCCGGAGCCGTTCACCCCTTCTACCACGGTGGCTGCGTAGCCACGGGCGGAGCGCACCTCCAGTACATCGTCTTCAATAGCTAGGACTGCGCCCGCCTGTCAGCGGCGTCCTGCAGTACCGGGCCGGTCCGGCCCCGTGTATTGGAGCTGGACCTGCCCGTTGCTCCCTAGCAGCATGATGAGGGCGCCATGGCGTCATCCAGGGGGTCACGGCGCGGGGCGCACGGCGCCAACATGCTGGTGGAGACCTCAAGTGAACCCGGCCTGATTTAGCCGCTGTTGATGAACAGCGTGACCGCGCGACTCACACCACTCCGGCTGAGTGACGGAGCTGCCCGGACCTTCGAATGGAGAAGCAGATGAAAATAAAGCGGATCATGGGGATCGGAGCTGCGGCGATGATGGCAGCTGCTGGTCTGAGCATGGGTACGGCCGGCACCGCGAGCGCCAGCAACGGTGGCTGCCGCGGCTTGACCGACCCTGGGACCTACCCCTCATCCATTCAGCTGCAAGCGTGCATGAATGCGGATGGCACGTGGTTCGCAGGCGTCACCACACCTGACACCGACGTACAGGCGTGGTACCAAGTCATGGACAGGTCGGCCTGGCAGTCAGGAGAGCCGACCTACGCGGTCACGCCCCCCACTGTCCTAGGCACAGTTGGTTGGGGCGCTTTCCCGTTCTCCGGCAGTGTTCCCATCGCCACGAGTCACTGCTACTACCTGCGCGTATGGTTCGTCGACGGATCTACAACGTACGGGTACACGGAATCGCCCGGCGCCTGTGTCTGACACCTGGCCAGTTGACAGGACGGGACCGTTGAGACGGCGCAAGACCTCCATGCCACCGCCAGCGCGACCGCCGGCCAGCCCGCTGACGACGCCGCGAAGAAGCCGTGGTGGAACCGCGGTGCGGTCCTGTGGACAGCCTCGGGTTCCGTGGCCGCGGTCGTGGGCGCGGTCACCGGGATCATCGCCTTGCCCACCGGCCACACGCGCAGCCCTGCCATCGAGACTCGACGCCTCGACCACCGAACACCCGCACGGAGCCCGACGCCCGGCCCCGCCCCTGCATGCCGTGGGCTTTCCCGCCGTGGGCTTTCCCTTCGATGTCCTCCTCGTGCCTGGTGGCATGGCGCGGGACGTCGTCGACCGTGTGCGCGTGGTGGAAATCCGTCATGGCACGGTCATTCTCAGGCCCTTCCGGCGCGGAAGTCATCATCGACCTGGACGTCGCGTCCGGCTGGTGCGCGCCGGACTCCCAGCTTCTCCAGCGCGCTCTCAGGGTGGTCTCTCCCATGGCCCACACGACCGCGTAGTCACGGAGTTGATCGCACCGCGACACTGGTGGACCACTGCTGCGGCCAGCCCTCGGCGGCCGCAGCAGGATCGGTCCGCAGAGCGAAGACCCAGGCGGCGGTAGAGGGCGCCGCCGTCCTCCAGGCCGGCCAGGGCGACGGCGCGGTCACCGAGAGCAAGGGCGCAGCGGGCGGCGCCGTCCTGGGCACGCCGACACGCACGCCGCTGCACAGAGACCCACGACGAACCCGTCCTGCTCCGGACGCCGACCGCCGAGGCCGAGACCGAGGCCGAGGCCGAGGCCGAGGCCGAAACTCGTGATCCTCCTCCGTGAACGCCCAGCGCAACCGAGCGAGCGCGGGAGCGTCAGCGGGCTGGGCCTGGCACACGTGAAAGTCTGTCGTCATGCGGGAAGTCTGGTGTCCTCCCGCCGCACAGCACCCCCGCCGACGCGCAACGCCTGCTGGCTGTTCATGTCGGCTACCCGTGATCGGCGCTGCACCGGACGCACAACGCGTCGCCACCGTGATCACCAGGCCATCGGCCACACGACCGTCGCCTCTGCCGGAGGGGCTCCTCCTTTTTCGTCAACGTCGACGTGGCTACTTTGGTCAACGTCGACGTGGCTAGGCGATTGTGTCAGTCGGGATGGCCTGCTCCGTCCAGATGATCTTTCCGTTCGTCGTGTAGCGGGTGCCCCAGCGGCGGGCGAGTTGGGCGACGATGAACAGGCCCCGCCCTCCCTCGTCGGTGGTCCGCGCGTGGCGCATGCGTGGCGAGGTGCTGCTGGTGTCGGAGACCTCGCAGATCAGGCCGCGGTCCCGGATCAGACGGAGACAGACTGGTCCGGTCGCATGGCGGATGGCGTTGGTGACCAGTTCGCTGACGATGAGTTCGGTGGTGAACGTCAGATCAGCGATGCCCCACTCCGTCAGCCGCTGGGCGGCGAGGGTACGGGCGTGCGCAACGGCGGCCGGATCGCTGGGCAGGTCCCAGGAGGCGACCCGGTCCGTGGCCAGGGCCCGGGTCCGGGCGAGGAGCAGGGCCGCGTCGTCGGGCGGTGGGCCGGCCAGGAGACTGTCGATCACTCTGCGGCCGGTCTCCTCCAGTGTCGGCCGGGGCGCCGCGAGGGCATCGCCCAGCCGGGAGAGCCCGACGTCGATGTCCCGGTCGACGGACTCGATGAGGCCATCGGTGTAGAGGGCGATGAGGCTACCCTCGGCCAGCTCCGTCTCGATGGACTCGAAGGGTAGGTAACCGAGGCCGAGTGGTGGCCCAGCCGGCATGTCCATGATGTCGGCGGCGCCGTCGGGAGCGACGATCACCGGGGGGAGGTGACCGGCCCGGGCCATCGTGCACCGTCTGCTGACCGGGTCGTAGACGGCGTACAGGCAGGTGGCGCCCAGGAACGCGGTGCCCGTCGCCTCGTCCTCGGCCGCCAACGGAGCATCATTGTCGTGCGCCCCCATGAGGCCGATGACCAGGTCGTCCAGATGGGCCAGCAGCTCGTCCGGGGCGAGGTCGAGGTTCGCGAGCGTGCGTACCGCGACGCGCAGTCGCCCCATGGTCGCCGCCGCGTTGATACCGTGCCCCGCCACGTCTCCGACGACCAGTGCGACCCGTGCTCCGGAAAGCGGGATCACGTCGAACCAGTCGCCGCCCACACCATTGGGGGCATCCGCCGGTAGATACCACGACGCCACGTTCAGAGCGGATCCTCCCGTCAAGTCCTGCGGCAGCAGGTAGCGCTGCATGGAGCGGGCCGCGGTGCGTTCGCGGGTGAAGCGGCGGGCGTTGTCGATGCACACGGCCGCACGGGAGACGAGTTCCTCGGCGAGACGTACGTCGTCCTCCTCGAAAGGCCCCAGTCGGCGGGACCGTGCGAACGTCGCCGCCCCCAAGGTGACCCCGCGGGCCCGCACCGGGACCACCATCACCGAACGAAAGTCGTAGTCGAGGAGCGAGGCACGCAGTGCCTCGTCCGCGGTCACCCACGGGCTGTTGGTGCGGTCCAGGATCCGTTCGACCAGGGTGCTGCTCTCCAAGAGGCAGCGGGTCACGGGTGACGAGGGGGCACGCCGGACCGTCTCCCCCACCGCCAGTGACGACTCGGGACAGCCCGCACGGACCGACTGCTGCGCCGCGCGACGGATGACGGGCGCCATGCCGACCGGCCCGGGTGCCGGCTCCTCGCCCCGCATCACCGAGTCCAGCAGGTCGACGGCGACGAAGTCGGCGACGGCCGGCACGGCGTCGTCGGCCAGCTCCTGCGCGGTCCGCGTCACGTCCAGCGTGCTGCCGATGCGGGCAGCCGCCTCGTTGAGCAGGGCGAGGCGTTCTTGAGCCCGCCAGCGCTCTGTGACGTCGATGACCATGTACCAGACGCCCACGTTCTGGTCATGGCGGTCCTTCATCGCGAAGAAGGATGCGGAGATCGCGCGGCTTCGGTCATTCATCGAGTGGTCGGAGCCGCGGTACTCGTAGTCCATGACCGGAGCGCCGGACTCCAGGACATGGCGCATCTGCTCCTCGAAGGCGTCGGCCTCGGCTTTCGGCAGCACGTCCGCCATTCGCCGCCCCAGCCGTCGCTTCAGGGGGATCTGGCGGTCCAGTTGCTCGTTCACCCAGACGTACCGCAGATCCGTGTCGAGGACGGCGATGCCGACCGGCGCGTGGCTGAGGAAGGGGGTGAGCATCAGCTGGCTCACCCCGCCGCCCGGCATCCGCCAGAAGGCCCGTTTCGGGGGCCGGCCGACGAACCTGCCGAAGACCAGTGCCGCGGCCGTGGCGACCAGGACACCCGGAAGCATCTCGTAGATGCCCGACCAGAAGGGGCCGAGCAGGGGTTTGACCTCACGCCACAGCAGCACCGTGGCCGCACCGGACACGATCCCTGCCATGGCCCCCGCCCAGGTCATGCGCGGCCAGTAGAGCGAGAGCAGGACCACCGGGCCGAAAGCGGCTCCAAAGCCCGCCCAGGCGTAGCCCACGATGCCCAGCAGCCCGCCGCCTCTGAGTGCGATCGCAGAGGCCACCAGCGTCACGACGATGACGGCGGCGCGTCCCACCCACACCAGCGCCTTGTCCGAGGCGCGGCGGTTGAGGAACGCGTGGTAGAAGTCCTCCGTGAGGGCGACCGACGACACGAGGAGCTGGCTGTCGGCGGTCGAGATGATCGCGGCGAGCACGGCGATCAGCATCACCCCGGCGCCCCACGGGCTGAACAGTGTTCGGCTCAGATTGATGTAGACCGTCTGCGGGTCGTGGAGCGGCGTGCCGAACTGCGCGATGCCCAGCAGGCCGACGAGCGTGGCGCCGGCCAGCACCACGACCACCCACCCGGTCTCGATACGGCGTGCCGCGGGGACGGCACTGGTGCTGCGGATGCTCATGAAGCGGGCCAAGATGTGCGGCTGGCCGAAGTAGCCGAGGCCCCAGGAGAGCAGCGAGACGATCGCGACGGCGCCGAGCGATCCGCCGCCTGCGGACCACCGTCCTGCCGTGAAGTCAACCTTGGCGCCCATGTCCAGCAGGCTGGGTGTCTTGCTGTTGAGGGACTCACGAAGCGTCCCGAAGCCGCCGAGCGCCGCGATACCGACGACGGGGAGCACGAGCAGGGCGAGGAACATCAGCGTGGCCTGCATGACGTGTGTCAGGCTCACGGCCAGGAATCCGCCCAGGCATGAGTAGATGACGATCACCAGAGCAGTCAGGGCAATCCCAAGCCGGAAACCGGAACCGAAGATATGCCCGAACAGCAGTCCGCCGGCCACCAGCCCACTGGCGACATACACGGTGAAGAACACAAGAGTCACCGCCGCCGAAACCATCCGGAGCATTCGGGTGCGGTCCTCGAACCGCTCCTCCAGGTAGGCCGACAGACTCACGGCGTTCCCTGCGCGCTCGGTGTACGTGCGCAGCCTCGGCGCGACGAACAGCCAGTTGAGGTAGGTCCCGACCACCAGACCGACCGCGATCCAACTGGCGCCGATTCCGGCCGCGTACACCGCTCCAGGGAAGGCCAGGAACAGCCAGCCGGACATGTCGCTGGCCCCTGCGGACAGGGCCGCCACGAAGGCGGGGAGCCGTCGGCCACCCAGGGCGAAGTCGGCGAAGGTGTGAGTGCGGCCGTAGGCCCAGATACCTGTTCCGATCATGACGGCCACATACACGAGGAATGTGGCCACAATCGGCGCACTCAAGTCGGACATAATTCCTCGCCTGCGACGTTCATAGGCACGGGCGCGGCCGCCGCACGCCGGACAGCCGTAGGGCCCACTCAACAAATCTACCGATTTCATCCGCCATCGGCTGATAGGGCCGTTCACGCCTGCCATGGCGGTCAGCCGCAAGCGCCTCCTCCATCCTGGTCGGGCAGCCCGACCAGGAGCAGCGTCGCGTCGTCGTCATGCGCCACCGTGTCCGGAATGAACGTTCTCATCAGCCGGCCCGCCGCCCGGTCAAGCCTCTGCGGATCTGCGGGAGCGCCCCTTGGCTCGACGTCGAGAGTGCGGGCGAGAACGTCGATCTGGGCCTCGATGTCGGTGCCGGGCCTCTCGACCAGGCCGTCGATGTAGAGCGCGAGAGTGCTGCCCGGCGGCAGCGGCCGCGCCGTCTGCCGGAACGGCACCCTGACGCCACATGAATCGCTGACGCCCAGAGGGACACCGATCGGTGCCCTCCGGCGGCGACGAACGCGTCCAGCCCGGCCTGAGCCGCCTCGACGGTATGTCTGTGCGGTCCAGCGCGTGGGAGGCTGCCCGCATCTGGCCCATGACGGCCGCCGCCTCCAGCCCTCGGCGCATCACATCGCCGACGACGATCCCTGTACGGGCCCGGTCCGGCGGAACGATGTCGAACCAGTCCCACACTGGATCACCCGGTACGGCACCTGCGACACCTGCGAGGCCGTCCTCAAATGGGACGGACAGAACGTCCTTCAGGACGATCAGTGCCGTGCCATCTACGGCACCTGGGTCGGCACCCTACGGCGGCAAACTGCTCACCGCTGCCGGCCAGCCCGACATCGACCATATCGTCCCCCTCGCCAATGCCTGGCGCTCCGGCGCCGACGACTGGTACACCCTCACCGGCAGCCCCGCCCCCGTCCCTCCTCAATCCGGCCCCGGGGGGACAACACACGGAACAGCCGTTGGCGCCATGGTGCGATCTTGTCGTCCAGCACAGTGATCTACGGACCTGCTGGGGTTCGGCAACCCGCGCCCCGGAGCCTGTCGGGGCAGGGGGCGGTGCGCGGCCGAGTAGTGGAGATGCCGTCAGACGCCGCTCTCGCGGACAGGGGTAACGATCTCGTCGACAAGCCAGCGGGCGGCATTGTCCGGATAGGGGCGGGGCAGCGCGAGCACGACGTGCCGGATGCCGGCGGCGGCGAGTGCGCGGACGTGGGCGCGGGTGGCGGCTGGGTCGGCGTAGTCGACGATGATCTGCGCGGAGCGGGTGATCTCGGCAGGGTCGCGGCCGATCGCCGCGCAGTGCGCGTCGAGGACGCGGGCACGCTGGGCGATCCAGTCGGTGCCGTTGTGGGGCGGGCCGGGAACGTTCCAGATGTCGGCGTGTTCGGCGATGATGCGCAGCGTGCGGTCGCCCCAGCCGCCGACCAGTAGTGGCGGACCGCCGGGCCGGACCGGGCCGGGGCCGTTGCGCGTGCCACGTAGGGCGGTGAAGGGACCGTCGTGGTCGAAGACCTCCTCGGTCCACATGCGGCGCAGGATGGTGATCGTCTCGGTGAGGCGGGCCAGGCCCTCACTGGGACTCGGGAGTGGGAGACCGTAGGCGGCGTACTCGGCGACGGCCGGGTTGGTGTCGTCGGGCTGTCGGGTGCCGCCGACGCCCAGGCCCATGATCAGGCGCCCTTTGGAGATCACGTCCACGGTGGTGGCGATCTTTCCGAGGTGGGCGGGGGCACGCAGCCTGTTACTGGTGACGAGCAGGCCGAGGCGGAGCCGAGTGGTGCGAGCGGCCAGCGCGGCCAGCAGTGTCCAGCCCTCCAGGACGGCGCCGCCGGGCGGTCCGGCCAGCGGCATCAGGTGGTCCCACAGCCAGGCGTCGTCGAGTTCGGGCAGTTCGTCGGACTCCTCCCAGACGCGGAGGATCTCGTCGTAGGCCAGGTGCATGGGCGTCGTCTTGACGCCGAAGCGGAGCGTGCGGCGGGGTGCATCAATGGGCATAATCATCACGATAGTTGATCGTCAGCACTGCTGACTATCAGTTGGTAGTTAAGATGTCGGAATGGCGGAGAATGACGACGACGGGGCCGCGGTCGAGGAACTGCTCGGCACGCGGCTGGGCTACCTGCTCAAGCACACGCAACTGCGGCTGGCCGAGCACGCCGGTCCCGCACTGGCCCCGTTCGGGCTGGATGCTCGGGAGTTGGCGGTGCTCGCGGTGCTGGCGGCGGGCCGCCCGCTGTCGCAACTGGAGGCCGCGCGGCGGCTGGGTGTGGACCGTACGACGATGGTCGCACTCGTCGACGCGCTGGAGAGCAAGGGGTTGGCGGAGCGGCGCCGCAGTGAGGAGGACCGCCGCCGTAACGTCGTCGAGTTGACGGAACAGGGTAGGCAGGTGCGGGCCGATGCGGAGGCCGCCCGCGAGGCGGCGGAACGCGAGTTCCTCGCCCCGCTCGGCGAGAAGGACGCGGCGCGGCTGGTGACGGCGCTGCGGATGCTGATCAGAACTCCGAACAGGCACTGAAGGCCCCTCATTCCACCGGAATGCCCCGGCGGAGATCACGGAGGGGCCGAGGGCCACGGCCGAGTTCGTTGCGGAGTCGTTCGTTTCTCCTCGTGCAGTTTCCGGTGGGGCCCGATTTCGCGCACGTCGCACGTGACGGGCGGGCTTCCGGTCTCGCCTCGGCACACGCTGCGGATCGTCACCCGAACTCCGTCGCCCGGTGGACCTCCAGGAGGTCCTGGAAACGCCGGCGACATACTGATCCGCGCAGGCCCGCTTCACCAAGTGGTCCTGCCGGAGAGGCCGCCGAGGTCATCCCGGATGATGCCAGTGGCTCGAGCGCGGCCAGGCGCCACGAGGCCCTGGCCGGAGCGTGGCCGATGAATGGTGTTGTCCCCGCCTGTGGTGATCGCTAAGGTCGGTCGGGTGACTGCCGGGTCGGCCATGGGCCACGCACGAGTGAGGTTCCCGGCCTCGGCGTGAGCCCGAGGCGGGCAAGAGGCCCGCCCCCCTTCTTCGAGTCTTCGCTCCCGGCGCCCGCATCCGGCGCCTCGTTCCAGCGGATCCCAAGACCGGAGATACACCACTGATGTCCTATGACCAGCAGTACCCGCATGAATCCGAACTGCCGACGGCTGTCGTCCAGCTGAACCACACTGCCGTCTACGCAAGCGACCGGTACCTGTCTGCCGAGTTCCTCGCCGTGGTCCTGGGCTTGAAGGTCGGCGCCCCGTTCGGGCCGTTCCTGCCCGTCGACCTCGGCAACGGCGTGACGCTCGACTACTGCGAGAAGAGGAACGAGCCGATCCAGTCACAGCACTACGCCTTCCTCATCCCTGACGAGCAGTTCGACGCTGCAATCGCCCAGCTGGAGGCGGTCGGGGTCACCTACTACGCCGACCCCGGCCACACCGAGCCCGGCCGGATCAACGATCTGTTCGGTGGTCGCGGCGCCTACTTCGACGACCCGGACGGTCACAACATGGAGGTCATGACTCGGCCTTACGCCCGCCCATAGGTCGTGACAGGGCAGTGATCAAGAGGCGCCCCGGATGAGCTCTTTGATCCAGATCATCGAGGCGCGCAGGTGGAGTCCGGCGATGTAGCTGTCCGGCGTCTTGTCGTACCGGGTGGCGATGCCCCGCCAGGCCTTCAGCTTGCTGATCAGACGCTCGACGGTGTTCCTCTCCTTATAGAGGTCGGCGTCGTGGCTGACGGGCCGGCCGCCTCCCGAACCTCTCTTCTTGCGGTTGGTGGCCTGGTCCGACTTCTCCGGGATGACAGCCTTGATATGGCGTTTGCGCAGGTGGGCGCGGTTGCCGCGGGACGAGTAGGCTTTGTCCCCGGCGACCGCGTCCGGTCGGGTGCGGGGGCGGCCGACGGGGCCGCGGACCCGTAACTTCTTGAGCACCGGGATGAACCGCGGACTGTCCGCGGCCTGGCCCGCGGTCAGCACGAACGCCAGCGAGCGGCACTTGCGGTCGGCGGCCAGATGGACCTTGCTGGTCTGCCCGCCCCTGGAACGTCCGAGGAGAGCGGCCTTCAGGCGGACTCTTCGCCGACGCCGGACGCGTCGTCGCTCCTCCCGTTCGGGATCTGCTTTGACGTCCTGCCCGCTTTGTTCTTCGATGCTGCCCCCTTTGACCTGGCCTTCTCCGCTTCGGCGGCAGCCTTCTCCAGCGCACCGAGGACGTCCTCGCCCAGGTGCATCCCGGCGGCATCGTGGTGTGCCCGCACGGTGGTGGAGTCGATACTGACCAAGGACAGATCCACCTCACCCCGCTTCGCCGCTTCCGCGACCAGGCCCTCCAGCAGGGCCTCGAAGACGCCAGCGTCACGCCACTGCCGGAAGCGGTTGTGCACGGCCGACCAGGCGCCGAACTCCTCCGGCATCTCCCGCCACTGCCCGCCGGTCTTGAACCGCCAGATCACACCCTCGAACTGCTGCCGGAGCCGCTCGGGGTACGGGCCGTACTCGCCGATCGGCAGGTACGGCCCGATGAACTCCCACTCCACGTCCATCAGTTGCACTCGCGTCACGCAAGAAGATCTACCGGACCAGACCCCGCCGCAAGAGCGAATCCCGCAGATTGATCACGACTCGATACGCGCCCTAGGCGGCTATGGCGCCTTCGCTCCGATCAGGCGCCGTCGGTAGCCCTCCCGAAGAGCTCACCGGGAGGCGACCCCGCAGCCGGAATGATCAACAGTGGATAGGCTGTGTTCATGTCACGTGTACACGTCACCCTCGTTACTGCCTTCGTCGGGTTTGCCGCGCTCACCGCCTGCTCCTCCGGCAGCGACGGGCCGGACTCCGGGGCCGGCACGCAGAAGGCTGACAAGCCGGTAGCTGCTCCTGCACCGAAGCCGATCACGCAGGAACTCACCCAGGCCCACATCACTCAGGCGTTGCTCGGCGACGGCGAAACCCTTCCCGGCTGGTCCCTGCACGGCGACAAGTCGGTGACGGAAGGGCAGTACTGCAACGGTTCCAAGGACGCCGACTCCGCTCCGGCAGGCTGGGTCCGCGGCGGAGACTCCTCGTACGAGTACAACGGCTCTACGAACAACATGGCGTACGTGGAGATCTGCCTCTTCGACTCGGCCGACCATGCTCACAGCCAGTACGCGGCGTGGAAGGGCACCGAGACGAGCAAGCAGCAGGCCCCCAAGAAGCCGGTAGGCGACGAGAACACACTGGTCATCAACCCTGGCCTCAGCGACGACTCCGTCTACGGGTACGTCCGCTCGGGCAAGGTCAACATCCGGGTACGGATCGAAGGCGGCACCGCGGGCGACCCCTCGGGAGTGCAGGCCATGCTCGCCGCGACGCTCAAGCGCCTTCAGCAGTTGCAGGACGGCAAAGCCGCCAGCGTGACGGCCCCTGAGGAACAGGCCGCTGCCCGGCAGTAGCTGTCGGCGGCGCCTGGCACAGAATCGGGCGGGCGGCGTTCCCTTGGGCATGACGCCCATGCCCAGCACGCTGCCCTTGGCCCGCCACCGCTGCGAGACCCGCCGCGGGGTCCTGGCCGCGGCAGGCACCCAAGTCGCCCCCTGGTACCGGCTCGCCCCGGACACACGGGCCGTCGCGGTCGCCACAGCGGCGATCATCGTCAAGCGGTGCGCCGCGCGCACGACGAGCACTCCGCGCTCCTGGACCTGGCCGCCCACCAGTTCACACCCGCCGATCAGCCCCGCCACGTGCAGGTGTGACAAGACAGGTGTAACAAAATCGGCCTTCCTGACGTAGTACCAGGCGCCGAGGCCCGTGCACCCCTCCCCCAGTCGCCCGGGTCTTGAGTCGGACTCCGGCGCGAAGCCCACGGGCACAGACACGGGCACAGACACAGACACGGGCATCGGGCATCGGGCATCGGGCATCGGGCACTTCATAGTCACACTGCGCCGGATTTCGCGGCCGGCCGGACGTCAGGGCATGTGCTGCGGCCAGACCGCGACCCAGACCAGGCGCGAGCAGCACCGTCTCGATCATGTCCCCCACGCAGCCTGGAGCAGCCGAGACGCAGCCGCGTGACCCCCTCGGCGTCCACGCCGCGGCACGCCCGCCCCGGAGTCGTCTCCGCGATGCAGTCAACGTCGCCGACGTCGTCCTGTGCCTCTCGCCCACCGAGCGCCGCGCCTTCAAAACCACCTCACTGCCCGCGAACGCGCCGTCGTGATGACGGAGGTCAAGCGTGCGACGCGCACCTTGTACGGCCCGTGGCGCGACAGTCCTTCCGGATTCCTGGAAGACGTCCTCTGCGAAAGTCTGTGGTCCGAACAGCGCGCCACCCTCGACGCGATCGTCGACCACAAACGCGTCGCCGTCCGCGCCGGATTCGGCATCGGCAAGACCCATGTGGCCGCACACGGCAGTCTGGTTCACCACGGCCATGCAGGTGTGCGGCGACCACCGGCAACCCCGCGTACACGGAGGTCGGCCAGAGCGCATGGACCCGGCAAAGCGACAGCGTCGTCGGACCGCGCGAACCAGTGGCGCACGGCCACCTGCGCTCCGGCGGCCGGCGTCAACTGCCAAGCCAGCGGCTTCCTCTGTCCCGCACCGGGGAGTGTGACGACGAGGAGGAAGAGGACCGCGGCGGCGCACACCGGGCACAGCCACAGAACCGCCCATGGCTCACCCACGACGGGACTCGCACCCCGCCTGTGTCATCACCGCGGCCGTCGACGCGCATCAGCGGTTTCCCGAGACCTCTGGCGAGTTCTTCTGCCACGACCGCACCTTCCGGGCCACGGTCGTACCCGAATAGGCAGGGCTGGAGAGCAATTGGGTGGCGATGACATTTGATACGCTGAACCGCTCATGACTGACCATGGATCCGTTCGAGGAATTCTTCGCCCTTTGGGGAACCCCTCGGGATAGAGCGACCGGAAGGGGAGCACGCCCAGAGGTGCCAGGCGCGCCCCGGCGGCTCCCGTCCACAGCCGTCGTCGGGCGAGTCTGACGGGTACGGCGAGCAGCTCCCCGGCGGCATGTCAAATCGTTTATTCGAGCATGCGCACACATGGGTCGAGCACCCATGCCGCGCTGACAACCGCGCATACGCGAGGGGGCGCACAACCCCAGCAACTCGGATTCCGCCTATTATCCGACCTTCCTTGAGGCTCTTGCCCCGACATCACGCTCTGCAGCTAGCTATGTGCTGCCTCCACTTCCTGGCCGGGCTCCCGACGAGCCCTGGCCGTCGGTCAGGGGAAGTGGCCGGTACACCCGTATGTGAGGAGTGGTCATGAAGAAGGCCTATGAGGCACCGACGCTCGTCCGGCTCGGTACGTTCCGCAAGGAGACGGGGCTCCTGCAGCGCCACGGCAACGACCGACTGATCCTGAGCAAGAACTGACGACCGACGGTCGCTGACCAACATCATGACTGAACTGCACGAGAGTGCGGGGACGGGCCCCGGCGACGCGCACTTCACGGTCTTCACGGACCGTGCGGACGCGGCCGCCGTGGCCCGCTCCTTCACCCGCCCCGGAAGCCGGACCCTCGCGCATGCGTCGGGCCGGCCCTGGCTGGTCGGCCACTGGCACGACGAGGAAGTCCTCACAGCTGACGTCGGCAGCGCCCGCGTCGCCGTCGTCGGCTGCTGCCCGCTCGACGCCGACGAACTGCGGCGCCGGACCGCACGGCTGCGGGATCTCGCGGAGCTCGACGCCCTGGCCCGCTCCCTTCCCGGCAGTTTCCACCTCGTCGGTGCCCTCGACGGACAGGTCAGGGTGCAGGGCACCGCCTCCGGCCTGCGACTCGTCTTCCACGCGGAGATCGACGGTGTGCGGGTGGCCGCCACGCGAGCCGACACGCTCGCCGCCGTCCTCGGTCTCGACCCCGACGTGGAGGAACTGGCCGTCAGGCTGCTGTGGCCCGCCCCGTATCCGCTGTTCGAGACGTCGATGTGGCGTGCGGTCACCGCCGTCGCCCCGCAGGACGCCGTCGTCGTCGCCGCGGACGGGCGCACCGTACGACACACCCGGTGGTGGACGCCGCCGGAGCCGGTCCGGCCGCTCGCCGAAGCGGCGCCCCTGATCCGGAAGGCGCTTGAGGAGGCCGTCGGCGCGCGTACCCGGCAGGGCGGCGTGGTGAGCTGCGACCTGTCCGGCGGGCTGGACTCGACTTCCGTCTGCTTCCTCGCCGACCGCTCCCCCGCCCGCGTGGTGGCCAGTACGTGGCCGGGGCGCGATCCGGCGGACACCGATCTGTCCTGGGCCGAGCGGGCGATGGGGTACCTCCCGGACGTCGAGCACGTCGTCTGGGACGCCGACGCCTCGCCGCTCGTCTACGAGGACCTGCTCGGTATCGACGACCTCCTCGACGAGCCCACCATCGGCGTCATGGACCGCTCCCGGGTCCTTCACCATCTGCCCGGCCTCACCGCGCGCGGCAGCCGGTTGCACCTGACCGGCATCGGCGGCGACCACGTGGCATGGTGCTCCGAGGCGTACTACCACCGACTGCTGCGCACCCGTCCGCTGTTCGCCGTGCGCCAGTTGCGCGGGTTCCGGGCGTTGTGGCAGTGGCCGCTCGGCGGCACGTTCCGCGCTCTCGCCGACTCCCGGCCGTACGGGAAGTGGCTCGCCGACTCCGTCGCCGACCTGCGTGAACCGCTGGCCCCCTCCGTCGCCACGGGTCTCGGCTGGGGCATGCCCCCGCGCCTGTTCGGCTGGGTGACTCCCGAGGCCGAACGCATGGCACGCAGGACACTACTCGCCGCCGCGGCGACGGTCTCGCCGCTGCATCCGGACCGTGGACTGCACGCCGACCTGGAGCAGATCCGCTCGTGCACCCGCGTCATCCGGCAGTGGGACCGGATGGCGGCCCGCGCCGGCCTCCCGATGGCCTCTCCCTTCCTCGACGACCGCGTCATCGAGGCGTGTCTCGCCGTACGTCCGAGCGAGCGCGTCACGCCCTGGCGGTACAAGCCGGTCCTGAGCGCCGCGATGCGCGGGATCGTGCCCGACGAATGCCTGCGCCGGGCCAACAAGGCAACGGCCGCCATGGACGCCTCCGACGGACTACGCCGGCACCGCGGCGACCTGCTGGCCCTGTGGGAGGACTCACGGCTGGAGGCACTGGGCCTGGTGAACGGCGCGGAGCTGCGCCGCCTCGCCCAGCGGCCCACCTCCAAGGGACTGTCCGACGCCATCCTGTACTCCACGATCGCCGCCGAGGTGTGGCTGCGCGGCATGGACCGCAAGCACACCCGCGTCCCACAGCCCTGACCGCATCCCCACGTCAGAAAGGCCCGCCCATGCCCCTGCGGTTCGGCGACAACGTGACCACTGCCCAGACCGAGTACGGCACGGTACTCCTGGACGAACGGGCAGGCATCTACTGGGAGTTGAACCCGACCGCCACCCTGGTGGTGAGTACGCTGCTCGACGGCGGCGAGGAGGCGGCCGCGGCCGCCGCTCTGGTGGAGGAGTTCGACATCGACCAGGCGCAGGCCCTGCGGGACGTCCGGACGCTCGTGCAGCAACTGCAGAGTTCGGGACTCGCCTCATGACGACGCCCAGCGCGCTGGAGCGGCCCACCGATGTGCCCATGGCCCGGCGCCTGGCCGCCCGCCTCGTCCTGTTTCCCGCCGTCGCCCTGGCGCTGCTGCCGCCCCGCCGCATCCGGACCGTACTCGGCCTCCTGCGGCGCGGTGCCAGGCCCGCCACCACCGCGCAGGCCCAGAACGCGCGGGACGCCATGTGCGCCGCCAGCCTGCGCTGCGCCGGACCCAAGGGATGCCTGCCGCGCTCCCTGGGAGCCGCACTGCTGTGCCGACTCGGCGGGACCTGGCCGACCTGGTGCACCGGTGTGCGCGTGGTCCCGCCCTTCACCGCGCACGCCTGGATCGAAGCGGAAGGCCGTCCCGTCGGGGAGGGTTTGCCGGATGGCTACTTCGCCCGGCTGATGGCCGTCGACCCGCCGTCCGTTCCGACGGACCGATGACCGGCGACACCGACCCGCACGGTGGCCCGGCCCCGTCCGCCGAGGGTGACACCTCCACCCGGGTGGCGGTGGCCACGATGTACCGGCTCACCGCCGGGCACCGGAGCGCCATCGCCGCCGCCACCACGCTGACCCTCGTGGGCTCCGCCCTGGGACTGGCCCAGCCGCTCGTCGCCAAGCACGTCGTGGACGCGAGCGCCCGAGGACAGGTCATCTGGCCGCTTCTGGGAGCCCTGGGAGCGCTGTTCGTCGTCGAGGCGGTGACGGGCGCCACCGGGCGCTTCATTCTGGAGCGGATGGGCGAAGGGGTCGTACGACAGCTCCGTCACGGGCTGGTGGCACGGCTGCTCCGGCTGGAGATGAGGGAGTATGACCGCCACCGGGGCGGCGACCTCATCTCCCGGGTGACGGCCGACACCACCTTGCTCCGGGAGGTCGTGTCACAGGCCCTGGTCGATCTGGTGACGGGCAGCCTCGTCGCCGCCGGGGCGATCGTCCTCATGGCCTGGCTCGACCCCCTGCTGCTCCTTCTTGTCGCCGTCACCGTGGCGGCGGCGGCCGTGGTCGTCGCCTCGCTGCTCACGGGGATCAGAGGCGCGTCCGCGCACATGCAGGACTCGGTCGGTGCCGTCGCCGCCGATCTGGAGCGTGCCCTCGGCGCCCTTCCCATGGTCCGCGTGCACCGCGCCGAGGAGCGCGAGGCGGCCGGCATCGGTGCCCGCGTCGACGCGGCCTACGGCGCGGGGGTACGCGCCGCGAAGCTCGCCTCCGTCATGAGTTCCGCCGTCGAACTCGCCGTCCAGGGCTCCTTCCTCATCGTCCTGGTCGTCGGCGGCCTGCGCGTCAGCGGCCACACCGGATCCCTCGGGGATCTCGTCGCCTTTCTGCTGTACGCCTCGTACCTCGCCCTGCCGCTGTCCTCCGTCTTCCGCGCGGTGGGCCTGATCCAGCGCGGAATGGGCGCCTACCAGCGCATCGACGGGGCACTCCGGCTGCCGGTGGAGCCCACCACACCCCAGGTCCGAGCAGGCCACGCATCCACACCGTGGCCGGCCGGGCCGCCCGTCACCCGCGCACAGCCCGTCCTCGCCCTGCACGACATCCACTTCGGCTACGACCCGGAACGGCCGGTCCTCCGCGGCGTCTCGTTCGCCGTCCCGCGTCGTCGGCAAGTCGCTCTGGTGGGCCGGTCCGGAGCAGGCAAGAGCACCGTGTTCGCCCTGGTGGCGAGGTTCTACGAGCCGACCGCGGGCACCCTGCTCTTCAACGGACGGCCCGCGACCGAACTCACCCGTGACGCATCCCGGCGAGGCATCGCCGTCGTCGCCCAGGACACCCACGTCGTCCACGGCACCTTGCGCGACAACATCGCCTACGGCGTGCCCGACGCCACAGACGCGGAGATCCGACGCGTCGTCGAACTGGCCCGGCTCGAAGAAGTCGTCGACCGGCTGCCCGGCGGCCTGGCCGCTGTCATCGGCGAGCACGGCGGCAACCTCTCCGGCGGCGAACGCCAGCGCGTCGCCCTCGCCCGCGCGCTGCTGGCCCGCCCCTCGCTGCTGCTGCTGGACGAACCCACCTCTCACCTCGACGCGATCAACGAAGCGGCGCTGACCACCGTCATGAAGGACGTCGCCCAGGAATGCGCCCTGCTCGTCATCGCCCACCGCCTGTCCACCGTGCAGCACGCGGACCACATCGTGCTGCTGCAGGACGGCCGCACCTCCGCCGGGGGAACCCACGAGCAGTTGCTCGCCCGCAGCGCCCTGTATCGCGAGCTGGCAGCGAGCCAGATGCTCCGGCCCGGCGGGGAACCCGGAATCCGCGACCGAGGAGGGACGGACGGCTGAAGCGTTCCGTCCGCCGGTGTCAGTTCTCCAGCGAGCGGGCGATAGGGAGAGTGTCGGAGGTCTGCCGCAGCTGGGTGATCCCGCCCTCCCGAAGTCACCGGTTGGCGTCATCTCTCATGGCCGGGTAGGTTCAGTGGCCCGCGTCACATCCGGCTCTTGTCAGCAATCGGGGCGCTGTCTCGTTCAAGGGGCACGCGAACGAGACAGGAGCAACGCCATGAAGCACCGCATCGTCGTACTCGGCGCCGGATACGCCGGGGCCTTCGCCGCCGGAAACCTGGCCCGCCGGCTCTCCCCCGCCGACACCGAGATCACCGTCGTCAACGCCGTGCCCGAATTCGTTGAGCGGATGCGGCTCCACCAGCTCGCGGTCGGCCAGGACTTCGCGTTCCGCAAGCTCACCGACGTATTCGCGGGCACCGGGGTGCGGCTGCGCCTGGCGCGCGTCACCGGCGTCGACCCCGAGCGCAGGACCGTCGCCGTGACCGGCGAGGACGGCGAGGACGGCGACGGCGAACTCGCGTACGACACGCTTCTCTACGCGCTCGGCAGCTCCGTAGCCCACCACGGCGTCCCCGGCGTGGCCGAGTACGCCTTCGATGTGACCGGCCTGTCCTCGGCGCTGCGTTTGCGCGAGCGCCTGTCCGGACTGAGCGAGGGCGGCACCGTGCTGATCGTCGGCGAGGGGCTGACCGGCATCGAGACCGCCACCGAGTTCGCCGAGTCCCGGCCCGACCTCTCGGTCGCGCTCGCCGCCCGCGGCGAGCTGGGCGCCTGGCTCTCCCCGAAGGCCCGCCGTCACCTGCGCCAGGCCTTCGACCGGCTCGGCATCGCCGTCCACGAGCACACCGACGTCGAAGCCGTCGAGCCGACACGGGCGATCGCCGCCGACGGTAGGTGCCACCCGGCCGACGTGACCGTGTGGTCGGCCGGGTTCGCCGTGCACCCCATCGCTGCCGCCAGCGGCCTGGAGGTCGCCGAGACCGGCCAGATCGTCGTCGACCGCACCATGCGCTCGGTCTCGCACCCGGACGTCTACGCCGCCGGTGACTGCGCCTACGCGATCGGCGAGAACGGCCGACCGCTGCCGATGTCCTGCGCCTCGGCCGGCTTCACCAACATGCAGGCGACCGCCGCGATCATCGCGCGTCTGACGGGCAGCAAGGTCCCGACCACCGGGCTGAAGTACTACGGCAATCACATCAGCCTCGGGCGGCGGGACGCGATCTTCCAGATGGTGGACGGGGACGCCCGGTCGAAGTCCTGGTACCTGGGCGGCCGGACCGCCGCGCGGCTCAAGTCGGGCGTGCTCAACGGGGCCGGGTGGAGCATCGCCCACCCGACCTTCGGCATGCCCAAGCGCAGGCACCGCCTGGCCACTGCGCCTGACCGGGACGGTGTGAGGGTCGCCGCATAAGCTGCTCGGCATGGACAGCGCAGCCATCGATCGGTTCGAGGCCAGCCGGGGCCGGCTGGCCTCGCTGGCGTACCGTCTGCTCGGCTCGGCCGCCGACGCCGAGGACGCCGTGCAGGACACGTTCCTGCGCTGGCAGGCCGCAGACCACGAACGGGTCGAGGTGCCGGAAGCGTGGCTGACCAAGGTCGTGACCAACCTCTGCCTGGACCGGCTCCGGTCGGCGCAGGCGCGCCACGAGCGGGCGTCCGGTGCCTGGCTGCCCGAGCCACTCCTCGAGGGCGACCCGATGCTCGGTCCTGCCGACACGTTCGAGCAGCGCGAGTCGGTGTCCTTGGCCGTCCTGACCCTGATGGAGCGCCTCTCGCCGGTCGAGCGGGCCGCTTACGTCCTGCGCGAGGCCTTCTCGTACCCCCATGCCGAGATCGCCGGGATCCTCGACATCACCGTGTCCGCGAGCCAGCAGCATGTCCACCGGGCCCGACGCCGGCTCGCCGCCGAGCGCCGCGGCGGCGACGAGGTGGACCCCGCGTCCGCGCGCCGGATCGTCGAGGAGTTCCTCGCCGCCGCCACGTCGGGGCGCACCGAACGGCTGGTGGCGCTGCTCACCGACGACGTGACGGCGGTCTCGGACGGCGCGGGACTGGCCAGGCGGCTGCTGCGGTACACGACGCGCGAGCGCGTCGCCTCCTACGTGCGGGCCGGCTTCAAGGCCACTCCGGCGAAGCGGCGGCTGGCCGGCGGATCCCCCGCGTTCCACATCGCGTTGGTCAACGGCTCCCCGGCCGTCCTCGCCGTGGTCGGCGACCGGGTCGTGGGCGCCGTGGCGTTCGAAGTCAGTGACGGCAAGGTCGCGTCCCTGCGCGGCATCGCCGCCGCAGACCGGCTCGCGCGCCTCAATGAGGGCTGGCGGCAGCACGAACCTGACGCGCCGGTCATCAACGCATGGTGACCAGAGCCAACGCAATCCAGTGACCTGAGTCGGATCGAGGACGGCACCCCTTCGGTCCCCGCCCTGCACAGCAGCGCGGGGACCGAAGCACGTCGGTCTCCCGAACCAGACTCGGCCAAGCGGTTCGGTGATGATGACGACGCACGCATCATGGGCTCTTACCTCGGGCGCGTCGATCTCTCACGCGGCCGGGGTGACAACCGTCTGTTTCGGATGGCGTTACCGCGAACCCGCCGCCGGCTTCGTGATCGCATCGGCTATCCGCAGCACCATCTGCGTCTGGCTTGCGTCCCGGTGTGTCGGCGTCCACGAGTACACAGCCCTGCGCTGGAGGTCCCTCGTCGCCACCATCGCCGAGTTGTAGCCGTACCGCTCCCCCGTCTTACCCCACAGGGTCACGCCGTTCACCGTGACGGTCTGGAGGCCCATGCTGTACCTGGCCGGCGAGCCGTCCACCATCCGCACATCAGGCGCCGGCATCTCGAACATCTTGTCCAGTGTCGCCTTCGGCAGCACCTTGCCCGGGGTGAACAGGGCCGTGATGAAGCGGTCCAAGTCGCCCGTCGTCGATATGATTTCGCCCTCGCCCCACGCCTCAGACTGGTTGTACTCCGTCACATCCTTCAGGGTGCCGTCCGACATCGCCAGGTAGCCGTGGACGTGCGGGCCGTACATCTTCGGGTCATTGCCCGGGAACGAGGTGTGGTACAGGCCCAGTGGGCGCAGGATGCGGTCGCCGATCACCTTGCTGTACGGCTTGCCCGTCACCTTTTCGAGCAGCATGGCCGCCAGAACGTAGTTCATACCCCGGTACTCCTGCTTCGTGCCCGGCGTGAACTTCATCGGGCTGTCCTCGGGCAGGGTGGCCACCAGCTGCTTCGGCGTCCACTGGTCGTAGCGGTGCTCGAGGATCTGCTCCGGGGTGTTCGTCTGCCGCGACTCCGGGATGTGCTCGCTCGGCAGGCCGCTCGTGTGGTTGAGGAGTTGGGAGACCTTGATCGGGGCGTAGCTCTTGGGGAGCAGGCCCGGCAGGTAGTCCTGGACTGGTTTGTCCAGGTCAACCTGGCCCTCCGCCGATAGCTGCAGCACCGCCGCCGCCACGAAGACCTTCGTGATGCTGCCCGCCCGGAACGTATCGTCCTGGCAGATCGGCGCGCCCGTCCGCCTGTCCGCCACGCCCGCGGTGCCGTACCAGTTCCCCGCCGTGCCGCTGACCCGCAGCTGGGCGGCCGTTGCCTGTGGGTGGTCCAGATCGGAGATCGCCGCGCGGAGCGCCGCCGTGTCGAGCGGCGGGACCGCCGTGGACGAGGACGAGGCCACCGGCGACGGCGTCGCCGCGATCGCCACAGGGCTCGCAACGGCCGCAAGCAGGGCGGTAGTCAGCGTTACGCCCACGAGGGCCCGGCGGGACAGGAAGGTCGAAGTCATGACGATCATGATTCCGGCGCGGACCTGACCTGCCATCGGGGAACACCCCCCACCCTCCCCCCATGCGTCCCTGAGAACCTGCTCAGGGTTACAGAGCTCTTCGGAATCGTTGTCCGGGGTGGTGGCGTGTGGTGATCCCTGCGGTAGGCCGGTGGTATGCGGTACGCGCAGGTCGGTGGGCTGACCGCTGAGCGGCGGCGGTTTCGCGAACGGATCCGGTACGAGGCAGGCGAACGGTTCACTCACGGTCAGAGAACCGCGGTGATCGCGAAGGAACTGCGAGTCAGCAAGCGGTCGTTGGAACGCCGGCGTCGCGCCTGGCGGGAGGGCGGAATGACTTCGGCAGCGCTGGGTGCGTACATCGTCCTTGAGGGCGAGGCCGGGTTCACCATGACACCACCGCGCGCCCCACCTTAGGCGGGCGTGGACACCCGCTGGTGGTGCGGGTACAAGGCCGTTCTCTCGCCGGACTTGAACCCGGTCGAGGGTGCCTGGCCACTGTTACGGCGTGGCCCGTCGGCCAACCCTGCCTTCACCGACGACGAACACCTCGAACACACCCTCCGCTGGGGTCTGCGCCACATCCAGATCCGCCCCGACCTGCCGTCCCAACCTGATCGACGGCTACCTCACCGGTACTGGACTCACGCTCACCCAACAGCCGACAACAACGCAAAGAGCTCAGTAGGCAGCCGAACCCGGCCAGAACACGCCGCTGTGCAGTTCGGTAGGTGCCGCCAGCCGTCGGCCAACACGGTGATCTGCGGGTCCGGCCCGCTTGCCCGGCTCACGCCGACGCTTCCCGCCGCGCATCAGCAGGAACCACCTCCAGACGCCCCGGACCTCACGGCAGACCGACAGTTGTGCCATGGCTCCGCAAGTATTTCACCCGCCTTCCGCAGCACTCTCAGCCCCGCACAGCAGCGTTGCCGACGTATCCGATGAGAAGCATTGCAAGGCCTGTGACCTGTGGGTTTGATTCTGAGTGGCGCCAGATCCGGCCGCTACACCCACGAACCACGGCCCCCTGAGGCAAGCCGTCTGCGCGCACTCAACCCGACCGTGGAGGTTCTCATGCGACTCACCGTGCCCCTACGTCGCTCCACCGAGCACCCTGCCCCGCTTCGCCGTCGGCTCGCCAGGAGCCTGGCTGTCGCAGCCCTGGCAGGCCTTGGGATAACCACGCCGGGACTGCCCGTTCCAAGCCGGCAGTTCGGCAGCGGTGACAATGCTGCGAACGCCAAGGCCTGCGCAGCGAGCGGGGGTGGTCTGGTCGACGATGACGGCGCAGCCGGCCCAGTGGCCACCACACTCCTCGACCATCGACCGCACGGCCGCCGCCTGGCTACCGGTCTCGATCCAGTCGTCGACTAGCAACACCCGGCCCCCAGAGCTCACCGTCGCCTGCTGCAAGCGCAGTTCCTGGCGCAGACCCGGGTAATCGGGGTCGCTGCGCCGGGTGACCTTCGCCCCGGGAAAGATCCCCTCCCGCTTGCGTACCGGAACGAAGCCGACGCCCAGTTCCACAGCCACCGCCGCACCGAGCAGGAATCCCCGTGACTCGATGCCGCAGACCGACGTGATCCCCTCGTCTCGGAACGACTCGGCCAAGCTGCGGACCACCGCAGCGAGCGCCGCAGAGTCACGGAAGATCTGCCAGACGTCGGCGTGACCGTCGATCCAGCGGAAGTATTCGAGGACAAGGGTGCGTGCTTGGGACATCATGATCGCGAGCTTGGGGAAGGACAGCAGTCCAAGCAACTGGATTCTCCGTCTGGGGAACGCAGGCCGACAACGCGACGCGACAGACTCGCTCTCGTCTGCCAGAACTCACTCCGCTTCGCCGCGGCCCTCGATCGTCCCCACCCCTGACCAAAGAGACTGAACCTAGCCGTCGTCGCGTTGCATGTGGCCAAGCATGCGGGCTCAGCCGCACTGGTCGGTGATGGCGATGCTCAGGTGCGGCAGTCCCGTTGGTCACGGCCGACACGACGGTGAGAGCCTGCGCACTGCCGCCAAGGAGCCGTCGGCGACCAACCGGCGCCAGGCGCGGCCCGCGCAGCCCCTGCTTACCACTGCGTCGACTGCGGGGACAGCCTCGGACCTCGACATCAGCGACAGCGCGCGGTCCCTCACGGTCCGTCCTCGCCTTTTCCTTACATCTGCCTGGCACTGCCGACCAGCGCGCGGTGCTGCGCCGGTGCACCGCCGGTTGGTGCTACCCACTGCGTTCACGCGCTGCCGGCGGCGCTGGGGCGTCGCCGCGCTGTCCGACGTTCTGGCAGTGATACTGGTGTGGTCGGCCAGGGAACTGCCTGGCCGACCACGTCAACTCCCGCCTGCCCTCAGGACGCCCTGGCTCACAGGGCGCGGCACAGCCGGGCCTCGCACGACTGGCGAGTATGGCGCCACTACGTCGTCGAACAACACCCTCACGCTCCCCATCGCCCCGGTACCGCACGCGTACGGCGCCCTGCAGGCGTGCCTTGCGAGCCCAGAGCAATCAGGAGCAGATCCAGGAAGGAAGGCACAGATGAGCTACTTCATCAAGAACCTGGCGTATGTCTCGGTCGGGGGCATGCTTTTGAACGGGCTGACCGCAGAAACCGCACAGGCAGCCTCCTCACGTCCCATATGGGCGATCGCACATCGAGTGCTGGAGAAGAAGGCAGTAGACGCAGCCCTCAACCACGGAGCAAACGCGCTCGAGATCGACATGACCGCCGAAAACGGAGGGCCCTGGTGGGCTCAGCATGATGCAGGTGCACTAGGTCGGGGGGACAAAGCGGCGGATCTCTTCACCTACATCGGGCAGCAGCGGTCAGCCGGGAAGAACGTCAGCTTCGTATGGCTGGACATGAAGACCCCTAACGGCTGCGGCACTCATATCCCGAGTTATAACCAGTGCAAAGTGCAGGCTCTCGCCGAGGACGCGCGAAAACTTCTCGAAGACAAGGGAATCTACGTCATGTACGGGTTCCCTCAACTGTCAGGGGTTCAGCCCAACAAGTCCGGGCTGCGGTACATGGCACAGCACCTCACAGACAAAGAAGCCATCAGCGTGAGCGCAGGAAGCGGTATCAAACCATACGGCGAATTCGACAACGCCTTCAATGTTCTGAAGACCGTAGAGCAGATTCCTCCCGATCAGCGCGTGATCGACTCCGGGTTCTTCAACCCAGGATTGGCAAAAAAGCAGCAGATACTCGATGGCTTGAAGAAGGGAGCCGGATATCGGGCCGAGAACAATCTCGCCAGGGTCTTCGGCTGGACTGCCGTGTACTCATCGCAAGTCAGCGAGATGCTGGACACGGGAGCCGACGGCGTGATCTACGGAAACGCCAGCCGCCAGTACACAGGCGACAAAAGCAACGAAGAACTCATGAAGAAGTTCCACGACCGCATAGCCTCCAGCGGAGGCTCCCTCAGGCTGGCAACCACAGCCGACGCTCCATTCGGCAAGGGAAAGCAACCAGCATCCCCGGGGCTCTACCTGAAGGCGACGTACTCCCGCCAATGCCTGTCAAGGTCCACGTTCAACATGCCTGCCATGGAGGACTGCAGCGCCGCAACTCCATGGAAGGAACTGCCGAACTCCAACGGCACATTCAAGCTCCAAAACCTTGCGACGGGACTGTGCCTGACTGAGGTGATGGGCCGTTTGGCGGCCAACCCAAAATGTGGAGGAAATGAAGAAAAGTATCAGCAGTGGTCACGCCAGGGCGACATGCTGAAAAACAGAAGCTATTTCCTCAACGGGGCTTCGCTGACCAAAGACCCGAACAGTCAGCAGGCCCATGACGTTCACTGGGAAGAGATCAAGGTCGGCTGAGCGACTAATACTCCAGCTGTACACCGATGTCACCTCTGGTCAAGGGCCTGTCGGTGGAGCAGTTCCAGGCGGAGTCTTGAGCGGCATCCGGCAGAGCGCGCCTAACCTCGATCATTCATGAGGGTGCGTCAGCTTGCTGACGGACCCTTTGTGGTGAGTGCTGGT
>NZ_BMVG01000068.1 GCF_014650595.1 Streptomyces alanosinicus
GCAGGAACGTCTCGTCTACCAGGCCCGCCTCCGCTCCCGCTTCGGCCGCGCCTGGCGGCGTAAGGCCCCGGTGGAATCCCTGATGCCCCTGCGCCTGGCCCGCTACGGCGTCCCCCTGGCGGAAACGGCTCCGGCGGGCCTCGCGGCGGCGGGCATCGAGCCGATCCTGCTGCCGTCGCCGCGGCAGCCGCAGCTGGCGCCGACAGCCGACCCGGCCATAGCCCCGGGCGATCCCGCCGTCGCGGCTGCGGACAGTCGTGCCGCCGGGGCGGCACGGGTGGGCGATGGGGGTACCCCCGCGCGAGCGAAGCCGAGCGCGGGGGAGGCACCTCTCGGCGAGCAGCGCCCCCAGCCCCCCGTGGACGAACAGAGCCCCTGGTTCCAGGCCCAGCAGGAAATCGAGTACCACGGCGGCTACGACCCCGCCTACGAGGTTCCGCCCGAGGCCCAGTCCGTTCCCGAGGAGCAGTCCGTCCCCGAGGGGCGGTCCGCCCCCGAGGGGCAGTACGACGACTGGTACGAGGAGCCGCAGCCGCAGGAATTCCAGGAACCCTCTCCGGAGGAGACCGGCAGCTTCCCCATCCCCGTGGGCCCGAACCGCACCCGCGAACTCGGCGAGGGCGGCGGCACCCCGGAACCGGAGCCGACCGAGGACGACTACTACCAGGTCTTCCGCAAGTCCATCGACGGCAGCTACCCGACCGCCGGCCAGCTCAAGGACGACATCGAGGCCACCTTCGGTATCACGCTGCCGACCCGTGAGTCCGAGCGCCTGGTCCACCGTTTCGCCGAGCGTCACACCCGGGAACTCCAGGAGGAGCACATCGCGTGACGCACGCAAACGCGCGGCGCACGCAAACGTGACGCACGGAAAAGGGGGCCCTCCGGACGGGAGGGCCCCCTTTTTTTCTTACGCGGTTTCCTCCGGGCTCTTACTCCCCGAGCAGCGTGCGCACCCGCTCCTGCCCCACCGCGAGCAGCAGCGTGGGCAGCCGCGGCCCGGTGTCCCGCCCGACGAGCAGGTGGTACAGCAGGGCGAAGAAGGTCCGCTGCGCCGTCTTGATCTCCGCCGGCAGCTCCTTGGGCGTGGCGTCGGCCGAGAAGCCGGCCTGCACCTTCGGCACGCCGTACACGAGGTGGGTCAGACCGTCGAGCGACCAGTGCTCGGCGAGCCCGTCGAGCAGCAGCCGTACCGACTGCCGGGAGGCCTCGTCGAGGGACTTCAGCAGCTCGGCGTCGGCCTCCGCACGGACGATGGTCCGCTGGTCGGCGGGCACATGGGTGTTGATCCAGGCCTCGGCCTTGTCGTACCGCGGCCGCACCTCCCGCAGGGAGGCCAGGGGCTGCTCCGGGTCCAGCTCGGACAGGATCCGCAGCGCCTGGTCCTCGTGCCCGGCGGTGATGTCGGCGACGGACGCGAGCGTGCGGTACGGCAGCGGGCGCGGCGTCTTCGGCAGCTCACCGGCGGCCGTACCGACGGCACGGCTGTGGGCGGCGACGTCCGCGGGCAGCGCGGAGCCGTCGGCGACCTTGCCGGCCAGCTTGTCCCACTCGTCGTAGAGCCGCTGGATCTCCTGGTCGAAGGCGATCTTGAAGGACTGGTTGGGCCGGCGACGGGCGTAGAGCCAGCGCAGGATCTGCGGCTCCATGATCCGCAGCGCGTCGGCCGGGGTGGGGACCCCGCCGCGCGAGGAGGACATCTTCGCCATGCCGGAGATGCCGACGAACGCGTACATGGGCCCGATCGGCCGCTTGCCGTCGAAGATGCCGACGATCTGGCCGCCCACCTGGAAGCTCGACCCGGGCGAGGAGTGGTCGACACCGCTCGGCTCGAAGACGACGCCCTCGTACGCCCAGCGCATCGGCCAGTCGACCTTCCAGACCAGCTTGCCGCGGTTGAACTCGCTGAGCCGGACGGTCTCGGCGAAGCCGCACGCGGTGCAGGTGTACGACAGCTCGGTGGTGTCGTCGTCGTACGACGTGACGGTCGTCAGGTCCTTCTCGCAGGCGCCGCAGTACGGCTTGTACGGGAAGTACCCGGCGGAGCCGGAGGAGCCGTCGTCCTCGGCGGCCGCGCCCGAGCCCTCCTCGGCCTCCAGCTCGGCCTCGTCGACCGCCTTCTGCTGCTGCTTCTTGGCGGGCTTCGGCTTGGTCCGGTACTGGTCGAGGATCGCGTCGATGTCGGCGCGGTGCTTCATGGCGTGCAGGACCTGCTCGCGGTAGACACCGGAGGTGTACTGCGCGGTCTGGCTGATCCCGTCGAACTCGACGCCCAGATCGGCCAGCGAGGCGACCATCGCGGCCTTGAAGTGCTCGGCCCAGTTCGGGTACGCCGACCCCTGCGGGGCCGGGACCGAGGTCAGCGGCTTGCCGATGTGCTCCGCCCAGGACTCGTCGACCCCGGCGATGCCCGCGGGCACCTTGCGGTACCGGTCGTAGTCGTCCCAGGAGATCAGGTGCCGGACCTCGTGCCCACGGCGGCGGATCTCGTCGGCGACGAGGTGCGGGGTCATGACCTCACGGAGATTGCCCAGGTGAATGGGCCCGGAGGGGGAGAGGCCGGACGCGACGACAACGGGTTTACCCGGGGCCCGGCGCTCCGACTCCTCGATGACCTCATCCGCGAAACGGGAGACCCAGTCGGTGGTCTCGGTGCTCTGAGCCACGATCGGCACGTCCTTCTTTCTGAACGGGGTGACACTCCATTCTCACAGACCGGCTCGCGCCCGCGAAAACGGCTTTACCCACCGTGGGATACTGGCGGGGCCCATCCATCCCCACGAGGAGAACGGCACTCACTCTCATGGCCTCGGTCACGTCCCTCAGCGATTCCGTCCGGCAGCACCTCGCGTCCGCCCTCTCGGCCACCCTGCCCGAGGCCGCCGGCGCCGACCCGCTGCTGCGACGAAGCGACCGGGCCGACTTCCAGGCCAACGGCATCCTGGCGCTGGCCAAGAAGGCGAAGGCGAACCCCCGGGAGCTGGCCACCCAGGTCGTCTCGCAGGTCGTCACGGGTGACGAGCTGATCAAGGACGTCGAGGTCTCCGGGCCCGGCTTCCTGAACATCACCGTCACGGACCGGGCGATCACCGGGAACCTGGCGGCGCGGTACGCGGACGACACGGGCCGCCTCGGTGTGCCGCTGAAGGAGCACGCGGGCATCACCGTCGTCGACTACGCCCAGCCGAACGTGGCGAAGGAGATGCACGTCGGCCACCTGCGGTCGGCGGTCATCGGCGACGCCCTGCGCGGCATGCTCGACTTCACCGGCGAGAAGACGATCGGCCGGCACCACATCGGCGACTGGGGCACCCAGTTCGGCATGCTCATCCAGTACCTGTTCGAGCACCCCGGCGAGCTGGCCCCGGCGGCCGACGTCGACGGCGAGCAGGCGATGAGCAACCTGAACCGGGTGTACAAGGCCTCGCGTGCGGTCTTCGACACGGACGAGGAGTTCAAGGAGCGGGCGCGCAAGCGGGTCGTCGCCCTGCAGTCCGGTGACAAGGAGACGCTCGAACTGTGGCAGCAGTTCGTGGACGAGTCGAAGGTCTACTTCTACTCGGTCTTCGAGAAGCTGGACATGGAGATCCGCGACGACGAGATCGTCGGCGAGTCGGCGTACAACGAGGGCATGCCCGAGACCGCCCGGCTCCTGGAGGAGATGGGCGTCGCGGTCCGCTCCGAGGGCGCGCTCGTCGTCTTCTTCGACGAGATCCGCGGCAAGGACGACCAGCCGGTGCCGCTGATCGTGCAGAAGGCGGACGGCGGCTTCGGCTACGCGGCCTCCGACCTGACGGCGATCCGCGACCGCGTCTTCGACCTGCACGCGTCGACGCTGCTCTACGTCGTGGACGTGCGCCAGTCGTTGCACTTCAAGATGGTCTTCGAGGCGGCCCGGCGGGCAGGCTGGCTGACCGACGAGGTCACCGCGCACAACATGGGTTACGGCACGGTGCTGGGCGCGGACGGCAAGCCGTTCAAGACGCGTGAGGGCGAGACCGTACGGCTGGAGGACCTGCTGGACGAGGCGGTGCAGCGGGCCGCCGAGGTCGTACGGGAGAAGGCGCAGGACCTCACCGAGGACGAGATCCGGGAGCGGGCCGCGCAGGTCGGCGTCGGTGCCGTCAAGTACGCGGACCTGTCGACGTCGCCGAACCGGGACTACAAGTTCGACCTGGACCAGATGGTCTCGCTGAACGGCGACACGAGCGTCTACCTGCAGTACGCGTACGCCCGGATCCAGTCGATCCTGCGCAAGGCCGGCGAGACGAGGCCGGTGGCGCACCCCGAGCTCGAACTCGCCCCGGCGGAGCGGGCGCTCGGCCTGCACATGGACGCGTTCGGCGACACGGTGTTCGAGGCGGCCGCGGAGTACGCCCCGCACAAGCTGGCCGCGTACCTGTACCAGCTGGCGTCGCTGTACACGTCGTTCTACGACAAGTGCCCGGTCCTGAAGGCCGAGACGCCGCAGCAGGTCGAGAACCGCCTCTTCCTGTGCGACGTCACGGCCCGCACCCTGCACCAGGGCATGGCCCTGCTGGGCATCAGGACCCCGGAAAAGCTCTGACGCCGGACAGGGCCTGATCCGCAGCGTTCGCCCCGTTCGCCTCGGCGAGCTCGCGAGCGCGGCGGGCCAGGGCCTGCCGTACCGCGTCGGGTTCGAGGACGTGCAGGGGCGTGCCCAGGCCGAGGAGGTAGCGGGCCAGGCCGTCCGGGTCCGGGCCGCCGATGTCCACCAGGGTCGCGTCCGGGCCGTCGGCGCGGTGGGTGCCGATCGTCGCGGGGACGAGGCGCAGCGCCTCCCGCAGCGGAAGGGGCAGGCGGACGGTCGCGGACAGGGGATAGGGGCCGTTCGCGATGTTGCGGGAGACCAGCTGGGCCGGGTCCGGCGGGTCGGTCAGGTCCACCGGACGGCCGGTGAGCCGGAGGCGGTCGACCCGGTCCGCGCGGAACGTCCGCCACTGTCCACGGGACACGTCCCGCGCGACGACGTACCAGCGTCGTCCGGTGTGGACGAGCCGGTAGGGGTCGATGTCCCGGACCGTGCTCCGCCCCGCTGCGTCGGTGTACGACAGCCGGGCCCGCTCCCCGCGCCGGCAGGCGGTCGCCAGCTCCAGCAGCAGCCCGGGGCTGATCTGCGGCTTCTCCGCGCCCGGGAGTCGTACGAAGGCCTCGTCCAGCTCTTCCAGGCGGTCCGCGATCCGGCGGGGCAGGACCTGGCGCAGCTTCAGCATCGCGGACAGGGCCGCCTGGTCGCCGCCCAGCGCCGCCTCGCCCAGCCCCACCGCCACGGCCAGGGCCTCCTCGTCGTCGAGGATCAGCGGCGGTACGCGGGAGCCGGCGCGCAGACGGTAGCCGCCCCAGGGGCCGGCCTCGGAGTCGACGCGGTAGCCGAGGTCACGGAGCCGGGCGACGTCCCGGCGGACCGTGCGGTCGGTGACCGCCATGCGCTCGGCGAGCTCGGCACAGGTCCAGGACGGACGGGAGGACAGCAGGGACAGCAGCCGCAGGAGGCGGGCGGAGGCGCTGATCACGGCCAGGAGTTTTCCACACCAGGCCATAACCAGGACCGGAACTGTCCGGGTCACGGCATAGCGTTCCCGTCATGACCGCAGACACCGCTTCCGCACCCGCGTTCCGCTACGCCGCCGTCACCTTCGACTGCGCCGACCCCGCCGACATGGCCCGCTTCTACGGCGAGTTGCTCGGCTTCCCGGTCCTGTACTCGACCGACGACTTCGTGCTGCTCGGCAAGGAGGGCGCCGCCGGCCTCGGCTTCAACCGCCTCGCCGACTACCGCCCGCCCACCTGGCCGGACCCGGCCCAGGAGAAGCAGGCGCACATCGAGCTGGGCGTCGACGACCTGGACGCCGCCGAGAAGCGGCTGCTCGAACTGGGCGCCGTCAAGCCGGAGTTCCAGCCCGGCGAGGAGCGGTGGCGGGTCCTGCTGGACCCGGCCGGCCACCCCTTCTGCATCACCACGCTCGTCTGAGCCGGCTCCGCGCCTGCCCTGGGCCCACGGGATCGCCGCCGGGTCAGTGCCGGGCTTGCGCGGCCCAGCCCTGCGCCGGGTCCTCTGCGCCGGGGTCGTCCGCGCGACGTGCCCGGCGGCCCCGGCCGCCGCGCGGCGCCCGTTGCGGCCAGAAGAGCACATAGGCCGCCGCGCCGACGCAGAAGGCCATGCGGATCAGGCCCCGGGTGGCGTCCGAGGGGATCACGAGGGCGCTGCCGTAGAGGGAGATGAGGGCGATCCAGCTGACCCAGGGGACGAGACGGCGTTGGCCGATGGAGTCCCAGATGAGGGTGCCGAGGAGGACCGAGGCGTTGTAGTAGGTGTACACGCTCGGGTCCAGCAGGATGCGCGCGTCGGCGGCGAGGAAGACGACCGCCGGCCAGCGGTCGCGCCGTACCGCGACCGCGCCCAGGGCGATACCGAGGGCCATCTGTGCCGGCCGGTCCCACGAGGGCGTCGCGGGATCGTTCACCCCGAACCAGCGCAGTGAGGACGCCGGCTGGTTGGGGATGGTGAAGCGGGCCGCCTGCAGGGTGTCCAGGTGGGTCAGATAGAAGGGCAGCCAGGCCACCGCCACCAGGCCGAAGGCCCAGGCCGCCGAGCGCAGCCGCACCGGGCGGGGCAGGGCCAGCAACAACGGCAGAAAGCCCACGGCCCAGGGTTTGGAGTCGATGGCCAGGGCCAGGAAAACACCCGTCGCCGTCGCCTGGCCGCGCACCAGCGCGCGGACGGCGAGCGTGGTGAAGAACAGGGCGAGGACGTCGTCGAGGTGGGCGAAGCGGACCGAGACCTCGACCCACATGGGGATGAAGGCCGCTCCCGCGATCAGGACGCGCTGCTGGAGGCGTTTGTGGTTGAGGCCGGTGCCCCGGTTGTGATCGGCGGCGGCACGCCCTATCAGGACGAGCATGTACAGCCCGAGACCCGACATGAAGGCGTCGGCCAGTTTCTCGCCCACGTCCAGCGGGAAGGGGGCGAAGAGGCCCGCCACCAGGAAGCTGACGGGGCCTATCTGCAGGTCGGGGTGGTTGGCGTAGAGGGCGAGGCCACCGCCGGAGGCCTGGCCGAACAGCAGTTGCTGGCCGGTTCTCAGATAGTGCCAGGAGATGGCGGAGTGGCGTTCGGCCACGACGAACCAGACGGCCGTCCACAGGGTGAGCAACACGATGTGCCACCGCACCGGGTTACGCCCGATCCGCACGTTGGGTCCTTCCCGCCTTCCCATGATCCCGTGATGCCGTGATCCCCGTCCGCCCCATTACCGCATCCCTCGGTAAGAGGGTTTGCGGCGGCGGCCGGTTCATCGGGAGGGCAGGTCAACGGCGTTGTCAGTGGCGGGCCCTACAGTCACCGTCATGGCGACTCTTCCCAACCCGCTGCCCACACTGGCCACCGACCCCAGCGGCCGTTCCCTGGGGCTTCGGCTGCCGCCCGGCAGACTGGTCGACACGGCCGACGACGGCCCCTGGCACGAGCCTCTGCTGTGGCACGCTCAGAAGCTGGCCGCGCCGGGCACCTGGAAGGCGCTGGGGGCACCGGCGGCCCGCGCCGGTCTCCTGCCGGTGCTCGTGGACGTCGGCGGGGCCGGGGGCGGCCTGGACGACTGGGCGCTGATGCCCGGCGAGGTGTCGTACCCGGGCGATCACGACGCCGAGGACGTCCTCGTCGAATACTGGCAGGAGGAGACGGAGGACGGTGAGATCGCCGAGGAGATCGAGCCGTTCGGGAGCGAGTGGCCCGGCCTCGCCCCCGCCGCCGTGCGCTCCGCCGATCCGGACACCCGTGCCGCGCAGGTCGCCGACACGCTCGCCGAGGGGACCGGCGGCGATCCGGAGCCGGCCGTCGAGGAGACACACCTCGCCCTGGTCCCGGCCCGCCGGTCCGCCGACATCCCGGCGGCGATCGGCTGGAGCGGCCCGGTGAACTACGAGGGTGACGTGGCCCGTGTCTGCGCGGTGCTGCGCTCCTGGGAGGACCGCTTCGGCATACGAGTGGTGGCGCTCGGCCCGGACACCCTGGTCGTGTCGGTCGCGGCCCCGCCGGCCACGCAGCAGGACGCCGAGGCGGTGGCGGCGGAGCACTTCGCGTTCTGCCCGGACAATGTGCTCCAGGGCGAGCGGGACACCCTCCGCGCCTACGCGAAGGACCTGATCGGCGCGTCCTCCTGGACCTTCTGGTGGGACTGACCCGTGGCCCCTGTGACCCGTGGCCCCCGTGACCGGACCGCCCCGCCGCCCCGCCCCGCCGGTCAGCCGCCGAGCCCTCGTCCCAGCCTCCGCAGCCCTTCCGCGATCTCCTCGGGTGTCTGGGTGACGAAGCACAGACGCAGGGTGGCGGGATCGGGGTCACCGGCGTAGAAGGGCGCGCCGGGGACGTAGGCCACGTTCTGCTCGACCACGCGGGGCAGCAGGGCGAGGGTGTCGTACGACTCCGGCAGCCGCGCCCAGAGGAACATGCCGCCCTCGGGCCGGTTCCACCGCGAGCCGGCCGGGAGGGCGGCCGGCAGGCCCGCCAGCATGGCGTCGCGGCGCTCGCCGTACACGGCCCGCACCCGTTCCACATGGGCGTCCAGGGCATCCAGACAGCGGGCGGCGGCGAGCTGGTTGAGCGTCGGGGTGTGCAGGTCCACCGCCTGCTTGGCCACCGCGCACGCCCGGCGCAGTGCGGCGGGCGCGCGCAGCCAGCCGAGGCGCAGACCGGGCGCCATCACCTTGGACAGGGAGCCGAGGAGCACGGTCCGGTCCTCGGCGCCGGGCAGCGAGGCGATCCAGGGGACGCGCTCACCGTCGTAGCGGAGTTCGCCGTACGGGTCGTCCTCGACGATCCACAGGCCTTCGCGGGCGGCCACGGCGGCGAGCGCCGCGCGGCGCGGCGTGGGCATCGTACGGCCGGTGGGGTTCTGGAAGGTGGGGACGAGATAGAGCAGCTTCGGGCGCTCGCGGCGGACCGCGTCCGCCAGCGCGGCCGGGTCCACTCCGTCCGCGTCGCCCGGCACGGCCACCACCCGCGCGCCCGCGAGGCCGAAGACCTGAAGGGCCGCCAGATAACAGGGGTCTTCGACCAGGACCGTGTCGCCGGGTTCGAGCAGGGCCGTCGCCAGCAGCGACAGGGCCTGCTGGGAGCCGGTGGTGACGAGCAGGTCGTCGGGGTCGGTGGGCAGGCCCCGGGCGGTGGTGCGGGCCGCGAGGGCGGCGCGGAGCGTGGGCTCGCCCTCTGTCGTGGAGTACTGCAGCGCCTGCGCCGGTGCGTTCGCGAGGACGTCCCGGAACGCGGCCGCTATGGCGTCCCGGTCGAAGAGTTCCGGTGCCGGCAGACCGCCCGCGAAGTTGATCACCTCGGGGCGGGCGGTGACCGCGAGGATCTCCCGCACGGGCGAACCGCCCACCCCGCGGGCGCGCGCGGCCAGCGGCGGGACGGGGGCACGGGTCGGGGCAGCCTCGGCGACGGTCATGGCACGGCTCTCCTTCGGTTCCGGGACCCGTCAGGCTAGAGACACGCGTGCCGTCTACACCGGTAATTCCGCGATCCGGACAGCCGGTCCGGACGGTCAGTGCGCGTCTGTGCCCGGCGCCGCCTCCCACTTCTGGCCGCCCAGCGGGAAGGCGTACGCGGGCCGTCCGTTGTCGCCGCTGGTGCGGAACGGCCGGCCGTTGTCGCCGATCAGCAGCGTGCCGTGCCGCGGCCCGCTGGACCACGACAGCCGCAGGTACCAGCTGACGTCGTACGCGGAGGCATCGGCCGTGACATAGAAGACCTCGGGGTCCGACCGGCTGACCTTGAACGGGAAGTTCCGCTGCCCGGACTGCGGTACGGCCGCGGGGCGCAGGGCGTCCAGTGCGACCGTGAAGGAGTGGGTCGGCACGCCTCCGCCGCAGCCCACGCCGGGATAGCCCATGGCGTAGTCGCCCCAGGCGAGGGGCGCCCGCCGGTCCACCGTCTGCACCGCCATGCCTTCCAGTACGACGGTGTCCGAACCGGTGCCCTGCACGGTCAGGGTGACGTACTGCTCGCCCGCCGACACCGCCTTGTGCACGGCCACCCAGGCGGGCGCGTCCTGCTCCAGCGGGGGTGGCGCGACATCAGCCGGGGCGCGGTCGATCAGGTAGTGCTGGGAGCAGGGGCTCTGCCAGGCGTAGGGGTGGGTGGTGACCGCGAGCGGCGCGCTGCCGGCGCCGGCGTCGCCGTCGGGTGTCCGCCCGGTGTGCGGCGCGCCCGCCCGGTCCCCGGACGGTGTGCCGGAGGCCTGGGGCGAGGTGCCGGCGGCGGAGGCGGACGGGGTGGCCGAGCGGCCGGAGTCCGTCGTCCTCGGGGCATCGGCGGTCGGTGCCCGGTGTCGTACGGAGGCGCTGCCCGCGGCCGGTGCGGCCCCCTTGCCGTCCTCGGCCGCGCCGCCGGAGGAGAGGTTCAGGGCGAGCGTCACGGTGCCGAGGAGGGCGGCGACGGTGAGGCCGGCGAGGAGGACGGTCCGGTTACGGCGGCGGGGGCGACCGCCCGGGACCGGCACCGGGTCCGAGGACTCCTCCGTCCGAGGCTCCGCTGTCTCCTCCGGCGTCTCCCCCACAGGCATCTCCGCGACAGGCGCCTCCGCCGCAGGCGCCTCCAGCACCGGCACGTCCGGCACCGGCGCCTCCCGGACCGGCTGCTTCCGCTCCGGCTCCTTCCGCCCTCGTCCCGCGTCCGCCAGCAGCCATCTGCGGTGCAGCTCCGTGAGTTCCTCGGGCGTGGCCGCGCACAGCCGGGCCAGGCGCTCCACGGGGGCGTAGTCGGCCGGTACGGCCTCCCCGTTGCAGTAGCGGTGGAGCGTCGACGTACCCATGTGGAGCCGCTTGGCGAGCGTGCCGTAGCTGTGCCCCGAGCGGTTCTTCAACTCCCGCAGAAACTCCGCGAAACCGCTGTCCGTGGTGCCGCCCACCACCGTTCCTCCGTCCCCCTCGTCCCAGCCCGGCGTTCCAGGGAAGGACTGTTTTCGCAGGTCATCGCCGTGCAGACGTCCCGGCGTCCCAGATTTCCCCCGGGCACTGGCCGCCGGGACAGGGTGCCGCACAGGCTGTGAGTCATCCAAACACGTCAACCGGCCCAGCCCGAAAGAGGACTTGCCATGCGTATGCGCCACATCCGTCTGCTCGCCGCCACCGGCACCGTGGTGAGCGCCCTCGCGCTCAGCGCGTGCGGCGGGAACGGGACGGGGACGAAGGACGAGGGCCGTGCCTCGCAGTCGGTGTCGCCGACGGCGGCGGCGACAGCGGACCGGACGCCCTCCGCCGCCCCCGGCACGGCGGCCGGCAAGGGGACGGCGAGCGGCAATTCGGCGAGCGGCACCTCGGCGACCCGCGCCCACACGCCTGGCACCCGGCAGGGCGGCGGCAGGCAGAGCGGAGGCAAGCCGGACGGCACCGGCGGCTCGATCGTGCTGTGCAACGGCGCGAACACCACCGTCACCGCCCGGCCGGTCCCCCGGCCCCTGAACCACATGCTGATCACGGTGAAGAACACCGGCCGCAGGATCTGCGAGCTGCCGTACTCCCCCGTCATCCGCTTCGACGAGATGCAGTGGGCCCCGCAGGCGGCCCAGGACACCCAGCCGCAGGCCGTGGTGAGCCTGGCGCCCGGCGAGTCGGGGTACGCGGGCGTGCGGCTCTCCGCGGCCGACGGCAGCGGCGAGGGCGGCACCACCGCGCACAAGCTGACGGTGATGTTCCAGGGCCGCACGCCGAACAGCGACGGCGGCCCGGCCGCGACCCCGACGCTGCCGGCGAAGGGCGTCTACTACGACAGCTCGCTGACCGTGTCGTACTGGCAGCAGAAGGCGGACGACGCCCTCAACTGGTAGTCCCCGAAGGGGACTTCACCCGGACTGGTGCAGCTTCCGCGCCACCTCGGTCGCCCAGTAGGTGAGGATGTTGCGCGCCCCGGCCCGCTTGATGCCGGTCAGGGTCTCGAAGATGGCCCGGTCCCGGTCGACCCAGCCCTTCTCGGCGGCGGCCTCGATCATCGCGTACTCGCCGGAGATCTGGTACGCGGCGACGGGTACGTCCACGGCGTCCGCGACCCGGGCGAGGATGTCGAGGTACGGCCCGGCCGGCTTGACCATGACCATGTCCGCGCCCTCCTCCAGGTCCAGGGCCAACTCCCGCAGGGACTCACGCCAGTTGGCGGGGTCCTGCTGGTAGGTCTTGCGGTCGCCCTGGAGCGAGGAGGCGACGGCCTCGCGGAAGGGGCCGTAGAACGCGGAGGAGTACTTGGCGGTGTAGGCGAGGATCGCCACGTCCTCGCGCCCGATCTGGTCGAGCGCGTCGCGGACGACGCCGATCTGGCCGTCCATCATCCCGCTCGGCCCGACCACATGCGCACCGGCGTCGGCCTGCACCTGCGCCATCTCCGCGTACCGCTCCAGGGTCGCGTCGTTGTCGACGCGGCCCTCGGCGTCCAGCACCCCGCAGTGCCCGTGGTCGACGGTCTCGTCCAGGCACAGGTCGGACATGACGAGCAGGTCGTCGCCGACCTCGGCCCGTACGTCCCGGATGGCGACCTGCAGGATCCCGTCCGGGTCGGTGCCCGGCGTCCCGAAGGCGTCCTTCTTCGCCTCCTCCGGCACACCGAACAGCATGATCCCGGAGATCCCGGCCTCCACGGCCTCCAGCGCGGCCTTCTTCAGGCTGTCGCGGGTGTGCTGGACGACACCGGGCATGGCGGCGATCGGCACGGGCTCGCTCACGCCTTCCCGGACGAACGCCGGGAGGATGAAGTCGGCCGGGTGCAGCCGCGTCTCGGCGACCATGCGGCGCATGACGGGCGTGGTCCGCAGCCGCCGGGGACGCGTACCAGGAAAAGATCCGTACTTCGTCATGCCTTCTACGCTACGCCCGCCCGGCCCCCGCCTTTGCCGACGCCCTGTCGGGCCGGCGACCGGCTCATAGCCGGTTCACAGGCAGCCCGTTCACGCCATTCAGGGGCATAGCTCCGCCGTCATACGAAGTCTTTGCACCCCCCTGGCGTTCCTTGGATCCGCCCGCCTCCCCAGCGTTCTACGCGCGTGGTGTCATGCACGCGCCACCCCCACCTCCCCGTCTCCTGACAGGAGTCGCACATGCTGCGGAAGGTCCTCACCCGCGCGGCCATCGCCCTCGCCGCCGGCACCGCCGTCGTCACGACCGCCGTCCCCGCGAACGCGGCGACGTACTCGGCGTTCGCCTTCTCCCAGAGCGGCGGCCAGCCCACGATCTACGACTTCATCAACTCGGCCACCAGCACGCTCGACATGACCATGTACGAGCTGGAGGACACCACGGCCGTCAACGACCTCATAGCCCTGAAGAACAAGGGCGTCACGGTCCGGGTCGTCCTCGACCGCCAGCACAAGAGCGCCGACAACGCCGCGTACACGTCCCTGACGAACGCGGGCATAGGCGTCGTCTGGTCCTCCTCCGCCTACGTCTACACCCACCAGAAGACGATCACGGTCGACGGCACCAAGTCCCTGGTCCTGACCGGAAACCTGACCTCGCAGTACTACGCGACCGGGCGCGACTACGGCGTCTTCACCGACGACACGCGTGACGTCGCCGCCATCGAGAAGGTCTTCGACGCGGACTACGCCGCGACGTCCGTCACCCCCACCGACGGCGACCACCTGCTCTGGTCCCCCACGGACTCGCGCAGCCGCCTGGTGTCCGTCATCAACTCCGCGACCAGGACCCTCGACGTGGAGGAGCTGGAGTTCAGCGACAGCACGGTGGTCAACGCGATCGCGGCCCGCGCCAAGGCCGGCGTAAAGGTCCGGGTCGTCCTGGAGAGCCCCGCCGGCTACTCCAGTGAGGTCTCCGCCATCAAGGCCGCCGGCGGCACGGTCGTCGGCTACTCCGACCCGAGCGGCTTCTACATCCACGCCAAGGCGATGGTCGCC
This sequence comes from Streptomyces alanosinicus, assembly GCF_014650595.1. GTDB lineage: Bacteria > Actinomycetota > Actinomycetes > Streptomycetales > Streptomycetaceae > Streptomyces > Streptomyces alanosinicus. The sequence goes on from NZ_BMVG01000068.1 coordinate 13,917, forward strand.
GACTACGGCCTGTCCACCCAGGAGGTCGAGGCCGGCTCCATGAACATCAGCAGCAACTCCCTGAGCAACAACAGGGAGCTGGGCATCATCCTGACCGGCACGGGCGTGGCCCAGCCGGTGGCGTCGACCATCGAGACGACGTTCAACAGCGACTACAAGGGCGGCACGGCTCAGTAGCCGCGTACGCGAGAGGCGGGTGCCGTACGGCACCCGCCTCTTCTCACGTCGTCGTACGGCGCCTACGCGCCCCCGGACGCCGCTCGCTCGGCCGCGTCACCGCGTCCCCCGCCTCCAGCGCGGCCGCGCGCCGCTTCATCCCGAAGTCGGCCAGCGCCTCCGCCAGCTTGTGCACGGACGGCTCCGGAGCCATGACATCGACCCGCAGCCCGTGCTCCTCCGCCGTCTTCGCCGTGGCCGGACCGATACAGGCGATCACCGTCACGTTGTGCGGCTTGCCCGCGATACCCACCAGGTTCCGCACGGTGGACGACGACGTGAAGAGCACCGCGTCGAAGCCGCCGCCCTTGATCGCCTCGCGCGTCTCCGCCGGCGGCGGCGAGGCCCGCACGGTCCGGTACGCCGTGACGTCGTCGACCTCCCAGCCCAGCTCGATGAGCCCGGCCACCAGGGTCTCCGTGGCGATGTCGGCACGCGGCAGGAAGACCCGGTCGATCGGGTCGAACACCGGGTCGTACGGCGGCCAGTCCTCCAGCAGACCGGCGGCCGACTGCTCACCGCTCGGCACCAGATCGGGCTTCACGCCGAAGGCGACCAGCGCCTTCGCGGTCTGCTCGCCCACCGCGGCCACCTTGATGCCCGCGAAGGCACGGGCGTCGAGCCCGTACTCCTCGAACTTCTCCCGGACGGCCTTCACCGCGTTGACCGACGTGAAGGCGATCCACTCGTACCGCCCGGTCACGAGCCCCTTCACGGCCCGCTCCATCTGCTGGGGCGTGCGCGGCGGCTCGACGGCGATCGTCGGCACCTCGTGCGGTACGGCCCCGTAGGACCGCAACTGGTCGGAGAGCGACGCCGCCTGCTCCTTCGTCCGCGGCACGAGCACCTTCCAGCCGAACAGCGGCTTGGACTCGAACCACGACAGCTGGTCACGGCGGGCGGCGGCGGAACGCTCGCCGACCACGGCTATGACCGGGCGGCCGCCGTCCGGCGACGGCAGCACCTTGGCCTGCTTCAGCGTCTGCGCGATCGTGCCGAGCGTGGCGGACCAAGTGCGCTGGCGGGTCGTCGTACCGGCGACCGTCACCGACAACGGCGTGTCCGGCTTACGGCCGGCGGACACCAGCTCGCCCGCCGCGGCCGCCACCGCGTCCAGCGTCGTCGACACGACGACCGTGCCGTCGGAGGCACCGACCTCGGTCCAGCACCGGTCCGAGGCCGTACGGGCGTCCACGAAGCGGACGTCCGCGCCCCGCGCGTCCCGCAGCGGCACACCGGCGTACGCGGGCACACCGACCGCGGCCGCGACACCCGGGACCACCTCGAAGGGCACCCCGGCGGCGGCGCAGGCGAGCATTTCCTCGGCCGCGTACGTATCCAGTCCCGGGTCCCCGGGCACCGCACGGACGACCCGCCTGCCGCCCCGCGCAGCCTCCATGACAAGATGTGCGGCATCCCGGGCAGCGGCCGGGACAGCGGCGGTTGTTGACGTGCCGTCAACGACCGTCAGCTGGGGCGTGCCCGTGCCCGGCGGCGAGACCGAAGAGGGATCGGCGTCCATCTGTACGACGGAGACGCCCGTTCGGGCGTGCGTCCGGATCACGTCGAGCACCTCGTGCTCGGCGACCAGGACGTCCGCGTTCGACAGCGCCTCCACGGCGCGCAGAGTCAGCAGTCCCGGATCTCCGGGTCCGGCACCGAGGAAGGTGACGTGCCCGTGTTCAGGACCGGCGGCAGGAAGGGCGGTGGGGCTCAATGTGCTCGCTCCCCCATCAGACCGGCCGCGCCCTGGGCGAGCATCTCGGCAGCGAGTTCGCGACCGAGTGCCATCGCCTGGGTCTCCGTCTCGGGCGCGGGACCGGTGGTGGACAGCTGCACCATGCGCGTGCCGTCGGTCGTGCCGACGACGCCGCGCAGGCGCATTTCCTTGACAATCTGCCCGTCGGCCAGGAAGTCGGCCAGCGCACCCACAGGGGCGCTGCAGCCGGCCTCCAGGGCGGCGAGCAGTGACCGTTCGGCGGTCACGGCGGCCCGGGTGAACGGGTCGTCGAGCTCGCCGAGCGCGGCGATGAGGGCTGCGTTGTCCGCGGCACACTCGATCGCCAGTGCCCCCTGGCCGGGGGCGGGCAAAACCGTGTCGACCGACAGGAAGTCGGTCACCTCGTCGATCCGGCCGATCCGGCGCAGTCCGGCCGCGGCGAGCACGACAGCGTCCAGCTCGCCGCCGTGCACATACCCGATCCGCGTATCCACATTCCCCCGGATCGCGACCGTCTCTATGTCCAGGCCGTGGGTGCGGGCGTACGCGTTCAGCTGCGCCATGCGGCGCGGCGAACCGGTGCCGATGCGCGCCCCGCGCGGCAGGTCCGTGAACTTGAGGGCGTCGCGCGCGACGATCACGTCCCGCGGGTCCTCGCGCTCCGGTACGGCGGCCAGGACCAGCTCGGCGGGCTGCGCCGTCGGGAGGTCCTTGAGCGAATGAACCGCGAAGTCGACCTCGCCCCGCATCAGCGCGTCGCGCAGCGCCGTCACGAAGACGCCGGTGCCGCCGATCTGCGCCAGGTGCTCGCGGGAGGTGTCGCCGTACGTGGTGATCTCGACCAGCTCGACGGGCCGTCCGGTCACCCGGCGGACGGCCTCCGCCACCTGGCCGGACTGGGCCATGGCGAGTCTGCTCCGCCTGGTCCCCAGTCTCAAAGCCTTCTCAGTCATGCCGGTCGGTCCTTCTTGTCTGTGCTGTCCCCGGCCCGGGAGACGGAGGCGACCGTCTCGGGGTCGAGGTCGAACAGGGTGCGCAGCGCGTCCGCGTACCCGGCGCCGCCGGGCTCGGCCGCGAGCTGCTTGACCCGTACGGTCGGCGCGTGCAGCAGCTTGTCGACGACCCGGTGCACGGCCTGGCGGATCTCACCGCGCTGGCGTTCGTCCAGGTCGGGCAGGCGGCCGTCGAGCCGCGCGATCTCACCGGCGACGACGTCGGCGGCCATGGTGCGCAGCGCGACCACGGTCGGCGTGATGTGCGCCGCCCGCTGTGCCGCGCCGAAGGCGGCGACCTCGTCGGAGACGATACGCCGGACCTGGTCCACATCGGCCGCCATCGGTGCGTCGGCGGACGCTTCCGCCAGCGACTCGATGTCCACCAGCCGCACCCCGGCCAGCCGGTGCACGGCCGCGTCGATGTCGCGGGGCATGGCCAGGTCGAGGAGGAAGACGAAGGGCGCCGGACGCGCGGCCACCGGCTCCGGCCTGCGCCGCTCGGGGATCCGGCCCACGGTGGCGGCGGTCGCGGCGAGCGCGGTGATCAGCTCGGCGTCCGCCTCGGGCGTACGACGCTCCCGGCGGTCGATGGTCCCGCCCGCGACCCAGGCCGCGTGCTGCTCCAGGGTGGCCGCGTCCATGCCGGCGACGGCGGCCTCGCCCATGAGCGAGAAGCCGGGCTGTACGGCGGCCAGGTCCAGCGGGCAGTTCTCGTCGGTGCCGACGCTGGTGGGCGGCAGCGCGGTCTTCTCGTTCACCGCGGTGACCGTGGTGAACGTGGTGTCGGCGACGGCGGGCTGCCCGGTGCGGCCCTCGACCGCCTGGGCGACCGCCTCGGCCGTCAGCACCAGGCCGGTCGCCCCGGTACAGGAGACGACGACGTCGGCACGTGTCAGCTCGTCCGGTACGGCGTCCATCCGTACCGCGCGAGCCGCCACCGCGTTGTCGTCGCCCTCTATGAGAATCCGGGCGAGCCGCTCGGCGCGCTCGAAGGTGCGGTTGGCGACGACGACCTCGGCGACCCCGGCCCGCGCCAGCGTCGCGGCGGCCAGCGAGGACATCGAACCGGCGCCGATGACCAGCGCCTTCTTGCCCGCGGCCCAGTCCTCGACGGCCGCGCCGACGGCCAGCTGCTCCAGGCCGAAGGTGACCAGGGACTGCCCGGCGCGGTCGATACCGGTCTCGGAGTGGGCGCGCTTGCCGACCCGCAGCGCCTGCTGGAACAGGTCGTTCAGCAGCTTTCCGGCGGTGTGCAGCTCCTGCGCCTGGGCCAGCGAGTCCTTGATCTGCCCGAGGATCTGGCCCTCGCCGACGACCATCGAGTCGAGCCCGCACGCCACCGAGAAGAGGTGATGGACGGCCCGGTCCTCGTAGTGGACGTACAGATAGGGCGTCAGCTCGTCGAGTCCCACCCCGCTGTGCCGGGCGAGCAGCGTGGACAGCTCGGCGACACCGGCGTGGAACTTGTCCACGTCGGCGTACAGCTCGATGCGGTTGCAGGTGGCGAGCACCGCGGCCTCGGTGGCCGGCTCGGCGGCGACCGTGTCCTGCAGCAGCTTGATCTGGGCGTCCGCGTTCAGCGCGGCCCGCTCCAGCACGCTCACCGGCGCGCTGCGGTGGCTCAGTCCGACGACGAGGAGACTCATGCCGGCATCACGGCGGGTACGTCCCCGTCGGGCCCCTGGTCGGCGGACGAGGCGTCCCGGGCGGCGGCGGGGTGCGCCCCGTCGCCCGCCGCGGTCTCCTCGCCGGCCTTGCGCTGCTCGTGGAAGGCGAGGATCTGGAGTTCGATCGAGAGATCGACCTTGCGTACGTCGACACCGTCCGGGACCGTCAGCACGGTCGGCGCGAAGTTCAGGATGGAGGTCACTCCGGCGGCCACGAGCCGGTCACAGACCTGCTGGGCGGCACCGGCGGGGGTGGCGATGACACCGATGGACACGCCGTTGTCCTGGATGATCTTCTCCAGGTCGTCCGTGTGCTGCACCGGGATACCGGCGACGGGCTTTCCGGCCATCCCCGGATCGGCGTCGATGAGGGCCGCGACCCGGAAGCCACGCGAGGCGAACCCGCCGTAATTGGCCAGGGCGGCGCCGAGGTTGCCGATACCGACGATCACAACCGGCCAGTCCTGGGTCAGGCCGAGTTCACGGGAGATCTGGTAGACGAGATACTCCACGTCGTAGCCGACACCGCGCGTTCCGTAGGAACCCAGGTAGGAGAAGTCCTTGCGCAGCTTGGCGGAGTTGACCCCCGCCGCGGCCGCCAGCTCCTCGGAGGAGACCGTGGGTACCGAGCGCTCCGACAGTGCGGTCAGGGCTCGGAGGTACAGCGGAAGCCGGGCGACGGTGGCCTCGGGAATCCCTCGGCTACGGGTCGCCGGTCGGTGTGTTCGGCCAGTTGCCACGGTGCTCCTGCGGGTAGAGCGGGGCTGCAGGCGGTCATACGTCCCCAGACCGCCCCGTCGACAGCAGGCTATGTCTTTGTGAACGCGTGCACAAAGATGGTGTCCGATTTGCCCGGCAGAAGTGACCGGGGTCACGCGCCTTTCGCGCGCTCGCCGGGAACCGGCGCATACACACCGGCGTTCCTTCGTTACTGGGGGCAAAACCGCACACTCTCCTCACGAATCCCGCCCCCGAGATCAGACCGCCGTCGATCCTAAGCGACTTTCGAGCCGGTTTGGACTAGTCGGTCAGTGCACGGCGCAGCCGCTCCTCGTTCACGCGCCAGAAGGTGTGCTGTTCACCATCGATCAGTACGACCGGGATCTGCTCCCAGTACTGGTCGTGCAGGGCCCGGTCCTCGGTGATGTCCCTGGGCTCCCAGGTCACCCCCAGCTCCCCGCAGACCTTCTCGATCACGATCTGCGCGTCGTCGCACAGATGACAGCCGGGCTTGCGGATCAGCGTGACGAGCCGCTCACGGGGTTCGGCGGCCCTGCGCCGGAAGAGAGGAGTCATACCGGCCATTCTCGCCCGCCCGGCGCGACCCGCCCCCCAGCCGCTCTCCGGCCTGTTCTCCGGCCTGTTTAACGGCCCGGTAGCGGAGAGTTCACGCGCTTCCTACCTCTCGACTCCGGAAGGACCGAACAAACTGGCTATGCTCACGACATGGCCGCTCTCGGATGGCTCACCCCCCGTAGGCGCTCCGCCACGGCTCGCAGCGTGTTGGCAGGCGAGGCCTCGGCGGAGGCTGCCCGCAAGTCGTCGCAGGAAGCGCAGGAGGCGCAGCCGCCACAGGTCACCGAGGCGGAACCGGAGTTCCCGGTGCGGGGCGACGACAAGGCGGCCGCCTTCTTCGACCTCGACAACACCGTGATGCAGGGCGCCGCGCTGTTCCACTTCGGCCGGGGCCTGTACAAGCGGAAGTTCTTCGAGACCCGCGACCTCGCCAAGTTCGCCTGGCAGCAGGCCTGGTTCCGGCTGGCCGGCGTCGAGGACCCCGAGCACATGCAGGACGCCCGCGACTCGGCGCTGTCCATCGTCAAGGGCCACCGGGTCGCCGAGCTGGAGTCGATCGGCGAGGAGATCTACGACGAGTACATGGCCGACCGCATCTGGCCCGGCACCCGCGCCCTGGCCCAGGCCCACCTGGACGCCGGCCAGAAGGTGTGGCTGGTCACGGCGGCCCCGGTGGAGATCGCCCAGGTGATCTCCCGCCGCCTGGGCCTCACCGGCGCGCTGGGCACGGTCGCGGAGTCGGTGGACGGCATCTACACGGGCAAGCTGGTGGGCGAGCCGCTGCACGGCCCGGCGAAGGCGGAGGCGGTCCGCGCGCTGGCCTCGGCGGAGGGCCTGGACCTGACCCGCTGCGCGGCCTACAGCGACAGCCACAACGACATTCCGATGCTGTCCCTGGTCGGCCACCCCTACGCCATCAACCCCGACGCCAAGCTCCGCAAACACGCCCGCGAGAAGGACTGGCGCCTGCGCGACTACCGCACGGGCCGCAAGGCCGCGAAGGTCGGCATCCCGGCGGCAGCGGGGGTCGGCGCGGTGGCCGGCGGCACGGCGGCGGCGATCGCGCTGAGCCGACGGCGCCGATAACAAAGTCCGTCCATAGCCGCGCCCCGGGCTCCCGGACGCCACGCGCGCCCGAATTATGCCGCGGCCACTTCAACACGCCCTGTACTTCACCGAAAGCCGCACCTTTCCGATCAACAACCGATCATCCTGCGGCACTTGATAGGTCGCCAATCGGCAACAGAAGCGACGCAATCGATGATTTGAGCAACTCGGTGTAGCAGTGCCTGCACGAAGCGTTATTCTCCTCAGACGCAAACCGGTACCCCTCCGTCGCTACGACGGGTGAACGGTCCCGTACTGCACGTGATGGAAGCTCTGCCTCTGGGAGTCCCGTGTACCCACACGTCGGGGTTGACGCCTCGGGCCTGGCTACGCTGCGCGCAACAGTCGCAACGGTCAAAGAGACGCTGCGCGGCCTCGTCCCCACCGCGTACGCCGTCCCCGCCTTCGCCGGCGCCGCGCCCGTAGGCCCGTGCTATGCACTGGCCGACGGCAGCGCCGCCGTCGGCAGACGAGGGCGCTCCGCCGGTGCGGGCGCCGCCACCACCGCCCGCCGCCCGGCCGCCGACAGCGACAGCGCCCGGATGATGGACCTGGTCGAACGCGCCCAGGCCGGCGAGGCCGAGGCCTTCGGCCGGCTGTACGACCAGTACAGCGACACGGTGTACCGCTATATCTATTACCGCGTCGGCGGCCGGGCCACCGCCGAGGACCTCACCAGCGAGACCTTTCTGCGAGCGCTCAGAAGGATCGGCACCTTCACCTGGCAGGGCCGTGACTTCGGCGCCTGGCTCGTGACGATCGCCCGCAACCTCGTCGCCGACCACTTCAAGTCCAGCCGCTTCCGCCTGGAGGTCACCACCGGCGAGATGCTCGACGCCAACGAGGTCGAGCGCTCCCCGGAGGACTCCGTCCTGGAGACGCTGTCCAACGCCGCGCTGCTGGACGCCGTACGACGGCTCAACCCGCAGCAGCAGGAGTGCGTGACGCTCCGCTTCCTCCAGGGTCTCTCGGTCGCCGAGACCGCCCGCGTCATGGGCAAGAACGAGGGCGCGATCAAGACCCTCCAGTACCGCGCCGTACGCACTCTGGCCCGGCTTCTGCCGGACGACGCACGCTGAGCCGGGGCCCCGCCGCCCCACCACCCACGGCGACGCCCAACTCACGTTCCGTGAGCGCTCGTTGCCTTTCCGATCCGGTCATCCGCCGTCCGTAACCCAAGTGCCGCGCCAGTCGTTGTGCGGGATACAGGCTCCCTGTGGTCACGTCTGGCCGACCCTGATCACTCGATCGTGTGGAAGTGGTCGCGGGCGTGCAACCCTCAGGACCCCCTGGGGAGTCGACCGTGATGACGAGAGGAGGTGCCGCCAGTGATCGCGAACGTATCGGCACACCGGCGGGCGAACGCCTTCGCCCAGGCCCTGGAGGAGCTGTCCGACCGGGACACGGCGGCCGATCAGTCCGTAGACCCGGCGGGTTCTCCGCCGACCGTCGAGGAACAGAGCGAGCAAGGCGAGCTTCTGGCCCTCACCGCGGACCTCGACGCGCTGCCGAAGCCGCAACTCGACCCCGAGGTCAAGGTCGTGCAGCGCGCCCAACTGGTGGCCGCGATGGAGGCCATGCTCCAGGAGGGCACCGGGGCGGCGGACGTGTCGGTACCGGAACAGCGCGGACGCGGCCGGGGTGCGCACCGGGCGAGCCCGCTGAGCAAACTGCGCCCGCGCTCCCGGCTGACCAAGGGCCTCGCCGCGGGCGGGCTCAGCGTCGGCGTGGCCGCCGGAGCTTTCGGCGGGGTAGCCGCCGCCAGCTCCGACGCCCTGCCCGGCGACTCGCTGTACGGCCTCAAACGCGGCATCGAGGACTTCAAGCTCAACTACATGACCAACGGCGACGACGCACGCGGCCAGACGTACCTCGACCAGGCTTCCACACGCCTCAGCGAGGCACGTCGGCTGATGGAGCGCGGCCGCAGCGGCCATCTCGACCATGAGTCGATCGGCGAGATCCGCCGCACGCTCTCCGGTATGCAGCGCGACGTCACCGAGGGCCACCGCCTGCTCCATGAGGCCTATGAAGCCGACCCCGGCTCACTCGGCCCGATCCAGGCCCTGTCCACCTTCTCCCGCTCCCACCGCGAGGTCTGGAGCGCGCTCAGCGACAAGCTGCCGGTCCAGCTCGGGGACGTCAAACAGCAGGTGTCGTCGGTGTTCGACGCCATAGACCAAGAGGTCGCCCCGCTGCAGTCCCTGCTGCCGCACTCGCCCACCCGGGGCGGCGACGGCAAGCAGCAGGGCACCGGCCCGGCATCCACCGGCTCCGCCGGCGGCCACCGGTCGAGCGCGCCCCACTCCTCGGGCCACGCCCCGCCCACCGGCAAGCACACAAGCAGCGGCGACCCGAGCGGCACGGCCACCGGCAGCAGCGGTATGGGCCTCATCGGCGGCGACACCGGCGGCCTGCTCGAACCGCCGAAGACCGGCCCCGGCAGCAGCACACCGTCCACCAGCAAACCCCCGACGGCCACACCGGACGTCACCATCCCGCCGCTCCTGCCCGGCCTCCTGCCCGGCCTGGGCATCGAGGGCGAGGACACGGCGCACTAGAGGACACGACGCGTGACGTGAGTGGGGGCGCCCTCCCGAGCAGGGCGCCCCCACTCAGAAGTCCGAATGCGTCATCCGAACGCGTCAGAAGAAGACCGACCGCCGCTGCACCAACAGCTTGTACAACGTGTGCTGAATCTGCTCCCGTACCTGATCGGTCAGGTTGAACATCAGCATCGGATCCTCGGCAGCCTCCGCCGGATACCCGTCCGTCGGAATCGGCTCACCGAACTGGATCGTCCACTTCGTCGGCAACGGAACCGCACCCAGCGGCCCCAGCCACGGAAACGTCGGCGTCAGCGGGAAGTACGGAAATCCCAGCAGCCGCGCCAGCGTCTTGGCGTTGCCGATCATCGGGTAGATCTCCTCCGCCCCGACGATCGAGCACGGAATGATCGGCACCCCCTGCCGCAGCGCGGTCGACACAAAGCCGCCCCGGCCGAACCGCTGCAGCTTGTACCGCTCGCTGAAAGGTTTCCCGATGCCCTTGAAGCCCTCGGGCATCACCCCGACCAGCTCGCCCTGCCCCAGCAGCCGCTCCGCGTCCTCCGCGCACGCCAGGGTGTGCCCCAGCTTGCGGGCCAGTTCGTTGACCACCGGCAGCACGAAGACCAAGTCGGCCGCGAGCAGCCGAAGATGCCGGTCGGCCGGATGGTGGTCGTGCACGGCGACCTGCATCATCAGCCCGTCCAGCGGCAGCGTCCCGGAGTGGTTGGCGACGATCAGCGCCCCGCCCTTCGCCGGGATGTTCTCGATGCCCTTCACCTCGACCCGGAAGTACTTCTCGTACACCGGCCGCAGCAGCGACATCAGGACCTGGTCGGTCAGCTCCTCGTCGAAACCGAAGTCGTCGACGTCGTAGTCCCCGGTCAGCCGGCGCCGCAGAAAGGCCAGCCCGGCCGCCACACGCCGCTCCAGGCCGCCGCCCGGCCCGTCGGTGCCCGGCTGCTCAGTCGCCCCCTTCGCATCCTCCACAGGGCTCACAGGCCCATCTTCCTGCGCACGGGCCCGGCCCGGCAGAGGCTGGACCTCGCCCATCTCGCCGGTCTCACCGAGGCCGCCGCGCCGGCTGCCCGTGCTCCGGCGCCGCGCCGGGCGCTGTGCGGCGCTCCCGCGGGACCGGTCGTCGTCGAACGGAATGACCTTGGCGTCCGCCATCGTTTGCCGCTCTCCTCAGTTGGCGCTGTGCGTCGTGGGCCGGCCGCCGCCCCGCGTGGCCAGTTCGGCGATCCGGTCGACGGCCCCCGCGAGGGCCTCCGGCGGCACCAGCCCGGGGCCCTGGCCGCGGGCGAAGTCCGCGAACGTCTCCGCTGTCGTGTACTTGGGTGTGAAGCCCAGCGTCTCGCGCATCTGGACCGTGTCCACCACCCGTCCGTGCGTGAGCAGCCGGATCTGCTCCGGCGAGAAGTCCGTCATACCGAGCGTACGCACCAGCGAACCCGCCCAGGTGACGGCGGGCAGCAGCAGGGGCACGGTGGGCCGGCCGAGCCGCCGGGAGCACTGCGAGAGCAACAGCACACCGTCCCCGGCGATGTTGAACGTGCCGCTGTTCAGGGTGCCCCGGCGCGGCTCGTGCGAGGCGATCCTGAGCACCTCGACGACATCGTCCTCATGGACGAACTGCAGCCGCGGGTCGTAGCCGAACACGGTCGGCAGCACCGGCAGCTCGAAGTACGAGGCGAGCGGGGTGTCCGCGGCCGGCCCGAGGATGTTGGCGAACCTCAGCACACACACGGCGACGTCCGGCCGCCGCCGGGCGAAGCCGCGCACATATCCCTCGACCTCGACGGTGTCCTTGGCGAAGCCGCCGCTCGGCAGCGACTTCGGCGGGGTCGTCTCGGTGAAGACGGCCGGATCGCGTGGTGCGGAGCCGTAGACGTTCGTACTGGACTTGATCACCAGCCGCCGTACCGTCGGCGACTTCTGGCAGGCGCCGAGCAGCTGCATGGTGCCGATGACATTGGTCTCCTTGACGGTGGCCCGGCTGCCGCCGCGCAGCGCCGTGCCCGTCACATCCATGTGGACGACCGTGTCGGCGCCGGTCTCGGCGAGCACCCGCGCGATCGTCGGCAGCCTGATGTCGGCCTGGATGAAGTCCGCCCCGCCCAGATGGTGCGCCGGCGGCACCGCGTCCACGGCGATCACCCGGTCGACCTCCGGATCCCGCTGGATCCGCCGTACGAACCGGCCGCCCAGCTGCCGGGCCACTCCGGTGACGAGCACGACCTTCCCCAAGATCAGCGCCTTCTTTCTGCGACCGCCGTGTGTGCGGCCAACTTAGCGGGTCGACGTTGCGCTGTGATGACCACCCGATGCACGAAGTGACGGAAATTCACTGATCGGAATATGCCGGGTACGACTGCGCGGGCGCGGGTACCCGGATATGCCTGTGGCCCCCCACCGGTTCCGATGGGGGGCCACAGAGACGCGTTCACACGCTCTCGCGCGCCGCTTACTTCTTGTTGCGACGCTGAACGCGCGTGCGCTTGAGCAGCTTGCGGTGCTTCTTCTTGGCCATCCGCTTGCGCCGCTTCTTGATAACAGAGCCCACGACTACCCTCGCTCACTTCTCATCACTCGGTTGTTTGGGCGCCATGGGCCCACACGACCTACGAGGGGCTAGCCTACCCAACCGAGCGCCCAGGTCGTAATCGAGGGGGTACCCCGGGGTAACCCGGAGGTCGCCGTCAGCCCGCCTCCACCCCCACATAGCTCTCACGGAGGTACTCGTGTACCGCTTGTTCCGGGACACGGAAGGACCGCCCCACCCGGATCGCGGGCAGATGACCACTGTGCACCAAGCGGTACACGGTCATCTTCGACACTCGCATCACCGCGGCGACTTCCGCCACGGTAAGGAACACAACCTCGTTGAGAGGCCTCTCGTCAGCTGCACCCATGACACACCTGAACCTTCCGCACTCGACGGCCACCGGCTTCCCCTTCCGGTGACTCTTCGTCGTTGCGTGCTCACTCCCCAATGTAGAGGCGGGTGATGCAAGTGGGGAAGAGGTGCACCCATCGCAGGCCTACTGTGACAGACACGCTCGTTTGAGTACGTAGCGGGTAAGCGGCCGGTAGTACTCAGACCGCACGGCGTCATCAACCGGAACGGCGACGGACACGCGCCCCTCCGCCTCCCCCACGAACAGCGCCGGATCGTCGGTGTCGGCCAGACCGATGGCCTCGAACCCCAGCTGACCAGCGCCGCAGACCCAGCCATGGTCGCCCACGACCAGCTCGGGCAGCGGCCCACCGCCCTCCGCCGCGGCCTCCAGCACGACCCGAACCGGCAGCGGGGAATGACAGTGCACGCCCGGCTCACAACCGGGGCGCCCACCGTCGATTTCCCGCACCAACCCAACGCGCCGTGCGTAGCCGAGGTGATACGTACGTAGACCGAACCGGGTCAATATGTCGACACAGCGACCCTGCGCGGGAGTGAGCACGTCACACCCCGCCGCCGAGAGCGCGTCCGCCAGCGCGGCGTAGAACCCGAGCAGCCGCTGCGGATGCCCGGTCCCGAACAGCACGGGCGCACCGCGCCTGGCCGCCTCCCCGATCCGCCCCGCGAACGCGTCCAGCCCGGCCAGCGTCCGATCGGGATCGATCACATCCGGCCCCGAAGTGTGCCGAGGATCGGCCGAGACCCCGCACTTCTCCGCCATGAGGCCCAGCAGATCCCGCTGCCCCCAGACCCCTTCGGGATCGATCCCGATCAGCACCCGCGGATCCCGGGCAGCAAAGAGCCGATAGCTGCGCAGACTGTCCTCCCGCGAGGTCCCGACCACCCCCGCAAGCCGAACAGCCGGCAGATACGCACGTAGAGCTCCGCTGGTCGACACGGATGCGATGGTGACGCATCCACCCCACCGCACGTACCGAAACCAGCCCAATCCCCCACAGTTGGCGTAACCCCCCAACCACACCCCCTGTCCCACCGGGACACGACCAGCCCCATACCCCCACCCGAACACAGCCGACGCCCCCCACGGAGGCAGGTCAGGCAGGGCATGCAGGTCAGGGCCGACGTCCCCTCACCCACCGGGCAGGGCCGACGTCCCCTCACCCACCGCGGCACGACTGGCGCTCACTCACCCCGGCAGGACCGACGCTGCCCCACCCACCCCGGCACGGCTGACGCCCCCATCCACCCCGCCAGGGCCGACGCTCACTCACCCACCTGGGCACGGCTGGCCCCCTCATCCACCCGGGCACGGCTGGCGCTCCCCCACCCACCCAGGCTCGACGGCCTCTTGCTCACCCACCCGAGCACGGTGGCCTTTCACT
>NZ_BMVG01000069.1 GCF_014650595.1 Streptomyces alanosinicus
TCGGCCGCGGTCAGGTCCGCCGGATCCTGCCGGCCGAGGGTGTGCGCCGGCGTCGCACCCAGTCCTGGACCCGCTCGAAGGACCCGGACTTCGAGGGAGAAGGACCCGGGCCCTCGGCCTCTACACCTGCCCGCCCGAGGGCGCGACGGTCGTCTGCACCGACGAGCTCGGCCCGGTGATCCCCCGCACGTTCCCGCCGGCGCCGGGCCGGTCGCCGGAACGGCCACCGCATCAAGTCCGAAGTCGACCACAGCCGTGGGCCGGAGATGACCTGGGTCCACGGCGCGCTGCGAGTGCGGGACGGACACGAAGTCACCATGACCGCTTCCTCCCGCAACAGTGCTTTGCTTTCTGCCAGGAGAAGGTCGAGGCAGCCGATCCCGCAGGTGACATCTGTGCCGTCACCGACAACCTGTCCTCGCACAACAGCGTGTCCACCCGCACCTGACTGGAGGACACCTGGCTGGAGGACCATCCCAGAATCCGGCCCGTCTTCATCCCCGTCGGTGCCTGCTGGCTCAACCTTCAGAAGGGCTGGTGGCGCAACTTCCGCAAAGCCGCCCTCGCCGGCCAGCCCTTCCAGCCCGTGCCGGCAGGTTCGGGGTCGGAGCCGGTCGGGCCGCCGGCTCCGACCAGTCCCTTGATCCCTTCGCCGAGTTCGTTCAACGGTCGGCTGGGGCGATCCTACGGATCAGAGTCCCGGAACTCTTGCCCTCCGGGACCTGGGCATGTGGTGGGTCGCCGCAGAAGCGGCACTCCCCGGCCTGCCCGACGATGTCCGGCTCTCGTGCGGGCCGAGAGGGATTCGAAGGATTCGAAGCGCTTCAACATGTTGATCCCTCAGGAGTGCAAATCACCATGAATCTGAGGGGAGGCAGCGAATCGAACTAGAGGGCCGACGGGGGTTGACCCTGAAATTCTGTGGCCTAGAACCCGACATAAGAGCGTGCTATGGTCGCGTACCAAGTGAGTCGAAGCGCTTCGATGAGCTCTTCACAAAACGCTGTGCGACAGGGGGGCGGCGCTCTGAGCGCTGGGCACGTTGTACGGAGCGGACCATTAGGCTGGGGCCAGCACTGGTTCTGGCTGCTCAACGCCGATCCGGGCAAGGGGGAGGTCGTCCTCCTGGAAAGGCGTCTGTTCCAGGGAACGGCCGAACAGCGCCAGTCCCAGCACGCGGCGCCGCGCACGGATGGGTACGACCATCAAGGAGTGGACGCCGCTGTCGCGTACCTTCTGCGCCCGCACCGGGTCGTGGTCGACCCAGGGGCCGGCATGGGTGTCCAGCACCGGCTCCAGGTACGACCGGCCCGTGCGCATGGCGGCGGAGAACAGCGAGTCCGGGTGGGCGTGGACCACCTCTTCACGCACCCACGGCAACTCCAGGACACCCAGGTCGACGGAGGCCATACCGGCACGGCGCAGCAGCTGCGGGCGGCCACTCGTCATGCCGTTCCGTGCCGACGGCTCGGCGCCGAACGGAACAGACTCCACGAGATCGACGAGGGCGTGGTCGGCCAGCAGGGGCACGGCGAGCTCTGCCAGCTCCTGCCCGGTCCGCATCACGTCGAGGGTGCTCCCGATGTGCGTGCCGGCCTCGCTGAGGATGGCGAGGCGCTCACGCGCCCGCCGGTCCCCGGTGACGTCCACGGTCATGGAGCACACGCCCACCGGCGTGCCGTCCGCGCCCTGGAGACAGAAGAACGAGGCTGCGAAGGCGTACTCACTGGGCCGGTCCGCGGGCGGCCACGCACGGTACTCGTGCACCGTCGTCGTGCCGCTCTGCAGCACCTGCCGCATCACCACCTCGAGCGCTTCGGCCTCGACGGCGGGCAGTGAGTCCTCAGACCGCGCCCGAAGCGCCGGTGAAGGGGAACGCCGTCGTGACGCTCCATGGCGTCGTTCACCCACACACAGCGCATCTGCGGGTCATAGACGGCGATGCCGATCGGGGCTCGGGCAAGGAGTGACTCCCGCACTGGTTCCCCGGTCGCCCCCGAGGACAGGGAACCTATGTCCGTCACGGACACCAGCCACCGGATGCCGGCGTCCCGCCCCCGCAGCAGCGAGACCCGCAGCGTCATCCTGAGCGTTTGGCCGTCGCGGTGGCGTATCGCTGCGGTGCCGGACCAGCCGCCCTGCGCAGGGCACTGCTCGGAGAACTCCGAAGCCCTTCGTTCGTCGTCGGGGGGCGCCAGGACGTGTGCGGCGGAGCGGCCCACCACCTCCCCGGCCGAGTAACCGACGAGTTGCTGAGCGGCATGCGTCCACCCCACGACGATGCCCTCGGCATCGAGCATCGCGATCGCGGCGTCGGGCATCTCGCGGGGCTCGCCTGCCCGGGCGAGGAGGGTGTGGTCGGGGGTTTGGTCAGTGTTGGTCATCGCGGTCGTCCCATCGGGGCGGAGGTGAGAGCGTCGGCACTTGGCGCGGCGGCCCCTGTGTGCAGCCGCGGTGAACGGCGATGTCCTGGCGAGCGGCACACGGTGCGGCATGTGTCGCAGTTGAGCAATATGCCCATTTCTGATGGAATAATCAGATGCAATCGCTCGGGCGTCAAGTCCCTCACAGGTGATCGGATCATCAGGCGCGTTTGCTGGGCTCATCACTCGGCGCCCTCATCCCGCCGGAGCGGGACGAGGGCGCCGTGGCCGCGCGGCCTCACAGCTGGATAGGCAGGTGGCGAGGCCCGCGGAGCATGGCGTTCTGCCGGTACGGGGGCGGGTCCTCGACCAGGCTGGCCCCGCCGAGGTGGGGAAGCAGCGCGCCGAGCGCGGCCTGCGCCTCGATGCGGGCCAGGGGTCCGCCGTAGCAGAGGTGGATGCCGCTGCCGAAGCCGAGGTGCTGGTTGTCCGGGCGAGCGGGGTCGAACCGGTCGGGCTCGTCGAACCGCATGGGATCGCGGTTGCCCGAGGCCAGCGCCAGAATGACGGACGCGTGCTGCGGGATCTCGGTGCCGGCGACGTCGATGTCGGCGTGCGGGACGCGCCCGCGCATGTGGACCGGGGGCTCGTAGCGCAGCAGTTCCTCCACCGCGCGCGGCAGCAGTTCGGGTTCGCGTCGCAGCCGGTCCAGCTGCTCGGGGTGACGCAACAGGGTGAGCGAGCCGTTGGTGATCAGGTTGACCGTCGTCTCATGCCCGGCGATGAGCAACAGCACGGCGGTTTCCGCGAGTTCCTCCTGGGTGAGCCGCAGGGCAGGGTCCGGTTCGTTGACGAAGGCGGACAGCATGTCGTCGCCCGGATCGCCACGCCGCTGCTCGGCGAGGTTCACCAGGTACCCGCCCATTTCCATCCGCGCCTGGTCGCCGGCCTTGTCCTCCTCGGCGGAGTCATCCTCGGGCCTGACGTCGGCGGCCGCGACCAGCGCGTCGGACCAGGCCCGGAACAGTGGTTCGTCCTCGCGCGGCACGCCGAGCAGCCGGCAGATCACCGTGACGGGCAGCGGGTAGGCGAAGTCGTCGACGATGTCGATCTGCCGGCCCGCCTCGAAGGACTGCAGCAATTCTCTGGTGATCCGGTCGATCTCGCCGCGCATGGAGTCGACCCGGCGGGGGCTGTGCGGAGGCCCGAAGGGCCGCATGGCCAGCGTGCGCAGCCTGTGGTGCTCGGGGTCGTCGAGCCGGAGGAAGGGCGGCTTGTGAGCCACTTCACCCCGGGTGCGGGGGTCGGCACTCATCCGCGGATCGTGGAGCAGAGCGGCGATCTCGTGGTACGTGCCGATCAGATAGCTGCCGTCTGCCTGCTGCACCACGGGACCGGCCTCGCGGAGTTCCGCGTACAGGGGGTAGGGGTTGGGGCGGCTGGCGTAGTCGGTGATCCGTGCCAGCAAGGTGGCGGAGTCCATGACGGCTCCTCGTGGTCGGGCGGGACGTGGGCTACACCACCGTCAGCCGGCGGTCGGGAAGATGGCCGGTGAGCGCGACGGTCGGGCCGTGAGACAGCCCCGACGGATCCGGCACGAGAGAGGGGATCGGGATGTCGGCCGCGATCGCCCGGTCCTGCGCACCGGGCGGCGGCGGGAACGGCGCGGCTGTCTCGATCAGGTGCCGGTAGTAGTCGAGCGCCTTGGCCATGTCGACGGTGACGGCGGCGGTGACCCGGCCCTGGTAGCCGTAGACCATGGCCAGCCGGCGTGCCTCCAGGGATCCCTGGGCGATGACGATGTGGTCGGAGTAGGTGGGTACGCCCACGGACTTGATGTTGAGTCCGAACTGGGTCGACCAGAACGTCGGGATGGACAGGTGCGGGCGCTGCAGCGGCCCGGGGTTGACCATGTTGTGGGCCGCCACCTCGGCCTGCTCCACCGCGTTCCCCCAGTGCTCCAGGGACAGCATCTGGTAGCCGAACAGCGGGTGAGGGAAGCGGGAGACGTCGCCGGCCACGAAGACGTCGTCGGTGACGATCCCGTACATGTTGAAGGCGCGGCATCCTGCGTCGCAGGCGATGCCGCGCGGGCCCGCCGCCAGGCCGGAGTCCGCCAGCCACTCGACGTTGCGGATCGCACCCAGCGCGACGACGCACACTTCTGCGTCCACGCGGCTGCCGTCGGAAAGCTCCGCGCCGGTGAAGCCGCCGTTCCCGCGCAGGGTGGTGACCGTCACCCCGGTGCGCAGATCCACGCCGTGGTTGCGCTGCATGACCGCGGCGAGTTTCGACAAGGTGCCGCCGAGAGCGCCGACCAGCGGTGCGGGGCCGCGTTCGGCGACCGTGACCTCCAGCCCCAGTTCCCGGCAGGCCGAGGCGATCTCCGAGCCGGTGAAGCCGCCGCCGATCACCAGCACCCGCTCCGGCCTCGCATCCAACCGTTCGGCCAGCCCGGCGGCGTCCTCCCGGGTCCGCAGGGTGAACACCCCGTCCAGGGCGGCTTCCGCCGGGTTGGGCCAGGGCCGCGCCCGGGTGCCGGTGGCGATCAGCAGCCGGTCGTACGGCAGCGACTCCCCGTCGGCCAGGAGCACCCGTTTCGCCAGCAGGTCCACACCGGTGGCAGCCACGCCGAGGCGCCATTCGGCGTCCGGTTCCCGGCGCATCGGCAGCCCCGTGGTCTCCGCCGTAGCCTGCCCGAGCAGCACCTGCTTGGACAGCGGCGGCCGGTCGTAGGGCGGGTGCGGCTCGTCTCCGACCACGGTCAGTGAGCCGGTGAAGCCCTCCTCGCGCAGCGCCTCCGCGGCCCTCAGGCCGGCCAGCGACGCGCCGACGATGACGATCCGGCCCTCCTTCAGGTCACCGGGCACCACTGCTCACCTCTTCCCCGAGGAGGATCGCCTGGACCGGGCAGGCCGCCGCGGCCTGGCGGACGCGTTCGGCCTGGTCGTCGGGGACGGCCGTGGCGTACAACAGTCCCTCCTCGCCGTGCAGCTCGAACACCTCCGGCGCGAGGAACACGCACTGGGCGTACCCCTGGCAGCGCGTGAGGTCGACAACGGTCCGCATCTCCACCACATCCTCCGCTGTCCCGCCCCCCTCGCTTTCCAGCATGAGCCGGGAATCGCGGGCCCGCACGTCGCAGCTGCGGAACGGAAAACACCGGCGCGCCGAGGGGACAGCGATGACCGACTCGCAGGTGACGGACGGAAGTTGTCGTCACTCGCGCGCGCCGGCCACCCAGTGGCCTTCGTCACCTCGACATTTCCATACAACGTATGGCAATAATGGGAGGGCGATTCCATACAGCGTATGGAACTGCTCGCCCGGACCACATCAGGCGCCGCACATCGCCTGACCGAAACCGCCGTTGGCGCAGACCACGCCACCGGGAAGGAAAGATCATGAAGAAGTTCACGAAGCGCATCGCCGTCACTGTCACCTCCGTGGCGGTGGCGGGTGTCGCCGTCCTCGGTACCGGGAGCGCCGCTTCGGCCGCGCCCCTTGCGTCCGCGCACGTCCAGCGCCCGGCTGTCAGGGCCGAGGCCGCTGATGACGGCTGGGACCACGGTGTCGGCTACCTGCTTGAGCAGGGCTACTCCTGCGACGAGACCCGCGGCTGGCACCAGGACCCGCGCGTCACCGATTCGACCCGGCACGACTGCGACGGTCTCTTCTACCGCGATGGTCACTTCTACCGCGGGGAGGGCCACGGACACCGCTGGACGTCCGACACGTCCTACCCGCACGACGGGACCCGCCACGAGCACGGCGGCAGGGACAGGGACCACGACGGCCTGAGCCGCGATGACCGGTGAGACGGGTACCGCCCGAGGCCGTGAGCCCAGGCCGTTCCCCTCAGTCCAATCCCGGGCGGCGGCAGGGATGCACCCGGCGGTCGGAGGTCGGCGGCCCCGACCGTCGGCCGAGCGAGCGCCGCGCCACCCATCGTGCGATGCGCCGGTGCCGTCCGGCGCCCCGCGACCTGCCGTACCGCCTCCGCCCACGCTGCCTCTTCGCGGCCGGCCGGACGTCAGCCGCCGCCAAGCCACGCCTAGGAGCAGAGGCCGATGAAGAAGTCCTTGAAGACTGTGGAGCGGCGGGTGACCGTGCAGCTGGTCGTCTCGCGCGCCTGCTCACTGCCCCTTTGCGTACGTCTTCGGTATGAGCCCACTGATCCTCATGTCGTCCGTGCCGTCTTCTTCGCCGACGGTGACGAGCCGGTCGAAAGGGTGCTGGGGCGGGATCTTCTGGCTGATGGCCTGGAGGGTTCCGCAGGCTACGCGGATGTCCGCATCTGGTCGGCCGCGGGGCGGGGTGACCAGTCGATGTTCATCGCCCTCGGGTCCTCCGCAGGCACCGACTTGCCGAGGTCCTCGTGCGGGACATCACGTCCTTCCTGCAGTACACGGAGGCTCTGGTGCCACGAGGTAAGGAACGAGTGTCATGTCCCAGTACCAGCTCCGTGTTTACACCCTGCGCAGCCCCGACGCGCTCTCCGCCTACGAGAAGATCTGGGCCAAGCACATTCCCGGCATGGCCAAGCACCGGATCACCACCCACGGCGTCTGGACGGTGCCCGCGGCGCCCAGAAGCGAGACTCCTCGGCTGTACGCCCTCGTTTCCTACAGGGACACCGACGACGTACAGGAGCAGCTGGAGGCGTACCTGTCGAGTCCCGAATTCCGCGCGGACATGGAGGGCTTCGACATCAGCCAGATCGTCGGCCTCGACGAGACCCTGCTGACGCCCACCGCGGACTCACCCTTGCGCTGACCCCGATACGACGCCTCCCCTGGAAGCTGAGACCCTACGGGCTCCGCTCTCGGCGCTTCCGCTGCGACGACTCCCGCCGCGCGATTCCGCGTCGACGAAGGAGCGGCTTCGTCGCCGGCTTGTGGTTGAGTGCCGCGAGGGCGACCAGTTGATGCGCACGAACCCGGCCTCCCGGCACCGCCCCGGCTCGTGCACCGGTGCGGGGACGACTCGAGGTCCGGATCCCGAGCAGGGGCCAGGGCTGGGATCGATGGTCAGGAGGAAACGGGACCGGCGGTTGCGGCCCCCGGCGCGGGCGCGTTGCCGGGGGCCGCCGACGGCACGGGTCTCGTGAGGTCTGCGCAATGACATGGGCACGTACCACCGTCACCAGCGCGCTTTCACGCTGGGAGGGGCCGGCCCTATGCGGCTGGGGCGAGTTCGGCGCGGCCGAACAGCAGTGCGTAGCCGGAGGGGAGCCTGTGCAGGATGCGGGTGAGGAGGTCGGGGCCGGCCAGGACTGCGACGGCGGCGAGGACCGAGCCGGTGTCCCAGCGGGTAGGGCCCACCGGGGCGCTGGTGCGGGCGGCGAGGTCTTTGACGAAGGCCCAGCCGGTCAGCGGCTGGGTGTCGGGGATCTGTGCGGTGAGGATGCGTGCGGCTTCGAAGGGCAGGCGGGCGGCCAATTCGACGCGTTCGTCGCCGGTCAGCTGGCGTCCGAGTCCTGCGAGGACCAGGCGGACGGCTTCCTCGGCTCGTTCCCGGGTGGGGTAGGCGCCTTCGTAACGGACCTTCTCCAGCATCTGCTCGTACGTCATGACGGGCAGGTGCTGGAGTGGTGCACGCCAGTCGGACATCACTTGGGTGGTTGCCTTTCTATCGCTGAGGTGGTCATGCCGGCGCCCTAAGGGGCGCGCGGACACCAGGGTGGTCAGGTGGACTGGGGGCGGCCGAAGAGCAGGTCATAGCCCACAGGGAGCTGGAGCAGGATCTGCCCCAGCAGGTCCTCGCCGGCCGCATCGGCGACCGTGCCGAGGACGGCACTGACGTCCCAGGCCGCGGTCTGGTCGGTCGCTCCCTCGATCCAGGCCGCCGTCGCGCGCACGAACCGCTCCGGGGAGAGGGGTTCGGCGCTCTGCAGCGGGTTGAGCAGGATCAGGGCGAAGCCTTCCGGCAGGCGCGCCGCCAGCTGGGCGCGCACCTCGCCGACCAGATGCGCGCCCAGCAGTGCGAGCACCACGCGGGCCGCGCGTTCTGCTTCCTGCCGGCTGCCGTACTCGCCGCGTTCCGTCACCTGGTCGAGGAACGCTTCTCGTCGCAGGGTCACGTCGGCCGCCGCCCTTCTTCGGCTCCGGTGTGCGGAGGACGGGTGAGGGGGAGACCAGGTGCCCGTCCTCCACCGCTGTTCGGCCCGCATCGTCCGGCTCAGCCGGAGATCTCCTTGCGGTCGGATCCCCCGCCGATGGCGATCTTGCGGGGCTTGGCGCGTTCGGCGATCGGGATGCGCAGGGTCAACACCCCGGCGTCGTAGTCGGCCTTGATGTGCTCGGTGTCGAGCGTGTCGGCCAGCACGATCTGGCGGGAGAAGACGCCCAGTGGCCGCTCGGACAGTTCCATCTGGACGTCGTCGGCCTTCGCCACGGGCCGGCGCTCGGCCTTGACGGTCAGCATGTTGCGTTCGACGTCGATGTCGATCGCCTCCGCGCTGACGCCGGGGAGGTCGAAGGCCACGACGTATTCGTCGCCCTCGCGGTAGGCGTCCATCGCCATCGCGGACGGCCGTGACCAGGTGCCCGTGTTCATCAGCTGCTGAGCCAGCCGGTCGAGCTCACGGAAGGGGTCGGTGCGCATCAACATGGTGAAACACCTCCAGAAGGTTCGGGCAGTTGCTGCCAATGCGCCTCACTGAAACCGTTGTAACATGTCATCCAATGGATGACAAACACGGTGTCGTCATAAGGATGACAGCCAATCGAGGGAGGTGCTCATGACAGCAGCCGACCAGTCGGCCTCCTCCAGTTCCGACTCCCAGAACCCGGCTTCGTTCCTCGCCGCAGCCGCGGCCCTGCACGCCATAGACGACGCTCTGCGCGCCGCCCAGCACGAGGCTCCCGACTTCCCCGATACGCCCGACATCGGCCCGGAGCAGGCCCTGGCCTCCCTCCTACTGCTGAGGCAGGTTCGCGAGCAGCTCGCCGACTGGGAAACCGGCCTGATCGAAACCGCCCGCCACGCAGGCGCCAGCTGGGCCGACCTCGCCCGTCCCCTCGGCGTCGCCAGCCGCCAGGCCGCCGAACGCCGCTACCTGCGTAACCGACCCGGCCCCGCCGGAACCACCGGCGAACAACGCGTCCAGGCCACCCGCGAACGCCGCGCCGCCGACCGCACCCTCGCCACCTGGGCCCGCCACAACGCCGCCGACCTGCGCCGCATCGCCGGCCAGATCACCGCCCTCACCGACCTCCCCATCGTCGCCCGCCACCCGCTCAGTCAGCTCCACGCGGCCCTCGCCCATGACGATCCCGCCGCCCTCATCCACCCCCTGAACGCCACCCGCCCCCACCTGACAACCACCCACCCCGACCTCGCCACCCAACTCGACGCGCTCACGAACTCCGCCACAGCCACAACCGCCGCTCCCGACTGACCGGTACACAGCTCCGCCGCACGAAGGCGGACCTCACGCCCTAAGAGGCACCGGCGAGCCGACCGGGGCCTGCCGTTCTTCAAGATCGATCTCAGTCATCCGCGGGTGACCCTTCGGTCGCCATCACCGCGGGAGGCGGACGTGAAGGGTTTCGCCCCGTCCGGGGCCGGGAGTGAGGTTCGCCTCGCGGGCCAGGAGGCGGACCATGGGGCATCCGAACCCGTCCGGTACCGCCGTTGAGGTCAGGGGCGCGTTCCCTGGGAGTGCGGGGCTGAGGTCAGTGACAGCGACGTGCACCGCGTCGGCGGTATGCCAAGGCTGAGGATGTAGCGGCCACCGCCATGGCGCAGGGTGTTGGTGGCGAGCGCGGAGACCACAAGAGCGAGTGTTTGCGCGGTCTCGGGGACCGAAGTCGGATCCAGACCTGCACCGAAGGCCCGGGGCGGTATCACGGGCGCGAGCGACGTCGGAGGTGCCGCCGCCCTCGACAACGACAGGAGGCCCACGCGCCTGCGCGCGTCGCCTCCATGCCGCTCATGCGCCGCCACCCTGCCTGGCTCCCGGAGGGGATCGGTCGCTCCCTGTGCGTCGCAGCGCCGTATCGCAGCCTGAACTCGCCTGACCACATACGCGCCCAGGCCGCAACGCCCCGGGACCACGGACTCAGCGACCGGCGCCCTGGCCGCTACGACCGGCGGCGAACCGTCCCTCCAGCCCCGTGATGAGCGTGTCCATCACCAGCCGGAACATGTGGTCCCGATCAGGGCCTGGACGGTCTGCGACCGTAGCTTCGCCCGTGTCGGCAGCGACACCGGGGGGCTTGAGGCTCGCCCACTGCTGGAGCGAGCCATTGAGTTCGGCGCTGAGGACACCGACGACGACGGCGACCATGAGAGCGGCGATCTCCGGGACCTCCGACTGCGACACTCCGGCAGCGGCCACGATCGCGGTGAGTGCGGTCCAGAACGGGTCGTCGGGCTGGATGAAGTCCGGCTGGCTGAAGGAGTAGGCCATCAGCTTCGGGTGACGGTGCGCCAGGGTCCGGAAGTCCGTGGCGAGCAGGCGGATGCGCTCCTGCCACGGAGCGTCCTGAAGCGTCACGGTGCGGAACCGGGCGCCGACCATTCTCGCCACGCCGCACAGCACGGCTTCCTTGTTCGGCACGTGGTGATACAGCGACATCGGGTTCGCATCGAGCTCGGTCGCGAGTTTGCGCATGGTGAGCGCCTCGACCCCGTCCGCGTCGATGAGCCGCAGGGCAGCCGCATAGATCCCGGCCTCGGTCAGAGGCACGTCCCTCTTCCTCGTGCCCCGGGGGGGACGCCTCACCTTGTTTTCCATACCCCGTACGGTACCAATTCCATACGGCGTATGTTTCTGTCCGGTGCCATGGGATTGACCAGCGCAACGCGCCCTTGCCCATCCCCTCCACCCCCTCCACGCAGAGGAGCAAGCCATGACCACGCACTCCGCGAACGGCCTTCGCCCCATCCGGTCCCCCCGCGGGATCCCCCTGCTCGGCCACACGCCGCAGATCCCCGACACCAACCCGGTGGAGTACTTCAACGAGCTGTCCAAGCAGTTCCCCGAGGGCATCTACGGCATGGACATCGCAGGCATCGAGCAGGTCTTCGTCTACGACCCGGACCTGGTGGCCGAGGTCTGCGACGAGACGCGGTTCTTCAAGCAGATCGAGAAGACGCCGCTGAGCCATGTGCGGGACTACACGGGGGCGGGCCTGTTCACGGCCCACCAGCACGAAGAGGAATGGGCCATGGCCCACCGGATCCTGCTGCCGGCCTTCAGTCAGCGGGCCATGAAGACCTACTTCGGTCAGATGCTGGAGATCGCCCAGAACCTGGTCGGCAAGTGGGAGAGCCGGGAGGGCCGGCCTGTCGCCGTCACCGACGACTACACCCGGCTCACCCTGGACACCATCGCCCTGTCCGGTTTCGGCTACCGCTTCCAGTCCTTCGACAAGGAGGAGCTGCACCCCTTCCTCAACTCGCTGCTGGAGGCACTGATCGAGTCGATGCGGCGCTCCCAGGAGCTGCCGATGATGACCAGGCTGCGCAAGGCGGACGACAGGAAGTACCGCGCGCACATCCAGCTGATGCGCGACCTGGTCGAGAGCGTGATCAAGGAGCGCCGTGAGGGGAAGGGCACCGGCGAGGAGGACCTGCTCGGCCTGATGCTGGAGGCCACCGACCCGGAGACCGGCAAGCTGCTGGCGGACGACAACGTCCGTGACCAGGTGGTGACCTTCCTGATCGCCGGTCACGAGACCACCAGCGGCCTGCTGTCGTTCGCCACGTACTCGCTGATGCGCAACCCGCACGTCCTGGCGCAGGCATACGCCGAGGTCGACCGCCTGCTACCCGGTGACACGGTTCCGGACTACGACACGATCATGCAGCTCGACGTGATCCCGCGGATCCTGGAGGAGACCCTGCGCCTGTGGGCTCCCATCCCACTGATCGCCAAGGCGCCCATCGACGACACCGTCATCGGCGACCGGTACGAGCTGAAGAAGGGAACCAGGGCCAACATCCTCATGGGCGCGCTGCACTCCCACCCCAAGGCGTGGGACCGGCCGGGGGAGTTCGACATCGACCGGTGGCTGCCGGAGAACCGCGCCGAGCAGCACCCGCACGCCTACAAGCCGTTCGGCAACGGTGTACGTGCCTGCATCGGCCGCCAGTTCGCGCTCACCGAGGCCCGCCTGGCGCTGGCGCTGGTGCTGCAGAAGTTCAGGTTCTCCGACACCACCGACTACAAGATGGACGTCCGCGAGGCCCTGACACGCAAGCCCGGCGACTTCCGACTGGTCGTCCGCAAGCGTCAGGCGCACCAGCGGACCGTCTTCGGCGCCACCGACCCGCAGACCGGCGACACGCAGGCGCAGACAGCGGTCAGCGGCGTCGGTGTGAACCTGACCGTCGCCTACGGCTCCAGCCTCGGCTCCTGCGAGGACCTGGCGCGCACCATCGCCGACCGCGGTGAGCGCTCCGGCTTCGGCACCACGCTGGTGAGCCTGGACGAGCTGGGCGACAACCTGCCCACCGAGGGCCTGCTCGCCGTCGTAGCCGCCAGCTACAACGGCAAGGCTCCCGACAACGCCCAGCGCTTCGACGACCTGCTGGCCGCCGGACTGCCGGAGGGTGCGCTGTCGAATGTGCGGTTCGCGCTGCTGGGCGCCGGCAACACCCAGTGGGTGGCTACCTTCCAGGCATTCCCCAAGCGGATCGAGGAAGGTCTGCTGGCCGCAGGCGCCACCCCGGTCGTCGAGCGCGGCATAGCGGACGCCGCCGGTGACTTCGATGGCATGGCGAGTCGCTGGATGGACACCCTGTGGGCCACCCTGGCCGAGGAGTACGCCGCCGACACCTCCGAGGCGAG
Source organism: Streptomyces alanosinicus (assembly GCF_014650595.1). Lineage (GTDB taxonomy): Bacteria > Actinomycetota > Actinomycetes > Streptomycetales > Streptomycetaceae > Streptomyces > Streptomyces alanosinicus. Next base: position 13,165 of record NZ_BMVG01000069.1, read on the forward strand.
CGGTCCGCGCTACGAGGTCCAGCTGCTCACCGAGTCCGACGTGCGTCCCGCCATCGTCTCCGAGCAGGCGTACCCGGTCACGGTGGTGGCCAACGAGGAGCTCGTGGCCGACGCGACCGGCCTGTGGGACTTCAGCATCGAGCCGCCGCGCCCGTCCGCGAAGTCCATCACCTTCGAGCTGCCCGACGGTGTCACCTACGACACGGGCAACCACCTGGCCGTCTTCGCCAAGAACGAACTCGCCCTGGTGGAACGCGCGCTGAGGCGGCTCGGTGTCGAGTACGGCCAGGTGCTCCGGCTGGAGCAGCCCGGCGGCGGCCGCACCCATCTGCCGGTCGGCGTCCCTGTCACCGCCGGCATCCTGCTCACCGAGTTCCTGGAGCTGCAGGACGTGGCCACCCGCTCCCAGATCCAGACCCTGGCCGAGTACACCCAGTGCCCGTGGACCCGGCCGCAGCTCCAGGCGTACACCGCCGACACCGAGGAGGCCGAGGAGCGCTACAGCAAGGAGATCCTCGGCAAGCGGGTCTCGGTGCTGGGCCTGCTGGAGCGCTTCGAGGCGGTCGAGCTGCCGCTGGCGGTGTTCCTGGAGATGATGGGCCCGATCCGACCGCGCTTCTACTCCATCTCCTCCGCCCCGTCGGCCAACCGGCGCCACGTACGCCTGACCGTCGGCCTGCTGGAGGGCCCGGCTCTGTCCGGCGACGGCCGGTACCGCGGCACCTGCTCCTCCTACATCGCCGGTCTCGAGCCCGGAGACGTCGTCTACGGCTACGTCCGGGTGCCCTCCCCGACGTTCGCCCCGCCCGCCGACCCCACTACGCCGCTGATCCTCATCGGCCCCGGCACCGGCATCGCGCCGCTGCGTGGCTTCCTGGAGGAGCGGGCCTGGCAGCACCAGAACGGCACCGAGGTCGGCCTGTCGCAGGTCTTCGTCGGCTGCCGCCACCCGGAGCACGACTACTTCTACCGTCAGCAGATGCAGGACTGGGAGCAGGCCGGGATCGCGCAGATCCACACCGCCTTCTCCGCGGTGAGCGGCCACCCGGCCCGGTTCGTGCAGAACGCCATCGCCCATGCCGCCGACACGGTGTGGCAGGCCATCGAGGACGGCGCGTACACCTACGTCTGCGGTGACGGCCGCCGTATGGCCCCCGCCGTCCGCGAGGCCCTCGCCGCCATCCACCGCCGGCGGACCGGCAGCGACGACGAGACCGCCCAGCACTGGCTTGCCCAGCTGGAAGCGGACGAGCGCTACCAGCAGGACGTCTTCGCCTGACCGTCGCAGGCCGTCAAGGCGCGTGACCCCCAGCCGCCGCGAGGCGTGCGGCACCCCCGCTGCCGGCCGTACGCCTCCCGGCCACCACAAACCCACGGACACGACATGGCACCCATCGGCCCGAAACCGTCGAGTGCCGCTCACAGAAAGCAGATCGTCATGGACAGCATGCTCGCCGGACGCTTCCACCTGGACAGCAAGAAGTTCGCCGTGGAGGAGGTCCCCATCCCCGCAGCGGGCCCGGGCGAGGTTCTCATCGAGGTGAAGGCCGCGGGCGTCTGCCTCTCGGACGTCCACCTGATCGACGGCTCCCTCGTCCCCCTGTTCGCCACCTCCGACACGGTCACCGTCGGCCACGAGGTCTCCGGTGTGGTCCACACGCTCGGCCCCGACCTCAAGCGCGGCCTGCCTGTCGGCACCCGCGTCACCCTGGAGGCCGGCAAGACCTGCGGTAAGTGCGCCGGATGCGTGCGCCGCCGCCCCTGCACCCAGATGCTCACCGCAGGCATCGACTACGACGGCGGCTGGGCCGAGTACGTGATCGCCCGCGAGGACACCCTCATCCCCATCCCCGACAGCCTCCCCTTCGACCAGGCCGCGATCATCCCCGACGCGGTCTCCACCCCCTACGCCGCCGTCGTCACCACCGCGGGCGTCCGTCCCGCCCAGTCCGTCGGCGTCTGGGGCGTGGGCGGAGTCGGCGCGCACAACGTACGCCTCGCCCGCCTGGTCGGCGCCGCACCGGTCATCGCCGTCGACCCGCTGCGCAGCGCCCGCGAGCGCGCCCTGGCCTTCGGCGCGGACTACGCCCTGGACCCGGCCGCACCCGACTTCGCCGACCAGGTCCGCGCGGCCACCGACGGACGGGGCCTGGACTTCGCTTTTGACTGCGCCGGCGTACCCACCGTCCGCGAGCAGGCCGCCTCCGTGCTCGGCCTGGGCGGCTCCCTGATCCTGGTGGGCATCACCCCCAGGCCGCTCACCATCACCGAGGGCCTGACCTTCAACTACCTGCAGAAGCAGGTGCGCGGTCACTACGGCGGCACCCCGGAGTCGGTCTCCGAGCTCGTGCGGCTGACCGCGGCCGGCCGCCTCGACCTGGCCCCCTCCATCACGGATCACATCCCGCTCATCGACGCGGCCGACGCTGTCAGCCGTCTGGAGAACAAGATCGGCGACCCGATCCGCCTCATCCTCGTCCCCTGACGCCTGTCAGCAGGACACCAGGCCACCTCGGGCAGGGGTGAGTGGGCGCCGGTGCTTGAGGGAGCACCGGCGCCCACGGCTTTCCGGCAACCGTGAAGAGGGGGAGCCATGCAGACGACCGACCGCCCGCGCCGCACTCCGCAGCGCAGGGATGCTCACTCCAACCACAGACGCATCCTCGCGACCGCCCGGCAGCAACTGCGGGACGACCCGGACACGAGTCTCGGCAGCATCGCTCAGACGGCCGGCGTCGCCCGGCGCACCCTCTAGGGACACTTCCCCAGCCGGGAGGCGCTGGTCACCGACTTGACGCAGGAAGCAGGACAAGCGCTCCAGCAGGCGTTCGCCGCAGTTCGCGTTCCGGATGCAGATCCTGTCGAGGCGATGGCACGCACGGTGCTGGCGGCATGAGCGGTGGGTGACCAGTACCGCATGCTCATCTCTCTGGGGCGTCGCCATCTGGGAGAGGCAGCCATCCGCGCCACCCTGGCACCGGCCCGCGAAGAGGCCATCGCGAACATACGACGTGGTCAACACCAAGGCGTGTTCGCAGGCCATGTGGCGGCACCCGTCCTCGCCCAGGCGCTGGAAGCACTGATGCCGGCCCTCGCCGAGGAGAACGCCGCGAGCACCTGGGCGGACCCCATGGGTGAGGCCGCGGCCGCCGCGTGACTCGTGGCCGCCGGCGTAGCAGCACAGGCGGCCGCGCGGCAGGTGCAGGACGTTGTCAGGCGAGGTCGGGCAGCGGGCGCCGGGTGACCTCATGGGCGTCGTCCGCAGCGAGGCCGAGCATGCGCAGGACCATCTCGGCCAGGTCGGAGGCGGCCTCGTCGCCGTCGAGGTCCGGGCGGTCCAGCCTCAGAGCCACGAGTGACAGCAGGGTGCCGCCCAGGGCGGACAGGGCGGTGGTCGCGTTGCCGCAGGTGAAGCGGCCCGAGGCGATGCCGATCTCCAGGTCGCGCAGGGCGCGCGGGGCGAGGCCACGGTCGGAGTGGATGTGGGCCAGGCCGCGGTCACGCAGGATCCGCAGGAGTTCCGGGTGGGAGTCCGCCATCCGGGCGGTGAGCCGGAAACCAGCCGCGACCAGCTCGGCCGGGTCGTCGATGCCTTCCACACGCGCGTCGATGACCTGCCCGAACTCCTCCAGGGCGTCCGACACCGCGGAGTCGAACAGCTCCGTCTTCGATTCGAAGTGGTTGTAGAAGGACCCAAAACCGACATCGGCGCGCTCGGCGATGGCCTGGATGCTGACGCTGGTGTCCCCGGTCTCCGCGAGGATCTGCCGGGCCGCACGGACGAGCGCCTGGCGGGTTTCGGCGCGGCGCCGCTCGAAGCGGTTCTTGGGCGGGGCTGACGTCGGCATACGGCCCAGTGTAACCGCCGCGACGATGACACTGCCATTACTGATGAGATCCTCAATTATTTGGGCTGCACCCATTGACGGAGGGAATCGGCAGAGTTGATGATTTCCTCATTACGTCAGTGTTGCTTGGAGGACACCATGTCCCACATCCCTGTTGACAAGGGCGGCCCTCTGACGCCCCACCGCGACCTCCACAGTGAGCAGGGCGCCCTGCGTGGAGAGCACCCCGGACGAGCCCGGAACCCCGTGATCAAGGTGGCGGACCTGGCCTGGCTGGAGTTCGAGAAGCCGGACCTGGACCGGGCCGAGGTGTTCGCCCGTGACTTCGGCTTCACGATCGCGGCCCGCACCCGGCACGAGCTGTGGCTGCGCGGCACGTTCGCAGGCTCACCCTGCATGGTCATCCGGCGCGGGAGCGCCTCCCGCTTCCTCGGGCCGGCGTTCCGCGCGGCCGAGCGGGCCGATGTCGTCCGGCTGGCCGCCGCCGTCGGACACACCGTCCGGGACATCGACGTCCCCGGCGGCGGACGGTCGGTCGCCCTGTTCGATCCCTCGGGCCTTCCGGTTCGGGTGGTGCACTGCGCCGAGCCGCTGCCCGCGCTGCCCGAACAGCCGCCGCTGACCCTCAACACCGGCACCGAACCCCGCCGTACAAACGCCACCCAGCGTCCGCCCCGGGAGCCGTCCCGCATCCAGCGCCTCGGCCATGTGGTGCTGGAGACACGGACGTTCACCCGCACCCTGGACTGGTACCTGGACACCCTCGGGATGATCGTGTCCGACTTCCTGTTCCTGGACGGACAGCGCGAGCGCGGGCCGACCATGGCGTTCATCCGCTGCGACCAGGACAGCACGCCCGTGGACCACCACACCGTCGCCCTGCACCTCGGGCCCGGCACCGGCTACGTCCACTCCGCCTACCAGGTCACCGACCTCGACTCCATCGCCGCAGGCGGCGAATACCTGGCCGAGCGCGGCTACCAGCGCAGCTGGGGCATCGGCCGGCACATCCAGGGCAGCCAGCTCTTCGACTACTGGCGCGACCCCGACCGCTTCATGCTGGAGCACTTCGCCGACGGCGACCTGCTCTCCTGCGACCTCGAACCCGGATGGGCGCCGATGTCGGCGAGCGGCCTGGCCCAGTGGGGCCCGCCCGTCACCCGCGACTTCCTGGGTACCAACCCGTCCCCCGCCAAGCTTCGCGAGGTCATGACGGCCCTGCGCGGCGACAACGAACTCGACCCCGCACGCCTGCTGGGCCTGATGAAAGCGATGAGCTCATGAGCACCAACGTTCTGCGCACCCCCGACGGCTGGTGGGCCGTCCGGGACGAGCACGCCGTCCGCATCGACACCAAGGCGGTCACCACCGCCGGACTCCTCGCCGACCGGGCCGCCGTGCGGGAGGCCGCCGCCTCCGGCGAGAGCGGCACACCCGTCGCCGACCTGGTGGCGCTGCCCCCGGTCACCACCCCCTGCCGGGTGGTGGCCCAGATGGTCAACTACCGCAGCCACGCCAAGGACTCGGGCTTCACCGGCGACATACCGCCCACCTTCTTCCGCAAGGCGTCCGGCTCGGTCAGCGGCCCGCACGAGGCGATCGTCCGCCCGGCGCACGTGCGGTTCCTCGACTACGAGGTGGAACTCGGCCTCGTCATGGGCGCGCCGCTGCCCGTGGGCACTGTTGTGGAGGAGCGGGACCTGCCTTCGTATGTCGCCGGGCTTGTCCTCACCAACGACGTCAGCGCCCGCGACGTCCAGCTGACCAAGACCCAGTTCTACGAGAGCAAGTCCTACCCGACGTTCACACCGACGGGGCCGTACCTGGCCCTGCTGGAGCCCGAGGACTTCGCCCGTCTGATCGATCTGCGGCTGCGGTTGAACGTCAACGGCGTACCACGTCAGGACCGCACCCTTGCCGACATGATCGTGCGACCGGCGCAGGCGCTCACCCTGCTTGCCCGGTTCCAGGCCCTCGACCCGGGCGACCTGCTGCTCACCGGCACACCCGGCGGTACCGCGCTGAAGGCCCCGCCCAAGCCGGTCGAGAAGATCGCAGCCCTGCTGCCGCCCGCGCTGAAGTGGAAGGCGTTCTTCAACGGCCAGGCCAAGAACCCCCGATACCTGCGTAACGGCGACCTCGTCACCGCCACCATCGCCACCCCCGACGGGCACATCGACCTGGGCGAGCAGCGGACCGCTGTCGCGGACGCGACGTGAGCGCCGCATCCCGGAGACCCGTGGTCATCATCGGCGCGGGCCCCGTAGGAGTCACGGCCGCACTCCTGCTCGCCCGGCACGGAGTGCCCAGCCTGCTCCTCGAACGCCACCGGGACGTCTACCCGCTGCCACGTGCCGTCGTCGTGGACGACGAGGTGCGCCGGATCCTGCAGAGCGTCGGCATCCACGAGGAGTTCGCAGCCCTCGCCCGTCCCGCACGCGGGTTGCGGCTGCTGGACGCCCGGCACCGCGTGATCGCCGAATTCACACGATCCCGGCACGGGCATCATGGCTTCCCCCAGACCAGCATGTTCGACCAGCCGGACCTGGAGCGCCTGCTCCGCGACGCGCTGGCGCGCCGCCCGGAGTGCGAGCTGTGGGGCGGGGTGGAGGTCGTGTCCGTCACGCAGGACACCGACGGGACGGCGCCGGTCCAGGTCACCTTCCGCCGCGACGGCAGCGACGAGGACGAGCACGTCTGGGCCGATGCCGTCCTCGGCTGCGACGGCGCCGGCAGCCTCACCCGCGACGCCATCGGCACCGTATGGGAGGACCTGCGCTTCGAGGAGAGCTGGCGGGTCATCGACGTCCGCACCAGCCGCCCGGTGCGGACCTGGGAGGGTGTCGAGCAGATCTGCTGCCCGACCCAGCCCGCCACCTTCATGCGCCTCGGCGAGGACCGCTACCGCTGGGAGTTCCGGCTGCCCGCCGACGTACACCTGGACGGGCCGGACGGCCGGGAACGCCTGCGCGAGCTGGTCGCCCCCTGGACGGACGCGCCGTCCGGCGCCGCGGGGGCCGACGACTTCGAGGTGATCCGGCAGGCGCAGTACACCTTCAGGGCCCGCCTCGCCGACCGGTGGCGCCGGGGACGCGTCTTCCTGCTGGGTGACGCGGCCCACCTCACGCCTCCCTTCATCGGGCAGGGTCTGTGCGCGGGCCTGCGCGACGCCCGAAACCTCACCTGGAAGCTCGCCCGCGTTCTCCAACAGGGCGCAGACGACGGGCTTTTGGATACCTACGAGCGCGAGCGCAAACCGCACGCCCGCTATGTGATCCGGCTCGCGGTGGCCATGGGCTGGGCCATGACCGGTGGACAGGACCGCGGCGCGGCACTCCGACGGGCCGTCGTCGGTGCTGCATGCCGCGTCCCAGGCGTGACCGCGGCGGTGAGCCGCGACCTCAGCCCCGCGCTGACCGCCGGCCCACTGGTACGGCGCCGCCCCGGGCTCATCGGCCGTCGGCTGACCGGCACCTTCTGCCCGCAGCCCTGGGTGATCGTCGACGGCAGGCGAATGCGCCTGGACGACGTCCTCGCAGACTCCTTCGCCCTCCTGACCGCTGTGCCTCCCACCCCGCACATGACGGCCGTGGCCACGGCACTTGACGCAGCCACGATCCACCTCGACGACCTGGACGACGACGGCACGCTGGCCGCCTGGCTGGCACGCGGCCGGGCGAACGCCGTCCTGCTGCGCCCCGACCGCGTCGTGATGGACACCGTCCCCGCCGGGACCGGCCACTTCCCGGACCCCACCGCCTGGGCCTCCCTGCTCCACACAGCCCGCCGTACCACCGATGCCCGGCCCGTCCCCCCGCCGAGGAGCACCACACCATGACCACCCAGCACCCCACGCCGCATCCGGAACCGTTCCTGCCGCCTGACCCGAAGACGGCCGCCGGCAGCCGTGTCGCGGACTTCGCCCGCTGGGCCGCCCGGCACCAGGGCGCCGAAAGCATCCAGGACCCCACCGACTACCAGGCCCTGCACCACTGGTCCGTCACCGACCTGGAGGGATTCTGGGCGGCAGTGTGGGAGTACTTCGACATCGACGCCGCCACTCCGTACGAGCGGGTGCTGGCCGAGGAGACCATGGCAGGCGCCCGCTGGTTCCCCGGCTCCACCCTCAACTACACCCACCACGCGCTGCGCAACCTGCACCCGGACGCCCCCGCGATCACTGCGCTGGACGAGACCGGAGCCGGCTACGAGATCACGGGCCGCCAGCTCCGCGCCCAGGTCGCCTCCGTCGCGGCCACCTTCCGCGACCTGGGTGTCGGACCAGGCGACCGGGTGGTCGGCTACCTGCCCAACACCCCCCATGCCCTCATCGCCTTCCTCGCCGCCGCCAGCCTCGGCGCGGTGTGGTCGGTGTGCGGCCAGGACTACGCCCCCAAGGCCGCCGCCGACCGCTTCGCCCAGCTCGAACCCACGGTGCTCATCGCAGCGGACGGCTACCTCTTCAATGACACCCGCCACGACCGCCGCGCAGCCTCCCTCGAACTGGCCGACGCCCTTCCCACCCTGAAAGCCGCGGTGCTCGTGGACCACCTGGGCCTCACCTGGCCCGAGACCCAGCACACCAGCCTGACGGTGCCCTGGGACGACGCCGCCACCCGCACCGAATACCTCACCATCACCCCGGTGCCGTTCGACCACCCGCTGTGGATCGTCTTCTCCTCCGGCACCACCGGTCTGCCCAAGGGCATCGTCCACGGACACGGCGGCGTCCTGCTCGAACACCTCAAGATCCTCGCCCTGCACTGCGACCTGGGCGTCGGGGACCGCCTGCTGTGGTACACCACCACCCACTGGATGATGTGGAACCTGGTCGTCTCCACCCTGCTGACCGGCGCCACCACCTGCACCTACGACGGCAGCCCCGCGCCGGTGGCGCGCCCGGACATCCTCTGGGAGCTGGCAGCCCGCCACAAGGTCAGCCTCTTCGGCACCAGCCCCCAGTACCTGCTGGCCATGGCCAAGCTGGGCATCGAACCCTCCGTGCACGACCTGTCGGCCATCCGCGCCGTCGGCTGCACCGGCTCCGCCCTGCCCGCCTCCGCCTACCCCTGGGTCCGCGACCACGTGGGCGCAGGCATCCAGCTGGCCTCCACCAGCGGCGGCACCGACGTCGTCTCCGCCTTCGCCGGCAGCGCCCCCACGACCCCCGTGTGGGCGGGCGAGCTGTCCGCCCCCAACCTCGGCGTGGCGCTCGCGGCGTACGACGGCGCGGGACAGCCGGTCGTCGACCAGGTCGGCGAACTGGTCGTCACCCGCCCGATGCCGTCCATGCCGCTGTACTTCTGGAACGACCCGGACGGCAGCCGATACCGCGACGCCTACTTCGGCGCCTACCCGGGCGTGTGGCGGCACGGCGACTGGATCACCCTCACCTCCCACGGCTCGGTGATCGTCCACGGCCGTTCCGACGCCACTCTCAACCGCAACGGCGTGCGCCTGGGCAGTGCCGACATCCACGACATCGTCGAACGCCTCCCCGAGATCACCGAGGCCCTCGTCATCGGTGCGGAGGAACCCGATGGCGGCTACTGGATGCCTCTGTTCGTCGTTCCCGCGCCCGGTGTCAGGCTGGACGACGCACTGCGCGAGAAGATCCGCGACGCCATCCGCACCGGCGCCTCGCCCCGCCACGTGCCCGACGAGATCCTCGCCGTGCCGGCCATCCCGCATACCAGGACCGGCAAGAAACTAGAGGTCCCGGTCAAGCGCCTCCTCCAGGGCGCGCCCGCCGAGCAGGTCCTCAATCCCTCGGCGGTCGACAACCCGGACCTGGTCGCCTACTTCGCCGGCCTGGGAGCCGAACGCCGTCAGGCCCGTCACCCGCACACCGTCAAGGACGCCTCATGAGCCTCTCCGCGGCCCTGGCCTGTCTGATCGTGCTGATCTTCGCCTTGCTGGGCGTGGCCAAGATCATGGCGCTCGGCCCGATGCCCGAGCTGGCCGCCCATGCCGGCTTCACCACCGCCTCCTACCGGGTGATCGGTGCGCTGGAGCTGGCAGGCGCCATCGGCGTGGCCATCGGCCCGGTCCTACCTGTCTCCGGAGGGCTGGCCGGCCTCGGCCTGCTGATGCTGCTCGCCGGTGCTGTGACCACGCACGTGCGCAAGGGAGACCGGCTGCCCGAACTCGTCCCCGCGATGGTGTGCGCCGCACTGGTCGCCTGGTATCTCGTGCTCCTTGCCGATGTCGGCTCGTGACGTTGGCTGAGGACTGCAGCGGCCACCTGTGATACGCAGACCGTTCTGCTTGTCGGTTGCTATGCGCTGGCGGCGAAGGCCCCTGAGCCCTGTGAGCGAGCTCACGTCGGGGCTGGCACACTGAATCTGTGGTTCCGCTGATGACCGCGACCGATCAGGCCGCGTCCTCATCACTCACAGGCGCCGGTGTGGTGTCGGCCTGCGCATTGCTCTTCACCGTCGCGTCGTTCTGGTGGCTCAACGCCAGACAGGGGCGCCTGAAGACGTGGGAGCCCCATGCCTTCGCAGCGATCATCCACTCATCCACCGCCCGCCTGCGGCTCCCGCTCGTCCTTCACAACACCGGCCCCAAGCCGATAGTCGTACAGGACCTCATCCTGACCTTCCCTGACGAGCCCGCTTCTCACCTGCCGCTGCTGTGGGTGTCCTCACCGTCTCGCCTCCAGCCCGGGCCGGACGAGGATGCAAAGCTGCCGGCCGGCTTCGTTGTGCCCGGCAGAGAAGCGCAACAACTCTTCATCGAGTTCGAGGCACCGTTTTCCGGGTTCATGCCGGAAGCCCGTGACTTCAAGGTCCAACTGCAAGCGAGGCTCGGCCACCGCAAGGGGTGGCGCCGCCTGCTGACGTTCACCCTGCGGGCCGCCAACATCACTGATCCAGATCGCTACACCGTCTACAACAACGCGCCGATCGAGCTGACGAAGGAAGATCGGAAAAGGGCGGATGCCGCACTCCTTGAGCTATTGGAAGAGCAAGGAGACGACTCCGCTTCGGGCGGCAGGAGACAGCGGCATTCTTCCGAGGACGACGGCGACGCCGACACGAGCCGCTGACGCAGCTCCCGCCAGCCGAGCAAGCTCCTGGTGCGAGCAGAAGGTCACGGCTACTGCGGCCACGCCGGCCCGTGAGCCCGCGGGGCGAGCGCCCTGAACAACGCCGAACGACTGCCTTTCCGCGAGGGGCTGTCGAGTCGAGCCGCTGCGTGAGACGACGATGCGCAGGGCCTCCTGCCAGCCGGTGGACACCGACGCAACGACAGCGCCGAACCGCCCGAGCAACTTCTGTTCCCGCTCGCTGACCAGGGCGGATGGTGTGGAGACCGGGTCCTCGAACAGCCGCGTCAGCTGTCACACAGCCCCTATGAGCGGGGGTCTGGCTACCGACAACGCACCATCCCCGGCCAACGGCCGACACCGTGACACCAGGACACTTCGGTCAGGCGTGTCATGAGTCAGACCCCGGCCCCGGGAACGCACCCACCCATCCTCCCGCCCGTCGCAGCATCCCCACCCAGAAATACCGAGCATTGCAGGCACCGGCATGTGGATCTCACCCGGCCCACGACGATGGGCTGTACTCTCCACTGCTTCCGGAGCTTCTACGCCTCACCGTTCGAAGCCGCCGCGACCCCGGTCAGGAGCAGAGTCACCAACCGCGTGAGCCGGGGGCGAACTCGGAGGCCACCTCGCCACATGGGGCTGCCCACCATGAGCACCCCTTCCGTCCGACCGGACCACCGGCGCCGGGGAGGCGGCCGCGCTGGGGCTGCGGCTGGTCTCCGACCCGCTGGCGGACCGCACCCGCCGCTTCTGGGGCCTGGCGATCGCCGGGTACGCCCTGACCGTCGTCTCCGTCCCGTTGCTCGGAGTGGCCGGAGTCTTGTGGATGGCCTGCCTGCTGGTCATCGCCGAGCGGATCGGGAAGGCAGTGCGCTCACCGGCGAAGGACACCCTGCTCTCGCACGCCACTGCCGCGACCGGGCGGGACCGTGGCTCCGCCGTTCATGAGGCCATGGACCAGATCGGCACCATCGCCGGCCCGCTGCTGGTAGCGGGCGTGCTCGCGCTCACCGGGAGCGACTACGGCCCCGCACTCGGCGTTCTCGCGGCCCCCGGCATCGCCGTACTGCTGCTGTTCTGGCTGCGGGCCCGAGTGCCGGACCCGGAAGCCTACGAACGCGCGGCACAAGCCGCAGCACCCCCGTCACCGGCTACGCAGGACGGACGGCTGCCGAGGGCGTTCTGGACCTACGCCGCCTTCACCGCCGCCACCACGACCGGGTTCGCCACCTTCGGGGTTCTCTCCTATCACCTGGTCGAGCGGCATCTGCTGAGCGCCGCGTGGGTGCCGGTGCTGTACGCGGCGGCGATGGCTGTGGACGCCGTGGCGGCACTGGCCACGGGGTGGCTCTACGACCGGGTCGGTCCGCGTGTGCTGGTCGCCCTGCCCGTGCTCACGGCGGGCATGGTCGCGCTGGCCTTCACCAACACGGTCGCGATCGCGGTGGCCGGGTCACTGGTGTGGGGCGCGGCCATGGGCATCCAGGAGTCCACCTTGCGCGCCACGGTCGCGGACCTGGTGCCCAGCGGGCGCCGAGCCACGGCGTACAGCCTGTTCGCCGGCGTTGTCGGCGCGGCGAGTCTGGCCGGCGGCGCGCTGACGGGCGGTCTGTACGGCTACTCGATCCCGGTGCTGATCGCGGTGGTCGTCGCCATCCAGGTCTTCGCTGTGGTGCTGCTGGCCGTCACCCGGGTCACGTGGCGCTGACTTCAGAACTCCCGCTGTCAGCGGCTCAGTCCGTATGGCAGGGCGGGCTCGGCGGCGGTGATCTCGATGAGCCGGTTGTACTTGGCGACGCGCTCACCGCGAGCCGGGGCGCCGGACTTGATCTGGCCGCAGCCACAAACGCGGAAAGGGATGCGGTGGATGCCGTTCCGGAAGCGGATGAGGTCATCGTGGTCTTCCAGCCGTCAGGCAGGGACCGTTGGCGAGCCGTCGCGGCCCCGCGGTTAACAGTGAGCCCCTCCACCGTCCTTCTGACCTCCACGATACGAAGCCGGTCCATACCCCGCAAAGGCGCCCGCAAAGACCAAGTCGGCCCCGCGGCTGTTGCCGCCCCGGCTGCGGGGCAGGAGACTGCTGGTATCCGGCGATGGGGCTCGCCGCCAACCGCACCCCAGGGGTGCTGATGGCCTCTACCTGCTGACCGCGCTCCCATTTGAGGAGGTCAGGGCCATGCCCCGGATCACCATCGACATCGACGCCACCGTTTCCTCCACCATCCGCACGTCCGACGACGGCGCCTCCGGCCGCCTCACCTCGGGCGGCTGGCCGGTCGGACACGGACGTGTACTCGACACCCTCGACACCGATGGGGCGCCCCTGGACGCCCTGGTGCTGATGTCCGAACCGGCCCTGGCCGGCGTCACCGTGCCGGCCTGGCCGCTGGGCGTCCTGCACCGTATCGGCACCGAGTCCGAGCCCGCCGTCCCGATGCTGCTGTGCGTGGCCGAGGATCCTTCCTTCATCGACCTTGCCGATGCCGGCGACCTGCCCCGCTGGCACGCCGAAGGCGACGCCTGGGCCGCCGTCCTGGCCCGACTGCAACACCGGGCCGTCGGCAAGGTCACCGACTGCGGCACCCGCGCCGAGGCCGAGCACCTGATCAGCGATGCCCATCATGCCTACGAGCGGCTCACGGGATGCCTCGAATGAGGAGGGTGGAAGACAACCGCTCCGTCAGCCGCTGGGGAACTCGAACGGCCATCGGGCTCCTGGGCACTGCTCTGCTGTCTCTCGCCACTCGGTACGAGCGGCCACTTGCTCTCTTCGACAGGTGTGCGGCCCTGCCTGCGCCACAGACCAACGGGGGTAGACGGGCATGGCTGGCCGTGACGGCGCTGGGCTCCCGGCCAGTCGCTTACGCGGCGGTGGCCCTACGGTGCCTGACACGTGAGCCGTCCAGGCCCGTGCTTGACCGGTGCCGGCCCTTGATGGTTCTGACGGCCGGCGACGCCGCACGCACGGGCCTTTGCCGTGCCGTCGGCCGCCCCCGGCCTCCAGCAGAAGAACGGCTGTCCGCCTGCCGGGGAGCGAGCTTCCCGTCCCGGCATACCGCCGCTGCCCTGCTGGCCACCGGGTTGACTGCACGAGCGGCTCGGCCTCGTGCCGCCGGTGCGGTGGGGGCGCTTGTCGGCCTCAGCCGCGTGACTCTGCGTGTTCACTGGCCCTCGGACGTGATCGGCGGATGGCTGTTCGGGTACGGCTGGCTGGCTGCGGCGGAGTGGGCGCGCCCTGCCAGCATGCCGCAGCGGCGCGGACAGATGCGCGCAGCCGTCTGCCGCGGGTAGCAGAAGAGCCGTCGTCTGCAGCTCCCGTTCGGACGGAAGCGTCGGCCCGGGCGGGAGAAGCCGGTCCGGGGTGTGATCACGATGGATCACCCGCACACAAAGGGGCAGTCTGCCTCGCCCGGAGCACGCCCCCGTTTGGCCGTCACGACCTCAGCGGAAAGATCAGCGCTGTCGTCAGCCAAGCGGGAGTCGCACGGGAGGCCGGAGCCGGCATGGTCGCCGACTCCGGCCCGGTGACGGAGGGCCATAAATGCCGTGACCAGGCGGCGGCCCTCCGTGCGGTGCACGTCCAATCGACTTACCTCATAGGGCTGTTCAGCCGGTGAACGCGGTGGTGCCGTTCGGTGTGCCGAGCCCGGACGGGCCGTCGTAGCC
>NZ_BMVG01000070.1 GCF_014650595.1 Streptomyces alanosinicus
CGGCCGGTGCAAGGCGTTCTCGGACGCGGCGGACGGGGCTGGGTTCTCCGAGGGCGCGGGTTTGGTGCTGGTGGAGCGGCTGTCCGATGCCCGGGCGGCGGGCCGTCCGGTGCTGGCGGTGGTCGCCGGTAGTGCGGTGAACCAGGATGGTGCCAGTAATGGTCTGACGGCGCCGAACGGTCCGTCGCAGCAGCGGGTGATCCGGCAGGCGCTGGCCGGTGCCGGGCTGAAGCCGGCCGATGTGGATGCGGTGGAGGCGCATGGTACGGGGACGACGCTGGGTGACCCGATCGAGGCGCAGGCGATCCTCGCCACGTACGGTCAGGATCGTGAACGGCCGCTGCTGCTGGGGGCCGTGAAGTCGAACATCGGGCACACGCAGGCCGCTGCCGGTGCCGCCGGTGTCATCAAGATGGTGCTGGCTCTGCAGCATGGGGTGCTGCCGCGCACCCTCCACGCGGACGAGCCCTCGTCGCACGTGGACTGGACGGCCGGCGCCGTGGAGCTGCTGACGGACAGCGCCGACTGGCCGCGCGTCGAAGGAAGGACGCGCCGCGCAGGTGTGTCGTCCTTCGGCCTCAGTGGCACGAACGCGCATGTGGTGCTGGAGGAGCCGCCGGTCGTGGCGGAGCCCGAGCCGGTGAGCGGGCCGGACGGTGGTGGTGTGGTGCCGTGGGTGGTGTCGGGCCGTACGGCTGCGGCGCTGCGGGCCCAGGCCGGTCGGCTGGCGGAGTTCGTGACCGGCGACGAGACACTCGCCGTCGCGGAGATCGGCCGGTCGCTGGTGCGGTCGCGGTCACTGTTCGAGCACCGGGCCGTGGTCTGGGGATCGGACCGTGGGGAGTTGCTGCGCGGTCTTGAGGCGTTCGCTTCCGGTGAGGAGGCGGTGAACGCCGCGACGGGCACGGCCCGGCGCGATGCGGGAACCGCGTTCCTCTTCGCCGGTCAGGGCGCCCAACGCCTCGGTATGGGCCGGGAGCTGTATGACGCGTACCCGGTCTTCGCGGACGCCTTCGACGCGGCCTGCGCGCACCTGGACACCGAACTGCCCCGCCCGCTGCGGGAGGTGGTGTTCGGTGACGACGTCGATCCGCTGAACCGGACCGAGTTCACCCAGCCCGCGCTGTTCGCCCTGGAAGTCGCCCTCTTCCGACTGCTGGAGTCCTGGGGCCTGCGGCCCGACGTCCTCGCCGGACACTCCATCGGTGAGATAGCCGCCGCGCACGTGGCGGGCATGTGGTCGCTCGCGGACGCCTGCCGGCTGGTGACGGCGCGGGGCCGGTTGATGCAGGCCCTGCCGTCCGGCGGCGCGATGGTCGCGCTCCAGGCCACCGAGGACGAGGTGCTGCCGCTCCTCCTGGACGACACCCGGGTCGGGATCGCCGCCGTCAACGGCCCCCGATCGGTCGTCGTCGCGGGCGCTTCGGAAGCCGTCGAGGAGGTCGCGGACCACTTCCGAGCCCAGGACCGCAAGGTGACGGCCCTGCGGGTCAGCCATGCCTTCCACTCCCCGCTGATGGAGCCGATGCTGGCCGACTTCCGCAAGGTCGCCGAGAGTCTGACGTACGAGCGTCCGAGGCTGTCGCTCGTCTCCACGGTGACCGGCAAGGCGGCCACCGCCGACGAGCTGATGTCCCCGGACTACTGGGTCGGCCACGTGCGTCAGCCGGTCCGGTACGCCGACGCCGTTCGCACCCTCGCCGAGCAGGGCATCGGCCGCTACCTCGAACTCGGCCCCGACGGCACTCTCACCGCCCTCGCCCAGGCCTCCCTCGACGACTCCGGGACCGCGCTGCTCGTACCGGCGCTGCGCAAGGACCGGCCCGAGGCACCGGCCGCGCTCGCCGCGCTCGCCGCCCTGTTCGTGCACGGCGCCGACGCCGACTGGCGGACGCTCACCGGCGGCCACCGGGGCCCGACCCCGAGCCTGCCGACGTACGCCTTCCAGCGCCGCCGCTACTGGCCCAACCTCACCGGCGTCACCCTCGGCGACCTCGGTTCGGCGGGCGTCGGCTCGGCCGGGCACCCGCTGCTGGGCGCCGCCGTA
Source organism: Streptomyces alanosinicus (assembly GCF_014650595.1). Taxonomy (GTDB): domain Bacteria; phylum Actinomycetota; class Actinomycetes; order Streptomycetales; family Streptomycetaceae; genus Streptomyces; species Streptomyces alanosinicus. The sequence goes on from NZ_BMVG01000070.1 coordinate 2,048, forward strand.
CGCGTGGCAGGCAGCGAGGAGGCGCTGTTCACCGGGCGGCTCTCGCTCAGGACGCACCCGTGGCTGCGCGACCACGCCGTGACCGGCACAGTCCTCTTCCCGGGCACCGGGTTCCTCGAACTCGCCCTGTGCGCCGCCGGACAGCTCGGCTACGACCGCGTCGAGGAACTCACCATCGCCGCCCCGCTGATCGTGCCCGAGCGCACCGGACGGCTGGTCCAGGTCAGGGCGGGCGCGCCCGACGAGTCGGACACCCGCACCGTGGAGGTGTACTCCCGTGCCGAGGACGCGCTCGACACCGACCCGTGGACGCTGAACGCCAGCGGCTCACTGGTCGCCGGCCCGGCACCCGGCGACACCACCCCCGCCCCCGACCTGAGCGCATGGCCGCCGCCGAACGCCGAGGCCGTCCCGATGGAGGGCTTCTACGACCGGTTCGCCGAGGCAGGATTCGCCTACGGGCCGGTGTTCCAGGGACTGCGTGCGGTCTGGCGACGAGGCGACGAGGTGTTCGCCGAGGTCGGACTGCCCGACGAACACGAGCGACTCGCGGGCGACTTCGGCGTCCACCCGGCGCTCCTGGACTCCGCCCTGCACGCGATGATGTTCGTGTCGCTGGCCGAGGCCGGACAGGGACGGCTGCCCTTCTCCTGGAGCGGAGTGTCGCTGCGCGCGTCCGGCGCCCGGGCACTGCGCGTGCGGATGGTGCAGGCCGGTCCGGAAGCCGTCGCCCTGCATCTGGCCGACCCGACGGGCGGCCAGGTCGCCTCCGTCGAGTCGCTGCTGCTGCGGCAGGTCTCCGGCGACCTCGCCGCCCGTGCCGAGGCCGACGGCCACCGCGACGGCCTCTTCCAGGTGGACTGGACGAAGGTGTCGCCGCCCGAGCAGGAGGCCTCCGAAGCCGGCGCGTCGGCGGTGGTGGGCGCCGCGGACCTCGCGCCCGGCGTACCGACGTACCCGACCCTGACCGAGCTGCCCGCCGCCGTCCCCGCGACCGTGCTGTTCGCCGCGGGTCCCGGCCTGAGCGGTGAGGCCGCCGATGCGGCGGACGCGGCCCGTGCCGCCACCGGCCGCGTCCTGGACGCCGTACGCTCCTGGCTCGCCGACGAGCGGTTCGAGCAGTCCCGTCTGGTGATCGTCACCGAGGGTGCGGTCACGCTCGACGCGGCGGCTCCCGATCCCGCTCTGGCCGCGGTGTGGGGCCTGGTACGGGCCGCGCGCGCCGAGGCGCCCGACCGGTTCGCCCTGGTCGACACGGACGGTACCGACACGTCCCGCGCCGCGCTGGCCCGGGCCCTCGCCTCGGGCGAGCCCGAACTGGCGCTCCGCGACGGCGTCCTCCACGCGCCGCGCCTCGCCCGCGTCCCGGCGGGCGGCGGGCTTCCGCTCCCGGCGGACGAGCCGGCCTGGCACCTGGACAGCGTGGCGAAGGGCACCCTGGACAACCTGGCCCTGACACCGTTCCCGCAGGCCACAGCCGCGTTGACGGAAGGACAGGTCCGTATCGCCGTACGAGCGGCGGGAGTCAACTTCCGCGATGTGCTCAACGCGCTCGGTATGTATCCGGGCGAGGCGGGTCTGCTCGGTGGCGAGGGCGCGGGTGTGGTGACCGAGGTCGGTCCCGGGGTGACCGGGCTGGCCGTCGGCGACCGCGTGATGGGCATGTTCCCCGGCTCCTTCGGGCCGGTGGCGGTGGCGGATGCACGGACGGTGGCCCGGGTTCCTGCGGGGTGGTCGTTCGCGCAGGCGGCGTCGGTGCCGATCGTGTTCCTCACGGCGTACTACGCCCTCACCGACCTCGGTGGCCTTGAGGCTGGGGAGTCGGTGCTGGTGCATGCGGCGGCCGGTGGTGTGGGCATGGCCGCCACGCAGCTGGCGCGGCATCTGGGTGCCGAGGTGTTCGGAACGGCGAGCGCGGCGAAGTGGGACACGCTACGGGAGCTGGGTCTCGACGATGCGCACATCGCCTCGTCCCGGGACACGGAGTTCGAGACGGTGTTCCTCGCGGCGACCGGCGGTCGTGGCATGGACGCCGTACTGGACTCGCTGGCCGGTGAGTTCGTGGACGCGTCGCTGCGGTTGCTGCCGCGCGGTGGCCGCTTCCTGGAGATGGGCAAGACCGATGTCCGTGATGCGGATGCGGTGGCTGCCGAGCATGCGGGGGTGACGTATCGGGCGTTCGATCTGTGGGAGGCCGGTCCGGAGCGGATCGGGGAGATGCTGGCCGACCTGGTCGCGCTGTTCGAGGCGGGCGCGCTCAAGCCCCTTCCCGTCACGTGCTGGGACGTACGGAGCGCCCCCGAAGCATTCCGGTATCTGTCGCAGGCCCGCCATGTCGGCAAGGTCGTCCTCACGGTCCCGGCACCGCTGCACCCGGAAGGGACCGTGCTGGTGACCGGCGGTACCGGTGGTCTGGGCGCGTTGGTGGCCCGGCACCTGGTGACCGAGCACGGCATCCGGCACCTGCTGCTCGCCAGTCGCCGCGGCCCCGAAGCCCCGGGGTCCGGTGAACTCGTCGCCGAACTCATCGAGTTGGGTGCCGAGGTCGAGGTGGCGGCCCTGGACGTCGCGGATCGTGCGGCGCTGGCGGACATGCTCGCCGCCGTACCCGCCGACCACCCGTTGACCGCCGTGGTCCACACCGCGGGCATCGTCGACGACGGCGTGGTCGCCTCCCTCACCGCGGACCGGCTGGCCAAGGTCATGCGCCCGAAGGCCGACGCGGTGGCACACCTGCACGAGCTGACCCGGGACGCCGACCTGTCCGCGTTCGTGGTCTTCTCCTCGGTCGCGGGCACGTTCGGCAGCGCGGGCCAGGCCAACTACGCGGCCGCCAACGCCTTCCTCGACGGCTTCACGGCCCTGCGCCGGGCCGCCGGTCTGCCCGCGGCGTCCCTCGCCTGGGGAGCGTGGGCGCCCGGGACGGGCATGACCGCCGAGCTGACCGAGGCGGACCTGCGACGCATGGCACGCGGCGGCATGCGGCCGCTCACCGCCGAGCAGGGCCTCGAACTCCTCGACACCGCCGGGCTCGTGTCCGCCGCGGCTCCCACGCACCGGGCGTTGCTGCTGCCGGTGAACCTGGACCTCCAGGCGCTGCGGGCGCACGCCGAGGCCGTACCGCCGCTGCTGCGCGGCCTCGTGCGGGCACCGGCCCGACGGGCCGATCAGACGGCGGCCGGAGCCGGCGCGGAGCGGCAGGACCTCGGTGCCCAGTTGGCGGCGCTCGCGCCGGCCGACCGGGAGCAGTACCTCGTCGACCTGGTCTGCGCCCAGGCGGCGGCCACCCTCGGCCACGCCTCGGCGGACGAGATCGAACCGGACCAGGCGTTCAAGGAGCTGGGTTTCGACTCGCTCACCGCCGTCGAACTGCGCAACCGGCTCAACGCGGCCACCAGGCTGCGGCTGCCGGCCACGCTGGTGTTCGACCATCCGACGCCGACGGTGCTGGCGGCGCAACTGCTTCAGGAGATCACCCTGCCGGAGGCGTCCGGCACGGGTGCGGGCGAGGGCCCGGGCGCGGCCGCGACAGCGGTGCCGCTCCTGGTCGAACTGGACCGGCTGGAGGCCGCGCTGGGCGCCGCCTCGGCCGGCGGGGACGACCACGCGACGATCACTTCCCGGCTGCAGCGGCTGACGGCGAAGTGGCAGGACTTGGCAACGAAGGGCAGCGGTGCCGGACACGACAACGGCACCGGCTCCGGGGAACCCGGAGCGGCAGTCGCCGACGTGGACGACGGGGAACTGGACTCCGTCGAGACGGCGGACGAGCTGTTCGACCTGATCGACAAAGAACTCGGGATGTCGTGATCAGCCGCGGGAAACCGTTGGCATCGGCTCAGGGATGTGGCGTTGGTGGCTGAAGACGACAAGATGGACGACAAGTACGTCGAGTACCTGAAGCGGTTGACCGCGGAGCTGCGGCAGACCCGCCGGCAGCTGCGCGACGCCGAGGGACGCGACCGGGAACCGATCGCGATCGTGGCGATGAGCTGCCGCTACCCCGGCGGGGTGGACAGCCCGGAAGAGCTGTGGCGGCTCGTCGACGAGGGCGGGGACGCCATCTCCGGGTTCCCCGCCGACCGCGGCTGGGACGTCGAGACGGGATACGACCCCGACCCCGACAAACCCGGCACCTTCTACGCGCTCGGCGGCGGATTCCTGCACGAGGCGTCCCGGTTCGACGCGGACTTCTTCGGGATCTCGCCGCGCGAGGCCCTCGCGATGGACCCGCAGCAGCGGCTGCTGCTGGAGATCTCCTGGGAGGCGTTCGAGCGGGCCGGGATCGATCCCGGCGCGGTGCGCGGCAGCAGCACCGGCGTCTTCGTCGGCGCCGCGACCTCCGGTTACGGGGCGGGGGTGAGCGAGTTCCCCGACGGTGTGCAGGGCCTGCTCCTCGCGGGCAACGCCACCTCGGTCGCCTCCGGCCGCATCGCCTACACCCTCGGCCTGGAAGGGCCCACCGTCACCGTCGACACGGCCTGCTCCTCCTCGCTGGTCGCCCTGCACTGGGCGTGCCAGGCTCTGCGCCGCGGCGAGTGCGACATGGCGCTCGCCGGCGGCGTGGCGGTGATGGCCACACCGGCGATGTTCTACGAGTTCAGCAGGCAGCGCGGGCTGGCCGCCGACGGCCGGTGCAAGGCGTTCTCCGACGACGCCGACGGCACCGGCTGGGCGGAGGGCGCGGGCATCCTGCTGGTGGAGCGGCTGTCCGACGCCCGGCGCCTCGGGCACCCGGTGCTGGCCGTGGTCCGCGGCACCGCGATCAACTCCGACGGCGCCTCCAACGGTCTCACCGCCCCCAACGGCCCCGCCCAGCAGCGGGTCATCCGCGCCGCCCTGGCGGGCGCGGGCCTTGCCCCCGCCGACGTGGACGCCGTCGACGCGCACGGCACAGGTACCTCGCTCGGTGACCCCATCGAGGCGCAGGCCCTGCTCGCCACCTACGGTCAGGACCGCGAACAGCCGCTGTGGCTGGGCTCGTTGAAGTCCAACATCGGGCACACGCAGTCGGCCGCGGGTGTCGGCAGCATCATCAAGATGGTCGAGGCGATGCGGCACGGAGTGCTGCCGCGCACCCTGCACGTCTCCGAGCCGTCCCGGCACGTCGACTGGTCGGCGGGCGCGGTGCGCCTGCTCACCGAGCCGGTCGACTGGCCCGGGACGGACCGTCCGCGCCGCGCCGGTGTGTCGTCGTTCGGTATCAGCGGCACCAACGCGCACGCCGTCATCGAGCAGGCCCCCGCGCCCGAAGCCGAACCCGCCGAGCCTGCCGCGGACTCCGCGGCCCCGGCCGCCGAGCCCCGCACCCTGCCCGTCGTGCCGTGGCCGGTGTCCGCGCGCAGCGAGGAGGGGCTGCGGGCGCAGGCCGCCCGGCTGCTGGCCCGGCTGCGCGAGCAGCCCGAGCCGCCGCGCGCGCTGGACGTCGGCCACGCGCTCGCCACCACCCGGGCCGCCCTGGAGCACCGGGCGATCGTCCTCGCCGCCGACCACGACACCGCCGTACGGGAACTGACCGCGCTCGCCGAGGGCACCCCGGGCACCGCGACCGTCCAGGGCCGCACCGTGCGCGGCGCCACCGCCTTCCTGTTCGCCGGTCAGGGCTCCCAACGGCCCGGCATGGGCCGGGAGTTGTACGAGACGTACCCGGTCTTCGCCGAGGCCTTCGACGCGGTGGACGCCGAACTGCCGTTCAGCCTGCGGGAGATCGTCTTCGGTGATGACGCGGATCGGCTGAACCGCACCGAATACGCCCAGCCCGCGCTCTTCGCCCTCGAAGTCGCCCTCTTCCGGCTGCTGGAGGCGTGGGGCGTCACCCCGAAGTTCCTGCTGGGTCACTCGGTCGGAGAGCTGGCCGCCGCCCATGTCGCGGGCGTGTGGTCCCTCGCGGACGCCTGCCGGCTGGTGGTGGCACGCGGCCGTCTGATGCAGGCGCTCCCGCCGGGCGGCGCCATGGCCGCGCTCCAGGCGACCGAGGAGGAGGCGCTGCCCCTGCTGAACGACCGGGTCGGCATCGCCGCCGTCAACGGCCCCCGCGCGGTGGTGATCTCCGGCGCCGCCGACGCCGTGGAGGAGGCGGCCGCGCACTTGCGCGCCCAGGACCGCAAGGTGACGGCCCTGCGGGTCAGCCACGCCTTCCACTCCCCGCTGATGGAGCCCATGCTCCAGGAGTTCCGCGAGGTCGCCGAGAGCGTCACCTACCACACGCCCCGTCTGACGATCGTCTCCGACGTGACCGGCGACACCGCCCGCCCGGCCGACCTGTGCTCGCCCGACTACTGGGTCCGGCACGTCCGTGAACCCGTCCGCTTCGCCGACGGGATACGGCTGCTGGCGGGGCGCCGGGTGGCCCGCTTCGTCGAGCTGGGCCCCGACGGCACCCTCACCGCCCTCGCCCAGGACTGCCTGCCGGGCGACGCGGTGTCGGCCGTGCCCACCCTGCGCAAGGACCGGCCCGAGCCCGCCGCGCTGATGGCCGCGGTCGCCGGCGCGTTCGCCCACGGTGCGCCGGTCGACTGGCCGGCCGTCTTCGCGGGTACCGGCGCCCGCGCCGTGGAGCTGCCCACGTACGCCTTCCGCCGTGAGCGGTACTGGCTGGAGCCGACCCCGCCCGGCACGGCGGCCGCCGAGGAGACCGGCGGCGGGGACGCGCGGTTCTGGACGGCCGTCGAGGAGGAGGACATCGCCGCCCTCGCCGACACGCTGGACGTCGACGAGGGGCTCGTCCGTCCCCTGGTTCCCGCACTGTCGTCGTGGTGGCGCGGACGGCGCGAGCTCGGGCGGGTGGACGGGCTGCGCTACCGCGTCGGCTGGCAGCCGCTCGACCCGGGTGCCGACACCCCGCTCACCGGCCGCTGGCTCGTCGCCGTCCCCTCCGGTACGGCCGACGACGCCCGGGCCCGTACGGTGACCGACGCGCTCGCGGCACACGGCGCCGAACCCGTGCCGTGGGAGTACGCCCCCGACGAGGAGCGGGAAGCGCTCGCCGCCCGGATCGCCGGCCTCGGCGCCCTCGCGGGCATCCTGGCCCTGCCGTCCGGCATCGACGGGGAACTGTCCCCGGCGGACTTCCTGTTCCGCACCGTACGGCTCGTGCAGGCCCTCGGCGACGCCCAGGTGACCGCCCCCCTGTGGCTGGCCACCGAAGGCGCGGTGGCCACCGCACGCTCCGACGCCGCCCCGGAACCGTCCCAGGCCGCCCTGTGGGGCCTGGGACGGGTGGCCGCACTGGAGTTGTCCGACCGGTGGGGCGGCCTCGTGGACCTGCCGCAGACCCTGGACCGGCGGGCCGCGGGACGGCTCGCCGCGGTGCTGGCCCGGCCCGGCGACGAGGACCAGCTCGCCGTGCGCGCCTCCGGCGTCTTCGTACGCCGTCTGTCGCATGCCGAGGAGCAGCCCGCCCCGCAGACCGGCGCGAGCGGCTGGCAGCCCCGCGGCACGGTCCTGATCACCGGCGGCACCGGCGCGCTGGGCGCCCGGGTCGCCCGCTGGGCCGCCGAGCAGGGCGCGGAGCACCTCGTCCTGACCGGCCGCCGCGGCCCCGACGCCCCCGGCGCCGCCGAACTGACGGCCCACCTCACCGCGCTCGGCGCCCGCGTGACGATCGAGGCGTGCGACGTCGCCGACCGCGCCGCCGTCGAGCGGCTGCTCGGCCGCCACACCGTCGACGCCGTCGTCCACGCGGCGGGCGTCACCGACACCCTGCCCCTGCCCGGCCTCGACGCCGACCGCTTCGGCTCGGTCCTCGCCGCCAAGGCGCACGGCGCCGCCCACCTCGACGCCGTGCTGCGCGACCAGGGCGACCGGCCGCTCGACGCGTTCGTGCTGTTCTCCTCCATCGCCGGCGTGTGGGGCAGCGGAGGCCAGACCGCCTACGCCGCCGCCAACGCCTACCTCGACGGCCTGGCCGAACAACGGCGCGCCCGCGGCGCCACCGCCACCTCCGTCGCCTGGGGACCCTGGGCCGAGGGCGGCATGGCCGCCGAGGACGGAGCCGAGGAATACCTGCGCCGACGCGGCCTCGCCGCCCTCGACCCCGACACCGCGCTGGCCGCGCTGCGCCGCGTCCTCCAGCAGGACGGCACCGGGCAGGTCGTCGCCGACGTCGACTGGACCCGGTTCACCCCCGGCTTCACCAGCACCCGCCCCAGCCCCCTGCTCACCGGCCTGCCCGAGGCGCGGGAAGCGCTGCGCACCGGGCACAGCGGCGCGGAGGACGACACGGCGGGCACGGCACTGAAGCAGCGCCTCACGGGCCGCCCGGCCGCCGAACGCACCCGCGCGCTCCTGGAGTTGATCCGCACCCACGCCGCCGCGGTCCTCGGCCACGCCGACGCCCGGCTACTGGAGTCCCGGCGTGCCTTCCGCGACTCGGGCTTCGACTCCCTCACCGCCGTCGAACTGCGCAACCGCCTCACCACCGAGACCGGCCTCGCGCTGCCCGCCACGCTGGTCTTCGACCACCCCACGCCCGTCGACCTCGCCGCCTTCGTCCACGGCGAGCTGTTCGGCGAGCCCGAGCGCGGCACCGCGGACACCGCGTCCGGCGCGGGCCGCCGGGACCGCGCGGCCGACGACCCGATCGTCATCGTCGGCATGGGCTGCCGCCTGCCCGGCGACGTGACCGGCCCCGACGAGCTGTGGGACCTGGTCGCCGCCGCACGAGACGCCGTCGCCGAGTTCCCCACCGACCGCGGCTGGGACCTCGACGCCCTCTACCACCCCGAACCCGGCCGCCCCGGCACCAGCTACACCCGGCACGGCGGATTCCTCACCGGCGTCGGCGACTTCGACCCCGCCTTCTTCGGCATCTCGCCGCGCGAAGCCGTCGCCATGGACCCGCAGCAGCGGCTGCTGCTGGAGACCTCCTGGGAGGCACTGGAACGCGCCGCCATCGCCCCCGGCGGCCTGCGCGGCAGCCGAACCGGCGTGTTCATGGGCTCCAACGGCCAGGACTATCCCGCGCTGCTGCTCAGCACACCCGACGCAGGCGACGGCTACCTCGGCACCGGCAACGCGGCCGCCGTGGTCTCCGGCCGCATCGCCTACGTCCTCGGCCTCGAAGGACCCACCCTCACCGTCGACACCGCCTGCTCGTCGTCGCTGGTCGCCCTCCACCTCGCGGTGCAGGCGCTCCGGGCGGGCGAGTGCGACCTCGCCCTGGCCGGCGGCGTCACCGTCATGTCGACCCCCGGCGCCTTCCTGGAGTTCAGCCGCCAGCGCGGGCTTGCGGCGGACGGCCGGTGCAAGGCGTTCTCCGACGAGGCCGACGGCACCGGCTGGGCCGAGGGCGTGGGTGTGCTCGTGGTGGAGCGGCTCTCCGACGCGCGTCGTCATGGCCATCCGGTGCTGGCCGTGGTGGCCGGTTCCGCGGTCAATCAGGACGGCGCCAGTAACGGCCTGACCGCGCCGAACGGTCCCGCCCAGCAGCGGGTGATCCGCGCCGCGCTGGCGGATGCCGGACTCGCCGCGGCCGACGTGGACGCGGTGGAGGCGCACGGCACCGGTACGACGCTGGGCGACCCGATCGAGGCCCAGGCGCTGCTCGCCACGTACGGCCAGGACCGCGAACGGCCCCTGTGGCTCGGCTCGTTGAAGTCCAACATCGGCCACACCCAGGCCGCGGCCGGTGTCGCCGGCATCATCAAGATGGTGCAGGCCATGCGGCACGGCCTGCTGCCGTCCACCCTGCACGCCGATGTCCCCAGCACCCACGTGGACTGGTCGGCGGGCGCCGTGGAACTGCTCACCGAGAGCACGGAATGGCCCGGCGCGGACCGTCCGCGCCGCGCGGGAATCTCCGCGTTCGGCGTGTCCGGCACCAACGCGCACGTCATCGTCGAGCAGGCGGAGCAGGCGCAGGGCACCGAGCCCACGGCCCTGCCGGCCGCCGACACCGGGATCGGCGGCCCCCTGCCCTGGGTGATCTCCGGATCCACGGAGGACGCCCTGCGCGAGCAGGCCGAACGGCTCCTGGCCCACGCCGACGCCAGGCCCGATCTCGCCACCGTGGACCTCGGCCTCTCCCTGGCCACCACCCGCACGGCGTTCGACCACCGTGCTGTCGTGCTGGGCGCGGACCGAGAGGAGCTGCTGTCCGTCCTCGCGTCCCTGGTCATGGACGAGCCCGCCCCCGGCGTTGTCACCGGACGCGCACAGGCCGAAGGCCGCACGGCGTTCCTGTTCGCCGGTCAGGGCTCGCAACGCCTCGGCATGGGCCGCGAGTTGTACGACGCCTACCCGGTGTTCGCCGACGCCTTCGACGGCGCCTGCGCGCATCTGGACGCGGAACTGCCGCGCCCGCTGCGGGAGTCGGTGTTCGGGGACGACAGCGATGTGCTGAACCGGACCGAGTACGCGCAGCCCGCCCTGTTCGCCCTGGAGGTCGCCCTCTTCCGGCTGCTGGAGTCGTGGGGTGTGCGTCCGGACGTGCTGGCCGGGCACTCGATAGGTGAGATCGCGGCGGCGCATGTGGCGGGGGTGTGGTCGCTGGCCGACGCCTGCCGTCTGGTGGCGGCGCGGGGCCGGTTGATGCAGGCCCTGCCGGCCAGCGGCGCGATGGTCGCCGTACAGGCGACGGAGGACGAGGTCCTGCCGCTGCTCGGCGACCGGGTGGGCATCGCCGCCGTCAACGGCCCCCGGGCCGTGGTCGTCGCGGGCGCCACTGACGCCGTCGAGGAGATCGCGGACCACTTCCGTGCCCAGGGCCGGAAGGTCACGGCCCTGCGGGTGAGCCATGCCTTCCACTCGCCGCTGATGGAACCGATGCTGGCCGAGTTCCGCGTGGTGGCGGAGGGCCTGTCGTACGAGCGGCCGCGGCTGCCCGTCGTCTCGACCGTGACCGGGCAGACCGCCACCGCCGAGGAACTGTGCTCCCCGGACCACTGGGTCCGCCACGTCCGCCAGGCGGTCCGCTTCGCCGACGCCGTACACGCTCTGGAGACGGAGGGCGTCACCCGGTTCCTGGAGCTGGGACCGGACGGCACGCTCACCGCGCTGGCCCACGCCTCGCTCGCCGACGGCGAACCGGTGGCGGTCCCGGCCCTGCGCCCCGACCGCCCCGAGCCTGCGACGCTGCTCACGGCGACCGCGAACCTCTTCGCCCACGGCGCCGAGGTCACCTGGTCCGCGTTCTACCCCGCGGCGCGCCCCGTCGCGCTGCCCACCTACGCCTTCCAGCACGGCCGTTTCTGGCCGCGCGCGACAGGCGCCCACCTCGGCGACCTGCGCTCGGCCGGTCTGTCCGCCGCCGGTCACCCGCTGCTCGGCGCCGCCGTCACCCTCGCGGACAGCGGGGCCGCCGTCTTCACCGGGCGGCTCTCCGCCCAGCTCCATCCATGGCTGGCGGAACACGTCGTCTCCGGTTCCGTCCTGCTGCCCGGCACCGCCTTCCTGGAGCTCGCCCTGCACGCGGCGGACCGCGTCGGCTGCGGTCAGGTCGAGGAACTCACCCTGCACACCCCCCTGGTGCTGCCCGACCGCGGAGCCGCCCAGCTCCAGGTCACGGTCGGCGCCCCGGATCCCTCCGGGCGCCGTGGGATCGGCGTGTACTCCCGCCCCGCGACCGGCTCGGACACGGACGACCCCGACGCCGAGCCGTGGATCCAGCACGCGAGCGGCACCCTGCTGCCCGAGGCCGCCGCGCCGGGCGCGGAAGCGGACGCACGACCGCCCGCCGACGCCGTCGAGGTCCCCACGGACACTCTCTACGAGCGGCTGGCGGACACCGGCCTGTCGTACGGGCCGCTGTTCCGCGGACTGGCCTCCGTCCGGCAGCACGGCGACGACCTGTTCGCCGAGGCGGCCCTCCCCGACGAGTCCGCCCCGGACGCCCGCCGCTACGGCGTCCACCCGGCCCTGCTGGACTCGGTGCTGCATGCCCTCGGTGTGGCCCCGACGACCGCGGACGGCGGCGACGCGTCCGGCCCGGGGCTGCCGTTCTCGTGGGCGGGCGTCACCCTCCACGCGACCGGCGCGTCCCGCCTCCACGCACGCCTGCGCGTCACCGGCTCCGGCTCGGTCACCCTCGACCTCGCCGACCAGTCCGGCGCACCCGTAGCCACCGTGGAATCCCTCACGCTGCGCGCGCTCACCGCACCGCCCGCCGACACGACGGCAACCGGTCACGCCGAACTGCTGCACCGCGTCGACTGGACGCCGCTCCCGCTCGACGCGACCGACGACGGCACGCGGAACCCGACCGCCTCGGCTCTCCCGACGTCTCTGCCGGTGCCTCTCCCGATGTCTCTCCCAGTATCTCTCCCGATGACCGAAGTCACCGCGGGAGAGGACGCGCTGATACGCGTGGAATCCCCGGCCGGCGACCCCGCGGAGGCAGCGCGCACGGCCACGGCGAACGTGCTGGAGCTGGTGTGTGCCTGGCTGGCGGAGGAGCGGTTCGAGGGTGCCCGACTGGTGGTGGTCACCGAAGGGGCTGTGACGCTCGATGAGAGGGCGTCGGATCCGGCTCTGGCCGCGGTGTGGGGTCTGGTGCGGGCGGCTCGGGCGGAGAACCCGGGGCGGTTCGCGCTGATCGACGTGGACGGTACGGACGAGTCCTGGGCGGTCCTCCCCGCCGCGCTGTCCTCCGGCGAGGCCGAAGTCGCCGTACGCGCGGGTGTCGCCTTCACCCCGCGTCTGGGACGTGTGCCGACTGGAGGGGCGCTGACGGCGCCTGCGGGGGAGTCGGCCTGGCGCCTGGACATCGTGGAGAAGGGCACGCTGGAAGGGCTTGCGCTGCGCCCGGTCCCGGAGGCGGAGGCCGAGCTGACGCGCGGTCATGTCCGCATCGCGGTACGGGCCGCGGGCGTGAACTTCCGCGACGTTCTCAACGCACTCGGCATGTACCCCGGTGACGCGCAGGACTTCGGTCTGGAGGGCGCGGGTGTGGTGACCGAGGTCGGTCCCGGGGCGACCGGGCTGGCCGTCGGCGACCGCGTGATGGGGCTGTTCTCCGGTTCCTTCGGGCCGGTGGCGGTGGCGGATGCGCGGACGGTGGCCCGGGTTCCGGCGGGCTGGTCGTTCGCGCAGGCGGCGTCGGTGCCGATCGTGTTCCTCACGGCGTACTACGCCCTCACCGACCTCGGTGGCCTTGAGGCCGGGGAGTCGGTGCTGGTGCATGCGGCTGCCGGTGGCGTGGGTATGGCCGCCACGCAGCTGGCGCGGCATTTCGGTGCCGAGGTGTTCGGTACGGCGAGTGTCGGCAAGTGGGACACGCTGCGCGGTCTCGGTCTGGACGAGGCGCACATCGCCTCGTCCCGGGACACGGAGTTCGAGACGGTGTTCCTCGCGGCGACCGGCGGTCGTGGCATGGACGTCGTACTGGACTCGCTGGCCGGGGAGTTCGTCGATGCCTCACTGAGGTTGCTGCCGCGCGGTGGTCGCTTTCTGGAGATGGGCAAGACCGATGTCCGGGACGCGGACGCCGTGGCCGCCCAGCATGCGGGCGTGACGTATCGCGCCTTCGATCTGTGGGAGGCCGGTCCGGAGCGGATCGGGCAGATGCTGGCCGACCTGGTCGCCCTGTTCGAGGCGGGCGTGCTCAAGCCCCTTCCCGTCACCTGCTGGGACGTACGGCATGCCCCGGAGGCGTTCCGGTACCTGTCGCAGGCGCGGCATGTGGGCAAGGTGGTCCTGACGGTCCCGGTGCCGCTGGACCCGGAAGGGACCGTGCTGGTGACCGGCGGTACCGGTGGTCTGGGTGCGCTGGTGGCCCGGCACCTGGTGACCGAGCACGGTATCCGGCATCTGCTGCTGGCCAGCCGCCGCAGCCTGGAAGCCCCGGGCGCCGGCGAACTCGTCGCTGAATTGGCCCACTTGGGCGCGCAGGTCGAGGTGGCGGCGGTTGACGTCGCCGACCGCGACCAGGTGGCCGCCATGCTGGACACCGTTTCCGTCGACCACCCGCTGACCGCCGTGGTCCACACCGCAGGCGTCCTGGACGATGGTGTGGTCGCCTCCCTCACCCCGGACCGGCTGGCCAAGGTCATGCGCCCGAAGGCCGACGCGGTGGCACACCTGCATGAGCTGACCCGGGACGCCGACCTGTCCGCGTTCGTGGTCTTCTCCTCGGTCGCGGGCACGTTCGGCGGCGCGGGCCAGGCCAACTACGCGGCCGCCAACGCCTTCCTGGACGCCTTCGCCGTCACACGCCGTTCCTCCGGCCTGCCCGCCACCGCCCTCGCCTGGGGCCCCTGGGCGTCCGGCGCGGGCATGACCGCCGAGCTGACCGAGGCGGACCTGCGGCGCATGGCCCGCGGCGGCATGCTGCCGCTCGCCGCCGAGCAGGGTCTCGGCGCCATGGACGCGGCGTTGTGCCGTGCCGAGCCGGTACTGGTTCCGATCGCGCTGGACCGTCGGGTGCTGCGGGACCGGCAGGCCGTCGCGGCGCTGCCGGCCATGCTCCGGGGCCTCGCCGTGACCCCCGCGCGGCGCACGGCGTCCGTGGCGGACGGTGTTGCGGCGGGGGAGAGCTTCCAGACCCGGCTCACGGCGCTTCCGCGCGCCGAGCGGGAGACGGCGGTCCTGGATCTCGTACGCACGCAGACGGCGCTGGTGCTGGGGCACGCCCGACCGGACTCCGTGGAGGCCACCCGGGACTTCCGCGGCCTTGGCATCGACTCGCTCACCGCCGTCGAACTGCGCAACCGTCTGAACGCGGCGACCGGACTGCGGCTGCCGGCGACGCTGGTGTTCGACTATCCGTCGCCGCAGGCGCTCGCACGCCACATCGGCGCCGAACTCCTCGATGCCGAGCCCCTGGCCGAAGGCGCTGCCGTGACCGGTACCGCGCCCGGGACCACGGTCCCCGCCGTCCGCATCGCCGACCAGGCCGACGACGACGCACGCATCGCGATCGTGGGGCTCGGCTGCCGATTCCCCGGCGGTGTGCGCGGCCCGGAGGAGTTCTGGCGGCTGCTGGCCGACGGGGTGGACGCGATCGGTGCGCCGCCAGCGGACCGAGGCTGGCAGGCGGACGGGGTCGAGGGCGGATTCCTGTACGACGCCGCAGAGTTCGACGCGGACTTCTTCGGGATCTCGCCGCGCGAGGCGCTGGCGATGGACCCGCAGCAGCGGCTGCTGCTGGAGATCTCCTGGGAGGCGCTGGAGCGGGCCGCGATCGACCCGCGCGGCCTGCACGGTTCCCGTACCGGGGTGTTCGTCGGTACGAACTACCAGGGCTACGGGTCGGCCGCGCACGCGGTCCCCGAGGACGCGCAGGGACAGCTGCTCACCGGGCACGCCGCGAGCGTGGCCTCCGGCCGGGTCGCCTATGTGCTGGGCCTGGAGGGCCCGGCGGTCACCGTGGACACCGCGTGCTCGTCCTCCCTCGTGGCCCTGCACTGGGCGGCGCAGTCGCTGCGTTCCGGCGAGTGCGATCTGGCGCTCGCGGGCGGTGTGACGGTGATGGCGACGCCGGGCGCGTTCGCCGAGTTCGACCGGCAGGGCGGTCTCGCCGGTGACAACCGCTGCAAGGCCTTCTCGGACGACGCCGACGGCACCGGCTGGGGCGAGGGCGCCGGCATCCTGCTGCTGGAGCGGCTCTCCGACGCCCGCCGCAACGGACACCCGGTGCTCGCCGTGGTCCGTGGCAGTGCCGTCAACTCGGACGGCGCCAGCAACGGTCTGACCGCGCCCAACGGCCCCTCGCAGCAGCGGGTCATCCGGGCCGCGCTGGCGGCGGGCGGGCTCACCCCGGCCGACGTGGACGCGGTGGAGGCGCACGGCACCGGCACCAAGCTCGGGGATCCGATCGAGGCGCAGGCCCTGCTCGCCACCTACGGCCAGGACCGCGAACAGCCCCTGTGGCTGGGGTCGGTGAAGTCCAACATCGGGCACACCCAGGCCGCCGCCGGCGTCGCCGGTGTCATCAAGACGGTGCTGGCGATGCGGCACAGGACGCTGCCGCGCACCCTGCACGTCACGCGACCGACGACACACGTCGACTGGACGGCGGGCCGGATCCAGCTGCTGGCCGAGCCGGAGCCCTGGGCGCGCACGGGACGGCCCCGGCGTGCGGCGGTGTCGTCGTTCGGCATCAGCGGCACCAACGCCCATGTCGTCCTGGAGGAAGGCACCGAGGCGCAGGCCCCCGCAGAGCCCCAGGCCGCGAACGGCCCGGAGCGGGGGCCGGTCGCCTGGCCGCTGAGCGGACGGTCGGCCGTCGCCCTGCGCGGCCAGGCCGAACGGCTCCGCGCCCGGTTGACCGCCCGCCCGGAGTCGTCCCCCGCCGACGTGGCGCACTCCCTGGCCACCGGCCGCGCGGTGTTCGAGCACCGGGCCGTGGTGGTCGCCGAGGACCGGGAGGAACTCCTGGCCGGGCTGGCCGCACTCGGCCGCGGCGAGGACGCCGCCGGCGTGGTGCGCGGCCGCACCGGGCCGGGGGGCCGTACGGCCTTCCTGTTCAGCGGGCAGGGCTCACAGCGGCCCGGCATGGGCCGGGAACTCCTCGACCGGTTCCCGGTGTACGCCGATGCCTTCCACCGTGTCTGCGACGCGTTCGCCCCGCACCTCGACGTGCCGCTGGCCGACGTCGTACTGGCCGAGGAGGGCACGAAGCCGGCCCGGCTGCTGGACCGCACCGCCTACACCCAGCCCGCGCTCTTCGCCGTGCACGTGGCGCTCTACGAACTGGTGCGCTCGTGGGGAGTCACGCCGGACGCGCTGATGGGGCACTCCATCGGCGAACTGTCCGCCGCGCACGTCTCCGGAGTGCTGTCGCTGCCCGACGCGTGCGCGCTGGTGGCTGCCCGCGGCCGGCTGATGGAGGCGCTGCCCGAGGGCGGCGCGATGACCGCCGTACAGGCCTCCGAGGACGAGGTGCTGCCCCTGCTGAACGAAAGGGTCTCCATCGCCGCCGTCAACGGGCCGGCAGCGGTGGTCGTCTCCGGCGACGAGGACGCCGTATCGGACATTGACGGGCATTTCGCCGCGCTGGGCCGAAAGACTAGGCGTTTGCGGGTCAGCCATGCGTTTCACTCGGCGCATATGGACGCGATGCTTGCGGAGTTCGAGGAGGTCGCGCGCGGCGTGAAGTACGACGCGCCCGCGATCCCGATCGTCTCCAACGTGACGGGGAACCGGGCCACCGAGGCCGAACTGACCTCGCCCGGCCACTGGGTGCGGCATGTGCGGCAGACCGTGCGCTTCGCCGACGGCGTACGCCGCCTCGGGGAGGACGGCGTCGGTACGTTCGTGGAACTCGGGCCGGACGGCTCACTGACCGCGATGACCCTCGACAGCCTTCAGGAGTCCGAGCCCGCTGTCGCCGGCATCCCCGTGCTGCGCCGGGGCCGGCCCGAGCCGGTCGCCGCGCTGCTGGCCGCGGGGGCACTGCACGTACGCGGCCTCGCCGCCGCGACGACCGGGCTGACCGGCCCGGCCCGTACGGTGGAACTGCCGACCTACGCCTTCCAGCGCAGCCGCTACTGGCTGGAGGCGGCCAAGCCCGCCGGCACCGAGCGCCTGAGCGACGGCGACCTGGCCGACGACGAGTTCTGGGCCGCCGTCGAGCGCGGCGACCTCGGCGAGCTCACCGAGCGCCCCGACCTCGGCGACGACACCCCGCTCAGCGAACTGCTGCCCGCCCTGTCGTCCTGGCGGCGCCGCCGCCGCGAGAGTTCCGCGCTCGACTCCTGCTCCTACACCGTGGTCTGGCGGCCCGTACCGGACGGCCCGTCATCCGTGCTGTCGGGCACCTGGCTGCTGGCACTGCCCGCCTCCCGGGCCGACGGTCCCTGGACGAACGCCCTCACCGAGGGCCTGACCGCGCACGGTGCGCAGATCGTGCCGCTCACCGTGGACTGCGCCCTCACCGACCGGGCCGCGCTCGGCGAACAACTGCGCAAGCTCCCCGAACGGGACACCCTGCAGGGCGTGCTGTCGCTGCTCGCCCTCGACCAGGAGCCCGCCGTGGCCGGCCTGGACACGGCCGCCGCATCCGGCAGCGCCGCCACCCCGGCCGGTCTGGCGGCGCAGCTCGCCCTGACGCAGGCGCTCGGCGACCTGGAGATCGGCGCCCCGCTGTGGTGCGCCACCGTCGGAGCGGTCGCCGCCACCGAACGCGAGAGCGTGACCGCACCGGAACAGGCCGCCGTCTGGGGCCTCGGCCGGGTTGCCGCGCTCGAACAGCCGCAGCGCTGGGGCGGTCTCGTCGACCTCCCCGCCGACCTCGACAGCCGCAGCGCCGAACGGCTCGCCGGACTGCTCTCGGGCACCACGGGCGAGGACCAGAGCGCCGTACGGTCCGCCGGAGTCTTCGCCCGCCGCCTGGTACACGCCGGGCCGTCCACGACCGAGGCAACCGAGTGGAACTGCACCGGCCAGACCGTGCTGATCACCGGCGGCACCGGATCGCTCGGCGCCCGGGTCGCGCGCCGCCTCGCCGAGCGCGGCGCCCGGCATCTGGTCCTGGTCGGCCGCCGGGGCCCCGACGCCGAAGGCGCCGAGGCACTGCGCGCCGAACTCGCCGCCGCGGGCCCCGAAGTGACCCTCGCTGCCTGCGACACCGCCGACGCCGACGCCCTGGCCGCGCTCCTCGCCGAGCACCCGGTGGACGCCGTGGTGCACGCGGCCGGAGTCCTGGACGACGGGCTGCTCCAGGCGTTGACGCCGGAGCGTCTGGAGGCGGTGCTGCGGCCGAAGCTGGCCGCCGCCCGCAACCTCGACCGGCTCACCCGCGACCGCGAACTGTCGGCGTTCGTCCTGTTCTCCTCCTTCGCCGGCACGGTCGGCTCGGCGGGCCAGGGCAACTACGCCGCCGCCAACGCCTACCTCGACGCGCTCGCCGCCCGGCGCCGCGCCGAGGGGCTGCCCGCCACCTCCGTCGCCTGGGGCCCCTGGGCCGGCGGCGGAATGGCCGGCGGCGACGACGCGGAAGCACGGCTGCGGGGCGGCGGTGTCGTCCCGCTCGACCCGGACGCGGCGCTCGCCGCCCTCGACCGGGCGGTGGCACGCGCCGACGCCCAACTGACCGTCGCCGAGCTGACCTGGGACCGCTTCGTACCCGGGTTCACCGCCGTGCGGCCCGCCCCGCTGCTCGCCGAACTGCCCGAAGCCCAGGCCCTGGTGCGCCGGGCGCAGGAGCGGGACGGCGGTGCGCAGGCGGCGGGCGGCGCGCTGCGCACCCGGCTCGCCGGGCTCGCCGAGGCCGAGCAGGAACGGCTGCTGACCCAGCTGGTCCGCGACCACGTCGCCACCGTGCTGGGCCACGGCTCCGCCGACGCGGTCGACGCGGACCGCGCCTTCAACGAACTCGGCTTCGACTCGCTGATGGCGGTGGAACTGCGCAACAGGCTCGGTGTGGCAGCCGGCCTCCAACTGCCCGCCACGCTCCTGTTCGACCAGCCCACACCCCGGGTCCTCGCCCGCCATCTGCGGTCGCTGACCGCGACCGAGGGCGGCGGCGCTCCCGCGCTGGACGCCCTGGACCAGCTGGAGGCCGCTCTGACCGGGCTCGCCGAGGATGACGCGCAGCGCGGCCGGATCGCCTCCCGCCTGCTGGCGCTCGCCACCCGCTGGAACGGCCAGGCCCAACCGGCGGCCGAACGGACGGACGACAGCGACGGCGGCGGCGACAGCGACCTTCAGGACCGGATCGAATCCGCCGGCGCCGAGGAGATCTTCGCCCTCATCGACAACGACCTGGGCCTCTCATGACCGGCACGACGACCACGACGACCACAACGACCACGGCAATCACGGCGGCCGACGAGACCGCCGGGACGACCACGGCCACCGCCCTGGCCGACACGACCTTCCAGGTGGGGGAGTACGAGTGAACGAGCAGGAAAAGCTCCTCAGCTACCTCAAGAAGGTCACCGGCGATCTCCACGAGACCCGCAAGCGGCTGCGCGAGGCGGAGTCGGCGTCCCGGGAACCGGTCGCCATCGTCGCGATGAGCTGCCGTTTCCCCGGCGGCGCCGACTCGCCCGAGGAGCTGTGGCGGCTGCTCGGCTCCGGCGGCGACGCCGTGACCGAGTGGCCCGCCGACCGCGGCTGGAACCTCGCCGACCACTACGACCCCGAACCCGGCCGCCCCGGAAAGACGTACAGCACCTCGGGCGGTGCCCTCGCCGGAGCCGGAGACTTCGACGCCTCCTTCTTCGGGATCTCGCCACGCGAGGCGATGGCGATGGACCCGCAGCAGCGGCTGCTGCTGGAGATCTCCTGGGAGGCGTTCGAGCGGGCCGGCATCGACCCCACGACCCTGCGCGGCTCCCGAACCGGTGTCTTCGCGGGGACGAACGGCCAGGACTACACAGGTCTTCTGCTGGCCTCGCAGGAGAGCCTGGAAGGACACGTCGGCACCGGAAACGCCGCCAGTGTGGTCTCCGGCCGCATCTCCTACACCCTCGGCCTGGAGGGCCCCGCGGTCACCGTCGACACCGCCTGCTCCTCCTCTCTGGTCGGCCTGCACCTGGCCGTACGGGCGCTGCGGGCCAGGGAGTGCGACCTGGCGCTCGCCGGCGGCGTCACCGTGCTGTCGACGCCCGGCCTCTTCCTGGAGTTCAGCCGCCAGCGCGGCCTCGCCCCCGACGGCCGCTGCAAGGCGTTCGCCGAGGCCGCCGACGGCACCGGCTGGGCCGAAGGCGCCGGCATGCTGCTGGTGGAACGGCTCGCCGACGCCCGTCGGCTCGGGCACCCCGTCCTCGCCGTGGTCCGCGGCAGCGCCGTCAACCAGGACGGCGCCTCCAACGGCCTGACCGCCCCCAACGGCCCCTCCCAGCAGCGCGTCATCTGGCAGGCCCTCGCGGACGCCCAGCTGTCCACCGCCGACGTCGACGCGGTGGAGGCGCACGGCACCGGTACGACGCTCGGCGACCCGATCGAGGCGCAGGCCCTGCTCGCCACCTATGGGCAGGACCGCGAACGGCCGCTGTGGCTCGGCTCCGTCAAGTCCAACATCGGGCACACCCAGGCCGCCGCCGGGGTCGCCGGCGTCATGAAGATGGTGCTGGCCATGCAGCACGGCCTGCTGCCCCGCACGCTCCACGTGGACCGGCCCAGCACGCATGTCGACTGGACGGCGGGCCGCGTCGAACTGCTCACCGAGTCCCGCCCCTGGCCCGCCGACGACCGGCCGCGCGTGGCGGGCGTCTCCTCCTTCGGCGTCAGCGGCACCAACGCCCACGTCATCCTCGAACAACCCGCCCCCGAACCGGCCGCCGCCGAGCCCGCCGAACGGCCCGCCCCGCCGCCGGGCACCACCCTGCCGTACGCCGTCTCCGCGCGCAGCGCCACGGCGCTGCGCGCCCAGGCCGCCGCCCTGCACGCCCGGCTGCGCGCCGACGACGCGCTCGACCCGCACGACGTGGCCTGGTCGCTGGCCGCCACGCGTTCCGCGTTCGAACACCGCGCGGTGCTTCTCGCCGACGACGGCACAGAACTGCTGCGGGGTCTGGAGTCGCTGGTGGCGGGTGCTCCGGCGGCTGGGCTGGTGCGGGGTGTGGCCGATGTGGACGGTCGTATGGTGTTCGTTTTTCCTGGGCAGGGTCCGCAGTGGCCGGGGATGGCCACCGAACTCCTCGACACCGATCCGGAGTTCCGTGGGCACTTCGCCGTGTGTGCGGCGGCTGTGGAGGAGTACGTCGACTGGTCGGTCGAGGACGTCCTGCGCGGCCGGGAGGGTGCCCCCACCCTCGACCGTGTGGATGTGGTGCAGCCGCTGTTGTTCGTGACGATGGTGTCGCTGGCGCGGTTGTGGCAGTGCCGGGGTGTGCGTCCGGATGCGGTGGTGGGTCACAGTCAGGGTGAGATCGCCGCGGCGTGTGTGGCCGGGGGTCTGTCTTTGGAGGATGCGGCGCGTGTGGTCGTGCTGCGCAGCAGGGCCATCACGGCGCTCGCCGGGCGTGGTGGCATGGCGTCGGTGTTGTTGCCGGTGGCGGAGGTGGAGGAGCGGCTGGCCGGTGGGGAGGGGCGGGTTTCGGTCGCGGCGGTCAACGGGCCTGCCTCTGTGGTTGTTTCCGGTGACGCCGAGGCCGTAGGTGAGCTGGTGGCGGAGCTGTCCGCCGCGGGTGTTCAGGCGCGGCGGATACCGGTCGACTACGCCTCGCACTCGGCGCAGGTCGAGGAGATCCGTGACCGGCTTCTGACGGATCTGGCGCCTGTGCGGCCGCGTGCCGCGGAGGTGCCGTTCTTCTCCACGGTCACCTGTGACTGGCTGGACACCGGGAGTCTCGACGCCGGGTACTGGTACGACAATCTGCGTCGTACGGTCCGCTTCGCCGAGGCCGTACAGGCCCTGGCCGCCCAGGACTTCCGGGCGTTCGTCGAGTCCAGTCCGCACCCCGTGCTCACCACCGCCGTCCGCGACACCCTCGACGAGGACGGCCGCACCGGCACCGTGGTCACCGGCACGCTGCGCCGTGGTGAGGGCGGACCGCGTCGCTTCCTCGCCTCCCTGGCCGAACTGAGCGTACGCGGCGCCGCCCCCATCGACCGGACCGCCCTGATCGGCGCCGGAACCCGGGTCGACCTGCCCACCTACGCCTTCCAGCGCCGGACCTACTGGCCCACGCCCGCCCAGCTCGCCGGTCCCGCGACGGCCGTCGGCAGCGATCTCGACGCCCGCTTCTGGGAGTCCGTCGAGAAGGGCGAGACCGCCCCGCTGGCCGCCGCCCTCCACCTCGACCAGGACACCCTCTCCACGGTCCTGCCCGCCCTGAGCGACTACCGCAGGCGCAGCCGCGAGAACGCCACCGTGGACGCCTGGCGTTACCGCGTCACCTGGAAACCCCTGCCCGCCGCTCCGGCGCCCGTACTGCGCGGCAGCTGGCTCGTCGCCCTGCCCGCCGCCCACCAGGATCCGGACCACCCCGGCCACGCCCACACCGCCGCCGTCGTCGACGCCCTCGCCCGCGCGGGAGCCGACCCGGTGACCGTCGGGGTCGCCCCGCACGACGGCCGCGAGCGCATCGCCGAACTTCTCCGCGCCACCGGGCAGGACCGCCCGCAGGCCGTCCTGTCGCTGCTCGCCCTCGACGAGGAGGAGTACGACGGTCTGCCCGGCCTGCCCCGCGGCTTCGCCGCCACCGTCTCCCTCGTCCAGGCCCTCGACGACCTCGGCCAGGAGGCACCCGTCTGGTTCGCCACCCGGGGCGCCGTCGCCACCGGCCCGGCCGAGACCGTCGACTCCCCCCAGCAGGCCCTCGTCTGGGGCTTCGGCCGGGTCGTCGCCCTCGAACAGCCCCAGCGCTGGGGCGGCCTCCTCGACCTGCCCGCCACGCTCGACCGCTCCGCCGCCGAACGGCTCACCGCCGCCCTCGCCGGGGTCGGCCAGGAGGACCAGCTCGCCGTCCGCGACACCGGCCTGCTCGCCCGCCGCCTCAACCGGGCCGCGACGGGAGGCCTGGGCGCACGCCGCGACTGGGCCCCCACCGGCACGGTCCTGGTCACCGGTGGCACCGGCGCCCTCGGCCGCCAGGTCGCCCGCAGCCTCGCCCGCCATGGCGCCCCCGGCCTGCTCCTGGTCAGCCGTACCGGCGCCGACGCCCCCGGCGCGGCCGAACTCCGCGCCGAACTCACCGAACTCGGGGCCGGACACGTCGAGATCGCCGCCTGCGACATCGCCGACCGCGACCAGCTCGCCGCCCTGCTGTCCGCCATCCCCACCGAACGGCCGCTCACCGCCGTCTTCCACACCGCCGCCGTCCTGCGCGACGGCGTCATCACCACCCTCACCCCCGAGCAACTCGCCGAAGTCCTGCGGGTCAAGGTCGGCGGCGCCCGCAACCTCGACGCCTTGACCTCCGGCCTCGACCTGTCCGCGTTCGTCCTGTTCTCCTCCACGGCCGGCACGATCGGCGCCCCCGGCCACGCCAACTACGCCCCCGGCAACGCCCTCCTCGACGCCCTCGCCCAGCAGCGTCGCTCCCGCGGCCTGCCCGCCACCGCCATCGCCTGGGGACCCTGGGCCGACGGCGGCATGGCGGAAGGCTCCGTCGGCGAACGCCTCCAGCGGCACGGCGTGCGCCCCATGAACCCCGATCTCGCCCTCGGCGCCCTGCAACAGGCCCTCGACCACGACGACACCACCCTCGCCGTCACCGACATCGACTGGGACCTGTTCGCCCACGCCTACACCACCGCCCGGCCCCGCCCCTTCCTCGACGACCTGCCCGACGCCCGGCACGCCCTCGACGCCCGACGCACCCCGGACCACGGCCCCCGTCACACAGCTGACGACGACCCCGACACCGGCGACCTCCCCCGGCAACTCGCCGCACTCGCCGAACCCGAACAGCGAGCCGCCTTCGAGGAACTCGTCCGCGCCCACGTCGCCGTCGTCCTCGACCACAGCGGCCCGCAGGACGTGGAGCCCGCCCGCTCCTTCCGCGAGCTCGGCTTCGACTCCCTCACCGCCGTGGAACTGCGCAACGCCCTCAGCGGCGCCCTCGGCCGCCCCCTGCCCGCCACCCTCGTCTTCGACTACCCCACCCCGACCGCCCTCGCCGAACACCTCCGCACCGCCCTCGCCCCGACCCCCGCCGACACCCCGGCCGCCCCCCTTCCCGCGCCGCGCGCGACCACCGACGACCCGATCGTCATCACCGCGATGAGCTGCCGCTTCCCCGGCGGGGCCAACACGCCCGAGGAGTTCTGGCAGCTGCTCGCGGACGGCGCGGACGCCATCACCGAGTGGCCCGACGACCGCGGCTGGGACATCGACGCCCTCTACGACCCCGAGCCCGGCGTAGCAGGCCGCGCCAGCACCCGCGGCGGCGGATTCCTCGACCACGCCGCCGACTTCGACCCCGGCTTCTTCGGGATATCGCCGCGTGAGGCGCTGGCGATGGATCCGCAGCAGCGGCTGCTGCTGGAGCTGGCGTGGGAGGCGTTCGAGCGTGCCGGGATCGACCCGACGACGCTGCGCGGCTCCCGGACCGGCGTCTTCGCCGGCACCAACTACCAGGACTACGCCTCCCGCCCCCTCGACCCCGCCACGGCCGACGAGGTCGCAGGCCACCTCGGCACGGGCAACTCCGCAAGCGTGATGTCAGGCCGCGTGTCGTACACCCTCGGCCTGGAAGGCCCGGCGGTGACGGTGGACACGGCGTGT
>NZ_BMVG01000071.1 GCF_014650595.1 Streptomyces alanosinicus
GCCCGGCGGAGACTGCCTGACCAGGCCGATGACCTGGGAGCGTTCCGCCTCGGTGATCCGTCGCTGCGGCCCTGGCCGCCCAGGTCATCCAGCCCGTCCAGGCCCAGATGGTTGAAGCGGTGCAGCCGGCGGCCGACTGTCTTGGGGCTGCACCTCAACTCATCCGCGATGGCAGCCACTCGCTGCCCGAACCAGCCCAGCTCGACCATCCGGGCCCGCAGCACCAGATCACGAGGCGCCTTGCGTGCCCGCGCCAGTCGACACACGACCCGTTGCCCGTCTTCGTCACGGCTCGGCCGTGCCCGTAACACCACCGTCCAGCACCCGCCCCCGAGCACCCGAACCGGCCTTGGGGCCTTCGGCGGCACGTATTTGATCTTGCTCGTGCAAAGGACCGTTTGCGAGAGGAATGCAGTGGAGTCGCCGCTCCCGGTCTGGATGCACGTCCCAGCCGGACGCTTGTACTACTGCAGATCGACGAGGAGGCCGTCCAGGGCCTTCTTGAGGGCTGCAGTGTTGGCCGGATCGAACCAGGTGGTGCGGATGCGCTCGTTGTTCCCTTTGGGTGTCTCGTGGTCGGCGGCGAGTTGGTACAGAGGGCGGGTCTCGTCACTCAGGGAGCGGCCGACGTTCTGGAAGAGGCCGCGTACGTACCGGTCGGCGGCGTCGGGGGCGATGCCGTGGCCGGTGGCCCACGAGGTGAGCGTGGCCAGGTAGGCGTAGTGGGCGGTGAGTGTCCCGGTCAGGGCGGAGAAGACGTTGAAGGCGCCCTCGTCCGCGACGGGGAGTACTCCGCCCAGCTGTTCAAAGAGAGAGTCCACCACCGGGTGCGAGGGGCAGGTCACGGTGACGGAGCGGCGCTCGCGCACGGCAGGCAGCGGGATGGCGCGGACGATCGGGGCGCCGTTGGCGAGGGTTCGGCGCAGGTCATCGGTGGCGATGCCGGCCATCAGGTTGACCACGGTCATGTCATCGTCCATCTTCAGCCCGGCGAGCGCCTCGTGGTGGTCCTGGCGGCGCACGGCGATGATCACCACCTCGGAGCGGTCCACCACTTCCTGGTTGTCGGCGCACACGTGGACGCCCTCGAAGCGCTCGGACAGTTCGGCGGCGGTGCGGGCCCCCCGGGGAGAGAGAAAGACGTCGGGCGACGCACCGCCCCCGTTGCGCAGGCCCTCGACGATGGCCCGGCCGATCTCGCCCACTCCGATGATGCCGATGCTCTGCACGGTGTCTTCCTCCATGGTGTGCGGTAGTCCTTGCCCGTGTTGGTGCGGGTCCATGTGGTCGCGATGGTTGGCGTCGGCCCCTCGCCTTGCGGAGTCGAACGGAGGCGGCGTCACGTCAGTCGCGGTCTTCTCCACGGCAGTGCGACCGCGACGACGCCTGCCAGGCAGGGCATCATCCCGGCCCAGCCCATCGCCGGCGGCAGGCCGGTCTCGCCTGAGGTGTCCTTGGTGAGCAGCCCGGTCAGGCCGACGCTGGTGCCGATCACGAACATCACGGTCGCGGTGGGGCGGGCCCACCGCTTGTCTGCCTTGACAGCCCAGGCCGTCGTGAGCCAGGCGAGGACGCCGAGCGCTCCGATGACGGACAACACGACCAGGTAGGTGGTGACGGCCGAGTTGACCCGCGTCTGGGGGTACGTGGGGTAGCCGGCCCGGATGTGATCGGCCAGCAGATGGGTGGTGCCGCGGTCGACGTACGTGGCGATCGTCGCGAGGACAGTCAGCGCAAGGCCCGCGTACATTGCTCCCAGCGCCCCGCGTGCATCGGGTGGGTTCGCCATCAGGGTTGCTTCTTTTCATCGGTCGATCAGGGCGATGCCGTGGTCGCTGTATCGGGCCCCCTGGGCCCCGGTGTCGGGCACGGCGGAGTCGATGTCGTCGAGGTCGATCGCGGTCAGGTGCAGATCGAGGGCGGCCAGGTTGTCGCGCAGGTGCGGGCGGCGGGAGCTGCCGGGGATGGGGATGACGTCGCTGCCGCGGGCGAGGAGCCAGGCGAGGGCGACCTGGGCGGGGGTGGCCCCCTTGGCCGTAGCGAGGCGGGCGATGGCGTCGACGATGGCGAGGTTGGCCGTGAGGTCGTCGCCGTTGTAGCGGGGAGCGGTGGCGCGGAAGTCGCCGGGCTCGTAGCGCGTAGTGGCGCGGACGGCACCGGTGAGCAGGCCGCGGCCGAGAGGGCTGTAGGCGACCAGGGTGGCGCCGAGGCTGCGGAGCACGGGCAGGACGTCGTTTTCGACGTGGCGTTCCCACAGCGAGTACTCGGTCTGGACGGCGCTGATCGGATGGATGGTGTGGGCGCGGCGGAGCGTGTCGGCCGAGACTTCGGACAGGCCGATGCGGCCCACCTTGCCCTGCGCGACCAGGTCCGCCAGGGCGCCGACGGACTCCTCGACGGGGACGGCGGGGTCGATGCGGGCGAGATAGTACAGGTCGATGTGATCGGTGCGCAGCCGTCGCAACGAGGCTTCGCAAGCACGTCGCAGATCAGCGGGTGAACCGGCGGGAGCCAGGCCCTCGACGGTACGGCGGACACCGGTCTTGGTGGCCAGCACGACCCGGTCACGGTACGGCGCGAGGGTCTGGCCGAGGAGTTCCTCGTTCGCTCCGTCGCCGTAGAAGTCGCCGGTGTCGAACATCGTGACACCCGAGTCGAGCGCCTCCAGCACAGTTGCCGTGGCCTCGTGCAGGTCGGCGGTGCCGTAACTGCCGGTCATGCTCATACAGCCGAGGCCGAGACGGCACATGTCCGGGCCATCGGGTCCGATGGTGGTGGAGTGCATCATTCCTCCGTCACCGAGCCAGGGCTGTGCGGAGGAACTGGAGGATCTCCGTCTGGGCGGCCTCGGCCTGAGGTTCTACGCCGGGCAGGGTGAGGAACGCGTGCTTTGCGCCCGGGTATTCGGAGAGCTGGACTGGTGTGCCGACCGTACGCAGCCGATCGGCGAAGCGGCGGCCGTGGTCGGCGACCGCGTCCTGGGTGGGCACCACCACGAGCGCCGCGGCGAGCCCGCTCAGGTCGTCCGCGTACAGCGGCGAGACCGCGCGGGCGTCGTATTCCGGTGGGACGTCGAGCTGCCGGAAGAACCGCAGGAGCGGCAGGGCCCGGGTCGGGCTGTAGGCGTACTCGGCCATCGAGGCGTAGTCGAACATCGTCCTGGTCACGTCGGTTACGGGGTTGACCAGTACCTGCGCCGTGAGCTCCAGGCCGACCTCTCGGGCCCGGATGGCCGTCAGGGCGCTGATCAGCGCGCCGCAGCTCTCGCCGAACACGGCCGTGCGTGCCGGGTCGACGCCCCACCGCGCGGCGTGCCGCACCACGTGCTCGAGCACGTCCCAGCCGTCCTCGACGGCGTTCGCGAGCGGGCTGCCGGAGGCGAGGAGGCGGTGCTCGACTGAGACGACGAGCGCGGGCAGCCGGGCGGCGAGGTGGCTGTTGGTCCAGTCGCACTGCGCCGCCGTGCCCACGAAGCCGCCTCCGTGGACATGGACCACGAGTGGCAGGTCGGTTCGGGCGGTGGCCTCGCCGTCTCCCGTCGGGGTCGGCCGGTACACCCGGACCGGCAGGTCGCGGCCGGGCAGTGCGATCTCCTGCCAGTCGATCGCGGCGCCGGGGTGCGGCTCTCCCAAGATGGCCCGCGCCGCGCCGGAGGCCCGGAAGCGGTTCTCCGCGTCGCGATAGGCGAGCAGTTCCTCGGTTGTCATCGCCGAGAAGTCCGGCTCCGGCGGCCGCGTGGCAGTCGTGGTCTCACCCATGTGTCCTTCTCCCCTCCCGGTCAAGTGCCGGGTGTGTCCTCGTGGTTGAAGTGCATCGCCCTCAGTATGCACGCACCGCGTGCATCGGCAAGTGCATAGGTTAGACTCAAGCATGACGAGAGGGGCGAGATGACTGGCCGACGGCGATGGTCGACCGAGGAGATCCTGGACACGGCGGCGGAACTGCTGCGTACGGACGACGCCGAGTCGTTCAGCGTGCGCAAGCTCGCCGCGGCGCTCGGGACCGACTCCTCCAGCCTCTACCGGCACTTCCGCAACAAGACCGAGCTGCTGCGAGCGGTCGCCGATCGGATCCTGCTGGCCACCATGGACGGCTACCACCCCGAGGGCGACTGGAAGCAGCGCGTCACCGCCCTGGCCCTGCGCCTGCGCGAGGCATTCGGCGAGCAGCTCCAACTCGCCGCGGTGTGGGGACGCTATGGGTCCGGCGGCACCGGTTCCCGTTTGGTCATGGAGGAGTTGCTGCAGGCCCTGCGCGCGTCGGGCCTGCCCGACGAGGAGGTCCCGGCGCGCTACCACCGCATCGTGATCCTCCTCGCCGCGCTGATCTCCTCCGAGGCCGGGATCGGCACCCTCACCCCCAAGGAGTACGAACAGGGAATGGAGCAGTTCCGCGTCGCGGTGCTCGGCGCCGACCCCGAGCGCTTCCCCGCCCTGGCCCACTTCGCCCGCGACATCCGCCCCCTCGGAGCAGACCGCCGCGCCGCGTTCGAGGAGATCCTCGCCGCCCACCTCGCCCACATCGAGGCGCAGATCCCCTGACGTGCCGGATCACGATTGCGATGCGGTCGGGCCGAGCCGCTGCCGCAGGCCCGGTACGGGAGGACGGGTGCAGGAGTGGTCGTACTGGGGCGGGAAGAGCCGGGGTCGTTCAGACCTGGTCTGCCCAGCCGCCCGCCGGGGTTCACGAGGGTCCAGATCCGCTACAGAGAGCTGCTTGTCACTTCGTGGCAGCCTCGGGAGAACAGGGCCTTGACGGCGGCAACGAGGACGGTTGCCTCGTAGCGGACAGCGAGTTTGATGCCCCTGTGGGTGTCAACCGACATGGGCTGGTATCGGGATTTGCCTCCGGCTACGGAGGTCCGTTCCGGACGAAGACGAGGACGGCGTTCTGGCCTCCGAAGCCGAAGGAATTGCTCAGTGCCGCCTCGACGCGGGTGCGGCGCGGTCGGCCGTGCACCACGTCGACGGGGCATTCGGGGTCAAGCGTCGTCAGGTTCGCAGTCGGGGGGATCACGCCGTGCTGGAGGGCGAGGACCGTGTACACGGCTTCGATCGCCCCCGATGCGCCCAGAGTGTGTCCTGTCACTCCCTTGGTGGAGGTCACGGGTGGATCGTGGGTGAAGATGCGGCTGATCGCCTTGCTCTCGATGGTGTCATTGAGGGGTGTGGATGTGCCGTGAGCGTTGATGTGGCCGATGTCCTCCCTGACCACGTCGGCGTCGGCGAGTGCGTGGCGCATGGCCTGTCGGATGCCGGCTCCGCTGGGATCGGGGGCGGTGACGTGGAAGCCGTCCGCGTTGGCGGCGTATCCGGCGAGGTGGGCGTGTACGAGTGCGCCGCGTGCCTGTGCGTGTCGCTCGGTCTCCAGAACGAGGACTCCGGCGCCCTCGCCCATGACGAAGCCGTCCCGGGCGGCGTCGAAGGGGCGTGAGGCACTCTCGGGTGTGCTGCTGCGCGAGAGCGCGCCCATTCTGGCGAAGGCGGTCAGGAAGTACGGGGTGAGCGTCGCCTCGGTTCCGCCGGCGAGCACGATGTCCGCGGCGCCTGCGGCCAGGAGCATGCGGCCGGTGCCGGTGCCGATGGCGTTGGCGCCTGCAGCGCAGGCCGTGCTGAGAGTGAGGTTGGGGCCCGTGGCCTTGAACTGGATGGCCAGTTGCGCCGCGGCCATGTTGGGCAGGGCCAGCGGGGAGACGTCGTCGGGCCCGCGTCGGTCGCTCCGGGGGTGAGCCCTGCGTCACGAAGGGCCTCCGTGGCGGCGATGAGCGCGAACCGGATGAACCGGTCCAGGCGCCAGAACCGGGTTCTGCTGCCGTCCAGGAGGGAGGCGTCGGCATCGGGCCCCCGGCAGCCGATGCCGACGGGGAGTCCCGCGAATTCGGCGAGCCGGGTCGCGGTGGCCCGGCCGCTGAGGACGCGTCCCCAGTTCTGCGCGACGCCGATGCCCGCCGGCGTGATCAGGCCGAGCCCGGTGACGGCGATGGTGCGGCCGGGCATCAGGCCGGGCTCCTGCTGCGGGACACCTGCTGCCCGTACCAGTCGAGCAGGGCGGTGAGGGTGGTGGTGTCCATGGGCATCGACATCGCTTGTGGCCCGACGACGGCTTGCGTGCGCGTGCAGTCGAATCGCTCCCGCCTGGAGAAGTAGTCGGTGAATCCGGCCATGTGCCTGTTGAGTTCCCGGTCCGGGCCGGCGAGCGGTGTGCCGGCCGGCACACAGTGTGGCGGAAGAAGTCCGGACCACCGGAACACCGTGGTGTACAGGTCGGCCACGTTCAGGGTCCGGCTGTTGGCCAGGTGGTAGAAGTACCCGGTCGCACCGTGGAGCCCGACGTGTACGGCGTTGCGTGCCACCTGGTCGACCGGGGCGAAGTGGACCTCGGCGGTTGCCGCCCCCACCAGGGCCGGACGGCGGTCCTCCAGGGCGGCTCCGTACGCGCGCCGGAAGCGGTGGAGCCGGCGGGCGAAGGCGTACAGGCCGGAGAACGTGGTCGCCGCGTAGGTGTGGCTGTGGCCGACGACCATGACGGGACGCAGGATCCGCCATGGGGTGGGGCTGTTCATGACGAGCAACTCCGCCTCTCGCTTGGAACGCTCGTAGACGTTGTGGAGGACCGAGGTCGCGTCGGGCGGGGCCTCGTGCTGCAGGCCCTCCCGGCGCGGGGCGACCGAGGCGGTGCTGACGTAATTGAAGTGCGCACCGAGCCCGCGGCACAGGTCGAGCAGCCGACGGGTTCCCTCCACGTTGACCTCGCGCACCTGGTCGGCGAAGAGTTCCTCGGCGCGCAGCGAGGCACCCGAGTGCCAGATGTGGGAGATCTCGGGCAGGGCAGTGAGGGTTCCCGGGTCGAGCGGACGGTCGAGGTTGCCGGTCAGCGCGTGGCACCGGCGGGCGATGGCGTCGGCGGTGTCGGCCATGCCGTAGAGGCGGGCAGCCCGGGTCAGCTCCTGGTGGAGACGCTGCCGGGCGGCCCGGGCTCCGCGCGGCCGGGTCAGGCACCAGATGTCGCTGTCGGTGTCCGTCAGCAGTTGGAGGACCACGGCCGCGCCGATCAGCCCGGTGGCTCCGGTGACGAGGTGGGCCTGGCCGCCAGCCCTGTGCACGGGTGTTCCTGTCTGATTCACGGGGTTTCCTGTCCGCCGGGCGGGTCGGGAGTTCAGCCGGTGGCTGAGTAATGGCCCAGGTAGTCGTCGGCGATCGCGGTGCGCAGAACGCTGTTGGGCAAGGCGAACCCGTCCGTCAGCAGGCGGGCGTACGGCAGCGTCCGGGCGCACAGCTCGTCGATCATGCGGGGAATGCGCAGGACGTCGCCGGGGGCGAGCGCGCGGTGTGCGAGGTACCAGCCCGATTCCCGGGAGATCTCCGAGAGACCGTAGAGGGTGGCGAGCAGGGTGAGGGCGTGACGAGCGTGCGAATCGGTGACCGCGTCGGTGTCGGTCAGCAACTGGCCGAGGGCCAGCCGGGCACCGCGGGTGCCGGCCATGGCCAGGGCGGGTGTGCTGACCTCGTTCCAGGCGGTGAGACGGTCCGTCGCGGCGAGGATGCGGCGACCGTAGTCCTCTCGGGTTTCCTGACGCAGGGTCTCCTCTCGGAAACCGAGCAGGCCCAGCAGCGTACGTGGGTCGTACAGGTCACGGTCGTCCGCGCCGGGCGGGGCCGTATGAGCGGTGTCCACGGCACGGGCACCCAGCAGGTTGCCCGCGGCCTTGCTCAGGATCACCAGGTTGTCGCCCTCGGTGGTGACCACGCCCTGGGTCACGCCGACGTAATCGGCGATCCGGTTCACGGCGAACATCCCCTGGGCGCCGCAGCGTTCACGACACAGATGTATCGTCTCGGCGGCCGACCACGAGGCGACGGCCTTGGTCACTGCGAGGAGGTCCTCAAGTTCCGTGCCGGCGCAGGGGCCGGCGGCCGCGAAACACCGCTTGACCTCGTTGACCAGGCTGGTCATCGCATAGGTGGCGGCCAGTGCCGGGAACAACACCCGCTGATGTACGCGGTGTTCGATGACTGGCACGTCGATGCGGCCGGGTGCGAAGCTGTGCCGCTGGAAGGAGTAGCCGAGCGTGATGGCGAGGCTGGCCCGGGCACAGGCCACCAGAGCTGCCGTCAGTCCCACCCGGCCGGTGGCCACGGCACCGACCGCGTGCAGGAAGCGGGACCTGTGGCTGCGAAGCGGGCAGTGGAGCACCCCGTCGGGGCTCAGATGTGTGGTGGGATCGAAGAGCGCGTTGCGGCGGGGTATCCGGACGTGGTCGAAGGCGGTGATGGCATTGTCGAGCGACAGGCCGGGCTTGTGCGGCAGTGGGGTGACGTGTACTCCGGGGCACGGCCCGGCGCGGTCACTGAGCCGGACGACGAAGGGAAAGACCCCCTCGTCCGTGCCGCAGGTCTTCAGCCGGGCCAGCACCACACCGAGCTTGGGCACGCCGTCCCGGTGCACGGCGTTGGGCATGAACTTCCGGGCTCGCGCAGAGGGCGTGTGGAGCACGAACTCGTCGGCGACGGAGTCGTACACTGCCTCGGTCTCCAGCGCCGCCACGTTGTTGCCGTAACCCAGTTCGGTGGCCAGATAGACACCCATCGACGCCATCGAGGCGAGTTCCTCGATGTGGTCGTCGAGATCGCTTCGGCCCGATCGGCGGGCGTGCAGGGTCCCCAGAGCGAGGCCGTAGTGGATCGACAACAGGCTGTGGGCCGTGGTGTCGAGCAGGCAGGTCCATTCCATCAGGGCGAACAGACGCAACGGGTCCGACGCGATGTCGCCGGGCACATCGAGTCGCTTGCGCAGAGACCGCACCCGCTCGTACGACAGCGCGCATGCCTCGTGCTCGGTCAGCCCCTCGCGGTGGTCGAAGACGTCGTCGAGCAGTGCCGCCCGGATGTCCTCGTGCACGTCGGCGAACGTCCCTCCGTACACCAGACCCACCAGAGCCTCGACCGCCCTGCGCGCGCCGGCCACGCCCGAGGGCGCCGTGTAGCGGCTCATCAGGAGGCCCCGTGTTCCAGGGCCCGCTGCTCGCCGATCCAGGTCACGACCTCACCGAGGGTCTGGTGCGTGGTGACCTCGCTGTCGTCGAGTGCGACACCGAACAGTTCCTGAGCTGACATGACGAGCTCCACCAGCGCCAGTGAGTCCAGTTCTAGATCCTCCAGGACCGCCTCCCAGCTGATGTCGGCCGGCGACACCTCGAACTTCGAGGTGAGAAGTTCGGACAGACGGGTGTAGACGTGTTTCGTGCAACTGCCCTGCATGCAGTTGTCGTTCGTGGGGGTGTCTTTCACGGGAGCCTCTTTTGCGACGGGGCTGGTGCACTGCGGACAGGTCCTGACGGGGGTCACGTAGGTGGCCACGGGGGTGGCTCGCCGTTTCGGTGTGTCTGGTGTGTCCGGAGAGGTGGGACAGTCGGCAAGCACGGCATGGATCACGTCGAACGGTGGGAGATGACTCTGGCGGGAAGCGATCTCTGGCAGCGTGGGGAGCGAATCCGGCGCGGGGCCGGTTCCCGGCAGCTCGAAGAGTTCTGCCGGGACTCCGGTGGTACATGGCCGCGCAGGCCCGGCCTGTCGGCGCCTTCCGCGCGGGCTACGTGCGGGCGGTCCGTTCGCGGTGATGCGCGACGAGGGGGCCTGGGCGGCAGGTCATCTTCGAGCCGTTGACCGCCTGGGCGCCTTGGTCACTCCGGCACCGGGCCGGTGCGGGGCCCCTGCACACGGATGCGCGGGAGTCAGGGGGGCCGGGCTGCCCGATCCGGAGAAGGAGCAGGGGGAGGCCGGCTGCCCGATCCGGCCCGGCGGCCTCTTTCCGGCGGACGCGTGGTCGGAGCACTCCGGCCGCCGTGGGCAAGTGCCGTCCCCCGGACGGCCAGGCGCCGGGTGGAGGGGTCCCGAGCCCCCGTCATCAGTCGTGCACCGCCGCGTGCGTCCCGGTGCTGCGGGAGACGGCGCCGGATCCAATGAGATGGGCGGTGGGGATCTCCGGCCAGACGAGTGTCGTCGCTCCCCAGGTCGGACCGGCTCCGAAAGCGCACAGCAGGACCCGGTGACCGGGGCGGAGCCGTCCCTCGACGACAGCGTCGACCAGGGCCAGCGGGACGGAGGCGGTCAGAGTGTTGGCGACCCTGCCGATGTTGACCGCCACCCGCTCGTGTGGGATGCCGAGCCGCTCGGACACCGCGTCGAGGATGCGCAGATTGGCCTGGTGTCCCACGAACACATCGACGTCGGACAGCGACCAGCCCGCTCGGTCGAGTGCCGTCCGTGAGGACTCCGCCATGCGCACGACAGCCTGCCGGAAGAGCGCCGGTCCTGCCATGGCGAGATACCAGTCGGCATCGGGGACGTGGCCGTCATGGCCGAGACCACAGCGGGAACGCTGGCGTGACCCGCCCGCCGGAACAGCCAGCAGGTCACTGCGGGCCCCGTCGCTGCCCAGAACGAACGGACCCAAGGCCCCTGGTTCATCGAGAGTGCCGCCCCGCAGGAGCACGGCTCCGGCACCGTCCCCGAAGACCGCCGCGGTCGTTCGGTCCAGGGGATTCACCAGCGTGGTGAACGCCTCGGCACCGATGAACAGGACCCGGGTCGCCAGCCCCGCCGAGACGAGGCCGGCACAGACGGCCAGCCCGTACAGGAACCCGCTGCACGCGGCGGACACATCGAAGGCGAGTACCGGCCCGCATCCCAGCCGGGACGCCACCTCCGGCGCCGTCGCCGGGCACAGCCGATCGGGCGACGTGGTCGCCAGCACCACCGCGTCGACCCCGGCGCCGCCGGCCGCCCTGAGGACCCGACCGCCTGCTCGGACCGCGAGATCGCAGGTTGCCTCGCCCGGGCTCACGACATGGCGTCGCCGGACCCCGACACGCTGCTCGATCCACTGCGCCGACCCGCCCACGCGGGCGCACAACTGCTCGTTGCTCACTGTTCTCGGCGGAAGCCAGGATCCCAGCCCCGCTACGACCGCGACGTCGGACATCGTCGCCTCCTGTCTCGAGCAGTCCTGCCGTACGGGCTCGGCGTGCGCGCCTGTCACTCGCCGCCCTGCAGCTGACGCAGCAGGGCGGCGTTGTCGTAGATCCCCCGAACGCGGTGCATCCTGCCGTCCCGGAGGAGGTGGAAGTCGGCTCCGTCCACCTCGATACGACGTCCCGTGGCAGCCACACCGCCGAACTGCCCCCGATGGGTGGCTCGCGCCACCCAGTGGAGGGCCGCCGCCGAGTGGTCCGGGGCCATGTAGACCTCGGGCACCTCGAACTCCAGGTCAGGGAAGGCCGTCCACAACGCCTCCAGCCACGACCGAACGTCATCCGGCCCCCGCATGACACTGGGCCAGGAGTCGTCCTGATAGACCACGTCACCGGTCATCAACCCGATGACCTGCTTCGGATCGCGCGAGTTCCACGCACCCGCCCAGATCCGCGCGTACTCCTGCGGCCACGAGGAACGGGCACGCGCTTCTCGCGCTGCTGACGACTCCGATGCTGCCGGCACGGCTCCTCCAGAAAGTGGGCGTTCACACAGCGTCGGGCGTCAGTACAGCGCCGCACGGTCTGCCACGCACAGATGGTCAGACCGATGTCTGACGCGCACGGGTCGCGACCTTGTGAGCGTGTGAATTCAAGACAGGGCGATGCGGCGGCTTGGCATGTCCTGCCTGGGGAACTGCGCAGGGCGTTCCTGGCCGCGCTGGCCGGCAGCAGGATTCAGTGAACCTCTTTCATCTTGAGTGTTGGCAGGTCGAGAGAGCGTGCGCGGCTGCTGCGGTCCTGCCGATGCGGTTGGTTGAGCAGCGTGCTCGCGGCAGCAGTCGCCAGGACGTGGGGCGGGCGAAGGCGCGTTCGCCAGGGGCGTGCAGGCGGGTGTGGTCGCGGTGGTGGTTCTGGTAGTGCTCGGGCAGGTCACGTCCGTAGAAGGGGGTGTGGATCGTGGCGCCGGCACCCTGATATGCGTGGTCGGCCAGGACGAGGATCCGGCGGGCGAGGCAGGCCTGGACGATGCCCGTGGGCGCGGGCGGCGGTTAGATCGTGCGTTCGGCCCGGCGTCGCGCGTGAGAACCACGGCTGTGTGCCGTCCGGACGTGTAATGACCTGGACGTTCATGCCGTGCTTCTTGTGTTTCTGCGAGTAGTACGGCTCGTCTGCCTTGATGCGGTGGGTGGGGACGAGCGTGCCGTCGAGGATGACGAAGTCGCCTTCGTCCGGACCGGCGAGGGCTTCGTGGAGCCTCGGCACCCACGAGGCGAGGACCTCGACGCTCTCGTGCACATACCGCCATGCCGTTGCCTCGCAGACTCCGAACCCGGCGCCGGCCTGGGCCGACGTCTCATTCTTCCGCAGGTGTGCGAGAACCAGCGGGGCCTGCTTGAAGCAGCCCAACCCCCGCCAGACCGAGCGAAGTTCACGCCGTACACCAACGACGAGGGGCTTCGCCACGTCACCCCATCTGACCAGCCCATTTCACTCGGCCAGGACAGGATGAAAGAGGTTCACTGGCCGAGGATGTTCTCGAAGTAGCCGGGGCCCGAGTCGGGCAATGTCTTCAGGGCGGCGCGGTATCGCAGTGTTTGGGTCTGCCAGGTGTGGTGGCCGACAATCCAGTTTCTCCAGTGAGTACACGTCGTTGCACATCAGCGTGATGTCCACCGCGGTCTCCCGCGTGATCCGCAGCTGAGGGCTGTGGAATGCAGCCGCCGGGAGTGCGATTCCCGCAGCGTGTTCGCCCAATGACAGAGGCAGCGCGTTGGCGGCGATGCCCCGGCGTACCTGGAGGTACTGTTCCATCGTCCACGGCGCCCGGCCGGAGACCTGCGCCGATCCCTGCTCGGTCGCGTTCGCGGACCTGTGGCGGGCGACATCGTGGGGCACGAGGTCCAACGGGCCGTCGAACTGGTCATCGAAGATGAAGGAGAACGCCATGGCATTGGTGCATAGATCGAGTTCGGGGCCCCGCGCGTAGGGGAAGCCGTAGGCGGCCAGGCGAGCCATGTCCCAGGAGCGATACCAGTCCAGGCCCTGGCGGCCGACGACCAGTCTCATCTTCCGGACCCAGTCGAGGTCGCGGCGCCGGGCGCCGTCAAGATCCGGGCTTATTCGCGGTGCGAAGGGGAGGCCGAACTCGATGTCCTGCGGCACAGGCCCTCCAAAGGCACTCCGCTCGGTGCACAGTGCGGCGGCGAGAGCCGCGGACGCAACGTACAGCGGAGCCATCGACAGCAAGGGCAAGAGCCAGGAACACAGGATCGACAACCTGACCTCGGCCACGCAAGGCAACCAGAGCGGCGCCCGGCAGAGCTGACGACCTTGGGAGCAATTGAGATTCAGGCAGGCCGGCCTGGGGGTTCGACCGGTGGGTGATTCAGCAGGTCCTGGTGCGGGCGGGCACGAGGGCGGTGCTGGTTCGTCGGTGAGTGGGGCGTTTCGCGGAGCGGTCGGAGACGAGAGTGGCCATGGCGCGGTGGGTTTCGCTGTAGGTTTCGCGGCGTTTGGTGAAGCTCGCAGCGGCGCCCATTGCCGCAGTTCGGCGTTGGTGTGCTCTACGCAGATCCGGGCCGCGGACTGGAGCCGTTTTGCCTCGCGCCGGCCGTAGTGCTCAGTGACTGGGCGTCCTCGTCGGTCAGTTCTTTCGGCTTCTCCGGTGGGGCCGAGACCCGGTTGGGGAACTCGTTCGCGAGGCCGCGGTATCCAGAGTCGACCTCGGCCTTCATGGTGGGGCGTAGGCGTAGCTGCTCGGCGATGCCCTCGCTGCGCACGGCGGGTCGGGTAGCGGCGGCGCATTGCTGCGCCGCCGCCCCCTCAGAACCCGGCGTGCGCCGTTAAACGCACCGGGCTCAAGCAAGCCCCTGTGGGCTCGCGGGCAGGCAGAAGTGCTGGTCGGGTGTCGAGTCGGCGTCGACAGTGAGCGTGCACGAGGCTGGGTGCGGCGAGTACGTCCGGCGTTCCCGCTCCGCTGGTAGCGATCGCCTGTCGGCGGGCCGCCTTGCGGATGACCTTGAGCCATTGTTCCCACTGGTCTGGGCTCTGAGGCTCGTGGTCGGCGTGCAGCAGGAGGTCCCCGCAGAGCGGGCAACGGCCGTGCTGGGCTTGGAGAAGCCGCAGCCCGGTC
Source organism: Streptomyces alanosinicus (assembly GCF_014650595.1). Lineage (GTDB taxonomy): Bacteria > Actinomycetota > Actinomycetes > Streptomycetales > Streptomycetaceae > Streptomyces > Streptomyces alanosinicus. The sequence goes on from NZ_BMVG01000071.1 coordinate 14,106, forward strand.
ATGCTCAGCGGGGGTTTCCGGCGGCGGCGCCGCTGGGTCCAGTAGTCGGCAAGGGCCGGATCGTCCGGAGACGCCCTGCCCTTGACCATCTGGTGCCGGACAATCTTCGTCCAGGCGAACTTGGCAAGGTAGGTGCCGCTGTCGCGGTCGCCGAACACCCACCGGTCGCGTCTGGAACGGTCGAACCTGCCGAAGTGCCGGTCAACAGCCCAGTGCCTCGACTTGTTCGGGTGGCTGCGTTTGGCCCACTTGTAGGTGAGCTTGAACGCGTAGTGGTCCATCTGGGCGTAAGTCCTGCTGGACACTGCCGTCCGGTAGTAAGCGGCCCAGCCCCGGATGATGGGGTTGAGTTTGCCGATCACCGCCTCGGCGTTGGCCCCCAGGAAGGCCCTCGTCTCGGCGGCGAGCCGTTCCCGGATGCGCCGCACGGCCGCCTTGCTCGGTTTGATCAGCAGCTTGCCGCTGCGATACCGGCGGATGTTGAAACCGAGAAAGTCGAACCCGTCTTCGAGGCGGACGACTCGCGTCTTGTCCTCGTTGAAGGTCAGCCCCCCTGGGTCCCAGCCATGCCGCCAGCCGCGCCTTGACCTGGTTGGCCTGGTCGCGGCTTTCGCAGAGCGCGACAAGATCGTCTGCGTATCTCACCAGCACGGGGCTGCCCGGCACCGCGCTCCCGGCATCTCTGCCCGTTGCGAAGTAGCGGACCCCGGCGGCTTCCTCCATCCCGTGCAGGGCCACATTGAGCAGGACGGGGCTGATCACCCCGACTTGCGGGGTTCCCTCCTCGGTCGGGGCGAACCGGCCTTGGTCGACCACTCCCGCCTTCAGCCACTGCTCGACCAGTCCCCTGGCGGGGAACGAGCCGAGCTGCCGGAGAAGATGGGGATGGTCGATTCGGTCGAACGCCGCTGCCAGGTCCGCGTCGAGCGCCCACCGTCTGCGCGGGTTCTTCCCGCTGGCGGTGTCGAAAATGGCTTCGATCGCGTCGTGGCAGCCGCGGCCCGGCCTGAATCCGTAGGATCTCGGCTCGAACCGTGCTTCCCACTCGGGCTCCAGCGCACCAACCGCAACAGCTTGAAGTGCCCGGTCAGCTATCACAGGAATGCCGAGAGGGCGCCTGCCTTTGGCCTTGGGGATGAACACGCGTCTGACGGGCTTGGGAGTCCACGGTCGGGAGCGGTGCTGCACCCAGTCGGCCAACTCGGCCTTGGACTGGGGCAGAAGCGCCGTCCGTCCGTCGATGCCCGCCGTCTTTCGGCCAGCGTTGACCTCCGTCACGCGTCGCACGCTCAGCAGCGTGTTGGCGCGGGAGCGGAGCATCAGTTTCTGCAGGTTACGGACCTTCTTGAGGTCCCCCGCCTGCGATGCGGTGAAGATGCGCTGCCGCAGTCGTCGTACGTCCTCTTCGACCTGCTGCCAGTCGATCGACAGCCAGTCGGTGAGGTCGTCCTCGGGTCCGTTCACCGCGGCGGCGCCTGTCGTGGCAGCCTCGCTGGCCACTCTCGGTTGCGCCGTCATGGTGTCCAACTTGTCCCTCGGTTCCGTCGTCTTCGGTCATCGGTCTTCACGGGCTCACCCGGTCCACGCCAGCACCCTTTCGGGTCGGAGCAACTGCCCCTGTCCGGCCGGTTATGCGGGACGATCGGCGGAGGAGCCGATCATCCTGTCCCGGTTTCCCGCTTCCTTTCGGCCGCCGGCATTCGCTTCTTGGACCGTCCTGCGCCCGCCGGGGAGCTGGGCCTTCCTCGCGGTCGGCTTACCGGCCTTGACTGCTGGCCGGACCCCGTCGGGGTTGTCACGTTGCGCACGTACGAGATGCGACCGGGTTGGATGCCCCCTCTACTCCGGGAACGGCGGTGTCCACACGGCCGGTACCAAATCCCCAGCCGCCGCCTGCCGCCTCACAACGGCCGGTTCCTAAACCCCGGTGGTGCCATCCATCAACCGAGGTGATGCATCACGGAGCATCGTCGAGGGTTCACTCTCGTTCATCCGTCCGGTCTTCCCCTCGCCTGTAGCCACCGGATGGATCGGTGGCCCTTGGGCTTTCCCCCCGGGCTTCACACCCCGCCGTTACCAGCGACGCATGCCGGAGTGGGGACAGGCACTTGGACACTGGCCTGGGATTACGCCGCCGACATCAGTCGGCCTCCTTTCCGCGCAACCGCTCGTTGCGTGCGCCCTCGTGTCGCACTCTGGTCGTGCATGCGGCCGGGCCGAACCACGCCTGCCAGCAGCAGCCGTCCCTGGTGGTCGCTGAACGTGGTGGTCTTGATGGTGTTCTGTTTCCGTCTTCCTGAGACGAACACCCCGCGTCCCGGGCGTCCTGCCTGCGGGCGGCGCTGGGTCTCGGCCCCGTCGAGCCGCAGCCCGACGTCTTCGGCCTCGGCGTAGGCGAAGACGTCCTCAAGCGTCTTCAGGCGTATCTGGGGCCGGTCGGGACGGCGAAGCCGCGCTCGGCCAGCAGGCCCCGCACCTCGCGGACCGCGGCGGAGACGGTGGAGCGGTCCACCCGGTACAGCTCGGCCAGAGCCGCGTGCGGCAGATCGTGCCGCAGATGGGTCAGCGTGACCAGCAGCCGGTCGGTGAACACGAGCTTGGCTTTGCGGCCCGCCCCGGCCGCCCGCCGGCGTTCTCCTCCGCGCCGCTCGGCCCGGTCCGACTCCCGGTCCGACTCCCGTGCCGCCTCCCAGCGCGGCACCAGCTCGAAGACGGGCTCGGCGAAGTGCTGGCGGGGATCCCGGTGAAGGCAGGATGGGACAGGGCGGCAGGGTTCAGGGCAGACGTCACATCTCCCGGTCGTGCCGCCCGCCACTGACATTTCGTCAGCCCCGCACGATGTGCTGGCCGACACTCAGCGGGCCGCCAGCACCAGGGCCAGCCCCGCCAGCGCCGGAACGGTCTGCACGAAGAGGATCTTCCGGCTGGCCGTGGCGGCGCCGTACGCGCCGGCCACGGCCACGCACACCAGGAAGAACACCTTCACCTGGAAGCCCACGGGACCAGACGCCACCGCGCCCCACACGAGACCGGCAGCGAGGAAGCCGTTGTACAGCCCCTGATTGGCAGCGAGCGCCTTCGTCTCGGAGGCGAACTCGAGGCTGGTCCCAAAGGCGGCCCGGGCCCGCGCACCGGTCCACAGGAACATCTCCAGGACCAGGATGTAGGCGTGCAAAGCGGCAATGAGCAGCACCACGACAGTTGCAATGATCGACATGGAGAACAGATTTGCACATCGCTTACCCATACCCATACCCGGATCAGCCAGGCCCGGCGCCGGGCATGCCGACGAGAGCCCCCCACCACTCAATTGCCCCCAAGGTCGTTACACATCGCTTGCGCCGCGGTTACAGCTGCCGTGCAGTCAACGACCGCCGATTCCGGCGCTGCGGGCGCAGAGTGCGGCCTGCACTCTGTTGCCCACCTCAAGTGCCGACAGGATGCGGCTGACGTGCGCCTTCACCGTGCTCGCTCTCATCCCGAGCCCTGCGGCGATCTCCGCGTTCGACGCCCCGTCGGCGAGGTAGGTCAGAACGTCTTTCTCCCGGGGGGCAGCCGGTCGATGCGGGCCCGTTCCTGGCCCGTCGCGTGGCGGGTGTCCTGGTGGTAGCGGTCGATGAGGCGGCGGGCTGCGGCCGGGTGCAGAATGGCCTGGCCGTCCGCCGCGACCGCTACGGCGCGGATGATCTCGCTGGGATCGGTGTCCTTGAGCAGAAAGCCCGACGCCCCCGCGGCCAGCGCGTCATATACGTACTGATCGAGGTCGAAGGTGGTCAGGACGACCACCTGGGGTGGATCGGGCAGCGCACGCAGCCGCCTGGTGGCGGTGATGCCGTCCGTGCCCGGCATGCGGATGTCCATCAGAACCACGTCGGGCCGCTGGGTCCTTGCCAGTTCGACCGCCGCGGCGCCGTCGGCGGCCTGGGCCACCACGGTGACGGCGGGATCGTCGTCGAGGATGTCGGCGAGAGCGAGCCTGACCAGGCGGTCATCGTCGACGAGGAGTACCCGAAGGGTGCTGTCCGTGTGCGCCGTGCCGGTCATCGTCCCTGTCCCTGTCCCTGTCCCTGTCTCTCGGCCCGCCATGCTCCATCTGTCTGTGTAGGTCTTCGTTCCGTCCGGCCTCATGCGGCACCGGCGTCGGACGGGTCACAGCGGGAGGGTCCCCCTCCCGTCGGGATCTGCGCACTCACCCGCCATCCCCCGGCGCCGGACGGTCCGAATTCCAGCCGGCCGCCGAGCGCGGTGACCCGTTCGGTCAGCCCGACGAGTCCGAAGCCGCTGGCCACCGGCCCTGCGCCGGACGGGGTCCCGGGTGGGTTGTCCACCACCACCGTCGACATCGGCGGCCCGTAGCGCACCGCGACCCGGGCGAGGGCACCGGGCGCGTGTTTGCGGGCGTTGGTGAGCGCCTCCTGTACGACGCGGTGGATCGCCAGCCGGTGGCTGGTGGACACGGCGACCGCGACGCCCTCGATGACCGACTCGACGCGCTGTCCCGCGCCTCGTGCCTCCTCCAGCAGGGCGGGCAGGTCCTCGGACCCGGCGCCGGTCGACCGGGGCTCCTCTGTGTCCGTCATGTGCAGGGCGCCCAGGACGTCGCGCAGGTCTGCCAGTGCCTCGGTGGAGGTATGGCGCAGCAGATGGACGCGTTCGGCGACCGGCTCCGGCAACTGCGCGGCCCGGCGCTGGAGGGCACCCGTGTGCAGGGCCAGGACGGTCAGGCGGTGTGCCAGCACATCGTGCATCTCGGCGGCGATCTTCGCGCGCTCTGCCAGTCTTGCCTGCTCGGCACGGAGTTCACGCTCGATGCGCAGGTGCTCGACCTGTTCGCCGAGCGAGACGACCAGGCGTCGGTGGCTGCCGGCCCACAGCCCGAGCGCGATCACCACCGCGGGCGGCAGCAGCGGCCCGTAGGTGCGCGGCGCCCACAGGCTGTGTGCGGGCTGGATCACCAGAGCGCCGGTCATGGCCGCGGCCGCGCACGCTTCGCGGACCTCCTGCCGGGTGCGCTGCACACCGACCCCGCCCTGTCGGCCGTATCGGACCGGATCCGGATCATCGCCGAGTCCGTCACGGACGCCGAACTGGACCGCCGCTACGACGTGATCGTCTCCTGCCTGCCGTTCGCCAACTTCGAACCGGACACGGTGCGCGTAACCTTGGACCGGTACCTCTGTGTCCTGAAACCCGGCGGGCACCTGACGTACTTCGCCTACCTCGGCACCGAGGCGATGCGCACCCTGCTGGCCGATCGCGCCGAGGCGGCCCGGCACCGGGTGGTGGCCACCATGCTGGACGACTTCAACGCCCGCTACGGCGTCGGCGACAGCCTCGTGCTGCGCAACCTGCCCCCCGCCCGGGTCAGGCATCTGCGCGCTCCCGGACCTGTCGGCCGTACCCCGGCACGGCATGCTGACCCTGCCAGCCGGGACGGTGCTCTCCCAGGCGCCGGCGGGTCTGCCGGGCCCGGCCGAACTACTCATGGTCCTGGGGCCGTTCGCGGCGTACGGCGCACTGCTGTGCCTGGTGGTGCTGGAATCCGTGCTCGTGGTGGGCGCTTTTGTGCCCACCCTGAGCCTGATGCTGTGCGTGGGCTTCCTCGCCCATGCCAAAATGCTCGACCTTCCTCTCGTCATCGGCTGCGCCACCGTCGGCGTCGTCACCGGTGATCTGCTCGCCCAGCGCACCGGACGCGGTCTGGGCCACGAGGTACGGAAGTGCCGCCTGCGCCGACGGGTACCGGCAGCGGCCCGGGACCGGGCATGGCAGGTGGTACAGCGGTGGGGCGGGCCGGCGCTGCTGGTGTGCCGCTTCGTGCCCCTCCTGCGGACCTTCGCCCCGCACGTCGCCGGCGCCTCCAGGCTCCGCTACCGCCATCTCGCCCCGTACAGCCTGATCGCGGGTCTGACGTGGGCCAGCGCGGAGGCCGGTGCGGGGATATCTCGCCGGCTCGTCCGACCAGCGGCTCGCGGCCGCCCCGGGTGTGGCCGCGATAGCAGTGACGAGCATCGTCGCGGTCACCGGACTCGGTGCTCTCGCCGTACGCCGCCTCCGCGGCCGCCGGTCGGCGACGCGAGCCGCGCTGGAGATGCCGAGGCGGAGCCGGTCAGCGCGAGCCGGCCGAGACGGGTACGGCGTCGGCACGGAGGATGGCGACCTGAGACCGCGCAGCTCGTTTCCGGGGTCGAGGCCCATCTGGTCCAGGAAAAGGCCACACACGTGGGCGTAGACCTCAAGTGCCTCGCTCCGGCGTCCGCAGCGGGTGCCTTTCTGACGACGAATCGGAACGGAGGATGAGAGGAAACAGGGGGATCACGCGCTCCGCTCCAGGTGAGCAGCGCGCTGCCCCAGGTCGTGCCGACGCCGTACACCGCCGTGAGGACGCGCTCGCCGGGCGGCGGGCCGTGCCCATACGGCTACTGTCCGTCGTGATCGCCGACCTCAACCCCGTTCCCTGCTGCGGGGCTGGGGAGCGTACTTCCGAAACGGGTACTCCGGACGGAAGTTCAACGCTGTCGAAGGCTACGTCCACGAGCGGCTGGTCATCCTTGCCGGCCGAAGACGCCGCCTGCGGGGTGGGAACTGGACCACCCGTTTCGCCTACGGGTGGATCACCCGACTCGGGGTCTACCGCCTTACCGGAACCGTACGCAGGGCGACGGCGCATGCCAGCCGGTGAACGATGTCGGAAAGCCGTATGCGGGAGAACGCACATACGGTTTGAAGCGGCGTGGCTGCAAACGGAGCGGAAGCCACCCCGCCGGTCCCTGACCCTCCTGGAGCACCCACTGTCGGCTCGAACCGTCGCATGCACCGGGAAGACCGCGACGCCCGTCCCGGCCTGGTGGGACGGGCGTCGCGAAAATGCATCTCGCCGGGAGGCGGCAGCCGGCACCGGCTCCGGGTGATCCGGGGCCGGTTCATGCCGTCGCTCGGGGCTGTTCGGCTTGGGGGTCAGCCGATCTGCGCGCCGTACGCCTGGAGGGCGGCGGGGACGGGCTGGAAGAACGTCTGGCCGCCGTTGGTGCAGTCGCCGCTGCCGCCGGAGGTGAGGCCGAGGGCGCTGGTGCCGTCGAAGAGGGCGCCGCCGCTGTCGCCGGGTTCGGCGCAGACGTCGGTCTGGATCAGCCCGCTGACCGTGCCTTCCTGGTAGTTGATGCTGGCGTTCAGCGCCTGGACGGTGCCGCCGTGGACCTGGGTGGTGCTGCCGCTGCGCTGCACCTGCTCGCCGACGACGGCGTCCGCGGCCTGGGTGATCTTCTGGGTGGTGCCGTCGTAGAGGTCGACCTCGCTGGGGTGGTCGGTGTTGTCCGTGTACTTGGCGATCGAGTAGTCGTGGCCCGGGAACGTGGACTGCTCGGTGGTGGCGATCGTCTGGCCGCCCTGCTGGTCGGACCAGCCCTTGATGTCGTTGCCGCAGTGGCCGGCGGTCAGGAAGTACGGCTGGCCGTCCTTGACCACGTTGAAGCCGAGCGAGCAGCGGGCGCCGCTGCCCCAGATCGCGTCGCCGCCGGCGATGAAGGGCCTGAACTCGCTTTTGGTGTAGTGGAGTTCGACGGTGTCGCCGAGGCTGTCGACGACCTTGTCGAGCCGGGCCAGCTTGGTGCCGGTGACGGTGCGGTCGGCGGTCACCACGACCTTGTTGGCCCTGGGGTCCATGGCCCAGGCAGTGCCGGGGATGGTCGCCCTGGCCTTCAGGGTCTGCCGGGCCGCGTCGAGCTGTGCCATCGAGTGCTTGACGATTCTGGCCTCGGCACCGTTGGCCCGGACGGTCGCCGCGGATGTCTCGTCCACGACGTTGACGACCAGTTTCTGCGCCTTGGCGTCGTAGAACGCGCCGGCGGTGCCGGTCTTGAGCTGGGATGCCAGGCTGGTCGCGGCGGCCGGGGAGAGCCTGGCCGCCGAGGTCGCGGGGGCGGCCTGGGCGTTGGTGAGGGTGAGGGTCGCGGCGGCGGCGAGTGCGAGTGCGCCCGCGCCGGCCAGCATCGTGCGGGGGTGGCATATGCGGTAGTGCTTCAACTGGCTGCCTCTCGTGGGGGGATGGGCCCTGGCTGCGGGGAGCCGTGCGGGCCCGGGAGGGAGGTGTGACATGCCCGGCCGGAACGAACTGACCCGAACCAGCCGGATGTTGCGTGCATGCCAAGATCATCAGTATTCGCACGCGCTTCACCTGCGCACAAGGTCGAATCCCCACCTCGCATGCAAAAGTTTACGTTTCAATCACACTTCCTTCGCATCGCTCCCCGCCCGCCTGGCTCCAAAGTGCGAGCACCGGAGCGCACCCGTCGAGGCTGGGCGTGTGGGATGAGAGATCCCCGCGCCAATGGGAAACGGCCCCGTCGGACCGAAGGCGGGACGGGATGCGACTGAAGCCGAATCACCGCAAGGACCTGGCTCTGGCGCCGGTCGGACCCGTCGTCCCAAGGCGGGCCGGGCCGCAGCCCCTGCACCTGCATGCCACGGGATCCAAAGGGTCGGCCGGTGACAGCGGCGCGACCAGGATGTCCATGAGATGACTCGGTGAACTTCCGGGAAACATCGCTCTCTTGGTGTTGACTGGGGCATGTCTACGCGCGTCATTCTGTGCGGCATGAACTTCCCCCCACAGATCACCAGGATCGGCGCCGCGGGCGCCCTCGCCTCGGCCCTGCTCTTCGGCGCGACCGCGGTGGCCGCGACGCCGGCCGTCGCGATCACCGCCCACGTCACGACGGCGCACACCAACGTCGTTGACGCCAGCGACATCGGGAACGTCTGCTACTCCCAGCTCCCCTCCCAGGCACACG
>NZ_BMVG01000072.1 GCF_014650595.1 Streptomyces alanosinicus
GGCCACTGACCGGACCGAATCCGACCGACCGTGGCAAGTCGGGATCGAAGATCCACCTCAGCACGGACCGGAGCGGACTGCCCCTGTCGCTGGGGATCTCCGGCGCCAACATGCACGACAGCCTCGGGCTGAAGCCGCTCGTGCGCGGGATCCTGCCCATCCGCTCCCGCCGCGGGCCCCGCCGCCGACGCCCCGCCAAGCTCCACGCCGACAAGGGCTATGACTACGACCACCTGCGGAAATGGCTCCGTGAACGAGGCATACGGCACCGTATCGCCCGCAAGGGCATCGAGTCGTCCACGCGGCTCGGCCATCACCGCTGGGTGGTCGAATGAACCGTGTCATGGCTGGCCGGCTGCCGACGCCTGCACCGCCGCTACGAGCGAAAATCGGAACACTTCCTCACCTTCGTCGGTATAGCAGCAGCCCTCATCTGCCACCGCCGACTCACCAAATGAAACGACCTCTTACTACCTTGAGCAGTGCGATGGACACCCAGGGCCCCCGGCAACGTCGTTAGGTGATGCCGAGGAGGGCCAGTGGTCGGGTGCTGTCGCGGGGTGGTGGCGGTTGGCGGCGGCGATGTTGGTGACGCCGGTGATGTGATGCGGAGTGCGCCGATGGTGGCGTTGCGTAGGGCGGCCATGACGTGGGGTCCGGTGCCGGTGCGGATTTGGAAGCGGCCTTCTTCGCAGGTGACGTCGCGGACCCAGTGGATCTGGTTCTCGATGTGCCAGTGGCCGCGGATCCACGCGGCGAGCTGTGCTGGCCGGGCCTGGTGCACGTGCAGGTTCGTGATCGCGTAGACGGTCTCGGTGGTGAAGCGTTTCGGCTGGTCCAGGCGGTGTCGTCGGCGGCGGATCTGGATGGCTTGGGAGGCGTGCGGGAAGTCGATGCCGGTGGAGACGCTCATGATCTTCAGGGTGCGGATCTCGCGGCGGCCGTGTCCGCGGCCGGTGTCGCGGGTGGTGTCCGGGCTGCGAAACCGAAGCAGCCCCCCGCCGACGCGAGCGCGACGACGCCAACGAGAGCGTCGAATCAGAGCCGATCCGGCCGCCGTTGCCCGGGCCCACCGCGCTGACACCGACCGCAACCCACAACTGCCCTTCCTGCGACAAACCAGTCACCATCGTCGCTCTGCCGGCCACCCCCGAGGCCGCCCGTCCCACCATCCCCGCAACAAGCCCGGACGTGATTCCCATGCGCCGAGGCCGAGGCTCAACACAGCCGAGGAAACCAGAGCGACATGACCAGGAGCCGTTCACTATCGTCACCCTGAGAAAGGACGTGGGCATGGCACTGGTGAAGAAGGGGTCGCGACGCATCACCGTCGACGGCACCACTTACCGATGGAGGCTTCGCGGAAGGCCGACCTACGACCAGGGACTGGTCTGGTCGCCCCTCACCTACGCAGTCGAGCACGCCGAAACTCCCGGCACCACACTGGTGATCACCACCAACCAGCCACACCCAAGCAACTGGTTCGGCGCACAGGCCAACCCTGTCCTGCCCTCCGACGTTGCCGACAGCATCCGCACCGCTCGCCTCAAGGGATGGACACCTGAGAGCCCCGGCTCTCCATTCCGTCTCGACCAGTCAGAGGGCTTCGTCTCCTCCCTCTGATTCGCCCCACCTCGAAGGACTCACCGAGCACATGATCGGTGAGTCCTTCCGCTTTCCGCTCCCCACATACCCCAGTTGGTCAATTCGGGCTCTGTCCGCAGTTCCGTGAACGAGCCCGTTCGTAGGGACTGCCCCACCCCGTTTCGGGGGCTCGCTGTAGTGCATGCGGCCGGAGCGACATGATCCGCTAGCTCGTACGGAAAACGTGCGACAGAAGGTGGACGAGTGAAGGCTCGGATCGGGTATTCCGTATGGATCGCAGGTGTGGTGCAGTTTTTTGCGATCCACTGGATCGTAGAGTCAGCGTGGGCGAGACCGTACAGTTGGGCGCGGAACAACATCAGTGACCTAGGTAACGCTCATTGCGCCATGCAGCAGGAACCCGAGCCTCGGTATATCTGTTCGCCTGAACACGGCCTGATGAACCTCTCGTTCATCGCCCTGGGAACACTGCTCGTTGTCGGCGCCGCCCTGACTGGTCCCATGTGGCGCCGAGGCGCGACCGCCGCCATCGCTCGGTTTCTACTGGCCGGTGCTGGTCTGGGTTTCGCACTCGCCGGGCTGGCGCCTGCGGACGTCCACGAGAATCAGCACGCCCTGGGTGCCTTGCTCATCATGGGAACGGGCAACATCGGCCTTCTGCTGGCGGGAGTCGGCCTGTCGATCCGTGTTCCGGGTCCACTGCGCTGGGCCACCAGCCTGCTGGGAATCACGGCGGTCATGGCCCTGGGACTCTTCTTTTCCCACCACTACCTGGGACTGGGGATGGGAGGCATGGAGCGGGTCGCGGCGTTTCCACTCCTGGTGTGGACGCTGGCTGTCGGCGCCCATGGCCTTTTCCATCAGAAACCGGTAGGCACGACTCGGCCAGTTTCGTGACGCTCATGGCTGAGTGAGGATGCGGGTCCGGAAGAGTTCGAACGAGGCACGGCCATACATCGCTCGCTTGAGCGTTTTCACCCGGTTCACATGGCCTTCGACCACTCCCGAGCTCCACGACAACCTGAGTCCGGCGGTGACGGCGTCCAGATCCTGGCGGAGAAAGCCGGCGAAGCCCTTCATCGGCTTCGGTGCGTCCTGCTCGGCCTGCCGGATCCACTCCAGGAGGAGGTATCCGCGCTGGTGGCGGACCAGGTCGGCGAAGGCACGGGCGAGGTCGCAGGCCCGGGTGATGTCCGGCAGGCGAGCCGGACTTGGAGGAGGCGCTCGTCTGGCTGTCGGTAAGTGTCTCGCGGAGCCGCATGATCCAGGAGGTGATCTTGCGAGGGGGTGGGGATGTCGGCCCGGACCGGTTCGGCGGTGCCCGCCCGCAGGGCGGCGAGGTGCTTGCGGACGACCTGGTGACTGCCGTGGTAGCCGCGGGCCTGGATCTCCAGGAACGGGCGGGTGCCGCTGACCTGGCCCTGCGCCTCGGTGAAGCGGGTATTGAGATACGCCTTCAACAGCTCCAGGACGCCGTGGGGGCGGCGCTCGCCGGCGGAGGCGAGCAGTTGGTCGAGGTCGGTGTCGCGGAAGCGGCGGACGGTCTTGCGGTCGCGGTTCGGCTGCCGGGCGATGGCGCTGATGGTCCAGCGTTTTCCAGCAGTCGGTGGATGTCCTCGTAGCGGTGGCGGGTGCGCTCGATGATCTGGGTGCGGGGCAGTTCCGCGGGCGGTAACAGCATCGGGGCCACCTCGGGCACTTCGGTCACCGTCTCCTCCTCGGCGCGTTTGCGCAGGCAGTCACGATGCTGGTGGCAGGTCTCTCCACCGCGGCGGACAGATTCTGCAGCAGGTGCCAGCGATCAGCTACTTCGAGGGCATCGGGGGCATCGGGGGCGGCTTCCCTGACCGCCTTGGTGAAGGCGGTCGCCCGGTCCCGGCAGAGATCTCCGCGCCGGGATGCTCGGTGCGCCCCGCGGCGGGCCTGCTTACGGCGATTCGGGCACCGGCCTGGGCGGGCCGTCGACACCGCCTACACCACCAGGATGCCGGAGGAGTCGCTCACTCCCTCCACCCGCACATCGATCCCGGGAAACAGCACATCCTCAACCCTCTTGCTCGCCACGGCAGGAAGTACGCTGCCGAAACGATCCCGCTTTCCGGCCGCTGACCTGGGGATTCACGGAGCCGCGGACAGCGCCGGAATTCGAGATCGTCATCACTGCGAGGGGCCAACGCGGGTGCGGTGCTCAAGAAGATCAACCCGATCGTGCGGGGCTGGTCGGCCTACTACCGGACGGTGGTGTCCAGCGAGGTGTTCACCGCGCTGGACAATCACGTGTGGAAGCTCGTTTGCAAGTGGGCCAAACACAGCCACCCGAACAAGCCGAAGCACTGGATATCCGACGGCACCAGTTGGTCCAGGGCAGGGCGTCCCCGGACGACCTGGCGCTGGAGTCGTACTGGGCCGTGCGGTGTCGCAAAGGGCCACCCCCGCCGGTCGACGGCATGACCGTGCGCCTGCTCCAGTCGCAACAGGGTCGCTGCCCGATCCGCGGAGGGCTCCTGCTGCACGCCGATCACCCGCCCCGAAATCCGCAGGAATGGGAAGCGAGCTGAACGGCACCGCCCACGCAAAACGCTCGGCTGGGAAACCGCAGCCGAGCGCCTGCATAAACTGCTCGCGGCCTGATCAACACGACCACGTGTTGCAACGCCCCCTGGAAACCGCCCTCCTCACGTGGGGCCGACGCCCGCGAGGTCCTCGGCCTCCTCCTTCGACGAGGTCCCCGGTCGACACACACCAACAGGCCGCAGCAGTGATATGCAGCCGGGACTTGGCGGTCGGGTCCTCACGGACCGCCTCGTACGAGTCCGCCAGGAACGGCACGTTTGCCTCCGCAACGTCAGGTTGCCCGTCGCGAACATCTGCCGGCGGCCGAATCTCCGCCGACGACACGGCAGGCCCCATCCCGATCGAGATCCTTGGGGAGCTGCCTCGGCCACCGACCGGAGAGCAACAGGCGCCGTCCGCCTCGGCCCTGCGGCTGCCGATCGAGAACCTCCCCTCGTCCAACTGATCACAACTTTGTCTGACGAGCCTGCACTGTAGGAGCATGTCCGCGTCACAATGACTCCAGCAGAAAGACAGCGGTCACATGAAACACGCTGCGCGTCACAGATGGGTGGCATTCGTGCTGCCCGCGGCCGCCCTGGCCGCCGCAGTCCCGTTCGTCATCCCCTCACTCGCGGGCGCCTCTCCTGCGCCGGCCACACATGCGGCCGCGCGGATCGACGAACGCCAGCAGGTCCTCGACGCCATCGCCGGCCGGATCACCGAAGGGCTCTCCGAGTCCGGCCGGGTGCGCATACCCGGCTTCGCTGAGGTGAAGGTCGACCCCGACCGCAACCACCTGCGCCTGTACTGGAAAGGCACCCCGCCCCAGCGGGTCAGGAGTATCCTCGCCCACCTCCCCCACGGAGTGACCGCCGAGGTCGACCCCGCCCGCTATTCCAAGGCTGAACTCCACGCGGCTCGTGTGAAGTTGCTGAACAACCTGGCGTCCATGAAGCTGCGAGTCGAGAGGACGGCGGACCCTGTCCGCATCACCAGCATCGCACCGGCGGTGGACGGCAGCGGCCTGGAGGTCGGCTACGACAACACCGCCCGTATGGCGAGCAGTCTCCTGACGAGCGGACGCGGTAAGACGTCGCAGCAGGTCGCCACGGCAGCCGGCCGGCTGTCGGGAGTGCACGTCGCCGCGATCCACCGGCTGCAGAGCGTGGATCTGTCCTCCCGACAGCATGACAGCTCGCCCTGGACCGGAGCCTCGGCGCTGAAAAACCCCCTCGGCGGCATCTGCTCCGGCTCCTACGGAGTGAAGAACGCCCAGGGCCAGTACATGCTGACGTCGGCCTACCACTGTGGCCCGGGACCCGAAGGCCGGTGGACCACCTGGTGGGGCGGCGACCTCATCGGTACCACCGACGCCACCCAGCGCTCCCCGCAAGACGACGTGGTCGGCATCAAGCTGCCCTCACAGCGCCTCAGCGGTCGGCTCTACGACGGCCCCGCAAGCCGCACCGACGGCTACGCCAAGCCCCTCATAGGCTGGGGGCACAACAACGTCGGCGACTACGTGTGCACCGACGGCGCCAACGGCGGTGTGCACTGCGGTGTGCGCATAGCCCAGACCGACATCGGCGTCACCGGGCCCAACGGCATCTACCGTCCGGACGTCGACCTCGCCTACGCCACCTCCGCCACGCTTGGCGGTGTCGCAGCCGTCAACGGCGACAGCGGCGGCCCGGTCTTCGCCAGTGTCCGCAACCACACAGCCGATGAAGCACGCGGAACCATCACCGCCCTCGACCGGACGGTCACCTGCCCGCCTGCATACAACCGCGACACCGTCCTCGACGGTCATCGCAGGACACCCTGGTGCCTGGCCGGCGTCTACTACGTACCCATCGGACAGACTCTCCACGACATGCACTGGACCCTGGTCACCGGGTGACCCTCCACAGCCCCAGAGCCGTGCCAGAGGCGTCCGGAGCCGCAACGGGGCCGAAAGCGAGGCAGCCGGGAGCGACCGAAGCGACCGACTGTCCGTGCCGGCCCGAGCACTGCTGAAGTCCAGCACCCCACACGACCCGGCCGCCTCGGCCTCGTTCATCAACCTCCGCGTCCTCCACCCCGAGCACGAACACTGGCGGCCCGGTGTGGAGGCCGCCGTCACCCACGCCCGCGAACACGGCGGCCTGAAGGTCCTTTTCACGTACCGCGTGCCCGGCGGCGACGACCAGACAGGGGAAGCCGAGGCGTGCCGGCCACGCTTGCTGGGTGCCCACTCGGGCGGTGGTTCGCCGACGCCCGCCGGTTCTACACCGGCGGGGAAGCGGTACGGGCGCACCGATGCGCCGTGTGACGGTGACGTGTAGGGCACCGCCTTCGCGCCGGACGTGGAACACGGCGGCCCGTGCGCCCGTCGGGCCGGGCACGGTGATGCGGGCGGTCAGGCCGGCAGTGGCCGGCGAGTGGACGAGCAGGGCCGGGTGGTCCAGCCAGTCGCCGTCGGGCCGGATGTCGTCCGAGGCGAGCGGAAGGACGGCGCCCTCGGGGACATTGAGACATTGAGACATTGAGCGGAAGGCTGTCGTAGCCATGCCGTTCGGTGCGCCACCCCGGGTCGGTGACCCGCACGCCGGTGAGGAGGCGGGTCCACGTGCCCTCGGGGAGGTAGACCTCGACCTCGCCGTCCTCGCTGAACACCGGGGCGACCAGGAGGTCGGCGCCGAGCATGACCAGGCCGTCCCGGCGTACCTCGCCGACGCCGCTGGGTTCGGCCACGAGGGCGAAGTCCGGACCCGCGAGGAGCGGCGCGTTGAGGGCTTTGCATCTGCACGTCACGAGCTGGATGGAGGCATGTAGTGAAGCGCTTCAATTCGACGCGTACGTCGCGTAGCCCGATGGCGTAGGACACCTGGACGCCGTCGCGGGTGAGTCAGAACCCGTCGGTGAACTTCACGGTCTTCCTCGCGGAGCGGGGTCAGTCGGCGGGGCATTGTGAACACCGTCACCCGCCGGTCGATCGTACACGGACCACACCTCGCCACACGGCTGTTCATGGCGTGTAGATCGGCGCTGAGCTGCGGATTATCCGAAATGGCCGCCCGGTGGGGCATCGCATCGTGTTCAAACGGGCATGCCCTGGGGGCTGGTGTGCCATCCGGGATTGACGTATTAGTCATCCAGAATGACAAATTCACCGGCAGAGGTGCCGGATGAGCTGACGGGCGGGGGGCACCATCGTATTGAAGCGCTTCGACTCCGTTTCAGGACACGTTCCGCTCCGGTTTGTGGGCGGCCGGCCGGCAGGGACGGGGCCCGTTCGGTGACACCCCCCGTCGTGCCCCGGCGCCGGTCGAGCCGACCGCCGCCAACCGTCTGCGGGCCCGCCGGCGGACCGT
This sequence comes from Streptomyces alanosinicus, assembly GCF_014650595.1. Taxonomy (GTDB): domain Bacteria; phylum Actinomycetota; class Actinomycetes; order Streptomycetales; family Streptomycetaceae; genus Streptomyces; species Streptomyces alanosinicus. The sequence goes on from NZ_BMVG01000072.1 coordinate 7,515, forward strand.
ACGGCCGTGGAGGACTTCGACGTGGAGGCCGCCGCCGCCCGCGGCATGGCCTTCGGGCACCTCGACCAGCTCGCCGTGGACCACCTGCTCGGCGCCCGCTGAGCCGCCGCCCCCGTCTCCTACGCAAGGACACCCACCGTGACAGCACCCACTCCGACTGCCGTGCGCCGCGGACGCTCCAGCAGGGCCGTGGCACCGCTCGCCATCCTCACCGTCCTGGTCACCGGGGCGGCCCTGACCGGATGCGGCCGGCAACGCGACAGCGCCGCGTACACCGTGATGAACTCCTCGACCGACGAGACCTACCACCGCTGGGACGCCCAGGCGATGGCCCGCTGCGGCGAGCGGCTCGGCGTCACTATCGAGCAGCAGAGCGTCCCGGCCGCGCAGGTGATGACGAAGGCGCTGCGGATGGCGTCCTCGAAGTCGCTGCCCGACATCGTGCAGTTCGACGCCTCCGAGATGCCGACGTTCGCCGACGCCGGCGGGCTCATCGACCTCCGGCGACTGGGCCTGAGCACCGGGAACACCCCCCAGGGAATCATCAACTTCGGCTCCTACAAGGGGACTTACTACGGAGCGGCCCGCTCGGTGAACACCCTCGCACTGTTCTACAACAAGGACATGCTCGCGCAGGCGAGCCTGAAGGTCCCGGGCACCTGGGCCGAACTACGCGACACCGCCCGGAAGCTGACCCGGGGCAAGCGGTACGGCCTGGCGCTCAGCGCGGGCGGCGCCGAGGACGGCGTCTTCCAGTTCCTGCCGTTCATGTGGTCCAACGGCGGCGACGAGAACCGACTCGACGGACCCCGGGTCATCGAGGCACTCGACTTCTGGAAGACCCTGCTCAAGGACGGCTCGCTGTCGAAGTCCACGGTCAACTGGACCCAGGCGGACGTCAACGACCAGTTCATGGCAGGCAACGCCGCGATGATGATCAACGGCCCTTGGCAGATCGAGACCCTGAACACCAAGAAGTCGCTGCACTGGGGCATCGCACGGATCCCGGTGCCCAGGACCGGGGCCGGCTCCGTGGGCCCCCTGGGCGGTGCCGTGCTCACGGTCCCGAACACCGGGGACACGGCGCGGGAGAAGACGGCCGGGCGGATCGTCGCCTGTCTGTCCGGCGAGCGGGAGCAGCTGACCTACGCGCTCAACAGCTGGATGGTCCCGGCCGACGTGGAGGCCGCGGCGCTGTGGCGCAAACGCGTGCCGGAGCTGGACGCCCTGGCCGGCCAGGTGGCCGCGGCCCGCTCCCGTACGGCCGAACTCGGTGCCGGCTGGTCGAGCGTCTCGCTCGCACTGCAGAGCGCCTTCCAGTCGGCTCTGACCGGTGAGTCGAGCAAGGCCGCCCTGACGAGCGCCCAGCAGCGGGCCACGAGCGGGAAGTGAGGCAAGCACATGACCACATCCACCATCACCGTCCCGGCACCCTCCAGGATGCGGCAACGGGCCGGCACTCCCGACTCGCGGCCGGCCCGGCTGCGGCGGCGCCTCGCGCAGTGGGGATTCGTCGCCCCCGCCGTAGTCTTCATGCTGCTCTTCTTCGGCTACCCGCTGGTCCGTAACATCGTGATGAGCTTCCAGCACTACACGCCGAGGACCTTCTTCACCGGGGCAGCCCCCTTCAACGGCGTCGACAACTGGGCAAAGGTCTTCCAGGACGCCCTCTTCGGCCAGGCCCTCTGGCACACCCTCGTGTTCACCGCCGGCTCGCTGCTGGGGCAGTTCGGCATCGGCCTCGCGCTCGCGGTGTTCTTCAGCCGCAGATTCCCCCTCAACGAACTCCTGCGCTCGCTGATCCTGCTGCCCTGGCTGGTTCCCATGGTGGTTTCCGGCATCGTCTGGCGGCGCATCCTCGACCAGGACACGGGCGTGCTGAACTCCTTCCTCGGCGCACTCGGCCTGGACGGTCACATCCCCTGGCTGAACAGCCCCGGCATGGCCCTGCTGTCCACGATCCTGGTCAACATCTGGATCGGCATCCCCTTCAACATGGTCATCCTCTACGGCGGTCTGCAGGAGATCCCCGGGGAGCTGCACGAGGCGGCCGCCCTCGACGGCGCCTCCGCCTGGCGGACCTTCCGCTCCGTCACCCTGCCGGTACTCAAGCCGGTGATCACGGTCGTCCTGGTGCTCGGCTTCATGTCGACCGTGAAGATCCTCGACCTGATCCTCGCTCTCACCGACGGCGGCCCGGCCGACGCCACCCAGACCCTGGGCACGCTCACCTACCAGAATTCGTTCGTGCAACTGGACTTCGGCGCCGGCGCGGTCGTCGGCGACGTACTCATCCTCGTCTCCGCCGTGTTCGCGGTGTTCTACCTGCGGGCCAACCGCACCGAGGGGAAGTGACGTCCATGGCCTCTCCAGCACCCACGACTCCCAGGCGCCGCTGGGGCTCCACCCTCGCCGGCGTACTCGTCCTCTGCGTGATGCTCTTCCCGCTGTACTGGATGCTCGACACAGCGCTCCAGCCCGGCTCGGGACTGCTCCAGGTCGATCCGGTGCCGGCCAGCCTGGACCTGTCCGGCTTCGCCAAGGCCCTCGACGACCAGGGCGGCCATCTACTGACCTCGCTGACGGTCGCCCTCGGCGCGGTCGCCATCTGCCTGGCGCTCTCCGCCCCGGCGGCGTACGGGCTGGCCCGCTTCGGGCTGCGCGGCTCACAGACGATCGTGTTCGGCACCCTGATCACCCAGATGGTCCCGGGCATCGTCATCGCCAACGCGCTCTACAACTCGTACGTCGATCTCGGCCTGGTCAACTCCTACTTCGGGCTGATGCTGGCGGACGCCGCCCTCGGCATCCCGTTCTGCATCGTGCTGATGCGGTCCTTCATGGTCTCGATCCCGGGCGAGGTGATCGAGGCGGCGCAACTGGACGGCGCCGGGCCGGTGCGGACGTTCGCCCAGGTCGTACTGCCGATGAGCCGCAACTCGCTGATCACCTCCGGCCTGTTCGCTTTCCTGTTCGCGTGGAGCGACTTCATGTTCGCGCTCACGCTGAACACCACCGACCACGTCAAGCCGGTCACGCTGGGTATCTACCAGTACATCGGCGCGCACGTCGGCGACTGGGGCTCGGTGATGGCCGCGTCCGTCCTGTCCGCCGTGCCAGCCGCCCTCCTGCTCGTTCTCGCCCAGAAGTACATCGCCGCCGGCATCACCGGCGGCTCCGTCAAGTGACCCCAGCACACCTCGAAATCGGCCCCTCGCATGAGTGACTTCCCCCGCCTCCCGCCCGGCTTCGTGTCAGGCGCCGTGACCGCCACGTACCAGTACGACCAGATCGTGAAGTACACCATCGCCCTGCGCCTGGGGACGGCGGAGGCCGAGCAGGTGCTGCGGCGCTTCACCCGCGGCGGACCGAAACACCCCACCTACCGGGCGATCGAGGAGCTGGGGCGGGCGGTGCGTACGGCGTTCATCTGCAACCACCTCGCGGATGCCGAGATGCGCCGGGAGATTCACGAGGGATTGCAGGTGGTGGAGAACTGGAACAGAGCGATCAAGGACCTGTTCTACGGCAAGGACGGTGACCTGACCGGGCCGGGCAAGGAGTACCCGCAGCGCGCACCGGCGCACCGTCACCCGCCCGAGCACGGTGGCCAGTTCGCGGTGGTGGGCCCCTCTCCAGGCGGGTGCGCCCGCCGGCGCGGTCGGCGGCCGGCAGGCGGGCCCATTCACGCTCCTCGCGGGCGGCGCGCAGGTCGAGGCGGTCTTGCAGCAGCAGGCGCAGCAGCTCCCGGCCGCGGTCGGTGACCAGGTCCTCCAGTTCCTGGTGGGAGCAGAGCATGGCCCGGGGCCGGCGAGGTCGGCGGCCAGGGATGTGAAGGAGGAAAGGGAGGCGGCAAACGGGTCAGCCGCCGACGCGGTGTGCGCCGTCGTGGATTGCGTCCATCGGGCTCTCGATTCGGGGCATCGAGCAGTTTCGTCACCTTCGACGCCAGGACCGGGAGCCCGCCCCGTCACCGGCGCGCGGGGGCGCGGCGTTCGGCTGCTTCCCAGGTGCCGGCGGGGTATCCCGCCGGGCGAACAGCCCTGGCCCCACCGGTGATCCAGCCTCGCTCGACCAGGCGTTTCAGCTTCGACCGAAACCCCTCGACCTTGCTCTTGTCCGTCGACAGACCCAGAGCCGCGCACAGGTGGTGGGCGCGCATCGGATGCACCGAGTCGGTGAGGACCTCCACGATGTCCTGGTAGGAGCGCGGCAGCACGGTGGAGGCCAGCTCCGCCGACCACGGCGGCACCAACCGCACCCTGACCGGCGACCCCACCCCGAACAGATCCTTGTCCACCGCCGACGCCAGCGCTCCTGTCTGCCGCCGCTCCGGTTCCGGCTCGCCCATCGCGTCGGCATTCGGCTCGGCGACCGGTTCCGGGCCGGAGAGGATCTCGGCCATCGTCGCCGGTGTGGTCTCCGGCCTCGACAGCACGCCCTCCTGCTCGGCCAGCCCGGAAGCCAACTCCTCGACACATCCGCGCAGTTCGTCGATCCGCTCCCGCGCGGCAGCCTCCCGCCGGTCCGACTCCCCCGGCCACCGCACTCGGCCCGTCAGCACGCTGGGTACCGGCGGTGGGCGCATGACCGTGAAGGACGGCAAACACACCAGCCGGAACGCGGTCCTCCTGCTTCGGGTGCCCGGCGTCGACCCGGCTGGTTCTTCCGGTCTCGACGATCGTGCGGGGGGCGTCGACCGAAGCGTAGGTCCGCAGGATGCGCATGGGTTCGGTGTCGGAGGCGTTGCGGAACCGCCGCGGCACCGGAATCGCGCCCGGCCACTGCTTCCGCCCAGACGGCGCGCCGCACATCCACGAACATAGCCGCTACTCAGAACCGGCACCGGCGGCAGGTGCCGGGCCAGAAACACCGGTCTTGGAACGGCTCCGACGCTCTGGTGAGCCGTCGCCCGCGCCGAATCGTCAGTGCAGTGGCAGACTTTCGACGGTGAACACCGGGCTGGTCAACGGATCGCCGTAGAGATAGGTGTCCATCTGGGAGTTGGTTACCAACAGCCGATCCCCGCTCACGGCAACGCCGGTGGTCGTATCGGCGCCCGGGTAGGTGCGTTCGGAGACGACGGTGGCCCGGGTGTCGTCCTCGCAGAGCCGGACCGTGGTGATCTCGTTGTTCACGGAACGAGCGACGTACAGGGTGTTTCCTCGCAACACGATGCCGTCGGCGCTGGGCAGCGGCGGTGCGTCGATCTTGCGGACTTCGCCGGTGGCGAGCGTGAGCCGGTAGAGCGCCCCGCTGTACCAGTAACCGATGATCAGGAACTTGCCGTCGGGGGTGGCCACGACACCGTTGCCATTCGACTCACCGGCCACGTAGTCCGGCAGGTGGTGGGCCACCTGCAAGGTCTGCTGGGCGCCGGTGGCGGGGGCGTTGACCTGCGCCGCCGGGATCCGGTAGACCACCGCGCGCAAGGAGTCAGTGATGTAGACGTCCCTGCCAGGGGTGACGGCGGCGTCATTGACGAGGGTCGGCTCGCCCGTGTCGGGGACGGTGTAGGCGGAAACGAGCTTCCCGGTGTTGGTGTAGACGAAGAAACGTCCGGTGAAGGCGCCGGCGACCAGCAGGCGGTTCCGGGTGATCTTGATCCCGGTGGCCTGGGTGCGGCCCTCTCGGCCGCCCGGCAGGAAGGGCTCGAACGTCTTCGCTCCAGGCCGCCCGCGGTAGACGGTCCCGTCGTCGATGCTGGTGGTGTAGACGTAGTGGTTGTCGGCCGCGACGCTTTCGGGGAAGGCATTGCTGCCGTTGATGGTGATCGCGGAACCAGGAGCCGGCGCGGCCGTTGCGGGAACAGCGACGGCGACCAGGACGGCGGAGGTCACGGTGAGCGTCGACAGCGCGCGCCGCCACGCGATGGTGCGGGTGGACATGGGAACGGACCTTCCGGTTGACTCGACGGGACGTGTGTCAGCGCAGCGCGTCGGCGATCGCGTCGGTCACGGAGGTGGTGGGCCTGCCGATCAGACGGCTCAGGTCGCGCGAGCCGGTGAACAACTCGCCGCGGCTCAGGCCCAGATCCGCGTCGGCGAGGACGTGCGCCAGGTCCGCCGGCACGCCCGTGCCGGTCAGCGCCTCGGCGAGCTTGGCCGCGGGCAGGTCGGTGTAGGCGATCGGCGTGCCGGTGACGGCCGAGACGGTGGCCGCGAGTTCGGCGAGGGTGAACGCCTCGTCGCCGCCCAGCTCGTAAACCGCGCCGGTGTGGCCTTCCGTGGTGAGTACGATGGCGGCGGCCTCGGCGTAGTCGGCGCGGGTCGCGGCGCTGACCCTGCCCTCGCCGGCGGCTCCGATGAAGGCGCCGTGCTGCACGGCCGCGGGCAGCTGGGCGGTGTAGTTCTCCAGGTACCAGCTGTTGCGCAGCAGCACGCCGGGGACTCCGCGCTCCCGAAGGTATTCCTCGGTGGCACGATGGGTGGAGGCGAGGATCGTGGTGGCCGTGTCCGCGTGCGCCATGCTCGTGTAGGCCACCAGCGGCACGCCTGCCGCCACCGCGGCGTCGATGGCTCGGCGGTGGTTGGCGAACCGCTCGTCCACGGAAGTGGTCGAGATCAGCAGCAGCTTGTCCGCTCCCGCGAAGGCCGCCGCGAGACTCTGCGGGTCCTCGAAGTCAGCCTGGCGTACCACCACACCACGTTCGGCGAAAGTCTTGACCCTGGCGATGTCCCGGCCGGTCGCGACGATGTCCGCGGCCGGCACTCCGCGCCGCAGCAGCGCTTCGACGGTGAGCCGGCCCAGTTGGCCGGACGCTCCGGTGACGACGATCGACATGAGGTGAACCCCTTGCTGCCGCGGACCATCCGCGGCACGCGTTCCACTGTGGCCTGCTAACTCTCCTCTGGTAAGTAGCCACTTTTTGGTAGGGTAACCACCCGAAAGAAAGGTTGGAGGTGAGCGGTGTGGCAGCGGTCAAGAAAGTGACCGGCCCCACAGAAACGTGGGACCCGTACACGCGTGGCTGTCCCTCACGCGACCTGCTCGACCAGATCGGCAGCAAATGGGCGGTTCTCGTGCTCGGCGAACTCGGCAAGCACGGGGCGTGCCGATTCACCCAGCTGCGGCAGCGACTGGCGGGAGTGAGCGAGAAGATGCTCACGCAGACACTGCGCACCCTCGAACGCGACGGCCTGGTCCGGCGAACCGTGTATCCGGAAGTGCCGCCCCGCGTGGAGTACGAGCTCACTTCCCTCGGCCAGACACTGCGGGCTCCCCTGAGGGCGCTCACGGAGTGGTCGGTACAACACATCGAAGAAGTTCTCGTGGCGCGCGAGGAGTACGACGTCCGCGCCGAGGGCGCCGGCTGAGCGCCGTCCGCGTATGCTGAGGGGATCAGCCGGTGTCGATACTCTGGACATCCCACGGTAGTCGACGACGGCTTCGCGCCTGAGAACGCCGGCCGCCGCTGGCTCCCCGCAGCGACACGATCGTGGCCACGGACGGCAAAAGCCGGATCTCCACGGAGGATTTCGCCGTCGCCGACGAGATCGAGCACGAACGGCACGTGCAGGAACGGCCAGCCGGGGGCTACTGACTGCGTGTCCGGATACGACCGGCGGTTTCGGTCACGTTCATGCCGGTGGTCACGCCATCACGCTGTTGGCTTTCCGGTCGTTTTCCTCCTCACCGGCGGAAATCCATACCAGCGGAATTCATCGAGGAGCGGGACTACTTGACCGAGATCGGATGCTCTCGCCGATGCCGATCGTGGAGCACTTCTTATGTGGTGGCTTGCCGTTGATGCGTCGTGATCTCGGGTGTGGTTGATCGTTTGTCGCTGCGGCTCTCGCCGGACGGGTTGCGGGAGCTCGTGGAGCCACTGGTCCCGGCGTGCTAGGGCCTGTCCGATGAATCATGTCCGAGATGTGGCGCGCCCTCGCGTACTTGGACAACCGTCACCGCGCGCTCACACTCGATCTGGTCCAGAAGCGACCCCACGGGGCCCTCGGGAATGGATCACGGCATTTCGTGGCTGTCCTGCATGGATCACCATCGAGCTGGTGGCTGCCGCCACTCGGCTACACACAAGCAGTTTTGAAGGAGTGTCAGCACCATGTCCGTGACACCGCCCGCCGCTGAGCGTGTACGCGTTTCCGCGGAGCCCGACTGGTACGAGTCGGCCGGCATATCGCTCGGCATCCGCGTCGGGAATCTGGTCTTCACCTCGGGCCAGGCCCCGATCGACGCCCAGGGGGCCACGGTCGGCGCCGGGGACTTCGAGGCGCAGGCCCGCCAGGCACTCGCGAACCTATCGACGGTATTGACGAACGCGGGCTCCAGCCTCGCCGACGTGGTCAAGGCGACCGTGTTCGTCACCGACATTGCACGGCAGGACATCTTCGCCAAGCTGCGCGCGGAACATTTCCCCAACGAGCCCCACCTTGCTGAGTCGTTCGTAGAGGTCTCCTCACTCGCCGACCCCGAGTGGATGATCGAGATTGAAGCCATCGGGCTCGTCCGGTGAACTGAGGGACCAGGGACTGTGCGGCGGACCATCAACGAACCCACAGCCGGATCGCGGCGAGGGTGATCGTTCCGTGAAAGACGTACGCTCTCTTGTCGTACCGGGTCGCCACGGCGCGGAAGCCCTTGAGAGCGTTGAGGGTCCGCTCGACTTCGTTCCGGCGGGCATACAGTGCCCGGTCGAAACCAGCGGGGCGACCGCCCCGACTGCCGCGCCGTCGGCGGTTGCCTCGCTGGTTCCGGCGCTCGGGAATCGTGTGCCGGATTTGCCGTCGCCGCAGGTAACGGCGGTTTCGGCGCGAGCTGTACGCCTTGTCGCCGCACATGTGATCCGGACGCGTCCGTGGGTGACCGCCGGCTGGACGCGGGACACGGATGCGGTCCAGCACCGGGACCAACTGCGGCGCGTCACCCCACTGTCCGGGCGTGACCAGGATGGCCAGCGGACGGCATCCGCCATCGCTCGCCAGGTGAATCTTCGTCGTGAGACCGCCGCGAGAACGGCCGATCCCCTCGTCCGGACGATGCTCTGCAGGACGAGCGCGTCGACCCGGTTTCCGGGCCGGGCGATGGAGAGCCCCGGCGGCATGCTGATGGGCACGGCACACCGTGGAATCCACACTCACCACACTCCAGTCGATCCGGCCCTCCGCGTCGGCGTTGCTCTGGACGGCCCGCAGGACTTTCTCCCATGTGCCGTCCGCCGACCAACGTCGGTGTCGATCATGAACGGTCTTCCACTTGCCGAACCGCGCGGGTAAGTCCCGCCACGGGATGCCGGTCCGCTGACGGAAGAGGATGCCGTTGATGACGGTGCGGCGGTTCTTCCACCGTCCGCCCCGACCGACATTCCTCGGAAGGTGCGGCCGCAGCCGAGCCCACTCAGTATCTGATAGATCTCCCCGCCCCACACCAAGCGAACGATCTGCTTGCAACCCCGTCATCCGACCCGTCGGACACTCCCTAGATGCGTCGGCGGAAGAGAGGGCGAGCTGAGCGGTCCCAGCTCGGTCGACCGGGGTAAACCCGACTCGAAGATCCAGTCCTGTCCGAACGAGCCGGGCTGTCGCTCGCGGTCGTGATCTCGACCACCAGCACATGCGAGTCAGCGGCATTGGAACCCGTGGTCACGGCGATCTCCGCAGTGAAGTCCAGCAGCGCCCCACGACGGGCGAACCGGCGAAGCGGCACGCCGACAAGGCCTACAACCAGCCCACTCTGTGACAGGGAGTACCTGACCAGTACATCGGCGTACGGATCACCCGCGAAGGCATCGAATCCACCAGCGCACTCGCCTGGCCGGCACCGCTGACTCATCGAACGAACATGGCCCGACTCACCACTTCCTGGCCCCAGCCTCACCCGCTTGTCAGCGACGGCGTAATTCCCCACCAACGGCACTTTCCTGTCGGCGTAATTCCCCACCCTGGCTGAGGCCGGAGCGGGCCGCCCAACTGCCGATTGTGGGGGCTGGTCAGTGCGGTCAAGGGCGCCTGCGGCGGCGCTTCGCAATGCCGAGTAGTTAGGGCTCGGGCTTCTCCGTCAAGAGGGTGGGCGAAAGTCTGTAGTGCCCCTGTTTGGGGCGTTCCAGGAAGCCGAGAGTGGCCCATTCGGTGAGTTGGGTTCGCAGGCCGCGGCCGGTGTCGCCGAGACCTGTTGTGAGTTCGGCGACCGTCCATAGGTGGTCGGGACGGGTGTGCATCAAGGCAGTCAGGCGGGCCCGCCGGGTGCCGGGCTGGGCGGGCTGGGTTCCGGGGCGTCGGATGTGGAGGTTCCGGGGCGGCGGCGGGGCCGGCGGCGGCTGGATGGTGACGTGGAACTCGATGACGGGGGTGCTTGCCCGGGGACGGGGCAGCGCACGGTCGCAGGCGATGTAGCGGGATGTGGGGTGCTTGACGCGGCGGGCGCTGATGCGCGGCCGGCGCGGAGGGAGCTGGTGCCGTTGGACGGCGTGGTGGACGGGGTTGGCACGGTCTTCGGGCAGGGGCCCGGTGGTGATGCTGGCGCGGGCGGCTTCCAGGGCCGCGGTGTAGCAACCTCGGTCGGGGTCGAGGCCCGGGAGGGCGTCAATGATGGCCATACGCAGGAGTTGGTGGCAGATGAGCATGGCCCACAGCTCCTGTTCGAGACCGGCGCGGTGGCCGGAGCGGAGCGGGCGCCCAGTCCGGGTCGTGGCGCGGATCTCGCGGTAGGCGGTCTCGATCTCCCAGCGTTGGTGATACAGGCGGGCGATGTCGGCGGCTGGGTGGCGTACGGGGTCGAGGAGGGTGGTGGCCAGGCGGTAGTCGTGTTCGAGGATTTTGCCGTCGGGGCCGGTGAGGGTGAAGCGGGCGTTCACGATGCGCACGGTCAGCGTGCCGAACATGCTCAGATAACTGCCGTCGGACAGCGTGGTGTGCGCGCGGGGAGTCCGTCGGATTGTCATCCGGACCAGGAAGTCGGCTCCGGTGGCGTGTACTTGCGCGAGGAAGTCGTTGGCGTCGAAGCCCCGGTCGAGCATGACAAGCATGCCGGTGGTGAGCCGGTGGAGCAGGGTGCGGGCCAGGTCCCGTTCATCGCACCGGCGGCGGTTTTCGCCGATGCTGGCGCCCAGCAGGCCGCGGGTGCCGGTGTCGACCAGCGTCATGACGTTGAGCGCGGGGTAGCCGGCCCAGCCCAGACGGGTGCGGACGCGTCCCAGCCAGGCCCGGTTATCGGCGGTGTCCGGCACGTGCAGCGAGTGGCAGCCGTCGAAGGCCACCGTGCGCAGTCCGCGATAGCCCACTCCAGGCGCGCCTGGCGGTGCCAGCGGAACCGCCAGCACCTCGAACAACGCGCGCAACGGCGTCGGCCCCAACCGGGCCCGCAGATGCCGAAGCGCCGCCGCACTGGGGCGCGTAGCCTGTGTGCCCCACGCGTGGACCAACTTCTCCCACACCAGCGCCATCCCAAGGTGGGGGAACAGACTCAAGGCGAGTACGAAGTACACACCGCAGAGGGACGGCAGCAGGCGCAGTCGTTGCTGGAGCCGACCGGTCTCAGCGAGGATCGCCTCCACCAACTCCGGCGGCAGGTAGGCAGTGAGCGCACCCAAATGCCCCGGTAAGTAGCGGTCATCCACAGCGGATGCTGGCAGGCCGGGCATGACAGACTGACTGAGCAACGGGACCTCGGTGCGGGTGAGTTCTTGGCAGAACGATCACGCTAGCCGAGGTCCCGTTTTGCATGCTCGCGCCTCTTGACAACTCATCAGTCCCGCTTAACTACTCGGCATTGCGGCGCTTCGCGCTGGCCTGACGGCCACCCTGGACAGCCCTGACCAGCCCGAATGCGGGCGAGCTAGCGGGCGGCCCGGGAAACCTTGACGCCGCTGGGTACGACGGAGCATGGCCGCCGTCTCCATGGCCACACTGGCGCCGACTCCGGCGTCCCCCTGGCCCATTACGCCGCGTTCAAGGTGGGGAATTACGCCGTCGTTCACACCGCTGGGAGAACCTCCAGAAACACACATGAGACACCCTGGAGGTGCAACGCCGACAGCAATCGCTCGCCTCCGGCAACGGACCGAGCCAGCGCCGATGTTGCTCTCGTTCTGGCGGTGTTCAACCTCAGGGCTCGTAACATGACCTTGTGACCTCAGAGAGGAAGCACCTATGGTCGCTTCTCGGAGTCGGACCAAGTCGCCACCAGTGCTCGCCGATCTGGAAAGCGGGGACCGGAGACTGTCTCCTGGGTGGGTGCACCGTTGAGCCAGCACACTTGCTCGGGTGCGCCGTCGCCAGTGTCGAACAGGCAGCACACTCCTCCGCTGTCGCCGGTGAGGTCGGTGAAGACCTTCCTGATGTTGGCCGACCGCGCAAACAAGCGGCTCATCCCCGACGTCGCTGCCCAGCACTCCACCGACGTGTAGCCAGGGTGCAGAAGGGACTCGAACCGGATCGTCGCGTAGATGTACCCGATCTGGATGCGCCCGTCCGCCTCGGGTTCAGGACCGCTCGTCTGCGCGTACTCACGCAGTGCATCATCGACGTCGAACATGAGGGACATGTCGAGCTCGAGCGTGCTGCTCGTGGAGCAATCGACCGGCTCGCTCTTGAAATGGGACGTGAACGGGAGGACGAGCCGCTCACCGCCGGGCAAGGTGACCTCAAGCGGCGGCACGGCACGGGTTGGTCGCGCCAGCTCGGCCAGATTGGCCAGCGCCCTGGCGACATTCCGAGGACGCAGATAGATGTCGTAGCCGTAGATCAGCCCCACTTTTCCCCCTGTCCCAGGTCGAACCGCACCCTCTCACGACCCGCCCCTTGGGCGCTTGTCGGTTTAGAGCTCGCAACACGTTCATGAGTGTTCCTGTTGATGCGCTGCCAGCAGATCAGGCTGCAGGCCAACGAGAGGAAGGCGTCGTGGGGTTCGAGGCGTCGTTTCCATCGGACGGCGAGACGTTTGAACTGGTGGAGCAGGGCGAAGGTCTGCTCGACGACGTAGCGGAGCTTGCCCAGGCCCTGGATGTTCGGGGTGCCCTTGCGGGAGATCACCGGCACGATCCGGCGTTTGCGCAGTTCGCAACGCACGGCCAGGGAGTCGCACGCTTTGTCGCCCAGTAACGCGTCGAGGCGACGGCGGGAACGGCCCGGACGCCCGGCGACGGGGGCAATGCCGTCGACGAGGGCGAGGGTCTGGGTGATGTCATTGACGTTCGCCGCGGTGGTGAGCACCTTGATCGGGGTGCCCTTCCCATCGCAGATCAGGTGGCATTTGCTACCCGTCTTGCGCCGGTCGACCGGCGACGGACCGGTCGCGGCTCCCCTCCCTTTCGCGCGGACGTGGGGCCGTGACCTTCTCTGATCCCCGGGCAGCATGCAGCAGCCCCTGGCGTCTCGTCGGGGACCGCAGGCATGTCGTCAGCCGGAAATGACCTGGTCGGAGCCGATCAGAAACCCGGCGGCGAGGACTGGCCTGCCGACGACCTCATCCGTGCAGTTCAAGCGGCATGTCGGTACTCGTGGACGACGACGCCGAGGCGGTCTCTCCGGCGTATGTCCAGGCGGGTGATCTGCCCTGCGTCGAGCGGTTCAGGCAATGCGCGCAGTGGTGCCGCCTGGCTCATGGCTTGATGGGACCGATGGGCATTGTGATGCTGCTCGAATTCGCGCAGTGCCCCACCCGGCAGAGTCCGAACGGCCGCTCCCAGATCGCGTTCGCCGACAACGGCCAGCTCATGGAGTTCCGGATCGGCATGGGGCCTTCACCCGTCTGGCCCAGCCTCGCGTGTCGAGCAGGAGTCCGGTGCCGGTGATGACCGCAGCCACGTGGACGTCTTTGTGCGTGTCGACTCCCAGCAGGACCTGATCGCGCTGATCGGTCGCGTCGTGGCCTGGATGGCTTTGCTGAGTCATACCGGGCATGGTCGCCTGTCTCCTGCTCGCCTCGGGAACACCGGTGGCCGACGCCGGAACGGTGTGGCGCGGTCAGGACTGTGACGGTGCCTGTCGCGAAGGCCCCTAATCGGGACACGCCAACCGCTTCGGTGGCAGCACGCACCGCCTCAGACGGCAGTCGGCAGATCAAACGCAAGGCACCACGGCCAGTCGTATCGCGAGCCAGACCACCGCCCAAGGCGGCACCCCATCATCCTCACAGTCGTATCTCGTCGCCACGGCCCAGGAGTTCTTGAGGCCGTTGACCGGCCGCTCGACTTCGTTCCTCCTTATGTGGAGCGGCTCCAGCAAAGCCCACTCGGCATCCGTAAGATCCCCCCGACTCGCCATGAACGTAACAACGAGCGATCGGACACAAGCGGCACGGTCAGACCGACACGTGGCTGGCCGCTTCCGGCCGCCCGCGGCGTCGGAACCACTCCGGCGCCAGGATCGGCATAATCGCCGCGTCTACCCGCTCGCCCTCCCACAGCAGCGCATCGCGCAACACACCCTCGGCAATGAACCCCACATTCTCGTAGACGCGACGAGCCCTTGGATTGAAGGCGTAGACCTCCAACGATATGCGGTGCAGACCCAGCTCCTCGAAGCCGTATCCGACGATCAACCGGGTCGCCTCAGTCCCCAGGCCGTGCCCGTAAGTCCCGGGTACGAGACAGATACGGAAGCCGCAGCTTTCGTTCCTCGGGTCCCACTCATTGAGAACCGCCTCGCCAATGACGTTCCCCGTCGTCCGCTCGACCACGGCAAGGTCCAGCCGGTCATCCTGAACCCCACGGGTGTCATACCAGGCGCGTATCTGTGCCTCATCAGGCTCCCCGTCGCCATGACTACCGGTCAGCCGTGATGCCTCCGCGTCCCGGAACATCGGCATCAGCGCGGGCACGTCATCCACCGTGACCGGCCGGAGCAACACCCGCTCCCCCCTCAGCGTGGGCTTGCAGAGGAAGTCAGGACGCGGAGCGCTTCGAACATGATCAACCATTACCGCATTGTGCCCAGCCGCCCCACCCGGCGTCCTCCCGTTATCCGTCACACGACCAAGTCACCTGCAGCCATGCCCTCTCGCCTGATCATGATCGGGGAGACAGGCGCTAGGGTCTGTTGCGAGAGTGGATCTTGTTCGTTGGTGATCACTTCCTGTGGGCCG
>NZ_BMVG01000073.1 GCF_014650595.1 Streptomyces alanosinicus
AGGGACAACCGCGCAGACCCCGCTGACGCCCAACCAGCGCCACCACCACACCCATTCACAGCGGGCCTTCGGCCGGCTGGTGGCCTCCGCTGCGCTCCAGCCACTGGTGACGCTGCGCGTCACCGGGCGTGCCGCGCTTCGCGCGGCCCGATTGCGGGCCTGACGGCCCTAGCCGGCAGGAAGGCGCTGCGCCTCATCCAGCACCAGCACGCGGAGCTGCCGGAGCGCGTTCACCAGCACCAGGTCGGCCTCCCCCGCCCCGCGCGGCAGACGCCTGCCCAGCTCGAGGGCGTCCTGCGCCAACTCGCCGCCCGTGAACGCCAATCATCCGCCCCGGGTGACCTGGGCACGGTCCTCGCCGCGCGGGTCACACTGCTGGAGCGCCCCGCGTTCGCCTCGTTCTTCGACGCAGGCACCCGGAAGTCATTCTCTCTGGACGCCGTTACCCACCATCCGCTGCGGGTCCGCATCGACCTGCCCGCTCATGGGCACGAGGATGCCTGCCAGATCCTGAGCCGACTGAACCTCGCTCAGTTCACCGCTGTCGCCACGCGGACCAGCCAGCGCGGCCACCTCGCCGTTCTCCTGCTCGATGACGCGACGGGAACGGTCACCGCGGATTCCGTCCGCCGCATCCAGCACCTGCGCGCCTGCGACGCGGGCGTGGTGCTCGCCCTGCGCACCGTCGCAGACGTCCCCGAGGGCCTGCACGGGCCCCTGTACGGGGCCGTCGGATGCCAGGTCGCGATGTCGGGGATCACCACCTGGGACGGGAGCCGGTTCGCTCGCGCGTGGGGCACGCACTGGGTGGAGATGCGGGACGTGGCCCACCACACCGTGTGGGCGGAAAAGCCCACCACGCGCGCCCTGCACGCCCTGCGGAAGCTGGTCACGAGCAAAGCGGTGACCACCGAGGCCGTGACCATACGGCAGGTCGAGCGCGAGCGCTGGTCGTCGTCCGAGCTGGCGAACGAGGTGCCACCGGGGCACGCGGTGGCCGCACTGTCGTCGGTCAGGGGCGAGCGCGCTGTCCCACTCTTGGTGGACCTACACGCCTGACCCCCTGCTGCGGTCCATGCACCCTTGGATGGGCCACCGCCCAACCAAGGGTGCGCCCCTCAGAGGATGTGGACCCTGCCCTCCCGCACGGGCTCGTCCATGGCAATGGCCAACTGACCTGGGCCGGGCCCCGGGGAAAGATGCCTAACTGATCGTTTCGCCCTCCGTGCCCTCAGGGCCACCTCAGCCTCAGCGCGCGACAGTCTCACCCGGCTGTCCTCGTGATAGTGCCCACGCTTCAACCCGACGTCCGCCCTCCCGAGGGCGAAGTCGTAGAAGGAGTTCCCCCCTTCGCCCTTCGACGTCGTCCACCAGATCTCCGACGGACCGGCGCCCAGGGCGGCGAACTCGTCGCGCTTCTCGTAGCGCCAGGCACGTGTCCAGGCGGCCTGCCAGTCCGGCCAGTCCGCCTCCGGCACCTCGCAGGCCCGCAGATAGGCCTGGAACTGCCGGAAGCCGTGCGGCATCGCCCGCTTGGCCACGATGCGGTGGGCGGTACTGCGTGGCAGGAGCCCGTATCCGCCAGCCCGCTGTTCCATAGCGCGCAGCGGCGGGGATCCGGCCTTCGCGTACATCTCCCGCAGGGCCGCGCTCAGGTCCACGAAGTCCCGGATGAGCCACGGGCTGGGCGCGGCCAGACCGCGCCGCCCGCCTCGGGCAAGGCGGCCTGCCTCGTAGCGGGCCCGCTTCCACAGGAGCCGCGCCTTCTCGGGCGATGCGTCGCACGCGCGGACGTAGTTGAGCACGGTGTGCAGCTTGGGCACGGTCTCGCCGGACGCGGCCCGCTGCAGCGTCGTGGCATGGCAGCCGGCCCGCACGGACAGGGCTCGGTAGCCCAGTCCGGTGCGTGCGCGTATCTCGCGCAGCCACTCCTGCAGCTCGCGCAGCGCCTTGTTGCTGGTGGTCAGCGGCTTCTCGGGACGGCACATGACCGTCACCTCACGCAGCCGGGCCCAGCAGGGCGTGCAGTGCGGCACGCACCCCCCGGACCGGGGTTCCCGTGAGCAGGCCGACCACCAGAACAGCGGTCAGCCCGGCGCCAAGGAGAACCTGCAGCACGACGGTCACGGGCATACCCGCGACCGCAGCCAAGACCGCAGCCACGGCGACGATCACGATGATGACAACCGCCTCGGCGCCGCTCAGGCGCCGGCGGGACGGTGTTCCGTGCTCCACACAGGAGACGGACGGGGACTTCGGCACAGGGCCTCCCTGCCGTTCAGGGTCCGGCGACCATCGGCCGCCGGACACCAACTGCTGACTCCAACCGGGCGCACCACAGGGGCGGTTGCAGCCGCCCTCGGCAGTGGTGCGTGGACCAAATGGTGACAGCACGTGGAGCCCCAACATCTCCGCCAGGGGACTTTCCGAGGGGATTGATGCGTCCCCGTCCCCCGTCCGCCTGGACGCACTCCCATGCGAAAGGTGCGACACAGAGTCAGCTTGGCGCCTCATGCGCGTCGGTGACCTGGAGGTCCGACGCCCGGAGCAAGCTCAGGTCGGGTGTCCGACAGGCGTGGTAGTGAGCGAATTGATGCACGCACGCGCCGATCAAGCTTGCGCGAGAAACCGAGCACTGCGACGATCCGCGCACCTGGGCTTGCGCCGTACGGCCGGGCCCTGCCCTGATTGCTGCTGACTCCAACCAAAAGCCGAACAGGGACATCCCGGGCTCGCGTTGCAGCGCCAGCCCGCCGAGAGCCGGTACCGCCACGCGGTACCGGCTCCTTGTGTTGCGGGAGGCACACGCCAGACTCGGGACCTTGCGCTGCCCGGCTAGTCAGGGCCGGCCAAGGGTCACAGCAGCGGTCCCAGGGCCACGGCCGCGTCGCATTCCTTGCACGGCACCGCCCCCGCCGTGGTGCGCAGCACCTCCAGCACGGCCAGGACGTCCAGCTCCTCATTCCCGGCCGGGGCGTCGGGCTTCCCGCTTCGCGGCGGGAGCCGCTGCACCTTCCACCCCCACCGCCCGGAGTCGTCGCCCTGATCCTCCCTGGGCAGGTGATGAGTCGGGACGTCGTCGTACGACACACCCTCCGGTCGCGAGACCTGTGCCGGTGTCAGCCACACCCGGTACACGCGCGGCTGCACCGTCTCCGTCGGCCCGTCCGTCACCCACATGGGGATGCCCACCCAGTACATCCAGCCGCCGGTCTGCCACTGCCGGCGCTCGTACAGGAGCCCGCGCACGGTCTGTTTTCTAGGGCGAGCGAAGCTGTGGTGTGACGTGGCGCGGATGGACCTCGTTGATCTTCTGAGGCTCGTTCTCGGGGGGTGTGGCTCTGTGGCGGGTTGTTGTATGGACCGTCACGACGAAGGAGTTGCAAGTGCGGGCGTTTCCCGTGGATCTGCCGTCCGGTGCGCGGTACTGGACGGTGATCGATGACGATCTGTGTGTGGTGCCCGTCGCCGACCAATGGCTTCGGTTCCTGCGGTTCGGGCGTAGCCGGACGGAGCTGACCACGCGGTCGTACGCCAGCGGCGCCGCCTTCTACTTCCGCTGGTGCCGGGCGACGGGGCGGCGGTGGGAAGAGGCAGCGCGGGACCTGGGCCTGTTCATGGTGTGGCTGCGCTATTCGCCGGCCCGGCTGGGCGCCGAGACCTCGACGGTCGTGTGGGGTCCGGGCACCCGGCCCGTGCGGGGCGAGCGGCGGGTGAACGGCGTGCTGGCCGCGGTGCGTGGCCTGCTGTCGTACGCCGTGTCGGTGGGCGCTGCGCCGCGGTCGGTGCTGGGGCAGGTGTATGAGCTGGCTGACAGCCGGGATCTTCCGGAGGAGGCGAAGGGGGAGGAGACGGGCCTGTACTACCGGCTGCGGGCCCGGCACCGGCTGCAGGAGCCGAAGGCGGACGTCGACCGGGCCCGGGACGACGAACTCGTGGCGATGTTCCTGGCGTGCCGCAGCGCCCGCGACCGGCTGATCGTGCTGCTGCACGGCCGGGTGGGGCTGCGGCGGGGCCAGGTGGCCGGGCTGCGCCGCAGTGACTGCCACCTGCTGCCCGACTCCCGTGCCTTGGGCTGCGACGAGGAGGGCGCGCACGTGCATGTGCGGCGCCGGGCGAACTCGAATCGGGCGTGGTCGAAGTAGAAGACGGCGTGGGTGCAGCCGCTGGACTTCCTCGTGGTGCAGGCGTTCGACCAGTACGCCGACGAGCGGCTGGGTGCGGGGGGCAGCGACTTTCTGCTGGTGAACCTGTCGCGCGAGCCGCTGGGCGCGCCGATGCCGCCGGCGGCGATGGGCGAGCTGTTCGAGCGGCTTTCGGCGCGGGCGAAGCTGGGGCGCAAGGTCGGCCCGCACATGGCCCGGCGTGCGTTCGGCAGCAACGTTGCGGATGACGGAGGCAGTTGGGACGAAGTGCAGATGCTACTGGGACAGGAGCATCCCGGATCGGTCACACCGTACGTGATCCCCGACCGCAGCCGCGTGCGCGAGGCCGTCGAACGTGTTCCCTCGCCGCGGGAGCTGTCCGGGCGAGGTCAGCGATGACGGCGCCGCTGCCAGTCGCTGCCAAGCCGGGCCTCGGCGAGGATGATCCGCGGACCCGGCAGATCGTGGAGGCCCTGGACCCGGACTTTCTGCGGATCGTGCGGTGGGACTGGGACCTGCGGGTGATCTTCTACCCCAAGGACCACCCCGTGCTGGGCATGCCGGACTGCTGCGTGAACGGCTGCAGCAGGGGCGTGAGGTTCGACCGGAAGATGTGCATGGGCTGCGAGCAGGCATGGAAACGGTCAGGGCAGTCTCTGGAGGACTTCGCCAAGATGGCCAAGCCTCGCATGCTGGGCATGCGACAGGAGATGTGCAGGGTGCCGCGCTGCGGCAGGCCAGCCAAGTCGGCGCGGAGCGCGCTGTGCGACCCCCACCAGCGCCAGCGGGTGGACACCCTGAAGCTGCCGCTGGAGGACTTCCTGCGCCACCCCGCGGTCACCCCGCGCGCATCCACCGGGCAGTGCGAGGTGGAGGTCTGCTACCGGCTTCGCGACTACGAGACCTCCCGTTACTGCAACGCGCACTCGCTGCGGCTGAAGTACGCCCGCAGGCGCGGCGAGGTGACGGACGAGGAGGTGTGGCGGCGCACTGCGCCGGCCGTCCACGCCGACCGGGAACTGTGTCTGCGGGGCTTGCCGGACCGGGTCGTCGCAGAAGTCCTCTATGGACTTCAGGCCCGCACCGAGGCCGGCGCCAAGACGAGGGACCACTTCCTGCGGCCGCTGTGTGACCGACTCAGGCAGATGCAGGCGCCGACCCTGGAGGTCATGAACGACCCGGAGGTCTTCGCGACGCTCGCGCACGTGAAGTCGACGCGCGGCGTCGTCCGGACGATGCTGATGTGGCTGGGCCGGCTCGGAGCGACGGCGGAGTCGGAGCGCCGCAAGGACGTGTGGGACCTGAAGATCTTCACCGGGCAGAACGGCACGCTGGACTTCACCCGGATCTCACAGCCGGCCCTGCGGGAAGCGGTGAAGCACTGGGCCTACGACGACCTGCCACGTCGGCGGGGCAAGCGACCGGGTGGCGCGGTCCAGCCGTACGTGACGGCCATGAACCTGCTGTCGGAGAGCCTGCGCCTGCAGCGCGAGGACGACGGCATGCTTCCCGCCGAACTGCGCCGTGGGGACATCGTCGCCTTCTGCAACCGGCTGGCGTTCCTGACCGAGACGGGTCGGATCTCCGCTCGCACCCGCAGCCACGCTGTCCGCAACACCGCGCTCGTGCTGACCCGCATCCGCACCCTGGGGTTGACGCATCCGGGAGGGCCGATGGCGGGCCTGCCCACCGACTTCCGTCTTCAGCGGGAGGACACCCCTGACGAACCCGAGGACACCGAGGCCGGCAAGGACCTTCCCGACGCGGTCATGCGTCAGCTGTGCGAGCACCTCAACGAGCTGGAGCGACTGAGCAGCCGGGAGGTCCGTGTGGGGACCGAACTGCTGATGGACACCGGTCGGCGCCCCGAGGAGATCCGCGAACTGCCCTACGACTGCCTCGGGCAGGACCCTGACGGCTCCCTCGTCCTGGTCTACGACAACTACAAGTCCTACCGGATGGGACGGCGGCTGCCGATCGGCAAGGCCACCGCTGCCGTCATCACCATTCAGCAGCAGCGCGTGCGTGACCTCTTCCCCGACACCCCGCTCGGCGAGCTGAAGCTGCTGCCGAGCATGCGAGCCAACCCGCACGGCACCAAGGCGATCCACTCCATCGGCGAAGGACACCGCGCGTGGGTCGACGCACTGCCCGATTTCCTGGTCCCCACCACCGTGGAGGAGAACGGGCAGCCGATCACGTGGATGCTGCCGTTCGACAAGGCCAGGATCTTCCCCTACGCCTACCGGCACAGCTACGCCCAGCGGCATGCCGACGCCGGCGTCGCCCCGGACGTCCTGAAGGAGCTGATGGACCACTCCGATCTCAAAACCGCACAAAATTACTACCGGGTCAGTCAGGAAAGGCGGCGGGAGGCCGTGGACCGGGTGATCGCCTTGCAGTTCGACCGCAACGGCACCCGCATCTGGCGCAAGGCCCAGTCACTGCTGGACTCCGAGCACGTCCGGCGGGCCATCGGCGAGGTCAGCGTCCCCTACGGAGTCTGCCAGGAGCCCTCGAACGTGGCGGCTGGCGGCCAGAGCTGCCCCATCCGGTTCCGGTGCGTGGGCTGCGACCACTTCCGCACGGACGTCTCCTATCTGCCCGACCTGCAGGCATACCTGGCCGACCTGTTGCGCAGCCGGGAGAGGCTGATGTCGGCATTCGCCGCGGACGACTGGGCGCGCAGCGAGGCGATGCCCTCGCAGGAGGAGATCCGCCGGGTGCGCCGACTGGTCGACCGTGTCAAGGCCGATCTCGGCGACCTCACACCGGAGGAGCAGGCGCAGATCAGCGAGGCCGTCGCCGTCGTCCGCCGTAGCCGGACGAAGATGCTCGGAATGCCGCGCATCGGCCCGCCCGTGTCCGACGTCCACAACGTGGGATTCGCATGAGCACCGCCATGGCCGACGGCCGCCGCGCCGACAGCGAACGTCGCCGCCAGCGAGTAAAGGCCGCCCTCCAGAGGGCTGTTGCCGACGGAACAACGATCAGCGTGAGCGGCATCGCCCGGCAAGCCGACGTCGACCGCACCTTCCTATACCGCCACCGCGACCTGCTCGCGCTGATCCACGCGGCCGAACGCGAGCCGCACGGATCGCCGTCCTCGGCCGGCCCGCCCGTCAGTCTGGTGTCGCTTCAAGCCGACCTCGCCAACTCCCACGCCCGCAACACCCGGCTCATCACACAGATCCGGAGCCTGGAGCGACGCCTGTCGAAGCTCATGGGCGAGCAGACGTGGCGCGAATCGGGTCTGGGCCCGCCCGCCGACCATGAAGAACTCCAGCGCCAGGTCGTGCACCTGGAGCAGATGAACACCGAGCTGACCGCACGGCTGGAGGAAAGAGACGCGGAGCTGGAGGCGGCCCGCGCGGCCAACCGCGAGTTGACTCGGGCCCTGAACCAACGCGCCTGACCGGCGGAACGAGTTCCGCACGTTCTGTGGTCGGGCCGCTGGCAACTCTCCTGGCCTGAAGCACTGCCAGCGGCCCCCTGACGCCCGGGCGAGCCCGGACGACGTGGCGTCGCCCGCCACGTTGACCCCGAGGACCTGGCCCACATCTCGCCGTACCTGACCGAGCACATCCGCCGCTTCGGCGAGTACAGCACCCATGAACTCGGCATCCAGCCGGAGGCGTACGACCCCAGGCTCGACGTCGACTTCACCCAGCTCCGCGAACAACCACTGGCCGCCTCCGGCTTTGGCACGGCAGCCTGAGCGCCGAAGGGACCCACACCATGCCCGCTGAACAGTGCGGACGCTGGATCAGCGCCGCCGGCACCGGCGTCCTCGTCAAGGGCGCCACGTACTGACACCGCCGCCCGCGGCGTAGGCTGAGCTCGCGGGGGCAGAGGGTAGGCGTTCAGAACTGGCCGAGGACGTGGTGCCAGGTGCTGACAGCCTGGGCAAGTTGGGACGATGTACCGGCAGCGGTGGTGATCGCGGCCATAGCCGCCCTGGCACGGCTCAAGCTACGGGGTTCGTCCGGCGTGGCCGTCGCGTCCGCGATGTCGGCGACATTGTCGAGGAGCTGGGCACGCAAGTCTTCGGCCATCCGCGAGTCCTGCTGGATAGCCTCGACCAGGGCGCTGATCGCGTCCGCGGCACTGGTCTGCCCACGGTCGGCGATGGCCTGGATGGTCGTGCCGATGTTGGTGACTGTGTCAGCCACCGAGACATTGCTGTTGTTGACCTTGCTGTTGATCGCGCCAACATTGCCGTGAACGACGACAGGGGCAGGCTGCTTCCCCTGTCCGGACGCCTCCGCGTATGTAGGCATGAGCTCCAGTACCTCCGCAAGGTAGTTAACCGCGATCGCCAGATAGGCCGAGTGGATCCGCGTGCGGATTCCGGTGGCGACTACCAGGTAGTCCGAAAACATGTATGGATCGCGGTTGGCGCCAGGCGAGCCTGACAGACTCTCCACACCACCGAGCCCCGAAACTGCCGCCGTGAAACCGTGGAAGATCGCCCCCATGCGGAACGCGCCGATTGGAGCGGCGAAGTGCGCGGCCCAATAGGATTTTCCTGGCATCCATGAGTCGGACCAACCAGCCTCCCGGGCCGCCTCGTAGTCCTTGACAGCCTCGTTTATGCGCTCGGTGAGCTGCTCGGAGACCTCGCCCGCAATCCTGCCTTCGCGAAGCCATGCGGATTGAGGTGGATGCTGCGTCGGGGGCAGGTCCGGGCGGGGAAGTGTCATCAGGCTGTCCGCCAGTGCGATCAGTCCGCTGTGAAGCTCGTTGAGGACCGGCCTCAAGGCGCGGTCCGACGCCTGACTGAGCGATCCTGACCGGACGTTCATCTCCTGCAGTGCCTGCTGCGACGCCTGGAATGCTTTGAAGGTGTTACGGGGATTGGCGGGTCCACCGGGCTTCCGTACGACAAGATCGCTGGCGGGATAGAAGTTCACGAGGATGTGCGACATCCGGGTGTCCCAGCACGAGCTGACGGGACTGATGAGGTCGTTGATGAGACGCGCCGCCTCCGTTGTGGCGCCCCGCGGCCATCTTCGTTCCAGGAACGGGCGTATGGCCTCTGCCTGCGCGCGTGCCCGCCCTGCGATGCCCGGTCCGATCTGCGGAACGGTCTCACTGATCAGCTGGCGCGCGGTCTCGGGATCGGGTATCCCCGCGAGGATCACTGACGGCATGTGGTCATCATGGCCTCACGACGCTTGGCGTGACAACGGTCCCGAGTGTCGGTAAACGATGGCGACAGGCGCGGCGGGCGTCCAATGAACCCGGACTTTCCGGGGCCTGACGACCCGGTTGACATCCACTGCCCGGGGCACGGCGTCCCCCCTCGTGTGACGGAAGTGAACCCGAGTCTCGCACCCCAGCCATTCGCTCGATTCGGTGATAGCACCACACCTGTTGCATCCGATACGGTCAGCGGAACCGGCGCTGAGCTGCATCACCCCGTCACACTTTGCCTCGTGCCGCACCCCTTCACCCAGAGAAGGTCTGCCCGTCCGGCAGGGTCACCTGGGCTTCATCGGCCTCGACGACAGCGGCCCGGACGCGGACCCGGCGGTGATCACCGGCTACAAGGCGGCCCGCAACCGGCCCCTGACCAGGGGCCAGAAGCTGTCTAACAAGGCGCTGGCCGCGGTCCGGGCCCCGGTCGAGCACGGCTTCGCGCACCTGAAGAACTAATCCCTTCCCAAGAGCACCTGGCAGGAGCCTCGCAGTTCCTCGGATGTTCGAGTCGGGTGCTGGATGTATGCCTTCTGAAGAACGGGCCTTGATGCCTCCCGCCAGACCGGTGACATCCAGCACCCGCGAGCGTCAACACCCATCACCACGGCCACTCGTTGGTGTTGGTGGTGCGAGCCCACTCCGCGGTGACCTCTTGATACGCCCGAGCCTTCGAGCTCCTGCGCAGACCGAGGCCCGTGGGGTGCGCTGGTGCCACGAACGGCTCGTGAGGTGGCGGCACATCCGCGCAGCGGTTGATGCCTGGGATTAGTGCGACGCGTGGCCCGCATGCGCTCGTGACCAGCTCAAACATCAGCACGTCGGGAAGGAACTGCCTTGATCTACTGCGGAATCGACTGGGCCGAACGTACCCACGATGTCGCCCTGGTCGACGACACCGGCAGGTTAGTGGCCAAGCGGCATATAACCGACGACGCCGTCGGCTACAAGCTGTTGCTGGAGCTTCTCGCCGAGTACGGCGACACCGAGGAGAACCCGATACCGGTCGCGATCGAGACCTCCCGCGGCCTGCTGGTCGCCGTGCTGCGGACCGGCAAGCGGAAGGTGTACGCGATCAACCCGCTGGCCGCCGCCCGCTACCGAGACCGGCACAGCGTCTCGCGCAAGAAGTCCGACCCCGGCGATGCCCTCGTCCTGGCGAACATCCTGCGCACCGACATGCACGCCCACCGGCCGCTGCCCGACGATTCCGACCTCGGCCGGGCGATCGCCGTCCTCGCACGCGCTCAGCAGGACGCCCTGTGGAACCGGCAGCAGCTCGCCAACCAGCTCCGCTCCCTGCTGCGCGAGTACTACCCGGTCGCCCTGGACGCCTTCACCACCTGGACCAACGGCCTGTGCCGGCCCGAGGCACGTGAACTCCTCAAAACCGCCCCGACCCCGACGCAGGCGGCACGCATCACCTGCACCCAGCTCCAGGCCGCCCTCAAACGCGCCGCAAGCGTGGTATCGACACCGAAGTTGATCGCCTCCGTGATGTCTTCCGCGCCGGGCGCGCACCACGGCATCGAACCCGTCCCGGACCCGCCCCGCCGGTGAGCTGCGGTGTTGGTGAGGTCACAGGCCGGTGAGGATGCGCGCCAACTCGTCAACGAGCGCAATGAGCCGAGTACGTTCGGCTCCGTGACGGCCCCGGCGGAACCCGCGCCGGCGGCCGCCGTAGGCGGCCTGGACCGCACTGAGCTGCGCCCACCGCCGTGCACGTGCCTGATCGAGCTCGGCGGCGCTGGTGAAGGCGTCGAGGGTGCGGCGGATCCCTCTGCCCAGGTCTCCCTGCTCGGCGAGGACGACCGACCGGGATTTGGTCAGCGTGCCGCAGTCGTACGCCTGGTCGCCCACCCAGCCCTTCGGGTCGACGGCTAGCCAGGGCTCTCGGGTGCCCGCCAGGATGTTCCGCGCGTTCAGGTCGCCGTGGATGAGGGTGTCCGGCTGGTGGTGGGCGAGCTCGCGCACCGTCGCCGTCGCGGCCTGCACCGTCCGGGACGGCAGGGCGTCCGGGAAGTCCCGGGCATCCCGGCGCAGTTGCTCTTCCCACCCGGCGGCCCGGTCTTGAAGCCGGGGTAGTCCGGCGGGCGCGGGGACGGCGAGGCGACGGCTGACGTTCCCCGCGATCGCCGCCACTTCGTCGCCCTGCGCGGCCTGGGCCAGCGTCGTGGGGTGCGTCCGCTCCAGGAGCATGGCGTACCGGTCGTCGTCCCGCTCTTGCAGCAGGACCGCTCCGCGCCCTCCCCAGGCCGAGAGCGCGTCCGGCTCGAACCGGTTCTCGGGGTGAGGAAAGGACACCTTCAGGACGGCAGGTTCGGTCGTCTTGCGCAGCACCGGGACGACGATCCCGACGCCCCCGTACAGCAGGTCGCCGTCCGGCGCGCAGTCCCAGCGCTCGGCCATCTCCCGAATCGTGGCCGGGAGGGCGGAGAGCCATGCCGAGCCGGCCGGGCCTTCGCGGTCCACGGTGACCCGCACGAACGCCTCCGGAAGAACGATCACCGGCGCACCGCCCGACCGGGGTACGCGGCGCCGTGCCGGTGCGCGGCTCCTACCGGGCGGTCGGTCACCGCCGTGCCGGCCGCTGCTGCTCCGGGAAGCACCGGAGGTGCGGGGCGGGAATGGTCATGGCTCTCCTGGTGGACCTCGTGCGCGGCGCAGCTTCACAGGGGGTGCAGCGGGGGACGGCGCGTTCGAACGTAGCGGCCGTTCTGCGGGCGCGGGCACGGATCGCGAGAACATCACCCGGGCGTGCGCCGACCGAGTCGAAGGTGCCGATACTAGCCGCCGTCGGAGCCGCCCAGGGGCGTGACGCTCCGGGCGCTCACCCGGCCGCGAACCAGATCGAGCCACTCTCGCGGGCGCCGGATTCCGGGCCGGCCCGGAGAGTTCAAGAATCCTTTCTCTCAGCGTCCGCGCAGGTCAGAGCGCTCCCTTGCACGGGTGGCGGCTGGCGGCAAGGTAGGCCGGGGATGACCGGATCACGGTGCTGGTGACCGCGGATTGTCAGTGGCGTGGGCGAGGGTCCGACCGCAGAGCACAGCCACACCACACCGGAGGAGACGGGTGTTGTCGACGTGTCATGCAATCCGCCGCTCGGGCGACCGTCCCGCCGCCTTCCCCGTGCGTGTGAATCGAACGAAGCGAGAGAAGCCGCCCACGCAGACGGCGCTCGCCGTCCGCGTCCCGGCGTCGAACCTTCATTCGACTCATCGCCCGTGGCTGCCCGTAGCGGCCCTGTGATCAGGTCTGTTGTCCGGGTGCTCTACCCCGTTTCCGCAACCGAGGAGAAGCCGTGAATCCCGTCCGTTTGGTCACCCTTCACCCTGTTCTCGAGAACCCTCCTGCTGCGGCCGCCGAGGCCCTCGCGCACCGGCGGCCCGTCGACGTCCGACGCGTCCTGTTCGCCGCAGCATCACGACCGTCATCGGGGTGGGGGGCATGACCAACCCGACCACTCCGCCCCCTGCCCTGCTCGCGTGGGCCAGCCGGGAACTCGCTGCCCGTCCCGCCGTCAAGGACGTCAGCCATCCGCGCGAGAACTCCCGCGTCTGGCGGCTCGACCTGCCCGGGGCACTCCGCTTCTATCTGAAGATCTCCCCCAAGGCCGTGATGTACGAGCGCGAGACGCTCGCGCTCCGAAGTGCTGCACCGGCCCTCGGCGCCGGCGGCGCGCCGCAGCTGCGCGCCTCGAGCGCAGAGGATCTGGCCCTGCTGCTGACCGCCGTCCCAGGACGGCCGCTCAAGCAGCTGGAGCTCTCGCCCGTGGAGGAAGCCCGCGCGCACCGGCACGGCGGCGCCCTGCTGGCTCGCCTCCACACGGCTGGTGATCTGTCCGGTCCTCGACGGGCCGAGGCGGAGCAGGCGCTGCAGGCCGCGGCCGACGGTGCCGAGGGGCACCTGGCGGCGGTCGGGGACCGGCTGACCGCGCCGGAGCAGAAGCTCGTGCGCCAGCTGGCCGAGGAGTTGCGGGCCTTGCCGCCGCTGCCGCTCGCGTACATCCACGGCGACGCGTGGGACCGCAACCTCATGTGGTCGACCGCTCGGCAGCAGGCTGGCTGGATCGATTTCGAGCGCTCCCGGGCCGCGACCGCCGTGCAGGACTTCGTGCTGATGGCCTGCTCCAGCTGGACCGATCGGCCCGACCTGCGGGCCGCGTGCCTTCAGGGCTACGGCCGCAACTTCACAGTCGAGGAGCAGCACGCCTTGAAGTGCCTCGCGGCGATCGATGCGGTGAGCTGCCTGGTCTGGGGACCGAAGCTCGACGACCCCCACGTCACCGCACGCGGACGGCGCACCCTGGACCGGCTGATGGCGGGGGTGTTCGCATGAGCGCACCGCACCACCGGACCGACTCCCCGGACGTCGACGCAGCACGCAAGGGTGGCGAGGCGGCGTCCCTCCCGGCCGCGCGGACGGGCGCTCCGCAGCCCTCTGCACCCCCGGAGCTCGACTACAACGGGCGCAAGCACCGGCGGGCGATGGACGACGCCACCTTGTGGGACATGGCCCGCCGCATCCCTGCCGCCCTGATCCAGACGGCCCGCCTGGCCTGGAGCGTCGACCGGCGCATGGCCCTGACGATCGTCGTCTGCCAGCTGCTGTCCGGCATCGGCACGGCTGTGATGCTCACCGCCGTCGCCAAGGCTCTGCCGCAGCTGATGGTCGACGACCCCCGCCAGGGCCTGGCCCATGCGTGGCCGGCGCTGACCGTCGCCGTCGTGGCGATGGCCACCGGCGCGGCCATGTGGATCCTCGCGGACTGGGCGACCCGGCGCCTGAACCCGAAGATCGCCTCCGCCGCGGACCTGCAGCTCGTCGATCTCCACATGCGGGCCGAACTCGCCGCCTACGACGCGGAAGGGTTCGGAGACCGGAGCCAGGCGGCGGAGATCGGCGCACTGCGCGCCGTCGACCTCGCCGACGACGCCAAGACCCTCACCAACGGACTCGTCCAGCTCGCCTCCGCTGCCGTGGTACTCACCACCTTGCACCCCCTGCTCCTCGGTGTGCTGCTGCTGTCCGTCGTCCCCCGCGGGCTCGGCGGCGTGATCGCCGCCCGGGTCGACTACCGCGTCCACGACCAGACCATCTCCGCCCGCAATGTCCGCGGCATGATGCGCTGGTGGCTGACGACGGCCGAGCTCGCCGACGAGCTCCGGGCCAACACCATGCGCGGCTACCTGCACTTTTGGTACCGGTCCATGTGTGACCGGGTCGAGATGCGGGAGGTCGCCGGGGCGCGCCCGTATCTGCGGATCACGCTGCTGGCTGCCTCGCTCGGCGGTCTGTTCACCCTCGGCATGTGGGCCTCGCTCGCCGGCCTGGTCCTCGCCGGGGCCATGACGACCGCGATCGCGGGCACCGCGGTCGTCGCCTCGCAGACCGCCGGCCGCGCCCTGAACTCGATCATCCGGTACTCGACGGTCATGTTCCACCACGGGCTCTACCTCTCCGACTACTACGAGTTCATCGACGAGGTCCGCGCCATGACCACGGCCCGCGGCACCGCGCAGGCCAAGCCCCCGCAGCAGATCCGCCTGGAAGGCGCCTCCTACACCTACCCGAGCAAGGAGGCAGCCGCCGTACAGCCGATCAACCTCACCCTGAACCGCGGCGAAGTCGTCGCCCTCGTCGGGGAGAACGGCGCCGGCAAGTCCACGCTGATCCGCATGCTCACCGGACTGACCGTCGCGAGCGACGGCAAGGTCCTGTGGGACGACACCGACCTGGCCGACGCCGACGCGGAGTCGGTGTGGCGGCACGTGGGCCTGGTGCCGCAGAAGAACGGGCACTGGCCTCTCGCAGCCAGGGAGAACATCAACCTCGGCCAGCCCCGCGAGCACGGCGACGAGCGGATCTGGGACGCGACCGAACGCGTCGGCATGACCAAGGCCCTGCGTGATCTCCCCGAGGAACTGGAGACGCTGCTCGCCCGGTCAGTGTGGGGCGGCCACGAGCTGTCCGGAGGGCAGTGGCAGAGGCTGGCCTGCGCGAGAGCGATGTACAGGGAGCCGGCCGTGCTCGTCCTGGACGAGCCGACCAGCGAGATGGACGCCCGAGGAGAGCACCAGATTTTTAGGGAGCTGCGGGCCATGGCCTCGGACCGGATCACCGTGGTGGTCACCCATCGCCTCGACAACGTGAGGATGGCCGACCGAGTGATCGTCCTCGACCAGGGAACCGTCCGGGAGCAGGGCTCCTTCGACGAACTCGTCGCGACCGAGGGGAGTTTGCTCGGCGAGCTGTACGCGCTCGCCCAGGACCGCTGAGCCGCGGCCCCCAGCAGAGGTCCACGCGGGGCCGTGCAGCCGGCGCGGCCCCGCCACTCCCTCGATGCCAAGGAGCGCCATGCACCACCCCGAGCCCGAAGCAGTCAACGCCCGCGCGAAGCGCCGTGGCGGATGCCGACCGCGCTCGCCTTGCACCTGGCCGACCTCGTGTTTCTCCGGTGGGCTGTCACTCACCAAGTCCCGGTTGCTGCCGTGCAGTTCGGTTATAGGGCAAGGACACCACTGCGCTCGGCCAGCCCTCGAAGGTCCGTCGATGTCGGTCCGGAGCGCAGCAGGCTGAAGATCAGCAACTTCGTCGCCGGGCGAGCGTGGGCCTCCTCGGGTGCACACCTGCGCGAAGTCACCCGGCAGGCCGCCGCGAAGCGGCAGCACACCTCTCCCCGAGGCGGCAGGTACTTGGCTGTCGGCGTGGAGCAGCAGGCTGTCAACGAGCGGGGTGGGGTGGGCGCCGAGGCGGCGTTCGCCACCGCTGCCGGGCAGGTGACGCAGCGGCCGTGGGTGGCACCCGGATCGGGTGCCACCCACGGCCGTCAGTACGTATGTCTCACGCCGTGCGTCCCGGCCTGCGGCCGCAGGCCGGGACGATCCGTAGCAGCCGACGGCCCACGTTGTCGATATCGAGCACACGTACTCGCTCCGCCACCCGGACAGGGTGACCATCACGTGCCGCCGGCACCCTCACTCCCTCACGCCATGCCCAGCAGCGGATGCCGCCCCCGCGACCGTCCAGATCGCCATGCCCCACAGGCAGAGCGCGGAGATGACACCCACCACGAAGCGAACGGTCTCGTCCGGGCCGTTCGTGAGCCACACGACCATGCCCGATGCTCCGGCCACGACCAACAGAGCCGCCGGCACCCGCAGCCGGGGCTGCTCGAACACCGCTGCGAGCGGGAGGAAGTGAAGCCCAACGACAATCGCAACCAGAGGGGGAATGAGCACCGGCATCCCGGCGCGAGCGCACACCACACCTATTGCGACGATCAACAGCCACTGGAGACCGTTGACCTGATTGAACCGCCGACGTCGATCGGCGGGAAATGGACCCCCTGCCGACGAGGGGAGAAAACGGCGCGCGGCGAGCATCAGCCCCAACGCGACGGCACAGCCGACCACGACCTCGACCAGCCGCGCCGTGCCGTCGAATGCACTTGTGGCCAGCAGCCACCAGCCGAGCCCGAACAACGCGAA
Organism: Streptomyces alanosinicus; assembly: GCF_014650595.1. Lineage (GTDB taxonomy): Bacteria > Actinomycetota > Actinomycetes > Streptomycetales > Streptomycetaceae > Streptomyces > Streptomyces alanosinicus. The sequence continues at coordinate 16,835 of NZ_BMVG01000073.1, forward strand.
GAACCCCACCCCTGACTTGAACATGATCAACACCCTAGGCGGAAGTGCAGCCCGCCGACCGGAGGATGCTCGAGTTGGCGCGCGCCTCGCCAACCGGCAACCTCATCTCCCGACAATCCCCGGGCTCAGCCGACGCTGCGGTCAGACCGCGACAGGGCAAACGCTGGCTGATGCGGAGAGCGTCCCGTACACGGTCACGGCGCATGCGTTCTCGGGACAGTTCCGGGTGTCTCACCTCCCGAGAACGCACGTGCCCTGGGTGTGGAAGGCCCAGTAGAGGAAGAGGAGGAGTAAGGGGCGGTCAGGCATCGGCCGGCGCCGGTTTCCTCGGCCAGCTGGTACCCGAGCGCGATCGCGCCCTGCGGGTCGTCGCCGAGATCGACGCCGCCCAGGCCGCGTCTGGTGGAGAGGAGTGACATGGCCCGGCTCAACCAGGATGACAAAGCTCGCAACGAGGCCGCGATCCGGGCTGCTATGGAACGGATCCTGAGCGGGAACCTGCCGCCCGGGGGAAAGAGTGACCGGCAGGGCAGCAGCACCTGTCCTGCCGTGGTCGGACCCATGGGGCGGCCGGTGCCGTGATCAGGCCCATGGCTCAGGGCGTGTCCCCGGAGTAGTAGAAGCGGCAGCTCACACCCGGGCCCGGTGTGCGCGGCTCGCCGGGACGCGGGTCGTACAGGGCACGGCCGCCGGGCCACCGCGACAGCTCGGTGGCCAAGGCCACGCCGCCGTCGACTTCCTCGGCGCGCCATCCGTCGGGGCACGCAGCCGGAGTGTCCCCATCGGTCGGTCACCTTCGTGATGACCTCACCCTTGGCGTAATCCTTGAAGCAGGCCAGGCAGGTGCCCGGGTACGCGGCGCGCACCGAGCCGCGCGGCGTCGGTGTCCACCCATACCGCAGGGCAGTTCCCTCCGCCCGAGTTCGGGTCTGTGCCGAAGAAAAGTAACGCCATGATCTCCTCCGGAGACAGCGAGTTGCGGGTAGTTGCGCCCCGACCGTCCCGCAGGCCGGAGTCGGCTTCAAGGGCCTCCCGCCGGAAAAGGAGCGGCGCCGGTCGGTGGTGACCGTGACGGCGTCTGGTCCGTCCGGGTGAGCGAGCGCCGCGACTGCGAGTTCTCGGTGGGCAGCGCCTCTAGCGTGCGGCCATGGAAGACACCCAGATGCCCGAGCCGCTGCGGCGGTCGATCCACCAGCTGGTCTCCGAGGCGGTCCAGAACTGTCAGGAGGTCCTGCGGTACACCGAGCCCGACCAGGCGCACACCTGGAAGCGGATGACGCTGTACCGGGCCACGGACGCGGCGGACACAATGAACATGGCGGCCATGCTGATCGCCGCCTACTGCCAGCGCACGGGCATGTCCCGGGACACGCTGGAGTCGTATCTGCAGCTGGTTCAGCAGCAGGACCGAGCCAAGGGGCCGGGAGAGGGAGAGTGGGCGCACCTGGCAGGTCTGCTGGGCGAGGACGCTCCCGTCGCGAGCGAGGCGGGGACCTGGGCCAGCATGCAGTTCCGCAGCGGGCAGCGGCACGCAGAGGAAGCACGGCAGCCGGACGACGACCCGCAGAAGCTGTTCACCGAGGCGTGCGTGCACGGGCTGCGCGCCCGGCTGTGCGAGGACGTCGACTCACTGGACGGTTACCTGCCGCCGCACGTCGCGAGGCTAGCCCGCAAGGTCGCCGAAGTGCTGGAGGAACCGCAGACGGCGACCGCGTGACGGCCGGGGGCGCGGCGTCGTTGGACGGTGCGCCCCCGAGCCGGGCCCCGTGGATGCATGGCTGATCCCCCGGGGCCCGTGGTGTGTCCGGACCGAGATCAGATCTCCCCCGCCGCCGCGGCGGCAGGGCCAGGTGTACCCGATCGTCCGGTGGCCCCGACAGTAGGACTACCGCGAGGGCCGTTTAGGATCCGGCCGTGGCAGAGGTCCCCGATGAGTTGATCCCGCTGGAACGATCCGCCGAGGAAGAACGCGCGAAGCTCGCCGGCCTGGTCGGCGAGGCGTACAACGTGCAGTGGACGCGCTGGCTTAAGGCGTCCGAAGCCGCGCAGGCCGCAGTCACCGCGCACGCCGAGGCGTCCGGGGAGAACCGCTACGAGCTGGAACAGGCCGTGAAACGGGAAGTCCGACACGCCGCAGAGGACCCCGCCGAATAGGCCAGCGCGGGCGGTGGGTCAGCGCGTCGAAAGTCGATACTCGTCAGTCGGCGGCGCCATCTGTCGTAGGGCGGCCGTCATGGGCTCGACGGCCTTCACGATGGTTGCCGTGCCGTCGAGGAGCTGCTGCTCGAACTCTGTCAGCGGCCGCTGCAGGACGGCGGGCCCCGCCTCGAAGCAGCGCCGCTCGATCTGCTTCAGCGCGCGCTCGCGCTTCGGATACGGGCGGTGGGCCATAGCGTCGCCTCCTTGATCCTCATCAGGATGGCAGATGCTCACTGCTCGTCGGGCCAGGTCGTCAACACGGTGCCGGTCGCCTCGTCGGGGAGGGTGACCCGGCGGCTCCGGCATGCCGCTGGCCGCGCGGGTCCAGTTGTCGAACTTGCCCCCCGCGGTCTTCTCGTTGTGCCCCCAGCCGGTCGGTGACGGCGGCCAGTACGAATGGTTCTGATCCACTCCTTGTGGGGCTGTGGCTGAGGGTGACGGTGCTCAGTCTGCGAGGAGGATTTGGCGTCGGAGAAGGTCGAATCCGGCCCGGCCGTATCCGTCCCTTTTGATCCGCTTCACCCTGTTGACGTTGCCCTCGACCTTGCCCGAGCTCCACTCCAGGGTGAGTCCGGCGGTGACGGCGTCGAAGTCCTGCCGCAGGCCACGGGCCAGACTCCGTAGCGGCTTCAACCCGGTGTTCTCGGCACGGTTGAGCCAGTCGTCGAGTTCGCTGCCGCGGCGCTCGGTCATCATCCAGGCGAAGTCGCGCACGCAGTCGGCGACAGCATCCAACTCTGGGCAGCGGGCCAGGAGTTGCTTGCGCTTGAGCGAATTGCTCTCGTCGATCTTGTCAGGGTGCGCGGTGATCAGCCAGGTGGCTTTCCGGACGGTGAGTTCCTTGGGCTTCTCGGGTGCGGGCTTGCCGCTGGCGCGGATCTGTTCCAGGTGACGGCGGACAGTCCGTTTGCTGCCGAGGTAGCCGAGATCGGTGATCTCCGAATGAAGCCGTGCCGCGTCCGTGCAGCCCTCGTTCCACCGCCGGTACAGATAGGACGCATAGGCGTGGATCTGGCCGTAGCGGCGGGAGCCGGTGCCAAGGGATGCCTCCTCGGGGGTGGCGGCGTGCGCGTAGCGGCGCACGGTCTTGCGGTCGAGCCCGAGGGTATTGGCGATCACCTCGATCTGCACGCCCTTGTCGTACAGGGCATGCACCGCGGCATGGCGCTCGCGTCGCTTGATCGCGCGCGGCCCTTCTACGGGCTCTTCTGGTACTTCGTCGGCGGCCGGATCGGCCTTCACGGCGGCGGGATTGTCGGTGCTCGTGTCCTCGGCGGGCTCGGTGAGGCACGTGCGGTGCTGGGCGACGCACTTCTCGACGGCTTCGCACAGGTTCTTCCAGAGGTGGTACCTGTCCGCGACCTGCGTGGCGTCGGGGCAGACGGTGCGGACGGCTTCGGCGTAGGAGCTGGCTCGGTCTCTGCACACGATCTCGACCCCGGGATGGGCGCGCAGCCAGGCGGTGAGCGTCTCCGAGGTGCGGTCGGGCAGCACGTCCACACGCTCGCCGGTCTCCATGTCCACGATGATCGTGCCGTACACGTGGCCCTTCTTGAACGCGAAATCATCCACACCCATCACTCGTGGGGCGGCTGAGGGCTGTTTGTCCGGGAGCTTGCGCACCATCCTGATCAGCGAGTTCGCGCTGACGGGGACCGACAGGTGCACGGCCAGCCGGGCCGCCGGACGTCCCGCGAGCGCCAGTGCTATCCGCTCCAGCGTCCGACGGAGTGCGGGAGTGCGGCGCGCGAACCGCTCGGTGAGCCCGGCTATCTGCTCGACGAACGTACGGCGTGCGCACGGCGCCGCCTGGCACAGGAACCGCCGCACCGCCAGGTCGATCACGACCTTCCGCCCAGCCACCGCCAGGTCGGCCAGCCGTCGCCGATACCCGCCGTGGACACGGCCAGACAGCGTGCCGCACCCGGGGCAGGCAGCCTCCCGGGTCACCGTACGCGCCGTGAGCGCCACCCCGCCGTCGTCTACCAGGACCTGTTCCACCACCACCGACGCCAGATGCGGGAAGGTCACCGAGAGCACGCTGCAATCACACGAACAGGCATTCTTCCAGCAGCTCGTGACGCTACGTCATTGCCTCACAAGAAGTGGATCAGAACCATTACAACTGGCCACTGACATGAGTGAAAGTCGTACCCTGGGCGCCACCAGTCTCCTTCCCAGCCCCAGGTTCCGTGGATCATGGTCGAGACATCTGCTGACGTTGGCGGTGCTGCCGATCCTTGGGATGGAATCGGAGGACCGCCCGCTTCCTGTGGAAGCACTGCCATGGCCAGTGAGCGCGTTACAGGATCGGGTGATCGCAGCACGAGTTCAAGGCGCCAGCGGGCCAGCCAGTGGATAACGATGGGCGCGGTCAGCGAGTCCGTCCTCGACACCGATTGATCGAAAACTTGGGTCCACAGTTGAGCGTCCCATGGAAGGTAGGATCCCGGTTCGTCGGGATCAGCATCCTCCATGCCCAGCCCCGGAGGCCTGTCCAGCATAGGAAACCACGGGGCCAGTTCAGGAGGCCACCATCGGTGGATCAAGTGGTGCCACGCCTCCCAAATTGCTTCCCTGGGGACTCCTTCTAGCGCGGTGGTTTGACGCCAGAGAGTGGCTGCTGCAGCCGCTGACTCCCTTTCAAGACCACTCCCGAGGACTGCCACGAGATAGGCGGTTGCCGATCGCGTCTGAGGTTCTTCGCTGAGTCCTTGCCATAGGCTTACGCGGTTTCTTCCCTCCTCTTCGTAGCCTTGCTGTGCAAGGTTTGGGAACTGCTCCAGCGGGTGGGTTTGCGGCCAGACGTGCTCTCCGGAAGCCAGAGATTGCGAGAAGCCCATATCTTCCAGCTCGGGGGCTACCTCCCGCACTCCCGCACCGTCACCGCTGAACATCATGGAAATCGCAGAAACTCGGCAGACGTTCACGCCCTCATTTTCGGGACGAGGAAGCGCTGACTCAGGCGAGCGAGAGACCTCGAAGGGGGCACTGTCGTCGTATTCAGGTGTCGGAAGTTCTCCGCGGGGTGGGGGACGAAGGAGGCGTTGGTCTTCCAGCCCGTGATGCCCGACCTCGTCGCCGAAGTCGACGCCGACACAGCGCTCGACTTGGGCCGGCACCGGCATCCGGTGCGCTACCTGCGGCTGCGGGACGACATGGACCCCGGCGACGTCCGAGAGTGACCGAAGCCCGCCCGGCCGCCCCGCGCCGCACTCCGCAGCCGGAATGAGAGCCGGGTCACAGCCGCAGCGTCCAATCGTTGACGACGGCGTACACCTTCCGTGGTCGTGATCAGATCCTCACCCGCGACCAAGAAGGGGTACCACCGTGCCGGTCCTGCCACCGCACTGCGAGAAGATCGTCTTCCCCCGTCTCGATCCACATGCGGGACGAGCGCGCCTAGGGCGTTTCTGATGGCTCTTGGACGATGTCTCGGAGCCAGATGACGATCGCTGCGACG
>NZ_BMVG01000074.1 GCF_014650595.1 Streptomyces alanosinicus
GGCCCGCCCGGCGGCCCTCTCTCACGGATCAGGCCGGATCAGCGCGCGGCGCCCCCAGCCTCCAGGTCGGGAGACACCCATCCATGCGTGCTTCGCAAGGCGGGGAACCCCCGGGCGCCGGACCGGACAGCCCGTCACCCCCGCGACGCTCGGCAGGCGCCCTTCGAACGGGCCAAGGGGCTCGGCGGCAGCTGCGCGGTTCCCCCTTGGGAGATTCCCGGACTTGGGAAGATCGCCGTGTTCCACGATCCTGATGGCAACCGAGTCGGCCTCTGGCAACGATGGCTGCGGCGCTTCGACGCGTTTCGATGGCCGGTCATCAGCCGACGCCGGCACCGACCCACACCGGTCCCGTCACAGATCGGGGTGGGCGGCCCTCGGTCCTGCGAAGTCTGCGGTCATGCCGCGGCGGGCTCGGGGCGTTCGAGGAGGTGACCGCGTTCGAAGCGGGCTCCGGCGCGGACGAGGGCGACGAGGTGGGGTGCGTTCACGGCCCGCCATCGTTGCCGGGCGGACTCGATGAGCTTGAAGACTGTGGCCAGCGCGGGGGCCGCGCTGCCGGCTCCGGGGGTGACCTTGGTCCGCAGTCGGACGGTGGCTAAGGTCGACTTGATCGGATTCGTGGTCCGCAGTTGGATCCAGTGCTCGGTGGGGAAGTCGTAGAACGTCGCGGCCCTCGGCGTTGTAGATCTCCTGCAGGGTCTTCTTCGCGCCGGGCTGCGCGGACTTCGGCAGGGCGTTCGCGACGTTGGCGATCTTGTGAACCCAGCACCTCTGGTGCCGGGGGACGGGGAACACTTCGGCCAGGGACTTCCAGGAGCCCAGGGCGTCGTCGCCGACCGCGAGGACGGGAGCACACATGCCCCGTCGTCGGCAGTCCGGCAGCAAGTCGGCCCAGGAATCGGCGGATTCGCGGTAGCCGTCGGCCACGGCGATCAGCTCTTCGGTGCCATCCGCGCGCACGCCCATCAGCACCAGGACTCAGGACTTCGCCTATATAGGCGTTGACTTCGGCCTCCAGCGCGGCGGCCAGCATCCGCCTCGCACCTTCGCGGACGATGTCGTCGATCAGGAAGCCAGTCTCGGTCGTTCCATCGGCATTCACTGCGCTCAGCACGGGCGTGCCTTCCCGGCCGACGGCGCAACGTCAGCCCACTCGATGACCAGAAGTCGATCACTCGGGAAGGTACGCCCTCCGCGTCCAGCCCGAGGCCGATCCACAGGTCATGAGCATTGCTCCGACCCTTCCTGTCGAACCGGCCATCCCGTGGCTGTCGAGTGCCCGGACGAATTTCCGTGACCGGAGCTGAGAACGCCGATCGGTGTACAGAATGCACTCAGCGACGTTCTCACGCCGGGCAACAACGTTGGTCACTGCGGTCACGGCGAGGCGTGACTTCATCCGCGAGTCGATGGATCAGCCCACAATCCTCTTGCTGAAGACGCCACTTGACTTGCCTCAGACGACTCCAACGCTGCGTCGCCCGCGCGGTCTGCCACGCCATCCTCATGCCCTGCTCTGCTCCCGAGCAGAGATCCGCTGGTTGACATCAGGGGCATTGAGGTCGCGGTCCTTGACGAGTGGCTGTGACGAACACCTGATGGCGCGGGGGAGGTGTCAGCGGTGGCCCAGCACGTTGATCACGCGGCCGTTGGGGTCGCGGACGAAGAACCGCCGTACTCCCCATTCCTCGTCCTGCAAGGGGTGAATGATCTCCGCACCGCTCTGCTGCATGAGCGCGTAGGCCGCATCCACGTCGTCCACCTCTACGCTCATGTCGGGGGTGAGCGGCGCCGTCTTGTCGCCGGTCATGACGCTGATCTGTGCTGCCGGGCTGGAGGGGGAGGCGAGTGTCATGATCCAGCCGTGGTTCATGACCTCCTCGAAGCCCAGCAGACCGTAGAACTCCCGGCTCTCCTGCACAGCCTCTGACTGGATGTTGGGCACGACGCGACGAACGGTCATCGGACGACTCCAAGTGAGAACAGACGTGTCTCGGGAACTCCCAGGAGTACTACAGCACATCCGCCAGAGCACATACTTTCGCAACAGACCCTGACACCTCGTGCCCGCCCTGGAGCAGTTCCTCGGCAGCTCTGCGGGCCTGTCACCGGCGACGGTCACCCGGCTCACCAGCAGTGGCAGGCCGACCACCAGACGTTCTGCGAGCGCGATCTGTCCGGCAGCGACTACGTCTACGCATGGGCCGACGGCATCCACGTGCACATACGCTTGCGGGAGGCGAAGTTGTGCGTGCTCGTACTGATGGGAGTGCGCGTGGACGGCACCCTGGCCGAGGTGTTCCCCGAGACCCGCCATCAGAGGTGCTGGCTTCACAAGATCGTAAATGTGGGGACCCGCTTCGAACGCGGTCGGCTCGTTGAAAGGCCGCAGACGACTGCGGCATGAATAGGGTGGCGGACCTGCCTCGAAGTTCGAGATCATCCTGGCATGTTGGACGGCATGCCAGGACAGGACCTTCCGGTCGGCTTCGGCTTCCGACCGTATCGCGGCGACGAAGACCACGGCCCCATGGCCGCGGTGCGTCTGGGTTGTGCGGAACGGGACCGGGTCGACACCCATTCGGTTGTGGAAGGGCTTCCGGCAGCGCCCGAGATCGCCGAAGTCTCTGCCAAGCTGGAGGAGCCGTCCAAGAACCAGATCCTGGTGGTGCACGACGGGAGCGTCGTTGGCTACTCGACGATCCGATGGTGGCAGGAGCGGGACGATACGTGGCTATACCTGCACCGCGGCTACCTCTTGCCCGAACACCGCAGGCAGGGCATCGGCTCAGCCATGCTGAGCTGGGCCGAAGAGCGGATCCGCCAGCTCGTCGTACAGCATGGAACAGTACGGACTGCAGTGATCGGCGCGAACGCCATGGCCTCCGAGCAGGACTCCACGGCGCTACTGCTCGCAGCCGGCTACCGACGTGTCTTCAGCCTGGTCGAGCTGAAGCTGGGCACTCTGCAGCAGTTGCCCGAGCTGGACAGCGAACTGCCGGCCGGGATGCGGACGGGGCCGATCGGGACAAGCGACTACCGCGCAGCCTGGAGGACGGTCGTCGATTCGTATGCGAATACCGGTTTCACTCAGAAATGGACTTTCCAGGAATTCGTCGACACCGCCGACCCCGCATGCTGGAGAGCTGCATGGAACGGTCAGGACATGGTCGGCGTCGCCCTCTGCTCCATCCGCCGTCACCACCACACCGTGGGCGAGGTCGAAGAGCTGAGTGTCCGGACGGACCAACGACGCCTAGGAATCGGCCGGCTCCTACTGCTGGACGGGCTGCGAAGTCTTCGTGAGCAGGGTGCAACGACTGCGCGACTGTTCACGGGCACGGCAAATCCTCACCGGTCCTACGATCTTTACGAGAGCGCGGGGTTCCGGCGGCAGAACGAGTACGTCCGTTACCGCAAGCCGCTTGCTTGATCAACCGGTCATTTGACTGTCCGGTCACTCCACAGGATTTGGCGATTCCTCCTCCCAGCCCAGCTGCCTGGGCGTCCCCGGTGGACCGTCGAGCGCACCATCTCCTGGTTCGCCGGATGCCGCCGACTGCACCGCCGCTACGAACGTAAGGCCGAGCACGTCCTTGCCTTCGCTGGTATTGCCGCTGCGCTGACCCGCTTCCGGCGCCTCGCGCGTCAGATGTGACGCGGTGGGCCCGGGCTACGGGACGTTCCAGGCGGAGATGATGGGTTGCCCGTTCTCGGTGGCGAGAAAGCTGAGCGTGCCCGGATGCGGGTGGCCGAGCAGTGGGCTCGCGGACGCATCGAGGCCGAGCCAGCGGACGGTGAGGACGCGCGCCACATGGCCGTGCGCGACGACGGCGACGTCGCCGCCGCTCAGCAGCGCGCGGATGCGGTCCAGCACCGTGCCGGTGCGCGTGGCTACCTGCGCGAGCTGCTCGCCTGGGTGGTCGGCGTCGCCTGGAAATGATGCCGTCGCGCCACAGGTCCCAGCAAGGGGCTGTGGGGGAGTTGTTCGCAACAGGTAGACGCGCGTCGCACATCGTGCCATCGCTGCGGTTTCCCCATACACGCATTTCCAACCCCCCACATTCTTTGGAGAGTTCATGCGCCGCGCTTTCTACGGCCTGCCCACCGCTGCCCTGCTCCTGCTCGGGGTCAGCGCCGCCCCGGACCTTGCCGATCCTCCCGCGCCGCCGTCGTCGGCGACGGCCCGCGCAGAAGTGTCCGCGTTGAAGGTGGCTGCGCCGCATTCCACCACGGTCACCGACGTCGCCGAGGCCACCTTCGACCACATGGTCCCCCTTGCCGAGGCCTGGCGCTCCGGCGCCGGCACCTGGACCGCTGATCAGCGCGAGGCCTTCGGCGACTATCTCAAGGACCCTCAGCTGCTGATCGCGTCGGAGTCGTCGAACTCGGCGAAGGGCGACAGTGGGCCGGCCGACTGGAAGCCCGCCAGTCATGGGGTTTGGTGCACGTATGCCGAGGGCTACACGCACGTGAAGTCGGTGTGGAAGCTGACGACCACGGACAAGGAGAAGTCGCCGCTGTCCTGGATGCTGGGCGGCTGCACGAACTGATCTGGCCGTGTGCCTCGGCGGCGCGGATGGCCGACCGGACCGGGCTGGGGCCTGTCCGATGGGTGAGGCCCGGAGGTCTCGCGTTCGTTCGGGGTGAGGCCTTGGTCCGGTGGCCTGCCCCACCGGGGCTGTTGATGCTGGGCATGAAGGCCGTGCCTATGCCGTGCCCGAGCAGGAGATCGGGGTGACGCGATGGCAGGGCTGCCCGCCTCTGTTCAGTGATGCCGAGCTCGTCTGCCTGGCGGCGTACGGGAAGCCGTGGGGGACCGGGCTACGTCTGCCCCGGAAGGCGTAGGACTGGGTGAAGGCCCGCGCCTGCCGCTCAACCTGTACGGCGCCACCGCGTGGTTCACGTTCGCCGACGGCCGCATCCGCAAGGACGTTGTTCTCCACGACTGGTGGTTGCAGATCAGCGACGGCGATCGCCGTCCGTTCGACCGAGCGCGCGTTGCACTCACCGCGGACGTGCGCGAGGACCGGTTGCGGGGTGCTCCTGGCCGTGGTCCCCTTCACCGCGGCAGGGACCGCATCCGCCACCTCGACCGCGACCAAGCCGAACCGGCGCTCACTGCGCCGCCGTCGGCGACTCCAGCCGCGGGACCCGAACTGCACGGCAAGGCCCTCGCGGCTGCCGGCGGGGGAGGACGGCCCAGCTCCGGGAAGAACCCGGAGGCCGGCCCGACCTGGCACAAGGTCGATGGCAAGTGGCAGGTCGACCGTACGACCGTGACCCTGCGCGACACCGTGACCGTCCGGACGGCGACAAGAGCGACTTGACGTTCGACGTGTGGACCGTGAACCCGGACGGCACGCCCAAGGCACACGTCGATACCGACAAGAACCAGTACGGCATGCCCGTCTCCGGCTACGTCAAGTCGGGTGAGAGAGCCTCCGCCACCATCGACTACGGCTACCTCCACCCCGGCTGGACGTACGCCTTCCGTACCTCCGCATTCGACGGCAGCCTGTACGAGCAGACGTGGTCTCCGTGGGCGACGTTCACGGTCCGGGACCACGCCGTCGACGTCACACTTCCCGAGCCGGACAAGGACGCGCCGGCCGTTGACCTGGCAAAGTACCAGGAACCGCAGGTCAGCAACGATCACGTCAACTCGTCCCCCGGCAACCCTGACTCACTCAGCAGGAACAAGCTGCCGACGCCGCTCGGCAAGGGCTGCAAGGAAACAGGCGACAAGATCTACTGCGCCACAGTCGGCAAGCCTGCGGACATGACGCCTGACGAGCGTGCGCACGTGGCGAAGGGGCTGCGCGCCATCGGTGCGTCCAGCCTCGTCTCCTGGTGCGACGGGGCTGCGGTTGGCAAGGACTACATCAAACGCACCGAAGGCTGCGTGAAGAAGGCGAACGAAATCACCAACACGGTCTACACCAAGCTCCCCAACGGGGAAACCTGGCCGGTGGGTCGCGCTGTCTTCGCCTCGCGATCGAGATCAAGACGGCCATCGACTCGAACACCTTCACCCAGCAAGTGCACCACCAGCGCCCCCACGTGGTCGCCGCCGCCCACCTGGTCGACCACCGGCGTCGACTACCACGACACAACCGCGACGTTCACGCACACCGTCACCGGTGTCACGGCCGGCAACGTCGTCCCTGTGCAGCTCATCTGGGAGTGGAACGGCACCGTACCCGATCAGGTACCGGACGCTTTCCCCGACGGAAACATCGGCAACTCCGTCCCTGATCTCGACATCCGCTGTGACGCGGTGGCGACGGCCACGCCAGGATGTGTCTTCTCCGCGTACAAGCTGACCTGGGTCATGAACTTCAAGAAATTCCCGGCTGCTGTCGCGCACGCGTGGATGACGCAGGCCAAGCTGCCCAACCACCCCGGAAGCAAGCCGGCCGACGAGCCGCTGTTGTACTTGCCGGCCAAGGGAAGCGCCAGCGGCCGTACACCGACCCAGAACCGCGGCGTGATCTGTCCGTCAGGTTGGGCCGCAAAGTCGGGTAATCCAGATACGACCACCCTTCCGGGCAACACGCCCAAGAACAACGATCCAAGGTCCTGCGACGAGTTCTGCTACGCCTCCGCCGCCAACAGCGGCGGCATGCCGGCCCCTGACGGACTCAACCCTGTCTCGTCGGGCGATCAGTGTGTGCAGACGTACTCGCCTACTGGTACTACGCCCCCGAGTTCGCAGGGTGCAGCGCAGCCGCAGCGACCGTGAAGTGCAAGGTCAAGTGACCTGACCGACCGACGTACAGGGGCGGCGCCCATCGACTACGGTGGCGCCGCCCCCTTTCCGCCAGGAGAGACCCATGACCGACGGCCTTCAGTGGCTCGCAGAGGTGCCGGACCCGCTCCCCATGGGTTTCTGCGTTGTCTTCGCGCGGGGTATTGGCCCCCAGGACCTTGTACACCGCTTGGTCCCTGATGCTGAGCCTCGCTTTATGGGCCTGCGCACACATGAAGCATTCGAGCTCGAGCTGCTCGAACTCGACCGGGGCAAGCCCATGTACGACACCGTGGGTGTGCGCTACGGGTCGGTTGGCGACCTTTCTTTCGCTGTCGGCTACGGCACCTGGTACGGCACCCTCAGCCGGCATGCGACGCCCTCGATCTCCTCGACGGCGCGTACATTTACGAGCTGTATTTCATGGCAGAGCACCCGAACGTCCCTCCTCCGTATTTCTGCTACAGCCATGACTCGGTGTACGAGGCGATGTGTGACCTCAACGACGACGACTGGGCAGGAGTCGTCGATGTCCTTGGAGACAACGCCGAGCTGGTCGCCGCACTGGAGGCCGACAAACGGCGGCCCATGGACATCCTGGAACAGCGCTTCGGTCTGGCCCTACCGAAGGGAGCGATCCTCACCGGCGAACTTCCCGCCGCGATCATCAAGGATGCCTGACTTCGCATGCCCACAAGGAAAGCCACCGTCTGAGGAGCCGTTCGCGGGTGTCGGCGGGGAAGAGGGCGTCCGTAGGGTTCCCGCATGACGGATGAGAGTGGGCCGGCCGTGCAAGCGGGCCATCGATGGGGAGATGCTCGGCCAACTGCCAGCTGTTCTTCCTGCCCACCGGCCCGAGCAGGCCATGCACATAGGCCCGCATCCGCCGTCGCAGATCCACGCGGCCGAAGCGGTGACCGATCCGCACCAGTAGCTCTTCCTGTAATCGCTGTTGTGCTGATCATGCAAGACGATGTGCGGCCTGGGTCTGGGCTTCGGCGTTTGAGGAGGTGCTGTTGCGGGTCCGTCACCGGTTGTCCGGGAGGATGTAGCGGTCCGCGGTGGTGATCAGAGCGGCAGCGGCCGAGCGGCCGGCCGAGAGGTAGCCGGCAGCCAGGGCCAGGGCCAGTGCCAGGGCCAGTGCCGAGATCCCGCTGTTGCATGCCTGTTGTATGTCGAGCGCGGACGCCGTGCCGCCCACGGTGTGGTGCTGAATGTACGAAGCCGGCGTCGTATCGGTCCATGGCCACGGCCTCGGCGACCGGCACGAGATCGCCCAGCCAGGCGGCAGAGGCATGCAGGTACACATCGTTCCAACGCATTCCTGGCATTCCTTTCTCCGGGGGATGCTGGACGCCGAGGTGAGGGAGCGGCGCGTCGAAACCTTTAGTACCTGGGGAAATGGTTGACACGACGGTGGATTTCGAGTTTGCCGCCCTCCCCGGGCCCGGACCGGGGCGGGCTCTACCGCACCTACGGTCCGAACACCAGCGGGGAACGACAAGGGCGACACGGCACATCGGCCTCCGCCAGTGTCGGCCGCCTCTCCCATCACCTCACCTGGAAGAGGTCCCCGATGCCGTCTTCATCCCCCCGCCCGCCGCACAGCCGAGGCAGACACCGCCGGCCTCGCGCTCACCGCCGGTGGAGGACCTTGGCCGCGGTCTGCCTGGGCACGATGATGGTGACCCTGGACACCACCGCCGTGGCCATCGCCAACCCTGCCATCGCCAGGGAATTCCATGGCAGCCTCGCCGGGCTGGAATGGGTGACGAACAGTTATGTGCTGATGCTCGCCATCGCTCTGATCCCAGCCGGTCCTCTGGGCGACCGCTGCGGGCACCGGGTCGTCTTTCTGATCGGCCTGCGCGCCGTCCAGGGCTTGTTCGGCGCGCTGCTGCAGCCCTCGGGACTGGGTTTGCTGCGGGGCGTTTTCCCCGGAGACCGGCCCGGCGCCGCCGTCGGGGCGAGGGGCATGGCCATGGCCGCCTCCACCGCGGCCGGACCGGTCGTCGCCGGGCTCCTGGTTGGAGGACAACGGCTGGGAATCGGTGTTCCTGCTCAACATACCGATCGGGGTCGGCGCACTCGTCGTCGGCGCCGGAGCGGTGCGCGGCGCGACGCCGAGCGGTGGCACCACCCGGAGCCTGCCGCTGCCCGCCCTGTCGCTCCTCCGGTCGACCGCCTTCCGCGTCGGGACGACGCTGACGGCCCTCACCTCGTTCGTGATGATCGGTGCGCTGTTCTTCTTCACGCTCTACCCTGCGGAGCGTCGTCGGCGAGTGCCCCGTCCAAACCGGCCTGCGCCTGCTGTCACTCACCCTCGCCATGGTCATCGCCTCGCCCGTGGCCGGCTGGGCGCTGACGCGCGTCGGCCGCGGCACGTTGGCCGTCGCCGCCCTGATCCTCACTGCGGCGGCGCTCCTGGGCCTGTGGGGCGTCGGGCACGGCTCGTGGGCGGGTGCGCCCTGGCTCGTGCTGCTCGGTGCCGGTCTGGCGCCCGTGTTCGTCGTCGCCACCCATCTCGTCGTCCGGGACGGACCGGCTCAGTCCGTCGGCGTGGCCTCCGGGATGCAGCAAACCGCCGTGCAGCTGGGAGCCATTGCGGGCATGACGGTGCTCGGCGCGGTCCTCGGTCATGCCGTCGGCGCGGTGCTCCCAGAGCCCCTCCGGATGAGGGGTCCTGAAGGTCTGCGCGCTGATCGCCTTGGCGACCAGCGCGTTGGGCTTTGCCGTCCACGCCGGGCGGGGTGCCGTTGCGGCATGGCGACGGCTTCCGGCGAACAGCCGGCCGGCGGGCAACGGCAGCGCGGAAAGGTCCTAGTGTCAGGGGTGGGTGGCGGACGTGGCGGTGTAGGGGGCCGCGGCGTGCTGGGCGGCGTAGAGGAGGGCGGGTTCGATCTTCGGCCAGAAGTAGCTGTCCTGGCAGGAGTACGCGGGGGTGAAGCCGTCGCAGCCCCTGCCGTCGCTGTCACCGATCTCGATGGTGAAGCTGGCCAGGCCGAGCTTGTCGTAGGTCCAGTCGTCGGTCCCGCCGGAGGCGTTGTAGAGGATCTCGCCGGCCTGGCCGTACTGGTAGCCGGTCAGTGAGGCCATGTGGGCGGCCAGCGCGCGCAGGGCGGTGTCGTTGCCGGTGTGCACGGAGGCGTCGTACTCCCAGGGGAAGAGCACCATGCCGGCGTCGCTGTGCATGGTGATCATCATGCCCTTGGCGGTCGACGGCGCGGGGTCGGTGTCGCCGGTGCCGGTGCGCACCGCGGGGAACAGTTCGCGGAAGAGCTTCTCCAGAGCGGTGTTCTCCACCTCGGAGTCGCCCGCGGGGCCGCCGTACGTCTGGTCGCAGGACGCGTCGGAGGTGCCGGAGGCGCCCCAGTGGGTGCCGGCGTTGCGGTTGAGGTCGACGCCGATCTGGCTGTAGGCGCTCACCCCGCACCGGGAGCCGTGCGCGTCGTCGGCGTTCTTGCGCTGCAGTACGGGATTGTCGCCGCCTGCCGCGACCATGTCGACGCCGTCGGGGTTGGCGTCGGGCACCACCCACATCTCGGTGGTGTCCATCAGCTTGGTGATCGCCGAGTCCTTGCTGTAGCGGCTGGTCAGCGCGTCGATCCAGCGCCACGACATCTCACCGGTCGTCAGTTCGCGGGCGTGGATCTGACTCATCAGGAAGAAGCGCGGCTTGGCCGAGTTCGGGCTGAGCGCGCAGTCGCCCGCCTGGATCTTGGTGATGCATATCGCCTTGAGGTCGCGGCCTCCCTTGCCTTGCTGCTTGAGCCATGACTGGCCGTATGTCACCACCTTGGCGAGGCCGGGGTGTTGGGACGCGGTGTCGTCCAGGTGGGAGTACTGGGCGGTGACCGTGTGGTAGCCGCCGTCGTAGGTGTTGCCCACGGCGTGGGGCACCGCGGCGGAGGAAGGGATCGCCTCGGTCAGTGTGGTGGCGACGGCGGGGCTGAAGCCGAGCCGCCGCAGTCCGGTCGCGGTCGACGTGTCACCGGAGACGAACAGGCTGTTGCCCTGTCGTTTCTCCAGCAGGTCGTACCCCGAGTCGACGAGGCGCTCCGCGTCCGTGCGCGGATGGCGTGTGGGTACGCGGTAGATGACGACCGTACGGTGCCCACCGTGGGCGCTGCCGGAGGTGGTGGCGTGCCCCGCTGCGGCGTCCACGCCGGTGGTGGCATGCGCCAGTTGCGGCAGCAGGGCGGCGGCGACCATGACGGTACCGGCGGTCAGGCCCGCCAGGCGTTTGTGTGCCATGGAGGTGACCTTTCGTGGGGGATGGTCTCTCCCAATATGGCATGTCCATGGCGTGAGTGGTATGGGTCGAGCGGCACGGCATGGGGCTCGGTGCGCGCGGCCGGAACGGTCGGGGCGCCGCAGCCTGCCTCAGGTGCACCGGGTGGCCGGGCATAGACTCCAGCCGTCGCCGGCAGCGGGCGGCTGATTGTGCTGTCCGGAAAACACCGCTCGCTCGCGGCGATCGAGGTCGGCCTGCCACAGATCTGGTGGATGTAGATAGACGAGCCGCTGCCCCGTCAGCGGCAGATCGCGCTCCAGCTCTCCCGCAACGCCGTCACCGGGCAGGACAGCCCGGCGATCCTGAAGAGCTGTACGGCGAGCTGGAGTCGGTGGAGTGGCGCCAGTACACGGGCCTGGACGACAAGACCCTCGACGTGCCGGAGAAGGCGGACGTCGCTTCGCTGGGTGAGGCGAACCTCGACTTCGCCAGCGTGCAGTTGATGTTCCTGCCTGATGAGCTGGAGCGTGCGGAGGCCGCGTTCGATGCTGCGCGGTCGACGGCTTCGGCGGATCAGCGGTGGGTGGCTGGGCTGGAGCAGTACGAGCCGGTTCTCGATGCGCTGGAGACGCCGCGGGCCGCGTACCAGATCGGCAACAGCGCGACCGCGCTCGGCCTTCTCGGCGATCCAGGCCGGCTCGGCGGGGTGCAGCATGTGGAGGACGTCGCCGACGGCGGCGTGCGGGGTGTGCGGGTCGGCGGCGAGGGCGGTCAGGGTCTCGGCCCGGCGGTGCTCCGAGTGGCGCTCCAGGAGCCGGGCTGGGCGGTCGTGGTCGGGGTCGATGTGGTCGATGACGCGGATCAGTGTCCGGCTCGGTGCGGGGGAGACGACGGCCGGCTGATCCATGGAGGCGGGCTGAACGCAGGCCCCTGCGAGATGGTCGGGGTTGGCGCTGAGGAGGGCCAGGTCCTCGGCGAGGCGCAGGACACGGCCGTCGAATTCGTAGTCGTCGGCTTGCTTCTCGGGCAGGCTGAGCAGTTGGCCCCGGAACGCGAGACGGGTTGGTGGCCGCGTGCGGCCGGTCGGCGGCGAGGTCGGGCAGACGCGGGTGGTTGCGGACCCGTTGGGCGATGTGATGCAGGGCCTTGCGTGCCGTCGCCTGCGGATTGGGCAGCTCAGCCAGCTCGGGCAGGCACAGAGCCGGCAGGCGGGCCAGCAGCAGGTCCTCGCTGAGGGCGGAGGCCAGGTCTTCTGCGGGGAGGTCTTCGCCGTCCGGGTCGGAGTCGGCGGCGTGGACCCGGGTATGTTCCAGAGCACCGATCTCGGCCTGGTCGAGCAGCAGGTGCTGGACGGCCGCCCCGAACGTGGGGGCGCGACGAGCTCCGCCCACCGCTCAGGACACCTGGCCGGCGTCGCCCAGCCGCTGTGGCTTCCCAGCTCCCGCGACCAGTCCATGGAGAACATGGACACGGCCTTCCGGCCTTCTCGGCTTCCGGGGGGAGCAGGTACGCGGCGAGCGGAGTGTCGACTCGCCCTGCGTGATGAACTGGCCCCTGCTCGGTTCGTTCGCCGGATTCCACGTGACGAACTGCCCTCTATTCCGTTTACCAGTCGATACGGCAGCGACTTCGACACGGGTAGGCACGATGGGGAAGAGAGCGCAGCAGAAGCGGGCGGCCAAGCACGCGAAGCAGGCCAAGCAGCGCAAGGCGGCGGCGTCACGATCCGCTGCCACGTTTGCGACTGTGGCGGCGAGCCTGCCGCAGCCGACGTCGATGGACGACATCCTCTTCTGGATCACGGCCACGCCGAGGGGCGGCTTTGCCGACAGCTACGCGACGGTCGACGACGCCATCGTGGCGGCGGAGAAGGCCGGCGGGGTTCTGTCGTGCTTCTCCTTCGACGAGTCCGGCGAGTACGAGCAGACCCTGCGCCAGGACGCGGACGGCTGGCGGTACGAGGTGGCGCTGTACCCGCGGCTGGGTCTGCGGGAGTTGGTGAAAACGAGCTGGCTGGACGCCGACGACCGGGACCAGGCCGTTCAGCAGCTGCGCCGCGCTATGGCCGCGTACGTGCCCGAGAGCCTGCGCCACCCCGGGCTGGAGGCGGTGCAGCGGCCGTCGACCACCAGCGTGCCGCGCATCGGCTGGGCACAGAGCGTGCCGGTGGCCGGGATGCGGGCCTGGGAGGATGTGCGCCTGGTGGAGCAGGAGATGGGGCTGTTCGACCTGGTGCCGCTCGCCGATGGCCCCGATGGCGGCCTGTGCTGGGGCCTGGCGGAGGAGGCTTTCGCCCTGTTCCGCGCGCACGGCCTGTCCGCCCGCGCGTGCGCCCGTTGCAGTGCGCCGGTGACCGACCGGCACCCGCACTGGCCGGGCGTGCTGGTCAGCGTGGAGAACGAGTTCGGGCCGGTGTGCGGGCACTTCCGACCGGGGGGTGAGTCCCCGCAGCGGGTCGGCCACGTCCTCGATGCCGCTCAGGACCGCCCGGTCGGGAAGCTCACCGGCAAGGAGCAGAAGGTGCGGTGCCAGCACTGCGACGTGCACGTCACCGAGCAGCACCCGGACTGGCCCGGGGTGTGGACCGAGTCCGGTGGATCCGGCAGCCCGAACTGCGCCGTGCTCGGGGCCGGGGCCGATGACGCCACGGAGTACGACCTGGTCGACTGCGTCTACCCGCACGTTCCGGTCGGTGCCGACAGCCCGGCCGCCGCGGCCATCACCGCCGCGAAGAAGGTCGGTTACTTCCTCCAGCCGCGCCTGCGGAGCTGGGCTCAGTAGCCTGGGAGAAGACGTCGGCCGCCGTGGGCTGCCGGAAGACGTGAGGCCAGGTGGCCCGGGGCACGACCGGGAGCCTGGCCTCGCGCACGTCGTACTCCCCTGCTGGGCCGGCCGAATGGGTCGTCTCGCAAGGCGGGAACGGGCTTGGCTCGTGCCCCCCAGTACTCGCGCCGGGCGGTGACCAGGGTGCGCCAGCGTTCGCGAGTGGTCCGTTCGCCGTCGAGCCGGCGTGTTGATGCGGTCGGCTGGTGGGGGAGTTCGCCCATGTAGGCGGCGAGTTCTGTGTAGTACGTGTAGTCGCCGTTGTCGGTGAGGGTGCGCAGTCGGCTGATCGTGTCGGTCAGGTGCTGGGTGTTCTGGACGGCGTGGTGGAAAGGCGAGGGCGAGTTCGAAGGTGACCTGCATGGTGGGCAGTCCGACGCCCCTGATCTCGGTGCGCAGGACCTCGGCCCGTTCTTCCACGCCAGTGGTGCCGGCCTCGCGCAGGAAGTCTGCGACCTCGACGGTGAAGGCGGTGGCGCGCAGGTCGAGGCCGTCCAGGAGGTGGCGGGCGAGGGTGATTTCGTCGTCGGCCTGGCCGGGGCCGGGGCCGGGGTCGGTGAAGGCGGTGACGAGGGCGCGCTGGGCCTGGGCGATGGCCCGCTCGCCGGCGACGGCTTCCTATTCGGCCCGGGTGCGGGTGCCTTCGTAGGCGGCGGCCGCGCGGTGCAGGCTCAAGGTCGAGGAAGCCTGCGGCGAGTTCCACCACCCCGACCAGCGCCTGGCCGAACTCGCCGACGCCTGCTGATCCGTTGTCTGATATGGCGGGCCGCCACCTCGCCGGCCCGCCATGGACACGCCTTCCGTCGGTGATACTGGTACTCCGCCGAGTCCTCCTCGATGTGTCGCACAGCCTTCTTCACCGACTGCACCAGCTCGTATCGGTTGCGCCCGGTCTCCTCCGCGTGAGCGGTGGCCGCGGCCTGCGCGGCCTCAGACGCCTCACGCCAGCGGCGCCACTGCGCGTCGTACCCCTTACCGGAGACGCCTGCCAGGCGGGCACGCTCCAGCTCGGCGGTACGTTCCAGCTCGATCAGGTCTTCGGGGACGTCCGTCACGTGCACGGATCCTGGGCGGTCGACCCGAAGAACCGACCATCAGACGTACCGCCCGTTCGGGTACACCCACCCGTCACTGGCCCAGTACTGCCGCTGCCACGGCGGCGATCGCTGCCCTGCTCATCCCTACGACCGCCCACGCCGCCCGGCCGCTGACCCCGGCACCACGAACATCGCCCCCGTACCGGACGTTCTGGCCCAGCTTCCGGTCCGGAACGAGGACCGTACCGGCTACGAGCGCAGCAAATTCAAGCACTGGGTCGACGCCGACAGGGACGGCTGCAACACCCGGGCAGAGGTGCTGAAGGCCGAGGCCGTCGTCGCACCCGAGCAGGGTCCGAAGTGCACGCTCACCGGCGGCGAGTGGTACTCGCCGTACGACGACCGCTACATCCAGGGAGCGCGCGGCGTCGACGTCGACCACCTGGTCCTGCTCGCCGAAGCCTGCGACTCCGGCGCCTCGGCCTGGACCGTGAAGGAGCGAGAGGCCTACGCCGACGACCTCGGCGACGACCGCGCACTGATCGCGGTCTCCGCCGCCGCGAAGCGGTCCAAGGCAGACCAGGACCCCACGACCTGGCTGCCGCCGGCCGCAGGCTACCGCTGCCCGTACGTCACCGACTGGGTCGCGGACAAGACCTGGTGGGGCCTGAGCATCGACCCGGTGCAGAGCAGGTGGCTTTGCACACGTTTTCTTTGCTCGAAGCCCGGGACGGCTGCGGCGTTCTTGGGCTGATTGTAGGTACTCAACTTCCGTGTCATGCAGCGACGCTTTGGCCTGGACCTTCTCAGGCTGTCTCACGCGCGGCGCCTGTCTGCCGTCTCGGATTCGTGGCATTTCCTCGCGCGAGCCGTTGTGCCGCCTTCGACTTCTCAGACCTGGCTCGTCTCCGGTGCGGAGGCGGAGAATCTGTCCCCGGTGACGTCGGTGACGTCGGTGACATGGGGTTGGTCGGGTCCGTGAAGAGGACGACGTCCGGCGCGCCGATAGCCAGCGCGGCTCTGCTCATCTCGGCCGTCACGACGCCCGCGTAGCCGCCGCCGCGAAAATGATCCGGAATGTAGACGGGGTCCACCCGGACCGTACCGCCGACGATCGATGTTGAGCCCGCCAAGGCCGGCCTCGGCCTGCTGCTCCGCCCCCTGCTTCCGCTGAACGAGCGCCTGGGCCGCACCGATTGAGAGCCGCCACGCCGCCGTTCCCCGTCCCGCGCGGACGTCATCCAACGCCTGGTCAACCCAGGTCAGGACGTGGGACGTCCCCAATGCGCCTCCTTCCGCCGGCCGCAACCATGAACCGTGAGCACGGTCGTGGAGCATGAACCCAAGCGACGTCCCGCGCAGGGACTCGATCCGAAGGGGGAAGCATGCGCAAGACGATCAGGCGATGCGCCGACGCCGCCGGTGCACTCGGTCTCGCGGCCGCACTGATGGGTACGGCGGCCCCGGCTCAAGCGGCGATAGCGGCACCTCAAACGGCCTTGCAGCCAATGGCCTACCAATCCACCACGCTGTGGCTGCCGGACGGCAAGCGCACGGCGACGGTCTGGAGGACTTGGTACCGCAACTCCGACGGCCGCTACCACGGTCGCTACGGCTTCACCTCTGCCAGCCGCGGCGTGTCCGTCTACGTGGTCCTTTGGACCAGCGACAAGACCAAGTACCTGCCGACCGAGGGCAAAACGTATTCCTACTCCGACGAGTCCACGGTCCAGCTCTTCGCCTGCGACAACTCCTATCCCAACGACGAGGACTGCACCGCCACCTGGTAGAGGACAAGGCCCCGTCACCCGAAAGGGTGAACGCTTCGATCAGGGAGTCTCACAACGGTGGCCTGAGTGCCACCGTTGTGCCATCGCAACCGACACTGCGCCACGAAATTCTGAGACGCTACAGCTGATGTACGGTCTCGCCACCGATGACATGTCGATCTTCTGTGACCTGCTGGTTGAGTCTGCGGCTGAGCTACCGAGCACGAGGACTCCATGCGAGCTCAGATCGCGCACCGATGAGTTCCCGTGCCGCGCCGATCTGTACGCGTGAGACCGACTCACGGAAGGCTGGCGCCATGCGGAAACTGATCTACGGCATGAGCCTGACCCTGGACGGCTACATCCCCGCGCCCGGCGACGACATCGGCTGGAGCGTGCCGAGCGACGAACTGTTCCGGTTTTGGTCCGACCAGTTGCAGGCGACCGACCTGTCGCTGTACTGGTGCAAGCTGTGGCAGACGATGAGCTGCTACTGGCCGACCGCCGACCAGCAGCCCAACGCCACCCCGGCGGAGATCGAATTCGCGCGCCGCTGGCGGGACATGCCGAAGGTGGTGTTCTCCTCGACGATCGACAAGGCCGACTGGAACACCCGCCTGGTCACCGGCGACGCGGTCGCCGAGATCACCCGGCTCAAGGCCGAGGACGGCGGCTCGATGGACATCGGCGGCGCGACGCTCGCCGGGGCGGCCATGCGGGCCGGGCTGATTGACGAGTACGTGCTGGCCTCCCCGAAGTCCTGAATGGGTACTCTCATCCGCCCGTGCTCGCAGTTGAGGCCCACACCCGGCTCAGGCCCGCAAGCGGCATCCCGCCATACGCTCCGGCTCCTGGACAAGGGGATTTTGCATCTCACCGAGGAGATCAACGACCTTACAGAACGGATCAGCACAGCGATCAATGCCTGCGCACCCAAGCTCCTGGATCTCTACGGCGTCGGTCCGGACACGGCCCTGTTGACGGCAGCCGGCGACAACCCAGACCGCATGGCCGGCGAGGCATCCTCTGCCGCCCTTTGCGGCGTCAGCCCTGTGGAAACATCGTCTGGAAAGACCCAGCGTCGCAGGCTCAACCGCGACGGCGATCGCAGGCCAATTCGGCGCTCCACATCATCGTCATCGCCCGCCTACGAGATAGGACACCCGCACCCGTTCTTACCTGGAGCGACGCGTCACCGAGGGCCAGACACGACGCGAAGCCATCCGATGCCTCAAACGCTACGTCGCCCGCGAGATCCACCAAGCCCTCCTTCCATCCAAGAGGAAATCCCCGGTACCAGCCCCTGTCGGTTGACATCCACAGGGGCATCAAACTCGCGGTCCGCTACGAGGCGACCGTCCTGGTAGCGGCCATCAAGGAGTGGCTGTGATCAGCCCTGCTGGTGGCACAGCTGGGTCAGGGCCTTGAGGATGCGCTTCCAGGCGTCTTCAGCCGCGTCGGCGTCGTAGCTCTCGGGGCGGTCCTCACACAGAAAGCCGTGCTGGGCGGCCGGGTAGTCGATCAGTTCATGACGCATACCGGCCTGCTCAAGGCGCTGCCCCAGCCGCTGCCACTCGTCCTTGGAGATGAGGAAGTCCTGTCCACCGACGAGACCGAGCAGCGTGGTGCCGTGTGCGGCCATCGATGCTGCACCGTGGGGTGTCAGCGGCGGTTCCGGCTCGGCCAGTGGGATCCCGCCGTCCAGGGTCCAGCCGCCGTAGCAGTCAACGACCATGTCCAGCGGCATGCAGGTGGACGCGAGGACACCGAGGTGACCGCCAAGGGAGAAGCCGACGAATCCGCGGCCGGCCCCCGCACCCAATTCCGCACCGGCGGCGAGGGCTGCTTCGGTGTCGGCCACGACACCCTCGCGCGTCAGATGACCGAGTAGCCGGAAGCCTTCCTTGCGCCCGGCATCGTCGTAGCCCAGTTCGGCACGGCGTGACTGGCGCCAGTAGAAGTCCGGGGCAATCGCCACGTAACCGGCCGCTGCCAGCCGCTCGCACACCTTCTCCACCCAGCGCGTGACACCGAACAGTTCCATGCCAACCACCACGGTCGCCCGAGGCTCATGTGTCAGCGGTGTGGCCACATAGATGTCCGGCCCCTCGGACAAACGTGTCCAACGAGCAGAAACCGACACAAGATCCGACATGATTGTCCCCCAGGACGAGCAGCAAAGAATGCCCGCAGTTCGACTACAGGCGCCCCAGGTTAACCCGAGCCATTTGTGACTCACGCCAGCCCCCAACCACCTGCCAATTCCTGGCCGCACTCACTTCGCCCCCAGGGCGTGGTGCCGAGTGTCAGGCCAGTAGCCGACGGCTCCAGCCGCGTGCGCGTCAGGCCCGGCTCTGCTCCGGACGTTCCATGACGACTTGGACTGCTCCGCCCGGCACCCGCGTGGACCTGCAGCGCAGGTCACTTCAATGAGTGACAGCACCACGCCGGCGAAGGAGCCTGACGACCGCCGCTCCTGGGGAGTCTCGGACCCGCGCACCTCGGGCCCGCGCACCTCGGGCGCGAGCCCTACCGCCGGGGCCGCGCGGGCCTAGGCGGTGCGCAGCTCGTAGTCGCGCCGCGGAACCGTGGGTCCGGGCCAACCCCTCTGCACGGGACCGGCGCGTCCAGCCGGTGCGCGTCGGTATGCCGCAGCGCGCTCAGATCGCGGTCGTCATCGTCGGGGAAGAAGAACCCCTCCAGCTCCGGGCGCAGACGTCTGGATCAACCAACGTTGATCGTCTAGCCCCAGCCGCCACGCAAACAGGGCGAACGTTGCTTGATGCAGCACTGGCGCGGACCCAATCGGAGGTCACGAGATGCGCTGGGCGCCCCACAGCGGGAGGTGTTCGAAGAACTCGACGGCGTCCGCGCGCCAGCGTCCCCGCCAGCCGGCCGCGACAGCTGCCGCGTCCTGGGCGATCCGTCGGCTGTCAGCGCGCAGTTGTCGGTCGACGCCGTGGTGCCGGGCGATGCCCTGGACCTGCTCGACCATCTCCGGCGGGCAGTCCGGGTCAGCGAGCGCGGCCTCCACCAGCTCGCGGTCCCGGCCGGCCGTTGCGCCCAGGAGCGCGCACACCGCGTAGCTGCGGCGGCCCGCTCGCAGATCGGAGCCCGTCGGCTTGCCGACCGTGGCCGTGTCCGCGAACAGGTCGAGGTAGTCGTCGCGCAGCTGGCCGCTCACCCCGACCAGCCGCGCGTAGCGGGCCAGTTCCTCGTGGTGGCCGGCCGGATCGGCGCCTGCCGCGAGCAGGCCCAGCTGCAGCGGGGCCAGCACCGAGTACCGGGCGCTCTTGTACTCGGACACGGCATCCAGCACCTCCCGGTCGGGCAGCGGGCCGAAGTCACGCTCCAGATCGAGGACCTGCCCGACGACTGTGTCCGCCCCCGCCGTCGCCTGCACCGCTGCCATGGCCTGGCACAGTTCACGCGACACCGGCGCGCACAGCAGTACCTGCACTGACCAGAACGCGGCCAAGTCACCGGCCAGCACCGCAAGTCCCAGAGCAGTCTGCTCGCGGTCGGGATAGCGGTCGCGGTAGGCGTAGTACACCGACCGCGCGCCCCGGCGCACCGGGGAGTCGTCGACGATGTCGTCATGGATCAGGCCGTGCGTCTGCAGCAACTCGATGCTCAGCGCCGCCTCCTCCAGCCCCTCCACGGGATCGGGGGTCAC
The DNA here is from genome assembly GCF_014650595.1 of Streptomyces alanosinicus. Classification (GTDB taxonomy): domain Bacteria; phylum Actinomycetota; class Actinomycetes; order Streptomycetales; family Streptomycetaceae; genus Streptomyces; species Streptomyces alanosinicus. The sequence continues at coordinate 20,294 of NZ_BMVG01000074.1, forward strand.
CAGCCGCGCTGCCTCGTACAGCAGCGCCACGCGGAGCCGCTTGCCGCCGCGCAGCGACATGTCTCGCACCAGCTCCAGCGCCTCGGGCACGAAGGAGCTGTGCGGGAGCTGCTGCTGGGCGAGCGTGTCGAAGTAGCGGGCGAACAACGGCTCGAAACGGTCCCGGTACCCGGCCAGCCGCTCGTGGACATCGGCTGTGATCTCAACAGTCATGACTCTCCCTGGCGCAGCAAGTACGAGGAGCATCGGCGGCCGGCCGTCAACCCGCCACCCGTATCACCCAACCAACGAGCTTGCACTTTCCGTGACCCTCCATGTACGGCTGTCCGCACCCGCCGTCTCACACCCGGCGAACGATCGCCACGTACAGGAAAGGATGGCCGGCGCCGGACTACGGGCACCGTTCGCTGCGTCCACCGCATTGAACTTTACCCCCCCCGCCAGCTGCCAGCTGGCAGACAGGATCTTCCTGGCCCGTCCCGGCTGTCCGTCCGTACGCGGATATGTCCAGCGCATGCCGATGTCGGAGCGCTGCTCGACGCGTTCCGACGTCAGCGTCGAGGCCCTGCTCCGCTGATTCCCGATCCATGCGCCTAGTGCCGGGTTCCTCTTTCGCTGGGTATATGTCCTGGTGGCGGGGTGGTTCGGGTGCTCGGGGGCGGGTGCTGGACGGTGGTGTTACGGGCGCGGCCGAGCCGTGACGAAGGCGGGCAACGGGTCGTGTGTCGACTGGCGCGGGCACGCAAGGCGCCTCGTGATCTGGTGCTGTGGGCCCGGATGGTCGAGCTGGGCTGGTTCGGGCAGCGAGTGGCTGCCATCGCGGATGAGTTGAGGTGCAGCCCCAAGACAGTCGGCCGCCGGCTGCACCGCTTCAACCATCTGGGTCACGTCCGCTGGAGTGGTGTATCGACGGCCACTCGGTGATCTCTTCTTCGAGGCTAT
>NZ_BMVG01000075.1 GCF_014650595.1 Streptomyces alanosinicus
AGCCTCCTCCAGGATCACGTGAGCGTTCGTGCCACTCAGACCGAACGAAGAGACACCCGCGCGACGCACACAGTCGGCGGACGACGGCCACTCGACCGCCTCCGTCAGCAGCCTGACGTTGCCCGCCTCCCAGTCCACATGCGGCGTCGGCTCATCCACATGCAACGTCTTCGGCAGGGTGCCCTTGCGCAGTGCCTGGACCATCTTGATGATGCCGGCGACGCCCGCGGCGGCCTGTGCGTGACCGATGTTGGACTTCAGGGAGCCCAGCCAGAGCGGCTTGTCCTCGTCCCGGTCCTGGCCGTAGGTCGCCAGCAGCGCCTGGGCCTCGATCGGGTCGCCGAGCGTGGTGCCCGTGCCGTGGGCCTCGACGGCGTCGACGTCGGCGGTGGTCAGGCCCGCGGACGCCAGTGCCTGCTGGATGACCCGCTGCTGGGAGGGGCCGTTGGGGGCGGTGAGGCCGTTGGAGGCGCCGTCCTGGTTCACGGCGGAGGACTTGACGACGGCGAGGACATGGTGGCCGTTGCGGCGGGCGTCGGAGAGGCGCTCGACGACGAGGACGCCGACACCCTCCGACCAGGCGGCGCCGTCGGCGGCACCCGCGAAGGACTTGCAGCGGCCGTCCTTCGCCATGCCGCGCTGCCGGCTGAACTCGACGAAGATCTCCGGGTCGGACATGACGGTGACGCCGCCGACCAGGGCGAGGGTGCACTCGCCGGAGCGCAGCGCCTGGGCGGCCAGGTGCAGGGAGACCAGCGAGGACGAGCAGGCCGTGTCGACGGTCATCGACGGGCCCTCGACGCCGAGGACGTAGGAGATGCGGCCGGAGGCGATGCCGCCGGTGGAGGCGTTGTGGGCGTAGTCGTGGTACATCATCCCGGCGTAGACGCCGGTGCGGCTGCCCTTGAGGCTGCGCGGGTCGATCCCGGCGTCCTCGAACGCCTCCCAGGACGCCTCCAGCAGCAGCCGCTGCTGGGGGTCCATGATGAGTGCCTCGTTGGGGGCGATACCGAAGAAGCCGGGGTCGAAGTCGCCGGCCTCGTACAGGAAGCCGCCCTGGTCGGTGTAGCTGGTGTCGGGGCGCAGGCCCTCGGGGTCGTAGATGCGGGGGATGTCCCAGCCGCGGTCGGTGGGGAACGCGGAGATGGTGTCGACGCCGTTCGCGACCGTCTGCCACAGGTCCTCGGGTGAGGAGATGCCGCCGGGGTAGCGGCAGGCCATGCCGACGATGACGATCGGGTCGTCGCTCGCGCCCGGCGCGGCCGGTACGACGGCGGGGGCGGCCGCCTGGGCGGGCAGGCCGGTGACCTCGGCGAGGAGGTGGCGGGCGAGACCGAGCGGGTTGGGGTAGTCGAAGACGACGGTGGCGGGCAGCCGCAGTGCGGTGGCCTCGGCCAGGCCGTTGCGGAACTCCACGGCCCGCAGTGAGTCGAAGCCCATCTCCTTGAAGGCGCGCTCGGGTTCGATGGCCGCGGTGGAGCCGTAGCCGAGGACGTCGGCGATCTGCTGGAGGACGATCTCCAGGACGGCGTTCTCGCGGTCGGCCTCGGCGAGGGCGGCCAGCTGCTGCTGGAGTCCGCCGGCGGCGACGGCCTTGGCACCGGCCCGGCGGCGGGCGGTGACCGGGGCGAGGGCCCGGAACACCTCGCGGGCGGCGGCGCCCTGGGCGCGGACGGCGGCGAGATGGAGCTTGACCGGGACGAGCGTGGCGTCGCCGGCCCGGCGGGCCGCGTCGAAGAGGATCACGCCCTCGTCGTTGGCGATGGGCAGGACGCCGCCCTGGGCGGCGATGCGGGTGCGTTCGGCGTCGGTGAGGGCGCCGGTCATGCCGCTGGCCTCGCCCCAGAAGCCCCAGGCGAGGGACTGGGCGGGCAGGCCGGCCGCGCGGCGGTGGGCGGCGAGGGCGTCGAGGTAGGCGTTGGCGGCGGCGTAGTTGGCCTGGCCGGGGTTGCCGAAGGTGCCGGCGACGGAGGAGAACAGCACGAAGGCCGTCAGGTCCAGGTCGCGGGTGAGTTCGTGCAGGTTCCAGGCGGCGTCGGTCTTGGGTGTGAGGACGGCGTCGACGCGTTCGGGGGTGAGGGAGGCGAGGATGCCGTCGTCGAGGACACCGGCGAGGTGGAGGACGCCGGTGAGGGGGTGTTCGGCGGGGACGGCCGTAAGGAGCGCGGCCAGCGCGTCACGGTCGGCGGCGTCGCAGGCGACGACTTGCGCTTCGGCCCCCAACTCCCTTATTTCGTCGATGAGTTCGGCGGCTCCGGCGGACTCCGGGCCGCGCCGGCTGGTGAGCAGCAGGTGCCGTACGCCGTGTTCGGTGACCAGGTGGCGGGCGAAGACCCGGCCGAGGACTCCGGTGCCGCCGACCAGGAGGACCGTGCCGTCGGGGGTGAACTCGGGTGTGCTGTCGGCCGGTTCGCCGGCACGGACCAGGCGCGGGGCCAGGTGGGCGCCGTCGCGTGCCGCCAGCTGGGACTCGCCGGAGGCGACGGCGCCCGGGGCCGCGTCGGCGGGGCCGTCGAGGAGGACGACGCGGCCGGGGTTCTCCGACTGGGCGGAGCGGACCAGGCCCCAGACGGCGGCGCCCGCGAGGTCGGTGACGTCGTCGCCGGGGGCGGCGGCGACCGCGCCCTCGGTGTGGACGACGAGGGTGGCGCCGTCGTAGCGCTCCTCGGCCAGCCACTGCCGTACGACGTCCAGGGTCTGGTGGACGGCGGTGTGCGCGGCGTCGGCGTCGGTGCCCGGGGCGGGCCGGTACAGCACCACGTCGGGGACGTTCTCGCCGAGTTCGTCCCAGGTGCCGGTGGTGAGGTCGTCGGTGGCGGCGGGCGGGACGGGCTGCCAGTCGAGGCGGAAGAGGGCGTCGCGGGCGAGGGCGGCCGTGGTGTCGGTCTGCTCGGCGCTCAGGGGGCGCAGGACCAGGGATCCGACGGTGGCGACGGGGGTGCCGGTGGGGTCGGCCAGGTCGACGCAGACCTCGCCGTCGCCGAGGGTACGGACCCGGACGCGGACGGCGGTGGCGCCCTCGGCGGCGAGGGAGACACCGGTGAAGGAGAAGGGCAGGGCGGCCTGGTCGCCGGTGACGCCGGTGAGCGCGACGGTGTGCAGGGCGGCGTCGAGGAGGGCGGGGTGCAGGCCGTAGGCGGAGCCGTCGGTGCCCTCGGGCAGCCGGGCTTCGGCGTAGAGGTCGGTGCCGCTGCGCCAGGCGGCGCTCAGGCCCTGGAAGACGGGGCCGTAGCCGAGGCCCTCGGCGGCGACGGCGGCGTAGAAGCCGTCGAGGTCGACGGGTTCGGCGCCCTGCGGGGGCCAGGCGGTGTCGAGGGGCTGTGCCGGGGCGGGGGTGCGGCTGAGGGTGCCGACGGCGTGCCGGGTCCAGGTGCCGCCGGTGTCCTCGGCGCGGGAGTGGACGGTGACGGTGCGGCGGCCGGCCGGGTCGGCGGCGTCGACGGTGACGCGCAGGGCGACGCCGCCGCGCTCGGGCAGGATCAGCGGGGCTTCCAGGGTGAGTTCGTCGAGGGTGGTGCAGCCGGCGCGGTCGCCGGCGCGGACGGCGAGTTCGACGAATCCGGTGCCGGGGAAGAAGGCGCTGTCGCCGACGCGGTGGTCGCCGAGCCAGCCGTGGGTGGCCAGGGCGAGCCGACCGGTGAGGGTGAAGCCGTCGCCGTCGGGGGCGGTGACGACCGCGCCGAGCAGCGGGTGGCCGGCGTCCTCCAGGCCGGCGGCGGCCACATCGCCGCGGACGGCGGGTGGTTCGGCCCAGTAGTGCTCGCGCTGGAAGGCGTAGGTGGGCAGGTCGACGGGGGTGGCGGGGCCGCCGTAGAACTGGGTCCAGTCGACGGGGGCGCCGGCCACGTGGGCCTCGGCGAGGGAGGTGACGAAGCGGTCCAGGCCGCCTTCGCCGCGGCGCAGCGAGCCCACGCCGGCGGCGGTGGCGCCGGTGGTGGTGACCGTCTCGGCGAGTCCGACCAGAAGCCCGGGGTGCGGGCTGGCCTCGACGAACACGGTGAAGCCGTCGTCGAGCAGGGCCCGGGTGGTCTCCTCGAAGCGGACGGTCTGGCGCAGGTTGCGGTACCAGTAGTCGCCGTCCAGGCCGGCGGTGTCGAGGGGGGCGCCGGTGACGGTGGAGTAGAAGGCGACGGGGGCGGTGCGGGGGGCGACGGCGGAGAGGGCGGGGATCACCCGGTCGCGGATCTCCTCGACGAACACCGAGTGCGAGGCGTAGTCCACGGGGATCTTGCGGGCCTGGATGTCGCGTGCGGTGAGGTCCTCGTACAGCTCGTCGAGGGAGTCGGTGTCGCCGCAGACCACCACCGAGGTGGGGCTGTTGATGACGGCCAGCTGGAGCCGGCCCTCGAAGCGGGGCAGCAGTTCCTCGGCGTCGGCGGCGGGCAGCCGTACGGACATCATGCCGCCCAGTCCGGCGAGTCCGTCGCGGATGATCTGGCTGCGCAGGGCGACGACGCGGGCGCCGTCCTGGAGGGTGAGGGCGCCGGCGACGGTGGCCGCCGCGATCTCGCCCTGGGAGTGTCCGACGACGGCGTCCGGTTCGACGCCGAAGGAGCGCCACAGCGCGGCGAGGGAGACCATCACGGCCCACAGCACCGGCTGGACGACGTCGACCTCGGCGAAGGTGGGGGCGCCCTCGCGTGCGTGGAGGACGTCGAGGAGGTCCCAGTCGACGAACTCCGACAGTGCTTCGTTGCAGGCACGCAGCTGCTGGGCGAACGCCGGGTGGGCGGCGGCGAGTTCGACGGCCATGCCGGCCCACTGGGAGCCCTGGCCGGGGAAGACGAACGCGACCCGGGGGCTGCCGGCGGCGGTGCCGCGCACGACATGGGCGGCCTTGTCGCCGGCGGCGAGCGCGTCGAGGCCGGTCAGCAGGGTGTCGCGGTCGCCGGCCAGGACCACGGCCCGCTGGTCGAAGGCGCTGCGCCGGGTGAGCAGGGAGTGGCCGAGGTCGGGCAGGGCGGTGTCGGGGTGCTCGCGGACGAACGCGGCGAGCCGCTCGGCCTGGCCCTTGAGGGCGCGGGCGCCGCGTGCGGAGACGAGGTGGGGCAGCAGCGGGGAGGCGACGGCGGGCGGGGCCTGTTCGGCGGCCTCCTCGGCGGGCTCGGGGTCGGCGGCCTCCTCGATGATGACGTGGGCGTTGGTGCCGCTGAGGCCGAAGGCGGAGACGGCGGCGGTGCGCGGGTGGTCCTCGGGCTTCTCCCAGGGCAGTGCCTCGGTGAGGAGTTCGACGTGGCCGGCGGTCCAGTCGACATGGCTGGAGGGCTCGGACACATGCAGGGTGCGCGGCATCAGGCCGTTGCGCAGCGCCATGACGGTCTTGATGACGCCGCCGACGCCGGCGGCGCCCTGGGCGTGGCCGATGTTGGACTTGAAGGAGCCGAGGCGCAGCGGCCGTTCGGCGGTGTGGTCCTGGCCGTAGGTGGCGAGGAGGGCCTGGGCCTCGATGGGGTCGCCGAGGGTGGTGCCGGTGCCGTGGGCCTCGACGAGGTCGACGTGGGCGCCGGGCACACCCGCGTTGGCCAGGGCCTGCCGGATGACGCGCTGCTGGGCGGGGCCGCTGGGGGCGGTGAGGCCGTTGGAGGCGCCGTCGGAGTTGAGGGCGGAGCCGCGGATGACGGCGAGGACCTGGTGGCCGTTGCGGCGGGCGTCGGAGAGGCGCTCCAGCAGGACGACGCCGGCGCCCTCGGCCCAGCCGGTGCCGTCGGCGGAGTCGGAGAACGCCCGGCAGCGGCCGTCGGGCGAGAGGCCCTTCTGCTTGCTGAACGCCACGAACGGCGCCGCCGTCGACATGATCATGACGCCGCCGGCGAGGGCGATGGCGCACTCGTTGTTGCGCAGCGCCTGTGCGGCGAGGTGGATGGAGACCAGTGAGGAGGAGCAGGCGGTGTCGACGGTGAGGGAGGGGCCCTCCAGACCGAGGACGTAGGAGACCCGGCCGGAGATCACCGAGGAGGCGCGGGAGGTGGCCATGTAGGCCTGTACGGCCTCGGGGACGCCTTCCTCGTTGTCGCCGTAGTCCTGGATGCCGGAGCCCATGTAGACGCCGACGCGGGAGCCGCGCAGGGTCTCGGGGTCGATCCCGGCGCGTTCGAGGGCTTCCCAGGACACCTCCAGCATGAGCCGCTGCTGCGGGTCGGTGCCCTCCGCCTCCATGGGGCTGATGCCGAAGAACCCGGCGTCGAACAGGCCGGCTTCGTCGAGGAAGCCGCCCTCGTGGACGTAGCTGGAGCCGGGCGCGTCGGGGTCGGGGTCCATGAGGGCTTCCAGGTCCCAGCCGCGGTCGGTGGGCATGCCCCGGACGGCGTCACGGCCCTCGGCGACCAGCTGCCACAGTTCCTCGGGCGTGCTGATGCCGCCCGGGAAGCGGCAGCTCATGGCCACGATCGCGATGGGTTCCCGGGCCTGGGCCTCGGCGTCCTGCAACCGCTGGCGGGTCTGGTGCAGGTCGGCCGTGACCTTCTTCAGGTAGTCGAGGATCTTCTCGTCGTTTGCCATGTCGGGTCCCACCGAGTCCTTTTGGTGAACGGGTCGTCAGGTGTGCTCGGTCAGGCCAGGCCGAGTTCTTGGTCGATGAAGGCGAACACGTCGTCCGCCGAGGCCGATTGGAGCTGGTCGCGGACGGTCTCGCCGTCGCCCTGGAGGTCGGTGAGCCTGCCGACCAGGGCCTGCAGCCGCGAGGTGATGCGGGTGCTGCGGATCTGTTCGAGGTCGAGGGAGGCCGCGAGCTGTTCGAAGCGGTCGAGTTCGGCGAGTACGTCCGTGCCGCCGGCGGAGTCCGGTACGAGTTCGCCGCGCAGGAACGTGGCGAGGGCGGCGGGTGTGGCGTGGTCGAAGACCATGGTGCTGGGCAGGCTGACGCCGGTGGCCTCGCTGAGCCGGGCGCGCAGTTCGACGGCGGCGACGGAGTCGAAGCCCAGGTCCTCGAAGGCCCGGGTGGGTTCGAGCTCGGCCGGGGAGTCGTAGCCGAGGAGGGCGGCGACCTTGGTGCGGACGAGGTCGAGCAGCACCCGGGTCTGCTCCGCCTCGGGCTGGCCGGCCAGGCCGGCGACGAGAGCGGAGCCGGTCCCGGTGTCGGTGGTGGCCGGTCCGGCGAGGACGGCGCGGACCTCGGGCAGGGCGTCGAGCAGCGGGCGGGGGCGGGCGAGGGTGTAGGTGGGGACGAACCGTTCCCAGTCGAACTCGGCGACCACCAGGTGGCTCTCCTGGTGCTCGACGACCTGGCGGAGCGCGCCGACGGCGATCTCGGGCCGCATGGCGGGGGCGCCGATGCGGCGCATCATGGCGGCGAGTTCGGCGTCGACCATGCCGCCCGCCCAGGAGCTCCAGGCGATGGAGGTGACGGTGCGGCCCTGGGCGCGCCTGCGGTGGGCGAGCCCGTCGAGGTGGGCGTTGGCGGCGGCGTAGGCGCCCTGTCCGGCGCTGCCCCAGACGGCGGCGCCGGAGGAGAACAGCACGAAGGCGTCCAGCGGCCGGTCGCCGAGCAGCTCGTCGAGGTGCAGGGCGCCGGTGACCTTGGCGTCGGCGACGTCGGCGAACTCGGCGAGCGGCAGGTCGGCGGGGGCGGCGATGCGCTGCATGGCGCCGGCCGCGTGCACGACCACGGTCAGCGGCAGTTCCGCGGGTACGGCGTCCAGGATCCGGGCGAGGGCGGCGCGGTCGGTGACATCGCAGGCCTCTACGGTGACGCGGGCGCCCAACTCCTCCAGTTCGGCGACGAGTTCGGCGGTGCCCTCGGCGGCGGGGCCGCGTCGGCTGGTGAGCAGCAGGTGCTGGGCGCCCTCGGCGGCGAAGGTGCGGGCGACATGGGCGCCGAGACCGCCGGTGCCGCCGGTGATGAGGACGGTGCCGTGCGGCTGCCAGGCGCGGGCCGGGCCGGCGGCCGCGACGGGGGCGCGCACCAGGCGCCGTACGAACACGCCCTGGGGGCGCAGTGCGACGGCGTCCTCGCCGGTGCGGCCGGAGAGCCAGGCGGCGAGGTGGCGGGCGGAGCGCTCGTCGAGGTCGGCGGGGAGGTCGGCGATGCCGCCGTAGGTGTCCGGCAGGTCGAGGGCGAGGGTGCCGGCGAAGCCCCACAGCGGGGTCTGCGGCAGCGCGGTCACATCGTGCGGGCCGGCCACGGCGGCGGCCTGGCAGGTGAGCAGCCACAGGGGTGCGGTGAGCTGCGCGTCGCCGAGTGCCTGGACGAGGGTCAGGGTGTCGGCCAGGCCGCGGCTGAGCACGGGGTGGCCGGGGTGCGGGCGTTCGTCGAGGGCGAGCAGGGAGACCACCGCGGTCGGGGTGGTGTCGTGCAGGGTGCGGGTGAGCGCGGCCCGGTCCTCGCCGTCGGTCTCCAGTACCTGGGGGGTGGCGCCGTGCGTGGCGAGCGCGGCGACGACGGAGGTCACCCGGGGGTCGCCGGCGGCCTGTTCGGGTACGACGACCAGCCAGGTGCCCGACAGGGCGGGGTCGGTGCCGGCGGCCTCGGGGGCGGGCTGGAAGGTGACGCGGTAGCGCCAGGAGTCGAGGGTGTGCAGGGCGTGGTGGCGTTCGCGCCAGCCGGCGAGGGCGGGCAGCACCTCGGCGAGGGGCGCCTGGTCGATCTCCAGCCGGGTGGCGAGGGCGGCGATGTCGGTGTGCTCGACGGCGTTCCAGAAGGCGGTGTCGGCGGCGTCCGGGGTGGCGGCGGCCGGCGCGGGCGCGGAGGGGGTTTCCTCGGCCCAGTACGTGCGGTGCTGGAAGGGGTAGGTGGGCAGGTCGGCGCGGTGGCCGCCGCGGCCGGCGAAGAAGGCGTCCCAGTCCGTCGCGCAGCCGTGGGCGAAGGCCTGGCCGAGGGCGGCGAGCAGGGTGCGTTCCTCGTCCCGGCCGCGGCGCAGCACGGGTGCGACGGTCGCGGTGGCGGGCAGGGAGTCGCCGGCCATGGGGGTGAGCGCGGCGTCGGGGCCCAGTTCGAGGAAGACGCGGATGCCGTCCGCGGCCATGGTGGTGAGGGCGTCGCCGAAGCGGACGGCCTCGCGGACGTGCCGTACCCAGTAGCCGGGGTCCTGCAGTTCGCCGGGGGCGGCGGGGCGTCCGGTGAGGTTGGAGACGACGGGGAGGCGGGCCGGCTGCCAGGTGACGCTCTCGGCGACGGCCCGGAACTCGTCCAGCATCGGCTCCATCAGCGGCGAGTGGAAGGCGTGGCTGACGCGCAGTTCGCGGGTCTTGCGGCCCTGCTCCTTGAAGTGGGCGGCGATCGCGAGGACGGTGTCGCGGGCGCCGGAGACCACCACGGAGGACGGCCCGTTGACCGCGGCGATGCCGGTGTCGTCGGTGAGGTGGGGGCGGACCTCGTCCTCGGTGGCCTGGACGGCCGCCATGGTGCCGCCCGCCGGGAGCGCCTGCATGAGGCGTCCGCGCGCGGTGACGAGACGGGCCGCGTCCTGCAGCGAGATCGCGCCGGAGACGTGGGCGGCGGTGATCTCGCCGATGGAGTGCCCGGCGAGGCAGTCCGGACGGATGCCCCAGGAGGTCACCAGCCGGTACAGGGCGCTCTCCACGGCGAACAGGGCGGGCTGGGTGTAGGCGGTGCTGTTCAGCAGTTCCTCGTCCTCGCCCCACATGACGTCCTTGAGCGGGGTGCCGAGGCCGGGGTCGAGCGCGGCGGCCGCCTCGTCCAGGGCGGCGGCGAACACGGGGAAGGCGGCGTGCAGTTCACGGCCCATGCCGAGGCGCTGGGCGCCCTGTCCGGAGAACAGGAAGGCGAGGCGCGCATCGGGTTCGGCGACCGCGTGGGCGGTGCCCTCGGGGGTGTCGCCGGCGGCGAGCGCGGTCAGGCCCGCGGTCAGTTCGTCCCGGTCGGCGGCGAGGAGGACGGCCCGGTGCTCCAGGGCGGCCCGGGTGGTGGCCAGGGACAGACCGAGGTCGGTGACGGACACCGGGTGCTGTTCGGTGTGGGCGAGCAGGCGGGCGGCCTGGGCGCGCAGGGCGTCGGGGGTCCGGGCGGACAGGGCGAGCGGGACGACCGTGGCCGTGACCTCGGCGGCCTTCCCAGCGCTCTCGTCGGCGGCTTCGGCGGCTTCGGCGGGCTCGGGTTCGGGTGCCTGCTCGATGATCACGTGGGCGTTGGTGCCGCTCAGGCCGAACGCCGAGACCGCGGCCCGGCGCGGGCGGCCCCGGTCGGGCCACTCGGTCGCCTCGGTGAGCAGCGCGATGTTCCCCGCCGACCAGTCGACCTTGGGGCTGGGCTCGTCGACGTGCAGGGTCTTGGGCAGGATGCCGTGCCGGATCGCCTCGACCATCTTGATGACGCCGCCGACACCCGCCGCGGCCTGCGCGTGCCCGATGTTGGACTTGATCGACCCGAGCCACAGCGGCTGGTCGGCGGGGCGGTCCTGGCCGTAGGTGGCGAGCAGCGCCTGCGCCTCGATCGGGTCGCCGAGCGTCGTACCCGTGCCGTGGGCCTCGACCGCGTCGACCTGGTCGGCGGTGAGCTGGGCGGCCGCCAGCGTCTGCCGGATCAGGCGCTGCTGGGCGGGGCCGTTGGGGGCGGTCAGACCGTTGGAGGCGCCGTCCTGGTTGATGCCGGAACCGCGGACCACGCCGAGCACCGGGTGCCCCTTGGCCGTCGCGTCGGCGAGCCGTTCCAGGACGAGCATGCCGACGCCCTCGCCCCAGCCGGTGCCGTCGGCGGCGGCGGCGAAGGACTTGCAGCGGCCGTCGGGCGCCAGGCCCCGCTCCTGGCTGAAGCCGACGAACGAGGTGGGCGTGGCCATCACGGTGACCCCGCCGGCCAGGGCCAGGGTGCACTCTCCGGCGCGCAGCGCCTTGACCGCCCAGTGCAGTGCGACCAGGGAGGAGGAGCAGGCGGTGTCGATGGTGACCGCCGGGCCCTCCAGGCCGAGGATGTAGGAGATACGGCCGGAGGCCACGCTGCCGAGGCCGCCGGTGCCGCCGTCGGAGGGGTAGTCGTGGTAGACGACGCCCGCGAACACGCCGGTACGGCTGCCCTTGAGCGACAGCGGGTCGATCGAAGCCCGCTCCAGGGCCTCCCAGGAGGTCTCCAGCAGCAGCCGCTGCTGCGGGTCGGTCTCCTTCGCCTCCTTCGGGCTGATCTTGAAGAAGTCGGCGTCGAAGGCGTCGGCCTCGTGCAGGAAGCCGCCTTCGCGGGCGTAGGACTTGCCGGGGGTGCCCGGCTCGGGGTCGTACAGGCCGGCCACGTCCCAGCCGCGGTTGAGGGGGAAGCCGGTGATGCCGTCGCCGCCGCCGGCCACCAGGTTCCACAGGTCCTCGGGGGAGTTCACCCCGCCCGGGTAGCGGCAGCTCATGCCCACGATCGCGATCGGCTCGTGCTCGCGGGCCTCGGCCTCGCGCAGCCGCCGCTTGGCGTGCTGCAGGTCGGCCGTGGCACGCCGGAGGTATTCGCGGAGCTTGTCCTGGTCAGGCATCTGAGGTCAACCAATCTGAAGCGGGCGGTGATACATGCCGGTCGGGGCGTGACCAGCGGTCAGGACAGCCCCAGTTCCCGGTCCAGTGCCGCGAACAGTTCGTCGTCGGAGGCCCCGGCCAGGTCCTGCTCCGGGGTTTCTTGGCGGGCGCCCTGCGAGTCCTGCCAGCGCCGCAGCACCGCCTCCAGCCGGGCGGTGACGCCCGCTGGGTCGGCCGCGCCGGAGCCGACGGCGGCGAGCGCCGCGTCCAGCTGGTCCAGGGCGGTGGTCAGGACCCGGGTGCCGTCGTCGACGGCGGGCTCCAGCGCGGAGTCCAGATAGTCGGCGACGGCCCGTGAGGTCGGGAAGTCGAAGGCGAGGCTCGCGGGCAGGGCGAGCCCGGTGGCCGCGCCCAGCCGGGCGCGCAGTTCGACGACGGCCAGCGAGTCGAAGCCGAGTTCCTGGAAGGAGCGGTCGGCGGGCACGGCGTCGGCCGAGGCGTGTCCGAGGAGTCCGGCGACCTGCGAGCGAACCACCTCCACCAGCACCCGCAGCCGGTCGGCCGCGTCCAGGCCGTCGAGCCTGCGGTGCAGTTCGGCGGCCTGGTCGGCGCCGCCCCTGCCCTTGTGCCGGTCCGGTCCCCGCACCAGAGCGGCCAGTACGGCGGGCAGCCGTCCGGCGGACGGGGTGCGCAGCACGGCCCGGTCGAGGTCGAAGGCGGCGAGGTCGGGTTCGCCGCTGCGCAGCGCCTCGTCGAGGAGGGCGAGGCCGCGTTCGGTGTCGAGCGCGGGCAGGCCGAGGCCGGCCAGCAGCTGCCGCTGCTCCGCGCTCTCCGGACCGGCCTGCCACGGGCCGACGGCGAGGCAGGTACCGGGCAGGCCCTGGTGGTGGCGGCGCCGTACCAGGGCGGCCAGCCGGGTGGCGCTCGCGGCCAGGGCGCCCTGTCCGGCGCCGTGCATGAGGCCGGCGGTGGAGGTCAGCACCAGGAAGGCGGCGAGGTCACGGTCCCGGGTGAGTTCGTCGAGCAGCCGGGCGCCGGCGGTGGCGGCCTCGACGGCGGCCGGGTCGGTGGCGTCGGCGCGGCCGCCCTCGGGGACGGGGGCGAGATGGACGACGGCCACCAGGGGGTGTGCGGCGGGCAGTTCGTCCAGCAGGGCCCGCAGCGCCCCGCGGTCGGCCGGGTCGGCGGGCACGACGGTGCAGGTGCCGGGCAGCGCCTGCGCCGCGACGGCGGGCGGTTCGGCCGCGCCCGCGCCGCCGGTCACCAGCAGCACCCGTGCGCCGTAGGTGTCCGCCAGATGGCGTGCCACGGTCTCGCCGGCCGGTCCCGCGGGCCCGGTGAGCAGGACGGTGCCGCCGTTCAGGGCGGCCGGGGCGGCCGTCGTCCCGGTGACCCGGGTCAAGCCGGCGCCGTACACGGCCCCCTCGCGCAGGGCGAGTTCGGTCGGTCCGGTGCCGAGCGCGGCGTACAGCATGGCGTCGGAGGCGTCGGTGCCGTCGGTGTCCACGAGCAGGAGGCGGCCGGGGTGTTCGCCCTGCGCGGCCCGCACCAGACCCCATACGGCGGCCTGTTCGGGCTCGGGTGCGCTGTCCGGGCGGACGGCCGTCGCGCCCCGGGTGACGACGGCGAGCGGCGGCCGGGACTCCTGCCCCTCGCCCAGGTGTCCGGCCAGCTCGGCCAGTACGGCGGGCACGGCGCCCTCGGCGGGCGTCCGGAACACCTCTACGGCGTCCTCCGCCAGGGGCGTACCGGCCGCCGTCTGCTGCCAGGCGAGCCGGTACAGCGCGCCCGCCGGTGCACCGGTGCGCAGTTCGGCGGCGCTGACCGGGCTGTGCCGGACCGCGTCGGCGGACAGCACGGGGGTGCCGTCGGCGTCGGCCGCCCACAGCGTCCAGGCGCCCGGTTCGTCCTCGGCGAGCCGCACCCGCAGCGGGCCGGCCGCACCGGTGCGGTGGACGGTGACGCCGGACCAGTGCGAGGCGGTCAGCGGGCCCTCGGCCGCGGCCTGGTCCACCGCGAGGTGCAGGGCGGCGTCCAGCAGGGCCGGGTGCAGTGCGAAGCGGGCGGCGAGGGCCTCCGCCTCCTCGGGCAGGGTGATCTCGGCGAACAGTTCGCCGCCGCGCCGCCAGGCCGACCGCAGCCCCTGGAACACCGGCCCATAGCCGTGGCCGCGGGCGAGCAGCCGGTCGTGGGCGTCGTCGGCGGACGCGGGCTCGGCACCCGGCGGCGGCCAGGCGGCCAGGTCGTACGACGGTGCGGTGCCGGAGCGGTCCAGGAAGCCGTCGGCGTGCCGGACCCAGGAGTCCGGCGTGCCGTCGGTGCCGCGCGCGTACACGGTGACGGGGCGCCGGCCGTCCTCGGCGGCGCCGCCGACGACCACGTGCAACGGGACGCCACCCTGTTCGGGCAGCACCACCGGGGCGGTGACGGCGAGTTCGGCCAGCCGGTCCCAGCCGAGCTCGGCGCCGGCGGTGAGGGCCGCCTCCACCAGGGCGGCGGCCGGCAGCGTGACCGTGCCGAGCAGGTCGTGGTCGGCCAGCCAGGACTGGGCGGCGCGGGCGGGGCGTCCGGTCAGCGTCACCCCGCCGTCCGGTCCGGGCGCGGGCACGGCGGCACCGAGCAGCGGGTGGTCGAGGGCGTCGAGGCCGAGGGTGCCGGCGTCCGAGCCGGTGTGCTCGGGCAGCGCCCAGAAGCTCTCGTGCCGGAAGGGGTACGTCGGCAGGTCGGTACGGCGGGCACCGCGCCCGGCGAAGAACGCCTCCCAGTCGACGGGCACGCCCGTGGTGTGGGCCTGGGCCAGGCCGGCCACCAGGGTGTGCTCCTCGTCGCGGTCGCGGCGGGCGAGGGCGATGAACCGGGCCTCGGAGGCCGGGGGCCGGACGCCGTCGAGGCAGGCCGGGCCGAGCCCGGACAGCACGGCGTCGGGGCCGACCTCCAGGTAGGCGGTGACGCCGGCTTCGCCGAGGGTGCGGATGCCGTCGGCGAACCGGACGGCCTGCCTGACGTGCCGTACCCAGTAGCCGGGGTCGGCGATCTCCTCGGCGGTCAGCAGCCGGCCGGTGACGTTGGAGACGACCGGAATGTGCCCGGCGGTCACCGTCAGCCCGGCGGCGACCTCGGCGAACTGAGCGAGCATCGGTTCCATCAGCGGCGAGTGGAAGGCGTGGCTGACGCGCAGCCGGGAGGTCTTGCGTCCCTGGTCCGCGAAGTGCTCGGCCACGGCCCGTACCGCGTCCTCGCCGCCGGACAGCACGACCGAGCGGGGCCCGTTGACGGCGCCGATACTGATCTCGTCAGTCAGCAGCGGTGCCACCTCCTCCTCGGTGGCCTGGACGGCGGTCATCGCGCCGCCCGCCGGGAGGGCCTGCATCAGCCGGCCGCGCGCGGCCACCAGCCGGGCGGCGTCGGCGAGAGACAGGGCGCCGGAGACATGGGCGGCGACGAGTTCGCCGATGGAGTGCCCGGCCAGGTGGTCCGGGCACACTCCCCAGGACTCCAGCAGCCGGAACATGGCGGTCTCGAAGGCGAACAGGCCGGTCTGGGTGTACACGGTGCGGCTGAGCAGCTCCGCGTCCTCGCCCCAGACGACCTCGCGCAGCGGGCGGTCCAGGTGCCGGTCGAGTTCGGCGAGGGCCGCGTCGAAGGCCTCGGCGAACACGGGGAAGGCGGCGTGCAGTTCGCGTCCCATGCCGGGCCGCTGGGCGCCCTGTCCGGAGAACAGGAAGGCGGTCACCGCCGTCTGCCCGGCGTGTCCGGCCGGGGCCGCGTCCGGGGAGCCCGCGGCGAGCGCGGTCAGCTCACGCCGGGCGTCGGCGAGGCCGGCGGCGGTGAAGACGGCCCGGTGTTCCATCGGGGTACGGCCGGTCGCCAGCGCGTACGCCAGGTCCGGCGCATCGGCGTCGGGCGTGCGGTCCAGGTGGTCGAGGAGCTGCACGGCCTGGGCGCGCAGCCCCTCGGGGTCACGGGCGTTGACCACCCAGGGCAGCGGCCGGGCGGCGCCGTCCGAGCCGTCCGTACCGTCCGCCGGGCCGGCCTCCGGGGCCTCGGAGGCCTCAAAGGCCTCGGGTGCCTCCAGGATGACGTGGGCGTTCGTGCCGCTGATGCCGAAGGAGGAGACACCGGCGCGGCGCGGCCGGCCGGTCTCGGGCCAGGGGCGGCTCTCGTCGAGGAGGGCGACCGCGCCCGCGTCCCAGTCCACCTTGGTCGACGGCTCGTGCAGATGCAGCGACTTGGGCAGGGTCCCGGCCCGCAGGGCGTGCACCATCTTGATCACCCCGGCGACGCCGGCGGCGGCCTGGGTGTGGCCGATGTTGGACTTGATCGAGCCGAGCCACAGCGGGTCGGCGTCCCCGCGCTCCTGCCCGTAGGTGGCGAGCAGCGCCTGGGCCTCGATCGGGTCGCCGAGCGCGGTACCGGTGCCGTGCGCCTCGACGGCGTCGACCTCGGCGGGCGTCAGGCCGGCGTTGGCGAGGGCCTGCCGGATGACCCGTTCCTGGGAGGGCCCGTTGGGCGCCATCAGGCCGTTGCTGGCGCCGTCCTGGTTGACGGCGGAGCCGCGGACCACGGCGAGCACCCGGTGCCCGTTGCGGCGGGCGTCGGAGAGGCGTTCGACGACGAGGACACCGACGCCCTCGGACCAGGCGGCCCCGTCGGCGGAGTCGGCGAAGGACTTGCAGCGGCCGTCCGGGGAGAGGCCGCGCTGCCGGGAGAACTCCACGAAGGTCTCGGTGGACGCCATCACGGTGACGCCGCCGACCAGCGCCAGCGGGCACTCGCCCGAGCGCAGCGCCTGCGCGGCCAGGTGCAGCGCGACCAGCGAGGAGGAGCAGGCGGTGTCGACGGTGACGGACGGGCCCTCCAGGCCGAAGGTGTACGACACCCGGCCCGAACCCAGCGATCCCGCGGCACTGTTGCCCGTGTAGTCGTGGTACATGATGCCCGCGAACACGCCGGCCTGGGTGCCCTTGAGCGTGGCCGGGTCGATCGCGGCGCGCTCCAACGCCTCCCAGGCGACCTCCAGCAGCAGCCGGTGCTGCGGGTCGGTGGTCAGGGCGTCGTTCGGGCTGATCCCGAAGAACGCGGCGTCGAACCCGTCGGCGTCGTGCAGGAAGCCGCCGTGGCGGACGTACACCTTGCCCGGGGTGCCCGGCTCGGGGTCGTAGAGGCCCTGCAGGTCCCAGCCGCGGTTGTCGGGGAACTCCGTGATGGCGTCGGTCCCGTCGGTGACCAGCCGCCACAGTTCCTCCGGCGAGCGGACCCCGCCGGGGTAGCGGCAGGCCATGCCGACGATCGCGATCGGGTCGTCGTCGGCCGCGGCCACGGCCACCGCGGCGGTGGCCGGGCGGCCGGCGGAGCCGGCGAGCAGGGTGTCGAGGTGGTCGGCGACGGCCTGGGCGCTCGGGTGGTCGAAGACGAGGGTGGGGGTCAGCCGCAGCCCGGTGGCGGCGGTCAGCTGGTTGCGCAGCTCCAGCGCGGTCAGCGAGTCGAAGCCCAGTTCGTTGAAGGCCCGGTCCGGGCCCACCTCGGCCGCCGAGCGGTGGCCGAGGATGGCCGCGACCTGGTTGCGGACCAGGTCCAGCAGGGTGCGGCGGCGCTCCTTGTCGTCCAGCGCGGCGAGCCGGGCGCCCGCATCGGCGCCGGACGGGGCGCCGGAGCGGGTGGCGGCCCGCGCCCTGCGCCGCACCAGCGCGCCGAACTGGGCGGGCACGTCGGCGGCGGCGCGCAGCGCACCCAGGTCGAGGGCGAGGGGCAGCAGCAGCGCCGTACCGGCACTCGCGGCGGCGTCGAGCAGGGCGAGGCCGCGCTCGGCGGCGAGTGCGCCGATGCCCGAGCGGCGCATGCGCTCCAGGTCCGCCTCGGCCAGTTCGTCGGCCATACCGTCGCCGCTGACGCTGCCGTCGGCGCCGGTGGTGGCCCACAGACCCCAGGCGAGGGACTGGCCGGGCAGGCCGGCCGCCCGGCGGTGGGCGGCGAGCGCGTCGAGGAAGGCGTTGCCGGCCGCGTAGCCGCCCTGTCCGGGGTTGCCGAGGACGCCGGCGACCGAGGAGAACAGCACGAAGGCGGTGAGATCCTGGTCCCGCGTCAGGACATGCAGGTTCCAGGCGGCGTCGGCCTTGGGGCGCAGGGCCCGGTCGAGGTGCCCGGGAGTGAGCGAGCCGATGGTGGCGTCGTCGAGGACACCGGCGAGGTGGACGACGGCCCGCACATCGTGCCCGTCGAGCAGCTCGCGGGCCGCGCCGAGGTCGGAGAGATCGCAGGCGGCCAGGGTCACCTCGGCGCCGAGGTCCGCCAGTTCGGCGCGCAGCGCGTCCGCGCCGGGGGCCGCCGCGCCGCGCCGGCTGACCAGCAGCAGCCGGCGCACACCGTGACCGGTGACCAGGTGCCGGGCCACGAGACGGCCGAGGGTGCCGGTGGCGCCGGTGACGAGGGTGGTGCCGGACGCGTCGAAGCGAATCGTTTCGCCCTGTGCGGTGCCGGCCTCGGCGGACTCGGCACGCACCAGCCGGGGCGCGTGCGGCACACCGTCCCGTACGACGACCTCGGGTTCCTCGGCGGCGAGCACGGCCGGGAGGTACGGCTCCGGGTCGCCGTCGAAGTCGGCGAGCACGATCCGGCCGGGGTTCTCGGCCTGTGCGGAACGCAGCAGCCCGCGCACGGCGGCACCCGGCAGGTCGGTGACCTCCGCGCCGGACGCCGCGACGGCTCCGGCGGTGGCCACGACCAGCCGCGAGTCGGCGAACCGCTCGTCACCGAGCCACTGCTGGAGGACGTCCAGCACCCGCGCCGTGGCCCGGCGCGCCTGCGCGGCCACGTCGTCCCCCGGCTCCTGGCCCGTCTCCAGCAGGATGACGTCGGGCACCGGCCCGGTGCCGCGCTCCGCCCAGCGGCGGACGTCGACGGCCGGCGGCGCGGACGCGGCGGGCAGCGGACGCAGTTCCACGGCGTACAGCGCTCCGCCGGACGCCTCGTCGGCGGCGGCGACCGGCGCGGCCGGCCGCGACAGCAGGGTCTCGACGCGGAACACCGCGCGTCCCTCGTCGTCGGCGCCGTGCACCGTGATGCCGTCACCGCCGGCGGGCGCGATCCGCACCCGCAGCCGGGTGGCGCCGACGGCGTGGATCTCGACACCACGCCAGGCGAACGGCAGCAGCACCGCGTCCGACGCCGGTGCGTCGTCCAGCAGCGAACCGTGCAGGGCCGCGTCGAGCAGGGCGGGGTGCAGACCGAACCGGGCGGCGTCCTCATGGGCCTGCTCGGGCAGTTCGGTCTCGGCGTACACGGTCTCGCCGTCCCGCCACAGGGCGGTGAGCCCCTGGAAGACCGGCCCGTACGCATAGCCCCGGTCGTGCAGCAGCCCATAGGCGTCGTCGAGGGGGACCGGCCGGGCGGCGGGCGGCGGCCAGGCGGTCAGATCCGGTCCGGGGGCCGCCGGCTCGCTGCCGAGGAGGCCCTCGGCGTGCAGCAGCCAGGGCTCCTCCGGTGCGGCCTCCTGCGCTCTGGAGTGCACACGCACCGGGCGCCGGCCCAGCTCGTCCACCGCGCCCACGGACACCCTGAGGGCGACACCGCCCCGCTCGGGCAGCACCAGCGGCGCCTGCAGGATCAGCTCCTCCAGCGTGGAGAGCCCGGTCTGCTCGCCCGCGTACAGGGCGAGTTCGACGAATCCGGTGCCCGGCACCAGCACGGCGCCGAGGACGTCGTGGTCCGCGAGCCAGGGGTGGGTGTCCAGTCCGAGGCGCCCGGTGAAGGTCAGGCTCTCGCCGTCCGGGGCCGCGACCACGGCCCCCAGCAGCGGATGGTCGGCCGGGTCGACACCGAGAGCGGCGGCGTCCGTGCCTCCGGTCAACTCGCCGAACATCCAGTACCGCTCGTGCTGGAAGGGGTACGTCGGCAGGTCGACGTACCGCGCACTCGTGCCGGCGTAGAAGGACGCCCAGTCCACCGGGGTGCCGGTGACATGCAGCCGGGCGACAGCGGCGAGCAGGGTGCGCACCTCCGGACGGTTCTTCCGTACGACGCTCTCGACGACAGCCCCTTCGAGCGTCGCCCGGGTGAGCGCGGTGAGGATCGCGTCCGGCCCCAGCTCCAAGAACGTCTCGACACCCTTGTCCCGAAGACGGGTGACGGTGTCGGCGAACCGGACCGCCTCGCGGAGGTGGCGGGTCCAGTAGTCCGGGGTGCCCCAGTCGTCGGTGATCTCGCCGTGGACGCCGGAGACCACCGGGATGGACGGTGCGTTGAGGGTGATGCTCTCCGCGACCAGGTGG
>NZ_BMVG01000076.1 GCF_014650595.1 Streptomyces alanosinicus
GGCCCGCCCGGCGGCCCTCTCTCACGGATCAGGCCGGATCAGCGCGCGGCGCCCCCAGCCCCCAGGCGGGGGGACCCCCATCCATGCGTGCTTCGCAAGGCGGGGAACCCCCGGGCGCCGGACCGGACAGCCCGTCACCCCCGCGACGCTCGGCAGGTGCCTTTGGAACCGGCGGCCCTCGGTCCCGCGAAGTTCGCGGTCATGCCGCGGCGGGCCCGGGGAGTTCGAGGAGGTGGCCGCGTTCGAAGCGGGCTCCACGCGGACGAGGGCGCCGAGGTGGGGGCCGTTCACGGCAACGGTTGTTGTCCTCATCAGTCCCGGGCGGACAATCTTCGCTGGCGCGCCTGCCCCCCAGGCGTGCGCCAACCGCCCGCACAGTTCCGGCGGGACGCTCGGCGGCACCAGCTCACGAGGTTGTGGTACGAGACCCGGCCTGCCGCGCACAGGAGCGCGGGCGCGCTACCCGGCCAACGAGGTCCCGCGCGTTGGCCGGGGAGTGCGAAAATTCAGGCCGCTGTGGCGAGTGCGCGGGCGGGCTGCGTCTGTTCGTAGGCGTGGCCGACCCGCAGGAGCACAGGCTCACCGAGGGGTCGGCCGAGCAGCTGCATGCCGATCGGCATGCCCGCCGAGTCGTGGCCGACCGGAACGGTCAGGGCGGGCACTCCGGTGATGTTGGCGGGGGCGGAGAGGCGTACATAGGCGTCGGAGACGCCCTCGACCGTGCCGTCGGGCCAGGTGACCGTCTCCTCGTCGGCCCCGACCGCGGGCATCGGGACACTCGGGGCGGCGATCACGTCGACCTCCTCCAGCATCCGGGCCCACTTGGCGCGCATGAGCGTGCGGGAGCGTTGAGCGCGCACGTAGTCACCGGCGCTCATCAACTCGCTGGCCTCCAGGAGGATGCGGACATCCTCCTGGTACAGCTCGGGGACCGTGCGCAGGCTGCCCTCGTGGTAGGCGCCGGCCTCCGGCACCATCAGGCCCCACTGGGTGGCCTGGATGTAGCGGGTCATCGGGAT
This sequence comes from Streptomyces alanosinicus, assembly GCF_014650595.1. Lineage (GTDB taxonomy): Bacteria > Actinomycetota > Actinomycetes > Streptomycetales > Streptomycetaceae > Streptomyces > Streptomyces alanosinicus. The sequence continues at coordinate 1,020 of NZ_BMVG01000076.1, forward strand.
GTCGACCTCGACGAGCTGTGCGCCCAGGGCTTCCAGCTCCCCGATGGCGTGCCGGACGGCGGTCTCCACCTGCGGGTGGACGTCGTCGAAGTAGTAGGTGCGCGGCAGGCCGATGCGCAGCCCCGTCAGGTCCGTTCCGGCACCGGGCCGGTAGTCCGCGGCGGGCACGGACAGCGAGGCGGGGTCGCGCGGATCGTGTCCGGCCAGCGCGGTCAGGACCAGGGCCGCGTCCTCGACCGTGCGAGTGACCGGACCGACGTGGTCCAGCGACCAGGACAGGGAGGTGACGCCGTGACGGGGGACGAGACCGTAGGTCGGCTTGAGGCCGACGACCCCGTTGAGCGCGGCGGGCACCCGGATCGACCCACCGGTGTCGGTGCCCAGGGCGAAGGTCGCGGTGCCCGACGCGACGGCGACCGCCGAGCCGCCGCTGGAACCACCGGCGACCCGGCCGCGGTCCCAGGCGTTGCGCGTCTGCGGGGTGGTCAGGCCGAACGCGAATTCGTGGGTGTGGGTCTTGCCGAGCAGGATCGCGCCGGCTGCGCCCAACCGCTCGGCGACCGTGCTGTCCGCCGTCGCGCGATGGTCGGCGCGGACCCGGGAGCTGGCCGTGGTGGCCATCCCACCGACATCGATCAGGTCCTTGAGCCCCATCGGGATGCCGTGCAGCGGTCCCCGGTAACGGCCTTGCGCCACTTCGTGCTCGGCCGCGCTCGCCGCCCGGCGCGCCTGCTCCGCGGCGACCGTGACGTAGGCGCCGAGGTGCGGCTCCACCTTCTCGATACGATCGAGGACGGAGTCGACCAGTTCGACGGGGGACAGTCGCCGGGCACGTATCGCGTCCGCGGCGGCGGCGAGGGACAGCTCATACGGCTGCATCGTGCTTCTCCTCTCCGGCGCGGTAGGCGGCGGCGGGCGGGACGTCCGCGAAGTCCAGCTCGCGCAGGACCGCGACGACACTGTGGATGTGGTTGGCGACCGCGGCGACCGCGGCGTGGCGCTCGGCGGGCAGCACAAGTCCGGCGCGGGCGGCCCAGCGGGCGGCCTCCGGCGGTGTGAGTTCGACGGCGGACATGGATGATCTCCCACTCGGTGGAGGTTGGAGCGGCGGAGTGGACCGACGCACTGAAGGCCAAGAATTCGCTTGAGACAACTGCAGGCGCGACTGCTCAGCGGCCCGTGCGGGAGCGGCCGAGCGGGGCCGCTCGCGCGGTCAGGCCGCGGTGGCCGGGATCTCGACGCCGGGCTCGGCGAGCAGCCGGTAGCGGCCGTTCTCCCGGCGGACGGTGCCGGCCGTGGGCCGCGGGAAGTGGGTGCCCAGGAGCAGCGCGTCGGTGTCCGCCAAGGCGTCGAGCAGCCCGGCGCGGGTGCGGATCGCCTGCGCGGGGTCGATGTCGACGCAGCTGTTCACGTGGGGGTGGGACAGCTGCACGGGGTGGTGGATGCTGTCGCCGGTGATCAGGGCGCGGCGGTCGCTGCCGCGCAGTTCCACGGCGACCTGTCCCGGGGTGTGGCCCGGGGCAGGGATCAGGAGAACGCCCGGCGCCACCTCGTGCCCCTGATCGGGCACGTCCACGAGGTCGTACTGTCCGGCGTCGCGGACGGGGGTGACGGAGTCGCGGAACATCTGGCGGCGGGCCTCGTCCAGGTCGGTGCCGGCCCAGTGGTCCCATTCGGTGCGGCTGGTGAGGTAGCGGGCGTTGGGGAAGGTGGGAACCCAGTCCTCACCGGCGAGGCGGGTGTTCCAGCCGACGTGGTCGGTGTGCAGGTGCGTGGTGATCACCAGGTCCACGGACTCGGGCGGGAAGCCGGCCGCCGCCAGGCGCCCAGGGAAGTCGGTGTCGAGACCGTTCCAGGCCGGGTTGGCGCGCGGCTTGGCGTTGCCGATGCCGGTGTCCACGACGATCCGCAGCCCGCCCGCCTCCACCGCGAAGCTGTGGCTCGCCAGGCGGGGGACGTCGGCGTCGGCGAAGTCCGGACGCAGCCACGATGCCTCGTCCAGCACCTCCTTGGTGGCGTCCGGCAGCAGCCAGGGTCCGGTCTGGCGCGGCAGTTCGATCTCGTCGACGCGGCGTACGGCGATGTCGCCGAGGCTCCATCCCGTGCCGGTGGAGAAAGTGGCCTGACGGGGCGTGGCGGTGCTCATCGGTGGGTCCTTTCGGATGGGGCGGGGCGGTGCGGGAAGGCGGGACTGGGTCAGCCGGTGCTCGGCTGCCGCACGGCGCGGGCGAGGCCGGTCAGGGTCAGCAGGATGACCGTCACGGCGTAGAGCGAGACGGCGGTCTGCAGGCCGTACAGGTTGGTCAGCAGGCCGGCGAGGGCGGCGGGGATGCTCATGGCCAGGTAGCTGAGGACGTAGTAGGCGGCGAGCGTGCCAGCGTGTTCGCCCGGGGCGGCCGGGGACAGCAGCAGGCGCAGGGCGCCGTGGGTGACGGCGCCGAAGCCGGTGCCCGCCAGGGCAGTGCCGGCGAACAGGGCGAGCAGGCTGTGCAGGTGGGGCCCGCTCAGGGTCAGCAGGGCCCCCGGGATCAGGAGCGCGGTGCCGGCGGAGCTCGCGGTGCGGGCGGGCAGTGGCCGCGCGGCGTGGACGGCGAGGCCGGCTGCGGCCGTAAGGGCGAAGAAGACCAGGCCGCCGGTGGCGCGGGACGTGTGCGGGGCGATGAGCCGGGCGAGCGAGGGACCGAGGGAGGAGTAGAACCCGCCCAGAGCCCATGCTGCGACCACGCCGGGGGCGAGAAGCCGCATGGCCGGGCGGGCGGCGGGGGCGACGGCGATGCCGGGACGCAGGGAGCGCCACGCACCGGAGTGGGGATGTGCGGTCTCGGCGGTGAGAAGCACCGCGGCCGCCTGCGCGGTGAACAACAGGAGCAGCAGGAGGTAGACAGTGCGGGTGGGAGCGGGGGCGTACTGCACGAGGGCGGTGGAGGCCAGCACGCCGGCCGCCATGCCGGCCACGGGGGTGATGCCGTTGGCGAGCGTCGCCCGTCCCGGGCGGTCGGGGTCCTCGAAGTCGAGCAGGGCTGCTCCGGCGGCGCTGGTGGCCACGCCGGTGGCCAGGCCCTGCAGGATCCGGGCGGCGATCAGCGCCGTCACGCCCTGGGCGGTGGCGAAGACGGCCATCGCGGCGGCGTCCGCGAGCAGCGCACCGGTGAGGACCGGGCGCCGGCCCAGGTGGTCCGAGAGAGTGCCCGCAGTCAGCAGTGCCCCGAGCAGGGCAAGCGCGTAGGCGCTGAACACGACGGTGACCGTCATCGCCGAGAAGTGCCATTCGGCCTGGTAGAGGGCGTAAAGCGGGGTCGGCGCGCTTGAGGCGGCCAACAGGCCGACGAGGACGGAGGCGTGGAGGAGGAAGGCGCTGCGGCGGCCCAGCACGGGCAGGCGGCGGGATGGGGACGGCGGGGCTACGACGCTGAGCACGGAGCACCTCTCATACCTAAAGGCAAACGCTTTGCATTAGGCAGAGTAGACTCCACGTCCCCCAAAACGCAAACCCTTAGCTTTTAGGGGTGGGGGGAGCGGAACTCCGGCCGAGCACCGTCGCCACGAGTCGGTCGGTGTAGGCCGCCGACAGATCCGAGGGGCGGAACAGGATGCGGTACATCAGGGGGGCGACGACGACGTCCAGCAGGGTCTCCACATCGGGCACGGCCTCCCCCCGCCCGGCCGCGCGCACACCGATGGCCTTCAACTGCTCGGCGGCGTAATCGGAGCAGCGAACCGCATTGCCCTGCTCGGGATCGCCCAGCAGGGCGTCGCGGATGTACGTGCGGCCCGCCGTCGAGGACATCTCCTCCGCGAACTGCACCGCCCACGCCTCCAGATCCGCCCGCAGGCTGCCGTGGTCGGCCGGGGCACCATCGGGGCGCAACCGCTCGACGGCCACGTCGGACAGCAGTTCCCGCAGGTCCCCCCAGCGCCGATAGACGGTGGACGGCGTCACTCCCGCGCGGGCGGCGATCAGCGGCACGGTGAGCGCGTCTCGCCCCACCTCTGCCTCCAGATCACGGACGGCCTGGTGCACGGACTGCTGGACGCGGGCGCTGCGCCCGCCGGGGCGTGTGGTCGCTCGAGCACTCATGCGCACAGCTTAACGCGAAGAAGTTGCGTCTCGGTCGACCACTCGTCACCCACGGGAATCGCCGCATACCCTGCCGCGGCGTCGTCAAAGGCGAACGCTGGATCCACAACCGAAACGGCTCCTGGAATCTGACCGCTATTCCAAGATCTTCATCGGCCTTCTGGGGCCTGTCCGGCGGCAAGCTCCCGAACATGCCGTTGCGCTGCTTCGACCAGTGCGTCTCGCTGGGCCGCAGGGGAGGCCTGATCCAGTACGCCGCCGCCGACGACCGCTCAACTCACGTGCTCACGGCATGCTTTACCCGGTCCGTACCTTCCGGACGCCCCCCGGCCATGCGCGGTGCTCAGACTTCCGCTCGCGCGTCACCGTGACGCGTGTCGAGGAGGGGATCAGATGAACCGTCTGGGAATCGCGACCGCGGCCGCTACGGCCGTCGTCCTGTCCCTGGCCGGCACCGGACCGGCGGACGCCGGCACGCCGAAGCTCACCGCCGGTACGCCGAAGGTCCACACCGGTACGCCGAAGCTCCAGGCACGCGACGACTCCTACACCGCGCACGCCGGGCGGACCCTGACCGTCGGCGCACGGCACGGCGTCCTGGCCGACGACAGCGGCAGCCCGGTGACCCTCGTCGCGCACACCAAGACCGCCCACGGCACCCTCGCCCTCCACCAGGACGGTTCGTTCCGCTACACCCCCGACGCCGGCTACCACGGCACCGACACCTTCACCTACAAGGTCAGCGACGCCGTACGGCTGTACCGGACCCGGCTGAAGCCCCTCGCCGTCATCGGCGGGGTGCCGGTGACCGCCGGGGCGTACGGCTCGTCGCTGTACCCGGTGCCCGGTTCCGAGGACGAGTTCTACGGCCTCACCGACCGCGGCCCGAACGTCGACACACCGAACGGCGACAAGATGCTGCCACTGCCGGACTTCGACCCCGCGATCGGGAAGTTCCGGCTGAAGGGCACCAAGGCCGTGCTGGAGCGGACCGTCCCGCTGCGCGCCGCGGACGGCACCCCGTACAACGGGCTCGTCAACTCCCAGGCGGGCACCGGCGAGAACCTCGTCGACCTCGACGGCAAGGCGCTGCCGCACTCCCCGTACGGCTACGACTCCGAAGGCCTCGTCGCGATGCGGGACGGCACCTTCTGGGTGTCGGACGAATACGGACCCTACGTCACCCACTTCGGCCGTGACGGCCGGGCCATGGAGCGCCTCTCCCCGTTCGACGGCTCGCTCCCCGCCGAGCTGAGGAACCGCGTGCCCAACAAGGGCATGGAGGGGCTGACCGTGACCCCCGACGGCCGCACACTCGTCGGCATCATGCAGTCCGCGCTCCAGCAGCCCGACCTGCCGGGCGGCGTCAAGCCCAAGAACGTGACCACGCTGCGCATCGTCACCTACGACCTGCGCACCCACGCCACGCACGAGTACCTGTACCTGCTCGACGACCCCAGGACGAACAGCGGCGCCGTCAGCGAGATCACCGCCCTCGGCGGCACCCGCTTCCTCGTCGACGAACGGGACGGCAACACCGAACCGGGCGCCTACAAGAAGCTGTTCGCCATCGACATCTCCGGCGCCACCGACGTCGGCCCGTCGGCCACGGTGCCGGGCGCCGCGTACGACGCGGCCAGGGGCGGCCTCCTCGTCGGGGCGGCCCGGCAGACGATCGAGGCCTCCGTGGGCGCCGTTGACACGGCCGGTGCCACGGCCGCCCTGAAGTCGGCCGGTATCACCCCCGTCGCCAAGAGCCTCCACCTCGACCTCGGCGCCCTGCTCACCGGTCTCGACCCGACCGGCGGTTTCTTCGGCCACGACAAGATCGAGGGCGTCGCCACGACCGACGGCGGCAGCACCGTCGTCGTCAGCAACGACAGCGACTTCGGCGTCGACGGGGTCTCCGCCGCCACCCCGAACCCGCCGTACGCCCTGCACGCCAAGACCCTCCCGGACGGTGCGCAGGACGACGGCGAGTACCTGGCCGTCGACACCACCCGGCTGCCCGCCGCGACCGGCACGGCGACCGTGACGATCACCGTCACGTGACCCCGGCGCTCACCGCCAACTGACCCCGGCGCCGGCCCGCGGCACCTCCCCAGCGCGGGCCGGCAACGGCCGGCAGCCGTCCCACCAGCGCAGTCATCGGTATGTCATCGCGATGTGAACAGCCCTGCCTAGCGTCTGATCCGTTCGTTGCCGGGCACGTCCAACAAACCGGGGAGATCAGGCAATGTCGAAAACGAGCAGGACGGCACGGGCGGTGCGCACCGCGGTCATGACGGCGGCGCTGGCGGCCGGCAGCGCCGTCGCGTTCCCCGCCGCCGCCCACGCGGCCGACGCCGACCACTACTACATCGAGATCGGCGGCACCGGTCAGACGACCAACCAGCCCGACTGCCCCACCACCAACTCCTCCTACGACGCCGCGAACAACGCCCTCGGGCTCGGCGACCACGCGATCAAGGTGTGCTACCCGGCCACCGCGGGCCCGATCATCGGCCCGACCGGCTCGCTCGTCGACCCCGTCACCGGGCTGCACCCCGAGGCCCTCACCGCGCCGACCTACGACGCCAGCGTCCGGCAGGGCTACGAGAAGGGCCTGCAGGCGGCGGAGGACACCCACCGCCAGCACCCCGACGCGCGCATCACGATCACCGGCTACTCCCAGGGTGCCCAGGCCGCCGACCAGGTCCTGCAGACCATCGCGAGCGGCAACACCGGCGTCCCCCGCGACCAGGTCGACGGTGTGCTCTACGCCGACCCGATGCAGCCCGACACCGGCCTCACGTCGCACATCCCCAAGGGGCTGGGCCTGCCCGGGGTGGCCACCTCGGCCGGCGCCGGCCCGGCGGAGTTCGACGGTGTCCCGGTCTCCCGGTACTGCATCGTCGCCGACCCGATCTGCGACCTGAGGTCTCCGCTCAACCTGCCCAACTACTTCACCCTGCACCCGAAGTACCCGGCGTTCGTCATCCCGCAGACGCTCGCCGACCACGGCAATGACGGCGTCCAGTGGAGGAACGCGGACGGGGGCCCCGCGGCGTAGGCACCTGACAGCGGCGAGCCGCCGACACGCGCCGGGGTGGGGACTACGCGTTGTCGGCGCTCGTCCGCCGTCGGCGGCCGAGGTCGTCCAGGACGCGGGAGATCCTCGCGCGGTTGGCGTCCGCGGTGGGCAGGGCGGTGCCCCGCTCGAAGAAGTCACGCGCTCCGGCGAGGTCTTCCGCGACGACGCCGTGCCAGATCAGCCGGTGGCGTATCGCGATCTCCGACGCGGTCCCGGTCTGCTCGTCCAGCAACGCCTGGGAGCGGCGCAGCAGTTCGGCCGCCGCCCCGGCGTTGCCCAGCTCGGCCTCCGCGGTGGACAGCCTGCCGAGGACGGCGGAGTACAGGGGCACGTCCCCGAGCCGTCTGGCCAGGTCCTCGGCCTTGCCCAGGGTGCCCACGGCCTCGGCCGGCCGCCCGAGGTCGAGCTGGAGACCGCCGAGCCGCAGCAGCGTCTTGCCGAGCAGCCGGGGACTGCCCGTCCGCTCCGCCAGGGCGATCGCCTCCAGGTAGCAGTCGTAGGCCTTGTCGTACTCGCCGAGCTGGTGGTGCACGTCGCCGACGCGGGTCGAGACCGAACCGTTGAGCCAGTCGTCGTCCGTCAACCGGCCGACCAGGCCGATGACTTCGGCGAAGTGGGCCATGGACTCGGCTATCCGCCCCTCCAGATTGGCGAACGTCCCGAGGCCGGCCGCGGCTCTGGCCTGCTGATGCCGGTCACCGGCCCGGCGGCTGATGTCCAGCGACTGGGCGAACCAGGTCCGGGCCTGCTGGTAACGGCCCTGGAGCCCGTACATGATGCCCAGGCCGGTGCGCAGTGCGCAGTCCATCCGCCGGTCGGTGGCGCGGTCCAGCAGCGGCAGCAGCGTCTCCAGCGCGGTGCGGCACTCGTGGAACCTGCCCTGCCGGGTCAGGTAGTCGACCAGTCCCTCGGCGATCCAGCAGGCCTCGTCCAGTCGGCCCAGGGCCACCGCCTGCGTGATCACATCGGTGAGTTCACCGCCGGCCGCGTCCAGCCAGACCGCGGCCTCCTCCCAGTCCGTGAAGGGGCCGTTGCCCTGCGGGCCGGTCGGGAAGGACGAGGCGCCCCAGTCGCTGGAGCGGCGTGCGGCGGCCACATACAGCCGGAGCACCCGGGTGCGGGCCGCCGCGGCCTCGTCGGGCGAGACGGCGGCGACCCGCCGGGCGTAGACCGCCACCAGGTCGTGCAGCCGGTAGCGGTCGGCGGTCACCCGCTGCACCAGGCTCGCGTCCGCCAGGCTCTCCAGGACGCGCTCGGCCTCGGCGGGGGCCGAGCCCAGCAGGGCGGCCAGCGTCAGCCGGTCCAGCCGTACGGTGGGGGACAGCCCGAGGGCGCGGAAGGCGCGCTGCTCGGCGGCCGGCAGCTGGGCGTAGGAGAGCCGGAACGCGGCCTCGACGCTGCGGTCCTCCACGGCCAGTTCGTCGAGCCGGCGCTCGTCGTCGGTCAGCCGTGCCACCAGCGCTTCCACCGCCCACGACGGGCGGTCCTGGATCCGCGCCCCGACGATCCGCAGCGCCAGCGGAAGCCGGCCGCACAGCGCGGCCAGTTCGCGTACGGCGGCGTGCTCGCGCTCTGATCCCTCGCCGCCGACGATACGGCTCAGCAGTCCCGCCGCCTCGTCGAGTCCGAGCGGGGGCAGCGAGACCCTGCGGTCCGCGTCCAGCCCCGTCAGCCGCCGCCGGCTCGTCACCATCACCACGCTGCCGGAACCGGCGGGCAGCAGCGGTCGTACCTGTTCGGCGCGGGAGGCGTCGTCGAGCACGAGCAGCAGCCGGCGGGAGGCGGTCGCCGCCCGCCACGACGCGGCCAGTTCGTCGAGGTCCTCGCAGTCCTCGCCCTCGCCGGCCCCCACCGCGCGCAGCAGCCGGCGCAGTACGCGTTCCCGGCCCACCGTCTCGCGGTCCTCGCGGTGCCCGTGCAGCTCCACGAACAGACAGCCGTCGGGGTACTGCTCCCGCAGCGCCCGTGCCGCGCGCACCACCAGGGCGGTCTTGCCGACCCCCGCCATGCCGTCCACGGCCCGGACGGTGACCACCCGCGCGTCCACGGGCGCGACGAGCAGCTCGTACTCCCGCTCCCGCCCCGTGAAGTTGCCTATTTCCACGGGCAGTTCATGCCGGACGAGCCGAGCGCGCACGGGCGGGGCAGAGTCACCCACCGGTGCCACCGGTGGCGCGGGCGGCCGCGGTCCCGCCGGGGGCGGCGTCGCCGGCCCCTGCCGTACCGCGCCCGCGCCCGCGCCGAGCAGGAATTCGTCGTCGCCCCGGAGGACCGCCTCGTGCACCCGGCGCAGTTCGGCGCCGGGCTCCACGCCCTGCTCGTCCACCAGCCGGCGGCGCACCGCGGCGTAGACGTCCAGCGCGTCGGCCTGCCGGTTGCCGGCGTACAGGGCGCGCATGAGCAGGGCGGCCAGCGCCTCGTTGTAGGGGTGGGCCGTGGTCAGGGAGAACAGCTCGCCGACCGCCTCGGCGTGCCGCCCCGACCTGAGGCGGCAGTCCACCGTCTCCTGCACCAGCCCGAGCCGCTGCTCCGCCAGCCGCAGGCGCTCCCCCTCCGCGAAAGGCCCGGGAATCCCCGCCAGGGGCTCACCGCGGAACAGTCCCAGCGCCCTGGACCAGGTGTCCACCGCGGCGTCCAGGTCCCCGCCGTCCCGCGCCGCCCGCCCCTCGGCGGCGAGCCGCTCCCACGCCGCCACATCCACATCCGCACGGCGCGGGGCGAAGCGGTAGCCGCCGCGCACGGTGTCGATCACGGAATCCGCCGAGGTCTTTCCGTCAGCATCCAGCCGCCGGCGCAACCGGTGCACATAGACCGGGATCACCCGGTCGCCCGTGCCGGGGGGCTCCGTACCCCACACCCCGTCGAGCAGCTGCCGGCGGCTGACCGTCCTGCCTGGTCGTAGCAGCAGAGCGACCAGGAGCGCCTGTTCGCGAACCGGCCCGAGCTCCAGACTCATGTCCCCGCGCGAGGCCTGTGGCGGCCCGAGCAGAGCGAATCGAAGTTGCTGATTTGCGTCCGTGGATAACTCGCGCGGGATCGGCACACGGGGAGCCTATCCGCCCCCGCCCGCCCCACGGCGACCCCCACAAGACCTGCGCCTCTCACATACGCCGGCACCACATGGTCCGACTTCACGATCATGGAGTGATCGCTTGATCAGTAGCCCGATCCGAGAGGCCCTGTGCCTCACGTCCGCGTAGGGAGCATGCTGGTCAGGCAGTCATCCCGACGGTCAGGAACGCGGCCCGGCCGGGGACCGTCTTGTTACTGCGGCGATGCCCTCCCCGAACCATGAAGGAACCCGTCACGTGGCTCTCTCCTCCCGCATCCTTCGCCGGTCGACCGCGTTTGCGCTCGCCGCCGCTGTGATCCTGCTTGGCCTCGCGAGCTGGTACGTGTTCTCGGGCCGAGGCACAGGGTTGCTGCCGCAGAGCAGCTGGGGGCCGTGGCGGGAGAAGCCGCAGGTGAACCACTGGGGAGTGCGGGTGCGGGTCAACTCGTGGAGCAACGCCGCTGAAGCGTACGTGCACATGGGGAAAGCGGAGGACTTCACCATGGAGGCGTACGGCACGCGAGCCAGTGCCACGACGGTGATGGACGGCACCCGGTTCACCCTGACACCCGACGGCAGGATCACCGGACAGTGGCCACAGGAGCACGGCACGAGGTGACGTACAACGAAGTCATCGGCGTCAATCTCTCGGGCCCGCGGGGTCGGTGGCCCGGGCCCGCGCGGCGGCTGCCGCCTCCAACAGGCACCAGCCGTCGATCTCCACCACCCGCCGCACCCCCGGCTGCCAGCCGCAGGCCGACGCCGCGTCGAGCAAGGCCCGGACGGCGCCGGGTTCGTGCAGGTTCAGGGAGGCACCTCGGGTGTGTCCCACGTCTCCAGAGCCCAAGGGAGCACCGCCTGGGACGTAGCGGCCCGGGCCTTCGGTGAAGACGATGCGCAGTGGGCCACCAGTGCCGGCAGGCTGCGGGTACAGCATGAGGGTCTCGCGGCAGGACCGGCTGCTGTCCATCACGCTATGGCTGTGGCGAAGCGTCCACAGATACATGCGCCCGTCGGCAACCAGCCGACGGATCCTCTTCGAATGGCGGGACACGGAGCCGAGGGTACGCGGTCTGATCCACAGGCTCCCCAGGCCCTGTCGTCAAACTCCGGTGAGACCGGTCAATGACCACTGACAGCCGGGACGGCCCGTGCGCGTCGCGCACGGGCCGCCTGGGTTCCGCTCTGCTGAGGTCTGCTACGGCCTACTTGGTGAAGGCCGCGACACCGTTCGGGGTGCCCAGGCCGGTCGGGCCGTCGTAGCCCTTGCCCGCCTTGCACAGGTAGTTGCTGCAGGAGCCGTTGGAGCCGTCGGTGACGTCGTTCAGCTTGTCCGGGTGGGCGTAGGGGTACGACGCGGGGACGTCACCCGAGCCCGGGGCGCCCGCGAGGGCGTACGTGCCGGCGATGAACGGCGCGGAGGCGCTGGTGCCGCCGTACACGTTCCAGCCGCTGGCCTGGTAGGTGTCGTAGACGGCGAGACCGGTGGCCGGGTCGGCGACGGCCGCGACGTCGGCGACGGCGCGCTTGGCGCAGTCGGTGTCCTTCTGCCAGGACGGCTTGGCGTCGTACTGCGAGCAGCCGGAGCCCGCTCCGTCGCCGCCCGCGGAGGTGCCCCACACCGACTCGGACCAGCCGCGGGTGCTGCTGTCCTTCTTCAGCGAGGTGCCGCCGACGGCGGTGACGTACTGCGAGGCGGCCGGGTACTCGACGCCGTAGCCGCTGTCACCGGAGCTCACGGTGATGGCGACGCCGGGGTGCTTGAAGTACTGCTCGTCGGCCTTGGTGTCGTTGGTCTCCTCGCCGCCGCCGTAGCTGTTGGAGACGTACTTGGCGCCCTGCTTGACGGCCTGGTTCACGGCCGCGCCGAGGTCGTCCATGTTGGCCGACTTGGCCTCGACGAGCAGGATCTTGCACTGCGGGCAGGCCGCGCTGACCATGTCGACGTCGAGGGAGATCTCTCCGGCCCAACCGGCGTCGGGCGAGGGGTAGTTGGTGCCGCCGTCCTGGTCGATCTTCTTGAAGCAGCCGTTGCCGGTGCTGCACTCCGGCAGGCCGTACTGGGAGCGGTAGGCGGCCAGGTCCTTCTCGGCGTTCGGGTCGTCGTTGGCGTCGACGATCGCGACGGTGGCGCCCTTGCCGCCGTCCTTGGGAAGGTTGTAGGCGGACTGCAGGTCGGCCGGTCCGAAGCCCTTAGGGGTGTCGTGGCGGCCGAGGGACTTCTGCGGAGAGAGGTCCGTGCGGACGACCGACTGGCAGGCCATGTAGCCGGGCTTGGTGGGTTCCGAACACAGCTGGCGGGTGTGCACCGCGGAGGCGGTGGACGAGGCGCTGGTGGTCGAGGTCGTGGTCGCGAAGGCCGACGACTGGGAGGCGACGGCGAGGCCGCCGGAGATCAGGGCCGCTGCGGACAGCAGCGCGGGCGCGCCGCGGCGTATCAGGGACCTTCTGCGATGAGACTGCAATGAACTGCCCTCCGTGGGGGGATGGGTGGCTCCGCGTCGGCGGCCGGAGGCGGGGTCGTGCAGGCCACGTGCGTGCGTGACGCGTGCATGACAACCGCTTTCCGTTGGGGGTGCCGGGCGGAGTCGGCTATCGGGCATTCTGTTGTGCTGCCACCCCGGTCAGTGGTGGCTATGACGAGGCTATGGACAATTCGCCGAACGCAACAGACACAGTTGGTAAAAACCTTGCACCCAACTCCTCCGCGTCGACGGGTACGTTGTGCAGCCATGGAGCTTGAAGACGGAACCATCAATGACCTGATGTCGCTGGGTCTGGCCCGGTACGAGGCACGGGTCTACCTGACGCTCATCAGGCGTGGTTCTTACACGGCCGCCGAGGTGGCCAGGGAAGCCGATGTGCCGCGCCAGCGGGTGTACGACGTGCTGGACGGGCTCGTACGGCGTCAACTGGCCTCCGCGCACCCCGGCCGGGTGACCACCTACTCCGCCGTCACGCCCGAGCTGGCCCTCGCGCGGCTGATGGCGGTGCGCCGGGAGGCCGCCGAGCGGCTGGAGCGGGTCTCGCAGGGGCTGGCCGGTGTCCTGCAACCCCTGTGGTCCCAGGGGCGGGAACACACCGACCCGCTGAACTACATCGAGATCACACGCGACCCGAAGGCGATCGCCGAGCGCTTCGCCGACATCCAGCGCCAGGCCCGGCACGAACTGCTCACCTTCTGCAAACCGCCGTTCGTCGCCCCCGCCGAGAACGCCGAGGGCATAGAGGTGGTCCGCCGGCTGCACCGGTCGGGCGGCACGGTCCGGGCGATCTACCTCGACGACACCCTGGGCGACCCCGAGACGATGGAGCACGTACGGCGCTTCGCCGCGGCGGGGGAGGAGGCCCGCTTCGCTCCCGAACTCCCGCTCAAACTCGTCATCGCTGACGCCTCCCTCGTCCTGTGCGACATGCCCGACCCGGTGGCCGGCACCGACTCCACCACCACCCTCTTCATCGAACACCCGGCCCTCGCGGCCTGTCTGCGCCTGGCTTTCCACACGGTGTGGACACAGGCCGTGTCCTGGGACGAGTGAGCGGAGCCCGGGGCGTGACCGGCGGAGCGGGCCGGGGTACGTTCGACGCCCAGCCGACCCCAACGAGAGGTACCCGTCGTGACCGTCGAGCGCATTGGCCCGCCCCACTTCGGCACGGAGCGTGAGACGCTGCGGGCGTTTCTGGAACTCCACCGGGCCACGCTGGAGATGAAGTGCGAGGGGCTGACGGAGGAGCAGCTCAAGGAGCGGTCCAGCCCGCCGTCGACGCTCTCGCTGCTCGCGCTGGTCCGGCATCTGGCCGAGGTGGAACGCGCCTGGTTCCGCCGGGTGTTCGACGACCGGTCCGCCCCGATGCTCTGGTCGGAGAAGGAGTTCGACTTCCAGGCCGCCTACGACACCACGGACGCGAGCGCCGAGGAGGCGTTCGCGGTGTGGCGGGCCGAGGTCGAGCACTCGCGCCGCATCGAGCGCGAGGCCGAGTCCCTGGACCTCGCCGGACACCAGCCGCGCTGGGGCGAGGACGTGTCCCTGCGGATGGTGATGCTCCACATGATCCTGGAGTACGGCCGCCACAACGGCCACGCCGACTTCCTCCGCGAGGGCGTGGACGGCACGGTCGGCGCCTGACCCGGGTGTCTCACCCCGGCTCGCGGGCGGGCGCCGGGTGCGGGACGGCGACCGCGGTGAGGATGAGATCCGGGTGCGCCAGCCAGCGCCCGGCGAACGAGGCGGGCGGGCCGGCCCCCGCGAGGACATGGGCGTGGAAGGTGCCCGTGCGGGGTGCGGGGCCGGCCGGCGGGCCGGGGAGGACGATCTGGATGTCCTGGGGGCGCAGGACCCGCTGGGTCAGCGGGAACCAGGCCTTGTAGACGGACTCCTTCGCGCTGAACAGGAGCCGGTCACGGTGCACGCCGGGGTGGTCGGGGTGCGCGCGCAGGTGCCGGCGTTCCTCGGGCAGGGCGAAGGTGGTCACGACGGCCGGGGGCAGCGGTGCGTTGGGCTCGGCGTCGATGCCCAGGGCCAGGAGGTCGGTGGCGCGGGCCACGGCCGCGGCGCAGTAGCCCCGCCGGTGCGTCAGGCTCCCGACGACACCCGCGGGCCACTGCGGCGCTCCATGGGATCCGGGCAGGATCGGGGCGGGCGGGATGCCGAGTGCCCGCAGGGCGCGGCGGGCGCAGACCCGGGTGGCGGTGAACTCACGGCGGCGTTTGGGCAGGGCGTGTTCGAGATGGGCGGCTTCCCGGGGGTGCAGGGCGGCGCTGGGACCGTCGGGCTCGGGAGCGGTGCCGGGGCCGGATCCGGGGCCGGATCCGGGCGGGACGCGGAGGAGTTCGGCCGCGCGGGCCGCGGGGGGCAGCAGCGACGCGATCACGGGTGTGACACGGGCAGCGGCGGGTGGGGCAGGCGCTGTCCCAGGCGGGCGGCGAAGCCTTCGAGCGCGCGCAGGTGGTACCGGCGGGCGGCCCAGCCGAGGCTGATGTTGTGGCCCGCGTCGGGCTGCCGGTCCACCTGCACGGGAGCCCCGGACACGGCGTCGCGTATCTCGTCCAGGGCCTGGTCGTCGTGGCGCCACCAGCGCTCGTGCTCGGCGAAGGTGAGGCGGACCGGGAGGCGGATACGGGGGGCGAGGGTGCGGAAGACCGAGGGCCAGGTCAGGGCGTCCGCCGTCTCGCGCGGGGGCATCGGGGCGACGAGGCCGCGGCTGGTGGTGTGGGTGCGGGCGGGGTAGAGGCGCAGCGGGCCCCAGTGGAGCTGCCAGGCGGCCCGCCGGTCCTGGGAGCCGAGGACCTTGTCGCTGCCGGCGGCGTACTGGTGGCCGCACCCGGAGACGTCCACGCCGAGGAGGTGGCCCGCCGGGCTCTCCGCGGCGTGGGTGAGGGCCAGCTTGCCGCCGAAGGAGTGGGCGAGCAGGAAGATCCCGGCGCCGGTCGCGTACCGGCCGCGGATGTCGGCGAGGGCGGCGTGCAGGGCCGCGGACTGTTCGGTCAGCGACCGGCCGTCGGGGAAGCGGGCGCTGGAGCTGCCGTAGCCGGGCCGGTCCAGCGCCAGCACGGAGAAGCCGAGCGCGGCACCCAGGGTGAGCAGCGAGAGGCTGGGATGGGCCTGCCCGTGGAAGTACCCGGCGCGCATGCCGGCACCGTGCAGCGCCACGACCATCGCGCGGGGCGTCCGGGAGACGGGTTCGCAGAGCAGACCGGAGAGCTGGACGCCGTGGGCCTGCACGGAGACCTGGCGTACGGGAGCGGGTACGGGAGCGGGCACGGGCGTGGGCACGGGATCAGGTACGGGAGCAGGTACGGGATCGGGCACGGTCTACTCCTTGATGTCGCAGATCGCGGACCCGGCGGTGACGGACGCGCCGGCCTCGGAGGTCAGGCCGACGACCGTGCCTGCCTTGTGTGCGGTGATGGGTTGTTCCATCTTCATGGCCTCCAGGACGACGACCAGGTCGCCCTCCTTGACCTCCTGGCCCTCCTCGACGGCGACCTTGACGATCGTGCCCTGCATCGGGGAGGCGAGGGTGTCGCCGGAGACTGCTGGGCCCGAACTCCCGGCCCGGGTACGGCGTTTGGACCGTACGGCCGTCTCGGCCGGCGCGGCACTCGCCGTGGCACCGAGGGACCTGGGCAGCGAGACCTCCAGTCGTTTGCCGCCGACCTCGACGACGACGGTCTCGCGGCCGCTCTCCTCGTCCGTCTCGGTGTCGGCGGGTGCGGCGAAGGGTTTGATCTCGTTGGCGAACTCGGTCTCGATCCAGCGGGTGTGGACGGTGAACGGGTCGGTGGAGTCGGTGAGTTCGGGGGCGAAGGCGGGGTCCTTGACGACCGCGCGGTGGAAGGGGATGGCGG
>NZ_BMVG01000077.1 GCF_014650595.1 Streptomyces alanosinicus
ACGCGATGGTGTGGCCGATGGTCGCCGCCGGCACCTCCAACGACGAGATCATGGCCGCCCTGAACATGCGCCCCGACTTCGACGGGAGCAGGACATGACGACGGACACGACGCCCAGGCCGCCCCGGCACACGCTGTCGGTCCTGGTGGAGAACAAGCCCGGGGTACTGGCCCGGGTGACCGCCCTGTTCGCTCGCCGCGGCTTCAACATCGACTCGATCGCCGAAGGTGCCACCGAGCACCCGGAGCTCTCCCGGCTGACCCTCGTGGTGCACGCCGAACCGTCGGCTCTGGAGCAGGTCTGCAAGCAGATCGGCAAGCTCGTCCAGGTGCTGAAGGTGGTCGAACTGGACGCCGACTCCGCCATCCACCGTGAGCTGATGCTGGTCAAGGTGCTCTCGCAGGGCACCGACGACCGGTCCCAGATCCTGGACATAGCGGAGCTGTTCCGCGCCAAGACCGTCGACATCTCCGCGCAGGTGATCACCCTGGAGGCCACCGGCTCCGCCGACAAACTCCAGGCGCTGCTCCGTATGCTCGAACCCTTCGGCGTCCATGAACTGGTCAGGTCGGGGACCATCGCCATCGGACGCGGCCCGGCATCCACCAGCGGCCGCCTCGCACAACGTCTGCACAACGCCGCCTGACCCGGCACCCGTCCCCATGTACACGTCTGGGGGGCCGTGGACGTCGTCCACGGCCCCCCAGACGCGATTTCCAGGCGGTCAGTCGACCGGCCTTCCGTCCGCGGCGATCTCCCGGAACCCGGTGTACGGCACGAGTGCCGGGGGAATGGTCACCGACCCGTCCCGCCGCTGGTTCTGCTCCAGAAGCGCGACGACGGTCCGCCCGACGGGAAGTCCCGATCCGTTCAGCGTGGCCGCGAACTCCTTGCGGCCGCCGCGCCGGACGCGCACGCCGGCCCGGCGCCCCTGGAAGGTGCCGCAGTCCGACACGGAGGAGATCTCCCGGTAGCTGTCCTGGCCGGGCAGCCACACCTCCAGGTCGTAGGTGCGCCGGGCGGAGAACCCGAGGTCACCCGCGCGCAGTTCCACCACCCGGTAGTGCAGCCCGAGCCGGCGCAGGCAGTCCTCGGCATGCGCGGTCAGCAGCCGCAGTTGCTCCGCGGCCTCCTCGGCCGGGCAGATGCGCACCAGTTCCACCTTGGCGAACTCGTGCAGCCGTACCAGGCCACGCGTGTCCCGCCCGTAGGAGCCGGCCTCGGAGCGGAAGCACGACGTATGGGCGGTGAGGGCGAGCGGCAGTTCGTCGGCGTTCAGCGTCTCCTGCTGGAACAGATTGACCAGCGGCACCTCGGCGGTGGGGATGAGGAAGAGCTCGCGTTCGGCGACCCGGGTGGCGAACAGGTCGTCGGCGAACTTCGGCAACTGGCCCGTTCCGGTCATGGCCTGGCGGGTCACCAGGTGCGGCACGGAGTACTCGACGTATCCGTGTTCTCTGGTGTGCAGGTCGAGCAGGAACGACGTCAGCGCCCTCTCCAGTGCCGCCCCGGCACCCCTGAGGACGGCGAAGCGGGCTCCGGACAGCCTGCCCGCCCGCTGCAGGTCCAGGATCCCGGCACGGGTGCCGAGATCGACGTGATCGCGTGGCGCGAAGTCGAAGTCCGGCCGCGCGCCCCACCGCCGTACCTCGCGTGCCGGGTCCTCGTCCGTGCCGTCGGGCACCTCGTCCGCCGGCAGATTCGGGATGCGCAGCATCACCTCCTCAAGGGCGCTCTCGGCTGCCCTGAGTTCCGCGTCCGCCGCGCGCAGGCCCTCCTTGAGCCCGCGCGCCGTGCCCGCCGCGGCCGCGGGCGGCTGACCATGGTGCGCGCCCACGGTGCGGGACAGCTCCTTCAGCTGCGCCCGGAGCCGGTCCCGGTGACCGACGGCCTCGGCACGGTGGGCCACCAGTTTGCCGAGTTCGTCGAGATCGAGGCGGTGGCCGCGGCGGGCGAGTCGCCGTACCGCCTCGGCGGACGGCTCCAGCAGATGACGTGGATCATGCACGGGTCCTCCAGGAGACACGGGCGGGCGGGGAACGTCACGGGGCAAGGGCCTGTTCCAGCAGGGCGCGCAGGTCCGGCGGAGCGAGCGTGGCCAGCCGCGGCCACGCCTCGACGACGGCCGCCGCGCCACCGGCCGCACGGAACTTCTCCGCCATCAGACCGGCGTGCGAGGCCCGCAGCTCGGGCCCGATCCCGCCGTGCGGGACACTCAGCTCACGGGTGAGGACCCGGCCGTCGCGCAGGGTCACCCGCACCCGGGCGGGTGTCGGCTTGGACGCGGTGGTGAAGTCCTTGGCCGGCGGGGTGGTCTCGGGCGCCAGGTCGGCCAGCTGTGCCCCGCCGAACTCCTTGAGCCAGGCGACTCCCTGGGCACCGGCCTGGCGCAGTGCCTCCCCGAACGGGGCGTCACCGGCCAGCAGGGCCCGGGTCATCGTCGTGTCGTGCACCAGCCGGACCTTGTCCGCCAGCTGCCAGCGCTCGGCCGACGACACCTGCGGCTGTGTGAAGTCCTCGATGGTCAGACGCCCCGTCAGCAGTGCCGTCGCCACGGGATAGGGGGTGGTGAGGACCAGAGCACCGACGGGAGAGCGCGGCCCGGCCAGGTAGGGCTCCGCCTTGCGCGCGGCGAAGAGCGTGTAGACGGAGCACTCGACGGCCACGTCGGCCACGTCGGCCGCGTCCCAGGCGCCCAGTTCCGCACCCAGGTCCCGGTGCAGCTCGATGGCGCAGTCGATGGCCGCGTCGATCCCCGGGCCGCCCGGGTGCAGCTTGAAGGAGAGCGTTTCGGTGTGCCATCGCTCCCCGAGCCCCAGGGTCACGGCATCGGGCAGTGGCACCGTGGCGAACTGGCCGAGGAAACCGTCGGGATGCTCGATGATGTCCGGCGCCCCGCGCAGTCCGCCCGCCGCGGCGTCGCACGCGTCCAGTCCCATGCGGACGGCCACCGGCACATGCAGCAGGCGCGCGTCACTGGTGACGAAGCCCCGCAACAGCGTCCACGGGGGTGCGCTCAACGCCAGGGACAGGGCGTTGTGCCACTGTTCGGCGGGGGCCCGCTCGCACGCCAGACGTCCCGCCACCGCGCCCACGATGTGTGTGTGCAGTGCCGTCTGCCCGCGGAACGGGCCCAGTGTGGCCGCGGCGGTCACCCGGGCGGCGCACTCGTCGGCCAGCACCACCGCCCTGAGCAGTTCGGCCCCGGAGAGCCGACGGGCGTACGCGAAGGCGACGGGCACCCCCACCGTGGACGGTCCGAGATGACCGGCGTAGGCGGTGTCATCCAGGTTGAGCCAGGCGCCGGCGGCGGCCAGCACCCGCGCCGACTGAGCGGTGTCGGCCTGGAAGGGCGGGCCCAGGGCGCCGACCAGCCGCCGTCCGTCCCCCTGTCGCAGGCCCGTCCTGATGGCGGCCAGCTGGGAGAGGAGGTGGCTGGAGGCGAAGTCGACGACCCGCTTCGGTATGTCGGAGAGCTCCAGCCGGCCCGCCCACTCCCCCAGCCGCGTCAGCTGCGTCAACCGGCCGTCGGTGCCGGCCGCGCCGGGCGGCGGCGCGGATGCCTCGGTGGTCACCCGCGCGTCCTGTCGTGGGAGGCGAGCACGCTCATCGCGTGCGGCAGTACGTCCACCGTGATGGAGGTGAGGTCCGAGGGCACGACCTCACCGTCGTGCTCGAAGTGCAGGGGCATGCCGTCGAGCCGCTCCAGGGTGATCGAACGCCCCTGCGCGTACGTGGTGCCGGCCGCCTGCACATGACGGCCGGTCCGCATCAGCCGCAGCGCCTCCTGCGGCGGGGTGCTCGGGTCGAGCACACACACATCCAGCAGGCCGTCGTCCCGGACCGAGTGCGGCAGCATCTCCAGCACACCCGCCCGGTAGCGGCTGCCGCCGACGTTGGCCACCACCGTCTTGCCGGAGTGCACCACGACTCCGTCGACCAGTACGCGGCCCTCATAGGGCTGATACGTCTCAAGCGCCTCGGCGATGGCCCGCTGATAGCGGGGACGGCCCGCCACCGGTATCACCGTCGCCCGGGCGGTGGCCTCGGCGAACAGACCTGTGCTCAGCCCGAGGACGACCAGCCGGGAGAGCGGGGAGACACGGGCGAGGTCGAGCTGCCGGGTCTCCGCTTCCCCCGTGAGGGAGGCCACCAGCGCCTTCTGCCAGGGAACGTCGTCCCACAGGGAACGGTAGTTGGAGTTCGCGGTGCCTCCCGGCAGTACGGCGAGCGGTGTACGGGAGGCCCTGGCATCGGCGGTGCCGGCCACGACCTCACGCAAGGTGCCGTCGCCGCCGATGGACACCAGCAGGTCGGGCGGTGTGGGCCCGCACACCCAGTCCTTCGCCAGTTCGGTGGCATGCCCGGGATACCCCGTGCGGACGATGGTCACGTCATCGGCATGGTCCTCGCAGACACCGCGCACCGCGTCCAGGTACTCGGCGGTGGTGGAACCCGCCCGCGGGTTCGCGATGACCACGACGTGCTGCCGGCGAATCCCCTGCAATCCGAACCCCTCCAAGATTTTCCGGCCTGACCGCCTGACCGCCTGACCGCCTGACCGCCCGACCGTTCGCCGGGTCGTCGTGGCCCGCCGCTTGTGTCTACGGTGCTCGATCAGCCTGATCGGGCTCTGACACGGAGCTGACTTCAGATCGATAAGGCCCGCCGCGCAGAAACCGGCAAACGATTTGCAAACAGCCTTGTAGCAACAGTGCCGGAACATGCAATTATTCAATGCTGCAGGCAGTTCAATCGCAGCCACAGACAGGACCGAGCCGAATAAAAAACATGGCCAAATGTTTGATTTGGCCGGACGGGGGATCGGCGTGCTGGAGTTCCGGCTTCTGGGTACCGTAAGTGCGACTTCCGCCAAGGGCGAGCTGCAGCTTGCCGGATATCTGCAGCAGTCCCTCCTGGCCGCCCTCCTGATCGCCGAAGGAAAAGCGGTCTCGCGGGACTATCTGATCGACGAGATCTGGGGCGGCGACCCCCCGAACGGCGTCGAGAACGCCGTACAGGCCCATGTGAGCCGACTGCGGCGCAAGCTCTCAGCCATAGAGGAAGATCCACGGGAGACCAGGCTCACGACGCAGAATTCCGGATACCGCCTGCTGCTGGACGGGGCACGCCTGGACATATCGAAATTCCTGGAGGAATACGAGCGGCTGAAATCAGGAGTCACCGGCACGGACCGTTCCGCGCCGGAGATTCGGCGTATCCTGACGATGTGGCAGGGCCCCATGTACGGCGGCGCCATGGTGGGCCAGGCCTGCCAGGCCGTCGCCGCCCACATCGATGAAGTCCGCCTCGCGCTGTGGGAGTTCCTCTTCGACTGCGACCTGGAGCACTTCGAGCACCGCCGCATCATTCCCGAACTCCAGGCCCTGCTGGTCGAGCACCCCTACAACGAACGATTCCGGCAGCAGCTCATGGTGGCTCTCTACCGAAGCGGCCGGCAGACCGAAGCCCTCGATGTCTATCGCGGACTGCACAGCCAATTATCCGAGGATCTCGGCCTGGCCCCCTCCCCCGCCATGCGTGAATACGAAAGGGCGGTCCTCGAACAGGACCCTTCCCTCCATATCCTGTCCACCCTCCCGCTCCGAGCCCGGCACCCCGTCCCCGCCCACCGCTGAAACAGCGGCCGCGGAGTAACCGGGACACCGTCAGACGGCGGCTGGCCGGTCCGGTCCGCCGGTGCGGAAGACCGGCCAGCAGACCTCGGTCCGCCAGAGCGTGCTGTCCGGGGTCTGGCGCTGACCGGTCAGGTAGTACTCACGCAGCGGTCCGTCGACGGCGAGGGCGTGCCGTGAGACATAGGCGGCCAGCGCGCCGTAGGCACGGTCGATCTCGGAGGGCGGGCCGCAGTGCTCGATCACGGCGAGTTCCGCCGGCGGCACATGCAGCGGCTCGACCCGGCCGAGCGCCCGTACCGTGCCGCCGCAGGGTACGAAGACGGTGGCCGACCCCCGGTGCAGGGTGAACAGCTCGTCCGCGTACACGCCGCCGGCGGGGCCGGTCTCCCGCAGCCCCTGGCTCGCCAGGGTCGCGAACAGTTCGCCGAGGGCGCCCTGGTACCAGGCCCCGATGTCCTGGGCCTCGACCGTCGCCGTGATGGCCGCGGTCGGCACCGCGCCGACGCTGCGCAGCTCGATGGCGGGCGCATCCCCGGACGTGGGCGGCGTCAGCAGGTCCTGGAGTGCCGCGACCGCGCGCTGGGTGCGGCCGAGCTCGTCCTCCAGCCGGCTCAGGTGCGCGCTGATGTGCCGGTTGCGGGTCGCCACGTCCGAGGCGGCCAGGACGGTCCTGATCTCCTCCAGGGGCATGCCGAGGTCCCGGAAGCGGCGCACCACCTGGGCCGTGGGGATCTGCTCGGCCGAGTAGCGCCGGTACCCGGTCTGCGGATCGACGTCGGCCGGTTCCAGCAGACCGATCTCGTGGTAGTGCCGCAGGGTCTTGACCGTCATGTGGGTGGCCCGGGAGAAGTCGCCGATCGGCAGGTAGCTCGTCACGCTTCGATTGTGCGGCCTCCCCCAGGGGGAGAGTTCGGCGGAGCCGTCCCCCTTGACCCTCCCGCCGCGGCCGCCCGGAGCGTGGTGCCCACGGCCGGATCACGGCCGGGTACACACTGAGCAAGGGAGTTGACCCATCATGTCGCAGACGGACGTCGACCAGATCGTGCAGCGCTATGTGGCCGTCTGGAACGAGCCGGACGCCGCCGCACGCAAGCGCGCCGTCGCCGAGCTGTGGGTCCAGGACGGTGTCGAGTTCGTCGAGGGCACGCAGTTCCGCGGCCACGACGGGCTGGTGGAGCGGGTCGCGGAGGCGTACGGGCTGTTCGTCGCCTCCGGGGAGTACGACGTCACGCACGACAAGCACGTCACCGTGCACGACGATGTCGTCATGCTCACCATTCAGCTGACACACGCCAAGGGCGCGAAGCTCGGCGAAGTGGGCTGGGCCGCCCGGGTCTTCCTCGTCCTGGACGACGACGGCCGGATCGTGCACGACTACCACCTGACCGTCCAGCCGCTGCCCGAGGCATAGGGCCTGGGCAGCACGCGTGCCACTCAACTCTCCGTAGACATCGATGAGTTGGCGTCCGGCGTGACGACTCCGAGGTTGGTGGCCGCGTTGGCGGTCCGCAGGGTGCGGGCCAGGGACACGGCCGGGCCGATGGCCCAGAGGTGCAGGTAGAACAGGCGGGGGTTGTCGCTCAGCGCGTGATTGTGCAGCTCGACGACGTCGATGCCGCCGTGCCGCAGGGTCTTGACGACCTGCTGGACCTCGCCCGCGGTCATGACGAAGTCCCCGCTCACCGCGGCACTGCCGTGCCCCACGGAGCGGAAGGTGAAGGAGGTCGTCACCCCCATGGCGGGCGGCACCACACAGTCGTCGTCGCTGATGGTCTCCGCGCGGGCGAAGGAGAAACGGTAGCCGTCCAGGCTCACCCCCTTCGCGCCGAGTGCCGCGTCGATCGCGGCGGTGTCGAGACCGGCCGGAGGGGCCGTGTCGGGGTCGCGGGGCCCGGGGGTGGCCGTGGCGTCCAGGCCGGCTCGCATGGCGACGGCCAGGGCCACCGGGTCGGTGGAGACTCCCCGGATGTGCGTCCACCACAGGGCGGGCCGGTGGGCGAGCAGATGCTTGTGGATCGCGCACTGTTCCAGGCCGTGGGCCTGGACGGCGTCGGTGACCCGCTGCAGCTCGGTCTCGGTGGCGACCACGTCGCCCATCAGCATCGTACGGCCGTCCGGGTAGCGGGCGAACGCCGCGTACGACGCCTCCACCAGGCCGCTGACCCCGTACGAGGACAGGTCCAGGTCGTACCGGGGAAACGTGGCCCGGTACACGAGGCCGTCCGTGCCCAACCGGCCGACCCCGTCCAGCCGCTCGGCCACCGGCTGCCAGTCCGCGGGACGCGTCACCACGGGGTGCTGCGGCGATCCGGGGGCGGCGTCGGCGTCACCCGTGTTCCGGGCGCGGGTCGCGGCCTGTGCCATGGAGGTCTCGGTCAGGGTGGAGGCCAGTGCGCCGCCCGTGAGGAGGAAGCCGCGCCGCGATGATGTCCGAGGTGTGCTGCGGTCTGGCTCCATACCCGGTCCGTCTCCTTTTCCCGGCTCATTGCTCCCGGCTGCTCGCACCCCGGCTCATCCGGGCCGGACCGGCAGAACCGTTCCGGGACAGCCGTTTCGGGACAGCTGTTTCGGGACAGCCGTTTCGGGATAGCCGATTCCGCCGCCCGGGTGGGGGCGACACGAGCGGCTTTCGCCTGGTCGTGGGAGGCCGCGTACTCCCCTGAGGCGAGTGCGACGGGGAAGATGAGGCATGCGCCCGGATGACTGGCACCTCACCGAAGACCTCGACGACTTCCTCGCCCGAGCCGGCGACTTCCTGCGCTCGCGCCCCGTCCTGCACAACACGCCGCTGACGGTGCTGGAGCGACTGCGCACCCGTGGGGCGGACACATACGGCCCCGGAGCCACCGTCTTCGGCCGGCTGGAGTCAGGGGGCGAGGTCCGCGCCGTCTTCTACCGCCTCGCGACCCGCCGGCTGGCCGTCACCCCGCTCTCCCCCGAGCAGGCCGACACCCTCGCCGCCCGCCTGGCCGGGCTCGGGCACACCCCCTCGGGCATCACCGCGGACCACGACAGCGCCACCGCTTTCGCCGCGGCATGGCGGCGGCACGCGGGCGCCGCGGCGGTGGCCGACTGGCGGGGCCGGCTCCACCGGCTCGGCACGCTCACCCCACCCGGGCCGCCTCCCGAGGGCCGGGGCCGGGTCCTGGGCGCGCGGGACCAGGAGCAACTCATCGACTGGTGCAACGAGTTCGCCGCCGCCGTCGGCGAAGCCCCCACCCTGGACGCCGGCTCCTGGGCCGACTCCCGCTTCGCCGACAAACACTTCACGTTCTGGGAGACCCCGGACGGCACTCCCGTCTCCTTCGCCGGCTCGACGTCGGTGATCGGCGGCATGGTCCGGGTGGACCCCGTCTACACCCCGGCCCACCTCCGGGGGCGTGGCTACGCGGGCGCGGTGACGGTCGAGGTGAGCAGGGCCGCGCTGGCCGCGGGCGCCTCGGAGGTCGTGCTGTTCACCAACCCCGCCAACCCCACGAGCAACGCCCTCTATCGGCGCATCGGATATGTCCCCGTCTGCGAGTTCACCGGGTACGCCTTCTCCTGCGACTCCTCCCACGACGTCCAAGAGGCCGGTGAGGAGCGGATGGAGGGGGCCATGGGGGCGGCTTGAGGGACGGGGGTGTCCGGGCTTGATCCGTGGTCGCGGCGGGGTCGACCGGGATCGGGGAGCGTGGTGGTGCGGTGCGCGGGCAGGTCGCCGACAAGGCCGTTGAGCAGCGTGTGCGTGGCGCTGGGCGGCATCAGGCCGGGGAAATCGGGGAGCTGTGGACCGCTTTCGGCCGAGCAGTGGGGCGGCGCGCGGCTCGACCGATGAGTGCTTGAATCGCAGGGCGGAGGCGCAGCGAGACAGGGGCCGGGTATGGGACACCGTGAGGATCTGCTCGACGGAGCGAGGCGCTGTCTGCTGCGGAAGGGGTTCGCACGGACGACGGCGCGGGACATCGTCAAGGAGTCGGGGACCAACCTCGCGTCGATCGGCTATCACTACGGTTCGAAGGACGCACTGCTGGCCCAGGCCTTCATCGGGCTGATCCGTGACGTCGGCGACGCCATGGCCGCGGGCGAGCCGCATGTCGCGAACAACATGCGGGAAGGCTCCCTGGAACGCTTCCGGGCGGGGTGGGAGGGCATCATCCGGACCTTCCCGGAGCACCGGGCCGTCTGGCAGCTCAACCTGGAGGCAGCCCAGATGGCCGACCGTATGCCGGAGGTCTGGGAGCTGCTCACCAAGATGCAGAGCGAGGGGCGGGCCGGGCTGATCCGGACGTTCACCGGCCGCCCCGAGGACGCCCTGGACGGACCGGCGGTGGACAGCCTCGGCGCCTTCTACCAGGTCCTGCTGAGCGGGCTCACGGTCCAGCTGCTGTTCGACCCCGACGCCGCACCCGACGCGGCACGGCTCACCGAAGGGCTGCGCCGCATCATGGAGCTGGCCCGGACGCCGGGTTGAGCCGGCGCTACTTCGTGCAGGCCTTGGTCAGTTCGCCCGCCGAGTCCTTGACCGGGCTGAGGTCGGGGCTCTTGTCGCCGTTCTTGATGGACGAGCTGACGTTGTCCACGGCCTTGCCGAGGTCGTCGACCGCCTTGTTCACATCGACGTTGTCGGTCTGGTGGCCGATGTCGTCCAGGTTCTTGTGGATGGGTGTGAAGTAGGTGTTGGCCCTCGACGGGTCGAGTGCCGCGTCCCGTGCCGCCTGCTGGAGGTCGGAGACGCTGTCCGCGATGGCGTTGGCGGTGCGCACGCATTCCAGTGTGCGGTGGGCGGCGGCGCAGCCGGTGGCGGTGAGCGCTGTGGCGAGGGCGGTGACGGCCATGGCGGTGACGGCCGTGGCGCGGCCTCGGCGTAAGCGACGAGGTGTCATGTCGGCGTATCCCTTCCCCTGGTACGACCCGGCCGGGCGCACGGTGTTGTCGTACGGGGCGCCCTCACCCATGGTGCCGTGGGCGAGGGCGCCCTGGTGGTACGGTCCACGCGGCCTCGACCGCCGCTGCCCCCGCCCCTCCAGGAAGGCCCCGGTGGCACGCGAGCCGGTGCGTCCCGGAGGCCGCTTCAGCCCTTCCGGTCGTCGTCGGTGGCGAGGCGGGCGTGGAGGTGGGAGTCGTGGCGGATGCCGTCGGTGTCGACGAAGAAGTCCCGCATGGTGCCTTCCAGGCGGAAGCCGGCCCTGGTCGCGACCTTGCACGAGCCGGGGTTGAGCAGGGCGTGGTCCAGGGTGACGCGGTGCAGTCCGAGGCCGCCGTCCGCGACCGGGGTGAACGCCCAACGTGCCGCGGCGTCCAGGGACTTGGCGGCCAGTCGCCGGCCGCGGGGGTCACCCAGTAGGAGACGACGGCCTGGTCCGGGAGGCGGTTGATCTCCCGGATGCCGAGTGCCCCGAGCAGCGTGCCGCGTACGGGGTCGGCGACGGCGAACACCGCGTCACCGCTCTCCCAGCAGGACAGGCGCGGCGCGAGCCAGATCCGGGCCCGGTCGCCGGGCGCCGCCTCGACCACGGCCCGGCCCGCCGCCCAGCGCAGGATGCCGGCATCGTGCAGGGCCTCGGCGACGGCGGGCTCGTCCGTTTCGGCCAGCGGCCGCAGCAGCAGGTCGTCCGCGCTGATCGTCCGCGGTCCGAGGGCGCTCGTCGACAGACTCATGCCCTCGTTCTATACGATCAGTCCGGCGCCTGCAGCCGTTTGCGACCGTGCGTTCGAGGCCCGGGCCTCACACCACCCCTTGCGCCAGCATCGCCTCCGCCACCCGTTCGAAGCCCGCGATGTTCGCGCCCGTCACATAGTCACCGGGCACGCCGTACTGCTCGGCGGTCTGCCAGCACAGATCGTGGATCTCCCGCATCACCGTGGCCAGTTCGCTCTCCACGCGCTGCCGGGTCCAGGACTCGCGGCCGCTGTTCTGCCGCATCTCCAGCGCGCTGACCGCGACACCGCCGGCGTTGGCCGCCTTGCCCGGTCCGAACGCCACCCCGGCGTCCCGCAGCACATTGGCCGCCGCCGGGGTCACCGGCATGTTCGCGCCCTCCGACACCGCCTTCACGCCGCCGCGCACCAGCGCCAGCGCATCGGCGGCGTCCAGTTCGTTCTGCGTGGCCGACGGCAGCGCCACATCGGCGGGGACCTCCCACACCGAGCCGCCCGGCACGAACACCGCCGAGCCGCCGCGGCGTTCGGCGTAGTCCCGTACCCGGCCCCGCTCGACCTCCTTGATCTGCTTGAGCAGTTCGAGGTCGATGCCCTTGTCGTCGACGACGTAGCCGGCGGAGTCGGACACCGTGATCGCCCGTGCCCCCAGCTCCCGCAGCTTCTCGACGGTGTACAGGGCGACGTTCCCGGAGCCGGACACCAGCACCTGCTGGCCCGGCAGATCCTCGCCGCGTCGACGCAGCATCTCGGCCGCGAACAGCACATTGCCGTACCCGGTGGCCTCCACCCGCCCGGCCGAGCCGCCCCAGCCCAGGCCCTTGCCGGTCAGGACGCCCGCCTCCCAGCGGTTGGTGATGCGCCGGTACTGGCCGAACAGGTAGCCGATCTCCCGGCCGCCCACGCCGATGTCCCCGGCCGGTACGTCCGTACGGTCGCCGATGTGCCGGTACAGCTCCGTCATGAACGACTGGCAGAACCGCATCACCTCGGCGTCCGAGCGGCCGCGCGGGTCGAAGTCGCTGCCGCCCTTGCCGCCGCCGATGCCGAGGCCCGTCAGCGCGTTCTTGAAGATCTGCTCGAAGCCGAGGAACTTCACGATGCCGAGATTCACCGAGGGGTGGAAGCGCAGGCCGCCCTTGTAGGGGCCGAGGGCGCTGTTGAACTCCACCCGGAAGCCGCGGTTGACCCGCACCCGGCCCGAGTCGTCCGTCCACGGGACCCGGAACAGCACCTGCCGCTCAGGTTCGCAGATCCGCTCGATCAGAGCGGCGTCCGCCAGCTCGGGACGGGCCGCGAGCACCGGCGCCAGGGTCTCCAGGACCTCTCGCGCGGCCTGGTGGAACTCCGGCTCCGCGGGGTTGCGGCGGACGACCTCGGCGTAGACACCGTCGAGTCTTTCGCGTGCGGATGCTTCTGTCATGCCAACCTCTTTCGTCCGGGTCGAGCGGGCGGAGGCACCAGCGGACGGGTCACCGGGACGGGCGGTCGCCCTCCTGCGTGTCCGGACCGAGGGGCGGCTCGATGGACGGTGCGTAACGCGCCTGCGCTGCCGTGTTCCGCGTCCCCCCACCGTGCCGCCGTCCGCTATGGCGGCGCCGGAGCGGCGGACGACCGGTGTATCGGGTTCTCACCTCCCGGAGGTGGTGCTGACGACACCCCTGTAGACGGGTTCTGGGGCCCGTGTGGGGCGGCCGGGGAGTCCGTAGCGTCATGTGCGGGCCACCAGGCGTCCGAATGGAGAGTGATGACGATGTTGCGCACAGGCTCGGGCCACCACCGGAGCACGGCACCCGCCCAGGAGGCGCTGTGGCTGGTGAAGGTGACGAAGACGCATGGCTCGGGCAGCGGTGCGGTGACCGCGCTGGACGAGGTCTCGCTACGGCTGCGGCGGGGCACGTTCACCGCGGTGATGGGGCCCTCGGGTTCCGGCAAGTCCACGCTGCTGCGGTGCGCGGCCGGTCTCGACCGGCCCGACCGGGGCGTCGTACGGGTCGACGGCGCGGAACTGACCGGGGGTGACGAGGCGGCGCTGACGCGGTTCCGGCGGGACCGGGTGGGTTTCGTCTTCCAGGACTACAACCTGCTGGAGACGCTGACCGTCGCCGAGAACACGGTGCTGCCCCTGAAGCTGGCCGGGCGGCGCGTCGACCGGGAGCGGGTGCGGGAGGTCCTGGACCTGGTGGGGCTCGGCGACCGGCTGCAGCACCGGCCGCACCAGCTCTCCGGCGGCCAGCGGCAGCGGGTGGCGATCGCCCGGGCGCTGGTGACCGAGCCCCGGCTGATCTTCGCGGACGAGCCCACCGGCGCGTTGGACACACGCAGCGCGCGGGAGGTGATGCGGCTGCTGCGGGAGGCCGTACAGGTGCATGGCCGGACCGTGGTGATGGTGACGCACGACCCGGTGGTCGCCGCCTGTGCCGACGCGGTGGTGTTCCTGGCGGACGGCCGGGTGGCGGGAGAGCTGCCGGAGCCGACGGTGGACGCGGTCGCCGAGCGGCTGGCGCACCTGGGCGACAGCGTTCCGGCGGGGGTGTGAGCGATGATGCTGATCCTGGCTGTGAAGTCGGTCCGGCACCGTCCGGGGCGCTTTCTCGCGACCCTGCTCGCCGCCTTCCTCGGCGCGGCCGTCGTGATGGTGTTCGGCTCGCTCGACGACACGGCCGCGCGGCCCGGCATCGACCCGGTGAGCGCGGATTCGCTGAGCACCACGGCGAGCATCGTCGGCGGTTACGGCTCCCTGCTGGTGTTCTGCGCCATCGCCTCGACGCTGACGGTGAATGTGCGTCAGCGGTCGGCCGAACTCGAACTGCTGCGCCGTTCGGGGGCGACACCGGCGCAGCTGACGCGGATGGTCGTGGGTGAGGCGGTCACCGTGGCGCTGGCGGGCGGTCTGCTCGCGATCGGCCCGGCGATGGCCGCGGGCCGCGCGCTGCTGGGGGTGTTCCAGGACGGCGGGCAGGTGACACACGGCGTCGCCTACTCCTTCGGTCCCGTCGCCCTGCTGTCCGGCATCGGCACCACCCTCCTCGCGGCGGCGGGCGCCGCCTTCCTCGCCGTACGACGGGCGACGCGGCCCGCCCCGGCGACCGGCCGGGCCCGTACGGTCCTCGGCGCCGCGGCGCTGGCCGCCGGTGCCGGTTCGGTGCTCTCCACGTACGCGTTCGCCGCGACCGACGAGTGGCTGATGGCGGCGCCGGCGTACGGGGCGATCCTGCTGTCGGTGGGCTGCGCCCTGCTGGCGCCGCCGCTGCTCGGAAGGCTGCTGCGACGGCTGCCCCTGGACGGTGCGTCCGGCTGGCTGGCCGTGCGCAATGTGCGCCGCCGGGCCGACCAGCTGGCCGGGATCCTGTCCTCGCTCGTGCTGTTCACCGCCGTGGCCACCGTGACCCTGTCCCTGCAGGCCGTGGAGACCAGGGCCGTCGAGGCCTCCGGGGCGGTCCGCTCGGTCGACGCCAGGACCCTGCAGAACGTCAACCTCACCGTGGTCGGCATCGTCGTGGCGTTCGTCTGCGTGATGCTGGTCAACTCCCTCTACGCGGCGACGTCATACCGCGGGCGGGAGTTCGGGCAGCAGCGGCTGGCCGGCGGCACACCGGGACAGGTGCTGACGACGGTGGCGGCCGAGAGCCTGATCGTGACGGCGGCCGGCGTGCTGCTCGGTTCTCTGACCGCGCTGGCCGGGATCATCCCCTTCACCATGGTCCGCGCCGGAGGGCTGCTGCCGGACGCGAGTCTCGGCATCTGGCCGGCCGTGGTGGCGGTCGCCGCGGCGGCCACCCTGGGCACCAGCCTGCTGACGGCCCGCCGGGTCGTGCGCACGCCGATGGTGCGGGCAGTGGCCGCCGCCTGAGCAGGCGAACGGCGCCACGGCACTCCGCGGCGCCGCACGCCGCGGGGTCAGCCGCGCAGGAGCACCGGCAGGGCGGTCAGCCGGCTGCCCAGGGTGCCGCCGATATCGGCCTGGCGCAGGTCAGGGTAGGCGACGGCCAGACGGGCCCCGGGGTGGTCCTCGGCGAACGCCTGGGTGAGCGCGCGCATCTGGACCATGGCGAGCTGTGCGCCGATGCAGTAGTGGTTGCCCACGCCGAACACCAGGTCAGGGCCGGGGCGGCCGTCGGTGTCGACGTTGATGCCGAACAGGTCGACCAGTACCGGTGCGCGCGGGGGCAGCGTGACACCGGCCAGTTCGACCTCGCTCTCGGCGAACCGCCACAGGGTGAAGGGGGCCGGCGGGTGCCGGCGCAGGACGCTCTGCACGAAAGCGTCGAGTTCCTTACGGTCCGTGCCGGGCATGCCGTGGTGCAGGAGGTCGGCCACCAGGAAGCCCAGGGAGGCCTCCATGGTCGGCTGGCCGGCGAAGATGATCAGGAAGATGAAGTAGCGCAGATCCTCGACGCTGGTGTCGGCGGGCAGCCGGTCGCGCAGTTCGGCGGCGGCGCCGTCACCCGCCTCCAGGGCCGCGTCGGCCAGTGCGCCGAACGCCGCCATGGCCGCGGAGAAGGTGTCCGGATCGAGGCTGAACAGGTTCCGGCAGGCGGTGATCGCCTCATCGACACGGTCGCCCGGTATGCCGAGCACCTCGCACACCACCGTCATCGGGAAGCGCGAGGTGAAGTCGGCGGCGAGATCGACCGGATCGCCCGCGGGCGTCGTCGCGGCCAGGTCGGCGAGGAGTTCGCGGGCGGCGGCCAGCATCCGGTCGTAGAAGCGGCCGATGCCGCGCGCGGAGAACATGGGCGCGTGAGCCCGGCGCAGCCGGGCGTGCTCCGCACCGTCGAGGGTGGTCAGGGAGGTCTGTTCGGCGACGGGCCGCTCCAGGCCGGCCGTGCGCCGGTCCCAGTCCGTCGGCGCCATCGCGGGGTCCTTCACGAACCGTGGGTCGGTGAGCACCTGCCTGGCCAGTTCCGCCTCGGTGACGATCCATGCCGGTCCGCCCGCGGGTGCCTCCACCTGGACCAGCCGTCCGGCCGCGCGTAAGTCGGCGTGGGCCTCCTTGTGCTCGGTGATGGCGCGTTCGGTGGGGACGAACGGGTCGATCTTGTCGGACATGAGCCCTCCGGGGGAGCGTCGGCAGCGGACGTCTCCGATCATCCTTGAGGCTCATGGCTGTCGCCGGTGTCCCACGGACCTTTTTCGCCAGTCCGTGGCCGGACCCGCGCGGCCGGCCCTCAGCGTGTCATCGCACGGTCCAGGTGTCGCCGCCGGCCAGCAGATCGGCGAGGTCGCCCTTGCCCTTCTGCTCGATCGCGGTGTCGAGCTGCTCGGCCATCGCCGTGTCGTAGACGGGCCGTTCGACGTCGCGGAGGACGCCGATGGGGGTGTGGTGGAGGGTGTCGGGGTCGGCGAGGCGGGAGAGGGCGAAGGCGGTGGTGGGGGACGCGGCGTGGGCGTCGTGGACCAGGATGTCGGCCTCGTTCTCCGTGGTGACGGTGACGACCTCCAGGTCGCCGGTGGTCCGGTTGCGTACGACGCCGCGCGTGCCGTCGGCGCCGAAGCGGATCGGCTGCCCGTGTTCGAGGCGGATCACCGCGTCCTGGGCCTGCTGTTTGTCCTTCAGGGCGTCGAAGGCGCCGTCGTTGAAGATGTTGCAGTTCTGGTAGATCTCGACCAGCGCGGTCCCCCGGTGCTCGGCCGCCGCGCGCAGGACCCCGGTCAGATGACCGCGGTCGGAGTCGACGGTGCGGGCGACGAAGGACGCCTCCGCGCCGATGGCCAGCGACACCGGGTTGAACGGGGCG
>NZ_BMVG01000078.1 GCF_014650595.1 Streptomyces alanosinicus
GTGTTGGCGGTGCCTGTGGGGGAGTCGGCGTGGCGGCTGGATGTGGTGGAGAAGGGGACGCTGGAGGGGTTGGGCCTGCGGGCGGTTCCGGAGGTGGCGGATGCGGAGTTGGTGGCGGGGCAGGTTCGGGTTGCTGTCCGTGCGGCGGGTGTGAATTTCCGTGATGTGCTGAACGCGCTCGGTATGTATCCGGGGGATGCGAAGGACTTCGGTCTGGAGGGTGCGGGTGTGGTGACCGGGGTCGGGCCGGGTGTGTCCGGGCTGGCGGTCGGTGACCGGGTGTTCGGGATGTTCTCGGGTGCGTTCGGGCCGGTGGCGGTGGCGGATGCGCGGACGGTGGCGCGGGTTCCGGCGGGGTGGTCGTTCGCGCAGGCGGCGTCGGTGCCGATCGTGTTCCTGACTGCGTATCACGCGCTGACCGAGCTGGGTGGGGTGCGGGTCGGGGAGTCGGTGCTGGTGCATGCGGCGGCTGGTGGTGTGGGGATGGCTGCCACGCAGCTGGCGCGGTATTTGGGTGCTGAGGTGTTCGGTACGGCGAGCGCGGGCAAGTGGGACACGCTGCGGGAGCTGGGTCTGGATGATGCGCATATCGCGTCGTCCCGGGACACGGAGTTCGAGGGAGTGTTCCTGGCGGCGACCGGTGGTCGTGGCATGGATGTCGTGCTGGACTCGCTGGCGGGTGAGTTCGTGGATGCGTCGCTGCGGTTGCTGCCGCGTGGTGGGCGTTTCCTGGAGATGGGCAAGACCGATGTCCGGGATGCGGATGTGGTGGCTGCCGAGCATGCGGGTGTGGTGTATCGGGCGTTCGATCTGATGGATGTGGCGGCGGAGCGGATCGGGCAGATGCTGGCCGAGCTGGTTGCGCTGTTCGAGGCGGGTGTGCTCAAGCCGCTTCCGGTGACGTGCTGGGATGTGCGGCGGGCCCCGGAGGCGTTCCGGTATCTGTCGCAGGCGCGGCATGTGGGCAAGGTGGTCCTGACGGTCCCGGTGCCGCTGGATCCGGACGGCACGGTGTTGGTGACCGGTGGTACGGGTGGTCTGGGTGCGCTGGTGGCCCGGCATCTGGTGACCGAGTACGGTATCCGGCATCTGTTGCTGGCCAGCCGACGCGGCCTGGAGGCTCCGGGCGCTGGTGAACTCGTGGCCGAACTCACTGGGTTGGGCGCGCAGGTCGAGGTGGCGGCGGTGGATGTCGCCGACCGCGATCAGGTGGCTGCCATGGTGGACACCGTTTCCGTCGACCACCCGTTGACCGCTGTGGTGCACACGGCCGGTGTCCTGGACGACGGTGTGCTCTCCTCCCTCACCCCGGAGCGCCTGGCGAAGGTCATGCGTCCGAAGGCCGACGCGACGGTCCACCTGCACGAGCTGACCCGCGACGCAGACCTGTCCGCGTTCGTCGTCTTCTCGTCGGTCATGGGGACGTTCGGCGGCGCGGGCCAGGCCAACTACGCGGCTGCCAACGCCTTCCTGGACGCCTTCGCCGTCACACGCCGTTCCTCCGGCCTGCCGGCGACCGCGCTGGCGTGGGGACCGTGGGCGCCCGGCGCGGGCATGACCACCGAGCTGACCGAGGCGGACCTGCGGCGCATGGCCCGCGGCGGCATGCAGCCGCTCGCCCCCGAACAAGCCCTGGGGCTCCTCGACGTTGCGCTGGAGCGGGGCGCCGGGCTGGAGCGGGCCGCAGTGTTGCCGATCGACCTCGATCTCGCGGGGCTGCGTCGGCGGGCGGCGGAGGAGGTTCCCGCGCTGCTGCGTGCCCTGGTCCGTGTTCGGGCCCGTCGCAAGGCCGAGGCCGCTACCGGAGCCCACCGACAGGACGTGAAGACACAGTTGGCGGCGGCCCTGCCGGCCGACCGTGACCGACTCCTGTCCGACCTGGTGCGCGGCGCAGCGGCGGCCGTGCTCGGCCATGCCTCGGCCGCCGACATCGAGGCAGACCGCACCTTCGATGACCTGGGCTTCGACTCCCTCACCTCGGTCGATCTGTGCAACCGTCTGAACGCCGCCACCGGCATGCGGCTGCCCACCACCCTGATCTTCGACTACCCGACGCCCAGCGCCCTGGTGCGGCACATCAGGACGGAGCTCCTCGGCGGCGAGGAACCGAGTGCGTCCGCCCTGCGGCCCGCGCCGACGAGCACGTCCGATGATCCGGTGGTGATCGTGGGGATGGCGTGCCGGTTCCCGGGTGGGGTGGGTTCGCCGGAGGAGTTGTGGCGGCTGGTCAGTGAGGGCGGGGACGCGATCGGTGGGTTCCCGTCGGATCGTGGCTGGGATCTGGAGGGTCTTTACGATCCGGAGCCGGGCACGGCGGGCCGGGTGTATGTGCGTGAGGGTGGTTTCCTCTACGACGCGTCGGAGTTCGATGCGGGGTTGTTCGGTATTTCGCCGCGTGAGGCGTTGGCGATGGATCCGCAGCAGCGGTTGCTGTTGGAGACGTCGTGGGAGGTGCTGGAGCGGGCCGGTATTGCCCCGGGCACGCTGCGCGGCAGCCGTACCGGCGTCTTCACCGGCGCCATGGCGCAGGACTACGGCTCCGTCCTCCGCTCGGGCGAGCTCGACTCCGGCGGGTACCTCATGACTGGGAACACCGGCAGCGTGGCGTCGGGGCGTATTGCGTACACGTACGGTTTCGAGGGTCCTGCGGTGACGGTGGACACGGCGTGTTCGTCGTCGCTGGTCGCCCTTCACCTGGCCGCGCAGGCGCTGCGCTCCGGTGAGTGCGATCTGGCACTGGCCGGTGGTGTGACGGTCATGTCGACCCCGGAGACCTTCCTTGAGTTCTCGCGGCAGCGGGGGCTGGCGGTGGATGGTCGGTGCAAGGCGTTCTCGGACGGCGCGGATGGTACGGCGTGGTCGGAGGGTGTGGGTCTGCTGCTGGTGGAGCGGCTGTCGGACGCCCGGCGCAACGGGCACCGGGTGCTGGCGGTGGTCGCGGGGTCGGCGGTGAACCAGGACGGTGCGAGCAATGGTCTGACGGCGCCGAATGGTCCGTCGCAGCAGCGGGTGATCCGGCAGGCGCTGGCCGGTGCCGGGCTGAAGCCGGCCGACGTGGACGTGGTGGAGGCGCATGGCACGGGGACGCCGCTGGGTGACCCGATCGAGGCGCAGGCGCTGCTGGCCACCTACGGCCAGGACCGTCAACAGCCCCTCTGGCTGGGGTCGTTGAAGTCCAACATCGGCCACACGCAGGCGGCTGCCGGTGTCGGTGGTGTGATCAAGATGGTGATGGCGATGCGGTACGGGGTGCTGCCGCGCACCCTCCACGCCGACGAGCCGTCCTCGCACGTCGACTGGACGGCGGGCGACATCGAGTTGCTGACGGAGGCAGTGGAGTGGCCCGAGACGGGTCGTCCCCGTCGAGGGGGTGTGTCGTCCTTCGGTATCAGCGGCACCAACGCCCACGTCATCCTCGAAGAAGCGAACGAACCGACCCCCACTGCCGCACTCGACGACACCGCCACTGCCGAGACAGACGACCATAACGTCCTCCTTCCCCTGTCCGGCGCGGAGCACGGAGCGCTGCGGGGTCAGGCGGAGCGGCTGGTGGCGTGGCTGTCGTCGGATTCGGGGCTGTCGCATCGTGATGTCGCGCTGTCGTTGGCGACGACGCGTTCAGCGTTGGAGCATCGTGCCGTGGTCGTGGCCGCCGACCGGGAGCAGGCCCTGAGTGGTCTGCGGGCAGTGGCCGAGCAGGAGTCCGTGGGGCATGTGGTCACCGGCTCTGCGGTGTCCGGGGGCGGTCGTACGGCGTTCCTGTTCGCGGGGCAGGGTTCCCAACGGCTGGGTATGGGCCGGGAGCTGTATGAGACGTACCCGGTCTTCGCGGCCGCCTTCGACGCGATCGACGCGGAACTCCCGTTCAGCCTGCGGGAGGTCGTCTTCGGCGAGGACGCCGACCGCCTGAACCGTACGGAGTACGCGCAGCCCGCCCTGTTCGCCCTGGAGGTCGCCCTCTTCCGGCTGCTGGAGTCGTGGGGTGTGCACCCGGACGTCGTGCTCGGTCACTCCATCGGTGAGATCGTGGCCGCGCATGTGGCGGGGGTGTGGTCGCTGGCCGACGCGGCCCGTCTGGTGGCGGCGCGGGGCCGGCTGATGCAGGCGCTCCCGGTTGGAGGGGCGATGGTGTCGCTCCAGGCGTCCGAGGACGAGGTCCTGCCCCTGCTCACCGGCCGCGAGGCCGAGGCCGGCATCGCCGCTGTCAACGGCGCGGAGGCAACCGTCGTCGCGGGCACCGAAGCGGCCGTCGACGAGATCGCCGCACACTTCCGGGGTCTCGACCGCAAGGCGACCCGGCTGCGGGTCAGCCACGCCTTCCACTCTCCGCTGATGGAGCCCATGCTCGCCGAGTTCCGGAGCGTCGCGGAAAGCCTCACGTACGAGGCGCCGCGGATGACCGTGGTCTCGGCGCTCACCGGAGACCACGCCGACGCCGCCGACCTCATGACGCCCGACTACTGGGTGCGGCACGTCCGGCACGCCGTGCGGTTCGCCGACGGCGTCCGTCGGGTCCGTGCGGAAGGCGTGGGTAACTGGCTGGAGTTGGGCCCCGACGGCACGCTTACCGCGCTGGCCCGGGCCGAGGCCGGTGCCGACCCCGCCGAACGGGAACTCTTCGTACCGGCGCTGCGCAAGGACCGCGACGAGTCCGGGACCCTGCTGTACGCCGTGGCCGCTCTGTACACCCGCGGCAGCGACCTGCGCTGGCCGCAGGTGTTCACCGGCACCGGTGCCCGCCGCGTCGACCTGCCGACGTACGCCTTCCAGCGGCAGCACTTCTGGCCGGGCGCCCCGCGCGTCACGGCGGGCGACGCCGCCGG
This sequence comes from Streptomyces alanosinicus, assembly GCF_014650595.1. Classification (GTDB taxonomy): domain Bacteria; phylum Actinomycetota; class Actinomycetes; order Streptomycetales; family Streptomycetaceae; genus Streptomyces; species Streptomyces alanosinicus. Next base: position 4,824 of record NZ_BMVG01000078.1, read on the forward strand.
GCTCGGGCTCACGGCTTCCGGGCATCCGCTGCTCGGCGCCGAAGTCGCCCTGGCGGAAGGGGAGGGGGCCCTCTTCACCGGCAGGCTCTCTCTCAAGACCCATCCCTGGCTGCGGGACCATGTCGTCGCGGGTGCCGTCCTCTTCCCGGCCACCGGCTTCCTGGAACTGGCGCTTCAGGCCGGTCTCGGGGTCGGCTGCGGACGGGTCGCGGACCTGACGCTGGAGACGCCGCTGGTCCTGCCGGAGCGGGGTGGCGTACGCGTCCAGGTCGCCGTCGGGGGCCCGGACGAATCGGGGCGGCGTACCGTGTCGCTCTACTCGCGGGGCGACACCACCGAGGCCGCGGCCGAGCGCTGGACACGCCATGCCACCGGCATCCTCGACGCCGGGAGCTCGGAGAACGCGGAGAGCGCGGAGAGCGCCGAGGACGCGGACCGCGTCAGCGGGACCCATGACCTGGAGAACTGGCCGCCCACCGACGCGGCCCCCGTCTCTCTCAGCGGCTTCTACGAGCGGCTGGTGGCTGAGGGATACGCCTACGGCCCGGTGTTCCAGGGCCTGAGCGCCGTCTGGCGGCGGGGCGACCATGTCTACGCCGAGGTCCGGCTGCCCGTCGACCAGCACAGCGAGGCCGGGCGTCACGGCCTTCACCCGGCTCTGCTGGACGCGACCCTGCACGCTTGGCTCGCCGCCGGGCGGACGGCGTCGGACCGCCCCGGCGACTCCGGTGACTCTGCCGGCGTGCGGCTGCCGTTCTCGTGGAGCGGTGCCTCGCTGGCGGCGGTGGGCGCGTCCGCGGTGCGGGTGCGGCTGTCGCCGGTGGACGAGGACACCCTCACCCTCACCATCGCCGACGCCGAGGGCCGTGCCGTGGCCCATGTCGACGCGCTCACCCTGCGCGAGGTGAGCAGGGACGCCCTGGCACCCGCCGGCGGCGACCCTGCCGGGGCGCGGGACGCGCTGTTCCGGGTGGACTGGAGAGCGCTGCCCGCACCGTCCGGTTCCCTCCCCGACCGGGCCCAGAGCTGGGCCGTCGTCGGGTCCGGGACCGCCGGGCTTCCCGAAGCCCCGGCCGGTCACTACCCCGATCTCACGGCGCTGGCCGACGCCGTCGCCGCCGGAACGCCCCTTCCCGCTACGGTGCTTGCCGCCTGCGGCCCGTCCCTGGCAGAGGGACCGGCGGCGCTGCCGGACACGGCCGGAACCGGTGCTTCGCAGACCGTGGAAGCCACCAGGGCAGCGTTGCACCACGTCCTCTCCCTCATACAGAACTGGCTGGCCGACGAGCGCTTCGGCGCCGCCAGGCTGGTGCTGGTGACACGGGGCGCCGTACCCGCCGACGACGAGCGGGCGCTCATCGACCCGGTGGCCGCCTCCGTCTGGGGGCTCGTCCGCTCCGCGCAGTCGGAGCACCCCGGCCGCCTGGTCCTGCTCGACCTCGCGCCCGAGACACGTACCTCCGCCGACCAGGCCACGTCCGCCGACCAGGTCACCCCCACCGACCCGGCGCCCGCCCTGGCCACCGGCGAGCCGCAACTCGCCGTGCGCGGTGGTGTCGCCCACGTGCCGCGCCTGGCCCCGGCCGGCACCGGTGGCGCACTGCTCCCGCCGCCCGGTGAACCCCTGTGGCGGCTCGACGTCACCACGCCCGGCACCCTCGACAGCCTGGCCCTGGTCGGCTGCCCCGAGGCCGGCGGACCGCTCGCTCCCGGCGAGGTACGCGTGGCGATACGGGCCACCGGCGTCAACTTCCGCGACGTACTGGTCTGCCTGGGCATGCTCGACCGCGAAGTACCCGGCCGCGAGGGCGCGGGTGTGGTCCTGGAGACCGGCCCGGGTGTCACCGGCCTCGCCGTCGGCGACCGGGTGCTCGGACTGTTCTCCGGGGCGTACGGGCCGGTCGCGGTGACCGACCACCGGCTGCTGACCCGGCAGCCCGACGACTGGTCCTTCACCGAGGCCGCTGCGGCGCCCATCGTCTTCCTCAGCGCCTACCACGGCCTGGTGGACCTGGCCGACCTGCGGCCCGGCGAGTCCGTCCTCGTCCACGCGGGCACCGGCGGCGTCGGCATGGCCGCCGTACAACTCGCCCGGCACCTGGGCGCCGAGGTGTTCGCCACCGCCGCTCCCGCCAAGTGGGACACACTGCGGGCGATGGGCCTGGACGACGACCACATCGCGTCCTCGCGCGATGCGGCCTTCGAGGAGAAGTTCCTGCGCGTGACCCAGGGACGCGGCATGGACGTCGTCCTCAACTCCCTTGCCCGGGAACTGATCGACGCCTCCTTCCGCCTGCTGCCGCGCGGCGGCCGCTTCATCGAGATGGGCAAGACCGACCTGCGCGACGCGCAGACCGTCGCCGCGCAGCACCCCGGCGTCGGGTACCGGGCGTTCGACCTCAGGGACGTCGACCCCGACCACACCGCCGAGATGCTCACGAACGTGCTCGCACTGTTCGAACAGCGGGCGCTGCGTCCGCTTCCGGTCACCACCTGGGACGTACGGCGCGCTCCGGAGGCATTCCGCCACCTGAGCCAGGCCCGGCACACCGGCAAGATCGTCCTCACCGTTCCCGAGGTGCCGATCGACCTCGCCCGCACCCCGGTCGAGGACGGAGGCACCGGGTCCTCCGCGGCCACCCGAACCCACGGCACCGTCCTGGTCACCGGCGGCACCGGCACCCTCGGCGCCCTGTTCGCCCGGCACCTGGTGACCCGCCACGGCGTCCGTCATCTGCTGCTGACCAGCCGCAGCGGCTCGGGCGCCCCGGGCGCCGCCGAGCTCGCCGCGGAACTGACCGGGCTGGGTGCCACCGTCACCGTCGCCGCGTGCGACATCGCCGACCGGGACGCCCTGGCCGGACTGCTGGCCCAGATCCCCGCCGAGCGTCCGCTCACCGCTGTCATCCACGCGGCCGGTGTCCTCGACGACGGTGTCCTCGACGCCATGACGCCGGACCGCGTCGACCGTGTCCTGCGGCCCAAGGCCGAGGCCGCGTGGAACCTGCACGAGCTGACCCGCGACCTGAACCTGTCCGCGTTCGTCCTCTTCTCCTCCGTGGCCGCCACCTTCGGCAGCCAGGGGCAGGCCAACTACGCCGCCGCCAACGCCGTCCTCGACACCCTGGCCCAGCACCGCAGGGCCCAGGGGCTGCCCGCACTCTCCCTGGCCTGGGGCCTGTGGGACACCGACGACGGCATGGCGGGAACCCTCGGAGCCGCCGACCTCCGGCGCATCGGCCGCATGGGCCTCGCCCCGCTGCCGGCCGAGGAGGGCCTGGCCCTGTTCGACACGGCTCTCGCCGCCGACCAGGCACTGCTGCTGCCCACCCGTCTCGACCTGGCCGGACTGGAACGCCGCGGCGCCGAACCGCCCGCCCTGCTGAAGGCGCTGGCCCGGACCCCGGTCCGGCGGGCCGCCACCGACACCCCTGGTGCCACCGCAGGCACACCGGGCGGCGGCAGCGGTACGACGCAGTCCTTCACCGAGCAGCTGACTCCGCTGTCCGCGGAAGAACGGGAACAGGCCGCTCTGGACCTGGTCCGCACCCACACCGCGGCCGTCCTCGGGCACTCCGACCCCGAAACGGTCGACGCCGACCGGCCGTTCAAGTCGCTGGGCTTCGACTCGCTCACCGCGGTCGAGATGCGCAACCGGCTCGGTGCGGCCACCGGGCTCACCCTGCGGGCCACGCTGGTCTTCAGCTACCCGACACCCGCCGTCCTCGCCCGCCACCTGCTCGAACAGTGCGCACCGCACCAGGCACAACCCGCGGACGTCCTGCTCGCGGAACTCGACAGACTCGAATCCGCCATGGCCGATGTGGACCGTGCCGCCGACGGCGCGACGGCCGACGCCGGACTGAGCGACAAGGTGACCGCCCGACTCCGGGAACTGCTGACCCGGTGGGCAGGCGGCGCGGACGACACGACCTCGGCCGGCACCGGACTCGAATCCGCGACGGACGACGAGATGTTCGACCTCATCAACAACGAGCTGGGCATTTCCTGACCCCGACCGACCCCGGACCGCTCAGGACCCGACGTCTGTGGACCCCCTCGGGGCTCCTCCTAGGAAGTGGCATCGAATGGCGAGCAACGAAGAGAAGCTGCGGGACTACCTCAAACTGGTCACGGCCGACCTTCGTCAGACACGCAAGCGTCTGCAGGACATCGAGGAACAGCAGCGGGAACCCGTCGCGATCGTGGCGATGGGCTGCCGTTTCCCCCACGGGGCCGACACCCCCGAGGCCATGTGGCAGCTCCTGGCCTCCGGCACCGACGCCGTCACCCCGTTCCCGGCCGACCGCGGCTGGGACCTGGAGGCGCTCTACGACCCGGACCCCGACCGGCCCGGCACCTCGTACGTCCGCGAGGGCGGCTTCCTGCACGACGCCCCGCTGTTCGACGCCGAGTTCTTCGAGATCTCGCCGCGCGAGGCCCAGGCCATGGACCCGCAGCAGCGGCTGCTACTGGAGACCGCCTGGGAGACCGTGGAACGCGCGGGCATCGTCCCCGCCTCCCTGCGCGGATCGGGCACCGGCGTGTTCGTCGGCGCCATCGCCCAGGACTACCAGCCGCGCTCCCACGACTCACAGGCCGACCTCGGCGGCCACCTGCTCACCGGCAGCACCACCAGCGTCGCCTCCGGCCGCATCGCCTACTCCTTCGGCCTCGAAGGGCCCGCGGTCACGGTCGACACGGCCTGCTCGTCGTCGCTGGTGGCACTCCACCTCGCCGTACGGTCCCTGCGCTCCGGCGAATGCGACCTGGCCCTGAGCGGCGGCGTGACCGTCATGTCCGGACCCGAGATGTTCGTCGACTTCGGGCGCCAGCGTGCCCTCGCCGCCGACGGCCGGTGCAAGGCGTTCTCCGCCGCGGCGAGCGGCTTCGGACCCGCCGAGGGCGTCGGCATGCTGCTCCTGGAACGCCTTTCCGACGCCCGCCGCAACGGCCACCCCGTACTCGCCGTGATCCGCGGCAGCGCCGTCAACCAGGACGGCGCCTCCAACGGCCTCACCGCCCCCAACGGCCTCGCCCAGGAACGGGTCATCCGCGCGGCCCTGGCCGACGCCGGCCTGAGCGCCGGGGACATCGACGCCATCGAGGCCCACGGCACCGGCACCCCGCTCGGCGACCCCATCGAGGCGGAGGCGCTGGTCGCCACCTACGGCGCCGCGCGTCCCGAGGACCGGCCCCTGTGGCTCGGCTCGGTGAAGTCCAACATCGGACACACCCAGGCGGCCGCCGGTGTCGCCGGCATCATCAAGCTGGTGCTGGCCATGCGCCACGGCCTGCTGCCCCGCACCCTGCACGCCGACGAGCCCTCCCAGCACATCGACTGGACGGCCGCCGACCTCCGCCTGCTCACCAGCGAACAGCCGTGGGCCCGCGACGACGACCGGCCCCGCCGCGGCGCCGTCTCCTCCTTCGGAATCAGCGGCACCAACGCCCACATGATCGTCGAAGAGGCCCCCGCGCCCGGCTCGCCCGACCCGACGGACGAGGCGAACGAGACGGACGAGGCGCTCGCGAACGCCGCGCCCCAGGCCGGCCCGCAGCAGTCGACGGGCGAACACCCCCTGCCCTGGGTGCTCTCCGCCCGCAGCCGCGCCGCACTGACCGCACAGGCCGCACGTCTGCTCAAGCACCTCGACGGCGAGCCCCACCCGGACCCGGCCCGTATCGGCCGCGCCCTCGCCACGACCCGCTCCACCTTCGAACACCGCGCTGTGGTCACCGGCCGTACCCTCGACGACCTGCGCACCGGCCTCACCGCCCTCGCCGCCGACGAACCCCACCCCACCACCGTCACGGGCTCCGTCCGGCCCGGCGGCCGGCTGGCCGTGCTGTTCTCCGGCCAGGGCTCGCAACGGCTCGGCATGGGCCGGGAGCTGTACGAGACGTATCCCGTCTTCGCCGCCGCCTTCGACGCGATCGACGCGGAACTCCCGTTCGCGCTGCGGGAGGTCGTCTTCGGCGAGGACGCCGACCGCCTGAACCGTACGGAGTACGCGCAGCCCGCCCTGTTCGCCCTGGAGGTCGCCCTCTTCCGGCTGCTGGAGTCCTGGGGCGTGCGCCCGGACGTCCTGATGGGCCATTCGGTGGGCGAGATCGCCGCCGCGCACGTGGCCGGAGTGTGGTCCCTGGCCGACGCCTGCCGCCTGGTGGCGGCCCGCGGTCGGCTCATGCAGGCGCTCCCGTCCGGCGGTGCGATGGTCGCGCTCCAGGCCACCGAGGACGAGGTGCTGCCGCTGCTCGACGACGAGGTGGGCCCCGCCGCGGTCAACGGGCCGCAGTCGGTGGTGATTTCCGGTGCGGCCGCGGCCGTCGAGCGGGTGGCCGCCCACTTCCGGGCCCAGGACCGCAAGGCCACGCCCCTGCGGGTCAGCCACGCCTTCCACTCCCCGCTGATGGAACCGATGCTCGACGACTTCCGGGCCGTCGCCGAGACCCTCACCTACAGCTCCCCGCGTACCGCGGTGATCTCCAACGTCACCGGCCGCCCGGCCGAGCCCGGCGAACTGACCTCCCCCGACTACTGGGTGCGGCACGTCCGCCGGCCGGTCCGCTTCGCCGACGGGGTCCGGGCCCTGGCGGAACGCAAGGCCGGACGGCTGCTGGAGCTGGGCCCCGACGGACAGCTGACGGCCCTGGCCCAGACCTGCCTGGACGACGGCTCCCCTCACTTCGCCACCGCCCTGCGCAAGGACCGCCCCGAACCGGAGAGCCAGCTCGCCGCTCTCGCCCAGCTCTACGTCGGCGGCCTTCCGGTCCACTGGGAGACGGCGTTCTCCCAGGACCCGTCCGACGGCCCCGAGCAGGAACCGGTCCACCTGCCGACGTACGCCTTCCAGCGACGCCGCTTCTGGTCCCGCGACACGGGCAGCTCGACGCTCGGGGATCTGGGTGCGGTGGGCCTGGGATCGGCGGAGCATCCGCTGCTGGGTGCCGCGGTGGAACTGGCCGGCGCCGACGGGCTGCTGCTGACGGGGCGTCTGTCGTTGGCCACGCAGGAGTGGCTGCGGGATCACGTGATCGCCGGCGTGGCCGTGTTTCCGGGGACCGGTTTCCTGGAGCTGGCGCTGCGGGCCGGTGAGCAGGCCGACTGCGACCGGGTGGAGGACCTGACGATCGCGGCGCCGCTGGCGGTGCCCGAGCGGGGAGGGGTCCGGATCCAGGTGCGAGTGGGTGCGGCGGACGACGCCGGCCGACGCCCACTGGAGATCCACTCCCGTGCCGAGGAGGCCCTCGGCACCGATCCGTGGACCCTCCATGTGACCGGTGCGCTGTCCGCGCCCGCGGAAGTGCCGGTCGCCGACCGCTTCGACTTCGGTGTGTGGCCGCCGCGGGACGCGGTGGCGGAGCCGGTCGAGGGTGCGTACGAGCGTTTCGCCGCGCTGGGGCTGTCGTACGGTCCGGCGTTCCAGGGGCTGCGCGGTGTGTGGCGGCGCGGCGAGGAGGTGTTCGCCGAGGTCGGCCTGTCGGAGGAGCAGGAGGGGGTCGCCGACCGGTTCGGTGCGCATCCGGCGTTGGTGGACGCCGCGTTGCACGGGGTGATGTTCACGTCGGCGTTCGGGGACGGGCGGGCGCGGTTGCCGTTCTCGTGGGCGGGGGTGTCGCTGTGGGCGTCGGGTGCGCGTGCGTTGCGGGTGCGGATGGTGCCGGTGGGGCCGGACGCGGTCGCGTTGGAACTGGCCGATCCGACCGGCGGTCCGGTCGCCTCGGTGGAGTCACTGATGCTGCGGGAGACATCCGGCGACCTCGCGACCACCGATGCCGGCCCCATGGACGGCCTCTTCCAGCTCGACTGGGCGAAGGTCCCCACCAGTTCGGGCGCGGGCCAGGTGCCGACGGTCGTCGGCACCGCTCTGCCGGGACCGGACGAGACCGTTCCCGCCGATGTGCTCATCCGGGTCGAACGCCCGACCGACGGCACCGACGAGGCCGCACACGAGGTGACTACTCGTGTCCTTGGCCTGGCCCGGGAGTGGCTGGCGGAGGAGCGGTTCGAGGGTGCGCGTCTGGTGGTGGTGACCGAGGGGGCTGTGGCGCTCGATGAGCGGGTTGTGGATCCGGCTCTGGCGGCGGTGTGGGGTCTGGTGCGGGCGGCTCGGGCGGAGAATCCGGGGCGGTTCGCGTTGCTGGATGTGGATGGTGCGGACGAGTCCTGGGCCGTGGTGACGGCCGCGCTCGCCTCCGGTGAGCCCGAAGTGGCGGTGCGTGGTGGCATGGTCTACGCGCCCCGTCTGGGGCGGGCCGTGTCGGGTGCGG
>NZ_BMVG01000079.1 GCF_014650595.1 Streptomyces alanosinicus
CGGGGTTCTGGACCCCGCCCGGGTAGCGGCAGGCCATGCCGACCACGGCGATCGGCTCGCCGGAGACCTTGCGCTCTGCCTCGGCGAGCCGCGCGCGGGTGTCGCGCAGATCGGCGGTAGCCCGGCGTAGATATTCGAGAAGCTTCTCCTCGTTGCTCACCGAGCACACCCCTCCTATGTCTTTCGACTTCGCGTCTTTCGGTGTGCCGGCGCGAGTCCCCGTATATCGGCACGCATTTGACGAACTCACGTCGGACCGAGATACCTGGAAATTACTTCGCCCTCGTGTGCGAGCCCACCCCTGAGCGCTGCCCTGGCACCCCTAGAACCCGGGCGAACCCACTTCCGACCTGGTGCACCCCTAGGTCCGCGTTGACAAGTTCGGGGTCGGGACAGGGGTTGGTTAGGGGTGTCGCCGCCTTCGGCGGGTCAGTACGGTCACGTTCGGGGCCTTCTCGAACGGATCTTTTCCGTTCTACCAGTGAATCCCGATCCTGAATCCGCTTGCGGCCAGGGACAAAGGAAAATGTCTCACTTCATCCCGGCATTACCGCAGGGTTTCTCTCATAACGCATCGACCGAGCGCCTGGGGCCCCACGTCCCCACGGCGCTCGATCGGCGTGCGCCCCGGACCCCCCACCACAGCAAGCAATGAGTACGTGACACGCGGATGCGTACCTGATACGCTCTGCGTACCACGTACGCCGAGAGGATATGGACGATTGCCATGTCGGAACTGAAGCCCAAGGCAGGAATGAAGGAGTGGTGCGGCCTAGTGGTGATCGTCCTGGTCACCCTGCTGGTCGCCATCGACGTATCGGTCCTCGGCTTCGCGATCGCGCCGCTGAGTGAGGACCTCTCCCCCAGCGCGACGCAGCTGCTGTGGATCATGGACATCTACAGCTTCGTGCTGGCCGGCACCCTGGTGACGGTGGGTTGGCTGGGTGACCGCATCGGCCGTCGCAAGCTGCTGCTGTTCGGTGCCCTGATGTTCGGTGTGGCCTCGGCGGCCGCGGCCTTCTCCACCAGCCCCGAGATGCTGATCGCCTCGCGTGCGGTGCTCGGCCTCGCGGCGTCCACCCTGACGCCGACCTCGCTGGCCCTGATCCGCAACATGTTCCACGACTCCAAGGAGCGCAAGGCCGCCATCGCCGCGTGGGGCGGCACCCTGACCTCGGGCGCGGCGATCGGCCCGGTCGTCGGCGGTCTGCTGCTGAACAACTTCTGGTGGGGCTCGGTCTTCCTGATCAACACCCCGGTCATGGTCATGGTCCTGATCCTCGGCCCGTTCCTGCTGCCGGAGTACCGCGACCCGAACCGCGGCCGCCTGGACCTGGTCAGCACCGTGCTCTCGCTGGCCGGCATCATGACGCTGATCTACGGCTTCAAGGAGCTGGTGATCAACGGCTACAGCCGTAACCCGGCGATCTGCGCCGCGGTCGGCGGTGTCCTGCTCGTCGCCTTCGTGATCCGTCAGCGCTTCGCCCGGGACCCGATGATCAACATTCGGCTCTTCGGCAACGGCGGCTTCAGCGGCGCGGTGATCACCAACATGATGGTGGCCTTCGCCCTGATGGGCAGCAGCGTCCTGACCAACCAGTACCTGCAGATGGTCCTCGGCTACTCCCCGCTCAAGGCCTCGCTGTGGTCGCTGGCACCGATGCCCGCGATCGGTATGGCCGTCGGCATCACCCCGGCCCTGGCCCGCAAGGTCAAGCCCTCGAAGATCATCGGCGGTGCGCTGCTGATCATCGCGGCCGGCTTCGGCATCCTCACCCAGGTCAAGGTCGACTCCAACATCGCCGTGGTCCTGGTCGGCGTCGGTCTGCTGGCCGGCGGCATGGTCGCCTGCAAGACGCTGTCCGCCGAGATCGTCGTCACCTCCGCGCCGCCGGAGCAGGCCGGTTCGTCGGTCGCCGTCTCGGAGACCTTCACCGAGTTCGGTATCGCGATGGGCTTCGCCACCCTCGGCAGCATCGGCTCCATGGTCTACCGCCACGACATGTCCGACGTGGCCCCGACCGGAGTCGGCGGCGGGGCACTGCACGCCCTGCGCAACACCATCGGCGGCGCCGCGGACGTTGCCTCCCACCTGTCCAACGGCGCCGGCGGCAAGCTCATCGCCACCAGCCGCGACGCCTTCACCCACGGTCTGCAGATCGCCTCGCTCGCCGGTGCCGGCCTCATGGTCTTCACCGCCCTGATCGCCGCCCTGCTGCTGCGCAAGACCCCCATCGAGGCGGCTCTGCCCGGCTCCCTGGAGGCGGCGCAGGCGCAGGAGGACGGTTACGTCGAGCCGGCGGCCCGGACCATCACCCGGACGGACGGAACCCCCGCCGCCGTCCACCACTCTTCGGCCGCCTGAGTCGCTTCCCCCGGGCGACACCGGCCGAAGAGCACGGAAAGGACCCGCCCCCGTCACCCACACCGGTGACGGGGGCGGGTCCTTTCGTCGACTGTCGTCCTCGCGGGGATGCCGCCCCGCACCGGTGGCGAGCCGGGCGGGGCGGTTACGACGCCCGGCCGCGGTCCAGCGGGGTCTCGCCGGCGCGTTCCCGGATCAGCACCTCGATGCCGTCCAGGACCCGCTGCAGGCCGAAGCCGAAGTCGTCGGTCGTGGCCTCGAAGGTGCCCGCGTCGATGAGCTCACGGACCGCCGGGAAGGACTCGGCGTCCACGAACTTGTCCATGGCGCGGCCGTAGTTGGCCATCAGCTCGGCCTCGCTCTTGCCCTGGCTGGCCAGGCCCGTCGACAGCTGGGCGTTGTTGCGGACGAAGCCGACCATCAGCAGCATCGCCGAGAGCTTCTCGTCGGGGGTCAGGCCCGTACGGCCGAGCGTGCGCAGCCCGCGTTCCAGCCAGCTGAGCTGGCCCGGCTCCAGCGGCGGGCCGCCGACCGGGATCTGCAGCATCCACGGGTGCTCGCGGAACACCGTGAGGAACGCCCGCGCCCACTGCTCCAGGCCGGCCCGCCAGTCGCCGTCCCCGGAGCCGATCTCCGGCGGGCTGCCGTACGCCATGTCGACCATCAGGGACTGCAGTTCGTCCTTGCTGGAGACATGCCGGTACAGGGACATCGTCGCGAACTCCAGGCGTTCGGCGACCCTGGCCATGGACAGCGCCCCGAGCCCGTTCTCGTCCGCGAACTCGATCGCGGCCGCGACGATACGGGCCGTACTCAGCCCGGTCCGCCCGCGCTGCCCCCGCTCGCGCAGGTCCCACAGCACGCCGATGCTGCTCGGCAGCCCCGTGCTCTCACCGCCGTTCATGGCCCGTCCCGCCTTCATACGCTCTCTTCCACAGATCCGATGCGTATCACGCACGCATACGCGTCCATCGTATGCGCCGAATGCCCGTAAGCGGTACGCCGGCGAACGGCCTGTCTGCCGTTCCCGTTCTCCGGCCTTGAGGTCAGGGACCCGCCGGCCCGGCAGCGGCACGGGAAAATGGCCGCACCGGCGCAGGAGACGGAGCCCCGGAAACATGTTCTCGCGCGCCGCTCGAATTCCGCTCGAATTTCGGCGGAGTCCGACCGGAGAAGCCGATGCCGGCCCGTGATGCCGTACGCCGTGCATTCCATCGAAACCCGAAACCGCCGGAATGCGCCATTCCCACGGCCCCAGTACGAACCCCATGGACCCCTAATCTCGCCCCTTCCCGGTGGGACGGACGCCATGACGCCCTGACACCCAGAATTAGGGGTTTTCCGGGCCGGGAATTCGAAGGAGCCTGCACGGGGTGAACTCCGTTTTGGCGGAAGCCCCGACGACCACGACGACGACTTCGACGATCGATCCAGACCGGGTCCACGCACCCCGTGCGGACGGATGAGAGAAGGAACCATGACGGAACTCACCAGTACGGAACCGGGGACGCAGGTGCGTGCCTTCCCGCTGGAGCGCGGCTGCCCGTTCGCTCCTCCGCAGCAGTACGCGGAGCTGCGCGAGGCCGAGCCGGTCTCGAAGGTGAAGCTGAAGTACAACGGGCGTGAGGCCTGGCTGCTGACCCGCTACGAGGACATGCAGCAGATGCTGCGCGACCCCCGCTTCGAGTCGGACATCGCCGACCCTGGCTACCCCCTGCAGTTCGCGTTCCCGCTGGACCTGCTGGAGCAGGGCATCGTCAGCAAGACGCTGTTCCACATGGACCCGCCGGTGCACACCAAGCACCGCATGATCCTGATGCCGGAGCTGACGGCCAGGCAGGTCGAGGCGATGCGGCCGCGCACCCAGGAGATCGTCGACGAGCTGATCGACGCGATCCTCGCGCAGGGCCCCGGCCCGGTCGACCTGGTCAAGACGCTGACCGCGCCGCTGCCGTCGATCCAGACCGCCGAGCAGCTGGACCTGCCGCGCGACACGACGGACCTGTTCTACCGCTGGATCGCGCTGCTGGTGACCCAGGGCACCGCCGAGGAGCACGCCTCCGCCAACGCCGAGGTCGAGATGCTGCTGCACCGGCTGATCGCCGAGCGCAAGGCGAACCCCGGCACCGACCTGATCAGCAACATCATCAAGCGCAACGACGAGCGCGGCGGCGAGCTGAGCGACCTCGACCTCAGCGCTCTGGTCCGCACGATGATCGCGGGCGGCCACGAGAGCACCCTGAACGGCATGACGGTCGGCATCTTCACCCTGCTGACCCACCCGGAGCAGGCCGCGCTGCTGCGCGAGCACCCGGAGCTGGGCGGCCAGGCCGTCGACGAGCTGATGCGCTACTCCACCGTGTCCGACCACGGCACCGTCCGGGTCGCCAAGGAGGACGCCGAGATCGGCGGGGTGCTGATCAAGAAGGGTGAGGGCGTCATCTGCGCGCTGCAGGCCGCCAACCGCGACCCGCGCGTCTTCTCGAACCCCGACACGCTGGACTTCCACCGCAAGGAGGCGTCCGCGAACCTCGCGTTCGGCTCCGGCCACCACCGTTGCGCCGGCCAGACCCTGGTCCGGATGCAGATGGAGGTCCTCTTCTCGACGCTGCTGCGTCGCATCCCCGGCCTGCGGCTCGCCACGCCGGTGGACGAGCTGCCGTTCAAGGGCGAGACGGCCCTCATCGACGGGCTGCACGAGCTGCCGGTCACCTGGTGAAGGAGGAACGTTCATGCTGCAAGTTGTGATCGACAAGGACGTGTGTGTGGCCTGCGGCGCCTGTGTGGTGTCCGGCCCGGACGTCTTCGACCAGGACGACAACGGCCAGGCGATGCTGATCGTCGAGCCCGAGGAGTCGCTGCGCGAGCAGATCCTGGAGTCCATCGACGCCTGCCCCGTGCAGGCCCTCAGCCTCGTCGAGGAGCCCGCGCAGAACGCGGCCTGACCTCCCGTCGGCCGGCCGTGGCACCCCGCCAGGGCCGGCCCCGACCCGTTCCCGACCCCCCGGCCGTCCCCGGCGCGCGCCCGGCCCGCCCGGACCGGCCGGTCCCGTCCGCCCGGTGACGCAAGGCTCGTCACCGGGCGGACCGCGAACGTCCCGGACCACAGAAGTTCTCTCCGTCCGCTGCGGACAACGAAGGTGTGGAGTGCAGATGACTGAGCCCGGAAACCCCGGCACCCACGGCGGTCCGACCGGTGAGCCCGCGGCGCCCGCGGCGGCGGAATCCCCGCTCGTGACGGACCTCGCGGCATTGCCGACCGCCGAGCAGACATACCGACTGCTGGGCCTGGTGCGCGAGCATGTGCTCGCCGTGCTGCGCTCCAAGCACGCCGATGTGCCGGAGTCCGTGGCGGGCACCGGCGCGGCGGCGACACCGGTCGACCCCGACCGGTCCTTCAAGGATCTCGGCCTCGACTCCGTCGCCCTGCTGGAGCTGCAGAACCGGCTGAACGGGGCCACCGGCCTCAGCCTGCCGCCGACGGTCGCCTTCGAGCACCCCTCGCCGGCCGAACTCGCCGCCCATCTGCGCACCGAGGTGCTGGGCCTGCCCGAGCGGGAGACGGCGCCCGCGGTGCGGGCCGTGTCCGCGAGCGACGAGCCGATCGCGATCGTCGGCATCGGCTGCCGCTACCCCGGCGGGGTGGCCTCCCCGGAGGACCTGTGGCAGCTGCTGGAGGACGGCCGCCATGTGCGGGACCCCTTCCCCGAGGACCGCGGCTGGGACCTTGAGGCACTGTTCTCCGACGACCCGTCGACACCCGGGACCACCTACGTCCGGCACGGCGGATTCCTCGCGGACGCCGCCGAGTTCGACGCCGACTTCTTCGGCATCAGCCCGCGTGAGGCGCTGGCGATGGACCCGCAGCAGCGGATCGTGCTGGAGACCGTGTGGGAGGCCGTCGAGCGGGCCGGCATCGACCCGCACGCGCTGCGCGGCACCGAGGCGGGCGTGTTCATCGCCGCCGAGCCGCAGGAGTACGCCATGCGGCTGCACGAGGCCCCCGACGGCCTCGACGCCTATCTGCTCAGCGGCAACGCGCCGAGCGTCATCTCCGGCCGGGTCGCCTATGTGCTCGGCCTGGCCGGCCCGGCGCTGACCGTCGACACGGCCTGCTCGGGCTCCCTGGTCGGGGTCCACCTCGGGGTGCAGGCGCTGCAGCGCGGCGAGTGCTCGCTGGCCCTGGCCGGCGGTGTCACCGTCATGGGCAGCCCGGGCACGTTCACCGCGTTCAGCCGGCAGCGCGGACTGGCCCCCGACGGGGTCGTCAAGGCGTTCGCCGAAGGCGCGGACGGCACCGCGTTCGCCGAGGGCGCCGGCGTCTTCGTCCTGGAACGGCTCTCCGACGCACAGGCCAACGGGCACCCGGTCATCGGTGTCATCCGCGGCTCCGCCATCAACCAGGACGGCGCCTCCAACGGTCTGACCGCGCCCAGCGGCCGCGCCCAGCAGCAGGTCATCCGGCAGGCACTCGCCAACGCCGGGCTGACGGCCGCCGAGGTCGACGCCGTCGAGGCACACGGCACCGGTACCACTCTCGGCGACCCGGTCGAGGCCCGCGCGATCATCGCGACCTACGGGCAGGACCGCGCCGAGGAGCGTCCGCTGTGGCTCGGCTCCGCCAAGTCCAACATCGGGCACGCCCAGGCGGCGGCCGGCGCGGCCGGCGTCATCAAGATGCTGATGGCCATGCGCCACGGCACCCTGCCCCGCACGCTGCACGTGGACGCGCCCACCCCCAACGTGGACTGGTCGGCCGGCGAGGTACGGCTGCTGACCGAGCCGGTCGCCTGGCAGCGGGGCGAGGAGCCGCGCCGCGCGGGCGTGTCCTCGTTCGGTGTGAGCGGCACCAACGCGCATCTGATCCTGGAGGAGCCGGCCGCCGCCGAGCCGGAGCCCGCGGCCGCGACCGGCGGCCCGGTCCCGCTGGCGCTCTCCGCCGCCACCGACACCGCCCTGCGCGCCCAGGCCGGACGCCTGCTGGAGCACCTCGCCGACGACCCCGCCGTCCCGCCCGCCGACCTCGCCCTCTCCCTGGCCACCACCCGGGCCCTGCTGCGCCACCGTGCCGTACTCGTCGCCGAGGACCGCGAAGAGGTGCTGACGGCGCTGCGCGCGCTGGCCGACGGCGCCGAGTCCCCCGCCGTGCACACCGGCACCGCCGACGGCGGCCGGCTGGCCCTGCTGTTCACCGGCCAGGGCAGCCAGCGGGTCGCCATGGGACGGCGGCTGTACGAGACGGAAGCCGTGTTCGCCGCCGCCCTCGACGCGGCGATCGGCCATCTCGACCTACAGCTGGAACGCCCGCTGCGGGAGGTGCTGTTCGCCGCGGAGGACAGCGCCGAGGCGGCGCTGCTCAACGACACCGCGTACGCCCAGCCCGCCCTGTTCGCCGTGGAGGTCGCCCTCTTCCGGCTGCTGGAGTCCTGGGGGGTTCGGCCCGACCATCTCGCCGGGCACTCCATCGGCGAGCTGACCGCCGCCCATGTCGCCGGGGTGCTGTCGCTGGAGGACGCGGCGACGCTGGTGGCCGCGCGCGGCCGGCTGATGCAGGCGCTGCCCGGGGGCGGCGCGATGACCGCGGTGGAGGCCTCCGAGGAGGAGGTGCTGCCGCTGCTCGACGACACGGTGGGCATCGCCGCGGTCAACGGCCCGCGCGCGGTGGTGATCTCCGGCGCGGCCACGGCCGTGGAGGCGGTCGCCGCCCGGCTCGCCGAGGCCGGGCACCGTACCAAGGCGCTGCGGGTCAGCCACGCCTTCCACTCGCCGCTGATGGAACCGATGCTGGAGGAGTTCCGGCAGCTCGCGGAGCTTCTCGACTACCGCGCCCCGCGCATCCCGATCGTGTCGACGCTGACCGGGCGGGCCGCCACGGCCGAGGAGCTGTGCTCCCCCGAGTACTGGGTGCGGCACGTCCGTGAGGCGGTCCGCTTCCACGACGCCGTACAGAGCCTGGCCGAGCTGGGCGTCACCACCTTCCTGGAGCTGGGCCCCGACCCGGTGCTGTCCGGCCTCGGCCGGGAGATCCTCGGCGCGGACGCCGAGTTCGTCGGCTCGCTGCGCCGCGGCCACGACGAGCCGCAGCAGCTGACCGCCGCGCTGGCCCGGGTGCACGCCCGGGGCGCCCGCGTGGACCTGGGCGCCTTCTTCGCCGGCCGCGGGGCACGCCGGGTGGCGCTGCCGACGTACGCGTTCCAGCGCGAGCGCTACTGGCTGTCCGCGTCCGCCGGGCGCACCGAGGCGGCCGGGCTCGGCCAGGTCGCCGCGGACCACCCGCTGCTCGGCGCGGTGGTGCCGCTGGCCGACACCGGGGCGACGGTGCTGACCGGCCGGGTCTCCCCGCGCGCCCAGGCCTGGCTGGCCGACCATGTGATCGCGGGCAGCACGCTGCTGCCGGGCGCCGCCTTCGTCGAACTCGCGCTGCGCGCGGGCGAGGAGGCCGGGCTGACCCGGGTGGCCGAACTGATCATGGAGGCGCCGCTGGTGCTTCCGGCCACCGGTGCGGTCGCGCTGCAGATCGTCGTGGACGCCCCCGGCGCGGACGGCCGCCGTGCGGTCACCTTCCACTCGCGCGACGAGGACGCCCCGGCGGACGCGGCCTGGACCCGCAACGCCTCCGGTGTGCTGACCGCCGAAGAGACCGGCCCGGCCGGGGACTTCGATGCCGCGGTGTGGCCGCCGCGCGACGCCGAGAGCGTCGACCTGACCGGCCTGTACGACGAACTGGCGGGCCAGGGCTACGAGTACGGGCCCGCCTTCCACGGACTGAAGGCCGTCTGGCGGGCCGCCGGGGAGGGCTTCGCCGAGGTCACCCTGCCCGCCGAAGCGGCCGCCGAGGCCGCCGAGTTCGGCCTGCACCCGGCCCTGCTGGACGCGGTCCTGCAGGCCACCGACTTCGCCCTGCCCGAGCTGTCCGGCGACGGCCCCCGCCTGCCGTTCGCCTGGTCGGGGATCAGCCTCTACGCGGCCGGCGCGCACACCCTGCGGGTGCGGATCACCCCGGCGGGCACGGACTCCGTGACGCTGGAGCTGGCCGGTGCCGACGGGCGCGCCGTGGGCCGGGTCGAGTCCTTCACGGTGCGGCCGGTGGACACCGAGCAGCTGCGCGGCGTCTCCCGCGCCCCGCTGTTCCAGCTGCGCTGGATGCCGCACCCCATGCCCACCGCGGCCACCGAGGCCGCGCACACCGCCGTCCACACCGTCGCCGCGGAAGCGGCGGACGCCACCGTGCCCGAGCGAGTGCGGGCCGCGACCGGCGGCGTGCTGGCCGCGGTGCGGTCCTGGCTCGCCGACGACTCCTCGGGCACGGGCCGGCTGATCGTGCTCACCCGGGGCGCGGTCGCCGTGACACCGGACGAGGCGCCCGATCTCGCGCAGGCCCCGGTGTGGGGTCTGGTCCGCTCGGCCCAGGTCGAGCACCCCGGCCGGTTCGTGCTGGTGGACACCGACGGCTCCCTCGACGAGGCCGAGCTGGAGCGGCTCGCGGCCGGGCTGTCCGAGGGCGAGGCCGCCGTCCGCGACGGCGCCTTCCTCGTGCCCCGGCTGGCCACCGTCCCCGACGCCCCGGGCCGGCCGTCGCCCTGGAACAGCGAGGGCACGGTTCTCATCACCGGCGGCACCGGCGGTGTCGGCGCCGCCGTGGCCCGCCACCTGGTCGCCGAGCACGGCGTACGGCATCTGCTGCTGACCAGCCGGCGCGGCCAGGACGCCCCGGCCGCCCGCGAACTCGCTGCCGAACTGGCCGAGTCGGGCGCCGAGGTCACGCTCGGCGCCGTGGACGTCGCCGACCGCGCCGCGCTCGCGGCCGTACTCGACGCGATCCCCACCGACCGTCCGCTGACCGCCGTCGTGCACGCGGCCGGCGTCATCGACGACGGCCTGGTCGACTCCCTCGACCAGGACCGCCTGGACACCGTGCTGCGGCCGAAGGCGGACGGCGCCTGGCATCTGCACGAGCTGACCCGCGAGAACGACCTGACGGCGTTCGTGCTGTTCTCCTCCACGGCGGGCTTCCTCGACGGCGGCGGCCAGGCCAACTACGCGGCGGCCAACGTCTTCCTCGACGCCCTCGCCGCCCACCGCCGCGCCGCCGGCCTGCCCGCGACCTCGCTGGCCTGGGGACTGTGGACCGGCGTCGGCGGCATGGGCGCGGACCTCGACGAGGCCGCCCTGCGCCGCATCGACCAGCTCGGCCTGCAGGTCCTGTCCCCGGCCGAGAACCTCGCCCTGCTGGACGCCGCCGTCCTCGGCGCGGAACCGGCCGTCGTGCCCGTACGCTTCAACCTGCGCGCCCTCCAGGCCCGCGCCGCCGGCCTCCCGGCCGTGCTGTCCGGCCTGGTCCGGCCCGCCCGGCGCAGCGCCGGGGCCCAGGTGGCCGACGTCGAGGAGTCCCTCAGCCGCCGCCTCGCGCAGCTGTCCCGGGCCGAGCGCGGCGAAGCCCTGCTGGAGCTGGTGCGCACCCAGGTGGCCGCGACGCTCGGACACAGCGGCGCGGACCGGGTCGCGGCCGCCCGCGCCTTCACCGAGATGGGCTTCGACTCGTTCGCCGCCGTCGAACTGCGCAACCGGCTCAGCTCGTCGATCGGCGTCCCCCTCTCCGCCACCCTCATCTTCGACTACCCCTCCCCCACCGCCCTCGCCGACCATCTCGCCTCCCTCCTCGGCGACTCCGAGGACACCCGGAGCAAGGCGGCCGCCCGCGTCGTGGCGCCGGTGGACGACGACCCGATCGCGATCGTCGGCATGGCCTGCCGCTATCCGGGCGACGTCGGCTCCCCCGAGGAACTGTGGCAGCTGGTCCACGCGGGCCGCGACGCCGTCTCCGCGTTCCCGACCGACCGCGGCTGGGACTCCGACGTCTACGACCCGGAGCCCGGCAAGACCGGCAAGAGCCTCACCGACCAGGGCGGATTCCTCTACGACGCCGCCGAGTTCGACGCCGAGTTCTTCGGGGTCAGCCCCCGCGAGGCCCAGGCCATGGACCCGCAGCAGCGACTGCTGCTGGAGACCGCCTGGGAGACCTTCGAACGCGCCGGGATCGACCCGCACGCACTGCGCGGCAGCGACACCGGCGTCTTCGCCGGCGTCATGTACCACGACTGGGGTCTGCGCCTCGGCCCGCTGCCCGAGCACCTCGCCGGTTACCACGGCAACGGCAGCCTGGCCAGCGTCGTCTCCGGCCGCGTCGCCTACGTGCTCGGCCTGGAGGGCCCGGCGGTCACCGTCGACACGGCCTGCTCCTCCTCGCTGGTGGCCATGCACTGGGCGGCGCAGGCGCTGCGCCGCGGCGAGTGCGGCCTGGCCCTCGCCGGCGGTGTCACCGTCATGTCCACCCCGGACACCTTCGTCGACATGAGCCGCCAGGGCGGTCTCGCCGCCGACGGCCGCTGCAAGTCCTACGGGGCCGGCGCGGACGGCACCGGCTGGGGCGAGGGCGTGGGTCTGCTGCTCCTGGAGCGGCTGTCCGACGCCCGCCGCAACGGCCACCAGGTGCTGGGCCTGCTGCGCGGCTCCGCCGTCAACTCCGACGGCGCCTCCAACGGTCTGACCGCGCCCAACGGCCCCTCCCAGCAGCGGGTCATCCAGCGCGCCCTGCAGGACGCCGGGCTGACCACGTCCGACGTCGACGTCGTCGAGGGGCACGGCACGGGCACCACGCTCGGCGACCCGATCGAGGCCCAGGCGCTGCTCGCGACCTACGGCCAGGACCGGGACGCGGACAAGCCGCTGTGGCTCGGCTCCATCAAGTCCAACATCGGCCACACCCAGGCCGCCGCCGGCGTCGCCGGCATCATCAAGATGGTGCAGGCCCTGCACCACGGTGTCCTGCCGCGCACCCTGCACGCCACCGAGCGCTCACCGCAGGTCTCCTGGGAGATGGGCGCGGTGGAACTCCTCAACGAGCCGGTCGCCTGGCCGTCCTCCACCGAGCGCGTACGCCGCGCGGGTGTCTCCTCCTTCGGCATCAGCGGCACGAACGCCCACGTGATCGTGGAAGAGCCGCCGGCACTGGAAGCCCCGGCCGCCGAGGAGGACGGCGCGCGTGATGGTGTCGTGCCGTCGCTGGTGCCGTGGGTGGTCTCCGGACGTACGGCACAGGCGCTGCGGGGCCAGGCACAGAGCCTGGCCGCGTACGCCGAGAACCTGAACGACGCGGACATCGCCTCCGTCGGCCGCGGTCTGGCCGCCCGCCGGGCCCGCCTCGACCACCGCGCGATCGTCCTGGCCGAGTCCCGCGAGGACCTGCTGGCCGCTCTGACGGCACTGGCCGAGGACACGGCATCGGCAGACGTCGTCACCGGCTCGGTGCGCGAGGGCAAGACCGCGTTCCTGTTCACCGGCCAGGGCGCCCAGCGTCTGGGCATGGGCCGTGAACTGCACGCCGCGTTCCCGGTGTTCGCCACCGCCCTCGACGAGGTCGCGTCCGCCGTGGACGCCTACCTCGATCGCCCGTTGTTCGAGGTGATCTGGGGCGAGGACGAGGAACTGCTGAACAGCACCGCCTACACCCAGCCCGC
>NZ_BMVG01000080.1 GCF_014650595.1 Streptomyces alanosinicus
GAACCGAGGATAGGGTCACTGACCTGCAAGAACTCCTCCACTAGTTCAGTCAACAGGTAGAGTGCGGCAACGTCCTCAGGGCTGGGAGTTTGGGCGGGGTCGGGGTGGTGCGGGCCGAGACGCCATTGGTCATCCGGAGGCGTACCGCCTGCGGGAAGGGTGGGCTGGCCTGCGGCCTGCGCACGCCAGTGATGCTCCTCAGCCAGAGTCCGCCGCCTGGTCCAGCGAGCCGGCCAGAAGATGCCACGGCGGTGCAGGCCGGTGGGCGGGAAGGCGAAGATGGTGCGGCCTTCCAGGCGGAACTGGTCGAGGTGGAAAGCTCCGGAGAACAAGCAGTTGGTCAGGTCCGCGTCAGTCAGGACGAGGTGCGCGGCGTCCACGCCCTGCACCGATGCCACCCGTACCTCAGCGGGCCCTGGCAGCAGACTCTCATCCACCGGCGTGCTGTCGGCGATGAAGCGGGCGGGCTGGGCGGTGACCGCTACTGGGGAGGACAGCACTGCATGACTGAGATCCGCCGTGGCGTAGCGCAGGCGTATGGTCGCTGTTGAATTCCACTGGGTCCGTACGAAATGCACCTCATGCGCTGCAATCTCCAGCGTCACCGCTACCTCGAACAGGGCTCCAGACAGATCAACCTCTCGCCGGCAGACCATCGGCCCGAACCACGACATCGCTGCGAACCGTGCCCCGCCAAAACCGGCGGAACCGGTGATCTGCACCCCGTGGAACCTGGCCTGGCCGATGAACTCCGCTCCGGTGAACCAGGCGTGGCCGCTGAACCGGGCTTTGTCGAACCAGCCGTGGCGGCTGAACTCCGCCCCGTCGAATCTGGCACCGCCTTCGAACCGTGCCGCGACGAATCGGGCAACACGGCTGAACCGCGCGTTGACGAAGGGAGCCTCACGACTGAACCGAGCCCCATCGAAGCGGGCCTCGCCGCTGAACTGGACACCAGCGAACTGGGCGTCGCCATCGAACACGGCTCTGACGAAGGACTGTGACTCGCCGCTGAACTGCACTCCGTTGAACCCAGCGTCGGCACTGAACCGAACCCGGTCGAACCAGGCGTGGCCATCAAAGCGAGCCATGTCGAATCTGGCGTCGTTGCTGAACTGAACCTCCATAAAAGAGTGGGTGTCGCCGCGGAATTGTGCCCCAACGAAGCCTGCGTAGCCCGCGAACTCCGCCCCGACGAAGTGGGCTTGGCCACTGAACTGCGCCATGCCGAACTGAGCGTCCCCATTGAACAGAGCACCATCGAAGTCGGCCTCCCCGCTGAATACTGCCCCTTCGAACTGGGCATCACGGATGTTCACTCTGCCAGTGGTGGAGAGCCGGAGACTGTTGAGGAGTTCGTCGAGCAGGGGTTGGGTGAAAGGGGTACCTCGGTGATCGATGTCGACGCCAGGGGTCAGGCTAGCCAAGTAGGCGCCGCGATCAGCATCCGTCAGGTGTGCCAAGCATGCGGTGTGACCGCTGACATGAATGCCCTGGCAGCCGACCGGATTGGTGGTCGGATCAGCGCCGTACCCACAGTGGGGCCAGGAAGGCGGGGCCTGACTCGGCGACGGGGAATGTGTCATACGGGCGTCTCCAGGCTTGGTGCGTCATCGCATGGCCGATCATGAGAGGGACGACAGTGAGTGATCATCCGGTTGCGTCGGGGTCGTTTGTCAACCCTCGCCGGATTTCGGACGTAACTCGTCAGGGCCCGGCCCTGATGGCGCTGCGGGGCTTCAAAGACGGTGTCGGCCACGGCGCGAATCGCAGCGCGAATGGCGGCGGGTATTGGTCCGGTCGGAGGCGTCGTCTTCGACCGACCACAGGTCGGCGATCGCCTGGTGGAAGTCAGCGACGCCGATGTCCGTGCGGGCCAGCGGGGTCTCTTCGGCGGCGAACCGGTCGAAGTACTGTATGACAGGCCGAGGGTGGGGCGGGCTTCCTTGATTAGGCGTTGGCGCCTGCCGTGTGCCGGACGGCCCAGCGGGTGACGCCGTCGCGGACTACGAAGCGTTCGGTATTGGCGCAGACGGGCCGCCACGGGGTGGCGACGATGTTGTTGATGCCGTAACGCCTGAGCTGCGGTTGTAGAAGCCTTGTCGGACGCTAAGTGCCGCGGCGAGCCTGAGCCTTGGTGCCCTGGTCGCTGCTATCACCAACCGGCCGGTTGCCAATCTGGTCAGCTCCCAGACCTTCCTTTGACGAGGTCAGAGAGGTTCACACGCTTTAGCACCGGCCTGAGCTGCGCGTTGCGCTGGTGGAAGTCGCGCCATGCCACTTCGAGGGCCAGGTCTTCAAGTTCAAGGCCCGAAATCCCCTCACCCGAGTCTGGCTTGATACGGAAGGCCTCGATGCCTTCGTTCTCGGAGATGAACTGCTCAGCCAGCTCCAGGAACGTCGGGTCGTAGTGGTCAACGTGGAGTTCACCGGGCGGGATCAGCGAACCGGTGACCGCGCACAGCAGAGGGCTGCCGGCCTGGAGCAAGGCGCTCCTCGTCTCGGCTATCTGTGGCCCGATGGAGCTTCGCAAGGCGGCTAGGACCTGACTGCGGTGGCTTGGATGGGTCAGGCATGCATTCCAGGAGAAGTCGTTAACAGTGCCGTCAATACGGACAACGACGAAACCGGTGGTTCCGTACTCGGTGCGGACGACCCGGAAACCAGCTATGCCAGCACCACGCTTCAACTCGTACTCTGGATGCAACGCCACCAGGTTACGCAGGAATGTGTCGTCGTGCGTGCCGGTCACCTCGGATCCGATGCCGTAGGCCGCGACGATGCTGCGACAGGCGTTTCGGACAGCCTCCTTACTCTGGTAGTGCGTGTTCCCAACCATGACGCCCCTGGCCATCCTGCCCCCTTGTGCTCGGCGAACTTTCGAGCGTACCGGCGTCTGCCAACACTCCAGGCTCGTAGCTTCCACGAAACCTCCAGTACGCCACGGCTGACAGCCGCAGGCTACCGGCCAACGCCGACACAGCAGCTTGGGAAGCTGCGAGCACGTGCGGCGGTTGGGGTGCTGACCTGGGCGAACGACCGCTTCGCGGTCTCGTCAGGCCAAGGCGGACTCACCGTGATTCCCCGCTCGATCTGGTGCGGTAGTGGTGCAAGCCGCTGTACCTGTACCCCTAGTCAGTGCGGTTGTGCGTCCATGCTCACGTCGACGGCGACAGGGAACATAGAGTCGGCGTGGAGACCACGGGCAGGGGATGGTAGGTACTCACGAACGTTCAGGCAGCAGGCTGCCGCCAGTCAAGCAGTACCCGCTTCTCCGGGGCCTGGCTGCCCTCTGCACGTCCTACCCGCACATGCTCGATCTCCAGCAGCACCAGGCCACGCTTCGAGGCATACGGTGCTGTACGCCACCAGGCGATGAGGTCATGCACGTCACCGATGGGTAGATCGGTCATCCGCTCCAGGTACTTCAGGCGGGCCTTGGCGGCGCGCAGGTCTTCCTTGCTGGCCTTCTGAGCAGCAACGAACGCGGCCTTCACCATCAACCCTCGCCCGTACAGCTCACCGATGCTCGCGAAGCGTTCGTCAGCACCTTCAATGTGCTTCTTCAGACGAGCGATCTCCGCCTCGATATCACGCTCCAACAGTGCCAGCCGCTCACGCGCCTCCGGCTTGAGCAGCTCGGCCAGAACGTGCTCGGCAAGAAAGTCTTCGAGCTTCTCAGCGTTGATCCGAGTCCTGCCACAGCCATCGCACTTGTAGGACGGAGGGGCCTCGGCGTGCGCGCGGCTGCCGACCATGGGCGCAGTGCACTCGTCGCAGATGGCGCAGCCGCCGGTGGCCAAGTACTCATAGGCGTCACGAGACTTGCCGCGCTGCTCGCTTCGCTCCTCAAACAACTTCTGGAGACGGCGGAACACCTCGGGCTCGAGGACGCGTTCCTCCCAGCCTTCGATCGGCTCACCGTTCTCGTCCAGGCCGGCCAGCCGCGGGTTGGTCAGCAGCCGATGAAGGACCTCGCGGCGAAACTCGTTACCGCGAGGCGTCAACATGCCCTTGCCGGTCAGCCACCGCGTCGCATCAGCTTCCGAGGCGCCGTTGAACAGGAGCGTGACGGCCTCCCGCAGCAGGGGTGCTTCCGAGGGGTGGACCATCCCTGCGCGCACGTAGCCCGACAACCGTCCCACGCAGCTGACTCCGATCAGTGATTCGCACCTGCGACCGTTACACGTCGACTTCCCGTTAGAGGTCGCTTAGATCTGACGTAGGCCAATGTATATCCGCAGCTGTGTCGCTCATGCCTATGTGCGGGCTAACTGATCAGTAATAAACGCGATACTTACAGGTCAGCGCCCTCGCGCCGCTCTCAGTGTGGCGCACTTCACGGCAACCCGTATGGGGCAGAGCCCGTCTTCACCAGTTACATCGCCGGCGAGTCAAGCCACTCAAAGGTCGCCGACCCCTCGACGTGCGGGCCGACCGGGCGGTGCATAGGTGGGTGCACATCATTCGACCATCCCGAGTACCTTCCACAGGCTCGCCGTCGACACCTTCTGGGTCTGCCCGAGCGGGATCGTCTGCACCGGAAACTCACCGACCTTGATCAATTCGTACGCCTTGTCAGGCCCGATCCCCAAAGCCCGAGCCGCCGTCACCACACTCACTGCGGCTGGCAAGGACCTCACTTCCTCCACCGACATCCCGCCACGACGCCGATCCGAACGAACATCCTCTGCTGCCATCACAGATGAGGACAAAGGTGGTCACATCCCTCTTCCCCGCGCCACCTGACGGGAAGCATACGGCGCCCAAGGAAGCGTCTCCTTCGCTACAGCATGATCAGGGCACGTAAGGCATAACCCGGCACATTCAGGGGGATCCCGCGTGTTCGACGGCAGCACCTACAAGCGATGCAAGTGCACCGAACCCAAGCTCGATGACGAAGGACAACCTGTCCTCGACGCAAACGGCAAACCCATGGTGCGAGAACTTGGCTCCGCCTGCCCCCTGCTCAAGAAGCGCGATCACGGCAGCTGGTACTACTACGTCAAGCTCCCCGACGGCCCCGGCGGCAAGCGCCGGCGCCCCCGCAAGGGCGGCTTCGTCACTCAGAACCAAGCCAAGGACGCAGCACAGAAGCTGTGGGACCAGGCCCAGGGCGGCATCGACGTCGACACCAAGGAAACCGTCTCCGAGTACCTCGACCGCTGGCACGCCAAGCGTGTCGACCTCAAACGCAAAACCCGCTTCGGCTACCGCGACTTCATCGACCGCATCTTCAAACCCTCCCTCGGCCACCTCCCACTCCGCGACCTCCGCGACCGCCACATCCAGGAGATGTTCCAGCAGATATGGGCCTACAACGAGACCAAGAAGGCCAACCAGGAAGCGGCTGAGCTAGCCAAAATCGAATGCGAGGCCGCCCACCTTGCCTGGAGACAGGCCCCCACCCCACGGCCGCCAGAACTTCGCCAGGCATGGGACCAGGCCCGCGCAGCCCTCAAGGAAGCCCAGGCCAAACCCCGCCAGAACACAGGCCCCGCCTCACAGAAGAGGTACCTCGACTGCCTCTCCGCAGCACTCGGTGACGCGGTAACCGAAAAACTGATCACCCACAACTGGGCCAAGCTCGTCGTCCTCCCCAAATACGAACGCCCCCAACCGCTCGTATGGACCGACGAACGCGTAGCCCGCTGGCGCGAAACCGGCGAGAAGCCCGGACCCGTCATGGTCTGGACCCCCGAACAGACCGGCCAGTTCCTCGACGCAGCCGTCAACCATCCCATGTACATCATGTGGCACCTCATGGTCTACCGGGCACCGCGCCGCGGCGAGGCAACAGGCCTGTCCTGGACCGAACTCGACCTGACCAAAGGCGTGGCGCACGTCTCGGGACAACTCGTCACCGACTCCAACTACAACATGTGGCAGGACACCCCCAAGAGCCGCAGCGGCCGACGTGCCATCGCCCTTGACTACGCCACACTGGCCCTGCTCACTGCCTGGCGTGACGTACAGAAAGCCCAACGCGCCGAATGGGAGGAGAAACACCGCCAAGACCCCACGAAGTACGGTCCATACGTCGACTCCGGCTACGTCTTCACCCGGCCCGACGGCCGCCCCCACAACCCCCAAAATGTCTCCCAGGCCTTCTGGAGATTCATCCAGCGCATCGGCCTCCCCCCGGTCCGCCTGCACGACTTGCGTCACTGCGCCGCATCACTCAGCCTGGCCGCCGGCCTATCGATGAAAGCCATCCAAGCCCTGCTCGGCCACAGCAGCTACCAACTCACTGCCGACACCTACACCAGCCTGCTGCCACAGTTCGAACAAGCCGCTGCCAACGCACCCCTTGACCTGGTACCACGCCGCAACGGCGTCGAGAAGCCCACCGATGAACAAGCGCAGGCAGCCCAGCCGCACCCCATGCAACTCCCCACGTCAGTCCACGACGGAGGAGAAATAGAGCAAGCGGCGACCACCGCCTCGGCCTGCGAAGAAACAGCTGACCGGCATCTGCGTGTCGTACGGCCCAGTCCTCGGGACGAGGCGCGGGGCGCCGCCTGATCGCGCTGTCCCCCGTTTGTCCCCCTGCCAGCAAGAGAGCCCCTCGGAGAGCACTCCGAGGGGCTCTTCATACCTTGTTTTGCCTGGTCAGGACTGTGCACCCGTAGAATTCGATCTTGCGACATCCTCTTCATCGACGAGGGCTTCGGCAGCCTCGACGACCAGACCCTCGACGAGGTCCTCGACGTCCTCGACTCCCTGCGCGAACGCGACCGCGCCGTCGGCATCGTCAGCCACG
The DNA here is from genome assembly GCF_014650595.1 of Streptomyces alanosinicus. GTDB lineage: Bacteria > Actinomycetota > Actinomycetes > Streptomycetales > Streptomycetaceae > Streptomyces > Streptomyces alanosinicus. Next base: position 6,764 of record NZ_BMVG01000080.1, read on the forward strand.
TCCCCGACCTGCGGCGTCGGATCCACGCCCAGCTGGAGGTGGTGAAGGGCAGAACGGGGTCGGTGCTGCGGCAGCGGGGTGTGTGAGGACTCCTGAACCCTCGCTCACTCATCGATACATTGCGGCCGCTTGGGGTGGATTTGTTACCTGCGCTTCCCTCCCTTCCCTTGATCGTCCTTGTCCTTCTGTCCCCCCGCCTGTCCCCCGGACAGCCCCCGGAGCAGCCGTCGCGTGATTCGGGCCTGTGGGCTTGTCCGTCGTCGCAGGCGGCGGGCAGCGAAAGTTTCGTTTGACTACCGCTTTGAGTTCGCGAAACCGGGGGTGGCTGTCACAGCTCGCCCTGCTGCACGGTCCGCGACTTGAACCGCCGAACGTCATGCATGACGACGTCCTGGGTGTCGTCGTCCTCGACACCTCCAGGCCGGACTCAGAGGTCGAGTACCCGGTCTTCGCGTGGAACCCTGGCGTTCCGGAGGGCGGGCTGACGGAGAAGGTCGCTGACACTTTCGGTGAGTTCGCGCTCAGTGAGTGCCGCCAGAACCTGGGGTGACCTCGCTTGCCAGGCCCCGCCGAAGCTTCGGTTTCGGCCCCTCTCCTGTCACCGGCCCCCAGCCACCGGCACCCGTGCCGGACCCTCCGCCGGCGGAGAAGGAACCCAGCCACCTCGGCCGGGCCGTCGCCGCCGTGGCGATCTTCGGGCTGGTCGGGGCCCTGTTGTGGCGGGGACAGGACAGGCTGCCCGGCAGCATCGCCGCCAGCCCGGCCAATCCCGCCTCGTGTTCCAGCTCAGAACACGACGAACTCCCCCGGGAATACAAGACCAGCCGGGCTGTGTCCGGTTACGAACTGTGCAAGGCACTCAACCAGCCCGACCTTGCTCTGTTCCTCGGAACACCCGGCGAAAAGCCGACGACCGCCTCCGGCAGCAACACCTTGGTCGACAAGGACCCCGCGCCGGAGGCCGAAGTCGACTTCGACACGTGCACCGTGCAACTCTCAGCCGGTTTCAAGGTGTCGGTAGCCGAGTGGGTGGCCCTGCTGAGCCTCGGGAAGCAGGACAGCGTCAAGACGTTCACCGTGCTGGGGCGGCCGGCGGTGTTCTCCTCGTCCCGCGCCATGCGGATGAACCTCGATCCCGTCAACGGCAGCAGCGCAGACGGGAACGGTCCGCCGGTCCGGACGCTGTACGTGGCACGGGACAAGGGCGACCGGGGCGGGATGTATCACATCGCCGTGTGGTCGAAGTCCGGGGCCCTGCCCACCGACCGGGCCCTGGTGCGGATCGCGGAGAAAGTCCTTCCGGCGCTCTCCGGACGGTAGAGGGCAAGGCCGAGCTTGCTCGTGCACCGGCTCCGGCACGGCCTGCCGTATGCCGAGTTCCGGGATGGTCCAGTCCCACGTCTCACGCGCCCAGTCCGCGAAGCAGGTGCGGTGGCAGATCTCGCCCTCCGGGACCGCTGATGTGCGAGGGTGACTTGCCCGATTATTGGCGGTCTGGTGGTGAGGCTGTGGGCACGGGAGGTGCTGACGGAACAGATGCTCAGGAATAGGGAGTTGCGGGCGGCGGCCCGGCTGACCGATGCGCCTGGGACCTGATACCGGGTTGCAGGCCGTTAGCCTGTCGGTATGTCGGAGCGTGTCATGCCCGGTCGGACGGACGGCCTGATCACCCTGGGTGCCGCGGACGCTCTGTGGGTCGATCTGACGGCCGACAGTGCTGTGCCGACGGCTGCTGGGGCCTTCACCTCCTGTCCTGCCCATGCCCCGGCGGGGTACGTCCTGCTCGGCGGCCATGTGGTGGCGACGGTGAGGGCGAGCGGCGGTCAGTGGGGTGTTGCGGAGGCTGCGGTGTGCCGGGCGGCCGCGGAACTGAACACGGTGGGGATGGACCGGCAGGACCTGGTCCGCATCGGTCCGTTTCGTGGGGCGCCGAGGCAGGAGTGCGACGAGGAAACGCCGCTGCGTTGGCGCCGGCGCATCACGGGGGAACTGCAGGAGCCGGGAGGCTCCGGGCGGGCAGCACGGCGTGAAGCCGCCCGGTCGTACCATCTGGCGGGGATCGACTGGCGGCAGATGCTCGTGGAGCAGACCCGCGACGGGACGCAGCGGACGTGGTGGCTGCCGCGCGCTGTGGTCAGGCTGCTGGATGCGGCCGAGCACGCCGAAGCGCAGTGGGTGCAAGCCGCGCGGACCCGCCAGGCAGAGGCAGCAGTCACCGGGCCGCCCTCCCATCCCCGGCAGGCCCCAGACGCCGGCGGTCGGCGGACGACGAGCCCCGAGGGCCCCACCGCCTCGCTGCGCCCGTACAACGGAGAGCTGGAGGGCCAGCTGTACTCGGTGCTCAGCAGGAAGCCCGCTACCTCCCGCCGGGTGGCCGGGTGGGCGTGCGCCGTCTGCCGCACCGCGCCCGCCACCGTGCTCGACCACTGCCACGAACACGGCTACGTCCGCGCCCCCGTATGCCAGTCCTGCAACACACAGGAACGCCCCGACCACCTGTACAGCAACGACATCCGCGTGGCGAACCGTTACACACGCCTCTTCCACACCGACACCGGCCACTGGCTGCGCCACTGGCACCGCTGCCCCGGCTGCCGCGCACGCACCACCCTGCCCCTGCCGCACCTCGCCGCATGGACCGCCCGCATAGCCTGCCGATCGCTGCGCCCGACCCACCCCGCCCCCGGCGGCCGCAAGCCCTGCGGTGTCCTGCGCGTGTCCTGGACAGGCAGTCAGAACGCCCCCCGTTCCTGCCTGCTCACTGTCACAGTCGACTTCTGCCCCTCCGGCGAGCACCGAGTCCTGGCGCAAGTCCCCTACCGCGAAGCCACCGAGCGGTTTCGCATCTGGCTGGCCGAGACGGCCCCCGCCGTGGCCGCCGCGGCCGGCCCTGACCGCTTGGACGACCTCCCCGCCCAGATCCGGCCCGTCATCGCGGACACCAGCGGCGAGGACACAGCACTCTTCTGAACGAGCACCGGAGACCTGACACCTCACCGTCACCTCGCAGATGCCAGCCCCCGAGACGATCAGCCCGCAGGCTCCAGCGAAATGTGCAGCAGAGTTAACGTGTACGCGACGGTCGAGGGGAGGGGGCGCCACGGTGACGGACAGCAGCTTGGCGTGGATCGGCGAGCACTGGTACAGCGGTGCGATCGCCAAGGACGGGATGCTCTCGGACATCAGCGTCACGGCGGTGCGGGGCGTGGACCCGGTGGACTTCGTGGTGCGCCTTGGCGCCGACCGGGCCATGGCCGAACGGCCGCCGCTGTTCCAGGACTTCGACAGGCTGAGCGTGAACCTGGGTGACAGCGTGGCGATGTTCGGCCGCAGCGGCGAGTGGACGTACGTCCTGGAGGTCGAGCGGTCCACCTGGCACCTCGTCTTCCTGGACCGGCTGGGCCAGGACACCTTGGTGGAGCAGGGCGACGAACTTGTCTGTCTGGACCGCTTCCTGCACGAGCACCCGTGGGTGTGCTACGTCGACGCAGCCGGCGAAATGAGTTCCGGCGAGCCCGGTGACAGCCTGCTGGAGCCCGCGGTCCCGCTGATGGACGGGCTCGGGGCGTTCGCCGCGCTGGACGCGGCCATGCGCCGGGCCGGGGCGGTGCGGGACACCTTCCCCGGCTGCGAGGACCCCGATGACGAGGACGAGGAGTTGGCGAAGCGGCTGTTCGCGGCGGTGGGCGAGCATCTCGGGCTGTCGCTGCCGCGTCGGGAGATCGAGCTGGGGCTGCTGCCCGCGGTGCACCTGCCCTCGCCGGTGTGAACTGGTGGCAGCGGGGCGCCGCGCCCTCCCGGCGCGGCGCCCCCTGTGAGCGGGGTGGTGCTACTGGTTGTTCGCGGTCATGGTGCACTTCACGGTCGTGCTGTCGGCGGAGCACGCCGCGCGCATGTTCGTGTTCAGCCAGTACGGGTCACGGTCCAGCAGTCGCTGGTTCGCGTTGAAGGCTGCGAACCCGGCCATCGAACCGCTGTTGTCGTTCCCGGAGATCGCGGACCGTCCGCAGACCTCCTTCCACGTCGGCACGAGGCCGTCGATGTTGAACAGGTGTACGGTGCCGTCCTGCTTGCTCGCAAGGGTCTGCACACAGGCGTCCCCGCTGCTGACCGGGTTCAGGCCACCCGCGAGCGAGGGCATCCCGCCGCTGTTGTAGGTGGCGTTGAACGCGAACTCGTCGCAGTTCAGCTCCTTGTCCGTCGTGCCGTTGAGGGCGCTGGTGTCGCCGTTGGCCGCCGCCCATCCGGGGGGCAGATCACCGTCCGGTTGCCGCTGATGTCACCGTCGGGCAGGAAGTACAGCGGCTTGCTGTCGGCCTTGCTGCCGGGGTGGTTGGCCAGCTTGTGCTGGATCAGCCAGGCGTGCGACGAGGCCTGCAGGTACTTCGCCGCGTTGAAGGTGTAGGTCGAAACGTAGTTGTGGAACACGCAGCCGATCGTCGGCACCTTGTTGATGATCTTGGTGTTGTCGCAGCGGATCTGGTCGGAAGCTCCGCCGTTCTCCAGGTCGCCGCCCGCGACGTCCATGAAGACCGCGGGGGTCGTCTGCACCGTCTTGCCCGGGATCTTCGGGTTGCCCTGCAGTGCGACCGCGACGCCAAGCTTCATCACCTGCGGCTTGGTGGTGCTCGGTCCGGTCAGGGTCGGCCCCCAGAGGTAGGAGGCGTCCGCGGACACGCTGTGGTGGTCGCCGGGCACCCATGCGGCCGCGCCCGTCCAGCCGCTGACGTTCTGGACACCGCAGTTGCCGGAGGGCTCGCAGTCGATCTTCGGGGCGTCCAGAGTGAACGCGGGGATGGTTGCCGGAACGTCCACGTCGGTGACGTTGATCCGCTCGGTGATGTTCCCTGACTTCGGATCGAGTTGACGCTCGTTGACCACCAGCGCCTTCACGGTGCCGACGGGGACGTCGTTGAGGGACGCCTCCCACGCCATGGTGAACGACGAGCACTCCTCGAAGCGCGTGGTCCACAGCCCCGCCCGCGGGTTGGCCGGGTCGCAGCCGCTGACCAGGGATGACTGCGCGGCGGCCTTCGCCTGCGCGCCGGTGCCGCGGTGGAGGGTGAAGTTACGGCCGTCGTAGGGCTCGGCCTTGCCGCACACCTTCACTCCGTTAGAGGAGGTGGTGCAGCGGGTCCCGAACGTCCCGGGGGCGACGGAGCGGTCATGGCTCGGGCCGGCCGTGGTCTTCCACGGAGAGGGCGGCGCCATCGTGTCCGTGTACGGCTGGGCGGACCGGTCCGGGTTCTGCGCCGAGGCATTGGGGTTGGGCAGGGTCAGATCGACGGGCATCGTGACGCGGAATCGGGCCCACGGCGACCACGACGTCTCGTGCAGGCCGCTGTCCTTGGCGTAGGCGGAGGTGTGGAAGACATAGTCGACGTTCGGCTTCAGCCTTCCGGCGCCCACGGTCACGGACGCGGTGGAGCCGGACTTGACGAAGTCGGACACCAGGACGCCGTACTGGTTGTCACTGATCTTCACCTGGGTCTTGGGGCTTCCACCCTGACCGTGGACACCGGTTGTCATGCAGCGATGGCCGGCGTAGTTGATCTCTGTTCGAAGGCGACCGGCGTGAGGTAGCCGATCGTGGAGCGTCTGCGCCGGTGGTTGTAGAAGCCGAGCCAGCGGAAGACTGCGAGCCGGGCGGCTCGTTCGGTCGGCCAGGCGAGCGCATCGCCGGCCGAAGTGCCCGATCAGCACGCCACTGCCGACGCGCCCCCTCGGGAACATCGCTGGTCTTCAAACTCCAGTCCGCCGTGGCCACGCCGCACACCTCCGAGATCAGGGTGTTGCGACGACCAGTTGAATCCGCCCTGAGCCCCGTGATCGCTGTGGAAGATGACGTCGTCCACCCGGCCGCCGCGCGTGCGGACGGCTGCCTTGAGCGCGTCGGTGACGCGTTCGGCCCGCATGTGATCGGCCATCGGCCAGCCCAGCAGGCGACGGGAGTACACGTCGATGACGGTGGCCATTCTGTGGAATCTGTGACCTGCGGGTTCATCCTTGGTTGCCTTGTCGGACGTCGATGA
>NZ_BMVG01000081.1 GCF_014650595.1 Streptomyces alanosinicus
AGACAGTCCCCGCCCAACGCGACAGCGAGTGCCACATCCAGCAGGACCTTGCCCGGATCATGCACCGCCCGCGGCCTGCGCCACGGTTCCAGCGCCGTCGATATCACCTGATCCAGACCGGACTTGCGGACCGTCTCCACCAGCAGCACACCGCCGGCCTGGGACACCACCCCGCGGCCACCGCCCTCGACGCGGAGACGCGGGTACGACCCGATACGCTTCTTCACCTGGAGAGTGCTTCTTTCCTGCGGCGACCTGGACCCTAGACAAGTCCCATCGTTGCAGGTCAGGGGCACTCTCCGCGTTTCTGATCATCCACCGGACACCCTGCCGCATGAAAGCGCGAGGCTAGACGGCAGGGCACGGCATTCGGAAAACATCGCTTCTCTCGCCGACGCCGTCGGCGCGCCGGGGATCCGCCCCGGCCTCCCTCACCCTGAGCGGCCTCGCTCTCAAGTGCCGGACGGGATGATTCCTCTTTGCTGAATCGTGACAAAGGGCTCCCACCTGCTCCCACCTGCTCCCACCTGTATGGACATACAACCCGCCATGATCTACACACTCAGCGTATACATAGCGCGTATACACGGTGTGTAGAGTGCTGCGCATGTCCATCGGCCACACCCTCCTCGGGCTCCTGGAGTCCGGCCCGCGTCACGGTTACGACCTGAAGCGGGCATTCGACGAGAAGTTCGGTCACGACCGGCCGCTGCATTACGGCCAGGTCTACTCGACGATGTCCCGCCTGCTGAAGAACGGGCTCGTCGAGGTCGACGGGATCGAGCCCGGCGGCGGGCCCGAGCGCAAGCGGTACGCGATCACGGACGCCGGGATCACCGACGTCGAGCGCTGGCTCGCGACGCCGGAGAAGCCCGAGCCGTACCTGCAGTCGTTGCTGTACAGCAAGGTCGTCCTCGCGCTGCTGACGCAGCGGGCCGCGGCCGACATCCTCGACACGCAGCGCTCCGAGCATCTGCGCGGCATGCGGATCCTGACCGACCGCAAGCGCCAGGGCGATTTCGCGGACCAGCTGATCTGCGATCACGCCCTGTTCCATCTGGAGGCGGATCTGCGCTGGCTGGAGCTGACCGCCGCGCGTCTGGACAAGCTCGCCGAGGCGGTGACCGCGTGACTCGTGTTTCTCCTCCCGGTTCCCTGCTCGCCGCCCAGGACCTGCGCAAGGCGTACGGACCGACCACCGCGCTCGACGGCGCCGACTTCTCCATCCACCCCGGTGAGGTCGTCGCCGTGATGGGCCCCTCCGGCTCCGGCAAGTCGACGCTGCTGCACTGCCTCGCCGGGATCGTGACGCCCGACTCCGGCTCCATCACCTACAACGGCCACGAACTGGCCACCATGAGCGACGCCCAGCGCAGCGCGCTGCGCCGCTCCGAGTTCGGCTTCGTGTTCCAGTTCGGCCAGCTGGTGCCGGAACTGACCTGCGTGGAGAACGTCGCGCTGCCGCTGCGCCTGAACGGCACCTCCCGCAAGGAGGCCGAGCGGGCCGCACTCCGGTGGATGGAGCGGCTGGAGGTCGACGACCTGCGCAAGAAGCGGCCCGGCGAGGTCTCCGGCGGTCAGGGGCAGCGGGTCGCCGTGGCCCGGGCGCTGGTCACGGGCCCCCGGGTGTTGTTCGCCGACGAGCCGACCGGCGCGCTGGACTCCCTCAATGGCGAGCGCGTGATGGGCCTGCTCACGGAGGCCGCCCGGTCGACCAACGCGGCCGTCGTGCTGGTCACGCACGAGGCCCGGGTCGCCGCCTACTCCGACCGCGAGGTCGTCGTACGCGACGGCAGGTCCCGGGACATGGAGCGCGCCATATGAGTGCACGGAGGGGGCACCGCCGGCTCAAGCGAAGCCGAGAGTGGGGGAGGTCCAGGGATCTGGCCATGGGGGTCCGGTTCGCCTTCACCGGCGGGCGGGAGGGGTGGGTGCGGATGCTCCTCACCGCCGTCGGCGTGGGGCTCGGCGTTGCGCTGCTGCTGCTGTTCACCGCGCTCCCGAACGCGCTGGCCGTCCGGCACGACCGCGAGACGGCGCGCACCGACCTGAGTTATGGCATGAAGACGCCGCTGAAGAAGGCGGACAACACCCTGGTGGTCGGCGAGGCCGGGACGGCCTTTGGTGACAAGGAGGTGCGGGGGCGGGAGCTGCAGCCCGAGGGCCCCAAGGCGCCCCGGCCGCCAGGGGTGTCGAAATTTCCCGGGGTGGGCGAGATAGTGGTCTCTCCCGCACTGAAGCGGCTGCTGCAGTCCGGCGAAGGGAAGCTGCTGCGCGAACGGCTGCCGGAGCGGATCGTCGGCACCATCGGCGAACCCGGACTGATCGGCGCCCAGGAACTCGCCTTCTACCGCGGCACCGACCACCTCGTGGTCAGGCAGGACAGGGGCGGGGTCGAACGCATCGACCGATTCGGCGCAGGGTTCAAGACCCCGGAGAAGAAGGACCCCGTCCTCGTCCTGCTCACCCTCGTCGTGTTCCTGGTGCTGCTGCTGCCGGTCGGCGTCTTCATCGCCACGGCCGTGCGCTTCGGCGGCGAGCGCCGCGACCGGCGACTCGCAGCCCTGCGGCTGGTGGGCTCGGACAGCCGGATGACCCGGCGGATCGCCGCAGGCGAAGCCCTCGCCGGCTCCGTGGCCGGCCTGGCCTTCGGCGCGGTCTTCTTCCTGCTCGTCCGGGAACTCTCCGGGTCCGTGGACCTGTTCGGCGTGAGCGTGTTCCCCAGCTATCTGATCCCCTCCTCCCTGCTCGTCCTGCTCATCGCGGTCGCGGTCCCGGCGGCCGCCGTGTTGGTCACCCTGTTCGCGCTGCGGGGCGTGCTGATCGAGCCGCTCGGCGTGGTGCGCGCCGCGAAGCCCCCGCGGCGCCGGCTGTGGTGGCGGATACTGCTGCCCGTGGGCGGGCTCGCACTGCTCTACCCGATGATCGGCAAGGACCGGTACGGCAGAGACTTCAACCAGTACCAGGTCACCGGTGGTGTCCTGCTGCTGCTCGTCGGGGTGACCGCGCTGCTGCCGTGGGTCGTGGAGAGGGCCGTGAACCGGCTCGGCTCCGGCGGGGTCGCCTGGCAACTGGCCATCCGCCGACTTCAGCTGAGCAGCGGAACGGCCGCCCGCATGGTCAACGGCATCGCGGTCGCGGTGGCGGGCGCCATCGCCCTGCAGATGCTGTTCTCCGGGCTGCAGGGCCAGTACACCAAGCACACCACCAACGACGTCACCCGGGCCCAGATGCACGCGGACCTATGGGACCAGGTCCCGCTCGCCCGGGCGGCGGCCGGCTTCAAGGCGACCAAGGGCGTCGCGAAGGTCTACGCGTTCGACGAGGGCTACGTCGCCGACCGGCGCAAGTTCGCCGAGAAAACCGCCCCGATCACCATGGCCGACTGCGCGTCCCTGCGCGAGGTGGCCGCCCTCCCCTCCTGCAAGGACGGTGACTCCTTCGTCATCCCGGCCGGCGGCGGCGAGGAGGTGGCGCCCGGCATGTCCAGGCCCGGCAGCACGCTGTGGTTCGACTCGATCGACGGCTCCGAGGGGACCGCTCACAGACCGGCGCCCTGGAAGGTACCGGCCGACATGAAGCGCGCGCGAGCGATCAAGGACCCGACCGGGGACAAGCGCAACGGCTTCCTGCTGACGCCGGGCGCCCTGCCCTCGGGCGGCGCACCTGGTCTGCACGGGCAGATCTACCTCGCGCTCGACCAGGGGCTGGCGACCGCGCCGGATCACGCGCGGAACACGGCCCGCCGTCTCGGTATGCCGATCGACCCAGTGACGCTGGTGTCCAGCAAGAGCGATGACACCTACGCCTCCATCCGCACCTTCCTGTTCGTCGGCGCCGCCGGCGTACTGGCACTGATCGGCGCGAGTCTGCTGGTCGCGCAGCTGGAGCAGCTGCGCGAACGCCGCAAACTGCTGTCGTCACTCATCGCCTTCGGCACCCGGCGCCGCACCCTGAGCCTGTCCGTGCTGTGGCAGACGGCGATCCCGATCGGCCTCGGCCTGGCGCTGGCCACCGCGGTCGGTCTGGCACTGGGCGCGGCACTGCTGAAGATGACGCACAAGCCGGTGGGCGTGGACTGGGCGAGCGTGCTGTCGATGACCGGCATCGCGACCGCCGTCGTCCTGCTGGTGACCGTGCTCAGCCTGCCACCACTGCTAAGGCTGATGCGCCCGGACGGCCTGCGCACCGAGTAGGCCACCGAAGGGCCCTTTCCACCGGGGAAGGGCCCTTCAGGCGTCCCGGTCCAGCACCCGCACCGACAGCCGCCGCAGGGTCTCGCGCAGGGCGCCCGCCAGTCCCTGGTCCACGGCGCCGCGTGCCGCACCGGTCCGTATGGCGAAGGCGATACGGCGACTGGGCGCGGGGCCGCGCACGAGCCGGTGAGGACCTGGCTGCTGCGGGCCGTCTCAGCTTGAGCGCGGTACGGCGGCAGGGTGCAGATCAAGCGTATGGACACCGTCGTACGAGTTCTGTTCGCTCTCGCGCGTGTGCAGGGCACCGCCTCGAAGGGGAGCGCTGGTCTTCCTGCCGGTGACCACCGCCGCCGAAAACCCGGCTGGGTGCGCAGAAGGTCGCGACCCAGCCGGACATCGCCCTGCTCGAACATGCCAAATGAGATGGCCTGTTTACTCCAGTTGCACTTCGCTATCGCTGCTGGTCAAAGGCTGATTTCTGAGCATACTCAGCTGACGCGTTGTCATGTGGCTGAAGTTCGTGACCCGTGGCTTGTGATCGCTGTTGTGCTGATCGTGCAAGACGATGTGCGGCCTGGTGTCTGGGCTTCGGAGCTTGAGGAGGTGCTGTTGTGGGTCGGTCACCGGTTCGGCCGGGTCGATCTGCGGCGGCGGATGCGGGACTACGTCCGTGGGCTGCTCGGTCCTGTCGGCCGCAAGAACGGCTGGCAGCTCGCCGAGTACGTCGGGCTCGACGGACCGGCCGGCCTGCAGCACCTGCTGAACCGGGCCCGGTGGGATCCGGATGAGGTCCGCGATGACCTGCAGGAATATGTGGCCGAGCGTCTCGGCGATGAAAGCGGTGTGCTGATCATCGACGAGACGGGCTTTCTCAAGAAGGGCACCGCTTCAGCGGGCGTGCAGCGGCAATACTCCGGCACGGCGGGACGCACGGAGAACTGCCAAGTCGCTGTGTTCGCCGCCTATGCCTCGTCTCGGGGCAGGACCTTGGTGGACCGGGAGCTATATCTGCCGAAGTCCTGGACGTCCGACCGGGAACGGTGCCGCGCGGCCGGGGTGCCCGATGCCCGGACCTTTGCCACCAAGACCGAGCTCGCCCGGAGCCTTGTCGCTCGGGCGCTTGCCTCAGCCCTGCCCATCGCGTGGGTGACGGCGGATGCTCTCTACGGCCAGGACTGGCATTTCCGCCGCATGCTCGAGGAGGCCGGGCTGGGCTACGTCGTCGCGGTCCCGAAATCGCAGCAGGTCAAGTCTTTGGCAGGCTGCTGGCGCATCGACCAGCTCATGGGTGATGCCCCTGGCGTAGCCTGGGAACGGCTCTCCTGCGGTGACGGAGCCAAGGGCCAGCGCATCTACGACTGGGCAGCCGCCCAGCTCCCGGCTGTTGCCTTCTTCGGTGGTGACGAGCCTTCCCACCACCGGTGGGTACTGGCCCGCCGCAGCATCGCTCACCCGGACGAGATCGCCTACTACCTGGCCTATGCGCCAAGCGGCACCGGTGTCGCGGAGCTGGTGCGGGTCGCCGGCTCCCGCTGGGCAATCGAGTCCTGCTTCCAGAGCGCCAAGAACGAGTGCGGCCTGGACCAGTACGAAGTCCGCCGCTACCCGGGCTGGTACCGGCACATCACTCTCGCGATGCTCGCCCATGCCTTCCTTGCCGTCACGGCATCCCAGGCCGACAACGCAAAGGGGGCCGCAGAAACGGATCTTTCCTCGTGCCACTCAGCATGGCAGAGATCCGCAGGCTCCTGGCGACTTGCCGGCCCAGGACAAGCCACCACCAACGGCACACCCATCATGCCCTGAGATGGTCGTGCTTCCGACGCCGACACCAGGCCACCGCCATGCGCTGTCACTACAAACGCCGCACCGCCAGTCACGAACTTCAGCCACATGACAACGCGTCAGCTAAGTATGCTCAGAAATCAGCCTTTGACCAGCGGCGATAGCGAAGTGCAACTGGAGTAATAGGCGATAACCGAACCGAGCGAGTGGCCGATCAGGACTCGGGTGTCGTCATCGACCAGCTTCCCGAGCCGCCGCAGCGCGGCTTCCTTGGTTGCTGGGTCGGTGAGATAGTCCGACACCTGCCGGAGGTTGCCGATGAACGCGCGCTGTGTCAGTCCCGCGAAGGTGCGGGAGCGCAGCAACTGCCTGGGCATGAACGCCGTGGCCGCCCGGTGCACGCCCATGGCGCGCTCCGGCGGGGCGAGGCCGGGTTCCTTTTCGAGCGCAGCGTCGTAGAAGGCCGTCAGCAAGTCGCGGTCGAGGCCCGGCCGGATGTCGTCCGGGCCATAGGCCGGTTCGCCGAACGCCAATGCGGCAGTCGGCCGGAAGAGGTCCCCGAAGAACGCGACCCGCAAGTCTCCCTCGCCCAGCGCGTCGGCCACGCCTTCCCAACCGGCCAGCTCCAAGCCGCCCCGCAACGCGTCGAACCAGCACGATCCGAGTTCGTACGAGCTGACGAACTGTTGCGCGATTCTATGGACGCCGACAATGGCCCCCATACCTCGATTCTGCTCTCAGCGGTCACCGCCCGCACCTACTTACCTGCTGCGCGGGTTGTCGACCCAAGCGGCGGGTTCTCGCCCGGCTGACCATTGAAAAGGCGACTACCACCGCACTCATCCTTCCGGTCGGAGACAGGCTGTCGGCGGCGGCTGAACTTCGAGCAACGCCGAGACAGGCCGTACCGAGCGAGCCGAGGACGCGCTCGCTGGCCAGAGGGCAGTGCACTTTGCCCTTCGACCGGGATCTGAAGGTGCAGCGCCTCGCGAGGACCCAGGCTGAGGGACAACCGCGTCTCTCCCCCCGCCCTCGCCGAAGTGGTCGTAGTGCAGGAACACAAAGGCTGCCGTGCTCGACATCCTGTGCCACGTCGTAGCACGAGCACCGCGTGCCGGAGCATGCCTAGTGTCCGTGAGCGGCCTGGATGCTGATCCGGTGACGGCCAGGAGGCGGGCGAGGAACTCGCGTCAGCCCCGCGAGGACGGCTGCGTGCACTGCCTCGCCAGCGACGCGGAAGGTCAGGGTCAGCGGCCTATGCTGTGGCGCTTGGTGACCTTCGTTCGTCGTCGTGCGGACTGGGATCGCTGTCGTCGAGTGCGGCGCAGGTAGCCGTATCCGGCCAGTACGACGGCCGTGACCCCCACGAGGAGCGGCAGTACGAGGTCGGCCGTGGACGTCCCGTCCTGCTCGGGCGCGGAGGCGCCCGCGACCGTCCCGGCGGTCGCCACCGGAACCGGATCCCGGGCGGCGACCGTCATCACCGGCAACATCAGCCACCCGACCCCGACCACGGCACCCAGCACGGCATACGCCACCCGCACCCGTATGTGCGCCTTGGCTATGTAAGCCCTGGCGCGCCGGGGCCGGCCCCGGATGAGGGAGGACGTCACATTTCGGAGCGCATGGGGAGGTAGGCGCCTCCGCGAGCGGGACGGATACGGGTGGGGGACGAGACGGACAGGGGGCAAGAATGGACGGCAGGGGAAGGGTCGCGGAGGTCGTCGATGGTGGGGGCACGGCGGAGGGGCCACCCGCACCCGACGTCGAAAGCCGCACAGGCCGCACGGGCCGCACAGGCCGCACAGGCCGCACGGGCCGCACAGGCCGCACGGGCCGTTCGGGTGGTGCGGGTGGGAACGACGTCCCCGCCGAAGGCGAAGGCGCGGCGCGCCACCGAAACCCTCGCCGCACCCTCCGCCGCTACACCCTCGCCGCCCTCGTGACCCTCCTCACGCTGGTCCTCCTCTCCCTCCTCACCGCCGAAACAGCTCTACGCCTCAACTACACCGGCACCCCCAAACCCGGCACCACCACCCGCCGGCAGGACGCCCTCTGGCTGGGCCACGCCTGGGTCGACGGCCGTAAGACGGACAAGGACGTCCAAGCCCTCGCCCATCGTCTGAAGAGCACCGGTATCCGCGACCTGTACATCCACTCCGGCCCCCTGGAACACAACGGCACGCTGCCCGACTCCGCCTACCCGAAGGCCCGTTGGCTGATATCGGCTCTCCACAGGGCGGCGCCCGGCGTCCGTGTCCAGGCCTGGCTCGGCGACAAGCTGGCCGGCGAGAGCCTCGACGGGCTCCGCCTGGACCGACCCGCCACCCGCACCGCGATCCTCGCCTCCACGCGCCGCGTCCTCGCCACCGGTTTCGACGGCGTCCACTTCGACCTGGAGCCGCTGCACTCCGGTGACCGCGACTACCTCGCCCTCCTCGACGACCTGCGCGCCCTCACCCATGCCCGGCACGCCGTCCTCTCCGTCGCCGCCCACCAGATCGACCCGCTGCCCGCGTTCCACTCCTTCTGGGGCGCGACCACCGGGCACCCCAAGTGGTGGTCGCAGGCGTACTTCGGGCAGGTGGCCCGCCGGGTGGACCAGATCGCCGTCATGTCGTACGACACCATGCAGCCGCTGCAGAGTCTCTACGGCGGCTACGTGGCCGAGCAGACCAGCCTCGCCCTGGAGGTCACCCCCGACACCACCGACCTCCTCATGGGCCTGCCCTTCTACCACGAGAACCGTTTCGGCCACCGGGCCCGCGCGGAGACCGTCCCTGCCGCCGTACGCGGTGTCCGCCTCGGCCTGTCCCGCACCGACGCCGACCGTGTCCGCTTCGGCGTCGCCCTGTACGTCGACTTCGCGGCGACGGAGGAGGACTGGCGGGCCTACGAGGAGATGTGGGTTCGATGACGGGGTGCGTCGCGGAAGATGGCACTTCCCTTTGACGGAATCCATGCGCGCCATAGCGGAACACAACCTGTCCCAGGCTCTGAGTCTCGTGACACAATGATCGTCATGAACATGTACCTGATGGTGGGCGCCCCGGTGGTCCTCGGGCTGCTCGCGGTGGTCGGGATCGCGAGCGTCACGACCGGCTGGGTCGTGCCCTGGGCCCGCGCCCGGGTGCTGCGTCCGAAGCTGTCGGGCTACGGCGCGCTGCTGAGCGCGGCGGGCTGGGCGGTCTTCATCTACCTGGGCCCGCTCGGCCAGGGGTACGGCGTCCTTGCCTGGAGCGGCTGGCTCGCCGCCATGGCCGGCCTGGGCCTGCAGGTGCTGGCCCAGCGCCCCGGCCGCGGTGTTCGCGGTGCTACGGCGCCCGCCTCCTGATCTTTGAGCCGAGCCACACCAGCGGGTCGTACTTGCGGTCGACCGCCCGCTCCTTCATCGGGATCAGGGCGTTGTCCGTGATGCGGATGCCCTCGGGACAGACCTCCGTGCAGCACTTGGTGATGTTGCAGTAGCCGAGGTCGTGTTCGTCCTGGGCCGTGCGCCCCCCGGTCCAGGCCCGTCCCGGCGGCCGCGTCCAGCGGGTGCATGTCGAGTTCGGCGATCCGCATCAGGAAGCGCGGGCCCGCGAAAGCGGTCTTGTTCTCCTCGTGGTGGCGGACGACATGGCAGGTGTCCTGGCACAGGAAGCACTCGATGCACTTGCGGAACTCCTGCGAGCGGTCCACGTCCTCCTGCATCATCCGGTACTGCCCGGGGCCGAGTCCGGCCGGCGGTACGAACGCCGGGACCTCCCTGGCCTTCTGGTAGTTGAAGCCGACGTCGGTCACCAGGTCCTTAGCGGCCGGCCTCCTCAACCTGCGAACACCTTCGCCCAGCGAACCGTCAGGTAACCCCACAGGACGGAACGGGTGTCGCGCGCGGTGTCCGGATACGGCGAAGGGCCCGGCTGCGCCCGGGCCCTTCGGTCAGTAGCGGGGACAGGATTTGAACCTGCGGTGTATTGACCGAACCAACTTCGCATTTTCGCAGGTCAGAGGCTGTTTCTGTTAAGTTCCCGCAGTGCGTGATGCAAGGACACTTGAACGAGATCTGAAGACCTTTGTGCTGCCCGAGATCGGACGGTTGCAATCGACGGGAGACGTCTGGGAGCCGTACCGGCTCATCGACCCGAAGGGTCGACGCGTCGAACCGGTCGCGGTCTACTTCAAGGACCTGCTCGCCGCACACAGCCCTGCCACCACGTTGTACTCGTACGGCAACGACCTGCTCCGCTGGTGGCGATTCCTGTGGGCCCACGGCATCGAGTGGGATCGCGCCGTCCGTGAGGACGCCCGCGACTTCACCCTGTGGATGCAGCTCGCCGACAAGCCCGTACGCGTGCACTGGCGGCACCGCGGCAAGGCCCTCTCAGAGGTACCCCGGCGCAAGCCACAGGCCCTCGCCCCGGGCACGCCGAACCCCGTGACCGGGAAACCGACGATCGGCAAGAAGTGCGCGCCCAGCGCCCGGGCCCACTGCGAAACCGTGCTGCGGACTTTCTACGACTTCCACCTCGGCCTGAACAGCGGCCAGCTGCTGGTCAATCCGTTCCCTCTGGACCGCAACCGCCGAAAGGGCCGGCCTCACGCCCACCACAACCCGGCCGACGACTTCAAGCACGAGCGGACCGGCCGCTACCGGCCGACCGTCCCGGAACGGATCCCCCGCCGAATACCGGACGACAAGTACACCGAGGTCTTTGCCGGCCTGCGCTCGCACCGCGACCGCGCCCTGCTCGCCTTCTGGGTCTCCAGCGCCGCCCGCTCGGAGGAGTTGCTGACCGCGACCGAACGCAACGCCCTGCCCGGCCAGCAGCTCATCGGCGTGATCCGCAAAGGCACCAGGGACTATCAGCAACTCCCCGCTTCGCCTGACGCGTTCGTCTGGCTCCGGCTCTACCAGGAAGAAGCCTGGAAGAAGGGCGTCCCCCGAGGCCGCGACCAGCTGTTGTGGTGGACTCTGCGGCGCCCCTGGCGGCCTCTTCAGTACGACACGGCCCGCATGATGTTCAACCGCGCCAACGAGCTCCTGGGTGCGAACTGGACCCTCCATGACCTGCGGCACACTGCTACCTACCGCATGACCGAGGATCCCGAAATGTCGCTGGTCTACGTTCAGCACATCCTCGGCCACAAGGACCAGCGCACGCTCCAGAAGTACCTCCGCCCGAGCCGGGACGAGGTCATCTCGGCAGGTCTGGCGCATCACGCCCGGCGGGAGGCGAAGAAGCTCGCACCGCCGCCGGCTCCCGCAGCCTCCGCCTACAACGAGGACTCGCTGAACACCCTCTTCGGAGGGCTCGTCGCATGACCACCGCAACGCTCACAGCGCCGCCGGAGACCACGCGCAAGCTGGCCGGCGCCGAGGCCGCCACGCTTCTGCAGAAGTTCCCGCCTCGCCGGAACCCCGAGACCTGGCACATGACCGAAGCCGACACCAACTACATCCTGGACTCCCTCGGCCGCACACCTCTTCGCGCTGAAGGCAAGAGCGCACAGTTCACGCGCATGGTCGGCGCGCGCGCGATCCTGGCCTGGCTCAGCTTGTTCCTTATCGTCGGCCATTACGCAGAGCGACGAGTGTCTCGGGTCGTTTGA
>NZ_BMVG01000082.1 GCF_014650595.1 Streptomyces alanosinicus
GTCTCACTTGATCTGGTCGATCCAGGTCAGAGTCGGTCTCGGAGACCAGATCCTTTGCGACGGGACATGTCCGGTGACAACTCCTGAGCTTCGGCTCAGTTCCCTGGCGCAGCAACGAGACGGTGAACCGCAGATCCGGCGCGCGGCTTGAGGACGCGCTGGCCAGGGTCAGGGGGAGAACCTCGTGCCCGTACGATGCCGGTGTGACCGCTCGCCGCACCCTTGGCGTCGGCCCGGAGGCCGCGCACGGCATCCGCGCCCCGCAGGCCGACTTGCTCGCCTCTCTTCCGTCAGTCCGTCTCCCCGACCTTGACGAACTGAGGGCCCGAGGCGTTCTGGGTAATCACCCGGCGGTGTCC
This sequence comes from Streptomyces alanosinicus, assembly GCF_014650595.1. Classification (GTDB taxonomy): domain Bacteria; phylum Actinomycetota; class Actinomycetes; order Streptomycetales; family Streptomycetaceae; genus Streptomyces; species Streptomyces alanosinicus. The sequence continues at coordinate 360 of NZ_BMVG01000082.1, forward strand.
CCGGTCCCGCGGCGGACCCTCGGAGCCGGCGGTCGCGCCGACGAGGGCACGGCATCACGCCTTTCTTCCTGAACGTGACCGTGTCGTCGTCGACTACGACGCGAATGACGCCGTCGTCCGCTTCGCTTTCGTGTGCGGTGCTTGGCGGTGTTGGCGGCATCGCCAGTCAGGGCGATGGCCGGGTCCTGACGCGTGCTGGTCTGCCGCTCGCCGTGACAGGACAGAGCCTGCCCCGCGCCGTCATCGCGGTCCAGGCTCCAGCCGCTTACGCTGCCCCTGGGCGAGTCCTCGGCCCGACTGGTAGCCCTCGGCGTCGAGCCGGCCGACATTATGCCAGGCGTCACCTCGTTCGGCACGGACGTGGGAGCCTGCTGTCCACCCCCCGATCAGAGCCGGTGGATTCCGGGGGAGTCATACGGTTGGCCGCGCCCGGGATGAACCCTGCCGCAGGGGCATGCAATGTGATCCACATGAAAGCAACACACCGAACTCACCTGGAGACATCCATGTCCCGAGCACTCGCGGTCAGTGCCCTCCTCGGCCTCGTTTTCGCAACCGGGTCGTCCACAGCCGCATACGCAGCGGCCGCGCCGGCACTCCCTCACATCACCGCAGTAGCCACGACCGTCCAGTCCAGCCCCACCATCCTCGTTCACCACGGCGGCGGTGATGAGGACGATGGTGTTGGCAACATCGGCGACTGTTTCGGCGGCGGGTGTGCCTGATTGACATCTGTCCCGCATGAGCCCGGGGCGGGCGGAGGCGGAGCGCTGTATGCCTGCGCAGTTCCTCCTCCGTCTCCTCGAGGCGATGCGGCCGGCGCCGCGTGCGGGGTGGGTGACGTGGCCCCGACGCCGGGCACGGGGTCGGATGGTGTCCCGCCGGGTGGTTTAGACGCGATCACGGTGAAGACGCAGATCGCCCCACAACCAGTCAGTCGGCATCGCGCTCAGCTGCTGCGAGTCGGCCCCGCCCTTCCCCGCATCGACAACCGGCTCGGCGATCCTTACTCGATCGTCACCGAGATGAACGACGACAGCAACCGCGAGGTCGCCCAGGTCATCAAGGCCGACGACTTCATCGCCAGTACCCAGGTGATCAGCCTCCTACTGACCCAGCTGACCGAGAACCAGACCTCGTGCTGGGGACCGAGGCCAGTTTCGCCACGTCATCGAGGCGGCGCGCAGGCGAGGAGAGACCGCCATCGGCTAGTAGGGCTTGGTCAGGTTCACTCGCCAGTGGAGTGTCCGTTTGATCGCTTGTTCCGTTGACCTGTTGTGCTGGGTGGGGAGCTGGCCGCGGTCCGATGCGATCTGGAGGACTTCGCGGCGGAGATGTTCGAGCCGTTCGCGCGGGCGGATCAGCGCCGGTGGGGCTGGGTCTATCTGCGGGGCCTGCTGCTGGACGGGCGGCGCAGGTCGGTGGAGCCGATGGCTGCCCGGCTGGGTGAGGACGGCAACCGGCAGGCCCTGGCCCACTTCGTCACCTCCAGCCCGTGGGAGGCGGCGCATGTGCGTGCCCGCCTCGCCTGGCGGATGCAGCGGGTGATCATGCCGACCGCGCTGATCGTGGCTGACACAGGCTTCCTCAAGGACGGGGACGCCTCGGCGTGCGTGGCCCGGCAGTACACCGGCACCGCGGGCAAGGTCACCAACTGCCAGGCCGGCGTCTCGCTGCACCTGGCCTCCGACCGCGCGTCGGCGGCCGTCGACTGGCGGTTGTTCGTGCCCGAGAGCTGGGATCCCGGCTCGCCGAAGGCCGATCGGCCAAGGTGGCCCGCCGCACCCCATGCGGCGTCCCCGAAGAGATCGGCCATGTCGAGAAGTGGCAGCCGGCCCTGGACATGATCGACGAGACCAGGTCGTGGGGCATCGATGTCCCGCTCGTCGTCGCCGACGGCGGCTACGGCGATGCGGCAGCCTTTCGGCTGGGCCTGGAAGAACGCGGGCTCGGCTACGTGGTAGGGATCTCCGCCACGACCACCGCCCAGCCGGAAACGGCACGGCCGCACACCCCGCCTCATGGCGGTCGCGGCCCCCGGCCCCAGCCCGCCTACCCCGAGTCGGCCCAGACGGTGAAGAAGCTGGTCATCGAGGCCGGGAAGCGGGCCGCGAAGCCGGTGCAGTGGCGGGAAGGCTCCCGCCCGGCAGCGGCCGCAGCGGCGTCAAGCGCATGTACTCGCGGTTCGTGGCCCTGCGGATCCGGCCTGCCGGACGTGAGATCCGCAAGAACACCGTCGGCCCGGGGCTGCCCGTGCGCCGGCTGCTGGCCGAATGGCCCGCCACCGAGCCCGAACCCGTCCAGTTCTGGCTGTCCGACCTGCCCGCCGACACGGCGCTGGCCACCCTCGTGCGCACCGCGAAACTGCGCTGGCGCATCGAGCACGACTACCGCGAGATGAAGCAGGCCCTGGGCCTGGCCCACTTCGAAGGCCGCACCTGGCGCGGCTGGCACCACCACGTCACCCTCGTCTCCGTCGCGCACGCCTTCTGCACCCTCCAGCGCATCACCCGGTCCCCAAAAGAAACGGCGCCGGCCTGAGTCTCTACCGGGTCGTCCGTGAACTGCAGTTACTCCTCGCGCTCTGGACCGGCGCCTGCCCCACCTGTCACCGCAACATGCCAGAACCAATACTGACCTGACCAAGCACTACTAGCGGCCCTGCGCCGAGAGGTCACCAACTCCAAGGTCTGGCCTTGTCAACGGTTCCTGAATTTTGACCCCCTGCGAGTTCGGGAAAATTGACCCCCAGTGGGTTGATCAGTCGCGGCCCGCGCGCTTCTCCTTGGCGAGGAGTTCGCGTCGTTGGCGGGTGCGGTAGGAGTCGCCGGTGAGAGTGAGGACCTCGGCGTGGTGGACCAGGCGGTCGATCATCGCGGCGGCTACGACGTCGTCGGAGAAGGTCTCTCCCCAGCGCCCGAAGGGCAGGTTCGAGGTCACCATCACCGAGCCCTGCTCGTAGCGGGAGGCGATGAGCTGGAAGAACAGGTTCGCCGCGTCCTGATCGAACGGGATGTATCCCACCTCGTCGATGATGATCAGCTTGTAGCGGCGGATCTTCTTCAACTCGGCTTCCAGACGGCCGGCTTGGTGGGCCTCGGCGAGCCGGGTGATCCAGTTGCTGGCGGTGTCGAACAGGACCGAGTAGCCGGCGTGCGCGGCCTTGACACCAAGCCCGATGGCCAGGTGGGTCTTGCCGATGCCCGGCGGGCCGAGCAGGATCACGTTCTCCGCCTTCGCGACGAACGTGCCGGTGGCCAAGTGGGCGAGGACGTCGCGCCGCAGCGACGGCAGGTGGGCGAGGTTAAAGTCCCCCAACGTCTTGACCTGCGGGAAGTGGGCGGTACGGATCCGCATCACGGTGCCCTTGGACTCCCGGTCGGCGACCTGCCGCTGCAACAGGGCGGCCAGGTACTCCTCGTGAGACCAGTTCTCGTCCCTGGCCTGCTCGGCGAGCTCCTCCCAGAACGCTCCGATTGTCGGGGTCTTCAGGACCCGGGTCAGGTAGGCGATCATGGACGGCAGGCCGTCCTTCGTCGCTGCGGTGGTGGTCACTCACTGCTCGCTTTCGTTGTGCTCGCGGGGTCGAAGTCGACGCCGAACAGGGCGTCGTAGTCGGGCAGGGCCCGGAGGGCGACGGCATGGCCGTCGCTGTGCTGGCGGGTTGCCGCCTGGCGTCTTTGCCGGTCCAGGGCCAGGGCCTGGCGCATCCGGGCCGCGGTGGCCGCGTGGACGGGGTCGGTGACCACGGCCTGCTTGGCCCAGGACCGCTGGTGGTGGGCGACGACCTGGCCGTCGCAGATGGCCGTGACCGTGTCCGGCATCGCGGTCACGTCGACGAACCGGCCGATGGCCTGCGGGTCCACCGAGTAGTCGGCGGTGTCGACGCGGACGTAGTAGTCCCGGCCGAGCCGGACGCGCTGGGTCAGCCCGATCGGCGGCGTGAAGGGCGGCAGCGCGATCATCGCCTGGCGGTCGGTCTCCAGCAGGTCGACAGGGCGGCCCTGGATGGAGCGGACGGTGCGGGCGTTGGCCCGGTCCAGCCACTCGGCCAGCTGCTGGTTGAAGTCGGCCGGCGAGGCGAACTGCCGTCCCGGTAGGAACGAGGTCTCCAGGAACTGGTTGTTCCGCTCGACCATGCCCTTGTATTCGGGGTCGCGTGGCGGCGCGAGCTTGATCTTCGTGGCCAGCGTCCCGGCGAACGCGGCGGCCGGTGCGGTCACCTTCCCGCTGCCGCCGATGGCCGCCTCGCGGTCCCAGACCAGCGTGTGCGTCACCCGGCCGATGCTGCTGATCAGCGACCACATGCCCGCCAGAATGTCGCCGCCCTGCCGTGTCGGGATCATCTCCGCGGTCAGGAACCGGGAGAAGCCGAGCGTCATGACCAGGACCGGCAGGATCCGGTGCTGGCCGGGTGCGACCTGGACCCTCGTCTCCGGGAACCACAGGTCGCACTGGGTGATCTGGCCGGGCTCGTAGGTGACCCGGTCGACCGGGTCGATGCCGACGTACTCCGGCCGGATCTCGGCCAGCTTCTTCACCAGCGGCGATATCGAGTACGGCCACTTGATCCGCTCGGCGATCACTGGCGCCGGCATCGTCGGCCACTCGTTCAACAGGCCCCGGATCTGCGGCTCGAAGGCGTCCGCTACCCGTCGGCGCGGGGCCCGTTCGTACTTCGGCGGCCGGTCCGAGTTCAACGCGGCCCGCACCGTGTTCCGGGCCACCCCCAGCCGCCGTGAGATCTCCTTGATGGGCACGCCCTCTGCTCGATGCAGCCGACGTATCTCCGCCCAGTCCTCCACCTTCAGCACCCTCTTGTATCGAGCAGCCTCCGTGACACCGAGTGCGGCCACCTGCCCCGTCGCAGGTGGCCGACTCGATGGGTCGGCCACGGCTTCAGGATCGAACTGCCGCAGTCAGCTCCGGGAAGGTGACGCCGGTCAACTCTTCGGAGACGCTCCACAGACGGCGCGCGGTGGCCGGGTCACTGGCCGCTGCCGAACGGCCGACCAGGGAGGGGGCGCCGCGCATCTCGAACATGCCGTCGGGGCCGACGTAACTCGCGCCGGGAAGGTCCTGGACGGCCGCGTACAAGGAGTTGAGTGCGCCGGCCTCGCCGCCCTGGGCGATCAGCATGTTGACGAGACGATAGAAGAGGGTTCGCAGGAGGCTGGCGTCGTGGCTCTGGAGGTTGGTGGCGGCCAAGCCGGGGTGCGCGGCGAGGGCGCGGACGGGCGAGCCGGCGGCGCTCAGTCGTCGCTGGAGTTCCAGGGTGAAGAGCAGGTTGGCGAGCTTGGACTGGCTGTAGGCGGTCAGCGGGTTGTACTCGCCGGTCAGGTCGAGGTTGTCGAAGTGGATGCGGGGACTGCCCGGGGCCTTGTGCGCCCCCGACGACAGGGACACCACGCGGTCGGTGATGTGCGGCAGCAACAGGTTGGTCAGGGCGAAGTGGCCCAGGTGGTTGGTGCCGAACTGGGTCTCGAAACCGTCCTTGGTGCGGCCCTCGGGGACGTTCATGACGCCGGCGTTGTTGATGAGCAGGTCCAGGTCACCGTGCCAGTCGGCGGCGAACTGGCGCACGGAGGCAAGGTCGGCCAGGTCGAGCCGACGGACCTCCACGCTGCCGTTCACCGTTGCTGCTGCGGCTTCACCACGCTTGGTGTCCCGTACGGCGAGGACGACGTGGGCGCCTGCGGCGGCCAGAGCCGTGGCGGTGGCGAGTCCGAGGCCGCTGTTGGCGCCGGTCACGATGGCGGTGCGGCCGGTCTGGTCGGGGATGTCGGTGGTGTTCCAGGGCTGGGTCTGCGTGTTCTTGGCCATGACCCCAATGTATGCACTGATCACAATGTAGGCAACGTTAACAATGTATTCATCGCATACACCCGGCTAGGCTGAGGGCATGACGAACCGCCCCTACCACCACGGAGACCTCCGCGTCGCTCTGCTCGCGCGGGCCGAGGAGACACTGCGCGAGCGGGGGGCGTCCGCGCTGTCCCTGCGCGAACTGGCTCGCGAGGTCGGGGTGAGCCCCGCCGCGCCGAGTCGCCACTTCAAGTCCAAGCAGGCACTGCTGGACGCCCTGGCGCTGACCGGGTTCGAGCGGCTCGCCGAGGCCATCGCAGCCTCACAGGAAGGCGCTGGTGAGGCGTTCGCCGACCGGCTGGATGCCGCGGCCCGCGCCTACGTGGGCTTCGCCGTGGCCAACGCCGCACTGCTCGATCTGATGTTCTCGGTCAAGCACAGTCCGCAGGCGTCGGAAGCACTCGGGGCGACCGCACACCGATGGTCCGATCAACTCCTGGAGCTGATCGGCGATGGACAGCGCCGTGGCGAAGTACGCGAGGGACCACTCGAACGGATTGCCTTGCCAGTCGTCGCGGCACTGCACGGCTACGCCGGCCTGACGGTGAGCGGCGTCCTGCCGCCGGAGGTGGCTGAGTACGGCTTGGACGACCTGATCGCGTCCATCCTGCGCGGCTGCGCGCCACAGTAAGAAGCCGCGCAGACAGGCGTCGATGGCCTGGTGAACAGGTGGGCGAAGGAGCAGGTTCCGGGATCTTCGAGGTCCTGGTCTTGGTCACCGTGTGCTTCGGCGACCGTGGGTCCGTCACTGGCCGTCGATGAGGTCAGTGCCCCGACGTCCTTCAGCACCTGCTCGTTTGATCAGGTGGGCAGTCCCGCGTCGCGGGCCAGGAGGGCGGCCTGGACGCGGTTGGTGACGCCCAGGGCAGTGAGGATGCGGCTGACGTGGGCTTTGACGGTGCTTTCCCGCATCGTGAGGCGGGTGGCGATGTCAGCGTTGGTCTCGCCCTGGGCGAGCAGGGCCAGAACGTCCAGCTCCCGGGGGGTGAGCCGCTCAAGGCGGGCCCGCGCGGCGGTGGCCTTCGGTTGGTTGCCGGTGTGGTAGCGGTCGATGAGTCGGCGGGCCGCGGCGGGGTGGAGCATGGCGGAGCCGGCTGCCACCAGGTGGACGGCACGCAGGATCTCGGCGGGATCGGTGTCCTTGAGCAGGAACCCGTCGGCTCCCGCGGCGAGCGCGTTGTAGACGTACTCGTCGAGGTCGAAGGTGGTCAGGGTGATCACTTTCGGCGGGTGGGGAAGGGCCCGTAGCCGGGCGGTCGCGGTGATGCCGTCCATGCGCGGCATGCGCACGTCGACCAGGGCCACGTCGACGCGATGGGCGCCGGCCTGCTCGACGGCGTCCAGGCCGTCCACGGCCTGGGCGACGACCTGGATGCCCGGGTCGCCGTCGAGGAGGTCGGTCAGGCCGAGGCGGACCAGGGCGTCATCGTCGACGATCATGGCGCGGATCATGTGCGGGTGCCGTTCTGTTCGATGCCGACGGGGTGGGGGATGCGTGCGGCCAGCCGCCAGGCGCCCGCGCCGGCGGGTCCTGCGTCCAGGTGTCCGCCCAGCGCGGTGACGCGCTCGCGCAGGCCGACGAGCCCGTATCCGGACTCGACGGCGCCCGTGCTGGAAGTGCCGGGGATTCCGGGGGTGTTGGTGACGTCGATCAGGGTGGCCGGCGGGCGGTAGTCGACCCGTACGGTCACCGTGGCGCCGCCCGCGTGCTTGCGGACGTTGGTCAGCGCCTCCTGGACGATGCGGTACGCGGCCAGCCGGTGGGTCGTGGGAGCCTGCTCGGGAACGCCGTCGACGGTCAGTTCGACGTGCTGCCCGGCGGCGCGTGCCTCTGCGGCCAGCTCGCGGACGTCTCGTATCGCGGGCGCGAGCGCCGCACCCTGCGCCGCGTCCGGGTCGCGCAGGGCGCCGAGGACATCGCGCAGGTCGGCGAGGGCCTCGGCGGACGTGGCACGCAGCAGCGCCAGGCGCTCGACGACCGGCGCGGGCAGGCCGTCGCCCCTGGTGGCCAGCACTCCGGTGTGCAGGGCGATCAGGCTCAGACGGTGGGCCAGCACGTCGTGCATCTCCGCGGCGATGCGGGAGCGTTCGGCGGCCCGGGCCGTTTCCTCCCGCAGTCGCGACTCCGTCCGCAGGTGCTCGACCTCGGACGCCAGCGCCTTCACCAGCCGCCGCCGGTTGCCCTGCCACAGACCGGCCACGAACCCGAACAGCAACACGAACAGGGTCGACACCCATCGCCCATCGGCCCACAGCGACGTGGCCTGGGCACCGAGCAGGTTGGCGCCCAGCGCAACGACGGCACTGGCCAGTGCGACCCGCATCCGACGGGCCACGGCCAGGTCGAACAGGGAAACAGCCAGCAGCGGAGCCAGCAGCCACCCCCACCACGCCGTCCCCGCCGCGACCACCCACGGCGCGAGGGACCATCGCAGCCGGGGCACCACCAGCGCCACCGCACACACCAGCGCGGCAGCCGTCACCGGCACCGCATACCGGCCGCCGGAGACCAGCGCAGCATTCACCGCGGCGCCCGCTACCAGGAAGGCCACGAACCCCGCACGCCCGACCGCCGCCCACACCGGGCCCTTCCACCACATCACCCGGCCATGCTAGGCAGTCCACCGCGGTTGCCGAACAGACGAAAGGCCATGCCGACCCCTACTTTCGTCGGCCAAGCCCGTCGCAGAACGGAGGATCTCAAGGACGACGCCCCTCCGTAGCGTCGAAACCATGAACGACTGGACGACCTCGCACCAGCGCGCCACCGAGCAGCGCCATGCCGAAGGCTGGATGTTCCTCATCGAAGCCGCCCGCGACCTGCGCACCACCGGCGCCATCGCCCCCAGCGGCAAAGCCCTCGCCCACGCCCTGACCGAGCCCGTCCGCAGCCGCTCCCCCCGCCCGCTGGCCGTCCTGGAAGCAGGCGCCGGCACCGGCGCCGTCACCCGCCACCTGATCCCCCGCCTTCCCCGCGGCAGCCGCCTCGACATCGTCGAGGCCAATCCCCGCTTCGCCGACCAGCTGCGCGCCCTCGCCGCCACCCACCCCCGCACGACGTCCCGGTCCGCGGACATCACCGTCCACCAGAGCCTCGTCGAGGACCTCGACACCGACCGGCGGTACGACGTGATCGTCTCCGGCCTGCCGCTGACCAATTTCGCCCCCCGCACCGTGGAACGGATCATGAGCCGCTACCTGGAACTGCTCCACCCCGGCGGAACCCTCAC
>NZ_BMVG01000083.1 GCF_014650595.1 Streptomyces alanosinicus
CATGCCCGTTGACCACGCTGCCGCACCGGGAAACTCCAAGATCCCCGACAGAGTCAAGCTAAGGGCGACTGCGGTGACGGCGACGGTCGGGGGTGTTTCTGCCCCGGGGCACTCCTGGAGCGGGGGACCATCGGCAAGTCGCGAGAGCGCCCGATGGGGGAGAAGAGGAGGATGAGTGCGGCCAGCGGCACTCCAGCCGTCGTGATCCACATGGCTGTACGGAGATCGAAGACAGTTCCCAGCCATCCGCCGAGCAGAGCGCCCAGCGGGATTGTTCCGTAGTTGAGGAAAGCCGTGCTCGCCGTGAGACGCCCGAGAAGCTCCGGCGGGCAGTAACGTTGCTGGAAGTTCGCCTTGATGACGTTGCCAGCCACGACGCCTGCTGACACGCAGAATCCGCCCATGACGAAGAGGAGGAGCCCGGCTCCGGCAGAGGCGGCCGGGATGAGCAGCGCGAAGATCGCGAACCCGAGCTCGAACAGCAGCGTCGCGCGGGCGGTCCCGATCCGGCCGGCGACACGGCGCGCGACGGATGCCCCGGCGATACCTCCCGTGCCGGCGGCTGCGATGAGTCCGCCAACCGCTCCGGGCGCCAGGCCCACGGTATGGACAAGAAAGATCACCTGGATCGACTGATAGCCCATGAGGGCCAAGTTGGAGGCGGCCCCGAACAACGTCAGCGTGCGGAGCCAGGGATCGCGGGCGACCAGTCTTAAGCCTTCACCGACTTCGTCGAGCAGAGCCGTGGAGCGGACGGCCGTCCTGTCGCGGCGTGGCTCGCGCTTGCGGATGCTCGCGACGCAGAGGAGGGAGAGGAGAAACGTCGCCGCGTTGGCGAACATCGCGTTGACCACGCCTACCGTCTGCCCGATCAGGCCGGCGGAACCGAGACCGGCGATCTGGGCGGCGGACGCACTGCCGTGCAGCTTCGCGTTGCCTTCGGGTTGGTCTTCGGGGGCGAGAATGCTGGGAAGGTAGGCGGTGTAGGCGGTCTGGAAGAACACGGCGGCAGTGCCCGTCAGTAGCGCGATGACCACCAGCAGGCCAACGTTCAGATGACCGGTCCACGCCGCGACCGGAACCACGGAGAACAGCAGGCAAGACACCGCAGCAGCGGTCAGCATGACGGGCCTGCGACGCACCCGGTCCACCCACGCTCCGACCGGGAGACCGATGACCAGCCACGGCAGCCAGGCCGAGGCGCTCAGTAACCCGACCTCCCATGTACTGGCGTGCAGGGTCGAGACGGCGATCAGGGGCATCGCCACGGCGGTGACGGAGGTGCCGAACTTCCCTGTGGTCTCTCCACACCACAGCAGACGAAAGTCCCGATGCCGACGCAGGAGACTGCCACGTATCTCGTGGCTCATCCGTTTCCCCGTTCTTTGCGGGGGAACGACTGGATCTGCACGATGATCGGCAGCGCGCCCGGCGCTGCCTCCGCGCCGGGCGCGGGAGTGTGACGCGCGATCACGGCCATCAACTCGTCGTTGAAAGACTCGAGCTGTGTTGGCGTCATCCGCAGGTCCCGCCAGTCGGAGATGGTGCCGGCACGCTGCCAATCGCCATCCCAGTTCTCGCTCAGGTAGCTCGTGACCCGGCTGAAGTACTGCTGCACCAGCTCGTGCATGTAAACCGACAGGGCTCCCCTGGCGTCGGGGTCATCGTGGAATTCAGCGGTCTTCAGGACCTTCGTGTCCTCGACGACTCGCCACCAGCGCTCGCGCTTGGTGCCGCGGCCCGTCTCCTCTTCGATGAACCCGTGCTGGGCAAGGTGCCGCAGGTGCCAGCTCACGGTGCCGGTGTTCTCGCCGAGGCGTACCGACAGTCCCGTGGCCGTGGCCGGGCCGTCGAGGTTCAGCATCTCAAGAATGCTCATGCGCAATGGGTGCGCCAGGCCTCGCAGGCTGCGGGCGTCAAGGCGCCGTACAGGCTTGTGTTGGGCCGCCGCCCTTGGTTCCACTTCGTCACTCATACCGACAGGCTCTGTTGCAGAGAACCATCTGCATGGGGTTCTCTGCAACATGCTCTGCAGCACTACCCACTCGGCTGATCAGCCCGAGGCCATCGGATCCGATCTGGTCGGCACCGTTCGTAGCCCGGGCACCGAAAGCCCAGATCGAGGCGCTCATCCATCTCCAGCCGGAAGGTTCCGTACGGGGTGGCGTCCCACCAGAACAGCGCAGTCAGCCCGCGCCGGTCTTCGTCTGCACCGGCGCGTGGACGCCTCCCTGAGGCAGGGCCGGTAGCTGGACCAGGTCACTCCGTCCCTCTCGGGTACTTCGCCGATACCCGTGCCCGCCGTACACCAGCGCCCCTACCTTGCAGCCCGAAGGCTGATCACGGGGCGTGCGGAAGGGGCCGAGCTGTGGGGCGGGATCTGGGTCTGGACGGGGTGGTGGACCACTTCACCCTGTCCAGCGACGAGGCGGGCCGGCTACGGAACAAGACCGGCGCCACGCGGCTGGGCTTCGCCGTTCCACTCAAGTTCTTGACCTGGCGCGGCCGGTTTCCCCGGATCCGCTTGGAGCTGCCGCCCGACGCGGTCGAGCACGTCGCCAAGCAGGTCGGCGTCACCGCGTCCGAGCTGGCCTTCTACGACTTCACCTCCCGCGCAGCCAAGCGGCACCGCAGCGAGCTTCGGGATCTGACCGGCTGGCACGAGTGCACCAAGACCGACCTGATCAAGCTCGTCTCGCACCTGGTGGACGCGACCTGGCACGACGAACGACGCGAGGAGCAGGTGCGGGCCGAACTGCTCCGGCAGATGCGCGCGGACCTGATCGAGCCGCCGACCGCGGCTCAGGTCGACACGATCATCCGCTCCGCGCTGCACCAGGCCGACGAGCGCGCCGTCGCCGAGATCGCCGCCCGCCTGGCGCGGGCCGAGGGCTGCACCCGCCGCCTGGACGCGCTGGTCTTCACCGACCTGACCGGCGACGGTCCCGCCCAGGGTGACGCAACCGCGCAGGACGACGAAGACGACGTGGAGTCGGTGCTCTCGGACATCAAGGCCCATCCGGGCAACGTCCGCCTCAACTCGCTGCTGGACGAGATCTCCAAGCTCAAGCAAGTCCGCGCCGTCGGCATCCCGGAGAAGGTGTTCACCGGGATCGGCGTACAGGTTGTGGGCGCCTGGCGGGCGAGAGCGTCGGCGTGCGCTCCGAGCGGCACGGCTCCCACCGCGCACTGGATTGGCCCGCGTGTACGCCCCCGAGGGCGCTGTCCGTCCTCATCCATCGTGTCAGGGAGCCACGTCGGCGAGCTGCGCACTGACAGCTGCCTTGAGACAAGACGGGCGAGCAATCCGGCTGGGGATCAATGGGCTTGGACGTCACGGGGTCGATGTCTCAATGGTCTTGTCAGTTCCGGTGAGCGCCGACCAGGCAAGTGGCAGAACCACTGAGACCCCGTGCAGTGGATTCTCATCGATCTTGTCGGCTTTCCGACTCGACACCGCCTCATCGGACGTGGCGTGGTCGCCGAACGGGCGCTCCAACGCGCACCATGCGGAATGAGCGGAGGTCGTCCGGCGGTGTCCTACCGAACCGTGGTCCTTCTCGACACGTTATGTGACACCTACGGCTTGGCTGACGAGGTGATCGGCGATCCGGCCGGGGCTGCGGAGTCCGGCGCCCCCGCGTAGTTGGGCAGCTCGATGCCGTTGATCGCGCGCCCGACCAGCTCGGTGAACCATTCGCTGGCGAAATCGGGGCGCGGCTCGGCGTCTCGCCCGGGGACGTCGCGGCTGCGGGCGTTCAATCGGCCGATCTCCTGGTTGGCCTCGACGAACGAGCGCATCCGCGCCTCGTAGCGGGTGAACCCGGTGTCGGGGTCCCACTCGGCGGCGGCCAGCTCTCCGGCCAGCAGGTAGGCGCCGACCAGTGCCAGCCCGGTGCCCTGCCCGGACATCGGCGACGAGCTGAACGCCGCGTCCCCGAGCAGCCCTACCCGTCCGCTCGACCAGCGGTCCATCACCACCTGGGCGACCTGGTCGAGGTAGAAGTCCGGGGTGTCGTCCAGGTGCGCGAGGATGCCCGGGGCCAGCCAGCCCAGGCCCGCCATCCGCTCACGCAGCAGGCTCTTCTGGGCCGCGACGTCACGGTAGTCGACGTCGAAGTCAGCCGAAGCGAGGTAGAACATGGCCATCGCCCGGGTGGCGTCCTGGATGGGTCGCAGGAGGGCTGAGCGCCCGGACTCCTGGTCCTGGTACTCGAGCAGCCAGCGGTCCAGCCCGAACTCGTTGGGCACACTGTAGAAGGCCAGCACGTGCCCGAGGTGGCGGAGGAACCGCTCATGCGGCCCGAAGACCATCGCCCGCAGCTCCGAGTGCAGTCCGTCGGCCCCGACCACCAGGTCGAAGCGCCGCCGGTCGCCGCCCGCGAAGACCACGTCGACCCCGTCCGCATCCTGGGCGAGCTCGGCGATTCGGTCGCCGAAGATGTACTCGACGCCGTCGCGGGTGTCGTCGTAGAGCACCTGGGACAGGTCCCCGCGCAGGATCTCGATGTCCGCGATGAACCCGTCGCCACCGTCGTCGTCCGCGCGGAAGGTCTCCAGCACCTGCCCGTCCGCGTCCACGGTGTGCGCGCCGGCGGTGTCGGTGCACGCCGCGCGGATCGCCGCGTCCAGCCCCATGCGCCCGATGACCTCCTTGGCGACCCCGCGCGCGTCCACCGCCTGCCCGCCGGGACGCAGCTCGGGAGCCCGCTCCACCACGGTCACCTCGGCCCCCCGCCGGCGCAGCCAGTGGGCCAGCGCGGGTCCCGCGATGCTCGCCCCCGCCACCAACACCCTGGGACCGCTCACCCGCGTCCCCTGCTCGCCGGTCCGGATGGTGCGCTCCTGCTCGGAGTAGTCGACGCTCATCACTGCCCCCATGTGCTCCCTCTTGCGCTGGAACATATCCCGCACAGGCCCACCGCTGTCGGTGGATCCAGGGGTATCGACTGCGGATCCGCACCAAACTCATCGGTACGGCCGGAATCACGTCCACGCTCCCGCAAACGCCCTGAACTCGGCATGCGCAGGCGTCGGGCATGGTCATGATCACCTCGACCTCGGTAGACATCGATGAGAAACGCCAACCCCGATGAGACTCACATCAGCCCAGACTGGTGTAAATGGGGCCAGTCGGGCCGTCAGCCAGGCCGCCGCCTGAGACTTCGCCAGATCTGCGCGCAACACGATGAGACTCTGAAAGGACCAGTGAGAACGGACAGGCGCAACGGACTGTCTGACCAGCGGCGTGCCCGTACTTAATGTTCGGTGAGAATGCTCAATCTTTGCTGCGAGAGGTCAAGCGGCATCTGCCCCGGGCCTGTGGCGCAGGGTGGGGCCCGGTTCGCGCGGCTCGGCGCTGGTGGCGTCCCGATCGCAACCGATGTACGCCACCGGAAGTGGTGTCTATCCTTGCAACCGTGTCTGTCACCACGATGACCCTGCGTATCCCGGATGATCTTGCCCCCTCGATCAGGGCAGCCGCGGCCGCGGCCGGTATGAGCGTGAACGCGTACGTCGTGCGCGCGGCCCGCCGCGCCGCCACCCTCGACGCCGCGAAGCAGCTCGCCGCGCTCGGCCTCGGCGACGACCTGGCGGGCGAGGGCGACACCCTGTGAACCGTGGTGACATCTGGGCCCTCCCTGACGGCCGTAACGTCCTGATCATCAGCCTGACCGGCCTGGAGGAGTCGTACGGCGCTGTCCTCGTGATCGTGCTGCACGACAGCGGCCGCTACCCGGACACGGCCATGTCGGTGGTGATCGGCGACCCGATCCCGTGCACTGCGGTCGCGGTCAACATCACACAACTGCGTCTCACGAGGTTCGAGGGGGCAAAGCTCGTCGGTCCCGTCGACGCTGCGGCCATGGCCCGGGTGGACCAGGCTCTGCGCGCCGTCCAAGATCTCTAGCCCTGAAGCAGGGTGTCGGCCGAGTTGCCGACCGGCCCACAACGCGGCGGGTGCCCTGTCCTCATTCCGTGGCCGGGGCCCGCGCAGCCCACTCCAGTCCAAGGCGGCCAGCCGCTGAAGCTGCTCCTCACTCAGCCTCGCCCGCCCGGTCTCGGTGTTGGACAGGAACACCCCGAGTTCGACCTCACTGCTGTCCGGCAGGGTCTCGGTGTGGGAGCGGCTGACGGGCCCTACGGAGCCCGTACGCTCCCGGTACTGCGCGAGGGCCGTGCACCCGCGGTCGAACGCAGCAGAACCCTCTTGTGGGCGTTCCGGTGGCAAGGACGTTGTTCCGCGGAGGTGATGAGCGCGGCGAGCCTCCATGGCACAGAGAAAGCCATTGATTAAAAATAGCCATGAAGTGTACATATACGCCCATTTTGCTTTGATCCGGGGCTCCGAGCCCGGGTAAGGAAGGGTCGCATCATGCGCAGGATCCAGCGTGCCGCCGTCGTAGCCGCAGCCGTCGCAGGACTGTCCGCCCTCGGCGCCGGTATCACCTTCGCCGACGGCTACGGCGCCCCTCCACAGATCATCGCCGTGGCCAACTCACAGGCAACCGCCGTCGCTGTGGGAGGTGGCACCGCGGTGGCCAACTCGCAGGCCACCGCCGTGGCGACGTGGGGCGGCTACCAGTACAACCAGCCCCTGCACCCGCCGCAGCCCGCCCCGTACCCCGCGCCCGGATGTGGCCGGTAACTCGGGCAGCGGCCGGATAAAAGAGCATCTCGCCGGGGCGCACCGCACTGAACGGCGCCCTGTACGGCGAGGACTGGCACGGCAGTGTTGCGGCTCGCCGCGGAGCCCGGGGCAGGCGCGGCACCGCCCCTACTGCCCGAACTGTCGCCGCCGCCCAAACATCCACACCGCACCCGCACCGGTCGCCAACTCGCTGCGGAGCGGGAGGTGTTGGAATCTGCTGCAACCCGCAACTGCCTGCACTCCGCTTCGACGCACCCCAGGGCCGCAAGCAGCGACGTCACCTGTCCGCCACCGATTCTCCAGGGGGCGCCGACCTGACGGTCGGCGCCCCCTCACGCGTGCTCGTACTCCCCACCCTCCCCACATCTTCCAAGACCACACCAAATGAGGAGGAGGGTCGACTCTGGCCCAGTTCAAGGATGCTGTTGGTGATCTCTAGGCTGTCAGCCTTTGGCAGAGCCGTTGGTTGGTTCCGGCGGCTGTGAGCACGTGTTGGACGTGTGTCTTCGCCAGGCCGCGGTAGCGGCAATGACGCAGGCCGTGAGCGTGGACCGTTTCAGACGCCGTTGCTTCGCAGCCCGCCCGGATGGCATACCGCTGCTGCCAGTTGCTGGTTTTCTGGTCTCTCCTGACGTGTGTCTGGATCTTCTGCTGGGCTTCTGGCAGGAGGAGGGTTGTGGCGTCCTTTGCCATCGACATTGCCCGTGCACTTCACGCGGTCGTCGCATTCCCGGCATGCCCTGCGTGGGAAGAGGACAGACAGCCGGGGATGTCCGTCGCCCAGGGTGGGTTTCCAGGACGGGCTGGTAATACCGTTGGGGCAGGTGACGGTGCGGGTGTCCCAGTCGATGTGGAAGTCCTCTTTCGTGAAGCCCGGCCGCTGGGCGGACTGCGGGTCGTCGCGGACCGGGCCGAGCAACGGGATACGCCATTTCACGGAGGCTTGATGGATGCCGTCCGGAGTGACATACCCGCCGTCAACGACGTGCTCCAGGGGCTGAAAGCCCTGGTGCGTCAGTTGCTTGTGGATGTCGCCGAGGGCGTCGATGTCCTGCTGTGGTGCCGGGCGGGTGACGACCTGGACGATGACGTTCGGGCTGGACTCGTCGCAGGTCTCGGTCTGGTGATCGCGATAGCCGATCCAGTCACGCTGGTCGGCCGCGGTGACCTTCTGGCTGTAGCCGGGCCTCAGGATCGTGCGGAGTGACGATCTCCATCGTCGACCACGGCGCCCGCGCCGATTCAGGATCCGGCCGGCCGTCCGCCGAGGGTTTGCCGGTGTTCCGTTGCCCGGTCTTCCTCCGACTGGCCCTGTCTCGGGTCGATTTCGCTTGCCGCCAGCGAAGTCGGCCCGATGCGTCGTGCCAGTACTGATCGCGCCGTCGGCGTCGGCGGCGGCCTGGACCTGCTGGAACAGCTGCTCCCAGGTGCCATCGGCGGACCAGAGCCGATGGCGCTCATATATGGTCTTCCACGGGCCGAACCGTTCCGGCAGATCCGGTGCGCGCCTGGACTTGGGACCGCGTGTCTCAGGGACCGCACCTGGTCCGCTCAGCTCCAGGCCAGGGCCGCGCCCAGTGCCAGCGCGAACAGCATCGGCAGGAGGACGCACCCGAGCCCGGCGCCGGCCGCCAGCACGCGTGGTGTCCGCAGGGACCGGCGGTACGGCGGTGCCCAGGACAGGGCGAGCAAGCCGACCGACCAGTAGAACACTCCTCCGAAGGCGCCGATGCCGTCCTCGGACCGAAACCATGCGTACTCCAGCACGAGGAACGGCAGGCCTAGAAGGGACGCCACAAGAGGCGCCTTCCACCACGTCTGGTGGGCAAGGCGCGATTGCACCTCGTTCGGTCGCACGTCGTCGGGAAGCATGCGACCAGCCCATCACCACCGCAGGGCCGGGGCATCGGGTCGCGTACTCACCTGCGCAGGCGCACGTACTCACACACCGCCGCTCCCGGCAGTCAGCCTGCCTGCTGCGCCGCAAGCGACCTCCAGGTACCGCAGGAGGAAGTGCGCACCTGTGGACGCGGAGGACTGGATTCACGTCCGGCCGATGCTCAGTTCGGTGAGTACGGCACGCTGCACGACGCCAGGCAACCACCTGATGTGACGGCGGTCTTCACCTGTGATCGAGGCGCTAGTAGGACTCCGTTAGGTCTGTCTGCCCTGCAGTGTTCAGGGGCATGAGGACTGTATGGACGCACATGAAGTCAATCGTGTTCGGGCGACGTTGGCGTTGTTCGTGGCGGACGTGTTCGCCTCGATACCGCGCAAGGACCAGCGGGCCAAGGGCGACTGCTATCTGCGGGGACTGATGATGGACGGTCGCCGAAAGTCCATCCAGGCCATGGCCTCGCGGCTGCCGGACGGCAACGAGCAGAACCTGCAGCAGTTCGTGAACCAGTCCACCTGGGATCCGGTGCCGGTGCGGCGACGTATCGCTGAGCGGCTGGTGCCGCGGATCGGCCCGGATGCCTGGGCGGTCGATGACGTGTCGTTTCCCAAGGACGGAAGAATGTCGGTCGGTGTCGCTCCCCAGTACTGCGGTGCGTTGGGCAAGCAGGCTGACTGTCAGGTCGCCGTCAGCGTGCACGCCGTCTCGGACACGGCCTCGTGCCCGCTGAACTGGCGGCTGTTCCTGCCCCGGGA
>NZ_BMVG01000084.1 GCF_014650595.1 Streptomyces alanosinicus
GCCCCACTCAGCCAACCTGCACAACCCCACGCCAGACACACCCACCCCACAAACCCACTGCCCAACGACACCGACCGACACACTCAGCCATACCGGGCACGCTCAGAGCCCATGAGTGCGCCAAGGGGACTTAAACCTGATCATGTATCAGCTCGCTCCAACAGAACAGAGTTACCAACCCTCAATCGCGCGTGCTATATAAGTGAGCCTCGGAAGGCGCCGTTCGGACACATCGAGGGTGCACCCCCCTTTAACAGACACCAGCACCTCTCTGACCTGCAGAAACACACGCAATGTATTCACCCAGAATGAATACATCGCAGCCGAGGAAGGCCAGATGCATACACACAGACGAATAGAACAACCCCATCAAACACTTCACCAGCAATCTGCACGTAACTCCACAGAACATCGCTCGCCTGGCATGTTATACAACCCTGTACGCGCAGGCAGGGCGTCGTACCGCTCCGTCGACGACGGCCGTTCCGGAAGGCGAAGAAGACCGCGTGAACCCCACGGGCATATCCTCGATCCGAGGCGGCGCACCAAACGGAATCGAGGCCCCGTGACAAGCTCCTACATCCCCGGTCCACCGACGGACGAGCCAGTCACTATCTCCCGTCACGTCCTGCAGCTCCTCGCCCTGGTCGACATCTCCCCTACCGGCCGACGCGTCCTCGACATGTTCCTCGCCCTCCAGGACCCCGACACCGGCACCGCCCACATCAGCCAGGACGAAATGTGCGCCGCACTCGGCGCCGCCAAACCAGCCGTCAACCGCGGCTTCCGCGAGCTCCGCCAATGCGGACTCGCCTGGCTCCACAAACGCGGCGAACACCAACTCCACCCCCTCATCACCGGCGGCCGCCTCGCCACCACAGCCACTCCCATCCCCGACATCAAGGCCGGCGACCCCCAACGCCTCACCGAACAACGCCGCCAACGCTTCGCCGCGCAAACCGCCAACCTCCCCCACACCGCCTGAACCAGAAACCCAGCCCCTACGCAGACTCCAGCAGACCTATCTGACGGCGAAGGAAAAGGGTCAGACGCTGTAGACGATTCGCCGCCGGTTCACCCCCGAACCGACGGCGGATCTACACAACAAACCATCCTCGTGAGCTACAGGGCGAACTCGTCCAGGAGTTCGGATGGCTTGCTTTACGTAAAATGGCAGGAGGTCTCGGGAACGGAGGTTGGCCGCGTGTATAGTTGCGAGCCGTTGTTGATCATTCGAGTGAACGGGGCGGCCCGAAAACAGCCAAAGCGGTTGATTTCGGGCTCGCATTCGAATTTAAGGGGTTTGCGCTATGCGCGCTCATATTCGCACCTTCCTTCCTGTCGCGGCGGCGATAATCGCCGGAAGCGCGCTACTCACCGCGTGCAACGATGACTCGGGCAGTTCGTCCGACAAGACCGCCTCGCCGTCGCAGACAACGTCGGCCCCCGCTCCGAGTGACACCAGCGCCGCGGGTACCCCCAGCGCATCGGCGTCGTCCGCCGGCGCAGACAGCGGGTCGTCCGGCAGCCCGGTGACAGTGAACAAGTCGTTCACCGACGACGTGATGGGCGAAAAAGCGACCGTCCTCAAGTACGTGAGCGGGTACCAGCCTTCGGCCGCCTCGAAGAGCAAGTACTCCGCGCTGGCGGATGAGGAGGTCGTCCTCGTCGAACTGAAGGTGACGGCGAGCAGCAAGTACTACGACACCTTCGGCGCCGACTCGTTCTATCTCACGGGCATGCCCAACGGGATCGACCAGGCGAGCACCACGATCCTCGACGACGAGCTCAAGACTGCCGGATACCCGCCGCTGCCCGACGCCGAAACGGGCAAGACCACGACCGGCTGGGTCGCGTTCACCCCGGGCAAGGACACGAAGAAGCTTGTGCTTCGGTACAAGCGCCTCGCCGCGAAGACGTCCGGCGGCGCCTCCATCCCCGCAAAGAACTTCGACATTCCTCTGAACTGACGCGCAGTATCCCCGACGGCCCGCCGACCTGACCGGCGGGCCGTCTGACATGCTCGGGAAAGGCTCACTGGTCAGGGTGCGGTGTGCCGGTTCGGCGCCAGTGGCGTGACATAGCTGACCTCTCCGTTTGTGCTGCGCAGTGATACCGGGCGTGGCGGGAGGCGCTCTACCGGCGGACTGCCGAGATCAGTCCGCCGGGCCGCTCCTCGCGCTGCGGCGGGGTGCTGATCGGGCGGCCGTAGGCGGCAGCGCGCTCGCGCAGGGTGTGGCTTTCGGCCTCCCAGCCGTGCCCGGCCAGCCAGCCCACCGGGTCGTCGGGCATCTCCGAGACCCACATGGACGCCGCCGATCCCGGCTCGGCGTCCGCGCCGAAGCGCTCGATCACGCCGCGTGAGCCCAACGTCAGCCCCATCCGACTGCCTGCCGCCGACTGCGCGCTGATCCGGGCCAGCAGCAGCTCCACCGCCTCCTCGGGCAGATAGATCAGCAGTCCTTCGGCGATCCACACGGTCGGCACCGCCGGGTCGTGCCCTGCGGCGACCAGCGCGCCTGGCCAGTCCTCACGCAGATCCACCGCGACGGTGATCCGCTCGCAGCGTGCGACGGCCCGCTCCTGGCGCAGCACCGAAGCCTTGAAGTCCAATGGCGCGGCGGTGTCGACCTCGAACAGCCGGGTGCCCTCGGGCCAGTCCATCCGGAAGGCCCGGCTGTCCATGCCGGCGCCGAGCAGCACGACCTGCCGGACCCCGGACGCGGAGGCCTGCTGCAACAGGTCGTCGAGGAACTTCGTCCTGATGACGATGGAGAACGACACGGCCAGCCGGCGGCGTCGCGCGGCCTCGTCATCGGGCAGCGGCGGCGAGGAGGGCCACAGGCCGCCGGCGGTGGCGAAGGCCTGAGCCAGCGGATCGCGGAACAGCGCGTCCTCCCGCTCGGTCTCCAGCGCCCGCACCCTGGCCACCCCCACCGACGTGGCCCACACTCCCGACGGCTGCACCCGCTCCTGCTCATCAGTCACCGCGCCAGCCTAGATGACCGATTCCAGGAGGACCTGATGAGTGGAGCCAGTGAACGCCTTGTCCCGGGCTATGACGCCGGGGACATACACCACATCAGGGCGTGGGTGTACAGAACCACCCGTCAGCAATGGGTCAGCGGCGCATCAGGCCGCTCTGGCACCGTAGTACTCGTGAACGGCGGGGCGGGAGACCGCAGAGGCCCGACACGAGGAGAGGTGCCCGGAGCGGCTCATCGGGGACCAGGGCAACAGCCCAGAGTCGGACCCCAGCGGTCCACGCAGGTTCGAATCCTGCCCTCTCCGCCTGATCCGGCCGTGCCCGGGCTGTACATCCTTCGAGAAATCCGGCACTAGCGAACGTCGGTGGCCGTGCGGCGATAAGAGGAGCGCCGGTCATCGATCTTGGGCCAGTATTCGCTGTAGATGTTGGTGAGCACGGACGGCTCCCGTACGAAGTCGTGCGGGAAGCCGAGCGATACGGCGCTCACCTCGTCGAGACGGGCGACCGCGTCGGCGTCAAGGCGGACGTCGAGGCAGCCGAGGTTGTCGGCGAGCTGACTCTCCTTGGTGGCCGCGACGATCGGAACGACGTTGCCGGGGCGGCCGAGCAGCCAGGCCAGGGCCACCTGGGCCGCGCTCCAGCCGCCCTGCTCGGCGATCTCCAGGACGGCGGTGATGACCTCTTCCTCCTGCGGATTCGGCTTGTCGCCCCAGGCATCGAGGCGGCCCGTCTCACCCCGGCGGTACTTGCCGGTGAGTTTCCCGGCCGCCAGCGGCGCCCAGGCGAGGACGGCCAGGTCGAACGCACGGGCCTGCGGCAGAAGGTCGCGTTCGGGTGTGCGCTCCAGCAGGTTGTAGCGCAGTTGCGATCCCGCGAATGCTGTCCAACCCCGCAGCTCCGCAAGGGTGTTGGCCTGCGCGATCTCCCAGGCTGGCCAGTCGGACACGCCTACGTACAACACCTTTCCGCTACGTACGAGATCGTCGAGGGCGCGCATCACCTCGTCGACCGGGGTGAAGTTGTCACGGGCGTGCACCCACAGGATGTCGAGCCGGTCGGTACGCAGCCGCTTCAGGCTGGCTTCGACCGACTGCACGAGGTTCTTGCGGTGGTTGCCCGCCGCGTTGACATCACCTCCGGGGAACCCGCAGGTGTACTTGCTGGCCAGTACGAACTCCTCGCGGCGCCCTTCGAGGAGTTCGCCGAGGATGCGCTCCGCACTGCCGTGGGTGTAGATGTTCGCCGTGTCGATGAAGTTGCCGCCGGCGTCCGCGTAGGCATCGAGGATCCGGGCGCTGGTCTCCTTGTCGGCACCCCAGCCCATGTCATCGCCGATGGTCATGGCCCCGAGGCTGAGCTCGCTGACGCGCAGACCGGTCTTGCCGAACAGTGTGTAACGCACGGTGGTTCCCCTTCAAACAGGTCGTAGCCGTGACGGTAGGTGCTGGAGCGCACACGAAGGCAAGGGCGTCGTGGGGGTGGGGAGTTGGCGGCGCGGCCGCCGCACCACGTGCCCGTGTCAGGCCGCGGCCTCTTGGTGGGCGTGGTGGGTCCGGGCGGTGGCCAGGTCTGCCGCCCGCCGGACCGAATCGGCGGAGGCGGCCAGCAGCGGCAGCCGGACGGCCGGGCTGGGGATGCGGCCTTGGGCGTGTAGCACACCCTTGATGACGGTCGGGTTCGGCTCAGTGAAGAGGGCGGCGGACAGGCGGGCCAGCTCGGCTCCCAGCCTGCGGGCCGGTTCGGCGGCGTCGCGCTGCCACAGCGAGACCAGGTCGGTGTAGTCAGCGGTGCGGACATTGGCCGACGCCAGGATGCCGCCGCGGGCGCCCGCTGCGAGCAGCGGCGAGATGACGGCGTCATCGCCGCCGAGCACCGCGAAGCCCGGTGTCTGCGAGCCGAGCAGTTCCATCGCGGCCGCGTCGATCGCGCCGGTCGCGTATTTGACGCCGACGACCTCCGGTAGGTGCCCGAGCGTGTTCAGCGTGCTGGTACTGAGGCGCTGACTGGTGCGGTACGGGATGTCGTAGACGACCAGCGGCAGGCCGCCGTGTTCGGCGAGTGCCGTGAAGTGTGCCAGCGTTCCCGCCTCACCGGGCCGGGTGTAGGGCGGCGCGGGAACCAGCGCCGCGGCGACGTCACCGCTCTGGGCGAGCTCCCGCAGCGTCGTGATGGCGGCGGCGGTGTCGTTCGTGCCGACACCGACGATCAGCGGAGCTCCGTGTGCCTGGCAGGCGGCCGCGCAGATGCGGACCACGGCCTGCTTCTCCTCGGCGGTCAAGGTGGCCGCCTCCGCGGTGGTGCCCAGGGCGACGAGTCCGCGCGCTCCGCCGACCGACAGCGCCTCATCGGCGAGCCGGGCGAGCGCGTCCGGGGCAAGGCGCAGGTCGTCGGTGAACGGGGTCACCAAGGGGACAAACAGGCCGGTGAGGTTTGCTTCGGGCTTCATACGCCCAGCCTGACCGACATAAACCCAGTAGATCCAGTTCATATTTCTACGCTGATGCGTAAGATCACCTTATGCTTGATGTCCGACGTCTCCACCTGCTGCGCGAACTGGACCGACGCGGCACCATCGCGGCCGTGGCCGAGGCACTGACCTTCACCGCCTCGGCCGTCTCCCAGCAGCTGGGCGTGCTTGAACGCGAGGCGGGCGTGCCCTTGCTGGAACGAAGTGGCAGACGGGTGGTGCTCACGCCCGCAGGTCGTACCCTCGTCAGCCACGCCGACGCGGTCCTAGAACGTCTCGAACTGGCGGTCTCCGAGCTGGCTGGGGCGCGCGAGGGCATCGGCGGGCCGCTGCGGATCGGGACGTTTCCCTCTGGCGGCCCCGCGATCGTGCCCGCCACGCTGGCCGAACTGGCCCGGCGGCATCCCGCGCTGGAACCGATGGTGCAGGAGATCGACTCGGCGCGGGTCTCCGACGGCCTGCGCGCCGGCGAACTCGACGTGGCTCTCGTCCACGACTACGACTTCGTGCCCGCGTCACCGGACACCACGGTCGACCAGGTGCCCCTGCTGGAGGAGCCGATGTACCTGGCCACGGGCGGCCCCACCGACAGCGCCCTCGCCACCGATCCTGCCGCCCGCGGCGACACTCTGGCGGAGCTGCTGGGACCGTGGGCCGCGTCCCCGTGGATCACGGCCCGGGACGGTACGACCGGTCACGCGATGGCCGTACGCGCCTGTCAGGCGGCTGGTTTCCAGCCGCGCATCCGCCACCAGGTCAACGACTTCCGCACGGTCCTGGCACTGGCCGCCGTCGGACAAGGTGCCGGATTTGTACCGGAGATGGCCACCGCACACGCCCCCGACGGCGTGGTCCTTACCCGGCTGCCCCTCTTCCGTCGCTCGAAGGTCGCCTGCCGCGCGGGCGGCGGGACGCACCCGGCGATCGCAGCATTCGTGTCGGCGGCGCGAACAGCGGTGGGCACCGTCCGCGCCTCCTAGGGCGTGTCCCATGAGTCCCTGACGTCTGGCGGTGGATCCGTTGGTGAGAACGAGGAGGGAGAACAAACTCAGCGCCCGGTACATGGGTTCCGAGGGCCAGCCCCGTCCCCGTCGTGGGGGGCCGGAACCTGACGGGCTGGCCCTGCCGGTCGATGAACTCGATGACGGGTGTCGCATGGTGGTCTCTGCGATGTGTGTCGCCGCCTTGACTCCCGACCTGCGCGTGACGGGATGGATACCGTGGATGGTGTGCTGACCGATGGCAGGGACGCGGCCGGCGGCTCGACGAAATCGCGCTCTCACAGGTAGGTCGGCGTGGGAATTCCCGGGAATCTGCGGCAAGCGGTCGACCGCGCTGTCAGCCGCAGTCTTGTGAGCGAACTTGAGGCTCGAGGACTGCTGGCTCAGCCATGCCGCACTCGGCACAGCCACGATCGACACCGCCCGGTCAGGTGAGTCGTTGCTCCGTCGCGCCGTCGAACTCTGCTATATGGACGAGCGGGAGGGGGTCAGAAAGGTCGAGTTCGATGACGACCAAGCTTCTCTGCGCATTGGCCTGGGGCTCGCGTACGGCTCGGTTACGGCGCACGTGCTTGCGCCGCAGGTGATCAGGCCCCAGTGCCATTCCTCGTGCGAGCCCGCCAGTCTGCGGCTTCGGGCGGGCGGCAGCCAGTTGGGGTCCCTCCCGGCGAGGAGCCTCGACGTCGGCGATGCTCAGCTCCGGCGTCGCGACGAGAGGCGTCACCGACTCGGTGTCCGCCATGCGCCGACGGACGTCCAGGAGGACCGCGCGGGCGCGGTTGCGGCGGTAGTCGGGGAAAAGGCTCAGTGCGGTGCGGTGCTGCATGGCGGCCACGGCCCGTGACATACGGGCACGGCTGAAGAGGTCGAACTGGGTGTCCCGGATGGTCGTGTTCAAGCGCGCGCCCAGTTCCTCGGTGCTGGAGCGGAAGTCGGCCTCCGTCGGATAGCGGAGCGCGCTTGCGGCGACACCCGGCCATTGCCGCTGCTCGCACGGATCCTGGCTCGTGTGTTCCCTCAGCCGTCCGGTGGAGGGCACGATGAACACCACCACTCGTTCGCGCACCGGGGCGTCCAGTCTGCGCTTGGTGATGGACTCCAGTACGGGCATGAAGGGGGCGTTGTCCAGGATGCCGCCGTCCATGACACAGCTCGTCCGGTCGTTGTGGATCAGTTTCGGCAAGACCCGGTTGGCCATCAGCGGCTGTTCGCTCACGGGTGGGAAGGCGCCGGGGAAGCTGGCGGTGGCGCGGGCGGCGTCCACCAGAACCGCGGTGTGGGCAGAACTGAAGTCGTTCACCTGCCGAGGCCGCGCGAAGTCCCAGCCCTCGCGCGTCTGCCGGTACTCGACGATCCGATCGCGGTGAAAGCGGTAGAGCCGGCGGTGGTCACGCACGTCGAAACGGTTGTCGAAGCCGTCGGTGAACGACCGGGGGAGTCCGTCGAGCGCGGTGGCGGTGACGTAGAGGGTGACGGGCTGCGGCGGCCGCGCCAGGCTGCTGTCGGCACCGATCGCCTGCAGCGCCGTGTGGATCTTGTTGGTGAACGCGTCTCCGCTGAGGAGGCTGGTGGGCGACTTGGGCTCCTGCAGCTCGCTCAGCGAGGCAGACCTGTCCCACAGAGCTCGTAGGTCGGGCAGCTGCGCCTGACGGCCCAGAGCGGTGGCGAGAACCATGCCGTTGATTCCGCCGGCGGAGGTGCCGCGATGATGTCGACGACCACCCGGGTGTCCACCGTGGCGGCCAGCTCTTTCCAGACTCCGAAGACGGCGGCGTCCCGGTCGTCGGCGAAAGGGGTCTCCGGCGCATCAGCGAAGGCCCGGCAGAGCAGATCCAACTCGTGGGTGACTCCGCCCATCCACACCGCGAGGCTCACACCACCATTCATCACCAGTGCGAGGCGGGTCTCCGAGCGACTCAGAGGGCGTGCCGCAGTCGGCGGGAAAAAGTTCGCCATGGGGCGAAAATAGGTCGGGGTACGTGAGCGTGCATCTGAGTGCAGCCCTCGTTGCACCGTCCGGCCCAGTGCCTGAGACAGCCGGTCTCGGTGCGGGCCGGGCATCCCCCGGAGCCGGACTCGTGGACACCTGCCTGGAGACCGAGCGCCTGGCCCTGCGCTACCTGACCGGCGGCAGTCCGACCGCGCCGGAGCTCGTCCGCGAGCGCCATCTGCCGAACATCCTCGCCGGCTACGAGAAGTGGGGCGGCGACCTCGGACTGTTCGCCGCGCACGAGAAGGACGGCGGTGCGTTCATCGGCTGGTTCATCCTGCGTCCCGAGCCGGAGGGACCACTGGACGAGGTCGAACTCGGCTACCGGCTGCGGCAGGCGGCCTGGGGCAGGGGTTACGCCACCGAGGGTTCGCGGGCCTTGCTGGGCAAGGCGTTCGCGGAGCTCGGTGTGCGCATGGTCTGGGCTGAGACGATGTCCGTGAACCACGGTTCACGCAACATCATGGAGAAGCTCGAGATGACGCTCGCGGACACCATCCCCACTCCCCCCGACATGGAGATGGTCGAGGGCTCCGAGCACGGAGGCGTACGGTACGAGATCACCAGGGAGCAGTGGGAACAGCGGTAGCGGACCATCCGTCAGCCGCACGTCAGCGGTCCATCAGGCCGCTCTGGCACCGTAGTACTCGTGAAGGGCAGCGCGGGAGACCGCAGAAGCCCG
>NZ_BMVG01000085.1 GCF_014650595.1 Streptomyces alanosinicus
GCCCGAGGAGCCGAGTCCGGGATGGACATCACACGTGTCGAGGCGGACGACCTCGCTCACACGCGGCGCCGAGTGGTACAAGGTCCGCAGCAGTGCGTAGTCCCGTGCCGCGGCCGGATAGTCCGACGTGGTTGCGAGGCGGGCACGGGCGAAGGCGAAGAACGCCGTCAAGCGCTCAGCCGCCGGCGGCAACCGACAGGGCGTGTCGTCCCAGACATGCCGCAGCCGGTTGAACCGGTCCACCGGATCACCCACCCCGACGCCGTACAGGGCCCGGATCTCGGCCGCGTAGCGGTCCCGGACAAAGCCGTGGAACGTGCGCAGCATCTGCAGATACTGACGCCTGGTCCCCGCAGCCCGGCCAGCCAGCATCAGCGCGTGCAGCATCGCATCCACTTCAGCGGGCTCGATCTGCCACACCGGCCGCTCGAAACGGTCCAGCACCCGCTCCAGCAGCGCCGTGTAGCAGGCGATCGTCGTGGCAGAGAAGCCGCGTGACACCCAGGTCGAAACGAACGCCTGCGCGCAGCGCGCCTGGAAAGCCCACACATCCAGCGCCTGCCCGTCATCGGGCGTCAGGCCGCTGAGTCCGCCCTCGAGCAGCCGAAGAAGAGGCCTCTCCCCCACGCTCCACCACCTTCTCGCAATGCCCCTCGATTAAGGCAGCACCTGAATCAGGCGCGTGCCACCGAAGCCATCAACGAGACACCCGAAGAAAAGCAACCCCCACCTGACAGACAACCCCCTCATCCACACGCCTCCCCGTTGAGCCACTGCGCCTCGTCCACGAGGAAGGTGCGGGGACGCTCGGCCAGGGCGGCCTTCAGCAGGCGGTCGAATTCGCTGGGGTGGCGCGGCGGTTCACCAGCCAGATCGAGTGCGGTGAACAGCTCATAGCGCACCGCACGGGCGGTGGGACGGGCCCGGAAGGTGATCTTGCGGACGTCCTCGCCGGGTTCGAGTGCGCGCAGGCAGGTGTTGACGGCGAGGGTCTTGCCGAAGCCGGCGCCGCCGTGGATGCACATCATGGCCCTCGCGGCGACGGCGTCGGTGATGTTCTCCCGGGCGGTGAGCAGGGCCGTCCGGCAAGCGCGTTATCTTCTGCACACTGGAGGACGGCTCCGGACTGGTCGACATCGCCTTCTTCGAAGACTCCCACGAGCACGTCGCACACACCGTGTTCCACTCCGGGCTGCTGCTGGTACGCGGCCAGGTCGAGGCCCGCAGCCCGCGCCGCACCGTCGTCGGCGAGATGGCCTGGGACCTCGACGAAGTGGCCGCCGCCCGCCGCGACCACGGACCCCAGGCCGCCCTCGACCTCCTCGACCACACCACCCCGGCCCCCACCCCCGCCCAGCCAGTCACCCCGCAGCGCACCCTGGCTGACGGCACCGCCGGGGCCCGCCTGCACCCGTACGCCGATCTCCAGCCCGCCAGCACCCGCTCAGCCGACCTGCGCCGACTCGGCCACCGCAGTCCAGGTTCTCCAGACTGTGAGATGTCTCAGAGACATCAGGAGGTTCGGGGCGGCCTTCGGCCGGGCGATGGTCGGCGCCTCGGTGGCCTTGGCAGCACTGAGTCAGCCCTCCCGGGGGAGGGATCACCTGTTGAGGGTCCCCGCTGTTCTGGACCCACGTGAACCCTACGGCCGGTTCGAGCCGGACATGAACTCCCACCTAGACCTCGCCGCCGCGTTCGTGGCGCCCGGCTCCCGTACCCCGTCCGATGTCCGGACTCCTGAACCGGCGGCGAACGGTGCGGCGGGGTCGGCACCCTGAAGACCCGTTTGAGGAGGTGTGGCCCGCAGCCTCGGGTTGGTCACTCCTTCGGCTCCGTGGAGCGTGTCAGGGCGTATCCGGGCTCAGGCCTGGGGCACATTGGCGTCATGAATCGAGTACCCGACGAAGGCTTGGTCCTGGTCCCCGGCAACTCCCTGATCACGAGTTCTCCGGAAGAGGGGCGGGCCCTGGCTCTGACGCTGGCCCGTCACACTGTGCACAACATTCAGCCCGATCTGGACGTGCTGAAGGGTGGCCGGCCGAACTACGCCACCACTCCGGAAAGCCTCATGCACGCCACGCAGGTGGTGGCCATCGAGTTCCAGACGATCGCGGCTGCCAACAACTACTGGCGGTCCTGAGGCGGGCACGTCAGTCCGGAAGCCGACGACGCTGGAGTCCACGGCGGGCCTCACTGCAAGGAGCGTTGCAGTACCAGCAGCTGGGACAGGAGGGGACGGGGCTGCGCCGCCGCGCGCGAAGCGGATCAGATCGGCAGGTGGAAGACGTCGTCCTGGATGTTCGAGATCTGCGTGTTCCGCTTGATTACGTCCGACATCTTCGTGCTCTTGATCGCGGCGACCTCAGACGGTGTGAGGGCCGGGTCGTTCTCGAACCAAAGGCGGTCGCCGGCTCGGGTGCGGGTGAGCTGGTCGGTGATGACCGCGGTGAAGAGCGGACCGAACGCCGTGCCCGGGACATGAGGTTCAGCCAGCCCACCGATCAGCGGATCGACCAGACGGATGTCGCCGTACGCGGCACTCAGCTTCGCCTGCACCGCCGGGTCCGGTGTCAGCTCGGCGAACGTGCGGCGCTCGGGCAGTCCGTACGCCTTGCGGCACCGGTTGTAGTCCGGGATGCCGTGGTCGCGGGCCCGCTGGATGTCCACGGCCACGAGGTCCAGCGGCGGCGCGCCGGGCAGCCGGATGCTGCGCATCGCCTCGATCACCGAGACGTCGACCTCCTGCATGATCTGGGACGCGAAGCCCTTGAACACCGGGCCGATGCCGAACTGGTTGACGATCCCAATGTTGAGCAGTGCCTGGCCGTGCGGCACCGTCTGCAGGACCTTGCCGTCGTTGTCCACGATCAGCAAGTCGGGGGAGAGCATCGAGTGGCCGAACCGGAAGCCGAACGTGGCGAACTCGGCACTCATGGTGGGGTCCACGTGTGGGTCGTAGCCCGCATACGGGGCAATCGCGTTCGCGCCCAGGATCGCCGGGATGAACTCCTGGAAGGTGATCGACCCGATCAGCGCACCGACCCACTTGCGGGCGTGCTGGTATACCTGCTCGGGGTCGGCCGTGGGGCGTTCGGCGGCGATCAGCGCGGCCAGCCGGTTGTGCTCCCGGACGAACAGCGAATGGATGCTCATCAGCCCGTACCCGGTGTTGGCCCGCTCGTCACCGGCTAGGAAGAAGCCGGCCGCGGGGCCGACCGTCTGGTTGAAGAGTCCGGCCGTGTTCAGCGGAAGGACCGGCCCGTCGACTCCGGCGCTGGTCTTCAGCGCGTTGGTGTAGACGGCTACTGGCCCGAGGTTCTGGACGGCCCGCAGAGCCGCGGCCCGCCCCTCGTCCGGCCCGTACACCTGGCTGCCGTCGAAGTACGAGTTGGAGCTGTCGAGCTGCTGCCGCGGGTTGCGCCGTCCGGTGCCGGTGGACGGATCGTAGGCCGAGCGCGTGAGCGGGATCTGGCTGCCCGGCGGGAACGCAGTATCGTCGGCTGGCACGGGGATGCCGAACGTCTCCAGCGGATCCGCGGCCGAGATGAGGTTGACGTCGTGGTTGAGGAATTGCCCCCACATCCAGGTCAGGTCTGTCAGACGCTGGGCGTTGAGGGTACTCGTCTCCTGTCGGCAGACGATGTTGCTGACCACTCGAGCGCTCGGGCGGTCGGCGCCGGCCGGAGAGCTCACGCCGTCGGCGTACCCGACGGGGGCGCGCCGCAGGAACACCGAGCCAGCGGCCCCCTGCGCGGGGTGGTGGAGGTGGTTGCCGTAGCCGCTCACGGACCGGTACACCGGCAGATTGGGCGCCGCTGCCGTGCCGCCGCCGGTCTGAACCGCGCCACCCTCGACGGCGGCGCTCGCGGTGCCGTCGGGCGCGGCCGCGTCCGACGGCGGCACGGCGCGACGGCTGCCCTTGGGGTTGAATCCTTCCATCACGGATCCTCCGAGAAGCGCTGGTAGGCGGCCTCCGACCCCCCGGCGTCGACGACCTCAACGGAAAGGCACCTACTTCGACGCTACGTCCGCGCGCGCCCGGCGGCGAACGGTCCGGAGGCGGGGCGGGCAGCACCGCCGTCGCTGGGAGGAGCCGGGGCGGACGCGCCCGGCCGCGTCAGCGGCCGATACCCCCTCCTTCGGCCGGTGCGGTGCCGGCCGCGTCTCGAACGACGGCCGTCCGGCCGTCAAGGAACACGCCAATCCGGTCGAGGACGTCGATGGTCAGCTCCATGTTCAGCTGACGGGGCCGCAGGGCCGCGTGGAGTTCGGAATCATGCACGACACCCCCGCCGACATGCGGGACGCCTCCGCTACCGGCGAGAGGAACCAGCGGGACGCACCAAATGATGACGGCGACACAGGCACGAGGCGCTAGAGGCCGGCTCCACGCGATCCTCAATCACCGCTAAGTCGCAGCGGACCGAAACAGTGGTGGTCGGTCGTGCCACCTCCACCGAGGTCACAAAGCCGCAGCGGCTCGCAAGCTGCGCTGGCCGTTCGCAAACTGTGCTGCTCGGTCACACGACAGAGCGTCTGACAAGAGGCGCAATGTTCGAATTATGTTCGATACATTGTCCCGGGACGGGTGAGCTCCCCGTGCAGCTGGAGGTGGGCACCAATGTCACGAAGCGTCTGTGTCCGATTCCTCCGCATTGAGGAGCCTGGCATCAAAGCTCCGCCCCCGATGCGGTGGCGAGACAGTCTGAGGCGTCTGGTGAACCCCGGAAGCGCCGGGTGATCACCATGGGCCGCCACATCCTCCACCTCCGCTTCGACCTCCCGGCCGACCACGACCCTGAACTTCCCGAACGGCTGCGCCGCCTGCTGGAGGACATCACGCCGCGGGTGCAGATGATCGAACCGGACAGTGCCGCTCTCGACCTCACGGGTGCGCTCCCGTACTGGCGACGCGACGCACGCGGCCTGACCGAGGTGGTCCAGCTGCGCGCGCTCGCCCACCTCGGCCTGCGCAGCTCCGCGGGATGCGCACCCAACCGGATGCTCGCCGCGATGGCCTGCGCCCTCACCCCGCCCGGCCAGCGCACCGTCATCGAGGACTACCCCGAGGCCATCGGGGCGTTCCTGCGGCCCCGGCCGGTGAGAGAGCTGCCCGGCGTGGGCGCGAGGACCGCTGCGACGCTCGCCAGGTACGGCCTGCACACCGTCGGCGACGTCGCCGACACTCCCCAGCTCACCCTGCAACGCCTTCTCGGTGCCCGCGCCGGCCGGGCCCTCCACGAGCGCGCCCACGCGCGCGACACCCAGACCGTCGACCCCGCCCCGGCACCGGCGAGTATCAGCAGCCAGCACCACTTCGCCCGCGACGAACTCGACCCCGCCCAGCACCGGCGCGCCCTGCTCGCCCTGGCCGACGACCTCGGCATGCGGCTGCGCACCTCCGGCCAGATCGCAACGGGCCTGACCTGCACCGTCCACTACGCCGACCTGACCTCGACCCGCCGCAGCCGCGCCCTGCCGGAGCCCACCCAGCACACCGTGCTCCTGGCCCGCACTGCGTATGGGGTATATGCCTCCCTCGGCCTCCAGCGCGCCCGGGTCCGCAGCATCTTGCTGCGCGCCGACGCCCTTCGGCCCGCTGACCGGGCCACCCGGCAGCTCACCCTCGACGCGGCGGACGACAAGCCCCTCGCGATCGAAGCCGTCGCCGATCGCGCCCGCACCCGCTACGGACGCCAGATGCTCTACCCCGCCGCCCTCGCCATCAGCTCCCGTCCCCCGTCAGCCCGGCAGTAGGACTGAGGCGGTCGCCTCGCTACGTGGCGGGAAGGCGGGCAATGCCCCTATCGATCGCGAGGAAGCCCGGCGGCTGGTCGCCGACGGCACCAGCATCTGCAATCACGGCCGGCCCGACACCGACCAGGGCATCGTCGGCGTAGAGGCCACCCGCCGCACGCCATATCGAACAAAAGTGCCTATGTGGCCGATATTCTGTGCCCATGGTGGCCGGTAAGCGGCACCTCCCGAAGAAGGCGCTGCAATGACGACTCCTCCCCCGATCTCCGAGCCGGATCCGTCCGCACTCACCTGCCCGGTGACCGCGTCGGTCTCTGCGCGGGTGCCAGCGCAAGACGCACAAGTTCGGCAGCGGTGGCTGTCCGCTGTGCCAGTGGTGCATGGCTCCGGTGATGGCGGGGTGGGGTCCGGGCGTGCGCTACACGAGCACGCGCGGCTGAACCTGAAGCGCATTCCTCGTGCGGCTCGGTCCTGCGGCTTAGGCTGGTGGTGCTCGGGGCTACCGCGGAGGTCTGCCGATGCCCCGGAGCGTGTGGAACGGGCGATCAGCTTCGGTCTGGTCACCGTACCCGTCGCTGTCCAGGCCGCCACCGAAAGCCACAGCATCACATTCCACCAGTACCACCTGGCGGACATGTCGCGGGTGCGAGTGCGCAAGTACTGCGGCCTGGAAGACCGCCCCGTCGACGAGACAGAGATCGGCAAGGGCTACGAGGTGTCCAAGACACAGGTCATCCCGATCACCGACGAGGAACTTCGCCGGCTGCCGCTGCCGACGGCGCGTGCCATCGAGATCGAGACCTTCGTACCTTTGGAATCGATCGATCCGATCCGTATCGGTGCCGGCTACTACCTGGCCGCGACCGAGCAGGTCGCGGCGAAGCCGTACAAGCTGCTGGTCGAGGCCCTGCGGCGATCTTCGCGGGTGGCAGTCGCCAAGTGGGCGTGGCACGGACGTGAGAGATTGGGCTTGCTCCGCGTCCGCGGCGACGTAATGGTCATGCATCTGATGCTCTGGCCCGACGAGGTCCGCTCCCCCGAGGAACTGCTGCCGCCCCCGATCGAGGTGCCCGAGGACGAGATCGAGGGCGCGCTCGCCCTCATCGACACCATGACCGTCGACGACCTCTCCGAGCTGGGAGTGCGGGACGAATACACCGAGGCGATCGCCCAGATCATCGAGGCGAAACGCGAACAGAAGCCCCTCCCCGAGGCACCAGAGCCCGCGGCAGCGCCCGGCCAGCTGGTCGACCTCATGGCCGCGCTGAACGAGTCCGTACAGCGGGCAAAGACGGCCCGGGGTGAGGACGCCGGACCGGCCGAGGTGCACAAGCTGCCGAAGAAGGCTCCCTCGAAGAAGCAGCCGGCCAAGAAGGCCACGGCGAAGAAGACGACCGCGAAGAAGCCGTCCGGCCGACGTCCGCAAAGCGCTTAGGCAGCCCGATGGGGCGTGCCGGGGCTGACAACCGCCCAGGTCCACGCCCGGCCAGCCTTTTCAGCCGCCCCGAGTGGGCTCTGGCGTCACCTTCGCCAGAACAGGTGGTGCGTCACGCCGCTCGGGCTGGGCACGACCTCCAGGTGGAACCGGTCGAGCAGCTCATCAGGGGACTCCCACAGCCGTAGTCCGGAGCCGAGCTTTACCGGCGAGACCGCCACATGCATGGTGTCGACGAGGTCGGCATCAAGGAACTGCCGGATAGTGGTCACCCCGCCACCGAGTCGGACATCCTTGCCCTGTGCCGCTTCCCGCGCCTGTTCGAGGACCGCGGTCGGGCCGCCGCCGACGAAATGGAACGTGGTGTCGGAGAGCGTGAACGAAGGACGCTCGTGGTGGGTCATGACGAACACCGGGGTGCGGAACGGGGGCTCCTCCCCCCACCAGCCGTGCCACTCATGGTCCTGCCAAGGCCCGCGCTGGGGCCCGAACTTGTTGCGGCCCATGATCTCGGCCCCGATGTTGCGTGCGAAATCTCGCGTGAAGTAGTCGTCGAGGCCCTGGCTCCCGCCGGGGTCCGTGCGCATGGGCCAGCTCGCCGTGGCTCCGGCCCAGGCGAACAGCCTCTCGGGATGATCGAGGCCGAATGGCCGCTCAAGACTCTGGTGCCCACCCGCACCGATTCCGTCACTCGAGACGTTGAAGTTCATGACTCTCAGCAGTTGATCCACGTGTTTCCTCGTCAGGTCCTGTCGCGTCATCGTGTGGCGAGGCGCCGCACATCATGACGTCGAACGGGACGTGGCCGGATCGACAACGGCCCGCAACTTTTTTCCAAGGCGCGTCAGGAAGCAGCCCCGTCGGCCGTGAGGCCGTGACGGACGCGGACGGCTCGGCGGTTCAAAGACGGGTTCTGAGCTTGTTCCTTATCGTCGGCCATTACGCAGAGCGACGAGTGTCTCGGGTCGTTTGACGG
>NZ_BMVG01000086.1 GCF_014650595.1 Streptomyces alanosinicus
CTCGCGCGAGGAGTAGACCTTCGCCATGTAGTTGCCGACGGGGACGTAGACGAGCGCCAGGGCGCCTGTCAGGGCGAGCAGCTGGAGCAGGCCTGCAAGTGCGGGACCCATGTCGTGTCTCAGAACCTCTCCGGGTAGATCAGGGCGAGGACGAGATAGCCCAGCAGGGCGACGGCCACGACCAGGCCGACGATGTTCTCGATGGTCACAGCTTCGTCACCCCCTTGGCGACGAGGGCCACCAGCGCGAAACCCGCGAGCACGGTGACGACGAAGGCCAGATCGGCCATCGCGAACTCCTGGAGTGAGGTTCGGTTGAAACGGACGCTACGAGGAAAGCGCCTGTATGGCCGGATCCGGTCGCCCCTTGACGGCCCTCTTACGGCCGACCCGGAACCTTTGACGGGACTCTTACGGCTCCTGACCCGTACCGACGGGTAGCGCGCCGTGACGGTAGTGACCCCGGTCACAGCCGGAAGCGCAGCCGGCAGATCGCGGCGTCCGTCTCCCGCCGCACGGCGTGCGCCACGACCGCGCCCCGCTGGTTCTGCAGCAGCCGCTGCCACAGCCGCTCCGGCTCGGTCTCGGGGATCAGCACGGTGACGCGGGTGCCGGGCTCGGTGGCGGCCACCTCACGGACGTACGCGGCGATGGGACGCCCGAGCGAGCGGCGTGCGCAGGACAGACGTACCAGTGGCACCCCGGGGTCCCAGTCCGCCCAGGCGCGCTCCAGCGCGTGCAGCTGAGCCCGGTCCTCGGGGTCCGGATAGCACACGGTGACGGCGCGGACCTCGTCGCCGAGGGAGGTGGCGGCGGTGAGCGCCTCCGAGGTCAGCCGGGACAGCGTGGACACCGGGACGACCACCAGCGAGCGCTCGCGGTGCGGGACCTCGGGGATGCGGCCGAGCCCGAGCCGCTCGCCGATCCGGCCGTAGGCGCGGTGCACGGCGATGAAGGCGGCCACCAGCAGCGGCAGCGCGATGACGATCAGCCAGGCACCCTCCTCGAACTTGCTCGCGGTGACGACGACGGCGGCGACCCCGGTGAGGATCCCGCCGAAGCCGTTGAGCAGCGCCTTCCCGCGCCAGCCGGCGCCCTTTTCCAGCCGCCAGTGCCGGACCATGCCCACCTGGGCGATGGTGAAGCCGACGAAGACACCGATGGCGAACATCGGCACCAGGGTGTTGGTGTCACCGCCGGAGAAGACCAGCAGCGCGGCCGAGACGACGGCGAGCGCGAGGACGCCGTGCCGGTGGACCTGGCGGTCGGCCTTCAGGGCGAAGACATGCGGCGCGTAGTTGTCGCGGGCGAGCAGCTTCAGCAGCACCGGCAGCCCGCCGAAGGAGGTGTTGGCGGACAGGGCCAGCAGGATCATCGTCGCGAACTGGATGACGTAGAACGCCCCGTTGTGGCCGAGCGCGGCGTCCGCGAGCTGGGCGAGGACCGTGACGCCCGCGACCGGCTGGAGGTGGAAGCGGCCGATCAGCACCGACAGGCCGATCAGCATCAGTCCGAGTACGGCGCCGAGGGCGATCTCCGCACGCTGGGCCCGGCGCACCCGCGGCACCCGGAAGGAGGGGACGGCGTTGGCGATGGCCTCCACGCCGGTCAGCGCGGCACACCCGGAGGCGAAAGCCTTCAGCAGAAGGAGCGCGCCCACGGAGGAGGCGTTGCCCGCGACGACCGAGGCATGCCCGGCCGCGGTCGCCGTGCTCACCGGGTGGGAGCGGAACAGACCGACAATGATCAGTACGAAGATCGAGCCGACGAACACGACCGTCGGCACGATGAAGGCCTTCGCCGACTCCACTATCCCGCGCAGATTGACGCCCGTGATCAGCGCGAGCACCACCAGGCACAGCCACAGCCGGTCGCCGTAGAGGGAGGGGAAGGCGGAGGTCAGCGCCG
The DNA here is from genome assembly GCF_014650595.1 of Streptomyces alanosinicus. Lineage (GTDB taxonomy): Bacteria > Actinomycetota > Actinomycetes > Streptomycetales > Streptomycetaceae > Streptomyces > Streptomyces alanosinicus. The sequence continues at coordinate 1,908 of NZ_BMVG01000086.1, forward strand.
CCACGCCCGCGGTCACCGCGACCGCGACGTTGAGCACGTAGTCCAGCACCAGGGAGGCGGCGGCGACCAGACTGGTCCGCGCGCCCAGATGCGCCTTGGCCACGGCATACGACCCGCCGCCGTCCGGGAAGGCCGCGATGACCTGCCGGTACGACGCCACGAGCACCGCGAGCAGGGCGGCGATGGCCAGCGTGACGGGCAGTGTGAAGCCCAGCCCGTGCGCACCCGCGGCGGCGAGGACGAGGACGATTGCCTCCGGGCCGTACGCCACCGACGCCATCGCGTCCAGCGACAGGGCCGCGAGCCCCGTGACGGCGGTCAGCCGGTGACGCTCGCCGGTATCAGGCGGCTCCTCGCCGGCGGGTACGGCATCCGGCTGCTCGATGGTCAGGACGGACATGGGCACGTGCTCCTTCTTCGTTCAGCCACGCACGAGAGTCGAAGCGCACGCGGGTGCACCCAGGTTCAGACCTTTTCCCGCCATGTACGTCCGTTCCTTGCGGCATCTTCGCGCCGAACCGGCAGACCTTGACGCGATCTTGACGGGCATCGCCATCAGAGCCGTATCAAGGTCCACCGATCAGCTTCCCCAGGTCACTACCGTCTGCGCCATGGGACGCCCTGATGCATCAGGTGAGGCGGTGCACGACCACGACTGGACGCATGAGTTGTTGAGCGCCGTCCGCTGCGCCGGCGTACTGCTCACCCTGCTGCTCCTGACCGACTGGGGCTCCGGCCGGATCGCCGTGGGGCGCGCCGCGCTGTGGTTCGTGCTCGCCGGGCTGCTCTTCGTCGTGCTGTATCCCGCCCGGGTGTCCGCCGGCGGGAACTGGCTGGCCTCGCGCCGGCTGGTGTGCGAGCAGCGGGTGCGGACAGACCTGCTGGTGTCGGTCCGCTGCATGGACGGCATCTCGCCGCGGTTCCTGTTGCGGGACGCCCTGGGCGGCCGCATCGAGATCGACCCCGAGGTCCTCGTCCGCAACCCGCACCTGTGGTTCCGCCTGAACGAGGGCGCGCGGAAGGCGGCGGACGACGGACTGCTGCTGTGCGGCCAGACCGCGCTGCGCCGCCTCTCGATCCGCATGGACCGCGAGACGGCACGGGCCGTGTTCAAGGCGTCCGGACTGGACTAGGGCCTGTCCGGCGGATCCTGTCGGGGACGCGGGTGCTGGCACGCCCCTCTGCGGCGTTGTCGTCACTCGCCGACTCCCCCACGCTCGACTCCGCTCACGCGCGGGGGACCCCCACCGCGTCGACTCCCTCCTCCGCCTTGCAGCTGGACGCACTGCCCCCGCTCACCTGCGCCGATGAGGCACCGTCACTTTCCCGCGACCTGATCCGCCGGACAGGCCCTAGTGCCGCATCAGCCAGCGTTTGCTTTGCAGTTCGCGGTATGGGCTGACTGATTTTCGCGCACAGCCAGGATCGTGTGTCCGTAACGTCGAGTCACGCGTCCAGCTGTGCGCGAATGAGCATGTCGAGTCGCTGCCATGCTGGGGACGCGGCGTTGACCGTGCCCTGGATGAGGGCGGGGATCTCGGAGGTCGCGTCCAGCTCGGGCAGTTCGTCGGCGCCGTAGCGGTCTCGGGTCGCCTCAGCGATCCGGTGGGCGAGGTCGTCGATTCGAGGATCGTTGGCGTCGAGGTCGTGCGCGTGGTCGTAGTCGAGGAAGAGCTGCCGCAGCGCGGGGTCGGCCAGGGCCTCGGTCTGGTCCTGGAACAGGATGATCGCTTGGTCCGGGTGAGTGGCGAACACGAGGATCCACAGGTCGCGTTGGAGGTCCATCCATCGAGGGGTGAACCCCCAGCGGACCAGGTGCTCCAGGTGTGCGCTGATCTGGGTGGGTAACGGTGCCGGATGCCCGGCGGCAAGCTGGCGCAGGCGTCCTTGCGTCGCACGCAGGCCACGGATGCGGGCGGTGAGCTCGTCGTCGATCTCGCGCAGTGCCTGCTGGAAGTCTTCGCCGGTCGCTGATCTCAGGTCCCGGATCCGGGCCAGGGGGATTCCGGCCTCGGCGAGGGTGCGGATCTTGATCAGCTCGATGGCGTCGTTCGCGCCGTACCGCCGATAGCCGGACGCATCGCGCTCGGGCTCGGGAAGCAGCCCCTTGTCGTGATACACGCGAATGGTCTTGGTCGACACTCCGACGTACCTGGCCAGCTGCCCGATGGTGATCACCGGCCATCGTCCCACTTGACCTTTCCCCAAGGGCAGGGCTGCACCATGACGTCATGGGCAACCAGAACATCGATCGAGAGACCCTGCGCGAGCTGGCCGATGAGGGCAATGAGACTGCTTTGGACCGGCTTGCCGATCTTGCCGACGCGGCCGACGACCTCGGGGAGCTGAGCGAGCTGTTGGACGAGGGATCCATGCGAGCCGGGCTCCTACTCACTCGACGCGCAGCTGCAATCGGCGACCTTCGCGAGCTGCAACGGATCTCGGATGCCGGATACGACGACGCCGGGAACGAGCTGAACCGACTGCTGAAGGCGCCGGTCAACGGGCAAGGGCACTGAGGATCCGGCTGTTTCGCAGTTGCCGTCCAGGCCCGCGGGCATCGCTCAGTCCCTGCGGTTTGCCGGATGCGGCTGTACGCCCGTCATGAGGATGTCCAGCCCGCGCCGCGTGGTCGCCAGGACCACCCGGTCGCCAGTCCGCAGCACTCGGCCCTGCGGCGGACGCCAGTCAAAGCCGGACCGGTTCGCGCGCAGGCCGGTGAGGGTGTCCACGGAGGAGACCTGCACCGCAGGACTCACGGCCCCGACGGCGAGCACCCGCCACTCGTTCTCCCGGAACGCCTCGTGCACCGAGCGCCCCTCCAGCTCCGGATGCCCGGCCACGTCGACGCAGGTGAACAGCAGCGAGCCCCGCTCCACCGGCATGACACCGAGCACGTGGCGGCCCATCATGGCGGCGGCGAAGGACGGAGCGGCCAGCGCGGAAACGCTTCGGCTGCGGGTGAGCGCCTCCGGGTACGAAGCGCGCAGGGTGCGCTGGACGGTCGCCGCAAGATCGTCGTCGTAGAGCCGCATGACCACGCGCACCTCAGGGTTGGTCTCCCGTGCCGCCATGACGATGTCCAGGTTCTGGCCGTCGTCACGGGTCAGCACGAGCAGGGAGCGGCTGTGCCGGACCTGGGACAGATCGAGCACACCGGGGGCGGTGGCGTCCTGCAGGATCAGTGACACGCCGAGTTCGCGGGCGAAGGCGACACCGCGCGCGTGCGGGTCGCGTTCTATCACCACGACCTGGTGGTCAGTGGTGCGCAGCCGGGCCAGCACTCGGGTGCCGATCTTCCCCAGGCCGACGAGGACGATGTGGCCGATGGTGTCCTCGTCGGGCGGTTGGCTCGCGGAGGCGGCGCGGAAGGCTTCGGTGGCGTTCAGCGTGGCGGCCACGACGAGCGGCAGCACGGCCAGACCGACGAAACCGGCGACGAGCTGGAGGACGCGGCGGGCGACGGACTCGTTGGTGGCCGGGTCGCCCATCGTGAAGATGTCCAGCATCGGCAGGTACAGGTTCTTCCACCATGGGTGCTCGTCCGCGAACAGCGCCGTGGCGGCGGCCAGCGCCAGCACCATCGCCCCGAGCGCGCCGAAGACAGCGGTGAGCTCGCGGGAGAGGAACACCTTCCACGGCAGGTGCGCCGGCCGGGCCCGCAGCCAGGCCCCGGTACGACCGCGCCGACTGCGGCGGGCCGGTTCGGGCGCGTGATGATGGGTGACCTCCTCCAGCATCAAGCGGCCGTGCGTGAACTGGCGGTGATACGCGGTCCGGGTGTCCGGCAGCAGTTGGGTGCCCTCCTCGCCGGGCGTCTCCGGGCTGTCCTGGCTCGCCGGGTCGTCCTGGTGGGCACCGGAGAGGACGGCGAGCGTGGCCAGGTCGGTGGTGTGCGACGGGGTGCCGGCCGGGCGGACGACACCGCGGAAGACCTTGTCCTCGACCTGGAGCGTGTGGCCGTGGCCGACGGCGGCTGCCGCCACGAGTTCGGGTACGGCGGTGTCGGCGTCCGACAGCACCGTGGTGGAGGTGTCCAGCGCCGCCTCCCCGGACAGGCCGGCGGCACGGTCAAGCAACCGCTCCAGGTGCCGGCCTCGCTCGCGGTGGAACATCCGCACCACCAGCCGCACGGACGGGTTGAGGGTGCGGGCCAGCAGGGCGGCGGTCATGTTGACCTGGTCGTCGCGGTAGGTGAGGGCGAGCGCGGCGGCCCGCTCCACCCCGGCGGCCCGCAGGGTCCGCTCGTCCGGGCGCGCGGAGACGAGCAGTTCGACCGGCGAGCGTGGGTCCTCGTGCAGCGCGGAGATCCGGTCGCCGTACTCGTCGTCCCGGGACGGCACCACCACGGTGACGACCTCGCCGCACACCGCGTCCAGTTCGAGGGCGAGCCGGTGCGCGAGTCCGTCGTCACCGAAGATCACCATGTGCTGAGAGCGCTGGCCAAGTTCCGGGCGCAGATGGAGAGTTGACGTCACACCGGAAAGGAACGACAGGAGGCGCGGCGCCGTTCCGCCGGGCGGCCGGTCCGGCGTCAGGATCACGTCAGGGAATCCGGCCCGCCCGGCTTCATCACCTCCGCATTGTTTCCGCGATGTCCGGCCTCACGCCCTGCGTACTGGTCCCGCCGTGTCCAGCGCCGCCCCTGTCTGGTCGGCCAGGGTGACGGCGACCAACCGGGCCTGGAGCGGGGGCACCGGTCCGGGGCCGGGGGTGAGCATGAAGCGGCCCTGGTAGTGGCCGTTGCCGTAGGTGCGCAGCTCGATCTCGCCCTCCGGCCACCCGTCGGTGTCCGGGTTCCAGGTGCGGCGGCCCACCGTCACGCTGCCGTCCTTCTCCATGCGCGGCGGGCGGCCCAGGAGCGTGCCGTACTCGAAGCGGCATGCGCCCAGGCCGAGCAGGCCGGTCAGCTCGCCGCGGACGTGGTCGACCACGATGTCCGCCGAGTTGGCGCACTGCACAAGGTCGGCCGTCCGATGGATCCGCGCCAGGTGATCCGCGTCGGTCACCGTCATGACCTCCAGCCGGCGGGCACGGGCCGCGAGCTGGGCGACGATCACGCCGACGACCAGCAGCAGCACCGCCGTTTCGATGTCGGCGGACGCGGTGATGTCGAAGGTCTCGTACGGCCGGGTGAGGAAGAAGTCGAACCAGGCTGCCGCCGACAGCGCCGCGACCACGCCCGCCGTACGGCTGCCCAGGGCGGCCACAGCGACGACCACGACGACGAGGACGAGAGCGGCGTTCGTGTGCGTGAGGCTCGTACGGAGCGGGACGAGGGCCAGGGCCACGAGGAACGGGGCGGCCAGGCCCGCCGTCAGGGCGAGCCGGTCCCGCAGCGGCAAGGGCCGCGCAGCCTGGCTTCCTCGCGTGCGGTGCAGCTTCCAGGTGCCGGGCACAGTGCTCATCACGCGCCTCCTACGTTCTGCTCGGTTACGCTCTGCTCGGTCGGTTCGGCACCCGCCCGCAGATCCGCGAACGGCAGGGAGACGACCATGGTGAGGCCGCCGCCG
>NZ_BMVG01000087.1 GCF_014650595.1 Streptomyces alanosinicus
AGCACACTCATCAGCAGCCAGTGGGTGCGGGGGGTGATGTGGCGGGTACGGCTGTGGCGGCGCGGAGCGGTGCGGCGGCGGTCGGTCACGTCAGGGCCTTGGGTCACTTCACGGGCTTGTGGGACGTCCCAAGGGCACGCCCCCGGGAGGAGGAGGTCGGGGTCGGACTGGCGGTGGCCGTCGGGGAAGTGGCCCTGGTGGGCGGTGCGCTGGTCGCGGGGGCGGTCGAGGCTGTCGGCCGGACGGGCGGGGAGGTCCGCTGCGCCGTGGGGCGGGAGTCGGCGTGCCCTGCGGCGGAGCCCGCACGCCCCGCTGAGTGGCCGGGGGCGGGTGGGGAGTCGGAGGCGGTCACGCGGGGCGGCGCCCGGTGCGCGGAGTCCGGCTGCGGGACGAAGGGAGCGCTGACACCAGGGCCGCCCAGCACAGTGCTGATCAGCAGGGCGACATAACCGGCGGCGGGAATCATCAGCAGCCGGGCGGCACGCATCACGCGGCGTTGGCGCCGCCCCGAGACATCCACGAAGACCGGCCCCGCCGGCTCGCCCTCCAGTGTGTCCGGGTCCGGCTCGGATTCCGGCTCAGGCCCCGGCACGAAAGGGATGGGCTGTGTGTCGGTCTCCGGGGCGGGCATGGTGAGGACGTCGCCGTGGCCGGCGTCCCACGCCGGACCGCCGGCGCCGTCCCACGCCGTCGGGTGCGGCTGCGCCCACTGCGCCGGCTGTGCCGGGTCCCAGGCCAGCGTGGCCGTGTCACCCCCGTACGCCTCGTGGCCGTAGCCCTCGCCGCCGTATCCGCTGTGGCCGTACCCCTCGCGGCCGTATCCGCTGTGGCCGTACCCCTCGCGGCCGTAGGCATACGCGTACCCGGCGCCGTCGTACGGATCCTCGCCGTACGCTCCCCCGTTTCCGGTCGTCCACTGCACGAGTCGTGTCCCCCTGTCCTGGACGGCCGGCGTGGCCGTCCGCTTGGACAGAGCGCGGCAGGCCGAAACTGTTACACCTCACCCACAACTCACGCCTCAGGCAGCCACTTCACCACCGCACCCCCATACTCGGCCGCATGCGCGTAAAACGCCCTCAGCTCCTGGTGCGTCGCCGCGAAGACGCCCCACGTCTCGGACTCCGCGAGCACGCCGCCGTACGCTGACGCTCGTCGTCGGAATGCTGGTAGATCATCGCGGCTTTCTCGGAGGACTGGCCCGCGTGGACCATCGTGTCCTTGAGGGTGGCGCCGGAGCGCGTTGAGAGCGTGTGCCCGGTGTGACGCAGGTCGTAGAAGCGGAAGCCGTCCGGGAGGCCGACGGCGGTGCGGGCACGGCTCCACGTGGAGGAACGGCGGAAGGGCGACGGTACGGACGCCCGCATCGGACTTGGCCCCACCAGGAGCGCGCCTGCCGTTGGTGCGCTCCGGCTCGGCCACGCGGACGCGGATGACCAGCCCGTCCAGGTCGACGCCTACTCGGCACCCCAGGCAGACAGATGGGTCGCGGTCGCACTCCACACGATCTCACCCGCGCTGGACTGCGACGCCTCCGACGAGGCATGGGCTTGGCTGTCCCAGGGCCGGACAGCAACACATCGCGCCCTTCTGCGCTCCGAGCCCTGCACGGTCACGGTCACGGTCACGGTCACCCAGGACCACACCCGCATCACGTGGGCGATCCGACCGGTGACCTTCCTCCCGCTCGCACACCGCCAAGGTGTCGAACTGCCTGCCTGCACACGCGACTTCAAGCCCTGCCCGACCGTGTCGAGTCTCAGTTGATGGTTGACGGGAGCTCGCCGCTGTGAAAGACCCGGATCGATGTCTCGTCCAGGTGGGCGGTGACGACCTGGTGCGCATAGCCGCGGCCAAGCTGGACGCGCTGTCCGGCGACCATGAAGCCGCCGACGCTGCTGACCGTCCGCTCGACGATCTGCTCACCGGGCGGAGGCAGCAGCGGTGACGGCCCGGCCGGACGAGCACCTTGCAGGCGCCCGCAGGCCGAGGGCGGCAGAGGGCTGGGCAGAGTGGCCTGCAGAACACGCTGCTCGCCCAGGACCTGCAGGACTTTCCCGTCGAGCCGGAGGGTGACCCGCTGCCCGGCGAACGGCCAGCCGATCAGGACCTTGTCACCTCCCAGGCCGACATAGCCGACCGCGTTGACGGTCCGGTCCACCTCCACCACCCCCTTCGTGTCCTGCGCCGGTCCGGGCTCGTCCACGGTCATCGCCGGGTGCAGTGCGTCATCGCTCAGCACGACGCCGTCCAGCTCTTCGGACAGTTGGTCGATCAGCTCGACCACGGCGAGGGAGTCGAGACCCAGATCGGCGAGGCTCGCGTCTCCCGTGACGGCGTCGGGGCCGACCTGGAAGGCGGAGGTGAGTGCCCGCACGAGGAGGTCGCGGGCCGAGGGGGCGGAGGTATCCATGGGTACGTTCCATTGCGCCGGGTTGTCGAGGTGGGGGTCAGGACAGTGGCAGTGGTGGCAGCGGTGGCAGCACGTTCCGGTCGATGAAGGAGCGGAACATCGGGGTGAAGAAGCCGGACCCCAGCCGTTCGTGCCGGCCGAGTCGGCGCAGCACGTCGGTGACGGCCTCGCACCGGTGGTCCGGCAGCGCGCGGTGCTTGGACAGGCCGAGGATGTACTCGGCGATGGCGAGCGTGCGCATGGCCAGCGCCGTACGACTGCTCCCTCGCGCCTTCAGCTCCGCGCGCCAGGTGTCCGGCGGGACCTCGACCAGCGGATACCCGTAGTCCTTCGCCTGGTCGAACAGTTCCACGGCCGGTCGCGCCTCGGGCAGCAACACGTGGTACGCCCCAGCCGTGGGTGCGGGCCGCGGGGACAACTCGGCGATCATCTCGGCCGTGTAGTCCACCGGTACGACGGGGATGCGGCTCAGACTCAGTGGATGGCAGCCCGTGAGGACGGCGGCCGCGTGGAGCCGGGCGACGAAGTCGTCGGCGGGAGACACACCGCTGCGCGAGTCCGCCAGGACGAGACCGGGCCGGTACACCGTGACCGGCAGGCCCTGTGCGGCGGCCCCGGCCACCAGTGTCTCGGCCTCGAACTTCGAGCGCGGGTAGCCGATCCGTCCGCAGGTCTGGGCTGAGGGCGGTGTCCGCTCGTCCACCTCGGGCCGGCCGGATTCACGCGCCGCCAGGAACACCCCCAGTGTCGACAGGTGGTGCAACCGCTTGACCCGCCCTCTTCGGCAGAACTCCACCACCCTGGCCGTGGCACCGACGTTGACCGAGGCGAGGTGCCGGTAGGGGGCGGCCATGTTCATCGAGGCCCCGCAGTGGTACACCTCGTCCACGGTGCGGCTCAGTCGGTCGTATCGGGCCCTGTCCATCCCCAGCCCGTCACCAGTCAGATCCCCGGGCGCGAAACGCAGCGCCTTGGAGGCGGCGACCGCGGGATCCTGGGCCCACAACCGCCCACGCACCCGCTCCAGGCGTAACACGCGCACAGGCGCGCCCCGCACACTGCTCACGCGCGCCGACGTCACGCGCCTTCACGCCTCCGGCGTTGCGTGTGGCCGACTCGCCGAAATACCGTCCCCCTGCCCACTCCCGCGTTCTCCAGCACCACGCTGACTCGGGCGGCTGCCGTCTTGCAGGAGGAGCCCGCCGCTGTGCCGCGCGTCCACGATGTCCCCCTGTGCCAACAGCTGATCGACCCCGCCGAGTGGGAGCTACACAGAGGCTGGGCGCTGGGAGACAGGATCGAATGGTCCAACCGGGCGTGCGGCCTCGCATCGCTCAGAATGATCCTGCTCGCCTACGGGTGCACGGCCCCCACGGTGACAGAACTCCTGAAAATCGCGGTCAGGCATGAGGTTCTGACTCCGCGTACGGCCAGACGACCGAGGCCGCGGGCGGCCGGAGGATCGCCGTACTCGGAGAGATGCTGGAGCTGGGCGACGAAGCCGTTGAAGCCCACCGTGAGATCGGGCGCTCGGCCGCAGAGGTCGGCGTCGATCTCGTCGTGGCCGTCGGCGGTGATCTCGCCAAGCAGCTCGCCTTCGCAGCGGGCGCGGCAGGGGTCCCTGACATCGTGGTGGGAGATCCCCAGAGGGCGGTACATGAGCTTTTGACGGGTTCCTGCGCTTGCGCTAGAGCGCCGAGATGGAAGCAGGTGCACGTTCGCTGCGGCTCAGTGCGCGCAGGACATCGGTCGCGCCATGCCGCCGCAAGGCGATCCGGGACAGCAAGTCCACGACGGTTTCGACGGCGGGGGCCGGGAACCCCGGGGTCGGCAACCCAACGCTGTGCGCAAGGTCGTCGGAGTGGACAACGAGTTCCAGGAGCCGGCTGGTGATGAAGTCGTCGACGCTGATCGACCACGGCCCCCAGGTGGGGCGGCGAACCAGGCGGTCCGGACTGGCGGGCAGGATGCCGCGCAGTTCCTGGACGCATGCGGCGACTCGCGCGGCCAGCACGGCCGGACCCTCGGCTGCCTCTTCCTCTCCGCCGGACCGGATGGCCTGATTGAACGGGGTGTCGAGATCCGAGCCGATCCAGCTGACTCGCGCGTAGTACTCGTGGATCGAGATGGCGGGCTCGGTAGGTACTGGCTCTGCGAGCACCGTGGGAATGAAGAAGACCTGCCCGGCCAGGTGACCCGCCAGGCCCTGGACGCTGAGCTTCGCCAGCGCAGAGGGCTGGTGCCAGCCGTCTGCCACTTCCGGAGCGGCCAACAGCTTCGCCGCTGTGTCCGCCACACTCAGGTAAAGCTCCCTCACCTGCGTCATCCTGCCGTTTCCCTGTCGCCGTCGGTGGTTGTCTGCCGGGTCAACTTCGCGGCAACGGCAACGCATTCCCGGACGTGACCCGACTGCCGGACTGAAGACGTGCTACAGGCGAAATACGTCCATCATCTGTCCAGCACCTCGCTCCGCCGCAGGCCAGGCCGCCGGCGGTGTTGCTCTGCTCCGGCCGGCTGTCGGGTGCGCCGGCCGCCTTCGCCTGTGCGCGGGTGCCGATCGTGCCGGAGGCGGAGGCCACCGGTGCCGCGGCGGCGGGCGGGGCGGCATGAGACGGGCTGTGAGTGCCGGTGGTCGCCGAGGAGGGCTTCAGCTGCAGCGTCGTGATCGAGTACGGCGGCAGCATCTGCGTGGCCGCCGTTCCCTGCGCCGCTGTGGTGAGGGCGGTGCCGCCCTTGGCGTACGAAACGGTCCTGGCCTTCCCGGGGGCCGGGGTGAATCCGGCGTAGGAGAGCGAGACCTGCGCCGTGTTCTGCGGGTCCTTGTTGATCAGCATGACGTTCAGGCCGCCGTTGCGGCTGCGCACCGCGTGCACGGCGACCGACTGCTTGGCGGAGGACGCCTTGACCATGGTGTCGCCGGGGTGGGCCAGTACGGTCAGCGAGCGGATGCCCCAGTAGGTGGGGAAGGGCGTGTCGCGGGCCGGTTCGCAGTGCCCGGCGGAGCAGCTTCCGCTGGAGAGCACGCCCTCGTCCTGGTAGTCGGTCTCGCCGTTGACGGTCGTGGGCGCCGTACCCATGCCGTTGTGCACGTTCCACCAGTCGACGTTGACGGCGCCGTGCTCGAACCAGCTCATGTAGGTGTCCGGCGCGAACAGGGCCGCGGCCTGGCTGGTCTTGGCGGGCGAGAAGTCGCCGTCGGTCTCGGTGACCGCGATCTCGACCGAAGCGGCGTGCGCGCCGGCGTAGGTGGCGATCATCGAGCGCAGTGCGGAGGTGGTGCCGGCGATCTTGGCGGGGGTGTTCAGCAGGTCGGACGTGCCGGTGCCGTAGTTCGCGGTGATGATCGGCTGGGCGCCGACCTTCTTCGCGGTCGCCATGAAGTGGTCGAAGTCGTCACCCGGCGCGGCCCAGCTGCCGCCGCCGCTGAAGGTGTGGGTCTTCCAGTGGTAGCCGTCCGCGACGGAGCCGCCGGGGTAGCGCAGCTGGCGCACTCCCGCGGCCTTCATCAGCGCTGACGTCGAGGCGTCGTTCATGCGCGGGTCGTAGATGGCCGTGTTGATGCCGACCCCGGTGCTGGGGACCGTGCCCAGGGAGGTACCGGCATCCACCGAGATCTTGACGGTCGGCGCGGCGGCGTTCGCGTTGAGCGCCAGGGCGCCGGCATCGGCTGCTCGGTGGTGGTCGGGTCGTCAGGTGACACGTGGGGCTCCCGATCGGAGTGCGTGGATACGGGTGGCGTAGCGCAGCTGACTGCACTCACCGTGGTTGGTGCACCCCTGAGTGGCCGGACGGAGCGGAACGGTTGCCGCTTCAATCGATTGTTTTCAGCTCTGGCCGTGGGCCCTGGTCTCAGGGCGGCATCGTCCAGGCGATCCGCCCGGTCTGGTCACGTGATGTCCAGTGCGGCGAGTGGGAGGTTCGGGATTCCGGACGTGGTGGCGGAGGCCGGCGGCGAGCCGCCCCGCACTCCTTCCCGATCACGGCAACCTTTGTATGTGTGGCGGCAACTGGCAGATATCCGGGGCCGACATCAAGGCCCGCCGCGCCAGAAAGGCAATCCGTTGCCAGATCAGAACCGCTCTCATCGCCGCCGTCCGGCAACCCGCCGTGTGCTCACCGCTGCCGTGGTGCTCGCCGCCGCAGGTGCGGCCGTGCCGCTGGTCGCCCAGGCCGCCCACACGCCGAAGGCCCGCACGCCGAAGACCGGCACGCCGACCCTGGCCGCCGCGGCGGCCGGCAGCGGCCGCTACTTCGGTACGGCCGTGGCCTCGGGCAGGCTCGGGGACTCGACGTACTCCACCATTCTCGACCGGGAATTCAACATGAACACCCCGGAGAACGAGATGAAGTGGGACACCACCGAACCCTCCCGCGGCACCTTCAACTTCGGCCCGGCCGACCAGATCGTCGCCCACGCCACCGCGCACGGGCAGCGGATGCGCGGCCACACCCTGGTGTGGCACTCCCAACTGCCCGCCTGGGTCAAGGCGATCACCGACCCGAACACGCTGCGCAGCGTGATGGACAACCACATCACCACCGAGATGAGCCACTACAAGGGCAAGATCTACGCCTGGGACGTGGTCAACGAAGCCTTCGCCGACGGCGGCAGCGGCCAGCACCGCACCTCGGTCTTCCAGGACGTGCTCGGCAACGGCTTCATCGAGGAGGCGTTCCGCACCGCCCGCAAGGCCGACCCCTCGGCCAAGCTCTGCTACAACGACTACAACATCGAGAACTGGACCGACGCCAAGACCCAGGGCGTCTACAACATGGTCAAGGACTTCAAGTCCCGCGGCGTGCCCATCGACTGCGTCGGCTTCCAGAGCCACTTCGGCGCCGGCGGCCCCCCGGCCAGCTTCCAGGCCACCCTGTCCAAGTTCGCCGCGCTCGGCGTGGACGTCCAGATCACCGAACTCGACATCGCCCAGGCGACACCCACGGCATACGCAGGCGCCGTCCAGGCGTGCATGAACGTCGCCCGCTGCACGGGCATCACGGTGTGG
>NZ_BMVG01000088.1 GCF_014650595.1 Streptomyces alanosinicus
ACCGGACGCCGCTCGGCCCGCCCTCCGGGCGGACGACGGGACTTTCGCAACACGCCCTAGAACATGCCGTTGCCGTTGGCCGAGGTCTCGGGGACGTCCTGGATGATGTCCCAGTGCTCGACGATCTTGCCGTTCCGCACCCGGAACAGGTCCAGGATCGCCGCGCCCAGGTCTCCCGGATAGTTGACGTAGTGGCTGTGGACGGCCACCAGGTCGCCCTCGGCGATGATCCGCTTCGGGGTGACCGTCAGTTGCGGTGCCGAGGCGAAGTAACCGCCGAGGCCGGCCTTCGCGGCGGGCACGCCGCTCTGCATCTGCGGGTTGTGCTGGAGGTAGCCGGGGTCCCAGTAGCGGTCGAGGGCGGTCAGGTCCTTGTGGACCATGAGCTCGTCGAAGGCCTTGGTGACCAGCGCCTGGTTGGCCTGGGTGAGCCGGTGGTCCAGGGGCTGCGAGACCTGCGGTGAACTCAGCGTGGAGAACATATCGTTGCCGCTGGCCGTGGTGTCCGGCACGTTCTGGATCACGTCCCAGTGCTCGGCCAGCTTCCCGCCCTGGAAGCGGAAGATGTCGATGACGGACGCGCCCTTGGTGCCCGGGACCAGCACCACGTTGGAGTGGAGCAGCACGAGGTCGCCCTGGGAGATGGCCCGCTTGACGTCGTACCGGGCGTCGGGGAACTGCTGGTGGATCGAGGTGGCCAGGCCCTTCAGGCCCGCCGCCCCGTCGGCCGCGGTCGGGTTGTGCTGGATGTAGTCCGGCCGTACGAAGCGGTCGACGACCGCGGTGTTCCCGCGCTCGAACACCCCCTTGGCGACAGCGATGGCGACGGCCTTCTGGTAGCCGAGGCGGGCGGCATCGCCGTAGCCGCCATGGCCGTGCGCCGCGTGCCCGGCGGCCGGGCCGTGCGGGGCCGCCACGGCGGGTACGGCGGCCGCGCCCAGGACCGCGGCGGCGGCGAGGAAGGCGACGACGGCCCTGCGGGCGGGGGTGGTGGGGGCAGTGGGGGGCATGGTGCGCTCCAAACGTCTCATGCGTGCGAAACCGCGGAGTAACTTGAAGTTTCAAACTCTGCATCGGCAGATAATCACCGCGGAGCGGTCCATGTCAACCGTCCTTACCGCCCCTTGGCGTTCCTTGGCCCTCCTCGACGCTCTTGCTTGTAGCGCACTCGAAGCCGTGGGCTGGCACACCAGTGCGGTTTCGTGATCTATCCAGTGGGTCCGTCGGCGGAGCGTCGTTGGTAGTGGCTGCGTCGGGCTGTTGCCTGGTGGCGTCTGCGCCAGGTGGACCAATGCAGCAGTCTGGCGGCAGTCATGACCGGTGGAGCGAAGACGGCGACGAGCAGGTGACGGATCTCCGGGACGGTCAGCATGATCGGTTCGTGGCTGCGGGCGGGATGTTGTGGATCGGCAGGCCGGGCGGGGTTCGCGTCGGCGGCGAGGGCGGTCAGGAAGGCCAGGGCCAGCATGGCGAGCGTGATGTTCCGGTGCCATGAGATCCAGTGCCTGACCTGGTAGTGATCCAGGCCGACCTGGCTCTTGGCGGCCTGGAAGCACTCCTCGACGCTCCAGCGGACACCGGCGACGCGGACGAGCTCGTGCAGGGTGATCTGGGTGGGTGACCAGCACAGGTAGAAGGCGAGTTCACCGGTGGTCCGGTTGCGGCGGATCAGCAGGTGACGATGGACGCCGGTGCCGATGTGGATCCCAGGCCCAGTCGTAGTAGCGCGGGCCCTTCGCGCCGGCTCCGGCGCTGTGCCGCTGCCAGGCAGAGGCGGGCAAGCGGTCGGCGAGGACATCGGCGCGGACAGGGGTGCGGCCCTGGTTGATCTGGACCCGGGTGGAGCAGGCGACGGCCATCACGTAGCCGATGCCGATCCGCTCCAGGCGTGCGCGTAACTGCAGGTCCTGGCCGTAGGCTTCGTCGCCGGTCACCCACGATGCGGTCACTCCGGCGTCCAACGCGGCGACGATCATCTCCTCGGCCAGCCGGGGCTTGGTCGCGAAGGGTAGGTCCTCGGGCACCCCGGCAGCGTGGCGGCGCTCGGGATCGGAGCACCAGGACCGCTCGGGCAGGTAGAGCCGTCGGTCGATCAGCGCGCATCCCCGCTCAGTGGCGTAGGCGAGGAACACGCCGACCTGGGAGTTCTCGATCCGGCCAGCTGTGCCGGTGTACTGGCGTTGCACCCCCCGCCGACATGCTGCCTTTCTTCACGAAGCCGGTCTCGTCCGCGATGAGAACGCCGTCGTCGCCGAGGTGGTCGACAACGCAGGCGCGGACATCGTCACGGAGGGCGTCAGCATCCCAGCGGGCATAGCGCAGCAGGCGCTGCATCGGCCCGGGCCGGGCGTGACCGGCCTGTTCAGCCAAGTTGCCAGCAGTTCTTCCGCTCGGTAGCCGACAGCAGTCCCAGCACATAGGCGCGGGCGGTCGCCCGAGGCTCAACTCGGCCGAACCGCCCGGCGATACGAGCCATGACCTGGTCGAACAACACCCGCCAGCGGGCAGGGTCAACGCTATGGCCCGCGGCCACCGCACGATCTTCGTTTGTCCACACACCAACCGATGATCACGCGGTGGCCGTACCCGTTCCCAGCCGGGTTCGCCACAAGATCGCGAAGTCAGACTGGAGTATTAAGCCCTGATCCTTCTCAAGTGCGGAAAGCGCATCGAGTGCTGCTACTTCGTCTTCGTAGGGGTCAACGGGATAGCGCCGCAGAATAAGGCGTTTCCTAAAGGGGGAGGGCAACGCTTGGTGATCCGGTACCGGGGTCGGTACCGTTGGTTGAACGAATCCTTGTTGCACCGGAGAAATGGCCGCAGGTGCTGGTCTTGAGAGTTCGGTAAGTTTGTCGAATCTTCCCATGGTTAGGTGCGCAGGTTCTGCGCTTTGGCAATCTCTTCGACCTGCTGTGGTGTCGCGTATGTGCGGCCCTGCACGGCAAGGTCTATAAGTAACTCGAAGCAGACCTTGATGGCATCTTGGGGAAGTCCCTTAGAGTATGCACAGAGAAGGTGATACGCCTCCTCGGCGTCCTTGCCCTCGAAGAGTGAGTCTCGTCGGCCGGCGACGGTAAGGCGGAACTGCAGCATGTCTCTCGAAGGTCTTCGAGAGACATGCTGCTCATGGCGATGGGGAACATACGAGAAGCGAGCTCACGGTAGTTCACGATCTTTGTTCCGAGTTCCTCTTGGCCAACCAGGACGATCTGCAGGAGCTTGGTCTTGTTGGTCTCAAAGTTCAGCAGGTAGTGCACGAGCTTGAGCTGCTCGCGGGTCATGTACTGGGCTTCGTCGACCAGGAGGGCGGGTATTTTGCCGTTCTCGAACTGCTCAAGAAGGAACGCCTCGAAGTTGCCCAAGGAAGCAGCGTAGGAGCGCTCGGTCTTCACGTCGAAGCTCTCCATTACCAGGCGAAGGAAGGCGTTGCTGCTCTTGAGGTTGGGGGAGATCAAGAGCTTGACGTTGAAGCGCTCGTGCTGGCTTAGCTTCTCGTGGAGTCGGCGAACGAGGGAGGTCTTTCCTGAGCCGATCGGGCCGTACATGTAGATCGGGCCGATGCGGTCACGTGCCATGAACTCGCACTTGGCTAAGGCCTCGCGCACCTGGGAGGAAAAGTACAGAAACCGAGGATCTGGGCTCGTGGTGAACGGATGCTCGGCAAGGCCAAAGTGTTTAACGATCGCGTCTATGTCCATATTGGATAACTATCAATGAATATGGCAAAGTTCGCGCAATTTGCCAATAGGGTAGGAAAGTTGACGGAATTTGGAGGACCTCCTGACCTCACTCAATGTTCACTCAAGCGGATCAAAAGAAAACGATTCTGCGTGTACAGCGCGACCGTGACCACCGTGTACGACCACAGGAACGCCCCCGAATGTGTTTGTGTGACCGCATGCGAGATCCTTTCAGCTCTCCTTGCGCCGGCCCGCCTTCCGCCGTGACGGCGGATGCACAGTTGCTGGAGCCTGCGACAAAAGGCCAGGCGCCTGTGGTGCGGCCGAACATCGCCGAGGCATACGCGGCCTTCGACCGGGCCCGCGCAGAGCGGCCTTGGCGGCACCAGCCCAGAAGCGGTTGAACGATTAGGTAACGGACTCCGGTAGGCAGGGCACATAGCCATATCCGGTTGACGGTTCAAGGAGCACCGTAACGATGCGCATCATGGTCATCGGAGACTGTCCCGTCTTCCGGGACGGCATCACGCAGTTGATCGACACCGTTCCTGACCTCCATCTGGTCGCCACCGCGTCGTCTATCAGGGGCGTGGACGGTGAACTGGCTGGCGTGGACGTCGTCCTCATAGACCTACAGCAGTCCGTCCGTAGCCTGGCCGCAGCCGTGGCATGGTTACGGGACCGGGGGCATGCCGTCATCGTGGTGTCGTCCTCACCGCAGATCGATGCGGTTCAGGTGATTCAGGCGGGTGCCAGCGGCTATCTGAGTCGGCAAGCCGAGGGGGAAGAGCTCCTAACAGCGATTAGGGCAGTGGGCGCGGGCCACGGTTATGTGTCCGTGCCTGCTAGCCACTTACTCAGGCGATCCCCTCACTTTACGAAGAGGGAGCAGGAGATCCTCAGGCTTGTCGCCCACGGCGCAACAGATCGCGAGATCGCTGGTCGACTGTCCATCAGTAAGCACACCGTTCAGTCACACCTCGACCGAATCGGCGAGAAGGCGGGGTGTCGACGACGTTCCCAACTCACCCGGCTGGCGCTCAAGTACGGGCTCATCGACGGAGAATCAGAGCTGTCATGACCTGCCGAGGGCAGCCATGCGGGTAGGTGCTGCGTGGGTAGTCCTGCCCCGTGTCTTATGGGTGCTTCCCCCTCTTGCCCCTCATAGGCCGAGCAAGCATCTTGGTAGAGGAAAGTCACTTCACCGCATCAGTCGGAAAAGAACGAATGGGCTTTCATTCCTGGGCAGTTCGCGCCTTTTTAGCACCCCCTCACTGTACGGAATGCTCTCCGGATTTCACGAACGTTTGCTTTCGCCCCGACAGGCTAGGAGAAGTCATGCGTAATCGCGTCGCAATTCTCGTCGTCGCGGCAGTGCTGCCCCTGACAGGTGCGGTTTCACTCGCGACAGCAGGCACGGCAGGTGCCAACCCGAACAGCAAGACGGTCACAGTCACCGGGTCAGTCGAAGACTGCGAGAGCGGAGGTAGCCCTAAGCAGGTGACGATAGGGACGAGTAAAGAATCCCACACCGACGACAGCCCCAACGTAAAGAACCAGAGTAAGTACTCGGTGACCTTCCATAACATCACCAAGAAGGGCCGGGATGCAACAGTCCTCGTAACCTGCCAGGACGGCGACACTTACACGGATGGTTTCAAGATCATGCGGCCGGCCGGAACGTCTACCACCATGGAGCAGGATATTTCCCCATAATGGTCAGTTCCGACGGCACGAGAGAACGGGGGGTGCTGCGGGGATGGATGCGCCGTCGTAAGGCGGCGCAGACCCTCGCCGCGCGTTCGTAGATCCGGTGCGGCCCACCGTCTCCGCTCCTGTCGTGAGGGCCTTACCCCACCCCAGCACTGACGGGGAGACAGTGCCGAGGTGAGAGCTAGCCTGCGCGTTTCACTTGCGGCGGTGTCCGCATCATGATCGAAACCACGAAGGTGCCTTCTGAACTGGGACGATGAGGCTTGTCCAAGGTCTCCGTCAGCCCAGCAGGAAGGCACTTTCTGCGTGCACGCCACCGGGTCACATCCCCGGCTCGTCGTCTCCACCGACGGGCGCGGGGTGGTCAGCCACGCCGGGTCCCGACTACTGGCCGATCTCGCCGAAGCCACCGGCCTCACCCATGCCTTCAGCGACGCCCCGCGCCAGCTGCGTCAGCGCCGCACCGGCCACGATCCAGGCCAGATCGCAGTCGACCTGGCCGTGACGCTCGCCGACGGCGGTGAGACGATCGCCGATCTCGCGCTGCTCCGCAACCAGCCCGGCCTCTTCGGGGCGGTCGCCTCCACTCCTACCGCCTGGCGGCTTCTGGCCGGCATCGACCCGGCCACCCTCGGCGCCCTGCGCGCGGCCCGTGCCGCCGCCCGGGAGACCGCCTGGTTGCAGGCCGGCGAAACACGGGACGGCATCCCCGCCTCCCACGCCGGTGGACGTGAACTGCCCGGCCTGGTCCTGGACATCGACGCCACCCTTGTCACCTGCCACTCCGAGAAGGAACACGCCGCGCCGACCTACAAGCACGGCTTCGGCTACCACCCGCTGCTGTGCTTCCTGGACAACACCGGCGAGGCCCTGGCCGGCCTGCTGCGCCCAGGCAACGCCGCGGCCAACACCGCCACCGACCACATCAGCGTGCTCGATGCCGCCCTCGCCCAGATCCCCGACGCCCACCGCCACGGCACCGAGATCCTCATCCGCGCCGACAGCGCCGGATCAGCCAAAGCCTTCCTGACCCACATACGAGCCCTGCACTCGCGCGGGATCCGCGCGTCCTCCTCCGTCGGATGGCCCATCACCGAGCCAGCCCGCCGGGCGATCCGCTTTCTGCCCAAGGAGGTCTGGCATCCCGCCCTCGAACAGGACGGCTCGCTGCGCGAAGGCGCCGATGTCGCCGAGCTGACCGGCCTGGCCGACCTGACCGGCTACCCCGACGGCACCCGCATCATCGTCCGCCGCGAGCGCCCCCGTCCCGGAGCCCAGCTCTCCCTGTTCGACCTGGACGAGGGCATGCGCCACCAGGTCTTCCTCACCGACACCCCCCATGGACAGGACTCCCTGCAACTGCTGGAAGTCCGCCACCGCGCGCACGCCCGCGTCGAGGACCGCATCCGCTGCGGCAAGATCACCGGATTCGGCCGCTTCCCCTCCCGCCGCTTCCAGATCAACACCGCATGGCCGGAGCTGTCTCCGGCCGCCATCGACCTGATCGCCTGGACTCGAACCCTTCTGCTGGACAGCGAGTTGGCCACCGCGGAACCGAAGAAACTCCGCCACCGGCT
>NZ_BMVG01000089.1 GCF_014650595.1 Streptomyces alanosinicus
CCTCTGACCTGCGAAAACGCGAGCTTTAGTTCAGTCAATACACCGCAGGTTCAAATCCTGTCCCCGCTACTCTCACGTGAAGGCCCGGTATTCACCGGGCCTTCACTGCGTTCGGGCCTGCGTCGTCTGGGCGACGATGCCCCCGCACGTTTGCCGCGGGATCTGCCCCTGTGAGCCAGGCGGTCGTTGAGTCAGTGCTCATGATCACGCGGAAATGCTCACCAAGCCGCGGATCCTACAGGCTGCCTGTGCAGCCGACCCCGGCCGGCTACCCGATGGTGCAGGCCGGCAAGGAGGACGTCGAAGACCTCGGCCTCCTCAAACTCGACGTCCTCGGGGTGCGGATGCAGTCCGCGATGGCCCACGCGGTCACCGAGATCCGCCGCACCACCGGCCGCCAGCTCGATCTCGACAACCCCGACCACGTCGACCTCAACGACCGTCTCGCCTTCGAGCTCATCCAGCGCAGCGACACCATCGGCCTCTTCCAGCTCGAAAGTCCCGGTCAGCAGGATCTGGTGGGGCGCCTTCAGCCGCGGCACATGCAGGACGTCATCGCGGACATCAGCCTCTTCCGGCCCGGCCCCGTGCAAGGCGGCATGCCCGCGCGCTGTTCATCGCCGCCCGGCACGGCGCGGCGCCGACATACGCGCACCCGGACCTGGAGCCGATCCTGTCCGACACGTACGGCGTGGTGATCTGGCACGAGCAGATCATCGCCATCCTCGCCCGGATGACCGGCTGCGACCGTGCCGCCGGCGACGTCGCCCGCCGCGCCCTCGCCGATCCCGACCGGCTGCCCAAGGTCGAGCAGTGGTTCCGCCGCGCCGCCGGCGAGCGCGGCTACGCCAAGGACGTCCTCGACGAAGTGTGGGAGACCGTCTCCTCCTTCGGCGCGTACGGCTTCTGCCGCGCCCACGCCGTCGCCTTCGCCGTCCCCGCCCTCCAAAGCGCCTACCTGAAGGCTCACTTCCCGGCATTCCTGTATGCGGGGCTGCTGGAGCACGACCCCGGGATGTGGCCGCGCCGGGTCATCGTCGCCGACGCCCGCCGCTACGGCGTGCCCGTCCTGTCCGTCGACGTCAACCACTCCCGCGCCACCACAGCGTCGAACAGACCGAACAAGGGTGGGGCGTGCGCCTCGCCTTCTCCACGGTCAAGGGCATCCACTCAGCCGAGACCGCCCGCCTCACCGCCGGCCAGCCCTACACCGGCGGGACGCATAGTCCCTGTACCCGGAGGGGCTTCGGAAGGGCGTCGCGTTGCATCGGGCCGCCGGGGCAAGCGCACGTGCGCGGCGGCGGCCGCGGTGCTCGGGATCGCCGGGAAGACGCTGCTCTCAGTCGGACATTAGGCGCTCTTGGCGGGCACCTCAGCTGTCGGTGGCTCCTCTGCGCCCTGGTCGTTCGAGTCTGCGGCGGAGGCGCGTCTGCTTGCTGCCCGCTTCGCTTGCAGGAACCAGCCGTTCTGGATGCAGCGGCGTGACTTCTCGTCGATCCAGGTCAGGCCGTCAGCCGCGTAGGACGAGGTCTCATGGAGCAGCAGAAGGCGCATCAGCTGGTAGGCACGCTGCCGCAGGTACTCGTGATTTTCTACAGCCCACTGCGCGCCCAGATAGGCCTCGCCTGTTGCCATGTTCCAGTTGTCGCTCGGTTCGTCCCCGACGGCAGCATCGGCAGCCACTTGGGCGTCCGCAGTCCTCCAATGGGATAGATCGCCTGCGGGCCTGCCCATGGAGCAGACGACGCGGTCGTTACTCCAGCCGGATTTCAGCGCGCATGCCACAAGCAGCGCCACCAACTTCTCCACCTCGTGGATGAGGGGAACGGTCTCTCGGAGCAGGCGATGCAGCCAGGCATCATGCTGCTCGGCCACGGCTGTGTTGAGGCTGAGGGCTTCTGCGAAGACACGATGGATTGAGTCGAACTGCGCGTCCACTACGGCCTGGATCCCGGCCTGAACGGCCGCGTTGCTCGGGTTCTCATCGCCGTCGTAGGAAGGGCTGTGTATGGGTTTTGTGTCACGATTTTTGAACGATGGAAGGCTTTGAGGGAAACGTACCCGATATGGCTATTTCTTCAACCGGCTGTCCAGACTGCGCGCCAAGGCCCACCTTGAGGTCTGTACGACGAGCCCCTGCCCGCCGGAAGCACAGGCGGCAGCCAGTCCTGGGCGGACGAGGAGAGCACTCCGCCTGGGCTCGTTCGTGCTTGATCAGATGGCGATGACGCCGCCGCCGAAGTCGTAGATGACCGCCTGCCATTCCAGCACCGGACAACTGGCGACGAACAGGGTGTCCAGACCATCCACCCCGCCCGAGGCGACTCGTCCCAGAGCCTCCTCATGAACCGGAAAGTTACCCTGAAGCGCGTCACAGCGTCGGCAGCCGTTGGCCAACTGTCGCTCGCGCATGGTCCGGCTATACCGGCTCTTGACGCCGGCGGCCAGCTCCGCGCGCCCTTCGCGCTCTGCCAAGAGCTGGCACAACTCCATCGTCTTCTCGTTGTCCGTGGTGTGCAGCCCCACGTAGCCGCGCGCGGGCCGGTTCGGGTACAGCCCGATCAGGCACAGCGTGTTCTCGCCGCACTTCCAGCACGCCCTGGTCATGCCCAGCACTCGCAGGTCGAGTGTGGTCGCAGAGCCGGACGGCGGCACCGTGGGCAGCATCAGGTTTTCCGGATCGAAGTCCTCAGACTCAGCGAGTTCATCGAGACTCTGGCAGGTCACACACCACGCCTCCCAGCCCTCGTCGTTCTTCCGGAGAAACCCTCCATCAGGCATCACCAGCACCGAGCACCTGGTACAACCACCCGCGAACCGGTTCTTCACGCGCTCCCCCTCCTGCGGCCTCGTGCGGTCACGGGCCGAGTCGAACCGGCACACTACCTCCGCAACTGCCGCTGACCGCGACGTGGGGCGGCTCCCCGGTGAGACAGTCACTTCACGTACCTCACCGCCGACGGTCACGACTGGCTCCCGGAGGGTGTGCCCGCGCCGGCCGCGTATGCGCGGCCCATCAGAGTGTTGAGGGCGAGTGCGGCCGTGGGGTCGGAGTCGGGCAGTCGGCCGACGGCGGACCGCTCGTCCTCGCTCAGCGAGTCCAGCAGACCGGTGCGGGCCAGGGTGCGCAGCAGGGCATGGCGCAAGATGTCCGGGGCGAGGGCGGTACGACGGGCGGCTTCGGCTTCTTGCTCCTGGCGGTGCTGCTCGTCCTCCAACTGCTGGGCACGTTCGCGTTCCGCGTCGGCGGCGAGTTCGTCCTGGACGACGGTGTCGGCCTGTGGGTCGTAGGTCCCGCCGGTGGTGGCGAGCAGTTGCACGATGCGTGCCCATTCGGCGAGTTCGGCTACATGGCGGCCGCCGTCATCGGCCAGGTCTTCGTAGCGGCGGTCCAGGTGCGCATCGAGTTCGGCTTCGTCGAGGGCTGCCGCTGCCTCTCCGTGGGTCATGCCCTGTACACGGCGATGTACGGAGGACCTGCCGACCTTCGCCTGGTCGACCGGCCTCCTGGGGGCGCCGGGCCTTGGCGCGGGCTTCGGGGACGCGGTGAGGCCGCCATCCTTCGGAAGTGTTCATCAGGGCTCGCTTTCGCCGTGGAACGGACGGCGGCCCGCCTGGAAAGCAAGTAGCGGGCCGGTCACCCAGGTTCTACCGGATCCTTGCCCACTGGAGGTACCGCGTGCCGAGTTACCCACACGGGCGACCACGGCCCGTGCCCTCGTGGCTCTGTACACGTCGAGGAGCAGCGTTTCTACGCCAGCGCTTTTGTCCTCGGCAACCCGTGCTCCGATGGCGCCGCAGACGGCGGAGTGCTTCCCCGGCGGTGGGCGGTGCTGTCCATCGTCGTGAACAACAGCTCGGTGCCGGCCTCCGAAGTGCCTCCCGAACTACTGTAGAAACGCTGCTCCTCTGTCCTTTGACAGCCAAGTTAGTCCGGCGCGGGATCCTGGCCTGGGCGACTAGGTTGGATGTCAAACGATCAGACCTGGTTTGTTGCCTCTGCGAGCACCGCCAAAGGACTGTTTTGCAGGGCGAACGAGGATCAGATTCTCGTGGTCTGTCACCGTGCGTAGTTAGAGGGTCGTTTCCCGGACAGCTCCTTCCGATGGCCGGAGAAGGAGATCATCCGGGTAGCTGGCGAGCGGTTCGGATCCGGAGGCTCGGCGGAAGTCGTCGATGTCGTAGCGCCTGACCTGGGAGTGCCAGGCGATCTGTCCGCGGATGTTGGCGGCGCAGGTCTCGGCGTAGGCGGTTGCGGCAGTGCGGCTGCCGACGGAGACGTCTTGCTTGTCGAGTTCCCGCTCCAGTGCCGTGCGGGCGCACTGGAAGACGCGGACCTGGTCGGCGACCTGGTCGGCGACGGCGTCCACGGCTTCCTGGGGGGAACGACTGTGCTGTTGCTGGATGATAAGGACCGCATTGCACGGGTATCCGACGAGAAGTTCCCGGTTAACCGAATAAACGTCATTGACCAGGGCGATGTGCAGCGCTGCGGCGTGGCGCAGTTCGCGCATCGGGCGGCATTCGCGGATGGTTTCGGGCACGAGAGTGGGCAGCGTCAGCTCTCCCAAGTCCCACAGCCAGGGCATGCCGACCGAGTACCGGCGCCATTCCAGGTATTCGTGCAACTGAGGCGGGCGGCGGGCGGTCTTGAGACGGGCCTCGGTGGAGTAGGAGTCGAGCCACGCCTCGAAGTGCCCGATGAAGGTGCGCTGCCAGTCTTCGGCGCGGCCCTTGGCCGTCTCCTGCCACAGCTGTGTCAGGGCCCGAGTGACGACGCTGCCCACGACCGGCGGATGCCCGTGCAGGATGCCACGCAGGTCGGCGATGACCGCGGCACGTTCTGCGAGCCGGTCGTCCTGGTCGTCCTCGTCGATCTGGTCGTCGATCCGGAACGTCAGGGCCAGCCACCTCAGGCCGGTGGCAAGGAGATCCAGATCGGCGCGCGGCCACACATAGGAGCCCGAGAGGTCGGCGCCGGTCGCACGCATCCGGGCCTGCGCCTTTTCGGTGGGCGCCAGCCCCATTGCCCCGATCCACTCCCACATCCGCCTGGACGCCTCCCGAAGATGCGGATTGCGTTCCAGAGGGAAGGGTGCGTAGAACTCCGGCATAACGAAGCTGGCGATCCCGTGCCGTTGCGGCTCGAGACGGCGGGTTCCTGGCTCACTCCTCGCCATGGCAGGCTCTCCCCACGAGGTTCCGGCGTCCGTCGAAGGTGCTGGCCCCAACCCCGCATTGACGACCGCGGTGAGGACACATGGGCAGCGAAGTTAGTCGAGTGCAGCCCGCTAACTAGATTCACTGTCAGAGAAGCCGAAACGACTGGGTTCGCTGACAAACGACTCGATTGGATGACCAAGGACAGAGGCGGTGTCACCGCACTACCGTAGACAGCGATCCGTTCCCACCCGCGCTCTGCGCGGGCAGCATCTCGCTCGACCGGCCCGGATGCAATCCACCGAACGGGTTCACCTCCTGCCCTGCCGCGAGGAACACAGTCGTGCGGCGATCGGTCTGGGTGAATCCGGTCGTCGTCGCATGCCGACCGGATGGGTCGAGGGCGGCGGCCACAATCGGCCCGCGAGGAAAGGCCGCAGTGACATCCGAAGTCGTCTCGAAACGGCATCCGTACGCACTGACACAGCCACCGCCGTCGCGTACGACAAGACCAGCGTCGACCGACGCAGGACCGAACTCGAAGAAGCAGGCGCCACCAGCATCGACATCGTGGTCCCGGGGAACTCCCCGAACCACCGGAGGAGGTGTCATGAGGGAGGACCTGGCTATTCAGGGGTGTTTCTCCGTGCGTCGCGTTGCTGGAGCGCGCGGTCGACGTGCTTGCGGACCCAGGGCTGATGCGTTCTCAGCCAGCGAGATGAACTGATCGCGTGTGTACGCGTCGCTGCGGACGGTTTGCGCGGTTCGCCATTGAGCGGTGTGCATCGTGAAGTCGCAGGTCACGGGTCTGGTGTGAATGGCGAGTTGGGTACTCGTGGCGGTCGGCGGCCGATGACCATGGTGTAGATCATCGGGCAGGTCCGGTTCTGGCGGGATGCCGGGTTCGGCTGCGCCCACGACCGGCCTCCGCCTACGATCCGTCAGCAGGTCGGCACACCGTGAGAACGCGGGAGGGCGCGGGGGATGCAGGAGCGGCAGAGGATCACCGCCCGCCGGAGCGAACTGGATGCTCTCGCCGAGGAGTTGGGCAAGCAACTCCAGGAGGCAGGCCTAGCGGCACGAACTGGCGATCGCGGAGCGGAGTGTTGAACCGCCTGGCCGAGCAGGCCCGGGCCGATGCCGGGCTGTCGCTCCGGCATCGACGAAGGTGGCCGGGCGGGCAGTCCTGCTCGTCCCGCACCGCGGCGACGCGGCCGACGAGGGCGGGCTGCCCGGCGACTACCGCAAGATCCTGGCGATCGTGCGGGAGGCGGACGGCCCGGTGCAGGTCAGGGCGGTCGGCGAGCGGCTGGGGCTGGACGCCTCGGTACACGGCAAGCTGGAACCTTTGCGGGCGAAGATGACCAAGCTCGCCGCCCGGGGCTGGCTGCACGAGCGGGGCGACGGGCGGTTCACGGCAGGTCCGTAGGCGCGCGGGGCGGGCCCGTAACTGACGGGCCCCCGAGGGCAATGAGGATCGCCCTCCTGCTAGAGCACTAACGGCCGCTGAAGAAGTCGATGAGGGCGGCGGCGACGGCCTCGGGCTGCTCCTCGGGGATGTAGTGACCGGCGTCGGGCA
>NZ_BMVG01000090.1 GCF_014650595.1 Streptomyces alanosinicus
CCGGGTCGAGCCCGGAGCAACTCCGGGCGATCGTCGGTGTGACCGTCGACGCGCTCGAGCAGGCGCTGAGACCGGTCGGATAGCTGGCATATCAAATTTCTGTCTGAGAGTCATAGGCGCTTCTCAATGTTCGGAGGGGCAAGACAGATGGCTGATGTAGCCGGCGTCAACCTTGGCGGGTTGGAGGAGTCGTCCCTCTGGGAGTGACGGAAATACGCATCACGGAGCCCTGCACGGCGGTGACCTGCGCCGATGATCAAGGTTCTCGAAGCCATTGACCAGAACAGGGGTCGCGTTCGCGTGCCAGGTCCTGGGAGGTGCGTCCGGCGATGGTGACGTGGCCGCCGAGCTGCTCGGAGCGGTAGGCGAGGCCCTCCTCGGGGGAGACGCCGGTGATGGTGCCCGTGCTGTCCCGGGCGAGCAGCAGCCGGGCCTTGGCGTAGGTGACTTCGTCGTGCGGGCAGGTAGTGACCAGGGTGAGCAAGTGGGCGTACGTCTTGTCGTCGATGTCGGCCGTGACGAGCGGGTCGGCGCAGACGCTGCTCGCGGGGACCTCGAACGCGTTCCACCAGGACCCGAAGTAGCGGCGGGTCCAGTCCGTGACGAAGGGCGTGTTGCTCAGGACGGTCACGCTCGCGTCCGCGGCGTGCAGCCGGGTGGCGGTGGGGGTACTCACGTCATCTCCAGTCGGTCGGTGGGTCAGGACGTCCGTAACGCCTGGTAGGCGGTGCGGAGTTTGGTTGAGGCTGCGGTCAGTTGCGCCTGTTCGTCCGCGTCGAGGCCGGGCAGGCACGGTACGGGCCGGCCGGAGGTGAACCGCAACGGAATTCCGTGCCAGTCAGCCCCGTGGCCGGTGCTGAGTTCCTCGATGCCGTCGTCCAGGGCGAGGGCTTTGCGCAGCGCGGAGAGCACGGCGCCGGCGGGTCCGGAGCGGGTGCGGCCCACGCCGTGGCTGATCCGGCCGGGGCGCGTGCGGAGTTCGGCGCGTACCTCCGCAAGGGGGACGGAGACGGGACGGCCGTTGACGGTGGTGGTCGAGGCGCACACCACGGCAGCCTCGCCATGTTCGCCGATCACGTGCCCGTCCACGGCCGCCGCCGGAACGCCGAGCAGGCGCGCGAGGGTGAGCCGGTAGCGGGCCGAGTCCAGGTTCGAGCCGATGCCGTACACCCGCGGGCAGCCGGAGGTCTCGGCGAACAGCCTGCTCATCAGGTCGACCGGGTTGGTGACCACGAGCACGGTCCCGGCGTAACCGCGCAGGGCGGTCGCGAGGGCGACCACGACGGGGGCGTTGGCCGCAGCGCCGCCCATGCGCACGTCGGAGGCGTGCGTGTTGGTGAAGGAGGCCCGCGCGGCGACGACGACGGCCGCGCAGTCGGCCAGGCCCGCCACCGCACAGGCTTCGGGACGCACCGGGGAGCCCGTGGCCTGCCGCATGTCGTCGAGGTCGGCGACGAGGGCGTGGGCCTGGTCGAGGAGGCGGGAGGCGACGAGGAGGCGCCCGGGGAGGGCGGAGGCCACCAGCGTCGCGGCCACAGTCTGCCCCACCGCTCCGGCCCCGATGACGCCGATGGCGCCCACTGCCGGCGTCACGCGGCGACCGCCTGTGCGTGACCCAGGGCGCCGTCCCACATGGCCGAGGTGTCGCCCCCGGCGGCCAGGTCGGTGCTGATCCGGTCGACCATCCGGCACAGGTCGACCGCCCGGCCCACCAGGGCGTCGCCCAGGGCGGGCAGCGGCAGTTCGGCTGGCGCCGACAGGTAGGTGGTGAGGATGTTGACGCTGTCCATCAGCCACAGCGCCAGCAATTCCCGCAGCCACGCGCGGCGGGCCTTGACCGACAGGCCGTCCATCCGCGTCCCGGCGAAGACGCCGAGGCCGTGCACCAGGTGCTTGCCGGTCTCCGGGCCCGGCCGGGACGCGGCCAGCGTCAGCACGGTGCGACTGATCAGCTTCGCCGCGTCGACGGCCGTCCCGGCGAGCAGCAGGCCGGGGTCGATGAACACCGGCGGCTGATCGGTCCCGTCCGGGTAGAGGACGTGTTCGGGCTTGAGGTCGCCGTACGCCAGCACCCGGCGAGGGGACTGCGGAAGGAGGCGGGCGCGCAGCCGGTGCAGGCGGACGACGACCTGCCGCAGGACGGCGACGACTTCCTCCCGGTCGTCGGCCACGCACCGGTCTGCCCCGAGACGCTGCACGTAGACGGGCCCCGACAGCCCATTGAACTTCCGCCGGAAGGTGCCCGCGATGCTGCGCTCGCCGATGACCCCGGCCGGACCGAGCCGCCCTACGGCGGGCGGGTGGTGGAGGTCACGGAGCTGGCCGAAGACCCCGGCCAGCAGGCCAGCGCTCTGTGCGGGGCGCTCCAGCAGGAGTCGGGCCAGGCTGGCGCCGCCGACGCGTTCCGTGAAGAGCACGCCCCGCCGTACGCCGGCCACCGGACAGACCCGGGGATGACCGGCGTCCAGCAGGAAGCGCAGCTGCGCGGCCTCCCGCTCGATCAGCGCGTCCGGGCGCAGCACGTACTCCCGCTGTGCCTCGCGTACCTGGGGCCACGGGCCGCAGGCGCCCCGCAGCAGGGACACCAGCGACACCCCGAGCAGCGAATACTTCGCGTACAGCGCCCGGCCGTCCACAGTGATTCGGCGGACGTATCCGGTGACGCTGGGGACGTGGTCGCCGAGGTCGACGTCGGCATGGGGCCACTGCTCGGCTGCAGCGGCGCCGATCTCCAGGTCTGCGAAGGCGAAGACCTGGTCAGCGGCGGGAGTTGGGCTGTTGGGCGAGGTGCTCACGGCTGTGGTGCTCACGGACGCCTCCAACGGGGGATGGGTGGCTGCTACGGGGCCGCGGGCGGATCGCACAGCACGCAGCGGCGGTCTACGAACGGTGCGGGGTGTCTCCTACGGGAGGCGCCCCGCCTTCGGGGTTCAGCGCGACCGGTGGCCGAGGAGCCAGGTCTGCCACCAGGCCCACCAAGGCAGTGGTCGGCGGCGGGAGCGATGACGGCAAGCTACTCATGACGCGGGCAGGGTGTCCGGCGTGATCTGGGAGGGGTTGGCGAGGGCCTTGGGGTCCGTAGTCCACTCCGTGCCTCCGCCGGGCGGCAGGAGCCAGGCCACGGGACGGGGCTTGTCGCCGTCGGGGGCGATGGCGCGCAAGATTCCACGACGGCCGGTCACGGTGTCCTCGACGTCCCGGCCGATCCAGGGGTGATCACGGTGGAGCAGGCCGGTCACCGGGGTTCACCAGCGTTCGCCAAGGCGCTGACAGGCTCGGGCAGTTTGACCTCGGTGAGCCGGTTCAGGCGCTCGTACAGGGCACGGACAAGCCGGGCCCGGTTCTGGACACGGCGCACGGTGCCCTCCCGACTGACCGACAGCCGCCGATCAGCTTCCTCAAGGACTAGGTCGGCCAGTACGCGGGCCTGGTGGTCTTCGGGCAGGCGGGCGGCTGCGCGGCGGACGTCGCCGGCCACCGCCTGGGCGGCTCCGGCCAGCAGGAGAGCGATCTGCTGGTAGTCCGCCGTCTGCAGACCGGGGTCGCCTGTCCATGCAAGCACGGCCTTGACGAGGCACTGATGGGTCTCGCGGTCGAGGGGAGTTTGCCTTCGATACGTCCCTCGGGATCGTGCAGGACCGTGTACGTGCTGGTCATCGGGGGCCTCGCTGGGTGGGCGTGGTCGCGGACGGAGCGGTCTCGTTCGTCTTCCTTGACCGCAAGGCGACCGTACGAGGACGCTGAGTGCGGTAGGACTGACTGTGAGTACGGGTTTCGGTGAATGAGGCGGCCGGGGAGCAAGCCGGATGGGCAGGCCGCGACGATCATCGGCGGGTGCCGTCACCGGCTTTGTGCTGCGCCTGACCCGTGAGTCCATCCCGATGACGCAGACCGCCCTGGCCGAAGCGCTGGGCGTGGACGTGGACACGCTTCAGGGCTGGGAGTCGGGGCGGCGGCCGCTGGCGAACATGCGGGCCGGAGCGCTGCTGGACCTGCGTCGGCGGTTGCCCGCGCTGGGGGCGGACGCGGCGCTCATGCAGTGGCTGGACGCCGCGATGGACGCGGACCGAATCATCGCGGCCGGGCTGGCCAGTGACGTCGGCAGGCCCCATCCGCTGGCCGTGTGGGTGCACACCCGGGAGACCGCGCACATGTTGGCCTGGGCGCTGAACGGCACCACGCCGCCTGCGCTCGACGGGCGGTTACCCAGACCCCGGCGAGGACCGGTCGCCGTTGCACCGACGCTGGCGACTACCGAACGGAAGGTGTTCTTCGATCATTTGAGGGCGACGACCGAGCATGCGGCCGCGTTGGGGGGAGTCGGGGGCCCTGCTGCACCGGCAGGCGCTGTATCTGGCGTCGTACGACCATGGGCCAGATGCGGCTGCGTGGACCGCGCACACGCTGCACCGTCGGCGTGACGTCCTGGCACGGCGGGGCTGGTCCCCGCACTGGGCGGAGGCCCGCTCCACCGCCACGGCGCTCGCCCGGCTCGGTGACGCCCGGCCGTTACAGAATTTCATCGACCGCGCTCTGGCCGACGACGACACCGCCGAGGCGGCGAATCTGAACTACTGGGCGTTGTGGCTTGGTGCACTAGCGGTACCGCAGCCGGACGACGGTTTCATGCGCGACAGGGACTTGGCGGGCTGGGACCCGGTGACCCTGTTGCGTGGTCTTGCCCGCGGCCTGCACGTGGCGCCCGGCTTCGTCGACCTGTACGCGCATTCGCTGTGGTCGCTGCTGACGGCATTCCCGTGGCTGCCGCAGGCGGCCGGGCAGGTCGCCGGGCCGCTGCGCGAGCGGGCAGCCCAGCTCCTGGACGGTGCAGCCATCTCGGCGAGATCGAGGCGCGAACTCGCCCACGTCTACTACGTTTTCGATCACAACCGCTGACGATGGAGGACCGCATGGCCGACGACACCACCAGGGGCACCGCGAGCTTCATCTCCGAGATGGGCGTGCTCAAGCGCGTCGCCAGGACCGGCTGGTGGTTCACCGGCAACAAGGCCCCGGAGTCCGTCGCCGAACACTCCTTCCGAGTCGGTGTGATCGGGTCGGTGCTCGCCATGATGGAAGGCGCTGACCCGGCCCGGGTCGCGCTGATGTGTCTGTTCCACGACAGCCAGGAGACCCGTGTCGGGGACATCCCGCACATCGGCCGGAAGTACATCAAGGCTGCGCCGAACGAGGAAGTGACCGCTGATCAGGTTGCCAACGCCCACCCGGCCGTCCGGGAGGGTGTGCAAGGCGCGGTCGACGAGTACGAGGCCGGCGAGACCCCGGAAGCGATCGTCGCCCGCGACGCCGACAAGCTGGAGTGCCTCGTGCAGGCCGTCGAGTACCGGGAACAGGGCTACAGCCTCACCCAGAACTGGATCGACACCAGCCTCGCGGCACTGAAAACGCCCTCGGCGAAGGCCCTCGCCGACGCCGCGCTGTCGATGCCGTCGCTGGAGTGGCAGAGGAACTTCCTGTCTTCCTGACCCGACCACAGAAGGCCCTCGGTCCACTGCCTGGGCCGAGGGCCTTCGCGTACCTGCTCAGTCATCATTGCCCCTGTTAGGGCTAACAGGTCTGCAGAGGCCGTCGACCCATGGCCGCCCCTGAAGAACGGGACGGCTGGCCAGAGCCTGTGTCTGAACCTTCTACATGCGGGGCGTGTGGGGTCGCGGGGCGGTACGGGCGAGGAAATCTTGAAGTTCTCGATGGCGGAACTGATAGGCGAAGCCAGCTGTCCGCATCAGGCCCGCCTGGCAACACCAGTTCAGAAACCTCCCCGACCGCCACGGCAGCCACTGATCGGACCACCAACGGCGCGTACACAGCAGCAACACCAGGTACCGCGCACCCGCACTACCAACCAAGAATCCGAGTCCAAGCCCGACCGTGATCCCGAGCTGGAGCGCGTACCCAAGCCCGAGCGCGAGCCAGGCGGCTATCCCGACCGTAAGCTTGTTCCTTATCGTCGGGCCTGGCCGTTTGGTCACTCTTTGGAGTGATCGCAGGGTA
>NZ_BMVG01000091.1 GCF_014650595.1 Streptomyces alanosinicus
CCTGCCCAGCCGAAGAACTGATCCACCCACCCCAGCAAGAGCCATCAGAAACGCCCTAGTTCGGCGACGACCAGCTCGGCGGTGTCGACATCGTGGCGGTCCAAGCCCCACGCTGCCAGCGCCGTCCGGACCAGACGCCGGGCTTCTGCGCCGCTTTGGGGCACTCGTTCGTGTAAGAGGGAGTACCCGGGGCGGCCGTGACCGCGCGGCCGGGCTGCTGTGCTGCGGGTCATGAGGCGTCTGCCGCGCGATCGTCTCCAGCGGTCTGCTCATCCAGCGGGCCGAGCTGCAGGTAGAGGGTGTGGAGTGCCCGGCACTGTACCGCGAGGTCCCAGACGTCTCGGGCTGTGGTGTCCACCCCGCGCTCCAGCATCTGGTGCGTGTGGGTCAGGACGAGCTGGGCTGTGCACTGCTGATGTTCATCGCCCAGCGCGCTTTTGCGTGCGCTGACCTCGGGACCGAGTAACTGTACGTGGGCGAGTAGGAGATCACGGATCTGTTCTCCCGACACGTCGGATGGTGCCCACAAGACGGCGTCGTACGACTGTCGGATGGCCTCGGAGTCGACCTGAGCAGTGGGGGCGCTCACCGGACGGTGGCCCGCAGCTCGGGCAGCGCGTCGGCAGCTGAATTGATTACCTCTGCCAGCGTGATGGCGGTGCCGGCGCTGCAACCGCCCAGCTCGACGAAACCTGAGCCGCTCACCGGCTGACTAGCCCGTAGCGACGGGATGACGACCCCGACCCGGGCCAGCGCTTCCTTCAGACCTGCCGCAGCCGCGTGCCCGGCCCGCAACGCGTCTGTCTCCCGCGCAGTGTGCTGGGCGCCTTCCTCAGCCATCGTCATCCTTCTACCTCCGCTCGATCCCGCTGCTTGATGCGGTACGGCTCGACCGTAGAGCGGCCTGACAGAAGGTCAGGGACAGGTTGGCCCCCCTCGATGAGGGGGACAACCTGTCCCTGGTGTGATCGCCCGCCTGAGGGACCCGCAGATCAGGCGGCGACGCCGATGTCCTCCGCGAGCTGGTGGGCGACGTGGGAGAGCGCACCGGTCGCCGTGCGCTTCAGGTCCACCGCGAGCGCTCGGCCCGAGGGCACGTACCGCACAGCCTCAGGTGAGACGTCGTACGCCAGCCGCAGATACTGCAGCGCGCTGGCCTTCTCCTTCCGGACATGCTCTGCCTTGGCCGCGTCCAGGTAGAGCCGCGAGCGCCGCTCAAGAGAGGGGATCGAGGCGGGGTCGGTGGTCGTCAACTGCTGCAGCGCGATACCCGGCGTGTGCAGGTCAGCGCCGATGGTGACTGCGTGTACGGAGACATTGCCCTGCCCGAACATGGTCCAGGGGTGGGCGTAGCGCCCCAGCGCCCGCGCGGTCTGGTCCGCTTCCCCGTGCCAGCGCCAGGCATCGCCGTCCCGGCCGTCCTGAGCTGCCGTCACCGCGGCGTGCAGGCACAGCGAGCCGAACATTCCGCGCAGCCGGTCCGAGCCGCCCTCCAACTGCGGTCGCAGGGTGTCGGCGGCGTCGGCGACCATCTGCAGGGCTTCCTCGGTGTGGCCAGCCACCCTCAGCCCGTTGCCGACGATCCAGGCGGCCGAGGCGAGCGCGATCGGGTCGTCCGCCTGCTCAGCGCACATCCGCGCGCGGTCCACGATCACCCAGTACAGCTCCGGCTCCACCGTGTGGGCCGCGTACTGCTGGGCGAGCGCGTACGTCTCGGCAAGGATCACGCTCGCCCGGCGCTTCTCCGCGCCCTCTGAGGCCCGCACCGTGGCACGCCCCGTTTCGATCAGCCCCGGCAGCACTGCGGCCACGGCCGTGCGCTGCTCACGGGCACGATGCCAGATGTCCCATGCCTGACGGACCCGCCCGGCCAGGTGGCCGATGTCCTCCGGGGTGCCGGCCCCTCCGAACAGGGGGGAATGGATGGCCGCCCGCAGACTGGGAACGCCCGGGTGAGTCACCTTGCCGCCATCGCTGATCGGCACCGACACGTCCGCGCGAGTCAGTTCGTTGACGTCCTGGCAGCCAAGGACCCTGCCTAGGTTCACCAGCATCGTCAGCGAGCGCACCGGGCGGTCGCCACGCTCGATTTTCTTGACCCAGTCCTCGGACCTGCCGACCAAGCCGCCCAGGGCCGCGCGGGACAGCCCGCGGCGCTCACGGCGCTCACGGAGGAGTTCGCCGTCCACGGTCATCTGCACGTTCTCATCAGGCATTTGAGCCCCCTCGACAGCGTTGTACCCGCCAGCGTAGGGCGTCCACCACGCCAGGTTCCCCTTCTGCCGTGATCCGCCACTGGACCAGTAGTCAACCCTGACCCGCCGCTGACAGAGCCGCCGTCGTAATAGCGGCGAAGCTCATCCCCTACCCCCAGGGGTCGGGGATGAGGTCTTGTGCCGCGGATCCGGACGTCAAGGGAAGACGTTGCGCGGTCCCGGTGTCGGGGTCGGCGATGAGCACGTCGGGAACGGCTTCCTCAAGGAAGCGCAGATAGCCGATGGTTCCGTAAGTGCTGGTCCTCGCGGCGATCCATTCCACGAGTTCCCGCAG
This sequence comes from Streptomyces alanosinicus, assembly GCF_014650595.1. Classification (GTDB taxonomy): domain Bacteria; phylum Actinomycetota; class Actinomycetes; order Streptomycetales; family Streptomycetaceae; genus Streptomyces; species Streptomyces alanosinicus. The sequence continues at coordinate 2,551 of NZ_BMVG01000091.1, forward strand.
CCGGTCGAATTCGTCGGGATGGACTTCCTGCCGGACGCTGAGTGCCCAGCCCCGTACACCCCGAGCGAGGTCTCCGACGAGAGTTCCCCCGATCCGCTCGGCGGGGCCCCGGGCGGAGAGCAGGGGATACACATCCGGTTCCTGGGACTCTTCGCCGCTCTCCCCGAGATGCCACCGCAGCAGCGCGAGGTCGGGGGCTGGGAGAGAGTCGGGCACGTCAAGAGTCAGCTGGAATTCATACAGGTCGCTCACGGCAGGCACCTCAGGGCTGTGGGGTGTGCAGCAGGGAGTCGGACACATGGGCCAACTTTCGCTGGAGGGCCTCATCGATCCGCTGCTCGTCGATGCCGTGGCGCGCCATATCCATGATCGTCATGCTGCTATCCCTGGCAGCGCTCACTGACAGAGGCCCCCCAGGAAAGCGGGGGCCAGGGAAACCGAGGGGTGATATGTCCATTTTGCAACCTCGTTTCAGCCGTAACGAGGTTGGTCGGCAGAGAGCTTCCCACCCACGTGTCGTGCCAGATGTGGAGCGCCTCCAGACGACTTACGTTATCGAACGCATTTCCGATTCTACTCGGGAATGGGTTGCGTGAGGCCTGCTGAGGACCCGCATGAGGACAATGCGTTTTATACACGCACAACTGCAAGATCGGTTTCCCTGACCTGCGACACCACCAGGCCGTCATCGCTGCATAACGGGCCCGCCGCCGTCCGCCGTCACCGAGCAGCGTGTGACGGAAACGGTGGCCGCGGCCGCCGCAGTACCGCCCAGGGCGCCCAGGTGCGGCAAACTGGGGACATGAGCAGGTACACGAAGGCCAGGCCGTGCGCGCTTCCTGGCGCGCTCGCCGAGCTGCGCGGGCCAACGAGCGGCGTTGCATCCCTGCCCACCCGCCTGCACTGGGGCCCGGACAACCGGTACGACCTCGCCGACACCGAAGACACCTCAGTGATGTACGAGAGGGTCATCCGGGAGGCCTCCAGCGCGCTCGACCTCGCGGAGCACCTGGACGCCGACACCCTGCGCAGGCTGTGGGCCGATCTGATCATCCCGCGCGAGATCCGCGCAGGATGGGAAGCCCGCTTCCTCGAGCTCCGGCACCGTCAGAGCGGCGCCGCCGCGTAGTGGACGAGCTGCACGACCGGCTCATCCGGGTGGATCTCGACGCCCTCGTCGACCATGGCTTTGCGCTCGCCGGCGGGTACGCGATCAAGGCACACCACATCCTTGACCGGCTCTCTGATGACGTGGACTTGTTCACCAGCCTGGACCGGCGGGCCGAGATGCCTGCCGCCGAGGCCCGCATTGCCCAGGCCTACGAGGAGGCCGGGTACGCCGTCGAGCACGTCGACAGCTCCGACACGTACGTCAGGCTGTACGTCACCGACCCCGCCGCGGGCCGGACGAGCAAGGTCGAACTGGTCGCGGAAACCCTTGACCATCAGCCCGTCCCGTCCGAGTTCGGCCCAGTCCTGCACCGTGACGACGTGGCTGCAGGCAAAATCGAAGCGCTGTTCAGTCGGGCGGAACTGCGCGACTTCATCGACGTCGACGCCCTGATCAAGGCTGGGTATACCCGCGACCAGCTTTTGAGGTTCGCCGAACACCGCGACGCCGGGTTCGACCGGCGCGTCTTCGCCGACATGCTCGGCAGCGTCACCCGCTTCCGAAGCGACCGCTTCGCCGCCTACGGCATCACACCTGAGACCGCCGATGCCATCAAGGAACGGTTCGCCGAGTGGCGCCAGGAGCTCAGCCGCCCGGCAGAGTGAGCACGTCTCACCAGGCTCGACCTGACCCGTTGGGACATCGACACGATGTTCTTCAGGTAGGCAGGACGCTGCGGTGGAAGCCCTGCCACGACCGGGACGCGGTCGACCCCCTCTCGGGTATCGCTGAGGTGAAGGCAGAAGGGGCCATGAGTGGATCTTGAGGCCGTGAACACCCTGGTCAGCGACAGCGCCAAAACAGGCCGCTTCTTCTAACTCCGGGCGCCATGGCCCCGATCTCCCTCACCTCGGTCACACGCCTGGAGCGCCTGGGCGATGACGGCGCGTGCGAGGTCATCGGCCTCGGTGACGGTGGGAAGTCGCCAAGTCGCGGTTGAGAACACGCCAGTTGGTGGCCCGTTCTTTAGTCAGGCGCAGCGCGGAACGCGAGACTCTCACGGTCAGTGTGATCCATGGTCGGCCGTCGTGATCGGGGGTTCATTTGAGTGGGCACTACGTCCGTGGGCACTACGTCCGGGGCGGCAGGTCTCCGGGATCGTCCCCCGGCGCGATGGCAGGTGTCCTCATCGGTTTGCTGGGCACGGCTTGGATCTTGGGTGGAGGCAAGGACAGTCGTAAGGGCAGCGGGTGGTCCGTGCCGACGTGGTTGTGGATCGTGGCGGCCGTGCTCTTCACCCTGGTAGCCGTGGCTCTGTGCTACTTCCTGTGGGCCCGGGGCCGTAAGGAGATAGCCGCGCTCAAGGCGGCCGAGGAGACTGCGGAGCAGCAGCGGGAGCTTCATGCCCAGCAGTTGAGCCAGCTGAAGACCGTGACGCCGCTGGCCACTCTTTTGGAGCTGAACCAGACGCAGATCGATGAGTATCACCGCATCGCCACCGATCAGGCGGATCGGTCGTTCCGATCCTCCCAGCGGGCCATGGCCCTGGGCCTCCTGATCATCGTCGGGTGTTTCGCGGCCGGCCTGTACTTCACCGGTGGGGCGACGAAGGTCTTCGTGGCGTCGATCGCGGGGGTCGGGGCGGCGTTGGCCGCCTTCTTGAACCGTACGTATCTGCAGATGTACGGGCAGACCCTCAGCCAGCTCAACCGGTACTTCGAGCAGCCGGTACTGACCGGCTACTACCTGACTGCCGAGCGGCTCGCTCAGGGGCTGACAGATGACCCGGAGAGCGAGATGCGCCGCCGCATCATCGATCAGGTCCTGGAGGCCAGCGCCCGGATGAACAACGGGTCCGGGCCCGCTGAACCGGCGGCGCGTCAGCAGCTCCCAGAAACGTAGAAGGGGGTTGAGAACATCGGAGCGAAATCCGGCCCTTGTACTGTCCGTGATGGCCGCCGCAGATAATGGCCCGTTATCCGTGGAACGACTTTAGACAGGGTCGGCATCAGATGGCCCGTCAGCCGTTCACTAGGGCCAACACAGGCTTAGCGCCGGTTTTCGTTCCGATGTTCCTCAACCCCCATGAGGTCGCAGTGCGGTGCGGATAGCGCCGCGCAGGTGGTACGGCCAGATCGCGTACGGCCTTGCGTGGGACGCGACGGCCCTGCCGGCAGTGCGCCAGCAGGGCCGAGGTGCACGTGCGGTCAGCCGCAGTAGCCGTTGAATGGGTCGTGC
>NZ_BMVG01000092.1 GCF_014650595.1 Streptomyces alanosinicus
ACGCGTCATCCGCGCGGCCCTCGCCAACGCCCGTGTGACTCCGGACCTCGTGGACGTGGTCGAGGCACACGGCACCGGCACGACCCTCGGTGACCCGATCGAGGCCCAGGCGGTGATCGCCGCATACGGCCAGGACCGCGAAGAGCCCCTGCGGGTCGGCTCGCTGAAGTCCAACATCGGCCATCTCCAGGCCAGTTCGGGTGTCGCAGGCGTCATCAAGATGGTGCTCGCCATGCGGCACGGAGTCCTGCCGAGGCTGCTGCACCTGGACGAGCCGACACCGCACGTCGACTGGTCCTCGGGTGCGGTCGAACTCCTCACGGACAACCAGGAGTGGCCCGAGACCGGCCGTCCGCGCCGCGCGGGCGTGTCCTCCTTCGGTGGCAGCGGCACCAACGCCCACGTGATCCTCGAACAGGCCCCGGAACCCGACCCCGAGACGCAGGCACCGCACTCCGCCGACGACACCGCCGCACCCGTTCTCGCCACCGGGGGAGTGCTGCCGTGGATCCTCTCGGGTCGTGGTGGTGAGGAAGGACTGGCCGGTCAGGCGGTCCGGTTGACGTCATTCGTGGAGTCGGCCGGTGAGGACGTACGGCCGGTGGACATGGCCTGGTCGCTGGCCGTCACTCGGGCGGCGTTCGAGAACCGTGCCGTGGTGCTGGGCACCGAGCGGGGTGAACTCCTCGATGCCCTCGGCACGTTGGCCTCCGGCGACCCCGCTTCCGCAGCGGTGACCGGGAGCTTCGACGTGGTTCCCGACGGCCCTGTCTTCGTGTTCCCGGGTCAGGGGGCGCAGTGGGTTGGTATGGGGCGGGAGTTGTGGGATGTCTCGCCGGTGTTCGCCGCGTCGATGGAGGCGTGTGGGGCTGCGCTGGCTCCTTATGTGGCGTGGTCGCTGAGTGATGTCGTGCGTGGTGGGGCTGAGCTGGCGGATGTTGATGTGGTGCAGCCGGTGTCGTGGGCGGTGATGGTGTCGCTGGCGGCGCTGTGGCGTGCCTGTGGGGTGGAGCCGTCGGTGGTGGTGGGTCACTCGCAGGGGGAGATCGCTGCTGCGGTGGTGGCGGGTGGTTTGTCGTTGGAGGACGGAGCGCGGGTGGTGGCGCTGCGGTCGAGGGCGATCCGCGCCATTGCCGGCCGGGGCGGCATGGTGTCCGTCCCGCTGCCCCTCGCCGCTGTGGAAGAGCTGTTGGCCGCCGGTTGGGCGGGCCGGATCGATGTCGCGGCGGTGAACGGTCCCGGCTCGGTCGTGGTGGCCGGGGACGCGGATGCTCTGGATGAGCTGATGGCCCACTGCGAGGGCGACGACATCCGCGCCCGCCGTATTCCGGTGGACTACGCGTCCCACACCTGGCACGTGGAGGACATCGAGGCCGAACTGGCAGAGGTACTCGCCCCTGTCTCTCCCCGTTCGGGTCAGGTGCCGTTCTTCTCCACCACCGAGGCCGGCATCATCGACACGGCCCGGCTGGACGGCGGCTACTGGTATCGCAATCTGCGTCAGCGGGTGCGTTTCGCGGATGCGGTCCAGGGACTGGCCGACCAGGGGTACGCGGCGTTCGTGGAAGTAAGCTCCCACCCGGTGCTCGGCATGGCGGTCCAGGAAGCCGCCCCGGAGGCCGTGGTCGTAGGCAGCCTGCGCCGCAACAAGGGCGACGCCCACCGATTCCTGACGTCCCTCGCCGAGGCATGGGTGCGCGGTGTCCCGGTCGACTGGACCGCCGTCCTCGCCGGACACGACGCCCGTACGGTCTCCCTGCCCACCTACGCCTTCCAGCACCGCCCGTACTGGTTCGAGCCCGAGGCACCGCAGCTCGCCGGGGTGACCGGCGGTGCCGAGGACCCGGCGGACTCCGCGTTCTGGGCGGCCGTCGAGGAGCAGGACCTCGAGGCGCTCACCGGCGCACTCGACGTCGCCGAGGACACCGGGCAGCAGGCCCTGGCCCAGGCGTTGCCCGTGCTGTCGGCCTGGCACCGGGGACGCCGGGCCGCGTCCACCATCGACTCCTGGCGCTACCGCGTCGCCTGGCGGCCGTCGGCCGATCCCACCGCCGTCGCACTCGACGGCACCTGGCTGGTCGTCGTCCCCGCGAGCCACGCGGGAACGGAACTCATCCGCGTCTGCCTGGACGGGCTCGCCACGCACGGCGCACAGACGGTGCCGCTGTACGTCGACCCCTCCGACACCGACCGGGAGCGGCTGGCCGCCCTGCTGACCGAAGCGGCCCAGCACAGTGGCGCCGACGCCGGCCGGTTCAGCGGCGTGCTCTCCTTCCTCGCGCTCGATGAACACCCCTACCCCGAGCAGCCCGGACTCGCGGCCGGCCTGGTGGCCGGGCTGGCGCTGATCCAGGCATGCGCCGACACCGGCGTGCGCGCCCCGCTGTGGCTGGCCACCAGCGGAGCCGTCACCACCGGCGACAGCGACCCGCTGCGCAACCCCGTGCAGAACGGCACCTGGGGCATGGGCCGGGTCGCGGCGCTGGAGCACCCCGAGTTCTGGGGCGGCCTCGTCGACCTCCCGGAGACACCCGACGAGCGCACCGCCGCCCGGCTGTGCGGGATCCTCGCCGACGCCCGCGCCGAGGACCAGACCGCCATCCGCCGTACCGGCATCCTGATCCGCCGCCTCGCCCGCACTCCCGCCGGGACCATGGGCGGCGGACACCGCGCCTGGACCTCGCGAGGCACCGCGCTGATCACCGGCGGCACCGGTGGCCTCGGCGGCCACACCGCCCGCTGGCTCGCCCGCACCGGAACCGAGCACCTGGTCCTGGTCAGCCGCCGAGGCGCGGAGGCACCCGGCGCCGCCGCACTGGAAGCCGAACTGCGCGAACTGGGCGCCCGCGTCACCATCGCCTCCTGCGACATCGCCGACCGGGACGCGCTGGCCGCGCTCATCGCGCGGGTCGAGGCCGACGGGCCGCCGATCCGCACCGTCGTGCACACCGCGGGCGTCGGCATCCTCATCCCGCTGGCCACCACGACACTCCAGGAATTCGCCGACGGCGCCGAGGCCAAGCTGTCGGGCGTCGCCAACCTCGACGCGCTCTTCTGCGACGACCGGCTCGACGCCTTCGTCGTCTTCTCCTCCGTCGCCGGCGTCTGGGGCAGCGGCGACCACGGCGCCTACGCGGCGGCCAACGCCTACGCCGACGCGGTCGCCGAGCACCGGCGGGCCCGCGGCCTGGCCGGTACGTCGATCGCCTGGGGCATCTGGAGCGACGAGGGCGGCGGCATGGCCCTCGACATCGTCCAGGAGCAACTGCGCTGGCGCGGCATCCCGTTCATGGACCCGGCCCTCGCGGTCACGGCCATGCAGCAGGTCCTCGACCGCGACGAGTGCTTCATCGCCGTGGCCGACATCGACTGGGAACGCTTCGTCCCCGTCTTCACCGCAGCCCGCCCCCGCCCCCTGCTCACCGAAGTACCCGAAGTCGCCGAGCTGCTGCGCGCCGAGGAGGACCGCCACCACCGGCACACGCCGGACGCGGAGACCACCGGTCTCGTCTCCCGGCTGCGCGGCATGACCCCCGACGCACAGGACCAGACTGTACTGGACCTGGTACGTGCCCAGGTCGCCGGAGTACTCGGGCACAGCAGCCCCAACAGCGTCGAAGTCGGCCGTGCCTTCAAGGAGTTGGGCTTCGACTCGCTGACCTCCGTCGAGCTGCGCAACCGGCTCAACGCCGCCACCGGACTGCGCCTGCCCGTCACCGTGATCTTCGACCGGCCCACGGTCACCGCCCTGGCCCGCCACGTCCGCGAGGAACTGACCGGCGGCACCGCCGCCCTTCCCGTTCCGGTCACCTCCCTGGCCCCCGCCAGTGGCCCCGCCGCGGACGACGACCCGATCGCCATCGTCTCCATGAGCTGCCGCTATCCCGGCGGCGCCAACAGCCCCGAAGCGCTCTGGCAGATCCTCGCCGAGGGCCGCGACGTCATCGACGCCTTCCCCGACGACCGCGCCTGGGACCTCGAGGCCCTCTACGACCCCGACCCGGACCGCGAAGGCACCTGCTACGCCCGCGAAGGCGGCTTCGTCTACGACGCTGGCGACTTCGACCCCGGCTTCTTCGGCATCTCCCCTCGCGAGGCCGTGGCCATGGACCCGCAGCAGCGGATGCTGCTGGAGACCTCCTGGGAAGTGCTGGAACGGGCCGGCCTCGTCGCCGACGCGCTGCGCGGCACCCCCGTCGGCGTGTTCGTCGGCGCCGCCAACCAGGGCTTCGGCGGCCTCGACAACCTGCCCGAGGGCGTCGAGGGCCACATCGTCACCGGCAGCGCCACCAGCGTCCTGTCCGGCCGGATCGCCTACACCCTCGGCCTCGAAGGCAGCGCGGTGACCATCGACACGGCGTGCTCCTCGTCACTGGTCGCCCTGCACATGGCCGTTCAGTCGCTGCGCTCCGGCGAATGCTCCATGGCCCTCGCGGGCGGCGTCGCCGTGATGGTGGAGCCCATCGGCTTCATCGGCTTCGCCCGCACCCGGGGCGTCGCCAAGGACGGCCGTTCCAAGGCGTTCGCCAAGGCCGCCGACGGAATGGGCCTCGCCGAGGGCGCGGGCATGCTGCTCCTGGAACGGCTCTCCGACGCCCGCCGCAACGGCCACCCCGTACTGGCGGTGATCCGCTCCACCGCCCTCAACCAGGACGGTGCGAGCAACGGCCTCAGCGCCCCCAGCGGCCCCGCGCAGCAGCAGGTCATCCGGGCGGCCCTCGCCAAGGCCGGGCTGTCCACCGCGGACGTGGACGCGGTGGAGGCACACGGCACCGGCACGACCCTCGGTGACCCGATCGAGGCCCAGGCGCTGCTGGCGACCTATGGGCAGGGCAGGGATCCCGAACGGCCTTTGTGGCTGGGCTCGTTGAAGTCCAACATCGGTCACGCACAGGCCGCGTCCGGCGTCGGCGGCGTGATGAAGATGGTGCTGGCGTTGCAGCACGGTGTCCTTCCGCGGACGCTGCATGTCGACGAGCCGACTCCGCACGTCGACTGGTCGGCGGGTGCGGTGTCGCTGCTGACGGAGGCCGTGGAGTGGCCGGAGACGGAGGGGCGTCCGCGTCGGGCGGGTGTGTCCTCGTTCGGGGTGAGCGGGACGAATGCGCATGTGGTGCTGGAGGAGGCTCCGGTCGGGTCCGGGTCCGGGTCTGGGTCCGGGTCGGGGTCGGGGTCGGGGTCGGGGTCGGGGTCGGGGTCGGGGTCCGAGCCTAAGCCGGAGGATGCCGTTGTGCCGGTGTTCGTGGCTGGTGGTGTGGTGCCGTGGGTGGTGTCGGGTCGTGGTGGGGACGGGCTTGCCGGTCAGGCGGGCCGGTATGTGGATGCTGGTGTGGGTGGGTTGCGGCCGGTGGATGTGGCGTGGTCGCTGGCGGCGACTCGTACGGCGTTCGGGAACCGGGCGGTGGTGTTGGGTGCCGAGTCGGCTGAACTCGCCGTTGGCCTGGGGGTGTTGGCTTCCGGTGAGGTGACTGGCGCTGGTGTGGTGCGGGGTGCGGTCGCTGGTGGTGCTGACCGGGTCGCGTTCGTGTTCCCGGGTCAGGGGGCGCAGTGGGTTGGTATGGGGCGGGAGTTGTGGGATGT
>NZ_BMVG01000093.1 GCF_014650595.1 Streptomyces alanosinicus
TACTGAGGCTGAACTCGAAGTGTCGTAAAGGGCTGACCCCTCATGCTCCCTGTGGCATGCCCCTGCCACCTTTCAGCCCCCTTCCAACACATCACGCCCAGAGCTGCATCATCACTTGGCCTCAGACGCGATATGGCATAGGTGCGTCATTGCGTGAGTGTCGAGATCCGCTCGGCCACGCTTGTTCCATGAGCAACCGTCCTCTCGTTGTTGTGGAAGCCCCGGACGAACGGGGGCTGCGAGTCGTACGGGTACGAGGCGAGGTCGTCGGCCGGGCCTGGTCCCGGCGCGACCTGAAGCGACTGGTGCGCCGGGCGGGGCTGACCGACCTCGACCTGGACGACGCTGGCCGGGTCCATTGGCTGGCGGACCCGGCCCAGTGGCCCGATCACGCCTGGCGCAGACGAGCAGCTGGCGCCCTCGCGGCGCTCGGGCTGCTGGCCTCCGCCACGGTGCTGTTCTACGTGGGTACACAGGATGCGTTCAACGCCTTGGCCTACGGGGGGCGGGTCGTCGGCGCCGGTTTCGTGGCCGCGGCACTGGCGGAGGTAGCCGCAGCACTGGCGGTGCTTGATTTCTGGGGAAAGCGGCGCGTCCGCTACTCCGGCGCGGTGGTGCTGACAGGCGTGGCAACCGTGGCTGCCACGAACCTGATGTTCCTGATCACTCAGCTTCAGGGATGGTCGTACACCCCGTTCCTCTGGCTGTGGCTCGGCCTGGCGCTTTGGGTGGCCTGGTCCGTGTGGATGCTGACCCGGCAGCATGCCTGGCAGGGGCTACCCCGCCCGAAGCGAGTCGCGTTGGGCGTGGTCGCATCCGGGCTCGCCGGTATCGCGGGCATCGTCTACTCCCAGATGTACGTTCCCTATTCCACGCCGGTGAACATTCAATTTCGGGTGTCATTCGGCGACCCCACACTGAGTGCGGACGGTGCCCTGCTCCATGTCCCCGCCCACGTGGAATTCCGTAACACCGGTTCGGTGAGGGTGTATGTCATCGGCACGCTGTGGAAGTCCCGAGGGTGGCCTACCAAGTTCACCGAGAAGGGGACCGAGCCGGGCGTATGGAAAAGGGAGATGTTCGATTACGACGAAACCCTGCGGCATGTGGTCTACTCACCCGCCCGCATGATGGGTGCCGGTGATTTCGGTAGCCTGGGAGACCGGCTGGACCCGGGGCAGGACCTGTCGACGGAGTACACCGTCGACGTGCCGCTGAGAACGGGGCTCGGGCGAATCGAGCTGGACGCGTATGCCTCTTACGTGCGGGCCGACCGGGCCAAACTGGGCAACGAAAGTTGGCGAGACGCCTCCTGGGACACAACTTCGTCAAGCCAGAGACACGAGTGGGACGCCCCTGCCTGGGTCTCTGGTAAGGGGGAGGATTTCATCCACTCCTACTCCAGAATTTATCACAGCAGCGAAATGCTGAATCTGACGCACGCCACGGACTACGCGGCATCATGGGTAACATTCCCTAACTGGCAGAAGGGAGTTGACTTTCCGCAAGGGGACACCGACCCCGACCTCAAAGTGGCTATCTCACGTGACCCGGACGGCGTGGAGACGCTCAGCGACTCGGAACAGGAACCCTATGGGATGGCCACGACGCAAGTGTGGGCCGAGCGCTCGGTCGACCAGCTCCTGAAAGCCGCGAAACGGTAGGCCGGTTTCTCAAGCATCGATCCACTCCCCACGAGCCGGCTAACGACCAACTGACTGTTTAGGACGCGGCCTAAAGCTCGATGGTCTGGGGCGCCCGCGATCACCAGGGCCGCCCCAGATGTATGGCCTCAGTCAGGTGGTATTTGTGGCATCGCTGATTCGAGCGGCGATCTGGCTGAAGCTGGGAACACCCAAGAATATCGGGGAGTCCTTCTTCTTCTGCCGTGCATCCAACTGCGCGAGCTTCTCTTCCGCTGCGTCGCGGCTCACCGAGAGACCTTCGACTTCACCGAGCCAGCCCTCCCTTTCTGCTTCCGCGATCCGATCGTTCAGGTTGTCGCGGATCTCGACCAGTCGCCCCCTCTCGTAGGGATCCACGATCAAGACTGGGCAGCGGACACAGGCGTGTTCATGAATACAGTCGGTTCCGTAGGCTCGCCCGCATGATCCGAGTGCCAGCTTGCGGCGTTCGAACTGGGTCAGGAACTCCTGCCATTCTTCGGGTGTGACCGCTCGGTATTCCTCGCGGGGGCGGAGGCTGCGCCGTCTGGCGATAAAGGCCCGGTGGGCTTCAATGGCCTTGGCCGGGTAGACAGCGTTGTAGCCCATAGTCGTGTTGATGTTGCTGTGGCCTGCAATGACCTGGGCGATGTGCGGCGGAAGCCCGTTCAGGATCGCGTCCGTGATGAAGATTCGCCGAAAATCGTGAGGTTGGAACTTCAGTGGCTTTCCGGTCGCGTCGGCCAGACCGGTCGCCAGCAGCACGTCGTTCAGTGCGTCGCGGACTGTGTTGTGTGAGATGGGGCGCCTTTCTCCTGAGATGCTCCACTGGTAGAGAAGCGGCATGGGATCGTTCCAGACCTTCTCGTGGAGGTCGTAGCTGGGAACCGAAGGGATGACTCCGTTGTTTCCGCGTACTCGCGTGACGACGGCGCTGAGGACATCGGCCAGTTCGGGAGTAACTAGCAGCAGGCGCTCTTGATCGGTTTTCGATGGTGCGATTTGAAGGAGGGGAACGAACTCTCCAGTGCTGGGAAGTTTGTACCTGATGATGCTGTGATGGCCAAGTTCGAGTAGCTCTTCGATACGGATGCCTGTGTGGCGGAGGATTTCGATAGTGGCCCAACCCCAGAAGGCTCGTTTCTCTTCGGCCTCAAGGTCCCGGCGCCGTCCAGAGGCGTCGTAGGCCTGTCCGGTGAGACCGGCCCGGGAAGTGGTCTTCGGGGCGGTGAAGGTTTCCCCCAGCACGGTGAAGCGGGACCCGAGAGCGGCGGCGTGGAGTGCGTCCAGGCGGGCTCGGGATTCCTTGAGTCGGCGGTCGGCGACGCGGATGAGTGCGGGCAGGACGGGGAGCCTTTCCCGTGTCCGCTGGTCTGAGGTGGTCTTCTGCCGCTGTTTTGTCTTCTTGTCGGAGCAGTCAGCTTCGGTGATGGGGCAGGGTGCTGCCCATGGGCCCCAACGGGCGGGTTCGTCCAGAGCCCACTGAGCGATGTCCAGATAGAAGGCGCGGACGAGAGTCTTGATCGCCGGAGCGCTGGAGCGCGGTGTGGTGGTCTCGACGGCCTGACCGTCCGGCATCCGCTTGCGGCGAGTGACGACGTTGACGCGGGCTTTCCAGGCCGCCGCCACCTCCGGAGGCAGGTGGAGTGAGCTGATGCCTTCGTTGTGGCGCTCAAGGTCAGCCCAGAAGTTCTTGGCCAGAGCGGCCGCCAGATTGATCAACGAGTTGTGGTCGAGTGAGGGCTGGCGTTCGGTGAGGTAGTCGACGAGGAGATCACGGACCGGGCGGCAGCGCAGGTCGTAGCGATCGACGAGCGCCGCCGGCGTCACCTGACCAGTGCGGGTCTGCAGCCGCAGGAGGGTTGCCGGGGCGTCCGGCGGGAACTGGCCGAGTTCGCGCAGAGCGGTATAGGCGATGCGAACGCCTCGGGCCGCGTCGTGGTCGGTCGCCTGCAATAGAGCGAGGAGATCACCGACGACGATGTCCTCGACGAGACCGCCGAAAGCAGCGAGCAGGCGCGCGACACCTTGGAGAGCCGCGGAGGCATGACGGGTGGACCGGATGACCTCGGGTAGCTGAGCTTCCAGGCGGGCGAACCCGGCGGGGTCGCGGGTCGCTCCAATGGCCGGCCGGAGGGCGCCCGATGTGCTGGCAGCGAGCCATTCCATGGTGGGGCGGATGACGTCCACGCAGATCAAGGCCAGCGTCCCGGAAGCGAGGCACGCCGTTGTCGGCTTTCGACCGATGGTGGCCGCCCAGTCAATGACGGCCCTGTGCCAGCCAGTTGGAGTTTGTGCCGCAGGGCTGGCGTCCCAACACGCCTGCCAGGTGGATCCAGGGAAGGTCTGAAGCCAGGACAGGATGATCCGGGCACCGACCATGCGGGTGACCTGGGCTCTGTCCTTCACTCGGAACGGCGGCCGCTGGAGCGTGGCAAGGATGTACTCGCTGTCAGCCTCAGTCATGGGCCAGGACGCGGCCTTCTCGCGCGGCGGGAACCTCTCCAAGAGCGCGGCTGCTTCGGCGCCGGCGAGCCTGCGAGGAGTCCTGGTCGGCGTGGCGAGCATGGTCATGGTCATACGACCAGACCTCCGAAGAGCGTGCTCAGCGAGTCCTCGTTGTAGGCGGGGGCCGGAGGTGCCGAAGGCGGGGCAGCCTTTCTCGCCTCTTGTCGGGCGTGGTGAGCCAGACCTGCCGAAATGACCTCGTCCCGGGTCGGGCGGAGGTACTTCTGCAGCGTGCTCTGATCCTTGTGTCCAAGGATGTGCTGGACGTAGACCAGCGACATCTCGGGATCCTCAGCCATGCGGTAGGTGGCCGTGTGCCGCAGGTCATGCAGCGTCCAGTTGGCGCCGAGGAGCTCGACCGTCCGTGTGAACATGGCGCGGGCGGCATGGTAGTTCAGCGGTCGCCAGGGGCGCCGCAGTGTCCACCACAGGGGCTGGTTGCGGCCCCGCGGGACCCCCTTGCGCCAGGCTTCCTCCTGGTAGAGCCGGAGCCAGACGAACGCGTCCGGAGATGCGGGCAGCTGCTGGTAGTCCCGGGTTCCTTTGCGGATCAAGCCGATCACCTGTTGGCCGGGCAGGGCGTCGCGTTGGGTCGAGCTCAGCAGTTCGCTGGCGCGGGCGCCGCTGGCGACCCAGAAAGCCAGCAGGGCGCGGTCTCGGTGGGAGCGGAGGCCGGCGAAGACCTCGGTGTACTTGTCGTCCGGGATGCGTCGGGGGATCCGCTTGGGAACCGTCGGCCGGTAGCGGCCGGTCCGTTCACGCTTGAGATCGTCCGTCGGGTTACGGTGGGCGTTCGGGCGTCCGTTGCGGCGCGTGCGGTCCAGCGGGAACGGGTTGACCAGCAACTGGCCGCTGCCGAGATCAAGGTGGAAGTCGTAGAAGGTCCGCAGGACGCTCTCGAAGTGAGCCCGGGTGGTAGGCGCGTACTTCTTCCCGATGGACAGTTTCCCGGTAACCGGATTCGGTGTCCCAGGCGCAAGCCGGCCAGCTCGAGGCTTGGGCGTGGGTATCTCGGCCAGGTCCTTGCCGCGGTGCCTCCAGTGGACGCGAACTGGTTTGTCCGCCAGCTGCATCCACAGCGTGAAGTCCCGCGCGTCTTCCCGTAGTGCGCGGTCCCACTCGAGGCCCTCTGCCCAGAGGAACCGCCACCACCGCAACAGGTCGTTGCCGTACGAGTACAACGTGGTGGCAGGGCTGTCAGCGGCGAGTAGGTCCTTGAAGTAGATCGCGACCGGCTCGACACGCTGCCCCTCAGGGTCGATGAGCCGGTACGGCTCCCACTCGTCCTCCGTTGCCTCCAGGCGTCCGATCTCGGGCAGCACGAAGTTCTTCAGATCCCGTTCACGGGTCCTTGATCCACTCACCGCCTGAACGTAACAGAAGGCC
>NZ_BMVG01000094.1 GCF_014650595.1 Streptomyces alanosinicus
CCGGGTCGAGCCCGGAGCAACTCCGGGCGATCGTCGGTGTGACCGTCGACGCGCTCGAGCGGGCGCTGAGACCGGTCGGATAGCTGGCATATCAAATTTCTGTCTGAGAGTCATAGGCGCTTCTCAATGTTCGGAGGGGCAAGACAGATGGCTGATGTAGCCGCCGCCAACCTTGGCGGGTTGGAGGAGTCGTCCCTCTGGGAGTGACGGAAATACGCATCACGGAGCCCTGCACGGCGGTGACCTGCGCCGATGATCAAGGTTCTCGAAGCCATTGACCAGAACAGGGGTCGCGTTCGCGTGCCATCCTCCCTAATCGGTGTCCTGCAGCGCCACTGCCAGGGCATCGACTCCGCCTGCCCGGATCCGGAACCGCAGCAGTTCACCTCCCTGGCGGAGACGTTGAGCCGGATACCCGATCCCCGCCGGGTCCGAGGCCGTCGCTACCACCTGGGCTCCCTGCTCGCGCTGTGCCTGGTCGCCGTGCTCGGCGGAGCCAGGTCCCTGGCCGCCATCGCCCGCTTCGCCGCCGATACCGACTCCAGCCTGCGCGAACAGCTCGGGCTCACCTCCAGCACACCGAACGCCTCCACACTGGGACGACTCCTCGCTCGTCTGGACGGCGACGCCTTGGACGACGCCGTGGGCGCCTGGCTCGCCCGGTACGCCGCCGACCCGGTGGACGAACCCGGCGAGACACTGATCGGCCTGGCCGTCGACGGCAAGACTGTGCGTGGATCCCGCACCGACGGCATGGCCGTCCACCTGCTCGCCGCCGCGCTGCACGGCTGCCAGACCGTGATCGCCCAGCGTCAAGTCGCCGCGAAGAGCAACGAGATCCCCGCCTTCGCCCCGCTGCTGGACCGGCTCGACCTGCGCGGCGTCGTCGTCACCGCCGATGCGATGCACACCCAGAGCACCCACGCCGAGCACGTCATCACCGCTGGCGGCCACTACCTCCTGGTCGTCAAGGGAAACCAGAAGAAGCTGCGCAAGCAGTTGCGGCGCCTGCCCTGGCGGGAGATCCCGCTGCAGGCCCGCACCACCGGGGCCGGGCACGGCCGCCGCGAGGTCCGCCGCCTGAAGGTCTGCACCGTCCAGCCCGGCCTGCTCTTCCCGCACGCCGTCCAGGCCATGGAGATCAAGCGCCGCCGCACCCACCGCAGGACCGGCAAGGTCCAGACGAAGACCGTCTACGCGGTCACCAGCCTGTCGCCCGAGCAGGCCCGCCCGGCGCAACTCGCCCAACTCGTGCAGAACCACTGGTCGGTTGAGGCCCTGCACCACGTCAGAGACGTCACCTATAGCGAGGACGCCTCGCGAGTGCGCACCGGCACCGCACCCCGCGCCATGGCCACGCTGCGGAACCTGGCTATCGGACTCATGCGCCAAGCAGGCTGGACCAACATCGCCGCCGCAGTCGATCACTACCGGTCACGCCCCCAGCACGCAACCGCCACGCTCGGACTCACAGCTTGAGAACGCATCGCCCCTGGGGAGCAAGGCCCTCCGCTTCCCCGTACCCGGACCGCACCCAACCCGGCCCCGCTGGCCTGTGTCGCCGAGCGCACCCCGGCTCGGTGGTGTATCCATCCCGGGGCTGAGCTGCGCAAACGCCGCGCGTCAGGCGGTGCAGCATTCCCGTCGGGACAGCAACACTGGCCGTCATCACGTCATTCGTAATTGAAATGACTCCTGGCAGGGAGTAAATCTACTACCCTTCTGATGCGCAGCAATATTCGCGACGGCTTTAAATTTACAGCGACATTTTGCGACGGGGCTAATTGCGCTGGGGGGATTTTGCTGGACCGCTGCAGTACATTTCAAATCAGATCTGTCGCAGTTGCTCAATTGGATTTGGAAACGTGCTACCGTAGCGATCAGCAGTCCACACATGGGTGTGCCCCGCATGCCGTCACAGCAGCTCACGGGGCACACCTGGCCAGACGTGGACCCGAGGGCCTGCCCCCTGGCCGGGGTGGGCCCTCAGTGCGTCGCCGCAGGTCAGTCCATCAGTTCGCGCACTACGCGGACCGCGTAGTAGACGAACTTCAGCACTACGACCGCCGGTTGCATGCAGGTCAGGACCCGCACGACACGGCGACGCTTCGTCCCCGCCGGCCTGGGCTCGTCGGGCTCAGGTCCGGGCATACGTCTTGCCACCTCCCTTCGGGTGTCAGGACCGCCAATCGGCAGCCCCCCGTCAGGGAACGGGGAACGCGAATAAGACTACATCACAGAACCCGTCTGGAAATGCCACTCTCCGCATCGTTGGGCGTCGTTGGCTTTTCTCCAGGATTTCTTGTAGCGCTGCTTCTGTAGGGTTTCCTATAGAGTCGCAGGTCAGGGCTGGTAAACCGCATGTCGCGTATTAGGGGTGCCGTCCGCGCAGTGCCTCGTCGAAGACGCCCAGCTCGGTGTCCGGGCGGCCCAGGTGGCCTTCACCCTGCCCTCGACCGGAACCGACGGCCGGGTGACCGAGCGGGTAGCAGCTCCGGATCACACCAGCCGCAGTACCGGCCGGCTGTCCGGCATCCCCAGCAACTCCCTGACCCGCGCCAGCGGCCAGGCCAGTTCCTGTGCCAGCTCCCGTACGCCCAGTCCCGTCTCCTGGACCGCCAGATCGAACGCCTGGGACAGCAGGACCGGCTGTTCCCCGGGATAGCCGCTGACCGGCTCCGCGGCGAAGCCGGGCTGGCCGTCCAGGGCTCGCAGTCGCTGGTACGTCCGGCTCGCCGTGGCGTCGGAGATCAGCCCCAGTTCGCGGCAGCGGTACACCAGGGAGTGCACAGACACGCCCCAGGTCCGGCGCAGGCCCGCCAGATGTCCCAGGTCCATCCGGCGCGGCAGCAGGGGCAGGATGCTCGCCTGCGGCGTGAGGAATTCCGCGGCGAACGCGTCCGCCTCACGCTCCTGCCTGCTGTCGCCCGTGGCGTCGCCATGCAGCACCAGGTGGCCGAGTTCGTGGGCCGCGGTGAAGCGGTGGCGGTAGACGTCGTTGGCCCGGTTCCTGGTGAGCACCACCAGCGGACGCGCCGAGCGCGAGGAGAACGCATCGACCGTCGCGGCGGCGGCATCGGACTCCGCCGGCAGGACCACCACGATGCCGTGCGCCTCCATGCGCCGGACGAGATGGGTGACCGGACCGTCGCCAAGACCCCACTGACGACGCAGTTCCTGCGCGGCGGCAGTCGGCTCCGACGGCAGGGCCACCCCGGGATGCACCTCGCCGCCGGCGAATCCGGGCAGGTCCACGGGCGGTAGCTGCACCCGGCGCTCCAGCGCGTAGGTCAGCTCCCACACCTGCTCGGCGAACGCCAGGGCCCGCTCGCGCTGAGCCTTCGGCGTGCTGCGCAGGCTGCGGAAGTGGGCCATCGAGGAGTCCAGGCGCTGGCTCGGCCTGCCGGCGATGAAGAACTCCGCCGGCACGTTCAGGGCCTTCGCCATCTGGGGTACCAAGTCCGGCCGCGGACGGGAGACGCCCGTCTCGTACTGGCCCACCGCCGCCGGGGTGACACCGAGGCGTTCGGCCACGTCTTTCTTGGTCAGGCCAGCGAGGCGTCGGGCCTGGGTGAGCCGGGCGGGGTCGAACGCATCGGTCACGGCGCGGGGTGTGGCGGTGCGCTCCAGTCCGGGAAGGACTGGGTGATCAGTTCTCATTGTTCTCGTTCGTCAGGGGTTCGATCGGCGCGACTTCGCTCACCGGAGGGATGTCCAGCTTCCGCTCCGCGTCGGGGCGGGGCGTCAGGGCAACGATGGGCTGCTCGCCCTCGTCGAAGCCGGGGTGGCCGGTCAGCTGCTGCGGAATCGTCAGCTTCGGCGTCGAGGCTTCCGGCAACGGCAGGGGCAGGGGCTCCGGATCGATGACCCACTCCAGCGTGCCGCTCTCGTCCGCCAGTGCCGCAACGCCCCAGTAGGGCTTGAGGAGCCCGGCCGCGTTGCAAGCGAAGGGAACGAGGACCAGACGCGTGCCTTCCGGCAGGGCTGCCAGCCTCGGCCGGAGCTCCACCGCGCTCGGGTCAAACGCGTATCCCCCGAAGAGGTCTGCCTGTTCCGAGGGCGGGGCGAACGCGAACAGCTCCCGGATCACCGACCACACGTTCTGGATCCTCGCGGTACGGACGTTGCTGTCCTTCTTGGAGAAGCAGAACGGGTACAGCAGCCCGTTCCCGATCCGCACCAGGTCGAACTGGAAACCGTTGGGCTTCACCAGCTGGGCGCCAGGGAGGTCCCCCAACTGCTCGCTGACCCGCTCGAACGCCCCGCGGTAGCGCGCGACGCCGTGGACCTGGGTGGAGGACACGTCAGCGTCCTGCTGCGAGGAACGGGCGTTGGCCTGCATGTCGATCAGTGCCTGGCCGATCCTGTCGCGCACGTCCCGAGCCGTCTCCTCGTCGTGGAACAGCTCGCTGGCCCAGGCGGAAACGGGGATCTCCATATGGCTGACCCTTCCGGTTCAGCGCTTCACATCGAAGCGCGCCGACAGTGCTACCACTTTAGTTGATCTCAATCAACTTGCGCGTGCACTCTCGTAGAACAGCTCGAAGGGAGCTGAACACCCTTGTTGGACACCTGAAGTTGGGTCAGGCCTGACGTATGGACGTCAGCGCGCCGCGTACGCCTTGCGCTGGGGCTGGGACATCCTCGGCGGCCTCAGCCCCTGGGGCAAGCGCGTTTGGGCCTTGCTGGAGACGCGCCCGTGAGGCCCTGGCGCACCGCGACGCACCACCACCGAGCCGAGACTGTGCTCCTGGTGGTCGTCGCCGTGCGGCTGCTCGTCACCGTGCTGTTCCTCGCGGCGGGATAGACCCCGCCAGCCCCGTGCTCCCCGTCACGGGGCTGGCGGCCTGAAGCGGTGCCCTGGACCGACGCCCCCGAGCGGTCCAGGGCACCGTTGTGCAGCCGGTCCGGGGTGAACGCTGCCGCACGTCATAACCCATAAGACCTATTGGAACCAACGGGGGCAATGCTCCGCCGCCAAATCCTCCGCAGGTCCTCCGCCCGGCATGCCTGCAGGTGGCGTGCCAGCACGCCGAGGGCTCATCCCTTCTTGGGTCCGGCCCTGGGGAACAAGGGTGCTTCTCCCGGACCGGCCCTGCCTGTCTCGAATTCGACGGCCGGTTGGCGAAGTTGGCCACAGCTGCCCTCGCGGAGACGGCCGGGCGTTGGAACCCTCGGTGAGATGCCAGCCGGGTCGGGGGAAGGAGAGTCTGGTGCTTTGGTGGGTGGCGGCCCTGTGGGGATTAGGGCGTTTCTGATGGCTCTTGGACGATGTCTCGGAGCCAGATGACGATCGCTGCGA
>NZ_BMVG01000095.1 GCF_014650595.1 Streptomyces alanosinicus
AACTGAGCAGGTTTGGCGACCCAGAGATCACAGAGTGGGGAAATTCAGAGAGCGCCATCAGCGACGGGACACGACTGTCCGTTGCCAATGAACCCAGCCCGTTTGTCACCGAACCCAGTCGTTGCGGCGGAGGCGAACGGCCGGCCAGGCGCATCGTCTCGGAGGATGACCGTGCTTCCGTCGCCTGGCTGGTCACGCTGCCCGGGTCTCGTGCCGGCGGCTCAGACAAGTGCGCCTTGCAGGCTGACGAAGAGCGTCGGGGGGTGACTGAGGATGAGTCACATGAGCTTTCACCCGTCCTTCTCTTCCGCCGTATCCGTAGCGACGCCGCCCCGTTGGGCGGTCTGGGCCGCGCACCTGACCACGCTGGTGGTCCTGCCGAGCGGGCTGTGGCGCATCGCCATGGTGCTCGGATACCCCGGCGGTTACACAGAGACGGGTTTTGGGCCCTTCGAGACGTTCGGGGCCAAGGCGTGGATGCTGGCGCTCAGCGTACTCAGTGAACTGGTCGCCTTCCTGACGATCGGCCTGGTGCGGCCGTGGGGCGAGGTTGTTCCGCATTGGATGCCGTTGATCGGAGGGCGAAGTGTTCGTCCCATGGCCGTCGTCGTCTCCGCTGCCCTCGGCGCAGCGGCTCTGACCGTGATCTGGGCCAACGTCCCCTGGTGGTGGACGTATCCGCACGAGGACATGACGCCCACCGGAAACCTTGTCGTCGGCATCCTCTACCAGCCGTTGGTCCTCTGGGGCCCGCTGACAGCAGCCGTCACCCTCTCCTACTACCGCCGCCATCGCACCGCATGGCGCCGGGGGCCGGCCAGCTGAGAAACCCGACGTCTGTCGGGCGGCTGGGTTCGGTGACAAACGGGCTGGGTTCATTGGCCACGGACACCGACTCGTCTCAGGTGAGGCTGTCGCTGTACTGGTTGGGCCATCACTTTCTGGCGCTTGCGACGCCCAAGCCGTCCATGTAGTCGCGGACTCGCGTGATCAGTCCGTTGCGGACGTGGAGTATCAGGAGGCCGGGGACGGTGAACGTGGTGGCCTTGGTCGGCAGCGTTCCCACCACGACATGCTCGGCGACGATCACTTCGGGATCGGCGGTTTCGTAGGCCGCGACCCTCCTGACTTCCTCCACCTGGACGGGGCTGGCGCCCCAGGCTGCCCTGTAGCCGGCGCGCACGGCCTCACGTCCTTCGAAGCTCGGGGGGAAGCCGGGTGAGGAGAACGGGAACTCGTGCACCGCGTCGATGGTGTAGAGATCGGCGAGATCGTCCGGGGACTTGTCGAGCATGGCTTGGTAGTAGCAGGTCAGCACTTCGTGAGGGGTGCGAGCAGCAGGTGTATCCAGAGGTGACACGGGGGCTATTCCATTCGCTCAACACTTGTTGACCCAATCACCGTAGGTTCGGCCGGGCGTTCGGTCAACGGCTGTAGAGTGAATCGGTGTCTACTTCTCGCCAGTCCCGTGCCGACCGACGCCGAGCGACCGAGGTGCGCATCCTCGACAGCGCTCGGGAGTTGTTCGCCGAGAAGGGATTCGAGCGCACCACCATTCGCGCCGTGGCGGCTGCGGCGAGCGTCGATCCGGCTCTGGTCATGCAGTACTTCGGTTCGAAGCGGGAGCTGTTCAGCCAAGCCGTGAAGGTGGTCCCCGCCCCGCTGACGGCTACTGATACCGACGAGCTCGTCGATCAGTTGCTGGCCTCGCTCGGCCTCAAGCTCGGCGGTCTTCCTGAGGGCGCGTTGGCGATGATGCGGTCCATGCTCACCGACCAGGCTGCAGCCGATCACGTCCGTGTCTCCCTCGGCCGGCAGATCGACAGTGTCGGTGCCGCCCTGCCTGCTGCCGAGGATCCACAACTGCGTGCCGCGCTGGTTGTCACCGCGTTGCTCGGCGTGACCATCGGCCACCAGCTCCTCGGCGTGACCGCGCTTCGTGAGGTCCCTGCGGATCACATAGCCGCATTGCTCCGCCCGGCCATCAAGGTCCTGGCAGGACCGCCGGGGTGAACTCAATGCCCCCGTTGCTCGGAATGTGAGCAGGCTGTACTCAGACTCAGCAGCGGTAGTAGGGGTGGAGCGGGCTCCATCGTGCTTCCGCGTCGGCTTCATCGGGCTGGCGCGGTGGCGGGAGGGTTTCGCGGGGGAAGAACGCGTCGTAGATCCTCGGGCTTCGGTGGAAGGCGACGAACTTGTGGGTGGAGAAATGTCGCTCAACCCACTGGATCAGAGGGTCCGTGCGCTCCTTGGGGACGTAGCCGAGAAGGCTGTTGCGGACGGTGATCTGCTCGACGAGCTCAACCGCGCGACTAGTTGAGTGGGACAGGACACCGGTCGGTAGCAAGAGGGCAACAACTATGCTCCGTGTGGGTTGCCTATTCCGACGGAATACAGTCTCGGCGGCGAAGCCCTGGCCCCTGGAACGCTAGGGTCACGTTGTAGTCCAGCAACCACACGCCACAGGAGCAACTCTCATGGCCGGAGCCTCCGGGCCCACGATGACCTTCGGCAGCAAGAAGAAGAGGCGCAGCATCTGGGACGCCCCCGACGCTGCGGAGATCATCGAAATCCCGCTCGGGCAACTCCACCCCAATCCCTTCAACCCACGACTCGTCTTCAACGACGAAGACATCGAGCAACTGCGGTCGTCCATCGCTGCTGAAGGCGGGCTCCTCCAGGACCTGTCGGTCGCCGAGGCGACACCGTTTCTGGAGTACTGGCGCGAGCGTCTGGCAGACACGGAACCCGAACTGCTCCCCCGGCTGGACGAAGAGCTTGGCTCCGTACCCTCTGGCGACTACGTGATTCTCATCGGGCACAACCGAAGGATCGCGCTGGAGCGAGCCAGCAAGCAGACAGCCCCTTGCAAGATCACAAACTCCAAGATTCCACGGGCCAGGCTACTTGGATTGCCGGAGAACCTACGGCGGGTTCCCCTCAACCCGATCGAAGAGGCTATCGCGTTTCGAGGCGCGAGCAAGGACGGACTGACGCAGACTGAGATCGCTGAACAGACAGGGAGCAAGCAGCCTCACATCTCTCGACGTCTCAAGCTGCTCAAGCTTCCACAGGAAGTGCAGCAGGCGATCATGGACGGCCTTGCTGTTACCGAGGCGGAGATCCTGCTCGACCGCCTCTCAACAGAGGAACACCAACTGCAGGCCTGGCTCATCATGAAGGACGAAGGAATCAAGGCAGCCTTCGCCGCCGCCAGGGTCCTTTCGGCACCTGCATCCAAGCCCTCCGAGCCCAAGGCCAAGCCGACTCGTGCTCTCCCGCAGCAGCAGACCCAGTCCCCGGACGAGACAGGGTCTGAAAAGGCCATGGAGACGGGCGCCCGCGCCCAAACAGCCAAGCCCCATCCCGCAGAACCGGGGAACGGCGAGCATCGCACCGAGCACGCCCACACTGACGCGCAGACAGACCCGGAAGCCACCCCGAGCAGCGACGCGGCACGACTGCGCGTGCAAGCCTGCCGCACCCTTGTAGAAATGGGCGTTCCTTCCAACCCCAGGCAGACTCTGCGTCTCCTCGCCCCCGCCCTCCTTGCTGTTCCAAGCCAGAGCGCACGCGAGACCGCCTGCCAGTGGATGCGGTCAGCCGTCAACCCCATGGGATCGAATACAGCAGAGCCGGAGAAGTACTTCACGGCGGTGGCCGAGTCCAGCGACGCCAGGCTGACCGCTCATGTGGCCTTGGCTATCGCGTTGGCCATCGCAGAGGAGCGCGCCTCGGACGACAGCCGGCACTGGGACGCCCAGGACCGTGAGTACCTTGGCCACCTCCAGTCCACCGTCAACTACCAGCCCACCGACTGGGAGCTGGACCGCCTCGGTGGCAAATAGAGGCAGGACCGTATTCCGTCGGAATACCAGCAGAGCCCAGCACCACCCCCAGGAGAGCCAGTGCCAACCTCCGAGAACTCCGCGAGCGCCCCGGACGAAACCCGGATCATCGCGTCCACCGTCATCGCCGGTGGAGCCGGCAAGACCCAGGCCACCATCAACCTCGCCGTCGAAGCCGCCGGACGAGGACACTCCGTGGCAGTCTTCGACTTCGACCCCCAGCGCACCGCATCCCACATCCTCGGCTACCAAGACCCACCCGACGGCCAGCCGACGATCTTCGACGTCCTGCAGGGAACACACACCCTCGAAGAAGCCGTCGTCCCGGCCCGCTACCGCATCGGTGACGGCGAAGAAGACACGGCATTCCGCCACATCCCCAACCTCGACCTCATCTTGGGCACGACTGAGATGGCGGATGCCGAAGTCAACCTCGGACTCGACCCCGCCGGCGTGCTCTGGCTGCAGAATGTCCTCGACGAGCAACTGCCCGCAGGACGATGGGACATCCTGTTCTTCGACTGCGGCCCGACCCTCGGCATTCTCCTGCTGTCGATCGCCATGGTCGGCCCGGAGATCATCGGATGCGTGGCTGACGAGTTCAAATACATCATCGGCTTGCAAGACCTCGAAGAGACCCTGGACAAGGGTGTACGCAAGTTCCGCCGCTTCGGCTTCAAGACAGAGGTCCAGCACATCCTCGCCACGAACATCCCCTTGGACGCGGAAGGTAAAGTTCGGCGCAGCGGCGGAGCCGTCGCAGACGATGCCATGAAGGCCATCCGCAGCAACCCGGAATGGCTGCCCAAGCTCCTCCCGATCGTCCGACGCAAGCAGCGCTTCAAGGACACCATCGTCACTCAGCGCCCCCTACGTTTCCTCGACCCCCGCAACGAGGCACTGGAAGACATCGCCGCGATCGCGGACGCTCTCAGGATCAAGCGCCTCAACTCCACCAGGAAGCGCTAGCAGGGTATTCCGACGGAATGCTGTGCCGGCCCTTCCTCGGGCCGGGCGCCCTGACTCTGTCGCAGGCACGGCGTCCAACCCGGGCGCCCCCTGGCGCAGCGCTTCGTAGATCACTGTTTGTAGACGATCTCCCCAGAGCTGGTCCCGATGAGCCACACCCCGTGCACATCGTGGGAGTGTGAGAACCGCTCAGTCGTGTGGTTCGTGTAGGGGAGTGGGACGTGGCTGCGGGCAAGAGTGCGGTACCCCAGCTGACCCGAGCACATCGGGTCCTCATCGGTGCGGTGGTGGCCGGCGCCTTGATCATCGCCGGGATCGGCTTCGCCGGCTCGTACGCGGCCGTCCGTGAGC
>NZ_BMVG01000096.1 GCF_014650595.1 Streptomyces alanosinicus
TTCGACGACGGCGTCGTCCAGGGTGCCCTGGGTGAGGGCGGTCAGGATGGCGTCGGGGCCCAGTTCCAGGAAGCGGGTCACGCCGCGTTCGGTGTTCAGGTGGGTGACGGTGTCGGCGAAGCGGACCGCCTCGCGGAGGTGGCGGGTCCAGTAGTCCGGGGTGCCCCACTCGTCGGTGATCTCGCCGTGCACGCCGGAGACCACGGGGATGGACGGTGCGTTGAGGGTGATGCTCTCCGCGACCAGGTGGAACTCGGCCAGGGCCGGGTCCATCAACGGGGAGTGGAAGGCGTGCGAGACCCGCAGCCGCGTCGTCTTACGACCTTGGCCCGCGAAGTCCGCCGCGATCGACTCCACATCCGCCTCGACACCCGAAATCACCACGGAGGACGGGGAGTTTATGGCTGCGATGCCGACGGTCTCTGTCAGGTGCGGGAGGAGTTCCTCCTCCGTGGCCTGGATGGCGGCCATCGCGCCACCGGACGGGAGCGCCTGCATCAGACGCCCACGAGCGGTGACCAGACGAGCCGCGTCCTCCAGCGAGATCGCACCGGAGACATGCGCCGCCGTGATCTCACCGATGGAGTGCCCGGCGAGATAGTCGGGGCGGACACCCCACGACTCCACCAGCCGGAACAAGGCGGTCTCGATCGCGAACAGCGCCGGCTGGGTGTAGGCCGTGCTGTTCAGCAGTTCCTCGTCCTCGCCCCAGATCACCTCGAACAACGGGCGATCGAGGTAGGCGTCCACGGCGGACGCGACCTCGTTCAACGCAGCGGCGAACACCGGGAACGCGGCGTGCAGTTCGCGGCCCATGCCCAGGCGCTGGGCGCCCTGGCCGGTGAACAGGAACGCGGTCGCCCCGTCCAGTTTGGTGCCGGTGATGACGTCCGGGGACTGGGTGTCCGCGGCGAGGGCGGCCAGGGCTTGGGCGGCGCCGGCGTGGTCGTCGGCGAGGATCACCGCGCGGTGGTCGAGCGCCGCGCGGGTGGTCGCCAGGGCGTGGCCGACGTCGCGGAGGGACAGCTCGGGGTCGGCCTCCAGGTACGCGCGGAGCGCCTCCGCCTGCCGGGGCAGGGACTGGGCGTTCTTGGCGGACACCGGGAGCAGGACCGTACCCGGTGCCTCGGCGGGTTCCGAGGGCTCCGGCTCGGCGGTGCCGCGCGGCGCCTCCTCCAGGATGACGTGGGCGTTCGTGCCGCTCAGACCGAAGGACGAGACGGCGGCCCGGCGCGGGCGGTCCCCGGCGGGCCAGTCCCTGGCCTCGGTGAGCAGGCGGACGTTGCCCTCCTCCCAGTCGACGTGCGGGGTGGGCTCGTCCACGTGCAGGGTCTTGGGCAGCACGCCCGCGCGCAGGGCCATCACCATCTTGATGACACCGCTGACGCCGGCCGCCGCCTGAGCGTGGCCGATGTTGGACTTGATGGAGCCGAGCCACAGCGGCTTGTCCGCGTCCCGGTGCTGCCCGTAGGTCGCGAGCAGGGCCTGGGCCTCGATCGGGTCGCCGAGCCTGGTGCCGGTGCCGTGGCCCTCGACGGCGTCCACGTCGGCGGAGCCGAGGCCCGCGGCCGTGAGGGCCTGCTGGATGACCCGCTGCTGGGAGGGGCCGTTGGGCGCGGTCAGGCCGTTGGAGGCGCCGTCCTGGTTGATGGCGGAGCCGCGGATGACGGCGAGCACCGGGTGGCCGAGGCGCTCGGCGTCCGACAGCCGCTCCACCAGCAGCAGACCGATGCCCTCCGACCAGCTGGTGCCGTCGGCGGCACCGGCGAAGGCCTTGGAGCGGCCGTCGGGGGCCAGTCCGCGCTGCTGGCTGAAGTCGACGAACAGGTCCGGGGTCGGCATGACGGTGACACCGCCGGCCAGCGCCATCGTGATCTCGCCCGCGCGCAGTGCCTGGCACGCCATGTGCAGGCTCACCAGGGAGGAGGAGCAGGCGGTGTCGACGGTGACGGCCGGGCCTTCCAGACCGAGGGTGTAGGCCACCCGGCCGGAGGCGATGCTGCCCGCGCTGCCGTTGCCGAGATAGGCGGCGAGATCCTCCGGGACCTCACCGGCCCGGCTGCCGTACTCGTGGTACATGATGCCCGCGTACACGCCGGTACGGCTGCCGCGCAGGCTGTGGGGGTCGATGCCGGCCCGCTCGAAGGTCTCCCACGAGGCCTCCAGCAGCAGCCGCTGCTGCGGGTCCATGGCCAGGGCCTCCTTCGGCATGATCCCGAAGAAGTCGGCGTCGAACTCGGCGGCGTCGTAGAGGAATCCGCCGTCCTTCGCGTAGGTCTTGCCGGGCGTGCCCGGCTCCGGGTCGTACAGGGCGTCGGCGTCCCAGCCGCGGTCGGCGGGGAAGGCGCCGATGGCGTCGCGGCCCTCGGCGACCAGCTTCCACAGGTCCTCGGCGGAGCGGACCCCGCCGGGGAAGCGGCAGCTGACCGCGACGATCGCGATCGGTTCGTCGGTGGCCGCCGCCGCGCGTACGGCCGGCACCGGGGCGGCGGCCGGAGCGCTCGACGCGGAGAGCCTCTCGATGAGGAAGGCCGCCGCGATACGGGAGTTGGGGTAGTCGAAGACGAGTGTGGCGGGCAGCCGCAGCCCGGTGGCCGCGCCGAGCTGGTTGCGCAGCTCGACCGCCGCCAGGGAGTCGAAGCCCTGCTCACGGAAGGCCGTCTCCGCGCCGACCGCGTCCGCCGAGGCATGCCCGAGGACGCTCGCCACGGTGCTGCGCACCAGGTCCAGGACGATGCGCTCCCGTTCCTGCGGGGACACCCCGGCCAGCCGCCGCTCCAGCTCACCGGCCTCGGCGGCCGAGGTGTTCGCGGTACGGCGGACCGGGCCGCGCACCTTGCCCCGCAGCAGCGCGGGCAGGTCCTGGCCGCGGGCGGCGAGCGCCGCCGCGTCCAGTTTCAGCGGCAGGACCGTCGCCTCCTCGCCGGCCACGGCCGCGTCGAAGAGGGCCAGGCCCTCCGCGACCGTGAGGGCGGGCAGGCCGAGGCGCCGCATCCGCTCCAGGTCGGCGTCGGTGAGGTCACCGCCCAGGCCCGTGCTGACCTCCCACATGCCGAACGCCGGTGCCGACGCGGGCAGTCCGAGCGCCCGCCGGTGCACGGCGAGGCCGTCGAGGAAGGCGTTGGCGGCGGCGTAGTCGGCCTGCCCGGCGGCGAGCACCGAGGCGCCCGCCGAGGAGAACAGCACGAACGCCGTGAGGCCCAGTTCGCGGGTCAGCTCGTGCAGATGCCAGGCGCCGTCGGTCTTCGGCCGCAGCACCGCCTCCACACCGTCCGCCGTCAGCGAGCCGACCAGCCCGCCCCCGGCGACCGCCGCCGCGTGCACCACACCGGTCAGCGGATGCGCCGGGTCGACCTGGGCCAGCACGCCGGCCAGCGCCTCCCGGTCGGTCACGTCGAGCGCGGCCACCGTGACCTCGGCGCCCGACTCGGTGAGTTCGGCGGCGAGCTCGCGGGCCGCCGGCGCGTCCGGGCCACGGCGGCTGGTCAGCAGCAGATGCCGTACACCGTGCTCGGCGACCAGTCGGCGGGCCACCAGCGCGCCCAGCCCGCTGGTGCCCCCGGTGACCAGGACGGTACCGGTGGAGCTCCACTCGGGCCGCTCGGCCGGCGTGCTGATCCGGGTCAGCCGCGGTACCCGCACCTCGCCGAAGCGCACCGCGGTCTCGCTCTCCGCGGCCGCCAGCGCGAGGGTGACGTCCGCGTCCACGGCGGCGGCGTCGGCCGCCACGTCGACGAGGACGAACCGGCCGGGGCTCTCCGCCTCGGCGGCCCGCACCAGACCCCACACGGCGGTGTGCGCCGGATCGACGTCCTCGCCCGACAGTACGGCGAACGCGCCACGGGTCACCACGGCCAGCCGCGCCGGGTCCGACCCGTCACGGTCCGACCACTCCCGCAGCCGGTCCAGCACCTCGCGCACGACGGCACGGGTCCGCTCGGCGGCGTCGCCGGCGTCCGGCTCCGGCACCGCGTACACGGTGACGTCACCGGGCTCCTCGGTGCCGGCCGCGGCACCCGTACGCAGCCATTCGACGCGGTGCAGGGCCGCGCCCGTGCCGCCCGCGGAGCTCGCCAACTGCTCCTCGGACACCGGGCGCGACACCAGGGACCGCACGGTCGCCACCGGCGTACCGGTCTCGTCGGCGACCAGGATCTCCGACAGCTCGTCACCGCGCAGCCGGCGGATCTGCACCCGCAGCACCGAAGTACCGGCGGCGTGCAGCGTCACCCCGTTCCAGGAGAACGGCAGCAGCGTGTCGCCGTCGGCCGCGCCGTCCTGCCCGAGCAGGTCGGCGTGCATGGCGGCGTCCAGCAGCGCCGGGTGCAGCCCGAACCGGGCGGCGTCGGCGCGTGCCGACTCCGGGAGCGCCACCTCGGCGAACACGTCGTCCCCGCGCACCCAGGCCGCGCGCAGCCCCTGGAACACCGGGCCGTAGGCGTAACCCCGGGCCAGCAGCCGCTCGTAGGCGCCGGACACCTCCAGTGCCGTGGCGTCGGCCGGCGGCCACTGGACCAGGTCGAACGCGGGTGCCTGTCCGCCGGGCACCAGCGTGCCGTACGCGTGCCGCGTCCAGGGCGCGTCCGGGTCGGAGCCCCGCGAGTGGATGCCGACCGACCGGGCGCCCGAGGCGTCCGGCGTGCCGACCCGCACCTGCAGGGCCACTCCGCCACGCGCCGGCACGATCAGCGGCGCCTCCAGCAGCAGTTCCTCGATGGTCTCGCAGCCGACCTGGTCACCCGCGCGGACGGCCAGCTCGACGAAGCCGGTACCGGGCAGCAGCACGGTCCCGAGGACGTCGTGGTCGGCCAGCCAGGGCTGGGTGTCCACCGACAGCCGCCCGGTCAGCACGACATCGCCGGAGTCGGCCGCGTCCACGACCGCGCTCAGCAGCGGGTGCTCGACCGGCTCCAGCCCCGCCGAGCCCAGCCCGGCCCCGCCGATCGCGGCACCCTCCAGCCAGTACCGCTGGTGCTGGAAGGCGTACGTCGGCAGATCGGCCCACCGCTCTTCGACGGCACCGAAGTACGCGTCCCAGTCGACGCGGACGCCGGTGGCGTGCATCCGGGCGACGGCGGCGAGCAGGGTGCGCGCCTCGGGGCGGTTCTTG
>NZ_BMVG01000097.1 GCF_014650595.1 Streptomyces alanosinicus
CCCGGCCAGGACCGCTTCTGGTTCATGTGGGACGACCTGGTACGCGGCGCGATCGGCGCGGTGGTGCTCGTGGACACCCGGCGCCTCGCCGACTGCTTCCCGGCCGTCGACTACTTCGAGAACTCCGGCCTGCCCTTCGTCATCGCCCTCAACGGCTTCGACGGCCAGCAGCCCTACGCCCCCGACGAAGTACGGGAAGCGCTGCAGATCGGGCCGGACACCCCGATCATCACGACCGACGCCCGGCACCGCGCCGACGCCAAGAGTGCGCTGATCACGCTGGTCGAGCACGCCCTGATGGCCCGCCTCAAGTAGCACACGCGTAAGCGATCAAGTACGACGTGTCGTACGGCAGTTGTCGTAAACGGACCAGAGCCGACTGTGGCCTTTGACACGGTCGGCTCCGGTGTTCATAACAGTTCGGCAGAGGAATCGCCGGGCATCACCACGCGACGCGGTCGCGCAGTGCCACTGTGCGCACAAACACCCCGCCTTTTGGCGTGGCTCGCTCTTTATGACCGTTTTATCTCCGGCCGCCAAGAGCCTCGCTCAGAGGTTTCCGCTGTTTGGAAGACCGCTGGTCCACGTGCTGGAATGCCTGAACTGCCCAATAGTCAAAGACGTACTCAAGGGTCGATGACGAACCGGGCTCTGAGAGACTGCGGCACGACGTAGGTGCCGACCCGCCGAGAGGTTGTTGGTCGAGTGAGGCGAAGCAAGAACGGTCCCGAGCCGTCGGCGCGGGGCAACTTCACCCCGCCGCCGCGCGCTGCGGCGCCCACCCCTGTGACCGGCGGCGAGCCGGCGGCCGCGCCCGCGCCGAGCGGCGGCCGTTTCTCGCCGCGCAACTGGCGCGTGCCGACCAGACTGAACGCGATCCTGCTGATACCCGCGGCGGTCGGCCTTGTCATGGGCGGCTTCCAGGTCAACAGCTCGATCGACACCTGGCAGCAGGCCCGCGACGCCGAGAACACCGCCCGCCTGGTCCGTGCCGCCCTCACCTACGCCGACGCTCTTGAGAACGAGCGTGACGTCACCGCCGCTCCCCTGCTGCTGGACCGGACCAGCAGCAAGAACAAGGCCATCGTCGACCAGGCCCGCAAGGCCACGGATGTGGCCGCCGACGGCTTCGACCAGGCGGCGCAGAGCATGCCGCAGAAGTCGGGCCTGGTGCGCCGGCTGAAGCTGTTCCGCGAGGCCGAGCCCGAGCTGACGCAGCTGCGCCAGGCCGCCTACACCGCGAAGACGCCCGGTGTGAAGACCGAAGAGGGGTACGTCGACGTCACGCACCCCCTGATGGAGTTCGCCAACGAGCTCGGTCTGGGCACCGGCAACATCACCTCCTACGGCCGTACCGTCTACGCCATCTCCCTGACCAAGGCGGCGCTGTCGCTGGAGCGGTCGATCGGCACGCATCTGCTGGTCAAGCCCGGTCCGGACGCGGGCAACCTGGCGACCCAGCGGGTGTCGCTGTCCTCGTACGCCTATCTGGAGCGCATCGCCGTCGAGGAGTACAAGGGCGGCGGCACCGAGGCGGACGCGAGGAAGCTGCAGCAGAAGCAGGCGCAGATCGAGTCGGACGGCGCCGCGACGGCCGCGCAGGCCAAGCAGAAGAACCCGAGCTACGTCCCGCCGCCCTCGGACCCGACCACGATGGTCTCGGCCCTCGCCACCATGAAGGACACCAGTGTCCTCACCCGGCAGGAGCTGGCCGCCAAGGGCATCACCGCCGACAACTGGTTCGCGGTCAACACGCTGAAGTACAAGGCCTACCGGCAGATCGAGTCGGACATGGCCGACAAGGCCGTGAACGAGGCCTCGTCGATCGCCGACGACGCCAAGAACTCCGCGTTCATCACCGGTGGCGTCGTGGTGATCGCCCTGCTGCTCGCCTTCATCCTGGCCGGTGCCGTGGCCCGCCAGATGAGCCGCTCGATGCGCCAGCTGCGCAACGCGGCCTTCGGCATCGCCGAGCAGCGTCTGCCGATGCTGGTCGACCAGCTCTCGCGCACCGACCCCGGCCGGGTCGACACCCGGGTCGCCCCGATCCCGATCACCACCAAGGACGAGATCGGCGAGGTCGCCCGCGCCTTCGACCAGGTGCACCGCGAAGCGGTCCGGCTCGCCTCCGAGCAGGCCCTGCTGCGGGGCAACATCAACGCGATCTTCACCAACCTGTCGCGCCGCAACCAGTCGCTGATCGAGGGCCAGCTGACCCTGATCACCGACCTGGAGAACAACGAGGCCGACCCGGACCAGCTGGAGAACCTCTTCAAGCTGGACCACCTCGCGACCCGTATGCGCCGCAACGGCGAGAACCTCCTGGTCCTCGCGGGCGAGGAGCCCGGCCGCCGCTGGGACCAGCCGGTGCCGCTGGTCGACGTGCTGCGCGCCGCCTCCTCCGAGGTGGAGCAGTACGAGCGCATCGAGCTGTCCGGCGTGCCGGAGGCCGAGATCCACGGCCGCGCGGTCACCGACCTCGTGCACCTGCTCGCCGAGCTGCTGGAGAACGCGACGACGTTCTCCTCTCCGCAGACCAAGGTCCGTGTCACCGCGACCCGTCTCCCCGACGGCCGCGTGATGATCGAGATCCACGACAAGGGCATCGGCCTGACCGCCGAGGATTTCGCGGACATCAACCACAAGCTGGCCAACCCGCCGACCGTGGACGCCGCGATCTCCCAGCGCATGGGTCTGTTCGTGGTCGGCCGGCTGTCCGACCGGCACGGCATCCGCGTCCAGCTGCGCCCCTCGGGCGAGCAGGCCGGCACGACCTCCCTGGTCATGCTGCCGGACGCGATCACGCACGGCGGTGGCGGCGAGGCGCCGCTGGACCGCGAGGAGTTCACGGTCTCGCAGATCATCCCGGAGCAGCAGTTCCAGGGTGAGAGCTTCAACCAGGTGCCGCCGATGCGCACCGCCGCCGAGCTGGGCTTCGACGACAGCCAGTACGACGTCCCCGACGACATCCGCGATCTGGACCCCGTCGGCCGTTCGCTGATGCGCGAGGAGCGCCGGGCGGCCCTGGAGGCCCAGACGTTCGGCCAGCCGGAGTCGGCACAAGCGGAAGCGGAGGCGCCCGCGCCGTACGCCGGCCCGCTGTTCGACGGCACCCAGGCCCAGCCGGTCTACCAGGAGCAGCCGCGAGAGGCGTACCAGGAGACCGGGTACCAGGAGCCGTCGTACGAAGAGCCGCGGCAGCCGTCGTACGAAAAGCACTATGAGGACCAGTTCTTCGCGCCGAACGGCGGCCTGCCGCAGGATGAGAGCTTCTCGGCCCCGGCGGCCGGCGGCTACTCCGACCCGGCCTACACGGAGCCCGCCCCGGCGCACACCTACCAGGACGACTGGCCGCAGCAGGACGGGTACCAGAACGGCTATCCGGCCCATTACGCTCCGGAAACGGAATCCTCGCAGGCCGCTGACGCAGGTGAGCGGAACCGCGTAGGCTTCGACCGTCCGGGACCGGCCTCGACCGCCTCCCACCAGCTGACCGACGCCGGGCTGCCCCGCCGCGGATCCGCCGCGAGCGGTTCCAACGGCTCGGGTACCGCGGGTGGCGCGGCGCACGTGCAGCAGGAGGCTCCGGCACCGGGCAACGCTCCGGGGGCCGGCGCCGACAGCGGCTGGCGCTCGGCGAACGACGAGCGGTGGCAGCAGGCGTCCCAGCTCCGCAAGCCCAAGGCCGGCGGGGTCACCGCCTCCGGTCTGCCGCGGCGGGTGCCCAAGGCCAACCTGGTCGAGGGCGCCGCCGAGAACACCCCTCAGGGAGGCCCCCAGGTCTCCCGCGCCCCGGAGGATGTCCGGGGCAGGCTGAGCAACCTGCGTCGAGGCGTCCAGCGCGGACGCAGCGCAGGCAGTGAAACGAACGGCCAGGCCACTAGAAATCAGCACAGTGGTCCTGACAGCACCTACAACCAGGAGCGTTAGTGTGAGCCCGATGAGCCAGGCGGCACAGAACCTGAACTGGTTGATCACCAACTTCGTGGACAACACCCCGGGGGTGTCCCACACGGTGGTGGTCTCCGCCGACGGACTCCTTCTGGCGATGTCCGAAGGCTTCCCCCGCGACCGCGCCGACCAGCTCGCGGCCGTCGCATCCGGTCTGACGTCCCTGACGGCAGGCGCCTCCCGGATCTTCGAGGGAGGCGCTGTGAACCAGACGGTTGTGGAGATGGAGCGGGGATTCCTCTTCATCATGTCCGTATCCGACGGTTCCTCGCTCGCGGTGCTGGCCCACCCGGAAGCGGACATCGGCCTCATCGGGTACGAGATGGCCCTTCTGGTGGACCGCGCGGGCACGGTCCTGACCCCGGATCTCCGTGCGGAGCTCCAGGGCAGCCTTCTCAACTAACAAGCGGACGGTGCGTATTCGCGTCCCGGGGCCGTAAGGTTTCGGGACGCGGCTCCACAGCGATGGGTGCCCGGCACAGTCGGAGGAGGAGAAAGTGGCAACACCCCCAGGCGGTTCGCATTCGGGAAACTGGTCGTACGGCCCTGCCCAGGGCCAGGGCGACGGTTCGGCGAACCGGTACAACTTCCCCTCCGCCCCGAGCCACCGGCAGCCGTACGCGCCGCAGGGTCCCGGCCCCTCGCCGTACGACCAGCCGCCGTCCCCACGGATCCAGCCGGTGCAACCGCAGCGCCGCCCCGAGCCGGCGCCCGCGACCGCCTCGAACAACCCCTTGGTGCGTCCGTACGCCATGACCGGCGGCCGGACCCGCCCGCGCTACCAGCTCGCCATCGAGGCACTGGTGCACACCACCGCCGCTCCGCATCAGATGCAGGGCCAGCTGCCCGAGCATCAGCGGATCTGCAACCTGTGCCGGGAGATCAAGTCGGTGGCCGAGATCTCGGCGTTGCTGACGATCCCCCTCGGCGTGGCCAGGATTCTCGTCGCCGACTTGGCGGAGGCGGGCCTGGTCGCCATCCATCAGCCCGGCGGCGACGAGAACGCCGGTGGCCAGCCAGACGTGACACTGCTCGAAAGGGTGCTCAGTGGACTTCGCAAGCTCTAGCGGCGGTCCTTCCCGCTCCACCACTTCCGCGAAGATCGTGGTGGCGGGCGGCTTCGGCGTGGGCAAGACCACGTTCG
>NZ_BMVG01000098.1 GCF_014650595.1 Streptomyces alanosinicus
CTCGATGGCGAACAGGGCCGGCTGGGTGTAGGCGGTGCTGTTCAGCAGCTCCTCGTCCTCGCCCCAGATCACCTCGAACAACGGCCGATCGAGATAGGTGTCCACAGCCGCCGCGACCTCGTCCAACGCAGTGGCGAACACCGGGAACGCGGCGTGCAGTTCGCGGCCCATGCCCAGGCGCTGGGCGCCCTGGCCGGTGAACAGGAACGCCGTCCTGCCCTCCCGTGCCGAGCCGGTGACGACGTCCGCCGACGCCGTGTCCTCGGCCAGTGCGGTCAGGGCGGCCAGCAGGTCCTCGCGAGACTGGCCGAGCACCACCGCGCGGTGGTCGAGGCGGGCCCGGCGGGCGGCCAGACCCCGGCCGACCGAGGCGATGTCTTCGTCATTCAGCTTCTCGGCGTACACGGCCAGGCTCCGTGCCTGCTCCCGCAGTGCCTGTGCCGTACGCCCGGAGACCACCCACGGCACCAGCGACGGCTCGAAACCGGCATCGATACCGTCACCTGCGCCGTCCTCCTCTTCGGCCGGAGCCTCCGCCACCGGCGGCTCTTCCACGATCACGTGGGCGTTCGTGCCGCTCAGGCCGAAGGAGGAGACACCCGCGCGGCGTACGCGCTCGGCGGAGGACGGCCAGTCGACCGCCTCCGTCAGCAGCCTGACGTTGCCCGCCTCCCAGTCCACATGCGGCGTCGGCTCGTCCACGTGCAACGTCTTCGGCAGGACGCCCATGCGCAGCGCCTGGACCATCTTGATGACGCCCGCGACTCCGGCCGCCGCCTGCGCGTGACCGATGTTGGACTTCAGGGAGCCCAGCCAGAGCGGCTTGTCCTCGTCCCGGTCCTGGCCGTAGGTCGCCAGCAGCGCCTGGGCCTCGATGGGGTCACCGAGCGTCGTACCCGTGCCGTGGGCCTCCACCGCGTCGACGTCGGCGGTGGTCAGGCCGGCCGAGGCCAGCGCCTGCTGGATGACCCTCCGCTGGGAGGGGCCGTTGGGGGCGGTCAGGCCGTTGGACGCGCCGTCCTGGTTGACCGCCGAGCCGCGCACCACCGCCAGGACCTGGTGGCCGTTGCGGCGCGCGTCGGAGAGGCGCTCCAGGAGGAGGACGCCGACGCCCTCGGACCAGCCGGTGCCGTCGGTCGTGGCGGCGAAGGACTTGCAGCGGCCGTCCTTGGACAGGCCGCGCTGGCGGCTGAACTCGACGAACACCTCGGGGGTGGACATCACGGCGACACCGCCGGCGAGGGCGAGGGTGGACTCGCCGGAGCGCAGCGACTGGGCGGCCAGGTGGATGGCGACCAGGGAGGAGGAGCAGGCTGTGTCGATGGTGACGGAGGGGCCCTCGAAGCCGAAGACGTAGCTGACCCGGCCCGACGCGATGGATCCGGTCGCGTTGTTGTAGGGGTAGTCGTGGTACATCATCCCGGAGTAGACGCCGGTCTTGCTGCCCTTGAGGGCGTACGGGTCGATGCCGGCGCGCTCGAAGACCTCCCAGGACGCCTCCAGCAGCAGCCGCTGCTGGGGGTCCATGATGAGGGCCTCGTTGGGGCTGATGGAGAACAGGGCGGGGTCGAAGCGGTCGGCGTCGTGCAGGAAGCCACCCTGGTTGACGTACGTAGTGTTCGGGCGTTCGCCGTCGGGGTCGTACAGGCCCTCGACGTCCCAGCCGCGGTTGGCGGGGAACTCGGTGACGGCGTCGCGCCCCTCGTCGACCAGCCGCCACAGTCCCTCGGGGGAATCCACGCCACCCGGGTAGCGGCAGGCCATGCCGATGATGGCGATGGGCTCCCGGGCGGCGGCCGTCAGATTCCGGTTCTGGGTGCGCAGCCGGGCGGTTTCCTTCATGGACGCCCGGAGTGCGTCGAGGAGCTTCTGGTCAGAAGTGGACATCTGCTTCTCTCACATTCCCTGTGTGTCGTCCAGCCCGAGACCGTCGAGCGCCATGCTGATGAGACTCTCGGCGTCCAGGTCGTCGATCGCTTCCTCGTCGGCGACCGTCTGCTGCGTGTGCTGCTGGGTGCCGTCGGCGTCCGCGTCCGCGTCGGCGAGGCCGAGCAGGGCGTCCATGACGCCCAGTTCGCGCAGCCGGGCCAGCGGGACGCTCTGCAGCAGCCGGCGGATCCGTGCCTCGTCCTCCGGGCCGGTGCCGGTCGCGTCGTCCGCCGGGCGCAGTTGCTCGGCGAAGTGCTCGGCGACGGCCGCCGGGGTGGGGTAGTCGAAGACCAGCGTCGGCGGCAGGCGCAGCCCGGTGGCCTCGGCGAGGCTGTTGCGGAAATCGACCGCGGACAGCGAGTCGAAGCCCAGCTCGTTGAAGTCGCGGGTCCTGCCGATCGCGTTGGCCGAGGAGTGGCCGAGGACGGCGGCCGCGTGCGCCCGTACCAGGTCGATCAGTTCGTCGGTGCGTGCCTGCTCGGACAGGGCGGCCATCCGGGTGCGGAAGGCGGTGACGTCGGCGGCCGTGGACTCGGCGCGGCGACGGGACCGGCCGGGGGCGAGTCCGCGCAGCAGCGGCGGTACGTCCGTGGCGGCGCGCAGTGCCCTGAGGTTGAGTCGCAGGGTGACCAGGGCGGGCGCGTCGTGGGCCTGTGCCGCGTCGAAGACGTCGGTGCCCTCGGTGCTGGAGAGGGTCTCGATGCCGAGCCGGCCGCTGCGGTCGGTGCCGGTGGCGGGCAGGTCGCCCGCCATGCCGCCGGTGCCGTCCTCGCCGGTCCAGGGGCCCCAGGCCAGGGACTGGGCGGGCAGGCCGGCCGCCCGGCGCCGGGTGGCGAGGGCGTCGAGGAGGGCGTTGGCCGCCGCGTAGTTGGCCTGTCCGGGGTTGCCGAGGACGCCGGCCGCCGAGGAGAACAGGACGAACGCGGCCAGGTCGTGGCCCGCGGTCAGCTCGTGCAGGTGCAGGGCCGCGTCGGCCTTCGGCCGCAGTACGGCCGTGAGCCGCTCGGGGGTGAGGGAGGCGAGGACGCCGTCGTCGATGACGCCGGCCAGGTGCAGTACGCCGGTCAGCGGACGGTCGGCGGGGATGCCGGCCAGCAGGTCGGCGAGGGCGGAGCGGTCTGCGATGTCGCAGGCGACGACCTGCGCATCGGCCCCCAACTTCCTTATTTCTTCGATGAGTTCGGATGCCCCGGCGGCGTGCGGGCCACGCCGGCTGGTCAGCACCAGGTGCCGTACGCCGTACGCGGTGACCAGGTGGCGGGCGAAGACGCGGCCCAGATGGCCGGTGCCGCCGGTGATCAGGACCGTGCCGTCGGGCGCGAACCGCGGTGCCTCGCCGTCGGCCGCGGTGGCGCGGGCCAGCCGGGGCACGAGGTGGCCGCCGTCGCGCACGGCCAGCTGCGGCTCGCCGGAGGCAACCGCGTGGGCGGCGGCGTCGGCGGGACCGTCGAGGAGGACGATCCGGCCCGGGTTCTCCGACTGCGCGGAGCGCACCAGGCCCCAGACGGCGGCACCGGCCAGGTCCGGCCGCTCCCCGTCGGCCACCGCGACCGCTCCTTCGGTGCGCACCACCAGTGCGGCGCCCTCGAAGCGCGGCTCGTCAAGCCACTGCCGCACGCTGCTCAGCGTGTCCGCCACCGTCTGGTGCACGGCGTCCGGGCCGGCGTCCGGCCCGCCCGGTGCCACGTCCAGGACGACGGCACCCGGCACCGGGGCGTCGGTGGACGCGGTGACCGGCTCCCAGCCGCCGACGGACGGCAGCTCGGGTGTCTCGGCGGTGAGGGCGGTCCACTCGACCGCGAACAGCGCGTCCTCGGCGGAGGGCGCCCCGGCGGCGCGGTCCGCGGCGGTGAGCGGCCGCAGCGCCAGCGAGCCGATCGCGGCGACCGGCGATCCGGCCCCGTCCTTGAGGTCCACGCGTACGCTGCCCTCGCCCCGCACCGAGACCCGCACCCGCAGCTGCCGGGCGCCCTCGGCGGTCAGGGAGATCCCCGACCAGGCGAACGGCAGCGCGGCCTGCCCGCCCGTCACGCCGGTGAGCGCGACCGGGTGCAGGGCGGCGTCGAGCAGGGCCGGGTGGACGCCGAAGCCGTCGGTGTCGACGCCCTCGGGCAGCGCCACCTCGGCGTAGACGGTGTCACCCGCGCGCCAGGCGGCCCGCAGGCCCTGGAACACCGTCCCGTAGGTCAGTCCGGCCTCGGCCACCTCGTCGTAGAACCCGTCGAGGTCCACCGGTTCGGCGCCCCGCGGCGGCCACAGCACCGCGTCGAAGTCGTCGTCCGCGCCGGCCGGTTCGGCGGTGAGGGTGCCGGTCGCGTGCCGCACCCACGGTTCGCCCTCCTCGCCGTGCGAGAAGAACAGCACCGGCCGCCGCCCGGTCCCGTCGTCGGCACCGACCGACACGCGTACGGCGACACCGCCGCGCTCCGGCAGCGCCAGCGGCGCCTCCAGGGTCAGCTCCTCCACCACCGGGCAGCCGACCTCGTCACCCGCGCGGACCGCCAGCTCGGCGAATCCGGTGCCCGGGAAGACGGCCGCCTCGCCGATCCGGTGATCGGCCAGCCAGGGCTGTACGGCCGCCGAGAGCCGCCCGGTCAGCACCACCCCGTCCGTCTCCGGCGCGGAGATGACCGCGCCGAGCAGCGGATGGTCGAGCGTGGTGAGCCCGAAGGAGGCGGCATCGCCCGCACCCTGACCGTCCAGGATCCAGAAGCGCTGGTGCTGGAAGGCGTACGTCGGCAGCCCGACACGCCGGGCACCCGTACC
>NZ_BMVG01000099.1 GCF_014650595.1 Streptomyces alanosinicus
GATCACCTGGGACGTGAACGTTGACTCCACCGTCTGCCGGGCCCACCAGCACGCCGCCGGCGCCCGCAAAAGGTGCCCCTATGGTCTTCGTCAAGCTGCGGCGGTCGTCGGGGGCTGGTAGAAGGTGCCGTCGCGGAGCATGGCGAACAGGACGTCGATCCGGCGTCGGGCGAGGCAGACGATCGCCGCGACGTGGTGCTTTCCTTCCCGGCGTTTCTTGTCGTAGTAGGCGCGTGATTCCGGCTGGGACAGCGAGGCGAACGCCGCGAGGTAGAAGGCCCGTTTGAGCTGCTTGTTACCCCGATGGGAGGGGTGATCGCCGCGAATGGAGGAGCCGGAGCTTCTGGTGACCGGGGCCAGGCCCGCGTAGGCGGCCAGGTGGGCGGCGGTCGGGAAGGCTGTGGCGTCGCCGACGTCGATGAGGATGCGGGCTGCGGTCCTGACCCCGATGCCGGGCATGGAGGTCAGGACCGGGGAAAGAGGGTGCGCCTCCAGCAGTTCCTCGATGCGGGTGGCCAATGCCTTGCGCTGGTCGAGTATCGCGCTGAGCGAGGAGGTGAGGCTCGGGATGATCAGCGCGGCGGCGTCGGTGCCCGGCACGACGACGGTCTGTTCGTCCAGGGCGGCGAAGATGTCCTAGACCAGACGCTCGGCCATCCTCGGCGCCTTCGGTCGCAGCAGTGTCACCAGTCGTCGCCGACCGGCCTTCCTCAACTGGCCTGGGGAGCCGAAGCGTTCGAGCAGTGTGAGGACAGCCGAATGGTCCAGTCGCGGGCCCAGGACCCGCTCCAGGGACGGGTGGATCTGGGTGAGCAGGCCGCGCAGCCGGTTCTTGATCCTGGTCACCTCACCTGCGAGGTCGTCGTCGAAGCCGGCGATCATCTCCAGCTCGGCGACGGTCTCGTCAGACGGGGCCAGACTCCGCAAGGTGTGCGGCATCGCGCGGGCGGCGTCCGCGATGATCGCGGCGTCGCGGGCGTCAGTCTTCGATTCGCCGGAGTAGAGGTCGGCGATCCGGCGCATCGTCAGTCCGGGCAGGTAGGCGATGCGGCAGCCCGCTTCCCGGGCCACGGCGAGCGGAAGCGCGCCGATCGAGGCGGGCTGGTCGACCACCACCAGCACGGTTCCGTGCTTGGCCTGCAGCTTGTCGAAGAGCTCGCGCAGCTTCGGCTCGGTGTTCGGCAGGCGTTTGTCGAAGACCCGCTTGCCCGTCGGGGTCAGGGCGGTGGCGTGATGCTCGCCCCTGCCGACGTCCAGACCGAGATAGACGTCGATGCCGCCGGTATCGATCACGTGCTTCTCCGCAATGTCTGTGCTCTCCCCGGCCTCACCTGCGGCATGAGCGTGCCAGCATCCACGTTACGAAGAGCCTGCCTCACCCTGGACGGGTTCGGCGGTCATGCCCCTATCAGCGGTCTGCCAATGCCTCCGATGCCCGGTGACACCACCTTTTCGATCATGGTCGACTGGGGATCTAAGCCATGCCGGGATCGGAGGCCGGGAACCCCGTTGCGGGGCCACGAAGAAGGTAATTGTGACCAGCACTCTCACAACAGGCCCTAGCCGATCTGAAGGTCGGGATGCCCCTCACCCGTCCGAGGCGAGGTGAGGAGCGCCCTCACGACGTGCGCCGCCCGGCTCCCTCAGGTTGAGTTCATTACCGGGCCCCGCGCCAGACATCCCCGTCACCGTCCCGTCAGCTACGGCCGCGTGGCAGCATGAGGGCCGCGGCCGTGGTGGCTATCAGCATCACAGCCGCGACGCACAAGGCGACCCGCAGACCCACGATGAACTCACCCCGGTCCGCGACCAAGGCTCCGAAGACGGCCACGGCGAGCGCGCCGCCCGTCTGCCGGAAGGAGTTCAGGATCCCGGCGGCCATTCCGGCCCGATCTGCGGCGATGTCGTTCAGCAGGACGGCGGTCAGGGAAGGTACGAAGAAACCTAGGCCGAGGCCGACCGGGATGATCATCGCCGCGATCACTGGTCTGCTGGTGCCCTCGTCGATCCGGAGCAGGCCGAACATCGCCAGCGCGAAGATCGCTTGTCCCATGGCGATCGGCATCCGCGGCCCAAAGCGTGCCGCAGCCCTGGCCGAGGCCAGGTTGGCTCCGGCGATCACGGCCATCATCGGTAGGAACATCAGCCCCGCGGCCGTGCCGGACAGGTTCAGAACGTCCTGAAAGAACAGGCTCAGCACGAACACCAGCCCGTAGAACGCGCCATTGACGACGAAGCCGATCGCGACCGAAACCGTCACCGTGCGCGAACGGAAGAGGTCGAGCGGGACCAACGGCGCGGTGGTACGTGCCTCGATCATGATGAACGCGGCCGTCGCCACTGCGGCGAGCCCCAGGCAGCCCAGCACCACGGGCTCGCCGAAGCCGTTCTCCCCTCCGTCGATCACCGCGAAGGTGAGCGCCGCGAGCGCGACGATCGCCGTGAGCTGGCCGTACGGATCGAGCGGCGTGGCATGGCGCGGCGAGCGCTCCGCGCGGGTCAACACCGCGAGGGTGGCGATGCCGACGGGCAGGTTGACGATGAAGATCGCCCGCCAGCCCAGAGTGCTGGACAGCACCCCGCCGGCCACCGGGCCGGCGGCAACCGCGACCGCTCCGCAGGCGGTCCACAGCGCGATGGCCCGTGCCCGTTCGGCCGCGTCCGGGAAGGCCTGCCGGACGAGGGCCAGCGAGGAGGGCAGCATGATCGCCGCCGCGCTCCCCTGGATCAGGCGGGCGGCGATCAGCTCGCCCAGCCCCGGCGCCAGTCCGCAGGCCGCCGAGGCGACCGTGAAGACCGCGACGCCGGCGCCGAACACACGGCTCGCCCCGATGCGGTCGGAGAGCGTGCCCGCGGAAAGCAGGAGTGCGGCGAACATCAGCGTGTAGGCGTCCACGATCCATTGCAGTCCCGCCGTGCTGCTGCCGAAGGTCCGCCCGATCCCGGGCAGCGCCACGTTCATCGCCATGGTGTTGAGGTTGAGCAGAAAGATGCCCATGAACGTGGTCGCCAGGATCAGCTTCGGTGCGGCCGTGCGTTGCCGGGCATCCTGTGACGCGCGGGCTGGTTCAAGCGTGGTCATCCGTCCAGACTGGTGAGGCGCGCGAGGGCGAGGCAGACCGTGATCTTCCGGGGTGCGCCATAGGGGGGTGTAACAGGGCCAGGCTCCGGGCGGGACCCCTGATCACACGCTGGCAGAATGACGACATGAACGAGTTCGGGAAGTTTCTGCGGGCTCGCCGTGGCGACGTACGCCCGGCAGACGTCGGACTGCCCGCCGGAACCGGCACGCGCCGTACGCCGGGTCTGCGCCGGGAGGAGGTGGCGGCGCTGGCCGGTGTGAGCATCGACTACTACATACGTCTGGAACGCGGCAAGGAGACCCATCCGAGCCCCTCCGTGGTCGAGGCGCTGGCCGACGCGCTCCGCCTCAACCAGGAGGAGAGCGGCTTCCTGCACGAGCTGGCGGCGCGGGCGGCGCGGCGTGCGCCCGAGCCCCGTCCCCTGCCGTCACGGCGGGTCCGTCCGACCGTCACGCAGCTTCTGGAGACGCTCCGGCCCAACCCGGCGTACGTCGTGAGCCGCACCAACGACCTGCTGGCGGCCAATCCCGGCGGGCTGCGGCTGCTCCATGGCATCGCCGACTGGCCGGAGCGGCAGCGGAACACCGTCCGGTACATCTTCCTGCACCCAGCTGCCCGCGAGCTGTGGGCGGACTGGGAACAGAAGGCCAAGGGGTGCGTCGCCCAGTTGCGGGCGATCGCCGGCACCGATCCGGATGCCCCGGATCTCGCCGCACTCGTAGGTGAACTAATCGTCAAGAGCCCCGACTTCAACCGGCTCTGGGAGCGGTACGAGGTGCACACGATCGGCGACGGCGAGAAGACGCTCCGACACCCGGAGGTCGGCACGATGACGCTCTCGCACGAAGGGCTGTCCCTCAACCGCGCACAAGGCCAGCGCCTCATCATCTACATGGCGCCGCCCGGCAGCCCGGACCACGACAAGATGACGCTCCTCGACCTCGCCGCGTCCGGCCCGTCCGTCGGTTCCGGCGAGACGGCGCCCGTCTCACCCTCTCGGAGACAGGGCTAGGGCCTGTTGTGAGAGTGCTGGTCACAGCCACTCGTTAATGGCTGCGACCAGTACGGTCGTTTCGAAGCGGACGGTGAGTTTGTCGTAACGAGTGGGGACGGCCCGGTGGCGCTTGAGACGGTTGATCCCGCACTCGACAGCGTGCCGCTGCTTGTAGTCGTCCTTGTCGAACGTCGGTGGCCGCCCACCGCGCGATCCGCGCTTGAGGCGGTTGCGGACACGGTCCGCCGGGACCGGGATGGTGGCCTTGATCCCGCGTCTGCGTAGGCAGGAGCGGTTGCCGCGGGAGTCGTACGCCTTGTCGGCCCGGAACCGCTTCGAACCGCGGGGAATCGCCCCGCTGCCCAGCCGTGATCACGACGGACAAGGGCTTTTGCCCCTGCTCGACCGAGAGGTGGATCTTGCCGGTCGGTCCGCCTCGGGATCGTCCGAGTGCGTGGTCGGCCGGCCCGACGAAGACGCCGCCGGGCGGTTCCCTTCCGGAGGGCCCCCTTTTCGCTGCTCCGGCGGCGTGCTGGTGGGCCCGGCAGACGGTGGAGTCAACGTTCACGTCCCAGGTGATC
>NZ_BMVG01000100.1 GCF_014650595.1 Streptomyces alanosinicus
GGGGTGGCACGACCGGGACTGGACGACAACTTCTTCGCACTCGGCGGCCACTCACTCCTCATCGCCCGGGTGCTCACCGCGGTCCGCGAACGTCTCTTCGTCTCGCCCACCCTGCGCTCCTTCTTCGAACGCCCCACGGTCAGGGGCATGGCCGAGGCCGTCCTGGAAGCCCAGACGCTTCAGGCAGAACCCGACCTGGTCCGGGAACTGCTGGATCAGGTTCAGGGCGTCTCGTCGACGGCTCCGCCCTCGGTCGAGCCTGATCGGAGGAGTGCTCAGGACCGTGCGGACGGCGCCCGTCTGGTGATGTCGGGTCCGCG
This sequence comes from Streptomyces alanosinicus, assembly GCF_014650595.1. Taxonomy (GTDB): domain Bacteria; phylum Actinomycetota; class Actinomycetes; order Streptomycetales; family Streptomycetaceae; genus Streptomyces; species Streptomyces alanosinicus. The sequence goes on from NZ_BMVG01000100.1 coordinate 321, forward strand.
GGGCACGGCCGAGGACATACGGGCTTTCGCCGCTGCCGCGGACGATGTCCGGGGGGTGGCCTTGCGCACCCTCGCCGTTCCCACCTGCGACAGAGTGACAGGCCTGCGCCGGGCCCTGCTCAGTTATGGCGCCAACGCCCACCGACACGGTCATGAGGTCGAGTTCGTCGTCATGGACAACTCCTCTTCGGCGGCCACGCGCGATGCCTATCGCACGATGCTCCAGGACCTGGCCCGCTCCGAGAAGGCGGAGATCCACTACGGCGGAGCGGAGGAGAAGGTCGCCTGGCTGGACCTGTGCCATCGGGAGGCCGGCCTGCCCAGAGAGGTTCTCGCCTTCGCGCTGTTCGGCCACCGGGAAGGACCGTACAACGCGGCGAACAACGCGAACGCCAACCTTCTGCACACGGTCGGCCGTCCCGTGCTCTGTGCCGACGACGACACGCTCGGCGAGACCTACGTGTCCCCCGGCCTCACCGACGGCATGGCGCTGTCCTCCGGCAGCCCCGAGATCAACTGGGCATTCGCGGATCGGGGTGAGCTGGAAGCCACCATGGTCCGCAGCGACCGGGACATCTTCGGCGAGCACGGAAGGCTGTTGGGCCGCACCCCGGCTTCCTTCGCGGCGGAACTCCTGGCGCATGGCCTGCCCTTGGACGAGTTCGGCCTGCCCGCCGCGGCGCTGCGAGATCCGTCGACCGCGGCCGGGCGTGCCGCACTGTCCGTGCCGAGTCTGGTGGGGGACTGCGGCTGGGCCTCCCCCAGCACCTATCTGAACTTCGACGGCGAGTCGCTGAGCCGACTCATTCGTTCCGAGGAGGACTACCGGGCCGGCCGGGTGAGCCGCCTGAACGCGAGGTTCGTGGACCGCCCCACCTTCACGCGGGACATGACGAGCTTCATGTGCACCTTCTACGGAGCGGACAACCGCAGGCTGCTGCTGCCCTACCTGCCGTGCACCAAGGGCAATGACACGTTGTACGCGTTGCTGCACTCGATCTGCTTCCCGGATGACTACTTCGTCTACAGCCCCGTGGCCTTCAGCCATCAGCCCGTCGAGACCCGCCGGTTCTGGGACCACGAGATTCTGCGTGGAGCCTCCGGAATCGACTTCTCCTACCTCGTGGCGGCTCTGTTGGAGCCGCTCCGGGTCAGCGGGTTGTCGGCGGTCGACGGTGCGGGACGGATGAGGGAACTCGGCAGCTGCATCAGGGAACTGGGACTCCTGCCCGCGGAGGAGTTCGACGAGCGATCCCGTCGACAGGTCCGTGCACTCGCCGAGCGGGACCTGGCGGAACAGAGGCAGCGGCTGGCCGCGCATTCCGGGCCGCCCTCGTGGCGGCGGGACCTCAAGGAGTACATCGCGTTGCGCGCCAGGTCGATGGACGAGTCCGGATTCGCGGTGCCCCTGGATCTGGCCGTGGACAAGGGAGCCGACCGTGCACGGGAGTTGAGCCGTCTCTTCCTGCGTGACTTCGGTGAACTGCTCATGGCCTGGCCGGACATCGTCACGGCGGCGGGTGAACTGGCCGAGCGCGGACACCGTCTCGGCCGACGTATCGGAGGTGTGTCATGACGTCGGAGGACATCGCCCTGCGCCTTGCCGCGCTCTCCCCGGAACAGCGCGCCCAATTCGAAGGTCTGTTGCGGCAGCGTGCCTCCGCGCGGAACGCGGTACAGCAGGAGGACCGGCCGCGCCGCCGAGAGGGCGGCGTCGCTGGGGACCGGGAGACCTTCCCGCTCTCGCTGGAACAGGAACGCATCTGGTACCTCGAACAGCTCCACACCAAGAACGCGTTCGTCATCGTGCACCGCCTGACGATGGTGGGCGGCCTCGACGTACCGGCGCTGTCCCGGGCACTTGACGCCATCGTCGAACGGCACGAGGTGCTGCGCTGCGTCATCGGCACGGCCGAGGACGGAGTCCGTCAGACATTGGTGCGCCGCACCGGCCCCGCGCTGCCGGTCGTGGATGTCTCGGCCGAACCCGGCGGGTCCCGAGCGGCGCTGGACCGTCTCGTCGCCGATGAGGTGTCGGTGGGTTTCGGGGTGGGTGAGGTGCCGTGGCGTTGCCGGTTGGTGCGGGTGGGTGTGGATGAGCATGTGCTGTTGTTGACGGTTCATCATGTGGTTTTTGACGGGTGGTCCGCGGGGGTTCTGGCGCGGGAGTTGCGGGAGTTCTATTCGGCTTTCGTGGCCGGGCGTGAGCCGGTGTTGCCGGAGCTTTCGTTCGGTTATCTGGATTATGCGGTGTGGCAGCGGGAGGGGGGTGTGCCGGGTCGGGGTGTTGTGCGGGAGGAGGATTCTCGTTTTTGGCGGGACTGTTTTGATGTGGCGCCGGCTGCGGTGGAGTTGCCGTTGGATCGGCCGCGGGGTGGGGTGCGGGGTGTTCGGGGCGGGGTGGTGCCTCTGACGGTGGGTTCGGAGGTGGTGTCGGGGCTTCGGGTGTTGTGCCGTGAGCGCGGGTTGACGTTGTTCATGGTGCTGCACGGGGCTTTGGTGTCGTTGTTGCATCGGTATTCGGGGTCGTCCGATGTGGTGGTGGGGACGCCGGTCGCGAATAGGGGTGTGGCGGGTTCTGAGGATTTGATCGGGTGTTTTATCAATGTGTTGCCGTTGCGGTCCCGGGTGGAGTCCGGGTGGAGCGTGGTGGAGGTGTTGGAGCGGGCCCGTGAGGTGTGTCTGGACGCGTTCGGGCATCAGGCGTTGCCGTTCGAGGAGATCGTGCGGTTGGCGGGTCCGGAACGTGATCCGGCCCGGCACCCCCTCTTCGACGTCATGCTGATCCTTCAGAACGCGATGAAGGACAGGTTCGAGTTGCCCGGTCTCGACGTGTCCGTCGATGTCGCGCGACCCGACGGCGCTCAACTCGATCTGACGATCAGCGTCGCGGAGTCCGAGGGCGGGCTGGAAGCCCTGTTCGAGTACGACGCGGACCTGTTCGACGAGGCGACCGTGCAGCGGATGGCACGGCACTGGAGCGCGCTGCTGTCGGGCTTCGCGCGAGACCCGGACAGCCGCGTCGGCGACCTGGAGATGATGTCGTCCGAGGAACTGGCCGAGTTGCTGCGCCACGGCGACCGGACACACCTGGAACCGGACGTCGGTGCGGGCGAGACACTGGCGACGGCCTTCCTCGAGCGGGTCGCCAAGGCCCCGGAGATGCCGGCGCTCCTGGAGAACGACGGGGCGGCGTACAGCTACGCGGCTCTGGAGCGGCTCTCCGCCGTGCAGGCAGCGAGGCTGCTGGAACTGGGCGTCGGGCGCGGCGGTGTGGTCGCGATCGCGCTGCCGACCTCGGTGGAATCCGTCACCACGGTGTTGGGTGTGCTGCGCCGCGGAGCCGCCTATCTCGGACTCGACCCCGCCGCTCCCGACCGGCGGCTCGCCTTCATGCTGGTCGATGCCGGCGTCGACGTGGTCGTCGCGCGTTCCCAGGACGTCGAGCGGTTCCGCTCCCTCTGCCCGGACATTCCGGTGGTCACGCCGGAGGGTGAGACCGTGGGTGAGTCGGACGGCCCCGTGGGGCGGCCGGTTCCCGGCGCGGTCGGGCGTGCTTCGGACACCGCGTTTGTGATTTTCACGTCGGGGTCCTCCGGTCAGCCCAAGGCCGTACTGGGAACCCACGCCGGAGTGCTCAACCGGGTGCGGGCGTTCCATGAACTGCACCCTTTCGAGGATGGCGAGATCTGCTCGCTCAAGACGTCGCCCGTGTTTGTGGACGCCGTCGCCGAACTCTTCACGGGCATGTTGGCCGGCGTACCGACCCTGATCGTCGGTCCTGAGTCGGCGAGGGACCCGGAGCGCCTGGTGGCGGCCCTGGAGCGAGGCGGAGCCACCAGGGTCGTCGTGGTGCCCCAGTTGCTGAAGGCCATGCTGGAGGTTCCGGACGCCGGCACGCGGCTGCGCGCCCTGCGCACGGTGAACGTCAGCGGAGCACGACTCGACGCGGCGCTCGCCCGCGGGTTCGCGGAGTGCCTGCCGGGAAGTCGGCTGATCAACGTCTACGGCTCCTCGGAAGTGTCCGCGGACGTGTCGTCGTGGGTGTGCGGGGGTGAGGATCCGGTGCCGATCGGTGGGCCGATCGATGGGGTGCGGTTGGTGGTGGTGGACGAGTGGGGTGCTGTGGTGCCGGTCGGTGTGGCGGGTGAGTTGTGTGTGGGTGGGATCGCGCTGGCACGGGGATACGCGGGGCGGGCCGGTCTGACGGCGGAACGGTTCGTGCCCGATCCGTTGGGTGGTGGGGAGCGTGTGTACCGGACGGGAGATCGGGTGCGGTGGCGCGTTCCTGGCGTTCTGGAGTACGTGGGGCGCCTTGACGATCAG
>NZ_BMVG01000101.1 GCF_014650595.1 Streptomyces alanosinicus
TGCCTTGCCTGTGCTGCGCTTCGGGGCAGTACACCCCGCGTTGCGGGGTGTGGCCGGCCTTCGGCCGGCTGGTGGCTTCCGCTGCGCTCCAGCCACTGGTGACGCTGCGCGTCACCGGGCGTGCAGCGCTTCGCGCGGCCCGATTGCGGGCCTGACGGCCCTGGCTGGCAGCAGGGGCCGGGTTGGGTGGGGGCTGGTGACTGGCCGTCAGGGTGGCAGACTGGTCGGGAGGCAGATCTGCTGTGCAGGGGCCGGCCTCATGTGCTTCAAAATTTGATGCGGATGGATTCTGGAAAAGATCACGCCTCCCGGGACGAGACCTCCGCACCGCTGTCACCGGGACAAGCGGAGCCGCGTGTCACCGGCCAGCGCCCGGAACCGGCAGCCACCTTAGAGAGTAGGCCCGAGGAGACCGTGTCCGGTACCTCCCGCACGGGTGAACTCGGAGCGTCGCACAACGCAGCAGCTGGGCAGGCTTCCTGAGGCAGCGCCAAGTTCATCCGAGTCTGCTGAAGGCCCAGCGCAGCGTTTCCTGGTCAGGGTTCGCGCGGCCTGTCCGTTGGAGGGCTGTGAGGGTGTGGGCGGTGAGCCGGGCCCAGTTGCGGAAGTTGCCGTGCGCTGCGTGACGGTCGGCAAAGGCGATGTCTTCGGGGTCGGTTCTCGCCCAGATCGGATGGTAGAGCGGGATGACCTGCTGAACTTCCTCCAGTGTGAGCTTGGTGATGTGCTGCCAGATGAAGATGCGGGAGGAGAGCATCGGCTCCTTCCGCAATACGCTGTGCGCGCCTTCACCACCGGCGAAGATGATCGCGATCTGCGAGTACGGGTGATCCCAGACGAACCGGAAATATTCGAACGTCTCTCGATTGAGCCACTGGGCTTCGTCCACGACCAGCGTACGCGGCCGGGCAGCCAGGGAGTCCAGAAGCAGCCGGTCGAACTCGGATGGGCGACGCGGAGGTTCGCCCGGCAGACCGAGCGCTGCAAAGAGCTCGTGCCGCACCGCGCGGGCGGTGGGGCGGGCCCGGAAGGCGATCCGGCAGACCTCCTCGCCACGAGTCCGTTCAAGCTCACGCAGGCAGACGTTGGCGGCAAGCGTCTTGCCCACGCCGGCCGGGCCATGGAGGCACATCATCGCCCTGGCGTTGATCGTGTCGGTGATGTTCTCCCGGGCGGCCAGGAGCGCGCGGGTCGTGACGACCGCGGCGTCCGCGAGCTGGGTGTAGTGATCGGTCTCCCGCGGCGGCAGCTGGCTCGTCATCGCTTCTCTTCCCGTGTGGCAGGGCGCAAGGAGGCTGGGGTGTTCCAGTCGTCAGGCGGTGGGGAGGGCGGGATGAGATCTGGCAGGGCCAAGGCGGCCATGTCGCTGTCGGCGGCCGCGTCGAGTTCCTGGCCGGCTTCGGCCGCTGTGACGGCGCCCAGGCGTTTGGCGGGCGTGGGCATGGTGGCCGGGGCGTAGCGCTGCCGGCGCAGAGCCTCGGCCTTCTTGGCGTCCTCGCGCAGCCGGCGGGCCCGCACGGTGCGGATGCGGCGCAGCTCGTCGAGCTGTTCCGGGGTGGCGGCGTCCGCGAGGTGGGCGGTGCCCAGGTGGCGGCCGGCCGGGTCGCAGACCTCGATCTCGTGATCGTGGTGGGGCATGTGCCGGATCCGGACGCTGCGCCCTGCCTGGCCGGCCATCCACGCGCCAAGGTAGTCCCGGCCGCGCCAGCGCACCCCGTGGCTGCTCAGTTTCCGTACTCGGCCGTCGTCCTCCAGCATCAGCCCCCACAAGGCGGCCTCGGGGATGTCCGAGAGCGGCGTGGGATCGCCCTGCCAGGCCTCCAGGGGAGTCCGGCCGGCCAGGCCGGCGGGGCGGTGCTCGGTGTTCCACCACCGCGCCCAGTCCAGGACCTCGGCGGTGAATTCTTCGAAGGTCAGGCGCAGGGGCTCGTCGAAGTCGGGCTTCTTCTTGGCGCGCCGGGGCTTGAGGGTGAGGGTGTAGCCGGGCAGGACAGCGAAGAGCATGCGGTCGGCACACCGGTTGAGGTTCTCCACCGTCCCCTTCAGATGGGGGCTGTAGGCGGGCAGATCCTCGAACTTGGTATCCAGGTCGGTGAACGCGCCCAGGACCGTCTTCGACAGGAAATCCCGGCCGCGGTCGACGCGCACGTGCTCAGGGATGCCGCCCGCCGGACCGTACGGGCCGGTGCGCAGCACCGCGGCGCGCAGGGCTGCCAGGATCGAGGCCCTGGACGGATGGCCGGGGGTGACCGCGGTACCGGTGATGGCCTTCGTCGCGACGTCGATGAACCACGTCACCCATGGGCGCACCAGCTCCCCGTCCGCATCCACCAGGAGCGGCGCCTGGACGTGATCGGCCTCCCAGGTGTGATTCCGCCACAACCTGGGCCGGCGGCCGAACACATCATGGGCCCGGGCCGCCTCCGGCCCCCGGGCCAGGCCCGCGCGTTCGCCCGCGGTCAGGTCACGGCGCACCGCTCGCAGGAACGTCGACAACGACGGCACCGGATCCAGCAACGGCACCGCCTCCATAGGCGCCCCGCCCGGCACCGGCGCGGCCGGCTCCCCCACTGCGGCCTGGGCACGGACGACCAGTTGCCGGTGGACCGCCGAAGCGTTCCCCCGCCAGTACGCCAGCAGTACCCGCACCTCCGACGTCACCTCAAACCGGTTTCCCGGACGTTCCGCCGTGCGGGGTTCGGCCTCGGCCTGCGCGAGCCACCGCCACACCGTCCGCTCCGACACCCCCAAACACTCGCCCGCCAGCCGCACATGTCCCCGCGAAAGCCGCCCCTGGCGCCGCAACCGGAGCAGCTGCTCGACAGCAGGCACGCGCAACGCGGCCAACCCGGGGCCCTCCAGCACCGGCCCTCTTTCAACCGGCGGCGTGGGGTCTTCCGCGCCCGATGAAATGATCATGGAACCGCTCCGCGTCCTCCGCTCCTGGCCTCGCTCCCCGCTCGCTCCGGCACCACCGGCCCCATCACGGGTACGGGCCCAGCCGGGCACAGGCCTGCTCGATCAACCGACGGTCCACGCGTACGTCCTGTCCGCGCTTGGACAGGACGTAGACGTGGGAGGTGATCTTCGCCCAGGTACGGAAGTTCCCCCGCGCCACCGTGGAATCCGCCCAGACCACGTCCGCCGGGTCCACGGCCTCCCACACCTCGTGGAAGAGGCGCAGCGTCTCAACGAGCCCACCCTGTTCCAGCCCGGCAGTCTGGTGCCAGGTCAGCACCCGCGACCGCAATGCCGGCGCCCGAGCGATCACACGCTCCGCGCCCGCCCCACACAACACCAGCGCCGCTGCCGTACCCGGCTCGTCCCACAACAGCCGCAGGTAATCCAGCAGCGGTGGAGCCAAGCGCTGGACGTCATCGAGGAACAACACCCCCGGCCTTCTCAGCACCTCACCCAGAGCACGCTCCGCCACACCCGCACGATGCACCAAAGACCCCGCCGGCAGCCCGCACGCCTCCAACAACGAAGCGCGCATCTGGGGCAGGCCCGGCTTCACCCCAACCACCGCACGCCACACCGGCACCCGGGAAGGCAGAAGATGCAGAGCCTGCTGCACCGCCACGGTCTTCCCCAGCCCCGGATCACCGAACACACACCCGATCCCCCGTACCGCGACCGTATGCCCCACTGCCTCCACCACCGCAGCAACCGGGCCCGTCGACACCAAAGACGCCCCTGGCACGAACAACCGCACCCCGCCCCGCGGTGGTGGCACTTCGTCCTCTGCCGACGCGGGAGCAGGCTCGACCGGATCGGCATCCACGACCGGCAGGCCCTCACCCGGCCTCTGAAGCTTCAACTCAGCAAGGACCTGGTCGTAACGGCCGGCTTCCACCCGGCCCCGCCCCACCGACGCGACCTCAAGGACCCGGCCCTCCCGCACATCCCGCTTCACCGAACGCTGCACCGTCGCCAACGACGGCACCGGAAAATCCGCGGCCTCCTCGCCCTCGGTCATCCGCCGGTACACCGCCGCGACGTTCCCACCCTCCGCCGCCAACCGTGTCCACCACACATCCGACAACGAAAACGACGACTTCAGTATCCGCTCCAACCGGCCCGCACGCGCCGCAGCAAGCCAATGCCACACCGTCCGCGGCGACACCCCCGCAGCCTCAGCTGCCACCCGCACATGCAGCGCAGACACCGAACCCGACGCCTCAGCCACCGCCAACAGGCGACGCACCACCACACCCCGCGCCAGCGCCACACCCTCACCCATACACGCCAGCACACCCCCACCCCGGCAGGCCACACACAGGAATGGGCAACCCCATGACAGCCAACCACCACCCTGCTATGCAGCCCATGA
>NZ_BMVG01000102.1 GCF_014650595.1 Streptomyces alanosinicus
ACCCGAGCACGGTGGCCTTTCACTCACCCACCCGAGCGGGCTCGGCACTCCCACCCACCCGCGCGCAGCCGTTACTTGTCCACCCACCCCGGCACGGCCGCTAGTCACCGCACCGACCGAACGCGCTCGGTGCGGCCACCCACCGCCACCCGAACACGGCCGACACTTGCCCCCCGCACTCGACCGACGCTCGCCCACCCACCCGCACTCGGCCGAGGCTTCCCACCCACCCGCACCCGGCCGACGCTTGCCCCCGACCCGAATCCGGCCCGTACTTGCCCACCCGCCCAAGCCCCCGTGGGTGCCCTCTCAGCTGGCCGAGACGGGTGGGTGGGTGGGAGAGGGGGGTCCAGGGGGCGGAGCCCCCTGGTCGGGTCAGGGCAGAAGCCCCCGCAACGGAAACACCGCCCGACGCGTCGCCCGTACCGCCTGATCCAGCCGATCCCCCGGGTCGTACCCCGCCTCCCACGCCGCCCAACTCACCGGCCACCGCCCATCAGTCATCCGCTGCGGCCCCAACTGCCGTGTCCGCGCGAACGCTTCCTGCCGCCAGCCCTCAGGAATCACCGTCTCCGGCGCCACCGGCTTCCCCGCCGCGATCCCCACCAGATGCGTCCACGACCGCGGCACGACATCCACCACCGCATAGCCGCCCCCACCCAACGCGACCCACTTCCCCCCGGCATGCTCGTGCGCCAGCTCATGGCACGCCAGCTGCACAGCCCGCTGCGCATCCAACGACACAGCCAGATGCGCCAACGGATCCTCGAAGTGCGTATCCGCCCCGTGCTGCGACACCAGCACCTGCGGCCGGAACTCCGCGAGCAGCTCCGGCACCACCGCGTGAAACGCCCGTACCCACCCCGCGTCCCCGGTCCCCGCCGGCAACGCCACATTCACGGCCGCCCCCTCCCCGGCCCCGGCCCCGACCTCCTCCGGCCACCCGGTCTGCGGGAACAACGTACGCGGATGCTCATGCAGCGAGATCGTCAGAACCCGCGGATCCTCCCAGAACGCCGCCTGCACCCCGTCCCCGTGATGCACATCGACGTCCACATACGCGACCCGCTCGGCCCCCAGCTCCAGCAGCCGGGCGATGGCGAGCGAGGCGTCGTTGTAGATACAGAACCCCGACGCACCCCCGGGCATCGCATGGTGCAGCCCACCCGCGAAGTTCACGGCGTGCTCGGCATCCCCCCGCCACACCGCCTCCGCAGCCCCCACCGACTGCCCGGCGATCAACGCGGACACCTCGTGCATCCCGGCGAAGGCCGGATCGTCCATCGTCCCCAGCCCGTACGACCCGTCCGCCCCCGCCGGATCGGCCGACGCGGCCTTCACCGCGTCGACATAGTCCTCCCGGTGGACCAGCTGCAGCGTCGACTCCCCGGCCGGCTTCGCCGCGACGACCTCCACCTCCCGGTCCAGCCCGAAGGCACCCACCAGCTTCCGGGTCAGTGCCAGCCGGACCGGATCCATCGGATGGCCCGGGCCGAAGTCATAGCCCGTTACTGCCTCGTCCCACATCAGCTGTGCGCGGCCGCTCATGCCCGCCACCGTATCCGCCCTGTCCCACGGCGAACGACCTGGCGTACACCAACGTCACCAGCACCAACACCATCGGCACCAGCATCGCCCCCCGATAGCTCCACGCATCGCCCAGAGCCCCCACCAGCGGCGAACCGACCAGAAAACCCACGTAATTGAAAATATTCAGCCGCGCCACAGCAGCATCCGAAGCCCTCGGGAACAGCCGCCCCGCCGCCGCGAACGTCTGCGGCACCAGCACACACAACCCCAGCCCCAGCATCGTGAACCCGAGCATCCCGACCCACGCCCCGGGCGCCGAGGCCACCACCGCGAACCCGCCGGCGGCCACCAGCGTCCCGAGCCGTACGACCGCCACCGCCCCGAACCGCCGTACCCCGAGGTCCCCGATGGCCCGCCCGAGCAGCGTGGTCACCATGTACACGTTGTACGGCACGGTCGCCAGCTGCTCCGAGCTGCCCAGCACGTCCTTCAGATACTTCGCGCTCCAGTTGGAGACCGTCGAGTCCCCGATATAGGCGAAGGTCATCACCAGGCACAGCGGCAGCAGCAGCTTGAAGACGACACCCCCACCCGCGTCCGCACCCGGTGTCTCCGCCTCCGGCGCCGGATCCCCGTCGATGTACCACCGGCTCCCCACGAACGTGGCCGGCAGCAGCACGACCACCACCGGCAGATACGACACCCACAGCGCGAGATGCCAGTGCGCCCCGACCCACGCCAGCGACGCCCCCAGGATCCCGCCCAGGCTGTACGCGGCATGGAAGCTGAGCATGATGCTGCGCCCGTACGACCGCTGCAGGCTCACCCCGAGCATGTTCATGGAGGCGTCCAGCGCCCCCACGGCCAGCCCGAACGCACCCAGCGACAGCGCCAGCTCGGCGATCCGCCCGCCCGCCCCCGCACCGAGCAGGGCCAGCAGCACCACCGGCTGCGACCAGCGCAGCAGCCGGCTGGGCCGTACGCGCTTCACCACCTGCTCGGTGGTGACGCTGCCGACCCCGGCGAGGACGGGTACGGCGGCGAGGAAGACCGGCAGCAGCGCGTCGGAGATGCCGTACCGGTCCTGGATGGCCGGAATCCGCGTCACCAGCAGGGCGAAGGTGGCGCCCTGGGCGAAGAAGCTGAACGCCAGCGAGGCCCTGCCGCGCCGCAGCACATCAGTCATGGCGGCGAGCGTAGGGCCCTTGGCTACCTGTGGGTAGATCCAGCCAAAGATGAGTTTTCCTCAGCTTCACCGTGCGAAGGATCAGCCTCGGTCTCGGCCTTCAGCATCTTCTCCATCGGCGCGATGGCCAGGCCGCCGCCGACGAGCATGCCGATCCCGATCGCGCCGACCACGAAGACCGTGCCGAGCCAGACCATGGTGTCCGCGGGGACCGTGTAGGCCCCGACGACCCGCGCGCCGCATTCGGCCAGCAGCGCCAGGCCCCACACGACGGAGTACGCCCGTTCCTTGCGCAGGAAGGCCGCGGACCGGGCGGACGCCCCGGACACCAGCCGAGTCCAGGCGGCTTCCTTGGCCGCGTCCGCCTTGACCAGGAAGGGCTTCAGACCGGCGGTCATCATCGGCCGGCCCATCCGCACGGAGAGCAGGATGCCGATGCCGACGGTGCTGCTGACCGCGCCGTCCTTGGCGAGCATCAGCCGCGGGTCGCCGGAGACGAAGGTCAGCATCAGCGAGACCACGTTGACGAGGAGGATCAGCCCGGCCAGCCCGTTCACCTTGCGTTCCCGCACCAGGCCCCACAGGGTCCGCAGCGCCGGCACCACGCTGCTCCAGCCGAGCGCCGCGAAGGTGCTCATCCCGAAGCCGTCCTTGAGGAGGTAGTACGAGCCGAGCGGCACCGCGACGTCCACGATCAGCGGCAGGAAGTTGTCCAGCGCGCTGGGGTTCTGTTTCTGCTGCTCGGTCCGGCCCTGGGTCCCCGTGTTCTTCGTCATGCCCTCAGCTTCGCCGCCGCGAGGGGTCCGCCAGTAGAAACGATCGTCCGGACGTCCGCATGACAATTGTCAGACCCGGCCCATGGTTCAGGTCATACCAGCAGGTCAGCCAACTCGCCCATGGTGCGAAAGAGTTCGTCGGCCCGTGCCAGCTTCGCCGCCGGCGTCATCGCGGTGAATCCGTAGACGGCCATCCCGGCCGCCACGGCCGCCTGCACGCCCAGCGGAGAGTCCTCCACGACCAGGCACCGCTCGGGCTCCACCCCCATCCGCTCGGCCGCGTGGAGGAAGAGGTCGGGCGCCGGCTTGCCCCGCCCCACGTCCTCGGAGCTGAAGATACGGTCCTCCGCGAACCATCGGTCGATCCCGGTCGTCCGGTGCCCGATCCGGATCCGCTCATGACTCCCGGACGAGGCCACGCAGTACGGCACCCCGTCCGCGGCCAGCTTCTCCAGCACGCCGCTCACGCCGGCGACCGGCTGCAACTCCCGCTCGAACGCGGCGAACACGCGCGCGTGGAAGACATCGTCGAAGTCGTCCGGCAGCCGCTGCCCCGTCCGCTCCAGCACCAGGTCGTGGATGCGGTGCATCGCCGAGCCCATGTAGTCCCGGATGGAATCCTCGTACGACGTCAGGTGCCCCAACTCGGTCAGATAGGCGGCGAGCAGCCGATTGGAGATGGGCTCGCTGTCGACGAGGACACCGTCGTTGTCAAAGATCACCAATTCATAGCGCATGCATTCGAGCATAAACGCAGAAAGGCCCACGCCATACGGCGTGGGCCTTTCCTAAAATTTGTTCGGCGGCGT
>NZ_BMVG01000103.1 GCF_014650595.1 Streptomyces alanosinicus
CACCTTCCGAAACCTCCTCACCCGCGTCCGCACCACCGACCTCGACGCCTACACCCACCAAGACCTCCCCTTCGAACAACTCGTCGAGGCACTCAACCCGCAACGGTCCCTGTCCCGGCAGCCCCTGTTCCAGGTCCTCGTCGTGCTGCAGAACGCTCCGGCGGCCGCGTACTCCCTACCGGGCCTGGACATCCGGCCGGTGCCGACCGTGCCGGGCGTGTCGAAGTTCGACTACTCGCTCAGCCTGGACGAGACGTACGACGCCGAGGGCCGTCCCGACGGGCTGGAAGGGTATGTCGAGTACGCGACGGACCTCTTCGACCGGGCCACCGTCGCCCGTACCGTCGAGCTGCTCGACCGGATGCTGAGCGGCTTCGCCGAGGACTGCGACCTGCGCATCGGGGACCTCGACACGGTGACCGGCGAGGACCGCCGGCGCGTGCTGGAGACATGGAACGAGACCGCCGCGCCACCCGCCCATACGGACGTCCCCACCCTCTTCGAACGGCGGGTCGCCGCCGCTCCTGACGATGTCGCGCTGCTCTTCCCCGGTGGACGACTGACCTACCGCGAACTCGACGCGCGGGCCAACCGGCTGGCGCATCTGCTGCGCCGGCGCGGTATCGGGCGGGAGGACCGGGTGGCGCTGGCGGTGCCGCGCGGACCGGAGACCGTCGTGGCCCTGCTCGCGGTCCTCAAGGCGGGTGCGGCCTACGTCCCCGTCGACCCGGCCTATCCCGCGTCGCGTATCGCCTACCTGCTCGCCGACTCGCGGCCCGGGCTGCTGGTCACCCACGGGGACACGGACCCGCGCCCCGCGACGGGCGACGCGGGCGACGCGGGCGACGGTGACGTGCCCGCGCTGCTGCTCGACGACCCCACCGTCACCGCCGCGCTCGCCGCCGCGCAGGACACTCCGCCGAGCCGCCCGAGCGCGCCGGAACGCGCCGCGTACGTGATCTACACCTCGGGCTCCACGGGTCGTCCCAAGGGCGTCGTGGTCACCCACACCGGTGTCGCCGCCCTCGTGACCTCCCAGCGCGAGCGCTTCGGCGCGGGTCCCGGCAGCCGGGTGCTGCAGTTCGCCTCGCCCAGTTTCGACGCGGCCTTCTGGGAGACGGTGATGGCGCTGCTGACCGGAGCCGCCTTCGTGGTGGCGCCGGCCGACCGGCTGATGCCGGGCGATCCGCTGGCCGGGCTGATCCGGGAGTTCGGCGTCACGCATGTGACGTTGCCGCCGTCGGCGCTGCGCGCGCTGGAGGACCGCGAGCTGCCCTCGGTCCGCTCGCTGGTCGTGGCCGGTGAGGCGTGCCCTGCGGACCTGGTACGGCAGTGGGCACCGGATCGCTCGATGATCAACGCCTACGGGCCGACCGAGACCACCGTCTGCGCGACGACCAGCGCGCCGCTGGGCGCCGAGGACGTCCCGCCGCCGATCGGCCGCCCGCTGCCGGGAACCCGGGTGTACGTGCTGGACGCACGGCTGCGTCCCGTGCCGCCCGGTGTGCCCGGCGAGCTGTACGTGAGCGGTCCGGCCCTGGCCCGCGGCTATCTGGGTCGGCCGGGCCTGACGGCGGATCGGTTCGTGGCGTGCCCGTTCGGGGCTCCCGGCGAGCGCATGTACCGCACCGGCGACCTGGCGCGCTGGACGGCCGACGGACAGCTGGTGTTCGTGGGCCGCGTCGACGAGCAGGTCAAGGTCCGCGGCCACCGCATCGAACTCGGCGAGATCGAGACGGTCCTCGCCGGACATCCCGCGGTGGCCGACGCCGCCGTGGCCGTCCACCGGCACGATACGGGCGACGCCCGGCTGACGGCGTACGTCGTGCCGCGCACCGACGACACGCCGGACCTGGACGAGGCCGCCGACCGGGAGCAACTCGACGCCTGGCGCTCGGTGTTCCTCCGGCAGTACGGCGGCGGGGCAACGGATGGCACGGCGCCCGTCCCTGCCTTCGGCGAGGACTACTCCGGCTGGCACAGCACCTATGACGGCGGCCCCATACCTCTTGAGGACATGCGGGAGTGGCGGGCCGCGGCCGTCGAGGCAGTCCGTGGCCTGCGTCCGCGGCGGATCCTGGAGATCGGCGTGGGCACCGGGCTGCTCCTGGCCCCGTTGCTGGATCACTGCGAGGCGTACTGGGGCACCGACGTGTCGCCCGAGGCGGTCGGGACTCTCGGCGCACGGCTGGCCGCCGCCCGCCCGGACGCCGTGGACCGCGTCACGCTCACGGCCCTGGCGGCGGACGCCGTGGACGCGCTGCCCGAGGGCGAGTTCGACACGATCGTCCTCAACTCCGTGGTCCAGTACTTCCCGAGCGAGAGCTATCTGACCGGCGTTCTGCGCAAGGCGGTGCGGCTGCTCGCTCCCGGCGGCGCCCTGTATCTGGGCGACATCCGCGACCTGCGGTCGGCACGGCGGCTGCACATGGCCGCGCAGGCCGGACGCCTCGGCGCGGACGCCCCGGCCGAGGAGGTGCGCCAGGCGGCCGCACACGCTCTCGCGGACGAGCGCGAACTCCTCGTGGATCCCGTGCTGTTCACCTCCTTCGCCGCCCGGGCCCCCGGGGTCGCGGGGGTGGACATCCGCCTCAAGCGCGGCCGACGGCACAACGAACTCACCCGCTACCGCTACGAGGTGGTGCTGCACAAGAAGCCCGCACACGCGCTGGTGACCGTCGCCGACGCACCGCGCACGGCGTGGGAGAAACTGGGCGGCACGGCGGAGGAACTGGCCGCCGAACTGACGGCGCGACGCCCGGCTGTCCTGCGGGTCACGGGCGTGCCCAACACCCGGACGGCGACGGACGTCACGGATGCCCGGGCGGGCGGTCCTCCCACCGGGGCGCCCGAGCCCGACGACCTGGTCGAACTCGGCCGGCGACTCGGCTACGAGACGGCCGTCACCTGGTCCGCCGACCGGCACGAGAGCGAACTCGACGTCGTGTTCGTCGACTCGGCCACGGCGGCCGGCCGGCCCCTGGCCGGAGTGCACCGGACCGACGCTCCGGTCACCGGCCCGCTCACGAACACACCGTCCCTCGCCTCCCGTTCGGCCGCACTGACCGCCGAGCTACGGGCGTACACGACCGACCGTCTGCCGGGGTTCATGGTGCCGGGTGTGTTCGTGGTGCTGGAGGCGCTGCCCCTGACGCCCAACGGAAAGGTGGACCGGCAGGCCCTGCCCGTGCCGCAGCCCGTGACGCGGCCCGACGGCGGCCGCGCTGCCGGCTCACCGGAGGAGGAGATGGTCTGCCGGGTCTTCGCGGAGGTCCTGGGGCTCTCCCGGGTCGGCGCCGACGCGCACTTCTTCGAGCTGGGCGGCCACTCCCTGCTGGCGACGCGGGTGGTGGGCCGGCTGCGCTCGCTGTTCGGGGTGGAGCTGCCCATCCAGGCACTGTTCGACGCACCGACCCCGGCCGGGCTGGCGCAGCGCCTGCGGAGCGTGGAGGGCCGGTCGCGGCCGGGCGTGGCGCGGCGGGAGCGGCCCGAGGTGCTGCCGCTTTCCTTTGCCCAGCGGCGCTTGTGGTTCCTGCACCGCCTGGAAGGGCCCGGCGCCACCTACAACGTCCCCCTCGCTCTGGAGGTGGACGGCCGACTCGACGTCGACGTGCTGGAGCAGGCCGTCAACGACGTGGTCACCCGGCACGAGCCACTGCGCACGCTCATCACGGAGGACGACGGCTCACCCCGCCAGCTCGTCCACGACCCCGCCCCGGACCTCGTGCAGGTGGAGCGCCGGGACGTGGCCCCCGGGGAACTGGAGTCCCTCCTGGCCGAGGCGGTGACGTATCCCTTCGACCTGGGCCGTGAACTCCCCCTGCGCGTGGCCGTGTTCCACACCGGCGCGGAGCGGTGCACCGTGCTGCTGCTGGTGCACCACATCGCCGGCGACGGCTGGTCACTGCGCCCCCTGCTGCGAGACCTCACGCAGGCGTACGCGGCACGACAACGCGGGGACGCGCCACAGTGGGCACCACTCCCGGTGACGTACACCGACTACACCCTGTGGCAGCGCGACCTCCTCGGCGACCAGGACGAACCGGGCACCCTCGCCCACGACCAACTCGCCTACTGGCGACGGACACTGACCGGCATACCCGAACAACTCTCCCTGCCCACCGACCGCCCCCGCCCGGCCGAGCCCAGCTACCGCGGCGACATGCGGCACTTCTTCGTCGAGCCGGAGTTGCACCGGGCGCTGCTGGGCCTGGCACGGGAGACCGGCACCACCCTGTTCATGGTGATAC
>NZ_BMVG01000104.1 GCF_014650595.1 Streptomyces alanosinicus
TATTCCGGTGGACTACGCGTCCCACACCTGGCATGTGGAGGACATCGAGGCCGAGCTGGCGGACGTGCTCGCCCCTGTCTCTCCCCGTTCGGGTCAGGTGCCGTTCTTCTCCACCACCGAGGCCGGCATCATCGACATGGCCCGGCTGGACGGCGGCTACTGGTATCGCAATCTGCGTCAGCGGGTGCGTTTCGCGGATGCGGTCCAGGGTCTGGCCGACCAGGGGTATGCGGCGTTCGTGGAGGTCAGTTCCCATCCGGTGCTGGGCATGGCGGTCCAGGAGGCCGCCCCGCAGGCCGTGGTGGTGGGCAGTCTGCGCCGCAACGAAGGCGGCGGCCACCGTTTCCTGACCTCGCTGGCCGAGGCGTGGGTGCGCGGTGTCCCGGTCGACTGGACCGCCGTCCTTGCCGGCCAGGGCGCCCGTACGGTCGCGCTTCCCACCTATGCCTTCCAGCGCCGCCGCTACTGGCTGGAGAAGACCGCTCCCGTCCAGGCCCTGACCTCGGGTCAGAAGGTGGACGCCCGCTTCTGGGACGCGGTCGAACGCGAGGACCTGGAAGCCCTCGCCGACACGCTCCGGCTGCCGGACAGCAACCGGCTGGCGGAAGTCCTTCCCTCGTTGTCGAGCTGGCACAAGGGCCAGGTGGCCCGGTCGGCGGTGGACGGCTGGCGGTACAAGGTGGTCTGGAAGCCGGTCGGCCCAGGCGCCCGTGCCGCCGTGACCGTCACCGGTTGCTGGCTGCTCGTCGTCCCGCAGGAGCACGCCGACACCGACCTCACCACCTCCGTCTCTGATGCGCTGACTCGCCACGGCGCCGACGTACGCGTACTCGAAGTCACGTCGCGCCACGCCCAGGCCGACCTTCTGGACTCC
This sequence comes from Streptomyces alanosinicus, assembly GCF_014650595.1. Lineage (GTDB taxonomy): Bacteria > Actinomycetota > Actinomycetes > Streptomycetales > Streptomycetaceae > Streptomyces > Streptomyces alanosinicus. The sequence continues at coordinate 875 of NZ_BMVG01000104.1, forward strand.
GCGATCGACGAGGTGTTGGCCGACCCGGCGGCTCCCCTCAGCGGCGTACTGTCGCTGCTCGGGTTGGACGAGGCCCCGTTGCCCGGTCATCCCGTGCTGACCACCGGGGCCGCGCTCACCGTCTGCCTCCTCCAGGCTCTGGGACGGGCCGGAGCGAGCGCGCCTTTGTGGTGTGCCACCCAAGGTGCCGTGGCCGTGGGGGACCAGGAGCCGGTCTCCCGGCCGGCGCAGGCGGCCATCTGGGGGTTGGGCAGGGTAGCGGCCTTGGAGTTCCCGGAGCGCTGGGGCGGGCTGGTCGACCTTCCCGGGCGGGCTGGGGGACGGGACGCCGATGCTCTCTGCGCCGTATTGGCGGCGTACGGCGACAGTGCGGAGGATCAGGTCGCCCTGCGCGCCAACAGCACCTTCGTACGGCGTCTCGTGCCGGCCTCGCTGGCGCAACGGACGAACCCGGCCGCCGGGCGGTCCTGGAGGCCCCGCGGTACCGCCCTCGTGACCGGCGGAACCGGTGCGCTCGGCGCGCATGTCGCCCGATGGCTGGCACAGGGCGGCGCCGAGGAGGTGGTCCTGGTCAGCCGACGCGGTGCCACCGGCGACCAGGAAGCGGGCCTGGCGGCACTGGAGTCCGAAGTCGCCGCGCTGGGCGCCCGGTTGACCGTCACCGCCTGCGACATGGCCGACCGTGCGGCACTGGCGGATCTGCTGAACTCCCTGCGCGAGGAGGGCCGTACCGTACGCACGGTGGTGCACGCCGCCGGCGTCGGTACCCTCGGGGCGCTCGCCGATCTCGGCCTGGCGGAGTTCGCCGAGGTAACGGCGGGCAAGGTCGCCGGCGCACAGCACCTCGCCGAGGTCCTCGACCCGGCCGAAACCGATGCGCTGATCTTCTTCTCCTCCATCTCCGGCGTCTGGGGCGTCGCCGACCACGCTGCGTACGCCGCCGCCAACGCGACCCTGGACGCCCTCGCCGAGCACCTGCGCCGGACGCGCGGGCTGCCGGTGCTCTCGGTGGCCTGGGGTCCCTGGGACGGCGGCGGAATGATCGCCGAGGACATGCGCGACCCGCTGCGCCGCCGAGGCATCCCCGTCATCGCTCCAAAGCCGGCGATGGTGGCGTTGCAGGAGGCGCTGGACCACGACGACAGCGTCGTGGCCGTCGCGGACGTCGACTGGGCCCGTTTCGTGCCCGTCTTCAGCGCCGTCCGACCCGCACCGCTCATCGCCGCGCTGGAACCGGACAACGGACCCGGAGCCGCCGGGACGACCGGCGCCCGGGCACGGGACAGACAGGGCGCGGACGCCGGCGGGGACGCGGACACTGCGGCGGCGTCGACCCTCGCCCAGCGGCTCGGGGCCCTGCCCGCCACCGAACACGAGCGATTCGTACAGGATCTCGTACGAGCCGAGGCGGCCGCCGTCCTCGGCCATGACTCGGCGGACGCCGTCGACGCCGCGTACGCGTTCAAGGAACTGGGCTTCGACTCGGTCAGCGCCGTCGAACTGCGCAACCGTCTCACCTCCCGTACGGGACTGAAGATCCCGACGACCGTGGTCTTCGACCACCCCACTCCGCTCGCTCTCGCCGCCCACCTCCGCCAACTGGCGCTCGGCGACGGCACGGCACCACGGCAGCCGGACCCGAACCCGCTCGTGGCCAATGCCGGTTCGCCGGGCCACTCCACCACCGACGACGCCATCGCGATCGTCGGCATGGGGTGCCGCTACCCGGGCGGCATCGCCTCCCCCGACGACCTGTGGCGCATCGTCACCGACGGAGCGGACGTCATCACCGGCTTCCCCGCCGACCGGGGCTGGGACACGAGCCGGCTCTACGACCCCGACCCCGACCGGCACGGCACCAGCTACGTCCGGCACGGTGGCTTCCTGCACGACGCCGGGGAGTTCGACGCGGCCTTCTTCGGGATCTCCCCACGTGAGGCAGCGGCCATGGATCCGCAGCAGCGGCTGCTCCTGGAGACCTCGTGGGAGGCGTGCGAGCGGGCCGGCATCGACCCGAAGACCCTGCGCGGCAGCAACACCGGCGTCTTCACCGGCCTCACCGACCAGAACTACGGCACCCTGCTCAGCCGCAGCACCGACGGTACCGAGGGCTATCTCGTCACCGGCGCCTCGACCGCCGTCGCATCGGGCCGCGTCTCCTACGTCCTCGGCCTGGAGGGACCGGCGGTGACCGTAGACACAGCGTGCTCGTCGTCGCTGGTCGCGCTGCATCTGGCGGTACGGGCCCTGCGCTCCGGCGAGTGCTCGATGGCGCTGGCGGGGGCTGCGATGGTCATGGCCGACCCGGCGCCGTTCGTGGGCTTCAGCCGTCAGCGAGGCCTTGCCCCCGACGGACGCTGCAAGCCCTTCGCCGAAGCCGCCGACGGGTTCTCCCTCGCCGAGGGCGTGGGTGTGCTGCTGCTGGAACGGCTGTCGGACGCACGGCGCAACGGTCACCCCGTGCTGGCGGTGGTGCGCGGTTCGGCGATCAACCAGGACGGCGCCAGCAACGGCCTGACCGCACCCAACGGCCCCTCGCAGCAACGCGTGATCCGCGCCGCTCTCGCCGACGCTCACCTCACCGGCGGTGACGTGGATGTCGTCGAGGCGCACGGCACAGGGACGCGGCTGGGCGACCCGATCGAGGCGCAGGCCCTGCTGGCGACCTACGGGCAGGACCGGCCGGACGTACGGCCGCTGCTCATCGGCTCGCTCAAGTCGAACATCGGGCACACGCAGACCGCGTCCGGTATGGCCGGCGTGATGAAGATGGTGCTCGCGATGCGGCAGGGCCTCGTACCCGGCACGCTGCATGTGGACGCCCCGTCGTCGCACGTCGACTGGTCGGCGGGTGCGGTGTCGCTGCTGACGGAGGCCGTGGAGTGGCCGGAGACGGAGGGGCGTCCGCGTCGGGCGGGTGTGTCCTCGTTCGGGATCAGCGGGACGAATGCGCATGTGGTGCTGGAGGAGGCTCCGGTCGGGTCCGGGTCCGGGTCTGGGTCCGGGTCGGGGTCGGGGTCGGGGTCGGGGTCCGAGCCTGAGCCGGAGGATGCCGTTGTGCCGGTGTTCGTGGCTGGTGGTGTGGTGCCGTGGGTGGTGTCGGGTCGTGGTGGGGACGGGCTTGCCGGTCAGGCGGGCCGGTATGTGGATGCTGGTGTGGGTGGGTTGCGGCCGGTGGATGTGGCGTGGTCGCTGGCGGCGACTCGTACGGCGTTCGGGAACCGAGCGGTGGTGTTGGGTGCTGAGTCGGCTGAACTCGCCGTTGGCCTGGGGGTGTTGGCTTCCGGTGAGGTGACTGGTGCGGGTGTGGTGCGGGGTGCGGTCGCTGGTGGTGCTGACCGGGTTGCGTTCGTGTTTCCG
>NZ_BMVG01000105.1 GCF_014650595.1 Streptomyces alanosinicus
ATCTGGGATGCCCCGGACGCGGGGAGGCGGACCGGGGCTCGCAGTCGACGTTATGCCCGGTGTCCCCGGGTTCCGGGCATGCTCTGACGGGACGCTGACGACGATCGGGGCGACCTTGACGGCATGCTGACGCCCCTGGTCAGAGGGCACGGGAAGGGTCGTCAGAAGGGCGCCAAGAACTGGCGTACGGGCTGTTCGAAAGCCGCGGTACCGGGGTGAGATGGAAGCGGTTCGAAGGAGAATCGCCGGCCGCGAGCCCTTCCGTCGGCGTGTGCAGAACGGTGAATGAGATGTCCGAGTACCGCCCGTCCTCAGCCGCACGCGTCGTGGTGGGAGTGAGCGGCTCTCTGGAGAGCCTCACCGCGCTGGGCCGGGCGGCCGAGGAGGCACGGCGCCGAGGGGCCGAGCTCTGGCCGGTGCTGGCGTGGGAGCCACCGGATGGGGACCCGGCCGCCCGCAGGTCACCGGCCGCGACCGCCATGGTTCCGGAATGGGAACGGCTGGCGCGCGAGAGGCTCTTCGGGGCGCTATGCGAGGTGTTCGGCGGCGTGGACACCTGTCTGCCCGGTCAGGCGCTCGTCGCGCGGGGCGCTCCGGGGCCGGTGCTCGTGCGGATCGCCGACCGGGAGGACGACCTTCTGGTGGTCGGTGCCGGACGGCGGGGTCGACTGCACCGGGCGCTGTCGCCGTCGGTCGGCCGCTATTGCCTCGCCCGCGCCGCCTGTCCCGTTCTCGCGGTGCCGCCGTCGCCGCTGCAGGCCGCGCTGGCGGCCGTGCACCGCCGCAACATCTGGCGGCTGCGGCTGGACACCGGGGACATACGGAGGGAGTTCGAGACGGTGCCGCCCGGCGCCTGAGGTGTGCTCAGGTGGCGGCCGCCGTCGGTAGATCCGGCTGTCCTGCTCGAGGCTCCGTTGCCGTCGGCAGGGCGAGCACCATGGTGAGGCCGCCGCCGGGCGTGTCCTCGGCGTGCAGTGTGCCGCCGAGGGCCTCGGTGAAGCCCCGGGCGACCGCGAGGCCGAGGCCGACTCCGACGCCGCGGGGCGCGTCGCCGTACCGCTGGAAGGGTTCGAAGATGCGGTCCTTGGCCTCGTCCGGGACGCCGGGGCCGCGGTCCACGACCCGTACCTCGACACGGTCGGCCAGGGCGCTCGCGGAGATCAGGACTCGCTCCTCCGGCGGGCTGTACTTGACGGCGTTCTCGACGACGTTGGCCACGGCCCGCTCCAGCAGCCCCCGGTCGACGTGGACCATGGGCAGGGTCTCGGGGATGTCCAGGTCCACGCACTCCTCCGGATTGGGGACTCCGCCGAGCGCCATGGGTACAACCTCGTCCAGGTCAGTCTCGCGGATGATGGGCACCACCGTGCCGGTCTGCAGGCGGGACATGTCGAGCAGGTTGCCGACAAGGTGGTCGAGCCGGTCGGCGCCCTCCTCGATGGCCTCCAGCAGTTCCGCCTGGTCCTGTTCGGACCACTCGACGTCGTCCGACCTGAGCGAGGTCACCGCGGCCTTGATGCCGGCGAGCGGGGTGCGCAGGTCGTGACTGACGGCGGCCAGCAGGGCGGTGCGGATGCGGTTGCCCTCGGCCAGTTCCTTGGCCCGGTCGGCCTCGCTCTGCAGCCGCTGCCGGTCCAGGACGACGGCGGCCTGAGCGGCGAACGCAGCCAGCACCCGGCGGTCGGCGGCGGGCAGCACCCGCCCACGCAGGGAAAGAGCCATGTGGTCGCCGACGGGGACATCGACGTCGGCGTCCTCCGGGATCTCGGCCGGCCGGGGTCCCACGCTGCTGGCGCAGGTCCAGGGCGCTGTCTCGCCGGTCCGCTCCAGCAGGGCCACCGACTCCATGCCGAAGGTCTCGCGGACCCGTTCCAGCAGCGCCTCCAGCGTGGTCTCGCCGCGCAGGACGTTGCCCGCGAGGAAGGAGAGAATCTCCGACTCGGCGCGCAGCCGGGATGCCTGATGGGTACGGCGGGCCGCGAGGTCCACCACCGAGGCCACGGACACGGCGACGCCGATGAAGATCGCGATGGCGACAATGTTCTTCGGGTCCGCGATGGTCAGGGTGTGGATGGGCGGGGTGAAGTACCAGTTCAGCAGCAGGGACCCCACGACCGCGGAGGCGAGCGCCGGGAAGAGGCCGCCCAGCAGGGCCGCCGCGACCGTCAGGGTGAGGAACAGCAGCATGTCGTTGGCGAGGCCGACATCGGGGGTGGCACTGGTGAGCAGCCAGGTGAGCAGGACCGGGCCGAGCACACCCACGGCCCAGCCCCAGATGACCCGGGAGCGTCCGAGGCGCGCGCCGCGCGCCACCGGCAGTCCGCGGCCCTTGCCCGCCTCGTCGTGCGTGATCAGGTGGACGTCGAGGTCGGGGCCGGACTCCACGGCGACCGTGGCGCCGACGCCGGGCCCGAAGACGTACTGCCAGCTGCGGCGGCGGGAGACACCCAGCACGACCTGGGTGGCGTTCACGCCCCGCGCGAAGTCCAGCAGCGCGACGGGTATGTCGTCGCCGACGACGTGGTGGAAGGTGCCGCCGAGGTCCTCCACGAGGGTGCGCTGGTCGGCGAGTTCCTTCGGAGAGGCCGAGGTCAGGCCGTCGCTGCGGGAGATGTAGACGGCGAGCACCTCGCCGCCGGCGCCCTTCTCGGCCAGGCGGGACGCGCGCCGTATCAGGGTGCGGCCCTCGGGGCCGCCGGTCAGCCCGACCACGATCCGCTCGCGGGAACCCCAGATCTTGGAGACGCGGTGCTCGCTGCGGTACTCGTTGAGGTACTCGTCGACCCGGTCGGCCACCCACAGCAGGGCCAACTCCCGTAGCGCCGTCAGATTGCCGGGCCGGAAGTAGTTGGACAGGGCCGCGTCGACCTTGTCCGACTTGTAAATGTTGCCGTGCGCCATGCGGCGGCGCAGTGCCTGCGGGGACATGTCGACCAGCTCGATCTGGTCGGCGCGCCGTACGACTTCGTCCGGGACGGTCTCCTGCTGCCGGATGCCGGTGATCGACTCGACCACGTCGCCCAGGGACTCCAGGTGCTGGATGTTGACGGTGGAGATCACGTCGATGCCGGCGGCGAGCAGTTCCTCGATGTCCTGCCAGCGCTTGGCGTTGCGCGAGCCGGGGATGTTGCTGTGCGCCAGTTCGTCCACGAGGACGACGGCGGGGGCGCGCCGCAGTACGGCGTCGACGTCCATCTCGGTGAAGACGGCGTCCCGGTACTCGATCTCCTTGCGCGGCACCTGTTCCAGGCCGTGCAGCATCACCTCCGTGCGCGGCCGGTGGTGATGTTCCACGAAGGCCACGACACAGTCGGTGCCCCGTTCGGTACGGCGGTGTGCCTCGGAGAGCATCGCATAGGTCTTGCCGACGCCGGGTGCCGCGCCGAGGTAGATCCGGAGCTTGCCGCGTGTCATGTCATCCTTCGAAGCGGTAGCCCATGCCGGGCTCGGTGATCAGATAGCGGGGGTGGGAGGGGTCCGTCTCCAGTTTGCGGCGGAGCTGAGCCATGTAGACGCGCAGGTAGTTGGTCTTGTTGCTCTGCGAGACGCCCCAGACCTCCTGGAGCAGCTGTCTCTGGGTGATGAGCCGGCCGGGGTTGGTGACCAGTATCTCCAGCAGATGCCATTCGGTCGGGGTCAGCCGGACGTCCCGCCCGGCCCGTACGGCCTTCTTGGCGAGCAGGTCGAGGCTGAAGTGCTCCGTCTCGACGAGTGTCGTCTCGGGGACCAGCGGGGTGTCCTCGGTACGGCGGACCGCCGCCCGCAGCCGGGCCAGGAGTTCGTCCATGCTGAACGGCTTGGTGATGTAGTCGTCGGCGCCGGCGTCGAGGGCGGCGACC
>NZ_BMVG01000106.1 GCF_014650595.1 Streptomyces alanosinicus
TGTTGAGGAGTTGCTGGCCGGTTGGGCGGGTCGGATCGATGTCGCGGCGGTGAACGGTCCGGGTTCGGTCGTGGTGGCGGGGGATGCGGATGCTCTGGATGAGCTGATGGCGCATTGCGAGAGTGATGACATCCGGGCGCGTCGTATCCCGGTGGACTACGCGTCCCACACCTGGCATGTGGAGGACATCGAGGCCGAGCTGGCCGAGGTGCTTGCGCGGGTGGCTCCGTGTTCGGGTGAGGTGCCGTTCTTCTCCACCACCGAGGCCGGCATCATCGACATGGCCCGGCTGGACGGCGGTTACTGGTATCGCAATCTGCGTCAGCGGGTGCGTTTCGCGGATGCGGTGCAGGGTCTGGTCGAGCAGGGGTATGGGGCGTTCGTGGAGGTCAGCTCTCATCCGGTGCTGGGCATGGCGGTCCAGGAGGCCGCTCCGGACGCAATCGTGGTGGGCAGTCTGCGCCGCAACGAAGGCGGCGGCCACCGTTTCCTGACCTCGCTGGCCGAGGCGTGGGTGCGCGGTGTCCCGGTCGACTGGACCGCCGTCCTCGCCGGCCAGGGCGCCTGTACGGTCGCGCTTCCCACCTATGCTTTCCAGCACCGCCGCTACTGGCTGGAGAAGACCGCTCCCGTCCCGGCCCTGACCTCGGGTCAGGAGGTGGACGCCCGCTTCTGGGACGCGGTCGAGCGTGAGGACCTGGAAGCCCTCGCCGACTCGCTCGATCTGGCGCCCGAGCGGCGCGGGGCCTTGGGCACGGTGGAGCCGGTGCTGCCCGTGCTGGCCGAGTGGCGTCGGCGTAAGCGGGAGAGCGCCGTGCTGGACTCCTGGCGTTACACGGTGACGTGGCAGCCGGCCAGTGCTGCTTCGGTGGCCGGGCCGGGCCCGTTGCCCTCGCACTGGCTGGTCGTGGTGCCCGGTGCTGACGGCACCGCCGAGGGCACCGCCCAGGAGCTGGTCGAGCGGTTGCGCGGTCGCCAGGAGGTCGAAGGCGTCGTCACGCTCGTCCTCGACGCGACGCGGGAGGAGCGGACCGCTCTCGCGGACCGTCTCCGCGAAGCCTTCGAAGAGACCCCCCTCACCGGCGGCGTCCTCAACCTGCTGCCGCTCGCCCCCGCCGCCGAGCCACGGTCCTCCGCCGTACCCGGTGCCGTCACGGCGACGCTCCTGCTCATGCAGGCGCTCACCGACGCGGAGGTGGAGGCGCCGGTGTGGACGGTCACCCGGGGAGCGGTCACCGTGCCCGGCCCCGCCGCGCAGCCCGCTGCCGGTCCGATACCGGAGCAGGCGGCCGTCTGGGGCCTTGGTCGGGTCTACGGACTCGAGCATCCCCAGCGGTGGGGTGGTCTCGTCGACCTCCCCGCGTCCGTCGCTCCCCCCGCGCCCGCCGATCCCCTCGCATCGGGCGACCACCTCGCACCAGGCGACTCGGCCGCGGAACTCGACCCGCGCACCTGGGACCGGTTCTTCGCGGGCCTGGCGGGCCACGACGACGAGGATCAGTTCGCTGTACGCGCAGACGGACTGTACGTACGCCGCATGGTCCGCAAGCCGGTCGACGCCGAGGCGGGCGAGCGTCGTAGGGTCGGTTTCCCGGGTACGACGCTCATCACCGGCGGTACCGGGGCTCTCGGCGCGCACCTCGCCCGGCGGCTGGCCGCGACCGGTGCCGAACATCTGCTGCTGGTCGGCCGCCGGGGCCCGGACGCGCCCGGCGCGGACGGACTGGCGGCGGAACTGACCGCCCTCGGCGCCCGCGTCACCATCGCCGCGTGCGACATCACCGACCGGGACGCCCTGGCCGCGCTGCTGTCGGACGTGCCGGAGGACGCACCGGTCAACGCCGTCGTGCACGCGGCGGGCACCGAGCCGCCGACCGTCGCGATCGGGGACACGGACCTCGCCGACCTGCACGACGTGGCCGCCGCGAAGATCGCGGGTGCCGTACACCTGGACGCGCTGCTCGCCGACCGTCCGCTGGAGGCCTTCGTCCTGTTCTCGTCGGGCGCGGGTGTCTGGGGCGACGGCGGCCACTCCGGATACGCGGCCGCCAACGCCTACCTCGACGCGTTCGCCGAGTGGCGCCGCAGCCACGGCCGGGTGGCCACCTCCATCGCCTGGGGCGCCTGGGCCGGCGGCGGAATGGTCCACGAGGCCGAGGGCGACCGGCTGCGCCGCTACGGCGTGCCCACCATGGACCCCGAGGTGGCCGTGGGCGCCGTACAGCAGGCCCTCGCGTACGACGAGACGTGCCTGGTCGTGGCCGACGTCCTCTGGGACCGGTTCGCGGCGACCTACTCGGCCGCCCGCCCCCGTCGTCTCTTCGACGAGATCCCGGAGGTCCGCCTCCTTGCCACGGAACAGGTCCGCGCCGCTGTGTCCGGGGACGGCGTCGATGCCGGGCCGGTGGCGGCCGGGCAGACGCAGCCGTTCGCCGCCCGGCTGACCGGCGCCGGCCGGGCCGAGCAGGAACGGACCGTGCTCCAGCTCGTCCGTACGCAGGTCGCGGCGGTCCTCGGCCATGACGGGACCGGTGCGATCGGCCCCGGCCACGCCTTCCGCGATCTCGGTTTCGACTCCCTGACCGCGGTGGAGCTGCGCAACCGGCTGAAGGAGGTCACCGGTCTCAGCCTGCCCGCCACCCTGGTCTTCGACCATCCCACCCCGGCCGCCCTCGCCGAACGGCTGCTGTCCGAACTGGTCCCGGACGCGGAACCGGCGGGCGGAGGGGAACTCGCCTCACTCGACGAGCTGGAAGCGGCCGTCGCCGCGCTCGACCCCGCCGACGACGTCTCCCGCACCAGGATCACCACCCGGCTGCAAGCGCTGCTGTGGCGGTTGTCCGACGGCCCGGCCGAGAAACCCACGGGCGGCGGCGACTCCGACGACGAACTACTCGGGGCCGTCTCCGACGACGAGATGTTCGACCTGATCGACAAGGAACTCGGTCTCAACTAGCCCGCCAGACCACTGCACCACCCCTGTCCGACCTGCCCGTTGCCAACGCCGTACGGGTGACTCCAAGCCTTCGGGCCTGCTCTAGGGACTGATGACGTTCATGGCCAACGAGGACAAGCTCCGCGACTACCTCAAGCTGGTTACCACCGACCTGCGGCAGACCCGTCGTCGCCTCCAGGAGGTCGAGGCCCGCCAGCAGGAGCCCATCGCCATCGTCTCGATGAGCTGCCGCTACCCCGGCAATGTCCACACACCGGAGGAGTTCTGGAAACTGCTCGCGGCGGGCGTCGACACCGTCTCCGAGCTGCCCGCCGACCGTGGCTGGGACCTCGAGGGCCTGTACCACCCCGACCCGGAGCACCAGGGCACGAGCTACACCCGCTCCGGCTCGTTCCTGTACGACGCGGCCGACTTCGACCCCGCCTTCTTCGGCATCTCGCCGCGCGAGGCGACCATGATGGACCCGCAGCAACGACTGCTTCTGGAGACCTCCTGGGAGGCACTGGAGCGGGCCGGAATCGACCCGGGCACCCTGCGCGGTGAGCAGGCGGGCGTCTTCGTCGGCAGCAGCGACCAGGGCTACGGCGCCGCGGCCGCCCGTGCCCGGGACCGGGTCGAGGGACACATGCTGACGGGCGGCTCCGGTGCGGTGCTGTCCGGCCGGATCGCCTACACCCTCGGCTTCGAGGGCCCCGCCGTCACCGTCGACACCATGTGCTCCTCGTCGCTGGTCGCGCTGCACCTCGCCGTCCAGGCCCTGCGCCAGGACGAGTGCCGCCTCGCCCTCGCGGCCGGCGCCACCGTCATGGCCACGCCCCGGAACTTCGTGGAGTTCAGCAGGCAGCGGGGGCTTGCGCCGGACGGTCGGTGCAAGCCGTTCGC
>NZ_BMVG01000107.1 GCF_014650595.1 Streptomyces alanosinicus
GCCACCACGGCGCCAGCCCGTTCACGCACGGAGAGGTAATCCACTGCAAGCGTCACGCTTGATTCACACCCTTTCATCTACAGGTGGCCGTGTTCCGTTCAGAACAAGGAGGACCCACTAGCGGAATTCGGCCGGGAAGGTGGACCTCCGAACAGTAAGCGTCAGACATTTGACCACTCAAGAGATTCCATGAACAAAAATCTGGAATCTCGCATTCCCGAACGGTGATGCAGGGCGGAACACAGAAGGCTAACTTCATGAATTGACTGCTACTGCGAGACGACCCGGTAATCTTTGACGAAGGCCGAACAAGGTGCCGGGTGAGAGCGCGGCAATTCAAAGCCGCACGAAAGCCGTGTGACGGGGTACGGAAGCAGCGCTGCGATCACCGCCTCTTCTACCGCCGGAACGGGGTCCAGCGCAGGGTTTTGAGCCGTGTGGTGGACTCGCTACCGGCGCTGCCGAGCAAGACAAGAGACGGCGAAGAGCAGCCGCGCGCGTTTCACCGGGGCGGGCTGCTGATTCTGGTCAGGATCCCTGCTCAAGGCTTTGGGCGACCTGAAGCCAGGCTTGTGCGTAGCTTCGCGCCACACGAGCCATGAGAGTGACGCGGTGCGGGGGTACACCGCGCACCAACTGCTGCCACTCGGCTGGCTCCGAGGGATGGATACTCAGCAGTCGCAGGAGGCTGCGACCTGCCCCTGAAAGACGCATGGACGGATCACTCCGAAGACTGCCCAGCGCAGCTGGGACGTCGGGGTCCGGCACTAGCGAACCCGAACGGGGTGTCCGTTCATCTCCAGCTTGTTCACCTCGCTCGGTTTGTCGCCAACTGCCGACGGTCGCCGCTGCGTTGTGCCGGAGCCTCGGCGGCAGTACGTCCCGCCCTTGGAGCATACGGTGGCGCACATCGCTCACGGTCGCCAATGAGATTCCCACCTGCTGCGCTATCCGTCGTAAAGGCGCTTCCGGTTCCTTCGCCAACAGCTCCGCAGCCAGGAGTCGTCCTTCGGCCGGATTCACCGGCCGCGCACGCCCGTCCATCCCCACTCTTTTGTTCAACCGGACATCGTCTGCGGTTGAACGCCCGCGGAGGGCGGCCACGGTCTTCGGCGCCAGGTATGTCACGCCTGCAATGCGTCGGTCGGACCAGTGCGGGTGAGACGTGATGATCCGCTTTGCGGCGGCCGCACGCTCGCTGAAAGAAAGCGGTTTGCCATGCGCTGAATTGAGCCGCACGGCAAGGATGAACGCTTCGTCCTCGCTGCCGTCGAAGTAGTGCACCTCGACCTCGACCTCACCGCGCAGCACGGCGGCGTGTATCCGATGCACCCCGTCAAGGACACGCATGGTCGCCCGGTGTACCACGACAGGCGGTAGGGGCACGTCCAGACCCGCAAGAGCCTTGACGTGGTCGGCATCCGCTCCGGAAATGCGTGGTGAGCTGACACCCGTCAGGCGGTGGACACGCACCCGGTGCACTTCCCGTCCGAGGTCGCCGTCCTGTCCTTCCATCTGTGGCGCGACCGCAGGCCGGGTGTCTTGCTCTGGCCGTGGCATGTGCGGCCGTCGCCGGTCCACTGCCATCACGCACCCTCCCTAGCCCTCCCCACAGGGTGAGCCGACCAAGCGCCCAGCTGTGGACTCATGAACAAGATCCAAGTGGCCTTATTTTCAAGACTGTTGCGATGGTTCTGCACGCTAGCGCATCGAGTGACCCTTTCAACTGGCGTAACTTGGTTACATTTCATAGGTGTTCACCTCTGTGGAACTGCGCCTGGGTGCACAGCAAGGAGGCTTGATGTCCCACGGAGCCGACCGCAGCCTGGCGGAAAAGCTCAACCAGCTCTTCGCGGTCGTCCGTTCCGGTGCCGGACGCGCCCACGCATGGATCGCCCACCCCGCAACTGGCGGATCCCTCGCCAGGATCGTGCTATGGGCAGACAGGGCGTGTCAACGATCGTTTTCAGCTAATCAACGATCATTGAAATGCTCCGATGTGCAGCACCCCAGCCCAACCCCGTGGCTGGCATCCGCTAGTAGGACTCCGTTAGGTTGAGGTGGATCTTGCGGGCTGGTGTCTGGTCCGTGGTCGGGGTAGGGGCTGGTGGCAGGTGGTGCAGATGCCGGTCCAGCAGTTCAGCAGGTCTTGGAGGGCGTCGAGGGTCTGGTAGAGGGTGAGGCCGGTGTGCGGGCTTTTGGGGAGAGCCGCTGTTCGGTGAGGAAGGCCTGGGCGGCGGTGACCAGAGTGACGTGGTGATGCCATCCGGTCCAGGAGCGGCCCTCGAAGTGGTCCAGGCCCAGGCCGTGCTTGAGTTCCCGGTAGTCGTGTTCGATCCGCCACCGGATCTTCGCCAGGCGGACCAGTTCGGTGAGCGGGGTGTCCTCGGGCAGACTGACCAGCCAGTAATCTGTGGGCTCTTCGGCCTGCTCAGGCCATTCCACCAGCAGCGTCACCTCGGGCAGGACACCATCCCAGTGACCGTGCTCGGCGGTGGCGGCGGCCTGGGCCAGGCGGCGGGAGCGGACTCCGGCCGGCCGTACCCGCAGCGCCAGGAAGCGTGAGCGCATCGGCCCGCGGGAGCCTTCCCGCCAGGTGACCTCGGTGAACGCCTGCCGTCCACAACTCGTGGCCAGGGCGGCCACCGAGGAGGGCTTGTCGCGGTAGCGGGGCTGCGCGTCATGGGGGTGGACGGTGATGTCCGAACGGACGGCCACCACGTAGTCGATGCCCCTGCCAGTCAGGCCGGCTCTGAAGTCGGCGTTCTGCCCGTAGCCGGCGTCGGCCACCACTGCTGTTAGGCGACACCGAGGATGAGCATGAGGGCGACGCTTTCGTTGTGGATGGGGTGGGGTGAAAACGACCCCGGCGGCCGTAGGCCGCCGGGGTTTTCGTGGTCATGGTGTCGCCTTCGTGTTCATTCTGTCGCGACGGTCTCGGTGACGGCGGCGCGGGCGGAGGACTCGTCGACGATGCTCTTCTGCTCGGTGAACGCGGCGATGAGGGACTGCCAGGCGATGTTGTTGACCGAGCGGGGCAGGCCGCGGCTGGTGGAGTGGATCAGATCGATCGGCGTCGTCGGAGAACAGGACGTCGGACCGTCCGGCGATGGTGAGGTGGTGTTTGACGTAGCTGGCGGTCTCGTCCTTGGTCATGTTGGGCAGCTGGTAGCTGACCGCGATCCGCTGTTCGAGGGCCGCCAGGACGCCGTGTTTCATCTTCTTGCGCAGGGTGGGCTGGCCGACCAGCAACACCGCGAACGGTGTGGTGGAGTCCATGTCGTAGTTGGTCAGCATGCGGATCGCGTCGAGCCGCTGGTGATCGAGGAGGTGGGACTCGTCGAGGACCAGGGCGGGGGTGCGTCCGCGTTCGTCGACCTCGGCGGCCAGGGCGGCGGACGCCTGAGCCGCGAGGGCGGCGAAGTGGTATTTCGGGGTGCCACCCAGGTGGGTGACGATCAGGTCGTAGAGGCCGCGCATGCCGGCCTCGGGGTTGGGCTGGTAAATCACGGTGAAACGGGCCGGGTCGAGAGAGGAGACGGCGCCCTTGACCGCGACGGTCTTGCCCGCGCCGACCTCGCCGGTGACCACGCCGATCGCCTTGTGGTTGATGCACCAGGCGATGCGGGCGGCGGCCTCTTTGTGGGAGTGGTGCTGGTGCAGCATCGAGGGGGCCAGGTCCCTGCCGAACGGGATGCGGGTGAAGCCGTATTCTCTGAACTCGGTTTGCTCGCCGTACGTGTTGGCGTCAGGACCTCTCGGAGGGTT
>NZ_BMVG01000108.1 GCF_014650595.1 Streptomyces alanosinicus
TCAGGTTGTTCCGGGAACGGGTCGGGGCGGGCGGTCGTGGGGATGCCGAGGTCGACGCTGGTCCGGCCGGGGGTGCGCCGGTCAAGCTGGGCGAGTTTCTCTTTGGCGCCGGCGAGGCTGACCTTGAGTCCTTCGACTTCGCCGAGCCAGCCTTCGCGTTCGGCTTCTGCAATGCGGACGATGAGGTTGTCGCGGATCTCGACCAGGCGGTCGCGTTGATCGGGGTCGGGCCAGAGCATCGGGCAGCGGACGCAGGCGTGTTCGTGGATGCAGGGGGTGCCGAACGCGCGGCCGCAGGCACCGATGGAGACCTTGCGTCGCTCGAAGTGTCCGAGGAATTCCTCCCACTCCTCGTTGGTGGGGACGCGGTATTCCTCGCTGGGACGCAGGGCCCGGCGACGTGCGAGGAAGGCCATGTGGGCCTGGATCGCCTCTTCGGGATAGACCGCCTTGTAGCCGAGGGTAACGTTGAGATCTTGGTGGCCGGCGATGACCTGGGCGATATGCGGTGGCAGTCCGTTCAGGACGGCGTCCGTGATGAAGACACGGCGGAAGTCGTGCGGCGTGTAGCGGAGTGGCTCGCCGGTAGCCGGGTCGGTCAGGCCGGTATCGGTCAGAGCCTTGGACAGCCGGGTGCGGATCGCGTCCTCGGGGATCGGGCAGTTCTCGGTGCCGCGTCGGCGTTGGAACAGCAGCGGGGTTGGTGCCCTCCAGGTGCATTCGGCCCGGTCGTAGGCGCGAATCAGAGGGACCGCGCCGGAGGTGCCTCGGATGCGGCGGATGATCGTGCTCAGCACGTCGGCGAGTTCGGGACTGACGAGCAGTAGCCGCTCGGTGTCGGTCTTGGACGGAACGATCTGCAGCAGTGGGACGAGTTCCCCGGTGGTGGGCAGCCGGTATTGGACCAGGCTGTGGTGGCTTAGCTCCAGCAGTTCCTCGACGCGAACGCCGGTGGCCCGCAGAACCTCGACCGCGGCCCAGGTCCAAAACGCATGCTCCTCTTCCAGGCCGAGGTCGCGGCGCTTGCCGGTGACGGGGTCCTCGGCCCAGATCTTGCTGGCTGCCCCGTAAGGGACGACGGCGCGTACGAGTCTCTGCCCTGCTGCGGTGAACATGGCTCCGGGGCTGGTCTGTTGCGCCGCTTCGAGCACGGCGGCCGCGTCCTTGCGCCGTTGGTCGACCGTGCTGACCAGGGCGGGAAGGACCGGCAGCCGCTCGCGGGTTCGGGAATCCATGCGGGCCTTGCGCTGCCTGTGGGCCTTGCGGCGGTTGACCTCTTCCTCCCGGACGGGACTCGGGGCGACCCACGGGCCCCAGCGGGCCGGGTCGTCCAGGGCCCACTGGGCGAGATCCAGGTAGAAGGCCCGCACCGGGGTCAGGCACTCGCGATAGGCGATCCGTTCCACCCTGGCCTCGGACTTGAGGCCGTCCGGGCCGGTCACGGTCGCCGTCTTGGTCCGAAGCCGCTGTTTCCATCCCTCTGCGACATCCGGCGTCAGACGGAGACTCTCGACCTCCGGGTGATGGCGTTCGATGTCCCGCCAGAAGCGTTGGCCAAGGTGGTAGGCGAGTGACTTCAAGCTGGCGTAGTCCAAGGCGGGTTGACGCTCTCGAAGATAGTCCACAAGCAGATCACGAATGGGGCGGCAGCGCAGGCCGTAGCGATCGATGAGTTCTTCCGGCGTGCGCTGCCCCAGGTTGCGCAGTCCCCGCAGTGAGGGCGGAGCCTCGGGGCCGAAGGCCCCAAGGCGGTGGAGAAGGTAGTAGAAGGCTCGGGTGCCCGTGCTCACCTTCAGATGCGCGTCGGCTTCGGCCTCAAGCAGTTCCAGCACGTCACCGACGAGGACGTCCTGGACCATGCCACCCTTGGCCGCGAGGATCATCGCGGTGCGGTGCTGGGCAAGCCGGGCCTCGGCCGGACGAATATCGGAATCGCTCTCGCCGAGCGCCCGAAGCCGGGCGAACCCCTGCGGGTCGCGGGCACGGGCCAGATTCCGTACCAACACGCCTCTGCCGGTCGCCCCGGTCACCAGCCATGCTGTCGACGGCCTCACCACGTCCGCGCTGATCGCGGCCGCCAGGGCACTGCTGAATGCGGCCAGATGCCATCGCTTGCCGACGTCATGGGCCTGCAGCCACCGTGCGATCTCCTGCCGCCAGTCGGCTCCCGCCTCCTCGATCCGGCTGCCTCGCCAGCGGTCCTGCCAGGTGTGGCCCGGTTGTTCCTCCAGCCAGTCCAGAAGGAGGACGAGCCCCGACTTCCGCTGATACTGGCACCCCGTCTTGTCCAGTGTGAAGGGTGCCCGGGACAGCCGCTGCTGTACTTCCTCACGAGAAGCACGGGTGGCCGGCCACCCTTCGGTGACGGGGCGGGCAGGGAACTTCTGCCGGGCCGTTTCCCGCCGCAAGGCCGGCACGGACATCGTCGGGATAGCCACTGTCTCGGCGGGCGTCGTCTCGATACTGGTAGTCATCGGGCACCAGCCCCGAACAGCACGTCCAGGCTCTCCGGCCGGTAGCCTGCCGCCGGAGGGATCTCGGTGCGGGCGGCGGCCTGCCGGGTCTGCTCGGCGTGATGCACCAGCAGACGCCGGATGACCTCTTCCTTGCGGGGCGTGAGGTAAATCTGGGTTGTGGTCAACTGAGCGTGACCTAGGACGAATTGGACATCCGTGAGAGGGAGCTTCGGGTCCTCGGCCATCCGGTAGGCGGCGGTGTGCCGCAGCGCGTGCAGCGTCGCCGAGGTCCCGGCCTTCGCGTTTGCCCGCTCGAACATCCGGTGGACCGCGTGATAGGTCAGCGGCCTCGAGGGTGAGCGCAGTGTCCACCACAGCGGGAGCCGGCGTCCTCGCGGAATCTCGTCCTCCAGCTCCAGCTGGTAGAGCCGCAGCCAAACGAACGCATCGGTCGAAGCGGGAAGTTCCTGGATCTCACCGGTGCCTTTGCGGACCACCGTGATCAGCTGGCGCCCCGGATCGGCCCCGCCCTGGGTGGAGGAGAGCAGTTCGCTCGCGCGGGCGCCGGTGGAGATGTAGAAGGCAACCAGAGCCCTGTCCCGGTGGGAGGGCAGTCGCGCGAAGATCTCGTTGAACTCCTCGTCCGGGACATTGCGCGGGATCCTCTTGGGGACCGTCGGACGGTAGAGACCGGCACGTTCGTTGCGGGGCGGGTCCATCGGGTTACGGTGAGCGTGCGCGCGACGGCCTCTGCGTGAGCGATCCAGCGGGAACGGATTGAGGATCGGGCCTGTGCCGACATCGCGGTGGTAGTCGTAGAAGCACCGCAGCACCGTCTCGCTGTGCGCGCGGACGGTCGGCGCGTACGGCTTCCCGTCGGGTGCCCATCGGCCGGTCTGGGTTTCGCGGTGGCGCCAGTGCGGGCGGGAGGGCTGGCCCGCGATCTGCAGCCAGCGGCAGAAGTCCCGGGCCTCGATGCGGGTCGTGCGGTCCCAGGGGACGTCGATGGCCCACAAGAATCGGAACCATCGGAGCAGGTCCATTCCGTAAGAACGGACCGTCGTGTCCGGGCGGTCGGACGCCTGGAGATCGCGGAAGAAGGCGGCGGTCGCGTCCACCACTGCCCCGTCAGCGTCGAGGAGTTGGTAGGGCTCCCATGGGTCGTCCGCGGGGACCAGTTGCCCGACCAGAGGGACGGACAGGACCGCCAGATCGCTCGGTGACTCGTGCATGGCTGGACCAACGATG
>NZ_BMVG01000109.1 GCF_014650595.1 Streptomyces alanosinicus
CCGCCTGGCCGACGGGGGCGGCCAGGGCGAGGGCGGCCGTGGCGAGCGTGGCCACGGCGGGCCGTTCATGAGTAAGCCATGGGCTAAAGTCGGCCCGCCCATGGCTTGATCGGCCTGGGGACGGTTCGACTGGATTCAGTCGGCAACCCCGTTCCGAAGCGAACCCTTTGAGCCACACCGGCATCCCGCCCGACCTCGCGATCCTGCGGTCGGCGATCAAGGGCCGAGCCTTCCGGGAAAGGCCGGGTCAGCAGCCCAGGCCCGGGGTGAACGTGAGGTTCCTCACGAAGAAAACACGGAGTCGAGAGCAACTGCACCTTTCGTCGTGATCTGCGGTCACCGGCCCGGGCGTGGCTGAATCCATCCGCTGACTCGGTCCTGTGGCGTTCCCTTCGAGCCGCCTTAAGATCAGCGCCTGCCGCACCGCGTGCCCCCACCACCGCTACGGCCTCTCCGTTTTCTTCTTTGCGTAGAAGAGGTCTCATGAAGCTTCGCCGTGCCCTTGTGGCAGTCGCGACGACCGCCGCTGTCGCCCCCGCCGCATTGACGATGGCAACCGTGGCCTACGCCGATGACGGCTCGGCCTCAGCCACTCCGACCGCGAGCGCCAGCGCCTCCGCCTCGGCCTCCTCCGGGGCCCCCACGGACGCCTCCTCCTCCGTCGCCACGGCCTCCGCCACGGCCTCCGCGGCGGCCGACGACACGGCCTCTGCCACCACGAGCGCGTCCGCCTCCGGCGGGGCCCCGGCCCCGGCCGAATCAGCCTCGGCCGTGCCGAGCGCCACCCCGACGCCGACCGCGGCACCCACCGACCTCGGGTTCTGCGAGGAACAGAACCCGAACTACAAGGCCACCCTCCGGATCGCGCTGAGCGGCCTGCCCGGCAAGATCGTGAGGGGCAGCGGCTGGCATCCGTTCAAGATGACGGTGACCAACCCGTCCAAGGGCGCCATCAAGGACATCACGCTTGCCGCGGGCGTCGGTCCGGTGAACGGCGACAACCCGTTCACGCTCAAGCAGGTCGCACTCCAGGCGTACGACCCGGACGCCAAGCAGTGGTTCGACGTCACGGACGACGGCACGCACTCCCTCGGCTCCCTGGGACCGGGTGACCTGCCCGGCAAGACCGCGGTCGGCCTCAGCTTCCGGCTGAACGTCACGACCAAGGCCCCGGTGGGCAAGGCCCTCACCATCGGTCTGGGCGTCTACCCGGACACGAAGAACGACTGCGTGGCGACGGGCTTCGCCGCCTACAAGATCGACATCGTCAAGCCGGGCACCCCGACCACCGGCTCCACCCCGGTCCCGCAGACCGGCGGCGAGGCCCCGCTGCCGTCCAAGGCCCCGGCCAAGAAGGGTACTTCCCACGTCGTGCCGGTCTCGGACACGAACGCGGCGGGCTCGCTGGCCCACACCGGTACCTCCTCCGCGCTCCCGCTGATCGCCGGTATCGGCGGTGCGGCCGTGGTGGTCGGCGCCGGTGCGGTGTTCGTCGTGCGTCGCCGCAAGTCGGGCGGCGCCGCGGCCTGACAACGGCAGCCAGGCCACAAACGAGCCGAGGGCCCGCATCCGGACACGGGTGCGGGCCCTCCGCACGGCAGGGGGCAGGGGCAGGGGCAGGTCATGCTCTCCACGCCGACCGACTCGCGTGAGGGCAGCCGCACCATGGCGAGGACCTGGATGGCGGCGACCGCTTGATCAACACGGCGATCGAGTAGCCGTACAGCCAGCCGGTCGGCGGCGAAGCACAGGCCCGGGAGGGCACAACTCTCAGTACCAGTGGGTGGTCTCGTGGGGCGCGGGCCGAGGAGGGGCAGCGTATGACCAGGACTGCGGGTGAGCCTCGTACGCTCCGGGTCCCGGGACGGCTGTGTACGGTCCGGCATCGGTGACCGCCTCGTACGGTTGCGGCTGATGAGCGGTCTCGTACAGTTCCGGATACGCGACCTCGGCGTGGTCCTCCGGCTGCGCTCCCGCAGGAGCCCGGAGGCTGCCGTAGCGCTCCATGCGCTGCCAGCGCAGCCGTGAGCCGGACACGGCGGTGAAGACGGACTGGATCACCACCAGATACATCAGCTGGCGGTAGACGAACTGCTGCAGCGGCAGGCTCCACAGCGGGCCCATGCGTTCTCCGTCCAGGCGGAAGGCGTACAGACCCATCAGCAGTTGCAGGAGAAGGAAGGCAAGCCACAGCGCGGTGATCCGGACCGGGTCCAGGAAGACCAGGCCGTACACGGCGAAGATGTCCACGGCCGGCGCGAGCAGGGGCAGCAGGACCTGGAAGAGGAAGAGATACACCAGGCCGCGGCGGCCCAGTTTGCCGGCGGCGCCGCGCTGGACCAGTGCGCCGCGGTGTTTCCACATCGCCTGGAGGGTGCCGTAGCACCAGCGGTAGCGCTGTCGCCACAGGGCGTTCAGGGACGCGGGTGCCTCGGTCCAGGCCACCGCGTTCTCCTCGTAGACCACACGCCAGCCGGCCCGGCACAGCGCCATGGTGAGGTCGGTGTCCTCGGCGAGGGTCACGTCGCTGACGCCGCCGAGGGCCAGGAGCGCCCGGCGGCGGAACGCGCCGACCGCGCCGGGCACGGTCGGCATGCACTCGGCGAGGTCGAACAGGCGGCGGTCGAGGTTGAACCCGACCACGTACTCGATGTGCTGCCAACGGCCGAGCAGACCGCCCCGGTTGACGACCTTGGCGTTGCCCGAGACGGCGCCCACCCGGGGGGCGGCGAAGGGCTGCACGATCGCGCGGACGGTGTCGGGTTCGAAGACCGTGTCGCCGTCGACCATGACCACCAGGTCGCAGGTGGCGGCGGCGAGCCCGGTGTTGAGGGCGGCGGGCTTGCCCGCGTTCTCCTGCCGGATCACCCGCACGCCCGGCAGGTGGAGGGCCTCCACCAGGTCGGCGGTGCCGTCGGTGGAGCCGTCGTCCACCACGATGATCTCCACCGGATGGTCCGAGGCGACCAGGGAACGCACGGCTGCCTCGATTCCGGCGCTCTCGTTGTACGCGGGGACGATGACGCTGACCGGTTCGGTCACCGGCGGCCCCCAGGACCTGCTCCGGCGCCCGGTCCGCAGCCGCCGGTGCCGGCGAGCCGCGATCACCACGACCACCGCGCGCAGCACGCTGACCGCTCCGGCCGCGTACATCAGCAGGCCCAGCAGCCATACGACCCAGCCGCCGGCCCGCAGCACCGCGACGAGGGCCATCCCCTGGAGGTGATCGCCCAGTCCGGCGGGCCGGACGGGGCCGGCCATGCCGACAGCGGCGCCGACCGTCGTGAACCGGAAGCCCTGTGCTTTGAGTCGGGGGATCAGGGTGTTCAGCGCGGCGACGGTCTGGGAGCGGTCGCCGCCGGCGTCGTGCATCAGCAGGATCTGTCCGGCGTGTCCGTGCGGGGTCGCGTTCGCGACGATGCGGTCCACGCCGGGGCGCTGCCAGTCCTCGGCGTCCTGGGTGGAGAGCACCGTGACATAGCCCGTCGCGTCGGCCTGCTTCAGGACGGACCAGTCGGCGTCGTTCAGCGCGTCGTTCTTCGAGGAGTACGGCGGCCTCAGCAGCGCGCTGGTGACTCCGGCCGCGCCGGCCACCGCCAGTTGGGTCTCGCGCAGTTCCAGG
>NZ_BMVG01000110.1 GCF_014650595.1 Streptomyces alanosinicus
CGAGTACACCGTGATCACACCCGGGGCGCCGACCCGCGGCGCACGCCGCATCGTGACCGGCGAACAGCCCCAGGAGGACTACTACACCGCCGACCACTACCAGACCTTCAACCTCATAGACCGCACCTGCTGACCCCCACCAGCAGCACTGACTGACGGACCGTCCGAGCGGCGGCCGGGCTGCACCCGCACCCCGGCCGCCGGCAGGCTCCCCGGGCCCGGCCCGGTGGAGTCCGGATTCGGCAAGGTCTGAGGCAAAGCGCGGTGCGCACCGCCTTGAGGCGGCGATCGGGGTGTCGTCCAGCGCGCTGTGCGGCGGCGCCCAGTGAGCCGTCATACCGACTGTACCGACGCGATGAGAGTCCCCGCCCCAGCCGACCTGCGATGGGGCTTTCCCGAACCGGTTCCGGCAAGAAGACTTCTCCGGTTCTTCCCGCCTGCGGCCTACCGGCCCTCCAGGCCGTCGGCGGCTCGTTCGGCGGCCTCGGACAAGGGCAACTTTCGGGTGGCCTTATGGGGTTGCGGCCTGTTTCGTACCTGTCGCAGACAGTCGAGGGCGCAGGTCAGGCGCACACACGGAGCGTCGGAAATCTCCTGATCGCTCGGTTCTGATGACAGAAGACATGGTCTGATGACCTTGCTGCACCCGTGCCACCCCACCTTGCGAGGCAAACCACCCAACCCCGGCGGGTGTCCGATGCCCAGAGCATGCCGACGCCCCACGGCACACCGGCCGGCCCCTCGGAGCCGGTTCGATCAACAGAAGCTTGGACGGCTCACGCCATATCCCTCGACCGGGTTGCCGCGGTGGCTTGCCGACCTTGCCCGTGATTGGCTGGATGAGCCGGAGGCCGGCCATGCGCAGTGCGCGTCTTCGCGGTGAGACGGAGAGCGTATCGCTGCCCGAATGCGCCGGCGTGCGATCCGTCCGTCCGGGTAACGCTCCCATACGCTCCCAGTTGCGGTGTTCCCGGTCAACTGGGTTGGTAGGGAGAGGATATGAGAAACACCAGCAGGTGGAGTCGATGGCTCGTTGCCGCGATGGTGTATGCGTTGTCCCTCGGCCTGGCCCAGGCCGTCACGCCTGCCCATGCACGTCCCGGGCAACCGGACCACGTTCACCTCCGTTACACGGCATTGGGCGACTCCGTGGCCACGGGGGCCGGCGCCGGCCCCGTCAGCGGGGACTGCTACCGCAGCCCCGGCGCCTACCCTGTGCTGTGGGCGGCCGCACACCACCCGGAGCAGTTCGTCTTCGCGGCCTGCGCCGGGGCGACGATCTCCGACGTGATCACCAAGCAGTTGTCCGGGATCACCGGGCACACGACGCTCGTCAGCATCACCGCCGGCGCCAACGACGTCGGCTTCGACGCCACGAAGGAGTGCGTCCTGGCCGACGAGAACACCTGCCTGGAAGGCATAGCCCGGGCCGAACAGACCATGGACAAGAACCTGCCAGGCAAATTCGGCCAGCTCTACCGCGCCGTCGAAGCCAGGACCGCGCGGGGAGCGCGTGTGGTGGTGCTCGGCTACCCGCGCCTGTACGCCGACCGCGCCTGCCCCACAGGGCTGTTGACCCAGCGTGAACTATCGGCCCTCAACGCCGCGATGGACCACCTCGACCAGGTCATCGAATCCGGAACCCGGACACACCCCGATGTGACCTTCGCCGACGTCCGGCCCTCGTTCACCGGGCACGGCATCTGCTCCGGCCACCCATGGATCAACTCCCCGCCCGCACTCACCGCGTACCACCCCAACGCCCAGGGGCAGCGGCAGGGCTACCTTCCCGCGCTCACAGCGACAACCGACCACCGGCCCTGACCGACATCCCCGCCGCCTGATGACGGCACGCGTCTCGCCCAGGGCTCGGTGGCCGCCACCCGGCCTTCTGCCAGGTGCGGCTGCCGATTCACGCACTCCTCCCACGCCTGCGTGTCCAGTCAGGCCTGCGCGGCTGGGTGCCACCTGGCGGTGTAGCGGGGCGCTTGGTCAGGCCGACTGCGAATGGGCTAGGGCGTCTGCTCGCAGGTGGGCAAGCAGGGCGCGCACTTCCTGCGGGTCGTGGCCGTCAGCGGTGAAGGACAGGATTGCCTGCAGGATGTGGCGGCGAGGTCGCCGGTGGCTTGGACGTCCTCGCCTGCGGTGAGGGCCCAGCCGGACATCATGTTCAGTGCCACCGCGGTCATGTGTGAGGTGAGGCCCTGGCGGAATTCGGCTATCGCCTTCTGCTGGTCAGCCCCGTCCAGGCCGGCGATGCCGGTGACGATCAGCAACATGTTCTGCAGCCTGATGGCGTCGTTGTCATCGGCCCACGCTGCTTCCGGTGCGGCGACCGCGTGCATGACCTGATCCGGGGAAAGCTCTGGTGCCACGGGCCGCACCGTAGTCACCCCAGTACGGCCCTGGGTGTGACCGTGAGGGGAAGTCCCCTGGACGAGTAAAAAGGCGGACCGGCACGCACCTCGACCTCTTGAGTCGGCTGCTGTCGTGGCCTGCCGGACTTCGCAGGTTCTCGCCCTCGCTGCCACCGAAGCCGGCGTGCGGGTCGCCGCACAGTCTTGGCCGGCCGCCGGACACGACGCGGGCCCCGGGGGGGGAATCAGTCATGACATCATCGGGGCCTGGATCGGGGGATGTACCGTCCAACGACGTTGGCGGTCTGCTCGGGAAGGTCACCCTGAAGGCGGTGCAGCAGGCCATCGTCAGCGACTGGACCACCACGTTGAACCGGCTCGCTGACGACCAGCTCACCGTCCAGGACGCCGGCGGAACAGCCGCACGAAGGGCAGAGCCGAAGAGTTGGAAGCGGACAGCAGTAGGGGACCGAAGAGACACAACATCCGGCAGTGAGACGATGTCGTGCGCGCTCCTGGAGTGCGTCAGCTGTCAGTTGAGGCGGTGCCAGAGGTAGACGCAGCTCTTCACGCTGGCGAGCTGGGGCCGGCCCAGGACGGCCTGGAGTTTTTCGGGTCCGGTGAGGATGACGGGCAGGCGTGGCTGGTGTTCCTGGAAGGCGTCCCATAGCCGGTAGAGGTAGTAGAGGGCGTCGTTGCGCAGCAGGTGGGCGTCGTGGACGACTATCGCGGGGCGGGGGCGTCGTACGAGTTCTTCCTCGATCGCGTCCTGCGGGTGTGCCGCTCGCCGGGGGCGGGTCGCTGCCGGGGCGAGCCGGTCGTACAGCGAGGCGAGGAGGCCGGGAAGAGTGCCGGGCGCGGTCCCGGACACGACGACCGGATCGTGAGCGTGTTGCACGGCGGCCTGGACGACGGCTTCGACGTGGACGGCGTCGGGGGCGATGACGCACATCAGTGCGCATGCCTGCAGGACGTGCCCCAGGTTCTCGCACAGTGCGGCGAAAGCTTCGTCCGGCGCGGTCTCGTTCATCGGCGCCTCCACGCAGGGACCGTATCCGGGCAGTGCACCACGGTGTCCGCCCGCAGGTGCCCGGGCACCGGAATCGGCTGAGACCGAACGCTTTGGTGCACAACGCGATCGGGTCTACCCCCCTTGGCGCTAGGGTCTGTTGCGAGAGTGGATCTTGTTCGTTGGTGATCACTTCCTGTGGGCCG
>NZ_BMVG01000111.1 GCF_014650595.1 Streptomyces alanosinicus
TCACCCGAGTCCCCCGCGAACCGGATGATCACCCGGTCCAGGCGCCGCACGTCCTTCGCGGGCGCCGCCCCCGTTCGGGGCGGCCCGGTCGTTTCCACAGACATGCGTGTGCGGCTCCTGTCGGTCCGGTGAACTGCCTCTGAGCGGCGCCGGATGGGGCGTATACCTGGCCAGAGGCTAGCGACGGCCGTTAGAGGGGCACTCGTGTCCGCGTAGGCGGCCGGACCGCCCCCGGCGATCAGCCGGGGATGATCGGACCGAGGTACGTTCCGCCCGACACATCGAGGGTGCGGCCGGAGATGTAACGGCCCTGCGGGCCCACGAGGAAGGCGACGACGTCGGCGATCTCCTCGGGCTCGGCGAGCCGGCCGAGCGCGACGACGGACTCCAGCTGGGCGACGACCTCGGGGACCGAGGTGTAGTGGGCGGTCATGTCGGTGAGGACCGTGCCCGGCGCGACCGAGTTCACGGTGATGCCGCGCCGGCCCAGCTCGTTGGCCAGCGCCGGGGTCAGCGCGTCCAGCGCCGCCTTGGTGATGCTGTAGCCGATCTGGGTCGAGACGGAGAACCGGCTGGCCACCGAGCCGATGGTGACGATCCTGCCGCCGTCGTTCAGCATCGTCACCGCGCGCTGGGTCACGAAGAACGGCGCGGTCACATTGACCGCCAGCAGGGTGTCCCACTCCTCGGGGGTGATCTGCCCGATGGAGCTGTGGGAGGAGATGCCCGCGTTGTTGACCAGGATGTCCAGGCCGCCGCCGTCCGCCGGAAGCCGGGCCGCCAGGCCCTCGAAGAGCCGGTCCACCGCGTCGTCGTCACCGAACCGCGCCTGGACGGCGAACGCCCGGCCGCCCTCCTTCTCGATCCGCGCGACCGTCTCCGCCGCGGCGTCCTCGTTGTTCGCGTAGTGCACCGCGACCCGCGCGCCCTCGGCGCCCAGGCGTATCGCGATGGCCCTGCCGATGCCTCGCGAACTGCCCGTCACCAGTGCGGTCTTGCCCGCCAGCGTGCTCATGATGCTCGCTCCCCCTGTACGAATCGGGTCCGCCGGGCCCATGCCGGGCCCGGCGGTGTCGGCACCACTGTGGCGGATCATCCTCACCATGTCCTCGACACGGCCTCAGAGGCTGACGGAAACACCCTCCAGAAACTCCCGCATCACCTTCTGGAACAGCTCGGGCTCCTCCAGGTGGGGCAGGTGGCTGGACTCCTCGAAGATCTCCCAGCGGTTGTCCGGAATCAGATCGTGGAAGGGCTGTACGGTCGCGGGCGTGGCCTCGTCATGACGGCCGGAGATGATCAGGGTCGGTACGGCCACCTTCGGGCAGTGGTCGACGACCGACCAGTCCTTCAGGGTGCCGACGACATGGAACTCGCTCGGCCCGTTCATGGCGTAGTACACCGTCGGGTCGTTGTAGACCTCGTAGAACGAGGCCAGGTAGTCACGCGGCCAGGGCTTGAGCCGGCAGACGTGCTTCTCGTAGAACGGCCGCATCGCCGCGTGGTACTCCTCGGTGTCCGTGGTCCCCGCCGCCTCGTGCCGCAGTAGGGTCTCGTTGACGCCGGGCGGCAGCTCGGCGCGCAGCCGGGCCGCCTCCTGGAGCCACAGCGGGTAGGAGGCGGGCGCGTTGGCGATGACCAGTCCGCGCAGACCGGCCGGCCGCTCGGCGGCGAACTTGGTGACGAGCAGCCCGCCCCAGGACTGGCCGAACAGCACGTAGTTGTCGGCGATGCCCAACTTCTCCAGCAGGTTGGCGAGTTCGTCGGCGAACAGGTCGGGGGTCCAGAAGTCCGGGCCCTTGTCCGGCAGATGGGTGGAGCCGCCGTTGCCGAGCTGGTCGTACAGGACGACCGGGCCGGTGTGTTCGGCCAGCTCGCTGAGGTTGCGCAGATAGTCGTGGGTGCTGCCCGGACCGCCGTGCACGGCGACCAGCGCCGGGCGGCCCGAGGAGAGGTCACCGGTCACCTGGTACCAGGTCTCGTACGACCCGAACGGAACAGTTCCCTTACGGCGCTTGGGTGTGGCCGGCATGTCACATCACTTCCTGGTCTGGTGGGCGGACCCCGGGACGGCGGGCGTCCCGGAACTGTCGACGACCTCGGTGGAGAGCCACTCCTCGATGGCACGGGCGGTGACATCGGCACGCTCCTCGATGAGCGTGAAGTGGTTCGCGGGCACCGGGCACAGCGTGTGCTCCGGCTCCCAGGGGGTGGCGCGGCCCGAGGTCAGCTCCGGCGAGGGGTCGTCGCCGTCGGGCACGAAGGACTGCGTGCACTGGACGAACAGCACCGGCACGCCGACCCGCTCGACCGGCAGGTCCGGTACGAGCTCCACCCAGCGCCCCATGGCGGACAGCCGCGTGGTGTCGAACTCCCCGAACACCGACTCCTTGTCGAACAGGCCCTGGGCCAGCGCGTCCATGGGGACGCCCGCGTCGGCCCCGTCATGCACGGTGTAGGTGTCGAGCAGGACCACGCCCTGCGGACGGACGCCGAGCGTGTGCTCCAGATAGGCCGCGGTGGCGTAGGCCAGGGTGCCCCCGGAGGAGTAGCCGATCAGCACGAACGGCTCTCCGTCCGCCGCCTCCAGGACGGTGCGGGCCAGCCCCTGGACCGCCGCTTCGGGCGTCGCCGGCAGCAGTTCGCCGGCGTCGAAGCCGAGTACGGGCAGTGCGGAGGCCCGTCGGCCGGCGGAGAGCTGGGAGACGAGGCGGGCGTGCTGGTAGGAACCGCCGGTGGCCATCGGGGTGTTGACGAAGACCAGGTGCGGCCCGTCGGTTCCGTCGGCGAGCCGGGTGGCCGCCGGGACCCGGTCCAGCTCGGCCGCCTCCGCGAAGGACGGCCGCACGGCCGCAGCGGCACGCAGCAGGTCAAAGCCCTTGTCGGCGTAACCGCCGAAGACGGCGCCGTGGAAGAGGTCACGGAGGGTCTCGCCGGTCGGCCGGGGGGCCGCCGGTGTCTTCTCCGCGGCCGCCGACGGCGCCTGTACGGCGTACTCGTCCAGCAGCAGGGCGGCCAGCCGGGCCGGGGTCTCGCTGTCGAAGACGACCAGCGGCGGCAGCTTCAGGGCGGTGTCCCGCATCAGGGTGTTGCGCAGTTCCATCGCGCTGAGCGAGTCGAACCCGGACTCCAGGAAGCCGCGGTCGACGTCGACGGCCGCCGGGCCGGCGTGACCGAGGAGGGCCGCCGCCCGCTTCTGGACCAGCTCCCGCAGCGCCGCCTCCTGCTCGGCCCGGGGCGCCTTGCCGATCCGCGACCAGATGACCTCGGCCTCGGCCGCACCGGCCCCGGCGGCCCGCCGCTGGGCGGAGACCGGCCGCAGCAGCGCCGCGGATGCCTCGGCCCGGGTCTTCAGAGCGGTGCGGTTGATGTGGAGTGGGACGGTGGCGGGGCGGCCGGAGACGAGCGCCGCGTCGAACAACGCGAGGGCTTCCTCGGCCGACAGGGGCGGCAGCCCCTGCCGCTGCATCCGCTTGACGTC
>NZ_BMVG01000112.1 GCF_014650595.1 Streptomyces alanosinicus
CCGTGATCACGTCGGTCCAGGGCCAGTGCTTGGCGAGGCGGAGGTAGCGGCAGCGGCCGGTGGTGACGAGCTGGGCGGCGGTGGAGAACAGCCGCAGCCGCAGGCGGCGGGGTTCCCACAGCCGGGCGGGCCCGGTCAGGGCGAGCAGGGGCATCCAGGCGAGCAGGTCGAGGGCGATCTGGACGATCTCCAGCCAGATCTGGTTCTGCGCGGTGTCGTGGAGGGGGAGGTTGCGCAGGCCGGTGGCACGGGCGGCGCGGATGCGGTCCTCGGCCCGGGCCCGCTGGCGGTGGCGCAGTTCGAGGGCGGCGATCGCCTCGCCCGCCGTGTTGGTGGCGAAGCAGGTGATCCGCATGCCGTCGGTGTCGGTGAAGCGCAACTGGGCGCCGGGGTGCGGCCGTTCCTTGCGCAAGATCAGCCGCAGCCCTTTCGGCCGGCCGTCCAGCATGGCGCCGGCGAGTTCGGCCACCCAGGCTCCTTCGCGGATCTCGCCGTCGGGTTCGACGGCCGGCGTCCAGGCAGTGGCCGGAACCTTCCCGATGGCCTGGTGGATGGCGTCGGTGATGGTCATCCCGACCGAGTACGACAGCCACCGCCCGCGTGCGGCGAGCCAGGCCACGAACTCGTGGGTGCCGCCGCCGGAGTCGGTACGGATCAGCGTCTGACGCCCCCGCCGGAGACGTTTCGGCAGCTGAGCCAGGGCCAGTTTCGTGGCCTCGATGTGGTCGGCGGCGGTGTTGGAGCCCGCATTCCCGGGCCGCAGCAGGCCCACGACCGGCTCGCCGGACCCTCCCCGGCCGTGGTCGACGAACCCCATCAGCGGGTGGTGCCCGAAAGTCTTCTTCCAGGTCGCGGCCGCATCCTGCTTCTCGGAGTGCGCCAGGACGAGGACGCCGTCGATGTCCACGACCACCTGCCCGCCCGAGTCTGGCGCCGCATCCCCGACCAGCTTCCAGACGTGTTCGCGCACTTCGGCGCGGGCTGTGCGCAGTGCGGTCAGGGCCCGCGTCCCGCCCCGGGCGAACGTGTCGATGAGTCGGGAGACCGTCGGGTCGGAGGCCACCGGCCCGAACACAGCGGGCTCCGCCCGCAGCATGCCCACATCCGCCAGACAGTCCCCGCCCAACGCGACAGCGAGTGCCACATCCAGCAGGACCTTGCCCGGATCACGCACCGCCCGCGGCCTGCGCCACGGTTCCAGCGCCGTCGATATCACCTGATCCAGACCGGACTTGCGGACCGTCTCCACCAGCAGCACACCGCCCGCCTGGGACACCACCCCGCGGCCACCGCCCTCGACGCGGAGACGCGGGTACGACCCGATACGCTTCTTCACCTGGAGAGTGCTTCTTTCCTGCGGCGACCTGGACCCTAGACAAGTCCCATCGTTGCAGGTCAGGAGCACTCTCCGCGTTTCTGATCATCCACCGGACACCCTGCCGCATGAAAGCGCGAGGCTAACGATGCACCGCCTCGGCGGCGTGAACGTGGCCGGGACGCCCCGCAGGGTCATTCCCAAATTTGGGAATGACCCTGGCCTGGCCTTCGACTCGGAGGCCGGAGCTTCGCAGCAGGGCCGGACCGGCAGGTCGGCTACGACTGTCGGACGCAGGTGCGGTGTGTCTCGACCAGGGCACGCCAGCGGTTCGGACGGTGTGTGCCGCGTACGGCGTGGTGGAAAGCGAGTACGACTTCCAGGAGCGGGATGAGCCAGTTCAGTCCGGCGGTCTGGGCATGCAGGAGGGCGGCGCGGTCGCTGATGTCGCGGTCGGTGCCAGCGTCGCGGACGAGGCCAGCGACCTGGGCGAGCAGCGCGATCGCGTGCTGATCGAGCGGCTCCAGGAGCTGGCGGGCTAGGCCCTGTCGTCAAACTCCCGTCGTCCGCCCGGAGGGCGGGCCCGGCGGGGTCTGGCGCGTGCAGCTGCAAGACGGAGGAAGGAGTCGACGGTGGGGGTGCCCCCGCGGGGGCGCAGCCGAGCGTCGGCGACCGACGACAACGCCGCTGGGGGTGCCCCCTCTGGGGGAGTGCGTGCCAGACCCCGCCGGGCTGGGGGCACCTCCCACGCCCTCAAGGCAGTGGGGGAGGGAATTGGGTGCGGTTTGTTTCGAGTGACGGCCGTGATCAAGCGGTGACGGCATAAGTTCGGTGGTCGGAGGCAGGGTAGAGACGGTCGTGCTCGCGTGCGGCGTGGTAGCGCCAGTAAAGGTCGAGGTCTCCGTTGGAGACGACGACACGTAGACGCAGGACGGCTTCGGCTCCGTGCAGGCCCCAGCGGGCGCCGGTGATATCGAGGCGGTCGGCGATCAGGTGGCGGCAGGCGCCCTCGACCGCGCCGGTGGCGATCGGCCACCCGTTGTTGAGCGCGGTGTCGTACTGAAGCTGGTCGAGGTGCCCGGTCAGGTAGCGCTCGCAGGCGTCGACGGCCTCGCGCCGGGAGGCCGGCAGGTGTTCCCGCTCGGCCTGGACGGTCATCTCGGCGGCGACCCGGGCGGCGCGGCCTGCCAGGATCGCGGTCAGACGGTCAGCCGCCCAGACCTCAGCCTCGGTGGTGCCGGGTTTGTGGAAGGCGTGGGCGGCGGCCCACACGTACTCGGCGACGTGCACGAAGTCCAGCAGGACGTGGGCCGTGACGCCGCGTCGGCCGGTCTCTGCTGCGATCAGGTCAAGTTGGTGACGGGCGCCGTCGACCAGGACGACCCACGGCCGCAGGTGCTTCGGGTCGCGCGCCTGGGCCTGGTCGAAGGCGTCGGTGATGACCTGCTCGGGCGGGCGGACCAGGGAGGCGGTGCACCACCTGTTCTCCGCTCTCGGCCCCGGGCGGGCGGGACGCTCGCCGCTTCGGCCGCCGGGAGGGTGGATCACGTCGTGCGGACGCCTGGGCGCCGGACGAGTGTCGAAGACGCAGGCCACCGTCGCCATCCGCTTCCGGTTCGGCTTCTCGCCCGGCGCGAGCCGGCCGCGATGGCCGACGGCGGCTTTCTCGGCGGCTCGGCTGGTGGCCTCGCGCAGCGCCTCCGGGCGCATGACCACGCCCTTGCCGTCCACCTGGACCACCAGCGGCATCTCGCGGCTGCACGGGACCGGGATCTGGGTGCGGTAGAAGCCGTCGACGTCGACCGCGGCGGCGACCACGAGCTCTTCGAGGCGTCGCTTGCCGAGCACGTTCCCGCAGCGGCGCTCGACCGCATCGTGGGCCTGGTCGAACGAGCCGCGGACGGCTTCGGTGACCGCGAGCCGCCGTAATCCCGTGGAGTGTCGGCCCGCCGGCAGGGACAGCACAGCGTCGGCGGGATGGACGTTGCCCACACACCGGCCCCGGTGGGCGACCCGGGTGACCCGGACCATCCCGAAGACGGTGGCCAGCCAGCGCGGGTTGCGTCCAGGGGA
Source organism: Streptomyces alanosinicus (assembly GCF_014650595.1). Classification (GTDB taxonomy): domain Bacteria; phylum Actinomycetota; class Actinomycetes; order Streptomycetales; family Streptomycetaceae; genus Streptomyces; species Streptomyces alanosinicus. The sequence continues at coordinate 3,389 of NZ_BMVG01000112.1, forward strand.
GTGGTGTACGGGTTCGACCTGATCCGGGGGTTTGCTCCGGTGT
>NZ_BMVG01000113.1 GCF_014650595.1 Streptomyces alanosinicus
ATCGGCAGGAGGGGACGGCCGAGTTCGCGCGGGGTGGGGCCGGCTGGGGTGGGGACCTCGGCGAGGCGGTCGAGGAGGGAGTTGATCGCGGTCTGTCCGTCGTCGACGGCTGCGCGTTCGTCGTCGGTCAGTGGGATGGACACGAGCATCCGCTGCAAGTATGCCTTGGCTTCGAGGAGTTGGGCCTTGCTCGAGTCCTTCGGGGTGTAGAAGTCGCAGCGTGCGCAGGCCATCCGGTGCTGGCACTGCTCGAAGAAGCTGTAGGTGCAGTAGCCATGCCCGAGGTCGTAGTGCTGCCAGGGTTCGCCGCCGGTCGCGGCGCCGGAGGTGACGGCGTCCCGGTCGACGAGTACCTCGATGGTTCGTAGGTTGCGGGAGAAGTATCCGGCCTCGGTGTAGGCCCTGGTCAGGGTGTTCGGGGTGATCTTCGCGTAGTGCTGAGTGCTGGTCGGGCTGCGGTGTCCGAGCCATGCCTGCAACTCGAAGAGGGTCATCGGCTCCTTGGCGTTGTAGAGCTGGCTGGCGATGGTCGAGCGGGCCCGGTGGCTGGTGATGTTGCCTCGGACGTCGGCTGTGGGCACTCCGGCTTTCTCGCAGAGCGAGGGGATCAGGGTGCGGTTGATGTAGTTCTTGGCGACCGGATGGGCGCGGATGGAGAAGAGCAGGTCAACGTGCTCATTGGTCTTGGCGTCGAGACGCTTGGGCTGGGCGGGCCGCAGGGCCTGCCAGGCGTCGATGGCCTGGCCGACGATCGGGTCGACGGGCTTGGTGAAGGCGGTGCCGGTCTTGTGGACGGGGACGTCGAGCAGGCAGACGGCTTGTTCAGCCAGGACTTCACGGGAGCCGCCGTCGATGGACTGTCCCTCGTGCTGCCAGCGGACGCAGCCGACCCTGAGCCGAGAGATCTCGTCACTGCGCAGGCCGGAGAACAGCCAGGTCAGAGCAAGAGCACGGATCAACTCAAGGGGGTAGTAGCTGCCGACGGACGTGCCGGGAAGATCCTTCGCCTCGAGGTTGAGCCCGGCCCACAACAGCTTGGCCCAGGTCTCGTCGGCGATGACTCGGGGGTCGGTGGCGATCAGCGCGGCGATGGTGCGGGGCACCGCCAGGGCCCGGGCGGGATCGAAGCGCCGTGGGATCCACTCCCATTCCTGCAGGTCGCGCAGGAACATGCGAGTGCCCATGAGGATATGAGACTTGGTGCGTGGAGCGATCGGATCGCCGAGGCGTTCGTGGAGGTGATCGGTGCGCTGGACATAGTCTCCGACGGCCATCTTGTCGACCGCCGCGACCCAGTTCGCGCAGGTCGTCCGCGTCCAGTGCGCAGGATCGACGGCTTGGGGATGCTCGGCGGCGAGCCAGCGGCCGGTCTTGGCCATGTTCGTGCGGATGTTGTTGCGGACGTTCACGGTGAGGGGGGAGGTGTCGTACCACCGCTGCAGATAGGACGACCATGGCTCGGGGACCCCCGCGAGCGTGGGCGCGTGATTGAAGCCGGGGCGGACGGGGGTCTGGCAGTGCCCGAGATCGGCCACGATCTTCTGTAGCGCGAAGAACCCGGCCGAGTAGCGTGTGCTGGTGGCCGGGTGAGCGTGCAGACGGGCGAACGCCTCGGTGGTCAGGTCCTCGATCCGGGGACTGCGGTTGATCAGCAGTGCCTGGGCCAGGACACCGGGCAGCCGGTAGCGGCCGTCCTCACGGTTCTGACTGCGATATCCCCAGCGGTCCGCGACCACCGCGACCTCGTCCATCGCCGCCTCGACAGCCTCGGTGCCGAACACGAGCTGGGCCAGGTAGAGCCGGTTGAAGTTGCCCAGATGCTGGAAGTCGGTGAAGTCACCGAGGAGATGGCCCAACGCGATCAGATACGGGCGCACGGTGGTGTCGGTCGGCAACTCCTGGGCGGCGCGGAACTCGGCGCTGCTGGAGCAACACAGCCGGGCCCAGTCCCATGTGGTCCAGCCCCACCAAGTGCGCTGCAGCATCCGGCAGTTGGCAAGCACGACCGCCGCCGCCTGCGATCCGGCCCGACGATGACGCACCTCACCATCGTCGTGAAGGGCGGCGCGGGCCCGGTCGAGCGGATCGACCAGCCGGGATAGGGCCCGCCAGTGCACCGCCGTCCGGCGTGGGACCCCACGGGCCCGCAGCCGACGAAGGGCCTGCAGGTCAAGTGCGGCCAAAGCCGCGACCTCCTCCTCCAGCAGCTGCGGTCGGCGATCGAAACCGTCCGTCGCGAACAGGGCCGGGCCCCCGGTCGGGGACATCAGCCCGAGGACCGGCGGACGGGCCTGGGCAGGGATCACTGTGCCGTCCTGTCCGTGCCGGTGAGCATCCCGACCCTCCAGGCGTGCAGATGCGACATCGAGGAGTTCAGCCGGGCGGAGAGCTCACGGCCGGACAGATGGATGTAGCGCAAGGTTGACTCGGTGCTGCGGTGTCCGGCGAACGAGGCGATCGCGTGCACTTCCCAGCCCATTCGGGCCAGGTCCGTCAGACACAGGTGCCGTGTGGTGTGGGTGGAGAAGCGCGGCACTTCGGCGGCGAGCGCGAGCCGGCGCACGACCTTCGACCAGGTCCACAGGGTCAGCGGTTGGGCCGCATTGCGCCGTGATTCCGAGAGGAACAGCGGCCCACGGGCCCGTGACAACGTGGCGCGATGGCGCAGATACTCGCCCAGCAGCACTCCGGTGGATGCCGAGTAGGGCACCATCCGCTCCTGCCGGGTCTTGGTGGTCTCTGCCCGGACCCGCAACGTGCGGTGGGCCGGATCGATGTCGTCGCTCCGCAAGGCACACAGTTCTTCCCGGCGAAGCGCCGCATCGTAGGCGAGCGCCAGCATCAGCCGGTTGCGAATCGGCTCGGCCCGGAAGACCTCCAGGACCTGCAGCCACTCGGCCTCGGCCGGGATCCAGGGCAGTTTCACCAGCCGCGGCACCAGTCCCCGCGCCGTCCCGCCGCCACGGCCCCGCCCCGGGGTGTAGCGGCCACGGCCCACAGGGTTCGACTCGCGCACCCCTTCCTCGACGAGGAAGTCGTAGAACAGCCGGACTGGCACCAGCCGTTGCTGCAGGGTGGCGTTGGCCAGGCCCGCCCCCGAGTCCAGAGCCAGAACGTTCGCCCCGCTGCGACTCGGGCGTGTCCTCAACTCCCGTACGAACGCGGCAATGTGGCTGCGGTTGGCGGTCTCCGGGTCGATCCCGTCGCGCTCGCACGCCAGCAGGAACTCGCCCAGGCCGCGAGCGTACGCGTCGATCGTCCGGGGCGCCCGGCCCAGATCCGACCAGATCTGCAGCCACTCGGCCGCCCGCTCATGCCGGTCCAGCACCGGCCACTTCTCCGACAACACCGTCACGAACACGCTCAACGCGACACCCCACG
>NZ_BMVG01000114.1 GCF_014650595.1 Streptomyces alanosinicus
CGGGGTTCTGGACCCCGCCCGGGTAGCGGCAGGCCATGCCGACCACGGCGATCGGCTCGCTCACCCGGGCGGCCTGCTCGGCCAGTTCACCGTTCTGTTCGGCCAGTTCGCCGTTCTGCCGCCGCAGTCGCTCGTTGTCCAGCATCGACTGCCGCAGTGCGGCGACGAGTTGTTCGACTGATGCTTCCACGATCAGACCTCAGTCCTCGTTCGGGTTCGGTTCGGCGGACGCAAGCGCGGCGCGCACCAGGTCGTCGATGTCCATGTTCTTGATCTCCTCGCTGCGGTCCGCCTCCTGCGGTGCCGAGGCCGCGGTGGACGGGACGAGCGCGAGCAGCGCGTCGAGGAGGCCCGCCTCACGCAGGGCCGCGACCGGGATGGCGGCGAGCGTCTCCCGGATCGAGTCGTCGTCCGGTGCCGCCGCCGAGGCGTCGGTCCCGGCCCCGGCCCCGGTCCCCGTCACGGTCCCGGTTTCCGTCTCGGCGTACTCCTCGATGCCGGGGAGCAGCTCCTCCAGCAGGAACTCGGCCATGACGACCGGGCTGGGGTAGTCGAACATCATCGTCGCCGGCAGCCGCATCCCGGTCACCGTCTGGAGCCGGTTGCGCAGGTCGATCGCCGCCAGCGAGTCCAGGCCCAGGTCCGTGAAGCCCTTGTTGACGTCCAGGCTCTCCGGCTCGGCGTGGCTGACCGCCGCGACCTCGCCCCGGACGAGGTCGAGCACCGCCGCCTCCCGGTCCGTGGGCCGCATCCGGGCCAGCCGCTCCTCCAGCGACTGCCCGCCGGCGGCCGCCGCGGCGGCCGTGACCGACGGGGCACGGACCTCCTGCCGCTTGGGCGCCGGCTGCTCCTGCTTGAGCACGTCCCGCAGCAGCACCGGCGGCTCGCCCGGGTTGGCGCCGCGCGCGGCGGCGTCGACCCGGATCGGGGCGATCAGCGCCTCGTCGAGGGTCAGCGCCTCGTCGAACAGCTGCAGGCCCTCCTCGGTGGGCAGTGCGGGCAGTCCCAGGGACCGCATCCGGCCGAGGTCGGCGTCGTTGACGCCGCCGCCCAGGCCGGTCTTGGCCTCCCACAGCCCGAACGCCAGCGCGGCGCCGGGCAGGCCCTGCTCCCTGCGGTGCGCGGCGAGGGCGTCCAGGAAGCGGTTGGCGGCCGCGTAGTTGCCCTGCCCGGCGCCGACGACCAGTCCGGCGCACGAGGAGAACAGCACGAACGCCTTCAGGTCCAGCTCGCGTGTGGCCTCGTGCAGGTACCAGGCGGCGTCCGCCTTGGGCCGCAGCACCGAGTCCAGCTGCTCGGAGGTGAGCTGGGCGATGAGCGCGTTGTCCATCAGGGCGGCCGCGTGCACGACGGCGGTCAGCGGCCGGTCGGCGGGTACGCCGGTGAGCAGCGCGCCGATCGCGTCGCGGTCCGACACATCGCAGGCCGCCAGGGTCACCGAGGCACCCGACTCCTCCAGCTCCGCCGCCAGTTCGGCCGCGCCGGGCGCCGCGGCGCCCCGCCGGCTGGTCAGCAGCAGATGCCGGACGCCGTGCTCCGCCACCAGGTGCCGGGCCACGATCGCCCCGAGACCGCTGGTGCCACCGGTGATCAGCACGGTGCCCTCACCGGTCCACGGCAGCGCGGACGTGACCTGACCCGCGGACACCCGGGCCAGCCGCGGCACCTTCACCTCGCCGCCGCGCACCGCCGCCTCCGGCTCACCGGTGGCGAGGATCGCGGGCAGCGCCTGCCGGGCGGCCACCGAACCGTCGGTGTCCACCAGCACGAACCGGCCCGGGTTCTCCTCCGCGGCCGACCGCAGCAGACCCCACACCGGCGCCTGCGCCAGGTCCACGCTGTCCGTGTCCCTCGCGGCGACCGCGCCCCGGGTGAGCACCACCAGCTGGGACGAGCCGAACCGGTCGTCGGCCAGCCAACCCTGCAGCACCTCCAGCACACCGGCCGACACCTGCCGTACGGCGGACGGGACGTCGGCGTCCACGGCCGGCGTCGGCAGCAGCACCACCTCGGGTACGGCCGCGCCCGCGTCCAGCGCACCGGTCAGGGCGGCCAGATCCGGGTGAGCGGTGGCCCCCTCGGGCGCCTGCTCCGCCGCACCGAGCACCGCCCAGCCGGCCGCGGTCGCCGTGTGGCTCGCGCCCAGCGGCAGCTGGTTCCACACCAGGTGGAACATCGAGGTGCGCTCGCCGCGCCCGGCCGCCGCGGCCGCGTTCACCCGGGCCGCCGTCACCGGTCGTACGACGAGGGAGTCGATCGTCGCCACCGGCGTACCGTTCGGGTCCGCCAGCTCCAGCCGGACCGCGTCCGAGCCCTGCGACTTGTGGCCCGCCACGGAGGTGATCCGGCCCCGCAGCTGCGCGGCACCGGCCGCGTGCAGCGTCACGCCTTCCCAGGCGAACGGCAGCTGGGTGCCGCCCACGTCCTGCGGCCTGCGCCCGTCCATGAAGTCCGTGGCGCTGAGCGAGCCGTCCAGGATCGAGGGGTGGATCCGGTACTCGGTGCCGATCGCCAGGTTGTCCTCCGGCAGCGACACCTCGACGAAGGTCTCCTTGCCGCGCCGCCAGATCCCGCGCAGGCAGCGGAACATCGGCCCGTATCCGTATCCCTGGCCGGTCAGATAGTCGTACACATCGGAGATGTCGACCTCCTCGGCGCCGACCGGCGGCCACACCGCGAGCCCGCCGCCGAACGACTCGGCGGGCGGCGCCGGCTGGGCGCCCGGCGCCAGCACACCACTGGCGTGCCGGGTCCAGGGGACGTCCGGGTCGGCGTCGTCGGGCCGCGAGTACACGTTCAGCGAGCGCCGCTCCGTGGCGTCCGCCGGATCGACGACGACCTGTACGGCGAGCCCGCCGCCGTCCTCCCGCATCGGCATCAGCTGCTCGATGGTCAGCTCCTCCACCACGTCACAGCCGACTTCCTCACCGGCGCGGATGGCCAGCTCGATATAGCCGGTGCCGGGCAGCAGCACGGTCCCGAGGACGTCGTGGTCGGCCAGCCACGGGTGGGTGCGCACCGACAGGTTGCTGGTCAGCACCACACCGCCGCCCGCCGGTGCCACCACGACCGCGCTGAGCAGCGGGTGTTCGGCCGGGCGCTGTCCGAGGCTCGTGACATCACCCGCGGGCGCCACGGCCGGCCCGTCGAGCCAGTACGTCCGCCGCTCGAAGGCGTACGTCGGCAACCCGGTCTGCCGGGCACCGGGGTAGAAGGCAGCCCAGTCGACGGAGGCTCCGGTGGCGTGCATCCGGGCGACGGCGGCGAGCAGGGTGCGCGCCTCGGGGCGGTTCTTG
>NZ_BMVG01000115.1 GCF_014650595.1 Streptomyces alanosinicus
CGGATCGGCTTTGGGCGAGGCGGGATCCCAGCTCTCGGGCAGGAACAGCCGCCAGTCGACCGCAGCCGACGCGTCGTCGGAGGCCAGGTGCAGGGACACCCCGGCCTGGCAGTTGGTGACCTTGCCCGCGGTGCCGGTGTACTGCCGGGCCACACACGCCGAGGCATCCCCGTCCTTGAGGAAGCCCGTGTCATCCACGATCAGCGCGGTGGGCTTGATCACGTGCTGCATCCGCCAGGCCAGGCGGGCACGCACATGCGCCGCCTCCCACGGGCTGGAGGTGATGAAGTGCGCCAGGGCCTGACGGTTGCCGTCCTCGCCCAGCCGGGCGGCCATCGGCTCCACCGACTTGCGCCGCCCCTCCAGCAGCAGGCCCCGCAGATAGACCCCGCCCCACCGGCGCTGATCCGCCCGCGCGAACGGCTCGAACATCTCCGCCGCGAAGTCCTCCAGATCACACCGGACCGCAGCCAGCTCCCCACCCATCACAACAGGTCAACGGAACAAGCGATCAAACGGACACGCCACCGTCGGGTGAACCTGACCAGGCCCTACTAGCTCCGCGACACGGTGGCTGTGAGGAGAGCCTCAGGGAGCCTGGCACCGCAGTAGGGGGCGATGATCTACCGGGCGCGTGCATGGTGGGTGGCGGGCGGTCTTGACGGGCACGAGCGTGCCGTCGGGTCGTTGGACGATGCGAACTGCGCGGGAGCTTGAGGGCCACTCCCGCGCCGATATAGCAGAAGGCATGGGTTCCCGGTGGTCTTCAGGGTGCTGTGTTCTCCCTGCTCTTGCGGGCTCGCTCGGCCTTGCGACGTAGCTGGTTGTAGGCGGCGGTCAGGCCCATCGCCTTGCGGGCTTCAAAGACCACCTGCTGCACTTCGCGGCGGGTGCGTTCGGTGCCGTCGACGATGATTTCGTCGACGAGGCCGCTCTGTTCCTCGTAGCGTGCGCGGCGCTCCCGCATCGGGTCGAGGAAGCGGTTGATGGCGGCAGCCAGCTTGTCCTTGACCTCTACGTCGCCGACCGTGCCCGCTCGGTAGCGTTCCTTGAGGTCGGCGACCTCGGCGGGGTTGTCGTTGAAGACGTCGTGGTAGACGAAGACGGGGTTGCCTTCCACAGTGCCGGGAATGTCGGCGCGGATCCGGTTGGGGTCTGTGTACATACCGGCGACTCGCTTACGGACGTCCTCGGCGCTGTCGGAGAGGTAGATGACGTTGCCGATGGACTTGCTCATCTTCCCCTGGCCGTCGGTACCCACCAGGGTGGGCACATCGCTCTCAACGAGTTCGGGGACGGGGAAGGTCTCCCCGTAGAGGTGGTTGAACCGGCGGGCGATCTCCCGCGTGACTTCCACATGGGCGTGGTTGTCCTTGCCGACGGGTACGACATGCGCCTTGACGCAGAGGATGTCGGCCGCCTGGAGCACGGGATAGCCGAGCAGGCCGTACGGCATCTCTTCCTTGCCCGAGTCCCGAGCCATGTCCTTCAGGCTGGGCACGCGCTCCAGGCGCGGTACGGTCACCAGGTTCTGGAACAGGGTGTTGAGCTCGGTGACCTCGGGGATCGCCGATTGCAGGTAGAAGGTCGCCCGGGCCGGGTCGATGCCGGCTGCGAGGGAGTCAAGGACCATGTCCCGGGCGTTGGTGGAGACCTTGGCGATGTCCTCCCGGGTGTTCTTGGTGGTGAGCATGTGCAGGTCGGCGATGATCAGGAAGGTCTCGTACTTGTGCTGGAGCTGCACCCGGTTGGCGATGCTGCCCACGTAGTGGCCGAGGTGCAGCTTTCCGGTGGGTCGGTCTCCAGTGAGCATGCGCTGGTCAGTCACGGAAGTGATGGCCCTTCAAAACTTTGGGGGAACAGGACGGACGGTGAAATAAGGTGCCATTCTCGCCGGTCGTGTCCTGCCGAAGCGCCCAAATAAAGGGGACGGCCGCCCGTGCCGGGGCTGCCGCGCTCAGGGCTCGTCGATCTACCGACTGCCCTCTTGAATGTTGCATCCTGTGCCCGTTTCGACCACGGGGACTCAGCAGGGCGGAGGCGAACAACCAGGGCTGGCCGGACTCAAACAGCCTGATGTTCCAGCTGCGCTGGCGCATGCACGACGACCTCGGGCTCAGCCGCGGCGGGAGAAGCATCGTCAGAGAAGCCGGTCACACAGTGGACCCCCTCCAGCGTGCCCGAGAGTGCCGCACTCGCGGACGATTCCCCGGCAGCGGGCACCGCCAACTCGAACCATGTCGTTTTGCCTGCGGGGCAGGGCTGGCTACCCCAGGCTGCCGCCAGCATGTCAACGAGGAGTAGCCCGCGCCCGTGCTCAGCGCACGGTGGCGGGGCTTTCGCCTCCGCTTCCCTTACATCGGCGTCGGTTACCTCGACACGCACCCGTCGGCCCGTCCACTGGAGACACACCACGCAGGGCGCCTCCGTATGGACCACTGCATTGGCAATCAACTCTCCAGCAAGTAACTCGAGATCATCCGACGACGGGGCCTGCTGCCCCAGGCCCAGACTTTCCACCACCTCACGCACGAGCCGACGCGCTGGCCCCACAGCCTGGACGTCGGCAGCGACCTTGAACGCATAGGGCAGCTTGCGGAGAGTGAGGTGCGGCGTCATGAGACCTCCTCGGAGTGGCCGCGGCCTCCTTGAGGTCAGGCCGCACGGGCTCCGTGACCGGCCGAGTCAGTGTCAGCCGATGGCGGGTTCTCAACCTGGCAGCACGACCTACGATGTGCCATTTCGCCGGTGATATCACGCACGCGATCCACCCGTGTGAGCCAGTTACGGCTACGCCTGATCACGTATCCGTGCCGAGCCAGGCCTCGAGGGCTGCCACTACGGACATGTCGGCAGAACGCTGGTTTGTCGGAAGCTCCTCTGGTTCTACGGCCCGCCGCACGGCGGGCTGGTCCTCTACCTGGCCAGAGTGACCGTGATCGGAACAACGCCCGGGCAGGGGCTCAGTTACTCAGTGAGTGCGATCTTCTCGAAGGGATCGCCGCTGATCTGCGGTCAAGTGCCGCAGCGGAGGAGTCGCCCGAGGCGACCCGACAAGACCACCGTCACGGTATCCAGCTCGGCGCCCCTCGCAGCGAACGCCGCGATCGGATCTGACGAGATCATTCGAACCACCGCCGCCGGGCTGCTGCGAGGTCGCCAGGTCGGAAATGGGGCGAACCTACCGTCTGAGGCCGCTAGACTGATCGCACCATCGCGGGGTGGAGCAGCTCGGTAGCTCGCTGGGCTCATAACCCAGAGGTCTTCTCTGAACT
>NZ_BMVG01000116.1 GCF_014650595.1 Streptomyces alanosinicus
AACTGAGCAGGTTTGGCGACCCAGAGATCACAGAGTGGGGAAATTCAGAGAGCGCCATCACAGCGAGGCCATGGTGCTGCCGATCGACACGCCGTCGATGTGTCGGCATACCTGTTCCCACGCAGTACCGCGTAGTTGGGCGGGTGTCATCACGTGTCCTCCTCGGCTAGGAAAGGCACGACCTCGGGGGCGAGCGACTCGACCTCGTAGATGAATCCGCCGTGGCCCAAGGGGCTGTCCAAGACGGCGTGGTGCGAGTGCGTGCCCTGGCGCAGTAGAACCTGGTGCATCCTGTCCGTTTCTTCGGACGGGTAGCGCCAGTCGGTGCGGTAGCTGACGAAAAGGGTGCGGGCGCTCACGGATTTCAGGGCCGCCTCCAGGCTGCCGTAGCGGCCGGGAAGGTCGAAGTACTCCTCTGCGCGCATCAGATACAGCAGCGAGTTGGGGTCGATAGCGGGGCGTGGCTGGTTCGCGATGGAGTTGAGGAACGCCTCGACCGCAAATTCCGGCTCCAGCGTGTACCGGGGCGGCTGCCCTGCCATGGTCCGGCGGGCGAATCGCCGCCCCATCGCGTCACGGCTCATCCACAGCGGTACGGCGGCCACGAGAGCGTTAGCCAAGCCGCGGACCGGACCTGGGCCGGCGTAGTAGTCACCGTCGTTGAAGTTCGGGTCGTTCCGGATGAGGTGACGCATCACGGAGAAGATCGCGATGGTGTGAGCGGAGGTGTCAGGACCGGTACCGATGACGACGGCGTTGCGGACCGCATCCGGGTGAGAGATGGCCCATTGCAACGCCTGCTGACCGCCGAAGCAGCCACCGATCACCGCGTGCAGTCGTACGATCCCGAGATGTTGCATCAGTCTCCGCTGTGCATTGACCATGTCTTCGATCGTGACCACCGGGAAGTCTGCCCCATAGGGGCAGCCGGTAGCCGGGTCGGCGCTCGCCGGACCTGTGGAGGCCCCGCCCGCAAGCACGTCAGAACAGACGACGAAGTACCGGTCGGTGTCGAGCATGTGCCCGGGGCCGATCGCCCGGTCCCACCAGCCGGAGTGGGCATCCTGCGCGATGTGGCGACCGGCTGCGTGAGCACCTTTGGTGAGCGAGTGGCAGACCAGGACGGCATTTTCGCCGTCCCGGTCCAGCCGTCCGTACGTTTCGTAGGAGAGGTCGAAGCCGGGCAGCACATGCCCACTGTTCAGCTCCATAGGGCCCTCGAAGCGCGCGTTCATGGCCTGTACCAAAGTCGGGCCGCCATCCCGCTTGATTGCGCCGTCGACCTCAGCCATGCAGGGTGCGGCCGTCATGAGGCCGCGCGGGTAGGCATCCCCAGGGTCACCGGAGCGGGCTTGGAGGCGAGGGGCTCGGGCTCCTCATCCAGCAACCCCTCGTCGAAAAGCGAGTTGAGCCAGGCAAGGGTCTGCGTGAGGGGGATGCCAGCACGGCGCTCACGGCGCACGGCCAGGTCCTCAACGCTGGCCACGCCTTGGGTCAGGCAGTCGGCGAGGTCGTCCAGATCCGCCTGTACGAGTGTCAGGCGTTGCCCGCGCGAGACTGCTCGCAGTTCACCGTCGGCCACGGTCACCTTCACGTCTGGGCGCAGACTCACGGGATCCTGCAAGCGCAGCCGGGTTCGCATTCTATTGGTGATCATGGACTCGAGGAGCTCACCCAGTTCCGCGGCGCTGTCGAAGGTCCCCTTGTCCAGCACCCAGTAGCCCAGTGGCCAACGGTCGGAGGCATCGCATGGTGTAATCAGCTGGACACTCCGATCGACCATGTTGAAGAGGAAGCCTGAGACACAGGCGATCGTGGAGCTGGCGTCCTCTGACACCAACTCGTCGCCCCGCTTGTGCGCAAAATTCCGGGCACGGCCGACATTGGACTTCCGGAACGACTTGTATGCTCCCTTGTTCTGCGGGATGCATTCCACGTGCAGCAGCTCTTCGGCGGTGAACGCCTCATGGACCTTGTCCAGAGCGCTGACGGCGATGATCGAGAAACGATCGACCTTGGAACCGTGTGCGCGCGCCAGCTCGAGTAGATGCCGGGTACGCTCCACGTCCTTATGGCCGATGGCCGTGGTGGTTTGCGGACACTGGCCGAGAACTCCGTGGAAGGCTGTGAGGAAGCGTTCGTAGTCCGGGTTGTCCAGCGGATCGGTCGCCCAGTAGAGGAATGCGTCACGCATCGGCTCGCCAACGGTCGTATCCATCACTCGCAGGATGTCACGCCAGAGCCCGGCGTTCTCATCGTTGTACGGCCATGTGTGATCGAACTTCGGTGCGGCCACGCCGCAGAACCAGCAGCCGACAGTGCAGCCTTTGGACAGCTCGAACGCGGCCGGAGCATGCACGATGGCCTGCGAACGGGATATGCCGAGTTCCCCAGCGCATCGCTTCATCTGGCGGGCCCGCCAAGTGGCCACGCGCGGGTCTGTGGTGGTCTGGCCGTGGGCACGCAATTGTGCGCGATGGTCCAGCTTCTCCTGCAAGAAGGCCTGGTAGCGCCGCGCCGAGATCGGCATCTTCCGATCGCCAGCGACCGACTCCTCTTCGCCTGCAAGGAAGGGACGGACCTGGTCCGGCGTCAGCGGAGCCCCAATATCCCGCAGGGCCTGCGCTGCGTCTTCCGTAAAGCGCTTGCGGAATCCCGGGTCTACCAACCACCTCTCCAACGCTCGCTTCGTCCATGCAACCTCACGGATGTAGTCACCCGGACCATCCGACGCATCACCCAGAAGGGGAATGAATTCATTGCCTCGTACACCTTCGGCCATTATCCCTCATCACTGTCTAGCGGGTCGATTAGAACTGAAGATCGAGTAGATCGGCGCATTTTACGGATCGGTCGCTTGAAGCGGCCGAATAGTCGGAGAGATCCGGGGGCCGGTTTTTGCCCCAGCCCCCGGAATGCCGTTACGGACCGATGCCGTCACGGCGTTGTGCCTACCTCGGCTCAGGTCACCACGATGACGGCGACAGCCCCAACCGCCACCTCTGCTACTGCGACCACGTTGGTGGTGTGAGCCACGTGGCCGTTCTCTACAGCTGCCGCGCGGCTCAGTACCATCTCTGGCGTCCCCTCCGGATGGAGGTCGTCGGGTTCCTGCGGCAACACGATGTACCACTTCGTGTCGCTGC
>NZ_BMVG01000117.1 GCF_014650595.1 Streptomyces alanosinicus
CTGCGAAAACGCCGATCAAGTTCGAGCCGCGTTCGACGCCGGACCATAAACGTCAAGCTCTGTGCCTGTTCCTGAGCCGTTCATGACATGGAGTCCGTGGGGTTTCGGTGTTTGCCCAGCTCAGAATTCGAACGGGGGGTGTTCGGTGGCGTGTGTCTCGTCTCGCGTGACGTTGCCGGTGCGCTGAGGCCCGGGGAAAAGCGTTCGCGGCCCTCAGCGTGGGCCGCTAGCGTGCACCGGCGTGGACATTGAAGATCCCAAGGAACTGGTCCGGCGAGGGTACGACGCGCTCTCCCTCCGCTACGACCAGGCGTATGGCGCCGAGACGAAGTATCAGCCTTGGATCAGCGAACTGTCTGGTCGTATCCCGGCCGACGGTGCGGTGCTGGATCTTGGGTGCGGAAGCGGGGTCCCTGTCGCCCGCGCATTGGCAACTGCAGGTCGGCGTGTCACCGGCGTCGACATCAGTGAGGTGCAGATCCGCAGGGCCCGGGAACTCGTGCCGCAGGCCGAGTTCATCCGCGCCGACGCTACGGCTGTGGACTTCGCGCCAGCCTCCTTCGACGCGGTCGTCTCCTTTTACGCACTGATCCACATCCCGCTCGAGGAACAGCTTCCGTTGCTCCGGAAAGTCGCCGGATGGCTGCGGCCTGGCGGTTGGTTCCTGGGCACCACCGGCCATCGGGCCTGGACCGGTGTCGATGAGGACTGGCTGGGCGGCGGTACCGCTATGTGGTGGAGTCACGCGGACGCTGCCACGAACCGAGCATGGATCACTCAAGCTGGGCTGACGGTCCAGCAGGAGGAGTTCGTGCCGGAAGGAGAAGGCGGGCACGCTCTGTTCTGGGCTCAACGCTGATGCGCTTTCCGGGGCGCTCGGCCGGGGTGCGTCGATGAAGTCGTCGTGGTGGTGGTGCGAGACTTGGGCGGGCTTGAGGGCCCGGTGACCTCTTGGTGGCGCTGACGACGGTCAGTGCCGATTGGATCAGTCGCGGTGGGCCTCGCGGGAGGCCGGCTGTCCGCTCCTGCGGGAGTTTCGGCGGGTGATGCGCCTGGTCATCAGGGTGATCGCGGCCCAGGTGATGAGCGATTCCGAGTGCTGGACGAGCCGTTCGTAGTCCCGCGCGTGCCGGCGGGCGTGCATGACCCAGGCATGGGAACGTTCGACGACCCAACGCCGGGGCAGAACGACGAACCCGGGGACGTTCTTCGGCCGGCTGACGGTCTTGATCGTCAGGTCCAGGAAGGTTTTCGCCCAGTCGACGAGCTGCCCGGCGTAGGCGGAGTCGGCCCAGACGATGGTGATCTCGGGGTGCATCAGCCGCAGGCGGAACAGCACTTCTTTGGCCGCGTTGCGGTCGGTCATGTCGGCCGGGGTGACCATGACGAACAGCGGCAGGCCTTTGGTGTCCACGACCAGGTGCCGCTTGCGCCGTTGATCTTCTTGTTCTTATCCCGGTGCCGGGATAACGGCAAGTATATTAATGGGAGGAAAAGGCACCTCCTGGTTGATCAGGACGGCCTGCTCGTCGACCTGCTCGTCACGCCGGCCGACGTCCAGGACCGGGACGCGGCGCGCGTCCTGCTGACCCGTCTTCACGCCGAGCACCCCGAAATCGTCCTGGTCTGGGCGGACAACGGCTATGGCGGAGACGAGTTCAGCACCTGGGCACAGACCGCCCTCGGCATCACCGTCAAGGTCGTCTCCCGGCCCAAGGACGCCAAGGGCTTTGTCTTGCTGCCCAAGCGCTGGGTGGTTGAGCGGTCGAATTCGTGGACGATGCGGGCCCGGCGCAACGCAAGGGACTATGAGCGGCTGATTGTCTCACGCGGAAGCCCACATCCAGTGGGCCTTCATCACCCTCATGTCCCGCCGCCTGTCCCGCCCGCACCGCCGCCTCACGGCGGACCCTGTCAGCCTCGCGGAAGCCGCCTGAAGAACAAACTTCAGAAACTGGCTTGAGCGCCACCCCCGAAGCCGCCGTTATGCCCTTCAGCAGAGGAAGGAGCGGCCGCGCGCGCAGGGTCGTGGACTCAGCTCACGGACTCTTCTCCCAAGCCCGCCATCGCCATTCCACGGCTATGCACCACCTACGCTGAGCTGGGATTTTGTGCTGTCTGGCCGTACCGTCTCCTCATCGCGAAAGGGGGCCGGATGGACCGCAACATCCGCACCGTCGAGGACGTGTTGAAACTCCTTGACGACCTGTTCACGCCCGAGGCCGACCGCTGGACGAGCGACGCAGCAGTCTGGTGGGACACCTTCTATGCCGACCGCTCCAAGCCAGTGCCGTTCTTCGCGGCCAAGCCGGACGAGAATCTCGCCTCATATGTCGACCGCCGGCTCTTCACCCCTGGACGGGCCCTCGACCTGGGCTGCGGCCCGGGACGCAACGCCCTTTACCTGGACTCCCACGGTTTCCAGGTAGATGCCGTCGACCTCTCCCCGGCAGCCGTCGGCTGGGCCGAGGAACGCGCCGGTGAGGCCGGGGCCGGCATCCGGTTCCACAGGGGAGACGCCTTCGCCCTCGCCGGCACCGAGCTGAGCGGACGCTATGACCTGATCTACGACTCGGGCTGCTTCCACCACCTGCCACCCCACCGTCGAATCAGCTACCTCGCCCTGCTCGACCAACTCCTCGCACCCGGCGGCTATTTCGCGCTCACCTGCTTCACAGACGCAGAGACGGGAGGATCTGGCCTCCCCGACGCGGCCTTCTACCGCGACGCCCGCCTCCACGGCGGACTCGCCTACACCTCACAGTCCCTACGACGGATCTTCTCCGACCTCACAGAGGTCGAACTTCGACTCATGCGCGACGAACCGCCCGAGTCAGCGCACTTCGGCGAACCCTTCTTGTGGACTGCCCTGTTCCGACGCGACGCCTAACCAGCACGTGCCCTCAGCCAGCCGTTCGCTCCACCGTCCATCGACGCCAAACCGAACGGGACATCAGGCATCTCCCCCAGTCCACCTCCGGTGACCTGCAAAAAGAGGTTGTGACACAGCTTCTGAGCTTGTTCCTTATCGTCGGGCCTGGCCGTTTGGTCACTCTTTGGAGTGATCGCAGG
>NZ_BMVG01000118.1 GCF_014650595.1 Streptomyces alanosinicus
ACAACCCCACCTTCCGAAACCTCCTCACCCGCGTCCGCACCACCGACCTCGACGCCTACAGCCACCAGGACCTCCCCTTCGAACAACTCGTCGAGGCACTCAACCCGCAACGGTCCCTGTCCCGGCAGCCCCTGTTCCAGGTGATGCTGGCGCTGGACAACACCTCCCCCGCCGCCGTCACCGTGCCCGGGCTGCGCGTGCGGCCCCGGGTCGTCCGGGCCGGCGTCGCCCGCTTCGACCTGACCCTCGACCTCGCCGAGACACCGGACGGCGGCGGCCTCAAGGGCACCCTTGAGTACGCCACCGACCTGTTCGAGCGGGACACCGCCGCCGCGCTCATGGACCGCCTGGTGCGGCTGCTCCGCCTGGCCGTGGCCGCCCCCGCCGTCCCCGTGTCCGACCTGGACGTCCTGCGGCCGGGCGAGGCACGGCTGGTGACCGAGCAGTGGAACGCGCCCGCCCTGCCCGCCGTGGCGCGCCGGACGCCGCGCACCGTCCAGGAACGGTTCGCCGAGCAGGCAGCCCGCACCCCGGACGCCGTCGCGCTGCGTGAGGCCGACGGTGAACACGTCACCTACCGCGAGCTCGACGCTCGGCAGCGCCGCCTCGCCGGACGGCTGCGCGCCCTGGGTATCGGTCCCGGCAGCCGGGTCGCCATCCTCCAGGAGCGCTCCACGGCACTGGTCGTCAGTACGCTGGCCGTGCTGCGCGCCGGAGCCGCGTACGTCCCGCTGAACCCGGACGACCCCGCCGGACGCATGCGGCACGTCCTGGCCGAGACGGGCGCCGCGGCACTGCTCACCGACCGCGACCCGGGCGACGCCCTGCCCGCCGCGGACACCGCCGTACCGGTGCTGCGCGTCGACCTCGCGGAGGCGGCAGGGAAGGTTCCCGACGGCCCGCTCTGCGCGGGCCGGGCCGACGACCTCGCCTACGTCATGTACACCTCGGGCTCGACCGGTGCGCCCAAGGGCATCGCCGTGACCCACGCGAACATCCTGGCCCTGGTCGACGACCACCACTGGCGCTCCGGCGCGCACGGCCGCGTCCTGCTGCACTCGCCGTACGCGTTCGACGCGTCCACCTACGAGATGTGGGTGCCGCTGCTGCACGGCGGGGAGGCCGTCCTGGCCCCGGCCGGCCGGATCGACTCTGCCGCCCTGGCCGACGCCCTCGGCCGGCACGGCGTCACCGCGGTGTTCCTCACCACGGCCCTGTTCAACCACCTGGTCGAGGAGCACCCCGACTGTCTGTCCGGGGTGCGTGAGGTGTGGACCGGAGGGGAGTTCGTCGCCCCGGGCGCCATCCGTCAGGCCCTCGCACAGTGCCCCGGCACGACGGTCGTCCACGTCTACGGCCCCACGGAGACCACCACGTTCGCCGTCTGCCGTCCGCTGACCGGCCCGGCACCGGTCAGGGGCGAGACGGTCCCGATCGGCCGGGCGCTGGACGGCGACCGCTGCTTCGTGCTCGACGAGCGGCTGCGCCCGGTGCCGCCCCACGTCGTGGGCGAGCTGTACATCGCGGGCGAGGGCGTGGCCCGGGGTTACGTCGGCCGGCCGGGCCTGACGGCGGAACGGTTCGTGGCGTGCCCGTTCGGGGCTGCGGGCGAGCGCATGTACCGCACCGGCGACCTGGCGCGCTGGACGGCCGACGGACAGCTCGTCTTCGTGGGCCGCTCCGACGACCAGGTGAAGATCCGCGGCCACCGTATCGAGCCCGGTGAGATCCAGACCGCCCTCCTGGACGACCCGACCGTGGCGCACGCCGTCGTGACCGTCCTGGACGACGCGGCGGTCGGCCGTCGTCTCGCCGCCTACGTCGTTCCCGCCGACCCGGCGGCACCGCCCGTCGTGGACCGGCTGCGGGCCCGGCTCGCCGAGCGGTTGCCGGGGTTCATGGTGCCGGGTGTGTTCGTGGTGCTGGACGCGTTGCCGCTGACACCGAACGGGAAGGTCGACCGGCGGGCCCTGCCGGCGCCCCGCACCGCCGAACGCGCCGGCACCGGCCGCTCCGCCGGCTCCCCCGAGGAGGACATGGTCTGCCGGGTCTTCGCCGAGGTACTCGGACTCGCCCGGGTCGGAGCGGACGCCCACTTCTTCGACCTCGGCGGCCACTCCCTGCTGGCCACCCGCGTGGTGGGCCGGCTGCGCTCGCTGTTCGGCGTCGAACTGCCCATCCAGGCGCTGTTCGACACCCCCACCCCGGCAGGTCTGGCCCAACGGCTCGACAGCGCGGCAGGACGATCCCGCCCCGCCGTGACCCGCCGCGCACGACCGGACGTACTGCCCCTGTCGTCCGCCCAGCGGCGCTTGTGGTTCCTGCACCGGCTGGAAGGATCCGGCGCCACCTACAACATCCCCCTCGCCCTGGAGATCGACGGCCGACTGGACGTAGCCGTGCTCCAGGCCGCCGTCAACGACGTGGCCGCCCGGCACGAACCGCTGCGCACGGTCATCGTGGAGCGCGAGGGCGTTCCCGAGCAGATCGTCCACGACCCGGCGCCCGACCTGGTGCGTGTGGACACGCACGAGGTCGAGGCGGACCGTCTGCCGGCAGCCCTCGCCCAGGCGGTGACGTATCCCTTCGACCTGGGCCGTGAACTCCCTCTGCGCGTGGCCGTGTTCCACACCGGCGCGGAGCGGTGCACCGTGCTGCTGCTGGTGCACCACATCGCCGGCGACGGCTGGTCACTGCGCCCCCTGCTGCGAGACCTCACGCAGGCGTACGCGGCACGACAACGCGGGAACGCGCCACAGTGGGCACCACTCCCGGTGACGTACACCGACTACACCCTGTGGCAGCGCGACCTCCTCGGCGACCAGGACGAACCGGGCACCCTCGCCCACGACCAACTCGCCTACTGGCGACGGACACTGACCGGCATACCCGAACAACTCGCCCTGCCCACCGACCGCCCCCGCCCGGCGGTGACCAGCTTCCGCGGCGATGTCCACCGGGTGCGGTTCAGCGGCTCCCTGCACCGGGCGCTGCTGGGCCTGGCACGGGAGACCGGCACCACCCTGTTCATGGTGATAC
>NZ_BMVG01000119.1 GCF_014650595.1 Streptomyces alanosinicus
AGCGTGTGGGGTGGATGGGGAGCGAAGAGCAGATGCGAGGGCCCGACGACCGAAGGTCGCCGGGCCCTGGTGATCAGTGACGGTCAGACGGATTCCTTCAGGGAGTCCTCCGTAGCGGGATGACGTCGGGTCCGGCGGGCATGGCGGGCCGGGCGGCTTCGGGTGTGGCCAGCAGGGCGACGATGGTGACCGGCTGCTGGCAGTGGGGGCAGTTGCGGGTGGCGGTCGGCTCCAGCGGATCGCGTTCCGGGCCAGCTGCGCGAGAGCCGCTGCGAGGTGTGGTTCTGGGTGGCGGAGGGAGGCCGGGCATGGCGGGCGGGGCGAGGGTCTCGCCGAGCCGGCGGGCGCGTTCTTCGTCGCGTTGGCGGTCGCGTTGTTTCTCGGCGTCGCGGCGGCAGGCGGGTGAGCAGTAGACCTGGCGCAGACGGGGGTTGGCGGTGAACTCGCCGCCGCAGGCCGGGCAGGAGTGCGTCTGCGGCTCGGCGGGGGCTGCGCGTCGGGCGAGGACCTTGCAGCGGGGAGAGCAGTAGATCTGCCGCGGGTGAGGGATGAACTCCCCTTGGCAGACGACGCAGTTGACCGGGGTGGGGCCTTGGGCCGGGGGCTGCGGGGTGTCATGAGACATGAGCGTTCACTCCCTTGCGCAGGGTCTCGGCCTGGTTCTGGTGTCCGCGCAGCCGGTAGGAAGGACCGTCGATGCCCGCGACGGCGGCCCGGTGCAGGAGCCGGTCGAGCATCGCGGCCGCGACGGTGGCGTCTCCGAAGGCGCCGGCCCAGTCGGCGATACCGACGTTGGTCGTCAGGATGGTGCTCGACTTCAGATACCGCTGGTTGATCACCTGGAAGAGCGCGGACGCGCCGTCCTCGGGCAGCGGCAGGTAGCCGAGCTCGTCGATGATCAAAAGCTTCGGGCCTGCGAAGAAGCGCATGCAGGTCTTCCAGCGGCCTTCGAGTGCGGCCTTGTGGCACTTGGCCGCGAGTTCGGCGGCGGTGGTGAAGTAGACGCGGTGGCCGGCGTCGACCGCGGCGCGGCCGAGCGCGACGGACAGCATGGTCTTGCCGACCCCGGGCGGCCCGACGAACAGGACGTTGGAGGCGTCGTCGAGGAACCGCAGGGTGGCCAGGTCACGGATGAGTTTCTCGTCGACGCCGGGCTGGGCGGCGAAGTCGAAGTCGTTCAGCGTCCAGGGCTCGGGCAGGCAGGCGAAGCGTTCCCGGGCAGCGAGCCGGCGGGCCTCGGTGGCCTCGACCTCGATCTCCAGCAGCCGCTCCAGTGCCGCGGTCAGCGACATGCGTTCGGTGCGGGCCTGGTCCAGGACCCGGTTCAACGCCTCGGCGGCGTCGTTGAGTTTGAGATAGGACAGATGACCCCGCAGCTGCTGGAAGCGGCGCGCTTCGCTCATCTGCATCGGCGACGTACTCACTCCGAACTTTCCTCCCTCGGTGACGGAGCATTCCGCAGCCGGTCGGCCACGGCGGCATAGGTGGAGAGGTCGATCACGACCTTTTCTGCCGGATCACCGGCGGCCGGCCGGCCGCGCAGGTGCTCGGCCTCGGCCAGGGCCGCGGCCGACGGCGGCCTGCGGACCTTGGTCTTGCAGGGCGCCCGGTCGGTGAACGAGGCCAGCACCGCCCGCTCCAGGGCGAGCACGTGTCCGTTGTCACGGACGGTCTGGCCCGCTCCGCGCGGGGCTCGGCGGTGCTGGGCGATGACCGCCCTGCCCGCGGTCGCGATGCGCACGAAGTCCTCGCCGAGCCGGTGCCGGACATGGACCTGGACGCCGGGGAGCCCGGGCGGCACCGAGTAGAAGTTGCCGTCGAAGGACACCAGGCTCTGCGCACTGACCGTCCGCTGGACCTCCAGCTCGGCTGGGAACGGCCGCACTGGAATGTCCAACAACGGCTCAGCGTCGGCGAGTTCGGCGACCGTGACGGAGATGCCGTCCACCTTCCGGCGCCGCTCGTCCATCCGGACAGCGAGTTTGTCGACCCCGGACTGGGCCTGGACAACGCTCAGACCGTCGGGAACCGTGCGCCACCACCGCTGGGCGGCGGAGTGGTTGGCCTTCTCCACCACGCCCTTGCGGTTGCCGCGCCGCGGCGGGCAGATGTCCACCCCGGCCCCGTAGTACTTCGCGACCGCCGCAAACGCCGCCGTGACCTGGCCACTTGAGGGATAGCAGACCGTCGCCATGCGGTCGAAGCGCCAGCGGCGGGCCGTCCCGCCGAGCCTGCGGATCACCTCGTCCAGCGCCTGGACCAGGTGCGGGAAGTCTTCTGACTCTGCCAGCATCGCCCGCCAGCGGCCGGAGTGCGCCAGCGCCCCGACCAGCAGGTGAGCGTGGCCTCCGACACCCCACGACGCAGGCGGGTCGGGAAGCTCCAGCCAGTCGAACTGGATCTCCTCGCCTGGCGGATGGGCGATCACCGCGACGTTGCGGCCGGTGGAGGCGTGGCAGGGCTCGCAGTGCGGACGGACCTGATAGCGGCGCAGCGCGCGGGTGAACGTCGAGTACGCACCCTCATAGCCGAGCGCGGCCACCTCGTCGAACAGCGTGGACGCCCACAGATGCGGATCATCAGCCAGCCTCTGCCGGCAGTAGGGCAGAAAGGGCACGAACGCGTCCGGCGGCTGCCGCCGCTGCCCGGGAGTCCGCTCGTTGTTCAGGTAGTCCCGGATCGTCTTGCGGTCCCGCCCCAAGTGCCGGGCGATCGCCGAGATCGTCCATCCCTGACGACGCAGTGCGTGCGCATCCACGTCTTCCTCCCGCGTGAGCATCCGGGCCCCCGAACAGGCCGAACTTGCGCACGCAGGCTGTCCACGACACACCGATACCAGTTCGACACGCCGAGCAAGATCACGCGAAGGGTGGGGAGATCA
>NZ_BMVG01000120.1 GCF_014650595.1 Streptomyces alanosinicus
GACCTGCCCGGCGTACGTCCACTTGCCGTAGTAGAAGCCGTAGCCGTACAGGTTCCCCGGAGCGCCGACGTCGTTCCACGGCGCGTTGCATTCCGCCATGGGGCGGGCAGCAGCGTTGGCGGCCGGCGCCGACATTCCGATGCCGCAGAGTGCTATCGCCGTCGCCGCGACGGCAAGGCTCTTTCGTATCCGCATAAGTCCCCCTTGTTGTGTGGCAAGCATGTGGCCGAAGCGAGAGTAGGAGGCGACTGTCGCAGTCGTTAGCCCGGAATTGGCCATCCGCTTGGGCGCCGAGGTTCTGTCTCCCCGGTCACGACCAAAGAGACAGAACCCAGCCGTATTGATCACAAACATTGTTGACACTGGCCGGTCTTGATCGTGGCGAAGGCCTCCGTGTAACGCCCGGCTGACCCTTCACGGCAGGCGACTGCTGATCGACCAAGTCCGCACAGGACGTCCAGTCGCGCAGGTCGCCGCGGAGATGGGCATCTCCCAGCCCACTGGTCACAAGCGGTGGAACCGGCTGGCGCCCTCGGCGAAGGGGAGGACATCCTTGATCCAGTGGCCGCGGGACCAGACTGCGATCTCGGCGGCGTCGGCCGGGCGGGCGGGGCGGACAGGTCGGTGATGGCGTAGACGGTCTCGGTCTGCCATGTCCTCAACGTGCCTCCCCCCTCAGCTCTGCAGGGGCACCGGTCCGATCTCCCGAGGGGTACGGTTCAGCGACATAGCATGGTCTCGCGCTGCAGACGCGACAACTTCTGGGGGTTTCGCAAGGAGTAGAGACCGGTCACGAGACCGTCGTCGATGCGCACGGCCAGCACGGTGTCGATCTGGCCGTTGAGCCGAAGGATCAGCGCGGGGTAGCCGTTGACCTGGGCCGATTCCAGCGACCTCGAGGCGAGATTGGCCAGCCCGGCAGCCAGCGCGGCAGCGACCGCATCGTCCCCGATGACGGGTGCGAGCGCGGCTTGCGCGATACCACCGCCGTCACCGAGGAACACGACATCGGGTGCGAGGATGTCGAGCAGGTGTTGCAGGTCGCCGGTGTCGACCGCTCGCCGGAACGCTTCGAGGGCGCCTCGGGTGTCAGCCGCGGACACGGCCCCCCGCGGCCGGCGTGCCGCGACGTGGGCCCGAGCCCGGTAGGCGAGCTGGCGGACCGCGGCCGGGGTTTTGTCGACTGCCTCGGCGATCTCCTCGTAGTCCAGTGCGAAGACCTCGCGCAGTACGAACACCGCCCGCTCGATCGGCGCGAGTGTCTCGAGCACCAGCAGCATCGCCATCGAGACGTGTTCGGCCAGTTCGACGTCGGTCGCCACGTCGGGGGCGGTGAGCAGTGGTTCGGGCAGCCAGGTGCCGACGTAGGTCTCCTTGCGGCGGCCGAGCGTGCGCAGGCGGTCGAGTGCTTGGCGTGTGGTGATCCTGACCAGATAGGCGCGCTGATCCCGCACGGTATGGAGATCGACGTTGGTCCAGCGCAACCAGGTCTCCTGCAGGACGTCCTCGGCGTCGGCGGCGGAACCGAGCATCTCGTAGGCAACCGTGAACAGCAGATTGCGGTGGGCGACATACGCTTCGGTGGCCGGGTCCGGGCTACCGACCCGGTTCCCGCCGGCGCCGCGATCGTGAGGTGTGGTCTTCGCCGATCCGGTCATGTGGCTCCTGCCTTCTCTCGACGGTGTCACCCACCCGACGCCGGATCCCGCCGTTTCGTAACACCGAACCGGGGTGGGCCACCTCACATCGGAACAGCGTTATACCGAGTCGGGAGCCGCCGTCTTGTGATCGTTCAATTCACCACCGCGAGTGAGGATCACATGATGGAACCTCGTTTCGGCCTGAACACCAACGCCGTCGGTGAGAAGATCGGCAAGCGGTTCGCCCACACCAGTGTGGCGATCATGCAGTCGGGTCTGCCGAAGACACTGATAGAGCTCGTGGAGCTGCGTGCCAGCCAGATCAACGGCTGCGGATACTGCGTCGACGCGCACACCAAGGAGCTGGCGGCCGCCGGTGAACCCGCGGTCCGGATCAACCTGGTCGCCGCTTGGCACGAGTCCACCGTGTTCACCGAGGCCGAGCAGGCCGCGCTGGCGTTGGCCGAGGAAGGCACCCGCCTGGCCGATGCCCATCACGGTGTGTCCGACGAGACCTGGGCCCTGGTGCGCAAACACTATGACGACGACCAGATCGCCGCGCTGGTCTACCTGGTCGCCATGATCAATGCCGCCAACCGGCTGCTGGTGATCACCAAGACCAGGGGCGGCTCCTACCAGGCCGGCACCTTCGACACCGTGGCGGATTGAACCGCAGGCCCATCCCTAATGGGCAGCGAAGCGAGTCACCGCCAGGCCCACCCGGGTCCGTCGAGGCCTCGAAAGAGACTGTGGGCCTCGCTTCACCTCGGGAGCAGGCTGATAGCCCTGGCTTCACCCAGCGTCTTGAGCGCTAGCAATAGAGCGGGAGCCGGCCCGCTCCCGAGGGTGGTTCCGGACAGGTATCAAGGTCTCTCCGCCACCCGGGCCTTCACCCCTGTAGTGAGACGGATCTGGTCCCTGGCCGGTATCGCCCAGGCTGCCGTACGCAGCCGAACGGAAGCTCCTCTCCGGACGACAGAAATGTCCTGTCGTGGCCTCGATGCGGCCAGTTCTAGCCGCCGGTCACCCGCTGCTGACCGGGGCGGATTCGATGTCCGTGGCCTGAGCCATCTGCACGGATCCCCTCTCATCTCATCGCGGGCCCACCAGCCCTTGAAAGTTCGTCGAGGACCAGGCGATGAAGCTTCGCCCACACCCGGGCCCTCGACCACTCAGCGAAACGCCGGTGAGCCGTGGCCCCTGAAGGGCCGAACGAGGCGGACGGCAGCTGCTGC
>NZ_BMVG01000121.1 GCF_014650595.1 Streptomyces alanosinicus
AGTTCAGAGAAGACCTCTGGGTTATGAGCCCAGCGAGCTACCGAGCTGCTCCACCCCGCGTCGGTACGGTGAACTGTACGGTATCGACCCCGGCCAAGCCGAATCGGCTTTCGCCTGACAGCAGGGCCGTCAACCATTTGGTGCGGGAATCCACGCGGCCCGAGGCGGCAATCCCTCACCCCGATTGGTGAGTGCTCGCAGAGACGCGGACCCTACAGCCGCGTAGGGTCCGCGATCCCATGCGCAAATCCCGGCTTCGATGCGCAGGTGCCCTGGATCCTAACTGCCCGGTGTCGATCTCCGTCAGCTGCCTACTGGGGCTTGAACGAACGGATCTGGTAGCTGCCCTGCAAGTTGCCGCCCGCTCCAGCGGGGGTGGACCCGACGCGGCCGTGGTAGTTGGTCTGGGTGTAGTACTGCACCCGGTGTCCGGTCCCGTTCCATAGGGAGCGCACCTTCTGTCCCCTCCGGATGAAGGCACAGTCGTCGGCGGTGTTGGCCTTGCTCCTCTGCGACCACTGGCAACGAGTTCCCCCACCGTTCCAGCCGCTGTAGATGCAGAAGTATCCGGGGGTGCAGCGGTAGGACGCACGGGCAGGTGCCGAGGAGGCCGCGGTCGCGGTGGGTACAGCGCCGAAAGCAGCGGCCAAAGCGACCGCGGCGACGGCGAACGAGCGAATACGACCCATGGTGAAGCCTCCACTACGAGATGGCGATGTCACGCGGCCAGACAGCCGGGCAGGCGCACCCGAGTCCCGCAACGCGCGACCGAGCTACCCGGCAGGGAAGCTACGCATGCGAACAGAAAAGGCGAACCACCTGTGTGAGTGAACTACCCGCACAGTCAGGGCATTTCTGTCCCTGCTTGAGGCAAGGGGTCGGTTCTCACTGATCGTGACCGACCGCGAACTCCAACGACCCCCGATTGCTCGCGCTGAGCTGACAGGACAAGTGCGCATCAAACCCGGATTGCGACATTTCCACAGGGGCCAGTGCGCATGGGTCTGCTGCACGATCGGGTGACATCTGAACTGGCTTGCCCTGTAGGGCGGGTGGGAAGGATGTCGCTGTGCCCAAGCTTTATCCGGAAGAGTTCCGCGAGGATGTCGTGCGGGTCGCGAGGAACCGCGGCCCGGGTGTCACGGTGGAGCAGGTGGCCACCGACTTCGGGGTCCACCCGATGACGTTGTGGAAGTGGATGCGCCGGGCGGATATCGACGAGGGGACCAAGCCCGGGGTGACCAGCCAGGAGAGTGCGGAACTGCGGGAAGCGCGTCGGCGGAAGCCGACCAACGTTCCTCACCGCCTCAGGAACCGGCCGCGTTCATCCGTACGCGGGTGGGGACGTTCAGGTGTACGCCGACACCGAGCACGCGCAGCACGTCGCCGCGCAGGTTGTTCGACGACCCCGCCGGGTTCTCCTCACGCTTCCCTGCCATCAGCTGCGCTCCCTCCCCGTCGTCTGGCGCGCGCGGCCACCTGCCGAGCGCCGGCCGCGCCCGGCCGCAGAGGGCATCCGGCCCCCGGACCCGATGATCTCCTCCTCCACGGACATCACTACAAAGTTCAGGAGGAGAGAAGAGGGTTGTGACAACGCGGCACGCGCCGCGATTTGCGTGGTGACCTGGGCTTTCTCCGTCCGGCTCGGGGTCGGGCACCAAAGTGGGTTCCACAGTGGCCTCCCGAGTGCGCACCGCAGGAGGCCGGAACGGCTTGCCCGGTGCTGGTCGGGCCCGTGGTCGGGGTGGGCGCGCCGGGCGCCTGCCGGGGGTCGGTGGGTGGTCATCGTGGTGGCTCCTTCGCTTCGGGCCACCCTTGGGTGGGCGGTGATCGAGGGAGCAGCGTGCAGGGGACCCCCTTGTCCGCGGTCTGACGGCCGCCGGTAGCGGGCGTGGTCAAGGGGAAACGCGGCGGTGGTCGGGGCGGTAGCAGAGGTGGACAAGGGGTGGTGGTCGGGTTCGTGGTCGGGCCGGTTACGCCGGACAAGGGGGCCGGGTTTGGCCCTTGCGGCCCCAATTCGTCGGGTTCGAGTTGGGGGGAGATTTCTCTGCTTGTCGTTTATCCAGTGCGGCGGGGTTTCGTGCCGACCTTGTGGTGAGCAGGTCGGCTGTATGCCTCGCCGGTCACGAGGACTCTGCCCACGTCATGACGGGTGGCTGTGCGACGGTTCTTCGAGCCGGGCGGTCGGCCGGGCCCGGGGCGGGACGGTTTCGGTGCACCAGCTGGAGAGCCGGTCTTCGCTCGCAGGTTCCTGAACCCTCGTCGGACGCGGGCGGGTGTCAGTCTGTTCGGCTCGGCCGGCTTCTCCCGGGGACGCCGTAGATCGGCGGCCAGCGGGCGGGCGAGCCGGAGCTGGGTGTATGCGGCGATCACCAGCCACGTCCACCGGTCTGCCGCCTCCGGGCTGCCGAGCCGGGGCCTGGTCCGTCCGAGTGTCTGCTTGAACAGGCGAAACATGTGCTCGATGTCGAAGCGTCGCAGGAAGGACTGCCAGCAGCGGTCGAGGTCCGTCGCGGTGGCGGCGGTGCCCGACCACCACAGCCAGGCGGGCTTGTTCACCCCGCCGCTGGGCAGCTTCTCCACGGCGAGGCGGATGACGGTGCCCTCGATGATGGGCAGCGGCCCTTCGTGGTCG
>NZ_BMVG01000122.1 GCF_014650595.1 Streptomyces alanosinicus
GGCGGCGTACCGACCCCCGCGGCAGGTCCATCCGTCAGCGTGATTCCACGTAACTTATAGGTAGGTTTTCCGGCCGCCGATCTTCGGCCCGTGCAGAGCGTCCCCGGTCCACAGTTCGTTCCCGCGGGTCGCCTCGAACCGGCCGAAGACGCTCTTCTCCGTGTTCAGCGTTCCGGTCAGGCCGGCGTTCACGAAGTGCCGCTGCAGCGTGCGGTCGGTCGGCGACCAGCCCTGCGTCGTGCGCAGGATCCGCTGGATCTGCGCGGCCGTCCGCGCCGGATTCTCCCGCTTCAGCGCGGCCGCCAGGTCCAGCACCTCGACGGGCGTGCGAGCAGTGACGTTCCTCGGCTCGGGCACCAGGGCCTCGAACCCGCCGGCCCGGTAGTGGCGGGTCCAGCGGTCCAGCGTGCCCCGCGTGACACGGACCTGCCGCCCGAACGGATCGGTGTGGTCTTGTGCCGCCAACTCGCGGGCCAGGTCTCCGCGTTCACGTTTGGTCAGCTTCGTGTCGATCAGGTCCTGGATCAGGCCATAGCGGAACAGGGCCACCTGCCGGGCCCTTGCCGCCCGGCGGCGGTCCTCGTCCTCACTCGGTGACATCAGTCATCCACCTCGCGTCTCGAACCACGCCCGTCCCCAACCGGACGGACACGATCAAGACTCGTGGCACCTCTCAACGCCGCCCAGGGGCGGCCCGTGTTGATCAACTAGACAAAGAAGGCGAGGCCAGGAGCCTGCCGCTGATGACCCGGCCGGCGAACTCCCATCGCGACACCGTGTGCTTGTCCGGCCACTTCGCCCGCGCTGCCCGATGGGCGGCCTCGATCGCCGAGACGGCGTCCGCCACCGGCGAGCCGGCCGGATCCGGCATCACCGGATCGTCCGCGACGGCGACCAGGACCACGGTGAAGTGCCGTCGCACCGCCTCGGCCCGCAGACGGAACCGGCGCAGCCAGCCACGGACCGTGCCCTCGGCCCGGCCCAGCACCGCGGCGATCGAGCGGTGCCCATGCCGAGCGCGGCTATCTCCAGCCCGGCCCCGATCACCCCGGCCGCATCCACCCGCCGCGGCACCACCACCTCGGCGAGCAGCACATGCGTGACCTCGCAGCCCGAGCAACGCGTACGACGAGGCCGCAGAAACAGCCTCGCCCCCAGATCACCCCGGATCTCCCGCGGCCGCCCGTGACCCCACGGAGCCAACACCGCCCCGCACGACGGGCACTTCAGCTCTCCACGCCGCAGCTGCTGTTCCACCCGAACGACATCGGCATCGACGACGAGCACGTGCAGCCTCTCTGCCCATGCTCACGGTGTCGTCGCGCACGAGCAGAGATCACACTCCCACCAAGATCAACACTCATGCACACCGAGAGTGTCGCCGACCCCCGCCTTCGTACTCACACAGAGAGTCGCTCAACACACTGCCGGTGGTACCAGCCCCCACCCCGCCAGTTCGTCCAGCACATCCAGGGCCATGCGCCACTTCTCCCGGTGCTCGACCCCCTCGGGCACCTGGCAACGACGCCGGCGTTCGACATCGCTGTCCCACTCCTTGGGCAGGAACAGCCGCCACTGCAGCGGGACGGAGGCGGTGTCAGTGACCGCGTGCACGCTGACTGCCACCTGACAGTTGGCCTGCTTGCCCATGGCCCCGCAGTACTGGTGGGCGACGGCGACCGACATTCTGCCGTCTTTGGGAAACGACACATCGTCGACTGCCCAGGCATCCGGGCCGATGAGCGGCACCATCCGCTGTGCGATCCGCCGTCGCACCGGCACCGGATCCCAGGTCGACTGGTTCACGAACTGCTGCAGGTTCTGTTCGTTGCCGTCCGGCAGCCGCGAGGCCATGGCCTGGATGGACTTGCGGCGACCGTCCGTCATCAGTCCCCGCAGATAGCAGTCGCTCTTGGCCCGCTGGTCCTTCCGCGGCACCGAGGAGAACACATTGGCCACGAATAACGCCAACTTCGTCCGAACACGGTTCACTTCATGTGCGTCCACGCACTCACCATGCTGCTGAACACGACCGACGGAAAGACCTAACGGAGTCCTACTAGTAGGGCTTGGTCAGATTCACTCACTGGTGGCGTGTCCGTTTGATCGGGTGGCTCGTTGACGGGTTGTGCTGGGTGGGGAGTTGGCTGCGGTCCGGTGTGATCTGGAGGACTTCGCGGCGGAGATGTTCGAGCCGTTTGCGTGGGCGGATCAGCGCCGGTGGGGCGGGGTCTATCTGCGGGGGCTGCTGCTGGACGGGCGGCGTAAGTCGGTGGAGCCGATGGCTGCCCGGCTGGGTGAGGACGGCAACCGGCAGGCCCTGGCGCACTTCATCACCTCCAGCCCGTGGGAGGCGGCGCATGTGCGTGCGCGTCTGGCCTGGCGGATGCAGCAGGTGATCAAG
>NZ_BMVG01000123.1 GCF_014650595.1 Streptomyces alanosinicus
GATCGCGGACATGGGCTTCGACGTCGTCTACCTCCCACCCGTCCACCCCATCGGCACCACCTTCCGCAAAGGACCCAACAACACCCTCACCGCCGGCCCCGACGACGTCGGCGTGCCCTGGGCGATCGGCTCGCCCGAAGGCGGCCACGACAGCATCCACCCCGATCTCGGCACCATCGAGGACTTCGACCACTTCGTCGGCGAAGCCCGAAAGCTGGGCCTGGAAGTGGCCCTCGATCTCGCCCTGCAGTGCTCACCCGACCACCCCTGGGTGCACAAACACCCCGAGTGGTTCCACCACCGCCCCGACGGCACCATCGCCTACGCCGAGAACCCGCCCAAGAAGTACCAGGACATCTACCCGCTCGCCTTCGACGCCGACCCCGAGGGCCTGCACGCCGAGACGGTCCGCGTCCTGCGGCACTGGATGGCCCACGGCGTGCGGATCTTCCGCGTCGACAACCCGCACACCAAACCGGTCGCCTTCTGGGAGCGGGTCATCGCCGAGGTCAACGCCGCCGACCCGGACGTGATCTTCCTGGCCGAGGCCTTCACCCGCCCGGCCATGATGCACACCCTGGCCCAGATCGGCTTCCAGCAGTCGTACACCTACTTCACCTGGCGCAACACCAAACACGAACTCACCGAATACCTCAGCGAGTTGACCGGTGAGGCGGCGGCCTACATGCGGCCGAACCTGTTCGCCAACACCCCCGACATCCTGCACGCCTACCTCCAGCACGGCGGCCGGCCCGCCTTCGAGGTCCGCGCCGTGCTCGCCGCCACCCTCTCCCCCGCCTGGGGCATCTACAGCGGCTACGAACTCTGCGAGAACACCCCGCTCAAAGAGGGCGGCGAGGAATACCTCGACTCCGAGAAGTACCAGCTCAAACGGCGCGACTGGGCAGAAGCGGCACGCGAGGGCCGCACCATCGCCCCCCTCATCACCAGACTCAACACCATCCGGCGCGGCAATCCGGCCCTGCGGCAGCTGCGCGACCTCCACTTCCACCACGCCGACAAGGACGCGGTGATCGCCTACTCCAAGCGCAGCGGATCGAACACGGTTGTGGTGGTCGCCAACCTCGACCCGCACCACACCCAGGAGGCCACGGTCTCGTTGGACATGCCGCAACTCGGCCTGGACTGGCACGAGTCGGTGCCGGTGCGCGACCTGCTCACCGGCGAGACCTATCACTGGGGCAGGACCAACTATGTGCGACTCGAACCGGGTCGTCGACCCGCGCATATCTTCTCGGTTCTGCGACCGTCCACCCCGCAGATCGGAGGGTCACCCACAATATGATCGTCAATGAGCCCGTTCCGGACACCTTCGAGGACACTCCGGCCAAGGACCGGGACCCGGAGTGGTTCAAGCGTGCCGTCTTCTACGAGGTGCTGGTCCGCTCCTTCCAGGACAGCGACGGTGACGGCGTCGGCGACCTGAAGGGCCTGACCGCCAAGCTCGACTATCTCCAGTGGCTCGGCGTGGACTGCCTGTGGCTGCCGCCGTTCTTCAAGTCCCCCTTGCGGGACGGAGGTTACGACGTCTCCGACTACACCGCCGTACTCCCGGAGTTCGGCGACCTCGCCGACTTCGTGGAGTTCGTGGACGCCACCCACCAACGCGGCATGCGCGTGATCATCGACTTCGTCATGAACCACACCAGCGACCAGCACCCGTGGTTCCAGGAGTCGAGGCGGGATCCGGACGGTCCGTACGGGGACTACTACGTCTGGGCCGAGGACGACAAGCAGTTCCAGGACGCCCGGATCATCTTCGTCGACACCGAGGCCTCCAACTGGACGTACGACCCCGTACGCAAGCAGTACTACTGGCATCGCTTCTTCTCGCACCAGCCGGATCTGAACTACGAGAACCCGGCCGTGCAGGAGGAGATGATCTCCGCGCTGAAGTTCTGGCTGGATCTCGGCATCGACGGGTTCCGGCTGGACGCCGTGCCGTACCTGTACCAGCAGGAGGGCACCAACTGCGAGAACCTGCCGGCGGCCCATCAGTTCCTGAAGCGGGTGCGCAAGGAGATCGACGACCAGTACCCCGACAAGGTGCTGCTGGCGGAGGCGAACCAGTGGCCCGAGGACGTCGTCGACTACTTCGGCGACTACGCCACCGGCGGCGACGAGTGCCACATGGCCTTCCACTTCCCCGTCATGCCACGCATCTTCATGGCCGTACGCCGGGAATCCCGCTACCCCGTCTCCGAGATCCTCGCCAAGACCCCCGCCATCCCGGCCAAGTGCCAATGGGGCATCTTCCTGCGCAACCACGACGAGCTCACCCTCGAAATGGTCACCGACGAAGAA
>NZ_BMVG01000124.1 GCF_014650595.1 Streptomyces alanosinicus
ACGTGAAGAAACTCGTCAACAACAATGCGAACTGACACGAACCGGATCACGGGACACTAGGGCGAGTTCCTCGTCGGCGCGGTCCGGGTCGGCGAAGGCAGTGACCAGAGCGAGGAGGGTCTGGGCGACGGCTCGCTGGCCCGCGGCGCCGTGCTGTTCGGCTTCGGTCCATGCGGCTTCGAAGGCGGCGACGACACGGTCGATGTCACCGTGGGGCCATCTGATGTGGCCCAGGATGCTGTGATGCCGACCCTTCCAGCCCAGGGTGAGGATGGCGGCGAGGGCGGTCGGGAAGTCACCGCGGATACGGGCGAGGTTGGCCAGGCCGCCGCGGGCGAGGGGAGCCGAGCCGGCCGCCGGCGTCGGCGACCTGGCGCATGCCGTGCACGGCGTCGTCGGTGAGTCCGAGGTCCTTGTGGGCCTTGGCGCGGTAGTAGACGGCAAGGCCAGTGAGCGGGCCGAGCAGCAGGCCCGTGGCCAGCATTTGATGAGGCGCCCGGCGGTGCGCTCGCGGTGCTGGTGCTGGCGTCGGGCGATGGCGTCGAGGAGTTCAGCCAGGGCGTCGGCGGAAGTATCCGGTTCCTGCTGGTTGGCATCGGGCGCGTGCAGCGCGGCGGGCGGGGCGACGGGCTCCCACACGGAGTCTTCGGTGTAGGCGTAGGCGTAGGCGGCGTCGGCAAGCCAGTTCAGGTCGTCGAGGTGGTGGTCGGCGGCCAAGCGTAGGCCCTGGCGCAGGCATGCGACGAGCAGGGCCCGGCTGGGTACAGGAGTGTCGGCCCTGGCGTTCTGCCACTGCCGGCCGAGGGCGGCCAAGGCGCGTTCGGCGGCCTGGTGCCGGTCGGCGGGAGTCCACTGGTCCTCGGTGTGGTCGTCGGCGGTGCGCAGTGCGGCGCGGATGGCGCCGTGCAAGTGGTACGGCCAGATCGCGTAGGGGTCCTCGCTGATCATCGACCGTTCGATGAGCCGACGGGCCGCCGACTGGTGGGTGAGGCCGGCCGCCTGGGTGGCCAGGTCCGGGTCGAAAGCGTCCAGCAGACCGGCGCTGCGCAGGACATGCCGTTCGTCGCCGGTCAGTTCGGAGAGCGTGCGGGCGATGAGAGCGGGGAAGGTGTGGTCGAAATCCACGGCGGTCGGGGTGGCCGGTGCGACGAATCTCCAGGCGCCGCAGGCGTCATCGGCCCCAGGGCATGTTTGGTGGGGCGACGTCGGTCAGAAGGGCATCAGCACGTCCAAGCCTCCCTCACCACAAGTTCGGTGATGGAGGCTTGGCGCGATGGGCCGGCCCAGGGGGACACCGGCTATCGCTGCGGCGCCCCGGACGTCAATCGCCGAGGTCGTCCTGGATGTCGTCCAGGGATTCCTTCGCTCCCTGTTGTTGGCGCTGCTGCTGCAGCTTGTCCTGGGTCTGCTGGCCCCTCTGCTGGCCCCTCTGCTGCGCCTGCTGCTTGGCCTGTTGGGCCTTTTCCCTGGCCTGCTGGGCCTTCTTCTCCATGTCGTCGTTCATGCCCATGGGGATGCACTCCTTGAGTGGGGGGTGAGCCCAGGCTCGCATCCAGCTGTAACCCCTGCATCCTGAAGCATCACGCTCCGTTACAGCGCCCAGAACGCTCCCTTGCTGCTTAGGCCCTGTCTGGTGGGCGGTGGTCTGACCCACCAGACCATGCCGAGTGAGCCCGAAGCCCTCAAGTGGCTGGGCCTGTTTGATGGGTCAGCCTGCTGAAGACGAGTCTTGCCCGTCCTCGTGACCGTCGTCCGAGATGCCGGTGGCGATCCCGCCAACGCCTTCTGACCAGCCCTCGCCCCCCGCCTCTTCCTCTTCCTCGGACTCCGGCTGATCTTCTGGGTCATCGAACTCGTCACACATGGCAATTCCTCCTTCATCGCCTGGGAGATCAACTTCTGCACAGTTTGGGCCCGCGAAGACGCTCGTTGCACGCCCACCAGCCCGGGCAGGTGACCCAGGGCGGGTGAACGTAGGGACCGCCGAAAACCGACAGTGAGGTGAGGTGCTGCTTGACTCGTCGGACACGCTATAGAGGCGTTGTACGGCCTTGCGTGGGACGCGACGGCCCTGCTGGCAGCGCGCCAGCAGGGCCGAGGTGCACGTGCGGTCAGCCGCAGTAGCCGTTGAATGGGTCGTGC
>NZ_BMVG01000125.1 GCF_014650595.1 Streptomyces alanosinicus
CCTGCGATCACTCCAAAGAGTGACCAAACGGCCAGGCCCGACGATAAGGAACAAGCTCAGCTTGTCGTTTATCCAGTGCGGCGGGGTTTCGTGCCGACCTTGTGGTGAGCAGGTCGGCTGTATGCCTCGCCGGTCACGAGGACTCTGCCCACGTCATGACGGGTGGCCAGATGGCGGTTCTTCGAGCCGGGCGGTCGGCCGGGCCCGGGGCGGGACGGTTTCGGTGCACCAGCTGGAGAGCCGGTCTTCGCTCGCAGGTTCCTGAACCCTCGTCGGACGCGGGCGGGTGTCAGTCTGTTCGGCTCGGCCGGCTTCTCCCGGGGACGCCGTAGATCGGCGGCCAGCGGGCGGGCGAGCCGGAGCTGGGTGTATGCGGCGATCACAAGCCAGGTCCACCGGTCTGCCGCCTCCGGGCTGCGGAGCCGGGGCCTGGTCCGTCCGAGTGTCTGCTTGAACAGGCGAAACATGTGCTCGATGTCGAAGCGTCGCAGGAAGGACTGCCAGCAGCGGTCGAGGTCCGTCGTGGTGGCGGCGGTGCCCGACCACCACAGCCGGAGCGGCTTGTTCACTCCGCCGCTGGGCAGTTTCTCCACGGCGAGGCGGATGACGGTGCCCTCGATGATGGGCAGCGGCCCTTCGTGGTCGAGCCAGGCCGCCCGCCGGGTCAGTCTCGGGTGGAGCCGGTCCCATGCCTGGGCGGTCGCCTTCCCGTAGCGGCGGGTGTCGGTGACCGTCACGGCCTGCTCGGCGCCCCAGGTGGCCGGGTCGCCGAAGACGAACTCACCGCCGTGTTTCGGCGGTCGCCCGCCTTGGGGATAGGACAGGGCGTACTCCTTGAGCGAGGGCGTCGGCCGGCGCATCACCCGGTCCGACCGCAGTCGGCCCAGGACCTCGACGGGCAGGTCGCCCAGCAGGTGGGCGATGCGGGGCGCGTCGTATCCGGCGTCCAGCACGACCAGGACGTTGGGATCGCCCTGCTTCCACTGGCCGGCGGCGACGAGCCGTTCGACGACCTCGCGGAGCTGGACCGTGGTCACCGCGGCGACGTCGGCGCCGGGGTCCAGGCGGACCGCGTCCAGTACCGCCGTCCATGAGGTCCGGCCGGTTTCCAGCGCGACCACGACCGAGTAGGGCCAGCCCGGGATCATCTGGTGCTTCGCCCCTCCGCGGCCGAACGTGTGGCAAAAGGCCCGGTCAGGGCAGGTGTTGGCGTCCGGCCGCAGCCACGGCGAGACGTCCGCGGCCAGCACGATCCGGCCGTCCGCCGCCCGCGGCAACGGCACCGAGGCCAGTGCGCGGCGCAGCCGGGCCACGTCGATCCGCCCCTGGTTGAGACCGCCGTAGAGAGCCCCGTGCCCGCGGCGGTGTTCCGGCGCGAGGGCCAGATCGACCAGCGTCCGCACCGGCCCGTCCGTGCACAGCAACGCGTCGCACAACTCGAACAGCGCGTCGCCCCGCGCGGTCAGACACGCGTACAACTCTGTCCGGAAGCGTGACACTTCCGCGAACGCATCCCGCAGGACATCCTGATGCACCGGACTCACGACACGGCCTTCGCGCTGATCCACTCTGTGACGGAGCACAGGATCAGACGAAGGCCGCCTTCACGTCCGCTGAACTGCGAAAACGCCGATCAAGTTCGAGCCGCGTTCGACGCCGGACCATAAACGTCAAGCTCAGCTTGACTTTGTCGGGGATCTTGGAGTCGCCGGGGTCGGCTGCCCAGGGTTCGCCGGGACTTCAGCCGGGGGATCTCACGCTGGTCGAGGTAGTCCTTGAAGGCAGTCGGCCGGCGGGGTGTCGGGGGTTCCTCGGTCGGTGACAGTCCGCTGAGGTGCTCGATGTTCACGGCGATGGCCGTCAGGACGTGCTGGATGTGGGCCCTTCCCTGTCCTCGGTAGCGGCAGCGGCGCATGCCGTGTCCGTGGGCGAACTCGTTGACCGTGCTCTCCACTCCTGAGCGGACCGCGTAGCGGGCCTTCCACTCGGGCGTCTGTTGTTCCGTGCGGACGTGAAGTTGCAGGTCGTGGAGCTCTCGCGGGGGAAAACCCACGGTGCGGACATTGTCGGCGG
>NZ_BMVG01000126.1 GCF_014650595.1 Streptomyces alanosinicus
GCCTGGCTCAACGAGGCAGAACACTGCAGGTGACACGAACCGGATCACGGAACACTAGGCCCTGTCGTCAAATTCCCTCGGGTGCGGTTCGTTTCGAGTGAAGCCGCCGATCAAGATGAGGGCTTAGTTCCGCTGGTGGTCTTGTTCCGCTGTGCGGTGTAGCCCGTGGGCACCTTTCGGGGGATCCGGTACAGCACGCACTGGCGAAGCGGCCCTTCGGGCACGCTCGGATCCTCGAAGTCGTCGGCCGGGTCGTGGGTCATGCCGATCCGGCGCATCACTGCCTGTGAGCGAAGGTTGTTGACGGTTGTTGACGCAATGATCTGTGGTAGCCCGAGGGTCTCGAAGCCGAAGGCCAGGCAGGCCAGGGCGGCCTCGGTGGCGTAACCGTGGCCCCATGCCGAACGCTTCAGCCGCCACCCGATATCCACGCCCGCGAACGGCATGTCCTTGTCCACCTCGTCCAAGCCGGCGCGGCCGATGAACTCACCGGTCTCCCGCGCTTCGAGTGCCCACCACCCAAAGCCTCGCTCGTCGAACTCGGACTGCATGAGTGCCGCCGCGGCATTGCTTTGCTCCCGCGTCAGCAGTTCCCCCAGGTGTTCTCGGACTTCGGGATCGGCGTTCATCGCCGCCCACGGCTCGAGGTCGGACTCCCGCCACCGGCGGAGCAGGAGACGATCGGTACGCAGTTCTGGCATGCCGGCCAGCTAACGCCATCATGCTCAGGGTGTCGATCGGTTATGTCGAAGCCCTGCGATGCTCGCCGATTCCGCCTCAACTGCCAAGTGCAGAACACTCCATTGCAGCCCTGCTTGTCTTTACCGTGGTGGTGGAGGAGGGGTGGCGGATGGGCTCGCTGTTCGAGGAGTTGGAAGCGCGCGAGGCAGCCGCCCGGCTTCGGGTGGAGGAGCTGGAAGCGGAGGTTGCCGAGCTGTCGGAGAAGCTGGAGTTGGCCCGGGAGGGACTGGAGCGGTTGCGGATCGCGCGGGAGACGGTCGCCGAAGTGCTGGCGGAGATGGTGCCGGAGAAGCCGGCGGTCGCGGTCGATACCGACCGGCCGACCGCGGGTGAGCCGGTGGTGTCGGCGTATGCGGGGGCGGAGCGGCACGTCATCGGGGTGCTGACGGTGCCGAACTGGCAGCCGGGGATGGGGGCGGAGGTCCTGCCGGGGGTTTATCGGGACATCGTGGAGGTGGTGGCGGATGCGCCGGGGCCGGTCCGCGCCAAGCAGATCGTGCCGAGGATCGGACTGCCCGTCGAGACCGGGAAGATCGAGGGCACGCGGGCAAAGTTGAAGCGGCTGGTGGAGCGGGGCTGGCTGGACGAGGATGTCCCCGGCCTGTTCGCTTCGGCCCGCCGCCGGGGCGGCGCTTCGTCCAACTCCCGTTAACAGCAGGGCTCTTCCGCGCCTACATTCGAAGGTGCGACCCAATCGATGCCGGACGGGAAGAGCCCTGGAGATGACACCGTACGACACTCATGCCACCGCTGACCCCTTTGCCCGCTCCCTCAGCGCCTTCGAAACGCTGACCACCACGCTGTCGGGCAGCGATGCGGGCACCTGGACCCACACTGAACTGGAGGAACACCTGGACGCAGCCGGGCGGGAACTGCTTTGCCTGCTGCAGGACCACCTTGACCTGCGCGCGGTGCGGGAGGAGGAACAGGTTCGTTCCGGTGCTGGCCCGGTCGTGGTGGGGCCGGAAGGCCGGGTGCGGCCCTGGCGGGAGGCCGGGCACTCGCGCTGGGTCACGTCCGCTGGAGTGGTGTATCGACGGCCACTCGGTGATCTCTTCTTCGAGGCTATGCGGTGAGTTCGGTGGGCTGGTCGGTCTCGTGGGTTTCTGACTCGATCGGGTGGAGGCGGACCTTGGCGAGGAGGTCGA
>NZ_BMVG01000127.1 GCF_014650595.1 Streptomyces alanosinicus
AGCCTCCTCCAGGATCACGTGAGCGTTCGTGCCACTCAGACCGAACGAAGAGACACCCGCACGACGCACACGCTCGGCGGACGACGGCCACTCGACCGCCTCCGTCAGCAGCCTGACGTTGCCCGCCTCCCAGTCCACATGCGGCGTCGGCTCATCCACATGCAACGTCTTCGGCAGCAGGCCGTTCTGGAGGGAGAGGACCACCTTGATGACGCCGCTGACCCCGGCGGCGGCCTGGGTGTGGGCGATGTTGGACTTCAGGGAGCCCAGCCAGAGCGGCTTGTCCTCGTCCCGGTCCTGGCCGTACGTGGCGAGGACGGCCTGGGCCTCGATGGGGTCGCCGAGCTTGGTGCCCGTGCCATGGGCCTCAACAGCGTCGACGTCGGCGGTGGTCAGGCCCGCGGACGCCAGTGCCTGCTGGATGACCCGCTGCTGGGCCGGGCCGTTGGGGGCGGTCAGGCCGTTGGACGCGCCGTCCTGGTTCACGGCCGAGCTGCGCACCACCGCAAGGACCTGATGGCCGTTGCGACGCGCGTCGGAGAGACGCTCGACGACGAGGACGCCGACACCCTCCGACCAGGCGGCACCGTCGGCGGCACCCGCGAAGGACTTGCAGCGGCCGTCGGCGGCCAGTCCGCGCTGCCGGCTGAACTCGACGAACATGTCAGGGCTCGCCATCACCGCGACACCGCCGACCAGGGCCAGGTCGGACTCGCCGGAGCGCAGCGACTGGATGGCGAGGTGCAGGGAGACCAGCGAGGACGAGCAGGCCGTGTCGACGGTCATCGACGGGCCTTCCAGACCGAGGGTGTAGGACACCCGGCCCGAGATCAGGCTGCCGCCGGTGGAGGCGGAGGCGTCGGTGCCCTGGCCGTAGTCGTGGTACATCACACCCGCGAAGACGCCGGTGCGGCTGCCCTTGAGGGCGCGCGGGTCGATCCCGGCGCGCTCCAGGGCCTCCCAGGAGACCTCCAGCAGCTGGCGCTGCTGCGGGTCCATGTAGATGGCCTCGTTGGGGGCGATACCGAAGAAGTCGGGGTCGAAGTCCCCGGCGTCGTAGAGGAAGCCGCCCTCGTTGGCGTAGGTCTTGCCGGGGATGCCCGGCTCGGGGTCGTAGACGTCCGCGTCCCAGCCGCGGTCCGTCGGGAAGACCGAGACCCCGTCCCGGCCCTCGACGAGCAGCTGCCACAGTTCCTCGGGCGTGGTGACGCCGCCGGGCAGCCGGCAGCTCATGGAGACGATCGCGATCGGGTCGTCGGTGGCGGCGGAGGCCGTGATGGCGCGGCCGGTGGCCGGGGCGGTGGCCGGTCCGGCGAGGCTCTCGTCGAGGTAGGCGGCGACGGCGCGGGCGTTCGGGTAGTCGAAGACCAGCGTGGCGGGCAGCCGCAGACCGGTGACGGTGGCGAGCTGGTTGCGCAGTTCCACGGCGCTGAGGGAGTCGAAGCCCAGCTCCTGGAAGGCCCGGTCGGGTTCGACGGCGTCGGCCGAGGCATGCCCGAGCACGGCGGCGACGTTCTCCCGGGCCAGTTCCAGCAGCGCTTCGGCGCGCTCCTGGGCGGGCAGCGTGGCCAGGCGCGCGGCCAGGGCCGAACCGTCGGCGGACGCGCTCTGCGCACTGCGTCGGACCGCGCGGCGCTGCGCGGTCGCCGGGCGCAGGAGGGCGGCGACCTCGTCGGTACGGGCCTTGAGCGCGACGCCGTCGATGTGGAGTGGGACGGTGGCGGGGCGGCCGGAGACGAGCGCCGCGTCGAACAGCGCGAGGGCTTCCTCGGCCGACAGGGGCGGCAGCCCCTGCCGCTGCATCCGCTTGACGTC
>NZ_BMVG01000128.1 GCF_014650595.1 Streptomyces alanosinicus
ATGATCAGCGCGTTGAAGACGACGGCCGACAGGATCGCGGAGTTCGGCGAGGACAGCTGCATGATGTTCAGCTTGTCCAGGCCCGGGTAGACCGCCGCGAACAGCGCCGGGATGATCGCGAAGTACTTCGCGACGTCGTTGGCGATGGAGAACGTCGTCAGCGCACCGCGCGTGATCAGCAGCTGCTTGCCGATCTCGACGATCTCGATCAGCTTGGTCGGGTTGGAGTCGAGGTCGACCATGTTGCCGGCCTCCTTGGCGGCCGACGTACCGGTGTTCATCGCCACGCCGACGTCCGCCTGCGCGAGCGCCGGGGCGTCGTTGGTGCCGTCACCGGTCATCGCGACCAGCTTGCCGCCGGCCTGCTCCCGCTTGATGAGGG
The DNA here is from genome assembly GCF_014650595.1 of Streptomyces alanosinicus. Taxonomy (GTDB): domain Bacteria; phylum Actinomycetota; class Actinomycetes; order Streptomycetales; family Streptomycetaceae; genus Streptomyces; species Streptomyces alanosinicus. Next base: position 383 of record NZ_BMVG01000128.1, read on the forward strand.
CCATCTTGTCCTCGGGGGTGGCCTCGGCGAGGAAGTCGTCGACGCCCGCCTCCTCGGCGATGGCCTTCGCGGTCAGCGGGTTGTCACCCGTGATCATGACCGTCTTGATGCCCATGCGGCGCAGCTCCACGAACCGCTCCCGCATGCCCTCCTTGACGACGTCCTTCAGGTAGATGACACCCAGCACACGGGCGCCCTTGTCGTCGTGGACGGCGACCAGCAGCGGGGTGCCTCCCGCCTCGGAGATGCGGTTCGCGATCGCGTCCGCGTCCTCGGCGACCGTGCCGCCCTGCTCCTCCACCCAGGCGATGACCGAGGCCGTGGCGCCCTTGCGGACTTTACGGCCGTCGACGTCCACACCCGACATACGGGTCTGGGCGGTGAACTCGATCCACTCGGCGCCGGCCAGCTCGCCCTGGTGGCGCTCGCGCAGCCCGTACTTCTCCTTCGCCAGGACGACGATCGAGCGGCCCTCGGGCGTCTCGTCCGCCAGCGAGGACAGCTGGGCCGCGTCCGCGACCTCCGCCTCGGTCGTACCGCGCACCGGGGCGAACTCGGCGGCCTGCCGGTTGCCGAGGGTGATCGTGCCGGTCTTGTCCAGCAGCAGCGTGGAGACGTCACCGGCGGCCTCGACCGCACGGCCGGACATCGCGAGGACATTGCGCTGGACCAGGCGGTCCATGCCCGCGATGCCGATCGCGGAGAGCAGGGCGCCGATGGTGGTCGGGATCAGGCAGACCAGCAGGGCCACCAGCACGATCATGGTCAGGTGCGTGCCCGCGTAGGTGGCGAACGGCGGCAGGGTGGCCACCGCGAGCAGGAAGACGATCGTCAGCGAGGCGAGCAGGATGTTCAGCGCGATCTCGTTGGGCGTCTTCTGCCGGGCGGCGCCCTCGACCAGGCTGATCATCCGGTCGATGAAGGTCTCGCCGGGCTTCGTCGTGATCTTGATGACGATCCGGTCGGAGAGGACCTTCGTACCGCCCGTGACCGCGCAGCGGTCGCCACCGGACTCACGGATGACCGGCGCGGACTCGCCGGTGATCGCCGACTCGTCCACCGAGGCGACACCCTCGACGACGTCACCGTCACCGGGAATGATGTCGCCGGCCTCGCAGACCACCAGGTCACCGATGGTCAGCGCGGTGCCGGGCACCTCCTCCTCGGACGTGCCGTCCGCGAGGAGCCGACGGGCGACCGAGTCGGTCTTGGCCTTGCGCAGGGTTTCGGCCTGCGCCTTGCCGCGGCCCTCCGCGACCGCCTCCGCCAGGTTGGCGAAGATCACGGTCAGCCACAGCCAGGCGCTGATGGTCCAGCCGAACCAGTCACTCGCGTGCTGGAAGGAGAAGACGGTGGTCAGGATCGAGCCGATC
>NZ_BMVG01000129.1 GCF_014650595.1 Streptomyces alanosinicus
CTCGCGCGAGGAGTAGACCTTCGCCATGTAGTTGCCGACGGGGACGTAGACGAGCGCCAGTGCGCCTGTCAGGGCGACCAGCTGGAGCAGGCCTGCAAGTGCGGGACCCATGTCGTGTCTCAGAACCTCTCCGGGTAGATCAGGGCGAGGACGAGATAGCCCAGCAGGGCGACGGCCACGACCAGGCCGACGATGTTCTCGATGGTCACAGCTTCGTCACCCCCTTGGCGACGAAGGCCACCAGCGCGAAACCCGCGAGCACGGTGACGACGAAGGCCAGATCGGCCATCGCGAACTCCTGGAGTGAGGTTCGGTTGAAACGGACGCTACGAGGAAAGCGCCTGTATGGCCGGATCCGACCGCCCGTTGACGGCCCTCTTACGGCCGACCCGGAACCTTTGACGGGACTCTTACGGCTCCTGACCCGTACCGGTGAGCAGGGCTCTGGTCACAGCCGGAACCGCAGCCGGCAGATCACATCGCCAAGGCAGTGCGTGGCTGCCCGCAGCGCGCGGCGTACCCGGCTTTGCGGTCGTCCAAGACGGCTTGGGCGCCCTTGCGGACCTCGGCGCCGTCGCGCAACTGGTCTGCCTCGATCTCGTCCGCGATGCGGGCCAGGGCACCAGGGGCACCGTTGATGGACAGGAAACACGGCTTACCGGTGTCGGCCTCCCACGGCAGCAGTCGCAAACCGGGAGAGGACGCAGGAACACTGTTCCGGTCGTAGCTCATCAGGCCGTCACCTCCACGCCGTGAATCCAGCGTGGGCCGATGTCGATTCCCTACGTTGCGAGCACCAGCGTCCGCCGCCTCGCTCGCTGCCGCCGTTCCTCCTCGCGCCGCTCGTGTGCGACGAGGTAGGGGCGGACAAGGACATTGTCCTCGCCCCGCAGCATGGAACTGCGCGGGAGAGACACGGTCAGTGTTTCTGGTGACGGCGTCACCGGGTGCGACGTGGGCGTCCGATGGCGGCCGGGCGCGGGGAGCAGTAACCCCAGCAGCAGCCCGACAAGGCGGGCTGTGCCATGAGACGCCCCGACGGATTGCACCAGGTATCGCTTCAGTTCAGTCATGAGGGGATCGTGCATGTCCTTTGTGGACGTATCTCCGTATACCCGGGGACCGTTGGGCCTTGCGCGGCTAGGGCCAAAGAAGGCCCAAACGTCTACGGTGAAGAAATGCTGTGGCCACAGACCGTGAAGGATCGCATCAAGACCGGCGTCAGAAGGCCGAAGCGGGGGTGAAGTTACGGTTCCTCCTCGGCGCTCCGCGAGGAGAGGTGACACGGCAGCGCGAAGCCATCGAGGATGTCGCGCTGAGCGTGTCCACGCGTATCCGGATCACGCTGGAACACCTTGACCGGCTCGGGACTCCACCAGGCCTGGAGACGCGCTACTGCAGCGCCGAGGATGCCGTGAACCACGTGTCCCTGTCGGTCTTCCGCTTCGACGACGACGCACTCGTGACCCCTCACCTGGCCCGCCTGGTGGGACACGACTCCCCACTTCTGCACCTGCGGCGACAGGGCGACGGGGGCATGTTCGCACGGTTCGCGGAACACGCCGAAGAGCTGTGGCGCCGGGGCACCTCAGTTCGGGAACAACAGGGGCTTGGGTAGCACGCATCCTGCCTCTGCGTCGTCGGGACGTACACCAACCCACCTCACGCGCTCTGCTCGTACGCCTCGGCACCCGCCCGCAGATCCGCGAACGGCAGGGAGACGACCATGGTGAGGCCGCCGCCG
>NZ_BMVG01000130.1 GCF_014650595.1 Streptomyces alanosinicus
ATCTGGGATGCCCCGGACGCGGGGAGGCGGACCGGGGCTCGCAGTCGACGTTATGCCCGGCGCCGTAGGGTCCCGGCCGCCCCCTGACGTGACGCTGACGCTGATCCGGACGACCTTGACGGCCTGCTGACGCCTTGGCCGGGAGGGCCGGTCAGGGACCGTCAGAAGGATGTCAGGAACGGGCGTTGGGGCTGTTCGGGAGCGGCGAGGCGCGGTGTCATGGAAGGGATTTTCGAGGAGGAACCGATGTCCGAGTACGACCCGCCTCCGGCCGCCCGGGTCCTGGTGGGAGTGAGCGGTTCGCTGGGCAGCGCGACCGCGCTGAGCAGGGCCGCCGTCGAGGCCAGGCGCCGGGGTGCGGAGCTGTGGCCGGTGCTGGCGTGGGAGCCGCCGGAGGGCGATCTCTCCTCCCGCAGGTTCCCGGCGGCGACCGCGATGGTCCCGCAGTGGGAGCGGCTGGCGCGCGAACGGCTCGTCGAGGCGCTGCGCGAGGTGTTCGGCGGCGCGGACACCGGGCTGCCCGGCCAGGCGCTCATCGTACGGGGCGCGCCCGGACCGGCGCTGGTGCAGGCCGCGTCCCGCGAGAACGACGTCCTCGTCATCGGCACGGGGCAGCGGGGCCGGCTGCACCGCGCCCTGTGGCCCTCGGTCAGCCGCTACTGCCTGGCCCACGCGACATGCCCCGTCCTCGCCGTGCCGCCCTCGCCTCTCCAGGCGGAGCTGACGGCGGTACACCGCCGGAACGCGTGGCGGCTCCGGCTGAACTCCGGGCATGTGGAGCGGGAGTTGCACATGGTGCCGCCGGAGGCGTGAGGCCCCGGGCGGGGGCGCTCACCGGCGCCGGCAGGGTGCCGCTGAGCCCGCCCTCCCCCATCGCCCCAGCGGCACGACTGCCCGCAGCTACGTGGATGCGACGACTGCGACTCCCAGGGGCGCGGGGAACTGCGCGACCAGCCACCGGCTAGTGTCCCGGTACTCCGGTTCGCGGCGCTCCGCCTGTTCCAGGCCGTGCGGCATCACCTCCGTGCGCGGCCGGTGGTGATGTTCCACGAAGGCCACGACACAGTCGGTGCCCCGTTCGGTACGGCGGTGTGCCTCGGAGAGCATCGCATAGGTCTTGCCGACGCCGGGTGCCGCGCCGAGGTAGATCCGGAGCTTGCCGCGTGTCATGTCATCCCTCGAAGCGGTAGCCCATGCCGGGCTCGGTGATCAGATAGCGGGGGTGGGAAGGGTCCGTCTCCAGTTTGCGGCGGAGCTGAGCCATGTAGACGCGCAGGTAGTTGGTCTTGTTGCTCTGCGAGACGCCCCAGACCTCCTGGAGCAGCTGTCTCTGGGTGATGAGCCGGCCGGGGTTGGTGACCAGGATCTCCAGCAGATGCCATTCGGTCGGGGTCAGCCGTACGTCCTTCCCATCCCGTACGGCCTTCTTGGCGAGCAGGTCGAGGCTGAAGTGCTCCGTCTCGACGAGTGTCGTCTCGGGGACGAGCGGGGTGTCCTCGGTGCGGCGGACGGCCGCGCGGAGCCGGGCGAGCAGCTCGTCCATGCTGAACGGCTTGGTGATGTAGTCGTCGGCGCCGGCGTCGAGGGCGGCGACC
>NZ_BMVG01000131.1 GCF_014650595.1 Streptomyces alanosinicus
CCGATCTCATGCAGCGACTCCTGCCGACCACCCGACAACTGCTCCTGAGACACCGGACGCGAGATCAGGGAGCCGACCGTCAGGACGGGAGCGCCCGTGGCGTCGGCCACGGTGACGGTCACCGTGTTCGGGCCCGACGGGACGATGGCGACCCGGAGCGTGGCCGCGCCGGCGGCGTGCAGGCTGACGTCGTTCCAGGAGAACGGCAGGACGGTGGACTCGTCGGTGCTGGAGCCGTCGTCGATCAGCGCCACGTGCATGGCGGCGTCGAGCAGCGCGGGGTGGATCCCGAACTCGGCCGCGTCGGCGTGCGCCTGCTCAGGGAGAGCGACCTCCGCGTACAGGGAGTCGCCGGAGGACCAGGCGGCCTTGAGGCCCTGGAAGACGGGGCCGTAGTGGTAGCCGCGGTCGAGCAGCAGGGCGTAGGCGCCCTCGACGGCGGTCGGCGTGGCGCCGGGCGGCGGCCACGCGGTCAGGTCGGCGGCCGGGATGGCGCCCTCCGGTGCGAGGGTGCCTTCGGCGTGCCGGGTCCATTCGGCGTCGTCGGCGTGCTCGGGGCGCGAGTGGATGGTCACGGAACGGCGGCCTGCCGCGTCCGGGGCGCCCACCCACACCTGTACGGCGACGCCGCCGCGCTCGGGCAGGACGAGCGGCGCGTGCAGGGTCAGTTCCTCGACCCGCTCGCAGCCCGCGTGGTCGCCCGCGCGGACCGCTAGTTCGACGAAGCCGGTGCCGGGGAACAGGATCGTGCCGAGGACGTCGTGGTCGGCCAGCCAGGGCTGGGTGTCGACCGACAGCCGTCCGGTGAGCACGACCTCGCCGGAGTCGGCGGAGACGATGGCCGCGCCGAGCAGAGGGTGCCCGACGGCCTCCAGACCGGCCGAGACCGGTCCCGCGCCGGAGGCCTCGGTGGGCTCCACCCAGTACCGCTCGTGCTGGAAGGCGTAGGTCGGCAGATCGGTCCAGCGTTCGCCGGCGGCGCCGAAATAGGCCGCCCAGTCGACCGGCACACCCTGCGTATGCGCCCGGCCCACCGCCGCGACGAACTCGCGCGCCTCCGGGCGCTTGCGTCGAAGCGCCGGGACGAAGGCCGTGCCTTCGACCTCGCCCAGCGTCTGAGCGCCGAGCGCGGTGAGAATCGCGTCAGGGCCCAGCTCCAGGAAGGTCTCGACGCCTCGGTCGTGGAGGTGGGTGACGGTGTCGGCGAAGCGGACGGCTTCGCGGAGGTGCCGGGTCCAGTAGTCCGGAGTACCCCACTCGTCCGTGATCTCGCCGTGCACGCCGGAGACCACCGGGATGGACGGGGTGTTGTAGGTGACGGTCTCCGCCACCGCGCGGAAGTCGGCGAGGGCGGGGTCCATCAGCGGGGAGTGGAAGGCGTGCGAGACCCGCAGCCGGGTCGTCTTACGACCTTGGCCCGCGAAGTCCGCCGCGATCGCGTCGACGTCCGCCTCGACACCCGAAATCACCACGGAGGACGGCGAGTTGATGGCTGCGATGCCGACGGTCTCGGTCAGGTGCGGGAGGAGTTCCTCCTCCGTG
>NZ_BMVG01000132.1 GCF_014650595.1 Streptomyces alanosinicus
TATTCCGGTGGACTACGCGTCCCACACCTGGCATGTGGAGGACATCGAGGCCGAGCTGGCCGAGGTGCTTGCGCCGGTGGCTCCGTGTTCGGGTGAGGTGCCGTTCTTCTCCACCACCGAGGCCGGCATCATCGACATGGCCCGGCTGGACGGCGGGTACTGGTATCGCAATCTGCGTCAGCGGGTGCGTTTCGCGGATGCGGTCCAGGGTCTGGCCGACCAGGGGTATGCGGCGTTCGTGGAGGTCAGTTCCCATCCGGTGCTGGGCATGGCGGCCCAGGAGGCCGCCCCGCAGGCCGTGGTGGTGGGCAGTCTGCGCCGCAACGAAGGCGGCGGCCACCGTTTCCTGACCTCGCTGGCCGAGGCGTGGGTGCGCGGTGTCCCGGTCGACTGGACCGCCGTCCTTGCCGGCCAGGGCGCCCGTACGGTCGCGCTTCCCACCTATGCTTTCCAGCACCGCCGCTACTGGCTCGACGGCGGAGCGCACCGTCGTCGTACGGACGCCCTCGCGGAATCCGTCGAGCCGGCCGAAGCGCAATCCCTTGCCTTGCCGGTGCGGCACGACGACTGGGTGCAGCGGATCCGTGCGCACGCCGCCGTGGTGCTGGGGCACGCCACAGCGGGTGACATCGACGCGACGCTCACTTTCAAGGCGCTGGGCTTCGATTCCGCGACCTCCGTCGAGCTGCGGAACCGACTGGTCGCGGAGACCGGGCTCTCCCTGCCCGCCTCTGTTCTCTTCGACCACCCCACACCACAAGCATTCGGTCGGCATCTGCGCGGCCTGCTCCACGGCGGCACCGAGCCGGATCCCGAGACCTCCGCGGAGCCGAGGCCCGCCACCGACGATGATCCCATCGCCATCGTGGCCATGGGCTGCCGCCTGCCCGGTGGCATCCGCACGCCGGAAGAACTCTGGGAGCTGCTCTCGACGGGCGGTGACACCATCTCCGCCTTCCCCGCAGACCGGGGCTGGGACCTGGACAACCTGTACCACCCCGACCCGGAACAGCACGGTACGACCTATGCGCGCTTCGGCTCGTTCCTGTATGACGCGGCTGAGTTCGACCCAGGCTTCTTCGGTATCTCGCCGCGCGAGGCGGAGGCCATGGACCCGCAGCAGCGACTGCTGCTGGAAACCTCCTGGGAGGCACTGGAGCGGGCCGGTATCAACCCGGAGAGCCTGCGCGAGCGCGATGGCGGAGTATTCGTCGGACTCATGCAGCAGGAGTACGGTCCCGGACTGCACCAAGCCCCAGAGTCCGTCGATGGATATCTGCTGACCGGCACCTCCTGCAGCGTGGCCAGCGGGCGTATCGCCTACGTCCTCGGCCTGCGCGGACAGGCGCTGACTGTGGACACGGCGTGCTCGTCGTCGCTGGTCGCGCTGCATCTGGCGGTTCAGGCGCTGCGCTCCGGTGAGTGCTCGTTCGCGCTCGCCGGGGGAGCGACCGTGATGGCGGAACCCGGCATCTTCGTGGAGTTCAGCAGGCAGCGGGGGCTTGCGCCGGACGGTCGGTGCAAGCCGTTCGC
>NZ_BMVG01000133.1 GCF_014650595.1 Streptomyces alanosinicus
GATCTCATGCAGCGACTCCTGCCGACCACCCGACAACTGCTCCTGAGACACCGGACGGAAGGCCAGCGAGCCGACCGTGGCGACCGGGGCGCCGGCGGAGTCGGCGAGGTCCAGGGTCAGGTTTCCGACCTCGTCCTTGGTGACGCGGACCCGCAGGGCAGTGGCGCCGGACGCGTGCAGGGCGACCTGTGACCAGGAGAAGGGCAACTCCGTCGGCTCGTCGCCGGTGATGTGCTCGCCGACGCCGAGGGCGTGCATGGTGGCGTCCAGGAGGGCGGGGTGGACCCCGAACTCGGCCGCGTCGTCATGGGCGTGCTCGGGCAGCGCCACCTCGGCGAAGACCGTCTCTCCGTCGCGCCAGACCGCCGTGAGGCCCTGGAAGACCGGCCCGTAGTCGTAACCCTGCTGGAAGAGCAGCTCGTACGCGTCCGCCACCCGCACCTCCGCGGCGCCCGCCGGAGGCCAGACCGTGAGGTCGGCGGGGGGCGCGGCCGGGGTGGCGGTGAGGACGCCCTCGGCGTGCAGCAGCCATTCCGCCGTGGGCCGTTCCTCCCGCGAGTGGATCCGGATCGTACGCTCGCCCGCCTCCTCCGCGCCGACCGTGACCCGGAGCGCCACACCGCCCTGCTCGGGCAGGACGAGCGGGGCCTGGAGGATGAGTTCCTCCAGCACCGGGTTGCCGATCTGGCCCCCCGCGTACAGGGCGAGTTCGACGAAGCCGGTGCCCGGCAGCAGTACGGTCCCGAGGACGTCGTGGTCGGCGAGCCAGGGGTGGGTGTCCAGGGCCAGCCGGCCGGTGAGGACGACGCCGTCGCTGTCCGGCTCGGAGACGACCGCGCCGAGCAGCGGGTGGTCGGCGGCCGCCAGACCGAGGGCCGACGGGTCGCCGCCGCCCTGGTTCTCGATGATCCAGAACCGCTCCCGCTGGAAGGGATACGTCGGCAGGTCGACGTGCCGGGCACCCGTACCGGCGTAGAACGCGCCCCAGTCGACGCGCGTGCCGACCGTGAACAGCCGGCCGACGGCGGTCAGGAGGGTGTGGGTCTCGGGGCGGTTCTTGCGTACGACGCCTTCGGCGACGACGGCCTCGTCCAGGGTGGTCCGGGTGAGGGCCGTGAGGATCGCGTCAGGGCCCAGCTCCAGGAACCGGGTGATGCCCTTGGAGTGCAGATACGTGACGGTGTCGGCGAAGCGGACGGCTTCGCGGAGGTGGCGGGTCCAGTAGTCGGGGGTGCCCCACTCGTCCGTGATCTCGCCGTGCACGCCGGAGACCACCGGGATGGACGGTGCGTTGTAGGTGACGGTCTCCGCGACCGCGCGGAAGTCGGCGAGGGCGGGGTCCATCAGCGGGGAGTGGAAGGCGTGCGAGACCCGCAGCCGGGTCGTCTTACGACCTTGGCCCGCGAAGTCCGCCGCGATCGACTCCACATCCGCCTCGACACCCGAAATCACCACAGAAGACGGGGAGTTGATGGCTGCGATGCCGACGGTCTCGGTCAGGTGCGGGAGGAGTTCCTCCTCCGTG
>NZ_BMVG01000134.1 GCF_014650595.1 Streptomyces alanosinicus
GGCGCTGCACGCCCTGGTACGGGCCAGGCCGCTGAGGACCGGGTATGTGAGGTCGTCGACCGCTTCGCCCAGCCCTTCGGTCAGCTGGGTGTAGAGGTGGGCGCGAGTGCTCCGCCGCAGGAGCAGGCCCAGCGCATCGGCGATGTCGTGTCCCGTCGAGTTCTTCACCCCTCCAGATTAGCGTGCGCCGCGCACGCTTTTCCTGTACGGTCATAAGCGTGCTTCAGGCACGCATCTCCGGCTGACGCGCGCCGGGTCACTCCCACACCCGACCGAAGGAACCTCCATGAACCACACCGACGTCCGCACCGCCCTCACCGACCTGCTCCTCACCCCGGGCCTCGACCTCGACGAGGCCGCCGACCGGCACTTCGCCCCCGACTACCGCCAGCGCACCGACGGAAGCTGGGACGACCGCACCGAGTTCCTCGCTCACATCGCCCACCTGCGCACGGTCGTCGCCGGCGGCTCGGTCGAGGTCCACGACGAGCTCGTCTGCGGCGACCGCTACGCCGACCGCCACACGATGGAGGTCATCAAGACCGACGGCTCCACCGTCCGCATGGAGGTCTACCTCTTCGGTGAGTTCGCCCCCGACGGCCGCTTCCGCCGCATCGAGGAGACCACCCTCATGCTCGAAGGCGCCGACGCCGACCGGAACCTCGGCAGCGCCCGCTGAACCGCACCCCTCCACCTGACACCACGAGGCCGCCCCCGGTCCCGGCGCATCGGCGCGCGGCCGTCACGGCGCATCATCCGAAAAGTGAGAGGAAGTGGTCGTCGTGCTCGACGTGCTCATCGCCGGGGCCGGCCCGGTGGGGCTCTGGCTCGCCGCGGAGTTGCGCCTGCACGGGGTGGAGGTGACCGTCGTGGAACGCCGGACGGCACCGGACGGACGGTCCCGCGCGGTCGGCATGCAGGCCGGCACGCTGGACACCTTCGCCACCCGCGGACTCGCGGAGCGGTTCATCGAACGCGGCACCCCGGTGCCGACCGGCCACTTCGGCGCGGCGACCACCCGGCTCGACTTCTCCACAGTCGGAGCGGTGCACCCCTACATGCTGGCGCTCGGCCAGTCCGTCACCGAACAGCTCCTGGAGCAGCACGCCGTCGCCGTGGGCGCCCGGGTCCTGCGCGGGGAGGAGATCGTCTCGCTCACCCAGGGGCCGGACGCCGTCGAAGTGGTGATCCGGGCCGGCGGCACCCACCGGACCGTGCACGCCCGCTGGGTGGTGGGCTGCGACGGCACCCGCAGCGCGGTGCGCCAGGCGGCCGGCATCGACTTCCCCGGCCAGGACACCACCCTGACCGGCTGGCTCGCCGACGTCGAACTCGACGATCCGCCCACCGCGCCGCTCGCCGCCACCGGGCCGGCCGGTTCGTTCCTGGCCGCCCCGATCGGCGACGGCGTCCACCGGCTCGCGGGCCTCTCCACGGCCACCATGCACCACGGCACCGGCGAACCGCTCACCCTGCAGGAGGTGCGCGAGCAGACCCGCACACTGCTGGGACGGG
>NZ_BMVG01000135.1 GCF_014650595.1 Streptomyces alanosinicus
GCAGACTGCCGTGCTGGTGGTCGAGTGGGCACACGAGGGCCGTTTCGGGGAGATCGTTGCGCTGTTCAGCCCGCCGTTGCGTGCCGCGGTGACCGCCGAGACCCTCCGGGCGGCCTGGCTCGCCGAGACCGCGAGAACCGGTCCGGTCACGAGCCTCGGCGAACCGTCGAGCGAGCCCCTGCGGCCGGACCTGACCCGGGTCAGCGTGCCCGTGGTCTGCGAGCGGGGACAGTTCACCGCCGTCATGTCGGTCGACTCCGCCGGCCTGCTGAACGGGCTACGCCTCGCGCCCTCCGCCGGCGAACCATGGGCGCCACCCTCCTACGCGGATCCGGACGCCTTCGAGGAGCACGAGGTCACGGTCGGAGCCAGCCCTCTCGCAGTGGCCGGCACCGTCACTGTTCCGCGTGGTGACGGTCCGTGGCCCGGGGTCGTGCTCTTGAGTGGCGGAGGCCCCTTCGACCGGGACGCGACCAGCGGCCCCAACAAGCCCCTCAAAGACCTCGCCTGGGGCCTGGCCAGCCGCGGCGTGGCGGTGCTGCGCCACGACAAGGTGACCTTCACGCACGCGGCGGAGGCGGCTGCCGCGGACGACTTCACGATGACACGCGAGTACGTCCCCTACGCCGTCGCCGCCGTGCGTCTGCTCCAGGAGGAGCCGTGCGTCGATGCCGGCCAGGTGTTCGTCGCCGGGCACAGCATGGGCGGCAAGGTCGCCCCGCGGGTCGCCGAGGCCGAGCCGTCGGTCGCGGGCGTCGTGATCCTGGCGGGTGACGCCGAGCCCATGCACCGGGCGGCCGTCCGGGTCGTGGGCCACCTTGCCGCCCTCGACCCCGGCCCGCGCTCCGAGGCGGTCCTTGCGGAGATCACCCGCCAGGCCGCGACCGTCGAGACCGCCCTGTCACCCCGTACGCCCCGGGAGGACCTACCCTTCGGTCTTCCTGCCTCGTACTGGCTGGACCTGGGCTCCTATGACCCGGTTGCCACCGCCGCCCGCCTGGACAAGCCGCTGCTGATCCTCCAGGGCGGCCGCGACTACCAGGTCACCGTCGAGCACGACTTGTCCCTCTGGCAAGAGGGACTGACCGGGCATCCGGACGTCACCATCCAGATCCACGAAGCCGACGACCACCTCTTCTTCCCAGGGACAGGACCGTCGACGCCCGCCGGGTACATGGCACCCCAGCACGTCGACGCGGCGGTCATCACGAACGTCGCCGCGTGGCTGGACTGCCCGCTTCAGCACCGACCCTGCAAGCGGGCGGAAATGCCCCGGGCGGGCCGGATCATCTGAGACGGACACACGTATCTGCCCCCCCGGGACCAGATCACCTGAGATCTTCGGTTCCTCCGTGTCTCACTTGATCTGGTCGATCCAGGTCAGAGTCGGTCTCGGAGACCAGATCCTTTGCGATGATGGCGATTCTTGAAAATCGCCAGGTTCGCTCTTCCCACCACTTGGTTGGCTTTTCAA
>NZ_BMVG01000136.1 GCF_014650595.1 Streptomyces alanosinicus
ATGAGGGCGGCCTTCCTCGTGATCCTGAACTCTGCGACGAGATCCAGGAGTTCACAAGGAAGGCCGTAGTGATGAGTGTGCTGGCGCGTGCCAGCGAACGGGACGCGTTCGCGGAACTGTCACGCTTTCGGACGGCCTTCTACGGGTGCCTGTCTGCGCGGGCCGATGCGTTCTTCGAGCTGGCCGACGCTTTGTTGTGTGCGGACGGGCCGACGCGGACGCCGGTCGAGCTGTCCCTGCTCGCCGAGCACCAGCGCGGCTACGGCTCGTTGTACGGGGCTCTGAACCATGGTCGGCTCGACACGGACGGCTTGCGTGACCTGCTGGTTTCCTTGCCGCTTCCGCGGTTCGACGGGCGGATCGTGCTCACGGCGGATGTCTCACCATGGCTGCGGTCGGACGCCGCCTGCTCGCCGGAGCGATTGTTCTGCCTGGTCCACGGCCGCAACGGCCGCTCATCGGACCACGTGGTGCCGGGCTGGCCGTACTCGTTCGTCGCCGTGCTCACCCCGGACCGCACGTCGTGGACGCAGGTCCTGGACGCGGTCCGGCTGGGGCCCGCCGACGACGCCGCGGCCGTCACCGCCGACCAGCTGCGGGCCGTGGTCGAGCGCCTGGTCACGGCGGGTCAGTGGCAGGACGGCGACCGGAACATCCTGGTCGTGGTGGACGCGGGCTATGACGTGATGCGCCTGGCCTGGGTGCTGCGCGATCTGCCCGTCGAGCTGGTCGGGCGCCTTCGTTCGGATCGCGTTCTGCGGTTGCCGAAGCCGCCGCGCGTCTACGCCCCCAAGGGCGGCCGGCCGCCGAAGCACGGGCCGGAGTTCCGCCTGGCGAAGCCGGAGACCTGGCCCGAACCGGCCGTGGTGACCCTCAACGACACGCCCCGCTACGGCAAGGCCGAGGCCCGCGCCTGGGACCGGGTCCATCCCCGGCTCACCCACCGCTCGGCCTGGATCGACCTGGACGGCGAACTCCCCTTGGTCGAGGGAACGTTGGTCCGTCTCAAGGTCGATCACCTGCCTGGTGACCGAGATGCGCCACCGGTCTGGCTGTGGTCCTCCGCGACCGGCGCAGGTCCGGACGATGTCGACTTCGTCTGGTCCTGCTACCTGCGCAGATTCGACCTGGAACACACATTCCGCCTGTTCAAGCAGTCCCTGGGCTGGACCCGTCCCCGGCTACGCGACCCGCAGGCGGCCGACCGGTGGACCTGGCTTGTCATCGCAGCCCACACCCAGCTCCGCCTCGCGCTGCCGTTGGCAGCCGACCGGCGCAAGCCCTGGGAGAAGACCACCCGCCCCGGCACAGCGCTTACCCCGACTCGGGTCCGGCGCGGGTTCAGGAACATCCGCCCTCACCTCGGCAGTCCGGCCCGTGCACCCAAACCCACCCGGCCGGGGCCAGGACGACCACCCGGCTCCAAGAACCGCAACCCCGCCACCCGCTACGACGTGGGCAAGAC
>NZ_BMVG01000137.1 GCF_014650595.1 Streptomyces alanosinicus
AACTCCCACAGCTCATCCGGCACCAGCCGCTCAACGATCCCCACATCTGAAGCCTATCGAACACTCCAAATGAGATGACCAGTTACTGGGTGCGCGGACGATCACGGAGCGGATCACCCACGCGCACAGCTGCACCTTCCGCGGCCGGCCCCGCATGGACGCGGCTCCACCCATCGATGTTTTTGCCACACCTGCACGGTCCAGGTGCGATGCACGCTCGGATGTTGGACGGGGACCGGGTGAGAGCTGAAGGGCACGATCGTCCATGATCACACAGCCCCTATGAGCGGGATCCTGACTGTACCTGTCTGACCAGGTGAAAGACCTCCCGGGCCGCGCAGCGTTTGAGGCATCGGGCGATTTCGCGCCGGGTCTTGCCCTCCTTGATCCGGCGCTCGTCATAGTCCTGGGTGCGCGGGTCGACCCGCGGACGGGTGAACCGATGCATGATGCGGCATGTGCCTGACGGTCTCCACCACGGTCGAGGCGACGGAGCTGCCAGCGTCCCGAGGAACGGTCGACAGGACTGCCCCCGCACAGCGCAGCGAAGGACGCCTCACTGTTCAGGCGTTCCCGGTTGTCCCCCACCGTGATCGGCAAGGCGACGGCCGTGTCCGGACCGATGCCCACCACGTCGAGCAGCGCGGGGCAGCACGAGGCGTTCAGCCCCGAGCGCATCCGTGCCACCTGGAGCGGTACCGCGAGCGTCCAGGACGCCGCCCAGACGTTCGGCATGTCGAGATCAAAGGGCTACGACCTCGTGCGTCGCAGGGAATTCCCTGCAGTGTGCTGCCGCTCTGCCGCACAGCCCGTGTCGTCACAGCCTCACTCCTCCGCGTCCTCAAGAGCGGCGAGCCGGGGTACAACGGAGCCCTCGCACTGGCTCCCACCGGATGGACGGCCCTGGACGGCTTCTACGACATATGGCGTGTCCGATGCTCGCCGCCACGGCCTCAAACTCGCGAGAACATCGCCGTACTCACCGCCCCGGGGCGGCGGCGTCAGGACATGCCTGTACGCCCGTGACTCCCACTGGGCCAGAGCGTGGATCACGGGATGCGCCGGCGCGCGTACCGCCACGGCCGCCACCGACTATCCCATCAGTGACGCGCGTTCACTTCCCTATTCCCTATTCCCTATTCCCTCACGGACGGTACGCGAATAATCACTCCACGCCGCTAGTGTTCCGTGATCCGGTTCGTGTCACCTGCAGTGTTCTGCCTCGTTGAGCCAGGCA
>NZ_BMVG01000138.1 GCF_014650595.1 Streptomyces alanosinicus
GAACCGAGGATAGGGTCACTGACCTGCAAGAACTCCTCCACTAGTTCAGTCAACAGGTAGTAGCCCTGGACGCGGTCGATCATGGAATCCTCCTTGGACAGGGGCAGAACTCCGCCTGCCTCGTGGCGTGTTCGTGCGCCTCTGCGGTGTCGGCGCGCTGGTGCAGCCGGACGGCAAGACGGACCGCTCGAAGCGCGGTGCGGACGACACCGTCGTCCGCGGTGAACAGGGTCTGCTCGGCCCGCCGGCAGCAGGCCCCCGCGAGTGCCAGAGCCCGGTCGGCGAGCTCGCGTTCGGTGAGCATGAACAGGTCGGGCTCGGGGTCGAAGTACAACTCCTCGGCGCGGGTCGGCTTCACCGCGCCTCGCGTGAATCGTCTATGAGAGACGCGTAGTTGATGCCTTTGCGGGTGGCGGCGGCGTGCTCGCCTTCGAGGACCTTCAGGTAGTCGATCCCGGTCGGGGCGGCCGGCTCGGCGGGGGTTTCCGGCTTCGCTTTGGGGTGGGTGTGACGGCCGACGTGCTGCGGGACGGCCTTGCCGACAGGTTTGCCGGCCGCGCGTACTTCGATGTCGGTCAGGTCGAACGGGTCGAAGACCAGCTCGACGCGCATGCCGACCAGCATCGGGTCGACGTCGTAGGTGTTGCTGTGCAGGCTGACCGTCGCGGACTTCTTGTTCACGGTGCGGATCTCCGACCACAAGAATGCCTCCCGCAGATCGGCCTGTGAGGGCAACGGCAGCGGCTTCGGAATCGAACGCAGCCAGCGTTCGATCGGCGCCTGCCCGGTCTCGGTGTGCACCGTGCGGTGATAAACGGTCTCCACCCAGGCCGCGAACAGCCTGTTCAGTTCCGTGAGATGCTCAATCTCACCGACCCGCCGATCGTCGAGTTCGACGAGGAACTGGTCTCGAACGGTGCGGAAAAATCGTTCGATTTTTCCTCTGCCCTGCGGGCGTCCCGGCTTGGAGTGGGTCAGCTTGATCGCCAGGGACGCGCAGGCCCGCAGCAGCCAGGCGTCCACGAAGCAGCTCCCGTTGTCGACGTAGATCGTCTCCGGGACTCCGCGGGCGCCGAGCGCGGGACGCAGAGCGGCGGCCAGGCGGACGGTGTCCTCGGCGAACCCGAACCGGTGCCCCACGATCGCCCGCGAATGGTTGTCGATGAACGCGAACATTCTGTGGAATCTGTGACCTGCGGGTTCATCCTTGGTTGCCTTGTCGGACGTCGATGA
>NZ_BMVG01000139.1 GCF_014650595.1 Streptomyces alanosinicus
CTCCGCCAGCCATCGCTGCACCACCGCCAGCGTCCCGCCGGTCGTGGCACGCACCGCCTCCGGGACGGGTACGTCGGCATCGGCGTCGGCGGCCGGGACGCGGTAGACCACCGCACCCGCCACCGGCCCACCGCCATCCGCAGCGACGTCGTCCCACAGCCGGTACTCCGCCGCCTCACCACCGGCGGGCAGCACACGCCAGCCGATCTCATGCAGCGACTCCTGCCGACCACCCGACAACTGCTCCTGAGACACCGGACGGAACGTCAGACTGCCCACGGACAGCACGGGGGCGCCCGTGGCGTCGGACGCGTCCAGGGACATGGTGTTCTCGCCGGTCCACGCGATGCGCACACGCAGCGCGGTGGCGCCGACGGCGAAGAGGGCCACGTCCTCCCAGAAGAACGGCAGCAGCGGGCGGGCCTCGTCGTCGCCGTCGGTGCCGGAGCCGCCGATACCCAGAGCGTGCATGGTGGCGTCGAGCAGGGCCGGGTGGATCCCGAACTCGGCCGCGTCGGAGTGCGCCTGCTCGGGCAGTTCGATCTCGGCGTAGATGTCGTCGCCGGACGTCCAGGCGGCCTTCAGGCCCTGGAAGACGGGGCCGTAGTGGTAGCCGCGCTCGCGCAGGACGTCGTAGGTGTCCGCCACGTCGACGGCCGTGGCGCCGGCCGGCGGCCAGGCCGTGAGACCGGCGGCGGGCGCGACGGGCGCGGGGGTGAGGACACCCTCGGCGTGCAGCAGCCACGGCGTGTCCGTGGGCGCGTGCTCGTGGCGCGAGTGGACGGTCACGGTACGGCGGCCTTCGCCGTCCGGCGCGCCGAGCGTCACCTGGAGAGCGACTCCGCCGTCCTCGGGCAGGGTGAGCGGCGCCTGAAGGGTGAGTTCCGCCAGGGTCGTGCAGCCCACCTGCTCGCCCGCCCGCAGCGCGAGTTCGACGAATCCGGTGCCCGGCAGCAGTACGGTCCCGAGGACGTCGTGGTCGGCCACCCAGCCGTGGCCGGCGCCGGCCAGCCGCCCGGTCAGCACCAGCCCGTCCGAGCCCGCCAGGGCGACGGAGGCACCGAGCAACGGGTGACCGACGGACGTCTGACCGTGGTGTGCCGCGTCGGCGGCCGCCGTGGCCTGCAGCCAGAAGCGCTGGTGCTGGAAGGCGTACGTCGGCAGCCCGACACGCCGGGCACCCGTACC
>NZ_BMVG01000141.1 GCF_014650595.1 Streptomyces alanosinicus
CAGGTTGTAGCCGGAGGCCATGGACAGGTGGTAGGCGCCGGCCACCGGGACGGCGAGCAGGTCACCGGGCCGGATGTCGGCGGGCAGTTCCACGTCGGCGGCCAGGACGTCGCCGGCCTCGCAGTGCCGGCCGACCACGGTGACCCGGGAGCGCTCCGCCGTGCCGTGCCGGCCGATCAGCCGTGGCGCGTACCGGACGCCGTACAGGGCCGGGCGCGGGTTGTCGCTCATGCCGCCGTCGACGGCCACGAAGGCGTGCGCGCCGGTGTGCTTCACGGCGAGGACGCGGTACACGGCGATCTGGGCGGGGCCCGCGATCGCCCGGCCCGGCTCGATGATCAGCCGGGGCACGGGGAGTCCGGCCGTGGCGCAGGCGTCGGCGAGTTCCGCGCGGACCCTGCGGGCCAGTGCCGTCAGGTCCAGGGCCGCCTCGCCGGGCCGGTAGGCGATGCCGTGGCCGCCGCCGAGGTCGAGTTCGGGCAGGACCAGGCTGTGCTGCTCGTACAGCCGGCTCATCAGCCCCACCAGGCGGCGTACGGCGACGAGATACGGTTTGACGCTGGTGATCTGCGAGCCCAGGTGGCAGTGCAGGCCGGTGAGTTCGAGCTGGGGCTGGTCGAGGATGCGGGTGATGGCGTGCTGCGCGTACCCGTCGGAGATGCTGAGGCCGAACTTCTGGTCCTCGGTGCCGGTGCGGATCTTGTCGTGGCCGCCCGCGCTGATCCCGGGCACCACCCGGACCATGACCTTCTGGTGGCCGTCGGGTCCGACGGCGGCGGCCAGCCGGGCGATCTCGGCGGGACTGTCGATGACGATGCGTCCGACGCCGAGGCGCAGCGCGGTGTCCAGGTCGCGGGGGGACTTGGCGTTGCCGTGCAGCACGATCCGCTCGGCCGGGAAGCCGGTGGTGACGGCGAGTTCGAGCTCCCCGGCGGAGCACACGTCCAGCCCCAGTCCCTCCTCGTCCATCCAGTGGGCCATGGCCCGGCACAGGAACGCCTTGGCGGCGTAGAGGACTTCGGTGTCGGGAAAGGCGTCCAGGTAGGTACGGCAGCGGTCGCGGACCTCGGCCTCGTCCAGGACGTAGACGGGGGTGCCGAAGCGGTCGGCGAGCCCGGCGAGCGGTACGCCGCCCACGGTGAGGTCGCCGTGCGGCACCTCG
>NZ_BMVG01000142.1 GCF_014650595.1 Streptomyces alanosinicus
AGCCCGCGCTGACCTGTCCCTGGGGGCAGGTGACCTGCTGATTGTCGTAGTCGATGTGGAAGTCGTCCCGGGCGAAGCCCTCGTTCTGACGGTGCTGGCGGGCGGGGTTGCTCTTCAGCGGCCCGGAGACGGTGACCTGGTGTTCGCGGGCGGCTTGTTCCAGGTGGGGCAGGGAGGTGTGACCGGCGTCGACCAGGTGCTCGGCTGGGAGCAGTCCGCGGCAGGCGAGGCGGGTGTGGATGCCGGGCAGGACCTGGCTGTCGTGGGTCGTGGCCGCGGTGGTGGCAACGTCCGTGATCACGTCGGGGCCGTCGGGAGCACAGGTCTCGGTCAGACGGGCGGTGAACCCCTTCCAGCTGATGATGTGTCCGTGGCGTGCGTAGCGGGCCGACGTGTCGTCGGGCGAGACGACCGCCCGGGAGGAGGGCGGCAGTCCGGGCCCGCCTTCCGTCTCGGCAGTGCGCCGGCGCAGGCGGCCCGCGGCGTCGCGGTGGTGGTTGTGCACCATGATCTGGCGCAGGGCCTGGACACGAGGGCCCGACGCACGGTCCGCTCCGTGCCGGTGGAGGTGCTCCAGGAGCCTGACGGCGTCGTCGCCGGTGGCGAGGATTCTGGTCTTGGGCTTGGTGGGGTTCTTGCCCAGGCGAACCGGACGGCCGTAGCGGCGGCCCCAGTCCTCATCGACCAGCCCGTCCAGCAGGTGAGGAGAGATGCCGGCGACTTCTTCCAGTGCCGCACGGACCGCCCCGGGTGACCAGCTCCAGGCGCGTCAGGTCCCGCACCGCGGCCAGGACGTGGGTGGAATCGGTGCGCTGCGTGGTGCGCTCGCGCACCAGCCCGGCTTCCTTCAGGCGGGCCAGCGCCAGGTCGAGAAGGCGGTCGGCCCGGCCGTCCTCGGTGAGACGGTCCCGGAAGTCGGCCGGCACGCTGTGATGGAAGCCGGGGTCGTCCAGCTCCATGGCCGGCGCGTACCTGAAATCAATGCGGCAGCGAACCGCCTCGGCGGCCTGCCGGTCCGGCAGACCGAGTACGAATTGCAGCACACAGACGGTGGCCGGCTGAGCGGGAGAGGGACCCGGCCGCCCGTCGCGCGGGTACCAGTCGGCGAAGTCCTCGTCGCACCACAGGCCAT
>NZ_BMVG01000143.1 GCF_014650595.1 Streptomyces alanosinicus
CGAGCAGCTGCGCCGGCATCGGGCGGTGGGTTTCGGGCTGGAGGCGAAGAAGCCGTACACGGACGGTGTCGTGACGGGTTGGGGCACGGTGGAGGGCCGTACGGTCTTCATCTACGCGCACGATTTCCGGATCTTCGGTGGTGCGCTGGGTGAGGCTCATGCCACGAAGATCCACAAGATCATGGACATGGCCATCGCGGCGGGTGCGCCGCTGGTGTCGCTGAACGACGGCGCGGGTGCCCGGATCCAGGAGGGTGTCAGCGCGCTCGCGGGTTACGGCGGTATCTTCCAGCGGAACACGAAGGCGTCCGGTGTCATCCCGCAGATCAGTGTGATGCTGGGCCCGTGCGCCGGTGGTGCGGCGTATTCACCGGCGTTGACGGACTTCGTGTTCATGGTCCGTGAGACCTCGCAGATGTTCATCACCGGCCCGGACGTGGTCAAGGCGGTCACCGGCGAGGAGATCTCCCAGAACGGCCTCGGTGGTGCCGACGTGCATGCCGAGACGTCCGGTGTGTGTCACTTCGCGTACGACGACGAGGAGACCTGCATCGCCGAGGTGCGCTACCTCCTCTCCCTGCTGCCGCAGAACAACCGCGAGAACCCGCCGCGGGTGGAGTGCTCCGACCCGGTCGACCGGCGCTCCGACGACCTGCTCGACCTCGTCCCGGCGGACGGCAACCGGCCCTACGACATGGCCCGGGTGATCGAGGAGATCGTCGACGACGGCGAGTACCTGGAGGTCCACGAGCGCTGGGCGCGCAACATCATCTGCGCGCTGGCCCGGTTGAACGGTCAGGTGGTCGGCATCATCGCTAGCCAACCGCAGTCGCTCGCAGGCGTCCTGGATATCGAGGCGTCGGAAAAGGCCGCGCGTTTTGTGCAGATGTGTGATGCCTTCAATATCCCGATCGTGACGCTGCTCGATGTGCCGGGGTTCCTGCCCGGGGTCGACCAGGAGCACGGCGGGATCATCCGGCACGGCGCGAAGCTGCTGTACGCGTACTGCAACGCGACCGTGCCAAGGATCTCGCTGATCCTGCGCAAGGCGTACGGAGGTGCGTACATCGTCATGGACTCCCAG
>NZ_BMVG01000144.1 GCF_014650595.1 Streptomyces alanosinicus
CGGTGGTGCCGGTGCAGAGGTAGGAGCCGCCGCAGCTGCCGTTGGAGCCGCTGGTGACATCATTCAGGGCCGAGGTGTGGGCGTAGGGGAAGGACGACGGGGAGGAGCCGGAGGACGGGGCGCCGGCCAGCGCGTAGGTCGCCGCGATCAGCGGGGAGGAGGCGCTGGTGCCGCCGAAGACCATCCAGCCGGAGCCCTGGCCGTAGGTGTCGTACACCGCGACGCCGGTGTTGGGGTCGGCGACCGCGGAGACGTCAGCGACGGTGCGGTTGGCGCAGCCGGAGTCCTTCTGCCAGCTGGGCTTGGCGTCGTACTTGGAGCAGCCGGAGCCGGCCCCGCTCCACACCGTGTCGGTCCAGCCGCGGGTGTTGGAGGCCGTGTTGAGGGACGTGCCGCCCACCGCCGTCACGTACTTCGACGCGGCCGGGTACTCGACGCCGTAGCCGCCGTCGCCGGAGGAGACGGTTATGGCGACGCCCGGGTGGTTGAAGTAGGTGGAGTCGTAGGTCGCGTCGCTGGAGGACTCGGAGCCGCCGTAGCTGTTGGAGACGAACTTGGCGCCCAGCCCGACGGCGGTGTTCACGGCCGTGCCCAGGTTGGTCATGCTGGAGGAACTCGCCTCCACCAGCAGGATCTTGCAGTTGGGGCAGGCCGCGCCGACCATGTCGAGGTCGAGCGAGATCTCCTCGGCCCAGCCGGAGTTGGCGCGTGGGTACTTGGTGCCGCCGCTCTGGTTCACCTTCTTGAAGCAGCCGTTCGCCGTGGTGCAGGCGGACAGGCCGTACTGGGCGCGGTAGACGGCGAGGTCGGACTCGGCGCTGGGGTCGTCGTAGGCGTCGACGATCGCCACGGTCTGGCCCGAACCGCCGCTCGCGGAGGGCAGGTTGTAGGCCGACTGGAGCGAGGCGGGGCCGTAGCCGGAGGGAGCGGCGGCGGCCGTCAGGGCGCTCTCGGCGTGCGCTGAGGCGGGGGTGCCCGCGGTGACCTGAAGGGCGTTGCAGGCCATCTGGTCCTTCTTCGTCGGAGTCGCGCAGGCGCGGGCGACGGAGACGCCGTGGGACGGGGAGGCGGTGGCCTGGGC
>NZ_BMVG01000145.1 GCF_014650595.1 Streptomyces alanosinicus
GCGCGCGGACTCGGCGGCGTCGCGGTAGTAGGCGAGGCCGGCGCGCAGGCCGCCATCGACGGCGAGGGCCGCGCCGTAGTGGTCGAGCTCTGCTTCCTCGAACGCGTCGGGCGCGAGGGACTTGGTCTTCAGGAACCAGCTGATGTACTCCCGCTCGCGGCCGGCTATCAGCGTCTCGGGAAGATCGGGCACCACGTGGAACGCGAAGTGCCAGGTCTTGAACGCCAGAGTCGGGTCGAGAGGGATCGCTTCCGGCATGGTGATACCGGGAATTCCGGCGTCGAGCAGCGCGACCCCGTGCAGTCGGCTCTCGTAGTTCAGGGCGAGGGAGAAGGCGACCCAGGCGCCGATGTCGTGCCCGGCGAGCCAGTAGTCCCGCACGCCGAGAGCGTTCACGGCGGCCTGGATGTGCGCGGCGACCGTGTGCGTGTCGTAGCTGAGCTCCGCATGCTCGGAATTGCCTTGGCCCGGCCGGTCGATCGCTATGACCCGGAACCGATCAGCGAGAGCAGGCATGACCTTTCGCCAGGCCCACCACGTCTGCGGGAACCCGGTGAGCAGGACGACGACCGGTCCGTCCGGCCGACCGCCTTCGACGGCGTGCAGGCGGACGCCGTCGGCGTCGACCCAGCGGTGCGTGAATCCGGCCAGGTCATGCAGGGGCAGGGCGGGGACGGGGTTGGTCATGGGAATCCTCCATCGAGGCGGGTGGACCGTGATTCGACGCTAGCACGTCTTGAACTGATCAGTCCAAGATGGGAGGATGGGCCGCATGGCAGGCAAGAAGCAGTTCGACATGGACACGGTGCTCGACGCCGCGATGATCCAGTTCTGGCGCTCCGGCTACGCCGACACCTCGCTCGACGACCTGTCCCGGGCGACCGGCCTGAACCGCAGCTCGATCTACTCCTCGCTCGGCGACAAGGACGCGCTCTTCCTTCGCTGCCTGGATCGCTACGCCACGCGCTACGGCGACAAGTTCGACGCCGCCCTCTCGTGCGCGGCCGAGGACCCAGTCGCCGCCGTCCGTGCGTTCTTCGATGTCACCCTGGGGCGCATCGCCGACCCCGCCGTG
>NZ_BMVG01000146.1 GCF_014650595.1 Streptomyces alanosinicus
ACGCGTCATCCGCGCGGCCCTCGCCAACGCCCGTGTGACTCCGGACCTCGTGGACGTGGTGGAGGCACACGGCACCGGCACGACCCTCGGTGACCCGATCGAGGCCCAGGCGCTGCTGGCGACCTATGGGCAGGGCAGGGATCCCGAACGGCCTTTGTGGCTGGGCTCGTTGAAGTCCAACATCGGCCACGCACAGGCCGCGTCCGGCGTCGGCGGCGTGATGAAGATGGTGCTGGCGCTGCAGCACGGTCTCCTTCCGCGGACACTGCACGTCGATGAGCCGACTCCGCACGTCGACTGGTCGGCGGGTGCGGTGTCGCTGCTGACGGAGGCCGTGGAGTGGCCGGAGACGGAGGGGCGTCCGCGTCGGGCGGGTGTGTCCTCGTTCGGGGTGAGCGGCACCAATGCACATGTGGTGCTGGAGGAGGCTCCGGTCGGGTCCGGGTCGGGGTCGGGGTCCGGGACTGAGCCGGAGGATGCCGTTGTGCCGGTGTTCGTGGCTGGTGGTGTGGTGCCGTGGGTGGTGTCGGGTCGTGGTGGGGACGGGCTTGCCGGCCAGGCGAGCCGGTTGGCGTCGTATGTGGATGCTGCTGCCGATGAGTTGCGTCCGGTGGATGTCGCGTGGTCGCTTGCTGCCACGCGAGCAGCGTTGGAGAACCGTGCTGTCGTCCTGGGCACGGACGGGGGCGAACTGACCCTCGGGGTCAAGGGCTTGGCGGTCGGTGACGGAGTGACCCCGTCGTCCGTTGTACGAGGCCGGGCCGCTCACGCTGCTGCCGGTGACGTGGTGTTCGTGTTTCCGGGTCAGGGGGCGCAGTGGGTTGGTATGGGGCGGGAGTTGTGGGATGTCTCGCCGGTGTTCGCCGCGTCGATGGAGGCGTGTGGGGCTGCGCTGGCTCCTTATGTGGAGTGGTCGCTGAGTGATGTCGTGCGTGGTGGGGCTGAGTTGGCGGATGTTGATGTGGTGCAGCCGGTGTCGTGGGCGGTGATGGTGTCGCTGGCGGCGT
>NZ_BMVG01000147.1 GCF_014650595.1 Streptomyces alanosinicus
GCCATTGGTCCCAGGTGAGGTTGTAGGCGGCGTAGCCGTTGTCGGCGGGGGCCTTGGCGCGGGGGGAGCCGGTGATGGTGACGGGGTCGCCCTGTTTGATCTGGCCGTAGAACCATTTGGCGTCCGCCATGGACAGGTGGACGCAGCCGTGCGAGCCGCGGGCGCTGCCGCTGCCCGGATACGGGTCACCGGTGGAGTAGTGCACATATGTGCCGGACTGGGTCAGGTGGACGTCCCAGGGCAGGGTCAGGTCGTAGTAGTTGGGACTGCCCTTGTCACAGCTGATCCCGACACTGCAGGAGGTCATGTGGACCTTGGCCTCCTTGTCGATGACGGCCATCGTGCCGTTCCACGTCGGGTACTGGGCACTGCCCGCGTTGATCGACAGGGTGCGCAGCACCTTCCCGCCACGGCTCACCTTCATCGTGTGACCGGTCACCGAGACGTCCGCGCGTACGTCGTCGCCGATGGTGAAGGTGTGCGTGTAGCCGCGCACGCCGTAGCGGCCGTTGCCGTTGCCGACCCCCGTCATCTCGGCATCCACGCGTACCTTCGTGCCCGAGGGCCAGTACGTCCGGGGCCGCCAGTCGGCACGCTTGTCACCGAACCAGTGCCAGGCCCCGGCCACCGGCTGCGAGGCACTGACCCTCAGATGCTTCTCCACCGCGGCCCGCGCCTTGACGGCCACCGGATCGGTGAAGACGACCGAGATCGGCATGGCCACACCGACCGTGGCACCCGACTGCGGGGTGATCGTGTCCAGCAGCATCGGCGGACCCGCCGGCCTCGTCGGCGAGGCAGAGGCACTGACGCTCGGCTTGACCGGCGCCTTCGCGTCGTCCGTACGCGTTTTGTCGCCGCCACCCCCGCCACAGGCACTCGCACCCACCAGCACCGCACCGGTGACCAGTGCGATCCCTATGCCGCCCTTGCGCCGTCCCACGACCCGCCCCACTCTCTCGCTCCCACGGCCCAGCCGGGCCCGACTC
>NZ_BMVG01000148.1 GCF_014650595.1 Streptomyces alanosinicus
GGCGCCCGTCACCACCACCCTGATGGCGCTGGGCGCGTTCCCGGACAGTCATCCGCTGCATGTGGGGATGCCGGGCATGCACGGTGCGGTCACCGCTGTCACCGCGCTGCAGAAGGCCGACCTGATCGTCGCGCTCGGGGCCCGTTTCGACGACCGGGTCACGGGCAGGCTGGACAGCTTCGCCCCGTACGCCAAGATCGTCCACGCCGACATCGACCCGGCCGAGATCGGGAAGAACCGTGAGGCGGACGTGCCGATCGTGGGTGACGCGCGTGAGGTGATCGCCGATCTGGTGCAGGCGGTGCAGAAGGAGCACAGTGAGGGCCACAAGGGTGACTACACCGCGTGGTGGAGTGATCTGAACCGCTGGCGTGAGACCTATCCGCTGGGTTACGACCAGCCCGAGGACGGTTCGCTGTCCCCGCAGCAGGTCATCGAGCGGATCGGGCAGCTCGCGCCCCAGGGGACGATCTTCGCGGCGGGTGTCGGCCAGCACCAGATGTGGTCGGCGCACTTCATCCGGTACGAGCAGCCCGCCACCTGGCTGAACTCCGGTGGTGCCGGGACGATGGGTTATGCGGTGCCGGCCGCGATGGGTGCCAAGGCCGGGCAGCCGGGGCGGACGGTGTGGGCGATCGATGGTGACGGTTGTTTCCAGATGACGAATCAGGAACTGACCACCTGTGCGTTGAACAACATCCCGATCAAGGTCGCGATCATCAACAACGGTGCTCTGGGGATGGTCCGTCAGTGGCAGACCCTGTTCTACAACCAGCGGTATTCGAACACGGTGCTGCACAGTGGTCCGGACGACGTGAATCCGGAGGCGAAGGGCACGCGGGTGCCGGACTTCGTGAAGTTGTCCGAGGCGATGGGGTGTGTGGGGCTGCGGTGTGAGCGGCCGGAGGATCTGGACAAGGTCATCGAGGAGGCGAACTCGATCAACGACCGTCCGGTCGTGGTCGACTTCATCGTCCACGAGGA
>NZ_BMVG01000149.1 GCF_014650595.1 Streptomyces alanosinicus
CTCGATGGCGAACAGGGCCGGCTGGGTGTAGGCGGTGCTGTTCAGCAGCTCCTCGTCCTCACCCCAGATCACCTCGAACAACGGCCGATCGAGATAGGTGTCCACAGCCGCCGAGACCTCGTCCAACGCAGCGGCGAACACCGGGAACGCGGCGTGCAGTTCACGGCCCATGCCCAGGCGCTGGGCGCCCTGGCCGGTGAACAGGAACGCCGTCCTGCCCTCCCGGGTCAGTCCCTGGACGGCCTCGGGGGCGTTGCCGTCCGCGAGTGCCGACAGCTTGGTCAGCAGGTCCTCGCGGGACTCGGCGACGACCACCGCGCGGTGTTCGTGCGGGGTGCGGGTGAGGGCGGTGGAGTGGGCGAGGTCGGTCAGGGAGAGGTTCTCGTCGCCGAGGACGCGGGTGTGCAGACGGTCGGCCTGCTCGGCGAGGGCCTTCTCGCTGCGCGCGGTGACGATCACCGGGACGGCCGGGAGTGCCCGGCGCTCGGCGGTGGTTTCTACGTCGTCGGCAGGTGCTTCTTCGACGATGATGTGGGCGTTCGTGCCGCTGAGGCCGAAGGAGGAGATGCCCGCGCGGCGCGGACGGTCGGCGGAGTGCGGCCAGTTGACGGCCTCTGTCAGCAGTCGGACGTGGCCGGCTTCCCAGTCGACGTGTGGGGTGGGCTCGTCGAGGTGGAGGGTCTTGGGCAGGATGTTGTTGCGCAGGGCGAGGATCATTTTGATGATGCCGCCGACGCCGGCCGCCGCCTGGGTGTGGGCCAGGTTCGACTTCAGCGAGCCCAGGTAGAGGGGCTTGAGCTGCGGGTCCCGGCGGCCGTAGGTGGCGAGGACGGCCTGGGCTTCGATGGGGTCGCCGAGTTTGGTGCCGGTACCGTGGGCCTCGACGGCGTCGACGTCGGCGATGGTCAGGCCGGCGTTGTCCAGGGCGGCG
>NZ_BMVG01000150.1 GCF_014650595.1 Streptomyces alanosinicus
GCGGGCTGGGTGTAGGCGGTGCTGTTCAGCAGTTCCTCGTCCTCGCCCCAGATCACCTCGTACAACGGGCGATCGAGGTGGGCGTCCACGGCGGACGCGACCTCGTCGAGGGCAGTGGCGAACACCGGGAACGCGGCGTGCAGTTCACGGCCCATGCCCAGGCGCTGGGCACCCTGGCCCGTGAACAGGAACGCCGTCCTGCCGTCCTGGACGGCTCCGGCGACGACGTCCGCCGACGCCGTGCCCTCGGCCGGCGTGGACAGGACGGACAGGGCGGCCAGCAGGTCCTCACGGGACTCGGCCAGGACGACCGCGCGATGGTCGTACGGGGTGCGGGTGAGGGCGGTGGAGTGGGCGAGGTCGGTCAGGGAGAGGGCTTCGTCGCCGAGGACGCGGGTGTACAGGCGGTCGGCCTGCTCGGCCAGGGCGCTGGGCGTACGGCCCGACAACAGCACGGTTGAAGAAGGGAGTTGGCGGTGCTCGGCGGTCGCTTCTTCGTCGTCGGTGGGTGCTTCTTCGACGATGATGTGGGCGTTGGTGCCGCTGAGGCCGAAGGAGGAGACACCCGCGCGACGCGGACGGTCGGTGGTGGGCCAGTCGACGGCTTCGGTCAGTAGCTGGACGTGGCCGGCTTCCCAGTCGACGTGTGGGGTGGGCTCGTCGAGGTGGAGGGTCTTGGGCAGGATGTTGTTGCGCAGGGCGAGGATCATCTTGATGATGCCGCCGACGCCGGCCGCCGCCTGGGTGTGGGCCAGGTTCGACTTCAGCGAGCCCAAGTACAGGGGTGCGGACTGGGGTTCGCGCTGTCCGTAGGTGGCGAGGACGGCCTGGGCTTCGATGGGGTCGCCGAGTTTGGTGCCGGTGCCGTGGGCCTCGACGGCGTCGACGTCGGCGATGGTCAGGCCGGCGTTGTCCAGGGCGGCG
>NZ_BMVG01000151.1 GCF_014650595.1 Streptomyces alanosinicus
TCAAACGACCCGAGACACTCGTCGCTCTGCGTAATGGCCGACGATAAGGAACAAGCTGAGTGCCTGTTTCTGAACCTCGAATCCGCACTTCAAGAGCCTTCAGTCTGAAATGGGGGCTTTGTGTAAACGTTCGGCGAGTGGTCACCGTGACCGTTTCCCCGAACGGAAACCGGCCGCCCGCGCCGACGCGGAGCGGCCCACCGGGCCGCAAACACCGAGCGTCAGATTGAGCCCCAACGGTGAAATTGCGTCCAGTTGAGTGAAAGCATCATCAGGCGTCGTCCTGCCTCGGTGTGAGGCGGTTCCGGAAGTGGAAGAGTGACTCATG
Organism: Streptomyces alanosinicus; assembly: GCF_014650595.1. Classification (GTDB taxonomy): domain Bacteria; phylum Actinomycetota; class Actinomycetes; order Streptomycetales; family Streptomycetaceae; genus Streptomyces; species Streptomyces alanosinicus. The sequence continues at coordinate 329 of NZ_BMVG01000151.1, forward strand.
ACCGTGTTTCTCCGTTCAGTGGACACACGGGAAGGTGGTGGGAGCCCTCTCGCGAGAGGGCTCCCACCTTTATGCCGTCCTGGTGGTTGTCCGTGATGGCGGGCAGCACCTGCGAATGACACCCGACGTGCGGCGCCGCCTGATCGTCTGCCGCTGACCGGACCACCGCGCTCAGCCGGCTCTCTCGCCTGACACACCCCGAGCATTCGCTTGCCTGATCCTGGAGGCCATACCTCGTGCTGATCGCTCAGCGTCCTTCGTTGACCGAAGAGGTCGTCGACGAGTTCCGCTCCCGGTTCGTGATCGAGCCGCTGGAGCCGGGCTTCGGCTACACCCTCGGCAACTCCCTGCGCCGTACCCTCCTGTCGTCGATCCCCGGCGCTGCTGTCACCAGCATCCGCGTCGACGGTGTCCTGCACGAGTTCACCACCGTGCCGGGCGTCAAGGAGGACGTCACCGACCTGATCCTCAACATCAAGCAGCTGGTCGTCTCCTCGGAGCACGACGAGCCGGTCGTGATGTACCTGCGCAAACAGGGCCCGGGTCTGGTCACCGCCGCCGACATCGCGCCCCCGGCCGGTGTCGAGGTGCAC
>NZ_BMVG01000152.1 GCF_014650595.1 Streptomyces alanosinicus
GGCCAGGGTGCCGTTGAAGATGTAGTCGCGCTTGTCGTACCTGCTGGCTACTGCGCGGTACTGCTTCCACTTGCTGACGCATCGCTCGACGGCACTGCGGCGGCGGTACTGGGCCTTGTCGAAGGCTGGTGGACGTCCACCAGCCTGGCCCTTGCGCTTGCGGCTGGCTCGTTGGTCGTCGGGCTGGGCGATGGTCGCCTTGATCCCCCGCCGTCGCAGATAGGCGCGGTTGTCGCGGCTGGAGTAGGCCTTATCGCCGCGGACGCGATCTGGACGGACGCGGGGCCGGCCCGGTCCCCGTCGCCGGATCCGTAAGCCGTCCAGCACGGGGATAAACATGGGGCTGTCGCCCCGCTGGCCCGGAGAGGTCTGCCAGGTCAGCGGGCGGGCCCGGTCGTCGGCCAGCAGATGGATTTTGCTGGTCAGTCCGCCCCGTGAGCGCCCCAACGCCTCCCGCCCATCCGCTTCCACACGCGCACCGCCCCCTTTTGCGGGAAGTCGCGCGGCGGCCGGTGACGGGCCCCGGCCGCGTGCTGATGTGCCCGGCAGGAGGTGGAGTCGATGTTCACCGCCCATTCCCGCCTGCGCTGCGCGCTCTCCGCCTCGACCGCCTTGACCACTGCCCCGTCGGGATCGGCGGCGTCAGCCTCGATCTGTAACTCGGCCAGGATCCGCTGCCAGGTGCCGTCCGCCGACCAGCGGCGGTGCCGCTCGTAAACGGTCTGCCAGGGACCGTACCGCTCGGGCAGGTCCGGCCAGGGCACCCCCGTACGGGCCCGGAACAGAACCCCGTTGATCACATTGCGGTGATCGGCCCACTGCCCGCCGGGCTTGCCGTTGGCAGGCAGCAACGACTCGATCCTCTGCCACTGCGCGTCCGTCAGCTCATGTCGCCGCACCATGAGATGGAC
>NZ_BMVG01000153.1 GCF_014650595.1 Streptomyces alanosinicus
GTTGTGGGCCGGGGAGGGACGCCGGCGCAAAGATGTCGCCGAACTGGCCGATGTATCGGAACGGACGGTGGACCGCACCAGGACGCGGTACTTGGAGGAGGGCGTCGCGGGCCTGGTGGAGAAGAAACGCGGCGGCGGGAAGGCCCAGGTGTCGCCGAGGACCCGTAGCCGGGTGATCGCGCTGACAAAGATGACACCGCCCGCGGAAACGGGCCTGACGCACTGGTCCACGCGCACCCTGGCGGCGTATCTGAAACGGGTGGAAGGGATCAAGGTCTCGTTCCACTACATCGCCCGCGTCTGGGGTGAGGAGAATCTGAAGCCGTTCCGGTCGGGCACCTTCAAACTGTCCAAGGATCCGGGGTTCGCGGAGAAGGTCGTCGACATCGTCGGGCTGTACCTGGCCCCGCCCGGTGGCGCGGTGGTCCTGTCCGTCGACGAGAAGACGCAGATCCAGGCGTTGGACCGGACCCAGCCCGTGCTGCCGGTCACCTTCGCCGCCACCGAGAAGCGCACTCACGACTACATCCGGCACGGCACCACGAACCTGTTCGCGGCGCTGAACGTCGCCACCGGCGAGGTGCTCGGCGAGTGCAAGCCGAGCCGGAACGCGGCGGACTTCCTGGCGTTCTTGAAGAAGGCGGTGAAGCCATACCAGGGCAGGGAGATCCACGTGGTGCTGGACAACCTGTCCACGCACACGACTCCGGAGGTGAAGGCGTGGCTGGCGAAGAATCCTCACGTGCACTTCCACTTCACCCCCATCGGGTCGTCGTGGCTCAATCAGATCGAGATCTGGTTCGGGATCATCACCCGGCAGTCCATCCGCCGGGGCACGTTCTCCAGCGTCCATGTCCTGGTCAAGCAGATCCGCGACTACATCGGCTCCTGGAACGTGAAGGCGA
>NZ_BMVG01000154.1 GCF_014650595.1 Streptomyces alanosinicus
GGCCACTGACCGGACCGAATCCGACCGACCGTGGCAAGTCGGGATCGAAGATCCACCTCATCACGGACCGGAGCGGACTGCCCCTGTCGCTGGGGATCTCCGGCGCCAACATGCACGACAGCCTCGGGCTGAAGCCGCTCGTGCGCGGGATCCTGCCCATCCGCTCCCGCCGCGGGCCCCGCCGCCGACGCCCCGCCAAGCTCCACGCCGACAAGGGCTATGACTACGACCACCTGCGGAAATGGCTCCGTGAACGAGGCATTCGGCACCGTATCGCCCACAAGGGCATCGAGTCGTCCACGCGGCTCGGCCGTCACCGCTGGGTGGTCGAGAGGACCGTGTCATGGCTGGCCGGCTGCCGACGCCTGCACCGCCGCTACGAGCGAAAATCGGAACACTTCCTCGCCTTCATCGGTATAGCAGCAGCCCTCATCTGCCACCGCCGACTCACCAAATGAAACCACGTCTAAGAAGCCGCGCAGATAGGCGTCGATGGCCTGGTGAACAGGTGGGCGAAGGAGCAGGTTCCGGGATCTTCGAGGTCCTGGTCTTGGTCACCGTGTGCTTCGGCGACCGTGAGTCCGTCACCGGCCGTCGATGAGGTCAGTGCCCCGACGTCCTTCAGTACCTGCTCGTTTGATCAGGTGGGCAGTCCCGCGTCGCGGGCCAGGAGGGCGGCCTGGACGCGGTTGGTGACGCCCAGGGCAGTGAGGATGCGGCTGACGTGGGCTTTGACGGTGCTTTCCCGCATCGTGAGGCGGGTGGCGATGTCAGCGTTGGTCTCGCCCTGGGCGAGCAGGGCCAGAACGTCCAGCTCCCGGGGGGTGAGCTGCTCCAGTAGGGCCCGCGCGGCGGTGGCCTTCGGTTGGTTGCCGGTGTGGTAGCGGTCGATGAGTCGGC
>NZ_BMVG01000155.1 GCF_014650595.1 Streptomyces alanosinicus
GGGCCCGTGCGCCGGCGGCGCGGCGTACTCGCCGGCCCTCACCGACTTCGTGTTCATGGTGCGTGAGACGTCGCAGATGTTCATCACCGGCCCGGACGTGGTCAAGGCGGTCACCGGCGAGGAGATCTCCCAGAACGGCCTCGGCGGTGCCGACGTGCACGCCGAGACGTCGGGTGTGTGTCACTTCGCGTACGACGACGAGGAGACCTGCATCGCCGAGGTGCGCTACCTCCTCTCCCTGCTCCCGCAGAACAACCGCGAGGATCCCCCGCGGGTGGTGTCCGGTGACCCCTCCGACCGGCGCGGTGAGGCCCTGCTCGACCTGGTGCCGCTCGACGGCAACCGGCCGTACGACATGGCCCGGGTGATCGAGGAGATCGTCGACGACGGCGAGTACCTGGAGGTCCACGAGCGCTGGGCGCGGAACATCATCTGCGCGCTGGCCCGGTTGGACGGGCATGCCGTCGGGATCGTCGCCAACCAGCCGCAGTCGCTGGCGGGTGTGCTGGACATCGAGGCGAGTGAGAAGGCCGCGCGCTTTGTGCAGATGTGTGATGCCTTCAATATCCCGATCGTGACGCTGCTCGATGTGCCGGGGTTTCTTCCCGGTGTCGACCAGGAGCACGGCGGGATCATCCGGCACGGCGCGAAGCTGCTGTACGCGTACTGCAACGCGACCGTGCCGCGTATCAGCCTCATCCTGCGTAAGGCGTACGGCGGTGCGTACATCGTCATGGACTCGCAGTCGATCGGTGCCGATCTGACGTACGCCTGGCCGACGAACGAGATCGCGGTGATGGGTGCCGAGGGTGCGGCCAACGTCATC
>NZ_BMVG01000156.1 GCF_014650595.1 Streptomyces alanosinicus
GCCACCACGGCGCCAGCCCGTTCACGCACGGAGAGGTAATCCACTGCAAGCGTCACGCTTATTCCACATCCTTTCATCTACAAATGGCTGCTGTTCCGAATCCCAGGACAAGTAAGATTCCCTTACGGAACCCGGCCGGGAAGGCGGATCCTTGAACATTAGGCGCCGGAAGTTTGGATACTCAAGAGGTTTCATGAACGAAAATCTGAAATCCTAAATTTCCACGCACAGATGACGGACCGAGCGTGCTAGGAGGCGTAGCGAATCATCCTCTATCAAGAGCGAGCGAACGGCCCATCGTGTGGGCTGAGTAGGATGAGGGCGAACACGCAGCAATCCATACCTGGCACGGTGGCTCGGCGTGAGGGCCTACATCACACCAATTACTACGACTCGGCCGGCCATGAGAGATGGATGCTCAGCAGTCGGAGGAGATCGCGGCTTGGCCCAGAATTGCGCAAGCATGGATCTCCCCGAAGGCTCCCCAATAGATCGAGGTATCGGGAGTGGGAATTAGCTGAATGGTCAGAGGTTCCGGGGGTGGCACCTGTGGCCACCCCCGGAACCCCGTTACGGATCGGATCACATCGTCACCGTGTTCTGCCCATGCGCCTAGATCAGATCACGGTGACAATGGTGTGTATCGCTACGGCCGCGCTGGTCACTGCGGCCGCCTCGGTGTGGATCCACACCCCGCTGCACTCGGGAGCTGCGGTGCCGCTCAGTACCAGCTCCAGTGTGTCCTCCGGATGGAGGTCGTCGGGTTCCTGCGGCAACACGATGTACCACTTCGTGTCGCTGC
>NZ_BMVG01000157.1 GCF_014650595.1 Streptomyces alanosinicus
CCAGAACACCTCGCTGCCGTCGTCCAGGGTGTGGTTGGGGCCGGTCGCGAACCGGACCCGCAGATCGGGCAGTTCCTCCAGGTCCGGGATCCGCCAGGGCTCCGAACCGTTGGCCAGATAGCCGTCGGAGAGCAGCATCACCGGCGTGCGGTAGGCGAGCGCGATCCGCGCCGCCTCCAACGCGGCGTCGAAGCAGTCCCCCGGGGTTTTGGGGGCGACGACGGGGACCGGGGCCTCGCCGTTGCGGCCGAACATCGCCTGCAGCAGATCGGCCTGCTCGGTCTTGGTCGGCAGCCCCGTGGAGGGGCCGCCGCGCTGGATGTCGACGACCAGCAGCGGCAGCTCCAGGGAGACCGCCAGACCGATCGTCTCGGACTTGAGGGCCACACCGGGGCCGGAGGTGGTGGTCACCGCGAGGGAGCCGCCGAAGGCCGCGCCCAGAGCGGCACCGATACCGGCGATCTCGTCCTCGGCCTGGAAGGTCCGCACACCGAAGTTCTTGTGCCGGCTCAGCTCGTGCAGGATGTCGGAGGCCGGGGTGATCGGGTAGGAGCCCAGAAACAGTGGCAGGTCGGCCTGGCGGGAGGCGGCGATCAGGCCGTAGGCCAGGGCCAGGTTCCCGGAGATGTTGCGGTAGGTACCCACCGGGAAGGCCTTGGCGGCCGGGGCGACCTCGTAGGAGACCGCGAAGTCCTCCGTCGTCTCACCGAAGTTCCAGCCCGCCCGGAACGCCGCGATGTTCGCCGCCATGATCTCCGGCTTCTTCGCGAACTTCGACCCCAGGAACCGCTCCGTCCCC
>NZ_BMVG01000158.1 GCF_014650595.1 Streptomyces alanosinicus
CGTCGAGAAGTGGCAGCTGGCCCTGGACATGATCGACGAGACCAGGTCGTGGGGCATCGACGTCCCGCTCGTCGTCGCCGACGGCGGATACGGCGACACCGCAGCCTTCCGCCTGGGCCTGGAAGAACGCGGACTCGGCTACGCGGTCGGCATCTCCACCACGACGACCGCCCACCCGGAAGAAGCCCGGCCGCACATCCCGCCCTACAGCGGTCGCGGCCCGAGGCCCCAGCCCGCCTACCCCGAGTCGGCCCAGACGGTGAAGAAGCTGGTCATCGAGGCCGGGAAGCGGGCTGCGAAGCCGGTGCAGTGGCGGGAAGGCTCCCGCCCGGGCAGCGGCCGCAGCGGCGTCAAGCGCATGTACTCACGGTTCGTGGCCCTGCGGATCCGGCCCGCCGGGCGCGAGATCCGCAAGGCCGCCGACGGCCCGGAACTGCCGGTGCGCCGGCTGCTGGCCGAATGGCCCGCCGACCAGCCCGAACCCGTCCAGTTCTGGCTGTCCAACCTGCCCGCCGACACCCCACTGGCCACCCTCGTACGCACCGCGAAACTGCGCTGGCGCATCGAGCACGACTACCGCGAGATGAAACAGGCCCTGGGCCTGGCCCACTTCGAGGGCCGCACCTGGCGCGGCTGGCACCACCACGTCACCCTCGTCTCCGTCGCACACGCCTTCTGCACCCTCCAACGCATCACCCGGTCCCCAAAAGAGACGGCGCCAGCCTGACCCTCTACCGGGTCGCCCGCGAAATGCAGTTACTCCTCGCGGTCTGGACCGGCGCC
>NZ_BMVG01000159.1 GCF_014650595.1 Streptomyces alanosinicus
GACTCCTACGCGCACAGCGGATAGGGACCGAACTGTCTCACGACGTTCTAAACCCAGCTCGCGTACCGCTTTAATGGGCGAACAGCCCAACCCTTGGGACCGACTCCAGCCCCAGGATGCGACGAGCCGACATCGAGGTGCCAAACCATCCCGTCGATATGGACTCTTGGGGAAGATCAGCCTGTTATCCCCGGGGTACCTTTTATCCGTTGAGCGACGGCGCTTCCACAAGCCACCGCCGGATCACTAGTCCCGACTTTCGTCCCTGCTCGACCCGTCGGTCTCACAGTCAAGCTCCCTTGTGCACTTACACTCAACACCTGATTGCCAACCAGGCTGAGGGAACCTTTGGGCGCCTCCGTTACCCTTTAGGAGGCAACCGCCCCAGTTAAACTACCCATCAGACACTGTCCCTGATCCGGATCACGGACCCAGGTTAGACATCCAGCACGACCAGACTGGTATTTCAACGACGACTCCACAAACACTGGCGTGCCTGCTTCAAAGTCTCCCAGCTATCCTACACAAGCCGAACCGAACACCAATATCAAACTGTAGTAAAGGTCCCGGGGTCTTTCCGTCCTGCTGCGCGAAACGAGCATCTTTACTCGTAGTGCAATTTCACCGGGCCTATGGTTGAGACAGTCGAGAAGTCGTTACGCCATTCGTGCAGGTCGGAACTTACCCGACAAGGAATTTCGCTACCTTAGGA
>NZ_BMVG01000160.1 GCF_014650595.1 Streptomyces alanosinicus
GAAGATCGACGAGGAGCCGACCCCGAACCGGACCTCCTTGCCCTCCATCGCACCACCGGCGGCCTGGAGCGCCGCGCCGTGGTGGGCGAACTCGCTCCACATCATCAGCACGGTGAAGCCCAGCCAGATGGTGAACATCGTGGCGAGGATCGCGTAACCCTGCTTCACGTTGCCGACCATCACACCGAAAGTGCGGGTCAGCGAGAACGGGATGACGAGGATCAGGAAGATCTCGAACAGGTTCGTGAACGGCGTCGGATTCTCGAACGGGTGAGCGGAGTTCGCGTTGAAGTAACCGCCACCGTTCGTACCCAGCTCCTTGATCGCCTCCTGCGAGGCCACCGCGCCGCCGTTCCACTGCTGCGACCCACCCATGAACTGACCGACCTCATGGATACCCGAGAAGTTCTGGATCACACCGCAGGCGACCAGGATCACCGCGGCGACCGCGGCACCCGGCACCAGGATGCGCAGCGTTCCCCGGACCAAATCGCTCCAGAAGTTGCCCAGCTCACCGGTGCGCGAGCGCGCGAAACCACGGACGAGAGCGACCGCGACGGCGATACCCACCGCGGCGGAGACGAAGTTCTGCACGGCCAGACCGGCGGTCTGCACGACGTGCCCCATGGTCTGCTCGCCGTAGTACGACTGCCAGTTCGTGTTGGTCACGAACGAGACAGCC
>NZ_BMVG01000161.1 GCF_014650595.1 Streptomyces alanosinicus
GAAGATCGACGAGGAGCCGACCCCGAACCGGACCTCCTTGCCCTCCATCGCACCACCGGCCGCCTGGAGCGCCGCGCCGTGGTGGGCGAACTCGCTCCACATCATCAGCACGGTGAAGCCCAGCCAGATGGTGAACATCGTGGCAAGGATCGCGTACCCCTGCTTCACGTTGCCGACCATCACACCGAAAGTGCGGGTCAGCGAGAACGGGATCACCAGGATCAGGAAGATCTCGAACAGGTTCGTGAACGGCGTCGGATTCTCGAACGGGTGGGCGGAGTTCGCGTTGAAGTAACCGCCGCCGTTCGTACCCAGCTCCTTGATCGCCTCCTGCGAGGCCACCGCGCCGCCGTTCCACTGCTGCGACCCACCCATGAACTGACCGACCTCATGGATACCCGAGAAGTTCTGGATCACACCGCAGGCGACCAGGATCACCGCGGCGACCGCGGCACCCGGCACCAGGATGCGCAGCGTGCCGCGCACCAGGTCGGACCAGAAGTTGCCCAGCTCACCGGTGCGCGAGCGCGCGAAACCACGGACGAGAGCGACCGCGACGGCGATACCCACCGCGGCGGAGACGAAGTTCTGCACGGCCAGACCGGCGGTCTGCACGACGTGACCCATGGTCTGCTCGCCGTAGTACGACTGCCAGTTCGTGTTGGTCACGAACGAGACAGCC
>NZ_BMVG01000162.1 GCF_014650595.1 Streptomyces alanosinicus
GCCTTACGGCTTCGCACGGACCTGTGTTTTTAGTAAACAGTCGCTTCTCGCTGGTCTCTGCGGCCACCCCCAGCTCAAGGTGTAAAACCCATCACCAGACGTGGCCCCCCTTCTCCCGAAGTTACGGGGGCATTTTGCCGAGTTCCTTAACCATAGTTCACCCGAACGCCTCGGTATTCTCTACCTGACCACCTGAGTCGGTTTAGGGTACGGGCCGCCATGAAACTCGCTAGAGGCTTTTCTCGACAGCATAGGATCATCCACTTCACCACAATCGGCTCGGCATCAGGTCTCACCCTGCATGAGCGGCGGATTTACCTACCACTCGGGCTACACCCTTACCCCGGGACAACCACCGCCCGGGCTGGACTACCTTCCTGCGTCACCCCATCACTCACCTACTGCAAGTCTGGTCCGGCGGCTCCACCACTTTCCTTTCCCCGAAGGGTCCGGAACGGCTTCACGGCCTTAGCATCGCCTGGTTCGATGTTTGACGCTTCACAGCGGGTACCGGAATATCAACCGGTTATCCATCGACTACGCCTGTCGGCCTCGCCTTAGGTCCCGACTTACCCTGGGCAGATCAGCTTGACCCAGGAACCCTTAGTCAATCGGCGCACACGTTTCTCACGTGTGAATCGCTACTCATGCCTGCATTCTCACTCGTCAACCGTCCACGACT
>NZ_BMVG01000163.1 GCF_014650595.1 Streptomyces alanosinicus
GACCTGGGCATCCGCAACCCCCGGTGGCTCTCGCGCTACGGCAACGCCACCCGCCAGGCCACGCGGTACCGGGCCGGACGGGTGCTGGTGGCCGGGGACGCGGCGCACATGTTCTTCCCGGCCGGAGGGCAGGGCATGAACCTCGGCATCCAGGACGCCACCAACCTGGGCTGGAAGCTGGCCGCCACCCTCCAGGGCCGGGCACCCGACGGACTACTCGACAGCTACGACACGGAGCGCCGGCCCGCCGCCCGCGCCGTCATCGACAACACCCGCGCGCAGCTCGCCCTGTTCGCCGCAGCCGGCCCGGAGCAGATCGCGCTGCGCGAGGTCTGCTCCGCCGCGCTGACCGAACCGCACACCAACCGCCAGTGGGCGCGCCGGATCGCCGGATTCGACGACCCGCTCCCCACCGACACCACACCCGGCACGCACCCGCTGAACGGCACCCGACTGGCCGGCCTCGCCCTGGACACAGCCGGCGTACCCACCGCCCACCCCTTGATGCACCACGGCCGACCACTCCTGCTGGACCTCGGCAGGACGCGGACACCGCGCCCCGCGGATGGCCTGGAGCAGCGGGCAGGAACCATCAACTCCGAGGCGTCGCATCCGATCTGGCGGGACGTCACCGCCGTCCTCATCCGGCCGGAC
>NZ_BMVG01000164.1 GCF_014650595.1 Streptomyces alanosinicus
CAGATGACCTGGTTCACCCCGAGTGGGGTCGGCTACAGCGGGTCTTGTTGTTCGGCCTGTTCGGCGGGGAAGAGGATGGGGCTGAGGAGGTAGCGGGTGCGTTCTCGCGAGGGTTCGTTGGCGAGGAGGGGCGCGATGGCGGCTTGCATCGCTCCGATCAGGGCTACGAGCTCGTCCCTGCTGAGCCAGATCGCGTGCTGGCGATAGCCGACGAGGTCGTCCACGGGATCGCTGCCTTCGCGCTCCAGATAGGCGCCGAACTCCGCGGCCAGGGCGGCTATGGCGGCTGTGAATGCCCGCTCGTGGTGCTGCGGGGCGAGCGCGCGCATGGTTTCCGCGTCGATGTTCGCGTGTTCCTGCCGTAGCCGGTAGCGGCGTTCGACGGCGCCCCGTACTCGCCGTTCGTCGGCGACGTCGAGGATGCCGCCCGCGGCGAGGAGGTCGACGTGCCGGTAGACGGTCGCCTTGGACGCGTCCGGGATCAGAGCGCACAACTGGCCGGTGGTCAGGGTCCGCCCGCCGCGCAGTGCGTGGACCACGCGGAGGCGGACTGGGTGTGCCAGGAGTTCCAAGGTGTCCATGGCCCCACTTTCTCACGCATGCTACCTTTCTCAAATCTAAGAAAGGTAGGGGGATGCAGACTGTTGAG
>NZ_BMVG01000165.1 GCF_014650595.1 Streptomyces alanosinicus
GTGACACTCCGCGAACCCCACCACCACATCCGCCCCGCGGGCGGCACGACGCCGCCCCTCGTCGAGCATCCGGTAGGTCTTGCCGACCCCCGGAGCCGCACCCAGGTAGACCTTCAGCCGTCCGGGCCGTACGTCACTCATCGCCGCCGACGCGCTCCGCTCACTGATCCAACTCCCCTTCGCGGGAGGGTTTCCGGAGGGCTTCCGGAGGGTTTCTCCTCCCAAGGAAGCCGCTTCGCGAGGCGGGCGGCGCGGTTGTTAGCGGTTCCTTGGCGTCGGTCCCGTGGACCTTGACACTGTCTTGACGCGACCTGGCCCGATAGGGTGAGGGCAGGTGTGCCGGGAAGTCTGGTCGGCCGGGAAGTCGAGAGCGGCTCCCCGTGGTAGCCCCAGGGGGACGGCATGCGCGGCGTCGGTACGGTTCTCTCCCTCGTGGTCCTCGCCACGGTGGTCGCCACCTTCGCGCGCCGCTGGCGCATCCCCGCCCCCTCCCTGCTCGTGGTCGCCGGCCTCGCGGTAGCGCTTTTGCCGGGCACCCCGCAGATCCAGATCAGCCCGCAGATCATCGGCCTGGTCGTGCTGCCGCCGCTGCTGTACGCGAGCGCCGAGGACATGCCCTGGCGGGAGCTGCGCGCGGTG
>NZ_BMVG01000166.1 GCF_014650595.1 Streptomyces alanosinicus
GTGGAAACCGGTCGGCATCCTCGCCATCGGGCTGGTGCTCGCCTCCGCGGCGGCCGTCGCCGCGGTGGCCGCCTCGCTCACCCCCCTGTCCTGGCAGATGGCGTTCGTGCTGGGCGCGGTGCTGGCCAGCACCGACCCCGTGGCCGTGACCGCGCTCGGCCGCCGCCTCGCCCTGCCCCCGAGAGTGCAGGTCCTGGTCCAGGCGGAGAGCCTGTTCAACGACGCGACCTCACTGGTGCTGGTCCGGGTGGCGGCGGGCATCGCCATCGCCTCGGCCACCGCGGACTGGAGGGCGGCGGGCGGGCAGTTCCTGCTGCTGGCAGGCGGCGGCACGGTGATCGGGGCCGCGGTGGCCGGGGTGATCACCCTGATCCGGCGGCGCACCGAGGACCCGGTCCTGGAGACGGTGATCGCCCTGGTCACCCCGTACGCCGCCTATCTCCTCGCGGAGGCCGCACACACCTCAGGCGTGACGTCCTGCGTCGTCGCGGGCGTCGTCCTGGGCGGCCGCGGCGACCGCCTCACCAACGCCCGCATAAGACTCCAACTGCACGCCGTCTACGGCACGGTCGTCTTCCTCCTGGAGAGCGTCGTCTTCAGCCTCATAGGGCTGGCCCTGCCCGGCGAGGTACGGG
>NZ_BMVG01000167.1 GCF_014650595.1 Streptomyces alanosinicus
GCCCCACTCAGCCAACCTGCACAACCCCACGCCAGACACACCCACCCCACAAACCCACTGACCAACGACACCGACCGACACACTCAGCCATACCGGGCACGCTCAGAGCCCATGAGTGCGCCAAGGGGACTTAAACCTGATCATGTATCAGCTCGCTCCAATAGAACAGAGTTACCAACCCTCAATCGCGCGTGCTATATAAGTGAGCCTCGGAAGGCGCCGTTCGGACACATTGAGGGTGCACCCCCCTTTAACAGACACCAGCACCTCTCTGACCTGCAGAAACACACGCAATGTATTCACCCAGAATGAATACATCGCAGCCGAGGAAGGCCAGATGCATACACACAGGCGAATAGAACAACCCCATCAAACACTTCACCAGCAATCTGCACGTAACTCCACAGAACATCGCTCGCCTGGCATGGGAAGAGGTAGGTTCCGCTGCCCGGGTAGTACGCCGCCAGTCTGTCGCGTAGTAGCCCAATCGACACAGGCCAATCGGGAGGACACCACAAGCCCAGCCAGCGGCAGCTCTCCCCTCCCGCCGTCAGCCGCACGTCAGCGGCCCGTCAGGCCGCTCTGGCACCGTAGTACTCGTGAAGGGCAGCGCGGGAGACCGCAGAAGCCCG
>NZ_BMVG01000168.1 GCF_014650595.1 Streptomyces alanosinicus
GTGACACTCCGCGAACCCCACCACCACATCCGCCCCGCGGGCGGCACGACGCCGCCCCTCATCGAGCATCCGGTAGGTCTTGCCGACCCCCGGAGCCGCACCCAGGTAGACCTTCAGCCGTCCGGGCCGTACGTCACTCATCGCCGCCGACGCGCTCCGCTCACTGATCCAACTCCCTCGGTGGAGAAGGATTCCTGCCCTCAAGGAAGCCGCTTTGCGGGGCGATCGGCGTGGTTCTTAGCGATTCCTTGGCGGCTCTCCTGGAGACATTGACACTGTCTTGATGGGGTCTGGGCCGATAGGGTGAAGGCGGTGTGCCGGGAAGTCTGGTCGGCCGGAAGCCGGGCCGGCTTCGGCAATCCCTTCGGCATTTCCAGGGAACGGCATGCGCGGCGTCGGTACGGTTCTCTCCCTCGTGGTCCTCGCCACGGTGGTCGCCACCTTCGCGCGCCGCTGGCGCATCCCCGCCCCCTCCCTGCTCGTGGTCGCCGGCCTCGCGGTAGCGCTTTTGCCGGGCACCCCGCAGATCCAGATCAGCCCGCAGATCATCGGCCTGGTCGTCCTGCCGCCGCTGCTGTACGCGAGCGCCGAGGACATGCCCTGGCGGGAGCTGCGCGCGGTG
>NZ_BMVG01000169.1 GCF_014650595.1 Streptomyces alanosinicus
GGTCAGGGCAACGACGACCCGCTCCCGGGTCTCCCACACCCGGCCGATGCCGTGCTGGGAACGGTACTCCTGGAGCGCCTCGTCGACCCGGTCGGCCGTCCACAGCAGCGCCAGCTGGCGCAGCGCCGTCAGATTGCCGGGCCGGAAGTAGTTGGCGAGCGCGGCATCGATCTTCTCGGGGGTGTAGATGTTCCCGTGCGCCATGCGCCGGCGCAGCCCCTCGGGGGGCATGTCCACCAGCTCGATCTGCCAGGCCCGCCGTACCACCTCGTCCGGCACGGTCTCGTGCTGCGGCACCCCCGTGATCTTCTCCACCACGTCGTTGAGGGACTCCAGGTGCTGGACGTTCAGCGCGGTGATCACATCGATACCCGCGTCGAGCAGGGCCTCGATGTCCTGCCAGCGCTTGGCATTGCGGCCGCCGCCGGGAACGTTGCTGTGGGCGAACTCGTCGACGATCGCCACCTGCGGCCGCCGGGCCAGAACCGCGGCCAGATCCATCTCCTCGAAGGCACCGCCACGATACGAACAGGACGCCCGCGGGACGGACTCCAGACCGTCGAGCATCGCCTCCGTGTACAGGCGTCCG
>NZ_BMVG01000170.1 GCF_014650595.1 Streptomyces alanosinicus
TGGTTGACGGCGGAGCCCTTGATCAGGGCGAGGACGGGGTGGCCGTTGCGGCGGGCGTCGCAGAGACGCTCCAGTACGACGACGCCCACGCCCTCGGAGCAGCCCGTACCGTCCGCCGACGCCGCGAAAGGCTTGCAGCGGCCGTCTGCCGCGAGGCCGCGCTGGTGGTTGAAGTACAGGAACATGTCCGGTTCGGACATGACGGTGACGCCGCCGGCGAGGGCGAGGGTGGACTCGCCGGAGCGCAGGGACTGGGCGGCCAGGTGGACGGCGACGAGGGAGGAGGAGCAGGCCGTGTCGATGGTGACCGCGGGGCCCTCCAGGCCCAGGCTGAAGGCGACCCGGCCGGTGACCAGGCTGCCGCCGGTGGTGCCGGACGCCTCGGTGCCCTGGGCGTAGTCGTGGTACATCAGCCCGCCGAACACTCCGGTGCGGCTGCCGCGCAGGGTGTGCGGGGCGATGCCGGCGCGTTCGATCGCCTCGTGGGCGGTCTCCAGGAGCAGGCGCTGCTGCGGGTCGAGACCGAGGGCTTCACGCGGGGAGATACCGAACAGGGTGGCGTCGAAGTCGCCCGCGTCGTAC
>NZ_BMVG01000171.1 GCF_014650595.1 Streptomyces alanosinicus
AACGTTCCACCCATGAGCAACCAGCATCAGACACTCGCCGATGTACTGGCCTCTGGACCGCCAGGCGGCCTAGAAATGCTCCTTAGAAAGGAGGTGATCCAGCCGCACCTTCCGGTACGGCTACCTTGTTACGACTTCGTCCCAATCGCTAGTCCCACCTTCGACAGCTCCCTCCCACAAGGGGTTGGGCCACCGGCTTCGGGTGTTACCAACTTTCGTGACGTGACGGGCGGTGTGTACAAGGCCCGGGAACGTATTCACCGCAGCAATGCTGATCTGCGATTACTAGCAACTCCGACTTCATGGGGTCGAGTTGCAGACCCCAATCCGAACTGAGACCGGCTTTTTGAGATTCGCTCCACCTCACGGTATCGCAGCTCATTGTACCGGCCATTGTAGCACGTGTGCAGCCCAAGACATAAGGGGCATGATGACTTGACGTCGTCCCCACCTTCCTCCGAGTTGACCCCGGCGGTCTCCTGTGAGTCCCCATCACCCCGAAGGGCATGCTGGCAACACAGAACAAGGGTTGCGCTCGTTGCGGGACTTAACCCAACATCTCACGACACGAGCTGACGAC
>NZ_BMVG01000172.1 GCF_014650595.1 Streptomyces alanosinicus
CAGCGGCTTCTCGGTGCGCAGGGTGCCCGCGGTGACCGGGACCGGCGTCTGCTCGGCGAGCGAGCCGGCCAGCGCCAGGACGAAGATCATGGGCAGGAAGCGGCCGAGCAGCATCGCGAGCCCGGTCATGGTGTTGAACCAGTCGGTGTTCGCGTTCAGACCGGCGAAGGCCGAACCGTTGTTGTTCGACGCCGACGTGAACGCGTACAGCACCTCGGAGAACCCGTGCGCGCCCGAGTTGAGCATCGAGTGCGGCGGGGTCGGCAGGGCCATCGAGGCCGCCGTGAACACCAGCACCAGGGCGGGGGTGATGAGGATGTAGCAGGCGGCGAGCTTCATCTCGCGGCCGCCGATCTTCTTCCCCAGGTACTCGGGCGTACGGCCGACCATCAGACCCGCGATGAACACCGCGATCACCGCCATGATCAGCATGCCGTACAGGCCCGAGCCCGTACCACCGGGCGCGATCTCGCCCAGCATCATGCCCAGCATCGCGATACCGCCGCCGAGACCGGTGAAGGACGAGTGGAAGGAGTCCACCGCACCGGTCGAGGTGAGCGTGGTCGAGGTCGCG
>NZ_BMVG01000173.1 GCF_014650595.1 Streptomyces alanosinicus
TGGTTGACGGCGGAGCCCTTGATCAGGGCGAGGACGGGGTGGCCGTTGCGGCGGGCGTCGGAGAGACGCTCCAGTACGACGACGCCCACGCCCTCGGAGCAGCCCGTACCGTCCGCCGACGCCGCGAAGGACTTGCAGCGGCCGTCGGAGGCCATGCCCCGCTGATGACTGAAGTACAGGAACATGTCCGGTTCGGTCATCACGGTGACGCCGCCGGCGAGGGCGAGGGTGGACTCGCCGGAGCGCAGGGACTGGGCGGCCAGGTGGACGGCGACGAGGGAGGAGGAGCAGGCGGTGTCGATGGTGACCGCGGGGCCCTCCAGGCCGAGGCTGAAGGCGACCCGGCCGGTGACCAGGCTGCCGTCGCTCGTACCGGGACCGTAGTCGTGGTACATCACGCCGCCGAACACACCCGTCTTGCTCTTGCGCAGGGTGTGCGGGGCGATGCCGGCGCGTTCGATCGCCTCGTGGGCGGTCTCCAGGAGCAGGCGCTGCTGCGGGTCCAGGCCGAGGGCTTCACGCGGGGAGATACCGAACAGGGTGGCGTCGAAGTCGCCCGCGTCGTAC
>NZ_BMVG01000174.1 GCF_014650595.1 Streptomyces alanosinicus
CAGGATGGCGTCGGGGCCGAGCTCCAGGAAGCGGGTCACGCCGCGTTCGGTGTTGAGGTGGGTGACGGTGTCGGCGAAGCGGACCGCCTCGCGGAGGTGGCGGGTCCAGTAATCCGGAGTACCCCACTCGTCGGTGATCTCGCCGTGCACGCCGGAGACGACGGGGATCTGCGGGGTGTTGTAGGTGACGGTCTCGGCGACCGCGCGGAACTCGGCGAGCGCGGGGTCCATCAGGGGGGAGTGGAAGGCGTGCGAGACCCGCAGCCGGGTCGTCTTGCGGCCGCGGTCGGCGAAGTCCGCCGCGATCGTGTCGACGTCCGCTTCGACGCCCGAAATCACCACGGAGGTAGGGGAGTTGATGGCTGCGATGCCGACGGTGTCCGTCAGGTGGGGGAGGAGTTCTTCCTCCGTGGCCTGGATGGCGGCCATGGCGCCACCGGACGGGAGTGCCTGCATGAGGCGTCCGCGTGCGGTGACCAGTCGGGCCGCGTCCTCCAGTGAGATCGCTCCGGAGACGTGGGCCGCGGTGATCTCGCCGATGGAGTGTCCGGCGAGGTAG
>NZ_BMVG01000175.1 GCF_014650595.1 Streptomyces alanosinicus
GTCCAGTCCGGAACCGGAGGAGGTGACGGCGTCGGCGGGCACGTCGGACGGCTTCACCGTGTAACCGGCGACGGAGTTGTCCTTGATCACGGCCGCCTTGGCGTCGCCCACCTGCTTGATCAGCACCTTGCTGTCGGCGGAGAGGTTGGTGGCGCCGGAAAGGATCAGCTTGTACCGCGTGTTGACGCTGTTGGCGCCGAGGCCGTTCTGCGGGCGGCCCTGGAACCACTTCAGGTCCGGGTCGGGGGTGTCCTGGCCCTTCTTCAGCGGCAGGTTGTACGACTGCCCGATCAGGGAGGAGCCGACGACCTTGCCGTCCGCCTTGGTCTCCGAGCCGTTCGCCTTGTCGTGGAACGCCGCCTGGGCGATCCCGGTGACGACCAGCGGGTAGACGACGCCCGTCACCAGGGTCAGCACGAGCAGGGCCCTGAGGCCCGCCCCGAGCAACCGGAAGGTGTTCGTTACGGAGTTGTTCATGGCGATCAGCCGATTCCGGGGATGAGGGAGATGAGCAGGTCGATGATCTTGATGC
>NZ_BMVG01000177.1 GCF_014650595.1 Streptomyces alanosinicus
CGTAGCCGCCACCACGGTTGTCGCGGTTGTCATCACGCCGGCCGTAACCACCACGGTCGTTGTCGCGACGGAAGCCGCCACGGTCTCCGCGGTAGCCGCCGCGGTCACCGCGGTCACCACTGTCCCGTCGCCGCTGGTCGCGCTCCGGTCGGTCGTCGGGAGAGTTGGTGGACATGGTGACTCCTGTCTTCGGTACACAAGCATTGTAAAAACAAAAGGACCCCTGGTCCCAGCTGAACGCTGGGACCAGGGGTCCTCCAAAGATTGTTCGGCGGCGTCCTACTCTCCCACAGGGTCCCCCCTGCAGTACCATCGGCGCTGTGAGGCTTAGCTTCCGGGTTCGGAATGTAACCGGGCGTTTCCCTCACGCTATGACCACCGAAACCCTAATGGTTTCGAGCGAACAAGCACACTCTGTAGTTATGCGTTCTGCTCAAAGCCGGCAACGGTCGTTGCCTCAGAACTAACACAGTGGACGCGAGCAACTGAGGACAAGCCCTCGGCCTATTAGTACCGGTCACCTCC
>NZ_BMVG01000178.1 GCF_014650595.1 Streptomyces alanosinicus
CGGTATTCGGCATTCCCGGTGGTGCGATCCTGCCGGCGTACGACCCGTTGATGGACTCCACCCGGGTGCGTCATGTCCTGGTCCGGCATGAGCAGGGTGCCGGTCATGCGGCGACCGGTTATGCGCAGGCCACCGGCAGGGTGGGTGTGTGCATGGCGACCTCCGGTCCGGGTGCCACGAATCTGGTCACGCCGATCGCGGACGCCCACATGGACTCGGTGCCGCTGGTCGCGATCACCGGTCAGGTCGCCTCGAAGTCGATCGGCACGGATGCCTTCCAGGAGGCGGACATCGTCGGCATCACGATGCCGATCACCAAGCACAACTTCCTGGTCACCAGGGCCGAGGACATCCCGCGGACCATCGCGCAGGCCTTCCATATCGCCTCGACGGGCCGTCCGGGCCCGGTCCTGGTCGACATCGCCAAGGACGCCCTCCAGGCGAGGACCACGTTCTCCTGGCCGCCCACCATGGATCTGCCGGGCTACCGTCCGGTGACCAAGCCGCACGCCAAG
>NZ_BMVG01000179.1 GCF_014650595.1 Streptomyces alanosinicus
GAAGGTGGGGTCGATGACCTGGAGGAGGCCCTTGGAGGGGGTGCCCTTCTGGGCGTTGACGTCCCAGTTGTTCTGGGCGGCGGGGTTGCCGCCGGACTCGCGCATGATGTTGCGCTTGAGGCCGTCGTAGCTGCCGGGGATGCCCTTGGCCTTCATGATCTGCAGGGACTGCTTGATCCAGCCGTCGAGGTTGTCGGCGTGGCCGGTCTGCTGGGTGGTGGTGCGGGTGTCGCTGCCGGTGGCCGTGGCCGTGGTGGGGGTGTGTGTCTGGGGGAGTTCGGCGGCCTGGGCGGTGGTGGGGATGAGGGTGAGGGCGGCGGTGGCGGCGGCGGTGGTGGCCAGGCCGGTGAGGGCGAGGGTGCGCAGGCGGGCGATGCGGGTGCGGGGGGTGGTGGTCATGCGTCGGCAACTTTCGCTGGGGGATGTCGTCGGCGCCGGCCGCCGCTGGCGGTGGCGTGGGGCTGGGCCCGGTGTTGCGGGTGGGAGGGTCGGGCCTGGCGGTGGGGGTTCCG